>NZ_CP029482.1:0-4800000 GCF_003151075.1 Pseudomonas sp. 31-12
ATGTCCCGACTCAATCCCCGGCAGCAAGAAGCCGTGAGCTACGTCGGCGGCCCTCTTTTGGTGCTCGCCGGCGCAGGCTCCGGCAAGACCAGCGTGATCACCCGCAAAATTGCTCACCTGATCCAGAACTGCGGCATCCGCGCCCAGTACATCGTCGCCATGACCTTTACCAACAAGGCCGCGCGCGAGATGAAGGAACGAGTCGGCACCCTGCTCAAGGGCGGCGAAGGCCGTGGCCTGACGGTGTGCACGTTCCACAACCTGGGCTTGAACATCATCCGCAAGGAACATGTTCGCCTGGGCTACAAGCCGGGCTTCTCGATCTTTGACGAAACCGACGTCAAAGCCTTGATGACCGACATCATGCAGAAGGAATACTCGGGCGACGACGGCGTCGACGAGATCAAGAACATGATCGGCTCGTGGAAAAACGACCTGATCCTGCCGCCCGAAGCCCTGGAAAACGCGCGCAACCCCAAGGAACAGACCGCCGCCATCGTCTACACCCACTATCAGCGCACGCTCAAGGCGTTCAACGCGGTGGACTTCGACGACCTGATCCTGCTGCCGGTGAAGCTGTTCCAGGAACACGCCGACATCCTCGAAAAATGGCAGAACAAAGTCCGCTACCTGCTGGTGGACGAATACCAGGACACCAACGCCAGCCAGTATTTGCTGGTGAAGTTGCTGATCGGCACGCGCAACCAGTTCACCGTGGTGGGCGACGATGACCAGTCGATCTACGCCTGGCGTGGCGCCCGTCCGGAAAACCTGATGCTGCTCAAGGACGATTACCCGTCGCTGAAAGTGGTGATGCTCGAGCAAAACTACCGCTCCACCAGCCGCATCCTGCGCTGCGCCAACGTGCTGATCTCGAACAACCCGCACGAATTCGAGAAGCAGCTGTGGAGTGAGATGGGCCACGGCGACGAAATCCGCGTGATCCGTTGCCGCAACGAAGACGCCGAAGCCGAGCGCGTGGCCGTGGAACTGCTGACCCTGCACTTGCGCACGGACCGGCCGTACAGCGATTTCGCGATCCTGTATCGCGGTAACTACCAGGCCAAGCTGATCGAGCTGAAGCTGCAGCACCACCAGATTCCGTATCGTTTGTCCGGCGGCAACAGTTTCTTCGGACGTCAGGAAGTGAAAGACCTGATGGCCTACTTCCGCCTGATCGTGAACCCGGATGACGACAACGCCTTCCTGCGGGTGATCAACGTGCCACGCCGGGAAATCGGTTCGACCACCCTGGAGAAGCTGGGCAACTACGCTACCGGGCGCAAAATCTCGATGTACGCCGCCACCGACGAAATCGGCCTGGGCGAGCACCTGGACGCGCGCTTCACCGATCGCCTGTCGCGCTTCAAGCGCTTCATGGACAAGGTTCGCGAGCAGTGCGCCGGCGAAGACCCGATCTCGGCGCTGCGCAGCATGGTCATGGACATCGACTACGAGAACTGGCTCCGCACCAACAGCTCCAGTGACAAGGCCGCCGACTACCGCATGGGCAACGTGTGGTTCCTGATCGAGGCGTTGAAGAACACGCTGGAGAAGGACGAAGAAGGCGAGATGACCGTGGAGGACGCCATCGGCAAACTGGTCCTGCGTGACATGCTGGAACGTCAGCAGGAAGAGGAAGATGGCGCCGAAGGCGTGCAGATGATGACCTTGCACGCCTCCAAGGGTCTGGAATTTCCCTACGTGTTCATCATGGGCATGGAAGAGGAAATCCTCCCGCACCGCTCCAGCATCGAAGCCGACACCATCGAAGAAGAACGCCGCCTGGCCTACGTCGGGATTACCCGCGCACGTCAGACCCTGGCCTTCACCTTCGCCGCCAAGCGCAAGCAATACGGCGAGATCATCGATTGCGCACCGAGCCGATTCCTTGATGAGCTGCCGCCGGACGATCTGGCGTGGGAAGGCAATGACGACACCCCTGTTGAAGTCAAAGCCGTTCGCGGCAATACCGCATTGGCCGATATACGGGCGATGTTAAAGCGCTAGAATTGAGCACTTTTTAACCGAATATTTTTTTCCCAAGCATTTTTGACAAGCTAGGCGCGTACGGCGCCAGTAGAGGAACGCTTCATGGAAGCACTGCACCAGAAAATTCGCGAACAAGGCATCGTGCTTTCCGATCAGGTCCTGAAGGTCGACGCCTTTTTGAACCACCAGATCGACCCGGCCCTGATGAAGCTGATCGGCGATGAATTCGCTGCGTTGTTCAAGGACTCGGGCATCACCAAAATCGTTACGATCGAAGCCTCGGGCATCGCTCCGGCGATCATGACCGGCCTGAACCTCGGCGTACCGGTGATCTTCGCGCGCAAGCATCAGTCCCTGACCCTGACTGAAAACCTGCTGTCGGCGACCGTTTACTCGTTCACCAAACAGACCGAAAGCACCGTGGCGATCTCCCCGCGTCACCTGACCAGCAGCGACCGCGTGCTGATCATCGATGACTTCCTGGCCAACGGTAAGGCATCGCAAGCGCTGATCTCGATCATCAAACAGGCCGGCGCCACCGTGGCCGGTTTGGGGATCGTGATCGAGAAGTCGTTCCAGGGCGGCCGTGCGGAACTGGATGCCCAGGGTTATCGCGTGGAATCGTTGGCTCGGGTGCAGTCGCTGAAGGATGGCGTTGTCACCTTCATCGAATAACCCGCAGCACCGCATTTCCCCTGTGGGAGCCAGCCTGCTGGCGATGGCGTCATGTCAGTCAACATATTCATGACTGACAGACAGCCATCGCCAGCAGGCTGGCTCCCACAGTTGTTTTGTGGTGGGCGTTATTGCGCGGTGGCTTTGAGGCCGGTGAGCAACAACCGCTGAAACAAATCCTCTTTCAGCCCTTCCGGGTTGGTCAGCTGCATCCGCTCCAGATGCTCGGGAAATTCCGAAGCCTCAGGCGCATCCAGCGCAGCCTTGCCCAACTCCAGAATCTCCGTCAGCTTGAACTTGCTCTTCAACCAGTTCAGCGCCCGCAACAAGTCCCGCTCTTCAGCCGTGAAATCACACCCCAGCGGATACTCCGGAAACAACTTCGCATGCCGCGCCTGAATCGCCTGCAAGCGCTCCGGGGTGTTGTCGGCAAAACGTGGATCGATACGGAAACCCTTCGGCAACTTGCCAACGTTTTGCGCCTGCTCGATCAGGCCGGACTGGAACCGTGAGTCGCTGATATTCAGCAACGCTTCGATCACCGCCGCATCGGTCTTGCCGCGCAGATCGGCGATGCCGTATTCGGTGACTACAATGTCCCGCAAATGCCGCGGGATCGTGCAGTGGCCGTATTCCCAGACGATGTTCGAACTGACCTCACCGCCCGCCTCACGCCAACTGCGCAGCAGCAGCACCGACCGCGCGCCCTCCAGCGCATGGCCCTGGGCGACGAAGTTGTATTGCCCGCCGACACCGCTGAGTACACGCCCGCTCTCCAACTGATCGGCCACGCCGGCACCGAGCAGGGTCATGGTGATCACGGTGTTGATGAAGCGCGCATCCAGGCGCTGCAAGCGTTTGAGTTCTTCCTGACCGTAGAGCTCGTTGATATAGCTGATGCGGGTCATGTTGAATTCGAGCCGCTTGCTTTGCGGCAACTCACGAAGGCGCTCGTAGAAACTGCGCGGCCCGAGGAAAAACCCACCATGCACGCTGATGCCGTCGGTTTGCGCAGCTTCGTCGAGGGTGCCGGCATTCGCTTGTTGCTGGGTCGGCACGTCCGGGTAGACCTTGCGCCGAATGATCCCGGCGTCGGCCAGCACCAGCAGGCCGTTGACGAACATCTCGCTGCAACCGTAAAGGCCTTTGGCGAAGGGGTCGGTGCCGCCCTCGCGGTCGATCAACTGCGCCCACTGGCTCAGGTTGATCTCCGCCAGCAATGCCTTGTAACCGGCATTGTTGGCCTGGCGCGCCAGCAACGCTGCGGTCAAGGCATCGCCCATGGCACCAATGCCGATCTGCAAGGTGCCGCCGTCGCGCACCAGTGTGCTGGCGTGCAGGCCGATGAAGTGATCCTGGAAACCCACGGGCATGTTCGGCGTGGAGAACAGCGTGGTGTTGTCCTTCTCGTCGATTAAAAAGTCGAACGCGTCGATGCCGATTTCGGCGTCACCGGGCATGTAGGGCAAATCGTTGTGGACTTGGCCCACCAGCAGGATCGTCTCCCCCGCCTCCCGGCGCTTGGCGATCATCGGAAACAGGTCGAGGGTGATGTCCGGGTTGCAGCTCAGGCTCAGGCGATCCGGGTGCTCGGAATAGCTGGCCACCAGCTGTGCAACCAGGTTCAAACCGGCGGCGTTAATGTCCCGCGCGGCGTGGCTGTAGTTGCTGCTCACGTAATCCTGCTGGGCCGACGCGCTGTGGAGCAGGCTGCCGGGCTGCATGAAAAATTGCTGGATATGAATGTTCGCCGGCAGGCTGTCTTTGTGCAGGTCGGCAAGGAAATCCAGCTCCGGATAATCGCCAAAAACCCGCTCGATAAAGGGTTCGAGAAAGCGCTTTTGCAAACCGTCGCCCAAGGCAGGACGGCCCAGGCACAGGGCGGTGTAGATTGTCAGCTGCCGTTCGGGCAATTGCGCGATGCGCTGGAACAACGCGTTGACGAAGTGGTTGGGTTTGCCCAGGCCAAGGGGTAAGCCCATGTGAATATGCGCCGGCAACCGCGCCAATACGTCATCGACCGCTTGCTCGATAGAACACAGCTGCACCATCTGATCCTCCCTTACATTCCGTGATTTGGGGTTGGACCGAGCTTGCCGGGCCTTTACTGCAAAGAATAGTCCCCAAGGCAAATCGCAGGCACAAAAAAGCCGCTCGTAAGCGGCTTTTTCGCTGTAGATGAACGCTTATTTCAAGCCGGACATCTTCTCGATGGCGCCTTTGAGATCAGCGTCTGTGCAATCGGCACAGGTGCCTTTCGGTGGCATGGCATTGATGCCGGAGATCGCCTTGGCGAGCAGACCATCAACACCCCCCTCCTTCTTGGAACGCTCGCCCCAAGCGGCGGCATCACCGACTTTCGGTGCGCCCAACAGGCCGGTACCGTGGCAAGCGTTGCAATGTTTCGCAATCACGGAGTCAGGGGTCTTGGCATCACCGCCACCCGCCGAAGCAGCGACTTCCATGCCCTTGCACTCTTGCCCCGTCACACAGACCTGGCCGACGGGCTCAAGGCGTTTTGCAATATCGTCGTTGGTCGCAGCTTGAGCGCTGACAGCCCATAGGGCCAATACGGTTGCTGGTGCAGCCAGCATTTTCATAATTAGATTCACGCGTTCACCCTCAATGGTGGCTAGTCACGCCCACGGCCACGGTTCGCAGGCGGGCGCAAGTATAACGGTAAGCCCGCCGCACTGAAACAACCCCAAAGTCGAAGGGGTCTTGTTGTGCGGCGGAAAAACGCTTCGGGTGCCTCTGCCGTGCTGGCAGGACGCCTCTTCTCTTAGAAATTCGCGGGCGTGGCTGCGCTGATTAGTCGCGCCGGCGCATCGAACGGATTACGGAAACGGTGTGGCTTGGTACTTTCAAAGTAGTAGCTGTCGCCGGCTTCGAGCACAAAAGTTTCGAGCCCGACCACCAGTTCCAGTCGCCCTTCCACCAAAATGCCGGTTTCCTCGCCCTCATGGGTGAGCATCTCGTCACCGGTGTCGGCGCCAGGCGGGTAGATTTCATTGAGGAACGCGATAGCCCGGCTCGGGTGCGCCCGGCCGACCAGTTTCATGGTCACTGCGCCATCGGAAATATCGATCAGCTCGTTGGCTTTGTAGACGATCTGCGTCGGTTTTTCCTGCAGGATTTCTTCGGAAAAGAACTCGACCATGGACATGGGAATCCCGCCCAGTACCTTCCTCAGCGAACTGATCGAGGGACTGACGCTGTTCTTCTCGATCATGGAAATCGTGCTGTTGGTGACACCCGCGCGTTTGGCGAGCTCACGCTGGGAAAGACCTTTGAGCTTACGGATGGATTGCAGTCGTTCACCGACGTCCAAGCTTGCGCCTCCAAGATTCAGGTTGTAGAAATATTGAGCGTTATCATGGCGACAGCGTTCAGTATTTACAACACTTTGGCCTGAATCCTGTTCAGCCCGGCGACTTTCGGTACGGAGCGCTGACCGTTAACCCTCGGAATAGAGCTTTGGCACCCGGCGCAGGTTGCAGAAGATCTGATAGGGAATCGTGTCTGCGGCGGCCGCCACCTCGCTGGCGAGGATGTTCTTGCCCCACAACTCGACGGTCGAGCCCAGGCCGGCCTGCGGCACATCGGTCAGATCAATGCAGAGCATGTCCATCGACACGCGGCCGATCAACTGGCTAGGCTGCCCAGCGACCAATACTGGCGTGCCGGTTGGTGCCTGACGCGGGTAACCATCGGCATAACCCATGGCCACTACGCCCACACGCATCGGCTTGGGGGTGATGAATTTGGCGCCGTAGCCGATCGGCTCACCGGCCGGCAGTTCACGCACGCAAATCACTTTCGATTCCAGGGTCATCACCGGTTGCAGACGGGAAGCCACGGCGTTGGCTTCTTCAAACGGCGTGGCACCGTAGAGCATGATGCCCGGGCGCACCCAGTCGCTCGGAATCTGCGGCCAACCGAGTACCGCCGGCGAATTGCGCAGGCTGATCTCGGCCGACAAACCTTTGCGCGCCGCTTCAAACACCGCAACTTGCTCGGCGCTGGTCTGCTCGTGCAGCTCATCGGCCCGGGCGAAGTGGCTCATCAAGACAATCTTCGAGACTTTGCCGCTGGCCAGCAGCCGTTGATAGGCCGCCTGATAATCCTTTGGATGCAAGCCAACCCGGTGCATGCCCGAATCGAGCTTGAGCCAGACCGTGAGCGGCTTGCTCAACGCGGCGTTCTCGATGGCTTCGAGCTGCCACAACGAATGCACCACGCTCCAGAAATCATGCTCGACAATCAGCGACAGCTCATCAGCTTCGAAAAAACCTTCCAGCAACAACACCGGTGCACGAATGCCAGCGGCCCGCAGCTCCAAAGCCTCTTCGATACAGGCAACGGCAAACCCGTCCGCCTCGGCTTCCAGCGCCTGGGCGCAACGCACCGCGCCATGGCCGTAGGCATCGGCCTTGATCACGGCGAGGGCTTTGGCCCCCGTGACTTCACGGGCGATCTGGTAGTTGTGACGCAGGGCTTGAAGGTCGATCAGGGCACGGGCTGGACGCATGGCGGCAGACTTCTAGGCGGTCATGGGAATAAAAACCGGCGCTGGCTGACGGCGTGAACCGCCAACAGCACCGGGAGAGGGATCTTTCTGACAGGCTTACGGCAGAGCGGCTACAACCGACAGCTCAACCAGGATTTCCGGTTCGCACAGTTTCGACTCAACGGTTGCACGGGCCGGGGCGACGCCTTTTGGCAGCCACTTGTCCCACACCGCGTTCATGCCTTCGAAATGTGCGTCGATGTCTTTCAGGTAAATCGTCACCGACAGCAAACGGCTCTTGTCGGTGCCTGCCAGATCGAGCAAACGCTCGATGTTGGCCAAGGTTTCACGAGTCTGCTGTTCAATCCCGGCACTCATGTCGTCGCCGACTTGCCCTGCCAGATAGACGGTGCCGCTGTGGACAACGATCTGGCTCATGCGCTCATTGGTGAGCTGGCGCTGGATTGACATGTTTTGCGGACTCCTGGGTTTTGTTTCCATAGCGAGAAATATCGAGGCCTTCGGCGCTGATTTGCGGCGTTTTCTTCGCCATCAGGTCAGCCAGCAAACGACCGGAGCCGCAGGCCATGGTCCAGCCGAGTGTGCCGTGACCGGTGTTCAGGAACAGGTTCTTGAACGGCGTGGCGCCAACGATCGGCGTGCCGTCCGGGGTAGTCGGACGCAGACCGGTCCAGAAACTCGCCTGGGCCAGATCGCCGCCCTGAGGATAAAGGTCGTTGACGATCATCTCCAGGGTTTCGCGCCGACGCGGGTTCAGCGACAAGTCAAAACCGGCTATCTCAGCCATGCCGCCGACGCGGATGCGGTTGTCGAAACGGGTGATCGCGACCTTGTAGGTCTCGTCGAGAATGGTCGACGTCGGGGCCATCGCCGGGTTGGTGATCGGCACGGTCAGGGAGTAACCCTTGAGCGGATACACCGGGGCCTTGATGCCCAGCGGCTTGAGCAGTTGCGGCGAGTAGCTGCCGAGTGCCAGGACGTAGCGGTCAGCGGTTTCCAGCTTGCCGTCGATCCACACACCGTTGATGCGATCACCGGCGAAGTCGAGTTTCTGAATGTCTTGACCGAAGCGGAATTCCACGCCCAGTTTCACGGCCATTTCAGCCAGTCGAACGGTGAACATCTGGCAGTCGCCGGTCTGGTCGTTCGGCAGGCGCAAGGCACCGGCGAGGATATCGGTGACGTTGGCCAGGGCCGGCTCAACACGGGCAATGCCGGCGCGGTCGAGCAGTTCGAACGGTACGCCGGACTCTTTCAATACGGAAATGTCTTTCGCGGCGCCATCCAGTTGAGCCTGGGTGCGGAACAGTTGCGTAGTACCGAGGCTGCGGCCTTCGTAAGCAATACCGGTTTCGGCGCGCAATTCGTCGAGGCAGTCACGGCTGTACTCGGACAGACGGACCATGCGTTCCTTGTTCACCGCGTAACGGCTGGCGGTGCAGTTGCGCAGCATCTGCGCCATCCACAGGTATTGGTCGATGTCGGCGGTGGCCTTGATCGCCAGCGGTGCATGGCGCTGCAACAGCCACTTGATGGCTTTCAGCGGCACGCCCGGCGCGGCCCACGGCGAGGCATAACCCGGCGATACCTGCCCGGCGTTGGCGAAACTGGTCTCCATGGCAGCGGCTGGCTGACGGTCAACCACCACCACTTCGAACCCGGCACGCGCCAGATAATAAGCACTGGTGGTACCGATGACGCCGCTACCCAAGACCATAACGCGCATTTTCATATCCCTCATCGCGGCTTGCCGCTGACGTTCGTAGTTGTAGAGCATTGATGTGCGCAGTGTAAAAAAGATTAGGCAGTGCTTTTCACTATATAACTGCCTATATTTGGCGAGAATTCTCGGCAAAAACCCTTTTCACGGAGGCGCATCCCCTATGCGTACCAACACTCAAACCAAACGTGAGCTGGACAAGATTGACCGCAACATCCTGCGGATCCTGCAAGCGGACGGGCGCATCTCTTTCACCGAGCTTGGGGAAAAGGTCGGGCTCTCGACCACGCCGTGTACCGAGCGGGTCCGGCGGCTGGAGCGCGAAGGGATCATCATGGGCTACAACGCCCGCCTCAATCCGCAGCACCTCAAGGGTAGTCTCCTGGTGTTCGTCGAGATCAGTCTCGACTACAAATCCGGCGATACTTTTGAAGAGTTCCGACGTGCGGTGCTGAAACTGCCCCACGTGCTGGAGTGCCATTTGGTGTCAGGGGATTTCGACTACCTGGTGAAGGCGCGGATTTCCGAGATGGCGTCGTACCGCAAGTTGCTGGGCGACATTTTGCTCAAGTTGCCGCATGTGCGCGAATCCAAGAGCTATATCGTGATGGAAGAGGTGAAGGAGAGTTTGTGCCTGCCAATTCCGGATTGAGGCTTTGTGGTGTCTGTTCAGACCCCATCGCTAGCAGGCTAGCTCCCACAGTTGATCTTCGGCGGACATAGATTCAGTGGGAGCTAGCCTGCTAGCGATTACAGGCGACTCGGTCTTCCCTCAGACGAGGACCTGCCGAGTAGAAGCCATGTACTCATGAATCTGCTTCTCCACCCGCGGATGGATCAGCTCCACCGGCCCCCGACCGTTCGGGCACGGCAAGGTCTTGGTGGTGCCAAACAGCCGACAGATCAGCGGCCGCTCGTCATACACCGTGCAGCCGTTGGGCCCCAAGTGCACACAGTTGAGTTCATCCATCGCCGCGTCCTGCTCGGCGCGGGTCTTGCGCGGCAGGCGGGACATTTCTTCCGGCGAGGTGGTCACCGGCCCACAGCAGTCATGGCAGCCGGGCACGCACTCGAACGAGGGGATCTGCTGGCGCAGCGTGCGGATTTTCTGACTGTTGCAGCTCATCGAAGCGGTAACCAAAAGCGGAATAGACCGGGAGTCTGACGCAAAAGCCGCGATCCAGACAGCATCAACCGACCAATGTTGCCGCTGCCGGAAGGTCCGGCTTATGCTCCGTCACATTTTCCAGACACATGAATCAGGGACGCTCACATGAATGCCCGTGCCCAGCACACCGCCTCTTACTACGCCGCCAGCAGCCTGTCGCAGCCTGATCATCCGGTGTTGCAAGGCGACTTGGTGGCGGACGTGTGCGTGGTCGGCGGCGGGTTTTCCGGGCTGAACTCGGCGCTCGAACTGGCAGAACGTGGCTTCAGCGTGGTGCTGCTGGAAGCGCACAAGATCGGCTGGGGCGCCAGCGGACGCAATGGCGGGCAGTTGATTCGCGGCGTCGGCCATGGCCTCGATCAGTTCGCCAATGCGATCGGCACCGACGGCGTGCGCCAGATGAAACTCATGGGCCTGGAAGCCGTGGAAATCGTCCGTCAGCGCGTCGAGCGTTTTCAGATCCCTTGCGACCTGACCTGGGGTTACTGCGACCTGGCAAACAAGCCCCGCGACCTCGAAGGCTTTGCCGAAGACGCCGAAGAGCTGCGCGGCCTCGGCTACCGCTACGAAACCCGGCTGCTGCAAGCTAATGAAATGCACACGGTGGTGGGTTCGGACCGCTACGTCGGCGGCCTGATCGACATGGGTTCGGGCCATCTTCACCCGCTTAACCTGGCACTGGGCGAAGCGGCCGCCGCGCTGCAGCTGGGCGCGAAGCTGTTCGAGCACTCGGCGGTGACCCGCATCGACTACGGCCCCGAAGTCACCGTCCATACCGCCCAAGGCTCGGTTCGCGCCAAGACGCTGGTGCTGGGCTGCAACGCCTACCTCAACGAACTCAACCCCGAACTCAGCGGCAAAGTGCTGCCCGCCGGCAGCTACATCATTGCCACCGAGCCCTTGAGTGAAGAATTGGCGCACTCACTACTGCCGCAGAACATGGCGGTCTGCGATCAACGGGTGGCGCTGGATTACTACCGGCTCTCGGCGGATCGACGTTTGCTGTTTGGCGGTGCTTGCCATTATTCAGGCCGCGATCCGAAGGACATCGGTGCGTACATGCGGCCGAAGATGCTGGAAGTCTTCCCGCAACTGGGCGGGGTCAAGATCGACTATCAATGGGGCGGGATGATCGGCATCGGCGCCAATCGACTGCCGCAGATCGGCCGGCTCAAGGACCAGCCGAATGTGTATTACGCCCAGGCTTACTCGGGCCATGGGGTGAATGCCACGCATTTGGCGGGCAAGTTGTTGGCTGAGGCTATTAGTGGTCAGCAGGGAGGAGGGTTTGATCTGTTTGCCAAGGTGCCGCATATCACCTTCCCGGGCGGCAAGCATTTGCGTTCGCCGTTGCTGGCGTTGGGGATGTTGTGGCATCGGCTTAAAGAGTTGGTCTGAAGGATTTCAGTGCCTGTACCGACGCCTTCGCGGGCAAGCCCGCTCCCACAGGGTTAGGTGGTGAACGCAAATTTTGTGAACAACACCAACCCTTGTGGGAGCGGGCTTGCCCGCGAAGACAGCCGCAAGAACACCGCAAAACTCAGATCCGCCAGAATGGCTTGAGCCCCTCCTCCCGCGCCTGCTCCCGACTCAAACCGACATCCCTCAGTTGCTCCGGCGTGAGCGTCAGCAACGCCTTGCGCGTGTGCAGACGATGCCAGAACAGGCCCCAGCGACTCAGGCCGGACGGCGCGTTGCGCATGACCGCCTCGCGTGCACCGTTTATTTGCCCTGCCGCCAGTTCCTGACTGTGAATCGTCAGCCGCACATCACTCAAGCCGTTCATTTTGATTACTCCTGTTTACTTGGGTAGCCAGAGCTTTCATGATGCGCGGACGGCGAAAAGCATTACAGATTCAACAAGTCTGTATTAACTCCATACAGATTTACCGATTTAGCGTCTGAATCGTATATTTTCACTCGATCTGTATTGGTTAACCGAATCACCCACACCGAGACTGCGCCATGACCCTTTACGTCAACCTCGCCGAATTGCTCGGCACACGTATTGAACAGGGCTTCTATCGCCCCGGTGACCGGCTGCCGTCGGTGCGGGCGTTGAGTGTCGAGCACGGGGTCAGCCTGAGCACGGTGCAGCAAGCGTATCGAGTGCTGGAAGACAGTGGGCTGGCAACCCCGAAACCCAAATCCGGCTACTTCGTACCGGTGGGTCGCGAACTGCCGGAGCTGCCGGCCATCGGCCGCCCGGCCCAGCGCCCGGTGGATATTTCGCAGTGGGATCAGGTGCTGGAATTGATTCGCGCGGTCCCGCGCAAAGACGTCGTGCAACTGGGCCGCGGCATGCCGGACATCACCACGCCGACCATGAAACCGCTGCTGCGCAACCTCGCGCGAATCAGCCGTCGACAGGACATGCCCGGTCTGTATTACGACAACATCTACGGCACCCTCGAACTGCGCGAACAGATCGCCCGCCTGATGCTCGATTCCGGCTGCCAGTTGACGGCCCACGACCTGGTGGTGACCACCGGTTGCCACGAAGCGCTGTCCACCAGTATTCGCGCCATCTGCGATCCGGGGGATATCGTGGCGGTGGACTCGCCGAGCTTTCACGGCGCCATGCAGACCCTCAAGGGGCTGGGCATGAAAGCCCTGGAAATCCCTACCGACCCAATCACCGGGATTAGCCTCGATGCCCTTGAACTGGCCCTGGAGCAGTGGCCAATCAAGGCCATACAGTTGACGCCCAACTGCAACAACCCGCTGGGCTACATCATGCCGGAATCGCGTAAACGCGCGTTGTTGACGCTTGCACAGCGGTTCGACGTGGCGATTGTCGAAGACGATGTGTATGGCGAGCTTTCCTACAGCTACCCGCGCCCGCGCACGATCAAATCCTTCGACGAAGACGGCCGTGTCCTGCTGTGCAGTTCGTTTTCCAAGACCCTGGCGCCTGGCTTGCGTATTGGTTGGGTTGCACCCGGCCGGTATCTGGAGCGGGTGCTGCACATGAAATACATCAGCACCGGCTCCACGGCACCACAACCGCAGATCGCGATCGCCGAATTTCTCAAGGCCGGGCATTTCGAACCGCATTTGCGGCGAATGCGCACGCAATACCAGCGCAATCGCGACCTGATGATCGACTGGGTCACGCGCTACTTCCCCGCCGGCACCCGCGCCAGTCGCCCGCAAGGCAGCTTCATGTTGTGGGTTGAACTGCCGGACGGCTTCGACACCCTGAAACTGAATCGTGCCCTGCACGATCAGGGCGTACAGATTGCCGTCGGCAGCATCTTTTCCGCCTCGGGCAAATACCGCAATTGCTTGCGGATGAACTACGCTGCCAAGCCAACACCGCAGATCGAAGAGGCTGTGCGCAAGGTCGGCGCCGCGGCGATCAAACTGCTGGCGGAAACGGATTACATCACTGACTGACCTTTCTCAGGAATCCAGCGTCCATATGCCGACATTTTCCGCCAATCGGAACGATCCCACGTGAGAGTCAGACAGCCCCTGCTCGCTCTTCTGCTACTCGCCTCGTTCCTGGGCGGTTGCGCCAGCTTCGATGTTCAGCGCGAACCGAGCCAGGCGCTGCCCGCCAGCGATTCGGCATTCGGTCGTTCAATCCAGGCCCAGGCCGCACCCCATGAGGGCCGGTCCGGCTTTCGTTTGCTGTCCAATAGCAGCGAAGCCTTCATGGCCCGCGCCGAGCTGATCCGCAACGCCCAAAGCAGCCTCGACTTGCAGTACTACATCGTGCACGACGGCATCAGCACGCGGATGCTGGTGGACGAATTGCTCAAGGCCGCCGACCGCGGCGTGCGCGTGAGAATCCTGCTTGATGACACCACCAGCGACGGCCTGGACTGGATCATCGCAACCCTCGCCGCGCATCCGCAAATTCAGATCCGCCTGTTCAACCCACTGCACCTGGGCCGCGCCACGGGCGTGACGCGCACCATGGGCCGCTTGTTCAACCTGTCGTTGCAACACCGACGCATGCACAACAAGCTGTGGCTGGCAGACAACAGCGCGGCCATCGTCGGCGGTCGCAACCTCGGCGACGAATACTTCGATGCCGAGCCCAACCTGAATTTCACTGACATCGACATGCTCGGCGTCGGGCCAGTGGCCGAGCAGCTTGGCCATAGCTTCGATCAGTACTGGAACAGCGCGCTGAGCAAACCGATCGACGAATTCCTGTCGAGCAGACCGACGCAAAAGGACCTGCAAAATACCCGCACGCGTCTGGAAGAATCGTTGGAAGAGACCCGCAAGCAGAATCATGCGCTGTATCAGCAGTTGATGACTTACACCACAAAACCACGCATGGACATCTGGCGCCGGGAGCTGATCTGGGCGTGGAACCAGGCGTTGTGGGATGCACCGAGCAAGGTCTTGTCGGACGGCGAGCCTGACCCGCACTTGCTGCTGACCACGCAACTGGCGCCTGAACTGACGGGCGTCAGCAAAGAATTGATCATGATCTCGGCTTACTTCGTACCGGGTCAGCCGGGGCTGGTGTACCTCACCGGCCGGGCCGACGCCGGGGTGTCGGTACACTTGTTGACCAACTCGCTGGAAGCCACGGATGTGCCGGCCGTGCACGGCGGTTATGCGCCTTATCGCCGGGCGCTGCTGGAACATGGTGTGAAGCTGTACGAACTGCGCCGCCAGCCCGGCGAAGGTGGCGGCAGCGGGCCGCATATTTTTTACAGCAAGTCCTTCCGGGGTTCTGATTCCAGTTTGCACAGCAAGGCGATGATCTTCGACCAGCAGAAATCCTTCATCGGCTCGTTCAACTTCGACCCGCGCTCGGTGCTGTGGAACACCGAAGTCGGGGTGCTGGTGGACAGCCCCGAACTTGCCGCGCATGTGCGCAAAGCGGCCATGGAAGGTATGGCGCCGACCTTGAGTTATCAGGTGAAACTGGAAAATGACCGGATCGTCTGGCAGACCGAAGACAACGGCAAAATGCACACGCTGACCAAGGAACCAGGAAGCTTGTGGCGCCGCTTCAATTCCTGGTTCAGCACGGCGGTCGGGCTGGAGCGGATGCTCTGACCGACGATGAACACCCCTGTGGGAGCGGGCTTGCTCGCTCCCACAGGGGTATGTGATTGGTTGGCAGTTTGGGTTTAGGCAGGCTCGACCACCGTGCCAAACGCGCCTTGACGCATCAGCAAAATCACCAACCCAAACGCCCCCGCCGCCATCAGCAACGGCAACGCATGCCCGCTGATCCACTGGCTGCCAGCACCGGCGGCCAACGGCCCGATCAGACAACCGATGCCCCACAGCTGCGCAATGTGCGCGTTGGCCCGCACCAGCGCATCGTCGCGATAGCGTTCGCCGATCAGGATCAGCGACAAGGTGAACAATCCCCCGGCGCTGGCGCCGAACAGCACCCACAACGGCCAGATCAGCAACGTGTCGATGAGCAACGGAATCGCCAGGCTCGAGACCAGCAACACCACCGCACAACCGGTGAACAGCGTGCGACGCGACAAACGATCCGCCAGCGCACCAATCGGCAGCTGCAGCAAGGCATCCCCCACCACCACGGTGCTGACCATTGCCAGCGCGATGTCTGTGCTGAAGCCCTGACGCAGGCAATACACCGGCAACAAGGTCAGGATCATCGCTTCAAACGCCGCGAACAACGACACCGCCCAGGCAATCGCCGGCAGACCTCGGCAAAAGCCCCACAAGTCGCTGAAGGTCACGCTGCAGGCTTCGCTGGTCGGTGCGCCGCTGCGGCCCAGCAACAGGAACGGCGCCGCCGTCAGCAAGCCGACGCCGACCCAGAAGCCGTAATCGTGTTCGGTGCCCAGAACCCCCAGCAGCAACGGCCCGGCGAGCTGACTCAGCGCATAACTGCTGCCGTACAGCGCCACCAATCGCCCGCGCCATTGTTCGACCACCAACTGGTTGATCCAGCTTTCGCCGAGGATGAAGACCAGGGTCAGGATCACCCCGATCATCAGGCGCAACAGCAGCCAGATCGGGTAACTCGGTAACAGCGCCAGCAAGCCGATGGACACCGCCCCGGCCCACAGGCACAGACGCATCAGATTGGCCGTGCCAAGGCGCGAGGCCAGATGGCTGGAGATCTTCGCCCCCAGCAATACGCCAATCGCCGGCATGGCGGCCATCACGCCGATGGCGAACGAACCGTAACCCCAGCCTTCCAGGCGAAACGACACCAGCGGCATGCTGACACCCAGGGCCAGGCCGACACTCAAGACAGACGCCAACACGGCGAAATAAGTCGCCCAACGCATTGCCCACGCTCCTGTGGATATTTTTTTTCACAGACGACACAAAACAAATGTGGGAGCGGGCTTGCTCGCGAAGAGGCCATCACATCCAACATCATCGTTGGCTGTTACGGCGCCTTCGCGAGCAAGCCCGCTCCCACAGGGGATCTGCGTCGCTCAGGAGCCCGGTTGATTGCCGGACTCCTTCACTGACTTACAACTTGATCCAGGTCGCCTTCAGCTCGGTGTACTTGTCGAACGCATGCAGCGACTTGTCGCGACCGTTGCCGGACTGCTTGAAGCCACCGAACGGTGCGGTCATGTCGCCGCCATCGTATTGATTGACCCAAACGCTACCGGCACGCAACGCGCGGGCGGTCAGGTGCGCCTTGGAGATGTCCTTGGTCCACACCGCTGCGGCCAGGCCGTAAGGCGTGTCGTTGGCAATCGCAACGGCCTCTTCGGCGGTGTCGAAAGTGATGACCGACAGCACTGGGCCAAAGATCTCTTCCTGAGCGATTTTCATCGCGTTGGTCACGCCGTCGAAAATCGTTGGCTCAACGTAGGTGCCACCGGATTCCTGCAGCGTACGCTTGCCGCCAGCCACCAGTTTGGCGCCATCGCTATGGCCGGATTCGATGTAGGACAGCACGGTGTTCATCTGCTGGGTATCCACCAGCGCGCCGACGTTGGTCGCCGGGTCCAGCGGGTTGCCCGGCTTCCAGGTTTTCAACGCTTCGATCACCAGCGGCAGGAAGGTGTCCTTGATCGAACGCTCGACCAGCAGACGCGAACCGGCGGTGCAGACTTCGCCCTGGTTGAAAGCGATGGCACCGGCCGCCGCTTCGGCTGCGGCTTGCAGGTCCGGGGCATCGGCGAACACGATGTTCGGGCTCTTGCCGCCGGCTTCAAGCCAGACGCGCTTCATGTTCGATTCGCCCGAGTAGATCAGCAATTGCTTGGCGATCTTGGTCGAACCGGTGAACACCAGGGTGTCCACGTCGTTGTGCAGGGCCAGGGCCTTGCCGACGGTGTGACCGTAACCCGGCAGCACGTTCAGCACACCTTTCGGGATGCCGGCTTCAACGGCCAGCGCAGCGATGCGGATGGCGGTCAGCGGGGATTTTTCGGACGGTTTGAGAATCACCGAGTTACCGGTGGACAGCGCCGGGCCGAGTTTCCAGCAGGCCATCATCAACGGGAAGTTCCACGGCACGATGGCGCCGACGACGCCAACCGGCTCGCGGGTCACCAGACCCAGCTGATCGTGCGGGGTGGCCGCGACTTCGTCGTAGATTTTGTCGATGGCTTCACCGCTCCAGCTCAGGGCTTGCGCCGCGCCGGGAACGTCGATGTACAGGGAATCGCTGATCGGCTTGCCCATGTCCAGGGTTTCAAGCAGGGCCAGCTCCTCGGCGTGCTGCTTGAGCAGGCCGGCGAAACGGATCATGGTGGCTTTGCGTTTGGTCGGCGCCAGGCGCGACCAGATGCCGGAATTGAACGTGGTACGGGCGTTTTCAACAGCGCGTTGGGCGTCGGCGGCGTCACAGCTGGCGATCTTGCCCAGCAGACGGCCATCGACCGGGCTGATGCACTCGAAGGTCTCGGCGGAGACGGCATCGGTGTATTCGCCATTGATGTAGGCGCGGCCTTCGATCTTCAGATCGAGAGCCCGTTGCTCCCAATCGGCACGAGTCAGGGTGGTCATTCGAGTGTCCTCCTCTTGGTGAATACGAGCGCCCTGCGGTCTTCGCGGGCGCTGTCAGGAATTCTGCCCAGCCAGCCTGATTTTTCGGCCAAAGGCAACCGCCACCCTAAACCAGCGGCCGGTGAAGTTTCAATATATTTGACATAAGGCCGGCAAACGGCCTTGCGATGTTCATTTTAATAAACATAGACTTTGGGTCTTTCCAGCCATCGCGCCGCAATCACGGGGACTTACAACAATGAATATCCAGGATGTCGTCGACTTCAGCCTCGCCACTACCGAGCCCGAGCGCTATAAGCCGGACCAGGCAAAAATCCTGAAGGGCGATCCCGAGCAAGTGGTCTACAACCACTACAACAGCCCTTGCGGCCAGTTGAATGCAGGCGTGTGGGAAGGTGCTGTTGGCCAGTGGCATGTGAACTTCACCGAGCATGAGTACTGCGAAATCATTCAGGGCGTTTCCGTGCTGCGCGACAACGAAGGCAACGGCAAGACCCTGCGCGCGGGCGATCGCTTCGTGATCCCGGCGGGTTTCCGCGGCACTTGGGAGGTGCTGGAAACGTGCCGCAAGATCTATGTGGCGTTTGAACAGAAGGCCTGAAGATTTTTTGCTGTTTGGGCTGGCCCCTTCGCGAGCAAGCCCGCTCCCACAGTTGACCGCATTCCGATGTGGGGGCGAGCCTGCTCGCGATGAGGCCCTGACAGGCGCTTCATAATCAGGCAACAAAAAAGGCCCGTATCTCGCGATACGGGCCTTTTTCGTAAGGAGGAAAAATCAATTACTTGATTTTGCCTTCTTTGTAGATCACGTGCTTGCGAACAACCGGATCAAATTTCTTGATCTCGATTTTGTCCGGAGTAGTACGCTTGTTCTTGTCGGTAGTGTAGAAGTGACCAGTACCGGCGCTCGAAATCAAACGAATCAATTCACGCATGATTAGCTCCCTTAGATCTTGCCGGCTTTGCGGATTTCGGCCAGCACGACAGTGATGCCACGCTTGTCGATGATACGCATGCCTTTGGCAGATACGCGCAGACGCACGAAACGTTTCTCTTCTTCAACCCAGAAGCGGTGATGCTGCAGGTTCGGCAGGAAACGACGACGGGTTTTGTTGTTTGCGTGGGAAATGTTATTCCCAGTCACCGGACCCTTACCGGTAACTTGACATACTCTCGACATGCCTCAGCCCTCTAAAACCACATGCCCAACCCGGCATGGGTTGGCCGCTTAATCTCTCAGTCATTTGGCGCCAGGCGCCGCGTTTCTTTAGAGGTCTTACCGGCTACACCTACAGTGAAGGAACCGGGCCCCTAGAAAAGAGCGCTGCTTTATACCAGAAAGACTGAAGAGCAACAACATTCCGTGTGCGCGGACTTGATAAATTCCCCATTTTTCCGGCGCCGGGCGCCTTGGATAAAGGCTGTCGTCGATTAAGACCGCTCGTCGCAGAGAATCGGCCAATCGACCGATTCCGGGTTTTCCTCGGCCCGCATCACCGAAAACAAGCGCACATAGTCCCCTTAAAATGAAAAAGGGGATAGTCATTTGCAAAAGAGCCCACTAGGGTAAGCCTTTTCCAGACTGCACTTGCAGATGGGCCTTCGATCTGTAAAGGAATCCGACCATGCGCCTCGCTGCCCTACCGCTGTTGCTCGCCCCGCTCCTGCTGAGCCCGCTGGCCCATGCCGCCGCCCTGAGCGTCTGCACCGAGGCCAGCCCGGAAGGGTTCGACGTGGTGCAATACAACTCGCTGACCACCACCAACGCCTCGGCCGACGTGCTGATGAATCGCCTGGTGGACTTCGACACGGCCAGCGGCAAAGTGGTCGCCAGCCTCGCGGACAGCTGGGAAGTCACGCCCGACGGCCTGACCTACGTGTTCAAGTTGCACCCGCAGGTGAAATTCCACCGCACCGAATATTTCAGCCCTACCCGCGAGCTGACCGCCGAAGACGTGAAGTTCAGCTTCGACCGCATGCTCGACCCGGCGAACCCGTGGCACAAAGTCGCCCAGAGCGGCTTCCCGCACGCCCAGTCGATGCAGTTGCCGGCGCTGATCAAGAAGATCGACGCACTGGACCCGCTGACCGTGCGCTTCACCCTTGATCACCCGGACTCGACCTTCCTCGCGACCCTGAGCATGGGCTTCGCCTCGATCTATTCCGCCGAATACGCCGACAAGCTGCTGAAGGCCGGCACACCCGAGAAGCTCAACAGTCAACCAATCGGCAGCGGCCCTTTCGTGTTCACGCGCTTCCAGAAAGACGCGTCGATTCGCTACAAGGCCAACCCGGACTACTTCCGTGGCAAACCATCGGTTGACCCGCTGATTTTCGCCATCACGCCGGATGCCAACGTGCGATTGCAGAAATTGCGTCGCAACGAGTGCCAGATCGCCCTGTCGCCAAAACCACTGGACGTACAGGCCGCGCTGAAAGAACCGACCCTGAAAGTCGAAAAGACTGACGCCTTCATGACCGCGTTCGTCGGCATCAACAGCCAGCATCCACCGCTGGACAAACCTGAAGTGCGCCAGGCCATCAACCTCGCGTTCGACAAAGCCAACTACGTCAAAGCCGTGTTCGAAGACACCGCCGAGGCCGCCAACGGCCCGTACCCGCCCAACACCTGGAGCTACGCCAAAGGCTTGCCGGGTTATCCGCATGACGTCGAGAAGGCCAGGGCCTTGATGGCCAAGGCCGGACTCAAGGATGGCTTCCAGACCACTATCTGGACCCGACCTTCCGGTAGCCTGCTCAACCCGAACCCGAGCCTAAGCGCGCAAATGCTGCAATCGGACCTCGCGGAAATCGGCATTCAGGCCGAGATTCGGGTGATTGAATGGGGCGAACTGATTCGCCGCGCCAAGGCCGGTGAGCACGATTTGCTGTTCATGGGCTGGGCCGGCGACAACGGTGACCCGGACAACTTCCTCACGCCGCAGTTTTCCTGCGCCGCGGTCAAGTCCGGCACCAACTTCGCCCGTTACTGCAACCAGGAGCTGGACAAGCTGATCAGCGCCGGCAAGACCACTGGCGAGCAAGGTGTGCGCACCAAGCTCTATGAACAGGCCCAGGCGCAGATTCAGCAGCAAGCGTTGTGGCTGCCGCTGGCTCACCCAACTGCCTTCGCGCTGACGCGTAAAGGCGTTGAGGGTTACTCAGTCAGCCCGTTTGGTCGCCAGGACTACTCCAAGGTCAATCTCAAATAACAGCCACACCACAAAACCCTGTCGGAGCGGGTTTGCTCGCGAAGACGGTGTATCAGGCAGCAATGATGGTGACTGACACTCCCTCTTCGCGAGCAAGCCCGCTCCCACAGGGGATTTTTGTTCGCCCCGCTACATCCACCCGTACTCAGCCATCGACAGCGGATCGCCATCCCCGATGATGAAATGGTCAAGCACTCGCACATCGATCAGATCCAACGCCTCTTTCAGGCGCTTGGTCAGCGTTCGGTCGGCTTGACTGGGATTGGTATTCCCCGACGGATGGTTGTGGCAGAGGATCAACGCTGCGGCGTTGTGGGCCAGTGCGCGCTTGACCACTTGCCTCGGATAGACACTGGTGCTGTCGATGGAGCCGCGAAACAGCACTTCAAAGGTCAGTACTTGATGCCTGGAGTCGAGAAAAAGACAGCCGAACACCTCGTGGGGTTCGTGGCGCAACATTGATTTCAGGTAATCCCGAACGGCCTGTGGATTTTCCAGCGCCGACTTCTGGCGCGCACGCTCAGCCAAATGCCGCCGGCCCATCTCCTGTGCCGCTTGCAACTGCGCAAATTTCGCGGGCCCGAGCCCCAATTGCCTGCTGAATGCTTCCTGATCGGCCTCGAGCAGTGCGCGCAGACTGCCAAACTGATTCAACAGGTGTCGCGCTAGATCTACCGCGCTTTTACCCGATACGCCGGTTCGTAAAAAAATCGCCAGCAGCTCGGCGTCCGAAAGGCTTCCCGAGCCCAACTCAAGCAACCTCTCCCGCGGCCGCTCGGCCGCCGGCCAATCACGAATACTCATAGCACCTCCCTGGAATATGGGCGCCGCTGTTCCATAGCGGTCGCTGTGATATCGTAGCCCATCTTTTTTGCGGGCGATTTCATCCCTGGGGAGGGGGTATCGCCACGCAGTCATCAACGAAATGAAAGGCAGACCTATGCAGCGGCTGTATCGGAAACGCATCGTTCTGGGCGTCGGCGGCGGTATTGCTGCCTATAAGAGCGCCGACCTGGTTCGCCGCCTGATCGACCAGGGTGCCGAAGTGCGCGTGGTCATGACCCGTGGCGGCAGCGAGTTCATCACCCCGTTGACCATGCAAGCCTTGTCCGGCCACCCGGTTCATCTCGACTTGCTGGACCCGGCGGCTGAAGCTGCCATGGGCCATATCGAGCTGGCCAAGTGGGCCGACATGGTGCTGATCGCCCCCGCTACGGCGGACCTGATCGCCCGCCTCGCCCAAGGCATTGCCGACGACTTGCTGACCACGCTGGTGCTGGCCACCGACGCTGTGGTCGCCGTTGCCCCGGCGATGAACCAGGCCATGTGGCGCGACCCGGCGACCCAGGCCAACCTGCAAATCCTCGAAAGCCGCGACATCAAAGCTTTTGGCCCGGCCTCCGGTAGCCAGGCCTGCGGTGACGTCGGCCTGGGCCGCATGCTTGAAGCCGTCGAACTCGCCCAATGCGCAGCGGACTGCTTCAAGCGCCAGGCATTGACCGGCAAACACGTGCTGATCACCGCCGGCCCGACCCAGGAAAACATCGACCCGGTGCGCTACATCACCAACCACAGCTCCGGAAAAATGGGCTTTGCCCTGGCCGAAGCGGCGGTGGAAGCCGGCGCCCGCGTCACGCTGATCACCGGCCCGGTGCACCTGCCGACCCCGGATCGCGTCACCCGCATCGACGTGGTCAGCGCTCGCGACATGCTCGCCGCCTGCGAAGCCGCAATCCCTTGCGACCTGTTTATCGCCTCGGCAGCGGTCGCGGATTACCGTCCGGAAGTCGTCGCCCCACAGAAACTAAAGAAAGACCCTACGAACGGCGACGGCTTGTTGCTACAGATGGTGCGTAACCCGGACATCCTGGCCACCATCGCCACACGCCCTGACCGTCCGTTCAGTGTCGGTTTCGCCGCCGAAACCGAGCACCTGCTCGACTACGCTGCCCGCAAGTTGAAAGACAAAAACCTCGATCTGATCGTCGCCAACGACGTCGCCAACCCGAGTATTGGCTTCAACAGCGAGGAAAACGCCTGCAGCGTGATCGACCGTGAGCTTCACGCCACACTTTTCGCCCAGACCAGCAAGAGCAAGATTGCTCGCCAGCTGATCACTTTTATCGCCGAACGTCTGAACCAGGTTTAATTTACATGCACGCTTTGCAAGCCAAGATCCTCGACCCCCGCATCGGTACCGAATTCCCGCTGCCGCAGTACGCCACGCCAGGCTCCGCCGGCCTCGACCTGCGCGCCATGCTGGAAAAAGACATTGTGATCAAGCCGGGTGAAACCGTGCTGATCCCGACCGGCCTGTCCGTCTACATTGGCGATCCAGGCCTGGCCGCGCTGATCCTGCCGCGCTCCGGCCTGGGTCATAAGCACGGCATCGTGCTGGGCAACCTGGTCGGTTTGATCGACTCCGACTACCAGGGCCCGCTGATGGTCTCGTGCTGGAACCGCGGCCAGACGGATTTCAACATGGTGGTCGGTGAGCGTCTGGCTCAACTGGTTTTGGTGCCGGTGGTTCAAGCGCACTTCGAGATGGTCGAAGAGTTCGTTGAAACCGAACGCGGCGCCGGTGGTTTCGGGCATTCCGGCAGCCATTGATCCGATAAAGAACCCTGTGGCGAGGGAGCTTGCTCCCGCTGGGCTGCGAAGCGGCCCCAAGATTTTGTGAGTGCCGCGCACCCAAGCGCAAGCAAGCCTCCTCGCCACAATTCGCACAACGTTCATCTGGAAGGTTTGCCCCCAAAATCAAGGCATTGACCGGTCATTACCCCGCAAACGCAGGTGGCATGGCCTTTACACACCACGAACTCTCAGTGGAAAACGCCGTCATACCCTTCAGTTTGCGCCTGCTGACGAGTTCTTCGCAGACAGGTCCAGCCACCTTCGAGATGGAGCATTTCCAGTAATGAGCACCCCAGCCCAAGTCGCACCCAAGTTCCCCGACAGCATTTTCCGCGCCTACGACATTCGCGGCACCGTCCCGGAATTCTTGAACGCTGAAACCGCTTATTGGCTCGGTCGCGCCATCGGTGCCCAGAGCCTGGCCCAGGACGAACCGAACGTTTCCGTTGGCCGCGACGGCCGTCTTTCCGGCCCGGAACTCGTTGAACAATTGATCAAAGGCCTGGCCGACAGCGGCTGCCACGTCAGCGACGTCGGCCTGGTGCCAACCCCGGCCCTGTACTACGCCGCCAACGTCCTGGCCGGCAAATCCGGCGTGATGCTGACCGGCAGCCACAACCCGTCGAACTACAACGGCTTCAAGATCGTGATCGCCGGCGACACCCTGGCCAACGAACAGATCCAGGCCCTGCACGACCGCCTCAAGACCAACAACCTGAGCAGCGGCAAGGGCAGCATCACCCAGGTCGAGATCCTCGATCGCTACAACACCGAAATCGTCCAGGACATCAAACTGGCTCGTCGCCTCAAAGTCGTGGTCGACTGTGGCAACGGCGCGGCCGGCGTGATCGCTCCGCAACTGATCGAAGCGTTGAACTGCGAAGTCATCCCGCTGTTTTGCGAGGTCGACGGCAACTTCCCGAACCACCACCCGGATCCGGGCAAGCCTGAAAACCTCGTCGACCTGATCGCCAAGGTCAAGGAAACCAACGCCGACATCGGCCTGGCCTTCGACGGCGACGGCGACCGTGTCGGCGTGGTGACCAACACCGGCAGCATCGTCTACCCGGACCGCTTGCTGATGCTGTTTGCCCGCGACGTACTAGCGCGCAACGCTGACGCGGAAATCATCTTCGACGTCAAATGCACCCGCCGCCTGACGCCACTGATCAAGGAATACGGCGGTCGTCCGCTAATGTGGAAGACCGGTCACTCGTTGATCAAAAAGAAAATGAAACAAACCGGCGCCCTGTTGGCCGGCGAAATGAGCGGGCACATCTTCTTCAAGGAGCGCTGGTTCGGTTTTGACGACGGCATTTACAGCGCCGCGCGTCTGCTGGAGATCCTCAGCAAGGAAAAATCCACCGCGGAAGAGCTGTTTGCGACCTTCCCGAACGATATTTCTACGCCGGAAATCAATATCCATGTGACCGAAGAGAGCAAATTCAGCATCATTGATGCATTGCACGACGCGAAGTGGGGCGAAGGCGCCGACCTGACCACCATCGACGGCGTGCGAGTCGACTACGCCAAAGGCTGGGGCCTGGTGCGCGCGTCCAACACCACACCGGTGCTGGTGCTGCGCTTCGAGGCTGATGACGAGGCGGAATTGCAGCGCATCAAGGACGTTTTCAAAGTCCAGTTGAAGCGTGTTGCACCTGATCTCCAACTACCGTTTTGATTTATTGAAGCGCCTTTTATCGAAGTGCCGGAGCCCTGAATGACCCTCGAACGCGAAGCCGCCGCCAACACCGCCAAGGTCCTGTCCGAAGCGTTGCCTTACATTCGCCGCTATGTCGGCAAGACGCTGGTGATCAAATACGGCGGCAACGCGATGGAAAGCGAGGAGCTGAAAACCGGCTTCGCCCGCGACATCGTGCTGATGAAAGCTGTCGGCATCAACCCGGTGGTGGTTCACGGCGGCGGCCCGCAAATCGGCGATCTGCTCAAGCGTCTGTCGATCGAGAGCCACTTCATCGATGGTATGCGCGTGACTGACGCGCAGACCATGGACGTGGTGGAAATGGTCCTCGGTGGCCAGGTCAACAAGGACATCGTCAATCTGATCAACCGTCATGGCGGCAGCGCCATCGGCCTGACCGGTAAAGATGCCGAGCTGATCCGTGCGAAAAAGCTCACCGTGACACGCCAGACGCCAGAGATGACCCAACCGGAAATCATCGACATCGGCCAGGTGGGCGAAGTGGTCGGGATCAACACTGACCTGCTGAACCTGCTGGTCAAAGGCGACTTCATCCCGGTGATCGCGCCAATTGGTGTCGGTGCCAACGGCGAGTCGTACAACATCAACGCCGACCTGGTGGCCGGTAAAGTCGCCGAAGCGCTGAAAGCTGAAAAGCTGATGTTGCTGACCAACATCGCCGGCCTGATGGACAAGTCGGGCACGGTCCTGACCGGCCTGACCACCCAGCAAGTCGACGATCTGATCGCCGATGGCACCATCTACGGCGGCATGCTGCCGAAGATCCGGTGTGCGCTGGAGGCGGTTCAGGGCGGCGTCGGCAGCTCGTTGATCATTGATGGCCGGGTGCCGAATGCAATTCTGCTGGAAATCTTCACCGATACCGGTGTGGGCACATTGATCAGCAATCGCAAGCGTCCCTGATTCAAGAACGGCAAAAGATCGCAGCCTTCGCCGGCACCTACGAATGTACGAAAATTCTGTAGAAACTGACGAAGACTGCGATCTTTTTTATGCGTGCGGGAAACGTCCGACCTGAATCAGCGAAACGTCCGACATCTTGCCGGCATCCATCCGCTTAGGATCTTCCGTGAATCCACAGGAGAACTCCCCATGCAAAAAGATTACGTTCCTTACGGCAGTGATGTTGCAGCAGGCACCTTTGAATGTGTGGACTGCGGACATCGGTATTCGAATCAGGCCAAAACCTCGATTCCGCCGTGCCCTCAGCACCAGAAATCGACGCACACGCGTAATGGCTGGAAGGTTCTGACCGGTCAGGGCGACGCGGAGAAAGATCCATACCCAAGCAGATAAGCACAGCCGTTTTGTCCGATAAAAAAAGGCCCTGTTCTCACAGGGCCTTTTCTTTAGACGCCGAACTGAGCCCTATAGGCTTCAACGGCTGGCAAATGCTGCTTGAGCTGCGGATCATCCGCCAGGAATTCCAGCACCTGGCTCAGCGACACGATGCTGATCACCGGAATGCCAAAGTCACGCTCCACTTCCTGGATCGCCGACAACTCGCCGTTGCCACGCTCCTGACGGTTCAGGGCAATCAGCACGCCCTTGGCCTTGGCGCCGTCCTGGGAAGCGATGATCTGCATCACTTCGCGGATGGCGGTGCCGGCGGTGATCACGTCGTCGATGATCAGCACTTCACCGGTCAACGGCGCGCCAACGAGACTACCGCCTTCGCCGTGGGCCTTGGCTTCCTTGCGGTTGAAGCACCACGGCAAATCACGGTCGTGGTGTTCGGCCAGGGCCACTGCAGTGGTCGCCGCTAACGGGATGCCTTTGTACGCAGGGCCAAACAGTACGTCGAACGAAATACCGCTCTCGACAATGGCTGCCGCGTAGAAACGCCCCAGCTGCGCAAGGGCCGAACCCGAGTTGAACAGCCCGGCATTGAAGAAGTAAGGACTGGTGCGCCCGGACTTCAGGGTGAACTCGCCGAAGCGCAAAACGCCGCGATCGATGGCAAAACGAATGAAATCGCGCTGATACGCTTGCATGAAAAAAACCCCAAATACCACGGATTTAGCTAATTAGGTTGACGCCGTGTATCATACACGCACGCGATTTTTGGGGCCATTTATGCGGATCATCAGTGTGAACGTCAATGGTATTCAGGCTGCAGTGGAGCGAGGTTTGCTCAGTTGGCTGCAAGCACAGAATGCCGACGTCATCTGCCTGCAGGACACCCGCGCCTCCGCCTTTGAACTGGACGATCCAGCCTTCCAACTGGATGGCTACTTCCTTTATGCCTGCGAAGCCGAAGTTCCCGCCCAAGGTGGCGTGGCTTTGTATTCGCGGCTGCAACCGAAGGCAGTCATCAGCGGTCTCGGCTTCGAGACAGCCGACCGCTACGGGCGCTACCTGCAAGCCGATTTCGACAAGGTCAGCATCGCGACCTTGCTGCTCCCTTCGGGGCAGAACGGCGATGAAGACTTGAACCAGAAGTTCAAGCTAATGGACGATTTCGCCCGTTATCTGGATAAACAGCGACGCAAACGTCGCGAGTACATTTATTGTGGCTCGCTGTACGTGGCGCAACAGAAGCTGGATATCAAGAACTGGCGCGACAGCCAGCAATCCCCGGGCTTCCTGGCACCTGAACGTGCCTGGATGGACGAGATTGTGGGCAACATGGGCTATGTTGATGCCCTGCGTGAAGTCAGCCGTGAAGGCGATCAGTACAGCTGGTGGCCGGACAACGAACAGGCGGAAATGCTCAACCTCGGTTGGCGTTTCGACTATCAGTTGCTGACCCCTGGCCTGCGCCGTTTTGTTCGCAGCGCACGCCTGCCACGCCAGCCACGGTTCTCGCAACACGCACCGCTGATCGTGGACTACGACTGGACGCTGACCATCTAAGCGTCTTTTCGCAGACACAAAAAAGCCGACATCGCTGTCGGCTTTTTTGTGCGCGCTGATTTTCTACTGTGGGAGCGGGCTTGCTCGCGAAGGCGGCTTAACATTCAACATTGAAGTTGACTGACCCACCGCTTTCGCGAGCAAGCCCGCTCCCACATAGATATCTGCGTCGTGGCTACTTGATCAACCGCCAGGTGAACGGATACCGATACGGCACCCCCTCATTGGCTTTCACGCCACCTATGATCGTCAGCACCAACGCGCCAATCGCCACCAGACCAAACAGGAAGAACCCGATGATCACCAACATCAGCAAGAAGCAGATAGCGGAGGCAATGGCGACGGTGATCTGAAAATTCAGCGCCTCCTTGCCCTGGGCATCGACAAACGGGTCCATCTCGCGCTTCATCTGCCAGAGAATCAGCGGGCCGATCAACGTGCCGAATGGAATCCAGATCCCCAGCAAGGCGGACAGGTGACAAAACATCGCCCACTGCCGAACGTCTTTGCTCGGGATGGGAAGTAGCTGCTGCTCGTCACTCATGGTGTCCTCCTTGCGTGGAACATCCGATCAGTCGGCCAGTGCGGCCTTTTGCAGTTCGAAGATCTCGGACATGCCTTTCTTCGCCAGTTCAAGCATAGCGTTCAGCTCTTCCGGCTGGAATGGTGCGCCTTCGGCAGTGCCCTGGACTTCGATGAAGCCGCCAGTGCTGGTCATTACCACGTTCAGGTCAGTCTCGGCAGCCGAGTCTTCCAGGTAGTCGAGGTCGAGCACAGGCTCGCCCTGGTACATGCCAACGGAAACAGCAGCGATCATTTGCTTGAGCGGGTCGCCGCCTTTCAGGCCGCCGCGCTTCTTGATCACTTTCAACGCGTCGACCAATGCGACCATGGCGCCGGTGATGGAGGCGGTGCGGGTGCCGCCGTCAGCCTGGATCACGTCGCAGTCGACGTAAAGGGTGACGTCGCCCAGCTTGGACATGTCCAGCGAAGCACGCAGGGAACGACCGATCAGACGCTGGATTTCCAGGGTACGGCCGCCTTGTTTGCCCCGGCTCGCTTCACGCTGGTTACGCTCGCCGGTGGCGCGCGGCAGCATGCCGTATTCGGCGGTCAACCAGCCTTGGCCCTGACCTTTAAGGAAACGTGGCACGCCGTTTTCGACGCTGACGGTGCAGATGACTTTGGTATCACCGAACTCGACCAGTACAGATCCCTCGGCGTGTTTGGTGTAGTTGCGGGTAATGCGGATCGAGCGGAGCTGATCGGCAGCGCGACCACTTGGACGTTTCATAGGGAATACCTGTACGGAGGACGGAAAACTGCCGAGCATTATAGAGCCGCGCGCCAAGACTGGGCACTTCTAAAAAATCCGCCCGACGATTGAAGGCCCTGAGTAGAGCGTAGAACAGCGCTTTACCGACGGCCTGCAGCCCTTTGTCACACCGTGTGTTTGGGCGCATCCGCCCCACTGCGCTACAATCCTGCGCCTTTGCTGCCTGTCGGCTTTTATTCACATATATCGGGTTTCGCGAAACCTTTGGTAACGCAAACCTGAATTGCGAGGTACCTCCATGGTGCACAGCATGACCGCCTTCGCCCGCGTTGAAAAAGCCGGCGCCCAAGGCACCCTGAGCTGGGAATTGCGCTCGGTCAACAGCCGCTACCTGGAACCCCACCTGCGCCTGCCAGAGTCGTTTCGCGACCTCGAAGGTGCGGTCCGCGAAGCGCTGCGCCAGGGAATCTCCCGGGGCAAGCTCGAATGCACCCTGCGCTTCACCGAAGAAAACACCGACAAACCTCTGCAAGTGGACCGCGAGCGCGCCGCACAATTGGTCGCTGCCGCCGAGACCATCGCCGGCCTGATCAAGAATCCGGCTGCGCTGAACCCGCTGGAAGTCCTGGCTTGGCCCGGCGTGCTGGTGGGCGACGCCACCGACCCGCAAGCCCTGAATGCTGAAGCACTGGCTTTGTTCAACGAGGGCTTGAGGGAACTCAAGGCCGGCCGCGAGCGCGAAGGCGCGGAGCTGGCGCGGCTGATCAACGATCGCCTGACCTCCATTGAAGGAGACGTGGTGACCCTGCGCGAACTGGTTCCGCAGATGCTCGCCACCCAGCGCCAGAAAGTCCTCGACCGTTTTGCGGACATGAAAGCCGAGATGGACCCGCAGCGGCTGGAACAGGAAATGGTCATGCTCGCGCAAAAGAGCGACGTCGCCGAAGAACTGGATCGCTTGAGCACACACATCATCGAAGTTCGCCGGGTGCTCAAGTCCGGCGGCGCTGCCGGTCGGCGCCTGGACTTCCTGATGCAGGAGCTCAACCGCGAAGCCAATACACTGGGCTCCAAAGCCTTCGACCCGCGCAGCACCCAGGCGGCGGTCAACCTCAAAGTGTTGATCGAGCAGATGCGCGAACAAGTGCAGAATATTGAGTAAGGCAAACCTGACATGACCCACAGCACCGGCACCCTGTACATCATTTCCGCCCCTTCGGGCGCGGGCAAGAGCAGCCTGGTCAAGGCCCTGACCGACGCTGACCAGGAGATCCGCGTCTCGGTCTCCCACACCACCCGCGCCATGCGCCCCGGTGAAGTCAACGGCGTGAACTATCACTTCGTCGAACGCGGCGAGTTCGTGAAGATGATTGAGCACGGGGACTTCCTCGAGCGCGCCGAAGTGTTCGGCAACCTCTACGGCACTTCGCAAAGCCACCTGCAGCAGACCCTGGACGAAGGCCACGACCTGATTCTGGAAATCGACTGGCAGGGTGCCGAGCAAGTGCGCAAGCTGATGCCGCAGGCCCGCTCGATCTTCATTCTGCCGCCGTCGTTGGAAGCCTTGCACCAGCGCCTGAACAATCGCGGCCAGGACAGCAACGAAGTCATCGAAGGCCGGATGCGCGAAGCCGTCAGCGAAATGAGCCACTACGTCGACTACGACTACCTGATCATCAACGACGATTTCGCCCACGCGCTGAAGGATTTGCAGGCGATTTTCCGTGCCAATCAGCTGCATCAGAAGCGTCAGCAGCAGCGTAACGGAAAACTTTTGGCTGAATTGCTTGGCTAAACAGCCCTTCCAAAAACCGCTGCAAGGGCTTTACATTGGCACTTGCAGCGCGTTGAAGGGCTTGGTCAAAAAATCAGCGCTTCCCTAATCGCTGGTGATTTTTTAAACTGTTGAGTCCGCTCGCCCACCCGGGCAGCGCGCATATTGCATTCGCTCCGAGGAATACCATGGCCCGCGTAACCGTTGAAGACTGCCTGAACCACGTGGAAAACCGTTTTGAGCTGGTCATGCTGTCCACCAAGCGTGCCCGTCAACTGGCCACCGGCGGCAAAGAGCCACTGGTTCAGTGGGAAAACGACAAGCCTACCGTTGTAGCCTTGCGTGAAATCGCTGAAGGCCTGATGAGCTACGAGTTCATCGCCAATGCTGAAATCGTCGAAGACGAACCGCTGTTCGCAGCGTTCGAGGACGAGTCCAACGAGGCCGTCTAAGCCTATGCCTGGTCGACGTAGCACGGCGCGGGGTCACAGCGAACGGCAGGAGTCATCATGCCGAGCATAGACGCCCTCGCCGATCGCTTATCGACCTACCTCGGCAAGGACCAGGTCAACCTGGTCCGCCGAGCGTACTTCTACGCCGAACAAGCACACGACGGTCAACGCCGCCGCAGCGGTGAGGCGTATGTCACGCATCCTCTTGCCGTGGCGAATATTCTTGCCGACATGCACATGGACCATCAGAGTTTGATGGCTGCAATGCTGCATGACGTGATCGAAGACACCGGTATTGCCAAGGAAGCGCTGCAAGCGCAGTTCGGCGAAACCGTGGCCGAACTGGTCGATGGGGTCAGCAAACTGACCCAGATGAATTTCGAGACAAAAGCCGAAGCCCAGGCCGAAAACTTCCAGAAAATGGCCATGGCCATGGCGCGCGACATTCGCGTGATCCTGGTCAAACTGGCCGACCGCCTGCACAACATGCGCACGCTGGAAGTCCTGTCCGGTGAAAAGCGCCGGCGGATCGCCAAGGAAACCCTGGAAATCTATGCGCCCATCGCCAACCGGCTGGGCATGCACGCCATCCGCATAGAATTCGAAGACCTCGGCTTCAAGGCCATGCACCCGATGCGTTCCGCGCGGATCAACCAGGCGGTCAAGCGCGCCCGGGGCAACCGCAAGGAAATCGTCAACAAGATCGAAGAATCCCTCAGCCACTGCCTGGCCATCGACGGCATCCAGGGCGAGGTCAGCGGTCGTCAGAAACACCTCTACGGCATCTACAAGAAAATGCGCGGCAAGCGTCGGGCCTTCAACGAGATCATGGACGTCTACGCGTTCCGGATCATCGTCGACAAGGTCGACACCTGCTACCGCGTGCTGGGTGCTGTGCATAATTTGTACAAACCGTTGCCGGGGCGCTTCAAGGATTACATCGCGATCCCCAAGGCCAACGGCTACCAGTCGCTGCACACCACGCTGTTCGGCATGCACGGTGTTCCGATCGAGATCCAGATCCGCACCCGTGAAATGGAAGAGATGGCCAACAACGGCATCGCCGCGCATTGGTTGTACAAGTCCAGCGGCGACGAGCAGCCGAAAGGCACGCATGCCCGCGCCCGCCAGTGGGTCAAAGGCGTGCTGGAGATGCAGCAACGGGCCGGCAACTCGCTGGAGTTCATCGAGAGCGTGAAGATCGACCTGTTCCCGGACGAGGTCTACGTGTTCACGCCCAAAGGCCGGATCATGGAGCTGCCCAAAGGCTCCACGGCGGTCGACTTCGCTTACGCGGTGCACACCGATGTGGGCAACAGCTGCATTGCCTGTCGGATCAATCGTCGTCTCGCACCGCTGTCCGAGCCGCTGCAAAGCGGCTCCACGGTCGAGATCGTCAGCGCCCCGGGCGCGCGGCCAAATCCGGCGTGGCTGAACTTCGTGGTCACCGGCAAGGCGCGGACCCACATCCGCCACGCGCTGAAACTGCAACGCCGCTCCGAATCCATCAGCCTTGGCGAGCGCCTGCTGAATAAAGTGCTCAACGGTTTCGACAGCACCCTGGAGAAAGTCCCGGCCGAGCGCGTCAAGGCGATGCTGACCGAATACCGTCTCGAACTGATCGAAGACTTGCTGGAAGACATCGGCCTGGGCAATCGCATGGCCTACGTGGTCGCCCGCCGCCTGCTCGGCGAAGGCGAACAGTTGCCAAGCCCGGAAGGCCCGCTGGCGATTCGCGGCACCGAAGGCCTGGTCCTCAGCTACGCCAAGTGCTGCACGCCGATCCCGGGCGACCCGATTGTCGGTCACCTGTCTGCGGGCAAAGGCATGGTCGTGCACCTGGACAACTGCCGCAACATCAGCGAAATCCGCCACAACCCGGAAAAATGCATCCAGCTCTCGTGGGCCAAGGATGTCACCGGCGAATTCAACGTCGAGCTGCGCGTCGAACTGGAACACCAGCGCGGCCTGATCGCCCTGCTGGCCAGCAGCGTCAACGCGGCCGACGGCAATATCGAGAAAATCAGCATGGACGAACGCGATGGTCGCATCAGCGTGGTCCAACTGGTGGTCAGCGTGCACGACCGTGTGCACCTGGCCCGCGTGATCAAGAAACTGCGCGCACTGACCGGGGTGATTCGCATCACCCGCATGCGCGCCTAAGCCCACTATTACAAGGAGTCATTCATGACCAAGACTGTTATCACCAGCGACAAGGCCCCGGCCGCCATCGGTACTTACTCCCAGGCGATCAAGGCTGGCAACACCGTCTACATGTCGGGTCAGATTCCCCTGGACCCAAAAACCATGGAACTGGTTGAAGGCTTCGAAGCCCAGACCGTCCAGGTGTTCGAGAACCTCAAAGCCGTGGCCGAAGCCGCTGGCGGTTCGTTCAAGGACATCGTCAAACTGAACATCTTCCTCACCGACCTGAGCCACTTTGCCAAGGTCAACGAGATCATGGGCAAGTACTTTGACCAGCCATACCCTGCCCGCGCCGCCATCGGCGTAGCTGCCCTGCCAAAGGGTTCGCAGGTTGAAATGGATGCCATTCTGGTCATCGAGTAATAAATCCGGCGCAGCCCCAAGGGTTGCGCCGATTTCGTCTTGAAAGGATTCCACCATGCGCCAAGCGCTAGCTCTCTCGCTGGTCGCCCTACTCTTGGGCGGTTGTGCCAGCAACCCTGCCGATCGTGATATCAGCGGCACCTGGATCAATCAGGTGGCGATTGACGCTGCATCCAAAGGCGGCCCCCTGCGCGAAGCGCTTCAGGCTTATGGCCCGAACCTGGAATGGGACGTCAACACCAAGGCCGGCCAGGCCCGCTACACCAACGGTTTTGAAAACGTGGACGGCAAGCTGCTGGGCGAAGAGTCCGGCGCCTGGAAAGTCGACTTTTATGGCAGCTCCGCCAGTGAGCTGAAGCGTGACGGCAAGCAATTGGCCCAGGCCGCCTCCGACAACGAACCGGAACAGGTTTTTGATCGTGCGCTGATCCCCGTGCCGGACGGTGCACCGATGGGCGCCAGCTTCGAACGCGCGCTGTACACCGCCTACATGGGCGGCAGCTGGAAAATCGTCAACGGTCCGGGCGAAGGCAATACCGTGCAATTCCAGGCCGATGGCCAGGTTGCCGGCCTGCCGGGTGCCGATCGCTATGCCCTGTGCCTGGCGGGCGATTGCGCGTCGATGAGCGGCGGCAATGACAATATGTGGCTGCAAGTGAACGGCCAGGGCAATACCTGGATCTTTGCGCGCAAGGGCAAGGAACTGGAGATTGTGCAGGCGGTGAACACGGCTCAGGCAGACGAGATGCCTCAGTTCACGCCGGGCGAGCGCAAGTGGTTGCTGGAAAAGCAGTAACCCGGCCCTGAAGCCAACGCAAAACCAATGTGGGAGCGAGCCTGCTCGCGATGAGGCCATAACAGCCAACGATGATGTTGAATGTTATGCCACCATCGCGAGCAGGCTCGCTCCCACATTTGGTTTGTGGTGATGGGAAGTCAGCAGCGGCCTTCGAGAATGGCGGCGTAGCCTTCTCGATAGCTTGGGTACTTTGACGTCCAGCCTAGGGCCTTCGCCCGTGCATTGCTGCATTGCTTGCTGCCTGTGCGCCGCACGCTCGCGTCGTCAGCCCACTCGGTCACGCCCAGATACTCGCGCAACCACCCCACCACTTCGGCCAGCGGCGCTGGCGCGTCGTCGACACCGATGTAAACGTCATCCAACGCCACCCCGCGCCGATCCGCTTCAAGCAGAAACGCCATCAACCCCGCCGCGTCATCGGCGTGGATGCGGTTGCCGTAAAGCGGCGGGTCAACGGCCACTCGATAGCCACGACGCACCTGGGTCAGCAGCCATTCGCGGCCGGGGCCGTAAATGCCGGTCAAGCGCACGATGCTTGCAGGGATGCCGCTCTGGAGTGCCACTTGCTCGGCCTCCAGCATCAATCGACCCGAGTAGCCTGATGCAATGGTCGGCGAAGTCTCATCGACCCACTCGCCATTCTGCTGGCCATACACACTGCTACTGGAAACGAAAAGCAGGCGATTAGGCACCTGGCCGTAGTCGTTCAGCCATTCCAGTACATGCTGCAAGCCTTCGACATAGGCAGCACGGTAACCGGCTTCATCGTGATCGGTAGCGGCCGCGCAATACACGAGGTAATCCACCGCACCGATGGGCCACGTCTCAGGACAGTCCTTATTGAACAAGTCGCCGGCAACGCCAATGACCCCGTCGGGCAGACGTGAAACGTCACGTCTCAGGCCATGAACTTCCCACCCGGAAGCCACCAATTGCGTGGCCAGACGACTGCCGACATCACCACAACCGGCAATCAAAACAGAAGGCGCAGACATCAGAAAACTCCCATCAGAAAGGCACAGACTAGCGCCGGCAAAGGACGAGCGGCTAGCAATGAAGGAAAAAAAGATACTCTATTACTTTTGTTAACAAGAATTACTTGCAATAATGCACGCCACTTTTGTTCTCGGCCTTACGAGGCCTGGAAGAACATTCACCCTATTTTTCTCTCAGGTCCGGCCAGCATGACACGCAATCAATTCCCCGCTTCGCCAACCAAACGACCTCGCGCCTGGAGCGCAGTGGCTGCCCTGCTGCTCAGCCTGATGCTGGCACCGACCGCCGCTTTCGCTGACGCACAGGCGCCAGCCACTCCGGCGACTCCGGCCGCCGCCGCTGCTCCAGCCCCGGCTGATCATGCCGCCCCCGCCGTAGCGCCAGCCGCAACCGACCCGGCCCAGGCAGTAGACGCCGACGACGTTCCTGAAGTCCTCGAAGCCGACAACACCCTGGGCATGGCCCACGACCTGTCGCCGTGGGGCATGTACCAGAACGCCGACATTATCGTGAAAATCGTGATGATCGGCCTGGCCATCGCCTCGATCATCACCTGGACCATCTGGATCGCCAAGGGCTTTGAGCTGATGGGCGCCAAGCGTCGTCTGCGCAGCGAAATCGTCCATCTGAAAAAAGCTACCACCCTTAAAGAAGCCAGCGCGTCAGCGACCAAGCAAGGCACCCTCGCCAATTTGCTGGTGCATGACGCCCTGGAAGAGATGCGCTTGTCGGTCAACAGCCGCGAGAAAGAAGGCATCAAGGAACGTGTTGCCTTCCGTCTCGAGCGCTTGGTTGCAGCTTGCGGTCGCAACATGAGCAGCGGCACCGGCGTCCTCGCCACCATCGGCTCCACCGCGCCGTTCGTAGGTTTGTTCGGCACCGTGTGGGGCATCATGAACAGCTTCATCGGCATCGCCAAAACCCAGACCACCAACCTCGCCGTCGTAGCGCCGGGCATCGCCGAAGCCTTGCTGGCCACCGCGCTGGGTCTGGTTGCGGCGATTCCGGCCGTGGTGATCTACAACGTCTTCGCTCGCTCCATCGCTGGCTACAAGGCCCAAGTGTCCGATGCCTCGGCTGAAGTCCTGCTGCTGGTCAGCCGTGACCTCGATCACCTGCCGACCACCGAGCGCTCCACGCAACCCCACGTGGTCAAAGTAGGGTAATCAGCCATGGGCTTGCATTTGAAAGAAGGCGCAGACGACGATCTGGCCGAGAACCACGAAATCAACGTCACGCCGTTCATCGACGTGATGCTGGTGCTGCTGATCATCTTCATGGTGGCGGCTCCGTTGGCCACCGTGGACATCAAGGTCGACCTGCCCGCCTCCAGCGCCAAGCCGGCCCCGCGGCCGGAGAAACCGGTGTTCCTCAGCGTCAAGGCTGACCAGCGCCTGTACCTCGGCGAAGAAGAAGTGAAGGCCGAAGCACTCGGCGCCACCCTCGACGCCAGGACTCAAGGCAAGAAAGACACAACGATCTTCTTCCAGGCCGATAAAGGCGTGGATTACGGCGACCTGATGAGCGTGATGGACAACCTGCGCTCCGCCGGTTACCTGAAGGTAGGTCTGGTCGGGCTCGAGACGGCAGTCAAGAAATGATCACGACGCGCCATAAGCTGACGCGTTACAGCGGGAGCCTGGCCGTGGTGCTGGGTGTCCATGCGCTGGCCATTGCGCTGGCGATGAACTGGACTGCGCGCCCACCCATCGAGCTGCCACCGCAGGCGATGATGGTCGAGTTGGCGCCGGTTCCGGCCCCGCCACCACCGGCACCGCCGAAGGTCATAACGCCGCCACAGCCACCGGCCCCGGTGGAAGAACTGCCGATCCCGAAACTGGCCGAAGTGCCGAAGGCCGAGATCGTTGCGCCGAAGCCGGTTAAACCCAAGCCCAAGCCGAAGCCGCAACCGCCCAAGCCTGTGGAGAAAAAGCCGGAGCCGCCGAAGGAGAAGCCGTCCGAGGAGAAGCCTAGCGACGCGCAACCGACCCAGGCGCCGACGGAGAAGTCCGCGCAACCGGCGCCGGGACCATCGCCGGCGCAACAGGCTGCCAAGGCCAGCTGGGAAGGCACTTTGCTTGCGCACTTGGGCAAGTACAAAAAGTACCCGGCGAGCGCACAGAATCGGGGCAAGCAAGGCACCAACCGTCTGCGCTTCATCGTTGATGGCGAAGGTAATGTGTTGTCGTACGAACTGGTGGGCCGTTCAGGCGTTGCCGATCTGGACCGGGCCACCCTGGAAATGATCCGCCTCGCCCAACCGCTGCCCAAGCCGCCGGCCGACATGCTGACCAATGGCACCATCGAAATCACGGCGCCGTTTCTCTACTCCCTGGAAAAACGCCGCCGCTAAACGCAACACCGCCCCCCCCTGTGGCGAGGGGGCTTGCCCCCGTTGGGTCGCGAAGCGGTCCCAAAGCGGCGTCCGTGTTACCGCATTTGCCCTCTGGGACTGCTACGCAGTCCAACGGGGGCAAGCCCCCTCGCCACGGACGATCACCTGATACAGATACAGCGCGAAAAATGAAGGCACCCGAAAGGTGCCTTTTGCATATCCGCCAGCGGCAAACCGGCATTACCCGGTGTCACTCAACGCATGCACTCTGATAACGTGCGTCTATCGATTGCAGCCGGTATGCTTGGCTCGCAACTTCATGGACGCTTGCTATGACTCTCACAGAATTACGCTACATCGTTACCCTCGCCCAAGAGCAGCATTTCGGCCACGCGGCCGAGCGTTGCCATGTCAGCCAGCCGACCCTGTCGGTGGGCGTGAAAAAGCTTGAAGACGAACTCGGTGTGCTGATTTTCGAGCGCAGCAAGAGTGCCGTGCGCCTGACCCCGGTCGGTGAAGGCATCGTTGCCCAGGCACAGAAAGTCCTGGAACAGGCCCAAGGCATTCGCGAACTGGCCCAGGCTGGCAAAAACCAGCTGACCGCCCCGCTGAAAGTCGGCGCGATCTACACCGTCGGCCCATACCTGTTTCCGCACCTGATTCCACAACTGCACCGGGTCGCCCCGCAGATGCCGTTGTACATCGAAGAAAACTTCACCCACGTGTTGCGCGACAAACTGCGCAACGGCGAGCTCGACGCGATCATCATCGCCCTGCCGTTCAACGAAGCCGACGTGCTGACCCTGCAGCTCTACGACGAGCCGTTCTACGTCCTGATGCCGGCCCAGCACCCGTGGACGCAAAAAGAATCCATCGACGCCGCCCTGCTCAACGACAAGAGCCTGCTGCTGCTCGGCGAAGGCCACTGTTTCCGCGATCAAGTGCTGGAAGCCTGCCCGACCCTCGCCAAAGGCAACGACGGCGCCAAGCACACCACGGTGGAATCCAGCTCTCTGGAAACCATTCGCCACATGGTCGCGTCCGGCCTCGGCATTTCGATCCTGCCGCTGTCGGCAGTCGATAGCCATCACTACGCCCCCGGCGTGATCGAAGTGCGTCCGCTGTCGCCGCCAGTGCCGTTCCGCACCGTGGCCATTGCGTGGCGTGCGAGCTTCCCGCGGCCGAAGGCAATTGAAATCCTCGCTGACTCCATTCGCCTGTGCTCGGTGGCCAAGCCGCCGGTGCCGGTGGTTGCGGCGTAAGTCGCTGTCATGACCGAGTTGTCGCAAGTGTCGGTAACGGCACTCAAGGGTGTCGGCGAGGCCATGGCCGAGAAACTGGCCAAGGTCGGCCTGGAGAATCTCCAGGACGTGCTGTTCCACCTGCCGCTGCGTTATCAGGACCGCACTCGCGTGGTCCCGATCGGCCATTTGCGACCGGGGCAAGACGCCGTGATCGAAGGCACCGTCAGCGGCGCCGACGTGGTCATGGGCCGGCGCCGCAGCCTCGTCGTGCGTCTGCAGGACGGCACCGGCGGGCTCAGTCTGCGCTTCTACCATTTCAGCAACGCCCAGAAAGAAGGCCTCAAACGCGGCACGCGGATTCGCTGCTACGGCGAAGCGCGGCCCGGTGCGTCGGGACTGGAAATCTACCACCCGGAATACCGCGCCATCACCGGCGACGAGCCGCCGCCAGTGGATGAAACCCTGACCCCGGTCTACCCGCTCACCGAAGGCCTGACCCAGCAGCGTCTGCGCCAGTTGTGCATGCAAACCCTGACGATGCTCGGCCCGACCAGCCTGCCCGACTGGCTGCCGACCGAACTGGCCCGGGACTATCAACTGGCGCCGCTGGCCGATGCGATCCGCTACCTGCATCACCCGCCCGCCGATGCCGACGTCGACGAACTCGCCCTCGGTCATCACTGGGCGCAGCACCGTCTGGCCTTCGAAGAACTGCTGACCCATCAGCTGTCCCAGCAACGCCTGCGCGAGAGCATGCGTTCCCTGCGCGCGCCGGCCATGCCGAAAGCGACCAAACTGCCGGCCCAATACTTGGCCAATCTCGGATTTACGCCAACCGGCGCCCAGCAACGGGTCGGCAACGAAATCGCCTACGACCTCAGCCAGCACGAACCGATGCTGCGCCTGATTCAGGGCGACGTCGGCGCGGGCAAAACCGTAGTCGCCGCCCTCGCCGCGCTTCAGGCGCTGGAGGCCGGTTATCAGGTCGCTTTGATGGCGCCCACCGAGATCCTCGCCGAACAGCACTTCATCACCTTCAAGCGCTGGCTCGAACCGCTGGGCATCGAAGTCGCATGGCTGGCCGGCAAGCTCAAGGGCAAAAACCGCGTGGCCGCGCTGGAGCAGATCGCCAACGGCGCACCCATGGTGGTCGGCACTCACGCACTGTTTCAGGAGGAAGTGCAGTTCAAGAACCTCGCGCTGGCGATCATCGACGAACAGCACCGCTTCGGTGTGCAGCAGCGCCTGGCCTTGCGCCAGAAAGGTGTTGGCGGACGGATGTGTCCGCATCAGCTGATCATGACCGCCACGCCGATTCCGCGAACGCTGGCCATGAGCGCCTACGCCGACCTCGACACCTCGATCCTCGACGAACTGCCGCCCGGCCGAACCCCGGTCAACACGGTATTGGTCACCGATACCCGGCGCGTCGAAGTCATCGAGCGCGTACGCGGCGCCTGTGCTGAAGGGCGTCAGGCCTATTGGGTGTGCACGCTGATTGAAGAGTCGGAAGAGCTGACCTGTCAGGCCGCCGAAACCACTTACGAAGACCTCACCGCCGCCCTCGGCGAGTTGAAGGTCGGCCTGATCCACGGCCGCATGAAGCCCGCCGAAAAGGCCGCCGTCATGGCCGAATTCAAGGCCGGCAACCTGCAGCTGCTGGTCGCGACCACCGTGATTGAGGTCGGCGTCGACGTCCCGAATGCCAGCCTGATGATCATCGAAAACCCCGAACGCCTCGGTCTCGCGCAGCTGCACCAATTGCGCGGCCGTGTCGGTCGAGGCAGCGCCGCGAGCCATTGCGTGCTGCTCTACCATCCGCCGCTGTCGCAGATCGGCCGTCAGCGCCTGGGCATCATGCGTGAAACCAACGACGGTTTTGTCATCGCCGAAAAAGACCTCGAACTGCGCGGCCCCGGCGAAATGCTCGGCACGCGCCAGACCGGCCTGCTGCAATTCAAGGTCGCCGACCTGATGCGCGATGCCGATTTACTACCCGCCGTGCGCGACGCCGCCCAGGCTTTGCTGGAGCGCTGGCCGGACCACGTCAGCCCATTACTGGACCGCTGGCTGCGTCATGGGCAGCAATACGGCCAAGTGTGAGCACCGTCGCAGTTTGTCGGCGATGCTTTTAAACAAGCTGGTTATACTCCTGCAATTGTTTGAATACGGATACAGACCATGACAGAAGCTGCCCTCGCCCCCGACACCCTGCACGCTCCGTCTGTTATTCGGTTGCTGCTGGGCAAAATGGGCATTGCCTACGAAGAAGTCCTCGACCACCACGGCCTCAACGCCTCGCGCAAAGTGCAGGCGGTGCTGGTGGACGACGCGGTCGGCGCCCTGATGGTGCTGTTCCCGCAAAGCCAGTTGCTGGACCTCAATCGCCTCGCCGAACTGACCGGTCGCCGCCTCACCGCCGTGCCCACCGAACGCCTGGTGAAAATGCTCGGCAAGCACAACCTGAGCCTACTGCCCGGCCTGCCGGCGCTGACCAGTTCGCCGTGCCTGTACGAAGAAAGCCTGCTGCGCGAACCGAAGTTGCTGATCAACTCGGGCGAGCCGGGCCTGCTGCTGGAAATCACCAGCGAAGATTTCAAGAGCATGCTGACCAAGGCCAGCGCCGCCAACTTCGGCGAGAACCTGACCAGCATCCGCCCGAACCTCGACCGCCCCGACGATGACCGCCAGGAAATCACCCAGGCCGTCCAGGCGTTCACCGCGCGACGCATCCAGCAACGTCTGGAAGAGACCATCGAGATTCCGCCGCTGGCCGAGACCGCGCAGAAAATCATCAAGTTGCGCGTCGACCCCAACGCCACCATCGACGACATCACCGGCGTGGTCGAAACCGACCCGGCGCTGGCCGCCCAAGTCGTCAGCTGGGCCGCGTCGCCGTACTACGCCTCGCCGGGCAAAATTCGTTCAGTGGAAGACGCGATCGTGCGCGTGCTGGGTTTCGACCTGGTGATCAACCTCGCGCTAGGCCTGGCCCTGGGCAAAACCCTGAGCCTGCCCAAAGACCACCCGCAACACACCACGCCGTACTGGCAGCAATCGATCTACACCGCCGCCGTCATCGAAGGCCTGACCCGCGCCATGCCCCGCGCCCAGCGCCCGGAAGCCGGCCTGACCTACCTCGCCGGCCTGCTGCACAACTTCGGCTACCTGCTGCTGGCCCACGTCTTCCCGCCGCACTTCTCGCTGATCTGCCGTCACCTGGAGGTCAACCCGCACCTGTGCCACAGCTACGTCGAGCAACACCTGCTCGGCATCAGCCGCGAACAGATCGGCTCCTGGCTGATGCGCTACTGGGACATGCCCGACGAACTGGCCACCGCCCTGCGCTTCCAGCACGACCCGAGCTACGACGGTGCCTACGCTGAATACCCGAACCTCGTGTGCCTTGCCGTACGCCTGCTGCGCAGCCGCGGCATCGGCTCCGGCCCCGACGAAGACATCCCCGACGCCTTGCTCGAACGCGTCGGCCTGACCCGCGACAAAGCCAACGACGTCGTCAGCAAAGTCCTCGAAGCCGAAGTGCTGCTGCGCGAACTGGCTTCGCAATTCAGCCAGGCCTAAAGCACGACGGGCAAGCCCACTCCCACAGGATTCACGCAATCCCTGTGGGAGCGGGCTTGCCCGCGATGAATCCAACTCAATCCACCTGAATGACACTGAACCCTGTGGCGAGGGGACTTGTCCCCGTTCGGCTGCGCAGCAGTCGCAAACCCCGCCAACACGGTACGCCTGATACAACACAGTCTCAGGCTTTAGGGCCGCTTCGCAGCCCAACGAGGATAAATCCCCTCGCCACAGGGTTAACCATCAACCTCAAGCCTTGGCTTTAGCCTTCGCCTTGCGCGGCTTCAAATACTTGGTCAACCCCTGAAACCAGATCACCAGCGCCGGGTTGCCCTTGATCTGAATCGACTTGTCCTGAATCCCCGTCATAAACGCCAGCTGCTTGTTCTTCGCCTGCATCGTGGCAAAGCCATACGCCGCATCTTTGAACGCAATCGCAAACGCCGGCTCGGCATACACGCCGGACTTGCTGGTAATGCGCTGATCCTTCACAAAGAAATGCCGCGCCACTTTCCCGTCCTGGGTCTGTAATTGGAATACAAGCTCCTTGTCACCCAACTGCTGTTGAAATGCAGGATTAGTCCGACTGGCTTTACCCATCAACAAACCCAGCATCCACAGAAGAAAACGAAATTTCATGCGCACAGCCTCAAAAGGAAAATGAACGGCCGGCGCAGTGTAGCGGCTTCAAGCGAGAACGCCACTGTTGTGCAGCGATAGGAGAAGATGCCGGGGTTTTTGACGCTGATGACTACCAAGTCATTGACGAAACTCGAGTGTTTAAAAGCGTGAATATTTTGATCTTTCTACGCTCGACTCCATAGGACATTTCCTTCAACACGTGGCGCTGTTCATGAACTAGGCAGCCCTCGGCTTCATCGATAGTCTTTTCTCGTCGCCGCAAAATCGGTGACACGGACGTGCAAGTCCGGTCTGGAACACTTTCGTTATGGCTATTGACCGAGCATTTTCTTATGCTCGCGAATCGTTATGGCGACTGTGTGTGGGAGACCTTCGGGTCTGCCGGAGTTCCGGACCGGTCTTGCACACCTATACACAGTTGCCACCTCTTTCGAAGTGCGAGCGAAACGGTGTCAGCTCCAATTTCCGGAAGATACCTAATGATCAAGCCAACACCGAATCCACCTGAACACGAAGACACATCTCCCTACGAATCCTTCGATTCGAAAAAACTCCACGAAGCCGCTGAGCGCGCCCTCGATCTTCACCTCGGCACACCTCCGGATAAAAATTCCAAACGTCGCAATGGCGGTCTCTTCATCGTCGCTCCCGACCTCCACACCGAAACCCTCCTGGCCAACGCTTCGGAAGACCTGCTATCCATCAGCGCTATCGCCGCTGACCTGGCCGACGGTGTTGAAGGCTCACGCCGCTCCGTCGCACTGGCACTCAGCAGAATGGCGGACGGTGTGCATCTGTTAGTGGAACGAGCGCTGGATCACATTGATTCGCCGAATCCGGCGGAGCATCGGGCCAAGGTGTAGAAGGAAATGAGGGGATGGGTTTAGTCTTAAAACTCATCCCCTTTTATCTAGTTCGCCAACTTCAAAAGCCGATGCACCAACATCTCGCCGGGACTCCAATCACGCAGGGTCGGCAATAACCCCTTGTTCCGACTTTTTTCGTAATCGTCCGCGCCCTCCGGAACGACCAGTTCATCCCACACAAAGTAGACCTTCGCAACAATGCCCGTTTGCACGTAATACTCGGGCGACTCTCCTCGCGCATCCGTTTCAAAATAGGCGGGAACCGGGTTATTTGAGAACACCATCGCCATGTTTACGTGCTTCACAGGTGAGTCCGGGCCAGCGAGAATCCTGACTTGAACAACTGAAGTCGGAGGAAACACCGACATCCAAAGGTCATCGACTTGGCCAAGGTCCACGATGCCCGGTAGAACTGGAGCAAGCAGACTGAGATTCACCAAATCCCAATCGTCTCCACCCGCACGCAGAGAAACAATGGGCTCTTGATCAGAAAAATCGGCGATCTCCTGGCTGACCAGCGCAATGTCATTCTCGATATGGTTTTCTACGACACCGCTCAGGGTACCGCTATCGCGACTGGCATCACCGCATGCGCAGAGCAGAAGAAAAGAAAGTAACCAAAAAAGCTTCATTAGCATTACAACTCCTGACCATCAACTTAAATTTTGGAGACTGGTAGCTCTCTTCAATATCTACCCCCGTAAAAACAAAGAAAAACAAAGGGGACGGATTTATTTACTGATGAGCGCCCCACAAAACAATAAGGTCAGTTAATAAATCCGCCCTCTTTTCCCTCCAATTAAATAAATACAGCCACTTTCATAATTAGTTAAGCGCTTGAATGGTAGGATCCTTATAACTTGAATCAACCTCTATACCCGCATCCGCTGCTTTCTCCTCAAGGTCGCGCCGCTGTTTCTTATATTTTAAAAGAAGACCAGGTAGCAGCTCTTTCCAGCGTTTCTTATCTTCTTCCTTACCAAACGCAGACCTCCAGTATGCACTTTCACTTTTAAATGTCAGCGTAATGAGATACGTCGCGCGATCATTTGGCGCATCGTCAGAGTCTCGTCGCCAAGCCCTTAGCGTCAGGTAGGTACCGTCGTTATAAAAATGCCAATTGTAGAATTTACCTATCTCCAGCCACTTATCCAGGCTTATTTCGTAATCGGGATCTAACCATGGATGACTCATCACATAGCTGCCTAATACCTCGGCCGGAGAGGCTATTTTTTCAAGTTGAGAGCCTGATATTCGCGGATCAGATGGCGCGTAATAATTGGACCACCCGGAATTCTTAATCACCTTTATAAAATCATATATAAAAGCCTGATACTCTTCATGCCGACTATTGCTTGGAATACTTCTAATAGTCAATTCCAGATTTTCAACGGCCTCACTCACATCTTGATTGACAGCTATCTTTACGCCGACAACCTGATCAATGTGCAAGGTCTTATTCACAACGACTGATGGAAGATCATCATCACCAAATGATTTGTCAAATTTGTAAAAACACATATTTGCTTGAAGCAAACAATCCTGAAGAAACGTTACAGGACTATTGGACATTACGTCCTTGACAGTCTCACTCATTTGAATTTCAATTAACGGTTTTTTTGACATGGAGTCACTCCCGGCGTCACTAGCATCGCCACACGCGCCAAGTAAAAGAAAAGAAAGAAGCCAATATTTTTTCATGTTGCGGCCTTCCAGGTTGCGATAGTCTCTATCTCACCTTCCATATAGACCTGCTTTTCTTCCATTAATAAATGGTATTGACTAGCGATATCGCCAATAAACTTCATCCGATCATCTTCACTGTATAAACTTCCCTTTTCCATTTGGACGCGTAGCTCTGGCGCTTTAACATCACAAGCAGTACTAAAAGCAGCTACTCGCACAGGAACAAACGGGGCCCATTCAAACCCTGCTTGCATCCACAGTGTCGCCTGAAATAAATAGTCATTATAAATAAGCGGCTGCAGAATTCTACGCTGCTCATGATCAGCAATAGAAAGAAGGGATTGCAACTGCAAGTCTCTTTTGGCCACAAGGTTAGTAGTCGTTTCAAATCGTTTAATGTACCCGAACCCATCCATTACGTCAGGTGTCGATTTAAGGTTTTTTAATATGGGCAACGCCTCATCTGCCCAAGGCAAACTGTCCATATTCATCTGCACTTGTGCATCACAACTTTTCGCATTGCGAACGGGCGCACAGCTCTCAAACTGCTCCGGATATTTCTTATAAAACCAATGCCAGACAAAGATATCTTGAAATAACCAGAAATTGCCTTTCCCTAGCCCTTTCTTGCCAATCCTCAATGGCGGCTGGCCAACAGGTGGCACTCCAATCGTCAGGTAAGGTTCTGCCGGAATAAAATCCAAACCGCACTTAACCTGTTTACTGGCAAAAGCTGCCAATCCCATCCAATAAAACCGACCTTTTAAATCTGGCTTTCCGTCTTCACCGCGCTCCAAATAAAACTCAGCATAAGCAGCAGCGATCCGCGCAGCTCGAGCACCAAAATCCGAAACCAAAACCGTTTTTGTCGACTTAGAAAAAAAGGTTTTTTCCGGAATACTTAAACGGCTAATCGCTTCCTGCTGCCCCATCGTCCACAGCTTGTCGCACTTCAACGCGATCTCTTGAATTGAACAACTCTGGGTGTTCGTTTTAAAAGTAGCTACGGGTGCACTCATTTATTTCTACTCGCTTCGTAATCGTCAGAGCCTGGCGGAACAATCAGTTCGTCCCACATAAGGTGGACTTCAGCCGTTTCTTCAACGTCGGTTTCGATCCGCGGGTGAAGGCCGTCTGCATTACTTCTGGAAATTTTTGGTGCGACCGACGAAGGCACAATAATTGCTGCTTTCACAGACTTGATTGGTTTCCCGGTCCCGGTCACAAAACGAATCTGCTCATCGAATTTTTCACTGTTTGCCGTACCGGATTTAAGCGTGTTCCCCGCCCGAGCCTGATCCGCAATCAACGGCAAACCCGGTATCAAAATACCAATCCCCGTCCCACTCCCCGCCGAACCGCCAGCATTGATCTTGATCACCGGTCCAACAACCGTAATCCCGCCAGCGTCGAGTTTGATAAAGCTCCCACCCGCCTTCACGGTGAGCTCCATCCCAGCCTCAATCACAATCTTGTCCCCAGCCTTCAGATGAATCTCTTTCCCAACACTAGTCAGCTGCGCAGTCCCCAACTTCACATGCTGGTTCTGCCCAATCGTCAGGTGGTCATCCATCCGCGCTTCAGTCTTGCGATCCGCAATCGTGGTCCGATGCTCTTCCGCCTTCAACTCGGTGTAAGTGTTCTTCACCACCGTATCGTGACGTTCATTGCCGACCCGAATCTTCTGATCATGCTCAATGTTTTCATCCCAATCCCGCTGGGCATGGATGAAGATCTGCTCGGCGCCTTTCTTGTCTTCAATGCGCAGTTCGTTGTACCCACCACCGCCCGGTGAGCTGAGGGTTTTGAACACGGTGCGAGTCTTGTTCGCCGGCAGTTCGTAGGGAACCTGGTTTTCCTTGTGATACAGGCACCCAGTCACCAACGGCTGATCGGGATCACCCTCAAGGAACGTAACGAGCACTTCCATGCCGATACGCGGAATGACGATGGCGCCATACCGATCCCCGGCCCAACTCGAAGACACGCGCATCCAGCAGCTGGTTTTGTCGTCCGCCAACCCTTCGCGGTCCCAGTGGAATTGCACTTTGATGCGGCCGTATTGGTCGCAGTGAATCTCTTCGCCTTTGGGCCCGGTGACCATGGCGGTCTGGCTGCCGAGTACGCGGGGCTTTGGATGTTCCAGCGCGGGGCGGTAGAACACGGTCCATGGGGTGGCGAGGAAGCGGTTGCGGTAGCCCTGGTGGAAGTCGTCTTTGTTGTCGGTGGTGTCGCTGGTCACGGACTCTTCGAGGACTTGCGGTTGTTTGCCTTCGTGGACGATTTCGGTGAGCAGCCAGAGGTCGTTCCACTCGGTGCGCGGGTGGTCGGACATTTCCAGGAAGTGGCCGCTGACCAGAGTGGTCTGATCGCTTTTCCCTTCGGCTTGCTGGTAGTCGGCGCGGTGGCGTTCGAGGGCGCGTTGGCTGAGGAATTTGCCGCGCGCGCGGTCGAGGAAGCGGCCGGGGTAGTCGTAATCTTCGAGGTCGGGCTCGGTACTTTCGCCGTCGGGTTTGTACGCGGCTTCAAGTTGCAGGCGCGGCTTTTCGAAATCGTAGTCGCGGCGGGTGACGCGGCCGGTGCGGGTTTCGAGGCGCAGTTTGAAGCCTTTGATCACCGGTTCGTCAGCGACCATGCCGCTGCCTTGCACGTAGGCCGTTGGCTGGCCGAGTTTGGGGAATACGGTCTGGTCGTCGCCGAAGACCAGCAGATGACCTTTCTCGCTGTGCTGGAAGTGGTAGTGAATGCCTTCCTCTTCGCACAGGCGCTGGACGAAGTGCAGGTCGGTTTCGTCGTATTGCACGCAGTAGTCGCGGTCCGGGCAGGGCTGGCTGAGCTGGAAGCGGTAGGCGTTGCCCTTGATGCCGTGCTCGTCGAGGATCAGCGCGATGATTTTCGGCGCGGACATCTGCTGGTAGATGCGCTGGTTGGTGCGGTGATGCAGGTATTGCAGTTGTGGCACCAGGGAGACTTTGTAGCGGGTCAGGCGCTTGCCGGCATCGCCTTGGGCGACGCGGTAGATCTGACCGTGGATGCCGGAACCCTGCGGATCGAACGCCAGGAACGCCTGTTTGTGCAGGAGTTTTTCCAGGTCCAGATCGGGGTTTTCGCTGACCAGTTCGAGGTCGAAGCGATACGGCTGGCTGATGCCTTCGGTGCCGGTGAACGACAGCACTTGCAGGTCGCCGACGTAGTCTTCGACGGTCAGGCTGAAGTGGGTTTCGTTAGCGGAGTTGAACATTGCTTGCTCCCTGTTCGGTAGTCATCCGTTACGCCCGCAGTCGCAGGCGTTGCAGCAAAGACGAAGTGGCGCCCAGGGCGTCACGCAATTGGGCGGCGGTGATGGTGCGCTTGGCCGCATCGAAAGCCAGCGCCGTTCGCAGCGCTGGCCAGCAGTGTTTCGGTAGATTCCGTGGAGCGTGCAGCTCGCGTTCGAGGTGGCCGTCGCGGGCTTCGGTCGAGGGCAAGCGGCGGAACGGGTGTTTGCCACCCGCCAGTTCGTAGAGCACGCAGGCCACGCCGTAGACATCTGCACTGGCCGACAGCGGTTGGCCTTCAAGCAGTTCGGGGGCGGCGTAGCCGGGGGTCCAGGCGTTGAAGCGATCGCGGCTCAGGTGTGGCAGGCCGGGCAGGATGCCTTCTTCGGCCTGGCCGAGGCCGAAGTCGAACAGGCGCACGCCTTCTTCGCTGAGCATCACGTTGCTCGGCTTCATGTCACCGTGCAGCACGCCGCGAGCGTGGGCGTAGGCCAGCGCGTCGAGCAGCGGCAGCGCGATGTCGCGCAGTTCTTTCCACGGCAGGCCCAAGGGGCGCTCGCAGAGTAATTTATCCAGGGTCAGCCCACGCATGAGTTCCATGGTGATGAAGGCGCGCTGGCAGTCGGTGTCCACTTCAAAGGTGTGAAAGCGCAGCACGTTGTCGTGGCGCAATCGTCGGGTCAGGGCGAACTCGCTGTAGAGCAAGGCGCTGGCGTCCGGCGATTCGGCAAATTCTTCGCTGAGGATTTTCAGCGCGATGTAAGGGTCGGGATCGCCGAACTGTTCGCTCAGCAAGTCCCGTGCGCGGTAAACCGCGCCCATGCCGCCGGCACCGAGCAGACGCTCGATGCGGTAACGGCCTGCGAGCACGTCGGGCATTTCGCCGACGCTGGCCTTGGTTGGCGCCAGCGCAGGTTCCGCCTGATGAGATTTGGCAAACGCAAAGTAAGTCAGGTTATTGGCTTCCTCGTCGGTCACCAGCAGGTCGTCGAGCGGCGGCATGAGTTGGGTCATTGTCGGATCACCACGGCAGTCAGGTTGTCCCGGGCCGAGCCACGCAGGGCGCCGTCGAACAGACGCTCCAGCGCAACGTGCGGCGCGGTCAGGCTCAGGGCATTGCCCAAGGCATCGCTGCTGAGCCCTTGGTACAAACCGTCGCTGCACAACAGAAACGTATCGCCGGGGTAAACCTCGAGCTCGAGCACGTCCAGCGTCAGCACATCAGCCGCCCCGACCGCGCGGGTCAGGGCATGGGCCGACGGATGCGCACGGGCGTCTTCGAGGCTCATGTTTTGCTCGTCGATCAGTTGCTGTTGCAGCGAATGGTCCTTGGACAGCTGATACAACCGCTGGCCACGCCACATATAGCAGCGGCTGTCGCCGGCCCAGATGCAGGCCGCGCGATTGCCGTCCACCAGCAGCGCCACCACGGTGCTGCCCATGATGCTGTCGTGGCGCCCGGCGGTGACGGTCAACTCCTGACCCAAGCGGCGATTCAACCAGTGCAGGCACTGGCGAATGCCTTTGAGTCGTTCGTCGAAGTCATCCTGCACCGGCAATTCCGCCAGGCTGGCGACGATCAACTGGCTGGCGATGTCGCCCCCCTGATGACCGCCCATGCCGTCCGCGACCACCCACAGCCCCTGCTGTGGACAGTCGAGAAAAGCATCTTCGTTGCGCGCCCGAACCTTGCCGGCGTCGGTACGCGCAGCGCTGCGCCAGGGACTGGCAACCAGCATCAGAGCTGCACCGGCATACGGAAGGTGCGCAGCACGCCCATGTCGAACGGGTTCGGCGTGCGCTGGCTGCTGAGCAGGTAATTTGCGCGCAGGCCGCCCACGTCCGCCTTGAGCACCATGACGTCGCGACCGTTCAGGTATTCGGTCTGCATCAGGTCGAACAAGCGGAACAGCGACCATGGGCCGGTGTTCTTTTCGATACCGATCGGGCGGCCGGCCATTTTGTCGAGGACCAGGCTGGTGCGTCCGTCTTCAGCGTCGGTCGGCCATTTGAACGACACCGGCACGATCGGGCCGTGGCGGTATTCGATGGTCTTGTCGCCAAACTTGAACTCGGAACGGCTGACGGCCGGGTCGAGGGTGTACGGCTCCAGTTTGAACTGCACTTGCGGCTCGGCCGGGTTGACCGAGAAGAAGCTCTGGCGGATCACTTGGGCCGCGGCCATCTGGTCGAGGTAGACCTTGGAGATCGGCATGCTGTGACCGTCGATGCTGCGCAGGCGGTAGTTACCTGGGTCGCCACTGACGAACGGACGCATGTAGGTCTCGAAGAAGCGATCGTTGATGCCCTGCGCCTTAAAGAACTCGCGGAAATCGCTGATCGCGACGTCGCTGGTGCTGTGGGCGCTGAACGGGTAACGCTTGTTGATCGCCTTGCCATAGAAGCTGTACAGCTCGCTCTGATAACGCTGGTTCAGGTACTGGTAGGAATCGTTGAGCACCAGACGCCAGGTGTCTTCGGCCAACACGTTGAACCACACGCTCACCGGACGCGGCAGGCGATTGGAGGCATTGCGCAGGGCGCTCAGCGCATCACGCTGGCCGCTCATGCGGGTCTTGGCCATTTCGAACGCGGCCTGATCCGGGGAACTGGCACGCGCCAGGCTCGCCAGTTGCAGTTGCAGGTCGTTGAGCGCCGCGAGTGCCGGGGTCAGATCAGCGGCCGGGCCGTTGTTGTCATCCAGCAAACGGTGCAGCGGTTCGAAGCGACGTTGCAGTGATTTCTTCGCGGTGTCCGGCAGGTTTTTCATCGCCGCCATTTCCGAAGCCTGGTCCGCTGCGGCCGACGCCAGTTTGCCGATTTTGCCCAACTTGCCTTTCTGATCGGCCAGTGCGCCAGCGGCATCAGCCGCTTGATCAGCCGGTTCGGCGTCTGCCGGGAACCGGGTATTCTCGCGCACTTCCACCAGCAGTTGCAGCACCGGGGAATTGGCAGAAGTCAGGCCCGCCAGTTGCTCGGCGCCCTCGCCCGCATCGTTGATCGGTGGCAAGGCCACCTGGCCGACCGCTTCACTCCAGAAGTTGGCGTAGTCGCGGAAGTACAGTTGCTCCAGTTCGACCATCAGGCGACGCAAGTCCATGCCGCTGATGCCCGTGCCTTCGCCCAGCACCCAGTTGTCACGCAGGATATCGGTGACCAGCGCACTGCCCTGGACCGAGAAATACTGCTGATAACCCTGTTGGGTGTAGAAGCCCGGGATCACGTAATCGGTGCCGACAAACAGTGAAGCCTGCGGCCCCATGTGTTGGCTCAAACGGTATTCCGGCAGGTTGCGAGCCTGCTCGCGCAGCATCCGGTAAACCACGTTGGCCAGCGATTCGCTGCGCAGCACCTGACGCGCTTGCGCCACCAGTTGATCGTTCAGCGGGTAGATAAACGGCTGCTTGAGCAAACGCTCGAAGTGCGTGTTCAAACCGTTCTGCACCGCGGTGTTGCCGGCGTAGCGCTGGGACCACTCGGTGGCGACCCAATCCTTGAGCCACGGCCCGTCGCGACGATCCTTCATGTTCAACATCAGGTACGCGCGCAGGCTGTTGAGCAGGCGCTCGCGGTCCTTCATGTTGGCGCGGATCTGCGCTTCCAGCAGGGTCGCGACCTTCGGCAGCAGTTGCGCTTCAAGCTCACGCTCGTAGGCGTCCTTGACCACCGGGTTGACCTCTTCACCTTGGAACAGGCCGCCACGTTCGTGGTACGACACATCACCTTTTTTCGGGAAGACCTGGGTCGCCGCGTAACTGCTATCGAGCGGTTTGAGCACCGCCATGGAATCATCGCGTGCGGTCAGGGCCGAGCGCTCTTGAGTCCAGTTGGTGGCCAGGTTGCGCAGGTTTTCCAGACGCTCGTAGTTGGCGGAGAAACCGCCCGCCCAGAGCATGCCGAACAGCGCCAGTGCCGCCAGTGCGCCCACGTACAGCGCACGTTGGCCCCAATGGATGCGGCTGCGTTCGCGCTTGTCCAGACCGGCCAGGTCGGCCTCGGGGAAAATCACCCGACTGAGCAAATGGTGAATGAACCGCGAACGGCCACTGCGCAAGGTCGGCAGCATGCCGGCGCTCATGCCCAGGCTCGCGCCGATGCCGGCGGTGGTCTGGTCCATCTCTTGAGTCAGGTGCGGTGCGCTGGTCAGGTAGAAACCGCGCAACTGGCTGACACGCTGGTAGCGGTTGCCGGTGAACGCCATGTCGACGAACAGGCACAGGCGCTCGCCGATCTGCCCCAGTTGATGCGGGAAGTCGAGAATGCGACCACGGCGCTGGGTGTCGCGCTCCTGGTGCATGCGCATGATCACCTGGCTGTTCAGGCGACGCAGCAGCTCTTCGAACTCGGCGCGCAGGACGGCGACGTCGGTGCCGCTCTGCTCTTTACGGAAGCTGGTGCCAAGCACCTGATCGCTTTCTTCGCGGGTAAGCTGATCGAAGAACTCGTCGAAACCGAGCAGCTTGTCCGCCTTGCTCAGCACCAGATAAACCGGCACATCAACGTGCAGTTTCTGATGCACGTCTTGCAGACGCGCACGCACCTGGCGAGCCAGGGTGTCGAGGTCCTGCTCGGTGTTGCCCAGCAGTAATTCAACCGGGATGGTCACCAGCACGCCGTTCAACGGACGGTTGCGGCGACGCTTGCGCAGCAGGTCGAGCAAGGTGCTCCAGGCACTGCCATCGACTTCGGCATCCGGCTGGGTCAGGTAACGCCCGGCGGTGTCGATCAGCACACCGTGGTCGGCGAAATACCAGTCGCAATGACGGGTGCCGAGGGTGTCCCGGGTCAGTTTGCGGTCGATCTTGTTGATCGGAAACTCAAGGCCCGAGAAGTCCAGCAGGCTGGTCTTGCCGCTGCCCTGCGGGCCGATCAGCAAGTACCACGGCAAATCACTGCGCCAGCGTTCGCTGCGACCGCGATACAGGCTCGAGGTCTTCAGGGTTTTCAACGCATCCTTGAAGCGCACACGAAGCTCTTTCTGCTCTTCGTCGATCAGCTCTTCACGGCGAATACGATCCTGGCCGTCTTCCGTGTCTTCAATGGCTTTCTTGCGTACGCCCGCGCGCCAGCTGACGAAGACCATGGTCAGGCCCCAGATCAGGAACAGCACACTGATGGTCAGCAGACGGGAGGTCGAACCTTCCCAGAACTTGTAGTCATCCACCGCCAGCAGCGGCCCGACGAACCACACCAGCAGCGCCAGAAACAGCACCACCAGCAAGGTCCAGACCCAGGTCTTGCGCAAGAATGCGCCGACTTTCTTGAAAAACTTTTTCATCACACGTCCCTGTTTACGGCTGCGACTGCGGCTGGACCGCGGCCGGATCTAGCTGCTGAAAAGGTTGCAGAACGGTTTCGCGTTGCTCGCCCAAGACCCAGGCGAAACCCGAATACATCACCACCAGGCAGACCACGGTGAACAGCACCACCATCCACGCCGGCACGATGCGCACCAGGCTGCGGCGCTGATCGTTCAAGCCTTCCCAGTGCGGCGAAAGCTCACGTGGCACGTCGCCGCGCAACTGACGAATCTGGCGATACAACGCGTCGCGGATGCCTTCGAGTTCGAGCATGCCGCGCGCTTGCACGCGGTACTTGCCTTCGAAACCGAGGGACAGGCACAGGTACATCAGCTCCAGCATCGGCAGGTGCTTGACCGGGTTTTTCGACAAGCGATCCAGCAGCTGGAAGAACTTCTCGCCGCCGAAGGTTTCGTTGTGGAAGCTGCTGAGCAGGCTCATCTGCGACCATTCGCTTTCGTTGCCCCACGGTGTGGTCACAACGGCTTCGTCGACCACGGTGCAGAGCACGTAACGCGCGGCCATCACCTGGCTGCTTTCGGCGCCGTTGTGCAGCGCGCGCACTTCAAACAGTTTCAGCCCGGCGGTCAGTCGCTCGTTGAGCGCGTACATGTCTTCGCGGGTGTCGCTGTGCTTGAGGCGCACCACTTCCGACAACAGATCGGACGCGGCGGCCACCAGCGAATTGAGGCTGATGTTGAAGGATTCCGCCGGGCGCAAACGCGCGGCGTAGATCATCCGTTCTTCGAGCTGTTCGAAACGCGGCGGTGCGGCGAAATCGGTTAGCGGGCTCGAAGCAGGGCCGTGGCCCTGACGGTCGAGCAGGACGGTTTTGTCGTCCTGGTTGTGTTCCATGTCCTTGATCATGTCAGTCAGTTCCTGATGGCCCAGAATTTCAGTTCAAGCTCGGCGAATTCGCCGGACACGTGGAACGCGAAGCCGCCGGAGCGCTCGAGTTGTGCCAGGTCTTCAGAACTGAGTTCGAGAATGAAATAGGTTTTGTTGGAGTGGAACGCGATCTGCCGTGGTGCCACCGGCAACGGTTTGACCTTGATGCCCGGCAGATGCAGGTTGACCAGTTGGCGGATGCGCTCCACCGGGCCGACCTTGAGGTGCGCCGGCAAGCGGTGGCGCAGTTCTTCGGAGTCGCAGTTGGCACTGGCCGCGAGCACGAACGAGGCCGAGCCCAGCAGTTTGTGGTCGTGCAACGGCGAGACGATGATGCCGTACTGACGCGCTTGCAGAACCAGTTCGATGGCGTGCTGTTCGAGCACCATCGACAGCACCTGACGAATCGCTTCCATCAGTTTGCGGAAGCTCGCACCCTGGTCGCTGTGCTGGTAACGGCTGTCCAGGCGCGGGCGTTTGCTGTCGCTTGAAAACGTCGCCAAGTCGCCGAGCATGGTCAGCAGCGTGCGGTACAACTCTTCCGGGTGAACCTGTTCCAGGCCGAGGTAGTGACGCAGCAGCAGTTCGGTGCGGTTGATCAGTTGCAGCATCATGAAGTCGCCGACTTCCGCGCCACCGACCTTGCCGTTGGAACGAATGCGCTCGGCGATGGTGTCACCACGGTGACCGAGCATGCTGATCACTTCTTTCAGGCACGACAGCAGGTAGCTGGAGGCATGCGCCTGAATGTAGGTCGGCACGAAATCCGGATCGAGGCTGATCACGCCATCGGGCGTGGTGTCCAGCACGTCGCAGATCTTCAGCTTCACGTAAGCCTGGTCGCTCTGCTGCTCGCCGAGCAACAGTTTGAAGTCCGGGCGACCGCAACTGACCTGGCTGGCGGAATCATCGCCCGCGTTGGAGTCGGCCACTTCCGCTTCGTACGCGGTGTAGCGCGCCAGCACGTCGGATTGCTCCGGGCGACGGGCCTCGATGTGGTTGCCGGTGACCAGCGGCAGTGCCAGGTAGATCGGCGTGTTGCCGGTGTTCGGCGGCACGTCGAGGGCCAACGGCTCGGTGTTGCCGCCGAGTTCGAACAGGCTGCCGTCCGGCAGAATCCCCGAGGCCTGGCTGATCACCAGTTTGCCCATGTTGAGGAACTGCAAATCGATTTCCAGGTTGAGGAAGCCCCAAGTGTAGCTGCCCAGCAACTGGGTGCGGGTCTTCATCTGGTGGTCGTAATAGCGGTCGTTATGCTGGAAGTGCTGCGGACGCAGCAGCATGCCTTCCTGCCAAATGACTTTATGGGAATTCATGTTCAGTCATCCGCCTTGGCGAGCGTTTCGTTGCTGTTGCGAATACCGGCCTGATCGAGGGTCAAGTCTGCGTCGGTGACTTCCACCGGAGTGACTTGCACCGTGTAGCGCCATTTGGTTTCCGGCAGATCGCGGTAGGCGGCGAGGATGCCGACGTAGCGGCTGCCCTCCTCCACGCTGAGCTTGAGTTCGACGGTTTCACCCGGGCGCAACTCGAGTTCTTCGCTGGCCACCAGGTCCGGGGCCAGGGATTCCTTGGCGCGCTCGTACAGGCTGAAGAAGTCGGCATTCTCGAAGGTCACCGGGTGCTTGAGCTCGAACAGACGCACGACGATCGGCGACGGACGACCGTTGAGGTCCGGGTTCAACTGATCGCTGGCGGTGAGCTTCAGGTTGAGCTTGGTGACGTGGGAATACGGCGACAGCGACGAGCAGCCGGCCAGCAGCACCAGGGCCGCGAACGCCGTCAGCGTCTTGAAAAAAGCGGTCGAGCAGCGAGACATGCGCATCATCCTTGGTGGTCGGTGTGAAGGGTGGAAATCAGACGGATCTGTTCTTCGTAGGCCTGAGCAAAGTCTCGGGCAAGCAGGCGCTCGCTCCAGTCATCGTCTTGGCGCAATGCCTGGTGATAACGGCCGTACGCTCTCCAACGGCTGCCGGACGTGGCCATAATCGGCTTGTTGTCGCGCTCGAAACGCAGGGTCAATTGCTCAGGCGAGAAGTGCTCCAGCGTGCCGCGAACGGCGGCGCGGCTGGCGGTCAGCAAGGCCACCTGGTGCGCCTGCAAATCACGGAACGAGCGAGAGATCGCCTGCTCGGCCGGCAACTGGCCCGGCTTGTTCGGCTGCAACAAAATGCCCAGCGCTTCACCGGCATCAACGGCGAATTTCAGCGGGTTTTTATTCGTGCCTTGAACGATGGTCTGGGCCAGGCGCAGTTCGTTTTTCAGCTCACTGCGGGTGCGCAGGCTCTGCTGCAAACCGCCGACGCTCTGCTTGAGCAGGCGTGCGGCGTTCAGCGCCAGGGCTTCGCGGGCGTCGTGGTCGAGGCCTTTGAGGTCCACGCCCAGTGCCGCGCCGAAGTGCTCCCAGAAACCTTCGCTCTGACGCTCGACGGCTTTCGGTGCCGGGGCTGGCTCGGGTTCTGCCGGGGCGTTGATCAGCTCCGGAACCATCAGGCTTTCCATGTCGATGCGCGCGTAGTCGGCGCGCTGACGGGTGTCCTGTGGAGCATTGTTTGGCGAGATCAGCTCGTCGATTTCCGAGTACACGCGCTCTTGCTGATCGAGGGCGTTCAACGGGTCGAGGTCGAGGAACGCATCGTCCGGGATGATGCTCCCCGCCGCTTGCGGACGGCCGACTTCCACGTCGAAGGTCGCCGGGTCACGCACCAGTCGCGCACGGATCTCGAAATCACCCAGCACGTACACGCTGCCGTGCTCGATGCGCATCGCTTCACCCTTGCGCAGGCGCGCGCCGCTTTCGCTGTCCTGGATACCGTTGCTGCTGGTATCGGTCAGGAAAAACGTGCCTTCGCGGTAGCTGATCACCGCGTGGTGGTTGGACAGGTGACGCTTGCGATCAGGAATGATCCAGTCGCAGTCCTCGCCACGCCCGATCACGCCACCGGCCTGCTTGAAGGTCTTCTGGCACAAATCCGTGGGCACGAACTGCTTGGTGTTCAGCATTTCGAAAACCAGTTCCATGGTGATACTCCTTGCGGTCACTTGCCGCGATTGACCGCCTGCGGATCACCCAATGGGCGATAGGTGTTGTCGTTGAATTTGTAATTGCCGCTACAGCCGCCGAGGCCGCATAGAACGACGAGGGTCAGCAGGACGGCTTGCCAGTGACGAACAGGCATCAGAGGGTCTCCATGGGTAGACAAAGCACAAAGCGCCGACCCGGTTGGGCGGCGCTGTTAGAAGCGGATGAGGTAGGTTTCAAGGCTCTAGTCAGGGACTTTGAGCCGAACACCTGTGGTGAGGCTTGCCTTTGTGGCGAGGGGACTTGTCCCCGCTGGGTCGCGAAGCGCCCCCAAAACCGGCTACCCCGTTTATTCAGGCAAACCGAGTTGGCCGGATTGCGACTGCTGCGCAGCCGAACGGGGATAAATCCCCTCGCCACAGGGAATGCGCTGGCCACAGGGGGCATTCCAACCTGAGTGGTCGGGTTGTAGAAATTGAGATCAACCATCGAAATCACCCAGGTTGATATTCAAACGGCCGAGGCGGTACAGAAGCGTGCGGCGTGGCAGGCCGAGTTCGCGGGCGGCGAGGGTCTGGTTACCGTCGTTTTTGCGCAGGCAATCGAGCAGCAGACTGCGCTCGACCTGCTCCAGGCGTTCGCGCAGGTTCAGGCTGTTGTCTTCGGGCATGGCTTCCATGCGCAGGGAGAAGTGCTCGGCCAGCAACTCGCCGCCCTCGCACAGCAAAACGGCACGTTCGACCAGGCCTTTGAGTTCGCGCACGTTGCCGGGGAAGGCATAACCGGACAGGTGATCCAGCGCCGCATCGGACCAACGCACCGCATCGCGCTGCAAGAACGAGCACGCCTTGTCGGCGAAGTGCCGGGCCAGGTCGAGGATGTCGCCTTCGCGCTGACGCAAGGCCGGCAACTCGATCGGGAATTGCGCGAGGCGGTAGTACAAGTCCTCGCGGAATTTGCCTTCGCTCACCAGCACCGACAAATCCCGGTGCGTCGCGGCGATGATGCGCACGTCGATCTTGTGGGTGTCGTTGGAGCCCAGCGGACGGATCTCGCCTTCCTGCAAAACCCGCAACAGCTTGGCTTGCAGGGACAACGGCATGTCGCCAATTTCATCCAGCAACAAGGTGCCGCCATTGGCCGCATCAAACAGCCCGGCGCGGTCGCGATCAGCACCGGTGAACGCGCCTTTGCGGTAGCCGAACAGCTCGCTTTCCAGCAGGTTCTCGGGGAACGCCGCGCAGTTCTGCACGATGAACGCCTGGGAGCGGCGCGGGCCACAGTCGTGAATCGCCCGTGCGACCACTTCCTTGCCGGTGCCGGTTTCGCCGCGCAGCAGTACGGTGTACGGGCTGTGCAGGACTTTGCTGATCAGCGAGTAGGTCTGGCGCATGGCCTTGCTCTTGCCGATCAAGCCGTAACCGCTGGCGCTCGGGACACTGACCTTCATCGGTCGTACGTCACCGCTCGGCTGACGCAAACGCTGAAGCAAATGCAGTTGACCCAGCACGAACGAACCCAGTTGCCCGAGGGAATCGGCGAAGCCTTGCAGGTCGATGTGCCGGCGACTGGCGCACAGCAGCAAGCCTTCGACGGCTTTCTGCTGATTGACCAGCGGCACGCACAACAGCGACTGCCAAGGCGTGGCCTGCGGCGGCAGGAAACTGGTTTCGTGCAGGCTGCCGCTCAGTTCGCTGAGGCTCACCACGCGGTTCTGGCACAGGGCGAATTGCAGCAGTTGTTCACCGTTGTAATCCGCCGGCAGGCTCTCCGCTTCACGGGGTTGCAGGATGCCGTTGAGGCACTCGGCGTTCATCCCCAGGCACGTGTGAGTGGCGTCCAGCAGGTACAACTGAGTCAGCTCGCAACCGCTGAGCTCGGCCAACCCGCGTACGAAGTCACCCAGCAGCGCAGCACCGTCCGCCGCGCGCGACAGGCTGGCGAACTGCGCCAGCAAGGCTTCGGCATAGACCAGCGGTTGCGGCACTTGAGTGAACATCACACCCACCTCAGGCGAACTCGCACGTCACGCTGGCGCCGCCATCGAGCGTCGCGTGGACTCGCTTGAGGCTTTCACCGGTGGCCATCGCGTCGAGCAAGCGGTCGGCCACCAGCGGCAGCACGTGCAGGTCGAGCAAGTGGTCGATCAGGCGCGCGCCGCTGTCGCTTTGAGTGCAGCGTTCGGCCAGGTGATCGACAAGGTCTTGCGAGTAGGTGAAATCCAGCTGACGACGGTTCAGGCGTTCGCCCAGACGACCGAGTTTGATCTCGATCAGCTCGCGCAGCACCGGGCCGCCCACCGGGTAGTAAGGCACCACACGCATCCGCGCCAGCAGCGCCGGCTTGAAGTGTTTGCTCAGCACCGGGCGGATGGTTTCTTCGAGCACTTCAGCCGATGGCCGTGCGCCGTTTTCGCAGAGCTCGCTGATGCGGTCGCTGCCCAGGTTCGAGGTCATCAGGATCAACGTGTTGCGGAAGTCGATCTCGCGTCCTTCGCCATCGTTGGCCACGCCTTTGTCGAAGATTTGGTAGAACAGGTTCAGCACGTCCGGATCAGCCTTCTCGACTTCATCGAGCAACACGACCGAGTACGGCTTCTGGCGCACGGCTTCGGTGAGCATGCCGCCTTCGCCGTAACCGACGTAGCCCGGTGGCGCACCGATCAGGCGTGAGACGGTGTGCTTCTCCTGGAACTCGGACATGTTGATGGTGGTGATGAAACGATCACCGCCGTACAGCAAATCCGCGAGAGCCAGCGCGGTTTCGGTCTTGCCGACGCCGCTCGGGCCGACCAGCAGGAACACGCCAACCGGCGCGTCAGGTTTGTTCAGGCCGGCAGCGGTGGCGCGCATCGAGCGGTCCAGGGCATGGACGGCTTGTTCCTGACCACGGATGCGCGTGCGCAGGTCGGTGGCGAAACTCGCGACCTTGGCATTGTGCTCACGGGCCAGTTGCGCCAATGGCACGCCGGTCCAGGCGCTGATCACTTCGGCCACCAGACGCGGGCACACTTCGAAGCTCACCAGGCGTTCTTTGACCTGAAGTTCGGTCAGCGCCTTGTGAGTTTCGTTGAGTGCGGCTTCCAGGGTTTCGACGCTGTGCGCTTCGTCTATGGGCAGCGTTTCGATCACGGTGCCTTCGGCGTCTTCTTCCACGGTGACGATTGGCTCGACGGCAGCGGCTTCGCGCGCCTTGGCCAGTTGCTGACGCAGATCCAGCAAGCGTTCGGCCAGTTCTTTCTGTTCGGTCCACAGGGTTTCCAGCGCGACCATTTCCTCTTCGGCAGCGGCCAGGCGATCTTCCAACGCGTCCAGCGCTTCGTGATCGATCAGCAAACCGGCCTCGGCATCCCGGCGCAGGGCCTGACGCTGACGGCCACCTTCAGCCAGTTCGCCACGCAGGCGCTCAAGGCTTTCCGGGGCGGCGGCGAGGCTGATGCGAACGCGAGCGCACGCGGTGTCGAGCACGTCGACGGCTTTGTCCGGCAGCTGACGGCCCGCGAGGTAGCGAGCGGACAACTCGGCCGCCGCAACCACCGCGTCATCGCGCAGGTAGATGCCGTGGCTCTTCTCGTAGACCTGAGCCAGGCCACGGAGGATGGTCACCGCTTCGCTGACGGTCGGTTCGTGCAGTTGCACCGGCTGGAAACGACGGGCCAGGGCCGGGTCTTTTTCGAAGTATTTTTTGTACTCCGCCCACGTGGTGGCGGCGATGGTGCGCAATTCACCTCGAGCCAGGGCTGGCTTGAGCAGGTTGGCCGCATCGGAACCGCCGGCATTGCCGCCCGCGCCGATCAGCGTGTGGGCTTCGTCGATGAACAGAATGATCGGTTTCGGCGAGGCTTTGACTTCGTCGATCACGCCTTTGAGGCGACGTTCGAATTCACCTTTGACGCTGGCGCCGGCTTGCAGCAAGCCCATGTCCAGCGACAGCAGCTCCACGCCTTTGAGCACTTGCGGCACTTCACCGGCGGCGATGCGCGAGGCCAGGCCTTCGACGATCGCAGTCTTACCGACGCCGGCTTCACCGACCACGATCGGGTTGTTCTTGCGGCGACGGGCGAGGATGTCGACCATCTGGCGGATCGCGCCATCGCGGCACAGCACCGGGTCGAGTTTGCCGTCGCGGGCTTGTTGAGTGAGGTTATGCGTGAAGCGCTCCAGCAGCGATTCACCCGGTACAGCCGGTTTGCCGGTAGCCGGTTGCTCTTTCTGCGACAGGGCGAATTCTTTCAAGCGTTCGATGTTCAGCTTGGCCAGCAACGACTGGTAGCGGCTGCCGGCGTAGCGCATCGGGTTGCGCAGCAGCGCGAGGATCAACGCGGCTTGCTCGACCTGGCTCTGGCCCAGTTCAAGGTTGGCCACCAGCAACGCGTCTTGCAGCCACTGCACCAGTTCCGGGGCGAACACCGGGTTGCGCGAGGCGCTGTGCTCGACCCGCGATTGCAACGCGGCGCTCAGTTCGCCGGCATCCACTTCGGCGTCTTGCAGCGCGCGTGCGAGCAAGCCTTGAGGGCGCTCCAGCAGGCCGAGCAGCAAGTCTTCGACGAGGATTTTGCTGCCGCCACGGGCGACGCAACGCTCGGCAGAACTTTCCAGATCACGACGGGTTTCGGCGTCCAGCGCCTGGATAAGTTGTTGCAGGTCTACGTTGATCATTGGTCATCTGTCCTTAATGAATTTTGCTGCCCAGGGTCACCACGCCGTCCGCTTTTTCGCGGCCCAGCCAACTGGTCCATCCCAGGCGACAGGCGTTTTGCTCACCGATGCGCAGTTCGCGGATTTCTTCCTGGCGCAACACCAGGCGAATGTCGTAATCGAGCGGGTCACGCAGGGTGAACCGCACCAGCGCGCACAGCGGCTGATAGCCGAAACCGATCGGCAGGAATTCGTGGAAGCGTTGCCAGTCGAGCTCGCGGATGTGGATGCGGAATTTGCCGCTGCGGTCGCGCACGTGTTCGCCCAGCACCAGGTCTTCGCCGAGCAGGCTGTTGGCGCGGCCCAAACGATTGCGTTGTTCGTCGATAATTTCCACGCGGCGCTCGATGCACTGCTCGATGGTTAGTTCGGCGTGCTTGAAGTAGTAACGCAACACCGCTTCGATCAGCGCCGCCGAGTGCGCCCGCAAGCTGAGCAAACCGAGGTACGGCAGCAAGCGCTTCCAGTTCAGTTCCTGGGCCTTGCGGATCTCTTCGCCGCCCAGGCCGATCAAGGCAAACAGCTGCGCCGAGAACGGGTCGAGGGCGCCGCTCTCGAAACTGGCGCGGTAGCGGTACTTGCGCCAGATCGGCAACATCAACCGTTGCAGGCGATGGTGGAACAGGTCGAGGAAGTTGCGGGTCGGGTTGCCGTCTTCGCTGTCGCCCAGGGCTTGTTCACCGTAGAACGCCGGCAGCGGCGAACCGGAACCGACCAGGCCGATCAGGTTGAAACGCAGGCGCGCGCGCATCTGCCCGTGCTCGTGGAAAAACTCCACGCGATCGACGTCACTGCCCGGGAAACCCAGGCTCGGGTTGGCCTGGAATTCGAGCTGGTCGTACAGATCGTCCTGGCTCAGGTGCGGGTGGGCCTCGCGCAGCCGGTCAACCACCAGCAGCACGGCCTGAAACAGCGAGTACTCGCGTATTCCTCGGGTCAGTCCGCTTAAAGAAGCGGCTGAAGGCCCATACGTGGTGTCCATTGGTACACCTCTCCCTGTGTGCTTTTTACCCGCAGCTCGTGGTACGAATTGAGACTGGCGTAAAGCGCGAAAAACTCGTTAAGAACCGAGGCGAAAACGAACAGGTCGCCCTCGCCGATATACCCTTCCGGGTCGATGGTCAGCTCGGTGCGCAACCCGCGAACCGGCAACCCTCGGTGCAACCGGTCGACGTGTTGGTGTTTGATCGACTTGAGCCCGCCCAGCAGGCGTTTGCTGACTTTCTCAGCGTGTTGGTCGTAGTAGCGCGGCAGGTCGTAGGTTTCCAGAATCACCTTCAACGCATTGACGTCGGCCAGTGACAGGTAGTTGAGCGACATGTTGCTGATCAGCTTCCAGAGGAAGTCACGATTCAGCGGCGGCGCATAACTGGGCGTGGCCGGGGTGATGTTGCGGAAACTCAGGAACTCCGGCGTGTCTTCGCAGGCCTGGCTGATGTCGCCGAGCTTGAGCTTGCGCGGCAGGTTCTGGTTGGTGCACATCAGCTCGATCGACAGGGTTTCGTGGGCTTCGGTGTGGCGGATGCCGAAGCTCAAATAAGTGTCGAGGCCGTCGTGCAACAGCGACGAACGCTGGCGGATGCTGTAATGCGGACGGCTGTTGGGCACGTCGAAACTCGGGTCGTGCTCGAACGATTCGAACGGCACGTATTCCTGATACCCGAGGCCACCGGGCTTCCATCCCGTGACCGTTTCCACCGAGAACACGCCGCAGTTCTGCAGGTCGAATTCGGCGGGCAACAGCATGTATTCGTCTTGCTTGCCGTCGAGGCGGATCGGCAGCGCGTCGTGCTTGAACAGGTTGACGATCGGCGTGCAGTAGAGCTTCACGTTGTCCAGCGTCGGGCGCATGCGCATGATGCCGCTCTTGCGAATGTCGAAGCGCAACTCGAGGCCGCGCATTTGCTTCAACGTGTCTTCCGGCAATGCCTTGAGCATGTCCAGACCGTTGACGTCGACGAACAGGAACTTGTCCTGGAAAGCGAAGTATTCCTGCAAGTAGCGATAGCCACGGAAGGTATTCAGCGGATACGGGATCAACGCTTCTTCTTCGGCGAAACCCACCGGCTGCACGCGGTCGCCGGGCATCTTGAACGCCATCGGCATGCCGTTGACGCCGTTGATGGGCTTGCCGGCGCCGTCCAGCGGGATCAGCTCGATGCCTTCCAGATTGCGCAGCAGGCTGAGGTAGAGCATCTGGCTGATGTAACGCTCGCCGGCGAAGTGCAGGCGCAGGCGGCTCAGCTCCAATTCACCGAGATGACCGTCAGCGCTCATCTCCAGACGCAGGCTCAACAGCGAGCCGTCGCCCTTCACCGAGTAATTCAGCGCAGCCAGATCCAGCGGCAAGACTTCGGTCGGGTAGCACGTGCGGAAACGGCAACGCACGTCGTCGATTGGCACACTCTCGACTGGCGTGTCGCGCTCGACCATCAACGCAGGACCCGAACGCTTCAACGGATCGAACTGCAAAATGCTGAACGCCGGCAACGGCCGCATGTAGTTGGGCCACAGCAGGTGCATCAGGGAATGGCTGAGTTCTGGCAGTTCGTCATCGAGCTTCTGGCGCAGGCGCCCGGTCAGGAACGCGAAGCCCTCAAGCAACCGCTCCACGTCCGGATCTCGCCCGGCCTGGCCAAGGAAAGGCGCCAATGCCGGGCTACGCTCGGCGAATCGACGACCTAACTGGCGAAGTGCGGTGAGTTCGCTTTGGTAGTAGTGGTTAAAGGACACGGGGTACCTTCCTGGTGGTGGATCTCATGAAAAAACTGTCCTGTAGAGCGCAACCGTCAGACCGGCAACTACGTAGCCGGCGATGAGCAGGTACGGTAAAAAAGCCAGCCAGCCCAACATCATCGGAAACCCGGAAAAACTCCCCAAAAACACATGGGCCAATCCAAAAATTAACCAAGGGACGGCGTAAAAAGGGATGAACGTCAGCGGTGCGCGCCACACACTTTTCAAAATTTGCTGTTCGGTTTTTCCGTTCATTACTCGCGTTGCCCACAGAGCAAAGGCGATGTAGGCCGGGATTCCGAATGAGAGAACGTAGATCAACAGCATTTGTTGCCGGTCCAGAACCGCCGCGTATTCGTTGCCCTGCTCAACCAGTGTCAAAGTCAACATCACCAAGAGCGGAGACCAGAGTGCTGCCCTGAAAAAATTTTGATGAGGGCAGCCTTCACTTTTCCGAATGCCCTGCGCCGAATCGTTAGTAAATTTCACTGAACACCCAGTGATTAAAACTGTAAAGAGCAACAACACCCACAACAGTGGACGCCAATAACAAAAACCCATCGCGAGAGTTTTTATATTTAAAAAATCTTGTTAACGCTTTTACAAAATAATAAAAAGAGAGCGCCATCATCGGAATATAAAGAGCCATACAAAAAACAAACAAGCTCCCATAAACATCAAATCCGTCTATTGACCATTGGGTTTTCGGGTCAGTGCACGACATCAGCAGCAATACCGCAGCCACAAAAAAATAAAAATAACGAAGCATCTAGCGCAGCCCCTTTGAATAGAGAAGCTTGGCGAGCTCTCGACGCCTTGCTTTTCCTTCTGCACTGTCGCCGGAATAGTAAAAGTGCCCTTCCGCCGTTGGCATCTGCCTACCAAGTTCAAGAGCCGAGTCGACAAGTTCCTTATCAGTCATGCCCGCATAGATAGGGTCGCCCTTATCCTTCAAGTCGATAATTATTGCGCTACCGATGTTTGGATGATTACTAACAGCTTCTTTCAAACTTTTATTGATCGGAGCACCAATGAGGACAAGGTGGTCTATTTTGGTGCCCGAACGAGCATAGTGCATAGCAGTACGGGCCGCGACTACGCTGCCCCAAGAGTAACCCACTATATTGAATTGCCCGATCTTTGGAATTGGCTTGGTGATTTCCAATGCGCTCAACGGAAACTCCGTTGTTTTGATTTTTGAAATATCCCGCCCTATCTTGATCGCCAACATATCGCTTGTCGGGGTACATTCCACTACGCTATTGCTTTTGATAGTAATCAAACCATAGATATACTTTTTCTCTATGTATTCGCCGCCATATTTGCACTTCTGAATTTCGCCATACTCAAATACGACTGGATCACTTTCGTCTTGGTTGTAGAGCACCACAGACGCAGCATCACTAAGCATGTCGACCAGATCGGGCACATGCTTATCCCATCCAGTTATTAGAGATGAGTAGTTCCCATAAACGGCATTTAAAATTCCAGCCTCTTTGAACGCAGCCACCATATCTGCGTTATAAGCACCAATCATCCCGGCGCCGCCCAAAAATACTGTCAGCCCTTGTTCAACAACAATCGGTTTAGGCGTCAGATCCTTAGTCGGTGTACTTTGCATCGCAGCGACTTTTGTAAAAGCACCACTTGAAGTATTGATGACATCGGCGCCCATCTATCAATCTCCTTTTGCAACATAGATTTCAACTTGCTCTGCACTTTCGTGACGAGCTAGTCGGTGAGTGAAACCTTTTTCATTAGTAACACCCTCTTCCTGCGTACCGTCTTGGCGAACGAGCAGATATCTACGATTGGCAATGGGCATACCAGCTTCATCTGTCAAAGCAAACTGCTCATCAAATCCAGGAAAAATCAAAGGCAACGGCGCCACAAACGGCACCGGCGAATGCGAATTCCCGATAATCACCGTCCCGGAACCCGCCGTAACCTTGTTGCCATGAGTGCCAACAGAACCCACGGTGGCCGCCGGTTTCCCATTAATCAAAACCGTCGTCGCAAGATCGCCAACCATCGCACCACCACACGCCGAGGCATCGCCTTGGCGGGCGGCCGCGAGGCCGTCGAAGAAGACGTCGCCGGAACCGGCGGCGATCGGGTTGGTGCCGTGGCCGGGGAGCGGGCAAGCGGTGGGGTCGGATACGCGTGCTGCTGGTTTGCCGGACATACGAATCTCCTTAGTTGACCTTGACTTGACCGCTGCCATCCAGGCGCGCGGCGAAACTGACCTGGCGCTTGAAACCATCAACTTCCAGCAAGCCTTCGATGCTGAAGGACAGGCGAAGCTGATCGTGATCACGCGGCAGGGAGATGACACGCACATTGCTCAGGCGTGGCTCGTAGGCTTCGATGAAATTTTCGATGGCCAGACGGGCCTGACTCAGGGAGTCGTGCAGGCTCAGACGCATGTCATTGAGATCGGGTAGCCCGTAATCGGACAGCGTTTGCACGCTGCCCGCACGGGTGCTGAGCATCTTGGCCAGATGGGCAGCCACGGACGCCATGGCGGAGACCTCGCGGCTCCAGCCGACGCGTTTGTCCGCGTCGCCACCCAGACGTTCGAAAAGGCTGCCGTATCCAGTCATGACTCAGGCTCCTCTTACTCTTTGTCCAGCTTGCCAACCAGCGACAGGGTGAAATCGGCCCCCATGTACTTGAAGTGCGGACGCACGTTCAGGCTGACGCGGTACCAGCCAGGCTCGCCTTCAACATCGCTGACGATGATCTGGGCAGCGCGCAGTGGACGACGACCACGCACTTCGGCGCTTGGGTTTTCCTGGTCGGCCACGTACTGGCGGATCCACTTATTGAGTTCCAGCTCGAGGTCGGTGCGTTCTTTCCACGAACCGAGTTGCTCGCGCTGCAGCACTTTCAAGTAGTGAGCCAGACGGTTAACGATCATCATGTACGGCAGTTGGGTGCCGAGCTTGTAGTTCAGCTCTGCCGCCTTGCCTTCTGCGCTGATGCCGAAGAACTTCGGCTTCTGCACCGAGCTCGCGGAGAAGAACGCCGCGTTGTCGGAGCCTTTGCGCATGGTCAGGGAGATGAAGCCTTCCTCGGCCAGTTCGTATTCACGACGGTCGCTAACCAGAACTTCCGTAGGAATCTTGGTTTCGATTTCGCCCATGCTTTCGAAGTGGTGCAACGGCAGGTCTTCAACTGCGCCACCGCTCTGCGGGCCGATGATGTTCGGGCACCAGCGGAATTTGGCGAAGCTGTCGGTCAGCTTGGTGCCGAACGCGTAGGCAGTGTTGCCCCACAGGTAGTGCTCGTGGCTGTTGGCGACGGTTTCTTTGTACACGAACGATTTGACCGGGTTTTCTTCCGGGTCGTACGGGTTACGCAGCAGGAAACGCGGCACGGTCAGGCCAACGTAACGGGAGTCTTCCGACTGGCGGAAGCTCTGCCATTTGGCGAATTGCGGGCCTTCGAAGTGATCTTTCAGATCCTTCAGGTCCGGCAGGCCGGTGAAGCTTTCCAGGCCGAAGAATTTCGGGCCGGCGGCAGCAATGAACGGTGCGTGCGACATGCAGGCAACGCTGGACACGTACTGCATCAGTTTCACGTCCGGCGAGCTTGGGGACATGAAGTAGTTGGCGATGATCGCGCCCACAGGCTGACCACCGAACTGACCGTATTCAGCGGTGTAGATGTGCTTGTACAGACCCGATTGCATCACTTCCGGCGAATCGTCGAAATCGTCCAGCAGGTCTTCTTTGGAGACGTTGAGGATTTCAATCTTGATGTTTTCGCGGAAGTTGGTGCGGTCGACCAGCAACTGCAGGCCACGCCACGACGATTCCAGGGACTGGAAGTCAGGGTGGTGCAGGATTTCGTCCATCTGGCGGCTGAGCTTGGCATCGATCTCGGCGATCATGCGGTCAACCATGGCTTTCTTGACCGGCTCACCGTTGTTCTGCGGCTTGAGCAGCTCTTCGATGAAGGCCGACACACCGCGCTTGGCGATGTCGTAGGCTTCGTCGTCCGGCGTCAGGCGGGTTTCGGCGATGATGCTGTCGAGAATGCTGTATTCGCCGTTCTCTTTGCTCTTTTGCTGTGCTGCGCTAGTGCTCATGGTGTTGGCTTCCTTAGGCTGATGGAGACTCAGGCGTCCTGGGCTGCGGCGTTCAGGCCCAGCTCACCCAGTACGCGACCGCGGGATTCGTCGTCGGCGAGAACGCCTTCGATGGCTTTGCGGAACGCAGGCGCGTTACCCAGTGGGCCTTTGAGGGCCACCAGCGCGTCGCGCAGTTCCATCAGTTTTTTCAGCTCAGGCACTTGCTCGACCAGCGAGGCCGGGTTGAAGTCCTTCATCGAATTGACGCGCAGTTTCACGGCCAGTTCTTCAGTGTCACCTTCTTCCTGAAGACGGTTCGGTACGCTCAGTGTCAGGCTCAGCTCTTGCTTGGCCAGCACTTCGTCAAACGTCATCTTGTCGATGCTGATCGGCTTGCGATCTTCGACTTTGCGTTCGTCCTTGCGGTGGGTGTAGTCACCGATTGCCAGTAGTTTCAACGGCAGTTCGATCTCTTCCTGTGCACCACCGGTGGCAGGTTTGAAGGTGACGTTGATGCGTTCCTTGGGGGCTACCGAGCCTTCTTTGGCCATGGCTTTTCTCCTTGCGGTTGTGGCCCTGGGGCCTATTCGAGTACCACTTCGAGATCGAGGTGGCACAGCCTGCGATAAATCTCTTCCTTGCGTTCACGTACGGCATGGTTCTGCGGCAACAACTCGCAGCAGCTATGCAGTAAATGCAGCACTTCCAGCGCAAGATCGGGCTCCCAGGCGTTCAGGCCTGAGTCCTGTAATGTTTGGTCGAGTGTTTCGAGTTGGGTCTTGGCCAGTTCGTATTTCTTGGCCATGAAGCACAGCCGCGCGAGGGCGAACTGCCAGAAAAACCGGACGCGTCCGCCGTGGGCACTTTGCAGGCCCTGCTTGAGGATCTGCACGGCGGCCTTGAGGCCGTCCTTGCGCAGGATCGGCAAGACTTCTTCGAGGGCCACTTCCCAGGCCGGCTGGGTGTCGGCGACTTCGACCTTGCGCGGCGCACTGGCGCTTTGCAGGTGCGGCATGACGTTGGCGCTGATCCAGGCGCGGGTGGCCGGATCGGCGAACGGCGCACCGTCGTGAAAACGCAATTCGATGATGCCGGGCAGGCGCTGAATCAAAAGCGCGAAGTGGATTTCCACTTCGCGCATTGCCATCTCGGCGTTCAGGCCCTGGAGGCATTCCCAGACCATTCGCTGGCCATCGAACCAGAACGGCGCCTTCGCCAGGCTCGCCTCCAGTTCCACCAGCAGGTCGGCGTATTTGGCTTGATCGTAGCGGTCCTGATAAGCCTTGAGCTTATCGGCGGGCAAGCCGCGCAGCACGGTGATTTGCTCGGCGTTGCGCTCAGGCACCGCGTCGATGGGCAGCCACAGCAGCGTGCGATTGAGGCGCAGGGCGCGCAGGTCGGTGGCTTTCTGCTTGAGCCACCAGGCACACAACGGACGAGCACTTTCCTGCTGGGCGCGCAGAGCCTTGTGGGCTTCTTTTTCGTTATCGATCGGTGCGCCGGGGGTGAACAGCTGCGTGGCGGCTTGTTTGACCTGCGCCACCGCAGCGCCCACCACGCCGGGCTCCGGCTGGTTGTCGGCGGCGCGTTGCACCATGTTTTTCAGGCGGCGGGAGATCGGCAGCAGCAGCGGCGCATCGTCGCCCAAGTGCTCGGTGCAAGCGGCATCGAGCCCTTCAAGGTGTTCGACCAGCCGCCGGAACATCGGCAACTGCTCTTTTATCGCGACGTTTTCGGTCAGCACCTGCTCGAGACGCGGCACCAGCCAACTGATCGCAGCGGAGCGGGTGCGGGCCTTGCTCGGGTGAACGTCGGCCCAGTGGTTTTCGCACAAGTGGTGCAGCAATCCGAGGCCGGCCAGCAGGCCCTGGAACGACTCGCGCTGGTACAAGGCCCACGTCAGCCAGGCGCCAACCCGCAAATCCTTGGACTGGGTGCGCAGCAGGTTTTCGCTGTTTTCACGGATTTTCAGCCAGTCGATCTGACCGCTTTCGTGCATGGACGAGGCTTTCGCCAGCTCGCTTTCCAGTGCCTCATATTCGCTCGAGAAGCGAACGTCCTCGCCCGCGAAATTCTCTTTGGAAACAGAGGCTTTTGCGAGTTCGAGGTAATGAGCGGAAAGTTTGCTTGAGTAGGACATCCATGGCCTTTAATTAGGATTACGGTCGAACGCCAATTGCAGTTGCAGCGACGCGGGACAGTATCAAAGAGCTGCGATGAGTCTCATCCAATTGAGTTCGTGCTCTTTCAAGTGGGCGCATCGTAATCACAATGATGGCCACTAGCAAGCATCTGATTAAACAACAAGACGAAGTGTTGTTTATTACGTGTAGGAGATATCCCTATATGTGTAAGGGGATTCCCTGATGTCGATTTAATATTCCCCCCTCCAGCCAACAGCCCTGAAACCGTTGAGGCAGAGCGGCGGGTGAAACCATCATCAAGTCGTGGCCGGCACCTCCCCAATGGAGGACGTGAAGCATGCCAACAATAAAGCAGGATGAATGTAGGAACGATCCGAAAGATTAGTGTCATCTGTGAACAAAACGAATCTGGACAACGGAGGATTAAGAAAGTGCCACCAAAATGATGGCACTTTATATTAAGCGGTATTTTTGTAAGGTCATCGCAAACAATGGGATCTGTGGACGGTTATTTTCCAATCTGTATTAATCAGTCCACGAAACATATACAGAACTAAACGTTGCCCATAAAAAATGGGCACCCGACTCAATCGGTGTGCCCATTTTTCAATACGGTTCTCCCCGTTATTCAGGGAGTTCGCCGCAATTACGGATTAACGCTGTCTTTCAACGATTTGCCTGGCTTGAATGCAACGGTGTTGCTGGCCTTGATTTTGACGGGCTCACCGGTTTGCGGGTTTTTGCCGGTGCGGGCACCGCGATGGCGTTGCAGGAAGGTACCGAAGCCCACCAGCGTGACGCTGTCCTTGCGGTGCAGAGCGCCGGTGATTTCTTCGAGAACGGCGTTGAGAACGCGGTTGGCCTGCTCTTTGGTGAGGTCTGCTTTTTCAGCAATTGCAGCGGCGAGTTCTGGTTTACGCATTAGTGAAGCCCCTTTGACGGTTTTTTGTTGTTATGTCCGTGCTGTTCTCGTTGGAACAGCGCCCAAAGCGCCGCAGGTGCTCTACTCTGCGGCAGACGGGAGTGAGGATGGCACGCAGCGAAGAGCCGCGCCAGTCTCGGCGCGACCTTTGTATGGGCAAAAGAGGGGTGATTCCGACAGAACGACCGGTATTTACGCCAGCAGTGCCGGAAGCTCTTTGTTCAGGGCCAGTTTTTCCATCACCGCCGCGCCTGTCAGGGCATAACCCAGCAGTTTGCCGCTGGCATCGCGACACAATGCCTTGATGTCCGCGCCCTGCCCTTCGACGGTCCAGACGCCCTCGGCGCCCCGTGGTGGCGGCGAAACCACCAACGGGCAGACCGGGGTTTTCACGGTGATCGGCATCGGACCGTAATTCACGGCGGTGAGGTTACCGGCGAGGGTTTGCGCCAGCGCTCTCGCACAGCTCATGAGGGGCATGACGTACAACAGATTCAGCCCATCGACCTCGGCGCAGTCGCCCAGGGCGTAGATATTGGCGTGAGAGGTTTTCAGGTGTCGGTCGACCATCACGCCGCGATTGACCTGCACACCGGCGGCAGCCGCCAGATCGATACGAGGGCGCAGGCCAATGGCCGAGACCACCACGTCACAAGGAATCACCTGACCATCGGACAGATGCGCTTCCAGACCGTCCGCAACGCGCTGCAAGCGGTTGAGCACCGGCCCAAGGTGGAAACGCGCGCCCAGGCTTTCCAGCCCGGCCTGAACCGCAGCGGCTGCCGCCGGGTGCAGCAGGGTCGGCATGACTTGCTCGCACGGTGCAACCAGTTGCACCTCGTAGCCGCCGAGGATCAAGTCGTTGGCGAATTCACAGCCGATCAGGCCGGCACCGAGCAACAACACCCGGCGTTTGCCCGCCGCGGCGGCACGAAAGCGTGCGTAATCTTCCAGGTCGTTAATCGGGAAAACCGCATCCGCCCCGTCGCCTTCGATCGGCACCCGCACGGTTTCCGCGCCCCAGGCCAGGATCAGGTCGCGATAGATCACCGATTCCTCGCCGATCCACAGGCGTTTGTGGCCCGGATCGATGCCGCTGATGCGCGTGTGGGTACGCACTTCGGCCTTCAATTGCTCGGCCATGGCACCCGGCTCGGCCATGCTCAGGCCATCGGCGTCTTTGTTCTTGCCGAAACCGGTGGAGAGCATCGGCTTGGAGTAGGAGCGTCCGTCATCGGCAGTAATCAACAGCAACGGGGTTTCGCCATCGAGTTTGCGAAACTCGCGGGCCAGGTTGTAGCCCGCCAGCCCGGTGCCGACGATCACGACAGGTGCGTTCATTCCTTACTCCTCTGGTGTTCTGTTAGTTGATTTCGATCATTTCGAAATCCATCTTGCCTACGCCGCAGTCCGGGCACAGCCAGTCTTCCGGTACGTCTTGCCACAGCGTGCCGGGCGCAATGCCGTCGTCCGGCCAGCCGTCGGCTTCGTTATAGATCAGGCCGCAGACCACACATTGCCACTTTTTCATTCAGGTACTTCCTCAGGATTCAGGCTTATTGCCGGCGCGAACGGTCGATGGTTGGAGCGCTGCCGTCGGGCTCAGGGGCGTTTTGTACTGATCGGGCCCGGCAGATGCAAGCGTGTTCGGCGTAACGGCGGCCCGGATCAATCAAAATCACTGGCTGACATGGTAAGCTCGCCGCCTCATTTGCTGCCAATAATGACTCACTGTGCCGCACTCAAAATCCCCCTCCGCAACCCCGCTGTGGCTTCCTCAAAGCCAACTGACGCCCCTCCCCGACACGTCTACCCTCGACTGGCTGTTCGACGAAGGCTCCCTGACCCGACGCCTGATCCGTTTGTCGAATGACGGCTTCAGCGTCACACCGCTGTTTGAAGGCTGGCAATCGCTGCGCGCCGACGAATGTGCTGCCCTGGAGCTGGCCGAAGGCAGTGAAGGCTGGGTGCGCGAGGTGTATCTGCGCGGTCACGGTGAAGCCTGGGTGTTTGCCCGCAGCGTGGCGGCGCGTAGTGCGTTGCAGGGCGATGGATTGCATATGGACGAACTGGGCAGCCGATCGCTGGGCGAACTGCTGTTTTGCGATCATGCGTTCCAGCGTCGCGCCATCGAGGTTTGTCACTATCCTCAGGAATGGCTGCCGCTGGAGTCCCGAGCTCCCGAACTCTGGGGCCGTCGCTCGCGGTTCGACCGTGGCGCCTTGAGCGTGCTGGTGGCCGAGATCTTCTTGCCGGCCTTGTGGCTCGCCACCCGCGCCCACCCGGAGAACTGCTGATGTACCAGAGCCTGCTCAAGTCCCTGAACCGCGTGAACCCTCGGGCCTGGGATTTCATTCAACTGACCCGCATGGACAAGCCGATCGGCATTTATTTGCTGCTGTGGCCAACGTTGTGGGCACTCTGGATTGCCGGTGAAGGTTCGCCTTCGTTGGCCAATATTGTGATTTTCGTGCTCGGCGTGGTACTGACCCGCGCCGGTGGTTGTGTGATCAACGATTGGGCCGACCGCAAGGTCGATGGCCACGTGAAACGCACCGAGCAGCGGCCGCTGGTGAGCGGCAAGATCAGCTCGAAAGAAGCCCTGGTGTTCTTCGCGGTGCTGATGGGCGTGAGCTTTTTGCTGGTGCTATGCACCAATGCGAAGACGGTCTGGTTATCGCTGGGTGGTTTGGCGCTGGCCTTCAGCTACCCGTTCATGAAGCGCTACACCTATTACCCGCAAGTGGTGCTGGGCGCAGCGTTCTCCTGGGGCATGCCAATGGCGTTCACCGCCGAAACCGGTGAACTGCCGGCCGCCGCGTGGCTGCTGTGGATTGCCAACCTGCTCTGGACCGTGGGCTACGACACTTATTACGCGATGACCGATCGCGACGACGACTTGAAGATCGGCGTGAAATCCACCGCGATTCTGTTTGGGGATGCGGACCGGGCGATCATCCTGACCTTGCAGGGGTTGGCGCTGGGCTGCCTGTTGCTGGCCGGGTCGAAATTCGAGCTGGGAGGCTGGTTCCACTTGGGACTGCTGGCGGCGGCGGGCTGTTTTGCGTGGGAGTTCTGGTACACCCGTGGCAAGGACCGGATGCGCTGCTTCAAGGCGTTTTTGCACAACCACTGGGCCGGGTTGGCGATATTTGTCGGGATTGTGCTGGATTACGCTACTCGCTGATCGCCCAAGCCGTTGCCGAAGCCCTGTTTCGGCAACGGCTTGGGGCGTTGAGTCGCTTACTTTTGCGACTCGTGAACAACGTGCCAGACGTCCTTCATCTTGTCGCCCTTCATTTCTCCGGGCTTTTCATCCTTCACAAAGGTGTACAGCGGTTTACCGTCGTAAGCATACTGACTCGTGCCGTCATCGCGCTTGATGACACTCCACTTGCCAGCGGCCGTGGCACCCGCCGGCGCCATCATCGGTGGCCAGTTTTTGGCGCAATCGTCATTACACATCGACTTGCCGCCGCTGTCCTTGTCAAACGTGTACAAGGTCATGCCCTTGTGGTCGACCATCATCCCGTCCTTCATCATCGCCGGGTCGGCGGCGAAGGCCATGGTCGGCAGCGTTAGCGCTGCAGTCATTAACAATGCCTTCCAGGATTGAGCAATGTGATTCATGGAAACCTTCCTTTTGTGGTTGTCAGGATTCGGACTTAGAGCTTAGTTCAGGATCACGACAATCGCAGGGCGGCTAAAATACTGTCACACGACTGCAATAATTCCGTTATCTAATGCGGCGCAAGACAGTTAAATGACAAGAGGATTAACGCATGGTTGGCAGGAGCATTCTGATCGTCGACGACGAAGCGCCCATTCGCGAAATGATCGCCGTTGCGTTGGAAATGGCCGGCTATGACTGCCTGGAGGCGGAAAACTCCCAGCAGGCCCATGCCATCATCGTCGACCGCAAGCCGGACCTGATCCTGCTCGACTGGATGCTGCCCGGCACGTCCGGCATCGAGCTGGCCCGTCGCCTTAAGCGCGATGAGCTGACCGGGGACATCCCGATCATCATGCTCACCGCCAAAGGCGAAGAGGACAACAAGATCCAGGGCCTGGAAGTCGGCGCTGACGATTACATCACCAAGCCGTTTTCCCCGCGCGAGCTGGTGGCGCGTCTCAAAGCCGTGCTGCGCCGTGCCGGTCCTACCGATGGCGAGGCGCCGATCGAAGTCGGCGGCCTGCTGCTCGACCCGATCAGCCACCGCGTGACCATCGACGGCAAACCCGCCGAGATGGGCCCGACCGAATACCGTCTGCTGCAGTTTTTCATGACTCACCAGGAACGCGCCTACACCCGTGGCCAGTTGCTGGATCAGGTCTGGGGCGGCAATGTGTATGTCGAAGAACGTACTGTCGACGTGCACATCCGTCGTCTGCGCAAAGCCCTCGGTGATGCCTACGAGAATCTGGTACAAACCGTGCGCGGCACCGGTTACCGCTTTTCGACCAAAGCCTGACCAAGACCTTTCCCGCCCGACAAGCTGACAAGGACGCGTGTTCAATTGAACCAAAACTGGCATGGCACCCTGATTCGCCACATGTTGTTGCTGGTGACCGGCTGTTTGGTGATCGGCTTGATTACCGGCTACTACGGCTGGAGCCTCGCCGCGGGCCTGGGCCTTTACCTGGCCTGGACCCTCAAGCAATTGCTGCGGCTGCACGAATGGCTGCGCCTGCACAAACCCGATGAAGCACCCCCTGACGGCTATGGCCTGTGGGGTGAAGTGTTCGACAGCATCTACCACCTGCAACGTCGCGACCAACGCGTGCGCGGACGCCTGCAAGCGGTGATCGATCGGGTCCAGGAATCCACCGCCGCACTGAAAGACGCCGTCATCATGCTCGACAGCGAGGGCAACCTGGAATGGTGGAACCGCGCCGCCGAAACCCTGCTCGGCCTCAAGACGCCGCAAGACAGCGGTCAGCCGGTCACCAACCTGGTGCGTCATCCGCGCTTCAAGGAATATTTCGAGCAGGACAGCTACGCCGAACCGCTGGAAATCCCGTCACCGATCAACGATCGCCTGCGCATTCAGCTGTACATCACTCGCTACGGCAATAACGAACACCTGATGCTGGTGCGCGACGTGACGCGCATCCATCAGTTGGAACAGATGCGCAAAGACTTCATTGCCAACGTGTCCCACGAATTGCGCACACCGCTGACGGTGATCTGCGGCTACCTGGAAACCCTGCTCGACAATGTCGAGGAAGTGAACCCGCGTTGGACCCGTGCCCTGCAGCAAATGCAGCAGCAAGGCGGGCGCATGCAGACCTTGCTCAATGACTTGCTGTTGCTGGCCAAACTGGAAGCCACCGATTACCCGTCGGACAACCAGCCCGTGGCCATCGACGGCCTGCTGCAATCGATCACCAGCGATGCCCAGCAGCTGTCCGGCCAGAAAAACCAGCGCATTACCCTGGAAGCCGACCCGACGATTCTGCTCAAGGGCAGCGAAGCCGAGTTGCGCAGCGCGTTTTCCAATCTGGTGTTCAACGCGGTGAAATACACCCCGGCCGAAGGCAATATCCGCATTCGCTGGTGGGGTGATGAGCAAGGTGCACACCTGAGCGTGCAAGACTCCGGAATCGGCATCGACAGCAAACACCTGCCGCGCCTGACCGAACGTTTCTACCGCGTCGACTCCAGCCGCAACTCCAACACCGGCGGCACCGGGCTGGGCCTGGCGATCGTCAAACACGTACTGTTACGCCATCGTGCACGGATGGAAATCAGCAGTGTGCCGGGGCATGGCAGCACGTTTACCTGCCATTTCGCGCCTGCCCAAGTCACCAAATCGCGGGTCATCAGCACCGCCGACTGATACCGGCCAGCACTCGCCACTAGGCAATCGCCCGGTCAGCCGCTACATTGGCTGACTTGTGCCTGCCCTTCAGGCACCGCATTTCCCCCTTTTTTGAATACACGGAACCCGCAAAACTCCATCATGGACCCATCCCCTGGCTTGACCCTCGCGACACTCTTCGCCGATTTCGGCATGATTCTTTTTGCTCTGATCCTGGTTTTGCTCAACGGCTTTTTCGTTGCGGCGGAATTCGCCATGGTCAAATTGCGCTCGACCCGGGTCGAGGCCATCGCTGAAAAAAACGGCTGGCGCGGACACATCCTGCGCACCGTTCACAGTCAGCTCGATGCGTACCTCTCGGCGTGCCAATTGGGTATCACCCTTGCCTCCCTGGGCCTTGGCTGGGTCGGTGAACCGGCGTTCGCGCACATCCTCGAACCGGTGCTGAGCGCCGTTGGCGTCGAGTCCGCCGAAGTGGTCAAAGGCGTGTCGTTCTTCACCGCGTTCTTTATCATTTCGTACCTGCACATCGTCGTCGGTGAGCTGGCCCCGAAATCCTGGGCCATTCGCAAACCCGAGTTGCTGTCGCTGTGGACCGCGGTGCCGCTGTACCTGTTCTACTGGGCCATGTACCCGGCGATCTACCTGCTCAACGCCAGCGCCAACACGATCCTGCGGATCGCCGGCCAGGGTGAACCCGGCCCCCATCACGAGCACCATTACAGCCGTGAAGAACTTAAACTGATCCTGCACTCCAGCCGTGGCCAGGACCCGAGCGACCAAGGCATGCGTGTGTTGGCTTCCGCCGTGGAAATGGGCGAGCTGGAAGTGGTCGACTGGGCCAACTCCCGGGAAGACCTGGTGACGCTGGAGTTCAACGCGCCGCTCAAGGAAATCCTGGCGATGTTCCGTCGCCACAAGTTCAGCCGTTATCCGGTGTACGACAGCGATACCCAGGAGTTCGTCGGCCTGCTGCACATCAAGGATCTGCTGCTGGAACTGGCGGCTTTGGACCACATTCCCGAATCGTTCAACCTCGCCGAGTTGACCCGCCCGCTGGAACGCGTGTCGCGGCACATGCCGCTGTCGCAGTTGCTGGAGCAGTTCCGCAAGGGAGGCTCGCACTTCGCCCTGGTTGAAGAAGCCGATGGCAACATCATCGGCTACCTGACCATGGAGGACGTGCTTGAGGTGCTGGTCGGCGACATTCAGGACGAACACCGTAAGGCTGAGCGCGGGATCCTCGCGTACCAGCCGGGCAAGCTACTGGTTCGGGGCGATACACCGCTGTTCAAGGTCGAACGCCTGCTGGGCATCGACCTGGACCACATCGAAGCCGAAACCCTCGCCGGGCTGATCTACGAAACCCTGAAACGGGTACCGGAAGAGGAAGAAGTGCTGGAAGTCGAAGGCTTGCGGATCATCATCAAGAAGATGAAAGGGCCGAAGATTATTCTGGCCAAGGTGTTGATGCTGGATTAACCGCGATACCTGTGGCGAGGGAGCTTGCTCCCGCTGGGTCGCGAAGCGGCCCCAAATCCTGCAACCGCAATCTTCCAGGCACACCGCATTCACAGGTTCACGACTGCTGCGCAGCCGAACGGGAGCAAGCTCCCTCGCCACACTAATCGCGCTGATCCGGCTATTGCTTGCCGAGCGCAAAGTTCGGCAGGCTGCCCACCGGTTGATTGAACTGGTACGGAATCGACACCAGCCCCAACCCCGTATTGCGCTGCACCACGAAGTGCAAATGCGGCCCGCTGCTGTTGCCGGTATTGCCCGACAGTGCCAGCGCACTCCCCACCGCGACCCGTTGCCCTTCGCGAACGCCCACCGAACCTTGCTTGAGGTGAAGGTACACGCCCATGGTGCCGTCATCGTGCAGCACCCGCACGAAATTGCCCGACGGATCAGTGCCGCGCCCGGTCTGGGCATTCTCGGTTTTCACCACCACCCCGCCACGCGCGGCAATGATCGGCGTGCCTTCGGGCATGGCGATGTCCATGGCGTAGCGGTTCTTCGCGCCGAAATGGCTGTACTGGCCGTTGTTGCCCTGACTCAAGCGAAACGGCCCACCACGCCAGGGCAACGGATACCGATAGGCCATGGCGGCCCCTGAAGGGTCGCCCAGGGAATATTCGAACCTTGGGGTATACGCCAGCGGCCTTCCGGCCTTCGTCGCCGTGAGCAGCGCCAGACGGATGTTGCTGCGCGCCGGCATCACCCGGCGGATCGGCCGGCTCGGCGCGCCGCTGACATTCTGCAGCCCGGTAAAACTCAGCTCGATCTCGACCGGTGCGTACAGGTCGTTGCGCACGAACACCCTGTCCACGCCCTTCTGCTTTTTGATATCGAGGTACACCTGACGCTCAAGGTGCTCGACCATGCGATCTCGAAAAACGAACACCTGGGAGCCTTTGCTGGGGCGGTCGCTGTAGGAGACCACGCCATTGGCGTCTTTGGACTTGTAGATCGTCATGGCCACCGCCGAGGTGGCGGCCATGAAGAGACCACAGAAAAACAGCAAGCGCGCGAGCATGGGCAAGAGTCTGTCGAGTAAGGCCTGGGGAGGAGCCTAGCAGCTGCAATGGACCCGGGTAGTCGGCAGATGTTTCAAAATGGGCAGCGAAGGGGATGTGCGGTGAATTTGAGGGCCCATCGCTAGCAGGCTAGCTCCCACAGGGGAACGCATTCCAATGTGGGAGCTAGCCTGCTAGCGATGACGGGCTGTCAGGCGACGAAGGTTACGCGCCTGGAACGAAGTGCTTCTGCGCCGTACCACGGGCAATCAGGCGGGAGATGTAGTCGAGCTTCTGCGCATCCTGATCCACAAAGCGGAAGGTCAGTTGCAGCCAGTCGCTGTCGGGTTTTGGTTCAAACGCGACGATGGCGTGCAAGTAGCCATTGAGGCGGGCGACTTCAGCGTTCTCGCCCTGCTCCAGGTCAAGCACCGCGCTGTCGAGGACTTGCGGCAGTGTGTCGGTGCGCTTCACCACCAGCAGCGCTTCCTTGATGCTCAAGGCTTTGATCACGCATTGCTGAATGCCGCTAGGCAAACGCAGCTGGCCTTGACCCCGACCGCTGGACGGTGCGGAAGCAGGGACCGGCGCCTTGACCGGCGGGCTGTTGAGCAAACCGCGCGACGGTGCCGCCGCCGGTGTCGGAGCCGCTACCACGGCAGCCTTGCCGCCGGTCAATGCGCTCAGGGAGTCGTTGCCGAAAGCCGAGTTCATTTTGGTCGGCGCACCGCTCATCAAGGCGTCGAGCTTGCCGACCTTGTTCAGCGCCTGCTTGACCTTGGTCAGCAGTTGTTCGTTGGTGAAGGGCTTGCTGACGTAGCCGGAAACGCCGGCCTGAATCGCCTGGACCACGTTCTCCTTGTCGCCACGGCTGGTCACCATCACGAAAGGCATAGTCTTGAGGTTGTCCTGCTCGCGGCACCAGGTCAGCAGTTCCAGGCCGGACATTTCCGGCATCTCCCAGTCGCACAGCACCAGGTCGAACGCTTCCTTGGCCAGCATGGCCTGGGCCTTTTTGCCGTTAATGGCATCTTCGGTCCGGATACCCGGGAAGTAGTTACGCAGGCACTTCTTTACCAGGTCACGAATGAACGCCGCATCGTCCACCACCAACACACTGATCTTGCTCATCCATCACCCCTCGAAAAAATCCCGGCAAGCATACCGTTTTGCTGATGGCACATTGCCAAAAACCTTCAGTCACGCCGGGACTTTTCGTTCGCGGGTGCTGCTGTTGAAGTCGAAAACCACACAAAAAAACGCCCGGCCAAAGGACCGGGCGTTTTTCTTGGGCAGTCTTACTTATCGTCAGCTTTGCCCGGAACATTAGCGGTTTCGCCACTTGTGCCTTCAACTTCTTCTTTCATGCGCTTGAGGCCCAGGTGACGCACGTCCGTGCCGCGCACCAGGTAAATCACCAGTTCCGAGATATTGCGCGCGTGGTCGCCGATCCGCTCAAGCGAACGCAGCACCCAGATAATGCTCAAGACCCGCGAGATAGAGCGCGGGTCTTCCATCATGTAGGTCGCCAGCTCACGCAGCGCGGTCTTGTATTCGCGGTCGATGATCTTGTCGTACTGAGCCACCGACAACGCCAGGTCGGCGTCGAAACGGGCAAAGGCGTCCAGCGCATCGCGGACCATGTTGCGCACCTGGTCACCGATGTGGCGAACCTCGACGTAACCGCGCGGCGCCTCGCCTTCTTCGCACAGCTGAATGGCGCGGCGGGCGATCTTGGTTGCTTCGTCTCCGATGCGCTCCAGGTCGATTACCGACTTGGAAATGCTGATGATCAGACGCAAGTCGGATGCGGCCGGCTGACGGCGGGCCAGAATGCGCAGGCATTCTTCGTCGATGTTGCGTTCCATCTGGTTGATCTGGTCGTCGATCTCGCGAACCTGCTGGGCCAGGCCGGAGTCAGCCTCGATCAGCGCGGTCACCGCGTCATTGACCTGCTTTTCCACCAGACCGCCCATGGCCAGGAGGTGGCTGCGAACTTCCTCCAGCTCAGCGTTGAACTGCGCGGAGATGTGATGGGTAAGGCCTTCTTTACTAATCATGTTGGCGTCCTTGGAGCGTCCGGTAAGGTGCGGTGGACCGCAGCGTCAGTTCAGTAGCAACTACAGCTTCCTAGCCGTAACGACCGGTGATGTAGTCTTCGGTCTGCTTCTTGGCCGGATTGGTGAACAGGGTATCGGTGTCACCGAATTCCACCAGTTTGCCCATGTACATGAACGCCGTGTAATCGGAAACCCGCGCGGCCTGTTGCATGTTGTGGGTCACGATGACGATGGTGAATTTCGATTTCAATTCGTAGATCAGTTCTTCTACTTTCAACGTCGAGATCGGGTCGAGTGCCGAGCACGGTTCGTCGAGCAGCAGTACTTCCGGCTCTACGGCGATGGTGCGGGCGATCACCAGACGTTGCTGCTGACCACCGGACAGGCCGAGTGCCGACTCGTGCAGACGGTCTTTGACTTCGTCCCACAGCGCCGCGCCTTTCAACGCCCACTCGACCGCTTCGTCGAGGACGCGCTTCTTGTTGATGCCCTGGATGCGCAGGCCGTAAACCACGTTCTCGTAAATGGTTTTCGGGAACGGGTTCGGCTTCTGGAACACCATGCCGACGCGACGACGCAGCTCGGCCACGTCTTCGCCCTTGCGGTAGATGTTGTGGCCGTACAGGTTGATTTCACCTTCTACGCGGCAGCCGTCGACCAGGTCGTTCATGCGGTTGAAGGTACGCAGTAGCGTGGACTTGCCGCAGCCGGACGGACCGATGAAGGCGGTCACGCGCTGTTTCGGGATGTTCAGGCTGACGTCGTACAGCGCTTGTTTGTCGCCGTAGAACAGGTTCAGGCCCGGCACTTCGATGGCCACGGTTTCCTGTTCAAGGCTCAGGCTCTGTTTGTCGCGGCCCAGGGCAGACATGTTGATGCCGTGGGTATGTGCTTCGTGCTGCATGGGAGGCTCCCTGTGCTAACAAATTCAGTTCGGTTTTTGTGGGAGCCAGCCTGCTGGCGATTCAGGCAACGCGGTCAGTCTGTAAACCGCGGTGATGCCATCGCCAGCAGGCTGGCTCCCACATAAGAAATCAGCTATCCAGCGCTTTGTATTTCTCGCGCAGGTGGTTCCGGATGTAGACCGCCGACAAGTTCAACGTGGCGATCACCAGCACCAGCAGCAGCGCCGTCGCGTACACCAGCGGTCGTGCGGCTTCGACGTTCGGGCTCTGGAAGCCGACGTCATAGATGTGGAAACCCAAGTGCATGATCTTCTGGTCCAGGTGAAGGTACGGGTAGTTGCCATCCAGTGGCAGCGACGGCGCCAGTTTCACCACACCCACCAGCATCAGCGGCGCCACTTCACCGGCGGCGCGCGCCACGGCGAGGATCATCCCGGTCATCATCGCCGGGCTGGCCATCGGCAGCACGATCTTCCACAAGGTTTCAGCCTTGGTCGCGCCGAGGGCCAACGAGCCTTCACGCACGGTGCGAGGAATCCGCGCCAGGCCTTCTTCGGTGGCCACGATCACCACCGGCACTGCCAGCAGCGCCAGGGTCAGGGACGCCCAGAGCAGGCCCGGCGTACCGAAGGTCGGTGCCGGCAATGCTTCAGGGAAGAACAAGCGGTCAACCGAGCCACCGAGTACATAAACGAAGAAGCCCAGACCGAACACGCCGTAAACGATGGCCGGAACGCCCGCCAGGTTGTTCACCGCGATACGGATAATCCGGGTCAGTGCGTTCTGCTTGGCGTATTCACGCAGGTAAACTGCCGCCAGTACGCCGAATGGCGTCACGATCATCGCCATGATCAGGGTCATCATCACGGTGCCGAAAATCGCCGGGAAGATCCCGCCTTCGGTGTTCGCCTCACGCGGATCATCGCTGAGGAATTCCCAGACCTTGCTGAAGTAGAAGCCGATCTTGGTAAAGGTGCCCATGGCGTTCGGCTGATAGGCGCGAACCACTTTGCCGATGTCGATCACGATCTCTTTGCCGTTCGCATCGCGGGCCGTCAGGCTGTCGCGGTTGAACTGGGCGTGCAGGTCGTTCAGGCGCGCCTCAATGTCCTGATACCGCGCGTTCAGCTCGGCGCGCTCGGATTCCATGTCCGCTTGCGCGGTGGCATCGAGCTTGCCCGCCAGTTCCAGTTTGCGACCGTGCAGACGCACGCGTTCGAGACCGGCGTTGATCGCGCCGATGTCGACCTTTTCCAGGGTCTTGAGCTGCGCCGCGAGCTGGTTCACGCGCGCGACACGCTCCTGCAATTCCGGCCATGCGGCTTCGCCTTCCGCGATGACCTTGCCTTCCTGTTTGACGTTGACCAGGTAGCCGTAGAAGTTGCCCCACTCGCGACGCTCGATGGCCATGAGTTCTGGCGGGGTCTTCTGGTTAGTCAGCCACTCGCCGACGATCCAGGTGAAGTCGTTACCGTTCAAGTCACGGTTGCCGACCTTGATCAGCTCGCGGGTCATGAACTCCGGACCCTGATCGGGCACCGGCAGGCCAGCGCTTTTCAGGCGCTCGCGCGGCACTTCTTCTTTCTGCACCACTTCGCCGATGACGAGGTGGTTGGCCTGGCCCGGCACGTCGTAACTGGCGTGCACCAGGTCTGCCGGCCAGAAGTGGCCCAGACCGCGCACGGCAATCACCGCCAGCAAGCCAATGGTCATGATGACCGCGATGGACACCGCGCCACCGCTGATCCAGACGCCTGGGGCGCCGCTCTTGAACCATCCATTCAGGGAGTTCTGTTTCACAGACTTCTACCTTTCTTAAAGCGACGAGTATTTCTTGCGCAGACGCTGACGAATCAGTTCTGCGAGGGTGTTCATGACGAAGGTGAACAGCAACAGCACCAGCGCCGAGAGGAACAGCACGCGGTAGTGGCTGCCGCCGACTTCCGATTCGGGCATTTCCACCGCGACGTTGGCGGCCAGCGTTCGCAGACCTTCGAACAGGTTCATTTCCATGACCGGGGTGTTACCGGTGGCCATCAGCACGATCATCGTTTCACCGACCGCACGGCCCATGCCGATCATCAGTGCCGAGAAGATGCCCGGGCTGGCGGTGAGGATCACCACGCGGGTCATGGTCTGCCAAGGCGTAGCGCCGAGGGCCAGGGAACCGAGGGTCAGGCCGCGAGGCACACTGAACACGGCGTCTTCGGCGATGGAGTAGATGTTCGGGATCACCGCGAAGCCCATGGCCAGACCGACCACCAGAGCGTTGCGCTGGTCGTAGGTGATGCCCAGGTCGTGGGAGATCCACATGCGCATGTCGCCGCCGAAGAACCAGGTTTCCATGTACGGGCTCATGTACAGCGAGAGCCAGCCCACAAACAGGATCACCGGAATCAGGATCGCGCTTTCCCAGCCGTCCGGCACTTTCAGACGGATAGACTCAGGCAGGCGACTGAAGACGAAACCCGCCACCAGAATGCCGATCGGCAGCAGCATCAGCAGGCTGAAAATGCCCGGCAAATGCCCTTCGACATAAGGTGCGAGGAACAGGCCGGCGAAGAAACCGAGGATCACCGTCGGCATCGCTTCCATCAACTCGATCACCGGCTTGACCTTGCGGCGCATGCCCGGAGCCATGAAATACGCGGTGTAGATCGCCGCAGCGACGGCCAGAGGCGCGGCCAGCAGCATGGCGTAGAACGCGGCTTTCAAGGTGCCGAAGGTCAGTGGCGACAGGCTCAGCTTGGGTTCGAAGTCAGTGTTGGCGGCGGTCGATTGCCAGACGTATTTAGGCTCGTCGTAGTTCTCGTACCAGACCTTGCTCCACAGCGCGCTCCAGGACACTTCCGGGTGCGGGTTGTCGAGCAGCAACGGTTGAATCTTGCCGCCCGCTTCGACGATCACGCGGTTGGCCCGTGGCGACAGGCCGAAGATGCCTTGGCCTTCGACCACCTGATCCACCAGCAAGGTGCGGTGGGCAGTGCTGTGAAACACGCCGAGCTTGCCGGAGGCGTCGAGGGCGATGAAGCCTTTGCGACGTTCTTCGGCGGAGATTTCAACGATCGGCGTGGTGCCCATCTGGAAGGTGCGGATTTGCTTCAGGCGCAACTCGCCATCCGGGTCACGGGCCATGAACCACTGGGCCAGGCCACCTTTGGAGTCGCCAAGGATCAGCGAGATGCCGCCCACCAATTGAGTACTGGCAGTGATTTCGGCATCGCCGTTTTCAAGCAGTTTGTAGCGACCGTTGAGGCTCTTGTCGCGCAGGCTGAACACGTCGGCCTGGGCGCGCCCGTTGATCACGTACAGCCATTGCTGACGCGGGTCGACGAAGATGTTCTTCACCGGTTCGGTCATCTGCGGCAGATCGATACGCTTCTGCTCGTTGGTGACTTCGCCGGTCATCATGTTTTCTTCGCTGGTCAGCGAGAGCACATTGAGTTGCGAACCGGTGGAGCCGACCAGCATCAGGGTGGTGTCGGTGGCGTTGAGGCTGACGTGTTCCAGCGCACCGCCCGCCTCGTTCAGCGCAATCGGAGTTTCGCCGTACGGGTATTCGACCGCTGGCGAGATGGTTTTCTTGCCGTCCGGGTAGCTGACTTTATACGTGTGACGGAACACCAGCGCCTGACCGTTGGACAAACCGACCGCCACCAATGGGTGACCGGGTTGGTCTTCACCGATGGAGGTGACGGTAGTGCCGGCCGGGATCGGCAGATCGACGCGCTTGAGTTCGGCGCCACTGTCGATGTCGAAGAACAACGCCTGGCCCTTGTCGGAAACCCGCATGGCGACCTGGTTCTGCTCTTCCAGGGAGATCATCAGCGGCTTGCCGGCGTCTTGCATCCAGGCAGGCGTGATGGCGTCCTTGGCGGTCAAGTCGGCACCCTGGAACAGCGGCGCGACGACGTAGGCGAGGAAGAAAAAGATCAGCGTGATCGCGCCGAGAACGGCGAGGCCGCCCACGAGAACGTACCAGCGGGTCAGGCGATCCTTGAGCGCGCGGATGCGGCGCTTGCGTTGCAGCTCAGGCGTATTGAAATCAATTCGCTTGGGGGGATTAGTAGTCATGGTGGAATTGGCCAGATCATTCATGCGCACACCCTAGCGATCCTGTATGACAGAAAGATGACAATGCAGTGACGCAACAAATCCGCCGCCAGCGGGAACTGGCAGTGGACCGGAAATTTGGGGGTATGTGGGAGCGGGTTGTGGCGAGGGAATTTACCCCCTCACCACAAGCCCGATCCCACATTGAACCCGGGGATTACCCCGGGCTCAGGGTTTTACTTTTTTGCGACTTCAGCGCCGCCTTCCTGCAGACCCAGGTCAGCCAGTGCTTTGGCAGCAACCTTGGCCGGCAGTGGGATGTAGCCGTCTTTCACCACAACTTCCTGGCCCTGCTTGGACAGGATCAGCTTCACGAACTCGGCTTCCAGCGGGGCCAGAGGCTTGTTCGGGGCTTTGTTGACGTAAACGTAGAGGAAACGCGACAGCGGGTACTTGCCGTTCAGGGCGTTTTCTTCGCTGTCTTCGATGAACTCGGTGCTGCCTTTCTTGGCCAGAGCTACCGTTTTCACGCTAGCAGTTTTGTAGCCGATACCCGAGTAACCAACACCGTTCAGCGAAGAGCTGATCGACTGCACGACCGAAGCCGAACCTGGTTGTTCGTTGACGTTTGGCTTGTAGTCGCCTTTGCACAGCGCTTCTTCTTTGAAGTAGCCGTAGGTGCCGGATACCGAGTTACGGCCGAACAGTTGAACCGGCTTGTTGGCCAGGTCGCCCGTCACGCCCAGATCACCCCAGGTTTTCACGTCGGCTTTGGCGCCGCACAGACGAGTGGACGAGAAGATCGCGTCGACCTGTTCCATGGTCATATGCTGGATCGGGTTGTCCTTGTGCACGAACACTGCCAGGGCATCCACGGCAACCGGGATAGCGGTTGGCTTGTAGCCATATTTGGTTTCGAAGGCTTGCAGTTCGTTGTCCTTCATCTTGCGGCTCATCGGGCCCAGGTTAGCGGTGCCTTCAGTCAGCGCAGGTGGCGCGGTAGAAGAACCAGCGGCCTGAATCTGGATGTTGACGTTCGGGTATTCTTTTTTGTAGTTCTCAGCCCACAGGGTCATGAGGTTGGCCAGGGTATCGGAGCCGACGCTGGACAGGTTGCCCGACACACCAGTGGTCTTGGTGTAGCTCGGGATAGCAGGGTCAACAGCGGCAACCGCGTTGGCAGTCGCAACGCCAGCAGCGACAAAAGTCATTGCCGCCATCAAACGCTTCAGTTTCATGCCTTACTCCTAGCAGATAGGGTGTGTTAGTCGGGGCCAAGTATCAGCAGGCCGTGTGAACACTCTATGGCTGAAATATGACAATTGGATGAAAGGCCAGCATTCGGGTTTTTACAGGATGATTCATGCGCCCCAATCGCCAGCAGGCTAGCTCCCACATTGGAATGCATTTCAATGTGGGAGCTAGCCTGCTGGCGATTGGGGCCGGTTCAGCTACAGACAATTTCGGGATCAGCGCCCCTTCTTCCAGAGGTATGCACCCACCAGAATCCCGACACCGCAAAGAACCGCCACGTAATACGACGGCCCCATCGGGCTTTCCTTGAGCAACAGGCTGACGATCATCGGCGTCAGACCGCCAAAGATGGCGTAGGCGACGTTGTAAGAAAACGACAGACCACTGAAGCGCACCACGGGCGGGAAGGCTTTCACCATCACGTAGGGCACGGCGCCGATGGTGCCGACCAGCAGCCCGGTCAGGGCATACAGCGGGAAGAGCCAGTCGGGATGCGCGGCCAGGCTGTGATAGAAGGTCCAGGAGCTGAGCAACAGCGCCGCACACCCGAACACGAAGACCCGCCCTGCGCCGAACCGGTCAGACAGCGCACCGGCAATGATGCAGCCAAAACTCAGAAACACGATCGCCAGGCTATTGGCTTGCAGCGCCGTGGTTGCCGAGAAGTGGTACACCGTCTGCAGCACGGTCGGCGTCATCAGGATCAACACCACGATGGCGGCGGACAGCAGCCAGGTCAGCAGCATGGAAATCAGAATCGCACCGCGATGGTCACGCAGCACCGCGCGCAGCGGCACTTCTTCGGCCAGAGCCTTGCGCAATTGCAGCTCGGCGAACACCGGGGTCTCGTGCAACCAGCGGCGCAAGTAGACCGAGAACAAACCGAACACGCCGCCCAACAGGAACGGGATCCGCCAGGCGTAATCGGACACTTCAGCCGGGGTGTAAAAGCTGTTGATCGCGGTGGCGACCAATGAACCCAAGAGGATGCCAGCCGTCAGACCGCTCGTCAGAGTGCCGCAGGCATAACCGATATGACGCGCAGGCACGTGTTCGGAAACGAATACCCACGCGCCCGGCACTTCACCACCAATCGCCGCGCCTTGAATCACCCGCATCAACAGCAACAGGATCGGCGCCCACATGCCGATCTGCGCATAGGTCGGCAGCAGGCCCATGATCAGGGTCGGTACCGCCATCATGAAGATGCTCAGGGTGAACATCTTCTTGCGACCCAACAGATCGCCGAAGTGCGCCATGACAATGCCGCCCAACGGACGAGCGAGGTAGCCGGCGGCGAAGATGCCGAACGTCTGCATCAGGCGCAGCCACTCGGGCATGTCCGCCGGGAAGAACAGTTTGCCCACCACCGTGGCGAAGAACACGAAGATGATGAAGTCGTAGAACTCCAGGGCACCGCCCAAGGCAGACAGCGATAACGTCTTGTAGTCGCTACGGGTCAACGGGCGAGCGGGCTGGGTCGGCTGCGCGATGCTAGAGGGCGCTGTGGTCATGGCAAGGGCTTCTCTTATAGTCGGATCTGCAACCCCAACAACGCTGGCTGAGGCTTGGGCAGGTCCGGCACGATAGCAAATTGTTCGAAAAAGCACATAGAGGTGCGTATTTGACGGTCAAAATGAGAACCGGACGGTCGTCTCGGAGTCTACCGATCGATATACTCGCTGCATTGCGGCATTTGTAAGGGGTTGCTGTGCGAAAACGCGCTGGCTGTCAGGCAAGGTCATTGCGTGGTTCAGTCGCTTTCGCAGAGTTTCCCTTTAGGCGCCTTACGAAAAACGTGACGAACGTAGTATGTTCGGGCTGAATCGTTTTTCCTTGAGACGGCTATTCACCCGCTACACCTACGATGAGTCACGGGTCAGAGGCACCCCCGGCATGATAGAGCTCGAACAAGAAGATCCAATCCCGCAAGGCGACCTGGCCCTGCAAATCACCGCGCTTCCACGTGAAACCAACGGCTTCGGCGATATTTTCGGCGGCTGGCTGGTGGCACAGATGGATTTGGCCGGCACCGCCATGGCCAGCAAAGTCGCTGGCGGACGCGTGGCCACCGTTGCGATCGATCGCATGGCGTTCCTGGTTCCGGTAGCGGTGGGCGCTCAGCTCTCCTTCTATACCCAGGCACTGGAAATCGGCCGCAGCTCGATTCAGATGATGGTCGAAGTCTGGAGTGACGATCCGCTGTCCAGCGAGTGGCGTAAAGTGACTGAAGCCGTGTTTGTGTTTGTCGCGATCGATGGCAGCGGCCGTACCCGCTCGGTTCCGCCACGCGCGCGTTAAACACTGCGGCCTTTCTGCGGTCCATTGCAGTCATTGTTCCTGATCGAGAGTTGCCCCATGAGCACGCCCAACGTTGAAGCCGTGAAACTGGATGAACTGAACTGCTGGCGCATCCGCCACGGTCAGGCCGAATTGCTGGTCGCCCAGCAAGGCGCGCACATCCTCAGTTATCAAGTGGCCGGCCAACCGCCGGTGATCTGGCTGAACGACGAGGCCGTGTTCAAGACCGGCAAAAGCATCCGCGCCGGCGTGCCGGTGTGCTGGCCGTGGTTCGGCAATTTCCCGCGCAACCCGCAGAGCGTCCAGGCGATGCGCGTCAGCAACGAATCGCCGACCGCCCACGGTTTTGTCCGGGCGATGGATTGGGAACTGGGTGGTATCGAAGCCGAGGGTGAAAGCCTTAAGGTTGAGTTTCTCCTGCCCTACCCCGAAGGCGGCTTTCCGGGCTGGCCGCATCAGGTGGATCTCAAACTGAGCATTCGTCTGGATGATCAACTGCACATCAGTCTGACCAGCCACAACCAGGGCACGGATAAAGTCACCATCAGCCAGGCGCTGCACAGTTACTTCGCGGTCAGTGATGTGCGCAATGTGCACGTTGAGGGGCTGGATGGCTTGAGCTACATCGAGACGCTGGAGGACTGGAAAACCGTCACTCAGAGCGGCGATTTGCGTTTCACTGGCGAAACCGACCGCATCTACCTCAATACCCCGGCGAAGCTGAGCATTGTCGACCCGACTTGGGAACGGCGTATCGAGCTGACCAGCTGTGGCTCGCGCTCGGCAGTGATCTGGAATCCGTGGATAGAACGCGCGGCCGCGTTCAGCGACATGGCCGACGATGGCTGGCAGAAGATGCTGTGCATCGAGACGGCGAATGTGATGGATGATGTGGTGACATTGGCGCCGGGTGCGTGCCATACCTTGGGTGTCAGCGTCGGCGCAAAACCGCTCTAAGCCCTACCGCAATACGAAATGTGGGAGCCAGCCTGCTGGCGATGGCGTCGTGTCAGTCAACTTGAAAGTATCTGACACACCGCTATCGCCAGCAGGCTGGCTCCCACAGTTATTTCGAGTGGCTGTTAGAGATCGGACTCCTGCACCACTCGCACCTTCGCCGCATCCAGCGCATACGCCGCGTCAGCCAGATCATTGTTGACCTTCTCGATCTTCAACGTGCCGGTCACCCACAGCGGCGTGTAGATGTCATCCAGCTTCAAACCTTTCGGATAACGCACCAGCACCAACTGATTAGGCGGCGGTGGCGGCACGTGGATGCAGGCGCCCGGGTACGGCACGAGGAAGAACAGCGTACTGCGCCCCTTGGCATCGGACTCCAAAGGCACCGGATACCCCCCGATGCGGATGTTCTTGTCGTTCATCGACGGCACGGTTTTGGTCGAATACATCACCGCCGGCAAGCCTTTGCTCTGCTTCATGCCACCTTTTTCGGTAAAGGTACCATCGCCTTCGGGGGAGTTATGGTCGATTTCAGGCATGGCCTCGAGGGCTTTCTGATCCGACTTGGGCATCAGCTCGAGCCAGTCGGTTTCCGGCAGTTCGCCGGCATGGGCCAAGCCGCTGCCCAAAAGGAGGAGAGTCAAAAAAAGACGGCGCATGGAGGTGCTCGGTAAGGAAAGGACGGTGTAACGCCGAGCATTCTAGCCCTCCCCGCCTGCGGCGCGGAGAGGAGAGGACTTCGTCGCATGAATCAGTTCTTTCTGATCAAACCGTAGATCACCAGCAACACCACCGCGCCGACCAGCGCACCGATGAAGCCTGCACCTTCGCCCGCGTGATAGATGCCCAGAGCCTGGCCGCCATAAGTGGCCGCCAGCGAACCGCCGATACCGAGCAGGATAGTCATGATCCAGCCCATGCTGTCATCGCCCGGTTTCAGGAACCGGGCCAGCAGGCCGACGATCAAGCCGATAAAGATGGTTCCGATAATTCCCATGACATTTCCCTCTGAGTAAGTGGCTATGCGAAAGCCTAGTCAGACTTTCGCATCCTGCCATGAGAGAACGGCGGACCTTGAATGGTTCCGCCGCTGCCACATGAAACTGTTTATTCGGCGATGAGCGCTTCGACCTTGAGGATCTGCGCGGCCAGTGTTTCGCGGTTTGCACAACGCAGGTTGGCGTGACCGACCTTGCGGCCGACCTTGAACGCCTTGCCATAGTGGTGCAGATGGCAATCGGCGATGGCCAGGACTTTCTCGGTGTCCGGCACTTTACCGATGAAGTTGAGCATTGCGCTCTCGCCGACCTTGGCCGTCGAACCCAGCGGCAGACCGGCAACGGCTCGCAAGTGGTTTTCGAACTGGCTGCACTCGGCGCCTTCGGTGGTCCAGTGCCCGGAGTTGTGCACGCGCGGGGCGATTTCGTTGGCCTTGAGGCCACCGTCGACTTCGAAGAACTCGAACGCCATCACGCCGACGTAATTCAACTGCTTGAGCACGCGGCTGGAGTAGTCTTCGGCCAAAGCCTGCAGCGGGTGGTCGGTGCTGGCCACGGACAGCTTGAGGATGCCGCTGTCGTGGGTGTTGTGAACCAGTGGGTAGAACCTGGTTTCACCATCGCGAGCACGCACGGCGATCAGCGAGACTTCACCGGTAAACGGCACGAAGCCTTCCAGCAGGCAGGCCACGCTGCCCAGTTCGGCGAAGGTGCCGACCACATCTTCCGGTTTGCGCAGGACTTTCTGGCCCTTGCCGTCGTAACCCAGGGTGCGGGTTTTCAACACGGCCGGCAGACCGATGGAAGCGACAGCGGCGTCCAGATCGGCTTGCGATTGAATGTCGGCAAACGCCGGGGTGGGAATCCCCAGGTCCTTGAACATGCTCTTCTCGAACCAGCGATCACGAGCGATGCGCAGGGCTTCGGCGCTTGGGTAGACCGGGACGAATTGCGACAGGAACGCCACGGTTTCAGCCGGGACGCTTTCGAACTCGAAGGTCACCAGATCAACTTCATCGGCCAGCTGGCGCAAGTGATCCTGATCGCCGTAATCGGCCCGCAGGTGTTCGCCCAACGCAGCTGCGCAAGCATCCGGCGCCGGGTCCAGAAAAGCGAAGTTCATGCCCAGCGGAGTGCCCGCCAACGCCAACATGCGACCCAACTGGCCGCCACCGATTACACCGATCTTCATCGTCAACAACCTCAGGCGATGCGTGGGTCTGGATTTTCCAGGACGCTGTCTGTCTGCTCAGCACGGAATTTTTTCAGCACCGCGTGGAATTGCGGGTGCTTGGCGCCGAGGATACTCGCCGACAGCAGGGCAGCGTTGATCGCGCCGGCCTTGCCGATGGCCAGGGTGGCAACCGGGATGCCCGCAGGCATCTGCACGATCGAGAGCAGCGAATCGACGCCCGAAAGCATCGACGACTGCACCGGAACGCCCAGCACCGGCAGGTGGGTCTTGGCCGCACACATGCCAGGCAAGTGGGCCGCGCCACCGGCACCGGCGATGATCACCTCGATGCCACGCGCCTCGGCCTCTTCGGCGTACTGGAACAGCAGGTCCGGGGTGCGGTGGGCGGAGACCACTTTCACCTCGTAAGGGATGCCGAGCTTTTCCAGCATATCGGCGGTGTGGCTAAGGGTGGACCAATCGGACTTGGAGCCCATGATCACGCCAACCAGTGCACTCATCGTCGTGCCTCTTCTCTCTGGGCGCCCGCAGGCGCGTCAAAAAACAACAAGCCACGCAAAATGCGTGGCTTGATTGTACGAATTATGGCCAGTCAAGCCGGCCGAAGGCCGCGCAGTATACCTTAATGAAGCAGATAAACAGCCCCTGAAACGACCATCCGTCATACGGCGCAAAGTGCCGGTTTTATTGACTTGAAGGTCAGTCAATTACACCCCCAATCCCTCGTGGGAGCGGGCTTGCTCGCGAAAGCGGTGGGTCAGTCGATATCAATGTTGTCTGACCCACCGCATTCGCGAGCAAGCCCGCTCCCACATTTGATCGTCAGGGTCTCAGGAACCGGTTGTGCCTTGGGCCGCGCCGCCTTCCAGCTTGCGCCACAACAACCGCACATTCGCCTTGCGCACCAGCGCGCAGCGATACAGACGAATCTCCAGCGGCACATGCCATTGCGGGCCGCCGCACACCACCAGCTCACCGCGCGCCAGCTCGGCGCGCACACTCAATTGCGGCACCCACGCAATCCCCAACCCCTCCAGCGCCATGCTTTTCAAGCTGTCGGCCATGGCGGTCTCATAGATGGTGGTGAAGCGCAGCGCACGCTGACGCAGCAGCATGTTCACCGAACGCCCGAGAAACGCACCCGCGCTATAGGCCAGCAGCGGCACACTGCCCTCGCCCTCCAGATCAAACAACGGCTTGCCATCGGCATCCGCTGCGCAGACAGGAAGCATTTCGGTGTCGCCGAGGTGCAGGGACGGGAAGATTTCCGGGTCCATCTGCAAGGCTGCGTCCGGGTCATAGAACGCCAGCATCAAGTCGCAACCGCCTTCTCGCAGCGCATGCACCGCATCGCCGACGTTAGTCGCCACCAACCGCGTGGCGATGTTCAAACCTTCATTACGCAATTGCGCGATCCAGCGCGGAAAAAAGCCCAATGCCAGGGAGTGAGCGGCAGCCACTTGCATCACTTCACCCTGCCCGCCTTCCAGATGATGAAGGTGGCGCAGCACTTCGCCGAGCTGTTCGACCACGGTTCGTGCGGTCACCAGGAACAACTGCCCCGCCGCCGTCAGTTCGACGGGCGTGCGCGAGCGATTGACCAGCGTCAACCCCAGCGCGGCTTCAAGGCTGCGGATCCGGCGGCTGAACGCCGGCTGAGTCACGAAGCGTCGTTCCGCAGCCTGGGAGAAGCTACGTGTCGCGGCCAGAGCGCTGAAGTCCTCGAGCCATTTACTTTCCAGATTCATCACGTCCTCCCAGACACGCACCAAATTAGGTCACACGCTCGCCGCACACGCGGCGTCACATGGGCATTATGCCGAATGTGCATAGGCTAGTGTTTAACAGCATTGGCCGAAAATTCTCCACAAGCCTAGCATTTGCAGCGTTCCGGCACAGACCGGGTCCTTATCGAGATGATTTCTATCATGTCCTCCGCTGCATCTTTCCGCACAGAAAAAGACCTGCTTGGCGTACTCGAAGTACCTGCTCAAGCGTATTACGGCATCCAGACCCTGCGAGCGGTGAACAACTTCCGTCTCTCCGGCGTTCCGATTTCGCATTACCCGAAGCTGGTTGTCGGTCTGGCGATGGTCAAACAGGCCGCCGCTGACGCCAACCGCGAGTTGGGTCACCTGAGCGAAGCCAAGCACGCTGCCATCAGCGAAGCCTGTGCACGTTTGATCCGCGGCGATTTCCACGAAGAGTTCGTGGTGGACATGATTCAAGGCGGCGCTGGCACTTCGACCAACATGAATGCCAACGAAGTCATCGCCAACATCGCGCTGGAGGCCATGGGTCACCAGAAGGGCGAATACCAATACCTGCACCCGAACAACGACGTGAACATGGCGCAGTCGACCAACGACGCCTACCCGACCGCGATCCGTCTGGGTCTGCTGCTGGGTCACGACGCGCTGCTGGCCAGCCTCGACAGCCTGATCCAGTCGTTTGCTGCCAAGGGTGTTGAATTCAGCCACGTCCTGAAGATGGGTCGTACCCAGCTGCAAGACGCCGTGCCGATGACCCTGGGCCAGGAATTCCGCGCCTTCGCCACCACGCTGAGCGAAGACCTGGCGCGCCTGAAGACCCTGGCGCCTGAGCTGCTGACCGAAGTGAACCTGGGCGGCACCGCGATCGGCACCGGCATCAACGCCGACCCGCGCTACCAGCACCTGGCCGTTGAGCGTCTGGCCCTGATCAGCGGTCAACCGCTGGTTCCGGCGGCCGATCTGATCGAAGCCACCTCCGACATGGGCGCCTTCGTGCTGTTCTCCGGCATGCTCAAGCGCACCGCGGTGAAGCTGTCGAAGATCTGCAACGACCTGCGCCTGCTGTCCAGCGGCCCACGCACCGGCATCAACGAAATCAACCTGCCGGCGCGTCAGCCAGGCAGCTCGATCATGCCAGGCAAGGTCAACCCGGTAATCCCGGAAGCGGTTAACCAGGTGGCGTTCCAGATCATCGGCAACGACCTGGCCCTGACCATCGCGGCCGAAGGCGGTCAGTTGCAACTGAACGTGATGGAGCCGCTGATCGCGTTCAAGATTTTCGACTCGATCCGCCTGCTGCAACGCGCCATGGACATGCTGCGCGAGCACTGCATCGTCGGCATCACCGCCAACGAAGAGCGCTGCCGTGAACTGGTCGAGCACTCGATCGGCTTGGTCACCGCGCTGAACCCGTATATCGGCTATGAAAACGCCACCCGCATCGCTCGTATCGCGCTGGAAAGCGGCCGCGGCGTGCTGGAACTGGTGCGCGAAGAAGGCTTGCTCGACGATGAAATGCTCGCCGACATCCTGCGCCCGGAAAACATGATTGCTCCGCGTCTGGTGCCTTTGAAGGCATAACCAGACGCAACATCGGCTCTTGCTCCTTTAACGAAGAGCACCAAGGGCCACGCTCACCAGGTCGAGGGACTAGACACCTCTCACCTTTTGAGGGCTTGGGGATCTATTCCCCAGGCCCTTTTTTTTAACTCTTTGAGCAACACGCAGAACCTGTGGGAGCGGGCTTGCCCGCGATGAACGATAACGCGGCGTACCTGAAAAACCGCGGTGACTGCATCGCGGGCAAGCCCGCTCCCACAAGAACCGGACCTCCAAAGGGTCAGGCGTTTCAAGGCTTCGTTTCGTCGCTTGCACCACAACCGTGCAGACGGACGGCACTCTCCTAGGTATAGTGCCGCCCCTCTTCGCGTGAGCGGTCGTCGGTAACGAGGCCCAAACCCATGCGAAACCCGAACTAATAACAAACCTGCGATATGGGCCCGGGACGAACACACGCCTCACTGTTGTGCCATGTGCACTCCGGTGTAACGCGATGTTTCTACCTGCCCAGCATTTGCCTAAACAAAAAACAGCGAGGAATAATCCATGCTCGAAGTCATTAACGACTTCCTCTCAGGGAAAGTACTGATCGTGCTCATTGTCGGGCTCGGTAGCTACTTCACGATCCGCTCGCGTTTCGTTCAATTGCGCCACTTCTTCCACATGTTCGCGGTGTTCCGCGACAGCCTGAAAAGCAGCGCCGGGCAACTCAGTTCGTTCCAGGCCCTGATGCTCAGCCTTGCGGGACGTGTCGGCGCGGGTAACATCGCCGGTGTCGGTATCGCCGTGACCCTGGGTGGCCCAGGTGCGGTGTTCTGGATGTGGGTGACCGCACTGGTCGGCATGTCCAGCAGCTTCTTCGAATGTTCCCTTGGTCAGCTCTACAAACGTACGGATGCCGACGGCACCTACCGTGGCGGCCCGTCCTACTACATCCAGCACGGCCTGCAGAAGCGCTGGCTGGGTATGGTCATGGCGTTCCTGCTGCTGGTGACCTTCGGCTTCGCCTTCAACGGCCTGCAAGCCCACGCCGTGACTCACTCGCTGAACAACGCCTTCGGCCTTGACACCACCTACACGGGCCTCGCCCTGGCGGTGTTGCTGGGCCTGGTGTTCATCGGCGGGATCAAGCGCATCGCCAAGGTCGCTGACCTGCTGGTGCCGGTCAAAACCCTGGTGTACATCGGCGTGACCATTTACGTGATCGTGCTGCAATTCGACCACGTTCCAGCGATGTTGATGACCATCGTCAAAAGCGCCTTCGGTCTCGACCAGGCCTTCGGCGGCCTGATCGGCAGCGCCATCGTCATGGGCGTGAAGCGTGGCGTGTTCGCCAACGAAGCGGGCCTGGGCAGTGCGCCGAACGTGGCCGCAGTCGCTTCGGTCGAGCACCCGGTGGCACAAGGCGTGGTCCAGGCGTTCAGCGTGTTCCTCGACACCTTCGTGATCTGCACCTGCACCGCGCTGCTGATCCTGCTGTCGGGCTTCTACACCCCGGGCTTCGAAGGCGACGGCATTGCTCTGACCCAGAACTCGCTGGCCGCCGTGGTTGGTGACTGGGGCCGCAGTTTCATTTCCGTAGCCCTGTCGTTGTTCGTGTTCACCTCGATCCTCTACAACTACTACCTGGGCGAGAGCAACCTGCGCTTCATGATCGGTGAAAACCGCAAGGCGCTGATCGGCTATCGCGTGCTGGTACTGGTGTTGATCTTCTGGGGTGCGATCGAAAACCTCGGCACGGTGTTCGCCTTCGCCGACATCACCATGACCTTGCTCGCGTTCGTGAACCTGATCGCACTGTTCCTGCTGTTCAAAGTCGGCATGCGCATCCTGCGTGACTACGATGACCAGCGTGCTGCCGGGATCAAGACGCCAGTGTTCGACTCGAGCAAGTTCCCGGATCTGGATCTGGACCTGAAAGCCTGGCCAGCCAATCCGCCAGCGGCTGCTCCAAAGGCTGAAGCCGAGCCGCAAGGCGTACCCGCAGCGCAACGCTGATCGTTAAACGAAGGGTGCACAAACCTGTGGGAGCCAGCCTGCTGGCGATGACGGACTGTCAGTTGACACATTAGTGTCTAACATACCGCCATCGCGAGCAGGCTCGCTCCCACATGTCATCTCTTGCGGAGGCTTCCCCATGGTTCCCAATTCCTTTCCTGCCGCTCAGCACGTCATGGTGCTCTACACCGGTGGCACCATCGGTATGCAGGCCAGCGCCAATGGCCTGACTCCGGCGTCCGGTTTCGAAGCGCGGATGCGCGAATACCTGCACAGTCAGCCTGAACTCGTGGTACCGCAGTGGCGCTTTCGCGAGATGTCGCCGCTGATCGACAGTGCCAACATGAGCCCGGCGTACTGGCAGCAACTGCGTGAAGCGGTGGTCGACGCCGTTGATGTCCAGGGCTGCGACAGCGTATTGATCCTGCATGGCACCGATACCCTCGCCTACAGCGCCGCCGCGATGAGTTTTCAATTGCTCGGTCTGAATGCCCGCGTGGTGTTTACCGGTTCGATGCTGCCGGCCGGCGTGACCGACAGCGATGCCTGGGAAAACCTCAGTGGCGCGTTGGTTGCTCTGGGCAACGGCCTGGCACCGGGCGTTCATTTGTACTTCCACGGCGAACTGCTGGACCCGACTCATTGCGCGAAGGTTCGTAGTTTCGGTCGCCATCCGTTCAAGCGCCTGGAGCGTCAGGGCGGTGGTGTAAAAGCCACTTCGCTGCCGGCTCAATTGAATTACAACCAGAGCAAGCAATTGGCGAAAGTTGCTGTGTTGCCGTTGTTTCCCGGTATCGGCGCCGAGCAACTGGATGGCGTGCTGAATAGCGGCATTCAAGGTTTGGTGCTGGAGTGCTACGGCAGCGGCACTGGGCCGAGCGATAACCCTGAGTTTCTGGCCGCTCTGGAGCGGGCGCGGGACAAAGGTGTGGTTGTTGTCGCCGTCACCCAATGCCATGAAGGTGGCGTTGAGCTGGATGTCTACGAGGCCGGTAGCCGGTTGCGCGGCGTTGGCGTGCTTTCGGGCGGCGGCATGACCCGTGAAGCGGCGTTCGGCAAGTTGCATGGGTTGCTGGGTGCCGGGCTGGACACCGCCGAAGTGCGGCGCCTGGTCGAGCTCGACCTTTGCGGTGAACTCAGCTGACCTTGAGGCCGGACACAAACCCTGTGGCGAGGGAGCTTGCTCCCGCTGGAGTGCGAAGCGCTCCTGAAATCGACGACGGAATATGTTCAGGAATGTTGCGTCAGCCGGATTGCGGCCGCTGCGCGCCCGAGCGGGAGCAAGCTCCCTCGCCACAGGTAATGGTCGTCACACGATGGGCACATAACTTGCTGCCGTTCCAGCATTCCCAAGGCTGGAACATCCCATGCTCCACTCCCACCTCACCACCCTCAACGCCGTCTCCCTGGTGCTCAACACCTTCAAGGCCGAAGGCTTGTCCAGCGAAGCACTGCTGGCGGGAAGTGGCATCAGCGCGGCGGATCTGAGTCGGGCGGACACGCGCATCACCACCAATCAGGAGATGCAGGTCTGCGCCAACGCCGTCGCGCTCAAGCGTGATATCGGCCTGGAACTGGGTCGGCGGATGCACGTTTCGTCCTACGGCATGCTCGGTTATGCGCTGCTCACCAGTGCCACCTTCGGTGACGCTTTGCGCTTGGCGATGCGTTATCCGGCGCTGTTGGGAACACTTTTCGAGTTAAGCCTGGAAGATGACGGCGAGCGTGTGTGGTTCGTGGCTGCCGATTATCGAGAGAACCCGGCGCTGGCCGTGTTCAACGCTGAATTCTGTCTGGTGTCGTTGAAAGTCATCTGCGATGACTTGCTCGGGCACCCGCTGCCCTTACTTGCAGCTCGCCTGGAACATGCGGCACCGGACTATCAGGCGACCTACGCCGAACACTTCAATTGCCCGCTGCACTTTGAGGCGCGGGACAACGCCTTCGCCTTTGACAAGCGTTGGCTCGACCAACCCTTGCCGCTCGCCGATGTGATAACTCATCAGGCGATGGTCGAACGCTGCCGCAAGCAGAACACCGAATTCACCGGACGTCAGGCGTGGCTGGGGCGGATTCGGCAGTTGCTCCGCGCGCAACTGAATGCGGCGCCGGGGCTGGAAGGTTTGGCGTTACAGATGAATTGTTCGGCGCGCACCTTACGTCGCCACCTCAAGGATCTGGGGTGCAGCTATCAGGAATTGCTCGACGAACTGCGCTTCGATCAGGCCAAGCAGATGCTTTGTGAGGATCAGCTGCCGATCTACCGGATCGCCGAGGCGCTGGGCTTCAGCGAAACCGCGAGTTTTCGCCATGCGTTCGTGCGCTGGAGCGGCGTGGCGCCGAGTCAGTTCAGACCCTGACCCGCCCCTGTGGCGAGGGAGCTTGCTCCCGCTGGTCTGCGCAGCAGACCCAAACCAAACACCGCATTCCTCTCTTCAGATAGCATTTGCCGGGTTGCGGCTGCTACGCAGCCGAGCGGGAGCAAGCTCCCTCGCCACAGAGGGGCGAATTTCGGTCAAATCTTTTGGCCACATAAATCCCCTTTTGGCCTTTCCTGCCGTTCTCTCAAACGCCGCGTCCCGCAAGACTGTGTTCAACCGAATCAGCCTGCGGAGAACAAGAAATGCTGACGATCTACTCGGACGATCACCACCTGCACCACGGCCGTTGTGAATTGATGGATGGGCAATTGATGCCCTGCTTCGAAATGCCCTCACGTGCCGACCATGTGCTGCAACGGGTGCAAACGCAGAACCTCGGCCCGGTCGAAGCGCCGCAGGATTTTGGCCTGGACCCGATCGCGCGCATCCACAGCCGCGCCTACCTCGACTTCTTCAAAGGCGCCTGGGCACGCTGGACCGAATTCAACACCGACGGCGACTTGCTGCCCTACACCTGGCCGGCCCGCACCCTGCGTCGGATTATCCCCACCAGCCTGCACGGCCAGCTCGGCTATTACAGCTTCGACGGTGGCGCACCGATCACCGCCGGCACCTGGAAAGCGGCGTACAGCGCAGCGCAAGTGGCCCTCACCGCACAAGCTGCGATCCAGCGCGGCGCCCGCAGTGCTTTCGCGCTGTGCCGTCCACCGGGACACCATGCCGCCAGCGACTTGATGGGCGGTTATTGCTACCTCAACAACGCCGCCATTGCCGCTCAGGCCTTCCTCGATCAGGGCCACAAAAAGGTCGCGATCCTCGACGTCGACTACCACCACGGCAACGGCACCCAATCGATTTTCTACGAACGCAGCGACGTGCTGTTCACCTCGATTCACGGCCATCCGGAAGCCGAGTTTCCGTTCTTCCTCGGCTATGAAGACGAACTCGGCGAAGGGGCCGGCGAAGGCTTCAACTTCAACTACCCTTTGCCGGCCGGCAGCGGCTGGGACAGCTGGAGTGCAGCGCTGGAACAAGCCTGCAAAGAGATCGAGCAATACGGCGCGGACATCGTTGTCGTGTCCCTGGGCGTCGACACGTTCAAGGACGATCCGATCTCTCAATTCAAGCTCGACAGCCCGGATTACCTGGCCATGGGCGAGCGCATCGCGAAGCTCGGCAAACCGACGCTGTTCGTGATGGAAGGCGGATACGCGGTCGAAGAAATCGGCATCAATGCCGTGAACGTTCTCGAAGGTTTTGAAAGCGCCCAATGAGGAATTAGAACAATGAACAGACTCAAGCGTTTTATTGCACCGGTGCTGTGCGCCACGGTGCTCGGTGGCGCCGCCCATGCTGAAGAGCGAACGTTGCGCGTCTACAACTGGTTCGACTACATCACCCCCAAGGCGCTGGAAGACTTCAAGGCACAGAACACCCAGACCAAACTGGTCTACGACATCTTCGACACCAATGAAGCACTCGAAGCCAAGCTGCTGACCGGCAACTCCGGCTACGACGTGGTGGTGCCGTCCAACGTGTTCCTCGCCAAGCAGATCGAAGCCGGCGTGTTCCAGCCGCTGGACCGCAGCAAACTGCCGAACTGGAACCACCTCGATCCGAAGCTGATGAAGCTGCTGGAAGGCAACGATCCGGGTAACAAATTCGCCGTGCCGTACATGTACGGGACCATCCTGATCGGCTTCAACCCGGACAAGGTCAAAGCCGCCCTGGGCGACAACGCGCCGGTTGACAGCTGGGACCTGATCTTCAAGGAAGAGAACATCAGCAAGCTCAAGCAGTGCGGCGTCGCCCTGCTCGACTCGCCGTCGGAGATCCTGCCGCTGGCCCTGCAACACCTCGGCCTGGACCCCAACAGCAAGAAGCCGGCGGACTACGAAAAGGCTGAAGCGCTGTTGATGAAAATCCGGCCGTACATCACCTACTTCCACTCCTCCAAATACATGGCTGACATCGCCAACGGTGACATCTGCGTCGCGGTCGGTTATTCCGGCAGCTTCTCCCAGGCGGCCAACCGCGCCAAGGAAGCCAAGAACGGTGTGATCGTCGACATGCGCCTGCCGAAAGAAGGCGCGCCGATCTGGTTCGACATGCTCGCCATTCCCAAAGGTGCGAAGAACCCGGAAGACGCCTACACCTTCATCAACTACCTGCTGCAACCGCAAGTGATCGCGCCGGTCAGCGACTTCGTCGGCTACCCGAACCCGAACAAGGACGCCACGGAAATGGTCGATCCGGCGATCCGCAACAACCCGAACCTGTACCCGACCGAAGCGGCGATGGGCACGCTGTATACCCTGCAACCGTTACCGCGCGATGCTGAACGTGCGCGGACCCGGGCCTGGACCAAGATCAAGTCCGGGACCTGATTCCCCGCCAAATAAAAGACCCGCGTGATGGCGGGTCTTTTTTGCCTGCGATACATATCTACCACCTTCAGCCCTCGACGGCCCTCTACCTTGCCCGAACACAGCGCTGTCCCATCGGCGCTTCACCGGCAACAGGAAACGGCCATGCCCGAGACTCCCTCCAACATCTCTGAAGACATACTGACCCAACTCGTGACCGGCCCTTCGATCAGGGAAGTCGCTTCAGCCTCATTGCGCTCCGCCCTCGACACCGCGTATCCACACCTGCACATCGACCCGAACCTGGCTGTGGTGGTGACGCCCGTCTGGACACTCGCCGGCGAACAGGCCAGGCCGGGCAGCAACCGGATCGAGTCCCTCACCGACGTGCTGGTGCGGCTCGCTTTATCCGGAACGACGGTGACCTACATCGACGGTGAACATTTTCTGACCCTGCCATCGGCTGTCGACTCGGCCATTCATCTGCCGGTAAAGATCGATACCCTTGGGTGCCAGCTCAACAAACTGGCCAGGCTGCTGTTCGTGGCCTATCAGGAACAGCAACTCGAGTACTGGAACCAGCCCACAGCGGCCTCGACACCTCGCTGGCATCAACTCTGCGGTGCGCTGCGCAACATCTGGAACGTCGACGAAAAGGCCGGCTGGGACGAAGACCAGCGGGCCATTGCCCTCGCCGTCTACGGTTACCCACAACAGACCGAACGGCAACCTCATGACAAATACTCAATCAAGGCCTGCCTGATTGACGTCGACTGTCTCGACAATCAGACCACCCATCACTTGAGACTGCTGGACACCGCGGTGGTGGTGGGCACCCACGATGAACGCACAATTGTCGTGACCCATTCGATCGCAGAAGGCTTCAGGCACTACAACTCACTGGCGTCATTGGGCGAAACGCTGGCCAGGCGCATTGCTGCCTCGAAGGGTGATAGCACGCTGAAATGGCGCCTGTACGAACCCACCGGAGATTTTTTTGATCATCAGGCCTGTGCACTGATTGCGCTCGAGGTCGATGCCATCGGTTTACTCGGTGGCGCTGTTGCCGCACTGACGCCATCCCTTGCGCCGCAGGTGAGCGCCGCAGCGAAACATTTCACGGACTATCACGAGCAGCCCTCTTCACGTTTCAGCCAGATCCAGGGTCTGTTGCCAGACTGGCTGACCAATGCGTCACCCACAGACCTGACCCGCTACAGCCGACACTTGATGGACCTCGCGCTGCTACGGGAACAGGACGCCGGCAAATCCTTCGATGAGGGCATCCCCTCTCTTCCTGACTTTGCCTTGCAAGCGCTGACCGATCAGATGATCAAGGACAACAAGATCGAGAATCAGGCGGCCGCGACAAAGCTGAAACTGAAGGACATCGAAGTCACTATCACCAGTCTCGTCGTCCTCGGCGCGATCATCGTACCCGGCAAAACCCGGACCCTCACGCTGACGCTGGTGGAGTTGGCACTGCAAAACCTGATTGACTCGCCACCAGGCAACAAGACGGTGCAATACAAAAACGGTGACGCGGCGCCCGCGTGGATGACACCGTCCTACCTGGAAGACTTGGTCACCACAGTGAATATCGGGCAAACCTACCCCAGCCTGATCAAAAACAAACTCCTCGCCGCCCCCACGGAAAGCCTGCGCCGACAGAACCTCTACACCCGCCACCTGCGCATACAACTGCCGCTTCAGGCACTCCAACTCAAGGTTCGTGGCGAGGCTGGCATCGACGAACAGGGCTACCGTTATGCAGTCGCGGCCATGCAGGAAAAGGCGGCAGATCGATACGTCGACGGGCTGGAAATCGTCATTCGTCCGCTGGCATTCATTCCCGGGGGACGTACCGACAGCAAGGCCGACGTTGTGGCCAATATGTTTGTGATCGGACCGCGACTGGCTGATAAAGGACCCTGCCTCCTGTATCGGCCGCTGCTGGATCTTCCGCTGGTTCAATATGGCGGCGAGGCGAACCTGTTATATGCGATCAAGCACAACAAGGCGCTGCGCCAGTCAGTCCTGGCCTGGCTGCCGGAAGACGTGCACTTCAACTACTCGCAATATGTGTTTCCTGGTCAATTGCCTTCTGTCTGGACGCTGTCGCAATGGTTGACCGACCCCACCTCGGCACTGGGCATGATGGGCGCGCTTAGCTTGAGTGCGACGCCTGTCGTCGAACCGTCTGCGCAGGCACTGTTCACCGACAACGCCAATGCGCTGGTCACCCTGGCCGACCGCCAAGCGGTCTCCAATGCTGAACGTCGCTGGGCCACGCTCAAGCAGGGCGCATGGATGCTGTTCAATGTGGCACTTCCCTTTTTCGGGCGCACGGGCGCAACGGCTGCCTGGATATGGCAAATCATGGACGATTTGCACCAGGCCAATGAAGCCGGGCAAGCGGATGACAACGATCAGGCATGGGCCGCACTGACGGATCTGTTTCTGTCCCTGGGCATGGTGCTTGCCCATCGCGCGGCCACTCGCAACAAACCCGCGGTGCGCGCTGTGGAAAAGAGCCCGATACTCGCTGTAACGCCGCTGCCGACGCCAAAGATTACCGTGACGCAGCTACCCGATCTCGCCGCCGATTATTTACCCGCCAACCATGAAACATCCGTGCATATCCACGGCGTGCTGATGCCGGATTCATTGGCCACCCTGCTGGACGGACTGGCGATTGAAAAACCTGCGGCGTTGAAAGAGTCCTCGACCGAAACCGGCCGTCACCGATTCCTGAGCCCACTGAATCAGAAATGGTATGCCAAGGTCGGTCAGCGCTGGTTCGAAGTCATGCTGGACGACAACGATGATGTGCAGATCATCGACTCACGGCAAACGCCCGCCACAACAGGCCCTCTCTTGATCCATTCGGCGAAGGGTGAATGGTTCATCGACACGCGCCTGAGACTGCGCGGCGGCGGCAGGAATCGAAGGGAAATCGAACGCAAAAACCAACAGCACAAGGACGACTTGAAACGGCAACTGACCGCATTCGATGTCCGTAAGCCGGGCTTGAAAAAAGAGCTCGATGCCGTGGAAAAAGCGGCCGACGCCAATCGCCAGCCCTTGATCGACGTATTGAATTCACAGCTGACGGAATATGGCGCCTATATCGAGCAGCTCAAGACTTACAACGCCCTCGAGACCATCTCCAACTACCGCCCGGTAATGGTCAGCTGCCTGGATTATCAACTGTCACTGACGCAGAAATGGTTCGAGCGGCAAAACCGTGAGTTCGGTGAGCGTATGCGCCAATCCCTCGCCCTTCCGGGCAACGAGACAACCGCAGGCGCCCAGTCGCCCCGCCAGACACATCAACTCACCAGCGACATGACCCAGGGGGTTATCGACAAGATCGAGTTCGCCCATGCGCGCATCGAAGAACTGCTGCGACTGGGCAAAGAAGGGGCAGAAGCGGCGCGGGAATACAGGGCTCTGCTACCGTCGTTCAGTCTGCACGACTTGAAACTGTTCCAGATCAGCCTGGCTCAGGAGCTATGCCTCAGCGACAGCGGTACTGTCGCCACACCGCTGGCTCGCCAGGCCATGCAACAGATAGTCGAAGATGCCGGCCTCACCATCCAGTCCTCGCTGGACCTTGCTGCCGAAGACAGTGCGCTACCACTGCTCGAACGGATCGACGGTTTCAATGATCTGGTGGAACAGTTCGCGACCCTGGACCTACGGATTCTCGATCTGCCCGAAGAATATCCGCAACAGCTGCTGCAGCCGCCACTCAATCTCATGCGCCAGCGAATCGAAACGTTCAAGGAACAGAGCATGAATCATCTGGTGGGCCTGTTGCATGAGCGCAGATTGCTGGAGCCGACTCCGGGGCCTTCCCGCCCTGCTCCGTCCACCAGACGCCTGATCAAAACTCGCTTCAAGGGCACGGTGGTCGGCAAGCTCCGCGACCGCGCAGCCGCGGATGACACCGACCTGATCGACGTCACTTCGCCGCTCACCCACAAAGTCATCGCGACCTTTCACGAAAAAACCCCCGGTGTGTGGCTCGAACATGTGCCGCTCGCGACAAAAGTGCCGACAACGCCACGCCCGGATTTGGCTGCCAGCATTCAGGCGGGTCAGTCACTGCTGGATCGATCAGGGGCATTTACCCGCCGCACCGAGGCAATTGCACAACGGGCAGGGCGTATCCCGGTGGAAATCGAAGACATGTTTCATCAACAGGCCCGCCAGTTGGAAGCCGCCGCCGATGCCATCGAAAGGGCCCTGACCGATAAAAACCTCACCGACAGCGGGCCGGGTTCTGGTGCCAACATTGCCAAGAGCCTCAACGAAGAGGCGACCCGCTTTTACGAAAAGGGCCGCGCGACCCGGATCGACATGATCAAGCGACAACTCCCCACTGCGCCTCGCGTTGATTGGCTGCACGAAAGAGGCTTGGTGAATATCGTCAAGAACGCCGGTCGAAAACAGACAAAGCGCAGGAAGGACTATTTCGACGAGTATGAAATTCGTGACTCTGCCACCGGGAATGTACTTTGGTACGCCCACTTTCATTACCCCAAGCCCGACACAGCAGTCGGAGGGTATACCGCTGCCCATCTGAAAACTGTCGCGCAACGAACACTGGGTGGTGCATTTGATTGGCAAACAGCCCGTACCAACAACGAATTGATCGCGATCAATCGCAGCGAAATCAGCTCTCAACTGGCCAAATCGCTGTTTTTGCCAAAGGTAAAACCCACGGTCTCCAGAACGTGAGCGCTCGAAAACGATGACCTGCGCAAACTGTTTCTGGAGCTGGAACCTCAGGCCAGGAACTGAGGTGCAATGCGCTTAACGCCAGACCTTTTCCAGACGCCCGAGTGCGGCACGGATCGCAGCCTCGGGCACCGCCGCGAAACCCAGGACCAGCCCGGCGCGCTGGTCCGCTGGTAGTGTCGAATCCGGCAACCAGTAGCTGCTCAGCGCATTGATCTCGACATCGACGCTGGCCGCTTGCTCCACCAACTCGCGCTCACGGGCCTGCGAGCCGACCGCCACCGTCAGATGCAGCCCTGCCGCGACACTCGGCAAGCTACCGATGCCGGGGATGTTCTGCGGCCAACCGGCCAATAAGGTATTGCGTCGGCTCAGGGCCGCACGGCGCATGCGGCGGATATGCCGCTGGAAATGCCCGGCGGCCATGAACTCGGCCATGACCGCTTGAGTGCTCACCTCAGAATGCCGTACGTCCACCGCTCGCCGTTGCGAGAATGCCTGAACCAAACCGGGCGGCAGCACCAGATAACCCAGCCTTAGGGCCGGGAAAGCAACTTTGCCAAACGTCCCGACATACAAGACCCGCCCCTGCCGATCGAGAGCCGCCAACGGGGCCAGCGGCGCGCCGCTGTAGCGGTATTCGCCATCGTAGTCATCCTCGACAATCCAGCCTTGGGTGCGCTCGGCCCACGCCAGCAATTCGAGGCGACGCGCCAGACTCATGACCACCCCGGTCGGGTATTGATGAGAAGGCGTGACATACGCCAACCGACAATCGCTGAGGCCATTCAATTCGTTGCAGTTAATGCCCTCGCTGTCCACCGCCACGCCATGCAGTTTCGCACCGGCCACGGCGAACGCATGACCTGCCGCCCGATACCCCGGATTCTCAATCGCCACCCCATCGCCCGGCTCCACCAGCAGCTGTGCACAAAGGCTAATCCCCTGCTGCGCGCCACTGGTGATCACTATTTGCTCAGCCGAGCACTGCATCCCTCGCGAACTGCGCAAATACGCGGCGATCATGCCGCGCAAACGCTCATCACCCGCCGGATCGCCATAACACAGTTGCTGTAAATCCGGTTTGCGCCAGAAAGCCGCATTCAGCTTGGCCCACACCTCGAAAGGAAACAGATCGAATGCCGGCACGCCGACCCGAAAGGCCTTGGGCGGACCACTCGGTGGGGTCGGCAAATGGTTGCTCTCGACTCGTCCCAACGCACCGCTGTGGATAACTTTACTGGATGAAACCACAGGCAAATCAAGCCAATTTGTGGATAAGGCTGTGGGTAACCCTGTTGACAACCCTGTGGATACTTTTGTGGATAATTTTTTTGCTGAGACCGAGGTCTGGGGCAATTGCGCAACGTAAGTCCCGTCGCCGACACGCCCCTCGATAAACCCCTCGGCATAGAGTTGATCGTAGGCCCGCACCACGCTGTTTCGAGAAATCGCCAGCGCCGCCGCCAGATCCCGGCTGGCCGGTAATCGCGTGCCACTGGCCAGGCGTCCGTCCAGTACGCGCAGGCGCAATGCCTGATAGAGCTGGCGACTCAAGCCCTGACGACGATCCAGTTCGATACCGGCGGGATTGAATGACAAGGAAAGCGGCGCTTCGCTCATGACAATGGACCTATGAAATTGGTCATTAATGGCTCTTACAACAGACCAATAGCCTGCCTAGGATGGACGCATTCGCCAAGGAATAATTCCATGTACAACCCCAGCGGCTTTGCCATCAAAGATTTGTCTGAACTGCAGCAGCAGATACTCGATACCCGTCTCGCCATGGTGGTCACCCACGGCGAGCAAGGTCTGCAAGCCAGTCATTTGCCATTGTTATTCAACCCTGAGCAGGGCCCGAATGGCACCCTCTTTGGCCACTTCGCCCGGGGTAATCCTCAGTGGAAGGAACTGCAGGATGGCGCCGAAGCGCTGGTGATTTTTGCCGGCGCCGATGCCTACGTCAGCCCGGGGTTTTACCCGAGCAAAGCCGAGCACGGCAAAGTCGTACCGACCTGGAACTACGTCGCCGTACATGCATACGGCACGGCCGAAGTGTTCACCGACGCTGATCGTCTGCTTAACCTGGTCAGCGCGCTGACCGATCGCCATGAAGCTGGCCGCGCTCAGCCATGGAAAGTGGCAGACGCACCCGCTGATTACATCGACGGCATGCTCAAGGCCATCGTCGGATTCGCCCTGCCGATCCACCGTCTGGAAGGCAAGCGCAAGCTCAGCCAGAACCGCAGCACCGCAGACATCGCCGGTGTGCGCGAGGGGCTCGCCGCCAGCCCTGATGTGCACGACCAGGCCCTCGCCCACTTGATGCGTTAAGGAATGAACATGAGTCAGATTGAAATTCGCCAGGTCAGCGCCGACGATCACGCCGCCTGGTTGCCGCTGTGGCAAGCCTACCTGCGCTTCTACAACACCGAATTGCCAGATGCAGTCACTGACAGCACCTGGCAGCGCATGCTCGACCGCAATGAACCGACTCATTCGGCGCTGGCGTGGGTCGATGGCAAAGCGGTGGGCATGGTGAACTTCATCTACCATCGCTCGAACTGGAGCATCGAAAACTCCTGCTACCTTCAAGACTTGCTGGTAACGCCGGAAACACGGGGCACCGGCATCGGCCGCAAGCTGATCGAATTCGTCTATGCCACCGCCCAGGCGGACGGTTGCTGCAAAGTCCACTGGCTGACCCACGAAACCAACGCCACCGCGATCCAGCTTTACGAGCGCATCGCCGAACGCCCCGGTTTCATCCAGTTTCGCAAAGCCCTTTAAGGTTCAAGGAGAACAGCATGTCGACTTCACTCGCAGACTGGAAAGGCGTCCCGGCGCCGTCGGTTAAAACCATTGAAGGGCGTTTCATCCGCCTGGAAAAACTCGACCCGGCACGTCACGCCGAGGGTTTGTGGAAAGCCCTGCAAGGCCCGGGAGCGGACCCGAAACTCTGGGACTATTTGCCGTACGGCCCTTTTCCGGAACGCAGCGCTTTCAACGATTGGCTGAACAATCACGCGGCCAACAGCGACCCGTATTTCTTCAGCGTGATCGACCGTGCCAGCGGTGAAGTGCAGGGCCTCCTGAGTCTGATGTCGATCGTCCCGGCCCAAGGTCGCATCGAAATCGGTCACGTCACCTTCGGCGCATCGATGCAGCGTTCGCCGAAAAGCACCGAAGCGGTTTATTTGCTGGCCAAGGAATCCTTTGCGCTGGGCTACCGGCGCCTGGAGTGGAAGTGCAACAACGGCAACGCCCGCTCCAAGTACGCGGCAGAGCGGTTGGGGTTCAGTTTTGAAGGCGTGTTCCGACAGCACATGGTGGTCAAGGGACAGAACCGGGACACCGCGTGGTATTCGATTCTGGATTCAGAATGGCCGGCGATTGGCGCAGGTTTTGAGCGGTGGCTATCCGATGAAAACCAGACGGATTCCGGGCAGGTGAAAACACTGGCTGAGTGCCGCGGGTAATTTGTCGACTGTACTGACGTCTTCGCGAGCAAGCCCGCTCCCACACTTGACCTGCGACGACCACGGCATTGTGGCCAACCGAAGATCCTGTGGGAGCGAGCCTGCTCGCGATGGACATCACGCTAACTTTTGGGCAAGCACCGCAATATGCTCCGGCCCAATCCCGCAGCATCCGCCCAAATGACTGGCGCCGCGCGCTTTCCAGTCAGCCGCCCATTGGAGATACCCCGGCGGATCGAGGTCTTCACGCAACGGGTCCAGACCATCGTTGGCCGTGGCCTCTTTCGGTTGTGGCGGGAAGGCATTGGCGTACGCACCGATGTGGATCTTCACCCCCAAACGCTGGAAGGTTTGCCGCGCCGCATCAATCGCAGCGCCGATCACTTCTGGCTGACTGCAGTTGAACAGCAACGCCTCGACACCCAGCTCGGCAGCCACCGTTGCGGCCTCAGCGACAGGCTCACCCGAACGCAAACGCGGCACTTCGTCCGTGTCTTCATCCTTCAAGGTAAATGACAGCCAGAACGGTTTTCCGTCCTTGGGCAGTCCGGCGTGGATTGCTCGCGCCTCGACGATGGAGCTTTGTGTTTCGGCTAGCCACAGGTCGACATGAGGCGCCAGCCCGTTGACCAACGGCGTCAGCAATTCTGTCACCCGAGCAGCATCAAACAGGTCAGGACGATAGGAGCCGAACAGCGGTGGCAACGAACCGGCCACACGCACAGCCTTGCCCGAAGCTTCTACTGCCCGGCGCGCCAGCTCACCGGCCAGCGCCGCGAGGGCCTGCCCTTCTGCTGCAAAACGCTCTTCGCCGATGTGAAACGGCACCACCGCATAACTGTTGCTGGTGATCACGTTGGCGCCACTGTCGATATAAGCCGCGTGCACCGCCTCTACCGCCCGCGGCGCTTCGCTCAAAGCCAGCGCCGACCATTCGGGCTGTCTGAACGGCGCTCCTGCGCGCTGCAGCTCACGACCCATGCCGCCATCCAGAATTACCGTGCTTCCTGCGCCCATATGCTTTTCACTCATATGCTTATGAAAATAACTCACTACCAAGGTAGTTCTTATAACTATTTAATACGCACCATCCGGTTAATAACAACCACTTTTTTTTCAGGGATCGACTGTGAAATTTCAACCACTCCTGGCCCTGGGCCTGACGATTCTGGCTGTCTCCGGCCAAGCCTTCGGCGGAGCGACACTGGACCGCATCGAGCAGAAGAAAGAACTGGTGGGCGTGTTGATGGAAAGCTATCCACCGTTCTCTTTCCTCAACGACCAGAACCAGCTCGACGGATTTGACGTCGATGTAGCCAAAGCCGTGGCGGACAAACTGGGCGTCAAACTGCGCCTGGAAACGCCGTCCTGGGACGTCATCGCCGCCGGACGCTGGAGTGGCCGCTACGACATCTGCGTCTGCTCGATGACGCCGAGCAAGGCACGGGCTGAAGTCTTCGATTTCCCGGTCGAGTATTACGCCTCACCAGCGGTGATAGTGGTCAATGCCAAGGATGATCGCATTCACAGCGCCAAGGACCTGAGCGGCAAGAAAGTCGGCCTCACCAGTGCGTCCAGCTACGAAAGTTACCTGAACAAAAACCTGGTTATCGAAGGTGCTGAAGACACCCAGTTGCAGTACCCGTTCGAGGATGTGCAGATCGCGCCGTATGACACCGATAACGTGGCGTTCCAGGACCTGGGCCTCGGCGCTGGCGTGCGGCTGGATGCAATCCTCACCAACCTCGTCACCGCGCAACCGCGCCTGACCGAAGACAAACGCTTCAAGCTGGCTGGCGAGCCGCTGTACTCGGAGCCAAACTCGGTGGCCATCGAGAAAGGCGACGCACAGTGGGACGCCAAGGTGCGTGAGGTCTTTGCGCAACTGAAACAGGACGGCACCCTGAGCAAGCTCTCGCAAAAATGGATCGGCGCCGACATCAGCCAATGACTTCTTTCCCGACACCTCCTCAACCGCCGCAACCGGTGGCTGAGTCGCGGCTGCAACGCCTCTTCGGTTTCCGCACGCGCTTGTACCTGACGTGGGCGGCGATGTTTGGATTGTTCGCCAGTTTTTTCCTGAGCTTCGACCTGAAGTTCTCGATCATCCTCGACAAACTGCCCAACCTGATCGGCCTGCACCTGGCGCCGAACGGCTTCCTGCAAGGCGCGGCGCTGACGCTGTTTCTGTGCCTGGCCTCAATCGTGACGTCGTCGCTGCTGGGTTTCATCACCGCCCTGGCGCGCCTGTCGAAAAGCGCCGTGGCCTTCGGCATCGCCAGTTTCTACGCCTCGTTCTTTCGCGGCACACCGCTGCTGATCCAGATCCTGCTGATCTACCTCGGCCTGCCGCAACTGGGCATCGTCCCCGGCGCAGTCACCGCCGGCATCATCGCCCTTTCGTTGAACTACGGCGCGTACCTCAGCGAAATCTTCCGCGCCGGAATCCTCGGCGTCGCCCACGGCCAACGCGAAGCCTCCCTGGCACTGGGCATGCGCGAAACCGTGATCTTCTGGCGCGTCACCCTGCCCCAGGCCATGCGCACCATCATCCCGCCGACCACCAACCAATTCATCTCGATGCTCAAGGACTCGTCACTGATCTCGGTGATGGGGGTTTGGGAAGTGATGTTCCTGGCGCAATCGTATGGGCGGTCGAGCTATCGGTATATCGAGATGCTGACGACGGCGGCGATTATTTACTGGGTGATGTCGATTGGTCTGGAGCTGATTCAGGCAAGGATGGAGCGGCATTATGGGAAGGCGTATTTGAGTCGGAGTTAGTCTGAAGGCTGACGCACGGACATCATTCTGTAAAAACCCTCCGCTATACAAGACGGCCCGCTTATAACAAAAAGGCCGTCTCACATGTCCTTCTCTCCCCAGCGCCTGGCATTCAGCATCGCGTTATTGATCAGCACCGGCGCCCACGCCGCCCCCTTCAAAAATGTGCAAATCGACACTGCGACCACCGCCGCACAAACCCTCGGCGGTGCCGACACCCTGACGATCTCGGCGCCAGGCAGCATCACCAACGCGGGCAAGACTGTGAGCCTGAAAGACAGCACCAGCGGCACCGGTGTGGTGATCGATAACGCGGGCAAGATCATCTCGACCGGCGGCCGGGCGATCGACAGCAGCGGCGACCTGACGCAAGCGCGCAACTACAGCATTTACAACCGCGTTGGCGCGCAGATCCTTGGTTTCAATGACGCCCTGCGCATCGACAGCAACTTCGTCAGCGGCAGCCTGCTGATCGATAACAGCGGCATCATCCGCTCCACTACCGGGCAAGGGCTGGACCTGGATGCGTTGCGCAGTGCCGGGGTCAAAACCACGGTCATCAACCGCGCGGGCGGATTGATTCGCGGAGACGCCAGCGATGGCATGAAGACCGGCGCCAACGCGACGATCACCAACTATGGCGAGATCGCTACCGGCGACTCTCGAAGCGCCGACGACAAGTTCGACGGTATCGACATCGATACCGCGACCGGCGTGACGGTGACCAACTACGGCAGCATTTCCGGCGGCCGCCACGGTATTACCACCGACCTCGGCGCGACACTGGCCAACTACGGCCAAATCACCGGTCGCAATGGCTCGGGTTTCGGCTCCGATGGCGACGGCACCGTGATCAACCACGGCACGATTACCGGGTCCTATTCGGGCCTGCAACCTAATGGCGACGGCGATGGCGTGGACATCGACAATCTCGCCCACATAGAGAACTACGGCACCATTCAAGGTATCGGCGCCGGGGGTGTCGACAAGGGTGGTTTCGCTAACGGCAGTGAAGGCATCGCGTTGGGCGGCGGCTATGTGTTGAACGCCAACGGCGCGCTGATCGCCGGCGCCAACAGCGCGATTCTGGTGGACGACGGCAGCGGCGGTTCGGGCGTGGCGGCGACTACGCTGGAAAACTTCGGCACCATTCATGGCCTCGACGGTTTCGGTGTGAAGTTTGTCGGTGAGTTCGCCGACAACGTGATCAACGGCGGCACGATCAGCGGCAGCAACGGCCTGGCGCTGGATCTGGGGGGAGGCAACGACAGCCTGACATTGCGCAACGGCAGTCGCTTCGTCGGTGTAGTCGACGGCGGCAGCGGTGACGACCGCGTGGTAATGGACGACGCGGCGGGCGGCAGCTTCGGCGCGAGTCGCAACTTCGAATGGCTGGAGGTCAAGCAAGGTGCCTGGACGCTGACCGGGAGCGGTGATTTCAGCGATGGCGGCGCGGTGCGCAACGGCGCGACGCTGATCAACCAGGGTGGCATCGCCGGCAGCCTGACCGTCGACGAGGGCGGTGTGTATGCCGGCGGTGGTTCGGTGGGCAACTTGCTGGTCAACGGCACTTTGCGCACCAACACTCAACTCGGCACGGCGACCATCACCCATGACTTGACCATGGGCAGCGGTTCCACTTTGGCCTATGGCGTCAACGCCGACGGCAGCAGCGCGCCGATCAAGGTCGGCGGCGTAGCCAACCTGAACGGCGCCACCCTGGCGGTGAACCCGGGCAGCGGCACCTATCCGTGGCAAAGCCAATACACCGTGCTGCAAGCCGCGAGCATCAACGGCACCTTCGGCAAAGTCACCAGCGACTACGCGTTCCTCACGCCGACCCTCGCGTACACCCCGACCCAGGTCGACCTGACCTACACGCGCAACGATGTCGCGTTCAACGAATTCGCGGTCACGGGTAACGGCAGCAACGCCGCCAACAGCCTGGCCTCGATGAGTAAAAACAACGAGCTCTACAACGCACTGCTCAACACCACCAGCTCCACGGCCGGCGCTGCAATCGAGCAACTCGCCGGCGCCAGCAACGCCAACCTGACCAGCGCCACCCTTGGTGCCATCAGCCAGATTGGCGGCAGCATGCTGTCGGCGATGCAACAAATGAGCGGCGGTTCAGGATTGCTGGTTGGCCTGGATCAGCGCGATACCCCGGTGCTCGCCGCCACCGGCGTCCCGTCCGACGCCCGCAACCTCAACGACCCGAACGCCCAAGGCCGACTCTGGCTGCAAGCCATCGGCGGCTACGGCAAGCTCGATGGCGAACACGGCAACAGCGGTCTGGAACAACGCACCAAGGGCACCGTGCTCGGGACTGATTGGGCGCTCGATCCGCAATGGCGCCTGGGTGTTCTCGGCGGCTATTCGAAAACGGATCTGGACGCCACGGGAGTCGATGGCAACGTCGAGAGTTGGCACGCCGGCGTTTACGCCTTGCGCCAAAGCGGACCCTTCGCTTTGCGTCTCGGCGCCGCGTACAGCGGCCATCAAGGCGAAAGCAAACGTACTGTCGCTTTCAACGGTTTCAGCGACCGACCAAAAGGCGATTACGACGCCGACAGCCAACAGGCCTTCGCCGAACTCGGGTACGCGATGGGCAGCGGTCGCCTCAGCGCCGAACCGTTTGCCAGCCTCGGCTACCAGCGTTATCACCGCGACAGCTACCAGGAAAAAGGTGGAGCCGCAGCGTTGCAGGTGGACGAAGAAACACAGGACAACTTCAGCAGCACCTTCGGCCTGCGCCTGGCACACCTGAGTTCGCTGGAGAACGGCATGAGCCTGACGCCACGCATGACCGCTGGCTGGAAACACACCTATGGCGATGTCAGCAACTCGACGCGCCAGGCATTTGTAGTCGGAGGAACGGCGTTCAGTGTCGATGGCAGTTCGCTGGATCGTGACAGTCTGGTGCTGGAAGCCGGGCTGGATCTGGGTATTTCAGCGCGGCATTCGGTGGGGGTGGGTTATAGCGGGGAGATGGGGAGCAACAGCCGCAATCATGGGGTGATTGGGCAGTGGCAGATGAGTTTTTGATTTTTCGCCAATGGACGCTTCCCCCAATGCTGTAGGGAAAGGCTTCTAATGCTCGGGCAATCCGTACGTGGGTGAAGCGCCCTGTGGTTTCGGCTACAAGCGAAGTCCCTGCGTCTTGCGAGACACCGAGAATCGCCCGGCATCCGGAAACTTCATCGACTTTTAAGGTTTGGCCTCCTTCACAAGAGGCTGAACCCGATGCAGATTCAACACACGTTCCGACCCCACTACATAGCGCTGGCGATTTCCTTGGCGCTCGGCCATGCCGGTTCCGCGAATGCTCAAGATCCCGCCTCTCTCTCACCGCCACCCGTTGACCAACTGGCGTGGATCGAAGCATTCATCAGCGATCCCGACACCGTTACAACGTCGGTAACCAAATCAGAAACGGGGCCTGACGGTGTCGCGTTAAAACTCGGTGATTCCAATGATCTGGTCACCGTCAGCCGACGCGGCCGCTTCGTCGGGATCGTTGACGGCGGTGGAGGCACCAATGCGCTGCAACTCGATACCTTGAGTGGTGGCGAAATCGGCGAGAGCCGGAACTTTAATTTCCTGCACATCAAGCGCGGTCCGTGGACATTGACGGGGAACGATGATTTCTCAAACGGTGGGTTAGTCATGGACAACGCAACACTGACCAACCGCGGGCGTATCATCGGCCCGGTAACAGTGGAGAAGAAAGCGACCTACCGCGGCGCGGGTCAGGTCGGCCACTTGCTGGTGGCGGGCCGCCTTGAGGTCAATGCGTTGCATGGAGCGCCCAAGGTAAATGGCAACCTTGAACTGCAGAACACCGCAGAACTCATCTACGAGGTGAACGCCGATGGCCGCAGCGAAACGATCAAAGTTGATGGCATCGCCAAACTCGACAATGCCACGCTGAATATCGTCGCAGTGCCGGGTGACTACCCGTTGAGCAATCAGTACACCCTCATTCAGGCCGAAGGGGTCGAAGGTAAATTCGGCAAAGTCCTCAACGATCTGGCGTTCATGACGTCGACCGTTGAGCACAATGGAAAAACGGTCGAACTGACGTTCGCGCGCAACAAGGTGCCTATCGAGAGTTTCGCGAATAGCAACAACGGACGTGAACTCTCCCAAAGCATCGATGAGCCAGAGGAATTACGGCAAGAGCAGGTGCTATCTGACAACGCTTCCTCCCCCGCGCAAGCCCTGAATCCACTGACAAGCACCGATTCTTCTCCCACCGCTCCCACACCGATCGCTCCCACCGATGCGATCGCACCCACTGCCTCAACTCCATCAACAACGACTAATCCCGTCGCCACAACACCAAAACCAACCACCCCCGCAAACGCCGCTGTCAACGCCCTGCTCGGCAGTAACAAAGTGATCGCCGCCCATGCAATTGAACAGCTTGCTGGCGGCAACACCGCCAACCTCGCCAAAGCCACCCTGAACAGTGACAGCCCGGTCAGCGCCACCCTGCTCTCAGCCATGCGCCAATTGGACAGCGCCAGCGGCTACAACAAACCCGGCAACCGATCCAACGCACCAAGCCTGGCCGTCGGCAACGAAGAAAACGGCAGGGTCTGGCTGCAAGCCTTGGGGCACGGCGGAACACTGGATCGCGACCACGATGCGCTGCAAACATCGACCAAAGGTCTCGTTCTGGGCGCGGATTGGCGCGTTGATGAGGAATGGCGTATCGGTGTGATGGGCGGCAAGTCCGAGACCCGCCTGGACAGCCGCGAGCTCGACGGCGATCTCGACAGTTGGCACTTGGGCGCCTATGCGCTGCGCCAGAGCGGCCCCATGTCGCTGCGCCTCGGCGCGACCTACAGCAATCACGACGGCAGCACAAAACGGCGGGTTGCCTTCAACGGTTTCAGCGACCGTCCCGAAGGCCGTTACGACGCCAGCACCCAGCAGGCCTTCGCGGAAGTGGGTTACAACCTCGGTCGGGCCAATGTCAGCATCGAACCGTTTGCCAGCGTTGGCTATCAACGCTATCAGCGCGACGGCTACACCGAAAAAGGTGGCGCGGCCGCACTTAAAGTCCACGGCCAGACCCAGAACAATATGTACAGCACACTCGGTCTGCGTCTGGCGAAGGTCAACACGCTGGATAACGGCATGCAACTGACGCCGCGGTTCAGTGCCGGCTGGAAACACACGTATGGAGACGTCTACAGCGATACCCGCCAACGACTGGTAACGGGCGGAAAAAACTTCACCGTATCCGGTGCGCCGCTGGACCGTGACAGCTTGCTGGTTAATGCAGGGCTGGACTTGGGCTTGTCAGCGAAACAGACGCTGGGTGTTGGCCTTATCGGCGAGATCGGCACTGACAGCCGCAATCATGGCGTAACGGGTCAGTGGCGGATGGCGTTCTGATCAACAACTGACTCAACGCAGTCCCTGTGGGAGCGAGCAGGCTCGCTCCCACATTTGCCAACGCGAAACTCCGGACAAAAAAAGGGGAGCACATGCCCCCCCGAGGTTTAAAGCGTTGTATCGAGGCTGTTAACTCAGCCTTCGATCTCGATCAGGATTTCGCCCGGGTTCACCCGGTCGCCCTTGGCCACATGGATGGCGGTGACTTTGCCGGCGATGGCTGCCTGGACTTCGGTTTCCATCTTCATCGCTTCGGTGATCAGCACGGCTTGCCCCGCTTTCACGGTGTCGCCTTCCTTGACCAGCACGTCGACGATGTTGCCCGGCATGGTGGTGCTGACGTGGCCTGGAGCGCTAGCTTGCTTGCGCTTGCTGCTGCCGCCGCTGACAAACTCGTTGAGCGGTTCGAACACCACTTCTTCCGGCATGCCGTCGATGGACAGGTAGAAGTGACGCTTGCCTTCCGCCTTGACGCCGACACCGGTGATGTCGACGCGGTAGGTTTCGCCGTGGACGTCGATGACGAACTCAGTCGGCACGCCTTCGCCACCGGCTGAGGTCACACCGCCGGCCTCAGGGATCGGCAGCAGCACTTCTGGAGTCAGGGTGCCGGCAGCACGTTCTTCGAGGAACTTGCGGCCGATGTCCGGGAACATGGCGTAGGTCAGCACGTCCTCTTCAGACTTGGCCACAGCACCGATCTCGGCACGCAGTTTGGTCATTTCCGGCTTGAGCAGATCAGCCGGGCGCACGTCGATCACTTCTTCGCTACCGATCGCCTGGCGACGCAGTTTTTCGTTCACGATGCCCGGCGCCTTGCCGTAGCCGCCTTGCAGGTAAAGCTTCACTTCGTTGGTGATGGTCTTGTAGCGCTCGCCGGCCAGCACGTTGAAAAACGCCTGGGTGCCGACGATTTGCGAGGTCGGGGTCACCAGCGGCGGGAAGCCGAGGTCTTCACGAACCCGCGGGATTTCGGCCAGCACTTCCGCCATGCGGTTCAGGGCGCCCTGCTCTTTCAACTGGTTAGCCAGGTTGGAAATCATCCCGCCCGGTACCTGGTTGACTTGCACGCGGGTGTCGACGGCGGTGAACTCGCTTTCGAACTGGTGATATTTTTTGCGCACGGCGTAGAAGTACAGGCCGATCTCTTGCAGCAGTTCCAGGTTCAGGCCGGTGTCGAACTCGCTGCCTTTAAGGGCGGCAACCATCGACTCGGTACCTGGGTGGCTGGTGCCCGAGGCGAAGCTGGAGATCGCGGTGTCGATGTGATCGGCACCGTTTTCGATGGCCTTGAGTTGGCACATCGTGGCCAGGCCGGCAGTGTCATGGGAGTGGATGAAGACCGGCAGCGACTGCTCGGATTTCAACGCCTTGACCAGTTCGCCGGTGGCGTACGGGGTCAGCAGGCCGGCCATGTCCTTGATCGCCACCGAGTCGCAACCCATGGCTTCCATTTGTTTGGCCTGGGCCACGAACGCGTCGATGGTGTGCACCGGGCTGGTGGTGTAGGCGATGGTGCCCTGGGCGTGTTTGCCAGCAGCTTTCACCGCTTCAATGGCCACTCGCAGGTTACGCACGTCGTTCATGGCATCGAAGATGCGGAACACGTCGATGCCGTTGACCGCTGCCTTGGCAACGAACGCTCTGACCACGTCGTCGCTGTAGTGGCGGTAACCCAGCAGGTTCTGGCCACGCAGGAGCATTTGCAGGCGTGTGTTAGGCAGCGCGGCACGCAGTTGGCGCAGACGCTCCCACGGGTCTTCTTTCAGAAAACGCACGCAGGCGTCGAAGGTTGCGCCGCCCCAGCATTCCAGCGACCAGTAGCCGACTTTGTCGAGCTTGTCGCAGATCGGCAGCATGTCTTCGGTGCGCATGCGGGTCGCGAGCAGCGATTGGTGGGCGTCGCGCAGGATGGTGTCGGTAACGTGGATTTTCTTGCTCATTGTTCTATTCCTCACAGGCCTGCGTGGGCGGCGATGGCGGCGGCGATGGCCAGGGCCAGCTCTTCGGGTTTGCGCTTGATCGAGTAGTTGGTCAGTTCAGGGTGGCTTTCAACGAAGCTGGTGTTGAACTGGCCGCTACGGAATTCCGGGTTACGCAGGATTTCCTGGTAGTACGCGGCGGTGGTCTTGACCCCTTGCAGACGCATGTCGTCGAGGGCGCGCAAGCCACGGTCCATCGCTTCTTCCCAGGTCAGCGCCCATACCACCAGTTTCAGGCACATGGAGTCGTAGAACGGCGGAATGGTGTAGCCGGTATAGATCGCCGTGTCGGTGCGCACGCCGGGGCCGCCGGGCGCGTAGTAACGAGTGATCTTGCCGAAGCTCGGCAGGAAGTTGTTTTTCGGGTCTTCGGCGTTGATGCGGAATTGCAACGCGAAACCACGGTGCTGGATGTCTTCCTGTTTCACCGAAAGCGGCAGGCCGGACGCGATGCGGATCTGCTCACGCACAATGTCGATGCCGGTGATTTCTTCGGTGATGGTGTGTTCCACCTGCACCCGGGTGTTCATCTCCATGAAGTACACCTCGCCCTCGGCGAGCAGGAACTCCACGGTGCCGGCGTTCTCGTAACCCACAGCCTTGGCCGCACGCACCGACAGGTCGCCGATGTAGGCGCGCTGTTCCGGGGTCAGTTGCGGGCTTGGCGCGATTTCGATGAGCTTCTGGTTGCGGCGCTGGATCGAGCAATCACGCTCGAACAGGTGCACCACGTTGCCAAAACTGTCGCCGAGGATCTGCGCTTCGATGTGTTTCGGATTGACGATGCATTTTTCGAGGAACACTTCCGCCGAACCAAAGGCCTTGGTGGCTTCGGAAATGACTCGCGGGAAGGCTTGTTCGAGTTCTTCACGGCTGTCGCAGCGCCGGATACCACGGCCACCACCACCGGAAGTTGCCTTGAGCATCACCGGATAACCGATACGGTCACCTTCGACCAAGGCTTCCGTGATGTCCGCGACGTTGCCTTCGGTGCCTGGCGTGACCGGCACACCGGCCTTGATCATGCTGCGGCGCGCTTCGGTCTTGTCGCCCATGCGGCGAATGACTTCAGCCGATGGACCAATGAATTTGATGCCGCGTTCAGCGCAGATATCTGCCAGCTCGGCGTTTTCCGAGAGGAAACCGTAGCCGGGATGCAACGCATCACAACCGGTTTCCACGGCCAGATTCACCAGCTTGCGCGCATTCAGGTAACCGGCCAGTGGCTCGGCACCGATGCTGTGGGCCTCGTCCGCGCGTTTCACATGCAAGGCATGGCGGTCGGCGTCGGAATAGATCGCGACCGAGCGAATGCCCATCTCGGCGCAGGCACGCACGATTCGTACGGCAATCTCACCACGGTTGGCGATCAGGATCTTTTTTATCACTTGGAGGTTCCCTTGAGCCGGTGGTACCCACGACCTGCTAGACCAGGTCGACGCGTGACTAAATGTTTCGATTTAGTCGCAGCCCCACACTAGCCCCCACAAGGGATTAACAAAAATGATTAATAATTGGGTTAGCCATAAGTAAAGACTTATAGTTGATTCATCAGCCTGGGGCGGGAGCTTCTAGATAATGCGTAAGTCATTGATGCGTATGACATTGCGTCAATTGCAGATCTTCAATGAGGTCTGTGATTTGCGATCCTACAGCCGCGCAGCCGACGAAATGTCGCTCACACAACCTGCCGTGAGCCTGCAGATTCGTCAACTTGAGGAGCTGATTGGTCAGCCTTTGTTCGATTACGTCGGCAAAAAACTCTACATGACGGAAGCCGCCGAAGCTCTACAGCGCGCCAGCCGGGATATTTTCGGGCGCCTGGAAAACCTCGACATGCAGCTTTCGGACATGCAGGGATCGTTGCAGGGCCAGCTGAAACTGGCGGTCGAATCCAGCGCCAAGTATTTCGTGCCGCACCTGTTTGCCGCGTTCAAGCGCCAGCACCCGGAAGTGAATCTGCAACTGACGGTGGTCAACCGGGGGCAGGTGATCCGTCGACTGTCTGATAACCGCGACGACCTGGTGATCATGTCCATGGTGCCGCAGGACATGGGGCTGGAGTTTCTGCCGTTCCTCAACAATCCGATCGTGGCCGTGGCGCCGCCGGATCATCCGCTGTGCCACATGGGGCCGTTGCGCCTGCAAGACCTCGAGCCTTACACCCTGTTGCTGCGCGAACCCGGTTCCGGAACGCGATTGGCGTGCGAAGAGTATTTCAAGGAAAAACGCGTGCACTTCAACCAGACCCAAGAGGTCTCATCGGCCGAAGCCCAGCGTGAATGTGTGCTGGCGGGTCTGGGCGTCGCGCTGTTGACGCGCCACGCCCTGAACCTTGAGTTGGCGACCGGCGGATTGATTGAATTACCGGTCGAAGAGCTGCCGCTGTTTCGCAGCTGGTGCCTGGTGCAGGCCAAGGCCAAGCGGCTGTCGCCGGTGGCCCACGCGTTCCTTGCGTTTATCCGCAGCGAACGCGTGCAGATCAGCGCGCTGGTTGAGCGTTTCGACGGGAAGTTGCGGGAGCTGCCTGCCAGTAGTTGAGTTCCAGATCGGGGAAATCACCGATCTCGGCCAGCAGCTGACGGCGTTCGCAGCGATCTTCGATGGCGCGGCGAAATTCCATGCGGCGCTGATCTTCTTGCTGACGGCGGGTTTTGACGGCGCTGTTGCGTTCTTCGTAGGGCTGGGCCATTTCGAGTCTCCCAAGGCGATTACGGGAGTTTCAAGATAGGCGCGGGGGATGACGGTTTGGCGGCGGGTGGGTTACAGAACGATGAAACTCGCAGACTGACCGCGAATCTGTGGCGAGGGAGCTTGCTCCCGCTCGGCTGCGCAGCAGTCGTAAATGAGCTTGATGCGGTTGGTCAAAAATTGCTGTGAATGGTTTGGGGGCCGCTGCGCAGCCCAGCGGGAGCAAGCTCCCTCGCCACAATTCCAGCCACTATCAATCGTCCAGCGCTTTCACTGATTTTGGCGACAACCGCAAGCTGCGCAGGCTGCGCTTGACGCTCTTGAGGTGGTTGACCAGGCTCGGCCCGCGCGCCATGGCCACGCCCATCGCCAACACGTCGATCACCACCAGGTGAGCGATACGCGACGTCAGCGGGGTGTAGATTTCAGTGTCTTCGTGCACATCGATCGCCAGGTTGACGGTCGACAGTTCGGCCAACGGCGTCTGGCTCGGGCACAACGTGATCAACGAGGCGCCGCTTTCACGCACCAGGTTCGCCGTGATCAACAAATCCTTGGAACGCCCGGACTGGGAAATACAGATCGCCACATCGGTCGGTTTCAAAGTAACTGCCGACATCGCCTGCATGTGCGGGTCGGAATAGGCCGCCGCAGTCAGCAGCAACCGGAAGAACTTGTGCTGGGCATCCGCCGCCACCGCGCCCGATGCACCAAAGCCGTAGAACTCGACGCGCTGGGCCTGGGACATCAGCGACACGGCCCGCTGCAACTCCACCGGATCGAGCTTCTCGCGAACCTCCATCAAGGTGTGCAGGGTGGTGTCGAAGATTTTCAGGCTGTAGTCGGCGACCGAATCGTCTTCATGGATCGCAAACTGGCCAAAGCTCGCGCCTGCCGCCAGGCTCTGCGCCAGTTTCAGCTTCAAGTCCTGGAAACCGGAACAACCAATGGCGCGGCAGAAGCGCACAATGGTCGGCTCACTGATGCCCACGCTATGGGCCAGGTCGGCCATGGAGCTGTGCATCACCGCCGCCGGATCAAGCAGCACGTGGTCGGCGACCTTGAGCTCCGACTTGCGTAAGAGGTGGCGTGACTGGGCGATGTGTTGCAGCAGATTCAAAGGGCTGGACTCTTTGTTATTGGCAGGTGCCGGATATGTAGCAAGCTTGTAGTTATACTACATGAATCGGCTTTTTGCCTGCTCAATGCGTAACTCGATGTCCCCATTCCACGCCACATGCGCTCCATGTAGCACTTACAAGGGTTTTGCGTCCTCACGTAAAAGCGCAGCCAGGTCATCGGCTTCGACCGGGCGACTGACCAGATAACCTTGCACTTCATCGCAGCGCTCGGCTTTCAAGAATTCCAGTTGCTCTTCCCGCTCGACACCTTCAGCCACCACTTTCAGCGACAATCCATGCGCCATGGCGATGATCGCCCGGGTGATCGCCGCGTCCTCGCTGCCCTGCCCCAGGCCGCGGATAAACGCCTGATCGATCTTCACGTAATCCACGGGAATGCGCTTGAGATAGCTCAGGGACGAATAGCCTGTGCCGAAATCATCGATCGCCAGTTTTACGCCAATATCCCGCAACTGCTGAAACGTCGCGATGATGTGCTCGACGCTGTCCAGCAACTGGCTTTCAGTGAGTTCGAGCTCCAGGTAGTGCGGCGCCAGGCCGGTTTCTTCCAGCACCTGCCGCACCAGGCTGACCAACTTGCCCTGACGCAATTGATGCACCGACAAATTGACCGACACGCGAATCGGCTCAAGCCCTTGCCGCTGCCATTCGCAGGCCTGCCAACAGGCTTGGCGTAACACGAACTCGCCGATAGGACCGATCAGCCCGGTTTCCTCGGCCAGACCGATAAAGTCCCCCGGCGGCACGCGACCCATGGTCGGGTGATCCCACCGCACCAAGGCTTCGGCTGCGTTCAGGCGGCCAGTCTCAAGGCAAAGTTTGGGTTGGTAATAGACTTGCAGCTGCTTTTCGTCGATGGCTTTGCGCAGCTGGTTTTCAAGCTGCAATCGTTCAAGAGTGCTGGCCTGCAAGCTCTCGGTGTAGAACTGGAAGTTGTTGCCGCCCAAATGCTTGGCGTGCTGCATGGCAATGTTCGACTGGCTGACCAGCGCGGAAATTTCCCGGGCGGTGTCCGGCAGCATGCTGATGCCCATCGAGGCGCTAACCACCAGTTCATGGCCATCGACGGTGATAGGCAGCCGTAGTTTGGTCGACAATCGGGTCGCCACGCGGGCCAGGCTCGACAGGTTGCCGTAGGCATCAAAGATCACCGCGAATTCGTCACCGGAAAGCCGCGCAATGGTGTCGGCCTCGGGCAGTGCGTTGACCAGCCGCCGGGCCATCTTCTGCAGCAACTGATCGGCGACTTCATGGCCAAGGCTGTCGTTGAGCAGCTTGAAACGATCCAGGTTGATATGCAGCAGCGCCAGGCTGCGGCGCCCGCCCTGACGCACCCGCTGATGCGCTTCGCGCAGCCGTTCGCGGAACAGCGATCGGTTGGCCAGACCGGTGAGTTCGTCGTAATGGGTCAGGTAGCGCATGCGCTCTTCGGATTCCCGTCGAGCGGACAAATCGGCGAAGAAGCCGACAATATGGCTTACATTCCCCCGAGCATCCCGAACAGCGTTCAGTTGCAGCCACTGCGGATAGAGCTCGCCGTTCTTGCGGGTTTCCACCAGTTCGCCCTGCCAGGTGCCGTGCTGTTCCAGCGCATGATGAATCGCACCATAGTGCCGGCGCGCATCGCGACTGCACGGCAACTCGACAACGTTGCGCCCGAGCATGTCTTCGATGTCGTAGCCGGTGACGCGGCTGAACGCCTGATTGACCGCGATCAGCGCGTAATTCGGGTCGAAAATCACGATGCCTTCGCTCGCCGCTTCAAACACCGTCGCCGCCAACTGGCGCTGTTCTTCCTGGCCCTTGCTCGCGCTGATGTCGCGGCGGGTGCCGACCATGCGGATCACCCGGCCATTTTCGCTGCGCTCGACCGCCCGCCCACGGTCCTCGATCCAGACCCAATGGCCGTCACCATGCCGCACGCGGTATTCGATCTGGTAATCCTCGCTGCGACCCTTCAAATGCTCGACCAGGGCACGGCGCAGCGACGGCAAGTCTTCGGGGTGAAGGCGCGGCTTGAGGTGGCTGAGCATCGCGGTCACGAACTCCGGCTCCAGGCCGAACAACTCCTGAAGCTGGGTGTGATGGACTTCGTCGGTTTGCAGGTTCCAGTCCCACAGCCCGAGCTCACTGGCCTTCAACGCCAGCGCCAGCCGCGCCTCGCTCTTGCTCAGGGCCTGGTTGGCCGCGTCCAGCTCCAGGCTGCGTTGGGCAACACGGTTTTCAAGCTCGACCTGGGCTTCACGCAATTTTTCTTCGGCGCAGCGGCGGTGATCGATCTCTTTGGCCAATTCGTGATTGAGTTGGTCGCTGCAAGTCTGCGCCTGCTGCAAGTGTTCTATCAGAGCCTGATTCTGAAAGCGCCGCAGCAAACCGCTGTCGATCAGCCGATTGACTTGCCAGGCCACCACGCTCAGCGCCCCCAACAGAATCAGCCCGAACCAGCCCCAACCCTGGCCTTGTTGATCGCCGCCCCAGAATAGATAGGCGATGGCCGGCAACAGACAGGGCAAGGTAAAGGAGAGGAATGCCGGAAGACTGACCGCATACGCGACGCTGGCCGACAAGGCGGCGGCACCGATCAGGCCGAACACCCAGGCTTGTTGCATGAAATTGTCAGCGGGGACCAAGGCAATACCGGCACCGGCCAGGGTCAGGCCCGTCATGGCAGACCCCAACAGGAACATGCGACGCCAGACCGGATGGGCCTGGCGGTTGGGGATGGCCGAATCGAAGGCTGCGACTTGAATCACCCGCAAGGCCACCAGCGATAAAAGCCAGATCAGCCAGATGCTGACGATGAAGTAGCGCTGCGGGCTCCAGAGCAATGCGGCGCAGACCAGTCCGTTGATCAGCATGAACAGCGTAGGCAGCAGCGAGCCCTGGTAAAGCAGGCGCGTGCGCTCGACCGCCATTTCCATGGCGTACTGTTTACGGATAACCCGAGGCTCCACAGAAGGGCCCGACAGGTCGGAGCTGAGGGTCATAGGCAATGTTCTTGTTCTTATAATGATGAGCATGAGCCCGAAACGTGAACGGAGCATACACAAGCCAATGCCCTTACCAAACTGCCCCGGATCATAAAATCGACAAAATTTCAGGCCCCCGCCGTCCGCTGAAAACCCTTCGAGCGAGCCCCGCCAACGCTTGCAGCCAGTGACTGACCGGTCGTCATTCGTGCTTCTTTCATCGGCTAATGCAAAGCTCGGTTTGCCCGGTGTGACGGCGCACCCTAGAATGCCCCGATGCGCGATGATCTCTCCCTTCTGCTGAACTCCCTCAACGATGCCCAACGCCAGGCCGTAGCTGCCCGCGTGGGTCGTCAGTTGGTCCTGGCCGGTGCTGGTTCCGGTAAAACCCGAGTGCTGGTGCACCGTATCGCCTGGTTGATCCAGGTCGAGAACGCCTCGCCCCATTCGATCCTGTCGGTGACCTTCACCAATAAGGCCGCTGCCGAGATGCGTCATCGCATCGAGCAGCTGATGGGTATCAACCCGGCCGGTATGTGGGTCGGCACCTTCCACGGCCTGGCGCACCGCTTGCTGCGGGCGCATTGGCAGGAAGCCGGCCTGAGCCAGACCTTCCAGATTCTCGACAGCGACGACCAGCAACGGCTGGTCAAGCGGGTGATCCGCGAGCTGGGTCTGGACGAGCAACGCTGGCCGGCCCGTCAGGCCCAGTGGTTCATCAACGGGCAGAAAGACGAAGGCTTGCGCCCGCAACACATTCAAGCCAGCGGCGACCTGTTCCTGGCGACCATGCGCAGCATTTATGAGGCCTACGAGGCCGCTTGCCTGCGCGCCGGCGTTATCGACTTCTCCGAATTACTGCTGCGTGCCCTCGACCTGTGGCGCGATCATCCGGGCCTGCTGGCCCATTACCAGAAGCGCTTCCGGCACATTCTGGTGGACGAGTTCCAGGACACCAACGCCGTGCAGTACGCCTGGTTGCGCCTACTGGCCAAGGGCGGCGACAGCCTGATGGTGGTTGGCGACGACGACCAGTCGATCTACGGCTGGCGCGGCGCGAAAATCGAGAACATTTATCAGTATTCCGACGACTTCCCGGATGCCGAGACCATTCGTCTTGAGCAGAACTACCGCTCCACCGCCGGCATCCTCAAGGCTGCCAATGCTCTGATCGCCAACAACACCGGGCGCATGGGTAAAGAGCTGTGGACCGATGGCGGCGAAGGCGAAGCGATCAATCTGTACGCAGCGTTCAACGAACACGACGAAGCACGCTACGTGGTGGAAACTATCGAAAGTGCGCTGAAAACCGGCTTGGCCCGCAGCGATATCGCGATTTTGTACCGCTCCAACGCCCAATCCCGCGTTTTGGAAGAAGCCTTGCTGCGCGAGCGCATTCCGTATCGCATCTATGGCGGTCAGCGCTTCTTCGAACGCGCAGAAATCAAGAACGCCATGGCCTACCTGCGTTTGCTGGAAGGCCGTGGCAACGATGCGGCGCTGGAGCGGGTCATTAACGTTCCGGCCCGTGGCATCGGCGAGAAAACCGTTGAAGCGATTCGCGACCATGCGCGCCACAGCGATGTGTCGATGTGGGAAGCAATGCGCTTGCTGGTTGCCAATAAAGGCCTGACCGGCCGCGCGGCCGGCGCGCTCGGGGCGTTTATCGAGCTGATCGAAAACCTCGCCGCCAAGTGCATGGAAATGCCGCTGCACCTGATGACCCAGACGGTTATCGAGCAGTCGGGGCTGATTGCTTACCACGAAGCGGAAAAAGGCGAGAAAGGCCAGGCCCGTGTAGAAAACCTTGAGGAACTGGTGAGCGCCGCGCGCAACTTTGAAAACGCTGAAGAAGACGAAGACCTGACACCGCTGGCGGCATTTCTCGGTCATGCGTCGCTGGAAGCCGGGGACACTCAGGCCGACGAGCACGAAGACAGCATTCAGTTGATGACCTTGCACAGCGCCAAAGGCCTGGAATTCCCTTACGTGTTCCTCGTGGGCATGGAAGAAGGCTTGTTCCCGCACAAGATGAGCCTGGAAGAGCCGGGGCGTCTCGAAGAGGAGCGCCGTCTGGCCTACGTCGGCATCACCCGGGCGATGCAGAACCTGGTGATGACCTACGCCGAAACCCGACGCCTGTATGGCAGCGAGACCTACAACAAGGTGTCGCGCTTCGTACGGGAAGTGCCAAAAGGCCTGATCCAGGAAGTGCGGCTGTCCAACAGCGTCAGCCGTCCGTTCGGTGGTGGCCAGCAACAGAGTTCCAGCAGCCTGTTCGGCGGCAGCGAAATCCCGGACACCGGGTTCAGCCTCGGCCAGGCCGTACGCCATTCGGTGTTTGGTGACGGCGTTATCCTCAACTTTGAGGGTGCCGGTGCCCAGGCCCGGGTGCAGGTGAACTTCAGCGAAGGCAGCAAGTGGCTGATGCTTGGCTACGCCAAGCTCGAAGCAATCTAAAGCCCGCCAGTGATTCAATGTGGGGGCGGGCTTGCTCGCGAAGGGAGCAACGTGGTTTGTCAGAAACACCGCGCTATCGTTCTTTGCGAGCAGGCTCACTCCCACAAGGTTCATCCGACCGGATAACCTTCCTACAGAACTTATCTCCTCGTCCTACAGACCAAAGTTAACAGGCCCTATTGCGCTGACTGAAGCTGAACGCAACCTGTCAGGCAAAAGCCCGAAACACTCTGCCGCTAGCCAGTATCACTTCAGCTGTGCAACATGGCGCGCGTGCCATCCACAAATGGGAATTCCCTTTATGAAACGTTTTCTTAGCATCGCCATGGCGTTGTGCATCGGCCTGACGATGAGCCTCGACGCCAACGCCAAGCGCTTTGGTGGCGGCAAGAGCTCCGGCGCTGCGCCGACTCACCAGACCAGCCAAATGGCTCCTTCTTCTGCCGCTGGCGGTGCTGCCGCCACTGCGGGCGCGGCCGGTGCCGCTGGCGCTGCCGCCAAGGCCGGCGGTGCTTCGCGCTGGCTCGGCCCTCTGGCCGGTATCGCTGCCGGTGGCCTGCTGGCCTCCATGTTCATGGGCGGCGGCTTCCAGGGCATGCAGATCTTCGACATCCTGATCATGGCTGTCATTGCCTTCCTGGTCTTCCGCTTCATCGCCGCTCGTCGTCGCAAGCAGCAGGAGCATTTGGCTCCAGCCGGTGCGCCGATGCAGCGTGAAGTGTTCGAGCAGAAGCCAGCCGGCATGGGTTCGATCTTCGGCGGCTCGGCCGCACCTGCTGCCGCTCGTCCGGTAATCAACGCGCCAGCCTGGTTCAATGAACAGAACTTCATTGAAGCGGCCCGCAACCACTTCCAGTCCCTGCAGCAACACTGGGACGCCAACGAAATGGACAAGATCTCCGAGTTCGTGACCCCGCAACTGCTGGAGTTCCTCAAGCGCGAACGTGCTGACCTCGGCGAAGGTTTCCAGTCCACCTACATTGATAACCTCAATGTTCAACTGGACGGCGTGGATGATCGCGCGGACAAGACCATCGCCACCCTGACCTTCACCGGCGTGTCGAAGACTTCGCGTTTCGACCAGGGCGAAGTGTTCAGCGAGAGCTGGAACATGGAACGTCCGCAGGGCGAAAACCAGCCTTGGCTGGTGGCCGGTATCCGCCAGAACGGCTGATCCCTCCGCGTTACGCATGCTGAAATGAAAACCCCGGCCTCGCCGGGGTTTTTCTATTTCACGGTTGCATCTATAGCGAGCTACTGTATAAACCGCCCCAACTAAACCGCGCCATCAGCAAGAGGATCCCGGACGTGGAAGAAATCATCGAACAACTGCGTGAAGCCAACGAACCGGTACCGGTCCCCTTGGAGTTGCCTGACGAAGACCAGATCGTGGAAATCGAAGAACAACTGTTCATCGACATTCCCTTTGTCTTCAGAGAGTTTTTGCTGACCGTCAGCGACGTCGTCTACGGCAGCCTGGAGCCGGTGACCGTCACCGACCCGCAATCCCACACTTACCTGCCAGACGTTGCGGCCAACGCTTGGGACGCTGGCGTCGACCGCAGCATGATCCCGATCTGCCAGGACGGTGACGATTACTACCTCGTCGAAGAAGACGGTACCGTGGTGCTGTGGCAGGCCGAAGAAGAGCTGATTGCCGAAGAAACCTGGGAATCGGTGTGGCACTGGGCGCGGGACGTCTGGCTGGAAAGCTGAGCCGCCTGACGCGCCGCGTGGTCAATGCCCGGACGGCTCCTTGTGGTTGTCCAGCGTTTCGAGCAAGGCCACCTGCATCCGCGTGTGCACGCGGATGAACCAGCGCCAGAGCACGGCCGCTACCGCGGCGGCGACCACGACGATCAGTACCAGCAACTTGTTGGTCGGCAAGATACTGGCCGACAAGGCTGCCAGCAGCAGGAAAATCACCAGCAGCGAGAGGATCGGGATCACTTCGGCGATCACCCGGCGCACTCGCTGCGTGTGGCGCCCCGCCATCTCCGGCTTCACGCCCATCTCCGCCAACAGCATCGACAGCGCCTTGAGCTTGCGATAGGCGGCGATCAGGAACGGCAGCGACAACAGCAACGCCCCACCCCAGATCAACGCTTTCTGCCAGCTCGGGTCACTGATCCAGTCTTGCAGGTAAACGGACATGCGTTCGGCGAAGTACGCGCCGGAAAAGAAGATCGCAATCACCAGCGCCAGATTGACCCCCACCTGCAACAGAATCCGCCGGATCATCGACGCCAGCAACGCGCCCTCGCCCTGAGGCTGGATGCTGCGCAGCCATTCGCCGTACATCCCCAACACTCGAGCCAGCCGCTGCGGCATCACGGCGGCCAGCTTGATCGACAGCGGATCAGCCGCGCGGATCAGATACGGCGTCAGCAACGTGGTAATCACCGAGACCGCCACGGCGACCGGGTAGAGGAAGTTGCTGGTGACCTGCAGCGTCATGCCCAGCGCGGCGATGATGAAGGAAAATTCGCCGATCTGCGAAAGCCCCATCCCCACGCGCAGTGAGGTACGTCCGTCATTGCCGGCGATAAAGGCCCCGAGACCGCAGGAAAGCATTTTGCCGAGCACGACGGCCACGGTAATCACCGCGATCGGCCAGGCGTATTGCAGCAGGATCATCGGATCGAGCATCAAGCCGATGGCCACGAAGAAGATTGCACTGAACAGGTCGCGAACCGGCTCGATCAAGCGCTCGATCTTCAGCAATTGCCGCGACTCGGCCATGATCGCCCCAATCAGGAATGCGCCCAGGACCATGCTGTATTCGAGCTTGACCACCAGCAGGCAGAAGCCGAAACAGAGGCCCAGCACGGTGATCAGCAGCATTTCGTTGCTCTCGAACTTCGCCACGTAGGCCAGTAATCGCGGCACAAGCAAGATGCCGATGACCAGCGCAACGATCATGAACAGCGAGAGTTTGCCCACCGTGGAAAACACTTCGCCGGAACTGACCGTGCCGCTCACCGCGATGCTCGACAGCAAGGCAATGATGCCGATGCCGAGAATGTCCTCGACGATCAATACGCCGAAGATCAACTGGGCGAAGCGCTCGTTCTTCATCTTCAGGTCGTTGAGCGCCTTGACGATGATGGTGGTCGAGGAAATCGCCAGGATCGCGCCGAGGAACAAGGAATCCATGGTGTTCCAGTCAAACCATTGGCCGATTTCGTAGCCGATCCAGATCATCAGCACGATTTCCAGAAACGCCGCGATGAACGCCGTGGCACCGACCTTGAACAGTTTGCGCAGACTGAACTCGAGGCCCAGGCAGAACATCAGGAAAATCACCCCGAGTTCAGCGAGGGTCTTGATGGTTTCTTCGTCGTGGATCAGGCCGAACGGCGGCGTGTGCGGGCCGATGATGAAGCCGGCGACGATATAACCCAGCACCACCGGCTGTTTGAAGCGATGGAACAGCACGGTCACCACACCTGCGACCAACATGATCACTGCCAGATCCTGAATAAAACTGATGGCATGCATGGTGTGGGGCTCCTTGAGGTGGACGTTCGGAGGTTAACACCGCGACTTCCGCCAGAAAGACGGTGCAATATATGGAAACAGATCGATCCGGCGTGACGGCGACCACCCGCCCGGCGTCCCGATAACTGTGGTTTGAAAAAAACCGACCAGGCACCCGCAGAGGTGCCGCCCTTCCGCCATTCTGCCTTGAACCGTGAGAACGCTATGGAACCCGGAAACGCCCAGCTGTCGATGACGGTATTGATGACCCCTGACATGGCCAACTTCTCTGGCAATGTTCACGGCGGTACCCTGCTCAAATACCTCGACGAAGTGGCCTACGCCTGCGCCAGCCGTTACGCCGGCCGCTACGTGGTGACCTTGTCGGTGGACCAGGTGATTTTCCGCGAGCCGATTCATGTCGGCGAACTGGTGACCTTCCTGGCCTCGGTCAATTACACCGGCAACACTTCCATGGAAGTGGGCATCAAGGTGGTGACCGAAAACATCCGTGAGCGCTCGGTTCGCCACACCAACAGCTGCTTCTTCACCATGGTGGCAGTGGATGACGACCGCAAACCGGCTGCCGTACCGCCGTTGCAACCGCAGAACAGCGAAGACAAGCGCCGCTTCATGCAGGCTCAGCAACGCCGGCAGATTCGTCAGGAACTGGAAAAGCGGTATCAGGAAATCAAGGGCGATGCCTGACGTGTTCGGGCTTTAGATCGCTTTCGCGGGCAAGTCTTGCCCGCGAAGCTTTTAAAGACTGATCGCGGTTGCTTCGAACTTCACCCGCGGATGCGCAATCCGGTCCTGCGCCCGCACCAGTTCCAGTTCATAGCTGGCACACGCCTGGGTTTCCAGCAGCACTTCATGCACCGCCGCCGCCGTGAACTCAAAGGCTGCCACCAGGCTGTCACCCAACAGCACGCGCGCCAGAAACAGCCCCGACGTCAGGTCGCCAACGCCCACCGGCTGACGCGGAAACGCCAGCAGCGGACGGCGCAGGTGCTAGCTGCCTTCAGCCGTCACCAGCAACATCTCGAAGCCATCCGCCGGCTTGCCGGGATAGTCCAGATGCTTGACCAACACCGCCTTCGGCCCGCGCGCCAACAGTGCGCGCGCCATCGCCAGGCAATCGAACAGTGACTGCGGCTTGCGCCCCGAAAAGCTGTCCAGCTCCAACTGGTTCGGGCACATGAAGTCCGCCACCGAAGCCGCCTCTTCCAGCAGGAAATCGCTGACTTCGGCCGGCACGCTGCAGCCCTTCTCCGGATGGCCCATCACCGGGTCGCACAAATACAACGCCTTGGGGTTCATCGACTTGATCCGCGCCACGCCGGTCAGGATCGCCCGGCCCTGGGCCGCACTGCCGAGGTAACCGGACAGCACCGCATCGCAATTGCCCAGCTCGCCAATCGCCGCGATCCCTTCGACCAGATCGGGGATCTGGTGCGGTGCCAGCACTTCACCGGTCCACTGGCCGTATTGCGTGTGGTTGGAGAACTGCACGGTGTTGAGCGGCCAGACATTCACCCCGACCCGCTGCATCGGAAAAACCGCGGCGCTGTTGCCAGCGTGGCCGAACACCACGTGGGACTGGATGGCGAGCAGATGGGGCGTACGTTTCATGCGGTGAGTTCCGTAAAACGATTGAAATTCGAGCCGCGCAGTATGCGACGAAACACAGCCTGTACGACAGACCAGCGACGCAGTTAAGCTGGCACTATCTTGTTGGAGCAACCTGCTGATGCTGACCCTCGGAAATATCTTCGTGCTGATGCTGCTCGCCACTGGCGGCGCATGGCTGTGGCACAACCACGGCTTGCGCGAGCGCGCGCTGGAACGGGTCAAGTTGCATTGCACAAAGCTCGGGATCGAGTTGCTGGACGGTAACGTGGCGCTGAAAAAGATCGCGTTCATCAAAGACGCCAACGACCGGCGGCGCCTGGCTCGTGTGTATAACTTCGAGTTCACCGTGACCGGCGAAACCCGCCACAACGGCACCATCACCCAGTTCGGCGCCCATAGCGCGCAGATCGAGCTGGCGCCCTACCCTATGCCGTTCGACGACACCCCTGCGGTGGTCGACGTGGTGAAGCCTCGCGCTGAAGTGATCGAGCTGAGCCAGTGGCGGCAGGAACACACCAAGTGGCGTCCTTAACCCGACCGACAGTCGGCCAACGCTCTTTGCAGTGAATCAACATCCTGCGCCTCACCGAAAATCAGCTCGATCCGCGAATCCTGGCGCCATTCGCTGGGCTGCCATTTCAATGGCGAGTTATCCAGCGCATTCGCCGACACCCAGCCATCCAGGCTGTGGATAACCAGCTTCGCCCGCCGCCAGGCAATGCTTTCAAGCCACTGGCCAACGCGCGCCGCATCGAAGGTCTGCGTCGGATGCCAACGCCAGCCGACGCTCCAGCCGCCCTCCTGCGCCTGGCTCAAGCAAATCGGCAGCGCAGGATCGGTCCAGATGGCCGGCATTTGCGCCAAACCCTTGGGCACGATGAAGTTATCCACACCCACCACCGCCTGAGCGCCAAGCCCCGGTAGCTTGCTCAACGGCAAGAGCGCTTGCTGCGTCCAGTACAAAGGACGAGAAGGCAGTTGCGCGGCGATTCGCTGGCGATCATTGAAGTCGAGACCTTCCGCTTTGTTGAGCACCAACAAACCGGCACTGCTCAACGCCTCCAGTTGCGCCTCGGGCAATGGTTTGCCAGCGGCGAGCGCTTGGGCATCCAGAACCAGTACACAAGGCTGTACCGCCAGTACGCCTCGCCACGGCGCCTCACCCAATTGCCTGAGCAACTGCGCCGGGTGGCCCAATCCGGAAGGTTCGATGAACAGTCGATCCGGCCGCGCCTTGCGCAGCAACCGCCCGAGGCCAATCTGAAACGGTGCACCGTTCACGCAACACAAACAGCCCCCGGCCACTTCACCCAGTGCGATACCATCGGCGTCCTGGGTCAGCAGCGCGGCATCGAGGCCGATCTGCCCGAACTCGTTGATCAGCACCGCCCAGCGCTCACCGATCGGTCGCTGTATCAGCAGGTGCTTGATCAGGCTGGTCTTGCCGGCACCCAACGGGCCGGCAATGACGTGAGTGGGAATGTTCTGCAACATGGTCGATGTTTTCTGAGGAGGTAATGAATGCGGTTGATGGGATTGTCGTTGTTCTTGGCGCTGTTTTCCGGCGAGGCGCTGGCTCAGGCTTGCGTGGTACATAGCACGGCTGAGCGACTTGACGTGAAAGTCTGCCAGCAGAACCGCAACATCCCGCAAAAGCTCTTCGCCGATGGATTCTGCCAACCGAATCTTCCCGGGCAGAAAGTCGAGGTGCAATACGTCGACCAATGCCCCACCGGTGCGTTCGGCGTGTGCAGCAACGCCCAAGTCGCCAATATGCCTTACCGGCAGGATATTCACTATTACGGCGTGGCCACCGATGCAGCGTATCTGAAGCCGTTTTGCGAAGGCCAGAGCCAGGGCAACTGGCTCAAGCCTTAAGCCAGCCAATCCAGGGTCAGAATCAAACGGCGTTCGCCCGGCGCGGGTTGCGGCGAACGGTGAATCAGGCCGAAACCTTCGTTGCCGTGCCATTTCTCGCCTTTGAGCAGTGCCACTTCGCCACTGGTGATTTGCTCGATCAGCGAATCCTCTGTGGGTTCGGCCGCAGGATTGCCCAAGTGCCGGCGATCCATCACCCCTTCTTTCAGCCACTGACTGCCGATACCGGAATACGTGGTGATCAACCGCACCGGCACATGATCGACGTGAAAGCGCGGGCACATGGCCTTGTCCAGGACTCGCACGCGCAAGCCTATGCGCTTGGCGCCCAGCAGACAGGCGAACGCGCTGACCAGCCATGACACGTCGGCATTGAAACCGGCATACCCTTCCAGATCGTTGAATCCTGAGGCCAATCCCTGCAGATCGGGTTCGGCGTCATCGCTGGACAATTCCAGGACCCGCGACTCAGCCAGCGGTTCGTTCAGGGACAGCAGCAAGCGCCCGAAATCACTGATGTGCGCCGGGAGCTGGCGCTGCCAAACGGCGAGGTTTACGCCGTCATCAAGAATTCGCGTCAGTGTCTGCGGCGTTTCACCCTGAACCTGATGAACGATCGTCTGCGGTTTCAGATTCGGCGCCAACATCAGGCGGCCACCTCTTCGTGCCACGGGCCGAACGGATCGGCCAGCAATCGCCAGCCTTCCACACCCAAGGCCATTTCATCATCGTTCAGCAGGCATGCGTCGAGTTCGGCGGTGAGCTGCGCGAAGTCGATGTTCTGGCCGATGAACACCAGTTCCTGGCGGCAATCGCCGGTGGCGGCGGTCCAGTTTTCCATGATCCCGGCCGTGCTTTCTTCGTCCTGCGGCCACTGGGTTTTCGGCACGAAACGCCACCAGCGTCCGGCGAAACCATGGCGCATCAAGCCACCCGCCTGGGACCAGCTACCGGCGTCCATGTGCTTGCTGGCGAGCCAGAAAAAACCTTTGGAACGCAGCAGCTTGCCGTTTACCCACGGCCGATCGATGAAGCTGAAAAAGCGCTGCGGATGAAACGGGCGGCGGGCTCGGTAGGCCGTCGAGGCGATGCCGTATTCCTCGGTTTCCGGCACGTGTTCGCCACGCAACTCCTGCAACCAGCCCGGCGCTTGAGCAGCTTTTTCAAAGTCGAAACGACCGGTGTTGAGGATTTTTTTCAGAGGAATCTCACCCATGACCATCGGGATGATTTCTGCCTGAGCGTTGAGGCGCTCAAGGATCGCGATCAGCTCCAGGCGCTCGCGGCTGCTGATCAAATCGATCTTGCTGATGAGGATCACGTCGGCGAATTCGATCTGCTCGATTAACAAATCGGTGATCGAGCGCTCGTCCTCTTCGCCCAATGTTTCACCGCGCGAAGCGAGGCTTTCGGCGGCCTGATAGTCGAGCAGGAAGTTCATGCCGTCGACCACCGTGACCATGGTGTCGAGCCGCGCGATGTCGGCCAGGCTCTGCCCTTGCTCATCACGGAAGGTGAAGGTTTCGGCCACGGGCAATGGCTCGGAGATGCCGGTGGATTCGATCAACAGGTAATCGAATCGCCCATCCCTCGCGAGTTTGCTGACTTCTTCGAGCAGATCTTCGCGCAGGGTGCAGCAAATGCAGCCGTTGCTCATCTCCACGAGTTTTTCTTCGGCACGGTTCAGGCTGACATCGCGCTGGACTTCGCTGCTATCGATGTTGATCTCACTCATATCGTTGACGATTACGGCGACTCGCAGGTTCTCGCGGTTGCGCAACACGTAGTTGAGCAGCGTACTTTTACCGGCGCCGAGAAAGCCCGACAGAACGGTCACGGGGAGACGATTGGGCATCAGGAATTCCTCACAGAGATACCCGATCGCAGTGTCGGGTTGATTTCAATGTTATAGTATAACAATGCAATCAAGCCAGCCCGCTCTTGCCCATAACAGCAAAGGGCACGATGCTGAAACCCGTCCAACCCGTGAGAATTCCCATGCGTATAGCCTTGAAATCTGCGCTGATAAGCCTCCCGCTGTTGTTCGCCGGAAACGCCTGGGCGCAAGTGCCGAGCCTGGCCACATGCACTCGAAGCGCCAATCTGCTCGCTTGCGTGGATGCCGATGGCAATGCTTACAGCGTCAACACCGTCGGCAGCACGCTCTATTTGCGCGGCTTCGAAAGGGTGGGCAACCGCTATTGGGCGCAGACCAACAGCCGTTACGGACAGCTCACGTTCTTCACCGGTATCGCCTCCGATGGCGAGGCTTGGGTCGGCTACAACCGGCGGGTTGGCTGGACCACGATCAATCGCTTTTCCAGCTCCGGCGGCAGCAGCGCCAAGTTCACCTGCAGCCGGATAGCAGGCTGCTAGGCCTGCGCTTTTCTCTGGTGCTGTTGCCAGGCGATGTAGCTGTTGAACGGCGGATTCTTCTGAAAATAATGCTGCAACCCTTCGAACAATCCGTCAGCTACAGCCTGCTGATGGCGTGGAGTCACCAGTCGCTGGCTGTCGCGGGCGTTGGAAATGAAGCCGGTTTCCACCAGGATCGATGGCACGTCCGGGGACTTCAGCACCGCAAATCCCGCTTGTTCCACGCGCTTCTGATGCAGCGTGGTGATGCCCGCCAGACTGCCGAGAACCGTGCTGCCCAACTGCAAGCTCGCGGCGAGGGTGGCGTTCATCGACATGTCGAGAATCACCCCGGCGAGCATCGGGTCCTTGTCCTTGAGATTGAGCAGACTCGTAGCGCCCAGCAAGTCCGCGCCGTTCTCCCGCTGAGCCATGAAACGCGCCGTGGCCGAGGTGGCGCCTCCTTCCGACAAGCAATACACCGAGGCGCCTGAAGCGGTGAGACGCGGCGCTGCATCCGCATGCACCGAGATGAACATATCGGCGTTGTGCTTGCGGGCGATCTCGACCCGCTTGCGCAGCGGAACGAAGAAATCGTCGTTGCGCACCAGCTTCACGTCGAAGCCCTTCTCGCGTTTCAGCCGCTTGGCCAACAGCTGGGCGATCGACAGAACGACGTCTTTCTCGCGCTCCCCTTTGGCACCCACCGCACCGGGGTCTTTGCCGCCGTGGCCCGGGTCGACCACCACGATGATGTCGCGCTTGGGATGAGCCTTTTCGATGCTCGCTTCAGGCGCCACTGCAATGGGTAACGACGTTGTCGACTTCAGATCAAGCACCAGTCGATCGCCTTGGCCATCCTGCGGCGGCAAGAGAAAGCTGTTGAGCTGAACCGGGGCGCTGAGGTCGAGGACGATCCGCGTATCGCCCTGACCAAAATGCCCGGAGCGGATCGAGCGGATGACCGTATTGCCGAGCGCAAGCTGGCTGAAGTCGCCACTGAGGCTGGCACCCCGCAGATCGATGATCAGCCGCTCGGGCGCGCGCAGTGAAAAGGTTTTGTACTGCACCGGCCCGCTCAGATCGAATACCAAACGCAGCGTGTCATCGGAACGCCAAAGCCGCGCATTGCGAATCTGCGCGGCCGAAACACCAAAGGGTAAAGCGAAGGCCGCGCTGGCCAGTATCCAGTTGAGCAAGTGACGTCTGTGCATTTTGAGAGCCGCTCGTGAAAAAGGCGTAGTCGATCTTGATGTAATAACATAACATTAGAAACCGACTCCTACGATGGACCTTTTCATGAATGCGCTGACTCTGCCGGATATCGCCGCGCAGGCTTCACGCCAAGCCCTGCCACTCGACTGGGTGGGCATGTGCGGCATCGCCCTTCCTGTTTTGTTCGATGGCCAACGGCTAAGCGCAAAGGCGGACGCCGGCGTGAGCCTTGATGATGGAGAAGCACGCGGCATTCATATGTCCCGGCTGTATTTGGCGCTGGAAATGCTTGAACGTGAAAACCTGACACCCGCGCTTTTGCGGCGAGTCTTGCAACGTTTCCTCGACAGTCATGAAGGACTATCCAACACCGCCTACTTAAAAATTGATGCGGATTTACTGCTCAAAAGACCGGCGCTGATCAGCCCGTTGGCCGGCTGGAAAACATATCCGGTGAGCATCGAAGCGCGTTTGAAAAACGCGATGTTCCACGTGGAACTAAAAATCGATGTTCCATATTCCTCAACGTGTCCGTGTTCAGCTGCACTTTCCCGACAATTGATTCAGCAACAGTTCGTCGACGACTTCGCCAACCAATCATTGCAACACGCCGATGTATTGGCCTGGCTAGGTTCCACAAAAGGCATCGTGGCGACGCCTCACAGCCAACGCAGCAATGCACATTTACGGCTGCGCTTGGACGATTATCTGGATGACCTGCCGCTGATTGCACTCATCAACGATGCAGAAGCAGCACTCGGGACCGCCGTGCAAACCGCGGTGAAGCGCGCCGATGAACAAGCCTTCGCCCTGGCCAATGGTCAGAACCTGATGTTCTGTGAGGACGCCGCCCGCCGCTTGAATCTGGCCCTGAAACGCTCCCCCGGCATCAACGCTTTCCACATACGCGTCATCCACGCCGAAAGCCTTCACGCCCACGATGCCGTCGCCGAAAGCCGATGGAACTGGGAAGCGCCATGATCCGCTGCCAAGCATTGCGCTGGGGAGCACCTGGTCAACCGCTGACGCCACCTGTGGATTTTGCCTTGCCCAGAGGAAGTCTGACGGCCGTGATCGGCGCCAATGGCTCCGGTAAAAGCAGCCTGCTGAAAGTAATCGCCGGACTGCAAAAACCACTGGCTGGAAAAATCATCCTCGATGTCCCGCGTAAGGGTTCGCTTTCTTTCCTGCCCCAGCAGCAACACTTGGACCGGCAATTCCCCATCAGCCTCCAAGAGTTGGTGGCAGCCGGTTTTTGGGGCAACCAACAATCACCAGCGCTACGCCGCCAACGCCTCAAAGCCGTGCTGGAAAACTGGTGCCTGAGCGGTTTGGAACAGCGCCCGTTGATGGCCCTTTCCGGTGGCGAATTACAGCGCGCCCTGCTCGCCCGTTTGAGCCTCGCCGACACGCCGTTGCTGTTGCTCGACGAACCCCACGCCGCACTCGATGAGTTGGGCCAGTCGCTACTCTGGAAGCACATCCACGCTTGGCACGCCGAAGGTCGAACCCTGCTGGTCGTGTGCCATGACCTGGCCGCGGTTCGCCAACACATGCCTCAAAGCTTGCTGATCAAAAGCAGCGGCTGCGTACTTGGACCCAGTACCGAACTGATCCGTCAACAACCGCAAACACAGGTGGCTTGATGCTCGCTGCCGCTCAGCTTTGGCAACCGTTCCACGAGTTTGTATTCATGCGCCGGGCACTCTTGGGTGGATTGGTCCTGGCCTGCAGCACGGCTCCGCTGGGCGTGTTTCTGATCCTGAGACGCATGAGCCTGATCGGCGACGCAGTGGCTCACGGCATCCTGCCGGGTGCCGCGCTCGGCTTCTGGTTCGCCGGATTGAGTTTGCCGGCATTGACCTTCGGTGGCCTCGGCGCAGGCTTGAGCATGGCCGGACTCGCCGCCTGGATCACCCGCCGGACGGGGTTGCGCGAAGATGCGAGCCTTGCCGCGATATACCCGATTTCACTCGCCAGTGGTGTGCTGATCCTCGGCATCGCCGGCAAACGCCTGGACCTGCTTCACCTGTTATTCGGCTCGGCACTGGCGGTCGATGGGCCGACATTGACAGGCATGTTGTGGGTCTCCGGTGTCAGCCTGATCGCTATGGCGCTGATCTACAAACCGTTACTGCTGGACACCCTCGACCCGCTTTTCCTGCAAACCGTCAGCCGCCTCGGTCCCTTGGCACACGGCGTATTTCTGACCCTGGTGGTGCTGAACCTGGTGATCGGTTTCCAGGCCATCGGCGCGTTGATGGTGGTTGGGTTGATGATGTTGCCCGCCGCCGCATCGCGCTTCTGGAGTCGCCGTTTGCCAGTGTTGATCGCAATCGCCGCCCTGCTCGGTTGCCTCTCTGTGTGGCTCGGTTTGTTGCTGTCGTTCTACTACTCGCTGCCCAGCGGCCCGGCGATCGTGCTGGTGGCTGGCGGTTTGTATGTGCTGTCTGTGGTGTTCGGGCCGGTGCACGGTTTGCTGCGCCGCCCGCCTTTGTTCACATCCCAATGAGGTGCTTTCCGATGCGCGCTTTACTCGTGCTGTTCAGTCTGATGCTGTCGATGTCGCTGTCCGCTGCGGAGAAACTTCAGGTGGTCACCAGCTTCAGCATCCTCGCCGACATGACTCATCAGGTCGGCGGCGAACATATCCACATCACTAACATGGTCGGTCCCGACGCCGATGCCCACACCTACGAGCCGACTCCGGACGATGCCAAAGCCTTGCTCAAGGCCCGACTCATCATCAAAAACGGTCTGGGATTCGAACCCTGGCTGGACCGTCTGGTGACCAGCACCGAGACCAAAGCCCCGGTCATCAGCGCGAGCCACGGCGTCATCCCACGCTCCCTGGATGAAGACGGCGAGACCGTTCCCGACCCTCACGCCTGGCACAACCTGGCCAACACCGAGTTGTATATCAGCAACATCACCAAAGCGCTGATCGCCGCCGATCCGGCGAACAAAGCCGACTACGAACGCAACAGCCAGGTCTACCTGAAACAGATCTACGCGCTGCTCGCCAAAGCCAAGGCCAAGCTTGCTTCGTTGCCACCAGGCAACCGCAAGATCGTCACTTCGCATGACGCCTTCGGTTATCTGGGCCAGGCCTACGGCATCGACTTCATGGCGCCGCAAGGCCTGTCCACGGAACGCGAACCTTCGGCCGCCGAAGTCGCTGCGCTGATTACTCAGATTCGCCAGGCCAAGGTTAAAGCGGTGTTCATGGAAAACATCAAGGATGCTCGCCTGCTCAAACAGATTGCCGACGAAAGCGGCGCGCACATCGGTGGCACGTTGTACTCCGACGCGCTCGCCGCAAGCGGTCCGGCGAGTACCTTCGCCGGCCTGTTTGAATACAACCTCAACACCCTCTACGACGCCTTGAGCAAGCCATGATCCGCAAGAATCCCTCAGGCGATTTGCCACTGATTGCGGAGTCCGCGTATGTGGATAAAACTGCAATCATCTGCGGCAAAGTGGTGATCGGCGAAAACGTGTTCGTCGGCCCATACGCCGTCATTCGGGCCGACGAAGTGGATGCGTCAGGCGAAATGGAACCGATCACCATCGGTGCCAATTCGAACATCCAGGATGGCGTGGTGATTCACTCCAAGTCCGGCGCGGCGGTGACCATTGGCGAGTTCAGTTCGATCGCTCATCGCTCCATCGTTCATGGCCCGTGCACCGTTGGCGACCGGGTGTTCATCGGGTTCAACAGCGTGTTGTTCAACTGCGCGGTCGGCGATGGCAGCGTGGTGCGGCACAATTCCGTGGTCGACGGTCGTGACTTGCCTGAGGATTTCTACGTGCCCTCCACCACTCGCATCGGGCCCCACACCGACCTCTCGCAGTTCCCGCCGGTGAGCGTCAGTGCCTCGGAGTTTTCCGAAGACGTGGCGCGCACTAACGTCGATCTGGTGCGCGGCTACAAAGCCCTGCAGAACGAGTTTTGACCATGAGCAGCGTGCTGATTCGCAATGCCAGATTGGTGAATGAAGGTCGAGAATTCGAGGGTGACCTGCTGGTGAGCAACGGCCGGATCGTGAAGATTGCCAGCAGCATCGACGGGGAAAATGCCCACATCGAAATCGACGCGCAAGGGCAGTGGCTACTGCCGGGCATGATCGACGATCAGGTGCATTTTCGCGATCCCGGATCGCCGGATAAGGGCAGCGTTTACACGGAATCGCGGGCGGCCGTGGCGGGCGGTATCACCAGTTTCATGGACATGCCCAACACCAACCCGGCCACCCTGACCCTCGCGGCACTCGCTGACAAAAAACGTCGAGCTGCGATCAATTCTGTCGCCAACTATGGCTTTCACTTCGGCGTGAGCAACAACAATCTCGACACCGTCGCGGCGCTCAATCCCTGCGAAGTGGCTGGCGTAAAAGTATTCATGGGCGCCTCGACCGGCAACATGCTGGTGGACGATCCGCAGACGCTCGAACGTTTATTCGCCGAGGTGCCGACCCTTCTGCTGGCGCATTGTGAACACACGCCCAGCATCGAGGCCAATGCCGCGACGGTGCTTGAGCGTTTTGGAGAATACATTCCCGCCGCCGTCCATCCACTGATTCGCGACACCGAAGCCTGTTTTCGCTCCTCCTCAATGGCCGTGGACCTCGCTAAACGTCATGGCACGAGACTGCACGTTTTGCACCTGACCACAGCCCGCGAACTCGCTCTGTTCGAAGACAAGCCGCTGGCACAGAAACGCATTACCGCCGAAGTTTGCCTGCATCATTTGTTGTTCGATGATCGCGACTACCCGACCCTCGGCAACCTGATCAAGTGCAATCCGGCTATCAAAAGCCAGGCTGATCGTGATGCCTTGCGTCATGCCCTGTTAAGCAATCGACTGGACGTCATCGGTAGCGACCACGCGCCGCATACGTGGGCGGAAAAACAACGGCCCTACACCCAGGCACCCTCCGGTCTGCCGTTGGTGCAACATGCCCTGCCGGCGTTAATGGAACTGGTGTTGGACGAAGTTCTGCCGATAACTACCCTCGTGGCCAAGACCAGTCACCGCGTGGCTGATCTGTTTGCCATTCCCGACCGCGGTTATCTGCGCGAAGGCTATTGGGCCGACCTTGTTCTGATCAAACCCGAGCCGGAAGGCGTAGCCGTTTCCAGGCAGCCAATCTTGTCGCAATGCGGCTGGACACCTTTCGCCCGCCAGCGGTTTCGCCACAGCGTCAGCACCACGATCGTCTCGGGGCAAATCGCCTGGCACGACCAACGTCTTAATGACAACTGCCAGGGTTTACCTCTACGGTTTATGCGCTAACGCGCGTTTATTGCACTCGAGAGCACCGACATGATTCACATCACCCTGAGCGATGGTTCATTGCGTGAATACGACCAACCGTTGTCGGTGTATGAGTTTGCCGCGAGCATCGGTGCCGGGCTGGCAAAAGCGGCCGTGGCCGGCCGGGTGGACGGTGTTCTGGTGGACTGTGAATTCATGATCGAGGCCGATGCCCGGGTCAGCATCGTTACGCCTCAAGAGCCCGATGGGCTGGAGATCTTGCGACGCTCATGCGCCTTGATGCTGGCGGTGGCCATCAAGCAGCTCTATCCAAAAACGCGGCTGCAGACCGGATCGGCGCTGGGAGACGGCTTCTTTTACGAGTTCGCGTTTGAGCGTCTGTTAAACCTGGTCGACCTTGCCGGCATCGAAGCGCGCATGAGGACCCTGGCGGCGACCAACCATTCGATCCGGCGCCGCAAGCCGGTAACCGGATCGGTACCCACGCAGAGGTCATTGCCCTACCTCCTCGGGGATTTCGAATGTGTGTCATCGGGCCCGCATGTTCCCGCAACACGGGTGTTGCAAGCATTCGCGCTTGATCACATCAGCGGCACCGCGCCGCAGCGGATCTATGGCACTTGCTGGAGCTGCCAACAGGAACTGGAAGATTGGCGATCGCCGCCGCACGTAATCATCGTCAGCATGGACGAGCGTCAGGCGGATTACGCACAGTCCGTGACCGAGGCCTTGCGCCGAAGCGGCGTGCGCGCTCGTGCGGATCTGCGCAATGAGAAAGTCCGCCACAAGATCCGCGAGCACAGTCAGCAAGTGCCCTATCTGGTGGTGATCGGCGAGAAAGAAAAAGCAGGCGGGTTTGTCAGTGTGCGCAGCCGCACCGGGGAAGATTTCGGCAGGATGGCTGTGGAGGCAGTGTGTGACTGGTTGAGGTCAATAGGCATTGCGAGGGTCTGAACTGACGCCATCGCGAGCAGGCTCGCTCCCACAGGATTCACACCGACCCTGTAGGAGCGAGCCTGCTCGCGATGCTTTTAAGCCCTCGGCTTAACGGTCCCGCAATCCTGCCCCAACCAAACCGCACGGGTATCAAGGCTACCCTTCTGCTGAAGGCCGGTCGCATTGAACGTGCCGTTGACCTTGGTGGTGAACTCACGATCGCTGAGGAAAGTGGCGACACCCGCCCCCTGCGCTTTCGGACAGCTGAAGCGGAATTTCCACTGATTACCGCTGCGCTCAGTGATTTCCTGTTTGCAGCCCGATTGCGGATCCGTCAGCGGGATATTGTCCGACTTCACTTGCTCCGGCGTCAGGCACGCGCGAATGCCTTTGCCACCCATGGTGATGCCCTGCTTCTCCAGTTGCGCGCGCTGCGCCGGGGTCATCTGTCCTTGCAACTGACCGAGGATCAACTGCAAGTCCGGCAGGTTCTGGTCATCGACCTTCATGTTGCTCGTGGTCAATTCCCACAAACCTGGCTGCAGCATCTGCGCCTGAGCGGCCACAGGAAGAGCCAAACCAAAAGCCACGGCCAAACCCAGCAGACGAACGTTCATCGAGTAACTCCTGATCAGTAGTGGCCGTTAGACGTCAGCCAATGGCTTCGGTTCATGGGCCAATTAAATAGCGACATTCTGCACGGAACATGGTCTGTTAAGCATTGAATCTTCAGGAGCAAGGCTGCCCCATGGATTACTTTGGACCGCACATTTTCGGCTACATGATTGCACTGCTTCATACGCTGGGCCTGATCGCAGCCATTCACGCCGTACTCACCGTCCGGACCGCCCAGGGATCCATCGCCTGGGCCCTGTCGTTGATCTTCATGCCTTACCTCACGCTTATCCCGTACCTGGTCTTCGGCCGCAGCACCTTCGATGGCTACATCAAGGCGCGGCGCCAGGCCAACGAGGAAATGCGCAAGGCCATCTCCGAGCTCAACTGGCGGCCCTGGGTAGAAGAAGCGCTGACCGCTCGTGCTTCCAGTGCATACGCCTCCCTGAGAGCGATGCCGAAACTGGGGCGCATGCCGTGCCTGGCGAACAACGAAGTGCGTTTGCTGATCAACGGCCAAGCCACCTTCGACGCGATTTTCGAAGCCATCGACAACGCCAAGGAAGCGGTGCTGATTCAATTCTTCATCATCCACGACGACCGCCTCGGCCAGCGCCTGCAAACCCTGCTGTTGAAGAAAGCCGCCGAAGGCGTGGCAATCCACTTGCTGTACGACCGCATCGGCAGCCATTCCCTGCCCCACAGTTACGTGCAACCGTTGCGTGATGGCGGCGTCGAGGTCAAAGCCTTCGCCACCCGCAGCGGCTGGCTCAACCGCTTCCAGGTCAACTTTCGCAATCACCGCAAGATCGTCGTGGTCGACGGCATTCTGGGCTTTGTCGGCGGGCATAACGTCGGCGACGAATACATGGGCGAGAAACCACCGTTAGCACCCTGGCGTGACACCCACGTCCGCGTGCGCGGGCCGGTGGTGGCCTGCATGCAGGAATCGTTTGCCGAAGACTGGTTCTGGGCGGCGCGATCGCTGCCACCGCTGATCCTGCCGGACGTGTACCCGGACGACGGTGTGCTCTGCCAATTGCTCGCCAGTGGCCCGGCCGATTCCTACGAAACCTGTTCGTTGTTCTTCGTCGAAGCCATCCATGCGGCGACAGAACGGGTGTGGATCACCAGCCCTTACTTCATTCCCGACGAAGCGGTGTTCGCGGCGTTGAGACTGGCGGTGCTGCGCGGCGTGGATGTGCGGCTGCTGCTGCCATCACGACCGGACCACCGAATCGTCTACGCGGCCTCAAGTCTCTACGCCTTCGAAGCGGTACGCGCAGGCGTGCGAGTGTTTCGTTACCAGCCGGGTTTCCTGCATCAGAAAGTGGTGTTGATCGACAGCGAAATCAGCGCAATTGGCAGCGCCAACCTGGACAACCGTTCGTTCCGGCTGAATTTTGAAGTGATGCTACTGACCGTCGACAGCGCGTTCGCCGCCGAGGTGGAACAGATGCTCAACGATGACTTCGCCCAGGCCCACGAGATCGCCAAAGAAGAAAGCCGGGAGACCCGCCGCCTGCAACAGGTCGGCATGCGGATCGCCCGGCTTATTTCGCCGATTCTCTAAAGGTAGATGTCGTCTCGCGTCCAAGGCAGTTCATGGCTGCCATCGGCGTGGGCTTTCACCGCGAGGATCTGGTGCAGGTTGATCCAGCCTCTGGCGAACGCATAGGCGCATCCCGCCAGGTACAACCGCCAGATCCGCAGCGCCTGTTCCGGAACCAGTTTTGAAGCCGCTTCCAGATTGTCCTCCAGGCGTTCGCTCCAATGGTCCAGGGTGCGCGCGTAGTGCAGACGCAAACTCTCGACGTCGACGATCTCCAGCCCCGCTTCGCTGATCTCGGCGGAGATCATCGACAGGTGCGGCAACTCGCCGTTGGGGAACACATACTTCTCGATGAACTCCCCGGCACCGCGTCCCACGGGTCGGCCATCAGTGTGCTTGGCGGTGATCCCGTGGTTCATCACCAGACCGCCCTCTTTCACTGCGCCGAACAAGGTCTTGCAATACTCGGCCAGGTTGGCGTGGCCGACGTGTTCGAACATGCCGACGCTGACCACCTTGTCGAAGCGCCCGTCCTGAGGCAGATCGCGGTAGTCGAGCAGTTGCAGTTCGACCAGATCGTCCAGGCCTTCGGCCGTCACTCTTTCACGGGCCAGGGCCAGTTGCTCTTTACTCAGAGTAATCCCGAACACTTTGGCGCCGAACTCACGGGCCGCAAAGCGGGCCAGCCCTCCCCAACCGCAACCGACATCCAGCAGGTATTCGCCGGGTTGCAGCCGCAGCTTGCGGCACAGGTGGCGGAATTTGGCTTGCTGGGCTTGCTCCAGCGTTTCACTGCCGGTCTCGAAATAAGCGCAGGAATACGCCATGTCGCTGTCGAGCCATAGCTGGTAAAACGCGTTGGAAAGGTCGTAGTGGTAGGAAATCGCCTTCGCGTCGGTTTCCTTGTCGTGGACGGTGCGCACTGGTTGACTGTCGTCATCCTCGCTCAACAACGCCTGGCTCCATTCATCACAGACGCGGATCACGTCGCTGATGGAGCCTTCGAGTTCAAGCTTGCCTTCGACAAACGCCGCTCCGAGCGCGTCCAGGCTTGGGTGGGTAAACTGGGTAACCATTTGTGGGTCCTTGACCACAATAGTGACGCTGGGCGCCGGCCCCAGGTTGAATTCATGGCCGTCCCAGAGTCGCAGGCGTAGCGGTAACTGCAGATTCTGTAAGGCCGGTGGAAGTTGCGCGAGCATGGAAAATCCCCCCTTGTTTCAGACGTCTGATGTGAGGTTAGACCATTCTGGAAAAATAGCTGGCTATCGATTTAATAGCCGTTTTCTATGATTCGCGGCGCTGTAACCAACCGTCATGAATCCACTGTTTCAGCCATGTAACAGCTTGAAGTGGTGCACCCTCACCATAGATGACTGCTAATTCGGAACACAGTTCAGCAAAACTCCAGCCGTGCTGAAACATACCTTTTAGAGCGGTTGCCTCGGCAGATTCGAGACTCCGGTAGTGACAAACCAATTCGCTGCGCCAGATGACGACAACCTGGTGCGCCTCCAATCCTGTGCTCCCTGGAAACGCGGTTTCATCCTTCACTGCTCGCCACAGTGCGACGCTGTTGAAAGCACATTCCAACCACTGCACGGTGGTACCGGGACAGACTCGCAACATCGGCCAGTCTTGCGGTGGCAAAGTGGCCATGTCCTGCATCGTCAGCGGTCGGGAATCAGGTGCGTCAAACGCCAGGGTGAAAGCCCACTCAAGCGCGGCTAACTCGGCAAGTGCAGCACTCTGTTCAGGTACCAGGTGCTGACGGATGAACATTTCAAAACCTTTACCGAGCCACCTCAAACTGAAATGTGTTGAGGGTGACTGGCGAATGTAAGCCGCGGCGAGCTGTGCGAATTCATCGTCGCCCAACCAATGCCAGATGGCCGGATAGTCCCCACGCAACACTTCCTGAAGCCGCGCCTGATAGGCGTTGTGATAGATCGCCAAGCCAGTATTTACATCGAGTGTCGGGCCGCCGATCAGGCTTGCTCCCAGCTTGGGATCGGCTATTGCCCGCTCCCCTGACAGGTAATCCTCAAAGGCCAGTTGCCAATCGTTCAGACGCATTTCAGTCTCCGGGCCAGCACGCTATCGCCTAGCTCCCGGACCTTTTGCAATTCAGTCAGCAGCTCTGCAAAAGGCGGGAAGTGATCATCGCGTTCCAGAAGCGTGGCGACCGGGCCGAGGTGTTCGAGGGTTTTTTGATAGAGCGTCCAGACCGAATCACTCACGGGCTGATCATGGGTGTCGATCACGTAATGTCCGTAATCGCTGTGCCCTGCCAGGTGCAGTTGGCGAATCTTGTTCGCCGGCAAACCTTGGATGAACGTCCACGGATCGAAGCCGTGATTGCGCGAACTCACATAGACATTGTTCACGTCCAGCAACAGCTCGCAGTCGCTCAGTCGGCTGAGGGCTTCAAGAAACTCCCACTCGCTGAAATCGTCGCCGGCGCTGCGCACATAACTGGAGACATTCTCCAGCACCAACGGCCGCTGCAAAACGTCCTGAACCTGTCGCACTCGGCCCGCAACGTAGTGAAGGCTTTCCTCGGTGTAAGGCAACGGCAGCAGATCATGAAGCTGATGAGCGTTGCCGCGGCTCCAGCACAGGTGATCGGAGATCCACGCGGGTCTCACTCGCTCAGCCAATAATTTGAGTTGATTCAGATAGTCTGGATCGAGGGCGTGAGGCCCGCCGATGGACAACGACACGCCATGCATCACCACCGGATAACGCTCGGCAATGGCGTCGAGGTAGTACAAAGCTTTGCCGCCCTGAACCATGAAGTTTTCGGAGACGACTTCGAACCAGTCAACGGGGGGTGACTGCTCGAGAATCTGTTGGTAGTAAGCACTGCGCAAACCCAGGCCGTAGCCCAGGCAAGGAAGGGATGCAGACATTTTGCGGACTCCTCGCAAAGTGGCCGCAGTGGCGCAAACCACTGCGGCGGCATGCAGTAGTCGATTACTCGCCGACCTTGCCACCTGCTTTCACACACTCGGTCTGAGTCATTGCCTTGAAGCCGTGACCTTTGCAAACACCCTGGCCCTTGCAGGCATTTTCAGCAGTCTTGCAATCGTTCATGCCTTTGCAAGAAGTCACGCCGTAGCAATGAACCTGAGCAGTGTCCGCGGCTTGGGCCTGAGTGGCGACACCGGCAAACAGGGTTGCAGCAGCGAAGGCGAGAGCAGCACCGGCGGTGGCGTTTTTGAAGTTCATTTTTATATCCTCGGTAATCGTCAGTGGTGTCGGCCAGGACGGCTTGTCCAGTCCCGACACAGCACTAGAGCGCAGTGCCCCCAGCGGCGTTACAGAGGGAGTAAAAAAAGAGTTTCGCGCCCCTTAAAGCTCGTCCTTCAACTTCAGCAATGGCTCCTGAAAGCGCAGCAACCGTCCAGCGTTACCAAGTACCAGCAACGTGCTGAGGTTATGCAGCAACGCTGCGATCATTGCCCCCGCTGCACCGAGCCAGCCGAACGCGGCGAAGGCAACAATCGCCAGGGTCCAGCCCAGCCCGATGATCACGTTGACCTGCAAGGTCTGCCGACATTGGCGACTCAACCGCACACAGGTGCCGAGGCGACGCAGGTCGCTGCCGATCAGCACGATGTCCGCCGACGCCAGCGCGATGTCCGCACCACCCGCGCCCATGGCCACCCCCACGACGCCGGCCTTGAGTGCCAATGAATCGTTGATGCCATCCCCCACCACCATCGGCCGGAAACCGTTGTCGATCTCCGCCAGCACGCGATTAAGTTTGTCCTCGGGCAAGGCCTGCGCTTCAACGTCGCTGATGCCGACATCGCGCGCCAGCGTGTGCGCCACGCTGTGCCGATCACCGGTGAGCAGCAACTGACGGCCCAACCCCAGTTCACGTAATTCGCTCAAGGCAAATCGCGCCTCAGGTTTGACGCTGTCGGCCAGCAACAGCCAGGCAAGGAATTCACCGTTGAGTGCCAGCCCGGCAATCGGGCCGTCGTGTTCGGGAACGACTGAAGTGGCGATGCCCAGTTGCGCGAACAACTCCGGACGACCGAGTGCCGCTTCACCCTGCTCCGTCATCGCGACGACGCCCAGACCCTGACGCTCGTGGATGTCCGACAGCAGCAGAAAATGTTCCTGAGTGACCAACCCGGCGAGCGCACGGCTGACCGGATGACTGCTGGCCGAGCCCAGGCTGGCGGCGAGTTTCAGCACGTGACTGCGGTCCGCCAACGGGCTGTCGATGGACTGCAAGCGCAAGGTGCCAAAGGTCAGGGTTCCCGTCTTGTCGACCACCAGCGACGTCAGGTCCGCCAACTCTTCCAGAAACGCCGAACTACGGATCAGAATCCCGTGCCGTGCCGCCACCGCCACGCCGGCAATTGCCGTGGCCGGTGCCGACAAAACCAACGCGCAAGGACACGCCGCCACCAACACCGCGAGCATCGCCTGGGCATCGTTGGTGACAAACCAGGTCACCGCGGCCAATAGCAGCACCAACACCATGTAGCTGCCGGCGTAACGTTCGAGCAATCGCGTGATCGGCGGCTTTGAACGCTCCGCGCTTTGCATCAGCGCTATGACTTTACCGAGGGTCGATTCTTTGCCCGTGCGCGTCACTTCAATGCGCAGCAAACCGTCGAGATTGATTGCGCCGCCAAAGACCTGCATGCCGACACCCGCCTCGACCGGCACCGACTCACCGGTGATCGATGCCGTGTCGAGGCTCGCCTGACCGGACAACACCCGACCATCGGCCGGCACCCGGTCACCGGCCCGCACCTCGACAATGTCGCCGGATTTAAGTGTGCCGTTGTCGACCTCGACGATGGCACCGTCCGCCTGAACCTTGCGTGCATGACTGCGGGTCAGTTTGCCGAGCGCACGAATCGCTTCCTGGGAACCGATCACACTGCGCTCTTCCAGTACGTGGCCGAAGATCATGATGATCGGCAACAACGCGGCGGTCAGCAGGTCACCCGTGGCCCAGGCGCCGAGCATGGCGAGGGCGATCAACTGATCGGTGATTCCGTGCAGGCTCGGATAGCGCAGGCTGTACCACGCCGATCGCATCACCGGCACAGCCACCAGTAAGGAAGCAAAACCCAACAGCAATTGACTGACGCCGGTCTGTTCCGGCGACAGCCAGCGCCAGACCAAACCGAGGCTGAGCAAGCCAAGGGCGAGCATGGCCAGGGTCAATTGGCGTGCAGCGCTGCGTTGTTCAGCCGAGGACAACAGGCTCGGTGCGGCGGCAGTTTCGGCGGTCATTGTGTGGCTCCCTGAATGATCAGGCGGGTATCGTCTTCCGGGTTGACCGTCGTCACCGAGCCGGCCTGGCCGAGAATCTTCGGCATTCGCTCGCGGTAGATACGCAGCAACATTTGCGGGTCGGTGCCCTGCTGTTGCGCCTTGGCCAGGCTCAACACCGTGGCCGTATCGGCCGAGGCTTTGGCCAGTCGTTCGCTCGCCTGGGCGTGGGCGACTTGCAGTGTTCGATCGCCTTGTTCATTGGCGGTCTGGGTCAACTTCTCGGCCTCGGTGCGCGCATTGGCGACGGCTTTATCCGCTTGCTGGCTGGCGGTCAGCACCGCATTGAACGCATTCACTGCTGGGCCGGGCAGACTTGATTGCACGTCGACTCGCGTCACTTCGATACCCAGTCCCTGCCCTGTCGCGGTCAGCTCGGCCAGTCGTTTATTGATGCCTTGCACCAAGTCACCGCGCAGGCGTTCGCGGCGTTCGGCCGCCTGATTGTCGGAGCCGATCAGCTCCGGTCGTGCCACCAGAATGGTGTCCAGGTCTCGCGCAGCGGTGAGTGCAACGGCGCTGCGAGTGACCAGTCGATCGAGTGCCGGCAGCACATGTTCACCTTGAAGCACGAAGGCATAAGGTTCGGTGACCTTGTAGAAAACCCGCACATCCAGTTGAACCACGCCCGCGTCACCGGTCAGCAAATAGCCAGAGCCAGCAAGCGCATCGCTCAGCGGAGTCGCGAAGGATGCCACTCGATCGGCTTGCAACGCGGCATCGCTGCGAAGCAAGTTCTCCACCCGACGTTCGATCACCCGATCGGCTGCCGGCAACAAAATCACTTGCTCGATGGGACGCGGCCACGCCAACAGCAACCCGGCATTCTGGATGCGATCCAGCGCGCCGAAGTGCAGGACCACAGCGCGATTCTGTGGATCGATCTGCCGCACATTGGAGAATGCCCAAGCTAGCGCGGCGAGAATTGTCACTCCGTATAGAGCAAGAAAAGCCAACCGCCCGGCCTGAATCCAGGGGCTACTTAACTCAAGTGTTCCACGTGGAACTAAATTCATGGCTGCGACCCGGACTTGGTTTCGAGGGTCGGCGGACCGTCAACCAACACCCGGAAAGGCGCCGCATCCGTTCGCAATATCAGTTTGGTGCCTGGGGAAACGATCGTGCCCAAGGTGTCGAGGGAGCGCAGCAAGTTGTAAAGCTGCGGCGAACCGGCGTAGGCACGACCATAAATCTGCGCCGCTTCGACCCGTGATTGGGCTTCAATATCAGCCGCTTTGACCGTTGCATCGGCTTGCACGATGCGCGCATCACGCTCGGCAGCCGACCGGATTTGCGCGGCTTCTCGTTTGCCGATAGCGGTGCGTTCAGTGGCAATTGTTTCACGCTCGGCACGCATGCGATCGACGGTGGCGGTTAGCGTTACCGACGGCAGAGTCAAACGCTCGATGCCCACTTGAAGCACCCGGACGCCATACGTGGTCAGCAACTGTTGGTCGATCTGTTTACGCAGCTGCGCTTCGAAATCGGCAATGTGCACTTGATTGGCGTCGGTGTTCACCAGGTTGGCCAGATCAAAACTGCTCGCGGTGGTTTCCAGCGCAGAACCGACAAACGTACGAATCTGCCGTGCCGCTTCGTCCGGCTGATTCTGCACGGCGCGCATAAAGCGCTGCACGTTGTCCGGATCGCCCTGCACCTGCCACGCCACGTACGCCTGAACAATGATGCGCAAACCGTCGCGCGTGCCCACATCCTGCAAGCCGCTGGAGGTGGTGCGCAGCCGCAAGTCGACAGGAATCGCCGCTTCAAACGGGGCCGGCCAGCGCCAGCCAAGGCCCGGCTCCAGCAACACCCGCGACGGATTGCCGAAGCGAGTGATCACCGTGGCTTCTCCCGAGCGAACCTGCACCAGACTCGCTGCCGCGATGGCGAATGCTACGAGCAACGCGGCCCAGCCCATGCGCCGCCACGGGAATGGACCGGCTTCCTGTGGATCACCGTGATGGTGGTGACCGTGGTGATGTCCGCCATGGCCGTGATCGTGGCCGGCGTGGTCGTCATGATCGTGAGTGTGCGACTGGCTCAATGGGCAGCTCCTGGCTGAGCGCTGGTGCGCGGCGACGCAGGATCGGCCGGCAGCGTGAAGGTTCGTAAGTCGATGGTCGGTGCATTGCCGCTGCCGCCGAGACGATGATCGAGCACCAGCAATTTGGCGTTGGCCAGGCCTTGGGTCAGTCGGCTGAAATACTGCTCCAACACGAACGCCTGGCCGGCGCTGGCATACGCTTTCTGTTCGGCGGAGAACTTCAGATCAGCCGCCTGAGCGGTGGAGTTGATTTCATGGGCACTGGCTGTCGCTTGATCGCGAGCGATGCTGGCCTGCAATTGCGCCTGATTGGTCGCCTCGGCTGCCGCGCCGCGTTCACGGGAGATCAACGCCTGGGCACCAATCTGCGCTGCTTGAACACCGTGATAAGCATTGGCCGCACCGGCCGGCGGATGGATCGCCTCCACCACCGTCGCGAGAATTTCCACGCCGCTGTCAAGTTTCTCCAGATCGGATTGCACGGCGCGACCGATCTCTTCGGCCAGCCCTACCCTGTCTTCGCCGAGCAAACCATCGAGGGTTCGCGAGGCAAAGTCGTGAACCAGAATCCGGCTGGCGGTGCTGCGAATCAACGTCGGTACATCGGCGCTGTTGTACGTCGCGGCCAGCGCCGCTTGATCGGTCAGACCGATGCGATAGACAAAACGCACGTCCATGTTGACGATTTGAAAGCTCTGCTTGTCGGCACGGCTGCTGGCGATGACCTGGGATTTATCGTTCACATGACTGGCGTCCCACAAGCGATTGGCAATCGCCGGCGCCGGGCCTTCCGCCGGCTCCAGGACGACTGGCGCCGACGTTTCGCCAACGCTCGTTGCCAACTCATGAACCACGCCGTTTTCAACATTCAGCACCCGACCCAATGGCCACGGCAGACCAGCGTGCAAACCTGGACCGAACACTTCCACCGGTTTGCCGAAACGTTCGTAGATGCCCCGCCCTTGCAGCGGAATTTCGTGAACGCCGGTGAGCGACCAGCCGACGATCGCCACCACCGCCATCACCGGCAAAAATGCCCGGCGCATATAGGTGAACGCCCAGATCTGCCGCAAGTCGATACCGAAGCGGTTATGCAATTCGTGCTGCAACGCCAGCAACGGTTGTGGTGGCCAGCGCAGCATGTCGGCGACAAAACTACGCGCCAGCAATGTCGGTTCAAGTTGTTCACGGCGAGGACTGAACAGCGACAGCACGGCGCGCAGCAGCAACTCGACTGCGACCAGTCCTGGCAGCAAGCCGATCAATACGGCGAGGCGTACCGGCCAGACCGAGGTTTCGCTACCGAACAACAAACACAACGCGCTGAGTACCAGGCAAATGATCGCCACCCGGCTCAGTTGCGCCAACGGCCCCGCTTCCGGCCATTGGGCGATGTTTTCCTGGGCGAGCTGACGCTCAAGCACCAGCAAACCGAAGCCCAGCAACAACGACAGCACCGCGCCGACGCTCGCCGATAAACCCAACGCAGCGGGCGGTAACGCGAGGTTCCAGAACTGACTGATGCTCAAGATCGTTAACAGCGCCCAACCTGCGAGCCAGAGGGTTGGTGCGCCGATCTGCCCGAGCATGCGCACCCAGCGCTGACTGAGTCGCTCCAGCAAACGCTCATACCAGCCTTCGGGAACAACCGTCGTGTCCTCTGTGAGCACCCCCGGCAACGTCGGGCTCATCGCCTGCGCGCGCCACTGCGTTATCCACCACGCCGATTGCAGGCCTGCAATCAGCACTAACAAACCGGCACTTTGAGTCACCAGCAACGGCGCCCACAGCGACAGCGGCGCAAACAATCCGACGAAAAACGCCAACAACAGACCGACCGCCGCCAAGGCGCTCAGGCCGATGGCGAACTGACGTAATCGCCGCCCTTGAAAGACCGCCTGCTGAAAGCGCGGCAGCCCGGCTACCTGCGTTCCATCGACTTCGAGATCGACTTGCATACCACCCCAGTGCTTATCATTAGCTGTATCGCAATTCGTTACGATATAACGAAAGTGGTGAAATTTTTGTACTAATTCGCTCTATCTAAAGATGCCCAACCTGTCGCCTTGCTGAAGCCTTGACCGAAATAGTCACAAACGCACATGTTACGTCCGTAATTTTAATCAAAGACTACGGTTATCCAGCCCATTCCCCTTTCAGTCCAGGAGTACATCCATGAGCACTTATGACGTCGTGATACTGGGCGGTGGCCCGGGCGGTTACAACGCAGCGATCCGCGCAGGTCAGCTGGGCCTGAAAGCGGCGTGCGTGGAAGGCCGGGCGACGCTCGGCGGCACCTGCCTCAACGTCGGTTGCATGCCGTCCAAGGCGCTCTTGCATGCCTCGGAACTCTACGACGCGGCCATGGGAACAGAATTCGCCAACCTGGGGATCGAGGTCAAACCCACCCTTAACCTCGCCCAGATGATGAAGCAGAAAGATGAAAGCGTGACCGAGCTGACCAAGGGCATCGAGTTTCTGTTTCGCAAAAACAAAGTCGACTGGATCAAAGGCTGGGGCCACATCGACGGGCCAGGCAAAGTGACGGTGACCGACAGCCAGGGCGCCAAGACCGAACTGAACGCCAAGGACATCATCATTGCCACCGGCTCCGAGCCCACTCCCCTGCCCGGCGTCGAGATCGATAACAAGCGCATCCTCGACTCCACCGGCGCGCTGTCACTGGCTGAAGTGCCGAAGCACTTGGTGGTGATCGGTGCCGGCGTGATCGGCCTGGAACTGGGCTCGGTGTGGCGACGCCTGGGCGCTCAAGTGACGGTGGTCGAATTTCTCGACCGCATCTGCCCCGGTGTGGACGCAGAAGCAGGTAAAACCCTGCAGCGTTCATTAAGCAAACAGGGCATCAGCTTCAAGTTGAGCTCGAAAGTGACCAGCGCCACCACCTCGGCAAACGGCGTTCAGCTCAGCGTGGAGCCGGCGGCGGGCGGCACCGCCGAGCTGCTCGAAGCCGATTACGTGTTGGTGTCCATCGGTCGCCGTCCTTATACCCAAGGCCTGGGGTTGGAAAACGTCGGCCTCACCACCGACAAGCGCGGCATGCTCGCCAACAAGGGACACTGCACCGAAGCTGCGGGCGTGTGGGTGATAGGCGATGTCACGTCCGGGCCGATGCTCGCCCACAAGGCCGAAGATGAAGCCATGGCCTGCATCGAACAGATCGTCGGCAAGGCGGGCGAGGTCAACTACGACCTGATCCCCAACGTGATTTACACCAGGCCGGAACTGGCCAGCGTCGGCAAGACGGAAGAGCAGCTCAAGGCTGAAGGCCGCGCGTACAAGGTCGGTAAATTCCCTTTCACCGCCAACAGCCGGGCGAAGATCAACCACGAGACCGAAGGCTTCGCCAAAGTGCTGGCCGATGAACGCACCGACGAGATTCTCGGCGTGCACCTTGTAGGACCGAGTGTCAGTGAAATGATTGGTGAGTATTGCGTGGCCATGGAGTTCAGCGCTTCGGCGGAGGACATTGCGTTGACGTGCCATCCGCATCCGACGCGGTCCGAGGCGTTGCGTCAGGCGGCGATGAATGTGGAGGGGATGGCGACGCAGATGTAAGCCAGCCTGCCAGAGTGATGCCGGCCGTCAGGACGCCTTCGCGAGCAAGCCCGCTCCCACACTGGTTTTGTGAACGCCACAAATCCCCTGTGGGAGTGGGCTTGCTCGCGAAGGGGTCGACTCGGTCTAAAGCGGCAAATGCCCCAACGGCAACGCCCCCGGCGTCTTCACCGTATGAATCGCAAAGTTGCTGCGAATATCACTCACGCCCGGCAATTTCAGCAGCCGCTCCGTGAGAAAGCGGTCATATCCACGCAGATCCGGCACCACCACTTGCAGCAGAAAATCCGACTCCCCTGACACCAGAAACGCCGAAATCACCTCGGGCAATGCCGTCACGGCCAGGCGAAACGCTTCGGCCTGTTCATCGTTGTGGCGCTCCACCTTGACCCCGACAAACACCGTCAGCCCAAGCCCCACTTCGTCACGATCAAGATTGGCCTGATAGCCACGAATCACGCCCGCCTCCTCCAGCATCCGCACCCGGCGCAAACACGGCGACGCGGACAAACCGATCTCGTCGGCCAGTTGCACATTGCTCAGGCGCCCGTCCCGTTGCAGGGCTGCGAGAATTTTGCGGTCGTAGGCGTCCAGTTTCATGGTTTGGCAGATCCTGATGGTTTGATCGTCACGAAGTGGCAGGTTATGCCAATTATCGATCCATTAGAAGCTGACTACGCAAGCACCTGCCCCACTCTTGCACCCTAGACTGGCGCTACCAAATCGACAACGAATGGGGTGCAAAGTGGAAGGACTCTGGCTGTTTTTCATGGCATTGGCGGTGGTGTATCTGTTGCCTGGCCCGGACATGATTCTGCTGCTGCAAACCGGTGCCCGTCAGGGCAAAGGCGCGGCGTTGGCGACGGCGGTGGGTCTGGGCATTGCTCGCGGCTGCCACGTGGCGTTGGCTGCGCTGGGGCTGGCGGCGCTGTTCAAGGCTGCGCCGTGGACCTTCGACGTGGTGCGTCTGGCGGGGGCCGCGTACCTGCTGTGGATCGGCATTCAGTGCCTGCGAACCACGATGTTGCCGAACCTGAATGGCGCAGCCACAACCGGTGAAAAATCGTCCTGGCGCGCATCGATCCAGCGCGGCTTGCTGACCAACCTGCTCAACCCCAAGGCGCTGCTGTTCTGCTCGGTGCTGTTGCCGCAGTTCATCAACCCTCACGCAGGACCCGTGCTCGCGCAATTTGCGGTATTGGGCGTGCTGCTGGTCGGCGTCGGTTTGCTGTTCGACAGCGCCTACGCCTTGACCGGCGCCGCACTGGGCCGCTGGCTGCAACGCAGTCCCTCGGCCCAGCGCCTGCAACAGTGGTTGTTTGGCAGTCTGTTGATCGGCTTCGCCCTGCGGCTGACCTTTGTTCAACAGGCCTGAACCTTACTGCGCCTTACGACGGCGACGGCGGTTGAGCAACAACAGCGCCGCCGCAGTCACCGCGATAACACCACCGATCTGCAACGGCCACTTGTACGGCCGCAGCACCGAACGCGTGGCGTCAGTCACCTGGGTGACATAACGTTTGCTGGCATTTTCGAAGTCGGGATACGGGCACTGGTGGCCGAAATCCACCGCCCACTCCACGTACGGCCCTTCCTTGACATAGCGCTGGTACAGCGCGCTTTGGTCTTCAAGGCTGCTGTTCCAGCCCGCCGCTGAACACAACACCGCCGCAAAGGCCTGGCTGGTGTGAGGCAGGTTATCGGCGGCGCGGTTGGCCAAGGCCGTTGCGACGAATCGATAGTGGTAGCGTTCGTCGGGCTTCGCGGCACTGGCTTGCTGGCGCTGGACTTCACCCTCGGCCACCAATGGGCCAACCTTCAGCTCAGCCGTCTCCAGGCTGTAATTGCCGCCAAACGTGGCGTAGTCCGGGGCCATTTCATAACCGAGAATGTCCATGCCCCACTCGCGTGCCGTCCAGGCTGCGTTGAACAGAGCAGACGCACGCTTGGTCGGCCACCACGCCGCATCGGCGAGCTGCCGCTGTTGCGCATACAAACGGGCTTTTTTCTGTAGATCCGGGTTATCGAAGTAGACCAGCGCCTCGTCGTAGCGCTCTTCACGCAGCAAGCGACGCCCGAGCAGATTGCGCAGTTGCGCCGCCACCGGCAACGGCACGTAGTTGTCACGATCCTGCTGGCTGAGCGCTGGCGGCGCCGGCACCTGGGTGTCGACGTAATGCTTGAGTTCATCGACCGTCAATACGCGTTCGGCAACGGTCGCGGCGTCGAACCAATAGATGCTTTGGCTGCGATAAAGTTGATCGAACGCTTGCAGGTAATCGCCGCGTTGCAGCGCCAGGATCGCGCTTTCACCCTCGACCCGGCACTTGGGCTGCAGGCTTTCGAAATCGTAGTCGGGCGTACGTCGCTCGCCCCACGACTCGTTCTGCGGGAAAGCCTGGGCAGCCTTGGCATACGCCGCGGCGGCTGCGTTTTTGTCGCCGTCACGCAGCGCCAGTTTCGCCCGCAGCCACCACGCCAGACCGCCGTCCCCGGCGTGTTCAAGGAACGCCTTGGCGCTGGTGTAATCGCCCTGCTGATAATTCATCGCCGCCAACCGATCAGCGTTGTCCAGACTGCCGCGCGTGCTGCTTTGCAGGAGTTTGATCAATTTCAGTTCGTTCGGTGGTTGATCACCAAATGACCAGCCCAGGCGACTGATCAACGACGCGGTCACCAGTTGCTGCACCGGTTTGCCCTTGAGCAACTCGGTCAACTGATCCTCAGGCATCGCCAGCAGATCCGCCATCAACAGCTTCAGCGAGGTGTAACCCACTGCCGAACCGTGACGATTTTGCGTGGCGTACAGATTGATGGCGCGGTTCCAGTCGCCCGCAGTGCGCGCCACTCGGGCTTGTTCGCCGAGGCTGGCGACACCCAGTTCCAGCGGGTCGCTGAAACCCTCGATAGTCAGCTGAAGGGCCTGCTCGAAAGCTGTTTGCGCCTGCGCCAACAGGTCGGGCGCTGCGCCCGCTTCGGCGCTCATGGCAAACAGCGCCCGACCCAGCGAATACGCGGCCCAAGTGCTGCGCAATGCGCGTTGATCCGCCGGCAGCGCCAGCACTTTCTGGAAGTACTCGGCGGCCAGTGCGTGATCACCGGCGTTGAACGCCACAGCACCCGCCAGATAGAACCGAAGCTCGGCCGGCAGGCTCGCGCCCTGGGTCTCGACTTGATGGGCATCGGTCAGCGCACGCAGTTGCTTGACCAGTGCTTGCTGCTGCTCCGTCAAACCGGCCTGCTCGGCCTTGTCCCGCTGCTCTGCGTAGTCAGTCGCCTCCATGCTGTAAGGGGACGCCGCAACGTTCTTGAGCCCAGCGATCATGTGCCCGAGGCGGTTGATCTCGAACTGGAAGTTGCCTTCCGGCAGCTCCGCCAGCGATTGGGCGCGGTTGTCCAGCAAGCGCATCGGGAAGTCCGGCCCGCAGGCCATCGCCGAACCCAGCGGCAGGCTGAGGCTCAGGCAAAGCACATGGCGGGGCCAGTTACGGGTGAACATTCGAAGCTCCTTGATCAATTTGCGCGCAGCGTGCCCAACCGATGGCGCGCTGCTCGCCGGCCGGTATCCGGCCGTCGCGCAGGCGGGTGAAGGTAAGCAGATCCGGGCTTTGTTGCAATGAATAACCGGCCAGCGCATCGGCACCGTCGCAGCCGCGAACCGCCAGCGTTACGCGTTCGGGCCAGGCGTTGTCGAGGTTGCCTTGATTGCTGACGCTGATGTCATAGAGGTCGTCTTGCGCGATGAGTTTCAAACTCAAGCGACTGTCGAGGGAATCTCCGCGAGCTACGGCCCTCAGCGTGTTCAGGCTCCAGGCCCGACGATCACCTGCCAGCGGCAGACGAAACCAGATCAGGCCGGCCAGATGCTCCGGTGGATCGGCGCGTAGCTCGGTGGCGAGTGTGCTCAGCTGCAAGGGGTCCGCCAGCAATTCCCTACGTTTGCCGGTGCGCTCGATGGGCACTTCGCTTTCAATGACCGGCGCACCACTGGCCCCCGGCAACAGAGCCACGCCATAGGCGGGCAGCGCGAGGTAAAAGGGTTTTGAGGTGATGCGGCTCCAGGCGTTGGCCCATTGCCTGGCTTGGTCCGGATCAAACAAACCACGACGCGGATCGCTCACCGCATGCACCTGCAAGACGCTGCTGTCGACAGTCGCCAAGAGTGCCGGCAATTCAGGGCTGTCGAGCCAGGCAGGCAATGCGGTGATGCTTAACGGCAAAGCGGCAGGTAAAACCGCGCGCAAGTGCGTGAGAAATTCGCGGTAAGCCGGTAGCCGGGCGCTACCGGCGTCGTGGTCGATTTCGACGCCGGAGAGCGTCAGCCCCTGCCCTTGCCAGTCGCTGAGCACTTGCTGGATCTGCGCCGTGACGTCGTCCTGATCCAGCGCCGTGAGTTGGCCATCGAGGCGGATCACCGCAATAAGCGGCCGGCCATCACGCTTGAGCAACGCCGGATCGATCCGCGCCCGGCTCCAGCCCGCCTGGGGAAATGCCTGCAAGGCCAGCACCCGCAAGGTCGAGAAGTCCGCGCGACTGTCTTGCAAGGCGGCGTCGTGGGCTGACGTCCATTGCCGTTGCCAGACGTAGAGTTGCTGATCGAGCGGTGGCGCGTCCTTTTGCTCGCAACCGTTGAGCAGCATCAACGCGGCAAGCACCACCGCCAAACGAATTGAAAGCATGAAATCCCTGATCCCGAACAACACAATGTTGCAGGGTACACAAAACCTGTGGGAGCGAGCTTGCTCGCGATGAGGCCGTCACATTCAGCATCAAAGGTGAATGTCACACCGTCATCGCGAGCAAGCTCGCTCCCACAGGTCAGACGCTAGGGCTTGCGGGCAATGATCACCTGACTTTTCGCCACGACCGCGTCCAGCGCCTGCTTGATCTGAGTCCCCCGGGGCGATGCCAGGATGGCCTGCCACGTGTCGGCCCAGTGGTTGAGCAGCGGGTGGTCGGGATTGCTGAAATCAACCTTGGCTTCCCAGAACAACAGCATCCACATCGACCAGTAAAACCCGTACTGACTGTGGCTGAGCACTTCCAGGCCCGCGTCACTGACCATCGCCTTGAACTGCTCTTCGCTGATGATGCGAATGTGGTTGGGCTTCTGGAAATACTCGGGCGCCGCGATGTCTTTTTGCAGGTCTTCGGAGCTTGGATGCGGGACGCTGAGCAAGTACAACGCGCCCGGTTTGCCGACCCGCACAAGCTCAGCGAGAAACTGCGCCGGATCGTCCACGTGTTCAATGACTTCGGTGGACACCACGCGGGTGGCCGTCGCATCGGCGATCGGCAGAGGATTGCAGTCGGTGACGTGGCATTCGACCTCGCGCGCCGGCGTGTCGCTCAGGCGCTGACGGGTGGCTTCGACCTTGGCCGCGTCGATGTCGGCGATGATGATCTTTGCCCCGCGCATGCCGCAGAAATGCACGTTGCCGCCATCACCGCAGCCGACGTCCAGCAGCGTGTCCTTGGCGGTCACCGGGAACCCGGTGAACAGCTCGCCGGTTTGCTGATTGAACCAGCCGCTGAGCATCGCGTCGTGCAGGCCGAGCATGTATGGATCGACCTTCTCGACCTTGTCCACCACAGGCGCCACGGGAGCGGGCGTACCCGCCGTGAGTTTCTTCAAAAGGCTCAGCATGAGGTGGCTCCAGAGGTTTGGGCGGCTGTTCGGGACGTGCCCAGGCGTTTGACCAGCGAGGCGCCGCGGTTGCGCATGGGCATTTCGATAAAGCGGAAGTTGAGTTCGCTCAACAAGGCGATCAACCCGCCAGCAATCATCAGTGTCAGGATCGGATGGCCGCCGGGATTGGGCAGACCGGCACCCTGCAAGCGGAAGGTGAATTCGCGTACCAGCAGATAAGCCGGAATGTGGATCAGGTAGATCCCGTAGGAGCGACTGCCGACCCACGTCATCAGGTTCTTGAACGCGCCCCGTGGCAGGAGGTAATCGCGATTGTAGGAAGCAATCCACACCAGCACCGCGCACAACACGGCAATCGTGCCGATGCGGTAGTTGGTAAACGTGAAGCGATCCGTCGCCATGAAACTGAGCACCAGCGACAGCACTACCAACGCCGTCACACCGGCCCATGGCCGGCGTAAAAGCGTCGGCTCCCAGCGCAGATACGAAGGTTGTGCACTCCACATCGCCAGCAAGATACCGAGTGCCAGCGCATCGGTGCGAACCACCATCAGGATCGGCGTGCGCAACGTGAACAACTGCACCGCGACCAGCGCCAGCAAGGCCCAGACCAGGTGCTTGCGACAAAGCAGAATCAGCAGCGGAAACAGCAAATAAAACTGTTCCTCCAGCGACAGGCTCCAGTACACGAAACTGGTGCCGTACTCATAGTTATAGAAGCTGTCGGCGAAGCGGAAGTTGGCGTACTGCGCGACCCCGGCCAGGGTCGCTTGCAGGTTGGCGTGCAGCGTGCCGAACGCCCCGGAGCGATTGAGGAAAATACACGCCAGCAACATCAGCGCCAGCCACAACCACGCCGACGGCAACAATCGAAAGGCTCGGCGCAGCCAGAAGTTGCGCGTCTGCTCCCAGTATTCCTGGCGCGTGCTGCAACCCTGCAACGCCGGGATCAGGCTGCGTGCGATGACAAACCCGGAGATAGCGAAAAACAGATCCACGCCCCACCACGGCTGCCCCCACGCGGTGATGGCTTGCAACAGCGGCACCGGGGCCGCAAACAGGCTGTCTTGCAGGTGATGGAACAACACGCCGAGCACCGCAATGCCGCGCAACAATTCGATGTCCATGATCCGTCTGTCGTTACTCATGTCGTCCTCCTGGACGCTGCTCCGCTATATACCCGATGCAACGCTGCGCGGGTCATGCTTCGGGGGTATCCACGGCGACGCAGGTTTCAAGGAGCTGCGCGAAGAAGACTTTCAGCCGTTGCTCGGCAGTGGCCTGGCTGCAGAATTTTTCCAGGCTGGCCACCGAATGCGCGGACATCTGCGCGTAACGCCCGGCATCGTTTTTGGCGACGTCATAGCTGGCCCGATAAGCGCGGCACAACGACGCCCAGTTCGTCACGTACCTCAGGGTCCGGAACGCCCTGCGCGGGTCGTGAGGCCAGGCGGTCAGCTCGTCGGTGGAGTCGATCAGGAACGCATTGTCGGCATCCAGGTAATCGATCATCGCCGTGGTCCGTGGCGCCACGGCCGGTTTGCCGCAGGACATGAACTCCATCAACGGCAAGCACTGGCCTTCGCCGTAGGAGGTGTTGACCACGTAGCTGGTTGCCTGCACCAGCTGCTCGTAGTCCGCATCCGCGAGGTAGCCGTAAATCAGCACGATGCGGCAGCGGTAAGACTGGTTTTTGTACAAATGGTGAAGGATGTCGGTCAGCGCCGCTTCGGCGTCGTGGTGGGTCAGTTTGAGCACCAGCGTCGCGTCATCGACCTCGCGGAACGTCACGCAGAAGGCACTGAGCATGTCTTCCCAATTCTTGCGCCCGTCACCCGGGTTGAACACTGAGGTGTAGATCACGCCGTCGAGCACCAACTCGTGCTCACGGGGCGGCGCCTCGAAATCGATACCTTCACCTTCGCGTAACGGCGCCGGCCCAAAGGCCCGCAAGTCAAGCGTGCGGCTGTCTGCCACCAGGCCTTTGATCTTCAGTCGCACCTGGCTGGCCAGTGGTTGACGCTGCAACTGGGCGCCACGCGCCGAGAATCGATCCCACACCGGCGCCGGCACCGCGACGATCGGATAGTCGGCGCCCATCGCCTCGCGTACGGCATTCACGGTGTAGCCGGAATGGGTAATCGCCGCGCCTGAAGCGCGCAAAACCGTGCGCCAGTCATTGCGCGGCTCACCGGCAAAGGGTTCGTTGGGAATGGTGCTGAATTCCCACGCAAACACCGGCAAGGTCGGACAGGCGAAGTGCATCGGCGTGCAATGCGGCGGCGAGAACGACAGGAATATGCAGTCTTCACCACGGGACAGCGCGTCGAGGTACAAGGCATCGACTTCGGTCTGCGGATCCCTGACTTCTACCACGCGCCCCAGGCGTTCCAGCACCGGCCGGTACTCCTTGAGCACGAAGTAATAGCTGTACTCCGAACGGCCAAGGTTCTGGGCAATGGTGTGCTGGTTGGTTTCCGAATGAATGATGATCAGCATGAGGCGTTATCCGTCACGGCCGCGCCCGGAAAAACCTGCGGCGTCAGCCCGAAAAAATCCGCCAGGCGCTTCTGCACCGGGGCGAAGGCGCAGTAGTCGCGCATACGCTCGACCGCGTCGCCAGACATGCGCTGGTACGCCTGCGGTTGCTCCTTGGCCATCCGATAGCTGTTTTCGTAGGCGATTTTCAGCGACCCCCAGTCCGGGCGATAACGCAGGGTCCGGTAGATGATCCGGGTGTCCTGGGGCCAGATGGTCAGCTCTTCGCTGGACTTGACCACAAACGCCACACGCTCATCGATGTAATCCTCCATGGCGGTGTGGTTCGGGGCGATCACCGGTTTGCCGCTGGCCATGAACTCCATCAGCGGCAGACACAAACCCTCGCAGCGCGAGGCGTTAACGTAATAACTGGCCGCTTCGTACAGCCGGGCATATTGCGGATCGTCCAGGTAGCCGTGCATCACCACCACCCGACAGGCGAACGGCGAAAGTTGCGCGAGCAAGGTCATCAGTTCGTCGTAATAGGACGACAGGTCGCTTTGGGTAATCTTCAGCACCAGCGTGGCGTCCTCCGTTTCGCGGAAGGCCCAGCAAAAAGCGGTGATCAATTGGTGCCAGTTCTTGCGACCGTCCCGGGGGTTGAACACCGTGACGTACACCACGCCGTCGACGTGAGTCTCGACCTGGCCAGTGGTGTCCGGCCATTGACGCGGTTCAGGCTCATGCACGGCCATCGTCTGCGGGCCAGCGATGGCCGGCAAAAACCCGGCAAGCCGTTCATGAGCGGCGTCCGACAGCAAGTCACGAACGCCTTCCCAATACCACTGGCTCAGAAAGTGCGTGCGATGCACCGGGACGGGCAGTGTTTTGCCCATGTCCCGGCGCCACAGGTGCAGGTAATGGCGAGCAATGACGAAGCGGCGTTTCAAGGTCAGCGGCGGTGGCTTCGCGGCTTCCGCTTCAGCCTCTCGCGCGGCGATTTCTTCGGCCGTGGGCACGACCGGGATCAGTGCGTCAGCGCTGAGCCCGAGGGTACGGGTGTCGAAAATGCAGCCCTTGATCTCCAGAGTCGAACCGGCATTGACCGGGACGCTGGTGTGGTTGCTGCGAATCGTCGCGAAGTTCTCCCACAGTGGCGTGGGCAAAACCAACACGGGGAAGTCTTCACCCATGGCTCGCCGAATCGCCCGGGCCGTGTGACTGGAAAGCGTAATGACCCGACCCTGGCGCGCGAGCATTTGCGTCCAGTCCTGGCGCGGGTCGTTGTCCCACTGCTCATCGGGAATGGAGTCGAACTCCCAGGCCACCACGCAGATCGTCGGGCACTCAAGGTCGTTCGGGGTTTTCTGCGGCGGCGTAAAGGACAGGAACAGGCTGTCTTCGCCGGCAGCCAACAGTTGTCGATAAAGAGGATCGACCTCGGCGGTGGAGGACACCACATGCACCCGCCCGAGGCTTTCGAGCACCGGGCGATACGCCTTGAGCACGAAGTAATAACTGTATTCGGGACGGCCGAGGCTCTGGCTGATGGAGCTGTCGTTGACATCCGAGTAAAGAATGAAATTCATGGCATCCCACGATGAAACCGCCATCCCGGCAGCCTCACTCTATGACGGCAAAGCCACGGATCGACCCGGAGTTTGCCGGTCGTCGTCCATCGTCTTCTTGCCCGTCTACGTTCTTGTTTTAATGGTCAGTTTCGCGGGGTGTGAATACCACCCGGCCGAACCCTGGGTAATCGTGACGAGGGGCATTCTAAACACATCCGCTGAGGATTCGTGAACCGCCCGGCGAGAATAAATCGGGCTACGCTAACGAGAACTGACCGGTCACGGTGGGACCTGTTGAAATTGCCGCGTAATTGGCACAGATTGGCTACCAAACAACTACAACAAACGTTTCGCCTGTCTTTCGACCAAGGAATCCACCCGGTCTGTCAGACATCTCCATAGAGCCTGTGGGGAATGGACGAAATGCATGACCAAGGGGCTGCTGTTTGAAAAAGCGTCTGTTCGTTACGGGTCTCAGTGGATTCGTAGGACAACACATCCAATCTCGCCTGCAGGCCGGTGCCTCGGAATGGGAGCTTCTGCCTGTCGCCGCCCGTTACGATCTCGCTGAGCCCGGCACCCTCGACGGCCTCTGGCCCGAGATGCCCGACGCGGTCATTCACCTGGCTGGCCAGACCTTCGTTCCCGAAGCCTTCCGCGATCCGGCACGCACGCTGACCATCAACTTGCTCGGCACCTTGAACCTGCTTCAGGCACTCAAGGCCCGCGGCTTCAACGGGACCTTTCTGTACGTCAGCTCCGGCGACATCTACGGCCAGGTGATGGAATCAGACCTGCCGATTACCGAGCTCCAGCCACCCTGCCCGCGCAACCCCTATGCCGTGAGCAAACTGTCGGCCGAGTTCCTCAGCCTGCAATGGGGCCTGAGCGAAGGCTGGCCGGTACTGGTCGCCCGCCCGTTCAACCACATCGGCACCGGTCAGAAAGACAGCTTTGTCATCGCCAGCGCCGCGCGGCAGATCAACCGTATCAAACAAGGCCTGCAAGCCCCGCAACTGGAAGTCGGTGACATTGATGTCACTCGCGATTTCCTTGATGTCGGCGATGTCGTGTCGGCCTATCTGGCGCTGCTGGAAAAGGGCACGCCGGGGCAGGTCTACAACATTTGCTCGGGGCGCGAGCAGAGCATCCGCAGTTTGATCGAACAGTTGGGGGACCTCGCCCAGGTCGACATGCAATTGATTCAGGATCCGGCGCGTCTTCGCCGCGCGGATCAGCGTCGCGTTTGCGGCAGCCATGCCAAGCTTGCCCAGACCACAGGATGGACGCCTGAAATCACAACACAACAATCCCTGCGGGCGATCCTGTCCGACTGGGAGAAGCGAGTACAAGAAGAATGACAAAAAGTGCATTGATCACAGGGATCACCGGTCAGGACGGCGCTTATCTGGCCAAACTGCTGCTCGACAAGGGTTATAAAGTTCACGGCCTGGTGGCACGGCGCAGCAGCGATGCGCGCTGGCGTCTGCGTGAGATGGGGGTCGAGGGCGACATCGTTTACCTGGACGGCGACATGGCCGATGCGTGCTCGGTGCAGCGTGCGGTGATCAAGTCCGCCCCGGACGAAATCTATAACCTGGCGGCGCAAAGCTTCGTCGCGGCCTCCTGGGATCAACCGGTCACCACCGGCATCGTCGACGGGCTGGGCGTGACTCACCTGCTCGAAGCGATCCGCCAGTTCAGCCCGCACACGCGTTTTTACCAGGCGTCGACCAGCGAAATGTTTGGCCTGATCCAGGCCGAGCAGCAGGACGAGAACACGCCGTTCTACCCGCGCAGCCCTTACGGCGTGGCCAAGCTGTACGGCCACTGGATCACCGTGAACTACCGCGAAAGCTTCAACCTGCACGCCAGCAGCGGGATCCTGTTCAACCACGAATCACCGCTGCGCGGCATCGAGTTCGTGACCCGCAAAGTGACCGACGCCGCCGCCCGCATCAAGCAGGGAAAACAGCAGGAACTGAGCCTGGGCAACATCGACGCCAAACGCGACTGGGGGTTTGCCGGCGATTACGTCGAAGCCATGTGGCTGATGCTGCAACAGGACAAGCCTGACGACTTCGTGGTCGCCACCGGCGTGACCACCACCGTACGCGAGATGTGCCGCATCGCCTTCGACCACGTGGGGCTGAACTACCGCGACTTCGTCAAGATCGACCCGGCGTTCTTCCGCCCGGCCGAGGTCGAAGTGCTGCTCGGCAACCCGGCCAAAGCCCAGCGTGTATTGGGCTGGAAGCCAAAAACCGACCTGGATACCTTGATCCGCATGATGATGGATGCGGACATGAAACGCGTCGCCAAGGAGTAGGCCATGCTGATTCCTGTGATTCTCTCCGGCGGTGCCGGTACTCGCCTGTGGCCGGTGTCCCGCGAGGGCCATCCCAAGCCGTTCATGACCCTGCCCGACGGCCAGTCGCTGCTGGGCAAGACCTATCGGCGGGCGGCCGGGTTGCTCGATGGCTGGGGCGATATCGTCACGGTGACCAACCGCGACTATTACTTCCAGAGCAAGGATCACTATCAAGAGGCGCAGCTAAGTCGCCATCGCGGGCACTTTCTGCTGGAGCCGACGGGCCGCAATACGGCCCCGGCCATCGCTGCCGCGGCCCTGTCGCTGCAAGCCCTGCACGGCGATGAAGCGATCATGGTGGTGATGCCCGCCGACCATTTGATCCTCAATGAAGATGCCTTGAAGTCCGCGGTCGAACACGCCATGGCACTGGCCAAAGATGGTTTCCTGGTGACGTTCGGCGTGGTGCCGACCGCCCCGGAAACCGGTTTCGGCTACATCGAGACCGGCGCGGCGCTGGACGGAAAAGGCGCCGCGAAGGTGCAGCGCTTCGTCGAAAAACCGGATCTGCAAACCGCCACCCATTACCTGGAAAGCGGCAAGTTTCTGTGGAACTCGGGAATGTTCTGCTTCTCGGTCGCGACCGTACTGGCCGAACTGCAGGTCCACGCGCCCGAGCTGCTGGAGCAGACGCAAACCTGCATGGCGCAAAGCGCCCCCGTGGAAACCGCCGGGTGCCTGCAACAGGAATTGTCCCCGGCGCTGTTCGCCGAGATCACTGACATTTCCATCGACTACGCCTTGATGGAACGCTCCGACAAAGTGGTCGTGGTGCCCGCCGGTTTCGACTGGAGCGACATCGGTTCCTGGGGCGCAGTGGCCGCGCTGGTACCGGCGGATAGGCAAAACAATCGCGCCAGCGGGGACGCGGTGTTCGTCGACAGCCACAACAACTTTGTCCAGAGCGAAGACCGGCTGGTGGCGGCGGTGGGTGTGGATAACTTGATCATCATCGACACCGCCGACGCGGTGCTGGTGGCCCACGCCGATCGCGCGCAGGATGTGCGCCGGGTGGCCAAGCAGCTCAAGGACAAAAAGCACGAGGCCTATCGCCTGCACCGCACGGTCAGCCGGCCTTGGGGCACCTACACCGTGCTCGAGGAAGGCCCGCGCTTCAAGATCAAGCGCATCGTGGTCAAGCCCGGCGGCAAGTTGTCGCTGCAAATGCACCATCACCGCAATGAACACTGGGTGGTCGTCGAAGGCATGGCCAAGGTCACCAACAATGGCACCGGTACTCACCTGGTGGCCAAGAACGAATCGACTTTCATTGCCGCCGGCCACAAGCATCGCCTGGAAAACCCGGGCGTGATCGACCTGGTGATCATTGAAGTGCAAAGCGGCGAATACCTGGGAGAGGACGATATCGTTCGCTTCGAAGACCAATATGGCAGGACGGTTTGAATGCTGCTTTCCCTATACCGCTCACTGTGCAGCCATCGAGGGTTCATCCTCGGTAGCGTCCAGCGAGAGTTTCAGGCGCGTTACCGCAATTCGCTGTTTGGTGCCCTATGGCCGGTGCTCAATCCCCTGTCGATGATCATCGTCTACACCGTGATTTTTTCTCACATCATGCGCGCCCGCCTGCCGGGTGTGGATGACAGCATGGCCTACAGCGTGTACCTGTGCGGCGGCTTGCTCGCCTGGGGACTGTTTGCGGAAATCACCCTGCGCAGCCAGAACATGTTTCTGGAAAACGCCAACCTGTTGAAGAAAATCAGCTTCCCGCGGATCTGCCTGCCGGTGATTGTCTTGATCAACGCCGGCATCAACTTCGCGATCATCATCGGCCTGTTCCTGGGTTTTCTGCTGTTCACGGGACGTTGGCCGGGCATGGCGTTGCTGGCGTTGATACCGCTGATGGCGTTGCAAATGATGTTCTGCGCCGGGTTGGGAATGATACTCGGCGTGTTGAATGTCTTCTTCCGTGATGTCGGGCAACTCTTCGGCATCTGCCTGCAATTCTGGTTCTGGCTGACGCCCATTGTGTACCCGATGAGCATCCTGCCGGACTGGGTTCAGCGCCTGCTGCAACTCAACCCACTGACCAACCTGATCGTCAGCTATCAAAACATGTTTCTCTATGGGCAATGGCCGGTCTGGAGTTCGCTGCTGCCGATTTTTGTCACCGGCGTGGTGTTCTGTCTGATCGGGCTGCGTCTGTTTCGCCAGCGCGTCGGCGAAATGGTGGATGAACTCTGATGGGGCATATTCGCGTCACCGGCCTGGGCAAGGCCTACAAGCAATACCCGAACCGCTGGAGCCGACTGGCCGAGTGGCTGATCCCGTTTTCGCCCAAGCGTCACCACGAGCACTGGGTGTTGCAAGACGTCGCATTCAAGATCGCCCCCGGTGAAGCGGTGGGCATCGTCGGGGTCAACGGCGCCGGCAAAAGCACCTTGTTGAAGATGATCACCGGCACCACCCAACCGACGTGCGGCAAGATCGAACTCGAAGGCCGGGTGGCGGCGTTGCTGGAACTGGGCATGGGGTTTCACCCGGACTTTACCGGGCGACAGAATGCAATCATGGCCGGGCAATTGCTGGGCATGCAGGTCGATGACATTGAAGCGCTGATGCCCGAGATCGAACATTTCGCAGAAATCGGCGAAGCCATCGACCATCCGGTGCGGACCTACTCCAGCGGCATGCAGATGCGCCTGGCGTTCAGCGTGGCCACCGCACGGCGTCCGGACATCCTGATCGTCGACGAAGCCCTTTCCGTGGGCGATGCCTACTTCCAGCACAAGAGCTTCGAACGCATCCGCAGCTTCCGCAAGGCCGGCACCACCCTGCTGATCGTGTCCCACGACCGCTCGGCCATCCAGGCGATTTGCGATTCGGCCATCCTGCTCAAGGACGGCCGCATGGCCATGCACGGCAAACCCGAAGCGGTCCTGGACTATTACAACGCCATGATGGCCGAACGTGAAGGCCAGATCGTGCGTCAGGAAATGCTCGCGGACGGGGAAGTGCAAACCATTTCCGGCACCGGTGAAGCGGGCATCCTCAGTGTGCGGTTGCTGGACGAGAATGAACGTTCCATCGACGCCGCCGAGGTCGGTCAGGCCGTGGTGCTGGAAGTCCAGGTCGAAGTCCGTCAGGACATCGAGCGATTGGTGCTGGGCTTCATCCTCAAGGACCGCCTGGGTCAGATGATGTATGGCATCAACACCCATCGCCAGGACAAGGCCCTGACCGATCTGCACGCAGGAGAGCGCTACACGTACCGTTTTGCCTTCGTCATGGGCCTGGGCAAGGGCAATTATTCCGTGTCCCTGAGCCTGTCGCGGCTGGACTCGCACCTGGACCGCAACTACGAATGGCGCGATTACGGGCTGGTGTTCCATGTGATCAACAACCGGCATGAAGACTTCGTCGGCTGCTCGTGGCTGGCGGCGAAAACCACCATTACCCGCTCCGGGTCGACTGTTTCGGAGCGCACGCCATGACCCGTCTCCTGGTGGAATGCACCCACGTGTTCCAGCACCCCAAGGTCAATTCGGGCATTCAGCGGGTGGTGCGTAACGTCATCAACCAACTGCCGGACAGTGTCGAGGGTGTCGAGTGCGTTCCGGTGGTGATGCTCAAAGGCAAACTCTATCGGGTGCTGAAACTCGGCGCGTTGAACATCCCGTTTTTCGATGGTTTGATGACCTTCGGCGGACGATTGGGACGCCTTGCTCATCGTTTCTGGCAACTGCATCAACGCTTGCACAAACGCAGCAACTCGCGAGTGATCAAGCGCCTGCTGCACGTGGCCTACCGCCTCACAGCCATTACCTGCTTCAGCCTGCCGATACGGCTGATCGAGGCCATCAATCAGTATCAACTGCCCAAACGCTGCTCGCCGCTGCAGCATCAGCCGGGCGATCAACTGGTGTTGCTCGATTCCTCCTGGCACAGCGATTTCTTCCCGTTTGCCGAACAGCTCAAGCGTGAAGGCGTGGGCATCGTTTCGGTGATCTACGACCTCATCCCGCTGACTCACCCGCAGTTCTACGACACGCGGCTAGTGCAGATTTTCAACGAGTGGTTCAACTGGATCACCCAAACCGCTGACGGCTACGTGGCGATTTCGGCCACGGTACGCGATCAGGTACGAGAAGAACTGCAGCACCGGCTGGGCCCGGCCAAAGCCGATGCGCTGTGGTTCGACTATTTTCACCTCGGTTCCGAGCTGGACCTGAGCGAAGCCACCGCTGCCGTCGAGCCACGACTGACGCGCGTATTCGAAACGCCGGAACCGGTGTTTTTGATGGTCAGCACCATCGAGCCGCGTAAGAACCACGATTACCTGCTCGACGCTTTCGAACGCGCCTGGGCCTCGGGTTCGCACGCCCGGTTGTGCATCGCCGGGCGTATCGGCTGGAAGTGCGACGCCCTGCTCGCTCGCGTGCGCAATCACCCGCAACTGAACCAACGCCTGTTCATGTTCAACCACCTGAGCGACACCAGCCTCGAACACGCCTATTCCCACGCCAGCGCACTGGTGTTTCCGTCCTGGGTCGAAGGCTTCGGTCTGCCCCTGGTCGAAGCGATGCAGCGCGGTTTGCCGGCCATGGGCAGCGACATTCCGATCTTTCGCGAAATCGGTGGCGAGTTCATGGTGTACTTTGATTTGGCCGAACCGCAAAGCCTGGCAGACCTGGTCACCGGGTTCGAACGCTCCGGGCAATTCCCCGCAGCTCGCCACGTGGCGGACTGGCAGTGGATCGGCTGGCGTGAAGCCAGTGCGCAACTGGCCGAACGCACCCTGCGCAATCTGGCAGAAGCGCCGGTCGTGCAAGAGAGGCAACATGCGAATTGCCCTTAACGCCCGGATCCTGCAAGCCCCGCGCACCGGTATCGGCCATTACGTCGCCGAACTGGCGAACGCCCTGGCTGATGAGCCCGATGTCGAACTGACGCTGTTCCACGGTTGGGGCTGGAGTTCGGATTTGCCGGAAGCCGCCATGCCCGGCTACTCGCGACTGACGCCGTTGCTGCGACAGATTCCGGGGGCTTATCAGGTCCGGCGCTGGCTGGAGCAGAAACGCTTCGATCAAGGGCGCTCGAAGACCATCGACCTCTATCACGAACCGAGCCTGTGGCCGCTGTCGTTTGACGGCCCGACGGTCATCACCCTGCATGACCTGACGCACCTGCACTACCCCGAGACGCAACCCCCCTCGCGTTTGCGGGAAATCGAGCGGCGACTGGCCGACGGCGTGCAGCGGGCGAGTCTGATTCTCACCGACTCGCAGTACATTGCCGACGAAGCCCAGGCGTATTTCGCACTGCCGGCCGAGCGTTTTGTCGTCGCGCCGCTGGGCGTGGCCGCACGTTTCCATCCACGGGAACCTGAAGCCATCGACGCGGTGCTCAAGGCCCACGGCGTTGAGGCGCGGGAATACTTTCTGTGCGTCGGCACCCTCGAGCCGCGCAAGAACCTGACGCTTGCCCTGCGTGCCCACGCCCGACTACCGGAAGCCGTGCGCCAGCGTTTTCCACTGCTGATCGCCGGCATGGCCGGTTGGCAGGGCGAACAGTTCAGTGATGAATTGCGCACCGCCCTGGCCACCGGCGATGTGTGCCTGCTGGGGTATCTGCCCGATGAAGCGCTGGCACAACTGCTGGCCGGCGCCCGGGCCTTGGTCTTTCCCTCGTTGTACGAAGGGTTCGGCCTGCCCGTCCTGGAAGCCATGGCCAGCGGCACCCCAGTGATCCTGACCCGGCATTCGGCCATGCCGGAAGTCGCAGGCGCCGCCGGCAACTACATAGCACCGGACGATCCGGACCAATTGCGCGATGCCATGAGCCGACTCATCGACGACCCGCTGCATTGGCAGGTCTGTCGCGAAGCCGGATTGCAACAAGCGAAGCATTTTTCCTGGGCGCGTTGCGCGAAGGCCACGGCCCGCGCTTACCGCCAGGCTATGGGAGACTGATATGCGCGTACTGCACTTTTATAAGACCTACCTGCCCGACTCGATGGGTGGCATCGAACAGGTCATTTTTCAACTCTGCGAGAGCGGCGCGCGCCACTCGGTCGACAGCACGGTACTGACGTTGAGCAACAACCCGGCACCTGGCGCGATACAGATCCGTCAGCACCAGGTTCATCAGGCCCGGATGGATTTTCAGATGGCCTCCACCGGTTTTTCATACAGCGTCTTCAAGCAGTTTCGTGAGCTGGCGGCTGAGGCGGACGTGGTCAATTACCACTTTCCCTGGCCCTTCATGGACCTGGTGCATTTTTTCAGCGCCACTAAAAAGCCCTCCGTGGTGAGCTACCACTCGGACATCATTCGCCAGCGCTATTTGCTCAAGCTCTACCGTCCATTGATGCGTCGTTTCCTGGACAGCGCCGACCGAATCGTCGCAGCCTCCCCCAACTATTTTCATACCAGCGATGTGCTTCAGGAGTACCGCGATAAAACCCGCGTCATCACCTACGGGCTGGACAAGTCAGGTTATCCACAGCCTGAAGCGGAACGTACCGAACACTGGCGCAAACAGGTGGGCGACCGCTTCTTCCTGTTCGTCGGCGTCATGCGCTACTACAAGGGGCTGCATATTCTGCTGGACGCGATGCAAGGGCTGAATTATCCGGTGGTGATCGTTGGGGCCGGACCGCTGGAAGTCGAACTGCATGCCCAGGCCAAGGCCTTGGGATTGCAAAATTTGCACTTCCTGGGGCGTTTGGGTGACGAGGACAAGGTGGCCTTGCTGGAGTTGAGTTACGCGGTGGTGTTTCCGTCACACCTGCGCTCGGAAGCGTTCGGCATCTCGCTGCTCGAAGGCGCGATGTACGGCAAGCCGATGATCTCCAGCGAAATCGGTACCGGCACCAGCTACATCAACATCCACAACGAAACCGGGCTGGTGGTGCCGCCGAGTAATCCACAGGCGTTCCGTGAAGCGATGCGCACGCTGTGGGAAAACCCGACGCGTGCAGCGGAAATGGGCGTGAAGGCTGAGGCGCGGTATCGGCAGTTATTCACCGCTGATGAAATGGGCCGCAAGTGGACCGAGCTGTATGAAGAACTGCTGGAAGAAAAATCCCTGTCCTACGCCTGACTGCTTTTCTGTGGGAGTGAGCCTGCTCGCGATAGTGGTGTATCGGTCGACATCAATGTGACTGTCAGGCCGCCATCGCGAGCAGGCTCGCTCCCACAGTGGTTCAGCGGTGTGGTGCAGATTTTGGTACGGCAACGTTATCCAGCATCCGGTTCATCGCCAACTCCGCCAGCATGACGATCTGCTGAATCGCCATCGCCGTATGCCGATGCGGCCCCTCCAGATACCCCGCAAAATCACTCGCCATCACGCTGGCCTGAGCCAACGATTCACAGGTGTGGGCCAACAGGTCTTCATCTTTGATATCCGGCGCGATCATGAACATCGTGCTTGGCTGGCGGGCCACGGGGGATTTGAGCGCGGACGGGTTGAGGTAGTGATCCAACGCGCGCTCGGCGGCGTCGTTGAGTTTTTTGGAATCGATGGATTCGTAGGGGGAAACGTCGTCGGTTTCCGGGGGATTTGGTGTTTCTTTAATCATGGTGACACTCCGAATGAGAGGGTGGCTGCCACTGATCGCTGCGACGCGATGTGAAGGAGGCAGCTGTACGCGGGGTCGCAGACCGAGCCATTCGGAAACTCGGCATACCCGAAGGTATCCCGCGCACAGCCGCCATCAAGCGGGGCCGGCGATTATGCACCAAATGAACTGAACGGACTGCGACGCCCGGTCGCTGATGTGCAGCGACCTTCAAAGCCTATCCTCCCCGACTTCCGACACGACAACCGCTAGAACGTGTCGGAATCATCTCCAGGAACGCTCAAGTTTGTAGGACGTTCGCAGTATTTTTCAGGCCAACATCGGCCCCAATGTGGGAGCGGGCTTGCTCGCGAAGGCTGTTTAACATTCAACATTGAAGTTGGCTGACACACCGCCATCGCGAGCAGGCTCGCTCCCACAGGGGATCTCCTGCGCTTTGCGGATTCGTTACAGATCCAGCACCAACGGCTGCGACCCTTGCGCCGGCACCGCGCAACAAATCAGCACCTCTCCCGCATCGGGCACTTCCGCCGGGGGCTGTGGATAATTCACTGCGCCGCTGATCAGACGAGTCTTGCACGTGCCACAGGAACCACCGCGACAGCTGAATTCCGGACGCAATCCACGGCTTTCCGCCAGCTCCAGCAAACTCCCGCCCTCCGGCTGCCAGCGCGCCTCTTTGGCCGAGCGCTGGAACACGACAGGCACCGAAACCGTGGCTGCCGGCGGTTGCTCGATGACCACGGCGTCCGGGTCCGGCGTACGACGCAACGTCGACGGACCAAAGGTCTCGGCGTGAATCCTTGAGTCGCGAATGTCCAGGCCCCGCAGGATGTCGTACAGCCCTTGGGTAAAACTGCCCGGACCGCAGAGGACAAAGTCCACCTGGTCGAAGTCTTCCACTTCAAGGATCGTCTTGAGCAAGTCGCCGTCAATCCGCCCGGTCAGGTCGAAATCTTCACCTTCGCGGGCATCCGGCTCCGGCTGGCTGAGCAACCGCAGAACGCGCACCGCGTCACCAAGGCCATCAAGCAAGCGGTCCAGCTCGGGACGAAACGGCTGATCGGCCAAGGTTCGCGAACTCTGGAAAAACCAGGTCGGGCGGATGCCCCGCGTGCGCAGGCCTTGATAAACCACCTCACGTACCATCGACAGCAGCGGCGTGATTCCGACGCCAGCGGCCAACAGCACCAGCGGCCGCCGCTCATTGGCCGTCACGGTGAAATGCCCCTGAGGTGCGCGGGCTTCCAGCACATCGCCGACCCGGATCTGCTCATGCAGGTGCGACGACACAAGGCCTTCACGCTTCACACTGATACGGAAAAAGTCATCGGACGGCGCGCTCGACAGGCTGTACGTGCGGATATGCACATCGCCCCCAATGTTGAATCGCAAAGGCAAATGCTGCCCGGCCTGAAACACCGGCAACCCGGCGTCATCGGCAGGCTCCAGATAGATCGAACGGATGTTGTGGCTCTCCTGTTCGATGCGCGCCACCCGCAGCGGCCGCCAGTGATCGCCCAAGGCCTTGGCTTGCAGGCGTGCATTCGCCTGCGCCCAGGTGCCGGTCAGCAAACTGGTGGGCGACACGCCGTCAAAGCGCCAGCGCAACGCCAGCGCCGCAGGCCGACGCACCACGCGCTCCACGTCGAACGTCCACAGCCGCTCGGCGCCTTGAAAGGCTTCGACTTGCTCGCCTTCGAGGATGACTTGCGCGCGACCGCTGAGGTGCAGCAGGTCGCCGGTATTGAAATCGATGAACAGCAAACCGGCCCGAGGATTGATCAGCAGGTTGCCCAAGGTGTTGAAGAACAGGTTGCCGGCGAAGTCCGGGATGGTCAGGCGATTGCCTTTCACCTGTACGAAACCAGCCTGTCCGCCCCGATGAGAAACGTCCACCGAGCGTTGGCCTTCGACGTCGACATAACTGGCGACAAAGAAGGTATCGGCGCCGGCGATCATGGCTTGGGCCGCGTCATCCAGCGCATTGAGGTGTTGCGCGACACGGGTCGCCGGATCCGCCAAGGACACCGAACGAAACTGGCGCAACTGGATGTATTGCGGGCAATTGCCGAAGGATTGCTCCACCGTGACCGCGAAGCCATCCTCGGTGACAGCGCCGACTCGGCCGTTCATACGGTTGCGGCGTCGGGTGTGCAGCTCGATACCGAGCAGACCGATCGCCGCACCTTCTTGCAACTGCGCAGGGTCGTCGCTGCCAGGCAGGCTGGCGAGCTGCAACAACGCAGGTGCCGGGGAATGAGCAAACCCCGGTGCCCCTTCGAGAATGCTGGCCCAAGGGTTGCCGTCGGCATCCACCGCGCCGTACAGCATGAACGGCAGTTGCTGATAGAACTGGCGGTGCTGATCCGGCATCTCGCCGCGAATCACCCTACGACCTAATGTGTCCATTCGCTCGGCCACACCCACGTGAGCCTGCAACTGTTTCTCGCCTGCGTGCCAAGGTGAACGGTCCATAACGGCTTCTCCCCTGCGCTCATCGCGCAACCAGAACGGCCCGACAGAGTCGGGCCGTTAACATCAGGCAGTTTTTTGCAAACCGACGACGGTGCGCGGCATGCCGACAAACCCTGGCAGGGCTTCGATGCGCGCCAGCCAGGCGCGGATATTGGCGTAGTCGTCCAGCGACACGTTGCCTTCCGGCGCATGGGCGATGTAGCTGTAGGCCGAGACATCGGCGATGGTCGGCTCATTGCCGACAAGGTATTGCGTGGCGGCCAATTCCTGATCGATCGCTTTGAGCCAGGTGTGGGAGTAAGCGATCACTTCTTCGGCGTTGTAAGACGCACCAAACACAGTGATCAACCTTGCTCTAGCTGGGCCAAAGGCAATCGGCCCGGCGGCGATCGACAACCAGCGCTGGACCCTGGCCGCACCGACCGGATCGGTTGGCAACCAACGCCCGTCGCCGTATTTCTGCGCCAGGTAAACCAGAATCGCGTTGGAATCGGCCAGCACCACGCCTTGATCATCAATCGCCGGCACCTGACCCAACGGATTGAGCGACAGGTAATCCGGCTGCTTGTGCGCGCCTTTGGCCAGATCGACGAAGATCAGCTCGGTCGGCAGTTGCAGCAGGGACAGCATCAGCTCCACACGGTGAGCATGGCCGGAACGTGGGAAGTTGTAGAGTTTGATGGCTTGCATGGTCGACTCCGCTGGGTAGTGGCGCCGTTCAGGGAAGATCAGCGCCGATGGGAGCTATCTTCCCCTCTCAACCAAAACAACAGAATAACCAGCAATCGCAATCCATTATTTCAGCCAGCGCAATAACCCGTCAGCGGTGCAAGGCCGGGTGCTCACGCAGCACTTTCACCGCGAAGTCGACAAAGCTGCGGACCCGCACCGGCGCCTTGCGTCCACCCTGATAGACCACATGAATGGGCAACGGCGGCAGTTCGAAGTCAGCCAGCACGATTTCCAGCTCACCGGCGGCGATCTTGCTCGCCACTTGATACGACAGGACTCGGGTCAGGCCCAGCCCCAGGCTCGCGGCGGTAATGGCTGCCTGATTGGCCGTGACCACAAGCCTCGGCTCCGGGCGGGCACTCAGTGGCTCCCCCGCCTCAAGGAACGGCCAGTTTCTCAGTTGGCCAATGGACGAGGTGGCGATAATCGGCGCCCCGTTTAAATCATTGGGGTGCAGAGGCTTGCCGCGCTTCGCCAGAAACTCCGGAGAGGCGCAAATAACCCGCCGCACCTCGCCCACATGAATCGCATGCTGGTTGCTGTCAGGCAATTCACCGATGCGCACCGCCACATCGATGCCCTCCTCGACCATGCTCACCACCCGGTCGACGAGCAGCGCGTTGATGGTGACTTCAGGAAACTGATTGAGGTAACCGACCGTGAGCGGCGTGACGAATAACTCACCGAACAATACCGGTGCTGTAATCGTCAGTTGCCCACGAGGTTGTGCGTGACTGCCGGCCGCCGAATCCTCGGCTTCCTGCACCTCGGCGAGAATCCTCCGACAATCTTCCAGAAAACGCTGCCCCGCCTCACTCAAATGCACGCTGCGAGTGGTCCGCGTCAGCAACTGCGTGCCGATGCGCTTCTCCAACGCAGCCACCGCCCGGGTGACGCTAGCTGCCGACATCCCCAAACGCCGCGCCGCCGCAGAGAAGCCTTGGTCCTGGGCGACGGCGACGAAGACCTGCATTTCCTGGAATCTGTCCATGGGGCAATGTCCTTCATTCGGATAAAAAAAATCGCAACCATAGGCTGCGATTTTTAGTGTTGGCGCTGAACAAAACATTTTGACACTAGCAGGTCAGTAAATACGAGGGCAAACGTATTAACCTGGCACGCAGCCAGGTGGTGTTTTGCCGTTAACGAAGTTGCTCGACGTGTCGCCGGAGGTGCTGGATCTGATTGCCTGCTCGGCCCCTTGCCAGCCGGCCTGGCGCAAAGCGTAGAGCAAGGTGGCGGCATCCAGCCCCGGCACCGCATGCCCGTTGCCTTCGGAATCATCGAGATATCAAACATCCAAGGCTGATGAAGCGTGGGGGGAGATTCGCAGGGGGGCTTATGTCCCGAAATAGTCTTCCGGGCCTGACTAATTCATCATAAACCAACCAACTCTCTCTCAGAGGCGAGTGGATGGTGGGCAAAGCCGCGAAGGTTGGGGTACCGGCAACTAGTACCGGCCACCCTTTCGGGCGCCCGACGCGACTCCGCCCATAACGCAGACAACGCGATAATTCACAGAGGCCCTAAGCAATCCCGCTGGATTCACCGACGGGCTTCTTGGTAACAATTCTAGGCTAATCGATATCAAGTCTTCGTCGAGATTTGATTCAAAAAACATCACTCCCACCCCGATAGGAGCAGTGTTCCATGGTCGGCTACGGGCAAGGCTCAATCAAATTCTTTCCAGAACACCTCGTCTTCGATAATCCATTACGGGGCCGTGCTATCAAGCAATTCGCGATCTCTTATTTGACTAAGGTGATTGGTACTTCTGAGAGCTGAATCACCTTAGCCGCGACAGAACCCAGAAAGATCCCCGCCAGAAAACCGTTACCATGGGAACCTAGGATGATGCTGTCACATCCTAGGGATTGCGAGCTCGCCACGATTCTGCTGGCAGCATCGCCTTGTAACGTATGGAATGTGAATGCAATGCCTTCTTGTGTCAGAAGCGTCACAGCCTTTTGTGAGTCTTCAGCACTTTTATCACCGTAGTAACGATCAATCTCATCCTCGCTCATGTCGTGTGCGATTCGAGTGGGTAAAAGTGGCTGCACATTCACCAGATGTACCTCAACACTCCCGCCCAGTAATCCGCCATCTTGGATCAGCCCAATAAGGTAACTAACCGCGCGCTCCGAATGCTCGGAACCATCGACAGCTACAAGTATTTTATGCATTTTCTAAACCCTCTTTCAGTGGCATGAAGATGCTTGTCGATAGGGTATGGCCAGCTTGCAATCAGTTCTACTCGGACAAGCGGATTCGAATTTGTTTTTCAATCTCGATGATCGCAAAGAGCGCAACACCAACCCCGATGATCAGTAGGCCATCAAGGAAGGGGATCGCTTCTGTGGCAAACACCTTTTGCAGCGGTGGCGCATACGTGATGGCGAACTGAGCGATGGTAACCACTGCGACGGTCATCCACACGACCTTGGTGCCACGAATGCCCTTCCAGGTAAGCGATGTGCTGTAGAGATTACGAATGAAGAACAAATGGAATATTTCCATCACGACTAACGTGTTCACCGCGATGGTTCGGGCCAACTCCACCGAGTAGCCTCGGTCGAGCGCATACGAAAAAATACCGTAAACGCCGCAGAGAAACAGAATAGAAACAAGCACCATATGCCAGACTAAAGCACCGCTTATCAGCGGCTCTTTGCGCGAACGGGGCGGTCTGCGCATGGTGTTTTCTTCGGTGGGCTCAAACGCTAGTGCGATGCCGAGCGTCACTGCGGTTATCAGATTGATCCACAGAATCTGTATCGGCGTCACCGGCAGTGTAAGGCCGAGTAGCAGGGCCACGATGATGGTCATGGTCTCGCCCGCGTTTGTAGGCAGCGTCCAGCTCAGCACTTTCTTGATGTTGTCGTAGACTGTCCGCCCTTCGCGCACTGCAGCCACGATGGACGCGAAGTTGTCATCGGCCAGCACCAGGTCTGCGGCTTCCTTGGCGGCCTCACTGCCTTTTCCACCCATGGCGATACCGGCATCGGCACGCTTTAGCGCTGGTGCATCGTTAACACCATCGCCGGTCATGGCCACAGCCATGCCATTCGATTGCAGCAGCATTACCAGCCTGAGCTTATGTTCGGGGCTGGTACGAGCAAAGATATTGACGTCCTTTACCGCCTCCTTGAGGGCGGCATCGTTCATGGCGTCCAGGTCTACACCAGTCAGCACCTTGTCGGGATTTTGCAGGCCAATCTGGTAACCGATGGCAGCGGCGGTGCCGCCATGATCGCCAGTAATCATTTTTACGACAATGCCCGCCGCTTGGCATTGTTGAACTGCCTTTATGGTCTCGGGTCTAGGCGGGTCAATCAGCCCGACCATACCCAGCAAGGTTAATGTCCCTTGCACGTCCCCAAACTCCAACACGGTGTGCTCGGGCTGAACTGATCTAACTGCAAAAGCCAATACACGCTGCCCTTTGGCAGCAATCGTGTTTGCCTGTTCGTGCCAGTAGTCCGCGTTTAGCGTCTCAGTCCCGCCAGCGTTTACGAGCTGCTGCGTGCTCATGGCCAATATTTGCTCTGGCGCACCTTTCACATAAATAGAGGCCTTCCGATCATGGTTGTGATGCAGGGTCGCCATAAAGCGGTGTTTCGCGTCAAACGGAATGGCATCGGTGCGGGGCCAGGCCCGATGATCTTCATCGCTATCTACTCCGGTCTTTCCGGAAAATGCCAGCAAGGCACCCTCCATCGGATCTCCCTCTACCTTCCATAAGTCTTCATGCAGGCGCAGCACAGCATCGTTGCACAGGCCGGCTGCTCGCCCCAGTTCTGCCAACACAGGGTAAGTCGATATATCGACTAGCTGATCTGCAAGACTGATGCTTCCCGCAGGCTGATAACCTGCGCCATCGACCTTGAAGATGAGATCGTTCGTGACGACCGATGCCACCATCATTTCGTTGCGGGTGAGTGTACCGGTCTTGTCAGTGCAGATGACGGATACCGAGCCTAGCGTTTCGATGGCAGGCAGGCGACGCACGATGGCGTTGCGGCGAGCCATTGCCCGAACTCCGACAGCCAGAGTGATAGTAAGGACAGCGGGTAGCCCTTCAGGTATCGCCGCGACTGACATCCCGACCACGACCATGAAGATATCGGTGAACTCGTAGTGTCCGACATAATGGCCGAACACGAGCAAAAGGCCGCCGACTAACAAGATCAAGATCGTCAGCCAGCGCGCAAATACGTTCATTTGCTGCACCAGCGGAGTGGTCAGCGTTTCTACTCCTGCAAGCAGCGTACTGATGCGTCCGATTTCAGCTGCTGCTGCGGTAGCAACTACAACCCCAGTTGCTTGTCCGCAAGTCACGAGCGTGCCGCTGAACGCCATGCAAGTACGATCACCCAGGGCGGCTTCAAGACCCACTGGTTCGGTATGTTTTTCTATTGGTACGGATTCACCGGTGAGAATTGCTTCTTGAATTTGTAGTCTGTTCGCGTGCAGCAGTCGTAAATCAGCAGGTACTTTGTCTCCGGCCTCCAGCAAGACAATATCGCCCGGTACTAGCTCCTCGCCTACAACACTCAAGCGTTCGCCTGCACGAACCACTGCGGCGTGCGGTGCCAGCATCTGCCGGATAGCGTCCATGGCTTTTTCCGCTTTGCCTTCCTGGACATATCCAATGATTGCGTTTGCAATAACCACTGCAAGAATCACCACCGTGTCCCACAGATGCTGCAGCATCGCGGTAATCGCAGCGGATCCTAGAAGCACATAAATCAGAATGTTGTGAAATTGCAGCAGGAATCTGAGCCACGCAGGTCGACGTGCTGCTTCTGGTAGCCTGTTGAAACCAGTGCGGGCAAGCCTGGCTTGAACTTCGGCGGCCTCCAGCCCAACATGCTCATTGACCTCAAGCAGGTTCGTCACTTGCTCTGCAGGCAGGGAGTGCCAGGCCACGGAATGCGGAGGGATTGGTGTTTGCTCAACTGCTGCATCGACCACCTGATTCATCAATAATTATCTCCTGTGCGCACAGCTCAACTGAATCGGGCTGAGGTGGTCATGAGCGAGCGTGGCTATATCAGAATGCTGAAAAATCGTTCGTCGTTCTTACATTCTCTATGTCATCTAGCTGATACGAACTAAAAGATACATGCAACCAATCGCTTGATGATTATTGACTTAAATCAAATTGTTGGCAGTCGGTAGTGTGACAAGATATTTTACTGAGTAAGCTATTCTTCGATCTAAGTTTCTGGTGATTAAGGGTGTCAGCCGCCTGATATTATTGTTTAGTAAGTTCGATCTGTAAGCCTTTTGAATACCGTTACTGCAATACGTTGATAAATCATTACGTTACAGTCCGCCTATTGGTTGCACTCGACGTCAGAGTGCAACCATACGGGGTACCTAGCTTGATTGAGCACCGCTGTCGACCGGATTCTCATCCAGCACTTCTAGTGCTTCTGGCAACTCGGTAATCACGCTGAAGTCGCTCACCTCAACGGCACCCAATCCATAGCCCAACAAGTGGAACGAAAACGCCTTACGCGACTGCGGATTGTCAAAACTGAAGTCCATCTCCAGTGGCTGGTCTGCAGTGACGACCATTTCGGCTGGCAGGCCCAGTTGGACATCCTGTTCCAGCTCCTTGGCCTTGAGCAGTATGTAGGCGTTCTGTTGTGGATCTACCGAGCGCACGGTCAGACGCACGCGAGTATGTGAGCCCTTGGGCATTTCCAGGTACTGAGCACCGATAAGGTTATCGGCCCAGTCATCCTTGATCTGCGCCTGAAGCGGGATGATGGCGGGACTGCCGAACTGGTAGTGCTGGTTCAACGGTGTCCGGAGCAGCGAATGATCCAGTGCCGTCGCTCTGGCTACGATTTGGCGGGCACGCTGGCCCCCATACTGCCCCGTCAAGGTTGCACGCTCGGCAATGAAGCCGGCGCTGGCGTAATACCGACAGCGCTGTTGAAAGTCACACTCGGTCAAGATGCCTTGGCCATCGTGATAGCGCAGCTTGTCGTTGGTGAATGACATGATTTCGCGGCCCGTTTCATAATCACGAAACAGGGAACGACCGCTCAAGGCTGAGGGGACGGGTAAGGCGAAGTAGTCGAGTATCGAGGTACTCAGATCGACATGCCCGTAGACCCCAGACTTCACCCTGGGCAACTGATCCTGCTCGGGCGCTAGCATCAGGTTGAAGCCCCAAGAGGAAGCCAGGCGCACACCATCTATGCCGTGGGATTCGTCCGAGGTGATCACCAGCAGGGTGTCTTTCAAGATGCCCTGACGTTCCAGGCCGCTGAGGAATTGCCCGAGAGCATCATCCAGATACCCGACGGCGGCCTGCTTGGGTGTGTCGTAGCGCTCAAGGTAGTCTTCAGGGGCCGAATAGGGTTGGTGGGTGCCAACGGTCAGCAGGGTCAGCATCCACGGCGTCTTCTGCTTTTTCAGCTGGCCGACATAGTCCAGCGCCCCTTCGAAGAACGCCTTGTCATCCTTGCCCCAAGGGAACTCCAGATAGTTGCTATTAGTGAACCATTCCAAGCCATGGGTCGCATCGAAGCCGATGTGCGGCATGATCTTGTCTTTGGCCATGAATCGAAGGCCTGCACCCTGAAGGTAGTGCGTGGTAAACCCGTTCTTATGCAACTGGGCTGGCAAGCAGGCTTGGTTGCGCTTGCTCTGGGTCAACATTTCGACGCCTTTGGGCGTGCCGTTATCCAGCTTGTCGTAATCGCCGCAAAGCATCGCGTAAAGGCCGCGAATGGTTTGATGGCTATGCAGTACATAGTCCGGCGTATTCATGCCGCGCTCTGCCCAACGACTGAGGTTGGGCATGAGGTTTTCTTGATAGCTGCTGTGCAGGGCTTGGCGGTTGACGCCGACGTAAGCGCCGGGAATACCTTCCAGCGCGATGATCAACACATTGCGCGCACGCCCCGGTGCCGCGAGCAATTTCTGTCCGTCCAAATCGAGTTGAGTGAGCCCCGCCATTTGCGGTGGGACATCGACAACATCACCTTCCAACCACTCTTCTGCGCTTGCCTGAACATCGCCAACGCTCGCGGCCATCAACTGATGCGGGAGGTTGAACAAGCGCCACTGGTCTTCCTCTGAGGGGTACAGGTGCTGAGCGCCCCAATGGGCGATCAATAGCAGTAGCGGTGCTCCCCACGCGCTTCGTGGCAAGCCCGGAGCGGCAGTGGAGCGCCCCAGATACTGCGTGATCAGCCAAATCACCAGTCCAAGAAACAGAGTGGCGGCTAGCCAAGGCTGGGCGAAACCACCACCGGTAGAGTTTTCCAAAAACTGAGGGTCGATCAGGTAGTGCAGGTCTGAGGAGTTTGGAAGTCTACCGACCGCGCTGACCAGTTCGGCAGTCGCCAGCGTCATAAGTCCCCATGCCAGCAGCACTGGAAGTGCCAACCACCAAGGACGGCGATGCAGGAGTACGATGAGCAGGCTCGCAATTCCCAGATCTGAAAGGTAGCCGAGTGGATTCGACCAACCCAGTGCCGCACGCATGCACACAGGCACTATCAGAACCAATCCGATCAAAGTGATGAGGCGTGCATAGGGTTGTCGTAACCAGCGACGGATAATGTTCACAGAGGCCTTCCAGACATTAAATCTTCATACAAGTGTGCTGGATGGTATCAAGCGATGGGAAGACTGATCGGGTTATTCGAAAAGGGCATGGGGTATGGAGCCGATGGGCGGCATGTATTGTTTCGCATGCCAATAGGTTCTGGTCTAAAACCCCCATTCCAGAGTAATGAATGAACAGCATTAATGCCCGGTTATGGCCTTGAACATTAACTGTTTCAGGCTGTTTAACGCCGCCATTCGTGTAGGCCAGATGTTAATCTATTACCTTTTAAGTGATCCCAAGGACGTTGATGACCAAGCATCAAGCTAAAGCCGAAACCCCTAGAGCAGCCGCGATTCTGGCTCGCTTCCTGTCGTCGGAATCCGCTGGCGGTCTCGTGTTGATGGGTGCAGCTCTGGCCGCTCTGATTGTTGCTAACTCACCTCTATCCCAGAGTTACTTTGCAGCCTTGCACAGCGTTTGGATGGGCATGTCTGTAGAGCATTGGGTGAATGATGGTCTGATGGCGATCTTCTTTCTGATGGTCGGTCTAGAAATCAAACGAGAGGTGCTGGCCGGTGGGCTTTCCACGTGGGGGCAGCGTGCCTTACCTGGATTTGGTGCTTTGGGCGGCATGGTTGTTCCTGCGCTGATCTACATCGCAATCAACTGGGGTAATCCTGAGACCTTGGGGGGGTGGGCGATCCCGGCCGCTACTGACATCGCATTCGCCTTAGGTGTTTTGTCGTTGCTGGGTAAGCGAGTCCCGACTTCGCTGAAAGTGTTTCTGGCTGCCTTGGCGATCATTGACGATCTGGGCGCGGTGGTGATCATCGCCTTTTTCTATACGTCGGGCCTTTCCATGCCGATGTTGCTGGCCTCGCTTGCGACCCTGGTCATTCTGATCGCAATGAATCGATTGGGCGTAAGGCGATTGTTCCCGTATCTCCTGGTCGGTGGTGTGCTGTGGTTCTTCGTGCTGCAATCGGGTGTCCATGCCACGCTGGCCGGTGTCGCTGTGGCGCTGTGCATCCCCATGGGCAAGCCAGAAGAGGAAGCCCGATCTCCGCTGCTTTTCCTGGAAGAGAAGCTGCACATGTGGGTAGCTTTCGCTGTGGTGCCGATTTTTGGTTTCGCCAACGCGGGTGTTTCATTGGCCGGTATTTCGATGGAGAACCTGGTCGATCCGGTTCCACTGGGTGTCGCTCTGGGGCTGCTGGTGGGCAAGCAGGTCGGTATTTTCCTATTGGCTGCTATGGCGATTCGTATGGGCCTGGCCAAGCTGCCGGAAGGGAGTACCTGGGTTCAACTCTATGGCGTAGCACTGTTGTGCGGCATTGGTTTCACTATGAGCCTATTCATTGGCAATCTGGCGTTCGCCGGATCAGCTCTTTTGATTGATGAAGTCAAAGTCGGTGTATTGATCGGATCGATTCTGGCAGCGTTGGGCGGCGTTATAGTCCTTCGCCGCAGCAGCGTCCTAACGAGTGCTGCCGTAGCCAAATAATCTCTCTTGATATGACCACAGTATTTCTCGAAACCTAGAAATACTGTGGTTTAGGAACCTGCGTCAGCCACTTAACAACCGATCCTTGTTTGACTGATTGCCCGTAGAAATTTTACGCAAAATTTACGGGGCGTGGAGGTTGAGCATTCGATACTGCGCGGCGCTAATTTGGCAGGCTACTTTCTATGTCCCTCGCAGCATTGCGGCTCATCGGCTTCATCATAGGCATTTTTTTGATCACGCTGGCCGTAAGCATGGCTATTCCCATGATTACGCTGGTGGCCTATGAGCGTAACGACGATCTGTCGGCTTTTCTCTGGTCGAGTTTGATTACCTTCATAAGCGGCCTTCTTTTGATCGTGCGTGGGCGTCCTGATACTGGCCAGCTCCGTCCGAGGGATATGTACCTGTTGACGACTGGCAGTTGGGTGGTGGTGTGTACCTTCGCTGCGTTGCCAATGGTGTTCATCAGCCACATCAGTTACACCGACGCTTTCTTCGAAACAATGTCCGGCATCACAACCACTGGCTCAACTGTCCTGAGTGGTTTGGATACCGCTTCACCGGGATTGTTGATCTGGCGCTCGATGCTGCACTGGTTGGGTGGGATCGGCTTCATCGGCATGGCTGTGGCGATCCTTCCACTGTTGCGAGTGGGTGGCATGCGTCTTTTCCAGACAGAGTCTTCAGACTGGTCGGAGAAAGTGACGCCGCGTTCCCATGTGGCAGCCAAGTACATCCTCTTTCTCTATCTGGGACTTACTGGCATCGGGGCTCTGGCACTCTGGATCGCTGGGATGACGCCGTTTGACGCGGTCAACCACGCAATGTCGTTGATCTCGACTGGCGGATTCTCCACTTCGGACGCCTCGCTTGGGCATTGGACGCAGCCAGCGATTCACTGGGTAGCGGTGGTCATCATGATTCTGGGCAGCCTGCCTTTTACCTTGTACGTCGCAACTTTGCGCGGCCATAGGCGTGCGCTACTGAAGGATCACCAGGTACGCGGATTTCTTGGATTCCTGATTGTCACCTGGCTGGCTGTGGGTACATGGCTATGCTTTCACAGCGACTACGTTTGGTGGGATGCATTTCGTATTGTGGCGGTCAACGTGACCTCCGTCGTCACGACCACAGGAGTTGCAGTTGGCGATTACACACTATGGGGTAGTTTTGCCGTTCTGTTTTTCTTCTATCTGACGTTTGTCGGCGGATGCTCAGGCTCGACGGCTGGCGGACTGAAAATCTTTCGCTTCCAAGTTGCTGCCGCCCTACTCGTGAGTAGTTTGAAGCAGTTGATTCATCCTCGAGCCGTGATTCAGAAGAAGTACAACGGTCACCCCATTGACGAGGAGATCTTGCGCTCACTTTTAACCTTCTCATTTTTCTTCACCATCACCATTGCGGTAATCGCCCTAGGGCTCGCTTTAATCGGACTGGATTGGACGACGGCTTTAAGTGGCGCTGCTACTGCTGTGTGTAACGTTGGGCCAGGCCTGGGCACGATTATCGGGCCTGCCGGTAACTTCTCATCACTACCTGATGCAGCAAAATGGTTACTGACCATTGGCATGTTACTGGGGCGGTTGGAAATCCTGACCGTGCTGGTACTTATTACGCCAGTCTTTTGGAGGTATTAGCCTACCTATTGTGAGTTTGAGACTGGCTGCCCAAAACCTCCATCGCCAATTGAAAGAATGGAAAACCGCGTTCGGTGCAGATGTCGTTGAGTCGTGGCGCACTCAATAACATCATTTGTAAGTACAAAGGGCCCTGTGAGGGTAATGCCAGTCAGCTAGGCTGACTGGCATTTTTTTCGGGGGTGAGAATCCCGATTAGGCGTCATCGCAGCGACCGATTGAGAAGCCCAAAATTATTAAGCTAACTCAGCTTCCCACTCAAGGCGTTGGTTTCGACTACAGTAGAAAGACTCTGCATAAAGCCATAACAAGACGGAGAGTTTTCCATGCGAGTAAACAAACGCTTTAGCCTCTTTGCGGCCACCGCTGCGTTGACAGTCTCGTGCGCTGCTAACGCCGCACCGGTGTTCATAAACATCCTTACAGGTGGTACTAGCGGGGTTTATTACCCCATTGGGGTTGGGCTGTCACAGATATACAGCGATGGGATACCGGGGGCGAAGACTTCTGTCCAAGCGACCAAAGCATCGGTGGAAAATCTCAACCTTTTACAAGCTGGGCGCGGGGAGCTCGCTCTGGCGCTTGGGGACTCTGTCGCTGATGCAAAAAACGGAGTGGAAGATGCCGGATTTAAGGCCCCGCTGACAAAGTTGCGAGCAATTGCCGGAGCCTATCCGAATTACATTCAAATTGTTGCGAACAAAGAGTCCGGCATCAAAACCTTGGCGGATCTGAAAGGGAAAACCATCTCCGTCGGCGCCCCCAAGTCCGGTACCGAGCTGAACGCGCGTGCGATCTTCAAAGCTGCGGGATTGACGTACGAAGACATGAGCAAAGTCCAATACCTACCCTTTGCGGAGTCGGTCGAGCTGATCAAAAACCGTCAGTTAGATGCCACGCTTCAGTCCTCGGGGTTAGGAATGGCGGCTATCCGCGACCTTTCCTCAACCATGCCATTGAACTACGTCTCCATCCCTCCCGATGTGGTTTCGAAAATCGGCAATGCCGCGTATCAGCCTGCACAAATTCCAGCCAATACCTATGACGGACAGCCTGAGTCAGTGCCTACGGTGGCGATCACTAATATTTTGGTGACGCGCGAGGATGTCTCGGATGACGTTGCCTACCAGATGACCAAGCTGATGTTCGAAAACCTCACTCGTTTAGGTAATTCTCACTCAGCCGCCAAGGACATCAAGTTGCAAAACGCTGCCAAGAATCTGCCCATTCCACTTCACCCCGGCGCCGAGCGCTACTACAAGGAAGCTGGAGCGCTGTAATCCAAAAATGCGCCACGGGGATGGTCGCTAGAGCGATAGAGCGGTTCGTACCCTTCTATGTAGTTTTGAGGCAGGTACCCAATGAGCGAAGATCATCATGGCATAGCCGCCAATCCACGCGACTGGCCTAAGACGCTGTTCTACGTGGCGTTGTTGTTTTCAGTTTTCCAGATTATCACCGCTGCGTTTGCACCTGTTTCCAGCCAGGTGCTGCGCGCGGTGCACGTTGGTTTCCTGCTGTGGGTGGTGTTTTTAAGTTACCCGGCGTATGGCAGAGCACGTCCTTGGCAGCCGTTGGCCTGGATATTGAGTCTCGCTGGGATTACCACTGCCTTGTATCAATGGTTCTTCGAGGCGGATTTGATCCAGCGTTCGGGTGACCTGACATCTGCAGACATGGTGGTTGGGCTGGTATTGATCGCATTGGTGTTTGAGGCGGCTCGTCGGGTGATGGGTATCGCATTGCCCGTCATCTGTGGACTGTTTTTGGCATACGGTTTATTGGGTGAATACCTGCCAGGCGACTTGGCACATCGAGGCTACGGATTCGATCAAATCGTCAACCAGTTGTCCTTCGGCACCGAAGGTCTCTACGGGACACCCACCTACGTTTCCGCTACCTATATTTTCCTGTTCATTTTGTTCGGTTCCTTTCTTGAACAGGCCGGCATGATCAAATTGTTCACAGATTTCGCGATGGGACTGTTTGGCCACAAACTCGGGGGGCCGGCAAAAGTATCGGTAGCGTCATCGGCTTTGATGGGGACGATTACAGGTTCAGGCATTGCAAACGTTGTCACGACAGGACAGTTCACAATTCCATTGATGAAGCGCTTCGGCTACAAGGCAGCATTTGCTGGCGGCGTAGAGGCGACTTCGAGCATGGGCAGCCAACTGATGCCGCCTGTGATGGGGGCTGTCGCCTTTATTATGGCGGAAACAATTAATGTCCCATTTGTAGAGATCGCTAAAGCTGCGTTAATTCCAGCCATCCTGTATTTCGGTTCGGTATTCTGGATGGTTCACCTTGAGGCAAAACGCTCCGACCTTAAAGGGCTACCCAAAGACCAATGTCCCAGCGCATGGGGTGCGGTAAAGGAAAGCTGGTATTTGCTGATTCCGCTTTTTGTCCTGGTCTACCTGCTGTTTTCCGGACGTACCCCGCTATTCTCCGGAATGGTGGGGCTGGCGCTAACAGCCATCGTTATTCTCGGTTCGGCAATCATTCTTCGGGTGTCCAGTTTCGCGATGCGGTGTGCGTTCTGGATCGCTCTTGGTGTCCTCTGCGTCGGTTTTTTCCAGTTGGGTATCAGCGTGATCTTTGCGGTGATCGCCACGTTAGTGGTCATCTGCTGGTTCATTCAGGGAGGCCGAGCAACCCTGAGTATTTGCCTGCATGCCTTGGTCGAAGGTGCTCGTCATGCTGTGCCGGTCGGGATTGCTTGCGCGCTAGTGGGAATCATCATCGGTGTAGTGTCATTGACGGGCATAGCCTCGACCTTCGCCGGTTACATACTGGCCATCGGCAGGGATAACTTGTTGTTGTCACTCATACTGACGATGGTTACCTGCCTGGTGTTGGGTATGGGTATCCCGACGATTCCCAACTACATCATCACCAGTTCGATTGCAGCACCCGCTTTGCTTGAGTTGGGTGTGCCGCTGATCGTGTCGCACATGTTTGTTTTCTATTTCGGAATTCTTGCAGACCTTACCCCACCGGTTGCCTTGGCATGCTTTGCCGCAGCGCCCATTGCCAAGGAAACAGGATTCAAGATCAGTCTGTGGGCGGTTCGTATTGCACTGGCAGGCTTCGTCATTCCTTTCATGGCGGTCTACAACCCTGCGCTCATGATGCAAGGCGACAATTTGTGGATGACGGCCTATATGTTGGTGAAGACGATGTTGGCCGTTGGCCTCTGGGGAATGGCGTCCACAGGTTATCTGCAACAAAAGATGCCGATTTGGGAGCGGTTATTGAGTTTCGCCGCAGGTGCTTTGTTGGTCGTTGCGCTGCCTTGGACTGACGAAATCGGTTTCGTGCTGGGTGTGTTGATGATACTTCAGCATGTCTGGCGGTCTCGTCGTGCGGGACTGGCCAAAGCATGATGGGCTTGTGCCTGGGTCTGGCCGGCGTCGCCTGGGCTCAACTCCCAATCTCAAGCTTTACACTGGCTTGGAATCACACAATTGAAAAAATTCGTTGGGAAGAAGACTACCGCGTCTCGAAACAGGGACTTGTGCTTACTGAGGCCAGGGTCAAAGGGAATGGCGCAGGCATGGAAATTCCCCCTGAGGCCAGGTTGGAAAAAGGCAGTTGGCACTATCAACGTCACCTGCCGCCCTTGCAGCCTCTGAGTCTGGGACGCACCCCGCAAGCAGGTGACTACCAGTTATGCTTCGATCAGCAATGTCATGAGATGAGCGAGTGGCTAGGGCCACCCGTCAGCAATCCGTCCTCAGTGGAGCTATGGAGTTGCTGGACGGACTCAGGACAACACTAAGTGGCCGGGGTAGCACAAACGTGAAGCCCTGTCCGGATACTGACGAACGTCCAGTACCCGGACAGGCAGGCATCAACTCATGCCCAGCCAGTTTGGCAAAGCCAGGGAGATCCAAGGCACGTAGGTAATCAGAATCAGGAACAGGAGCAGGATCATCAGCCACGGCATGGCGGCTCTGATGGTTGCCGGCAGTGTCATACCCGTCACAGCAGAGGTCACGAACAGGTTCAGACCCACGGGCGGCGTGATCAAGCCGATCTCCAGATTCACCACCATAATGATGCCCAGGTGAATGGGATCGATACCCAGCTTCATGGCGATGGGGAAGAGGATCGGTGCCAGGATCAGGATGATGGCCGAGGGTTCCATAAAGGCCCCTGCAATCAACAGCACAATGTTCACCACCAGCAGGAACATCACCGGTGTCAGCCCCGCTTCAATCACCCACGCGGTGATCTGTTGCGGTAGCTGCTCGGTCGTCAGCACATGGGCGAAGAGCATGGCGTTGGCAATAATGAACATCAGCATGATGCTCAGCTTGGCTGAGTCGAGCAGGACTTTTGGCGTTTCGCGAAACGTCAGGTCTTTGTAGACGAACAAGGCGATGAAGGCCGAGTAAACGGCCGCCACCGCCGCAGCTTCAGTCGGGGTGAACATCCCGGAGTAGATACCTCCCAGGATGATGAGCATCAGCAATAAGCCCCAGATCGCCTTGCGTGCGGTGCCAAGCCACTCACGGAACGTCGCGCGCGGCATGGCGGGCAGGTTTTTCTTCACGGCGACGATGTAGATCGCCACCATCAACGCCAGCCCCAGCAGCAGGCCTGGTAACACGCCCGCCATAAACAGTTTGCCGACAGACGTTTCGGTCGCGGCTGCGTAGACCACCATGACGATCGAGGGTGGAATCAGGATGCCCAGGGTCCCCGCGTTACAGACGATCCCCGCACCGAAGGCCTGCGGATAACCGGAGCGGACCATGCCGGCAATGGCAATTGAACCCACCGCGGCGACAGTGGCCGGGCTCGATCCGGAAAGGGCCGCGAACAACATGCACGCCAACACGGCAGCGATGGCCAGACCACCACGGATATGGCCGACACAGGCATTGGCAAAGTCAATCAGCCGCCGAGCGACGCCACCGGTGGTCATGAAGGCCCCCGCGAGCAGAAAGAACGGGATGGCCAGTAGCGTGTAGTGCTCCGACGTCTCGAACAGTTTGATCGCCAGTGAGCGCACGGAGTCCGGGCTGAAAAAAACGATGGTCAGTGAGCCCGCCAACCCCAGGGAGATGGCAATGGGAACACCGATAAACATCAGCACGAACAGCGATATAAACAGGAAGGCAATGGTCATGACTTGTCATCCTCGTGTTCAGTCAGTTTCATCGCATCGGCGGCTTCATCGGCCAAGCCCAGGCCGGTCTGCCTGTTTTGCAGGATGCGCACGAGAATTTCAGCGAAACGGATGAAGACCAAGGCGAACCCTACGGGGACGATCAACCCGATGTGCCATTGCATGATCCCGTACTGGCCCAGGTCTTCGGCACCTATGCGCGCAATCATCAGGGTCTGGATCCACCCGAAACTGGCAATGCTGAGCAGTCCGGCATAAGTCAGGCAGAAAAGACACGCGATGACGCCAATGAACCGTTGCATCGGTTTGCTGGCCAGCCTGACCAGCGCGTCGACGCCGATATGGCCTGCCGTGCGGACGCCGTACGACAGCCCGAAAAATATCAGCCAGCCAAACAAGGCCTTGGTCAGTGAGGTGCTCCAGGTCATCGCCTGGGCCATTCCCATGACCCCGTCGCCGATGGCGAACAGCGATTCGCTGGCGCCTTCCCAGCTCTCGGCGAGGCTGTAGAACAGGGTGTAGAGATTGTTGAGGACAACGTAGACAAATGTTACCAACGTCATGGCGGCCAGAAGAAAGACGATGAAGCCTTCCTCGAAGTGTTCCCAGATGCGCCGAAAAGCATTCATGGATGGCATCTCCTCTAGCGGATGACAGGCAGGTGCTGCCAGGACGGCAACACCTGTCCTCCACCGATCATTGGGCCTGGTTGGCAGCTTCAGCAGCAGTGATCAGATCGGCGCCGATATCGCCTTCGAACTTCTTCCACACGGGCTTCATCGCGACACGCCATTGGTCGCGTTGCTCAGGCGTCAGGGTGATGATCTCGGTAGTTTTGGCCGCAATGATGCTCTGCTTGGCGTTCTGATTGAGTTGCTCGGCCTCTTTGTTCACATGGGCGGTGACTTCGACGAGGATCTTTTCCAGTTCGCCACGAAGCTCCGGCGATAAACCGCTCCAGAACTTGGTGTTGGTGATTAGCATGTAGTCCAGTACACCGTGGTTGGATTCGGTGATGTACTTCTGCACTTCATGCATTTTCTGGCTGTAGATGTTCGAGTAAGGATTCTCCGCGCCGTTGACGACACCGGTCTGCAAGCCTTGATAAACCTCGGCGAAGCTCATCTTGCGTGGATTGGCGCGTATGACCTTGAACTGCTCCTCGAGCACTGCAGAGGCCTGCACCCGGAACTTCAGGCCACGGGCATCACCCGGCACTCGTAGCGCTTTGTTCGCGGACAGTTGTTTCATCCCGTTGTGCCAATAGGCCAGTCCTGTGATGTTTTTGTCTTCCATGGACTTGAGCAGTCCCTGGCCCTGCGGGCTCAGCTGGAAGCGGTCAACAGCGGTGATGTCATCAAACAGGAAAGGCAGGTCGAACAGTTGAACGGTCTTGGTGTAGTGCTCGAACTTGGCCAGCGACGGTGCAATCATCTGTACGTCCCCGAGCAGTAAGGCCTCCATCTCTTTGCCATCGCCAAACAACGAGGAGTTGGGGTAGACCTCGACTTTGACCTTGCCGGGCAAGCGTTCTTCCACCAGTTTCTTGAACAACAGGGCGCCCTGGCCTTTGGGAGTCTGCTCTGCGACGACGTGGGAAAATTTTATAATTACCGGGTCTGCAGCCATGGCCGTACTCATGGTGCCAAGAGCAAGGGCGCAGGCGACTGCTTTCCACATAGGCTTGAACATTGGGGGGATTCCTCTTGTTTTGGTTTTTCGTACAGTTCCATGCTCCGAAAGCATGTGCACGGCGGACAAGAGCAAGTCTAGGCAGAAAACTGGAATTTGGAGGGTGATGACTGAATGTAGTTAGAAATCTTGTACGTAATAAGGTGCTGCCTCTGGAAACAACTTATTACAATTAATGTTTGAGACGATTGCGATAAGGGGTAGCGGTTTTAAGAGCCATCTATACCGATGACAATCTCATCATCGATCAACGCACCACAACAAGGGCACCTACTTAGCTCATGCTCATCGCTTCAGAATAAGAGGGTATATAGGTCAGTTGGCCTTTTTGCCGACGACGTCCATTTCGATCGGGAGTCTTAGTAAAAAACACGGAAATTTCTTCGTCCTCCAATGGCTTGAACAACGTTCCGGACTCGTCCTCGGTGATGGTCATGCGTAGACCGCCTAAGGGTCAGCTGAAGTCAGCAGCTTGGGTCAAAACCACATCAGCACCAACAGCCGGCTGCGATAGTGGCGGTTTTTTCGTTCAGTGATCCGCTTCTCCCTTGATGGCCAAAACGCTGCAGGGCACCTGATACAGAACATGCTCCGTGGTACTGCCAATCAGCTTGTCCACCCCTTTGTGATGGGTATTTCCCATTACGAAGACATCCGCTCGAGTATGAGTCGCAAAGTCGGCCATCGCTTTGGTTGGTGGCCCTGCAATGAAGTGTTGTCGCTCAGGTGGCACGCCGTAGCGTCCAGCCAAGGCAACGAAGCACTTTTCAAGTGACCGGCGCACATCGTTGCTGAAGCCGGGCATCGTCACGGCGCCAGCACCTGCATCAGAGAAATGTGTGTGTGTCAGTTCATAGGCATACAGCATGTGCAATTCAGCATCACATTGCGTCGCCAATTCGTTCGCCGCCTGAATGACGCTGTCGTTGATTCCGCTGATCTGACCCTCTGGATGCGATGGATCAACCGCCGCCACAATCACCCGAGGAAGCGGACACCTGACTTCGCTGACCAGATGTATGGGGGTCGGACATTCGCGCAATAGTTGCCAATCCAAAGGCGTGACGAATACGCGTTTGAGCGCTGATTCATGATGTACGTCCTTGATAATCAGGTCCGGCTGCATTTCAGCCACATGCCCGAGGATCTCTTGCAGCGGGTCACGGGTCAATGCAACTTCGGTGGTCACATTGATGCCCTTCCTGCGCATGAGTTCGGCCTCATCCGTCAACCACTGCAGGTTCTCCTGCCGGCAACTCTCACGAAGTTGTGCACTGTTGCTCATTAACCGCATAAGGTCGAAGTCTTCGATGAACACCGCAATATGCAGCGCTGCGCCTGTGGCATCGGCAAGTGCGATTGCCCGCTCCATCGCCGGCGAGTGACGCATGGTTGGACCTGCGATCAGAAAGAGTCGTTGATACTGCCTCATGTGACACCTCCAAACGTTCCGGGTTATCCGCTAGCGCCCCCAGCACTCTCGCTTGTCCCACCATTGGCGATCTTTTATCGCCTCAACTACCTGGATCGACACTATCAATATACGCCTGCATCACCGGCTTACCAGTTGCCAAGCCTGTCGAAGGGTGTAGCAGACCTTTTCATCACGATCGAGCAGGAGACGGGACTGCTGGAGCCGCGCGCCATGCCACCCGTCTTGAGCACGGAGCAGAACCAATTCGATTGCCGGTAAATGAGTACTTGAATCAATACTTCGTAAAAAACGAACTATTCGCAACGAATAAACGATTTTTGTTGATGTAACAGGCTCGTTAGCATGACTCCTCCAGCCTATTGCTGCTTCATGCGGAGACAGTAAATGACCGCCATCAGCGTCGGCCAATCCTGGATGTGGGCCGCCTTCATCGTGTTCGTCCTTGCCATGCTGGCGCTCGATCTGTTCGTCTTCGGCGGACGCAAGGCGCATCGTGTTTCGGTGCGCGAAGCGCTGGCCTGGGTCATCGCCTGGACCAGTTTGGCGTTGATCTTCGCCGTCCTGCTCTGGTGGTATCTGCGCAGCATGTTCGGCGCCGAAGTGGCCCAGCGTACAACGCTCGAATTCCTGACGGGCTACCTGATCGAGCAGTCGCTGTCGATCGACAACATGTTCGTTTTCGTGATGATCTTCGGCTACTTCGCCGTGCCGCCAGAGTTGCAGCGCCGCGTCCTGCTTTATGGCGTGCTGGGCGCCATCATCATGCGGGCCGGTATGATTTTCGCCGGTGTCTGGCTGGTGCAGGAATTTGCCTGGCTACTCTATGTCTTCGGTGCTTTCCTCGTCATCACCGGCATCAAGATGCTGATCTTCGCCAACCAGCAGCCAGACCTCGAAAAGAACCCTTTGCTGCGCTGGATGCGTAGCCATCTTCGCATCACCGACGGCTTTCATGGCGAGCGCTTCTTCGTGCGTCAGAACGGCCTGCTCTGGGCGACGCCGATGTTCCTGGTGCTGGTACTGATCGAGGCCAGCGATTTGGTGTTCGCGGTCGATAGCATCCCGGCTATCTTCGCCGTCACCACCGACCCCTTCATCGTGTTCACCTCCAACATCTTCGCCATCATGGGCCTGCGCGCACTGTATTTTCTGCTTGCCGACATGGCCAACCGCTTCCACTTGCTCAAATATGGCCTGGCCATCGTACTGGTGTTCATCGGCGGCAAAATGCTGGTCGCGCCGTGGTGGCACATGCCGATCCAATGGTCGCTGACCACAGTCGGCGGCGTCATATTGATTTCGGTATTGTTGAGCCTGACTTTGACGAAGAGCAAAACACGGGTTATGGGAGAACAATGATGAATCAGAGATGTTGGCGCTGAGGCGGTTTTGACCCAGGCTACCGGAAATCAATGGCCTACCCGAATACTTGGTAATCGATGGTCTAATGCGTGTCTTCACAGGCCGCCTAAGGGGCAGCTGAAGTCAGCAGCTTGGGTCAAAACTGCACCTGCACCAACATATATAGATCCGACATCTAGCTAATATCCTATCGGTCGATACACGACTCAGCATCGTCAGGAGTAGCTGTATCGCGGTTTCGCGCTCTGGATCATTAGGATCAAGAGCGCAGTACGGTGACGCGAGATCTTGGCGAACAGTTTCGGCACTTGCCCTGCATTAACCGCCGCGCCTGCATCGCCCTTGACTGACTCAACTACGCTTTAAGTGAAGGTTGCAGGCTGCCGAACCCGCAATCAGGAGGGTCCCATGAACAGTCGCTGGTGGTGCCGCCTGCTCCTGCTGATGATACTGGTCGGGTTGCCGATGGGGTCAGTGACGGCTGCGGGCAGCATCGTGGTCCTGACGGTCAACGATGCCATCGGCCCGGCCAATGCCGACTACGTCGTGCGGGGCCTGACGCGTGCGGAGACCGAGGGCGCACAGTTGGTGGTCATCAAGCTCGACACCCCCGGCGGGCTGGACACTTCGATGCGCTTGATCATCAAGGCGATTCTGGCCAGCCCTCTGCCAGTGGCCAGTTTCGTCGCCCCCAGTGGCGCACGTGCGGCCAGCGCCGGCACCTATATCCTATATGCCAGCCACGTTGCCGCCATGACCCCGGGCACCAATCTGGGCGCCGCTACGCCGGTGCAGATCGGCGGCCTGCCCGGGACCGCGCCAGATCCACCGCGCCCACCAGCGGCACCTGCCACCGACAAAAACTCACCGCCCGAGCCGCTGGATACCCTGGCTCGCAAACAGATCAACGATGCAGCGGCTTACATCCGCGGCCTAGCGCAACTGCGCGGACGTAACGCCGACTGGGCCGAACAAGCGGTACGTGAATCGCTCAGCCTGTCGGCCGACGAAGCGCTCAAACTCAAGGTGGTCGATTATGTGGCCAATGACGTAGCGGACCTGCTCAAGCAACTGGACGGTAAGAGCCTGAATGTCGCCGGTCAGACGTTGAAGCTGAGTACCGCCGGGGCTGCACTCATCGATCATGCGCCTGATTGGCGCACACAACTGCTGGCGGTGATCACCAACCCCAGCGTGGCATTGCTGCTGATCATGTTCGGGGTCTATGGGTTGATATTCGAATTCATGAACCCAGGGTCAGGTGTCGGTGGAGTACTCGGTGGTATCTGCCTGTTGCTGGGGTTGTATGCCCTGCAACTGTTGCCCGTGAATTACGCCGGGGTCGGACTGATTCTGCTAGGGCTCGCCTTCATGATCGCCGAGGCGTTTCTACCGAGTTTCGGTGTAATCGGCTTCGGTGGGGTGGTTGCTTTTGTAGTGGGCGCAGTGATTTTGATGGACACCGATGTACCGGGCTTCGGCATTCCGTTGGCGCTGATCATCGGCATGGCACTGATCAGCGCCCTGTTGCTAATGACTCTGGTCGGCATGGCGCTCAAGGCCCGACGCCGTGCCTTGGTCAGCGGCGATGCGGGCTTGGTTGGCAGCCTGGCCACGGTGACGGGGCTGCTGCCGGGTCTGCCGATGAGCGGCTGGGTGCAACTGCAGGGCGAAAAATGGCAAGTTCAGAGCCGCTCGCCTCTGCACCTGGGCCAACAGGTCCGGGTGGTGGCACGCACGGGCGTGAAGCTGGACGTCATTGCACCGGATGAAACGCCACCGCGAGGAGGTTGATCCATGTTCGTCGAATTGGGTTTTGGCGCGCTGCTCGCCTTGCTCCTCATCGCCAAGCAAGCCGAGGCTGAGCGTGAACGGCGGGCCAAGGTGATACACGCCGAAGGTGAATTGCAGGCTTCGGAGAAGCTCATGCAGGCCGCCGAGATGCTTGGGCGCCAGCCTGGTGCCATGCAACTGCGCTATATGCAGACACTGGGTGCAATCGCTGGGGACAAGAGCTCGACCATTGTATTTCCGTTGCCGATTGAGTTTTTGAAAGGAATGGCCGATTTGTCGCAAAAGAAATGACCAACACCGGTGTAGCATCCAATGCGGCAGCTCGAGAACCATCTCGTTCAGCATGAAGTGCTGAAGGTGCTTGGCCCCCTGACGGACCGACTCTGGAACAGACTGGTCTCTCGCCAAGTCGCGCAAACAATCACCCGTTTGAATAATGCTACGAGTAAGTTCATGGGGCGTTTGAGGTTGGTCGCGGAGACTAAGGGAGGGTCGCCTGTAAGCGACCTCCCGATCGTGAGACAGTTTTCATTATCGCTGGACAGACTTTATTGTCTGAAAGCAGTGTTCAGTCAGCTGTGGATAACTTATTCCACCGTCACCGACTTCGCCAGGTTCCGTGGCTGGTCAACGTCCGTGCCTTTCAACACCGCCACGTAGTACGAGAGCAACTGCAGCGGGATGGTGTAGAGGATTGGCGACAGGATGTCGTGGATGTGCGGCATGTGGACAACGTGGGTACCCTCGCCGTTGGTCATGCCGGCCTTTTCGTCTGCGAAGACGATTAATTGGCCGCCACGGGCGCGGACTTCCTGGAGGTTGGACTTCAGCTTCTCCAGCAGTTCGTTGTTCGGTGCCACGGTGACCACGGGCATGTCGTTATCCACTAGCGCCAACGGGCCGTGCTTCAGTTCGCCCGCCGGGTAGGCTTCAGCGTGGATGTAGGAGATTTCCTTGAGTTTCAGGGCCCCTTCCATCGCTACCGGGAATTGCGCGCCACGACCGAGGAACAGGGTGTGGTTCTTCTCGGCGAACAGTTCGGCGATTTTCTCCACGGTGCTGTCCATGGCCAGGGCTTCGCCCAGACGTGTTGGCAGGCGGCGCAGTTCTTCAACCAGGGTGGCTTCGACGCCTTTGGCCAAAGTGCCGCGAACCTGACCCAGGGACAGAGTCAGCAACAGCAGGCCGACCAATTGGGTGGTGAAGGCTTTGGTCGAGGCCACGCCGATTTCGCGACCGGCCTGGGTCAGCAGGGTCAGGTCGGACTCACGCACCAGCGAGCTGATGCCGACGTTGCAGATCGCCAGGCTGGCGAGGAAGCCCAACTCCTTGGCGTTGCGCAAGGCGGCCAAGGTGTCGGCGGTTTCGCCGGACTGGGAAATGGTCACGAACAGCGTGTCTGGCTGCACCACGACTTTGCGGTAGCGGAATTCACTGGCGACTTCGACCTGGCACGGGATACCGGCCAGTTCTTCCAGCCAGTAACGGGCAACCATACCGGCGTGGTAGCTGGTGCCGCAGGCGACGATCTGTACGTTGCGAACCTTGGCGAACAACTCCGGGGCTTCCGGGCCGAAGGCTTGCACCAGAACCTGTTGTTGGCTCAGGCGTCCCTCCAGCGTGCGCTGCACGACCGTAGGCTGCTCGTGGATTTCCTTGAGCATGAAGTGGCGGTACTCGCCCTTCTCGGCGGATTCGGCGTTGTCGCCGTACTGCACGGCTTCGCGCTCGACGAGTTTGCCATCAACGTCCCAGATTTGAACGCTGTCGCGGCGAATCTCGGCGATATCGCCTTCTTCCATGTACATGAAACGGTCGGTGACCTGACGCAAGGCCAATTGGTCGGAAGCGAGGAAGTTTTCCCCCAGGCCCAGGCCAATCACCAGCGGGCTGCCACTGCGGGCGGCGACCAGACGATCCGGCTGGTCGGCGCTGATAACTGCCAGACCATAAGCACCGTGCAGTTCTTTGACGGTCGCCTTCAAGGCCACGGTCAGGTCGTGCAGATCCTTGAGTTTATGCGCCAGCAGGTGAGCGATGACCTCAGTGTCAGTGTCCGAGGTGAACACGTAGCCCTGGGCCTTCAACTGTTCGCGCAGGGCCTCGTAGTTCTCGATGATGCCGTTGTGCACAACGGCCAGGTTCTGCCCGGAGAGATGTGGATGGGCGTTGCGTTCGCAAGGGGCGCCATGGGTTGCCCAACGGGTATGGGCGATGCCCAGACGACCGATCAGCGGCGCCTCGGCCAGAGCTTGATCCAGCTCATTGACCTTGCCCGGACGACGGACGCGATCAAGGATCCCGTCGTTGGTGAAAACCGCCACACCGGCGCTGTCGTAGCCACGGTATTCCAGGCGTTTCAGACCTTCGAGCAGGATGGCGGTGATGTTACGTTCTGCGACTGCTCCGACAATTCCACACATGCTATTTCTCCTGACTGACAGCCGCGATAATCAAATTGATACCGCGGGCCTGAATCTGATCCCGTGCTTCAACTGGCAGGCGATCATCGGTAATAAGGGTATGGACACTGCTCCAGGGCAGTTCCAGGTTGGGAATCTTGCGGCCGATCTTGTCGGCCTCCACCATCACGATCACTTCACGGGCGACGTCAGCCATAACCCGGCTCAGACCCAGCAATTCGTTGAAGGTGGTGGTACCGCGAACCAGGTCGATGCCATCGGCACCGATAAACAACTGGTCGAAGTCGTAAGAGCGTAGTACTTGCTCGGCGACCTGCCCCTGAAAGGACTCGGAATGCGGGTCCCAGGTGCCGCCGGTCATCAACAGCACCGGCTCGTGTTCGAGTTCGCTCAAGGCGTTGGCCACATGCAGGGAATTGGTCATCACCACCAGCCCGGGCTGTTGACCGAGTTCCGGGATCATGGCGGCGGTGGTGCTGCCGCTGTCGATGATGATTCGTGCATGCTCGCGAATCCGCCTAACGGCGGCACGGGCAATGGCCTGCTTGTATTTGGAGACCGGTTGGCCGATGTCGGCGACCAGCTCCTGAGGCATGGTGATCGCTCCGCCATAGCGGCGCAGCAACAAACCATTACTTTCTAGCGCGGCCAAATCCTTGCGAACCGTAACTTCTGAAGTTTCGAAGCGCTTGGCCAGCTCATCCACACTGACTTCGCCCTGCTCATTGACCAAGGCGAGGATGTTGTGACGACGTTGGGGTGTATTGCGTTTCGACATGATCTGGTAAGTTTCGATTCGAAAGATAACGGAAGCAATCAAAACCTATCAGCGAAACTTCGTCAAGCGGGTGTAAGAAAAAATATCAGTGGATAAACGCATCGCGGGCAAGCCCGCTCCCACAAGGTCTTGCGAAATCCTTGTGGGAGCGGGCTTGCCCGCGATGACGATCAATCAGGCTGTGTATAACTAAAACCTGAAAACGCTATGTGGATAACTCAGCTCTTCTTGATCTTCACCGGCCGTTTCCAGCCATCGATATTCTTCTGGCGCGCGCGACCCACCGCCAACTGCGCGTTATCCACATTCTGGGTTATCGTCGAACCGGCCGCCGTCGTCGCACCGGAAGAGATATCCACAGGCGCCACCAACGAGTTGTTGGAACCGATGAACACATCTTCACCCAACACGGTTTTCCACTTATTGGCGCCGTCGTAGTTGCAGGTGATGGTGCCCGCGCCAATGTTGGTGCGCGCGCCGATCTCGGCATCGCCCAGATAGGTCAAGTGACCGGCCTTGGCGCCTTCACCCAGATGAGCGTTCTTCAGCTCTACAAAGTTACCCACATGCGCGCGAGCTTCCAGCACCGTACCTGGACGCAGGCGAGCGAACGGGCCGGCATCGCTGCCTTCGCCCAGGCTCGCGCCTTCGATATGGCTGTTGGCCTTGATCACCACGCCTTTGCGCAGGGTGCTGTCCTTGATCACGCAGTTAGGACCGATCACCACGTCATCTTCAATGACGACCTTGCCTTCGAGGATCACGTTGATGTCGATCAGCACGTCGCGGCCGACGGTGACTTCACCGCGCACATCGAAACGCGCCGGGTCGCGCAGGGTCACGCCTTGCGCCATCAGACGACGACCGGCGCGCAGCTGATAATGGCGCTCGAGCTCGGAGAGTTGCTTGCGATCATTGGCGCCCTGCACTTCCATGGCGTCATGGGGTTGCTCGGTAGCCACCACCAGACCATCGCTGACCGCCATTGCAATCACGTCGGTCAGGTAATACTCGCCCTGGGCATTGTTGTTGGAGAGGCGGCTCATCCAGCCACCCAATTGCGCGAAAGGCAGCGCCAGAATGCCGGTGTTGCCTTCGGTGATCGCACGCTCGGCTTCGTTGGCGTCTTTCTGCTCGACGATGGCCGTGACCTTGCCGGCGGCATCGCGGACGATGCGGCCGTAACCGGTCGGGTCATCCAGCTCGACGGTGAGCAGGCCCAGTTGCTGCGGGGCGACTTTCTTGAGCAGACGTTGCAGGGTTTCGACTTCAATCAACGGCACGTCACCGTACAGGATCAGTACGGTGTCGGACTTGATGAACGGCACGGCCTGAGCCACCGCGTGACCGGTACCCAGTTGCTTGTCCTGCAGCACGAAATTCAGATCGTCCGCCGCCAGACGCTCGCGCACCGCTTCGGCGCCATGACCGATCACGACGTGGATGCGCTGTGGATCAAGTTGCCGGGCGCTGTGGATAACATGACCAAGCATCGAGTTGCCGGCAATCGGATGCAGCACCTTCGGCAACGCCGAACGCATGCGAGTGCCTTGGCCGGCAGCGAGGATAACGATTTCAAGAGACATGACTGGCTACCAATCCTGGGTGGTCAGCGGCTGCGACCAGGTTATGAATATCGGAAAAGAAAAAAGGGTAGCCGAGGCTACCCTTTTTAATCAATCGCGCAACAAGCAATGGCCTATTAGTGGCCAAACTTCTTGCGGATCTGCTGGACGGTGCGCAGCTGAGCTGCAGCCTCGGCCAGACGTGCGGCAGCAGAACCGTAATCGAATTCCGCGCCCCGCTCATGCAAGGCCTTCTCGGCAGCCTTAACGGCTTCCTGAGCGGAGGCTTCGTCCAGGTCGGCAGCACGTTGCACGGTGTCGGCAAGAACCTTGACCATGTTCGGCTGAACCTCGAGGAAACCACCGGAGATGTAATACACCTCCTCTTCCCCGCCCTGCTTGACCAGGCGGATCGGGCCCGGCTTGAGATTAGTGATCAACGGCGCGTGACCCAGGGCGATACCAAGATCACCCAGTGCACCGTGCGCAATCACCATCTCGACCAGACCGGAAAAGATTTCCCCTTCCGCGCTGACGATATCGCAATGGACTGTCATAGCCATCTGATTGCCTCAACCTAAATTAGCGCCCGTTGCCGGGCGCCGGGATTACAGTTTCTTGGCTTTCTCGATCGCTTCTTCGATGCCGCCGACCATGTAGAACGCTTGTTCTGGCAGGTGGTCGTAGTCACCGTTGAGGATGCCTTTGAAGCCAGCAATGGTGTCTTTCAGGGAAACGTATTTACCCGATGCACCGGTGAAGACTTCAGCCACGAAGAACGGCTGCGACAAGAAACGCTGGATCTTACGAGCACGGTTTACCAACTGCTTGTCGGCTTCCGACAGCTCGTCCATACCCAGGATCGCAATGATGTCCTTCAGTTCTTTGTAACGTTGCAGAACATACTGTACGCCGCGAGCGGTGTCGTAGTGGTCCTGACCGATTACGTTCGGATCCAGCTGGCGCGAAGTCGAGTCGAGTGGATCGACCGCCGGGTAGATACCCAGGGAAGCGATGTCACGGGACAGAACGACGGTGGCGTCCAAGTGGGCGAAGGTGGTCGCTGGCGACGGGTCGGTCAAGTCATCCGCAGGTACGTATACCGCTTGGATCGAGGTGATCGAACCGTTCTTGGTCGAAGTGATACGCTCTTGCAGAGTACCCATCTCTTCGGCCAGGGTCGGCTGGTAACCTACTGCGGAAGGCATACGGCCCAGCAGTGCGGATACTTCAGTACCGGCCAGGGTGTAACGATAGATGTTGTCGACGAACAGCAGAACGTCGTTACCTTCGTCACGGAACTTCTCGGCCATGGTCAGGCCGGTCAGTGCTACGCGCAGACGGTTACCCGGCGGCTCGTTCATCTGACCGTAAACCAGTGCCACTTTGTCCAGAACGTTGGAATCCTTCATCTCGTGGTAGAAGTCGTTACCCTCACGAGTACGCTCACCCACACCGGCGAACACGGAATAACCGCTGTGCTCGATGGCGATGTTACGGATCAGTTCCATCATGTTTACGGTTTTGCCTACACCGGCACCACCGAACAGACCGACTTTACCGCCCTTGGCGAACGGGCAAACCAGGTCGATAACCTTGATGCCGGTTTCCAGCAGGTCGTTGCCGCCCGCTTGTTCAGCGAAGGTTGGCGCAGGACGGTGAATGCCCCAGCGCTCTTCGGTGTCGATCGGGCCAGCTTCATCGATCGGGTTGCCCAGTACGTCCATGATCCGGCCCAGAGTCGCTTTACCGACCGGTACGGAGATGGCTGCGCCGGAGTCGGTGACTTCCAAACCGCGCTTCAAGCCTTCGGTGGAACCCATCGCAATGGTACGAACCACGCCGTCGCCCAGCTGTTGCTGAACTTCGAGGGTGGTTTCAGCCGCGCTCACTACTTTCAGCGCGTTGTAGATGCTCGGTACGCTGTCGCGTGGAAATTCCACGTCGATAACGGCGCCGATGATTTGAACGATACGTCCGCTACTCATAGCTGGATCCTCTGAATATTTGAACCGTTAAACCGCGGCAGCGCCGCCGACGATTTCCGAGATCTCTTGGGTGATCGCAGCCTGACGCGCCTTGTTGTAGACCAGCTGCAAATCGCTGATCAAATCACCGGCGTTGTCGGTAGCGTTCTTCATCGCGATCATCCGCGCAGCTTGTTCCGCCGCGTTGTTCTCGACCACCGCCTGGTAGACCTGCGACTCCACGTAACGGACCATCAAGCCGTCAAGCAGCTCTTTGGCGTCCGGTTCGTACAGATAATCCCAGTGGTGCTTGAGTTCCTGATCCGGGGTTGCCACCAGTGGAATCAATTGCTCCACGGTAGGCGTTTGCGTCATGGTGTTGACGAACTTGTTGGACACCACGGACAGGCGGTCAATACGGCCGTCCAGGTAGGCATCCAGCATCACCTTGACGCTGCCGATCAGGTCATTGATCGACGGCTCTTCACCCAGGTGGCTGATAGCGGCTACGACGTTACCGCCGAAGTTGCGGAAGAAAGCCGCACCCTTGCTACCAACAACACACAGATCGATCTCGACGCCGTTTTCGCGGTTTACCGCCATGTCCTTGACCAAAGCCTTGAACAGGTTGGTGTTCAAGCCACCACACAGACCACGGTCACTGCTCACCACGACATAACCGACGCGCTTTACTTCACGGTCGAGCATGAACGGGTGGCGATATTCCGGGTTGGCGTTGGCCAGATGGCCAATAACCTGGCGGATGCGCTCCGCATAAGGACGGCTAGCAGCCATGCGCATTTGTGCCTTGCGCATTTTACTGACCGCCACTTTTTCCATGGCGCTGGTAATCTTTTGCGTGCTTTTGATGCTCGCAATCTTACTGCGAATCTCTTTTGCGCCTGCCATGTAACACCTATCAGGTTAGCAAGCGGGAGCCTTGCGGCTCCCGCTGCGGCTTACCAGGTTTGGGTGGCCTTGAACTTCTCGATACCGGCTTTCATGCCAGCGTCGATTTCGTCATTGAAGTCACCCTTCACGTTGATCTTCGCCATCAAATCGGCGTGATCGCGGTTGAAGAAAGCAATCAGCGCTTGTTCAAAGCTGCCGATCTTGGCGATTTCGACGTCAGTCAGGAACCCACGCTCAGCGGCATACAGCGACAGCGCCATGTCAGCGATCGACATTGGTGCGTATTGCTTCTGCTTCATCAGCTCGGTAACGCGCTGACCATGCTCAAGTTGCTTACGGGTCGCTTCGTCCAGGTCAGAAGCGAACTGGGCGAATGCCGCCAGTTCACGGTACTGAGCCAGAGCGGTACGGATACCACCGGAGAGCTTCTTGATGATCTTGGTCTGAGCGGCACCACCCACACGGGATACCGAAACACCGGCGTTCACAGCAGGACGGATCCCGGAGTTGAACATGGCCGATTCCAGGAAGATCTGACCGTCGGTGATGGAAATCACGTTGGTCGGAACGAACGCGGAAACGTCGCCAGCCTGGGTTTCGATGATCGGCAGTGCGGTCAGGGAACCGGTTTTGCCGGTCACTGCGCCGTTGGTGAACTTCTCTACGTATTCTTCCGAAACGCGGGATGCGCGCTCCAGCAGACGGGAGTGGAGATAGAACACGTCGCCTGGGTAAGCTTCACGGCCTGGTGGACGGCGCAGCAGCAGGGAAATCTGGCGGTAAGCCACTGCTTGCTTGGACAGATCGTCATAAACGATCAGCGCGTCTTCACCGCGGTCGCGGAAGAATTCACCCATGGTGCAACCGGAGTACGGTGCCAGGAATTGCAGTGCTGCAGATTCCGAAGCGCTCGCTGCCACGACGATGGTGTTAGCCAGTGCGCCGTTTTCTTCCAGCTTGCGAACCACGTTGGCGATGGTCGATTGTTTCTGACCGATTGCTACGTAGACGCAGAAAATGCCGCTGTCTTTCTGGTTGATGATCGCGTCGATCGCCAGAGCGGTTTTACCGATCTGACGGTCACCGATGATCAGCTCACGCTGGCCACGGCCGACAGGGATCATGGCATCGACAGCCTTGTAGCCAGTCTGTACAGGCTGGTCTACCGACTTACGCCAGATCACGCCTGGAGCAACTTTCTCGACCGCATCGGTCTCGGTGTTGTTCAGCGGACCTTTGCCGTCAACTGGGTTACCCAGTGCGTCGACTACGCGACCCAGCAGTTCCTTACCAACCGGAACTTCGAGGATGCGGCCGGTGCACTTGGCGCTCATGCCTTCAGCCAGTGACTGGTAGGAGCCCAATACAACGGCGCCTACGGAGTCTTGCTCCAGGTTGAGAGCCATACCGAAGACGCCGCCCGGAAACTCGATCATCTCGCCGTACATGACGTCGGCCAGACCGTGAATCCGCACGATACCGTCAGATACGCTGACGACAGTGCCTTCGTTACGGGCTTGGGAGGTCACATCGAGCTTGTCGATGCGGCCCTTGATAATTTCACTTATTTCGGAAGGATTGAGTTGCTGCATTGCTCTGCTGCCCCTTCAAACTCAAGATTTCAATGCTTCGGCAAGGCTCGCGAGTTTGCCGCGAACCGAGCCATCGATAACCAGGTCGCCGGCGCGGATGACAATGCCCCCAATAAGGGATTTGTCTTCCTCGACTTGCAGGCGCACTTCCCGGTTGAGTCGTGCACTGAGAACCTTGGCGAGTTTGTCTTGCTGTTCTTGGTTCAATGCAAAAGCACTGGTTACTTCAACGTCTACCGATTTCTCTTGTTCAGCCTTGTACAGGTCAAACAGAGCGGCGATCTCCGGCAGAAGCGGGAGACGGTCGTTTTCGGCAACGACGTGAATGAAGTTCTGTGCCTTGGCATCAAACTTGTCGCCGCACACGTCAATAAACGTGGCGGCCTTGTCTGCGCTCGTCAGTCGCGGGGCCTTGAGCACGCGCTGCATGGTGTCATCTTGCGACACTGCTGCAGCCAGGCCGAGCATGGCTGACCAAGAGGCCAGTTGCTGGTGGGCCTGGGCGTGCTCGAAGGCTGCCTTAGCGTAAGGTCGGGCCAACGTGGTCAATTCTGCCATGATCGCCCTCGCTTAAATTTCAGCAGCCAGTTTGTTTACCAGCTCCGCGTGCGCGTTTTGATCGATTGTGGAACCCAGGATCTTCTCGGCGCCAGAGACTGCCAGGTTACCCAGTTGGGCACGCAGCGCGTCTTTGACACTGTTCAGTTCCTGCTCGATCTCGGCCTGAGCCTGAACCTTCACACGGTCAGCGTCGATACGGGCTTTTTCAACAGCCTCTTCAACGATCTGGTTACCGCGTTTCTTGGCTTGCTCAATGATTTCGGCTGCCTGAGCTTTTGCTTCGCGCAGTTGCTGACCCGCTTTATCTTGGGCCAGCTCCAGGTCGCGAGCTGCTCGGGCGGCAGCGTCCAGTCCATCCGCGATCTTCTTCTGACGTTCGTGCAAAGCCGCGATGACCGGAGGCCACACGAACTTCATGCAAAACAGTACAAAAATGAAGAACGCAACGGACTGGCCAATCAGGGTTGCATTAATGTTCACGCCAACACCTCGCTCGTTCGTTGCACATCACACCAATTACTCGAAGGTTCGAGTAATTAGCCAGCGAGTTGACCAACGAATGGGTTCGCGAAAGTGAAGAACAGAGCGATACCAACACCGATCATGGTTACGGCGTCGAGCAGACCGGCAACGATGAACATTTTAACTTGCAGCATTGGAACCATTTCTGGCTGACGCGCTGCGCCTTCCAGGAACTTGCCGCCCAACAGGCCGAAACCAATTGCGGTACCCAGTGCGCCCAGGCCGATCAACAGTGCAACAGCGATAGCGGTTAGACCAACTACAGTTTCCATCTTTCCTCCCGACTTTTACGTCGTATGGTTTAGGTTTTTTAGATTTTAAAGCGGTAAAACAAATCGTTTCATAGCCCTGTTCGGGCACCCACCCGTTTGACCGGGTGGGACATCAGACTAGTCGAGACTGGTCTTAATGGTTCTCTTCGTGCGCCATCGACAGGTAAACGATGGTCAGCATCATGAAGATAAACGCCTGCAGGGTGATGATAAGGATGTGGAACACAGCCCACGCCCACTGCAGAACTACGCCCAGGCCGCTAAGCCAGAGCAGACCGCTGCCGAACATAACAGCAATCAGAATGAAGACCAGTTCGCCGGCGTACATGTTGCCGAACAGACGCAGTGCCAGCGAGATAGGCTTGGCGATCAGTGTCACGAACTCCAGCAGGAAGTTCACCGGAATCAGCAGGGCTTGAACGAAGATGTTCTTGCTGCCGAACGGGTGCAGAGTCAGCTCGCCGATGAAGCCGCCGATGCCCTTGACCTTGATGCTGTAGAAAATGATCAACGCGAACACCGACAGGGCCATGCCCAGGGTAGCGTTCGGGTCAGTGGTCGAAACGGCACGGAAAGGAATGTGCGCATCGCCAGTGATCAGGATGGCCAGCTGAGGAATCCAGTCGACCGGGATAAGGTCGACGGCGTTCATCAGGAAGACCCAGACGAAGATGGTCAGTGCCAACGGTGCGATCACCGGGCTACGGCCATGGAAGCTGTCTTTCACGCTGCCATCGACGAATTCGACCAATACTTCAACGAAGTTCTGCAAAGCACCAGGCTGACCGGAAGTCGCCTTCTTAGCCGCCATGCGGAAAAGAAGAACGAAGATCAGACCCAACGCGACCGACCAGCCGAGGGTATCGACGTGGAAAGCCCAGAAGCCCATTTCTTTGGCTTCTGCTGCGGTGTGGGCAAAACCCCACCCGCCAGTTGGGTGCTGACCGAAGGTCAGGTTCTGCAAGTGGTGCTGGATATAGCCCGAAGCGGTTGTCTCTGCCATGGTTGCCTCAAACGCCCTAAGGTCTCGAAAGTCTTGTTCTCATCAGCAGGGGCGCGAACCAGCTGACCAGTTGGGTCAACACGAAGACGCCGAATACAGCTAGCGGCGCCAATGGCTTCACACCTGCGAACGTCAATGCAAAGAGCACTGCCGTCAAAATCAGTTTGCCCGCCTCACCGGCATAAAAAGACCGGACGATGGCTTGGGCTGCTCGGGCGCCGGAAAACCGAAAGGCCCTGTGAGCGAAATAAACATTGGGCAGCAAGGCTATCAGGCCTCCGCAGAGTCCCGAGTACCCGGCAACGACTCCGTGCCATTGCCAGAGCGCCAAAGCGGCGATCAGCAAAACTACAAACTGAGCCATTAACACCGGAAAAACTGCCAGGCGATGGAACGGCAAGCGGTTTGGCGTGCGGCTTTCCATCACAATTACTCCCCAATGGTCGGCTGCCAGAATTCAATAACTTGGCATAATTTGTGCCGACAAAATGCGCGCAGAGTATAGGGGCGGTTCTGCCCCTATTCAACTGTCAGGTAGTGATTTCCGACTGCACGCTACATGAGGAAATGTTTCAGCGAATGTGTGCGAGCACACCCTGAAGCTCATCAAGGGAGTTGTAACCAATAACCAACTGCCCTTTCCCCTTCTTTCCGTGGCGGATCTGCACCGCAGAGCCTAGGCGTTCGGCCAGGCGCTGCTCGAGTCGGGCGATATCAGGGTCCGGTTTGACCGGTTCGGCAGGCTCCTGTTTGCCACTCAACCACTGGCGAACCAGTGCCTCAGTTTGGCGCACCGTCAGCCCCCGTGCGACAACATGTCGCGCCCCTTCAACCTGTTGATTCTCCGGCAAACCGAGCAAAGCACGGGCATGACCCATTTCCAGGTCACCGTGCGACAGCATGGTTTTGATAACTTCCGGCAACGCGATCAAGCGTAGCAGGTTGGCCACAGTCACGCGGGATTTGCCCACGGCTTCGGCCACTTGTTGCTGAGTCAGCTGGAATTCCTGCTGCAAACGCTGCAGGGCCACGGCTTCTTCGATCGGATTGAGGTCTTCACGCTGGATGTTCTCGATCAGCGCCATGGCGATCGCGGTTTCATCCGGCACATCGCGAACCATCGCCGGAATGGTTTCCTGGCCAGCCTGCTGGCTGGCGCGCCAGCGACGTTCACCGGCGATGATTTCGAAGCGACCGTTGCCGATCGGACGAACCACGATCGGCTGCATCACGCCCTGGGCCTTGATCGACTGCGCCAGCTCTTCCAGCGCCTGAGGATCCATGTCCCGACGCGGCTGGTACTTGCCGCGCTGGATCAGGTCCAGGGGCAGGTGCTGCAGCTCACGCTGATCGGCCTGCACCGCTTGTTCTTCCAGCGAGCTGACAGTCGGACCACTCAGCAGTGCATCCAGTCCACGTCCGAGACCTCGTTTCTTGACGGCCATGGGGATTCCTTAAGTTGCCTGAGCGGCGGCGGTGCGTGAGTTTTTGCGTTGACGACGAACCAGCTCGCCGGCTAACGCCAGGTAGGCGATAGCGCCACGCGATGCTTTGTCGTAAGCCAGTGCCGGCATACCGTAACTGGGTGCTTCAGCCAGACGGATGTTGCGCGGGATAACGGTGTCGTACAGTTGCTCGCCGAAGTGTTCCTTGAGCTGCGCCGACACGTCGTTCATCAGGCTCAGGCGCGGGTCATACATGGTCCGCAACAGGCCTTCGACTTTCAGGTTCGGGTTGAGCAATTCAGCGATGCGCTTGATGTTATCCACAAGGTCGCTCAAACCTTCGAGCGCAAAGTACTCGCACTGCATGGGGATAATCACCCCGTCAGCCGCGACCAATGCGTTCAATGTGAGCATCGACAGCGACGGCGGGCAGTCGATCAAAATGTAATCGTAGTTTTCACGGATCGGCGCCAGCGCACTGCGCAGACGGCTTTCCTTCATCTGCATTTCCAGCAGAACCACTTCAGCCGCCGTGAGGTCACGGTTGGCCGGCAACAACTGGTAACCGCCATGCTCGGAGTAGTGCATGGCCTGGGCCAGGTCACACTCGCCGATCAGCAGGTCGTAGACCGAGTTTTCCAACCCGTGTTTATCCACACCGCTACCCATGGTGGCGTTGCCCTGTGGATCGAGATCGATCAACAGCACCCGGCGCTTGGTAGCAACCAGGGAAGCTGCGAGGTTGATGCAGGTGGTGGTTTTACCCACGCCACCTTTCTGGTTCGCTATCGCGAATACCTTAGCCATTCTTGCTTGTGTTCCCAATCATGCCGTGCGGCGCAGTATCAGCAGATGGCGTTGGCCTTGGCAACCAGGTACGGCCAGGGCGTGTTCGCTATCGAGGTGGAAGTCTGCCGGCAATGCTACCAGCTCATCGGCCGGATGAACGCCCTTCATTGCCAGCCAGCGTGTATCGGCATCGCCAAGGTGGCGAGTCCAGTTACTGAAGTTTTCCATGCTGCTGAATGCCCGGGAAATGATCCCGTTGAACGGCTGGGCAGGCTGGAACGCTTCGACACGGCTGTGGATAACTTGCAGGTTATCCAGTTTGAGTTCGAGTTTGACCTGGGTCAGGAAGCGGGTTTTCTTGCCGTTGCTGTCCAGGCAGGTCACTTGCGACTCTGGAAACAGGATAGCCAACGGAATACCCGGCATGCCGCCGCCGCTGCCAACGTCCAGCCAGCGACCGTTCTCGACGAACGACATCACGCTCAAACTATCGAGCAGGTGACGGGAAACCATTTCGTCCGGATCGCGCACGGCGGTCAGGTTGTAAGCCTTGTTCCATTTGATCAACAGGGCCAGATAGCCCAGCAATTGCGCGTGCTGGGCTTCTGTCAGTGTGACACCGAGCTGGCGGGCACCTGTGGATAACTCTTCGGCATGTTGCGAGGTGACCAACGAACTCAAGCGCTTTGCTCCAACTGACGGCCCGCGCCGCGTTTTTTCAAATGAATCATCAACAGCGAAATCGCTGCCGGCGTGACGCCCGGGATACGTGATGCCTGACCCAAAGTCTCTGGACGGGTCGCACCGAGCTTGCTCTGGATCTCCTTGGAGAGACCGGAAATGTTCGTGTAATCGATATCCACAGGCAGTTTTGTATCTTCGCTGGCCCGCAGACGAGCGATTTCATCCTGCTGACGATCGATGTAACCGGCGTATTTGGTCTTGATTTCGACCTGCTCGGCGACTTGTGGATCTTCTGCGCCCCCACCGGTCACGGCGATCAGACCAGCGTAGTCGATTTCCGGACGGCTCAGCAGATTGAGCAAATTGTATTCGTGGGTCAGCGGTGTACCGAACTTCTCGGAAATCGCATCGCCCTGCTCGGTACCCGGGCGGACCCAGGTACTTTTCAGACGTTGCTCTTCGAGATCGATGCTTTCGCGTTTCTTGCAGAACGCCGCCCAACGCGCGTCATCGACCAGACCCAACTCGCGCCCTTTTTCGGTCAGGCGCAGGTCGGCGTTGTCTTCGCGCAGGATCAGGCGGTATTCGGCACGGGATGTGAACATCCGGTACGGCTCTTGAGTACCGAGGGTAATCAAGTCGTCGACCAACACCCCGATGTACGCCTCATCGCGACGCGGGCACCAGGCATCTTTGCCCTGTGCCCGCAGTGCAGCGTTGGCGCCGGCCAGCAAACCTTGGGCACCCGCTTCTTCGTAACCGGTGGTGCCGTTGATTTGCCCGGCGAAAAACAGACCACCGATGACTTTGGTTTCGAGGTTGTACTTCAGGTCACGGGGGTCGAAATAGTCGTACTCGATGGCGTAGCCAGGACGAACAATGTGCGCGTTTTCCATGCCGCGGATCGATTGCACGATCTGCAATTGCACGTCGAACGGCAAGGATGTGGATATCCCGTTCGGGTACAACTCGTGCGTCGTCAAACCTTCCGGCTCGATGAAGACCTGGTGGCTTTCCTTGTCGGCAAAGCGGTGGATCTTGTCTTCGATCGACGGGCAATAACGCGGACCGATACCTTCGATCTGCCCTGCATCGGAATACATCGGCGAACGATCGAGGTTCGCGGCGATGATTTCGTGAGTGCGGGCGTTGGTGTGGGTAATCCAGCAGCTCACCTGTTTCGGATGCTGTTCTTTGGACCCCATGAACGACATCACCGGGATCGGTGTATCGCCTGCTTGCTCGGTCATGACCGAGAAATCCACGGAACGGCCGTCGATTCGCGGTGGTGTACCGGTTTTCAGACGACCAACCCGCAATGGCAATTCACGCAGACGGTGAGCCAGGGCGATCGATGGCGGATCACCGGCGCGGCCACCGGAATAATTCTGCATGCCGATGTGGATAAGTCCGCCGAGGAAGGTGCCAGTGGTCAACACCACGGAATCCGCGAGGAAACGCAGGCCCATTTGGGTGACAACACCACGCACTTGCTCCTGCTCGACGATCAAATCATCAGCAGCTTGTTGAAATATCCACAGGTTCGGCTGGTTTTCCAATGCTTCGCGGACAGCGGCCTTGTACAGAACCCGGTCTGCCTGAGCGCGAGTTGCACGCACGGCCGGGCCTTTGCGGCTGTTCAATACGCGAAACTGGATACCACCTTTGTCGGTAGCCATGGCCATCGCGCCGCCGAGGGCATCGATTTCTTTTACCAGATGGCTTTTGCCGATCCCGCCAATGGCAGGGTTGCAACTCATGGCACCGAGGGTTTCCACGTTATGCGTCAGCAACAGGGTTTTAGCACCCATGCGTGCTGAGGCCAGTGCTGCCTCGGTACCGGCATGACCGCCGCCGATGACGATCACTTCAAAACGGGAAGGGAAATCCACCACGCACCTCGTGCCTGCTTCAGTCAGGTAATCAGGAATAGTTTGAGCTCAGGTTTCTATACCTGGTCGGCAAGTATAGGGACTTCGCCCTTCCTAAAGAACCCTTTGCACAAAAATTAACCAGCTGTGGAGAAGTCGGGGTTATAGAAATTAAAAAGAGAGAAATTTATTAAATCTTTGTTTTTATGTTTATTTCTACTGAGGCACATTTCTGTGGATAGATCTCTACAGGCCTTTATATTCAATATGTACAGAGATTCAAAACCCTGTGATCATGTGCCAAGGAGGCCCTTGGATAACCGGTTTAAGCCTGTGGATGAAAGGGGTGGTTATCCACAGGGGCGGTTATCTTCAGTTTTCAGGCCCTGTTATCAACTGCCCTTAGTGGCAGTTACTCACAGGGCTTAATCCACAGAAAAGTGCTGATCCAGCAAATTCCGCACACGGAAAATCCGCTCAAGCAGAAAGAATCTGCTCAGCACTGGAGGACGATCTGAGAAAAGGGAAGGAACAGACAGGCTCGAATGGCCTGTCTGTGGACAACGGAAGGACTATTTACCGATGCAGAAGCTGGAAAAAATGCGCCCCAGCAGGTCATCGGAGCTGAATGCACCGGTGATTTCACCCAAAGAGTGCTGAGCCTGGCGTAAATCTTCGGCTAGCAGTTCACCGGCGCCCGCCAAGGTCAGCTGTGCACGGCCATGTTCAAGGGATGCGCTGGCATGTCGTAGTGCCTCAAGGTGACGCCTGCGAGCACTGAAGCTGCTTTCCGAGGTCTGCTCGTAGCCCATGCACGCCTTGAGATGTTCGCGTAGCAGCTCCAGTCCCATGCCGGCGGATTTCGCACTGAGGCTTATGGTGACGTGGCCATCGTCACTGACTTCCAGGGCAATCGCTTCTCCCGTCAGGTCAGCCTTGTTACGGATCAGCGTGACCTTTGCCGGATCCGGGCGTATTTCCAGGAATTCCGGCCATAACGCAAACGGATCAAGTGCCTCAGGAGCAGTCGCATCGACCACTAACAGCACGCGATCTGCCTCGCCGATGGCTTTCAACGCCCGCTCGACACCGATTTTTTCCACCTGGTCATCGGTATCTCGCAAACCTGCCGTGTCGACCACGTGCAACGGCATGCCATCGATGTGGATATGTTCGCGAAGAATATCCCGGGTGGTGCCGGCAATCTCGGTCACGATCGCGGCTTCTCGCCCGGCCAACGCATTCAGCAGGCTGGACTTACCGGCATTCGGCCGGCCGGCAATGACCGCGGTCATCCCATCGCGTAACAAGGCACCTTGTCCGGCTTCACGAAGCACTGTGGATAATTCGTCGCGCACCTTATCGAGCATCGTCAGTACGTGGCCGTCAGCCAGGAAGTCGATTTCTTCCTCCGGGAAATCGATGGCCGCTTCGACGTAGATGCGCAGGCCAATCAGCTGCTCGGTGAGGTTATGCACACGCTGGGAGAAGGCGCCCTGCAACGAACGCAACGCGTTGCGCGCGGCCTGTGCAGAACTTGCCTCGATCAGGTCGGCGATGGCTTCCGCCTGGGCGAGGTCGAGTTTGTCATTGAGGAAGGCACGCTCACTGAATTCTCCCGGCCGGGCCAGACGGCAGCCCAGTTCCAGGCAACGTTTGAGCAACATGTCCAGAACGATCGGCCCGCCGTGCCCCTGCAGTTCAAGCACGTCTTCGCCGGTAAAAGAGTTGGGTCCCGGGAAATACAAGGCGATGCCTTCGTCCAGCACCTCTTCGTTTTCATTGAGGAAGGGGCCGTAGTGGGCAAATCGGGGTTTCAGTTCGCGACCGCTGATCGCCTTGGCGGCAATGCTCGCCAACGGCCCGGAAATACGGACGATGCCCACTCCGCCGCGACCTTGAGCGGTGGCGACAGCTGCGATGGTTTCCCGAGGAACGCTCATAAACCGGTATCCAGACAAAAGTGACAGATAGCAAAACGCCCCACTAGGGGGCGTTTTGAGTGGTTATCCACAGTGTAAATCAGGCAGCTGCTTTAGTAGCCGCTTCGACTTTACGAGTGATGTACCACTGTTGGGCGATGGACAGGCAGTTGTTCACTACCCAGTACAGCACCAGACCAGCCGGGAACCACAGGAAGAAGAAGGTGAAGATGATTGGCATCAGCTTCATGACCTTCGCCTGCATAGGATCCGGAGGTGTCGGGTTCAACTGCTGCTGGATGAACATGGTTGCACCCATGATGATCGGCAGAATGAAGAACGGATCCTTGATCGACAGGTCAGTAATCCACAGCATGAATGGCGCTTGGCGCATTTCAACGCTTTCCAGCAGAACCCAGTACAGAGAAAGGAAAACCGGCATCTGTACGAGGATTGGCAAGCAACCACCCAGCGGATTGATCTTCTCTTTCTTGTACAGCTCCATCATGGCTTGCGACATTTTCTGCCGGTCATCGCCATGTTGCTCTTTCAGCGCGGCCAGTTTCGGTGCCACTGCACGCATGCGCGCCATGGATTTGTAGCTGGCAGCCGACAGCGGGAAGAAAATCCCTTTGATCAGCATGGTCAGGAAGATGATCGACCAGCCCCAGTTACCGACGATGGCGTGGATGTGTCCCAGCAGCCAGAAGATTGGCTGGGCAATGAACCAAAGAATGCCGTAGTCGACGGTCAGTTCCAGACCTGGGGACAACTCTTTCAGCACGGCCTGGCTTTTCGGACCGGCATAGAGAATCGCGCTGGTTTCGGCTTTTGCACCTGGCGCAACGCTTATTGCCGGGCCGGTATAACCGATGATGTAGTTGCCTTTGCTGTCTTTACGGGTCTGGACGACGTTGTTTTCGCCCTTGGCCGGAATCCAGGCGGTGACGAAGTAGTGTTGCAACCAGGCAACCCAACCACCACTGACGGTTTCCTTCAACTGCGCCTTGTCCATGTCCTTCATGGACACTTTCTTGTACGGCTCGTTACTTGTCCACAGGGCAGCGCCCAGGTAAGTCGCGGTACCGGTGGCGGTAGTCGAGGAAGGATCGCCGCTGGCGTCACGCTTCAGTTGCGCGAACATCGCACCAGACCAGGGCTGTGCGCTCTGGTTATCGATCAGATAGGAAACGGTTACGTCATACAGGCCACGTTTTACCGTGAAACGCTTGATGTAGTTGACGCCGTCCTTGCTGAACTTCAGGTCCACGACCAATTGGTCCTGACCGTCAGCCAGTTGATAAGTCTTCTTCTCCGAAGAGTAAACCGGACGACCGGCCGGGCTTGCGTCCGGCCCGTTGGTACCGATCAGACCGCTTTGCGCCAGGTAAGTCAGCTCACCGCCGTTATCAAACAGCTGGAACGGAATTTCCGGATGGTCCTGGCGACGTGGGTACAGCGGCAATTTCAACTGGGCGACATCGCCACCTTGTGGATCGATTGCCAGGTCGAGCACATCCGTTTTGATCTGGATGAGGTCCTTGCTGACAGCAACTGGTGTTTCAGCAGGTGCTGCACTGGTATCACTTGCGGCGCGTGGAATGTCGTCACTGACAGAAGCATTATTGCCAGTCGCCGTGTCCGGTAGGCCCGGTGCGGTAGTACTGGAAGCAACATTCTGAGTCGGCAGGGCAGCCTGGCCATAGTCCTGGTTCCATTTAAGAACCATAACGTAGGACACGATTGCCAGGGCGACGATCAGGATCGTGCGTTTGATATCCATGATTACTCGGCCATCGAAGAAGAACGGGAGGTAGGGATAGGTGGAACCGGGTCATAACCACCGGGATTCCACGGATGACAGCGACCTAAACGACGAAAGGTCAGCCAGCCACCGCGCAGAAGGCCATGATTTTCTATGGCTTCATACGCGTAGCAGGAACAACTGGGGTAGAAACGACAGTGACTGGCCATCAGGGGACTAATGGCATAGCGATAAAACTGGATCGGAACGAGTGCCAGTTTACGCATCGGGACTGTCTACCCCTACAGTTTCGGTTTTGACTGCTGGTACCGGCTTGCTACGTGCCAGACGCTTCCAGAGTTTGCCGAAATGCTGAATCAATTCGGGGTTTTCTACGTCACCCAAACCTTTGCGCGCGACGATAACGATGTCCCATCCGACCAGTGAATCCTGGTTCAGGCGAAACGATTCGCGCATCAGACGTTTGAGGCGATTGCGCTCGACGGAGAGCTTTACGCTCTTTTTCCCGATAACCAACCCGAGACGGGGGTGATCGAGATCGTTGTTGCGCGCAAGGAGCAGGAGATTTTTCCCCGGAACCTTGCCGGTAGGGGAGTCAAAGACTGCCTTGAAATGCCGGGGGGTAAGCAGACGCTTTTCCCGACTGAAGTCCTGACTCACCTCCAGTGCCGGATTATCAAACTGCCAGACGCGCACGACCTTTGGCGCGACGACGCGACAGGACGGCACGACCGTTCTTGGTAGCCATGCGAGCACGGAAACCGTGGGTACGAGCGCGTTTGATAGTGCTTGGTTGGAAAGTACGTTTCATTGTCGTGTTACCTGGTTCGTCCACAACGGGCCGGAATGGCCCCCGTTTTAAGAGACCGGGGATTCTAGAGAAAGCAAGCCTCTAGGTCAATTTCCAACCAGCGTTTCCTTATAAATAGATCTCCAGGCGATTTCTCGTCCGCAGGTGCTTCGCTAGATATAGAAATAAAGAAGGAAGTTATTTAAAGCTTTTCTGTAAAGCTTATAAAAGCTAGGGAGGCGATCATCTGTGGATAACTACCTTGAGCCCTTCTATCTCGCACTGTACAGAGAATGACAACTACGGTGGAAAACAGGGGGCAGCCTGTGCTGCGCTGTCGGATAAGCTGTGTGTGGAATGGCCAGTTATCCACAGGCAGGTTATCCACCGAGTTTCGCCCCTACTTGTCCAGTGCCCTCATGGGCGGTTATCCACAGAGCTTATGCACATACCATTGGTCGTCTTTTTGACGGTTAACGCGTTGATAATTCATGGTCTGTGCGCAACCTGCATGTGGATAAGTGGACGTCTGGCCGCTACAATGGCCGCTTGTTTTTGCCTCACCGGCTTTCAACTTAGGGGATATCCGTGTCAGTGGAACTTTGGCAGCAGTGCGTAGAGCTTTTGCGCGATGAGCTGCCTGCCCAACAATTCAACACTTGGATCCGTCCACTACAGGTCGAAGCCGAAGGCGACGAGTTGCGTGTCTACGCACCGAATCGTTTTGTTCTCGACTGGGTCAACGAAAAATATCTGGGCCGCGTCCTTGAACTGCTGGATGAGCATGGCAATGGCATGGCGCCTGCGCTCTCCTTATTAATAGGCAGCAAACGCAGTTCGGCACCGCGTGCGGCACCGAATGCACCGTTGGCCGCCGCTGCTTCCCAGGCTCAATCCGCTCAAGCGCCTGTCAGCGCTCCGGCACCAGTACCGACGAGCGCACCGACCAAACGTGCGACGCAAAAAATGGCCGAGGTCAATGAAGAGCCGTCTCGCGACAGCTTCGACCCCATGGCCGGCGCCAGTTCGCAACAGGCACCGGTTCGCGCCGAGCAGCGCACGGTGCAGGTTGAAGGTGCGCTCAAGCACACCAGTTACCTGAACCGGACCTTCACCTTCGAAAACTTCGTTGAGGGTAAATCCAACCAACTGGCCCGAGCTGCGGCCTGGCAGGTTGCGGATAACCCGAAGCACGGTTACAACCCGCTCTTCCTTTATGGCGGCGTCGGCCTGGGTAAGACCCACTTGATGCACGCTGTGGGTAACCACCTATTAAAGAAGAACCCGAATGCCAAGGTCGTTTACTTGCATTCGGAGCGGTTCGTGGCCGACATGGTCAAGGCCCTGCAGCTGAACGCGATCAACGAGTTCAAGCGCTTCTACCGTTCGGTGGATGCGTTGCTGATCGATGACATTCAGTTCTTCGCTCGCAAAGAGCGATCCCAGGAAGAATTTTTCCACACCTTCAACGCCCTGCTTGAAGGTGGCCAGCAGGTCATTCTTACCAGTGACCGCTACCCGAAAGAAATCGAAGGCCTTGAAGAACGCCTGAAATCCCGCTTTGGCTGGGGCCTGACGGTTGCCGTCGAGCCGCCGGAGCTGGAAACCCGCGTAGCGATCCTGATGAAAAAGGCCGATCAGGCCAAAGTCGATCTGCCACACGATGCGGCGTTCTTCATTGCCCAGCGTATTCGCTCCAACGTCCGTGAGCTGGAAGGCGCGCTCAAACGCGTGATCGCCCACTCGCACTTCATGGGCCGCGACATCACCATCGAGTTGATTCGCGAATCCCTGAAAGACCTGTTGGCGCTGCAAGACAAACTGGTCTCTGTGGATAACATTCAGCGCACGGTCGCCGAGTACTACAAGATCAAGATCTCCGATCTGCTGTCCAAGCGGCGTTCACGCTCGGTCGCACGTCCGCGTCAGGTTGCAATGGCGTTGTCCAAAGAGTTGACTAACCACAGCCTGCCGGAAATCGGCGATGTGTTTGGTGGCCGCGACCACACCACCGTTTTGCACGCCTGCCGCAAGATCAACGAACTTAAGGAATCCGACGCGGACATCCGCGAGGACTACAAGAACCTGCTGCGTACACTGACCACTTGATGAACACCAGCGCAGCTTATTAAGGCAAGGGACTAGACCATGCATTTCACCATTCAACGCGAAGCCCTGTTGAAACCCCTGCAACTGGTCGCAGGCGTCGTCGAGCGCCGACAGACCTTGCCGGTGCTCTCCAACGTGCTGCTGGTTGTCGAAGGCCAGCAATTGTCGCTGACCGGTACCGACCTGGAAGTCGAGCTGGTCGGTCGTGTGCAACTCGAAGAGCTCGCGGACCCGGGTTCCATCACTGTGCCTGCGCGCAAGCTGATGGACATCTGCAAGAGCTTGCCGAACGACGCGCTGATCGACATCAAGGTCGATGAGCAGAAGCTTGTGGTGAAGGCCGGCCGTAGCCGCTTCACCCTGTCGACCCTGCCGGCCAACGATTTCCCGACTGTTGAAGAAGGCCCTGGCTCGCTGACGTGCAGCCTGGAGCAGAGCAAACTGCGCCGTCTGATCGAACGCACCAGCTTCGCCATGGCCCAACAGGACGTGCGTTATTACCTGAACGGCATGTTGCTGGAAGTTTCTGAAGGCATCATCCGCGCCGTGGCCACTGACGGTCACCGTCTGGCCATGTGCTCGATGAAGGCCGATATCGGTCAGCCGGATCGCCACCAAGTGATCGTTCCGCGCAAGGGTATCCTTGAACTGGCGCGTCTGCTGACCGAGCCGGACGGCATTGTCAGCATCGTGCTGGGTCAACACCACATCCGTGCGACTACCGGTGAGTTCACCTTCACTTCGAAACTGGTTGACGGCAAATTCCCTGACTACGAGCGGGTTCTGCCGAAAGGCGGCGACAAGCTGGTGCTCGGTGATCGCCAGGCCTTGCGTGAAGCCTTCAGCCGTACCGCGATTCTGTCCAACGAGAAGTACCGCGGCATCCGTCTGCAATTGGCCAACGGTCAGCTGAAGATCCAGGCAAACAACCCGGAGCAGGAAGAAGCTGAAGAAGAAGTGGGCGTTGAGTACAACGGCGGCAATCTGGAAATCGGCTTCAACGTGAGCTATCTGCTCGACGTGCTGGGCGTGATGACCACCGAGCAGGTTCGCCTGATCCTGTCCGACTCCAACAGCAGTGCGCTGGTGCAAGAGTCCGACAACGACGACTCGGCCTACGTCGTTATGCCGATGCGTCTGTAATCATGCTCAGCAGAAGCTAGATGTCCTTAAGTCGCGTCTCGGTCACCGCGGTGCGCAATCTGCACCCGGTGACCTTCTCCCCCTCCCCCCGAATCAATATTCTTTACGGCGCCAACGGCAGCGGCAAAACCAGTGTTCTGGAAGCCATTCACCTGCTGGGGCTTGCCCGTTCGTTTCGTAGCAGCCGGTTGTTGCCCGTCATTCAGTACGAGCAATTGGCGTGCACGGTGTTTGGGCAAGTTGAATTGGCCGAGGGTGGCCACAGCGCTTTAGGGATATCTCGCGACCGCCAGGGTGAATTCCAGATTCGCATCGACGGCCAGAATGCCCGCAGTGCGGCACAGCTGGCAGAGATCCTGCCACTCCAGTTGATTAACCCGGACAGCTTCCGGCTTTTGGAGGGGGCGCCGAAGATTCGGAGGCAGTTTCTCGACTGGGGCGTGTTCCACGTGGAACCGCGATTCATGTCCACTTGGCAGCGCTTGCAGAAGGCCCTGCGCCAGAGAAACTCTTGGCTGCGGCATGGTACACTTGACGCCGTTTCGCAAGCGGTTTGGGACAGGGAACTGTGCCAGGCCAGCGCTGAAATAGATGAATACCGCCGCGCTTACATCAAAGCCTTGAAACCAGTCTTTGAACAGACCTTGAGCGAACTGGTTGAGATCGAGGGTTTGACGCTCAGCTATTACCGTGGTTGGGACAAGGACCGCGAGCTGAGTGCAGTGCTCGCCGGATCCCTTCAACGGGATCAGCAAATGGGTCATACCCAGGCCGGACCACAACGCGCTGATTTGCGTCTTAGATTGGGCGCACATAACGCCGCGGACATCTTGTCTCGTGGACAGCAAAAGTTGGTGGTCTGTGCATTGCGGATTGCCCAAGGGCACCTGGTGAGCCAGGCCCGACGGGGCCAGTGTATTTATCTGGTGGATGACCTGCCGTCCGAACTGGACGAGCACCACCGTCGCGCGCTTTGCCGCTTGCTGGAAGACTTACGCTGCCAGGTGTTTATCACCTGTGTAGATCACGAATTATTGAGGGAAGGCTGGCAGACGGAAACGCCAGTCGCTCTGTTCCACGTGGAACAGGGCCGTATCACCCAGACCCACGACCATCGGGAGTGAAGGCATTGAGCGAAGAAAATACGTACGACTCAACGAGCATTAAAGTGCTGAAAGGCCTGGATGCCGTACGCAAACGTCCCGGTATGTACATTGGTGACACCGACGATGGCAGCGGTCTGCACCACATGGTGTTCGAGGTGGTCGACAACTCGATCGACGAAGCGCTCGCCGGCCATTGCGACGACATCAGCATCATCATTCACCCGGATGAATCCATCACCGTTCGCGACAACGGTCGTGGCATCCCGGTAGACGTGCACAAAGAAGAAGGCGTTTCGGCAGCCGAGGTCATCATGACCGTGCTGCACGCCGGCGGTAAGTTCGACGACAACTCCTACAAAGTATCTGGCGGTCTGCACGGTGTAGGTGTGTCGGTGGTAAACGCCCTGTCTGAAGAGCTTGTTCTCACGGTGCGCCGCAGCGGCAAGATCTGGGAACAGACGTACATCCACGGTGTTCCGAAAGAGCCGATGAAAATCGTTGGCGAGAGCGAAACCACGGGTACCCAGATACACTTCAAGCCATCCGACCTGACCTTCAAGAACATCCACTTCAGCTGGGACATCCTGGCCAAGCGGATTCGTGAACTGTCCTTCCTCAACTCCGGTGTTGGTATCGTCCTCAAGGACGAGCGCAGCGGTAAGGAAGAGCTGTTCAAGTACGAAGGCGGCCTGCGTGCGTTCGTTGAATACCTGAACACCAACAAGACTCCGGTCAACCAGGTGTTCCACTTCAACATCCAGCGTGAAGACGGCATCGGCGTGGAAATCGCCCTGCAGTGGAACGACAGCTTCAACGAGAACCTGTTGTGCTTCACCAACAACATTCCACAGCGCGACGGCGGTACTCACCTGGTGGGTTTCCGTTCCGCACTGACGCGTAACCTGAACACCTACATCGAAGCAGAAGGTCTGGCGAAGAAGCATAAAGTCGCGACCACCGGTGACGATGCCCGTGAAGGCCTGACCGCGATCATTTCGGTAAAAGTGCCGGATCCGAAGTTCAGCTCCCAGACCAAAGACAAGCTGGTGTCTTCCGAAGTGAAGACCGCGGTCGAACAGGAAATGGGCAAGTACTTCTCCGACTTCCTGCTGGAAAACCCGAACGAAGCCAAACTGGTCGTCGGCAAGATGATCGACGCGGCCCGCGCTCGTGAAGCGGCGCGTAAAGCCCGTGAGATGACTCGACGCAAAGGCGCGCTGGATATCGCCGGCCTGCCGGGCAAACTGGCTGACTGCCAGGAAAAAGACCCTGCCCTGTCCGAACTGTACCTCGTGGAAGGTGACTCTGCTGGCGGCTCCGCCAAGCAGGGACGTAATCGCCGGACCCAGGCCATCCTGCCTCTCAAGGGCAAGATCCTGAACGTCGAGAAGGCGCGCTTCGACAAGATGATCTCTTCACAGGAAGTGGGCACTTTGATCACCGCGCTGGGCTGCGGTATTGGCCGCGATGAGTACAACATCGACAAGCTGCGTTATCACAACATCATTATCATGACCGATGCTGACGTCGACGGTTCGCACATCCGTACCTTGCTGCTGACCTTCTTCTTCCGCCAGCTGCCGGAGCTGATCGAGCGCGGCTACATCTACATCGCTCAGCCACCGCTGTACAAGGTCAAGAAAGGCAAGCAAGAGCAATACATCAAAGACGACGACGCCATGGAAGAGTACATGACGCAGTCGGCCCTGGAAGACGCGAGCCTGCACCTGAACGAAGAAGCTCCGGGTATCTCTGGTGAAGCGCTTGAGCGTCTGGTGAATGACTTCCGTCTGGTGATGAAAACCCTCAAGCGTCTGTCGCGCCTGTACCCACAGGAACTGACCGAGCACTTCATCTACCTGCCGGCTGTCAGCCTGGAGCAATTGTCCGATCACGCAGCGATGCAGGCCTGGATGGCTCAGTACGAAGTTCGCCTGCGCACTGTCGAGAAGTCTGGCCTGGTTTACAAAGCCAGCCTGCGTGAAGACCGTGAACGTAACGTCTGGTTGCCAGAGGTCGAGCTGATCTCCCACGGCCTGTCGAACTACGTCACCTTCAACCGCGACTTCTTCGGCAGCAATGATTACAAAACCGTTGTATCCCTGGGCGCTCAACTGAGCACCTTGTTGGACGACGGCGCGTACATCCAGCGTGGCGAGCGCAAGAAGCCGGTCACCGAGTTCAAGGAAGCTCTTGAATGGCTGATGGCTGAAAGCACCAAGCGTCACACCATCCAGCGATACAAAGGTCTGGGTGAAATGAACCCGGATCAGCTGTGGGAAACCACCATGGACCCAAGCCAGCGCCGGATGCTCAAAGTGACCATCGAAGACGCGATTGGCGCAGACCAGATCTTCAACACCCTGATGGGTGATGCGGTCGAACCTCGTCGTGACTTCATCGAAAGCAACGCCCTGGCGGTTTCCAACCTGGACTTCTGATCCAGCAGCGGACCTGCCAAACGAAAAAGGCCAACGCTCAGCGTTGGCCTTTTTTTATCTTTAAAAAATAATCGCAGAAACAAAAAACAGCGCAAATCGCAGGTATAAAAAAACCGGCTATATCAGCCGGTTTTTTTGCGCCCAAAAAAAACTTATGCACCATTTCCCAAGTTTTATGAGTTTAAGAAATATGCATATAAATCATAAAGATACGATCATAAAACGTTAGTTTTCGATAAAACGGTACACAGGTTATCCACAGAATCTCAGACAGTCACTTGATCGTTGGCAGAGGGGGCTGCCGGAGCTGCTGGCAGCGAACCCATTTCCCGTTGCATCTGCTCGTTCCAGCTCTGTACCCGGTCATTCAGATCGGCAATGGCGCGTGGCCCAGTGCCCACGGCGTACATTGGCTCGCCGATGATGACGGTGATGACGCCTTGCTTCTTTAGCCAACCGGTTTTCGGCCAGAACTTGCCAGCATTGTGCGCAATCGGCAGCACTGGAAGCGCGGCGTTGACCGCCAACGCGGTGCCACCGCGTGAGAACTTGCCGATGGTGCCATAAGGAACGCGAGTCCCTTCGGGGAAGATCAGCACCCAGACGCCATCCTTGAGCAGTTCATCGCCTTTCTTCGCCACATGCTTGAGCGCGACTTTCGGATTGTCACGGTCGATGGCGATCGGTCGCAGCATGGCCATGGCCCAGCCGAAGAACGGCACATACAGCAAGGAGCGCTTGAGCACCTGGCTCAACGGCTCGAAGTAGGCGGAAAGGAAGAATGTTTCCCAAGTGCTCTGGTGGTTCGACTGAATCACGCAAGGCTGGTCCGGCACATTCTCGGCGCCCTTCACTTCATAGCTGATGCCCAGGAACACTTTGCTCAGCCACAAGGCGCAACGGCACCAGTACACGTTGATGAAGCGATAGCGTGCCTTGAAGGGCAGGAACGGCGCGATAAAAAAGCTCAGGCTGCACCAAAGCAAAGAGCTGGTGCCCAGCAACAGATAAAAGAGGAACGTTCTGATGGCCTGCAGTATCGACATGGTGACGTTTACCGTGCGGGCTCTGCCCGTCTATATAAAGCGCACTTCCGATCAATCCATAACCGGAACAATCGAAGCACTCTAATTGTGGATAAGTTCTGCGGCAATCGCCGCCAGATCGTCAAATATCAAGGTGCCTACCGGTAGGGTCTTGCCCAAAGTCTTTTCGCCTTTCCCGGTCTTAACTAAAACTGGCTGAGAATCGACGGCTTTTGCGGCTTCCAGGTCACCAAGACTGTCGCCGACGAACCATAAATCAGTCAGCGATACGTTGTAATGAGCGGCGATGGTTTTCAACATCCCGGGTTTTGGCTTGCGGCAATCGCAGCCGTCGTCCGGCCCGTGCGGGCAATAAACGATCAGCCCGACTTCACCGCCCTGCTCCGCCACCCGCTCGCGCAAGCGCTCGTGCATGGCGTCCAGGGTGGCGATGTCGTAATAGCCGCGAGCGATGCCCGACTGGTTGGTGGCCACCGCCACCGTCCAGCCGGCCTTGCTCAACTGCGCGATGGCTTCGATCGAACCGGGGAGCGGAATCCACTCCTCCACCGACTTGATGTAAGCGTCGGAGTCGTAATTGATCACCCCGTCCCGATCGAGAATCAGCAGTTTCAACAGCAGTCCCTCAGCCCAGCATCGAAATGTCGGCGACGCCGAGGAACAGCCCACGCAGGCGCGCCAGCAATGCATAACGGTTGGCGCGGACCTTGGCGTCTTCAGCGTTGACCATTACTGCTTCGAAGAACGCATCCACCGGCTCGCGCAAGGCAGCCAGGCGTGCCAGCGATTCGCTGTACTGACGCGCGGCGGCCATTGGCTGCACAGCCTGGTCAGCCTGCTGGATCGCCGAGTACAGGGAGAACTCGTTGGCGTTGTCGAAGTACTTGGCTTCCACGACCGAAGGAACCGATCCCTCGACCTTGCTCAGCAAGTTCGAAACGCGCTTGTTCACCGCGGCCAGGGCAGCGGCTTCCGGCAACTTGCGGAACGCTTCTACCGCTTGAACACGCTGATCGAAGTCCAGCGCCGAACCCGGCTTCAGGGCACGAACCGACAGGTAAGTTCCGACATCCACGCCTTCGTCTTCGTAACGGGCACGCAGACGGTCGAAGATGAACTCCAGCACCGAATCGTTCAGGCCGGCAGCCTTCACTTTGGCACCGAACGCATTCACGGCGAATGCCACGGCGTCGTTCAGGTCGAGGTCGAGCTTCTTGTCGATCAGGATGCGCAGCACGCCGAGTGCCGCACGGCGCAGGGCATACGGGTCTTTGCTGCCGGTAGGCAACATGCCGATACCGAAGATACCGACCAGGGTGTCGAGCTTGTCGGCGATGGCCACGGCCGCACCGGTCAGGGTGCTCGGCAGTTCAGCGCCGGCACCGCGCGGCATGTATTGCTCGTTCAGTGCCAGTGCGACTTCTTCCGGCTCGCCGTCGTTGAGGGCGTAGTAATAACCGGCGACGCCTTGCATCTCCGGGAACTCACCGACCATTTCGGTCGACAAGTCGCACTTGGACAGCAGGCCGGCACGGGAAGCCCAGGCTGCGTTGCCGCCAATGCGTTGCGCGATGAACGCGGCGAGTTTGGAAACGCGCTCGGCCTTGTCGTAGACGCTGCCGAGTTTTTCCTGGAACACCACGTTCTGCAGGCGCAGGTTGAAGTCTTCGAGTTTCTGCTTCTTGTCTTGCTTGAAGAAGAACTCGGCGTCGGTCAGGCGTGGGCGAACCACTTTCTCGTTACCGGCGATGATCTGCTGCGGGTCTTTGCTTTCGATGTTGGCCACGGTAATGAAACGTGGCAGCAACTTGCCGTCGGCATCCAGCAGGCAGAAGTACTTCTGGTTGTCCTGCATGGTGGTGATCAGCGCTTCTTGCGGCACATCGAGGAAGCGTTCCTCGAACGAGCACACCAGCGGCACCGGCCATTCAACCAGCGCGGTCACTTCGTCGAGCAAGGCTGGAGGAACGATGGCAGTACCTTCCTGCATCGTCGCCAGTTCTTCGGTGCGCTTGCTGATCAGCTCGCGACGCTCGTTGGCATCGGCCAGTACATAGGCGGCACGCAGGTCGCTCAGGTAATTGGCCGGCGAAGTGATACGCACGCTTTCCGGGTGGTGGAAGCGGTGACCACGGGAATCACGACCGGACTTCTGGGCGAGGATCGTGCAATCGATGACTTGGTCACCGAGCAGCATTACCAGCCATTGGGTCGGACGAACGAATTCTTCCTTGCGAGCACCCCAGCGCATGCGCTTGGGGATCGGCAGGTCGTTCAGCGAGTCTTCAACGATGGTCGGCAGCAGGCTCGCGGTCGGCTTGCCGGCGATGCTTTGGCTGTAACGCAGTTTCGGACCGCTTTGATCGATTTCGCTCAGGTCGACGCCGCACTTCTTGGCGAAACCCAGTGCTGCTTGAGTCGGGTTGCCTTCGGCATCGAACGCGGCCTGACGTGGCGGGCCGTCGAGGTTGATGCTGCGATCAGGTTGCTGAGTAGCCAACGAGGTGATCAGTACCGCCAGGCGACGTGGCGCGGCGTAGACGGTTTTGGTCTCGTAGTTCAGGCCTGCGGCTTGCAGGCCCTTGTCGATACCAGCCAGAAATGCGTCGGCCAAAGTGTTCAGGGCTTTGGGTGGCAGTTCTTCGGTGCCCAGTTCAACCAGAAAATCTTGAGCACTCATTGTGCCGCCTCCAGCTTGGCCAGTACTTCGTCACGCAGGTCCGGGGTCGCCATCGGGAAGCCCAGCTTGGCCCGGGCCAGCAGGTAGGCTTGCGCAACGGAACGCGCCAGGGTGCGCACACGCAGGATGTATTGCTGACGCGCAGTCACCGAAATCGCCCGGCGCGCATCCAGCAGGTTGAACGTATGGGAGGCCTTCAACACCATTTCGTAGCTTGGCAACGGCAGTGGCTGGTCGAGCTCGATCAGGCGCTTGGCTTCGCTTTCGTAGAAATCGAACAGCTCGAACAGCTTCTCGACGTTGGCGTGTTCGAAGTTGTAGGTCGACTGCTCCACTTCGTTCTGGTGGAACACGTCGCCGTAGGTCACCTTGCCGAACGGACCGTCAGCCCAGACCAGGTCGTAGACCGAGTCCACGCCTTGCAGGTACATGGCCAGACGCTCGAGACCGTAAGTGATCTCGCCGGTCACCGGGTAGCACTCGATGCCGCCCGCTTGCTGGAAGTAAGTGAACTGCGTCACTTCCATGCCGTTGAGCCAGACTTCCCAGCCCAGACCCCAGGCGCCCAGTGTTGGCGATTCCCAGTTGTCTTCGACGAAGCGAATGTCGTGGACCAGCGGGTCCAGGCCGACATGCTTGAGGGAGCCCAGGTACAGTTCTTGGAAATTGTCCGGGTTCGGCTTCAGGACTACCTGGAACTGGTAGTAGTGCTGCAGACGGTTCGGGTTTTCGCCGTAGCGGCCGTCAGTCGGGCGACGACTGGGCTGCACATAAGCGGCGTTCCAGGTTTCCGGGCCAATGGCGCGCAGGAATGTAGCGGTGTGGAAAGTGCCGGCGCCTACTTCCATATCGTAGGGCTGAAGTACCACACAACCTTGCTCGGCCCAGTATTGCTGGAGGGCGAGGATCAAGTCTTGGAAGGTACGCACGGCTGGCGTAGGCTGGCTCACGAAATTCACCTGTTTCTTGGGCTGCGATTTAAAGAGCGGGAGTATACCCGATTCGGTCCTGCGCACGCCCCCTGGAGCCTTATGCCACGCTGCTTTTGGTGTTCCGAAGATCCGCTGTACATGGCTTATCACGATCAGGAGTGGGGCACGCCGCTACGCGATGCGCAGGGATTGTTCGAGTTGCTTTTGCTCGAAGGGTTCCAGGCCGGCCTTTCCTGGATCACCGTGCTGCGTAAACGAGAGCGATATCGCGAGGTGTTGTTCGGCTTCGACGTACAGCGGGTGGCGCAGATGAGCGACGCGGAAATCGATGAATTGATGCTCGATCCGGGCATTATTCGCAATCGCCTCAAACTCAATGCGGCCCGTCGCAACGCCCAGGCGTGGCTGGCGCTGGAGGATCCGGTGGAATTCCTCTGGTCCTTCGTCGGCGGCAAGCCTGTGATCAATCATTTCAAGGATCGCACCGAGGTGCCGGCGGTTACGCCGGTCGCGGTGGAGATGAGCAAAGGCCTGAAAAAGGCCGGCTTCACGTTCGTCGGTCCGACCATTTGCTACGCACTGATGCAGGCCTCGGGCATGGTCATGGACCACACGCAAGACTGCGACCGCTACGCTCAGCTCGCCAACGGCGGTTAGAATGGCCGCCTCGCGCACAGCACAAGATCAGGAGTGACCTGTGGATAAGTTTAAAGGCGCCTTGCTGGTAGGCGCTCTGCGGCTGTTTGCCCTGCTCCCGTGGCGGGCAGTGCAAGCCGTGGGCTCGGCCATTGGCTGGGTCATGTGGAAAACACCCAACCGTTCCCGCGATGTGGTGCGGATCAACCTCGCCAAGTGCTTCCCCGAAATGGACCCGGCTGAACGCGAGCGTCTGGTCGGCCAGAGCCTGAAAGACATCGGCAAGTCCCTGACCGAAAGCGCTTGCGCCTGGATCTGGCCGGCTCAGCGTTCGATCGATCTGGTGCGTGAAGTCGAAGGTCTCGACGTATTGAAAGACGCCCTAGCCTCCGGCAAAGGTGTCGTCGGCATCACCAGTCACCTGGGCAATTGGGAAGTGTTGAACCACTTCTATTGCAATCAGTGCAAACCGATTATTTTCTACCGACCGCCAAAACTGAAGGCTGTGGATGATTTGTTGCGCAAGCAGCGCGTGCAATTAGGCAACCGCGTAGCCGCTTCCACCAAGGAAGGCATCCTCAGCGTTATCAAGGAAGTGCGCAAAGGTGGTGCAGTGGGCATTCCCGCTGACCCGGAACCGGCCGAATCCGCCGGGATCTTCGTGCCGTTCTTCGCCACCCAGGCACTGACCAGCAAGTTCGTACCGAATATGCTCGCGGGCGGCAAAGCGGTCGGTGTGTTCCTGCATGCGCTGCGGCTGCCGGACGGTTCCGGTTACAAAGTGATCCTCGAAGCCGCGCCAGAGGCCATGTACAGCACCGATACAGAAACGTCCTGCGCGGCCATGAGCCAAGTGGTCGAGCGTTATGTGCGGGCGTATCCGAGCCAATACATGTGGAGCATGAAGCGCTTCAAGAAGCGTCCACCGGGTGAAGAGCGTTGGTATTGAGTTGATTGGCATGATCTGTGGATAACCTTGAACCCAGGGTTATCCACAACGGTTCATACAAGGGCGCAAAAGATGTCCGAACACCGCAAATCGTTTCGTATCAAGATCACTCACGATAGCTTCGGCGAATGCCTTGGCCAGACGCGTAACCTGTCGGCCACGGGCGTCTACGTCAAGCATCCGGGTTTGTCGTCGCTGCGTGAAGGCGCGGTGGTTTACGGACAGGTGCAGGACTTACCCACAGGTGCGCCACGGGTGCGCATGGAGGTGGTGCTGGTGGATGCCGATGGCATTGGCCTGCGCTATCTCTGATCAGTGCGCCTGCCGCTCAAGCTTCTTCAGAAACACCGTCATTTCCTTCTCTGCCTGCTTGTCGCCATGGGCGCGGGCGGCTTCCAGGCCCTGCTCCCACGCCTGACGCGCAGCCGCGAAATCTGCCAGCGCCAGATGGGCCTTGCCTAACAGCTTCCAGGCTGCCGAATACTTTGGATCGAACTCGACGCAGCGCTGGAAATGCTCGGCGGCCTTGGCGTTTTCCCCAAGATCGAGATAACCCTTGCCCAGGCCGAATCGCAGCAATGAGTTATCCACACCCTTGGCGAGCATTTTTTCCAGGGATTCGAGCATGGTGGATTCCTTGTTTAGATTATTCAGTGATGCCTATGTGGTCATGAGATCGCTTTCGCGGGCAAGCCCGCTCCCACAGCGATCTTCAGTGAACACAGAATTTTTTGCACGACCGAGAACCTGTGGGAGCGGGCTTGCCCGCGAAGAGGCCAGTCCAGGCGCTCACAATCATGGATCAGAAGAAGCTGAGCCCCACATGGAACAGCTTTTCCACATCCCGAATATGCTTTTTATCCACAAGGAACAGAATCACATGGTCGCCCGCCGCGATCACCGTTTTGTCATGGGCAATGATCACTTCTTCATCACGAATGATTGCGCCAATCGTCGTCCCCGGCGGCAAACCGATGTTCTCGATCGCCTTGCCAATCACCTTGCTCGACTTCTCATCACCATGGGCAATCGCCTCGATGGCCTCCGCCGCGCCGCGACGCAATGAGTGCACGCTGACGATATCGCCGCGTCGCACGTGAGCCAGCAGCGTGCCGATGGTCGCCAGTTGCGGGCTGATGGCGATGTCGATATCGCCGCCCTGGATCAAATCCACGTAAGCCGGGTTGTTGATGATCGTCATCACCTTCTTCGCGCCCAGGCGCTTGGCCAGCAGCGAAGACATGATGTTGGCTTCGTCATCGTTGGTCAGGGCGAGGAAGATATCCGCGTCTGCAATGTTCTCTTCCATCAGCAAGTCGCGGTCGGAGGCACTGCCCTGCAACACCACGGTGCTGTCGAGGGTGTCTGAGAGATGGCGGCAGCGGGCCGGGTTCATCTCGATGATCTTCACCTGATAACGGCTTTCAATCGCTTCGGCCAGGCGCTCACCGATCTGCCCGCCACCGGCGATGACGATGCGTTTGTAGGTTTCATCCAGGCGGCGCATTTCGCTCATCACCGCACGAATATTCGCCTTGGCGGCGATGAAAAATACTTCGTCGTCAGCCTCGATCACCGTATCGCCCTGGGGCAAGATCGGCCGATCACGGCGGAAAATCGCGGCAACGCGGGTTTCAACGTTGGGCATGTGTTCACGCAACTGGCGCAACTGCTGGCCCACCAAAGGCCCGCCGTAGTACGCCTTGACCGCCACCAGTTGCGCTTTGCCTTCGGCGAAGTCGATCACCTGCAACGCACCCGGATGCTGAATCAGGCGCTTGATGTAATTGGTCACAACCTGTTCCGGGCTGATCAGCACGTCCACCGGAATCGCTTCGTTATCGAACAACTCGGAGCGCGTCAGGTACGCGGCTTCGCGGACTCGGGCGATCTTGGTCGGGGTGTGGAACAGGGTGTGGGCGACCTGACAGGCGACCATGTTGGTTTCGTCGCTGTTGGTCACTGCCACCAGCATGTCGGCGTCGTCCGCGCCGGCCTGACGCAGCACGGTCGGCAACGAGCCGCGGCCCTGCACGGTGCGGATGTCCAGGCGATCGCCGAGATCGCGCAGACGCTCGCCGTCGGTGTCGACCACAGTGATGTCGTTGGCCTCGCTGGCCAGATGTTCTGCCAGCGAACCGCCGACCTGCCCTGCGCCGAGGATGATGATTTTCATCCAGTCACTCCCTTAAATCCGGTTAACCGCGCGCGGCGGCGATCTTGATCAGTTTGGCGTAGTAGAACCCGTCGTGGCCGCCTTCCTGTGCCAGTAACTGGCGACCGTGAGGTTGTTTGAGACCGGCCGCCGTGGCGATGTCCAGCTCACGGGCGCCCGGTGTGCGAGCGAGGAAGGCTTCGATGACCTCGGTGTTCTCGGTCGGCAGCGTGGAGCAGGTGGCGTAGAGCAGAATCCCGCCGACTTCCAGCGTTATCCACATGGCATCGAGTAATTCGCCTTGCAGCACCGCGAGCGCGGCGATGTCGTCGGGTTGGCGAGTCAGCTTGATGTCCGGGTGACGACGGATCACGCCAGTGGCCGAACATGGCGCATCCAGCAGGATGCGCTGGAACGGTTTGCCGTCCCACCAGGTCGTGGTGTCGCGGCCGTCGGCGGCAATCAGTTCGGCGCTCAGGCCCAGGCGTGCGAGGTTCTCACGCACGCGCACCAGGCGCTTGGCTTCCAGATCCACCGCCACGACGCCCGCCAGTTTTGGCTCGGCTTCGAGGATGTGGCAGGTCTTGCCGCCCGGGGCGCAGCAGGCGTCCAGTACACGTTGGCCCGGCGCCAGGTCGAGCAGGTCGGCGGCCAGTTGCGCCGCCTCGTCTTGCACGCTGATCCAGCCTTCGGTGAAGCCCGGCAGGCTGCGCACGTCAGCGGCGGCTTCGAGGATGATGCCGTCCTGACTGTAAACACACGGCGTGGCGGCGATGCCGGCCTCCGTCAGCAACCCAAGGTAGGCGTCGCGAGTGTGATGGCGGCGGTTGACCCGCAGTATCATCGGCGGATGCGCATTGTTCGCTGTGCAAATGGCTTCCCACTGCTCAGGCCAGAACGCCTTGAGGGATTTTTGCAGCCAGCGCGGATGCGCGGTGCGCACCACCGGATCGTGTTCCAGCTCGGCCAGCAGTGCTTCGCTTTCCCGTTGGGCGCGGCGCAACACGGCGTTGAGCAAGGCCTTGGCCCAGGGCTTTTTCAGCTTGTCGGCGCAACCAACGGTTTCGCCAATGGCGGCGTGGGCCGGGACGCGGGTGTAGAGCAGTTGATAAAGACCGACCAGCAACAGCGCCTCGACATCGGCGTCCGCTGCCTTGAAAGGCTTTTGCAGCAACTTGGCCGCCAGCGCCGACAAACGTGGCTGCCAGCGCGCGGTGCCAAACGCCAGATCCTGAGTGAAGCCGCGATCGCGGTCTTCAACCTTGTCCATTTGTGTCGGCAAAGAACTGTTGAGTGAGGCTTTTCCGTTAAGAACGGCGGCGAGTGCCTTGGCGGCGGCAAGACGTGGATTCATTGAGCGTCCGCCGCTTGACCGAGCACTGTGCCGACGGCGAATTTCTCACGACGGCTGTTGAACAAGTCGCTGAAGTTCAGCGCCTTGCCACCGGGCAATTGCAGACGGGTCAGGCACAGGGCCTGCTCACCGCAAGCGACGATCAAACCGTCCTTGCTGGCGCTGAGGATTTGCCCAGGTGCGCCCTGCCCTTCGGCGAGGCTCGCGGCCAGCACTTTCAGCGCTTCGCCGTTCAGCGTGCTGTGGGTGATCGGCCACGGGTTGAAGGCGCGGACCAGGCGTTCCAGCTCAATCGCCGGACGGCTCCAGTCGATGCGCGCTTCGTCCTTGTTCAATTTGTGAGCATACGTGGCGAGGCTGTCGTCCTGAACTTCGCCTTCCAATGTGCCGGCGGCGAGGCCGGCAATTGCCTGAATGACAGCCGGTGGACCCATTTCGGCGAGGCGGTCGTGGAGGCTGCCGCCGGTGTCTTCGGCGGTGACTGGTGTGGTGACTTTCAGCAGCATCGGCCCGGTATCCAGGCCCAGTTCCATGCGCATCACCGTCACGCCGCTTTCGCTGTCGCCTGCTTCGACGGCACGCTGGATCGGCGCCGCACCGCGCCAGCGTGGCAGCAACGAGGCGTGGCTGTTGATGCAGCCCAGGCGTGGAATATCCAGCACCGCTTGCGGCAGGATCAGGCCGTAGGCGACCACCACCAGCAAATCCGGCTTGAGTGCGGCCATTTCAGCCTGAGCGTCTTCGTTGCGCAGGGTCGGCGGCTGCAACACCGGGATGTTGTTTTCCAGCGCGAGTTGCTTGACCGGGCTCGGCATCAGCTTTTGCCCACGGCCCGCCGGACGGTCCGGCTGGGTGTAGACCGCGACGATCTCGTAAGGGCTGGCGAGCAGGGCCTTGAGGTGTTCGGCGGCGAATTCCGGGGTGCCGGCAAAGACGATGCGCAGTGGCTCAGTCATGGGAGCAATCTCTGAAAAGAAAAAGGCTTGCCGCAGCAAGCCTTTGAAAGAAGGGCATCAAGCGTTCTGGCGATGGAGCTTTTCCAGTTTCTTCTTGATTCGGTCGCGTTTGAGGTTCGACAGGTAGTCGACGAACAATTTGCCATTGAGGTGGTCGCATTCGTGCTGGATGCACACGGCGAGCAGGCCTTCGGCGATCAGTTCGTAAGGCTTGCCGTCGCGGTCCAGGGCCTTGACCTTGACCTTCTGCGGGCGATCGACGTTTTCGTAGAAGCCCGGCACCGAGAGGCAGCCTTCCTGGTATTGCTCCATCTCGTCGGTCAGCGATTCGAACTCGGGGTTGATGAACACCCGCGGTTCGCTGCGGTCTTCGGAGAGGTCCATCACGACGATACGTTTGTGCACGTTGACCTGGGTCGCGGCGAGGCCGATGCCTGGCGCTTCATACATTGTTTCAAACATGTCATCGACCAACTGACGCACTTCGTCGTCCACTACGGCCACAGGTTTGGCGATAGTGCGCAGGCGCGAGTCGGGAAATTCGAGGATGTCTAAAATGGCCATAAGCTTAATTGCTGCACGTGTGAGGTAAAGTCGGGTCGATGGCCTGGCAGGTCCGAAGATGCAGGCTACCGTTGTGAAGCGTAGCTCCTTTTCTTTTATCAAAGAGTCAGGAGCGAGCCACGAGGGCTCTGGCGTTTCACGCGAACGCACATAATAAAGGGATTCACCGCATGAGGAAATCACTACTCGCCTTGCTCCTTCTGGCCTCGGCCGGTTTGGCGCACGGGCAAGTGCAACTCAAGGAAGGTTTTCCACAGCAATACACAGTGGTGGCGGGTGACACACTCTGGGACATTTCGGGAAAATTCCTCCGGGAGCCGTGGAAGTGGCCGGAGTTGTGGCAAGCCAATCCACAGATTGAAAACCCCAATCTCATCTACCCTGGCGACTCGCTGTCGCTGGTCTATGTCAACGGCCAACCGCGTCTGACCCTCAATCGCGGGGCTTCGCGCGGCACCATCAAGCTCTCGCCACGGGTGCGCAGTTCGCCGGTGGCTGATGCGATCCCGAGCATTCCGCTGCAATCGATCAACAGCTTTCTGCTGAGCAACCGCATCGTCGACAAGGTCGAGGACTTCGACAAGGCGCCTTACATCGTCGCCGGCGATGCCGAACGCGTGCTCAGCGGCACCGGGGACCGCATCTTCGCCCGTGGCCATTTCGACCCGAACCAGCCGGTGTACGGCATCTTCCGTCAGGGCAAGGTCTACACCGATCCCGAGAGCAAGGAGTTTCTGGGGATCAACGCCGATGACATCGGCGGAGGCGAGATCGTGGCCACCGAAGGCGACGTCGCCACCTTGGCACTGCAACGCACCACTCAGGAAGTGCGTCTCGGCGACCGTTTGTTCAGCGGTGAAGAGCGCTCCATCAACTCGACCTTCATGCCCAGTGCGCCAAAAACCCAGATCAATGGCTTGATCATCGATGTGCCGCGTGGGGTTACCCAGATTGGCGCGCTGGATGTGGTCACGCTGAACAAGGGGCAACGCGATGGCCTGGCCGAAGGCAACGTGTTGGTGGTGATGAAAACCGGTGAAACAGTGCGCGACCGGATTACCGGTCAGCCGCTGAAAATCCCCGATGAACGTGCCGGTCTGCTGATGGTTTTCCGCACCTACGACAAGCTCAGTTACGGGCTGGTCCTGAACGCATCGCGCTCGCTGGCGGTGATGGACAAGGTGCAAAATCCGTAAGCCTGCTCCACAAGTTACCAACAGAGTTATCCACAGCTTATTCCCGTTTGAACGGGCTCATAACGATCAAGGATGATCCATGTCGCTGTCTGCCGTCACACCGGTTTCCCCTGCGGAACTGGAAGCTCGTTTACGTCTGCATCGCTTGCCGGAACTCGGCCCGGCGCGTTTCAAGAAATTGCTCGAAGCCTTCGGCTCGGCGTCCAAAGCCATCAGCGCGCCCGCCAGCGCCTGGCGTTCGCTGGGCCTGCCGCTGGCGTGCGCCGAAGCCCGGCGCGCCAATGAAGTGCGCGATGGCGCGGCCCACGCATTGGCCTGGCTAGAGCGTCCGGGCCAGCATTTACTGATGTGGGACCAGCCTGACTATCCGGCGCTGCTGGCGGAAATCAGCGATGCGCCGCCGCTGTTATTCGTGGCAGGCGATCCGGGTATCCTGGAAAAACCGCAATTGGCGATGGTCGGCAGTCGTCGCGCTTCGCGACCGGGCATGGACACCGCAGCGGCGTTTTCGCGCAGCCTGGCCAGCGCCGGTTTCGTCATCACCAGCGGTCTGGCGTTGGGCATCGATGCGGCCGCGCATCAAGCCGCCCTGGACGTGGGCGGGCGAACGGTCGGGGTACTTGGCACGGGACTTGAAAAGTTTTATCCACAGCGAAATCGGCGGCTGGCCGACGCCATGATCGCGTCGGGCAGCGCGGTGCTTTCCGAGTTCCCGCTGGACGCCGGCCCCAGCGCTGGCAACTTCCCTCGGCGCAACCGGATCATCAGCGGTTTATCCCTCGGTGTGTTGGTGGTCGAAGCGAGTGTCGCCAGCGGCTCATTGATCACAGCGAGGCTGGCGGCGGAGCAAGGACGCGAGGTGTACGCGATTCCTGGGTCGATCCATCACCCTGGGGCCAAGGGGTGTCATCAATTGATCCGCGACGGGGCGATGCTGGTGGAAACCATCGAGCATATCCTCGAAGCGTTGCGCGGCTGGCAACGGCTGCCGTTATCCACAGAGACCCTGCAAACGCCCACGCATCCGCTGCTCCTGTTGCTTCACGCCGCGCCCCACACCAGCGAAGCGTTGTCGGTCAGCAGTGGCTGGGCCTTGTCTAAAGTGCTGGCAGCGCTGACCGAACTGGAAATGGATGGCCAGGCCGTGTGCGAAAGCGGGCGCTGGTTTGCGCGGGTGAGCTAGGTTTTATAGGGAAGATCGGTAAACTGCGCAGAGCCTTATTCCGGAGAGTTTTTCATGGTCAACAGTTGGCGTGTGCAACAAGCCGCACAAGCCGTTCGCGCAGGGGCAGTGATTGCCTACCCAACCGAAGCGGTCTGGGGGCTGGGTTGCGATCCGTGGGACGAAGAGGCGGTGTATCGTCTGTTGGCGATCAAGGGCCGGTCTGCGGAAAAGGGCCTGATTCTGGTCGCAGACAACATTCGTCAGTTCGACTTCCTGTTCGAAGACTTCCCGGAACTGTGGATGGATCGCATGGCCAGCACCTGGCCAGGACCTAATACCTGGCTGGTGCCGCATCAGAATTTGTTGCCACAGTGGATTACCGGCGTGCATGAAACGGTGGCGCTGCGGGTCAGCGATCATCCGTTGGTACGGGATTTGTGCGCGGTGGTCGGGCCGTTGGTTTCAACGTCGGCCAACCCGCAGGGCCGGCCGGCGGCGCGCACGCGGATTCGCGTCGAACAGTATTTCCGTGGGCAGGTGGATTACGTGTTGGGCGGGAACCTGGGGGGGCGCAAGAATCCGAGCGTGATTCGCGATGTGGCGACCGGGAACGTCATTCGCCCGGATTAATCCCGCAGTAACCTGTGGCGAGGGAGCGTGCTCCCGCTGGACTGCGCAGCAGTCCCGTTCTTTTAAGGATATGGGGGGCCGCTTCGCGGCCCAGCGGGAGCAAGCCCCCTCGCCACAGTTCGTTGTTACGGCAACAAAACAGTCGAGCCAGTGGTCCGCCGCGCCGACAACTCGGTCTGCGCCTTCGCCGCTTCAGCCAGCGGGTATTTCTGGCTGATGTCCACCGTCAGCTTGCCGCTGATGATCATCTCGAACAGCTCATCCGCCATGCGCTGCAGGTTTTGCGCGTTATTGGCGTAAGTCGCGAGTGTCGGCCGGGTCACGTACAACGAACCCTTCGCTGCCAAAATCCCCAGGTTCACCCCATCCACAGCTCCGGAAGCGTTGCCAAAGCTCACTACCAGACCCCTTGGTGCCACGCTGTCGAGCGACGTCAGCCACGTGTCCTTGCCGACGCCGTCGTACACCACCGGGACTTTTTTGCCGTCAGTCAATTCCAGCACTCGTTGTGCGACGTTTTCGTGGCTGTAGTCGATGGTCGCCCACGCGCCGTTGGCCTTGGCCAGCGCGGCTTTCTCCGGTGAGCTGACTGTGCCAATCAACTTCACGCCCAAGGCCCTGGCCCATTGGCAGGCCAGGGAGCCGACACCGCCTGCAGCGGCATGGAACAGGATGGTTTCGCCACCCTTGAGTTCATACGTCTGACGCAGCAGGTACTGCACGGTGAGGCCCTTGAGCATCACCCCGGCGGCCTGTTCGAAACTGATCGCGTCCGGCAAGTGCACCAGGTTGGCTTCCGGCAAAACATGAACGTCGCTGTAAGCGCCCAACGGGCCGCTGCCGTAAGCCACGCGGTCGCCAACCTTGAAGCGGGTCACTTCGCTGCCGACGGCTTCGACCACGCCCGCACCTTCCGAGCCCACGCCCGATGGCAGGGCCGGCAGCGGATAGAGACCACTGCGGTAGTAAGTGTCGATGAAGTTCAGGCCGATGGCCTTGTTGGTCACGCGAACCTGCTGCGGCCCGGGCTCGGCGGGTTGGTAATCGACATACTCGAGCACTTCGGGGCCGCCATGGGCGCGGAACTGGATACGCTTTGCCATCAGAACTCTCCTTAGGTCATTTGCGAAGCTCCCTATCGGACTCCTAAGCTTGATCCCCGTCAACTGCGGCAGGCCTATCTGCGATGTTATGCTACGCGCCCATTTGCGCCGGCCCCTGCTCCGCTGGAGCGCCGCGTAGTTTTGCCCGATTCAAGGTGATGACATGACGACCCGCACCGAGGCCGTAAAAGCCTACCTGCTCGATCTGCAAGACCGCATTTGCGCTGCCCTGGAAGCTGAAGACGGTGGCACGCAATTCGTCGAAGACGCCTGGACCCGGCCTGCCGGCGGTGGCGGTCGCACGCGAGTAATCGAAAACGGCGCCGTGATCGAAAAGGGCGGCGTCAACTTTTCCCACGTCTTCGGCAGCGGTCTCCCACCGTCCGCCAGCGCCCATCGACCTGAATTGGCCGGTCGTGGCTTCGAAGCCCTGGGCGTGTCACTGGTGATTCACCCGCACAACCCGCATGTACCGACTTCCCACGCCAACGTGCGCTTTTTCATCGCTGAAAAAGAAGGCGAAGAACCGGTCTGGTGGTTCGGCGGCGGTTTCGACCTGACCCCTTATTACGGCAATGAAGAAGACTGCGTGCACTGGCACCGCGTCGCCGAGCAGGCCTGCGCGCCGTTCGGTCCGGACGTCTATTCGCGCTACAAGGCCTGGTGCGACAGCTACTTCCACATCAAGCATCGTCACGAGCCGCGGGGCATCGGCGGCCTGTTCTTCGATGACTTGAACGAGTGGGACTTCGACACCAGCTTCGCGTTCATGCGCGCCATCGGTGATGCCTACATCGACGCCTACCTGCCGATCGTGCAGCGCCGCAAGAATGACGCGTTCACCGCCAAACAGCGTGAGTTCCAGGAATTCCGCCGTGGCCGCTACGTCGAGTTCAACCTGGTGTACGACCGCGGCACGTTGTTCGGCCTGCAATCGGGCGGGCGTACCGAGTCGATCCTCATGTCCCTGCCCCCGCAAGTGCGCTGGAGCTATGACTGGAAAGCCGAGCCGGGCAGCGAAGAAGCCCGCCTGACCGAATATTTCCTGCAAGACCGAGATTGGTTGGCCGAGGCCTGAACGAGGAGTTCTGATGGACCGTTACGTCGTATTCGGTAACCCGATTGGCCACAGCAAGTCGCCGCTGATCCACCGTTTGTTTGCCGAGCAGACTGCTCAGCAACTGGACTACAGCACCTCGCTGGCGCCGCTCGACGACTTTTCCGACTTCGCCCGGGCGTTTTTCCTCGAAGGTCGCGGGGCGAATGTGACGGTGCCGTTCAAGGAAGAGGCCTATCGTCTGGCCGATAGTTTGACGGAGCGCGCGCAGCGGGCCGGCGCGGTGAACACCCTGAGCAAACTCGCCGACGGCAGTCTGTTGGGCGATAACACCGACGGCGCCGGGCTGGTGCGGGACCTGACGGTCAACGCCGGATTCAGCCTCAAGGGCAAACGCATCCTGCTGCTCGGTGCTGGCGGCGCGGTGCGCGGTGCGCTGGAGCCGTTGCTGGCTGAGCAGCCGGCGTCGGTGATCATCGCCAACCGCACGGTGGAGAAAGCCGAGTTGCTGGCGGAATTGTTCTCGGACCTGGGGCCGGTGTCGGCCAGTGGTTTTGACTGGCTGCAGGAATCGGTAGACCTGATCATCAACGCCACATCGGCGAGCTTGTCCGGTGATGTGCCGCCCATTGCCAGCAGCCTGATCGAACCGGGCAAGACGGTGTGTTACGACATGATGTACGGCAAGGAGCCGACCTCGTTCTGCCGCTGGGCCAGTGAACACGGTGCGGCGGTGTCGATGGACGGCCTGGGGATGCTCGCTGAACAAGCGGCAGAAGCGTTCTTCCTGTGGCGCGGTGTGCGCCCGGATACGGCGCCTGTGCTGGCCGAACTCCGCCGCCAGCTGGCGCTGTAGTTCTTTGTGGCGAGGGAGCTTGCTCCCGCTCGGGTGCGAAGCGCCCGCAGATTTTCAGGGCTGCATCGCAACCCAGCGGGAGCAAGCTCCCTCGCCACAGGTTATGCGTTCGTCATCAGTGTAGTGTTTCAGTCCTCGAATCGGATCGGGCATTTCTCCGCCCCCTCAAGCTTCCTCAACTCCTCCACCACCTGCGGCCGTGCGCTTCGCAAGGTCAGGCTGCGATCCTGCTTGAGCAGCCGCCGCGCTTCCTGATGCAGCATTTCCACCCCTGAATAGTCGATAAAGTTGATCTGCTGCGCCTCGATCACCACCCGCGCACCGTGCATCCGTTGCAGGCGCACTTGCAGGTAATGGCTGGCGCCGAAAAAGATCGAACCGCCGACTCGCAGAATGTCTTCATCGCCTTCGCGCCAATGCTGCACGCGGGGTTGCGAGGTGCGCTTGAGGTAGAAGAACAGCGACGCCAGGACCCCGGCATAGATCGCGGTCTGCAACTCCAGCAACAGCGTGGCGACACAGGTCAGCGCCATGACCAGAAACTCGGCGCGGCTGACCCGCAACAATGCGCGAATGCCCCGATGGTCCACCAATCCCCAGGCGATCAACAGAATGCTGCCGGCCATGGCCGGAATCGGAATGTGCGCGATCAACGCCGCACCGAAGATGGCGAACAACGCCACCCACAGCGCTGAAAACACCCCGGCCAACGGTGAACAGGCGCCCGCTTCGTAGCTCAGGCCCGAACGGGTAAAGGAACCGGCTGACAGCGAACCGGAAAAAAACGCCCCGACCATGTTCGAAAAACCCTGGGCGCGGACTTCCTGGTTGGCGTCGAGCAATTGCTGGGAGCGCGCCGACAAGGAACGGGCAATCGACAGGCTCGTCACCAGCCCGAGCATGCCCACCGCCACGGCGCTGGGCAGCAGGCGCAGGATCAGATCCAGGTCCAGCGGCAGCGGACTGAAGGGCGGCAAGCGCCCGACAAAGGCGCTGACCAACTTCACATGGCCGAACATCGATGGCCACAACCACACCAGCAGTCCAGCCAGCGCCAAGGTGATCAATAACGTCGGCCAGCGTGGCAGCAGTGATTTCAGGATCACGCCTACTCCAACGGTGGCCAGCCCTAGTATCAGCGAAGGTTTATCCACAAAACCAAGGTGTTTGAACACCATCAAAAAGCTGTCCAGTGCGGTGGACTGATTGGGTAAATCCAGCCCCAGCAGGTTTGGCAGTTGGCCGATGGCAATCACCACCGCTGCGCCGAGGGTGAAGCCCAGCACTACCGAGTGAGAGATGAAATTCACCAGGGCGCCAAAGCGCAGCAATCCGAGCAGCCACTGGAAAATCCCGGCGAGCAGCGTCAGCAGCAGGATCAAGGTGACGTAGTCTTCTGACGCGGGAACGGCAAGAGGACTGACACTCGCGTACAGGACGATGGATATCGCCGCTGTAGGACCACAGATCAAATGCCACGACGAACCCCAGAGGCAAGCGATCAGCACCGGGATAATTGCGGCGTACAAGCCGTATTCCGGCGGGAGACCGGCGATCAGGGCGTAGGCGATGGATTGCGGCAACGCAAGAATGGCGCCGCTGAGGCCAACGATCAGGTCACGCCCGACGCTGGCGCGGGTTTGCCGGGGCAACCAGGAAAGGAAGGGAAAGAGTGAATGGCGGCTGGGGAAGGCCATGGGTCCTCTCGGGTTGGGTTTTGCGCAAGGGTATCAGGACGACGTGAACATTGTGGCGAGGGAGCTTGCTCCCGCTCGGGAGCGAAGCGCCCGCAGATTTTTAGGGCTGCTTCGCAGCCCAGCGGGAGCAAGCTCCCTCGCCACAGGTAACCCTTACAACTTCGCTTTTACTGCCGGCAACGCATCTTTCCCGTCCACAGTCTTCACGCCATCCAGCCATTTATCCAGGACCGCAGGATTGGCCTTGATCCACGCCTTGGCCGCATCGGCATTGCTGACTTTCTTGTTCACCACCTCGGCCATGATGCTGTTCTCCATCTCCTGGGTGAAACTCAGGTTGGTGAGCAGCTTGCCGACGTTCGGGCAGGCCTGTGCATAACCTTTGCGAGTCAGTGTATAAACGCTGCCGGTGTCGCCGAAGTACTTCTCGCCGCCCTTGAGGTAATGCATTTTCAACTGCACGTTCATCGGGTGTGGCGTCCAGCCGAGGAAGGTCACGAACTTCTGTTTCTTCACCGCGCGGGACACTTCCGCCAGCATCGCCTGCTCGCTGGATTCGACCAGTTTCCACTGACCCATGTCGAAGTCGTTCTTCTTGATGATCTCTTGCAGCGAGATATTCGCCGGGGCGCCCGAGCCGATGCCGTAGATCTTCTTGTCGAACTTGTCGGCGAATTTGTTCAGGTCGGCAAAGTTATGCACACCCGCGTCCCACACGTAATCCGGAACTGCCAGGGTGAATTCGGTGCCGTCGAGGTTCTTAGCCAGTTGAGTCACGTCGCCCGTGGCGACGAATTTGTCATAGAAGCCCTGTTGCGCCGGCATCCAGTTACCCAGGAACACGTCGACCTGGCCATCCTTCAACCCGCCAAAAGTGATCGGCACCGCGAGGGTGTCGACCTTGGCCTTGTAGCCCATGCCATCCAGCAGAAACCCGGTAATGGCGTTGGTCGCAGCGATTTCGCTCCAGCCAGGGTCGGCCATTTTCACCGTGTCGCAGTTCTGATCGGCAAAGGCCGATGCACTGCCCAGAGCCAGTAGCCCGACCGTCAGTACTGTGGATAACTTTTGCATGGACTTCCCCTTAACATTATTGGTTTTGGCAGGGTTGTGGATAACGTGCTTTACGTTCCAGATCGTCGAGGTCGATGTGGTTGCGCATGTACTGCTGACTGGCGTCCACCAGCGGCTGGTGATCCCAGCTCTTCAGCTTGCCGATGGTCAGCGCCTCGGCGACAAAACGCCGACGACGCTGGCTCGCGAGCACCTGTTGGTGTATCGCCGGAATGTCCCATTTGGCCCGGGCTTCAGCCAGAAATTCCTCGAACAGAGGCCGATGTTGCGGCGATTGGCTGAGTTCTTCGTGTTCGCGCGGGTCGTTGTGTACATCGAAGAGTAGGCAGGGGTCGTCTTCGCTGTAGATAAATTTGTAGGCGCCACGGCGGATCATCATCAATGGACTGATGGTGCCTTCAGCCATGTATTCGCCGAACACTTCGTCGTGACCGCCCTGCCCTTGCAGGTGCGAGACCAGCGAACGACCGTCCAGCGGCAGGCCCGGCTCCAGGGAGCCGCCGGCCAATTCAACGAAGGTAGGCAGCAGGTCAGCGGTGGAAACGGCAGCACTCACTCGCCCAGCCCCGAATTGTCCCGGTGCACTTATCAACAGAGGGACGCGGGCAGCCATTTCGAACCAGTGCATTTTGTACCAGAGCCCGCGCTCGCCGAGCATGTCGCCATGGTCGCCGGAGAAGACGATGATGGTGTCGTCGATCAGCCCGGTATCTTCGAGTGTTTGCAGGAGTTTGCCGACGTTGCTATCGATGTAGCTGCAAGCTCCAAAATACGCGCGGCGTGCATCGCGGATCTTATCCACAGGCAGCGGCTTGTCCCACAGGTCATACACCTTGAGCAAACGCTGGGAGTGCGGATCGAGTTCGGTTTGCGCCGGGGTTTCCGGCAGCGGGATGTCGGCATCGTCGTACATATCCCAGAACGCCTTGGGAATGGTGTACGGATCGTGTGGGTGCGTCATCGACACGGTCAGGCAGAACGGCTGGTCGCCGTCCTCGCGGATGTGATCGAACAGGTATTGCTGCGCCTTGAACACCACCTCTTCGTCGAAATCCAGCTGATTGGTGCGCACGCACGGCCCGGCCTGCAGCACCGAAGACATGTTGTGGAACCAGCTCGGACGCACGTCCGGCTCATCCCAATTCACCGACCAGCCGTAATCGGCCGGGTAGATGTCGCTGGTCAGGCGTTCTTCATAGCCGTGGAGCTGATCCGGACCGCAGAAGTGCATCTTGCCCGACAGCGCGGTGCGGTAGCCGAGTCGACGCAGGTAGTGGGCATAGGTCGGTACATCGGCAGGGAAATCGGCCGCGTTGTCGTAGGCGCCGATCTTGCTCGGCAACTGACCGCTGACCAGGGTGAAACGCGACGGCGCACACAGTGGGCTGTTGCAATAAGCGGCGTCGAAAACCACGCCTTCGGCGGCGAGGCGGCTCAGATTAGGCAGTTTGATGGGCGAAGGACCGTAGAACGGCAACATTGGCGCGGCCATCTGATCGGCCATGATGAAAAGAATATTCTTGCGCTTCATGTGATCGCGGCATTCCATAGTGAATATTTATGCGAGAGTGCTGCGATCGAGCATGGAGTCCATGCACTTTGTGGTAAAGCCCATGCACGGCAATGACTAGGATAAGCACCGCTTATGTATGACGCACTTGGAAGCTTGTCGCTGGATCTACTGCGAGCGTTTGAAGCCGCGGCGCGTCATCGCAGCTTTACCGCGGCGGCGGTAGAACTCGGCACCACGCAGCCCGCCGTCAGCCAGCAGATCAAACGACTGGAAGAACAACTGGCGGCGCGGCTGTTTGATCGCATTTATCGTGGCATTGAACTGACTGAGGCCGGAGTCATACTTTTTGAGCAGGTTCAGCTCGGTTTGCAGAATATCGATGCAGGATTGAGCGCGATCAGCGCACAACACCAACATGAAGTCTTGCAGGTAGCCACGGATTTCGCCTTCGCCGCGTATTGGCTAATGCCACGGTTGCACCGCTTTCATAAAGCCAATCCCCAAGTCGACGTCAGCCTGGTCACCAGCGAGCGCAATCACAACATGCTGCGCACCGATATCGATGTGGCGGTGTTGTTTGGGGATGGCCGCTTTAAACAGGGCGAAAGCCATTGGCTGTTCAGCGAAGAAGTGTTTCCGGTGTGCAGCCCGCTGTTGTTGAAGGATCGTCCCCTGCCCTTGCCAGCCCAGTCATTGCTGGAGTTTCCACTGTTGCACCTGCGCGGTGAAAACAGCAGCAACTGGTTCGACTGGAGCGGCGTGTTTCGCGAGTTGGGGATCACGTCGGCACCGGCCCCCGGGCAATTGCGCTTCGACAATTACACGTTGCTGATTCAAGCGGCGATTGGCGGCCAGGGCGTGGCCATTGGCTGGCGGCACCTTGTGGATAACTTGCTGGCGCAGGGTTTGTTATGCCGACCGATTGCCGACACGGTGATTTCCAGGCTTGGCTATTACGTGGTGCTGCCCCAACGCAAACGGCGAGGGGCATTGATCCAGCAGTTTGTCGATTGGTTGATGGCTGAACAGGCCAGCAGCGCCCAATCCTTGAATGGTTTACCGCTGCCGTCTATCGCGGTGTAGGGTCGGTCGAAACGAAGTTCACGTGCTCACGAACGTGAAGATTCAGCTGCAACTCATCGGCAATCCCCACCGCCACGCGGTTCAACCGTTCAAGCGGTTCCGCCAGGCCCGGCTCAAGGCTGCTGCTGATGTGGCTGAAATGTTCGATCGTCAGTCCCGGCACGCCGCGAGGCGCATTCACCAGGGTCCAGTGCAAGGCACTGCTTTGCAGCGCATCAAGGATTTCCTCGGCGGCATGCCGCTGAAGGTGATCCAGCACTTCAGCTTCGGTTTCGTCGAGCTCGGCAAAATCTCCCACCAGGAACAGTCGGTTAATGCCCGCTGCCTGCATGCCCTCGATCAGCGCATCCACCGCCAGCACTTGTTCCACCGGGCCTGGCACGATGGTTTTTTCCACATGCTCGCTGTTGAATGGCAGTCCCGGCGCATCGAGCAGGCAAATGACCGCCGAACTGCCCGCTACGCTTTGCTTGACGCGTTCAGCCTGGAACAGGTCGCCGGCCTTGGTGCGCAAACCCGGGCGCGGCGGGAGCGCCGTCAGGTCATCCAGAATCGCGATCACTTCATGTTGGCGCCGCAGCATTTCAGCCATCAGCGCACTGCCCAGGCTACTCATGGCACCATAAAGCACCACTTTCACCACCGGGGTTTCGGCATTTTTCATGGCTGGGATTCCTTGTTCTATATGGCGTGTGACCTGTAGGAATCGGTGAGGGTTCGACTGGGTTTTTGAGGGATTCAGATGCAACAGATCAAGGGTTACCACGCTCATGTCTATTTTGACGCCAGCAGCATTGATCAGGCGCGAGCACTGTGTGAGCAGGCGGCGCAATTGTTTCCGCTGAAAATGGGCCGCGTGCACGAACGCCCGGTGGGTCCGCACCCGGACTGGAGTTGCCAATTGGCGTTCGGGCCGGAGCTGATCGGCGACGTGTTGCCGTGGCTGGCGCTCAACCGCAAGGGTTTGGTGGTGTTTCTGCACCCGGACACCGGCGACGATTTGCTGGACCACACCGAGCACGCGATCTGGATGGGCGCGATCCGGCCGCTGGATTTGTCTATTTTTTGATCAGAGGTTTTCTTCGGCTTCACCCGGCAAATGCTCATCCAGATGCAGCCAGGGCAATTGGCTGTCCGTCCAGATGTGCCGCTCGGCCGGCGCCTGCTCCGGGTGATCGAGGGTGGCGATGGTCACATCGATGCTTTCGGGGCTGAGGTGCGTGGTCAGCGCCAGTTGCGCCCCACAGGTCGGGCAGAAATAGCGCACGCAGGTTGTTGAAGATTCGTACTTCGCTGGCGTTCCTTTCAGCCATTTAAAGGCCGATGCGGGCAGGGTAATCCACGTGGTCACGATTCCGCCGCTGACCCTTCGGCAGATTGAGCAGTGGCAGTGGGCGATGTCGTGTAACGGTCCGCTGAATTGATAGCGCAGGTGCCCGCAGTGGCAGCCGCCGGTGTGAAGTCCGTCCATCACATATCCTCCTGTTGTGTAAGTGCCGACGCCATCGCGGGCAAGCCCGCTCCCACAATTTTTTGCGGCGAAGCTGCTATCTGCGGCACACACCCGTCACTGTGGGAGCGGGCTTGCCCGCGATGGCTTTAACTCGGTTTAACTCCCTGCCCCGGTCCGACGACCGGTAGCCCATCCGGTCAATGCTTTCACCAGCGAAAGCTGGCTGAAAGCTTCCCCGATTAGGATCGCCCCCACTGCCGGCAAAAGACCGGTCGGCCAATGCCAGTGTTTTATCGCTCGCACAGCCCATTTAACAACAACAATGGTGATCTGATGTCCTCTGCTACCCGCCGCTTCGCTGCAACTCCACCCGTACGCCTCGCGCTTCCCGTTCTGCGCTGACCCAACCGGTTCGCCCATTCCCTAGCCGCGCTACGCCTGGAGTATTCCCATGCTGACTTTCCTTGGCTTCGCCATGGTCATCACGTTCATGTTCCTGATCATGACCAAGCGCCTGTCCGCGCTGATCGCCCTGATCATCATTCCGATCGTCTTCGCCCTGTTCGGTGGTTTTGCGCCGAAGATCGGCCCGATGATGCTTGAAGGCATCACCAAGCTGGCGCCGACCGGCGTGATGCTGATGTTCGCCATTCTGTATTTCGCCCTGATGATCGACTCCGGCCTGTTCGACCCGGCCGTGCGCAAGATCCTCAAACTGGTCAAGGGCGACCCGCTGAAAGTTTCGGTCGGCACCGCCGTACTGGCGCTCGTCGTTTCCCTTGATGGTGACGGCGCGACCACTTATATGATCTGCGTGGCCGCCATGCTGCCGCTCTACAGCCGCATCGGCATGAGCCCGCGGATCATGGCCGGCCTGATCATCCTCGCCGGTGGCGTGATGAACATGACCCCGTGGGGCGGCCCGACGGCTCGTGCGGCCAGTGCGCTGCATGTGGACCCTTCCGACATTTTCGTACCGATGATCCCGGCGATGGCGTTCGGCGTGGTGGCAATCCTCTTGATTGCGTACTTCTACGGGAAACGTGAGCGTGCGCGTCTGGGTGAATTGCACCTGGTGGGCGATGAAGTCGATCACAGCGAAATCAGCGTTTCGCAGTTCCCGGATGCCCGTCGTCCGAAACTGATCTGGTTCAACGGCGCCCTGACCCTGGGCCTGATGTGCACCCTGATTGCCGGTCTGTTGCCGATGCCGGTGTTGTTCATGGTGGCGTTCAGTATTGCCATGATCGTCAACTATCCTTGCCTGCAACAGCAGAAGGATCGCGTCGCGGCTCACGCCGGTAGCGTGCTGGCGGTGGTCGGTTTGATCTTCGCGGCGGGCATCTTCACCGGTATCCTGTCGGGCACCGGCATGGTCGATGCCATGTCGAAAAGCTTGCTGGCGGTAATCCCTGATTTCCTCGGCCCGTACCTGGCCGTTATCACCGCGCTGGTGAGCATGCCGTTCACGTTCTTCATGTCGAACGACGCATTTTATTACGGCGTGTTACCAGTGCTTGCCGAAGCAGCCAGTCATTACGGTATAACCGCGGTTGAAATGGCACGTGCCTCGATCGTTGGTCAGCCCGTCCACTTGTTGAGCCCGCTGGTACCATCGACCTATTTGTTGGTGGCCCTGGCCGGTATTGATTTTGGTGATCACCAGCGCTTTACCCTGAAATGGGCAGTGCTGGTGTGCATGTGCATACTGGTTGCAGCATTGCTGATGGGGATCTTTCCGCTGTTCAGCACTCTATAAGCCCAAGACTCACCACAACGGGTCCAGGCTTCGCTGTTCGAAGCCCGGACCTTTTGTGGTTTAACACTCGCTCAAAGGAATACACATGGAATGGCTGACCAACCCTGAAATCTGGGTTGCCTTCTTTACCCTGACCGCCCTGGAAATCGTCCTGGGTATCGATAACATCATCATGATTTCGATCCTGGTCAGCCGCATGCCCAAGCACATGCAGCAGCGCACCCGGATCTTCGGCCTGGCGCTGGCCATGGTCACGCGGATCCTGTTGCTGCTGTCGATCACGTGGGTCATGCGCCTTACCAACGACTTGTTCGAAGTGTTCGGCCAGGGCATTTCCGGGCGAGACCTGATCCTGTTCTTCGGTGGTCTGTTCCTGCTGTGGAAGAGCTCACAAGAGATGTACCACGCGCTGGAAGGTGAAGATGAGTCCAATGAGGAGCCGGGCGGCAAGGGCGGCAACTTCCTCTACACCATCATCCAGATCGCGATCATCGACATCGTCTTCTCGCTGGACTCGGTGATTACCGCTGTCGGCATGGTCTCCCACGTACCGGTCATGGTCGCGGCGATCATTGTTGCGGTGCTGGTGATGATGCTGGCGTCCGGGACCATCAGCGAGTTCATCGACAAGCACCCGTCGCTGAAAATGCTCGCGCTGTCGTTCCTGTTGATCGTCGGTACGGTGCTGATTGCTGAATCCTTCGACGTTCACGTGCCAAAAGGCTACGTCTACTTCGCCATGGCGTTCTCGCTGGCGGTGGAAGCGATCAACATCAAGATGCGTACCGCGATTGCGAAAAAACGCAAACAGCAAGATCCGGTGAAACTGCGAAAGGATATTCCGGGGCAGTAACCCGAGTCTGCGCATAACACCTGTGGGAGCGGGCTTGCTCGCGAAGACGGAGTGTCAGTCGACATCATGTTGCCTGATACACCGCTTTCGCGAGCAAGCCCGCTCCCACTTTTTTTGCTCTGTGATTAGCCTGGCGGATCGAGGTTATCGAGCACTCGATTCACCGCCAACTCCCCCAACATGATGTTTTGCTGAATCCCCAGCAGGGTGTTGCGGTGTGTACCTTCCATTCGTGCAGCAAAATCACTGGCCATGACGCTGGCCGACGCCAACGACTCACAGGCGTGAGCGAGCAGGGTTTCGTTATCGACCTTGGGGTCTATGAAGAAGATTGTGCTGGGCTTGCGTGGCGGGAGGTCGTGGGGGACCGGATCGGTGTCCGGTGGGTTGGGTGTTGCCTTGAACATAGATAGAACTCCAGTACTGGATATATGGAGCCTTCACTCTCGCTACCAAACGAAGGTGGCGGCCATACACAGGTTGGTAGACCGGAGTACTGGAACCGGCGCCCCCGAAGGGACCCTGCGCATGGCCACCATAAGCTACGACCTGAAAAAGCGTCCGCAAAAAGTGGCTATGCGCCAGACTCCGGGCTACCAAACCCGATCGCTGTTTTTAGCGATGGATAAACGATAGAGAGCAGGGTCTAGGCGCACAAGCCGGCGGATTCTGGCGTAGCCGTAGGCAACGACGCAAGACGTTGTAGCCTCCGAGAAGTAACGCCGGATGTCTTTAAACACGCACTGCAAAAACGCGTGAATCACACCAAAACAACCGACTGCTTTACCGACGGATTTTTTCCAAAGGTTGACGCATAGAGCTCTGGTGGTTAGCGTCCCTCGCTCGCTTCACCCGACAATGACAAGGAATGCATATGTCTGGAAAACCGGCTGCACGTCTCACGGACCCGACGCCGAAACAGCCGGGTATCTGATCGACATAGGCTGAGCAGGGATCATTTCAGCGATTGAGTTCCCGCCCCGATTTAGGGCTGCTGCGCAGCCCAGCGGGAGCAAGCTCCCTGCTCGCCACAGGGTTGTGTTCGCGCACCTTTTCAACTGTCCGGCTGAAACCTCCGGGTCCCTTCTTCATTTATGCATGAACCTGTTTTCATGACAGTTTTGTTTCAATCACTTCTTTAGCTATGCGATGCTGGCGCCCAGACCGTTAGCCAACTACAGCTTAAGTACAGAACGTAGAAAGTCGCGCGGCACCGTCAATTTGCCCCTCTGGGGCGCTACCACCACAGGGGGCCTGCATGCTCACCCTGCTCAATTTGTTATCGGCCGTGGCCTTGTTGATCTGGGGCACGCACATCGTCCGAACCGGCATCCTGCGGGTCTACGGTTCCAATCTGCGCCATGTGATCGGCCAGAACATGTCCAAACGCTGGTTGGCGTTCATCTCGGGGATCGTCGTCACGGCGATGGTGCAGAGCAGCAACGCCACCGCCATGCTCGTCACTTCTTTCGTCGGTCAGGGCTTGATGGCGTTGACGCCCGCCCTGGCAACCATGCTTGGCGCAGACGTTGGTACCGCGCTGATGGCGCGGGTGCTGACGCTCGATTTGTCCTGGCTGTCGCCGCTGCTGATTTTCCTCGGGGTGATTTTCTTCCTGTCCCGCAAGCAGACCCGGCTGGGCCAGATGGGCCGCGTCAGCATCGGTCTCGGGCTGATCATCCTGGCGCTGCAACTGATCGTCGAATCCGCCGCGCCGATTACCCAGGCGCAGGGTGTGAAGGTGATTTTCGCCTCGTTGACCGGCGACATCCTGCTCGATGCCCTGGTCGGCGCGTTGTTCGCGATGATTTCCTACTCCAGCCTGGCCGCCGTCCTGCTGACCGCGACCCTGGCCGGCGCCGGCGTGATCAGCCTGCCGGTGGCCATCGGTCTGGTGATCGGTGCCAACATCGGCAGCGGCATCCTCGCGTTCCTCAGTACCAGCATGCAAAACGCTGCCGGGCGTCAGGTGGCGCTCGGCAGCCTGCTGTACAAACTGATCGGCCTGCTGCTGATCATTCCGGTGCTGGACCCGTTGGTGCACTGGATCGACAGCCTCGATTTCAGTCCTCAGGAAATGGTCATCGGCTTCCACCTGCTCTACAACACCGCGCGCTGCCTGATCCTGCTGCCCAGCGTCGGCCCTATGGCCAGGCTCTGCGCGTGGCTGTTGCCGGAGCGGCCGGAGCTCAACGGCACGGCGAAACCCCGGCACCTCGACCCGACCGCGCTGGTCACCCCCAGCCTGGCGCTGGCCAACGCCGCGCGCGAAACCCTGCGCATGGGCGATCTGATCGACAACATGCTCGAAGCGATGCTCGACGTGCTGCGTGGCAAACAGTCCGCCATCACCCAGGAAATGCGCAAGCTGACCGATGATGTCGAAGCGCTCTACAGCGCCATCAAGCTTTACCTCGCGCAAATGCCCCGGGAAGACTTGAGCGATCAGGACAGTCGGCGCTGGGCGGAAATCATCGAACTGGCGATCAACCTCAAACTCGCCAGCGACTTGATCGAACGCATGCTGCGCAAGGTGCAGCAGCAGAAAACCTCGCAGCGCCGGTCTTTTTCCGAGGTCGGTTTGGAAGAATTGGCCGGGTTGCACAGCCAGTTGATCTCTAACCTGCGTCTGGGCTTGTCGGTATTCCTCAGTGCCGACAAGGAAAGTGCCCGCCAGTTGCTGCGTGAGAAACGTCGCTTTCGCGCACAGGAACGCCGCCTTGCCCATGCTCACGTCAGCCGGTTGCAACGTAAGATTGTGCAAAGTATCGAGACCAGTTCTCTGCACCTGGAGCTGATCGCCGACATGAAGCGCTTGAATTCGCTGTTCTGCAGCAGCGCTTATGTGGTGCTGGAAACGTCGGATACCGGTGCACTGGCGGTCGACGATATGGCTGACATCACGCATTCGCCTTGAACGTCTGGCGGTGGGGTCAGTCAGTTACATTGGTTCAGCCTCAAGACCGCCTTCGCGAGCAGGCCCGCTCCCACATTGATTTTGTGAGCGCCGCAAATCACCTGTGGGAGCAAGCCTGCTCGCGATAGCGGCCTGAAGGACGACATGGATCTCCGATTGGTTGCCTGGAAGCTTGCTATGCGTTGTCTGCTGTTCGCCTGTCTGTTGCTTGGCTCATTCCCTTCGTTTGCCCTGGATCGCTTCCAGGTCGAGGGCTATACGCTGCCCAACGGCCTGCAATTGCTGCTCAAACCGGGCACCGAGCGCGGGCATGTGGCGATTCGCCTGGTGGTCGGCGTGGGGCTGGATGATTTCAGCTGCGCCGAAAAGGAACTGCCGCATCTGCTTGAGCACTTGCTGTTCAGCGGCATCGACGCCACCGGCGAAGGTGGTCTGGAAGAGCGCATGCAGGCCTTGGGCGGTGAGTGGAACGCGTTCACCAGCAACGCTGACACCACGTTCGTCATCGAAGCCCCGGCAAAAAACCAGCGCAAAGTCCTCGACCTGCTGCTGGCGCTGCTGACCCAGACCCGAATCGACGACAACGCCATCAACGCCGCCAAACAAGTGGTCGAGCGCGAAGACGGCGGCCATTACTCGCATTTGCAGCGTTGGCTGGATCGTCAGGACCTGGGCCACACCGCGAGTAATCAGCTGGCGGTGGAACTGGGCCTCAAATGCCCCGAGCGGGCCGAGGTCGATGACCTGACCCGCGAGCAACTGGAGACGGTGCGCAAGGCCTGGTACGCGCCCAACAACATGACGCTGATCGTGGTCGGTGAGCTCGACAAGTTGTTGCCGGCGTATCTGGAGCGCTCGTATGGCGCGCTTGAAGCCGTCGACCCGACCGATCACCTGCCCTTGCCGGAAATCCAGGCCAGTGCTGCTCACGAGCGAACGCTGGGCGACGGCTTTGTCGGCGGTGGTGCCAAGTTGCACTGGCTGGTGCCGGAACCGGTGCTGCAGAATCAGCATGACCAAACCTTCGACCTGCTCAAGGACTATCTGGACTGGGCGCTCTATCGCCAACTGCGCCTGGCCCACGGTTTGTCCTATGGCCCCTCGGCCGAGCGCGAAGTGTTTGGCGGGGTGGGCTTCATGAGCCTGAACGCCGACCTTGATCGCGACGATGTGACTGAGGCCGAACAGGTGTTGGAGGATTTAAAGGCCGGCTTGCTCAAGGACGGTCTCGACGCAGACACCTTCAACCGCCTCAAACAGGCCGCCATCGCCCGCCAGGCCTGGGCCGTGCAAGGCAACAGCGCGCTGGCCGATTACTACTGGAGCGCGCTTGGGGACTACCAGGACGGGCGTTTCGCCAACCCGGCCAAGGAACTGCAAGGCGTGACCCTGGCGGAAGCGAACAAGGCCATGCGCGAGTTGCTCGTGCAGCCGGGGTATCTGCGGATCGAGAAGCCGCTGATGAGTTATGACCAGTTGATGTGGGCGATGGCCGGGGTGTTTGGACTGATTGTCCTCGGGGTATTGGCTTTACGAGTCCATCGCAGAAGGTAACCGCGCGCGGTGGCTGGAGCTTTTGTGGCGAGGGGATTTATCCCCGTTCGGCTGCGCAGCAGTCGCAAAACCAGTCGATGCGGTGTGCCGGAAAAACAGGGTCGCCCATTTTGGGGCCGCTTCGCAGCCCAACGGGGATAAATCCCCTCGCCACAGAAATCCCCTCCACCCCAGGGTTTTGTGTTCAACCAAAGTGACCGGCACCCTCGCCACGCCCCCCGCCCGGGCGGTACTCTGTCGAGGATTTTCCCCACGACTATTGTGAACCGCCGAATGCCTACTCTGACCCTGTACGTCCAGCGCATCCTGGAATTGATGAAGCGCTATCCAGGGGTCATTGCGCTCGGTGGTTTCATCTCCGGGGTCGGCAGTTTCATCCTGGTGGATCGGCAACAGGGCCTGGCGACCTGGATCACCATCATCATGGTGCTGAGCTGGATCTGGCTGATGCTGGAAAACAGCCTCACCAAGCTGTTCACCAAACTCTTCAAACGCGAAATCCCCCAGCCTTTGCTGCGTTACGCCACGCAGATGATCCACCAGGAAAGCCTGTTTTTCGTCCTGCCGTTCTTTTTCATCACCACGACCTGGAACAGCGGCCAGTTGTTCTTCACCGGGTTGCTGAGCATGGCGGCGCTGATTTCCATCATCGACCCGCTCTACTACAAATGGCTGGCACCCCGGCGCTGGGCGTTCCTGGCGTTGCACACGCTGACGCTGTTCGCCGCGCTGTTGACCGCCCTGCCCGTCATTTTGCACCTGACCACGTCCCAGAGTTTCAAACTGGCGCTGGGCACCGCTGTGGTGTTGTCGTTCCCGAGCCTGGCGTCGATCTTCCCGATCCGGACCCTGCGCAATGCGCTGGCGATCTTGAGCATCACCGTGGGTATCGGGGGCGTCGGCTGGGTCCTGCGTTCATGGGTTCCGCCGGCGACGCTGTGGATGACCGACGTGGCGATCAGTACGCAAATGCAGGACCGCACGCCGGGCAAGAGTCTTGAAGAAGTCAGCGCCGAGCAGATCCGTGGAGACGGCCTGTACGCCTACACCGCGATCAACGCTCCACGCGGTCTGGACGAACGGATTTATCACGTTTGGACGTTCAACGGCAAAGAGGTCGACCGCATCCCGCTGGACATCCATGGCGGGCGCAAGGAAGGCTATCGCGCCTGGACGCACAAGCAGAACTTCCCCGGCAACCCTGCGGGTAAGTGGCAGGTTCGGGTGCTGACCGAAGACGGGCAACTGATCGGTGTGCTGCGCTTCAAAATCACGGACAGCACACCGATCAAAGAAAAGTAATCCGGTTCGTGCTATTACGTAGCTCTGCGCCAATAGCCGAACAAGCACGGAGCTTATGACCAGCAGCACTACGGCCGGCAATGCCCAGCTAGACGCCTCTCACTCCCCTGCACAACTGCGGGTCACGGGTGACTGGACGCTCGCCCATTACGCCGATCTCAAGCACCTGAGCGAAAAGCTCCGCGGCCAATACGACGACAGTACCCACATCGACCTCAATGGCCTCGGCGCGCTGGACACGGCTGGCGCTTCACTGTTGGTGGAATTGCTCGGGTCCGAGCGTCTGGGCCGATCCACCGAACATCCTGATTGCACCCTGTCCCCGCCCGACCGCGCCTTGTTGCAGACGGTTTATTGCTCGCTCAGCGACTTCTGCGTGCCGATCAAGGAACCGGAGATCAGCGTCGGCATTCAGCTGCTGACCCGCATCGGTCGCGCCGTCGACGCGGTCTGGCAGGACACCCTGCAACTGCTGGGCTTTGTCGGCCTGATCCTCGAAACCATCGCGCGCGGGCTGTTTCGCCCTAAGCGCTGGCGGATCACGCCTATGGTCGCGCACATCGAACAGACCGGCCTCGACGCCGCGCCCATCGTGGCGTTGCTGACCTTTCTGGTCGGTGCCGTGGTGGCGTTTCTCGGCGCGACGGTGTTGGCGAGTTTTGGCGCGAGTATTTTCACCGTGGACTTGGTGGCGTTCTCCTTCCTGCGCGAATTCGGCGTGTTGCTGACCGCGATCCTGATGGCCGGGCGTACGGCCAGTGCGTTTACCGCGCAGATCGGCTCGATGAAGGCCAACGAAGAAATCGACGCCATCCGTACACTCGGTCTTGACCCGATGGAGTTGCTGGTGGTGCCGCGGGTGTTGGCGTTGCTGGTGGCGCTGCCGATGCTGACCTTTCTGGCGATGCTCTCGGGGATTATCGGCGGTGGCGTGGTCTGCGCCGTGTCGCTGGATATTTCGCCGGCGATGTTCCTGTCGTTGCTGCAAACCGATATCGGCGTTCAGCACTTTCTGGTGGGGATCGTCAAAGCGCCGATCTTCGCCTTCCTGATCGCTGCGATCGGTTGCCTCGAAGGCTTCAAGGTCAGTGGCAGCGCAGAATCTGTTGGCGCGCACACCACGTCGAGCGTGGTGCAGTCGATTTTCGTGGTGATCGTGCTCGACGCCGTGGCCGCGCTGTTTTTCATGGAGATGGGCTGGTGAGTCGTCTACCCCGAGCGCCCTCCGAGGCGGTGATCGAAGTCCGTGGGTTGTGCAATCGCTTCGGCAGCCAGAGCGTGCACGAGAACCTCGACCTGGATTTGTACAAAGGTGAAATCCTCGCCGTGGTGGGCGGCTCCGGCAGCGGGAAATCGGTGCTGCTGCGCAGCATCGTCGGCTTGCGCCAGCCCAGCGAAGGGCTGGTGAAGGTCTTCGGCAAGAACCTGCCGACCCTGCCCGAACACGAGCGTTCGATGGTCGAACGGCGCTTCGGCGTGCTGTTCCAGAAAGGCGCGCTGTTCTCTTCGCTGACGGTGACCGAGAACGTCGCCCTGCCCCTGATCGAACACGCCGGCCTGAACCGTGAAGATGCCGAGCACCTGGCGGCGGTGAAACTGGCCTTGGCCGGGCTGCCGCTGTCGGCGGCGGACAAATACCCGGCTTCGCTCTCCGGCGGCATGATCAAGCGTGCGGCGCTGGCCCGGGCGTTGGCGTTGGACCCGGACATCCTGTTTCTCGATGAACCCACCGCCGGCCTCGACCCGATTGGCGCTGCAGCCTTCGATCAATTGATCCTGACCCTGCGCGATGCCTTGGGCCTGAGTGTATTTCTGGTGACCCATGACCTCGACACGCTCTACACCATCACCGACCGGGTGGCGGTGCTGGCGCAGAAGAAAGTGCTGGTGGCTGACGCCATCGACAAGGTCTCGGAAACCGACGATGCGTGGATTCACGAATACTTCCATGGCCCTCGCGGCCGCGCGGCGCTGACGGCCGCTCAACAGTTGAATGAGGTCTGACATGGAAACCCGAGCCCATCATGTATTGATCGGCCTGTTCACCGTGATTGTGGTGGCGGGCGCCCTGCTCTTCGGCCTTTGGCTGGCCAAGTCCAGCGTCGACACCGAGTTCAAGGATTACGAAGTCGTCTTCAACGAGGCGGTCAGCGGCTTATCCAAGGGCAGCGCCGTGCAATACAGCGGGATCAAGGTCGGCGATGTGGTGACCTTGCGCCTGGACCCGAAAGACCCGCGCCGGGTGCTGGCGCGGATTCGTCTGGGTGGCGATACGCCGATCAAGGAAGACACCCGGGCCATATTGGCGCTGACCGGGATTACCGGGACCTCGATCATCCAGCTCAGTGGCGGTACACCGCAGAGCCCGAACCTCAAAGGCAAGGACGGCCATTTGCCGGTGATCATCGCGTCGCCCTCGCCCATTGCCCGTTTGCTCAACGACAGTGGCGACCTGATGGCCGGCGTGAACACGCTGATGCATAACGCCAACCTGATGTTTTCCACCGAGAACGTCGAGCGCATCAGCAAGACGCTGGAAAATCTGGAGCAAACCACTGGGACTATTGCTGATCAGCGCGGCGATATTCGTCAGGCGATGCAGCAACTGGCGTCCGTCGGCAAGCAGGCTGGCGCGATGCTGGAGCAGATGTCGGCGTTGATGCGTAACGCCAACGGCCTGCTCAACGATCAAGGCAAGCAGATGTTCGGCAGCGCCGAGCAGGCCATGAAGTCGCTGGAGCAAAGCAGCGCGACCATCAACAAATTGCTCACTACCAACCAGGATTCACTGAACAGCGGCATGCAGGGCCTTAACGGCCTGGCACCGGCGGTACGTGAATTGCGCGACACCCTGACGTCGTTGCGGGCCATTTCCCAGCGCCTGGAAGCCAACCCCAGCGGTTACTTGCTGGGCAATGACAAGAACAAGGAGTTCACGCCATGAAGCTTGCGACCCTCGCCCTCCTCGCCGGCTTCACGCTGGTCAGCGCCTGCTCGATCCTGCCTAAGTCCGAGCCGTCCGATGTCTATCGTTTGCCTTCGGCCCAGAGCAGCGCATCGGCAAGTCATGGCACGCCGCAACGCTGGTCGCTTCGCCTGACCAAGCCGCAGGCCAGCGAAGCGTTGAACAGCCCGAAAATCGCCGTGATCCCCCAAGGTGATCTGATCAGCAGCTACGCCGCCTCGCGCTGGAGCGATCCGGCGCCGGTGTTGCTGCGCAATCGGCTGCTGGATGGTTTCCAGCGGGACGGCCGAGTGCCGTTGCTGAGCACCGATGACAGCAACTTCCAAGCCGATCTGGAATTGGGCGGGAGTCTGCAGGCGTTCCAGACTGAATACCAAGGCACCGCGGCGAGCGTGGTCGTGCGGCTGGATGCGTTGCTGGTGCGTGGGTATGACCAGCGCATCCTCGCCAGCCGCCGCTTTGAAGTGCGCCAGCCATTGAGCGATGTGAAGGTGCCCGCGGTGGTGGCAGGGTTTGGCCAGGCCAGCGATCAGTTGACGGCGCAGGTGGTGAGTTGGGCGGTTGAGCAAGGCCAGAAAGCCGCCCCGCCTCCTCGCCCTTAAAGCCAACACAAACCCAATGTAGGAGCGAGCCTTTGTGGCGAGGGGACTTGTCCCCGTTGGGTCGCGAAGCGGCCCCAATTTCTGAATTCAAGTTGTTCTGATACACCGAGAATTCAGGTTTTGGGACTGCTGCGCAGTCCAACGGGGACAAGTCCCCTCGCCACAAAGGCTCACTCTCACAGGGGATCTTTGGTTAACCGAAGAACCAGTAGCAAACGCCAATCGCGCCGAGAACTCCGGCAAATTCCGCCAGCAATGCACACCCAACCGCATGCCGCGCTCGCTGGATGCCTACTGCACCGAAGTACACCGCCAGCACATAGAACGTCGTTTCCGTACTGCCCTGAATCGTCGCCGCCACCAGCGCCGGGAAACTGTCCACCCCGGAGGTCTTCATGGTTTCGATCAGCATCGCCCGCGCGGCGCTGCCGGAGAACGGCTTGACCATCGCCGTCGGCAGCGCGTCGACGAAGCGCGTGTCCCAACCGGCCCACTCCACCAGATGCCGGATCCCGTCCAGACCAAAATCCAGCGCCCCGGACGCCCGCAGTACGCCGACGGCACACAGCATCGCCACCAGATACGGCAGCAGGTTCTTGGCCACGTCGAAGCCTTCCTTGGCGCCTTCGACGAACGCTTCGTAGACTTTCACTTTGCGTAACGCGCCAATCACCAGAAACAGCATGATCAGCCCGAACAGCGTCAGATTGCCGAGGATCGATGACAGCCCGGCCAGAGCGGTCGCCGAGAGCGTCGCCAGCAGCGCCATGAAGCCACCGAGGGCCAGGGCACCGGGAATCAGATACGCGAGCACCACCGGGTCCCACAGACGCAGGCGTTGCATGAACGCCACCGACAGCAGGCCCACCACTGTCGAGCAGCTGGTTGCCAACAGGATCGGCAAGAACACGAGGGTGGGGTCGGGCGCACCTTGCTGAGCGCGATACATGAAGATCGTCACCGGCAGCAGGGTCAGGGATGAGGCGTTGAGCACCAGGAACAGGATCTGCGCGTTGCTGGCGATGGTCTCGCTGGGGTTGAGCTCTTGCAGCGCCTTCATGGCTTTCAGGCCGATTGGCGTGGCGGCGTTGTCCAGGCCCAGGCCGTTGGCGGCGAAGTTCAGCGTGATCAGGCCGATGGCCGGGTGACCCGCCGGGACTTCGGGCATCAGGCGCAGGAACAAGGGGCCCAGTGCTTTGGCCAGCCATTCGACGATCCCGGCCTTCTCGGCGATTCGCAGAAAGCCCAGCCAGAGCGTCAGGGTGCCGAACAGCAGGACCATGACCTCGACGGACAACTTGGCCATGGCGAAAATGCTTTCCACCATCGCCGCGAAGATCCCGGCGTTACCGCCGATCAGCCATTGCGCCAGTGCCGAAACGGCAGCCACGATGAAAAAGCCGAGCCACAGGCCATTGAGCATCAGTTAAATCCCCCGAAGAATGCCGCGAATGATAGCGGGGTAGCCAGAAACGACAAACCCCGGATTTCTCCGGGGTTTGTTTGTGTGGCTTGCTCGGGTCACTGTGGGAGCCAGCCTGCTGGCGATGAGGCCGGCACATTCAACATCTCTGTTGTTTGATACACCGCTATCGCCAGCAGGCTGGCTCCCACATAAAAGCCAGACTCCACAGGGTTCAGCTATCAGTTGCTGGAAACTTCGCCCGCCGGCAGCTTTTCCTTGCTGCGCCAGTGCGGCAGCGAGTTCCAGTAGCGCTGGCCCTTGGCGTCGTCGTACATGCCTTCCCAGCGGGAGATGACCAGTACGGCCAAGGCATTGCCGATCACGTTCAGCGCGGTACGGGCCATGTCCATGATGCGGTCGACACCGGCGATGAACGCCAGGCCTTCCAGCGGAATACCCACGCTGCCCAAGGTAGCCAGCAGCACCACGAAGGACACGCCCGGTACGCCGGCGATGCCTTTGGACGTCACCATCAGGGTCAGCACCAGCAGCAATTGCTGGCTGATCGACAGGTCGATGCCGTACAGCTGGGCAATAAAGATCGCCGCGATGCTTTGGTACAGGGTCGAACCGTCGAGGTTGAACGAGTAACCGGTCGGCACCACAAAGCTGCAAATGGCTTTCGGCGCGCCGTAGGCTTCCATCTTCTCGATCACGCGCGGCAGCACGGTTTCGGAGCTGGCGGTGGAGTAAGCCAGTACCAGCTCATCCTTGAAGATGCGCATCAGCTTGATCACCGAGAAGCCGAACATCTTGGCAATCAGGCCGAGGATGACAAAGGCGAAGAAGGCGATGGCGACGTAAACCAGGATCACCAGTTTGGCCAGCGGTATCAGAGAAGCGAAACCGAAGTTGGCCACGGTCACTGCGATCAGAGCGAACACGCCGATCGGGGCATAGTTCATGATCATGTGGGTGACTTTGAACATGCTTTCCGAGACGCCCTGGAACATCTTCACCAGCGGCTCGCGCAGGTCCGATTGCAGGCTCGACAGACCGAGACCGAACAGCACGGAGAAGAAGATGATCGGCAGCATTTCGCCGCGGGCCATGGCCGCGAAGATGTTCGACGGGATCAGGTTGAGGATGGTTTCGATGAACGCGTGTTCATGCTGGACCTCGGCCGCTGTCGCCTGGTACTTGGAAATATCCACGGTACCCAGGGTGCTCATGTCGATGCCGGTGCCCGGATGGAACACGTTGGCCAGCACCAGACCGACCACGATGGCGATGGTGGTGACAATTTCGAAGTAAATGATGGTCTTGAGGCCGATACGCCCGAGTTTCTTCGCGTCGCCTACACCAGCGATGCCGACGATCAACGAGGAGATGACGATCGGGATCACGATCATCTTGATCAGACGGATAAAGATATCGCCTGCCGGTTGCAGGACGTTGCTGATCCACCAGGCTTTTTCGGCACTGAAATGGTTGAGCAGCGCACCGATTGCTATCCCCAGTACCAGACCGATGAGGATCTGCCAGGCGAGGCTGAGCTTTGCCTTCTTCATATCTTTACCCTTACTTGCGTTTGACTCAGGCGAATGCAAGAACTGGAACGCTCGTCGCGAAAAAGTCTGTGCATCTGCCCCCGTATAAGGTGCCCCGGAGCGCTTTGTTACGGCTCTCTGGCAGGCGAAAAAAGGCGCAACTATTCCGATGCAAGGAAGCGACGTCTAATGCCGTAAACGCCTACCCTATGCCGAATCGGCATGAGCTTTTTTAATTGAAACCCGCGTCCCAACCGGTTCGAATACGACATTTCGGCAGGCATAAGTGCCGTGAACCGGCCATTTCAGAGGAGGTTGGTTGTTTTTTAAACAGTTGAATTCATGACGAAATTTCGGAAAAAGCCTACGTTTGGCAGCGAAATCTCATGCGCCCAAAGTCGAAGGTTTCTCGATATACGGTCGTGAGGAAACACCGCGAAACGGTTTTACGGGGAATATGCAGCAGGAGGGAATGAGCGCAGTGCTCTAGATCAACGCTTTGCACGTTGAAGCTCTTCGCAAGTCCGTCGAGCCACTCGGGGCTGGCGAACTTGCGTCGCAGCTTTAATTACCTGACCCGGCCCTTGCGCAGACACTCCATGTGCCCGTAGGTCACTCCGCCCCAGAAACAGGCAGAACGTCCCGACCCCTTGGTCATGCGCCTACCTTCCTCGGGTAGCGCACTGGAAAGAAGCAATGCTGCTCCTTTCGTGTTTCAAACTCAGTACCACTTCGGATCTTTCTTGAGCTGTTCCATCAACAGATCCTGCATGCCCTGGTCAGGTTTGCCGAGGAAGCGGTAGTCGGCATGTCGCGTTGGCGACTTGTCGGCCGGCAATCCTGCGGGCACTTCGACCAGCATGGCGTACGCGTCCTTTTTGTCGAAGCTGAAGGCCACGATCAAGCGTTTGTTCAGGCACGTCGTTTGCGTTTCGCAAAGCGGCCCGACCAGGTACTTGTCGCCATCTTCTTCAACGGCATTCATTTGCTCGGAAGCGCCAGACAGGTTCATAACCCATTCTGGCAGTCGTTCTTCCTTTTTAACGACTTTAGTCCAGGTTTCACGGTACTGCGGGTTCGAATTCAACAATTCGCTGACCCGCGTCTGGCCATCATTGGCGGCCATCGCCATGGCACTACCGCCCAGAAGCAGGGCGGCTGCCAGTGTCTTTACCCAAACGCTCATATTCAGCCTCGACCGCGACGGCCAAAGAAGAACGAAGCAATGAACATCACCAGGAACACGACAAAGAGAATCTTGGCGATACCCGTGGCGGTGCCCGCGATACCACCGAAGCCCAGTACGGCGGCGATGATGGCAATGATCAAGAATGTGATTGCCCAGCTCAACATGGTGATTCTCCTTACGCTTCTATATTAGAGGTGCAGCTTGTGGTGCTTTTCCCGGCGCAGCGAGCGCGCCAAGTTCGGTTGCTCAGAACACCCAACGTTCCTGACGCGGCATCTCATCCGCAGGCTGAGCCTGGTCGACGTCCATCATTCGCATCGGAGCAAGGTCAGCCTGATTACTGCTGACGGCGCTGAAATGGGTCTGGGTTGCACGATGAATCGACACGTGCGGCGCTTCTGGCTGCTGGCTCTGTTCCCAGAGCAGGAACTGCTGGCCAGCGATCAGCGTGATCAACATCGCCAGGATGCCAAACAGGCCTTGCTGGATATGCAACGGCGAGATGCGCAATGGGGCGACACGTTGGCGATTCATTCTGAAACTCCTCCCACTCTGGTGGTGATCTTGTCAGTGGGCGCCGATTCAAAATGGCCCTGATTACCTAGGCTATTGCAGGCTGCATGCCAGCTTTTTTGAAGAAAAAAACTGTTTAAAATCAACAAGTTAATTTGTTTGTGAAAATCACGTCGGACGCATACTGCACGATGGCCCATGCAAGGTCGTGCGTATTGCACGATCAATTCCCCGGAACTTTGATTATTTTTGAATTGAGAGGAGGGCGCAGATGTCAGAAAAGGACGTGGGTAATCGCCTCAAAAGCGGTTTTTTGCTAAAAAACTAGCAAAATCAGTCCATTAGATAATGGACGTGTAGAGAGCTACCCTGCGATGGCTGGAATGGATCAGAATCAACCATGCAACTTGCCCGATTTTTCCGGGACTAAATCAAGATCATTATTTTTAAAGGAGCGCGGGAACATGGAATCAGCCACTGAGCATCAAGGCCGCATTCTGCTGGTGGATGATGAATCCGCCATTCTGCGAACCTTCCGTTATTGCCTCGAAGACGAAGGCTATAGCGTGGCCACCGCCAACAGCGCGGCACAGGCCGATGCTTTGCTGCAACGTCAGGTGTTCGATCTGTGTTTCCTTGATCTGCGCCTGGGTGAGGACAATGGCCTGGATGTGCTGGCCCAGATGCGCATTCAGGCCCCCTGGATGCGGGTGGTGATCGTCACCGCTCACTCGGCCGTGGACACCGCCGTGGATGCGATCCAGGCCGGTGCCGCCGACTACCTCGTCAAGCCTTGCAGCCCCGACCAGTTGCGTCTCGCCACTGCCAAGCAGCTGGAAGTGCGCCAACTTTCCGCTCGGCTGGAAGCCCTTGAAGGTGAAGTGCGCAAACCCAAGGACGGACTGGATTCCCACAGCCCGGCCATGAAAGTGGTACTTGAAACCGCACGCCAGGTCGCCACTACCGACGCCAACATTCTGATTCTCGGCGAGTCCGGTACCGGTAAAGGCGAACTGTCCCAAGCCATTCACGGCTGGAGCAAGCGTCAGAAGAAATCCTGCGTCACCATCAACTGCCCGTCGCTGACGGCGGAATTAATGGAAAGTGAACTTTTCGGCCACAGCCGTGGCGCGTTCACCGGCGCCAGCGAAAGCACCTTGGGGCGCGTCAATCAGGCCGACGGCGGTACGTTGTTTCTCGACGAGATCGGCGATTTTCCCTTGACGTTGCAACCCAAGTTACTGCGTTTCATCCAGGACAAGGAATACGAGCGGGTGGGTGACCCGGTGACCCGCCGCGCCGACGTGCGAATCCTCGCGGCGACCAACCTGAACCTCGAAGACATGGTGCGCGACGGCCGTTTCCGTGAGGACCTGCTCTATCGCCTGAACGTCATCACGTTGCACTTGCCGCCACTGCGCGAGCGCCGGGAAGATATTCTGAACCTGGCCGATCGTTTCCTGGCTCGCTTCGTCAAGGAGTATGCGCGTCCGGCACGGGGCTTTAGCGATGAGGCCCGGGAAGCGTTGTTGGGTTACCGCTGGCCCGGCAACATCCGCGAACTGCGTAACGTGGTGGAGCGGGCGAGCATTATCTGCCCACAGGAACGGGTCGAGATCAGCCACTTGGGCATGGCCGAGACCCCGACCAACAACGCGCCGCGTATTGGAGCGGCGTTGAGCCTGGATGAATTGGAGAAAGCCCACATCGGTGCCGTCCTCGCCACCGCTGATACGCTGGATCAGGCGGCCAAGACCCTCGGCATCGATGCCTCGACCCTGTACCGTAAACGCAAGCAGTACAACCTGTGAGCCGACAATGAAACTGGCGATGAAGCTGCGTACTCGGCTGTTTCTGAGTATTTCGGCGCTGATCACCGTAGCGCTGCTCGGGCTCTTGCTCGGGCTCGTCAGCGTGATGCAGATGGCCGGCACTCAGGAAGTGTTGGTTCGCAACAACTTTGTCTCGCTGGACCTGGGGCTGAAATTGCGACAGACCCTGGGCGATCAGCTCATGATCATGATCGACGAAAAGCCCGATCCTGCTGCGTTCCAGGCCTCCAGGCAACACTACCTCGAATTGCTTGAAGAAGGCATCACACTTCAACACTCCAGCAACGGCGGTTATGGCTTCACACAGGCCAAGGCTGATTACCTCGACTTTCTTCAGGTCTACGATCAGACCCAAGCGGCTACGCCTGCATTGAGCGGCAACGCTGCGCTGGTGGAAAAATTCAATATCTTGCGCAGCGGTCTGGTCTCCGAGCAAAAGCGTGCACTGGATAACATCAACAACACCGAGCGCCTGGCCCGGGAACGCGCTTTGCTGATTGCCGGCCTGCTCGGGTTGGTGGGGTTGGCGGTGTTGATCATCGGTTTCATGACCGCCCATGCGATCGCCCGCCGGTTTGGCGCTCCGATTGAAGCGTTGGTCCAGGCCGCTGACGACATCGGCCAAGGTAATTTTGAAGTGACCCTGCCGGTTTCCTCTGCCGAGGAAATGAACCAACTGACCAAGCGCTTCGGCATCATGGCCGAGGCGCTGCGTGAGCATCAGGCGATGAACATCGACGAGCTGCTCGCCGGCCAGCAACGTTTGCAGGCTGTACTCGACAGCATCGATGACGGGTTGCTGATGATCGACCGCGAAGGCTATCTGGAGCACCTCAATCCCGTAGCCCAGCGTCAGTTGGGGTGGGACACCGATCGACTCGGCCAGGGGCTGGGCTCAGCGCTTGAGCGTCCCGAACTGGATGAGCAGCTGCAACTGGTGCTGCGTGGCGGGACGCTGGAGCGGGCACCGGAAGACCTGAGCATTGAGGTAGACGGTGAATCGAGGTTGCTGACTTACAGCCTGACGCCGGTCAGCCATACGCAGGGCCACATTCTCGGCGCTGTGATGGTGCTGCATGACGTCACCGAACAGCGTGCATTCGAACGGGTGCGCAGCGAGTTCGTCTTGCGCGCCTCCCATGAGCTGCGCACCCCGGTGACGGGAATGCACATGGCCTTCGGCCTGTTCCGTGAGCGGGCGAAATTTCCTGCGGACTCCCGCGAAGCCGATTTGCTGGACACCGTGAATGAAGAAATGCAGCGCTTGATGCAACTTATCAACGACCTGCTGAATTTCTCTCGCTACCAGAACGGTTTGCAGAAGCTCACGCTGGCGCCGTGTTCCATTGAAGCGTTGCTGGAGCAGGCTCAGGAACGCTTTGCCGGAACTGCGGCGCTGAAAGGCATCGAGTTGGCGGTGGAAGTGCAAGGGCCTTTACCCAGGTTGCAGGCCGACCAGGCGCAATTGGATCGGGTGCTCGATAATCTGATCGACAACGCTTTGCGCCATACCGCCCAGGATGGACTGATACGTTTGCAGGCGCGGCGCCATGGGGAGCGGGTGATTATCAGCGTGGAAGACAACGGTGAAGGCATTGCGTACGGTCAGCAGGGGCGGATCTTCGAGCCTTTCGTCCAGGTCGGCCGCAAGAAGGGCGGTGCCGGGCTTGGTTTGGCGTTGTGCAAGGAAATCGTGCAGTTGCATGGCGGGCGGATGGGTGTTTATTCGCGGCCGGGGCAGGGTACGCAGTTCTACATGGCGCTGGCGGTTTAAACCGCTGCAGTCTTTTCAGGCTTCATCATCCAGGCGTCGATTGTTCCGCCGGCGACCACGGGTAATCAGTTCGATGAATTGCACGGCGCTCAGGGCATGGGCGAACAGCCAGCCCTGACCGTACTTCACCCCTTCGCTGCTCAGAAAGGCCGCTTGCGCTTCATGTTCGATGCCCTCGGCAATCACCCTGAGTTGCAGGGCCTGGGCCATGTGAATGATGTGCGGTGCCACGCCGCTGCTGGCGGCATCATGGCCCAAGGCATCTATGAACGCCTTGTCGATTTTCAGGCAGTCCACCGGCAGGGTTTGCAGGTAGGCGAGGCTGCAATAGCCCGTGCCGAAATCATCGATCAGCACCTGATGTCCGACATCGCGCAAGGCTTGCAGGTTTTCCCTGGCCACCACCACATCGATCAAGCCTCGCTCAGTCACCTCAAAGGCAATCTGCTTCGCCGCGACCCGGTGCAAGGTCAGCAGGCGCGCCATCACCTGGCCGATACGCGGCACCATGACATCGCAAGCTGCAAGGTTGACGGAGATGTACAACTGCGGATTGGCGCGTAGCAGTTGCCCAAGTTGTTCGAGGAGTCGCTGCAATACGAAGTCGGTCATCTGGCGGATCTGGCCGGTGTTTTCGGCCATCGGGATAAACAGGTCGGGGCTGGTCAGGGTGCCGTCCGGTCTTCGCCAGCGCAGCAAGGCTTCGGCCCCGACACAGTTGCGGCTGTCGAGATCGAAGATCGGCTGATACAACACCTGCAATTCGCCGCGTCGAATGGCGCCGTTCAGTTCCGCGTCCAGTGACTGACGCTGGCGCACCAGCAGAAACACCATGAAACCGACCAGGATACCCAGCGCCAGACTGGCCGGCAGCAGCCACCACCACACGGCTGGCACATGCATGTTCGTGCGTGGGGTGATCAGCACTAATTGGTATTCGGGATTGTTGGTGGGCATGCGGTAAATCAAGCGGGTTTGTGTCACTTGCAGCGCATCGCGGTTTGTCAGGGGCCAGGATTCGGCGGGGGGCCAGACCTGTGCGGCACCGAGGACAGGAATCGCACGGGTGCCATGGGAGAGCACCACCAGCAGGCTACTTCCCGGGGACAGATCGACCATGTCGGTCAAATGGCCACGAGAGGTGGCGACCCGAAAGTTGCCGCGTCCAAGCATCAACGCCGCGCGGTTTTCATCGGGTTCAGTGGTGGTGTTCAGCCAGTAGCTGTAGGTGGGCCCCTTGATGTCCGGCGGTCGACTCAGCGACAGCCCCACTTGGCGAGGGCGATTCGAGCAGATCCGCGAGGCATCCATGTAGGCGGCTTCGTAAACGAAGCGATAGTTGAAGCTGACCTGCTGCAAGGTTGCGATCATTTCATCATCGCAGCCACGCAGGGGTTGGGCTTCCAGATCGTCGAGGCTTTCACGTAGCTGCCCGAACAGCTGCTCCAGCCGGGCGAGGAAACGCTCGCCCTGGGCATTCATTTCCTGGCTTTCCCGCTGCTCTACCTGATGCATCGCTAAAAACAGGCTGGCGGCCATCAACAACGTTGCGCTCAACGCAGCAGCCAGCATCGCCAAAAACCAGGGGCGATAGAACCAGCTACGAAGCGTCTCTCGAGCTACAGTCATTGTGGATATCCGAAGAATTACCAATGAGTTATAGCTGCTGATTGAGAAAAAGCCCTTACCGTCGGGCGGGCGTCATTATTTTGTCTGATTCAATACTTGCAGGAGCGCCGCCGTCTGAGCGTCGGGAGTGCCATCAAATCGGGCGGGGCGGAAATGCATTTGAAAGGCCGCCAGTACATGGCGCGTGGCGACATCAAGCTCACCCGTTTGTGGCGTGGCATAACCCAGTCGGGCCAGCTGTCCCTGATACCAACTGATGCTCGGCAGTTCTGCTGCGAACTGGGCTTGTTGGCGTGCGACGGCCTGCTCGTTTGGCCAGACGCCTATGCCTTCGGCGGCCAGGCGCTTCCAGGGAAACAGCGGGCCGGGATCGAGCTTGCGCAGCGGCGCGATGTCGCTATGGCCGATGATGGAACGCGGGTGGATGTTGTAACGCTTGCTGATGTCCTTGAGCAGGAAGATCAACGACTGAACCTGGTCTTCACTGTACGGGTACCAGAGGCGGCCCGTCGGTGTGTCTTTGAAGCCGGGATTGACGATCTCGATGCCGATAGAGCTGGAGTTCAGCCAGGTCCGGCCTTGCCATTCGCTTTCGCCTGCGTGCCACGACCGAAGGTTTTCATCCATCAGCTTAAAGATGGTGGCGCCTTTGTCGTCGCCGATCAGGTAGTGACTGCTGACCTCGCCGTGGGTGAGCAGTTGCAGCGAGCGCTCGAGCGAAGCAGAGGTGTAATGCACCACCACAAACTGAATACGGCTGTCGTGATTGACGGAAGGGTGGCTGGTGTCGATCCGCGGGCCGCTGGCACAACCGGCCAACAGGAGCAGCGACACAATGAGAGCAAGACATTTCATGGCAGGAGGCAATACACGCAAGTCAGTAATGCAACAGTGTAACGTACTGACTTGCGCGCAGAGGGCAAAAGCGCTGTTTTAAATAAAATGGAACAATTGGCTGTCAACCAGCTTCGGCTCGGTTGCGGCCGGCATTTTTTGCCCGGTATAGCGCCTGATCGGCTCTTTTAAGCACCAAGTCGCTGTGTTCGCCGGATTTGAAGGCGCTAAAACCCATGGAAATGGTGATGGTCACCCGCTCGCCCTTGAAGTGGAAGGGGCAGGCTTCAATCGATGCGCGCAAGGTTTCCAGCAGTTTTGCGCCATTTGCCGGTGACGTGTCGGGCATCAGCAAGACAAATTCTTCGCCCCCGAACCGCGCAATGAAATCCGTCCCGCGCAGGCGTTTTCGCAACACGCTGGCAATAATCTTCAGCACCTTGTCACCCGCCAGGTGGCCGTAGTTATCGTTGATGCGTTTGAAATGGTCGAGGTCGAGCATTGCCAGCAACAAGGAGTTGCCGTGTTGCTGCCAGTGGCGGACTTCGTGCTCCAGCCGTTCACTCCAGGCTGCTCGATTCGGCAGACCGGTCAATGGATCGATCAGGGCTTTCTGCCGTTGTTCTTCAAGGTGTTCACGGTAGCCCAGCGCTTCCTGTTCCATGTGAGCCACACGCTCGGCCAGGCTTTGCAGGCGAGCCGCGACTTCCTGCTCACGTTCGTCGCGCTGCTTCTGGTGTTGATCCATGGTGCCGAGCAGGCCTTCGAGATGGTTCTCCAGGACGTGCTTAAGGTCGTCCAGGTCCGCAGCTTCCTGCATGCTGCTCTGCAGGCCATCGACTTGCTCGCGAATCTGCGTATCCATGTCGCGCGCCGCAGAGCGGTTGTCGGCATGGCCGTCACTGGCCGCTTGCAAGTTGCTCTGGAACGATTCGAGACGTTCGTTGAGTTGCTGGAGGTAAGCTTCGAACTCGTGCTGACCGCTGTCGGTGATCGCCAGCATCAACGTCGCCAGATCGTCGAGGATCGGAATCAATTCGTACCAGTTCAAGCCGTTTTGCAGGCGATCACGCATCGCTTCGGCTTGCGGTCGATGGCGTTCGGGCAGCGTCAGGTCGTCGAGCAGGCCCAGGAGTGTGTCTTCGATGTGCTTGGCGACGGAGCTATAGGAAGGCTCGGGTGAATCGGGCAGGCCGTAGAGAACGTCCTCTGGCTCAAGGTGCTCCGCTTCAACGGCCACCGGGATCAGTTCATCCGGATTGATTGCCTGTTGCACCGGCTCGGCTGGCGTAATGTCCGCAAGTGCTGGTTCTGCCGGTTGTACGATGTCTGGCTGTGTCTGAGGCTCAACTGTTTGCGCAGATGGAGTCTCTGGCTGAAGCACAGGCGGGACAAACGCCACCACTACAGGAGCGGATTCCGTGGCGTGTATTTCCAGTGATTCGGGGGTTGTAGTGACGGGTTCTGCGTCGATTGATTTTGACTGTACGACTGGCGGGAGCTCGACCTTAGGTGCGAGATCAACCGCTACAGGCGGGGCCTCGGCCATCGGTTCGACAGTTTGCCGGGGCGCTGCTTGTACCGCAGGGGCGGCGATCTGCGGCGCGGCCTCATCTGCTTCCCGGTTACCGAACAGTCGCTGCAGAAAACCGGGGCGATCAGGTTCTGCCGGGGTATCCAGTTGACGCAAGGCTTCGCCTTGCAGGCCGCTCAGCTCGCTGAGCAGCAACGGAATTTCGCGGGCCTGACTGACTCGGCTGTCCAGTTGTTTGGCGAAGTTCTTCAACGGACGACTGACTTCGCGAGGCAGGGGCAGTGTTTGCAATTGAGTCACCAGCGCATTCAGTGCGGCGCTGGTTTGATTGACCCGGGTTTCCCGGCGCTGCTCGGAATCAAGTACGGCTTTTTCCAGGCGCGGCAGCAGGGCGGCCAGACCGGCGTCCATGTCATCGGTGCGCACGACTTCGCGCATTTCCTTCATGCACAGGTCAACGGCGCGATCGGTGCCTTCTGCAGCCAGGGTGCTGCGCACCAGCCCACGGCGCAGCAAGTCGAGCCGGGCATCCCATCGGCGTTCGAGCTTTTCCTGTTGTTCGATGCTTTTGAGGTATTTCTCTTTCCAGCGCTGTGTTTCGTCGCTCATTCAAGGGATCCGCGAAGGGGCAGGACTCAACGCGGGGAATGCATCGGCCGTGAGCGAACCCGGCAGACGAATCTCTACCGCGACGGGCAGGTGATCTGAAATCGGTTGTGCCAGCACCTCGACCTTTTCAAGGGTCAGCGTGGGACTGAGCAGAATATGGTCCAGGCAGCGCTGCGGGCGCCAGCTGGGGAAGGTCGCTTCCAGTTGCGGCGCGAGCAGGCCGAGGTCACGCAACGGGGAGTTTTGCAGCAAATCACTGGCATGGGTATTCATGTCGCCCATCAGCACCTGGTGTTTGTAACCGCCGATCAGCTCGCGGATGTAAGCCAGTTGCATGCTGCGGGCTCGAGCGCCCAGCGCCAGATGCATCATCACGACCACCAGCGCCTCCGGTCCTTCGCCGAAGCGCACCAGAATCGCCCCACGACCCTTGGGCCCTGGCAGCGGATGGTCTTCAATCGCCCACGGGCGCAGGCGGCTGAGCACGCCATTGCTGTGCTGGCCGAGGCGACCGAGGTTGCGATTGAGTTGTTGATACCAGTAGGGGAAGGCGCCGAGTTGCGCCAGGTGTTCCACCTGATTGACGTAGCCTGATCGCAGGCTGCCGCCATCGGCTTCCTGCAAGGCGACCAGATCGAAGTCGCCCAGCAGATTGCCGATCTTTTGCAGATTGTCGGCACGCCCGGTGTGCGGCAGCACATGCTGCCAGCCTCGGGTCAGGTAGTGCCGATAGCGCTCGGTACTGATGCCGACCTGGATGTTGAAGCTGAGCAGACGCAGACGGCTGTCTGCGGGCAAGCCCGTCGATTCCAGATGATGCTCGTTGACCCGCGGATCATGCAGGCCAACGACGCGTTCAGTACCCCAGCGGCGCATGGCAGTCGCCGCGCTTAGTTGGCGGCAGCCTTGTTAGCCGCTCGCTCTTTGTCGACCAGCTTATCGGCCAGTTGCAGTGCTTGTTCGGCACCGCCGGCGGAACCCACGTCAAAGCGATACTTGCCGTTGACGATCATGGTTGGAACGCCGGTGATTTCATATTTCTTGGCCAGCTCGCGAGCCTTGTTGATCTGGCCTTTGATGGCGAAGGAATCGAAGGTCGCCAGGAACTTGTCCTTGTCTACGCCTTGAGTCGCCAGGAAGTCAGCCATTTCATTCTTGTCGACCAGCTTCTTGTGTTCTTTCTGGATTGCGTTGAACACTGCAGCGTGAACCTTGTTCTCGACGCCCATGGCTTCAAGGGTCAGGAACATCTGGCCGTGTGCATCCCATGGGCCGCCGAACATGGCAGGGATGCGGACGAAGTTCACGTCGGAAGGCAGCTTCTCGACCCAAGGGTTGATCACCGGCTCAAACGCGTAGCAATGCGGGCAGCCGTACCAGAACAGCTCCACGACTTCGATCTTGCCAGGCACGGCGACCGGAACCTGATTGCTCAGTTCGACATAAGGGGCGGCGGGTGCTTCGGCGGCTTGGGCAGTCATGCCGAACAGGCTGGCAGCGACGAGTGCGGCGCTGATGATCAGATTACGCATGCTTTACTCCTGGACAATTTTGGTCGCCTCGCGCGACCTGTTTTCAGACAGGTCCTGGCGGGCTTGAGTTCTGTAGTGTAACGGCAGCGGCCACAAAAAAGGGCGGCCTGAGCCACCCTTTTTATACTTGCTGCGACGGATTAATAGAGCGTTAACGTTGCAGGAGATGTACGTCCCGCGCGACGCCCCATTTGCCGGTCTTAGTGCAGGCCTTGTATGTAGCTGGAGACCGCGGCGATATCTTCGTCGCTCAGCTTTTTGGCAATGCTCTGCATCGGTTTGGTGTCGCCGTCGTTGGCACGACCGCCTTCTTCCTTGCGGAAGTCGGTCAGCTGCTTGGCAACATACTGAGCATGCTGACCACCCAGGTGCGGGAAGCCGGCAGCCGCATTGCCCTTGCCGTCCGGAGAGTGGCAACCGGTGCAGGCTGGCAGGCCCTTGGCCAGGTCGCCGCCACGGAACAATGCTTCACCGCGAGCCACGACTTTCGGGTCGGCGGCGCCAACGCTGCCTTTCTGGCTGGCGAAGTAGGCAGAGATATCAGCCAGGTCCTGATCGCTCAGGTTGGTCAGCAGGCCGGTCATTTCCAGAACTGTGCGTTTGCCGGACTTGATGTCGTGCAGCTGCTTGTTCAGATAACGCTCGCCCTGGCCTGCCAGTTTCGGAAAGTTAGGCGCCATGCTGTTGCCATCCGGGCCATGACAGGCGCCACATACTGCGGCTTTCGCCTGACCAGCAGTTGCATCACCTGCAGCATGGGCTATGCCGGAGATCCCCACGGTCAACAGCAGACTCACGATCAATTTGTTCATCAGCTAATCCAACTACGGCTAAGGGTTAAAGAGTTATGGACCGGGATCACTCGCTCATCCAGTGGATGATGGCTTGGTAATCCTCGGCACTGCAGTCCATGCACAAACCACGCGGCGGCATCGCCTTGAAACCCTGGGTCACGTGTTGCACCAGCGTCTCCATACCTTTCGCCAACCTCGGCGTCCAAGCTTCCTGATCGCCCTTTCTGGGCGCCATGGGTAGTTGGCCGGAATGACAGGCACCACAAACACGGTTGTACACAGCTTCCGGATCCTGTGTAGCCTGAGCGCTGTAAAGCGGCATCAAGACACCGGCAGCTAGCAGCCATTTCGTCATAAAACGACCTTTTCAGGGTTGAGAGCGTTCTGCGTTCTAATGCGCAATCAAGGTCAATCGCTCTCGTGAACTTCATCCTACGCTGGGACAAAGCGCACACAAAATCTGCGGCATTATATACTGGCGTCACTGAAACGGAAACGACACCGCTTGCCGCGTCCATTCCCGGCGCCGCCCACATCGGAAATCCCATGCAACTCAAGAACCCCATCCTCGGCCTGTGCCAACAGTCCACCTTCATGCTCAGCGCTGCCAAAGTCGACCAATGCCCCGACGACGAAGGCTTTGAAGTGGCTTTCGCCGGGCGTTCCAACGCCGGTAAATCCAGTGCGCTGAACACTTTGACGCACGCTAGCCTGGCGCGCACCTCGAAAACTCCGGGTCGCACGCAGCTCTTGAACTTCTTCAAGCTAGACGATGATCGTCGTCTGGTCGACCTTCCGGGTTACGGTTACGCGAAAGTACCTATCCCGTTGAAGCTGCACTGGCAGCGTCACCTGGAAGCTTATCTGGGTGGTCGCGAGAGTCTGAAAGGTCTGATTTTGATGATGGACATCCGTCATCCAATGACCGATTTCGACCTGTTGATGCTTGATTGGGCTGTCGCCAGCGGCATGCCGATGCACATTTTGCTGACCAAAGCCGACAAGCTGACCTACGGCGCGGCGAAAAACGTCCTGCTGAAGGTTCAGACTGACATCCGCAAAGGATGGGGCGATGCGATCAGCATCCAGTTGTTCTCGGCGCCAAAACGCATGGGCCTGGAAGACGCCTACACTGTACTGGCAGGCTGGATGGAACTGGCGGACAAGGGCTCCGAGGTTGCCCAGCAATAAATCGCAGGCAAAAAAAACCCCGGACTTCTTATGGGGAGGGGGAAGTTCCGGGGTTCAAGTTCCGGACCGCTAGGGCGGGGTCCAGATATCTGCCAACACTTAACACAACATAGGAGCATCGAAGGGCTTCACCAGCCATTCAGTAACTCTGAGTGGCAGTTCACAGGTTTAGTTCCGGAGTTTCAGAAACCATTCGAAATAAGTTTGATTTCTTTCCGAGATAAGGGCCCTTCAGCCTTCTGCTGCGGCGTTATGCCGCAGCAGAAATCGCCTTTTCAGACGGCTCAGTGAGCCTCATCCCAGTTATTGCCTACGCCAACCTCGACCAGAAGCGGTACATCCAGCTTCACGGCGTTGCTCATGTGCGCACGAATTTCATCGCGAACTTGGTCGACCAGATCTTCACGTACCTCAAGCACCAATTCATCGTGCACCTGCAGGATGACTTTGGCGTCGAGGCCCGAGGAAGTCAGCCAGTTATCCACCGCCACCATGGCTTTCTTGATGATGTCCGCGGCCGTGCCTTGCATCGGCGCGTTGATTGCCGTGCGTTCGGCACCTTTACGCAGGGCCGGGTTTTTCGCGTTGATTTCCGGCAGGTACAGGCGACGTCCGAAAATCGTCTCGACAAAACCTTGCTCGGCCGCCTGGGTGCGGGTGCGTTCCATGTATTCCAGAACACCCGGGTAGCGGGCGAAATAACGATCGATGTAAGCCTGGGATTGCTTGCGATCAACGCCGATCTGCTTGGCCAGCCCAAACGCGCTCATGCCGTAGATCAAACCGAAGTTGATCGCCTTGGCGCTGCGACGCTGGTCGGTGGTGACGTCGGCCAGTTCTACGCCGAACACTTCGGCGGCGGTGGCTTTGTGCACGTCCAGGTCATTGCGGAATGCGTGCAGCAACCCTTCATCCTTGGCCAGGTGCGCCATGATCCGCAGTTCGATTTGCGAATAGTCCGCGGCCAGCAGTTTGTAGCCTTTAGGTGCGACGAACGCCTGACGAATCCGACGCCCTTCGGCAGTGCGGATCGGAATGTTCTGCAAGTTCGGATCGCTGGAGGACAAACGCCCGGTTGCCGCGACAGCTTGATGATAAGACGTGTGAATCCGCCCGGTACGCGGGTTGATCTGCTCCGGCAGGCGATCGGTGTAAGTGCTTTTCAGCTTGCTCATCGAGCGGTACTGCATCAGCACTTTGGGCAGCGGGTAATCCTGCTCGGCGAGTTCCGCGAGGACGGCTTCGGCGGTGGACGCCTGGCCTTTGGCGGTTTTGCTGAGGATCGGCAGGCCGAGTTTTTCGTACAGAATCACGCCCAATTGCTTCGGCGAACCGAGGTTGAATTCCTCGCCGGCGATGGCGAATGCCTCCCGCTCCAGCGCGACCATTTTGTCGCCCAGCTCGACGCTTTGAATGCCCAGCAGGTTGGCATCGACCAACGCGCCCTGGCGTTCGATACGGGCGAGTACCGGCACCAGCGGCATTTCGATTTCGCTCAGGACTTTGCTCAGGCTCGGGATGGCATTGAGCTTTTCTTGCAAGGTTTGGTGCAGGCGCAGCGTTACGTCGGCGTCTTCGGCGGCGTAAGGCCCGGCCAGTTCCAGGGATATCTGGTCAAAGGTCAGCTGCTTGGCGCCCTTGCCGGCGATGTCCTGGAAGCTGGTGGTGGTGTGATTCAGGTACTTGAGCGCCAGGCTGTCCATGTCGTGGCGGGTCGCGGTGGAGTCCAGCACGTAGGATTCGAGCATGGTGTCGAACGCGATGCCTTGCACGGTGATGCCGCAGCTTTGGTCGCCACCGATGGCGCAGTTGGCCAGGATGTTCATGTCGAACTTGGCGTGCTGGCCGACCTTGAGTTTGTTCGGGTCCTCCAGAATCGGTTTCAGTGCGCGCAGCACGGTGTCGCGATCGAGCTGATCCGGCACGCCCATGTAGGAATGGGTCAGCGGGATGTAGGCCGCTTCGTTGGCTTGTACAGCAAACGACAGACCGACCAATTGCGCCTGCTGCGCGTCGATACCGGTCGTCTCGGTATCGAAGGCAATCAGCGTGGCGTCGTTGAGCTTCTTCAGCCACAGGTCGAAATCGGCCTGGGTGAGGATCGTGGTGTACTTGAGTTCGGTCTCGACAGCGGCTTCTTCAGCCACCGGCGCTGTGACTTCCTGGCCCGAACGCTTGGCATCGCGCTGGTTCTCGTCGAACCAGCTCTTGAATTCCAGCAGGGTGTAGAGCTCGGCGAGTTTGTCGTGATCCGGCCGGCCCATTTGCAGGTCGTCGAGCCCGATGTCCAGCGGCACGTCGATCTTGATGGTCGCCAACTGATAGGAGAGGAACGCCATCTCCTTGTGCTCTTCGAGCTTGGCCGGCAGGGTCTTGGCGCCACGAATCGGCAAGGTCGGGACGATGTCGAGCTGTGCATACAGCTCGGTCAGGCCACCGTTCACGCCGACCAGCAGACCGGAAGCGGTCTTCGGACCAATACCCGGAACGCCCGGAATGTTGTCGGAAGAATCGCCCATCAGTGCCAGGTAATCGATGATCTGCTCGGGAGCGACGCCGAATTTCTCCTTCACGCCGTCCACGTCCAGCGCGCTACCGGTCATGGTATTGACCAAGGTAATGTGGCCGTCGACCAGTTGCGCCATGTCTTTGTCGCCGGTGGAGATCACCACCGGGCGGTCAGCCGCGGCGCTGCTGCGGGCCAAAGTGCCGATCACGTCATCGGCCTCGACGCCTTCGACGCACAGCAGCGGGAAGCCGAGGGCGATCACGCTCTGGTGCAGGGGTTCGATCTGCACGCGCATGTCATCCGGCATGCTCGGACGGTTGGCCTTGTATTCGGCGTACATGTCATCGCGAAAAGTCCCACCCTTGGCGTCGAACACCACGGCGAACGGACTGTCCGGGTACTGCTTGCGCAGACTCTTGAGCATGTTCAGCACGCCTTTGACCGCTCCGGTCGGCAGACCCTTGGAAGTGGTCAGCGGCGGCAGGGCGTGAAAGGCGCGGTACAGGTAAGAAGAACCGTCCACCAGGACGAGGGGGGCTTGGCTCATGAGCAGGATCAACCTTTTCGGCGGGTCCGGCGCTAGAATAGCGGGACCGTTGACGACAAAGGGACAAGGTTATCATGCGCACACTAAATCGCCTGTTGCTGGCTGGCTTGTTTGCAACCGTTCCACTGTCCGTCATGGCGGCGGATGATGCGCCGACACCGGAGCCGGAAGTCACGATTCGCACGGAAGGCGATAAAACCATCCAGGAATACCGCCAAAACGGTTTCCTGTATGCGATCAAGGTCACACCGAAAGGCGCACCGCCTTATTTTCTGGTGCGCGCGGACGGGACCGATGCAAACTTCATCCGCTCGGATCAGCCGGATATGCTGATTCCGTCGTGGAAGATCTTTGAGTGGAAGTAGTTTCTTAATTTCAATCGGCGCTGGCTCAAGCAGCGGCGCCCGTACTGGCAGTTCAAACATGTCTGTGTTCACCCCGCTGGCTCGGCCCGAGCTGGAAACCTTTCTCGCCCCATACGGGCTCGGCCGCCTGCTTGATTTCCAGGGGATTGCCGCCGGAAGTGAAAACACCAATTTCTTCATCAGCCTGGAGCAGGGCGAATTTGTCCTGACCCTGGTTGAGCGCGGTCCGGTTCAAGAGATGCCGTTCTTCATCGAACTGCTCGACGTGCTGCATGACGCCGACCTGCCAGTGCCGTACGCGCTGCGCACCACCGACGGCGTTGCCTTACGTGAGCTGGCCGGCAAACCGGCGCTGTTGCAACCACGCCTGGCCGGCAAGCACATCAAGCAAGCCAACGCGCAGCATTGCGCCCAAGTCGGCGAGTTGCTGGGCCATCTGCACCTGGCCACCCAGGCCAACATGATCAAGCGCAAAACCGATCGTGGTCTGGACTGGATGCTGGAGGAGGGCACTCAGTTGCTGTCGCACCTGAATGCCGAGCAAAGCGATCTGCTGCAACGGGCACTGGACGAAATCACGCAGCAGAAGACAAAAATTCTGGCGTTGCCACGGGCCAACATCCACGCGGATCTGTTCCGCGACAACGCGATGTTCGAAGGCACGCACCTGACCGGGTTGATCGATTTCTACAACGCGTGCTCGGGGCCGATGCTCTACGACGTGGCGATTGCGTTGAATGACTGGTGTTCGGATGACGACGGACTGATCGACGGGCCGCGAGCACGAGCATTGCTTGGGGCTTATGCGGCGTTGCGGCCGTTCACGGCAGCCGAAGCCGAGTTGTGGCCGACCATGCTGCGCGTGGCGTGTGTGCGATTCTGGTTGTCACGGTTGATCGCCGCGGAGTCGTTCGCCGGGCAGGACGTGTTGATTCACGATCCGATGGAATTCCAGCAGCGGTTGGCGCAGCGGCAGAAGGTCAGTACGCCGCTACCGTTCGCCCTTTAAATTGTGGTGAGGGGGCTTGCCCCCGTCGGGCTGCGCAGCAGCCCCCAATTGATAGGTCAGATAGATCGCATGGGAGCGCTTCGCACTCCAACGGGGGCAAGCCCCCTCGCCACAAGTGTTGTGTCGGTTACAACGACTCCAGACACCCCGCCAAATCATTTCCCAATTTCTCCAGCACCTGCTCATACCCCTGGGCAGTCGCCGGTGTGTACCCGCCCAACGCATCCAGTTCCGCCAATTTCACCGGCAAACCCGCCACCAGCGTTTCCGCCAGGCGCGGACGCAACGGCGGCTCACTGAACACACACGTCTTGCCGACTTCCTGCAAGCGCGTGCGCATCGCCGCGACATGCTGAGCGCCGGGCTGGACTTCGGCGGCGACGCTGAATACGCCGGCGTGTTTCAGGCCGTAAGCATCTTCGAAGTAGTCGAAAGCCTCGTGGAACACGAAGTAAGGTTTGCCCGCGATGCCGGCCAATCGCGCTTTCAAGCGCAGATCCAATGCATCCAGGCGCTCATCAAAGGCTTTGAGATTGCTCTGATAACGCGCCGCATTGGCTGGATCGGCGGCACTCAGATCAGAAGCCATTTTGCTGGCAATTACACGGGCGTTCACCGGCGTTAACCACAAATGCGCGTCAAGACTGCCCGGGCGATGATCGTGATCATGTTCATCGGCTTCTTCCGCGTGGGAATGGCTGTCTTCGGCAAACCGGCGCAGTTTCAGCCCCGGCAGATCCTGAATCGCGACGCTCGGCAGCGTACGACCGTTCAGCACACGAGGCAGGAAACCTTCCATGTCCGGACCGATCCAGTAAACCAGGTCCACCGATTGCACCTTCCGTACGTCGGAAGGGCGCAAGGCATAGTTATGCGGTGAAGCACCCGGTGGCAGCAGCACTTCCGGAATCGCCACGCCGTCCTGCACCGCAGCGGCTATCAGCTGAAGCGGCTTGATGCTGGTAAGGACTTTGACGTTGGCGTGAGCTGAGCCAATGAACAGAAAACTTGCGGCAAATGCGACAAAGATAGAAAAAAGTCGGGACACGATGACCACTCGAAGAGGCGAGAACGGGTAACATAATAACGTCTCTCACAAAACTCGTCGCCGCTCATGCCTAAAACACCGATTGCCAGCCGTCCCCACGACCACTCTCATTGCGTGCACAGCGCTCTGTCGGAGGCCGATGCCTTGTGCGCACGTCAAGGCCTGCGCCTGACCGCCTTGCGTCGGCGGGTGCTGGAACTGGTGTGGCAAAGCCACAAGCCGCTGGGTGCCTACGACATTCTCGCGGTACTCAGCGAGCAGGACGGCCGCCGCGCCGCGCCGCCAACCGTGTACCGCGCACTGGATTTCCTGCTGGAAAACGGCCTCGTCCACCGCATCTCCTCGCTGAACGCCTTCGTCGGCTGTAATCACCCGGAGCATGCCCACCAGGGCCAGTTCCTGATTTGCCGCGAATGCCACGCCGCCATCGAACTCGAACAGAAGTCCATCAGCGACGCGATCATCAGCAGCGCCAAGGACGTCGGTTTCGTCGTCGAAAGCCAGACGGTTGAAGTGGTCGGCATCTGTTCGGGTTGCCAGGGGGCTTGATGAGCAATGCGCTGATCCGCCTCGAGCAGGTTGCCGTCACCTTTGCCGGGCAAAACGTGCTGGATAACATCGAACTGAGTGTCGAGCCGGGGCAGATCGTCACCCTGATCGGCCCGAACGGCGCGGGCAAAACCACGCTGGTGCGCGCCGTGCTCGGTCTGTTGAAGCCGGACAGCGGCAGCGTCTGGCGCAAGCCGAAACTGCGGGTCGGTTACATGCCGCAGAAACTTCACGTCGATCCGACGCTGCCGCTTTCAGTGCTGCGCTTCTTGCGCCTGGTGCCGGGTGTGGACCGCCCCAGGGCCTTGGCGGCACTCAAGGAAGTCGGCGCCGAACAGGTGATCGACAGCCCGGTGCAAAGTGTTTCTGGTGGCGAAATGCAGCGCGTGCTGCTGGCTCGGGCCTTGTTGCGCGAGCCGGAACTGCTGGTGCTCGACGAGCCGGTGCAAGGCGTCGATGTGGCCGGCCAGGCCGAGCTCTACAGTCTGATCACGCGACTGCGCGACCGTCACGGCTGCGGCGTATTGATGGTTTCCCACGATTTGCATCTGGTCATGAGCACCACCGACCAGGTGGTTTGCCTGAATCGTCATGTCTGCTGCTCCGGGCACCCGGAACAGGTCAGCGGCGATCCGGCTTTCGTCGAGCTGTTCGGAAAGAACGCACAAAGCCTGGCGATTTATCACCACCACCACGACCACGCCCATGACCTGCATGGTTCGGTGGTCAGCGCGGCCCCGACGGCCCAACCCCATGTCCATGGAGATAGCTGCAAGCATGGCTGATTTTCTGCTCTACGCCCTGCTTGCAGGTCTGGCTTTGGCATTGGTCGCAGGACCGCTGGGTTCATTTGTGGTCTGGCGGCGCATGGCTTATTTCGGCGACACCTTGTCCCACGCGGCCTTGCTTGGCGTCGCGTTGGGCTTTCTGCTGGATGTCAGCCCGACCGTGGCCGTCACCGTCGGTTGTTTGCTGTTGGCGGTGCTGCTGGTGACGTTGCAGCAGCGTCAGCCGCTGGCGTCCGACACGCTTTTGGGAATTCTCGCACCGAGCACGCTCTCTCTGGGCTTGGTCGTACTAAGCTTCATGCACGAAGTACGGATCGACCTGATGGCGTATCTGTTCGGCGACTTGCTGGCGATCAGCCCGACCGACCTGGCCTGGATCCTCGGCGGCAGCGCTGCCGTTCTGGCCTTGCTGGTGACGTTGTGGCGGCCATTGCTGGCGATCACGGTGCATGAAGAACTGGCCAGGGTGGAAGGTTTGCCCGTGCCGGCACTGCGCCTGACCCTGATGTTGCTGATCGCTGTGGTGATCGCTGTGGCGATGAAAATCGTCGGTGTGTTGCTGATTACTTCGCTGTTGATCATTCCGGCGGCTGCGGCACAACGTCACGCCCGCTCGCCGGAGCAGATGGCGCTGGGCGCGAGCCTGCTGGGCATGCTCGCGGTCTGTGGCGGGCTGGCGCTTTCATGGTTCAAGGACACCCCGGCGGGACCCTCGATTGTTGTGACGGCCGCCGCACTGTTTCTGCTGAGTTTTGTCCTGCCCCGTCGAGGGGTGTAGACTTGCTCGTTTTTTGCGCAAATAGAGAGTCGCAGGAATGAAGCTGTCAGCCTCCCGTTATCTGCTCCTTGTCGCATTTTCGCTGCTACTGGGCGCTTGCCAAAGCACGCCATCGGCCACCACTGAGGCGACCGATGCACGGGCCACGGCCATCGCGCAGCTGGAACAAAACCTGGCCAGCAGCGAGCTGGCCACCGCCGAGGATCAATTGGCAACCTTGCAGGCCCAGTCGCCCGACGATCCATCCCTTGTGCAATATCAGCGGCAATTGGCCGAAGCCTATCTGCGCCGCAGCCAGATCGTGCTGCAAAAGGGCGATGTGAATGCGGCCGCCACGGCGCTGGCCCGGGCTCGGGCGTTGATGCCAAAGGCCCCGGCGCTGACGGGTGGGCTCAACAACGCTATCGTCGATGCCCGCAAAGCCGAGCTGGACAGGGCCGAAGCGGCGCTCTTGGCTGCCGAGGCCAAACCGCAGGCGAAAGTGATCGATCCAACCGCCGAAAGCACCACGGTTGCGTTGAACCTCACCGATATGACCAAGCTTCGCCGACAACTGGATGCGATCGCCGCTGATGTGGTGAATTATCAATGTGACGTGAGCATTCAGGCGCCACGCACGCAGGATTACCCTTGGTTGGCCACATTGCTGACCAAGCGGGTGAAGAAGCTGGATTCGGATTTTGATCTGAATCTGCAGAAGCAGATCCTGCGCAACGTTCCGGCTCAGATGGTCTTGAGTCCGCGTAAACCTTAAAAAGCATCGCGGGCAAGCCCGCTCCCACAGGATTTGGGATTGATCACAGATGTGTGATCACCCCTATCCTTGTGGGAGCGGGCTTGCCCGCGATAGCGTCCTTGCTATCGATACAAAAGCTTAAGCCGGAATCGCCTTGGCCTTAGGCTCCCGATCCCAAACCCGATGCTGCCCGATCACCGCAAAGAACGGTTTGATCAACTTGGCATCTGCTCCGATGATCAACCCCGCATCCACCTCAAGCTTCAACACATCCAGCAACTGCTTCGCCTCGCCATGCAGCGCAATCGCCTTCAAGTGCTTATATGCCTCCAACAGGTAATGCAGCGCCACGCCATCGCCGCTCAACGCCTTGATCGACGCCGCGCCACCGGGCACAAACACCGCATCGAATGCCACCGAAGGCAAGCCTTCCATCGAAGCGTCCACCGGCAGAGTTTTGCCATCGGCGGTGGTCACAGGCGCGGAAGTCGGGCCGAGCAACTTGGCGTGCGCGCCCTCGGCCTTCAGCGCCTTCTTCATTGCATCAATCGCAGCACCATCGACTCCGTTGGCCGCCAGAATCGCCACTTTCCGGGTTTTGATATCCGCCGGAAGCAGGTTGGCCTGGCTCAATGCCGGCGAGCGGTCCAGGGAAGTTTTACGCACGTCGACGGTGCCAGCCTTCGGCGCTGGCAAGCCGAGGTTCTGCGCCACACGTTTGGCCAGTTCCAGGTCGATATTGGCCAGGATCTCATTCACTTGACGCGCACGGATGAACTCACGCTCAACCTTGCCCAGCTCAAAGCTGTAGGCTGAGATGATGTGTTCCTGCTCGTGCTTGCTCATGCTGTGGAAAAACAGCCGTGCCTGGGAGAAATGATCGCTGAACGACTCGCTACGCTGGCGAATTTTGTTGGCGTCGATACGCTCAGGGTAGCTCTCGAATCCACCGTCCTGCGCAGCGGGCGGCGTTTCTTTCGGCCAGCCGCCATCGATGGAATTCGGTTCGTAGGACGCGCGCCCCTTGTCGATTGTGGTGCGATGCAACGCATCCCGTTGGCCGTTATGGAACGGTGCTACGGGACGGTTGATCGGGATCTCGTGAAAGTTCGGCCCGCCCAGTCGGCTGATCTGCGTATCGGTGTAGGAAAACAGTCGACCCTGCAGCAAAGGATCGTTGGAGAAGTCGATGCCCGGCACGATATGGCCCGGGCAGAACGCTACCTGCTCGGTTTCGGCGAAGAAGTTGTCGGGGTTGCGGTTGAGGGTCATTTTGCCCAACGGGGTGATCGGTACCAGCTCTTCCGGGATCAGTTTGGTCGGGTCGAGGATATCGAAGTCGAAATTATGTTCGTTTTCTTCCTCGATGACCTGTACGCCCAACTCCCATTCCGGGTAGTCGCCCATCTCGATCGACTCCCAAAGATCGCGACGGTGAAAGTCGGTATCTTTGCCAGCGAGCTTCTGCGCTTCATCCCACACCAGCGAGCACGTGCCGGCAGTAGGGCGCCAATGGAATTTGACGAAGCGCGACTTACCTTCGGCGTTGATCAAGCGAAAGGTGTGCACGCCGAAACCTTGCATGCTGCGCAGGCTTTTCGGGATCGCCCGGTCGGACATGGCCCAGATCACCATGTGCGCGGATTCCGGCACCAACGAAACGAAGTCCCAAAAGGTGTCGTGAGCCGAGCCGCCGGTAGGGATTTCGTTATGTGGCTCCGGTTTTACCGCATGCACAAAGTCAGGGAACTTGATCGCGTCTTGAATGAAAAACACCGGCATGTTGTTGCCCACCAGGTCGAAGTTGCCTTCGTCGGTGAAGAACTTCACAGCGAAACCGCGTACGTCCCGCACGGTATCGCCCGACCCACGCGGGCCCTGTACCGTGGAAAATCGCACGAACACCGGGGTTTTCTTGCCCGGATCCTGTAGGAAACCGGCCTTGGTCAGTACCGAATGATTCTCGTAGGCTTGGAAGAATCCATGGGCGCCGGTACCGCGGGCGTGAACGATGCGCTCCGGGATTCGCTCATGGTCAAAGTGCGTGATTTTTTCACGCATGATGAAGTCTTCCAGCAGCGACGGCCCGCGAGCGCCCACCTTCAAGGTGTTCTGGTTGTCCGAAACCTTCACGCCCTGATTGGTGCGCAGGGCTTGCTCGGTGGCGTCGGAGCGGAATTTTTCCAGGCTTTCCAGCTTGGTATTGGTGTTGCCGCGGTCCAGGGTGTTGGTCCCGGCCAGGGCGCTTTTAGGTGCGGCAGGCTTCTTGGTACTCATCAGTCTTAAACTCCTCGTTGCGATTTCGTCCTAGCCGGACTTGTGAGCAATGTTCCAGGCACGGGACCTGGCGGTTCGAGTTGCTTAATTAGTGACTGGCGAGGATTTCAGCCGTTCCTTTTTTCTGATCCCGGAATGCCAACCGGCGTACGACCAGGCACATTTTGGCGTGGCCGATTGACATTTCACATGGTCAGGATCTAGATGCCATCTCGCAATATCTCAATTCGCCACCGTTGACGGGTATCAACACCTTGATACCTGTCCACCCACTCCGGACTGATCTGAGGCGAAGGTCCTAAATGGTTGGGCATGACGTCTTGGAAGGAAGGCGCCAATGGGTAGCTGGCCCAAGGGATGTTCAGTGGGTTGAACACGTTTTTTGGAGTGTTTTGAAAGTGCATCGAGCTGTCTGGAATGATTTTCAATTGACTGTTTTCGGCATACAGGCGCCATTCGCGGTTGTACAGTGAATGAAGCCGATCCGCTTGCCATTCCCATTGTTGCCTGTTATCGAGCGCGCAACTATTGGTTATCAGTGCTCCATCAGTTTCGCGAACACTCAGGCATTGCTGTGTGGCTCTATTAACATAGCGGCTTTCGGAATCCAGGCCCCAAAGTTGCTGCGCATCCGAGGCGACACACGACTCCAGGGTAGTACTGGAGTTGGCACTTCCAGAGATACATTTTCCGGTACTGTCCGCCGAACGAATCAGCACGGTCATCTCACGCGTCAAGAATGGGTTGCTCATATCCAGCTCGTACTTTTCCTCGGAGTTATAGATATCGGTATTCTGCTGTGACTTGACTTCGGTTCTTTCCCACCACCACTCAGTTCGATCCAGATCGTAGCCTCCCCCGACACTCACGGTTGCGAGACCTGTATAAGTCCCTGGCAATTCCCATAATGTATAAGACTCAAGCGATGCGGAACGCATCATGGGCGTCATTTTGTCTTCGGATAAAATGGGTGTAGTGCTGGTCAGTTGCTTTATCAATGCGCCCCTTAGCTTTGTGTCTATCGGAGCGGTCCATGTCACGCTGGAGCCATTTTGTGCCGCCAACAATGAATAGTCTTTGAAGTTGTAACTCATCATTTTAGTGTGTGCGTAATTTAGGCCGAAATTCACGTTGAACGGCGATTTTGCCGCATACGCGATATTGTCAGCTTTCGTTCCACCAAACTCGCCACCCAAGGTCCCGCCGATAGAAAGCCCAGTGGTTTTCGTTTCGGTGAAGCTGAATTCGGTCCTTGAATCACTGGAAGGGGCGGACGCTACCAGCACGGGAGCTATTTGCTGAGCTGTCAGTTGATGGGTAAATCGATAGGCGTGAGGCAAATAGGCTCCCCAGAGATTCTGACCGCTACCACCTGGATCGAACCCGCCAATGGTTATCCCGTTTTTTGCAGAGCGCATCGTCGTCGGGGCAGTTTTTATGGAAACAAACTTTTTATCCTGGCTTCGCTGAGCGCTCCGGATAATGTCGATATTCACAACGGATGTCATTTCGCGAGAGGGACTTTGGACATTAATATTGTAAGTCAGCTTTGGCATGCCTATAAACTGATCTTCCGGTGGGTCGCTCTTGAGGTTCAATTCCTTCACCCGCAACCATGCCACCTCCATAATATTCTCATCGTCGTAGCCTTCTAATCGGTAGACGTCGATATTTGAATTATTCAGGCGATGAAACAATGCATAGTCAAACGATCCGGAAATCCCGAAGACAGTGCTAACTTTTTTAGCTAGCTCGGGAGTATGGTTCTTCATTTTCAACAGCACCGGTATGCCTGCCCGGAAAACCGCTGTTGCTTTTTCGAGGATTTTTTCATCCTCGATCGAATCAATATCCAGGTATGCCATGTTGGATTTGGAGTCGTCAACGGATAGGTTTAACTCATCCTGGCTTAGCGTTGTGATTGATTTTTGAATGCGCTGCGCGTCGTCGATATTTTTGCCTGAGAGCGGAGGCCCAAATACCATTAGCGTCTCCGTAGTTGTTGGCGGCGCCGCGATGGCTGCACTTATTAAATTAAGCGCAACCACTCCAGCCAAAAGTGCTTTATGTTTCTTCAAGTTATAAATCCTTTTATGGTTCCAATACAGGGTAATCAATTAGATCGCTGTTCAGTTGTTGAATTGAAGAGGTTTTAAAATAACAGGCGTAAAGGTTTATACAACTGAAAGTGCTACCGAAAAATGCAACAGAGCATGTGGTTGAAGTAATAAAACAATTAACTATAAGTTATGTTAAAGCATGGTCTTTCCATCACTGCGGCGGTTTGGCGCAGACCTCAGGCGTTCCCCTCCTTGGAGAAAAAGGAGGTACCCAGTGATTACGAGGATCTCGACGTTTCACGGTGGTGTTTGCCGGGTTGTGCATCGACCTTTTATCGCGTTATTGCCAAATGGAAGGATGAAAGCGAAATAAATGCTAAGAACCTCTATACAGACAGGCTAAAATGCGCGCCCGGCTAACCGCTGATCCTTTTCCAACGCGCCCCACAAGGTTCGCTACGTGATCGAGTTTCAAAACGTCCACAAAACCTACCGCGTCGCCGGTAAGGATATCCCCGCCCTGCACCCGACCAGTCTGACGATTGAGAACGGTCAGGTTTTCGGCCTGATCGGCCATTCCGGTGCGGGAAAAAGTACCCTGCTACGTCTGATCAATCGCCTGGAAGAGTCCAGCGGCGGCAAGATCATCGTCGACGGCGAAGAAGTCACGGCACTCGACGCCAACAGTCTGCGACGCTTCCGCCAGCAGGTCGGGATGATTTTCCAGCACTTCAACCTGTTGGCATCCAAGACCGTGGCCGACAACGTCGCGCTGCCGCTGACCCTGGCCGGTGAGCTGTCGCGCAGTGAGATCGACCAGCGTGTCGCCGAGTTGCTGGCGCGGGTCGGCCTGTCCGACCACGCCAAAAAGTACCCGGCGCAGTTGTCCGGCGGCCAGAAGCAACGCGTCGGCATTGCCCGCGCCCTGGCGACCAAGCCGAAAATCCTTCTGTGCGACGAAGCCACCAGCGCCCTCGACCCGCAGACCACGGCGTCGGTCCTGCAATTGCTGGCCGAGATCAACCGCGAGCTGAAACTGACCATCGTCCTGATTACCCACGAGATGGACGTGATCCGCCGGGTTTGCGACCAGGTGGCAGTGATGGACGCGGGTGTGATCGTCGAGCAAGGTTCGGTGGCCGAGGTGTTTCTGCATCCCAAGCACCCGACCACCAAACGTTTCGTACAAGAAGACGAACAGATCGACGAAAGTGAACAGCGTGACGACTTCTCTCACGTGCCGGGCCGCATCGTGCGTCTGACGTTCCAGGGCGAAGCGACCTACGCGCCGTTGCTGGGTACCGTCGCTCGGGAAACGGGTGTGGACTACAGCATCCTGGCCGGACGTATCGACCGCATCAAAGACATCCCCTACGGGCAATTGACCCTGGCGGTTACCGGCGGCGACATGGAGGCGGCGTTTGCCCACTTCACCGCGGCTGACGTCCACATGGAGGTCCTGCGCTGATGGAAATCCTGACAAGTTTCTTCGTCAACATCGACTGGTACGAAATCTGGCTGGCCACCGGCGATACCTTGCTGATGCTTTTCGGTTCGTTGCTGTTCACCGTTTTGCTTGGCCTGCCGTTGGGCGTGCTGTTGTTCCTGTGCAGCCCGCGTCAGTTGCTGGAAGCCAAAGGCGTCTACGCGATGCTGTCGCTGATGGTGAACATCCTGCGTTCGCTGCCGTTCATCATCCTGCTGATCGTGATGATCCCGTTCACCGTGCTGATCACTGGCACGTCGCTGGGGGTTGCCGGTGCGATTCCACCGCTGGTGATTGGCGCTACGCCATTCTTCGCGCGACTGGTGGAAACCGCTCTGCGTGAAGTGGATCGCGGCATCATCGAGGCCACCCAGGCCATGGGCGCCACGACCCGGCAGATCATCACCAATGCCTTGCTGCCGGAAGCCCGCCCGGGCATCTTCGCGGCGATTACGGTGACAGCCATTACACTAGTGTCCTACACGGCAATGGCTGGTGTGGTCGGCGCGGGTGGTCTGGGCGACCTGGCGATCCGTTTCGGTTACCAGCGTTTCCAGCCTGACGTGATGGTCGTGACCGTGATGTTGCTGCTGGTGCTGGTGCAAGTGCTGCAAACCGTCGGCGACAAGCTGGTCGTACACTTCTCACGTAAATGATCAATGAGCCGGCCATTCGCTGGCAGGCGCCGCAGACAGGCGCCTCACATGGAGTTAGCTGAATGAAAAAACTACTCGTCGCGTTCGCAGCCGTTGCAGCGTTTTCCGCTCACGCGGACACCCTGACCGTTGCAGCCACCCCGGTCCCGCACGCAGAAATCCTCGAATTCGTGAAACCGGCCCTCGCCAAAGAAGGCGTGGACCTGAAGGTCAAAGTCTTCACCGACTACATCCAGCCGAATGTGCAGGTTGCCGAAAAACGCCTGGACGCCAACTTCTTCCAGCACCAGCCGTACCTTGATGAGTTCAACAAGGCGAAGGGCACCAACCTGGTCGCCGTTGCCGGCGTACACCTGGAACCGCTGGGCGCTTACTCCAGCAAGTACAAAGCACTGACCGAGCTGCCAGGCGGCGCCAACGTGGTGATCCCGAACGACGCCACCAACGGCGGCCGTGCGCTGTTGCTGCTGGCCAAGGCGGGTCTGATCAAGTTGAAGGATTCGAACAACATCCTCTCGACGGTCAAGGACATCACCGAGAACACCAAGGACCTGAAGTTCCGCGAACTGGAAGCCGCGACCATCCCGCGTGTGCTGACCCAGGTCGACCTGGCGCTGATCAACACCAACTACGCGCTGGAAGCCAAGCTTGATCCGTCCAAGGACGCGCTGGTCATCGAAGGCAACGACTCGCCTTACGTGAACATCCTCGTTGCCCGCCCGGACGACAAGGACAGCGAAGACATGAAGAAACTGATTGCTGCCCTGCACAGCCCGGAAGTGAAAGCCTTCATTCTCGAGAAGTACAAAGGCGCGGTATTGCCGGCGTTTTGATTGGCTGATGGCAACTAAAAAGGGGTGCATTCAAATGCGCCCCTTTTTTTTGTGTCTGCGTCCGACCCTGTGGGAGCGGGCTTGCCCGCGATGGCGGTGCATCAGCCAACAGATGTTGAATGAGAAGGCCTCATCGCGGGCAAGCCCGCTCCCACAGGGATTGCGGTGTTTATTTGCGGTTAAGCATCACCGGTAACTGCGCCACCAACTTGGCGTTATTCAACGGTGCGCGAATGAACCCGCGCTGTGTCCCGTCCGGCCCGATCACCGCGAGGTTGCCGCTGTGATCAACTGTGTAATTCGGCTTGCTGGTGTCCGCCGGAATGAACGGAATACTCACCGCGTTGGCCAGTTTCTGAATGTCTTCAACCGACGCCGCCGTCAGGCCTTGGAACTGCGGATCGAAGTAGCCCAGGTATTGCTTGAGCTGCTGGGGCGTATCGCGATTCGGGTCGACGCTGACCAGAATGATCTGCAACTTGGCCACAGCCTCTGGCGGCAGTTCGCTCTTGATCTGACGCAGTTGGGCGAGGGTGGTCGGGCAAATGTCCGGGCAGAAGGTGTAGCCGAAGAACAGCAGCGACCACTTGTCTTTCAGCTCGTTGACCGCCACTGGTTTGCCGTCCTGATCGGTCATGGTCACGTTTGGCAGGTTGCGGCTTTGCGGCAGCAAAATGATCCCGGCGTCGATCAACGCCGTCGGATCGCCCTCGCCTTTGCCCGACAGCACTTTGTTGATGGTCAGGCCCATAACCAGCGCGATCAGGGCGACGAGGATGAAGACGGTTTTCTGAGTTCGAGTCATAGGTTCAACAATAAGTAGTGGTCAACGAGCAGCGCGATAAACAGCAGGAACAAGTAGTAAATAGAGTACTTGAAGGTGTTGATCGCCGCGTGCGGCCGAGTGCCACGGTACAGCACCACGGCCCATTGCAGAAACCTTGCGCCCAGTCCCAGGGCGCAAATCAGGTAGAGCATGCCGCTCATGTGAATCACGTACGGCATCAGGCTCACGGCCAGCAGCGCAAAGGTATAAAGCAGGATGTGGACCTTGGTGTAGTGTTCGCCATGGGTCACCGGCAGCATCGGAATGTCGGCCTTGGCGTATTCCTCTTTGCGGTGAATGGCCAGCGCCCAGAAGTGCGGCGGGGTCCAGGCGAAGATGATCAGCACCAGCAACAGTGGTTCGGCACTGACATGACCGGTAGCTGCGGTCCAGCCGAGCAGCGGCGGGGCAGCGCCGGCCAGTCCGCCGATGACGATGTTTTGCGGCGTCGCGCGCTTCAGGAAACCGGTGTAGACCACCGCATAGCCGAGCAGTGAGGCCAGGGTCAGCCACGCCGTCAGTGGATTGGTGAACGCCAGCAGTATGGCTTGCCCAAGCACCGCCAATACCAAGGCAAACGTCAGCGCGGCCGCTGGCGACACTCGGCCTTCGGCCAGGGGACGTTTGTGCGTGCGGGCCATCACCGCATCGATACGCCGGTCCACCACATGATTCACCGCCGCCGCACCCCCGGCACACAACGCAATCCCCAAGTTGCCGAACACCAGCACCGTCCACGGCACTCCGGCGCGGGTCGCGAGGAACATGCCGACCAGCGAGGTGATGAGCATCAGCACCACCACTTTCGGCTTGGTCAGCTCCAGGTAGTCACGCCAGATCGCCTGACTGTGACGTTCGCCGATCAGAGTCGCCATGGCATCTCTCCTTTTATTGTTATGGGCCCGGCTGAGTGTTTGCGCGGGCTGAACCGCCAGCGCGCAGGGGATTGCTGTTTGACCCGAACCAGGCTGGTTCGCGCGTGATAATTGACCAGTACCATCGTCAGCAACAGTGCTGCGCCGCCGGCGTTGTGAGCGACGGCGACGGGCAGCGGCAGGTGAAAAATCACGTTGCTGATGCCCAGCGTTATCTGCGCCGCGAGGGCGATCAGCACCAGCCCGGCCAGACGCGTCATACCGACTACTTTCAATTGCCAGGCCAGCCCCAGCAACGCCAGCGTCACCAGCATCGCGCCGATACGGTGGGTCAGATGAATCGCCGTGCGGGCATCGCTGTCCAGTTGCCCGCCGAGGTAATTGGGGCCGATGTGTTGAGTCAGGTGAAATCCGTTGGCGAAATCAGCCGGCGGCAGCCATTGCCCGTGGCAGGTCGGAAAGTCGATGCACGCCACCGCCGCATAGTTGGAACTGACCCAGCCACCGAGGGCAATTTGCAGGATCACCAGCAGCAACCCGGCCGTCGCCCAGTGCTGCAAACGTCGGGGCACGGTCAGCGCCGGCAGTACGCCGGACAGGCGCAACGTCAGCAAAAACAGCAGGCTCAAGGTCGCAAAACCGCCGAGCAGATGCCCGGTCACCACTTGCGGCCAGAGCTTGAGCGTCACCGTCCACATGCCGAACGCCGCTTGGGCGATCACCACCGCCAGCAGAAACAACGGCAACTTCACCGGTTGCCCCGGATGACGGCGATGCACCCAGGCACGACCGGCCAGCACCGAGATCAAAAGGCCGAGCGTGCCGGCGAAATAGCGGTGGACCATCTCGTTCCAGCCTTTGTGGGCTTCAACGGGCGCATCGGGAAAATGCAATTCGGCATGGGCCAATTGGGCTTCGCTTTTCGGCACGCTGATAAAGCCGTAGCAACCGGGCCAGTCCGGGCAACCGAGGCCGGCGTGGGTCAGGCGGGTATAGGCGCCGAGCAACACCACAATCAGTGCCAGCAAGGTGGCAAACAGCGCGAGGCGAAATCCAGGTTTGGCCATGACGATGCCCTTATCCGATGTTCGACAGTTTCAGCAGATGCCGCAGGTCGTTGAGCAAGTCCTTACCCTTCACCGTCGGGTCATAACGCAGCACCAGATTGCCGTGCGGGTCGATGATCCACAGTTGCGGCGCGGTCTTGTCTCCCGCTGTTTTGGTGAACGTGGTCAGGTCCATTGGGTAGCGTTGCAGTTGCGGGTATTCGCGGGTCAGCTTGGCGTCGTAATCACTGCTTAGCGGTTGCGCCGCAGCCAACGCGTGACTGGCGCGCCCGGCATCGCGGCCGAGGCCGATCTGGATCTGCCGAGCCAGATAAACCAGTTGCTGGCAGTCCACCGAACACTCCTTGGGCGCCGTGACCAGCAATTGCCAACGCTCCTCCTGCGCCTGCACGCCAAGGTCGGCGCGGGTCTGGCCGTTGCCGATCAGCTCGCCGTGATAACTGCGGCCCTCCGGCACCCAGAACTGCAATTTGTACATGCCGGTGGCGAGGATCATCGGACCGATCACCCCAAGCAGGATCAGCAGCAACTGCAAGCGACCCTTGCGCCGACTCGCCGGCGTTTTCGCCTCAGACATGCTGGGTGGATTCATGGCCGCTCCCATGGTGTTTCTCCTTTGCGTTGTGCCAGCCGAGATAGAGATAAAGGCCGAACAGGGCGATCGACATGGCGAACCACTGCACGGCATAAGCGATATGTTTTTCCGGCCCCATGGCCACCACCGGCCAATCGGCCTGGTAGGACGCGGGGCCGGTTTCTGCGCGTAATTCGTAGGCAAAACCGTCACGATCGAGCGCTGTCCACAGCTTGGCCGGTTCGACGGCGGTGATCAGTTGTGGCCAGGTGGTGGTGCTCGGATCGGCGTGCAATTGGAAAGTGGCGCCGGGGGAGACGTAGACCCAGGCATGCAGGCTCAAGGCCTGAGTCGGGGTGGTGAATTGGGGCGGGGTGCGCCGGTCCGGCCACGGCAGCCAGCCGCGATTGACCAGCAGCCAGAGCCCGGTCGCCTGATCCTGAAACGGTTGCAGCAGTTCGACGCCAACCTTGCCGTCGCGCTGGCGGTTATCCAGCAGCAGGCTGTGCGCGGCATCGAACTGGCCGTGAATTCGAACCCGGCGAAAGGCTGGATCCTCGGTGTGTTGCAGCTCGGTACTGGCCATCGGATCCGCCGCGCGGCGCTCGGTGTAGCTTTGCAGCAGCGCGCTTTTCTCCGCGCCCCGGCTCAATTGCCAGAACCCCAGTGACACCAGCATGGGCAGCAATAACGCGACCACGAGGGTCGGCACGATGCCCGGCCGGAAGCGCTTCATGGCGCCGCCAGAAAGTCGCTGGTTGCGATAGCTATACTCAAGTGCATCGCCTTTCCCCCGGAGTCTCACCATGCTCAAAGCAGCCATCGTCCTGATGCTGATTGCCACGGTTGTCAGCCTGTTCAGCGGCCTGTTTTTTCTGGTCAAGGACGACAGCAGCTCGAACCGCCTCGTCATTGCCTTGAGTGTTCGTGTTGCCCTGGCCGCTATAACCGTCGGCTTGATTGCCTGGGGTTTTTTCAGCGGCCAGCTGGTTTCTACTGCGCCTTGGTAGAGCCTCAGAGCACGTAGACGAAAACGAACAGCCCGATCCACACCACGTCCACGAAGTGCCAATACCAACTCGCCGCCTCGAAGCCGAACTGGTGCTCGTTATCGAAGTGCCCGCGCAGGACCCGCATCAGCATCACAAACAGAATGATGGTGCCCATGGTCACGTGGGCGCCGTGGAACCCGGTGAGCATGAAGAACGTTGCACCGTAGATGCCCGAACCCAGGGTCAGGCCCAGTTCCTGATAGGCGTGGATGTATTCTTCGGCCTGAAAACCGAGGAACGCGCAGCCCAGCAGCACGGTGATCGCCAGCCAGATTTTCAGTGCACCGCGATGGCCCTTTTTCAAGGCGTGGTGGGCGATGGTAATGGTGACGCTGGAACTCACCAGCAACACTGTGTTGAGCAGCGGCAGGCCCCAGGGACTGATGACGTCCTTGGGTGCCGGGAAGAGTTTCGGGTCCGGGTTGTTCAGCAGCGGCCAGACGAACTCGAAGTTCGGCCACAGCATGTGGGCGAGGCCTTTGGCGCCGTCACCGCCCAGCGATGGGCCAGTGATGTTGCGCACATAAAACAATGCGCCGAAGAAGGCGATGAAGAACATCACCTCCGAGAAGATGAACCAGCTCATGCCCCAGCGGAACGAGCGATCCATCTGCGCGCTGTACAACCCCTGACGACTTTCCTTGATCACCGTCCCGAACCAGCCGAACAGCATGTAGGCCAGCAGCAGGCCGCCGACGAAAAAGATCAGCGGGCCGTGGGATTCGGGGCGCGCAGCTTTCAGGTCGTTGAACCAGGTAGCCAGGCCGAACACGGTGACGAACATACCGACGGTGGCGATGATCGGCCATTTGCTCTGGGCCGGTACGTAATAGTGTTCATGAGTTGCCATTTATTGTTCTCCTTATCGGGCACGCTCAGCCGCCAGTGTTTACAGCCACCGGGGGATGTCGGGCGGTGATATCGAACAGCGTGTAGGACAGCGTCAGGTGCTTCACTTCCTTGGGCATGTCGCGGTCAACGATGAAACGTACCGGCATCTCGATCCGTTGACCGGGCTGCAGCACTTGCTGGGTAAAGCAGAAACATTCGGTCTTGTGGAAGTACGCCGCAGCATTGCTCGGCGCGATGCTCGGCACCGCCTGGGCGCTCATCGGGCGATCGGTCGGGTTGTGCGCGATGAAAATCATCTCGTTCACCGCCCCCGGGTTGGCCGTCAGCTCGTCACTCTTGGGATAGAAATCCCAGGACATGTCGGCGGCATTGGTCGACAGGAACTGCACGCGCACCTGTCGCGACGTGTCGACCGTCTGCTCGCCTTCGTACTGCCCGGAGGTCTTGCCATTGATGCCGAACGCCTTGCACATCACGTCGTAGATCGGCACCAGGGCAAAACCGAAGACAAACATCGCCACCACCACCAACAGCAGGCGCGTGATCAGCTTCTTCATCGAAATCGAATCAGCCATGATTTCCAGCCTCTACGCATAACCCGATAGGAGCGGGCCTTTGTGGCGAGGGAGCTTGCTCCCGCTTGGTTGCGAAGCGGCCCCAAAAGCTTGGCGTCTGCTTCGCGGCCGAGCGGGAGCAAGCTCCCTCGCCACACAAGCTCGCTTCCACAAAGGCAAGGCTGTTCATTTCACTTCCGGCGGTGTGGTGAAGGTGTGATACGGCGCCGGTGACGGGACGCTCCATTCCAGGCCTTCCGCGCCATCCCATGGTTTGGCCGGTGCCGGCTCGCCGCCGCGAATGGTCTTGATCACGATGAACAGGAAGAAGATCTGCGTGGCGCCGAACATGAATGCGCCGATCGACGACACCATGTTGAAGTCGGCGAATTGCAGGTTGTAGTCGGGAATCCGCCGCGGCATGCCCGCCAGCCCCACGAAGTGCATCGGGAAGAACGCCATGTTCATGCCGATGAACGAGAGCCAGAAGTGCAGCTTGCCGAGGGTTTCGTCGTACATGTGGCCGGTCCATTTCGGCAGCCAGTAGTAGGCCGAGGCGAAGATCCCGAAGATCGCCCCCGGCACCAGTACGTAGTGGAAGTGCGCGACCACAAAATACGTGTCCTGGTACTGGAAGTCCGCCGGGGCGATGGCCAGCATCAGTCCGGAGAAGCCGCCGATGGAGAACAGGATCACGAACGCCACCGCGAACAGCATCGGCGTCTCGAAGGTCAGCGAGCCCTGCCACATGGTGCTGGCCCAGTTGAACACCTTCACGCCCGTTGGCACCGCGATCAGCAGCGTGGCGTACATGAAGAACAGCTCGCCCACCAGCGGAATGCCGACCACGAACATGTGGTGCGCCCAGACGATGAATGACAGGAAGGCAATACTGGCCGTGGCATAGACCATCGAGGTGTAGCCAAACAGCGGCTTGCGCGAAAAGGCTGGAATGATCGAGCTGACGGCACCGAAGGCCGGCAGGATCATGATGTACACCTCGGGGTGACCGAAGAACCAGAACACGTGCTGGAACAACACCGGGTCACCGCCACCGGCGGCACTGAAGAAACTGGTGCCGAAGTGGATGTCCATCAGCATCATCGTCACGCAGCCGGCCAGTACCGGCATCACTGCGATCAGCAGGAACGCGGTAATCAGCCAGGTCCAGACGAACAGCGGCATTTTCATCAGCGTCATGCCGGGGGCACGCAGGTTGAGAATGGTGGCGATCACGTTGATCGCGCCCATGATCGAACTGATCCCCATCAAGTGGATGGCAAAGATGAAGAACGTCACGCTTTCCGGCGCGTAGGTCGTCGACAGCGGGGCGTAGAACGTCCAGCCGAAGTTCGGTCCGCCCCCGGGGGTGAACAGGGTCGACACTAGCAGGATGAACGCCGCCGGCAGCAGCCAGAAGCTGAAGTTGTTCATCCGTGGCAGTGCCATGTCCGGCGCGCCGATCATCAACGGGATCATCCAGTTGGCGAGGCCGACGAAGGCCGGCATCACCGCACCGAAGACCATGACCAGACCGTGCATGGTGGTCATCTGGTTGAAGAATTCCGGCTGGACGATCTGCAGGCCCGGCTGGAACAGTTCGGCGCGAATCACCATCGCGAACGAACCGCCGAGCAAGAACATGGAGAACGCAAACCACAGGTACAGCGTGCCGATGTCCTTGTGGTTGGTGGTCAGCACCCACCGCATCAGGCCTTTGGCGGGACCGTGGGCGTGGTAGGCATGACCATGGTCATCGATGACGGCGCTCATGGCTTGTCTCCTGCAAACAGATGGGCTGGGCAGGCCGGGGCGCGCTGCCCCGACCGGTTCCTTGGTTGCGCAATAGACCGGGTCATTTGCTTTCCGCCTGTTTCAGCTCCAGCACTTCTTTAGGAGTGACCATGTCGCCTTTGTTGTTGCCCCAGGCGTTACGTTCGTAGGTCACGACCGCTGCGATATCGACTTCCGAGAGCTGCTTGCCGAACGCCGCCATTGAGGTGCCAGGCTTGCCGTGGAAGACAATGCTCAGGTGATCCTTGATCGGGCCGGTAGCGATTTTCGAGCCCTTGAGTGCCGGGAACATCGGCGGCAAGCCTTGACCTTCGGCCTGGTGACAGGCTACGCACGTGGTGTGATAGACCTTGTCGCCGCGCTCCTTGAGCTCCTCGAGGGTCCATTCCTTGCTGGTCAGCTCTTTAAGCTGCAGGGCTTCGGCTTTGCGCTCGGCCAGCCATTTTTCGTAATCGGCCTTTTCCTTGACCTCGACCACGATTGGCATGAAGCCGTGGTCCTTGCCGCACAATTCGGCGCACTGGCCACGGTAGATGCCGGGCTTGTCGACGCGGGTCCAGGCTTCGTTGACGAACCCGGGAATCGCATCGCGCTTGACCGCAAAGGCCGGCACCCACCAGGAGTGGATAACGTCGGCGGACGTGACGAGGAAACGCACCTTGGCGCCAATCGGCAGCACTAAAGGCTTGTCGACCTCGAGCAAGTAATGCTCGCCCTTGGTTTCCTTGTTGTGGATCTGATCGGCGGGGGTCGTCAGGTTGCTGAAGAACTCGACGTCCTGGCCCAGGTATTTGTAGTGCCACTTCCACTGATAACCGGTGACCTGGATATCGATATCCGGCTCACTGGCGTCGTACATCTTGATCAGGGTTGCCGTCGCAGGAACCGCCATGGCCACCAGGATCAGGAAGGGCACGATGGTCCAGAGGATTTCGACGGTGGTGCTTTCATGAAATTTTGCGGCCACCTGCCCTGTGGAGCGGCGGTGGACCATCATCGACCAGAACATGGCGCCGAAGACGATGATGCCGATCACTACACAGATCCAGAAAATGGTCATGTGCAGGTCAAATACTGCGTGACTGATTTCAGTCGCTCCCGGCGCCATATTCACAGTCCAGGCGGCTTGCGCCTGACTGAAAATCGACCACAACAGGAGGCCCATCCAGACATGTGGATGTCGCATCATTGCGGGTTCCCCTTATCGTTCTTGTTATCCCGCCGGCTTTCACCTGCGGCAAGGGAGCGGCTTTTTCAGACTACGAAACTTGAATCGCCGAGCCTTGCTGCGTGTGCAGTCGGGCGTCATCAGCTAACTCCATTCCCACCCGAGTATAGACAGCGACTGCTACCTCGCAATGTGATGGCGTAAATGATCTGAAACAGCTGGGGCTTGTGTTCAAGGTCACGAATGGAGAAGGATGCAGACGAGTGGTGGCAAATCGATATAACGGAGGCGTCTCAAGGATGAAACAATTATGACAAATGCGTCTTAGCATTTTTCATAAGCCAGCTAAGTTATGTCTTCCCTATTTCATTGCCTTTGTTTCCTGGAGTTTTCATGAACACCGCCGCATTGCGCGAGCAGATCCAAAAAGCCCAACAACATGAGGCCGAGACCGGCCTGCTGACTCGTCAGCTTGAAACCCAATTGCCACACCTTCACTCCGCCATCCAATTGCCGGATGTCGACGCCAATGGCGTGATGACGCGTTTTGTGGCCGCGTATATAGAGCAAGTGCCAGACCTGCTGGACGCAGCCAATGAAGTCGCCAGGGAAGCGGGCATCGAATCACAGATCAAGCCGGTGCTGAACATCGCCGAGCAGTTCTTCCTCCAGCCGCCGGCAATCATGGCCGGTCATGTCGGCCTGGACAGCCTGCTGGACGAAGCCTATCTGGCGCATCGGTTGGTGGAAGAGGTCAATGACCTGTACATCAAGCATTTTGGCCAGCCACTGATCCCCTTGGACATGACTGTTGCCAACCTGATAGCCCACCAACTGATCGGCGAGGAATTTGCCAATCAACTGGATGAGGCGGTGCATCACGCGGTGGACGAGATGCTTAATGAAGACAGTTTCGCGCTGGAGTCCGTGGAGGCCTACCGCGAAAAACTCAACAGCCCGGACACCGGCGCTGCGTGGAAACGCTGGCCGTGCCTGTCACGCCAACTGGGCGTAGGGCTGGAGCTGGATCAGCCGGCTGCCTGATCTTAAGCCCCGACACAATCCCCCCTGTGGGAGCGGGCTTGCTCGCGAATGCGGTCGATCATTCAACATTGATGTCGACTGACACATCGCTTTCGCGAGCAAGCCCGCTCCCACATTGATTAGGTTTTATGCCGTAGAACCGACTCCGGTCGTCGTCCGCAACCGCCCTTCCAGCCTGCGCTTCAACCCCCGCGCCTCAATCAGCAGCTTCGACCCCTTGGCCGCATTGGCCCGGCCCCATTCCTCGAACAATTCCAGACACGAATGATCGATGTAGCTCAGATTGTTCAGCGGCACATGCACCGTCGCGCCTGCGGGAATGGTCCCCAGCACCTGGGTCAGCGCCGGCACCTTGAGAAAGGTCGCGGCCCCCGTCAGTCGCAACTCCATCTCTCCTTCAGCTGGCAGGTCGATCAGGCTGATTTTCAGCCGTGAAGCCTTCCAGGCCAGTTTGGCCAACGTCAGTCCGAAGCCAATCAGCACGCCGGTCAGCAGATCGGTGAAGATGATAGCCAGCGCTGTCGCCGCGTAAGTGAACATCGGCATCCGGCCATAACGGCCCAGACCGCGGAAGGCCTTGAGGTCGACCAGTTTGAAACCGGTGTACACCAGCACGCCTGCCAAGCTCGCCACCGGAATGCTTTGCAGTACGCTGGACAGCAGCAACACGAACGCCAGCAGCCACAGACCGTGGAAGATCGCCGACATGCGCGTGGTGGCGCCAGCCTGGACGTTGGCCGAACTGCGCACGATCACGCCGGTCATGGGCAGCGCACCCAGCAGACCGCAGAGCATGTTGCCGACACCTTGGGCCGACAATTCCCGATCAAAGTCGGAACGCTGGCCACTGTGCATGCGGTCCACCGCTGCTGCTGAAAGCAAGGTTTCAGCGCTGGCGATGAAGGCCACCGCGAAAGCAGCGATCAATAACGTCGGGTCGGCCAGGTTGAGCAAGTCGGCAGGCTTCAGCCAGTCGATGGCTTCCGCCAGGTTGGCCGGGACTTCCACGCGTTTGACCTGCAAGGCGAGCATCAGGCTGGCGACCGTCGCCAGACCTACGCCAAGCAGCGCGCCGGGAATGAAGCGCAGGGAATGGGGACGGAATTTCTCCCACAGCCACATCACCGCAATCGTCGACAGCCCCAGTAAACCGGCTTGCCAGCCAAGGGAAGGCAAGGCCTGGATGACGGCAGCCGGGAAGGCCGCCAGGTTATCCAGCCCGGAAGGCTTGGGCACGGCGTCGAGCATCACATGCACCTGTGAGAGCACGATCAACACGCCAATCCCGGCGAGCATGCCGTACACCACCGCTGGCGCCGTCACCCGAAACCAGCAACCCAGCTTGAAGCGCCCAGCCATCAGTTGCAGAAAACCCGCCAACAGCAGGATGGGCCCGAGCATGGCGATGCCATGCTGGCGCACCAGTTCGAACACCAGAACCGCCAGGCCCGCCGCCGGGCCACTGACTTGCAGCGGTGACCCGGCAAGCCAGCCCACCACCAGACCACCGATGATCCCCGTGATCAAACCTTTGGCCGGTGGCAGACCCGAGGCGATGGCGATGCCCATGCACAAGGGCAGGGCGACCAGAAACACAACCACGGAAGCCAGCAGCTCCCGTGGCAGAACAGCTTTAAGTTGAGCAGCACGCATGGTGACTCTCCCGACGTTTTCTTCAGGCGTGGCAAAGCCAGGCTGCTTGATCAGCAGCCCCGGCTAAAACACACAAGGATTTAGGAGGATTTAGAAGCGCGCTTTAGGCGTCGCCACCGGAATCGGATGGCTGCCATCAAGCGGCAGGAAACACCCTTTGTCGGCGTCGTAAGCTCTGATTTCGCTGGTTTCGATGTTGTAGATCCAACCATGAATAAACAGCTGACCGTTGGCCATGCGCGAGGCCACGGAAGGGTGCGTGCGCAGATGCTGCAGCTGAGCGATCACATTCTCTTCGGTGAGGACGTGCATGCTTTCGCTTTCGTCAGCGCAATGGCAGTTTTCCTGGACCATGGTTTTTGCCACTTCCGCATGACGCAGCCAGGCTTTGACCGTGGGCATTTTTTCCAGGCTTTGCGGGTTGAGTACGGCGCGCATCGCGCCACAGTCGGAGTGCCCGCAAATGATGATGTGCTGTACGCCGAGGGCCAGGACCGCGTATTCGATGGCCGTGGAAACACCGCCGTTCATTTGCCCATAAGGCGGCACAACGTTGCCGACGTTACGGGTCACGAACAGGTCGCCGGGGGCGCTTTGGGTAATCAGCTCAGGAACAATGCGCGAGTCGGCGCAGGCGATAAACATCGCTCGCGGGCTTTGGGCCGTGGCGAGTTTTTTGAAGAGTTCTTCCTGCTGGGGAAAAACCTCGTGATGAAAATGCAAAAAGCCGTCAACGATGTGCTTCAGCGCTGCATCGGCGGTTTCCGCCTCGGGTTGGGCTGAAGCCGACGCAGCCAACGGCTGTTTATCCTTGTCACTCATGATTCATCCTCTTTGGCGGAGTCAGGGAATTTTCCCGTTTTGTCCGGTGTGAAGCCAGTGGCTGTTTAAAAAACATCCAGGTCGACAACCTCGACCCGTCAGTCACTCGATGAACAAGGTATCTGCCGAAACTTAACTCAAACTGAATCAAGCGCTCTAGAACGTGTGTTCCAGGTCACAAAAAACGTGACCAGCCTAATGGCCAAGTGCTTTTCCCACTACTCAACCATAGGCCAATTGTCCTCAAATCAATGACATCTGGCGACCCGGCGGACAGAAGGCGTCGCAATCCAGATTAAAGCCTTCGCGATGATTGAGCCCCAAACGTTTGATGGTTTTGGCAAAGCGTTGCGCCAACAGATCGGCAAACGGCCCTTCACCACGCATCCGGGCGCCAAACCGACTGTCGTAGAGCTCTCCGCCACGGCTCTGACGGATCAGGCTCAACACATGAGCGGCACGCTGCGGATAGTGGGCGGCCAGCCATTCTTCGAACAGCGGCGCCACCTCCAGCGGCAGGCGCAACATCATATAGGCCGCGCTCTGGGCGCCGGCGGTATGCGCTTCGGTGAGCAGGCTTTCGAGTTCACTGTCGTTGATCATCGGAATCATCGGCGAACACAGCACCCCCACCGGGATCCCCGCTTCACGCATCACCCGGATCGCCCGCAGCCGGGCCTTGGGCGCCGCCGCGCGCGGTTCGAGGATGCGTTTGAGTTCATCGTCCAAAGTGGTGAGGCTGATCATCACGGCCACGAGCCTCTGCTCGGCGAGTTCGGCCAGCAGGTCCAGATCCCGAAGAATGAGTGAGCCCTTGGTAATGATGGTCACCGGATGGCGGTAACGCAGCAGCACTTCAAGGGTCTTGCGGGTGATTTTGTGTTCGCGCTCGATCGGCTGATAAGGATCGGTGTTGGAGCCCAGGTTGATCGGCGCGCATTGATAGCCGCGTTTGGACAGCTGTTCTTCCAGCACATCGGCGGCGTTGGTCTTCGCGATCAGCTTGGTTTCGAAGTCGAGCCCCGGTGACATGTCCCAATATGCATGGCTGGGTCGCGCATAGCAGTAGATGCAACCGTGCTCACAGCCGCGATAGGGATTGATCGAGCGATCAAAAGGCAAGTCCGGCGAGTTGTTGCGGGTGATGATGGTTTTCGCCGTTTCGATGCGCACTTCCGTGCCCTGGGTGATCGGCGCTTCCTGATACCAGCCGTCATCCTCGGCCACCGAGCGATTCGGTGCGAAGCGGTTGTGCGGGTTGGTTGCGGTGCCGCGGCCGCGAGGTGGCAGAGGAGTAGCCATCGACATGATCCTTTAGCTGTATGTTCATACAGTATAGGGCCTCAATCGAATAGGCCAGTGCCGTTCGGCGCCTGAAATTTTTCAAGTATTGATTATTTGTCTCTTACTCGTGAGTTCCTTGTAATTATGAGAAACAGATAGAAAGTAGATTAGTTATAAGCAATCGGTATTATTGCGCTTCGCACGAAGTTGTCGTGTTATCACTATTAAAAGGATTTAGTTTAATGTCGAATTACAATCAGCGTGGTGTTTTTCTTCAACTGTTAACCCCGTCCATTTCTAGTCCGAAAGAAGTTCGGGTGTCTATGCAGTTTGCTTTGAAAGAAGAAGGTTACGACCCGGAAAACCGTAGCGCCACATACTCCCTGCTGGATTCGACCTCCCGCGAGGCTGTGTCGAATGATGGCGGCGTGACCTTCACCATGGGAAACACACCTGATGTGGACGATGATGGTGATATCGACGCGCAGGACAAGGCTGTTCTGATTGCGCTGGCGAAAGCGTATTCGAAAATCATCAATCCTTGAATACTATCGGGTACCTGCAACTTATAAGTTGGGGTGTGAGTGTACGTTAATCAGCGTTGAATAAAGCGATACGGAAATCCGTATCGCTTTTTTGTTGCTCGTTACTTACCCTGACGAAGCCAGGTGCGAACGGTTAAATTCACGATTCTTTGACAACTGACTCACAGGACTTTGACTGCTCAGTGTTGAAACTATGTGGCATCTAACCACCTTTCCCCACACGGTCGTCCGATCATGTCCCGATTGCGCCTTTTACCTGTGACGTTCCTGTTGTCGCTGGCTTCCCTTTTCAATCTGACAGTGGCCTGCGCAGATGAAACCGCGCCACCCCGCCCGGCGGAATGGGCTCAATCGGTCGAGGTGCAATACAACCTCTATCAGATGTCCCCGACACTGTACCGCAGTGCGTTGCCCGACAGCGGTGCCGTACCGTTGTTGAAGAAACTCAACGTCGCGACCGTCATCACTTTTCTGCCCGAGACAGATTCAAGCTGGTTGTCCACACCGGGCATTGCTCAGGTGCAGCTGCCCTATCGCACCAATCACGTGGATGACGCGCAGGTGCTCAAAGCCCTTCGTGCCATCCAGACCGCCGAATCCAGGGGGCCGGTGCTCATGCACTGCAAACACGGTTCGGACCGCACCGGCCTGATGGCGGCGATGTATCGCGTGGTGGTGCAAGGCTGGAGCAAGGAAGACGCCCTGAACGAAATGACCGAGGGCGGCTTTGGTGACAGCCACCATTTCAAGGATAGTGTGCGTTACATGATGCAGGCCGATGCCGAGAAGCTTCGGACCGCTCTGGCCAACGGCGATTGCAGCACCAGCCCGTTTGCTGCCTGTTCGATGAAGAACTGGTTCCAATCGGCCCACGTCGAATGAGCCTCGGTTCAACGGCCTGCGGCAGCTGGCGCAGTCGCGAAGAAACTCTCGGTGATCGGCCGTCCGAGAAATTCTTCCAGTGCTACCAGCAGTGAGCGCGAATCACCCGGTGAAAAAAAGGCTTCGCGAAAGGCCCTGCCGGTTCGAGGGTTGAACACCCAGTCCTGTTGAAACCGTTTGAACGCTTCGGTCGCCAGTACACCCGACCATTTGTAGGCGTAAACCGACGCCGCGTATCCGGTCACCATGTAATCGAAGCTGTTGGCGAATCGACTGTGGGGCGGCAGTTGCAGATGAGGAATTTCGCGCTGCACATCGTCGAAAATTTGCTCAACGCTACGGCCGTCACCTTGGCTGCGGTGCAATTCGAAGTCGAACAATGCGGCCATTAGCAACTCTGCGGTTTGCCGACTGGTCTGGGCGTGAATGGCTGCCAGTGCTGCGTCGACGCGGGCTTCGGTCAGGCGCTCGCCGGTCTGGTAATGAGCGGCCAGCCACAGCAGGAACTCCCGAGACAGGCACCATTGTTCGAACAGTTGTCCCGAAAACTCAGCCGTATCGCGTCCCAATTGGGTAATACCGGACAGGCGATGGTGAGGCGAGCGGGTCAGAACATGCTGCAGGCAATGGCCGAACTCATGGAACAAAACGCGCAGGTCCTGATGGGAGAGGAGGCAGGGATGCTCGGCATTGCCGGGCGTGAAGTTGCCATGAAGCACGGCGATCGGCAGCGTCAATTGACCTTCGGCATCCAGCCGTCGATTACGTCGCGTGGCGGTCCAGGCATAGTCCGGCGCTTCATCCCGATGAAAAGGGTCGAGGTAAATATGCCCGATCACCAGGCCATGCTCGCTGATTTCAAACAGGCGCACGCTGTCATGCCAGCGGTTGATTACCTGCTGTTCGACGATCTGGATGCCAAACATTCGCTCGCTGAACAGGCAGAGCCGCTGCAATGTCCCGTCCAGCGGACAGTACGCTCTCAGGTCTTTCAACGCCCCGCCGAGGCGCTGCTGGCGCATTTGTTCGGCGAGAAACTCGTGGTCCCAAGGTTGAAGTTCAGTCATGCCGCGCTCAAGCGCAAACGCCTTCAGTTCCTGCGCATCCTTCTCGAAGCTCGGTGTCGCCTGGATGATTTGCTGGCGCAGGAAACCGGTGACTTGCTCGGTGGACTCCGCCATTTCCGTGACCAGGCTCAGTTGCGCGAAGTTCTCATACCCAAGCAATTTGGCTTTCTGGTGGCGCAGTGACAACAGCAGCTCCAGCACCGGACCATTATCGAATTGCCCGTCGTGCGGGCCTTGATCCGACGCTCGGGTGGAGTAGGCGACAAAGTATTCTTCGCGCAGGGAGCGGTCTTCGGCATAGGCCATGACGCGAGTGAAGGTGTCCTGGTCCAGACGCATCAGCCAGCCTTCATGCCCCGCCTGTTGAGCGTTGCGCGCCAGACGCTCCAGCGTCGCCGCGGACAAACCGTTCAATTGCGTGACGTCGTCGATACGTTTGCTCCAGGCCGCGCTGCTGCGTTCCAGGTTGGTCAGGAACAAGCTTCGCAGCACACCGATGTCGCGATTCAGCCGGGCCAGCGTCTGCTGTTGTTCGATGGACAAGTCGATGCCGGACAAGCGAAACCTGCGCAGAATTTTGTTCAAGACGGCCTGTCGCGGCTCGTCGTAATTCACTGCGGCCGGACTCTGCGCCAGCCGCTGAAACGCGCGGAACAGTGTCTGATTACTCATCGTTTCGGACTTGTACTGCGCAATGGCCTCGCTGCACTTGGCGCTCGCCTTGTTCCAGGTCTTGCCCTCATGTTTCACCGTTGAAAGGGTTTCGATAATGCCCATGACCTCTTCGAGGCGCGCATCGGTTTCATCAACGGCCAGTACCAGATCGTCCCAGGTCGGGATCGCGGATTGGCTCGCGACAATCCCGGCAATGGCCAGGCGGTTGTCAGCAATGACGGTGTCGATGGCGGGGACCAGATGTTCGGCGCGGATATCCGGCCAGGGTGGCAGGTTCCAGCGCTGTAACAGTGGATTGATATCAGGCATGGCGTCTTCCTTGAATAGAACTGAAGGATTCAGCCTAAGGAGGAAGCGCGGGAGAAGGGCGGTAAATAGATACCACCTGCCACCCCGTCAAAGGGTGGAAGGTGGTGCTGACTCAGTGTTGCTCGTCAGGTTTTTTCTTCAGCTTCGGGTTCGGGAAGAACTGCACGGCCTGAACCTTGGCGTCCGGCACCTTCAGCGCCGAAGTATTGACCCGTGTGCCCAATTCCTTGGGCACCGACAGGCCTTGTTCATTGAGCGTGTCCGAATAACCGCAGGCCACGCATTCGCGATGCGGGACTTCGTCTTCGTTCCACATCATCAACTTGTCCGGCTCGCTGCATGCCGGACAGACCGCCCCGGCGATAAAGCGCTTTTTCGTGATCACAGGCCCCTCACTCATGCTGCTGCGTCCTCACTCAGGCCGCTATGGCGCAAGAGTGCGTCAATCGATGGCGCACGGCCACGGAAGTCGACGAACAGCACCATGGGTTCCTGAGAACCGCCGCGCGCCAGGATCGCTTCGCGGAACGCCCGACCTGTTTCGGCATTGAGTACGCCGTCTTCTTCAAACTTCGAGAAGGCGTCGGCCGACAGCACTTCAGCCCACTTGTAGCTGTAGTAACCCGCCGCGTAACCGCCGGCGAAGATGTGGGCGAAGCTGTTCGGGAAACGGTTGTAGGCTGGTGGACGCATCACGGACACCTCGTCGCGTACGCCTTCGAGCACTTGCAGCACGCTGCGGCCATCGCCGTGGGTGGCGTGCAATTCGAAGTCGAACAGCGAGAACTCCAGCTGACGCACCATCATCAGGCCGGACTGGAAGTTCTTCGCCGCGAGCATCTTTTCCAGCAGGTCTTGTGGCAGCGGCTCACCGGTTTCGTAGTGACCGGAGATCAGCGCCAGGCCTTCCGGCTCCCAGCACCAGTTTTCCATGAACTGGCTTGGCAGTTCGACCGCATCCCAGGCCACGCCGTTGATACCGGACACGCCAGCGTGTTCGACGCGAGTCAGCAGGTGATGCAAGCCGTGACCAAATTCGTGGAACAGGGTGGTGACTTCATCGTGGGTCAGCAGGGCGGGTTTGCCGCTGTCGGCCGGGGTGAAATTGCACACCAGATTGGCCACCGGACTTTGCAGCACGCCGCTGATGGTGCGGCGACGGTCACGGGCGCCGTCCATCCAGGCACCGCCACGCTTGTTGGCGCGAGCATAGAGGTCAAAGAAGAAGCGGCCGACGTGCTGACCGTTTTCCTTGATTTCGAACAGGCGAACATCCGGGTGCCAGGCGTCGAAGCCTTTCAGCTCTGCGATCTCGATGCCGTACAGGCGCTGGACGATAGCGAACAGGCCGCCCAGCACTTTGTCGATCGGGAAGTAAGCGCGCAGCGCTTCTTGAGCCACGCTGTAACGTTGTTCGCGAAGTTTTTCGCCGTAGAAACCGCTGTCCCAGCTTTGCAGGTCCGGGCAGCCCTGTTCTGCGGCGTAAGCCTTGAGCTGTTCCAGATCCTGAGCGGCGAACGGTTTGCTGCGCTTGGCGAGGTCGCGCAGGAAACCCAGCACCTGATCGCTGGATTCAGCCATTTTGGTGGCCAGGCTCAGTTCCGAGAAACTGGCGAAGCCAAGCAGCTTGGCCAGTTCCTGGCGCAGGTCGAGGATTTCTTCCATGACCGGGCCGTTATCGTTCTGACCGGCGTTAGGGCCTTGGTCCGACGCACGGGTGCAGTAGGCGGCGTAGACTTCTTCGCGCAGGGCGCGGTCCTGGGCGTAGGTCATTACCGCGTAATAGCTCGGGAATTCCAGGGTGATCAAGAAGCCGTCGAGGCCTTTGGCCTGGGCTGCGGCAGCCATTTGCGCCTTGGCTGAATCGGTGAGGCCGGCGAGGGCAGCTTCATCAGTAACGTGTTTGGTCCAGGCCTGCGTCGCGTCGAGCAGTTGGTTGGAGAAGCGGCTGCCCAGCTCCGACAATTTGCTCTGCACTTCGGCGTAGCGCTTCTGTTCGGCTTCTGGCAGGTCAATACCCGACAGACGGAAGTCTCGCAGGGCGTGTTCCAGGATGGTTTTCTGCGCGACGTCGAAACCGGCGGCTTCCGGGCTGTTCGCCAAGGCTTCGAAGGCCTCGAACAATTCGCGGTTCTGACCCAGTTCGGTGGAGTAGGCGCTCAAGGCCGGCAAGCAGGACTCGTAGGCTTCGCGCAATTCAGCGCTGTTGCACACGGCATTCAGGTGGCTGACCGGGCTCCAGGCTGCGCCCAGACGATCGTTCAGTTCGTCCATCGCCAGCACCAGGCCGGCCCAGGTCGGTTGTTTGCCCTGGCTGTCGAGGATCTCGATAATGGCGGCACGGTTGTCAGCCAAGATCTGTTCAATGGCCGGTTGCACGTGTTCGGCACGGATCGCCGAGAACGGCGGCAGGTCGTAGGACTGCAAAAGAGGGTTGTTCACGCTCACGGTTGGCACCTTGGCTGGAAGAAACATGCGGCCATCTTAATTACAATCGACGCTCACCGCAGCTATCAGCAAAAGAGAGAGAGCCTATCGTGACCCTTCGCAAGTATCAGAACCACACGCCGCTACTGGGCAAAGGCGCCTTTGTCGACGGCTCAGCGGTGGTGATCGGCGACGTCGAAATCGGCGAAGACAGCTCCGTCTGGCCGCTGACGGTGATTCGTGGCGACATGCACCGCATCCGTATCGGTGCGCGCACCAGTGTCCAGGATGGCTGCGTGCTGCACATCACCCACGCCGGACCGTTCAATCCCGATGGCTTTCCCTGCTTGATCGGGGACGACGTGACCATTGCGCATAAGGTCATGCTGCATGGCTGCAGTGTCGGCAACCGGATTCTGATCGGCATGGGCAGCATCGTCATGGACGGTGCAGTGATCGAGGACGATGTGATTGTCGGCGCCGGCAGCCTGGTGCCGCCCGGCAAGCGTCTGGAAAGCGGCTTCCTTTATGTCGGTAGCCCGGTGAAACAAATTCGTCCGCTGACGGACAAGGAAAATGCCTTTTTCACTTACAGCGCGGCGAATTACGTGAAGCTCAAGAATTTGCATCTGGCTGAAGGCTACGACCAGCTCTGAGCCTTCGCCCTCTTCCAGGACTCAACATGCATTACCAAACCGTACTGTTCGACCTCGATGGCACCCTGACCGACCCGCGCGAGGGCATCACCCGTTCGATCCAGTTCGCCCTGAGCAAACTGGGGATCGATGAGCCCGACCTGACCAAACTCGAACACTTCATCGGCCCGCCGTTGTTGCAGGCGTTCATGCAGTTCTACGACTTCGACGAGCCCAAGGCCTGGGAAGCCGTGAACTTCTACCGCGAACGATTCAAGGTCACCGGCCTTTACGAAAACCGTGTGTTCGACGGCGTCACGCCGCTGCTGGAAACCCTCGGCGGGCAAGGGCGGCAGTTATACATCGCAACCTCCAAGCCGTGGGTATTCGCCCGGGAAATCGCCCGGCACTTCGACTTCGCCAGGCACTTCAAGGTGATCTACGGCAGTGAACTGGACGGGACACGCACCAATAAGGTCGAGTTGATTGCCCACCTGATGGCCGAAGAAGGCCTGGACCCGGCCAACACCCTGATGATCGGCGACCGCAAACACGACCTGATCGGCGCGCGCAGCAATGGGCTTGATGCGGCGGCGGTGGGTTATGGGTTTGGCAGCCGGGAAGAATTGAGCGCAGAAGCGCCGGCCTATCACTTTGAAACGCTGGATGAGATGCATCAGGCGTTTTTGCAGCGCTGATCAGTACGCCTTCGCGGGCAAGCCCGCTCCCACAGGTTCTGGGTCGTACGTATTTTTCGTACACCACACGGACCTGTGGGAGCGGGCTTGCCCGCGAAGAGGCCTGCTCAGCCGCCAAATTTCTAGGGTCCGGCCAACGCTTTCAGCGCCGCCTTGCGCTCCCCGACCGGTAACGCACCAAGCTGCTCGACGGCCACATAAAACCTGTCCCAATCCCCCCCCACCTGCCTGAACAGCGCCGAAAACGCCGGCACCCATTGGTCGTACAACCCAAACGGCAACAACCGCGCATTGTTCATCGGCGCATTGATCCACGCGTCGTAGCGTTTGTCCCCAGCCCACCGGCTGTCTCGCAGTTGTCGATATTCACTTCGCAAGCGTTCGAACTCCGCGGCTTTGCGTTGGCGCATCGGGTCGGCGGGCAGTGGCAGGGCGTAGAGCTTTTCAAGTCGCGTGCGAGTCTCCAGAACCAACTGAATGAATTGGTCGCGCCGCTGCGCCTGGGCCCCGTTTTCCGGCGCCAGACCGCGCGATGCGCGCCATCGCCGGGTGCCTTCCTGCTCGACGAAGGTGGCGAAAGACTCGTTGAACTCGGTGTCGTCCTTCACATAAAAGCGCTGATGGGCGAGCTCGTGGAAGATCAATGTCGCCAGCCGCTCGTCGCCCCAACCCATCATTGAACTGAGAATCGGATCGTTGAACCAGCCGAGCGTCGAATAGGCCTCGACGCCGCCAATGGACACGTCCATACCTTGCAAACGCTGCAAGGCAGCTTCGCCGCGAGCGGCACTCTGGCTGTAATAACCGCGGTAGGCGACGCACCCGGCGATGGGGAAACAATGGTTTTGCGGTGTCAGGGAAAACTCCGGTGTGGCAAAAACGTTCCAGACCACGAACGGCCGGCCAATGTCGGCGTATAGACGGTAGCTCTGGTTATCCGGCAGATGCAGCTGTTGGCTGGCGAATGTCCGGGCCTTTTGCGACTGGGCCAGATGCGCACGCAGCATCGGGTCACGAGACGGATCGGCAAGCACGTCGGCCACCGGCTCCCTGGCCCGCAGCAATTGCAGCTGACCACTGGCCAATTGGCTGTAATAGCTGACACCCGCGCAACCACTGAGTAATAAAAGCAACACACCCGGAAACAAAATCCGTAAAACGCGATCAAGTAACCCAAGGCTTGGAAGCGGCGTGATCAAAATAAAATCATCCCTGGAGAGTCTGCCCGCAAGACTATCCCGCCTGACTGGAGCTCCGCTATGCGCAAATTGATGCTGACGGGAGGCTTGCTGATGCTGACCGGCTGTGCTGGTTTCGGATTACCTCACCATGATCCTTCGCAAGCGTGGATCGAGCTGGAGTCACAGCAAGAAGACACCGCCCTGCAAGCGCTGGAAGTCGATGACAAGGCTTCTACCGATAAGCGCTATTTCGAGGTGCATCCGGGCAGTCATGAGCTGACGGTTCGCTACCAATTCCCGGTTGCGCCCACCAACATCGGGCCCGATGCCGAACCGCTCTGGCGTGACTGCCAGTTGAATGTGAAATTCAACGACTTCAACGCCGGTCAGCGGTATCAGCTGCAAGCGGGAAATATCGGCTTCCGGCCGTGGGCAAAGCTCTATGACCAGCAACGAAAAGTGATCGGCCAAGGCACACCCGCGGGCTGTCAACGCAGCTAATCAGCGTTATGCTGAATAACCATCCTTTGGGACATTCATCATGCGCAGGTTGATGCTGTTGCTCGCTGCAAGTGTGGTTGCTGGCTGCCAGAGCCCGTTACCGGCGGTAAATCCGCAGATGGCTTGGATCGATTTCTCGACGCCATTCCCCAACGATAAATTGCTGATGGCGGAGCGACTGGACAAGCAGCGAATGCGCGACGGGCGTTTTTTCCAGGTCACCCCCGGCAGCCATGAGCTGGTCGTCAGGTTTGACTTTGAAGTGCCCGGTGGTGGAGGCATAGGGATGATGAGCGCCCCCGTGGAACGGCTGTGCTACCTGACCATCAACTACGATCATTTCGAAGCCGGCCAGCGCTATGTGCTGGAGGGCCGTTCGATAGCGTTCACCCCTGGCGCCCGATTGTTCAACGCCAAGCGCGAGATCGTCGCTGAAGATCGGGAGGCCAATTGCGTCCCGTGAGGCGAATCAGCGGTCGTTTTTCTGGTAGATGATTTTCTTGGTGCCGTTTTCGCAGCTGCCGACGACCATGTTCTGGTCGTGAACTTCGTCATTGGTGACGATTTCGAGGGTGTAGGACGAGACGTTATTGGCCTGGATCTTGGCCTCGATCTCGGCCTTGAGTTCTTCGCAGGATTTCGGTGCTGCCAGGGCCGAAGTGGCCAGCGCACAACAGATAATCGCCAAGGCAAAACGTTTCATGGTTGAAGCTCCATTGAGGCAGCGCGCAAGAGGCTGCGTTTCAGCTGCTGTCATTTATTCGACCACAGTTTGGCAAAGCGAGTTCTGACATCGCTCACAAAGCTCAGGTTTAGCCGTTGGGAGGGTGTCGCTTACAAGATCGCCTTCGCGAGCAGAGCCGCTCCCACTTTTGGTATTTGTTTCAAAAGTGGGAGCGAGCCTGCTCGCGAAGGCGTCAGTACATTCAGCGCCTGATCATCAGCTGACCAGGGTGGCATCCAGGCTGATCTTTGCATTCAGCACTTTGGACACCGGGCAGCCTTCTTTGGCCTTGTTGCTCAGTTCTTCGAACTGCGCTTGAGTGGCCCCGGGGATTTTCGCCTTGAGGATCAATTTCACCGCAGTGATCGCAAAACCACCTTCGACCTGATCCAGAGTCACTTCAGCATTGGTATCGATGCTGTCGGCCTTGAGCCCGGCATCGCCCAGAATCATCGAAAACGCCATGGAGAAACAGCCCGCGTGGGCCGCGCCGATCAGCTCTTCCGGATTGGTGCCTTTGCCGCCTTCGAAACGCGCCTTGAAGCCGTAGGGCGCTTCTCTGAGCACACCGGTTTCAGTGGAGATCGAGCCGATGCCGGTTTTCAGATCACCTTCCCAATGAGCCGATGCTTTCTTCGTAATAGCCATGTCTGCCTCCTCAAGATCCGGCGCGAATGTCGCACCTTCGTGGTTTTCGGTTGCTAGGGTTCTGAGGATAGACGGTGGTGCAAAGTTCACCTGATCTCATAATTCCTACCGTTTTCGTAGGTTTTTTTCGCCTGGCTATTGAAACTCGGGTATATGCCCTCATTGCATGAAACACGCTTATAGATTCGGCAGGTTTTCGTTCGCAAGAAAAACCTGCGCTCACCATTGGAGAAGCAGGCTTATGAAACGACTGTCCGATATCAAGTTCTCGACCCTTGATCTGGTGCCCGTGCGAGAGAACGGCAGCGCGGCCCAGTCGCTGCGTAATTCCCTGGACCTGGCGCAGCATGTCGAGAAATTCGGCTATAACCGCTTCTGGGTCGCCGAACACCACAACATGGACGGCATCGCCAGTTCGGCCACCTCGGTACTGCTCGGCTACCTGGCGGGTGGCACGTCGACCATTCGTGTCGGTTCCGGCGGTGTGATGCTGCCCAACCACGCGCCGCTGGTGATCGCGGAGCAATTCGGCACCCTCGAAAGCCTGTATCCAGGCCGGATTGATCTGGGCCTGGGGCGCGCACCCGGTTCTGATCAAATGACTGCCCGCGCCTTGCGTCGCGAACGCTCCGGTAGCGCCGACGAGTTTCCGGAAGACGTCGCGGAGTTGATGCGTTACCTCGGCCCACGCACGCCAGATCAGCGGATTATCGCAATGCCCGGCACCGGCACCAACGTCCCGGTGTGGTTGCTGGGTTCCAGCCTGTTCAGTGCACAACTGGCCGGTGAGCGCGGTTTGCCCTACGCCTTCGCCTCGCATTTCGCACCGCGCTTCATGCACGAGGCAATTCGCGTCTATCGCAATCACTTCAAGCCTTCGGCGGTGCTGGATAAGCCGTATGTGATGCTCGGCGTGCCGCTGGTTGCCGCTGACACTGACGAACAGGCAGATTTCCTGGCGACATCGGTCTATCAGCGCATCTTGGCGTTGATGCGTGGCCAAAGCCTGGTGCAGCGTCCACCGGTGAAAACCATGGATGGCCTGTGGTTGCCCCATGAGAAAGAAGCCGTGGGCGATTTCCTCGGTCTGGCGATGGTCGGCAGCCCGCAGAAAATCCGCGCCAAGCTTGAGGTGCTGATCGAGCAGACTCAGGCAGACGAGCTGATTTTCACTTGCGACCTGTACGAACATGCGGATCGCGTGCACTCCTATGAGCTGCTGGCGCAGGTCATGAAAGGCTGAGGCACAGGCGCCGCCACACAAAAAAAGCCGACGCTATTGCGTCGGCTTTTTCATTTGTAAGGGACGTCAGCCTTGCTTATATATGATTTTCTTGGCGCCCTTTTCACAGGTACCCACGACTTTCCCGCCGGCCTCAGTGCCCTTATCGACGATTTCCAGTGAATAGCCGGCAACGCCCTTGGCATCAAGTTTCGCTGCGATTTCGGCTTTCAGCTCTTCGCACGATTTGCCATCAGCAAAGGCTGTTCCCGCAAGGCTTAATAAACCTACCGCTAAAATAAAATGCTTCATCTGTCGCATTCCCTCGTCGGATCAAAGGGAGCATCCAGCCATCAGCCGGAGGCACTCATGTAACGCTTGCCATTTCCCTATGGCACTCGGCCGGCGCGCAAGTTCAGGAGACTAGCTCAAACTCAGCTGCTGGCAATCCGGAACCCGACTTTGAGCGTCACCTGAAAGTGGGCGGCCTTGCCGTCCTTGATGTGCCCGCGAGTTTCGGTCACTTCAAACCATTCCAGGTGCTTGATGCTTTTATTGGCTTCGGCCAGCGCGTTGTTGATCGCGTCTTCAATGCTGCTGGTGGACGAGCCGACAAGCTCGACTTTCTTGTAGGTGTGGTGATCAGTCATGGCGTTCTCCTCAGGGTGTGAAATACAGCCTAGCAGTGATTTTTCCTATTACTTCTGTCGGCTAATGCAACGCAGAAGTTCAGATTTACTGCACTTTCTCGAACCCCTGAAGTCCCAACCAACACACGCTACTCATCATCAATGAAGGAGAGCCACCATGGCCAACACCTCTTTACGTAAAGCCTCATTGCAAAGCATGGAAGCCGAGATCGAGAGTCTGCTGAAATCTTTGGAAAATCTGAAAGACGACGCCTCGGACGAGTCGCGTAAAACACTCAAAGTGTTGAAAGGCAACGCCGAGAACGCGCTGAAACATTCGCGCCATCTGCTCAGCGATGCGTATGAAGAAGTCAAAGTCAAAACCCGCGAAACCGGGATTGCCACTCGGGACTACGCCCAGGAACACCCTTGGACTACCGCGGGCGTCGCTGTGGGCGCACTGGGTCTGCTTGCGGCTTACCTGCTGTTCAAACGCGGCGACTAATCGGTCTGGCGCAGCTCGGCCTTTAGCCACTGCGCCAACTGCCGAGCGCGCCCGTCTGCGGCGCGCTTGGGTAGCCACAAGGCCAGTTGCGCCGGGGTTTCACTGAATCCCCAAGGTGCAACCAGACGACCGGCCTTCAAATCCTCGGCTACCAGCGGCTCCGGTGCAATCGCCACCCCGAGCCCCGCCACTGCGGCCTCCAGCAAATAATACAAATGCTCGAAACCCTGACCGTACTTCAACGCCTTGGCGTCGAGGCCGCTTTGCTGTGCCCAACTCGGCCAGGCTTGTGGGCGCGAGGTGGTGTGCAGCAAGGGTTCGTTCAATAACGCTGTGGCCGGCGCGCCTTGCAGCCTTTCATAACCCGCGAAGCGCGGGCTCAGCACCGGGCCGATTCGTTCGCTGGCCAGCTCATAGACCTGCATGTCCGCCGGCCATGGCGGCTCGGCAAACACCAGCAAGGCATCCAGCCCCGGTCGACGCGGATCGAGATCGCCTTCTCCGGCCGACAAGTGCAGGCGCAGGTCCGGCAAGTCCGCATTCAATCGTCCCAGGCGTGGAATAAACCAACGCGCCAACAAGCTGCCCGAGCAACCCAGTACGAACGGCGCGTCGGCGGTGCTTTGGGTCAGCTCCGCGCAAACCGTTCGCAGACGCTCAAATGCTTCTCCGCTGGCATCACGCAGACGAACGCCGGCATCTGTGAGTTTCAGGCCGCGCCCCTCCTTGATGAACAAGCTCACGCCCAAGTGTTCTTCAAGCACCTTGAGTTGCCGGCTGACCGCGCCGTGAGTGACGTGCAGCTGTTCGGCTGCCTGACTGACGCTGTTCAGCCGTGCCGTGGCTTCGAAGGCGCGAAGGGCGTTCAGCGGGGGAAGGTCGTGGCTCATGGGATCTGTGAGTTTTCCTGACAGGTTGTGGCGATCTTATCGGTTTTCAGGCTGGGGCGTCAGGGGTAGAGTGACCGTCATTGTCATCTCACGAATCCCACTGGAGCGACCCATGACCCAGACTAATCTGCGCAACGGCCCCGACGCCAACGGCCTGTTTGGCTCGTTCGGCGGCCGTTACGTCGCCGAAACCCTGATGCCGTTGATCCTCGACCTGGCCCGTGAATACGAATTGGCCAAGGAAGATCCGGCGTTCAAAGAAGAATTGGCTTACTTCCAGCGCGACTACGTCGGACGTCCAAGCCCGCTGTATTACGCCGAACGCCTGACCGAATTCTGCGGTGGCGCAAAGATTTACCTGAAGCGCGAAGAGCTGAACCACACCGGCGCGCACAAGATCAACAACTGCATCGGCCAGATTCTGCTGGCGCGGCGCATGGGCAAGAAACGCATCATCGCTGAAACCGGCGCCGGCATGCACGGTGTGGCGACGGCGACCGTGGCTGCACGTTTCGGCCTGGACTGCGTGATCTATATGGGCACCACGGACATCGAACGTCAGCAAGCCAACGTATTCCGCATGAAATTGCTGGGCGCCGAAGTGATCCCGGTTGTCGCCGGCACCGGCACCCTGAAAGACGCGATGAACGAAGCGCTGCGTGACTGGGTGACCAATGTCGACAGCACCTTCTATCTGATTGGCACCGTGGCCGGCCCGCACCCTTATCCCGCCATGGTCCGCGACTTCCAGTCCGTGATCGGCAAGGAAACCCGTGATCAACTGCAAGCCCAGGAAGGTCGTCTGCCGGACAGCCTGGTGGCATGCATCGGTGGCGGTTCCAACGCCATGGGACTGTTCCACCCGTTCCTCGATGACAAAAGCGTCGAGATCATTGGTGTGGAAGCGGCCGGTTACGGCATCGAAACCGGCAAGCATGCTGCCAGCCTGAATGGAGGCGTTCCGGGCGTGCTGCACGGTAACCGTACTTTCTTGCTGCAGGACGACGATGGCCAGATCATCGACGCTCACTCGATTTCCGCCGGCCTCGATTATCCAGGCATCGGCCCTGAACACGCCTGGTTGCATGACATCGGCCGTGTCCAGTACACCTCGGTGACCGACGACGAAGCCCTCGATGCATTCCACAAATGCTGCCGTCTGGAAGGGATTATTCCGGCACTGGAAAGCGCCCATGCCCTGGCCGAAGTGTTCAAACGCGCACCGATCCTGCCGAAAGATCACCTGATGGTGGTCAACCTGTCCGGCCGCGGCGACAAAGACATGCAGACCGTGATGCACCATATGGAACAGTCCCAGCAGGAGAAACACTGATGAGCCGCCTGCAAACCCGTTTTGCCCAACTCAAGGAACAGAATCGCGCCGCCCTGGTGACCTTCGTCACCGCTGGCGACCCGAGCTATGACACTTCCCTGGCTATCCTCAAAGGCTTGCCCGGTGCTGGCGCCGATGTGATCGAGCTGGGTATGCCCTTCACCGATCCGATGGCGGACGGCCCGGCCATCCAGCTGGCCAACATCCGCGCCTTGGGTGCGAAGCAGAACCTGGCGAAAACCCTGCAAATGGTTCGCGAGTTCCGTGAAGGCAATACCGAGACGCCGCTGGTGCTGATGGGGTACTTCAACCCGATTCACATGTATGGCGTGCCGCGTTTCATTGCCGACGCCAAAGAAGCCGGCGTTGACGGTTTGATCGTGGTCGACCTGCCACCGGAGCATAACGGTGAGCTGTGCGACCCGGCTCAGGTTGCAGGCCTGGACTTCATCCGCCTGACCACGCCGACCACCGATGATGTGCGCCTGCCGACCGTTCTGAATGGCAGCTCCGGTTTCGTCTACTACGTGTCGGTTGCCGGTGTGACCGGTGCGGGCGCGGCGACGCTGGAGCATGTTGAAGAAGCGGTTGCCCGTCTGCGTCGCCACACCGATCTGCCGATCAGCATCGGCTTCGGCATTCGTACACCGGAGCAAGCGGCGTCCATCGCGCGTCTTGCCGATGGTGTGGTGGTGGGTTCGGCATTGATCGATCACATCGCCAATGCCACCACGGCGGAACAGGCGGTTGATGACGTGCTGAGCCTTTGCTCGGCACTGGCTGACGGCGTGCGTAAGGCCCGCGTCAGTTGAAGGTAAAGTTCCTGATACAGAGGAATTAGAGCCTCGCGGCACAGACTAAACAGCAAGACCGAGGGCTTCAGGACTACGTTCTGAGGCCCTTTTTGCTGTATGTGCAGTGAGGAAAGACCTGATGAAAATGCCGAAACGTCTGATTGCCAGCCTGGGCGTGCTGATGCTCAGTGCCACCCCGCTGCTGCACGCGAGCGCCGATCAGCGCGACGATCACGACCGCGGCGGCCCGCAGCAGGGCCATTATGATAACCGTGGTGACAATCATGGAGATGACCACCGAGGCCCGCAGGACAATCGTCGCGGCGGCCCACCGCCACGGGACTTCGGTCCGGTGCGTCAGACTATCCACGATAACCACGGCTATTTCGTACGCGGCGCACCGCCACCGCCTGGCATTCATCTGGTGCGTGGCCGGCCGTTGCCTCACGGTTATTACGGTGAGCGCCTGGACAATCGTGCCTTGGGACGGCTGCCGTATTACCCGGGCTACGAATGGCGCCGTGCCGGGGGCGACATTGTGCTGATCGCCGTGGGCACCGGGATCGTCTATGAGATTCTGGAAGGCGTGCTTTGATTTAACGTGCGGGCAAAAAGAAGGCTTCGTGGGTGATCCACGAAGCCTTCTTTTTTATGGCAACTCCAGTCCGCCCGCGGCTTTATGCAATTTGCGCAAATGCTCGCCCACCTGTTTCAGGTTGGCTTCGTTGGCGGCCATCTCGGCTGCACGGCCCGGTTCGAGCAGCGCCCTGACTTCCTTGTCCAGATCGCCGGTCAGCACTTGAAGCTGCTTCTGCCGCAGGTTGCTTTCCGATTCCAGGCGCTGCCATTCATTCGGTTGGGGCAATCCATATCCGCCGGTGCCGAGCAGCTCCGCCGGACGACTCAGGAAGCCGCTATTGGCGAGAATCTGCTGCAAGGTCGCGTTCGCCTTGTCCATGCCGCCGTTCTTCAGTTCCCGAGCGCCCAGATAACGCTGTTTCACTTCATCCTGGGCCAACACCAACTGTTGACGGAAGCTTGCCTGCTCCAGCAACAGCAACGCTGCGCTGGTGCGTAGGTCAGCCTGCTCAAACCATTGCCGGCGCTCTTCTGCTTTCAGTGCCAGCCAGTCTTCGACTTTTTCCTGCTTGATCGGCAAGTGCTTCTTCAGCACTTCGAACATCGCCTGATAGCGGTCACGGAAGGAGTCGAAGCGATAGCCCAGGCGCAGCGCTTCGCGAGGGTCATCCAGCACGCTGGTATTCGCCAGTCCGCGGCCCTTCATCACTTCCAGCAAACCGTTTGGCATGATGCTGTCGAGCCCGACCAGTTTCGCGTTGTTGCTGCCGCTGCGCAGTAATTTCAGGCCTTCCACCGCGCAATTGTTGGAGAGGAAATAATAGTTGCCGTCGTAGCTCCAATGCATCTCGGCGGCGTGTTCCACGACGTCTTCAATTTCTTTGCGCGACAGGTTCAGCGGGACCGAGGCCAGGCTGCGCAGTTCAGTCTTGGTGTATTCGTCGATCACTTGGGCTAGCGGCAGTACAAACAGTCGCGACGGGTATTTACCCACCAGTCCATCCCAGCTCGAGAGCTGTACGTCGCCGACGAAGGCGCGGTAGGACAACACCAGATGCTGGTCGAGATCGAGGCGGCAGTCCGGTCCCCGTGGCCGGCCCGGCGCGCAGATCACCAGACGCAACATGCTGTGGCCCCAGCGGCTGACCCAGTTCTGGTTGGCTTCGGCCAGCAGATAGTCGACGGCGTACACCCGTTCCGGATCGACCTGGCCCAGCGGTTGTTTGGCGAAGTCGTTGCCGGCATTGAGGAACGCGAAGGATTTGCCGCAAGCGTCTTTGGCGGCGGGAGCCCAGCCGAAATGTTCTTGGTAGTAGCGATATAGCGCGGGGCGACGGCAGGCGTAGCTCGGGTCGAGGAGGAAATACTCCATGTTGACCGCGACAAACTCTTTGGGGCTGCTCGTTTCGTAGATGTCCGGGCTGCGGGCGATTTGCCGGTTGTGCTGTTCGCGCTCGCCGCGGCGACCAACGTATTGCGGCCAGCCGGCCAGGTCGAGCAGGCGCGGGTCATCGCTCAAGGTAAAGCGGCGGTCGGATTGACCACGGCATTCATCCGGGATGCCAATCAGGCCTGAACTGCTGTTGCGCCGGGTGCAGCGCTGGATCAGCGTGCGCTCCGCATCTGGCCATAGGCGCGAGCGGTCGTAAATGTGGGTGAGTTCATGCAACACCGTGGCGAGCATCTCGCGGCGGACGGTGCCGTGGGGGCGATAGGTTTTCTTGGTGGCGGCACTGCCGTTCGTGAGGTTGACGAGCAAGTTGCGGTTCAGATCGAGCTCGGACACCAGCGATGCCTGGCCATAGGCATTGCTCGGCATGTCGTCGGTCCAGCCGACATCAATGCGCCGGTCCAGTTGTTCGATGAAGCGTGGCGGCAAGGCCTGCATGGCTTCATCGAGCAACGCCTGACTGGCTTGCTGTTGTTCAGGACTCAGACCTTCGGTCTTGAGCCGTAATTGCAGACCAGCCTGGGCCGTGTTGCAGAGTAGCAACATCAGCCCGGCCAGCAGCCAGGCGCTTGTCGACCTCACAGTGCGAGGATGGCTTCGGCGAGCACCTGATCACTGGCGTCTCGTGCTTCCGGCACACGGGTGCGCAAGGTGTTGATGGCCGCTTCAAGGTGCGCGCCGCGTATGTCGCCATCGCTGGCAACGAAGCTGGCCGCATCGTCGTGGGCTTCACGGATGATCTTCGAATCCCGGATCGACGTGGTGGTATCGGACGTGAAATCAAGGGTGCGCTGGGTGGCATTGATGATGATGTTACTGGTGGCGACCAGGGTGTGCGCCTGGGTCACATCGGCCAATAAAAGCAGGCCAAGGGCAACAGCAATCAGAGGGCTACGCATGGAACGACTCCGCAAGGACAAAGGATAACTATTGGACGAGAATTGCCTGCGCCAGTTCAAGGTCGCTTGCATGAAGTTTTGGCTGGCTGCGGCGCAGGTAATCCAGCGCGGATTCCAGTTGTGCTCCGCGTAGTTGGCCGTCGCTGGCAATGAACGCCGCAGCGTCATCGTGTGCCGCGATCAGTAGCTTACGGTCGAAGGGGGCCGCGGTCACCATGCTGGTGGCGTAACCCGTGACGACGATGCCTTGGGTCGACAGGTTGAACGCGTCGTAGGCACAGGCCGAGGCCGACCAACAGGCCGCGAGAAATACCGAAGTAGAAAACCGCTTTGAAAGAAAACGCATGGGACTCGATTGCTGAAAGCGAGTCCAAAGGCTAGCGCAATGCCCCGGCTAGAGCCAGCGCCGAAACATTGGGACACGACAAGCGTGTCCCACGTAACTGTGTTGCTTAGATTGTCAGGATGGCTTGGGCCAGCTGTGCATCGGTAGCGTTCAGCTGAGGCGCCTGGTGACGGATGTGGTCGAGTGCGCTTTCCAGTTTCACACCACGAATGGCGCCTTCGCTGGCGACGAAGCTGGCGGCATCGTCACGGGCAGCGCGCACAATCTTGTCATCGCGAAAGGAAGAAGTGACGTCGGAGGTTGCATCGGAACTGGACTTCAGCGCGCCGACGACGGCATCCGTGGTCACGATAAAGCTGGTCGCGTGGGAATTGGCAGCCACGGCAAGCAGGGCTGCAGCGCTGAGCAGACGAAGACGGGACATGGTGTAACTCCTTTGGATAACCGATTGAGAGGTGTTGAGGTAGCTGTTGGATCAGACGCCTGTCGTACAGCACTCGCCACGTTCTGCCTTGATATTAGGCCTGCTTTTATCGGTTCGAATAGTCCCTTCTTTTAAAGCAGGGCCCTAGCGCCAGAACGGCTTATCCAATTCATTGAGCCGATCGGCGTGGCTGATGCCCAGGTCCGAGAGTTGCCGATCATTGAACTGGCCCAGCAAACGTCGGGTGCGAGCTCTCTCAAGGGCGGCGGCAAGCGACTTCAGCAATCGTTTAAGTCTGTGGAGTCGAGGCTTCTTTAGAAGGGCGGGGGCAGAAACATCCAGTAAGTTATCCATGGCGCGAAGTCCTTTTGCCGGAGAGTCAGGACTTCATGTTGAGCGTTGCGAGTCTGGAGCTACAGATACACTGCCGTGAAATTGTACTGGTGCAATCTGATAAATATTAAGACTGTACTTGTTGTTGGCTATTCCTTTTGTTCAGCCGCCGATCAAGGCTGAAAACGACAAAGCCCGTCGTGGTTTCCCACGACGGGCTTTGCTTTTTCAATTTGAAGTGCTGGCGGTGGACCCGGTGGGTCAGAGCCAGCGACGCTAACTTAGCGCCAGAACGGCTTGCTCAGCTCTTCGTAGCGTTGTGCTTCGCTAATCCCGGCATCAGCCAGCAGACGCGAATCCAGACGAGCCAGTTGATGGCGGCTGGAGATGCGGCGCTGCCACAGCATCAGGTTGGCAATAACGCGAAGAGGCATGGAAGCCTGGGTTTTTGCAGCGGTATCTTCGAAGAACAGTTCGGAACTGAGTGTACGTTCCATGGTTGACATCCTTCCGCTTGTGGCGGGATTAGGTAGTGGTTTAACTGATGCCAATGATCCTCTCGTTTGGCTAGTCTCTGTAGATACAGTTCACCTGTATTGTGAGGGACCAGTTAACTGTTAATAGGGGGTGTACTGGTCGAAATTGAGGCAACTGTACCTGTCAGCACTATGTTGGTGCAATTTTGATGTTTTGACTTGATTGTGTAGGCAAATACGGTAGGAAATGACCAGTACAGCAGTACAGTTTTAAATAGAATCTAAAGCGGTAAGCGCCAGCTGACGCAACTGTGTTTGCGTCAGCTGTTTTTTCTCTGAATCAGACCGCCAGCATTCGCCCGGTTTCTTCCAGGTTCATGTGCCAGCTCAGTGCGTCACGCAGGATATGCGGGGTGTGTCCGCCCAATGCACAAGCCGCCGTAAAGTAGTCATCCAGTGCCTGGCGGTAATCCGGGTGCACACAGTTGTCGATGATGACCCGAGCCCGCTCCCGTGGCGCCAGGCCGCGCAGGTCGGCCAGACCGATCTCCGTCACAAGGATGTCGACGTCATGTTCGGTATGGTCGACGTGGCTGACCATCGGCACCACGCTGGAGATCGCGCCACCCTTGGCAATCGATTTGGTCACGAAGATTGCCAGGTGCGCGTTGCGCGCAAAGTCCCCGGAACCGCCGATGCCGTTCATCATCCGTGTGCCGCAGACATGGGTGGAGTTGACGTTGCCGTACAGGTCGAATTCCAGCGCGGTGTTGATGCCAATGATGCCCAGGCGACGCACCACTTCCGGATGGTTCGAGATCTCCTGCGGCCGCAGAACCAGTTTGTCCTTATAGCGCTCCAGATTGCCGAAAACGTCGGCATTGCGCCGGCTCGACAGGGTGATCGAACTGCCCGAGGCAAAACTCAGCTTGCCGGCGTCGATCAGGTCGAAGGTCGAGTCCTGAAGCACTTCGGAGTACATGGTCAGGTCTTCGAACGGCGAGTCGATCAAGCCGCACATCACCGAGTTGGCGATGGTGCCGATACCGGCCTGCAAGGGGCCGAGCTTGTTGGTCATGCGCCCTGCGGCCACCTCTTCCTTGAAGAAGTCGATCAGGTGATCGGCAATGGCCTGAGTGTCGACATCCGGCGGCAATACCGTGGAGGGCGAGTCGGACTGATTGGTGATCACGATCGCGACGATTTTTTCCGGCGGAATCGGAATGGCGGTGCTGCCAATGCGGTCATCGACCTTGACCAGCGGAATAGGCGTACGGGTCGGACGGTAAGTCGGGATATAGATGTCGTGCAAACCCTCGAGGTTCGGGTTGTGCGCCAGGTTGATCTCGACGATCACGTGTTTGGCGAAAATCGCAAAGCTGGCCGAGTTGCCTACCGAAGTGGTCGGCACGATATGGCCCTGCTCGGTGATCGCCACGGCCTCGATCACGGCGATGTCCGGCAGTTTGAGCTGCTGGTTGCGCAGTTGCTCCACGGTTTCCGAGAGATGCTGGTCAATGAACATCACTTCGCCAGCGTTAATCGCCTTGCGCAGGGTGCTGTCGACCTGGAATGGCATGCGTCGTGACAATACGCCGGCTTCGGTGAGCTGTTTATCAAGGTCGTTGCCCAGGCTGGCGCCGGTCATCAAGGTGATTTTCAGCGGGGTGATTTTGGCGCGCTCGGCCAACGCGTGGGGCACGGCTTTGGCTTCGCCGGCGCGGGTGAAGCCACTCATGCCGACGGTCATGCCGTCCTGAATCAGAGCGGCAGCGTCAGCGGCGCTCATCACCTTATCCAACAACGAAGGCAAGCGAATACGATCACGGTACATGGATGGTTATCTCGGGCAACGGAAGCAAGGTGTGCAGTCTAGTGATTTGAAAAAAATCCGTCCCGCTACCATGGTCGAATGCAGAGGCTTGATTTAGAGCCTTTGGTCGGGTTTCACGGGGAATAAAAAAACCCCAGCCTACTAAAGGCTGAGGTTTTGGGTATTGCGTTGGAGCAGGTTTTACTCGACAGCTTTGACCATGTCTTCGATGACTTTCTTGGCGTCGCCGAAGACCATCATGGTTTTGTCGAGGTAGAACAGTTCGTTGTCCAGACCGGCATAGCCGCTGGCCATCGAGCGCTTGTTGACGATGATGGTCTTGGCTTTGAACGCTTCGAGAATCGGCATGCCGGCAATCGGCGATTTCGGGTCGTTCTTCGCGGCCGGGTTGACCACGTCGTTGGCGCCGAGCACCAGCACCACGTCGGCCTGGCCGAACTCGGAGTTGATGTCTTCCATCTCGAACACCTGATCGTAAGGCACTTCGGCCTCGGCCAGCAGCACGTTCATGTGGCCAGGCATACGACCTGCAACCGGGTGGATCGCGTACTTCACGGTCACGCCGCGATGGGTCAGTTTCTCGGTCAGCTCTTTCAGCGCGTGTTGCGCCCGTGCGACCGCCAGGCCGTAGCCTGGAACGATGATCACGGTGTCGGCGTTGGTCAGCAGGAAGGTCGCGTCATCAGCTGAACCGGATTTCACCGGGCGAGCTTCTTTCGAACCCGCCGGGCCTGCCGCGTCCGCCGTGTTGCCGAAACCACCGAGCAGCACATTAAAGAAGGAGCGGTTCATCGCCTTGCACATGATGTACGAGAGGATCGCACCGGACGAACCCACCAGCGAACCGGCGATGATCAGCATCGAGTTGTTCAGCGAGAAGCCGATACCGGCCGCTGCCCAGCCGGAGTAGCTGTTGAGCATCGACACAACTACCGGCATGTCGGCGCCGCCAATCGGGATGATGATCAGCACGCCCAGCACGAAGGCCAAGGCCAGCATCAGTGCGAAGGCGCTGAGATTGCCGGTCAGCATGAAGGTGATGCCCAGCGCCAGTGTCGCCAGACCCAGCACCAGATTCAGCTTGTGTTGGCCACTGAACTGTACCGGTGCACCCTGGAACAGGCGGAACTTGTACTTGCCCGACAGCTTGCCGAACGCGATCACCGAACCGGAGAAGGTGATTGCACCGATGGCAGCGCCGAGGAACAGCTCAAGACGGTTACCGGCAGGAATCGCATCGCCCAGCTGTTTAACAATACCCAGCGATTGCGGTTCAACAACGGCCGCGATCGCAATGAACACCGCGGCCATACCGATCATGCTGTGCATGAAGGCGACCAGTTCCGGCATCTTGGTCATTTCAACGCGCTTGGCCATGATGGAGCCAGCAGTGCCGCCGACCAGCAGACCGACGATAACGTAACCGATGCCGGCGGTGGCCAGCTCAGCGCCCAGCTTATAGATGAGGCCCACGGTGGTGAGGATCGCCAACGCCATGCCGAGCATGCCGTACACGTTGCCGCGTCGAGAGGTTGTCGGGTGCGACAGGCCTTTGAGGGCCTGGATGAAGCAGATCGACGCGATCAAGTAGAGCGTCGTGACAAGATTCATGCTCATTACTTAGGCGCCTCTTCTTTTACGGCTTTCGGGGCTTTTTTCTTGAACATCTCAAGCATCCTGCGGGTCACCAGGAACCCACCAAACACGTTCACGGCCGCCAGGGCTACCGCGAGGGTGCCCATGGTCTTGCCCAGTGGCGTCACGGTCAAAGCCGCGGCGAGCATGGCGCCGACGATGACGATCGCCGAGATCGCGTTGGTCACCGCCATCAAAGGCGTGTGCAGTGCAGGCGTAACGTTCCAGACCACGTGATAACCGACATAAATCGCCAGCACGAAGATGATCAGGTTGTAGATACCGGGGGAGATAAGCTCTTCCATCGTCTGAATCCCTGCTTAGGCGTTTTTGCGGATGACTTGGCCGTCGCGGCACATCAGGCACGCGGCGACGATGTCGTCTTCGAGGTTGATCTCGAACTGGCCTTCTTTGTTGAAGACCAGCTTCAGGAAGTCCAGCAGGTTGCGTGCGTACAGGGCCGAAGCATCTGCCGCGACCGCGCCGGCCAGGTTGGTCGGACCGCAAATGGTGACTCCATTCTCGACCACAACCTGATCGGCCACGGTCAGCGGGCAGTTGCCGCCCTGAGCAGCCGCGAGGTCGATGACCACCGAGCCTGGCTTCATCTGCGCCACGGTTTCCGCGCTCAACAGCGTCGGCGCCTTGCGGCCCGGGATCAGTGCGGTGGTGATGACAATGTCAGCCTGTTTGGCGCGTTCGTGCACGGCCAGGGCCTGACGTTGCATCCAGCTGGCAGGCATTGGCCGGGCGTAACCGCCGACACCGACAGCGCATTCGCGCTCTTCATCGGTTTCGTACGGCACGTCGACGAACTTGGCGCCGAGGGATTCGATCTGCTCCTTCACCGCAGGACGCACGTCAGATGCTTCGATCACTGCACCCAGGCGTTTCGCCGTGGCGATCGCCTGCAACCCCGCAACGCCGGCGCCGAGAATCAGCACACGCGCCGCTTTCACGGTGCCCGCAGCCGTCATCAGCATTGGCATGAAGCGAGGGTAGTGGTGAGCGGCCAGCAACACGGCTTTATAGCCGGCGATGTTCGCTTGCGAAGACAGCACATCCAGGCTTTGAGCGCGGGAGGTACGCGGCGCAGCTTCCAGCGCAAACGCGGTAATGCCGCACTCAGCCAGCTTGGCAATGGTTTCATTGCTGAACGGGTTGAGCATTCCGACCACAACGGTGCCGCTTTTAATCAGCGTCAGCTCGCTGTCGCTGGGGGCGACCACCTTGAGAATCAGCTCGGCACCAAACGCATCGTTGGCGCTGCCAATGATTGCGCCTGCCGCTTCATAGGCACTGTCGACAACGCTGGCGTTAATGCCGGCGCCGCTTTGCACAGTGACCTTATGACCCTGGCCGATCAGCTTCTTGATGGTTTCCGGGGTTGCAGCAACCCGTGTTTCACCCGTCTGGGTTTCGAGAGGAACACCAATGTGCACGTCAAATCTCCTGCGTGATCTTATTGAGTAAACCCAGGCACTTCGGATGGTGCGGCTGGGGCGGCCGATCAGCACGATCCCGCCAAATCAGGGCGGGGCGCGGCATTTTGCAGGCGAACTTTGTGCCCTTCAAGGGATTATGACGGGTGACGGAAAATTAACTACAAGTCACCCCGTGACCGAATGTCGCAACCAACTGACTCAACCCCTTGCAGGCCGTGCCTTTCAAGGGTTCTGGCCGAATTTCAAGAATTTACACATCCGCACGGTGAATGAGGCGTCATTGCTGGTGAATAGAGGCTCAAAGCCATGTAGATAGGCACTTGTGGGACGTTTGTACTGCTTTTCGGTACAGTCTGCGAATATGCGACAAATACGTATATCTGTAGGGCGTTTTATTTGCTGACTACGGGGTCAGTTAAGTCGTGAAAGCCTTTATCCTTCTAGGCTGTAGCTTTGTGCCTGGGTGACCAGCCAATCGCGAAATGCCCGTAAAGAGGCCGATTCGACCTTTCGCTCCGGAATCATCAGGTAATAAGCCTTGATGCTCGACAGCGCTTGAGCGTTGGCTATTACCAAGCGTTTCTCAGTCAGTTCGCGTTGAATCAGGAATGGCGGAATCAGCGCGATCCCCATGTCGTGCATCGCCGCTTGGGCAAGCATGGAGAATAGCTCGTAGCGCGGTCCTGTCATGTCACGCGGCACATTAAGATGCTGGGAGTTGAACCACTGGCGCCATGCATAAGGGCGGGTGGTCTGTTGCAGCAGGGGCAGTTCAGCGACTTCATCGGGCGTCAGGCTGGTTTTTTTGCCCAGTAGCGTGGGGCTGCACACCGGCATCGGATTTTCGCCCATCAGCCTGTGGGATTCGGTACCCGACCAATCTGCATCACCGAAGTAAATCGCAGCATCGAAGTCGGTGTCGGCGAACAGGAAGGGGCGGGTGCGGTTGGTGAGGTTGACCGTCACTTCCGGGTGTTTGTGCTGGAAGTCCTTGAGCCGCGGTAGCAACCATTGAGTGCCAAAGGTTGGGACCACGGCCAATTCGATCACGTTGGCGCCTTGTTGCCCCATCACTGACAAGGTGTCCCGTTCAACTGCATCGAGTTGAGTGGCAACACGGCGGCTGTAGGAAAGACCGGCTTCCGTCAGCTTCACTCCGCGCCGCGAGCGTCGGAAGAGTTCGACGCTGAGGAACTCCTCCAGGCTGGCGATCTGTCGGCAAATGGCGCCCTGGGTGAGCGAAAGCTCCTGCGCCGCTTTGGTAAAGCTCTCGTGGCGCGCTGCCGCTTCAAAGCTGATCAGGGCGGTGGTGCTAGGGATTTTCCGGCGCATGTACTTCAACCTCACTAATACATCGCATAAAGGCTGCTTCGCGACATTACGGAGTGAGAAATTAGCACAACAGTATGCAAAATCCTCGTTTGCCGTAACGCTGAACCGGGCCTAGGATCAGTCCACGTTATTTGACCCGATTCGAGAGGACACACTCATGGGCGGTAAAGCTAGCTTCAACTGGATCGATCCCCTGCTGCTGGATCAACAGCTCACCGAAGAAGAACGCATGATCCGCGACACTGCCGAGCAATTCGCTCAGCAGAAGCTGGCGCCGCGTGTTCTTGAAGCTTTCCGCCATGAAAAGACCGATCCGGCGATCTTCCGCGAGATGGGCGAAGTGGGCCTGCTGGGCGCGACTATTCCTGAGCAGTACGGTGGCAGCGGCCTGAACTACGTCAGCTATGGCTTGATCGCTCGTGAAGTCGAGCGTGTCGACTCCGGCTATCGTTCGATGATGAGTGTGCAGTCCTCGCTGGTCATGGTGCCGATCAATGAATTCGGTACTGAAGCCCAGAAGCAGAAGTACTTGCCCAAACTGGCCTCGGGCGAGTGGATTGGTTGCTTCGGTCTGACCGAGCCTAACCACGGTTCCGACCCGGGTGCGATGATTACTCGTGCACGTAAAGTGGAAGGCGGCTACAGCCTGACCGGCAGCAAGATGTGGATCACCAACAGCCCGATCGCTGATGTGTTCGTGGTCTGGGGCAAGGATGATGCGGGTGACATCCGTGGCTTCGTTCTGGAGAAAGGCTGGAAAGGCCTGAGCGCTCCGGCGATTCACGGCAAGGTGGGCCTGCGTGCATCCATTACCGGTGAGATCGTCATGGACAACGTGTTTGTCCCTGAAGAGAACATCTTCCCTGACGTCCGTGGTTTGAAAGGCCCTTTTACTTGCCTCAACTCCGCACGCTACGGCATTTCCTGGGGCGCACTGGGTGCAGCAGAATTCTGCTGGCACACCGCTCGCCAATACACCCTGGATCGTCAGCAGTTCGGTCGCCCATTGGCTGCCACTCAACTGATTCAGAAGAAACTGGCTGACATGCAGACCGAAATCACCTTGGCTCTGCAAGGCTGCCTGCGTCTGGGTCGTATGAAAGACGAAGGGACTGCGGCAGTCGAGATCACCTCGATGATGAAGCGCAACTCCTGCGGCAAGTCCCTGGATATCGCGCGCATGGCACGTGACATGTTGGGCGGTAACGGCATTTCCGATGAATTCGGGGTTGCTCGTCATCTGGTCAACCTGGAAGTGGTGAATACCTATGAAGGTACGCATGACGTCCACGCACTGATCCTCGGTCGCGCGCAGACCGGCATCCAGGCGTTCTATTAATAGGAGAACGTCCATGGGCGCGCTTTCGCATCTACGGGTACTGGATTTATCACGGGTGCTGGCCGGGCCTTGGGCCGGGCAGATCCTTGCGGACCTTGGCGCCGAAGTGATCAAGGTTGAGCGCCCGGGTAATGGCGACGATACGCGCGCCTGGGGGCCTCCCTTCCTGAAAGACGCCTATGGCGAGAACACCAGCGAGGCCGCCTATTACTTGTCGGCCAATCGCAACAAGCAATCGGTGACTATCGACTTCACGCGTCCAGAGGGTCAAAAGCTGGTGCGTGATCTGGCGGCCAAGTCGGACATCCTGATCGAGAACTTCAAGGTTGGTGGCCTGGCGGCTTATGGGTTGGACTATGATTCGCTTAAGGCCATCAATCCGAATCTGATTTATTGCTCGATTACCGGGTTTGGTCAGACTGGGCCTTACGCCAAGCGTGCGGGTTATGACTTCATGATCCAGGGCTTGGGTGGGCTGATGAGCCTGACAGGTCGACCTGAGGGAGATGAGGGTGCAGGTCCGGTGAAAGTCGGTGTGGCGCTGACCGACATCCTGACCGGGCTCTATTCGACGGTGGCGATCCTTGCTGCGTTGGCTCATCGGAATCATGACGGTGGCGGTCAGCATATCGACATGGCGTTGCTGGATGTCCAGGTCGCGTGCCTGGCCAACCAGGCGATGAATTATCTGACGACGGGCAATGCGCCCAAGCGTCTGGGTAATGCTCATCCGAACATCGTGCCTTACCAGGATTTTCCTACGGCGGACGGTGACTTCATTCTCACCGTGGGTAACGACGGGCAGTTCCGCAAGTTTGCGGAAGTGGCTGGGCAGCCACAGTGGGCGGATGATCCACGCTTCGCGACCAACAAGTTGCGGGTGGCGAATCGCGCGGTGTTGATTCCGCTGATTCGTCAGGCGACGGTTTTCAAGACCACGGCTGAATGGGTGCTGCAGCTGGAGCAGGCGGGTGTACCGTGCGGTCCTATCAACGACTTGGCGCAGATGTTTGCTGATCCTCAGGTCAAGGCGCGCGGGTTGGCGATTGAGCTGCCCCATGTGCTGGCGGGGATGGTGCCCCAGGTCGCAAGCCCTATTCGTCTGTCGGAGACGCCGGTGGAATATCGCAATGCGCCACCCTTGTTAGGCGAGCACACGCTGGAGGTTCTGCAGCGGGTGTTGGGTCTGGACGCTGATGCGGTCGCCGCTTTCAAGGTGGCTGGGGTGCTCTGAAGATCTCTTCTATATAGAGAAGTGGTTTTGCTCTTCTATATAGAAGGAAAATCAGCCTGTTTCCCGGCTTTCTCCAAGTTATTGATAGAAAAGCCAAATCAGGGGTTGACGGCAGATTCTGGAAGTCTATAATTCGCCCCACTTCCGGCGCAGTCGAAACGGAAAACTTCTTGGTAAACAAAGAGTTACGCAGTTTTCGACAGTGAGTTGCTTCAGGTCATCGAAGCCCAGAAGGAGTTGATCAAGCGGGTTTGTTTGGCTTGATTGACGGTTCGATCTTCTCGGTCGAAAGCGGAGAAAAAGAGGTGTTGACAGCAGCGAGTAACGCTGTAGAATTCGCCTCCCGCTAACGAGAGATCGGAAGCGCAAGTGGTTGAAGTTGCAAAGGAAACTTTGAAAACTTCTGAAAATAACCGCTTGACAGCAACAGAGGCTGCTGTAGAATGCGCGCCTCGGTTGAGACGAAAGATCTTAACCAACCGCTCTTTAACAACTGAATCAAGCAATTCGTGTGGGTGCTTGTGGAGTCAGACTGATAGTCAACAAGATTATCAGCATCACAAGTTACTCCGCGAGAAATCAAAGATGTAACCAACGATTGCTGAGCCAAGTTTAGGGTTTCTTAAAAACCCAAAGATGTTTGAACTGAAGAGTTTGATCATGGCTCAGATTGAACGCTGGCGGCAGGCCTAACACATGCAAGTCGAGCGGCAGCACGGGTACTTGTACCTGGTGGCGAGCGGCGGACGGGTGAGTAATGCCTAGGAATCTGCCTGGTAGTGGGGGATAACGCTCGGAAACGGACGCTAATACCGCATACGTCCTACGGGAGAAAGCAGGGGACCTTCGGGCCTTGCGCTATCAGATGAGCCTAGGTCGGATTAGCTAGTTGGTGAGGTAATGGCTCACCAAGGCGACGATCCGTAACTGGTCTGAGAGGATGATCAGTCACACTGGAACTGAGACACGGTCCAGACTCCTACGGGAGGCAGCAGTGGGGAATATTGGACAATGGGCGAAAGCCTGATCCAGCCATGCCGCGTGTGTGAAGAAGGTCTTCGGATTGTAAAGCACTTTAAGTTGGGAGGAAGGGCATTTACCTAATACGTAAGTGTTTTGACGTTACCGACAGAATAAGCACCGGCTAACTCTGTGCCAGCAGCCGCGGTAATACAGAGGGTGCAAGCGTTAATCGGAATTACTGGGCGTAAAGCGCGCGTAGGTGGTTTGTTAAGTTGGATGTGAAATCCCCGGGCTCAACCTGGGAACTGCATTCAAAACTGACAAGCTAGAGTATGGTAGAGGGTGGTGGAATTTCCTGTGTAGCGGTGAAATGCGTAGATATAGGAAGGAACACCAGTGGCGAAGGCGACCACCTGGACTGATACTGACACTGAGGTGCGAAAGCGTGGGGAGCAAACAGGATTAGATACCCTGGTAGTCCACGCCGTAAACGATGTCAACTAGCCGTTGGGAGCCTTGAGCTCTTAGTGGCGCAGCTAACGCATTAAGTTGACCGCCTGGGGAGTACGGCCGCAAGGTTAAAACTCAAATGAATTGACGGGGGCCCGCACAAGCGGTGGAGCATGTGGTTTAATTCGAAGCAACGCGAAGAACCTTACCAGGCCTTGACATCCAATGAACTTTCCAGAGATGGATTGGTGCCTTCGGGAACATTGAGACAGGTGCTGCATGGCTGTCGTCAGCTCGTGTCGTGAGATGTTGGGTTAAGTCCCGTAACGAGCGCAACCCTTGTCCTTAGTTACCAGCACGTAATGGTGGGCACTCTAAGGAGACTGCCGGTGACAAACCGGAGGAAGGTGGGGATGACGTCAAGTCATCATGGCCCTTACGGCCTGGGCTACACACGTGCTACAATGGTCGGTACAGAGGGTTGCCAAGCCGCGAGGTGGAGCTAATCCCAGAAAACCGATCGTAGTCCGGATCGCAGTCTGCAACTCGACTGCGTGAAGTCGGAATCGCTAGTAATCGCGAATCAGAATGTCGCGGTGAATACGTTCCCGGGCCTTGTACACACCGCCCGTCACACCATGGGAGTGGGTTGCACCAGAAGTAGCTAGTCTAACCTTCGGGAGGACGGTTACCACGGTGTGATTCATGACTGGGGTGAAGTCGTAACAAGGTAGCCGTAGGGGAACCTGCGGCTGGATCACCTCCTTAATCGACGACATCAGCTGCTCCATAAGTTCCCACACGAATTGCTTGATTCATTGAAGAAGACGATAAAGAAGCAGCCCGAAATTGGGTCTGTAGCTCAGTTGGTTAGAGCGCACCCCTGATAAGGGTGAGGTCGGCAGTTCGAATCTGCCCAGACCCACCAATTTTGTGTGGGAACCTGTAGAAATACGGGGCCATAGCTCAGCTGGGAGAGCGCCTGCCTTGCACGCAGGAGGTCAACGGTTCGATCCCGTTTGGCTCCACCACTACTGCTTCTGTTTGTTGAAAGCTTAGAAATGAGCATTCCATTGTGATGATGGTGAATGTTGATTTCTAGTCTTTGGATTAGATCGTTCTTTAAAAATTTGGGTATGTGATAGAAAGATAGACTGAACGTTACTTTCACTGGTAACGGATCAGGCTAAGGTAAAATTTGTGAGTTGCTCTTAATTGAGTATTATCGAATTTTCGGCGAATGTCGTCTTCACAGTATAACCAGATTGCTTGGGGTTATATGGTCAAGTGAAGAAGCGCATACGGTGGATGCCTTGGCAGTCAGAGGCGATGAAAGACGTGGTAGCCTGCGAAAAGCTTCGGGGAGTCGGCAAACAGACTTTGATCCGGAGATGTCTGAATGGGGGAACCCAGCCATCATAAGATGGTTATCTTAAGCTGAATACATAGGCTTAAGAGGCGAACCAGGGGAACTGAAACATCTAAGTACCCTGAGGAAAAGAAATCAACCGAGATTCCCTTAGTAGTGGCGAGCGAACGGGGACTAGCCCTTAAGTGGCTTTGAGATTAGCGGAACGCTCTGGAAAGTGCGGCCATAGTGGGTGATAGCCCTGTACGCGAAAATCTCTTAGTCATGAAATCGAGTAGGACGGAGCACGAGAAACTTTGTCTGAATATGGGGGGACCATCCTCCAAGGCTAAATACTACTGACTGACCGATAGTGAACTAGTACCGTGAGGGAAAGGCGAAAAGAACCCCGGAGAGGGGAGTGAAATAGATCCTGAAACCGTATGCGTACAAGCAGTGGGAGCCCACTTTGTTGGGTGACTGCGTACCTTTTGTATAATGGGTCAGCGACTTATTTTCAGTGGCGAGCTTAACCGAATAGGGGAGGCGTAGCGAAAGCGAGTCTTAATAGGGCGTCTAGTCGCTGGGAATAGACCCGAAACCGGGCGATCTATCCATGGGCAGGTTGAAGGTTGGGTAACACTAACTGGAGGACCGAACCGACTACCGTTGAAAAGTTAGCGGATGACCTGTGGATCGGAGTGAAAGGCTAATCAAGCTCGGAGATAGCTGGTTCTCCTCGAAAGCTATTTAGGTAGCGCCTCATGTATCACTGTAGGGGGTAGAGCACTGTTTCGGCTAGGGGGTCATCCCGACTTACCAAACCGATGCAAACTCCGAATACCTACAAGTGCCGAGCATGGGAGACACACGGCGGGTGCTAACGTCCGTCGTGAAAAGGGAAACAACCCAGACCGTCAGCTAAGGTCCCAAAGTTATGGTTAAGTGGGAAACGATGTGGGAAGGCTTAGACAGCTAGGAGGTTGGCTTAGAAGCAGCCACCCTTTAAAGAAAGCGTAATAGCTCACTAGTCGAGTCGGCCTGCGCGGAAGATGTAACGGGGCTCAAACCATACACCGAAGCTACGGGTATCACTTAGGTGATGCGGTAGAGGAGCGTTCTGTAAGCCTGTGAAGGTGAGTTGAGAAGCTTGCTGGAGGTATCAGAAGTGCGAATGCTGACATGAGTAACGACAATGGGTGTGAAAAACACCCACGCCGAAAGACCAAGGTTTCCTGCGCAACGTTAATCGACGCAGGGTTAGTCGGTCCCTAAGGCGAGGCTGAAAAGCGTAGTCGATGGAAAACAGGTTAATATTCCTGTACTTCTGGTTATTGCGATGGAGGGACGGAGAAGGCTAGGCCAGCTTGGCGTTGGTTGTCCAAGTTTAAGGTGGTAGGCTGGAATCTTAGGTAAATCCGGGATTCTAAGGCCGAGAGCTGATGACGAGTGTTCTTTTAGAACACGAAGTGGTTGATGCCATGCTTCCAAGAAAAGCTTCTAAGCTTCAGGTAACCAGGAACCGTACCCCAAACCGACACAGGTGGTTGGGTAGAGAATACCAAGGCGCTTGAGAGAACTCGGGTGAAGGAACTAGGCAAAATGGCACCGTAACTTCGGGAGAAGGTGCGCCGGTGAGGGTGAAGCATTTACTGCGTAAGCCCATGCCGGTCGAAGATACCAGGCCGCTGCGACTGTTTATTAAAAACACAGCACTCTGCAAACACGAAAGTGGACGTATAGGGTGTGACGCCTGCCCGGTGCCGGAAGGTTAATTGATGGGGTTAGCTAACGCGAAGCTCTTGATCGAAGCCCCGGTAAACGGCGGCCGTAACTATAACGGTCCTAAGGTAGCGAAATTCCTTGTCGGGTAAGTTCCGACCTGCACGAATGGCGTAACGATGGCGGCGCTGTCTCCACCCGAGACTCAGTGAAATTGAAATCGCTGTGAAGATGCAGTGTATCCGCGGCTAGACGGAAAGACCCCGTGAACCTTTACTATAGCTTTGCACTGGACTTTGAATTTGCTTGTGTAGGATAGGTGGGAGGCTTTGAAGCGTGGACGCCAGTTCGCGTGGAGCCAACCTTGAAATACCACCCTGGCAACTTTGAGGTTCTAACTCAGGTCCGTTATCCGGATCGAGGACAGTGTATGGTGGGTAGTTTGACTGGGGCGGTCTCCTCCTAAAGAGTAACGGAGGAGTACGAAGGTGCGCTCAGACCGGTCGGAAATCGGTCGTAGAGTATAAAGGCAAAAGCGCGCTTGACTGCGAGACAGACACGTCGAGCAGGTACGAAAGTAGGTCTTAGTGATCCGGTGGTTCTGTATGGAAGGGCCATCGCTCAACGGATAAAAGGTACTCCGGGGATAACAGGCTGATACCGCCCAAGAGTTCATATCGACGGCGGTGTTTGGCACCTCGATGTCGGCTCATCACATCCTGGGGCTGAAGCCGGTCCCAAGGGTATGGCTGTTCGCCATTTAAAGTGGTACGCGAGCTGGGTTTAGAACGTCGTGAGACAGTTCGGTCCCTATCTGCCGTGGACGTTTGAGATTTGAGAGGGGCTGCTCCTAGTACGAGAGGACCGGAGTGGACGAACCTCTGGTGTTCCGGTTGTCACGCCAGTGGCATTGCCGGGTAGCTATGTTCGGAATAGATAACCGCTGAAAGCATCTAAGCGGGAAACTAGCCTCAAGATGAGATCTCACTGGGACCTTGAGTCCCCTGAAGGGCCGTCGAAGACTACGACGTTGATAGGTTGGGTGTGTAAGCGCTGTGAGGCGTTGAGCTAACCAATACTAATTGCCCGTGAGGCTTGACCATATAACACCCAAGCAATTTGCTTGCTTCGAGCCCAAAGGCGAAAGAGCACCAGATTGCGGTGTGTGAAGACGAAACGAACCGAAAGTTCGAGATACTCACAAAACACCAAGCTGTCACATACCCATTCGCTGGAGCGTGAACCCGCAAGGGCCCACGACCTGGCTACCGAATTTCTTGACGACCATAGAGCATTGGAACCACCTGATCCCATCCCGAACTCAGCAGTGAAACGATGCATCGCCGATGGTAGTGTGGGGTTTCCCCATGTGAGAGTAGGTCATCGTCAAGATTAAATTCCGAAACCCCAATTGCGAAAGCAATTGGGGTTTTGTTTTAGTAGAAGTCACCAATTTTGCTGGCACGTTACGACTGTAACGTGCTGGTCACAGAATTTCTTGACGACCATAGAGCATTGGAACCACCTGATCCCATCCCGAACTCAGCAGTGAAACGATGCATCGCCGATGGTAGTGTGGGGTTTCCCCATGTGAGAGTAGGTCATCGTCAAGATTGAATTCCGAAACCCCTGTCTGCTAACGCAGACAGGGGTTTTGTCTTTCTGGGAGCCCCAAAAGCTTTACCCCAGACTGGCTCACGGCCTCCAGGCCCGAACCACTGAGCAAAGGATCAGCGCCTGATCGACCGAACAGTTGACGCCCGCTAGTTTGCGCCGGTTGGCAACAAGTCGACACCCAGCGTGGTAGAGAACAGCGCCGCGCGAACGGCGTGGCGTGAAATGCAGGTGTCCGGAGTGAGACAAGGAAGATTCTTACCGATGGCGCGCATATTGACTAAGCCGGGCTTGTACGAAAAACCCGCCACAAATAATTCAGACTTGCCGCTCCAGCGTCACCCACCAGCGAGTGCGATAGCGCAACTGCACGGGCAGGGTTTGCGGCAGAATGGCCATCTGCTTATCGGTGCTATCCAGGCGGAAGACTCCGGACAGTCGCAAGTCGGCAATGTCCGATGAGCACGTCAGATAACCGTGCCGGTAGCGTGCGACCTCATTGAGGAATTCCCTCAGGCGCATGTTGCGAGTGACGATCAAGCCATCGACCCACGCGCCGGCATCCATATCCAGCGGCGCCGCCACTTTCGCCTAGTGGTGGTCGGTTAAATAACTCTGCCCGGCCTGCCTCCGAATCGGCTCACCCTCAGCGACCCGTGGCGAATGAATCGCGACGATGCCGCTGGTGACACTGAGCCGTGTGCAGTCATCGTTCTGACGCAGGATGAACCGCGCCCCCACGTCTTCATACACCGCGTGACCACTTTGCACACGCAACGGTGGATCAAATGGAGACGCTTCGTCGATCCCGCCGCAGGTCACGATGATTTTGCCGCGCGTCAGTTTGATTAGCCGTTGCTGCGCGGTGTAATCGAGATCCACCGCGCAGACGGTGTCGAGCTCCAGTCGGGTGCCGTCGGGCAATTGGAACCCCGTTGCTCCCCCTTGGCGGTGACTAGTCGGCGGTCCGCTGTTGCCAACCCACCGCATCCTTTCCCAGCCATGCCGCCGAACCTACCAGCAACGCACCTGACAACAGCTTCAGAGCCTGTTGTCGTCCCAATCCCTGGGCGCTGTTTTCCAGGGTGTTGAAGGGGATTTGAGCACCGGGTACGACGCGCGGATTGCTGCTCAGCTCGGCTTGCAGAAACTGCACGCGCTGCCACCCCAGTTCGTGTTCCAAATGCTACGCGCGCAAGACGGCACGCCGTTCGGCGGGAATGTCGGGCATTTCATACAAACCCCTAAGATTTCTCCGACTGGTGCCGACAGACTGGGGAGACATGCGTGCACCAAAGTAGCGCGGCCGAAGAATACCGCCTGCGCTGTTACATGGAATGTTGCACCTGGAACGCATCCCCACTTTTTGCATAAGAAGTCCCATGAAATGAATCTCAAATTCAGCCATAAAATCCTTCTGGCCGCCTCTGGCGTCGTGGTGCTGGCTTTTGCGTTGTTCACTTTGTACAACGACTATCTGCAGCGAAACACCATTCGGCAAAACCTCGAATCCTCCGTCCAGCAAGCCGGCGATCTGACGGCCAGCAGCGTGCAGAACTGGATGAGCGGCCGTGTGCTGGTCCTGGAAAACCTCGCGCAGAACGTCGCTCACCAAGGCGCCAACGCGGACCTTCCTGGCCTGGTTGATCAACCGGCCTTCACCTCGAACTTCCAGTTCACCTACGTTGGCCAAGCCAATGGCGTGTTCACCCAACGCCCCGACGCGAAGATGCCGGACGGTTACGATCCGCGTCAGCGTCCCTGGTACAAACAAGCCGTGGCTGCCGACAAAACCATGCTGACGCCGCCGTACATGGCAGCGGTCGGTGGCTTGGTGGTGACTATCGCCATGCCGGTGAAAAAGAACGGTGAATTGCTCGGCGTAGTCGGCGGTGACCTGAGCCTGGAAACCCTGGTGAAGATCATCAACTCGGTGGACTTCGGTGGCATCGGCCACGCGTTCCTGGTCAGCGCCGACGGTCAGGTGATCGTCAGCCCGGACAAAGACCAGGTGATGAAAAACCTGAAAGACATTTACCCGAACGCTGGCGTGCGCATCGAGAAGGGCAATCAGGACGTCACCCTGAACAATCAGGACCGCATCCTCTCGTTCACCCCGGTGAGCGGTTTGCCAAATGCCGAGTGGTACATCGGTCTGTCAATCGATAAGGACAAGGCCTACGCACCACTGAGCCAATTCCGCACCTCCGCGCTAATCGCAATGTTCATCGCCGTGAGCGTTATTGCCGTGCTGCTGAGCCTGCTGATCAACGTGCTGATGCGTCCCCTGACCACCATGGGCCGCGCGATGCAGGACATCGCCCAAGGTGAAGGCGACCTGACCCGTCGTCTGGCCGTGGAAAGCAAAGACGAGTTCGGTGAGTTGGGCGGTTCGTTCAACCAGTTCGTGGAGCGGATTCACGCCTCCATTTCCGAAGTGTCCTCGGCGACCCGTCAGGTCCACGATTTGTCGCAACGAGTGATGGCATCGTCCAACGCCTCGATCGTCGGTTCCGACGAACAAAGCGCACGCACCAACAGCGTGGCGGCGGCGATCAACCAACTGGGTGCCGCCACTCAGGAAATCGCGCGCAATGCCGCCGATGCTTCGCAGCATGCCAGCGGCGCGAGCGAGCAGGCGGACGATGGTCGTCAGGTGGTGGAGAAAACTATCCTGGCCATGACCGAGCTGTCTCAGAAAATCAGCCTGTCCTGCACCCAGATCGAAACCCTGAACGCCAGCACTGACAACATCGGGCACATTCTCGATGTGATCAAAGGCATCTCCCAGCAGACCAACTTGCTCGCGCTCAACGCCGCCATCGAAGCGGCACGTGCCGGTGAAGCCGGCCGTGGTTTTGCGGTGGTGGCGGACGAGGTGCGCAACCTGGCGCATCGCACGCAAGAGTCGGCGGAAGAGATCCACAAGATGATCACCTCGCTGCAGATCGGTTCTCGCGAAGCGGTGACCACCATGAACGCGAGTCAGGTTTCCAGCGAAGAGAGCGTCGAAGTGGCGAACCAGGCGGGCCTGCGACTGGTCAGCGTGACCCAGCGCATCGGCGAAATCGACGGCATGAACCAGTCGGTGGCTGCGGCGACCGAAGAGCAGACGGCGGTGGTGGAAACCCTCAACGTCGACGTCAACCAAATCAACTTGCTGAACCAGCAGAGCGTGGCGAACCTCAATGAAACGTTGAAGGATTGCGATGCGTTGTCGTTGCAGGCGAACCGGTTGAAGCAGTTGGTGGATAGCTTCAAGATCTGATCAAGGCCCGTTCTACCACGTTATCGTTCTTCGCGAGCAAGCCCGCTCCCACATTCGACCGCATTCCTTCAGAAGGAAATCGGTCAACCTGTGGGAGCGGGCTTGCTCGCGAAAGCGGTACAACAATCACCGCTTAACCAAAGCCCTACACAAACAGCTTCAATACATTATTCATCGCATCATCCGCAAACCCCTGCACAAAATCCTTGAACCCCGGCAACGCCTCATCACCGCCCTGCGCCGGTTCGGCAATGATGGTCCAGGTCGCCCGCGACTTGCCCGCGCCCAGCGGTTCTACACTCATCGCCGCCCACAGATTGGCCACGCCCAGCGTGTTGTAAATCGTGGTCCACGTCATGTTCAACGCCTGTTCATCCCGCGAGTTGAGTTGCTCGACCACCAGGTTGCCGTCCTTGAAGAATTTCTTGCGCAGCGACGACACGCCTTCGCCCGTCATCTCGATGTGCGACAGCGCCGGAATGAATTGATCGAAGCCGGCAAAGTTGCCGACCACCGCCCAGACCTGCATGGCATCCGCCGGCACTTCCACCGAAGACACGACGTGGCAGCCTTCAGGGTTTTTGATCAGGGTATCGGGTTGCAGGGTTTTCATGGTTTTGCTCCGGTTGAGTGAATCAGATGAAATTGATTTCTTTGAGGTAGTCGCAGCCGCGACGCAGCAGCGCCGGGGATTTTTCCGGGTAGTGCGCGCCCATCTGCCGCACGCCGGCCTGGGCGTTGGCGTGGCCGATCATCGAGATGTCGCCGATGTCTTCCTCGAAGCCGTTCAGGTAGAAACCGAGCACGCCGAACAGCGCGTTGTCGCTGTCGACCCGGCCCAGTTGCTGCTGCCAGTCGGCGACGCTGACCATCGAAAACTCCCGGCCGGCCTCACGGAACGACGCGACGTAATCGTCCCAACTCAGGGGCTCGGGGTTGTGCAGGTTGAACACTGCTTTTTCAGGCGAATAACGGCTGGCATGGAAGGCGATGAAGCGAGCGAGAAAGTCCACCGGCATCAAGTCGAAGTTAAGCGCGAACTCCGGCACCTGGCCGAGCTGGATCGAGCCTTTGAGCATCAACATCAAACGATTTTTGTGCGGCTGACAAACGCCAGTCAGGCTGTTGAAACTGATGTTGCCGGGGCGATAGAGATTGACCCGCACCCCACGCTCGCGCGCCCGTTCGAGGATCCGTTCGCCGACCCATTTCGACAGGTTGTAGCCGTTCTTGATGTAGATCGGCGGCGTCTGCGCGGCGGGTAATTCCAGCACCCGGCCATCGTCTGCAATCGTGCTCGATGCCGAGAGCGTGGAGACGAAATTGAAGATCTTCTTGCTGCGCCCCTCGCATAACCTGAGGCATTCGAAAATCGGCTCGACGTTGTCCCGCGCCAGCGACTCGTAATCGAGCACGTGATTGACGTTGGCAGCGTTGTGCACCAACGCGCCGAACTCTCGATCGAGGCGTTCGTAAACTTCAGCATCCAGACCCAGTGCCGGACGCGTAATGTCCGCCGCGTAAACTTGTACCCGGCTCAGATCCAGATGCTCCAGACGGTTTTCCCGCAAGGCGTGAGCGAAGCGCTCGGGCGCTGATTGCCCGCCGCCATCGCGCACCAGGCAGGCGACTTCAGTGACGCCCCATGCCAGCAACGCCTCGACGATGTGCACACCGACAAAACTGTTGGCGCCGGTGACGATCACCTTGTGCACATCGCCCATGCGGCTGATGGGCAGCGGCTGAATATCCAGTTCACGGAAGGCATCCGCCAGCGCCTGCACACTCAGGACTTCCTCGGTGCCAGAGCCACGCACCAACGTCGCCAGCTTCGCAATGGTCGGCAATTCAATGAAGCGGTTGATCGAGATGCTGCGACCGAATTCCTCCCGCAATCGCAGCAGCATCCGCGACAACAGAATCGAATGGCCGCCCAGATTGAAGAAGCTTTCGTCGGTCGAAATATCGCTGGCCGGCAGCTCCAGCAGCTCGGCCCAGATCTCCAGCAACAGCGCTTCGTCGGCGCTGACGGGCAAGCGCCGCGCGGTGTTTTCGGCCACATTCACCGACATCGCCAGCAGCGCTTGGCGGTCGACCTTGCCGTTGCTGGCGAACGGCATGCTCGGCAGTTCGGTCCAGGCAATGGGTTGCATGTAGTCCGGCAAGAACTGCAGCGCATGCGCCTTTAAGGCTTCGCGAGCGGCACCTGGTTGTTCCTCCTGAGGTTGCGCGAGGAAAGCCAGAATTCGTCGCTGACTGTCGATGACCACCGCCACTTGGCGGTACAACTGGCTGTCGCGCAGGCAGCGTTCGATCTCTTCCGGCTCGACACGAAAGCCGCGGATCTTCACCTGATTGTCCCGTCGTCCGCACAGCTCGACTCCGTCGCGGGTCCACTTCGCCATGTCGCCGGTACGGTAGGCGCGCAGGCTCTGGCCGTCCGGCAAGTGCAAGCCCAGGTAACGCTCGGCTGTCTGCTGCGGGTTGTTCAGATAACCCAGGCACACGCCCGGCCCGACGATGTACAACTCACCCACGGTCTGCTCGGCCACCGGTTGAAACGCCTCGTCGAGAATCAGCACCTGGCTGTTGGAAATCGGCGCACCGAGGGTGCGGTTGCTGTCGCCGGCGCGCAGCTGACGCGCGGTGATCAGCACCGTGGCTTCGGTCGGGCCATAGAGGTTGTAGAGGTTGCCCTGACGGGTGAGCTGCTCGATGACGTAGGGCTCGCAGACATCGCCACCGGTCATTACATGATCCAGAACCTGCAGCTGATCCAGCGGCAGAATGCTCAACAATGCCGGCGGCAAAAAGGCGTGGCTGAGGCGTTGATGGCGGATCAGCTCGACCAGTTGCAATGGATCACGGCGTTGGTCGTCGCTCGGCACGATCAGTTCGGCGCCCTGAAGCAGGGTCGGGAAAATATCGATCAGCGACGAGTCGAAACTCAACGACGAAAACTGCAAGGCCCGACTGTGTTCGGTCAGCTGCACATAGTCGGCGTACCACGCGGTGAAGTGCGCGAGGTTGGCCTGGCTGAGCAACACGCCTTTGGGATGCCCGGTGGTGCCCGAGGTGTAGAGCGCCATGCACGGCGCATTGAGGTCGGGGCGCTGGCGCATCAAGGGTTGGCTGAAGTCCACGTCATCAACGTCGATGCAACTGATGTCCAGCGCCGGCATTTCATCGGCGAGTGGATGTTGGCCGTCATGCAGCAACAACACCGCCCCGGCATTCGAAAGGATGTACTGCTGACGTTGCAGCGGATGGCTCGGCTCCAGCGGCAAATACACCGCGCCGCTGCCCAGAATCGCCAGGATCCCTGCATACAACGCGCTGCATTTCGGCAAGCAAATCCCGACCACCAACGGCCCTTGATACTGAGCGAGCAATGGCAGCAAGCGCTGCTGGATCGCGCGGCTGTGAGCATGCATCTGCCGATAGCTCAGCGAGGTGCCGTCGATGTTCAGCGCGGGGCGTTCGGCGGACTTGATGAAACGCTGTTCGAGGCGCTCGATCATCGGGATCCGGGCGAGTTCTTGCAGCCACGGTTGAGCCGTGTTGTTGAGTTGATGGATGAACGCCAGGCGTTCTAAAAACAGCAGATTTTCCACTTGGTCAAAATGGGCTGTCGATGCCGGCTCGGCGTGAAGAAAGTACTCGGCATCCCGTGAGAATCGACTGACCAGCAGCGAGACATGGTCCACCAGTGCCGCCATCACTCGCAGGCGCAACGCCTGGCCGTTGCCAGAGGGCTCACCGGCAATCGGCACGCGCGTGAACAGCGTCGATCCAAGCATGCACAGCAGGTCCATCGACGGCAACCCAGTAATGTCTGGCGCGCCAACACCCAGTTGCAGCGTCAGATGCGGCGCATCACCCGGGACTGAAAACGCCTGGCTGGCGTCATCAATCAGCAGGTCGAACGACGGCGCCTCCTCGAACGCCTCGAGCCGCACCAGCGAATGACCTTGTTGTTCAAGTTCCAGCGCCAGGTCGGTCAAGGCCTGGCTTTGCCCAATGAGCAGAATGTCGAGACGTCTCATGATGTTCTCCTCGTTAAACCAGGTAGTCGCTGAGGGCGTCTTGCACGCACGGCGAATCCAGCAGCGAACTGCTGTGGAAAAACCGTACGATGTTGGCGACCAGCGGGTGATGACGATTGATCGGGAAGGCCATGCCCGAGATTTCGTTCTTGAGTGCCTGGCGTGTCGCGTCGCTGATCTGCAAGGATTCGATCAAGCGAAAGTCGAAGGACTTCTGGATGTCGTTGGTCAGGTAATGGCCGATGAACACCGGCAGGATTTTCGCGATGAGCTGGCGGTCGTCTTCGCTCGCGGTGTGCCAATAGATGCGCACCATGCGTGACCAGAACCCGGAGTGGCGGCCTTCGTCGAGCAAGTGGTCGGCCATCAGGCCCTTGATCGATTGTTTGACCGTGTCGTCCTTGGCAAACGCTGCTACATCGCCGGTTACAGTGTTCTCGGCGATGGCCACGCAGATCAGTTCCACGGCGCTGCGCAAATGCTCCGGTGCGAGGGCCACGGCCGCCGGAATCGCCCGGCTCAGCTCGATTTCATCCGGCAGCCGGATTGGGGTGATGCCGGTCATGGCGACGGTCTGCTGCATGAAATCCATGGCCACCAGCGCGTGGTAATCCTCGTCGACCACCACGGTCATCGCGTCATAGCGACAGGCGAACGGGAACGCCACGGCGAAGCGATTCTTGGCGATGCTGCGTGCGGTCTTGTCGACGATTTCGGTTTCAAAAATCACCACGTCGTTGATGAATTTGTAGAGCGTCTGCACCAGTGCGAAGTCCCGCTGTTCCGGGCATTCGCGCAGGAAGGTTTCACTCAGCACCAGTGGCTGGCGGCTCAACGGATAGATCAACTTGTCATCGTTCTCCAGCACCCGCCGGGGCCGTGTGCGGATGGTCGCTCGGCTTTCCCAGGCGTCGGCGAAGGATTGGTAGTCGGCGGCGTTCATGCGTTCACCTCTGCAACCGGTTCGCTCATGCTCAGGCGCAGGCCATCCCACAGGGCGATGCGGCTTTCCACGGCGGCGATGGCGCTGGCGTAGACGTCTTCTTCGCGTTGCGAATCGCCATTGACCAGCCGTGCCAGGAGCTTTTCTGCCGCCGGGCCGTGGTCCTCGGAATCGACTTCGATGTGCCGCTCCAGGTAGTAGCGGAAGGTAGGCGCTTGCTCGATGCCGATGCCCCAGTCGTCGAGAATCCGCTGGAACATCTGCGGAATGACACTCTCACGACCATGCAGAAACGCCGCGGCGACGCTGTGTCCTGGTGCATGCAGCGCGGTGTGCAAGGTGTGCCGCACGAATTGCGCGGCCGCCGGATCGACGTCAACGCTTTGCAACGCCACGTCATAACTCACGCCTTCTTGTTGCAATGCCACGAAGCGTTCCACGGCGACCGTGCTGGCCCCGACTTCGCGCATTGCATCGAGGTACAACTCGAAGTGACTGTAATGACCCTGGGCCGGACGATCATCAGACTCTTCACCCAGTACGATCTCATTGATAAGACGCGCGGCCTGCGGATCTCGCGGTGGCAGCCAAGGCAGTTGAACGCACGTCAGTTCCTGTTGCAGGCGTTTGGTTAGCGACATGAAATCCCAGACTGCAAAGACATGGGTTTCCATGAACCGTTGAAGTACCGAGAGTGAATGTATTTCAGAGAAAATCGGGTGCGCACTAAGTTCTGCTTTCTTCTGGTTGAGGCGGTCTTTATTCGTTTTCATGAGCGGGCCTATAAGTGATCTGAAGTGCCGTTAAGAATGTTGTGATCAATAAGTGACGGTCGTTTAACGTTTTTTATTGGCGAGCAAATGCCTCAATTAAATTGATCTCATTAAGTGCGATGCAGTCGTTTTGGTGCCGTGTTTACTGGTAGCGGAGAAAAACTAATACACGAATAAAGTGTCGGGCAAGTTATTTTTATATTATTTGCAAGTTCAGCTTTCTCGCGCGCGACAAGTTCCAATAAAACTATAACTGTCGGTTTTATTTGGGCGTAGTTGCTCCTTTCGGCGAAGTATCGTCAAAATTCAAATGAAGAGTGAATGCCTCACTCAAAGCAACTTTCAAAGTTGTTCCGTTGAATGCTTCAAGGGGGTGGAAGTTGGCTGGGATTGACGCCGGTGCTTCCTTTCCCGTGACAAGACTCCTTCCGTAGGTTCTTGGTGCGAGGACTGCACCGCCAATGCGGTGCGCCGCCCGTTCATTATTCGTTGGCAGCCCAAGAGTGAGCGTAAATCACGGCCGCCGCTATCGCCCGGACGTCATCTTTGCTGGCGTATTGATGGAGCTTGAGGAAGGTCAATCGATGGCAAGACGTTGGAGAGGGAAGTGCGGTCGCTGAATGCTTGGTGTGAACCGAGGGGATGGGTAAGGAGATTATCCACGGCAAGCGCGGCGCGCAGTTCGAACTGCGCGCCCAGGCTTGGCGCCGGGATTTACCGGGAAGTTTTCTTGCTCTGTGCTTCAGGGCTGTTGAGGTAGCGCGTGATGACCTCAACACCGCGATTGAGGTGGTGTTCGAGCATTTTCACCGCGCTTTCGATGTCGCGGTCTTCGGCGGCCAGTAACAGCGCCCGGTGATCATCCTGGGACAGTTTGCCCAGGCCCATGGCTTCCAGGTTGAAGCGCAGGAAGCGCTCCTCTTCGTTCAAGCCGTCTTCAATCAGTCTCAAGAGCCGACGGTTAGGTGCCTTGCTGTAAAGCGACATGTGGAAGAGGCGATTGAGCCGTCCGATCTCGGCGTAGTCTTGTTCTGTCTCCAGGCTATCGATATAGCGGGCTGCGTCTTCGAGATCCTTTGCATCAAGCAAGGGAATCGACAGGCGCAACGCCTCCGACTCCAACAGAATCCGTAACGCATAGGTTTCGACGGCATCGCCCTGTACCAGCGGTGCAACCACCGCGCCTTTATGGGCGATGACGTTCAGCAGCGACTGAGCTTCAAGTTGGCGCAAGGCTTCGCGCACCGGCATGCGGCTGACACCGAACAGGTCGGCCAGATCTTGCTGGCGCAACGCGGTGCCGCAGGGAATGCGTCCATCGAGAATGGCCGAACGCAGGGTTTCTTCGATCACCGAGCGTGCCAGATGAGCGGGAATCGGCCCGTTGACCTTGATGCTGCTGAGGGGATTGGGCTTCTGTGTCACGACTACGCACCCTGTCTGGCTGAAATATTTGGATCCAAATGGACACTAGTGACTGCCATGCAGCTTGTCAAACGGACAAAAGACCGCAGCCTTCGACTCTTCATGTCATTCACCATTCAAAGTCTAGCGCGTCGCCGGTGATTGCACCGTGCCATTGTCTTTTAACGGGCTAACCTGCACCATCAACCGAATTCCACCTGCCTGACCTGGATGCCTCGCATTGGCGGTACCTTTCGCGATCCCTCGGACTTTGCGCTGGCTGTGCTGCGCGTTGCTGCTGGCCGGCGTCATGCTGGGCGGGCTGCATGCCGATTGGGATTTTTCGCTGATCAGCCGCAAGGCGCAGGCCTTGTACGGGCCATTGGGCGACGGGAAGCCGCGCATCGACGCCTGGCAACAGTTGCTGGCCACGCAAAAACAGGTCAGCGAGCTTGAACAGCTCAATGTGGTCAACCGGTTTTTCAACAAGCAGGTGCGTTACGTTGAAGACATCGACCTGTGGCACGAGGTCGATTATTGGGAAACACCCATCGAAGCCCTGTGGAAGGGCGCCGGCGATTGCGAAGACTACGCGATCGCCAAATACTTCAGCCTGCGCCATCTCGGCGTTTCCAGTGACAAGCTGCGCATCACTTACGTCAAGGCTCTGCGGTTGAACCGGGCACACATGGTGCTGACTTACTACTCGAGCCCCGAGGCCATGCCGCTGGTGCTCGACAGCCTGATCGATGCAATAAAACCGGCCAGCCAACGAACCGATCTGCTACCGGTCTACTCTTTCAATGCCGAAGGGTTGTGGTTGCCGGGCGCCAAGGGCAACAAGAAGGTCGGTGATACCAAACGCCTGTCTCGCTGGCAGGACGTGTTGAAGAAAATGCAGGCCGAAGGTTTTCCGGTCGAGACGACTAACTAGGAGCACGCGCTCAGATGTCTTTGTTCAAACAGCTGTTGATCGCTATCTGTCTGTTCCTGGTGGTCGCCTTCACCGGCAGCTTCATGGTCAGCCTGGAAAGCTCGCGCACCCAGTACGTCAACCAGTTGCGCTCCCACGCCCAGGACGCCGCGACGGCATTGGCGCTGTCCCTGACACCGAATATCGACGATCCGGCGATGGTCGAGTTGCTGGTCAGTTCGATCTTCGACAGCGGTTATTACGCGAGCATCCGCGTGGTTGATCTCAAGACCGACCAGACCATCGTCGAGCGCAACGGCATTCCGGCGGTGAACAACGTGCCGGACTGGTTCATCAAAATGATCGGCCTGGAACCGGCCGGCGGCGATGCGCTGGTCAGCCGAGGCTGGGAGCAGGCGGCGCGGGTCGAGGTGGTCAGCCACCCGATGTTCGCCTTGGCCAAACTGTGGCAGAGCGCGCTCGGCAGCCTCGGCTGGTTATTGATTTGCGGCGCAGTGAGCGCGGTGTTGGGTGCGCTGTTGTTGCGTCGACAACTGAAGCCGCTGGACTACATGGTCAAGCAATCCCACGCCATCGCTCGCCGCGAATTCCTCAGCCTGCCGGAACTGCCGCGCACGCCTGAACTGCGCCGTGTGGTGCAGGCGATGAATCAGATGGTCGAGAAGCTCAAGGCGCTGTTTCAGGAACAGGCCGAGCGCAGTGAAAAACTGCGGGTCGAGTCCTATCAGGACAACCTGACGGGTCTGGCGAATCGTCGCTATTTCGAGATGCAGTTGAATGCCCGGGTGAGCAATCCGGAGCAGGCGAGTTCGGGTTATCTGCTGTTGTTGCGGGTCAAGGACCTTGCCGGTTTGAACCAGCGTCTGGGTGGTCAGCGCACCGACCAATTGTTGCAAGCCGTGGGCGAGCAACTGTCCCGCGAGTGCGCCAAGTACCCGGAAACTCAGAACCTCGTCACGAGGATCCGTGGCGGTGAGTTTGCCGTGCTGGCGCCGGGGCTGGTGCGCGAAGAAGCGCTGCAACTGGCGCAGAACCTCGACAGTGCCTTGGCGAGCCTGCATGCGACCGGCGCCACTGACGTGGCCTCGGTCGCGTCAATCGGGCTGGCACCGTTTGTTCATGGCGATTCACCGCAAGCCGTACTCGGGCTGGGCGACCAGGCACTCGCCCAGGCTGAAGGGCAGGGAGAACAGAGCTGGGCGTGCCTCGATCACAGCGCTTCGGCCAGCGTCGGGGATGACCATCACGCCTGGAACAACTTGCTGGATCAGGCGCTGAATCAGCGGCGTTTCCAGTTGTATTTCCAACCGGTGGTGGCCACTCAGGACACGCAACTGGTGCTGCATTACAAGGTGCTGTCGCGGTTGATCGACGACCAGGGCCAGACCATTCCCGCCGGACGCTTCCTGCCGTGGCTCGAGCGCTTTGGCTGGACCGCGCGCCTGGATCGGCTGATGTTGGAGCTGGTGCTTGAGCAGATGGCCGAGCATGAAGAGTCGCTGGCGCTGAACCTGTCTTCGGCAACGCTGGCCGATCCGCAGGCGCTGAATAAAGTCTTCGAGATTTTGCGTGCCCACTCCGACCTCGGGCCGCGGCTGACCCTGGAAATCGGCGAGGAGCAACTGCCCGAGCAAGCGATGCTGGAAGAACTGACGCGGCGTTTGCGTGAGCTTGGGTTCTCGTTGAGCCTGCAACGGTTTGGCGGGCGCTTCAGCATGATCGGCAACCTGGCGCGGCTGGGGTTGGCGTATCTGAAGATCGACGGCAGTTACATCCGCGCGATTGATCAGGAAAGCGACAAGCGCCTGTTTATCGAGGCGATCCAGCGGGCGGCACACAGCATTGATCTGCCGTTGATTGCCGAGCGGGTGGAAACCGAAGGGGAGTTGCTGGTGATTCGGGAGATGGGGTTGTATGGGGTTCAGGGGCAGTTGTTTGGTGAGCCGAAACCCTGGCAATAAGGCGTTATAGCTGCATCGCCAATGAGTCCGCCTTCGCAAGCAAGCCCGCTCCCACAGTGGAGCTGTGTTGACCACTAAATCCGGGTCACCCCAAAACCCTGTGGGAGCGGGCTTGCCCGCGAAGGCGCCAGTGCAGACACCAATGAACTCGGGGCCCTAGATCAACCCCGTCTCATCATCATCGATCAAATGACTCAACCCACCCAACGCCTCACGGGCCTGGGTCCGGTCCATCAGCTTGGCCTGGGCGGCAGCCGGCAGGTCGGTGACGCGGATCACGCCCTTGCTGGTCAGGACCTGGATCAAGTCGTCGAGTACCCGGATCATTTCCAGGTCGCTCTGCTTGAGCTGCTTGAGGCTGGTTTCCATCACTTCATTGGCATACCAGGCCTGGATTTCATGGTGGTCGGCTGGCAGCGTTTCCGTGGCCTCGGCGTAGGCCGCGGCTTCCACGCGCACTAACTGACCTTGCGCATCGCGTTGCACGTAGAACATTGAGCATCCCTCAGAATTGAACCAGCGTCATGCTGTCAGCAGCATAGGCCAACTGGACGCGAGTATGCGGTGCGGCGACGAAATCGTCACCGGGGGATGGGTACAAATGCAACGGCCGCCCCATAAGGGCGGCCGTTTTTTGTTGGATCAGCTGTTGTTGTGATCGACTTTGATGGTCGGGTCACTGCCGGCAATCAACGTGTGAATGTTGGCGCCGGACCAGTTGTTGCCTTCCAGTTTGATCGTCACATCCGGCGTTGCGGCGGCCGCGTCGCCCGAATTGAACTTGCCGCCGGAACTGACTTGCAACGACGACACGCCATCCACGGTGCTGATTTTCAGGAAGTTGTCGATGGTGCTGCCGGTTTCGCCTTGCAGCAGATCGCGCAGGTCGATGCGATCACCTTCGCTGGCCTTGAAGTCCTTGATCACGTCGCTGCCGGTGTCGCCAGACTTCCAGACGAAGGTGTCGGCGCCCGAGCCGCCAATCAGGATGTCGTTGCCCTGACCGCCCATCAGCGAGTCGTTACCCGAGCCGCCGAGCAGAATGTCATTGCCCTTGCCGCCGTCGAGCAGGTCATTGCCGCCCTGGCCGAAGATAATGTCATTGCCCGCACCGCCCAACAGCGTGTCGTTGCCGTCATGGGCACCGGACACGTCGAATGCGCTGTAGTGCTCGGTGATGAACTGGTGCACGTTGCTGGTCGTGACTTTGCTGACGTCCACGCCGGTTTCTTTGGCGACGAACGCCTGCATCGCCTGATAACCCTCGCCGGCGATACCGTTGAAGCTCACCAGGTCGCCGAACAGGATGTCGTTGCCGTTGCCGCCATTGACTGTGTCGGCACCCGGCAGGGTCGCTTCGGTGTGACCGATGATCGAGTTGGCCAGGTCTTTCGGATCGATGTTGGTTTGCGGCGTCTTGTCCGAGTCGTACGGTTTCAGGTCGCTGAGGGTGACGTCTTTGTTCAGGCCGATGGCTTCGACTGTCGACACCTTGTCCAGCAGCGCGAAACCGCTGGTGGAGTTGTCGATGGCGCTGGAACCGGTGCTGCTGCCGTTGCCGTCGCGATAGGACAGCTCGTACGTGCCATTGCCCTCGGCGCGAATGGTGCCCAGTTCGGAACTGCTCCAGTAACCGCCCCACGAGCTCTTATACGTCTGCAGCGTGACGGTGCCGGAGTTATCGATGGTCAGGTAGTGAGTGCTGTCCAGGTAGCCCGAGTAGGTCTGCCCCAACTTGTAATTGGTGGTGGTGATGACGTCATCGAGCTTCACGTTGCCGAACAGGGTCGGGTTGGTCTGCTCACCGCTCTGGTAGTAGGTCGGCTTGCCGTCGGTGATGAAGTAAGTGAGGTTCTTCGCCCCGGTGTTGGCCATCGCGTCGGCGCTCTGGAACCAGTTTGCCGTGGTTTTGAACACGTCCTCGTAGTTGGTGCCGCCGCCGGACGCCATGGAATCCAGCACTGCTTTGAGCAGGATCAGCGCATTCGGGTCGTTCAGGTTCACCGAGACAGACTTGTTGACCTGGTTATCGAAGTCCGCGAGGAAGATGTTCACGGTGCCGGAGTTGCCGCCCATGCTCTGCTTGAGCGTGTTGAACACGGCGGTCAGCGAGTCCTTGGCGGCGCTGATCGACGACGCGCTCATGCTGCCCGAACTGTCGACCATGAACGCGATGTTGTAGTTGGTGCCTGGCACCACGGTCAGCCCGCCGATGTCGGCGACCATGATGTCGTTGCCGTCGGTGCCTGTGATGGTGTCATCGGCCGCCGTGGCGGTAACGGCGTTGTAGACCGCCGGGTAAACCGTGACCGGGATCGTCGCGGTGCTGACCGCCGAACCGCCGAGCACCTCGGTGGAGGTCGAGGTTACGGTCAAGTTGAACTGGCCGTTGTAGTACGGCGGCGGGGTCACGGTCAGGGAGCCGAGGTTCCAGCCGGTGACGTTGGCTTCACCCGCCGAGGTGCTGGCGGTGAAGGTGTGGCCGGCGCCATCGGTGAGCACGGAGCCCGCCGGAATGCCGCTGATCTTCACGACCAGGCTTTCGGAGCCGTCGGTGTCCGTGAGCGCAGTCTTGATCGCAGACAGGTGAACGCTGGTGCCTTCGGCCGCTTCGTTGAGCTTGTAGCCGTCGTAGTAGCCTTCGCCGTTGGTGCCGTGCAAATCGGAGACGGTCACGCCGGAAGCGGCCAGGTCTGCCACGCCGGTGTACAGCGGCACGCCCGCGCTGCTCAGGTCGACCGCTGCAGCGCCGTTGACCGACAGGTTGACGTCATAGCTGCCCGGGCCGCTCTGGTTGTGGTGGTAAATATCCAGGGTGTAGTAGCCGCTGGCGGTCGGGGTGAACGAACCGCTCAGGCTGCCGCCCGCGCCCCAGAGCGCGCTGGCCACGTTTTTGCCGCCGATGGTCACGAGCAGGCTGTCATCGCCGGTGCCGCTGAAGCTGTAAGTCTTGCCGGCTTCGAGGTAGATCAGGCCGGAGGTTTTCGACGCGGTGCCCGCGGTCACGCTGCCGTCGGACTGCACGTTGGTCACGGTGGTGCTGCTGTTCGGTTTCCCGGCTGCATCGATCACCGACTTCAGCGTGTTTGACGCTGCGCCGCTGCCGTCGGTACCGAGGCCCGACAGACCGGTCCAGACTTCCTTGATCAGCCCGGTGGATTTGACGCTGTTATCCGCAACGCTCAGGGACGGCGCGTCAGCAACCGGCGTGATGTCGATTTTGATCGTGCCGGTGTTGCCCAGCAACGTGCCGTCGGTGGGCTGGAACTTGATCTGTGCATAGTCCGCCAGATTGTTGCCCACGCCGGTGCCGCCGTAGCCATTGGCGCCGGATTCGTTGGCATCCGGCAGGAAGCGCACTTTACCCGCGTCGATGTCAGCCTTGGACAGGGTCTGATTGTTCGTCACGTCGGTCCAGGTCGAACCGTTCAGGTACTGCAATTTGCCTTCGCCCGGCAGGCCGGTGATTTTTACGCCGAGGCTGGCGGCCGGACTGTCGACATCGCTGACGCCGAAGGTCGACCAGCCGAGGATCAGCGGGGTGTCTTCGGTGCCGGTGACATTAACCGGCGCGGCGGTCGGTGCATCGTTCACGGCCACGACGTTGACGGTGGTGGTCGCGGTGTTGGAGTAGTTGCTGCCATCGGTCACGGTCACGGTGATGATCCGCGGCACGGTGCTCGGGTCTTCACTGCTGTTGGTGAAGCTGATGTTCTTGATCTGCTGCATGTAGTCGGCCAGCGTCGCATTGCCGGACAACGTCAGCGTGACGGTGCCGTCCTTGCTGTTGGCATTGATGGAGATGCCGTTGACGCTGTTGCCCAGGTTCAGCGCATCGCCCGGCTGACGGTTGGTCAGCACAATGGTCGCGCCGGTCAGCATCGTGCTGTCCGGGTCGGTGATTTTCAGGTCGGTGTCGCCGATCGATACGCCCTGGCCCGAGGTGCCTTCGGTGAAGGTCACGTTGTAGTTGGCCCCGGTGGCGCCGCTGGAGTTGTTGGCATCCAGGTCGAGCACGGGCGGCGCGTCGTTGTCGACGATCGCGGTGCTGACGCTGCCGTTGGTCGCGCTGATCGCCAGGTTCTCGAAGTTGCCGCCGGTGGCCGAGTCGATCTTGACCACGAAGTTTTCAGTGCCTTCGGTGATCCGGTCGTCCAGGGTCGCGACGTTGAAATTCGCCGTGCTGGCGCCCGCCGGAATTTTCACGGTGTACACACCGGTGAAGTCCGAACCGTCGGCGGCGATGCCGCTGTAGGTGATCTTCAGGGTGACTTCGGTCTGCGCCGGGCTCGTCAGGCTGACGGTGTAGCTGGCGGTCTGTCCTTCGGTTACCGAAGTGCTGCCGGTGATGCTGACTTCGGTTCTGTCGAGGGTGTCGGTGACGTTGGTGACGGCTGCGGCCGGGCTCTTGACCAGGTTCTCGAAGTTGCCACCGGTGGCGTTGCTGATGGTCGCCTGGACCGTGCCCGCGTCTTTGTAAACGTCGTCTTTCGGCGCATCAACGCTCACGGTGCCGGTGGTTTTGCCGGCGTCGATGGTGATGGTCGCGCCGTTGCTCAGGGTCACGGTCACCGGTGTGCCGGCGGCGTTGGTCAGGGTGGCGGTGTAGATGATCTGGCCACCTTCGGCCACCGAGTTGCTCGCACTCAGCGACAGCGTGGTCGTGTCGGTGGTGTCGGTCACGGTGGTGCTGACCGGGGTTTTATCGGCCACCAGATTTTCGTAGTTGCCGCCGCTGACGTTGGTGATCGAGTTGGTCAGTGGTGTATGGCCGGTCAACGCATCGTTGGGAGCGAGGGTGGTCACGAAGCCGGTGGTTTTGCCGATGTCGATGGTGATGGTCTGGCCGTTGGCCAACGACACAGTCACTGGCGAACCGGTGACTGGCGCACCGACGGTGGCGGTGTAAGTGACGGTGCCACCTTCAGCCGCGGTGCCGGTAGCGCTGAGTTTGACCGTCGACGTGTCAATGGTGTCGGTGACGTTGGTCACGGCTGGAACCGTGCTCGGCACCAGGTTTTCGAAGTTGCCACCGGTCGCGGTGGTGATCGTGGTGCTGACCTTGCCGGCGTCGATGTAGACGTCGTCTTTCGGCGCATCAACGGTCACGGTGCCGGTGGTTTTTCCGGCGTCGATGGTGATGGTCGCGCCGTTGCTCAGGGTCACGGTCACTGGCGTGCCGGCCGCATGGGTCAGGTTGGCGGTGTAGACGATCGAGCCGCCTTCAGCGACCGAGTTGGTAGCGTTCAGGCTGACGGTGGTGGTGTCTGCGGTATCCGTAACCGAGGTGTTTGCCGACTTGCCATCGACGTCCAGCTTCTCGTAGTTACCGCCCTTGGCATCGTCGATTTTGACGCTCAAGGAGCCGCCGCCGGCGAGGGCATCGTTCGGCGCAACGTAGTTCACGCTGGCGCTGCTCGAGCCGACCGGAATGGTGATGGTCTGGCCGTTGGACAAGCTCACGACAACCGGCGAGCCGGTGACCGGAGCGGTGACGGACGCGGTGTACACCACGGTGCCGCCTTCGGCGACAGAAGACGTCGCGGTAAGGCTGACGGTTGACGTGTCGACGGTGTCGGTCACATCGGTAACCGCAGCCGCCGGGTCTTTGACCAGGCTTTCGAAGTTGCCGCCAGTAGCATCCTTGATGGTCGCTTCGACTTTGCCTGCGTCTTTGTAGACGTCATCGGCTGGCGCTTTGACAGTCACGGAGCCGGCAGTCGCGCCAGCAGCGATGGTGATCACCGCGCCGTTGCTCAGAGTGACTGTGACCGGCGTGCCGGCTGCGTTGGTCAGGTTCGCGGTGTAGACAATCGAGCCGCCTTCAGCCACGGAATCCGTCGCAGTCAGGCTAATAGTCGTGGTGTCAGCCGAGTCGGTGACCGAGGTGTCCGCCGACTTGCCATCGACATCCAGCTTCTCGTAGTTACCACCCTTCGCATCATCAATCTTGACGCTCAGCGAACCGCCGCCAGCCAATGCATCGTTCGGTGCAACGAAGTTCACGCTGGCGCTGCTCGAACCGACCGGAATGGTGATGGTCTGGCCGTTCGAGAGGCTCACAACCACTGGCGAACCCGTAACCGGTGCGGTAACGGACGCGGTGTAAACCACGGTGCCGCCTTCGGCCACGCTGCTATTGGCCGTCAAACTGACGGTCGAAGTGTCGACGGTGTCGGTCACATCGGTAACCGCAGCCGCCGGGTCTTTGACCAGGCTTTCGAAGTTGCCGCCAGTAGCATCCTTGATGGTCGCTTCGACTTTGCCTGCGTCTTTGTAGACGTCATCGGCTGGCGCTTTGACAGTCACGGAGCCGGCAGTCGCGCCAGCAGCGATGGTGATCACCGCGCCGTTGCTCAGAGTGACTGTGACCGGCGTGCCGGCTGCGTTGGTCAGGTTCGCGGTGTAGACAATCGAGCCGCCTTCAGCCACGGAATCCGTCGCAGTCAGGCTAATAGTCGTGGTGTCAGCCGAGTCGGTGACCGAGGTGTCCGCCGACTTGCCATCGACATCCAGCTTCTCGTAGTTACCACCCTTCGCATCATCAATCTTGACGCTCAGCGAACCGCCGCCAGCCAATGCATCGTTCGGTGCAACGAAGTTCACGCTGGCGCTGCTCGAACCGACCGGAATGGTGATGGTCTGGCCGTTCGAGAGGCTCACAACCACTGGCGAACCCGTAACCGGTGCGGTAACGGACGCGGTGTAAACCACGGTGCCGCCTTCGGCCACGCTGCTATTGGCCGTCAAACTGACGGTCGAAGTGTCGACGGTGTCGGTCACATCGGTAACCGCAGCCGCCGGGTCTTTGACCAGGCTTTCGAAGTTGCCGCCAGTAGCATCCTTGATGGTCGCTTCGACTTTGCCTGCGTCTTTGTAGACGTCATCGGCTGGCGCTTTGACAGTCACGGAGCCGGCAGTCGCGCCAGCAGCGATGGTGATCACCGCGCCGTTGCTCAGAGTGACTGTGACCGGCGTGCCGGCTGCGTTGGTCAGGTTCGCGGTGTAGACAATCGAGCCGCCTTCAGCCACGGAATCCGTCGCAGTCAGGCTAATAGTCGTGGTGTCAGCCGAGTCGGTGACCGAGGTGTCCGCCGACTTGCCATCGACATCCAGCTTCTCGTAGTTACCACCCTTCGCATCATCAATCTTGACGCTCAGCGAACCGCCGCCAGCCAATGCATCGTTCGGTGCAACGAAGTTCACGCTGGCGCTGCTCGAACCGACCGGAATGGTGATGGTCTGGCCGTTCGAGAGGCTCACAACCACTGGCGAACCCGTAACCGGTGCGGTAACGGACGCGGTGTAAACCACGGTGCCGCCTTCGGCCACGCTGCTATTGGCCGTCAAACTGACGGTCGAAGTGTCGACGGTGTCGGTCACATCGGTAACCGCAGCCGCCGGGTCTTTGACCAGGCTTTCGAAGTTGCCGCCAGTAGCGTCCTTGATGGTCGCTTCGACTTTGCCAGCATCTTTGTAGACGTCGTCGGCAGGTGCCTTGACGGTCACGGAGCCGCTGGTGGCGCCAGCCGCGATGGTGATCACCGCGCCGTTCGACAGGTTTACGGTGACCGGCGTGCTGGCAGCGTTGCTCAGGTTCGCCGTGTAAACAATCGACCCACCTTCAGCCACCGAATCAGTCGCGCTCAAGCTCAGCGTCGTGGTATCCGCGCTGTCGGTCACTTTGGTGACGACAGCCGAGCGGTCGGTGTCGAGTTTTTCGAAGTTGCCGCCAGCGCTCTCTGCGATCGCTGCCCGGACCGGCGAGGCGCCGGTGTAGACGTCGTTCGGTACGGTGTACGGCGCCGAACCGCTGGACTCGCCGGCCTTGATGTTGATCACCAGGCCATTGTTCAGGGTCACGGTCATGGCCGTGTCGGCCGGGTGGCTCAGCGTGGCGGTGTAGGTGATCTGGCCACCTTCGCCGACGGTGCTCACATCGGCGCTGAGTTTCAGCGTTGTGGTGTCGATGGTGTCGTTGACGGTGGTGGTGTGCGTGGTTTTGCTGACGTCGAGTTTTTCGAAGTTGCCGCCGTCGGTGCTGGTGATGCCAACGGTGATCTTGCTGCCGTCCTTGTAAACGTCATCGGCCGGCGCCGGGATGGTGATGAAACCCGACTTGTCGCCGGCCTTGATCACGACGCTCTCGCCGTTGCTCAGTTTGACCGTCATGTCAGTGCCGGCGGCGTTGCTGAGGTTGACGGTGTAAGTGATGGTGCCGCCCTCGACCACGTAGTCGCTGGCGGTCATGGTCACTTTGGTGGTGTCCGTTGTGTCGCTGATGGCGGTCGAGGTAGGGGTCTTGTCGGCGACCAGGTTCTCGTAATTGCCGCCCGTGACTTCCTTGATGGCATTGGTCAGCGGTTCGTGGCCGACCAAGGCATCGTTCGGTGCTTTGACGGTGATCGAGGCGTTGCTTTCGCCGACCGCAATAGTGATTTTTTCGCCATTGGACAAGGTCACGACGACCGGCGAACCCGTGACCGGCGCGGTGACGGAAGCGGTGTACACCACGTTGCCGCCTTCGGCCACGGACGAAGTCGCTGTGAGGCTGACTGTCGAGGTGTCGATGGTGTCGGTGACGCTGGTCACGGCTGCTGCCGGGTCTTTGACCAGGTTCTCGAAGTTACCGCCAGTGGCGTCCTTGATGGTCGCTTCGACTGTACCTGCATCTTTGTAGACGTCATCGGCAGGTGCCTTGACGGTGACGGAGCCGCTGGTGGCGCCGGCGGCGATGGTGATTACCGCGCCATTGCTCAGGGTGACGGTCACCGGAGTGCCGGCCGCGTTGGTCAGGCTCGCCGTGTAAACAATCGAGCCACCTTCAGCCACGGAATCCGTCGCTGTCAGGCTAAGAGTGGTGGTGTCAGCCGAATCGGTAATAGAGGTGTCCGCCGATTTGCCATCGACATCCAGCTTCTCGTAATTGCCACCCTTCGCGTCGTCGATTTTGACGCTCAAGGAGCCGCCGCCAGCGAGGGCATTGTTCGGCGCAACGAAGTTCACGCTGGCGCTGCTCGAACCGACCGGGATGGTGATGCTCTGGCCATTCGAAAGGGTTACGACGACTGGCGAGCCGGTCACCGGAGCGGTAACGGACGCGGTGTAAACCACGGTGCCGCCTTCAGCCACGGACGAAGTCGCGGTCAGGCTGACGGTCGAGGTATCGAGAGTGTCAGTAACGTCAGTCACTGCCGGAACAGTGCTTGGCACCAGGTTTTCGAAGTTGCCGCCAGTCGCGTCCTTGATGGTCGCTTCAACTTTCCCGGCGTCTTTGTAGACGTCATCGGCAGGCGCCTTGACGGTCACGGAGCCGGCAGTGGCGCCCGCTGCGATGGTAATCACGGCACCGTTCGACAGGTTCACGGTGACCGGCGTGCCGGCAGCGTTGGTCAGGGTCGCGGTGTAGACAATCGAACCGCCTTCAGCCACCGAATCCGAAGCGCTCAGGCTGACGGTTGTGGTGTCTTTGACGTCGGTCACCGAAGTGACCGCCGGGGTTTGATTCGCCACCAGGTTTTCGTAATTGCCGCCGGTGGTGCCGTCGATTTTCACGCTCAGTGAACCGCCGCCCGCCAAGGCGTCGTTCGGTGCAACGAAGTTCACGCTGCCCGAACTCGCGCCGACCGGGATGGTGATGAACTGGCCGTTGGACAACGCCACCACCACCGGAGAACCGGTTACTGGCGCATTGACCGAAGCGGTGTAAACCACCGTGCCGCCTTCGACCGTGCTGGCCGTGGCAGTCAGGGACACGGTGCTGTTGTTGATGGTGTCAGTCACATCCGTGACCGCTGGCGTCTTGTCGGCCACCAGGTTTTCGAAGTTGCCACCCGTGGTTTTGGTGATGCTGGCGTCGACTTTGCCGGCGTCTTTGTAGACGTCATCCTTGGGGGCGGCGAAGTTCACCGAACCGGTGGTGGCGCCCTTGGCGATGTTGATCACCGCACCGTTGCTCAACGTCACGGTCATGGCGGTGCCGGCGGCATTGGTCAGGGTCGCGGTGTAGACGATCGAACCGCCCTCGGCGACCGAGCCGGTGGCGCTCAGGCTCAGGCCGGTAGTGTCGGCGGTATCGGTGACAGTGGTGACCGCCGGCGAAGGGTCGGTGACGACTTTTTCGAAGTTGCCGCCGCTTTGGCTGGCGATCGTCGCTTGGACTTTGCCGCCGTCGATGTACGGCGTGTTGGCCGGTGCGGCGAAGTTGACCGAACCGCTGCTGGCGCCGGCGGCGATGTTGATCACTGCGCCGTTGCTCAACTTCACGGTCATCGCCGTGTCTGTCGGGTTACTCAGTGTGGCGGTGTAGGTGATCTGGCCACCTTCGCTGACGGTGTGACTGGACGACAGGGACAGGGACGTCGTGTCCACCGTGTCTTTGACGGTGGTGCTCACGGCCGTCTTGCTGACGTCGAGTTTTTCGAAGTTGCCACCGCTGGCGTCAGTCATCTTGACGGTGAGCTTGCCGGCATCCTTATAGACGTCGTCGCTTGGTGCCGCGATGGTGACCGAACCGCTGGTCTTGCCGGCCGCGATGGTGATGGTCTCGCCGTTGCTGAGCTTGACGGTCACCGGGGTTTGCGCGGCGTTGCTCAGGGTCGCGGTGTAGGTGATGTTCGAACCTTCGAGTACAGACTTGTCAGCGCTGAGGGTCAGTTGAGTGGTGTTTGTGGTGTCGGCAACGTTGGTCACGGCCGGATTCGGGCTGGTGACCAGGTTTTCAAAGTTGCCGCCAGCGGCGTCCTTGATGGTGACTTCGACTTTGCCGGCGTCCTTGTAGACGTCGTCTTTTGGTGCGTCGACGGTCACGGTGCCGGTGGTTTTTCCGGCCGCAATGGTGATCACGGCGCCGTTGCTCAGGGTCACGGTGACTGGAGTGCCGGCCGGATTGGTCAGGGTCGCGGTGTAGACGATCGAGCCACCCTCGTTGACGTTGCCAGTGGCGGTCAGCGACAGAGTGGTGGTGTCGACGGTGTCGGTCACGCTGGTGCTGACCGGGGTTTTATCGGCGACCAGGTTTTCGTAGTTGCCGCCGCTGACGTTGGTGATCGAATTGGTCACCGGCGCGTGGCCGCTCAGCACATCGTTGGAGACCACGGCGTTGACGGTGCCGCTGCTGGCGCCGACCGCGATGGTGATGGTCTGACCGTTGGCCAGCGTCACGATTACTGGCGAACCGGTGACAGGTGCGCCGACGGAGGCGGTGTAAACCACGGTGCCGCCTTCAGCCACAGTGCTTGTGGCGGTCAGCGTGACGGTCGACGTATCGAGGGTGTCGGTGACGCTGGTCACGGCGGCTGCCGGGTCTTTGACCAGGTTCTCGAAGTTGCCGCCAGTCGCGTCCTTGATGGTTGCTTCGACTTTGCCGGCGTCTTTGTAGACGTCGTCGGCTGGCGCCTTGACGGTCACAGAGCCGCTGGTGGCACCGGCGGCGATGGTGATTACGGCGCCGTTGCTCAATGTCACGGTGACCGGAGTGCCGGCCGCGTTGGTCAGGTTAGCGGTGTAGACGATGGAGCCGCCTTCAGCCACGGAATCCGTCGTACTCAGGCTCAGAGTGGTGGTGTCTGCGGAGTCGGTGACCGAGGTGTCAGCCGACTTGCCATCGACGTCCAGCTTCTCGTAGTTGCCGCCCTTGGCGTCGTCGATCTTGACGCTCAGGGAACCGCCGCCGGCCTGGGCATCGTTCGGCGCGACGAAGTTGACGCTGGCGCTGCTCGAACCGACCGGAATGGTGATGGTCTGGCCGTTGGACAAGGCCACCACAACTGGCGAACCGGTCACTGGCGCAGTGACGGACGCGGTGTACACCACGGTGCCGCCTTCAGCCACGGACGAAGTCGCGGTCAGGCTGACCGTCGACGTGTCGACGGTGTCGGTCACGTCAGTTACAGCCGCTGCCGGGTCTTTGACCAGGTTCTCGAAGTTGCCGCCTGTAGCGTCCTTGATGGTCGCTTCTACTTTGCCGGCGTCTTTGTAGACGTCATCGGCAGGCGCCTTGACGGTCACGGAGCCGCTGGTGGCACCGGCGGCGATGGTGATTGCGGCGCCGTTGCTCAATGTCACGGTGACCGGAGTGCCGGCCGCGTTGGTCAGGTTAGCGGTGTAGACGATGGAGCCGCCTTCAGCCACGGAATCCGTCGCGGCCAGGCTCAGAGTGGTGGTGTCTGCAGAATCAGTGACCGAGGTATCCGCCGACTTGCCGTCAACATCCAGCTTCTCGTAGTTACCGCCCTTCGCATCATCAATCTTGACGCTCAGCGAGCCGCCGCCGGCCTGGGCATCGTTCGGTGCGACGAAGTTCACGCTGGCGCTGCTGGCGCCAACAGGAATGGTGATGGTCTGGCCATTCGAGAGGCTCACAACCACTGGCGAACCGGTGACCGGAGCAGTCACGGACGCGGTGTACACCACGGTCCCACCTTCAGCCACGGACGAAGTAGCGGTCAGGCTGACCGTCGACGTGTCGACGGTGTCGGTCACGTCAGTCACAGCCGCTGCCGGGTCTTTGACCAGGTTTTCGAAATTGCCGCCAGTCGCATCCTTGATGGTCGCTTCTACTTTGCCGGCGTCTTTGTAGACGTCATCGGCTGGTGCCTTGACGGTCACGGAGCCGCTGGTGGCGCCGGCTGCAATGGTGATCACCGCGCCGTTCGACAGGTTTACGATGACTGGTGTGCCGGCCGCGTTGGTCAAGTTCGCGGTGTAGACGATCGAACCGCCTTCGGCGACCGAATCGGTTGCTGTCAGGCTAAGCGTGGTGGTGTCTGCAGAATCAGTGACCGAGGTGTCCGCCGACTTGCCGTCAACATCCAGCTTCTCGTAGTTACCGCCCTTCGCATCATCAATCTTGACGCTCAGGGAGCCGCCGCCCGCGAGGGCATCGTTTGGTGCAACAAAATTCACGCTACCCGAACTTGCGCCAACCGGGATGGTGATGGTCTGGCCGTTGGACAAGCTCACGACAACTGGCGAGCCGGTCACGGGCGCAGTCACGGACGCGGTGTAAACCACGGTGCCGCCTTCAGCCACAGTGGACGTCGCGGTCAGGCTGACGGTCGAGGTATTGAGGGTATCGGTAATGTCAGTGACTGCCGGAACAGTGCTCGGCACCAGGTTCTCGAAGTTACCGCCCGTTGCGTCCTTGATGGTCGCTTCGACTTTACCGGCGTCTTTATAGACGTCATCGGCCGGAGCCGGGACGCTCACGCTGCCAGTGGTCGCGCCCGCCGCGATGGTGATCACCGCGCCGTTCGAAAGGGTGACGGTGACCGGCGTGCCAGCCGCATTGGTCAGGGTCGCGGTGTACAGAATCTGACCCCCCTCGGCCACTTCGGTGGACGCTGACAGGCTCAGGCCGGTGTCGTCCTTTGAGTCGGTAATGGTGGTCAGCGCCGGCTCAGTGCTCGGGGTCAGTTGCTCGAAATTTCCGCCGGTGGTCCCGGTGATGGTGGTGCTGACGGTGCTGCCGTTGTTGTAGACGTCATTCGCCGCGGTATCGACCGTCACGCTGCCAGTGGTCTTGCCCGCTTCGATGGTGATGACCGAGCCATTGCTCAAGGTCACGGTCATCGGCGTGCCGGCCGGGTTGGTCAGTGTCGCGGTGTAGGTGATCTGGCCGCCTTCGACGACAGTGCCGGTGGCGCTGAGGCTCAGGCCGGTGTTGTCGACCGAGTCGGTAATGGTGGTGACCGCGGGCGTGGTGCTCGGGGTCAGTTGCTCGAAATTGCCGCCGGTGGTCCCGGTGATGGTGGTGCTGACGGTGCTGCCGTTGTTGTAGACGTCATTTGCCGCCGTCTCGACGGTCACGCTGCCGGTGGTCTTGCCCGCTTCGATGGTGATGACCGAGCCATTGCTCAAGGTCACGGTCATCGGCGTGCCGGCCGGGTTGGTCAGCGTGGCGGTGTAGGTGATCTGGCCGCCTTCGACGACAGTGCCGGTGGCGCTGAGGCTCAGGCCGGTGTTGTCGACCGAGTCGGTAATGGTGGTGACCGCAGGCGTGGTGCTCGGGACCAGGTTCTCGAAGTTGCCGCCGGTGGCACCAGTGATCGTTGTGCTGACGGTGCTGCCGTTCTGATAAACGTCGTTGGCCGCGGTGTCGACGTTCACGAAGCCGGTGGTTTGGCCGGCTCCGATGGTGATGGTCGAGCCGTTGGACAGGGTGACAGTGACCGGCGTTTGAGCCGGATTGGTCAGGGTGGCGGTGTAAGTGATCTGACCGCCTTCGGTGACCGTCGAGCCCGCCGTCAGTGTGAGGGTGGTGGTGTCCGGCGAGTCGGAAATGGTGGTCACGGCTGGGGCCGGGTTTGGCACCAGGTTCTCAAAATTGCCGCCGGTGGCGCCGGTAATGGTGGTGGTGACCGTGCTGCCGTTGTTATAGACGTCGTTGGTCGGTGTCGACACGTCAACAGTGCCGGTGGTTTTGCCAGCCTCGATGGTGATGGTCGAACCGTTGGACAGGGTGACGGTGACCGGTGTCTGCGCCGGGTTGGTCAATGTTGCGGTGTAAGTAATCTGGCCGCCTTCGGTGACGTTGGCGCCGGCGGTCAGGGTGACGGTGGTGGTGTCGACGGTGTCGGTGATCTGGGTCACGGCCGGGGTCGTCGGCGGGGTGACGGTGATGCCGTTGCCACCCGTGGTGCCGGTGACGGTCACGTTGATCTGGGTCGAGTCGTTATAAACGGTGTCGTTTGGCGCGAGCGGGACGTTGACGGTGCCGGTCAACTGGCCGGCCTGGATCACGATCACCGAGCCGTTGGACAAGGTGATGGTCAGGTCGGTCAGCGGTGCCTGGGTCAGGGTCGCCGTGTAAACGAGTACGCCGCCTGCTTCGGTAATCGTCGGCGTAGCGCTGAGGCTCAGGTTCGATTCGCGCTGCACATTGGCACTGGTGTCAGCCGTCTGGCCGCCAGTGGTGAGTTGTGCAGCCTGTGCCGCAGAACTGAGGCCCGCGGTTGGGAAACCAATGGTCGGATCGACCCGGCCAGCGGTGGCATCCAGCATCACGAAGCTGTGACCGCCACCCGCCGCACCGCCCGTGCCCGCAGCAGTCGGGCCGGCGGCGGTGGCTTCGAGTTCAGTGGTCGGGTCGGCACCGGCAACGATGGCTTGTTGCAGTTCTTCAACCGATGGCGCGGCTTGTGCAGTGGCTTCTGACAGGTCAGTGCTGGAATCCGGGTCGCTGGCGCTCCATTGCGTGTCGCGGCCCAGGTCGAGAGTCCGGCCGTCAGCCAGTTCCAGCGTAACGGCGCCCGCCGCGCCCGTGTCTACCTGATCGCCGACAAACAACCGGTCGCCTTCAACGAGTACTCGGCGAATGCCCTCTGGGGACACCGCGAAAACCTGACCGACAATGCTTTTGACGATGGCCACAACACTGCTCATTGAAGACTCTCCGGGTGTCACGTTCAGTTGACTTCCATGAACCTGATGGCGTTTTCGCCAAATCAGTCTGGACGTACTTTCAAGATATAATCGGCACAACTTTGACGCGGTTAATCGTCAACAAATTGGCTATATTTTTTCGCTATAAACTATATGCCAAACTATTGACCTTAGTGCTGTCATCCTAAACACTCGCCTCCGTAATGTCACATTGATATTTAGGTAACTACCCGCCCCACAGAGTGTGACTTCGCTACAAATTCAAACTTTCCGACACACGGTCATTCCGATGGTCATCATCCGATGCAGCGGCACGTCCTGCAGTGATTCAAGACAAGTAATTCCGGGAAATTCCAATCATGCGTTTGCACCTGTTCAAGGCTTTACCGTTCGCCCTAGCCGCCAGTTTTGTTCAGGCGCAGTCACTTCCGGAGGCCATGCAACAGGCGTTGGATGTCCATCCGGAAATCCAGGCAGGTGTTAATAGTCGATTGGCCGCGGATTATCAGTTAAAGGCGGCAAAAGGTGGATACCTTCCACGGGTCGATCTGCTGGGCGGTTATGGTCGCGAGGGCACTGACAGCGTCACCACGCGGGCTGCCGGGAATGACAATCACTGGGAAACCCTGAACCGCAGCGAGTCGAGTTTGCGTCTGTCGCAAATGGTTTTTGACGGTTTTGCGACGTCCAGTGAAGTGGGGCGTCAACAAGCCACCGTTAATTCCCGCGCCTATTCCTTGCTGGGCACGTCCGAACGCACCGCGCTGACCGTGGCCCAGGTTTACCTGGATGTACTGACCCGCCGCGAATTCGTGCGCCTGGCCACAGACAACCTGAAGAGCCACGAAAGGATCTATGACCAGATCAAATTGCGCACCCAGCGCGGCGTCGGCAGCGGTGCCGACCTCGATCAGGCCGAAGCGCGTATGGCCCAGGCCCGCAACAACCTGATCACCGAACAGACCAACCTGGCAGACGCCGAGACCAACTTTCTCAGCGCCGTGGGCCAGATGCCCGATCAACTGGAGCGGCCTGCCGATTTCCTCGCGCTGTTGCCGGCCAACCTGAACGAAGCCCGCGCGCAGATGCTGGAGAACAGCCCGATCCTGCGTTCCGCCGAGTCCGACATCGCCGCGGCCGAGAAACAGTACGACGCGGCCAAATCGTCCTTCTACCCGCGCTTCGATGCCGAACTGGGTCGCTCCGCCGACAACGATCTCGACGGTCAGAACGGCCACAGCAACGAATGGCAGGCCATGCTGCGCATGCGCTTCAATCTGTATGCCGGCGGCAGCAACAAGGCTGATCTGGAATCCAAGTCCTACCTGTCCAGCCAGGCGCTGGATATCCGCAACAACGCCCTGCGCGTATTGAATGAAGAACTGGGCCTGGCCTGGAATGCGCTGAACAACGCCAACGCCCAGGTGCCGATCGCCCAGCAATATGTCGATCACAGCACCAGCGTGCGCACCGCGTATCAGAAGCAGTTCAGCCTTGGCGAGCGCACCTTGCTCGACCTGCTCGACAGTGAAAACGAACTGTTCAGCGCTTCCCGTCGCCTGGCGGAGATCAAGAACATTCAGTTATTTACTCAATACCGAATCAAGGCGACCATGGGCGAGTTGCTCAAGAGCCAGGGAGTGGTCGCACCGTTGGCATCCGTTGTGCAGAACGACGTGAAGCCCAGGGTCCAGCTACCCGGGATGAATTGAGTCTTCCCTTTTTTACTGTTAGCCAAGAGTGCCGAGCGTGGAATCAGAAGTCAGTCGAGTTCAACTCATTCATGATCCACGCGCGTTGCACGACGATCCGTTACTGGACGGTCTGCTAGCCCTGTGCACGCTGCATCAGAAGCCGGCCAGCGCCGCGATGCTGACCACCGGCCTGCCGTTACCCAAGCAGCGCTTGAGCGTTGAGCTGCTGCCCCGCGCCGCTGCTCGCGCCGGCCTGCAAGGGCGAGTGCTGGTGCGCAAACTGGAGCAGATTCCGGCGATTGCGATGCCAGCGCTGTTGCTGCTCAAGGACGGTCGCAGTGCCGTCCTCCTCGGCTGGCACGGTGAAGACCAGGCCCGCCTGCTGATCAGCGAAAGCGACGGTGGCGAAAGCCTTGTCAGTCGCGAACTGCTGGCCGACGACTACATCGGCAAAGTGTTCTTCGCTCAACCCCAGCACAAATTCGACGTCAATCACGGCACGCTGATCCCGCGCGCGCGCTCGTGGTTCCGCGACACCCTCAAGCGTTCGCGCTGGCTGTACGCCGACGCCATCGCCGCCAGTTTCCTGATCAACATCATCGCCATGGCCGCGCCGCTGTTCGTGATGAACGTCTACGACCGCGTGGTGCCGAACCAGGCTGAATCGACGTTGTGGGTGCTGGCTATCGGCATCACCGGCGCTTACTTGTTCGACCTGATTCTCAAAAGCCTGCGCAGCTTGTGCCTGGACCTGGCCGGGAAGAAAACCGACCTGATCATCTCGGCGACGCTGTTTGAACGCATCGTCGGCATGGCCATGAAATACCGCCCGGCCCGGGTCGGCAGCTTCGCCCAGAACATCCATGAGTTTCAGAGCCTGCGCGATTTCCTCGCGTCGCTGACCCTGACCAGCCTGATCGACCTGCCGTTTACGCTGTTGATCTTCATGGTCATCGCGATTCTCGGTGGCCATCTGGTGTGGATTCCGGTGCTGGCGTTCCCGATAGCGCTACTGATCGGCTATGCGCTGCAGAAGCCACTGGTGGCGACCATGGAACGAACCATGGCCCTGGGCGCCGAGCGTCAGTCGAGCCTGATTGAAACCCTTGCCGGCCTCGATGCGGTGAAGGTCAACAACGCCGAAAGCGAACGCCAGTATCAGTGGGAACAGACCATCGGCACCCTCAGCCGCCTCGAGTTGCGGGTAAAAATGCTTTCCGGCCTGGCGATGAACATCACCTTGCTGATCCAGCAACTGGCCGGGGTGATCATGATCGTCTTCGGCGTGTACCAGATCATCGCCGGCAACCTGAGCATGGGCGGTCTGATTGCCTGCTACATGCTCAGTGGCCGCGCGCTCAGCCCGCTGGCTTCGTTGTCCGGCCTGCTGACCCGCTACCAGCAAGCGCGGGTGACCATGGTGTCGGTGGACCAGATGATGGAGCTGCCGCAAGAACGCAACTTCGAAGAGCGCCCGCTGAGCCGCAAAGTGCTGCAAGGCGCCATCGAATGCCGGCAGATGAACTTCACCTACCCGAACCAGCAGAACGCGGCGCTGAACAACATCAACCTGGTGATCAAACCGGGCGAGAAGATCGGCATCATCGGTCGCAGCGGCTCGGGCAAAAGCTCCCTGGCCAAACTGCTGGTCGGTCTCTATCAACCGGATGACGGCGCGCTGTTGGTGGACGGCGTCGACATCCGCCAGATTGATGTCAGCGAATTGCGCCACAACATCGGCTACGTCGCGCAGGATATCCAGCTGCTGGCCGGCACCCTGCGCGACAATCTGGTCTCGGGTGCACGCTATGTAGAAGACGAAATGGTCTTGCAAGCCGCCGAACTGGCCGGCGTGCACGAGTTCGCCCGGCTGCACCCGCAAGGCTATGAACTGCAAGTCGGTGAGCGCGGGCAGAACCTGTCCGGCGGTCAGCGCCAGAACGTTGCCCTGGCCCGTGCGTTGCTGCTCAACCCGCCGATCCTGCTGCTCGACGAACCGACCAGCGCCATGGACAACACCGGCGAAGAACGCCTCAAGCAACGCCTCGCCGCGGTAGTCGAAAACAAGACCGTGGTGCTGGTGACGCACCGGGCATCGCTGTTGTCGCTGGTCGATCGCCTGATCGTCATCGATCGTGGACAAATTCTCGCTGATGGCCCGAAAGCCACCGTGATGGAAGCGTTGAAAAAGGGGCAGATCAGTGTTGCTTAAGTCGGGTTTCAAGGATTCGATCCGCCGTTACTTCAAAGGCTCCGAGTCGCTGCATGGCCAGCCACTTCCGGAGGTCAATAAAGCGCTCATCGAAGACGCCCCGCGCGTGGTGCGGCTGACGATCTGGGCGATCATCGGCTTCTTCGTGTTCCTGATGCTCTGGGCCAATTACGCGGTGATCGACGAAGTCACCAAGGGCGACGGCAAGGCGATTCCGTCGTCGAAGATCCAGAAAATCCAGAACCTTGAGGGCGGTATCGTCTCCGAGCTGTTCGTCACCGAAGGGCAGATCGTCGACGCCGGGGCGCCGCTGATTCGCCTCGACGACACACGGTTTGCCTCCAACGTGGGCGAAACCGAAGCTGATCGGCTGTCGATGTTGCTACGCGTGGAGCGCTTGAGCGCCGAGGTCGATGACCGTCCGCTGAATTTTCCCGCCGATGTGCTGAAGGCTGTTCCCGGCCAGGCGGCCAGCGAAGAGTCGCTGTACATCAGCCGCCGTCAGCAGCTGCACGATGAGATCGGCGGGTTGCAGGAGCAGTTGATCCAGCGTCAACAAGAGCTGCGCGAATTCACCTCCAAACAGTCGCAGTACCGCAATGGGCTGTCGTTGCAGCGTCAGGAAATAGCCATGTCCGAGCCGCTGGTGGCCCAGGGCGCGGTGTCGCCGGTCGAGGTGTTGCGGCTCAAGCGTGCCGAGGTCGAAACCCGTGGGCAACTGGACGCCACGACGCTGGCAATCCCGCGCGCCGAATCGGCAATCAAGGAAGTGCAGCGCAAGATCGACGAGACGCGCGGCAAGTTCCGCAGCGAAGCCCTGACCCAACTCAACGAAGCCCGCACCGACCTGAACAAGGCCCAGGCCACCGGCAAAGCGCTGGAAGACCGGGTCAGCCGGACGCTGGTGACATCGCCGGTACGCGGCATCGTTAACAAGTTGCTGGTGAACACCATCGGCGGCGTGATCCAACCGGGCAGCGACCTGGTGGAAATCGTGCCACTGGACGACACCTTGCTGGTGGAAGCAAAGATTCGCCCGCAAGACATTGCGTTCCTGCATCCCGGACAGGAAGCGACGGTGAAGTTCACCGCGTATGACTACACGATTTATGGTGGGCTGAAGGCCAGGCTTGAACAGATCGGTGCTGACACCATCACCGATGAAGACAAGAAGACCACGTACTACATCATCAAACTGCGCACGGATCGCAGTCACCTGGGGACGGATGAAAAGCCGTTGCTGATCATCCCGGGGATGGTGGCTTCGGTGGATATCATTACCGGCAAGAAGACTGTTCTCAGTTATCTGCTGAAACCGATTATCCGGGCTCGGGCAGAGGCGTTGCACGAGCGGTAGTTCTCCGCCGGGCCTTATCCTCATCGCGGGCAAGCCCGCTCCCACAGGGTTTTGTGATCGTCATAGAACCTGTGGGAGCGGGCTTGCCCGCGATGGCGGCCTCAAGAGCGATAAAAATCAAAAGCCATATCGTTATTCAATAACGATATTTAAATTTCAATTCTTATATCTATAAAGTCATCCTCCTGCGTACCTGCCGACCAATCGGCGCGCCGCACGACACGAACCAACACGGGACTTCCGTGAGTTTCTTGATCGATGCGCGCGCCCTTGAGCGTGCCGTGCGTGGGAGTGATTTTTATGTCAGCCGTCTCTGCGTCAACCGCAATCGCGCCACAAACCTTCGACATTCGCCCGTTCAGCGGCGCTGTCGGTGCCGAAATCATCGGCCTGGACCTGTCCCGCCCGATCAATGATCAGGATTTCGCCCGTATCCACCGCGCGCATCTGGATCATCACGTCGTGGTGTTCCGTGACCAGCGCATCACTCCCGAGCAGCACATCGCCTTCAGCCGTCGCTTCGGCGTGTTGCAGATCCATGTGCTCAAGCAATTCCTGCTGGCCGGTCACCCGGAAATCCTCATCGTTTCGAACATCATCGAAAACGGCCAATCCATCGGCCTCGGTGACGCCGGCAAGTTCTGGCATTCCGATCTGTCTTATAAAGAACTGCCCAGCCTGGGCTCGATGCTGCACGCCCAGGAACTGCCTTCCGAAGGTGGCGACACCTTGTTCGCCGACATGCACAAAGCTTGGGACAACCTGCCCGAAGCACTGCGCAAAGCCGTCGAAGGTCGTTCGGCCGCGCACTCCTACACGGCGCGCTACAGCGAGACCAAATTCGAAGGCAACTGGCGCCCGACCCTGACCCCGGAGCAACTGGCTCAAGTCGTCGAAGTGGTCCACCCGATCGTGCGCACGCACCCGGAAAACGGGCGCAAGGCGTTGTTCGTCAGTGAAGGCTTCAGCACGCGCATCGTCGGTTTGCCGGAAGACGAGAGCAAGCAACTGCTCGACGAGCTCTATGCCCACAGCGTCTTGCCGCAAAACATCTACCGCCATCAATGGCAGGCCCATGACCTGGTGTTCTGGGACAACCGTTCGCTGATCCACCTTGCCGCCGGATGCCCAAGCCATCTGCGCCGCAAGCTGTATCGCACCACCATCCAGGGCGACGCGCCTTTCTGATCTGTCGGAGAACTTCCATGTCCAAACGTCTTCCATTCGCGCCGCTGGCCGCTGCCATCGGTTTGGGATTCAGCCTGGTCGCCGGCAGTCTGGTGGCGCCGACCGTGGCCCACGCCGAAGGTGAAATCCGCATCGCCGAGCAGTTCGGCATCGTCTACTTGTTGCTCAACGTGGTGCGCGATCAGAACCTGATCGAGAAGTACGGCAAGCAGGAAGGCATCGACATCAAAGTCGACTGGACCCAGTTGTCCGGTGGCGCGGCGGTCAACGATGCGCTGCTCTCGGGTTCGATTGATATCGCCGGGGCGGGCGTCGGTCCGTTGCTGACCATCTGGGACCGCACCCACGGCAAGCAGAACGTCAAGGCCGTGGCCTCCCTCGGCAACTTCCCGTACTACCTGGTGAGCAACAACCCCAAGGTCAAAACCATCGCCGACTTCACCGAAAAAGACCGCATCGCGGTGCCGGCGGTCGGCGTTTCGGTGCAGTCGCGTTTCCTGCAATACGCGGCCGCCAAGCAGTGGGGTGACAAGGAATTCAATCGCCTCGACAAGTACACCATTGCCGTACCGCATCCGGATGCCACGGCTGCGCTTATCGCCGGAGGTACCGAGTTGAGCGGGCACTTCTCCAACCCGCCATTCCAGGATCAGGCGCTGGGCAATCCCAACGTTCATGTGGTGCTGAACACCTATGACCTGCTGGGTCCGAACTCGCCAACCGTGCTGTTCGCCACCGAGAAATTCCGCAACGAGAACCCGAAAACCTATAAAGCCTTCGTTGAAGCGCTGACCGAAGCCGCGCAGTTTGCCCAGAACGATAAAGGCGCCGCCGCCGACACCTACATCCGCGTCACCAAAGCCAAAATAGACCGCGCCGCGCTGCTGAAAATCATCGACAACCCGCAGTTCGAATTCAGCGTCACGCCGAAAAACACTTACCCATTGGCCGAGCTCCTGTACCGCGTCGGCGCGATCAAAAACAAACCGGATTCGTGGAAGGATTACTTCTTCCAGGACGCCAAGCCACTGCAAGGGAGCTGATCGACATGAACGCCCCTTTGCAAGGCCACACGGCCAGCAACCCGATCGCGGCAGCCCAGGCGCTGCTGTCCGTCGACCATGTCAGCCTCGAATACCGCACGCCGCAACGGGTGGTTCGGGCGACGCACCAAGTGAGTTTTGAAATCGATCCGGCGGACCGCTTTGTGCTGCTGGGTCCGTCGGGTTGCGGTAAATCGACACTGCTCAAAGCGGTCGCCGGGTTCATTCAACCGTGCGAGGGCGAAATTCGGCTGCAAGGCCAGACCGTCCATGCGCCGGGGCCGGACCGGATTGTGGTGTTTCAGGAGTTCGATCAGCTGCCGCCGTGGAAAACCGTCAAACAGAACGTGATGTTTCCGCTGCTGGCGTCGAAAACGCTGAAGCGAAAAGAGGCTGAAGAACGGGCGCTGCACTACCTGGACAAGGTCGGTCTGGCGGCGTTTGCCGATGCCTATCCGCACACCCTGTCTGGCGGCATGAAGGCGCGTGTGGCGATTGCCCGGGCGTTGGCGATGCAGCCGAAAATCCTCCTGATGGACGAACCTTTCGCCGCCCTCGATGCGCTGACTCGCCGCAAGATGCAGGAAGAGTTGCTGCTGCTCTGGGAGGAGGTGCGCTTCACGCTGCTGTTCGTCACGCACTCCATCGAAGAAGCGCTGGTGGTGGGCAACCGTATTCTGTTGCTGTCGCCGCATCCGGGGCGGGTGCGGGCCGAAGTTCACAGCCATCAATACGATTTGCACAGCCTCGGCGGCGTGGCGTTTCAGGAATCGGCGCGACGGATTCATCGGCTGTTGTTCGATGAAGGCCAGTCGCCGGAAACCGAGCGTGGGCTGGATTTTTCTGACATTCGCATCGCTTATTGAGCCATTGAGAGGAGTGTCCGATGAGCCATTTATCATCTGCGCGTGAAGAGTTTGAAACCGTTTTGCAGCCATTGACCAGCGTGCCGGTGGAGCGCGAATTACCGCTCGGCCAACGCCTGTGGCAACAGGGCTGGCTGCGTAAGAGCCTGATCCTTATTTTGCTCGCAGTGCTGTGGGAGGTGGTTGCGCGCATTCAGAACAACGACCTGTTGCTGCCAAGTTTTCTACAAACCGGCAGCGCGCTGTATGACGGTTTGCTCAGCGGCGAGTTGCTGGGAAAAGTCTGGATTTCGCTGGTCGTTCTGCTCAAGGGCTACTTGATCGGCATCGTCCTGGCGTTTGCCTTGACCTCGTTGGCGGTGTCGACTCAGTTCGGTCGCGACCTGCTGAGCACTTTGACCTCGATGTTCAACCCGCTGCCGGCTATTGCGCTGTTGCCGCTGGCGCTGCTGTGGTTTGGCCTGGGGCAGAACAGCCTGATTTTCGTGCTGGTGCATTCGGTGCTTTGGGCGTTGGCGCTGAATACTTATGCCGGGTTTCTCGGCGTCTCGGAAACCCTGCGCATGGCAGGGCGCAATTACGGCCTCAAGGGTATGCGTTTTGTGTTGTTCATCCTGATCCCGGCGGCGCTGCCGTCGATCCTTGCCGGGCTGAAAATTGGTTGGGCGTTTGCGTGGCGAACCCTGATCGCAGCGGAATTGGTGTTTGGCGCGACCAGTGGCAAGGGTGGGTTGGGCTGGTACATTTTTCAGAATCGTAATGAGCTGTACACCGACAAGGTGTTTGCCGGGTTGGCGGTGGTGATTTTGATTGGGTTGCTGGTGGAGAACCTGGTGTTTGATTCGTTGGAGCGGGTGACCGTTAAGCGTTGGGGGATGCAGCGCTGAGTTTTGCGGTGTCTGAACCGGCCCCATCGCGGGCAAGCCCGCTCCCACAGGGTTATGTGTCGAACACAAAGTCTGCATCCATCGGAGATCACTGTGGGAGCGGGCTTGCCCGCGATGGGGCCGGTACGACCAACACATCACTTGAGGAATGTTTGCTAGCATTGCGTCTGAATCAATCCATCCCAGGCACGAGTGCTCAGCATGCAACTCCCGGACATGAACCTGTTGGTCGCCCTCGACGCCTTGCTCGATGAGGGCAGTGTGGTGGGCGCCGCGCGGCGGATGAACCTCAGCCCGGCGGCCATGAGCCGAACACTCACGCGTATCCGCGAGGCCATCGGCGACCCGATTCTGGTGCGTGCCGGTCGTGGACTGGTGCCTACGCCCAAGGCGCTGGAACTTCGCGAGCAAGTGCGCGACGTCGTGGAACAGGCCGCGCTGCTGTTTCGCTCGGCCGATGCGGTGGAGTTGGGTTCATTGCGCCGTCGGTTCAGCATCCGCGCCAATGATTTTTTCGTCGGCGTTTACGGCGGCAAGCTGTTCGACACCCTCGACCGCCAGGCGCCGCATTGCGAGCTGCGCTTCGTCCCTGAAGGCGATGGCGATGATGAAGCGCTGCGCGAAGGGCGGATCGACCTGAACATCAGCAACACCCGGCCGCTGACCCCGGAAGTGAAGGTGCAGAATCTGTTCTCCACTCATTTCGTTGGTCTGGTTCGCGAGGACCATCCGCTGTTCGATGAAGAGATCACGGCCGAACGTTTCGCCGGGTTTTCGCATATCAGCATGTCCCGGCGCGGCATTGCCCGTGGTCCTATCGATACGGCACTGAATGCCTTGGGGCTGGAGCGGCGGGTGGCTGTGATTGCGCCGAGCTTCCACGCGGCGATGTTTGCGCTGCCGGATTCCGACCTGATTTTGCCGGTGCCCAAGGAAGCGTTGTTGAGCGTGCGACGCCTGGGCTTGAAGCTGCGCTCGTTTACCCTGCCGATTCCCTTGCCCACCCTCATGCTGACCCAAGCCTGGCATCCGCGTTTCGACAAGGATCCGGCCCACCGCTGGCTGCGAGAAACGCTCAAGGCTTGCTGTGACGAAACGTGGCTGGCTGCGCAACCCACTTGAAGTTTCACCGCCAATCCTTGTGGGAGCGGGCTTGCCCGCGATAGCGGTGTATCAGTCACATTGATGTTGGATGGGCTGCCGTCTTCGCGAGCAAGCCCGCTCCCACAGGGATATGTATTGCTGCACCTGGCGCACTTATAACCTGCCGATAAGTCAATTTTCGTAACGTTCCACGCTTCTTAAAATGCTTCGGTATTCCACCCCCGGAGCTTGCAGCAAATGACTTCCCTCACGGTCACGGCACCTCTTGCCGCGACCAGTCCGGCCGCCGTTACGCCTCCCGTCTTCGGCCCGCGAATCATCATCGGTCTGGTGGGGGTCTTGCTGGCGGTGCTGGTGTCGGGCCTCAACGAGATGGTGACCAAGGTCGCCCTGGCCGACATTCGTGGCGCATTGGCCATCGGCTACGACGAAGGCACCTGGCTGGTCGCCAGCTACACGGCGACCTCGGTAGCCGCCATGGCCTTCGCGCCGTGGTGTGCAGTGACCTTCTCGCTGCGGCGCTTCACCCTCTGCGCCATCAGCGCCTTCACCCTGTTGGGCGTGTTGTGCCCGTTCGCCCCGAACTACGAAAGCCTGCTGCTGATGCGTACCTTGCAAGGCCTGGCCGGGGGTGCGCTTCCGCCGATGCTGATGACCGTCGCGCTGCGCTTTTTACCGGCCAACGTGAAGCTCTACGGTCTGGCGGGTTATGCGCTGACGGCCACTTTCGGCCCAGGTCTCGGCACTCCTCTGGCCGGTTTGTGGACCGAGTACGTCGGCTGGCAATGGACCTTCTGGCAAATCATCGCTCCGTGCCTGATTGCCATGGCGGCCGTGGCGTACGGTTTGCCGCAGGATCCGCTACGTCTGGAGCGCTTCAAGCAATTCAACTGGCGCGGCTTGCTTCTGGGTTTTCCGGCGATCTGCATGCTGGTGATCGGCATCCTGCAAGGCAATCGTCTGGACTGGTTCGAGTCGAGCCTGATCTGCGGATTGCTCGGCGGCGGGCTGTTGATGCTGGTGCTGTTCCTGATCAACGAATGGTCGCAGCCGATCCCGTTTTTCAAGATGCAGATGCTCGGCATCCGCAACCTGGCGTTCGCCTTGTTGACCCTGGCCGGGGTGCTGGTGGTGTTGCTGGCGGTGATCATCATTCCGTCCAGCTACCTGGCACAGGTGCAAGGTTATCGCCCGGTTCAGACCGCACCGATCATGTTGCTGGCGGCCCTGCCACAGTTGATCGCGCTGCCCCTGGTGGCGGCGCTGTGCAACCTGCGGTGGGTCGATTGTCGCTGGGTGTTGGGGCTCGGACTGAGCATGTTGGCGCTGTCGTGCATCGGTGGTTCACAGCTGACGTCGGTGTGGATTCGTGACGATTTCTACGCGCTGCAATGGCTGCAAATCTTCGGTCAGCCCATGGCGGTGCTGCCGCTGCTGATGCTCTCCACCGGCAGCATCACGCCGATGGAAGGCCCTTACGCCTCGGCTTGGTTCAACACCGTGAAAGGCCTGTCAGCGGTGATCGCTACCGGAGTGATCGAGGCGTTGACCACGGCAAGGCTGCATTTCCATTCGAGCATGCTGGTGGACAACCTCGGCAATTCCCCTCTGACCGACAGCGACAGCGCCGGTCTTGCTCATCGGCTGCATGAACAGGCCGTGGTGTTGACCTCATCGGATCTTTATCTGTGCATGGCCGGCGTCGCGCTGGCGCTGATCCTGCTGATTTTCTGGCTGCCGACGCGGATTTATCCACCGCGCGCACCGACATGAACGCTTCACTGAAACAGAAGGTTTTTATGACGACTCAAACAAATCAAAAAGTGGTGGTCGGCGTCGCCGCAGTGGTGGCGGTCGGCGTGCTGATTTATTTGCTGGCGCCAGGCGTTTTTGGCAAGCGCACGCAGCAGAGCACCAACGACGCCTTCGTCTCGGCGGACTTCACCCTGGTGGTGCCTCGCGTCGCGGGCTTCATCAAGGAAGTGCTGGTGGAGGACAACCAGCAGGTCAAGGCCGGGCAATTGCTGGCGTTGATCGACGACCGCGACCTGCGTGCCGCCGCCCAGGCCGCCGACGCCGAAACGCTGGTGGCCAGGGCGCAACTGCAAAACGCTCGGGCAACCCTTGAGCGCCAGACGTCCGTGATCGCTCAGGCCCAGGCCACGGTGGTGTCGGCCAAGGCTGAAATGGCCTTCGCCGAGCACGAACTGAACCGCTACAACCACTTGGCCGGAGTCGGTGCCGGCACGGTGCAGAATGCGCAGCAAGCGCGCACGCGCATCGATCAGGCCACCGCGCGGTTGGCCAACGTCACGGCGGTGCTGGCGGCGGAGCGCAAGCAGGTAGAGATCCTTACCGCTCAGCGCGACGCGGCTGACGGTGGATTGAAACGGGCGCAAGCGGCGTTGGAAATGGCCAGCTACGAGCTGTCTTACACGCGCATCGTTGCTCCTCAGGACGGCATGGTGGGTGAGCGGGCGGTGCGGGTTGGCGCTTACGTGACGCCGGGCAGCAAGATTCTGGCAGTGGTGCCGCTGGCACAGGCTTACGTGGTGGCCAACTTTCAGGAAACCCAACTGACTGACGTGAAGCCGGGGCAGGACGTGCAAGTGCGTGTCGACAGCCTCGGCGGTGAGGTTTTAACGGGGCGCGTCGAGAGTATCGCGCCGGCCACCGGTGTGACCTTTGCGTCGATCAAACCGGACAATGCCACCGGTAACTTCACTAAAGTGGTGCAGCGGATTCCGGTGAAAATTGTGCTGGAACCGGGTCAGGCATTGGCCGAGCGGTTGCGGGTTGGGATGTCGGTTGAAGCGAGCATTGATACCGCCGATGGGGCGACTGCGTCTGAGGTGGTTCAGCGATGAAGAGCGTTGTTGACCGGGCTGACGCCTTCGCGAGCAAGCCCGCTCCCACATTGGGCCGGTTCAATGCACACAATCTTGGTACAAAAGTAGATTCCCTGTGGGAACGAGCTTGCTCGCGAAGCGGCCGCTGGCCTCACCTATCCCTTTATGCCTTGCTGGTCATGAGCCTTTCAGCCTGCACCGTCGGCCCCGACTTCCAGAAACCTCAACCCCAACAAATCACCGAATGGTCAAAACCGTCCAAATCTGCCGCCAGCGAAGCAGTCCCCACCGACATGAACGAACGCTGGTGGGAAGTCTTCAACGACCCGAAACTTTCGGCCCTCACCCAACGCGCCCTGACCGACAACCTCGACCTGAAACTCGCCAGCAGCCGCTTGCAGCAAAGTCGCGCCGCACGCCAGGTAATCACCGCTGACCGTTACCCCAACACCGCCGCCACCGGCAGTTACGGGCGCAAACGCAACAGCGGCGAAGGTCTGAACGACCCATCTGGCAATAACGGCGACTCGGCGTTCAACCTCTGGGACGCCGGTTTCTCCGCCTCCTGGGAACTGGATTTCTGGGGCCGTGTGCGCCGCGAAACCGAAGCCGCTGATGCGACCCTGGAAGTGGCGGAAAACGATCGACGTGGCGTGCTGCTGTCGGTGCTCGCCGAAACGGCTCAGGACTACATTCAACTGCGCGGCGTGCAGAGCACCCGAGTCGTCACCGAGCAAAACCTCGACGTCGCCCGACACAGCCTGAAACTCTCGCAACTGCGCCTGGCCGACGGCGTTGCCACCGACCTGGACGTCGCCGAAGCGGCGGCGCAAGTCGCCGCCATCGAATCGCGCCTGCCGGCACTGGAACAGCGCCAATCACAACTGATCAACGCGCTCAGCCTGTTGATGGGCGAACCGCCGCAAGCGCTCCACGCCGAGTTATCCACAGACGCCCCCGTGCCGCCTACCCCGCGTCAGGTCGCCATCGGGCTGCCGTCGCAACTGGCCGAACGCCGCCCGGACATCCGTCAGGCCGAAGCCCGCCTGCATGCCGCCACCGCGAGCATCGGCGTGGCCAGGGGTGACTTCTATCCGCGGATAACCCTGTCCGGCAACATCGGTTCACAAGCCATGCAGCTCAGCGATTTCGGCTCCTGGGGCTCGCGCGCATTCGGCATCGGTCCGCAATTCAGCCTGCCGCTGTTCGACGGCGGCCGCCTGCGCGGGGTCCTGAATTTACGCGAGGCCCAGCAACAGGAAGCCGCCGTCGGCTACCAGCAAACCGTACTGCGCGCATGGCATGAAATCGACGATCAACTGAGCGCCTACAACGCCAGCCAACTGCGCCGCGACAGCCTCGCCGAAGCCGTGCGCCAAAACCAGATCGCTTTGCGCACCGCACAGCAGCAATACGTGGAAGGCGTTGTGGACTTCGTCAACGTCCTCACGGTGCAAGGCGCGCTGTTGGCGACTCAGGAGCAATTTGTGGAGAGCTCGACCGGGGTGTCGCTGGCGATGGTGGGTTTGTATAAGGCGTTGGGTGGGGGATGGGAGTCGGTGTATCCGGTGGCTCGCGTCGTTACCAGTAATCCGGTTTGATGGCCGGGGCCTTACGGGTAGGTACCTTGTCCGGAAACTGGTGTGACTGCAACTCTTCTGCGGAGATGGCTTTTCGCATCCAGTGCGAATGTTCTTTCAACGAACCGGGTGGGATTCGTTTGAATCCTTTCCTGTATGGAAGAACGATACCTACGTTTATTTGAGGAAAGTCTTCCCGGATGGCTTTCAGTGCGGGAGCCATGTCTGTATCCCCGGACAGGGCGCGCGTGCAGGTTCGAGTTGGTGGCGACCATAGTGAACGGCAACATTGTGAGCCTTAAGGGCGCGGACGTAAGTGTCTTGAGCCTCCTTGGAAACGATGCCGCGGGTAGCCAGTTCTAGTTTGACCGAAGACGTGAAGTAGTCAATTGAGGCCGTAGAGCTTTGAGGGTTTTCAATGTGAGCGATGTAAGTCAACAACTGCGGCAGGTTTAGCCATTTATAAGGCGTTAGTTGCCAAGTCATGCATTGACAGCACTGACGCCATCGCGGGCTTGCCCGCGATATCGATCTTCAACTCACCACAAATCTACCCGGCTAAACCTTGGCCTGAGCCTGCTGAATCTGCAACGCCTCCCAATGATCCATCGCCCGCTCAACCAGCAACTGCACACCATCGGCCATACGGCTGAGCGCCAGGGCGACCGAGCGCCGCGTCCCGTCCACATCGTCCGCGAGATCGGCCGCAATGGCGCTGATGGACAGCAGGTCTTCGGAGGCATTGGCCAGCAGGGCTTCGGTGTCGATGTCGGGGGAAACGGTGAAGAGATGGCCTTTGCGGCGTTTGGTTGGTTTTCCATCAGCCGGGGGGAAGTAGTGGGCGAAGGCGCGGTCAGCGGCTTCCTTGAGTTTTTCGGCTTCGAGGGAATCGTCGGAATCGGTGCCAGGGTTACCTGGCGGATTCGGAGTAATCTTGTGCATATATAAAAATCCTAAACAGTAAGTGAGAGCCGTCACCGTTCGCTTGCACGCGAATGGGGTGGCGGCCGAGCGCAGGTGTGCAAGACCGGGACTGTTTAGGACACCCAGCAGATCCGAGGATCTCCTGCGCGCAGCCGCCATTAAGCAATGAGACATGGCAATTGCGACCCAAACAGTTTCGTCGGACTTGCACGTCCGTGTCACCGTTTATTCAGTGACAAACCCAGACTAGACCTGGGTTCAGGCCGGAACAAGTTCACCAACACCACTACAACTTGAAGGAAATCTCCGACGGAGTTACCAGACGTTGGTGTTTTCGCAGAAGGTCAGGATTTGGACGACAAATCCGCCATCCCCTTGAGCAATTCGATCGGCAGCGGAAAGACAATCGTCGCTGTCTTGTCCCCGGCAATCGAACTCAACGTCTGCATGTACCGCAACTGCATCGCCCCCGGCTGACGCCCCAACATCTCGGCCGCTTGCATCAGTTTTTCCGAAGCCTGCAATTCACCTTCGGCGTGAATCACCTTGGCCCGGCGTTCCCGTTCGGCTTCGGCCTGTTTGGCGATGGCGCGGACCATCGATTCGTTGAGGTCCACGTGCTTGATCTCGACGTTCGCGACCTTGATGCCCCAGGCATCGGTCTGGGCGTCGAGCACTTGCTGGATGTCGATGTTCAGCCGTTCCCGTTCAGCCAGCAGTTCATCGAGTTCATGTTTACCGAGCACCGCCCGCAGCGTGGTCTGAGCCAATTGGCTGGTGGCCATGAGGAAGTCTTCGACCTGGATGATGGCTTTCTGTGGGTCGAGCACGCGGAAATACAGCACCGCGTTGACCTTGACCGAAACGTTGTCGCGAGTGATGACGTCTTGTGCCGGCACGTCGAGCACCACGGTGCGCAGGTCGACGCGAACCATTTGCTGGACCACCGGAATCAGCAGGATCAGGCCAGGCCCCTTGACCTGCCAGAAGCGCCCGAGCTGGAACACCACCCCGCGCTCGTATTCGCGCAGGATGCGGAAAGTCGAACCCGCCAGCGCGATCAGCAGTAACAGTAGCGCGGCAAAACCCAGTTGCAGGCCCATGTCTATTCTCCCTTCGACGCCGCATCAGCTGCGGCCACTTCCAGCAGTAATCCCTTGCGTGCCACCACCCGGACCTTTTGCCCGGGTTGCAGCGGCGTAGTGCTGAGGACTTGCCACTTCTCTCCTTGCAAATGCACCCAGCCGTTGTAGTCATTGCCGGCCAGCGACATCACCGGGGTCACGCTGCCCACCAGTCCTGCATCGCCACTGACGTTTTCGCGTGGTCGGGTTTTCAGGGCGTGAATCAGCAGGAAAACCAGTAGCAGGGCGCTGATCAGACCGAGGCCGATCATCAATGGCACAGGCACTTCGGTGTTGGTCAGAACCACCGCGCCAATCACGAACATCACAATGCCGCCCAACCCGATCACGCCGTAATTGGGCAGCGCCGCTTCGGCGATCAGAAAGGCGATGCCGAATGTGATCAGCCAGATCCCGATAGGGTTGGGGGCCAGCAGGACGACGGTGTCCGCGGCGAAGACCGATCCGCTCACGACCAACAGCGACGCAACTGCACAGCAACGAATGTTCACGTGACCCTCCGGGAGAGTCATTGATGGTTCTTTATACAGTCTAGCTGAGCTCTCGATTGGACGAATTTTGATCAGTTGTCGACGTCCGCCGATGGGCAGATTTCCCTGCGCAATCCCCCAGCGGGCCTAGACTTTCAGTACGGAGAAAAGTGTTAACCATCGTCCGCCAAACAGTGTTTGCGGACACCGAGGTGCATCATGCGTATGGCAAAAACCCTGCAGAGCAGCCTGGAGAAGGCGCGCTGCGAATATGACATCGTGTCCCACCCGCACTCGGCCAGCAGCCTTGAAACCGCGCGACTCGCGGGCATTCCTGCCGAACGGGTGGCCAAGTCAGTCATCCTCGACGACCAACACGGGCATTTCCTGATGGCTGTACTGCCCGCCAGCCGCCATCTGGACCTGAGCAAAGTGCGCAGCAGTGGCGAATGGCAGGTTTCCCGGGAAAGTAACCTGCCGCACCTGTTCGATGATTGCGAACGCGGCGCCGTGCCCGCCCTTGGCGAGGCCTATGGGCTCGACGTGGTCATCGACCCGCTGCTGACCCGGCAGAAAGACATCTACCTGGAAGCCGGCAACCACACCAATCTGCTGCACATGAACGTGCCAGAGTTTCTGAAAATGGTGCCGCATGCGGAGGTGCGTGAGTTGAGCCAGTGAGTTTTGCGGCGTTAGTGATACCGTCTTCGCGGGCAAGCCACGCTCCCACAGGGTTATCGCAATCCTGTGGGCACGTGGCTTGCCCGCGATTGACTGCAAAGCAGTCACCCATCATCTGCCATAAACAGGAGCCAGACATGGAATCCCCAACCCACACCCTCCCTTCCCTGTTCAAACAACTTGGCCTGCCGGACGACGCCGAAAGCATCGATAAATTCATCGCCACCCACTCACCGCTCAAGCCCGAATTGCATCTGGCCGATGCATTTTTCTGGAGCGAGGGCCAAGCGCAGTTGTTGCGGGAGGAAATTCTGGATGATGCAGATTGGGCTGAGGTGGTGGATCAACTGGATGTGCTGATGAGGAAGGGGCGGGGGGTGTAAAAAAATCTGAGGGAAAATGGCGAAATGTAAAAAAAACTGGTGAGCGGTAAAAAAATCTGACGACAAATCCAATTTGAGAGGTTTTTCTGGGTTGCTCATAAAACGTGAATGGACCAGAATCTAGACCTGAATTGAGGTCTTAATTATGCAAAATGTTCTGGCCGACATCGCTGTCAGCGTGTCTGAGTTGAAGAAAAATCCATCAGCGGTACTGAACGGCGCTCATGGCGGGCCTGTGGCAGTGCTAAATCACAATCGCGTCATGGGCTACATGGTTCCGGCCGATGTTTTCGAGTGCATGATGGAGCGACTCGATGATCTGGAACTGGCGGAAATTGTCCGCTCTCGCAGGCATGAGACACCGGTGCCGGTAAATCTGGATGACCTATAAGCTCGAATTCCTGCCGTCCGCACGCAAGGAGTGGGACAAACTGGGTCATACATTGCGAGAGCAATTCAAAAAGAAATTGGCAGAGCGACTTCAGCTCCCGCGAGTACCGTCAGACTCACTACATGGAATGCCTGACTGCTACAAAATCAAGTTGCGCTCATCGGGGTACAGATTGGTGTACGAAGTTATTGATGAACGTGTAGTCGTTTCCGTGGTGGCAGTGGGTAAGCGTGAACGCAGCGCTGTTTACGACCGAGCCAAGAAACGTTAATAGGTTTCCGACCTTTCTACTCCGCCGCCTGCGCCCGCCTGGCGGCGAATTTTGTTTCGATCTCTTCATTGCTTAAATATTGGCCCTGGCGCTGTGATAGCCGTGCCGCGTCCACTTTCCTTTGCAGGAAACCGCGGTACTGCTTTGAGTCTGCAGAATTCAAGGTGTTTTCAGATTCTGATGCAGGAGGTTTAGTCATTGTTAAGGCTCAATCAGGCAAAGCGTTACGAAGTTTCGAATGCTACGGCGATTCCTGCCGAAGCTAGGCATGGGTCATGCCCGCCAATATGTTTCAAAACTTGACCAACTTTCCCCTCCAATGCCATATTGATAGTTAGCAAACTAACAGTGTGTGTTTCCCCTCGTGCCGAAAAACCTCGACGCTCTCCAGATGAACATCAGCAGCTCCATGGTGGTGGCCGCCAGGCATTGGCGGAAGATCTGCCAGACCACGCTGGTCAACTATGGAATCTCTGAAGCCTGCGCCGTCCCGTTGTTGATGATCGGGCGTCTGGGCGAGGGTGTGCGGCAGGTGACGGTGGCGCAGGCGGCGGGGATGGAGAGTCCGTCACTGGTGCGTTTGCTCGATCAGTTGTGTCATGCCGGCTACGTTCGTCGCACCGAAGACGTCCATGATCGACGCGCCAAATGCCTGAGCCTGACGGAAACTGGCCGGGAATTGGTGCAGGCGGTCGAGATCGAGTTGGTGCGGTTGCGCCATGAAGTGCTCGAAGGGATCGACCGCAGTGATCTGGAAGCAACGCTGCGGGTGTTGAGAGCCTTTGAAGGGGCCAACCCGCCGTCGGTGGCCAACCCTTGAGCGGATTTTTTACCGGCGTTCCTCCGGCGCGGGACTGGTTTTACGGGGTACGCACGTTCGCGGCATCGATGATTGCGTTGTACATCGCCATGCTCATGCAAATGCCGCGTCCGTATTGGGCGATGGCTACCGTGTATATCGTTTCCAGCCCGTTTGTCGGCCCTACCAGTTCCAAGGCGTTGTACCGCGCGGTCGGCACCTTGCTCGGTGCGGCGGCAGCGGTTTTTTTCGTGCCGATGTTTGTCCAGAGCCCCTATGTGCTGGTGGTGGTGATCGCGCTGTGGACCGGGACGTTGTTGTTCCTGTCCCTGCATCTGCGCACGGCCAACAGTTACGCGCTGATGCTCGCCGGTTACACCTTGCCGCTGATCGCCTTGCCGGTGGTGGATAACCCGTTGGCGGTGTGGGACGTGGCCGAAGCGCGGACCGAAGAAATCTTCCTCGGCATCGCGGTGGCGGCCGTGGTCGGTGCCATGTTCTGGCCACGGCGGCTGGCGCCGGTGTTCAACGATTCGGTGAACAAATGGTTCGCCGATGCCTCGACCTACAGTCTGCGTTTTCTCAGCCGCAACGTGCAGCCGGATGAAGTCAGCGCCTTGCGCTCGGCGATGGTGGCGACCTTCAACAGCCTGGAGCTGATGATCGGCCAGTTGCCCCACGAAGGCGCGCGGCCGCAGACGGTGCGCAATACCAAAGAGCTGCGCGGGCGGATGATTCACCTGCTGCCGGTGATTGATGCCCTCGATGACGCGCTCTATGCCCTCGAACGCAGAACGCCCGAGCTTGTGGATAAGTTCGCGCCGCTGCTGACTGCGACCACCGAATGGCTGAATCACAAGGATGCCGACCTCGCCCGCTGGCAAGCGCTGAAAGATCAACTTGAGGCCTTGCAACCGTCCGCCGAAGCGCTGGATGACCGTAAGCAGTTGCTGTTTTCCAACGCCCTGTATCGCCTCGGCGAGTGGATCGATGTGTGGCAAGACTGCCGCAGCCTGCAATACGCCATTCAGTGCGAAAGTCAGGACAGCTGGCGCGCGGTGTATCGGCACTGGCGACTGGGTCGCCTGTCGCCGTTTCTCGACCGTGGGCTGATGCTGTATTCGGCGGCGTCCACGGTGACCGCGATCATTGTCGCCTCGGTGCTGTGGATTCTGCTCGGCTGGACCGACGGTGGCGCCGCGGTGATTCTGGCGGCGGTGGCGTGCAGCTTCTTCGCCTCGATGGACGACCCGGCGCCGCAGATTTTCCGGTTCTTTTTCTGGACCGCGATGTCGGTGTTGTTTGCCAGTCTTTACCTGTTCCTGGTCCTGCCCAACCTGCATGACTTCCCGATGCTGGTACTGGCGTTTTCCGTGCCATTCATTTGCATCGGCACCCTGACGGTCAAGCCGCAGTTTTACCTGGGCATGCTGCTGACCCTGGTCAACACCTCGTCGTTCATCAGCATTCAGGGCGCTTACGACGCGGATTTCCTCAGCTTCGCCAACTCCAACCTCGCCGGCCCCGTCGGCTTGCTGTTTGCCTTTGTCTGGACCCTGATTGCCCGGCCATTCGGTGCGGAACTGGCGGCCAAGCGCCTGACCCGGTTCAGCTGGCGCGACATTGTCAGCCTGACCGAGCCGGCCACGCTGGCCGAACACCGGCACCTCGGCGTGCAGATGCTCGATCGCCTGATGCAGCATCTGCCGCGCCTGGCCATGACCGGACAAGACACCGGCATCGCGCTGCGGGAAGTGCGCGTAGCGCTGAATTTGCTCGACCTGCTGGCCTACACGCCCCGAGTGCACGGCACGCCGCAAGCGTTGCTGCATCAAGTGGTGGCCGAGGTCGGCGAATACTTCAAGGCCTGCTTGAAGGCGGGCGAGCGATTGCCGGCACCGAGCCCGCTGCTGATGACCCTCGACCGCACCCGCCGCGCCCTCAACACCGAGTGTGATGACGGCGCGCGTCTGCACCTGCTGCATGCCCTGAGCGGTTTGCGCCTGTCGCTGCTGCCGGGGGTGGAATTCGTCGCCTCGGGCGAACGCGAAGAACCGCTTCCCCATGGCATCGATGGAGCGCCTTTATGATCGGTGATCTGGATATCAGCGGAGTGTTCCTCCCCACGCTGCTGGTGCTGATGGGCATTACGTACGTGCTGTTCCTGTTGGTGCACGGGTTGCTGACGCGCCTGCACTTTTACCGTCTGGTCTGGCACCGGGCATTGTTTAACGTGGCTCTCTACGCCTTGCTGCTCGGCGCCGTGGACTCACTCAGTCGATACCTGATGACATGAAAAAGCCTTTTTTGACCCTCGGTCGCGTGGTCCTGACCCTGCTGATCGTGACCTTCGCCGTCGTCGTGGTCTGGCGCATGGTGATGTATTACATGTTCGCGCCCTGGACCCGGGACGGGCACATCCGTGCCGACATCGTGCAGATCGCCCCGGATGTGTCCGGGCTGATTCAGCAAGTGCAAGTGCGCGACAACCAGTTGGTGACGCGCGGCCAGGTGCTGTTCAGTATCGATCAGGACCGCTTCAAGCTAGCCCTGCGTCAAGCCAAGGCTGCGGTCGCCGATCGCCAGGAAACCCTGGCCCAGGCGCAACGCGAAGCCAAGCGTAACCGTGGCCTCGGCAATCTGGTGCCGGGCGAGCAACTGGAAGAAAGCCAGTCCCGCGTGGCCCGCGCCGAAGTGGCCTTGATGGAAGCCCAGGTGGCGGTAGACAGCGCCCAACTTAACCTCGACCGCTCGACCATTCGCAGCCCGGTGGACGGTTACGTCAACGACCGCGCGCCGCGTGCGCAGGAATTCGTCACCGCCGGGCGCCCGGTGTTGTCGGTGGTGGACAGCAATTCATTCCACATCGACGGCTATTTCGAAGAAACCAAACTCGACGGTATTCATGTCGGCCAGAGTGTCGACATTCGGGTGGTCGGCGACCGCGCGCGTTTGCGCGGCCATGTCGAAAGCATCGTCGCCGGCATCGAGGACCGCGACCGCAGCAGCGGCAGCAACCTGTTGCCCAACGTCAATCCGGCGTTCAGCTGGGTGCGTCTGGCCCAGCGGATTCCGGTGCGGATTGCCTTTGACGACGTGCCGGCGGACTTCCGCATGATCGCCGGGCGCACCGCCACAGTGTCGATCATGGATGACCAACCGCAGGAGCCCGCGAAATGAGCAGGGCCTCGGGTTTGGCGGTTGTCGGCTTAGGTTTTTTGCTGTCGGCCTGTCAGGTGGTCGGGCCGGATTATCATCTGCCGGAAGAGGCCGCTATCCACCGCGAAGACTTGCAGGGCGACTTGGCGGTGAACGGTAAAAATGTCGTGTCGGCCCCGGTGCCTGCCGATTGGTGGCGCCTGTATCAGGATCCGCGCCTTGACCAACTGGTGCAGCAGGCCATGGCCAGCAACACCGATTTGCGCGTGGCGGCGGCGAGCCTTGCCCGGGCCCGCGCTCAAGTCGACGAAGCGCAGGCGGCGGGCGGCTGGAGCGGCGGTGTGAAGATCGGCGCGCAGCGGTTGCAGGAGTCCGGCGAAGCGTTCTTGCTGGCGGATAAAGTGCCGGTGGCCAACGTCGGTGATATCGGCATTACCACCTCGTATCAGTTCGACCTGTTCGGCACCTTGCAACGCGGGATCGAAGCGGCCAAGGCCAATGCCGACGCGACTCAAGCCGCCGCCGATACCGCACGCATCACGTTGGTGGCCGATGTAGTTCGGGCTTATACCCAAGTGTGCGCGGCCAATGAAGAGCAGGAAATCGCCCAGCATTCCCTCGACCTGCAAGCCCAGAGCACCACGCTGATCCAGCGTCTGCGCGATGCCGGGCGCGGCGACGAAACCCAGGTCACCCGCTCGCAAACCCAATTCAAATCCTTGCGCGCCGACATGCCGCGTTATGAAGCGGCGCGTCAGGCCGGGTTGTTCCGCTTGTCGATGCTGTTGGCCAAACCCGTCGAGCAGTTGCCGGCCGGAACCGCCACCTGCAACGAACTGCCTAAAATCACCCAATTGCTACCGGTCGGTGACGGTGCCACCTTGCTCAAGCGCCGACCCGATGTGCGTCAGGCCGAACGCCGACTGGCGGCCGCGACCGCCGGCATCGGTATCGCCACGGGCGAGTTGTACCCGGACATCAGCATCGGCGCGACGGTCGGTACCGTCGGCATCCTGGAAAACCTCGGCAAACCGGCGACCAATCGCTGGGGCTTCGGCCCGTTGCTGACCTGGACCGTGCCGTCCAACGGTTCCCGGGCGCGAATCCGCGAGGCGGAAGCGGCCACCCAAGGCACGTTGGCGCATTTCGATGGCGTGGTGCTCAACGCCATCCGCGAGACCCAGACCGGCCTGGCGCAGTACTCGGCGCTGCTGCAACGTCGCGATGCGTTGGCCGACGCCGAACAATCGGCGCAATTGGCCGCTGACCAGACCCACCGCTTCTTCCAGGCCGGCCGCGCGTCGTTCCTGGCGGACCTGCAAGCCACCCGCACTTACACCGATGTACGGGCGCAACTGGCCGCCGCCAACACCCAGGTTGCCATGAGCCAGATCGATCTGTTCCTCGCCTTGGGCGGCGGCTGGGAAAGCGGACGAACGCAAGCGTCACAGCCCGGCAAACCCTGAGGCCGTTGCTATGCTTTGATTTGATGAGGTCGCGCGTTGGCTTCATCGATCAAGGCTCGCGTTGGTCATGGGGATCTAATAATGAAAAACCCTTATGCTCCCGGCTTCTGGTGCGCTATTACGGCATTGGTCCTGCTGTCGGCCACCTATTTCTACGGCATCATGCTGGCCCACCAGATCGACAAGGCGCTGGTGTTCCTCGACAGCGCTGCCGCGCTGATTGCGGTGATGGCAATCGTCGTGGTGGCCTGGGCGTCAGTCCAGGGCCAGCGCATCAAGAAAAGACAACTCGAACAAGGCAAGACCCTGGTGCTGATCTGGGACACCAAGGTGGCGTTGCGTCGGGTCGAAACAGTGTTCGACCGGTATTTCTGGGGCAGCTACTGGCAACCGGGGCGTACGTTCCAGGAAGTCATGGGCGAACTCACCGGCACGCCGCTGGAAAAAAGCCTCGAGATCCTGAAAAAGCAATGCCTGGAACTGGACAAGCAAGTTTCCGATGACGACAGGCACTGGCTCAACAATGCCCGTGAACTCTCCGATGTGGCGGCCGCCATGGCCCGAGAACGCTATCAACTGGACTTCTGCGACCCGCGCGCGGAAGTGACGGGCGGGGCGGTGATCAATCGCGACTTTGAAGTGCTGGTGTATACGTGGACGGCGCGGCTGAAAAGCTTTGATCATCAGCTGGATGAGATGGAAGTCCAGTATTCCTGAATGTGTGTCGTCCGTACTGACGCCATCGCGGGCAAGCCCGCTCCCACAGGATTGCGATAAACCTGTGGGAGCGGGCTTGCCCGCGATGGCGATTTCATGCCCGCCGAAACTCTCAACCCTCATGTGCGGTCCATAGACACTCTTTAACCTTTAAACATTGGGCCGCCCGGTGCGCCTGATGCTAATCTGCATCGCACTTTCAGCGCAGTCGTGACCGCAACCCGTCATGGGTTCAGGGAAGACGACCACATTTTCAACAACGGACATTCATCGGGTAATTCATGAATAAATCAGCAGGCGTGCTTCTTGGAATCGTCGTTGCCATCGGTGCAATCAGCGCCGGTGGTGCCTGGTACACCGGCACCAAAATCGAAGGCGTGCTGAACACCTCGATCGCCGACGCCAACAAAGAGCTGAAAGCCGCGCTGGTCGGTTCCAACGGCACAGCGACGCTGGAACTGGTGTCGCTGGAGAGACACATTTTCAGCAGCACCGCGCACTACCGCCTCAAGGGCGAAGGCGAAATGTTCGGCGAAGCGCCGGTCGAGTTGCTGTTCGTCGATCGCCTCGAACACGGTCCGCTGCCGTTCTCGCGTCTGGTGTCGCTGAAATGGTTGCCGGTCATGGCCACCAGTCACTACGAACTGGAAAGAACCCCGACGACGGAAAAATGGTTCGCCGCTGCCAAGGACAAATCCCCACTCACGGGTGTGGTCAACATCGGTTACGACAATGCCACCAACGGCACCCTGCAATTGTTGCCGCTGGACGTAGCGCTGGATGACAAGTCCAACCTGAAATTCTCCGGTCTGAACCTCGACGTCGCCGCCAGCGCCCAGGCGCAAAAGGTCAAGGCCAACGGTTACATGGACAGCCTGACGTTGACCACGGTGGCTGAAGACCAGACGCCGGTGAAGGTCGAGCTGAACGGTCTGACCGTGGCCAGCAACCTGACCAAAAGCACCTACGGCTATTACGTCGGCGACAACACCCTGGAGCTGACCGACAGCAAAACCACCTTCGGCGCCAAGCAATCGATTCTGGGTTTCAAGAAATTTGAAATGAAGAACCAAACCGAAGAGTCGGGCACCAGCGCTTCGGGGCGTGCCGATTACAAGGTGGGTGAAGTGTCGCTGAACGGCAAGAACGTCGGCTCTGCGCAGATGGCCATGAGCCTGAAGAACCTCGACATCCCGGCGACCATGTCGCTGATGCAGGTCTACCAGACCAAACTGCAGCCGTACGAAAAGGCTGCCGCTGAAGCCGCTGCCGCCGGTGAACCGGCTCCAGAGCTGGTGCTGACCCCGGCCGAAGAGGCGCAGGTCAAAACCGGCCTGGAAAAACTGCTCGCGGCTGGCCCGCAGGTGGCCCTGGAGAATCTGTCGTTCAAATCCACCAACGGTGAAAGCCGCGCCAATCTGGTGCTCGACCTGACCAAGCCGCAATCCATGGACCTGCCGCCAGACCAGTTGACCCAACAGCTGATCGCGCTGCTGGATTTCAATCTGCAAGTGTCCAAACCAATGCTCGTCGACCTGCTCACCGTGCAATCGCAAATCGAAGGCCAGACCGACGCCAAGCTCATTGCCGATCAGGCAACAGCGACCGCGGACATGTTCAGCAGCATGGCGGTCGGCACGCAACTGGCCAAACTGGAAGGCAACGACATCGTCACCAAATTGCACTACGCCAACAATCAGGTGGAATTCAACGGCCAGAAAATGACCGTTGAGCAATTTGTCGGCTTCGTGATGAGCAAGCTCGGCGGCGCTCCACAGATTCAGTAACGCCGCTCGTTTCAAGGCAACGCCCGGTCTCTGCCGGGCGTTTTGCTGTGCGCTGTTTAAAGCCTAATCCACGTCCCGAACCAGCCGCCAGGCCTCATCTACCGGCAACGGCTGTTTCATCCGTTCAGCGAGCATCGCCATTGCCCGCTCTTTTTCGCAGGCAACTGCCGCCGCAACCACGCCGTTCTTGCTGAACAGGCCGATAAAGGGAGGATGGTCGGGGTCGCCCTTAAACTCGACTTCGTCCCAGCTTTCGGCGTGGCCGAGGTAGTCGTAGTTTTTGCCGAAATGCCAGGTCCAGAAATACGGTACGTCGAGGTAGTGTTCGTCGCCGCCCAGCATGTTCGCCGCGGCGATCCGCGCCTGTTGCTGGGCCAGGCGCCAGTGCTCGATGCGCTGGGGCTGGCCGTTGAGCGGGAAGGTCGCGATATCGCCCGCCACCCACAACCCTTCGGCCACGCGCATGCCGCCGTCGGCCTGCAGTGACCGATCCTTCTCCTTGGGCAGGTCTGTGAACGGTTCCGTTGCCGGGCTGACGCCGATGCCGACCAGCACCAGGTCGGCGGGCAAACGTTGACCGTTTTCCAGTTTCACGGCTTCGACCTTATCCGTGCCTTCGATCGCTGCGGCGTCGCCATCGGTATGAAACACCACGCCATTGGCCTCGTGCAGGGCGCGAATCGCCTTGCCGACCGCTTCGCCGAACTGCTTGGCGAATGGCACGGCGTGGCGCGCCAGCACGGTGACCTCCAGGCCGTATTGGCGTAGGGCCGACGCGGACTCGAGAGCAATGAAGCTGTCGCCGATGATCACCGCCCGCTGGCCCGGTTTCGCAGCACTCAGGATGCGCGTCGCCTGATCCTTGGAACGCAGCAGGAAGACCTGCGGCAAGTCGGCGCCGGGCAGCGTGAGGGGGTTGGGTATGCCGCCGGTCGCGAGCAACGCCGCGTCATACGTCAGCGACTGACCGTCGGCCAGGCGCAGGGTTTTGTTGGGGGCATCCAGGCTCGCCACCTGGCCGGTTATTCGTTCGATCCGCTGTTCGCGGTAAAAGCTTTCCTCTCGTAGCGGCGGTACTTCTTCGGGTGGCATTTCCCCGGCGATCACGAATTTGCTCAGTACCGTGCGGTCGTAACCGGCATCGGCTTCGCGGTCGATCAACACGACGCGGCCGCCAAAGCCTTTCTCGCGCAATGCCGCCGCCCCCGCCGTGCCCGCGGCACCGGCACCGACGATCACAAACGTGCGCTCGTCATCGGCCGGCGGGGTGTGGGGATCCGATAGCGGCTGATCGTCGACCCAGACTTCGTCATCGCGCATTTCCAGGGGGTAGCGCTTGAGGCTGTCCAGAGATGGCGGTTCACACAGCCCGCCGTCCTCAATCCGGTACGCGGCCTTGTGCCACGGGCAAATCAGGCGCCCGTGACACAGCGCCCCCTCGGCCAGCGGCGCCCCGGCGTGGGGGCATTCGCCTTGATAGGCGCGCAATTGATCGCCGACCCGCAGCAAGACGATTTTGGTGTCCGCGATCCGTACTTCCAGGCCTCGGTTTTCGGGAACATCGGCGAAACGGGCGACGCGGTGCAGGGCCATGGTCACTCTCCAGGCGGGCGTTTCACTTAAGAGTTTGGCGCGTAACCCGAGGTTCAGCCAATTCCCACTGCCACCGCACGAACGGTACAGCTATAGTTCGCAAGCCGACGAAGGCCCCATCCGCACAAGGTGCTCCGGAATGACCCGATTGACCTCTCTGAACCCTTGGCTGGCGGCCGTTGCAGTCGCCCTCTGCGTGCAGTTTCCAGCGCAGGCCCAGGAACGCTTCACCGTCAGCATTCCCGGTGTTTCGGATAACCGATTGTTCACCTCGGCAGCGGCCAGCGACGCCAGCGGCTGCGGCGGCAAGAACCAGTCTCCGGCCCTCAGCTGGAACGCCGGCCCACCTGGCACCTTGAGCTACGCCATCGTCATGCACGACCCGGACGGTCAGAAAGGCCTGGGCGTCGATCACTGGATTCACTACGGCATCAAAGCCACAACCCGCCAGATTCCGGCCGGCGTGGGCGCCAAATCTGCGCTCGAAGGCATGGGCGGCAGCAACAGCAAAGGCACTTCCGGCTACATCGGTCCTTGTCCGCCCGTCGGCGACAGCTCGCACCACTACATCATTCAGCTTTACGCCCTCGATTTGGCGCCGGACGCGTTGCCTGCCGGCCTGACCCGAGCGCAGCTGATGGAAAAAATCAAAGGTCATGTGCTGCGCAACAGCAGCGTGGTGCGGCGTTATCACCGCTGAAATTTTTTCAGCAGTGTTAACCCGAACCTGAACGGGGGCTCGTCTCAGAGGATGAATGGATCAATTTCCTCCTGAGGTCAGCCCCCATGTCCCTCCCTCTGCATTTCCTCCGCCCGGCCGCCCAGGGTTTCACCGTCGGGCTGCTGTTGGCCGTTGCCGGTTGCGGCGTTTCCTCTAAACCTGAGTCCGCTGTTGTGTCGCCACCGGCTCAAGGTGCAATGAAGACTGAGGCGCTGGTGCGCAACGAATCCGTGGCGGCGGATGCGTCGATGGCCAAACGCAGCGTTCGTCCGGCCCCCATTGCTGGCTATGCGCCGATGCCGGCGGGCGAGGCCTACCCGCAGGGTTATCGGGATGAGCAGCGCGAGCAATATCAGGTATTGGCGGATAACCCGATTCACAGCGTGGCCGAGACGCCGGTTTCGACCTTCAGCGCCGACGTCGATACCGGCGCTTACGCCAATGTCCGCCGCTTGCTGAACCAGGGACGCCTGCCGCCCGAAGGCGCGGTGCGACTGGAGGAAATGGTCAATTACTTTCCCTACGATTACGCGTTGCCCACCGATGGCTCGCCTTTCGGCGTAACCACCGAACTGGCGCCGTCGCCGTGGAATCCGCATACCCGTTTGCTGCGCATCGGCATCAAGGCCTCGGACCGTGCAGTCGCGGAACTGGCCCCGGCCAACCTGGTGTTTCTGGTGGACGTCTCCGGCTCAATGGACCGTCGCGAAGGTTTGCCGCTGGTCAAAAGCACCCTGAAATTGCTGGTCGATCAACTGCGCGAGCAGGATCGCGTTTCGCTGGTGGTTTATGCCGGCGAATCGCGTGTCGTACTGGAGCCAACTTCCGGACGCGAGAAAGCGAAGATTCGTACAGCGATCGACCAATTAACCGCCGGCGGCTCGACGGCGGGTGCGTCGGGCATCGAACTGGCCTATCAGATGGCGCAGCAAGCCTTCATCGCCAAAGGCATCAACCGCATCCTGTTGGCCACGGACGGTGACTTCAACGTCGGCATCAGCGACTTCGACAACCTCAAGCAAATGGCTGTGGATAAACGCAAGACCGGCGTGTCCCTGACCACCTTGGGTTTTGGTGTGGATAACTACAATGAACACCTGATGGAACAACTGGCCGACGCTGGCGATGGCAACTACGCCTACATCGATAACCTGCGCGAGGCGCGTAAGGTGCTGGTGGATCAGCTCGGCTCGACCCTCGCGGTAGTGGCGAAGAACGTGAAGCTTCAAGTGGAGTTCAACCCGGCGCAGGTCAGCGAATACCGGCTGTTGGGGTATGAGAATCGGGCGTTGAAGCGTGAGGATTTCAGTAATGACAAAGTCGATGCCGGAGAAATCGGCGCAGGACACACGGTGACGGCGTTGTACGAAATTGTGCCGAAGGGCGAGAAGGGCTGGCTGGAACCGTTGCGGTACGGCAAGGCTGAGTCGGCGGCTTCCGGTACCACCGGGGAATTGGCGATGCTTCGTGTGCGTTATCAGCTGCCAGAAGGTGGGAAAAGTCGCTTGATCGAGCGGCCGATCGCGGGTGATTCGGTCGGCAAAGCCAGTGATGACCTGCGCTTTGCGGCGGCTGTCGCAGCGTTTTCCCAGCAACTCAAGGACGGGCGATATACCGGTGATTTCAGCTTGAAGGACACCGAGGCCTTGGCGCGCGGTGCACGGGGCGACGACCGATTCGGCCTGCGGGCAGAGTTCGTGCAACTGGTTGAGTTGGCGCAGAGCCTGCGGACCACTACCGCCTCCAACAGTGAGCCGCATAAAGGAGAGTACAACTGACATGGCAGCGCCTGAACCGAGCGACGAATCGCTGCTGGCCCGATATCGCGCAGGCGACGGGCCAGCGTTCGAGATCTTGTACGCCCGTCATCGCCAAGGCCTCTACCGGTTCCTCTTCGGTTTGAGCGGCAAGCCCGAACTGGCCGAAGAGGTTTACCAGGACACCTGGCTGAGCCTGATCCGCAGCACCAGTCAGCCACAAGGTCGGGCGAATTTTCGTACGTGGCTCTTTCAGATTGCTCGCAATCGACTGATCGACCACTGGCGCAAACATGGCATTCACAACCCGTTGCATGACAGTTATGACGAGCAGATCCACGCCGTGATGGATGAGGCGACCGATCCGGAGCAACTGCTGAGCCTGAGCCGCGACAGCCAGCGCCTCGAAGCCGCCCTGCAAAACCTGCCCGCCGACCAGCGTGAAGTCTTCCTGCTGCGCGCCCACGGCGATCTCGACCTGCCGCAGATCGCCCACCTCACCGAAACACCCCTGGAAACCGTCAAGAGTCGCTTGCGCTACGCCCAGCAAAAACTGCGTCGGCTGCTGGCCGAGGAGGTACTGACATGACTGACGCCCGAAAAACACCGGAAGACGAAGTGCTTCAGCATTATCGTGAGCACTTGGCTGGCGAACCACCGGCTCATCTGGATGCATTCATCCTGGCAGCCGCACACCGTGAAACGCCTGCACGCAAACCGAACCTGTGGCAACGCTGGGTCCTGGCTTGCCAGAAACCCCGTTGGCAAGTCGCATTCGCCAGCCTGGTTGGCGTGGCACTGATGTTGGCGCTGGTGCAACGTACGCCTGAGCAAGTGCCAACGTTCGATTCCAGCCCAGCGCCCGAAACCTCGTCTTTTGCCGCCAAGAAAGAAGCCGCAGAAGCACCTGCATCGGTTGCCCGCTCAATGGCTGCCCCGGCCGGCGCGATGTCCGCGCCTGCGCCCGCACCCGTAGCGCCAATGGCTGATTTTGCCGCGCCGGCGCAGAGCGAATCGATCAGCGCTGACATGGCTGAAGAGGCAAAGGTGAGCAAGCGCCCAGCGGCGGCGCCGGCAAAGTTTATCGACGATCAATTACGTGAAGTGATCCGCCTGCAAAATGCAGGTCAAACCAAAGCGGCTGAAGAGCTGATGGCGACCTTGCACAAACGCTTTCCCAAGGAAAACCTCGCCGCCCGACTGAAGAATTTGCAGAAAAACTGAGGCGCAAAGCGGTCGGCCATTTGGCATCGACACCCGAAAGCGCGCACTATCGGCCTATAGCCGATGCGTTGGAGGATGCCGTGGCAAAAAAAATCGACCGCATCGCCCAAATGCTCAACTGCCCGGAAAAGGGCGAGGAATTGCGGCGAGCAGTGACGGAGAGTCGTAAGGAGTTTCTTCTGGCGAAGCAGGCAGAAGAGGCGCTGGAGGAAGGCGTCCTTGATGATGAAGAGGTTGAGGACGAAGAGGATGATGAGTACGACGAGTTTGATTGGACGACTGAATGAAAAAACCGCTTAGGCGGTTTTTTGGTTCCCACAAAAAAGCCCCAGACCCTAAGGCCTGAGGCTTTCTCGTTTCTACTATTATGGTGCACCAGGCGGGATTCGAACCCACGACCCCTGCCTTCGGAGGGCAGTACTCTATCCAGCTGAGCTACTGGTGCAAGCGGGCGCCATGATACTCATATGCACTGCGGGCGTCCATGCTGCTGAATCGACTGCGGTTTTCGCAACCGTAACAACCGTTTGCTACGTTGATCAGAAAAAATAGGCAAATGCGCCGTTTTCGTTCTTTTTTTCGAACGCCCTATTGTCCTTTCCCGGCATTGATCCTAGGATTCGTTCGAGATTTCAAACGCTCTTGTCTGGGTGCTGAACCGCACGAGTTTCGAACAGTGCGCTATTTATGTGCTTCAGCCCGGTGAATGATTTCCCTGACGGCAGCCTACAAGGCGCCTTTCTACAATCATAATTCGCTCCGCGCTGGCCGCGGTGCTGTTAAGGAAAGCCGACATGCAGCTTAAAGACACCCAGTTGTTCCGCCAGCAAGCCTTTATCGATGGCGCTTGGGTTGATGCGGACAATGGTCTGACGATCAAGGTCAACAACCCGGCAACGGGCGAAATTTTGGGCACTGTGCCGAAAATGGGCGCTGCCGAAACCCGCCGTGCGATCGAAGCCGCTGACAAAGCGCTGCCGGCCTGGCGTGCACTGACCGCCAAGGATCGTGCGAACAAGCTGCGTCGCTGGTTCGAACTGATCATCGAAAACCAGGACGACCTCGCTCGCCTGATGACCCTGGAACAGGGCAAGCCATTGGCCGAAGCCAAAGGCGAAATCGTTTACGCCGCTTCCTTTATCGAGTGGTTCGCCGAAGAAGCCAAGCGCATCTACGGTGACGTGATTCCGGGCCACCAGCCAGACAAGCGCCTGATCGTGATCAAGCAGCCTATCGGCGTGACCGCAGCCATCACCCCGTGGAACTTCCCGGCCGCGATGATCACCCGTAAAGCGGGCCCGGCACTGGCCGCCGGTTGCACCATGGTGCTCAAGCCTGCTTCGCAAACCCCTTTCTCCGCATTCGCGTTGGCTGAACTGGCCCAGCGTGCGGGCATTCCTGCCGGTGTGTTCAGCGTTGTAACCGGCAGCGCCGGCGACATCGGCAGCGAGCTGACCAGCAACCCGATCGTGCGTAAATTGTCCTTCACTGGCTCGACCGAAATCGGTCGTCAGCTGATGGCTGAATGCGCCAAGGACATCAAGAAAGTGTCTCTGGAACTGGGCGGCAACGCGCCGTTCATCGTGTTCGACGACGCGGACCTGGATAAGGCCGTCGAAGGCGCGATCATTTCCAAATACCGCAACAACGGCCAGACCTGCGTCTGCGCCAACCGTCTGTACATTCAGGATTCGGTCTACGACGCGTTCGCCGAGAAGCTGAAAGTGGCCGTGGCCAAACTCAAGATCGGCAACGGTCTGGAAGAAGGCACCACCACGGGTCCGCTGATCGACGAAAAAGCCGTAGCCAAGGTTCAAGAGCACATTGCTGACGCGATCAGCAAAGGCGCAACCGTGCTGGCGGGTGGCAAGGTCATGGAAGGCAACTTCTTCGAGCCGACCATTCTGACCAACGTGCCGAAAAACGCTGCCGTGGCCAAGGAAGAAACCTTTGGTCCATTGGCGCCGCTGTTCCGCTTCAAAGACGAAGCCGAAGTGATCGCGATGTCCAACGACACCGAGTTCGGTCTGGCTTCGTACTTCTATGCTCGCGACCTGGGTCGTGTGTTCCGTGTGGCGGAAGCCCTGGAATACGGCATGGTCGGCGTCAACACCGGGTTGATCTCCAACGAAGTCGCGCCGTTCGGCGGCATCAAGGCGTCGGGCCTGGGTCGTGAAGGCTCCAAGTACGGCATCGAAGATTACCTGGAAATCAAATACCTCTGCCTGGGCATCTAAGCTCGGCAGACGGGAATGCAACAAGCGGAAAGGGCACGAGAGCGCTGTCCCTTTCTGCGCTTCAAACGGAATTTTCTCTGTGGCCGGGAAAGCTGTGGCAGTCGATCATCGCATGCTGCCGTAGTTGCCTCCCCGCCGCATTTTCCTTGAACCACGCCGCCCGATGAGCGGTGAATGAGGACTTTATGAGCAAGACTAACGCATCCCTGATGAAACGCCGCGAAGCCGCTGTACCACGCGGTGTTGGCCAGATTCACCCGATCTTCGCCGAGTCCGCGAAGAACGCCACCGTGACCGACGTTGAAGGTCGCGAGTTCATCGACTTCGCCGGCGGTATCGCCGTACTGAACACCGGCCACGTGCACCCGAAAATCATCGCCGCCGTGACCGAGCAGCTGAACAAGCTGACCCACACCTGCTTCCAGGTGCTGGCCTACGAGCCGTACGTAGAAGTGTGCGAAAAAATCAACGCCAAGGTGCCGGGTGATTTCGCCAAGAAGACCCTGCTGGTGACCACCGGTTCCGAAGCGGTAGAAAACGCCGTGAAAATCGCCCGTGCCGCCACTGGCCGTGCCGGCGTGATCGCTTTCACTGGCGCTTACCACGGTCGCACCATGATGACCCTGGGCCTGACCGGTAAAGTCGTACCTTACTCGGCCGGCATGGGCCTGATGCCAGGCGGCATCTTCCGCGCGCTGTACCCGAACGAACTGCACGGTGTGAGCGTCGACGATTCGATCGCCAGCATCGAACGTATCTTCAAGAACGACGCCGAGCCGCGTGACATCGCTGCAATCATCATCGAGCCGGTTCAGGGCGAAGGCGGTTTCTACGTCGCGCCGAAAGAGTTCATGAAGCGTCTGCGCGCGCTGTGCGACCAGCACGGCATCCTGTTGATTGCTGACGAAGTACAGACTGGCGCTGGCCGTACCGGCACCTTCTTCGCGATGGAACAGATGGGCGTTTCCGCCGACCTGACCACCTTCGCCAAATCCATCGCGGGCGGCTTCCCGCTGGCCGGTGTTTGCGGCAAGGCCGAATACATGGACGCCATCGCTCCAGGCGGCCTGGGCGGCACCTACGCCGGTAGCCCGATCGCTTGCGCTGCGGCCCTGGCCGTGATGGAAGTGTTCGAAGAAGAGCACCTGCTGGATCGCTGCAAGGCAGTCGGCGAGCGTCTGGTCACTGGCCTCAAGGCCATTCAGGCCAAGTACCCGGTGATCGGCGAAGTCCGTGCCCTGGGCGCGATGATCGCAGTCGAGCTGTTCGTCGACGGCGACAGCCACAAGCCGAACGCTGCCGCAGTGGCATCGGTGGTGGCCAAGGCTCGAGACAAGGGTCTGATCCTGCTGTCTTGCGGCACTTACGGCAACGTTCTGCGCGTCCTGGTACCGCTGACTTCGCCGGATGAGCAATTGGACAAAGGTCTGGCGATCATCGAAGAGTGCTTCTCGGAACTCTGATCTAAGATGCTCAGATGAATGTGTGAGCTGATCGACAAAAAACCCGCTTCGGCGGGTTTTTTTGTCCCCGAAACAATTCGCACCATTCCAAATGACCAGCATTGACTAAGGTACAAGCATCGCAAAGGGAGTGTGTAGATGACCGCTGTGGTTTTACCCGCTGTACCCCGTGTGCTGATTGCCGAGGCTGACCCTTGGTCTCGGGACCTGCTCAAGCAAGTGTTGTTGAGTGTGCGTTGCGACGCACGGCTGGATTTGTGTGCCGATGGCCCGCAGGCGCTGGAGCTGTTGGCGCAACATCCTTACGACCTGGTGATCGTGGACTGGGCGTTGCCTGGCATCGATGGCCTGAACGTCTTGCGCAACGTCCGTCAGCGCAAACGCAATCCGCCGCTGCCTTTCATTCTGATGAGCAGTCGCAACGACAGTGCCAGCGTGCGTGAAGCCTTGCCCCTGGCGCCCACGGCGTACCTGACCAAACCCCTGAACATGGAAAGCCTGACCCAACGTCTGCAGGATCTGCTGCTGAACGCTGGTGAAGAGGTTTATTGTGAAATGCCGACGTTGGCGGCTGGCATGACCCTTTCGGTGTACCTGGAGCGCCGTCGTGAACTGGCGGAGGGTGCGCCGCTGATGGCCGATGTGCAGGTGGCGGTCAAAGCCAGCCTGAATACCCGTGGACTTGACCTGGTGCGGCTGGAAGAGGAAATCCGCACCGACCCGCACATCACTGCTGTGTTGATCGCGGCGTCTAACAGCGCGGCGCTGCATGTTGGCGATGCGGTCCAGACCTTGTCTCAGGCGCTGCACCGCTTGGGCTCCGCGCAAAGCATGAACCTGATCCTCGGGTTGGCACTCAAGCGAAGTGCCCGGCTCAGCGATCCGTTCCTGGCGGACTATGCCGAGCGTTTTTGGGACTTGTCACTGCACACCGCCGAATACGCTCGCAGGCTGGCGCGCTTGCTGGACCTGGATCAGGAGCGCTGTTATTGCGCGGGCATGCTGCATTGCCTTGGCGACCTTGCGTTGCTCCTGTGTTTGCAGGAATGGAAGCAGGCCGGTGGCGAGCTGGATGAATGGGAGGAGGTGGGCAATGCCTTGGCCGAGTTCGGTGCAGCCTACGGTTCTTCGCTGCGGACGCGCTGGCGGCTGCCGCTGGAGCTGCGAGAGCTGATTGCTGCGGCCTACCAGCTCGGTGGCGGGGTTTACTCCCGCGAAGCGCTGGTGATGAACATGGCCGCGCAACTGGCGCACCTGACCGAGCATGAGGGCGTTGAGGCATTGGCCAAGAGCCGGACTGCGCGGTTGCTCAAGATTGGCTTGCCGGAATTGATGCGCCTGCGCAAAAAATAAACACTACGCATAACCCAGTGTGGGAGCGGGCCTTGTGGTGAGGGGATTTATCCCCGTTCGGCTGCGAAGCAGTCGCAGAACGAATGCACTCGGTGTATCTGATACTCCGTATCGCAGGTTTTGGGGCCGCTGCGCGACCCAACGGGGATAAATCCCCTCACCACAAAGGCTCGTCCCCACAGGGGTTTTGGGTTGGATCTGGGTTTTGGGTCAGCCCGAAATGATGCGGTTTTTGCCCTGGCGCTTGGCCTCATACATCGCGGCATCTGCGCGGGCGAACACGCTGTCGAGGGAATCATCCTCCTCCGTCAGGCTGGTCAAACCCTGGCTGACAGTGATGCCGAACATCTGGTCATCATGGCTGAAGCTCAATTGCTGGATTTGCCGTTGCAGGCGCTCGGCGACTTGCATGGCCATGTCGGGTGCGCATCCCGGGAACACCGCAGCGAATTCCTCGCCACCGATCCTTCCGAACAAATCCCCTCGGCGTAACGCGACACGACCGCTCTCGGCGATTCGTTGCAGCACGTTGTCGCCGGCTTGATGGCCGTAGGTGTCGTTAACCACTTTGAAGTTATCGATGTCCAGCAGCAGGAACGCCATGGGTGCGCCTTGCTTGCGCGCCAGGGCAAACTCGCGCTGGGCGCATTCGAAGAAGTGTCGGCGATTGCTGCTTTGCGTCAGCACGTCGGTGGTCGCCAGGCGTTGCAGCTCAGCCTCCATTCGTTTCTTTTCGGTGATGTCTTCGGCAATGCCGACGATGATCACCGGTTGGCCCGGCTCGGCCTGGCGATTGATGAAGCACTTGTCGCTGACCCAGCGTACCTGGCCGTCGGCCGCGATGATGCGGTATTCGCGGTCTTCAACGGCGCCTTTGACCAGCACTTCGGCCAGGCTGCGCTCGGCATAGTCCAGATCATCGGGGTAAATGCAGTCGCGCCACTCGTTGTAGTCGGACAGCAACAGCCCGGCGGAACGGCCAAAAATCCGTTCATAGGCCGGGCTGACGTAGAGCACCTGACGGGTTTCCCAATTGAATGCCCAAAGCACCGCGTTGACGCTCACCAGCAGGGAGCTGAACAGCTGTTCGCGTTCGCTCAGACGTGCGACTTCGCCTTGGGCATGCATGAGTGCCATCAGGGTTTGAGCAGCGTCCGGCCACTGAGGAAGGGATGAGTCTTGTGGGTCTTTATGAACCATCGGGACGAATCTCAAAGGGCGTACGCCGCTCGAGTTTCGAAAGCGGCTACAGCAAAGCCCGCCGGGTGGCGAAGTGTCTTTGAGATAGGGGATTTGGCGTTTGGTTCCCGCCCTTGGTGGCGAGGGAGCTTGCTCCCGCCGGGCGGTATAGGCGACGCGTTCAGTCAGTTGAAACGCGTCGCCGGTTTTGCGGTTGCTTCGCAACCGAACGGGGATAAATCCCCTCACCACAGGCAAGCCCCCTTTCCAGAGGCAAGCTTGTGGCGCCGGGTCAGACGGCGGCAGGGCGCAGGGAGTAGGTCTTCAACTGGTCGGCGAAGTCGCGCAGGGATTGAATCCCGCTGGCTTCGGCTTCGTGAACCCAATCCTTGATGGCGGCCAACATGTCGTGACCATTTGAGCTGGTCTTGACCCAGATCTGCTGCAAGGCCAGGCGTTTTTCGTAAATTACCTTCAGTGCCTGGCTGTGCTCGAGCATGGTCTGGATGCGCACGTGGTGTTTTTCGTCCAGCAGGCTGGTTTCTCGCGAAAGCAGACGTTTTGCCCGGTGAAACTGGTGACGGACCGAGTGATCGACCTTTTCCAGCTCTTGCTTGACCAGTGGAGCGATCACCAATTTGCGGTACTGGGCCATGATCTGGAAGCGGTTGTTGAGGATCGCCATGGCGGTGTCCATGTCCAGGCTGCCTTTGCCTTCGACGCGGTGGGCGATTGGCGCAACCCGCTGGACCTTGGCCAGACGGAAGAAACTGAAGACCTGAATCCAGGCCCAACCGAGGTCGAATTCCCACTTCTTCACCGACAATTTCGCCGAGTTCGGATAGGTATGATGGTTGTTATGCAGTTCTTCACCGCCGATCAGGATGCCCCAAGGCACCAGATTGGTCGCCGCGTCGCGGCATTCGAAATTGCGGTAACCGATGGCATGGCCCAGGCCATTGACCACGCCGGCGGCCCACACCGGAATCCACATCATCTGGATGGCCCAGATGGTGATGCCGATGGTGCCGAACAGCAGCAGGTCGATGACCGCCATGATCCCCACGCCCAGCATCGGGAAGCGGCTATACAGATTGCGCTCGATCCAGTCTTCCGGGCAATTCTTGCCGTAGATGCGCAGGGTCTCCGGGTTTTCCGCTTCGGCGCGGTACAGCTCGGCACCTTTGCGCAGAACGGTGGACAGGCCCTTGATGACCGGGCTGTGCGGGTCATCGACGGTTTCGCACTTGGCGTGATGCTTGCGGTGGATAGCGGTCCACTCGCGGGTGTTCTGCGCCGTGGTCAGCCACAGCCAGAAGCGGAAGAAATGTTTCAGGCCAGCATTGAGCTCAAGCGAGCGATGGGCTGAATAACGATGCAGATAGACCGTGACGCCAACGATCGTGACGTGGGTCATCAGCAGGGTGACTGCCACCAGTGACCAGGGCGACAAGCCGAGAAAACCTTCGTACCACATAGGCTATAGGGCCCTCGATAAATAAAAAAACAGCCGTTGCATTATCACTAAGCCCACAGATAAAACCAGTCACCCTTTCAGATAAGAGTGGCTGGATGTTTCTTTATCCTATAATCCCAATCATTTTGCAGGGACATGGACGGTCGAATGTCTGCCACATATCGCGATGCCTTACGTGCAGCGCTGCTTTACTTGGTGCTTTCCGCGGTCTGGCTGCAGTTTAGCGGTTACTTATTGAACAGTTTCTTCGATGACTCTGCTGAGTTACTGCGATGGCAACTGATCAACGGTTACGTCTGGGTCGCGTTTAGTGCCGGGCTGATCTTCATCGCCCGAGCGCGATTGCTCCGGTGCCTTGGGATCGGCGCCACATTGCGTGAGCGTCATGACGACCGCGAGCGTTTGCGTCAGGCGGCTGCGGTATTCGATTGCACCCGTGAAGGTGTGCTGGTCACTGATAGCAACGGGTTGATCGTCCACGTTAACCGGGCGTTCATGGAAATCACCGGTTACTCGCTTGAGGAAGTGTTGGGTCAGCGGCCAAGTCTGTTCAAGTCGGGCCATCACCCAGCGGATTTTTACCAGGCGATGTTCGCGACACTCAATAGCATCGGTGAGTGGAGCGGGGAAATCTGGAACCGCCGCAAAAGCGGTGAGATCTACCCGCAATGGCAGACGATCCGCATCATTCACGACGATCATGGCCAGCTCAGTCACTACGTCGCCGTGTTTTCCGATATCAGCGCAATCAAGAACTCCGAACATGAACTCAAGCATCTGGCGCATCACGACCCGCTGACGGATTTGCCTAACCGCCTACTGTTCACCGACCGTACCGAACAGGCATTGACGTCGGCGCAACTCCACAAGCGTGGCTGTGCATTGCTGATGGTCGATCTGGATCATTTCAAGATGATCAACGACAGCCTCGGACACAGGGTCGGCGACGAACTGCTCAAAGCCGTGGCCGAGCGTTTGCAGGCCTTGCTTGGCCCGGAGATCACGTTGGCGCGACTGGGGGGGGATGAGTTCGCGGTGCTCGCCGAAAGCTGTCCGCAATTGATGCAGGCAGCGGCGCTGGCGCAGCGGATCATTGATGGACTCAAAGAGCCGTTCCTGATTGGCGGGCATCAACTGTTCATCAATACCAGCATCGGTATCAGCCTGTTCCCCGGCGATGCCTTGAGTGCTGAACAACTATTGCGTAACGCTGACTCGGCGCTGTTCAAGGCCAAAAGCGCCGGCCGCGATGGCTACGCCCTTTATACCGAAGAGCTGACAGCCCATGCCCAGAACCGGGTCGAGACTGCCGTAGAGCTGCGCCGAGCGCTGGAGCAGCAGGAGCTGCGCGTTTATTACCAGCCGGTTCACGACCTCAGGAGCCGTCGCCTGGTTGGCGTCGAGGCGCTGGTGCGCTGGGAGCACCCGAAGCGCGGGCTGGTGCCGCCAGCAGAATTCATTCCCATCGCCGAACGCACCGGGTTGATCGCAGAAGTCGATACCTGGGTGATGCGCCAGGCTTGTCAGCAAATGTGTTTGTGGCAGCAGGCCGGTGTGGCGTTGTCGTTTGTCGCGGTGAACGTCTCTTCTCGATTGTTCGCTCGCCGTGAGCTCTTTCAGCAAGTGGCGAAAGTGCTGCACGAAACCGGGCTCGATCCAGCGTATCTGGAGCTGGAAGTTACAGAGAGCGCGGTGATGGAAGACCCGGAAGTGGCGTTGGAGCAGATGCATCGACTGCGCGAGCTGGGTGTGCGGCTGGCCATCGATGATTTCGGCACAGGCTATTCGTCGCTGCTGCGGCTCAAGCGGTTGCCGGTGCAGAAGCTCAAGATCGATCAGGGTTTTGTCGCCGGTTTGCCGTGGGATGAGGATGACGTGGCGATCGTGCGAGTGATCATCGCGCTGGCGCAAAGCATGGGGATGCAGGTGCATGCCGAGGGGATCGAGCAGGTCGAGCAGGCCCGCTTCCTGCTCGAACAGGATTGCGATCTGGGGCAGGGCTACTGGTTTGGGCGACCGGTTCCGGCCGAGCAGTTGCAGTGGTCGCACGAGCCGGAAATCCGCTAAACCCACGCCCCATCAAATAATTTCATTTGGTTATATAAACATTCTTAAATAGTCTTTTTAAGAATATCTGCGCGTCTCTACTATTGCTCTCACGCCGCAAGCAGTGCCGCCACTGCCAGGCAACCTCTCAGTTGAAGGAGCAGCACGATGAGCGCATCCCTACGTAGCGTTGACGGTCAAGACGAAGCCACCATCTTGCGTGAGATTCAGAGCGCGCTGCGTGATCTGCGTTTTGGCGCTGTGGAAATCACCGTGCACAACGCCCAGGTGGTTCAGATCGAACGCAAAGAGAAATTCCGTTTGCAGAACCCGAGCAACAAACCGAGCTGACAAACCGGCAACCCGCTTCCAGCACACCATAAAAAAAGCCAACACACCAAGAATTCCAGGAGCTTTCACCATGTCGTCGATTCGTCATTTCGCTTTGGCCGCCCTGGCCAGTGCCCTTTTTGCCGGTTCTGCGGTTGCCAAGGATTACGAGTTGCTCAACGTGTCGTACGACCCGACTCGCGAGCTGTACCAGGATTACAACGCTGAGTTCGTCAACTTCTGGAAGAAGGACCACGCTGGCGATAACGTGAAAATCCAGCAATCCCACGGTGGTTCGGGCAAGCAAGGCCGAGCCGTGATCGACGGTCTGCGCGCCGACGTGGTGACCCTGGCCCTGGCCGGTGACATCGATGAAATCGCCAAACTCGGCAAGACCCTGCCGGCCGACTGGCAAAAGCGTCTGCCGGAGGCGAGCACACCTTACACCTCGACCATCGTGTTTTTGGTGCGCAAGGGCAACCCTAAAGGCATCAAAGACTGGGGCGATCTGGTCAAGAACGACGTGTCGGTGATCACCCCGAACCCGAAAACTTCCGGCGGTGCGCGGTGGAACTTCCTCGCGGCCTGGGCCTACGGCCTGAAAGCCAACGGTGGTGACGAAGCCAAGGCCAAGGAATACGTGCAGACCCTGTTCAAACACGTTCCGGTTCTGGACACCGGCGCTCGCGGTTCGACCATCACCTTCGTCAACAACGGTCAGGGCGACGTGTTGCTGGCCTGGGAAAACGAAGCGTTCCTGGCGCTGAAAGAAGACGGCGGCGCTGACAAGTTCGAAATCGTCGTGCCTTCGCTGTCGATCCTGGCTGAACCGCCGGTGGCTGTGGTCGACAAGAACGCCGAGAAAAAGGGCAATGCCGAGATCGCCGAGGCGTACCTCAAGCACCTGTACAGCCCGGCGGGTCAGGAAATTGCGGCGAAAAACTTCTATCGTCCACGTGACAAGGATGTGGCCGCCAAGTACAGCAAGCAGTTCCCGACCCTGGAGCTGGTGACCATCGACAAGGACTTCGGCGGCTGGAAAAGCGCTCAGCCGAAATTCTTCAATGATGGCGGCGTGTTCGACCAGATCTACCAGGCGCAATAACCTGACTTAAGCCTCACCACGAGCCTTATGCTTGGGCGCGTACTTTGTGGGAGCGGGCTTGCTCGCGAAGGCGGTGTGTCAGACGACGACAATGTTGACTGATACCCCTTCTTCGCGAGCAAGCCCGCTCCCACATTGATGCGTTTAGCGGATAGCTTTTTAACCAAGGACTTTTATGTCGCGTCGTATCTCCCCCGTCATACCCGGCTTCGGGCTGACGCTGGGCTACACCTTGGTGTACCTCAGCCTGATTGTGCTCATTCCACTGGCGGCGATGTTCGTGCATGCCGCTCAACTCACCTGGGATCAGTTCTGGGCGATTATCTCGGCGCCACGGGTGCTCGCCGCGTTGAAGCTGAGCTTCGGCACCGCGCTCTATGCCGCGATCATCAACGGCATTATCGGCACGCTGCTGGCCTGGGTGCTGGTGCGCTATACCTTTCCGGGTCGAAAGATCATCGACGCGATGATCGACCTGCCCTTCGCATTGCCCACTGCCGTGGCCGGTATCGCGCTGACTGCGCTATACGCGCCCAATGGTTGGGTGGGTCAGTTTGCAGCGGACCTGGGTTTCAAGATCGCGTATACCCCCCTCGGCATCACCCTTGCCCTCACTTTTGTGACGCTTCCATTCGTAGTACGTACCGTACAGCCAGTATTGGCCGATATCCCCCGTGAAGTGGAAGAGGCGGCGGCTTGCCTGGGCGCAAAACCGTTGCAGGTTTTCCGCCATATTCTGGTGCCCGCGCTGCTGCCAGCCTGGCTCACCGGTTTCGCGCTAGCCTTTGCCCGTGGGGTCGGCGAGTACGGTTCGGTGATTTTCATCGCCGGCAACATGCCGATGAAAACCGAGATCCTGCCGCTGCTGATCATGGTCAAACTCGACCAGTACGATTACACCGGTGCCACGTCCATTGGTGTACTGATGCTGGTGGTTTCCTTCGTTCTGTTGCTGCTGATCAACTTGCTGCAACGACGCATCGAAACCCCATAAGGAGGCGCAGAAATGTCCCAATCGTCTATTGCTGCTGCTTCCTCGAACGCCGCCCGCCGTGGCAGCGCTTCATCGCGGCGAATCCTGATCGGCCTTGGCTGGCTGGTGTTCGCCCTGTTCCTGTTGCTGCCGCTGGTGATCGTGGTGTCTCAGGGCCTGAAGCTCGGAATCGGTGCGTTCTTCACCGCGATCTTCGAACCCGACGCTTTGTCGGCCCTGAAACTCACGGTCATCGCCGTGCTGATTTCGGTGCCGCTGAACGTGGTGTTCGGCGTCAGCGCGGCGTGGTGTGTGAGCAAATACTCGTTCCGTGGCAAAAGTATGCTGGTCACGCTGATCGACCTGCCGTTCTCGGTCTCGCCGGTCATCGCCGGTCTGGTCTACGTGCTGATGTTCGGCGCCCAGGGCCTGTTCGGGCCGTGGTTGCAGGATCACGACATCCAGATCGTCTTCGCCTTGCCGGGCATCGTGCTGGCGACGATCTTCGTCACCGTGCCGTTCGTGGCGCGTGAGCTGATCCCGCTGATGCAGGAACAAGGTACGCAGGAAGAGGAAGCCGCGCGCCTGCTGGGCGCCAATGGCTGGCAGATGTTCTGGCACGTCACCGTTCCCAATATCAAATGGGGCCTGATCTACGGCGTGGTGTTGTGTACCGCGCGGGCGATGGGTGAATTCGGTGCGGTGTCGGTGGTTTCCGGGCACATTCGCGGGGTGACCAACACCTTGCCGCTGCACGTCGAGATCCTCTACAACGAATACAACCACGTGGCCGCGTTCGCTGTGGCGAGCCTGTTGCTGATCATGGCGCTCTTCATCCTGCTGCTTAAGCAGTGGAGCGAAAACCGTATTAACCGCCTGCGCGCCAGCGCCGCGGAGGAATAATTCATGTCGATTGAAGTGCGTAACGTCAGCAAGAATTTCAATGCGTTCAAGGCGCTGGACAACATCAGTCTGGACATCCAGAGCGGCGAACTCGTGGCCCTGCTCGGCCCTTCCGGTTGCGGTAAAACCACGCTGCTGCGGATCATCGCCGGCCTGGAAACCCCGGATCAGGGCAACATCGTGTTCCACGGGGAAGACGTTTCCGGCCATGACGTGCGTGATCGCAATGTCGGCTTCGTGTTTCAGCACTACGCGCTGTTCCGGCACATGACGGTGTTCGACAACGTCGCGTTCGGCCTGCGCATGAAACCGAAAAACCAGCGCCCGAGTGAAAGCCAGATTGCGGTGAAGGTGCATGAACTGCTGAACATGGTGCAACTGGACTGGCTGTCGGATCGCTACCCGGAGCAACTCTCCGGCGGTCAGCGTCAGCGCATCGCGTTGGCCCGTGCCCTGGCGGTTGAGCCGAAAGTGCTGCTGCTCGACGAGCCGTTCGGCGCCCTCGATGCCAAGGTCCGTAAAGAACTGCGTCGCTGGCTGGCGCGGCTGCACGAAGACATCAACCTGACCTCGGTGTTCGTGACCCACGATCAGGAAGAGGCCATGGAAGTCGCCGACCGTATCGTGGTGATGAACAAAGGCGTGATCGAACAGATTGGCTCACCGGGCGACGTCTACGAAAACCCGGCCAGCGATTTCGTTTATCACTTCCTCGGCGATTCGAACCGTCTGCATCTGGGTGAAGACAACCACGTGCTGTTCCGTCCGCACGAAGTGTCACTGTCGCGGCATGAGCTGGAAGATCACCATGCGGCCGAGGTACGGGATATCCGTCCGCTGGGCGCGACGACTCGGGTCACGTTGAAGGTCGAAGGCCAGAGCGAGTTGATCGAAGCTGAAGTGGTGAAGGATCACGACAGCCTGATCGGTTTGGCGAAGGGCGAGACGTTGTTCTTCAAACCCAAGGTCTGGCAGAAACTCGCCAACATCTAAAGCAAAAGCTTCGCGAGCAAGCCCGCTCCCACACGGGATCTATGGTGTATATAGAACCCCTGTGGGAGCGAGGCTTGCCCGCGAAAGCGATCTACGCAGCAGCACGCTTCGGATTAACCCGCACACCCCCCACCCGCGCCTCGATCTGCTCTTTCAAATCCCGCCGTAACCCCAGCAAAAACGCCAGCTCAACCGCCACAAACAACGGCCCGACAATCAACCCCGTCACATCATCGACAAACGCCGGTTTGCGTCCTTCGTAATGATGGCCGACAAACTGAATCGCCCAGCCCACCACAAACATCCCGAGCCCGCTCGCCAGCCACACCAGCGTACTTTGCTGCGCAAGCACCTGACCCGCCCAGACGCACAGCCCCAGCAAAACAGTCATCAACACCCCGAGCCGCACCTCCAGGCGCAGGTAAAACCACCCCGAGGCCAGTGCCACCAGCATCGCCGGGGAAACCCAGCCTCCAAGCCATTGCGGCCGCGACAGCAACACCGCCACGGCCACCACAATCAACGGAATCCCGATAAAGTGGCTGGCAATGTTGCGCGGGTCACGGTGGTACGCGGCGTATTGACTGAGATGGTCAACGAGGCTTTTCATTGTTATTCCTCCTGTAGGGTGATTGATCATGCCTCGGGCTCACCTTTCGCTCTGTCAGGCAGGCGACAATCTCCAGGAGTTTTCATGGACATGCAGGTCTGGCGTTCGCGCCTGGAGTCGGGGCAGTGGTTCAGTCATTTACCTGTCCACTTACAGGATAGTCTGCTGGCTGCGGCCCGGGTGCGACGGTTGTCGTCGGGGCAACTGCTGTTCAAGCGCGGTGATCCGCCGTGCGGGCTGTATGCGGTGCTCGAAGGCTCGGTGCGCATCGGCGCGGTCAGCGAGCAGGGCAAGGAAGCATTGCTGAGCCTGGTGGAGTCGCCCCACTGGTTCGGCGAAATCAGCCTGTTCGACGGCCAGCCCCGCACCCACGATGCGTTCGGCGTGGGCCAGTGCACGCTGTTGCACATCCCGCAGGCGGCGCTGCTGGCGTTGCTCGACGAACAACCGGTGTACTGGCGGCAAGTGGCGCTGCTGATGAGCCACAAACTACGCCTGACCTTCGTCAGCCTCGAACAACTGAGCCTGATGCCAGCGCCGGCACGTCTGGCGCATCGCCTGCTGATGATTGCCGAAGGTTATGGCGAGTTCGATCCGCCGCGACGGGTGCTGCAACTGCCGCAGGAGCAATTGGCGTCGATGTTGTCGCTGTCGCGGCAGACGACCAATCAGATTCTGAAGGACTTGCAGGGGCAGGGGATTCTGGGTCTCAGCTACGGTGAAATTGAAATCCTGAACCTGGAAAAATTGCGGGCTACCTGTCAGATATGACAGTAGAAATAGGGTGTTCAGAGAGGTAAAAGGAGATTGTCGATGACGACAACCAAAGGAGATGGGCGTTATGAACGATATGAGCAATGACAATGAAGTGAAGGGTAGGTATAGGCCGTCACTTAACGCGATCCCTGCACCTGTAGTGAACTCTCCGGCGCCTGGCAGCAGCGTCAAAAGTCCCGTGGAATTCTCGGGCACTGGTGAGGAGGGCTGGCACGTCTATGTTGTCGCCGTGCCCATTGATGGAACGGAATACGCGTCTGCCGTGGTAAAAAACGGTGTGTGGTCGGTTTCGGTGGATATGGATGTACGGCGATATAGTGCGTTTGCGGTGCAAATGGACAATCGTGAAACATCTGAGTGGTCGAAAATATTCGATTTCACCGTCACTCCCTGATCAGCACATGCTTAAAAACTTTCATTGCCGCACGTGGTGTGTGCGGCTTCAGGCAGATTGTCGAAAGCGTTGGTTCTATCAACAAAGCCATCCTCGTTAGTACCTTCAGCTTGAAACACAAGTTTGTCATGGGCAACCCACTCGAAGAGGCTTAGCCTGTAAGCCTGAACAATCGAGGTGTGCCATGCGTGTGCTGTTAGTAGAAGACGAACCGGAGATCGCCCAACGCCTGGCCAACGGCCTGAACGAGGCGAGTTATGCGGTCGACGTGGCGCTTAACGGAATGGACGGCCGGCGCTTTATCGAGTCCGGCGAATACCAACTGATCATCCTCGACGTGATGCTGCCGGGCCTCAACGGCTGGCAGTTGCAGCAGCAGATCCGCAAGCTCGGCGACACGCCGGTACTGTTCCTCACTACCAAGGATGGCATCGAAGATCGCCTGCGCGGGTTGGAGCTGCATGAGGATGATTACTTGCTCAAGCCGTTTGCCGTGAGTGACCTGGTGGCGCGGGTGCGCAAGTTGTTGCGGCGGGATCGGGGGCGGTAGATTCAAGGGTCTGGGATAAAAAATGAGCTGGACTTCGGTATAAAACTGCACTAAATACAATGCATATCCACAATTTGTGGAAAATTGCACGGTATACGATGCAGGTTGAACAATGGAAAACCTTGGCGAACTCATCCGGTCTCTACGCAAAGAGCGAAAGCTTTCTCAGGATGCACTGGCAAAACAGTACGGCATGAGCCGTTCCACGATTTCAGGTATCGAGAACAACACCCTCTCGGAAATTGGTCTGCGTAAGGTTGAGGCGATCCTTAATGGATTCGGATACGTGCTTACCGCCGTGCCCCGTCAGTCGAAGCGCCCAACGTTGGACTCTCTGAAAAAGGCCAACTTCCATGGCTGAGCAGCAGGAAAAGGACAGGCTGCACATCAGTGTTTCCGGAGGGGCAATAGGCACCCTCGGTCGTGGTCAGTCTCGCGCAGATTCGGTTTTTACCTACGCCGAAAACGCGCAGGAAGAAAACGCAGTCTCGCTGACCATGCCGACGCGCCTTGAGAGTTACACGTGGGAGCAAGGTGTACTGCCCATTTTCGAAATGAACCTGCCCGAGGGCGCTCTGCGCGATGAATTGGTTCGTCGTTTCAGCAAAGCGGTGCGCGGGTTTGATGATTTCGCGATGCTGGCGATTGTCGGCCCGTATCAGCTTGGACGAGTGGGCATTGCGAACGCGCAAGATGCGAGTGACCGGCCCCCGGAAACCAGCCTTGCGGATCTTCTTATACATGACGGCGCGCAAGGTTTGTTCGATGATCTGTTGCACACCTATGGCCAGTATTCGGGTGTTTCGGGCGTCCAGCCGAAAGTGCTTGTCCGGGACAGTGCGACAACGGTCGACCGACTGACCCATCGAGGCGCGACGCACCTGGTCAAATCCTTTCGTCCAGAGGAATACCCCGAGCTCGCGGCCAACGAGTATTTCTGCATGCGTGCCGCGCTGCATTGCGGACTTGAAGTGCCGACATTTGAACTCAGCGAGCACGGTAAATTTCTGGTCGTCAAACGTTTCGATCTCAATGATCGAGGGTATTTGGGGTTCGAGGATTTTTGTGTCCTCAATGCCTGGCCATCGAAGGCCAAATACGATGGCTCGTATGAAGGTGCCGCGAAGCAAATCAAAGAATTTGTCTCCCCGTCATTGCTCAACCAGGCGCTTGAATCTTTCTTCAAGATCGTCGCGCTCTCGTCCGGTTTGAAGAATGGCGACGCTCACCTCAAGAACTTCGGGGTGCTGTACGAACATTGCGCCACCGATGCTCAGATCAACCTCGCTCCGGCCTACGACATCGTCACGACGTCGGTCTACATCAAGTCCGACAGCATGGCGTTGCTGTTAGGTGGATCAAAGGCTTGGCCCAAGTACAAAATGTTGATGCGGTTTGGTCGTTCGGCCTGCAACCTGACGGAAGGGCGCTGCAATGAACTGCTGCAACAGGTTGCTCATGGGATGGATGTGGCGATGGGCGAGATGGTTCACTACATTCGGGCTAACCGCGGTTTTGCCGAGGTTGGCGACGCGATGATGGATCAGTGGAAATCAGGTGTTGCACGAAGTCTGATCAAAAGCTGAGAACGATGTAGTGCATTGACGATCGCCTTCGCGAGCTTGCTCGCGATGAACCCGGAACAGTCAATCCACCTTCCAGATTTGTCACCGCAACCCATCCCGAAACTGCCCCGGTGTCATCCCGGTCCAGCGTTTGAACGCGCGGCTGAAGCTGCTGGTATCGGCGAACCCCAACAAATAACTGATCTCACTCAATGAGCATTGCGGATCACGCAGGTGCAGCAGCGCCAGGTTTTCCCGACTTTCGTTGAGCAGCGTATCGAACCGACAGCCTTCGTCCGCCAGATGCCGTTGCAGGCTGCGCAAGCTCAAGTGCAGGGCCTTGGCGATGTGTTCGGCGCTGGGTTCGCCTTCAGGCAATTGCTCTTCAATGGCATCGCGGACCTTGCGTTCCCAGGTCAGCGGTTTGAGTTGCGCCAGGGTGCGCTTGAGCACCGCTTCGTTGTGTTCGGCCAGTTCCGGGTTGGCGTCGTCCAGGTGACTGTCGAAGTCCATGAGGGCGAATTCCAGTCGGTCCTCGTCGGCAGCGAAATACACCGGTGAACGAAAGACTTTGTGCCATTGATGCGGGTCGGCCGGTTCCGGGCGGCGCAAGTACACCGCCATGGGAGCATATTCGCGGCCCAGGCGATTGCGGCAGGTGCGCACGTAGATCGCGGCAAATGCGTCGATGGCTTCGAGTGCCGGTGCGGGATTGCCTTCGGGAATTTTCAGGCGGAAACGGTAGCGATCCTCGGTGCGAGTCAGCTCCAGTTCCAAAGCATCGCTGACCACCTGGTGATAACGCACGATGCGCTCGAACACTTCACGCAGACTGCCACTGGCCACCAATGCATAACCGAGCGCATGAAACGTTGTCGGGCTGACAAAGCGCGACACCCGCAGGCCAATCGCCGGGTCGCCACTGACCTGCACCGCGATTTCCCACAGGCGCGTGGTGCCCGACAACGGGTAACGGGCGTTCGGGTCGTCCATCAACTGCGGGTCGAGCCCCGCCTGTTGGCACAGGGCGGTGCTGTCGAGGCCCAACGCATCAAGTTGCTTGCGCAGGGCGCGGGTCCAGCTGGCGAGGGAGGTCGGTTCAGTCATGCTGATTGGCGCTTCCGGTCAACAGGTTGGCGTTCACGGCTACCACCTTGCGAGGGTTCACAAGGCAGGATGCGAACATCAATAACCAGAGGATGGAAGCATGGACCGTACTTCTGCAAGTCCCCAACGACTGAATGCCGCCCAACGATCAGCCCATATTCGCGAAGTGGTGCTGGCCAGAGGCGTCGAGCTGCGCAAACGCTACCCGATTCTCAACCATCAGGACGCCTTGGGCGCGGGCATTCTGGCCTTCGCCCTGGCTGGAATGATCGGTTCGGCGGCGCTCTACCTGACCGGGCACATGGCCTGGTGGGTGTGCCTGTTGCTCAATGCGTTCTTCGCCTCGTTGACCCACGAGTTGGAACACGACCTGATTCATAGCATGTACTTTCGCAAGCAACGCGTGCCGCATAACCTGATGATGGGGCTGGTGTGGTTGGCACGGCCGAGCACGATCAATCCGTGGATTCGTCGGCATTTGCACCTCAATCACCACAAGGTGTCCGGTACGGAAGCCGACATGGAAGAGCGCGCGATCACCAATGGTGAACCCTGGGGTTTTGCGCGGCTGCTGATGGTCGGCGACAACGTGATGTCGGCGTTCATTCGCATGCTGCGGGCGAATACCTGGGCTCATAAAATCAGCATCATCAAACGCGCACTGAAGGTGTACGCGCCGCTGGCGCTGGTGCATTGGGGCGCGTGGTATGTGTTCCTCGGTTTTCATGCGGCTAATGGCATTGCCTATCTGCTGGGGACGCCAATCGAATGGTCGGCGACCACGCTGTCAGTGATGCAGGTGATCGACATCGCTGCCGTGGTGATCATCGGCCCGAACGTATTGCGTACGTTCTGCCTGCACTTTGTCAGCTCCAACATGCACTACTACGGAGACGTGGAGCCGGGCAATGTGATTCAGCAAACCCAGGTGCTGAACCCTTGGTGGATGTGGCCGATGCAGGCGTTCTGCTTCAACTTCGGCAGCAGCCACGGGATTCATCACTTTGTGGTGAAGGAACCGTTTTACATCCGCCAGATGACCGTGCCGGTGGCGCATAAGGTGATGCGTGAGATGGGCGTGCGGTTCAACGATTTCGGGACGTTTGGGCGGGCGAACCGGTTTGTGCGCAAGGACGCGACGGAGCCACAGCAAGTGCATGCTGCTCAGGTCTGAGCAACGTCTGCGGAAACTCAAAAGCGAAAACGTCCGTCATCAATTTGACCCAAAGGAACGGTAGGTTGTGACGCAAGCGACGATGATTCGACGGTTGTTCAGGATGATTGGTATATGTAATTCGGGTCTAACAAAGGAATTAAATATTCCTTTATTGGATAACTGATCTCGCCAATCATCGGCTTCAGAATTGTTGATCAGCGCAAATAGATTTTGAGTTTCCGGGGCCGTCTCCTTGGCAGGGTGCGGTCCCTTTTTTTTGTCTATTCAAAATCGCTGCATATTCATTATAGATCTTAATAAATAGCTTCTTATTCCTTAACGAATATAACTCCCGTCCCTATACTCGATCAGGAACAGACACGCAGCAGGAGAGTTCCCCCATGCGCAACGAATCAATTCGCTACCTGATTGTGCCGGGCTGGCAAGGATCGCCGGAAGATCATTGGCAAAGCCACTGGCAGAACAGTCTGCCGAACAGCGCGCGGGTGGAGCAGGCCGATTGGTTGACGCCACGTCGTGAAGACTGGGTGGCGGCGCTGGCCGAGGCGATTGCCGCTGACAGCACGCCGGTGATCTTGATTGCGCACAGTCTGGGTTGCATTACCGTTGCCCATTGGGCCGCCACTGCACCTCTGAATCTTTTGCGTCAGGTGCGCGGTGCCTTGCTGGTCGCGCCGGCGGACGTCGAGCGCCCCGCGTGCTCGCCGGCGCTGCGTAACTTCGCGCCGATCCCGAGCCACTTGTTACCCTTCCCGAGTCAGGTCGTCAGCTCCGACAACGACAGCGCCGTCAGTGCGCCGCGAGCTCTTGAGCTGGCCCGTAACTGGGGTGCCGAGGCGGGGATTCTGGCGGGTGCCGGACACATCAACGTGAAGTCCGGTCACCAGCGCTGGGAGCAGGGTTTTGCCTATCTCTATCGCCTGCAAAACCGTATGGAACATCACGCCCTGCGACGTGCGTAAACCTTTTTCCTGTTAAACGCCCCCCGTCTCCCCGGCGGTTTTGGGCGGGAGTCTGCCATGAGTTTTGAAGCCTTCGGCCAGCCACTGCTGACCTTCCCCGACGCCGAAAAAAGCCCGCTGAGCATTCGTGCCAAGGCGCTGGTGTTTGTCGATCCGCGCTCCCGTCAGTTGCGCCAGGAGCTGGAGCAACTGGCGCCGCGCTCGATCTCAGTGTTGATCCGTGGCGAGACCGGCAGCGGCAAGGAATTGCTCGCGCGGCATATTCATCGTGCGAGTGATCGCGGCGGGTTGTTTGTCTCGGTCAATTGCGGTGCCATCAGCCCGACCTATGCCGACGCTGAACTGTTCGGCTACGCCGCCGGCAGTTACAGCGGTTCGGCCAGCAGCCGTGCGGGGTGGTTCGGTTCGGCCAACGGGGGAACGCTTTATCTGGATGAGATCGGCGACTTGCCGCTGCCAATCCAGATCAAATTGCTCGTCGCGCTGGAAAACCACGAAGTCACCCGCGTTGGCGCTCATCAACCGAGCCCGGTGGACGTGCGCCTGGTGGCAGCCACCAGCATCGACCTGGCGCAAGCGGTGGCGGCCGGGAAATTTCATGAACGGCTTTATCACTACCTCGGCGAAGGCCAGCTCGAACTGCCCGCATTGCGCGAGCGAGTCGGCGATATCCTTTCGTTGTCCGAATATTTCCTCGGCATCTACAGCCAGCGCCTCGACCTGCCGGTGCCGCTGATCAGCGAAGCCGCGCAGCTTGTGCTGGAGCGGCACAGTTGGCCGGGCAACACCCGGGAGCTGGAAAACGTCATTCACTTTGCGCTGCTGGTCAGCACCGGCGACGAGATTCTGCCTGAGCATTTGAATCTGCCGGAGGTGCCTGTGTCGTTGGTGCAGATTGAGCAACAAGTAACTCACACGATCAAAAGCGGCACGGCTGCCGAGCGTTCGGCACTCAAGCGTTTGCTGGAAAACCTGGCGCAGACGCTGTAGTTATCGGTATGAACAAAATGGAATATGAAAGTGAATAAAAGATATTGTTCGGGAATAAAAAATCCCGGTATTGTCCGCTTCACGCCAGCGATAGCACTTCACTGGCACTCGTACTAATAGCCGTCGTCGACGACGACCGTGATTTTCGATAAGGACACTGCATGAAAAAGGTTCTGTTGTTCACCGCACTGGCGGCGGCCCTGACTGCGGGCCTGGCCCAGGCTGGCGAGAAACTGGTGGTTGCGGCGACCCCCGTTCCACACGCCGAGATTCTTGAATTGATCAAGCCAACCCTCGCCAAAGAAGGCGTGGACCTGGAAATCAAAGTCTTCACCGACTACGTTCAGCCGAACGTACAGGTCGATCAGAAGCGTCTGGACGCCAACTACTTCCAGACCCTGCCGTACCTGAAAAGCTTCAATGAAGGCAAAGGCACCAACCTGGTGACCGTGATCGGTGTGCACGTCGAACCGTTCGGCGGCTACTCGAAGAAAGTCAAATCCCTGGCTGAGCTGAAAGACGGCGCGACCATTGCCATCCCGAACGAAGGCAGCAACAGCGGCCGTGCCCTGATCCTGCTGCAGAAGGCTGGCCTGATCGAGTTGAAAGACCCGAAAAACGCCTTGGCCACCCCGAAAGACATCGCCAAGAATCCGCACAACTTCAAGTTCAAGGAACTGGAATCGGCCATGCTGCCGCGTGTGCTGGACCAGGTCGACCTGGACATGATCAACACCAACTACGCGCTGGAAGCAGGTCTGAACCCGGCTAAAGACGCGCTGGTCATCGAAGGTGCGGATTCGCCTTACGTGAACTTCCTGGTGGCCCGTCCGGACAACAAGGACAGCGTTGCCATCCAGAAACTGGCCAAAGCCCTGACCAGCCCGGAAGTGAAAGCATTCATCGAGAAGAAGTACAGCGGCGCGGTACTGCCGGCGTTCTGATTCGCGAGGTAAAACCCTTCAAGGTTTCGAACGCCGACGGCTGATAGAGCGTCGGCGTTTTTTTTGCCTGCGAGAAACCTGTGGCGAGGGAGCTTGCTCCCGCTGGGTTGCGAAGCGACCCTAAAACCTGCACATGCGCTTCTTCAGGCACACCGTTTCGACTGATTTTGCGACTGCTGCGCAGTCGAGCGGGAGCAAGCTCCCTCGCCACAAAAGCGCCCGCGCATTCAGGCCACCCTGGCCTTCAACGCCCTGCGCAACGCCACCAACAATTTCACGATTTCCTGCGGATCCAACCGCTGCGGCACTTTCACGTCAGCCATTTTTCTCTTCCTTGTGAGGGTTCGGCCAGGGAGTCTGGCCAAAAGCTGTGCGTCCTTGGAGGGGTTTTTCGAAAAAAAGATCCCTCCTACAGCTGCAAGGAAAATAGTCGTGTTCCCTTGCCTCGGCAAATCCGCAGAATAGTTTTTTGCGTGATATCAATATTCTTTTAAAACAAAGGGCATCAAGACAGTTGCTCCCACAGTTGACCGAGTTGCCCAGACGGGACGCGGTCTGATGTGGGAGCGGGCTTGCTCGCGAAAGCGGTGATCAGACGCGGACTTAGTCTGGCCAATGCCAGGCAGGCTCATCCAGCACCCGCTGCCCGACAATCCCCGTCTGGCCCAATGTTTTCTCCAACACAATGCAATTGCATTCCGGATCCTCCTGCAACGCCGTAATCAATCGCCGCGCATGGGACACCACCCAAACCTGGCACTGCTCCGATGCCCGGATAATCAACCGCGCCAGCGCCGGCAACAGATCTGGGTGCAAACTGGTTTCCGGCTCGTTCAGCACCATCAACGTCGGCGGCCGAGGCGTCAGCAGCGCCGCCACCAGCAGCAAATAACGCAAGGTCCCATCCGACAACTCGGCCGCCGACAACGGCCGCAGCAACCCCTCCTGGAAAAACTCAATCGCAAACCGCCCGCCCTGCAACGGCGCGATGTTCAACCGCGCACCGGGAAACGCGTCGCTGATCGCAGTCTGCAGCGCCTCGGGGTCGCCGATTTCACGAATCGTCTGCAACGCGGCGGCGAGGTCGCGACCGTCGTGGTGCAACACCGGCGTGCGGGTGCCCAATTGTGGTTGGCGCACCGGCGCATCGGCATCGCTGCGAAAGTGATCGTAGAAGCGCCAGCGGCGGATGAACTCACGCAATTGCATGACTTCCGGCGAGGTACGGAAGCTGCCGACCTGATCGAACAGGCTGTCGAAATTCGGTGTGTGCTGGGCCAGTACGTCCCAGTCGCGACCGACACGGGCGCGGATCATTGGGCCGTTACGTTCCACTAGAAGACTGGCCGGGCGATAAACCGGGCCGTTCCAGATGCATTCCTTTTTGATTTCCGGGTCCAGGGAAAACTCAGACAGGCTCGGCTCCGGTAAACCCAGGGCGATCGAGTAGCTGAAATCCTCGCCAGCGAATCCCAGGCGCAGACGCTTGGCGCCGTGGCGTACGGTCGCCTCGATCGGGACTTCACCATTGCGCATGCGCCGGGTGATGGTTTCCGGCCCGGCCCAGAACGTCGAATCCAGCCCGCCCTCGCGGGCCAAGGCGTTGACGACGCCACCCTGAGCGGTTTCCGCCAGCAACCGCAATGCGCGGTAGAGGTTGGATTTACCGCTGCCATTGGGACCGGTAATCAGGTTCAACCGACCCAGCGGAATCACCAATTTATTGATCGAGCGGTAATTGGCCACCGCGAGGGTTTTGAGCATAAGAGCGTCCTGCTGCAGAGGCCGTCAGTTTGCCTTATTGTCGGGAACACTGTGATCTCACTAGCGAGCTTTTGTGGCGAGCGAGCTTGCTCGCGCTAGGCTGCGAAGCGGCCCCAAAACCATCCAACGAGGTGTGTCAGGCAAAACGAGGCGCAGGTCTTGCGTCTGCTGCGCAGCCGAGCGGGAGCAAGCTCCCTCGCCACAGGGCGCGCGGTAATCCTGTGCACCCGTGGAACCCTGTTCTAAGCTCACAGTCGTATCGCCATTGGCACGTCCGTACAACGCAAAGGAGGCTGCATGGCTGGTCCCGGATTGAAAACAGTGGTTGGCCTGAGCCTCCTTGCCCTGCTGAGCGCCTGTGGCGATAAACCTCAGGTCGAAAAGGACCGTCCCCGGGTCTTCGTTCAAGAGGTCAATCCCGCGGATTACGCCGCGTCGGTGACGCTCACCGGCGATGTTCAGGCCCGGGTCCAGACCGAATTGTCGTTCCGCGTGGGCGGCAAGATCATTCAGCGCATGGTCGATGTCGGTGACCGGGTGTCGGCCAAGCAGGTACTGGCCAAACTCGATCCCAAGGACCTGCAGACCAGCGTCGATTCGGCACAGGCCCAGGTTGTCGCTGAGCAAGCCCGGGTCAAACAGACCGCCGCCGCGTTCGTTCGCCAGCAAAAACTCCTGCCCAAGGGCTACACCAGCCAAAGCGAATACGATTCCGCCCAAGCCGCCTTGCGCAGCAGTCAGAGCGCATTGACCGCGGCCCAGGCGCAATTCGCCAACGCTCGTGAACAACTCAGCTACACCGCGCTGATTGCCGATGCGCCGGGCGTGATTACGGCACGTCAGGCCGAGGTTGGCCAGGTGGTGCAGGCGACGGTGCCGATTTTCAGCCTGGCCCGTGATGGCGAGCGCGACGCGGTGTTCAACGTCTACGAATCACTGCTGGCCGAGGCCCCGGAAGATAAAACCATCGTGGTGAGCCTGCTCGACAACCCGGCGATCAAAACCACCGGCACCGTGCGGGAAATCACCCCGGCCGTGTCCGCGCAGACCGGCACCGTGCAAGTCAAAGTCACCCTCAACGGCCTGCCCGAGGGCATGCAATTGGGCTCGGTGGTGAGTGCCACGGCCAAGACTCCGGGGAAATCCGCCGTGGAATTGCCGTGGTCAGCGCTGACCAAAAACCTCAGCGATCCGGCGGTATGGCTGGTGGATGGCGAGGGCAAGGCGCAGCTGCACACCGTTACGGTCGGTCGTTACCTGACCGGCAAAGTGATCATCAGCGCCGGCCTGCAGGGCGGCGAAAAAGTCGTCATCGCCGGCGGTCAGTTGCTGCACCCCGGCGTGAAAGTCGAAATCGCCGAAAACACCTACAAGGATCTAGCAGTGGAAGCCCAGCCATGAAGCGTCTGTTACTGGTGTGCGGCGCTGTGATGCTGGCGGCCTGCTCGGAAAAAGAAGCGCCACCGGAGCCGGTACGCCCGGTGCTCTCGGTCAAGGTCCAGTCGCTGGACGAGGAAAACCTCGGCCGCTTCGCCGGCAGCATCCAGGCCCGTTATGAAAGCAACGTCGGGTTCCGTGTGCCGGGGCGCATCGCCAGCCGCAATGTCGATGTCGGTGCCGAAGTGGAAAAGGGCGCGCTGCTCGCCACCCTGGACCCCACCGATCAGCAGAACCAGTTGCGTTCCGCCCAGGGCGATCTGGCCAGCGTCCAGGCGCAATACATCAACGCCCAGGCCAACGCCCGGCGCCAGCAGGAGTTGTTCGATCGCGGCGTCGGCGCCCAGGCGCAACTCGACATCGCCCAGACCGATCTCAAAACCACCCAGGCCTCGCTCGACCAAGCGAAAGCCGCGGTCGATCAGGCCAAGGATCAGCTCAACTACGTCGAACTGCGCTCCGACCACAAAGCCATCGTCACCGCGTGGAATGCCGAAGCCGGGCAAGTCGTCACGGCCGGCCAGCAAGTGGTGACCCTGGCGCAACCGGACATCAAGGAAGCCGTGATCGACCTGCCGGACACCCTGGTCGATCAGTTGCCGGCCGATGTCGTGTTCCAGGTCGCAGCGCAACTGGACCCGAGCATTACCACCACCGCCATCGTTCGCGAAATCGAACCTCAGGCCCAAAGTGCGACGCGTACCCGTCGCGCCCGCCTGACCCTGACAGACACACCTGCCGGTTTTCGCCTGGGTACCGCGATCAGCGTCACCCTCAGCTCCGCGATCAAACCGCGCATCGAACTGCCGTTGAGTGCGCTCCAGGAGGTCGATGGCAAGACCCGCATCTGGGTCGTCGATACGCAGACCCAAACCGTTGCCCCACGAGACGTCAGCCTGGTCAGCCGCACGGATTCCACGATGATCCTGGCCAGTGGCGTGAAGTCCGGTGAGCGGGTGGTCAGCGCGGGTGTGAACAGCCTGAAACCCGGGCAAAAAGTGAAAATCGATGAGGACAGCCCACAATGAAAGGGAGTTTCAACTTATCCGAATGGGCCCTCAAGCATCAGTCGTTTGTTTGGTATTTGATGTTCGTCGCGCTGCTGATGGGCGTGTTTTCGTACATGAACCTGGGCCGCGAGGAAGACCCGTCGTTCACCATCAAGACCATGGTTATCCAGACCCGCTGGCCGGGCGCGACCCAGGAAGAAACCCTCAAGCAAGTCACTGACCGCATCGAGAAAAAACTCGAGGAACTCGACTCCCTCGACTACGTGAAAAGCTACACCCGGCCCGGCGAATCGACGGTGTTCGTCAACCTGCGCGACACCACCAGTGCCAAGGACATCCCGCAAATCTGGTACCAGGTGCGCAAGAAGATCAACGACATTCGCGGCGACTTCCCTCAAGGGCTTCAGGGCCCGGGTTTCAACGACGAATTCGGTGATGTGTTCGGTTCGGTGTATGCCTTTACCGCCGACGGCTTGTCGATGCGCCTGTTGCGCGATTACGTGGAACAGGTCCGCGCCGAAATTCGTGAAGTGCCGGGGCTGGGCAAGGTCGAGATGGTCGGTGAGCAGGACGAAGTTCTCTACCTGAATTTCTCTACCCGCAAACTGGCGGCGCTGGGCATCGATCAGCGCCAGGTGGTGCAGAGCCTGCAAACCCAGAACGCGGTGACTCCGGCCGGTGTGATCGAAGCTGGCCCGGAGCGCATCTCGGTGCGCACCTCGGGGCAGTTCGCTTCCGAGAAAGACCTGGCTAACGTCAACCTGCGGCTCAATGATCGCTTCTACCGCCTGGCCGACATCGCCGAGATCAGCCGTGGCTACGTTGACCCGGCGACCCCGGAATTCCGCTTCAACGGCCGCCCGGGCATCGGCCTCGCCATCGCCATGAAGAAGGGCGGCAACATCCAGGAGTTCGGCAAGGCGTTGCACCAGCGCATGACCGATCTGACCGCCGACTTGCCGGTGGGCGTCGGTGTGCACACGGTTTCCGACCAGGCCGAAGTGGTGGAAAAAGCCGTCGGCGGCTTCACCAGTGCCTTGTTCGAAGCGGTGGTGATCGTGCTGATCGTCAGCTTCGTCAGCCTCGGTGTGCGCGCCGGGCTGGTGGTGGCGTGCTCGATCCCGCTGGTGCTGGCGATGGTCTTTATCTTCATGGAATACAGCGGCATCACCATGCAGCGGATTTCACTCGGTGCGCTGATCATCGCCCTCGGCCTGCTGGTGGACGACGCAATGATCACGGTCGAGATGATGGTCACGCGCCTGGAAATGGGCGAGACCAAGGAGCAGGCGGCAACGTTTGCCTACACCTCCACGGCGTTCCCGATGCTCACCGGTACATTGGTGACGGTCGCCGGTTTCGTGCCCATCGGCTTGAACGCCAGCTCGGCGGGCGAGTACACCTTCACCCTGTTTGCGGTGATTGCCGTGGCGATGCTGGTGTCGTGGGTTGTCGCCGTGTTGTTCGCACCGGTGATCGGCGTGCACATTCTCAGCGCCAACGTGAAGCCCCATGACGCCGAGCCGGGTCGCATCGGCCGTGCATTCAATTACGGCATGCTCTGGTCGATGCGCAATCGCTGGTGGGCCATCGGCATCACGATCGCGCTGTTCGTGGCGTCGGTGTTTTCCATGCAGTTCGTGCAGAACCAGTTCTTCCCGTCCTCGGACCGCCCGGAAATCCTCGTCGACCTCAACCTGCCGCAAAACGCCTCGATCGCCGAAACCCGCAAAGCGGTGGACAGGCTCGAAGCGACGCTCAAGGATGACCCGGACATCGTGCGCTGGAGCACTTACATCGGCGAGGGGGCGATCCGTTTCTACCTGCCTCTCGACCAGCAATTGCAGAACCCGTACTACGCGCAATTGGTGATCGTCAGCAAAGGCCTGGAGTCGCGTAATGCCCTCAGCCAACGCTTGAACGAGCGGCTGCGCAAAGATTTCGTCGGCATCGGCAGCTACGTCCAGGCGCTGGAAATGGGCCCGCCGGTGGGACGTCCGATTCAGTACCGGGTCAGCGGCAAGGACATCGATCAGGTGCGCAAACACGCGATCGCCCTGGCTACCGAACTGGATAAAAACTCGCACATCGGCGAGATCATTTACGACTGGAACGAACCGGGCAAAGTCCTGCGCATCGACATCGCCCAGGACAAGGCGCGGCAACTGGGGCTGTCGTCGGAAGACGTGGCCAACCTGATGAACAGCATCGTCGTCGGTTCGCCGGTCACTCAGGTTGATGACGATATCTACCTCATCAACGTCGTGGGCCGCGCGGTGGACGCGGAACGCGGCACGCCGGAAACCCTGCAGAACTTGCAGATCGTCACCCCGGGCGGCACGTCGATTCCGCTGCTGGCCTTCGCCACGGTGCGCTATGAACTTGAGCAACCGCTGGTCTGGCGCCGCGACCGCAAGCCGACCATCACCATCAAGGCAGCGGTGCGCGACGAGATTCAGCCGACCGACCTGGTGAAACAGCTCAAGCCTGACATCGATAAATTCGCCGCCAGTTTGCCGGTGGGTTACTCGGTTGCCACGGGCGGCACGGTGGAGGAAAGCGGCAAGGCCCAAGGGCCGATTGCCAAGGTGGTGCCGTTGATGCTGTTCCTCATGGCGACCTTCCTCATGATCCAGCTGCACAGCGTGCAGAAGCTGTTCCTGGTGGCCAGCGTCGCGCCGCTCGGCTTGATCGGCGTGGTGCTGGCGCTGATCCCGACGGGCACGCCGATGGGCTTTGTGGCGATCCTGGGGATTCTGGCGCTGATCGGCATCATCATCCGCAACTCGGTGATTCTGGTGACCCAGATCGATGCCCTGGAGAAAGAGGGCCTCGCGCCTTGGGATGCCGTGGCGCAGGCCACGGAGCATCGACGCCGGCCGATTCTGCTGACCGCTGCGGCAGCAAGTCTGGGGATGATCCCGATCGCCCGGGAAGTGTTCTGGGGGCCGATGGCGTACGCGATGATTGGCGGGATCATTATTGCGACGTTGCTGACGTTGCTGTTTTTGCCGGCGCTTTACGTCGCCTGGTACAAAATCCGCGAGCCGAAGAAAGGTGATCGGCTTGAGACCCACCCCTCACCCTAACCCTCTCCCCAAGGGGTAGAGGGGACTGACCGAGGTGTTCCGGAGAAATTTTGCGATCGGGGAAATAGAGTTGAACTCAGGTTTTGAAAAGCTTGAACATCTGCTCCCTTCCCCCTCGCCCCTTTGGGGAGAGGGTTGGGGTGAGGGGTGGATCTCATTGACACACCCCCACAATCACGCCCGACGCCAAACACTCGCCAACCAAGGCTGCTGCTCCCGCGGCAGCCCCGCCGGCCGGTAGTAATGCTCCAGCTCCACAAACCCCGCCTCAGTCAGCAATTGCTGCCACGCCGCCAGATCGTGATACGCCCCATACCGTGACCCATTCCACCCTTCCTGATTCTCGCCCCGCGGATTGGAACTGAACAACACGCCACCCGGCTTCAACGCCCCGCGCAACTGTTTCAACACCCGAGGCAATTCCTGGCGCGGGATATGAAACAGCACCGCATTGGCGAAAATCCCGTCGAAGCGTTCATTCGGCAGATCCAGCTTCAGAAAGTCCTGCTGCCACACCTCACAACCACTGTCCTCACGCGCCATCTGTGCGAACTTCTCCGACCCATCCAGCCCGACAGCCGTGTGGCCCATGCGCGTGAACGTCTGCAAATCACGCCCCGGCCCACAGCCAAAATCGAGAATGTCGAACGGCGCCTCGCCCTGAATATGCCGCAACAGGGCGTCGATGTTCTGGCTGACATCATGATCGCGAGTCCCCTCGCGAAAACCCTCGGCCACCGAGTTGTAATGGCCCAGGGTGGTGGCGGTGATCTGCTCGAGGTCAGTGGGGGTTTGTTTCATGGTCGGCTGCGCAGGCAATGGGGATTTGTCGAATATACGCCATGAGGCCGGTGGCTGCTGCGCAGCCAATCGCGAGCAGGCTCGCTCCCACAGTTGATCGCGTACACCTGTGGGAGCGGGCTTGCCCGCGATAGCGATGTCTCAGCCCTGCTTCATCCCCAGGCAATCAATGGAACGATCAACCATGGCTTTGGCAATTTCCAGCAGATGCCAGACAGAAAACACCATGGCCCGGTCCGCGCCTTTGAGGTGATCGCCACACTGATACGCCGTGACGGACGCGCAACGCAGCAGATCAGCGACATAGAGTTGGGTGTCTTCGAAACTCACGTCTTCGCTGACGTTGTAGAACCGCAGCTCATCGGGTGCTGAAGGCTGTTCACCGGTGAGGTAGAAATCGATTGCACGATAAAGGGCGGAGCGGTCTCTTGGCCTGTCGTCAGTCGGTTTGCCTTGGGTGGACGTTTCGGGAGGTGGATCGGGGACGGATCTTTTCATTGGTGTTGCTCCTATTGCTGCTGGGAAGCTGACACCTTCGCCTACTAAGCGGTGGGTGGCAGCTGTGCGCAGGTAGTAGGCCGGTCAATAGGAAAACCGGTGCACCCAGGGGTGCCCCACGCACAGCCACCATTTTCTGCACGCGGCAAGAAACACCGGGCATGAGCATGGAACCGCCATACGCCTATTGTTCCGGGCTACTAGACCCGATCACTGATATGCAGTGATGGACCGAGACTAGCCACCGAAATTGGCAGGCGCAAGCGAGCGGAATGATCTAGGAAATGTCCTGCAAATGAAAGGGAACAGGCCTGTAGGCGCACTGATTTTCCTGTGGGAAATGTTCCCCCTGTCACGAAGGAAATTGCCTGTGTCGAGAGTGCTTTTGTGGCGAGGGGGTTTACCCCCGTTGGGGTGCGCAGCAGCCCCCAAAGCCATTCAAAGAGGTGTGTCAGGCAAACCAGGTCAGCAGGTTTTGGGGCCGCTTCGCAGCCCAACGGGGGTAAACTCCCTCGCCACAAAAGCTTTACAACCTTGACCGCATTCAGCGCTTGTTGAGCCCCCGTGCCAACCGATCTCCACCGAGCTGGATCACCGCCACCAACACCACCAGTAACACAATCACCGTCAGCATGATCTGGCTGTCGAAGCGCTGATACCCGTATCGATAGGCGATATCGCCCAGTCCACCGGCACCAATCGCCCCGGCCATGGCCGACGAGTTGATCATGGTCACCAGCGTAATCGTGAAACCACCAACAATCCCCGGCAGCGCCTCAGGCAACAGCACATGCCAGACGATGTGCCAGCGCCGGCAACCCATCGCCTGCGCGGCTTCGATCAACCCGTGATCAACCTCTCGCAAACTAACTTCCGCGATACGCGCAAAAAAAGGCGTGGCCGCAATCGTCAGCGGTACCACGGCGGCCCAGACACCGTACGTGGTGCCGACGATCAAGCGGGTGAACGGGATCAGCGCCACCATCAGAATCAGGAATGGAATCGAGCGGAACAGGTTCACGAATGCGCCCAGTGCGCGGTTCAGTGCCGGTGCTTCGTAGATGCCACCCTTGGAACTGGTGACCAGAATCACCGCCAGCGGAATGCCCGCCAGCAGCGCAATCAGCGACGACACGCCGACCATCAAAAACGTGTCGATGAAGCCTTGCAGCAAGCGATCAAACCACATAGCCCAATACCTCCGCCTGTTGCGCCCAATTGCCGGCACGCTGACGCAATTCTTCAGCGCCGAGCGACGAACCCGTCACCGCCAGCAGCAATTGCCCCAGCGCGTGGCCCTGAATCCGTTCCACGCCACCTTGTAGCAACCTCACGCGTCCACCGAGGGCGCTGAACAAGGCCGCCAGATCCGGTTCATCTGTCGCGCTGCCAGTGAATTGCAAACGCAACACCACCGCCGCGTCCGAAGACTGTGGTTGCGGACGCAAGCGGCTTTGCAGTTCTTGCGGCAGAGCGTGTTGCAACGGCGCGAGCAAGGTCTTGCTGACGTCATGCTGCGGGTTGCCGAACACTTCCCACACCGGCCCTTGCTCGACGATGTGCCCGTGTTCCAGCACCACCACCCGATCGCAGATATCGCGGATCACCGCCATCTCGTGGGTGATCAGCACAATGGATAAACCCAGGCGCTGATTGATCTCGCGCAGCAGGCCGAGGATCGATTGGGTGGTCTCCGGGTCCAGCGCCGATGTGGCTTCGTCGCACAGCAGAATTTCCGGATCGTGCACCAGGGCGCGGGCGATGCCGACGCGTTGTTTCTGCCCACCCGACAGCTGCGCCGGATAGGCCTTGTGCTTGCCTTGCAGGCCCACCAGCTCCAGCAATTCACGGACTTTCTGTTCGCGTTTTTCCTTGGGCACACCGGCCACTTTCAGCGGCAACTCGACGTTCTGCCAAACGGTTTTGGCGGACATCAGGTTGAAGTGCTGGAAGATCATGCCGATCCGCCGGCGCAGCGCCACCAGACGGTCTTCATCGAACTCGCCGATGTCCACTTGATCGATCAACACCCGCCCGGTGCTCGGTTGCTCCAGACGATTGATGGTGCGGATCAGCGACGACTTGCCGGCGCCGCTGCGACCGATGATGCCGAACACTTCACCGCGCTGGATCGCCAGGTCGATGCCGTGCAAAGCCGCCACCGGACCTTGCTGGCCAGTGTAGGTTTTACCCAGGCCGATGAAGCGCACGTGCGCCCGGTTCAGGTCCGGGTGCAGTTCGGTCTGTTCGGCTTTATGTGGCTCTGGAATATCCAGTCGCCGTTGGATCGCGGCCGTCATCCTCAGCTTTCCCAACCGGCTTGATAGAGCTTGCCGTGGGCTTTATCCAAGGCTGCGCGAACGGCTGGCGAGTGCTGGTAAATGTCGACGAATTTGATCAGGCGCGGGTCGGTTTTGCTTTTCGGCTGGATCACGAACTGGATCACGTATTCCTTGTGATCGAGGCCATCAAACAGCAGCGCAGAACCGGCATCGAAGGTCTTCGACAGACGGATGTAGGCCGGGTAGCCCTGCACAAGATCAGCGTCGTCATGGGCGCGCACCAGTTGCACAGCCTCAACCTGCAGGATCTTGATGTTCTTCGGGTTGGCAATGATGTCTTCTTCGGTGGCCTTGTAGCCGACACCCGGTTTGAGGGTGATCAAACCGGCCTTGGCCAACAGTTGCAGGCCGCGACCGCTGTTGATCGGGTCGTTGGCAATGGCGACGCTGGCGCCTTGTGGCAAGTCGTCGAAGCTTTTGTATTTCTTCGAGTAGAGGCCGACGTTGTTGATGATTCCCGGCGCGAACGGCACCAGGTCAAAACCGGCGGCGGCCTTGGCGTTTTCCAGGAACGGGACGTGCTGGAAGTAATTCACATCGATGTCGCCGGCCGCGAGGCTGACGTTGGGGGCGATCCAGTCGCTGAACTCCACCAGGTCGACTTGCAGGCCTTGTTTTTTCGCTTCTTCAACGGCGGCCTCCAGCGGAATGGCGAAGGCGGCGGTGGTACCGACTTTCAACGGCGCGTCGGCGGCGAAGCTGATGGAGCTGAAGAGGCCGAGGGCCAGGGCCAGTGCTTTGACTGGGTGGGTGAGGTAGGTCTTTTTCATGATGGTTATTCCAGTCAGTGCATAAATTTGGGGTGTCTGTTCGGACCTCTTCGCGGGCAAGCCCGCTCCCACAGGGGTTGTGTGAACACCCGAGAACACTGTGGGAGCGGGCTTGCCCGCGATGCTTTTAGCGGCGAAACGCCGAACCGGTATGTTGCCCAGGTAAATGCGCTTCACCGTGAAACAGCTTTTCCCGCAGGCTGCCGTTGTCATAAGCCGTTTTGTACGACCCACGCCGCTGCAACTCAGGGATCACCAGTTCAATGAAATCCACATAGCTTTCCGGCGTGACAATCCGCGTCAGGTTGAAGCCATCCAGCCCGGTCTCGGCGATCCACGATTCCAGCTCATCCGCCACTTGCTCAGGCGAACCGACCACCGTGATGTAGCGACCGCCGAGGGCGTGTTGCTCAAGCAATTTGCGTCGGGTCCAGTCGTTGTTTTGCAGGTTCCTGGTGGCCGACTGGATGGCGTTGCTCTTCACGTACTGGATCGGTTCGTCGATCTCGTATTCGGAAAAATCGATCCCGGTCGACGCCGAGAAATGCGCCACGCCTGCTTCAGCGCTGGCGTAGCTGAGGTACTCGGCGTGCTTCTTCCAGGCAAGCTCTTCGGTGGCGCCGACAATCACGTTCAAGCCCATGAACACCTTGATGTCCTCGGGATTACGCCCGGCTTCAACCGCGCTGGCGCGAACCTTGTCCACTTGCACCTTGGTCGACGGTTTGTTCTGACCGCTGATGAACACGCATTCGGCATGGCGCCCGGCGAACAGCAAACCGCGATCCGAACTGCCGGCCTGGAACAGCACCGGCGTGCGCTGCGGCGACGGTTCGCAGAGGTGGTAACCCTCGACCTGATAGAACTCGCCCTTATGCTCGACCTTGTGCACTTTCGCAGGTGAGGCGTAGATCCGTTGCTGCGGGTCATTCAGCACCGCGCCGTTTTCCCAGCTGCCTTCCCAGAGTTTGTAGAGCACTTCCAGGTATTCATCGGCCTGGTCGTAGCGGCGGTCGTGTTCCACCTGTTCGCTCAGGCCCATGGCTTTGGCGGCGCTGTCGAGGTAGCCGGTAACGATGTTCCAGCCGACCCGGCCGCGGCTCAGGTGATCGAGCGTCGACATGCGGCGGGCGAACAGATACGGCGGCTCGTACGTCAGGTTGGCGGTGAGGCCGAAGCCGAGGTTTTTGGTCACCGCCGCCATGGCCGAAACCAGCAGCAGTGGATCGTTGACCGGCAGTTGGATCGACTCTTTCAGCGGCACGTCGACGGAGTTTTGGTAAACGTCGTAAACCCCGACGATGTCCGCGATGAACAGACCGTCGAACAGCCCGCGCTCCAGCAACTGCGCCAGTTCGGTCCAGTATTCGAGGGTTTTGTATTGGGTGGAGGTGTCCCGTGGATGCGTCCACAGGCCATGGTTGATGTGCCCGATGCAATTCATGTTGAACGCGTTGAGCAGGATCTTCTTTTTCGCTTCGGCCATCAGAGGGTCCCTCGCAACGGAGGGTTTTCATCGTTGAGGTAGTAGTTGCCGACGGCGTGATACTTCCAGCGCACCGGGTCATGCAGCGTGTGCACCCGGGCGTTGCGCCAGTGGCGATCGAGGCCGTGTTCGATCAGCGTCGCCTGGCTGCCGGCCAACTCAAACAGCGTGCTGCCGGCGGCGAGGGAAATTTCGGTGCTGATGGCGCGAGCTTCGGCCACGGCAATCGAGGCAGCGGCGACGGTTTCGGCGTTGGTGTCGGCCTGAGCTTTATCGAGGAATTCGCCGGAACGTTCCAGCAAGGCTTCGGCAGCGTGCAGGCGAATGCTCAGGTGGCCGAAGCTCTTGAGCGTCAGCGGGTCGTCAGTGGCTTTTTCATGGGTGGCGTCGATCCATGGTCGGGTTTTGGTGCGCACGAAGTGCAGCGCATCTTCGTACGCAGCGCGGGCGATGCCGGTGTCGATGGCGGCGTGAAGAATCTGCGCCAGCGGGCCGACGGGGGTCGGGCGCTCGAAGGCACTTTGAAACGGGATCACGTCTTCGGCGGCGACGTAGACGTCTTCGAACACCACCGAACCGCTGCCGGTGGTGCGCTGGCCGAAACCGCTCCAGTCGTCGATGACGGTCAGGCCTTTGGCGTTGTGGGGGGCGAACGCCAATTGCTGCACGCCGTTTTCATCCACCACCGAAGTCGGAATGCGTTGCGCGTAAATCGCGCCGGTCGCGTAGAACTTGCGGCCGTTGATGCGATAACCGTCACCGTCACCGTCGCGGGTCAGGCTGGTGACGCGGTCGTGGGCCGTTTTGGTGCCCAGTTCCGCGAGGGCATTGCCGAAGCGCTGGCCGGCGAGCACTTCGGCGTACAGGCGTTTTTTCTGCTCTTCGCTGCCGTTCACGCGCAGCACTTCGAGGGCGTAAAAATGGTTCTGCGGGATTTGCCCGAGCGAGCCGTCCGCCTGGGCAATCAACGCGATGACCTTGGCCAGGGTGACGTTGGAAACGCCAGCGCCGCCGTATTCTTTTGGCACGCTGATGCCCCAGAGGCCCGAGCGGGAAAACACTTCCAGCTCCGGGTGCGGCAGGCGACGTTCGCGGTCGCGCAGGGCGCTGTCACGCTTGAAATCTTCGGCCAGATCGGTAGCGACGATCACGGCTTGCTCATCGCTGGTTATGACCGCGACGTGGTGAGAAAGAGTCATGTGTTTCTCCAGAGATCTGGTCAAAAGTGTTCTGGTCGTTAAATCCAGGAATGGCGAGCGGGCAAAGTGCCGTTCAAGTGATAAATACCGACTGCGTGGTATTTCCAGCGAACGGGATCGTGCAGCGTGTGCACGCGAGCGTTGCGCCAGTGGCGGTCGAGGTTGAATTCGGCGAGGGTCGCGCGGCTGCCGGCCAGTTCGAAAAGTTTTTCGCTGGCGAGCAGGGAGATCTCGGTGGTCAGCACTTTGGCTTCAGCCACGGCGATCGAGGCGCGCGCGGCAGACTCGGCAGTGAGTGGCGCGGCGCTGACCTGATCGAGCACTTGCCCGGCCTTGCGCAGCAGCGCTTCGGCCGCGTGCAGTTCGATTTTCAGTTTGCCGATATCGGCGATGACGTAGAGGTCATCGCTGGCCCGTTCGACCTTGGCGTCGATCCACGGCCGGGCGCGGGTTTTCACGAATTCGATGGCGTCATCGATAGCGCCGCGGGCGATGCCGGCGTCGATGGCGGCTTGAATCAATTGCGACACGGCGCCTTGGATGTTCGGGCTGTCGTTGATCTTCCAGTTGTCCAGCACCAGCTCGGCGTCGACCCGCACGTTGTTGAGCAAAATGGTGCCGCTGGCGGTTGTGCGCTGGCCGAAGCCCGACCAGTCATCAACGATGCGCAGACCTGGCGTACCGCGACGGACGAAGGCCAGCACTTGCTTGCCGTCGTCGTTCAGCGCCTTGACCGCCACCCAATGGGCGAACAGCGCGCCGGTGGAGTAAAACTTTTGCCCGCTGATGACAAAACCGTCGCCGTCGGCGGTGATTCCTGCCTTGAGTTCGAGGGTGTTTTTGGTGCCGCGTTCCGGCCCGGCATTGCCGATGCGCCAGCCTTCGAGCACGCTTTTGAACAGCTGTTTTTTCTGCGCCTCGGTGGCGCTGCCGAGCACCAGATTGAGGATGCCGAACTGGTTCTGCGGGATCTGTCCCAGTGCCGGGTCCGCCGCGGAAATGATCGCAAAGACCTCGGCCACTGTGACGAACGAAACCTGCGGGCCACCGTACTCGTGCGGGATGGCAATGCTGCCTAAACCGCTGCGGGTGAACTGTTCGATTTCCGACCATGGCAACTTGCGCTGCCGGTCACGTTTGGCTGCTTGCAGGCGGGCAACTTGCGCCAGCTCATGGGCGGCCTTGATGGCTTGTGCGTCGTTGCGCAAGACCTGCGCGGGCAACAACAACGGGGCGATGTCCAGATCACTCTGAACGATTGCATCTGCCAGACTGGACATCAGTGCCGCTCCTTGGCTGCACGCAATGCCCTGGCGATCTGCACTGGGGTGATTGTGTTCCGGACCATACCTACCTCACATCTCATGGAGTCGCCGCGATGGAGGCGGCGAACGAAAATCAAGAATGTCCGGTGGTCCGGTTTATATACCCTAAACGTGTATAAAAATTAAATAAACTAACTTTTAGAAATATACATAGAAGGGCGTCTGTTCGTAGCGCAACACTTGTTTATGCAGCAACACTTGCTCTCGTAGCCGCTGGAAAAGTTCTGTGGGAGCGGGCTTGCTCGCGAAGGCGGTGTGTCAGGCAACATTAGATGGCGACTGATATGGCCACTTCGCGAGCAAGCCCGCTCCCACAGGGACGGCGGTGTTTTCACTTCTTGCGCGGTTCGGCAGCCATGAGCGCTTCCCTCGGCCGCGCCTTCAGGTAGGGATTGGCGCACCCGATCTTGAGCCTGCGCGGCGGTGCCCAGCCGGAGTTGTTGCCCACGCGATCGAGGATGCAGTAAGTCACTTCCAGCCGAAGGTCTTCGCCCGCTTCGAGGATGATCGCCGGCGGCACCCAGACTTGAATCGGCTTATCCACCTCATCAGCCTTGAGCTGCGGCAAGTCCATGCGCACATCCCCCCAACGCAAGGTGATTTCATCGTCGACGGCCATGTTCAGGTATGGCTCGATGGTCAATGGCACGCCGCGCTTGATCTGGTTCGGATTGACCCCCTGGCGGCGAATGGTTTCGGGAATGCCCACCGGTGCCAGGTGCTCGTTGTCGTGACCGCACAGGGTGAGCGGCTGGCCGCCCGGACAATCGAGCTTGATCTGTACCCGCGTGGCAAGCGACAGCGCCGGCCCTTGTCCGACCTGCATGACGCGGTAGTGAATGCTTGAGGAGCCATTGGCGATGAAGCTTTGCGGCACACGCAGGCTGACGGCTTCGCTGACCTCATCGGCCGTGATCACGCGGGAGGCGACGTAGCAGTTGTCCCAGAACAGTTCGATCAGGTCGCCTTCGTCCATGCCAGGGTAGGGCGCCACGTCGATCAGCAGATGGGCCGCCGACGTGACATTGATGCAGGTCTTGTGGGATTGCGCCAGGGTAGGGGCCGCAAGTCCGGATTTATTCGAGGTGCTTGTCATGGGGTTCTCCTTGAAGCCTTGCAGCGAAGTCCGTTTCTGAAAGATCGAAAGGCGTGTATTACCGAGCAACAAAGTTGTTCACTATTTAAAAGTTTTAATAATGATCTGGGACGTTGATCGACGCCTGTTGGAGACTAGATAAGAGTGCGCTTGAATAGGTGTCAATAGAGGCGGCTAGTTAAGTAGTGTATTCAGTGTTATTCAGAAAAATCCTACGCTATGAAGTTAAGAAGCTGCACCGCTCCGTCGAATTTGGCAGCGCATTTATCGATTTTCAGGCGTAAGCGACGGCGACCGTGTGCTGGGGAGGGCCATGGGTTTTGCGGATTTTAGGAGAGTTAAATCTGTTTCAGGACATATATATGTACCGCATGCGGGCATAAAAATTAATCTATTGTTCGAGTCAGCAAGAAGAGAGTTTTGTGGCGGGGATAGTTGTCACTTCCGTCCATGGAAGTTAACAAATGATGAAGCGGTATTAGTGGTGAGGGTTATTCAGAAACTTGCTGAGGAACTGCTTCGTCCGCTCTTCTTTCGGATTGGCAAACAGCGCCTTGGCGTCGCCTTGTTCCACGATCACACCCTTGTCGAAAAACACCACGCGATTCGCCACGTCCCGGGCAAAGCCCATTTCGTGGGTGACGATGACCATGGTGCGCTTCTCCTCGGCCAGGCTGCGGATGGTCGCCAGCACTTCACCCACCAGCTCCGGATCGAGCGCAGAAGTGGGTTCATCGAACAGAATCACTTCCGGCTCCATCGCCAGCGCACGGGCAATCGCCACGCGCTGTTGCTGGCCTCCTGAGAGGCGTCGCGGGTAAGCATCTTCCTTGCCCGCCAGGCCAACCCTGGCCAACAGCTTTTTACCCAGGGCAACGGCGTCGGCATGCGGGATCTTCTTCACGATGATCGGGCCTTCGATGACGTTTTCCAGGGCGGTGCGATGGGGGAACAGGTTGAAGTTCTGAAACACGAAGCCGACGTGCTGTCGCAAGCGTCGCACCAGGCTTTGCTGCTGGTTCAACGGGCGGCTGCCATCGATCTCGATGTCACCGACCTTGATCCGGCCGCTGGTGGGTTCTTCGAGAAAATTCAGGCAGCGCAAGAACGTGGTTTTTCCCGAACCGCTAGGCCCGATGATCGCGACGACCTCACCTTCCTTCACTTGCAGATCGATGCCGTTGAGCACGACTTGACCCTTGAACTGCTTTGTCAGTTTTTCCACGACAATCATGGGGTCAGGACTCCTGGTCGTGCCGATTGACCCGCTCTTCCAACTTGTTCTGCAGGTGCGAGAGCACCGTGGCCAGAATCCAGTAGATCAGCGCGGCGGCAAGGTACATGGTGAACACTTCGAAGGTGCGTGCTGTGATCAGCTGCGCCTGGCGGAACAGCTCCGGTACCTGGATGGTGGCGGCCAGCGCGGTGTCCTTGACCAGTGAAATGAAGCTGTTGCCCAGCGGCGGCAATGCGGTGCGCATCGCTTGCGGGATGATGGCCCGGCGCAGGGTCTGCGCACGGGTCATGCCGATGCTGGCGGCAGCTTCCCACTGACCGCGCTCGATGGAGCTGATCGCGGAACGCAGAATTTCACAGGCGTAAGCGGCCATGTTCAGCGAGAAGCCGATCAGGGCCGCCGGCAGCGGATCGAGTTCCATGCCCAATTGCGGCAAGCCGTAATAGATCACGAACAGTTGCACCAGCAACGGCGTGCCGCGAAAGAACGACACGTAGATGCGGGCGATCCAGCTCACCAGCTTGAAGCGCGACAGGCGCATCAGTGCCAGGCCAAAGCCCAGCATGAGGCCGAAGAACATCCCGCCCAGGCTCAAGATGACCGTGTAGTAGGCCCCCTTGAGCAGGAAGGGCAGGGAGTCCAGTGCGAGTTGGAAAGCTTCTTCCATTATTGAGTGACGTCAGCGCTGAAGTATTTTTCCGAAAGCTTTTTCAGCGTGCCGTCGGCGCGCAGCTTCTCGATGGCTTTGTTCACCGCAGCCAGCAACTCAGGCTCGCCTTTGCGCAGGGCAATACCGGCTTCCTGACGGGAGAACGCTTCGCCGGCGGCGGTAGTGTCCTTGGCCTTTTTGGCGTATTCGAGCGCGGCGAGGCGATCGATCAGAATGGCGTCGATGCGGCCGACACGCAGATCCTGGAACTTGGTCGGATCATCGTCATAGGTCTTGATGATGGCTTTTGGTTGATTGTCCTTGAGCCACTGCTCGTAATTGGTGCCCAGGCCTACACCGACTTTTTTGCCGGCCAGATCGGCGGCAGACTTGATGTTCAGCTCCGCAGCCTTCTTGGTCAGAACCAGCGCCTGAATCCCGGAAACGGTGTACGGCTCGGAGAAGTCATACTTCTTCTTGCGCTCTTCGGAGATGGTCACCTGGTTGATCACCGCGTCCAGACGTTTGGATTCCAGCGCCGCGAGGATGCCGTCCCATTTGGTCGGTTGCAGTTTGACCTTCACGCCCAGCTCTTTGGCCAGGGCTTCGGAGAACTCGACTTCGAAACCGGCCAGTTTGCCGTCGGCGTCGACGAAGCTGAACGGCGGGTAGGTGCCTTCCAGACCGACGTTGATCACGCCTGCGTCCTTGATTTTTTGCAGCTGCTCACCGGCAACCGCTTGCCCCAGCAGGCCGGCGCTCAGCGCCAGGCCCAGCGAACCGACCAGCAGATTTCGACGTAGTGCGGAAAAATTCATGACAAGCCCCTGTGTTTTCTTATGAAGACGCTTTTAGGAATGTTGGCAAAATCGGGATTTGGACGACTGCAATATCCTGCCCTAAAGCAGCGTATGCGTCTCGCTGCAAATTCGCCTGCGGCGTGACTATATGATGGCGGCTTTAGATAAGAAAATAATGAATATTGAGTTTGTTATTCATTTATTGCATATGAAACTCACGCAATCCCCTGTGGCGAGGGGGCTTGCTCCCGTTCGACTGCGCAGCAGTCGCAAACGCAGTCTCCGCGTACAACTGAGAAACCGTGCTGCAGGTCTTGGGGATGCTGCGCACCCCAGCGGGAGCAAGCTCCCTCGCCACGGAATACTTCAACTGGTCAGCGAATCTTTGTAGGCAAACAACGCCGGCGCCCCGCCCGTGTGCAGGAAGATGATCGGGCCCTCGTTAAAGCGCTGACGACCGATGCCATCAAGCAACCCGGCCATGGCTTTCCCGGTGTAAACCGGATCCAGCAACAACCCTTCCTGACTCGCCACCAGCTTCACCGCCGCCAGTGTCCCGGCATTCGGCTCGCCATAACGCGGGCCGAAATATTCGTCCCACAACTCGACCTTGAAACTCGCCGGCAGGCTCACGCCCAGCAACTCGGCAGTGCGCTCGGCCAGGCCTTGGACTTTCGGCCGCTGATCTTCATCGCTGCGGGAAACCGTGACACCAATCACTGGCAAATCCGGCAGTGCTTCACTCAGTGCCAGCGCCAGACCACTGTGGGTCCCGGCACTGCCCGAGGCCAGGACCACGGCGGCGAATTCCAGGCCGGTGTCCTTGATCTGTTCCGCCAGTTCCAGCCCTGCGCGCACATAACCCAAAGCGCCCAGTGCGTTGGAGCCACCAATTGGCACCAGATACGGCTTCTTGCCGTTATTGCGCAGACGATCGGCCAGGGCCTGCAATTGCTCGTCGGCGTTGTCGAGGTTTTCCACCAGCTCGACCTTGGCATCGAACAGGTCCAGCAGCAGCCGATTGCCGTTGCCGAGATAGTTGGCGTCGTCGGTGCCCAACGGGTTTTCCAGCAGTGCGATGCAGCTCAGGCCAAGCTTGGCAGCAATGGCGGCGGTCTGGCGCACGTGGTTGGACTGAAGCGCGCCAGCGGTGATCAATGTGTCGGCGCCCTGGGCCAGGGCATCGGCCGCCAGGTATTCAAGTTTGCGTAGCTTGTTGCCGCCCATGGCCAGCGGTGTCAGGTCATCGCGTTTGACGTACAGATCGCGACCGAGCCAGGTCGACAGGCGTTCGAGTTTTTCCAGAGCGGTAGGGTGGCCGAGGAGGTCGAGGCGGTTAAAGCGGGCAAGCTGTTGTTTGATCATGGGTCCGTACTGGCCAAGGGAGATGTCAGGACTATAGGCACGCCTATATGCGTGGGCAACCGCCAATCTTATATATCCAAAAGTGCTGAACACAGCACTATTGGTTCTTAATTCGGCTTCCGGACCTTGCCGTAAAGTAACTGTCGATAGCGCGGCCAGACAGTCCGGCCGCCCGTGAGGAGTTTTTACCGTGAGCGAGCGTTCCAGCCATTGGCAATTGCAGACCATCGTCAGCCAACTGCGTACGGCACGCGATCAGTGGCGTGCGCAAAACGGCCGTGCCAGCGGCGAGCAGGGCGGTCGCGAATTGCCTTCCCGGGCCGCCATGGCGGAGATTCTTGAAGCGCTGTGCGGTGCGCTGTTTCCGATGCGTCTGGGGCCGGTGGATTTGCGTGAGGAGAGTGAAGACTTCTACGTCGGCCACACGCTGGATGTCGCGTTGAACGCGTTGCTGGCGCAGGCGCGACTCGAACTGCGTTACGCCGCTCGCCACAGCGCCGCAGCCGACACTGAAGTCGAAGCCAAGACCATTGCGATCATTCAGGACTTCGCCCTCGCGTTGCCGGGGCTGCGCAGCTTGCTGGACACCGATGTGCTGGCGGCTTATCACGGCGACCCGGCGGCCCGTAGCGTCGATGAAGTGTTGCTGTGCTATCCGGGGATTCTGGCGGTGATTCACCATCGTCTGGCGCACCATTTGTACCGCGCCGGGTTGCCGCTGCTGGCGCGGATCAGCGCAGAGATTGCCCATTCGGCCACCGGTATCGACATCCATCCGGGCGCGCAGATCGGTCGCAGCTTCTTCATCGATCACGGGACGGGTGTGGTCATCGGCGAGACGGCGATCATTGGTGAGCGCGTGCGGATTTACCAGGCCGTGACCCTGGGCGCCAAGCGCTTCCCATCGGATGAGGACGGGCAGTTGCAGAAGGGCCATCCGCGGCATCCGATTGTCGAGGATGATGTGGTGATCTATGCCGGCGCGACGATTCTGGGGCGGATTACTATCGGCAAGGGTTCGACCATTGGCGGCAATGTCTGGCTGACCCGCAGCGTGCCGCCTGGTTGCAACCTGACGCAGGCGAATCTGCAACATGATGATGGGACGCAGAAGTAAGGCCTGAATCTCTAGTGGTCTTGCTGACGCCATCGCGGGCAAGCCTCGCTCCCACAGGTTTTGTATCGTTCGCAAAATTTTCGTTCGACACAAAACCTGTGGGAGCGGGTTTGCCCGCGAATGGTTTCAAGACGAACCGAAATACTGGCATTTAGCTAATTTCCCGCTGAACGAATCCTCCAAATCCCCCGTCATACCCATCCTTGAGCTAGCGTACAGAACGTACCGCCGAGCCCTGCGATTAGTCCTTAGCACCCTATTCATGTTTAACTTGAACGCTCATTCAAGTTAAACCGCCGGTTTGCTGCCCGTTCACAACAGGAGGCTTGCCTTGCCGAGTCCGTTACTGATTGCCCTGTTTCACCCCTTCGAGGTGCACCTTCCATGAGTGCATCGTCCCTCCCTCCAAGCGGCCAGGTCCGCATGAATCCGCCGGTGTTTTACTTCGCGGCGACTTTCATCCTGCTGTTCGGCATCGTTGTCATCGCCATGCCTGAACAGGCCGGCGCCTGGCTGCTGGAAGCGCAAAACTGGGCGGCCAACACGGTCGGCTGGTATTACATGCTCGCGATGACGCTGTATCTGGTCTTCGTGGTGGTCACCGCCTTGTCCGGCTACGGCAAGATCAAGCTCGGTGCCGACCACGACGAACCCGAATTCAGTTACCTGTCCTGGGCCGGCATGCTGTTCGCCGCCGGGATCAGCATCACGCTGTTCTTCTTCTGTGTGTCCGAACCGCTGACCCACTTGGCGCAACCGCCCCAAGGCGAGGCCGGCACGGCGGATGCGGCGCGGCAGGCGATGCAGATTCTGTTTCTGCACTGGGGCTTGCACGGCTGGGGCGTGTTCGCTTTTGTCGGCATGGCGCTGGCGTACTTTGCCTATCGACACAACCTGCCGCTGGCCCTGCGTTCGGCGCTCTATCCGCTGATCGGCAAGCGCATCAACGGCCCGATCGGATATGCGGTGGACGGCTTCGGCATCATCGCCACCGTGTTCGGCCTCGGCGCCGACATGGGCTTCGGGGTGTTGCACCTCAACTCGGGCCTGGACTATCTGTTCGGCATCGCTCACACCCAGTGGATTCAGGTCGGCCTGATCACGCTGATGATGGGCGCGGCGATCATCGTTGCGGTGTCCGGCGTCGACAAGGGCGTGCGGGTGATGTCCGACATCAACATGCTGCTGGCCTGTGCACTGCTGCTGTTCGTGTTGTTCGCTGGCCCGACTCAGCACCTGCTCAACACTCTGATTCAGAACATCGGCGACTACCTCGGCGCCTTGCCGATGAAGAGTTTCGACCTGTACGCCTACGACAAGCCTAGCGACTGGCTGGGCGGCTGGACCGTGTTCTATTGGGCCTGGTGGATTGCGTGGTCGCCGTTCGTGGGTCTGTTCATCGCGCGGATTTCCCGTGGCCGGACCATCCGCGAATTCGTCTTCGGCGTGCTGCTGATTCCGCTCGGTTTCACCCTGGCGTGGATGTCGATCTTCGGCAACAGCGCCATCGACCAGGTGCTCAACCACGGCATGACCGCGCTCGGCATGTCGGCCGTCGACAACCCGTCGATGACCCTCTACCTGCTGCTGGAAACCTATCCGTGGAGCAAAACCGTGATTGCGGTCACGGTGTTCATCAGCTTCGTGTTCTTCGTCACCTCGGCCGACTCCGGCACCGTGGTGCTGTCGACGCTGTCCGCCAAGGGCGGTAATCCGGATGAAGACGGGCCGAAATGGCTGCGGGTGTTCTGGGGCGCCATGACCGCGCTGGTAACCAGTGCGCTGCTGTTCTCCGGCAGCATCGATGCGCTGAAGTCAGCGGTGGTGCTGACCTCGTTGCCGTTCTCGATGATTTTGCTGCTGATGATGTGGGGGCTGCACAAGGCGTTCTACCTGGAGTCGCAGAAACAGATCGCACAGCTGCATTCCCTGGCACCGGTGTCCGGTTCGCGGCGTGGCGGTTGGCGTCAGCGCTTGACTCAGGCCGTGCATTTCCCGTCTCGCGATGAGGTTTATCGATTCCTCGATACGACGGTGCGCCCGGCGATTGAAGAGGTGAGTGCGGTGTTCGTCGAGAAGGGTTTGAACGTGGTCACTCAGCCGGACCCGGCCAACGACAACGTCAGCCTGGAAATCGGTCACGGCGAGGAGCATCCCTTTATCTATCAGGTGCAGATGCGTGGTTACTTCACGCCATCGTTTGCCCGTGGCGGCATGGGTTCCAAGGAACTCAACAACCGTCGTTATTACCGTGCTGAAGTGCATTTGAGCGAGGGCAGTCAGGACTACGATCTGGTGGGTTACACCAAGGAACAGATCATCAACGACATCCTTGATCAGTACGAACGGCACCTGCAGTTCTTGCATCTGGTGCGTTGATCGCCGGGGCGGTGGTGCTCATGTTTCAGTGCTCAGCACCATGAACAGCACCATCGCCGCTACCGGTACACCGAACACGGCGCTGCCGACCACCAGTTCCGTGCTCAACGGCTGACCGGCATGCACCATGCCGACCGCGCCGTTGATCAACGTCAGGGCCAGCCACAGCACCACAAAACTGTAGGCCAGGGTCTGGCGGCTGAAGCCGATTTTCTCGCCGATGAACAGCATCAGCGCCAGCAGGATCAGGCCGAAGGTGATGATGATCGTGGTGTGCATGATGCATTCCGTCCTTTAGATGTGTGCTGCCCTCAAGATCGCCTTCGCGGGCAAGCCCGCTCCCACAGGGATCGTCAGTGAACATAATGCTTGTGTTTACCGGCATCCCCTGTGGGAGCGAGGCTTGCCCGCGAAGGCGTCTGGCCTGCCTGCAAACCAGCTTAAACCAATCCACCATTAGCCCGCAGAATCTGTCCATTGACCCAAGCCGAATCCGATCACCGCGCCGATGCCGCGGGAGGCGCCGGTCACGAGGGCAACTTTCGAAGTTTGAGGGGGCATGGCGGTGATTCCTACTGTCCATCAGCGAGGCCGACCGCTTTGTCGACCTGATCGCAGAAGGCGACGACCGCGTCCTGCGCGCCGGCACCTTGAGTGATTTGGCGCTGATCGGAAAACGCATCTCCAACCTGCGCAGGCAGTCACCATCAGTACAAGCATCCGGGCAAGCCCGGAAGGGTGACGATAAAACACCCTGACTCGGATCTTCCAAAAGGGACGATCAACAGCATATTGAAACAGGCGGGTCTGAAATGAGGCCCGAGATCGGAAACGAGAGCCTCGAAGGGCCACATCACAGGAAGGGCTCGCCGAAATGAAATTCCCGGTCGTTCTGCACAAGGATGCCGACTCAGACTACGGAGTGATTATCCCGGACGTACCGGGTTGCTTCTCCGCAGGCGCTACTGTGGCGCAGGCATTTGAAAACGTAAAAGAGGCGTTGTCATTGCACTATGAAGGCCTGGTCGCCGATGGCGATCCACTTCCTCAGATACGCGAGATCGATGCTCACCTTGATAATCCCGATTACGCTGGTGGCGTGTGGGGTGTGGTCGAGTTCGATATCACGCCGTACTTCGGTAAGTCAGTGCGTTTCAATGCCACATTGCCGGAGCAGTTGCTTGAGCGTATCGATCAGACGGTCAGGCGGGATCAGCGATATAGCTCAAGGTCTGGCTTTTTGGCGGCTGCCGCGCTACGTGAGTTGTCGGCTTAAACGTTGAAGGATTAAAAATCTGTGAAACGTTTCAGCATTTTCTCGAGTCCGAGGTTTATCGGCGTTTGTCTGGGCGTATGCTGGGCAACTTGCGAAGCAGTCGATACCAACTTCAAGACAGACAAGAGAGGATTCGATGACTTACACCGCTGCCGAAAACCGCTACGACTCTATCCCTTACCGCCGCGTGGGCCGCAGCGGTCTGGTGCTGCCGGCGCTGTCCCTGGGCTTGTGGCACAACTTCGGCGACAGCACGCCGATCGATACTCAACGTTCGTTGTTGCGCACCGCGTTCGACCTGGGCATCAACCACTTCGACCTGGCCAACAACTATGGCCCGCCGTACGGCAGCGCCGAGATCAACTTCGGTCGTTTGCTGCGTGAAGACTTCAAGCAGTACCGCGACGAGCTGATCATCTCGAGCAAGGCCGGTTGGGACATGTGGCCCGGTCCTTACGGTCAGGGCGGCGGTTCGCGCAAATACGTGCTGGCCAGCCTCGACCAGAGCCTGCAACGCTTGGGCTTGGACTACGTGGACATCTTCTACTCCCATCGCTTCGACCCGGACACGCCACTGGAAGAAACCGCCAGTGCGCTGGCCACTGCCGTGCAGCAGGGCAAGGCGTTGTACATCGGTATCTCGTCGTATTCCGGGGTGAAAACCCGTGAGATGGCGGCGCTGTTGAAAGAGTGGAAAGTGCCGTTGCTGATTCACCAACCGGCGTACAACCTGCTCAATCGCTGGGTGGAAAACGACCTGCTGGATGTCACCGACGAACTTGGCACCGGCGTGATTGCGTTCACGCCGCTGGCGCAGGGCTTGTTGACCGACAAATACCTCAATGGCATTCCGAAGGATGCTCGGGTCAACCGTCCGGGTGGTGGTTCGTTGCAGGAATCTCATCTGTCCGAAGCCAACATCGCCCATGTGCGTGGGCTCAACGAAATCGCCAAGCGTCGCGGTCAGAGCCTGGCGCAACTGGCGCTGGCGTGGACGCTGCGCGATCCGCGCGTGACTTCGGCGCTGATCGGCGCGAGCCGGCCGGAGCAGATTATCGAGAACGTCGGGGCGTTGAAGAATTTGAGCTTTAGTGCTGAGGAGCTGGCGGAGATTGATCGGTTTGCCCAAGAGGGTGGGATCAATCTTTGGGAGAAGCCTTCGACGGCTGAATAAGTGTTCGGCGCCGGGTCTTCCGGCGCCTGTCATGTCGCCTTCGCGAGCAAGCCCGCTCCCACAGGGGAACGCATTCCCAATGTAGGAGCGGGCTTGCTCGCGAAGGGGCCAGACCAGTCAATAAAGAAATCAGCGTTCAGTTAAAAAACGGCACATCCCCCAACACCGTAGCCCGCTGCATCACCCGCCGTGCCGGCCGGTAATCGTCCACGGCGTAATGCTGTGTCACACGGTTATCCCAGAACGCCACATCGTCTTTCTGCCAACGCCAGCGGATCGTAAATTCTGGCCGCGTTGCGTGAGCAAACAGAAACTTCAGAATCGTTTCACTCTCGGTTTCCGACAGCTCATTGATCTTCGATGTGAAGCCTTCATTGACGAATAACGACCGACGCCCGCTCACCGGGTGCGTGCGAATCACCGGGTGCGACAATGGCGGATTTTTGCGGCGCACTTCTTCCCACTGAGCCAATGCTTCAGGCGTGTTGCCATAACGCTCCAGCGGGAACGAGCGAGTGAAATCGTGAGTGGCGGTCAGCCCTTCGAGCAAGCTTTTCAGCGGCGCCGACAACGCTTCATACGCCGCAATGCCGCTGGCCCACAACGTGTCGCCACCAAACTCCGGCAACAGCTTGGCACTCAGCACCGCGCCCATGGCCGGGGTCGGCAGGAAGGTCACGTCGGTGTGCCAGATCGCGTTGTCGCGCACGTCGGTGACGGCGGTGTCGAGGATCAACACTTCGGGCTGTTCCGGCACGTTCGGGTAGATAGGGTGGATGTGCAGATCGCCAAAGTTTGCGGCGAATCGTGCCTGCTGCTGAGGTGTGATCGGCTGGTCGCGGAAGAACAATACTTGATGCTTGAGCAGCGCTTGCTCGATGGCATCGCGCTGTTCCCGATTCAGCGGCTGGCTCACGTCGATGCCGCTGATTTGCGCGCCGAGGGCGTAGCTGAGGGGAACGATGGTCAGGTTACTCATGGTCTTTCTCTTCAATCCAGGGTGCCGAGCTGTCGGCATGGTCAATGACAAATCTTTAGTGAGCCTGGCCGTGCCACGGCACCAGTTTGCGCTGCAGGGCGCGCAGGCCCATTTCCATGGCGAAGGCGATCAGCGCGATGACCAGAATCCCCAGCACCACCACATCGGTGACCAGGAACTGCGCGGCCGACTGCACCATGAAGCCCAAACCGCTGGTGGCGGCAATCAGTTCGGCGGCGACCAGCGTCGACCAACCCACACCCAGACCGATACGCACGCCAGTCAAAATATCCGGCAAGGCACTCGGCAGAATCACATGGCGAATCAACTGCGCCCGGGTCGCGCCCAACGATTGCGCGGCGCGCAATTTGGCCGGGTCGACGGTACGCACGCCGGTCGCGGTAGCGATGGCAATCGGGGCGAAGATCGCGAGGTAGATCAGCAAGACTTTCGACAGCTCACCGATGCCGCACCAGATCACGATCAGCGGCAGATAAGCCAGCGGTGGAATAGGGCGGTAGAACTCGATCAGCGGATCGAGAACGCCGCGCGCGATGCGGTTGTGGCCGATGGCGATGCCGACGGGCACGGCGGTCAGCACGGCAAAGCCAAGGCCCAGACCGATACGGCTGAGACTCGCGCCCAAGTGCTGCCACAACGTGGAATCCATGTAGCCGGTGGTCACCAGTAGCCAGCCTTTTTGCAGCACGGCGGACGGTGGCGGCAGGAACAGCGGTTCGATCATTCCAGTGGCGGTAACGGCCCACCAAATGACAACGAGCGCCACCAGCGTCAGCAAGCTGATCCACCGAGTGCTGAGGCTGCGTCGCACCGGAATGGCTGCGGACCCTGGTTTCACCGCAACGGTAGGAATTTCATAGCTGCTCATGCGCGCTCCTTCCGCTGGGCGGTACTGCGTTGGGAGAACACTTTGGCGAGCACGTGTTCGCGGGTTTCGATGAAGCGCGGGTCGGATTTGATCGAGCGAGCCGACTCACCGGCCGCGTAACGCTGACCGAAATCCAGGCTCAGGCGCTCAACGATTTGCCCAGGATTCGGCGCCAGCAGAATCAAATCCGTGGCGAGGAACACCGCTTCTTCGATGTCGTGGGTAATCAGGAATACCGGTTTGGCGGTGCGCTGCCAGACTTGTAGCAGCAGCTCCTGCATCTGTTCGCGGGTGAAGGCGTCGAGGGCGCCGAAGGGTTCATCCATCAGCAACACGCGCGGGTCGGCGGCGAGGGCTCGAGCCAAACCGACACGCTGTTTCTGACCGCCCGAGAGCTGCCAGATGCGGCGGCTTTCGAAACCGGAAAGGTCCACCAGCGCGAGCATTTCCCGAGCACGGATTTCGCGTTTTTCTCGGGATACACCCGCCAGTTCCAGGCCGAAACCGACGTTGGCCAACACGTCCTGCCAAGGCAGCAGGGCGTCGTCCTGGAACACCACGCCGCGTTCGGCGCTCGGGCCTTTGACCGGTACGCCGTCCAGGGTGATGCGCCCGGCGCTGGGCTCGACGAAACCGGCAATCAGGTTCAACAGCGAAGTCTTGCCACTGCCGGACGGGCCGAGGGCCACCAGCAATTGCTGGGGCCCCAGGCTCAGGGAAATATCCGCCAGTACCGGTTCGGCGGCGCCGGGGTACTGTGCGCTGATGCGCTCCAGCTGTAGCAAAGCCATCGCGGTTAACTCCCGATTAGTTGGTGATGTACTTGGCGCTGACGTACGGCGCGTAGTCCGGCAGCACAGCCTCGACCTTGCCTTGTTCCTTGAGGAACACAGCGGTGTCGGTGATGGCCTTGGTGGTCGGCGCGCCGAGAGTAATCACTTGATCAGCCGCCAGCGGGAAGACGTTGCCCTGCAGCAGCAACGGAATGTCGCTGGCTTTGGCGCCGGAGAGTTTCACCAGTTTGTCTACGTTGGATTGATTGGCGAGCCAGGCTTTGGGGTCTTTGCGGTAATCGGCGTAGGCATCCAGGGTCACTTTGGCGAACGCGGTGACGATTTCCGGGTGCTTCTCGGCGAAGTCTTTACGCACGATCCACGCATCGAAGGTCGGCGCGCCGAACTTGGCCAATTCGCCGGAGGTGATCAGCACCTTGCCGTTTTCCTTGGCGACGCCGAGTGCTGGGTCCCACACGTAAGTGGCGTCGATGTCACCGCGTTTCCATGCGGCGATGATGGCGGGCGGAGCGAGGTTGAGTACGGTGACTTTCGACGGGTCGATGTTCCAGTGCTTCAGCGCCGCCAGCAGGCTGTAGTGGCCGGTGGAAACGAACGGCACGGCGATTTTCTTGCCGATCAGGTCCTGCGGGGTTTTGATCCCGGAACCGTCGCGGGCGACCAGGGCTTCGGCGGCGCCGATCTGGGTGGCGATGAGGAAGGTTTCGACCGGGACTTTGCGGGTGATGGCCGCCGTTAGCGGGCTGGAACCGAGGTAGCCGATCTGCACATCGCCGGAAGCGATGGCGGCGATGATGTCGGCGCCATTGTCGAATTTGCGCCAGTCGATCTTGGCGTTGGTGGCTTTTTCGTAAGCGCCGTCGGCCTGGGCGACTTTCGCCGGGTCTACGGTGGTCTGGTAGGCGACGGTGACGTCAGCCGCCTGGGCAAAGAAACTCGCCGCAGCCAGAGACGCGGCCGCCAGGAGGCGAAGGGGGAAAGTCAGTTTCATTGAGAAGCTCCTTGTCAGGCGACCGAGAGTCGGCGTGAAAAGGAGACTAAATGATCTAAGAATCCGAAAATAAATAACTTTTTCGAATGAGCATATGAGCGGAAAATTCTAAGGCCCGTTACTGTGGATTGCTTTTGTGGCGAGGGGATTTATCCCCGTTGGGCTGCGAAGCGGCCCCAAAACCTTCAATCGCAGTGCATCAGTAAAACCGAATCGAATAGCTTGCGACTGCTTCGCAGCCGAACGGGGATAAATCCCCTCGCCACAGAAAACCCTGTTACCAGAGAGATTGCAGATTAGTTGCTGATCGCCAGAATGCTCGCCTGGTACGACCCGACAAACACATCGAAATCGCCGACTTCGTTCTGCTCCAGCTCCACTTGCTCAGCCAGAGAGGAACGGGCGCGTTCTTCAAACTTCGCCTGGTCTTCGCTATTCAACGGCTCGCTGCGGAAAAACTCCGCATGCGCCTGGCTTTGGCGCAGGGAGAATTGAGCAAAGCTCTCCTTGTGCTCCGCCATCGCCGCCAGCACTTGGGCCGATGGCGTCAGGGACGAGTCCTTGACCTTGGCCAGTTGCGAATCCAATGCCTTGCTGTGGGCATCGCCGCCATGGCTCTGATCCAGCAACGCTGCCAAAGGCGCAATCTTCTCCAGCAATTCGCCGGCCCATTCCTTCAGGTCGACCGGTTGACCATCGCGCTGCAATTGCAGGCCCGGACGACGACCTTCCTTGACCACGCTGAGGAAGTTCGAGGTCGCGTTGCCGCACGAAGTATTGGTCAGCAGCGGGCTGTCGTTCAGCGCGCAATACAGCAGGAACGCGTCGAGGAAACGCGACTCGGTGAGGTCGATGCCCATCGGCAGGAACGGGTTGATGTCCAGGCAACGTACTTCGACGTACTGAATGCCACGGGCCACCAGCGCCTGGATCGGCCGCTCGCCGGTATACGTCACGCGTTTCGGGCGGATATTGGAGTAGTACTCGTTTTCGATCTGCAGGATGTTGGTGTTGAGCTGAACCCACTCACCGTCCTGATGCGTGCCGATTTCGACGTAGGGCGCATACGGCGTGGCGACCGCTTTGCGCAGGCTGTCGGTGTAGCTCGCCAAGTCGTTGTAGCACGGGGTCAAACCGGCCTGGGCGTTGCTCTGGTAACCCAGGTCACTCATTCGCAGGCTGGTGGCGTACGGCAAATACAACGTGTCCGGGTCCAGTTGTTCCAACTGGTGCGAACGACCGCGCAGGAAACCTGCGTCCAGCGCCGGCGAAGCACCGAACAGGTACATCAGCAGCCAACTGTAGCGGCGGAAGTTGCGGATCAGCGCGATGTAGGCCGACGACTGATAGTCGCGGTCGGTGCCGACAAAGCCTTCAGTCTCGCTCAGCAGCGGCCAGAGCTTCTCGGGCAGGGAAAAGTTGTAGTGAATCCCGGCAATGCACTGCATGGTCTTGCCGTACCGCAGGGCCAGGCCCTTGCGGTAGACGTACTTGAGCTGACCGATGTTGGACGTGCCGTAATAGGCGATCGGGATGTCTTCCTCGGCCGGCAACGGGCACGGCATCGATGGGCTCCACAGAAACTCGTTGCCGAGCTTGCTGTAGGCAAAACGGTGGATCTTGTCCAGGCTCGCCAGCGTATCGGCCGGGTCTGGCAGGGCCGGGGTAATGAATTCCAGCAGCGACTCGGAATAGTCGGTGGTGATTTGTTCATTGGTCAGCGCGGAACCCAATTCTTCCGGGTGCGGCGTTTGCGCCAGGCGACCTTCGCCGGTCACGCGCAGGCATTCACGTTCGATGCCGTGAAGGCACTGTTCGAGCAGAGAGAGGTTAGCGCGCTCGCCGAGCAGAGCCAGGCGGCGGTTGAGAAGTTCGCTCAAGTTGGATTCCTTCACGCGTCAGTCGCCCCAATATGGGGGTGGGCAAGACGGTCTACAAGGGTGAAGTTAAAACTGGCGTTTTCGCCTGGTTTTTGAGCCGGTCAGACCAATGTCAGTCAGCCAAGTCGCCACAATCCCTGTGGGAGCGACCTGTGGCGAGGGGGCTTGCCCCCGTTTGAGTGCGTAGCGCTCACAAGATCCTGGAAATTCAGAGATTTTGGGGCTGCTTCGCAGCCCAACGGGGGCAAGCCCCCTCGCCACAGGCTCCCACAGGTTTTCTTAGCGCTGAAATTAACTCAAATCGATGACATCTAGCTACAGGACAGCGAACGTGCCTTGTGCTTTTGCGACGAGTTTGTCGCCTTGCATCACGTCAGCTTCGACCACCAGCGTGCGACGGCCCGGGTGAATCACCCGCGCCGTACACATCACTTCGCCGTCTGAAACAGCGCGAATGTAGTTGATCTTGCATTCGATGGTCGCGCTCTGCTGGTCAAAGCCGTGGGTGCTGGAACAGGCCAGCCCCATGGCAATGTCCACCAGACTGAACAAGGCCCCGCCGTGCAGCTTGCCGCCGCGATTGCGCAGTTCTGGTTCAAGCGCCAGGGCGACTTGCGCCACCCCGGTTTCCAGGCTGTGCAAGCGACAGCCCAGCAGCTTGAAAAACGCGCTTTCGGTCAGGCCGGCGGGAATCTCCATCAACGTTTCTTCAACTGCTTGGCGTTGGCGAACAGCGAAGCCATGGCGTTGTTGGCGGGGGCCGCCGCCGTGGTTTCTTTACGCGGTGCGTTGTTCTGGGACTGGCGTGGAGCCGACCCCGGACGTGCGCCACGGGCACCGTCGATTTTCTCGCCCGGGGTGTCGCTCATGCGCATCGACAGACCCACGCGTTTACGCGGGATATCGACTTCCATGACCTTCACTTTCACCACGTCACCAGCCTTCACCGCTTCACGCGGATCCCTGATGAACTTCTCCGAAAGCGCGGAGATGTGCACCAAACCGTCCTGATGCACGCCGATGTCGACGAACGCGCCGAAGTTGGTCACGTTGGTTACCACGCCTTCGAGGATCATGCCCAGTTGCAGATCCTTCAAGTCTTCGACGCCTTCCTGGAACTCGGCAGTCTTGAACTCGGGACGCGGGTCGCGACCGGGTTTTTCCAGCTCTTGCAGGATGTCGGTGACCGTTGGCAGACCGAAAGTCTCGTCGGTGTACTTCTTCGGATCGAGACGTTTGAGGAAGCTCGCATCGCCGATCAGCGAACGAATGTCACGGTCGGTCTCAGCGGCAATGCGCTGCACCAGCGGATAGGCTTCCGGGTGAACCGCCGACGAATCCAGCGGGTTGTCGCCGTTCATGACACGAAGGAAACCGGCGGCCTGTTCGAAGGTTTTTTCACCCAGGCGTGCGACTTTCTTCAACGCGGCGCGGGTTTTGAATGCGCCGTGCTCGTCGCGGTGGCTGACGATGTTCTGCGCCAGGGTCGCGTTGAGGCCGGAGATGCGCGCCAGCAGCGCCACGGAGGCAGTGTTCACGTCGACGCCCACGGCGTTCACGCAATCTTCGACCACAGCGTCCAGGCCGCGCGCCAGTTTCAGCTGCGACACGTCGTGCTGGTACTGACCGACGCCGATGGATTTCGGATCGATCTTCACCAGTTCGGCCAGCGGATCCTGCAGGCGACGGGCAATCGACACCGCGCCACGGATCGACACGTCGAGGTCCGGGAATTCCTTGGAAGCCAGTTCCGATGCCGAGTAAACCGATGCACCGGCCTCAGAGACCATGACCTTGGTCATCTTCATGGCTGGGTATTTTTTGATCAGCTCAGCGGCGAGCTTGTCGGTTTCACGGCTGGCGGTGCCGTTGCCGATGGCGATCAGGTCGACCGAGTGCTTGGCGCACAGGGCGGCGAGAATCGCGATGGTCTGGTCCCACTTGTTATGCGGCACGTGCGGGTAAACCGTGGCGTGATCCAGCAGTTTGCCGGTGGAATCGACCACGGCGACCTTGCAGCCGGTGCGCAGACCCGGGTCGAGGCCCAGGGTGGCGCGCGGACCGGCCGGGGCCGACAGCAGCAAGTCGTGCAGGTTGTGGGCGAACACGTTGATCGCTTCGGTTTCCGCGCCATCGCGCAGCTCGCCCAGCAAATCGGTTTCGAGGTGGGTGTAAAGCTTGACCTTCCAGGTCCAGCGCACCACTTCGCCCAGCCATTTGTCGGCAGCGCGGTTCTGGTTCTGGATGCCGAATTGCTGGCCGATCATGCCTTCGCACGGGTGCATGGTGCCCGGCAGCTCGTCGCCGACTTTCAGCGCCGAACTCAGAATGCCTTCGTTACGGCCTCGGAAAATGGCGAGCGCGCGGTGCGACGGCATGCTTTTCAGCGGCTCGTCGTGTTCGAAGTAGTCGCGGAATTTGGCGCCTTCCTCTTCCTTGCCGGCGATGACGCGGGCACTGAGGGTGGCTTCCTGCTTGAGGTAGCTGCGCAGTTTGTCCAGCAAGCCGGCGTCTTCGGCGAAGCGTTCCATCAGGATGTATTTGGCGCCTTCGAGGGCGGCTTTCACATCGGCGACGCCTTTTTCGGCATCGACGAAGCGCGCGGCTTCAGCGTCTGGCGTCAGGGTCGGGTCGTTGAACAGGCCGTCGGCCAGCTCGCCGAGGCCGGCTTCCAGGGCGATCTGGCCCTTGGTGCGGCGCTTCTGCTTGTACGGCAGGTACAAGTCTTCGAGGCGGGTCTTGGTGTCGGCGAGCTTGATGTCGCGTTCGAGCTGCGGGGTCAGCTTGCCTTGCTCTTCGATGCTGGCGAGGATGCTGATGCGCCGTTCGTCGAGTTCTCGCAGGTAGCGCAGACGCTCTTCCAGATGACGCAACTGAATGTCATCGAGGCTGCCGGTCACTTCTTTCCGGTAACGGGCGATGAAGGGAACGGTAGAGCCCTCATCGAGTAGCGCGACGGCCGCTTCGACCTGTTGTGGGCGTACACCGAGTTCCTCGGCGATGCGGCTGTTGATGCTGTCCATAAAACCACCTGACAAATTGTGAAAGCAGGCTCGCAGGCGCAGAGATAAGGCCTCGGCGAGTCTGGTTGAGCGGCCTGGCCTGCGCCGCTACCTGGATCAACAGGTATCCCGTTGACCCGTGAAATCGAACAATGACTGCCGGCGCCATGAAAATAAAAAGCGGCCACCTGCAGCCATGATCAGACGTTGCCTGACACAAAAGGCCGCGCATTATAACCAGCGTTCTATCATTCAGGGGCATCGCAGGCGGTAGCGCGAGGGCCGGATTTCTGGCGGTGAAGGAAAAATCTGCTAACAATGCACACGGTGCGTATAACGGCAGCTACGCCATAATGCGCGCCGAGATCAAAGGAGCATCTAATGAGCAGCACTGCAAACAATGCTGAAGGCGAAAAAATTCTTATTGTTGACGACGATCCAGGGCTGAGCAGCCTGCTGGAACGTTTTTTCGTCAGCAAGGGCTACCGAGCCCGCGCCGTACCGAACACTGAACAAATGGATCGCCTGCTGGCGCGTGAAGTGTTCAACCTGGTCGTCCTCGACCTGATGCTGCCCGGCGAAGACGGTCTGACCGCCTGCCGCCGGCTGCGCACGGCGAACAATCAGATCCCGATCATCATGCTGACCGCCAAGGGCGATGAGCTGAGCCGCATCAAGGGCCTGGAACTGGGCGCCGACGATTACCTGGCCAAGCCGTTCAACCCGGATGAGCTGATGGCCCGTGTCAAAGCGGTCCTGCGTCGCCAGTCGACGCCTGTGCCGGGCGCACCGGGCAGCGAAGACGAAAGCGTGACCTTCGGTGACTACGAGCTGTCCCTGGCCACCCGCGAACTCAAGCGCGGTGACGAAGTGCACATGCTGACCACCGGTGAATTCGCGGTGCTCAAGGCCTTGGTCATGAACGCGCGTCAGCCACTGACCCGCGACAAGCTGATGAACCTGGCCCGTGGCCGTGAATGGGATGCCCTGGAGCGTTCCATCGACGTGCAGATCTCCCGTCTGCGCCGGATGATCGAACCCGATCCATCCAAACCGCGTTACATCCAGACGGTCTGGGGCGTGGGATACGTGTTCGTACCGGATGGCGCCGCCACCAAGTGATCGGCGATTTGTAGGAGCGGGTCTTGCGGACGATTGTCCGCAGACTCGCGATCCGCAATATGCGAGCATCGCTCGCTCCTGCAAGTGTGTAGCGGTTATCCATGAAAACCCCCGTTTGGTTCCCCCAGAGTTTCTTCTCCCGCACCCTGTGGCTGGTGCTGATCGTCGTCCTGTTCTCCAAGGCGCTGACCCTGGTTTATCTGTTGATGAACGAAGACGTGCTGGTGGACCGCCAATACAGCCACGGCGTCGCCCTTACGCTGCGCGCCTATTGGGCTGCCGATGAAAAAAATCGAGAGAAAATTGCTGATGCCGCCACGCTGATCCGGGTCGTGGGCGCGGGTGTGCCGGAAGGCGAGCAACACTGGCCTTACAGCGAGATCTATCAGCGGCAGATGCAGGCGGAGTTGGGTGCCGACACCGAAGTGCGATTACGCATGCACTCGCCGCCGGCCCTGTGGGTTCGGGCGCCTAGCCTGGGCGACGGCTGGCTGAAAGTGCCGCTCTATCCGCATCCGTTGCGCGGCCAGAAAATCTGGAACGTGCTTGGGTGGTTCCTTGCTATCGGCTTGCTGTCCACCGCCTCGGCGTGGATCTTCGTCAGCCAGCTCAATCAACCGTTGAAACGTCTGGTGTATGCCGCACGGCAACTCGGTCAGGGGCGCAGCGTGCGCCTGCCGATCAGCGACACGCCGAGCGAGATGACCGAGGTGTACCGTGCCTTCAACCAGATGGCTGAAGACGTCGAGCAGGCCGGTCGCGAGCGTGAGTTGATGCTGGCCGGGGTATCACACGACCTGCGTACGCCGCTGACCCGTTTGCGCTTGTCCCTGGAGTTGATGGGCGACCATAGCGACCTGTCGGACGATATGGTGCGTGACATCGAGGACATGGACGCGATTCTCGACCAGTTCCTGGCGTTTATCCGCGATGGTCGTGACGAGTCTGTCGAGGAAGTAGACCTGAGTGACCTGGTTCGTGAGGTTGCGGCACCGTACAACCAGAACGAAGAAAAAGTGCGGCTGCGCCTGGAGCCGATTCAGCCGTTTCCCCTGCGTCGGGTATCGATGAAGCGGTTGCTGAACAATTTGATCGGCAACGCTTTGCACCATGCTGGCAGCGGGGTTGAGGTGGCGGCTTATGTGTCTGGCGATACCAGCGCGCCTTATGTGGTGCTGAGCGTCATGGACCGTGGGGCGGGGATTGATCCGTCCGAGCTGGAAGCGATCTTCAACCCATTCACCCGGGGTGATCGTGCCCGGGGTGGGAAGGGGACAGGACTTGGACTGGCCATCGTGAAGCGGATTGCTTCGATGCATGGCGGGAATGTTGAGTTGCGCAATCGGGCCGGTGGTGGTCTCGAAGCTCGGGTGCGGTTGCCGCTGGGGTTGATGTTGCCTAGAGACGCGGTGTAGCCAAGAGCCACCCCTCTCCCCACAGGGGAGAGGGGGAAAGGGAGCAGATCTCGGTTGTTTTCAAAACCTGAGCTCGACTCGATTTTTCAGGTCGATGTAGCTCGAAAGAACACCACTGTCAGTCCCCTCGCCCCTTTGGGGAGAGGGTTAGGGTGAGGGGGCTCTTAGCTTTAGCCCTTGCCTTTGGTCCGGGTCATATTCGGCCCGCCATTTTTCTCAAGATGCTCAATGATGATCCCCGCCACGTTCTTCCCGGTGGTGGTCTCAATCCCTTCCAATCCCGGCGACGAGTTCACTTCCATCACCAGCGGCCCGTGATTGGAGCGCAAGATATCCACCCCCGCCACCGCCAACCCCATGACCTTCGCCGCACGCAACGCCGTCATGCGTTCTTCCGGGGTGATCTTGATCAGGCTGGCGCTGCCGCCGCGATGCAGGTTGGAGCGAAATTCTCCAGGCTTGGCCTGGCGCTTCATTGCCGCGATCACCTTGTCGCCGACCACGAAGCAGCGAATGTCCGCGCCCCCGGCTTCCTTGATGTATTCCTGAACCATGATGTTCTGCTTCAGGCCCATGAAGGCTTCAATCACCGATTCTGCGGCGGTCGCCGTTTCACACAACACCACGCCGATGCCCTGAGTGCCTTCCAGCACCTTGATCACCAGAGGTGCGCCGTTGACCATGTCGATCAGGTCGGGAATGTCATCCGGTGAGTGCGCAAACCCGGTCACCGGCAAACCGATGCCACGGCGCGAGAGCAATTGCAGCGACCGCAGTTTGTCCCGCGAGCGGGCGATGGCCACCGACTCGTTGAGCGGGAAAACCCCCATCATTTCGAACTGGCGCAACACCGCACAGCCATAAAACGTCACAGACGCACCGATCCTCGGGATCACCGCATCGAAACCTTCCAGCGGCTTGCCACGGTAGTGGATCTGCGGTTTGTGGCTGGCAATGTTCATATAGGCGCGCAGGGTGTCGATCACCACCATTTCATGGCCACGCTCGGTACCGGCTTCGACCAGACGACGAGTGGAATACAGACGCGGGTTCCGCGACAGCACAGCGATCTTCATGCAACACCTGTGGAGGAGGTAGATACCGGGAACACCGGCTTGTCTTGTACATATTTAATCCCCGGATTGACCACCAGCTGGCCGTCGATCAGGGCTTTGGAACCGAGTAACAGGCGATAACGCATGGATTTGCGGCAGGCGAGGGTGAATTCGACCCGCCATACCCGATCACCCAGGGCCAGTGTGGTGCTGACCACATAACGCATCTGCGCGTGACCGTTGGAGCTTTTAATGGTTTTGCGCGTCACCAGTGGCGCCTCGCAGCGTCGATGACGCAACTGCACCACCGTGCCCAGGTGCGCGGTGAAGCGCACCCAGCTTTCACCGTCGCGCTCGAACGGCTCGATGTCGGTGGCGTGCAGGCTCGAGGTGCTGGCGCCGGTGTCGATTTTTGCGCGCAGGCCCGCGACTCCCAGATCCGGGAGCGCCACCCACTCGCGCAGACCGATAACGGTCAAATGGTCAAATGTCTTCAATAGGAAAAAACCGGCGATTAACGCGTCCACGCCTCAGGCGTTACCTGGGCCAACGCTTTGAATGCAGGCTTGGCGAACCAGTAACCCTGCATCAGAAATATTCCACAGTCCGCCAGGAAATCCCGTTCTCCGGCGCTTTCGATGCCTTCGGCGATGACTGTAACGTTCAACTCCGCACACATTGTGACAACCCCTCGAACGATAGCCTGACGAACACGATCGCGATCGACATCGCGGATCAGTGCCATGTCGAGTTTGATCAGGTCCGGTTGGAAATCAGCCAGCAGATTGAGCCCCGAGTAGCCCGCGCCGAAATCGTCGATGGCGGTCTTGAAGCCGAATTCGCGGTATTCACGCAGAATATTAGTCAAATGGCGATAGTTATCTACGTGCTGGCTTTCCAGCGTTTCGAAAATCAGACGGTTGATGGGGAAGTTGTGTTTTTTCGCGGCCTCCAGAGTAGTGCGGATGCACAGTTCCGGGCGGTACACGGCGTTGGGCATGAAGTTGATGGACAAGTGTGTCTGCATGTTTAGATTGGCCGCCCCTTCAATGGCGCGGGTCCGGCAGAGCTGGTCGAAGCGGTAGCGATTTTCCTCGTTGACCTGATCGAGCACCGACAGTGCGCCTTCCCCGGCAATGCCGCGGACCAACGCTTCATGAGCAAAAATCGACCGGTCGCGCAGATCGACGATCGGTTGGTAGGCAAAAGAAAAATCGAAGCCCAGCGGCTCGCTTTGCTGACAGCCTTGGCAACCGCCCTGGGGCGAAGTCAATGAAGACGGGAATATAGTCACTCGATCACTCCATGCCGGTGAGCCGGCCAAGATCACAGTTTATCTGGAGGGCCGAGTTCTTGCGCCCGACAGAAACGGTAGTACAGTTCCGACTATGGGCTGAAAGAGGAATTCAAGTGGCACAAAAAAACGAAGAGGACGACAAGGTCCGTCTCGATAAGTGGTTGTGGGCTGCGCGTTTTTACAAAACACGTGCCTTGGCCAAGGCGGCGATTGAAAGTGGCAAGGTGCATTGCCGGGGTGAGCGCTGCAAACCGGGCAAGGAACCGAGGGTCGGCGACGAGTTTCAGATTCGTGCAGGGTTCGAGGAACGTACGGTGGTGGTTCAGGCGCTATCGATTGTGCGTCGTGGCGCGCCTGAGGCTCAGACGTTGTATGCGGAAACCGATGCCAGCATCGCCAAGCGCGAAGCGGCCGCGGCCATGCGCAAGGCCGGCGCGTTGGGCGTGAGCACCGATGGCAAGCCGAGCAAGAAACAGCGGCGGGATTTGTTCAAGTTTCGCGGTAGTAGCAACGACGAGTAGTCATTGCTCACATGATTTGTGGCGAGGGAGCTTGCTCCCGCTGGAGGCCGAAGGACTCCCTATACCGACAACCGGGTTCTTTCAGATAGATCCCTGTCGCCTGGTTTTGCGGCTGCTGCGCAGCCGAGCGGGAGCAAGCTCCCTCGCCACAGAAATGGCATCAAGGCATTAGCCGGCCGCCCTTACCACACTCATCCGCGAAACCACCGGCAATTTCCCTAGCAACCCGAACACCGGTGCCGTCACCTTCAGGAAAAACGCCGAAGCGTGATAGGCAAACGGCGTGTAGTAACCCCAGCCCAACGCCCATACCGCCAGCAACACACCACCAATGTAATCGTCCTGGCCCCAATGGGCGCCCGCCACCAAGCGCGGCATCATGAACAGCAGCGCCAAGGACCAAATCACCAATGTCTGCCAGGAATTTCGGCTGAACACGGTCATGAACAGCGCCCAGATCAGCAACACCGAAGCGTGGTCACCCGGAAAGCTTTGCGTCGACCGATCCTTCAATTCCCAGGACTTCTCAAGGCCCGGGAAATAGTCACTCATACGAATCGCACCCTCGATCATCATCGACGGGCTGCTGTGTTGCCAGCTCATGTATACGGCAAGCTTTGAGAACAGCATGCGGATAAACAGCAGCACCAGCAGAACCGCGAGAAAACCGAAAAACGCCTGGCGCACCTCAGTCTTCTCGAACACCCAATCGCCCTTGATCAGCAGCGTCAGCAGAATCACTCCAACCACCACATCGAACGGGCGCAGACTTGCAATCGCCCAGATGCGTAGCCATATCGGGTTGCTGGCCAGCGGCGCATTCAGCAGATGAAATAGCCACTCGTCGAAAATCATACACAGCATCTGACCCGTAGGCCATAACCAGAAGGCCAGCAGTGCCAGAGGCACGAAATTGCATAGAGCCAACCGGCGGAGGTTCCACCTTGCTTGGAACAAACCCGGATTGTTCATAATATGCCTCCCATGGCTGAACATCGCGCACCAAAGCGGTGCTGCAAAGGCGCAATCTTCACGATTTGTAACCATTTTGTCATTACTTCAGATACCCAGACCTATGACCGATCTACCGGATACCGACTACACCCAACGCTTCATCTTCGATGACAGCGACACCCGCGGCGAGCTGGTTTCGTTGGAACGGAGTTACGCCGAAGTGCTCGCCAAGCACCCGTATCCGGAGCCGGTCGCGCAACTGCTCGGCGAGTTGATGGCGGCCGCGTCGTTGCTGGTCGGCACCTTGAAGTTCGATGGCTTGCTGATTCTTCAGGCCCGTTCCGACGGCCCGATTCCGCTGCTGATGATCGAATGCTCCAGCGAGCGCGAAATCCGAGGCCTCGCCCGTTATGAAGCCGACCAGATTGCCCCCGACGCGACCCTCGCCGACTTGATGCCCAACGGCGTTCTGGCGCTGACCATCGACCCGACCCAGGGCCAGCGTTACCAGGGCATCGTTGATCTGGATGGCGAAACCCTGTCGGAGTGCTTCACTAATTACTTTGTGATGTCGCAACAGGTCGGCACCCGATTCTGGCTGTATGCCGATGGCCGTCGTGCCCGTGGCCTGTTGCTGCAGCAGCTGCCTGCCGACCGCTTGAAAGACCAGGAAGAGCGCGACGCCAGTTGGCAGCACATCACCGCGCTGGGCGGCACCCTGACCGCTGACGAATTGCTGAGCCTGGACAACGAAACCGTGCTTCACCGCCTCTACCACGAAGAACAGGTGCGCCTGTTTGATGTGCAGAGACTGCGTTTCCGTTGCAGCTGCTCGCGCGAACGTTCAGGCAATGCTCTGGTCAGTTTGGGTATGGAAGACGCGCAGGCGTTGGTTATCGAGCACGGCGGCAACATCGAGATCGATTGCCAGTTCTGCAACCAGCGTTACCTGTTTGATGCGGCCGATATCTCTCAATTGTTCGCGGGCGCGGGTGTGGATACGCCGTCAGATACCCGGCACTAAAACGGTTCAGCGCAGGTAAATTCACTGGATAGCGCCGGAATAACGCCGTTCTGACGGGAGGGCCCTACTATTTTTGGGCGTTTCTGGCATAATCCGGCCCACTTTTTGTCGCGGTAGTAGTGCACGACTTTCTACTACAAAACGTTTGGAGCACACTCGGCCACTGGCCGACGGGGAATCTCATGACGCAAGCCAATAACGCCGTGTACACCGATCTGAGTGTTGATGATCTGGTAAAAGAAGCCTTGAATCGCGGTGAAGGCGAGCTTGCCGACACTGGCGCGCTGGTTGTTCGCACCGGTCACCGTACCGGTCGCTCGCCAGTCGACCGTTTCATCGTTGAAGAACCGTCCACTCAGGCCGCCATTGCCTGGGGCCCGATCAACCGCAAGTTCCCGGCCGACAAGTTCGATGCCCTGTGGGACCGCGTCGAGGCCTTCAACAACGCGCAAGAGCATTTCGTTTCCCACGTTCATGTAGGTTCGGCTGAAGAGCACTACCTGGCCGTGAAAATGACCACGCAGACTGCCTGGCAGAACCTGTTCGGTCGTTGCCTGTTCATCAATCCGGCTCAGTACAACCCGGCCGGTCGTGAAGAGTGGCAAGTTCTGAACGTCGCCAACTTCGAGTGCGTTCCAGAGCGTGACGGCACCAACTCCGACGGCTGCGTGATCATCAACTTCGCCCAGAAGAAAGTGCTGCTCGCCGGCATGCGTTACGCCGGTGAAATGAAGAAAGCCATGTTCTCGGTGCAGAACTTCCTGCTGCCAGCCGCCGACGTGCTGCCAATGCACTGCGCTGCCAACATCGGTGAAGCGGGCGACGTGACCCTGTTCTTCGGTCTGTCGGGCACTGGTAAAACCACCCTGTCCGCCGACGAAAGCCGTTACCTGATCGGTGACGACGAACACGGTTGGGGCGAAGGCGTTGTCTTCAATATCGAAGGCGGCTGCTACGCCAAGTGCATCGACTTGTCCGAGAAGAACGAGCCGGTCATCTGGAAAGCCATCAAGCACGGCGCAGTCCTGGAAAACGTCGTGATCGACGAGGCCAAGCACGCCGACTACGCTGACGTCAGCCTGACCCAGAACAGCCGCGCCGCTTACCCGCTGGAGCACGTTGCCAAGCGTTCCGAGAAGAACCTCGGCGGCGAGCCAAACGCTGTGATCTTCCTGACTTGCGACCTGACCGGCGTCCTGCCGCCAGTCTCGATCCTCAGCGAAGAACAAGCGGCCTACCACTTCCTGTCCGGCTACACCGCTCTGGTGGGCTCGACTGAAATGGGTTCCGGTAGCGGCATCAAGTCGACCTTCTCCACCTGCTTCGGCGCACCGTTCTTCCCGCGTCCGGCCGGCGAATACGCAGAACTGCTGATCAAGCGTATCCGCGGCTTCGGCTCCAAGGTCTACCTGGTCAACACCGGCTGGACCGGCGGCGGCTACGGCGTTGGCAAGCGCTTCAACATCCCGACCACGCGTGGCGTGATTGCAGCGATCCAGAGCGGCGCGTTGATCGGTGCTGAAACCGAGCACCTCGACACCATCAACCTGGACGTGCCGTTGGCAGTGCCGGGCGTTGAGACTGGCCTGTTGAACCCACGTAACACCTGGGCTGACAAGGCTGCTTATGATGAAGCTGCCAAGGCGCTGGCCGGGTTGTTTGTTGAGAACTTCAAGAAGTTTGAAGTGAGCGACGCGATCAAGGCTGCGGGTCCTAAGCTGTAAGGCTTGGATTTAGCGAATGAAAAAGCCGCCCTTTGAGGGCGGCTTTTTTGTGGGCGCTCGGTTCAGGTTTTCAGGTGCAGAACGAACGCTCCGACTAACACCAAGACCACGCCCAGCACCTGTATTTTCGCCAGCCTCTCCTTGAAGAATACGTAGCCCAGAATCGCCGCAATGCCTCCGGATAACGTGCTGATCACTGTCACCACCGATACCGACCCCGCCACCGCGCCCCAGGCGAATGATGAAAATCCACCAAGGTTCATGAGACTGGCACCGGTCAGCGTCACGCAGTTCTTCAGCGGTGGAATTTTCAGACCATCCTTCACCCTCAACACAATGACCACCAGCACGATCAACCCGATCAGATACGCGAGCCACAGCATCGTCACCGGACCCAGCACCGGAAGAACGAAGCGGCCTTGCAGCCAGAAACTGGTGCCATAAAAGACAGCCGCCAACAGTGCATAGGCAATCGAACTGCTGGCCTGAGTGGTGTGTGGAAGTTTCGAGTCAGAGTGGATGCTGGAAAGGATGACCCCGATCACGCACAGCGCGATGCACAGCAGTTGGATCAGGTTGATCTGTTCACCGCCGGCCCAGGACAGCAACGTGGTGACCACGCCGTAAGAGGTTACCAACGGTGCGACGATAGAGGCTTTGCCGAGGGCGAACGCCTTGGACAAGGCCAGTGCTCCTGACACGGTCAACACAGCGGCGACAATGCCGATCAGCCAGACATCGAGCGATGCCGACAGGGATTTGAGAATGAAGGCAGGAAAGGCGATCAGCAACAGGCTCATGATGCTGAAGCCCAGTGCCTGACCGAAATAGACAGCGCGTTTAACGCCGACCGCGCGGGCGTTCAATCCCACCAGAAAATCCGTGCCGCCCCAAAGCAAGGCGGCGAGCAAACCCATCAATACGTCCACGCTATGTCCTTATAGGTGTGCACTGCGGACGTTAGAGGCTTTCCAGCGTCTGAGTGTCCCAGCGTTGGGCCTTGATGGCCTGGTAGAGCATTGCGATGGTCAGCGGCAGTTTGTCGGCGCGTCCCTTGGCTCTGTGTTTGAGGAACACATCGTAGCCTTGGGAGTGGAAGTAGCGATAGGCGTCGTAGTCCACGAGGTCGATCCCGAACTGCTCCTCCAGTGCTTCCATCAGGTGTCGCGCATCGACGCCGTTGCAGCCCAGGTCGAAGTTGATCGAGGTGGTGAGGCTGATGGTTTTGCGTTCTGGCAGGCCGAGTTCCTCGTGCAGCAGCTGCATGAGCAGGTGCATGGTGTGGTCGTCGGGGAAGTTGGGGGCTAGGTTCATTGCGGGGTGTCCGGTTGGGCTTGGGTGGGTCTTATTGGTCGTCAGGCTTGTGGGGAAGGGCGGAAGCGGATTGCGGCGGTTTGTCTTGTTGGTATTTGGTGAGCGCTTCTTCTCGCGTAGGCAGTGGTTTGTCGAGGTCTGCCGGTGATGTGTCGAAACCAGCGAGATGCAGACTGGCCAGGTAATTAGAGCGGCGGACCTTTTCGTAGTGCGCTTGTTTGTGTTTGAACGTTAATTCAGACATCACGATTGTCTCAGGCGTTGAAGGCTTGATCGTTCCCACGCAGAGCGTGGGAACGATCTTTTCACTCGGCGTCAGGCGGGTGCTTTCCAGCCCATCATGCGTTGTTGGGCGACTTGGAGCAGGTCGCAGCCGTCCTGGGCCAAGAGGAAGAGCGCGTGGGTGATGTGGGGGATGTCTTCGACGTCGCCGTGTTTGAAGCAAACGCAGTGCAGGGTTTTGAGGAGGTCACTGGAGGCTCGGATGCGCTGGAGGGCGGCTTCGAGGATGTCCTGGGGGTTGGCCTCTGTGTCGATGATCAGGGGCGGGGAATCGGTGAGGTTGGTTTGTAGTGGGAGGTAGCGATCGTTTGTAAGTGTCATTATTTGTAGCCTCAAATGCATCAGAAAGAACCGCCGCCACCGTGACCAAGCGATGGGAGGCGGACTGTGTTCGGGTTGGTCAACCGATGAGGCTCACATCCCGGCACGCCCGAAGGCGTCCCAAACACAGCCGCCATAAAGCGTGCAGGCACTTGAAGTGCCGCCAGCATACAACGGACGCTAAGATATGAGCCATTCGGGTGACCAAGCCCGAGTCGCTGATTTGGCAGCGACAGTCACGACTATAGATACGAGCCACCAGCCAGCGATAGACGACAAAGAGTCCCCACTTGTAGGATCTTGCCGAACCTCGGCTAAGCCCTTTCTATAGGACTATTCCGCGACGTATTTTCTCGCGTTTTTCCGCCATCAGCTTCCTTGCGTCCTCATCGGAAATGCTCGGTCGTGGATCATCGATGCTGGCTTGAACTTGCCGGATGAACCACGCATCGTAGGCAGCATCGTCGATGGGAGCCTCACAGCATTTGCATGTCGCTTTTTCCTTCATCGGTTTTACCTCTGATTATTTGCAATTGAGCTGACGACCCCACCCTCATCACTTAACCAATATGCTGATAAGCCGCCACATCCTGCAGGCCAGTGGTCAACCCGGTCGCCGGCGCGTAAATCGTGCCTCTCACCGCCGAGAACTTGACCCCGTTGCTGCCTAGCGAAACGTAGCGCTCGCCCTGGTCCAGTTCGGTGAAGTAGGTGTAGGAGAATTTTTCCATCGCTTTGTATTTAGCGGCGACGCTGGCCATGGCGCTGTGGTGGTTTTGCAGGTCGGTCGGGGTCAGGTTGGAGGTTTTGATCAGCGGAACGCCCCAGCGTTTCAGGCACACTTCGGCGAAGTGGCGGACGATCAGGCCGGGTTCGGCCAGCGCTTTAGGGCCGCTGACACCATCGACTGCGGCGTTGCCAACCAGCGTGCCGTGGCGGCCGGGCATCGGGTAGATGTGGGTTCGGGTGCCGGTGGCCGTTTGCGGGATGACGCAGCTGAAGCCTTTGGAGCGTTCGTCCCGGGCGTAGAAGCCAACGTATTCTTTTACGTTGGCATTCAGTTTTACTTTGTCTTCCTGAAAGTTGCCGATGCCGGGGACCGGATCAATAGCGAAGATATTCACCGGGATGTTCTTCAGTGCGCTGTCCTTGAACATGGCATTGGCCAGCATGTGGCAACTAATGCCGCCGCGGCTCCAGCCAACCAAGTTGACGTAGGTTGGAATAATTCCGTCCTTGCGGAATGTCTTGATAATTTGCTCCTGTAACTTCTGTTGTGTCACGCTGCGGTCGCCGTAGTTGTACTTGCGCCACATCCAGGAGCCTTCGACGATCACATCTTCAATAGGAATGCCGGCAGCCTTGAGACGGTTGTATTCTGCCTCCGTCAGTTTTTCACGCTCCCAGTCACACTTACCTTTGATGATGTTGATGGCGTGCTTGACGTTCTCTTCCCAGCCCTTGCCGAACAGCGTGCCGCTCAGGCCGTAGTCCTTGGATTGGGTGAACAGTTCGTCAGCTTGCAGATTGCTGGTGCCAGGGCCGTCAATCACGATCCAATCGGCAAATTCGCGACCACCGTGATGGGAAGCCAGTGTCGAGACCAACTCTCCATTCCAGTAAGTTGGGTTCTGGCTGTCGAATTTGGTCGAGCCGGTGCCGCAAAAGAAAATAGTTAATGTAGTCATTGTAGTGCTCTTGATTGGTTTAAGAGCTTGCAGACTAATGTTTGTTGTTTGTGAGTTGAAGAAGTTAGTTGTTTCTATGTTTGTGATTTTAAAGTTCTATTCTTTGTCTTCCGATGTCGAGAAGTTCACAGCCATCCTGCGTTAATAAATAAAGTGCATTCACTATATGGGGGATGTCTTTTACATCAGCTTGTTTGAAGCACAGGCAATAAAGTGTTTCGAGCAGGTCGCTGGCGGCACTCAGGCGTTGGTGAGCGGCGTCGAGGACGGCGCGGGTGCTGGCGGCGGTATCAATGACCAACACGGGCGTTTCGCTGTAGCTGGTTTTGAGCGGGCGATAGCGGTCTTGCATGAGGTCAGTCCTGTATTCAGGGGCGCGGCAAACTATAGAGGCGCGGATACAGGCGTCGCAATACAGCGCAAATGGACAGTGTTTGTAGGGGATTTACCTGCGTTGTGGCCTTTTGCCTACGTGTAACCCGAGGCTTTTTTCAGCAATTCCCCTAGAGGTCGAATTTCCTACGGGTTTGTCAGGCGCAACGCACCAATCCTCTGTATCGTGCGCGCCAGAATCTGTAGGACGTTAAAAAACGTCTGTCTAACGCTTAAAGGGAATTAAGTATGCAATGGCTACGTATGGCCTCGATTTTGTTGCTGTGGGCGGGTGTTTGTCGTTTGGCGGGTGCAGCTGACACGGATAACTCTTTGATCCTCGCCAATATGGATCGCACCGGTTGGCCGGATGCGCTGACAAGCCAGGCGAACGTGGACACTGCGTCCCGCGCCGAGGTGTTGATGTTCGGCAAGGCACTGCTGGCCAGCGAAAGGCTCGACGAACAAAGTCTGAAACAGCGACTGGGCGTGCAGGATGTGAAGCTCAAGTCGGTCAGGCAAGTGCGTGACGGTCTGTGGGATCGGTTACTGACCACCTACCGCAGCGCCAGTCAGAACTGCGACGGTGAACCCTTCTGTCCCCGCGTGCGAAGCGTTGCGGATTTGCGTCAATTGGCGGCCGCGTTCACAGGCGAAATCAGCCCGGCTCATGCGGTTTGGGCGAGCAAGAGCCGGGTGTATCAGGAGCAGATATTGAACGAGCAACTGCGGGTGGCGGTGATGGTGCCGTAGCCACCTATGGCGTAGTCGTCAGGACGTTCGCCAGGCTTGTTGGGCTGCGCATTCCAGGGTGTCGCACGTAGCGAGCAATGGGGGTTCTTCGGGAATCCTGTCGCAGCCGTTCAGCAGCAGGGATGTCAGGATCAGGGCGATCGCGAAAAGCGATTTTTGGGACATGGTCGTTCCTTGTTCAAATGCCGCGCTCATCAGGCGTCCTGCCATGATGTGAAGTGCACGGGCGGTGGTTGTGCGAGAAGACCTTAGCGTCAGATCCAAGGGCTGCGCGAGGAACAAAGAGTTTCGTTTGTTTCATCCTGTGGCAAAGGACCCTGGAGCGAGGCTGTATCATCCCGTATCGTTTTGGTCCCCGACCTTTTCTCGACTCGCTGCGTTTGCCGGCTAGGCTTTGGGCTTCGCAGCGGTCAACGGAGTGACAGCTTATGCACAACACCCTGGAACAGGTTTTCGGTTATCCACAGTTTCGGCCCGGCCAGGAGGCGGCGGTCAGCGCGGTGTTGGCCGGGCGCTCGGCGGCGGCGATTTTCCCCACCGGCTCAGGAAAATCCCTTTGCTATCAATTATCGGCCTTGTTGCTGCCGCACCTGACGCTGGTGGTCTCGCCGCTGCTGGCGTTGATGCAAGATCAATTGGCCTTCTTGCAGCGCCACGGTATTGCGGCGGGCAGCATCGATTCGGCCCAGAGCCGCGATGACGCCAGCGAAGTGATGGCCCGGGCCAAGTCCGGCGAACTGAAGATTTTGATGATCTCTGTGGAGCGCCTGAAGAACGAGCGCTTCCGCAATTTCCTGCAGCAGGTGCCGATTTCGCTGCTGGTGGTGGACGAGGCGCACTGCATCTCGGAGTGGGGCCACAACTTCCGCCCCGATTACCTCAAGCTTCCCGATTACCAACGCCAGTTCAACATTCCGCAGGCGCTGCTGCTGACCGCCACCGCAACGCCCAAAGTAATCGCGGACATGGAGGCCAAATTCGGCATTGCGCCGGAAGATGTGGTGACCACGGGTTTCTACAGGCCGAACCTGAATCTGTTGGTCGAGCCGGTACGCGGTCAGGACAAGCGCCGACGTCTGGTCGAGTGGATGAGCGAACGACCCGGCCAGCCGAGCATCGTCTACGTCACCCTGCAAAAAACGGCTGAGCACATCGCCGAACATCTTGAGCGTAATGGCATTCAGGCCGAGGCCTATCACGCTGGTTTGCCCCACGAACAACGCGAAGCCATCCAAAAGCGTTTCATGAGCGGGCAGTCCAATTGCATTGTCGCGACCATCGCCTTCGGCATGGGCATCGACAAGAGCGATATCCGCAACGTGGTGCATTTCGACCTGCCCAAATCCATCGAAAACTACAGCCAGGAAATCGGCCGTGCCGGGCGTGACGGGCAGCCATCCGATTGCCTGGTGCTGGCGAATCGCGACAGCCTTAACGTGCTGGAAAACTTCGTCTACGGCGACACGCCAGAGCTGGATGGCATTCGCTGTGTGCTCGATGAGATGCAAGCTGCTGCGCCAGAGGGGCAATGGGAGTTTCTGTTGGGACCCTTGTCGGACCAGAGCAACATTCGGCAGCTTCCGCTCAAGACCTTGCTCGTGCAACTTGAATTGCGCGGTTTGATCGCACCGCGTTACGCCTACTACGCGGAATACCGCTTCAAGTATTTGCAAGAGCCGGAAGCCTTGCTGGCCCGTTTCGAGGGCGAGCGCAAAGACTTTGTCGCGGCAATCATCCAGACCTCCAGTCGCGCGCGGACTTGGGCCACGGTGAATTTCGACGCGCTGTACGAACAGCATCAAGCCGAGCGCAACCGGGTGGTCAAGGCGCTGGATTATTTCCAGGAGAAGGGCTGGGTCGAGCTGGAAAGCAAGCAGATGACTGAGGTCTACAGTCTGCTGCAAACCGACTTTGATGCTCAGGCCCTGAGTGAAGAATTGCATGCCTATTTCACTCGCCACGAACAAACCGAGATCGCGCGGATTCACGCGATGCTGGATCTGTTCGCCACCGATCATTGCCTGGGCTATCGCCTGGCCGAGTACTTTGGCGACGAAAACGCGCCTCGTCAGTGCGGGCATTGTTCGGTGTGTCATGGGCACGTGGCGCGGCTGCCATCGCCGCCGGAATTGCCGGCGCTTATGGATAAAAACTTTGAAGCGCTGTGCGGTGACTTTATCCACAGGCATGAACAGCACACGGGCAACGTACCGTCGGCCGAACGGATAACGCGGTTTTTGTGCGGGATCAGCGTGCCGCTGTTTACCAAGCTCAAGGCGCGTTCGATTCCGGGATTCGCAGCATTGGAAAATTATCCATACGCCGAGGTGCGGGAGTGGGCAGAAGCGCATCTGCCCAGTTGAAACGCGGACTATTGTGGGAGCGGCGGTGCGACGATTCGACTTGCTCGCTCCCACAGGGATCTTTGGTGTATTCGCGGGTAGATCCATCCGCTGAATGTCCCTCATCACAGGAATAAATTTCAAAAATACCCAGCGGCTGACTATGGTGAGGGCTGTCTTTGGATCGCCAACAAGAGAACAACCATGAGCCAGACACCGTTCAACATTCAGCGCGCCGCCGTGATCGGCGCGGGCACCATGGGCCGTGGCATTGTCATGTGCCTGGCCAACGCCGGCGTCCCGGTGCAATGGGTGGATAACAATCCGCAGATGCTGGAACAGGCGCTGGCCACCGTGGCGGACACTTACGCACACAATGTGCGACAGGGCCGCATCGATCCGGCTGAGGCGGACGCGCGGATCGCTCGGGTCACGGCGGCGGCTGATTATGCGGCGATCCGCGATGTTGATCTGGTGATCGAAGCGGTTTACGAAAACCTGGAGCTCAAGCAAAAAATTTTCCGCGAACTGGACGGACTGCTCAAACCCGAAGCGATTCTGGCCAGCAACACTTCAGCGCTGGATATAGACGCCATCGCCGCGGCGACTCGCCGTCCGGCTCAGGTCCTGGGACTGCACTTCTTCAGCCCGGCTCACATCATGAAACTGCTGGAAATCGTCCGCGGCGCGCAGACTTCATCGGCAGTGCTTGATGCGGCGCTGGAGTTGGGCAAACGCATGGGCAAGGTCAGCGTAGTGGCGGGCAACTGCGACGGTTTCATCGGCAATCGCATGCTCAATACCTACGTGCTTGAAGCGCGCAAGATGCTGCTGGAAGGCGCTTATCCCTATCAGGTGGATGCGGCGTTGCAAGGCTTCGGTTTTGCCATGGGGCCGTTTCGCATGTACGACGTGGTTGGCGTCGATCTGGGATGGCGCGCTCGGGAGTTGGCGGGTACAGGGCAGGATGCGCCCGAGGTTCAGGTGGACAACCGTCTGTGCGAATTGGGGCGTTTTGGTCAAAAGAGCGGCAACGGCTATTACCACTACGAGCCAGGTAGCCGACAGGCTGAGCACGATCCGGAAGTCGATGCGCTGGTGTTACAGGTCAGCGAAGGGTTGGGCTTCCAGCGTCGCGAGATCAGCCCTGAAGAGATTCTCGAGCGCTGCCTGCTGGCACTGGTCAATGAAGGGGCGAAGATCCTTCAGGAAGGTATTGCGGGGTCGGCGCACGACATCGATCTGGTGTACCTCAACGGCTACGGTTTCCCGGCGGATAAGGGCGGGCCGATGGCGTGGGCGGACCAGCAAGGGCTGGCGGATATTCATCAGCGGTTGATGGCGCTGGAGACCCGCCAGGGTGATCACTGGAAGCCGGCGCGGTTGATTGGTGAGTTGGAGGCGGCAGGTAAGGGCTTTTTGGCAGGTGATTGATACAGCGCTTTTGAAGGCCTCTCCGCGAGCAAGCCCGCTCCCACAAGGAACGCGGTCGTGCACGAACGCTGTGTCCATTGCAGATGAACTGTGGGAGCGGGCTTGCTCGCGAAGAACGATAACGCGGTATTCGCCTTAGACTGGCAATCCAACTCCAGGAATCGACACTGATGTCCAACCCGATGCCCCAACGCACCGATTACCCGCACTTCCAGCCCATCACCACCCGCTGGCACGACAACGACGCCTATGGCCACGTCAACAACGTCACCTACTACAGCTTTTTCGACACCGCGGTGAACACTTACCTGATCGACGTCGGTGGCCTGGATATCCATGACGGCGAGGTGGTGGGTTTTGTGGTGAGTTCGTCTTGCGATTACTTCGCCTCCATCGCCTTTCCGGACCGGATCGAGATCGGTCTGCGGGTGGGCAAGTTGGGCAACAGCTCGGTGCAATACGAGCTGGCGGTGTTCAAGGCTGGGGAAGACGAGGCCTGCGCAGCCGGGCGCTTCGTGCATGTTTTTGTGGATCGCGCGTCGAATCAGCCAGTGGCGATTCCTGCCGGGTTGCGCGGTGCATTGGAGCGGTTGGTCGTTTGATGGACAAAAAAATCGCAGCCCTTGGGCTGCGATTTTTTATCTAGCTGTCAGTGATGCCGTTCAGGCCTCAATGATGACGATTGTGTTTGTGATGTTTGCGATGACCATAGGCATGACCACGGCCCGGGTGGCCGTCACGGTAGTAACGACGATCATCGCGGCCGCCGCGATAGGAGCGACGATCATCGTCCTCATCGCTTTTGTTGCCCATGTAGTTACCTAGTGCGCCACCGGCGCCGCCGCCTGCTGCGGAGCCGATCAGGCTGCCGGTGGTGCCGCCCATGCTGCGGCCGACCACGTTACCGCCTGCTGCGCCCAACGCACCGCCAATGGCGGCTTCGCCACGGCTGCGTTTGTCTGCGCCAACTGCGCTACCGCCCGCGCCGCCCAGGGCCGCGCCGATGGTGGAACCTGTATTGCCGCCCAGCGATTGACCGACGACCGAGCCAAGAACCCCGCCCAATGCGCCGCCCACACCTGCTTCGGTGGTGCCTCCGGCAGAAGCGAAGCCACTGACCAGGCCAAGGGACAACAAGAGAATCGAGGAGAACTTCATAGAGGAACCTCAAGGGGATGACGGCGCGATCCTGAGGCTGTGTCATGGTTGTGACAATCGAAATCCGACGAGTAACACGACTTGAGCACATTTCTATAAGTTGCTGTTTTTTGGGCGGAACTTAACGGTTTTTCGCCGGTCTTTAGCTACTTCGGACAGGCCGTTTTTGTGAAAAAACGGCCTTTTTTGTGGGCGATTGGAAAGTTGCCTGCAGTTGAACTGGCAGCCGGCATTCTGCTGTGGCGAGGGAGCTTGCTCCCGCTGGGTCGCGAAGTGGCCCAAAAAACAGCGAACCCAATCTATCGGTCAGATTGGGTTGCCAGGTTTGCGGCTGCTGCGCAGCCGAACGGGAGCAAGCTCCCTCGCCACAATGGTGGTTGTGTACTTTAAGCCGACTTGGCCAAAATCAACCCGGTCTCACTCGCCATTTCCAGACGGATCGCCACAAACTTCGACGTCGGCGTATGGCTGCCATCCCCGGTGCTTTCCAGCGGCACCAGCGGGTTCACTTCCGGGTAATACGCAGCAGCCTGCCCTGCAGGAATATCAAACGCCAGCAGGGTAAAGCCCTTCACCCGACGCTCACGGCCATCATCCCAGATCGAAACGATGTCAGCCTTCTGCCCAGGCTTGAAGCCCAGGCGAATGATGTCAGCTTCGTTCACAAACAACACATCCCGCTGCCCTTTCACGCCACGATAACGGTCATCCAACCCATAAATCGTGGTGTTGTACTGATCGTGAGAACGCATCGATTGCATGATCAGGTCCGGCAACACGCCGGTGGCGCGGGTGCGTTCGTGCACCAGGTCCTTCGGCAGGGCGTTCGGCCGGAAATTGGCGCGTCCTGACGGGGTGTTCCACTTGCGCGCACCGGCACTGTTGCCGAGGTAGAAACCGCCTGGATTCTTGATCTTCTCGTTAAAGTCGCGAAAGCCCGGAATGGTATCGGCGATCAGATCGCGAATGCGGCTGTAATCGGCCACCAGCCAGTTCCAGTCCACCGGTTTGCTGCCCAGGGTCGCGGCAGCTATGCCGGCGATGATCCACGGCTCCGAGCGCATCTGATTCGACAGTGCCTGCAACTGGCCGTTGGAGGCGTGGACCATGCTGAACGAGTCTTCGACGGTCACCGCTTGCGCGCCTTCGGTCTGGATGTCGATGTCGGTACGGCCCAGGCACGGCAGGATCAGCGCGTCTTTACCGTGCGCCAAGTGGCTGCGGTTGAGCTTGGTGCTGATCTGCACGGTCAGGTCGCAATTGCTCAAGGCCTGGAAGGTGCGCGAGCTGTCCGGGGTTGCCTGGGCGAAGTTGCCGCCCAAACCGATGAAGACTTTTGCGCGACCGTCGGCCATGGCGTGGATCGCCTCGACCACGTTATGCCCGTTTTCACGCGGCACCTTGAACTGGAAGCGCCGCTCCAGGGAATCGAGGAACGCCACCGGTGGACGTTCGTTGATGCCCATCGTCCGGTCGCCCTGCACGTTACTGTGGCCGCGCACCGGGCACAGACCGGCGCCCGGCCGGCCGATGTTGCCGCGCAGCAGCATCAGATTGGCGATTTCCTGGATGGTCGCCACCGAGTGGCGGTGCTGGGTGATGCCCATGGCCCAGCACATGATGACGTTCTTGCCTTTGGCGTACATCCGCGCCGCTTGCTCGATTTCTACCAGGGGCAGGCCGGACTGCTCGACGATCTGCTCCCACGAGGTGTCGTCGACGATGCCCAGGTATTCCAGCACGTTGACGCTGTGTTCATTAAGGAAGTCGTGGTCGAACACCGCAGGCTCACCTGCTTTCTGCGCGTCGCGCTCCCATTGCAGCAGAAATTTGGCCATGCCGCGCATGATCGCCATGTCGCCGCCCAATGCCGGACGGAAGTACGCGGTGTTGGTCGGCTTGTCGCCGTTGGTGAGCATCTCGATCGGGTGTTGCGGATGCTGGAAGCGCTCCAGGCCGCGCTCTTTCAGCGGGTTGATGCACACCACTTGAGCGCCGCGTTTAACCGCTTCACGCAGGGGTTCGAGCATCCGTGGATGGTTGGTGCCCGGGTTCTGGCCCCAGACAAAAATGGCATCCGCATGTTCGAAGTCGTCGAAGGTCACGGTGCCTTTGCCGACGCCGACACTTTGCGCCAATGCCACACCGCTGGCCTCGTGGCACATGTTCGAGCAGTCGGGGAAGTTGTTGGTGCCGTAGGTGCGCACGAACAATTGATAGAGGTAGGCCGCTTCGTTGCTGGCGCGGCCTGAGGTATAGAACTCGGCCTGATTCGGGCTCGACAGGCCCTGCAAATGTTTGGCGATCAAGGCGAACGCCGCTTCCCAGCTGATCGGCTTGTAGCGATCAGTGTCGGCGTCATAGCTCAATGGCTCGGTCAGGCGACCCTGATATTCCAGCCAATAGTCACTTTGTTCCAGCAACGAACTGACGCTGTGTTTAGCAAAGAAAGCGCCGTCGACACGCCGTTTGGTCGCTTCCCAGTTCACCGCTTTGGCGCCGTTCTCGCAGAACGCCACCATGCCGGCTTCGTTGGAATCGCCCCAGGCGCAACCGGGGCAATCGAACCCGCCGTTCTTGTTGGTTTTGAGCATCATGCGCAGGTTTTTCAGCGCGTTGTCACTGGTCAACCAGGCCCGGGCAACGCTGGCCAGTGCGCCCCAGCCACCGGCCGGGCCTTTGTAGGGCTTGTAGCGAGGGACGGGTTTCTGGTCGGCTTGACGGTGTTGACTCACGCTTGATTCTCCAATGCCGGGCTGTAGACCCGCGGTGCATTTTTCTGGGGCAGATGGATGAGATTGAGGTTGTGACGACGAGCCCATTGCACGGCAAGGCCCGTGGGCGACGACAGGCTGACGAGGGTCTGGATGCCTGCGCGCAACACTTTCTGGATCAATTCGAGGCTGCAACGGCTGGTGACAATCGCCAGGCCGCCTTCAGTCGGGATCTTCTGGCGAATCAACCCGCCGATCAATTTGTCGAGGGCGTTATGCCGGCCAATGTCTTCACGGCCCAGCAGCAATTCGCCCTGGCCGTTCATGAACACCGCCGCATGCACCGCGCCGGAGTACTGGCCAAGTGGCTGGAACGCACCGATGCGCTGACGCAGGCCATCGAGCCATTCGGCGGGGGGCAAGGGCGCGCCGGGCAAGACCTTGAGGTCCGGCAATGCCTGTTCCACCGCTTCCACGCCGCAGAGCCCGCAACCGCTGGTGCCGGCCATTTGCCGACGCTGCTGTTTGAGGTTCCAGAATGCGCGGTTGGCGATGGTCACTTGCGCGTATTGCGCCGAACCCGAGCCGCTGAGTTGCAAGTCATAGATGTCGGAGGCGTCTTCGATGATGCCGCTGCCGAGACTGAAACCAACGATGAAATCTTCAAGGTCCGTCGGTGTGACCAACATCACCGCCTGGCTGATGCCGTTATAAGCGATCGCCAACGCAACTTCTTCGGCGAGCGCGGTGCTGGCCGATTCGGTGTATTGAAGGTCGCTGTAGCTGTAGGTCTGGCTGGCGGCGGGCGCGGGCGCTTCAAAGGCTGGCGCCGCGCAGGCAGGGCGCTTGGCTTTCATGGGCATCCACCGACGGTTTGGTCAGCTTTAAGCCTAGGCGCGTCAAGATGTCGCGTCTAATCGCTATTACTGATCTGCCGATAGATGACGTCGATCAAGAAGCTGTCAGCGATTTCTGATAGATCGCAAAACAGGCTTCGGCCAATGCCGATCGTGGGGCGCTGCGGCGCATGATCAGCCCAAGCCGGGCAAGGGTCTGGGCGTTTTCGATAGGTTGCAGGCGCAAATGGTCAGTCAGGTTTTCCAGGCCGCCGTCCAGCGGCATCACCGCGCAGCAGAGGCCGCCGTGCACCGCTTGTAACAATTGGTGGACGGCGTCGGTTTGCAAAAGCGGTTGTGGCGTCAGGCCACGGCTGTGGAAATTGTGATCAATGGACTGGCGAAAGTGCATGCCACTGGTGAGCATGCCCAAGGGCAGTTCGATCAAGGACTCCCAGCTCAACGGCGCCTCGCCGAAGCTGAAGAAGCGTTGATCGTAGAGCAGGCCCATGTGGGTTTCGCTGAAAGCCAGGGAATCGAAGCGCTCGTTGTCCAGACGCTCCAGATACGACACGCCGAGGTCCAGGCGATTGTTCGCCAGTTGTTCGAGGATTTGTTCCGAGCTCAGGGCCGAGAGTTCGAAGCGCAGGTTCGGGTGTTCGGTGTGCAGGCGTTGCATCAACGGCAGCGGATCGAAGCTCGACAGCGGCACCACGCCCAGGCGCAGCGTACCGACCAGATTGCCGCGGCAGGCGGCGGCTTCGGCCTGCAAGCCGTCATAAGCCGCCATCACTGTGCGCGCCCACGCCAGCACGCGCTCGCCCGGCGCGGTAAAACCTTCGAAGCGCTGGCCGCGATTGACCAGCGGCAGGTCGAGTTCTTCTTCGAGGCTGCGCAGGCGCATGGACAGGGTCGGCTGGGTGATATGACAGCGCGCCGCGGCCTGACCAAAGTGGCGGGTTTCGTCGAGGGCGATGAGGAATTTGAGCTGCTTGATGTCCATCTTCGCTCCAGGGCGCGTGAAGACGCGGATTCTAGCGCTTGGGGGAGGCGGCGTCATTGGTCGGCTAGTAACCTTGAGTGGCCGGCGTGGTCTAGGCTTTTGCGTCTGGAACCTAAAACCCAAGGAGAGTGCACCATGAGTATTTTTAGCTTTGTGAAAGAAGCAGGCGAAAAACTTATCGATCTGCTGACGCCGGGCAACGCCAATGCCAGCGAGCAGTTGAAGGAACACATCAACAAGGTCGGCCTGGGTAACCCGAATGTGCAGGCCACGGTGGATGGCGACAAGGTCACCGTGACGGGTGAAGTCAGCAGTCAGGAAGAGAAGGAAAAGATCCTGCTGGCCGTAGGCAATATCGCCGGTGTCGGTAGTGTGGATGACCAGATTACAGTGACTGGGCCGGTTGCGAAGGCTGCGGTGTTTGTGACGGTCGTGAAGGGCGACACCCTCAGCGCGATTTCCCTGCGCGTGTATGGCGATGCCAACAAGTACAACAAAATCTTTGAGGCCAACAAACCGATGCTCAAGCATCCGGACAAGATCTATCCGGGGCAGTCGTTGCGGATTCCTGAGTAAGCCTCAAGACCGCCATCGCGTGCAGGCTCGCTCCCACAATAGATCTTCGGTGATTACAAAGTTTGTGCACGAAGGAGATCCAGTGTGGGAGTGAGCCTGCTCGCGATGCAGGCAACTCGGTTTAAAGCCCTGCAATCAACTCCCGATAATCCCCAACCGCGGCAAACTCCGCCGTATCCTTCGGCCCTTTGCGACTGTCCGGTTCACTCACCGCCAGCAAATGCGCCACTCCAAAACTGCGCGCACTGCGCAGGATCGGCAACGTATCGTCGATAAACAGACTGCGCGCCGGATCAAAACCTATGTCCGCCTGCAACGCCTCCCAGAACTGCGGATTCTCCTTGGGAAAACCGTAGTCATGCGAGCTGATCAACCGCTCGAAGTACGGCGCCAGTTCAATCCGTTCCAGTTTCAATGACAGCGAATCCCGGTGTGCATTGGTGATCATCACCACGCGCTTGCCGGCCTGTTTGATCGCCGCCAGGAACGTATCCGCATCCGGGCGCAGGGCGATCAAGTGTGCGGTTTCAAGCTTCAGTTCACGCACCGGCAGTTTCAGCTCGGCGCTCCAGAAATCCAGGCAATACCATTGCAACTGACCGGCGTTGCGTTCGAACAGTGGCTGCAATTCCATCTGGGCCATGGCCCGGCTGACCCCGTGCAACTCGGCGTAACGCTGAGGCAGGTGCTCCATCCAGAAATGGTTGTCGTAGTGCAGGTCCAGCAGCGTGCCGTCCATATCCAACAGAACGGTGTCGATGTCGCGCCAGGGCAGCAGGGACATAAAAAACTTCTCCAGCGGTAATAAAGATATCCGAGGTCAACAATCAGGATAGGCCGGGTATAGTAACCCGCTTACGCCAAGGAGCCTTTCATGCGCCAGAAACCCACCGTACTCGCCCGCGAGATCGTCGCCACCAGCCGTTTGTTCTGCGTCGAAGAGCTGAAACTGCGCTTTTCCAACGGCGTGGAGCGCACCTACGAGCGCCTGGTCGGCAAGGGCGCCGGGTATGGCGCGGTGATGATCGTGGCGATGCTCGATGCGGATCACGCCGTGCTGGTCGAGGAATATTGCGGCGGCACCGATGCCTATGAGCTGTCGTTGCCCAAAGGCTTGATCGAGCCGGGTGAAGACGTGCTGGCGGCGGCAGAGCGCGAGCTCAAGGAAGAGGCCGGGTATGGCGCGCGGCAGCTGGAGCATCTGACCGAGTTGTCGTTGTCGCCCGGTTACATGAGCCAGAAAATCCAGGTGGTGCTGGCCACTGACCTGTACGAAGAAAGCCTGGAGGGCGACGAGCCCGAGCCGATGGGCGTGGACAAGATCAACTTGCGCGAACTCTCGGCCCTTGCGCAGAACCCGCGATTCACGGAGGGCCGTGCCTTGGCGGCGCTGTACCTGGCCCGTGATCTGCTAACTCAGCGTGGGGTGTTTCTGCCATGAATTTTCCGCATCCATTGATGGCGCCGGTGGTTGAGCTGGCGTTGAAGGCTGGCGAAGCGATTCTGCCGTTCTGGCGCATCGGCACGGCGGTGACCGCCAAGGCTGACGATTCACCGGTGACGGCGGCGGACCTCGCCGCTCACCATTTGATTCTGGACGGGCTGACGGCGCTGGACCCGAGTATTCCGGTGCTGTCGGAAGAGGACGACAATATTCCCCAGAGCGTGCGTGCCGGCTGGCAGCGATGGTGGCTGGTCGATCCGTTGGACGGGACCAAGGAGTTCATCTCCGGCAGCGAAGAGTTCACCGTCAATATCGCGCTGATCGAGCAGGGACGGGTGGTGTTTGGCGTGGTGTCGATGCCGACCAACGGACGGTTTTATGTCGGTGGCGCCGGCCTGGGCGCGTGGCGTGGTGATAAAGATGCCGAGGCGTTGCCGATTCAGGTCCGCGAGGTTCCTGCTGCGGGCGAGGCGTTTACCGTGGTCGCCAGCCGCCGCCATTCAAGCCCCGAGCAGGAACGCTTGCTGGCCGGGTTGAGCGCCAGTCTGGGTGAGCTGCAACTGGCGAATATCGGCAGTTCGTTGAAATTTTGTTTGCTGGCGGAAGGGGCGGCGGATTGTTATCCGCGGTTGGCGCCGACGTCGCAGTGGGACACGGCGGCGGCTCAAGGTGTGCTGGAAGGGGCAGGCGGTGAAGTGCTGGATTTGAGCGGGAAGCCGTTTTGTTATCCGGCGCGGGAATCGTTGTTGAATGAGTTCTTTTTGGCGCTGCCGGCGAAGGCTGCGTGGCGCGAGAAGTTACTGGAACTGGCCCGATCCTGAGTTCACCCAAACCTGTGGCGAGGGAGCTTGCTCCCGCTGGGCTGCGAAGCGGCCCCAAAACCTGCAACTCAATTACACCAGGAAAACAGTGGTGACAGGAATGGGAGTGCTGCGCACTCCAACGGGAGCAAGCTCCCTCGCCACAGGTTTTGTGTCTTTACCGGTGGAGGACGTACTGCCCGGTAAACCTCACCGCATCGTCATTGCTATCGGCATTGATGACCCGCGAATGCAACGCTAACCGCGCACGTCCGTATCGCTGATACGTCGCCAGAAACTTCTTCCACACCGCCGCGCTCGGTGCCTGACAGATCGCAATCGCATCCATGGTCACCGGCAGCGGATAAGTGATGTGCCCTTCGTGAATCACGATGTGCCCGCCTTCAATCCCCTCTTCATGCAAGCGCAAATGCAGCCAGCCCCAACCGGCCAGCACCGCGCCGCAATACAGGCTGCCGCCGAACATGGTGCTTTTGTGATTGACGTTGGCGTCCAGCGGCATGTGCAGGCGCAGTTGCTGGTCGTGCCAGTCGAGCACTTTGAGGCCCATGTCCCGGGTCAACGGGATATCGCGATGGAGGACTGATTCCAGGTGACGACTGTCGCGGCTCATGCAAGGGCCTCTTGTTTGAAGATATGGTTTGACGGTAGCTCAATCGAGTTCGTCGGTGTGGCTGCTGGCGCCACCGTCGGCGAAGTTCAGGCCGTGTTTTCGCAGTTTGTCGTGCAAGGTCTTGCGCGGAATGCCGAGGGCTTCGGCGAGGCTACGCACCGAGCTGTGAGAGCGGGCCAGTTCGGCGGCTATCAACGATTTCTCGAAGTTTTCCACCTGCTCGCTCAGGCCGCCGCTGACCACTTCGACCGTCATACCGGCAGCGCCTTCCTGCGTGTTGTTATCCAACGCGAGTTCCAGACCCAGGGCGAAACGTTCGGCGGCGTTTTGCAGTTCGCGCACGTTACCCGGCCAAGTGTGGCGCAGCAGCAGGGCTCGTTGCCCCGGTTGCAATTCATGGGGCGGCAAGCCGTGACGGGCGCTGGCTTCGTCGGCGAAATGCTGGAACAGCATCAGCGCATCTTCGCCGCGTTCACGCAACGGCGGAATGCGCAGCGGCGCGACGTTCAGGCGGTAATACAAGTCGGCACGGAAGCGCCCTTGATCGGCGGACTGGCGCAGGTCTTCCTTGGTCGCGGCGATGATGCGGATGTCCAGCGGGATCAGTTGATTGCCGCCCAAGCGCTCGACCACGCGCTCCTGCAGCAATCGCAGCAATTTCACTTGCACGTCCAGGCTCATGCTTTCAATTTCATCGAGGAACAGCGTGCCGCCATTGGCGAATTCGAACTTGCCGATGCGGCGCTTTTGCGCGCCGGTGAAGGCGCCCGGCTCGTGACCGAACAGTTCGCTTTCCACCACCGACTCAGCCAAAGCCCCAGCGTTGATCGCCACGAAAGGACCGTTACGGCGGCTCGACAAATCGTGCAGCGCCCTGGCCACGACTTCTTTACCGGCACCGGTTTCGCCGAGGATCAGCACGTCAGCCTTGGTCGCCGCCAACGCGCCAATTTGCTCGCGCAAGCGCAGCATCGGGGCCGATCGCCCGACCAGTCGGGTGCTCAGTTCATTGCGATCGCTCAGGGCCAGGCGCAGGCTGCGGTTATCCAGCACCAGTCGGCGCAGAGCCAATGCGCGGCGCACGCTGTCGAGCAGCGCGTCGCTGGCGAAAGGTTTTTCCAGGAAGTCATAAGCACCGGCGCGCATGGCCTGCACCGCCAGCGGCACATCGCCGTGGCCGGTGATCAGCAACACTGGCAGCTCCGGGTCCTGGGCATGCAGTTCGGTCAGCAGTTCGAGGCCGTCCATGCCCGGCATGCGAATGTCGCTGACCACCACGCCCGGCCAGTCGCGCTCCAGTTGCCCGGCCAAGCCTTTGGCTTCGGCCAGAGGCAGGATTTTCAGGCCCGCCAGGTCCAGTGTCTGGCCCAGGGCCTGACGCAGGTGGGGATCGTCGTCGATCAGCACGACCTGGACACGGTTATCGATGGTCATGCACTTCGGTCCTCGGACGGTTGCAGGCTTACACCCGGTGCGCCGGCGCGCAACTTCAGGGTAATCAGGGCGCCGCCTTCCTTGTGGTTGGCGAACGACAGTTCACCGCCGAAGGCGCGCATCAGGGTTTCGCAAATCGCCAGCCCCAGGCCAAGTCCCTGGGTGCGGGTCTTGGTGGTGTAGAAGGGCTCGCTGGCGCGACCAAGGGCTTCCATGCAAAAGCCGGGGCCGTTGTCGCGAATGTACAGAGTGACGCCGTCTGCGGTGGATTGAGCACTCAACCAGAGTTTACGCGGCGGACCTTTCTCGGTCAGCGCGTCCAGCGCGTTCGCCAACAAGTTGCCGAGCACCTGACGCAGACGGGTTTCCCCGGCCTCGACCCACAATGTGGCCGCCGGCAAATCGCGGATCAGTTCGACTTCCATGCTGCGCCGGCGCTTGGCCAGCAACGCCAGCGCGTCATCCAGCGCCGGTTGCAGGGCGACGCTTTCCGGCGCATGGCGATCGCGCCGGGCGAAGGCGCGCAAGTGGGCGATGATCGATGCCATGCGCCCGGTCAGTTCGCTGATCAGCTTGAGGTTGCCGCGGGCATCGTCGGTGCGCTGATGATCGAGCAGCACCTCGGCGTTTTCCGCGTAGCTGCGAATGGCCGCGAGCGGTTGATTCAATTCGTGGCTGATGCTCGCGGACATCGTCCCCAGCGCTGACAACTTGCCAGCCTGGACCAGGTCGTCCTGGGCTCGCACCAGTTCCTGCTGGGCGTGTTCGCGCTCCAGCACTTCCTGTTTCAGTCGACGGTTGAGGCCTTCGAGGTCGCTGGTCCGCTCGGCGACCCGGCCTTCCAGTTCGTGCCGCGCCTTGGCTTCGAAGGCAATGCGTTCGAGGTAATGGCGGCGGCGCTGCATCATCAGGCCGAGCAGCAACATCAAGACCAGCAACGTCGCACCGCCAATGGCGACAACGGTACGCACCGGGCGGTCGATCAGGGTGCGGGGGGCGAGGATGCTGACGTTCCAGCCGGTTTCGGCGATCTGCTGGGTTTGAGTCAGCCAGGCGTTGGGGTTGAGCCGCAACGGTTTCGGGTCGCGGGTCGGGTACGGTTGAATCGCGGTGATCGCTTTGCGTTCTTCTTCGCTCAAGGGCCGGGTCGAACGGAATCGCCACTCAGGCCGCGAGGTGAGGATGACCACGCCGTTATGGTCGGTCAGCAGCAGTTGTTCCGGGGTTTTGCCCCACAGGCTTTCGGTGTGGTCCAGGTCGACCTTGACCACTAGCACGCCGATGATTTTTTCGCCGTTGCGCACAGCGGCGGCGAAGAAATAGCCGCGTTTTGCCGAGGTCGTGCCCAAACCGAAAAAGCGCCCGAGCCGCCCGGCCATGGCTTCGCTGAAATACGGCCGGAAGGAGAAATTGCGCCCGACGAAACTATCGTGCTTGTCCCAGTTCGACGCGGCGAGGGTCTTGCCCGTGGTGTCCATCAAGTACATGACTTCGGCGCCGGTCTGGGCGCTGATGTTTTTCAGCAGGCGATTGGCATTGCCTTGGGTGACGCTGTCGTCCGGCGCCCCGAGCACCGCGCGCAGGGCCGGCAGATCGCCGAGGATCTGCGGCAACACTTCATAACGGTGCAGCGTGCCCAGCAGGTTGGCGACGTACAGGTCGAGGGTCTGACGGTTTTGCCCGGCCAGTTCGCTGCGGTAATAACGCTCGGCCAGATGCTCCAGCGGCCACAGCAATGGCGCCAGGCACAGTGCGAGCAGTGCGAGGCTGCGCCAGCGGGGTCTGGGAGGGAGGGTCGGAGTCATGAGCATCGGGCGCCTGTGAGTACAGGCGCATTATGCCTAGGCTTGCTCGGCAAGACACTCGCGCAGCGCGGTTTGCCAGTCAGGCTGACTGACACCCCATTCGCGTTGCAGGCGACTGCAATCCAGGCGCGAGTTCAGCGGCCGGGCGGCCGGCGTCGGATAATCGCTGGAGGGGATCGGCAGCAGGTTGGCGCAAGGCTTGCCCTGTTCCCGCAGCGCTTCGCCGATGGCCCGGGCGAAACCGAACCAGGAGGTTTCACCCTGAGCGGTCAGGTGATAAGTGCCCCAGGCACCGGCTTGTCCCGCCTGCCAGCGTTCGATCAGTGCGAGAGTGCTGGCAGCGATGGTGCCGGCCCAGGTGGGCGCGCCGATCTGGTCAGCGACAATGCGCATCTCCGGTTTCTCTTGCAGCAGGCGTTGCATGGTCAGCAGGAAATTGCGGCCGTGGGTCGAGTAGACCCAACTGGTCCGCAGGATCAGGTGTTGATCTTGTACTGCGGTGATCGCTTGCTCGCCGGCCAGCTTACTGTTGCCGTAAACGCCGAGCGGGTTGGGCGCGTCGGCTTCGTTGTACGGCTCGGCTTTGCTGCCATCGAACACGTAATCGGTGGAGTAGTGAATCAGCGGGATGCCGAGCGCCGCTGCTTCTTCGGCCAGGATGCCCGGGCCAATCGCGTTGATGGCAAACGCAAGCTCGGGCTCGCTTTCAGCTTGATCGACTGCGGTGTGAGCCGCCGCGTTGATGATCAGGTCCGGGCGAATGTGCTGAACCTGCTGGCGAATCTGTTCCGGTTTGGCTAGGTCGAGCTGATCTCGCCCCAGCACAATCAACTCGCCAACAGCACCAAGGCGAAGCTGCAACTCACGCGAAACCTGACCGTGCTGACCGCTGATTAGAATTTTCATGGAAACAGATCGGCCTCTTTCAGGCTCTTGCCGTTCTGATCCTTGGCCGACAGCTTGGGCGCTTCCTCCAGTTGCCAGTCGATGGCCAGGGTCGGATCGTCCCAGCGAATGCAACGCTCGGCGGACGGCGTGTAATAGTCAGTGGTCTTGTAGAGAAACTCGGCAAAATCGCTGAGCACCACAAACCCATGGGCAAACCCTTGCGGCACCCAGAGTTGGCGATGGTTTTCTGCGGACAGTCGCACCGCTTCCCACTGACCGAAATTCGGCGAGCTGCGACGGATGTCCACCGCGACGTCGAGCACCTCACCGGCGGTTACCCGCACCAGTTTCCCTTGGGTATTTTCCAGCTGATAGTGCAGGCCGCGCAGCACGCCTTTCTGTGAGCAGGAATGATTGTCCTGAACAAACTGCGTGTTCAGGCCTGTCGCTTCTTCGAACGCCTTGGCATTGAAGCTTTCATAGAAAAAGCCGCGTTCGTCACCGAACACCTTGGGTTCGATGATCAGCACGCCGGGCAGGGTGGTTTCAATCACATTCATTGTTCTTCCCCGGCCAGTTTGAACAGGTACTGGCCATAGCCGGTCTTGCCGAAATAGCTGGCGCGCTCCAGCAGCTGTTCGCGGTTGATCCAGCCATTTTCGTAGGCGATTTCTTCGAGGCAGGCGACTTTCAGGCCCTGGCGGTGTTCGATGGTCTGCACGTACTGCGAGGCTTCGAGCAGGCTGTCGTGGGTGCCGGTGTCGAGCCAGGCGAAACCGCGACCGAAGCGCTCGACCTGCAGATCACCGCGCTGGAGGTAGGCATTGTTGACGTCGGTGATCTCCAGCTCACCGCGAGGCGAAGGCTTGACTGCTTTGGCGATCTCGATCACATCGTTGTCGTAGAAATACAGGCCGGTCACGGCATAGCTGGATTTCGGCTTTTTCGGTTTCTCTTCGATCGACAGGGCCCGGCCTTCGCTGTCGAAATCAATCACGCCGAAACGCTCCGGATCCTTGACCCAATAGCCAAATACGGTGGCGCCGGAAGGGCGTATGGCGGCGTTTTTCAACTGATCGCCAAAGTGCTGACCATGGAAGATGTTGTCGCCGAGGATCAGGCACACCGGGTCGTCACCAATGAATTCTTCACCAATCAGGAAAGCCTGGGCCAAACCGTCCGGCGACGGCTGTTCGGCGTAGCTGAAGTTGACGCCGAACTGGCTGCCGTCACCCAGCAGGTTGCGGTATTGCGGCAGATCCTGTGGCGTGGAAATCAGCAAAATATCTTTGATGCCGGCCAGCATCAGTACCGAGATCGGGTAGTAGATCATCGGTTTGTCGTACACCGGCAGCAGTTGTTTGGAGACGCCGAGTGTGATCGGGTGCAGACGGGTGCCGGAGCCACCGGCCAGAACGATGCCTTTCATCATGCGAGCAGCTCCTTGGTATTGATGGCGCCCAGGCGTTCGCCCTGATAGCTGCCGTCCTGAACGCGGCGGCACCACTCCAGGTTATCCAGATACCACTGGACGGTTTTGCGCAGGCCGGTTTCGAAGGTTTCTTCCGGCACCCAGCCCAGTTCGCGTTCGATCTTGCTCGCGTCGATGGCGTAGCGCAGGTCGTGACCCGGACGGTCCTGGACGAAGGTAATGAGGTCGGCGAAGTGCGCCACGCCTTCAGGCTTGTTCGGCGCCAGTTCTTCAAGCAGCGCGCAGATGCCACGCACCACGTCGATGTTCTTCTGTTCGTTGTGACCGCCAATGTTGTAGGTCTCGCCGACCACGCCTTCGGTGACCACTTTGAGCAGCGCCCGGGCGTGATCTTCGACAAACAGCCAGTCGCGTACTTGCAGGCCGTTACCGTAAACAGGCAAAGGCTTGCCGGCCAAGGCGTTGAGGATCACCAGCGGAATCAGTTTTTCCGGGAAGTGGAACGGCCCGTAGTTGTTCGAGCAATTGGTCAGCAATACCGGCAGGCCGTAGGTGCGCTGCCAGGCGCGGACCAGATGGTCGGACGCCGCTTTGCTCGCGGAGTACGGCGAGCTCGGTGCGTAGGGCGTGGTTTCGGTGAACAGATCATCGACGCCGTGCAGGTCGCCGTAGACCTCATCAGTAGAGATGTGATGGAAGCGGAAGGCGCTTTTTTCCGGCTCGGCCAGCGTCTGCCAGTAGGCGCGGGTGGCATCCAGCAGGCTGTAGGTGCCGACGATATTGGTCTGGATGAAATCCGACGGACCGTCAATGGAACGGTCGACGTGGGATTCTGCCGCCAGGTGCATGATCGCCTGCGGCTGGAAGCGTGCCAGTACCGCGCTCACGGTGGCCTGGTCGACGATATCGGCCTGGACGAACTCGTAGCGGGTGTCGGTGGCAATGCTGGTCAGCGACTCGAGATTGCCAGCGTAGGTCAGTTTGTCCAGGTTGAGCACTTCATGCTCAGTGTGCCGAATCAGGTAGCGAATCAGGGCAGAGCCAATGAAACCGGCACCGCCGGTGATGAGAATACGCATGTTGGCCAGCCTTTTTCTGTAAGACGATAAAGCGAATGAGCATAGCTTGTCGGCAGGAGCAGGGCGGTGCAAGAGGGTTGTTGGTCGTAATTGGCATTTGCCGCGCTGTCGGGGGGGTTGATTATCGACCGATGCAGTGGCGATATAAGCGCCTAATAAAACTTCAGGGGTCGTTGTATGCCGCTCGCCACGTTGATTCACCGCGCCAGTTTGCCCAGCCCGCAAGTGTCTGCGGAGCAAGCGCTAGAGCTGCTGGAGGGGCATTACGGGTTGAGCGGCAGGTTGCACGCCCTGGGCAGCCAGCAGGACCTGAACTTCCGGGTCGACAGTGATGAGGGGCGTTTTGTCCTGAAAATCTGCCGGGGCGACTATTCGGCGCTGGAACTGCAAGCCCAGCATGCCGGGCTCAAGCATCTGGGTGAAAAATCCAGTGTGCATGTGCCGCGAGTGATCCCTGCCAAAAACGGCGCTGACCTGCTCACTCTGGAAGTTGCCGGTCAGGCCGTGCATGTGCGCCTGCTCGATTACATCGAGGGCCAGTCGCTGACCCACCTCGATCATCTGCCCGGTTCGGTGGTGGCCGGTTTCGGTCGACTCTGTGGCGAAATGGACCTGGCGCTGGCCGCCTTCGAGCATCCGGGCCTTGAGCGCACGCTGCAATGGGACGGCCGTCATGCCAATGCGTTGATCGGTCATTTGCTGCCGGTGATCAAGGATGATGCGCAACGCCAATTGATCGCCGAAGCCGCAGAACGTGCCGAGCGCCATTTGCAGCCGCTGGTGGAAAAGCTGCCGGTGCAGGCGATTCACATGGACATCACTGACGACAACGTGGTCTGGCAGCGCGACTCGCAACGCCAGTGGCAGTTGCAGGGGGTGATTGATTTCGGCGACCTGATCCGCACCTGGCGCATTACCGATCTGTCGGTTACCTGCGCGGCATTGCTGCACCACGCCGCTGGCGATCCGTTTTATATCTTGCCGGCGGTTCAGGCGTATCACGCCGTCAATCCGCTCACCCATGAAGAATTGTTGGCGTTATGGCCGCTGATCGTCGCGCGCGCGGCGGTGCTGGTGCTGAGCGGAGAACAGCAGGTCAGCATTGATCCGGGCAATGATTACAGCCGCGACAACCTGACCCATGAGTGGGAGATCTTTCGCGTGGCCACGTCGTTGCCGCTGGTATTGATGGAAGCGGCGATTCTGACGTCAGTCGGCCAGACGCTGCCGAGCATTGGCAGCGAAGGTTTCGCGCCATTGCTGCCAAGCCTGGTGGGGCGTGAATTTGCCTTGATCGATCTGGGCGTGCTGAGCCCGCATTTTGAAGCCGGTAACTGGGAGCAGGAGGGCGTTGATCAGCGTTTGCTGACTGAAGCGGCTGCGGCGCACGGCCTGGCGGCCAGCCGATATGGTCAATATCGTTTGTCTCGCACTCAACCGGACAGTGCCGCTGAACCCGACACTTGCCCGTTGCACGTGGAGTTGCGAGTGCCCAACGGCACGGCGGTCGAGTCGCCATTTGCCGGCGTGGTTCATCAGCCGACGGCGGGTGTGCTGCAACTGGACGGTCCGCAACTGAGTGTGCGGTTGTGGGGCGTGACGCCGTCGCTGCACGTCGGTGCGGCGCTGGTCAAAGGCCATGTGCTGGGCGCGGTCAGCGGGCCATTGATCGTGCAGTTGAGCCGAGGCGCTTCGTTCGATGCGCCGTTGTTTTGCACGCCGTCTCGCGCTGCGGCCTGGCAAGCGTTGTGTCCGTCGCCAGCGGCGCTGCTGGGGCTGGCTTGCGATGCTGAAGCAGAGCTCGATTCACAGACATTGTTGGCGCGTCGCGATGCCAGTTTCGCGCGCACGCAGAAGCACTATTACGTCGACCCGCCACGCATCGAACGCGGCTGGCGCAATCACCTGATCGACATGCAGGGCCGCTCCTACCTCGACATGCTCAACAACGTCGCGGTGCTCGGCCACGGTCATCCGCGCATGGCGGCTGTGGCCAGTCGTCAGTGGTCGTTGCTCAACACCAACTCACGCTTCAACTACGCCGCGGTGGCCGAGTTTTCCGAGCGTTTGCTGAAGTTATCGCCGGAGAGCATGGACCGGGTGTTTCTGGTCAACAGCGGCAGCGAGGCCAACGACTTGGCGATCCGCCTGGCATGGGCCTACAGCGGCGGTCGCGACATGCTCAGCGTGCTGGAGGCCTATCACGGCTGGACGGTGGGCGCGGACGCGGTCTCGACCTCGATTGCCGACAACCCGAAAGCCTTGAGCAGCCGTCCCGATTGGGTGCATCCGGTGACCGCGCCGAATATCTATCGCGGCGAATTCCGTGGCCCGGGCAGCGCACCGGACTATGTACGCAGCGTCGAACACAACCTGGCAAAAATCGCCGAGCAGAAACGCCAGTTGGCCGGTTTTATCTGTGAGCCTGTGTACGGCAATGCCGGCGGGATCTCGCTGCCACCGGGTTATCTGAAACAGGTCTATGCGCTGGTTCGCGCGCAGGGTGGTGTGTGTATCGCTGATGAAGTGCAGGTCGGTTACGGCCGCATGGGTCACTTCTTCTGGGGCTTCGAAGAGCAGGGCGTGGTGCCGGACATCATCACCATGGCCAAGGGCATGGGCAACGGCCAGCCGCTGGGCGCGGTGATCACTCGCCGGGAAATCGCCGAGGCGCTGGAGGCTGAGGGGTATTTCTTCTCGTCGGCGGGCGGCAGTCCGGTCAGTTGCCAGATCGGCATGGCGGTGCTGGATGTGATGGAAGAAGAAAAGCTCTGGGAAAATGCTCAGGTGGTAGGCGGGTATTTCAAGGAGCGGCTTGAAGCGTTGATCGATATTCATCCGTTGGTGGGCGCGGTGCATGGTTCCGGGTTCTATCTGGGCGTGGAGCTGATCCGCAATCGCGAGACTCTGGAGCCGGCGACTGAAGAAACTGCGGCGTTGTGTGATCGCTTGCGGGAGTTGGGGATTTTCATGCAGCCGACGGGGGATTACCTGAACGTGCTCAAGATCAAACCGCCGATGGTGACTTCGCGGCGGAGTGTGGATTTCTTTGTCGACATGCTCTCGAAGGTGTTGGATGAAGGCCTGTAAGGCTTGAGATCGCCTTCGCGGGCAAGCCACGCTCCCACAGGTCCGCGTCATACACAGGTTTCACGAACGACACGAAACCTGTGGGAGCGGGCTTGCCCGCAAAGGCGGCATCAGAAATGCCGACAAAACATCGATTGTTATCTGGTTTAAGTGCGTAAAAATAGACGGATTGACGACTAACTGCTTTTAAAGCCGATATTTATCGGATATAACGTCGTCACTGCCAACGTTAAGCACTTGCCCGGAGATGATTCATGAGCCGTATCGTTACCGTCGCTGCCACCCAGATGGCCTGTTCCTGGGACCTTGAAGCCAACCTCGAGACCGCTGAGAAATTGGTTCGTGAGGCCGCGGCCAAAGGCGCGCAGATCATCCTGATCCAGGAACTGTTCGAGGCGCCGTACTTCTGCCAGAAGCCGAATCCGGATTACCTGCAACTGGCCACGGCGGTTGAAGACAACGTCGCCATCAAGCATTTCCAGAAAGTCGCCAAGGAGCTGCAAGTGGTGCTGCCGATCAGCTTTTACGAACTGGCGGGCCGCGCGCGTTTCAACAGCATCGCGATCATCGATGCCGACGGCAGCAACCTCGGGATTTATCGTAAAAGCCACATCCCGGACGGCCCGGGCTATCACGAAAAGTATTACTTCAACCCGGGCGATACCGGTTTCAAAGTCTGGAACACCCGTTACGCGAAAATCGGCGTGGGCATCTGCTGGGACCAGTGGTTCCCGGAATGCGCCCGCAGCATGGCGTTGCTCGGCGCGGAAATCCTGTTCTACCCGACCGCCATCGGCAGCGAGCCGCACGACAAAACCATTTCCTCCCGTGACCACTGGCAGCGCGTGCAACAAGGCCATGCCGGCGCCAACCTGATGCCGCTGATCGCCAGCAACCGCATCGGCAACGAAGAGCAGGACGGCTACGACATCACCTTTTACGGCTCGTCGTTCATCGCCAACCAGTTCGGCGAGAAGGTCCAGGAACTCGATAAGACCGAAGAGGGCGTGCTGGTTCATCGCTTCGACCTCGATGAGTTGGAGCACATTCGCAGCGCGTGGGGCTCGTTCCGCGATCGTCGCCCGAACCTATACAATGCGATCAAAACCCTCGACGGTTCCCTGGAGTCCTGATCGCATGACCACTTTAAACAGCACCCCGCGCGCCGACGGCTTCTACATGCCTGCCGAGTGGGCGCCACAAACCCAGACCTGGATGATCTGGCCCGAGCGTCCGGACAACTGGCGTCTGGGCGGCAAACCCGCACAAGCCGCGCACGTGACCGTGGCCAAGGCCATCGCCCGTTTTGAACCGGTGACCGTGGCGGTCTCCGCCGGCCAATACGAAAACGCCCGAGCCCGTCTCGACGTGCCGAATATTCGTGTGGTCGAGATGTCCAGCGATGACGCCTGGGTTCGCGACACCGGCCCGACATTCGTCATCAACAACAGTGGCGAAGTCCGTGGCGTGAACTGGGACTTCAACTCGTGGGGCGGTTTCGATGGCGGGTTGTATTCGCCGTGGAATCGCGACTCGCAGGTGGGCGGCAAGATCCTTGAGATCGAGCGCAGTCAGCGCTACCGCACCGAAGGCTTCGTGCTCGAAGGTGGTTCGATCCACGTCGATGGCGAAGGCACTCTGATCACCACCGAAGAATGCCTGCTCAACCGCAATCGCAATCCGCACCTTAATCGTGCAGACATCGAAGCGGTGCTCAGCGCCAACCTGGCTGTGGATAAAATCATCTGGCTGCCGGACGGTCTGTTCAACGACGAAACCGACGGCCATGTGGATAACTTCTGCTGCTACGTGCGTCCGGGTGAGGTATTGCTGGCCTGGACCGATGACCCGCAGGACCCGAACTACCCGCGCTGCCAGGCTGCAATGAAAGTGCTGGAAAGCAGCACCGATGCCAAGGGGCGCCCATTCACGGTGCACAAGATGCCGATCCCGGGGCCGCTGTATGCGACCGAGGAAGAGTGCGCTGGCGTGGATCCGGTGGACGGAACTCAGGAGCGTAATCCGACCGTGCGTCTGGCCGGTTCCTACGTGAACTTTCTGATCGTCAACGGCGGGATTATCGCGCCGAGTTTTGACGACCCGCTGGACGGGCCGGCGAAAGAGATTCTGCAGGCGCTGTTCCCGCAGCACGAAGTGGTTATGGTGCCGGGCCGCGAACTGTTACTGGGGGGCGGTAACATCCACTGCCTTACCCAACAACAGCCGGCGCCGCACAAGGAGTGAGTGGGGTTGTAACAGCCTGAACCGGTTGAAAAACCACCAAGGCACCGGTTTATCCCCGCCGTTCATCAAGAAGCCCGCAGCCCGAAAGGACTGCGGGCTTCTTTGTATCCGCTTGTCGACACTTGAGAAACATTGGCACAGCTCTTGTATCTGGCATGGGGTGAAACAGGGAGGGGGAGGACTTCGATGTTCTGTCATAAACCTTGGATAAGTTAGCCGCTCACAAACCGGGAGAGAGCGCCGAAATGAACGCCGAAATGAACGTAGTGAGCGAGCGGGCATTGCATCCCCTGGCAGTCAATAGCGAATCGCTCCAGGTTCTTGCGCACTGGTTGAAGTCCAATGGAACGCGTCAGATCAGAGAACCTGATCCGCGCCGGATGATGATCGATCGTTACCCCGCTGGTTTATTCAGCGAGGCGGAACTGGAAGCGTTGTGGGATGTGATGGAAGGATAAGAAGAATAAACAAAGGATTGATAAAAGCGCTGCCGGGAGGGCGGCGCTTTTTTATGGGCGATGGTTTTTTGAAATACAGACTTTTGGTCACCACCACCCCCTGTGGGAGCGGGCTTGCTCGGGTAGAAACCGGAGACATCCTTTACGTTTTAAACCGGAGACATCCTGTGGTGTTTAGAAGCTATAGGTGCCAGTCACCACCAGGCTACGCGGTTCGCCTGGTTGTATCTGTGCGGCGCTGGTGGCCGACGAGTAATAGGTCTTGTCGCTGATGTTGTTCAGCGCCGCGCGCAAGTCCCAGTCCTTCTGCCGGAACCCGGCCAGTGCATCCCAACGGCCATAACCCGGCAGTACGACGGTGTTGAGGTTATCGGCATAACGCTGGCCGACCAGGGTCAACCCGGTTTCCGCATACCAGCCCATTTCCGGTTTCCAGGTCAGGAACAGGCTACCGTTGTGCTTGGCCACGTTGCTGATGCGTTTGCCTTCAAAGCCGTTGTTGTCCTTCTCGACCGTCGCGTCTTGCACGCCGACGCCACCGCGCACGTACCAGTTGCCGGCGATTTTGCCGGTGCCGGTCAGCTCGATCCCGCGGGAACGTTGCAGGCCCGAGAGCAATGTGATGGTCGGGTTGAGCGGATCGCTGGTGCGACGGTTGTAGAGTTCCAGTTCGTAGATCGCGAGGGTGGTGCTCAGGCGGTCGTCGAGCCAGTCGCTCTTCACGCCGATTTCCTTCTGCTTGGTCAGCTCGGGGCTCAAGTCGTTGCTATTACCGGCAACACCCGGGGTGATGCCGATCAAGCCGCCGCCCACTGGCGAGAATGTCTTGGTCCAGGACGCATAGAACGAGTGATTCTGCAGCGGCGTCCAGACCAAGCCTACACGCGGGCTGGTGCTGTGACTGTCACGGTCTTCGGAAATGTTGCGCAGCTTGTTGGTCGATTCGATGTCGAAGGTGTCGTAGCGCAGACCGGCCAGCAATTGCCATTGGTCGTTCAGGCGCAATTGATCCTGTACGTACACCGCACGGCTTTCGACTTCCGTGTGGTTGTCGCTGGACACCTGCATGCGCCCGGTATGACGCAGATCGCGATTCGGGTTGTACAGGTCCAGCGCCGGCACCGGCGAGCTGCCCGGCCCGGAAGTGGCCGCGTTGTACAAGGTCGGATCGCGGCGCTGGCTGCCGATCTCGATGCCGGTCAGCAAACGATGCTCCAGGCCGAAGGTGTCGAAACCTCCTTCCAGTTCGACGTTGTTATAGACGTTGCGGGTTGTCAGGTCCTGCTGCCAATGCTGACGCGTGACCTTGTTGGTGGCCGGGGAGTAACCAGTCAAATACGTGTTGTCGAAATCGCTGTCGAGCTTGAACACGCCCAGTGTGTGGCGCAGCTGCCAGTTGTCGCTGAGTTCATAGCTGAGTTTGGAACGCAGGGATTGCGATTTGTCGTCGATGAAATCGTGCTCGCTGCCATAGGTCGTATCGCGTCCTACGTCTGCCGGGCGTCCGTTGACGCCGGGGATGCCGCGATCCGGCGTTCGGTTGTAGCGGCTGTATTCGTACTGCACCAGCCAGTTCAGGTCCGGCGTCAGTTGCCAGCTCATCGACGGCGCGAACAGTTGGCGATTGCCGCTGACACCATCGCGGAAGCTGTTCTGATCCATGTTGCCCATATTCAGGCGCAGACTGATGTTCTCGGACGGATCGGTGCTGAGGTCAGCATAAAGGCTGCGCAAGTCATCGCTGCCGCCTTGGGCTTCGAGGGTCGAACGACGGCCGAACTCGGGCAGTTTGCTGACCCGGTTGACGATCCCGCCCTGGCTGCCACGACCGTACAGAACGGCCGCCGGGCCCTTGAGTACTTCGATGCGCTCGATGTTGTGCAAGTCGCGCACGTATTGGCTGTCGTCACGAATGCCATCGAGGTAGAAGTCGTTGCTGGCGTCGAAACCGCGGATGCGCAGGCTGTCGAAACGGGTGTCGGCGCCGCTGCTGACGTTGGGGATGCCACTCAACGCGGTGCCCAGGTCATTGGTGCCGTAATCCGAGACATTCGAAGTTTTCATCGAATCGATGGCCTGTGGCACGTAGCGTACCGGTGTCGCGGTGCGGGTTGCGGTGCTGGTTTCCTTCACTCGCGGATCGTCGACTTCTGCTTCGGCACTGATCGAGGTTTCGGGTAAAACGGTGGTCGCGGCGCAGGTGAAACCGGCAGACAGAAAAGCAGAAAGCCCAAGGGTGACGGGCGTAAGGCGGAAGGGGGCAGGCATCTGAAGCGCATCCGAAAGGGTTGAAGAATTCAAGGGTGCGAATGGTAATGCTTGCTATTTACTTTCGTTAATTATTCTTGAAAAGCACCGTTGTTTGATTGTTTCGAGTTGTGTCGAGATTGCTACGGGGTCTCGGTAAGGGAATTCGCCCGATTCCTGAAACAGACTGAAAGTCATTCCAGAGTTTTTTCGCAACGGTCCGAGGATTAGTCTGCCGGCATCGAATTTTCCTGATGCCCCCCCCTATGATCCTTCACTATATTTACGACCCTTTATGCGGCTGGTGCTACGGCGCCAAACCGCTGGTGCAAGCCGCCCAGGACGTGTTGCCGGTGATCGCCCACGGTGGCGGAATGATGAGCGGCGCCAACCGTCAAACCGTTTCACCACAGTTGCGCAACTACGTGATACCCCACGACCGCCGCATCGCCGAATACTCCGGCCAGCCATTTGGCGAAGCGTATTTCGATGGGCTGTTGTGCGATGACACCGCTGTGTTCGATTCCACACCGCCGATTGCGGCAGTGTTGGCCGCCGAAGAGGTGGCGGGGCGCGGGCTTGAATTGCTGGGGCGTTTGCAGACGGCTCATTACGTGGAAGGTCGGCGCATCGCCGATCACGCGGTTTTGTTTGAACTGGCAAAGGACATAGGCCTGAAACATCAACCTTTCGGGGCCGCTTTCAACAGTGCCGATACCGATCAGCACATCAAGAGCAGTCGCGCCTTGTTGGCCAGAATCGGCGGACAGGGTTTTCCAACGCTGGCCCTTGAGCAAAATGGCCAATTCACGCTGGTCGATGTCAGCCCATGGCTCGGCAATCCGCAGGCCTTTGCAACCTGGCTTGCTCAGTTCGCTTAGACGTTTTCAGCCTATCGTTAGACGATTCATCAAATTGACATGGTGTTCTGGGCGCGGCTAGCATTCGCTCAACGCCTGTGGCTAACCGCCATGACTCATAAAACAATAAAAAGGCCCGCCACGTTTTTCTCGTGGGCGGGCCTTTTTGTTTTGGGGTGAAAAAAGAGTGCGATAGCGCCGTTTCAGCCGTTCGACACAGCGCGTATCAACCGGTAATAAGGAAAAGAACAAAATGTTGAATAAGCGAATCAGCCTGATCGCTCTGGGGATGTTGAGCGCTACACAGGCCATGGCTAACGACCAGGCCGAATCCAAGGGATTTGTTGAAGACAGCAGCCTCAAAGTGCTGCTGCGCAACGCCTACATCAATCGTGATTACAAAGACGGTCGTGCGGACAAAGCCGAATGGGGCCAAGCGGCCATCGGCACGTTCTCGTCCGGCTTCACCCAAGGCACCGTCGGTGTCGGTGTGGATGCTTTCGGTCTGTACGCATTGCGCCTGGATGGCGGCAAGGGTCGCACCGGCGCACAAGGCATCGACTTCTTTAAAAAGGGCGACAGCGGCAACGCGGCTGACGACCTGTCGAAGGGCGGCGCAGCGGTCAAATTCCGCCTCTCCAGCACCACGCTGACCTACGGCGACCAGATGCCGGCCCTGCCGGTGCTGAGCTACGACAACGTGCGTCTGCTGCCAGAAAGCTACACCGGCACCTTGATCACCTCCCGGGAGATAAAAGGCCTGGAGCTGAACGCCGGTCGCTTCACCGCCGAATCGCGCAAAAGCGCTGAAGGCCGTGACAGTGGCGGCCTGAAGTCGATCAACGTGTTGGGCGGTAGTTACCAGTTCACCGAACAATTCAAGGCTGCGCTCTACGCATCCGACGTCGAAGACGTGCTGAAGAAGCAATACGTGAACGCCAACTACGTGTTCCCGATCGACAAGGATCAGTCCCTGACCCTGGACTTCAACGGCTATCGGACCAAGCTGGACGATTCCTACGTCCGCGAAAGCGGCGCTACCGGCGACGACAACAAAATCTGGAGCCTGGCAGCGACCTTCGCCACCGGCCCGCACTCGTTCACGCTGGCTCACCAGCGCAGCACCGGCGACAGCAACCTGGGCTACGCCTACGGCGGCTATCAGAAGGATCAAGGTCGTGTCGGCGACGGTGGCAACACCATCTACCTGGCGAACTCCTACTGGTCCGACTTCAACGCCGAAGACGAGCGCAGCTGGCAGTTGGGCTACGGCCTGGACTTCACCGCATTTGGCGTTCCCGGCCTGAGCTACAACTTCGCCTACGTGCGCGGTGACAACATCACCACGTCCACCAGCGAAGGCGGCACCGAGCGCGAAATCTTCAACCAGTTCAAGTACGTCGTGCAAAGCGGCCCGGCCAAAGACCTGAGCGTGAAACTGCGCAGCTCGATCCTGCGTGTCTCGCAGAAATCCAGCGAGTACAACGTCAGCGGTAACGAAGTGCGTGTGTTTGTGGATTACCCGATCAACATCTTCTGATGATCGATTGAGTGTTCAACACTCGCTGAAAAACCCCGAATGGCTCGGGGTTTTTTTTGCCTGACAACCATCGAAAAACGCATAAAACGGCCATTTTCGATCGTAAAAAGTCGAATTAAAGCCACGTCATCCTCCGTTTCAAGCAGCGCTTGATATGCCTCAAATTCTTTCTCATGGACGTAAATCCTGTGCTCTCTAGATTAGGCAGCTAAATGCACGGAGATTTTTAAAATGATCGTTTTGAACAAAGAAGTGGGCGAATTTCTACGGCGTGACAAATATGCCAATGTCCGGGGTGCTGACTTCAATCTTTTCGGTCATTTCAACGATTTCGTCAGATTGACCAGAAGTTGGGAAAACATGGAGCCGGACAGTTACTACGGTCAGGCCGAGGCGGGCATGCGTTATCGCCGCTACAGCGATTTCGAATACAACCCGGTCACGCGCGACCTGAAGCAACTGGAACACCGCGCCTATGTTCAGTCCAAGGCTAACAACAGCTACGTGGGCGGGATGGTTCGGCACTTCCAGGACTTCTCCGATGAGATCATCAGTTCGCCGGTGATGCGCAGCCTGATCGACACCGACTTCGAAGTGTACAAAAACGTGTTGCCACCCGAGTTGCACGACGAAATCTGGCAATGCCAGATTCATCAGATCCGCATCGAGATCAAGCCGGGCAAACAACTGGAAATCACCCCGGAAGGGATTCACTGCGACGGTTATCCGTTCAGCGGCGTGCACTTCTGGGGACGCAATAACGTTGAAGGGGCAGAGAGCCGTTTGTACGACACCGAAAACCAGGAACACCTGGCCTCGACGACGTATCAGGAAATCCTCGACACCACCTACTTTCTCGATCGCGACATGCGTCACTACGTGACACCGGCACGCAATACCCATTCTCACGACATGGCGTACCGGCAGATTCTGGCGATCTCTTTCTCGCGGCCCGGGACCGCTTTTGACATTGTTCGCTGAACAGTACAACGCCGTAAGCAGCCTCGCCGAGTGCCCCGCACCGGTGATGCTGCGGCGTACGACAGCCAAGGATGCACAGCGCCTGGAACGCTTCTTTCGACAATTCGAAGAGGTGTCTTTCTGTGAATGGCAGGACGCCAAATGCCTGCGCGGTGTGCTGGTGCAGAAAACCACCACCGCGTTTATCGCACTGGATGTCAGCGGCGAAATCGTCGGCGCAGTGTTGGGCGGAATGCTCGGTAGTCGCGGCACGATCAACCACCTCGCCGTGAGCCCGGATTACCGCAGCCAGGGCGTCGGTCAACGCCTGGTTGAAGCGGCATCCTCGGACATGAAACGCGTGGGTGTGCTGCGCATGTTCCTGTTTGTCGACGATGCTAACCTTGCCGGCCAGCGCTTCTGGAGTGCCCAGGGTTTTTGCGAACCGCGCGGTGAAAGAACATTTGAGAGGGACCTATGAATGAGACGTCCAGCAGCCAGCCGCTGATGGTCGAGCCGCATGCTTCGCGCACCTTCGCCGAAGCCAGCCCAGTGGTTGCGGGTTACTTCACGGTGTCGTTTGTGTTCGGTTTGATGGCGGTGAATGCCGGGTTGCCCGTGTGGCTGCCGGTCGCCATGTGCCTGTTCGTGTATGCCGGCGCTTCGCAGTTTGCCGCCCTGGCGCTGATTTCCAGCGGTGCTTCGCTCACCACTATCATCCTCACCACGTTTCTGATCAACGCGCGGCACATGCTGATGTCGGTCTATATGGCCAAGGCGTTGCAAGCCATGGGGCTCAGTCGAATGGAGCGCTGGTGTTACGCGGGCGGGCTGACCGATGAGTCGTTTGCTTTTCACAGCGTCAAACTGGGCAAGGGCTCACCCGTCAACGTGCGTTACCTGATCGGTTTCAACCTGTTTTGCCACACTTCGTGGGTGCTCGGCGGTTTGCTGGGGGCGATTTGCGCGCAGTACGCGGCGCACTTGATCCAGTATCAGCTTGACTACGCGCTGACCGCGATGATGCTCTACGTGCTGGTGTCGCTGTGCAACACGCGTAACAAACTCATCGCCGCACTGGCCGCTGTCGCCTGCATGGGCGTACTGAGCCTGGTCGGCAGCTCGCCCTTCAACGTATTCATCGCCACATTCGTGGGCTGCGGGGTGGGCGTATGCCTGACCAAACGTTCCTGATTCTGGTGGTCGCGCTGATGATGGCCGTGACCTTCTTGCCGCGCGCGTTACCGCTGCAAGTGAACACCGACCATTGGCCGCCCTTCGTCGCCCGGGCGCTGGAATACCTGCCGGTGGCGATCGTCGCTGCAATCAGCCTCACGCCGTTGTTGATCAAGGATCAGCACGTGCAGCTCGATCGCCCGGAATTTTATGCCGCGATTCCGACGTTGTTATGTGCGTATTTCAGCAAAAACCTCTTTCTCTCCGTTGCGGTGGGAACGGCTGCGTACATTGCGCTCGGCTCGTTCATGTAGCGGGAGGTCGACCACATCGTGCAAGGCCTGCCCCGACAACTCCGGATTATTGATCGCCAGCCGCACTTCGAGGGCATCCTCGAAACCGGGGAAAATCGTCAGGCCATTACGCTGGGCGGCATCCCGCGAGACCATGCCGAGGCCGTCCATTTGCGTGATCAACGACAACGTCAGGGTTTCGCTGCACGAATAGACCATCCGCTTGCCCGACTCGTAATTGCCCAGGCCTGCGTCGAGAAAGCGCAGGAAGCTGTGGGAATACGGACAATCGTCCGCCGGGCGCACCTGAAATTTGTTGCCGAGCAACACCAGCGGATCATGTTCCTGACCGCAATGCGCACCGACCACCTGCACCTGGACCTCGGGCAGGATGATGCTGGGCAGCCCTGGCTTCTGCGGACCGATCAGCACCGCCAGGTCGAAGTCCTCGTTCTTCAGCTTGCTGAGGTTTTCCATCGACTCGGCGTAGCTGAATTCCAGCTGATAGTCGGGAAACACCTCGATCAGGCGTCCGATCATTCGCCGATTGAAGTCAGCCGACAGCGTCGTGTTCAGCGCCACCTTGAGCGTGCGCTGCCCCGGCACCTTCAGCGCGGCGACTTTTTCTTCCAGTTGCCGCGTGGCAACCAACACCTTGTCCATGTAAGGCGTGAGTTCCGTGCCCTGCGGAGTCAGGGTCAACCCCTTGTTGGAGCGACGAAACAACCGAAAACCAAACTGCTCTTCAACCTTGTTCAACTGCGCGGCCAACGCCTGCACGGTTAAACAGGAATGCTCTGCCGCCGCCGACAAAGAGCCGGTCTGCACAATGCGCATCAGGTTGCGTAAGGTTCTGCTATCCATTGGGTAATGCCCTCTAAAGTGGGCTGGCTATTGTTGAGTACCTGGCCGCCGGTTGGGCGATACGTGCTGGCTATAATCCTGCACATGAACACGCTTGTCCCGAGTTTAGTAGCGAAATGATGCTGCGTCCGATGGCTGGAGGCTTACATAGAGTCGAGGTTTTTGGGGAGGGGTGGGTGATCGGGGTCAAAAAAATGCTCGGACCGGGAGGTTTGGGCATTTTTTTGGGTGTGTGTCACGGCACACGACGGGAAAGGATCAGCTCGTTTTTCGCTCGGAAGGAACCGTTAGTCTCTTTTACAAAGTAAGGCGGGATCATCTGTTGTGTGAAATGAGGTGAGTATCTAGACTTCTCGGTGTACGCCAATGACGTATAGCAGGGACTGCATGATCTTCATCGAGACGTTAATTTTTACTGCTGACCTACCCAGCCATCTTGGTGACCAAGAGTACAGTGAGTTTCAGCAATATTTGGCCGAACATCCTGAAGCTGGAGCTTTGATTGAAGGAACCGGTGGGCTGAGAAAAATCCGCTGGGCAGCGCATGGCAAAGGTAAGAGTGCCGGTGTGCGAGTCATCTACTATCACGTAACCTCGGCTTTTCAGATACGTTTGCTACTGATTTACCGAAAAGGCATTCAAGACTCCCTTTCGGGTAAAGAAAAAGCAGTTCTTTGTGCCATCAATAAAGGATGGAAATAATGGAAAAAAATCTCTTCGATCGTCTCGTTGAAAGCATGACGCAGATGGATGAGATCGACCGTGGTGAGCGGCAGCCATCGCGTGAATTCCATGTCGATGCAGTTCAGGTCAAAAAAATTCGCCTCGCCACGGGACTGTCCCAGGCCGCTTTTGCAAAGAGAATTGATGTAGCCGTGGGAACGCTTCGGAATTGGGAGCAGGGGCGGCGTGATCCGGAAGGACCTGCCCGTGCTTTGTTACGAGCGATTTATAACGATCCTGAGCACGTTTTAGCAGCGCTCAATCACTAAGGGCTCGATTTGAGGTGGTTTTGAACGCTGTTAAATGCCCGTGCTGCGCGGTGCGGGCACTCATGTTTTGCTGATGGTCGGGATTGATCAGCCCAAAAAACGCAGCCTGATCAGGCTGCGTTTTGTATTTCGGATGCTTGATATTTTGATTCTTCAAACAAAAGGAAAAGAGACCTCACCTGAGCGCTGATATTCAGGTCATCAACGTGGTTCCTGAAGCCGACTATCGCCACTTGAAGGCGATCGGTTGCGCGCTCTTGGGGCGGAGTTTCTGTCCCATAGAGCTCATGTCAATCGGACAGAGAGCCGTACGCCGGCGTCAATCGGGTCCGAAAAAAGCCTACCCAGCGACATCCGCTCTTCACAAAGCCCCTCCACAAATGATCAAAACGATCATTTGAATGATTGGTTTGCGCAAGTCATAACGAAAGCCTAAGATTATTTTGACTGACTCAATCACAAAATGATTGATTCGATCAGTTTCGAGGTGAAGTACGTCTTACCAAACAATTATAAAAGGAGACCCTCGTGGCCCAAATTCCTATCAAGCGCACCATTGAACGCATCCCTGGCGGCATGATGATTGTCCCGCTGCTGATCGGTTCGCTGGTGGCTACATTCCTACCTGACACACCGAAGTTTTTCGGCTCTTTCACCAATGCACTGTTCACCGGGGCGTTACCCATCCTCGCGGTGTTCTACGTCTGCATGGGCGCGAGTATCAACATCAAGGCCACGCCTTATCTGCTGAAGAAGGGCGGCACGCTGCTCATCACCAAGGTCGGCATCGCCGTGCTGATCGGCATTGTGCTGGGGCATTTCCTGGGTGAGCAGCCGATTTCGTCTGGCCTCTTTGCCGGTATATCGACGCTTGCAGTGGTCGCTGCGATGAACGACACCAATGGCGGCTTGTACATGGCGTTGATGGGTCAATACGGTCGCTCCGAAGACGTCGGCGCCTACTCGGTAATGTCCCTGGAGTCTGGACCGTTTCTGACAATGGTCACCCTGGGAATCGCCGGCCTGTCGGCATTCCCGTGGCCGACGCTGGTGGGCAGCATCCTGCCCCTGGCTCTCGGCATGCTGTTGGGTAACCTCGACCGTGACATGCGCGACTTTCTGGCCAAGGCCGTTCCAGTGATGATCCCGTTCTTCGCCCTGGCACTCGGCGCCAGCCTGGACTTGCATAACGTCTGGCAGGCCGGCTTGTTGGGTCTCGGCATGGGCGTTGCGGTGGTTGTGCTGACCGGCATTCCGCTGTTCTTCGCCGATCGTTTGACCGGTGGCACGGGCGTCGCGGGTGTTGCCGCAGCCACCACTGCCGGGAATGCCGCCGCCGTTCCGGCGCTGATTGCAGCGGCCAATCCGGTGTACGCCGAAGCGGCCAAGAGCGCGACGATTCTGGTAGCCGCCTGCGTCGTGGTCACTGCAATCCTCGCACCGCTGCTCACCGCCGCCGTCGCCAAACGCGTGCAGCAGCGCAACCCGGTCGTCATACCCGAGCCGGAGATCGCGCCGCAAAAGCAGGAGGCGTTGCGATGAGGATTCTGATCATCGCTGACGATCTGTCCGGCGCGGCGGATTGCGCCATCGGCTTCGCGAGCGTGGGGATGCAAACCGTCGTCACGCTCGACCCTCTGAATGACAAGGCCGACGCTCAGGTGATTGCCGCCGATACGGACACTCGGCGTCTCTCCCCGGCGCGGGCCGCCGAGCGCACCGTCGCCGCGTTCAAGGCGCTGCATCAACCCGGGCAGCGGTTGTACAAAAAAATCGATTCGACGCTGCGCGGTAACTGGGCGGCCGAAGTTGCCGCCCTGCAACCGTTGGCCGGCCTGGCCATCGTCGCCCCGGCGTTCCCCGCCACCGGGCGTACGCTGCGCGGCGGTCGGGTGTTCGTGAACGGCCAGCCGCTGGAAACCACCGATACCTGGAAGCTGGAAAACGCTGACCGTCCGGCCGATGTCGAAGCGATGCTCGTTGCCGCCGGCCTGAGCACCGCGAAACTCGATCTAGACACCCTGCGCGGCAACGAAAAAGCGCTTGAGCGGCACATTGCTGAAATTGCCGGCAATGGCACCCAGGCATTGATCGTCGATGCGCAAACTGAAGACGATCTGCTGACCCTCGCTCGGTTGACCGCATCGATGGAGCAGCCGCTGTTCTGGATCGGTTCGGGTGGCCTTGCACGGGAAATTGCCAGCCTTCCTGATTTCTCTGAGGTACGTTTCACGGCCAGCGAACCGACAGCGCAGGAAAAAAGCCAGGCGCCGATTCTGATCCTCGTCGGCAGCCTATCCGGCGTTTGCGAGCGGCAGTGCGCTTTGCTCAAAGAACGAGGCGGCGTCAGCGAATTGGTTGTCCCGCCAGAAGTCCTTCGCCAAGGCACAACCCATGACGACTGGGCGCTCTGGCAATCGCGCATCGGCGAACAATTGGACGGCTGGAGTGACCTGCTGCTGCGCATCGGCCGCGATGAAGCGTTCGATCCCCAGGAGGGCGCGCAACTCTCAACCATGCTGGCCGTATTGGTCGAACCGCACTTCGCCAAGGTCGGCGGCCTGATCGCCACGGGCGGCGAGACGGCGCGGGCCATCTTGACCACCGTCGGCATCGACAGCCTGCAACTGCTGACCGAAATCGAAGCCGGCGTCGCCTTCGCCCGCCCGACCGTTTCCCGCCAGGGCCATCGTCCCGGCATCGTCACCAAGGCCGGCGCGTTCGGCACCGACAACGCCTTGTATGCGGCATGGCAGCACTTGAGCGCTAGCGCTGATCGCTCCCCGCCCCAACGCACACGAATCCAAGGACTCGAATGAACACTATGAGCAACTACCTGCCCATCATCGGCATCACCATGGGCGACGCCACCGGTGTCGGTCCGGAAATCATCGTCAAGAGCCTGACTCATGACGTCGTCTACCAACAATGCCGGCCGCTGGTGATCGGTGATGCCCGTCGCCTCGAACAGGCCAACGTCATCGTCGGCGGCAGCGCCAAAGTGCGCCGCATCGAAGACGCCTCCCAGGCGTTGTACGAAGCCGGCACCATTGACTGCATCGACCTCGACCTGATTCCCGACGACCTGCCGTTCGGCGAACTGTCGCCCATCGCCGGTGACGCCGCTTTTCAGTACATCGCCCGCGCCGTGCAACTCGCCGAGGCTAGCCAGATCGATGCGATCTGCACCGCGCCGTTGAACAAGGAAGCGCTGCACGCCGGCGGCCATAAATACCCCGGCCACACCGAAATGCTCGCACACCTGACCAACGTCGACGAAGTCTCGATGATGCTGGTGGCGCCGCAACTGCGGGTGATTCACGTCACGACGCATATCGGCATCATCGACGCGATCCGTAAGATCGAGCCGGGTCTGGTCCAGCGCACCATCGAACGCGGCAACGAGACGCTGATCAAGGCCGGCATCGCCAGACCGCGAATCGGCGTGTGCGGGATCAACCCCCATGCCGGTGAAAACGGTTTGTTTGGCTACGGCGAAGAGGAAGAAAAAATCATCCCTGCGGTGAAGCTGCTGCAGGAACGAGGCCTCGACGTCACCGGCCCGCTGCCCGCCGACACCCTGTTCTTCCGCGCCGGCCGCGGTGACTTCGACCTGGTGGTGGCGATGTATCACGACCAGGGTCACGGCCCGGTCAAAGTGCTCGGACTTGAAGCCGGCGTAAACGTCACCGTGGGTCTGGACGTGATCCGTACCTCGGTCGACCACGGCACGGCTTTCGATATCGCCGGCAAAGGCATCGCCGATGAACGCAGCCTGCTTGAAGCGCTGCGCCAGGGCGCCGAGCTTGCCACGCGACGGGGATGAGTCGCGTGGGTGCTGTCGTGTAAGATCGACCACCGTCCACACAACGAGACCCGCCATGAAAGCCTCCGAACGCCACCGCGCCATCCTCGATCTCGTACGCATTGGCGATGCCAACGTCGAGCAATTGAGCGCGGCACTCGGAGTCTCGGAAGCCACGGTGCGACGCGACCTGACCATGCTCGCCAAGCAGCGGCATCTGGTGCGGACCTATGGCGGCGCCACTTCAGTTGTACGCGTTCACGAACCGGAAGCTTCGCTTGAAGAGCGCAAGACATCGCAGTGGGAGCAGAAAGACGCCATCGCCCAGGCTGCGGCCGCTCATGTTCAGGATGGCGATACCGTGCTGCTCGACGGCGGCACCACGTGTGCTGCGCTGGCCCATCATCTTTGCTCGCGACAAGACGTGCATGTAGTGACCAACAACTTGCTGGCCGTGATGACCTTGGCCAATGCGCCGGGCGTGCGGCTGACTTTGATCGGCGGTGATTTGCGCGGTTCGAGCATGAGCACGCTGGGGCCGTTGGCGGAACTGACGTTGAGCCGGTTGAGTGTGGACAAGGCGTTTTTGGGTGCGGATGGCGTGGTGGCGGAGTTTGGGTTGTGTGAAGCGAGTGCGCAGCAGGCTTATCTCAAGGAATGCATTATCAAGCGGGCGGCGCAGATTGTTGTGCTTGCTGACACTGACAAGCTAGGGCGTGCGCGGCAACAGCACTGGACGCCGATTGAGCGGGAGTGGCGGTTGATTACCGGCTCCACCGCGGATGAGGCGGCGCTTGCACCGTTTTATGCGCTGAAGCAGATCACTGTGCAAACCGTGATCGTCGCTTGATTGCATCCCTACTGAAATGACCAAAACCAAAAAAATGCCTCGACCGATTCGGGGCTTTTTTTTGGATGAAAAGGCAGCGACGTTTCGGGTTTCAGCGTGTGAGGGGTTCAGTGAAATTGTCCGGTTTCGAAACGGTTTTGTGCAAAAAGCCAGATTTATGATCGTTTTTGAGCAAGTAAAATCGTTTTTATGCGTTTGAGGTCAGTTCGACGGTGCACCAATTCCATTGGTAGAGCTCAATTTGAAGTGCTCTAAATGTTCGTTTTTATGCATTAGTCCCAAAAAATAATCATTTTTATGCAGCAAAACCTGATTTTGATCGTTAATCTCCATTTATGGCGGTTTGATTTGGCCGAGGATTTAAAAGGAGTGTGACGTGAGCGAGTTTCCCGTAGACCCCATCGGTGCGGCTTGGCTAGCGACGACATTCGACGTGCGGCCGATGGCACGGCTACCCGTGTTAAGTCAGGTCGGTAGCCGACGGTCAACTCAGGTCGAAGACGGTTTTCGTCTTGAGACCTATACGGAAAACATGCGCCCCGATCCGGACTTTTCATCCCATCTGCAATTTCACCTGCGGCATGAAGTCCCGAACCTTGAGTTCTTGACCAGACTGTTTACCAAGGTGGGTCCTGCACCGTTACAAGGCTGGTTGAATGACGAGCCCACCGGCCAATATGCCCGCAGGTCAGCGTTCTTGTTTGAGTGGCTCACTGGCGAGCAGTTGCAGGCGCCAGAACCCATCGGCGGTAAGTATGTCGACGCCATCAACGCCGATCTGTTGGTGGCGGCTTCACCCGAAGAGGCGGTGAAGGTGCCGCGTTGGCGGGTGAATGACAACCTGCCAGGCACGCGCTATTTCTGCCCAGTCGTCGTCAAGACAGCAGCAGTCCAGTCAGCAGCGGACCTCGATGTGCCTCACCTCTTCGGTCAACTGACTGCAGAGTTTGGCGAAGCGCTTCTGCTGCGCGCCGCCGCATGGATGACGCTCAGGGAAAGCAAAGCCAGCTTCGCCATTGAAGGGGAGGCGGATCGTTCTACGCGTATCCAGCGTTTCGCAGATGTATTGGCGCGACGAACCGGTCAGGGCGAACTGCCGCTCACCGATGCTGCACTGGCTGAGATGCAAGAAGAAATCCTTGGCGCAGTGACCACACTGACACGTATGGGGATTCGGCAATCTCCGGTGTTTGTTGGCGAAACTGTCCGTTATCAGGAGATTGTCCATTACGTCGCTCCCCCGGAAGGCGATCTGGAGCGGATGTTGGAAGGCATCCGCGTCTTTCTGAATCGTACTCAAGGGCAATCCCCGGTCATGCGCAGCGCGGTAGCAGCGTTCGCTTTCGTCTATATCCATCCGCTGGCTGATGGCAACGGCCGGGTCCATCGCTTCCTGATCAACGACATTTTGCGTCGTGATGGAGCCATTCCAGACCCGGTGATTCTTCCGATTTCAGCTGTTATCACTGACGACTCTGCTGAGCGGCGTCTATATGACAGCGTGCTGGATCAGGTTTCAAAACCGCTCATGCAGGGCATACGAGACCAGGTAGCATTCGCCAATACGCGTACGCAATACCCTGACGGCGTGGTCTCGAATATTGAATTCACAGGCCAGGATCAGGCCCGCCCGGTGTGGCGCTATCCGAACCTGGGTCCACACGTTGTTTTCATGTCTAACGTCATTCGCCGCACCATCACGGAACAGATGCGTGAAGAGTCGCGGTATTTGCGCAGCCACATAAGGGCCAGACAGGCAATCAAGGAAGTCGTTGAGATGCCTGATCACCAGGCTGATCGGCTCTTGCGATCCATAGAGCAAAACGAAGGGAAGCTGAGCAACGTGTTGGCAAAGGAAATGCCTGTGCTGGCAAGGCCGGATATTTGGGCCGCGATTATCGAAGCGGTGGCTCAGTCGGTTCGGGGGGAGGAGCCGATAGACAGTAGCGTGAGTGATCGATACCACCCGAATCAGCCAGTGGGTCGATGACCGACTTACGCAAAAAGCCCCGATTGATTCGGGGCTTTTTCATGCGTGCGATTTGTTTATGGTGCGACGTTACTGGCTCGGTTGTTACATGGCGCGTCCAACACCTTCACCACATCATCAATGATCGCCTTGCTCATATCCTGCAAATAATGCGATGCCCAGGCATGCCGGTCGGTGTCGCGAACCATGGCCGCGTCTGACGCGAGCAGTTTGGCGACGTGGAGCAGGTCGGAGGCGTGGGAGAGGGCTTCGATCACCGGGACGCCGGCGTTGATGCGGAAGAGCGGTTCGTTGGCGTGGTAGGAGAAAGGGGTGAGGCCGATGGTTTTGAGGTCTTGGGGGTTGGTCATTGGGCACCTCCGGTTTTTGGGCGGTGGTGGGTGGTGACCGGTGGAGCAGTAGCGCAAATGTTGGACGGACCGATAGCGGGCATTAGCAAAAACTCCTGAATCAAAGTTTGAGCTACCACGTTCGTTATCAGGCGAATGGGTGGCAGCTATGCGCGGGCTGATAAACCGGAGATACAGGAACCCGGCAGACCCGAAGGTCTCCCACGCACAGCCGCCATTACACGGAAATGCAGGCACAAAAAAACGCCAACAATCGTGATTATGGGCGCTTGTGCGCCTGTATCTTACTCGGGTTATCAGGCCCGGTCGCTGAATTGGCAGCGACGGTCTGAAGGTAGCTTGAGGGCGGCGGATGCGCAATCGTGGCTAGGTGGTGGCGTAGGGTGAGAGCTTCAGTGATTTACTGGTCCTGAGGCTTGGGAATGCGTGAATGACCCACGTCTAACCTGACGCCGGCTTCATTCTCTTCGACGCCAGGCTTTTGAGGGCAATCAGTGACGATCGATAGCTCCACTTCCCCCACCATTTTGTTGGCAATTTCCTCGTCGTGCGTGACATGGAACGGGCTGTCGAAGAATCGAATTGTCATGAGCATTTCTCCATTTTTTGGCGATATCTAAACGTTGCGGTAAATGGAAGTTGGCCGATTAATCATTTTCTACGCAAACAGTTTTAGCGTCTTCCATCGAGACAATCATTACACCAAGTAACTAATGATGTTCCCGTCCCCACCTTTATCCCCTCCAGCTAACTCCCTACATTGAGCTCCAACGCCGACCCATTCATTCCGAAGGGAAGGTCACTGGAGATTCCTCATGCCTTTCGTAAGCGTACGCATCACCCGCGATGGCGTTACCTCTGAGCAGAAAGCTCAGGTGATCGCCGAAATCACTGAAACCCTGGAACGCGTCCTGAAGAAGGATCCGCACCTGACCCACATCGTGATCGAAGAAGTCGACACCGATAACTGGGGCTACGCCGGCATCACAACCACCCAGTATCGAAAGCAGCTGGCTGAGGCGGAGGACAAGTCATGACCGCGACCGTCTCCATCGATTTCATCTCCGACGTGGTGTGCCCTTGGTGTGCCTTGGGTGCGACGGCGCTGGAGCAGGCGATCGAGAACGTGGCCGGTGAGATTTCAGTAGAGCTGACCTACAAGCCCTTCGAGTTGAACCCGGACATGCCGGCAGTCGGCGAAAAAGCGGTCGAGCATTTGATGCGCAAATATGGACGCACCGCCGCAGATGTCGCCGCCGGCAAGGCGATGCAGATCGAACGTGGCGCGGCCCTGGGTTTCAAGTTCGATCTGGAGAAGCGCACCCACTTCTACAACACGTTTGATGCGCATCGGCTGCTGTTGTGGGCGTTGCAGGAAGGGCGGCAGGTCGCTCTCAAGAAAATCCTGCTCCGCGCTTACTTCACCGACGGCCAGAACCCGAGCGATCGCGAGACGCTGGTTCGTCTGGCGGCTGAAGCGGGACTGGATGCGGCGGCTGCTCAAGAGGTGTTGGCGTCCGGCGCGTTTGCCAAAGAAGTGCGTGAGCTTGAAGCGTTTTACCGCCAGCACGGCATCAACTCGGTCCCGGCCATGGTGCTGAACGGTCGTCACCTGGTGTCTGGTTCGCAGTCGGTCGAGTACTACGAACAAATGCTGAGACAAATGGCCAAGGCCCCCGCTGAAGCCTGATTACTTACTTTTTCAAACCATTCTTAATTAGTAGAGGTTCATCATGAGCAATTCGAAAAAAGTCATCGTTATCACCGGCGCTTCCCAAGGTCTCGGCGCAGGCATGGTCAAAGCCTTCCGCGAACTGGATTACAAAGTTGTCGCCACTTCGCGTTCGATCAAACCGTCCACCGACCCGGACATCCTCACCGTGGCAGGCGACATCGGCGACCCGGCTGTTGCGCAGCAAGTGATTCGTGAAGCCATCGCACGTTTTGGCCGCATCGATACCCTGGTCAATAACGCAGGGATCTTCGTCGCCAAGCCGTTCACTGCCTACACCCCTGAAGACTACGCCGCGGTGTTGTCGGTGAACCTGAATGGTTTCTTCTACATCACCCAACTCGCGATCACCGAGATGGAAAAACAAGGCAAAGGCCACGTCGTCAACATCACCACCAGCCTGACAGACCACGCAATTGACGGTGTGCCGTCGGTATTGGCCTCGCTGACTAAGGGTGGTTTGAACTCTGCGACCAAGTCCTTGGCGATTGAGTACGCCAAGCGCGGGATTCGGGTGAATGCGGTTTCCCCTGGCATCATCAAGACCCCGATGCACGGCGAAGAAACCCATGCAGCGCTGGGCAGTCTGCACCCGGTCGGCCACATGGGCGAAATCAACGACATCGCTCAGGCGGTTGTGTATCTGGACAACGCCAACTTCGTCACCGGCGAAATCCTGCACGTCGATGGCGGTCAGAGCGCCGGTCACTAAGACCTGGGTTGACTTGTCCACAGCGCCGTCGATCACTATCGACGGCGTTTTTATTGGAGAACGCAGCATGAACACCCACGCTCACAAGGTTTTCCTGATCACCGGCGTCAGTTCAGGTTTCGGCCTGGCCTTTTCGCAAGCAGCGCTGGCGGCGGGACACACGGTGGTTGGCACGGTGCGGCGCGAATCCGAGCGCGTCGCGTTCGAAGCGCTGGACGCCCATCGCGCTAAAGCGTTCGTGCTCGACGTCACCGATTTCCAAGCAATCGAACCGCTGGTGGCTGACATCCTGCGCGAGGTGGGGCAGATCGACGTACTGGTCAACAACGCCGGCTATGGGCACGAAGGCATTCTCGAGGAATCGCCACTGACTGAAATGCAGCGCCAGTTCGACGTCAACGTGTTTGGCGCGGTGGCAATGATCAAAGCAGTCCTGCCCGGCATGCGTGAACGGCGCAGCGGGCATATCGTCAACATCACCTCCATGGCCGGCTTCATCACCTTGCCGGGCATCGCTTACTACAGCGGCAGCAAATTCGCCCTTGAAGGCGTCAGCGAAGCGCTGGCCAAAGAAGTCGAAAGCCTGGGCATCCACGTGACCGCCGTGGCACCTGGCTCATTTCGCACCGAATGGGCGGGGCGCTCGATGATCCGATCCGGTCGCACCTTGAGTGACTACGACGCGGTGTTCGATCCAGTGCGCAAGGCGCGGGAAGAGAAGAGTGGCAAGCAGGCTGGTGATCCGCACAAAGCTGCGCAGGCGTTGCTGACCTTGGTCGCTGCTGAAAAGCCGCCGGTTCATCTGTTGCTGGGTAAGGATGCGGTGAGGTTGGTGCGTGAAAAGATTGCGCGGTTGCAGGGGGAGATTGATGCTTGGGAGCATCTTTCGGTTTCTACGGAGTTTGAGTGATTGATGGCCGGTGTATAAAAATCCAGAACCCAGAAACAACAAAGCCCTCGTATTTCTACGAGGGCTTTGTTTTGTGGTGTCGGCAATAGATCTGAAAATCATTTGGGCGCCCGCCTCCTCTCGTAGGAGGCGAGTGATTCCATTCGCTACAGTCAGAAAAGCGCCACATCTTCGTCGTCGGGGACTTCGTCCGTAACAATCACTCGTGCGTGTGCGCTGTGCTCGTCCTCCATGCGCAACCCGAAGTAGCGGGTATCGTTGGCGTCCCAAAATGCCTCTATCTGCGCCATGGGTGCATGTTCAAGCAGCACCTCGGCGCTGTGCTCCAAGATGATCGAGTAACGTCGTTCGGTGTTCATTACAAAGAGGCTCGCAACGGCGGAGTGAAGTGGCAGGTTGTGCATAAGCACTGCTGTCATTATGCCGCCTCACTGATTTTCAACCGTAACCGCTCATCGTTTCGGTGAGGTATGTAGATGCGCGGTACCAGAATTGGATGCATCGATTCCGCACCTTTGACGAATATAACCACCCTTCAGCGAGCGGGGGGCAAAAGGGGGCGAACACGAAACGGGGAGCGCGCAGAGGAAACTCAGGAGCGTAAGACCCATAAACGAAAAAGGCCCACCTTTCGGTGAGCCTTTTTCGATACTGCGTATGGTGCCGGCACCAGGAGTCGAACCCGGGACCTACTGATTACAAGTCAGTTGCTCTACCAACTGAGCTATACCGGCGTGTTAGGGCGACGATTATAGCGATTGGGTTGGTTCTGTAAACCCCTGAATTCAGACTATTTTTACGCAGGCTTCCGGTCAGGCGCGAAGCAGGGTTTTCTTGAGTTTCTGAAGGGCTTTCCAGGTGCGGCTGTTTTGCATTGCGCGCAGCTGCGCTTCGACCTGTTCGGCGCGTTGCAGGGCGGCGGCGAGCTGGTGTTCGGCGTCGCTTACGGGGTGGCTGAAGTTGTGGCCTTTGCAGAACTGGAATTCGTCCAGGTTGCACGGCGGGATGTCGAAGGCGGGTTTGAGGTTCAGGTGTTCGTTGGCGAGGTAGTAGGTGTTGATGCCGTCGAACAGGATGGAGTGGTAGCCGGCGTCGGTGACGAGGGTTTCCCAGATCTGGTCGCGGTCCCATGGGGTTTCGATGAGGATGACCCACGGCCGCCATTGGGTGAAGTCCATGCCGCGCAGGACGGTTTCTTCGTGGCCTTCGACGTCGATTTTCAGGAAGTGGATCTCGCGGCCCTGGGCGTGTTCTTCGCAGATGGAGGTCAGGGTGCGGGACTGGACGGTTTGGCTGCGCACGTCCATGCCGGCGTCTTTGTGCATTTGCGCCATGGCCGGGTCGAGCGTGGAGAGGCCGGTACCGGCGATGCCATAGAAGGTCAGGTCGTCGGCGCTTTCGCCGGCCACGCATTGCAGGTTGGTGTCGTTGGGGCGTTCCTGGCACAGGGCGTCGTAATAATTGGGCATCGGCTCGACGTTGATGCCGGTCCAGCCACGGTCATAGAAAGCTTTGGTCACGGAGTCGTGGGTGGGGTGGTTGGCGCCGACGTCGATGTAGAAGCCGTCTTCCACAGTTTTGAGTGCGCGCCACAGGCGTATGTCTTCGAAATTCTGTGCGTAAGAAATGAACGTCACTGTGGCTTCCTGTCTGTCAGAGATTTCTTGTTCGTGGGCGCACTTTGGCGCTCTTGTCTGCCTGTATAACAAGGGTGGCCGTGACGTGCAATTTTCCGCCGGGCGCGACCGGGTTTCGGCGGTTATGTCGTTTTCGTCTGATGCTTATGCACAACGGGCGTACTCAGAAACGGCGCTCATGACTTTTTTGTGGACCCGTTCTCATTTGTGCGCAAATGCCTGTTTTTCTCGGTTTTTTATCAGGTGTACGAAAATTGAACAGTTGCGTTTCACCCCTGAAACAGCTGCTTATATTGGATCCACGATAATTTCATCAACAGAGTTATCCACAGGCTGTGGATTTTTATGAGCGTTCGGCAAGGAGCAGGAAGTTGCGCGGCGTGAGCGGGGTTTCGCAGAAGGTTCCGAGCCGAACGGTGTAACCCTGATCGGCGAGGAAAAGAGCCCGATCGAGTACCAGCCAAAGCTCCAGCGGGCGTCGGAAAAGGCCGCGCAGCAGTTCCAGGTTGCGTACTTCGGCGAGTCGTTGCCAGCCAGCGGCTTCGAGTGCGGACCAATCTTGCGGGCCGACTGTGGATAACTCTTTCAGCTCGGCCAGATGATGGCAGTAGTCGGCAAAGGATTTGTCCAGCCAGGTACTGGGCAAGGAAGGGGTTGGCAGGTAGTCGTCAATGCCGCGCAGTTGCCGTTGCAACAGGTCGAAACCCAAGCGCCGGGCCATGGAGGTATCGCGCTGGCGTCGGACGCGAGCCCCGGCGGTGACAGTTTCGCTCATCGGCAGCGAGAGATCGTCGAGCGAGAGTTGTAGGTCGGATCGCAAACCGGCCGGGGAAAGCGCTTGGTACGCAGGAAGGTTGATCCGGTTATAGCAGCAGGGCGCGATGGCCAATTGTTTGCAGCCTGCCGCACTGGCGAGCTGCATTAACCGTACATGCAGATCCCCGCAGGCGTGCAGCGCTACTGGCGTGTGATCGGCATTCAACATAGCCGCAGCATCCACCGCGAGTACATCCTGTTCGACATGCAGCGCATGCAAGTGATGACGTTGGCTAAGTGCCTGACCACTGGCAACCAGCGCCGGGTCGTATTCCAGACACGTCAGTTGTTGCCCGGGTTGCAGCAAACGCCGACCCAAGTGGCCCTTGCCCGAACACCAATCCAGCCAATGCTTCGGCGGCGAGGTAAACGACAAGCAGCCGGCAAAGGCCTCAATCTGCTGCCATTTACGCCCCGGCACATCGACATTCAATCGATGCCCGGCCGCTCCCAGCGTATGCGCTGGCAACTCACCCACCGAACTCAACTCAAGGGACAGCGCCGCCAACGAAGCAAACGGCTCCGGCGCATTCAGCAAACCAGGTTGGTTATGACTGCTTTCCGCCTCTTCCAACGACCGCCCGCGTAGCCAAATCGCCAGTTCCGGGTAGGACGCTTCCCAAGGAAGCTGCAGATGAGTAAACGGACGAGGCTTCCACAGCGCTTGATGCTCAATCAGAAAAGCATCCAGCGTCGTGAAACGGGCGAGTAAGGCGTCGCCCGTCAACACGTGGGAATCAGCGCCCTTGGCAGGCATCGACGCGCAGCCAGCGCTCCAGCAGCTTGAAGCCGCGCACCAGCACGTAAGCCATCAGCAGATAGAACATGCCCGCGGCGAAGAAGATCTCCACCGGCAGGTAGGTCCGGGCAATGATCGTGCGGGCCATGCCGGTCAGTTCCAGCAGGGTCACGGTGCTGGCCAGCGCGCTGGCCTTGAGCATCAGGATCACTTCGTTACTGTAGGCCGGCAGGCCGATGCGCGCGGCACGGGGCAGGATGATGTAGAACAGCGCCTTGGCCTTGGACATGCCCAAGGCGCGTGCGGCTTCGATCTCGCCCGGCGGAATCGCTTGAATCGCGCCGCGCAGGATCTCGGCGATGTAGGCTGCCGTGTGCAGGGTCATGGTTGCTGTGGCGCACCAGAACGGATCGCGCAGGTACGGCCACATCGAGCTGTTACGAACCGCGTCGAACTGCGCCAGGCCGTAATAGACCAGGAACAACTGAACCAGCAACGGCGTGCCACGGAAAAAGAAGATGTAGCCGTAGGGAAATGCCCGCACCCACCACAGGCGCGACGAGCGCGCGATGCCCAGCGGAATCGCCAGCAACAACCCGGCGATCACAGCGATGGCCACCAGTTCCAGGGTCAGCGTCGCGCCTTGGGCCAGTTTCGGCAGCCACTTGATGATGACTTCCCAGTTCATTGGGTGCTCCTCGCGAAGCCGCGAGCGGCGCGTTTTTCCATGAAGTGCATACCGGTCATGGCCAAAATGGTCAGGCCCAGGTACATGAACGCGGCCACCATATAGAAGGTGAACGGCTGTTTGGACACGGTCACGCCGATTTGCGCATGGCGCATGATTTCTTCCAGGCCGATCACCGACACCAATGCGGTGTCCTTCATCAGAATCATGAACAGGTTGCCCAAGCCGGGCAGGGCGATGCGCCACATCTGCGGCATGATCAGCCGAGTGAAAATGCGGAATTTCGACAGGCCCAGAGCCACGCCCGCTTCACGGTGACCTTTGGGAATCGCCAGAATCGCTCCGCGGAACACTTCCGTGGCGTAGGCGCCAAAGCACAGCCCTAGCGCAATCACGCCGGCGGCGAAGGCGTTGAGTTCGAGGTCGGGGTTGCCGAAGAACTCGCCCAGGGCACGCATGAGGTTGACCGTGCCGAAGTAGATCAACAGCACCCAGAGCAATTCAGGGATGCCGCGCACCAGGGTCGAATACGTACCGCCAAGCCACTGCAGCGGCTTGTACGGGGAAGTCTTGGCCAAGGCGCCGAGCAGACCGAGCACCAGCCCCAGGCACAAGGCCGAGAGTGCCAGTTTCACAGTCATCAGCGCGCCAGCGGCGAGCGCCGGGCCGAATCCGTAGAGATCGATAGTCATGGATTTCTTTTCAATGTGCAGCAGGCAATGCCAGGGGCTGGCGCCGTCAGAGAGCGGCGCCAGCCAGGCAAGTCAGAATCAATAGATGCTGAACGGGAAGTACTTGTCGTTGATCTTCTTGTAAGTGCCGTCCTCGACGATTTCTTTCAAGGCAAGGTTCAGCCTCGCGCGCAGGGTGTCGCCTTTACGCACAGCGATACCGATCTTGTCGCTTTCTTCCACCGGGTCGCCCTTGAATTCATACGAACGACCGGCGTCGCTTTTCAGCCACTCATAGTTGACGTACTTGTCCGCCAGGATGCCGTCCAGACGACCGGAAGTCAGGTCGAGGTAAGCGTTTTCCTGAGTGTCGTAGAGTTTGACTTCAACGCCGGGCATGTTGTCTTCCATCCAGGTGCCAGCGAGGGTCGCACGTTGTGCGCCGATCACTTTGCCCTGCAGAGAGTCCTTGTCGGTTTTGAACTCTTTGTCTTTCGGCGCGATGAACTGCAGTTTGTTCGAGTAGTACGGTTCGGTGAAGTCCACCGCTTGCTTGCGCTCGTCGGTGATCGACATCGAGGAGATCAGGAAGTCGAACTTCTTGGCGTTCAGGGCCGGGATGATGCCGTCCCAGTCGGACGTGACCACGGTGCAGTCGACTTTCATCTTGGCGCACAGGGCGTCGCCGATTTCTTTGTCGAAGCCGACGACATTGCCACTGGCATCTTTGTTGTTGAACGGCGGGTAGGCCGCTTCGATGCCCATCTTCAAGGTTTCGGCGGCGGCACCGGCGCTGAACGCCAGGGTGACGGCGGCCGCCAGGAAGATTTTTTTGTAGTTCTGCATGCGGTTAGCTCCGTTAGCGGTTGCTGGACATGAATTGTTTGCAGCGCGCCGAAAGCGGGTTTTCGAACACCTGCTGTGGCGATCCTTGCTCTTCTACCAGGCCCTGGTGGAGGAACACCACCTCGCTGGACACCTGACGGGCGAAGCCCATTTCATGGGTGACCAACAGCATGGTGCGGCCTTCCTCGGCCAATGCGCGGATGACATTAAGTACTTCCTGGACCATTTCCGGGTCAAGGGCGGAGGTGGGTTCGTCAAACAGAATCACCTTCGGCTGCATCGCCAGCGTGCGGGCGATGGCGGCGCGTTGTTGCTGGCCGCCGGACAGTTGCGCCGGATAGGCGTGGCGTTTGTCAGCGATGCCGACCTTGGCCAGCAGGGCTTCGGCGACTTCGATGGCCTCGGCCTTGCTCTGGCCGAGCACCCGACGCGGGGCTTCGATGATGTTGTCGAGCACGCTCATGTGCGGCCACAGATTAAAGTTTTGGAACACAAAACCAATCTCGCTGCGCAAGCGGTTGATCTGCTTGCCGTCGGCAGCGACCAGTTCGCCGTTCTTGGCGGCTTTGAGCTTGAGTTCTTCGCCGGCCACCAGGATCTGGCCCTGGTGCGGGTTTTCCAGCAGGTTGATGCAACGCAGGAACGTGGACTTGCCGGAACCGGAAGAACCCAGGATCGAGATCACGTCGCCGTCGCGGGCGGTCAGCGAGATGCCTTTGAGCACCTCAAGCTGTCCGTAGCGTTTGTGCAAGTTGCGGATTTCAAGCGCGGGCGTGGCCTCAGCCATGTGCGTTCCTCATAGTGTTTCGCTCCTGCTGTTGGTTGGCCTTCCTGGCGAGGCGGCCAAGCTAGCATAGCGTTCGAATGGCAGCCAACAGCGCTACGGGCGGTAAACGGGTGGCATGTGGCAGGTTGTCGCATCGGTACAGCAGACTGTCGCGCTGCTATCAACCGAACAGCCGTTTGAACCAGCTGCCCCGAGGGTGTCGCGTAAAAAAGGGCGCGATGTTGCCAGCTTTGACGGGGTGTTGGAAGCGCTAACCGGCCAAACGTTCCTGATCTGCACTTTTATTGTGCGTCGTAACATTTTCCGGTGTGTTTCTGGTGCGCTGGTTCGTTCCCAAAGTGAGTCGCAGGGTAACGCTCTGGCGAATTGCCATTAATCTCAAGGACTTGCGATGACTGTCCGGTCACGCCACAGCCCCCGCGCATAAGGAGTTTGAAACATTTTGGCGCAATTATTGCGTGCAGAATCCGAAACGCCCTGTTGGTTTCTTTTTACGAGAAGGAACGCCAGACGGGATGGATGCAAATCGCTTTCCCTTACAAAGGTAGTTTCAATGAGCAGTACCCCAAGCTCCAATGGCCTCGAACAGGGGCTCAAACCGCGTCACGTGACCATGTTGTCGATCGCCGGGGTTATCGGCGCAGGGCTGTTCGTCGGCTCGGGCCATGCCATCGCCGCCGCCGGTCCGGCTGTTCTGTTGGCTTACGCTGCCGCCGGTGCTCTGGTGGTTCTGGTCATGCGCATGCTCGGCGAGATGGCTGTTGCGTCGCCAGATACAGGCTCCTTTTCGACCTACGCCGATCGCGCGATCGGTCACTGGGCGGGTTTCACCATCGGCTGGTTGTACTGGTGGTTCTGGGTGTTGGTGATTCCGCTGGAGGCCAACGCCGCCGCGACTATCCTGCATGCCTGGTTCCCGAATGTGGCGATCTGGGCCTTCACCTTGGTCATCACCTTGCTGCTGACAGTGACCAACCTGTTCAGCGTGAAGAACTACGGCGAGTTCGAATTCTGGTTCGCCCTGGTCAAAGTCATCGCGATCATCGGCTTCATTGGCCTCGGCATCATGGCGATCTTCGGCTTCTTGCCGAACAGCCAGGTCAGCGGTGTTTCCCATCTGTTCGACACTCAGGGCTTCCTGCCAAACGGCATGGGCGCGGTACTGGGCGCCATTCTGACTACCATGTTTTCCTTCATGGGCACCGAGATCGTGACCATCGCGGCCGCGGAATCGAAGAACCCAGGTCAGCAAATCTCCAAGGCCACCAACTCGGTGATCTGGCGGATCGGCCTGTTCTACCTCGTGTCGATCTTCATCGTCGTGGCCCTGGTGCCATGGAATGACCCGGTGCTGGCCGCTGTCGGTTCCTATCAGACCGTGCTTGAGCGTATGGGCATCCCGAATGCCAAGCTGATCGTCGACATCGTGGTGCTGGTCGCTGTGACCAGCTGCCTGAACTCGGCGCTCTACACTGCATCGCGCATGATGTTCTCCCTGGGCAAGCGCGGTGATGCACCGGCCGTTTCCCAGCGCACCAACAAAAGCGGCACGCCGTACTGGGCCGTCATGTTGTCCACTGGCGCCGCGTTTCTCGCCGTGTTCGCCAACTACGTGGCCCCGGCTGCGGTGTTCGAATTCCTGCTGGCCAGTTCTGGCGCCATCGCGCTGCTGGTGTACCTGGTGATCGCGATTTCGCAACTGCGTATGCGCAAACAGCGTATGGCTCGCGGTGAAAAAATCGTCTTCAGCATGTGGCTGTTCCCGGTCCTGACCTACGCGGTGATCATCTTCATCGTCGCCGCCCTGACCATCATGCTGTTCCAGGAAGCCCATCGCGTGGAGATCCTCGCGACCGGTCTGCTGAGCTTGTTGGTCGTGGCTGCGGGCCTGTTTGTGGCGCGCCGTCGTCGCAACGAGAAGTTGATCGCAGCGGTAGCGCGCTGAGTGTCTTGACTCAAGACAAGCGCTGTTAAAGCACAGAAACGACCGCCATCAGAAATGATCGCGGTCGTTTCTGCTTTTATTCAGGCGAGTTATCGAGCGGTTACCTGATGGACACGATGATGGCGAGATAGTAGCCTTCTCGCCGAATGTGTATCTCGCTGTTGCGGGATGCAATGGAGTTTCAGGACACGGATTGTTCGACGCCCCCAGCCTTTCTGGCTAAAGCCCCGACCCTTTCTTGCCTGCTTCCCTCATCTGACGCGAGTCATAGATGCATTTACGTGTGTTTGCCGTTTAAAGAGCTGCATGGAGATAGCCCGGCCATTCAGCCAACCTATTGGGGCATCAAGGAGTCAGGCATGGCGTTTACATCGGTTGTGTTCAAAAACCCTAACACCGGTGCCATGAAAGAAGCGCCAATCGGCTTCTCGTGGACCGTATTTTTCTTCGGCTTTTTCCCGGCCTTGTTCCGTGGTGATTTCAAGTGGGCGGCGATCATGTTCGTGGTGGCCTGCTTCACGTTCAGCCTCAGCAACCTTGTGTTCATGTTCATCTACAACAAGCTGTACGTGCAGGACCTGATCGGTGCCGGTTACAAGGCTCAGTCCATCGCCAAAGGCGATCTGAACTATGCCAGCGCCAAGATCGGTATTGAAATTCCGCGTCTGGAAGGTGTTGCTGCCTGATTGTTGTTAGTCAGGTTAAAAAAACGGCCGCTGTCAGTGATGACAAGCGGCCGTTTTTCCTTTCAAGGCGAGTTTTATTCGCTCTTTTCTTCCTGCGCATCCAGCGACTGACGATAGCTGTCCAGCGCATCGCCAAAATCAGTGATGAATTGCGGATCGGTCAGCCAGGCTTGAGCGGCATCGCGGTCCATGCCGTCGGCCCACATGCGGTAGTCGATCAGCATGTCGGCAGCCAGGTGAGTGGCGGCCATGGCTTCGTTGTCGGCGTTTTCCATGTCCAGCAGTTCTGGATGGTCGCTGATGATCCCGGCGAGGTCTGTCAGCAGGGCCAGTAGCATGTCGTTGCGGCTGATGGCTTCGGCGTCGCGCATTTTGCTGAACATCGCCAGGGTGTATTCCGGGATCGGCTCGCCGATTTCGCCCAGGTCATCGTCCAGCGCGGCGGGTTTGCGGCCGTGGATGTTGATCTGTCTGGCTTTGATCTTGGCCCGCTTGGCGCGTTTTTGCTGCTTGTTCAGGGATGCCATTAAATTCAGTTCGCTTTCTGTTGGGTTTGGGCCGCAATGACGTCGGACGCCGCGACGTAGTCAGCCTGGAAGGCCGGTGATTCGATCCACGCCAGGGCGCCGGCTTCATCGGCCTCGGTGGACCATTGGCGATATTCGATCAGCGCAGCGAGGATGAAATCCATCGCGCCTTCTTCGCCTTCCTGCTCGTACACCAGTTCCAGCAGCGGGTCTTCGAGGAAGGCCAAGCACATCGCTTGCTGGCTGGTTTTTTCGGCATCGATCATTTTCTTGAACAGTTCGGTCAGGTCCACCGATTCGAAGTCGATGCGATCATCGTTCGGGTCCAGCTCGACCGGCGCGGCAGCCCGCTGGGTGCGGTTTTGCTTGGCCTTTGCCTTGGCGCGGGAAGCGCGTTTGTTCTGCTTGTTGGCGGATGCCATGGGTGAAATTCCGTCATTCGGTGAAAGGGGCGGGTCAATCAGTTGCGTGGCACTCGCCGCCCGGGTGTATCGGGGGCCAGTTCGCCGGTCTGCAACCAGGACAATGCAATGGGCCATAGTGTGGCTTGGTATGCGCTGCGAAAAAAGGCGAAATGTCCGACTTCTTCTTCGCCGATGTCTTCCGGGGTGATTCGCAGGTGGGTGTTTGTGCTGCCGGTGAAGTAGCCGAGCAGGCGTTCAATGGCGGCGATCGTACCGTAAGGATCGTCGCTGATGCTGATGGCCAGGGTTTTTGCGGTGACTGATGCAAAGGGAAGCCGGCCGGTTTTTGCGTGCATGACACGACCGCTGGGCCGCGTTTCGTAGCGCGCAGTGGGCGTGCTCCAGTCGCGAACCACTGCGGCGGGCGTGTCCTCCAGCCAGCCGAGACGTTTGCCGGGGAAGTAGCCGTAAAGCAGGGTCATCAACGGCATCACCACGTGCCACTTGCCGAACATCCGCCAGCGATGGGTGGGCGCATAGTCGCGCCAGTACGCGAATTGCGCGCCGACCGTCACCAAGTGCCGAATCAAATGCCCAGACGCTCCCAGGCCCGCTGCACAGCCTCCAAAGCTGTGGCCGACCACGTCGATGGGCTGGCCAGGGAATTCGCGCTGAGCGCGCTTGAGCATCGCCTCGAAATCCAGCACGCCCCAATCAGACCAGGACGCCTCCAGCCCTTTCAACGACGTTGGCCGCGATTCGCCGATGCCGCGGTAGTCATAGGTGATGACATCGAAGTCGTTGGCGAACAGGTAGTCGGCGAAGCGCGAATAGTGTCGGCAACGAACCGAGGTGGCCGCGTTGATGATGACGACCGGGCGCGCGCTGTCCTGAGAGGCGTGCCGCCAAGTGAAGCCGCCGAGGATGAAGGCGTCTGCGGCGGGCTCCTTGAACGGTTCGCCAGCAGTGTCAGTGGTCAGCGACAACTCGATTTGAGTCGGTGACAGTGAAGGCATGTCCTGCAAATTCATCGGCTTTGGACCTTTGCGGGTAGTTGCCAACGATAGTCCTCACACCGTTTGTGAACAATCCGCCCGTCGTTTTCACATCTTGCGATTGAGCTGTCGATCCTCAAGTAGGGCCCGTTCCCGATCCAGTTCCGCACGAAGTTCCTCTTCGCTCGGCAGTACCGGCTTGTACTTACTGGCGAACAGTTGCTCATTGCCCTCCAACACTGAATAGCGCACCACCGACTCATCTTTCTGCGCGCAGAGAATGATGCCGACGGTAGGGCCGTCCTCCGGTCCGCGTTTGAGGTCGTCGTACATACGCACGTACATGTCCATCTGGCCGACGTCCTGGTGGGTCAGTTCGCCACGCTTGAGATCGAAGATGACGAAGCAATTGAGCAGGTAGTTGTAGAACACCAGGTCGATGTAGAAGTCTTTGCTGTCGGTGCTGATGCGTTGTTGGCGGGCGATGAAGGCAAAGCCTTTGCCCAGTTCAAGCAGGAAGGCTTGAAGCTGCTGGATCAGTGCTTGTTCGAGATCGGTTTCCTGGGTCAGGCCTGCGTCGGGTAAACCGAGAAACTCCAGCATCACCGGATCCCTGATGAACTCCCGAGGGTGTGCGTTCATTTTCTGGATGTTGGTAGCGGCTTCCTGTTTGACGGCAGGGCGGTCGCGGCTTGCTAGCAAGCGTTCGTAGTAGAGGGTGTTGATCTGGCGTTCCAAAGCGCGGGATGACCAATTTTGAATGGCAGATTCGTTCATGTACCAATGGCGGGCGTGTTCGTTATCGACACGCAGTAGCCTGCGGTAGTGGGTCCAGCTCAATTCGTGACGCAGTGCGTCACACTTTGGGAAGGCTTGATAGAAAAGGCGCATGTAACGGAGGTTGGAGGCGTCAAAGCCCTTCCCAAACTGTGTTGTTAAAACCTTGGCTAACGTCGGCAGCAACTGCTTGCCGTACTCAGCCCGCCGAGCCCCCTCCTGCTCAAACTCGACAATATGCCTTCCAATCTGCCAGCAAGTTTGTACCTGAACGGTATCGACCGCTCGCAATACCTTCTGGCGTGCCTGAAGTATCAATTCCCCAAGGTTTCCCACCAGAGAGGCGAGTTGTGGGTCTTGAGTGTTTTCGGTTTTGACGATGCTCATGAAGTCTTCCGCGGCTGGAGGAACAGGCGAAAGAGAATGCCAAGAGAGGGCAGGGTGGCGATGCAGGGCGTGGCCGGGAAATCCGCAGGAAATGCCGGATTCGTTTTGCAGGATCGTGCCGACGGCTGCGCGTGTTTGAGGAATACAAGGCGTAGTCCATTTCGCAGTGAGCTCAAGGTCGAATCAATCTAAAACTTGGACATCGCCCGGCAAATCAAAAGTGAAGGATCAGGAGGGCGCTGTGAAGCCCAGGAGTCGTCATCATGAAGTACCTCCATTCACTCATGTTGCCCATCGTCGCTATTGGCCTATTGATGTTTCCAGCCACGTCGTGGGCTGCGAGCCTCGAGCCCATCGATAGTTCAGGCGTGCAGATTCAGCGTCAGGAACAGAATGGGATTACCTATTTGTCCGGCGGTATTGGCGAGGATGAAGCGAAGGCCATTCAGCAAACGACCGGCTACAACCTGCACATGACCTTTTCCATTGGGCCGGAGGGCAAATATGTACCTGATGTGGAATTGGTTATCCAGAGTGCTCAAGGGCAATCAGTGCTGACACTCAGTCAGGCAGGGCCTTTGGTATATGTGCAGTTACCGGCTGGCAAGTACACCGTCGTCGCCACCCGTAACGGTGAGGCAAAGCGCGACACGACAGATGTCGACAGCGCTGGTGTGCGTAATCTGGTGTTCAACTGGAAGGGTGATGAGTGACGGTGGCAGTCCTTCGAGACTGCCGCCCGCCGATTGATCAGGCTTGCGTCGTCTGGCCGCGCAGGATCAGTTGTTTGCGCTGTTCTTCAGGCAAGTCGTTGATGCAGTAATTCACGTAAAAAATGTTCAGGAAGAACGTATAGAACCCGTTCATGCGCAAGTCGATTTTGTGCTCGTTGAGGGCGTATTCCGACAGCGCGTTTTTGGCCTTGAAGGCCCACACGATGTACAGCGCGTTCAATGCGATCAGCAGAATGCCGGAAAGCGAGTCGAACAACACGTCGCCCAGGTTCGACAGCGCGCCGCTCCAGCCAAGGCAGACGGCGACCCAAATAATGTAAGTGTCGTCGACCACCTTGATTTTCGTCGTTTCGTTGATCTTCTGGTTGCTCTTGTACAACCACAACAGCAAGTAGATCCCGGCGGTCGCAATCGACAGCAGGACCATGTTCAAGGTTTTGGTGTTGACCTTGTCTTTCAGTTCATTGATGTCGGACATAACTGTTCCATGTTCAGGGCTTTCGAGAAGGGAGCGTGCCTGCTTCGGGCCGTCGAACAGGGGAGCATTTTGCGGGGAGGGGTGAAAAGCACGCACTCCTTGCGCTGTCTCTATCCTGTATCGACTGATTCGGATGCGGGGGCATCAGGATCAATGTTGGCTATATTCCATGCACGCGCAAAATCATAGCACGGTGCCATCATCGTGCCCGAGTACTAAAGAGTGATTGTTTTTCCGGCATCTTTGCTGCGGTGGATTGTCGTTATCAAATCCCAAGCATAAAAAAACCCTGAATCTTGCGATTCAGGGTTTTCGGTATTTGGTGCCCAGAGACGGAATCGAACCGCCGACACGGGGATTTTCAATCCCCTGCTCTACCGACTGAGCTATCTGGGCAACGGGGCGCATTAAACGGGTTTTTCAGGGGGTCGTCAAGCAAGTTTTCAAAAAAAATTTAACTATTACCGTCGCTTACGTTCCGACCCCCAATAAAACGGGATTATTCAGCCGGCGGAACGTAGCCGTCAGCCTTGGCGTATTCCTCGCCGGAAAAGAACTTGTCCATCTCGCCCTGAAGGTATTTGCGGTCTTCGGCGTTCATCATGTTCAGGCGTTTTTCGTTGATCAGCAGGGTCTGGTGTTTCTGCCAGTCGGCCCAGGCCTTGGCCGAGACGTGGTCAAAAATGTCCTGACCTTTGGTTCCCGGGAATGGAGCGCGCTCCAGGGCGGGCAATTCTTCTTTGTACTTGCGGCACATGATGGTGCGGGTCATGACGACTCTCCTGCGTTCAATACGGCGGCCGCGCGTTCGAGCAAGGTTTTGACCGGGGCGGCAAGGCCCAGGCGCGGCGGGGTGGCGAGGTTATACCAGAGCCAGTCGGCCTCGGCCACGTGATGGCCGGCCTCCTGGACCTGAACCAGCCAGGGTTCGATGGACAACTGGAAGTGGCTGAAGGTGTGGACCAGGCTCGGCAGCGCTTGTTGGCTGCCCAGTTCCAGCGAGTGCTGCGTGGCCAGATGTTGCAGGTCGTCGAGGTCGTCGAGTTCCGGCAGGCTCCAGAGACCGCCCCACAAGCCCGTGGAAGGCCGGCGGTAAAGCAGAATCGCGCCTTCGCCGTTGGCGAGCATCGGCATCAACGTACGCTTCTGTGGCACGGTTTTGCGCGGCTTGGGAATCGGGTAGCGGGTTTCCAGGCCGAGCATGTGGGCTTCGCAGCCCTTTTTCAGCGGACACAGCAGGCAGCTCGGTTTGCTGCGGGTGCAAAGCGTGGCGCCCAGATCCATCATCGCCTGGGTGTAGGCGTTGACCCGATCATGCGGTGTAAAGCGCTCAGCGTTCGCCCACAGCTGCTTGGCGACTTTCGGCTCGCCCGGATAACCCTCTTGCGCGGTAAAGCGTGCCAGGACCCGTTTGACGTTGCCGTCGAGGATCGGCGCCCGCAGGCCCATGCTCAGGCTGGCGATAGCACCGGCCGTAGACAGGCCGATCCCCGGCAACTCGACAAGCTTTTCGACATCCCGGGGAAACTCGCCACCGTACTCCGCCACGACAATCTTCGCCGTCTTCTGCAAATTGCGCGCGCGGGTGTAGTAACCGAGGCCGGTCCACAGGTGCAGCACTTCGTCTTCCGGCGCAGCGGCCAGCGCCTCGACCGTCGGCAGCGAGGCCATGAACCGGTCGAAGTAATTCAGCACGGTGCTGACCTGGGTTTGCTGCAACATGATCTCCGAGACCCACACTCGATACGGCGTGATGCCTTGTTGCCAGGGCAAATCGTGGCGGCCGTGGCGGTCGTACCAGTCCAGCACCGCCGATGAAAACTGCTCGGCTCTCATCGCTTGAACAGCCCCTTCAGCGCGTCTTTCAGTTCAGGGCTGACCTTGTCGCCAAGCTTCTCGTCGATTTTTTCGCTGATCCGCTCGCCCGCCAGCTTGCTTGCCACCTGGCCCATGCGTTCGTTATCGAGGCGGCAAGCCTTGGCGCCCAGCTCAAGCGGGCCACGGCAGCGCAGCGGCCATTCGATGCCGACGAACTTCTCGCCGACCTGGCACGCCGGGTCCGGCATGTCGCTCTTGTCGCCTTCGACGATGACGCCGACGCGGTAATCCATGCCCAGCACCCGCAGGTCGACATCGCCATCACCCTTCACGGTCATGCCCGGGATGCGCACTTTCAGGTCAGGGTTACTGGCCACGCCGTTACGGAACGTCAGGTTGCCGTTGAGCTCCTGGAATGGAGTGTCCTTGCCCCGTGGCTCGCCGCTGAGGGATTTGCGGTTCAGGGTGGCGATGCCTTTGCACAGCTGTTGCTCGAGGTTGGCATTGAGCAGCACGCCGTTGTTGATGACGAAGCTGGCATTGCCGTTGAGGGTCTCGATCAGCGCTTGCTGGCTATTGCCGCTGCCAGTCAGCGCACTGTTGAGCGTTACCAGGCCTTGGACCGGTGGATTCTTCCCTTGGCTTTCGAGGATTTTTTCCACCGGCACTTTAGTGATGCGGGTCTGCATGTTCAGCGCCGGCACTTCCTGGCGCACGTCCAGAGTGCCCTTGGCTTCGAAGTTGCCGCCGTACAGATCGCCGCGCAGGTTCTCCAGGGTCAGCAGGCCGCCTTGGCCGGTGGCCTTGAGTGCTGCGTTCTGGATCGGCAGTTTGTCGAGGGTCAACTGGCCGAAGGTCAGGTCGGCGTCCACGTCGAGTTTTCTCAAGCGTTCTACCGGCAACAGGCGTTCAGTGCTCCATGCGGTTTTGGTCGGTGCGGCGGGCAACGGTGTGCTGCCGGCGCCTGCCATGGCATCGGCCTCTGTGCTGGCGACTTCGGCCTGGCGCACTTGAGTCGCGCTGTTGGCTTCGGCGGATTTTGGCGGCAGGTAACGGTCGACGTTGAAGGTGTCAGCCTTGAGGTTTGCGCGCAGCGATTGCTTGGCGAAGTCCTCGACGGCGATGCGGCCGCTGAAGCTGCTGTCGTCGACTTTCAGGTTGATGTTGTCGAGCGACAGGCTCGCAGGCGTGCCCGCCAGACGGCTGACCAGCTCGACCTTGCTCAGGCTGCCTTCGGCCATGACCGGGAGTTTCTGGCCGATGCTGTCGACGAATTTCGCCAGGTCGAACTGGGCGATCGAAATGCCGCCGCTGATTTGCGGCGTCTTGTCGAGGTCGTTGACCTTCAGTTCGCCCAATGCGCGCAATTGGTTGGCGGAGATTTTGATGCCGGTCCATTCGGCGATGTTCGCGGCTTTATCCAGCAGCAACTGGCCTTGGGCGGCGAAAGTCATGGTCTTGCCTTGCAGCGGATCGCCGGCGACTTCGCCGGAGAGTTTCATGTCTTCGAATTTGTAGCGCTGCAAGGCGCGTTCGAAACGCAGCTCGCCATTGAGCTCGGTGCGTACGCGCAAAACCGGCTGATTGGTGCCGAGGAACGCGGTGAGCTTGACCGGGATGTTGGTCGAGTCGTGGACCGGGCCGGTACTCAGCTGGATGCTTTCGGCGCTGAACTGCTTGCCGGTCTTCTCGTCGTTGTATTCAACGCGGGCGTTGTTGACGGTCAGGCTGTCGATGTCCAGGCGAATCGGCTGGGCCGGTTTTTCCGCCTGGGCGGTGGTGTCTGGCGCAGGAGCCGGTTCGCCAGGCGTGGCCGCTGGGGTAGCTGGCGCCGGGGCCTTGCCGATGTCTTCCCAGTTGCCATGGCCATCTTTGTCGCGGCTCAGGCGCAGGTTCAAGCCTTCGACGCGTACGTCACTCATCTGCACTTCGCGGCGCAGCAGCGGCAGCACGCGCACGGACAGGCCAAGCATCTGCAAGTCGGCGAACGGCTCGGTGGGCTTGGCCAGAGTCGCGACACTGGCTTCGTGCAATTCCAGGCCAAGCCACGGGAACAGGCTCCAGCCGATATCGCCATTGAGCGTCAGCTCGATGTGGGCCTTGTCGCGGGCAATCTGGCGAATCTCGTCTTTATAGTCGTTGGGATCGAAGAGGTGGGTCAGGGCAAAGCCCAGCGCCACAATGATCAGCAACAGCCCGAGAAGTACCAGACCCAGGATTTTGCCGAACGCTTTCATGGGCGAGTCCTTGTAGTTAGTCGAATTCGAAATTTAGCCGGGGAGTATAGCGCTCCGAAGCGGACGACCGGTCAGCGATCACGCCGGCAACACATCCAGCGGCACTTTCAGCTTGGCGGCCAGGGCTTGTGCTTCGAGATGCCCGGCAGGTGCAAGCAAACGCAATGTCGCGCCCGATTGCGACGCCATCTTCTGCGCTTCGTTCACCATCCGCTCGGCAACGCCTCGACGACGGGTAATTTTTCGCACGCAAAGTTGGGACAAGTGCCAGACGTCCTGGTGCCGTTGCAAACGGGCCGCACCGAGCAGTCGATCATTGAAGCGTCCGGCGATCAGCGAACCGTCGCCCAGGCAGCCTTCGATCAACTGTACATCCCCGGAAAACGGGGCGAACAGCCAGTCCGGGGCGTCGCGGTAAATCTTTTGCAGGTCTTGCTGATCCTGATAAGTGGCTTCGTTCAGCGGCTCGACAATGATCGGCATGGCGGTTCCTTCAGTGGTACGAGAACAGACGACTTACAGAAAGGTGATATCACTTTGGTTTTTCTGTCACGTACAGATGGTAACCTCTGCCAGTTCGTCCGTCCTTCTGCGACGTGATGTCGCACCAAAATGGAGCTTCACCCTGAAAAAGACAGTCATGCGTGCGCATAAGGCTGGGGGCGAAGAGTGGCTGGCGAACCATACTAATAATTGGGGGATACACAATGACCACGAGCATCACGGCGGACGGCCTCAAAGCCGATCAGCCCGCGTTCCTGTCCAAGGAACGCATCATCGCCAAGCCCGGTTTCAACCGTTGGCTGGTTCCACCGGCCGCTTTGGCCATCCACCTCTGCATCGGCATGGCCTATGGCTTCTCGGTGTTCTGGCTGCCGCTGTCCAAAGCCTTGGGCGTAACCAAGGCAGTGGCCTGCGCACCGGACATGAGCTTCATCTCGCAAGTTTTCTCGTCGCAATGTGACTGGCCGATCTCGATGCTCGGCTGGATCTACACCCTGTTCTTCATCTTCCTCGGCTGCTCGGCAGCGATCTGGGGCGGCTGGCTGGAACACGCCGGGCCGCGTAAGGCTGGCGTTGTATCGGCTTTGTGCTGGTGTGGCGGACTGCTGATTTCAGCGCTGGGGGTATATACCCACCAGATCTGGCTGATGTGGATCGGCTCCGGGGTTATTGGCGGTATCGGTCTGGGGTTGGGTTACATCTCGCCGGTGTCGACCCTGATCAAGTGGTTCCCGGACAAGCGCGGCATGGCGACCGGCATGGCAATCATGGGCTTCGGCGGTGGTGCGATGGTTGGTGCTCCACTGGCCGCAGCCTTGATGGGTCACTTCGCTTCGGCAGAGAGCGTCGGCGTATGGCAGAGCTTCCTGGTGATGGCCGCGATCTACTTCGTGTTCATGATCGGTGGCGCACTGTCCTACCGCGTGCCGCCAACCGGCTGGAAGCCTGAAGGCTGGACTGCTCCGGCGAAGAAAGCCTCGAATGCGATGATCACTCACCGTCACGTCCACGTGAATGTGGCGTGGAAAACCCCACAATTCCGTCTGGTGTGGCTGGTGCTGTGCCTGAACGTGTCGGCGGGTATCGGCATCCTGGGCATGGCTTCGCCACTGTTGCAGGAAGTCTTCGCTGGCAAATTGCTCGGCACTGACCAGACGTTTGGTCAGCTGGACGCCGCGCAATTGGCGTCGATTGCTGCCATCGCTGCCGGTTTCACCGGTTTGTTGAGCCTGTTCAACATCGGTGGCCGATTCTTCTGGGCTTCGTTCTCGGATTATCTGGGCCGTAAAAACACCTATTTCGTGTTCTTCGCCCTCGGTTTCGCGCTGTACGCGTTGATTCCGAACCTCGGTCACCTGGGCAACGTTGCGCTGTTCGTGGCGGCGTTCTGCATCATCTTGTCGATGTACGGCGGTGGTTTTGCGACCGTGCCGGCTTACCTGGCGGACCTGTTCGGTACGCAAATGGTTGGCGCGATCCACGGTCGTCTGCTGACGGCATGGGCAGCGGCGGGCGTGTTGGGTCCGGTGTTGGTGAACTACCTGCGCGAGTATCAGCTGAGCATCGGCGTTGAACGCGCTGCGGCTTACGACATCACCCTGTACATCCTCGCGGGCCTGCTGGTGCTGGGTTTCCTGTGCAACCTGATGGTTCGCCCGGTGGCCGACAAGTACTTCATGACCGACGCTGAACTGGCCGCCGAACAGGCGCTGGGCCACGACAAGGGTGCTGATGCCAGCACCGTGCTGGAGTGGAAAGCGGATGCGGGCACCAAGCCGTTGGCAGTAGCTGCGTGGCTGGTGGTGGGTATTCCGTTGGCGTGGGGTGTTTGGGTGACGCTGCAGAAGACCGCGGTCCTCTTCCACTAATAAACGTTTAGCGCATTACCCCTGTGGGAGCGGGCTTGCTCGCGAAGAGGGAGTGTCAGTCGACATAAATGTTGGCTGACACTGCGCATTCGCGAGCAAGCCCGCTCCCACATTTGTTTCTTGTGTCCAACAAAACGGTTGTATGGACATGTCTATCCCCGACAGCGCGGGGTTCTGTCCGTCAGTCATATCACCTCCCGTGTTTCTGTTTCGCGCCCGCGCCCCTATAATGGCTGCCTTTTTCGCCCAATGATTTTGCGGAGCTGGTGATGGCCGAACGTAAGGCGTCAGTCGAGCGCGACACTCTGGAAACCCAGATCAAAGCCTCGATCAACCTGGATGGCACCGGAAAGGCCCGATTTGATATCGGTGTCCCTTTTCTTGAGCACATGCTGGACCAGATCGCCCGTCACGGGCTGATCGACCTGGATATTGTCAGCAAAGGCGACCTGCATATCGACGACCACCACACTGTGGAAGACGTCGGTATCACCTTGGGTCAGGCCTTCGCCAAAGCCATCGGCGACAAAAAAGGCATCCGTCGCTATGGCCACGCCTACGTGCCGCTCGATGAAGCGCTGTCGCGCGTGGTGATCGACTTCTCCGGCCGTCCTGGCCTGCAGATGCACGTTCCCTATACTCGCGCCACCGTTGGCGGTTTCGACGTGGACCTGTTCCAGGAATTCTTCCAGGGCTTCGTCAACCACGCGCTGGTCAGCCTGCACATCGACAACCTGCGTGGCACCAACACCCACCACCAGATCGAAACCGTGTTCAAGGCATTCGGCCGCGCCCTGCGCATGGCCGTAGAGCTCGATGACCGCATGGCCGGTCAGATGCCGTCGACCAAAGGCGTTCTGTAATGCAGACGGTCGCGGTTATCGATTACGGCATGGGCAACCTGCACTCGGTGGCCAAGGCTCTTGAGCACGTGGGTGCCGGCAAGGTCTTGATCACCAGCGATGCCGATGTGATTCGTGAAGCCGATCGGGTGGTTTTCCCCGGTGTCGGCGCGATTCGCGATTGCATGGCGGAGATCCGTCGCCTGGGCTTCGACTCGCTGGTGCGCGAAGTCAGCCAGGACCGTCCGTTCCTCGGCATCTGCGTGGGCATGCAAGCCTTGCTCGACAGCAGTGAAGAGAACGACGGCGTGGACTGCATCGGCCTGTTCCCGGGCGCGGTGAAGTTTTTCGGCAAAGACCTGCATGAAGATGGCGAACACCTGAAAGTCCCGCACATGGGCTGGAACGAAGTGAAGCAGACGATCTCGCATCCGCTGTGGCACAACATTCCGGACCTGGCGCGGTTCTACTTCGTGCACAGCTACTACATCGCCGCCGGCAATGCGCGGCAGGTGGTGGGTGGCGGTCACTACGGTGTCGATTTCGCCGCGGCGCTGGCCGATGGCTCGCGCTTCGCCGTGCAGTTTCACCCGGAGAAGAGCCATACCCATGGCCTGCAATTGCTGCAGAACTTCGCCGCGTGGGATGGTCGCTGGTAAATGGCCGTCAAGAAGAAGCCGCCGATCCTGACCCTCACTCCTGAACAGGAGAACGAGGCCAATCACAAGATCAAACGCTTCATGGAGGATCGCTTCGAACTGGACCTGGGTTCGTTCGAAGCGGCCGAAATCCTTGAGCTGTTTACCCGTGAAATTGCGCCGCACTATTACAACAGGGCGATTTTCGATGTGCAGACGCACCTCAAAGAGAGGTTCGAAAGCATCGAAAGCGACTTGTGGGCGCTCGAGAAAAACTGATTTCCGAGCGAAGCTGAACACTCGAATTTGAAGGTTTGCCAGATGCTGATTATTCCCGCTATCGATCTTAAAGACGGTGCCTGTGTTCGTCTGCGCCAGGGCCGCATGGAAGATTCCACGGTGTTCTCCGATGACCCGGTGAGCATGGCAGCCAAGTGGGTGGAAGGCGGTTGCCGTCGACTGCATCTGGTCGACCTGAACGGCGCCTTCGAAGGCCAGCCGGTCAACGGCGAAGTGGTTACCGCCATCGCCAAGCGCTACCCGAACCTGCCGATCCAGATCGGCGGCGGTATCCGTTCCCTGGAAACCATCGAGCACTACGTCAAAGCGGGCGTGAGCTACGTGATCATCGGCACCAAAGCCGTGAAAGACCCGGCCTTCGTGGCTGAAGCCTGCCGCGCATTCCCGGGCAAAGTGATCGTCGGTCTGGACGCCAAAGACGGCTTCGTGGCCACCGACGGCTGGGCTGAGATCAGCACCATTCAGGTCATCGACCTGGCCAAACAATTCGAAGCCGACGGCGTGTCCGCGATCGTTTATACCGACATCGCCAAAGACGGCATGATGCAGGGTTGCAACGTACCGTTCACCGCTGCGCTGGCTGCTGCCACACGCATTCCGGTCATCGCTTCCGGCGGTATCCACAATCTGGGTGACATCAAGTCGCTGCTCGACGCCAAGGCGCCAGGCATCATCGGCGCGATCACCGGCCGGGCGATCTACGAAGGCACCCTCGACGTCGCTGAAGCGCAAGCTTTCTGCGATTCGTACAAAGGCTGAGGACTGACCATGGCGCTGGCCAAACGCATCATCCCTTGCCTGGACGTGGACAACGGCCGGGTCGTCAAAGGTGTGAAGTTCGAGAACATTCGTGATGCCGGTGACCCGGTGGAAATCGCCCGTCGCTACGACGAGCAGGGCGCCGACGAGATTACCTTTCTCGACATCACCGCCAGCGTCGATGGCCGCGACACCACGCTGCATACCGTCGAGCGCATGGCCAGCCAGGTGTTCATCCCGCTGACCGTGGGCGGCGGCGTGCGCACCGTGCAGGACATTCGCAACCTGCTGAATGCTGGCGCGGACAAGGTCTCGATCAACACCGCAGCGGTGTTCAACCCGGAATTCGTTGGCGAAGCCGCTCAGCATTTCGGTTCGCAGTGCATCGTCGTCGCCATCGACGCCAAGAAAGTCTCCGGCCCGGGCGAAACCCCGCGCTGGGAGATCTTCACTCACGGTGGTCGCAAACCTACCGGGCTCGACGCCGTTGAGTGGGCGAAGAAAATGGAAGGCCTCGGTGCCGGCGAAATCCTGCTGACCAGCATGGATCAGGACGGCATGAAAAACGGCTTCGACCTGGGCGTTACACGCGCCATCAGCGACGCCCTGGGTATCCCGGTGATTGCCTCCGGTGGCGTCGGCAACCTGCAGCATTTGGCCGACGGCATTATCGAAGGCCACGCTAGTGCCGTGTTGGCGGCGAGTATTTTCCACTTCGGCGAATACACCGTGCAGGAAGCCAAGGCCTACATGGCCCATCGCGGCATCGTGATGCGATAACGCGTCCGGAAAAAAACTTCCGGGCCGATGTCAGTTGGCAACTTCAGCCATGGGAGTCGCCGCTTCGTGAGTGTCTGTCGAGGAGCCCAACAAGTCGACCCTCGGCGCTGACGCCTGCCCCGACTTGTCGTAGGCAATAGAGCAGAGCTTGCCCGGAAGCTTGTCGCTTGGAACGAAGAAATCCATTTCCATGTTGTTCCTGTATTTGTCAGGTTGATTGCAGTCTGTTGTTGCGGCGGGACCATATTTTATCGAATAGGTCCTGTGCGGCTCTTCTGCTTTCGCCAGGGTCACAAAAACTTCGGTGACGATCGACAGAACAGGCGGGGTGGTTGGCTGGTTATCCAGTATCTCGACTGGCAGGGACAGTGCATTTTTCAGAAGCCCCGATTCGGGGTTTTGCGTCGCAGAATCCAATCCGAGAATGCAAAGAAAATAGAGACCGGGTTCACTCCCTATTTCGGAATTGATGAAGGCATTCGCTGAGCTTTCAACATCGCTGTAGTGATGAGGGCTCTCGCACTCCATTGCCTTGCGTACGGTTTTATGGCGATAAAAGTCGGTGCTGATCGAGAATCGATAGTTCCAGGTCGGAATGACAATTGAACCGTCATCCTGCTGTTTGACCCGTTGATAACTTTCCAGCGTGGTAGCGTCAGTGTCGATGGTGAACGCCGGGAAGAGTTGGCAAGACGACGGCGGGTTTTTTGCGATCCGACCTTCCAAGAAGCACCCGTTGAGAAATGCCGTCGGATTGCCGTATACATTTCCCGGTATTGCCTGATAAGCCTCTCCAGCGAGTGTGCAAGGAGCATGCACGCGGCATGGAACAAGGCCTTCATCAAAATTTCCTGTCCCGATCACTCCAACGATCTCATTGGAGGAGCGATCGAGTAGCGGGCTTCCTGATCCGCCTCCCCGGATATCCTGACAGCGTGTCATGAACGTGTTGCGCCATACCCAGGCGCCTTCAACTATTTCCTGCGTCGGTTGCAGAGCACAGGCCGACATCCGCAACGTGGTTTGATCAAAGCCTTTTGGCGCCCCGACGATCAATACGTCGGTCCCGTCCGCTGGTGTTTCACGCGCCAGTTTCAATGGTTGTACACCATTCTCGATGAGCTTCTGAAGGCTGACATCCAGTTCGACGATGGCCATATCAACGCCTTGCATGCTCCGCCATGTCGTCGTCTTCAGCGGATAGGGCTTGAACTCGGTGCTGTCAGTGAAATAGTTGAACGTGAGGGTGCCGGTAATCGGTTTGTCTGTGACGATGTTGCCATTGGTCAATTCGATGCAGTGGCCCGCAGTGAGCACGTAAGCAGGAGTTCCAGGCCGCTCGAGTTCATCGCGGGTATCCAGGAGGGTCGCGGTACAGTTGCCTGATCCGGTGGTCAGGCGCCCGATGCCTTGCCAGTGGTCGCGAGAGCCGTCGGTGTTTTCAAGGACTACGGAAGGCGTCAGATTCTGCAGGCCTTCTCCATAATCACTGCCGTTTGCAAAGCACGGAATGCACAGTGAGCACACAGCGCTGGCAAGAAGTAAGGGGATCGAATTCATTGAGCGTTGTCTCTGATTAATATGAAAAAACCGGCCTGTCGCCGGGTATTGGCAATTAATCAGAAGCGGTGGGGTGGAGTGCGGTATCTATCTACCGCAGTGACGGTCACACCCGTTATTTCAACGATATGCATACGGCTGTTATCAAAAGGCCAGTAGACAGTGTGTCGGGCTCAAGGCACTCTTGGGCACGCCATGGATTTCGGTAGCCCGACATGATCAAACGCCTGCTTCTTGCCCTCGCCAGCGCTTCTCTGTTGCTCATCAATGGAGTCCACGCTGAAGAAAGTCCCGCCACCGACCTGGTGCTGCTGACGGAAAATTTCCCGCCGTACAACATGGCGAAGAACGGCAAGAACTTCGCTCAGGACGAGAACATCAACGGCATCGCCGTGGACATCGTCCGCGAGATGTTCAAGCGTGCCGACATCACCTACAGCCTGACGCTGCGCTTCCCTTGGGAGCGAATCTACAAACTCGCCCTAGAGAAGCCCGGTTACGGCGTATTCGTGATGGCGCGTTTGCCGGACCGCGAGAAGCTCTTCAAGTGGGTCGGCCCGATCGGCCCGGATGACTGGATCATGCTGGCCAAGGCTGACAGCAAGATCAGCCTTGAGTCGCTGGAACAGGCGCGCAAATACAAGATCGGCGCGTACAAGGGCGATGCGATTGCCGAGACACTGGCCAAGCAGGGCCTCAAACCCATCGTCGTTTTACGCGATCAAGATAACGCGAAGAAACTGGTCAACGGCCAGATTGACCTATGGGCCACCGGAGACCCGGCCGGGCGCTATCTGGCGCGTCAAGAAGGCGTGAACGGCCTCAAGACAGTACTGCGCTTCAACAGCGCCGAACTCTATCTGGCCTTGAACAAAGATGTACCGGATGAAGTGGTGGCCAAGCTGCAAGCCGCGCTGGATCAGCTGCGCAAGGAAGGCGTAGTGGACGACATCATGGCGCGGTATCTCTAGCGTTTGTTAGAGACACCCCTCACCCCAGCCCTCTCTCCAAGGGGTAGAGGGGTAAAGGGAGCGAATTGGAGGTTGTTCGAGATCTAAGTTCGACTCAGGATTTTCAGGTCGATGTATTTCAACTAAACACCTCGGTCAGTCCCCTCGCCCCTTGGGGAGAGGGTTAGGGTGAGGGGGCTCTTCAGGCTCTACCGATAAACCCCATCCTTCCCGTGAGCCGCCGTTGCGCGATTGCTGCGCACGCTGATCATCTGTTTGATGTCGATCCACTCAATGCCCTGAGCCTTGAGCTTGGGCAACTCCCGCTCCAGCACCGCCAGCGTCTGCGGATACGGATGGCCGATCATCACGGCTGAACCCTGCTTGCGCGCCAGGCTGATCGCCGTCTGTAGCTGCGTAAAAATCGCCGCTTCCGTGGGCTCATCATCCAGGAACACATCCCGCGAAACGCTCGCCAATCCAATCTTCTGCGCCTCGGCCGCCGCAACCGTCTGCGCGCTGGTGCGACTGTCAACGAAGAGCTTGTGTCGCTGCTGCAAGTTCGCCATCAACCAGGCCATGGCCGGTCGCTGAGCGGTCATGCGGCTGCCCATGTGATTGTTGATGCCAGCGGTGTAAGGCACGACTTTGAACGCCGCGTTCAAGCGTTTCTCAAGTTCTTCGATGGGCAGCTCGGGATGCCAGGCGAACGGACCGGTGGCCGGATCCATGGGCATGTGCAGGATGACGATCTTGCCGGAGCGATGGGCTTCGCGGGCGAATTCGGTGGCGTGGGGCGTGTCGGGCATGATTGCCGCAGTGACCGGGCCGGGCAGGGCCAGCACGCGACGATCCCGGGGCAAATTCTGCCCCAGGTCATCGATGATCAGCGTGAGATAAGCCTTTTGCGGCGCAGGTGTAGCGGGCATCGCGTGGGCAACACCCGCCAGACAACACAGCAGGCCGATAAAGCATCGCAGGCGCACCTCAACGACCGGAGGTGATGCTCAGCCCTTTGAGCAGGCTCAGCGCCTGGGCCAGTTGGTAATCATCATCCTGTGGCATTGCCTTGGCTTTGCTGCTGGAAGTCGGTTTGTCGGCACCGCCGTTGCCATTACCCAGGTGACCTTGCAGATCGGCTTCCTTGAAGTACTCGCCGTCCTGCTCGCTGGTTATCTTGGCCTTGCGCACTTCGATGTCCGGGACGATGCCCTGGGCCTGGATCGAGCGTCCGTTCGGCGTGTAGTACAGCGCCGTGGTGATCTTCAGTGCGCGATCGTTGTTCAGCGGCAGCACGGTTTGTACCGAGCCTTTGCCGAAACTGGTGGTGCCCATGATCACTGCGCGTTTCTGATCCTGCAAGGCGCCGGCGACAATTTCCGAAGCCGAGGCGCTGCCGCCGTTGATCAGCGCAACCATTGGCACGGCTTCGCTTTCGTCTTTGCCGGTGGCAGAGAAGCGCAGCTCGGAGTTGGCGATGCGGCCCTTGGTGTAGACGATCAGGCCCTTGGTGATGAAGTGGTCGACCACTTCCACCGCTGATTGCAGCACGCCGCCCGGGTTGTTGCGCAGGTCGAGAATGATGCCGTTGAGCTTCTTGCCGTTGTCCTTGCGCAGCTTGGCCAAGGCTTTGGAGACTTCTTCGCCGGTCTTGACCTGGAACTGGGTGATGCGGATGTAGCCGTAGCCCGACTCCAGCAGCTGCGCCTTGACGCTCTTCACCTGAATGATCGCGCGGGACAAGGTCACGTCGAACGGCGTACCGCCATCGCGCACCAGGGTCAGGGTGATTTTCTGGCCGATCTTGCCGCGCATCTTGTCCACGGCTTCGGTCATGCTCTGGCCGCGAGTCGGCTGGCCGTTGATCTTGACGATGAAGTCGCCGGCCTGGATGCCAGCCTTGGACGCAGGGGTGTCATCGATGGGCGAAACCACTTTGATGAAACCGTCTTCGGCGCCGACTTCGATGCCCAGGCCGCCGAATTCGCCGCTGGTGCTTTCCTGCAATTCAGCGAAGTCTTCCGGGCCCAGGTAGGCAGAGTGCGGATCGAGGTTGCTGAGCATGCCCTTGATGGCATTTTCCAGCAGGGTCTTGTCGTCTACCGGCTCGACATAGGCTGCCTTGATCCGATCCATGACCTCGGCAAAGGTGCGCAACTCTTCCAGAGGCAACGGCGCCTTGGTGGTCGCAGCAGTGCCCGCAGGCGCGACAGCCGGGGCAGGTTGAGCGGCGAACGCCAGAGGCGCGCCGATCACCAGGGCGATCGTCAGAGCCAGCGAGGTAAGGCGGGACAAATGCAGCATGTCGAACGAACTCCTAATGTAGGTGACTCAACGCCTATCCTTGCGCGCGGCACCATTGCGCCGGATCACTCGGGTGACCCTGCTGACGAATAGCGAAATACAGCGCTGGTGTGTCCTGCCCGCCACTGTTACCGACAGTGGAGATGGATTCACCGGCTTTTACTACGTCACCCGCAGACTTGAGTAGCGTCTGGTTGTGACCATAAAGACTCAAAAAGCCGTTGCCGTGGTCGAGAATCACCAGCAGTCCGGCGCCGCGCAGCCAGTCGGCGAACACCACGCGACCGCCATGCACGGCGTGCACCTGGCTGCCGGCGGAAGCGCTGATCATCACGCCGTCCCACTTGGTGCGGGCATCGTCGCCACGGGATTCACCGAAGCGCGCAAGCAGTCGACCATCAACGGGCCACGGAAGTTTTCCCCGGCTTGAAGCAAAAGGGCCGCCAAAGGTTTCGCCTGAACTGGAAACCAATGCGCCCGGTGTCGATTTGACCGGTTTGCGTGGGGCGTCAGTGGCGTTTGCCTGTTCCTGAGCCTCACGTAAACGCTTTTTTTCGGCTTCCTGCTGGGCGATGAGCGCTTTTTGGCGCGCTTCTTCCGCCTCTCGAGCCTGGCGGGCCAGGGTTTCTTCGATGGTTTTAAGGACTTTAGACAGGTCTGCCTGATCCTGCTCGCGGGCGGCCAGCTTCTGATCGCGCGCCTTCACGTCGTCGCTCAGCTTGGCCAGGACTTGCTGGCGCTCCTTGCGAACCTTTTCGAGTTCGTCGCGCTGGCTGTCGAGACTGCTCTTCTGCACCAGCAATTGCGCCTGCTGCAAGGCGATGTCTTTTTCGACGTTGGCCAGTTGGCGCAAGGTTTCGTTGAAATTCTTCAGCTGCTCCAGGCGGGCCTGGCTCAGGTAGTCGTAATAGGTGAGGGTGCGGGCGAATTTTTCCGGATTCTGCTGGTTCAGCAACAGCTTCAAGTACTCCTGACGGCCGTTCTGATAGGCCGCACGGGCCTGAATGGCGATCAGTCGTTGCTGTTCAGTGCGCGCGCTCTGGAGTTTTTTTTTCTCACCATCGAGTCGCTGCAGCTCGGATTCGCTTTTCTTCAGCTCTTTTTGCAGGGCTTCGACCTGCTTCTCGAGCTTGCCCATCTCGGTCTCGGTGCCCTTGAGGTCTTTCTGCACACCGGATTTTTCTTCCTGGAGCTTGCCCAGCAGCTTTTTCAGCTCGGCAATGTCCTGACGCGTGGCGTCCAACTGTTGTTGGGTTTGCGCGCGCTCGTCAGCGAAGGCCGGTTGGAGCAGGCAAGTCAGAGCAAGGGCTATCAGGACGCGAAGCATAGAGGCGGGCGACACCAGGGAAAGGGACGGCCTAGTATGCCCGCCAAGCGCCGCAAAAAAAACGCCCAATTGGGGTTGTGTGATAACCGGGCTGGCAAGTGGGTGCAATTAATCTTTGAAACCACCAGAAACCACTGTGGGAGCGGGCTTGCCCGCGATGGTGTCCTGACATTCAACATATTAGTTGGCTGTCAGATTGCTATCGCGGGCAAGCCCGCTCCCACAGGGTTTGCGGCTTTCGAAGAGGCTGATTACACCAGAATCGACGTACCGGTCATTTCCGCCGGTTTTTCCATCCCCAGCAGCATCAGCATGGTCGGCGCCACATCCGCCAGCACGCCGCCATCGCGAACCTTGAAGTCCCGCTTGCCGACATAAATGAACGGCACCGGCTCGGTGGTGTGAGCGGTATGCGCCTGGCCAGTGGATTCATCGGACATTTGCTCGACGTTACCGTGGTCGGCAGTGATCAGCGCTTCGCCGCCCACCTTGTCCAGCGCATCGACGATGCGGCCAACGCACAGGTCCAGGCATTCAACGGCTTTCACCGCCGCATCAAACACGCCGCTGTGGCCGACCATGTCGCCGTTGGCGTAGTTGACCACGATCACGTCATAACGCTGGTTTTCGATCGCGTCTACGATGCGGTCGGTGACTTCCGGCGCGCTCATCTCAGGCTGCAAGTCATAGGTGGCGACTTTCGGCGACGGGATCAGGATGCGCTCTTCGCCCGGGAACGGTTCTTCGCGACCGCCGGAGAAGAAGAAGGTCACGTGAGCGTATTTCTCGGTTTCGGCGATGCGCAGTTGCGTCTTGCCGTTTTTCGCCAGGTAATCGCCCAGCACGTTGTCCAGGCTGCCGGCGGCGAAGGCCGATGGCGCAGGGATGCTGGCAGCGTATTGGGTCAGCATCACGAAACCGGCCAGTTTCGGCTGGCGCGCACGTTCGAACTCCTTGAAACCGTCTTCGACGAACACACGGGTCAGTTCACGGGCGCGGTCGGCGCGGAAGTTCATGAAGACCACGGCGTCGCCGTCTTCGACTTTCACCGGCTCGCCGATGGAGGTGGCTTTGACGAATTCGTCGCTCTCGCCACGCTCGTAAGCGGCTTGCAGGCCTTCCTGGGCGGTGGCGGCGTTGAATTCGCCGTTGCCGTCGACAATCAGGTTATAGGCCTGGGACACGCGGTCCCAACGGTTGTCACGGTCCATGGCGAAGTAGCGGCCAACGATGCTGGCGATCCGGCCTTTGCCGAGGGCCTGGAAGGTCGCGTCGAGCAGTTCGATGGACGACTGGGCACTTTTCGGCGGTGTGTCGCGACCGTCGAGGAAGGCGTGCAGGTAAATTTTTTCGGCGCCGCGCTTGTAGGCCAGTTCGGCCATGGCAACCAGGTGATCCTGGTGGCTGTGAACGCCGCCATCGGACAGCAGGCCCATGAAGTGCACGGCTTTGCCGGCAGCAACGGCTTTATCGACTGCAGCGCAGATGGTCGGGTTCTCGAAAAACTCGCCGTCGCGGATCGATTTGGTCACGCGTGTGAAGTCTTGATACACCACGCGACCGGCGCCCAGGTTCATGTGGCCGACTTCGGAGTTGCCCATCTGGCCGTCCGGCAGGCCGACGTCCATGCCGCTGCCCGAGATCAGGCCGTTCGGCACGGTGGCCCACAAACGGTCCAGTACGGGCTTCTTCGCCGCAAACACGGCGTTGGATTCAGGGCTCTCACTGTGACCGAAGCCGTCGAGAATAATCAGGACCAAAGGTTTAGGCGTGGTAGTCATGGATTCCACTCGTGGCTGAATTAAAAGAGGGCGATGGAAAAGGGAGTGGCAGTTTAAAGCGAAGTTCCTGCGCCGTCACCGCCGGACGGGGTTTGGCCCACCATAGTGGCTGTGTATACTGGCCGACATTTTAACGCCCTGGAACCTCCTTCGATGGTTGCTAACCTGATTCAATTCGCCACTAACCACTATCTGCTCGTCGGTATCTTCGTCGTACTGCTGGCGTTGCTGATCGCTTATCAGATGCAAGGCGGCGGCCGCAGCCTGAGCACCGGTGAACTGACCGGGCTGGTCAACAAGGACGCGGGCGTTGTGATCGACATTCGTCCGGTCAAGGATTTCGCCGCCGGTCACATTGTTGGCGCGGTGAACATTCCTCACGACAAACTGACCGCTCGCGTCGGCGAACTGGAAAAGCACAAGGCCAAGACCATCATCCTGGTCGATGCCATGGGCCAGACTGCCGGCACCCATGCCCGCGAGCTGATGAAGTCCGGCTTCACCGCCGCCAAGCTCTCCGGCGGTATTTCCAGCTGGAAAGGCGACAACCTGCCGCTGGTGAAGTGATATGAGCAACGTCGTCGTCTATTCCAGCGATTACTGCCCTTACTGTTCGCGAGCCAAATACCTGCTCGAGAACAAAGGCGTGGCCTTCGAAGAGATCAAGGTCGATGGCAAGCCGCAGGTGCGCGCCGCCATGGCCCAGAAGGCCGGACGTACGTCCGTGCCGCAGATCTGGATCGGCGAGCGCCACATTGGTGGCTGTGATGATTTGTTTGCCCTTGAGCGCGCCGGCAAGCTCGACGCCATGCTCAAGGCCTGAACGCCTTCCCTATAAGACCCCAAGATCAGAAAGGATCTGAGATGACTGACCAACAGAACACTGCAGCTAGCGAAGAAGAAACCGCACCGCAATTCTCCTTGCAGCGCATCTACGTACGTGACTTGTCGTTCGAAGCCCCGAAAAGCCCGGCGATCTTCCGCCAGCAGTGGGAACCGAGCGTCGGTCTGGATCTGAATACCCGTCAAAAGGCCCTGGAAGGCGACTTCCACGAAGTCGTGCTGACCCTGTCCGTGACCGTGAAAAACGGTGACGAAGTGGCGTTCATCGCTGAAGTGCAACAGGCCGGCATCTTCCTGATCAAGAACCTGGACGACGCTTCGATGAGCCACACCCTCGGCGCGTTCTGCCCGAACATCCTGTTCCCGTACGCTCGCGAAACCCTGGACAGCCTGGTGACCCGCGGTTCGTTCCCGGCCCTGATGCTGGCTCCGGTGAACTTCGACGCGCTGTACGCACAAGAGCTGCAACGCATGCAAGCGGCTGGCGAGACTCCTACCGTTCAGTAAGCGTCGCTGCTGAAAATCGCGGGCAAGCCCGCTCCCACAGGATTGTGCAAAACCTGTGGGGGCGGGCTTGCCCGCGATTGTTTCTGTCAGGCGAAAATGATTGTCGAGTTACTTGAACCCGAGCTGGCGCCAGCCTTCGTAGACGGCGACCGCCACGGTGTTCGATAGGTTCAGGCTGCGGCAGCCTTCACGCATCGGCAAGCGCAGGCGTTGTTCGCCGGGCAGTGCATCGAGCACTTCGGCCGGCAAACCACGGCTTTCCGGGCCGAACAGGAACGCGTCGCCCTCGGCAAAACTGGCATCGTGGAACGGCCGTGAGCCTTTGGTTGTGAAGGCGAACAGCCGTGGATGACCGAGGCTTTCCAGGCAACTGGCGAGGTCCGCGTGGCGTTGCAGGGTGGCATACTCGTGGTAGTCGAGGCCGGCCCGGCGCAGGCGCTTGTCGTCCATCTCGAAGCCCAGCGGTTCGATCAAATGCAGGTGGCAGCCACTGTTGGCGCACAGCCTGATAACGTTGCCGGTATTCGGCGGAATTTCTGGTTGGAAAAGGATGACGTGAAACATGCACGGCTCCGAAGGTAAAGATGAGCGGCATTCTACGCCGCCCATCGATCCACGTTCGAAACTATTACCTCGGGTCATGGGGTCGCTGGCGATTGTCGGACTGATGGTGGGGCTGATGATCGGCCGCCTGACCACGCCTGACCCCAGCGAATTGCAACAGGTCGAGGTGACGGACGATGGGCTGGTGGTGTGGTTCAACAACGAACCCAAGGCCCACGGCGAGTTTGTCGACGGCAGCCTCGCGTTGCTGTTCGAGGCGCAAGGCAAGGCGCAGAAAGGCCAGCTCAAACTCAACGACAAGGTCGTGAACTGGCGGACGCGCTTGAGTGACGGAGGGTTGTTGCTGACGGTAGTGGCGGCCCGGCCATTGCAGGGCGAGTGGACCGGTAGCGAGGTCGATGACCGCTGGCGGCTGGAGATCCATCTCCGGGAGCAATAAAAGAGGGAATCCCCGGCCTGCCTGTACCAAGGTCCCCAAAACGGCAGGGCTCGCGCATGGCGTCGAGCCCGGTGTAAAGAAGGAACCCCTGACCTGCCTGTATCAAGGGCCCCAAAACTGGGGGCTCGTCGCTTATGCGGTGTGAGCCCGATGTAAAGAGGGGAATCCCCGGCCTGCCTGTACCAAGGTCCCCGAAACCGGGTAGTGAACTGAATCACTGAATGGACTATTGCAGGGGGCGTGCCAGGTTTTAACAAGTTGAAACAGAATGTCGCGCTGAAACGTCGAAAGCCCCGTATTCCGCGGCTTTCGTGTTTTTTCGATAGGGGTTCGATTGCGAACTCAGGCGGGATTTCGGATCTGTTGCCGTGCGCGATTGCGGTTCACGGTGCATTGCGGCGGTGCACAGAGGGCTTGCGGTGCATTCTTAATGGGGACTAATCCTTGAATCGACCCCTCACCCTAACCCTCTCCCGGAGGGAGAGGGGACTGACCGAGTGGTTTGATCGAAGTGCTGCGACCTGAGACATCGAGCCGAACTCTGGATTTGAAAGTTGTCGAGATCGGCTCCCTTTCCCCTCTCCCCTCTGGGGAGAGGGCTGGGGTGGTTCTCAGGTCTGCCGATTAACCCTCTTCCCCCTCATCATCATCCCCACCATCAACCTTCATCCCCAATTCCTTGATCTTGCGCGTCAGGGTATTACGCCCCCAACCCAGCAAAACCGCAGCATCCCGACGCCGTCCGGCGGTGTGTTTGAGTGCGGTCTCGATCATGATCCGTTCGAACGCCGGCACGGCGCTGTCGAGCAGGCTCGACTGGCCGCGAGCCAACGCCTGGTCAGCCCACTGACGCAGCGCCTGCTCCCAGTTGGTCACCGGCGCCGAATCCTGCGGCAGGCTCAACAGCTCCGGCGGCAGGTCGCTGATGTGCACTTCGCGACCCGAAGCCATCACCGTGATCCAGCGGCAGGTGTTCTCCAGCTGACGCACGTTGCCGCCCCACGGCAGGTTCTTCAGGTATTCCTCGGTTTCGCTTTTCAGCAGCTTCGGCTCCACCGCCAGTTCTTGCGCAGCGCGGCTGAGGAAGTGCTTGGCCAGGGTCGGGATGTCTTCGCGACGGTCCGACAGCCGTGGGATGTGGATGCGGATCACGTTGAGGCGGTGGAACAAGTCCTCACGGAATTTCCCGGCATGCACCAGGGTTTCCAGGTTCTGGTGAGTCGCGGCGATGATCCGTACATCGACCTTCACCGGCGTATGACCGCCGACGCGGTAGAACTCGCCGTCGGCCAGTACGCGCAGCAAACGCGTCTGGGTGTCCGCCGGCATGTCGCCGATTTCGTCGAGGAACAGCGTGCCACCGTCCGCCTGCTCAAAGCGCCCGCGACGCAGGTTGGCCGCGCCGGTGAATGCACCTTTCTCATGGCCGAACAACTCGGATTCCATCAGGTCTTTCGGGATCGCCGCCATGTTCAGCGCGATGAACGGCGACGCCGCCCGTGGACTGTGACGGTGCAGGGCGTGGGCTACCAATTCTTTACCGGTACCGGATTCGCCGTTGATCAGCACGGTGATGTTGGAGTGGCTCAAGCGCCCGATGGCGCGAAACACTTCCTGCATCGCTGGCGCTTCGCCGATGATTTCCGGGGTGCGGGTCAGGGCGACCGGGACTTCCAGGCCTTGTTGTTCCTGAGCATGCTGGTTCGCACGCTTGACCAGCGACACTGCTTCGTCGACGTCGAACGGTTTTGGCAGGTACTCAAACGCGCCGCCCTGATAGGACGCGACAGCGCTGTCCAGATCGGAGTGCGCAGTCATGATGATCACTGGCAACCGTGGGTGTTGCTCGCGAATCCGCGCCAGAAGGTCCAGGCCACTGGCACCCGGCATGCGGATGTCGGAGATGATCACATCCGGCTGCTGGCGCGCCAGGCGGCTCATCACGCCATCGGCGCTATCGAAGCTTTGCGTGGTCATGCCTTCTTGCTGCAAGGCTTTTTCCAGGACCCAACGGATAGAACGGTCGTCATCGACGATCCACACGGTTTCACTACGGCTCATGTCGATGTGGCTCCTTGTTCCAGTGGCAGAAAGATCGAGAAGGTGGTGTGGCCTGGATGGCTGTCACATTCGATCAGGCCCTGGTGCTGGCTGATGATGTTCTGGGTAATGGCCAGGCCCAGTCCGGTACCGTCCGGACGACCGCTGACCATGGGGAAGAAGATGGTTTCCTGCAGGTCTGCGGGAATGCCGGGACCGTTGTCGATGATTTCGATCTTGGTCACCAGGCGATGGCGCACGTGGCCGATGGTGAACTGGCGCATGGCGCGGGTGCGCAAACTGATGCGGCCCAGACGCAGCTCGTTCTGGCTGCTGATGGCCTGCATCGCGTTGCGCACGATGTTCAGTACGGCCTGAATCATTTGTTCGCGGTCGATCAACACGTCCGGGATGCTTGGATCGTAGTCGCGCACCAAAGTGATGCAGCCCTGACTTTCGGCCTCCACCAGATGACAGACGCGTTCGAGCACTTCATGGATGTTGCACATCGCCAGCGACGGCAGTTTGTTAGAGCCGAGCATGCGGTCGACGAGGTTTCGCAGACGGTCGGCTTCTTCAATGATCACGTTGGTGTAGTCGCGCAAGCTTTCTTCCGGCAGTTCGCGGGCAAGCAATTGTGCGGCGCCGCGAATCCCGCCCAGCGGATTCTTGATTTCGTGAGCGAGGCCGCGCACCAGCATCTTGCTGGTCTCTTGCTTCGACAGTTGCGCCTCTTCCTTGGTGATCCGCAGCAAGCGGTCGCGAGGATGGACTTCCAGCAGCAGCATTGTGGCGCCGTTGGCCAGGATTGGTGTCACCGCGTAGTCGACGGTCAGCGTCTGGCCGGTGAGGGCGGTGAGCATGGCTTCGCGCTTGGTGAACGGGTGCGCCTGCTCGACTGCCTGGCGCAAGGAATTCAGCGCTTCGGTGGATTCGGTGAACAACTCGCTGATGAACTGCCCATGGCTGCGCTGACCGCTGATGGCCAGGAGCATCTCCGCCGCCGGGTTCATGTACTCGAGGCGCAGTTCGGCGTCGAGCAGGATGGTGGCGGTGGTCAGGTTGTCGAGAAGCAGACGATGCAGTGCGTCACTGATGGTCATTTAGGACCTCTTTTGGAGCAGGGCATGCGCGTGAATAACGCGCCTATACAAGGAAAATGCAAAAACCAAACCAAGGCTCCGAAAAGAAGCGTTTAAAGCCTGAAACGGGCGTTTGACGCTCGTTTGCGTGGCGTTCTGCCAGCTTTCGCGGGTACTTTCGAACCAAAATGGGTTGAGATGTGGGAACGGTGCAACCTATTGCACCAATATAGTGCGCAAAGCTGAACGAAGTTAGAAGAAACGCAGGAAGGGATTTTTTTCTTCTTCGGGTTTGTCTTTAAGCGGACATTCCGGCCGTTGACCGTAGTCGGTGAGGGTGCAGGGCTTGACCTTGCGTTTCTGTGCGAGGGAGATGCGCAGCATCTGGAAGGGTTGATTGGCTGTTCGTTCGACCGTGCGGCCTTGTTCGTCGAGGATTTCCACGGACAGGTTGTGGCTGCCGCGGTCGATGTTGCTCAGGGCAAACACCGGGCTGAGGCCGGGCTCGGCGGTGGGTTGGCCGTCGAGCAGCAATCGGTAGCGATGGCCCCGTTGCAGGCCGGGTTCATTGGTGACACTGACGATCAGTTCCCCGGCATTGCTACGGACCGTAGCGTCGGGTTCCGGGACCAGCACGCGGAGCATGTCGTAGTGGAACAGCGGCAATTCTTCATTCTTTTTTGCAGCAACCACGGGGCTCGCGCCAGTCGGGTTGGCAGACATGCGATTGCTCGTCGCCAGCGGCACGCGCTTGGCGTTGCCTGAGCCTGGTCGGTCGGTGTAGACCCGGTTGCCGTGAGCGTCGACGTAGGTGAAGACCTCGGCTGTAACCGGCAGTGCGATCAGGCAGGCGATCAGCAGCCACACCCTCATGGTTTATGCACTCGCTGCACGGTGAACGTCACCGTCGGGCTTTGCTGGACGATGTTCTCGCCGTCTATCACCTGCACCGCCAGGCTGTGTTCTCCACGGTCGATGTTCACCAGTTGCAGGATCGGCACGTTGCTCGATTGCCCGTAGGGTTGATCGTCCAGCAGCAACCTGAACAGGTGCGGCGCTTGAAGGCGTGGTTTGATCATGACGCTGACCGTGAACGTACCATTGTTGGCGCGCAGGGCTTCGTCGGTCGGCAGACCGGTCAACTCCAGCACCTCGTAGGCGCTGTGCAGTTGTTCGCGGTTGCTGGCTTCGGCAGCGGGCGCAGGAGGTGCCTGGCGCTCAACGCTGTTGAGCGGAGGCAGCTCGACGGGCTGCGCCTTGACGCCGTCGGGCGGTTGATTACTGTAGGCGGTGTTGCCGGAGGCGTCGGTGTACTTATAGATCTGCGCTGCGGCGGGCAGGGCGATCAGCAGCAACATCAGTAAAAAACCACGACCCATAAAATCGACCAGAAACGAAAGCGTTGGGGTGCAGCATAGGTCAGGGGCGGCGATTGACCCAATTCATAAACATCAGGGCATGAATTGCCGAAATCCCTCAAACACCACACCCCCCCCTGTGGGAGCGGGCTTGCTCGCGAAAGCGGAGTGTCAGTCACCATCAATGCAAGCTGACACACTGCATTCGCGAGCAAGCCCGGTCCCACATTGGTACTGAGTTGGTCTCTAAATCGCGGGCACAAAAAAGACCTCCCGAAGGAGGCCTCTTTTTTTGTCACGCCGCTTGCGCAGGCGCTACCGGATCAGCAGCTGTAGTACAGCTCATATTCCAGTGGGTGTACGAAGGTGCGAACCTTGATTTCTTCTTCGCTTTTCAGAGCGATGTAAGCGTCGATGAAGTCATCGGAGAACACGCCGCCTTTGGTCAGGAACGCACGACCTTTGTCCAGCTCTTCCAGGGCTTCTTTCAGGCTGCCGCAAACTTGTGGGATCTCTTTCGCCTCTTCAGGCGGCAGGTCGTACAGGTTTTTGTCAGCGGCGTCGCCTGGGTGGATCTTGTTCTGGATGCCGTCCAGGCCAGCCATCAACAGGGCAGCGAAGCCCAGGTACGGGTTGGCTGCCGGATCCGGGAAGCGGGCTTCGATACGGCGAGCGCGAGGGCTGGACACGTAAGGAATACGGATCGAAGCGGAACGGTTGCGCGCCGAGTAGGCCAGCATCACTGGAGCTTCGAAACCTGGGACCAGACGCTTGTAGGAGTTGGTCGACGGGTTGGTGAAGCCGTTCAAGGCCTTACCGTGCTTGATGATGCCGCCGATGAAGTACAGGGCGGTGTCGGACAGGCCGGCATAACCTTCGCCAGCGAAGGTGTTCTTGCCATCTTTGGCGATGGACAGGTGAACGTGCATACCCGAACCGTTATCGCCGTACAGCGGCTTAGGCATGAAGGTCGCGGTGCGGCCGTATGCATCAGCAACGTTGTGTACGCAGTACTTCAGGGTCTGAACTTCGTCAGCCTTGGCCACCAGGGTGTTGAACTTCACACCGATTTCGTTCTGGCCGGCAGTGGCCACTTCGTGGTGGTGAACTTCGATGACCAGGCCCATTTCTTCCATGGCGTTGCACATGGAGGTACGGATTTCGTGGTCGTGGTCGAACGGCGGAACCGGGAAGTAGCCGCCTTTGACGCCTGGACGGTGGCCTTTGTTACCGCCTTCCACGTCCTGGTCGGACATCCACGAACCTTGTTCGGAGTAGATCTTGAACATCGAGCCGGAGATGTCGGACTTGAACTTCACTTCGTCGAAGATGAAGAACTCTGGCTCCGGGCCAACGAATACGGTGTCACCGATACCGGTCGACTTCAGGTATTCCTCGGCACGCTTGGCGATCGCACGTGGGTCACGGTCGTAGCCTTGCATGGTCGAAGGCTCGATCACGTCGCAGACCAGGATCAGGGTTGGCTCTTCGGTGAACGGGTCGAGGACAGCGGTGGAATCGTCCGGCATCAGGATCATGTCGGAAGCTTCGATGCCTTTCCAGCCAGCGATGGAGGAACCGTCGAACATTTTGCCTTCTTCGAAGAAAGCTTCATCCAGCGCGTCGCGAGCCGGCATGGTCACGTGGTGCTGAGTGCCTTTGGTGTCCGTGAAGCGCAGATCAATCCACTTGACGTCATGATCTTTGATGAGTTGAACCGACTTCGACATAGTGTCCTCCGGGTGGCTTCGGGCTTAGTAGTGGATGCCCTTAGAATGTGGGTGATGCCGGCGCGAATACTCTGCCAAGGCAACCTGCCTCACAAGGGAGCAAATTGCATGCCAGTGCCCCAGCATGGGTTTTTTGCCCCAATATCACGCTTATAAAGGCACAAAGCGTCTGTAAGCGGAAAATCTCGCCCTACAATGTAGCGTTAAAATCGCTAAATGACCCGTTTTGGTGCGCGCAAAACCTTCTGCACATTAACTGGTTAAACCTTGAGCAATTTCCGCTATAATCCGCGCCCCCCTTTTTCGGCTGGGCCTGCGCGCGCTGTTTTCATGAAATTAATCGTAAAAGTCTTCCCCGAGATCACCATCAAGAGCCGCCCGGTACGGATGCGTTTCATCCGCCAGTTGGCCAAAAATATCCGTACCGTGCTCCGCGACCTGGACCCGGCTGTGGTGGTGAACGGTGTGTGGGACAATCTCGAGCTGGAAACCCGCGTCAGCGAGCCCAAGGCCCTGAAGGAGATGACGGAGCGCCTGAGCTGCATGCCGGGCATCGCGCATTTCCTGCAAGTCGATGAATACCCGCTGGGTGACTTCGACGACATCGTCGCCAAGTGCAAGCAGCACTTCGGTGAGGCGTTGGCCGGGAAGATCTTTTCGGTGCGCTGCAAGCGTGCCGGCAAGCATGAATTCAGTTCGATGGACGTCGAGAAATACGTCGGCAGCCAACTGCGTCGTCAGTGCGGCGCTGCCGGAATCTCGCTGAAAGAGCCGGAAATCGAAGTTCGCATCGAAATTCGCGACAAACGGTTGTTCGTGATCCATAGCCAGCACAACAGCATCGGTGGATATCCGCTGGGTGCCCTGGAACAGACGCTTGTGCTGATGTCCGGCGGCTTCGATTCGACCGTTGCCTCTTACCAGATCATGCGCCGTGGCCTGATGAGCCATTTCTGCTTCTTTAATCTGGGCGGAAGGGCCCATGAACTGGGCGTCATGGAAGTCGCGCACTTCATCTGGAAGAAGTACGGCAGCTCCCAACGCGTGTTATTTGTGAGTGTGCCATTCGAGGAAGTACTGGGAGAAATTCTCGGGAAAGTCGATAACAGTCATATGGGTGTAGTTTTGAAGCGTATGATGTTGCGCGCTGCTTCCCGTATTGCCGATCGGCTGGACATCGAAGCGCTGGTTACTGGCGAGGCGATTTCCCAGGTGTCGAGCCAGACACTGCCGAACCTGTCCGTGATCGACTGCGTGACCGACAAGCTGGTCTTGCGTCCGCTGATCGCCAGTCACAAGCAGGACATCATCGACCTGGCCAACGAAATCGGCACTGCCGACTTCGCCAAGCACATGCCGGAATACTGCGGGGTCATCTCGGTGAACCCCAAGACCCACGCCAAGCGTCCGCGCGTGGAATACGAAGAACAACAGTTCGACATGGCAGTCCTTGAGCGTGCGCTCGAGAACGCCAAACTGGTGCCGATCGATCGTGTGATCGACGAATTGGGCCAGGACTTGCAGATCGAAGAAGTCAGCGAAGCGCTGGCTGGTCAGATCGTCATCGACATCCGTCATCCGGATGCCGCTGAAGACGACCCGCTGGGCCTCGATGGCATTGAGGTACAAACGATGCCGTTTTATGCATTGAACGCTCGTTTCAAGGAACTGGACCCTACTCGCCAGTACCTGCTGTATTGCGACAAAGGCGTGATGAGTCGCCTGCATGCCCACCATTTGCTCAGTGAGGGGCATGCCAATGTGCGCGTTTATCGACCGAGCTAAGAGCCCGGGGCTGTATGCCTGTGGCCTGCGTCACCGGCCCCCCGACTCTGCCGTCAAGCTGTAACGGCAAGGCCTGACTCTACTGTAAATCGCTGCCAAGACTTGTCAGCACACCGAATCCTCTGATCGAGATACACAAGTGATCGAAAATCTACGCAACATCGCCATCATTGCTCACGTTGACCATGGTAAAACCACCCTGGTAGACAAACTCTTGCGTCAATCCGGCACCCTGGAGCGCAACGAGCTCAACGACGAGCGCGTGATGGACTCCAACGACCAGGAGAAAGAGCGCGGTATTACCATTCTGGCGAAAAACACCGCCATCAACTGGAACGGCTACCACATCAACATCGTGGACACCCCGGGCCACGCCGACTTCGGCGGCGAAGTTGAACGCGTAATGTCGATGGTTGACTCCGTTCTGCTGCTGGTTGACGCTCAAGACGGCCCTATGCCGCAAACCCGTTTCGTGACCAAGAAGGCTTTCGAAGCCGGCCTGCGTCCAATCGTGGTCATCAACAAGGTTGACCGTCCAGGCGCGCGTCCGGACTGGGTTCTGGACCAGATCTTCGACCTGTTCGACAACCTCGGTGCTACCGAAGAACAGCTGGACTTCAAAGTCGTCTACGCCTCGGCCCTGAACGGCATTGCCGGTCTGGAACACACCGACATGGCTGAAGACATGACCCCGCTGTACCAGTCGATCGTCGACAACGTACCTGCGCCGAAAGTCGACCGTGAAGGTCCGTTCCAGATGCAGATCTCCGCTCTGGACTACAACAGCTTCCTGGGTGTTATCGGCGTTGGCCGTATCGCTCGTGGCCGCATCAAGCCGAACACTCCGGTTGTCGCTATCGACGCCGATGGCAAGAAGCGTACCGGTCGTATCCTGAAGCTGATGGGTCACCACGGTCTGCACCGTATCGACGTTGAAGAAGCAGCTGCCGGCGACATCGTCTGCATCAGCGGCTTCGACCAGCTGTTCATCTCCGACACTCTGTGCGACCCACTGAACGTCGAAGCGATGAAGCCGCTGACCGTTGACGAACCAACTGTTTCCATGACCTTCCAGGTAAACGACTCGCCTTTCTGCGGTAAAGAAGGCAAGTTCGTGACGTCCCGTAACATCAAGGAACGTCTGGACAAAGAACTGCTCTACAACGTTGCCCTGCGCGTTGAAGAAGGCGACACCGCCGACAAGTTCAAAGTCTCCGGCCGTGGTGAGCTGCACCTCTCGGTACTGATCGAAACCATGCGTCGCGAAGGCTTCGAAATGGGTGTTGGTCGTCCGGAAGTGATCATCCGTATGGTTGACGGCGTGAAGCACGAACCGTACGAAAACGTGACCATCGACCTGCCAGAAGAATCGCAAGGTTCGATCATGGAACAGATCGGTATCCGTAAGGGCGACCTGACCAACATGGTTCCGGATGGCAAGGGCCGTGTGCGCCTTGAGTACAACATCCCGGCTCGTGGCTTGATCGGTTTCCGTAACGAGTTCCTGACCCTGACCTCCGGTGCAGGCATCCTGACCTCGATCTTCGACCGTTACGACGTGATGAAGTCCGGCGACATGTCCGGCCGTCAGAACGGCGTGCTGGTTTCGGTAGCGACCGGTAAGGCTCTGACTTACTCGCTGGAAACCCTGCAAGCTCGCGGCAAACTGTTCCTGGGTCACGGTGAAGACGTGTACGAAGGTCAAATCGTCGGCATCAACAGCCGCGACAACGACCTGGGCGTCAACCCAACCAAAGGCAAGAAGCTCGACAACATGCGTGCCTCGGGTAAAGACGAAACCATCGCTCTGGTTCCGCCTATCCGTTTCACCCTGGAACAAGCTCTGGAATTCGTTCAAGAAGACGAATTGTGCGAAGTCACTCCTAAGTCCATCCGTCTTCGCAAGAAGATCCTGGGCGAAAGCGAGCGTACCCGCGCTGCCAAGAAGTCCGGTAACTAAGTTATTTAGTTAGCTGACAAAAAAACGCCCCCGACCTCAAGGTCGGGGGCGTTTTTGTATGTCTGGGGAAGTGGAATTTGATGATGGAGTTTTCAGAGCCTTGGGATGACTTGGGATCGACCCCTCACCCTAACCCTCTCCCCAGAGGGTAGAGGGGACTGACCGAGTTGTTCTTTCGAGTTACATCGACCTGAAATATCGAGTCGAACTCAGGTTTGAAAAGCTTGAAGATCTGCTCCCTTTCCCCTCTCCCCACTGGGGAGAGGGCTGGGGTGAGGGGTGGTTCTCAAGAGCGGCGCAGAATCAGCCCTTAGCCTCGATCAGAACTTCTCAAGCGTCCGACGGCTCTCGCTGGTCTCACGCGCCACTTCTTTAGGCTTGTAAGCGCAATACCCCGGCCGTGGCCCGATTTTTGGGTGATTGCGGCAGGTGTCCGGGCGCTTTTCATAAATAGTGCACAGACGGCTCTTGCGATCCAGGTACAGGCAATCGTTATTGCTCATGCGCTGGAGGGTGAAGATCTCGGTTTTCTGGCTGTAGCGCTCGACGACCCCTTCCTTCTGCAAACGCTTGGCGATGTTCTTCGCCGGCTCGCCGCGCTCGAATTCGTCGACGATGCCGATACGGATCAGATCCTTGATCTTGACCTCGACCGGCAGGGTGCAGCAACTGGATACACACGAGCCGCACATCGGCGCAGAATATTTGGCCCAGGTATCGAGGCGATCGATCTCTGCGGCAGCGATCAGGTTGGACTTCATCATCGGTTGTTACCAGCGTGTGCATCAGGGCGCGCGATCATACCGGGACTGGTGGATTTTTGAACAACCTTTCGCCAGATTTTTTCTCCTTCTCCCAAATAACACCATTAATCCGGCACGGCCCCTGCATTGATTCAGGTACATGACAATGTAATGCCGGCCTATCTCGCACTATCAGGAAAAACTGCCGAACCAGAGTCCCCGCGGCCTGTCAGACCGTCTAGGCTCAACAACTCCACGCTCGCTCGAGGTCCTATCGATGACTCAAGAACCACTTGTTCGCGAAGCAGAGGTGGCCGCATTTCGCGATGCCGTCTTGACCAAACTCACCTACGCGGTGGGCAAAGACCCGGATCACGCCTTCGACCACGACTGGTTCGAAGCCATTGCCCTGGCAGCGCGCGATCACATGGTCGAACACTGGATGGATCACACCCGGCAGATCTACCGCAAAGGTCAGAAGCGGGTTTACTACCTCTCCCTCGAATTTCTCATCGGCCGGCTGCTGTACGACAGCCTGAGCAACCTCGGCCTGCTCGACGTCGCCCGCGAAGCGCTGACCGAACTTGGCGTCGACCTGGAACGCATTCGCCTGCTGGAGCCCGACGCGGCCCTGGGCAACGGTGGCCTCGGTCGTCTGGCAGCGTGCTTCATGGAAAGCATGTCGACCCTCGGCATTGCTGGCCACGGCTATGGCATTCGTTATGAGCACGGCTTGTTCCGCCAGGCCATCGTCGATGGCTGGCAGCAGGAGCAAACCGAACACTGGCTGGATTTCGGCAACCCGTGGGAATTTGAACGGCCTGAAGTCGTGTACCCGATCGGCTTCGGCGGCAGTGTCGAGACCGTGACCGATGAAGCCGGCAAGTCCAAGCAAGTCTGGTCCCCGGCGGAAACCGTGCGGGCCATTGCTTACGACACACCGGTGGTCGGCTGGCGCGGGGCGAGCGTCAATACGCTGCGCCTGTGGCGTGCCCGCGCCATGGAAGATTTGCACCTGGAACGCTTCAACGCAGGCGACCACTTGGGCGCTGTGGCCGAAGTCGCCCGGGCCGAAAGTATCTCCCGCGTGCTCTACCCGGCGGACAGCACCGAAGCCGGCCAGGAACTGCGCCTGCGCCAGGAATACTTCTTCGTCGCCGCGTCCTTGCAGGATTTGCTGCGCCGCCATCGCAACATGCACACCTCGGTCCTGACCCTGGGCGACCATGCGGCGATCCAGCTCAACGATACGCACCCGTCGATTGCCGTGGCCGAACTGATGCGTCAGCTCGTCGACGTCTACGATGTAGCATGGGACGCCGCGTGGCAGGTCACCGTCGACACGCTCTCGTACACCAACCACACGCTGTTGCCGGAAGCGCTGGAAACCTGGCCGGTCGGTTTGATGGAGCGGATGCTGCCGCGGCACATGCAGATCATTTATCAGATCAACGCCCAGCATATCGATTCGCTGCGTGCCAAAGGCATTCACGACTTCGACGTGCTGCGTGCGGTGTCGCTGATCGAAGAAGACAACGGCCGCCGCGTGCGCATGGGCAACCTGGCGTTCCTTGGTTCCCACAGCGTCAACGGCGTGTCCGCGCTGCACACGCAGCTGATGCGCAAAACCGTGTTCTCCGAACTGCACAAACTCTATCCAGAGCGGATCAACAACAAGACCAACGGCATCACCTTCCGCCGCTGGCTCTACCAAGCCAACCCCGAGCTGACGTCGATGATGGTCGACGCCCTCGGCCCGGACCTGTTGGACAACGCTGAAGCACGCCTGAAGGAACTGGAGCCGTTTGCCGAGAAAGCTGCGTTCCGCAAAGCCTTCGCCGAACAGCGCCTGCACAGTAAAAAAGCCTTGGCGTACCTGATTCATGAACGGCTGGGAATCGCGGTCAACCCGGCGGCGATGTTCGACGTGCAGGTCAAACGGATCCACGAATACAAGCGCCAGTTGCTCAACCTGATGCACACCGTGGCGCTGTACCAAGCGATTCGCGCCGAGCCGGAAATCGACTGGGTGCCGCGGGTGAAGATCTTCGCCGGCAAGGCGGCGGCCAGTTATCACCAGGCCAAGCTGATCATCAAGTTGACCAACGACATCGCCCGGGTAGTGAACAACGACCCGACGGTGCGCGGTCTGCTCAAAGTGGTGTTCCTGCCCAACTACAACGTCAGCCTGGCGGAGAGCATCATTCCGGCGGCGGATTTGTCGGAGCAGATTTCCACCGCAGGCTTCGAAGCCTCGGGTACCAGCAACATGAAGTTCGGCCTCAACGGCGCGCTGACCATCGGCACCCTCGATGGCGCTAACGTCGAAATGTGCGAGTTCATCGGCGCCGAGCACATGTTCATCTTTGGCCTCAGCGCCCAGCAGGTTGAAGCGCGCAAACAGAACCATGAGTTCAATGCGACGCCGGACATTGCCGCATCACACCGTTTGAATGACGTGCTGCAAGCGATCCGCGGCGGGGTGTTCTCGCCGGATGATCCGTCCCGTTACGCGGGTTTGATCGATTCGCTGATCGACTACGACCGCTTCCTGGTCTGCGCCGATTTCGATTCCTACTGGGACGCGCAGATGCGCGTGGAAGCCCATTGGCACGATTCGCAAGCCTGGTGGCGTTCGGCGGTGTTGAACACTTCCCGGATGGGTTGGTTCTCGTCCGACCGGACCATTCGCGAGTACGCCACGGATATTTGGAAGGCGTTGGAGTAACTTTTAGCAGTAATTGCGAGCAAGGCCCGACGGTTGTTGGGCCTGACCGATATACTAGGCACCAGTTCAGTTAGCGCTGCCCGCGATGACGTCAGCGCAGACGCTACAAGGCAATGGGCCGCTTAGGGATATCGACCATGCAATGGATGTTCATGCTGATTGGGCTGGTGCTGGGCTGGATACTCGATGAGTCGTTCAGTGATGCGCTATTGGGTGCGCTGCTCGGGCTGGGTATTGGCCAGGCCATTCGCATCGGCCGTATGGATTCACAAGTGGCCGAGCAGCGTCGGCTGCTGGAACAGGCGCAGGTGGCGCTCAATGGGGTGCAGCAACGCCTGACATTGTTGGAAGTGTCTGGCGTCACCGCGCCTGAAACCAGCGAACCGGTAGCCAGCGAAGCCGCTTCGTCGCCGGAGTTCACACTCGATGAAATTCCTGTCGAAACCCCAGTGCTGATCTGGGACCTCCCGCCCGAACTTGAACCGATGGCCGCAACGGCAGCGCAAACCAGCCGTCCGCTGCCCGACGATGTCTGGAAACCCGAGCCGGTCACCCGCGAACCGCAACAACCCGCCGTCCCGCGCGGCCCGAATTTCATCGAGCGGACCATCAGTGGCGCGCGCAACTGGCTGTTCGGGGGCAACACCGTGCTGCGGGTCGGCGTGGTGCTGTTGTTCCTCGGTCTGGCGTTCTTGCTGCGGTATGCCACCGAAGGCATGGTGGTTCCGATCGAACTGCGTTACGCCGGGGTTGCAGCCGCTGCGTTGGGCTTGCTCGGCCTGGGGTGGTGGCTCAGAACACGCAACAGCAATTACGCACTGATGCTGCAAGGCACCGGGATCGCCGTGTTGTACCTGACGGTGTTCGCCGCGATGCGCCTGCACCCGCTGCTCGATCCAAGCGCCGCGCTGGGCCTGCTGGTCGCGGTGACGGTGTTCTCGGCGATTCTCGCTATCACTCAGGATGCTTTGGGCTTGGCCGCGGCCGCTGCGCTCGGCGGCTTCGCGGCGCCGATCCTGACCTCCACAGGCGCCGGCAACCACGTCGCGCTGTTCAGCTACTTCGCGTTGCTCAACGCCGGCATCCTCGCCATCGCCTGGTTCAAGGCCTGGCGCCTGCTGAACCTGATCGGTTTCGTCGGCACCTTCGGCATCGGTTTCGCCTGGGGCCTGCGCTCCTACACGCCGGAATTGCTGTGGAGCACCGAGCCGTTCCTGATTCTGTTCTTCCTGATGTACTTGGCCATCGGTCTGCTGTTCGCCCGGCGCAAGCTGCTGGAGATGAGCGACGCACCCGAGGACGACAGCCGCGAGGCGTTGCTGCGTTGGTCGGCGCGCAAGGGCGATTACGTCGACGGCACGATGCTGTTCGGTCCGCCGCTGGTGGGCTTCGGATTACAGTTCGCGCTGGTCCAGCATCTCGAGTTTGCCGCGGCGTTCAGTTCCTTGGCGTTGGGCATGATCTACATGGGCCTTGCGCGTTTCCTGATGGGCGGCCGTGCATTGCTGCTCGCGGAAACCTGCCTGGCGCTGGGCGTGATCTTTGCCAGCCTGGCGATTCCGCTGGGGCTCGACGCGCGCTGGACGGCTGCCGCCTGGGCCGTCGAGGGCGCCGGGATCTTCTGGCTCGGCCTGCGTCAGCAACGACCACTGGCTCGCGCGTTTGCCTTGTTGCTGCAGCTGGGCTCAGCCCTGGCGTTTGTCAGCGAACTGCGGATCGGCGACGGCAGTTTGCTCGACGGCGCTCCACTGGGCGCGTTGATGCTCGGCGCAGCGTTGTTGTTCAGCTTCTATCAATTGCGCAAAGCCTCGCCCGAGCAAACGTCGGCATGGGAACGCCAGGGGCTGCCGGTACTGGCTTGCCTCGGCCTGACCTTCCTGTATCTGCTGGCGCCGTTGTTCTTCCTGACCCACGGCACCGCAATCAGTTGGGCGCTGGCGGGGTTGGCGACGTTGTTTGTCGGCTTGCGCCTGCAATCGCGCACGTTCCTGTTCACCGCGTTCGCAGTGCAGTTGCTCGGCGGTGCGTTGTTCCTGCTGCGCTTGCAAGGTTCTGGCGGTGAGTCGGCTGCGGTATTCAGCGCTGGCTGGAGTGGTTTGCTCAGCGCGTCCCTGATCGGCCTGGCGTTGATCGCCGGTATGTTGCTCGCCGCCCGTGATGAGATGGTGCGCAGCGATGTTCGGCTGTTGCGCGGCTTGTCGGTGGTGTTGCTGGCCGGTCTGGTGCTGATGAATCTGGCGGTGCTGTTCGTGCTGCCATGGCAGACCGCGAGTGCGGTGTGGGCGGCCAGTGGCTTGTTCATCATTTGGCTGAGTCTGTACCTCAAGCAGCGCGTGAGTTTTGTCTTCGGTTTGCTGTTGCAGTTGATTGGCGGCGCGGCGTTCCTGTTCGCCGGTCCGGACCTGCTCGGGCCGCTGGCCAGCGAAGGTTTGAAGCCGCTTGCGCACAGCGGTTTCTGGACGCCATTGGTGTTGGGCCTGGCCGCGATGGTCGGCGCCCGGCGCTTGCAACTCGGCAACCATGCCTCGGCGTTCGATGTGCTGAGCTTGCAACGTTTGTCCGAAGTGCTGTTGGTGTGGGGCGCGGGATGGTGGGCGCTGGCGTGGATCAGTGAAGTGCTGCGTTTCGCACCAATGAATCTGCAAGCGACCTTATTGCTGGCGGTTGCAGCCGTGAGCGTGGCGCTGTGGGCGGTGTTGGCGCTGCGGCTGAAATGGTCGTCGCTCGGCCTGCTCTGCACCTTGCTGATTCCCGCTGCCGGTCTGGTGCTGCTCGCCGCGTGGCATTCGCGTTATCACCCGGTAGCGAACTTCGGTTGGCTGGTGTGGGCGGCCGTGTTCTTCGTGCATTTCATCTCCCTGCAACGTCTGGCGCCGATGTTGCCGGCGCGTGCCTTGAGCACCGCCCATGTGCTCGGCTGCTGGCTGCTGATCGGCGTGCTGGCGCTGGAGCTGCGCTACGGTTTGCTGCTGTTGTCCGAGCAGTACAACGCCTGGCGCTGGCTGGGGTGGGCGATCCTGCCGAGTCTGTATCTGGTGTTGATGGCGGCGCCGCGCACCTGGCCTTGGCCTGTTTCGGCTTATCCACGCGAATACCGTTTCTACGCGGCGGCACCGTTGGCCGTGCTGATGCTCGGCTGGTTCTGGCTGGCGAACATTGTCAGCGACGGCACCGCCGAACCTCTGCCCTATGTGCCGCTGATCAATCCGTTGGAGTTGGGGCTGCTGTTTGCGCTGTTCGGCGTCTACGTCTGGTCGCGCAGCGCCGTGACGCAACTGGCCATTCGCAAGGACTACGTTGCCCACGCCACGCAACTGATCGCCGGAGTTTCGCTGTTCGCCTTCTTCACCGCGCTGGTGATGCGCACCGCGCACCATTGGGGCGGCGTGCCGTTCGAGCTGGATGCCTTGCTTGAATCGATGCTGGTGCAGGCCGGTCTGTCCATCGTCTGGACCTTGATGGCGCTGAGTCTGATGATCGGCGGCCATCTGCGTCATCGCCGTGAGGTGTGGCTGATCGGCGCTGCGCTGATCGGCGTGGTGGTGGCCAAACTGTTCTTTGTCGAATTGAGTAACCGCGGCGGCCTTGCGCGGATCGTGTCGTTTATCGGCGTTGGCGTGTTGCTGCTGGTGGTGGGCTATTTCGCGCCGCTGCCGCCCAAGCGTGCCGAGGCTGCGCCGGATATTGAAAGGCCGGCCCCTGAAACCGAAGGAGTGTCGTCTTGAGTCAGAAGTTGAACCTGGGTTGGTTGGGCGCTGTTGCGCTGGGTGTGGCGCTGTCCGCCAGCGCTCAGGAAAAACCGGCGGACTTCGCCACGCAGGTGCCGTTGTCGGTGAGCGGCGAGGGACCTTGGTATCGCCTCGACTTGCCCTTGAGCGTGCAACTGAATGCCCGGCAAACGGACCTCAGCGATGTCCGCGTGTTTAACGCTGCCGGCGAGGCCCAGGCCTACGCCTTGGCGCGCGAGGCGGCGTCAACCCGGGAAAATCGCACGCTGAGCGATGTGAAGTGGTTCCCGCTGTACACCTCGGCTGACGCCACGGAGCGTGCGCCGGGCATTCGCGTGCAATCGAGCGCGAACGGCACCTTGGTTGAAGTCCAGCCGTCCACTCAGCTGGAGGCCGGCGAAGAAGTGCTGCGCGGCTGGTTGCTCGATGCCAGCGGCATCAAGGCACCGTTGCAGCAGCTAATCCTCGACTGGACCAGCGAGCGCGATGGCTTCCAGCGTTTCACCATCGAGGCCAGTGACGACTTGCAGCATTGGCAGTCGTGGGGTGAAGGGCAGGTGGCGCGGCTGACGTTTGCCGACGAGCGGGTCGAGCAGCATGAAGTCGGCTTGCCGGGGCAATCGGCGCGTTATCTGCGCTTGTTGTGGAATTCACCGCAATCGGCGCCGGCGCTGACGTCCGCACAGCTGCAAAGCGCGAATACCCGCAGCCTGCCGCTGCCGTTGGTCTGGTCGCAACCGCTGGCGGGCAGCAGCGTGAAGTCAGGTGAGTACACATGGCAATTGCCGAAGGGGCTGAATGTCGAACGGGTGCAGGTCGAGCTGAGTCAGGCCAACAGCCTGGCGCCGGTGACATTGTCCGGTCGTCGCGAAAGCAGCCTGCCGTGGCAGCCGCTGAGCAGCGGTTTGCTCTATCGCCTGACCCAGAGTGGCCAGGACGTAGTGCAGAACGAATTGCAGCTGTCGGGGCAGACCGTTCAGCAGTTGAAACTTGTCGTGGATGAGCGCGGCGGCGGCTTGGGCGCTGAAGCGCCGACGGTGAAATTTGCTGTGCGCTCGACGCAACTGGTATTCTTGGCGCGCGGGGCGGGGCCTTATACGCTGGCGCTGGGGAATGCGACGGTGAAGGCAGCGAACCTGTCGTTGTCGACGCTGATCCCGGATTACAGCGCGGCGAAGTGGGCGGCGTTGGGCAAGGCTTCGGTGGAAGGTGCGGCGGTGGTGAGCAACACCTCCACGGTGACTGCGGCCGCGACAACGGACACGAACTGGAAGAAGTTCGGGTTGTGGGGGGTGTTGTTGCTGAGTGTGCTGTTTCTGGCGGCGATGGCGTTCAGTTTGCTGCGCAAGCCTCCCGTAAAACCCTGAAGGCGGGTGCTTCGCACCCGATCGCCAGCAGGCTGGCTCCCACAGTTAATCGCATTCCCCTGTGGGAGCCAGCCTGCTGGCGAATGCGGTTTATCGGACGGTAAAAATGCCGGTTTAGAACTACGCTCAACCCGGCGCATGAACTCTATTGGGCGTATCACGTCTGATAGGAGGAAATGCGCCTCGACTCGCGTTAAACTGCGCGGGTTTTTAGCCCCCAATTCCACCGGAGCCTTCCATGTCCCGCGTTACCCTGAGTCGCTATTTGATTGAGCAGACCCGTAGCAACAACACCCCTGCCGATCTGCGTTTCCTGATCGAAGTGGTGGCGCGTGCTTGCAAGGAAATCAGCCACGCCGTCTCCAAGGGCGCCCTCGGCGGCGTTCTGGGCAGCATGGGCACCGAAAACGTCCAAGGTGAAGTGCAGAAGAAGCTTGATGTGATGTCCAACGACATCCTGCTCGAAGCCAACGAATGGGGCGGTCACCTGGCCGGCATGGCATCCGAAGAAATGGACAATGCCTACCAGATCCCGGGCAAATACCCGAAAGGCGCGTACCTGCTGGTATTCGACCCACTGGATGGTTCGTCGAACATCGACATCAACGCGCCGGTCGGTACGATCTTCTCGGTGCTGCGTTGCCCGAACGAATACCTGACCCAGAACGAGCCTTTGAACGAAAAGGCTTTCCTGCAGCCAGGCACTCAGCAGGTTGCCGCCGGTTATGCGATTTACGGTCCACAGACCATGCTGGTGCTGACCCTGGGCAATGGCGTGAAAGGCTTTACCCTGGACCGTGAAATGGGCAGCTTCGTGCTGACCCATGAAGACATCACAATCCCTGAGTCCACGCAGGAATTCGCGATCAACGCGTCCAACCAGCGTCACTGGGAAGCCCCGGTACAACGCTACGTCGGCGAATTGCTGGCGGGCGATGAAGGCCCGCTGAAAAAGAACTACAACATGCGCTGGGTCGCCGCGATGGTTGCCGACGTGCACCGTATCCTGACCCGCGGCGGTCTGTTCATGTACCCACGCGACAGCCGCGAGCCGTCGAAGCCGGGCAAACTGCGCTTGATGTACGAAGCCAACCCGATGTCGTTCCTGGTTGAACAGGCTGGCGGCGCTTCCACCGACGGCCATCAGCGCATCCTCGACATCAAGCCTGACGGCCTGCACCAGCGCGTAGCAGTGTTCCTCGGCTCGAAAGAGGAAGTCGCCCGCGTCACGGCATATCACAAGGAATAAACATGACCGCGCCCTGGCAGCCGTTGCTCGAGTGGTGGTTCGGAACCCTCGAATCCCCCCACGACATAGCGGCTGACAAGGGCAAGTTATGGTTCGGCAAGCGCGACAGCCAGGACCTCGAAGCGCAGACGCGTTTCGGGGACTGGGTCGAGCAGGCACTGGCCGGCGGATTGACTGACTGGGCGCAACGCCCCGAAGGTTGGCTGGCCCTGGTGCTGCTGCTCGATCAACTCCCGCGAATGATCTTTCGCGACACTCCCAAATCCTTTTCAGGCGATCTCAGGGCTCAGGCACTGGTGGCGCAAGGCATTGCGGCGGATTTCGACCGGCAGTTGCGGCCGATCCAGCGGGTGTTTATCTACCTGGTGTTCGAGCACTGCGAGAATCTGGCGGTGCAGAACGAGGCGATTTCGCGGTATATCGATCTGGTGGCGCAGCAGCCGGAGGGTGATCGGAATTTGTTTACCGACTATCTGAACTATGCCGAGAAGCATCAGCGGGTGATTGCGCGGTTTGGGCGGTTTCCGCATCGCAATGCGGTGTTGGGGCGGGAGTCGACGGCTGAGGAACTGGCGTTTCTTTCGGGGCCTGGGTCTCGGTTCTGAATCTTCATTGCGGCTGATGTCGTCATCGCCAGCAGGCTGGCTCCCACATTTGGTTTGTGTCGTTCACAAATTCCCTGTGGGAGCCAGCCTGCTGGCGATGGGGCCAGTGAAAGCAGCTTATATCCGGAAGCTGCCCACCAACTGCTTCAACCGCGCCGCCTGCTGCTCAAGATCCGCACACGCGCGCAAGGTCGACTGCAAGTTCTCCACGCCTTCCTGATTCAACGTGTTGATCTCGGTGATGTCGACGTTGATCGACTCCACCACAGCGGTCTGCTCTTCGGTAGCGGTCGCCACTGACTGGTTCATCCCGTCGATCTCGCCAATGCGCTGGGTCACGCTGCCCAGACGCTCACCGGCCTGGTTGGCGATGCCGACGCTGCTTTCGCTCTGGCGCTGGCTGTCGGTCATGGTGCTCACCGCTTCCCGGGCGCCGACCTGCAATTCCTCGATCATCTTCTGCACTTGCTGCGCCGAATCCTGAGTGCGGTGGGCGAGATTGCGCACCTCGTCCGCGACCACGGCAAAACCACGGCCGGCCTCACCGGCACGCGCCGCTTCGATGGCTGCGTTCAATGCCAGCAAGTTGGTCTGCTGCGAGATGCTGGTGATCACTTCCAGAATCTGTCCGATGTTCACGGTGTTGCTGTTGAGCGTTTCGATGTTGCCGCACGAGTCGCTGATCTTCGCCGAGAGTTGCTGCATCGCCGCGATGGTTTTATCCACCACTTGCTGACCGTCTTCGGCCAAGGCACGTGCGTCGCTCGAATGCTGGGAGGCGAGGGCGGCGTTCTGGGCGATTTCCTGGGCGGCGGCGCCCAGCTCGTTGATCGCGGCTGCCACGCTGCTGGTGCGCGAAGCTTGTTGGTCGGAGTTGAACATCGACGAGTTCGACGCGGCAACCACACGCAAGGCGACTTCGTTGACCTGGCCAGTGGCCGAGGACACTTCGCGAATCGACGTGTGAATACGCTCCACGAAGCGGTTGAACGAGGTGCCCAGTGCGCCGAATTCGTCCTGACCGTGGATGGTCAGGCGTTTGGTCAGGTCACCTTCACCTTCGGCGATGTCATGCATGGCGCGGCCCATGGTCAGCAGCGGCTGCATCAGAAAGCTGATCAGCATGCCCAGCAACGCGATAATGATGACCACGGCGATAACCATGGCGATGATTGCCGAGGTGCGGAATTCGCTTAGCATCGCGAATGCGGTCTCCTGGTCCAGCACCAGCGCCACGTACCAGTCGGCCGAGGGCACACCGTTGACGTGGGTGAAGGAGATGAACTGGGTCTTGCCTTCGAGTTCGACCTCTTTCAGGCCCGGGCTGACTTTCGGCGCGCCGTTCGGGTAGGCCTCGGCGAGGCTCTTGAGCACCAGTTTGCTGTCCGGGTGGATCAGAATCTTGCCGTCGGCGCTGACGATGAACGCGTGGCCGTGACCACCGAAGTTCAGCGAGTTGATGATCGCGCTGACGCTGGACAGGTCTATGTCTGCACCGGCGATGCCGATCATCTGGCTCTGATGCTGAACCGGCGTGGCGACGGTGATCACCAGTTTGCCGGATGACGCGGCGATGTACGGTTCGGTGACGATGGTCTGCTGCGCGCTGTTGGCCGCCTTGTACCAGCCACGGGCGCGGGGATCGTAGTCCGCCGCGCGATTGCCGGCAGGTATCGAGAACATCACGCCGTCGGTGCCACCGAAGTAGCTCAGCTGGAAGTTGCCGGTGTAGGCCGGCAAGTCGATGGCGCGCTTGAGGCTGGCGGGTGCGCTGCCGTCCACGGCGATCTGCTGGGACAAGGATTGCAGCAACTGAATGCGGCTTTCCAGCCAGGTCTGGATGTTGCTGGTAGTCAGGCTGCCGAGTTCCTGCATCGAGGATTCGGTACTGCTGCGCAAGGCCTGGCGCTGGCGGTAGTCGTTGAACAGGATGAAGCAGGCGAACGCAACGGCGACCACGAGGGCGGCTGCCAGCAGGATCTTGTGGCTGAATTTCATGTTTCTGGTCATTAAGTGCACTACCGCGGAGGGACTGGTCAGCGAGGGGCGTCAATTTGCCACAGTCGAGGGCTTTGCGCTGCTTCTATGTCGACTGGCGAGCGCCAAAGATTAGGCGCCTTTTTGCAAAAACCGACGAAATACTCAACGGCTCAAGAAAGTGGCTGATTTATCGGAAAAAGGCAGACGAGCGGCCTGATAAATAGCTGGGCAGTCGGGGAACCAGATAGGGGTTTTCTCTTCTAAGCTTCTGCTTGGCAGCCATGCCATTCCCCCTTCGCCCCAGGAGCTACACCATGTCGCTGCGATCTATCGCCTTGCTCTCGTTCTGCGTGTTGTTGGCCGCATGCAGCAAGGTCAATCAGGAAAACTACTCGAAGCTGTCGGCCGGCATGCCCAAGGCAGAGGTTGAAGCCTTGCTGGGTAAAGCCACTGATTGCTCGGGCGCGCTCGGCATGTCCAGTTGCACCTGGGGTGACAAGAACAGCTTTATCAGCGTGCAGTACGCCGGTGACAAAGTACTGATGTTTTCCGGCCAAGGCCTGAAGTAATCCGGGGCATTACGCCCACGGGAGAAAAACAATGAAGCGGTTATTGATACTCCTTTTTGCCAGCCTGGCATTGGCTGGCTGCGCCACTTCTGGCACAGATCCGTTGGCACCGAAAACCGTCAACAGCGTCAATCTCAAGAAATACCAGGGCACCTGGTACGAGTTGGCCCGTCTGCCGATGTATTTCCAGCGCAACTGCGCGCAATCCGAAGCCCATTACACGCTCAAGCCTGACGGCAACGTGCTGGTGCTGAACCGCTGCCTGACGGCGGACTGGCAATGGGAAGAGGCCAAGGGCACGGCTTATCCACAAGTGCCGGGCAAGACCGACAAGTTGTGGGTCGAGTTCGATACCTGGTTCTCGCGATTGCTGCCGGGTGTAGCGAAAGGGGAATACTGGGTGCTGTACGTCAGCGACGATTACAAGACCGCCATCGTCGGTGACCCGAGCCGCAAATATCTGTGGCTGCTGTCTCGGACGCCGACGGTTAACGGTGTGGTCCGTGAAGACCTGCTGAGCAAGGCGCGTCAGCAGGGCTACGACACCACGCGGTTGATCTGGCGTGCGTCGGATACGCAGATGGCCAAGACCTCGAACTAGCAGTCACCGAAGATTAAAACTGTGGGAGCGAGCCTGCTCGCGATAGCGGACTGTCAGTCAACATCCTTGTTGAAGCTGATGACCCTATCGCTAGCAGGCTAGCTCCCACATTTATTTTGTGTCAGCCGAGGAGATCGCGCAGGACTTGGGTGAACGCCCGATTGCTCTCTTCTTCTGCGGCATGCCGCCCATCCCGCACCACCCACTGGCCATTGACCAGCACATCCCGAACCTGGCGATCGCCGCCGGCAAACAACCAGCGATTCAGAATCCCGTCACCACTGGCCGTCGCCAGGTACGGATCGTTGCCGTCCAGCACCAGCCAATCCGCACGTTTCCCCACTTCCAACGCACCAATCGGCTGGCCCAGCGCCTGAGCGCCGCCATCCAGCGCCGCGTCATACAGTGTGCGGCCAACCATCGGCTGATCCTCGCCATACAACCGGTTACGCCGCTGATCGCGCAGGCGCTGGCCGTATTCCAGCCAACGCAATTCTTCCACCACGCTCAACGACACATGGCTGTCGGAGCCGATGCCCATCCGCCCACCCTGAGCGAGGAAGTCCACTGCCGGAAAAATCCCGTCGCCAAGGTTGGCTTCGGTGGTCAGGCATAAACCGGCGATGGCGCGACTCTTGGCCATCAGCGTGACTTCTTCCTGGTTTGCATGGGTCGCGTGGACCAGGCACCAGCGCTGATCGACTTCGGTATTTTCGTACAGCCATTGCAGCGGACGACGGCCGCTCCAGGCGATGCAGTCATCGACTTCTTTCTGCTGTTCGGCGATGTGAATGTGCACCGGGCACTGCTTGTCGCTGGCGGCCAGCACTTCGCTGATCTGCTGCGGTGTTACCGCGCGCAACGAGTGGAAGCACAAGCCCAGCGACTGCGCCGGTTGCTGCGCCAGGATCGGCTGCAAACGCGACTGAAGCGTGAGGTAGTTTTGGGTGCTGTTGATGAAGCGGCGCTGGCCGTCGTTCGGAGTCTGGCCGCCGAAACCGGAATGGCTGTAGAGCACCGGCAGCAGGGTCAGGCCGATACCGGCGGAGCTGGCCGCCTGGCTGATCCGCAGCGCCAGTTCGGCGGGATCTGCATACGGTTGGCCGTTGGTGTCGTGGTGTACGTAATGAAATTCCGCGACCGATGTGTAACCGGCCTTGAGCATTTCGATGTACAGCTGACGCGCAATGACGCCGAGTTGATCCGGGCTGATTTTTCCGACGAGCCGGTACATCAGATCGCGCCAGGTCCAGAAACTGTCGTTCGGATTACCCGCCACTTCCGCCAACCCGGCCATGGCCCGCTGGAAGGCGTGGGAGTGCAGATTCGGCATTCCCGGCAGCAACGGACCGCTTAGCCGTTCGGCGCCATCTGCGTGGGAATCGGCCTGGATATGGGTCATTACGCCATCGGCGCTGACCTCAAGACGTACATTGTTGGCCCATCCACTAGGCAGCAGCGCGCGTTCGGCAAAGAAGGCGGACATGGTTCAGCACCCCATCGTGTGTTATTTGTATATACATATACAGACGTTTGCCTGCTCGGTAAACTCCGGCAAGCTAGTAACCCTAACCAAACGAACAAGGATTAACCGTGCCGACTCCGCCTGCAGTCTCTCCGTTGGCCGCACACATGGGCGACAGTCCGGCGCCCTTGTACGCCCGCGTCAAACAAATGATCACCCAACAAATCGACAGTGGAAACTGGCCGCCGCACTACCGCGTTCCGTCGGAAAGCGAGCTGGTCAACCAACTCGGTTTCAGCCGCATGACCATCAACCGCGCCCTGCGCGAAATGACCGCCGACGGTCTGCTGGTGCGCATGCAAGGTGTCGGCACCTTCGTCGCCGAACCGAAAAGCCAGTCCGCGCTGTTTGAGGTGCATAACATCGCCGACGAAATCGCCTCCCGTGGTCATCGCCACACCTGCAAGGTGATCACCCTCGAAGAAGAGGCCGCCGGTTCCGAGCGTGCGTTGGCGCTCGATATGCGCGAAGGCCAGCGGGTTTTCCATTCGCTGATCGTGCATTTCGAAAACGACATTCCGGTGCAAATCGAAGACCGTTTCGTCAACGCGCTGGTCGCCCCGGACTATCTCAAGCAGGATTTCACCCTGCAAACGCCTTACGCCTACCTGAACCAGGTTGCGCCGTTGACCGAAGGCGAGCACGTGGTCGAGGCGATTCTGGCCGAGGCCTCCGAGTGCAAGTTGCTGCAGATTGAAAAGGGCGAGCCGTGCCTGCTGATTCGTCGCCGCACCTGGTCCGGCCGTCAGCCAGTGACCGCTGCCCGCTTGATCCACCCCGGTTCCCGTCATCGTCTGGAAGGTCGGTTCCATAAATGAATGAAATGAAAGTCTTACGCGCAAAAGATTACCCGCGCATGCCGTGGAAAAACGGCGGCGGCAGCACTGAAGAAATTACCCGTGATGGCGGTGCCGGCCTTGAGGGTTTCGGCTGGCGTCTGTCGATTGCCGACATCGGCGAGTCGGGCGGTTTCTCGACATTCGCCGGCTATGAGCGGGTGATCACCGTATTGCAAGGCGACGGCATGACCTTGCGGGTTGATGGCCAGGACACTCGGCCATTGTTACCGCTGGACCCGTTTGCTTTCAGCGGCGAGAGTCAGGTCTCGTGCACCTTGCTCGGTGGACCGATCCGAGACTTCAACCTGATTTATGCACCGCAGCGTTATAGCGCGCGGTTGCAGTGGCTGGACGGTGAGCAGCGGTTCTTCAGTTCGGCCGGAACGGTGCTGGTGTTCAGTGTCACCGACGAGCTTGAAGTGAAGGTCGGTAACAGCGCCTCACAACTCGGTCGCCATGATTGCCTGCAACTCGACGGTAACGTTGGCTTGCTGGAGGTCTCCGTCAGTGGCCAATGCTGCGTGATCGAGCTGACTGCACGCTGATCCAACTGTTTACAAAATCTCTGTGGTGAGGGGGCTTGCCCCCGTTGGGTTGCGAAGCGACCCCAAAAAATGGGGCTGCTACGCAGCCCAACGGGGGTAAACCCCCTCGCCACAAAAGCAATCCTCATCCTGTTTCCCGTCGCGCACCAACTTGTTACCGAACGCCCCAGCGTGGCGCAAAATCACAATCAAGTAACAGCTGACACTCTCCCCGCAATATCCCCCCCGAAAATTTCATCTTCGTCAAAACCCTTGATCTACAAGCCTTCCAGCCCTTTAAAGATTTTTCTTGAACACTCATCCAGCAAGTTGGCCGCTTGATTGCATATGCTTGTATGTACAAGTAAAGACGTATGCGTATGAGTCGATCGAGACTCCTCGCAGCGTCCACTGATTCGCTTGTGGCGCGTTGGCGCGCACAGGCTGGCTTACCCACCGCCAGGGTTGGTTTGGATTGATCGCTGAGGAGTCTTTTTCGTGACTGACAATACCCAGAAACCTACGAAGTATCGTGACGTTGAAATCCGTGCCGCGCGCGGTAACAAGCTGACCGCCAAGAGCTGGCTGACTGAAGCGCCGCTGCGCATGTTGATGAACAACCTCGACCCGGAAGTCGCCGAGAACCCTAAAGAACTGGTGGTTTACGGTGGTATCGGTCGCGCGGCACGTAATTGGGAATGCTACGACAAGATTGTCGAGAGCCTGACCAACCTGAACGATGACGAGACCCTGCTGGTGCAATCCGGCAAGCCGGTCGGCGTGTTCAAGACTCACACCAACGCCCCGCGCGTGCTGATCGCCAACTCCAACCTGGTGCCACACTGGGCGAGCTGGGAACACTTTAACGAACTGGATGCCAAGGGCCTGGCCATGTACGGCCAGATGACCGCCGGCAGCTGGATCTACATCGGCAGCCAGGGCATCGTTCAGGGCACCTACGAAACCTTCGTCGAGGCCGGTCGCCAACACTACAACGATGACCTGAAAGGTCGTTGGGTTCTGACCGCAGGCCTCGGCGGCATGGGCGGTGCTCAACCTCTGGCCGCCACCCTGGCCGGCGCGTGCTCGCTGAACATCGAATGCCAGCAGGTCAGCATCGATTTCCGCCTGAACAGCCGTTATGTCGATGAGCAAGCCACCGACCTCGACGACGCACTGGCCCGCATCGAGAAATACACCAAAGAAGGCAAGGCGATTTCCATCGCGCTGCTGGGTAACGCGGCAGAAATTCTGCCGGAACTGGTCAAGCGCGGCGTGCGCCCGGACATGGTCACCGACCAGACCAGCGCCCACGACCCGCTCAACGGTTACCTGCCAGCCGGCTGGACTTGGGAAGAGTACCGCGCTCGCGCCAAGACCGAGCCAGCTGCCGTGGTCAAAGCCGCCAAACAATCGATGGCCGTGCACGTTAAAGCGATGCTCGAATTCCAGAAAATGGGCATCCCGACCTTCGACTATGGCAACAACATCCGTCAGATGGCGCAAGAAGAAGGCGTGGAAAACGCATTCGACTTCCCAGGTTTCGTACCGGCTTACATCCGTCCACTGTTCTGCCGCGGCATCGGTCCATTCCGTTGGGCTGCACTGTCGGGCAACGCGGAAGACATCTACAAAACCGACGCCAAAGTAAAAGAACTGATCCCGGACGACGCCCACCTGCACAACTGGCTGGACATGGCGCGCGAGCGCATCAGCTTCCAAGGGCTGCCGGCGCGTATCTGCTGGGTGGGCCTGGGCCTGCGCGCCAAGCTCGGCCTGGCGTTCAACGAAATGGTTCGCAGCGGTGAATTGTCCGCGCCAATCGTGATCGGTCGCGACCACCTCGACTCCGGCTCGGTCGCCAGCCCGAACCGCGAAACCGAATCGATGCAGGACGGTTCCGATGCCGTGTCCGACTGGCCACTGCTCAACGCTCTGCTGAACACCGCGAGCGGCGCGACCTGGGTTTCCCTGCACCACGGCGGCGGCGTCGGCATGGGCTTCTCCCAGCACTCGGGCATGGTGATTGTCTGCGACGGTACTGACGAAGCGGCCGAGCGTATCGCTCGCGTGCTGCACAACGACCCGGCGACCGGTGTCATGCGTCACGCCGATGCGGGTTACCAGATCGCGATCGACTGCGCCAAGGAACAAGGGCTGAACCTGCCGATGATCACCGGCAAGTAACTCGGTCCCTGTGGGAGCGGGCTTGCTCGCGAATGCGATGGGTCAGCCAGCACAGATGTTGAATGTGCCGGCCTCTTCGCGAGCAAGCCCGCTCCCACAGAAAAGCAGAACCACGCGACTTCCCAGAACAATCCACAGAGGTTGAATCATGGCTGTTAACAGCGATCGTGCAGGCAGTAAACCGTTGATCGAGACGCGCTCGATCGACTACATCCCGGAAGCGGAAAGACACGGTCGTCTGTTGAGCCAGTTCACCCTGTGGATGGGCGCAAACCTGCAAATCACCGCCATTGTGACCGGCGCTCTGGCCGTCGTACTGGGTGGTGATGTGTTCTGGTCGTTGATCGGTTTGCTGATCGGGCAACTGATCGGCGGTGGCGTGATGGCGCTGCATGCTGCGCAAGGGCCCAAGCTTGGCCTGCCGCAGATGATCTCCAGCCGCGTGCAGTTCGGCGTGTATGGCGCGGCCATCCCGATCGTGCTGGTGTGTCTGATGTACCTCGGATTCACCGCAACGGGAACCGTGCTTTCCGGCCAGGCGCTGGGCCAGTTGTTTGGCGTCAGCGACAGCGTCGGCATCCTGATTTTCGCCAGTGTCATCGTGCTGGTCACAGTGCTCGGTTATCGGGTGATCCACTGGATCGGCCGTGTTGCCAGTGTCATTGGCGTGATTGCCTTCGTTTATCTGTTCAGCCGTCTGATGAGTCAGGTTGATGTTGGCGCACTGTTGCAAATCCGCCATTTCAGCTGGAGCAGTTTCTTGCTCGCGGTTTCGCTCGCGGCGTCCTGGCAGATCGCTTTCGGCCCTTACGTGGCGGACTACTCTCGCTACCTGCCGAGCAAGATTTCGTCGGTAAAAACTTTTTTTGCCGCAGGCGCAGGTTCGGTCATTGGTGCGCAGGTAGCGATGGTCCTCGGCGTGTTCGCTGCCGCATCGGCCAACGGCCAATTCGCCGGCCACGAGGTGGCCTATATCGTAGGTTTGGGCGGTACCGGTGCCACCGCTGCGCTGCTGTACTTCAGCATCGCGTTCGGCAAGGTCACCATTTCCACGCTCAACTCCTACGGCAGCTTCATGTGCATTGCGACCATCATCAGCGGTTTCCGTGGTGAGCTGAAGGTCACGCGCTTGCAGCGTCTGGTCTTCGTGCTGGTCATCGTCGGTGCTGCGACCCTGATGGCGTTGCTCGGTCAGCACTCGTTCCTCGGTGCGTTCAAGTCGTTCATCCTGTTCCTGCTGGCGTTCTTTACGCCATGGAGCGCGATCAACCTGGTGGACTACTACTGCATTACCCGCGAGCGCTATGACGTGCCGGCGTTGGCGGATCCGAACGGTCGCTACGGCCGTTGGAACGCCCTCGGTATCAGCGTCTATGTCTTCGGAGTACTGGTGCAGTTGCCGTTCATCGCCACCAAGTTCTATACCGGTCCGCTGGTAGAAGTTCTGGGTGGTGTGGATATTTCCTGGATCATCGGTCTGGTGCTTCCCGCAGCCCTGTATTACGTGTGCGCAAAAAAATGGCACGGCTCGGTACCCGATCACCTGATTCTGCCGGTTGAGCAGGACAGCGTTGTACAACAAAAAACAAGTGGGGCTGGTCGCGCTGCGGCGCAGGCCTGATTGGACGTGGACAGGGCTGGATGCCTCTTGACTGCCGTAAGCCAACTCATGATTAGGAGCGTCAAACAATGAAATCGAACAAGACCCTGCTGACCACATTGCTTTCCATGGGCCTGCTGGCCAGCGCCGGCGCTACTCAGGCCGCCGGTTGGTGCGAGTCGGGCAAACCGGTGAAGTTTGCCGGCCTGAACTGGGAAAGCGGCATGCTGCTGACCGACGTGATGCAAATCGTGTTGGAGAAGGGGTACGACTGCAAGACCGACAGCCTGCCGGGCAACTCCATCACCATGGAAAACGCCCTGAGCAGCAACGACATTCAAGTGTTTGCCGAAGAGTGGGTCGGCCGCAGCGAAGTCTGGAACAAGGCCGAGAAGGCCGGCAAGGTTGTCGGTGTTGGCGCTCCGGTCGTTGGTGCAATCGAAGGCTGGTACGTGCCGCGCTACGTGATCGAAGGCGACGCCAAGCGCAAGCTGGAGCCAAAAGCCCCGGACCTGAAAGCGATTGCCGATCTGGGCAAATACGCTGCCGTGTTCAAGGACCAGGAAGAGCCATCCAAAGGCCGTTTCTACAACTGTCCGGCCGGCTGGACCTGTGAACTCGACAACAGCGAAATGCTGAAAAGCTACGGCCTGGAAAGCACCTACACCAACTTCCGTCCGGGCACCGGCCCGGCGCTGGATGCCGCGGTGCTGTCGAGCTACAAGCGTGGCGAGCCGATCCTGTTCTACTACTGGTCGCCAACCCCGCTGATGGGCCAGGTCGACCTGGTCAAGCTTGAAGAAAAGCCAGGCGTGGACAAAAGCGTGAGCATCAAGGTCGGCCTGTCCAAGACCTTCCACGAGCAAGCCCCGGAACTGGTGGCCGTGCTGGAAAAGGTCAACCTGCCAATCGACCTGCTCAACCAGAACCTCGGGCGTATGGCCAAAGAGCGGATCGAGTCGCCAAAACTGGCCAAGATCTTCTTGAAGGAACATCCTGAAGTCTGGCACGCATGGGTGAGCGAAGACGCAGCCAAGAAAATCGACGCGGCCTTGTAGGTTGAGCCTCTCCGACTGCCGGCGACAGCAGTCGGACGCTTGATCGCAACCCCTTGATTGAGAGTCTCTTATGTTTCCCGAAAGCTTTACCTTTTCCATCGCCGACTGGGTCAACAGTTGGGTCGATTCGCTGGTCACCAACTACGGCGACGTGTTCCGGCACATCTCCGACACCCTGTTGTGGGCCATCGTCAATCTTGAAGGGCTGCTGCGAGCAGCGCCGTGGTGGCTGATGCTGGCCATCGTGGCGGGCGTTGCCTGGCACGCGACCCGCAAAGTCGTGACCACTTCGGTGATCGTCGGCCTGTTGTTCCTGGTGGGCGCGGTCGGCCTCTGGGACAAGCTGATGCAGACCCTGGCGCTGATGATGGTCGCGACGGTCATTTCGGTGCTGATCGGCATCCCGCTGGGCATTCTCTCGGCCCGCAGCAATCGCCTGCGTTCGGTGCTGATGCCGTTGCTGGACATCATGCAGACCATGCCGAGTTTCGTGTACCTGATCCCGGTGCTGATGCTGTTCGGCCTGGGCAAGGTCCCGGCGATTTTCGCCACCGTGATCTACGCCGCGCCACCGCTGATCCGCCTGACTGACTTGGGCATCCGCCAGGTTGACGGTGAAGTGATGGAAGCGATCAACGCCTTCGGTGCCAACCGCTGGCAGCAACTGTTTGGTGTGCAACTGCCGCTGGCCCTGCCGAGCATCATGGCCGGGATCAACCAGACCACCATGATGGCCCTGTCGATGGTGGTAATCGCCTCGATGATCGGTGCCCGTGGCTTGGGTGAAGATGTGTTGGTGGGGATTCAGACCCTCAACGTCGGACGTGGGCTTGAGGCCGGTCTGGCGATCGTGATTCTGGCAGTGGTGATCGACCGCATTACTCAGGCGTATGGTCGGCCACGGCATGAGGTGAGCAAATGAACAACGAAGCCATCAGCAAAATCGAAGTCAAAAACGTCTTCAAGATTTTCGGCAACCGCTCCAAGGAAGCGCTGGGCATGATTGGCCAGGGCAAGACCAAGGATCAGGTGCTGGCCGAGACCGGCTGCGTGGTCGGCGTGAACGACCTGTCGTTGAGCATCGGCACCGGCGAGATCTTCGTGATCATGGGCCTGTCGGGTTCCGGCAAATCGACCCTGGTGCGCCACTTCAACCGCCTGATCGACCCGACCAGCGGCGCGATCCTGGTGGACGGCGTGGACATCCTGCAATACGACATGGAAGCCCTGCGCGAATTTCGCCGTCACAAGATCAGCATGGTGTTCCAGAGCTTCGGCCTGCTGCCGCACAAGACCGTGGTGGACAACGTCGCCTACGGCCTGAAAGTGCGCGGCGAGAGCAAGCAAATGTGTTCCGAGCGCGCGCTGCACTGGATCAACACCGTGGGCCTGAAGGGCTACGAAAACAAATACCCGCACCAGCTCTCGGGCGGCATGCGTCAGCGAGTGGGCCTGGCCCGCGCCTTGGCGGCGGACACCGACATCATCCTGATGGACGAAGCCTTCAGTGCGCTCGACCCGCTGATCCGCGCGGAGATGCAGGACCAGTTGCTGGAACTGCAAAAGACCCTGCACAAGACCATCGTCTTCATCACCCACGACCTCGACGAGGCGGTGCGGATTGGTAACCGCATTGCGATCCTCAAGGACGGGCGCCTGATTCAGGTGGGTACGCCAAGAGAGATCCTGCATTCGCCGGCGGATGAGTATGTCGACCGGTTCGTGCAGCGGCGCGCTGCGGTGGTTTAAAGAGATTTGCGGTGATCGAGCGGGCCTCATCGCGGGCAAGCCCGCTCCCACAGGGATTGGTTGTGTTGCATAAATTTTCTTCACACAACAGAACACTGTGGGAGCGGGCTTGCCCGCGATGGCGCCGGTAAAGCTGCATCAATATTCAAGTTGTACGCACGAGGTCAAAGATGTCCCAGGCTGAAAAAATCGTTATCGCCGACGCTCCGTTGCGTTGGCAGGATGTGGTCGCGGTAGCCCGCTTTGGCGCCGAGCTTGAGCTGTCGCCACAGATTTGGGCACGCATCGAAAACGCCCAGGCCATCGTTCAGCGCATCGTCGCCAGCGGCGAGCGCGCCTATGGCGTCAACACAGGCCTGGGTGCCTTGTGCAACGTCTCGCTCAAAGACGAACAGCTCAGCCAACTGTCGCGCAACACGCTGCTCAGCCACGCTTGTGGCGTCGGCGCGCCGCTGGCCGACGAGCAGACTCGCGCGATCATGTGCGCGGCGATCCGCAATTACAGCCACGGCAAATCCGGCATTCATCGCCGTGTGGTCGAAGCCCTGCTGGCGCTGCTCAATCGCGGTATCACCCCGCAAGTGCCGTCCCAGGGTTCGGTCGGTTACCTGACCCACATGGCCCACATCGGCATCGCGCTGTTGGGTGTCGGCAATGTCAGCTATCGCGGGCAGATCGTTTCTGCGCAGCAAGCCCTGGCCGAAGAAGGTCTGCAACCGGTCCAGCTCGGTGCCAAAGATGGCCTGTGCCTGGTCAACGGCACGCCGTGCATGACCGGCCTCAGCTGCCTGGCGATTGCCGACGCGACGCGTTTGGTGCAATGGGCCGACGTGATCGGCGCCATGAGTTTTGAAGCCCTGCGTGGCCAGATCGCGGCGTTCGATGCCGAGATCATCGCGCTCAAACCGCACCCCGGCATGCAGCAAGTCGGGATCAACCTGCGGGCATTGCTGGATGGCAGTGAAGTAATTGCGTCGAGCAAAGGCATTCGTACGCAGGATGCGCTGAGCATCCGTTCGATTCCGCAGGTTCACGGCGCTGCACGGGATCAACTGACCCACGCGATCAGCCAGATTGAAACCGAACTCAACTCGGTCACCGATAACCCGATGCTGCTGGGCACGCCGGATGATTTCCGCATCATGTCCCAGGCTAATCCACACGGTCAGTCAGTGGCGTTGGCGGCCGATTTGCTGGCCATCGCCATGGCCGAAATCGGCTCTATTGCCGAGCGTCGCCTCGATCGCTTGATCAACCCGCACGTCAGCGGCCTGCCAGCCTTTTTGGTGGCCAATCCCGGGGTGAATTCCGGGATGATGATCGTCCAGTACGTCGCCGCTTCGCTGTGCGCAGAAAACCGCCAGTTGGCGCAACCGGCCGTGCTCGACAACTACGTCACTTCGGGCCTGCAAGAAGACCACTTGAGCATGGGCACCAACGCGGCGTTGAAGCTGCATCGTGCGCTGGAAAACTGCACGCAGATCCTCGCCATCGAGTACCTGCTGGCGGCCCAGGCATTTGAATTTCTCAAGGAACAACGTTTTGGCGCAGGCACCGACGCCGCGTGGCGACTGCTGCGTGAACGCGTCCCGGCTTACGATCAGGACCGTTGGCTGGCACCGGACATTGCCGCCGCTGCCGGCGTGTTGAAAGACTCGAATTTGCTGCACAAGGCGTTACCGAACCTCAACTGATTCCACATCAAACCAGCGTGCCAAGGCGCCAGCCCCCCACAAGGCGGGAAGCGACGGACAACGGACATTTCCGGAGCGTCTGGTTAGTTAACAAGAAGACTCTCAAAAGGAGATAAAAGTGACTGCGCTAAATTTGATTCCCGGCAAACTGAGCCTTGCCCAACTGCGTGATATCTATCAGCAGCCGGTCAAAATCACCCTCGACAACAGCGCCTCGGCCCAGATCGAAGCCAGCGTTGCCTGCGTGGAACAGATCCTCGCCGAGAACCGCACCGCCTACGGCATCAACACCGGTTTCGGCCTGCTGGCTTCGACCCGCATCGCCAGCGAAGACCTGGAAAACCTGCAGCGCTCGCTGGTGCTGTCCCACGCCGCCGGTGTCGGCGAGCCGATCAGCGATGCGCTGGTGCGGTTGGTCATGGTGCTCAAGGTCAACAGCCTGAGCCGTGGTTTTTCCGGCATTCGTCGTGTCGTGATCGACGCACTGATCGCGCTGATCAACGCCGAGGTTTACCCGCACATTCCATTGAAAGGCTCGGTCGGTGCCTCCGGTGACCTGGCGCCTCTGGCCCACATGTCGCTGGTGCTGCTGGGCGAAGGCAAGGCTCGCTACAAAGGCGAGTGGATGGAAGCGACCGAAGCGCTGAAAATCGCCGGCCTGACGCCGTTGACCCTGGCGGCGAAAGAAGGCCTGGCGCTGCTCAACGGCACACAGGTTTCCACTGCTTACGCGCTGCGTGGCTTGTTCGAAGGCGAAGACCTGTTCGCTGGCGCCGTGGCGATTGGTGCCCTGACGGTTGAAGCGGTATTGGGCTCGCGCTCGCCGTTCGATGCGCGCATCCACGCTGCCCGTGGCCAGAAAGGCCAGATCGACGCCGCCGCCGCTTACCGCGATCTGCTGGGTGAACGCAGTGAAGTGTCCGACTCGCACCAGAACTGCGAAAAGGTCCAGGACCCGTACTCCCTGCGCTGCCAGCCACAAGTCATGGGCGCCTGCCTGACCCAGTTCCGTCAGGCCGCCGAAGTGCTGGCCGTCGAAGCCAACGCCGTTTCCGACAACCCGCTGGTGTTCGCCGCTGAAGGCGACGTGATTTCCGGCGGCAACTTCCACGCCGAACCGGTGGCCATGGCCGCTGACAACATGGCCCTGGCCATCGCTGAAATCGGTTCCCTGAGCGAACGCCGCATCTCGCTGATGATGGACAAACACATGTCGCAACTGCCGCCGTTCCTGGTGGCCAATGGCGGCGTGAACTCCGGTTTCATGATCGCCCAGGTGACCGCTGCGGCACTGGCCAGCGAGAACAAGGCGCTGTCCCATCCGCATTCGGTGGACAGCCTGCCGACTTCCGCGAACCAGGAAGACCACGTGTCCATGGCGCCGGCTGCGGGCAAGCGTCTGTGGGAAATGGCCGAAAACACTCGCGGTGTTCTGGCGGTGGAGTGGTTGGCGGCCGTTCAGGGGCTGGATTTGCGCGAAGGTCTGAAGACCTCGGCGAAGCTGGAAAAGGCTCGCGGGATTTTGCGTAACGAAGTGCCGTTCTATGAGAAGGATCGCTTCTTTGCGCCGGACATCAATGCGGCGACTGAATTGTTGGCGACGCGTTGCCTGAATGAACTGGTGTCGGCCAAGCTTTTGCCGAGCCTGTGATGTACTCATCGCCAGCAGGCTGGCTCCCACAGTTGTAATGCGCATCCCTGTGGGAGCCAGCCTGCTGGCGATTCGATTTTGAATAATGTGGAGACTACGGGATGAAAACTCTCTGGCAACACTGCCACGTCGCAACCATGGCGCAAGGCGTCTACTCGATCATCGAAGACGCGGCCATCGTGACGTCCGGTGCGCACATTGAGTGGGTCGGCCCGCGCAGTGAACTGCCGGCTGGGGAATACCCGGCCGTCAACGACTTGAAAGGGGCCTGGGTTACGCCGGGCCTGATCGACTGCCACACCCACACGGTGTTCGGCGGTAACCGCAGCGGTGAATTCGAACAGCGCCTGCAAGGCGTCAGCTACGCGGAAATCGCAGCCGCCGGTGGCGGCATCGCCAGCACTGTGCGCGCCACCCGCGCAGCGACCGAAGACGAACTGTTCGCCAGCGCCGGCAAGCGCCTGAAAAGCCTGATGCGCGACGGCGTGACCACGGTCGAAATGAAATCTGGCTATGGCCTCGACCTGGCCAGTGAACGCAAGATCCTGCGCGTGATCCGTCGCCTCGGCGCCGAACTGCCGGTCAGCGTGCGCAGCACCTGCCTCGCCGCTCACGCGTTGCCGCCGGAATACGCGGATCGCGCCGACGACTACATCGATCACATCTGCGCTGACATGCTCCCGGCCCTGGCTGCCGAAGGGCTGGTGGATGCGGTGGACGCGTTCTGCGAATACCTGGCGTTTTCACCGGCACAGGTCGAGCGCGTGTTCATCACCGCGCAAGAGCTGGGCTTGCCGGTGAAGCTGCACGCCGAGCAATTGTCGTCCCTGCACGGGTCGAGCCTCGCCGCGCGTTACCACGCACTGTCCGCCGATCACCTGGAATTCATGACCGAAGACGACGCCATCGCCATGGCCAAATCCGGCACTGTCGCGGTGCTACTGCCGGGTGCGTTCTACTTCCTGCGCGAAACCCAGTTGCCGCCGATGGAGGCCCTGCGCAAACACGGCGTGAAAATCGCCATCGCCAGCGACCTCAACCCCGGCACTTCGCCGGCGCTGTCGCTGCGCTTGATGCTGAACATGGCCTGCACCTGTTTCCGCATGACCCCGGAAGAAGCCCTCGCCGGTGCAACCATCCATGCTGCCACCGCGTTGGGCATGGCCGACACTCACGGTTCGCTGGAGGCCGGCAAGGTCGCGGATTTCGTCGCCTGGCAAATCGATCGTCCCGCCGACCTGTCGTACTGGCTGGGCGGTGACCTGGAAAAACGCGTCGTGCGTCACGGCGTCGAAACGAGCGTTTAGGAGAACAGTTGTGGATAAGGTTCTGAACTTCAAACAAGGCCGCGTGCCGCTGCTGATCAGCATGCCTCACGCTGGCCTGCGCTTGACCCCGGCGGTCGAAGCCGGGTTGATCCCCGACGCGCGCAGCCTGCCTGACACTGACTGGCACATTCCGACACTGTATGAATTTGCTGCCGAGCTGGGCGCCAGCACCTTGGCTGCCGAATATTCACGGTTTGTCATTGACTTAAACCGGCCGTCTGACGACAAGCCTTTGTATGTCGGCGCGACCACCGGTCTGTATCCGGCAACGCTGTTCGACGGCATTCCATTGTTTCGTGAAGGGATGGAGCCGTCGGCTGCGGAACGGGCGACGTATCTGGAACAGGTTTGGACGCCGTATCACACCACGCTGCAGAACGAGCTGGCGCGACTCAAAGCCGAGTTTGGCTACGCGTTGCTGTTCGATGCGCATTCGATCCGTTCGATCATCCCGCACCTGTTCGACGGCAAACTGCCGGACTTCAACCTCGGGACCTTCAATGGCGCCAGTTGCGATCCGCAGTTGGCCACTCAGCTGGAAGCGATCTGCGCGAAGCACACCGATTACAGCCATGTGCTGAACGGTCGCTTCAAAGGCGGCCACATCACCCGGCATTACGGCAACCCGGCCGAAAATATCCACGCGGTGCAACTGGAGCTGGGGCAGTGCACGTACATGGAAGAGTTCGAGCCGTTCCGCTACCGCCCGGACCTGGCTGGGCCGACGCAAGTGGTGCTCAAGGAATTGCTGCAAGGCCTGCTGGCCTGGGGCAAAAACCACTACAAGCACTAGAACCTGTCGCATAACCCTGTGGGAGCGAGCTTGCTCGCGATGGCGGACTGACAGGCAACAATAATGTTGAATGTTGTGGCCTCATCGCGAGCAAGCTCGCTCCCACAGGTTATGTGTTTACTTCATAGCGCATCACGACGGTCGCCACCGTGCAAATCTCGGTCGCTACAGTTCGCTTTTCCCCTCTCGACGCTGCGTAATGTTCGGGCCACGGTGCACAAAGACACCGGCCCTCACAATAATCTGCCGTACGAGAAAGCTCCCTATGACAAGCACCAAAGGTTTGTTCACCCGCTGTCTCTCAATCCTCTGTGGCACCGCTCTGCTGAGCACCAGCGTCCTGGCCAGTGACGACGCGTCTTGCAAGGCTGTGCGCATGGGCGTGGTCAACTGGACCGACGTCATCGCCACCAGCGGCATGGCTGACGTGTTGCTCAACGGCCTCGGCTACGAAAGCAAGCAAACCAGCGCCGTGCAGCAAATCATCTTCGCCGGCATTCGCGACAAGCGCCTCGATATCTTCCTCGGTTACTGGAAACCAGCGATGGACAAAAACATCGCGCCGTTCGTGGCCGCCAACCAGGTGAAGGTCATGGACAAGCCGAGCCTGGCCGATGCCCAGGCGACGCTCGCGGTGCCTCAGTACGTGGCTGACGCTGGGCTGAAAACCTTCGCCGACATCGCCAAATTCAAAGACAAGCTCGGTGGCAAGATCTATGGCATCGAGCCGGGCAGCGGCGCCAACACCACGATCAAAACCATGATCGAGACCAATCACTTCGGCCTGAAGGATTTCAAACTGATCGAGTCCGGTGAAGCAGGCATGCTCGCCGCCGTTCAGCGGGCGGTGAATCGTAAGGAGTTCGTGGTGTTCGTCGGCTGGACCCCGCACCCGATGAACATCAACATGAAGATCGCCTACCTGACCGGCAGCGAAGACGTCTATGGCCCGAACGAAGGTGCGGCGACGGTCTCCACGGTGACGTCCCCGGACTACGCCGAACGTTGCCCGAATGTGAATCGCCTGCTGCAAAACCTGACCTTCACCGCCGCCCAGGAAAGCCAGCTGATGGTGCCGATCATGGAGCGCAAGACGCCCCAGGACGTTGCCCGGCAATGGCTGCGTGATCATCCAGAAGACCTTCAGCGCTGGTTGGCAGGGGTCAGCAGCTTTGATGGCAAGGATGGCGTAGCCAGCGTTCAGGCCAGCCTGAAAAACTGACGACTAAATACCACCGCCAGTTTGAGTGAGATCACTGTGGCGAGGGGGCTTGCCCCCGTTCGAGTGCGCAGCGCTCGCAAAATCCATAGTCAATCCAGGATTTCGGGGCCGCTTCGCAGCCCAACGGGGGCAAGCCCCCTCGCCACAAAGGCCCCCATTCACAAATCTACTGATGGACTGGCAGCAGGCTCATGACCCCGTATCCGATTTCTGAACAGATGACGGCATTCGTCGAGAAAACTGTCAGCTTCAACAGCGCCGACAGTAGCCTCGACGGGCTGCGTCAGGCCTACAGCGAGATGTGCCGGGCGTTCACTCCGCCACGTCCTGCCGGTCTTTACGTGGTCGATTTCGAGTTGGCCGGTGTGCCGGTGCGCTCCTATCAGCCGCCGGTTTCACCACCGACCGGCGGTGCCCCGTGCATCGTGTATCTGCATGGCGGCGGTTGGGTGGTGGGGGATCTGGATTCCCACGACTTCATCTGCGCCGAGCTGGCGTCTGCACTCGGCGTGCTGGTGATCGCGGTCGATTACCGATTGGCGCCAGAACATCCGTTTCCGGCGGCGTTCGATGATTGCCTGGGTGTCTGGCGCGCGCTGCGAACCGGACCTTTTAAGCTTGACCCCAAACGCACGTTGGTAGCTGGGGACAGCGCCGGGGGCAATCTTGCAGCCGCGCTGTGTCTGGCGCTGCGGGATGCGGGCGAGCCATTGCCGGCGGCGCAGGTCCTGATCTATCCGGGGTTGGGCGGTGATCACCAGTTGCCATCGCGCAGTGAATGCATCGACGCCCCGTTGCTCGCCAGCAGCGATGTGGATTGTTATCACGCCTTGTACCTGCGCGGCACCCGACAGCCGGGCGCCTATGCCATGCCGTTGCTCGCCGAAGACTTTGGCGGTCTGCCGTCGGCATTGATCGCCGTGGCGCAATTCGACCCGCTGCGCGATGACGGCGTGCTCTACGCCGAACAGCTGCAGGCCGCCGGCGTACCCACCACGCTTTACTACGGTGAAGGTCTGGTTCACGGCTGTTTGCGGGCCCGGGGCCAGGTCGCCGAGGTCGACTTGCTCTATGAAACGCTGCTCGGGTATTTGGCTGACAAACTATGACGCTGCAAGGGGCATGCTCATTCGCGTAATTCGGGTTTATGATGCCGGACGGCAGAATAATAGAAGTCCCCCCAGGGATGACCTCGACCCCTTACGGAGCGCGCAATGCAGACTTTGTACCCGCAGATCAAACCCCACGCCCGGCACGATCTGGCCGTCGATGAAACGCACACCCTGTATGTCGACGAAAGCGGTTCCCCGGAAGGTTTGCCGGTGGTGTTCATCCACGGCGGCCCCGGCGCCGGGTGCGATGCCCAGAGCCGCCGGTACTTCGATCCGAACCTGTACCGCATCGTGACCTTCGACCAGCGCGGTTGCGGTCGCTCCACGCCCCACGCCAGCCTCGAAAACAACACCACCTGGGATCTGGTCGCCGACCTTGAGCGAATTCGCAAACACCTGGGCATCGATAAATGGGTGCTGTTCGGCGGTTCCTGGGGTTCGACGCTGGCGCTGGCCTACGCGCAAACCCATCCGGAGCGTGTACACGGTCTGATTCTGCGCGGAATTTTTCTCTGCCGTCCGCAGGAAATCGAGTGGTTCTACCAGTGTGGCGCCAGCCGTCTGTTCCCCGATTACTGGCAGGACTACGTCGCACCCATTCCGCTGGACGAGCGCGACGACCTGCTCAGCGCTTTCCACAAGCGCCTGACCGGCAACGATCAGATCGCCCAGATGCACGCGGCCAAGGCCTGGTCCACCTGGGAAGGCCGGACCGCGACTTTGCGTCCGAACCCGCTGGTGGTCGATCGCTTCTCCGAGCCTCAGCGCGCGTTGTCCATCGCACGCATCGAATGCCACTACTTCACCAACAATGCCTTCCTTGAGCCGAACCAGCTGATTCGCGACATGGGCAAGATCGCCCATTTGCCAGGCGTGATTGTCCACGGTCGATATGACGTGATCTGCCCGCTGGACAATGCCTGGGAACTGCATCAGGCCTGGCCGAACAGCGAACTCCAGGTGATTCGCGACGCGGGCCACGCTGCGTCCGAGCCGGGTATCACCGATGCGCTGGTACGCGCCGCCGGGCAGATGGCTCGCCGCTTGCTCGACCTGCCGCCCGAAGAAGCATGAAGGGCCTGCTGCAACGCGTGCGTGGCGCGCGAGTCGAGGTAGCGGGGGAGGTAGTTGGGGCGGTGGATCAGGGGTTGCTGGTGCTGGTGGCGGTCGAACCCGAGGATACTCGTGCCAGCGCCGACAAACTTCTGCATAAACTGCTTAACTATCGAGTATTCAGTGACGCCGAGGGCAAGATGAATCTGTCGTTGGCGGATGTAAGCGGCGGGTTGCTGCTGGTCTCGCAGTTCACCCTGGCCGCTGATACCAAGAGCGGGTTGCGCCCGAGTTTTTCGACCGCGGCCCCTCCGGCCCTGGGCGAGGAACTTTTCGACTATCTATTAAGCAAAGCGAAACAGGTGCATGGCACTGTGGCATCAGGTAGATTCGGCGCGGATATGCAGGTGCACCTGGTCAACGATGGCCCGGTCACCTTCCTGTTACAGACGTGAAAGCCCTTGAAACATGTTTTTCAGGGCTTTTCGACTGAAAACAGGGGTTTTTCGCGATAAATACTTTGTTACCCCTGATGCGTTGTAACGCGGCCTACTAGATAATCGCGCGCTACGGGGATCAGCGTTCGTTGGTCCATTTTGACTTAGGTAGAGACTTGTCCGTGACCTGTTGGGGAATCATTTAGCCCCATGGGAGTCGGAACAATGCTCGCCAACCTGGCATATAGATAGCTGGCCGTTGGTTTTTTGATCTGTTTTCGGCGAGGGTTGCTCGTGATTGTTAGTCCCTGTAATGCACCAAATATGACTGCCAAACGGTTCCGAAGCGCTCTGGTAGCGGGCTCTGCACTGCTCTGCCTGCTCAGCGCCGGCCAGCTTTGGGCATTCAATCTGGAGGATGTATCGGTCAAGGCGAAAGAGCTGGCCGGACAAAAATACGAAGCCCCGCGCAGTAACCTGCCGAACGAATTCCGCGAAATGAAATTCGCGGACTATCAAAAAATTCGTTTCCGCACTGAAAAAGCCGAATGGGCCGATCAGAAAACCCCGTTCAAGCTTTCGTTCTATCACCAGGGCATGCACTTCGATACGCCGGTGAAAATCAACGAAATCACGGCCAACACCGTCGAAGAGATCAAATACGACCCGAGTCGTTTCGATTTCGGCGATGTGAAGTTCGATCCTAAAGCCACCGAACAACTGGGTTATGCCGGTTTCCGCGTGCTTTACCCGATCAACAAGGCCGACAAGCAAGACGAAATCATGACCATGCTCGGCGCGAGTTACTTCCGCGTTGTCGGCAAGGGTCACACCTATGGCTTGTCCGCTCGCGGCATGGCCATCGATACCGCATTGCCGTCCGGTGAAGAATTCCCGCGTTTCACCGAATTCTGGATTCAACAGCCGAAACCGGGTGACAAGCACCTGGTGATCTTCGCGCTGCTGGATTCGCCACGCGCCACCGGTGCTTACCGTCTGACCCTGCGTCCAGGCAGCGACACTATTGTCGACGTCAAGGCCCGCATGTTCCTGCGTGACAAGGTCACCAAGCTCGGCGTTGCGCCGCTGACCAGCATGTTCCTGTTCGGCGCCAACCAGCCGTCGAAAGTGCTGAACTACCGTCGTGAACTGCACGACTCCAGCGGTCTGTCGATTCATGCCGGCAACGGCGAATGGATCTGGCGTCCACTGAACAATCCAAAACACCTGGCCGTGAGCAACTACTCGATCGAAAACCCGCGTGGTTTCGGCTTGCTGCAACGTGGCCGCGACTTCAGCCACTACGAAGACCTTGACGATCGCTACGACAAGCGCCCAAGTGCCTGGATTGAACCAAAAGGCGATTGGGGCAAGGGCTCCGTCGATCTGGTAGAGATTCCGACTGCCGACGAAACCAACGACAATATCGTTGCCTTCTGGAGCCCGGAAAAACTGCCTGAGCCTGGCCAGCCGCTGGACGTCGCTTATCGCATGCACTGGACCATCGACGAAGCCGCTCTTCATGCGCCGGACAGCGCCTGGGTCCAACAGACCCTGCGCTCCACGGGTGACGTGAAACAGTCCAACCTGATCCGTCAACCGGATGGCAGCGTTGCCTATCTGGTGGATTTCGAAGGTCCGTCCCTGGCGGCACTGCCGGAAACCGCGGACGTTCGCAGCCAGGTCAGCGTGGGCGACAATGCCGAGCTGGTCGAGAACAGCGTGCGCTACAACCCTGAAACCAAGGGCTGGCGCTTGACTCTGCGGATGAAGATCAAGGATCCGGGCAAGCCTACCGAGATGCGTGCAGCACTGGTCGAGAACATCGTGCCGGGCGACCTCTCGAAGAACTCGCTGCCAGTCTCCAACTCTTCGGTTGCCAAGGCCGACAAAGTCGCCGCCAAGCAACAAGAGAAGGCGGACAAGGAAGCCAAGGACGCCAAGCAAGCCGAGGCCAAGCAGGCTGATGCGAAGCCAGTTGCCGATACCAAGGACAAGGACAACAAAGACGCCAAGCAGCCTGTTGCTGCGGACGCGGCCCCAGCCACACCGGAATCGGCCTCGACTGAAGAAGTCCTGACCGAGACCTGGAGCTACCAGTTGCCTGCCGATGAGTAATTCTCAAGTACAGCCAGAGACTCTTGCCGAGTATCTGGCGCATTTACCGATGACCGACCAGCAGCGCGCGGAACTCGCGGGCTGCCAGTCCTTCAGCGAACTGCACCAACGTCTGTCGTCTTCGACATTTGACGCACCGGCCGAGGCTGCTCAAGCCTCGGTGGGCCGTCGCCTGACCCTGAACACCGCTGAAGAGCTGGAAGAAGCGGAAATGCTGGCGGTCGACGCCAGTGGTCGGGTGTGCCTCAAGGCCACTCCGCCGATCCGTCGAACCAAAGTCGTGCCGGAGCCGTGGCGCACCAATATTCTGGTGCGTGGCTGGCGTCGTCTGACCGGTCGCACCAATCCGCCGGCCCCGCCGAAGGACGAGAACGTGCTGCCGGCGGCTCGCTGGCGCACCGTCGGTTCCATTCGGCGTTACATCCTGCTGGTCCTGATGCTCGGTCAGACCATCGTCGCCGGCTGGTACATGAAAGGCATCATGCCGTATCAGGGCTGGTCGTTCGTCGACCTGAACGAAGTCCTGCATCAACCGATCCTGAAAACCGTCACGCAAGTGCTGCCGTATGCGCTGCAAACCAGCATCCTGATTCTGTTCGGGATTTTGTTCTGCTGGGTCTCGGCTGGTTTCTGGACCGCGCTGATGGGCTTCCTTGAGTTGCTCACCGGGCACGACAAATACCGCATCTCCGGTAAAAGTGCTGGCAACGAGCCGATCGCCAAGGACGCGCGCACCGCACTGGTGATGCCGATCTGCAACGAAGACGTGCCGCGGGTGTTTGCCGGTTTGCGGGCGACTTTCGAGTCGGTTGCAGCCACGGGTGACCTGGATCGCTTCGACTTCTTCGTCCTCAGCGACAGTAACGACGCAGACATTTGCGTAGCCGAGCAACAGGCCTGGCTGGACGTCTGCCGTGAAGCCAAGGGTTTCGGCAAGATTTTCTATCGCCGTCGTCGCCGTCGTGTGAAACGTAAAAGCGGCAACCTCGACGACTTCTGTCGTCGCTGGGGCGGTGATTACAAGTACATGGTCGTGCTCGACGCGGACTCCGTGATGAGTGGTGACTGCCTGACCAGTCTGGTGCGCTTGATGGAAGCCACGCCGGACGCCGGGATCATCCAGACCGCGCCGCGTGCCTCGGGCATGGACACCCTTTATGCGCGTATGCAGCAGTTTGCGACCCGTGTGTACGGTCCGCTGTTTACCGCCGGCCTGCACTTCTGGCAGTTGGGTGAATCCCACTACTGGGGCCACAACGCGATCATCCGCATGAAGCCGTTCATCGAGCACTGCGCCCTGGCGCCGTTGCCGGGTAAAGGTGCTTTTGCCGGTGCGATTCTGTCCCACGACTTCGTCGAGGCTGCGTTGATGCGCCGTGCCGGCTGGGGCGTGTGGATTGCCTACGATTTGCCGGGCAGCTACGAAGAACTGCCGCCGAACCTGCTGGACGAACTCAAGCGTGACCGTCGCTGGTGCCACGGAAACCTGATGAACTTCCGCCTGTTCCTGGTCAAGGGTATGCACCCGGTTCACCGTGCGGTGTTCCTGACCGGCGTGATGTCTTACCTGTCGGCGCCGTTGTGGTTCTTCTTCCTGGTGTTGTCGACGGCGCTGCTGGCGGTCAACACCTTGATGGAACCGCAGTACTTCCTTGAGCCGCGTCAGCTCTATCCGCTGTGGCCGCAATGGCACCCGGACAAGGCGATTGCGCTGTTCTCGACGACGATCGTGCTGTTGTTCCTGCCGAAGCTGTTGAGCATCATCCTGATCTGGGCCAAGGGCGCGAAAGAGTTCGGTGGCAAGTTCAAGGTGACCTTGTCGATGCTGCTGGAGATGCTGTTCTCCATGTTGCTGGCGCCGGTGCGGATGATTTTCCACACCCGTTTCGTACTCGCCGCGTTCCTCGGCTGGGCCGCGACCTGGAACTCGCCACAACGTGATGACGACTCCACGCCATGGAGCGAAGCGGTCAAGCGCCACGGTCCGCAAACCCTGCTGGGCTTCTTCTGGGCCCTGCTGGTGGTCTGGCTGAACCCGAGTTTCCTGTGGTGGCTGGTGCCGATCGTCGGTTCGTTGATGCTGTCGATCCCGGTGTCGGTGATCTCCAGCCGTGTCGGTCTGGGGCTCAAGTCCCGTGACGAGAGCCTGTTCCTGATCCCTGAGGAATACAATCCGCCACAGGCGCTGCTGGCAACCGATCAGTACACCCACGAAAACCGTTGGCATGCACTGAACGACGGTTTCATCCGTGCGGTGGTCGATCCGCAGCAGAACGCCTTGGCGTGCTCGCTGGCGACCTCGCGTCACGGTCAGGCCGAGCCGATCGAATGGTTGCGCATCGAGCGGGTGCGTCACGCCTTGAAAGTCGGGCCTGACGGCCTGAACAACAATGAGCGTGTGCAACTGCTGAGCGACCCGGTGGCACTGGCTCGCTTGCACGAGCAGATCTGGAATGAAGGCCATCCCGAGTGGCTGGCAGCCTGGCGCAAATCGGTGAAAGCCGATCCCCATGCGCCGCTGCTACCGCTTAAACCACTGAGTGCGCAGCCTCAGTTGGCGTAACAGACAGCCCCGCTAACCAGCGGGGCTTTTTTTTGGCTGAACGTTGCCAAACCCTTGTGCAAACAAACGAGTGCGTTAGCATCCGTCCCCGAATGGGTGCGCCCGGACAATTTTCTGTTCGTATCTGCCGGTTTCCTAAAGGAAATCCGCCGTTTGCGCGCCTCACAACGCAATGGTTTTGGGGACTTGATGATGAAGAAGTATCTGTCGATGCTGCTGGTCGGCGTCACGGCATTGGTTGCAGTCAGCGCGGCGCAGGCCGGTGCCATTGATGACGCGGTCAAGCGCGGCACGCTGAAAGTCGGCATGGACCCGACCTACATGCCGTTCGAAATGACCAACAAGCGCGGCGAGATCATCGGTTTCGAAGTCGACATCCTCAAAGCCATGACCAAGGCGATGGGCGTCAAACTGGAATTGGTATCCACCGGTTATGACGGCATCATCCCGGCCCTGCTGACCGACAAGTTCGACATGATCGGCAGCGGCATGACCCTGACCCAGGAACGCAACCTGCGCCTGAACTTCAGCGAACCGTTCATCGTGGTCGGCCAGACCCTGCTGATCCGCAAGGAACTGGAAGGCACCATCAAATCCTATAAAGACCTGAACACCGCCGACTACCGCATCACCTCCAAGCTCGGCACCACCGGTGAGATGGTCGCCAAGAAGCTGATCTCCAAAGCCAAGTACCACGGCTACGACAACGAGCAGGAAGCTGTGCTCGACGTGGTCAACGGCAAGGCCGACGCCTTCATCTACGACGCGCCGTACAACGTCGTGGCCGTGAACAAGGTCGGCGCCGGCAAACTGGTGTTCCTTGACAAGCCGTTCACCTACGAGCCGCTGGCTTTCGGTCTGAAGAAGGGTGATTACGACAGCATCAACTTCATCAACAACTTCCTGCACCAGATTCACGAAGACGGCACCTACGATCGCATCCATGACAAGTGGTTCAAGGACACGGCCTGGCAGAAGGACATGGAGTAACTCGGTCAGATAAACCGAGTCGCGCCCAATCGCCAGCAGGCTGGCTCCCACAATGAAATTCATTCCCCTGTGGGAGCCAGCCTGCTGGCGATGACGGCCTCCAAGGCAATACAAATCCCGGAACCTGCAATGAAACAGAAAAAAGCCCAATGGCCCTGGCACGTCTTGACCGTACTCGTGCTGATCGGCCTGGCCGGCGCGTTGTATTACGCCACCTCGCTGATGTCCTACGAATGGCGCTGGAACCGCGTGCCGCAATACTTCGCCTACCATGCCGAAGAGTCCCAGCGCGCCGCCGACATCTCCACTGTCAGCGAACTGGTGCGCAAGGGCGATAAAGCCGAAGTCACCCTGCGCAATGACGCAGGCGACGAGCAACACGTGACCGTAGACGACAACAGCCTGCAAGTCGCCCGGGGCGATGACGTCGCGGAGGGTGACGTGATCGGCGTGACTCGCCATTGGGCCGCCGGACCGCTGATGTGGGGCCTGTGGACCACCTTGTGGTTGTCCGTGGTGTCTGGCGTGCTTGGCCTGCTGATCGGCCTCGCCACGGGCTTGTGCCGTCTGTCGAACAATCCGACTTTGCGCGATCTCTCGACCATTTACGTCGAACTGGTGCGCGGCACGCCGTTGCTGGTGCAGATCTTCATTTTCTACTTCTTCATCGGCACCGTGATGAACCTGTCCCGGGAGTTCGCCGGGATTGCCGCGCTGTCGCTGTTCACCGGTGCCTATGTCGCTGAGATCATCCGTTCCGGCGTGCAGTCCATCGCCCGTGGCCAGAACGAAGCCGCCCGTTCTCTGGGCTTGAGCGCTGGCCAGTCGATGCGCCATGTCGTGCTGCCGCAAGCCTTGAAGCGCGTGCTGCCGCCGCTGGCCGGGCAGTTCATCAGTCTGGTCAAGGACACTTCACTGGTGTCGGTGATCGCGATTACCGAACTGCTCAAAAGCGGCCGTGAAGTCATCACCACCTCGTTCTCGCCGTTCGAAATCCTGTTCTGCGTGGCCGGGCTGTACCTGTTGATCAACCTGCCGCTGTCGAAAATCGCCAGCCGGCTTGAGCGGAGGCTCGCGCAAAGTGATTGAAGTCCGCGATCTGGTAAAAGTCTTCGACACCCGTGGCCAGGTGGTTCGCGCGGTGGATAACGTCACCACGCACGTGGCCAAGGGCGAAGTGCTGGTGGTGATCGGCCCGTCCGGTTCCGGCAAGTCCACTTTCCTGCGCTGCCTCAACGGCCTGGAAGAGTTTGACTCGGGTTCGGTGAGCATCGACGGCCTGCAACTGGCCGATCCGAAAACCGACGTGAACGCCTACCGCCGCGAAGTCGGCATGGTGTTCCAGCATTTCAATCTGTTCCCGCACATGACCGTGCTGGAAAACCTCTGCCTGGCCCAGAAAGTCGTGCGCAAACGCGGCAAGAAGGAGCGCGAGGCCAAGGCCTTGGCGTTGCTGGAAAAGGTCGGCATTGCGCAGAAGGCCAACGAATTTCCGTCACGCCTGTCCGGCGGTCAGCAACAGCGTGTGGCGATTGCCCGGGCGTTGGCGATGGAGCCAAAGGTCATGCTGTTCGATGAGCCGACTTCGGCGCTTGATCCGGAAATGGTCGGCGAAGTGCTGGACGTGATGAAAACCCTGGCCGTGGAAGGCATGACCATGGTCTGCGTCACCCACGAAATGGGCTTTGCGCGGGAAGTGGCGGATCGGGTGCTGTTCTTCGATCACGGTAAATTGCTGGAAGATGCCTCACCGGCGGAGTTCTTCGATGCACCGAAGGATCCGCGGGCGCAGGCTTTCTTGCGGCAGGTCCTCTGACAGTAGCGCCTTGCGGGCCGCTAATCGCTAGCAGGCTAGCTCCCACAGTGGATTTGTGGTGTTCACACCAAACCCTGTGGGAGCCAGCCTGCTGGCGATAGCATCACCTCGGTCCCAAGCGAGCCGAGGTATTTACATCGCCTTATACCTTGAACCGCCCCACCAGCATCTGCAGATGCGTCCCCAACCGCGCCAGCTCAACGCTGGAGGCCGCGGTCTCTTCACTGGCTGCCGAGGTCTGGTCCGACACGTCGCGCACGTTCAGCACGCTACGGTTGATCTCCTCGGCCACGGCGGTTTGCTGCTCGGCCGCGGCGGCGATCTGCTGATTCATCGATTGAATCGCCGACACCGTGCGGGTGATGCTTTCCAGTGAGCTGCCGGCGCGGCGGGTCAGTTCGACGCTGCTGTCGGTCAGGCTGCGGCTGTTGTCCATGATGGTCGCGACCTGCTGGGTGCCGGTTTGCAGGCCGACGATCAGCTCTTCGATTTCCTCGGTGGACTTCTGGGTGCGCTGGGCCAGGCTGCGGACTTCATCGGCGACCACCGCGAAACCGCGACCCGCTTCACCGGCACGGGCGGCTTCGATCGCCGCGTTGAGCGCCAACAGGTTGGTTTGCTGGGCGACGGATTTGATCACGTCGAGCACGCTGCCGATCTTGTCGCTTTCGCGTTTCAGATCGCCCATGGCCGCAGTGGAGTTGCCGACTTCAAGGGCCAGGCGCTCGATCTGGGCGATCGCTTCGCCGACCACTTTGTCGCCCTCGCGGGCTTGTTGGTCGGCGGCGACGGCCGCTTCGGAGGCTTCTTCGGCGTTACGCGCGACTTCCTGCACGGTGGCGGTCATTTCGTTCATCGCGGTGGCCACCTGGTCGGTCTCGACCTTCTGGCTATTGACCCCGGCACTGGTCTGTTCGGTGACGGCGGACAGCTCTTCCGCAGCATTGGCGATTTGCGTAACGCCATCGCTGATGCCGCCGATCAGTTCGCGCAGGCCCAGGGTCATGCTCTGCATGGCGCGCTGGAGTTGGCCCAATTCGTCGCGACGCTCGGAAACGAGGTTTTGCGTCAGATCGCCAGCGGCCACGCGTTCGGCGACTTTGAGGGTCTGGTTCAGCGGAATCACGATCTGGCGAGTGATCGCCCATGCCGCCAGCAAGCCAAACGCCAGGGCCAGAACGGTGGCCATCAGTAACAGGTTCTTGGCGTGCGCGGCGTCGGTGTCACGGACGATGGTTTGCGACACGGTGAGTTTTTTGCTGACGTTGAGCAGGATCTCGCCTTGCTCGGCCATGCGCTTGAGGGAGGCGGCGCTGGCAACCTGCGAGTCGCGGAACTGGCTGACAGCGGCACGGTAGGCTTTAAGCGAATCACTGGCCTGTTGCAGGTTGGCGATGTGCTGCTCAGGCAGTTTCGATGGCAGGCTTTCGAGATTTTTCAGGGCGTTATCGATGGCGTCCAGCGCAGGCTGTTCGGCCTCGGTCTTGCCGCTGTAGGTGTAGCCGCGAACCTGGAAGCGGGCCTGCTGAATCAGTTTGCTCAGGTCGATCACGCTGTTGAAGTCGGCGACGCTCTCGCCTTGCAGCATGGATTTTTCGACCTCGGCGACGCGGGCTACCGCATTGTCGGCGGTCGCGCCCAGCTTGCTGCGGGCGTCTTCGCGGTTGGCGCCGGCCTGGGTCATCGCGATGAAGGCTTGCTTGTACTGACTGACGGCAGCCAGTTGCTGATCGATCATCGCCACGTCGGAAGGCTGTTCGATCAATTTGCGCGCGGTTTGCAAACCGGCGTCGAGTTGGCTCAGCAGGTCGTTGACGGCGGCCGGGCCTTGTTCACCTCGGCGCATGTCGTAATCCATGCGGGCCAGGCGCAGGTCTTTGGTCAGGTCATTGAGGCTGGCGATGAACCCGAGCTTGTCGCCACGGCTCATCACGCCGGTCAGGCCGGTCCAGCCGGTGAAGGTGATCAGCAACGTGAGCAGCAGCACCAGACCGAAGCCGATCCCCAATTTGCGATTGACGCTTACATTTCCCAGACTCTCGGCTAGCCAACGGTACATGCTGCTACTCCCTCGGACCACTCATTGGTTTTATGGGGGCTGTATCGGCAGGTGGCCGGGAATCTGTAGGTGCAACGCGGTATTCGGGTTGAGTAAATCCCCGTGGCGAGGGAGCTTGCTCCCGCTCGGCTGCGGAGCAGTCGTAAAACCGATGAATACGGTCTGGCTGGATAAAAGCGGTGGCCGCTGCGCGCCCAAGCGGGAGCAAGCTCCCTCGCCACAGTGACCGTGCTTGATCTTAAAAGAGCCGGGCGAGCAGCGCGGTGACGGCGGTTTCGACGCGCAGGATGCGCTCGCCGAGTTGTACCGGTTGCAGGCCGGACTTGGCCAGCAGGTCGATTTCGTAAGGGATCCAGCCGCCTTCAGGGCCGATGGCCAGGGTTACCGGCTCGTCCAGGCCGCGGGGGCAGGGCGGGTAGTTGCCGGGGTGACCCACCAGGCCAAGGGTGCCTTCGGATATGGCCGGCAGACGGTCTTCGACGAAGGGTTTGAAGCGCTTCTCGATGACGATTTCCGGCAGCACGCTGTCCCGGGCCTGTTCCAGACCAAGGATCAATTGCTCACGAATCGCCTCCGGCTCCAGAAACGGCGTCTGCCAGAAGCTCTTCTCGACGCGATAGCTGTTCACCAGGATGATTCGCGGCACACCCATGGCGGCCACGGTCTGGAACACCCGACGGAGCATTTTGGGGCGCGGAAGGGCCAACACCAGGGTCAGTGGCAGCTTGGCCGGTGGCGGCTGGTCGAGGGAGACGCGTAGTTCGGCTTCATCGGCGTCCAGACGCAGCACTTCGGCCGAGCCCATCAGCCCGCCGATACGTCCGACGCGCATGCTGTCACCCACTTCGCAACGATGGACTTCCTGCATGTGCGTCAACCGGCGATCGCGCAGGATCACCCGGTCGGCCGCAATGAAGTCGGCCTCTTCGAGGAGCAGCAGGTTCACGGCTGGGTCGCTGGCGGCTGGTCGTTGTGATCGTCGACCGGCTGGTCGTCCGGATGCTCGCCGCGCTTGCTGATCAGGCCGCCAAACAGGATGCCGATCTCGAACAGCAGCCACATTGGTACAGCCAACAGCGTCTGCGAAAAGATGTCCGGCGGCGTCAGGATCATGCCGACGACGAAGCAGCCGATGATCACGTACGGGCGGATCTTCTTCAGGTATTTGACGTCGACCACGCCGATCCACACCAGCAGCACCACGGCCACCGGAATCTCGAACGCCACGCCGAAGGCAAAGAACAGCGTCATGACGAAATCGAGGTAGCTGCTGATGTCGGTCATCATTTCCACGCCGGCCGGGGTGGCGGCGGCGAAGAATTTGAAGATCAACGGGAACACCAGGTAATAGGCGAACGCCATACCGGCATAGAACAGCATGATGCTGGACACCAGCAACGGCACGGCGATGCGCTTCTCATGCTTGTACAGGCCCGGCGCGATGAAGCCCCAGATCTGATGCAGGATCACCGGAATCGCCAGGAACAGCGACACCATCATGGTCAGCTTCAGTGGTGTCAGGAACGGCGACGACACGTCGGTGGCGATCATCGTCGCACCGACCGGCAGGTATTGGCGCAGCGGCGTCGAGACGAAGGTGTAGATCTGCTGGGTGAAGGCGAACAACCCGGCGAAGATGATGAAGATCGCCGCTACGCAACGCAGCAGGCGGGTACGCAACTCGGTGAGGTGCGAAACCAGCGGCATGTGCTGGTCGTTTTCAGGAAGATCGCTCATGGGGCTCGCGGCGGCAGTGTTGGGTCATGAGGGGCCGGCGCAACAGGCGCAGCCGCAGGCGTGGCAGGTTCAAGCGGTGGCGTTGCAACAACGGTGGCAGGTTCTACAGCCGCTGTGACAGGCGCAGGCTCGGAGGCAGGTGCATGAATCGTCTGCTCCGCCACGGGCTCAACCGGTTGGACCGGTTGGACCGGTGTGGCTTCCTGCTGGGTCGGCGTGAAGATCTTCCGCGCCTCCTGCTCCAGCGACAGAATGTGCTCGTTGTGCAGTTGCCGACGAATCTCGTCGGCACCGATTTCACGTTCAACTTCCTGTTTGATCGCGTTGAAGCTGCGCTTCAGACGACCGACCCACAGGCCGGCGGTGCGCGCAGCACCCGGCAGACGCTCGGGACCCAGCACCAGCAGGGCGATGAGGCCGACGAGCAGCAGTTCAGAGAAGCTGATACCAAACATTAGTCAGTGCTCACACGTCTTTGCGGATCGGCTCTTCGACTTTTTGCGCCTGCACGTCGATGGTGTGCGGCTGGTTCACGGACTGCGTGGTCTGTGGCTGAACCGGTGGCACCGGTTGGGCCGGAGTAACAGTCGGATCGGCCGGTTTTTCGTCGTCGTTCATGGCTTTCTTGAAGCCCTTGATCGACTCGCCCACGTCAGTGCCGAGGTTTTTCAGTTTTTTGGTGCCGAACACCAAAACGACAACAACCAGGATGACGATCCAGTGTTTCCAGTCAAAAATGCCCATGTTGCTGCTCCTCTCTAATAGTTGTTCAGGCGGACGGGCGCGAGGCTTTCTCGGCGTGTCCGGACAGACCGAAACGACGGTCCAGTTCATCGAGTACAGCCTGTGGATGCTGCCCCAGTTGGGCGAGCATGACCATGCTGTGGAACCACAAATCGGCGGTCTCGTAGATCACATCGCTGCAGTCACCGCTGATGGCGGCGTCCTTGGCGGCAATGATGGTTTCGACCGACTCTTCGCCGACTTTTTCCAGAATCTTGTTCAAGCCTTTGTGGTACAGGCTGGCGACATACGAGCTGTCGGCGGCGGCGCCTTTGCGCTCTTCCAGCACCTCGGCCAGACGGGTCAGGGTGTCACTCATGGGTGTGTCCTGCGGAATAAATGGCGTGCGGGTCTTTGAGCACCGGGTCGACGGTTTTCCAGTCGCCGTTCTCGAAGACGCGATAGAAGCAGCTCTGGCGGCCGGTATGGCAGGCGATGTCGCCGATCTGCTCGACCATCAGGATGATCACGTCGGCGTCACAGTCCAGGCGCATCTCATGCAGCGTTTGCACATGGCCGGACTCTTCGCCCTTGCGCCACAGCTTGCCACGGGAACGTGACCAGTAAATGGCACGGTTTTCGGCCGCGCTCAGTTCCAGTGCTTCGCGGTTCATCCAGGCCATCATCAGGACGCGCCCGGTCTTGTGATCCTGGGCAATCGCCGGCACCAGGCCGTCGGCGTCCCACTTGATCTCGTCCAGCCAGTTTTTCATCTTCGACTCCGACAGCGGGTTCCACACTTCATGAGCAGAACCCAAGCGTTGAAACAGTGTGCCAGCGTGCGGTGGCTCTGGCTATCGGCGAACGACCAGATACAAACCGACGGCTACCATGAGGCCGGCCGGCCAGTGGCCCAGTTCGTTCAACGGCCTGCCCGCCGCGAGTATGGTGCCGCCGGCCAGGTGCGCACAGCCGAGCAGTCGCAGGAACCAGTCGTCCTTGCGCTTGTGCCACGGTGGTGGCGGGTCGTTGGCGTGGGGTTGGGACATGCGCTCAAGCAGGTCGCGGGCCATGTTGGTCAGGTGCGGAATCTGTTCGAACTGGCTCTGCACGTTGCCGAGCAAGGCTTTGGGGCTGACGCGCTCGCGCATCCAGCGTTCGAGGAACGGCTGCGCGGTGTTCCACAAATCCAGATCCGGGTACAGCTGACGGCCCAGGCCTTCGATGTTCAACAGGGTTTTTTGCAGCAGCACGAGTTGCGGTTGCACTTCCATGTTGAAGCGTCGAGCGGTCTGGAACAGGCGCATCAGCACCTGACCGAATGAAATATCTTTTAATGGTTTTTCGAAGATCGGTTCGCACACCGTACGGATCGCCGCTTCGAATTCGTTGAGTTTGGTTTCCGCCGGTACCCAGCCCGAATCGATGTGCAGTTGGGCGACACGTCGGTAGTCGCGCTTGAAAAACGCGAACAGGTTACGCGCCAGGTAATCCTGGTCTTCCGGGGTCAGGCTGCCGACGATGCCGCAGTCGATTGCAATGTACTGCGGGCTCCACGGATTCACGGTGCTGACAAAGATGTTGCCCGGGTGCATGTCGGCGTGGAAAAAGCTGTCGCGAAACACCTGGGTGAAGAAGATTTCCACACCGCGTTCGGCGAGCATTTTCATGTCGGTGCGCTGGTCGGCCAGGGTCGCCAGATCGGTCACCTGAATCCCGTAGATGCGCTCCATCACCAGCACTTTTGGCCGGCACCAGTCCCAATAGACTTGCGGCACATACAGCAGCGGTGACCCGTCGAAGTTGCGCTTCAATTGGCTGGCATTGGCCGCTTCGCGCAGCAGGTCGAGTTCGTCATAGATGGTTTTTTCGTAGTCCAGGACCACGTCCACCGGGTGCAGCAGGCGCGCGTCGGCCGAGAGCTTTTCGGCGGCGCGGGCGAGGATGAACAGCCACGCCAGGTCCTGGGCGATGATCGGTTTCAAGCCCGGGCGGATGACTTTGACGACGACTTCTTCGCCGGTTTTCAGCTGCGCGGCATGCACCTGCGCTACTGAGGCCGAGGCCAGCGGTTCAACGTCGAAGCGGCTGAAGACCTCACTGATCTTCTTGCCGAGCTGCTCTTCGATCAGGTTGACCGACACCTGCGAGTCGAACGGCGGCACCCGGTCCTGCAGCTTCATCAGCTCATCGGCGATGTCTTCGGGCAGCAGGTCGCGGCGCGTCGAAAGGATCTGCCCGAACTTGATGAAAATCGGCCCAAGGTCCTGCAACGCCAGGCGCAAGCGTGCGCCACGGCTCAGGTCCAGCGTCTTGCGCGGGAACCAGCGCCACGGCAACGCATAGCGCAGCGCCAGCAGAAACCAGGGCAGCGGCAGGGCGAACAACAGGTCATCGAGGCGGTAGCGAATCACAACGCGCTGGATGCGCAACAAACGGCGGACGGCAAGCAGCTTCATGCGTTATCGCTTGGGTCGAGGGATCGGGAAAGGCGCTCGAAACGCGCCTCGAGACGTTCCAGATCGAGCTTGATCTGGTCCAGTTCACTGAAACGGGCTTCGGCTTCGCGCTGACCGACGAGGGTGCGCGATTCTTCGGCCAGGTATTCGCCCAGATTCTGATTCAGGCTGGCGAAGCCTTGCTGATACCAGCGTGCGCGACTGCGCAGGTGCCCGCTGACCAGTTGCGTGGCCACAGGCCCCAGCCAGCGCGAGAGTTCGTACTCCCAGTCCAGCTCAAGGTCCTGAAGGATCGCCGCCAGTTCCAGCAGTACGCCGCTGTCACCGTCAAGCTCGACTTCCGGGCCATGCAGCACCGATGTCTTGTCCTTGCTCATCGCCAGTTTCAACAGGCTTGAAGCCGGTGCGCGCAAGGTGCAATCGGCGCCGGTTTCCCAGTGGGAGGCGAGCATCAGGCCTTCGTCGCTGGGCAAAATGAACAGTTGCAGCGCCGGGCTGCAGCAATCGACGGCAATCACTCTTCCGCTCAAATGCGCCAGCCGCGGCAGCGCCGTACTGTCGAGACGCAGCACCCGGTTCAGACCGAGTTCAACGCTGGCGAGCAGGCCGGCCAGCAGCATCAGGGTTTGATGCCGCGGTGCAGGGCGACGATGCCTGCGGTCATGTTGTGGTAAGTCACGCGGTCGAAACCGGCTTCGACCATCATCGACTTCAGGGTTTCCTGATTCGGGTGCATGCGGATCGATTCGGCCAGGTAGCGATAGCTTTCCGAGTCGTTGGTGATCAGCTTGCCCATCAGCGGCATGAAGGCGAACGAGTAAGCGTCGTAGGCTTTGGACATCAGCGCGTTGGTCGGTTTGGAGAATTCCAGCACCAGCAAACGGCCGCCTGGCTTGAGTACGCGCAGCATCGAGCGCAGGGCGTCTTCTTTATGCGTCACGTTGCGCAGACCGAAGGCGATGGTCACGCAGTCGAAATGGTTGTCCGGGAACGGCAGCTTTTCAGCGTCGGCCTGAACGAATTCGACGTTGCCGGCCACACCCAGGTCCAGCAGGCGGTCACGACCGACCTTGAGCATGGATTCGTTGATGTCGGCCAACACCACCTGGCCGGTCGGACCCACGAGGTGCGAGAATTTCTTGGTCAGGTCGCCCGTGCCGCCAGCGATGTCCAGCACGCGGTTACCGGTGCGAACGCCCGACAGCTCGATCGCGAAACGCTTCCACAGGCGGTGCATGCCGCCCGACAGGAGGTCGTTCATCAAGTCGTACTTGGCCGCTACCGAGTGAAAAACCTCAGCGACTTTTTCCGCTTTCTGGCTTTCCGGAACGTTTTTGAAGCCGAAGTGAGTGGTGGGTTCGGCATCGCTGCCTTTGCGCTGATCAGTCATATCGCTGTCACCAAAAGAGAATGCGGGACATTCTAATCCCGGTGGCCTGCTTTGTCTTGGCAAGGCTGCAGGTAAGATAGGCAACCACCGGGACGTTTTGCCGCAGCAGCGGTCAAGATGCTTCAGGAAAGCATTCATAAAGCAGGAGTCATTCGATGGCCCGTATTAGTGTTGAACGTGCCCACGGCCTGGGCAAGGAAGCGGCCCGCGAGAAGGCCGACCAGTTGGCGCAGAAACTGTCCGATCAATATGGCCTGGAGCCGCAGTGGTCCGGCGACACCCTGAACCTCAGACGCTCCGGCGTTAAAGGCGCGGTACTTGTCAGCGAAGACTCGATCCGCGTCGATGTGGAGTTGGGCCTGATGATGTCGGCCATGAGCGGCATGATCAAATCGGAAATCGAAAAGGCTCTTGATAAGGCTCTGGTCTGATTTCGAATTGAGGCCCCTGTGGGAGCTAGCCTGCTAGCGATAGCGGTTCATCAGTCAACAACAATGTCGACGGATAAATCGCTATTGCTAGCAGGCTAGCTCCCACATTTGTTTTGTGGTGTGTCCGAAGTTTTATGTCAGTTGTTAGGGTGCCGTTTCTAATTTTTCTCCCTACTTTGTGCCTGAGCCCGACACTTTCGCGGGCAGTTCCTCAAACCTTCTGCGCGTGAGGTGCACCATGGCCAAAGTTATTCTGAAGAAAAAAATCGACGCTTCGACAACCGCACTTAGCGACGTCAAATCCTATGCCCGCAAGATCTGGCTGGCAGGCCTGGGGGCCTACACCAAGGTTGGCCAAGAGGGCAGCGAGTACTTTCAAGAGTTGATCAAGGCTGGTCAAACTGTTGAAACCAAAGGCAAAAAAGCAGTTGCCGAGAAACTAGAAGCGGCTAACTCAGAGATCGATGAAGCCAAGAGTGAAGTGAGCACTTTCAAAGCCAAGGTCGAAGTTCAACTCGACAAGGTCGAGAAGGCTTTTGACTCGCGTGTCGCAAGTGCCTTGAATCGTATCGGCATTCCGTCTAAACATGACGTTGAGACACTCTCTGCTAAGCTCGATGAGCTGACGGCATTGCTCGAACGCGTCGCGCGTAAATCTTAAGGAGAACGGGATGGCTGGTAAAAAGAACACCGAAAAAGAAGGCAGCTCGTGGATTGGGAAAGTCGAAGACTACTCCCGCAAGATCTGGCTGGCTGGTTTAGGCGTGTACTCGAAGATCGACACTGACGGCAGCAAGCTCTTCGATACATTGGTTAAAGACGGCGAGAAAGCCGAGAAGCTGACCAAGAGCGCAGTCGGCAAGAAAGTCGATGACGTCAAGGATTCCGCTTCGTCGGCCAAGTCGCGCATCAGCGGCGTGAAAGATCGTGCGCTGGGCAAGTGGGATGAGCTGGAAGGGGCTTTCGACAAGCGCCTGAACAGCGCCATTTCGCGCCTGGGTGTGCCGAGCCGCAATGAAGTGAAAGCGCTGCACAGCAAGGTCGATACCCTGACCAAGCAAATCGAAAAACTCACTGGCGCCAAGGTGGCGCCTGTTGCGGCGAAAACTGCAGCGGCCAAACCTGCTGCCAAACCACTGGCCAAGGCTGCCGCTAAACCGGTCGCCAAAGCCGCGTCGAAAGTTGCGTCCGCAGCCAAGTCCGCTACCAAAACTGCCGCCGCTAAACCTGCTGCAGCCAAGGCAGCGGTCAAATCGGTCGCCGCCAAAGCCGCAGCAAAACCAGCGGCTAAAACAGCTGCCGCTAAACCGGCTGCTAAAACTGCAGCGGCCAAACCGGCAGCCAAGCCAGCGGCAAAACCTGCCGCAGCGAAGAAGCCAGCAGTGAAAAAACCGGCCGCTCCTAAAGCTGCCGCACCAAAACCAGCAGTGGCTGCCGCCAAACCGGCAACCTCGCCGACTCCGGCCAGCACCTCGAACTCTGCTGCCGCGCCGACCCCTGCTGTAACCCCGACTGCCGCGCCAGCTCCATCGACGCCAACCAGTCAGTCCTGATTTTCAGGGCTCAAGAAAACGCCCGGCCTGCAAAGGTCGGGCGTTTTTGTTTGTGCACGGATCTGCAAACACCGCAGCCGCTGTGGGAGCTAGCCTGCTAGCGATAGCGGTTCATCAGTCACAACAATGTCGACGGATAATCGCTATCGCTAGCAGGCTAGCTCCCACAGGGGGGCGGCGGTGTTCAGGGGTTACTCGTGTTCTTCGAGGTATTGCAGCGCCAGTTGCTCAGTCGCGACCTTGATCGGCGGCAGCAAATGCGGCGCCACCAGCATCATGATCTGATACACCACCAACCTCACTTCACCCTCGCGATCAAGAATCCGCTGGTAGTCCAGCGAGAACAGCAGCGTCATGGTGATCTGCTCCACCAATTGCCCCAGCGCCTGCGTATCGCTGACCAACTGCCCCTGAGCCTTCAGCCGCGCCAGCAATGAAGCCAGCGTGCGCTTCAGTGCATTGAGCAGGTTGCGGATTCCCTTGGCCAGTTTCGGCAAGCGCCCGGCCAGGTTCGACAGGTCCTGAAACAGAAACCGGTAGTGGGCCAGCCGCTCGACGATCAAGTGCAGGAACAGCCAGTAATCCTCCGGCGCCAATTCCACATCGGCCGGCGGATCAAGCAGTGGCGCAAGCTCGGCCTGGAAACGCTCGAACAATCCGAGAATCAGCGGTTCCTTGCCGTGGAAGTGGTAGTAGAGGTTGCCCGGGCTGATCCCCATTTCGTTGGCAACTTCCATGGTGGAAACGTTCGGTTCACCCTTCTGATTGAACAATTGCAGGGCACATTCGAGGATCCGGTCGCGGGTTTTCATCCAGTCTTCTTAATGGTCGAGTCATGCCACGGCAGACGTGTGCCGTGGTTCGTTGTCAGTCAGCGCACACGAACGTAAGTGCCGGGTGCCGCCTCCAGCGGTGGATAGTTCTGGTTGCCGAGGGTCATGTGGGTTTCTTTTTGCGCGCCCGAGCGTTCCTGAACCCAGCCCAGCCATTGCGTCCACCAGCTACCGTCGACTTGCTTGGCGTCGTAATACCAGGCCCGTGGATCGCTGCTCAGTTTCGCGCTCTCGACGAAGTTGGCTTTCGGGTTCGACGGTGGGTTGAGGATGCTTTGTACATGACCGCTGTTGGACAGCACGAAGCGCCGCTCGCCACCCAGCAGCAGCGTCGAGCGATACACCGCATCCCACGGCGTGATGTGGTCGTTGATACCGGCCACGCTGAAGCTGTCGACGGTGACTTTCTGCAAGTCGATCGGCGTGCCGCACACTTCCAGTCCGCCCGGATGACCCAGCGGGTTGTGCTTGAAGAAGTCCAGCAGGTCGCCATGCAAGGCCGCTGGCAAGCGGGTGTTGTCGTTGTTCCAGTAGAGGATGTCGAACGCTGGCGGCTCCTTGCCCAACAGGTAGTTATTGACGAAGTAACTCCAGATCAAATCGTTGGGGCGCATCCAGGCAAAGACCTTGGCCATGTCGCGTCCGTCCAGCACACCTTTCTGATAGGAACGACGCTTGGCGGCTTCCAGGGTCTGTTCGTCGGCGAAGAGTGTGGCCGGGCTGTCCATCTGACTGTCGAGCAAGCTCACCAGATACGTCGCGCTGGACACCCGCCGCAGTTGTCGCTTGGCCTGCAAGTGCCCTTGCAGCGCGGCGATGGTCAGCCCGCCGGCGCAAGCGCCCATCAGGTTGACCTCGCGAGCACCGGTGATCGCGCGGCAGACGTTCATTGCTTCTTCCACCGCTTCGACGTAGGTCGACAGACCCCATTCACGGTGACGCACATCCGGGTTGCGCCAGCTGATCATGAACGTCTGCAGGCCGTTTTTCAGGGCGAACTGGACGAAGCTGTTGTGCGGGCTCAAGTCGAAAATGTAGTACTTGTTGATCTGCGGCGGCACCACCAGCAGCGGTTTGGAATACTGCTTTTCGCTCATCGGCTTGTACTGGATCAGCTCCAGCAGTTCGTTGCGAAACACCACGGAACCGGTGGTGGTGGCGACCGTTTTGCCGACCTCGAAAGAGTGCTTGGTGACTTGTCTGGGCAGGCCGTCGTTATGCAGGAAGTCATCGAACAAGTGGCTGATGCCGCGCACCAGGCTGTGGCCGCCGGAGTTGAAGATCTCCTTGATCGCCAACGGATTGAGCAGGGAGTTGGACGGCGCCACGGCGTCGTTGAGCAAGGCGAACGCGAAGTGGGCGCGAGCGCGATCGTCCGGGGTCATGTTGCTTTCGTCGATCCAGCTTTTGACCTGCTTCTGCCAGCTCAGGTAGGCCTGCAAACTGCGGCGATAAAACGGGTTGAGGCTCCACGCCGGGTCGGCGAAGCGATTGTCCTGCGGGTTGGTCGGGTGCAGGGTTTCACCCAGCAGCACGCGACCCAGTTGGCCGCCGAGTTTCAAGGCGTGTCGGGCGCTGTGCACCGGGTTGCGCAGGCCATGGGCGGCAACGCTGCGCAGGGTCGACAACAGATCCCGGCCACGCAGGCCGGTGATCGCACTCTGTGCGTTGATGAACGCGGCGGGAGTGGGCAAAAAGTCCCTCGCTGGTTTTTCGCGCATGAATCAACACTCCTTCGTCTTCAGGCCAAATACAAATACACCGAACCAGAACACCATAGACGCTGTTACGGGTTGTTGCGCGGTACGGCGTCCTGCCGACCGACAATGGGCCGGTTAACCGCCCAATGGCGCCGGATGCGGATGCATCACGGCGCGCTGACGTTCCTCCTCGAGGAATTTCATGATGATCGGTGCCACGGCTTCGGCGCGGGTAATCAGGAACAGGTGCCCGTCATCGATGATGTGCAGCTGAGCATTGGGAATCCGCCAGGCCAGCACGCGCATGTTGATCAGCGGGATCAGCGGATCGTCGTCGCCGGCCAGCACCAAGGTCGGCTGATGGATCTTGTGCAGCCAGTGAATGCTGGTCCAGCCAAGCCCGGCGAACAGCTGCCAGTAGTAACCGAGCTTGCCCGCCGAACGCACTTTCGCTGCGTGGCTGGCGGCCAGGGTCGGGTCGCGACGGAACGAACCGCCATAGATCATCGGCGCAATGCGGATTACGTGGGACGGCTGGATGTAGCGCCGTGGGCTGGCCATCATCCACAGCACTTTCGGTTTGCCCGGCACCATCACCGCACCGGCCGCCGTGGCCGCCAGCACGAGTTTCTTGCAGCGCTCGGGATAGTCGTACGCGAACTGCTGGGCGAGGGCGCCGCCCCAGGAAACGCCGATGACGTTGACCTTTCCGTAGTCGAGGTAGTCGAGCATCCGTGCCGTGAGTTTCGCCAGCCCCGGAAAACGGTACGGCCGATTGGGCGTCGAGGAGCCGCCGACACCGGGTACGTCGAAGGCGATGACTTCCAGGTCCGGGTCCAACGCCGCGACAAACGGAAACACCAGCTCCAGGTTGGCGCCGATGCCGTTGAAAATCAGCAAGGGCGTCAAGTGAGGCTTGCCGGGGCGTACCGCCGTGCGGAGGGTCTGGCCATCCAGGTCGACGGTACGGAATATGAACGGTTGCGGCATGCTTCAGGCCCTGTGGGTTAATTCATCCCCGATCCCCCTGTGGGAGCGGGCATTTGTGGCGAGGGGATTTATCCCCGTTGGGTGGCGAAGCCGCCCCAAAACCTGCAACCTCGGTGTATCAGTTACACCGAGTGCGTTGGTTTACGACTGCTTCGCAGTCGAACGGGGATAAATCCCCTCACCACAAAAGCTCCCTTCTACAGAGGGAGGGGTGTGTCAGTTACCGCTCATGCACATAGGTGCCGGGTGCTGCTTCGCCGGCCGGATAGGCCTTGTTTCCCAGGCTCGCCGGGGATTTCTTCAGCTTGCCCGAACGCTCGGCCTGCCAGGCCTGCCAGTGCAGCCACCAGGAGTCAGTGTGCTTGGTGGAATTCTCTTGCCATTCTTCGGCTTTAACCGGCATTTCCGTGCTGGTCATGTAACGTGACTTAGGGTTGCCCGGCGGGTTCAGAATGCTTTGGATATGCCCGCTGCTGGACAGCACGAATTCAACCTTGCCGCCAAACAACTGCGCCGACTTGTAGCAGGACTTCCACGGGGTGATGTGGTCGTTGGTGCCGGCCAGGGAAAAGATGTCGGCCGTGACCTGTTTCAGGTCGATCGGCGTGCCGCACACTTCCAGTGCGTCGGGACGAATCAGCGGGTTGTTCTTGAACATTTCGATCAGGTCGCCGTGGAACGCGGCGGGTAACCGGGTGGTGTCGTTGTTCCAGAACAGGATGTCGAATACCGGCGGCTCGTTGCCCAGCAGGTAGTTGTTGACCCAGTAGTTCCAGATCAAATCGTTGGGGCGCATCCAGGCGAAGACTTTCGCCATGTCGCGGCCTTCCAGCACACCGGCCTGATAGGAATGGCGCTTGGCGGCTTCGAGGGTCTGCTCGTCGACGAACAGGGCTACGTCGCTGTCCAGGGTGGTGTCCAGCACGCTGACCAGCAACGTCAGGGCGTTGACCTTCTTCTCGCCGATCGCGGCGTAGTGGCCCAGCAGGGCGGTGCAGGTGATGCCGCCGGAGCAGGCACCGAGCATGTTCACGTCTTTGCTGCCGGTGATCGCGGTGACCACGTCGACCGCTTCCTTCAGCGCCTCGATGTAGGTCGACAGACCCCACTCGCGCTGCTCCTTGGTCGGGTTGCGCCAGCTGACGATAAACGTCTGCACGTTGTTGCGCAGGCAGAAGCGCGCCAGGCTCTTGTCCGGGCTCAGGTCGAATACATAGAACTTGTTGATTTGCGGTGGCACCACCAGCAGCGGTCGCTCGTGCACCTGCTCGGTGATCGGGCGGTACTGGATCAATTCCAACACGTCGTTGCGGAACACCACCGCGCCTTCGGTCACGCCCAGGCTCTTGCCGACTTCGAACGCGCCCATGTTGACCTGGCTCGGCATGCCGCCGTTGTGCACCAGGTCCTTGGCCAGATGCGAGAGGCCGTCAAGCAGGCTTTTACCGCCGGTTTCGAAGAAGCGTTTGACCGCCGCCGGGTTGGCCGCACTGTTGGTCGGGGCCATGGCTTCGGTCATGAGGTTGATCACGAAATGCCCGCGACTGACGTCTTTGGGCGGCAGATTGCTGTCGTCAATCCAGTCGTGGAGTTCCTTGCGCCACGCCAGGTAAGTTTGCAAATAACGTTTGTAGAGCGGGTTCTGGCTCCAGGCCGGATCGGCGAAGCGACGGTCATCGCTGGTCGGTTGAAGCTCCGATTTACCGAACAACACATTCTTCAGTTCAAGGCCGAAATGGGCGACATGCTTGGCACTGTGAATCGGTTGTCTGATGGCCTGCCTGAGCACCATACGAGCAGACGCCAGCAGATCCTTTCCACGCAGCCCAACGACAGGATTCAGCCCCAAGGTGTTTTCCGAGGCTTGATACTTCAAGTCATCGTTATTCTTGTTACTCATCTACGACGCTCCATTGTCCTGAGACGAGTACCTGGATCCAGCCGTGTTTTCACACAGCCAATGCCAGGTACTTCTGCTCGGGTGACCGTTAATTCTGCATCGCTGCTTTTTACGGCAGAGAGCACTGCAGGGAACTTGCCAGTTCCATTGGTTACCCGAGTTTAATTTTTTTCGCAAGCGGGCCAATCATTGACCCAGGAGCGGAGCATTCAAACAGATGGAATTAGAAAATGCCCTCTAAAGAGCAAGAGGGCTGACCTAGAGCATCAGCTTGACGATGGATTCGTTCGGATCGCGGGTTTTTCCGGCGGCTTTGAGCTCAGCAAGATAATCGTTCCAAAGCGCCTCCTGACGCACGCCCAGCTGGTACAGATATTCCCAGGTGAACAGGCCGCTGTCGTGGCCGTCGTCGAAGGTCAATTTCAGTGCGTACTGACCGGCCGGTTCTACCTTGGTCAGGCCTACGCCGATCTTGCCAAATTGCAGGATGGGATTGCCGTGGCCCTGGACCTCGGCGGAAGGAGAGTGCACGCGCAAGAACTCGGCGGGCAGGTGATGTTCCTCGCCGGACGCGTATTTCAGCGACAGGGTTTTCGAGGCTTTGTGCAGTTTGATATCGGTGGGGAGTTGGGTCGTCATGGGGCCGATCTTCCGTCTGTATGGAGGCCCTGTGTTGGCGGGTGATCCTGTGGCGAGGGAGCTTGCTCCCGCTCGGCTGCGCAGCAGTCGTAAATCCGCAGAACGTGGTCTTCCTGATAAACCGCGTTCGCCGATTTTGGGGCCGCTGTGCGACCCAGCGGGAGCAAGCTCCCTCGCCACAGAAGCCCGCTCACACAGAATGAGACCTACAGGATATAACGGGACAGGTCTTCGTTCTGCGCCAATTCACCGAGGTGGCTGTTGACGTATTCGGCGTCGATCAGGATCACCTTGTCATCGTGGGCACTGGCCAGGTCGCCGGCGCTGAACGACACTTCTTCGAGCAGACGCTCAAGCAACGTGTGCAGGCGACGGGCACCGATGTTCTCGGTCTTCTCGTTGACCTGCCAGGCGATCTCGGCGATGCGCTTGATGCCGTCCGGCTGGAACTCGATGGCCAGGCCTTCGGTTTTCAGCAAGGCGCAATACTGCTCGGTGAGCGACGCGTGCGGCTCGCTGAGGATGCGCTCGAAGTCTTCCGGCGTCAGCGCCTTCAGTTCGACACGAATCGGCAGACGACCTTGCAGCTCAGGCACCAGGTCGCTCGGCTTGCTCAGGTGGAACGCACCGGAAGCGATGAACAGGATGTGGTCAGTCTTGACCATGCCCAGCTTGGTGTTGACGGTGCAGCCTTCGATCAGGGGCAGCAAGTCACGCTGCACGCCTTCACGGGACACGTCGACGCCGCCGGAATTACCGCGCTTGGCGACCTTGTCGATTTCATCGATGAACACGATGCCGTGCTGCTCGACGGCCTCCAGAGCCTTGGCCTTCAACTCTTCATCGTTGACCAGGCGGCTGGCTTCTTCGTCACGCACCAGTTTCAGCGCTTCCTTGACCTTGATCTTGCGGTTTTTCTTTTTGCCCTTGCCCATGTTGGCAAACAGGCTCTGCAACTGGTTGGTCATCTCCTCCATGCCCGGTGGCGCGGAGATATCGACGCCGGCCATTTCGGCGACTTCGATTTCGATCTCCTTGTCATCCAGCTGACCTTCGCGCAGGCGCTTGCGGAACAGCTGGCGGGTGTTGGAGTCGGCCGATGGGGCGTCATCACTGTTGAAGCCCATGCGCGCCGGCGGCAACAGGGCGTCGAGGATGCGCTCTTCGGCGGCGTCTTCGGCGCGGTGGCGAACCTTGGTCATTTCCTGTTCGCGCAGCAGTTTGATCGCCGCGTCAGCCAGGTCACGAATGATCGATTCGACGTCGCGACCGACGTAGCCGACTTCGGTGAACTTGGTCGCTTCGACCTTGATGAACGGCGCGTTGGCGAGCTTGGCCAGGCGACGGGCGATCTCGGTTTTACCGACGCCGGTCGGGCCGATCATCAGGATGTTCTTGGGTGTTACTTCAACGCGCAGCTCTTCAGGCAGCTGCATCCGGCGCCAGCGGTTACGCAGCGCGATGGCGACGGCGCGCTTGGCATCGTCCTGGCCGATGATGTGGCGATTGAGTTCGTGGACGATTTCACGGGGAGTCATGGACATAGTAATTGGCGGTCCTCTAGCAAAAGTGAGCCGTGGCGCTAGGCCGGAACAGGCTTACTCGGCGAGGTCCTGCTCCTCAATGGTGAAGGTGTGGTTGGTGAATACGCAGATGTCGCCGGCGATACCGAGCGCGGTTTCGACGATTTCCCGGGCCGAGAGATCGGTTTTTTTCAGCAGCGCGCTGGCGGCGGCCTGGGCGTAACCGCCGCCGGAGCCCATGGCGATCAGGCCTTCTTCAGGTTCGACCACGTCGCCGTTGCCGGTGATGATCAGGGAGGCGTCTTTGTTCGCGACCGCGAGCATGGCTTCGAGGCGGCTGAGGGAGCGGTCAGTGCGCCATTCTTTGGCGAGTTCGACAGCGGCGCGAACCAGGTGGCCCTGATGTTTCTCAAGCTGGCCTTCAAAACGCTCGAAGAGAGTGAAGGCGTCAGCGGTGGCCCCGGCAAAACCGGCGATTACCTGGCCGTGGTACAGGCGACGAACTTTCTTCGCGTTGCCTTTCATCACGGTATTGCCGAGAGAAACCTGGCCGTCGCCGCCCATGACGACTTTGCCGTGGCGGCGAACTGAAACGATGGTGGTCAAGAGAGAGTCTCCACGCAGCGGGGCGAAAATGCCTTATGCCAACTCATATGGGGGTGGTGATGCGTTTTTCAACTGCGGGACGGGAGAGGGGACGAGCGGTGTGTCAGTTTGCAAAGGAGTGTGCAGGTGAATCGCCTGTGGCGAGGGAGCTTGCTCCCGTTCGGCTGCGAAGCAGTCGTAAATCCGGGTTTCGCGGTTTGTCTGGCAAACCGCGATGACTGAATTGGGAGCGCTCCGCACTCCAGCGGGAGCAAGCTCCCTCGCCACAAAAGCAGGTTGTTTTCGGGAGATTAGCGGTTCTGGCGTTGTTGTAACAACAGGTTGCTGAAGCCGGCGCCGGACAGTTGTTTCTGCGCCGTGGTGAGCTGTTCGCGATTGCTGAACGGACCAACCAAAACCCGATACCAGGTCTCGTCCTTGACCGTGCCGGATTCAACCGCCACTGCCTGGCCCAGCAAAATGATCTGCGCCCGAACCTTGTCTGCGTCAGCCTCCTTGCGGAACGAACCGGCCTGCAGGAAGAACTTGGTCACCGGGGCTGCTTTGGACACCGGTGGAGCTGGCGGCGGAGTGATCCCGGCCAGTGCCGCTTGAGCGCGCGCAGTATCAATTTTCGCCGCTTGCTCGGGCGTGACCGGCGTGGTCGGAATCGCCGGCACTTGTGGCGTCGGCAGGGTTTTCTCCGGTACGGCATCCGGTGGCACGATGACTTCCGATTCCGGCAGCAACGTGTAGAAGTCGTACTTCGGCTTCACCGGTTGCGTCGGGCTCGGCGGGGTCTTGTTGGCCTCGGCGATCTTGGCTTTCTGCTGCTCGATCTTCTCGCGCTTGACGCTCTCGCTGCCCTTGCCCGGTTCCAGTTTCATCAGGAACACAATGAACGCGCCGACCGTCAGGCCGATGGCCATCCACAGCCAGCCCGGGATCGGTTGCTTTGCAGGAGCTTGGTAACGGCTGGCGCCACGCTTGGGTGCAGGTTTTTTCTTGGCAGCCAACTTACATACGCTCCAGAGTTTCCAGACCCAAGAGTTCCAGGCCTTGCTTGAGAGTGCGGCCGGTCAGCGCGGCGAGGCGCAGACGGCTCTGCATTTGCGCCGGGGTGTCGGCGCTGAGGATCGGGCAGTTCTCGTAGAAACTGGAGAACAGGCCGGCGACATCGTACAGGTAGGTGCACAGGATGTGCGGTGTGCCTTTTTCGCACACGTTGTTCAGCACTTCACCGAACTGCGCCAGCTTGGCTGCCAATTCGTGTTCGTGCGCGGCTTCGAGGACGATCTGGCCTTCGACTTCGCTGAAATCCTTGCCTAGTTTGCGGAACACGCCGGCCACGCGGGTGTAGGCGTACAGCAGGTACGGCGCAGTGTTGCCTTCGAAGTTCAGCATCTGGTCGAAGTTGAAGCTGTAGTCGCTGGTGCGGTGCTTGGACAGGTCGGCGTACTTCACCGCGCCAATGCCCACGACTTTGGCGATGTTGCGCAATTCGTCTTCGGCAAGCGTGGGGTTCTTGTCTTTCACCAGGGTGTAGGCGCGTTCCTGGGCTTCGGTCAGCAGGTCGATCAGCTTCACGGTGCCGCCATCACGGGTCTTGAACGGACGGCCATCGGCGCCGTTCATGGTGCCGAAGCCCATGTGTTCCATTTCCATCGGGTGCGTCACGAAGCCAGCCTTGCGGGCGACCGCGAACACTTGCTGGAAGTGCAGCGCCTGACGCTGGTCGACGAAGTACAACGCACGGTCAGCCTTGAGCTTGCCGCTGCGATAACGCACGGCCGCCAGGTCGGTGGTGGCGTAGAGGTAGCCGCCGTCGGCCTTGACGATGATCACCGGCAGCGGGTCGCCGTCGGCGTTCTTGAATTCGTCGAGGAACACGCACTGCGCGCCATTACTCTCGACCAGCATGCCCGCGGCCTTGAGGTCGTTGACCACATTGATCAGGTCGTCGTTGTAGGCACTTTCGCCCATCACGTCGGCCATGGTCAGTTTGACGTTCAGCAGCTCGTAGATTTTCTGGCAGTGCGACAGCGAGATGTCTTTGAACTTGGTCCACAGCGCCAGGCAGTCCGGGTCGCCGGCTTGCAGCTTGACCACCAGGCCTCGGGCGCGATCAGCGAACTCTTCGGATTCGTCGAAGCGTTGCTTGGCGGCGCGGTAGAAGTTTTCCAGGTCCGACAGCTCGTCGCTGGTGATCGGGTTTTCCTGAAGGTAAGCCATCAGCATGCCGAACTGGGTGCCCCAGTCGCCGACGTGGTTCTGACGGATCACTTCGTCGCCGAGGAACTCCAGAACGCGCGCCACGCCGTCGCCGATGATGGTCGAGCGCAAGTGGCCGACGTGCATCTCTTTGGCCAGGTTCGGCGCCGACAGGTCAACCACGGTGCGCTGTGCCGGGCCAGCCTTGCGCACACCGATATGTTCATCGGCCAGGGCGGCGTCCAGGCGAGTGGCCAGGGCATCAGTGTTCTGGAAGAAATTCAGGAAGCCCGGGCCGGCGATTTCGGTCTTGCTGACGTTTTCGTCAGCCGGCAGCGCGGCGATGATTTTCTCTGCCAGATCACGCGGCTTCATGCCCGCAGGCTTGGCCAGCATCATGGCGATGTTGCTGGCGAAGTCGCCGTTCTTCTTGTCGCGGGAGTTTTCCACCTGGATCGCCGGCGACAGGCCTTCAGGCAACACACCTTCGTTGACGAGTTGGGTGATGGCTTGTTGGATCAGCTGGCGAATGGTGTCTTTCATGGTGTTCTCTTTCGACCGCAAGCGCGGCGGCGCTTCGATGCGCTAGTGGAAAAACTGGGCATTATCCGTGGCCCAGACGTGCTTGCCAACTATAGCGGGCAGGTTATGGATATGTGGTGACTATTAGGGCCTCTTCGCGAGCAAGCCCGCTCCCACAGTGAATCTGCGGTGTTCATACATTATGTGTCTGTCACAACCCCTGTGGGAGCGGGCTTGCTCGCGAAGGCGATTTCTAAATCAATACAAATCCACCGGATCGACATCCAGCGACCAACGCACCGCCCGGCCACTCGGCATCTGTTCCAGCACCAGCAACCAATTGGCGAGCAACCGATGCAACGGCGCCCGGGCCGTGGCCTGCAACAACAACTGCGCACGATACCGCCCCGCGCGACGCTCCATCGGCGCCGGCACCGGGCCGAGAAGCTCAATCCCGGTCAGATTCTGCTCAGCCAGCAAACGTTCGGCCTCGCTGCACGCCTCATCGAGAAAACCTTCGGCCTGCCCAGGCTTGTGCGCTTCGGCCCGTAGCAACGCCAAATGCGCAAACGGCGGCAATCCTGCAGAACGACGCTCACTCAAGGCCTGTTCGGCAAAGGCGAAATAGCCCTGTTCGGTCAGTTGCACCAACAGCGGATGATCGGCCAGGTGCGTCTGGATAATCACTTTGCCCGGCTCTTCGGCGCGCCCCGCACGGCCCGCAACCTGAACGATCAGCTGCGCCATGCGCTCGCTGGCGCGGAAGTCGCCGGAGAACAGCCCGCCGTCGGCATCGAGTATCGACACCAGCGTCACCCGTGGAAAGTGGTGCCCTTTGGCGAGCATTTGCGTGCCGACCAGAATGCATGGATGGCCTTTCTGGATGGTCGCGAACAGCTGATTCATCGCATCCTTGCGCGAGGTGCTGTCGCGGTCGACCCGCAGCACCGGAAAGTCCGGGAACAGGATCGCCAAGCGTTCTTCTGCGCGCTCGGTGCCGGCGCCCACCGGTCGCAAATCGACCTTGCCGCACTTCGGGCAGTGTCGAGGCACGCGCTCGACGTAGCCGCAATGGTGGCAGCGCAGTTCACCGGAGCGCTGGTGCACGGTCATTCGCGCATCGCAGCGCTGACACTCGGACATCCAGCCGCAGTCGTGACACAGCAGCGTCGGCGCAAAGCCGCGACGATTGAGAAACACCAACACCTGCTGGCCGGCTGCCAGCGTCTGACCGATGGCTTGCTGCATTGGCCCGGAAATGCCGCTGTCCAGTGGACGACTTTTGACATCGAGACGCAGGAATCGCGGCTGCTTTGCGCCGCCAGCACGCTCGTTCAGCCGTAGGAGGCCATACCGACCGGTGTAGGCGTTGTGCAGGCTTTCCAGCGAAGGCGTCGCGGAGCCGAGCACGATGGGGATGTTTTCCTGCCGCGCGCGCACCAACGCCAGATCGCGGGCGTGATAGCGCAAGCCTTCCTGCTGTTTATAAGAGCCGTCGTGCTCTTCGTCGATGATGATCAGGCCGGGATTTTTCATTGGCGTGAACAGCGCCGAACGGGTGCCGATGATGATGTCGGCGTCACCGTCCCGGGCGGCGAGCCAGGCTTCGAGGCGCTCGCGGTCGTTGACCGCTGAGTGAATCAGGGCGATGCGCGCATTAAAACGCTGCTCGAAGCGCGCCAGGGTTTGCGGGCCGAGGTTGATCTCCGGGATCAACACCAACGCTTGCTTGCCGGCTTCAAGGGTTTCGCGGATCAGCTGTAAATAGACTTCGGTCTTGCCGCTGCCGGTGACGCCGGCCAGCAGGAACGCGTGATAACTGTCGAACCCGGCGCGAATCGCCTCATAGGCGGCGCGCTGCTCCGGATTGAGCGGCAACTCCGGTTGCGCCAGCCAGTGTTCGTGGCGGGCGCCGGGGGCGTGCTTGCGGATTTCCACCTGCACCAGATCCTTGGCCAGCAACAGATCAAGACTGTCCTTGCTCAGCATCAGTTTGCTCAGCAATTGATGGGCGACGCCGTGAGGGTGTTGGGCGAGGGTCGCCAGGGCTTCACGCTGGCGGGGCGCGCGGGCGATGCGCGGATCGTCAAGGCTGGCGCCCGGCGCGGCGGACCAGAAGCGTTCCTGGCGCGCCTCGGCCAGTTCACCCTGACGCAGCAACACCGGCAGCGCCCAGCTCAAGGTATCGCCGAGGCTGTGCTGGTAATACTGCGAGGTCCACAGGCACAGTTTGAACAGCGCGGGCGGTAACGGCGGCGTGGCGTCGAGCAGGGCCAGGGCCGGCTTGAGCTTTTCCACCGGGACTTCGCTGGTGTCGGTGACCTCCACCAGAATCCCGATCATCTCCCGCCGGCCGAACGGCACCCGCAGGCGCATGCCCGGTTGCAACTGGGCGCGCAGGACGCCGGCCGGGGCACGGTAATCGAACAGACGGCGCAGCGGCGAAGGCAGGGCGAGGCGCAAAATGGCGTCGGGCACGCGGGGGATTCTCGTTGGACGGGGCAGTAAATGAAAGGCTGAACACGTAACCTGTGGTAGCGACCTGTGGCGAGGGGATTTATCCCCGTTCGGCTGCGAAGCAGTCGCAAATTCAATGAATACGGTTTTTCTGAGACACCGTAATCACCGCTTCAGGGCCGCTCCGCGACCCAACGGGGATAAATCCCCTCACCACAGGTCACTCCCGCAGGGACGCTGCTTTGGACCGGGAGCCTAGCAGACGGTCGGTAGAAGCGACAGCTTGCGTGATTGTCAATGTCTGATAGAATCCGCGGCCTAATTACGTGCGGTATTCAACAATAGTGTTGGGTGGCGGCACGCTAGCCCGAGGAAGACACCATGAAAGCTGATATCCATCCAGATTATCCAGTCATTGCTGTTACTTGCAGCTGTGGCAACAAGTTCGAAACCCGTTCGACCTTCGGCAAAGCTCTGCCGATCGACGTTTGCAACGAATGCCACCCGTTCTACACCGGTAAGCAGAAGACTCTGGATACCGGCGGCCGTGTGCAGCGCTTCGCAGACCGTTTCGGTGCTTTCGGCAAGAAAGCTCCTGCTGCAGCAGAGTAAGGTTCGAAAGCCCCATGGGCTTTACCTTGCTAATGAAAAAGGCGTCCCTCGCGGGCGCCTTTTTTGTGTCCGCGATTTGGCTGTCCGGCGCCCAGGCTTTCTGCCCGGTGCCGAGCGGCCTTACACCCGTCGCGGTGCAGCGGGTGGTGGATGGCGACACCTTGCGCCTGAACGATGGCCGCAGTGTGCGCATGATCGGCTTGAACACGCCTGAGCTGGGCAAGCAGGGCCGTTCAGACGAGCCGTTTGCCGTGGTTGCGCGCAAACGCCTGGAAGCGCTGGTTGCAGCCAGCGACGGACGCGTGAGTTTGCTGCCTGGTAAAGAGAGCCAAGATCATTACGGCCGCACGCTGGCCCATGTCTATGGTGCCAATGGCGCCAACCTCGAAGCGCAGATGCTTGCCGAAGGTCTTGGATTTCAAGTGGCGGTCGCGCCGAATATCGATTTGGTCGGCTGCCAGCAAGCCGCCGAACGCAGTGCCCGTCAGGCCGGTCTTGGGCTGTGGCGGCAATCCCCTGTACTGAAAGCAGAGCAGATCAACGCTTCCGGTTTCGCCGTGCTCAGCGGTCGTGTGAGCAAGGTTCAGCGCAATCGCGGCGGGGTTTGGATTGAGTTGCAGGACGCGGTTGTATTGCGCGTTGCACCCAATTTGCTCGGGCAGTTCGATGTAGCGTCGCTTGAGCGGCTGAAGGGCAAGCAGATCGAGGCGCGTGGCTGGGTAGTGGATCGATCGCGCCGGGGCGGTTTGAAATCTGGGCAGGCGCGCTGGCTTCTGTCGCTCACCGATCCGTCGATGCTGCACGCGGCGCCCTGAGAAAAAATTGTAGACATTTTTTCTATTGATTGTGAACAGTCTATCCCTTGTGTTCCGTGGCTCTTGGCCCAAAGTCTTAGGGCAGGGCGCTTGACAGGGGTGACTGGTCAGTCTTGTGGGGACTTTGCGACACGCGTATCCTCGGCGGTCCGTCTGTCCAACAGTAAAAGCGGAATGCCCACATGTCTGATTTGAAAACTGCCGCTCTCGAATATCACGCCCATCCTCGTCCAGGGAAGCTGAGTGTCGAGCTCACCAAGGCCACCGCTACCGCCCGCGACCTGTCGCTGGCCTACAGCCCCGGCGTAGCCGAACCAGTACGCGAAATCGCCCGCGATCCTGAACTGGCCTACAAATACACCGGCAAAGGCAACCTGGTTGCAGTCATTTCCGATGGCACCGCGATTCTCGGCCTGGGTAACCTCGGCCCATTGGCTTCCAAGCCAGTCATGGAAGGTAAAGGCGTGCTGTTCAAGCGTTTCGCCGGCATCGACGTTTTCGACATCGAAGTCGACTCCGAAAGCCCGCAAGCCTTCATCGACACCGTCAAGCGTATCTCCATCACCTTCGGTGGCATCAACCTGGAAGACATCAAGGCACCTGAGTGCTTTGAGATCGAACGCGCTCTGATCGAGCAGTGCGACATTCCGGTATTCCACGATGACCAGCACGGCACCGCGATCGTTACCGCCGCCGGCATGATCAACGCCCTGGAAATCGCTGGCAAAACCCTCGCCGACGCCAAGATCGTCTGCCTGGGCGCCGGTGCGGCCGCCATCTCCTGCATGAAATTGCTGGTGAGCATGGGCGCCAACATCGAAAACATCTTCATGGTTGATCGTACCGGCGTGATCCACTCCGGCCGTGACGACCTGAACCAGTACAAGGCTGTCTTCGCTCACGCGACCGACAAGCGCACCCTGGCTGACGCCCTGACCGGTGCCGACGTGTTCGTTGGCCTGTCCGGCCCGAACCTGTTGAGCGCTGAAGGCCTGAAATCCATGGCGGCCAACCCGATCGTGTTCGCCTGCTCCAACCCGGATCCGGAAATCGCCCCGGAACTGGCGCACGCCACCCGTGACGACGTGATCATGGCGACCGGCCGTTCGGACTACCCGAACCAGGTCAACAACGTGCTGGGCTTCCCGTTCATCTTCCGTGGTGCCCTGGACGTTCGCGCCAAGCGCATCAACGAAGAAATGAAAGTGGCCGCGGCCAACGCCCTGCGCGAACTGGCCAAGCTGCCGGTTCCTCAGGAAGTGTGCGACGCCTACGGTGGCATCAAGCTGGAATTCGGTCGTGAGTACATCATTCCGAAGCCGATGGATGCTCGCCTGATTACCGTGATCTCCGATGCTGTGGCCAAAGCCGCCATCGAGACCGGCGTAGCAACCCTGCCGTATCCGAAGAACTACCCGCTGAAAAGCGTGGATGACGTGTTCAACGGCTAAGTCGTTTAGCGCTTCAACCGAAAGCCCCGATTCGTATGAGTCGGGGCTTTTTTTGTCTGTGGTTTTTGTGGTGTCTGTGAGGGACTCTTCGCGGGCAAGCTCGCTCCCACAGTGGATTATCGGTGTGCATGCGATCTGGTACGCAACAGAGATCCCTGTGGGAGCGGGCTTGCCCGCGAAGGGGCCTTCCAGGACAACACAAAACCTGCAGGCAATAAAAAGCCCCGCACCTCTCTCGAAGGCGGGGCTTTTGCATTGCGCTACGCGATCAGAACAAATCGATCGGCGCCGCCTCATCCGCCGGCAGCGGGCTACCCGGCGCATTGCCGTTACCCAGCTCATTCACCGACGGTGGTGTGTCTTCAGCCTTGAACAGCTCGAAGTACGCGCCTGGCGTGCCCGGGGTGGCTGCGCGACCGCTGACCGGGTCAACCCGCAGGCTGAGGATGCCTTCCGGCTCTGCCTGGGTATGAGGCGGCTTGTCTTTCAGAGCGGCAGCCATGTAGTTCATCCAGATCGGCAGCGCGACGGTGCCGCCGAACTCACGTTTGCCCAGGCTTTCAGGCTGATCGAAGCCGGTCCAGACGGTGGTCACGTAATCGGCGTTGTAGCCGGAGAACCAGGCGTCCTTGGATTCGTTGGTGGTACCGGTCTTGCCCGCAATGTCACTGCGGCCCAAGGCCAGAGCGCGGCGGCCGGTGCCGAGCTTGATCACGTCCTCGAGCATGCTGTTGAGGATGTAGGTGGTGCGACCATCGACGATGCGTTCAGCCACGGCTGGCGTCTGCGGTGCAGCGCCGGGTGCGGCCGGAGCCTCGCCTGGCGTCGTATTGATCGTGAACGCCTGGGCCTCGCTCGGTGCGGCGATGCCGTTGGTTGCTACATCGCTCTGAGGAACGCTCGGCGGGTTGGCGACGAACAGCGTGTCGCCATTGCGGCTTTCGATCTTGTCGATGATGTACGGGGTGATTTTGTAGCCGCCGTTGGCGAAAGTGCTCCAGCCGGTGGCGATTTCCATTGGCGTCAGGGTCGCGGTGCCCAGGGCCAGGGACAGGTTGCGCGGCAGGTCCTGCTTGTTGAAGCCGAACTTGCTGATGTAGTCGATGGTGCGATCGACGCCCAGCGCCTGCAGCAGTCGGATCGACACCAGATTGCGCGACTTGTACAACCCTTCACGCAGGCGGATCGGGCCCAGGAAGGTGTTGGTGTCGTTCTTCGGACGCCAGACCTTGTCCAGGTATTCGTCGACAAACACTATCGGTGCATCGTTCACCAGGCTGGCGGCGGTGTAGCCGTTGTCCAGCGCAGCGCTGTACACGAAGGGCTTGAAGCTCGAACCCGGCTGACGTTTGGCCTGCATGGCGCGGTTGTAGTTGCTCTGCTCGAAGGCAAAACCACCGACCAGCGAGCGTATGGCGCCGTTCTGCGGATCAAGGGACACCAGCGCACCTTGCGCTTGCGGGATCTGGCTGAACTTCAGCGAATTGTCCGGTTGGCGTTGCACGCGAATCAGGTCACCGACCTGCGCCACGTCAGATGGCTGCTTCGGATTGGCGCCCATGCTGTTGGTGTTCAGGAATGGACGTGCCCATTTCATGGTGTCCCAGGCGACGTGTTCTTCACCGGTGCGGGTAATCACTTGCAGGCCGTTCTTGTCGACCTGAGTGACGATGGCCGGCTCAAGGCTGCTGATGGTCCGCTGTTTGGTCAGCTCGGTGGCCCAGGCCTCGCGAGTCTTGCCCGGCAGGCGCGATTCAGGGCCGCGATAGCCGTGTCGCTGATCGTAGGTCATCAAGCCTTCGTGGACGGCGGTGTTGGCCATTTCCTGAAGATTGCTCGGTACCGTCGTGGTGACGCGGAAACCTTCGGTGTACGCATCGCTGCCATAACGGCCGACCATTTCGGCGCGGGCCATTTCGGCGATGTACGGCGCGTTCACTTCCGGCGTCGGCACGTGGTAGCTGGCGTTCAGCGGCTCGTTGATTGCGGTGGTGTAGTCGGCTTCGGTGATCTTGCCGAGCTTGTACATGCGCCCAAGGATCCAGTCGCGACGTTCCTTGCTGCGAGCCGGGTTGGCCAGTGGGTTGAAGCGCGAAGGAGCTTTTGGCAGGCCGGCGATCATCGCCATCTGCGCCAGGCTGACATCACGAATCGACTTGCCGTAGTAAACCTGCGCGGCGGCTTCGATGCCGTAGGCGCGGTTACCCAGGTAGATTTTGTTGACGTACAGCTCGAGGATCTCGTCCTTGGTCAGCTGCCGTTCGATCTGCAGGGCCAGGAGAATTTCGGTGGTTTTGCGCGAGAAGCTGCGTTCGCTGGTCAGGAAGAAGTTCTTCGCCACCTGCATGGTGATGGTGCTGCCGCCGGACTGGATGTGTCCGCTTTTTACCAGTTGGGTCGCAGCGCGCATCAGGCTGCTGGGATCGACGCCATAGTGGTTGGCGAAATTGTCGTCTTCAGCGCTTAGTAACGCATTGATGAAATTGGGGGGAATGTCGGCGAAACGGATCGGCGTGCGGCGCATTTCGCCAAATTCTGCGATCAACTTGTTGTCGCTGCTGTACACCCGCAATGGAATCTGCAACTGGATGCTTCTCAGAGCCTCCACAGATGGCAATCCCGGACTAAGGTAAAGAAACGCGCCGCTCAGACCAAGGAGCAGTCCGCAGAAAACGGCGACGATGGACCAACCGAAAAATTTCAGCAGACGAATCAAGGCTTTGGGATATCCAGGGCAAAGAATGAATTGGGCAACAGGGTTCAGATAACAGGGAACGACCCGCGCTTGCAGTAAAAACCGGAAAAAAACGCTGGGCATTATAAGCATTTTTCCGTCGAGGGCGTCATTTGCGCTGCTGTCAAGACGGGTGGTTTGAACGCAATGGGTATTACAGAGTCCGTAAGACACGGATAGTCATAGGGAATTGGTAGTGCTAGGACTCTTCAATAAAAAAGCCAACACGCTTCTGGGGATCGACATCAGCTCCACGTCGGTGAAGCTGCTTGAGCTAAGTCGCCAGGGCGAGCGTTATCGGGTCGAGGCCTATGCGGTCGAACCCTTGCCCGCCAACGCAGTGGTCGAAAAAAATATCGCCGAGCTCGAAGGCGTGGGTCAGGCTCTCTCTCGCGTGTTGCTCAAGGCCAAAACCAATCTCAGAAATGTCGCCGTAGCTGTCGCCGGATCGGCAGTCATCACCAAAACCATTGAGATGGATGCAGGTCTTTCCGACGACGAGATGGAAAACCAGCTGAAGATCGAGGCCGATCAGTACATCCCCTATCCGTTGGATGAAGTCGCCATCGACTTCGAAGTCCAGGGCGCGTCGGCGCGTAACCCCGAGCGGGTCAATGTGCTGCTGGCGGCCTGTCGCAAGGAAAACGTCGAAGTGCGTGAAGCCGCCCTGGCGCTGGCCGGCCTGACGGCGCGCGTGGTGGACGTCGAGGCTTATGCGCTGGAGCGATCGTTCTCGTTACTGGCCGGGCAACTGGCGGTTTCGCAGGAGGGGCTGACCGTGGCGGTGGTCGACATCGGCGCGACCATGACCACCCTGAGCGTGCTGTACAACGGGCGGATCATCTACACCCGCGAACAATTGTTCGGCGGTCGGCAGCTGACGGAGGAAATCCAGCGTCGTTATGGCCTGACCATCGAGCAGGCGGGGCTGGCGAAGAAGCAGGGCGGGTTGCCGGACGATTACGTCAGCGAAGTCTTGCAGCCGTTTCGCGATGCGCTGGTGCAGCAGGTTTCCCGGTCGTTGCAGTTCTTCTTCGCCTCCGGTCAGTACAACGCGGTCGATCACATCCTGCTGGCGGGCGGTACCGCGTCAGTCCCGGGGCTTGATCGCTTGATCGAACAGCGGCTCGGCACACCGACCCAGGTGGCCAACCCGTTCTCCGACATGGCGTTGAGCAGCAAGGTCAACGCCGGCGCCCTGGCAAGCGACGCGCCAGCACTGATGATCGCCTGCGGGCTTGCCCTCAGGAGTTTCGACTGATGGCGCGGATCAACCTTTTACCCTGGCGCGAAGAGCTGCGTGAAGAACGTCGCAAACGCTTTTTGCTGGCGCTGGTCGGCGTATTGGTGTGCTCGGTGGGCGCGATTTTTATCGCAGACCAAGTCATCAACGCCGCCATTGACCGACAGGTGGCCCGGAACGATTACATCGGCAAACAGATTGCCGTGGTCGACGAGCGCATCAAGCAGATCAGCGAGCTGAAGTCCCGTCGCCAGCAGCTCGTCGAGCGCATGCGCATCATTCAGGACCTGCAAGGCAACCGTCCGATCAGCGGGAGGATTTTCGACCAGTTGGCGCGTACCCTGCCGGACGGGGTGTATTTCACCGAAGTGAAGATGGCCGGTAAAACCCTATCCATTACCGGCGCGGCGGAATCGAACAATCGTGTTTCCGACCTGATGCGCAATCTGGATGCGTCCGACTGGTTCGATGCGCCGAGTCTCACGGAAGTCAAAGCCACCACTGCCGGGCAGCTGGATCAGGCCAATGTCTTTCAGTTGACCGTTCGTCAGACCCAGCCCGCTGTCGTGGAGGCTGGCAAATGAGCCCCTCGGAATGGTTTGAAGGCCTGCGCAAGATCGACATCAACGATCTGGACACCAACAACATGGGCTCCTGGCCGCCAGCGATCAAGGCCCTGGCGGGTGTCTTGCTGATGGTGCTGGTGCTGACCCTTGGTTACACCTTTTACATCAGCGATCTGGAAGATCACCTCGAACTTCAACGTGAGCAAGAGTCGACCCTCAAGGAGCAATTCGCGACCAAGGCGCACATGGCGGCGAACCTGGAGCTGTACACCCAGCAGATGAAAGAGATGGAGAACTCTTTCGGTGTGTTACTGCGGCAATTGCCCAGCGACACCGAAGTACCGGGGCTGCTGGAAGACATCACCCGCACTGGCCTCGGCAGCGGGCTGGAGTTCGAAGAGATCAAGCTGCTGCCGGAAGTTACCCAGCAGTTCTACATCGAACTGCCGATCCAGATCACCGTGACCGGCGCCTATCACGACCTGGCGACGTTCGTCAGTGGCGTGGCCGGATTGCCGCGGATCGTTACGCTGCATGATTTCGATCTCGCGCCAGCCGACCCCGAAGGCGGTCCGAAGCTGCGCATGAGCATCCTGGCCAAGACCTACCGCTATAACGACAAGGGGCTGCAGAAATGACCCCGATTCGTTGCTTGTTGATGGTTGTGTTGTTCGCCGGTCTGGCCGGTTGCGGCAACGGCAATGACGTCGGTGACCTCGACGCCTACATGAACGAAGTGCGCCTGCGGCCACCCGGCAAGATTGAACCAACGCCGACATTCCGGTCTTACCCAACGTTCACCTACAACGCTGCCAACCTGCGCAGCCCGTTTTCCCGGCAGGTCAGGGTCGACCTGGCGGGGCAAAAGCGCGGCTCGCGCAACGTCAAACCCGACCCCAACCGGGCCAAGCAATACCTCGAAGGTTTCAACATCGAGCAGTTTGAAATGGTCGGCACGATTTCCAATGCCACCGGCTCCTTTGCGCTGTTGCGCGGGGCAGGCGGGGTGCATCGGCTGAAAGTCGGCGATTACCTGGGGCGTAACGATGGACGGATCGTCGCCATCAGCGGCTCGCAAGTCGATGTGGTCGAAATCGTTCCCGACGGCGAAGGCGCCTGGCTGGAACGACCACGGACCATCCCTTTGAAAGAGCACTCATAGTGGAACTCGAATAATGAACAGGATTTTCTCAACCCTCGGTATCTCGCTATGGATAGCGTTGCTGTCGCCGATGGTACAAGCGGCCAACCTCAAAGCGCTGGATGTCGCCGCGCTACCGGGTGATCGTGTCGAGTTGAAGTTGTCTTTCGATAGCCCGCCCCCGCAACCCCACGGTTACACGACCGAGTCGCCCGCACGCATTGCGCTGGATCTGCCCGGCGTTGTCAGTCAGCTCAAAAGCAAAAATCGTGAACTGGGCGGCGGAAATGCCCGTAGCGCCACAGTGGTGGAAGCCAAGGACCGTACGCGACTTATCATCAATCTGACTCAGTTAACCCCTTACAGCGCACGGGTTGAGGGCAACAATCTGATCGTGGTGGTCGGGCAAGGCGCCACCAACAAAGCGTCCCGCCCGCCCGCCAGCGCACCCCGCGCCGCGACTGCAACGCCAGCCCCGACGAAAGCCTACGCACCCGTGGGCAAGGCCATCCGTGGTGTGGATTTCCAGCGCGGCACGCAGGGTGAAGGCAATGTGGTGATTGATCTGTCGGATCCTTCCATCGCCCCGGATATTCAGGAACGCGACGGCAAGATCATCCTCGGTTTTGCCAGAACCCAATTGCCAGAGCCATTGCGTGTGCGCCTGGACGTCAAGGATTTCGCCACCCCGGTGCAGTTCGTCAATGCCAGCGCCACGGGCGACCGGGCCACAATCAGCATTGAGCCCAGCGGCGCGTTCGATTATTCGACCTACCAGACTGACAACAAGCTGACGGTCAGCATCCGGCCGATGACGGTCGATGACCTGCAAAAGCGCAACGCCGAGCGTTTTGCCTATACCGGTGAAAAGCTCTCGCTGAATTTCCAGGACATCGATGTGCGTTCGGTGCTGCAACTGATCGCCGATTTCACCAACCTCAATCTGGTGGCCAGCGACACGGTGCAGGGCGGCATCACCTTGCGTTTGCAGAACGTGCCGTGGGACCAGGCGCTGGACCTGGTGCTAAAAACCAAAGGCCTGGACAAGCGCAAGATCGGCAACGTCCTGCTGGTGGCGCCGGCCGATGAAATCGCGGCGCGCGAGCGTCAGGAACTGGAGTCGCAGAAGCAAATCTCCGAGCTTGCGCCCCTGCGTCGTGAGTTGTTGCAGGTCAACTACGCGAAGGCTGCCGATATCGCCAAGCTGTTCACCTCGGTGACCAGTGCCGAAGCGAAAATCGACGAGCGGGGTTCTATCACGGTCGATGAGCGGACCAACAACATCATTGCCTACCAGACCCAGGACCGACTCGACGAACTTCGTCGTATCGTCGCGCAACTGGATATCCCGGTGCGCCAGGTCATGATCGAGGCGCGAATCGTCGAAGCCAACGTCGACTACGACAAGAGCCTCGGCGTGCGCTGGGGTGGTTCGGTGCAGAAGGGCAACTGGAACACGTCTGGGGTCAACGGCTCTTCGACCACCATTGGTACGCCGGGCAGCACCAGTACCAATTCGCCGTTCGTCGACTTGGGGACCTCTGCCAATACTTCGGGGATCGGCATCGCCTTCATTACCGACAATGTGCTGCTGGACCTTGAGCTTTCGGCCATGGAGAAAACCGGCAACGGGGAAATCGTTTCGCAGCCCAAGGTGGTCACGTCCGACAAGGAGACCGCGAAAATCCTCAAGGGCACCGAGATTCCCTATCAGGAGGCCAGCTCCAGCGGTGCCACGTCGGTGTCGTTCAAGGAGGCGTCGCTGTCCCTTGAGGTCACGCCACAGATCACCCCGGACAACCGCATCATCATGGAGGTCAAGGTCACCAAGGACGAACCGGACTATCTGAACAAGGTCCAGGATGTGCCGCCGATCAAGAAAAACGAGGTCAATGCCAAGGTCCTGGTCAATGATGGCGAGACCATCGTCATTGGCGGGGTTTTCTCAAATACTCAGAGCAAGGTTGTAGATAAGGTGCCATTTCTCGGTGATGTGCCGTATCTTGGCCGCCTTTTCCGGCGTGATGTGGTTTCGGAGAAAAAATCCGAGCTGCTGGTATTTCTCACTCCGCGTATCATGAATAACCAGGCGATTGCTGTGAGTCATTGATTCTGTGCGAAATTTGATTCTTGTTGGACCGATGGGAGCTGGAAAAAGCACCATCGGCCGGTTGCTGGCCAAAGAGCTGCGCCTGCCGTTCAAAGATTCCGATAAGGAAATTGAATTGCGCACGGGCGCCAATATCCCGTGGATTTTCGATAAAGAAGGCGAACCGGGCTTTCGTGACCGTGAGCAGGCGATGATCGCCGAGCTGTGCGGCTGCGACGGCGTGGTGCTGGCGACCGGTGGGGGCGCGGTGATGCGCGAAGCCAATCGTCGGGCGTTGCACGCCGGCGGTCGGGTGGTCTATCTGCATGCCTCAGTCGAGCAGCAGGTCGGCCGCACGTCTCGCGATCGTAATCGTCCGTTGTTGCGCACCGCCGATCCGGCCAAGACCCTGCGGGATCTGCTGGCGATCCGCGATCCGCTGTATCGGGAAATCGCCGACCTGGTGGTTGAAACCGATGAGCGGCCACCACGAATGGTGGTGCTCGATATTCTCGAACGCTTGCAGCAACTACCTCCCCGTTAAAGCGAGGCGCGAAATGCGCTATCCTCGGCGTCCTGTCACCACCGCTCAAGGTTGTGGCGGATGGCTACCGAACGGCGTCACACCAGCAGGCGCCGTGGACATTCGTTAACTCATGGCAGGACGCCTGATTCCATCTTCACTGTGGGGACACATGCAGACACTCAAGGTCGATCTAGGCGAGCGCAGCTACCCGATTCATATTGGCGAAGGTTTGTTGGATCAGCCTGAGCTGCTGGCCCCGCACATCCGCGGACGGCAAGTGGCGATCGTCTCCAACGAGACCGTTGCGCCGCTCTATCTCGAACGTCTGACCCGCAGCCTCGCGCAGTTCTCGGTGATTTCCGTGGTGTTGCCCGACGGCGAAGCTTTCAAAACCTGGGAAACCCTGCAGCTGATTTTCGACGGCCTGCTGACCGCACGCCATGACCGCCGCACCACAGTAATCGCCCTCGGCGGCGGTGTGATTGGTGACATGGCCGGTTTTGCGGCGGCCTGCTATCAGCGTGGTGTCGATTTCATCCAGGTCCCGACCACATTGCTGTCGCAAGTCGACTCCTCGGTGGGCGGCAAGACAGGAATCAACCATCCGCTGGGCAAGAATATGGTCGGCGCCTTCTATCAGCCAAACGTGGTGCTGATCGATACCGCGACCCTCAATACCCTGCCGGCCCGGGAACTCTCTGCCGGGCTGGCGGAAGTCATCAAGTACGGGCTGATCTGCGACGAGCCGTTCCTGACCTGGCTCGAAGAAAACGTTGATCGCCTGCGTGCCCTGGATCAGGTCGCCCTGACGTACGCCATCGAGCGTTCCTGCGCCGCCAAGGCTGAGGTGGTCGGCGCCGACGAGAAGGAAACCGGTGTTCGTGCCACGTTGAACCTGGGCCACACCTTCGGACACGCTATCGAAACCCATATGGGCTATGGTGTCTGGCTTCATGGGGAAGCGGTCGCTGCTGGCACCGTAATGGCTTTGGAAATGTCCGCGCGACTGGGCTGGATCAGCGAGCAAGAGCGCGATCGCGGCATTCGCCTGTTTCAGCGTGCCGGCCTGCCGGTCATCCCGCCTGACGAGATGACCGAAGCCGATTTTCTCGAACACATGGCAATTGACAAGAAAGTGATTGACGGTCGTTTACGCCTGGTGCTGCTGCGCCACATGGGCGAAGCGGTGGTGACCGACGATTATCCGAAAGAAGTTTTACAGGCCACGCTGGGAGCGGATTACCGCGCCCTGGCTCAGCTTAAAGGTTAATAAGATCCCGATGACTAGTTTGCATGCCGACGAGGCTTTCCTCGGCCATTACCAGTTGAGTCATGACCCGTTTGCTCCACGGGTGCCTGGCTTCAAATTCTTCCCGGCCCAGCGCAAACCGGTGCTGGGGCAACTGCATCACCTGGCACGCTATAGCCAGTTGCTGCTGGTGGTCACGGGCCCGCAAGGCAGTGGCAAGACCCTGTTGCGCCAGGCCCTGGTGGCCAGCACCAACAAGCAATCAGTGCAAAGCGTCGTGGTTTCCGCCCGTGGCGCCGGCGATGCGGCCGGCGTGCTGCGTCAGGTGGCTCAGGCGCTGAACGTCGCCCAGGCGGAGGTCAACGCGATTCTGTCGCAGGTCGTGCAACTGGCGCTGACCGGGCAGGAAGTCTATTTGCTGGTGGATGACGCCGAGCAGCTCGACGAATCCGCGCTGGAGGCCTTGCTGGCCCTGGCCGCCGGTGCGCCGGAAGGTCGTCCGCATGTGTTCCTGTTCGGTGAGTCCTCGCTGATTGCTCAACTCGACGCGCTGAGCCTCGAGGAAGAGCGTTTCCACGTCATCGAGTTGCAGCCTTACACCGAAGAAGAAACCCGCGAATATCTGGACCAGCGGCTCGAAGGCGCCGGCCGGGGTATCGAACTTTTTACCGCAGATCAGATCTCTGATATTCACGAAAGCTCCGACGGCTGGCCTGGCACCATCAACCAGGTTGCCCGCGATGCAATGATCGAAGCCATGATTGCCAGCCGCTCAGCGGTCAAGCGTCCAAGTATGGGGTTCAACATGCCGAAGAAACACGTATTGGCGATTTCCGCCGTCGTCGTGGTCGCGGTAGCCGCCGCCTGGTTGATGCCGGGTCGCAGCAAAGCACCGACCACCGGCGCGCCAGCCAACGAGCAGGCGCAATTGCCGCTCGGCCAGGGCACGCCACAACCTAACAGCGACGGTGCGCCTTCCGTCGAATTCGCCGGTAATTCGCAACCGATGCCATTGCCGCTGGTCGGCAACTCGCAACCGGTCATGCGCGGTCCGTTGGCCGAAGCGGCCGGTGGTATCACCGAAGGCGACGACGGCGTGCCGGTCGAGGGTTCCAGCGCAACACCGCCAACCGTGACCACCACTGCACCGCCTGCCGGCATCCAGCCTGGCCCTGCGCCGACACCGGCCGCTAAACCGGCTCCAGCGCCGACTCAGGTCGCGACCGCCAAGCCAGCCCCGGCTGCGCCTGCCGTGAAGCCGGCTCCGGCGCCAGCCAAGCCAGCCGCCGTGGCCACCGCCAAGCCTGCCGAGAAACCGGCCGCCGCTCCTGCGAAAGGCGCAGGCGGTACTTGGTACGCCGGTCAGCCGACCAGTAACTACGTGGTGCAGATCCTCGGCACCAGCTCCGAAGCGACTGCGCAAAACTTCGTGAAAGAGCAGGGCGGCGAGTACCGTTATTTCAAGAAAGTGCTCAACGGCAAGCCGCTTTACGTGATCACCTACGGTAACTTCGCCAACCGCGATGCAGCCCTTACCGCCATCAAGGCCTTGCCAGCGAAGGTTCAGGCTGGTAAACCTTGGCCTCGCACTGTCGCCAGCGTCCAACAGGAACTGGCAACAACTCGCTGAAGATTCGGCGGCCTTACCCAGGCCGCCTCTCCAAGCACCTCAAAATTTCTGCAAGCGCATGCCGTCTCTCAAGACCGCGTGCCTTGTGGTGTCTGCGTTACAGTAGTCTTTGAGTCGTTGCGGTCAAAATTAAAAAAGTTTTGACTAGCACAGCAGATCGCTTTAAACCTTTCACAAATGCGACATGGATTTGCGACAGTTCGTCGTCAAATTTGTGAGCCTCTGTGTCGCTGTGTACAATGACCACCCTTTTGCCCCCGCTAAGCCGGCGTACGTTCGGCGCGGATCGCAAGTGGTTGAATTGAAAAGAAATTTGCCTCGAAAAGAGGCAGCCTGGTGAGAAAGTGTCTATGAAAGCAGGTCTGTACCAACCAGATGAATTCAAGGATAACTGCGGTTTCGGCCTGATTGCCCATATGCAGGGCGAGCCCAGTCATACCCTTTTGCAAACGGCCATTGAGGCCCTGACCTGCATGACCCACCGCGGTGGGATCAACGCCGACGGCAAGACCGGTGACGGTTGCGGTCTGCTGATTCAAAAACCGGACGTGTTCCTGCGAGCCATCGCCCAGGAAACATTCGGTGTCGAACTGCCCAAGCAATATGCCGTGGGCATGGTCTTCTTCAACCAGGACCCGGTCAAAGCCGAAGCCGCTCGCGAGAACATGAACCGCGAGATCCTGGCCGCCGGCCTGCAACTCGTCGGCTGGCGCAAAGTGCCGATCGACACCAGCGTCCTCGGCCGCCTGGCCCTGGAGCGTTTGCCGCAGATCGAACAGGTGTACATCGGCGGTGAAGGCCTGAGCGACCAAGACATGGCGATCAAGCTGTTCACTTCCCGCCGTCGCTCGTCCGTGGCCAATGCCGCCGACACCGACCACTACATCTGCAGCTTTTCGCACAAGACCATCATTTATAAAGGCCTGATGATGCCGGCGGATCTGTCCGCCTTCTATCCAGACCTCAGCGACCAGCGCCTGCAAACCTCGATTTGCGTGTTCCACCAGCGCTTCTCCACCAACACCCTGCCGAAATGGCCGCTGGCTCAACCGTTCCGCTTCCTGGCGCACAACGGCGAGATCAACACCATCACCGGCAACCGCAACTGGGCCGTGGCCCGTCGCACCAAATTCACCAACGACCTGATGGACCTGGAAGAACTCGGCCCGCTGGTCAATCGCGTCGGTTCCGACTCCTCCAGCATGGACAACATGCTCGAGCTGATGGTCACCGGTGGCATCGACCTGTTCCGTGGCGTGCGGATGATCATTCCGCCTGCGTGGCAGAACGTCGAAACCATGGACCCGGACCTGCGTGCGTTCTACGAATACAACTCGATGCACATGGAGCCGTGGGACGGCCCGGCCGGCGTGGTAATGACCGATGGTCGCTACGCAGTGTGCCTGCTCGACCGTAACGGTCTGCGCCCTGCGCGCTGGGTCACCACCAAGAACGGCTTCATCACCCTGGCCTCGGAAATCGGTGTCTGGAACTACCAGCCTGAAGACGTGATCGCCAAGGGCCGCGTCGGTCCGGGCCAGATCTTTGCCGTGGACACCGAAACCGGTCAGATCCTCGACACCGATGCGATCGACAACCGCCTGAAGTCCCGTCATCCGTACAAGCAATGGCTGCGCAAGAATGCCCTGCGCATCCAGGCGACCATGGAAGACAACGACCACGGTTCGGCTTTCTACGACGTCGATCAGCTCAAGCAGTACATGAAGATGTACCAGGTCACGTTCGAAGAGCGCGATCAGGTGCTGCGTCCGCTCGGCGAGCAAGGCTACGAAGCCGTCGGCTCGATGGGCGACGATACGCCGATGGCCGTGCTGTCCCAGCGCGTGCGCACGCCGTACGACTATTTCCGCCAGCAGTTCGCGCAGGTCACCAACCCGCCAATCGACCCGCTGCGTGAAGCCATCGTCATGTCGCTGGAGATCTGCCTCGGTGCCGAGCGCAACATCTTCCAGGAGTCGCCGGAGCACGCCTCGCGCGTGATCCTCAGCTCGCCGGTCATTTCCCCGGCCAAGTGGCGCTCGCTGATGAACCTCGATCGCCCGGGCTTCGAGCGCGCGATCATCGACCTCAACTACGACGAAAGCGTCGGCCTCGAAGCGGCCATCCGCAACGTTGCCGATCAGGCCGAAGAAGCCGTGCGCTCCGGCCGCACCCAGGTCGTGTTGAGTGACCGTCACATTGCCCCGGGCAAGTTGCCGATCCACGCCTCCCTGGCCACCGGCGCGGTACACCACCGCCTGACCGAAAAAGGCCTGCGCTGCGACTCCAACATCCTCGTGGAAACCGCCACCGCTCGCGACCCGCATCACTTTGCGGTGTTGATCGGTTTCGGCGCCTCGGCGGTCTATCCGTTCCTGGCCTACGAAGTGCTGGGCGACCTGATCCGCACCGGTGAAGTCTTGGGCGACCTCTATGAGGTGTTCAAGAACTACCGCAAAGGCATCACCAAAGGTCTGTTGAAGATCCTGTCGAAGATGGGCATCTCGACCATCACCTCGTACCGCGGTGCGCAGCTGTTCGAAGCCATCGGCCTGTCCGAAGAAGTTTGCGAGCTGAGCTTCCGTGGCGTGCCAAGCCGCATCAAGGGTGCGCGTTTCGTCGACATCGAAGCCGAGCAGAAAGCCCTGGCCGCCGAAGCCTGGAGCCCGCGCAAGCCGATCCAGCAGGGCGGTCTGCTGAAGTTCGTCCACGGTGGCGAATATCACGCGTACAACCCGGACGTGGTCAACACCCTGCAAGCCGCAGTGCAGCAGGGCGACTACAGCAAGTTCAAGGAATACACGGCGCTGGTCGACAACCGTCCGGTGTCGATGATCCGCGACTTGTTCAAGGTCAAGACCCTGGACACGCCGCTGGACATCAGCGAGATCGAACCGCTGGAATCGGTGCTCAAGCGCTTCGACTCCGCCGGCATCTCGTTGGGCGCCTTGTCGCCTGAGGCTCACGAAGCCCTGGCCGAAGCCATGAACCGCCTTGGTGCGCGTTCCAACTCCGGCGAAGGCGGCGAAGACCCGGCGCGCTACGGCACCATCAAGAGCTCGAAAATCAAGCAAGTCGCGACGGGCCGTTTCGGTGTAACCCCGGAATACCTGGTCAACGCTGAAGTGCTGCAGATCAAGGTCGCCCAAGGCGCCAAGCCCGGCGAAGGCGGTCAACTGCCAGGTGGCAAGGTCAACGGCCTGATCGCCAAGCTGCGTTACGCAGTGCCAGGCGTGACCCTGATTTCGCCGCCGCCGCACCACGACATCTATTCGATCGAAGACTTGTCGCAGCTGATTTTCGACCTGAAACAAGTCAACCCGAAGGCCCTGGTCTCGGTGAAGTTGGTGGCAGAAGCGGGCGTCGGCACCATCGCTGCCGGTGTGGCCAAGGCCTATGCGGACTTGATCACCATCTCCGGCTACGACGGCGGCACCGGCGCATCGCCGCTGACCTCGATCAAATACGCGGGCGCTCCGTGGGAACTCGGCCTGGCCGAAACCCACCAGACCCTGCGCGGCAACGACTTGCGCGGCAAAGTCCGGGTGCAGACCGACGGTGGCCTGAAAACCGGCCTCGACGTGATCAAGGCTGCGATCCTCGGCGCTGAAAGCTTCGGCTTCGGCACCGCGCCAATGATAGCCCTGGGCTGCAAATACCTGCGTATTTGCCACCTGAACAACTGCGCCACCGGCGTCGCGACTCAGAACGAGAAGCTGCGCAAGGATCACTACATCGGTACCGTCGACATGGTGGTGAATTTCTTCACCTACGTCGCCGAAGAAACCCGTGAGTGGTTGGCCAAGCTGGGCGTGCGCTCCCTCGAAGAGCTGATCGGTCGTACCGATCTGTTGGACATCCTCGAAGGCCAGACCGCCAAGCAGAACCACCTGGACCTGACCCCGTTGCTGGGCAGCGATCACATCCCGGCAGACAAACCCCAGTTCTGCCAGGTCGACCGCAACCCGCCGTTCGACAAGGGCCTGCTGGCCGAAAAAATGGTCGACATGGCCACCTCGGCCATCAATGACATGAGCGGCGCCGATTTTGCCCTGGACATCTGCAACTGCGACCGTTCGATCGGCGCACGAATCTCCGGTGAAATCGCGCGCAAGCACGGCAACCAAGGCATGGCGAACGCGCCGATCACCTTCCGCTTCAAAGGGACGGCCGGTCAGAGCTTCGGTGTGTGGAACGCCGGTGGCCTGAACATGTACCTGGAAGGCGACGCCAACGACTATGTCGGCAAAGGCATGACCGGCGGCAAGCTGGTCATCGTTCCGCCGAAGGGCAGCGTCTACAAGACTCAGGACAGTGCCATCATCGGCAACACCTGCCTCTACGGCGCCACGGGCGGCAAGCTGTTCGCCGCCGGCACCGCGGGCGAGCGTTTTGCCGTGCGTAACTCCGGTGCCCACACGGTTGTGGAAGGCACGGGCGATCACTGCTGCGAGTACATGACCGGTGGTTTCGTCTGCGTCCTGGGCAAGACCGGTTACAACTTCGGCTCAGGCATGACCGGCGGTTTCGCCTACGTGCTCGACCAGGACAACAGCTTTGTTGACCGGGTCAACCACGAACTGGTGGAAATCCAGCGGATCAGCGGTGAGGCGATGGAAGCCTATCGCAGCCACTTGCAACGCGTGCTGAACGAATACGTCGAGGAAACCGACAGCGAATGGGGTCGTAACCTCGCTGAAAACCTTGACGACTATCTGCGTCGTTTCTGGCTGGTCAAGCCCAAGGCTGCCAACCTGAAATCGTTGCTTTCCAGCACCCGTGCCAACCCGCAGTGATATGCGCCTGAAGAGTTTGATGAGGTTTTAACAATGGCTGAACGTCTGAATAACGACTTCCAGTTCATCGACGTCGGGCGCAAAGATCCGAAGAAGAAACTGTTGCGTCAACGCAAGAAAGAGTTCGTGGAGATCTACGAACCCTTCAAACCCCAGCATTCGGCCGATCAGGCCCACCGCTGCCTGGGTTGCGGTAACCCGTATTGCGAATGGAAGTGCCCGGTGCACAACTTCATTCCGAACTGGCTGAAGCTGGTGGCCGAGGGCAACATCCTCCAGGCCGCCGAGCTGTCGCACCAGACCAACACCCTGCCGGAAGTCTGCGGTCGGGTGTGCCCGCAGGATCGTCTGTGCGAGGGTGCTTGCACCCTCAACGACGGCTTCGGCGCGGTGACCATCGGTTCGGTCGAGAAGTACATCACCGACACCGCGTTCGCCATGGGCTGGCGTCCGGACATGTCCAAGGTCATACCGACCGGCAAGCGTGTGGCGATCATCGGTGCAGGCCCGGCCGGCCTCGGTTGTGCCGACGTGCTGGTACGCGGCGGCGTGACCCCGGTGGTGTTCGACAAGAACCCGGAAATCGGCGGTCTGCTGACCTTCGGCATCCCGGAGTTCAAGCTGGAAAAGACCGTGCTGAGCAATCGCCGCGAAGTCTTCACCGGCATGGGCATCGAGTTCCGTCTGAACACCGAAGTGGGCAAGGACGTGACCGTCGAGCAACTGCTCGAAGAATACGATGCCGTGTTCATGGGCATGGGCACCTACACCTACATGAAGGGCGGCTTTGCCGGTGAGGACCTGCCGGGCGTGCATGACGCGCTGGACTTCCTGATCGCCAACGTCAACCGCAACCTGGGCTTTGAAAAGTCGCCGGAAGATTTCGTCGACATGAAAGGCAAGAAGGTCGTGGTGCTGGGCGGCGGCGACACGGCAATGGACTGCAACCGCACGTCGATTCGCCAGGGCGCCAAGTCGGTGACCTGCGCCTATCGTCGTGACGAAGCGAACATGCCGGGCTCGCGTAAAGAGGTGAAGAACGCCAAGGAAGAAGGCGTGAAATTCCTCTACAACCGCCAGCCGATCGCCATCGTGGGTGAAGACAAGGTCGAAGGCGTGAAAGTGGTCGAGACCCGTCTCGGCGAGCCTGACGCCCGTGGCCGTCGCAGCCCCGAGCCGATCCCGGGCTCCGAAGAGATCATCCCGGCTGACGCCGTGGTCATCGCCTTCGGTTTCCGCCCAAGCCCGGCGTCGTGGTTTGAGCAGCACAGCATCCAGACCGACAGCCAGGGCCGCGTCGTGGCACCGGAACAAGGTCAGTACAAGCACCAGACCAGCAACCCGAAAATCTTCGCCGGTGGCGACATGGTTCGCGGGTCTGACCTAGTGGTGACGGCGATCTTCGAAGGGCGTAATGCCGCTGAAGGGATCCTGGATTACCTGGGCGTCTAACCCCCGATCCAGACCTGACATGCAGTAACCCTGTGGGAGCTGGCCTGCCAGCGATTGCATCACCTCGGTCTTGTTGACTACCGAGGTGGCCGCATCGCTGGCAGGCCAGCTCCCACATTGGTTTCCGGGTGTTGCTGAAATCTGCGTGTTTATTGCGACAAATTGACCCGATAGACAAAAGGCTGACCTGCAACCGTGCCTTTTGCGTCGCGCTCTGAGAAAATGCCCGCACTTTTTTTCCGGATGCCGACATGACTGCCCTGAAGAACGACCGTTTCCTTCGTGCCCTGCTCAAGCAACCCGTAGACGTCACCCCCGTGTGGATGATGCGTCAGGCCGGTCGCTACCTGCCGGAATACCGCGCCAGCCGCGCCAAGGCCGGTGACTTCATGAGCCTGTGCATGAACCCGGAGTTCGCTTGCGAAGTCACGATGCAGCCGCTCGACCGCTATCCGCAACTGGACGCGGCGATCCTGTTCTCCGACATCCTCACCATCCCGGACGCTATGGGCCAGGGCCTGTACTTCGAAACCGGTGAAGGTCCACGCTTCAAAAAAGTGGTCAGCACCCTGGCCGACATCGAAGCCCTGCCGATTCCTGATCCGCACAAAGACCTCGGCTACGTCATGGATGCGGTCAGCACCATCCGCCGTGAACTGAATGGCCGCGTGCCGCTGATCGGCTTCTCCGGCAGCCCATGGACCCTGGCCACCTACATGGTCGAAGGCGGCTCGTCGAAAGACTTCCGCAAGACCAAGGCCATGCTCTACGACAACCCGCAAGCCATGCACCTGCTGCTGGACAAGCTCGCACAGTCGGTCACCAGCTACCTCAACGGCCAGATCATGGCTGGCGCGCAAGCGGTGCAGATCTTCGACACCTGGGGCGGCAACCTCTCGGCGGCGGCGTACCAGGAATTCTCCCTGGCCTACATGCGCAAAATCGTCAGCGGCCTGATCCGCGAACACGAAGGCCGCAAAGTACCGGTCATCCTGTTCACCAAGAACGGCGGCCTGTGGCTGGAAAGCATCGCCGATGCCGGTGCTGACGCCTTGGGCCTGGACTGGACCTGCGACATCGGCGAAGCCCGCCAGCGTGTCGGCAACAAAGTTGCCCTGCAAGGCAACATGGACCCGACCGTGCTGTACGCCAAGCCAGAAGCCATTCGCACCGAAGTTGGCCGCATCCTCGCCAGCTATGGCAAGGGCAGTGGTCACGTGTTCAACCTCGGCCATGGCATCACCCCGGAAGTTGATCCGGAACATGCGGGTGCGTTCATGCGCGCGGTGCATGAGCTGTCGGCGCAATATCACGAGTGATCGTCGGCCAATAAAAAACGCCCGGCATATGCCGGGCGTTTTTGTGTGAGATATCAGATCGTACACGGTCAATGTGGGAGCGGGCTTGCTCGCGAAAGCGGTTGATCATTCAACATCGATGCCGACTGACCCACCGCTTTCGCAAGCCCGCTCCCACAGGGGATTTTTGTCAGGCTTTTAAATCGCCGAGCGGCGGCAACTTCGCCAGCTTCAACGCCACCAACAGCGCAATCACCAGCAGCGCACCAATAAACAACCCGATCCCGTTCCACCCGCCCAGGTGCCAGAACACTCCGCCCGCCGTCCCCGCAATACTCGACCCGGCGTAATAGCTGAACAGGTACAACGACGACGCCTGCCCCTTGGCCTTGACCGCCCGACGCCCGATCCAGCTACTCGCCACCGAGTGCGCGCCGAAGAAGCCGAAGGTGAAGATCAGCATGCCGATAATCACCACCGGCAGCGGCGTGAACATCGTCAGTGCTAGACCGGCGAGCATCAGCACAATCGTCGCCCAAAGCACTTTGCGCCGGCCCAGCTGGTCAGCCAGCGAACCGATTTTCGCCGAGCTGTAGATGCCCGACAGGTACACCACCGACAGCAGCCCAACGAACACCTGGTCCATGTGATACGGCGCGGCCAGCAAGCGATAACCGATGTAGTTGAACAGCGTGACGAACGCGCCCATCAGCACAAAAGCCTCAAGGAACAGCAACGGCAACCCGGCGTCGCGAAAGTGCATGGTGAAGCCATCGACCAGACTGCGCGGGTGCAGCGACCGAGCGCGGAAGTTGCGTGATTCGGGGAGGATTTTCCAGAACACCGTCGCCGCGATCAGCGCCAGACCGCCGATCACCAGCATCGCCGTGTGCCAGCTGACAAAGTCGATCAACACGCCGGTGATCAAGCGGCCACTCATTCCGCCAATCGCATTACCAGCGATGTACAACCCCATCGCGAGGCCGATGTGCTGTGGGTGGATCTCTTCGCTCAGGTAGGTCATGGCGACCGCCGCCAGGCCGCTCAACGACAACCCGATCAACGCACGCATCACCAGCACGCCTTGCCAGCTCGGCATCATCGCGCTGGCCATGGTGCACAACGCCGCGGCGAACAGCGCCGCGACCATCACCGGTTTGCGTCCGACACGGTCGGAGATCGGGCCGGTGATCAGCAGGCCAATGGCGAGCATGCCAGTGGCCACCGACAGGATCAGGCTGCTTTGCGCCGCGTTGATCGAATACTCGTGGGACAGCAGCGGCATCATCGGCTGTACGCAGTAGAGCAGGGCGAAGGTCGCGAAGCCACCGGAGAACAGCGCCAGCACCGTGCGCATGAACATCGGCGTGCCTTTCTCGATGTAGATCTCTTTCAATTCGGCGACAACATCGTCCACCGCATCGGGCGGGACTTCATGGGCAAGGGGGGCGACAGCAGTTTTCACTTCGGACCTCGGAGGGCGCAGCCGGTCAGGCAATGAAAAAAGCATATAGCTGCCTAATGATTCAATCCAATATATTGTTCGACCTGTTTGATAGGTTTAACGACCTAATGGAGTTTTCATGGAATTGCGTCACCTGCGCTACTTCATCGCCGTCGCCGAAGAACTGCACTTCGGCCGCGCCGCTCAGGCATTGGGCATCTCGCAACCGCCCCTGAGCCAGCAGATTCAGGCACTGGAACAAGAGGTGGGTGCCCGACTGTTTGAGCGAACCAATCGTCGGGTCGAGCTCAGCGAGGCCGGTCGGCTGTTTCTGGAAGAAGCGCGGTTGGTGCTGGCCCAGGTCGACAAAGCGGCCGATGTGGCACGGCGTGCGCAGCTCGGCGAGTTGGGCGAACTGAAGATCGGCTTCACCTCGTCGGCGCCGTTCAACTCGACCATTCCTCAGGCGATTTTTTCGTTTCGCCAGCGTTTCCCCGCGGTGCATTTGAATCTGCGGGAGATGAGCAGCACCCAAGTGGCCGACGCGCTGGTGGATGAGTCGATCGAAGTCGGCATCATGCGACCCCTCGGGTTACCGGATTCCCTCAGCGTCGTGGAACTGATGCGAGAGCCGCTGGTGGCGGTGCTCAGCTCCAAGCATCCGCTAGTCAGCGGCAGTGAAGAAGGGTTGTTCCTGTCGGCATTGGCCCTCGAACCGTTTGTGTTTTTCCCACGCAGTTATGGCAGTGGTCTGTACGCACAGTTGCTCAGCCTGGCCCGCGATGCCGGTTTCAGCCCGCACTTTGCGCAAGAGGCGGGCGAGGCGATGACGATTATCGGGTTGGTGGCGGCGGGGTTGGGCGTTTCGGTGCTGCCGGCGTCCTATCAGCGGATGCGCATTGACGGCGTGGTGTATCGGCCGTTGCTCGATCCGGAAGCGGTGTCGGCGGTGTGGCTGGTGCAGCGCAAGGATCAGAAATCACCGATGGCCAAGGCGTTTGTGGAGTTGTTGACGCGCAAGCTGACGCCTTAGGGACTCAAGGTTTTTATAGATGCGCCCCTTGGTCTTTTTTCTGATCGGCCGATAACCGCTATTGGAATCATCACAAACTATGGAGATACACGATGTTCAAGCAGTTAACGTTTACCGCTCTTCTGGCCATGATGGCGCTGACTGGCGGTTGTGCTTCGGTAAAAATGGCTGATGAAACCCAGGACGCTCAGGCCAAGACGTTCCAGGTAAGCCCGGACAAAGCCAACATCTATGTTTATCGCAACGAGAGCATGGGCGCAGGCGTGAAAATGCCAGTCACGCTCAACGGCAAACCGGTAGGCCAGACCGTCGCCAAGTCCTACCTGATGTTGGCCGTCCCGGCGGGTCAACAGACCCTCGTGTCCTCGGCGGAAAACGATTCTGAACTGAAACTCACCGCAGAAGCCGGCAAGAACTACTTTGTCTGGCAGGAAGTGAAAGTGGGCTTCATCAAGGCGCGCAACAACCTGCAAGTTGTCGACGACAAGACAGGCCGCGCAGGCGTTACTGAAAGCAAGTTGATTCAAGCTCAGTAAGCGTGTCGACAGCCCTCGCGCAGAGTGTGGGGGTTGTTCCGTTCATTGAGAGCCGCGCATTCGAGAGGTGGTGGCGCCCTGAAATCACTGCGGCCTTATGACCACCCATTTTTTTATAACGGGATCTATTGGCTGCTCCGCTTCAATTTCTGCCGGGGTTTGACTGAACGCCATGCCGTTTCCGCAAGCCGCAGTGAACATATCCCCATTGAAACTGTAGAACTCGACATTCGTTACGGTCTCGCACGCATCGCTCGCCACTATTTTTCTTGCGAGTTTGACCCGAGACGACTGATAGGTGTCATACCAGTCCTTGAAATAGGCTTTGGATCGGGTAGCTGATGCACCGGGACTCAAGATATCGCTGGCAACCCTGGCATCGTAGGGTCTCGCTGCGAAGCTCGTATAAGGTTGGATATCCTGCGGACTAACAGGATAGACACGCGCATTCCCCTTTTGTATGTCGAGTTTAACCACCATCAACTGCGCTTCTTCTGGATAAACCTTATAAACGACGTCCAAAAGACTAAGGGATGGGCTAGGGCTTTTTTCACCTGCGTAAATGAACTTCTCGTCCTTTTTCAGATTGAAGCGCCGGATCATCGTGTTGATTTTGTCGAGCCGCTTGCGTTCCTCCAAGCTGCTTTCCGCAACCGCCACAGGCTTCAGACTCTTCAATTGCTCGGGTATCGGCAATACCTGGACTTGAACATCCGCCTGCGCGCTACAGACGGCCGCTGCCAAGACCAAGGGAATAACGGGTTTCAACATGCATCCTGCTCCTTGTAGAGAAATCTTCCGGGTTTTGCTGTGTTCTATGTCGAAGGGGTTCGCTCCCGCTGAGTGCGCAGCACGCACACAATCGGCCGTGATTGCCCGGAGCATTGACCGTAGCGCGACGCTTGAATTCTGGCTGTGAGACGTTTCCGAAATTGGGTACTCAACTTTCCTGTATTTAGTTCTTTGCCAAGATGTCTGTGGTTTTTATATCCCGGCAACCTCCCTTGCACACCACGCCACTTGTTTTCAGTGTGTGTGATCCCTGATCCAGTCAGCATGATGTAGCTCGAAAAAGAGCTCTCCCTCCTGCCGCATCCCTATAGCGACGATTTTCACATCTAGATGCGCTTGCTCTCGGGACTACATGAACTTGCGTCGTTGCCCACGCTTGCGTGAGAACTCACCGACTTGTGCGCATTGGAGGTCGCCGATAGTTTAAGTCAGTGCCTGTGAACCGAGATTCGGGATGCGAGGTTTACCGCGAAACGCCGGCAGGGATGAAAGCTATGACCGAACAATTCACTCGCTGGGACTCCGCCGACTACCTAAGGTCAGAAGAGGACATGGATGAATATCTAGACGTTTGCACGGAAACAGCGGGAAGTGATTCGGGATTTATCGCTAAAGCGCTGGGTGTGATTGCGCGTGCTCGCAGCAAGGATAGATTCTTGAACGATGCCATCGGTGTTCCCGACTGGGGCTTGTGAGACTCTGAGGATCCTGGGCAACCAGCCATCGCAGAGCCAGGCAGGTATGAGGCGATGACAAGCCAGCCTGTTTGCAAAAAAAGGGCGCCTGAAAAGGCGCCCTTTGTTGTGTCTGGTGTTACTGAACCTTCGCCAAATCCCCTTTCAGCGCAACACCGGCCATGATCGCTCCGGCGTGGCATTCATAGGTCTTGGCATCTTTGCGCTCATTGCTCTTGTAGAAGCTGACAATGTTGGTCACTGCGTTAGCGCCAGCGCCCTTGGCTGCTTGGAACAGGCTGATGATTGCCGATTGCGCGACCCATTCGCAGGCCACTTCGTCAGACTTGTTGAAGGCGTTGGTTTTCTTGTTGGTCACGGCCCCCGCGCTGAGGACGGTGACGTTGCCCGTCGGTGTATTGCCGGCCAGGTAGAACTTCACGCTGCCATCGATTTTGCCGGCGCGGGTGGCTTCGGCGACGGCTTTGTCGAAGGGCAGGTACACGGGAGTGTCGCGAGCCTGGCTGACAGCCGGGAGGGCGCAGATCAGCAGGGTGGTGGCGGCAGCGAGTTTCTTGAAGTGCATGGAGGTCTCCTTGACCCGGATTAGTTCGGTTACGACCAGCGACGGAAAATCAACGAGGCGTTGACGCCGCCAAAAGCGAAATGGTTGTTCATCACGTGTTTGGTGCGCAGTTTGCCCGAACGCGTCAGCGCGGGTCGACCTCAATGAGGTCGACCTTCTTTTTTACGCCGAGAGCTGCATCTGTAATCGCCGTCCGACGACATCCAGCAAGTCGCAACCATCGCGCAATGACGTGACTAATACGCGTGCCAACTCACTGTAAACCCCCTCGCTAAAGGCGAGACTCTCCAGCAGTTGAGTTGCCGTGCGGATCCGGTAGGCCGCCGTTTCATGCAACACGTCCAGCGGTGCTTCGGTGTCGATCAGCAGCGATGCGATGGTGCTATCGGTGCCGGTGATAGGCATATATCGATCCATGACAAACCTCCACTCGGTAAAAAACGCGACGATTCAGTGGGCATTATTGGAGGGAACCTCAGACGCCCCACCGGGTGGGTCCAGGTTGTCCAGTGCCCGATTTATCATCAGTTCCGCCAGCACCGCCAACTGTTGGATTGCCAGCGCAATGTTGCGATGGGAGCTTTCGAGATTGCGGGCAAGGTCCGTGCTCATGACATTGAGCGAGGCCAGCGTTTCACAGGCATGAGCGAGCAGCGAAGGCGTGTCGATGTCTGGCTGGAGGGTGAAGAAATAGCTGACAGGGTCGGGTTGCCCGGGTTTGCGCAAGCGGGCGCTGACGCGGTGTTCAGTGAGATCGGATAGTTTGGATGAATCAATATCGTCGTCGGCTGATTGTGGAGAGTTGGGGGGAGTTCTTTTCATATCGAAGTTCCTTGCAAGATTAAAGAAGTGACAGTCCAAAACCATCAGGGGGATTGGTTGGCGGCAATGCGTGAATTGACCTGCCAGTAGATTTATTACCAGAAAATTCAGATGTATTAATCAAATAAATTAACATCTGTGTAATTAAATGATTCATGTTTAAGAAGAGCGTCAGTAATGGTGTAGGTTGCATTGCAAGCAAATTCCCTTGTTGTTGTAAGAAGTGTCGTTAAATGAAGTAAGTTATCGCTGTCAGATTTTTTACCTATCAGTATCGGTGTGAAGCAATGTTTGACGTTTGTTTGATGTGTTTGAGATATTGTCTGCGCAGTGCCGCCTCTTTAGATTGCGAAAAAGGCGGGCAGTCACTTTCTTAGCCATTCAGTCAGCATGCATGGTTTGTTTTAACTACAAGCAAATGGTAAGTATCTTGATGTTTAAGCGAGAAAAGACTGAAAGGTTGAAAAGTAATATTAAGTATTTGATAAAAAGTCGCGGAGAAACGCGGCTGTCTCTGTGCAATGCCAGTGGTTTGACCAGGACGACTATCTACAACATTTTGGAGGGGCGGGTTGTCAATGTTCAACAGTCCACCATCCGCAAAATTTCTGATTTTTTCGGTGTCTCTTATAGGGAGATAGAGACTGTTGACTTTGAAGAAAGAGACATCATAGAAAGTAGCGTTTCTTTGCAAGGTAATATGAATCCTGCAGCCGTCCCTATCATCAAAGAGAGCTTGCTTGAGCAAAGTCTGGGCAAGAGGATTGGCGAGTTGGTCGCTACCCATCCTCTGACTTATTTTTTCGGCACAGCCTGCAATTTAATCGGTGTGCTTCTGGAGAATGAAATTATCGGTGTGAATGAGTCGGGAGACTTGTTAATAGTCAAGAAGGGGTTGGTGAGTAATAACAAAGAAAAGCTGGCGTACGATAAGTTGACGAAACGGTTGTTCATAACCATTGAGCCCTGCTGTTGTTCAGATGCGGTTATTGTCATCGGGGAGATAATGGAGGAGCGGTTCAATGGATAGTGTTTCGGAGAACAGTCGGTATAAATTGTTAGGCTTTGAAAATAGTAAAGGTCTTGCCATTATCATGATTGTTTCGACAGGAAAGATCACGAAAGTAAAGCTTGATGATTTATTAAGAAGTGAAATAGTGGATGATTTAAGCAGGTCAGAGATAAAGTCGTTGTATAGGAAATTTTATTCTGGCGGGGCTGCACTGACGGCTTATGAGATAAATGATCGACATGAAAAGTCGTGGATGATTTATGTGGCGCTCAATTTGTTGCTTTTCGCACTCTATATTTTCACTAATGTTGCAGCGACAAAGCTTGTGTATATCGAGTCGATCGACGTTGTCGTGACCCCAGGAGTTTTTCTGTATCCGCTGACATTTCTAGTAGTTGATATGTTGAATGAGTTCTATGGACTTAGGTTGGCAAGAAAAGCCATCTTGTTTGCATTTGCAAGTAATGCGCTGATTACTATATTGCTAAGTTCGACCAGCTATCTTCCCGGTTTGACAGGTTGGAAACTCGATACGCCATACAGTGAAGTCATGGCGCATGTATCCTCAGTGTTGGTAGCGCCCTCTGTGTCTTTTATTTTTTCTGAATATGTGAACTCATACTTGCTGAACAAGATAAAGGAACTTACGAGTGCGAGGTTGCTATTTTTGCGCGTGTTTTTAAGTACGTTTTTTGCAGTAATAATCGACAGCTTTATTTTCTGCTTTATTGCGTTTTATGGAACAATGACTAGCGCGGAAATACTTAATATAATTTATATTCAGATCGCCATAAAAATGTGCTTCGCTGTTTTTAACGTTTTTCCAGCCTATGGAGCAAGGTCTTTATTTAAACGGTATGTGGCTGAAGCCAAGGTTGCATAAACGCAGGGGACGCTCTCTCCCCTGCGCTTTAAACTATTTTGAGTTCAGTTTTTCTTTCAAACTATTCATCACCGCTGATTTGTTTTCAAGAAACGCTACCATACCTCTTGCTCGAAGATTACACGCGTCACAATCACCGCATCCACTGCCTATTATTCCGTTATAGCAAGTCAGCGTATAGTGCTGAATCAATTCGAATTTTCCGTGATACTCAGCCAAGGCCCACGTCTCAGCCTTGTTTAATCGCATAAGCGGAGTATCAATGCGTACTTTATAATCCATGCCTAACTCAATGGAGCTGTTTAGAGATTTTACAAACGCATCGCCACAATCAGGATAACCAGAGCTTTCCGTCTCACAAACGCCTGTGATTACAGTTTCAGCGCGAACCTGGTATGCATAAATAGAAGCCAAGGTTAAAAATAAAATATTTCTACCCGGTACGAAGGTGTTAGGTATATTTTCTTCGGAATTATTGGCGCTTGGAATAGGAATGTTATCGCGCGTTAAACTACTGATGGCCAGATCATTCAACAAAGAAGTGTCCAGCACCTTATGGATCGTCACTCCAAGTTCTTTCGAAAGTTGCTGCGCCACTTCAATTTCTGCGCGGTGACGCTGGCCATAGTCAAAGGTAATGCAGTGAATTTCATCGTAAAGCGGCAACGCCTGGATCAAGCAGGTTGTGGAGTCCTGCCCACCGCTGAAAACGATAACGGCCTTTTTAGTCATGGTTCGATCTTCCTTGGGATGCCCCCGATGTGTCACGGGGGCATTGACCCTAGCGCGAAGCTCAAATTCTGGCTGTGGGACGTTTCCGAAATCGTGTACTCCAGTTTCCGGTTGTGTCTTTCGTTGCTTACGACCAGCGACGGAAAATCAACGAGGTGTTGACGCCACCAAACGCAAAATTGTTGTTCATCACGTACTCGTTGCTCATCTGGCGGAACTCGCCGCGCAGGTAGTCGAGCTTGCCGCAATGCGGATCGACCTCGTCGAGGTTGAACGTGTGCACGTACAGGTCGCGGTTCATCATTTCGATGCTGAACCAGGACTCCAGCGCTCCGCAGGCACCCAAGGTGTGACCGAGGAAGCTCTTTTGCGAACTGATCGGCATGTGTTCGCCGAACAACGCGCTGGTGGCCAGTGTTTCGGCAATATCGCCCTGTTCTGTGGCGGTGCCGTGACCGTTTACGTAGCCGATGTCTGACGGCTGCAACCCGGCGTCTTCCAGCGCCAGTTCCATGGCCCGGCGCATGGTGGCCTGCTCTGGACGCGTGGTGTGCTGGCCATCGGCGTTGCTACCGAAACCGACGAGCTCGGCATGGATGTGCGCGCCGCGTGCCAACGCATGTTCGAGCTCTTCAAGCACCAACATGCCGCCGCCTTCACCGATCACCAGGCCATCGCGGTCTTTGTCGTAGGGGCGCGGGCTGGTTTGCGGGGCGTCGTTTTTCAGGCTGGTGGCGTAGAGCGCGTCGAAGACCATGGCTTCGGTCGGGCAGAGTTCTTCGGCACCACCGGCAAGCATCAGCGGCAGACGGCCGAATTTGATCGATTCGTAGGCGTAGCCGATGCCCTGGCTGCCGCTGGTGCAGGCGCTGGAGGTCGGGATCAGTCGACCGGTGAGGCCGAAGAAGATGCTGATATTCGCCGCGGTCGTGTGCGGCATCATCCGCACGTAGGAGTTGGCGTTCAGGCCCTCGGCCACCGAGTTGAGCAGCATGTTGCCGAACGCCTTGATCTCGTCGGTGCTGCCGGTGGACGAGCCGCAGGCGACGCCCATGCGCCCGTCCTTGATGATCGGGTTACCCAACAGTCCGGCGTCGGCCAGCGCCTGTTCAGACGCGCCGACGGCCAGGCGCGAGACCCGGCCCATGCTGCGCAGCTGCTTGCGGGTCCAGTGGCTCGGGACCTTGAAGTCGTCGATGGGCCCGGCCAGACGCGTGTTGAGTTCGGTGAACCGATCCCACTCGTCCATCCGGCGAATGCCGCTGCGGTTGGCCGCGAAGTGGCCGGCGATGGTGTCCCAGTCGCTGCCCAGTGAAGTGATGCCGGCCATGCCGGTGACGACGACGCGCTTCATCAACACAGGCCTCCGTTGACGGCCAGAACCTGCCGGGTGATGTACGACGCTTCCGCCGACATCAGGAAATTCACCGCGCTGGCCACCTCTTCCGGGGTGCCCATGCGCTGTGCGGGAATCATTTTCATCAGTTCTTCCACCGGCACGTTTTCGTCGAGCATGGCTGTGTCGATCAGGCCGGGTGCGACACAGTTGACGGTGATTTTGCGCTTGCCCAGTTCGATCGCCAACGCTTTCGCCGCGCCGATCAAACCGGCCTTTGAGGCGCTGTAGTTGACCTGGCCACGATTGCCGATCAACCCGGAAACCGAGGTGATGCAGACAATCCGTCCGGCAGCACGACGACGAATCATCGGCATCATCACCGGGTGCAGCACGTTGTAGAAACCGTCGAGGTTGGTGCGCATCACCACATCCCAATCATCCTCGCTCAGCGCCGGAAAAGCACCGTCGCGCGTCAGGCCGGCGTTTAGCACCACGCCGTAATAGGCGCCATGAGTTTCTACGTCGGCGTCGAGAATGGCTTTGCAGCTGGCGCGGTCGGAGACGTCGAATTGCAGGACGCGGGCATTGCGGCCCAAGGCTTCGATTTCAGCCTGCACTGCGATGGCCTCGGCCAGGCCGCTGCGGCAATGCAACACGATGTCGTGCCCGGCCTGGGCCAGACGCAATGCGATAGCGCGGCCGATGCCACGGCTGGAACCGGTGACCAGTACGGACTCAGTCATCACTGGGCTCCTTGGGATTCATGAAGGTATTGAGCGGCCTGAGGCGGGCGGAACACGTTCAGGCGGGCGGTGGCGTGAATGCCGGGGGCGTTGATGTGGCATTCGAACACGCCCATGCCGTTGTCGTCTTCCAGCGAGCGTATGCCGTGGATAGTCAGCTCGGTGCCCGCGGGGAAGTGCTCCACGTTGCATTCGAATTTACGGGTGCCGAGCAGGAAGCCCAGCGCCACCGCATCACCGCGCTGGCGCGCATGGCAACCGGCGTAGGCCGCGACACTCTGGGCCATCAGTTCAATGCCGACCCATGCCGGCAGGCTGCCGTCAGGACGGTTGAACAGGCCATCGGGCTTGACGGTGAGGCGGGTGTGGATCTGCTCGTCATCGAACGCCAGGATCTGATCGATGAGGATCATGTCGCCAGCGTGCGGCAGCAGTTCGGCGAGCGGCCAGTCAATCATGGGGCATCTCCGATAATCAGGCTGACGTTATTGCCACCGAAAGCAAAGGAATTGCTCATCAGGTAGCGAGGTGCAATGGACGTCAGGCGATCGGCCGGGGTCACCCATTGCAAGGCCGGCAACTCTGGGTCGGGCTGACCGTCCCAGACGTGGGGCGGCACGAGGTTTTCCCGGTTGTCCGTGCTCAGGCTCAACCAGCAGAACGCCGCTTCCAGGGCGCCGGCAGCGCCGAGCGTATGTCCGGTCATCGGCTTGGTGGAAGAGCAGGGCACGCCATGCGGGAACAGGGCCGAGACTGCCAGGCTTTCCATTGCATCGTTGTGTTGGGTCGCGGTGCCGTGCAGGTTCAGGTAGCCGATTTGTTCGGGCTGCACATTTGCGCGGCTCAGGGCTTTGCTCATCGCTTGCAGGGCGCCACGGCCGGTTGGTTCCGGCGCCGAGATGTGGTGCGCATCGGAACTGGCGCCGCTGCCGAGCAGGGCAATCGGTTGGCTGTCGCCGGCCTTTTTGCTCATCAGAAACAGCACGGCGGCTTCGCCGATATTGATGCCGTTGCGGTTAACCGAAAACGGGTTGCAGCGCTGCTCGGACACCGCTTCCAGGGCCGAAAAGCCGTTGAGAGTCAGTTTGCACAAACTGTCGACGCCGCCACACAGCACGGCATCGCACAAGCCCAGGTCCAACAGGCGCTGGGCACTCATCAACGCCCGGGCGCTGGAGGTGCAAGCGGTGGAGATCACATACGCCGGACCGCTCAATTGCAGCCAGTCGGCGAGGAAGTTGGCCGGCGCGCCGAGTTCCTGCTGCTGATAATCGTAGTCAGCGGGGAATTCATGTTCGCGGATGTAATGGGCCAGGCCACGGCTGGCCTCATCGATGCCCGAGGTGCTGGTGCCCAGAATCACGCCGATACGGTCACGGCCGTAAGTCTGGATCGCTTGATCAATCTCGTCACGAATTTGCAGCGCGGCTTCCAGCAACAGTTGGTTGTTGCGGCTGCTTTGCTCAGCCAGTTCCGGTGGAATTGGCGCCAGTTCGCCACGCACCGCCGCCACCGGCAACGACCGCTCCGGCACCCAGCCGGACTCGCTGCGCATGCCGGAGCAATCGCCGGCAAACAGGTTGCGGGCGACTTCCCGTTTGTCGCGACCCAGGGCGCAGATCACCCCGAGGGCATTCAGGTAGGCAGTCATGGCATTTCACCGCTCAGAGGCGTGACCAGGTACTTCGGACCTTTAGGCAGGTTCAACTCAAATCTCAGTGGTTGCGAGTAATGTACGTCCCAACGCGCGGGCAGGGAACGTTGCGATCCATGTTGCCAGGCGTCGGGGTAGTTGCCCTGCAACTCGCCTTGCGGGGTCAGCGCGAACAGCAACGCGGCGAACAATTCCCGTGCTTCCGGATTCGGCGGCAGCAGGCCGTCGGCTTGCCACTGGCCATCGATCAGTTTCTGGCGTGCCTGCGGAATGCCCAGCAAGTCCATCATCGACCAGCGAATGCCAGGGCCTTCGCGCGCAATCACCAGCACCCAGTCCTGACGTTGATCAGCCACTAAGCGCTGAATGTGCAATTGCTGCGGCAACGGCAGGTTTTCAGTTTGCCCGGGCAGCGGCGCCTGGCTGGCGCAAGCGCTCAGCAGCAGGAGGCAACCCAGAAGCAGGTAACGAATCATGAGACATCTCTTGCGCAGAGTTCCGACAACACGCGCAGCCGACGCTTGGGTTCGCTGACGAACGGATTGCGCTCGTCCCAGGCATAACCGGCGAGGATCGCACTGATCATACGGCGGATATCCGCTGAGCTGCCCGGATGGTAAATCACATCCTGGAAGGTCCCGGCGTACCAGCCTTCGACGTAGCAGCGGAAGGTGTCGACGCCACGCTTGAGCGGCGCGGCAAACTCGGTCTGCCAGTCGACGCTTTCACCTTGCAGTTGCCGATGCAAAACGCCGGCGGCCATGCTCGCCGAACGCATGGCGATGGTCACGCCGGAGGAGAACACTGGGTCGAGGAATTCTGCGGCGTTGCCCAGCAGCGCGAAGCCCGGGCCGTGCAGGGTTTTGACGTTGGCCGAGTAACCGCCGATGGTGCGCGCCGGCGTGTCCCACACGGCATTTTTCAGCACGCCAGCCAGGCTTGGGGTTTCAGCGATGAAGCCACGCAGGCAATCGTCCAGATTCTCCATGCGCCCTTCGAAATGTTCGGCGGCCGCGACCACGCCCACCGAGCAGCGGCCGTTGCTGAACGGAATGGTCCAGAACCAGATGTCGCGATGGATCGGGTGGGTGGTGATGAGGATTTTTTCCCGCTCGAAGGTCGGGCTGTCGATATGGTCTTCGATGTGGGTGAACACGGCCTGGCGCACCGGGAAGTTCGACGGCGCCTCAAGGTCCAGCAGGCGTGGCAGCACGCGACCGTAGCCGCTGGCATCGAGCACAAAATCCGCTTCGACGCGGTACTGGCTGCCATCCTCGCGCAGCACATCAAGCTGTGGTTTCGGCAAGTCGAAATCGGCGCTGACGATGGCTTCGCCATAACGAACGTCGACGCCTTGCAGCGCGGCCTGATCGGCCAGCAGTTTGTCGAAATCGGCGCGTTGCACCTGGAAAGTCGTCGGTTTGCCGTTGCTGAAGGTGTCACCGAAATCAAAGGCGCTGTAGTGCTCACCCCAGGCGAACGCGGCGCCGTTTTTCATCTGGAACCCGGCGGCGTTCACGGCCTCGAGCATGCCGGCTTCTTCGACGAAATCCAGGCAGTGCGACAACAGGCTTTCACCGATGGAAAACCGTGGGAAGTGCTGGCGTTCGATCATCAGCACGTCGTGGCCTTTGCGCTTGAGCAGCGCGGCGGCAATGGCGCCCGAAGGACCCGCGCCAATGACAACAACCTGGCGACGTTCCATTTCAACTGTTGGCACGGGGGCTCCTTGCCGGGGCGGCGAGATTCAAAGGGGTTTGGTGCATGCCGGCGAGTGCCGGCAGCAGCGTAGCGATCAGGCCCATCACCATCAGCGCGAAGTACAGCGCGGGGCTGATGAGCTGTTGTTGCAGCAGCAGGTTGAGAAAGACGATCTCGCTCAACCCGCGAATATTGAGCAGCAGGCTTTCGCGCCAGCGACTGGCGCCTTCAAACGAAGTACCGGCCCAGCCGAGGCCGAGCCAGTTGCCCAGGAGTTTGCTGGCAATCGGCAACAGCAGCAGCGCCGCCAGCTGCACCCAGCCGAGGCTGGCCATGGCGGCATGGACATTGATCTGCACGATGCCGAACGTGAGGATCAGCGGGATGGCGATCCAGGTTTGCAAACGGATCATCCAGATCGCCGGCAACGGCAACCCCAGCGGCACTTTCAGTGCGGCCATGCACAGCAGATAACCGATGCCGAAAATCAGGGCATTGAGCTTGAAGTGTTCGGCGACCACCAGCAGCGCGAAGAAGCAGCCGCTGTGCAGCAACGGTTGGCGCAAACCCAGCAAACGCAGGAGCAACGGCAGGCAAGCGCCGGCCAGCGGCAACAGCAGACTGCTCAGGTGCAGGCTGCCTTGGGCAAAGCCGAACAGCGTCCAGCACGTCAGGTCGATGAGGATCGCGGTTTGCACCAGGCGACGGGTCGCAGCGGGCGGGTAGTTGATGTGGCGCAGGTACAAAAACAACACCGGAATGGCGGTGATGGCGAACACCAGGCCCACCGCCAGCGAACTGATCCACGGTTGCGGCGGCAGCAGCCACACCGAAGTGACAAGCCCGCAGGTAAACGGAATGCAAAAACTCGGCAGGGCGATTTTCAGGCTCTGGCGATCCAGCCGCAGGTCGATCACATCGCTGAGGATGTTTCCCAGCAACAAGGCAAAACCGAGGCTGTAGAGGTTTTTCAGCCACACTGGCGAGATCAGCTCGGCGCCGCTGAGTTGCCAGCCCGGCTCGATCCAGAAGTACATCAGCAGCGGCAGGCCGAAAGTCGCCAACAGCAATTGGCTGACGATCGGGATCAGACCGAAGTGCCGACCCACGCGGGTGGCGACGGCAAACATCGCCAGGGCCATCAGCCAAAACAGGGCGATCATCATGCGGCTGGCTCCACGACGGTGGCGGCATGCACTTGGCGTCCGGCCCATGGCGCCAGGATGAAACTGAAGGCCAGGCCGAGGCTCACCGACAGACCGAAGTTGCTCACCGCCGGTGTGCTGGACACCGCCAGCAAACCGAACGACAGCCACGTGGTCACCGCCGCCAGCAAGGTGCCCAGCAGGCTCACAGCAGCGCCGCCGACCTGTTCGCGCATGAGGATCGCGTAATCGACGCTGATCGCCGTCACCAGCAACAGGCCGAACAGGCTGAACAGGGTCAGCGGTTGACCCATCCAGCCGAGACTGGCGAGGCTGCATAGCGCAGCAAGCAAAGGCAGCGAGACGATGCGCAACGCCCCACCGAAGCCGAACGGCAGGATCAGCACCAGCACGATCAACACGCAGGAAGCGAGTTTCAATTCTGCCGCGCTGATCTGGGTCGCGGCGAAAACGCTGTTTAATTCACCGAGGCGGTCGACCAGTTCGACGCCCGGCAAATCCAGCGCCTGAACGCGCAGCAGCGAAGGGTTGTTCAGGCCTTGCAGGCTGACCATTGCCGCCACGCCGTCATCGGTCGGCCCCAGCCACAGGGTGCGATAAGGTTCCGCCAGCGGCCCGACAAGCGATGCGTCGATGTCTTCGACAGGCAGCGCCTGCAGCGTTGCAAGCTCCGCCTGCAGCGCTTCTGCCGGCACGCCGAGGTCGAGCAAGGGCTGCCAGAACTGCGGCAACTTGCTCAACGCGTCGCGCACTTTGCGCTGATCGCTCGGTTGGCTGACCAGTTGATTCAGCGACAGGTAGCCTTGGAGTTTTTCCAGGTTGACCAACTGATCCAGGCGCTCGCTCAGCGCGGTTTGGCGTTCGAGCAGTTCCTGCTGATTGGCCGCGCGCACCAGGAAGAACTGGCTGGTCGGTTGATAGCCGGTAATGCGCGCAATGGCCTGGGCTTCGTCAGTCAATTGCTGGGGCGCGCCGATCCACTGGCGGATATCGTTTTTGCTCTCGAGCTGCAACAAACCGCCGGCGCAGAAAGCAATCAGCAGCGCCAATAACACTGGCGTACTCACGTGCTTGAGCAGCGCTTCACGCAGGTTCAGCAAACACTCGCAGACACGCAGCGGCCAACGCGCCGGCCGCAGGTTCACGCCCTTGAGCAGCGCAGGCAGCAGGCACACCGCTGACAGGTAAGCGCCGAGCAGGCCGGCGGCGGAGAACACGGCAATCTGGGTCAGGGCCGGGAACGGCGTCCAGGCCAGGGCCAGGTAGCCGATGCAACTGGTGATCAGGCTCAGCGTCAGGCCCGGCAGGGTCAGGCGTAACGCCGGCCAACTGTTCCAGGGTTTCAGGCTCCAGCTTTTCGACAGGTAATGCAGCGGGTAATCGACGGCCACGCCGATCAGGCTCGAACCGAGTACCAGCGTCATCACATGCATGTGGCCGAACAGCGCCACGCACGCCACCGCACCAAACAGCATGCCCACCAGCACCGGAACGAAAGCGAGCAAGACACGCCAGCGCCGGAAGGCCAGTAACAGCAGCAACAGAATGCCGACGGTGGCGCCGCCACCGACCCACGTCATCTCGCGGGTGGCTTGTCGCTGACCGTTGGCCGCATACAGCAAACCGCTGGCAGCGAGCAGTTGCACGTCGGCCTGGGCGGCTTCTCCGCGGCTATGTTCGAGCAAGTCCGCCACTTGCAGCGGCAGGCTCATGTCGAAGGCGTTGCCCGTGGTTTTTGCCCGCAGCAATACCCAACTCTTGCCGTCGGCATCGGCCACCAGCGCTCCGCTGCCGATGTCCAGTTGCACGGCGCCGTGTTGCGGCTGGCTGTTCTGGATGCGCCCGGTCAGGCCCAGCCAGTCCTCCTGGCTCGGTACCAGGCTGAAACCGGTGAACGGGTCGAACAGCGCTTGCACGCGCTGTTGGATAAAGGCGTCGGGATGGTCGATCAGTTGCTGGCGGTCCATCGCCGAGAGCATCGCCAGTCGGCCTTGCAGCAGTTGCGTGCGCAGTGCCGGCAAGTCGGCTTGCAGGTTCCACTGGACCTTCTCGAACAAACCGCTGGCCTGCCACCGCTCGCCCAGTTTCTGCGCCATGGCGATGGCTTGCGGGCGATCTTTATGGCCGACCAGCACCAGCATTTCGCGGTTCAGCGGTTCTTGCATGCGTTGTTCGGCGCGCAATTCCAGCGCGTCCGGCGCGGTGCCCGGCACCAGTTCCATCAGGTTGGCCGACAGTGGTGCACCGTCACGCCATTGCCAACCGGCGAGCGCGAGCACCGCCAGCAGCAGGGTCAGAAACAACCACGGAAGCTTGCGTTCACTCGGCAAAGTCATGCTGCTCCGCGTCGCTCAACGGTTGGGTGCTGGTGCTGTCCTGCATGCGCAAAAGTGTGCTGTCGCCCTGGGTTTCCAACAGTTCGATGCTGTGCACCAATTCGCTGCCGGTGATGTTGATCTGGTTGAACACCTGCTTGAGCAGCAATGAGCGCGGGATCAGCGTCAGTTTCCAGCTCTGCGCGTCGCCGCTCAGGGACAGTTCGAAGTCCCGTTGCAATCCGCTGCTGTCACCTTGCAGCACGGCGAGGAACAAGCGGTTCTGCTCGGCGCCGGCGCTCTTGCTCGGCAGCATCTGCCAACCGTTGGCGTCACGTCGGGCAATGCCTTTGTCGGTGATGCGGTAATCCTGTTGCAGCGGCGTTTTCAGCAGCCACAGCAAACCGTGGTTTTTCGCGAGGACGAAGGTGCCCTTGCTGGTCAGCGGCTTGGGCAATGCACGCAGGTGTTTTTCCTGAATGAAATTGCCGTGGATCACGTCGGGTTTGGCCAGTTGATCGCTCAGTTGTTGCAAATCGAAGGCGTGAGCAATCGATGACAATCCGAGCAGCGCCAATGCGCCGAGGTATTTGAAAAACGGGTTCATGCCAGCATCCTTTCAACGGCATCGGTGAAGATCTTCGGCGAGGCCAGCTGCATTTCGCGGCTGCTCATGTCGACGGCCACCTGCACGGAACTGGCGCGGGTCAACCGCTCACCGGTTTGCAGATCGCTGATCAGGTAATTGATCTTCAGACGGTTCTCCCACTCCACCAGATTGGCCCGCACATTCAGCTTCTGGCCGAACACGGCGCCACGCACATAGCGCAGTTGCAGGTCGATCACCGGCCAGGCGTAACCCGACTCAACCATGGCGGTGTAGTTGTGGCCGATCTTGTCCAGCAGCGCACAACGGGCGATTTCCAGGTATTTGACGTAATGGCCGTGCCAGACGACGTTCATGGTGTCGACGTCAAAGAACGGCACGAGGATTTCCGTATCGGTGTGAAGCACTCCCTTGCTACGCATGCAGCCTCCAGTGTTGCTCGGCGATACGTTTCAGGCACAGGCGCAATTCGCCTTCCAGCGCACGGTCTTCGATGACCGGCGGGAAGTCCTTGGCCAGCTCTTCGTGCATGGCCGCCAGTGCGGGTGGCAACGGGCGCGCGTCCTCGGCCTTGCTGCGCAGCCACACGCCCTGGTTAGCGGCCAGCAGGGTGGCGGCGGCGACCTGTTCGGTCAGCTCCAGCACACGGATCGCATCGCGAGCAGCGATGGTGCCCATGCTGACCTTGTCCTGGTTGTGGCATTCGGTGGAGCGCGAGAACACGCTGGCCGGCATGGTGTTTTTCAGCGCCTCGGCGGTCCAGGCGCTGGTGCCGATCTGCACAGCCTTGAAGCCGTGATTGAGCATCGCGCGGTCGGCCGTGGCGCCAGACAAGTTGCTCGGCAGGCCATGGTTGTAACGCTCATCCACCAGCAGCGCGAGTTGCCGGTCCAGCAGATCGGCAACGTTGGCCACTAGGTTTTTCAGGCTGTCCATGGCGAACGCAATGTGGCCGCCGTAGAAGTGCCCACCGTGCAACACGCGTTCGGCTTCAGCGTCGATGATCGGGTTGTCGTTGGCGCTGTTGAGCTCGATCTCAATGAACGAACGCAGCCAGTTCAGACTGTCGGCCAGAACGCCGAGGACATGCGGCGCGCAACGCAGGGAGTAACGGTCTTGCAGGCGATGCAGCGGTGCGGTCGGCGCGTCAATTGCCAGATCCTTGCGCAGCCACGCGGCGACTTGCATCTGCCCCGGGTGCGGTTTGGCGGCGAACAGACGTTCGTCGAAGTGCTCGGGATTGCCTTGCAGCGCGACCACATTCAGCGCGGTGATGCGCGTGGCCAGTTGCAGCAGGTAATCGGCGCGGGCATAGGCCAGGCAGGCGAGGCCGGTCATCACGGCGGTGCCATTCATCAGCGCCAAAGCTTCTTTCGGGCGCAGTACCAGCGGCGTCCAGCCGAGTTCACGATGCACGTCGCCGGCTTGGCGGCGTTCGCCCCGGAACATCACCTCGCGCTCGCCGGACAAGGTTGCAGCGACGTAGGACAGCGGCGTCAGATCACCGCTGGCGCCCACCGAGCCTTCTTCGGGGATCAGCGGCAGGATGTCGTGTTCGAGGAACGCCTGAAGGCGCTCCAGCAGTTCCACGCGCACCCCGGACACGCCGTGGCACAGCGACTGCAAACGCGCCGCCAGCACAGCGCGCGTGGCTTGCGCGTCGAGCAGTTTGCCCAGGCCGCAACCGTGGAACGTGTACAGATGACGAGGCAACGCCTCGACGTGATGCAGCGGTACAGCGACCACGCACGAGTCGCCGTAACCGGTGGTCACGCCATAGATCACGCCTTCCTTGTCCAGCAGGGAATCGAGGAATCGCGCGCCCTTGGCGATGCGCTCGCGGTACGCAGGGTCGCTTTGCAACTGCGTCGGCACCTGACGGTTGGCCGCAGCCAGCACGTCTTCTATGCGCAAAGGGAGTTCGCCGAAGGTTACCGGCTCAAGCGTTGGCGTCGTCATCGGTCTTCCAGAAAGGGTAAAAGTTGAACCATTGTCGGGGCGCTTCAAGGCAATAGTGACCCAGGCGTTCGGCGTAGCGGGACGCCCACTGATGAATGACCTGTTCGCGGTCGCTGCGTTTCCACACCACGGCCTCGGTAAACGGTTCGAGGGTGACTTGATATTGGCCTGTCGGTTTCTTCAGGCACATCAGCAGATGGATCGGGCATTTCAGCAAGCCGGCCAGCAGCCACGGCCCTTGCGGAAACGCGGCCTGATGACCGAGGAAGTCCACGGTCACGCTGCGCCCGCCATGCAGCGGCACGCGGTCGCCGGCAATCGCCAGCCACTCGCCGCGCTCCAGGCGTTCATGCAGTTGCAGCATGATCACCGGGTCCAGCTCACTGACCTGAATCAGCCGCAGATTGGTCGCGCCGGCTTCGCCGAGCAAACGGTTGAACTGCTCGGCGTGCTTGGTGTGGACCAGCACGTTCATGGTGACTTTCTCACCGATTTCCGCCAGTGCGCGACAGACTTCGAGATTGCCCAAATGCGCACCCACCAGCATCTGCCCGCGCGTGCCGCGCAGTTGAGTGCGCAGGAGCGCCGGGTCAACGATTTCGATGTGCTCGATGCTCAGCTTGCCGTTCCACACGTCGAGCTTGTCGAGCATCGAATCGGCGAAGGCCATGAACTGGCTGAACACTCGCCAGTGGGTCGGGCGCAATTCAGGGCGAGCGCTCCAGTCTGCGAGGCGCTGCTGGTATTGCCAAGCGCTGCGGCGGGCGCTGCGACCGAACAGGAAAAAGTACAACACGATGCCGTACAGCAGCGGACTCAACAGCCGTCGGCCCAGCACTTTGGCGCCGAACGCGGTGAGTTTCATCAGCCAGAAACTGCCACGCTCCTGACGGTCGGCCCAGTGTTCTTTGTCTGTGTTGATGCTCATGCTCGCCACCGTCGCCAGAGGATCACCGGTGCCCGCAGCAACATGCCGAAGAACAGCCGGGTGTGCATGCTCGAAATCAGCACATTGTCGTGGAACATCCGGAAATGCGAGACACCGTCCAGCGGGTAATGGACCTTGGTCGGCAGCCACTGCATCGGCTGATTGCGCCAGGCCAGGCGCACGAGGATGTCCGAGTCGAAGTCCATGCGCTTGCCGATCTTCGCCGAGTCGATCAGCGCCAGGGTCGGAGGCAAGGGGTAGACGCGGAAACCGCACATCGAGTCGCGGATCTGCAATGACAGCGTGTTGATCCAGACCATCACGTGGGTCAGGTAACGGGCGTACAAGCGGCCTTTCGGCACGCTGGCGTCGTATTGCGGATAGCCGCAGATCACTGCGTTGGGGTGCGCGCGTGATTGTGCGATGAAGGTCGCGACATCGTGCAGGTCGTGCTGGCCGTCGGCGTCCACCTGCAAAGCATGGCTGAAACCCAGGCGCGAAGCTTCGCGCAGCCCGGTCATGACCGCACCGCCCTTGCCTTGGTTGGCGGCGAGGCGGATCAGGTTGACCATTTCACGCTGGGCCAGTTGGTCGAGCACCCTGGCGCAGGGCTGATCGCTGGCATCGTCCACCAGAATGCACGGCAGGCCACTGGCGATCAGCGCGTCGACGACCGTGGTGATCGCGGTTTCGTGGTTGTAGACCGGGATGATTGCGCAGGGGTTATGCATGTTTCGAAACCTCCCCTGAACCACTGTGGCGAGGGAGCTTGCTCCCGCCCGAGTGCGAAGCGCTCGCCATGAAATCTACGCCGGATGGTTTTGGGTCTGCTTCGCAGCCCAGCGGGAGCAAGCTCCCTCGCCACAATGATCTCCATTGCCACAGGTTATGCATCGGGCATTGCCTCCAGCAAAATCCGCCCACTTGAGCAGGTCGCGGTTTCATTGCGGTAGGCGAAATACAGTTTGCTGCGTTCCGGGTCGAAGCGCAGGTGCAACTGGACTTCATCGCCGGGGCGCACCAGTTGCTGGAACTTCAGCACTTCCATGCCGGCAAATTTGCCCGGCAGGTTCATCAATTGCTGGCCGAGGCTCAGCGCCCAATCCACCTGCACCACACCGGGCAGTACCGGCGTTCGCGGGAAGTGTCCGCTGAAGTAGGCCAGGTCCGGCGGCACGGCCAGTTGCAGGCTCCATTCGCCATCGACTTCGACCTGCTCCAGCACTTCCGGTACCTTGGGGCGGGGTGCCAGCAGCAAGGCCTCGACGTCGGCCTGCGGCAGTTTGCCCTGAGCGTTCAGGGGCAATTGCCGCAGCATTCGCCAGCGTCGTGGCAGGGCCAGGGCTTCGCAATGCTGGCTCAGGTGCTGACGCAATTCCTGCGTCAGGGTGCGTCGACCTTGATTGCGCAAGGCATGCAGGCCCGCGTCCGTCAGCACCAGCAGTGCACCCAGTGAGGCGCGGTTTTCCTGGACCACGCCGAGGCGCGCGTCGGCGACCCAGTCATGCTCCATAAGCGCCTTTTCCAGCATCGGCAACGAGATACGTTTTTCTTCCAGTTTGACGATCCGGTCCAGCCGTCCGAGCAGTTCGAATCGGCCGTCGGCAGCGATTCTGGCGGCATCGGCGGTGTGTTCGATATGGCCGGCAGGCAAGTAGGGCGAGGCGATCAGCAGAGCGCCCTCGCTGTCCTGACTCAGCTCAACCTCAGCAAACGGTTGCCAGAGATCGTGACCCTGACGCCAGGCGATGCCGCCGGTTTCCGAGCTGCCGAGGATTTCCGTCGGCCATTGTTGCAGGCGCTCGTGAAGACTTTGCGCAGCCTCGGCGGGTAGCGCGCCACCGGAAGAAAACACTCGGCGAACCGCACTCAAGGCCGGCCAGTCGAGGTTGTCACCCATGCGCTTGAGCAGCGCCGGGCTGGCGACCCAGGCAAACGTCGGGTGTTCGCGACTGGCGCGCTGCAAGTCTTCCGGAAAGGCCAGTTGCTTGCGTACGAACGGGCGCCCGGCGCACAGCGGCCACAGCACCCGAAACAGCAAACCGTAGATGTGCTGGGTGGCGACGCTGCCGATGATGCACGCCTGGCCCAGGTCGGCGCCCCAGAGCTGCTCCAGCGCCTGAACTTCACTGGCGAGCTGGCGCAGAGTCTTGTCGATGCGCTTGGGTTCGCCGCTGGAACCGGAAGTACACAGGCTCAGCTGGCAGGTGTCCAGATCCAGTTTGGCGGGGGACAGGGGCGCCTGTCGATAATCGATAAGGTGCGCATCATCGGCCTGATCGGTCAGCCACAGATCGACTTCGCTCGACCAGCGTTGGCGAGTCTGTGGTTGCAGGTCGGCAGGCAGCAGCACGCTGACCCCGGCACGCCAGGCGCCGAGCAGGGCAATCGCCAGGTCAGCGGCGTCTTCAAAGTGCACGGCAATGCGTTGCACGCCTTGGGATTGCAGGCCGGCCGCGAGGCTTAGCGCCTGTTCGCACAGCTGTGCGTGATTCAACGCCGGTTCGGCCGTCACGGCACGCTCCGGCTGAGCCTTGAGCAACAGCTGCTCAAGTGTTATCCAATTCATGGGTGGCCTCGTACCCGTTGTCGTATGAGCCATTCAATGGCAAACAGCAGGCCCATCAATCCATAGGAAATCAGGCCGGTGTACAACATCCACCAACTCAGCGGCGCCCACAGGGTCAGGGCGGCGGCGAGCAAACCGTTACAGAGGAAAAACACACACCAGACGATGGTCACCTGGCGGGTGTAGACAATCGCCTTGGCCGGCAAGTGCGGTTCCCGCAGGCGCGCCAGGCGTTCCACCATCGGCGGCCCGACTTTCAGGCTCAGGCCAAACAGGCCAAGCATGAAAGCGCTGATCAGCACCGGGTACCAACGCAGCAACAGCGGACTGTCGAACAACGCCAGCAACAGGCAAAAGCCAATCGCGGTGATCGCCATCCACAGGTTGCCGGGGCGACGCGCACCCAGCAGCACCCGCGCCAGCCACAGGCTGCCCAGCAGCAGACCGAACTGCCACGGAGCAAAGTGTTCCATGCCGAAATACACCGCGAAGGGGTACAACAGGCCCGCCAGCAGCAGGCCAAGGCCGATCAGTCGACTCATGCGGCCGGTTGAACCAGACGGTAGACCGCCTCGACCACGTCGCTGACGGTACGCACCGATTTGAATTCTTCGGCGGCGATTTTCTTGCCGGTCTGACGTTTGATGTGATCAATCAGGTCGACGGCGTCGATGCTGTCGATTTCCAGGTCCTGATACAGATTGGATTCGAGGCTCACGCGCTCAGGGTCCAGCTCGAAGAGTTCGACCAAGGCATCGCGCAGGGTGTTGAAAATGTCATCACGAGTTTGCATGGTCCGGTCTCAAGCTGCCTGTTTTGCGGTGACGAACGCCGCAAGGCTCGCCACGTTACTGAAATGATTACGGGTGTCCTTGGCGTCGGCGTCGATTTTGATGCCGTACTTTTTCTGGATCGCAAGGCCGAGTTCCAGGGCGTCCACCGAGTCCAGGCCCAGGCCTTCGCCAAACAGGGTCTGGTCGTCGCCGATGTCTTGTGCGCTGATGTCTTCGAGGCCGAGGGCGTCGATGATCAGTTCTTTGATTTCACGGTGTAGATCGCTCATCTTCGGCGAGCTCCTTAATAAAGTAAGAATGCAAATAATCGTTGAGCTTGCGCGAAGCCTGAGGCGCAGGACCGCACGCGGCAAAGGCTTGTGGGTCTATATCGGCCCCCACACGAAAACTGAAGTGCACGCGACGTTTCGGGATGCGATACCAGGGTTCGGCCTTCGTCAATGTGGTCGGGCTGACCTTGATGATCACCGGGGTCAGGATTTTCGCACCCCGCAGGGCAATCGATGCACCCCCCCGATGAAAGGCCGGCGGTTCGCCTGGCTGGGTGCGAGTACCTTCGGGAAAGATGATCAGCGTCTGACCGCTTTTCAGTGCGTCGGCCGCAGCGTCGAGCATGTCCATGCTGCCGTCGTTGCTGATGTAATCGGTGCGGCGTAGCGGGCCGCGGGTGAACGGGTTCTCCCAGAGGCTTTTCTTGACCACGCAGTTGCTGTGACGCACCAGTCCGATCAGAAACACCACATCGATCAGCGACGGGTGATTGGCCATGATCATCTGGCCCGGGCGACCAAGCTTCTCCGCGCCCTGGATGTCGTAGGTCAGCACGCCGGTACGGGCCATGAACCGGACAAAAAACCAAAAGCAGCGACTGACGGTTCTACGTGCCCGCAGCCGATGAGTCTGGGCATCGCCGGGCAGGCAACTCAGCAACGGGAAAACCACCAGGCGCAGGCACAGCCCGCCTAACCCGAACAGAGTGAAGCTCGCAGCGGTCGCCAGCAAACGCCAGTAATAGGCGTCGCGGTTTTTTTCGCTTACAGGTTGCGTTGCCAGGTCCATACACGATTTTTCCAGGCATGTTGGCAGGTGGTCTGCTGGCCGAGCAGGGTACGCAATAGATTCAGGGCATGGGGCCAGTGGGCTTTGGACAACGCATCCGAAGTGCTGTTCAGGGACAGCTGCCAGTCGGTACCCGGTGTCAGCAACAGACCGACGGCATACGGGAACGGCACGTCGTCGATCCAGGCCGAGTAGGCCTGGGGCGGTTTTTCTTCAGTGACGATCAGCAGTACCGCAGGCGCGCCTTCGGCAAGCAGCGCCGCGGCCTCTAGCATGCCGTGTTCAAGGCCGTCTCCGGCGGCGGCAAGGGCAGTCATCTCACTGGTTTCGCCACGCATGATCGACCACAGGCCAATCACCGCGTTGTGCACCGACAAGCTGAATTGCGTCGGTGACAACGGTTGTTCGGCTGCCAGATCGCGCAGGATTTCGAAGGTGCGGGGCGTTTCGCCATGACGGGAAATAAAGACCAACGGTAGGTCCTGGCGACCATCGGCCAGGGGCCAGCCGACGCTGAACGCCATCCGCGCCAGACGGCTGAGCCGCCGGCGCTGCATGGCAGGCAGAAAAGACACGTCGGGGGCGGCATCGCTGCTCTGAAGCACGACCGGTTGTCGGCTCCAGGCCTGCCAATCGTCCACGCTTTCGAGCCCTGGGGCCCACGCGCGCCATTGGGCGATGTTGAAATTGATCACAGGCATTCATCCCGCCCCTGCGGGCTTTCTTGACGCGGCGAGTCGCAGAGAAACGCGACGACCTTACGTGGCGCTTGGCGCCGAGTGGCGCGCATTATCCCGTTGCGACGGGCGTGTAGCAAATGATGGTTACGTTTTGCGCAGTCAAATGAACTGATTAGTCCGCGAAAAGCTGTCGTTTGGCCATTATCCACATCGTGCTGAGCAAGTCTGTCGGCTCTGTCGGCGATCGATGGCAGAGTTGGCGGTTTTTTTATTGGGAGATTGCCGCTGACTGTGTAGTCCCCGTGCCGACGAGGTAGCTAAGCAGCGCCATGGACTACTACACTCGATCATTCTTTGATACACGGAGGTTTTTCACATGCGGCGCGTGGTGTTCAATCAGAAAGGTGGCGTGGGCAAATCCAGCATTGCCTGCAATCTGGCGGCGGTCAGCGCCAGCGAGGGGTATCGCACCCTGTTGGTGGATCTCGATGCCCAGGCCAACTCCACTCAGTACCTAACGGGCCTCACCGGGGATGACATCCCGATGGGCATCGCCGACTTCTTCAAGCAAACCCTGTCCTCAGGACCGTTCTCGAAGAAGAACCAGGTCGATATCTACGAAACGCCGTTCGAAAACCTCCACGTCATCACCGCAACCGCCGAGTTGGCCGACTTGCAGCCCAAGCTTGAGGCCAAACACAAGATCAACAAGCTGCGCAAATTGCTCGATGAACTGGGGGAAGATTACGACCGCATCTATCTGGATACCCCGCCAGCGCTGAACTTCTATGCGGTATCGGCATTGATTGCCGCTGACCGGGTGCTGATCCCATTCGATTGCGACAGCTTCTCGCGCCAGGCGCTATACGGCCTGTTGGCGGAAATCGAAGAGTTGAAGGACGACCACAACGAAGGCCTGGAAGTCGAAGGCATCGTGGTCAATCAGTTCCAGGCCCGTGCCAGCCTGCCGCAGCAGATTCTCGACGAGCTGATCGCCGAAGGATTGCCGGTATTGCCGGTGTACCTGACCAGCTCGGTGCGCATGCGCGAATCCCATCAGGCCAATACGCCGCTGATTCACCTCGACCCACGGCACAAGCTGACGCAGCAGTTCGTCGAACTGCATAACCTGCTCGAAAACGCCTGAATCTGTCGACGTCGCCCAACCCAATGTGGGAGCGAGCAAGCCCGCTCCCACATTAAATCGCGGTGGTTTTAAATCCCCTGGCTACGCAACCAGCTCATCAACTGCGGTAACGGAAACGCCCCGCTCTGACGCGCCACTTCCCGGCCGTTCTTGAACAGAATCAGGCTCGGAATCGAGCGAATCCCCAACTGAGCCGACAATTGCTGATTCGCCTCACTGTCCAGTTTCGCCAGTCGACATTTACCCGCCAATTGCGCCGCCGCCTGCTCGAACACCGGCGCAAACGACTTGCACGGCCCGCACCACTCCGCCCACACATCCACCAGCAACGGCAGATCGCCCTTGATCTGGCTGGCGTAATCGCCTTGTTTCAATTCGAACGGCTTGTTCAGCAAGACCTCGGCCTTGCAGCGACCGCATTTTGGGTGATCGTTGAGGCGTTCGGCGGGGATGCGGTTGAGGCCGTTGCAGTGAGGGCAGGGGATGAGGAGTGGGTCGGTCATGGTCGAGGCTCTGAATGTTTGGGCAGTCTAAAGCTGATTTGGAGTCGCAAGCTTCATTTATCAAGCCAGCAAAAGACGGGGGCAGGCGCAGTGATTGTCGTAAATGCACACATATTCTGGAGTTTCGGGGCGGGATCGGTGGCTACGCTGGAAGCAACTTCACCGTTTTCTAATCTCTTTATGAGGAGCTCGCTTTGCCTTTAAGCTCGTGCTACTTTTGTTGCACTTATCGAGAAGTCGATATCTCTCAATTGTCGGATAGGAGTTATCCCGTGTCCGTGACTTCCAAAATCCGCCGTCAAGGTGGCGCTGCAGTGATTACTCTCCCGCCAACGCTGCTGAAGCTCCTGCACCTGGAAGTAGGAGCACAACTGGAACTGAATGTGGTCGATGGTGAGTTGATTGCCCGTCCGGTTGTACGGCCTTCTCGCAAGCGCTATAGCCTTGCAGAGTTGCTTGAAGGTTCCGAAGAAGTAGCCGAGTTGAATGCGCAGACGGCGTTTGCACGTGAAGGCGATCCAGTTGGCCGGGAGTTGGGTTGATGGTTCGGCGTCAGGCCCCACAGCGGGGGGATGTTTACTGGATTGATCCGAACCCGGTTGCGGGACGCGAAATGATGAATAGGCATCGATTCGTGGTAATTACGCCAAGGGAAATCAACGCCTTGGGTGTCAGCATGACTGTGCCGGTGACCAGTGGCGGCAGCTTCAGTCGAAACACCGGCTTGGCGGTCATCGTCTCCGGCCACGAAACGAATGGTGTCGCAGTTTGTAATCAGGTTCGTAGTTTTGATATAGAGCAGCGTGTGCGCGACGGCTCAGCCAAGTTCATTGAGCGACTTGATGACGTTACGATGGCAGACATCGTTGCTCGCGTCGTCAGTGCCATTGATCCGCTGGACTGACCAACCTCACGACGAACAACTGATCTCCAAATGCTTCCCCCACTCCGGCGGCCGCTCGGCGTAGCTTTCCATCCCCGCTTGCTCGTCGAATGGATTGCTCAACACGGCATGCAGTCGCCGAACCTCTGAATAATCGCCGCTCTCCGCTGCATCGATCGCCTTCTGCGCCAGGTAGTTGCGCAGGATGTACAGCGGATTGACCGCGTGCATCCGCTTGCGCCGCTGTTCCTGATCAACCTCGCCTTCACGGCCAACTCGGGCGACATACAACTCAGCCCAGGCATCGAAGCCCTTGATGTCGACGAAGTCATCGCGCAAACGGGCGACGGCCAATTCGGGTGATTCATCGCCCAAACGGCGGAAGAACAGCGTGTAATCGACGCCGCTGTTCTGCATCAGTTGCAGCAGCTGCTCCAGCAGTTTCTGGTCATCGTCTTCGGCCGTGGTGAGTCCGAGGCGACGGCGCATCAGGTCCAGGTAATGGGCTTGGTACAACGGCAAGTACAGGCCGAGGGTTTCGCGCAGGGCGTCGACGCTGATGAACGGCGTCAGGGCCTGGGCGAGGGCGCTTAGGTTCCACTGGCCGATCGGCACCTGGTTGCTGAAGGAATACCGGCCCTGGTCATCCGAGTGATTGCAGATGAAGTGGGCGTCGAAGTCGTCGAGGAAGGCGAACGGACCGAAATCGAAGGTGATGCCGAGGATCGACATGTTGTCGGTGTTCATCACGCCGTGGCAGAAGCCGTAAGCCTGCCATTTGGCGATCAGCTCGGCATTGCGCTCGACGATTTCGTGGAACATCGCCAGGTACGGTTCCGGTTGTTCCAGACACTCGGGGAAATGCATAGCCAATACGTGCTCGCCGAGTTCTTTCTGCTTCTCCGGACGTTTGGTGTAGTAGAAATACTCGAAATGCCCGAAGCGCACATGGCTCGGCGCCAAGCGCAGAACCATCGCTGCGCGTTCCTGCTTCTCGCGCCACACCGGGGTGTCGGAGCCGATCACGCACAGGGCACGGGTGGTCGGGATGTTCAGGGCATTCAACGCTTCGGAGGCGAGAAACTCGCGGATCGAGGAGCGCAATACCGCGCGTCCATCGCCCATGCGCGAAAAGGGTGTCTGGCCGGCGCCCTTGAGGTGCAGGTCCCAGTGTTCGCCGGCCTCGTTGTAGACCTCGCCCAGCAACAGGCCGCGACCATCACCCAGCTGCGGGTTGTAGGAACCGAACTGATGGCCGGAATAGACCATCGCCCGAGGGACTGCGTCGGCCCAGAGCTTGTGGCCGCTGAACAGCTCGGCGAACTCTGGGGTATCCGCTGCGGCGGGGTCGAGATCCAGCAGCGCCATGGCCGCAGGGCTGGCCACCACCAGGCGCGGGTTGTCGATGGGCTCGGGCAGCACATGGGCGGAAAACGTATCGCCCAAGCGGGCGAAGCGATTATCGAAGGTCAGTTCGTCGAGGGCTTTCAACGGCCATCTCCAGCAGAGTGTCCGAGCATTCTGCTAGGGATAAGGCCGTTAGTCGAGCTTGGCGGGCGGCGGCTCAAGGGGCGACTTGCCATCCACCAGCGGCACGATGGTTTTGGTTTCCGGTTCGATCGGCACCATTTTGTATTCCTGGCCGTGAAGGTTCTTGAGATAGACCTCCATCTGCCGGAACGAGATGTTGATGTGCTGCTTCTTGAACTCGCGATTGATGAAGCGGTTGACCTCGTCCAGCACCGGGTTGCGGTCACCGAGGTCGCGCACGTGCATGCGCAACTCGTGGTCGAGGGTGCTTTCGCCGAAGTTCAGGAAGTACACGTGGGGTTCCGGGTCTTTCAGGACACGTGGGTTATCGCGCGCCGCTTTGAGCAGCAGCTCTTTCACCAGGTCCAGGTCCGAACCGTAGTCGACGCCGAGCTTGAGGGTCACCCGGGTGATGGTGTCGGTCAGAGACCAGTTGATCAGTTGCCCGGTGATGAACGTCTTGTTCGGGACAATGATGTCCTTGCGGTCGAAGTCGGTGATGGTCGTGGCGCGGATGCGGATCTTGCTGACCGTGCCCGACAGGTTGCCGATGGTGATGGTGTCGCCGATCCGCACCGGACGCTCGAACAGGATCATGATGCCCGAGATGAAGTTCGCGAAAATCTCCTGCATCCCGAAACCGAGCCCCACCGACAGCGCCGCCACCAGCCATTGCAACTTGTCCCAGCTCACGCCGAGGGTCGACAGGGTCGAGACGAAGCCGATGCCGGCGATCACGTAGGACAGCAACGTGGTCGTGGCATAAGCACTGCCTTGTGCAAGATTCAACTTGGACAGCACCAACACTTCCAGCAAGCCTGGCAAGTTGCGCGCGAGAGCGAAGGTGATACCGATGATGATCAGCGCGCCGAGCATGTCGCCGATGCTGATCGGCACCATGCTCATGTTGGCGCCGGTACCGCTGGTGTATTCGTACAGGGTGATGTTGTCGAGGTACGAGAACACCGAGATCAAATCGGACCAGACCCAGTACAGCGCCGCAATGAAACCGCCAAGCAGTGCCAGGCGGATCAGGCGCAGGGACTGTTCGTTGACCTTCTCGATGTCCAGCGTCGGCTCTTCGATCACCGCTTCGCCGTCGCCAGCCTCCTTGGCGGCCTGACGTTTGGCCAGGGCGCGCTGGTAGGCCAGGCGTCGTGCTGCAACGCTGAGACCGCGAACGAAAGTGGCTTCAATCACCAGCCAGAACATCAGCAGGTAAAGGGTGTTGATCAGCCGGTCACTGAGTTTCAGCGCGGTGTAGTAGTAGCCGAAGCACACTGCCACAAATAACGCGACGGGCAGGACGGTGAACAGGACCCCGACCGCTTTGCGGAACAGCGACGCGTTCTGGTGCGTCGGGCTGGCGATCAGAAGGCGGCTGAGCAGCCAGGCCATCAAGGCGTAACAGATCAGCACCACGGGCATGCCGAGCACGTCATCCGCCAGCGTCGAGGGTTGCAGTTCGGCAACCGCTACCACGGCAACCAATGCCATCACCACCAAGCCGAGTCGGCGGACCCAGCCCTGCAGGAACTCGACCTGGGGTTTTTCCCAGCGGAAATGCAGTTCAGCGACGCCGCCCGGTGCGAGGATCCGGTAAGCGGTGTAGAACACCAGCCAGGCCTGGGCCATTTGCAGCAGCGCCGCGCCCATGTTGGCGTTCTGCCCGCGGGCGTCGATCTGCAACGCCAGGCCGCACAAGGCCAGGCCCAGCGAGACCGGCATTGCCAGCAGAATATTGATCAGGATGGCCTGCGGCGTGTGCCACTGGCTGTCGCGCTTGAAGTGGCCGATGTCCTGGTGAACTTTGCTCAGTCGGGCATACAGACTTTTACGTCGCCACAGCAGGGCACCGATCAGCAACACCAGGGGCAGGAACAGCAGCGGCCGCTGTATCAGGCCATCACTCAATTCGCTCAGGCTGGAAGCCCACGGCAGCGTAGTGACCTGACGTTCCAGGCGCTCCGGCACGGCGCGCATCCATTCCAGGTCCAGCGGCTTGTTGCTGGGAATCCAGAACATCTGCTCATCGAGGGTCGCCCGCAGGCTTTGCGCGGTGCTGAGCAGCTGTTTCTGATTGAGTTGCAGGGTGATGGATTCGTTGAGCACCGCACTCAGTTCGCGGTTCAGGCGTTCCAGCAGGTCTGCGCGGGTGGTGGCCAGTTCCAGCAGGCTTTTTCGCAGCTGCGGGGTAACTTGCTCCGGCGGCTGGGTGGACAGCAGGTTGTCGACATAGGTCGCGGGGTTGCTGAGCAATTCCCGCTGCTGGCTCACTTCAAACTGGTACAGGCGAATATCGGCGATCTGGTCGGCCAGGTCGCGGTCGAGCTTGAGACGTGGCAGAGCCTGTTTCTGTTTATAGAGAATCTTGGAGAGCAGCAGGCTGCCCTTTAGTACGTTGATTTGTTCGTCCAGTGCCGAATCGCTTTGGGTCACGTTGTCCAGCTGCTGTTTGGTCTGCAGGTTCTGCTGGGTGACCTCATTGAGGCGGTCAGTGCTTTTGAGCAGGTAGTCCGAGAGCTTCAGGTTGGCCGAACTTTCGGTGGCCAGCAGCGCGCTGCCGCCGGATTTCTGCGCTTCGATGGACTGTTGCGTCACCGTCTCCTGGGACTGGGCCAGACGCTTCTGGTTGATCAGGGTTTGCAGCTCCTGGATTTCCTGATCCAGGCGATCGGATTTTTCGGTCAGCAAGTCGTGCTGGCTGTTACCCAGATCCTGCAACTGGTTGTTGCCGGCCAGTTCCTGGCGACGCAGCGGAATCAGCGCATTCAGTGCCGCGAGTTCGGCATTCAGGAGGTCACGCTGTTCACCGCTCAAGGTCTTGCCGGCGTCCTTGCCGGCTTTGAGTATGTTGTTGATCTGTTGAATACGCGTCTGGCTGGCGGAAATTTCGGCCTGTGCGCGCTCGGGGCGGGTCTGGGCGGTGATCACCAGACTGTTGGCGTCGGCCAGCGCCTTCTGCAGGTCGCTTTGCTGGGTCGAGCGCTCGGTGAGCATTTGCTCGAGCTGCTGGATCGACTGGTTGGCGTAACGTTGCGGCACCGGCGGCATTATGGTGGCTTTGAGCTTGGTCAGCTCACGCTGGTTTTCGATGTTCTGCTTGGGCGCGGTGGCGAGCTGCTGCTTGAGAGCGACCAGCTTTTGCTCGTAATCACGCTGGTTGCCGAGCTGGGTCAGCGTGCTTTGCAGGACGGATTGCAGGGCTTTCTGATCTGCTTCCGGCAGTTTGCGATCGGCGATCTTGTCCAGATTCGCCTGCACGGCTTCGCTGGTCGGCGGTTCGGCCGCTTGCAATGTACCGACAGAAAGACTCAAGCCCAGCAGGGCCATGATGAAAAAAGTGCGCAGGGTTGACATAGAGACCGATCGAAAACGAGACGAAGTGTGGAGTTTAGAGGAACAAGCCCGGACCCGGGCGACTTCCTTCGGGGAATCTGACGCCCACTTTGCCGATCTTGTTCCCCTCCATGACTGCGACGGTCCAGATGGTGTTGTTCCACTCCACCTGGTCGCCGACGACGGGAGCACCGCCGACTTTCTGGGCAATGAAACGGCCCAGGGACATGTCCGGATCGATGCCTTCGACTTTCAACCCGTACAGCGCCGCAACCGCTGCCAGCTGGGCGTCTCCTTCGAGTACGAAGTCGCCGAAGAAGCGCAGATCGAGGCCGCGTTGCGGTGCCTGGCTGAAGAGTTTTCCGAGGGCTGGAAGGTTGTGTTCATGGCCGATAACACACAGCAAATCATCGACTTCGAGCACCGTACTACCCGACGGATGGAGCAGTTGTTGGCCACGAAACAGCGCTGCAATACGTGTGCCTTCGGGCATTTTCAGCTCCCGAAGGGGCGAACCGATGCACCATTTCTCGGCACCGAGGCGATAAACGAACAGCTCCCACTCGCTGGTGACATGCACCTCAAGGGCTGCGCGCGAGATCGGCGCCGGCTCCGGCGGAACGGTCACTTTCAAAAGTTTCGCCACCCAGGGCAGGCTCGTGCCCTGCACCAGCAGTGACACCAGCACGATAAAGAAGGCGAGGTTGAAGTAGAGCTGGGCATTCGGCAGGCCGGCCATCAGCGGGAACACCGCCAGAATGATCGGGACCGCGCCGCGTAATCCGACCCAGGAGATAAACGCCTTTTCGCGGCCGTGGAACGCTTTGAACGGCAGCAGACCGACCAGCACCGACAGCGGCCGAGCGAACAGAATCATCCACAGCGCCAGGCCCAGAGCGGGCAGGGCGATCGGCAGCAGATCATGCGGCGTGACCAGCAGCCCCAGCACCAGGAACATGCCGATCTGCGCAAGCCAGGCCATGCCGTCGAGCATGTGCAGAATGCCGTGGCGGCTGCGCACCGGGCGGTTGCCGATCACCAGGCCGCACAGGTAAACCGCCAGGAAGCCGCTGCCATGCAGGGCGTTGGTCAGGGCGAACACGACCAGGCCGCCGGCAATCACCAGAATCGGATAGAGGCCGTTGGCCAGGTGGATCCGGTTGACCAATTGCAGCATGACCCAGCCACCGCCAAGGCCGATGACGGCACCGATGCCGAACTCACGCACGAAGTGGGCGAGCAGGCTCCAATGGAGGCCGGTCTGGCCGCTGGCGAGCATGTCGATCAGGGTGACGGTGAGGAACACCGCCATCGGGTCGTTGCTGCCGGATTCGATTTCAAGGCTGGCGGTGACCCGTTCGTTCAGTCCTTTGCCGCCGAGCAGCGAGAACACCGCCGCGGCGTCGGTGGAGCCGACGATAGCGCCGATCAGCAGGCCCTGAATCAGGTTCAGATCGAATAGCCACGCGGCGGCCATGCCGGTCATCCCCGTGGTGATCAACACCCCGACCGTCGCGAGCGACAGCGCTGGCCATAACGCCACGCGGAAGCTGGAAACCCGGGTGCGCAACCCGCCGTCGAGCAGGATGACTGCCAGCGCGAGGTTGCCGACCAGATAAGCTGTTGGGTAGTTATCGAAAATAATGCCGGCGCCATCGACACCGGCCGACATGCCCACCGCGAGGATGATCACCAGAATCGGGATACCAAGGCGCGATGAAAGGGAACTCACCAGAATGCTTGCACCTACCAGCAACGCGCCGATCAAGAACAGGCTGTTGATGGTCGTCGCATTCAAAGGCAGTACTCCAGAAAGCTGAAAGGCGGGCACAAACTGACCATGCAGTCTGCGTGCCAGCGATTCTAACCTGTTGAAATGTGATGCTGTCAAAAAGCTTTTGCAGCCGCGACAACGTCACCCGGATTGAGCTTGATCCTGTGGCGAGGGGATTTATCCCCGTTGGGCTGCGGAGCGGCCCCTGCGTTCTTTCAGGCACACACCGCAAACAGATCTTGCGACGGCTTCGCCGCCGAACGGGGATAAATCCCCTCACCACAGATAAATCCCTTAGCCACAGAGAAAGTGTCGCTGCTTACAGGCTGAACCGCCCAACCATGTTGTTCAGGTCCAGCGCCAATCGCGACAATTCATTGCTCGCCGCACTCGTCTGATTCGCCCCGGCCGCCGATTGCACCGACAAATCACGGATGTTCACCAGGTTGCGATCGACTTCACGGGCCACCTGCGCCTGTTCTTCAGCCGCGCTGGCAATCACCAGGTTGCGCTCGTTGATCTCGACAATGGCGCTGTTGATCGTGTCCAGGGACATGCCTGCACCGCGGGCGATGTTCAAGGTCGATTCGGCACGTTCGGTGCTGTTACGCATCGAATCCACCGCGTGTTCGGTACCGCTCTGGATGCTGCCGATCATGCGTTCAATTTCGCTGGTCGACTGCTGGGTGCGATGCGCCAGTGCACGAACCTCATCCGCCACCACCGCGAAGCCACGCCCGGCTTCACCGGCACGCGCCGCTTCGATTGCGGCGTTCAAGGCCAGCAGGTTGGTCTGGTCCGCCAGGCCGCGAATTACGTCCAGCACCTTGCCGATGTCACGGGATTCATTGGCCAGATCGCCAATCAGGGTCGCGGTGCTCTGCACATCGGCGCTCATGCGTTCGATGGCACTGACGGTTTCCTGCACCAGGTCACGACCGTCGCCGGCCGAGGTGGTGGCGTTTTTCGAGGCCTCGGAAGTGCTCACCGCGTTGCGCGCGACTTCTTCCACGGCGCTGGTCATTTCATTGACGGCGGTGGCGGCCTGTTCGATTTCGTTGTTCTGCTGGGTCAGGCCGCGGGCGCTTTCGTCGGTGACGCTGTTCAGCTCTTCCGCAGCGGAAGCCAGTTGCGTGGCCGAGCCGGCAATCCGCTGCAGGGTGTCGCGCAGCTTGTCCTGCATCTTCGACATGGCCAGCAGCAAGCGGCCGGTTTCGTCTTCACCATCGACATGGATCGGGCGAGTCAGGTTGCCTTCGGCGATTTCTTCCGCAGCGCTCAAAGCGTTGGCGATCGGCTTGGTGATGCTGTTGGTCAGCAGCCAGGCGAACAGCACGGTCAGGCCGCTGGCAATGACCAGCAAGGTGATCACCAGGTTGAGCGAAGTCGAATACTGCTCACCGGCACGGGCGTCGGTGGCTTCAATCTGTTGCGTATTGATCTCAAGCAGCTTGCCGAGGGCCGAGTTGACGGCCTCGGAGTTGGAAAGCAGTTCGCTGTTGAGCATCGCGCTCAGTTCGTCGATCTGGTTATTGCGCGACAGCGTCTTCATCCGGTCTTCGAGCTGGCGATATTGCGCCAGCAACTGCACGTATTGATCGTACGCGGCGCGCTCTTGCGGGCCGTCGATCAGCGGTTCGTAGACCTTCTGAGCGTCACGGATTTGCTGATTGCGCAGTTCGAACAGCTCGAAGGTTTTCCGCTGCACGTCCGGTTCGCGGTTGACCAGCAAACGGTAGGACAGCACCCGTAGGCGCAGGGTCAGTTGAGTAAATTCGTCCAGGCTTTTGATGCTCGGCACGCTCATGGACGCGATGTCTTCGCCGGCGTCGCGAATCTTGCTCATCTGGTTCAAGGCAAACACACCGAGAACCAGCATCAAACCGCCAATCAGGGCGAAACCGAGGAACGCCCGCGGTGCGATATTCATGTTACGAAGGGACATGCTGTTTACCAAAGTGAGCGCACCCGTGCGGCGCTGAAGCTGACGTGTGAGTGACTTATCGGTCATACGACTAAAGTCTTGAGGGCCTGCGCGTTTTTGTCGCAGACAGGCCCCGGCGACGAAGTGCAGGAACCAGATCCGCCAATCACAGTCTTTAAAGCTCGCGAGGAAGGTCGCCCGCCAGGAAAATCAAGGTCTTGCGCCCGAATAACCCTGGCATCCGTGGTGACTTTTCTTTATCGTACGCGCCCCTTGAAATGCTTGGAAAATCAAAATGTTGGAAGCATCCCTAAGCCAATTGGAACAGCTGGTCAGCGACCTGGTGCAACAGAACCAGAGCCTGCTCGCCACCAATCAGACCCTGAGCGCAGAACTGGCCCAGGCCAAGGATGAAAACGAAAGCCTGCAGCTGAACCTGATGGAACAGGAAGAGAAACAAGGCGCCACCGCGGCACGTATCCAGGCCCTGGTTGAGCGCGTCAGCGCCGGCCCGGTCAGCGCATGAATCACGGCGCCGCAGGGGTAAAAGTCGTCTCGATCCTGGGGGAGGACTATTCGATCAAGGCGCCGGCCGGGGAAGAGCAAACCCTGCTGGACGCCGCGCTGATGTTGAAAGCTGCCTTGGCCGATACCAAAAGAAAGTACCCGACGCTGATCGGTGACCGCCTGCTGGTGTTGGCCGCGATGAATCTGTGCTCCCAGCAGATTGAAATGCAGAAGCAGCACAAGCAGGAACTCGACCGTTACCAAGAGCAAGTCAGCGCCACGGTTGAAGTGATCTCCAAGACGATCAATCAGGCCTGATCGGCTTTGCGCACAACCAAAGAATAGATTGTCCATTGTGTTGTATACAATCGGCACGGCTGTTGCAGTGTTTCAGCCTCTTATTCTTTGGGGGTGCTCCATGCAGTTCTGGCGACGCAGTATTCAATGGCAGTTGATTCTCAGCATGGGCACCGCCCTGCTGGTCAGCATCCTGATCGTGGTTGGCATTTATACCCTCGTGGTCAACCGTCTCGCCCAGAGCTATCTGGTCGAGCAGGCACTGCCGTCGAGTATCGAGGCGATGCGCAACGACATCGAACGAATCCTCGTTCAACCTCTTACCGCCGCCAAGGACATCGCCAGCAACAGCATGGTGCGCGACTGGCTGGCCGGGGGTGAAAACAGTGGCCAGACAGACGCGTTCGTCCAGTATCTGGAAGGCATCCGCGCCGAACACAAAGCCTTTACCGCGCTGATTGTCGGCACCGCTTCAAACCACTATTTCACTGAGAAAGGCCTGGACCGGACCCTCAGCCGCTCCAATCCCAAGGACGCCTGGTTCTACACCTTCCTCGACAGTAACCAGCCGCGCACCCTCAATATCGACAATGACACCGCGACCGGAGAATTGGCGCTGTTCATCGACCTGAAGGTCGAGCAGGGCGGCAAAGTCGTGGGCGTTGCCGGGCTTGGGTTGAGCATGAAAGAGCTGTCGGAGCTGATCCACAATTTCAACTTCGGTGAGCGCGGCAAGGTCTATCTCGTGCGTTCCGACGGTTTGATCCAGGTTCATCCCGAGGCGCAATTCAGCGGCAAGCGCACACTGGCCGAGCAAATTGGCGCAACCGCCGCACAATCGGTCATGGGTCAAAAAGTTGCCACCAACAGCAGCTTCGTTCGCGACGGCGAAGATTATCTGGCGTTAAGCCTGCCGTTACGGGACTTGGGCTGGACCCTGGTGGCCGAAGTGCCACAGTCGCAGATCTATGCCGAGGCTCGTCGTGCCATGTGGGTGAGCAGCGGTATTGGCCTGGCGGTGGCGCTGGTGTGTCTGTTGCTAGTGGTTTTGCTGGCCCGTGGGTTGGTGCGGCCGATCCGTCAGGTAACAGCGGCGCTGGTAGCCATCGGTAGCGGCGGGGGAGATTTGACCCACCGGTTAGATTCCAGCCGCGCCGATGAACTGGGTGACCTGGCACGCGGCTTCAATCGATTCCTCGGCAGTCAGCGCGAAATGATTGGCGAAGTGCTGACCACCAGCGAGCGTTTGCGCACGGCCGTTGGGCAGGTAGCACGGGTGGTGGATAACACCGCCGAACGTTCGGGTCGTCAGCAGGAAATGACCGACATGGTTGCCACCGCCGTCCACGAAATGGGCCTGACCGTGCAGGAAATCGCCCAGAACGCGGGTAACGCCGCGGTCGCTTCACAGAACGCTCGCGATGAAGCGATGCAGGCGCGTGAAGTTGTGGGTGGGTCGATCCGCCATATAGAAAGCATGTCCGATGAAATCGGCCTTGCGGCGGGAGCTGTTGGTGAGCTGGCTAATCAAGTGGCGTCGATCGATCAGGTGCTGGCAGTGATTCGCGGAATCTCCGAGCAGACCAATTTGCTGGCACTGAACGCGGCTATCGAAGCCGCGCGGGCCGGGGACATGGGGCGTGGGTTTGCGGTGGTGGCGGATGAAGTGCGGACGTTGGCGCGGCGCACGCAGTCGTCGACCGATGAGATCCAGCAGATGATCGGCAGTCTCAAGCAGGGCGCGGAAAATGCTGTTTCATCCATGCATTCCGGGCAGGCAGCAACGGGTACGGGGGTTGAGTCGAGCCAGCGCACCGGCGCGTCGCTGACGGCGATTACCGGACAGGTCGAGCGTATCAGCGACATGAACCATCAAGTGGCGACGGCCACGGAAGAGCAGTCGGCGGTGACGGAAGAGATCAACCGCAATGTGCAGGGGATTTCCGATCTGGCCCGGGCGACGGCCGGGGAAGTGAGAGCGTGCCGGGAGGACTGTCAGACGTTGCAGCGGTTGGCGGATGATCTGGCGCGGCAGATGGGTGGGTTCAGGCTGAGCTGATAAATGTATTGCCTGTACTGACGCCTTCGCGGGCAAGCCCGCTCCCACAGGGTCAGCGTGAACCACGATCCTGGGTTCACCGCAAAACCTTGTGGGAGCGGGTGCCCGCGATTGGATGTCAGCTTCACCACAAGGCTTTGATCAGAACCACTCATCCTGCATGCCTAGACACACATCATCCCGAGCCTCAAGAATCGCCAGCTCATGATGACAACCCGGCACTTCCCACGTCAGGAAATACCGCGCCGCCTGCAGCTTGCCTTTATAGAAGCTCACATCCGCCGCATCCCCTTTCGCCAACCCTTCCTCGGCGCGAATCGCCTGTTCCAGCCAGCGCCAGCCAATCACCGTATGCCCGAACACTTTCAGGTACAGCGCCGAGTTTGCCAGGCTGCTGTTGACCTTGCCTTGGCCCAGGTCTGTCAGCAAACCGATGGTCACCGTTTGCAGGTGCGCCACCAGTTTCTCCAGCGGCTCACGCAACGCGGTCAACGACTCATACGCTTGCGCCCGTTCGCCCGTGCCAGCGATCAGCCGAATCAATTGTTTGAGCCCCGCACCTCCGTTCTGCGCCAGTTTGCGTCCCAGCAAGTCCAGCGACTGAATGCCGTGGGTGCCTTCGTGGATCGGATTCAAACGGTTGTCGCGGTAGTACTGCTCCACCGGATATTCGCGTGTGTAACCGTGGCCGCCGAGAATCTGGATAGCCAGTTCGTTGGCCTTCAGGCAGAACTCCGATGGCCAGGATTTGACGATCGGCGTCAGCAAATCCAATAGCTCATGAGCCTGTTTGCGCTGGTCTTCAGTCTCCAGGGTCGTGGTGTCATCGAACAGACGCGCCGCGTACAACCCAAGGTCGAACGAGCCTTCAACATAGGCTTTTTGTGTCAGCAGCATGCGTTTGACGTCGGCGTGCTGAATGATCGCCACCGGCGCGGTGTTCGGGTCCTTGCTGTCCGGCACGCGGCCTTGCGGACGCTCGCGGGCGTACTCCAGGGAATACAGGTAACCGGCATAACCGAGCATCACCGCGCCCATGCCGACACCAATTCGCGCCTCGTTCATCATCTGGAACATGTAGCTCAAACCGTGGTGCGGTTTGCCCACCAGATACCCGACACACTCCCCGTTGTCGCCGAAATTCAGCGCGGTGGAGGTGGTGCCGCGCCAGCCCATCTTGTGGAACAGCCCGGCCAGCAGCACGTCATTGCGCTTGCCAAGGCTACCGTCATCGTTGACCAGAAACTTGGGCACGATAAACAGCGAAATCCCTTTCACCCCGGCCGGTGCGTCCGGCAATTTCGCCAGGACCATGTGCACGATGTTCTCCGAGAGCGGGTGATCGCCACCGGAGATGAAAATCTTGTTGCCCTTGAGCCGATAGGTGCCGTCAGACGCAGGCTCGGCGCGTGTACGAATATCCGACAGCGACGAGCCAGCGTGCGGTTCGGTCAGGGCCATGGTGCCGAAGAAGCGGCCGTCGATCATCGGTTGCAGGAAGCGCTGCTTCTGCTCATCGGTGCCGAAGCTTTCAATCAGGTTCGCCGCGCCCATGGTCAGGAACGGGTACGAGGTCGACGCCGCGTTGGCTGACTGGAAATGCGCGAAGCAGGCCTGGGACAACAGCGTAGGAAGTTGCATGCCACCAGCGTCGAAACTGCGCGCCGCGTTGAGGAAACCGGCTTCGAGGAACGCATCCACCGCCGGTTTCACTTCCGGAATCAGAATCGCCTGACCGTTCTCGTAGCGCGGCTCGTTCTCGTCATTCTTGCGGTTGTGTGGCGCGAAGAACTTCTCGGCGATGCTGCGGGCCGTGCCGATGGCGGCATCGAAGGTTTCGCGATTGTGCTCGGCGAAACGCTCACGCTGGGTCAGGCCCTCGGCATCGAGGACTTCGTACAGCTCGAAAGCCAGATTGCGGGAACTGAGCAACGTCTCGGACATGTCGGCCTACCTTTTTTTGGAATGGACCGAGTCTAGGCGTGGGAATAAAGGCTGAACAGGATGATTGATGAGCGTGATGGTGGAGCCGCGCAACAACTTAGCAGACACCCTAAAACAACTGTGGGAGCGAGCCTGCTCGCGATAGCGGTGTGTCATCCGATTCATGTATTGGATGACACACCGCTATCGCGAGCAGGCTCGCTCCCACAGGGGATATTGCTGACCGGGCGTCTGTTGTAGATACCCGGTCGTGTTGCTGTTTAGCCGATCGTCATCAAGCTGGCATTACCACCCGCCGCAGCGGTGTTAACACTCAATGCCCGCTCAATCACCAGACGCTCCAGCGCAATGCTGGTCTCGCCCTGCGACAACCCATGAACCCCGACAATCGCCCCGGCACGCTTGGCCACTTGCTGGCACACCGCACGCAACTGGTCGGAGTGGCCATGATGCAGAACCGCATCAAACACCACTTCGTCCTTGCCCCAGTCGGAAACCAGCTTGATCTTCGCCTGAATTTCCTTCGGCAGACGTGCGAACAGTGCCTTGGTCAATTCAACTTCCGGCCACACCGCCGAACCGCCGACGGCCAGTACCGCTGCCAGTTGCGTCAGCAGATCGCCTTCGACTTCCGCCAGGCACAGCACGTGTTCACGCGGCAGGATGGCGTAGCTGTTGCGCTCGCCAGTCGGGCCAGCGAGTACACGGGTGATGCCGCTTTGCGATTGCGCCGCGAACTGCCCACACAGGGTGCTCAAGTCAGCGAACTTGTTGCTGTCGGCCCAGGTCTTCAGGGCGGTCAGCGGTTTGCTCATGGCATCACGCAGACGAACGTCCGGAGCAACGACGGCGTCGCCGCGAGCGAAGGATTGTTCGATCGCATCGGTAGGACGCGTCGACAGCAGGCGGTAGAGGTACAGCGGACCACCAGCTTTCGGGCCGGTGCCCGACAGGCCTTCACCACCGAACGGCTGCACACCAACCACGGCACCCACGATGTTGCGGTTCACATAGACGTTACCGGCGTTGACGTTGTCGATCACCTTGGCGATGGTCTCGTCGATCCGGGTGTGCACACCCAGCGTCAGGCCATAGCCGGAAGCGTTGATCTGACCGATCAGCTGATCGATGTCTTTGCGCTTGTAGCGAACCACGTGCAGCACCGGACCGAAGATTTCCCGTTGCAGTTCGTCGAAGCTTTCCAGTTCGATCAGCGTTGGCATCACGAAGGTGCCGCGTTTGACTTCTTCGCTGTTGGCAATCGCCACCTGATACACATTGCGGCCTTTGTCGCGCATGGCCTGGATGTGCTTCTCGATGCCAGCCTTGGCTTCGGCGTCGATCACCGGGCCAATGTCCACGGACAGGCGCTCAGGGTTGCCGAGACGGCATTCAGCCATCGCGCCCTTAAGCATTTCGATGACACGTTCAGCGGAATCTTCCTGCAAGCACAGCACTCGCAGTGCCGAGCAGCGTTGACCGGCGCTGTCGAAGGCCGACGATACGACGTCGATCACAACCTGTTCGGTCAGTGCCGAGGAGTCGACGATCATCGCGTTCTGGCCGCCGGTTTCGGCGATCAACGGAATCGGACGACCCTGTGCATCCAGGCGACCCGCGACGTTGCGTTGCAGCAGACGAGCAACTTCGGTGGAACCGGTAAACATCACGCCTTTGACCCGATCGTCGCCGACCAGACGGGCGCCGACGGTTTCGCCACGGCCCGGCAGCAGTTGCAGCACGCCTTCCGGAATACCGGCTTCGATCATCAAACGCACGGCTTGAGCAGCGACCAGCGGAGTTTGTTCCGCAGGCTTGGCCAGTACCGGGTTACCGGCGGCCAATGCAGCAGCGACTTGACCACTGAAAATCGCCAGCGGGAAGTTCCACGGGCTGATGCACACCACCGGACCCAGTGGGCGGTGGGCGTCGTTGGTGAAATCGTTGCGCGCCTGCACCGCGTAATAACGCAGGAAGTCCACGGCTTCACGCACTTCGGCGATGGCGTTGGCGAAGGTTTTGCCGGCTTCGCGAGCCAGCAGGCCCATCAGCGGCTGGATCTCGCCTTCCATCAAATCAGCGGCACGTTCCAGAATCGCAGCGCGTTCGGCGGGCGGGGTGGCCTGCCAGATCGGTGCAGCGTTCAGGGCGCACTGGATCGCGTTGTCGACGTCTTCGACGGTCGCTTCCTGTACGTGACCAACCACGTCACGCAGATCGGACGGGTTGAGCACTGGCGCAGGAGTTTCGGAGCTGGACGCGCAACCGAGCATCGGCGCGGCTTTCCAGTGGTTGTGAGCGCTGGCCAGCAAAGCACAGGACAGCGAAGCCAGACGATGTTCGTTGGCCATGTCGATGCCGCTGGAGTTGGCGCGCTCGGCACCATACAGGTCACGCGGCAGCGGGATACGCGGGTGCGGCAGGCCGAAGCCGCCTTCCAGCGTCGCCATCTGCTCGATGCTGGCCACTGGATCGGCCACCAGCTCCTGAATCGAAATAGACTGGTCGGCGATACGGTTGACGAACGAGGTGTTCGCGCCGTTTTCCAGCAGACGACGTACCAGGTACGCCAACAGGGTTTCGTGAGTACCGACCGGTGCGTACACGCGGCACGGACGGTTCAACTTGCCTTCGGAAACTTTGCCTACAACCTGTTCGTACAGCGGTTCACCCATGCCGTGCAGGCACTGGAACTCGTACTGACCCGGGTAATAGTTCTGACCGGCAATATGGTAAATGGCCGACAGGGTGTGGGCGTTGTGCGTGGCGAACTGCGGATAAATAACTTCCGGTACCGACAGCAATTTGCGGGCGCAGGCGATGTAGGAAACGTCGGTGTACACCTTGCGGGTGTAGACCGGATAGCCTTCCAGGCCTTCAACCTGGGCGCGCTTGATTTCGCTGTCCCAGTACGCGCCCTTCACCAGGCGGATCATCAGGCGATGACGGCTGCGGCGAGCCAGGTCGATCACGTAGTCGATCACGTACGGGCAACGCTTCTGGTAAGCCTGGATCACGAAACCGATGCCGTTCCAGCCGGTCAATTGCGGCTCGAAGCACAGGCGCTCCAGCAGATCCAGCGACAGCTCGAGACGGTCGGCTTCTTCGGCGTCGATGTTCAAGCCGATGTCGTACTGCTTGGCCAGCAAGGTCAGCGACAGCAGGCGCGGGTACAACTCATCCATCACACGCTCGTACTGCGCGCGGCTGTAACGCGGGTGCAGTGCCGAGAGCTTGATGGAAATGCCCGGGCCTTCATAAATCCCACGACCGTGGGACGCTTTGCCGATCGAGTGGATGGCTTGTTCGTACGAGGCCAGGTATTTCTGGGCGTCGTGCTCGGTGAGTGCAGCTTCACCCAGCATGTCGTAGGAATAGCGGAAGCCCTTGGCTTCGAACTTGCTGGCGTTGGCCAGGGCTTCGGCGATGGTTTCGCCGGTGACGAACTGCTCGCCCATCAGGCGCATCGCCATGTCGACGCCCTTGCGGATCATCGGCTCGCCGCTCTTGCCGATGATGCGACTCAAGGAAGAAGTCAGGCCCGCTTCGTTATGGGTGGCGACCAGTTTGCCGGTCAGCAACAAGCCCCAGGTTGCGGCGTTGACGAACAGCGACGGGCTGTTGCCCAAGTGCGGGTGCCAGTTGCCGGTGCTGATCTTGTCGCGGATCAGCGCATCGCGGGTGCCTTTGTCCGGGATGCGCAGCAGCGCTTCAGCGAGGCACATCAGCGCTACGCCTTCCTGGGACGACAGGGAAAATTCCTGCAACAGACCCTGAACAATCCCGGCACGGCCGCCGGCGCTTTTCTGATTGCGCAGTTTCTCGGCAATCGAGGAGGCGAGCTTGTTGGTGGCTTCGGCCATCGCCGCCGGCAGGCGCGCCTGTTCGATCAGCATCGGCACCACTTCAGGTTCCGGGCGACGGTAGGCGGCGGTGATCGAGGCGCGCAGTACCGATTGCGGCAGGATGCTTTCGGCGAACTCGAGGAAGCACTGGTGGGCGTGATCCAAGGGCGCATCGACGGCTTCGTCGGAATCCTTGGTCAAACCGCTCAGCTCGGTCAGGGTTGCACCACCCTCGAGTTTTTCCAGGTAATTGAAAATTGCCTGCTTGATCAGCCAGTGCGGCGTGCGATCAATCGAGGTCGCGGCCGCCTTGAGGCGCTCGCGGGTCGGGTCGTCAAGTTTGACCCCAAGGGTGGTGGTAGCCATATTTTTATCCTCATGTTTGCCACGACCGCGTGGCATCAGCTGGCCGCAAGATTAGCTGGGCAACCTTTGAGGTGCAACCGGGTGCAACCCTTTTTTTGTCGGAATAATAAGCAGCTCGTCAGGAAATAAATTCCGGAACGAACGTACCGCGCCGGCTTGGTGCTTTTCATTCTAGTAAACCGTCAGAACTGCCCTAAAAGGGAGCAAAAACAGGGGTTTTTCAGGTAAATCCGACTAGGTGCAACTTATTCTCGAAAAATGGGTTGCACCTTATTTGCTTTGTTGAATAGCATTCGCGGCCAAGGTGCAACCGGTCATAAAAAACAGGTGTACCGGCTGATGGCTTTCCTGGGGAAACATCAGTCATAAATGCGCGGGACCTGAAATCGTCTGTCAAACGTCGTCGTTTGCGCGCGGTTCACCAGCCGCCGCTACATAAAAACAAAGCCAGGGCGAAACTTAATGAGCGTTAGCAATCCAACTCTGATCACGTTCGTGATCTACATCGCAGCAATGGTGCTGATCGGCTTCATGGCCTATCGCTCCACCAACAACCTTTCTGACTACATTCTGGGCGGTCGCAGTCTGGGCAGCGTCGTGACTGCATTGTCCGCCGGCGCCTCCGACATGAGCGGCTGGTTGTTGATGGGCCTGCCGGGCGCCATCTACATGTCCGGTCTGTCCGAAAGCTGGATCGCCATCGGCCTGATCATCGGTGCTTACCTGAACTGGCTGTTCGTCGCCGGCCGTCTGCGCGTACAGACCGAGCACAACGGCGATGCATTGACCCTGCCGGATTACTTCTCCAGCCGTTTTGAAGACAAAAGCGGTCTGCTGCGGATCATCTCTGCCGTCGTGATCCTGGTGTTCTTCACCATCTACTGCGCTTCCGGCATTGTGGCCGGCGCCCGTCTGTTCGAAAGCACCTTCGGCATGTCCTACGAGACAGCGCTGTGGGCCGGTGCTGCGGCGACGATTGCCTACACCTTCGTCGGCGGTTTCCTGGCAGTGAGCTGGACTGACACCGTACAAGCCACGCTGATGATCTTCGCCCTGTTGCTGACGCCGATCATCGTGCTGCTGGCCACCGGCGGCGTCGATACCACGTTCCTGGCCATCGAAGCGCAAGATCCAAGCAACTTCGACATGCTGAAAAACACCACCTTCATTGGCATCATCTCGCTGATGGGTTGGGGCCTGGGCTACTTCGGCCAGCCGCACATCTTGGCGCGCTTCATGGCGGCGGATTCGGTCAAGTCGATCGCTAAAGCACGTCGCATCTCCATGGCCTGGATGATCCTGTGCCTGGGCGGCACCGTCGCTGTAGGTTTCTTTGGTATCGCGTACTTCTCGGCGCACCCTGAACTGGCTGGTCCTGTGACCGAAAACCCAGAGCGCGTGTTCATCGAACTGGCCAAAATCCTCTTCAACCCTTGGGTTGCCGGTGTCCTGCTGTCGGCCATTCTGGCTGCCGTCATGAGCACCCTGAGCTGCCAACTGTTGGTGTGCTCGAGCGCCCTGACCGAAGACTTCTACAAAACCTTCCTGCGTAAAACCGCTTCCCAGGTTGAACTGGTCTGGGTCGGCCGCGCCATGGTGCTGCTGGTTGCCCTGATCGCCATCGCGTTGGCCGCTAACCCGGAAAACCGCGTACTGGGTCTGGTCAGCTACGCCTGGGCAGGTTTCGGTGCTGCGTTCGGTCCGGTTGTCCTGATCTCCGTGATCTGGAAAGACATGACCCGCAACGGCGCACTGGCCGGCATCCTGGTCGGCGCGATCACCGTGATCGTGTGGAAACACTTCGAGCTGCTGGGCCTGTACGAAATCATCCCTGGTTTCATCTTCGCCAGCCTGGCGATCTACATCGTCAGCAAACTGGGCGCCCCGACTCAGGGCATGCTTCAGCGCTTCGCCGCTGCCGAGGCTGATTTCCGCCTGAACAAGTGATCGGGATGAGCTGATGCTCTGACCTTTCGCCGAACATGAAAACGGCCCGCTTCCATTTGGAGGCGGGCCGTTTTTAAGTCTTCCGATTGTGGAGGGCGTGGCGCAGATCCCCTGTGGGAGCGAGCCTGCTCGCGATTGCGGTGTGTCAGTCGACATCAATGTTGAATGAACAACCGCAATCGCGAGCAGGCTCGCTCCCACAGGGGGTAGGGGTGGTCTTGAGGGAAATGTCTGTAGCCAAACGCACCTATTTTCGAAGGAAAAATCTCTAAAAAAGTAGGGCAAATCTGATTTTCCTGTCCCTCCCTCAACACCCCTTGTTGCTCATGCAGAATCGCCCGCCTTCATTCTGCAGAGACACATCGGATGTTCGCTCCTGCCAATCAACCGCGTTTCACGTTGACGATCGACGGCGTCCAGAATGAGCTCAAGGTGCTTGAGTTCACGGGCACGGAAGCCATCAGCCAACCCTACCGCTTTGACCTGGAACTGGTCAGCGAACGGCCAGACATCGAGCTTGAAAGCCTGCTGCATCGTCAGGCGTTTCTGAGTTTCGATGTACAAGGCTCCGGCATACACGGTCAGATCTTTCGCGTCGGTCAAAGCGACTCCGGGAAACGTCTGACCGGCTATCAAATCAGTCTCGTACCGCGATTGGCCTACCTCGGTCAGCGCATCAACCAGCGGATCTTCCAGCACAAAAGCGTGCCGGCGATCATCGCGCAGGTCCTCAAGGACCATGGCATCCAGCGCGATGCGTTCGAATTCCAACTCGGCAGCGACTACGCGCCTCGCGAGTACTGCGTGCAGTACGCCGAAAGCGACCTCGCATTTATCCAGCGCCTGTGCGCCGAGGTCGGCATTCACTACCACTTCCAGCACACCCCCGACGGGCATCTGCTGGTGTTCGGTGATGATCAAACAGTGTTCCCGCGTTTGCCCGAGTCGACGCTGTACCTTCCGGGCAGCGGCATGGCGGCGGATGCGCCGGCCATCAAGCGTTTCAACGTGCGCCTGGAGACCCGCACCACAGCGGTCACCCGTCGCGATTACGACTTCCAGAAACCGCGTCTTTCCCTTGAAAACCGTGTCGACAGCGAACAGCGCCCGGTGCTGGAGGATTACCACTTTCCCGGCCATTTCACCGATCGCGAATACGGCAAACAACTGACGCAACGAGCCTTGGAGCGCCACAACGCGGACTTCCGTCAGGCCGAAGGTCGTGGCGACGATTCTGCCTTGGTCAGCGGACATTTCCTGCACCTCGCCGAGCACCCGCGTCAGGCGTGGAACGACCTGTGGCTGATCACTGAAATCGAACACCGCGGCCGACAGCCGCAAGTGCTGGAGGAGTCGGCCACCAGTGATGACCCGGATGATTTCCAGGGTTATCGCAATACTTTTCTGGCGACACCGTGGGACGTTTCGTTCCGCCCGCCGGTGGGACCGGAAAAGCCACGCATGCTCGGCTACCAACCTGCCGTGGTCACCGGTCCGGTCGACAGCGAAATCCATTGCGACGAGTTCGGCCGGGTAAAGGTCCAGCTCGCCTGGGACCGCGACGGTCAGCTCAACGAACATTCCAGTTGCTGGCTGCGCGTGGCTACCGGTTGGGCCCACGACCATTACGGCAGCGTGCTGATCCCGCGAGTCGGCATGGAAGTGCTGGTGGGTTTCATCGACGCCGATGCCGACAAACCGCTGGTAATGAGTTGCCTGCCCAACGCCGCAACACCGGTGCCACTGGATCTGCCCGCCGACAAGACCCGCAGTATTTTCCGCAGCCAAAGTAGTCCGGGCGGCGGCGGTTACAACGAATTGCGCATCGAGGATCGCAAAGGCGCCGAGGAAATCTACCTGCGCGCCCAGCGAAACTGGACTCAGCACGTGTTGAACGATCAGCAGGTGCAGGTCGATAACGCCCGCAGCATTGTCGTCACCGGCACCGCTCGGCATGAGTTGAAGGCCGACGAGCTACGCATCACCCACGGCCAGCGCCAGACCGAAGTAAAGCTCGACGATCACCTGGTGGTGATGGGTGACCGGCACATTCGCGTGAACAGTCAGGCGCTGAATGCCAGTCAGCAATTCCACGTCAGCGCGGGTCAGCAAGTGGTCATCGATGGCGGCGCCAGCGCGACGATTCAGGCGGGCGGGCAGTGGATCAACATCGGTCCCGGCGGGATTTTCAGCAGCGTGCCGATTCAGGTCGGCGGCGCACTGATGCCGTCGATGGCCGCTGCCCCAGTTTCGCCGAATACGCCGTTAAAACTCGTCGCCGCGCCCGCAGCGCTGCTAAGCGCCGCACAGATCATGAGCCTGCAAAGCGACGCGCCGTTCTGCGAAGAATGCGAGCGCTGCAAGGACGGTGTCTGTGCAGCCTGATTGCTTGTCACCTCGTGAATGGCTGGAACGGCAGCCACTGAAACCGTCGGAACAACTGTTCGCGATCTTCAGCAATGCCAGCACGGCTGAGCCGTTCAAAGCGTGGCGGCAGTCAGTCGCCGCTCAACCGCCTAATCCGATCTGGGCCGACACCGCTTACGCCGAGTGGGAGCCGGTCATGCCCTACGTCGGAATCGTCTCGGCTGAGGGTGAGTTTCTGGAGTGGGTTGCCACGACCGAGTCTCGCGACTGGGGTTGGCTGGCGGTTTCTTCTGCCTCTCAAGATGCATTGGTCGAGCATCTGCGCAGCCTAACTCAAGTGCTATTGCCCAACGGTAATGCGGTGTTTTTCCGCTTCTGGGATGGGAGTTATCTGTTGCCGATTCTTCAGTCTGCCGACGTAAACCCTACGCAATTAATGCCGGTGCTTGACCGCTGTTTGATCAATGGGCAACCGCTCGATATCGGTGGCAGGCCGTTGAAACCCTCCAGGGTTTTTCCGTGGTGGGAAGTTTCCGAGTCGCTACTCGAAGACCTCGCCACCGAGTCCGCGACAACCCGTATCAACAACTTGATGAAGTGGTTGAGCGAGGACCGTCCTGATCTTTTTGAAGCGTTTTCTGAGCATGTGTTGCGGCACAAAGTCGCGATCTTTCTGCAGGCGCCGGACCTGCCTCAAGCCCCGAAACAAGACTTGGCGGATTACCTGATGGCGGAGCTGAACTGATGGATCAGATTGTGCGCATCGAGCAGGAGCTCGACGGTTTTCCGAACACCCTTTCCCTCTACCGTGACCAGCTAAAGCATTGGTTTAGCCTGGCGGCAGACAAGGCCAGTCACGCGGCGGATTTACCTTCGCTGATGGGGATGGAACGGATCGTTCGGTTCGGTAATACCAGCACCGTTGTGAGCAGTGGTGATGACGATTTTCTCTCTACCGTCGTGCAGTGCCCGAAGGGTGGAAAGCTGGAGATCGAGAGCAAGTTCGAATCGGTTTATGACATTCCCGTGGGGAATATTCAGGTCGATGTGATTGCGGCTGAGAGCGGAGAGATAAAGCAGGTCACGCTCGACGAAAATGGCAAAGGGACCTTCGAGGGGAAAGAGGGCAAGTTCTACCGCATTCACGTTCACGACGAAGTCACACCGCAGCAAGTTGAAGATCTGTTCTCTTCCTACGATGGTCTGACGAAGGAGCTGGAAAAGTGGCTGCGTGATGAGTGGAAGACGTTTAAACCGAAGTGGTCGGAATCGTCTGCGGTTGCTGTAGGCAATGGAATGCTTGCGGGCAGTTGGGCCGCTATCGAGGGCGTGTGGGACGGTATCAGTCTGCTTTCAGAGATCCTCAAGGACCCCGGAAAGTTTGGTGAGCGGTTGGGCGAGAGTGCCTTAGAGCTGAAAAGGCTCGCGAACACCGCACCGAAGGTCATGGAGAAAGCCCAGCTGCTGGCCAGCGACGAAGCGGCGCTGTGTTTGCTGTTGCGCTCCGCCAGTCTCTGGTTGGACATGCTGCCGCCCAGCGAGATCGCCGGTAAAACCGCCGAAGCCGTTTCGACGGTGGTGGTGCAGCTATTGATCGACATCCTGATCGGTATCGTTCTGACCTTTGCCGGGGCGGGGGCTGGCATTGCCTATTTGACGATGCGTCTGGCTGATCGGGCCGCGCAGTTGCTCAGCGCTGTTCTGCGCCTCGTCAAAGCAATTTTCACGATCATCAATAACTTCATCAACTACGTCGACCGCTACAAAAAAGTGGCCGCGCGCGGCGTTGCGGCAGGCCTCAAAAAAGGTCGCATGCAACTGCGCTGGGATGCCAAGCGCAACACCACCCTCAAGCGAAACGAACACCACGACAACGCCCCGGATCAAGCGAAAAACCCCAACGGCGACAGCGCCGATTCCGTCGATAAAACCGCCACCAACAAATGCCCGGTCTCGATGGTCACCGGCGAAGAACTGCTGACCCTCACCGACGGTTCGCTGGACGGCATCCTGCCGTTCGACTTCACCCGGCTCTACCGCACCAGCGCCGCCGAGATCGATGTCGGCCTCGGATTTGGCTGGAGTCATTCGTTATCCCATCGGCTGGAAATCGACGGCGAAACGGTCATCTGGATCGACCACGAAAACCGACGCACCACGTTCCCGCTGCCGAGCAGCGCACGCCCGGCAATCCACAACAGCCTCTCGCGCGCTGCGATTTACCTCGGCAATGAACCCGAAGAACTGATCCTCGCCCAGGCCGGCGACGAGGCACGTTTCTACCATTTCCATAATGGTTTTCTGACAGCGATCAGCGACGGATACGACAACCGTCTACGCATCACCCGCGACCGCCAGGGCCGCATCCAGCGCCTCGACAACGGTGCCGGCCGCGCCTTGCTGTTGCGCTATGAACGCAGCCATCTGGTTGCCGTCGACTACCAGGTTTTTGCCCCCGCCCAAACCCTCGAAGAAGCCTGGCAGACCGAGCAAGCACTGGTCTGTTACCGCTACGACGAGCGCAGTCGGCTCATCGAAGCCACCAACGCCGCCGATGAAAGCGAGCGCTACGACTACGACGATCAGCACGTCATTCTCCAGCGGCAACTGGCCGGTGGGGCGAGTTTCTTCTGGGAGTGGGAAAGGTCCGGCAAGGCCGCCCGATGCATCCGCCACCGGGCGTCGTTTGCGCAGATGGACGCGCGGTATACCTGGGATGACCAGGGCAGCGTCACCGTCCACAACATCGACGGCAGCGAAGAGGTTTACGTCCACGACGACCGGGCGCGGCTGGTGCGCAAGGTCGAACTGGATGGCGGCGAACACCTCATGGCCTACGACGACCAGGGTCGGCTGATTGCCGAGCAGGACCCGCTCGGCGCCGTCACCGAATACCGTTACGACGAAGTCGGACGCTTGGTGGCGCTGATTCCGCCAGAAGATGAGCCAACGGCCTACGAGTATCGCAACGGTTTCCTGCACGCACGCTATCGCGGCAAAGCGGTGTGGAAGTATCAGCGCAATGCGCAGGGGGATGTCACCGAAGCGACCGATCCCGATGGCCATGTCACCCACTATCACTACGACGAAAAAGGTCAGTTGCTGTCGATCCGCTACCCGGACACCAGCCGGCATGTGTTCGTCTGGAATGGCTTGGGGCAACTGGTCGAAGAGACGCTGCCGGACGGTGGCGTACGGCGGTTTTCCTACGATGCGCTCGGGCGGCAGATTACCCGTCAGGACGAAAACGGCGCGGTCACGAAGTCGCTATGGGACGCTGTTGGCCGACTGATCCAGACGATTCTTCCTACCGGTGCCAGTCGCGTTTACAGCTACAACGCCTACGGAAAAATCACCGCCGAACGCGACGAACTCGGCCGCGTCACCCGCTACGAATACCTCGACGACCTTCACCTGGTCAGCCGCCGGCTCAATGCCGACGGCACCCAGCTGAAGTATCGCTACGACAACGCGCAGCTGTTGCTCACGGAAATCGAAAACGAATCCGGCGAAAAATATCAGTTGGCCTACACCCCCGGCGGATTGATCCGACAGGAAACCGGCTTCGACGGCCAACGCACGGCGTATGCCTACGACCTCAACGGCCATTTGCTGGAGAAAATCGAGTTTGGCGACGATGGTTCGCAGCTCGTCACCGCCTATGAACGAGACTCGGCAGGACGGTTGCTGGTCAAAACGCTGCCCGACGGGCTCAAGGTCGAATACCGCTATGACAGCCTCGGCCGACTGATTGGCGTCGATGATGGCCACGACCATCCGCTGGAATTCGAGTACGACCAACAGGATCGCCTGATCACCGAGCATCAGGGTTGGGGCACGCTGCGTTATGGCTACGACGCCTGCGGCCAACTCAACCGCCTGCGTCTGCCGGACGGCAGCAAACTCGATTACCACCATGCCAAGGGCGGCGCGCTCACCGCCATCGACCTCAACGGCGCAAGGCTTTCCAGCCACCAATTTGCGTTTGGTCGCGAGCAGCAACGCCAGCAAGGCCAACTGCTCAGCGAATATGCCTACGACGATCAAGGCCGCTTGAAGGCCCACGCTGTCAGCCAACAGCAACAACCGCTCTATCGCCGCGACTATGCCTACAGCGCCAACGGCAATCTCGACAGCATCGCCGACACCCGTCACGGCCAGCGCAACTACCAATACGACCCGCTCAACCGCCTGACCCGCGTCCGTCACACCCGCGACGACCCGGCGGAAAGCTTCGCCCACGACCCGGCCGGTAACCTGCTGATGCAGGATCGGCCTGGCTTGGCGACCGTTAAAGGCAATCGCCTGCTGATGCAGGGCGACCGCCATTACGACTACGACGCCTTCGGCAACCTGGTTCGTGAACGTCGCGGCACCGCGCAAAAACTCGTCACCGAATACCGCTACGACTGCCAGCACCGATTGGTCGGCGTCACCACCCCGGACGGTCGCACCGCCAGTTACCGCTACGACGCCTTCGGCCGCCGTATCGCCAAAACCGTCGACGGCAAAACCACCGAGTTCTTCTGGCAAGGCGACAACCTCATCGCCGAAAGCAGCCGCGAACACTACCGCAGCTACGTCTACGAACCCGGCAGCTTCCGCCCGCTGGCGATGCTCGACGGCAAAGGCCCGCGCAAGGCCTGCCCGTTCTACTACCAACTCGACCACCTCGGCACACCGCAGGAACTGACCGATTTTGGTGGCGAGATCGTCTGGTCAGCGAAGTACAACGCCTACGGCAAAGTCACTCGCCAGACGTTCGGCGGGGGCGAGCAACTTGAACAGCCGTTGCGGTTTCAGGGGCAGTATTTTGATGCCGAGAGTGGTCTGCATTACAACCGGCATCGGTACTATGATCCAGAGGTTGGACGGTATCTGACGCCGGACCCGGTGAAGTTGGCGGGTGGGCTGAACCAGTATCAGTACACGCCGAATCCGACGGGGTGGGTTGATCCGTTGGGGTTGAGCGGGAATTGTCCGCAGTCGGGTAAGACTGGGTGTAAGGCGCCGGATGATACGACAGGCGTTAGGGTTGATGAGGGTGAGGCGCAGCTACCGAAGCTGACAGGTGAGGAGCGGCGGGCAAGAATTGATTGGTTATCAGAGTCAGTTTTTTATAGGCGCTTAAAGGAAATGGAAGAATCGATTGATGGTGCCCACTTCCAGCAGAAACATGGTGCACAAACAACCCTGCAATCCCAGCTTGATCGAATGAAGGAAGGCAAAAATCCAACGACAGGCGAAATAGAAAGGTACGAGAAAGGAAAGAAAAAAGGCGAACCTGTCATTCCTTCGGCCGCGACGCGTTTTCTGAGTCATCGTGATCAATTTAATGCAATACAACGTGCGGAGTTAATTTTTAGGCAGAGCGGTTTAGATGCTTCACGACAACCAATTGAAATGGGTAAAAAAATAGGTGAAGGATTTAAAAGGGAGGGGTTGCAGTATGGTGAGCAGACTAGAGCGATCGTCATACTGGACAAAAATGGTAAAGCTAAAACTTCATATACGGAATTTGACTGATGAATAGGCCCTACACACTGTGGAGTATACGAGGTCTGCTTTTTGTTTTTGATATTGAAAATACTCATGATTTGGAGCGGGAGGAGATTATTGTTTCGAAAAATGTGAATGATGACAAAGAGCTTGCCGAACTTTTTGACGTTTTGCTACGTCCGGAATTTTTTATTTATAGTGAGCAGGAGCGAATTTTATTAATCGAAACCTTGTCTTATTTTTTAGACGTAGGTAATAGTTTTGATGAGATTTTTTCAAAAATGGACACTTATTTTGATGATGAAGTTAAAGATCAAAGGCGGTTTATGACCGTTCTCATTAATTGTTTGGAGCGGTATCAAAACCAAGGAAGTGGCAATAATTAATTCCTGCAGAAGGAAAAAGTCTGATGGCTGAACAGATTTTTTTGCCAAAGGGGACTGCCAAAGTGCCAAAGGGGACGGATTTATTTTTGCTGATTTTTTGCTGCCAGCTTCGAAGGTGTTGTTATAGAGCAACAAATATATCCGTCTCCTTTGTGGTTTAACTACTGCTTCACTTGTGCTCGCGAATGCAACATTGTTTTGACAGTGGTAGCGAGCGGATACACTGTTGGAAAGTGTCATTGAGGAATTAGAAGAATAAATCCGCCATCTTTTTCAAGCTTGATAAGGATAATGTGCTGCGGCCTTTTAATGCTTATCCTTCGGGGAGAAAATGATGCTGCGAGATCCATTTTTAAATGAAGAATTTCAACCCGATTTGATGTGGTTTATTGGCGTCTTTGATGTTTATGATCGCGAGGAAACTCGAGGTGCGGAGCTGGAAGTGTTTAACCCTAATGATCGCATTGACAGAACGGAACTGATCAAAAGATACAGCTTGAATCTAGGTTGTCTGTCCTATAGACATAAGCTCGTGCTGATGGATTTTCTAGCGGAAAAGCTAAACGATGCGTCTTATGACTTTCAGAGTTTGTTTGATATAGATGAAGAAGATGCAGGGAGTTGGCCGCGTGGTGAGTGGTATGCATTGGCGGATCCCCGTGGATTTCTTCAAGATGTCTATACGTTGGCTCAGGAGGTCTGGAAGGAAGATGTTCTTTTAGCGAGCTTTGAAGATCGGGCCAGTTGGTGATAGAGAAGGTGGCACCTGTCAGTCTGGAGTCCTCCGCGTCGGTATTCGCAATGCCAATTGCCAGCACTACGGAATGTTTAAGTGTTGTTTAAAGACCTCGTAACTACTACGAAATTTCCGGGCAAACTCATCGGAAGTTTCCTTCAAGTTGTGACGGCTTCCATGAACTGGTGGGCGATGGGTTGCAGGGATAGTCTTTGGCTGTCACCGCGCAAGTGGTGGCAGGGTGTAGGAGCCCTCTCTCATGATGCAACAGCTCTGTCGTTTGATTGCGGCACTTAACTCGTGTCCATATGATCGTTCGCGGCGGCTGTGTGCGGGACACGCTTCGGCGTGACCGAGGTTCATGAGTGCTCGGTACTCCTACTCCTGCGCATGGCTGCCACCCAAACCTGTAGGAGGGGGTGTTTGGCAGCTAATTTTCATACTCATGGAATTTACAAATGACAACGCTAACGCCAGATCCCCCTACGAAAAACCAATCCCCCACCCCAAAAACCGCTTCATGGCCCTCACCAGCAACTGCACCGACATGCCCACGCTGTTCGTCGATACCCACGCGCCGCTCGATGTTTTATATGACGCTGCCAGCTATCGAATTCGCGCGGTGACGCAGGTGCTTGAGAACATGTCGATGCGCGGTTCGGTTGAGTGTGAGTCGTTCATTCTTAGTGATTTTGCGTTGCTGTGTGCCATTCCGTTGCGGGATGGGTGTGATGTATTGGATGTGGTTGGACGGCGGTTGAAGGCTCGGCCTACGGACTAAGGGCTGGATGGCTTTTGTGGCGAGGGAGCTTGCTCCCGTTCGGCTGCGTAGCAGTCGCCAAACCACGCGCTGTGGTGTGTCTGACAAATCTGCGGTGCTGGGTTTGGGGCTGCTTCGCAGCCCAGCGGGAGCAAGCTCCCTCGCCACAGGGTTTGTGGGTGGCTGGGATGTTTTGGGGCTGCTTCGCAGCCCAACGGGGGCAAGCCCCCTCGCCACAGGTTTTGTGTCCGGCGGAGATTGTGGCTGTTGCGACCGGCCGCTTAGCCGCGAACCCCTGACGTTCGCCTCGGTACAAGGTAAACTTCCCGGCCTTCGCAGGAGCAATCATGAATTATCGTCACGCCTTCCATGCCGGCAATCACGCCGATGTGTTCAAACACCTGACCTTGACCCGCCTCATCGCCCTGATGTCGCGCAAGGAGCAGCCGTTTGCCTATCTCGACACTCACGCCGGCATTGGTCTGTATGACTTGCAGGGTGATCAGGCGAGCCGTACCGGTGAGTACCTGGAAGGTATTGCGCGGTTGTGGGATCAGCCGGATCTGCCGGCGCTGACTGCCGATTACATGAAGGTGCTGCATGACATGAACCCGGATGGCCAGTTGCGCTATTACCCGGGATCGCCTGAGTTGGCGCGGCGTCTGACGCGGCCGCAGGATCGGGTGATGCTTAACGAGAAGCACCCGGAAGACGGCGTGTTGCTCAAGGACAACATGGCCGGCGACCGTCGGGTGAAGGTGCATCTGGGCGAAGGCTGGCATGTGCCGCGTGCGATGTTGCCGGTGCAGGAGAAGCGGGCGGTAATGTTGATTGATCCGCCGTTTGAACAGCTCGATGAAATGCAGCGGTGTGCGGCGTCGTTGAAAGAGGCGATTGGCCGGATGCGCCAAACCGTGGCGGCGATCTGGTATCCGGTGAAGGACCAGCGCATGTTGCGGCGGTTTTATCAGGATCTGGCCGGGACGGGCGCGCCGAAGTTGTTGCGCGTGGAGTTGCTGGTGCATCCGCTGGATACGCCGAACAGTCTGAACGGTTCTGGGTTGGCGATTGCGAATCCGCCGTGGGGGCTGGAAGAGGAATTGCGTGAGTTGCTGCCGTGGTTGTCGAAGAAGCTTGGGCAGACCCAAGGTGGGTGGCAGATGGATTGGTTGATCGCTGAGAGTTGATGGCTGATCAGATGGATTGATGGCGTCTGATCGGACGCCTTCGCGGGCAAGCCCGCTCCCACAGGGTTTCATGTCGATCACAAGAGTGTGGTGAGACATGGATCCTGTGGGAGCGGGCTTGCCCGCGATGCTTTTAGGGCCTGAAAGATCAGATCGGGCAGGTCACGCCCGTGCCGCCAATCCCGCAATACCCTTCAGGGTTCTTCGCCAGGTACTGCTGGTGATACGCCTCGGCGAAGTAGACCGTCGGCGCTTCGTCGATTTCAGTGGTGATTTCGCCTTTCCCGGCCTTGGTCAACTCGGCCTGGAACACGTCCTTGCTGTGCCTGGCGGCGTCCAGTTGAGTCGGGTTGGTCGCATAGATCACCGAGCGATACTGCGTGCCGATGTCGTTGCCCTGGCGCATGCCTTGGGTCGGGTTGTGCAATTCCCAGAACATTTTCAGCAGCTCTTCGTAGCTGACTTTTGCCGGCTCGTAGACCACCAGCACCACTTCGCTGTGGCCGGTCAGGCCCGAGCAGACTTCTTCGTACGTCGGGTTCGGCGTAAAACCGCCGGCGTAACCCACTACCGTGCTGACCACGCCTTCACGTTGCCAGAACTTGCGTTCCGCGCCCCAGAAGCAGCCCAGGCCGAAGATCGCGAAATCCACGTCCATCGCGAACGGGCCCAGCAGCGGGGCGTCGTGGACGAAGTGTTTTTCCGGCAGGTTCATTGGGGTTTCGCGGCCAGGCAGAGCTTGTTCTTTGGTAGGGAGCACGTTTTTGTTCACCAGTATTTCCGAGCGCAAGACCATCATCAGTCCCCTCAGTCAGGTTGAATGTGAATTGTCAGACACGCAGTTTGCCCAATGCCGGCCGGTTACGCACTACCCCTGTGGGAGCGAACCTGTGGCGAGGGGGCTTGCCCCCGTTGGGCGGCGAAGCTGCCCCAAAATCTCTGAGGTACCAAAGATTTTGTGAGTGCTGCGCACTCAAACGGGGGCAAGCCCCCTCGCCACAGGGATTGCGGGTGTTTCACAGGGGATTTTGCGGTGTGCTCAGATGAGCGGGCCGCGCGGGTAGCGCTTGAGCTTTTCGATCAGCTCGGCGCCGGGGATTGGCCGGTCGAACAGGTAACCCTGGCCGACGTCGCAGCGGTGACGACGCAGGAACGCCAATTGCTCGGCCGTCTCGATGCCTTCCGCCACGACCTTGAGTTTCAGGTTGTGGGCCATGGCGATCACTGCGGAGGTGATTTCCATGTCGTCCTGGTTGTCCGGGATTTCGTGGATGAAGCTGCGATCGATCTTGATGATGTCGATCGGGAATTTTTTCAGGTAACTGAGCGACGAATAACCGGTGCCGAAGTCGTCCATGGCCAGGGTCAGGCCCAGGCGCTTGAGCTGGTCGAGCTGCAAGTGGGTGTCTTCGGTGGCTTCCAGCAACAGGCCTTCGGTCAGCTCCAGCTCCAGCAGGTTCCCCGGCAGCGCTTCTTCCTTGAGGATGTTGGCGATGGAGGCCACCAGGTCCGGGTCGGAGAACTGCTTGGGCGACAAGTTGATCGCCACTTGAAGATTGCCCAGGCCGGCGGCGGTCAGGTCTTTGCTCATGCGGCAGGCCTGGCGGGCGATCCATTTGCCGATGGGGATGATCAAGCCGGTTTCTTCGGCAACGCTGATGAACTGGTCCGGGCGGATCATGCCTTTTTCCGGATGGTTCCAGCGCAGCAGCGCTTCCATGCCCAGCAGGCGACCGCTGCGCAGGCACAGCTTGGGTTGGTAGAACACGTCCAGCTCGTTCTGGGTCAGGGCGCGGCGCAGGTTGTTCTCGACGAACAGCTTGTAGCTGGCCTCGGCGTTCAGCGCTTCGGTGAACACCTGGACCTGGTGTTTGCCGTTGGCCTTGGCCTTGTGCAGCGCCAGGCCGGCGTTGCGCATCAGGGTCTGTGGATCGCGACCGTGCAGCGGCGCGCAGGCCAGGCCGACGGAGCCGGTGACGCTGATCAACTGGTTGTCGACGAACATTGGCTTGTCGAGGGTCGCCAGCAATTGGTTGGCGACGTGCTGGCCCATTGCGAGGTCGGTGTTGTCCAGCAACACGGCGAATTCGTTACTGGCGAACCGCGCCAGGCTGCCGCTCGGGCTCAGGCTGTTGCGCAGGCGCCGGGCCAGGCTGATCAGCAGTTTGTCGCCGGTCTGGTGGCCGAGGCTGTCGTTGATGCGCTTGAAGTTGTCGATGTCCACCAGCAACAGGCTGATCGGCGTATCGCTGTCTCGGGCGAAGCGTTCGTCGAGGTTACGGATGAACGCCGGGCGGTTGCCGAGGTTGGTCAGGTTGTCGGTGTAGGCCAGGCGCTCGATGCGCTGCTGGGCGAGCTTGGTCTGGGTGATGTCTTCGTAGATGCCGATGTAATGCGTCAGCTCACGGTTGTCGCCGTAGACCTTGGAAATCGACAACTGGCCCCAGTAGGGTTCGAGGTTTTTACGGCGGCTCTTGAACTCGCCCTGCCAACTGTTGCTCTTGGCCAGCGCCGAGGGCGCGTCGAACAGCAGCTCGCTGAGGTTTTCCAGTGCCGGCAGTTCCGACAGGCGCTGGCCGTGGACTTCTTCGGTGGTGTACTGGGTGATCGCCGTGAAGCTCGGGTTGACGTATTCCACCACGCCATCGCAATTGACCAGCAAAAAGGCGTTGGCGCTTTGCTCGACCGCACGCTGGAACAAATGCAGGGCACTGGTGGCGGTGCGGCGGTTGTGATTGTTGATGACCTGAGCGAACTGATCGGCCAACTCGCCAGCGAAGGCGATTTCATCCGACTGCCAGGCGCGAGTCGCGCCGGTCTGTTCCAGGCACAGCACGCCGACCACCTGGCCGTCGACACGAATACTGGCGTCGAGCATCGCGTTCACATCGCGCGGGCGCAGGCTCTCGGCCATTTCCCGGGTGCGTGGGTCGCGCATGGCGTTGTGGGCGTCGATGGCGCGGCTGCTGTGCAAGGCGTCGAGGTAATCGGGGAAGCCGCTGACGTCGATCGGGTCCGGCAGTTGGTAATCCCCGGAGGCGCGGTGATAGGCCGAGATCGGCACCAGCAGCGAGCCTTCGAGGTTCCACAGGCTGGCGCAATCGATTTCGTAGATATCGCACGCGCTACGGGTGATCAGTTCGGCGGCTTCTTGCAGGGAATTGTTGGTGCTGTAGCGCTGGCGGGTCAGCAGCAGAATCAAGTCTTGCTGGGCGCGCACCCGGTCCAGGTGCTGCAGTTGTTCCAGCTGGGCGCGCTGATTGAGCTCCAAGGCGATTTGCAGGCGCGAGTTCTGCGTTTCCAGGTCCAGTGACGGCAGCAGCGGTTCACCCTCGAACAAGCCGTCCACGACCATCAGGTAGCCGCGCAGCAGGTGTCGATTGTGTTGGCGGTAGGCTTCGCCGAGCTCGAGCAGGCTCAGGGAGCCCTTGGCGGTGTGCAGCTTGTAGCGGATCAGGTAATGCGGGCCGTCGCTGAGTTGCTGCTGAATCGCGTCGTGCAGCTGATAGCGCGCTTCGGGCTCCATCAGGCTGGCGTAAGGTGAGTCGACCAGGGCACAAAGCTCCACGGCCGGCAGACCAAACTGTCGTTCGCAATTGGGATCGAGAAACAGCAGTGCCCAGCTAGCTTCATTCAGCCGTTCGAAACGCAGCATGCCGAGCCGCGAGGGCACAGGCAATTGCGTCACTACCTCGGCCACCATACGGCTGGCGGCATCGGGTTGGCTTTTCATTGAGGGAAACTCGCTTCGAATGTGCTGATCGCGCCGGGCTCTCGCCCTCTTTACTGTTGCCTGCGGCAAGGTTGCATCATTGCGACACTGACTGACAAGAGACATGAAGGCCAAGTGCTATAAGAATATGTCGGCAGGGGCGAAGATTTCTCCAGCAAGAGCCGAAAACTAATGCATTTGGCCTCAGTGCCTTAGCGCAACGGGATGCTGATCGATTGCAGGCGCTTTCCATTGCGGTCGTGGTAATTGACCTGAATCTGCTCCCGATCCACCACCAGATGGGCGAAGTTGTCTTCGCTGACCACCTCGCTGGTCAATTCATGTCGATAGTCTCCCGCAGCGGTTCGTGCCAGTGCCTGATCGAGAATGAAGGTTGATGCGGAGGCATACGGCAGCAGTTTGCTGTTGCACAGGGGTGACGACACGATGGTGTGTACTTCGAAGTCCGGATCCTCGCTGTGGGTCAGTCGGCTGGTCAGAGAGCCGTGGACATCGCCGGAAACGAAGATGACATTCTTGATGCGATGCGTACGAATCGTCTCCAGCAGCCGTAGGCGTTGTTCCGGGAAGGCTTTCCAGGCGTCATCCCCGTTGAGTTTGCGGTCGGGGTAGAACATCACGCTGGTGACCACGAACTTGACCTGGGCCGGGCTGTGGATCAGCCATCTACTCAGCGCCTGTTCCTGATCTTCGTCGAGGATGCGTCGATCATCGGGCGACAGATTGCGACAGGTCCGGCTGTCGGTGACAAACCATTCAATATCGCCCTCGGCGAACTGATACCAATACCGTTCAAGCTTTGGGCTTAATTGGCCATTGGCTAATAAGGCATGCGCCGGGCTGTGGCTGGCCTGATATATCTCATAGGCTGCCATGGCGTTCTTATATAAATAAGCATCGGCCTTGCTCTCGTTGACAGGCCAGTTGTCTTCTATTTCATGGTCGTCGAGGATCATATAAGTCGAAATATTGGACATTAATCTGGTGATATTCGGCTGAGAAAAGGCCGCGCGATACTTGCTGAGTATTTCCTTGTATTCCCGATCGGGCGCAATGACGTTCAAGTCATCCACGTAGATTTGATCGCCCGTCATCAGCATCGCGCTGATGGGTGGTTCCGCCCGCTGCGCGAGTTCGGTGATCGCGGCAAAAATCCGGTCGCCGGCCTGGGGCGCGATGACCACACCCGCAGTCAGGCGCAGATAGCGGCATGAGCCAACAATGTACGCTCGCGCAATGCCGGCTTTGCTGGACCGGGTGCGAAAGCGATAAGTCTCTCGTGGCCATTGCAGCGGCAGTTCCTGGACGGTTTCCACGGTATGCACCGGGCTCATGGGACTGAACCATCCGGCCTGGTATTCGTACACGGTGTCGGTGGCGAGGTTTTTCAGTGCAATCACATCGGACATGTCACGCAAGATAGACAGTTTGGTAAAGACGCCTTGCGACCAACGCTCTTCTCCAATGTGCCGATAACGAACGCCGGCAAATACCAATGAATTTTCTTGAAGTTCGCCGCGCAGGAAAATACGTACGTGGTTAGTTGTAGTGTGGCCAACAATAGGGCCGGCAGTCGGTTTAAACATGTTCGAATCCGTTCGAAATAACGCTAACTAAGCAATGATGTTTTCAGTGCGTATAAGAAAACTCTGTTGAACTAAGCCTAGTTATTAAATAGCAAAAAATATCGAGCGAAAGTCGCCGTGAGTTGTGGGTGATGTAAGCCACGACTGTAGGAAATTACTTTATTCAAGGCAAAAAAAGCCCCGCCAAATTGGCGGGGTTGAGGTACGAGCGTGGCGCTCGGAAAACGAGGAACGCGACAGGCCCTCCGGTGAAGGAGGGCCGGCCGGTGTTACAGCAAGATGGTGCGGATGTCCGCCAGCAGGCTGCTCAGACGCTGGGTGAAGCGTGCAGCAGCGGCGCCGTTGATCACGCGGTGATCGTAGGACAGCGACAGCGGCAGCATCAGTTTCGGCTGGAAGGCTTTGCCATCCCAGACTGGCTGGATGGTTGCCTTGGAAACACCGAGGATCGCCACTTCCGGCGCGTTGACGATCGGCGTGAAGCCGGTGCCGCCAATGTGGCCGAGGCTGGAAATGGTGAAGCAGGCGCCTTGCATGTCGTCAGCGGTGAGCTTCTTGTCGCGGGCCTTGGCGGCCAGCGCAGCGGCTTCGGCTGCCAGTTGCAACAGGCTCTTCTGGTCGACGTTCTTGATGACCGGTACCAGCAGGCCTTCAGGGGTGTCGACGGCGAAGCCGATGTTCACGTACTTCTTGCGAATGATCGCCTTGCCGCTTGGTGCCAGCGAACTGTTGAAGTCCGGCAGTTCCTTGAGCAGATGCGCGCAGGACTTGAGCAGCAGCGGCAGGATGGTCAGCTTGACGCCGGCCTTCTCTGCAACGGCTTTCTGAGCAACACGGAACGCTTCCAGGTCGGTGATATCAGCCGAATCGAACTGAGTCACGTGCGGAATGTTCAGCCAGCTGCGATGCAGGCTCGACGCGCCGATCTGCATCAGGCGAGTCATCGGCACTTCTTCGGTTTCACCGAAGCGGCTGAAGTCCACGACCGGAATCGGCGGAATGCCGGCGCCGCCGGTTACGCCAGCTGCGGCGGCCGGTGCTTCCTTGGCCTTCTGCATCATGGCTTTGACGTAAACCTGCACGTCTTCTTTCAGGATGCGACCGTGCGGGCCACTGGCGCCGACGGCGTTCAGCTCGACGCCGAACTCGCGAGCCAGTTGGCGTACAGCCGGGCCAGCGTGAACCTTGGCGCCCGGCTTGGCCGGTGCAGCGGCAGGTGCGGCAGGTGCCGGAGCAGCAGGCGCCGCGGCGGCCGGAGCAGGAGCGCTCGGTGCAGCAGCGGCTGGAGCTGGAGCAGCGGCCGGGGCAGCGCCTTTGACTTTCAGCTTCAGGATCAGGTCGCCGGTACCGACTTCGTCATCCAGCTTGATGGAAACGCTTTCCACCACGCCGGCGGCAGGCGATGGAATTTCCATGCTCGCCTTGTCGGATTCCAGGGTGATCAGCGACTGGTCGGCAGTGACGGTGTCGCCTGCCTTGACCAGCACTTCGATGATCTTGGCCTTGCCCGCCGAACCGATGTCCGGGACATGAATGTCTTGAATACTGTCGGCAACCGGTGCAGCCGGGGCTGCAGCGGCAGGTGCCGGAGCAGCAGCAGGCGCAGCGGCTTGAGCTGGCGCGGCCGCAGCAGGGGCCGCAGCACCCGCCACTTCCAGGTCCAGGATCAGGTCGCCGGTGCCGACTTCGTCGTTGAGCTTGACGCTGATGGCCTTGACCACGCCAGCGGCAGGCGATGGGATTTCCATGCTCGCCTTGTCGGATTCCAGGGTGATCAGCGACTGATCAGCCTCGACGGTGTCGCCGACCTTGACCTGGATCTCGATGATCTGGGCCTTGCCCGCCGAACCGATATCCGGCACGTGCACTTGCTGAACCGAAGCGGCAGCAGGCGCGGCGGCCGGTGCTGGAGCAGCGGGGGCAGGAGCGGCAGCCGGTTTCTCTTCAGCTTTGGCAGCCGGTGCAGCCGCAGCCGCAGGGGCCGCATCAGCGGCACCTTCGACTTCCAGTTCCAGCAGTTCGTCGCCTTCTTTCAGGCGATCGCCCAGCTTCACTTTCAGGCTTTTGACGATGCCGGCCTTGGGAGCAGGGACTTCCATGCTCGCCTTGTCCGATTCCAGCGTCAGGATGCTCTGTTCGGCTTCGATACGGTCGCCGACCTTCACAAACAGTTCAATTACTTCACCTTCACCGCTGCCGATGTCAGGTACGCGAATGAGTTCGCTCACAGAGTGTCTCCTCAGCAGTCCAGTGGGTTGCGTTTTTCCGGGTTGATCCCGAACTTGGCGATGGCTTCAGACACCACCTTAGGTTCGATATCACCACGGTCAGCCAAGGCTTCCAGGGCTGCCAACACCACGAAATGACGGTCGACTTCGAAGAAGTGACGCAGCTTCTTGCGGCTGTCACTGCGGCCGAAACCGTCGGTGCCCAGGACTTTGAATTCCTTGGACGGGACCCACTGACGAATTTGCTCAGCGAACAGCTTCATGTAGTCGGTAGACGCGATGACCGGACCTTTACGGCCGTTCAGGCACTCTTCGACATAGCTCAGTTTAGGCTTCTGGCCCGGGTGCAGACGGTTGGTGCGCTCGACGGCCAGGCCATCGCGACGCAGTTCGTTGAAGCTGGTAACGCTCCAGACGTCGGCGGCAACGTTGAACTCTTCACGCAGAATCTTCGCCGCTTCACGGACTTCACGCAGGATGGTGCCGGAGCCCATCAGCTGTACGTGGTGCGCCGCTTCGCGGGTGTCTTCCTCGAGCAGGTACATGCCCTTGACGATGCCTTCCTCGACACCGGCCGGCATGGCTGGCTGCTGATAGGACTCGTTCATCACGGTGATGTAATAGAAGATGTCCTGCTGTTCTTCGGTCATCTTCTTCATGCCGTCCTGGATGATCACCGCCAGCTCGTAGCCGTAGGTTGGATCAAAGGTGCGGCAGTTCGGGATGGTACCAGCCAGGATGTGGCTGTGACCGTCTTCGTGTTGCAGGCCTTCGCCGTTCAGCGTGGTCCGGCCTGCGGTGCCGCCGATCAGGAAGCCACGGGTACGGCTGTCGCCGGCAGCCCAGGCCAGGTCGCCGATACGCTGGAAGCCGAACATCGAGTAGAAGATGTAGAACGGCAGCATTGGCTGGTTGTGGCTGGAGTACGAAGTACCGGCAGCGATGAAGGAGCTCATGGCGCCCGCTTCGTTGATGCCTTCTTCGAGGATCTGGCCCTTCTTGTCTTCCTTGTAGAACATCACCTGGTCTTTATCGACTGGCTCGTAGAGCTGGCCGACGGACGAGTAGATGCCCAACTGACGGAACATGCCTTCCATACCGAAGGTACGGGCTTCGTCCGGAATGATCGGAACGATGCGCGGGCCGATTTCCTTGTCCTTGACCAGCTGCGCGAGGATCCGCACGAAGGCCATGGTGGTGGAGATTTCACGGTCGCCCGAACCATCAAGAATGGCCTTGAGGGTATCGAGTGATGGCGTCGGCACGCTGAAACTTTGCGCGCGGCGCTGTGGCACGAAACCGCCCAGTGCAGTGCGGCGCTCGCTCAGGTAGCGGGCTTCGGCGCTGTTTGGTTCTGGCTTGAAGAACGGCAGGTTTTCCAGCTCTTCGTCGCGCACAGGAATGTCGAAACGATCGCGGAACAGCTTCAGGCTTTCAACATCAACCTTCTTGGTGTTGTGCGCGGTGTTCTTCGCTTCGCCGGCACCGGTGCCATAACCCTTGATGGTCTTGGCCAGGATGACGGTCGGTTGTTCTTTGTGGTTGACCGCTTCGTGGTACGCCGCGTAGACCTTGTACGGGTCGTGGCCGCCACGGTTGAGTTTCCAGATCTCGTCGTCGGACAGATCAGCAACCATCGCCTTGAGTTCTGGCGAGTTGAAGAAGTGTTCACGCACGAACGCGCCGTCTTTGGCTTTGTAGTTCTGGTACTCGCCGTCGATGACTTCGTCCATGCGACGTTGCAGGATACCGTCGACGTCTTTGGCCAGCAGTGGGTCCCAGAAACGGCCCCAGATGACTTTGGTCACGTTCCACTGAGCACCGCGGAACACGCCTTCGAGTTCCTGGATGATCTTGCCATTGCCGCGAACCGGGCCGTCGAGGCGCTGCAGGTTGCAGTTGATGACGAAGATCAGGTTGTCGAGCTTCTCGCGGCCAGCCAGCGAGATCGCGCCCAGGGATTCCGGCTCGTCGCACTCGCCGTCGCCCAGGAAGCACCAGACTTTCTGCTTGCCTTCAGGGATGAAACCACGGGCTTCCAGGTACTTCATGAAGCGTGCCTGGTAGATCGCCTGGATCGGGCCCAGACCCATGGATACGGTCGGGAACTGCCAGAAATCAGGCATCAGCCAAGGGTGCGGATAGGACGAGAGGCCCTGGCCGTCGACTTCCTGGCGGAAGTTGTTCATCTGGTCTTCGGTGATGCGGCCTTCCATGAACGCGCGGGCATAAACGCCTGGCGAGGTGTGGCCCTGGAAGTAGATCAGGTCGCCGCCGTGTTCGTCGGTCGGGGCCTGGAAGAAATAGTTGAAGCCGATGTCGTACAGGGTGGCGCTGGAGGCGAAGCTGGAGATGTGACCGCCCAGGTCAGAATCTTTCAGGTTCGTACGCATCACCATGGCCATCGCGTTCCAGCGCACCAACGAGCGAATGCGGCGTTCCATGAACAGGTCGCCAGGCATGCGTGCTTCGTGGGTTACGGGAATGGTGTTGCGGTATGGCGTGGTGATGGCGTAAGGCAACTGCGAACCGCTGCGGGTTGCGAGTTCACCCATACGGGTCATCAGATAGTGAGCGCGGTCTTCGCCTTCTTTGTCGAGAACCGATTCCAGGGCGTCCAGCCATTCCTGGGTTTCGACGGGATCGAGGTCTTGCATGGCTTGCTCCAGGGCGGAAAGGCTTCCAGAATCGGTTGCCTGAGTTTGCGACTGGCCTTGTGGGCAGACGATATAAATTCTTGGATTGCCGAGTGGTAGGTTCCGGCGGCGTGTAGTTTTACTACAAATCATCGGGCATTTCAGCTATCTGGATGTATATACGAGTAGTAAAACTACAGATGAGCGGCTTGTGGCCTCCGGCTGCGTTGTGAGAATAATCGTTAAGGTTGGTCTTTTGCCAACCGAAAAAGGTGAAAGCTTGATGCTGTCTGCCAAAAACAAAGTAATTTCAGCTATTTCTAACCTTTGTTCGACAGTCGATCACGTAGTGCGAATTGAAAATTCACTACATGCCGCCCTCTACACGCCGATCAAGGATAGACCATGAGCCTCCCTGTGCTTGCCGAACTGCCCGGCATTCTCCTGCCGTTTGTCACCCGCGCCGAGCAGTCGTTCCGCACCGCCGTGGCCGAGCTGGAAGACGACCATGGGCTGTCTGCCTGGACGCCTGAGCGCTGGGCGCAATTCGCCCGCGTCACCGCCGCCAGCGACTTCGTGACCGAGCAGTGTGTGCGTGACCCTTTGATGTTGCTGACGCTGGGGCAGTCCGGCGAACTGGACCGCAGCTTTGCGCCCGGCGAGCTGTGCGGGCAGATCGCGGCGGCGGTGAATGCGGCTGAAACCGAAGACGAGCTAGGTCGTGTCCTGCGCCGTCAACGCACCCGTCATCAAGTGCGGATCATCTGGCGTGACCTGACTCGCCAGGCGGACCTGATCCAGACCTGCCGCGACCTTTCAGACATGGCCGATGCGAGCATCGATCAGGCCTATCAGTGGTTGTACGCGCGGCATTGCCAGCAGTTCGGCGTGCCGACCGGCCGGCGCAGTGGCGAGCCGCAGCAAATGGTCATCCTCGGCATGGGCAAGCTCGGCGCCGTGGAACTCAACCTGTCGTCGGACATCGACCTGATCTTCGCCTACCCCGAGGGCGGTGAAACCGTCGGGGTGAAACGCTCGCTGGATAACCAGGAATTTTTCATTCGCCTCGGCCAGCGCCTGATCAAGGCACTGGACCCGATGACCGTCGACGGTTTTGTGTTCCGCGTCGACATGCGCCTGCGGCCTTACGGCTCTGCCGGCGCGCTGGTGCTGAGCTTCAACGCGCTTGAACAGTATTACCAGGACCAGGGCCGCGACTGGGAACGCTACGCGATGATCAAGTCGCGGGTGGTGGCCGGCGATCAAGTGGCCGGCGCGCAACTGCAAGAAATGCTGCGCCCGTTCGTTTACCGACGTTACCTCGATTTCTCGGCGATCGAAGCGCTGCGCACCATGAAGCAACTGATCCAGCAGGAAGTGCGCCGCAAGGGCATGGCCGACAACATCAAGCTTGGGTCGGGCGGCATTCGCGAAGTTGAATTTATCGCCCAGGCGTTTCAGCTGATCCACGGCGGTCGCGACTTGAGCCTGCAGCAACGTCCTCTATTAAAAGTGCTGGGCACCCTGGAAGGTCAGGGGTATTTGCCGCCGGCGGTGGTCAGCGAACTGCGCGAAGGCTACGAATTCCTGCGTTACACCGAGCACGCGATCCAGGCGATTGCCGACCGCCAGACCCAGATGCTGCCGGACGGCGCCCAGGATCAGGCGCGCATTGCCTTTATGTTGGGCTTCGCTGACTGGGAGGCTTTCCATGAGCAGCTGATGTATTGGCGCGGCCGCGTGGCCTGGCACTTTGGTCAGGTGATCGCCGACCCCGATGAAGAGGAAGGCACCGAAAGCGAAGTGGTGGTCGGCGGTGAATGGCTGCCGCTTTGGGAAGAAGCCCAGGATGAAGAGGCCGCTTGCCGCCAGTTGGAGGAGGGCGGTTTTGCCGATGCCACCAAGGCCTTGAAGGCGTTGGCCGGTTTGCGCAACAGCCCGCAATTGCGCGCGATGCAACGCTTGGGGCGCGAGCGCCTCGATGCGTTCATTCCGCGGTTGCTGGCTCAGGCGGTCGAGCATGCCAATCCGGATCTGGTGCTGGAACGCGTGTTGCCGCTGGTGGAAGCGGTGGCCCGTCGCTCCGCGTATCTGGTGTTGCTGACCGAGAACCCCGGCGCGCTGCGGCGTTTACTGACGTTATGCGCGGCAAGCCCGTGGATCGCTGAGCAAATCACCCGCTTCCCGCTGCTGCTCGACGAATTGCTCAATGAAGGCCGGTTGTTCAAGCCGCCCATGGCGCCGGAGTTGGCCGCCGAGTTGCGCGAGCGCCTGACGCGGATTCCCGAAGACGACCTCGAACAGCAAATGGAAGCCCTGCGTCACTTCAAACTGGCGCACCGGTTGCGGGTCGCTGCCTCGGAAATCGCCGGCAGCCTGCCGTTGATGAAAGTCAGCGATTACCTGACCTGGCTCGCTGAAGCGATCCTCGAACAAGTGCTGGCGCTGGCCTGGCGCCAAACCGTGGCCAAATACGGCACGCCACTGCGCACCGACGGCACCTTGTGCGATCCGGGCTTCATCATTGTCGGTTATGGGAAAGTCGGCGGGCTGGAATTGGGGCATGGTTCGGACCTGGACCTGGTTTTCATCCATGACGGCGATCCGCAGGCCGAGACTGACGGGGCGAAACCCATCGACGGCGCGCAATTTTTCACCCGGTTGGGGCAGCGGATCATTCATTTGATTACCACCCAGACCAACTCCGGTCAGTTGTATGAAGTCGATATGCGCCTGCGACCTTCCGGTGCCTCGGGGTTGCTGGTGAGCTCGGTCGGGGCGTTTGCCCGGTATCAGGAGAACGAAGCCTGGACCTGGGAACATCAGGCGCTGGTACGGGCGCGGGTGCTGGTGGGCAGCAAAGATGTTGGCCAGGCGTTCGAGAAGGTCCGCGCGGCGATATTGGGCAAACCACGGGACCTGGCGACTTTGCGCCAGGAGGTGAGCGAGATGCGCGCCAAGATGCGCGATAACCTTGGCAGTAAGAGCACCGCGGCCGGCACCGCGGCAAATGCCTTCGAGGCCGCGGCGCCGTTCGATCTCAAGCAGGACGCCGGAGGTATCGTCGATATTGAATTTATGGTGCAATACGCGGCCCTGGCGTGGTCCGAAACACACCCGCCATTGCTGCGCTGGACAGACAACATCCGCATTCTGGAAGAGCTGGAACACGAAGGGCTGATGCCCGCCGAAGACGCCAGCCTGTTGCGCGAGGCCTACAAAGCCTACCGCTCCGCCGCGCACCGGCAGGCCTTGCAGAAGGACGCCGGGGTGATACCGGGTGACCAGTTTGTAGATGAGCGCCGGCAGGTATTGCGGATCTGGAAAGAGTTGGGGCTAAGCTGAAGCTGACTCGGGACGTGGCGGGCTTTTGTGGCGAGGGAGCTTGCTCCCGCTCGGCTGCGAAGCAGTCGTAACCCAGTCGGCGCGGTTTGCCAGATGAAATTCAGTAGCAGGTTTTGGGGCTGCTTCGCAGCCCGGCGGGAGCAAGCTCCCTCGCCACAGAGTTTTATGCTGATTGATATTGATGTGTATGAAATTGATCCGATGAGCCCCAACCGGCTCGTCCAAATGACCTGACAGCCAAGGCTGCGGGTGCTGGATTCTCGAGGCGGGGAGGCGTATGCCTCCCCGGTTCGTTTATGGAAACCACATGAAAATTCTGATCGTTGGGCCCAGTTGGGTCGGTGACATGGTGATGGCGCAGACACTGTTTCAGTGTCTCAAGCAACGCCACCCGCAATGCGAAATCGACGTCCTGGCCCCCGAGTGGAGCCGGCCGATCCTGGAGCGCATGCCCGAAGTCCGTCAGGCCTTGAGCTTTCCGCTCGGTCACGGCGCCCTCGAGCTGGCGACGCGTCGGCGCATCGGCAAATCCCTGGCCGGCCAGTACGACCAGGCGATCCTGCTGCCAAACTCCTTGAAGTCGGCGCTGGTGCCGTTCTTCGCCGGTATCCCGAAACGCACCGGCTGGCGTGGCGAGTTCCGCTACGGCCTGCTCAATGACGTGCGGACCCTGGATAAAGATCGTTATCCGCTGATGATCGAGCGCTTCATGGCGCTGGCTTATGAGCGCGATGCCGAGCTGCCGACACCTTATCCACGACCGAGCCTGCAGATCGACCCGGTCACCCGCGAGGCCGCGCTGGCCAAATTCGGCCTGACCCTCGACCGCCCCGTGTTGGCCCTGTGCCCCGGCGCCGAGTTCGGCGAATCCAAGCGCTGGCCGTCCGAGCACTACGCCAAGGTCGCCGAAGCGAAGATCCGCGAAGGTTGGCAAGTCTGGTTGTTCGGTTCGAAAAACGATCACGCGGTCGGCGAAGACATCCGCGCGCGGCTGATTCCCGGTTTGCGTGAAGAGTCGGTGAACCTCAGCGGTGGCACCTCCCTGGCGGAAGCCATCGACTTGATGTCCTGCGCCGATTCGGTGGTGTCCAACGACTCCGGCCTGATGCATGTCGCCGCCGCGCTGAACCGTCCGTTGGTAGCGGTCTACGGCTCGACGTCGCCAGGGTTCACGCCACCTCTGGCCGAGCACGTCGAAATCGTACGCCTGGGCCTCGACTGCAGCCCGTGCTTCGATCGCACCTGCCGTTTCGGTCATTACAACTGCCTGCGCCAGCTCATGCCGCAAGCGGTGAACGAAGCCTTGCAGCGGTTGCAGGGCACTGTGGTCGAGGTCAAATAGTTTGCGCGTTCTGCTGATCAAGACTTCTTCGCTGGGCGACGTGATTCACGCGTTGCCGGCGTTGACCGACGCGGCGCGGGCGATCCCCGGCATCACGTTCGACTGGGTGGTGGAAGAAGGCTTTGCCGAAATCCCGACCTGGCACCCGGCCGTGGGCAAGGTGATTCCGGTGGCCATCCGTCGCTGGCGCAAGAACCTTTGGCAAACGATCAAGAGTGGCGAGTGGAAGCGCTTCAAGCAAAGCGTTCGCGCCACCCCATACGATCTGGTGATCGACGCTCAGGGCCTGCTGAAAAGCGCCTGGCTGACGCGCTATGTCAAAGCACCGGTCGCAGGACTCGACAAGGACTCGGCGCGCGAACCCATCGCCGCACGTTTCTATTCCCGTCGCCTGGCCGTGGGCCGTGGACAACACGCGGTCGAGCGAGTACGTCAATTGTTCGCCCTGGCGCTGGGCTATGACCTGCCCAAAGGCCTGGGCGATTACGGCCTGAACGTCGAACGCCTGGTGGAACTGCCGCGCAAGAATCCTTACGTGCTGTTTCTGCACGGCACCACATGGGACACCAAACACTGGCCGGAAGCCTATTGGCGCGAACTGGCCGAGCGCGTTGGCTATCTCGGCGTCGCCGTGAAGCTGCCGTGGGGCAATCCGGTCGAGAAGGCCCGGGCCGAACGCATCGCTGCCGGGTTCCGGCATGTCGAAGTGCTGCCCAAACTGAACCTGGCCGGTGTTGGCAAAGTATTGGCCGGCGCTCAGGCCTGCGTGGCAGTCGACACAGGCCTCGGTCACTTGGCCGCCGCGCTCGACGTACCGACCCTGTCGCTGTTCGGCCCGACCAATCCAGGCCTGACCGGTGCCTACGGCAAGGCGCAGATTCACATCGCCAGCGACTTCCCCTGCGCACCGTGCCTGCAAAAGAAATGCACCTATCAACCGACGGCCGAAGATGCCCGTCAGTTCGACCTGAAACGCGAGTGGCCCCTGTGCTTCACGCGTCTGAATCCCGAGCGTGTCGCGACCCGACTGAGCACGTTGTTACTGGCTGAGGAGCTGCGCTGATGCAATTGGCATTCGTCTTGTACAAGTATTTTCCGTTCGGGGGCTTGCAGCGCGATTTCATGCGCATCGCCCTGGAATGCCAGCAGCGCGGCCATCAGATTCGCGTCTACACGCTGATCTGGGAAGGCGATGTCCCGCCCGGTTTCGAAGTGCTGGTGGCGCCGGTCAAGGCGTTCTTCAACCATCGGCGCAACGAGAAGCTCAGCGAGTGGATGGAAGCGGACCTGGCCAAGCGTCCCGTGGACCGTCTGATCGGTTTCAACAAGATGCCGGGCCTCGACGTTTACTACGCCGCCGACGGCTGTTTCGAAGACAAGGCGCAGAACCTGCGCAACTCGCTGTACCGTCGCTGGGGCCGCTACCGGCACTTCGCCGAGTACGAGCGCGCGGTGTTCGCCAAGGACGCCAAGACCGAAATACTGATGATCTCCGAAGTCCAGCAGCCGCTGTTCATCAAGCATTACGACACGCCGCTGGAACGCTTTCATTTGCTCCCGCCGGGTATTTCCCAAGACCGTCGCGCGCCGGCCAATTCTGCAGAAATTCGTGCCGAATTCCGTCGCGAATTCAATCTGAAAGACGATGAGCTGCTACTGGTGCAGATCGGCTCCGGGTTCAAGACCAAGGGCGTGGATCGCAGCCTCAAGGCGTTGGCCGCGTTGCCCGCTGATCTGAAGAAACGCACCCGGCTGTTTGTAATTGGCCAGGATGACCCCAAATTATTCCAGATGCAGAGCGTCACTTTAGGGCTCGGCGACAACGTGACGTTCCTCAAGGGGCGCAGCGATATCCCGCGTTTCCTGCTCGGTGCCGACCTGTTGATCCACCCGGCGTACAACGAAAACACCGGGACCGTATTGCTCGAAGCCTTGGTGGCCGGGTTGCCGGTGCTGGTGAGTGCGGTGTGTGGTTACGCCCATTACATCGCCGAGGCCGACGCTGGCCTGGTGTTGGATGAACCGTTCGATCAGGCGCAACTGACCCAGTACCTGACCGGCATGTTGAACGACACTCAAGCACGGGCGGCCTGGAGCCGCAACGGTCTGGCCTTCGCTGAGACGGCCGACCTCTACAGCATGCCGCAACACGCGGCCGATGTGATTCTGGCGGAGCACACTTAATGAAGTTGATGCTGGCTGAACCGTTCAAGAGCCTTTGGGCCGGACGCGATGCGTTCACCGAAGTCGAAGGCTTGCAGGGCGAGGTTTACCGTGAACTGGAAGCGCGCCGCACTTTGCGCACTGAAGTCAACGGCAATGGTTTTTTCGTGAAGATCCACCGTGGCATCGGCTGGGGCGAGATTTTCAAGAATCTGCTGACCGCCAAGCTGCCGGTGCTCGGCGCGGGGCAGGAATGGAAAGCCATTCAACGCTTGAAAGAAGTCGGCGTGCCCACCATGACCGCCGTGGCTTATGGCGAGAAGGGCAGCAACCCGGCGGATCAGCATTCGTTTATCGTCACCGAAGAGCTGGCGCCGACCGTCAGCCTCGAAGACTTCAGCATCGACTGGATCAAGAACCCACCCGAGCCCAAACTCAAGCGCGCACTGATCGCCGAAGTCGCACGCATGACCGGCATGATGCACCGCGCCGGGGTCAACCACCGCGACTGCTACATCTGCCACTTCCTGCTGCACATCGACAAACCGGTGACGGCTGATGACTTCAAGCTTTCGGTGATCGACCTGCACCGCGCCCAGACCCGCCCGACGATCACTCAGCGCTGGCGCAACAAGGATCTGGCGGCGCTGTACTTTTCGGCACTGGACATCGGCCTGACCAAACGCGACAAACTGCGATTCCTCAAAGGCTACTTCCAGCAGCCGTTGCGCCAGATTCTGGGCGAGGAAGCCGGATTGCTCGCCTGGCTCGAAGGCAAAGCCAACAAACTCTACGACCGTAAACAGCGATACGGGGATGCGCTCTGATGCCGGGTTGGAGGCTGGAACCTGCTTACAGCGACCTCGCGGAAGATTTTGGCAGCCTGGAAGCGGTGTTCGCGCTTCAGGGCGAGCGCCTGACCCGCGACCCGTTGTCCGAGGTTATCCGGGTCAATCGCAACGGCGTCAATTACTACGTCAAGCGCTACAGCGGCGCCGGCAAAGGTCTGCGCCGTTACTTGGGCAAACCACGGGTCAAGGCTGAATGGCAGAACCTCAAGCGCTTCGCCAAGTGGGGCATTCCGACCGCTGAAGTGGTTGCCTGGGGCCTGGAGCGGCGTGGCGCGGCGTATGCCCGTGGCGCGATGATCACCCGTGAACTGCCGAACACCGAAGATTTGTCAGCCCTCGCCGACCGGCACGATCCCAAGCTGGCGGACCGCGTCTGGGTCGATACCGTCAGTCGTCAGCTGGCCGGTTACACCCGGACCATGCACGACAACCGGTTCACCCATAACGATTTGAAGTGGCGCAACCTGCTGATCGACGATCAGGCCAAGCTGTTCCTGATCGATTGCCCCAACGGCGATTTCTGGCGCGGCTTCTGGCTCAAGTACCGAATCACCAAGGACCTGGCCTGCCTCGACAAGGTGGCCAAATATCACCTGTCGGCGACCCAGCGCCTGCGCTTTTACCTGCAATACCGCCAGCGTGACCGGCTGAATGCCGACGACAAGAAACGCATCCGGCACGTGGTGAGATTTTTCGAGGGACGCGAATGACTGATTTCCTGGCCGCTGAAGACCGTGCGCTGCTTGAGCGTCATGGCCTCGGCACGTTCGACGCACTGTGGGCCAAGCAGCTCGACGCGGTGGATGAGCCCAACACCGTCGGTGGTGGCTGGAGCAGCGTGTTTCGGCTGGATCTGGAAGGTCATGGCTACTACCTCAAGCGCCAGAGCAACTACCTGACGCGCACCTTCCATGCGCCGTTCGGCGAGCCGAGTTTTGCCCGCGAGTTTCGTAACATCAGTCGTTATCAGAAGCTGGGCATACCGGCGCTGCAGGCGGCGTTTTTTGGTGAGCGCAAAGTCGACGGGGAAGTGCGGGCGGTTCTGCTGACCCGTGCGCTGGACGGTTGGGATGACCTGGATTCGCTGTTGCAGCGCTGGTCGGACCTGAGCGAAGCGCAGCACGTGGCCATTATGAAAGCCTGTGGCGAACTGGCGCGGCGCCTGCACGGCGTGCGCCAGCTTCACGGGTGTTTCTACCCCAAACACATTTTTCTGCAGGCCACGGGCGACGGTTATCAGGCGCAGTTGATCGACCTGGAAAAAACCCGGCCGTTGCTGTTCGGTCAGCGTGACCGGATCAAGGATCTGGAACCGTTGCTGCGTCGTGCGCCGGAGTGGACCGAAGCGCAGTTGCGCGAATTGCTGGCGGTCTACGTGGATCAGCCACGGGACAGTTCGCTGGTGGACAGTTGGGTTTCGCGCCTGACCGCGCGGCGCAGTCGCAAGGAGACGCGCTGATGCGCTTGTCTGAACTGAAAAACGCCGGTCGCAGCCCGAGCCTGCCGCTGAGCATTTCGCTGGCCGATGCCGCCGGTCCCGCCGAGTTGCAGCTGCTGAGTCTGCTGCGTGTGTTGCCGGGGCAGCGTTACGTTGGTGCAGGCGTGTGGCGCGGCCGTCCGGTGCTGGCCAAGTTGTTGGTCGGCAGCAAAGCGGCGCGGCATTTTCAGCGTGAGCGGGACGGCGTGCGTTTGCTCGCCGATCAAGGCCTGACCACGCCGCAGTTGCTGGCGGACGGTTTGAACGAGGGCGAGGGCGGCTGGCTGCTGTTCGATTTCCTTGAAGGCGCCGAGAGCCTGGGGGATACCTGGAAAAAAGTCGAACATCTGCCGGTACTGGCGGATATGCAAGGCGCTGTGCTGGCCGAGGCGCTGGGCGCCATTGGCCAAATGCATCGCAAGGGGCTCTGGCAGGAGGACCTGCACCTGGACAATCTTTTGCGCCAGCGCGGTCGGTTGTACTTGATCGATGGCGGCGGTGTCTGTGCTGAAACCCCGGGCCAGCCGCTGTCACGGCAGAAAGTCCTGGAAAACCTCGGCGTATTTTTCGCCCAGTTGCCCAAATCGCTGGAGCCGTTCACCGAAGAATTGCTGGTGTATTACCTGCTGAGCAATGGTGAACACGCGTTGCCGATGGAGGCGTTGCAGAAGCAGATCGACAAGGTTCGCAGCTGGCGCTTGAAGGACTACCTGATCAAGGCGGGCCGTGAATGCACGTTGTTCAGCGTTCAACGCGGGGCGTTTGGCCTGCGGGCTATTCGTCGCGAGGAAGAAGCAGCGATGCTGCCGGTGCTGGAGCAGGCCGATGCCTTGCTCGACCAGGGCCATCTGTATAAGACCGGCGGCGCGGCGAGCGTAGGAAAAGTCGAGGTTGATGGTCGGACGCTGGTGATCAAGCGCTACAACATCAAAGGCTTTGCGCACTGGCTCAAACGCTTCTGGCGCCCGAGTCGTGCCTGGCACTCGTGGCGCGAAGGCAATCGCCTGGAATTTCTCGGTATCGCCACGCCAAAACCGCTGGCGTTGCTGGAGAAGCGTTTTCTCTGGTTGCGCAGCCGGGCGTACTTGATCACCGAGTATCTGCCGGGGCCGGACATCATCGAACGCTTTGCGCCGTACGTTGAAAGGGGGGATGCGCCCGAGGCCGAGTTGGTGGCGCTGGATCATTTGTTTGCCGAGCTGATTCGCGAGCGCATCAGTCATGGGGATTTCAAGGGCCATAACCTGTTCTGGCAGCAGGATCGCTGGGCGCTGATCGATCTGGATTCGATGTGTCAGCATGGCACTGTGGGCAGCTTTGCCCCGGCGTATGCACGGGACCGGGCGCGGTTCATGCGTAACTGGCCTGAGAGCAGCGCGCTGTATCAGGTCATTGACCAGCGTCTGCCCAAAGACATCTCTGGCGCTGGCTGAATCGGGTCTTCGACCCTATCGCGAGCAGGCTCGCTCCTACATTGGTTCGGTGTTCGCCGCAGATCAAATGTAGGAGCGAGCCTGCTTGCGATGCGGCCAGAGCAGACACCCGAGATTAAGAGGACAAGTTCTTGTGAACCTTCCTACATGATCCACAGACCCCATGAACTGTGCCCTGAATAGCCACGATGCTAGTTTGCCTGACGTTCACGGAGGGCAAATCTTGACCATAAAAACGGCTGTTGCGATCAGTACTTTTTCACTGGTTCTATCGGGGTGCGGGACCGCACTGACGGTGCTGCAGGATGACGAAGACGCCACTCGCGGCCTGCGAAAACAAAAAACCTACTGCCAGTCCATTCCCCGCATCTACAGCGGCCTGGCCTACGACTTCTGCATCCTGAACGCCCCGCCCGATCCCACCGGCGTCCTCGTCCCCTTCGTATTGCTGGACCTGACCTTATCGGGTGTCATGGACACCGTTTCCTTGCCCTATACGATTTACCGCCAGGCTATCGACGGCAATCTCGGTATTTACTGGCGAGCAGGCCGCGGGTAGCGCTTTTGTAATCCGGCGGGTGATGTGTCTAGTCCTGAAACAGGTTTTCCCTGTTTCAGAAAGCGAAAAGCCCCGATGAACTCACCGAGGCTATAGCGCCGACCGGGATCTCCCAGTCCATTTGAGCAGGAGCCTATGTCGACGTCTTTCTGCTGTCAACGCGTGAGCTTGCTGCTTGCCACTTCCCGCTAGAGGCTTGCCGTCGCTTTTAAGCTATAATCCCGCCCTTTAGCTGTCTCTCGCCCCTTGCGAGGGGCACATCAATTTTTGAGGCGCTTGTCGCCTGCATGCAGACTAAAGAGGCTAGACCCCTGTGGCATTGACGATTCTTGGCCTGTCCGGCGCCCTTAGCCATGATCCTTCAGCAGCCTTGTACATCGACGGCAAGCTGGTCGCGGCGGCTGAGGAAGAGCGCTTCGTACGCGATAAACATGCAAAGAACCGCATGCCTTACGAATCGGCGAAGTTCTGCCTGGAGCAGGCAGGCATCAAGCCGTCCGACGTTGACGTGGTCGCGATTCCGTTCGCCCCGATCAGCATTTTCGGCAAGGCTCGCTGGCAGTACGCCAAGCGTTACTGGTACGCCCCGGACCGCGCACTCGACGCGATCCTGATGGGCAACCGTCGCTACAAGCGCTATCGCAACAAGATCGTCTGGTGCCTGGAGCAACTGGGCTTCGATCCGAAGAAAATCAAGATCGAGCCGGTTGAACACCACCTGGCCCACGCTTCCAGCGCTTATCACTGCTCGGGTTTCAAAGAGAAAACCGCGATCCTCGGCATCGACGGCAAGGGCGAGTACGCCACGACCTTCTTCGGTTATGGCGAAAACGGCAAGATCCACAAGATCAAGGAATTCTTTGATCCGGACTCCCTCGGCGGCCTGTACGGCGCGATCACCGAGTTCCTCGGTTTCGACATGCTGGACGGTGAGTTCAAGGTCATGGGCATGGCGCCGTACGGCGATGCCAGCAAATACGATTTCTCGCGTCTGGCCTCGTTCGAGAACGGCGAACTGGTGATCAACACCGACTACGCCAACGTGATCGGCCTGCGCCGTTATAAAGAGAAGGGCAAGGGTTACTACTTCTCGCCGAAGCTGATCGAGTGGCTGGGGCCGAAGCGCGAAGGCGACATCGCCGACGAGCCGTACATCCACTACGCCGCCAGCATTCAGGCGCTGTTCGAAAAAATTGCGCTGCAGATGATCGACTACTACCTGGGCGACGTGCTCAAGGAAACCGGCAAACTGGCCTACGCCGGTGGCTGTGCGTTGAACGTCAAGCTCAACCAGAAAATCATCGCCCGTGACGACGTCAAGGAGCTGTTCGTACAGCCTGCTTCCGGCGATGCCGGCACCGCAGTCGGCGCAGCAGCCTACGTGTCCAATGCCCGTGGCGTGCCGGTCGAGAAGATGGAACACGTCTACCTCGGCCCGTCGTACAGCAACGAAGACGTGATCGCCGCGTGCGCCCGTCACCCGAGCAAGCCGGTCTGGCGCAAACTCGAAAACATGCCGGAAAACATCGCCAAAATCATGGTCGACGGTAACCCGGTAGCCTGGTTCCAGGGCCGCATGGAGTTCGGTCCGCGGGCCTTGGGCGGTCGTTCGATCATCGGTTGCCCGAGCGCTGTCGGCGTGGCTGACCGCATCAACCACCAGATCAAGTTCCGCGAGCGCTGGAGGCCTTTCTGCCCGTCGATGCTCGACACCGTGGCCCCGCAGATGATCAAGATCGATCACCCGGCGCCGTTCATGACCTTCACTTTCGAAGTGGCGGAAGAGTGGAAGACCCGCGTGCCGGAAGTCGTCCACGAAGACGGCACGTCCCGGGCCCAGGTGCTCAAGCGTGAATACAACCCGCGCTACTACGACATGATGAAGGCGCTGGAAGTGCTGACCGGCAACGGTGTGTCGCTGAACACCTCGCTCAACCGTCGTGGCGAGCCGATGATCTGCTCGCCGACCGACGCACTGAACATGTTCTTCGGATCGGATCTACAGTATCTGATCATGGAAGACATCCTGGTGGTCAAAGAGGGCGCCAACGCTTATGACACGCTCGGCTGAACGCCATGTGTTGCAGTTCTGCCACGGCTATGACGGGCCGTTCCTGGACTGCGCCCGGCAGTACGCCAGCCTGTTCGCGGGGACCGGTTATCGGGTGACCACGGTCTTTCTGACCGGGGTCGCCGATAGCGAAGTGGCCGCGAACTGCGCTTCCGATGAAGTGCTGTTCATGGAATACAGCTCCAAGGCCATTCGTGGCCTGAAGCTGGGCGCCATCAGCGATCTGCGCAAGATCGCCGCCTCGCGCAACTTCAGTTTCTGCATTGCTCACCGCTTCAAGCCGATCTACATCGCCTTGCTCGGCACTTCGCTGCCGGTGATCGGCGTGCATCACGCCTTTGGCGATTACAAGCGCGGCACCCGCAAACTGTTCGCGCATATTTTCCGCAAGCGCCTGAGCCTGCTCGGGGTCTCCGATGCGGTGCGCGACGACATGCGCCGTTGCCTGCCGAAATGGCCGGCCGGGCGGATTCAGACGCTCTATAACCGTGTCGATGTGCCGGCGTTGCAAACCAGCCAGGTGTCGGTGCGCGAGGCCCGGGAAACCCTCGGCCTGTCGGCGGATGCCTGGATTGTCGGCAACGTCGGACGGCTGCACCCAGACAAAGACCAGACCACGCTGCTGCAAGGTTTTGCCGAGGCATTGCCGGGCCTGCCGGCCAACAGCCAACTGGTGATTCTTGGCAGCGGTCGTCTGGAAGAGGACCTCAAGGCCCTGGCCCGGGAGCTCGGTATCGGCGATCGCGTGCTGTTTCTCGGTCAAGTACCGGATGCCCGTCGCTACTTCCGAGCCTTCGATGTGTTTGCCTTGAGTTCTGATCATGAACCGTTCGGCATGGTGCTGCTCGAAGCCATGGCCGCTGGCGTCCCGTTGCTCGCCACCGCGTGCGGTGGGGCCAAGGAGGTCGTCGAAGGCGTGGGCATTCTGTTCCCGTTGGGCGATGCCGAACACCTGGCCCAAGGGCTGCAACACCTGGCCGCGATGGACGACCAGCAACGTCACCAATGTGCTGAGCTGATGCTCGATCGCCTGCGTGAGCGTTTCTCCGACCGCGCGGTACGCGATGCTTTCTGGCATTTGCCGCACGTCACCGAACTGGCACCGAGGGGCTGATGCTCAACCGATTTCAAGGCTGGCGCGAACGGGGCTGGGCGGTGGTCGATGCCTCGACTTATGCACAGGCCTGGCAGCGTTTCGGCGGCAGCGTCGCGACCCATCCCCTGGTAGTTGAACGCCTGGCACAGTTGGCCGAGATCCCGGTGCGTTACCTGGCCTGGGAGCAAAACGGTGAAGTGAAAGCCGCCATCCCGACCTGGGGGCGCGACCTGGCACTGTCCAAAGACGTGCTCAAACGCCGCGGTAAAAAAGGCTTGTTTGACCTCGGCAATGCCGAGTTGATCCTGCCGGCCGCCGCTGATGCCCAGGCGCCACTGCGCCATCGTGGACGATATTTGTCGGCGCTCAGTGAAGGCCGTTTCACCGACATCAAGTTGCAGACCGAACAACTGGCCATGGCCCGCACGCCTGAAGAGTTGTCGAAGAAGTTTCGCTACAACCAGCGCCGTGAGTTGCGTTTGCTGGAAGAGGCGGGCGGCGTGGTTCGGTCAGTTGCCGAGTTCTCCAGCGCTGAGCTGGCCGCGATCTACTGCGACCTGTTCCAGCGTCGCTGGGGCTTCCCGGCCACCGGTGCCGAACGCATGGCGGAGGTGATCGAGCTGCTGCGGGACTTGTTGATCGGTTCGGTGATTTTCCTCAACGATGCACCGATTGCGATTCAACTGGTGTACCGCGTCGAAGCGCCAGAATGGATCAGCGTCGAGTACATCAACGGCGGCGTCGATCCTGAAACGCGCGAATTCAGTCCCGGCAGCGTGCTGAGTTTCCTCAACACCCAAAGTGCCTGGGAACACGCCCGTGCCCTGGGTAAACCCTTGCGGTTTTCCTTCGGCCGCGCCGACCGGGAATACAAGGACCGCTGGTGCAATCCTGTGCCGGTCTTCACTGTGTGAGTGAGCCCATGAGCCGCAAACAGCAACTGCTCAAGCGCCATCGGCGCAACAAACGCATCGGCCTTTTGATCGCGCTGGTGCTGTTGATTGCCATCGGACTGCTGGTGGCCTGGTGGTTGCCGCTGGTGCTGGCGGTGCTGGGCTGGATTGCCCACGAAGCCTGGTTCGCCGATCACCTGTTCTACTCGCCCAAAGACGATTACCAATACAGTTTCCCGCCGTACACCCCGCAGCCCAAGGTGCATCTGGACGGGGAGCGTTTGCGCCTGGACGAAGGCGTGATGCTGGTCGACGACGCAACGCTGGTGTTGGCGCTGCGGGTAAAAAGCACGTGGCTGGGGCGCTTTATCGATCCGGTGGTCGAATTGCTGGGTGGCGAAAATCCGGATCAACAGACGTTTGAGCGCGGTGTGAACGGCCTTCGCTACCTGAACCTCAGCGGTCAGGCGCAAGTGTTGTCGCGGGGCGAGTTGCGCCTCCAGGGACGCTTCTGCCGCTTAGTCGGCGAGCCGGTGCTGTGGGCGCTGGAGCAACCGGATTATCGCCGCCAGCGGGTGATGGTGATCGCGCCCCACGCCGACGACGCCGAGCTGGCCGCCTATGGTTTGTACAGCCAGGCCGATGAAGCCTGGATCGTGACCCTCACCGCCGGTGAAATCGAAGCCGAACATTATCAGCAGATCGGTTTGAGCAAGGTCGAGGCCGCCCGACTCAAGGGCCGTTTGCGCGCCTGGGACAGCATCGCTGTGCCGCGCTGGGCGGGCGTGCCTGAAGCGCATTGCGTGCAGCTGGGATATTTCTGCCTGCAACTGGCGGCGATGCAGGCTGCACCGACGAAGCCGATGGGTTCCCGTGAAGCCGAGTTGAGCGACACCCGTGTGTATCGCCAGTTGAATCCATTTGCCCTGCCGGGCGACGTCGACGGTGCGCCGACCTGGAACAATCTGCTGGCCGATCTGCGTGAGCTTTTGTTGCGCGCGCGTCCCGAAGTGATCGTGCTGCCACACCCGACGCTCGATCCGCATCCCGATCATCTCTGCGCCCAGCAAGCGGTCCTCGAAGCCTTGAGCGGTCTTGAGTGGCAGCCGACCACCTTGCTCGGCTACGCCAATCATCTGCACGATAACGATCGCTGGCCGATGGGCGATGCGGGGCACGGCATCGCGCTGCCGCCGGCCTTTGACCCGGCGACGCAGATGCAGCCTTGCTGCCTGCCGCTGTCGTTGGACCTTCAGCGTGATAAAGCCATGGCGCTGGGCATGATGCACGACCTGCAACCGCCCATGCCGTTCAAGCGACGTTTGCGTCGGTTGATACAACGGTTGCTGGCCCGTAGAGTGCCGCCCCTTTATGGCGAGAACGAATTTTTTCGAAAAGCGGTCAGACGCCATGAATTGTTGTGGCTTTTGAAGCATGGTGAAACATCTCGACAGCAGAAATGAAGCACTTCGCGGCCTAGCATGGCCGCGTCTTAAACAACTGCAGTGATTCTTCTGTGATCAACCCACGCCCGCGCATTGTTTTTCTGATCCCGTATTTCGGCCAATGGCCGTTCTGGATGCCGTTTTTCCTGGAGAGTTGCCGTCGCAACGCCGATATCGACTGGTTGCTATTCAGCGACTGCGGCACGCCCGAGAATCTGCCCCCCAACGTCACGGTCGAGTGCATGACGTTCAAAGATTACTGCGGGTTGGTCTCACAACGGCTGGATATCGACTTTGCGCCGGATGCGGCTTACAAGCTCTGCGACATCAAGCCGGCGCTGGGGCATATTCATGCCGACCGCTTGCAAGGCTATGATTTCTGGGGGTTCGGCGATATTGATCTGGTGTATGGTGACCTGCGAAGTTATTTCACCCCTGATCGGCTGGCCGGTTATGACCTGTTCTCGACTCACGAGCGACGAGTAGCAGGGCATCTCTGCCTGATGCGCAACAACGCCCGCAAGCGTGAGTTGTTCATGCAGATGAAGAATTGGCGAAAGCGCTTCACCGATCAGGAGCATCATGCGCTGGACGAGGGCGCATTCAGCCGGATCTTCCTCTGGCGCAAGAATTTCCCCGAGCCGTTGTTCACCTTGGTGGGCAAGCTCAATCCGTGGCGTCGGCGCAGCGAGTTCACCGAGGCGTTCAGCACGCCGGGTGGCTGCATCAAGTGGCACGACGGCACGGATGATTTTCCGCATCACTGGTATTGGCGTAATGGCTGTTTGAGTAATGATCGCGATGGCGATCGCCGGTTTCCGTACTTCCACTTCGTTTGCTGGAAACGCAACGAGTGGTCACGGTTGCCTCCACCCGATCCAGCCGAGGTCAGGCGTATCGCCGCCGAACCGGCCTGGGTCATCGATGCGACAGGTTTTCACCGAGGAGCGTTATGAGTCAACGGTCAAAGGTTCTGCAATTGCAGCCTGACTACAATGTCAAAGCCCATGATTTTGCCGACCTCGCGGAGCAGATCGTCAAGGCGCTGCCAAATGATCGCTACGAAGTCACTGCAGCGTTCCTGCGGGGCAAGCCCGGGCCGGGCGAGGCTGTGAGCCAGGCCGACCGTTCGGTGTATTTCGAGTTTTCCGACAAGTCCCTCAAGGGCATGCGCCTGCGCGCGATGTGGACGTTGTACAAGTTTTGCCGTGCGGAAAAGTTCGATGTGGTGATTTGTAATCGCTTCAAGCCAGTGAACATGATGCTGACGCTCAACCGCTGGTTGAAGGTGCCGCTGTGCATCGGCATTTCCCACGGTTTTGGCGAATACGACCGGTTTTACCGGCGCCGCCAGACCCAGCGGCTGATCGATCGTCACTGGCGCTTCGTCGGTGTGTCGCCGGCGGTCAAACAGTACCTGCTGGACTGCGACTGCGGTTTCACTGACCAGAATACCTACGCCATTACCAATGCTATCGACATCGAGCAGGCAGAAGGCTTGCAGCACAGCCGCGAGCGCGCCCGCGAATTGTTGGGCATCGATCCGTCGGTGCGCTTGATCGGGGCGCTGGGTCGCCTGGTGCCGGTCAAGGGTCACACCTATCTGTTGCAGGCGTTTGCCGCCCTCAAGGACAAGTACCCGAACACCCAGTTGGCGATCATTGGTGCCGGCCGCGAAGAGTCGCGCCTGAAAGCCGAAATCGAAAGCCTGGGGCTAACCGGTCGCGCGCACCTGCTGGGCTTCAAGGAAATTGCCTTGCAGTACATTCGCGCGTTCGACGTCTGGACCATGCCGTCCCTGGCTGAAGGTCTGGGGCTGGCATTGCTCGAAGGCATGAGCGGGCACCTGCCGGTGATCGCCTCGAACGTACCGGCCATGCTGCCGCTGATCGAAGGTGCGGGCGGGCTGGCGATTACGCCGAAGGATGTGCCGAGCCTGGTCGCGGCGCTGGATAATTACCTCGGGCTGTCAGATGACGAGCTCAAGGCCAAGGGCGAGCAGTCCTTCCGTTATCTCCAGAAAGAACATGACATCGAGGTGTTCCGTCAGGAATACCTGAATCTGATCGACTCCGGCCTGGAACAGGCCCGCAAGGAACAACCATGAGCGACGCGCAACCTCTCGTCACTGTCATCATCGCGTCGTATAACCACGCACCCTACATTGAGGAAAGCATTCTCAGCGTCCTCGACCAGACCTATCCGAACATCGAGTTGCTGGTGGTCGATGATGGTTCAAAGGACGACAGCGTTGAGCGCATCAAGGCATTGCAGGAGAAGCACGGTTTTGATTTCCGGGTTCAACAGAACCAGGGGCTGACCAATACTCTCAATGCTGCCATTGCCCGTTCAAAGGGCAGCCTGATCGCTCCATTCGGTTCTGACGACATCATGCTGCCGGAGCGCATTGCGACGCAGGTGGCGTACATGGATGGCAAACCCGAGGTCGGTATCTGCGCCGGCAACATCGAGCTGATCGACGCCGACGGCAATCTGTATCCCGAGAAGCGTCAGCGCCGTGAGGTGCCGTTCCGTCGTCTGGATTTCGATGACATGTTCCTGGAGCGCAAACCCTATCCACCCGCGCCAACCCTGATGATCCGCCGGGAAGCGCTGGACAAGGTGGGCGGCTTCGATCCGAACATTCGCCTGGAAGACTTGCTGATCGAGCTGAAGGTGACGCGTGCCGGTTACTTTATCGATGGCCTGAATGTGCTGATGGCGCGCTATCGCAAGCACGCCACCAACTCTTACAAGAACCACCGTTTCATGGTCGATAACATCCTGCGCTCCTACGCGCTGTTCAGCGATCATCCGATGTACGACGAGGTGCGTTACAAGTTCCTCAGTTCGATGTTTCTCAAGACCGCCAATCGTGACCGCAAGCTGGCCCGCGAGCTGCTGGCGCAGATCCCGTTCAAGGCCTGGAACAAAAAGACCTGGCGTGGTCTGGGGCGACTGTACTTCTCGCCGCTGGAAAAAGACTAAGGCCTAACGCGATCGGTGTAGCAGCTGGCGCAGCCAGCTGCTACATAGGGCGTTATCAGCTTCAGTTCAGCGAGCGATCTTCTCCGCCAGGCCCTTGTCGGCCTTTTTGCCTTGGCGCAGCCACTGCAAGACTTTCTGGCCCGCTGCCATGCCCGGCTTCTCTACGTACAAGAACGTCAGGCTGCTGATGACAATCAGCAGGCACGTGCACACGGCAATCAGCGACAGATAGGTCCAGGTGTCACGAGCATCCAGGTGCAGCACCAGCGGCAGGCGTTGCACCATCACCCAAAGCACGAAACCGTGCAGTAAATAGGTGCTGTAGCTGATTTCCCCAAGCCAGCGGATGCTGCGCGGTTTGAGTGCGCCGAACAGGGTGTTTCCGGAGGCCACGATGACAAAAAACAAGGAAAGCAGCAGCAGTGGCAACAGGTTGAACGCGCGGTTGAATGCCGTAAATGCAATCGTCACCGCCAGCAACGCGATAATCCCCGCCAGTCGCGTCTGACCCCAGGTCTTCAAGTGTGGCCGGCGTATCCAGTACGCCGCACCAATGCCGCCCAGGAAGCTCGCCAGAAAGTGCTTCTTCAGCGAGTGTTCCCAGCCGACCAATTGGTACAGAGCGTAAATGCCGATCAGGCACAGCACCACTTGCAGCCAGCTGCCGCGATAGATGAAGACCATGCCGGCCAATGGCAACGCCAGATAGAAAAACACCTCGTAGCCCAATGTCCAGGTGACGTTGGAGATCAGCATGCCGGTCTGGTGGTACTGGTTGACGTCCGGCCGGTCGAAGGTCAGCCATGCCAGAATCTGCCCGGCCAGGCGGATGCCGGGCTCCTTGAGTTCCCAGTCCTGCAGATAGAACACCGTGACAAATACAATCAGCATCAACGGCAAGTACAAAGGATAGAGGCGGAATACCCGGGAAACGGCGAAGGCCAGCCAGTCGTGTTGACGTCCCTGGGTGAGCAATCGGTTCCAGAACAGGAAGCCGGTGATCATGAAAAACAGCGCGACGCTGCCTTGGCCAAGCTGCGAATAGAAGTTGCTCGGCGGAAATTCGATAACGCCGGTGCGCAGGAAGATCCAGGTAATGACCGAATGGTGCACAAACACACCAAACGCCAGATAACCGCGTAATCCATCAATGCTGGCATAGCGGCTTTCGCCGGAATGCTCCAGGTGCCGGGCGATTTTCGGAACGGCGCGCAACAACAGGGCGGCGGTCACGATGGCCAGCAGGTAGGCTGCCAGCGCAATGAACGGGTTGGTTTCAGTCATCAATGAGCCCGTGCCGGGGAACTCCCGGCCAGTACTTGCCTGTGCAGGTTATCGACAGCGGATTTCGACGCCGTCATGGCGTATCCCTGGAGCAGCGCTTCGAAATGGTCTTCGAACAACCAGCGCTTATCCACCGTGTAGCGCTGCATATGGCGCAGATTACGTTTACGCAGGGACAGACTCAGCGAGGAAGGATAGATGCGCAAGTCGGCCACATCGATCAGGCCGAACTCGCCATCCTCCAACACCAGCACGTTACCCAGATGCAGCGAGCGGAAATAGACACCTTGCTCATGCAGTTGAGCCATGAACTTGCCGAAACGCTCCACCAGCGCCTGACGCACTGCTGGCGCGGTAATGCCTTGCAGCACCTGGCGCAGCGTGTTGCCTGGCAGTGGGGAATAGTGCACGGCGCTGCTGCCATCGTCGAGCCGGTACAGGTCAAGAATCTGCGGCGTTGGAATACCCAGGTCGCGCAGTTGAATGCTGTTAGTGGCGAAACGCTCGGAATACGGATTGAAGCTGCCCGAGGTGTACCAGCGACGGCGGCGGAACAGCTTGAGGAAGCTGCCATCGACCAGACGCAGCACTTTGGGGCCCAGGCCATCCTCTTCAATCACCTGCGCATTGGCAGTCATCGTGTGCATGACGGTCGAGTTCAGTGACTTGACCGGCATCGCCAATAAACGTTTGGCACGCTGGTTAATGCTTAGCGCGGCGATCAGCGCCAGCGGAATCCACAGCAGGAACCAGTGTTCCTTCGGTCGGGAAATGATCCCGCCACCTTCAGTCAAACCTGCGCCGATGCCGAATATCAGCCAGGTGGACGCAATGATGAACAGCGGTTGCACGCGATTGCGCCAGCTGCTCAATAATCCCCAAGCCTGGAAAAACAACCACGGCAACAAACCGAAAATACCGACGTAATAGAGCACGCCCAAGGCAAAACTGTGCGGCTCCTGCAAAGAGTAGCCAATGCCGGGGTCGAGGGTCAGATCGGCGTTGTAGCCATGTCCGATCCATGGGTGGTCGGCAATTTTTTGCAGGGCCAACTGCCAGATTTCGATGCGATAGGAATCGCCGCGTTCGATGATCATATGTGAAAACAGTACCGCCACGGCCGCACTGCTGACGATCAGGGCGCCCAACAACACAACGGAGCGGCGGTTCCAGCAGATGAAACCCAGCCATAGCGCAGCCAGTGTCAGGGCAACCAGAGGGGTTCTGGAGCCGGTGGCGATCACGGCAGCGAACATGATGGCCATTGCGGGGATGCTCAGCCAGAGCATCTGCCGGCGCTTGCAGATCATGCTCAGACTCAGCCAGTAAGCACAGAAAAAGCCGTACATGTGGGAGGCAAGCAGCGGGTTATCGAACGCACCGCCGCCGATGAGCCGCAAGTTTGGCTCGTAAATGCGGGCGTACATGAACAGGTTAACGACCGTACCGATCAGCCCGACCATCGCTGCGCTGAACAGCAAAGGCTGGACGATTTCGCTGCGATAACGCACCAGCAAGTAACAGCCGGCGAACAGCAACAGCGTATGAAGCGGTGGTTTGAACTGGGCGGCAATGCGGTCGCTGCCAGGCCCCCAGCACAAACTGAGCAGCGCCCAGGCGGCAAACAGTAGCACCGCAATGAAGATCGGCTCTCGGAGCAACTCCTTGAGCTCGCGAGGGCGCAGGCAAAGTGCAATCAGCGACGGAATGCTGAACAGGCCATAAAAAAGCTTGTGATGCAGACTTCGACCCGGCAGGAAAAACAACGCGCACAGGAGCAAGAGATAGCCGAGTGGAAGAATCCAGAGGCAAATGAAATCGAAGACTCGATTGGACACGCTATTGAAACCGCTGAGTTGCATGCTGAGAGATTCAATCCTGAAGTTGGTCGGCCATTTTGGGGTGATGGCTATTTGATGCTTAATCTGACGCGTAACAATAACAGCCTTTATGCGATTGCCAGAACCCTGAGGAAGCTGTGCTAAAGTCAGCGTCCTTTTTATCGACATTCGCGTGATATGACCGACTCCAGTCTCTCCGCAAGCCCTTCGAGCTTGAAAATCTACTTCCGCCTGCTCGGCTATGTCCGGCCCTACATCAGTCTGTTTCTGATCAGCATCGTCGGATTTCTGATTTTCGCTTCGACGCAGCCAATGCTCGGCTACATCCTCAAGTACTTCGTCGACGGCTTGTCCAACCCCGAGGCGGTGCTGTTTCCAACCGTGCCTTACCTGCGTGACCTGCAACTGCTGCAGGCGGTGCCGCTGCTGATCATCCTGATCGCCGCGTGGCAGGGGCTGGGATCTTATCTGGGCAACTACTTTCTGGCCAAGGTTTCCCTCGGGCTGGTGCATGATTTGCGTGTGCAGTTGTTCAACAACCTGCTGGTTTTGCCCAATCGGTATTTCGACAAGCATAACTCGGGTCATCTGATTTCGCGTATCACCTTCAACGTGACGATGGTCACCGGGGCGGCCACAGATGCGATCAAGGTCGTAATCCGTGAAGGCATGACGGTGATCTTCCTGTTCGCCTCGCTGCTGTTCATGAACTGGAAGCTGACTCTGGTGATGGTTGCGATCCTGCCGTTGATCGCTGTGATGGTGCGTACCGCCAGCAAGAAATTCCGCAAGCAGAGCAAGAAAATCCAGCTGGCCATGGGCGATGTGACGCATGTGGCGTCGGAAACCATCCAGGGTTATCGCGTTGTGCGCAGCTTCGGCGGCGAAGTCTACGAAGAAAAACGCTTCTACGATGCCAGTCAGGGCAACACTGACAAGCAACTGCGCATGACCCGTACCGGCGCCATCTACACGCCGTTGCTGCAACTGGTGATCTACAGCGCCATGGCGGTGCTGATGTTCCTGGTGCTGTACCTGCGCGGCGATGCGTCGGCCGGTGACATGGTCGCCTACATCACCCTGGCCGGTCTGCTGCCCAAGCCAATCCGTCAATTGTCCGAAGTCAGCTCGACCATCCAGAAAGGTGTGGCGGGTGCCGAGAGCATCTTCGAGCAACTGGACGTCGCGCCTGAAATCGATACGGGCACCGTCGAGCGCGATGCCGTCAGTGGTCGTCTGGACGTGCGCAACTTGAGCTTCACTTACCCTGATACCGATCGCCAGGTGCTCGATGACATCAGTTTCTCGGTCGAGCCGGGGCAAATGGTCGCGCTGGTCGGGCGTTCGGGCAGCGGCAAGTCGACGCTGGCCAACCTGATTCCGCGCTTCTATCACCACGATAAGGGCGAGATCCTGATCGATGGCGTTGAAGTGGAGCAGTACAAACTGCTGAACCTGCGCAAGCACATCGCCCAGGTGACCCAGCACGTGACCCTGTTCAGCGACACCGTGGCCAACAACATCGCCTACGGCGACCTGGCTGGCGCACCCCGTGAAGACATCGAAAAAGCGGCGAGAGACGCTTATGCGATGGACTTCATCGAGCAGTTGCCCGAAGGCCTGGACACCCAAGTCGGCGAGAACGGGGTGTTGCTGTCCGGCGGTCAGCGCCAGCGTCTGGCGATTGCACGGGCCCTGTTGAAGAACGCTCCGTTGCTGATTCTCGACGAGGCCACTTCAGCCCTCGATACCGAGTCCGAGCGGCATATTCAGGCCGCACTGGACCAGGTCATGAAAGGCCGGACCACCCTGGTGATCGCTCACCGGTTGTCGACCATCGAGAAGGCGGACCTGATTCTGGTCATGGACCAGGGGCGGATCGTCGAGCGCGGCACCCATGCCGAACTCCTGGCGCACAACGGTTACTACGCCCGGCTGAATGCCATGGGCCTGGACGCCCCGGCGGAAGACATCGCCTGACCTTTGTTCACCGGGCGTGCAATGCGCCCGGTGATGTGTATCGACTATCGGCGTTTCTGCTCAATAAATGACCAGTTTTCATGGCCGAATCATCCCGTTGCAGCCGTCGCACAAGCCAGCGCCAACCCTGTGGTAATATCGCGCCCCTGTTCATTTTGTATGTGGGTTGCTCCATGAAGTTGTCCATGCCGCGATTCGATCAAGCCCCTGTCTTGGTGGTCGGCGATGTCATGCTCGACCGTTACTGGCATGGTGGTACCTCACGGATTTCCCCTGAGGCGCCGGTACCGGTAGTCAAGGTCGAGCAAATCGAGGACCGCCCGGGCGGTGCCGCCAACGTTGCGTTGAACATTGCCGCTCTCGGCGCACCAGCTTCGCTGGTCGGCGTGACGGGCGACGATGAAGCTGCCGACAGCCTGGCCAATAGCCTTAAGGGCGCTGGCGTACGGGCGTTGTTCCAGCGCATCGCGCACCAGCCGACCATCGTCAAGCTGCGGGTCATGAGTCGTCACCAGCAACTGCTGCGTATCGACTTCGAAGAACCCTTTGCCACCGACGCCCTCGCGCTTGGCGAGCAAGTCGACGAACTGCTCGAAGGCATCAAGGTGCTGGTGCTGTCCGACTACGGCAAAGGCGCGCTGAAAAACCATCAGGTGCTGATCCAGGCCGCCCGTGCCCGTGGCATTCCGGTGCTGGCCGATCCAAAAGGCAAGGATTTCTCGATTTATCGTGGTGCAAGCCTGATCACGCCGAACCTCAGCGAGTTCGAAACCATCGTCGGCGGCTGCGCCGATGAGCACGAACTGGTGAGCAAGGGCGCGCAGTTGATGCACGACCTCGACCTCGGCGCGTTGCTGGTGACCCGTGGCGAACACGGCATGACTTTGCTGCGCCCGGATCATCCGGCGCTGCACCTGCCTGCCCGTGCACGTGAAGTGTTCGACGTGACCGGTGCTGGCGACACGGTGATTTCCACCTTGGCGGCGGCGATTGCCGCAGGCGAAGAACTGCCCCACGCGGTAGCCCTGGCGAACCTGGCGGCAGGCATCGTGGTCGGCAAACTCGGTACGGCGGCGATCAGCGCGCCGGAACTGCGTCGTGCCATCCAGCGTGAAGAAGGCTCCGAGCGCGGTGTACTGGGTCTTGAGCAGTTGTTGCTGGCGGTCGACGATGCGCGTGCGCATAAAGAGAAGATCGTGTTCACCAACGGCTGCTTCGACATCCTGCACGCCGGCCATGTGACCTACCTCGAGCAGGCGCGCGCCCAAGGAGATCGATTGATTGTCGCGGTCAACGACGATGCGTCGGTCAGCCGCCTGAAAGGGCCGGGTCGTCCGATCAACAGCGTCGACCGTCGCATGGCTGTATTGGCGGGTCTGGGTGCTGTGGATTGGGTCATCAGCTTCCCTGAAGGCACGCCGGAAAACCTGCTGCGCGAGGTCAAGCCGGACGTGCTGGTCAAGGGCGGGGATTACGGGATAGACCAAGTGGTCGGCGCGGACATCGTCACCGCTTATGGCGGGACCGTGAAAGTGCTGGGGCTGGTGGCAAACAGCTCGACCACCGCAATAGTCGAGAAAATCCGTAATAACTGAAAACGGCGCGGTCACTGTGGCGAGGGAGCTTGCTCCCGCTGGGCTGCGAAGCGGCCCTAAAACCATACACCGCATGATTCTGGGAGCACTCGTTAGCTGGTTGCGGCTACTGCGTAGCCGAGCGGGAGCAAGCTCCCTCGCCACACAAGCCCTCTTGTTCCTATCGCACTGCCTTACGCGGCACAATTTTCTTCAGCAATTGCTTCGCCTTCCCGCGCAACCGCGCTAAACCGGAATCCTTCCCCGGCGGGCTCAACCCCTGCTGCCGCACCCAATCCTTCCAGCGAATCCGTTCATCGCGCACCAGCCAGCCTTCCTGCTGGGAAAAGCTCTCCGCCAGATACAACCCGCGTGTGCTCGCCGGGTACAGCTGATCCTTTTTCAAGGTGTACAACTCGGCCATCGGCTGGCCGTCCTGCAGTGGCATCAAATACAGATCGGGGCGTTTGCGATCGAGCCGGGCCACCAGTTGATCGCCTTCCAGCCGCTCATCGACATGAAACAAGCTCAGGGACTTGGCTTCCTTGGGCACGTCCAGGCGCAAGTCATAGATCAATTGCAGTGACGCCGTTGGCAAATGCACGTAAGCCCGCGGACGTTCGATCAACTGCATCTTGGCGCAACGCACCGGCCGCGCTGAGCCAGACAGCGGCGTCAGGCGAAAGGGCAGCGCCTCGCGATAATGCAGCGCGGACGAGTAGGGCGCCGGCAGCCAAGTGTCATTGAAACGTCCGCCGAGCCAGCCTTCCGGGGTTTCCAGCAGGCACTCTTCGGCAATTTCCTGGATCGCCGTGTGCAGCGGCAGGTTCAGCTCGTGGGCCGGCACGTAACCGGAGATCAGCTTGAGCACCACATCGCCGCGGTCTTGGCGGCGCTGACGCACCAACACCCAGTAATCGCGATTCTGCCAATGCAGGGTCAGGCGCACCGAGACCCCGAGGTTGGCCAGTTCCAGGGCGAAGCGCTCAGTGTCGGGCACCGTCACCGGGCGGCGACGTTGCAGGGTCTGGGAGAAATTGAGCGGCATCCCGACGCTCTGGTAACTCAAGCCTTCGGGAGTCGCTTCGACGTACAACGGCAGGGTCTTGAAGTTGCTCGGGTTCTTTCTTATGAGCGTACGCGGCATGTCGGCTCCTGCTTAAGGCCGCGTGGGCGGCATCAGTTTCTACGTAGGACCTGGGCAACGGTCGCGACGTTATGGGCGAGGTGCAGCGGATTGATGGTCCCGACAATAGCACTGGCAACGCCCGGATGTTCAAACAACAACTCGAAGCTGGCGCGCACCGGGTCCACACCCGGACTCAGGCAGACGTGACCGCTGGCGAGGGCTTTCTTGACCAGAATGGCTTTACCGTGAGCAGCAGCATAGTCAATGACCGGCTTCTCGCTCTGTTCGTTCAGATTGTAGGTGACCATGGCGCAATCACCTTGTTCTAGAGCCTTCAAACCGCCTTCGACGGTTTTCCCGGAAAAACCGAAGCCGCGGATCTTGCCTTCGGCCTTGAGCGCGGCGAGGGTCGCGTAGATATCGCTGTCATTGAGGATCGCCAGGTCGTTGCCGTCGGAGTGCGCCAGCACCAGGTCGATAACATCCGTTTCCAGGCGTTGCAGGCTGCGCTCCACTGAACGTCGGGTGTGGGCGGCGCTGAAATCGTGGCTCGACTGGCCGTCGGCAAATTCTTCGCCGACCTTGCTGACGATCACCCACTCCTGACGCTGCCCTCGCAGCAATGGGCCGAGGCGCTCTTCGCTGCGGCCATAAGCCGGGGCGGTGTCGATCAGGTTGATGCCCATGTCACGTGCGAGTTTGAGCAGCATGCGTGCTTCGTCGTCGCCGGGAATCTGGAAGCCGTTGGGGTATTTCACCCCTTGATCGCGGCCCAGTTTTACCGTGCCCAGGCCCAGAGGCGAAACCAGCAGGCCAGTGCTACCCAGGGGGCGATGCAGGTCGTGCAGGGTCTTTACGCTCATGGCAGCAGTTGCTCCCAGGCTGGAACGCAAATCGGTGGTTTTGGCAGCTCGGGTAACGGCGCCGGATGGCTTGGCTGGATGCCGTCGCGCTGCAAGGACGTGATGACCCGGTCGGCGAAGTCCGGGGCCAGCGCCAGTTTGGTTGGCCAGCCCACCAGCAGCCGGCCTTCTTCGGCAAGGAATGCATTGTCAGGACGGGTCAGTCCCGATTGCAGCGGTTCGGCGCGATCCACGCGCAAAGTCGCCCATTGCGCGGTGCTCAGGTCGATCCATGGCAGCAACTGGCCGAGTTCTTTCTGCGCGGTGGCGATTTGCTCGGCCGGTTCGCGGGCAACCCCTTCGGCTTCGGCGATATCGCCGCCCATGTACCAGACCCATTGGCCATCGGCAGCCGGATGGGTGGTCACGGTCAGACGCGGTTTGGTACCGCCGCCCAGGCAGTGCGCGTACAGCGGTTTGAGACTTGGGCCTTTGGCGATGATCATGTGCAATGGCCGGCGCTGCATGGCCGGCTGGCTCAGCCCCAGTGCGTCGAGCAGCGCCGCCGTGCCGGCACCGGCGCTGAGCACGATGCGCTGGGCGCGGATCTCGCGCTCGTCGACCTTCAGGCCCACCAGCACGCCGCCTTCCAGCAACGGTTCGATCGTCTGACCGGCGAGCAGGCCATCACCGGCCAGATCGGCCAGGCGCTGAATCAGGCTCGGCACGTCGATCACCAATTCTGCCAATCGGTAAACCTTGCCCTTGAAGCGCTTGTCTTGCAGGGCCGGCGGCAGTTGGTCGCCCTTGACCTGATCGACACGGCCGCGCACCGCTTTGCTGGCGAAGAAGCTGGTGAGGTTGCCGGCGATCGTGCCCGGGGACCAGAGGTAATGCGCTTCGGACAGCAGGCGCACGCCGGACAAATCCAGCTCGCCGTCGCCAGCCAACGCTTCACGCCAGCGACGCGGCATGTCGGCGATGGCTTCCGAGGCGCCGGTCAGGGCGCCATGCAGCGCGTACTTGGCGCCGCCGTGGATGATGCCCTGGGACTTCACACTCTGCCCGCCGCCGAGGCTGGCGCTTTCCACCAGCACGGTCGAAAAACCCTGGCGGCGCAGGCGCGCATTCAGCCAGAGGCCGGCGACACCAGCGCCGACAATCAGAACGTCGGTGGAAATAACGGATGGCATGCAGCGACCTCAGTGTTCAAGACGAGGGCGCAGTATACAGACTCGAAGATTGGAGGTTTTATTGCTGATCAACAGAGGCTATACGCAGGACCTGTGGCGAGGGAGCTTGCTCCCGTTGGGTCGCGAAGCGGCCCCAAAATCTAACGATGCGGTTATTCAGATAAACCGCATCAGGCTATTTACGACTGCTTCGCAGCCGAGCGGGAGCAAGCTCCCTCGCCACAGGGGATTGGTGGTGCCAGTTAGTGGCCCGCGGTTTTGGAGAAGAGCTGGATGACGACGACACCCAGCACGATGAGCGCCATTCCGAGCATCGCAGGCACATCCAGTTTCTGCCCATAGATAAACAGCGCCGCGACGCTGACCATCACAATCCCCATGCCCGCCCATACCGCGTAGGCCACGCCCACCGGGACGCTGCGCACCACCAGGGTCAGCATCCAGAAGGCAATCCCGTAACCGACAATCACCAGAATCAGCGGCAGCGGGGTGCTGAAGCCTTTGACGGCTTTCATCGAAACGGTCGCGATCACTTCGGCGCAGATGGCAATGGCCAGGTAGTAGTAAGCGGTCATAGGTGCATCCTCATGTGAAGTGTTGCTCTCTGAGGTCGGCATTTTAGAGATTCTCCAGATGCGGTAAAGTCATTACCTATCTGTTTTGAAGATGGGTTGTCTCATGAGTACGCAATGGAATCTGGAACAGCTGCGCTTGTTTGTCAGCGTAGCGGAGCAGCGTTCGTTTTCTGCCGTGGCGCGGGGTCAACGCAAGGCGCAGTCGGCGGTCAGCAGTTCGATTGCCCTTCTGGAAGAAGACCTCGGTGTCAGCCTGTTCGATCGCAGCAGCGGTCGTCAGCCGAAACTCACCGAGGCCGGCAATGCCTTGCTGGAAGAAGCACGCGAGGTCTTGCGCCAGTGCGAACGCCTGAATGGTCGGGCGCTGGCGATGATGCGCGGGCAGGAAGCGCGTTTGCGCGTGGCTCAGGATGAGGCGATGCCCTATCAGCCGATCATCGAAAGCTTCGAGGCCCTGGCAGAGAAATTTCCCAGCCTCGAAGTGCAGCTGACCAGCGCCGCCCAAGGTGATGTGGCGCGCAAACTGGTGGAGCGTCGGGCTGATCTGGGATTGCTGTTTTACCACGACCAGATTCCCGAAGCGCTTGAGCGCCGGGTGCTGGGCAGCGTCGAGATGGTCACTGTGTGCGGCGTCGGTCATCCGCTGGCGAAACAGGCACAGGTTGATTGTCAGCAACTGGCGCAGCATCGCCAGTTGCTGATGTCCACGCAATCCAGTGTCTACCCCGGCAGCGAGCCGGCCAGCCCGCAGGTCTGGCGGGCCGACAGTTTCTACGTGATGGCTGAATGGCTGGTGCGCGGCCTCGGTTGGGCCTGGCTGCCGCGCCACGTGGTGCAATACCCGGCGTATCAGGATTTGATGATCGAACTGGACAGCGAGTGGACCCCGCCGGCGCTGGTCGTGGAACTGGTCTGGCGCCGCGACGAACCCCTTGGCCCGGCGGCTCGCTGGTTGGCTGAACGTTTTGCCGTGCATTTGCAGGCGATCGGTGAAAAAACCGATAAACTCCGCCGCCATGAATAGAACTCTCTACACCGCGCTGTTTTACCTGGGGCTGCCATTGGTAGCGATTCGGCTGTGGCTGCGTTCGCGCAAGGCGCCGGCGTATGCCAAACGCATTGGCGAACGTTTTTCCCTTGGCTTGCCGGCGATGAAACCGGGCGGCATTTGGGTGCACGCGGTGTCCGTGGGCGAGAGCATTGCCGCGGCGCCGATGATTCGCGCCTTGCTGCAACGTTATCCACAGCTGCCGATTACCGTGACCTGCATGACCCCGACCGGTTCGGAGCGCATCCACGCACTGTTTGCCAACGAGCCGCGCATCCAGCACTGCTATTTGCCTTACGACTTGCCGTGTGCGGCGGCGCGGTTCCTTGATCGGGTCCAGCCGAAACTGGCGGTGATCATGGAGACCGAACTGTGGCCGAACCACATCCATCAGTGCGCCAAACGCGGGATTCCGGTGGCGTTGGCCAATGCACGACTGTCCGAGCGCTCGGCCAAGGGCTATGGCCGCTTCTGCAAACTCACCCAGCCGATGCTGGCCGAGATGAGCCTGTTCGCAGTGCAGACCGAAGCCGAGGCCCAGCGCTTCCGTGACTTGGGTGCGCGTACGGACACTGTCGAAGTGACTGGCTCGATCAAGTTCGACCTGACCATCGACCCTGCATTGCTTCAGCGCGCCACCGAGTTGCGTGTTCAATGGCAGGCGCAGGAACGTCCGGTGTGGATCGCCGCGAGCACTCACGAAGGCGAAGACGAAGTGGTGCTGGCGGCTCATCGTCAGTTGCTGGCCAATCATCCTGATGCCTTGCTGATTCTGGTGCCGCGTCATCCGGAGCGTTTCAACTCGGTATTCGCGTTGTGCCAGCAGCAGGGTTTCGCCACGGTGCGTCGTTCTTCCGGCGAGCCGGTCACGGCAAATACTTCGGTGCTGCTGGGCGACACCATGGGCGAGTTGCTGTTTCTTTACGCCCTGGCGGACAGCGCATTTGTCGGCGGCAGCCTGGTGCCGAACGGCGGGCATAACCTGCTGGAACCGGCGGCGCTGGCCAAACCGGTACTGAGCGGCCCGCACCTGTTCAACTTCCTCGAAATCGCCGCGCAATTGCGCAGCGCCGGGGCGTTGCAGGAAGTGGAAGATGCCGAAGGCCTGGCGCTAGCGGTGCAGCGGCTGTTCGAATTGCCGCGCGATGCGCAGCGGATGGCGGAAGCAGGGTTGAAAGTGATGCGCACCAATCAGGGCGCGTTGCAGCGGTTGCTGGATGGGTTGGGGCGGTTGATCAACTGACTGACTCCTGTGGCGAGGGAGCAAGCTCCCTCGCCACAGAACTGCTGTCTATTGCGTTGGATTAGCCTTCAACTGCGCCGCCGCAGCCTTGGCCAGATCCGGCGGCAGGAAGTCCTTGTCCGGGTTGTAGTCGGCCTTGAGATAACGCGCCAGGTCCTGCAAATCCCCCGGGTTCAACGTGCCGGCGGCCTGCTTCAGGCGCAGGTTGTCGAGGATGTAGTCGTAGCGCGTGTTGTTGTAGTTGCGCACTGAGGTGTACAGCTGGCGCTGGGCGTCCAGCACATCGACGATGTTTCGTGTGCCCACCTGATAACCGATTTCGGTCGCTTCCACCGCGCTCTGGTTGGAGATGATCGACTGCTTGCGCGCCTGCACCTGTTCAACGTCAGTGTTCACCGCGCGATGCAGGTTACGGGTGTTTTCCACCACCTGGCGACGCAGGGATTCACGCTGCTGCTCGGACTGATCCAGCTGTGCATACGATTGGCGCACCTGGGAGTTGATCAGGCCACCGCTGTAGATCGGGATGTTCAGTTGCAGGCCCACCGTCGTTTGCTCGACGTTGCCACCATAAGGTTGGCCAAAGGCATTCGGGTTGCTGAAGCCCAAGGCGTCGTTATCACCTTTCTCGTACTTGGCCACGGCGTCGACGGTGGGCGCGTGTCCAGCCTTGCGCTGCTTGAGCGTTTCCTCGGCAGCACTGACGGCGTAGTTGCTGGCCAGCAGGTTGAGGTTCTGTCTCGCCGCTGTGTCGACCCAGGACTTGGCGTCGTTCGGTGCCGGCGGCAGGATCGGCAGGGTGTGGACGATGCCCTGGATCGAGTTGTACTGACGGTTGGTCAGGGTGATCAGCGCTTCGAACGCGTCATCCACCTGGCGCTGGGCGACGATCCGGTTGGCCCGTGCAGTGTCGTAGCTGGCTTGCGATTGCAGCACATCGGTCTTGTCCGACAAGCCGACATCGAAGCGTTCGTTGGACTGATCGAGCTGGCGTTTGAACGCGGCTTCTTCGGCCTTGGTCGAGGCCAGGTTGTCCTGGCTGCGCAGCACGTTGAAGTAGCTTTCGGCGGTTTGCAGGATCAGGTTCTGTTCAGTTGCCGAGAGTTGCAACGCGGCCTGTTCGTTGACGTCCTTCGCGGCCTGGAACTGGAACCAGCGGTCGGCACGGAACAGCGGTTGAGCCAACGTCGCTTGATAGGAATGAGCGTTACGGTTGGCGGTGGCCGAAGGCTGATCGATCGAGGTGCGCACGTTGGCGAGTTCGGCACCGCCCGAGAGATTGGGCAGCAGCCCGGCGCGGGCCTGGGGCACCACTTCTTTCTGGGCGCCGTATTGGGCGCGGGCGGCAGCCAGGTCGGCGTTGTTGTCCACCGCTTCCTGGTAGACGCTGACCAGATCAGTCTTGGTCGATAAGGGCGCTTCTGCTGCCCAGGCCATTCCATTGGACGCACAAGACACGGCAAGGGCCAGTGAGAGTTTGCGCAGCATGAGGCCATCCCTAAAAATTACGCTGATAATTTGAGCGCCAAGGCTACGGCGCGGCCCATACAGCGTCAAGGCGCAGCATGGCTTGGCGAGTGTAGTTGTCGCCACGCACGGCAACAATCCTGTAATTGCGCCATTCATCATGGTGTTTGCCGCGGTGTTGGCGTTCTTTGCCAGTTGTGTCTAGACTGGCCGGGTTCTTGTCGGGGTGCCTTGCTATGAGGCTGAGATCGAATAATTTCGGATCCCGTTGAACCTGATCAGGTTAGCGCCTGCGTAGGGAACAAGATTTCTCGTCACCCGGCGAGTCCTCTTGTGCTTCGTCCGGGATGTTGTTCGACAATCGAACACCCCTCGAGCACTGAGCACAGCACCAACGGCTTCGTTATGGCTGATTGGTCGCGTCCATTCGTTACAGGTTCGCTCCGACAAAATTCCACTGCCTGGATGCTGTCTGGAGAGCCCGTGATGACGATAAAACTAAAAAACACTACGAACCTGAGTGACTCGGCCCAAGTCGATCAACAATCGGTTCAACCGTTTACCCGCTCGCAAAAAATCTATGTCCAGGGTTCTCGCCCGGACATCCTCGTGCCGATGCGCGAAATCAGCCTCGACGTGACCCCGACCGACTTCGGCGGCGAGATCAACGCGCCTGTCGTCGTGTACGACACCTCGGGCCCGTACACCGACCCCAACGTCATCATCGATGTGCGCAAAGGCTTGGCCGATGTGCGTTCGCCGTGGATCGAATCCCGTGGCGACACCGAGCGCCTGCCCGGCCTGAGCTCGAACTTCGGCCAGGAACGTCTTGCCGATGCCGAGCTGACCAAGCTGCGTTTCGCCCACGTCAACAACCCGCGCCGTGCCAAGGCCGGGGCCAACGTCAGCCAGATGCACTACGCCCGCAAAGGCATCATCACCGCCGAGATGGAATACGTCGCCATCCGCGAAAACATGAAGCTCGAAGTGGCTCGCGCTGCCGGGCTGCTGGACCAGCAACACGCCGGTCACAGCTTCGGTGCCAGCGTGCCGAAAATCATCACCCCTGAATTTGTCCGTGACGAGATCGCTCGTGGTCGCGCGATCATTCCGGCCAACATCAACCACACCGAACTGGAACCGATGATCATCGGCCGTAACTTCCTGGTGAAGATCAACGGCAACATCGGCAACAGCGCTTTGGGTTCGTCCATCGAAGAAGAAGTGGCGAAACTGACCTGGGGCATTCGCTGGGGTTCGGACACGGTCATGGACTTGTCCACCGGCAAGCACATCCACGAAACCCGCGAGTGGATCATCCGCAACTCGCCGGTACCGATCGGTACGGTGCCGATTTATCAGGCCTTGGAAAAAGTCGGCGGCGCGGCCGAAGACCTGACCTGGGAGCTGTTCCGCGACACGCTGATCGAACAGGCCGAGCAGGGCGTCGACTACTTCACCATCCACGCCGGTGTGTTGCTGCGCTACGTGCCGCTGACTGCCAAACGCGTGACCGGCATCGTGTCTCGTGGCGGTTCGATCATGGCCAAGTGGTGCCTGGCGCATCACAAGGAAAACTTCCTCTACACCCATTTCGAAGACATCTGCGAAATCATGAAGGCCTACGACGTCAGCTTCTCGCTGGGCGATGGCCTGCGTCCGGGCTCGATTGCCGATGCCAACGACGCCGCACAATTCGGCGAGCTGGAAACCCTCGGCGAGCTGACCAAGATCGCCTGGAAGCACGATGTGCAATGCATGATCGAAGGCCCGGGCCACGTGCCGATGCAGTTGATCAAAGAGAACATGGACAAGCAGCTCGAGTGCTGTGACGAGGCGCCGTTCTACACCCTCGGTCCGCTGACCACCGACATCGCGCCAGGCTACGATCACATCACTTCGGGTATCGGTGCGGCGATGATCGGCTGGTTCGGTTGCGCCATGCTTTGCTACGTGACGCCGAAGGAACACTTGGGCCTGCCGAACAAGGATGACGTGAAGACCGGGATCATCACCTACAAGATCGCTGCGCATGCCGCCGATCTGGCCAAGGGGCATCCGGGCGCGCAGATTCGCGATAATGCCTTGAGCAAGGCGCGTTTCGAATTCCGTTGGGAAGACCAGTTCAACCTGGGCCTTGATCCGGACACCGCGCGTTCGTATCACGATGAAACCCTGCCAAAAGATTCGGCCAAGGTCGCGCACTTCTGCTCCATGTGCGGGCCGAAATTCTGCTCGATGAAAATCACCCAGGAAGTCCGTGAATACGCGGCCAACCAGCGCATCGAGACCGTCGACGCCGAAGTCGCCCAGGGATTGGCGGACCAGGCCGAGCGGTTCAAGCAGGAAGGCAGTCAGCTGTACAAGAAGGTTTGATCTGATCTGAAAAGGTGGGGCCTGCACAGGCCCCATCGCCAGCAGGCTGGCTCCCACAGGGGACTTGTGAACACCACAAGTCCAATGTGGGAGCCAGCCTGCTGGCGATAGAGATCCAAAAAACAACAAATGTCCCTCTGAGATAACACCCTTGAGCATTCAACCCAGCACTTATTCCCCTGACATTGCGGTGCCGACCGACAAACGTGTCTTCGGCGGTCGCGATCTGTTTTCCCTGTGGTTCTCCCTCGGCATCGGCCTGATGGTGCTGCAGACCGGTGCCTTGCTCGCGCCAGGTCTGGGCCTGTCCGGTTCGTTGCTGGCGATTTTCCTCGGCACGCTGGTCGGCGTTCTGCTGTTGGCCGCTGTCGGCGTGATCGGCAGCGACACCGGCCTGTCGTCGATGGCCGCACTCAAACTCAGCCTCGGCAAACGTGGCGCGAGCCTGCCGGCCGTGCTGAACCTGCTGCAACTGATCGGTTGGGGTTCGTTCGAAATCATCGTGATGCGCGACGCGGCCAGCCTGCTCGGCGCGCGGGCGTTCAGCGAAGGCAGCCTGCTGTCGAATCCGCTGCTCTGGACTGTGTTCTTCGGTGGTTTGGCGACCTTGCTAGCCGTCAGCGGTCCGCTGACATTCGTCCGCCAGATTCTGCGCAAGTGGGGCATCTGGCTGCTGCTGGCCGCGTGCATCTGGCTGACCTGGAACCTGTTCGCCAAAGCCGATCTCGCCGCATTGTGGGCGCAGGCCGGTGACGGTTCGATGCCGTTCGCCGTGGGCTTCGACATTGCCATCGCCATGCCGCTGTCGTGGCTGCCGCTGATTGCCGACTACTCGCGTTTCGGCAAGCGTGCGAAAAACGTCTTCGGCGGTACGGCGATTGGTTTCTTTATCGGTAACTTCTGGCTGATGAGCCTTGGCGTGGCTTACACCTTGGCGTTCGCGCCGAGCGGTGAAGTGAATGCCTTGCTGTTGGCATTGGCCGGTGCCGGCCTGGGGATTCCGCTGCTGCTGATTCTGCTGGACGAGTCGGAAAACGCCTTCGCCGATATTCATTCGGCGGCGGTTTCCAGCGGGATTCTGTTGCGCTTGAAAGTCGAGCATCTGGCATTGGCGATTGGTGTGATCTGCACTCTGATCGCTTGCCTGGCGCCGTTGGCCCAGTACCAGAACTTTCTGCTGTTGATCGGTTCGGTGTTCGCGCCGCTGTTCGGCGTGGTGCTGGTGGATCACTTCATCCTGCGCAAACGCAGTGCTCAGGTGGCGTCAGCCGCATTGCGCTGGCCGGCGCTGCTCGCCTGGTTGGGCGGGGTGAGCACTTATCACTTGCTGGCGAATCTGTATCCGGACATCGGCGCAACCCTGCCGTCGTTGATTCTGGCAGGGTTGCTCCAGCTGGTGCTGGGCCGGGCCTTCAGTTGCGGCCGGGAAACAGCTCGGGCTTGAGAATGCCATTCAGGCGTGGGTAGGGGATCTTCAGTTCGACGTGGCCCAGCGCGTAAGGCGCGATGGTGCTGGTTTCGTACTTGAGGATCACCCCGCCGTAGGTCAGCGCCACGTTCTGGGTTTTCTGGAAATGCCATTCCTTCAGGAACTCCGGTTCCTGATCGAGCTTGGTGCTGATCAGCCAGCTGTTGTGCGCCACTTGCGCGGCTTTCCAGAACGCCTCTTCCTGCCCCGGCACCAACATGTCGGACAAGGTCAGCACTTTATGCTGCTGGCGCGAATAGTTGATGAAACTGCGGCCCGGTGTGCCATGCGCGCCGCCGGTGTCCAGGTAGCTGGAAAATTCGACGATCACCAAGCCGTCATGCTGCTCACGTACCTTGGCTTGCAGGTAGCTGCTGTTGCGTGGGCCGGCGGTACGCAAAAACTCATCGCGATAGGCCGCCAGCGTCGGTGCCGCAGGGGCGTCGGGCGAGGTGCGGGTCATTTGCAGCAGGCGTTTTTCGATAATGCCGTCCAGCTGAGGCTCGTCCGGGAAGCGTAGTGTATCGATATTCACCAGTGGGCATTCAGGTGTCGTGCAACCCGGTTTCAGTGTTTCGGTGGCGTCGCGGGTGGTTTCCAGCGGCGCCCGGTAGTTGGGTTGGAACAAGCTCTGGCAGGCGCCCAGGGTCAGGGCGATTGCGGCCACGGAGGCGATTTTAAAAAGCGACATGGGCGTCCTTCATAAAACAGGGAAAGGCAAAAAGTTATCCGCTTCGACTCTCAACGAAGCAGTCAGTTCGCCACTAAGCTAATTAGAGTTGGTTTCGCCCTCACCGTCTATCTCGCTGACGGAAAGGGGCTGCATCAAACGGCGCGAGCGCGTTAGGATGGCGCGAAGTCGAGGTTGCAAGTGACCCAAAGGAACCTCGTCCACGGATTTGCAGTAAACGAGGATTGTCATGACTGATTTTGCCAACGCCATTCCGACCGCCGTTGATATCGTTCGGCGCGAAAAGTGCTACGAGGGCTTCTACAAGCTCGATCGTGTGCACTTGCGCCACGAGTTGTTTGCCGGTGGCATGAGTCGCGAGATCAATCGTGAAGTGTTTGTTCGCCATGATGCGGTGTGCGTGCTGCCGTACGATCCGCAGCGCGATGAAGTGGTGCTGATCGAGCAGTTTCGCGTCGGCGCCATGGGCAAGACCGACAACCCGTGGCTGATCGAGCTGGTCGCCGGTCTGATCGACAAGGATGAAGTACCGGAAGAAGTTGCTCACCGCGAAGCGCAGGAGGAAGCTGGGCTTGTGTTCGGGGCGCTCTGGCCGATGACCAAATACTTTCCATCGCCGGGCGGCAGCAACGAATTTGTGCACTTGTACCTGGGGCGTTGCGACAGCACCGGAGTCGGCGGCCTGCATGGGCTGGAGGAAGAAGCTGAAGATATCCGCGTCACGGTCTGGGCGTTCGAAGATGCCCTGCAGGCCGTACGCGACGGACGAATTGCCAACGCGCCAAGCATCATTGCCTTGCAATGGTTGGCCTTGAACCGCGCTGAAGTGAGGGGGCTATGGTCGTAAACAAGTTGCGCGATCGGTACAGGGTGGACCTTGTGGGGCTGCAAGCCTCTTGCGAGGCCAACTACGCGCGCCTGATGCGACTGCTGCCGGACATGCGCAACGAACCGGAGGCTCGGCGCATTGCCGTGACCCACGGTGACCAGATGCTTGGCGTACTAGCCCTCGAAGTACTGCAAGTCTGCCCGTACACCACGACCTTGCAAGTGCGCCAGGAACACAGCCTGCCGTGGTTGCCGGTGCCGCAACTGGAAGTGCAGGTCTACCACGATGCGTGCATGGCCGAAGTGGTCAGCGCCGAACATGCACGACGCTTTCGCGGCATCTATCCTTACCCGAATGCCTCAATGCATCAGCCGGATGAAAAGGCCCAGTTGAACATGTTCCTGGGCGAATGGCTGAGCCATTGTCTGGCGTGTGGGCATGAGTACGCCGTCGTCCGTTAACCGTTCATGCCTGACAGTCTTGTTTTTGACTTCTGTAGGAGTATTCCGCATGCATTGTGGGAATGGTCTCCGAGTTTTGTAGCACCTGTAATTAACCCCTGACTCTTTCCTCTAGCGGCTACGTCCATCGCACATCGCGAGGCGCTAGTCAGGGGAATGGGTGTATGAAAATCGGGATTGTCGGGGCTGGCTGGAACGGTTCCCACTGTGCACTGGAATTGATGAGCGCGGGCCATCAAGTCGTATTGCTGGAGAAGCACCCGGACATTTTTCAGGGCGTTTCCGGCGACTTCGGGATCCGCTTGCACAAGGGGCCACATTACCCTCGCTCGAAGACCACAAGGGACAGTTGCCTGGAGGCGTTTGATCGTTTCTGTGCGGCGTATCCCGAGTTGGTGGTCGCTCACGAGTCTGCGATCTATGCGCAAGGCACGACGGATGCGCTGGGTTTTCGCTCCAAGGTGAGCAACGACACCTTTGCCAAGGTGTGCCATGAATCCCCCGAGTGTAGCGAAGTGGACATGAGTGCCAATGGCTTGGAGGCACTGGAAGCCGCGTTCAATCTCGATGAGCCGAGCGTGGTATTGGGCGATCGACTTCGCCGCTTTTTCCGCGACAAACTGGCGGCGGCGGGCGTTCAGGTGCAGACCGGTTTCATTGTCGAGAAAATCATTCGCAGCGCAGGCCAGAGCCTCGTATACAGGGATGACGGGAGTTGCCTGGCGTTTGATCTGGTGATCAACACGACGGGGTTCCAATCGTTGCTTCCTGCCTTCTTTGAACGGGATTTCCCGTTTGATGTGGAGGTGGTTTACCAGCCTTGCCTCGCGCTGTGCTACGAAGACCGACAGCCGAGTGAAAAACCGCTTTCATTTATCGTGATGGACGGATGGTTTCCGTGCCTGATGCCCGCCGTCACGACCCATGAACCTTATCCCGCCGACTACATTCTTACGCATGGCAGCTACACCATCATGGGCTCGTTCTCCACGGCCAGGGAGGCGGATGCGCTGCTTGAAGAACTGACCGACGACTTCATTGAGTCGACGGTCAAGGCATTGACCGAGGCTCAGATGTGTCGATTCTGGCCCGGTTTTCTCCAGCGCTTCCACTACGCCGGCTGGAAGGGGGCAGTGCTGGCGAAACTGAAAACCCGGTCCGAGTTCCGCAGCGCCATTACGTTTGAACAGGAAGGTGTGATTTACGTTTTTCCGGGCAAGGTCAGCAACGTATTCAATGCCGCTGACGAGGTGCTGGCCCTGATTGCCAATCAACGGTGTATCGATCAGAACGGATTCAGGTATGTGGAGGAGGGCGTTCTGGACATCGCGCGTCGGGAAATCCAGCACAAACCCGGAGCCGGCGAGGAGAGCACCTGTAACTTGCAAACGTACTCACTGTTGCGTGGACAGAAAGACGCGTGTTGATGACAGACGGCAAAAAATAAAGTGTCATATGTGTGAACTCTCCCGCGTCTCCGGTTTGCCGATACGCTGGCCTGCCACCATAATCCACCTACTTTTATCTGACGAACATTGTGCCGAGCATGCCTGATCTTCCCGCTGATGCCCCGGTTTTGCTGGTGCAGCTCTCTGACAGCCATCTGTTTGCCGAAGCGGACGGGATGTTGCTGGGCATGAATACCCGGGACAGTCTGCAAAAGGTCATTGAGCTGGTACGCGTTCAGCAGCCGCAGATTGATTTGATCGTTGCCAGCGGGGATCTGTCTCAGGACGGGACGCTGGAGTCTTATCAGTTGTTTCGCGACCTGACCCGACAGCTCGATGCGCCGGCGCGCTGGATTCCCGGTAATCACGATGAGCCGCGGATCATGGCCGAGGCGGCGGTGCAAAGCGCGTTGCTGGAGCCGGTGGTGGATGTCGGTAACTGGCGGGTCACTTTGCTGGATTCGGCGGTGCCGGGGTCGGTGCCGGGGTTTTTGCTGGATGAGCAGTTGCAGTTGCTGGCGCGTTCGTTGAGTGAGGCGCCGGAGCGGCATCATCTGGTGTGTTTTCATCATCATCCGGTGTCGATCGGCTGCTTGTGGATGGAGCCGATCGGGTTGCGTAATCCTGAGGCCTTGTTTGCGGTGCTGGATCGCTTTCCGCAGGTGCGTGCTGTTTTGTGGGGGCATGTGCATCAGGAGGTTGATCGGGATCGCAACGGGGTGCGGTTGATTGCTTCGCCTTCGACTTGTATTCAGTTTGAGCCTGGGAGTGATGATTTCAAGGTTGGGGAGCAGGCGCCCGGCTACCGCTGGCTGCGGCTTTTGCCTGATGGGCGGTTGGAGACTGGCGTGGAGCGTGTTGTCGGGTTCGATTTTCAGGTTGATTACGGCTCCAACGGGTATTGATGGTTGTGGTTGATAGGGTACATATCCATTTCTGCGGTAACGGCCACTTAGGGTTTCGCCCTTACGGCGACTCACTTTTTTTACAAGCGCCTAAAAAAAGTAAGCAAAAAAACGCTCGCCCCGAGCGTCCGGCCCCTCGCCTAGGCTCGGCGTTCCTTCGTTCCGGTATCCATCCGGGGACACTGCCCTCCGGTCTGCTTCGCGACGACCTACATGCAGCGTGTTCGACTGCGTCGAACGGCGCTGCGCGCCACTCCCCGGATGAACACCTCCACTCAGCCTCCCGATGGGGCGGGTGGATCAAGATCAAAAGCTGCAGGCGAGCTAACGCTCGGCCTGATGAGTGGTGAAAAGCGTACGGTGTACACCAACCCCCTGTGGGAGCTGGCTTGCCTGCGATGGCGGCCTGACAGCCGACCAATATCTTGCTGATGTACAAGATTCCCTGTGGGAGCGAGCCTGCTCGCGAAGACGGCCTCACTGACGACGCTGTTTAATGGTCAGCAAAAATTTCAGAACCTTCCCACGAAGTTTTCAGGTTGCCCGTCAGACGTGGCTTCACTAGCCTTTTCCCTGTCGCTGACACATTCAGCGATCGGGCTTCGCGGCCCGTTTTCTCAGGCATAATCGCCCCCGCCTAACGACAGCGCTTTCGGCTGACTGTCGTTTCGTGTCATGGCGGCTGTGCGCGGGATACCTTCGGGTATGCCGAGTTGCCAGAGGATCGGTCCGCGAACCTGCGTACAGCTGCCACCCAAATTGCTTCGCGGTAATTTGCAAGTGGCTCCACTCTTCCTCTGGAGTACTACCATGTTCAAACCAACCCCCAATCCCCCCGCCCGCAAACCCAGCACGATGTACATGATCGTCCCCGACATGGACACGGAAAGCCTATTGGCCCATTCCTGTGAGTCACTGGCTTCGGCGAGTGTCATGGCCAGCGATTTTGCGGCGCGCCTGCTTGGGCCTGACCGGCATGCGGCGATGGCGATTCAGCAGTTGGTCATGCTGGCCGAACTGGCGGTGAATCGGGCGCTGGATAATGTCGATCCGGCGTAATTTTTTCAGATAGACCGCGTTATCGTTCATCGCGAGCAAGCTCGCTCCCACATTGGGCCGCGTCCGTCTGGACAACTCGTTTACCCTGTGGGAGCGAGCTTGCTCGCGATGGCGCTCGTTCGGGCAACCTGATTCCTGCCTATATCCCCGATCCCCCCGACTCCCTGTAAACTCCGCCTTCTTTACCCGACGCACAGGGAGTTCAAATGTCCGGTTCGATCCTTTATATCCACGGTTTTAACAGCGCGCCGGCGTCTAAAAAGGCCACGCAGTTGATGCAAGTGATGGAGCGGCTGGGCTTGAGCGATCAATTGCGTGTCCCGGCCCTGCATCACCATCCGCGCGAGGCCATCGGTCAGCTGGACAAGGCGATTGAGGAGCTGGGGCGGCCACTGCTGGTCGGCAGCTCACTCGGCGGCTACTATGCGACTCACTTGGCCGAGCGCCATGGCCTCAAGGCCCTGTTGATCAACCCTGCCGTCAGTCCGCACCGGATGTTCGACGGGTATCTGGGGACGCAGAAAAACCTGTATACCGATGAGGCCTGGGAATTGACCCACGACCATGTGACGGCCCTGGCCGAGCTGGAAGTGCCGGCGCCCCGGGATCCGCAGCGGTATCAGGTGTGGTTGCAGACCGGCGATGAAACGCTGGACTATCGCCTCGCCCAGCAGTATTACCGCGCCTGTGCCTTGCGTATCCAGGCCGGCGGCGACCATAGTTTCCAGGGTTTTGCCGCACAACTGCCGGCAATGCTGAGTTTTGCCGGTATCGGCGCAGATTTGTACCAGGCGATCGATTTCACAGCACTGTGAATGCTCGCCTCTTTTTCACAGAACACTTTTTATACAGGCGGACGACGAGACCCCATGGCCACTCCCAGCGCTAGCTCTTATAACGCAGACGCCATCGAAGTCCTCTCGGGCCTCGACCCGGTGCGTAAACGCCCCGGCATGTACACCGACACCAGTCGGCCGAACCACCTCGCCCAGGAAGTCATCGACAACAGCGTCGACGAAGCCTTGGCCGGGCACGCGACGTCGGTGCAGGTCATCCTGCACGCCGATCACTCCTTGGAAGTCAGCGATGACGGCCGTGGCATGCCGGTGGACATTCACCCGGAAGAGGGTGTGTCGGGCGTCGAGCTGATCCTCACCAAGCTTCATGCGGGTGGCAAGTTTTCCAACAAGAACTACCAGTTCTCCGGCGGTCTGCACGGGGTGGGTATTTCGGTGGTCAACGCCTTGTCGACCGAAGTCCGGGTGCGCGTAAAGCGTGACGGCAACGAATACCAGATGACGTTCGGTGACGGTTACAAGAAAACCGACCTGGAAGTGATCGGCACAGTTGGCAAGCGCAACACCGGCACCAGCGTGTTCTTCGCGCCGGACCCGAAATACTTCGATTCGCCGAAATTCTCCATCAGCCGCCTCAAGCACGTGCTCAAGGCCAAGGCCGTTCTGTGCCCGGGGCTGCTGGTCAGTTTTGAAGACAAGGCCACCGGCGAGAAAGTCGAATGGCATTACGAAGATGGCCTGCGCTCCTACCTGGTGGACGCGGTCAGCGAATTCGAACGCCTGCCGGACGAGCCGTTCTGCGGCAGCCTGGCCGGTAACAAGGAAGCGGTCGACTGGGCGCTGCTGTGGTTGCCGGAAGGTGGTGACAGCGTGCAGGAAAGCTACGTCAACCTGATCCCGACGGCCCAGGGCGGTACTCACGTCAACGGCTTGCGCCAGGGCTTGCTCGACGCCATGCGCGAATTCTGCGAATTCCGCAGCCTGCTGCCTCGCGGCGTGAAGCTGGCGCCGGAAGACGTCTGGGAACGCATCGCCTTTGTCCTGTCGATGAAAATGCAGGAGCCGCAGTTCTCCGGCCAGACCAAAGAGCGTCTGTCGTCCCGCGAAGCAGCGGCCTTCGTGTCCGGCGTGGTCAAGGACGCGTTCAGCCTGTGGCTCAACGCTCACCCGGAAACCGGCATGCTGCTGGCGGAACTGGCGATCAACAACGCCGGTCGTCGCCTGAAGGCCAGCAAGAAGGTCGAGCGCAAACGCATCACCGCCGGGCCGGCATTGCCGGGCAAACTCGCCGACTGCGCCGGGCAAGACCCGATGCGTTCCGAGCTGTTCCTGGTGGAAGGTGATTCCGCCGGCGGTTCTGCCAAACAAGCACGGGACAAAGAATTCCAGGCAATCCTGCCGTTGCGCGGCAAGATCCTGAACACCTGGGAAGTCGACGGCAGCGAAGTGCTGGCCAGCCAGGAAGTGCACAACATCGCCGTGGCCATCGGTGTCGATCCGGGCGCGGCGGACATGAGCCAGCTGCGCTACGGAAAAATCTGCATCCTCGCCGACGCCGACTCCGACGGTCTGCACATCGCCACCTTGCTCTGCGCTTTGTTCGTCCAGCATTTCCGTCCGCTGGTGGATGCCGGTCACGTCTACGTCGCGATGCCGCCGCTGTACCGCATCGACCTGGGCAAAGAGATTTACTACGCCCTGGACGAAGCCGAGCGCGATGGCATTCTCGATCGCCTGGTGGCCGAGAAGAAACGCGGTAAGCCGCAGGTCACCCGATTCAAAGGCCTGGGTGAAATGAACCCGCCGCAGCTGCGCGAAACCACCATGGACCCGAACACTCGGCGTCTGGTGCAGTTGACGCTGGACGATTTCGAAGCAACCTCGGAAATGATGGACATGCTGCTGGCGAAGAAACGCGCCGGTGACCGCAAATCCTGGCTGGAATCCAAAGGCAACCTCGCCGAGGTCCTTGGCTGATGCGGGTTGGCTTTGCCCTGGCGTGTGCGTTACTCCTGACCTCCGTTTCGGCGCTTGCCGAACCGGCACCGGAGTTGCGCCTGTTGTCCGAGCATCCCGTCGACGGCATGCGCGGCGGCAACCTGTCGGGGCTGGCCCAGTGCGGCAAGGACCTGTGGACGATCTCCGATCGCGATGATGATCAGATCTACCGCCTCGATACCCGCGACACGGTCTGGCAGGCCGAAACCGTGGGCATCGGCGTTCCTCCGGTGCCGGACAGCGGTTTGCCCTGGGGCTTGCGCTCCCGGGCCTGGGTCGCGGCGTTTGTACGGGGCGGCGACCTGGACTTTGAAGGCATCACCTGCGACAGCGCCGGTAATCGCTACATCGTCAGCGAGTCCCATGCAGCGGTCCTGCAAGTGCCGCCTGTTGGGCCTTCGTCCTGGCTGAAAATCTCGCCCATGCTGGTTCGCGAAGCGCGGGCCAGCGGCATGCTGTTGCAATTCAATGGACTCTTTGAGGGCCTGGCAATCAATCCGGCGGGCGATCAAATGTGGCTCGCCGCCGAGCGCCAAAGCCGTGGCTTGCTGCTGATCAAGCGCAAACAGACGGTGTGGGATTGCGACGGTGGCTGCGTGCTGCTGAGCGAGGCGGGGAAAGAAATGCAGCCGGCACAGTTTCCACGGGCCAAAGCCGTTACTCGGGACTTCGCCGATGTATCGCTGTTCAACGGCAAGCTGTTTACCCTTGAGCGCAACGCTTACCAGATCTGCCGCCGCGACCCGGTGACGGCCAAGGTCGAGCGCTGCTGGTCGTTTGCCGATGAAGCCTTGCAGGAACACCGGCGCTATCAAAATCCGTTTGGCCTGACTGAAGCGTTGATTGTCGATGCCGAGGGTGCCTGGGTCGGCACCGACAACAACAACGATGCACGCGCCGATGGCGAGGTTCGCCCGGTGGTCTGGCGCTTCGCCGCGCCTGAAGGTGGCTGGAGTGCCAAGCCGTGAGCCAGCAAACGCCGGGAAAGCGCGCCGGACGGGTGTTCATGGTGCTGGCCTGGTGCGCGGCGCTGTTTCTGGCGACACGGTTTTTCGGGCAGTGGGAAGATCGGCAGCAAAATCCCAATGTGGTCGTCAGCTCGGAACAGGGCGACGGTTTTATTGAAGTGAAACTGGCCAGCAACACCCAGGGGCACTTCGTCGCCAGCGGCCAGATCAACGGCCAGCCGGTGGATTTCATGCTCGATACCGGGGCAACCGATGTGGCCATCCCGGCGGACATGGCCGAACGGCTGAAACTGGAAAAAGGCTTCGGGGTGACCCTGAGCACCGCCAACGGTCGCACCGAGGGTTATCGAACCCGCGTCGACCGGCTGCAACTGGGCGACATTGTGCTGCGTGATGTGCGCGCCATCGTCGTGCCAGGCCTGGATGGCAAGCAAGTGCTGCTCGGTATGAGCGCGCTGAACAAACTTGAATTTACCCAGCGCGGTGGCACCATGCTGCTGCGCCAGACAACGAACCGATGAGGCCCGCATGAGCGACTCCCTTGATCTCAGCCTGGACGGTGTAGAACGCCGGTCATTGGCTGACTTCACCGAAAATGCCTACCTCAACTACTCCATGTACGTGATCATGGACCGTGCCTTGCCGCATATCGGCGACGGCCTGAAACCGGTACAGCGGCGCATCATCTATGCGATGAGCGAGTTGGGGCTGGACGCCGATTCCAAGCACAAGAAATCGGCGCGTACCGTCGGTGACGTGCTCGGTAAGTTCCACCCGCACGGCGACTCGGCGTGCTACGAAGCCATGGTCCTGATGGCCCAGCCGTTCAGCTACCGCTACACGCTGGTCGACGGCCAGGGTAACTGGGGTGCGCCGGACGATCCCAAGTCCTTCGCCGCCATGCGTTACACCGAAGCGCGGCTGTCGCGTTATTCCGAGGTGCTGCTCAGCGAACTGGGGCAGGGCACCGCGGACTGGGGCCCGAACTTCGACGGCACCCTCGACGAACCGCTCGTGTTACCTGCACGTTTGCCGAACATCCTGCTCAACGGCACCACCGGCATCGCCGTGGGCATGGCTACCGACGTACCGCCGCACAACCTGCGCGAAGTCGCGACGGCGTGTGTGCGTTTGCTGGATGAACCGAAAGCCACGGTCGAACAGCTCTGCGAACACATCCAGGGCCCGGATTACCCGACCGAAGCGGAAATCATCACCCCCCGCGCCGATCTGCTGAAAATGTACGAAACCGGCAAGGGTTCGGTGCGCATGCGTGCCGTGTACCACATCGAAGACGGCGACATCATCGTCACCGCGCTGCCGCATCAGGTGTCCGGTGCCAAGGTGCTGGAACAGATCGCCGCGATGATGCAGGCCAAACCGTCCAAGGCTCCGCAGATCGCTGACCTGCGCGACGAGTCCGACCACGAGAACCCGTGCAGGATCGTGATCATTCCGGGCGCGCGGAAGAACTTCGACCACGATGCGCTGATGCAGCACCTGTTCGCCAGCACCGAGCTGGAGTCGAGCTACCGGGTCAACATCAACATCATTGGTCTTGACGGCAAGCCCCAGCTGAAAAACCTGCGTGCGCTGCTGGTCGAGTGGCTGGAATTCCGGGTTCAGACCGTACGTCGTCGTCTGCAATTTCGCCTCGACAAGGTCGAGCGTCGCTTGCACCTGTTGGACGGTTTGTTGATTGCCTACCTCAACCTGGATGAAGTGATCCACATCATCCGCACCGAGGAGCACCCGAAAGCCGCGCTGATCGAGCGTTTCGCCCTGAGCGAAATCCAGGCCGACTACATCCTCGACACCCGTTTGCGTCAGTTGGCGCGACTGGAAGAAATGAAGCTGCGCACCGAGCAGGATGAACTGCTCAAGGAACAAGCCAAGCTGCAAGCCCTGCTGGGCAGCGAAGCCAAGCTGAAAAAACTGGTGCGCACCGAGCTGATCAAGGACGCCGAGACCTATGGCGACGACCGTCGCTCGCCAATCGTCGAGCGCACCGAAGCCAAGGCCTTGACCGAGCACGATCTGCTGCCGAACGAGAAAGTCACCGTCGTGCTGTCGGAAAAAGGTTGGGTCCGTTCCGCCAAAGGCCACGAGATCGACGCCACCGGGCTTTCCTACAAGGCCGGGGACGGATTCAAGGCGCTGGCGCCGGGTCGTTCAAACCAGTTTGCGGTGTTTATCGACTCCACCGGTCGCAGTTATTCGGTGGCCGCGCACACGTTGCCATCGGCCCGTGGCCAGGGCGAGCCGTTGACCGGCCGTCTTACGCCGCCGCCAGGGGCGACTTTTGAATGCGTGCTGATGCCGGAAGACGATTCGCTGTACGTGATCGCCTCCGACGCCGGTTACGGCTTCGTGGTCAAGGGTGAAGACCTGCAAGCCAAGAACAAGGCCGGCAAGGCGCTGTTGAGCTTGCCGAACAACTCGAAGGTCATCCTTCCGCGTCCGGTAACGGATCGCGAGAATAACTGGCTGGCCTCGGTGACCACCGAAGGTCGCCTGCTGATCTTCAAGATCAGTGATCTGCCACAATTAGGTAAGGGCAAAGGCAACAAGATCATCGGGATCAACGGTGAGCGTGTGGCCAGTCGCGAAGAATATGTCACGGACATCGCCGTACTGCCGGATGGCGCCACCTTGGTGCTTCAGGCCGGAAAACGTACGTTGTCGCTGAAAGCGGACGACCTCGAACACTACAAAGGTGAGCGTGGGCGTCGTGGTAACAAACTGCCACGCGGCTTCCAGCGGGTCGATGCGCTGCTCGTCGAAAACCTCAATTAAGCGTCCTAGAGCGCTCGATCTACGATTTAACGCGTAGATCGACGCTTTGGCGCTGGAGTCGGAACGCATATTCACGGATGATATGGCCTTTCAAGCGCCGGCGTGGCCGAGCGTTCTTCATATTTATTGAGTATTTTCACTGTGGTGAGCCTTGTGGCAACCACCTGGATGGGACGATGACTGCTCTGCGCCTTCCTTTTATTTTGATGCTCGCCGGCGTTCTTGGCCTGGCGGGTTGCAGCGTTCACCAACCGGTGTCGCTGTATCAGCTGGACAGCGGAAGTCCGGCTCAGCCTGCGCAAAGTGCGGGTATGGCGGTTTTGCTGGGCCCGGTAACGGTTGCGGATTACCTGCAGCGCGAAACCCTGTTGCAGCGCCAGCCCGATGGCAGCCTTCAAGCATCGACGGACGGTCGTTGGGCGGGGAGCCTGTCTTCCGACATCGATCAGCTGTTGCTGCGTCAGGTAGCGGGCCATCTGGACAGCCAGCGCGTGGTGCTGGCACCGGCAACATTGGGCTTCACACCGGATGTTCAGGTGCTGCTGACGATTACTCGCCTGGACTCGGGCGAATCGCAGCCGGCGATCCTCGATGCGCAATGGCGTCTGATCGATCGTCGTGGTCAAGTTCGCGATAACCGCATCATTCACCTGCAGGAACAGCATGCAGGCGGCACGGCCGCACAGGTTCAGGCTCAGGGCGTTTTGCTCCAGCGTCTGGCCGAGCAGTTGTCGGTGGCGCTCAAGCCGCTGGCTAATCAGCCGCCGATTGCAGAAGCGCCGAAGAAGCCTGCTCCGAAGCCTGTTGCACCCGCGGCCGAGCAAGAGAAGCAGCCGAAAATCCCGATGGCTTCGCCGATCCGGACCGATATGGAAGTGTTCAGGTTCTAAGCCTGGATTGATTCAACACAAAGCCCGCCGTGATGCGGGTTTTGTTGTTTCTGGAGGTTGGAGATCTCTGGTGCTGCTGATGGCCTCTTCGCGGGCTTGCCCGCGAAGAGGCCGGAACAGCAACAAAAAAGCCCGCAGACGAGTGATCATCTGCGGGCTTCTCTTTACATCAAGGGCTAAGGCTTACGCCCGACGCTCATGCATCCGCGCCAGTTGCCGCTCCAGCATCGACGGATAAGGCTCCATCAACCGCTCCACACAACACGCGCCCTCAGGACTCGCAATCGGGCGAATCCGTGCACGCTGACGGATCAGCGCGTCGTCACTGATCTTGCGCTCCACCAGCAGCAGGTTGCGGCTGTGTTGCGAAAGGGCTAAGGCATCCTGAGCGGCTTCGGTCAGCAGCAGGTCGATCTGGCTCAGACCGAACAACTCGTCGCCCAGCGTCAGGCCCAGCTGCAATTGCAGAGTGATGCCGCTGTCCGCGACTTCGATCTGCAACTGATGGCCCAAGGCTCGCAGCAACTCACCGCAGCAGATCGCGTTAGTCAGGTAATCGTCGCCGCTGTCTTCGGTGTGGAACAGCATCAGCGTGCTGCCATCGTTCAGGGTGTGCAGTTCGCTCTGATAGAGCGAAGCCGCCTGATCGAGGCAATCGCGATAGCGTTTCAGCAATTCTTCCAGGCGGGTGCGAGGCAGGCGACGCAGCTGATCCTGAGCGCCCAGTTGCACGGCCAGGACGGCGCTGTGTTGTGGCACGCTCGAGATCACCGGTTTTGCGACCGGTTTAGGCGCAACGTCGGCCGATTCATCGCGCAAGTCGGCAAACGCATCATCGTCATCGTCGTCTTCAACGGTGCTGACACTGCGCCGCGGTGCAGGCTTGAGGCCGGCCACTGGCTTGCTTTCATCGAAACTCGGATCCCGCAGGTTGCGCACTTCGAAGGTCGGCTCGTTGTCGTCGGCGTCTTCGTAGTCGCTTTCGTCGTATTCCGGCTCCGGCACAGGTTCCGGTTCGGCCGGCTCCGGCGCGAAGTTGGCGTGCAGCTGACGGGCCAGGTCGCCGATCTCGTCCTGGCGCTCGGTGGCCGGGGTGTATTCGTCGATATTGCGCAGCCACACCCGCAGTTGCAGCAGCGGCGTGGAGATGTGCCGACCCAGGCGCAGGCTCAAGGCCAGGGACAGGGCTAGCAGGATTGCACTCAAAATGCCCATGCTTTGCAGGCTGATGGTCATCGGCTGCTGGAACTGATCCATGTCCAGACTGATGCGCAGTTGCCCGGCGGTCACGTCCTGGAAGGTGATCTTGCTCTGGTACATGCCCTCGGCTTCGCCCAACAGACTGTGCTTGGGGCGTTGACCGGCTTCGGCGAGGATGCGGTTATCCACGCTGTAGATGGCGGCATGGGCCACCAGCTTGTTTTTGGTCAGGTTGTTGAGCAACACGTTGAGGCTGAGGATGTCGTTGGACACCAACAGCTCCGTGGCGGAGGTGGCGGTCTGCGTGGTCAGGCTTTCGCCCAGCGCATCGGCCTGCTCGTGCATGGCCTGCTTGAACTGCAAACCCATCACACAGGCGTAGATCACCAGGGCCAGAGCGACCAGGATCACGTTATGGCTGGCGATGCGCAATGCAATCGGTACACGGCGGTGGCGCAGTGCACGGAAGATCAGCAGAAAGAAGTTATCGGTTTTTACTGGCGTGGGCCGGTTCACTTGAGCTCGGCTCTTTTGTCCGTGAAGTTGACGCGCAGTATAGCGACAGGCCCTAGACCGGCAAAGCGCTCACGGTGCCCGATGGTCACTGAAAGTGGGTAGAATGCGGTTTTTTTCCACTTGCGGGGGTGCGCCTTGCGCGAAATCGTCCTGATAAACATCACGGGAGTCGACCGACCGGGTCTGACTGCGGCCATTACCGGCGTTCTGGCCCAGGGTGGTGTGAACATTCTCGACATCGGTCAGGCGGTGATCCACGACACCTTGTCGTTCGGCATCCTGGTTGAAATTCCTGATACCGAGCAAGGCAAGTCGGTGCTCAAGGACATCCTGTTCAAGGGTTACGAGCTCGATCAACAAGTGCGGTTCACCCCGGTTTCCGAAGAGGATTACCAGCAGTGGGTGGGCAACCAAGGCAAAAAGCGCCACATCGTGACGCTATTGACCCGCAAAGTGACCGCCGGGCAATTGCAGGCCGTGAGCTCCATTACCGCAAAATATGGCCTGAACATCGATCACATCGATCGTTTGTCCGGGCGCATGCCATTGGACACCCCGGCCGACAAGGGCAAGGGCTGCATCGAGTTTTCCGTGCGCGGCGAAGCGGCTGATCCGCAAGCGTTGCGGGCCGAATTCCTCAGCGTCGCCCAGGAACTGAACGTCGACATCGCCTTCCAGGAAGATTCGCTGTTCCGCCGTAACCGTCGCTTGGCGGTATTCGACATGGACTCGACGCTGATCGAAGCCGAAGTGATCGACGAACTGGCCAAGGCGGCCGGCGTGGGCGATCAGGTGTCGGAAATCACCGAGCGAGCAATGGCTGGGGAACTGGATTTTCGCGCGAGCTTCAAGGAACGCCTGGCCTTGCTCAAGGGGCTGGACGTCAGCGTGCTGGACTCGATCGGTGCTTCGTTGCGTCTGACTGAGGGCGCTGAAACCCTGTTCGCCGAGCTCAAGCGCCTGGGCTACAAGACCGCGATCCTGTCGGGCGGCTTCACCTACTTCGCCAAGCAATTGCAGGCCAAACTGGGTATCGATTACGTGTTTGCCAACGAACTGGAAGTGGTCGACGGCAAGGTCACTGGCGTGGCGGTCGAGCCGATTGTCGATGCGCAACGCAAGGCGGATCTGCTGAAGGAATTGGCGCACAAGGAAGGTTTGCGCCTGGAGCAGACCATTGCGGTCGGTGACGGTGCCAACGATTTGCCGATGCTGGCGATTGCCGGGTTGGGCGTGGCGTTCCGGGCCAAACCGTTGGTGAAGCAATCGGCGAAGCAGGCGATTTCCACCCTCGGGCTGGATGGCGTGCTGTATCTGCTGGGCTTTCGGGATCGTGACGGGCAGCTCTGAAGCCTGACTGGGCCCTTGTGGCGAGGGAGCTTGCTCCCGCTGGGCTGCGAAGCGGCCCCAAAAAAAGGACTGCTACGCAGTCCATACGGGAGCAAGCTCCCTCGCCACAGTTATTGGATTCATCCTCAAAGCGACTTCCACAACGAATCAAAATCCTCCTCAACGCCGCTTCCCGCGGTGTTGTCGTTTCTGCTCTCCAGCGAGCGATAAGCAAATTGATTGAAACTGTTGGTGCTCGCCACCCGCCGATCCAGCCCGGCGCGGCGTTCCTGGCCGTTGGTGTTGATCAGCACTTTGTTGCCTTCCTGAAAGGGCAGGCGCGGGGCGAGCAACGTAGCGGGCAGGTCGATGGCGCTGATTTCCGGCAGCAACAGGCCGCGCAAATACTGACTGTGGTCGTCCCGCGTTCGCACCAGTTGCAGCCCGCAAGGCTCCGCGTACGGCGCGACCTGTTCGATACCCATTTGCGTACCGCCGCCTCTTACCTGACGAATCCAGCGCACCACCGCAATACTCCAGCCCAGATTGACAGAATCCTGGATGCCGACCATCTCGCCCGCCTGCAACTCGGCGGGCACCGTGTTGGGCCACGCCAGGCAATAACCGCCGGGGCTGTGATTGATGACCGGCAACGCGTACGTCGGAAAATGCCGATTGCTATCAGCCGCCTCTTGGCTGTCGTCGTTCTGAAGGTGCGGGTATTCAATTTCTTCGTAGGGCAGCAAGGCATCGGCCGTGCCGTGAGGCGCCGCGTCGAATGCCTGACTCCATTGATCGCTTGCCCGTCCCGCCGGGGACGAGGAGGAGAACTTCGCGAGCCGGGTGCCAGGGTTTTTCAGAATATCGCTGAACGAACGTTCCCCACCCAAATAGAAGTGCAGCGCGCTCATGCCCACGCACAGGGTCAAGGTGCCGTGGCCGACGGTGCGTTGAAAACTGCGCTCGGCCGCCTGGCCCCAGGCGGCATGCAGGTGTTGCAGCGTATCCAGGCTGAGCCCGGACGGCACGGGCAGCGGGGGTGTGCCGACAGTGCCTTGCAAATGCGCTTCGATGGCGGCGACCAGTGGCTGCGGATCAATCCCCAGCAAACAGTCCTGCTGCTCGGCCCTGAACTTCGAACGATAGCGCGGACCGGTATCGAGGTCCGGCGCGACGGCAAACAATCCATCTGCGGGTTGGCCGGGTTGCAACTTGATCCATCGGCTCCAGGGTTCCAGTACCTCGGCGAGCCGGGCGATCTGGTTCTGGCGCAATTGATTGCAGCGGGCGGCGCCCAGCAGCAGGGCGGTCACGTACGTCTGTTCGATGCTGAGGGTTTGCGTCTGGTTGGCCAGTTCATCGCGCAGGCTCAAGTGCTGGAGTTTGTGCGCGCAGGCGATCCGATACAGCTGATGCAGCTCCAGCCACAGGCCTTCCGGCACCGGGCAATACAGCTGGGTCGAGCGAATCAGCGGGCCGTTGAGGCAATGGATCGCCCGCTGCAGCGCTAGAGCCAGCAGCGATGCTCGATCCTTGCTGAAGCGCGGGGTGATGCGTACGACGATCTGTTTGTAGCCAATCGCCAAGTGACTTTGCAGGGCCTGGCAGAGGTTGGCGATCTTGCGCGAACGCTCGTCGAGCACAATCGCCTGATGCAGGAAATGCCGTTCCAGGTGTTTGCAGACGTAATACACCTCGGGTCGCAGCAGTTCGAGCAGTTGCAGGCGATTGTCGCTGGGGGTGAGCAGTTGGTTGAGTTCGCTCAAGCCCTGGTAGAGCAGGCGGGCGGTTTCGCCGATGTTGGCTTTGGGCAGGTTGGCGATCCAGCGCTTGAGGTCGCGTGGCGTCGGCTCACAGAATGTCAGGCGCAGCTGCGTCGGGATCGGCGCACGTAGCAGCAGGTGAGGACTGGTCTCATTCATGCCGTGGAAAACTCCAGCCGGGAAATGGGCAGTGAATGACCTGACTGTAGCACCTACGGATGTCGACCGTTTGTCTGTCAGCCTCGTCCCGCTCGTGCGTACTACTAATCTGACACACGTGCGACTGGATACGCACGGTCGTACGGCCTGCTGCCTGTGCAGGGCAGGTCTCTTGTAACTTCAAGGAGATGAGGTTCATGTCTAGATACGTAGTGGCAAATCAATGGGGCGGTAGTTCGGCACCCTGGCATCCGGGCGGAGACTGGACGTTAGGTGCGCGGGACAACCAGAACGTGGTCGCGATCGAGATCAAATCGGGCGATGGCGGGAAGAGCTTCACCGGCACCATGACTTACGCGGGTGAAGGTCCCATTGGCTTCAAGGCTCAGCGCACGGGCCAGAACCAGTACAACGTGGAAAATCAGTGGGGCGGCAACGACGCTCCATGGCATCCGGGTGGCAAGTGGGTCATCGGCGGCCGTGATAATCAGAACGTTGTCGCGTTGAGCGTCACCTCCAATGATGGAGGGAAAAACCTCAGTGGCACCAATACCTACGCCAACGAAGGGCCGATCGGCTTTCGTGGGCAGATAGAGTAACGGCGCTACCGAAATGTCCGCCCCACGAAGACGTTCGACGGGGCGGATTAGCCAGATCAGGCGTTTGGCAGGCCCAGCGCCTGGCCCATTTGCACCGGCGACAGTGCACCGAGGCCTTCAGCCCATTTCACCTGGTCCGGCCCGAACAGCACGACAGCGGTCGAACCCAGCTTGAAGCGACCCAGTTCCGCACCTTTTTCCAGATGGATCGGCGCGCGGGCGGCTTCGTCGTAACGGAAGGTTTTCAGCTCGCGTTTCGGCGGCGTCACCAGCCCGGCCCACACGGTTTCGATCGACGCCACGATCATCGCGCCCACCAGCACCACGGCCATCGGCCCGCGCTCGGTGTCGAAAATGCACGCCACACGCTCGTTGCGAGCGAACAGTTCCGGCACGTTTTCGGCGGTGGTCTGGTTGACCGAGAAAATCCGGCCCGGGATGTAGACCATCTCGCGCAGGGTGCCGGCCAGCGGCATGTGTACGCGGTGGTAGTCTTTCGGCGACAGGTAAATCGTCGCGAAGTCGCCGCCCATGAACGGTGCGGCGTTGGCCGCGTCACCGCCCAGCAATTCCAGGACGCTGAAGCTGTGGCCCTTGGCCTGGAACACGCGACCGTGTTCGATCGGGCCGAGCTGGCTGACTGCGCCGTCGGCCGGGCTGAGGATCGCGCCCGGGGTTTCATCGAGCGGGCGAGCGCCTTCTTTCAATGCGCGGGTGAAGAACGCGTTGAAGTGCTCGTAAGCCGTCAGGTCTTCGACCAGCGCCTGGGACATGTCCACCTGATAGCGCTTGGCGAACCAGGCGGTAAAGGCGTTCTTGAACCAGCGCACGCGGCATTCGGCAATGCAGCCGGCCAGTCGCGAGAGCAAGTGATGAGGCAGCAGGTATTGGCTGAGGATAAACAGACGCTTATTCATTAACTGTCCTTAAAAACCTTAAATCTCTACGGGCGTGTCGGGGTGGTTGCCCCATTCGCCCCAGGAACCGGCGTAGCCTTTGACCCGCGGATAACCGAGGGATTTGGCCACCAGATAAGTGAAGCCAGAGCGATGGTGAGTCTGGCAGTGGGTAATGATTTCTTTGTCTTGGGTGATACCGAGTTGTTCGAGGATCTGCGGCATGTCCGTGCGGATGCGCAGGTTGCGCGCCTGATCCATGCCGGCCGTCCATTCGAAATTCACCGCGCCGGGAATGTGCCCGGCCTTGGCTGCCAGGACTTTCTCACCGGAGTATTCCAGCGGGCCACGCGCGTCCCAGATCGCCAGGTCAGCGGCGCCGAGACGGCTTTGCAGGTATTCGCGGGTGGCGGTCGGTTCGTCGTGCAGGGTCAACGCAACCGGGCCGCCAACGGGCGCCGGGATCTGGATCGACATGGGCATGCCTTCAGCCAGCCAGGACGTCAGGCCACCGTCGATGTAGTGGTATTTTTTATGGCCGATGACATCCAGCAGCCAGATGAAACGCCCGGCCCAGCCGCCGCCTTCGTCGTCATACACCACATAGACCGCATCGGGGTTGTGGCCCAACTCGCCGAACAACGTTTCGAGTGCCGCTTGCGGCGGCATCAGCCCTGGCGCAGGCGCCTGACCGAGTTGCGTACGCTTGGGGTCGACAAAGCGTGCACCGGGAATATGCCCTTCGGCATAGCGGGCGCTGCTGGTCAGGTCCACCAGAATCAGTTCGCGGGACTCAAGGCGAGGGAGCAAGTCGCTCGGCTCGATGACCAGCGCCAAGCCAGAGAAGTCAGACATGTGAGGTCTCCAGAGCACAAAGGGGAGGATTGTAGCGCAGCCTTATTGGCCGCGCTGGCTAAAGCTGTGGAGTGCCTTTTCAATGCACTGCGCGGTTTTGCCAAAGGCTTGCACGGTAATTTCCGAAAAGGGCCCGCCGCCCTGATCCGCTACAACAACCATGATCACCCGACCATTATTGACCAGTGAGCGCAGCAGCAAGTGTTCACCACGAAACTGCGCGCGCAGGCTGGCAGGTAACAAGGCCGAGAACTGGGCGTTGTTGGCCGGGGTCAGTCGCACCTGGGCCTGTTGCGAGAGCAACCGTTGCAGCACAGTGCTTTGACTGACCACCAGGTTCAACCCCGCCGCTTCCTTCGCCAGTCCGGCGGTTTGATGCGCTCGCAAATTGGCGTGGGTGCGGTCGGCCATCAAAATCATCACTCGCCGCATGCCGCAGGCGACCAGCGCGTCCCGGGCCGAGGTGGTCAAGTGCATCGCATTGGTGAAGCGGCTCGGCTCGACCAGCAGTTCGGCACATTGTTTGCGCCACGCTGTCAGGTCTTCGGTGGTTGGCGCCGGAGCGGGCAGCAACCCGGCGTGAATGCGGTTCATGCCCGATGGCCAGATCAGCGAGACGGCGGGGTGCCAGATGTCCGGCATTGCATGTTGGCGTGCGCTGTTGGCAGCCTGTTGGTGCAATTGCTGCTGCACGTCACTCATCGGCATTTGCAGGTAAAGGCTGGTCAGGTATTGCCAGCGCTCACTGTGCGGACTGTCCCAGGCCTGTTGCGCCGACAGTGCCAGCCCGTTGGCCAGCAGCACGGTATTGGCGGGCTGATTGAGCCAGCGACGCAGGGTCGGATCGTCATCGAGGCGGTTTTGCTGGCGCAGAGGGTGCTCGCTGTCGCGGGCAATGCGCAGGACTTTCACCAGTTCGCGCTGCTCGTTGAGCAGCAGTCGATAACCTTGCTGCACCCAGATCGGCAGGCGCCAGACATCCACCAGCGCCTGGCAGATGTCCAGCAGGCGAACGCCGAACAGATCCTTTTCGACTTTGCGCGCTGACTCGCCTTTATGAATGACCCGCAGCTCCCACTCTTCGAGCAATTGCGGATGAGTCAACGCCATCGGCCACAGCGGCGAGAGAAACAACAGGCTGCCCCAATGGATGTCCTGCCAGAGCCGCGCCAGGCGACCGGCGAAAAAGCCGTTGGCCTGTTGGGTTGCATGCTGGCTGATCAGCTGCAGCTGACGCAGCGCCACGGGTATCTGTGATTGGGGTTCGGCAGGCAGCCGGGCGAGCAATTCTTCGGTGCGTTTCAACCCGAGGCGATTGATCGCCACCTCAAGGTTTTCCGCCGGTTCGGTCATGCTGCCATGGGTATGGCGGTTGGCTTCGCGAATCACACTCAAGGCCAGGGCCGGGCTGTCCTGCAACAATTCGGCGATGTTGCGAAGCGAGCTGCGGTTATCGGCGAGGGCCTTGCAGACACGGTCATGACTGTCTTGCGGAACCGGCAGGCGCACGCCATCGAGAAGCTTTACCCAGCCTTCAAGCGTGGTCGGTTTTGGGGTTGTGAGGTTCGTTTCGTTAGCCATGGTTGGACGTGATCATCGTCTGCATTACCTATGCCCAGAGAGGGCTAAATTAGCTTTTCGCTTGAACTGGCTATAGTCTGGCGCAGTTTTGCCGATAAGTAGAAGAAGAGATTTTTTAACTTCCGAATATGACCTTGAACCCGACTCAGTAAGTGCTCTCCTACCTATGGCTAAAATAATCGGCATCATCGTCGTATTCGCGAGCGTGCTCGGCGGATACGTGCTCTCCCACGGCAAGATTGCCGCCCTGATTCAACCTTTCGAGGTGATGATTATCGGTGGTGCGGCCCTCGGTGCATTCCTGCAGGCCAACCCAGGTCACATGTTCAAACTCGTTCTCAAGAAAGCCCTGGGAATGTTCAGTTCGCGGTTCAACCACACGTTCTATCTGGAAGTGCTGGGCCTGATCTACGAGATCCTCAACAAGAGCCGCCGCGAAGGCATGATGGCGATCGAAGGCGACATCGAAGACGCCGCCGCGAGCCCGATCTTCGCCAAGTACCCGGCGGTCCTGAAAGATGAGCGCATGACCGCGTACATCTGCGATTACCTGCGCATCATGTCCTCCGGCAACATGGCTCCCCACGAGCTCGAAGGCCTGTTCGACATGGAGCTGACCAGCCTCAAGGAAGATCTGGATCATCCTTCCCATGCGGTAAACGGCATCGCCGACGCCATGCCCGGTTTCGGTATCGTCGCGGCCGTATTGGGTATCGTGGTGACCATGGCCTCCCTGGGTGAAAGCGACCAGAAAATGATCGGCCTGCACGTGGGTGCCGCACTGGTGGGTACCTTCTTCGGTATTCTCGCCGCCTACGGTTTCTTTGGCCCGCTGGCCCATGCCCTGGCCCACGATGCCAAGGAAGAGCTGAACGTCTACGAAGCCATCAAGGCCTCGCTGGTGGCTTCGGCTTCCGGCATGCCGCCATCGCTGGCGGTGGAATTCGGCCGCAAGGTTCTGTACCCGGCGCACCGTCCTAGCTTCGCTGAGCTGGAACAAGCGGTTCGCGGTCGCTAAGTCATGGAAAATAACCAGCCGATAATCATCAAGCGCGTAAAAAAATACGCGGCCGGGCATCACGGGGGCTCCTGGAAAATCGCCTTCGCTGACTTCGCGACGGCGATGATGGCGTTCTTCCTGGTGCTGTGGCTGCTGTCCACCGCCACGCCGGAACAGAAGATTGCCATCGCCGGTTATTTCAAGGACCCGGTCGGCTTCACCGAAAGTGGCACACCGTACATCATCGATCTGGGTGGTTCCCCGACCCTGGCGCCGGAGAGCACCCTCAACCCAGAGGTGAAGTCTCAGCCGCAGCCCGACCGTGTCACCGTCGACACCGAGCAGGTCGAAGGCATGGCCGAACAGGTCGAGAAAGAACGCCTGGAACTGTTGCTGCAAGAGTTGCAGAACAAGGTCGATGAAAACCCGCAGCTGCAGAAATTCAAGGACCAGATCCTGTTCGAGATCACTCAGGACGGCTTGCGCATCCAGATCATGGACGCGGAAAACCGGCCGATGTTCGATTCCGGCAGTGCACGCCTGAAACCGTATTTCGAAGATATCCTGCTGGCCATGGCCGACACCATCAAAGCGGTGCCGAACAAGATCAGCATCAGCGGCCATACCGATGCCAAACCGTACTCGGGCACCGGCGATTTCGGCAACTGGGAACTCTCGGCCAACCGTGCCAACGCCGCCCGCCGCGCGCTGGTCGCCGGCAGCTATCCGGATCAGCAAGTGGCGCGGGTGGTCGGTTACGCCTCGTCGGCGCTGTTCGACCGCGATAACCCGTTCAACCCGGTCAACCGCCGGATCGACATCGTGGTGCTGACCAAAAAAGCCCAGCGCGCCATCGAAGGTTCGCAAGGCGCTGAACCGGCACCTGCGCCAACGCAAGGGCAGGGCGGTCCGGGCGAAGTGCCGGCCACGCCGGTTGATCCGAATGCATTGCCGGCGGATAAACAACCGCTGCCGGCCCATGAGCTTCGCGAGCGATTGAACATCTTCGAAGACCCGGCACCGAAACCGGTGGAACCGGCGAAGCAGTGACCTACGACAATTAAGCCGACAGAGATGTCGGCTTTTTTGTGCGGCTTTCACAGGTTTGGACGTCACTGCATTTTTAGCGTGGGCATGGTCCCTGTGGGAGCGAGCCTGCTCGCGAAGGCTTTGTGTCAGGCGACGGGGGGAAGGCGGTGTACATATCCATTTCTGCGGTAACGGCCGCCTATGGTTTCGCTCTTACAGCGAGTCACTTGGAAAAGCCCCAAGTAACCAAGGGCTCTTGCCCCTGACGTTCGGTGCCTCGCTATGGCTCGGCATGCCCTCGCTCCGGTCCTGCTCCGTGGGCCCGCCGCCATCGGCCATCCATGGCCGGGGGCGGCTAACCCGGCATCCATGCCGGGTTGCCCACTGCGCAGAACCTCCACTCGGCCTCTCGAGGGGGCGTGCAACGCAACAGCATCCCGAGGCGGCCTAATAGCCGACCTGACTGTCTGGGGGTGTTCCCCTGTCGGAACCGGTTTGCTGGTGAGATTAGAAGTTGTAGGAACGGTCTGAAATTTTGTGGCGGGGTTCTCAGACTTGCAGGCATCTGCCTATAGTTTCGCTGTCGCCGACAAATCGGTGATCGACTTTAGCCGGTCGTATCAGATGATGCACAAGCGCCCGTATAATCGCGGCGTTTTTGCTGCCTGGCATCTATGTCTATGGTGGCTGTGCGTGGGACACCTCAGGGTGTGCCGGGTTCATCTGTCCGGTCGGCTAACCCGCGCACAGCTACCGCCCCAATTCGTTTAGCCGCGAAAGGGTGGGAGTTTCACCTATCAGATGAGATTCAAGTCATGTCCAAATATCACCCGCTCCAAGGCAATTTCAGCGTCGGCCCGACGCTGTTCATCGACACCGAAGCCAAAGTTTCCGACCTTCTTGAAACCGCTACTCACCGAATCAAAGCCGCCCGTAACCTGCTCAACAGCGTCGTGTGCCTGTGTATAAAAGACGCCGAAGGTCACGACCTGGAGCATTTCGCCAATGCTGCGCACATGTTGATTCAAGACGGCTGTGACGCCTTGGATGCCTTAGGCTGTAAGCTGGAAAAAGCCGTACTCTGAAGAACAGAAAGCCGCGAGATGATCGCGGCTTTTTTGTGCCTGTCAGAAGCCGCGACGAATGCGGTTCTTGAGCTGGTCGTGAAATAGGTCGGCATCACTCTTGTAGGTGCCGCGAACGGATTCGCTGAAGGACTCCATTCCTATTGAACGTTTGGACATGGACTCTTTGCGGTAGGCATCGATGAAAAAGTTGAGGTCGACATCGTTGCTCAGTTTCGGCCATTTATCGAGGTACAGCGGCAGCGCGCTGGCCCCGATCTTGTAGGAGCAGATCCGTCGATCACTGATGGTCGCTTCACCGATTTCGAACGGCACCCACCAGGACATGGCAGTCTCCTGCGAGACCACCGCCAGCAAGTGCGTGCATTCGGTAATGTTGCGGGTGATGACGGCGGTAATGTCGTCGGTCTGCTGGGATTCTGTGTCCAGCACATCGAGATAGGTCTTGATATTCGCCAGTTTCAGGCGCGCATTGATGGCCATCGCCTGGACGCGGTCGGTGTGGCGGTAACTAATAAATACAGGCATCAGAAATGTCCCTTGATCGCGAGTTCGCGGTAATAGGCGCCGAGGGCCGTGAGGCGGCAGCCGGTGGAATGGATGGCGGCGTAGTACATGTGCTCGGCGTCCACCGGTTCGATCAGGCTGTGGCGATTGCACTTTTGCAGCTGGGCGAAGACTTCGCCGTGGTCCGGGTCGAACGATGTTTCGGTGGGTTCGTAGCTGGGGTCGAGCGCAAAGACATGGCTGGGCTCCGGGAACCAGTCCTTGAGTTTGCGCAGGGTCTCTTCGGCGATCAGGGGCGTGACCTCGCGCAAGGGGACAAATTGCGAGACGTTGGTCTTGAACACCGGCCGTTGTTCCCAAGCGCCCAACGCATTGTCGACGAACGAATACACGCTGCCGGGGGTGACCTTGCCTAATACGTTGGCGGCCCCGCCATGCAGCGCTTGCAGCAGCAGATCGGTAAACACGCCGTGGCCGCGACCTTCGAGTGCAACCTGATCTTTTTTGCAGGCGGTGAGAATGGTCATGCCTTCGCCGATCACGCTGCTGCCGCCGCGTAACCCGCGCATCGCGGCGGCTGCGCCGGCCTGGCAGCAGTCGAGGATGATGATTTTGTTCTTGATGTGTGGGGCGTTGTCCGCCCAACTCAATATGTCGCTGATGCGAATGCCGTCGCCACCCGGTGCAAAGTCCTGAGGGATCAGCAGCCCCTCGTCGATGCTGGTATCGAACTGGCCGTGGCCGGCGAAATACAGCAGCGCCACGTCACAATCGCCGGAAAACAGGCTTTGGATGTGCTGCTTCATCGCCGTCAGCGAAAGGTCATCTTCGGCTGAGGTCAGCACCTTGCTGCTGAAGTTCGGCCGCCCGTTGGCGTGACGCTCCAGCACCGAGGCCATGGCCATCGCGTCGTTGTTGCATCCGCTCAATGGGGAAACGTGGGCGTAATGGTTGATCCCGATGAACAATCCCTTGCGCATGGTTCAACCCGCCGCGTGAGTGCGAATGGCACTGATGATGCTGTTGGTGTTCCACGCACATTCGGCGTGCGCCGCATTACGCACCACCGTGGAAATCCGCTCTGCCCCAAACGGTTTGACCGCAATGATCACCTTGTTCATCCGTTTGGCGATCTCGATTTCCTTGTTGATCCACTTGCTGTAGGTGGAATACATCCCCGCCATGATCAGCACCGCCGAGCAGGGGCGGATCTTGTTTTCGATGGCTTCTTCCAGTTGTTTGTCGGTCTGGGCGCCGATGATCGGGTTATGCGGCGGTACGGAGAAATTCTTGAAGGTGAACGTTGGGTGCGCTGTCAGTAGCTTTACCAGATTGTCGTGGGCATCGGAGTAGTTCCACGAATGGCTGATGAACAAATGATAGGTTTGCATGGATATCCCTCGGTATCGCCGGAGTGCGAAGAGGGCTTGAATGTATGCACTTGGATGGCCGCAACAAGGGCTGCGCGGTTAAAGAGACGGGTCCTTCAAACAGGCGCGAAAATGCCCTACAGATCAGTCTGACGTTTAATCGGCGGGGGATTTGCAGGAAGCAACGAACAACCCGCCGCCCCGTCTGCATCGGAGCGGCTGGAGTGTCTGTTTAGTAGCTGGTTTCGGGCAGGCTGGCGATGATCGAGCGGTAGCTGTTCATCCGTTGCTGCTGCACGCGGCCCTCTTCCAGCGCCTTGAGCAATGCACAACCCGGTTCGCGGTCGTGTTTACAGTCGCGGAAGCGGCAGGTGCCAATCAGGTCGTTGAACTCGATGAAACCGGCTTCGACGTCGGCGCGGCTGACGTGGCCAAGGCCGAATTCGCGGATACCCGGGGAGTCGATCAACTCACCGCCACCGGGGAAGTGGAACAACCGCGCGGTCGTGGTGGTGTGGGTGCCCTGGCCGGACAGCTCGGACAACGGACCGACCCGCGCTTCGACTTCCGGCAGCAGGCTGTTGACCAGCGAGGACTTGCCGACGCCGGACTGGCCGACAAAGACGCTGATGCGTCCGTCCAATTGTTTTTGAAGTTGCTCCATGCCGTTGCCGTGGTGCGCCGAGACTTCCAGCACCGGGTAACCCAGCGTGCGGTAAACCGCCAGCAAGGCATTCAGGGCGGGGGCGTTCTGCTCGTCGATCAGGTCGAACTTGTTGAGCAGCAGCAGTGGACGAATCCCTGCGTGCTCGGCGGCGACCAGATAACGGTCGATCAGGTTCGCGTGAGGCTCGGGCAGCGGGGCGAAGACGATGACAATCATGTCGACGTTGGCCGCGACAGGCTTGAGCTGGCCACGGCTGTCCGGACGGCAGAGTTCGGTTTTACGCGGCAGTTGCGCCACGATCACACCGATGCCCTGGTTGCCGGCACGCCAGACGACCTGATCGCCGGTCACCAGCGCAGGCAGGTTGGCGCGCAAGTGACAACGGAACACTTCGCCGGCCAGCTCGCCTTCAAGGGCTTCGACTTCGACCTGCACACCGAAGTGCGCGATCACCAGGCCGGTCTGTTCCGGACCCAGGTCGCCGCCCTCAAGTGCCTCGACAGCCGAGGACTCGCGTTTGGCGGCGCGGGCAGCGCGTTCGCCTTGGATCTTTTCGATGCGCCAGTTTTGACGACGATTGAGTTGGCGTTTGGCCATGGGTGTTCCGTATCAAGAATGCAGCGATTAGGTAAAACGGCCGCGAGTTTAGCACGCCCGGGCGCCGCCCTAGGCTAAACTGCGCAGCATTGCCTAGGAGCCGACACATGCAAAACCCGCAGAATCTGATCTGGATCGACCTGGAAATGACCGGTCTGAACCCGGATACCGACGTCATCATCGAGATGGCCACTATCGTCACCGACAGTGACCTGAACACTTTGGCCGAAGGGCCGGTGATCGCCATTCACCACAGCGACGAGATCCTCGCCGGCATGGACGAGTGGAACACCCGTCAACACGGCGGCTCGGGCCTGACCCAGCGAGTTCGCGACAGCCGTATCAGCATGGCTGAAGCGGAAGCCGAGACCATCGCCTTCCTGGAACAATGGGTGCCGAAGGGCAAGTCGCCGATCTGTGGCAACAGCATCTGCCAGGACCGTCGCTTCCTTTATACCCACATGAAATCCCTGGAGAGCTTCTTCCACTACCGCAACCTCGACGTGTCGACGCTCAAAGAGCTGGCCGCACGCTGGGCGCCGGACGTGCGCGACAGCTTCAAAAAAGGCAGCACCCACTTGGCGCTGGACGACATCCGCGAATCCATCGCCGAGCTGCAGCACTACCGCAAGCATTTCATCAAGTTCTGATGGGGCCAGGCCTTTGTGGCGAGGGAGCTTGCTCCCGCTCGGCTGCGAAGCAGTCGTAAAACCTGCAAATGCGGTGTGACTGGAAGAATGCCGGGGAGCGCTTCGCGCTCCAACGGGAGCAAGCTCCCTCGCCACAGGTTGCGTGTAATGCGTTCTTGCCCTCTTTTGGTGCCGCACCGAAATGGCTAGACTGCGCGCCTTCCTGCAAGGACCGCCACCATGTTGCTGATGCTTTACCTGATCGCCATCACCGCCGAAGCCATGACCGGTGCCCTGTCCGCCGGACGTCGCGGCATGGACTGGTTTGGCGTGGTGCTGATCGCGTGCATCACGGCGCTCGGCGGCGGTTCGGTGCGTGACGTGTTGCTCGGTCACTACCCGCTGACTTGGGTCAAACACCCGGAATACCTGGTGCTGACCTCGATAGCGGCGATGTTCACCGTCTTCGCTGCACGTTGGATGCGCCACCTGCGGTCACTGTTTCTGGTGCTCGACGCCGTGGGTCTGGTGGCGTTTACCCTGATCGGTTGCATGACCGCCCTGGAAATGGGCCACGGCATGTTGGTGGCGTCGGTCAGCGGCGTGATCACCGGGGTGTTCGGCGGCATCCTGCGCGACATCTTCTGCAACGACATCCCGCTGATCTTCCGCCGCGAGCTCTACGCCAGCGTCTCGTTCGCTGCGGCGTGGTGCTACATGCTTTGCATTTATCTGCAATTACCCGGCGAACAGGCGATTCTGATCACCTTGTTTGGCGGTTTCCTGCTGCGGTTACTGGCGATTCGTTTTCACTGGGAAATGCCGAAGTTCGTTTACAACGACGAGGCCTGACGTTCGGCGTGTTGCTTCAACGCCCACTCGACGTGCTCACGCACCAGCTCTGACGGATAGTCGCGGCGCGCCTTCAACGCTTCCAGCACCGGAATGCTCGACGGCGCATTCCCCAATCCCACCGCCAGATTGCGCAACCACCGCTCGTAACCGGCGCGGCGCAGCGGTGAACCTTCGGTGCTGCTGAGGAATTTATCCTCGTCCCACATGAACAGTTCGGCCAACTCGGCGTTGTCCAGGTTATGCCGTGGCTTGAAGTCGCTTTCGCCGGACGGGCGGGCGAAGCGGTTCCATGGGCAGACGATCTGGCAGTCGTCGCAGCCGAACACCCTATTACCGATCAGCGGCCGCAAGTCTTCGGGGATCGCGCTTTTCAGTTCGATGGTCAGGTAAGAGATGCAGCGCCGGGCGTCCAGCACGTACGGGCCGACGAAGGCGTTTGTCGGGCAAATGTCCAGGCACGCTGTGCAGCGGCCGCAATGTTCGGTGCTGTGCGGCGGATCGACAGGCAGCGGCAGATCAACAAAGAGCTCGCTGAGAAAGAAGTAACTGCCGGCCTTGCGATTCAAGACCAGGGTGTTTTTGCCGATCCAGCCCAGGCCGGCCTTTTCCGCAATGGCCTTTTCCAGCACCGGCGCGCTGTCGACGAAGGCGCGGTAACCGAACGGCCCGATGACCGCCTGAATTTTTTCTGCCAGTTGTTGCACACGTTTACGGATCAATTTGTGGTAATCGCGGCCCAAGGCATAACGCGATACGTAGGCTTTTTCCGGTTGGGCCAGCAATTGCGCCATTTGGGTGTCGCCGGGCAGGTAGTCCATGCGCAGGGAAACCACGCGCAGCGTGCCGGGGACAAGCTCTTCGGGATGCGAGCGTTTGCTGCCGTGGGCGCCCATGTACTCCATTTCGCCGTGGTAGCCGGCCGCCAGCCAGCGCTCCAGGTGCTGTTCATGCTCAGCCAGGTCGAGGCCGCTGATGCCGACTTGCTGAAAGCCCAGCTCGCGGCCCCAGTCCTTGATGGATTGGGCGAGGGCGGGCAGGTCTGTGGTAATAGCGGGCATGAGGCGAGAGAAACCGGAGCTGAGGTGCGTATAATTCTGCCAGACATCGGAGCCCGAAGACGCATGCCGCACACTAAAGATGATTTACCCGACGCGCTGTACAGCGCCGCGCACGTGCGAGCCCTCGATGCGAACCTGATCGCGGCCGGCACGCCGGGCTTCGAATTGATGCAGCGCGCAGCGCGGGCGACCTGGCGCGCGTTGGTCCGTCAGTGGCCGTCGGCGAATGAATTGACGGTGGTCGCCGGTCATGGCAACAACGCCGGAGACGGCTATCTGGTGGCGGTATTGGCCCGGCGAGCCGGATGGCATGTGCGGGTGTTGGCGGCGGGTGATCCCCAACATTTGCAGGGCGATGCGGCATTGGCCCATGCCAAGGCCCTTTCTGAAGGCGTTGCCGTTCAGGGTTGGAGCGCGCAGTCCGAGTTGCGTGGAATTGTTCTGGACGCCTTACTGGGCACCGGTTTGACAGGCGAAGTGCGAGAACCTTACGCGAGCGTGATCAAAGCGATCAATGCCAGTGGCCTTCCGGTGGCGGCGGTGGATATCCCGTCGGGTTTGTCTGCCGATACAGGCCGCGTGCTTGGTTCGTCAGTTCGGGCTGATCTGACCGTGACCTTCATTGGTCTGAAGTTGGGTCTGTTCACGGGCGATGCGGCGGATGTGGTCGGCGAGCTGGTGTTCAACGATCTGCAAGCCTCCCCCGAGTCCTTTAACGGGGTCGACATTGATGCTCTCCGTCTGACGGCCGGTAACCTGCCGCGTCTGGCAGGCCGCGCGCCAACGTCTCATAAAGGTAAATTCGGCCACGTCTTGCTGATCGGCGGTGACCGTGGCTTCGGCGGCGCCATTCTGCTGAGTGCACAAAGTGCCCTGCGCAGCGGTGCGGGCATGGTGTCCGTGGCAACCCGCAGTGAACATGTGCCTGCGGCACTGGCGAGAATCCCCGAAGCCATGGTGCTGGGCACTTCCTCGGCCAATCAGTTGATGGAACTGCTGCAAAAGGTTTCCGTACTGGTGGTCGGCCCGGGCCTCGGGCAGGCTGCCTGGGGGCGCAGTCTTTTGTCGGCGGCGGCCAATGCGCCGTTGCCGCAAGTCTGGGACGCCGATGCATTGAATTTGCTGGCTTCCAAGCACGTGAACTTGCCCAGGGACTGCGTGATTACGCCGCATCCGGGGGAAGCGGCGCGGTTGCTGGGGATAAGCACTGCCGAGGTTCAGGCTGATCGCCCGGCGGCCGCTCACGCTTTGAGCAAAAAATATACAGCTGTGGTGATTCTCAAAGGCGCCGGCAGTTTGATCGCAAGCCCCGATGGGCGGTTGTCGTTGTGTCATCAGGGCCATCCGGCCATGGCCACCGCCGGTTTGGGTGATGTGCTGGCCGGTCTGGTCGGCGCATTACTGGCCCAGGGCATGGACGCGTTCGACGCCGCCTGCCTGGCGGTCTGGTTGCACGCCAATGCCGGCGCGCAAGAAGGTAAATCGGGCCGCGGGCTGGCGGCCAGTGATCTGATCCCTGCCATTCGTCAGTTGTTGGAGGAGCAAACACCGTGTCTGAAGTAACCCTGTACCTGGCCGATGAAGAGGCGATGACTGCATTTGGCGCACGCATCGCACAAACCACCCAAGGGCACGGTCTGATTTTTCTGGAAGGTGATCTGGGGGCAGGGAAAACCACGCTGTCGCGGGGCATCATCCGTGGCTTGGGGCATGTCGGGGCAGTGAAAAGTCCGACGTTCACCCTGGTCGAGCCCTACGAGATCGGCGACATCCGGGCCTTCCATTTCGACCTCTATCGACTGGTCGATCCGGAGGAGCTGGAGTTCCTCGGCATCCGCGATTACTTCGAAGACGACGCGTTGTGCCTGATCGAATGGCCCCAGAAGGGTGCAGGCTTTTTGCCAAAGCCCGACCTGACCATTACCATTAGCCCGCAAGACAGCGGGCGTTCGCTGAAAATTTTGTCCCAAGGCTCGCGCGGCGAGTCCTGGTGTGCCGCTTTGGCATTGGAAACCAATTAAATGATGGGGTCAGGTATGCGCTTTCGCGCGATGGTAGCTGCCGTAGGGATGTTGTTTTTGGCGGTGACCGTCGACGCTGTGGCCGAGACTAAGGTCAACAGCGTTCGCCTGTGGCGGGCGCCGGACAACACACGGTTGGTGTTCGACTTGACCGGGCCGGTGCAACACAGTGTTTTCACCCTGACCTCCCCGGATCGGCTGGTGATCGACATCAATGGCGCCACCCTTGGCGCGCCGCTGAACGTCAACAGCGCCAATACCCCGATCACCGCCATGCGCTCGGCTCAACGCACGCCGACCGACCTGCGGGTGGTCATCGACCTGAAAAAAGCCGTCACGCCAAAAAGTTTTACCCTGGCGCCAAACGCCCAATATGGCAATCGCCTGGTGGTCGACTTGTTCGATAACGCCGCCGATGCCGCGCCGATACCGCCGCCGACCAACGTCGCGACGGTGGCCCCGGTGCCGGTGACTCCGGTCGAACCCGCCGTTAAGCTGCCGCCTGCGCCTGCCGGCAAGCGCGACATCATCGTGGTGATCGACGCCGGCCACGGCGGCGAAGACCCGGGTGCCTCCGGCTCTCGCGGTCAGCGTGAAAAAGACGTGGTGCTGGCCATCGCCCGCGAACTGCAACGCCAGGTCAACGGCATGAAAGGCTTCCGCGCCGAACTGACCCGCACCGGCGACTACTTTATTCCGTTGCGCGGCCGTACCGAAATCGCCCGCAAGAAGGGCGCCGACCTGTTCGTCTCGATCCACGCCGATGCCGCGCCTTCGGCGGCTGCGTTCGGTGCGTCGGTGTTTGCCCTGTCTGATCGCGGCGCTACATCGGAGACGGCGCGTTGGCTGGCCGATAGCGAAAACCGCTCCGACTTGATCGGCGGTGCCGGCAATGTCAGCCTCGACGACAAGGACCGCATGCTCGCGGGCGTGCTCCTCGACTTGTCGATGACTGCGTCCCTCACGTCCAGCCTGAACGTTGGCCAGAAAGTCTTGAGCAACATCGGTCGCGTCACGCCGCTGCACAAACAGCGCGTAGAGCAGGCCGGGTTCATGGTGCTGAAGTCGCCGGACATCCCGTCGATCCTGGTGGAAACCGGGTTCATCTCCAACGCCAACGAAGCCTCCAAACTGGCCGCAGCGAACCACCAGCAAGCGCTGGCGCGTTCGATCAGCAGCGGCGTGCGCCAGTTCTTCCAGCAGAACCCGCCACCGGGCACCTACATTGCCTGGCTGCGTGATTCCGGCAAGATCGCCCAGGGTCCACGTGACCATCGGGTGAATCCGGGCGAGACGCTGGCGATGATTGCCGTGCGTTATCAAGTGTCTCCGGCCACCTTGCGCAGCGCCAATAACCTGAAAAGTGACGAGCTGAAGATCGGTCAGACCCTGACCATTCCCGGCACAGAACTGGCGTCCAAAGAATGAACCAGGTGGTGACCCATACGGCTCGCATCGAGCTGCTCAGCCCGCGACTGGCGAACCAGATTGCCGCCGGTGAGGTGGTTGAGCGTCCGGCTTCGGTGATCAAGGAATTGTTGGAGAACAGCCTCGACTCGGGCGCCAAGCGTATTGATGTCGATGTGGAGCAGGGCGGCGTCAAGCTGCTGCGGGTGCGCGATGACGGCAGCGGCATTTCTGCCGATGACCTGCCGCTGGCCCTGGCGCGACACGCTACCAGCAAGATCCGCAACCTCGAAGACCTTGAACAGGTGATGAGCCTCGGGTTTCGTGGTGAAGCCCTCGCCTCGATCAGCTCCGTGGCGCGTCTGACCCTGACGTCCCGCACCAAGGATGCGGATCAGGCCTGGCAGGTCGAGACCGAAGGCCGGGACATGGCGCCTCGCGTCCAGCCCGCGGCCCATCCGGTCGGCACCTCGGTAGAAGTGCGCGACCTGTTCTTCAACACCCCGGCGCGGCGCAAATTCCTCAAGACCGAAAAAACCGAATTCGATCACCTGCAAGAAGTGATCAAGCGTCTGGCGCTGGCACGTTTCGACGTGGCGTTCCATTTGCGCCACAACGGCAAGACCATCCTCAGCCTGCACGAAGCCCATGACGACGCGGCCCGCGCCCGGCGAGTGGCGGCCATCTGCGGTTCGGGTTTCCTCGAGCAGGCCATGCCGATCGAAATCGAGCGCAATGGCCTGCACTTGTGGGGATGGGTCGGGTTGCCGACGTTTAACCGTAGCCAGGCGGACTTGCAGTATTTCTTTGTGAACGGCCGTGCCGTGCGCGACAAACTGGTGGCCCACGCGGTGCGCCAGGCGTATCGCGACGTGCTGTTCAATGGTCGGCACCCGACGTTCGTGCTGTTTTTCGAAGTCGATCCGGCCGGTGTCGACGTCAACGTGCACCCGACCAAGCACGAAGTGCGCTTCCGTGACGGGCGCATGGTTCACGACTTCCTCTACGGCACCTTGCACCGCGCATTGGGCGACGTGCGTCCGGATGATCACCTGGCTGCACCGGTGGCGACGGCGATCGTTCGACCGAGCGGTATCGATGCGGGCGAGTTCGGTCCGCAAGGTGAAATGCGTCTGGCGGCCAACGCGTTGCTGGAGCAGCCGCAGGCGCAACCTTCGTTCAATACGCCGGCAGGCTCAGGCGCCGGCGCCGGTTATCAGTATCAATACACGCCGCGTCCTCAGTCCGGCGTACCGGCGGCTGAGGCTCAGGCTGCGTACAAGGAGTTTTTTGCGCCGCTGCCAGAAGCCAGCGCTGCTGCACTTCCAGCCGGGCAGGACGATATTCCACCACTGGGCTACGCCTTGGCGCAGCTCAAAGGCATCTACATTCTCTCGGAAAACGCCCAAGGGCTGGTGCTGGTGGACATGCACGCCGCTCACGAGCGGATCATGTACGAGCGGCTGAAAGTCGCCATGGCCAGCGAAGGCCTGAGCGGCCAACCGCTGTTGGTGCCGGAATCGTTGGCGGTGAGCGAGCGCGAAGGCGATTGCGCGGAGGAAAACGTCGCGTGGTTCCAGCGTCTGGGCTTTGAGCTGCAGCGACTCGGCCCGGAAACCCTGGCGATCCGGCAGATCCCGGCCTTGCTCAAGCAGGCCGAAGCCAATCGATTGGTGAGTGATGTGCTGGCGGACCTGATGGAATACGGCACCAGTGACCGCATCCAGGCGCACCTGAACGAATTGCTCGGCACCATGGCCTGCCACGGCGCGATTCGGGCGAACCGGCGTCTGGCGCTGCCGGAAATGAACGGTCTGCTGCGTGACATGGAAAACACCGAGCGCAGCGGTCAATGCAACCATGGCCGACCGACCTGGACCCAACTGGGCCTGGACGATCTGGACAAACTGTTCCTGCGCGGTCGTTGATGAGCCAGCTTCCACCTGCGATTTTCCTGATGGGCCCGACCGCAGCGGGCAAGACTGATCTGGCGATCGAGCTGACCAAGGTCCTGCCGTGCGAGCTGATCAGTGTCGATTCGGCACTGGTCTATCGCGGCATGGACATCGGCACCGCCAAGCCTTCGAAAGAGATCCTGGCCGAGTTTCCGCACCGGTTGATCGATATTCTCGACCCGGCGGAGAGCTATTCGGCGGCGGATTTTCGTCGTGATGCACTTGAGGCGATGGCCGAGATCACTTCTCGGGGCAAAATTCCGCTGCTTGTAGGCGGCACGATGCTCTACTACAAGGCTTTGGTCGAAGGACTGGCGGAAATGCCGGCGGCCGATCCCGAGGTTCGCGCGCAGATCGAAGAAGAGGCTGCACGCCTTGGCTGGCAAGCCCTGCACGAACAATTGGCGCTCGTTGATCCAGTATCGGCGGCGCGAATTCATCCGAACGATCCCCAGCGACTCAGTCGAGCACTGGAAGTTTATCGCGTCAGCGGTCAGAGCATGACCGAGCTGCGACTGAGACAAAGTGCGCAAAGTACTGAAGCAGCCGCTTCGGGACTGCAACAATTGCCCTATACTGTCGCGAACTTGGCCATTGCTCCGGCAAATCGCCAAGTACTGCACGAGCGAATTAAACAAAGATTCACAGTTATGTTGGAACAGGGATTCATTGACGAGGTCGTAGCCCTGCGTAAGCGAAGTGACCTGCACTCAGGGTTGCCGTCGATACGTGCGGTAGGCTACCGACAAGTCTGGGACTACCTGGATGGCAAGCTGACACAAGCCGAGATGCAGGAGCGTGGAATCATTGCCACGCGCCAATTGGCAAAGCGTCAGTTCACCTGGCTGCGCAGTTGGGCTGATTTACACTGGCTGGACAGCCTGGATTGCGACAATCTGCCGCGCGCCTTGAAATACCTGGGGACCATCTCCATATTGAGCTGAGTCCTTGCAATTGCCGTCTATCCTTGGGGGTGTGACGGCCACAAGCCATCTGTTTACCTATTTTTTATATTGAATCCTTAAAGGAGTGCGGCACATGTCAAAAGGGCATTCGCTACAAGACCCTTACTTGAATACTTTACGTAAAGAGAAAGTTGGGGTGTCCATCTACCTGGTCAACGGGATCAAACTGCAAGGCACGATCGAGTCTTTCGACCAGTTCGTTATCCTGCTGAAAAACACCGTCAGCCAGATGGTTTACAAACACGCTATCTCTACAGTGGTGCCGGTTCGTCCAATTCGTCTGCCTAGCGCAACCGAATCCGAAGCAGGTGACGCTGAGCCAGGTAACGCCTGATAGGAGTCTCCTTTGTTCTTTGAGCGCCACGGTGGTGGTGAGCGAGTGATCCTCGTTCACTTGGATGGACAGGACCCTGAGGCGCGCGAAGATCCGCAGGAGTTTCAGGAATTGGCTAATTCGGCCGGCGCCGAGACCGTTGCGTTTTTTAACGTGCCGCGTCATCGGCCAACCGCCAAATTCCTGATCGGTAGCGGCAAGGTCGAGGAACTGCGCGACCTGGTCCATGCCGAAAAGGCCGATCTGGTGATCTTCAATCACATCCTCACGCCCAGTCAGGAACGTAACCTCGAACGTGTTTTCGAGTGTCGCGTGATCGACCGCACCGGTCTGATTCTCGATATTTTCGCCCAGCGCGCCCGTACCCATGAAGGCAAGCTCCAGGTCGAACTGGCCCAGCTTGACCACATGAGCACCCGGCTGGTTCGTGGCTGGACTCACCTTGAGCGTCAAGGTGGCGGTATCGGCATGCGTGGCCCGGGTGAAACCCAGCTGGAAACCGACCGCCGCTTGCTGCGGGTTCGCCTGCGACAGATCAAAGGCCGGCTGGAAAAAGTGCGCAGCCAGCGCGAACAGTCGCGACGTGGCCGTATGCGTGCGGATATCCCTACCGTGTCTTTGGTGGGGTATACCAACGCCGGTAAATCCACGCTCTTCAATAACGTGACGAAATCCGACGTTTACGCGGCTGACCAGCTATTTGCCACGCTCGACCCGACCTTGCGCCGTCTGGAACTGGACGACCTGGGGCCGATTGTCCTGGCGGACACGGTGGGCTTCATTCGCCACTTGCCCCACAAGCTGGTCGAGGCATTTCGGTCTACCCTCGAAGAGTCGAGCAACTCCGATCTGTTGTTGCATGTGATTGATGCGGCCGAACCAGATCGGATGTTGCAGATCGAGCAGGTGATGGTGGTGCTGGGCGAGATTGGTGCCCAGGACTTGCCGATCCTCGAGGTCTATAACAAACTCGATTTGCTTGAAGGCGTTGAGCCACAAATCCAGCGCGACGAAAACGGCAAGCCTCAACGGGTCTGGCTGTCGGCGCGTGATGGCAGTGGTCTGGAATTGCTTGAGCAAGCCATTGCCGAGTTGCTGGGCAGTGAGTTGTTTATCGGTACCTTGCGCTTGCCTCAGCGTTTTGCGCGACTGCGTGCACAGTTTTTCGAGCTGGGCGCGGTTCAGAAAGAAGAACACGACGAAGAAGGTGTCAGCTTGCTGGCCGTTAGATTGCCTCGCTCAGAGCTCAATCGACTGGTCAGCCGTGAAGGCGTTGTGCCGACGGAGTTTATCGAGCAACACACTTTGCAATAAAAGCCTGAGAAAGCGGTTGTGCCGCGGTGACAGGCATTCTGTAGCATTGGTCGGCGCGCCGTGGGTGCGTCTTTGCTTTATCAGATGGAGAGCGCTATGGCTTGGAATGAGCCGGGTGGCAACTCGAATAATCAGGATCCTTGGGGTGGCAAGCGCCGCAATAACGGCGACCGCAAGGGACCACCGGATCTCGACGAGGCCTTCCGAAAGCTGCAGGAAAGCCTGAATGGGTTGTTCGGTGGTGGTAAGAAACGTGGTGATGACGGTGGTGGATCGGGCAAGAGTGGCGGCTTCGGCGGCCTGCTCGGCATCGGCCTGGTCGTGTTGGCGGCCGTGTGGCTGTACAGCGCGGTCTATGTAGTCGACGAGCAGGAGCAAGCTGTGGTGCTGCGCTTCGGCAAGTACTACGAAACCGTCGGCCCGGGCCTGAACATCTATTTCCCGCCGATCGATCGAAAGTACCTGGAAAACGTCACGCGTGAGCGTGCGTACACCAAGCAGGGTCAAATGCTCACTGAGGACGAGAACATCGTCGAAGTGCCGCTGACCGTGCAGTACAAGATCAGCAACCTGCAGGACTTCGTGCTGAGCGTCGATCAGCCGGAAATCAGCCTGCAACACGCGACTGAAAGTGCCTTGCGCCATGTGGTGGGTTCCACCGCGATGGACCAGGTGCTGACCGAAGGTCGTGAATTGATGGCCAGCGAAATCAAGGAGCGTCTGCAACGCTTCATGGATACGTATCGCACCGGCATCACCGTCACTCAGGTCAACGTACAGAACGCAGCTGCGCCGCGCGAAGTTCAGGAAGCCTTCGATGACGTGATTCGTGCCCGTGAAGACGAGCAGCGTTCGCGCAACCAGGCTGAAACCTACGCCAACGGTGTCGTGCCGGAAGCCCGTGGCCAGGCCCAGCGTATCCTTGAAGATGCCAATGGTTACCGCGACGAAACGGTATCGCGCGCCAAGGGTGAGGCCGATCGTTTCACCAAGTTGGTGAGCGAGTATCGCAAGGCACCTGAAGTCACCCGCGAGCGTCTGTATCTGGACACGATGCAGGAAGTTTTCAGCAATACCAGCAAGGTGCTCGTGACCGGCAACAAGAATGGCCAGAGCAATCTGCTGTACTTGCCGCTGGACAAGATGGTCGAAAGTGGTCGCAGCACCAGCGCTCCGGTGACCGGTGCGGCAGCCACCAGCAATGAAGCGAATGCGCGTGCGGCAGCTGATCTGCAGCAACAGCCATCTCGTACCAGGGAGAGTCGCTGATGAGCAATAAATCGCTGATCGCCCTTATTGTCGGCGTCGTCGTGGCCATCGCTGCCTGGAACTGCTTCTACATCGTGGCTCAGACCGAGCGTGCGGTGTTGCTGCAGTTCGGTCGCGTGGTTCAGGCCGATGTTCAGCCGGGCCTGCATGTGAAAGTGCCTTACGTTAACCAGGTGCGCAAGTTCGACGCCCGCCTGATGACACTGGATGCGCCAACACAGCGCTTCCTGACGCTGGAAAAGAAGGCCGTCATGGTCGATGCCTACGCCAAGTGGCGCGTGAAAGATGCCGAGCGCTTCTACACCGCGACTTCCGGTCTGAAGCAGATTGCCGATGAGCGTCTTTCCCGTCGTCTGGAATCGGGTCTACGTGACCAATTCGGTAAGCGCACGCTGCACGAGGTGGTTTCTGGTGAACGTGACGCGTTGATGTCCGATATCACTGCTTCGTTAAACTCGATGGCGGAAAAAGAGCTGGGCATCGAAGTTGTCGATGTCCGGGTCAAGGCCATCGATCTGCCGAAGGAAGTGAACCGCAGTGTGTTCGAGCGTATGAGCTCCGAGCGTGAGCGTGAAGCTCGCGAGCACCGCGCCAAGGGTAACGAGCTGGCGGAAGGCATCCGTGCCGACGCCGATCGTCAACGCCGCGTGCTGCTGGCTGAAGCCTATCGTGAATCTGAAGAGGTTCGCGGTGACGGTGATGCCCAGGCTGCTGCGATCTACTCCAAGGCCTACGGCCAGGACCAGGAGTTCTACGGTTTCTACCGTAGCCTGCGTGCCTACCGAGAAAGCTTCGCGAACAAATCCGACGTCATGGTCCTGGACCCAAGCAGCGACTTCTTCCGTTACCTGGAAAAAGCCAAGCCTTGATACTGCGTTGACCTGAATCATCCCCCGCCTGGCGGCTAAAGCCTCGGGCGGGGTGATCCTTTGGGAAAACGTGTGTATGATGCGGCAGCCGGGAAATTCCCGGCTTTTTTGCGTCTGCACGTTTGATTGCTGTTTTTAAGCGGGCGCCCGAGTTGAATGACTCGACAGGTTTTTCGAGGAAAGTGGTTGGCGAAGCCGGTTTCAGGCTTTTCGCCTCGTTGTTTATGCGCGTGGTTTGCACATGAGCCGATCATTTTCTGCTTCACTCAAGGCTCGCCCAACGGCTGGCCGCCCGGATCATAGGGGAATGGCGTAATGGCAACGGTAGACCGCTGGCTGCTGCCAGATGGCATCGAAGAAGTACTGCCACCAGAGGCGGCGCGCATTGAAGTCGCGCGTCGTCAGGTGTTGGATCTGTTCCAGAGCTGGGGTTACGAGTTTGTCGTGACTCCCCATATCGAGTACCTGGAATCCCTGCTGACCGGCGCGGGCTCGGACCTCGATCTGCGTACCTTCAAGGTCATCGACCCGCAATCGGGCCGGCAGATGGGTTTCCGTGCTGACATCACGCCGCAAGTGGCGCGCATTGACGCGCACACCCTGCGTCGCGAAGGCCCGAGCCGCCTGTGCTATGCCGGCAGCGTGCTGCATGCCCAGCCACGTGCCTTGTCGTCCTCGCGCAGCCCGATCCAGTTGGGCGCCGAGTTGTACGGCGATGCCAGCCCGAGCAGCGACGTGGAAGTCATCAGTCTGATGCTGGCCATGCTGCAACTGGCCGATGTGCCGGATGTGCACATGGATCTCGGTCATGTCGGCATCTACCGTGGCCTGGCCCGTGCGGCCGGTTTGTCCGGTGAGGTTGAACAACAGTTGTTCGATGCGTTGCAACGCAAGGCAATCGACGAGGTCATTACCTTGACCGAAGGCTTGCCTGCCGATCTGTCGGGCATGCTGCGAGCGTTGGTCGATTTGTGTGGCGGTCGTGAAGTATTGAGCGCTGCCCGCGAGCGTCTGGCGAATGCGCCGGCGCCGGTTCTGGCGGCGCTGGACGATTTGCTGGCGATTGCCGAGCGTCTGTCAACGCGTTTCCCGGAATTACCGCTTTACTTCGACCTGGGCGAGTTGCGCGGCTACCACTACCACACCGGTGTAGTGTTCGCGGTGTTCGTGCCGGGTGTTGGCCAGTCCATTGCCCAGGGCGGTCGTTACGACGACATCGGCGCCGACTTCGGTCGCGCTCGTCCGGCAACCGGCTTCTCCACCGATTTGAAAACCCTGGTGACCCTGGGGCGTGCTGAGATCGAGCTACCGTCTGGCGGTATCTGGATGCCTGACAGTACGGATGCGGCACTCTGGCAGCAGGTTTGCCAGTTGCGCAGTGAGGGTCAGCGTGTTGTTCAGGCGTTGCCTGGACAACCTTTGGCCGCCGCCCGTGAAGCGGACTGCGACCGGCAATTGATCCAGCAGAACGGGCTTTGGCAAGTATCGCCACTGGCTTCTTGAGTTTTCCTGCCGGCCGCGGCCGGCACCAAGTTTGCGCGAATGAGGACAAGTGTTATGGGTAAGAATGTCGTAGTCCTGGGCACCCAATGGGGTGATGAGGGCAAAGGCAAGATCGTTGATCTGCTGACCGAACATGCTGCCGCCGTAGTGCGCTACCAGGGTGGCCACAACGCTGGTCACACCCTGGTGATCGATGGCGAAAAAACCGTTTTGCACCTGATCCCGTCGGGCGTGCTGCGCGAAGGCGTGCAGTGCCTGATCGGCAACGGCGTGGTGGTTGCACCCGACGCTCTGCTGCGGGAAATCATCAAGCTGGAAGAGAAAGGCGTACCGGTGCGCGAGCGCCTGCGTATCAGCCCGTCCTGCCCGCTGATCCTGTCCTACCACGTAGCGCTGGACCAGGCCCGTGAAAAGGCCCGTGGCGAGCTGAAGATCGGTACCACCGGTCGCGGCATCGGCCCGGCGTACGAAGACAAGGTTGCACGTCGTGGCCTGCGCATCGGTGACCTGTTCCACCGTGAGCGTTTCGCCGCCAAGCTGGGCGAGTTGCTGGACTACCACAACTTCGTCCTGGTCAATTACTACAAAGAACCTGCGATCGACTTCCAGAAGACTCTCGACGAGTGCATGGAATACGCCGAGCTGCTCAAGCCGATGATGCTCGACGTCACCGCCGAGCTGCACGAGCTGCGTCGCGCTGGCAAAGACATCATGTTCGAAGGCGCCCAGGGCTCCCTGCTGGACATCGATCACGGGACCTACCCGTACGTCACCAGCTCCAACACCACCGCGGGCGGCATTGCCACCGGTTCGGGTTTCGGTCCGATGTACCTGGATTACATCCTGGGTATCACCAAGGCCTACACCACTCGCGTCGGTTCGGGTCCGTTCCCGACTGAGCTGTTCGACGACGTTGGTGCATTCCTGGCCAAGCGTGGCCACGAGTTCGGCGCTACCACCGGCCGCGCCCGTCGTTGCGGCTGGTTCGATGCCGTCATCCTGCGTCGCGCTATTGACGTCAACAGCATCTCGGGCCTGTGCCTGACCAAGCTGGACGTGCTGGACGGTCTGGAAACCATCAACATCTGCGTTGGCTACAAGAACCAGGATGGTGCAGTGATTGACGCACCGACTGACGCCGACAGCTACATCGGCCTGGAGCCGGTGTACGAAGAGATGCCAGGCTGGACCGAATCCACCGTCGGCGCCAAGACGCTGGAAGAGCTGCCGCAAGCTGCTCGCAACTACATCAAGCGCGTTGAAGAGTTGGTCGGTGCGCCGATTGACATTATTTCGACGGGCCCGGATCGCAACGAAACCATCGTTTTGCGTCATCCGTTCGCTTAATAAGTCGTTGATGTAAAAAGCAAAGGGTCCTTGATTGGACCCTTTGTCGTTTCTGTCTGCCGGACGGCATGACCTTTGCTGTGATGTTGAATAAAAGCATCGCTTCCAGTGCGCCATCAATTTAATGGCGCCAAAGCAGAGGGATTCCAAGTGTCGGCCGTTCTCTCATTGTTACAAAGCCGTTTGTTGCGGCCTGTGTTCGTTACCCTTGGTATCGCCCTTTTGGTGCAGGTGCTGGTGGCTGTTGCCCTGACTCGGAGCACGGTGACTGCGCTTGAAGCCGATTTGGCTGCTCGCCTGGGTGCTGACAGTCAAAAGCTGTCTGGCGAACTTGAGCAGGCAGGGCGTGAAGTCACGTCAAGCCTGGACAATCTGTCCACCAGTACCCGCCAGCGACTCACTGCTGGCCTGTCTACCCGATTGAAAGACGAGCAGATGCAATTGCGTGCGACGTTGGAGAAGGATCTCAAGGATTCGGCCAACGACATGGCGCAACTGCTGGCGTCGGTCGCCCCGCGTGCCATGTGGGACAGCGACGTTCCAACCCTGTCCGAATTCGCCCGTCGGGCCCAGCGCAATCCCAACGTGTTGTTCGTGGTGTATGACGACGCGACGGGTCAGCACCTGACTCGCTACCTCAATCGCGAAAACCCGATCAACAAGGCGCTCCTCGAGAAAGGCCAGGGCGAGCGTGCGCTGGACAAAGTGCTGGATGCGGCGAAGAACGATCCGTCGGTCTACTACCTCGAAGCCTCGATCAACCCAAACGGCGTGGAAATTGGCAAAGTCTTGATGGGCGTCTCGACCGCCTCGGTGGAAACCGATCTCGCCGCCCTGGATAAACGGTTTGCGGCGCTGATCGCCAGCGGTGATCAGCTAGTCGGCGACAGCCTCAAAGGCGCGGCTGCCGACAGTGCCACCGCAATGCGTGCTCGTCTGACGTCCGCGCAGGCCACGGCTTCTGAAATGAAAGCCAATACCACAAGCACCGTGCAGGAAGCGGCATCGACGTTGCGCTGGCGCATCGGGATGTTCCTGGCGCTGGTTGGTTGCGGTGTGCTGCTGTTGCTCGCTGTTGTGCTGGGCCGTCGAGTGGTCAATCGCTTGAAGATGCTCATCGCTGCAATGGATGATCTGGCTGCGGGCGAGGGCGACCTGACCAAGCGTGTGCAGATCAACAGCAAGGACGAAATCGGCGACATGGCCGCGGCGGTCAATCGCTTTGTGGATAAGTTGCAGCCGATCGTGCGCGAAGCGGGCGATGTGGCCCAGCGCACTGGCGTGGAAATCGGCGCCATGACCCTGCGCAATGCCGGTGCCGACGCGGCGGCGGGCATGCAGCGCGATGAAGTGGCCGAGAGCCTGCGCGCGTTGTCGCAGATGGCGGATGAAGCGCAGTCAGAAAGCCACGCCATGCAGGCGGCCTTGCAGCAGGTGGTGGACATTCGTTCGGCCACCGATGAGAACACCCGGACCTCTGCGAAAGTCGGCAGCCTGATCGAGGCGTTGGCCGGGCAGGTCGATACCGGGTCGAAAGTCATCGAGCGGTTGGCGCAGCAGAGTGAACAGATTGAAGTGGTGCTGACGGTGATTCACGGGATCGCCGAACAAACCAACCTGCTGGCACTGAACGCCGCCATCGAAGCGGCGCGTGCCGGTGAGACCGGTCGCGGCTTTGCCGTGGTGGCGGACGAAGTCCGGGCGTTGGCGAGCAAGACCCAGAGTTCTACCGGCGACATCCAGGCGCACATCGTGGCCCTGCAGCAAGGCGCGCGTGAGGCGGTGGCCGCGATCGGTCAGGCCGGGCGCCAGGCCAATGAAGGGTTGCTGGTGTTGCGCGACAGTGCGCGGTTGCAGCAATCGGTGCAGGCGTCGGTCGAGCAGGTGCATGCGGCGATTGGGCTGGCGACGCAGGCAGCGGCGCATCAGGCGCAAGGCGCGCAGGCGGTGCGCGGTCGGGTTGAGACCATTCATGCGCAGGCCGAGAAAGCGGCTCAGGCGGTGGTAGAGACCACGGCCAGCGGCAAGGTGCTGGATGGGTTGGCAGCGCAGTTGAAGGCGAGCCTGGGGCAGTTCAGGGCTTAGGATTTGTATTGTTCTGGCTGGCCTCTTCGCGAGCAAGCTCGCTCCCACAGTGATTGTTGGTGGACACAAAATGTGTGAACACCTTGGAACTAATGTGGGAGCGGGCTTGCTCGCGCAGGCCATCTCAACGGCTCAAATACATCCGGGTCGTTAGCAGATAAACCGGCAACCCCGACACCAGAATCAACAACGCCGCATATGGCGCCGCCGCCGCAAACTCCACATTCGCGGTATGCGCCCAAACCTCCGTCGCCAACGTATTGAGTCCGGTCGGACTCAACAACAGCGTCGCCGTCAGTTCCTTCATCGCATCCAGAAACACCAGCGCAAACGCTGCACCCAGCGCCGGAAAGATGATCGGTAGCGTCACCCGACAAAACGCACTGAGCGACGACGCCCCCAGCGTGCGTGCAGCCTCTTCCAGTTGCGGTGCCGCCTTGTTCAGTGCCGTGCGAATCGGCGCCTGGGCCAACGGCAAAAACAGCAACGCATAAGCGATCAACAGCAACGCCGAAGTCTGGTAAAGCGCAGGCACGTAGTGCAGGGCGAAATACACCAGCGTCAGCGCAATCACCAGGCCTGGCAGCGCGTGCAGCAGATACGGCAAGCGCTCGGCCCAGATCGCCAGTCGGCCTTTATGGCGCACCACCAGCAAACCCACCGGCACCGCCAAAACCAGGCATAGCGCAGCGCCGCCCAGGGACAACGCCAAGGAAGACAGCAGTGCTTCGCTGATCGCCGCCATCGGAAATGCCGCCGAAGAACCTACCGCCAGCCAGTACGCCAACATCCCCAGCGGAATGCCGCTGCCGATGATCGCCAGTGCCAGACAGTAAACCTGTCCGGCGACCGTCCAGGGCCCCAGTCGAACCTGCTCCGCACGCCGCGCGGCACCCTGGCCGGTGCGCACATGCCGACCTTTGCCGCGTACTCGCAGCTCAAGCCACAACAACACCAGGCACAGCGCCAGAAGCACCGCCGACAGCATCGCCGCATTGGCGTTGCTGAATTCCAGTTCGAATTGCTGATAGATCGCGGTGGTGAAGGTTTGCAAGCCGATGATCGACAGGGCACCGAATTCAACCAGCATGTGCAGGGCGATCAGCAGCGAGCCGGCCAACAATGAAGGCCAGAGCAGTGGCAGGGTGACTCTGAAAAATACACCCCAGCGATTCTGCCCAAGGGTCCGTGCGGACTCCTCTAGGGATGGATCAAGATTGCGCAGGGTTGCCGCGACCGGCAGGAATATCAGTGGATACTTGGACAGGGTCATCACCAGGATCGCCCCACCCAAGCCTTCGAAATGCGCGCTCAGGGACACCCAGGTAAAACTGCTGACGAATGCGGGCACGGCGAACGGCAAACACAGAATTACGCCCCACAAACGCCGGCCCGGCAGATTGCTGCGTTCCAGCAACCAGGCCAGGGATAGGCCGATCACGCCGCACGCAACGGTCACGCCGATCATCAGCGCCAACGTATTGCGCAGCAGCCCGAACACATAAGGCCGCCAAAGCAGATGCAGCGCCTCGGCCCAGCCGGCTTGCCAGGTCTTGAGCGCGACATACGCCAGCGGCAAAAGGCTGAGCACCACCAGCAGCAACACCGGCAGCAGCAGCCAGATAGACGGGCGCTTTCGCCGTGGTACGTAACCCCCGCGCGAGGCGGGGGCGGATAACGATGCGCTCATCAGTTCAAGCCAACGTCACGTTCCAGGTCCAGGGCTTCTTCGGCATTGCCGAGGTCGGCCGGGGTGACTTTCGGCGCTTGCAGTTCGCTGAACGGCTTGAGGCCGCGATCCGATTCCATGCCTTTGTGCAGCGGGTATTCGGCGGTGGTCTGAGTGATCACGCGCTGGCCTTCTTCGCTGGCCATGTAAGCGAGGAATTGCTGGGCTTCTTTTGGATGTTTGCTGGATTTCAGCACGGCGGCGCTGGAAACAGTGATCAGCCCGCCGACGTCGCCGCCGGTGAAGTAATGCAGTTTCGAATCGAGCTGGCCTTTTTCCCGCTGCAAGGCGAACCAGTAGTAGTTGTTCACCAAGACAGTGGCGACTTCGCCATTTTCCACTGCTTTCAGCGCAACCATGTTGTTGCTGTAAGTCTTGCCGAATGCGCGCAGGCCAGTCAGCCATTCTTCAGCCGCGTCCATGCCATGCACTTTGATGATTGCCACGGCCTGTTCCTGGAACGCGCCGCTGGTAGGCACAAAGCCGACCTTTCCTTGCCATTTCGGGTCGGAGAATTCCATCACCGATTTCGGCAGATCTTTTTCATCGATCAGTTTCGGGTTGAACGCGACCACGCGAACCCGGGCGGTGATGCCGATCCAGGTGCCATTGCCGGCAACGTAGTCTTTCGGCAGGACGGCGAGGGTGGCGGCGTCGGTCTGGGCCAGCAGGCCTTGTTCGCCGAGTTTGTTGAGAGGTGGCGATTCTTCGGTGTAGATCACATCGGCAGGGGAGCGATCGCCTTCTTCGACGACCTGGCTGGCGAGCTGGTTGCTGCTGCCTTTGCGCACATTGACGTGAATGCCGGTCTTGGCTTCGAAGGCTTTGGCGACGGCGTCGCCGACTTCCTTGTGTTGGCCGTTGTAGAGGGTCAGGGAAACTGGATCAGCAGCCTGGGTGAGGGGAGTGGCGAGTGCCAGGCCGAGCAGGGTGAAGGTCAGGCCTCGGCGCAGGGTATTTCGAAACATCATTCGCAGGGTTCCTCACTGTCGCATTGCAAAAACTTGAAACAATGATAAACGATATTGTTTCTCAAGTGCGCCTTGCGGGGTGCTGAGGGTTTTGCTAGAGGTTTGTGATCTCTGTGGCGAGGGGATTTATCCCCGTTGGGCTGCGCAGCAGCCCTGAAACGTTTACGACTGCTGCGCAGTCGAGCGGGGATAAATCCCCTCGCCACAAAAGCCCTTTGACTAGGTAACGGGTGTTGGCTTGTTTTTCAGGAGGCCAGAAACGCAAAAACCCGCTTTCGCGGGTTTTTGTGAAATTCAAGATCGTGACCTTGAATTTGAATTGGTGCCCAGAAGAAGACTCGAACTTCCACGACCTTGCGGTCACCAGCACCTGAAGCTGGCGTGTCTACCAATTTCACCATCTGGGCATAATCTTCAGCGTCTCCGCTGTTGATGTGGCGCACTATACGGAGAGCGTTTTGATCTGTAAACCCCTGATTTAGATTTAATAAATCAGATGTTTAGAATGCAAAAAACCCGCTTTCGCGGGTTTTTGTGTGAGCCTTGAAATTGATCTAATCTCAAGCTCGAAATTGGTGCCCAGAAGAAGACTCGAACTTCCACGACCTTGCGGTCACCAGCACCTGAAGCTGGCGTGTCTACCAATTTCACCATCTGGGCAGTATCGGCAACGCTAGTGCGTCGTCGATGGCGCGCACTATACGGAGCGTCTTTTTAACTGTAAACCCCTGGCATCAAAAAAACCTGGAAAATTTTACCGGCGGCATTTAAATCAGCTTTGTGCTGTCGATATAAGGCTTTAGATAGGCTGTCACAGCCTGAAATTTCCCGTTTCATTACGCCTATGCCAAACTAACCCGCATATAGACAAGGTGAAAACTCTCTAATGGCCGATTGGCAGTCCCTCGATCCCGAGGCCGCTCGTGAAGCGGAAAAATATGAAAACCCTATTCCTAGCCGCGAACTGATCCTTCAGCATCTTGCTGATCGGGGTTCGCCTGCTAACCGCGAGCAGTTGGTGGAAGAGTTTGGTCTGACCACAGAAGACCAGATCGAAGCCCTGCGTCGCCGCCTGCGCGCCATGGAGCGCGATGCCCAGCTTATTTACACGCGTCGCGGCACGTATGCGCCGGTGGACAAGCTCGACCTGATCCTCGGCCGCATCAGCGGTCACCGTGACGGCTTCGGCTTCCTGGTCCCGGACGACGGCAGCGACGACCTGTTCATGAGCCCGGCGCAAATGCGTCTGGTGTTCGATGGCGACCGTGCGCTGGCCCGTGTTTCCGGTCTCGACCGTCGCGGTCGCCGCGAAGGCATGATCGTCGAAGTGGTGTCCCGTGCCCACGAGACCATCGTCGGTCGCTACTTCGAAGAGGGCGGTATCGGCTTCGTGGTAGCAGACAATCCGAAGATCCAGCAAGAAGTGCTGGTCACTCCGGGTCGTAATGCCAACGCGCAGATCGGTCAATTCGTCGAAGTGAAGATCACTCACTGGCCGACGCCACGCTTCCAGCCGCAAGGCGACGTGGTCGAAGTCGTGGGCAACTACATGGCGCCGGGCATGGAAATCGATGTCGCCCTCCGCGCGTACGATATCCCGCACGTCTGGCCTGAAGCGGTCTTGAAAGAAGCCGCCAAGCTCAAGCCTGAAGTCGAAGAGAAAGACAAAGAGAAGCGCATCGACCTGCGTCATCTGCCGTTCGTGACCATCGACGGCGAAGACGCGCGCGATTTCGATGACGCTGTTTACTGTGAAGCCAAGCCGGGCAAGCTGCGCCTGTTCTCCGGCGGCTGGAAGTTGTACGTGGCGATCGCCGACGTTTCCAGCTACGTGAAGATTGGTTCGGCCCTGGACAACGAATCCCAGGTTCGCGGCAACTCGGTGTACTTCCCCGAGCGCGTCGTGCCGATGCTGCCTGAGCAACTGTCCAACGGCCTGTGCTCGCTGAACCCGCACGTCGATCGCCTGGCCATGGTTTGCGAGATGACCATCTCCAAATCCGGCGAGATGACCGACTACTGCTTTTACGAAGCGGTGATTCATTCCCACGCCCGCCTGACCTACAACAAAGTCAGCGCGATGCTGGAAACGCCGAAACTCACCGAGGCGCGTCAGCTTCGCGGCGAGTACAACGATGTTCTGCCGCACCTGAAGCAGCTTTACGCTCTGTACAAAGTGCTGCTCGGCGCTCGTCACGTGCGTGGCGCGATCGATTTCGAAACGCAGGAAACCCGGATCATCTTCGGTACCGAGCGCAAGATTGCCGAAATCCGTCCGACCGTTCGTAACGATGCGCACAAGCTGATCGAGGAATGCATGCTGGCGGCCAACGTGGCCACCGCCGAATTCCTGAAAAAGCACGAAATCCCTGCGCTGTATCGCGTCCACAACGGCCCGCCGCCGGAGCGTCTGGAAAAACTGCGCGCCTTCCTCGGCGAGCTCGGCCTGTCACTGCACAAAGGCAAGGACGGCCCGTCGCCGAAGGATTACCAGGCGTTGCTGGCCAGCATCAAGGATCGTCCGGATTTCCACCTGATCCAGACCGTCATGCTGCGTTCGTTGAGCCAGGCTGTGTACAGCGCCGATAACCAGGGCCACTTCGGCCTGAATTACGAAGCCTATACCCACTTCACCTCGCCGATCCGCCGTTACCCGGACTTGCTCACGCACCGGGCGATCCGCAGCGTGATCCATTCGAAACAGGACACCCCGCACGTTCGCCGTGCTGGCGCGATGACCATTCCGAAAGCGCGCATTTATCCGTACGACGAAGCAGCACTGGAGCAGCTCGGCGAGCAATGCTCGATGAGCGAACGCCGTGCCGACGAAGCCACCCGCGACGTCGTGAACTGGCTCAAGTGCGAGTTCATGAAAGACCGCGTGGGCGAATCGTTCCCGGGTGTGATCACCGCCGTGACCGGTTTTGGCCTGTTCGTCGAATTGACCGACATCTACGTCGAAGGCTTGGTGCACGTCACCGCGCTGCCGGGCGATTACTATCACTTCGATCCTGTGCACCACCGTCTCGCCGGTGAGCGCACCGGTCGCAGCTTCCGCCTTGGCGACACCGTCGAAGTGCGCGTCATGCGCGTGGACCTCGACGAACGCAAGATCGACTTCGAGATGGCTGAAAAAACCATCAGCGCGCCGATCGGTCGCAAGAAGCGCGGGACTGAAAAAACTGAACCAGCCGCCAAGACGACGGCTGCTAAAACCTCGGCTAAAACCGCTGTAGAACCCGCTCCGGCGAAAACCGGTCGTCGTCCTGCCAAGGAAAAGGCTGTCGAGGCCTATCGCCCAAGCGATGCGGCGGCGAAAAATGCCGAGCTGCGTAAGAGCCGTGAATTGAAGCAGGCGTTGCTGTCTGAAGCGAAAAGCGGCGGTAAAGCGGCGTCTGGGGGAAAGACCGGACGGTCGGCGCCTGACAAGGCTCCCGGCAGCAAGCCAAGCAAACACCGTAAAGGCCCGCCAAAAGCGGGTTCGGCCCCAGCCAAAAGCGGCGGGGCGCGTAAACCTAAGGCCAAGCCATGAGTCAGTTGGAAAAGATCTACGGCGTGCATGCTGTAGAAGCGTTGCTGCGTCACCACCCGAAACGCGTCAAGCAGATCTGGCTGGCTGAAGGCCGCAGCGATCCGCGGGTTCAGACGCTCATCGAACTGGCTGCGGAAAATCGCGTAGCCGTCGGCAACGCCGAGCGCCGTGAGCTGGATGCCTGGGTTGAGGGCGTACACCAGGGCGTAGTGGCGGACGTGAGTCCGAGCCAGGTCTGGGGCGAGGCGATGCTCGACGAACTGCTCGATCGCACCGAAGGCGCACCGCTGTTGCTGGTGCTCGACGGCGTGACCGATCCGCACAACCTCGGTGCTTGCCTGCGTTCTGCCGATGCGGCGGGCGCGCTGGCAGTGATCGTGCCGAAGGACAAGTCAGCCACCTTGACCCCGACGGTACGGAAGGTTGCTTGTGGCGCGGCGGAAGTGATTCCGTTGGTTGCCGTGACCAACCTGGCGCGTACTCTGGAAAAACTCAAGCAGCGTGGCTTGTGGGTCGTCGGTACGGCGGGCGAGGCTGAGCAGAGTCTGTATCAGCATGACATGACCGGCCCGACCATCCTGATCATGGGGGCGGAAGGCAGTGGCATGCGTCGCCTCACCCGTGATCTGTGCGACTACCTGGTGCACTTGCCGATGGCCGGTAGCGTCAGCAGTCTCAACGTGTCCGTGGCGACTGGCGTTTGCCTGTTTGAAGCCTTGCGCCAGCGCGGCGTCAAAGCCGCCGGAACCGGCAAAAAGTCCTGAGTCAGTTGTAATCCCTGTGGGAGCGAGCTTGCTCGCGATAGCGGAGTAACATTCAGCATCAATGTCGAATGTTACGCCCTCATCGCGAGCAAGCTCGCTCCCACAGTGGTTTGTGGTGGGGCAAAAAATAGTGAGTGAACGAACTGTTCAAATAATCACCAATTGCCTTGCACCTCTCACGCCCCTTCTCTACAATTGCGCCCCTTGCTGTGACGGCAGGCACGCATGTGTCTATCGCAAGCAAGTCCATAAGTGTCATTCACTCCTTGTCTGACCGCTTTTTAGCGGCAGGCTACAACCCGTAAGGAGCATTCATGCGTCATTACGAAATCATCTTTTTGGTCCACCCGGATCAAAGCGAGCAAGTCGGCGGCATGGTTGAGCGTTACACCAAGCTGATCGAAGAAGACGGCGGCAAAATCCACCGTCTGGAAGATTGGGGCCGTCGTCAACTGGCCTACGCAATCAACAATGTTCACAAGGCTCACTACGTGATGCTGAACGTTGAGTGCACTGGCAAGGCCCTGGCCGAGCTGGAAGACAACTTCCGCTACAACGATGCAGTGATCCGTAACCTGGTCATCCGTCGCGAAGAAGCCGTTACCGGCCAATCCGAGATGCTCAAGGCTGAAGAAAACCGCAGTGAGCGCCGTGAGCGTCGCGACCGTCCTGAGCACGAAGGCGCTGAAAGCGCTGATAGTGATGACAGCGACAACAGCGATAACGCTGACGAGTAATCCACGGACCTTTTAAGGAGCCTATCAAATGGCACGTTTCTTCCGTCGTCGTAAATTCTGCCGCTTCACCGCTGAAGACGTGAAAGAGATCGATTACAAAGATCTCAACACTCTGAAAGCCTACGTATCCGAGACCGGCAAAATCGTTCCAAGCCGCATCACCGGTACCAAAGCTCGTTATCAGCGTCAGCTGGCCACCGCTATCAAGCGCGCCCGCTTCCTGGCCCTGCTGGCCTACACCGACAGCCACGGCCGCTGAGACCGGGCAGTCGACACGTAGCAAAGGATTGAATGCATGCGCGCCTTAGCTGAGTTCATCATGCGCGGCCGTATGCAGGCCACTCTGGTAGTGGCTGGATGCGCAATATTGCCGTTGTTGTATTGGTTGGGTGCTGCCGCTGGATGCCTTGTGCTCCTGCGGCGCGGATTGAAGGACGCCCTTGGCGTACTTGCTCTGGGACTGCTGCCGGCGTTGATCTGGTGGCTTTACTCCGATGACCCACGGGCACTTCTGGTGCTGCTGGGGTCTTCGAGCCTTGCGTTGGTTTTGCGCGCAAGCGAGTCCTGGAACCGCGTGCTGCTGGTCAGCATAGCGATGGGGGTGGTGTTTGCAGTGGTGCTGGGGACAGTTTTTGCTCCCCAAATCGAGATGCTGGCGCAGGCTTTGATAAAAGTCATGCCGTCGCTACTCGGTGATGTCTACCAGAAGTTGTCGGTAGACGAGCAAGCGCATTTTGCGTCCCTGATTGCACCGGTCCTGACCGGCCTGATTGCGGCCTTGTTGCAAATCGTCAGTGTGCTGAGCCTGATTGTCGGGCGCTACTGGCAGGCGTTGTTGTACAACCCGGGTGGTTTTGGTCGCGAGTTTCGCGCCATCCGATTCCCGCTTTTACCAGCGATGTTGCTGCTGGCGTTCATGCTTCTGGGGCCGAATATCGGTCCTCAGATGGCCATGTTGACGCCGTTGTGCAGCGTACCGCTGGTGTTCGCCGGGCTGGCCCTGATTCACGGGCTGGTGGCGCAAAAGCGACTGGGCAGATTCTGGCTGGTGGGGTTGTACGTCACGCTGTTGCTGTTCATGCAGCTGATCTATCCGTTGCTGGTGGTCTTGGCCATCGTCGACAGCCTGATTGATTTTCGCGGTCGTTCGACGCCGAAAGACGTCGATAGCGCGAACGGTGAAGGTTAAAAGTTAAGAGGATTTTCACATGCAACTGATCCTTCTGGAAAAAGTCACCAACCTGGGCAACCTGGGTGACAAAGTAAACGTCAAGGCTGGTTACGGTCGTAACTACCTGCTGCCTTACGGCAAAGCTACCGCTGCGACCGCTGCCAACCTGGCTGCGTTCGAAGAGCGTCGCGCTGAGCTGGAAAAAGCCGCAGCAGACCGTAAGACTTCGGCTGAAAGCCGTGCCGCCCAACTGGCTGAGCTGGAAGTGACTATCACTGCCACCGCTGGTGACGAAGGCAAGCTGTTCGGTTCGATCGGTACTCACGACATCGCTGATGCACTGACCGCCTCTGGCGTTGAAGTGGCAAAAAGCGAAGTTCGTCTGCCGAACGGCACCATCCGCAACGTAGGCGAATTCGACGTAGCCGTGCACCTGCACGCCGAAGTTGAAGCCACCGTACGCGTTGTCGTGGTAGCAGCTTAAGCAGCACTTGTCGGCTGGCACCCTCGGGTGCTTGCCGGTAACATCGGGCACGATCCTGTTTACAGGTCGTGCCCTTTGTCTTTCTGAAACCCCTGCTTTTCATAAAATAACCAAGTGGCCATGAACGATATCTCCGCTCCCGAGCAATACGATCTGCAAACCGCTGCCCTGAAGGTGCCGCCGCATTCCATCGAGGCCGAACAGGCTGTGCTCGGTGGTTTGATGCTGGACAACAACGCCTGGGAACGCGTGCTGGATCAAGTCTCCGACGGCGATTTCTATCGACATGACCACCGTTTGATCTTCCGTGCGATCGCCAAGCTCGCCGACCAGAACTCCCCCATCGACGTCGTGACCCTTGCCGAGCAATTGGACAAGGAAGGTCAGACCTCGCAAGTGGGCGGCCTCGGTTACCTCGGTGAGCTGGCGAAAAACACCCCGTCCGTCGCCAACATCAAGGCGTATGCGCAGATCGTCCGCGCGCGGGCGACCTTGCGACAGTTGATCGGCATCGCCACCGAAATTGCCGACAGCGCTTTCAACCCGGAAGGCCGCACGGCTGAAGAGATTCTCGACGAAGCCGAACGGCAGATCTTCCAGATCGCCGAGGCCCGGCCAAAAACCGGCGGCCCGGTGAGCGTGAACGATCTGTTGACCAAGGCCATCGACCGCATCGACACCTTGTTCAACACCGATAACGCCATCACCGGCCTGTCCACCGGCTACACCGACCTCGACGAGAAGACCAGCGGCTTGCAGCCCTCTGACTTGATCATCGTCGCCGGCCGTCCATCCATGGGTAAAACCACCTTTGCGATGAACCTGGTGGAAAACGCCGTGTTGCGCAGCGACAAGTGCGTTCTGGTCTACTCGCTGGAGATGCCAGGTGAATCGCTGATCATGCGTATGTTGTCGTCCCTTGGCCGTATCGACCAGACCAAGGTCCGTGCCGGTCGCCTGGACGACGACGATTGGCCGCGCCTGACCTCGGCGGTCAACCTGCTCAACGATCGCAAGCTGTTCATCGACGATACGGCCGGTATCAGCCCGTCGGAAATGCGTGCTCGGACCCGGCGTCTGGTGCGTGAACACGGCGATGTCGCTTTGATCATGATCGACTACCTGCAATTGATGCAGATCCCGGGTTCTGGCGGCGACAACCGGACCAACGAGATTTCCGAGATCTCCCGTTCCTTGAAAGCCCTGGCCAAGGAATTCAACTGCCCGGTGGTGGCGTTGTCCCAGCTCAACCGCTCCCTGGAGCAACGACCGAACAAACGCCCGATCAACTCCGACCTCCGGGAATCCGGAGCGATCGAGCAGGATGCTGACGTGATCATGTTCGTGTACCGGGATGAGGTGTATCACCCGGAAACCGAGCACAAAGGCATCGCCGAGATCATCATCGGCAAGCAGCGGAACGGCCCGATCGGTACGTCGCGACTGGCGTTCATCGGTAAGTACACCCGCTTCGAAAACCTCGCACCGGGCAGTTACAACTTCGACGACGAGTAACCCAGAAGAAACCTGTGGCGAGGGAGCTTTTGTGGCGAGGGAGCTTGCTCCCGCTTGAGTGCGCAGCGCTCACAAAATTTTGGGGCTGCTTCGCAACCCAGCGGGAGCAAGCTCCCTCGCCACAAGGGTGATGGTTCCTCCAGGTTTTCAAACAGGCGGTGTCGCAATTTCCGACCATAACCGTCGGAATTGGTTGTTTTTTGTGCTATATTCCGCGCCCGCGATTTTTCATCTCAACACCGGTCATCGTCATGCAAACAGCCAAGCCGTTATTTGACTATCCCAAGTACTGGGCCGAATGTTTCGGTCCGGCGCCATTCCTGCCGATGAGCAGGGAGGAGATGGATCAGCTTGGCTGGGATTCCTGCGACATCATCATCGTCACCGGTGATGCTTACGTTGATCACCCGTCTTTCGGCATGGCAATCATTGGCCGGCTGCTGGAGTCCCAAGGCTTCCGCGTCGGGATCATTGCCCAGCCAAACTGGCAGTCCAAAGACGACTTCATGAAGCTCGGCGAGCCGAACCTGTTCTTCGGCGTCGCGGCCGGCAACATGGATTCGATGATCAATCGCTACACCGCCGACAAGAAAATCCGTTCCGATGACGCCTACACCCCCGGTGGCCTGGCGGGCAAACGTCCGGACCGCGCAAGCCTGGTTTACAGCCAGCGCTGCAAGGAAGCCTACAATCACGTGCCAATCGTTCTCGGTGGCATCGAAGCTTCCCTGCGCCGCATCGCCCACTACGATTACTGGCAGGACCGGGTGCGCAACTCGATCCTGATCGACGCCTGCGCCGACATCCTGCTCTACGGCAACGCCGAGCGCGCGATCGTCGAAGTCGCCCAGCGTCTGTCCTACGGTCACAAGATTGAAGACATCACCGACGTGCGTGGCACCGCGTTCATCCGTCGTGATACGCCGAAAGACTGGTACGAAGTCGATTCCACGCGCATCGACCGTCCGGGCAAGGTCGACAAGATCATCAACCCGTACGTCAATACCCAGGACACCCAGGCCTGCGCCATCGAGCAGGAAAAGGGTCCGCTTGAAGATCCGGAAGAAGCCAAGGTCGTGCAGATCCTGGCCAGCCCGAAGATGACCCGCGACAAGACTGTGATCCGTCTGCCGTCGGTTGAAAAAGTCCGTGGCGACGCCGTTCTTTACGCTCACGCCAACCGCGTGCTGCACCTGGAAACCAACCCGGGCAACGCCCGTGCACTGGTTCAGAAGCACGGCGAAGTCGACGTCTGGTTCAACCCGCCGCCGATTCCGATGACCACCGAAGAAATGGACTACGTGTTCGGCATGCCTTACGCGCGCATTCCGCACCCGGCGTACGGCAAGGAAAAAATCCCGGCCTACGACATGATCCGCTTCTCGGTGAACATCATGCGTGGCTGCTTCGGTGGCTGCACGTTCTGCTCGATCACCGAGCACGAAGGCCGGATCATCCAGAACCGTTCCGAAGAGTCGATCATTCGCGAGATCGAAGAGATTCGCGACAAGGTCCCGGGCTTCACCGGCGTCATTTCCGACCTCGGCGGCCCGACCGCGAACATGTACCGCATCGCCTGCAAGAGCCCGGAAATCGAATCCGCGTGCCGCAAGCCGTCGTGCGTGTTCCCCGGCATCTGCCCGAATTTGAATACCGACCACTCGTCGCTGATCCAGCTCTATCGCAGCGCCCGTGCCTTGCCGGGTGTGAAGAAGATCCTGATCGCTTCCGGCCTGCGCTACGACCTCGCGGTCGAGTCGCCGGAATACGTCAAGGAACTGGTCACCCACCACGTCGGTGGTTACCTGAAGATCGCCCCGGAACACACCGAGGAAGGTCCGCTCAACCAGATGATGAAACCGGGCATCGGCAGCTATGACAAGTTCAAGCGCATGTTCGAGAAGTACTCCAAGGAAGCCGGGAAAGAGCAGTACCTGATTCCGTACTTCATCGCCGCCCACCCGGGCACCACCGATGAAGACATGATGAACCTGGCCTTGTGGCTCAAGGGCAACGGCTTCCGTGCCGACCAGGTGCAGGCGTTCTACCCGTCGCCGATGGCCACCGCCACCGCCATGTACCATTCGGGCAAGAACCCGTTGCGTAAGGTCACTTACAAGAGCGACGCCGTGACCATCGTCAAGAGCGAAGAGCAGCGTCGTCTGCACAAGGCGTTCTTGCGTTATCACGACCCGAAAGGCTGGCCGATGCTGCGCGAAGCGCTGACCCGCATGGGCCGCGCCGATCTGATCGGACCGGGCAAGAACCAGTTGATTCCGCTGCACCAGCCGGCGACCGACAGCTACCAGAGCGCCCGTCGCAAGAACTCGACGCCGGCCGGCAGCCACAAGGTTGCAGGGGAAAAGACCACCAAGATCCTGACCCAGCACACCGGCCTGCCACCGCGTGCCAGCGATGGCGGTAATCCGTGGGACAAGCGTGAACAGGCCAAGGCAGCGGCGTTCGCCCGCAACCAGCAGGCGGCCAAGGAGCGCAAGGACGCGGCCAAAGGCAAAGGGCCCAAGCCTGCGCGCAAGCCGGTTGTGCCGCGTTAAACATCGCTTGAACTGAACAGAACGCCAACCTTCGGGTTGGCGTTTTGCGTTTCTGGGCTACGAAAAACAGGGCGCTGGGCAGTAGCTGTATGGGGGCAACTGGCCTCTTCGCGAGCAAGCCCGCTCCCACAGTACTTCGTGGTGTGCCCAAATTCAGTGTTCGCAGCAGAACCCTGTGGGAGCGGGCTTGCCCGCGAAGAGGCCGGCACATCGACAGCAAATTCCGGGCGATGGCCCCCGGTCGCAACATTTGCGTGCAACTCCCTCGAACCAATTTCCCGCATCGCCCGATTTTGGTGCTGTACTGCCTCAAGCAACCAAAGAAAGCGCCGTTGCCGCTGGATGGCATAAGTCTTGCGCGCTTTCCCGATACGCTTAAGGCTCGCAGGAGGCACGCCGTGTCGATTCATGTCGCATTGCACCACGTCACGCATTACCGCTACGACCGCGCCGTCGAGCTCGGTCCGCAGATCGTTCGCCTGCGCCCGGCTGCCCACAGTCGCACGCGGATACTCTCCTATGCGCTGAAAGTCTCTCCCGAGCAGCATTTCATCAACTGGCAGCAGGACCCTCAGGGCAATTACCTGGCGCGGTTGGTGTTCCCGGAGAAAACCAATGAGCTGCGGATCGAGGTCGATCTGCTCGCGGAGATGGCGGTCTTCAACCCGTTCGACTTTTTCCTCGAGCCCTACGCCGAAAAGATCCCGTTCACCTACGCCCCGGACGAGCGCAAGGAACTGGCGCCGTACCTGGAAACCTTGCCCCTGACGCCGAAGTTCAAGGCCTATCTGGATGGCATCGACCGCACACCGCTGCCGAGTGTGGATTTCCTCGTGGCGCTCAATCAGCGCCTGAGCGAAGACATCGGCTACCTGATCCGTATGGAGCCCGGCGTACAAACCCCCGAGCACACCCTCGAACACGCCTCCGGTTCCTGCCGCGACTCGGCATGGTTGCTGGTGCAACTGCTGCGTAACCTCGGACTGGCGGCGCGTTTCGTCTCCGGCTACCTGATTCAACTCACCGCCGACGTCAAAAGCCTCGACGGCCCCTCGGGCACGGAAGTGGATTTCACCGACCTGCACGCCTGGTGCGAGGTCTATTTGCCCGGTGCCGGCTGGATTGGCCTGGACGCGACGTCAGGGCTGTTTGCCGGTGAAGGACATATTCCGTTGGCGTGCAGTCCCGATCCGGGCTCAGCGGCACCGATCAGTGGCCTGGTGGAACCGTGCGAGTGCGAGTTCAGCCACGAAATGTCCGTGGAGCGGATTTGGGAAGCGCCGCGGGTCACCAAGCCTTACACCGAAGACCAGTGGCTGGCGATCCAGGCGCTGGGCCGGCAGATCGATGCCGACCTGCTGGAAGGCGACGTGCGCCTGACCATGGGCGGCGAGCCGACCTTCGTGTCCATTGATGACCCGGACGGCGCCGAATGGAACACCGCCGCGCTCGGGCCGGACAAACGTCGCCTGTCCGCCGAACTGTTTCAGCGCATGCGCAAACACTACGCGCCCAAAGGCCTGGTGCATTTCGGTCAGGGCAAGTGGTACCCCGGCGAGCAACTGCCGCGCTGGTCGCTGAACTGCTACTGGCGCCGCGATGGCGTGCCGATCTGGCACAACAGCGCGCTGATTGCCGATGAACAGGAAGACTACGGCGCCGATGGCGAACTGGCCGGGCGTTTTCTCTCGAGTGTTGCCGAACGCCTGAAAATTCCGACACGCTTTGTGTTCCCGGCCTACGAAGACAATTTCTATTACCTCTGGCGCGAAGGTACGTTGCCGCTGAACGTCAGCGCCGAAGACTCGCGGCTTGAAGAACCGCTGGAACGGGCGCGCCTGCGTAAAGTCTTCAGTCAGGGGCTGGACAAGGTGATCGGCCAGGTCCTGCCGCTGGCGCGCACCGCCAAGGAGGATCAATGGCAAAGCGGCCGCTGGTACCTGCGTGATGAACATTGTCGATTGGTGCCGGGGGACTCACCGCTGGGTTATCGCTTGCCGCTGGCTTCGCAGCCTTGGGTTAAAGCGGCCGAGTATCCGTTTATCTACCCGAACGACCCGAACCAGGAATTCCCCGCGCTTCCGGACACTCAGCAGTTGAACAGCCCGGGTGCAGCGGCCGAAGCGGTCGAGCGGAACCTGGAGGTCGATGAGTCCGCCGATTGGCTGACCCGCACCGCGTTCTGCGCCGAGGCTCGGGAAGGCCGGTTGTACCTGTTCATGCCGCCGCTGGAACGGGTCGAGGATTATCTGGAACTGGTCACCGCAATCGAGGCCACGGCCCAGGAACTGCATTGCCCGGTGTTGCTGGAAGGTTACGAGCCGCCGAGCGATCCGCGCCTGAGCAACTTCCGCATCACCCCGGATCCGGGCGTGATCGAGGTCAACGTGCAGCCGTCCGCCACCTGGGATGAGCTGGTGGAGCGCACCGAGTTTCTCTACGAAGAAGCACGCCAGACCCGACTGACCACCGAGAAATTCATGATCGACGGCCGGCACACCGGCACCGGCGGCGGCAACCATTTCGTCCTGGGTGGCGCGACACCGGCTGACTCACCATTCCTGCGCCGTCCCGACCTGCTGCGCAGCCTGATCAGTTACTGGCATAACCACCCGTCCTTGTCCTACCTGTTTTCCGGATTGTTCATCGGCCCGACGTCCCAGGCGCCGCGCGTCGATGAAGCGCGCAACGATGCGTTGTACGAACTGGAAATCGCTTTTGCGCAGATGCCCGAGCCGGGCGAGGAGTGCGCGCCATGGCTGGTCGATCGATTGCTGCGCAACTTGCTGATCGACGTGACCGGCAACACGCACCGCTCTGAGTTCTGCATCGACAAGCTCTATTCGCCGGATGGCGCCACAGGCCGCCTTGGATTGCTCGAGTTGCGTGCCTTTGAAATGCCACCGCATGCGCGGATGAGCCTGGCGCAACAGCTGTTGCTGCGGGCACTGGTCGCACGGTTCTGGCGCGAGCCTTATGCGCCGCCGAAACTGGCGCGCTGGGGCACTGAGCTGCATGACCGATTCCTGTTGCCACACTTTATCGAGCAGGATTTCGCGGATGTGATCGTCGATCTCAATGCCGCCGGTTATCCCGTGCGGGCGGAGTGGTTTGCCGCGCACCTGGAATTTCGCTTTCCCAAGGTCGGCGATTACGCCGTCAGCGGCATCGAGCTGGAAGTGCGGCAGGCGCTGGAGCCTTGGCATGTTTTGGGTGAAGAGGGCGCTGTCGGCGGCACGGTGCGCTACGTGGATTCATCGCTGGAACGCTTGCAGGTCAAACTCACCGGCCTCGCGCCGCAGCGTTATTTGCTGACGTGCAACGGCGTTCCGGTGCCCTTGCAGCCGACTGGGCGAGTCGGCGAGTTCGTCGCTGGCGTGCGTTTCCGTGCCTGGCAACCGGCGAACTGCCTGCAACCGACCATTCCGGTCCACGCGCCGTTGGTGTTCGACCTGCTCGACACCTGGATGCAGCGCTCGCTGGGAGGCTGTCAGTACCACGTCGCCCATCCCGGCGGGCGCAACTACGACAGCCTGCCGGTGAACGCCAATGAGGCCGAAAGCCGTCGAATGGCGCGTTTCTTCCGCATCGGACACAGCCCGGGGAAACTTCCTGTACCGATCCTGGAAATTAACGACGAGCTACCGATGACGCTCGATTTACGACGTTTCTAAACCGTACGCGACGCTCGGATTTTTCGTCTATCCGGGCGTCATGAGCCTGCGTTAGTCTGACCGTTCTTTGCTGTCTGCCGAGCTTTCCATGCCTGACCTGCTTGACCGCTACCCGCTGACGGCGGGCACTTATCACGAACTGCTCGACGACAGCGGCGCGGTGCGCCCGCACTGGCGCCGGTTGTTCGACCAATTGCAACGCAGCACGCCAGCGCAATTGGTGCAGCGTCAGGCACTGTTGACCCGGCAGATCCAGGAAAACGGCGTGACCTACAACGTCTACGCCGACCCCAAGGGCGCCGATCGGCCGTGGGAACTGGACTTGCTGCCGCATGTGATTGCTGCGGATGAGTGGCAACAGTTATCGGCCGGAATAGCTCAGCGGGCGCGGCTGTTGAACGCCGTGTTGGCTGATCTGTATGGCCCGCAACGTTTGATTGCCGAAGGGCTGCTGCCGGCTGAACTGGTGTTTGGTCACAACAATTTCCTCTGGCCCTGTCAGGGCATTACGCCGCCGGACGGGGCCTTTCTGCATTTGTACGCCGTCGATCTGGCGCGTACGCCGGACGGCCGTTGGTGGGTGACGGCAGATCGGACTCAAGCACCCTCCGGTGCCGGTTATGCGCTGGAAAACCGCACCATCGTGTCCCGGGCCTTTCCCGAGTTGTACCGCGACCTGAAGGTGCAGCACTTGGCCGGATTCTTCCGCACGCTGCAGGAAACCCTTGCCCGTCAGGCACCAAGCGATGACGACGCGCCGCTGATCGTGCTGTTGACGCCGGGGCGTTTCAACGAAAGCTATTTCGAACATCTCTATCTGGCGCGCCAGCTCGGTTATCCACTGGTGGAAGGCGGCGACCTCACGGTGCGTGATGCCACGGTCTACCTGAAAACCCTCAGTGGCCTGCGCCGGGTCCACGCGATCATGCGGCGGCTCGACGATGACTTCTGCGATCCGCTGGAGCTGCGTACCGATTCCGCCCTTGGCGTGCCGGGCTTGCTCGAAGCCGTGCGGCAGGGGCGGGTGCTAGTCGCCAATGCTCTCGGCAGCGGTGTGCTGGAGTCGCCGGGGCTGCTGGGATTCTTGCCGAAGATCAATCAATTCCTGTTCGGCGAAGAGCTGATCCTGCCGTCCATTGCGACGTGGTGGTGCGGCGAAGCTCCGGTGCTGGCACAGGCGTTGGAGAAACTGCCGGAACTGCTGATCAAACCGGCTTTTCCATCACAGAGCTTCGCACCTGTGTTTGGCCGTGATCTGAGTGAAAAACAGCGTCAGGCCTTGGCCGAGCGCATGCAGGCACGGCCTTACGCCTATGTCGCGCAAGAATTGGCGCAATTGTCCCAGGCGCCGATCTGGCAGGCCGAGGACGGTCAGCTGCAACCGCGCGCTATCGGAATGAGGATGTATGCGGTGGCCAGTCGCGACGGCTATCGAGTTCTGCCCGGCGGTTTGACTCGAGTTGCCGCTGAAGCAGACGCCGAAGTGGTGTCGATGCAGCGCGGCGGTGCGAGCAAGGACACCTGGGTGTTGGGGGATCGTCCGCCCAGCGGCGAGCAATGGAAAACCCAACGCACAATCGGCGTGCATGACTTGGTTCGACGCGATCCGTACCTGCCGTCGCGGGTGGTGGAGAACCTGTTCTGGTTTGGCCGCTATTGCGAGCGTTGTGATGACAGCGCGCGACTGCTTCGGATCATGCTGGCGCGCTACGTTGATGGCGATGATCCGCAAGCCCTGGAAGCGGCGGTCGATCTGGGCGAGCGCCTCAATCTGTTGCCGGATGAAGGCGAGTTGCCCGAGCGGTTGTTGGCGGCGCTACTTGGCGATGATTGGCCCTTCAGCCTGCGTTCCAACCTGCAGCGCTTGCAGTGGGCCGCCTCGCAAGTACGCGGCAAGCTCTCGCGGGAAAACTGGCAGGCGCTGGTGGAATTGCAGCGCGAAGCCATGGAGCTGGAAACCGAAGAGCCGGATTTCGGCGAGTTGCTGGATTTCCTCAACCGTCTGGTGATGTCACTGGCGGCGCTGTCCGGTTTCGCTCTGGACGACATGACCCGGGATGAAGGCTGGCGTTTCCTGATGATTGGCCGGCGGATCGAGCGCCTGCAATTTCTCAGTGCCAGCCTGGCGGCGTTTCTGCGCGGTGCCGGTGCTTTTGATCAGGCCGGGCTGGAATGGCTGCTGGAACTGGGTAACAGCAGCATCACTTACCGCTCGCGGTATCTGGCGGTAGCGCAGTTGATTCCGGTGCTGGACCTTTTGCTGCTCGACGAGCAAAACCCGCATGCGGTGCTGTTCCAGTTGAAACTGGTGACCCGCACGTTGAAACGCTTGAACGATGATTTTGGTGCACCTCGGGAAGCGGGTCTGCCGCAATTGGTGGAGCGCCTGGCGCGTTTCGATCTGGGCTGCCTGGAGAATTCGCTGTTCGGCGAAGCCAGCGTACGCGCGGCCATCGAGGGGCTGGCCGATTTGCTGCAAGAGATCGCCGATGCCAGCGGGCAAGTGTCGGATCGTCTGGCCCTGCGCCATTTCGCCCATGTCGATGATGTCAGCCAGCGCACGGTGTCCGTCTGATGAGCGCCCATTACCAGATTCTCCACGACACCCATTATCACTACGACAGTCCGGTGTCCCTGGCCCAGCAACTCGCGCACCTGTGGCCGCGGGCCTGTGCCTGGCAGCGCTGTACCGAGCAGCACTTGCAGATCAGCCCCGACCCGACCTCGCGCCGGGATGAGCTGGATGTGTTTGGCAATCCGCTCACCCGGTTGGCGTTTGAGCGGCCGCACGACGAATTGCTGGTCAACGCCCGGCTCACCGTCGAAGTGCTGGCCCGGCCAGCGCTGGATTTCAATCAATCCACCGCATGGGAAGAAACTCGCAACGCGCTGACCTATAGCAGTCAGCCACTTTCACCCGAGTTGCTGGAAGCCTGCCGTTACCGCTTCGAATCGCCCTACGTGCATTTGAAACGCAACTTTGTCGATTTTTCGGAAAGTTGTTTCCCCGCAGGGCGGCCTTTGTTGCTGGGCGTCCAGGCGTTGATGGAGAAGATTTTCAGCGAATTCACCTTCGACGCCGAAGCAACCCAAGTGGCGACGCCGCTGGTGGAGGTGCTGGAGCGGCGGCGCGGAGTTTGTCAGGATTTCGCTCACCTGATGCTCGCTTGCGTGCGTTCACGTGGACTGGCAGCGCGTTACGTCAGTGGCTACCTGCTGACCCAACCGCCGCCCGGCCAACCGCGACTGATCGGCGCCGATGCGTCTCATGCCTGGGTTTCAGTGTTTTGCCCGGCGCTGGGCTGGGTGGATTTTGATCCGACCAACAATGTGCAACCCGCGCTCGAACACATCACTTTGGCCTGGGGGAGGGATTTCTCCGATGTTTCGCCGTTGCGTGGGGTGATTCTGGGGGGCGGCAGTCATGATCCCGAGGTGCGCGTCACCGTGATGCCATTGGATTGACGAAAATCCCCTGTGGGAGCGAGCCTGCTCGCGATTACGGTGTGTCAGTCGATATTAATGTTGAAGACACACCGCAATCGCGAGCAGGCTCGCTCCCACAGGGGGCTGTGCAAAGTCAGTTCGGGATGGGGTATTTCAGAGGGGACTGTGAGGGCCAGCAACATCGCTGCTGACCCTGGACACAGATCCGGTGGGCCTGATCAGATCATCGGGCCCTGAGGGTCTCAGGCGTCGGGCGCCTGATCTTTCGGTGCTTCAGTTTCGTCTGTAGCCACTTCGCCTTCGGCATCCGGGTTCAGTGCTGCTGCTTCTTCTTCAGCTGTAGCTTTCTTGCGCTGAAGCTTTTCCTCTTTCTTCTGCTCCTTGGCCAAGTCTCTCTGACGTTTGGCGAAGGAATAATTAGGTTTAGCCATGGGCGATCCTCTGGGGTCGAAGGTGAGGTTGAGCGGCGCATATTCTGCCCTGTATCGGTACCGAGCCGTTAGCTGGGTTTTTGCTCTGTCCATTTGGGCACCACTGTCGGCTGCCAGGCGTCCAGAGCATCGAGCAGGGTTTGCGGCGATTCGCTCACTTGCAGCATGTCACGGTGCGCTTCGCGAACGAAGCCTTCGCCGACGATATGATCAAGAAAACCGGTCAATTTGCTGTAGAAACCGTTCACTTCCAGCAATCCGAGCGGTTTGCCGTGATAACCGAGCTGGCCCCAGGTCCAGACTTCGAACAGTTCTTCCAGAGTGCCCAGGCCTCCGGGCAGCGCGATGAAGGCGTCGCTGAGCTCTGCCATCCGCGCCTTGCGCGCATGCATGCCGTCGACCACTTCCAGGCGAGTCAGGCCGCTGTGGCCGATTTCCTTGTCTTTCAGGCTTTGCGGGATGATCCCGATCACTTCACCGCCGGCCGCCAGTGCCGCATCGGCGACGATGCCCATCAGCCCGACGGCGCCACCGCCATAGACCAGGGTCAGCTTGCGCTCGGCCAGTGCTCGCCCGAGGGCGACAGCCGCTTCACGATAAGCCGGGTTGGTGCCGGTGCTGGCACCGCAAAATACACAAACGGACGTTAAAGACATGCCTTACTCCATGGTCAGGATGGCCACAGAGTAAAGGCAGGCGCGCGGCGCTCCAAGGTCTAAACTTCGCGTTCAGGTGCTTCGTAGCTGCCGCTGGCGCCACAGGCATAAGCGGCGAGCAAGCTGCACAAAAAGCTGTTGATGGACATGACAGGCGCTCCAGATGAGGGTTGACGCCCTGATGATAGGGCCGGGCCAGACGTCTGGCTGGTAGATTGTTTCGATAGGTGTCATAGCCCGAAAGTTGTATACAATTTTTGATTCAGGTCATAGGAACTTGCGTAGTTTTCAGGCAGTCTTCTGTCCATTCGCACTTTTGTTAACCCTGCCTTGGAGATTCACCATGTTTGCCAAACTTGTTGCGGTATCCCTGCTGACACTGGCCAGCAGCCAACTGATGGCTGCCGAATGCAAGGTCACTGTCGACTCCACCGATCAGATGTCCTTCAACACCAAGGCCATCGAAATCGACAAAAGCTGCAAGACGTTCACCGTCGAGCTGACTCACTCCGGCAGCTTGCCGAAAAACGTCATGGGCCATAACTGGGTGCTGAGTAAAGAAGCTGACATGCAGCCGATCGCCACCGATGGCCTGGCTGCCGGCATCGACAAGAACTACCTGAAAGAAGGTGATGCACGCGTCATCGCCCACACCAAAATCATCGGTGCCAAGGAAACCGACTCGGTGACCTTCGACGTGTCGAAGCTCGATGCCAACGAGAAGTACGGTTTCTTCTGCTCGTTCCCGGGCCACATCTCGATGATGAAAGGTACGGTTACGCTGAAGTAATTAAATCGCGCTCATAAAAAAGCGTCCTGCGAGGGACGCTTTTTTTGTGCCTGACATTTGACCGAGTCATCGTTCATCGCGGGCAAGCCACGCTCCCACAGGTATTGTGCCGGTTGCCGGTAATGGGTCCGACCACAATACCTGTGGGAGCGTGGCTTGCCCGCGAAGGCGTCGGTACAGGCGCAGACGTCCTTATGGCGCGAACGGCATCACGCGCTTGTGATGAGTCTTTTTGTACGTATCGCAAATGATCTTGAACGCTTCCTCACGCACCGACTGGCCGTGCAGGAATGCGTCGATCTCGGCATAGGTCACGCCGTGGGACGCTTCGTCCGGTTTACCCGGCGACAGGTCTTCAAGGTCGGCCGTAGGGATTTTTTCCACCAGCGATTCCGGCGCGCCGAAACTGCGGGCGATGTCTCGAACCTGGTTTTTCACCAAGCCACTCAGTGGTGCCAGATCGCAGGCGCCATCACCGAACTTGGTGAAGAAACCCATCACCGCTTCCGCCGCGTGGTCGGTACCGATCACCAGACCCTGCGCCGCACCGGCGATGGTGTACTGGGCGACCATGCGCATCCGCGCCTTGGTGTTGCCGAGCACGAAATCCACCGAGACCGCGTGCTTGCCTTCGAAGGCGGCCACTTCGTTGGCCAGGGATTTCACTGCCGGGCCGATGTTCACGGTGTGGCGTTCGTCCGGGGCGATGAAATCCACTGAGGCTTGGGCGTCGTGTTCATCGAACTGGGTTTCGTATGGCAGGCGCACGGCGATGAACTTGTAGCTTTTGTCGCTGGTTTGCTCGCGCAGCTCACGCATGGCGCGTTGGGCCAGCAGGCCGGCGGTCAGGGAATCGACGCCGCCGCTGATGCCGAGCACCAGGGTCTTGAGCCCGGAATTGACCAGGCACTCCTGAATGAAGCTGACCCGTCGGGCGACCTCGGCCTCGAGGGCGGCATGGTCGGCGAACGGCGGTTGAACGTTGAGCTGCTCAGCAATCTCACGCTGTACGGCTTGCATGAATTCACTCCTTGCTAGTGGTGCCAGATGGACTGGAAAGGGCGGCAGGTACTTTGAAAACATGTCGCAAATAGGCGACGAAATTCGGGTCTTTGCAGTGAGTCTTGCCAGGCTCATCGGAAATCTTTGCCACGGGCTGGCCGTTGCAGGCTGCCATTTTAAGCACGATGCTCATCGGTTCGACACCCGGAATATCGCACGTCAGGTTGGTGCCGATACCGAAACTGACATTGATCCGACCGCGTAACGCCCGGAATATTTCCAGGGATTTTGGCAGCGTCAGGCTGTCGGAGAACGTCAGGGTTTTGCTCATCGGATCGATGCCCAGCTTTTGATAGTGGGCGATCGCCTTTTCTGCCCATATCACCGGATCCCCGGAGTCATGGCGCAGGCCGTCGAAGAGCTTGGCAAAGAACAGGTCGAAGTCGTTGAGGAAGGCATCCATGGTGATGCAGTCGGTGAGGGCGATCCCCAGCAGGCCCCGGTATTCGCGCACCCAGCAATCGAGTGCGGCAATCTGGCTGTCGATCAGCCGTGGACCGAGTTGCTGGTGCGCCATGATCCATTCGTGGGCCATGGTGCCCAAAGGCTTCATGTCCAATTCCCGTGACAGATGCACGTTGCTTGTGCCGACGAAACGCCCGGGGAAATCGTGCTTGAGCACGTTCACCACTTCTTCCTGCACGCGGAACGAGAAGCGACGGCGTGTGCCGAAATCGGCTACCTGCAATTCGGACAGTTCGTCGCTGCTGGCGTTGGCGGTCAACCAGTCGAATTTGCGGTAGAGCTGCTCGCGAGCCTGTTCCAGAACGATTTCGCGGTAGCGATAGCGGTTGCGCACTTCGCTGACGATGGACAGCAGCGGCACTTCAAACAGGATCACATGCAACCACGGCCCGCGCAGGCGGATGAACAGTTCGCCGTTTTCAATGCCGGTGTGGACGTAGCGCAGGTTGAAGCGGAACAGCCCGAGAAAACGCAGGAAATCCGGCTTCATGAAGCTGATGCGTTCCATGAAGCTCAACTGGTCGGCACTCAGACTCAACTCCGCCAGGCGTTCGATCTGGAAGCGGATTTCTGCCAGATAAGGGCGCAAATCCTCGCTGTTGCGGCAACGAAACTCCCATTCGACTTCCACGTTCGGGTAGTTGTGCAGCACCGCCTGCATCATCGTCAGTTTGTAGAAGTCGGTGTCGAGCAGGTTCTGCACGATGCGATCGCCAAACACGCTCTCGCTCATAACGGGGTTCTCCAGGCTTGACGCGGCCCGTGGTCGCGACGTTTCAGCTGTTCAATGAATGGGGCTAGTGGCGCATATCGGTGGTGGGGATTGCTAGTTTTTTTTACGTTCGAGATGGATTATTCCGATGCCTTCTTCAGCAATCGTCCAAGAGGCTCATCAGTTATCGGGTGTCGCCTCAAGCGCCGCTTGAATCACGAGCGCCAGGCTTTCCCAACTTTTTATATATCCATCAAGATGAGGGTGACGAGGTATGAGTCCTGTTTCAATTGCTTTTATCATTGCCGCTTTGAGCATTTCATAGGTCGCTGGTTTGGCCATGATTTACTATCCTTTCAAAGTTATTTGATCCAGTGCATCAACTCCGTCCTGCAGCAATAAATAGGCTGGAAGTATGAGGCGGAAAAAGTCTGCATCAACAGTATGTTTAACGGTGACGGATGTCAGCGCCTCTAGAAGGCTGGTGGCGGCGCGTATTCGGAAACAGGCGTCTTCAAATAACAGGTCGGGTGCGACATGCGAGTCAATATAGAAAGTTGGGGTGGTGGATGCGTTGGCTTTAAGAGGTTGGTAGCGATTCACAAATGAACTCCTTGGGAGTGTTGAGGCGTGAAAATGCGGCGACTTGTTGTCTAAAGCGGAGTGTGTCTATTGTTATGCCTGACTGCTGAGCCTTTGCTTATACGCAATGGCTCAGAGTTCATTAGATTTTTATGCGGGTTGGATGCTGGTTGGGTCCTGATCAGCGCCTACAGGACTCTTTGGAGATAGAGTATTTCTCATCGCGGGCCAGGCCGTTAAGTCGAGATCGAGATCGTTAAACTTGCTCGAATCAAAAACGGGAGTTTTGACTCCGGCACGACGTTGTCCATCATAGTCGCCCAGAATTCGCATACAGACTTTGAAAAGCAGTGTCATCACTACCAGGTTGACCAAGGCTAAAAACGTCATGGTGATGTCGGCAAACGCGAGAACAGTGGAGAGGTCTTCAACCGATCCCCAGAACACTAAAGCTAATACTGATGCGCGGTAGGCGATCAATGTTTTTCGAGGGGCGGCAACCATGAAGCGCAGACTGTTTTCTCCCAGATAGTAGTTGTAGAGCATTGCCGTGAATACAAACAGCGCAAGTACCACGCTGATGAACATCCGTCCCCAGTCGCCGACCACTTCGGCCAGTGAGTTTTGTGCCAAAGCGATACCGTCGCCCTCGAAGCCGGGTGAGTAAAAGCCTGAAAGTAGAATGAGCAATGCGGTGCAAGTGCAAATAACGAAGGTATCAATGAACACACTGAATGCCTGCACCACGCCTTGTGCTACCGGGTGGTCGATTTTTGCCACGGATGCGACATTAGGCGCACTGCCGAGTCCGGCTTCATTGGAGAACACCCCGCGCCTCACACCCATGATGATCGCGCTGCCGACCAGTCCGCCAAAAGCCTGATCCAGTCCGAACGCGCTGTTGAAAATACTCATCAGCACTTCTGGGACCTGTTCAAATTGCAACACGATGACATACAGCGTCACCCCGATATACGCAATAACCTTGAGAGGAACCAAGAGATCGGCGACCGCTGCGATCCGCTTTATACCGCCTACGAACACAATGCCGAGCATCAACGACAGCGCGAACCCTGACCATGATGTCGATAACCCGAATGCATTGTTGAGAGAGTGCGATACGGCATGGGACTCCAGTCCGTTGATGGCAAACCCGAAAGTCACCAAAAGTAGCAGCGCAGCAATCATTCCGAGCCAACGCTTGCCAAGGCCGTACTGGATGTACCAGGACGGGCCTCCTCGAAATTGTCCATTGGCATCACAGCGCTTGTAGAGTTGGCCAAGTGCGCATTCAAAGAAGCTGCTCGACATCCCCAAGAGTGCGGTCATCCACATCCAGAAAACTGCGCCGGGGCCACCCATGCTAACGGCAATGCCGACGCCAACAATATTGCCGGTCCCAACCCGTCCCGCAAGACTGAGCGTCAATGCCTGCAATGAGCTCAAGTGGAACTTGCCGGCAGGCGAACTGCCACTTAATACCGAAAACATGTGGGCGAAGTAACGAAGCTGTACAAATCGTGACCGGATGGTGAAATAGGTTCCAAGTCCAAGAACCAAAGGTATCAAAACCTTTCCAGAGAGAAAGTCATTGATGACGTCAAGCATTCAAAGCTCCTTGCTATTTTAAGAGTGCCGGCGAATTTAGGGTGTGTAAACCTGAAGCCCTTCAGGTCCCGTAATATCAGGTCATTCTTCATCGTGCGCAATTTCGCAAGTTGCTCAAATGTGATGCGAGTTGCTGCTATGGTTGAGTCTTCTAACGCTGCTTTGATGGTTGTGTATGCTTGATTTTCTTCCTGCTAACTTAAGGCTGCTGTGTAGTCACTACCGATCCGTCGCTGAAGTTTGTAGGAAACTTCGTATTAATCGTGGGCAATTTAATAAATACCTGTGTGGGAATAGTGTCCCTACTGCTTTTAACCTCAAGCGGATCTGTGATTTTTTTGGAGTGGAGGAGTTCGAGATTGGTTTGCCGACAGAGCAATTCGTCACGCTTATTGGTGTCAAGGCAAGGCGAGTAGGCCCTTCCCGCGAGGTTTCAGCACCGGAACGAATATTTGAACACCTTCGGCAACAGTCTTCGTCGAAACTGAAAGCCCACACGGGTTATTACTTTGAGTATTACCATGCGATGACGGATCCCGGCTCGATAATTTGTGCCTTGGTGCATATTTACCAAGAGGGGCAGAACTTTGTGTACGAGCGGGACGAACGTTTACAAATAGTCGGCATGGAAGGCGAGTACGAACGGTATCGGTATGTGGGCGTCGCTTATTACCTACAGGATCGCTTGTTTCTCATTGACTATGAGTCGCTGACGTCCAACGAGATCAGCCAAACCATTCTTATCCCTAGCTTCAAAAGCTGCATTACTCGACTTAATGGTTTGAAAATGGGTGTTTCCGCCGCGGACCATCGCAATCCCGCCTGTTCGCGAGTTGTTTGGGAGTACCTCGGTCAGGAGATCAATCGAATCAATGCGTATCGCAAAGTGCGGCTATATAGCATGGATGATCCCGTCATCGATGATGATCTGCGCGGACGCCTCGCTCAAACCAACGTTGTCGACGGTCTCTTTGTTATTGCTTAAGGCGGACATGAGCCGGGCAAGCCCTTGCAACAAGGGTTGCCCGTGGGCTTAGTGCTGCGATGCATCCGGGCTATCAATCTGCTCCAGCATCCACTTCACAAAGTCCCGTACCTTGGGCACTTCCGCCGAGTGCTCCGGATACGCCAGGTAATAGGCATCGGTGCTGGGCATCGCGTGCTGCCAGGGTATGACCAGTTTGCCGTCGGCCAATTCCTCTTCCACCAGAAAACGCGGCAGCAGTGCCACGCCGCAGCCGACCTGGGCGGCGCGGATGCACATATAGAACGTTTCGAAGCGCGGGCCGTGGTAACTGTGTTCGGTGTGGTAGCCCTGACTGTCGAACCAGTCATGCCAGGCCTGGGGCCGCGAGGCGTTTTGCAGCAGGACGAGGTCTGCGAGCTGCGTAGGGTCGGTGAACGGCGTGTCCGGCAGACTGCCCGGCGCACAGACGGGCACCAGCTCCTCGCCAAACAGCTTCAGGCATTCGGTGCCGGGCCGCGAGCCCTGACCGAAGTAGAACGCCAGGTCGCTGCGACCTTGCAGCAAATCGTCAGCTTCCTGCTCGCTGCACAGGTCCAGATGGATCGAGGGATGGCGCAGGCGCCAACCTTTCAGGCGTGGCACCAGCCAGCGCGCGCCGAAGGTCGGCGGCGTCGAAACCCGCAAGACTTCGGTCTCGCCGCCGTAGGAACGCAGGTAATGGGTCGACATCTCGACCTGCGTGAGGATTTTTCGTACTTCCACCAGGTACAAATCACCAGCCGGGGTCATTTGCAGGCGTCGGCGCACCCGGCGGAACAGCAGGTGCTGCAGCAACTCTTCAAGTTGCGCGACCTGTTTGCTGACGGCGCTCTGGGTCAGGTTCAGCTCTTCGGCGGCCCGGGTGAAGCTCAAATGCCGGGTGACGGCCTCGAAACACTGGAGGGCAGTGATCGACGGCAAGTAGCGTTTATTCAGCATGGACGGTCCTTTTTCTTGTTTCTTTTACTGCCAGCAATTCAAAGCATGAATAAACGGAATGATATCTCTCTTAAAGGTCGTTTGTTGGGTAACCTCCGGGGAGCTAAAACTACAGGTCTGATCAGCCGTGAATATCCGGCTGCACGTTTTCTGTTTTTTGCTTGAGGAGTGACCCATGGTTGCCGCATTGCTTGATCGTCTTGGTGTGAACCCGGCCCTGTACCAGAACGGCAAAGTGCCGGTGCATTCGCCGATCGATGGCAGCCAGATTGCCGCCGTGAACTGGGAAGGTGCCGCTGAAGTCGAACAGCACATCAGTCGTGCAGATCATGCGTTCGAATTGTGGCGCAAGGTCCCGGCCCCGCGCCGTGGCGAACTGGTGCGTCAACTGGGCGACATCCTGCGTGAATACAAGGCCGACCTCGGTGAGCTGGTCTCCTGGGAAGCCGGCAAGATCACTCAGGAAGGCCTGGGTGAAGTTCAGGAAATGATCGACATCTGCGATTTCGCCGTCGGCCTGTCCCGTCAGTTGTACGGCTTGACCATCGCTTCCGAGCGTCCTGGCCACCACATGCGCGAAACCTGGCACCCGCTGGGCGTCGTCGGTGTCATCAGCGCCTTCAACTTCCCGGTCGCTGTCTGGGCCTGGAACACCACGCTGGCGCTGGTCTGCGGTAACCCGGTGATCTGGAAACCTTCGGAAAAAACCCCGCTGACCGCACTGGCCTGCCAGGCGCTGTTCGACCGCGTACTGAAGAATTTCAGCGACGCACCTCCACACCTGAGCCAAGTGATTATCGGCGGCCGCGATGCCGGCGAAGCCCTGGTCGATGACCCGCGTGTAGCGCTGATCAGCGCCACCGGCAGCACCCGCATGGGCCGTGAAGTGGCGCCGAAAATCGCCGCACGTTTCGCCCGCAGCATTCTGGAACTGGGCGGCAACAACGCCATGATCCTCGCCCCGAGCGCCGACCTGGACATGGCCGTTCGCGCCATCCTGTTCAGTGCCGTCGGCACCGCCGGTCAGCGTTGCACCACGTTGCGTCGCCTGATTGCCCATGAGTCGGTGAAGGAAGAAATCGTCACCCGCCTCAAGGCTGCCTACTCCAAGGTTCGCATCGGCAATCCGCTCGAGGGCAACCTGATCGGTCCGCTGATCGACAAGCACAGTTTCGAAAACATGCAGGACGCGTTGGAACAGGCCTTGAGCGAAGGCGGCCGGGTGTTCGGCGGCAAACGTCAGCTGGAAGACAAATTCCCTAACGCTTATTACGTCTCGCCGGCCATCGTTGAAATGCCGGAGCAGAGCGATGTGGTCTGCAACGAAACCTTCGCGCCGATCCTGTATGTGGTTGGTTACAAGGACTTCGACGAAGCGCTGCGCCTGAACAACTCGGTGCCACAAGGCCTGTCCTCGTGCATCTTCACCACCGACGTGCGAGAAGCCGAGCAGTTCATGTCAGCGGTGGGCAGCGACTGCGGCATCGCCAACGTCAACATCGGCCCGAGCGGCGCGGAAATCGGTGGCGCGTTTGGTGGCGAGAAAGAAACCGGCGGTGGCCGTGAGTCGGGCTCCGATGCATGGCGCGGATACATGCGTCGCCAGACAAACACCGTGAACTATTCGCTGGAGTTGCCGTTGGCTCAGGGCATCACGTTCGACTGATAGGCCCCTTCGCGGGCAAGCCTCGCTCCTACAGGATCACTCAACACCTGTAGGAACGAGGCTTGCCCGCGAAGCTTTTGCTTTGTTGTTTGTTAGGTTTCTGTTGGAGTCTGGCAATGCCGTTACGCGAAGAGTGTCTGTGGGAAAAACTGACGCCGCAAAGGCCTGACAACGCGGCGCTCAAGGGCGAAGTGAAGGTCGACGTTTGCGTCATCGGCGCCGGTTTCACCGGTCTGTCGGCGGCGGTGCATCTGCTGGAACAAGGTAAAACGGTCTGCGTGCTCGAGGCCCATCGCGCTGGTCACGGCGGTTCGGGGCGCAACGTCGGGCTGGTCAATGCCGGGATGTGGATTCCACCGGACGAGATCGAAGCCGGGTTCGGCGAAGCGGTGGGCAGTCAGCTCAATCGCATGCTGGGTGCAGCGCCGTCACTGGTGTTCAGCCTGGTCGACAAATACAACATCGATTGCCAGTTACGCCGCGAAGGCACGCTGCACATGGCGCACAACGCCCGTGGCGAAGCCGATCTTCGCAGTCGTGAAGCACAATGGAAACGTCGCGGTGCGCCGGTCGAACTGCTGACCGGACAAGCCTGCGAACAAGCGACGGGCACCAAAAAAATCGCCGCCGCGTTGCTCGACAAGCGTGCCGGCACGATCAATCCGATGGCCTACACCGCGGGGCTGGCCAAAGCGGCCATCAGCCTCGGCGGTCAGTTGTTCGATCATTCGCCGGTTACCCGACTCGAACGGCAGGGCCAACGCTGGTCGGTGCAAACCGCTCAGGGTTCGGTGCTCGCCGAGCAAGTGGTCATCGCCTCCAACGCCTACACCGAAGGCGACTGGACGGAGCTGCGGCGCAATTTCTTCCCCGGCTATTACTATCAAGTGGCTTCGGTTCCTCTGACCGAAGACGCCGCGCAGCAAATCCTGCCCGGTGGCCAGGGTTCCTGGGACACGCGCCAGGTACTGAGCAGTATTCGTCGTGACAAGGACGGTCGCCTGTTGCTCGGCAGCCTCGGCAATGGAAATCAGAAACCGACCTGGTTCCTCAAGGCATGGGCCGATCGGGTGCAGCAGCACTATTTCCCTTACCTCAAACCTGTGGAATGGGAATGCACATGGACCGGTTGCATTGCGTTTACCCCCGATCACTTGATGCGTTTATTCGAACCAGCGCCCGGTTTAGTGGCAGTCACCGGGTATAACGGCCGGGGCGTAACGACGGGAACGGTGGTCGGCAAAGCTTTTGCCGATTATCTGTGTAACGGAAATCCTCAGGCGCTACCGATTCCCTTCGCTCCCATGCAGCCACTGGCAGGGGTGGGTTTGCGCAGCTGTCTGTACGAGGCCGGTTTCTCGCTGTATCACGCAGGCCAGTGCTTGCGGATCGTTATTTGATTGTTGAAATTTGTTGCTGGGAGCGGCGCTTTTTCGCGCAGCGACTAGCCTGTAAAAGGTGCGGGTTGTAGCAGTACCGCACCAGCAGTGTGCACTTCGGTGACGCACGTTGTTACAGGCTGGTTGCACGTCGTTTGGCGCCGCGGTTGCAATGATGGCGCGTGCGGGTTGCGCCTTTAAAAATAAATGGTTTCACCTTCCGCGGTTTAGACGGTTGCACGCCCAATGAAAATGGGATCGAAACAGTCGAAATAACAATAAAGCAGCGACTTTTCTCAGAATAAAAAACCGATGGCACGGCCCTTGCTCTGAGCATTTAGAGAAGTCGCAGTGCCAACTAAAAAAAAACCTTGGAGCACCACCTCATGTCCCAGACGTTTTACAAGAAAGGCTTTCTGGCCCTCGCAGTGGCAACTGCGTTGGGTGTTTCTGCGTTTGCACAGGCTGATGTGAAAATCGGTGTGGCGGGTCCGATGACAGGTGCCAACGCGGCATTTGGCGAGCAGTACATGAAGGGTGCACAGGCTGCAGCCGACGCGGTCAACGCGGCGGGCGGCGTCAACGGGGAAAAAATCGTACTGGTGAAGGGCGATGACGCCTGCGAACCGAAACAGGCTGTGACGGTCGCCAAGGACCTGACCAACCAGAAAGTCGCCGGTGTGGTCGGTCACTTCTGCTCCTCGTCGACCATCCCGGCCTCCGAGATCTACGACGAAGCGGGCATCATTGCAATCACCCCTGGTTCCACCAACCCGGCAGTCACCGAACGCGGCCTGAGCGCCATGTTCCGTATGTGCGGGCGTGACGACCAGCAAGGCATCGTGGCCGGTGACTACATCGTCGACGTGCTCAAGGGCAAAAAAGTCGTCGTCCTGCACGACAAGGACACCTACGGTCAGGGTCTGGCGGACGCTACCAAGGCCCAGCTGGAAAAACGCGGCGTGAAGCCTGTGTTGTATGAAGGCCTGACCCGTGGCGAGAAAGACTTCAGCACCATCGTCACCAAAATCCGCGGCGCTGGCGCCGACGTCGTCTACTTCGGCGGTCTGCACCCGGAAGCCGGTCCTCTGGTTCGTCAACTGCGTGAGCAAGGTCTCAAAGACGTCAAGTTCATGTCCGATGACGGCATCGTGACCGACGAACTGGTGACCACCGCTGGCGGCCCGCAATTCGTTGACGGCGTGCTGATGACCTTCGGCGCCGACCCACGCCTGCTGCCAGACAGCAAGACCGTGGTGGACGAGTTCCGCAAAAAAGGCACCGAGCCTGAAGGCTACACCCTGTACGCCTACGCTTCGGTCCAGACCCTGGCTGCTGCTTTCAACGGCGCCAAGTCCAACAGTGGCGAGAAAGCCGCCGAGTGGCTGAAGAAAAACCCGGTCAAAACCGTGATGGGCGAGAAGACCTGGGACGCCAAGGGCGACCTGAAAGTCTCCGACTACGTGGTTTACGAGTGGGACAAGGACGGCAAATACCACCAACTGGAAAAGCAGAAGTGATATGAACTGCTGATTCGCCCGGTGCCTTGTGCACCGGGCAATCAAACAACATGTCCGTGCAGTACCTGTCTTTTCTCGTAGAGCTGCACACAACCGAGTTGCTTCGGCGGCTGAACCCCGGTCCGTTGCACCCGGCTTCTGTGCAGTCTCTCAAATGCGTGAGATTGCGTTATGGATGGTATTTTCCTGCAGCAACTGGTCAACGGCCTGACCCTCGGGTCGGTCTATGGCCTGATCGCCATCGGCTACACAATGGTCTATGGCATCATCGGCATGATCAACTTCGCCCACGGCGAGGTTTACATGATTTCCGCTTACCTCGCGGCAATCAGTCTGGCTCTGCTGGCATACTTCGGTATTGAATCCTTCCCGCTACTGATGCTCGGCACCTTGATCTTCACCATCGTGGTCACGGCGGTGTATGGCTGGGTCATCGAGCGCGTCGCCTACAAGCCCCTGCGTAACTCCACCCGGTTGGCACCGCTGATCAGCGCCATCGGGATTTCGCTGATCCTGCAGAACTATGCCCAGATCGCCCAAGGCGCCAAGCAACAAGGTGTTCCGACCTTGCTGACGGGAGCCTGGCGCGTCGAAATCGGCACCGGTTTCGTGCAGTTGACCTACACCAAGGTCTTCATCCTGATTGCTGCATTCGCCGGTATGGCGCTGCTGACCTACATCATCAAGTACACCAAGCTCGGCCGCATGTGCCGCGCCACCCAGCAAGACCGCAAGATGGCCTCGATCCTGGGGATCAACACCGACCGCGTGATTTCCTACGTGTTCATCATCGGTGCAGCGATGGCGGCCCTGGCCGGCGTGCTGATCACCATGAACTACGGCACGTTCGACTTCTATGCCGGCTTCATCATCGGCATCAAGGCGTTTACTGCGGCGGTACTCGGCGGCATCGGTTCGCTGCCTGGCGCGATGCTCGGCGGGATCATTCTCGGGATTTCCGAGTCGCTGTTCTCCGGTTTGGTCAACTCGGACTACAAAGACGTCTTCAGCTTCTCGCTGCTCGTTCTCGTTCTGGTCTTTCGGCCCCAAGGCCTGCTCGGCCGTCCTCTTGTGTCGAAGGTGTAAGCGATGTCTTCAACCACTAAAAAAACCATTGATCTCAAAAGAAGCCTGGTTGACGCGATTCTTGCCGGCCTTGTCGCCCTGATTGTGTTCGGCCCGATTGTCGGCGTGGTCCTCGACGGCTACGGCTTCAATATGGAAACGACCCGGGTGGCGTGGATTGTCGCCATCGTCATGGCTGGCCGCTTTGCCCTGAGCCTGTTCCTGCAAACGCCCAAGGGCCTGAAGATTCTTGAAGGCTTTGAAAGCACCGGCTCCGGGGTTCATGTACTGCCGCCTGATTACAAATCCCGGTTGCGCTGGATCATCCCGCTGGTGATCCTCGTTGCTGTGGTGTTCCCGTTTTTCTCCAACTCTTACCTGCTGGGCGTGGTGATCCTCGGGCTGATCTACGTATTGCTGGGCCTGGGCCTGAATATCGTGGTCGGCCTGGCCGGTCTGCTCGACCTGGGTTATGTGGCGTTCTACGCCATCGGTGCCTACGGCCTGGCGCTGGGTTATCAATACCTCGGGCTGGGTTTCTGGACGGTGCTGCCGCTGGCAGCGATCACCGCGGGCCTGGCCGGTTGCATCCTCGGGTTCCCGGTGTTGCGGCTGCACGGTGATTACCTGGCGATCGTGACCCTCGGTTTCGGTGAAATCATTCGCCTGGTGCTCAACAACTGGCTGTCCCTGACCGGCGGCCCGAATGGCATGGCGGCTCCGTTGCCGACGTTCTTCGGCCTCGAGTTCGGCAAGCGTGCGAAGGAGGGCGGTGTCCCGTTCCATGAGTTCTTCGGCATCGCCTATAACCCGGACGTGAAGTACTACTTCATCTACGCGGTGTTGTTCCTGGTGGTGCTGGCCGTGCTGTACATCAAGCATCGTCTGGTCAAGATGCCGGTCGGCCGCGCCTGGGAAGCCCTGCGTGAAGACGAAATTGCCTGCCGCTCCATGGGCCTGAACCACGTACTGGTCAAGCTCTCGGCGTTCACCATTGGTGCATCGACTGCCGGCCTGGCCGGAGTGTTCTTCGCCACCTATCAAGGCTTCGTCAACCCGACCTCGTTTACCTTCTTTGAATCGGCCTTGATCCTCGCCATCGTGGTACTCGGCGGCATGGGCTCGACCATCGGCGTGGTGATTGCAGCCTTCGTGCTGACGGTTGCCCCGGAACTGCTGCGCGGCTTTGCGGAATATCGCGTGCTGCTGTTCGGCGTGTTGATGGTGTTGATGATGATCTGGCGACCGCGCGGCCTGATTCGGATCAGCCGTACCGGTGTGACCCCGCGTAAAGGAGTAGCGCCATGAGCGAAGTCGTACTCTCGGTCGAGAAGCTGATGATGCACTTCGGCGGCATCAAGGCGTTGAGCGATGTCAGCCTCAAGGTGCATCGCAACTCGATCTTCGCCCTGATCGGCCCCAACGGCGCCGGCAAGACCACCGTGTTCAACTGCCTGACCGGGTTCTACAAGGCCTCCGGCGGCAAGATCGAACTCAATACCCGCGGCGAGCGCACCGATGTCATCCAGCTGCTGGGCGAATCGTTCAAAGCCACGGATTTCGTTTCGCCGAAAAGCTTTATTACCCGGATGCGCTACAAAATGTTCGGCGGCACCCACCTGGTGAACCGTGCCGGGCTGGCGCGGACGTTCCAGAACATTCGTCTGTTCAAGGAAATGTCGGTACTGGAAAACCTGCTGGTGGCCCAGCACATGTGGGTCAACCGCAACATGCTGGCCGGCATCCTCAATACCAAGGGCTACCGCAAAGCCGAAAGCGATGCGCTGGACCACGCCTTCTACTGGCTGGAAGTGGTGGATCTGGTGGACTGCGCCAACCGTCTGGCCGGTGAACTGTCCTACGGCCAACAGCGTCGTCTGGAAATCGCCCGGGCCATGTGCACCCGGCCGCAGATCATCTGCCTCGACGAACCGGCTGCCGGCCTCAACCCTCAGGAAACCGAAGCGCTGAGCGCGATGATCCGGCTGCTGCGCGACGAGCACGATCTGACCGTGGTACTGATCGAACACGACATGGGCATGGTTATGAGCATTTCCGACCACATCGTGGTGCTGGACCACGGCATCGTCATCGCCGAGGGCGGACCTGAAGCGATTCGCAACGACCCGAAAGTGATTGCGGCCTACCTGGGCGCTGATGAAGAGGAAGTGGTGCTATGAGCCAACCCATCCTCGAACTCAAGGATCTGGATGTGTTTTACGGGCCGATTCAGGCCCTGAAGAAAGTCTCGCTGCATATCGAAGAAGGTGAAACCGTCAGCCTGATCGGCTCCAACGGCGCCGGTAAATCGACCCTGCTGATGTCGATCTTCGGCCAGCCGCGGGCGGCTAACGGGCAGATCATTTATCAGGGCGTGGACATCACCCACAAGTCGTCGCACTACATCGCGTCCAACGGCATCGCTCAGTCGCCTGAAGGCCGGCGGGTGTTCCCCGACATGACCGTCGAGGAAAACCTGCTGATGGGCACCATTCCGATCGGTGACAAGTACGCTTCCGAGGACATGCAGCGCATGTTCGAGCTGTTTCCGCGGCTCAAGGAACGCCGTAACCAGCGCGCCATGACCATGTCCGGCGGCGAGCAACAGATGCTCGCCATCGCCCGTGCATTGATGAGCCGACCCAAGCTGCTGTTGCTTGATGAGCCGAGCCTGGGGCTGGCGCCGATCGTGGTGAAACAGATCTTCGCGACCCTGCGGGAACTGGCGAGTACCGGCATGACCATCTTCCTGGTCGAGCAAAACGCCAACCACGCGTTGAAACTGTCGGACCGGGCGTACGTGATGGTCAACGGTGAGATCCGCATCACCGGCACCGGCAAGGAGCTGCTGGTCAACGAGGAGGTGCGTAACGCTTATCTCGGCGGGCACTGAAACGCTGCCGGAATATCCACAGCCCCGACGAGCAATCGCCGGGGCTTTTTACATCCTCTATACACCTCAATTCCCATGTGGGAGCGGGCTTCTCGCGAAGGTGGCTTATCAGTCACATTGATGCCAGATGTGCCGCCGCTTTCGCGAGCAAGCCCGCTCCCACAGGTGTCCACGGTGTGCTTTCCGGAAATTGTGGAAAACAATATTCACAAGCTCTCAAAGCGCGACATAAAGCCGCTGCAAATAGTTGTTTTGTCACGGTTTTGACTTGTCCCCGTTTACTGTGGAACTGGCTGTGAATAACGTGGGAGTAGCTGCTTGAGAGCCTTTGAATCCGTGGCTTGCAGCGATGTGGTTGTTTTTTGATCAGGCGTTTTTGCTTGACCCGGAGCAGGCTTTGTCAACCTTTTTGTTGGTGACCAAAGTGGCCCGAAATGTGCTCAGCCTGCCTGTGGATAAGTCTGTGGTTAAACTCTGGAAAGACTCGGCTGAGGGCCGTAGTTACTGGCTTGGCGCCATCGTCGGTTTGATCGGCCCATCGTGCAAAATGCCATGGGCTACACCGCTGGCACCTGAGGGTCAAGCGAAAAACTTTGTAATCTACCCGCAAAGCCTTGTGGATAGCGGCTCCCAGCTTTTCCACTTGCCCCCCGAAATTGTGGACCTGCCTGTGGATAACGTGCGCGTACATAGCTGCAGGCCACGCCGGGCAAGGCGTTGCGATGATTGATTACTTTTCATACAAAAATACGATGGTTGCCCGTGAGAGCGGGGCCGGGCATGCTGCCAGCTGATTTTCTATTCCAATGGCTGACCGTCAGCCGAAGCAAGGAGAACACGATGTCCAACACCCTGTTTATTACCGGCGCGACCTCCGGTTTTGGTGAAGCCTGTGCCCGTCGTTTTGCCGATGCCGGCTGGAAACTGGTGCTGACTGGGCGTCGTGAAGAGCGTCTCAACGCCCTGTGCGCCGAGTTGTCGAAGCAGACCGAGGTGCATGGCCTTGTGCTCGACGTGCGTGATCGCAAGGCCATGGAGGAGGCGATCGCCAACCTGCCGCCGTCCTTCGCCAAGCTGCGCGGGCTGATCAACAACGCCGGCCTGGCACTGGGCGCTGACCCGGCGCCGAAGTGCGACCTCGACGATTGGGACACCATGGTCGACACCAACATCAAAGGCCTGATGTACGCCACTCGCCTGCTGTTGCCACGCCTGATTGCCCACGGTCGCGGTGCCGGTATCGTCAACCTCGGCTCCGTCGCCGGCAACTATCCGTATCCGGGCAGCCATGTTTATGGTGGGACCAAGGCATTCGTTGGACAGTTCTCGCTGAACCTGCGTTGCGACTTGCAAGGCACTGGTGTGCGCGTCAGCAATATTGAGCCGGGCCTGTGCGAGAGCGAGTTCTCGCTGGTGCGTTTCGCCGGTGACCAGGAGCGCTACAACGCGACCTACGCCGGTGCCGAGCCGATCCAGCCGCAGGACATCGCCGAGACTATTTTCTGGGTGCTCAATGCACCGGCGCACATCAACATCAACAGCCTGGAGTTGATGCCAGTGAGCCAGACGTGGGCCGGGTTTGCGATTGAGCGTAATAACAAGGCTTAATTGTGGCGAGGGGGCTTGCCCCCGTTGGGCTGCGCAGCAGCCCTAAAACCTATTGGCCGCATGCTTTCCGGCAGATTTTGATGGCTGAATTGCGGCTGCTTCGCAGCCGAACGGGGCGATGCGGCGTTCCGACAAGCCCCCTCGCCACAGGGTCAGCCGAGATAATCGACCAGCCCGCTGTAGCAAGTAGCCAAGTGATAAGGCGTGGTCGACGGCATGTCCTTGCGGCTGACTTCGCCCTGCTCATCACGACACTCATACCAGCCGCCCACATGCAGAAAGCGCTGTTGCAACGCCTGCAATTGGCGTTGCACGGAGGCTTCGCTGTCCGGTCGCAAAGTCAGCGCACGCAGGTATTCAGCCTGGGCCCAGATGCGTTGGGTGGCATCCTTCGCCGAGCCATTCAGATCGAGCATCGCTGCCACTGCACCCGTTTGCGGATCGACGCCCGATTGTTCGGTCAGCACAAACGCACGCTCCAGCGAAGCATGCAGTTTTGAGCCGCGCAGCAACGACGAAGACTCCAGCAGGAAATACCACTCGAACTGATGCCCCGGCTCAAACCAGTTATCCACAGCACCCAGCGGTTTCTCCATTAACACGCTGTGTTGCGGGTCGATAAAACGCTTTTGCATGGCTGTGCATAACTCGACCAGCGCCCGTTGCACGGCGGTGTCTTCGCGCACCGACAGGGTTGCGAGGAACGCTTCCGCCAGATGCATCAAGGGATTTTGCAGGGGGCCGGAGTCGAGCGAGGACCAGTCACGGTCGAGGCAGGCTTCATACAGGCCGTCGCCCGTGGCGAAGCGCTGCGCCAGCACTTCCAGCGTGGCATTGAGCACCGATTCCACCAGCGGCTCGCGAACCTTTTCCCAGTAATGGGCGCACGCGAACAGGATGAAGGCATGGGTGTAGAGGTCTTTGCGCTGATCCAGCGGCGCACCTTGCGGGTCGATGCTGTAGAACCAGCCGCCATGCTCGGGGTCGTGGAAATGCTGTTGCAAGGAACGGAACAGCGCCGCGGCGCGCTCCTCGGCGGCCGGCACCTGGCCGATCAGGCTGGAAAACAGATACAGCTGCCGCGCGCACGCCATGGCCCGGTAACGCTGAGGGGGCAGCGGCTGGTGCCCGGCGTCCAGCGCTTCATAAGGCAGCGCCATGTCGGCATTCCAGCCGGGGCCTTGCCAGAGCGGCACGATCACGTCCTGGAAATGCTGTTGCACCGAGGCGAACAGGGCGGTCAATTCAGGCTGGGAGGCGGAGCGGGAAACAGGCGGCATTGGCTGGCGTCGTCACGGCAGGGTTGATTGCGCGACATGTTAGCAGGCCTGAGAGAGGCGGTGTCTGTTCGGACGATATCGCGGGCAAGCCCGCTCCCACAAGGATCATCGGTATTCACACGAGCTGTGCTGGCGGCGAATATCCTGTGGGAGCGGGCTTGCCCGCGATGAGGCCGGTTCAAGCCTTAGAGAATCAGCCCGCCAACAACCACACACCAGTCGCCGCCGAAGCCGCCCCCGCCAATCGAACCAACAGCGCCGCCGCTTGCGGCAACACGCGCACCACGCCATAACCCGCCGCATGCAACGCCGCCGTCGCCGCCACAAAACCTGTGGCATACGCCCAAGGGCTCGACATATCAGGCAGCTCCAGCCCATGGGCCACGCCATGGAACAGCGCAAACAAAGCCGTCGCACCGACTGCCACGCTCAACGGCGGACGCACCGCCAAGGCCACCGCCAAGCCCAGCGCCAGCACCGACGCCGCGATGCCGCTTTCCAGCGCTGGCAGGTTAAGTCCTTCAAAACCCAGCAACCCGCCAATCAGCATAGTGCCTACGAACGTGCACGGCAGCGCCCAGCGCGCGGCGCCTTTCTGCTGCGCCGCCCACAAACCCACCGCCACCATCGCGAGCAAGTGATCGAGGCCGCCAATCGGGTGGCTGATGCCGGCGAGCAAACCGTTATCGCCATGGCCTGGGTGAGCGAAGGCGATGGCCGGGGTCAGCAGCAGCGCCATGGCGCCCAGGATGCGTTTCAGTGTCATGGATAAGCTTCCTTGTTGATAAGTCGTCATCAGGCTGCGGTCAGCAGGCCTTGGCGTTCGATGAAGGCGATGATTGCTTCCAGGCCCAAACCGGTTTTTTGGTTGCTGAAGACAAACGGCTTGCCGTTGCGCATGCGTTGAGTGTCGCTGTCCATCATCTCCAGCGACGCGCCCACTAGCGGTGCGAGGTCGACTTTGTTGATCACCAGCAGGTCGGATTTGCAGATCCCCGGCCCACCCTTGCGCGGCAGTTTGTCGCCGGCCGAGACGTCGATCACGTAGATAGTCAGGTCGGACAGTTCCGGGCTGAAGGTCGCCGAGAGGTTATCGCCGCCGGACTCCACCAGAATCAGATCCAGGCCCGGAAAACGGCGGTTCAGTTGATCCACCGCTTCGAGGTTGATCGAGGCGTCTTCGCGGATCGCCGTGTGCGGGCAGCCACCGGTTTCCACGCCGATGATGCGTTCCGGCGCCAGGGCTTCATTGCGCACCAGGAAATCGGCGTCTTCGCGGGTGTAGATGTCGTTGGTGACGACGGCCAGGTTGTAGCGGTCGCGCAGGGCCAGGCAAAGCGCCAGCGTCAGGGCGGTTTTACCGGAACCGACCGGGCCGCCAATGCCGACGCGCAGGGGTTGAGTGTTCATGTGATTCTCCAAATTTAAAGGCCCTAGGAACGGAACAGACGGCTGTATTGGCGCTCATGGGCCATGCACGCCAGGGACAGGCCGAACGCAGCGCTGCCGTAGTGTTCGGGATTGATTCGGGTGGCGTCTTGCTGGGCTTGTTGCAGCAGCGGCAGCAATTCGCTGGTCAGGCGCTGCGCGGCTTGCTGGCCGAGCGGCAGGGTTTTCATCAACACTGCCAGCTGGTTTTCCAGCCAGCTCCAGAGCCACGCGGCCAGCGCATCTTGCGGACTGATCTGCCAGGCGCGAGCGGCCAGTGCCCAGCCGAGGGCCAGGTGCGGTTCGGGGCGCTGTTCGAGAAAGGCGCGGGCTGGAGCATCGAGTTCCGGCAAGCCGTTGAGCAGTTGTTGCAACGAATAGCCCATCTGCCGGCTCTCCTGATGCAACTCGCGGGTTTCCCGGCTGGCGCGGTGTTCTTCGCAGCGTTGCAGCAACTCAGCCCAGTTCTCATCAAAGGCGGCGGTGCAATGGGCGAGCAGCAGCGGCGCTTCGAAACGTGCCAGGTTGAGCAACAGCTGATCACTGATCCAGCGTCGCGCGCTGTCTGCATCGTTCACCCGGCCGTTATCCACAGCCATTTCCAGGCCTTGCGAGTAGCTGTAGCCGCCAATCGGCAGTTGTGGGCTGGCCAGGCGCAGCAGCGCCCAGGCCGGGTTCATAAACGGACGCCGAACTGGTGCAGTTTCGGCGGGTAGTTGAAGTCCTCGTCGCCGTGGCGGGAATGGTGATGGCCGCCGCCATAGGCGCCGTGTTCCGGCTGGAACGGGGCCTCGATGTGTTCGACCCTGGCTTCCAGCTGTTCGAGCATGGCCTTGAGCACGTAATCGTCGAGCAGGCGCAACCAGCCATCACCGACTTGCAGGGCGACGTGGCGATTACCCAGGTGATAGGCGGCGCGCGTCAGTTCGAACGCGTTGGCGCAGGTGACGTGCAGCAGTTGTTCGGGCCGCGCGCAGACACGGACGATACGCCCGTCTTCGGCTTGCAGGCATTCGCCGTCATACAGCGGCGGCTGGCCGCGCTCCAGAAACAAACCGACGTCCTCGCCTTCGGCACTGAAACAGCGCAAACGGCTTTTGCTCCGGGCTTCGAAGGTCAGGTGCAACTCGGCGGCCCAGACGGGTTGAGGGTCGATTCTGCGATGAATCACCAGCATCGGAAGGCTTCCAGCAATGGACAATGCTCAGGCTAGAGCAAGGGGCTTGCCAATCGGGCGATACGTAGGAAATACCTGTCGGAGCGTAGTGGATGTTTCAGAATGTTGCAGGATTTTGAACTGGAATGGTGCGGGGATTTTTCTGTGGCACCAAATTGATGCTTTGCCTTGTTTTGTGTGGGAGCGGGCTTGCTCGCGAAGGCGTCGTGTCAGTCAACAGATGCGTTGAATGTATCGACTTCTTCGCGAGCAAGCCCGCTCCCACATTTTTATTCGGTGCTGCCGAGGCCTTGCCAGTGCTTGAGGCCGATGAAGATAAAGCGCAGTTGCTGAGTGATTTTCGCCTGGGGCGTGAGGTGCTCGGGCAGAGCCTCGGCCGGCGGATCGATAATGTCCGGCAAGGTCGCAAACACGCTTTTGACGATCAGATCCGCCATCACGCTCAAACCGGCGATGTCCAGATGCTGCAGTTTTGGCATCAGGGACAAGTCAGCTGCGAGGTCCGAGCTGATGTCTTCGCGCAGACGCCCGATAGCCTGGCGCACGGGGAGAGATCCGCCGTACTGCTCGCGGGCCAGGAACAGAAACTGTGAGCGATTGGCTGAGACGACGTCGAGAAAGATCCGTACCGAAGCGTCGATGATGCCGCCCATGACGAACTCGTTATGGCGCACCAAGCGAATGGTTTCGCGAAAAGTCTGGCCGACTTCGCTCACCAGCACCAGGCCCAGTTCATCCATATCGGCAAAATGCCGGTAGAAACCGGTGGGCACGATCCCGGCGGTTTTCGCGACTTCGCGCAGGCTCAGGCTGCCGAATCCTCGGCCGCATTCCATCAGGTGACGGGCAGCGTCCATCAGGGCGTTGCGGGTTTGTTGTTTCTGTTCGGCGCGGGGCAGCATCGCAAGGGTGTTTTCTGGACAGGGACAGCGGCGCACTCTAGCAAATCGGCTTCGCTGGCGTCGAACGACTATCGGGGGATCAAGCGGGGATGTGCTGCTTCTTACAAGGCAAAACCCTATAAAGTCAAAAGCCCAATCCGGGGATTGGGCTTTTTTTCAGGGCCACCATGGGCTCAGCTCACAGCGCTGTTGCGTTCGATTACACGGTCACCACCACCTTCGGCAAGTGTTTGACCTTGTGGAGTGCGCTCGGAACCACCTTCGGCAAGTGTTTGACCTTGTGGGGTGCGCTCGGAACCACCTTCGGCCAGGGTTTGACCTTGTGGGGTACGATCCGAGCCGTCTTCAGCGATCAGGCCTTTTTCTTTCAGGCGATCGTTACCGCCTTCAGCCAGGGTCTGGCCTTGTGGAGTGCGGTCGGAACCATCGGCAGCGACGGTTTGGCTGAACACCGAGCGGCTGTCTTTGACTTGTGGAGTGGCCTGGTCAGCAGCAGGCAGAGCGAAAGCGGTGCTGGCCAGCATTGAGAGGGTAAGGCTAAGCAGTAATTGGCGTTTCATGATGGGTTGCTCCTTGGGAGGGCGATAAAGTGGGTACGAGGGCAATGCTACTCTCGATAAGTCGATATAAAAGTTCATAAACGCAATGGTAATAATCAACGGAATTGATTGTTCTGCCGAAGCGCTCTAGAACGGGCGTTTCCGGCGAACGTTTTTGCCCTGTGGTGGGTATTTTCGACCCACTTGTGCCGCACAAAAGTGCGGGGCCGGTAACGCCGGATTCGGGGGCAGTCTCTCCCCGGTCGATTATTTGAGGATTAATCGGCGTTTCGGTTAAACCTGCGGACGGTTTTTCAGTCGTAGATTCCATGGCAGGCCGGTTCTGGCCTAACGTTTCACACGTGCGTCGCAGTCAGGGCGCTCAGTCGTATCAGGAGCCCTGTGCAATGACGCGCACTCGTAAAATTGTTACCTGGACCTTCGCCAGCCTGATTGTCTTGCTGGCGGTATTGGTTCTGATCATCGTGTTCTTCGATTGGAACCGGATCAAACCGCCCCTTAACGCCAAAGTCTCCGAAGAGCTGCATCGCCCGTTCGCCATCAATGGCAACCTTGCGGTGGTCTGGCAGCGCGAGCCCGACGAGGGCGGTTGGCGGGCCTGGGTGCCGTGGCCGCACGTGGTGGCCGAAGACTTGAGTCTGGGCAACCCGGACTGGTCTAAGAAGCCGCAGATGGTCACCCTCAAGCGCGTCGAACTGCGCATTTCGCCTTTGGCTCTGCTGGCGCAGCGGGTGGTCATCCCGCGTATCGACCTGACTGAGCCAAATGCAGACCTGCAACGCCTCGCCGATGGCCGCGCGAACTGGACGTTCAAATTCGATCCGAAAGACCCGGAAGCCGAACCTTCCAGCTGGGTGGTGGACATCGGTGCCATCGGCTTCGACAAGGGCCACGTCACTCTTGACGACCAGAACCTCAAGACGCAGCTCGATGTGTTGATCGATCCGCTGGGCAAACCGATTCCGTTCAGCGATATCGTCGGTGACAAAGCCGCAAAAACTGCGCAGGAAAAAGGCGCAGCCCCGCAGGATTACGCGTTCGCGCTAAAGGTCAAAGGCCAGTACCACGATCAGAAACTCGCGGGCGAAGGCAAGATCGGCGGGTTGCTGGCGTTGCAGGATGCGGCCAGGCCGTTCCCGCTTCAGGCGCAAGTGAAGATCGCCGATACCAGCGTCGAACTGGCCGGCACACTGACCGATCCGCTGAACCTCGGTGCCCTGGACTTGCGCCTGAAACTGGCGGGCACCAGCTTGGCCAATCTCTATCCGCTGACCGGTGTGACGCTGCCGGATACGCCGCCGTACGCGACCGATGGGCATTTGATCGCCAAGCTGCATGAGCCCGGTGGTGCGGTGTTCCGCTATGAAGAATTCAACGGCAAGATCGGCGAGAGCGACATCCATGGCAGCCTGGCCTATGTCGCCAGCCAGCCACGACCGAAACTCAGTGGCTCGCTGGTTTCCAATCAACTGCTGTTCGCCGACTTGGCACCGCTGATCGGCGCCGACTCCAATGCCAAGCAAAAGGCCCGTGGTGGCGAAAGCAAGCAGCCGACGGACAAGGTGTTGCCGGTCGAGGAGTTCAAGACCGAGCGCTGGCGCGACATGGACGCCGATGTCGAATTCACCGGCAAGCGCATCGTCCACAGCGAAAAACTGCCGTTCAAGGACCTCTACACGCACCTGGTGCTGACCGACGGTGTTCTGAGCCTCGAACCCCTGCGATTCGGCGTGGCGGGCGGCACCCTGGATGCACAGATTCGCCTCAATGGCCGCACGGAACCGTTGGAAGGCCGGGCCAAGCTGACCGCGCGCAAGTTCAAGCTCAAGCAACTGTTCCCGACCTTTGAGCCAATGAAAACCAGTTTCGGCGAGCTCAATGGCGATGCCGACATCACCGGCCGTGGCAACTCGGTGGCCAAGCTGTTGGGCAGTGCCGATGGAAATCTGAAAATGCTGATCAACGATGGCGCCATCAGTCGCGAGTTGATGGAACTGGCGGGGCTGAACGTCGGCAACTACGTGGTGGGCAAAATCTTTGGCGACAAGGAAGTGAAGATTAATTGCGCGGCGGCTGACTTCGACATCAAGACCGGTTTGGCCACCACTCGCCTGTTTGTCTTCGATACCGAGAACGCGATCATCTATATCGATGGCACCGCGAACATGGCGACGGAGCAACTGGACCTGACCATTACTCCGGAATCCAAAGGCTGGCGGCTAATTTCGTTGCGGTCGCCGCTGTATGTGCGAGGCAAGTTCATCAAGCCGGATGCGGGTGTGAAGGCGGTGCCACTGATTCTGCGTGGCGCGGGGATGGTTGCGCTGGGTGTGATTGCCGCGCCGGCGGCGGGGTTGCTGGCGTTGGTGGCACCGAGTGGCGGTGAGCCTAATCAGTGCGCGCCGCTGCTGGAGCAGATGAAGGCGGGTAAGGCGCCGGTGACCGTCAAGCCTACAAAATAGTGGGTGTCTGTGCGGGCCGTCTTCGCGAACAAGCCCGCTCCCACAGGGTATTGGGGTTGATCACAGATATTGTGTGCAACACCAAGACCCTGTGGGAGCGGGCTTGCTCGCGAAGACGGCCTTCTAAACGCTACAGATCTTTCAGAATGTCAGCCATGTCATCCGCATGCTCTTCTTCCTGAGCCAGGATGTCTTCGAAGATACGCCGGGTCGTCGGGTCTTTTTCGCCGATGTACTGAATGATCTCGCGGTAGCTGTCGATGGCGATCCGCTCGGCGACCAGGTCTTCGTAGACCATCTCTTTGAGTGAATTGCCGGCCACGTACTGTGCATGGGAGTTTTTGGATAGCAGGTCGGGGTTGAACTCCGGCTCACCGCCCAGTTGCACGATACGCTCCGCCAGGCGGTCGGCGTGCTCGGCTTCCTGGGTCGCGTGCTCGAGGAATTCATCGGCGGCGACGTTGGCTTTCAAGCCGCTGGCCATGAAGTAGTGGCGCTTGTAGCGCAACACACAGACCAGTTCAGTGGCCAGCGATTCGTTGAGCAGGCGCAGCACTTCTTCACGGTCGGCGCTGTAGCTTTCGGTCACCGCGCCGTTCTCGACGTTCTTGCGGGCCCGTTCTCGAAGGGTGGTTACATCAGACAAATGCATGTCACTCATCTCGTTCTCCTGGAGACTAATTCGGTTTGCGTCACCTTCTAGGGAAGTGATCGGTACTTAAGGTGTGAGTGACGGGCGTTGCGAAAAGTTTTATGTAATTTGCCAATCGCTAAAAGTGTCAAAACGATCACGCCAGCACATGTCCGGACAGCAACGCCTCCTCGCGCAACCACGCAAAAAACGCCCGCACCGGCGGATGTCGTTCACGTCCCGGCACGCAGAGCGCGCTGTAGCCGGCGCCATCCACCTGAATGTCGCCCCGGTAAGGCACCAGCAAACCGCTGGCCACGCTTTCCGACACCAGAATGTTGCTCGCCAGCACCAGGCCTTGCCCGGCGATCGCCGCTTGCAGGGCGTAATGCTCTTCGTCGTATTCACGGACCGCCGGTTGACCCGTTAGCCAGGTCTCGCCGGACTGCGCGCACCAGGCTTCCCAGCCATGGGCGTACAGTTTGGAGTTGTGCCAGCGCACGCTGATCAGCGTGGGCACCCGGTCAGCCGCCAGGGCAACCTGCTCGGGCGACCCGTAGACGCCGAACGATTCGTCGAACAGGCACAGCCCATAAAGGTTCGGGTAGTCATCAAGGCTGTAGCGCACCACCAGATCGACACTGGCGTCCTGATGCAAATCGATGACTTCGCAATGGGTATCCAGGCGCAGGCTGATGTTCGGATGACGGGCGTAGAACCGACCCAGGCGCGGCACCAGCCATAGCGCGGCGAAGGCGGCCGTGGTGGAAATCGTCAGGCTCGCGCCGCTGCGTTGCGGGCGCAGGGTGTCGACGCTTTGGGCCACTTCCAGCAAGGCGCCGTGCAAGCTGCGGAACAGACGTTCGCCGCAGTCGGTCAGGCGTACTTGCCGCGGCAGGCGCTCGAACAGCGGCACGCCGAGCCAGCTCTCCAGCGAGCGGATCTGATGGGACACCGCCGTCGGCGTCACCGAAAGCTCTTCGGCGGCCGCCTTGAAACTCAACAAACGCGAGGCGGATTCGAAAGCGCGCAGGGCGGTCAGCGGCAACGAGGCAAACATTGGAAACTCCATGGATGAAATGGATTCATCCAGACTGATTTCTGCTCATTTGAAGAGTGGCGCTTGCAGGCTTCAATCTGCAGGCCACAAGCAGTTTAGCCCTTAAGGAGATTCAGATGAGTAAGATTCTTTCTATCCACGCCAGCCCGCGCGGCGAGCGTTCTCACTCCCGGCGTCTGGCCGAGGTGTTTCTTTCAGCCTGGCAGGCGCGTAACCCTCAGTCGCAGCTGACCCGTCGCGAAATCGGGCGGGCGCTGATTCCGCCGGTCAACGAAGCCTTCGTCGCCGCTGCGTTTTACCCCGAGCCCCATGCCCGCCCGTTATCGATGCAGGCCGACCTGGCGTTCAGCGATGAACTGGTCGGCGAGTTGCTCGACCACGATATGCTGGTGATTTCCACGCCGATGCACAACTTCAGTGTCCCCAGCGGCCTCAAGGCCTGGATTGATCAGATTGTGCGGCTCGGGCTGACCTTCAATCACACCCTGGACAACGGCGTGGCCCAGTACGAGCCGCTGGTGCACGGCAAAAAAGCCCTGATCGTCACCAGTCGCGGTGGCTTCGGTTTCGGGCCGGGTGGCGAACTGGAGGCGATGAACCATGCCGATCCATTACTGCGCACGGCGCTGGGGTTCATCGGCATCACCGACATCACCGTGGTGGCGGCTGAAGGCGAAGAGTCTGCCGCACGAACCTTCGAGATTTCGGCGGCCGAGGCTGAACAGCAACTGCTCGCGCTGGCCCGGGAGTTCTAGATGGCCTGGCTGTTTCTGCTGATCGCCGCCGGGTTCGAAGTCACCTTCGCCATGGGCATGAAGTACGCCGAAGGCTTTACCCGGCTCTGGCCATCGCTGATCACGGTAGTCGCTGCCGTCGGCGGGATTTACTTCCTGACCTTGGCCATGCGCGAGTTGCCGGTGAGCATCGCCTACCCGATCTGGACCGCCATCGGTTCACTGGGCACGGTGTTTCTCGGTTTTGCGCTGCTGGGCGAAAGCCTGACCGCGCTGAAACTGGTATCGGTGGGGTTGATCGTGGCGGGCGTGGTGGGGCTGAAGTAGGGCGGGATGTCATAGACTGGTCGTCGAGTTGTCATCTTGGGTGACGATGCTTGGCTGACGTCTTGCATCGCGCCTTGCTTCATCTCACCGATCACAAGGATGTTCGCCCATGTCGCAAGGTTCCGCTACGCGTTACCCGTTGGTGCTGGTCCCGGGAATGCTCGGGTTTATTCGTCTGGTGCTGTATCCCTACTGGTACGGGATCATTTCGGCGTTGCGCCGGGGTGGGGCGACGGTGTTTGCGGTGCAGGTCTCGCCGCTCAATTCCAGCGAGGTGCGCGGCGAGCAGTTGCTGGCGCGGATCGAGGAGATCCTGCGGGAAACCGGGGCCGAGAAGGTCAATCTGATTGGCCACAGCCAAGGCTCGCTGACGGCGCGTTATGCGGCCGCCAAACGCCCGGATCGCGTGGCGTCCGTGACTTCGGTCGCAGGGCCGAATCATGGCTCGGAGCTGGCGGATTATTTGGAAAAACACTACCCGGCGGACACCGCCAAAGGTCGTCTGTTGGCGGTATTGCTGCGGTTTATCGGCGCGTTGATGAGTCTGTTGGAAACCGGTTATCGCGGGCCGAAATTGCCGGTGGATATCCACGCTTCCCACGAGTCCCTGACGAGCGTCGGCGTGGCGGCGTTCAATCAGCGTTATCCACAGGGCTTGCCTGAAACCTGGGGCGGTCACGGGCCGGAAGAGGTCAACGGCGTGCGCTATTACTCCTGGTCCGGGACCTTGCAGCCGGGCAAGACGGATCGCGGCGGTAATCTGTTCGACGGGACGAATCGCAGTTGCCGGCTGTTCGCCAGGACTTTTGTGCGCGAAACCGGGCACTGCGACGGGATGGTCGGGCGCTACAGCTCGCACCTGGGGACGGTGATTGGCGATGAATATCCGATGGATCACTTCGACATCGTCAATCAGTCGCTGGGGCTGGTGGGGAAGGGGGCTGATCCGGTGCGGTTGTTTGTCGAGCATGCAGCCAGATTGAAAGCGGCTGGCGTGTAAACGTCCTGTGTCGAGGGGGCAAGCCCCCTCGACACAAAGGATTACGCCCGGCCCAACACGGTAGTCCACCGCTCCGAAAGCACCACCCCGCCCAACGTCAACAGCCCACCCACCAGGTGATACATCGCCAGCTGTTCATGCAGCACCAGCGCCGCAATCAGCGCGGTAATCAACGGCAGCAAATTGAAAAACAGCGTAGTCCGGCTCGGCCCCAGGCGCACCACGGCCTGCATCCACGCCAGCGGCGCGACCATCGAAGCCAGCAGACAGGCGTAAAGCACCAGCGGAATATTCTGCAAGGTCGGCCCGACCTTCGGTGAAGCGACAAACAATGGAAACAGCACCACCACCGCCACCAGCACCTGCAAATACAACAACACCAGCGGCGGCAGGCGCAGCTGCCATTTCTTCAGCAGGGTGCTGTAGATCGCGTAGGCCAGGGTGGCGATCAGCATCATCGCATCGCCCAGGTTTATCCCGTGCTCGAGCAATGCGCCCAGGCTGCCGGACGACACCACCACCAACACCCCGGCAAACGACAGCACCGCGCCAGCCAATGCACCCGCTGTCAGGCGTTGACCGAGGCTGACAATCGCCATGGCCAGCGACATCAACGGCATCAGCGACAGAATGATCCCCATGTTGGTGGCCGACGTCAGCGTCGCGGCGAAGTACGCCAGGCTCTGATAGACCGCCATGCCCAGCACGCCAAGGATGAAAATCCTGCCCAGGTTCGGGCGGATCTGCGGCCAATGCGCGATCACTGGTTTGAGCATGAACGGCGTGAACAGAATCCCGGCCAGCAGCCAGCGGTAGAAACCAATCTCGGCGGGGAAGATCGCCCCGGCTGACATCTTGGTGATCACGGTATTGCCGGCCCAAATGAAAATGGCCAGCAGGGGATAAGCGTATTGCATCGGGGAAAACCAGATCGTTAATGAAGGGCGATTATCCCTTGTCTGGATGCGAGCCTATACTTCGATCCAGACAACCCGCCCCGGATGACGGACAGCATGACCAGTAAACACATCGACTTGCTGGATTTCAGCGAGTTGCCGGCCCCGGTCTACTTCCGCTACGCCGATTTTGACGCGCACCGTTTTGCCTCTGCTCATCGTCATCCGTGGGGCACGCTGGAGTATTCAGCCCACGGCGTGCTGCACATGGACATTGGTGGCAGCCGCTTTATGTCGCCGCCGCAATACGCGGTGTGGGTGCCGCCGCAGACCGAGCACAGCTTCTACAGCAACCAGCCGATCAACTATCGCGCTGTCTGTCTGGATCCGCTGTTGTGTTGCGATCTGCCGCAACAGGCCTGCACGCTGGCGATCAGCGATATTCTCAAGGCCATCCTCAAGGATTTCGCCGCCCGCGATGTGAAGATTCCCGAGCAAGAGGCGGACAAGCGTCTGGCCCAGGTGTTGGTGGACCAGCTGCAACAGGCACCCATTCATGAGTGTTACTTGCCCTATGCCAGTAGCCTGGGATTGCTCGGGATCCTGGAAGCCTTGCAGGCCGAGCCCGGCGATAACCGACCTTTGGCCGACTGGGCTGCGCAAATCCATGTCAGCGAACGCACCCTGGCGCGGCAGTTTGTCCGCGAATTGGGCATGAGTTTCGGCGAGTGGCGGCAACGCTTGCGGTTTCTGGCGGCCATCGAAGCGCTGGACAGTCACCGCAGCGTTCAGGAGATCGCCTTCGACATGGGCTACAGCACCGGTTCAGCCTTTATTGCGATGTTTCAACGTCAGGCCGGGTGCACGCCGGAGCAGCATCGACGCAGCCACCTTGAGAGCAGGAAGGTGTAACAGGCGTTGTCTACACTCCTGATTGAGGCCGCACCCCTCGGTGCGGCAACAAGGAGAAAACTCCATGAAGATGTTGCGTGTCCCTTTGTTGATGATCGGTTTGCTGCTTTGCGCCCAGGGCTTCGCCGCCACTGAGCAACAGAACAAGATGACCACCTGCAATGCCGACGCCACTGCCAAAAGCCTCAAGGGCGACGAGCGCAAAGCCTTCATGAGCACCTGTCTCAAAGCCGCCCCGGCTGCCAACGACGCGAAAGCCCTGACCCCTCAGCAAGAGAAGATGAAGACCTGCAACGCCACCGCAGCCACCCAGGCTTTGAAAGGCGATGCGCGTAAAGCCTTCATGAGTGATTGCCTGAAGAAAAAATAGATCACTGAGCCATAGGGGGCGGCAGATTGTGGCGGCTGTGAGGGCCTCTTCGCGAGCACGCTCGCTCCCACATGAGTCCTGCGAACACAGAACCATTGTGAGAGCGGGCTTGCTCGCGAAGAGACCGGCATGGCCGCTACAAAAATTCACCCACGCCCCACTAAGGTCCACCTACACAATCCCTAGTGCTGGCATCCGAACGCTGGCAGACTGCCAATCCTTTTACGCCGTTCGTTTTGAGGCTGTATGCCAACGTTTTCTCAACGCCAAGTTTTGCTGCTGATCAGTTGGGTCATCATCTTTGGTGGTTTGCTGCTGGTGATCCCGTTGCGCCTGCTGCCCAGCCTGTTGGCCGGGCTGCTGGTGTTCGAACTGGTCAACATGCTCACCCCGCAATTGCAGCGACTGATCGAAGGCCGGCGCGCGCGCTGGCTGGCGGTGGCGCTGTTGGGGACTCTGGTGGTCAGCGTGTTGACGCTGATCTTTGCCGGTGCCATCAGCTTTCTATTGCACGAAGCGGAAAACCCCGGGGCGTCCCTCGACAAATTCATGCACGTGGTTGACCGCGCGCGCGGGCAACTGCCGCCGTTCATCGACGCCTATCTGCCCGCCAGTGCCGCCGAGTTCCGCGTGGCCATCGGCGAGTGGATGAGCAAACACCTGAGCGACTTGCAACTGGTCGGCAAGGACGCGGCGCACATGTTTGTGACGCTGCTGATCGGCATGGTGCTCGGGGCGATCATCGCCTTGCAGCGCATACCAGACCTGACCAAGCGCAAGCCGCTGGCCGCCGCGTTGTTCGATCGCCTGCACCTGTTGGTCCAGGCGTTTCGCAACATCGTGTTCGCGCAGATCAAGATTTCCCTGCTCAACACCTTCTTCACCGGGATTTTCCTGGCGGTAATCCTGCCGATGTTCGGCATCAAGCTGCCGCTGACCAAGACCCTGATCGTGCTGACCTTCCTGCTCGGCCTGTTGCCGGTGATCGGCAACCTGATGTCGAACACGCTGATCACCATTGTCGGGTTGTCGCTGTCGATCTGGGTCGCCATGGCGGCGCTGGGTTATCTGATTTTTATCCACAAGCTCGAATACTTCCTCAACGCGCGCATTGTCGGCGGGCAGATCAGCGCCAAGTCGTGGGAGTTGCTGTTGGCAATGCTGGTGTTCGAGGCCGCGTTCGGCCTGCCGGGGGTGGTGGCGGGGCCGATTTATTACGCGTATCTGAAGAGCGAGCTGAAGCAGGTGGGGATGGTTTGATCCGAGAGATGTGTTGCCTGATCTGACGCCATCGCTAGCAGGCTAGCTCCCACACTGGTTTTGTGAACACCACAGATCCAATGTGGGAGCTAGCCTGCTAGCGATGGGTGCACCCCGGTTTCGGGTCAGTCCATCGGGCCGTAACGCTTGGCCGCCTCAATCGCCAACCCGCTGCCAATACTGCCAAAGATGTTCCCTTCCACATGCCGAGCATTCGGCAACATCGCCGACACGCTGTTGCGCAGCGCCGGAATCCCGCTCGAACCGCCGGTGAAAAACACCGTATCGACCTGATCGACGCGCACGTTGGCGTCGTTCAGCAGTTGGGTCACGCTGTTGCGCACGCGCTCCAGCAGGTTGTCGATGGCCGATTCGAACAGTGCCCGGCTCAGATCCACGCTCAAACCCGGCTCGATGCGGTCCAGCGGCACGTGGCGGCTGTCGGCGTGGGTCAGCTGGATCTTGGTTTCTTCCACTTCCATGGCCAGCCAATGCCCGGCGCGCTGGTCGATCAGCTTGAACAGGCGATCGATACCGCCGGTGTCTTCGATGTCGTAACGCATGCTGCCCAGGGCCAAAGTCGACTTCTGCGAGTACACCGAGTTGATGGTGTGCCAGGTCGCCAGGTTCATGTGGTGGCTGGTCGGCATGTAGGCGCCGCTCTTCATGCGGCTGCCGTAGCCGAACAGCGGCATCAGGCCTTGCAGGCTCAGCTGTTTGTCGAAATCGGTCCCGCCGATGTGCACGCCGCCGGTGGCGAGGATGTCATCGTGACGGTTGTCGTGGGTGCGGCGCTCCGGGGACAGGCGCACCAGCGAGAAGTCGGAAGTACCACCGCCGATGTCGACGATCAGCACCAGCTCTTCTTTTTCGATGGTTGACTCGTAATCGAACGCCGCTGCGATCGGTTCGTACTGGAACGACACATCCTTGAAGCCGATGGCCCGGGCCACGTCCACCAAGGTGTTCTCGGCTTCCTGGTCGGCCATTTCATCGTCGTCGACGAAGAACACCGGCCGACCCAGCACCACTTCCTCGAATTCCCGACCGGCGGCCGTCTCGGCGCGCTTCTTCAACTGGCCGATGAACAGGCCGAGCAGGTCCTTGAACGGCATCGCCGTGCCGAGGACGCTGGTGTCGTGCTTGATCAGCTTGGAACCCAGCAGGCTCTTGAGCGAGCGCATCAGCCGGCCTTCGTAGCCTTCCAGGTACTCGTGCAGCGCCAGACGGCCGTATACCGGGCGGCGTTCTTCCATATTGAAGAAGACCACCGAGGGCAGGGTGATCTTGTCGTCCTCCAGCGCGATCAGCGTTTCCATGCCGGGGCGCAGCCAGCCGACGGTGGAGTTGGACGTGCCGAAGTCGATACCACAGGCACGGGCTGGAGATGCGTTTTTCATGTCTTTCGAGTTCCGGTTAAAAAACGGCCGCGCAGTGTATGTCAGTGCGGCGAATATTCGAAGGCCGACTATCCGCTAAATCTCGTTGATTGGCGCCTTGTAAAGACGGCGAGATGCCCCAAACTTGTCTGCATTGCACTTGGCAGCCATCGGACGGTCGCAAGAACCATCCTGCGCTGCCGATAAACTTCTGATGCGCTACCCGGTCACAACCTTGAGATCGGTCAACCCGCCGTCTGCCAATGAGCGCAGACTGCCGGTAGTGGCGCGATTTTGATAACGGATGGTGATGCCCTCGATGGACTTCAAAGACTATTACAAGATTCTCGGTGTGGAGCCGACCGCGGACGATAAGACCATTAAGGCGGCTTATCGCAAGCTGGCGCGCAAATACCACCCCGATGTCAGCAAGGAAAAGGATGCCGAGGCCAAGTTCAAGGACGCCTCGGAGGCCTATGAAGCGCTGAAAAGCGCCGACAAACGCGCCGAATATGACGACTTGCGCAAATACGGCCAGCACGGCCAACCGTTCCAGGGCCCGCCGGGTTGGCAGGGTCGTGGCGGCGGTGGTTTCGGTGGCGGTCAGGACACGGGCGATTTCTCGGACTTCTTCAGTTCGATCTTCGGCAACCGTGGTCCTGGTTTTGGTGGTGGACAGTCGGGCCGCAGCGCCGGGCGTCGAGGGCAAGACGTGGAAATGGAACTTGGGATTTTCCTGGAAGAAACCCTCTCGAACGAGTCGAAGAAGGTCACCTTCCAAGTGCCGCAGTACAACGCTGCCGGCCAGCATGTCAGCAACACCAGCAAAAGCCTGAACGTGAAAATTCCGGCCGGCGTGACCGACGGCGAGCGCATCCGCCTCAAGGGCCAGGGTGCACCGGGCATCGGTGGCGGCGCCAATGGCGACCTGTTCCTGATCATTCGCTTCGCGCCGCACCCCAAGTTCGACGTTGAAGGCGAGAACCTGATCATTACCTTGCCGCTGGCGCCGTGGGAATTGGCACTGGGCACCGAAGTGGCAGTGCCTACACTGACAGGCAAGATCAACCTCAAGGTGCCGGCCGGTAGCCAGAACGGCCAGCGCATGCGCGCCAAGGGGCACGGTCTGCTGAACAAGGCGGGCGAACGCGGCTTCCTGTTCGTGCAATTGAAGGCGGTCATGCCCAAGACCTCGAGCGATGAGGTCAAGGCGTTGTGGCAGCAGTTGGCAGAAAAAGCTGCGTTCAACCCGAGAGAAAACTTCTGATCCAAGAGACGGAGTAGCCCATCATGAGCAACCCCCTGATCGTTCAACTGGACATGGCAGAATTCTGTGAGGCGACCGACCTGTCGGACGTCTACGTGATCGAAATCGTCGAGCACGGCATCCTCGAACCTCAGGGCAAGCAGCCCAAGGATTGGCGTTTCAACGATTACGAACTGGCCCTGGCCAAGCGCGCCGCCAAGCTGCGGCGTGATCTGGAGCTGGAGTGGGAAGGCGTCGCCTTGGCGCTGGACCTGCTGGAAGAGGTCCAGCAACTGCGGGCTGAGAACCGGATGCTCAAGCAGCGGTTGGGGCGGTTGGTGGTCGAGTAGCTGGCCTGAGGTTTTGTGTCGTTTGACATGGCCCCTTCGCGAGCAAGCTCGCTCCCACAGGGATCTCTGTCGTTCACATATTCTGCATTCACAGAAAAAACGGTGGGAGCGGGTTGCCCGCGATGAACGATGACGCGGTCTCACCCCGTCAGATCTTGCGCGGCAACACCACGGTAAACAGCGTGCCATCCGCCTCACTGGAACTGACCTCGATCGTTCCTCTGTGCGCATCGACCACTTCCTTGACGATAAACAATCCCAGGCCAAGGCTCGTGGAGGGCTGGCCGAGTTCCTCGTCAGCGCTGCGCACCAGCGGATCGAAAATCGTGCCGATCGCGTCTTCGGAAATCGGAGCGCCGTAGTTATGCACCGTCAGGCGGACTGTGTCTGGCTCGCCTGTCAGGGTCAGCGTCACATCACGTGTGTTCAAGCCATGCTGCAAGGCGTTGCCGATCAGGTTCTGCAGCAGTTGAGCCACCCGCCCGGCATCCCAGGCACCTCGGGTATCGCCCTTTACGTTGACCGTCGGATCGCACTCCGGATTACCGGCGCAGGCTTCGGCAATCGCCGCCTGTACGGCATCGGCCAAGTCCATCGGCGCCGGTTCGATCGGCAGGCTTTTACCCAGGCGACTGCGCACCAGTTCCAGCAAATCACTGACCATCGCCGCCATGTGTCGCGCGCCATGCTTGATATTGACCGCGCAGGCCAGTGCATCGCCTTCAAGCGTGGTTTTGCGTAGCAGCAATTCGGTGGACATGCTCACCGCTTGCAACGGTGCCCGAAGGTCGTGCCCAAGGATCGCCAGAAAGATGTCCCGTGAGCGATTGACCTGTTCGGCATAAGCAGCGGTCGATTCGGCAAGGGCTTCGTCGATCGCTTCGTTGAAACGGATCATGTCCTGGAAGTAATTCAGGTCCGGCGACTCCAGGCTGCCGACCCACAACCGAATCACACAGGCCCGCAGATGACGGAATTCGCTGGTCATCTGCACCAGGTCGAAGCCCACGGTGTGCCGCAATTCGCCATGGCTGGCGCCCGCTTCATCCAGGCTCGGGGTTTTTTCCGGGCCTTCGCCCTTGGCCTTGGCCATCTGTTCGCGGGTGGTTTGCGCGGTGGTCATGTCTCGCGCCGCGGCCAACAAAATGGCCTTGGCGTGATCGCGCAAGGCGACCCGGTCCATGGTTTCGGCGGCCGGGGTGATCGTTCTGGCGAATTGTTCCCATTCATCGACGATACGGTCCACGTGTTGCCTGATGAATTCGGATAAGCGCATGGCCGTTACCTGGCTGGAAATTCTGGGCATCTTATCCCCTTTACCGACGGGTAAGAACTACCGCTGACAAACCGGATCATGCCTGCGCTTTGTGCGGGTGGTATTTAGTTGTTTTTTAGATTCTGAACCTGGATGTTGTTGTATGTTTTGTCGCTGTTTTTCAGCAGTAATTTAAACTTTTGTTTTTGTTGGTATTGACTAAGCTGGGTGCTCTTTTGGCCGCATAAGGATATGCGCAATGAATGAGTTATCAGAAGATCCACTTGTTGATGTTTATCCGGAAGTAAACACCAGCGAGAACGTTTATGCGAATTATCTTGCAACTAAAGTTCCCGGTGTCATTAAAAAACCGTCCATAGCGAGACAGGTATTGATTGCAGATCTGAAGCCGGTCTTTCCCGAGTGGTACGTAAAGGCCAGCGCTATCGATCGTCACTATCTCAAGGAACTCATCGGTGAGCGTTGGCGATTGCAAGACACTCTGGATGACACCCTGGGAGATTTACAAAAGGACATCAATGCCTTCGCTGAACCCTTACTCGTCAAGGCGCTGAAAGAAAAGCTGAACCTGACACTGGATGTCCACGCAACGACGGTGCGGCTTTATATTCCCGCGCTGCTGGGTTTTGGCATCGACACCCATGCCAGCCGGCTCAGGCAGTCCACCCTGCTGGAGGCTGCGCTGCACAACTTCGAGGAGGCTGAAACCCGTGCAGGCGCCTTTCGCGATGGCTCCGGTGTTTTCACCACCGATGCCGAAGGGGCCCTGAAGCGCCATCCGTTGACCATCGAGCGCTTTGCGAGCCTCTGCCGGAGTCTGGATCTCGGTGCGCAGTATCAGCGGCACATTAGCGGTTTGCTGGACCCTGCCGGGATTGATGCAAAGGCGTCCCTCGAGCGGCATTTCATCGGCACCGAAAAGGCGGCGTTCAATGAGTCAGCGATGATTGCGTATTTGAAGGGCGATATCACTTCTTATGCGCATGGCAAGTTACAGCAACTCCGGGATAACCAGGCGAACATCTCGCTGAATAATCGCCCATTACAATCTCATCGATTGTCCCTGTTGGGTGTGAAACTGTCGGGAATCGTGTTGTTCAGTGCTGTGGCTGATCCATCGCGAATCAAACAAATCTACGATGACCTGGTTCCGACACATCAACAAACCATGCTGGAGTGGTCGCGCAAACTGGCTGTTTTGCCCGGGCAGGAGTTTGATCAGTTCAAACTGCTCAAGGCGTTTTTTTCCAACGGTCCTTCCGGTGTCGTCGAAGAGATGCTGCGCAGGGACGATATCGACAAACAAAGTCGACTAGACGGAACCTTGATCGCCTACGTGCCCGACGACCCCGATCATCCCTTGAAAGAATATGCCTCCTTCACCGATTTCATGAAGGCGCTGACGAGCCAGCTTCGCTCGGCGGACTATCAACAATTTTTCAGCCGATTCGTACCGCAAAAAGACAAGGGCGTGTTTTTCGCTCGCGTCAGGGAGCGCTTCACTACCTTTACCTGGCATCACCGCGAACCGTTGAGCATGGGGCCCTGGTGGCGGGAAACTGCAGTTGAAAACCCCCATGCGGAGCCGATCACCAATGTGATTGAGGGCGCGCTGTGGCCTCAGCTCAGTCGATGGCGCTGCGACAAGGCCATCGCGGATGCGCGACACATTGCCGTTCCCACTGATGATGAAGATGCCAATGCTCGCTGGAGGCGACTGAGCAGCTATCTGAACATCGGCTGGAACGTGTTCAACTTCGGCGCGATGCTGGTGCCGGGCCTGGGAGAGGCCATGCTGGGCATCATGGTCGGGCAAATGCTGCTTGAAACCATGGAGGGCATTGAAGACTGGAGCAAGGGCGACAAGGAAGAGGCGGCGGCTCTCCTGATCGGTGTCCTGATCAATGCTGCGCAGCTGGCAATCATGGCGGCAGGGCATGTGTTGCCGACGGGCGCAGCGGCAACGGTCAAGCCTTCGCCTTTTGTAGACCAGTTGAAGCCGGTCGTGCGCTCTGACGGCACCACCCGTCTCTGGAACCCGGACCTGAGCGCTTACGAGCATCAAGTCAGTTTGAGTCCCGACTCGAAGCCCGACGAGCGAGGCCTTCACGTGCACGGCGATAAGGAGTTGCTGCCGCGCGACGGCAAATATTTCGCGGTGCAGGACGATCCACTGACCGGCCAGCCAAGGATGCAGCATCCGGACCGGCCCACGGCCTACCAGCCAAAACTTGAACACAATGGCGCCGGTGCCTGGCACACCGAACTCGACCGTCCTGTCGAATGGACCTCGGCCGAGCTCATGCGGGGGCTGGGGTCGAAGCTAGAAGCGTTCGATGATGCAATGCTTGAACGCATCCGTATCGCCAGTGGTATCGAAGAAGGTGTGTTGCGTCGGCTGCATGTCGAAAACGAAGCGCCGCCCGCGTTGCTGGTCGACACAATCAACCGGTTCAAGGTGTGGGCGGACACGGGGAAGCTGCCTGAAAACGGCCAGTCAAACGTTGCCGACGCCAGGACGCTTCAGGACACTTTTGCGCAATTGCCCGCCAACATGGCTGAGGAGCTACTGAGCGCCGCTGATCCGGCTGACTTGCGAGTGCTGGCCGAGAAAAAGAGTATCGGCTTGCACCTCAGGCAACAGGCAGGCGCCGCCTCGCTGGAGGTGCGTCTGGCGCGTGCCTATGAAGGGCTGTTCCTTGATTCACTGCAGGCGCTGGATACGGAAAGGCTGGCACTGCATAGCCTGGAAAGCTTGCCGGACTGGCCGCAGGATGTGCGCATCGAGATTCGCGAGCATTCTTTCACTGGCCGTCTGCGCGACAGCATTGGCCCTGAAGAGGCGGATGTGCGCAAAGTCCTGGTCAGCACGGAGAACGGTTATGAAGCGCGGGATGCCGAGGACAACCATCTGCATGGCGCCGATGACCTGTTTTCATCGGTGTTGCATGCCCTGCCTGACGCTGAGCGCAAAGCACTGGGTTTTGAAATCAATCAAGGGGCGACACTCAAGCACACCGTTCAAAATGCACCATTGGCACGTGACAGGCTGCGCCCGATGCTGGCGGACAACCCTCCGCGCAGGCCTGCCTATGATCCCGAGACGGATAAGGTGCGCGGTGGAATGCTCGCGTCTCAAGGCATTCGACGGCTCACCGGACGACTGACATTGCAGGAACGCGTCAGGAGCGTGCGGCCGGGCTGGACGGAGGAGGAAGCTCAGGCTTATCTCGACGGCGGTGGCAGTGAAGCTGATCCGGAGCAGCGGGCAAGCGCACTGGAAGCGGAATTCAACCGCCTCAACGCCAACTTCCAGCGCTGGCTGAACTTGCCGACCGAAGCGTTCAGGTTCAGCCCCGCGGGCATTGCCGAATGGCAGTCCAGAAACAAACTCTACAAGGCCATTCGGCAGTGCTGGCAGCAAACCGGGCCGAGAGACGTGGACTCTTACGGCAATCTGCAAGGTGCGGCGTTGGACCTGAGAAATATCCCCTTGGGCAGGCATTTGGGGACAATGCCCACCCTTGAGGCCAATTTCGAGCATGTCACCAGCCTGAACCTGCTGGGCACCGAACTCATCGATGCACAGGTGTCTTTTCTCGATCATTTCCCAAAGCTCCGTTTGCTGAATCTCACCCGTAACAAGCTGACGAGATTTCCTCGTGCACTGGGAAAAATGTGGGGGCTGACGGAGTTGTATCTCGGCGATAACCGGATTGTGCTGGATACGCAGGGAGCTTCGTACTTTAGATGGCTTACCCGACTTCAAAGTCTCGATTTGCAGGGAAACCCGTTAGGGCGAGTGCCGGATATCGGCGGTATGCGCATGCTGCATACGGTGATGCTGGGTGAGACCGGTATCAATACCTGGCCGGCCGGACTGTTTTCTCAACCCCGATTCAGACATTTTTACTTGAACCTGCAGCGCAATAAGCTGACGGTCATCCCCCAGGTTACGGCCGGCTCTGTGGAGGCGGAGCTGGTCGCGCGAACGGTATTGAGTCGTGACCCGCAATGGCTGTCGCCCGAGAATCTAGACACGCTAAGAGGCCATATCAGGTCCGTCGGTCTGGACCCTGATCGACCGTATCCACCCCGAGGCGTGCGTGACAGTCTTGACTGGGAGGAAGGATTGACGCGGCCCGAATGGGTTGCCCGGCAGCGGATATGGAATGAGGTGGAGGACGAGTTCGGCTCGGTGCCCTTTTTCAATCAGATCAGGAAGCTCACTCAATCAACCCATTTCATGACCGACAGAGTCTTCAGGGTGGACATGACCCAAAAGCTCTGGCGAATGCTGGAAGCCATGTCCAAGGACAGTGAGCTGCGACGCAATCTGTTTGTGATGGGCAGGGATGAGGTCACCCAATGCGTTGATGCCGGGGCGCAGTTGTTCAATGCGATGGGCGTAGAAGTGCTGATCCATGAGGCCTACGCGTTGGCCAGCCCTGGCTTGGTGGAGGCCGAACTGGTGCAGTTGGCCAGAGGCAAATCCCGGCTTGATGAGTTGAGCCGGATCGCCCGTAAAGTGATCGCCGAACGCCTGGCGAACGGTGAGCAATTCAGGGTTGTCGATGCCAACGGGCGAGTCTCGGGAAGTATCGATGAGGTCGAGGTCCACCTGGCTTACATGACGGATCTGGCAGAACGACTCGACCTGCCCTGGCAGTCTCGTGACTTGCAGTTTCGCACCCACACGGGCGTCACCCCGCAGATGATCGAAAGTGCCTATCGGCGGGTACTGGATCTTGAAGCCGGCGATTTACTGCGTGACTCGATCATCGAACAGCCGTTCTGGGAGACTTACATCCAGGGCTCGAATCGAAGCGCGTTCAAGGTTTTCAGGCGCCGAATAGATGCGACAACGGAGTTTTACATGGCGCTTGATAGGCGGGCGACCGAACCGGATTTTCGCTTGAGGCGAAGGCCGATCTCAAGCAGGAACTCAGGGTACTCGCCGCCGAACTGGGTAAACCTGAAAGCGCGATTGCCCCGGGGCAGGTCATGACCGACGAGACCTATGCTGCTGAGTTGAACGTGATCGACACCGAGATGAAAGCGTTGTTGAAGACCCTGACCCAACAGGCGATGGATCGGGCGAAACTGCAAAGGGTGGAGAATCCCTTTACGGTCGAAACAGCAACCGATTGACCTGACAATACAGCCGTCCCGGCACGAAGACTGATGACCTTCGTGCCGGATTTTTATGCCTGACCGGATATCAGAACAGGAAGTAACGCTGGGCCATCGGCAGCACATCCGCTGGCTCACACCAGAGCAAAACCCCATCAGCCTTGACCTGATAAGTCTGCGGGTCGACATCAATGTTCGGCAGATAGTCGTTGTGAATCAGGTCGGTTTTCTGCACCTCGCGACACCCTTTGACCACAGCGATTTTCTTCTTCAAACCCAACGCTTCAGGCAAGCCAGCCTCCTGCGCCGCCTGGCTGATAAAGGTCAGGCTGGTGGCGTGCAACGAGCCGCCGTAGCTGGCAAACATCGGTCGGTAGTGCACCGGTTGCGGCGTCGGAATCGAGGCATTGGCATCGCCCATCAGGCTGGCGGCGATGGCGCCACCCTTGAGGATGAGCGTCGGTTTGACCCCGAAAAACGCCGGACGCCAGAGCACCAGGTCCGCCCATTTACCCACTTCGACCGAGCCTACTTCATGGCTGATGCCGTGGGTGATCGCCGGGTTGATCGTGTACTTGGCGATGTAGCGTTTGGCGCGGAAGTTGTCGTTGCCTTCGCCATCGCCCGGCAGTGGGCCGCGCTGTTTTTTCATCTTGTCGGCGGTTTGCCAGGTGCGCGTGATGACTTCGCCGACACGGCCCATGGCCTGGCTGTCGGAGCTGATCATCGAGAACGCGCCGAGGTCGTGTAGGATGTCTTCGGCAGCGATGGTTTCGCGACGGATGCGGCTTTCGGCGAAGGCCACGTCTTCGGCGATGCTCGGGTCCAGGTGGTGGCAGACCATCAGCATGTCGAGGTGTTCGTCGATGGTGTTGCGGGTGAACGGCCGGGTCGGATTGGTCGAGCTCGGCAGCACATTGGCAAAACCGCAGGCCTTGATGATGTCCGGAGCATGACCGCCACCCGCACCTTCGGTGTGATAGGTGTGGATGGTGCGGCCCTTGAAGGCGGCGAGGGTGGTTTCGACAAAGCCCGACTCGTTGAGCGTGTCGGTGTGGATCGCGACCTGCACGTCGTATTGGTCGGCGACGTTCAGGCAGTTGTCGATGCTCGCCGGGGTGGTGCCCCAGTCTTCGTGCAACTTCAGGCCGATGGCGCCGGCCTTGACCTGCTCGATCAACGGCTCCGGCAGGCTGGCGTTGCCCTTGCCGGTGAAGCCGATGTTCATCGGGAAGGCATCGGCTGCTTGAAGCATGCGCGCCAGGTGCCACGGCCCGGAGGTGCAGGTGGTGGCGTTGGTGCCGGTGGCCGGGCCGGTGCCGCCACCGATCATGGTGGTGACGCCGCTCATCAGCGCTTCTTCGATCTGCTGCGGGCAGATGAAGTGGATGTGCGTGTCAATGCCACCGGCGGTGAGGATCATGCCTTCCCCGGCAATGACTTCGGTGCTGGCGCCGACCGCGATGGTCACGTTCGGCTGGATGTCCGGATTGCCGGCCTTGCCGATCGCGGCGATGCGCCCGTCCTTGAGGCCGACGTCGGCCTTGACGATGCCCCAGTGGTCGATGATCAGCGCGTTGGTGATCAGGGTGTCGACGACCTCTGCGGCTAAAAGCTGGCTCTGGCCCTGGCCATCACGGATGACTTTGCCGCCGCCGAATTTCACTTCTTCGCCGTAGGTGGTGAAGTCTTTTTCCACTTCGATCCACAGCTCGGTATCGGCCAGACGGACCTTGTCACCGACGGTGGGGCCGAACATGTCGGCGTAGGCTTGTCTGGAAATCTTCATGTGCACGCCTTGAAAGTAAGTTGCGGCAATCCGCGGTCCATTGTGGCGAGGGAGCTTGCTCCCGCTCGAGTGCGAAGCGCTCGCAATACAGGTGGCGCTATTTAGCTGAATAACCGTGGCGGTAGGTTTTTACGACTGCTGCGCAGCCGAGCGGGAGCAAGCTCCCTCGCCACAGGGGTCGATCAGTCAAGGTCACCCATGATCCTGCCAGCAAACCCGAACACCCGGCGATGCCCGGCCAGGTCCACCAGTTCAACCTCGCGGCTCTGTCCCGGCTCGAAGCGCACGGCGGTGCCGGCGGGGATGTTCAGGCGCATGCCGCGACTGGCCGCGCGGTCGAAGGTCAGGGCGTCATTGGTTTCGAAGAAGTGGTAATGCGAGCCGACCTGAATTGGCCGGTCGCCGCTGTTGGCCACCTTCAGACTGACCGTGCGGCGCCCCACATTGAGTTCGATGTCGCCAGGCTGGATCTGGTATTCACCGGGAATCATCAATGGGCCCCCTGAAGAATCTTGTAGTAGAGGGCGGTCGGTTTGTACTGGCCGCTCGGGTCGCAGGCGTAGTCGGGGATTTGACCGGCCTTGATGTAACCCAATGCCTTGTAGAAATCCTCGGCCGGTGAGCCGGCCTCCGTGTCGAGATAGAGCATGCCGCGTTTGTGCTGGAGCGCGGCCTGTTCCAGCGCGCTCATCAACTGTTGGCCCAGGCCACGGCGCCGCGCATGTTCACGCACCAGCAGTTTCTGCACTTCAGCGCGGTTCAGGCCATTGGCTTTCTGGCACAGGGTCAACTGCACGCTGGCCTGCACTTGCTCGTCCTTGACCACCACCCACAGCAGCACGTTGCCTTTGTTCAGGTTGTCCTGAACGTCATCGAAATAGGCGCGGGCCGCAGCGGCGTCCAGATTGGCCATGAACCCGACACTGGCGCCATAGCCGACGGCGTCGAGCAGCAGATCAATCAAACCCTGACGATAGTGCGCAAAGCTTTCAACATTGACGCGGCGCAGTTGGGCAGCGTTCATCGGCAATTACTCCTTGTGGGCGGGCGGCGGCTCCGCGCCGGGATTGAGGGTCAGTTGCATGAAAGTCAGGTCCAGCCAGCGGCCGAATTTGGTGCCCACTTGCGGCATCTCTCCAGTGATCACGAAACCGGCCCGTTCATGCAAACGGATGGAAGCGGAATTGCCGCTTTCGATGGCCGCGACCATGACGTGTTTGTCACAGCCTTTGGCGCGTTCGATCAGCGCCGTCATCAGTTGCGGGCCGAGACCGTTGCCTCGTTGATCGCTGCGCACGTAGACAGAATGCTCGACGGTATGGCGGAAACCGTCGAACGGCCGCCAGTCACCAAATGAAGCGTAGCCCAGCACCGTGTTATCACCGTCGACAATCACCAGGATCGGATAAGCCTGGGCTTGCCGGGCACTGAACCAGGCCTGACGGTTGCCCAGGTCCACGGCCTGTTCGTTCCAGATCGCCGTGGTGTTGAGCACGGCGTCGTTGTAGATGTCGCGGATCGCCGGCAGGTCGGCGTGCAGCGCATCACGGATTTGATAGGTCATGACGCGTCCTCAGGCGATGGGTTGGTGAACGGTGACCAGTTTGGTGCCGTCGGGGAACGTCGCTTCGACCTGGATCTCCGGGATCATTTCCGGGATGCCTTCCATCACTTGTTCGCGGTTGAGCAGGGTGGTGCCGAAGTGCATCAGCTCGGCCACGGTCTGGCCGTCACGGGCGCCTTCGAGCAGCGCCGCGGAGATGTAGGCCATGGCTTCCGGATAATTGAGTTTCACGCCGCGCGCCAAACGCCGCTCGGCCACGAGGCCGGCAGTGAAGATCAGCAGCTTGTCTTTTTCGCGTGGGGTCAGGTCCATCGTTTGGAATCCATCTGGGCAGATAAAAAGTATTCGGATCTGTCAATACAAAACCCTGTGGGAGTGAGCCTGCTCGCGATGGCGGTGTGTCAGGCAACTGATGTGTTGAATGTGCCGACGCTATCGCGAGCAGGCTCGCTCCCACATTGGATTGCATTTCAGGTGCTCCATATTCGGGGTGGGACGGCTTCTCGGCCGAGTAACGCAGGCCGGAGCAATCGCCATAAATCTATCAACCAACCTCTCGCCAACAACGCCTCACCGGCCAGGCAACGGGCGACGAGCAAACCAGGCAATTGGGTAAGATCCCCGCGCACTGCATTGGGTAGCGAGCGGCAGGTTTCCAGCAGTTCGCTATCAATCTCCCCCGTCACCAGCAACGTCGCAAACACCGGTTGCCCATCCAGGCCAATCGGTGAATCAAGCAAACCATCATCCCCGACAATGCGCTGGCGTTCGTGCCAGAGCAACTGGCCGTCGCGGCGGATATCCAGTTGTGCCTGAAAATGACCGAGGTCGAAGCGCTCGCCGCTGGCTGGGCGACCCAGGGCCACAACGTCCCAGTAAAACAAACGGGCGTCGCCCTCCAGATCAATGGCGGTGCTGAGCTCGGCCTGAGCGTCGCTGAAAATAATCGTCTCTTGCGGCAGCCATTCCAGTGTCGCACCGCTCGCCACTTTAAGATTCAGGTGCTGATAGGCGGGCCCTGCGGCGCGATACCACTTGGCCGCACCCGGGCTGGTGATTTGTGCCCAGGCCTGGCTGCCGACGCTGGCGCTGATATCCAGTCGATCACCGCCCGCGATGCCACCGGGCGGGTGGACGATGATGTGTTGGCACACCTCGGGCCCTTCGGCATACAGGTGCTTCTGCACCCGTAGCGGGCCTTTGTGTCGGCGCAGGACCGGGCGCGTGCTGTCGCCGAAACGGGCGTAGCCGAGCTCCAGTTCAGCGTGCCAGCTCGGGGTAAACAGGGCAGTGGGGAGAGGTACATTCATATTTTCTGATTATCGTCAGGACGCTGCAGATTAGATCGTAACCAGGCCACGCACACCCTCGGCTTCCATATTTTCGCCGCGACCTTGCTGCACGATCTCGCCCCTGGACATCACCAGGTACTGGTCCGCCAGTTCCGCGGCGAAATCGTAGAACTGCTCCACCAGCAGAATCGCCATGTCGCCCCGGGCGGCGAGCTTCTTGATCACTACGCCGATCTCCTTGATCACCGACGGCTGGATGCCTTCGGTGGGCTCATCGAGAATCAGCAGCCGTGGACGGCTGGCCAGTGCGCGACCGATCGCCAATTGCTGCTGCTGGCCGCCGGACAAGTCACCGCCGCGTCGTTGCTTCATTTGCAGCAACACCGGGAACAGCTCGTAGATGAATGCCGGGACTTCCTTGGCTTCAGAGCCAGGAAATCGCGACAGGCCCATCAGCAGGTTTTCTTCCACAGTCAGCCGGCCGAAAATCTCGCGTCCCTGTGGCACATAAGCGATCCCGGCATGCACTCGCTGGTGTGGTTTGAACGTGGTGATCGGTTTGCCTTCCCAGTTCACCGCGCCTTCCTTGGCCGGCAGCAAACCCATCAGGCATTTGAGCAGGGTGGTCTTGCCGACACCGTTGCGCCCCAGCAGGCACGTGACTTCACCGACCTTCACGTCAAACGTCAGGCCCCGCAGGATGTGGCTACCGCCGTAATACTGGTGCAGCTTGTCGACTTGCAGCATGTCCAGATTCCTTAAGTTTCAAACAGAACCCCTGTGGGAGCTGGCCTGCCAGCGATGGGGGCGGCACATTCAGCATTGATGTTGTCTGACCTACTGCTATCGCTGGCAGGCCAGCTCCCACAGTGACCGTGTTGGCAGGTTCATCGACCGAGATAAACCTCGATCACCCGCTCGTTTTCCTGCACCTGCTCCAGCGACCCTTCGGCCAGCACGCTGCCCTGGTGCAACACGGTGACGTGGTCGGCAATGGAGCCGACAAAACCCATGTCGTGCTCCACCACCATCAGCGAATGCTTGCCCGCGAGGCTCTTGAACAGCTCGGCGGTGAACTCGGTTTCGGCATCGGTCATGCCCGCTACGGGCTCGTCGAGCAGCAGCAGTTGCGGGTCTTGCATGAGTAGCATGCCGATCTCCAGAAACTGCTTCTGACCGTGGGACAACAACCCCGCCGGGCGATTGACCGAGCTGGTCAGGCGAATGGTTTCCAGCACCTCGGCAATTCGATCCTTTTGTTCACCACTCAAGCGAGCCCGCAGGCTGGCCCACACCGACTTGTCGGTGTTCTGCGCCAGCTCCAGGTTCTCGAACACGCTCAAGGCTTCGAACACCGTTGGCTTCTGGAACTTGCGGCCGATGCCAGCCTGGGCTATCTGCACTTCGCTCATCGACGTCAGGTCCAGGGTTTCACCGAACCAGGCTTTGCCGTGACTGGGGCGAGTCTTGCCGGTGATGACGTCCATCAACGTGGTCTTGCCCGCGCCGTTGGGACCGATGATGCAGCGCAGTTCGCCGACGCCGATGTACAGGTTCAGATCGTTCAGCGCCTTGAAGCCATCGAAGCTGACGCTGATGTCTTCCAGGGTCAGGATCGTGCCGTGGCGCGTATTCAGGCCGGGACCGACGCGTTGCCCGAGGCCGATCGCATCGCGGCTGCTGCCGGCGTCCTTGTTGGGCTCCACTGGGAAAAACGCCGGTTCGAGCATGAATTCAGCCGTCGCAGTGACTCTCATTGTTCACCTCTTTTTTTCAGCAGGCCGATCACGCCTTTGGGCAAGTACAGGGTCACGACAATGAACAGCGCGCCGAGGAAGAACAGCCAGTATTCGGGGAACGCCACGGTGAACCAGCTCTTCATTCCGTTGACAACACCGGCGCCAAGCAGCGGGCCGATCAGCGTACCGCGCCCACCCAGTGCGACCCAGACGGCGGCTTCAATGGAGTTGGTCGGCGACATTTCACTCGGGTTGATGATCCCGACTTGCGGCACATAAAGCGCGCCCGCGAGTCCGCACAACACCGCGCTCAACACCCAGACAAACAGCTTGAAACCTCGCGGGTCGTAGCCGCAGAACATCAGGCGGTTTTCCGCATCCCTTAACGCCGTCAGCACGCGGCCGAACTTGCTTTGCGCCAGTCGCCAACCGATAAATAGACTCGCCACCAGCAACACCACCGTGGCAAAAAACAACACCGCGCGTGTGCCCGGTTCGGTAATGCCAAACCCGAGAATCGTGCGGAAGTTGGTGAAGCCGTTGTTGCCGCCAAACCCGGTTTCATTGCGGAAAAACAGCAGCATTCCGGCGAAGGTCAGGGCCTGGGTCATGATCGAGAAATACACGCCCTTGATCCGCGAACGGAAGGCGAAGAACCCGAAGACCAGCGCCAGCAACCCCGGCGCCAACACCACCAGGCACATCGACCACAGGAAGCTGCTGGTGCCGGTCCAGTACCACGGCAATTCGGTCCACGACAGGAAGGTCATGAACGCCGGCAAGCCATCGCCCGACGCCTGGCGCATCAGGTACATGCCCATCGCGTAACCGCCGAGGGCGAAGAACAGACCGTGGCCGAGGGACAACAGACCGGCGTAACCCCAGACCAGGTCCAGGGCCAGGGCGACGATGGCGTAGCACAGGATCTTGCCCACCAGCGTCAACGTGTAGGCCGAGACGTGAAACGCGCTGTCCGGCGGCAACAACGACAGGAGCGGCAACGCCAGCAGCAGAACCAGAATCACTGCGCCGACAGCGATGGTGACTTTGGGGCCGGCCTTTTGCGTGGCCGTGAGCATCAGGGGCTGGTTCATCAGTCGATCACCCGTCCTTTCAGTGCGAAGAGGCCTTGCGGACGCTTCTGGATGAACAGAATGATCAGCGCGAGGATCAGGATCTTGCCGAGCACGGCGCCGATCTGCGGTTCGAGAATCTTGTTGGCGATACCGAGGCCGAACGCGGCCAGGACGCTACCGGCCAACTGTCCGACACCGCCGAGCACCACCACCAGGAACGAGTCGATGATGTAGCTCTGGCCAAGGTCCGGACCGACGTTGCCGATCTGGCTGAGGGCCACGCCGCCGAGCCCGGCGATGCCTGAGCCGAGGCCAAACGCGAGCATGTCCACGCGCCCGGTCGGGACGCCGCAGCAGGCGGCCATGTTGCGGTTCTGGGTGACGGCGCGCACGTTCAAACCCAGGCGCGTCTTGTTCAGCAGCAGCCAGGTCAGCACCACCACAAACAGCGCGAAGGCGATGATCACGATGCGGTTGTACGGCAGCACCAGATTCGGCAACACTTGAATCCCGCCCGAGAGCCACGCGGGGTTGGCCACTTCGACGTTCTGCGCGCCGAACACCAGTCGCACCAGCTGAATCAGCATGAGGCTGATGCCCCAGGTTGCGAGCAGGGTTTCCAGCGGGCGGCCGTAGAGGTGACGAATCACCGTGCGTTCCAGCGCCATGCCGATCGCGGCGGTGACGAAAAACGCCACCGGCAAGGCGATCAATGGGTAGAACTCGATGGCTTGCGGGGCGTAGCGCTGGAACATCAGCTGCACCACGTAGGTTGAGTACGCGCCGAGCATCAGCATCTCGCCGTGGGCCATGTTGATTACGCCGAGCAGGCCGAAGGTGATCGCCAGGCCCAGTGCCGCGAGCAGCAGAATCGAGCCCAATGACATGCCACTGAAAGCCTGACCGAGCATCTCGCCGATCAGCAGTTTGCGTTTGACTTGCGCCAGGCTGGTTTCAGCGGCGGTGCGCACGTTGGCGTCGGCTTCGGTGCCCGGTTCCAGCAAGCTTTCGAGGCGGGTGCGGGCCAGCGGATCGCCGGTTTCGCCGAGCAGACGCACCGCAGCAAGGCGCACAGCCGGGTCGGTGTCGACCAGTTGCAGGTTGGCCAAGGCCAGGCTCAATGCGGCATGGACGCTTTCATCTGTTTCGCCAGCCAGTTGCTGGTCGAGGAATTTCAGCTGCGCCGGTTTGGCGCTTTTCTGCAATTGCTGCGCGGCGGCCAGACGGATTTTGGCGTCGGCGGCGAGCAATTGGTGGCTGGCCAGTGCGGTGTCGATCAGACCCCGCAGGCGGTTATTCAGGCGCAGGGTTTTCGGTTGGCCGTCGACGGTCAGCTCGCCTTGTTGCAGGGCGTTGATCAGTTCGATGCGGGCTGGATCGGGCTGCGCGGCCCAGGATTCGAGAAGCTTGGCTTGCTGCACGGGATTGGCGGCGACGAAGTCTTCGGCGTCGCCTGAATGCGCGGCCATCGGCAGCAAAAGCGCGATGGCGAGGATGACGCGGTAGAGGGCAGTGGGCATTGGTGGTGTTCCTGTTAAATCGACCCTTCACCCCAACCCTCTCCCCAAAGGGGCGAGGGGACTGACCGAGGTGTTTGGCCAATTTGCTGCGACCTGCAAAATCGAGTCGAACTCAGGCTTTGAAAAGCATGAAGATCGGCTCCCTTTCCCCCTCTCCCCATTGGGGAGAGGGCTGGGGTGAGGGGTGGATCTCAGACCCACCCCAAACTCCAGATCCGCCTCAGTTGCTCTTCACCGCATAATCCGGCTTCTTGTCGTTACCCGAAATGAACGGGCTCCAAGGCTGGGCGCGGATCGGCCCCTCGGTCTGCCACACCACGTTGAACTGACCATCGGCCTGGATCTCGCCGATCATCACCGGTTTGTGCAGGTGGTGGTTGGTCTTGTCCATGGTCAGCGTGTAACCCGACGGCGCGGCAAAGGTCTGGCCGGCGAGGGCTTCGCGGACTTTGTCGACGTCGGTGGACTTGGCTTTCTCCGCCGCTTGCGCCCACATGTGGATGCCCACGTACGTGGCTTCCATCGGGTCGTTGGTCACCGCTTTGTCGGCGCCCGGCAGGTTGTGTTTCTTGGCGTAGGCTTTCCAGTCGGCGACGAATTTCTTGTTCGCCGGGTTCTCGACCGACTCGAAGTAGTTCCATGCCGCGAGGTTACCCACCAGCGGTTTGGTGTCGATGCCGCGCAGTTCTTCTTCGCCGACGGAGAACGCCACGACCGGAACGTCAGTGGCTTTCAGGCCCTGGTTGGCCAGCTCTTTATAGAACGGCACGTTGGAGTCGCCGTTGACGGTGGAGATGACCGCCGTTTTGCCACCGGCCGAGAATTTTTTGATGTTGGCCACGATGGTCTGGTAGTCGCTGTGACCGAACGGGGTGTAGACCTCTTCGATGTCTTTGTCCGCCACGCCTTTGGAGTGCAGGAACGAGCGCAGAATCTTGTTGGTGGTGCGCGGGTAAACGTAGTCGGTGCCGAGCAGGAAGTAGCGCTTGGCGCTGCCACCTTCTTCACTCATCAGGTATTCAACGGCCGGGATTGCCTGTTGGTTCGGCGCGGCGCCGGTGTAGAACACGTTCGGCGACATCTCCTCGCCTTCGTATTGCACCGGGTAGAACAGCAGGCCATTGAGTTCTTCGAACACCGGCAACACCGATTTGCGCGACACCGATGTCCAGCAACCGAACACCACCGCAACCTTGTCCTGAGTCAGCAGCTGACGACCCTTTTCCGCGAACAGCGGCCAGTTCGACGCAGGGTCCACCACCACCGGTTCCAGCATCTTGCCGTTCACGCCGCCCTTGGCGTTGATTTCGTCGATGGTCATCAACGCCATGTCTTTGAGCGAGGTTTCGGAGATCGCCATGGTGCCGGACAACGAATGCAGAATACCGACCTTGATGGTCTCGGCGGCCTGGACGGTCCAGGTCATGCCCATCGCGGCAATGCTTGCCGTGAGTGTGAAAGCCTTGATCAAACTGCGACGCTTCATTGTGCGATCTCCATGAACTTATGAGTTTTCTTGGTTGGCAGATGCGGACTACTGAAGGCTGTTTTGCAAAGGCTGTGCCCGGTCGGTAAAAGGCACGGAAATGTCGTGTTAGAGCGGTTGCGCAGAGGGGGCGGCGCACCATGAAGGATCGTGTCTGGCGCGTTGGTGCGTAGTGGTGCGCCACATTGGGGCGCAGAAAATCTCTAGTGAACACAAAGCCTGTGGCGAGGGAGCTTGCTCCCGCTGGGGCGCAAAGCGGCCCCAAAACCTGCAAGCACGGTGCATCAGGTGTACCGCGCGCAATGGTTTACGACTGCTTCGCAGCCGAGCGGGAGCAAGCTCCGTCGCCACAGAGGCTCATTCCCACAATTTTTTGCAAGGTTTCTAGGTGGGAACGACGTTATCCACCGCGCGGTTCACCGCCAGTTCCGCGAGCATGATGATTTGCTGGATTGCCATCGCCTTGTGACGTTGCGGGCCGATCAGGTCGGCGGCGAAATCGCTGGCCATCACACTGGCGGATGCCAAGGATTCACAGGCATTGACCAACAGGCTTTCGGTGTCGTTGTCGGGGGCAATCATGAACATGGTGCTGGGGCGGCGGGGTTTTTCGGCGTAGTGGGTCGCGGGATCGAGGTAGTAGTCGAGGGCGCGGTTGATGGCTTCGCGGTCTCGAAGCAGGTCGTCGTCGCGTGATGTTTCGGGTTCGGGCGTGGTGGTGTCGATGGGTGGATCGGGTACGATTTTCTTAGTCATGGCAATGATTCCCTTGAAGCAATTGGAGCCATCACTTGTCGTTTCTCACGCGACGAAGGGGTGGCAGCTATGTGCGGAGTGAGAAACCGGTAGGAATCAACCCGGCCGAACCGAAGTCCGCCCGCACACAGCCGCCATAGAACATTGCAGGCAGCGAATAAGCTGGCGGCAATTATGGTGGTGCTTGCGATAGATTGAAACCTGGCCGGGTTCTCACACCCGATCACTGAGTCTTCAGTGACACCCCCAGACTAGACAGCCCACGTCCGACGAACAACCTGAAAAAGTCGTGGGAAACGTCCGGTTTTTTTGCATTCGTATAAACACACCTAAACAACGCCAGAATCACAATCCCACAGTGGGTTTGTGTCGGACACGGAGCCTGTGGACGACGATAAACCCCTGTGGGAGCGAGCCTGCTCGCGATAGCGGCATTTCAGGCGAAGTGATGCTGGATGTGCCGCCGTCATCGCTAGCAGGCTAGCTCCCACAGGGTTCGGTGGTGTGCTGACAGGGTCAGCGGCGGCGCATGAGGCCGATGAAGAACAGGCCGCCGATGGCCGCGGTGGCGACGCCGATGGGCAGGTCTTCCGGGGCGATCAGGGTGCGGGCGGCGACGTCGACCCAGACGAGGAAGAGGCTGCCCAGCAACACGCACACCGGCAGCAACCGACGGTGTTCGGCGCCGACCAGGCGACGCGCAATGTGCGGCACCATCAGCCCGACAAACCCGATGGAGCCACTGATCGACACCAGCACCCCGGTCATCAGCGATGCAATCAAAAACACTCGCAACCGAACGGTTCGAGCATTCAAACCGAGGGTCACGGCGGTCTGTTCGCCAGCCATCAGCGCATTCAACGGACGGGCCATGCCGAGCAACAAGACCAATCCCAGCAAAACACTGGCAGCCGGCACCGCCAGCAATTCCCAACGCGCCAACCCAAGCCCGCCGAGCATCCAGAACATCACCGCGGAACTCGCCCTGTGATCGCCGAGAAACAGCAGCAAATTGGCAATCGCCATCATCACGAACGACACGGCCACGCCGCACAGCAGGAGGCGGTCACTGTCCAGTCGGCCGTTGCGATTGGCGATCATCAGCACGATCACCATGCTCAGCAGTGCGCCGATGAACGCTGCGATCGGCAAGGTCAGCAGACCGACGATTTCACCGACATGCAGCACCACGATTACCGCGCCAAGGGTCGCGCCGGAAGTGACCCCGAGCAGATGCGGGTCAGCCAACGGATTGCGCGTCACCGCTTGCAACACGGCGCCGATCAGCGCCAGTCCAGCACCCACCAACGCACCGAGCAGCATGCGCGGCACACGGATCAACCACACGATGTGTTCCTGCCCGGCGGTCCAGTCCGCAACGCCGACACCCAAAATCTTGTGCAGCAAGATCCGCCACACCACGTCCACCGGCACCCGCGCCGGGCCGAAGCCTAGCGACACCACGCACGACACCAGCAACAGCGCGCCGAGCATCACCAGCAGCAAGGCATAGCGACGATCCATCATTCGCCGTGGAAACCTTTGGCCAGGGTTTCAACCGCCAGCACGTTGTCGATGCCCGGCGTGGCCTGCACGTAGGGAATGACGATGAAGCGCTGGTGCTTGATCGCGTCCACCGATTGCAGCGCCTTGTTGTCGAGCAGGAATTGTTCTTTCTGTTCGGCGGTGACTTCGCCGTAGTCGACGATCACGATCACCTGCGGGTTGCGCTCGACCACGTTTTCCCAGTTCACGCGGGTCCAGCTCGCCTCGACGTCGTCCAGAATGTTGCGCCCGCCTGCGGCGTCGATCAGTGCCTGCGGCATGCCGAGGCGGCCGGAAGTCATGGCGCGGTCTTCACCGCTGTCGTAGAGAAACACGCGCGGTTTGTCGGCAGGCAGATCCTTGCGCACCTCGGCGACTTGCGCCTGCATTTGGGCGATGAGTGCATTGGCGCGATCCTGCACGTCGAAGATTTTGCCGAGGTTGCGCAGATCGTTGTAGGTGTCTTCCAGGCTGGCCGGCGGACGCTTCATGACGAAGGCGCAGGACTCGGTCAGCTCATAGACATTGATGCCCAGTGGTTGCAACGTTTGCGGCGTGAGGTCGCCGCCTACGCGCATGCCGTAATCCCAGCCGGCGAAGAAGAAATCGACATTGGCGTTGAGCAGGGTTTCCACCGACGGGTATTTGGCTGCCAGTTCGGGCAAGCCGTCGAGGATGGTCTGCATCTCGGGCGTGACCGACTTCCATCCCGTGACGCCGCTGTAGCCAGCCATGCTCGGCTTCAGGCCGAGGGCGAGCATCATCTGGGTCATGTTGATGTCGTGGCTGACCGCGTGTTTCGGCGCTTGCTTGAACGTCACTTCGCGGTTGCAGCTGTGGATCGTCAGTGGGTATTTCGTGGCTTCGGCAAAGGCTTGGGCACTGCCCAGCAACAGAGCGACGCAGAGCAGGGAACGCAAATTCATCATTGGGTTATCCAGGTGATTCGTGGGTAGCCGTGCAAGGGGTGTTCATCGATCAGCGCTTCGACGCCGAACACGTCGCGCAGCAGCGGGGCGGTCAGGACTTCTTTCGGGGTGCCGCTTACGACGATGCGACCGTGATTGATCACGTACAAACGATCGCAGAAAGCGGCGGCCAGATTGAGGTCGTGGATGCTGGCCAGGGTGCCGATTTTCAGGCGTTTGACTAGCTGTAAAAGCTCAAGCTGAAAGCGCGGGTCGAGGTGGTTGGTCGGTTCGTCGAGAATCAGCAATTGCGGTTGCTGGGCCAGGGCGCGGGCGAGGATCACACGCTGTTTTTCACCGCCGGAGAGGGTGGCGAAGGCGTGGTCTTCGAAGCCTCTGAGACCGACGGATTCCAATGCTTGAGTCGCCAGACTTCGGTCTTCAAGCGTGTCGCCATCGAACAGGCCTTTGTGCGGCGAGCGGCCCATGGCGACCACCTCGTCGACGGTCAGGCCGAAGGCATCCGGGAACTCCTGCAACACCACTGCGATGCGTTGCGCGCACCAGCGCGAGGATTGTTTCCAGACGTTGTGGTGGTCGAGCCGGACCTCGCCGCTTTCGGGCTTGCTGAAGCGATAAGCGCAACGCAGCAGGCTGGTCTTGCCGCTGCCGTTGGGGCCGATCAACCCGACGAACTCGCTGGCGGCCACGTGCAGGGAGGCGTCACGCAGCTGGAACTGGTGATGGCAGTGGCCGTGGCCCTGGGGTGTCCAGGCGAGGGTTGTGAGGTTCAGCGAGGTCATGCATTGGCTCTGAGATCATGGGTGATGCTGATGACGCAATCGCGGGCAAGCCCGCTCCCACAGGGATCGCGAAAATCCTGTGGGAGCGGGCTTGCCCGCGATGGGGCCTGCTGATTAAAACGGTACGCTTGAGTTATACAGTAACGCTAATAATGATGCTGAGCCAAGCGCGGAAAGTCTACAGGGCTCTCTGATCCGCGCATCTCGCCTGTTTCACGATGAAGATGAGGCCGATTCAGTTGGTCGGGTGAAGCGCGACAACAACACGCGATCCAATACCCAGACCACCACCAAGGATGCACCTACCAGCGGAAATATCACTGCCAATGCAAACATGATCACCATGGCGGTTTTCCATTTTGGCAGGTCGTGACGCAGCGGCGGCACACCGATTTTTCCCTGTGGCCGACGCTTCCACCAGATCACCACGCCGCTGACCGCGCTAAGCAAAATCATCAGGCAGATCAGCAGCACGATGATCTGGTTGAACACGCCGAACATCTTGCCTTCGTGCAGCATCACGCCGATTTCCGTGGCGCGGGCGACGGTGCCGTATTGCTCGAAGCGCACGTCGGCGAGGACATCGCCGGTGTACTGATCGACATGCAGCGTGGCGTCGTTGCGCGGGTCGTCGGCAAACACGGCGATGGTGAACACGCCGGTGTCTGTGGTCGGGAAGGTGATGCTGTAACCCGGCTCGACCTGGCGTTGCACGGCGATGTTCTGCACGTCTTGCAGGCTGATGGTTGGCGCCGCTGGGCCGGATTTCGCGCCGTCGTGGGCCATGTGTTCGGCGTGGTCACCGGACATTGGCATCGGCGTGTTTTCCATGGCCCACGGCACAGTCTGGCGAGTGGCGGAGTTGAGGCTGCGGGCCTCGACGTCGGACTTGGGCACGTTGTCCCACATCGCCGCCGGGAACACGTTCCACACTTGCGCGTATTTCTGGCCCCAGAACCCGGTCCAGGTCATGCCGCTGAGCAGCATCACCAGCAGCAACGATGCGCCCCAGAAGCCGGTAACAGCATGCAAATCACGCCACAACACTCGACCGCGACTGGTCAGGCGCGGCCACAAAATGCCGGCCGCCTGGCCACGCGGCCACCACAGGAACACGCCGGAAACCACCAGCACCACGCCCCATCCAGCGGCCAGTTCGACCAGCCGATCACCGACGCTGCCGATCATCAATTCACCGTGAATCGCTCGCGCCACCGCTTGCAGATTCTTCTTGGCGTCTTGCTCGCCGAGGATGTCGCCCTGGTAGGGATCGATGAATACGTTGAGCTCGGTGCCGCCATTGATCACGACAAACTGCGCGCTGCGCTCGGCGTTGACCGGCGGCAGGTACTGTTTGATCGTGGCGTGTGGATACGCCTGTTTCACCCGCTTGAGCAGGTCGTCGGCCGGGACGCTGTGATGCCCGGCCGGGACGTTCATCAGGCTGCCGTACATCAACGGATCGAGTTGCGGCTTGAACAGGTAAATGACACCGGTCAGGGCCAGCATCACCATGAATGGCGCGACGAACAGACCGGCATAGAAATGCCAGCGCCAGGCCAGGTTGTAGAAATTCACTTTGGGCTGTTTCATCACATGTGCTCCGCTTTGGCATGGATCTTTTAGTTGTTTGTTTTGCGGTTGCTGCGCAACCGATCGCGAGCAGGCTCGCTCCCACAGGTTCTCCACGTCCATGTGGGAGCGGGCTTGCCCGCGATGCTCTTAGAAGCTCATGTCCACCTTGGTCCAGAGCGTTCGCCCCGGTTCTTTAATGGCCTGCGGGTCGTTGGCCGGGTAGCCAAAACCGGCGTTGCCGGCCAGGTTCAGATGCTCGGCGTACGCCTTGCCGAACAGGTTGTCGACGCCACTGCTGACCTTCCAGTTTTTGTTGATGCGATAGGCGCCATTGAGCGAGAACACGCCAAAACCGGAGGTCTTGTCGAAGTCCTTGCCCACCACGTTGCCCTTGTTCTGGTCGATGCGGTTTTGCGCCGCGACCACGCGCCACAAGGCCCCGGCGCTCCAGTTGTCTTCGCTGTAGGTCAGGCCGAAACGCGCATCCAGCGGCGGCATTTGCGGCAAGGCGTTGCCATCGCTGCTGTTCTTGCCCCAGGCGTAAGCCAGGGTCGCGTCGGCTTTCCAGTTGGAGGTCAACTGATAGGCCGCGCCGAGTTCGCCGCCCATGATTCGCGCGTCGATGTTCTGAGCTTGGGACGTGGTGCCCATCATCGTCGGGGTGTAGTTGAACAGGATGTAATCGCGCACCTGGCCGACGTAACCCGAGGCCCAGGCTTCGAGGTCTTCGGTCTTGTATTGCAGGCCGAAATCGAGCTGGGTGGTTTTTTCAGGCTTGATCGAATCGAAGGCATTCACCGACCCGGCGGGGCCGGACTTGGGAGAAAACAATTCCCAGTAATCCGGGAAACGCTGGGTATGACCGAGGCCGGCATACAGCGTGGTCGGGCTGTCGGCGAGGTCATGCTCGTAGCGCACGAAACCGCTTGGCAAGGTGTCAGCGCGGGTGTCGTCGGCGGTCGGGTTGGGGCGGGTCATCATCCCGGAACCGGTGGTCTGCCGATAATCCTTGGCCGAGGCGCGGTCCAGGCGCGCACCGGTAATCAGCCGGTCACGGTCGGCGGCGTACCAGGTCAGTTCGCTGAACACACCGTAGTTATGGAAATCGGCATCCTTGGTGTACGGCAGGTCCTTGTAGGTATCGATGCCCATGCTGCCGCGTTGGCGATGCTCGTTGGTCTGCGCGTCGAGGCCGCTGATCAATTGCACATCGGCCCAGCGCCAAGTGGCTTTGATCCGCGCGCCGAGGGTGCGACGGTCGACGTTGGAGGCCATCGGGCCGGCCATCATCCCGGTGCCGGACGGTGTGCGCAGGGTGTAGTTGTCCATCACGTGGTCGGCGTAGTTGTAGTAGATCTGCGCTTCAACCTTGTCCAGCACCTCGCCGATGTTGGACTTCTCGAACCGCAAGCCCAGGCTTTCACGCTTGAACTGTGAACCGTCCATGCCGCGCCCGGCGTAACGCGCCTCGCCATCGCCCTTGCCGGCGGTCAGCTCCAGCAAGGTGTCGGCGTCCGGCGTCCAGCCGAGCGCCACGTCACCGTTCCATTTGTCGTAGCGCGAGGGCACGGTGTCGTTGTTGCCATCCCGGTAGTCGTCGGAATGTGCGGTGTTGCCGATCACGCGCACGTAACCCAGCGGTCCGCCGGCAGCGGCGTCCACCACTTTGTCAAAGCGGCCGTTGGAGCCGGCCAATACGCTGGCGTTCACGCGCGTACCGAGTTCGCCGAAGCTTTCCGGCTCTCGTTCGAAAAGGATCGTCCCGGCCGATGCGCCCGGTCCCCAGAGCACGGTTTGCGGGCCTTTGATGACCGTGAGTTTGTCGTAGGTTTCCGGTGAAATATAGGAGGTGGGCGCGTCCATCCGACCGGGGCAGGCACCGAGCAATTGGCCGCCATTGGTGAGAATGTTCAGCCGCGAGCCGAACATGCCACGCAGCACCGGATCACCGTTGGTGCCGCCGTTGCGTACGAGGGCGAAGCCGGGGATGGTTTTCAGGTAGTCGCCACCGTCGCTGGCCGGCACCGGTTGGCGCGGGTCCTTGGGGTTGGTGACGATGGTCAGCGGCGAACTTGGCGCGATGGCGGTGATCACCGTCGGGCTCAGTTCTTCACTGTGGCCCGCGTGTTCGTCGGCCAGCACCATGGGTGCCAGCAATGCGCCGCAAAGGATGGCGGTGGCGCGCCTGAAACGAATACTCGATTCGTTCTGGGCAAAAGAAGCTTGGGCAGGGCTCAAGCATGTGTCAGCAGCAAACCTGGACATGACAATTTCCATCGAACAGTCGTAAACGACACGGCCGGCAACCAACGCAATCCCTTGTGGGAGCGAACTTGTGTGGCGAGCGAGCTTGCTCGCGCTGGGCTGCGTAGCGGCCCCTTTTGTGAGTGCTGCGCACTCAAGCGGGAGCAAGCTCCCTCGCCACACTAGTCCACCGCCACAGGTTGTTATGGTTGTCTTCGAAACCGTGTGAAATCAGAGGTGGGTGTTTACGCGACGACAGGCGGGGCGCGGGTGCGGGCGCCGGGGAAAAAGGTTTGCCGGGCATGGCCCAGGCGCGGGGAGGGAGGGGTGAAGGTGGTGGCTGTTGGTGTATCGAACGCGACGAAGGTCTGGCCACCGGTCAGCGCCGGGCAATTGAACAGCAGACTGCAATAGCCGCATTTTTCCCAGAGCGCGTGGTGCGAGGCTTTGGGCGGGCAGTGTTCGGCGGTGGGTTGCGCGCCGTGGCCGGCGTGCTTCATGGCCGACATGTCCATGCTCATGTCCATCGACATGCTCATCGACATCGACGAGGCGCGTTGATCCATCGGCATCGACTGAGAAATCAGCGGGCCGATAAAGATCATCAGCATGGCGAACAGGCTGATCCATCTGCCGCGCGTCAGGCCAGACGACTGACGACGGTGTGCGGATGACCTGGCGCTAAGCGGGCGCATGGCGTGTCCTGCTCAGGCGATTACTGGGCGTGGACGTGCATCTGCATGTCTTCCGGCGGCTTCTTCTGCACCGAGACGTCGACCGTCACATCCCCGGCCTTTTCGAAGTGCATCGTCAGCGGGAAGCGTTTGCCGTCGCTCAGCAGGCTACGGTCTTTCAGGTTCACCAGCATCACGTGATAGGCCATCGGTGCAAAGGTGACGTTGCCACCGGCAGGAATCTCGACACTCGGCACTTGCTGCATTTTCATCAGATCGGCTTGCATGACGTGCTCATGCAATTGCGCTTCACCGGCAATCGGCGAGTCGACGCTGAGCAGGCGGTCGGCCGTTTTGCCTGGGTTCTGAATGACAAAATAGGCCGCTACGGTTGGCGCGTTGGGCGGCAACTCTTGCGACCAAGGGTGAGCGATCTCCAGTTCGCCAGCCTTGTATTCGTGGGCATTGGCAAAGCAGGCAGGCAGCAGCAACGCAGCCAGAACGATGAGTTTGTTCAACATGGCAGTTCTCCAGAGCGATTCAAGACGCAGGTCAATTGCGAGAAAGAATCACACCAGAGGGGACGCTCGGGGGTTGAGGCTCGGCCATTGCTGGCGCGGGGTGGGTGTATCGAGAGAGGTGGCAGGCACGCTTCGATTGGCCTCGAAACGGGCGAAATACAGCTGCGGCACATGCCCGGGCAACGCCACCAGCGGAGCGGAACCTGAGCAGCACCAGCAATGCTGCATGTTGGAATGATCGTCGCTCTGCGGAGCTTTCTGCTCGAGGTCGCCCAGGGAAATCGCCACCATCTTGGTGCCGCTGGACGTGCAGAAACTGCCCCACAACAATTGCTCGGCGGGTGACTTCGCCGATTGCGCCATGGCTCCAGTCATCGGCATGGCGAGCATGTTGAACAGCACTGCGAAGCAGGCGATCCAGGCAATTGCGAGCCGTTGTCGGGACATGGGACAAAATCCGTTGGGTGGGCGATCAGGCGCGGCTATTTAGCCTGATCAGGGCCGATAAGTAAAAAAGCGGCGTGCGGTGTGGTGTCGCAGTGCGATCAGAGAGCCGTGGCATGCAAGCGCAGGCCCAAGGCTTTCATAACCTTCATGATAGTCGCGAATTCCGGATTGCCAGTGCTTCCCAATGCTTTGTACAAACTTTCACGACCCAGGCCTGCGTCACGGGCAACCTGGGTCATACCCTGTGCGCGGGCAATGTCGTTGAGTGCGGCACGTATGAGCACTCCATCGCCTGCATCTTCGTCAAAGCATGCATCCAGATAAGCGGCCATTTCCTCAGGTGTTTTGAGAAATTCGGCAGCGTCGAAACGGGTGAATTGTTCGGTCATGATGACTCCCCATTACCGATGTTTTGCGCTAGTTGAATGGCGCGTTTGATATCTCGTTTTTGTGTCGACTTGTCACCGCCCATCAGCAGCAGATAAACCACTTCACCTCGTCGGGTGAAATAGATCCTGTAACCGGGACCGTAATGCACGCGCATTTCATAAACAGTGCCGCCTACGGGTTCGCAATCTCCGAAATTCTCATGTTCGGCTGCTCGAAGCTTCGCGATGATCCGAGCTTTGCCAATGACGTCTCTCAGTGAATCAAGCCAATCACCAAATGCTCGGGATCGTTCAAAGTCGATCATGTTCGATCGTATTCCTTGGGATACAGGTTGGCAAGCCGCACTTTCCTCGGGCCGAATTTGATCGTCCCTAAGATGTTGGGTTGGTGTGCTTGTTAGAATTTGAGAACCCGGACTATAGGATTGAAGCCATAGCGTGAATAGCCAGCTCCGTCCGAGAGTGTTGCCGGCAGATTCGCAGGGTTAGGCAGAAATCAGGATTCGTCTGACACCGACAGGGCTTTCAGCACTTCACCCACCGACCCAAACTCCCGATCCACCCCCGGCAACACCGGCCGCCGCAACACAATCACCGGCACCCCGCGTTCCCGCGCCACTTCCAGCTTCGGCTCGGTCGCGGTGCTGCCGCTGTTCTTGCTGATTAGCACATCAATCTGTCGCCGCTCAAACAACGCCCGTTCATCCTCGATCAGGAACGGCCCGCGCGCGCCGATGACTTCGCAGCGGTCGTTGCCGGGGTAAACGTCCAGTGCGCGCAAGGTCCAGAATTGCTCCGGCGGGATTTCATGCAGGTGTTGCAAGGGCTCGCGGCCGAGGGTGAACAGCGGTCGGTGGAAGGGTTGGAGGGCGGCGATCAGTTCGGCCCAATCGCTGACGTCCCGCCAGTCATCGCCGGCCTGTGGTTGCCAGGCCGGGCGCCGCAATGCCCAGCATGCGATGCCGGTCAGCTTCGCGGCGGTGGCGGCGTTGTGGCTGATTTGTGCGGCGTAGGGATGGGTCGCGTCCAGCAGCAAGTCGATGCCTTCATCGCGAATGAACTGCGCCAGGCCTTCGGCGCCGCCGTAACCGCCAACGCGCACCTGGCAGGTCAGGTCCGTCGGCACGCGACCGACGCCGGCCAAGCTGTAGATGTGTTCCGGCCCGAGGGTGCGGGCGATGGCCAAGGCTTCGGTCACGCCGCCCAGCAGCAAAATTCGCTTCATTGGAAAGCTCCTGCATGGCCGACAATCCCGCCCTGGCGATCGATGGCAAACACTTCGACTTGAACCTGCGTTGGCACCACGCTGCGGGCGAAGTCCAGCGCGTGCTGACACACCGCATCACCAAGGGCGATGCCCGCCGCGCTGGCCATCGCCAGGGCTTGCTGGCTGGTATTGGCTTCGCGAATGCCTTGCTGTAACACTTCGTCGGCACCTATCGCGGCGGCCCATTCGGCCAGTTGCGGCAGGTCGATGCTGGAGTGCCGACTGTGCAAATCCATGTGCCCGGCCGCCAGTTTGCTGATCTTGCCGAAGCCGCCGCACAGGCTGAGTTTTTCTACCGGCACTTTGCGCAAGTGTTTAAGGACCGCGCCGACGAAGTCGCCCATTTCGATCAGGGCGATTTCCGGCAGGTCGTAGACGCGGCGCATGGTGTCTTCGCTGGCGTTGCCGGTGCACGCGGCGATGTGCAGGTAACCGTTGGTTTTGGCGACGTCGATGCCTTGGTGGATCGAGGCAATGTAGGCCGCGCAGGAAAATGGCCGGACGATGCCGCTGGTGCCGAGGATCGACAGCCCGCCGAGAATGCCCAGGCGCGGGTTCATGGTTTTCAGCGCCAGTGCTTCGCCGTCCTCTACGTTGACCGTGACCTCAAAGCCGCCGCCGTAGCCGAGCTCTGTGGCCAGCAACGTCAGGTGCTCGCTGATCATTTTGCGCGGCACCGGGTTGATCGCCGGCTCGCCAACACCCAACACCAGCCCCGGCCGGGTCACCGTGCCGACGCCGCGACCGGCGTTGAAACGGATGCCCGGCGCGGCACTCAATCGCACCTGGGAATACAACAAAGCGCCATGGGTCACGTCCGGGTCATCCCCGGCATCCTTGATCGTCCCGGCTTCGGCGCCGTCGTCGATCAGTCGGCAGAACTCCAGGCGCATCTGCACCTGCTTGCCCTTGGGCAATACGATTTCGACGGCGTCCGCAGTCATCCCGCTCAACAACAAACGCGCCGCCGCGAGACTGGTCGCGGTGGCACAACTGCCGGTGGTCAGGCCGCTGCGCAGTGGGGCGGGTTGTTCGGCGGTTTCGTCACGCATCGAGAGGCTTCGTCACGTCCAGCAAGGTGATTGGCAACGCCTGGCGCCAGGTGTCGAACTCCCCGAGTGGCTGGGCCTGGGCGACGTGAATGCGGGTCAGCTCACCGCCGTGGCGCTCGCGCCAGGCCATCAGGGTCACTTCGCTTTGCAGCGTGACCGCGTTGGCGATCAGTCGGCCGCCGGGTTTGAGTTGCGTCCAACAGGCGTCGAGCACGCCCTTGCGGGTAACGCCGCCACCGATGAATATTGCATCCGGACGTTCAAGCCCGACCAAGGCTTGCGGCGCACTGCCGCGAATCAGCTGTAAACCCGGCACGCCGAGGGCATCGCGATTGTGTTCGATTAACAACTGCCGGCCTTCATCGGCTTCGATCGCCAGCGCGCGGCAACCGGGGTGAGCGCGCATCCATTCGATGCCGATCGAGCCGCTGCCGGCGCCGACATCCCACAGCAGTTCGCCGGGCACTGGGGCGAGGCGCGCAAGGGTGATCGCGCGGACGTCGCGTTTGGTCAGTTGACCGTCGTGCTGGAAGGCCGAGTCTGGCAGGCCGGCCAGTCGCGAGAGACGCGGTGAGTTCGGCTCGGCGATGCACTCGATGGCGATCAGGTTCAGATCGGCGACCGCTGGATTGTTCCAGTCATTGGCCACCCCATCGATGCGCCGTTCGGCGGTTCCGCCCAGATGTTCCAGCACGCTGAGACGGCTCGGACCGAAACCGCGCTCACGCAGCAACTCAGCGATGGCGGCCGGGCTTTGGCAATCGTTGCTCAGCACCAGCAAACGCACGCCGCTGAACAACTGCGCGTTGAGTGCGGCGAGGGGACGGGCGACCACCGAAAGCGTCACCACCTCCTGCAACGGCCAGCCCATTCGCGCCGCTGCGAGCGAGCAGGAAGAGGGCGCGGGCAGGATCAGCATTTCAGCGTTGGGCACTTGCCGGGCCAGGCTGGCACCGACGCCGAAGAACATCGGGTCACCGCTGGCCAGTACGCAGACCGGTTCGCCACGCAGCGTCAGGACCGGTTCAAGGGAAAAAGGGCTGGGCCACAACTGCCGCTCGCCACGGATGCAGGCCGGCAGCAAATCCAGTTGGCGCTGACCGCCAACGATCCGCGAAGCGCGCAGCAGGGAGTGCCGGGCGTTTTTGCCCAGGCCCTTGAAGCCGTCTTCGCCGATTCCCACTACTGTCAGCCAGGGTGACATCTGTAGCCCTCAAAAATAGTCTTCAAACGCGCTGTTCCGACGGGCAGGCTTTTCATGCCGCCTGACAAAGCAGGCATAATACCGCGCCTTCGCCCGCGAAGCGTCTTTCCCCATTGCCGGTCGCCCCCTTGAACGAACGCCCGATGTCCTCAGCCTTACGCCCCTCGGCCTGCCCGGGGTTGCTGCGTATTGTCCAGGCACTGGATGGCGGCATCTGCCGGATCAAATTGACCGGCGGTTCCATCAGCGCGGTTCAGGCGGAAGCGGTGGCCGATGCGGCCGAGCGTTTTGCAGGCGGAGTGATCGAGGCCACCAACCGCGCCAACCTGCAGATTCGCGGGATCGGCAGTGAGCACGACGCGTTGATCGACAGCCTGATGGCCGCCGGGCTCGGCCCGACCAGCGCGGCGGGCGATGATGTGCGCAATCTGATGCTCAGCCCCGGCGCCGGCTTTGATCCGCAGATGCTGATCGATACGCGCCCGCTGGCTGAACAGATCCTCGTCACGCTGCAAAGCGATGAACGCTTTCACGACCTCAGTGCCAAGTTCGCCGTGCAACTGGATGGCGGCGAAAGTCTGGCGATGCTCGAACATCCTCATGATCTTTGGTTGTCCGCCACTGAACGAGACGGTGAGCGAGTGTATGTGTTCGGCCTGGCGGGTTGCCTTGTCGACTCGCCCGTAGGTGCGGTATCGCTGGAGCGGGGGCATACACTGGTGGTCGCAGTGCTCGAGTTGTTCCTTGAACTGGCGCGCCCCGAGCAGACCCGCATGCGGCATCTGCTTGCCGAATGCTCACTCGACGGGTTTGTCGCGCTACTCGCCGAACGTGTGCCGTTAATGCCCATTGAGGGTTGGCAACGCCGGGCCAATCCAGATGTGCTGCACATCGGCGCTCATCCGCAGCGTGGTGCCAATCGTGTGTACATCGGCGCAGTGCCACCGCTGGGCCGCCTCAATCCGGCGATGCTCAGAGGTGCTGCACAACTGGCCCGCGAGCAGGGCGATGGCTCCCTGCGTTTTACGCCCTGGCAAAGCCTGTTAATCCCCGGCGTTCATGCCGACGACGCGGCTCACGTTATCCACAGCCTCGAACATCTCGGCCTGCGCTGCTCAGCCGACGATGCCCTGGCGCATCTCATCGCCTGCACCGGCGCGACCGGTTGCGGCAAAGGCCTCGCCGACACCAAGGGCGATGCCCGGCAACTGGCGGCACTGCTGCAACGTCACGGTCAGACGCTGAATGTGCATTTGTCCGGCTGCCCGCGTTCCTGCGCGGCCGCACACGTTGCGCCAGTGACCTTGCTGGCGGTTTCTTCCGGTCACTACGACCTCTATTTTCGCGATGCAGCGCAGCCGGGTTTCGGCACGCTGCACGCACGCAACCTTACTATTGAAGCGGTCGCGGCCTTGCTCGACGCCCGCTCACGGAGCCCCTTAGATGCTTGATTACATCCGCGACGGTCAGGAGATCTATCGCAACTCCTTCGCGATCATTCGTGCCGAGGCCAACCTTGAGCGCTTCCCGGCCGATCTGGAAAAACTCGCGGTGCGAGTGATACACGCCTGCGGCATGGTCGACGCCATCGACGGTCTGCAGTTTTCCGAAGGCGCGGGCAAGGCCGGGCGCGATGCGCTGGCCGCCGGTGCGCCGATCCTGTGCGACGCGCGAATGGTCAGCGAGGGCGTGACCCGCACGCGCTTGCCGGCCAACAATCAAGTGATTTGCACCCTGCGCGATGAAAGCGTTCCGGAGCTGGCCCGTGAGCTGGGCAACACCCGTTCCGCCGCCGCGCTGGAGCTGTGGCGTCCGCATCTGGAAGGCAGCGTGGTGGTGATTGGCAACGCGCCGACCGCGTTGTTCTATCTGTTGGAAATGCTCGACGCCGGCGCACCGAAACCGGCACTGATCCTCGGCTTCCCGGTCGGCTTCGTCGGCGCCGCCGAATCCAAGGCAGCGCTCGCGGCAGACAGCCGCGGCGTGCCGTTTGTCATCATGCAAGGCCGGCTGGGCGGTAGCGCCATGGCCGCCGCCGCCGTCAACGCCCTCGCCACGGAGATCGAATGATGCAGTCACCTGGACGCTTGATCGGCCTGGGCGTCGGCCCCGGTGATCCGGAGCTGATTACCGTCAAAGCCCTGCGCCTGCTGCGCGAATCGCCGGTGGTGGCGTACTTCGTCGCCAAGGGCAAGAAGGGCAACGCTTTCGGCATCATCGAAGCGCATTTGCAGGAAGCACAAACGCTGCTGCCGCTGGTGTATCCGGTGACCACCGAAGCGCTGCCGGCGCCGCTGTCGTACGAGCAAGTGATCAGCGATTTCTACGATGCGGCCGGTGAAGAACTTGCCGCACACCTCGACGCTGGCCGTGACGTGGCGGTGATCTGCGAAGGCGATCCGTTCTTCTACGGCTCCTACATGTACCTGCACGATCGCCTGGCCGAACGCTACGAAGCCGAAGTGGTGCCGGGCGTGTGCTCGATGCTGGGCGGCGCTTCGGTGCTGGGCGCGCCGTTGGTCTATCGCAATCAGAGTTTGTCGGTGTTGTCCGGCGTTCTGCCGCACGAGGACCTCAAGCGTCGACTGGCCGATGCCGATGCGGCGGTGATCATGAAGCTGGGGCGCAACTTCCCCAAGGTCCGTCAGGTGCTCGAAGAGCTTGGTCTGGCGGAGCGTGCGCTGTACGTCGAGCGCGCGACCATGGCCAATCAGAAAATCGTTCCGCTGGATCAGGTCGAGCCGATGTCCTCGCCGTACTTCTCGCTGATCATCGTTCCCGGTGAAAGGTGGCAAGGCTGATGGCCCGTCCAGTTCCGGCGATTGTCATTCTTGGCAATGGCAGCCTCGCCACTGCACGCAAGATTCAGCAGATTTACCCCGGTGCCTTGATCCATGGCCTGGCCGAACGGGTTGAGGGCGCGGACCGTGTCTATCACGAGTTCGGCGCGACCTTGCGTGAGTTGTATCTGCACGACACACCGATCATTGCCCTGTGCGCTGCCGGGATCGTGATTCGCACCCTGGCGCCATTGCTGCTGGAAAAGGGCGCCGAACCACCGGTGCTGGCCGTCGCCGAAGACGGCAGCGCCGTGGTGCCGCTGCTGGGCGGACTCGGTGGCGTGAACGTCATGGCTCGGGTAATTGCTGCCGGTCTCGAAGTGGGCGCGGCGATCACCACCAGCGGTGAATTACGCTTCGGCACTTGCCTGCTCAATCCACCCAGCGGCTACGCCCTCGGCGATCTGGAACTGGGCAAGCGCTTCGTCTCGGATTTGCTCGCCGGACAAAGCGTGCGCATCGAAGGCGCCGCGCCGTGGCTGGCGCAAGCGCAGTTACCGGAAGACCCACTGGCGTCGTTGTCGATCCATGTCGGCAGTGCCGAGCGCACGCCGGCGGCCAATGAATTGCTGATCTATTCGCGCAACGTGCTGGTGGCGGTGAATGCCGAGGTGACGGATCTGCCGGACGCGATTCGCACGTCGCTGCATCAGGCGAACATCGCCGTGCAGTCGCTGGCGTGTTTGTTGGCCAGCGAACTGCACATGGCCAATCCTGCGTTGCGTGAAGCGGCACTGGAGCTGGGTGTGCCGCTGCGATTTGCCTCGGTCAGCGGCGACGTCAGCGAGTTGGCCCGCCACACTGTGCCGAACGCTGCCGTCGTGTCGGCTGAAACCGGCATTGCCGTCGCGGTGGCCAACCAGCCACTGGAGGTTGCGCAGATCGGTCGTGCGCGTGGTCGCTTGGCCGTGATCGGCCTGGGCCCTGGCGCCGCCGAACTGATGGTGCCGGCGGTCAAGGCCGAACTGGCGCGTGCCAATGACGTGCTGGGTTATGAAACCTACGTGCGCATGGCCGGGCCGTTTCGCGAGGATCAAGTGCTGCATTGCACCGACAATCGCGAGGAAATGCAGCGCGCTCGCCACGCTTTTGAACTGGCAGCCCAAGGACGGTCGGTGGTGGTGGTGTCGTCGGGGGATCCGGGCGTGTTTGCCATGGCTGCGGCGGTGCTTGAAGCATTGCACGAGTCGAGTGAGCCGGGTTGGCACAGCGTTGATCTGGAGATTCTTCCGGGTGTCTCTGCCTCCCTGGCAACGGCGGCTCAGGCCGGTGCGCCACTGGGTCACGACTTCTGCGTGATGTCCCTGTCGGACAATCTCAAGCCATGGTCGATCATCGAGAAACGGCTGGACCTGGCGTCGCAGGCTGACCTGGCGCTGGCGTTCTACAACCCGATTTCGCGGTCGCGTCCCTGGCAATTGGGGCGAGCACTGGAGATCGTCGCGCAGCACCGCACCGCTGAAACGCCGGTGGTGTTGGGGCGCGACATTGGTCGTCCGGGCCAGACGTTGCGTGTCACCACGCTCGGTGAACTGACCCCTGATCAGGTCGACATGCGCACCATGGTGCTGGTCGGCTCTTCCACCACCTGCGTATTCCCTCGCGCGGAGGGTGGCCAGTGGGTGTATACGCCGCGCTGGTACGGCGACAAGCCTGCCGGGTAAGCCATCGCGGCCAGATCTGCTGGCCGCAGTCCCCCCTTCCGGAGCGTAAGATTTTTCACCGCGCATCCGCAGAAAAACGTCCGCATGCCCGCAGTACATTGACCGGACACGCGTGGAAAGTGCTCGCGGACGCATCAGACAATTCGCGATCCGGTTCTTAATGTTCTGAAACAACCCACGCAGGCCGTTTGTTTTGCGGCCGCGCGCGGTTTGTTAATAAGCATTTCCGTCAAATATAAAAGTTACACTTGTTTGGCGAGCTTAAGTGTAATTATTTAATTGGCTGGTTGTTCGATTGAGGTTGTTAATTTTATCGCTTAGTATTTTTTGGGTCTTGTAGCTTAATTAGTGTTTGTTGTGTCTTGTGTTCGATAGAGGCCTCGTTAGAGCAACTGTGCAGGTTGTTTGGAGTGCCATCACCGCCAGAGCCTTCAGCGCTGGTTTTCAAAGTTAGTTCAGGGTCGCAAACGTCGACGGATGGACCGTGCGCGACGCTGCTGACGGCGCGTATTTAAAAATTCTTATAAGGACATGGATGTTATGAATCAATCTCAGGTACCAGCCTTGGCGGGTAAGTCGTTTCTTCAGTATTTCCAGTCAGACGATGTTCAAACACTCGCGAGAGAGTTTCACGCCGCGCCTGAATATGACGCGTTGGTTGGCTATTACACAGCGTGCGTAAAGGATCAGCGATGGACTGAACTGATGGCGCCGTTGTTATTGTTCAAAGACACGCTGGACGCTCTGATTGGCCAGCGAACCGCGCCGATATCGCCAGCGTTGGCCGACCTCTCTGCGCGGCTCGAAAACTATTCAAACCGACTCGTCCAGACTGTTCGGATGTTGAATCCGGTTGCACCGCCAGTGCCGAAAATAATGCACTTCGTTTGGGTGGGCGGGAGCGCAGTGGGCGCTATTCAGCGAGACTACATCAACATCTGGAAAGAGGTCATGGTCAAGGAAGGCCATACGTTCAACCTGTGGTACGACAGTGACGCAGTGCTGGCGTTCGAGATGAATCGGGTGATCCTGGAAAGTGCCAGGGCGCATGCCATGGAATCGGGGGGAGCGACAATCGCCACGCCGGCAGAACTGGCCCGGATGATCGAGCATCGGGCCCGGGTGCTGAAGGTGCAGATGGCGGCCCATCTCAGCCAGGAACGCTGGGCTGGCAAGGCGGATGAGGCGCGTATTGATCTGATGGTCCGTGCCTATGGCAAGGACGAGGCCACCCTCATCGCCTTCAGGCAAAAATGCCTGGACAGTCACTTGGCCATGGTGGACGAGCATCTGCGGTTACGTGATGTTCGTGAGGTGTTCAAAGAGCATCTTTTATGGGACGCCTATCAGCGCGAGGTGGCAGGACGAGGGAACTTTGCTGCGGCCAGCGATGTGGTTCGTTTGCAGGTCGAAGCGCTGGAGGGCGGCCGCTACAGTGATGTGGACTACTTGCCGCAATTGAAGAACCGACTGGGCGGTGTCGATATCACGTCCTTCGACGAACGTGCGCGAATTGGCGTATTGCAACTCCTGCTCAATCACAATGAGTCGTTGATGCCCGGCCGCGACCCCGGTCGATACCCTGACCGCACGATGATTATTCCTGAACAACACAGGAAAGCATTAACCGAGTTTGCGCTGCAGCGTCCGGGTGTTAACGACATATTCTCGGTACCGGTAAATAGTGAAACGCCCATGGACGGTATTCGCATGGCGATTCAGAACAACGGTGAAATGAATTCCCATATCGTGGCGCATGCCGGCGCTGGCTCGATCCAGGCAATTATCGAATTTATCAGGTTCAACTACGATTTCCTGTCAGCGTTTGAATCTCGATTGAGCACGGAGGGTGCAGACTGGAACAGTAACGCGGCCGTAGAAGATATTCTCGTGGCGATGGTGAATGAAAAAAATGCCGAGGTGCCTGCGCTGTCACAAACGCGCCGAGAGTATTTAGGCAAATTGGTTGCTGCCATTGGTACTTACTACAGTGACGGTATTCGTTATGACTCCCGAGGGACCATTGATTTAACCGGGCCCGGGGCTGCTATTAAAGGGCTTGAGGAGTACGTGGAGAAGCATCTCCTGTTTGAGGGGAAAGACGAAGTTCGAGATCGGTTGAAATTATCGGATGGCTACAACGTGGCCACCGAAGAAGAGAAGGTTTCTGGCTGGACGATCAATGCAACACCGCAAGAATGGTTGCAAAAAGAGCAAGAAAACTGGGCCGAAGGGAAACTGAAAACACGCTACAAGGGGAATTTTTCCGAGCTGTTGAGAGGGCAAACCCTAAGCTTCGAAAAGGGCTGGCCGCTCATCGAGGGACGACCGGTTTTGCTGACTGGAACCCTGCAGCGGTTGATGGATGAGCTGGGGGAACCCTTCATCCGTGCGATGAACGAAAAGCTCAGCGGTGAGTTGAGTTTTGATAAACCTTTTTCCCTGGACTTCGATGAACGTCAACGAATTCTGAACCAGCCCCTTGCAGAACTGCCGGTTTCCCTTGGTTTCGATCCGATTGGCAATCTGAATGAAATGATCGTTCGCATTGCCCGTGGGTCTCTGCCGCTCGAACAATTGAGTCCGGTACATCGGGTGGTGTTCGGCGGTCTGTTCGGCGCTCCGACCCTGGACAATGCCGGTTTCACCACCGCCTGGCAGCAGCTTGGCGCGCTCGCGCAAAATACGTCTGACCGGGGCCTGTCCGAGCGTTACATGGCGATCGAACAGGTGTTGCTCACGCAGAAAAGCCCCGCGTTCGAAGCGGCGTTTGCCGCTGTCAAAGCGCCGTTTGAACCCTCCAGGGAAAGCGCTCAGGTACTTAAGGTTCTTTCATTCGAGAAACCGCTGACGCTTCGGCAATGGGGCGAGAGTGTGGCTCGCATCAGACATCAGACTGAGTACGAGCTGCGCACCTACATTCTTCAGCGCAGTGCCTCGGTGCGTAAAACACTCCTGGAGGCGGGTGCGTCGATGGCTCGGTTAATGCCGCAGGGTTTGCTGGTCCGGGGCGACGGCGACCCCGGCAGGCGCTGTTATCCACTGGCCTTGCTGATGGCGGCGGCGACTCATCAGGGCCGCGAAGCCGTACAGGCACTGAGCGGCAGATTGGCCAATGCGCATTTCTCGCCCAGTGAAAGTGATACCCATGCCTTTCTTCAGGCGCTCGACGATTTACGCGCAATCCCCCAGGCCGATTTTGGCGACAAGCTCGGCGCGTTGAGTTTCGACGGAATCTTCGAGACGTTGGCGGCTAAATCCGCACCTTGCACGTTGATGCTCAATACCGAAAACCATTCGATGATGGTGGCCAGGACCGGGACGGCCGAACACAGTAGCTGGTCTTTCTACGATCCCAATTTTGGTGTCTTCGGTTTTGATCGGTTAGACCATCTCAAGCTTGGCATGAAGACACTGTTCAGCACGTCCGACCTGGCCAGGCAGTATGCGATCGAGTCAACGAATCGCTCACCTTTCAATGTGATTGAACTGGATGGCAAGCGCCTTGCCAGCAAGCACCTGCCATCCAAACTGCAAGTATCGACGCTGTTGGGCAATGAATCCTTGAGCTCGGGAAAAAGCGTCGCGCCGTGGTCTCATCACGCCCAATTGCGCACGCGCGCGCTGTCCGAAAACGCTCGATTGGGACGTGGCCTGTCCGAAAGGGATGCCAGCGTCTGGGCGACGAAGATGGATCAGGTCACAGACCGAGTGAGAGCGGCGAATGAGCTGGGGAGTGAGTACGTTCCCGTATTCGCCACCCTGCAAGCCCAACCGGATGACGGCTACACACTGTCGTTCATGGATGTCAAAACGCAACGAATCCGCGAGGTGACAACCAAAGAGCCGTTCCTCAAGCAGATCAAATCGTTTCTGGACAAGAGTATCGAGTACCTGGCGGGCCCCGGCGATGGACATAAACCTGTCGATCCGACGGATGTTTCCGAGGGTAGCCGGCTGAGTTTTGCGTTTGGTTTCCAGGCGTTGATCACCGAACTTCGCAATCGCGACCACAATGCGTCGCCTGGAACAGAGTCGAACCTGGCCGTCGCCGTTCGTCTTCATGGCTACCTGGGTTACGCGCAGTTAGCCCACGGTATCGCGCTCGACACGCTGCAAATGGCGAACCTGGTTCGCCAGCTGGTGACTGCCGAGCGAGCGATCGCCGTCAGGACTGCTTCGGCAGGCGGGCGGCTGCTGACGCGTGTCGCCGGCCCGGGGTTGGGGCAGGTGTTGGGCGTGGTCAATATCGGTTTTGATATTTATGAGCTCTACAACGCAGAAAACCACGAACAAAAAGCGCGTTTCGGCACTCAGCTGTTGTTCGATGTCAGTGCGGTTGTGCTCGATGGCGTCGCGCTGGTGGTCGGCGGGACAGCAGGTGCAGTCGCAGGGTTCTTGTCGGTGCCGCTGCTGGGTATCGGCATCGGCGTCACGGCGATTGCCGGCAATCTCGGACAAATCAGGGACAAGGCCGAGAAAGTGGCCGAACTGTTTACCCGGTTCAAAACGGCGTATAGCCCGCAGGCGTTTTCGGTCAAGGAGGGGGTTGTATCGATAACGCCCGAGTCGGTGGTGGAGATGCTTGATCTTCGCGAAGGGGTGATGGTGTTCGGCAGTCAGGGGCTCTTTCGCTCTTTGGGTGGCTCAGGGCTCCCACGGCCCGATGGCAACAAACAGAACGCCATTATTGTTCGCGAAAGCATGGGGCTGCCAAAACAGGTCGCGATTCCCGGCCCGCGCGTTCATGGTCGATTCAACGCTGTCGCGGCAGATTCGGCCTTGCTGCTTCCGGGTACACCCAAGTGCTATTACGGCTATGAGTATCAGCTGGGTTCCGATCCGGAAGTCTTTGAGTGGAGCGACCTGGTCTTGAGCGTGGTCGGTAGCTTGTCCCTCCTGCCCCGCAAATCGTATCCACAATATGACGTTTTACGGGATCTTGAGGCCAGGGAAGAAGGTTTCTACTTCACCCACGCCAGACCTTTCCCGCACATCCTCTACAAACTCAATCCTGTTTACGAGCCCACGATCATTACCGTGCGCGTAGGAAATGAAACGCGGGCGCTGTACGTTCCTGAGTTACCACGAGAGATGAGGGGCAAGGTTTCTTACCGCATCGACACGGTGAGGGGGGCTTACTCTATCGCACTCAGGCCAGGGCTCGTGGCAGTCCACCTTAGTGCACGCCCGGGTGACGAGCCGGTGAGCTGGGTGTTGATCGCCGACTGGATCACACCACAACAAGTCAGTGTCGGCGACGCGGGATTGAACATTGACGGTATTGAGCTGAGCATCGATACCGGCACCGAAGTGTACGTTCGAACGAAAAACCTCGAAACCTACCGCGTTGACCGGGAACACCGGAAACTGAGTCTGGCATCACTTCAGGCGGCCGACGGACGTTACTCGCAGGCTGAACTTGACCGTTTGAAAGTGCTTCACCAGCAGCAGCGCATAGGCAATGCTCTAATACCTGCGGGCAAGTTTTTGCTGCCTTTTGGCGAACCGGAAAAACCGCAATACACCGTGGGTTGGTACGAAGTGGCAAAAGAACGGTTCGTTTATGGCCGTCAATTCCTGGGCTCCGTCAGCGACAAACTGCAACTGGCAGCGGTGCAAGACGATCACGCTTATTTCTATCACCCGGACCAGTCCCTGATATGGCGAGTCAATGCCATCACGGGTTTGACCACCTGGCGCTACAGCGTCTTCAACCGGGGAAGTGAGGAGGCACAGATCATCGGCTGCCTGGATCGGGGCGCCGGCGTCGTTCAAGTGACCCAACGGGTGCGCCTGACCAAGACCCAGCGTTACCTGGTGGTTTATCTGATTCATGGCCTGGAAATCACATTGGTATCGGTGTCGAGCGAGCCACCTGACTATTTCGATACTTTGAAAGATGTCGTTGCGCTGTTACAGCAGCACGATATACCGGTCGCCGCTGATGTCGGCGGCGCCGAAGGGCAAGCGTCCTGGAAACCTGCGTCCTTTGTGACGGTGACGTCAGGCGACCTCGGCAAGCCGTCGCTGCCAAGATGGATCAACGGTCAGAGTCACCAAGTGTTGACGCCGCACCTGCCCGTCAGCGAAACCGCTGCGGCGCAACCTCAATTGAGCCTGCTACCACCCAATGACCCGGACGCTACAGCGTTCCTTTTTCACGATGCGCTCAGTCAACACCTCTATCATCAGCCCTTTACCGGCAATGAGGCGCAACGGGTTCCGATACCCGGCAGCGTCATGCTCAGGATCAGCGACGGCGGGTATCTGGTCGTCAACGAGTCCGGGTTGATGTTTGACGTTCGCCAGGACGCGAGCTTTTTCCTGGACGGCGTGACGGGGGAGTGGCTGGATGCTCATCCGATGTGGATGAGCGGTCTGGAAACCCTTGGCAAGGAGTATGCGGTTTCGCTGATTTCGCTCTCCGGGCTGTCGGACGTCACCGGTCAGCTGCCTGTCTTCGCGCGTTACCTGAGTAACAAGCTGTTGATAGCGGATATCGCGGCTGAAAAGGGTTGCCGTCTGCTGTCCGTCACTCGTGATGGCAAGCACGCCTGGTTACTCGGCCTGAGCACCGGCCACCTCTACCGTCAGGCGTTCATCGAACCCGAGCAGTTGAGCCGCGCGTTTGGCAGCGGCAGGCGGTTGATCAATGCTGACGCGCTCCCAAGACCGGAAAAAGTGTGGGGGCCATGGACATTTTCGCAAGTGCTGCCCTATGGCACCGGTTTGCGTGGCCGTACCCGTGAGGGGGTCAATCTCGAACTGATTGAAGGCGAACCGGCCCGGATTGTCAGTGTCGAGAACGCCTGGTCCTATCGTTACATGGAGTCGACGGAAGCGCTGACTGAACGCCTGAAAAACCTGGTGTCTGGTCGGGCCCATGCACCTTACCTGCCGATCGGGTACTCGACCGGCCGTTATGCTTATTATGTGCCTGAACTCAATCGTGTATTTGAGGTTTCCGGCAGGGCCGACGGACAGTGGGCGAACTTCCTCGGTACTCAGCGAGGGAGTGTTCCGCTGCTGTTTGATCCGGTGGAGGGCTTGATCTTCAACCGCAATACCAAAGAGGTTCTGTGGGTTGCAGCGAACAAGGCCAGCCGTGAGGGGGATGTCATGACACTGGAGGTGGCGGGAGAGGTGAAAGACCTTCTGGCCCTGGTGCCCGACGGTGTCAGCACAGTGATTCTGGGAGGCGCGGTCACGGGGTCGATTTATCACGTGTCGGACTCTGCCTGGCAGCACTTCGATTGCATTGTGGTTGATTGCACTGACTGGCTTGGCGTTGACGCAATGCCCACGCGCCTGATTCTGGCAACCGGGGCGCAGGATGACTGGCGTGTCGACAGGGCGGACACGCACCTGCTGTTCACCGATCCGGACAACGGCAGCAGCCTTGTTTTCCGTTCGGCTCAATCTGAGGATTGGACATTGACCCAGTCGCTGAAACTGAGTGTGCAAGTCCTTGGCGGTACGCTTGAGGTCGGCGTCCATGAGCTGTGGCAAACCCTGTTCGATCAGGGCGAAAGCAGCCTTGAACTCAAGGTGCTCGTCGAGAAGTTGAACTCGGTCTGAACAATCTGGGTGCGGCCATTGGGTCAATACACTCGTTGATACGCGACACGCCATTTCCGTGAGTGTTTTGCGGCCTCCTCTTGAGGCCGCTTTTATAACGGCCGGTCATTTTTTATTTTTACAGGGAAGTCTCTTTATGGGTGAGCAAGCAGCTCGTCACGTGCACGGCTACGTCAATTTTATTGATCTGTTTAAACTGTCCGAGCTTGAACAGGCGTTACAGAAACATAAAGGTACAGACGAATACGACGCGGTATTTCGATACTACTTCGCTTGTATCGCGGTACTCGATTTTCCGAGGATGCTGACCCCATTGGGTTTGCTGCGCGAAGCCCTCGGATCTTTTGTTGAACCCGGGCGCCGACGTCGACGCGCCGCGGAAATAGAACGGCCAACGGCACAGCCAGGCGACGTTGTTCCGGGTCTGACCGAGATCCGAAACAGGGTCGAAGGCTTTCAGGAACGCCTGTCCAGCAGCGTTGAACAGCTGAGTGCCGCGGCCATCGAAGTGCCGAAAAATCTACACTTCGTCTGGCTTGGCGGTGGCATCGGCGCTATCCAGCGCGACTACATCAATGTCTGGAACAAGGTGCTGGCCGGGCAGGGCTATACCGTCAAACTCTGGTACGACAACGACGCCTTACTGGCCTATGAGACCAACCGGATCATTGTCGAGGCCGCCAAGGCCGATGCGATGGTTAATGGCGGGCTTGGCAGCGAATCGTATCTTGATCTTGTTGATAAGTATGAGGAACGGGCGATTGTTCTCAAACAACAAATGTTCGCCCATATCAACAAAGCGGTAGAGCGCGGTGTTAGCGCTGACGAGGCGCGAATTGATCTTCTGGTCCGTGGGTATGGCCAGAATGAAACGACCTTGAAAGCGTTGTGGGAAAAGAATCGCCAGAGTCTCTCGGCCATGGGCGAGGCCGGCGTGGAACTCCGTGATCTTGCAGCGAATGAAACACCGTTGCACATGCAGGCCATTTACCAACGGGAAATCAGTCTGCGAGGCAACTTTGCTGCGGCCTCCGATGTGGTGCGCATTGAGGCCTTGATGGCCGAAGGCGGAAGCTATGCGGATGTCGATAACCTGCCACCGCTTCTGGAGAAGCTGGGTGATGTGGATATCAGTCAATTCGGCACTGATGCGCGCCTGGGCATAATGCAGTTGTTGCTGGATAAAAACCCGCAATGGATGCCGGGTCGTGAGGCATCAAGAAGCAAGTACACCGATTACTTTGGGCGCATTCCTGTCGAACATCGCCCGGCGCTGGAGCGTTTCGCTAAAAGTCGCCCACAGTTGAATAATGTCTTTCGCACGCCTTCAGAACGCCTTGTTCGTCCGGATGGACTGCGAGCGGTTGCCGAGCGGAGCAGCCTGAGTAATGCGTTTCTCATGGCTCATCCCGGATCGACAATGTTGAGGGCCGTGATCGACCGCTACAAACTCAACTATGAGATTGTCGACGCTACGGCCCGCTTGGCCATCGAGAACCAGATCGCGTTGATCGATGCCGAGACCATGAGTGGTTTTGCACGGGAGGTGGTTGAGAGAACATTTGGCCCGCTGGATGTTCTTTCGCCGGAAGAAGAAATCGCCCTCACTTTTTTGATTCAAGCCGCAGCGACTTACTACAGTGACGGCATTCGCCCCCAAAGCGAAGTGACCATCTATCTGACCGGGCCCGCCGCGATGCGTGATGCGCTCGGGGATTACGCCAAACTGCACTTCACCCCTCGTGCCGCGGTTGCCTGGCGTGCGGACGTGGCTATTGACTCCACCACCACGGTGAACCTTGCCACCGAGGAGGAGCAGGATCACTCCTGGAAAGAAAACGAAAGTGACACCGTCGAATGGCTCAAGAACGAAAAAAAACGTTGGGAGGCCGGACAATTCAAAGCGCGTTACGTAGGTAAAGTGGATCAGTTGTTAAAGAGTCAGACGATCCATTTCGACCAAGGCTGGCCAATCATCGAAGGTCGACATGTGTTGTCGACCGAGTTGCTGCAATCCCTGGCGCACCACCTTGGCGAACCCTTTTGGCGAGCGATGAGTCGGCGGACCACGGGTGAGGTGACGTTCGACAAGCCGTTGCCGCTGGGTTTTGACGAGCGTCAATCCATCCTTGCGCAGGAGATCGCGCTACCGCCGTCGTTGGTCGGTGAGCCGGCCACCGGGGATTTGCCTCTGGATGAGTTGCTTCACCGCATTGGCCGAGGGACTTTGCAGGTTGAGCAGCTTGACCCCCGGCAACGGTTGCTGATCGGCTCGATACTGGGGGCGCGAGCCATGGATCAACGCAGCTTTGATCAGGTTCGCGCACGGCTGGAGAACCTTGCCAACAACGTGTCTGAACTGGGCGTGTCACACCGTTACGGAGCCATTGAGCGGGAGCTGTTCAAAGAAAATCCCCCAACGTTCGTTGCCGGTCTGGCCAGTGCCTCGATTCCCACTGTAGCGTTGTCCGAGAGCAGTATCGAGCTGAAGAAACAGGCGTTGGAGCAATCTCTGACCTTGCGGCAGTGGGGGCGCCAGGTCGCCCGGATTCAGCAGGTGGCAAAACTCGAATTCCGCGACCGCATCAGCGAGCGCATGACCGACGTGTTGGAAAGCTTCGATCAAGGCAGCTTCAAGCTGGTGCCACAGGACTTGTTGCTGATGGGCACCGGTGACCGGATCGCCGGGCGTTGCTACCCATTGGCATTGGCCATGGCGGCGGCGATCAGCAAGGGGCGCGATGCGGGCAACATTCTTCGTGAGCGGTTTTACCTGGCGGTCATTGAACCCGAGAGCCGCGATTCGAATGCATTCGTCAGTACGCTCGAAGAGCTTCGCGATGTCGACGTGCATGAGCTCGGCGGGCCGGTGGTGCGCTCCGATCTGGCACAGGTGATCACGGCGCTTGAAAGGAAAACCGGCAGTGGCACGTTGATGCTCAACTCGGATAACCACTCGATGCTGCTGGCTAAAAGTTTCGTAGGCGAGCGCAGTACCTATCATTTCTATGATCCGAATTTTGGCGTTTTCGAGTTCGATACTGCTCAAGCGCTCAGCGCAGCGTTGACCCATTTTTTCGTTCATCAAGAAATGGCAGGGCCTTACGCTGCTTACGGCGAGCCCGCTCGTCCGACCTTTGATTTGATTGAACTCGACGCCGCTCGACTCAATGCAAAGGTACTGTCATCGGGTGTCCGAGTGTCGAGTCTTTCCGACTCGGGCAGCCTGCCAGAACAAGCGCCCCGGACAAGGCAGCGACTGGCCAGCGCGCGAGGGCAGTCGCTGGTCAATAACGGGGTGCTGGGCAGTTCGTTACTGGAACTGGACGCCCACTGGTGGGGCGGACAGATCGCGCAGGCAACACGCCAGTTGCAGGAGCAACACGGACTGTCGTCGGGTGCCGTTGCGTTGTTCGAGACATTGGAGATCACTCCGGCAGGCGAGTACAAAATCAGTCTGGTCGATACCGATCCAGCGCAGACCCTTGTGCATGTCACCACCGAGGATCCGCGGTTCCTGAGGATCAAGAACTACCTCTCAGGCACCTTCCATGCGTTGGCAGCGCAACCGCATGAGACGGTCGGCTCGCCTGACCCCACGGACGCCAGCAGCGTCCATACGCTCAATGCCGGTTTCACCGTGCAAGCCTTGATGAACGCACTGCGCCATCATGAAGGCGCGGCCAGCGGTGGTGACAAGGCCCTGACCACTGCCATTCGTTTGCATGCCTACGTCAACTACGCCCAGCTGGTCCACGGCAACGTAGTGGATGTGATTGGCGTGGTGACACTGGTGCGTCAGGCACTGGACGATGAAAAGCTGATCGCCCGCACCAGTGCGCCGTTGGTACAAAAGGCGTTGGGTCACGTGACCAATGAAGGCGTCGGTACGGTGTTGGGGATGGTGAATGTCGGGTTTGATATTTACCAGTTGAGCCATGCCACCAATGACATTGAAAAGGCGCAGTTCGGGACGCAACTGGCGTTCGACTCCGCAAGCGTCGTGTTGGGTGCCGCCGGGCTGGGTGCGGCATTGGCGGGCGCGGGTACTGTGTCTGCGGTGTTGGGCGGTGTCGGGGTGATTCTGGGTGGGTTGGCGGTGGGCGTCGCTGCGCTGGCCGAAGGGTTTGCCACCATTGCCGGGGAAGCCAAAGAGGTTGCCCTGTTTTTTGAGGGGCTGGAAAAGGCTTATCTACAGGGCGGTTATCGTCTGGACACGGTCTCGAATGCCTGGATTGCGCATCCCCCGCTGGTCTTCGCCGATCTTGATCTGCGCGCATCGACAGTCCGTTTTGACAGCCCGAAACTGTTCCCGCTTCGCGACCATTTAGGGGTTCCGGATTTCGATGTGGATTACAACCGCGCCATCGATATTCGTGTCGGCCTTGGCTTACCCGACTCGGCGTCTTTTTCACCGCGGCCTGGGCAGGCGATCGTTTTGCCCGGCACCCCAAAAACCTGGTACGGCTATGAGTACAAGCTGCTGCCGTTTGTCACGTTCCGTCATGCCGGCGGCTTCGATACGGCACGTCGGCTGGAGAAAAAGAATGAGCAGGGACACTGGCAGTTTCTGTTTTCGTTCTACTCGTTTCCCGGCGAGTACGTGGTCAACCGGCTGAACCCTATCTACAAACCCACGGTGTTCAAGGTTCGTCTCGACAACATCAAACGCTCGCTGGTCGTGCCGGCTCTGCCGAAGTCATGGCACGGCCTGATTTCCTACCGGATAGAAGGGGCCGGTGCCCACTGTTCCGTGCTGCTCAATCCCGGGGTGAACGTTGAGCTCAACGCGCCCGGTCACGTAGCCATGCGCTGGGTACTGCAGGCTCCCTGGTTGGCGGAGTCAGACATTCTGGTAGCCCCTGAGGGTAGCCTCGTTTCGGCTACGTTGGGTGTGAAGTTCACCGGTAGCGGCGTTCACGAGGTGTTGCTCAAGCTTGCGGGGAACACAACCATGCGCGTTGATCTTGTTGCGCTGAAACTGGAGGTGGTCGAAGTAGAGGCCGATCCGCAGCTCGGGGAGCAAGCGTTGCTGGATCACTTCAAGTCATTGGCCCGAGAACATCGACTGGCCATGCCTTACACCCCCGTCCACAACTTCGTGGTGCCGTTTGAAAAGCCGGACGAACCGAGGACGGTGGCCGCGTATTACGACTCGGCTCAGGATCGTTTTCTGTATATCCGTGACCCGAATGTCCTGTTGGCCGATGAGGCAGTGCTGGGAGCCGTGGTCAACGGCTCGGCCTATTTCTATCACCCCGACGGTTTCGATGTCTGGCAGGTCGACGCGATCACCGGCACGCTGGTTCAACGCTATCGTTTGCTTGTCAGAGAGGGTTTGAACATTGTCCGCTGTGAGACTGTGGCCAACGGCGGCATTCAGGTTGTTCAGCAGTCCACTCCAAACGACGGCCGGCACGATGAGCTGACCTTCCTTATCCATGAGCGTGCAGTGATACTCGGCTCGATCACTCTCGGTCAGGATCCTGCTTTGCAGGCTGCTTTGGAGGTCGACACGCTGACGGACTGGACGCAGGTACTGGGCAATTATGTGTTGCCGGCCAATTCCATCGATACCGTGAATTGGCGCCCCGGTGCGCTGGTTTCGATTTGTTGGCAGTTGGAAGACAAACAGCGTGATCTGGTCTGGGTCCGCGATGTTGACGGGTTGATCATCCGTGCAGCTGCCCGGCGTCACCATGCGCGGGGATGGAAGGATTCGATCAAGGCCCTGAACTCTCTTTTGCTGATAGCTCCCTCAGGTGCCGAGGGCGAAGTGTTCGTGACTTATGACAAGGACATTAACAGCCTTGTGCGACAGCAAAGGTCGATGGTCGAAGGGCTCGTGCAATGGTCTTCCAGAGAAATTTCACCCGCGGGACTGAAAAATGTTGTCGCCGTTGAGCATGGGCATCTCGCCCTGACCGATTCCGGCCTGTTCTTCAATATGACGCCGGACGGGTCTCTGCGCCTGGGCGGATTGACCGAAACCTGGTTCAAGGATCGAGCCCGGTGGTGGTCCGACCTGCCAGCGGTGTCGACGCAGTACCCGGTGTCGAGTTTCGCCCTCGTTGGGTTGACCAACTTTACCGGGGACGCCGGTTTGTGCGCCTGGTACCTGCAGGATCGGCTGTTGCTCGCGGATCTTGGCCATGGCAAAGAAGTGCGGTTGCTGAGTATCGCCCCAGACAATCAGGCCGCTTGGTTGTTCGATCTTTCTACGGGCAAGATTTTCAGCCAGCGCTTTATCGATACGAAACACTTGAACGCTGCATTCGGCCAGGGCACCAGGCTTTTGCAACCGGAGGCATTGCCCGCCCCGGTGCAGGAGTGGGCGCCCTGGGTCTTTTCCGACGTGAAGCCGGAGGGCGCGGGCATGAGGGCAACGACGCTTGATGGTATCGAAGTGGATTTACAGCACAACCAACCGGTGCAGATGACGGGTGTGGACAGCCGCTGGGTCACGACACTGGAAGGCCCGTTGAGTGAGGGGTTGGCGGCGCTGGCGAACGAACATCGATGCGCCGATTTTCTGTCCGTCAAAAACCCTGAGAGCCTTCAATGGTATGTGGTCCGGACCGGACGATTGATCCGGATTCCGAAAGCCGCCATTACGGCGCAATACACGCTGGTGGGCACCCGGAATCAAACCAATGTGATGCTGCACGAAAGCGAGGATGGTCTGTTGCATACCTATCCGCAGAAAAGCTCGGTCGGGCCGCTCGACTATGTCCAGCGAAATGCCGAAGTGCTGGTGGTCGAAGGGCCGAAGACTGCCAACGACCTTCTGCCGTTGATTGCCGATGATGTCAGCATCCTGGTGCTCAAAATGGGGCAAGGGGCAACGACCATCCGGTTGACCCGAGCGGCCTGGATGAAACTTGAATCGGTCATCGTCGATTGTCGTTATCCGCTTGAGCGTCCACCCTTGATTCCGGGGAAACTGATTCTGGACGCCTCAGTCATGGATCAGCTATGGGTCAGCCTGGTTGAAGAACATTTGGTGATGAGCGGCCTGGACAGCGGGCACAGCCTGATCTTTCGCGGCGTTTGCTCAAAGGATGTCGGGCTGCGTGGTGATGTGTTCCTTACGCTCAATGGCTATCGATCGTGTGCGGTTTCGCAAATAGTGACTGAGTTGCTCAAGCAAAAAGGTGTTGCCGGTAGCGCAACGTTGACGCAGCTGATGTCGAATTATCAGCTCGAGGTGATTGCGGAACCGGCTATTTAGGATGTTAGCGTTCCCTGGCTGATTACTTGAGCAAAAACGCCCCTTCCGGGGCGTTTTTGTTTCCGCTGCGTAACAGCGTTTTCCGTTCGATTATGGCTGCCTGCGCAAAGCAAATCGATTCATGATCTGGTCGCGGAGTTTAGTCGCCATGAGTGCCCTTTTCGTGTCGAGTACATGTCTATTCAGTTTAAGAATCGCACTCTGCTGCACGAGCTTTGCTGACTGATTCTCCCAAGGCCAAAACATAAAACTGTTTCGTTCGGTATCGGCAACCAGCTCAAGATTAAAAATGGCCAAATGAAGATTCCCACTTGAATCGTATCGGGATGGAGCCACCTGGAAACGCCGCCCTTTAAGGCTTTCGTTATCCAGTGAGAGCACGGCGGGCTTATCCGACTTCAATGCATCCAGGGTGTCAATCATGGCATTGCCCTGCCTGGGATTTATGGTTCGCGCGCTTTGCACCAGAAATTCGGCAATGCTCCCGGAAATAGTAGCGCGAGTGCGTGTCGTGATGGCGCCTTCGTGGAGCGACCAGCCCAAAAACATCAAGGTGCGTACATATTCTTCCAGCCAGACTTGTGAGTTGCCGAAGCGATTGTAAGCAAGGTCGGCCGACCTTGTTGAAAGCCGTGTGCAGTCTGTTAAATCATCAAGGTCTTGCAGGGGTAGTTCGCCGATGCACGAGATAAGATTGTGGTGCGTCAGCACTCCGGCGGGTGTTTGATTGTGCATAAGTCACTCTTGGTAAATGGGGTTGGTTTAAAATGTGTGAGTGTGGTGTGTCGCTTATGCAGATTACAGTGGGCTAAGTAAAATAGTGTCAGGAATGTGCGCTGAATATGTTTCTCGGATTTGATTTTATTTATTTTTCGGTGGGCTGGTTGTCGTTGTACATATGTGGAATTCAAATTCGGTTTGTTAGGGGGGGAGCGCTGCGCTAAATTCTAACGGTGCCCTTGAGGGCTCTATAAATTACGAAAGGAATAATGAATATGGATAGTATGGAAAGTACTATTAGCATTGAAGAAAGTACTGCTTTAGTAAGGGCGCGCATTAGTAAGCGCCAGATAGTGCAACCAGCGGTCCGCCGCGTAAAACGCCTTGCGGTAAGTGCCTCTGTCGATAGTCCAACCAAAGAGCTTGATGCAGTGGTTTTGGCTGAAACACTCGTGGGCTATGGCGCAAATATTTCTCTTGAGAACATGGCGATTATTGAGAATCTGATCAAGTTCGCAAAGCTGGAGGCAAGCTACGAAGTTCCATCTGGTGAACCAAAAGGCTGGTATCTGGCTTTCCTGCAGTGCATGGACGAAGCCGGTTGTTTAGTCGCTGACTCTGGGTATACCTCTTATAAGAAGAGCACCGCTCAATTAACAATGGATAACATTGTTACCGATATCGTCAGGGCGGGTGTTGATGCTGCAAAAGCGGCGATTCCTGGTGTCTCAGCACTGGGCGTAATTGCTGATACTGCATTGGATGCGCTGAAAAAAGAGCCTGAAGCAATCAAATTGTTTAGCAGTGAAGTTATTAAAAAGGAAGGTGTCAGGCTGGCGGTAATGCCCTGTGACCAACTGGAGAGCGGTATTATTATTACTTCGTTGACGTCGATTGATTGCGTCGATCAAAGTGACAAAAAAGACCCTGTATTTTTTAACTGGGAAACGTCAGGTGTGGAGATTTTCCGTGGCAGCTCCTACATGACCTTTAATCCACTTCGTTACGCGGCAATCAAGAAGGACCTGGAAGAATACCTCGGGCAGCATTACAAAGCGGCGCTGAGCAAAAGGTTTCAACGACGCAAGAATTCAATCAGTTAAGTAAATTCGGCCAACGGTGTAATGCCATTGACCTCTTTTTAGCGTGCAGGGAAGACAGCGGTGCTGTGGTGAGTGGAACGGCGCCCTGTTCAATGTACCGAAATCGATTTCTCACAATCGATTCGCAAAGCCAGGCCGAGGGTTTTTAACCTTCGGCCTGGCTTCATTCAGGGAACCAGATAGCCCTTGACTCCGGTAAAGATGATCTGCGCCGCGAGTGCGCAGACAAACAAACCCATCAACCGGCTGACGATCTGCAAGCCTTGGTCACCGAGAATCCGCTCGATCCGGTTCGACAGATACAACACCACGCCAACCGTGAAACTGGCGAGGGCAATACTGAGAATTGCCGTGAGCTTGTCGTCCCAATGCGGCTGACTGACGCCCATCACCAGCAAGGCACCGATGGTGCCGGGGCCGACGGTCAGGGGGATGGTCAGCGGGACGATGGTAACGTCCTGCTGCACATTGTCGGTCTGCACCGCCGACTTGCCTTGGGCCATACCCAGCGCCGAGATAAACAGCACGCTGCCGGCGCCAATGCGGAACGCGTCCACGGTGATGCCGAAGACGCTGAAAATCACCCGTCCGAACAGGTATAGCAAGACGCTGGACACCAGTGTGGCGGTGGCCACTTTCCAGGCGAGTCGACGCTGTTCCTTGCGTGAATAACCGCGGGTCAGACTGATGAAGCAGGACAACACGAAGAACGGGCTATAGAGCACCAGCATCTTCAGGTAAACGCTGAACAACACATGGAGCATGGTGCAGGCTCACAGTCTGGGGAAGTCGAGGGGGAGTCTATCAGGCGTTGCGTGGGCTGTCGGCTCAAGAGGTAGGCGCCGTCGCCCGATTCTGCTGGTCACGTTGTGCAACCCAATGCTCGATCAGGTCACGCAACTGCGACAGCTCGACCGGTTTGGCCATGTGCCCGTCCATGCCGGCCTGGCGCGCGCGCTCTTTGTGCTCTGCAAGGATGTGAGCGGTCAATGCCACCACCGGGGTGCGAATCCGCTGATTGCCGACTTCCCAGGCACGTAACTGCTGGGTGGCAGAGAAGCCATCGAGGATCGGCATTTCACAATCCATCAGGACCAGGTCGTAACGCTGGGCTTTCATCGCCTGCAAGGCTTCTTCGCCATTGCTGGCGGTGTCTGGTTGCAGGTTGAGCTTGCCGAGCATGCCGCGAATCACCTTGGTCGAGATATTGTTGTCCTCGGCCACCAGGATACGGAAATCACTCGGGACCTTGACCGGAAGTGTCGGGCCTGTGGGCAGGTGCGGCGAGACGGTCGGGCCCTTGTTGCGTTGGTTCAGCTCGTCGGCCAGGGTGGTCTTGAGGGTGTAGCCGGCCACCGGTTTGGCGAGGATGCGCTTGATCCCGGAATTGCGCGCGATGATCTTGCTCGGTGCGTTGCTGATGCCGGTGAGCATGATCAGCAGGATGTCGTGGTTCAGGCTCGGGTCTTCCTTGATCTTGGCCGCCAGTTGCATGCCGGTCATGCCGGGCATGTTCTGGTCCAGCAGGACCACGTCGAAATAGTCACGCAGGTGAGCCTTGGTGCGTAGCAGCGCCAAAGCCTCTTTGCCGGATGGCACGGCGCTGACGTTCAGGCCCCAGGCGCTGCACTGTTGCACCAGCACTTTGCGGCAGGTGTCGTTATCGTCCACCACCAGCACGCGCGCACCTTGCAGCGGCCCATCGAGGTCGGAGGTCGGGTGTTCGAGACGATCGGGGTCCAGGGGCAGGGTCAGCCACAAGGTGCTGCCCTGGTTGGCGCCGCTCTTGATACCGAACTCCCCTTGCATCAAGCGGATCAACTGACGGGCAATCACCAGCCCCAGATTGCCGCCCAGGCTGGTCGCCGAGAGGAAGTGTTTGCTGTGCAGTTCGGCGTGCATCAGGGCGTCGCGTTCTTCGGCCTCCATCGGCACGCCGCTGTCCTGCACTGCGATGCGCAGGCGCGGTTTGGCGCTGCGTTCGTCGAGGGCGACGACGATCAGGATTTCGCCCTCGTCGGTTTTTTTCAGGGCGTTTTCCAGCAGGCTCAGCAAGGTCTGGCGCAGGCGCGTTGGGTCACCGCTGATGACACGCGGCACTTGCGGCTGGATGAAGCTGATCAGCTCTACGTTCTGCTGTTCGGCCTTGGCGCGGAAGATGCTCAGGCAGTCTTCGATCAAGGCGTTGAGATCGAACTGCACGTCGTCCAGTTCGATCTGCCCGGACTCGAGCTTGGAGATGTCGAGAATCTCGTTGATCAGGGTCAGCAGTTCATTGCCGGCGCTGTGGATGGTCTGCACGTAGTCACGTTGCTTGACCGACAACGGTGTGCCCAATAGCAGTTCGGTCATGCCGAGCACGCCGTTCATCGGGGTGCGGATTTCGTGGCTGATTTTCGCCAGGAATTCGGCCTTGGCGTTGATCTCGGCATTGCTGGCGGCCAGGTCGCGGCTGACACTGAAGCGGTCTTCGGTGATGCTGCGCTGACGTTCGCCCAGCGCAATGCTCATCAACAGGCCACTGATGCAGATGAACGCCAGCAGCGTCATGATCAAGCCTTGAGGCGCGACCAGGGTCAGCCCCAACAGCGCCGGCAGGATGATCAGCGTGCCGATGTTGAACACCACCATCGCCGCCACGAACAGGCGCGCCGGACGATAGCCTTTTTGCCAATGATAGGCGCCGACGAACAACATGCTCAGGCCCGCCAGGGCGACCAGGGCATAGGTAATGATGTTCAGCGGCAGCGTGTTGACGAACAACAGCAGCAAGCCGCAGACCACGATGAACAGAATGTCGCCCAGCAACAGCTTGTTCAGCGGGTGCGAGCCGAGCGGGGCGAAGAAACGATAGGCGAACATCAGGCCGCACGGCGCCGTCATCAGCAAGGCGAGATACGCGCCGGGCGTCTGCACCGCGTGCCAGTTGGGTAGCCAGGGCCCTGCCAGATTCAGCAACAGCAACAGGCTGAGCATCAACAAGGCTTCGCATCCGGCCAGCCAGAGGCTGCTGCGCGAGCGGGTGTAGGCATAGCGGACGAGGTTGTGCAGGATCAGCATGCCGATACAACCGAACAGCAGGCCGTAGATCAGCATCTGGTTCTGATTGGCCGCGGTCATGATCGCCGATTGCAGGGTGATATACGGCCGCAACTGGTGATCGGACACCAGCCGCAGGTAGACGTCGAGGGGTTTGTCGCTTTGCGGCAGCGGCAACATGAAATCGCTGCTGGGCAGGGGGCGGTCAGCTTGGGGCTGCCCGGTGCCAGTGTTCAATTGATCGATCAGCGTGTCGCCATCGAGCACATACAGATTGAGCCGCGACAGGTCGGGGGCGAACACTCGCAGCAATTGCTCGTGCTTGCCGGGCGCCAACCTGAAACGCAGCCACAAGGCACCTTCAGGCTCGGCTGCGGTGAGGCGGTCGAGTTCGATGGGGCTGAATTGATTGGTATAGCGAGATGAGCGGATGTCGCTCAGCTGCAGGTCGCCCTGTTCGTCAAGCAATACCGCCCAGCCACTGCCTTGCGCGGCCTGAGCCGGGAGCATGCAGAGCAAGGTCAACAGCGTGACTGTGAAACCTATGGCAATCCTGAGCCAGCGCACGGCGAAATCCCTTCGTAGGTTGATGCCAGATTATTACTATGCGCGGCGCCGGAACAGTCCGGCAAGGGCCTGAAGCCCAAGCCCTGCCGAACGGATCGCTTATTCCTGATTTTCGCCGCGCTCACGGGCAATGGCACGGTAGCCAATGTCCTTGCGATAGAAACAGCCTTCCCAATCAATCTTTGCCGCCAGTTTGTAAGCCTGCTGCTGTGCCGCATCAACGCTGGCACCCATGGCGGTTGCGCAAAGCACCCGTCCACCGGCCGTTACTACGTTACCGTCCTTGAGCGCCGTGCCGGCGTGGAAGACTTTGCCTTCCAGTGCCGCGGCTGCATCCAGACCGTTGATGGCAACGCCTTTAGCGTAGTCGCCAGGATAACCGCCCGCAGCCAACACAATGCCGACGCTCGGACGTGGATCCCATTGCGCCTCGACCTTGTCCAGGGCTTGCGCCAGGGCCGCTTCGACCAGCAACACCAGGCTCGACTGCAAACGCAGCATCACCGGCTGGGTCTCAGGATCACCGAAACGGCAGTTGAACTCGATAACTTTTGGGTTACCAGCCTTGTCGATCATCAGGCCGGCATACAGGAAACCGGTGTAGACATTGCCTTCATCGGCCATGCCGCGCACGGTCGGCCAGATCACCAGGTCCATGACCCGTTGATGGACGTCAGCGGTGACCACCGGGGCAGGGGAGTAAGCGCCCATGCCGCCGGTGTTCGGACCGGTGTCGCCGTCGCCGACGCGTTTGTGGTCCTGGCTGGTGGCCATCGGCAGCACGTTCTTGCCGTCGACCATGACGATGAAGCTGGCTTCTTCGCCGTCGAGGAACTCTTCAATCACCACGCGCGAACCGGCGTCGCCGAACGCATTGCCCGCGAGCATGTCGCGCACGGCGTCTTCGGCTTCGGCCAGGGTCATGGCAACGATCACGCCTTTACCGGCGGCCAGGCCGTCGGCCTTGATCACGATCGGTGCGCCTTTTTCACGCAGATAAGCCAGGGCCGGCTCGATCTCGGTGAAGTTCTGGTAGTCGGCGGTCGGGATCTTGTGGCGCGCCAGGAAATCCTTGGTGAAGGCTTTCGAACCTTCCAGCTGGGCAGCGCCGGCCGTCGGACCGAAGCAATCCAGGCCACGGGAGCGGAACAGATCGACGACGCCTGCGACCAGCGGCACTTCCGGACCGACGATGGTCAGGGAAACGTTCTTCTCGGCAAAATCTGCCAGCTGCTCAAGGGCCAGCACGTCGATAGCGACGTTCTCGCACTTGGCTTCAATGGCGGTGCCGGCGTTGCCCGGGGCAACGAACACTTTCTGCACACGCGGATCCTGAGCCACTTTCCAGGCCAGTGCGTGTTCACGGCCACCGCTGCCAATGATCAAAACATTCATTTCAAAAACCTCGGATGACGCTAATTCTGTTGAGCGCCGCAGGGACGCTTTTCTGTGGGAGCTGGCCTGCCGGCGATGCAAACAACTCGGTTTATCAGCTAAGCCGAGGGGATGCTATCGCTGGCAGGCCAGCTCCCACAGTTGATCGTCGTACTTAGTGACGGAAGTGGCGCATGCCGGTGAAGACCATGGCGATGCCGGCTTCATCAGCCGCTGCAATCACTTCAGCGTCACGCATCGAGCCGCCTGGCTGGATTACTGCGGTAATGCCAACCTTGGCCGCGTTGTCCAGGCCGTCGCGGAACGGGAAGAACGCATCGGAGGCCATCACCGAGCCTGCCACCTGCAAACCGGCGTGTTCAGCCTTGATCGCGGCGATACGCGCAGAGTTCACACGGCTCATCTGGCCAGCGCCGACGCCGATGGTCTGACGGTTCTTGGCGTAGACAATGGCGTTGGATTTAACGTACTTGGCGACTTTCCAGGCGAAGATCAGGTCGTTGATTTCCTGTTCGGTCGGCGCTCGTTTGGTCACGACTTTCAGGTCTTCGCTGCCGATCATGCCGATGTCGCGGCTCTGTACCAGCAAGCCGCCGTTGACGCGCTTGTAGTCCCAGGCAGCGGCGCGATCCGCCGACCACTCGCCGCAGGCCAGCAGGCGCACGTTGGCTTTGGCGGCCACAATGGCGCGGGCTTCTTCGCTCACGGACGGGGCGATGATCACTTCGACGAACTGACGCTCGACGATGGCCTTGGCGGTTTCAGCATCCAGTTCGCGGTTGAACGCGATGATGCCGCCGAATGCCGATTCAGTGTCGGTGGCATAAGCCAGTTCGTAAGCCTGACGAATGCCGCCTTCGGCGTCCGGGCTGACCGCAACGCCGCACGGGTTGGCGTGCTTGACGATCACGCAAGCCGGTTTGACGAAGCTTTTCACGCATTCCAGCGCGGCGTCGGTGTCGGCCACGTTGTTGTACGACAGTTCTTTGCCTTGCAGTTGGGTCGCGGTGGCGATGCCGACTTCGGCAGGCTTGGCTTCAACGTAGAACGCCGCGCTCTGGTGCGGGTTCTCGCCGTAGCGCATTTCCTGGGCCTTGACGAACTGGCTGTTGAAGGTGCGCGGGAACTCGCTGCGACCTTCAGTGCTGAGGGTCTCGGCAGCCTGGTTCACGGTGCCCATGTAGTTGGCGATCATGCCGTCGTAGGCGGCGGTGTGTTCGAAGGCCTTGAGCATCAGGTCGAAACGCTGAGCGTAGGTCAGGCCGCCGGCCTTCAGGCTTTCCAGCACGCTGGCGTAATCGCTGGCATTCACCACGATAGCCACGTCTTTATGGTTTTTTGCGGCCGAACGGACCATGGTCGGGCCGCCGATGTCGATGTTCTCGATGGCGGTCGGCAGGTCGCAGCCTGGCTTGTTGATGGTGGCTTCGAACGGGTACAGGTTGACCGCAACCAGATCGATCGGCTTGATGCCGTGCTCGTTCATGATGGCGTCATCGATACCGCGACGACCGAGGATCCCGCCGTGGATTTTCGGGTGGAGGGTTTTCACCCGACCGTCCATCATTTCTGCGAAACCGGTGTAATCCGCGACTTCCACTGCGGCAACACCGTTGTCGCGCAGCAGCTTGAACGTTCCGCCGGTGGAGAGGATCTCGACGCCCAGGGCTTCAAGCTCTTTGGCGAATTCGAGGATCCCGGTCTTGTCGGAAACGCTGATCAAGGCGCGGCGGATCGGCAGGCGGGTAGTCTGGTCGGTCATTTCAATTTCCATCAAAAGCAAAGGAGTCAGCAAAAAAGGCGACCGTTTTTACGCGGGCGCCTTTCTGGTTTGATTGAATGCTTACAGCAAATCGTACTGCTTGAGTTTCTTGCGCAGCGTGCCTCGGTTCAGCCCGAGCAGCTCGCTGGCCTTGGTCTGGTTGCCCTTGACGTAGTTCATCACGCACTCGAGCAGGGGCGCCTCGACTTCGGAGAGCACCAGGTTGTACACATCCGTGACGGCAGCGCCCTCAAGGTGGGCGAAATAATTGTGCAGCGCCTTCTCGACACTCCCGCGAAGGGTCTGACCTTCTTCGCTCGGCGTATTGAGGTGCTGTTTCAAATTCACGTTGTCGCTCACGGGTGTTGTTCCACTCACTAAAGTCTCGGTCATCATCGTCATGCGGCCACCCCTTCTCCGTCCCCTGTCAGGCTCTTGTAACGTTCGGCGAAGAAGCCCTGAACGTTGGCGCATTGTGCTTCCGTATCTTCCAAACGATTGAAGTGGGCGCGAAACTCCCTGGCGCCCGGCAAGGTTGCGAGATACCAGCCCACATGCTTTCGAGCGATACGGACGCCCATGACGTCTCCATAGAAGACGTGCAGCGCAGCCAGATGCTCTAGCAGAATGCGTTCCACCTCGATCAATTCCAGCGCCGGGAGTTTTTCGCCGGTACGCAGGAAGTGATCGATCTCACGAAAAATCCACGGCCGCCCCTGAGCGGCCCGGCCTACCAGCAGGCCATCGGCACCGGTCGCGTCGAGCACGTACCGGGCCTTCTCAGGGGAATCGATGTCGCCGTTGGCGAAGACCGGCATCGACACCGCCTGCTTGATCGCAGCGATGGTGTCGTACTCGGCTTCACCGGTGTACAGGTCGGCTCGGGTACGGCCATGGACCGCCAACGCCGTAATGCCCGCCTGCTCGGCGATCTTCGCCACCGTCAAACCATTCTTGTTGTCCCGGTCCCAGCCGGTGCGGATCTTCAAGGTAACCGGCACATCGACTGCGGCCACGACGGCCTGCAGGATCTCGGTCACCAATGCTTCATCCTTCAACAGTGCGGACCCGGCGGCCTTGTTGCAGACCTTCTTCGCCGGACAGCCCATGTTGATGTCAATAATCTGTGCGCCCAGTTCAACGTTGGCCCGGGCCGCATCCGCCAGCATCTGTGCATCACCCCCGGCGATCTGGACCGAGCGCGGCTCGGGATCACCTTCGTGGATCATGCGCATCCGCGATTTGCGGGTGTTCCACAAACTCATGTCGCTGGTAACCATTTCCGAGACTACAAGCCCTGCGCCCAGTCGCTTGCACAGCTGACGAAAGGGCTGGTCGGTGACTCCCGCCATGGGGGCGAGAATCAAACCGTTGTGCAATGTATATGGACCGATGCGTACCGCCGACATAGGACTTCCCTGTTGTGGGGCCGGATCATGAGAGTTCGAAAAAGGGTTGGCATGATACCCGCTCTCGATGACTGGATAAAGGCTGAATTGAACAAAATCTGAACAGTAATTCTGTTATCGCCAGCGGTTTGGTATGAGCGGTCAAAGTCAGAAATATGCCGTCAACGCCGTAACACTGAAGCGTTTCACTCGGGCGAATGGAAGCTCAGGCTGTAATTCACCGCTTTGGCGCCTGGATCGAGGATATCCAGTGCGATGTGGATCGGCGTCTGCGGCGGCATCTCCGCCATGCCTTCGAGATCGCCGTTCAGGTACTCGCCGGGCTTGAAGCGACGGCTGGCGATCAGGTGGCCGTTAAGGTCGGCGAAGCGCAGTTCCAGCAGCGGAAAAGGCTGGGAGAAGGGCGCACGGTTGTAGATGATCGCATCGACCACCAGCGCACCATTGAATTCAGGGTGACTGCGGACCACCAGGTTGCTGCTTTTGATTTTCGCGATATCGACTTTCGATGGCACCGTGCAGCCGACTTGCGGGCACAGTTGCTGGAACCACGGACGGTACTGGTCCTGGCGCGCCAGTTCGTCGAAGTGGTAAGCGATGTATTGGCCAGCGAGCGCGGCGGCACCGAGCAGCACCAGCAGCAGCCAGAAAAGCCGTCGGCCCCAAGGGGATCGACGTTTCTGCCAATCCAGTTGCAGCGGGTCGTCTGCCAGGTCCTGCAAGGCTTCGGCCCGTTCGGTCGCCTCGTTGCGTTCGTGTCGCTTGCGCAAGGGGGCAATCGGGGGCAGGTCGTCAGGTGCGTCGGTTGCCGACAGTCGATCATGGCGCAGGGGCATGTCCAGCGGATCATTCAGGCGTAGTTGCGGCACCTGGGGCTCGTCGTCCAGATCAACCGGTTCCAGCGAGAATGAAGGTTCGGTGCGCGAGGGCTTGACCGGATCTGGCTGCGTTTCCCGTGGGTCGGCTTCGACCGCCTGGGCGCGATCGGCTGCCGATTCGCTGAAGAGGCTGTCGGACCAGGGTTCATCCTCGTGCTCGGCGGAGTCGCGGCGAGCGCTGATGCCGTTTTCGCGGTGCCGGCCGAATTCCGTGGTCGGCTGGATTTCCCGCTGTTCGAGCCGGGCGAGTTCTTCGTCCAGGTCCAGGCTGTCCAGATCCAGTTCAGTGGCGGACCACTGCTTTTGGCTGATGGCGCGCGGGGCCGGCGGTTCGACAATGGCCGGGGCAACCGGTGTGACGGCTTCGTTGCCGCCCCGTTGCTCAAGCAACTGCTTGGCGGCGTTGAACACCTGCAAGCAGGAGCCGCAACGAACCACTCCACGGGCCACGCTCAATTGAGCATGGCTGACGCGGAAGCTGGTTTGGCAATGCGGGCACTGGGTGACGAAGCTGTCGGTCATGCGGCGATCCGGTTTATGCAGGCGTTCATTCTAGCGCCGACGGCCAGTGATGCGCACCCAGCCATCGCGATTGGCGATCGGGTCCAGATCGAAGTCTTGAGCATAGGCTTTGGCGACGTCTTCACCTTGCTCGGCGAGGATGCCCGACAACGCCAGACGACCACCGGGTTTGACCAGACTGGACAATTGCGGCGCCAGGGAAACCAGCGGGCCGGCAAGAATGTTGGCCACCAGCACGTCGGCTTTAACCTGCGGCAGATCTTCCGGCAGATACAGGGGGAAGAGTGCGTCGGCGATGTTGTTGCGCCCGGCGTTGTCGCGGGAGGCTTCCAGCGCCTGCACGTCGATGTCGGTGCCGACCGCTTCCTTGGCCCCCAGCAGCAGGGCGGCAATCGCCAGAATCCCCGAGCCGCAACCGAAGTCGAGCACATTGCAGCCTTTGAGGTCCTGACCGTCGAGCCATTCCAGGCACAGCGCGGTGGTCGGGTGCGTGCCGGTGCCGAACGCCAGGCCCGGGTCCAGCAGAATGTTCACGGCGTCGGGTTCAGGGGCAGCGTGCCAGCTTGGAACGATCCACAGGCGTTGACCGAAGCGCATTGGCTGGAAATCGTCCATCCAGCTGCGCTCCCAGTCCTGGTCTTCGATCACTTCGCTGTGATGCTCGGGCAGCGGGCTGCCGGTCAGCAGCTCCAGGTGGGCCAGTACGCTGGCGGCTTCGGTGCCACCTTCGAACAGGGCCAGCAGGTGCGTGTGCGACCACAGCGGCGTGGTGTTGAGTTCAGGTTCGAAGATCGGCTGGTCTTCGGCGTCCATGAAGGTCACCGACACGGCGCCCACTTCAAGGAAAGCGTCTTCGTAGGTTTCGGCTTGTTCTGGGCTGATGGCGAGACGGACTTGCAGCCAAGGCATGGCGGGCACCTTTGAAAAATATTGATTGCAGCCTAGCGGGCTGCGAGAAGCGCGCAAGTTTACGCGAGAGTGCGGGTGTTGTGGGAGTGGGTTGGTCTGAGCGTCATCTCATACCCTGTGGGAGCGGGCTTGCCCGCGATGACGGTGTATCAGTCGACATCAATGTTGGGTGTTGCGGCCTCATCGCGGGCAAGCCCGCTCCCACAGGGTTGGCGGTGATCCGTTAAATGAAATGTTAGATACAACAAAGCCGCCCGAAGGCGGCTTTGTTGATCGGGCTAAAGCTTAGTGCTTGTCGCCAGCCAGCTTGTGTTCCAGGTAGTGGATGTTGATACCACCTTTGCAGAAGCCTTCGTCGCGGACCAGGTCGCGGTGCAGCGGGATGTTGGTCTTGATCCCGTCGACAACGATTTCGTCCAGTGCATTGCGCATGCGCGCCAATGCTTCGTCACGGGTTGCGCCGTAGGTGATCAGCTTGCCGATCAACGAATCATAGTTCGGCGGAACGGCATAACCGCTGTACAGGTGCGAATCGACGCGAACGCCGTTGCCGCCTGGAGCGTGGAAATGCTTGACCGTGCCCGGGCTTGGCATGAAGGTTTTCGGGTCTTCGGCGTTGATTCGGCATTCCAGTGCATGACCGCGGATAACCACGTCTTCCTGGGTGTACGACAACTTGTTGCCAGCGGCGATGCTGAGCATCTCCTTGACGATGTCGATGCCGGTGACCATTTCCGAAACCGGGTGCTCAACCTGAACGCGGGTGTTCATTTCGATGAAATAGAACGCGCCGTTCTCGTACAGGAACTCGAAAGTGCCTGCGCCACGGTAGTTGATGTCGATGCACGCCTTGACGCAGCGAGCGAGGACTTCAGCGCGAGCCTTCTCGTCGATGCCCGGTGCCGGCGCTTCTTCGAGAACCTTCTGGTGACGACGTTGCAGCGAGCAATCGCGGTCGCCCAGATGGATGGCGTGGCCCTGGCCATCGGAAAGCACCTGGACTTCCACGTGACGTGGGTTGGTCAGGAATTTTTCCAGATAGACCATCGGGTTGCCGAACGCCGCGCCAGCTTCGGTGCGGGTCAGTTTGGCGAAGGAGATCAGGTCTTCTTCTTTATGCACAACGCGCATGCCGCGACCACCACCGCCGCCAGCGGCTTTGATGATCACCGGGTAACCGACTTCGCGACCGATGCGCAGAGCGGTTTCTTCGTCTTCAGGCAACGGCCCGTCGGAACCCGGAACGGTTGGAACGCCTGCAGCGATCATGGCGTGCTTGGCCGAAACCTTGTCGCCCATCAGGCGAATGGTGTCGGCTTTCGGGCCAATGAACGCGAAGCCGGAGTTTTCGACCTGTTCAGCGAAATCAGCGTTTTCCGCCAGGAAACCGTAGCCTGGGTGGATGGCGGTGGCGCCGGTCACTTCAGCCGCGGCGATGATGGCCGGAATGTGCAGGTAAGAATGGGCGGCCGAGGCCGGACCAATGCAGACGGACTCGTCTGCCAGGCCCAGGTGCATCAGCTCTTTGTCGGCCTTGGAGTAAACGGCGACAGTCTTGATGCCCATCTCTTTGCAGGCACGCAGGATCCGCAGGGCAATCTCACCGCGGTTGGCGATCAGAACTTTTTCCAACTTCGCAGTCATCAAAGTTTCTCCGCGGTTCAAACGATGGTGAACAGCGGTTGGTCGTACTCAACCGGCTGGCCGTCTTCGACGAGGATGGATTCGATCACGCCGCTGGTTTCAGCTTCGATGTGGTTCATCATCTTCATGGCTTCGACGATGCACAGAGTGTCGCCTTTCTTCACGGTCTGGCCGACTTCAACGAAGGACGGCGAGCTTGGCGAAGACTTGCGATAGAAGGTGCCGACCATCGGCGAACGGGCAACGGTGCCGTTCAGCACTGGCGCGGCCGGAGCAGCAGGTGCTGCAGCGGCAACCGGAGCGGCAGCAACTGGCGCTGGAGCCGGAGCGTGCATTGGAGCCGGTGCGTAGTACTGCTGAGCCGGGGTCTTGCTATGACGGCTGATGCGTACGGACTCTTCGCCTTCCTTGATCTCGAGCTCGTCGATGCCGGACTCTTCCAGCAATTCGATCAGTTTCTTAACTTTACGGATATCCATGAATCATCAACTCCCAAGGGTCGGTCAGGGGCGTTACGCTTGTTGTTCAAGCCGTTGCCGGTCTTTCAAGCTGTTCCAGGGCGGCCTCCAGGGCCAGTCGATAACCGCTGGCGCCAAGGCCGCAGATCACTCCCACCGCTACGTCGGAGAAGTAAGAGTGATGGCGGAAAGGTTCGCGTTTGTGCACGTTAGACAAATGCACTTCGATGAATGGGATGCTCACCGCCAGCAGCGCGTCACGTAATGCGACACTTGTGTGCGTAAAAGCTGCTGGGTTGATCAGAATGAAGTCCACACCTTCGCCTTTTGCGGCGTGGATGCGGTCAATCAATTCGTACTCGGCATTGCTTTGCAGGTACAGCAAATGATGGCCGGCTTCACGGGCACGGCGTTCCAGGTCCTGGTTGATCTGCGCCAGCGTCGTAGCGCCATAGGTGCCCGGTTCACGGGTGCCGAGCAAGTTCAGGTTGGGGCCGTGCAGAACCAATAGCGTCGCCATCTGCTGTTCCTTGTTATCTGTGTGCAATTGTCAGAACCCGGCGACTATGCCGCAAAGCCTTTGTGACTGTCCAGTTCTATGCAATAGCCAGCACGATGGCCGATGTTTGCGCGAAATATGTGACCGGGTGATTAAATCCGGTCATTTGCTATGGCAACACGTTCGGCGAAGTCTTTCGCGTTGATCTCGCCGATTACTCGCACATTGGCGCGTTCGACGCCGTCCTTGCCGAAAAACATCAGGGCCGGAGGGCCGAACAGTTTGTAGCGATCGAGCAGCGCGCGTTGCTCGGCGTTGCTGGCGGTGATATCGAAGCGGACGAGGCGATAGCCTTTCAGGCGATCGACGACGGTGGGGTCGTTGAGCACTTCGCGTTCGATGACTTTGCAGCTGATGCACCAGTCCGCGTACCAGTCGAGCAGCAGCGGAGTGCCAGCGGATTTGGCCTCGGCGAGGGCGCGATCGAGGTCGGTCGGGGAGCTGATGGTTTGCCAGGCGCTAGTATTTTGCGGCTGTTCGTTGCTGGCGGTGATGCGTGGTTGGCCGATCGGGTTGAACGGGTCGGTCTGACCGCTGAACGCCCCGAACCAGCAAGCCAGTGCGTAAAACAGCAAGAACATCCCGAGCAGTTGGCTGAGGCGTTTTCGAGGAGGTTTGTAGACGAATTCCAGCGCGCCCATGAACAACCCCACGCCACCGGCCAGCAGACCAATCAGCAACAAGGTGATCTGCCCCGGCAATACGCGGCTGACCAGTCCGATTGCCAATCCCAGCAACAACACGCCAATCGCGTTTTTCACATAGACCAGCCACGGCCCGCTTTTCGGCAGCCAGGCCGCGCCGCCGGTGGCCACGAGCAGCAGCGGTGCGCCCATGCCCAAGCCAAGCATGAACAGTTTCAATCCACCCCCCAGCGCATCGCCGCTGGCGCTGATATAAAGCAGCGCACCGGCCAGCGGCGCCGAAACGCAGGGCGATACCAGCAAGCTCGAAACCACGCCCAGCACTGCGGCGCCCCACAACGATCCGCCTTCGGTGCGCCCGGCGATCCGGTCCAGGCGACTGCTGATGGCCTGGGGCAACTTGAGTTCGAACACCCCGAACATTGCCAGGGCAAACAGCGCAAAGAACATCGCGAACGGTACCAGCACCCACGCCGATTGCAGGCGCGCCTGAAGGTTGAGCTGAGCGCCGAACATCCCCATCAACGCCCCCAGCAGAGCGAAGCAGGCAGCCATTGGCAGCACGTAAGCGAGCGACAGATTGAAGCCGCGCAACCCGCCGACCTGACCACGCAATACCACGCCGGAGAGAATCGGCAGCATCGGCAGTACGCACGGGGTGAAGGTCAATCCCAAACCGGCGAGAAAGAACAAGGCGAGTTCGCGCCAGCTCCAGTTCTGCGCGGTGGCGGGTGTCGGAGCGCCGACGCCTTCAATGTTCAGGCGTTCGGTTTCGGGTGGATAACACAGGCCTTTGTCGGCGCAGCCCTGATAGGTCACAGCCAGCGTGAAGGCGCGCGGATCGGTGCGCGGTACTTCGACGTCGAGAATGCCGTGATAGACCTCGACATCGCCAAAGTATTCATCGTGCTTTTGCTCGCCCTTGGGCAATTGCGCCGCGCCCAGGACAACCTCGGCCGGATCGGCACGAAACTGAAAGCGATGCCGATAGAGGTAGTAACCCTCTGTGGCGACAAAACGCAGCTTGATCGATTGCGGCGTGCTGTCGACCAGACTCAGCTGAAACGCCTCGCGCACCGGCAGGAAGTCGGCGCTGTTGTTGATCGAGCCCAAGGAGGAACTGGGCCGACTCTCCAGCAACCCGGCGGCGTTGGCCGGCAGGGCGAGCACTAAAAGCAGCAGGCAAAGCAAACGGCGCATGACAATCTCGCGTATCGGAATTGGGGGCATGATAGCGGACAGTCGCGGGGTGTGCAGGCAGGGAGTTTTGTGTTGAATGTTCTGACGCCATCGCGGGCAAGCCCGCTCCCACAGGTTTTGCGCGGTCCTTGTGGGAGCGGGCTTGCCCGCGATGGCGATTTGTCAGACGCGGAAAGCCTGAACGGCTGTATGCAATCGCCCGCCCAACACCAAGAGATTCTCCCCCTGCACGCGCCCCTCGCCAATCCGCAGCAAGTTATCCCCACCCAGCTTGTGGATACGTTCGCTGTGATCACGGATCTCACTGACCGCACCACTCTGCTGCGCAGTGACATCGGCAATGCGCACCGCGGTGTCGGAAATGGTCTGGATCGCCCCGACGATTTTATCCAAAGCGCCGTCGGCAGCCTGAGCCTGATTGGCCGTGGCTTCGGCGTGTTCGACCTGGGCGCGCATGCCTTCCACCGATTGCCGCGCGGCGGTTTGCAGGCCGGCGATCAAAGTCTGGATCTCTGCCGTGGCCCCGGCCGTGCGTTGCGCCAGTGAGCGAACTTCTTCCGCCACCACCGCAAACCCGCGGCCCATCTCTCCGGCGCGGGCGGCTTCGATGGCGGCGTTCAGGGCCAGCAGGTTGGTCTGGTCGGCAATCGAGCGGATCACCGTCAGCACGCCGCCGATGGTCGCCGACTCTTCAGCCAGGTGCTCGATCATCTGCGCATTGCCTTGCACTTCACCCACCAGTTCATGCAGGCCGGTGAGGCTCAGTCCGATGACTTTCTGGCCATGCTCGACCGCCAGCCCGGCATGGCGACTGGCGTCGGCGGCCTGGCTGGCGTCGCCGGCGACCTGTTGAATCGTGGCCTCCAGTTCACCGAGGGAATCGCGGATCAGCGCGGTGTCGCCGGCCTGGTGTTCGGCGCCGCTGTGCAAATCGTTGCTCAGTTCGGCCAGGGTGCGGCTGCTGCCGGCCACCTGCTCGGCATTGAGGCGAATGGTGCCGACGAGGTCCACGAGGTACGCGCGCAAGCGATTGAGCGACGCTTCAATGTCGTGCAGTTCTCGGTTGGTTTTGCCCAGTTGAATGTCCTGGCTGAAGTCGCCTTCGGCCCAGGTCGACAGGGCGGGGCCGAGGTTGGTCAGCGTTCGGGCCAGTTTTCGTTGCAAGGTGTCGATCAGCAACGCGATCAGCAGAATCAGGCCGATCATCACGCCTTGCATCAAGCGCACTTCGCCCTGGATCTGCCCATGCTGGGCGCGGACTACCGGCTCCAGCCCGGCGATGGCTTGCTGCACGTCGGCGATTTTCAGGTGCGTCGCGGTGCTGAGGTCGGTGCGTTTCTGGATCTGATCCCGAGTCCGCGCCAGTTCAGCCGGGTAACGCGTCAGCAGACTGTTGAGTTCCCGTTTGAGGCCGACGCCGGCATCTTCGGCGACGGCTTTTTCGGTGTTCTCCAGCCCCATCATCGCCGCGAAATCATCCGTCCCGGATTCACTGCTGGCAGCTACACCGAGCAACGGCAAGGCGCCGATCAGCTCGGACTGGGCGCGGATGCTGGCGACTTCGCGCTCGACATCGGCGGCCAGTTCACTGCGCCCGCTGCTGACCAGTTTGTTCCGGGCCAACGACAGTTTGCCCAGGTGCTGGGACGCGGCGAGCAAGGGCGCGAGGTACGCCGCGTTGCCGCTGGCGTATTGGCTGAGTTGGTCGAGGCTGGCGCCGAGCTCGCGTTCGGCTTGCAGCAACAGCGCCTGCGGGTCACCGGCGAGTTTGCCGGCGGCCAGCAGGTCGGTTTTGCTGAATTCATCGAGGTTCGACAGGCTTGGGCGCAAGGTGTCGGCCAGCTCCGGCGGCAATTCACCCAGTTGCTTTTGCAAGCCGTCGATGGCCTGGCTGGCGCTGCTCAGGCGCAGGGCATCGCCGCTGGCGAGGTAATCCTCAACGTTGCGCGCCACTTCATTCTGAAATTGCTGGGACAACCCCAGGTAACGCTCCATCAGCAGATAAGGGCGTTCGAGGGCTTTTTGCGACCACCAGAGCGTCGCGCCAAGGGCCACGCACACGGCGACTAAAAGAAGGGTATTGAGATTGGTCAGCAGCTTCAGGCGCATCGCGGGTCTACCAACGGCAGAATGGTAAGCGCCTGAAGTTATTGCGTTTCTATTACAGGGTTATGACCGAATGGGTCCATTCCGATGAAAAAGTGGCACTTTGCTTTGACGTCCGCGCAGCCTGCACGCGGTTGCGTCCACCGTCCTTGGCGCGGTACAGCGCTTCGTCGGCCTGGCTGGCCATCATCAGGCTGTCGGAGTGGTCACACAGCTCAACCACCCCGGCGCTGAACGTGCACCACAGATCCTGAGGCTGGGCGGGATAGTGGATTTCGGCAAAGCGTTGGCGGATCTCATCGAGCACTTTATGGGCCGCTTCGAGATCGGTGTCCGGCATGACAATGGCGAATTCTTCACCGCCGTAGCGGCCGATGAAGTCGGTCTTGCGCAACCGCTGCTTGAGGAACAGTGCCAGGCTCTTGATGACCCGGTCGCCCATGGGGTGGCCGTGGCTGTCGTTGACCCGTTTGAAGTGGTCGATGTCGAGCATCGCAAAGCTCAGCGGCTTGCTCTCGCGGCGGGCGCGGAAGCTGCAGTCTTCGAGCAATTGCAGAATGTGAGTGTGGTTATACAGGCCGGTCAGGCTGTCGCGGACCATTCGCGCCTTCAGATTGCGTGCCCGCGCCGCGCGGTTGCGCACGGTGGTGATCAGGTGCCGCGGCTTGATCGGTTTGGTCAGGAAATCGTCGCCGCCTTCGCTCATGGCGTCGAGTTGCTTGTCCAGGTCATCTTCGGCCGACAGGTAAATGATCGGTACGCTGACGTAACGGTCGTTGTGCCGGATCACCTTGGCCAGTTCCGTGCCGGTGCAGGTCGGCATGTACATGTCGAGGATGATCAGGTCCGGCTGAAAGTCCGCCAGTTCGGCCATGGCCTGAATCGGGTCGATCAAGGTTCGGGTGACGATCCCGGCGCTGTTCAGCAGGCGCTCGGTGTGCAGGGCCTGGGCGCGCGAGTCGTCGATGATCAGCACTTTATAAGGTTCGTACTGGGCGACGCAGGTCAGGACTTCGATCTTCTCCAGCAAGCTCGAGGCTTCGAGGGTGCCGGTGAGGAATTCCTGGCCACCGGCGCGCACGGCGGCGAGGCGGGTAGGGGTGTCGGTTTCGTGCAGACTGAAGAACAGCAGCGGTAACGGTTCGTCCAGTCCGACCTGGGCTTCGGCGGCCAGTTTCAGGCCAATGCCGGTGCCACTGAAGTCCACGTCCATGACGATTGCCGCCGGAAGGCGCTCGACCATAGAGGAGCGAAACGCCGCCACACTGTCCAGGGATTGGGCGCTGAGCCCGAAAAATTCCAGCTGCTTGGCCAGGCGCTCGGCGCGGTCGTGATCCTGCAGCATCACGTAGATCGGCTTGCGCAGCGGCGGCAGGAAGGTTTGTTCGAGCTGATCGCCGTGGCGCAGGCCGGTGCGCGACAGGCGCTGCATCAAGCGATTGAGGTCGGTGATCAGGCCGCTGCTCAGGCGTCCGCGATTGGCGTCGACAGCCTCCAGCGACAGGCCGATGTGGCGCGCCAGTTGCGTGTGTTCCGGTTGCTCGAAACGCTCGGCAAAGCGCAGCAGGCGCAGGTTGGCCTCGCTCAGTTCGGACAAATCGGTGGTCGACCACTCGCTGCGTTGCAGGCGCTGCCATATCTCAAGAATCTGACGTGCCTGATGAATTACCCGCTGGGCAAAGTGGTGCTTGAGGCGCTCACGGCTGGGGTCTTCTGGCTCGGTCATATCCTGACTACTAGTTAGGGTGCATGCTGAGATCGACTGGTGGCTCTATGCTAGCACCTCTTTTCAATCCCATGAGCGTCGTGTGTCAATAATCTGCAAAGCGGCCTCATTCAGTTTCTGACTGGCTGGTCGCATAGGCTCGCCGCTGTGCTTCATTTATAGTGGTCCCTGATCGCGGCCATTGTAAGTCCCTCCGTTTCGCGCAGGATTTAATGCGCGGCAAACGAGGCACGATGGCGTAGGGTTGTGGTCGAACCGATGAACTCAAGTGATTGAAAGGATATCGCCATGCTGGACTGGAAGAATCGCGCGGGCAGCGCGCCTGAACGTGCCGCTGAACCGAAATCGGCCACCCGCAGTTATGTCGGCGGCCTGTTGTTCAGCCGGGCGCTGGCCACGCTGATTGGCCTTTACCTGCTGGTCGCGATTGGGCTGGGTTGGTATTGGAGCCAGGAGCCTGCGCTGTTCCCGGTTCAACAAAATGCCCAGGTGGCGGCCGAGAAAGAAGGCAAGCAAATGGTCATCGGGTACACCACGGTGGAAACCCTCAAGACTGTCGCCGGCACGTTGCTGAGCAAGCCAGGTGGCTATATTTCCAACGACCGGTTCCCGCCGGGCCTGTGGATGGACAACACGCCGAGCTGGGAATATGGCGTGCTGGTCCAGGTTCGCGACCTGAGTCGTGCCATGCGTAAAGACTTCGCGCGTTCCCAGTCGCAGTCCACCGAAGACGCCGACCTGGCCAAGGCCGAGCCGCGTTTCAACTTCGACAACAAGAGCTGGGTGCTGCCCTCCAGTGAGTCCGAATACCAGGAAGGCATCAATTCCCTGAGCCGTTATCAGGCTCGCCTCTCCGATCCAAGTCAGAAAAGCGCGCTGTTCTATGCCCGCGCCGACAACCTGAACAACTGGCTGGGCGATGTCGGCACCCGTTTGGGTTCGCTGTCGCAACGGCTGTCGGCCAGTGTTGGCCGGGTCAAACTCAACACCGCGCTGAAAACCGAGGTGCTGGCCCCGGGTCAGGTGCCACAGGTCGATGAAGAAATCGTCGAGACCCCGTGGATGCAGATCGACAATGTGTTCTACGAAGCTCGCGGCCAAGCCTGGGCCTTGTCCCATCTGCTGCGTGCCATCGAAGTCGACTTCGCCGATGTGCTCGCGAAGAAGAACGCCACGGTCAGCGTGCGCCAGATCATTCGCGAGCTGGAAGCTTCGCAAGAGCCGGTGTGGAGCCCGATGATCCTCAACGGTAGCGGCTTCGGTGTGCTGGCCAACCACTCGCTGGTCATGGCCAATTACATCTCCCGGGCCAACGCCGCAGTCATCGATCTGCGTCAATTGCTCAATCAAGGCTGAGTCATGGTCGATAACGCCAAAGAGGCCGCCCATCGCGCGGCCTCGGATGCCGAACAGATCGCCTGGGTCGACGAGCAGGACAACCTGCTCGGCGCCCTGGTCCGTTCCGACCTGCGCGAACGCGGGCTGATCGGGCGGGGCACCTACATCATGCTGTTCAATTCCGCGGGTGAACTGTGCGTTCACCGTCGAACCCTGAGCAAGGCCATTTACCCCGGTTACTGGGACGTGGCGGCAGGCGGCATGGTGCTCGCCACCGAGACGTATGCCGAATCGGCTGCGCGTGAACTGGAAGAAGAACTGGGTGTGAGCGGCGTGGAATTGAGCGCCCATGACCACTTTTTCTTCGAGGACACCGGCAATCGTCTCTGGTGTTCGGCGTTTTCGGCGGTGTGGGACGGCCCCTTGATCCTGCAACCGGAAGAGGTGCTGGAAGCGCGCTTTATCCCTATCGATCAGGTCCTGCTGGAAATCCAGCAAAAGCCTTATTGCCCGGACTCTCTGGCTGCGTTGAAGCGCTATCTTCGGGCTCGCGGGGATGACGTCGCAAAAGAGCTATAAATTGGCGCCGATTGGCTCTTAGCAAGTCGGCTTTTTGCCGTTACACTGCGCGACCTTTTCAAACTGAACCAGCGTTGCCTGGCTCAGTAGCGCTGCCCCTGCCTGAGTGGGGCTTCGCGGTCGATGGCAGCTTCCCAAGTTGCCGCGACCAGTCTTTGTCCTCCCAAGAGGATTGCCGGTGGCCAAAAAAGCCGCATCCTTCGCCGCCCTTGGTGGCCTGGTATTTTCCACCGACGCAGGTCGTCATTGCCCCGAGTGCAGTAAACCGGTGGACGCCTGCATCTGCAAACAGACCGTTATCCCGGCCGGCGACGGCATCGCTCGCGTGCGTCGCGAAAGCAAGGGTCGCGGCGGCAAGACGGTGACGACCATCACCGGCGTGCCGTTGGCGGAAGAAGCGCTCAAGGACCTGGCCACCACGTTGAAGAAACGCTGTGGCACCGGTGGAGCGTTGAAAGACGGAATCATCGAAATCCAGGGCGATCATGTCGAGCTACTCTTGGCTGAACTGATCAAACTGGGATTCAAAGCGAAGAAGTCCGGCGGCTAGCAGCCTCTGTGAAAACCACCCTCGGCTTGATCCAGTCCCGATTCAACTCTGGCCTGGCGTCGTCTACATGGTTTTCACAGAGCCTGTTCTGACCGGTTTCTAAACTCAGCGCTGAATGTGAGGTCTATGGCCCTTGCATGCAGGCTAATCGTCATTTTCATTCTTTAGACTGCGCCGGCCTGAACCCAGGCGACGCTCTATGACTTCTTTATAGGGGACTTCAATGTCCGTACGACGCACACGCAAAGACGATGGCAGCCAATGGACAGTTGCGGACAGCCGCAGTGTTTACGGGATTCGCCATTGGGGGGCCGGGTACTTCGCGATCAATGACGCCGGTCGCGTCGAAGTTCGTCCGAACGGTCCGACCAGTTCGCCTATCGACCTCTTCGAGCAAGTCGACCAGCTGCGTAAAAGCGGCCTGTCCTTGCCGTTGCTGGTGCGTTTCCCAGACATTCTGCAAGACCGCGTGCGTCAGCTGACCGGCGCCTTCGATTCCAATATCGAGCGTCTGGAATACCAGAGCAAGTACACCGCGCTGTACCCGATCAAGGTGAACCAGCAAGAAGCGGTGATCGAAAACATCATCGCCACCCAGGATGTTTCCATCGGTCTGGAAGCCGGCTCCAAGCCTGAGTTGCTGGCCGTATTGGCCCTGGCACCGAAGGGCGGCACCATCGTCTGCAACGGTTACAAGGACCGCGAGTTCATCCGTCTGGCGCTGATGGGCCAGAAGCTGGGTCACAACGTGTTCATCGTGATCGAGAAAGAATCCGAAGTTGAGCTGGTGATCGAAGAAGCCGCGTCGCTGAAGGTCAAGCCTCAGGTTGGCCTGCGCGTGCGCCTGTCGTCCCTGGCGTCTTCGAAGTGGGCGGACACCGGCGGCGAGAAATCCAAGTTCGGCCTGTCGGCGGCGCAACTGCTGTCGGTGGTCGAGCGTTTCCGCGCGGCGGGCCTGGATCAGGGCATTCGCCTGCTGCACTTCCACATGGGCTCGCAGATCGCCAACCTGGCGGATTACCAGCACGGTTTCAAGGAAGCGATTCGTTACTACGGCGAACTGCGCAACCTCGGCCTGCCGGTTGACCACATCGACGTCGGTGGCGGTCTGGGCGTCGACTACGACGGTACGCACTCGCGCAACGCCAGTTCGATCAACTACGACATGGATGATTACGCCGGTGTCGTGGTCGGGATGCTCAAGGAATTCTGCGACGCGCAGAGCCTGCCGCACCCGAACATCTTCTCCGAAAGCGGCCGCTCGCTGACCGCTCACCACGCCATGCTGGTAGTGCAGGTGACCGACGTCGAGAAGCACAACGACGACGTGCCGAAGATCGAGAATAAGGAAGAACTGCCGGAAACCGTACAGTGGCTGGTTGACCTGTTGGGCCCGACCGACATCGAGATGGTCACCGAAACCTACTGGCGCGCCACGCACTACATGAGCGACGTGGCCACCCAGTACGCCGATGGCAAGCTGACCCTTGCCGAAAAAGCCCTGGCCGAGCAATGCTACTTCGCCGTGTGCCGTCGCCTGCACAACTCGTTGAAGGCGCGTCAGCGTTCGCACCGTCAGGTGCTCGACGAACTCAACGACAAGCTGGCCGACAAGTACATCTGCAACTTCTCGGTATTCCAGAGCCTGCCGGACACCTGGGCCATCGGCCAGGTCCTGCCGATTCTGCCGCTGCACCGTCTCGACGAAGAGCCGCTGCGCCGCGCCGTGCTGCAGGATCTGACCTGCGACTCCGACGGCAAGATCAAGCAATACGTCGACGAGCAGAGCATCGAAACCAGCCTGCCGGTTCACGGTTTGAACGAAGGCGAGGATTACCTGCTGGGTATCTTCCTGGTCGGCGCCTACCAGGAAATTCTCGGCGACATGCACAACCTGTTTGGTGACACCGATTCGGTGAACATCTACCAGAACGCCGATGGCAGCGTGTACCACGCCGGTATCGAGACCCACGACACCATCGAAGACATGCTGCGTTACGTGCACTTGTCGCCGGAAGAGCTGATGACCCACTACCGCGACAAATGCGCCAGTGCGCGCATCACTGCCGCCGAGCGTACCCAGTTCCTCGACGCACTGCGCCTGGGCCTGACCCGTTCGTCTTACCTGTCTTCTTGAGGTAAGGCACCGCTCTCAGCAGGTTGTCTGAAAACTTTCCGTACGCTGCGGGAAATTTCAGATGGCCTGTTGGGACGCTTCCCCGATTTCAAACGAAATGACTCACATCCCCAGCTATCCGCGCGATGCGGTCCTCTTTTCGCGTAGGTCATTTCCTAAGTTGTACTTCGGCACTCTACTCGGCCAACTCTCTCGGAGAGAATCCCCGGCCGCCCCTCCTGTAGAGAATCGCCGATGTTCGATCCAGTCAACGAGCCGTCATTTCGTCTGGATGTAGAGGGTCTGCCCGACCCTGTTGAAGTCTTGGCTTTTACCGGCAGTGAAGCAATCAGCGAACCCTTCGTGTTCGACGTGGATCTGCTGATCGATGACCCGACATTGGACCTGGCAAGCCTGCTGTACCGCCCGGCCTTTTTGCATCTCGGGCCGCCGGGGACCGGTTTTCACGGGCAATTGCATGAGCTTGTCCAGGCTGGCCACGGTGCTGCGCCCAGGCTTTGTCGTGTGCGTCTGAAGCCGAAACTGGCGTGCCTGGCCCAGCGTTTCAGCCAGCGCATTTTCAGCAACCGGTCTGTACCCGAGATCCTCGCGCAGGTGCTCAAGGAGCATGGCATTGACGGTAAGGATCTGCGCCTTGACCTGAGCTGCGATTACCCGCCGCGTGATTTCTGCACGCAGTACCGGGAATCGGACCTGCAGTTCCTCCAGCGTCTGTGTGCGCAGGAACGACTTCATTACCACTTCGAGCATCGCCAGCGCGGTCACTGTCTGGTCTTTGGTGATGCGCGAGGACAATTTCCTCGGGAAGCCGAGATGGTTTTTGAGCCCTGCACCGAACAGCCCGGCGTGCAGCAGTTCAAGGTTCAAGGCAACGCGCAGGCTGGCGAAGGTCAGACAAATCTGACGACGTTACGCAGCGGTCAGCGCGTTCTGCTGTCCGGCCATCCATGTGCCGACTGGAATCGTGTCTGGCTGCTGATCCATGTCGAGCATCAGGGGGGGCAGGCGCCGGGGGTTGCGTATGGCAACCGGATCCGCGCTGTTGCCGGGGCGTTACCGCTCGCAGTGCCTCATTTGGTCATGAGCCCACGGATGCACAGCCTGCAGCGGGCTTGGGTCGTTGATGTCGATGAGCCGCAACCCGATTCATCCAGGCCCGTTGCTGTGCAGTTCGACTGGGTTTATCAGGGTGAAGGCGCCAAGCCCAGCCACTGCTGGCTGCCGTTGGCACCGGAATTGGGCGATGCGCACACCCTGTCGCTGAGTGAAGGCGCGCAGGTGCTGGTGAGTTTTATCGAGGGGGATCCTGATCAACCGTTAATCACCGGGTTTTTTCCCGGACAACCCTGCACCCAAGCGTCGGTCTTGCCCGAACTTCCACCCACCGTGGCGACAGAAGACAACGCTACCGTCGACGGACTAGTGCGTTTATTGCAATCCAGCGAACCGGTCGTGTTGCTGTGTCTGATGCCCGGTGGGGGCAGTTTCAGCCATTGCGCACACGCCTTCTGCACCTGCCGGGCAGCGACGCAGCTTGGCCAGAGCGGTGCGGCATGATCGTCGCCCAGACGCCGGACTCAACCGCGCAGTGGTTGTTGCTCGACGTACCGGGGGAGCCTGGGGCTGGTGCGATGCTGCTCCAGCAGTTTGCGCAGACCCGGCGGTTCTGGCTGTTCGATGACACCGAGTTGCAGCCGATACGCGAGCACGGGCCGCTGTTGGTCGACCTCAAGGGCTGCCCGGCGCTGGCCGAGCTGTGCCTGCGCGAACCGCACAGCTGGAGTGGTTTGTTACTGGTCAGTGAGGCCTCGCCGTCGCAGTTGCTCGAGCATTTACGCCGCATGCTCACGGTCACCTTTGGCCTGCACCACCGCGCGTTGTTGAGTTACTACAACCCCCACACCGCCAGTTACTTTTTCGATGCCTGCGATGCCCTGGAACTGAGTCGCTGGCTGGGGCCGATCAGTCAGTTGCGCTGGTTCGGCGGCACCTGGGCCGACAGGGCAATCGGCAGCCGGGGTTGGCAACAGTTGTTCAATCCTGGGCTTGCCGTCAGCCCATTGGCCATCGAAGAAAACCTGACGCCTCGTCAGCGGGACACCTTGCAAACCTGCCTGCTTGAACAGCACGCCTGGCATTGGAGCCAGTCCACCGGCACCGACTACACCCGCCTGTGGTCCCATATGCAGGAAGGGCTGGCGCTGGGTTTCAGCAAACGCCCGGTGCTCGATGGCTGGATATGGCTGCGCTTGCAATACCCTGACGCTACGCCCGTGCAGCCATTGTCGGGGATGAGCCAGCAGGAGCGTCTCGATAGCCTGCGCAACCTGTGGCAGAACGATCAATCCTGAACACGGGGTTCGACATTGATGTGCGACCCCTGGCTGCAGCAGGCTGACTCAATGAGCCCTGCCTGTAAACCAGCCGTCGTTCTTGCGCAGGAACCAGGCAAACGCCCCGAGGGTCAGGCTGCGCAATGCCATGAACAACAGGAACGTTATCCACAGTCCATGGTTGCCCAAACCTTGCAGTGCCCAGGCGAACGGGAGCAGCAGAATGACCGTCAACAGCATGCCGTTGCGCATTTCCCGGGCACGGGTGGCGCCGATGAACAGCCCGTCGAGCAGGTAACTCCAGACGGCGATCAGCGGCAGTGCGGCGAGGTAGGGCAGGTAGATAAACGCGGTGTCGCGCACACTCTGGATGTCGGTCTGCATCTCGATGAACAGATGTCCGGCGAAGGCGAACAGCACGGCAAAGCCCACACTCGCCAGCAATGACCAGCCGCAGGCAACCACCAAGGAGCGACGCAGCGCCTCTCGATCACGCGCGCCGATGGCATGCCCGCACAGGGCTTCCACGGCATGGGCCAGGCCATCCAGCGCGTGGGCGGTCAGCAGCAAGCCGTTGAGCAGCAGGGCGTTCGCGGCGACGGTGGCATCACCGAGCCGCGCGCCTTGAACGGTGATCAGGAAAAACACCGATTGCAGCGCCAGGCTGCGGATGAAAATGTCGCGGTTGACCGCCAGCAATGGTCGCCAGCTCTGCCACAGCGCCAGTGCGGCCCAGGCGATATGGCCGGGGTAGGCGCGCAGGGCTTTGCGGGTCATGAACAAGCCGATCAGGGCGCCGGTCCATTCGGCGATCACCGACGCCCGGGCTGCCCCGACCACGCCCCAGTCCAGGCCGAGGACGAACCACAGGTTCAGCGCGATGTTCACCAGATTGGTGCTCAGCAGAATTGCCAGCGGTGCCCGTGCGTTCTGGGTGCCAAGGAACCAGCCGACCAGCGCATAACTGGCCAGCGCCGCGGGCAAGCCGAAGAGCCTTGTGTGGAAAAATTCGCGGGTGAGCTGGTCGAGTTCGGCCGAGGGTTGCATGAAGTGCAGCGCGACACCACTCAACGGGACGCCCAATGCGCCCAGGACAATCGCCAGCCCCATCGCCAGCAACAAACCCTGCAACAGAATCTGCCGCAACGCCGCGCCATCTCCGCGCCCGGCAGCCTGGGCGGCGAACCCCGTCGTGCCCATGCGCAGAAATCCCATGCCCCAGGCCAGAAAGGTATACAGGCTGGCCCCGACCGCGACGGCGCCCAACTGATGGGCGTGGGGCAGGTGGCCGATGACGGTACTGTCGACCAGTGCCACCAGCGGAACGGAAATGTTCGAAAGAATCATCGGCGCAGCCAGCGCCCAGACCCGACGATGGGTTGTGCGGTCGCGCCAGTCGGCGATCAGGTTGGACATGCAGGCTCCTTGGGGGAGCGGGCATTGTAGCGGGAGGTCCGATTTAATGTGGGAGCGGGCTTGCTCGCGAATACGGATTGTCAGGCGACATCAATATCGACTGTAAGGCCGCCTTCGCGAGCAAGCCCGCTCCCACAGGGGATGTCGGTGTCAGTGGATGATCCAGCTCAGCAACCACAGCCCCAACAGCAACCAGATAATCCCCATGATGATCGACGCATTCATAAACGCCCGGATCGCCGACCACAACAGCATCAACCCCAGGATCAGCGCAATGATGCTGATAATCGAAGTATCCATCCCCAACGCACGGGACAAGCCTTCGACAAAATTGCTGCCGGCGTGGCTCAACAGGTTGAACAAGCCGCTGAGGCCGTCAACGATAAAACGGATAACCGAACCGAGTGCCTGGCCGAGCCATTCGAAAAAACTTTCTACCTGCATATCGTGAACGTCCTGATGTAAGTGGTGGCGTGCTTGCCGGACTTGAGCCTTGGGCCATGGATTGCGGCGGCGAGTTCCCCACAAGCATAGAGGGTTGCATGGGCCCTGTGGGAGCGGGCTTGCTCGCGATGGCGGTCTGTCAGTCAACATCGGCGGTGGATTTCAGTCCGCTTTCGCGAGCAAGCCCGCTCCCACAGGAAAAGCACCCTTGCCATCCCCGGCCATCCCCCCGAAGCTATACGCCTTCAGGAGAGCCCGATGAACCTTGTTGAACTGACCGAACGCCTGCACGCCATCCGTGACCGCAATGACTGGCGGCAATTTCACAGCCCAAAAAACCTGGCCATGGCCGCGAGCGTGGAAATGTCCGAGCTGGTGGAGATTTTCCAGTGGCTGACCGAAGACCAGTCGCGCCAGTTGCCGGCGGACAAACTGGCCCACGCCGGGCAGGAAATCGGCGACATCGTCCTCTATCTACTGCTGCTGTGCGGCGAGCTGGGCTTGGACATGAATGAAGTGGTGCGCAGCAAACTCGCAGACAGCGAAAAGAGGTTCAGCTGATGAGCGATCGTCATTTCGATCAACTGGCGACCCGATTCGCCGAGAAAATCTATGGCGGTGCCAAAGGCGCGATCCGTCTGGCGGTGCTTCAGGCCGACCTGGCCGAAACCCTGCCGGACCGTCCGCTGCGAGTACTGGATATCGGCGCGGGCCTGGGCCACATGTCGTTGTGGCTGGCCCAGCGCGGTCATGACGTCACGCTGGCCGAACCCGCCGAACCGATGCTCGAAGGCGCCCGCCAGCGTTTCGCCGACGCCGGACAGACCGCCACGTTCATTCAGGCACCGTGGCAGGACTTGCTCGGTCAGCTCACCGAGCCCTACGACCTGGTGCTGTGCCATGCGGTGCTGGAATGGCTGGCCGAACCCCACGCGATCCTGCCGGTGCTGCATCAGTTGACCCAGCAGGATGGCTGGCTGTCACTGGCCTTCTACAACCGCGATGCGCTGATTTACCGCAACTTGCTCAAAGGTCATTTCCGCAAGATGCGCAAGAACGACATGGCCGGCGAGAAGCAGAGCCTGACCCCGCAGCAGCCCCTTGATCCGCGCGAACTGGCGGCGCAACTTGAGGGCCTGTGGCAGGTCGAAACCCAGAGCGGGGTGCGGGTTTTTCACGACTACATGCCAGTGGAATTCCAGGCCCGCGCCGAACTCGTGGACTTGCTCGAAATGGAGCTGGCCCACCGCCGCCACCCAAGCTTTGCCGGGCTTGGGCGCTATTTACACTGGATCTGTCGGCCGGTCTGATCGGAGCGCAACATGAAAAGTCGTTCAGGGTTACTGGTGATCTGTCTCGGGTTGGCGGCCTGCCAGGGCAGCAACCCTTATGTGGCGACTTCCAACCCGTTGCCGCCGGCACCGCCTCAAGCGGCCAGCACCTTCGACCGCAGCGCCTACCCGGCACCGCCGCGTGACTACGGGCGTTACCGCAGTTGGGCCTGGCTCGACGGGCAACTGCCACCGGGCAGTGCCTGGGCGGACTCGGCCCAGGTCGCCGAAGCCGTCAGCAACGCCCTCGATCAGCGCGGCTTGCGCCCGTTGCACGATAACAACCGTCCGGCTGACCTGTTTGTCAGCGCCAATCTGCATCTGGAAACCCGTTTACGCCAGGTTCGGGATGACTACGGTTATTACGGCGGTGGTTATGGCGGCTACAACCGCTACGGCAACGGCTATGGCATGTACAACACGGTGCCGATTGTGCGCACGTATCAGGAACAGGTCGTGGTGGTGCGGGTCGATTTGTTCGACGCTCAGAGCGGCCAACCGGTGTGGAGTGCCAGCGCCGAAACCGGCAATCGCGGCAGTCAGAGCGAGCGTGCCGACGCGATAAGGGAGGCTGTAGAAAAGGCCATGTCGGCGTATCCTCCCAGTTAGCTTTTGTTGTCTGGAAGACTTTCACAGGTTCATGTCTTCAACCGGAGAACCATCATGATCCGCCGTTTTGCTCTACTGGCCATCGCCGCGCTGCTCAGTGCCTGCGCCGCCAACCAGGTCAACAATGACTTCGATGCCAGCCGCGACTTCGCCGCCTATCGCAGCTGGTCCTGGAAAGAACCGGCCCTGCAATATCGCCCCGATGATCCACGGATCAAGAGCGACCTGACCGAACAGCGCATCCGCCAATCGGTGGCCGACCAGCTGGATCAGCGTGGCCTGCGCCCGGCCGCCGCTGGCAGCAAGGGAAATCTTGACGTCCAGACCTACCTGATCGTCGAAGAACGCCAGCAACAGGTGACCACCAACTATGGCGGCGGTTGGGGCAATCCATGGAACGGTTATTGGGGCGGGCCCATGTACAACGAAACCCGCAACGTGACCTATAAGGTGGCGACCATCCAGATCGACCTGATTGATGGCAAGGACGGCAAACTTGTGTGGCGTGGCAGCGATGAGCAAATGCTCAGCCGCACGACAAATCCGTCGGATCGCAGCACGGCGATACGTGAAACGGTGGGGCGGATCCTCGCCAACTATCCACCGCACTAATCCTCAAACGACCCCCCCTGTGGGAGCGAGCCTGCTCGCGATAGCGGTCGTTCAGGCACAAGAGATCAATCAGGCAATCGGCCGCCAATGCCCCACCATATGCTCCAGATCCCCCGCGCCCACTAACTGAAAATCCCCACTGGCCCCTGCCGCACTGGCCAGCAACGTCACCTCGCTCGGTAACCGCACCGGTTTCCGGAACTGCACCGCAATCTCGACATTCGCCGTGGGCAGATGCTCACTCAACGCCGCCAATGTCCGGGCCTTGTTCCACAGTCCATGAGCAATGGCTGTGGGAAAGCCAAACAGCTTGGCGCTCGCCGCACTCAGGTGAATCGGGTTGTAGTCCCCGGACACTTTCGCGTACTGGCGGCCAATGTCGGTCGGCGCTTCCCAGCGAGTCACTTCGGTCAGCGCCGTTGTCGATGCCAGGACTTCCTCGACCGGTTCCCCTTCAAGCTTGACCCCGCGGCACAGCATCTGGCTTTCAGCCTCCCACAGCGGCCCCAACTGATCGTCGAGCGACGTCACCAGGTCGAATGTCGCCCCCTTGGCGTGGGGTTGCAAATTCTGCACCTGCACACTGACCCGCACGCGGTGCACGCCGCCCATAGGGCGCAAGACGCGAATGCGATTGCTCAGGTGAATCAACCCCAGCAGCGGGAACGGAAAGTCCTTGGCCGTGAGCAATTGCATCTGCAAGGCAAACGCCAGAATGTGTGGATAGGTCGGCGGCAGCAAGCCGTTGTCGGCAAAACCGCAGACCTTGCGATACGCCGCCAGGCGTTGCGGATCGACTTCGACCGAGCAGCGCAAACCCGTGTCGGGCAATGTGGTGCCGGTGATTTTGCGCCGTGTCGCCGCCCGTACATACAGACCGGTCAGGCTCGGTTCGCGGTTGAGTGTGTGCCAATCGGTGATCATCTTTATGCCCCCAAGACACTTTGCCCGCAGACTCGCAGCGCTTGCCCGGTGAACGCGCCGGTGCCCGGTTGAGCGAGCCACGCGACCGCTTCGGCGACGTCTTGTGGCAGGCCGCCCTGGCCCAATGAACTCATGCGCCGCCCGGCCTCGCGAATACCGAATGGCAGGTGCGCGGTCATCTGGGTTTCGATGAATCCCGGCGCCACCGCGTTGATGCTGATACCGCGCTGATCCAGCAGCGGCGCCCAGGCCTGGGCCAGACCGATCAGCCCGGCTTTGCTCGCGGCGTAGTTGGTTTGTCCGCGATTGCCGGCGATGCCGCTGATGGACGCCAACAGAACCACCCGCCCGTTGTCATGCAAGGTGCCGCTGTCGAGCAGAGCCTTGGTCAGCATTTGCGGCGCATTCAGGTTGACCGCGAGCACCGCGTCCCAGAATTCCGGGGTCATGTTGGCCAGGGTTTTATCGCGGGTGATGCCGGCGTTGTGGACCACGATGTCGACGCCGTCGGGCAGCAGTTCGATCAACTGCGCTGCGGCGTCTTCGGCGCAAATGTCCAGGGTGATGCTGCGCCCGCCGAGGCGTGCGGCGAGCGCGTCGAGATCGGTCTTGGCCGGTGGCACGTCGAGCAGAATCACCTCGGCGCCGTCACGGGCCAGGGTTTCTGCGATGGAGGCACCAATACCGCGCGCGGCTCCCGTGACCAGCGCCTTGCGCCCGGCCAGTGGGCGAGTCCAGTCCGACACTTGCGTATCGCAGGCCTTCAAGCGAATCACTTGCCCGGACACGAACGCACTTTTGGGCGAGAGGAAAAACCGCAGCGGCCCTTCGAGTTGATCCTCGGCGCCTTCACCGACATAGATCAGCTGCAAGGTGCCGCCACTGCGCAATTCCTTGGCCAGCGAACGGCTGAACCCTTCTACCGCACGCTGTGTGCTGGCGGCGAACGGGTCGCTCAATGTCTCTGGTGCACGCCCCAGAATCACCAGGTGCACGCTGTGGTCGAGGTTTTTTATCAGCGGCTGGAAGAACTCGCGCAGCTGTTTGAGCTGGTCGGTCTGCACCAGGTCGCTGGCGTCGAACACCACGGCCTTGAGCTTGGGGCCGTGGCCGGGAATCCACGCGGTGGCCAGGGACGGCTCGGTGCCGTAGCTGTAGATCGCGTCGGTCAGGCGGTTGGCGAAGGCGCTGACTTTCTCCGTCAGCGGGCCGCCGCCAATCAACAGCGCCCCTTCGACAGGCCGCAGCCGGCCTGCCTGCCAACGCTCCAGGCGCACCGGGGACGGCAGTCCCATGGCCCCGACCAGACGATGGCCGATGGAGGAATTGGCGAAGTCGATATAACGGTCAGACATGGAACGCACTCCGGCAGCTGGGGTTCAAAGTGTGGACCACGAATGGCAATCAGTCGTTCGATCCACGAGATTAGGCCTACGCTTGAACTCAGCAGATTAGTTGGAACACCGGATTTATGGGCGATGAGGTCACTGTGGGAGCGGGCTCGCCCGCGAAGAGGCCAGCACATTCAACATCTCTGTTGGCAGACCTGACGCTTTCGCGAGCAAGCCCGCTCCCACAGGGGACCGGTTTTCAAATTGAATTTTTCACAAGGAGCTTTTCATGACTCAGCTGCGCCGCGTCGCGATTATCGGCGGTAACCGTATTCCCTTCGCCCGCTCCAATGGGCCGTACGCCACCGCCAGTAACCAGGCGATGCTCACCGCAGCGCTCGAAGGCTTGATCGAACGCTACAACCTGCATGGCCTGCGTATCGGCGAAGTGGTCGCGGGGGCGGTCCTCAAGCTGTCCCGCGACATGAACCTGACGCGCGAGTGTGTGCTCGGTTCACGGTTGTCCCCTTATACGCCGGCCTATGACATTCAACAGGCGTGCGGCACAGGTCTGGAAGCGGCGTTGCTGGTCGCGAACAAGATTGCCTTGGGACAGATCGATTGCGGCATTGCCGGTGGCGTCGATACCACCTCGGATGCGCCGATCAGCGTCAGTGAAGGTTTGCGCCGGGTGCTGCTGCAAGCCAATCGCGCGAAGACCACCGGCGACAAACTGAAATCCTTTCTACAGCTGCGTCCCCGGGACTTGATCCCGGAGTTCCCGCGCAACGGCGAACCGCGCACAGGCTTGTCCATGGGCCAACACTGCGAATTGATGGCCCAGACCTGGAACATACCCCGCGAAGATCAGGATCAACTGGCGCTGGAGAGTCACCAAAAACTTGCCGCGTCTTACACCGAGGGCTGGCACAACGACCTGATGACGCCGTTCCTCGGCCTGACCCGCGACAACAATCTGCGTCCGGACCTGACCCTGGAAAAGCTCGCCACCTTGAAACCGGCCTTCGAGAAAAGCGCCAAGGGCACGATGACGGCGGGCAACTCCACGCCGCTCACCGACGGCGCGTCGCTGGTGCTGCTGGGCAGTGAAGAATGGGCGAAGGAACGTGGCTTGCCGATCCTTGCATATTTGCGTGACGGCGAGGCTGCGGCGGTGGATTTCGTCAACGGTGCCGAAGGGCTGTTGATGGCGCCGGTGTACGCGGTGCCACGCTTGCTGGCGCGCAACGGACTGACCTTGCAGGACTTCGACTATTACGAAATCCACGAAGCCTTCGCGGCGCAGGTGCTTTGCACGTTGAAGGCCTGGGAGGATCCGGAGTATTGCAAAACCCGCCTTGGTCTCGACGCGCCGCTGGGCTCCATCGACCGCAGCCGTCTCAACGTCAAAGGCAGCTCACTGGCGGCCGGGCATCCGTTTGCCGCGACCGGCGGGCGCATCGTCGCCAACCTGGCGAAGTTGCTCGACGCGGCGGGCAAGGGCCGAGGCTTGATCTCGATCTGCGCCGCTGGCGGTCAAGGCGTGACGGCGATTATCGAGCGCTGATCAGTTCGGCATTCTGCTGCGCGACGCGTTCGCGGTTGCGGTTGGCGTAACTCTCGGCCATCACCGAGCAGACGATCAGCTGCAACGGGTGATAAATCATGATCGGCAGCAGAATCAAACCAAGGCCCGGGTTGGCACCGAAGATCAACGCGGCCATCGGCGCACCGGCGGCCAGAGATTTTTTGCTGGCGCAGAACACCGCCGCGATCTCATCCGCCGGGCTGAATTTCAAGGCGCGGGCGGTGCGGGTGGTCATCCACAGGATGACCGCCAGCAGGATCGCGCTGCCGAGCAATGCCGTGAGAATCACGCTGTTGCCCTGTTGTTGCCACATCCCCGAGACCATCGAGTTGCAGAACGCCGAGTACACCAGCAACAGGATCACCAGCTTGTCGACGATGTTGGTGTAGCGCTTGTGCCGGGCAAAGAATTTGCCGCACAACGGCCGCATCAGTTGGCCGAGCACCAGCGGCAACAGCAACATGGCGCAGAGGTCGAGCAGGGTTGAGCCCAGATCGATGCCGCCGGCACCGCTGCCGACCACGAGGCTCACCAGCAACGGCGTGAGGAAAATCCCCAGCACACTGGACAGGCTTGCGTTGAGAATCGCCGCCGGCACGTTGCCGCCTGCGCTGCCGGTCAGGGCCACGGAAGACGAAATGGTCGAGGGCAGGGCGCACAGGTAGAAGAAACCGAGCATCAGCAGCGATGGAATGTGCGAACCCAACAGCTTGTCACTCAGCCACCAGATCAGCGGGAACACCGCAAAGGTGAAGCCCTGAACCATCACGTGCAGCTTCCAGTTCTTCAGGCCATGGCTGATCTGCTCGCTGGACAGGTTGACCCCATGCAGGAAGAACACCAGGAACACGCCGATGTTGATCACATACTCGGCGTGCATCCCGCCGCCCGTAGCACCGAAGACCGGGAAGAAATACGACAGCAGCGTGGCGATCAGCATGCCGCACAAGAACCAGTCGGTGACCACGCGTTTGAGGTGTTTGAAGACATGCATAACCGTCACCGAATACATTTGTAAGAATTGATGACTTAGCCTAACGTCGGCCCTGTCTGCCGTCTTGCGACATAAGGCCAATCAATGCCGAGTAACGGACAACTTTCCCTCGAACGAGCGATTCCGACGCTGAAAGCGTTGCCGCGTCCGCTGTTCGCGAGGGCGGAAAGTCTGAATGCCGGGTCGTGGACGCCGCCTCATCGCCACGACTGGGTCCAGTTTTCCTACGCCATCAGCGGTGTTCTCGGCGTGCACACTGCGGAAGGCAGCTTCTTTGCGCCGCCGCAGTGGGGAATCTGGATTCCGGCGGATCTCGAACATCAGGTGGTGACCTCGATGCGCGCTGAGATGCGCAGCCTCTACGTGCGCCGTGAGAATTGCGAATGGGCCGATGGGCGTTGCCGGGTGCTGGAAGTCACGCCGCTGGCCCGTGAGCTGATCAAGAGTTTTTGCCTGCTGCCGGTGGAATATCCACAGGGCGATAGCCAGGAAGCGCGATTGGTGAATGTGCTGCTGGATCAGTTGGCGAATCTGCCGGAGGTGGGGTTTTCCCTGCCGTTACCGCGACATGAGCGGTTGCTCGGGTTGTGCAATGAGCTGATCGAAAGTCCGGAGCTGAACGTGACGTTGCAGGAATGGGCGCAGCGGTTGGGGATGTCGCAGAAGACGCTGATGCGCTTGTTCCAGCGCGAAACGGGGCTGAGTTTTCGCGGCTGGCGGCAGCGGGTGCGGTTACTGTCGTCGTTGAGCTTGCTGGAGGAGGGCGACAGCGTGACCAATGCGGCGCTGTCTTGCGGGTATGACTCGACGTCGGCGTTTATTGCGGCGTTCAAGGGGTTGTTTGGGTTTACACCGGGGGAGTTGTTTCGGCAGTGAGATCCAGCCCTCTCCCCACGGGGGAGAGGGGAAAGGGAGCCGATCTTCATGGTTTTCGACAACTGAGTTCGACTCGGTTTCTCAGGTCGATAATTTTCTTAAGAAAACATCAATTAGTCCCCTCGCCCCTCTGGGGAGAGGGTTAGGGTGAGGGGTGGATCTAAAACCACCCCCCATTCTCAAGTCCTGAAGCGGCGAACCAAACCATCCAGTTCATTCGACAATCCCGCCAGGCTCTGGGAGTCCAGTCGCGCGGAGTTCGCCAGTTCTGCCACTAATTGCGCATCGCCATGGATCTGGCTGATGTGCCGATTGATGTCTTCCGCCACCTGATGCTGTTCTTCCGCCGCCGTGGCGATCTGCGTGTTCATGTCGCGAATCACATCCACCGACTCACGAATCAGCCCGAAACTGCTGCGCGCTTCACCGATGCGGGTCACCGATTGTTGCGACACTTCCAGGCTCGCATGCATCTGTTGAGTCACTTGGCTGGTGCGCTTGGCCAGGTTGCCCAGCAAGCCATCGATTTCCGCCGTGGAATCCGCCGTGCGTTTGGCCAGTGCCCGGACTTCATCTGCCACCACTGCAAACCCGCGACCTTGCTCACCGGCCCGTGCAGCCTCAATGGCGGCGTTCAGGGCCAGCAGGTTGGTCTGTTCGGCAATCGAGCGAATGGTCCCCAGGATCGACTGGATGTCGTTGCTGTCGCGTTCGAGCTGTTGCATCGACTGCGCCGACTGTTCGATTTCCTGGCTCAGGCGATCAACGCTGGTCACGGCCGCATCAATCTGTTGCTGACCTTGACGCGCCTGGCGCTGGCCACTGTCGGCGGATTCTGCCGCCTGGCTGCATGAGCGCGCGACTTCGTTGGCGGTGGCGACCATTTCATGGAACGCCGTGGACACCATGTCCACCGCTTCACGCTGGCGCCCGGCGGCTTCAGCCATGTCGCTGGAAACCTGGGTCGAGCTCTTGGAGGTGGCGAGGATTTTGGTTGCGGCGCCGCCGATGCTTTGGATCAGGTTGCGAATCGCCGTCAGGAACTGGTTGAACCAGTTGGCCAATTGCGCAGTTTCGTCGTTGCCACGGATTTCCAGGTTCTTGGTCAGGTCGCCTTCACCTTGGGCGATGCCTTCCAGGCCGCTGGCCACGCTGCGGATCGGCCGCACGATGACACTGGCGAAACTGGCGCCGAGGACGGCGAAGACCACCGCCAGCACGGTGGCGATGATTGCGATCAGCCAGGTCAGTTGGGTCGCGGAGCTCATCACGTCGTTTTGCTTGATCAGGCCGATGAAGGTCCAGCCCAGTTGCTCCGACGGCCAGACGTTGGCCATGTAACGCTCGCCATTCAACTCGACTTCCACCAGGCCTTTGCCGGCCTTGGCCAGTTGCGCGTAACCCTCGCCCAGGCTGCTCAAAGCCTTGAAGTTGTGTTCCGGTTGCTTCGGATCGACCAAAACGGTGCCGGTGTTCTCCAGCAACATCAGGTAGCCGGTTTCACCGAGCTTGATCTGTTTGACGATTTCGGTGAGTTGCTTGAGCGTCACGTCGATGCTGACCACGCCGCCGTTGCTGCCCAATTTGTTGTCGATGGTGCGCACGGTGCTGACGTAAGTTGCATCGTCCTGAGCCCAGTAATAGGCCTCGGTGCGAAACGGCTTACCCGGTTTGGCCTGGGCCGCCTTGTACCAGGGGCGTTGGCGCGGGTCGTAATTGTTCAGCTTGGCATCGTCCGGCCAGGACACATAACCGCCGGCCGCGGTGCCGAGGATGGCGTAGGCGTAGGACGGATGGCTGTTACCCAGGTCCTGCAGGAGGCTGAAGACTTTTTTGTCCATCTCGCCTTGCGGAATGCTCTCGGCGTTGGCGCTCATGTAGGTCTTGAGGCTGTCGTCGGAGTCCTTGATCAGCGGTTGCTTGGCCAGGTAATCGACGTTCTGGCTGATGCCGTCGAAGAAAAGTTGCATGGCGTTGCTGACCTGACGAATTTCGCGGCCACTGCCGTCGACGAAATCCTCCTTGGCGTCACTGCGCAAGTTCAGCACAACGAGGGTGGCGACCAGCACCACGGGCAGGCAGGCGATAATTGCAAACGCCCAGGTCAACTTCTGTTTGATGTTCATCCGCGCTCCAGATTTTTCTTGTAGGCCCACGCAGTGCAGATGACTCGCGGATTTTGGCAGCCGTAAACGTTGTTGATCAACCCGGATCCTTGAGCGCGCCATCGTTTTTTTGGTCGGAACGATTGTCGGACAAATCACTCTGTCACTGAGGACTTCGGCTGAATGAAGGGGAAATTGAGGCCGGTTGAGAAAAATCCTACGAAGGGTTTGAACTTCGGTGTCAGCTTCTGTCGTAAATGCCCTCACACCCCTTCGTCACCAAGTGGCGCAGGCTCAGCTATGATCTCGGGCGGCCAATGGCGGCCGGCTATGATTGACCGATTTATCCGGCACATTGTGTGCATCTCGACGTTCATAGGTCGGCAACCCCTCCCCCGAACGAGTGGATTGCCGTATAACGAATGACTTTCGCGTGTTTGGTAATAAAGGACCCACAATAAAAGCTGATGAAGACTCCAAAACGCATTGAACCCCTGATCGAGGACGGTCTGGTCGACGAGGTGCTGCGCCCACTCATGAGTGGTAAAGAAGCAGCTGTTTATGTGGTGCGCTGCGGTAACGAGTTACGTTGCGCGAAGGTCTACAAGGAGGCGAATAAACGCAGTTTCCGTCAGGCGGCCGAATATCAGGAAGGCCGCAAGGTGCGCAACAGCCGTCAGGCGCGAGCGATGGCCAAAGGCTCGAAATTCGGCAAGAAAGAAACCGAAGACGCCTGGCAGAACGCCGAAGTGGCGGCTTTGTTCCGTTTGGCCGGTGCGGGTGTCCGGGTGCCCAAGCCGTATGACTTCCTCGAAGGCGTATTGCTGATGGAACTGGTGGCCGATGAGTACGGCGATGCCGCGCCGCGTCTGAATGACGTGGTGCTGGAGCCGGACCAGGCGCGCGAATATCACGCGTTCCTGATTTCGCAGATCGTTCTGATGTTGTGTACCGGTCTGGTGCACGGTGACCTGTCCGAGTTCAATGTGCTGTTGACCCCGACCGGCCCGGTGATCATCGACTTGCCGCAAGCGGTTGACGCGGCGGGCAACAACCACGCGTTCAGCATGCTGGAGCGGGACGTGGGCAACATGGCCTCCTACTTTGGCCGGTTTGCGCCAGAGTTGAAAAAGACCAAGTACGCCAAGGAAATGTGGGCACTGTACGAAGCGGGCACCTTGCACCCGGCCAGTATCTTGACCGGCGAGTTCGACGAGCCGGAAGAGTTGGCCGATGTTGGCGGGATCATGCGCGAGATCGAGGCGGCACGCCTGGATGAAGAGCGCAAGCAAGCGGTGCGCGCGGCAGATGACGCGCCACCGGGCAAAACCGAAGAACCGCCTCCACCGTGGATGCAGTGATCGGTTAACGAAAAACCCGGCTTCGGCCGGGTTTTTTGTAGATGATTTTTAGGAACCGCGTCGACTGCATCGCGGGCAAGCCACGCTCCCACAGGATTTGTGTCGACCATGAAGCCCGGGTTTGACACAAATCCTGTGGGAGCGTGGCTTGCCCGCGATGGGGCCGTCACATTCAAAATCAATCCGCCTGACACTCCGCTTTGGCGATCAGGCGCGAACAGGTTGCGCGCAGCAGCCCGACTCCAGGTTCTTGAGGATCGGGCAGTCGGGGCGATGGTCGCCCTGGCAGTGCTCGACCAAGTCCTGCAGAGTGTCGCGCAACTGACCGAGTTCGAGGATTTTCTGGTTCAGTTCGTCGATATGCTGGCGGGCCAGGGCCTTTACGTCGGCACTGGCTCGCTGGCGGTCCTGCCAGAGGGTCAGCAGTTTGCCGACCTCTTCCAGTGAAAACCCCAGGTCCCGGGAGCGCTTGATGAACGCCAGCGTGTGCAGGTCGTCGTCGCCATAAACGCGGTAGCCGCTGTCGGTGCGATGGGCGGCCTTGAGCAAGCCGATGGACTCGTAATAACGAATCATCTTCGCGCTCAGGCCGCTATGCAGGGCTGCTTGGCCGATGTTCATCGATTGTCCTCCAGGTCCTTGGGTTTCCAGGTTTTCAACAGTAGCGCATTGCTCACCACGCTGACGCTCGACAACGCCATCGCCGCGCCGGCCAGCACCGGGTTGAGGAAGCCGAACGCGGCCAGTGGAATGCCAATCAGGTTATAGACGAACGCCCAGAACAGGTTTTGCCGGATCTTCGCGTAGGTCTTGCGGCTGATGTCCAGCGCGGCAGGCACCAGCCGTGGATCACCGCGCATCAGGGTGATCCCTGCAGCGTGCATGGCCACGTCGGTGCCACCACCCATGGCGATGCCGATGTCGGCGGCCGCCAGGGCCGGGGCGTCGTTGATGCCATCGCCGACCATAGCCACCACGCCGGTTTTCTTCAGTTCGGCGACCGTAGCGGCTTTGTCTGCCGGCAAGACTTCGGCGTGGACATCGGTAATGCCCAGCGCTTCGGCAACCACCTTGGCGCTGCCACGGTTATCGCCGGTCAGCAGGTGGCTGCTGATGTGGCGTGCGCTGAGCTGTTGCACCGCCTGCAACGCACCGGGTTTGAGCGTGTCACCGAACGCGAACAGGCCCAGTACGGTTGGCTTGGGGCTTTGTTCGATCAGCCAGGAGAGGGTGCGGCCTTCGGTTTCCCAAGCGGTTGCGGAGTCACCCAGTTTCCCTGCGCTCAAACCGCCTTCTTCCAACAGCCTGCGATTACCCAAGGCCAAACGACGACCGTCGAGGGTGCCAGCGATGCCACGACCGGTCAGCGATTGGCTGTCGTTGACATCGGCCACGGTCAAGCCGCGTTCGGTGCATGCGTCCAGAACGGCCTTGGCCAGCGGGTGTTCACTGCCGCGTTGCAGGGCGCCGGCCATTTGCAGCAGGGCGGCTTCATCACCGTTGATGGCACTCAGATGAGCGATGCGCGGGGTACCCGAGGTCAGCGTGCCGGTCTTGTCGAACACCACGGCGCTGACTTCATGAGCACGTTCCAGTGCTTCGGCGTCCTTGATCAAAATCCCGTAGCGAGCCGCGACGCCAGTGCCGGCCATGATCGCGGTGGGCGTGGCCAGCCCGAGTGCGCAAGGGCAGGCGATGACCAACACCGCAACGGCATTGATCAACGCGGTTTCCATCGGCGCGCCGTACAACCACCAGCCGATCAGAGTCGCGAGCGCGATCAACAGAACGGTGGGAACGAACACCTGGCTGACTTTATCCACCAGTTTCTGAATCGGCGCTCTCGCAGCCTGGGCGTCTTCGACCAGGCGGATGATCCGCGCCAGCACCGTTTCTGCGCCCAAGGCCAAGGTGCGAACCAACAACCGACCTTCGCCATTGATCGCGCCGCCGGTCACTTTGTCGCCGGGTTGTTTGGGCACCGGCAGGCTTTCGCCGCTGATCAGCGCTTCGTCGGCGTGGCTCTGGCCTTCGACCACTTCACCGTCCACCGGGAAGCGTTCGCCGGGCTTGACCATGACCAGGTCATTGAGGCGCAAGGCGCTGATGGCGACGTCCTGCTCGCGGCCGTCGATCACCTGAATGGCGCGCTCCGGGCGCAAGGCTTCGAGGGCGCGGATGGCGCTGGCGGTCTGGCGTTTGGCGCGGCTTTCGAGGTATTTGCCCAGCAACACCAAGGCGATCACCACCGCCGAGGCTTCGAAATACAAGTGCGGCATGCGCCCGGCCGCGGTGGCCCATTCATAAAGACTCAAGCCATAGCCGGCGCTGGTACCGAGGGCGACCAGTAAATCCATGTTGCCGGCCCCGGCGCGCACGGCTTTCCAGGCGGCGACATAAAATCGTGCACCGAAAATGAACTGCACCGGCGTGGCCAACGCGAATTGCACCCAGGCCGGAAGCATCCAGTGCACGCCAAACGGTTGCAGCAACATCGGCAACACCAGCGGCAAGGCGAGGGCGATCGCCATGATCAACGCCCACCGCTCGCGGTGCAGGCGCTGCTGTTGCTGATCGGTTTGCGGGTGTTCGACTTCCCAGACGTTGGCGCCGTAACCTGCCTTGGTCACCGCGGCGATCAGGGTTTGCGGATCGATGTTTCCAAGCAGTTCGAGGTGGGCACGTTCGTTGGCGAGGTTGACGCTGACGCTTTTCACCCCAGGCACTTTGGCCAGCGCCCGTTCGACGCGGCCGACGCAGGAGGCGCAGGTCATGCCGTCGATGCTCAGTTCCAGACTGTGCTGCGGCACGCTGTAACCGGCCTGCTGCACTGCATCCATCAACGCCGGCAGGCTGTCGCTGGGCGCCTGGACCCGGGCCTGCTCGGTGGCGAGGTTGACGCTGACGGCAGAGGCGCCGATGACTTTGCTCAAGGCACGCTCGACACGCCCGGCGCAACTGGCGCAGGTCATGCCGGCAATCGGCAGATCGAACGTAATGGATTCGGACATCGGTCGCGCTCCCTGTAGAAGATGCCTACAGGATCAACCTTGCCATGCTGGCAAGGTCAAGCGCCAGTCTACAAATCGCCGCAGACCCAATGTGGGGGCGGGCTTTTGTGGTGAGGGGATTTATCCCCGTTGGGTGGCGAAGCCGCCCAAAAACCTGCGACCTCGCCGTATCAGTTACACCGAGTGCACTGGTTTACGACTGCTTCGCAGTCGAACGGGGATAAATCCCCTCGCCACAAAAGCTCGCTCCCTCAGGGATTGGCGTCAGTAGTCGAGAGCGGTGGATTTCAGGTACATCCCTTCCTGCGTCATCGCAATCCGGTACTTCAGCACATCCCCGGCTTTGAGGGTGATGTTCTGCGAGCCCGGTGCGAGCATGCCCGGGTTGCAACCCGGTGCCTGGCCCGGCAACAGTTTGAGGCGCAGGGACACATTGCCCGGCGGCAGGTTGAACGAGGTGCTTTGCTCCTGGAACAGCCGCGCCGACAGTTGGTCCTGGATGTACACGCCGATCTCGCAGGAGGTCGCGACTTCCAGGCGCTCGCGGGAAATGATCAGTACGCCATAGTCCTCCCCGGCGGCTTGAACCGAAGGTGTCGCGGCAAATAGGCTGAGGAAGCCAAACAGGCTGAGAGCTGACCAGCGCATGGCTGAATCTCCTGAAGTCGAGTCATTGATGCACGCAGCTTGGCCGAGCGCGCCGCCGATTGCCAGCCCGGCAGATTTCTGCAGAACTTGACCTTGCCATGGTGGCAAGCTCGAGACTGATCGCAACCTCATCAAAGGAGCCACACCATGCAAGTGTTCAACGTTCAAGGCATGTCCTGCGGTCACTGCGTCAAAGCCATTACCCAGGCGCTGCAAGCCAAGGATCCTGCGGCCAGCGTGCGGATCGATCTGGCGACAAAAGAAGTCGGTGTTGAAAGCGCGCTGACGACCGAGCAAGTGATTGCTGCGATCACCGAAGAAGGCTACGACGCCAAACTCGCCTGAATGATGGATGCAGTTCCCTGTGGGAGCGGGCTTTTGTGGTGAGGGGATTTATCCCCGTTCGACTGCGAAGCAGTCGTAAAACCAGTGCACTCGGTGTAACTGATGCTCCGAGGTTGCAAGTATTGCGGGTGGCTTCGCCACCCAACGGGGATAAATCCCCTCACCACAAAAGCTTTCTCCCACACAGGTTCTCTCCACACTGGGTTACTCCCAGAGGTTTTGTATCTCCAGTGATATTTAATAGTTAGCGAGCTATCGGAATGTTCAAGGCGTCCATGCGCGGCTAGACTGTCGGGCTGCCGACTTACGCCCAACTGGATGCCTGATGAACTTCCGTACCATTTTGATTCTTGGCGCCCTCAGCGCTTTCGGTCCTTTGGCGATCGATTTCTACCTGCCGGCGTTCCCGGCGATGGCACTCGCGTTCGGCACTGACGAAAAACACGTGCAGCTGACACTCGCCGCGTATTTCCTGGGCCTGTCCCTCGGTCAACTGGCGTACGGCCCGGTGGCGGATCGCTTCGGGCGGCGGATTCCCTTGTTGACGGGCGTCGGTTTGTTCACCGCCGCCTCCCTGGCCTGCGCGTTTGCGCCGAACCTGGAATGGCTGATCGGTGCGCGATTCATTCAGGCCCTCGGTGGTTGCGCCGGGATGGTGATCGCCCGTGCGGTGGTCAGTGACAAATGCGATGCGGTGGGTTCGGCGAAAGTCTTTTCGCAACTGATGCTGGTCATGGGCCTGGCACCGATTCTCGCGCCCATGCTGGGTGGACTGCTGGTCAACACCACGGGCTGGCAGTCGATCTTCCTGGTGCTGACCGGGTTCAGTGCCCTGGCGGGGCTGGCTGTGGCGATCGGCTTGCCGGAAAGTCTGCCGGCCCACGTGCCGCGTCAACCGTTGTCGGGGGCGTTGCGTCAGTACGGTCGGCTGTTGGCGGATCCGGTTTACCTCGGCCACGCCTTGACCGGCGGTATCGCCATTGCCGGGATGTTTGCCTACATCGCCGGTTCACCGTTCGTCTTCATCAAACTCTACGGCGTACCCGCCGAGCATTTCGGCTGGCTGTTCGGGACCAACGCGGCGGGGTTCATTCTGGTGGCGCAGGTCAACGCGCGCCTGCTGGCCAAGCGTGGCCCGGCGTTTCTGCTGGTACGTACGGTGTGGATCTACCTGGGGGCCGGCCTGACGCTGCTCGCCGTCAGTACGTTGCACACCGAACAGTTATGGCCGCTGCTGATTCCGTTGTTCATCTGCATCGCCAGCCTCGGCTGCATCCTCCCCAACGCCTCGGCCTGCGCCATGAACGGGCAGGGCGCCCGCGCCGGCAGTGCGTCGGCGATGCTCGGTTGCCTGCAATTCAGTGTTGCCGCCGCAGCGGCAGCGTTGGTCGGTGTGTTACACGATGGCAGCGCCGTGCCGATGGCCATGGTCATCAGCCTGTGCGGGATTCTGGTGGTGAGCGCGGCGATGCTCACCCGGCGTCTGCAAAATGCCCGGGCGTTGGCGCAAGCCCAGGTCTGAGGACGGACTCAGCCAGCGGCACGCTGCTGGCGGTCGGGAAATTGATGGGGCGCGAGCAATCGCGCTTCAAGGGTTCTGGTGAAGGCGAGTGCTTCAGCTTCGCTGCGGAACGTAACAGCGTGTTGGTCCAGACGGACCTGCCACTGGGATTTAGCCACTTCTTTTATCAGGATCTTCATTGCTGAACTCTCCTCTCTTAAAAGATGTTACGTAAAAGAATGCATCGCAGAGGTTTCGATTGTAGACCCGAATACGATCGCAATTGTGACAAGGATCAACTCTCAGACTGACGGTGTCGTCCAGAGGGACGACACCTGTTTCAGCTTGTTTCAGAACCCTTCGAGCACAATCTTGCCCTTGGACTTACCGCTCTCCAGCAGCTCGTGGGCACGACGCAGGTTGGCCGCGTTGATGGTCCCGAAGTGCTCGCCGACCGTGGTCTTCAACGTCCCGGCGTCGATCAGCCCGGCCACGCGGTTGAGCAGTTTGTGCTGCTCGATCATGTCCGCCGTTTCGAACAGCGAGCGGGTATACATGAACTCCCAGTGCAGCGACAGGCTCTTGCGCTTGAGCTTGGTCACGTCCAGCGCTTTGGGATCATCGATCAACGCCAGTTTGCCTTGCGGGGCCAACGCCTCGACCAGTTGATCCAGGTGATGATCGGTCTGGGTCAGGCTGGCGACGTGGGTCACCTGGTCGATGCCGGCGCGCTTGAGTTCTTCACTCAACGGCTGGCTGTGATCGATCACCAGATCGGCGCCCAACTCGCGCACCCAGCTCTGGGTTTGCGGGCGGGAAGCAGTGCCGATGACGTTAAGCCCGGTGAGCTGGCTGGCCAGTTGCGTGAGGATCGACCCCACACCGCCCGCCGCGCCGACGATCAGCAGGCTCTGGCCTTCATCGGTTTTACCTTCGCGCACTTGCAGGCGTTCGAAGAGCAATTCCCAGGCCGTGATGGCGGTCAGCGGCAGCGCGGCGGCTTCGGCGAAACCGAGGGTTTTCGGCATATGGCCGACGATTCGTTCGTCCACCACGTGCAATTCGCTATTGCCCCCCGCTCGGGCGATGGAGCCGGCGTAAAACACCTTGTCGCCCGCCTTGAACAGCGTGACTTCGCTGCCGACGGCCTTGACCACACCGGCCACATCCCAACCCAGCACTTTCGCCGCGCCACCTTCGGGCTGGACGTTCTGGCGGACCTTGGTGTCGACCGGGTTCACCGAGATAGCTTTGACTTCCACCAGCAGGTCGCGCGGACCGGCCACCGGTTCTGGCAGTTCGATGTCTTGCAGGGAATTGGCGTCGCTGATCGGTAAAGAGGCGTAGTAGGCGATGGCTTTCATGTAGGGCTCCTGAACAGTAATCGAAGAAGGGATCAAGCCACGGTGCGCAGGCGCTTGAGTTCGAAGTGTTCGAGAAAGTCGCCGGCCTTGGCGCGGAAGTTCTGGACATGGGCGCTGGCGTCATGGGCTTGCAGGGCTTCGTCGCTGCTCCAGTGCTCGATCATGTAGAAAGCCAGCGGATTGGCCAGGTCCTGGTGCAGGTCGTATTGGCCGCAACCGGCCTCGGCGCGGGTCGGTTCCACCAGCGCACGCAGGTGCTGTTCGAGGGCGTCTTGCTGGCCGGGTTTGGCAATGAGGGTGGCAATGGCGGTGAAAGGCTGGGACATGGGTGACTCCGCAAATGGGGTGATTTCGATGGGACAGATGATTGGCTATTTCTCAACAAGATAAAACCCGCTAAAAGAGCAGTCTCTTTCAATATTTTTTTGATAATCGGGGCTGGAAATGCTGCGTTTCGATGACTTGCAGTTGTTTGTCCGGGCTGCCGACCTCGGGAGTCTGTCCGCCGCGGCGCGAGTGATGGACATGTCGGCGGCGGTGGCCAGTGCGGCGCTGAAGCGCATCGAACAGCAACTCGGCGCGCGTTTGCTGGCGCGGTCCACCCGCAGTTTGCGCCTGACCGCCGAAGGTGAGGGCTTCCTGGAATATGCCCGGGCCGCCCTGAGCAACCTCGATGAAGGCCGTCGTTTGTTGGCCAGCGGTCAGGACCAGGTCAGCGGGATTTTGCAACTGTCGGCGCCGTCGGACTTTGGTCGCAATCTGTTATTGCCGTGGCTCGACGAGTTCCAGCGCGAACACACCAAACTGACCGTGCGCCTGTTGCTGGGCGACCGCATCGCCGACCTGTTCCGCCAACCGGTGGACATTGCCCTGCGTTATGGGGAGCCGGAAGACTCAAGCCTGGTGGCACTGCCCATCGCTCCGCAAAACCGCCGTGTGCTCTGCGCCGCACCGAGTTATCTGGCCAGGCATGGCGAGCCGCGGCATCTGGAGCAACTGGCGCAGCACAATTGCCTGTTGTTCATGCTCGGCAGCCGGGTCCATGACCACTGGAGTTTCCATGACGGCAAACGCGAAGTCGGCCTGACCGTCAGCGGTGATCGCTTCAGTGACGATGCCGATGTCGTACGGCTGTGGGCAGTGGCAGGGGCGGGGATTGCTTATAAGTCCTGGCTCGATGTCGCCGCCGATGTACTCGCCGGCCGATTGAAAGTGCTGATACCGGAGCTGCTGTGTGAGCGCGCACCGCTGAATTTGCTGTGCGCCCATCGCGCACAATTGAGTAAGCCGGTGAACCTTTTGCGGGAAATGCTTGCCAGCCGATGCGCTCATTTAGGCAGTCAATTTCCGACGATATCGGGCATGGATCATTAGTCGCAGGCAAATAGCGAAATTTCTGTCAGGAACTATCACCACCCGCGCTTTCCCAAGGGCAGGAACCGGCGGTCAACCCGCTTATACTAGCGCCCGCCTCATGTGCGCACCGTCGATCTCGCGATGGCGAGTCCGCGTTCCAGTCGGCCCGGCCACTCGGTCAGGCACCCGACCTTCGCAATACCTGCGAAGCAAAGGCACAGGTGTGTGGGTGGCTTTGCCCGGCTTATGGCGGTTTCCGCGTCTTGGCCGACGACACATTACTGGTCAAGATGTCTCTGAGCAGCAGACGAAACGATTCAACAGGGAGTGAATACATGGAACATGCACCTTGCATCAGCCAGATCGCCACGTTGCTGGCTGACCCCAAGCGCAGCGCAATGATGTGGGCCTTGATGGACGGCTCGGCGCGGCAGACCGAAGAGCTGGCGTTATTGGCCGGCCTGTCACCGTCTTCGGCCAGTGCACACCTGGGACGTTTGTCCGCCGGAGGTCTGTTGAAAGTCGAGATCCGTGGGCGCAAACGCTTTTTCCGCCTGGCCGCGCCTGAAGTCGGCGCGGCAATCGAAGCACTGGCCAGCGCGACGCTAGCCAGTGCCCCGCAGCCAGTCCCGGACGTTTTCAAACGCACCAGCCCCATCGCCAAACCTCAGGCGGCCCCATCGTCGTTGTTGCGGGCCCGACTGTGTGATGACCATTTGGGAGGCACCCTGGCGGCCGATCTTTACCAGCGGTTGCTGGATGCCGGTTGGATCGAGCAGTTCGAGCAGCGCGTCATGATCACCCACAAGGGTTCCACACAACTGGCCTCGCGGGGCGTGTACATCCAGGCCCTGGCCCATCGCAACAGCAAAGTCGCCTGCGCGTGTCCAGACTGGAGCGAAAGGCGCCCGCACATGGGCGGGTCTTTGGGCGCTGCGTTGTTGCAGCTGTTCATGCAGTCCGGCTGGCTGAGCCTGCCCAACGATTCGCGAGCCTTGCAGATCACGGCCGCGGGGCAACGGGAAATCCATCGTTTCGCCAAGGAAACCGAGCTGGAAATGGCGCTTTAGCGCTGTTTGATGGACTAGGCCGTTAGCTGGCTGAACTCAGAACCTGTGGGAGCGGGCTTGCCCGCGATAAGGCCATCAGCTTCAACATCACGTTGTCTGACAGACCGCCATCGCGGGCAAGCCCGCTCCCACAGTGGTTATGCGGTGAGGCTTACGGTTTTACCAACCGCGCATCCAGGCTGTTCTGCGCCAAACGCTTGGCCTGATCCTGGGTCATGCCCAGATCCGTGTACAACGCATGGAAGTTCTCGGTCACATACCCGCCAAAGTACGCCGGGTCATCCGAGTTCACGGTCACTTTCACGCCACGCTCAAGCATGTCGAGGATGTTGTGCTGGGACATGTGGTCGAACACGCAGAGCTTGGTGTTGGACAACGGGCACACGGTCAGCGGGATCTGCTCGTCGATGATCCGCTGCATCAAGCGCTCGTCTTCGATGGCGCGCACGCCATGGTCGATGCGCTGGATTTTCAGCAGGTCGAGGGCTTCCCAGATGTACTCGGGCGGGCCTTCTTCACCGGCGTGGGCGACGGTCAGGAAGCCTTCGTGACGGGCACGATCAAACACGCGCTGGAACTTGCTCGGCGGGTGACCCATCTCCGAACTGTCCAGGCCCACGGCCACAAACGCCTCGCGGAACGGCAGCGCCTGGTCGAGGGTTTTCTGGGCTTCGTCTTCGCTCAGGTGACGCAGGAAGCTCAGGATCAAGCCGCTGGTGATGCCCAGTTGCTGCTCGCCATCCTTGAGCGCGGCGGCGATGCCGTTAAGCACCACTTCGAACGGCACGCCACGGTCGGTGTGGGTCTGCGGGTCGAAGAACGGCTCGGTGTGAATCACGTTCTGCGCCTTGCAACGCAACAGGTAGGCCCAGGTCAGGTCGTAGAAATCCTGCGAGGTGCGCAACACGTCGGCGCCCTGGTAATACAGGTCGAGAAACTCTTGCAGGTTGTTGAAGGCGTACGCCTTGCGCAGGGTGTCGACATCGCTCCACGGCAGGGCGATCTTGTTGCGTTCGGCCAGGGCGAACAGCAACTCAGGCTCCAGTGAACCCTCCAGGTGCAAGTGCAGTTCTGCCTTGGGCAGGGCGTTCAGCCAGTCGTACATAGTCTTTTCTCATCAGGTGCAGATGGCGAGCATTCTACAGATGCCCGTGGAAACAATTAGCAAAACCTGACCAGGCGGTTCATCACACGGCGGCCTGTTCCCTTCGATAGGCGTAAGTGTCGGCGAAACGCGAGAGCAGGAATTCGGCGCAGGTGGTGGCCGGGTACTTCGCCGGGTGTGATTCGTCCTGGCAACCGGGCAGGCATTCAATCGGCGTGTCCGGGTGCGGTTCGGCGAAGAACGGCATCGAGTAACGATCGACGCCCAGCGGGCTGATCACCCGGTGCGGCGTCGACAGGTAACGGTCATTGCTCCAGCGCGCCATCATGTCGCCGAGGTTGACCACGAAGGTTCCTTCTATCGGCGGCGCGTCGATCCATTCGCCTTTGACGTTGCGCACTTGCAGGCCACCGGCGGCGTCCTGGTACAGCAGGGTGATGCAGCCGTAGTCGGTGTGGGCGCCGGCGCCTTGCTGCTCTTCGGAACTGGCGGTGTGGCGCGGCGGGTAGTGGATCATCCGCAGGACGCTAACTGGCTCATTGAAGCGTTTGTCGAAAAAATCGTGCTCAATGTTCAACGCCATGGTCATGGCACGCAGCAGGGTTTGGGCCAAGGCCTGCATGTCGACGTAGTGTTGTTCCATCAGCGCTTCCCATCCCGGGATTGCTGGATGACGGTTGGGGCCGCGCAACGGTTTTTCCGCCAGCACCTCAGGATGGTCGGCCGGCAGGTGCAGGCCCATGTCGAAGGTTTCTTTCAGGTCGCTGGGTTTGCTCGGGTCGAGTTGCTCGGTGGCGATGGCGCCGTAGCCGCGGTGATGGCGGGTCTGGGTGATGTCGATCTTGAGCTTTTCGGCGGTGGGCAGGGCGAAAAAGTGTTGGGCATGGTCGAGCATGGCGTTGATGCGCGATGCGCAGATCGGGTGACCCTTGATGTAGAAAAAGCCCCATTCGCGGCAGGCCTTGTCGATTTGAGTCGCGACGGATTGCCAGGCGGTTTGGTCGGCGCTGTAGAGCGGTGCGATGTTGATGATCGGGAGTTGGTTCATGCGCAGTCCTTGAGAACGCTGCAAATCCAATGTGGGAGCGGGCTTGCTCGCGAAGGGGCCAGCACATTCAACATCTCTGTTGACTGACCCAGCGCGTTCGCGAGCAAGCCCGCTCCCACAGGTACTGTGTTTCAACTGAAAGAATTCACTTCGGAATATCGGCCTTCATGCCTTCAACGTAGTAGTTCATCGACGCCAGTTCCGCATTGCTCGCCGTCGCGCCCGCCGGGATTTTCTCGGTGCCGGCCTGATCCTTGATCGGCCCGGTGAACGGGTGGAAGGCGCCGCTCTTGATGTCCGCAATGATCTGCTCGGCCTCGGTCTTCACCGCCGCTGGCACCAGATCGCTGATCGGCAATTCAACCGTGCCTTCCTTCAAACCACCCCAGTAATCCTGCGACTTCCACGTGTGGTCGAGCACGCTTTGGGTCGCCTGAATGTAATGCGGGCCCCAGTCGTTGACGATCGACGTCAACACCGCTTTCGGCCCGAAGTGCGCCATGTCCGAAGCGTAGCCCACGGCGTACACACCGCGACGTTCGGCGGCCTGGATCGGCGCCGGGCTGTCGGTGTGCTGGAACACCACGTCCACACCCTGGTCGATCAGCGCATTGGCGGCGTCGGCTTCCTTGCCCGGATCGAACCAGGAGTTGACCCACACCACCTTGATCTCGGTGCCGGGGTTGTACTTGTTCAGGGCCAGTTGAATGGCGTTGATGTCGCGGATCACTTCCGGGATCGGGAAGGACGCGACGTAACCGATCTTTTTGGTCTTGGTCATCTTCGCCGCGAGGAAACCGCCAACGTAGCGACCTTCATAGGTGCGCGCCAGGTAAGTGCCGAGGTTCTTGTCCTGCTTGTAGCCGGTGGCGTGTTCGAAGGTCACCTTGGGAAATTGTTTGGCGACTTTCAGGGTCGGGTTCATGTAGCCGAAAGACGTGGTGAAAATCAGGTCGTAGTTGTCCTTGGCCATGTTGCGGATCACCCGCTCGGCATCCGCACCTTCGGCGACGTTCTCCACATAGTTGGTGGTGATCTGATTGCCGAACTTCTCGGCCAGCGCCTTGCGCCCCTGTTCATGCTGATACGTCCAGCCGTGGTCACCGATCGGACCGATGTAGACGAAGCCGACTTTCAGCGGGTCGGCGGCACTGGCGGTCAGGCTCGCGCTCAGACCAATGGCCGCGGCGACGGCGCAAAGCAGCTTCTTCAACGGACGTTTGTGCATGAATTCGAACTCCATGTTGTTGTGAGGTTGGCAGGGGCAATGCAAATTGCTGACCAACAGGACAACAAAAGATCCGAAACCGTGTCGCGCCCTTCGCGGGCAAGCCCGCTCCCACAGGATTTGCGCAAAACCTGTGGGAGCGGGCTTGCCCGCGAGGAGGCCCGCAAGGCCAATAAAGTGCACATGCCAAACCGGCTGCCATCCACTGGTGCGCTAAGGTGTAACGAAACGTTAGCGCCGCCCCGCAGTCAGTAGCTCATCACTCTGTTCGCTCCACTCGGCAAAAAAGGCTCGCGATGCTCTCACTCCTCAAGCAAGAAAAGTTTCTGCTGCTGGCCGTCATTGCCGCCGTCGTTGCTTATCCGATGGAACACTGGATGCTGCACAGCGGCCAGCCCATCGCGCTGACCGCCGGGCTGGTGTTGATTGCGTTCATCGTTGCTGCGTCCATGCGCGTCGCCCATCACGCTGAACTGCTCGCCGAAAAAGTCGGTGACCCTTACGGCACGATGATCCTGACCCTGGCCGCCGTGCTGGTCGAAGTGGTGATCCTGGCGATCATGATGAGCAACGAGGCCTCGCCCACATTGGTGCGCGACACGATTTATTCGGCGGTGATGCTCGACATCAACGGCATCCTCGGCCTGGCTGCGTTGATGGGCGGGATCAAGCACGGTGAACAGTCTTACAACGATGACTCGGCCCGCAGTTACAGCGTGATGATCCTCACCGCCATGGGCGTTTCCATGGTGGTGCCGGAGTTCATTCCCGAGGCCAACTGGAAGCTGTATTCGGCGTTCACGATTGGCGCGATGGTCGTGCTCTACACCTTGTTCCTGCGTATGCAGGTCGGGCCGCACAGTTACTTCTTCAGCTACAGCTACCCGGAAAAACGCCGCAAGAAAGTCCTGGAGGAAGAATCTGAACCGGTCAATCTGGCGCTGAGTATCGGTACGTTGGTGTTTGGCGTGGTGGTGATCGGCGCACTGGCCGAAGTGATGTCCAAGACCCTCGATCTGGGGCTGGAAGGCACGGGCGCACCGCCGGTGATTACGGCGATCCTGGTGGCGGCCATTTCCGCCGCGCCGGAGATTCTGACCGCGTTGCGCGCGGCCCTGGCCAACCGCATGCAGTCGGTGGTCAACATCGCCATGGGCGCGTCACTGTCGACGGTGATCCTGACGGTGCCGGTGATGGAAGCGATGGCGCTCTACACGGGCCAGCCATTCCAGATGGCGATGACCCCGGTGCAAACGGTGATGATCTTCCTCACCCTGATCGTCAGCGCGATCAACCTCAACGACGGCGAAACCAATGCCATCGAAGGCATGACCCATTTTGTGTTGTTTGCGACGTTCATCATGTTGTCGTTGCTGGGCCTCTAAGCCCCCCACAAAACATTGTGGGAGCGGGCTCGCCCGCGATGAGGCCGTCACATTCAACACATTTGTTGGCTGACAGGCCGCCATCGCGGGCAAGCCCGCTCCCACAGGGTTGGTGGTGTGTCAGGTCCCGGCGATCAGTTGTCGGGCCGCCTGGCTGTGATCGGCGATCAGACCTTTGAGATCCAGCCCCTCAACCTGCCCATCAATCACTCGCCACTTGCCGCCAATCATCACCCGATCCGCCCGATCCGCCCCACACAGCAGCAACGCCGACACCGGATCATGACTGCCGGAGAAGCGCAGCTCATCCAGCTTGAACAGCGCCAGATCCGCCTGCTTGCCCACCGCCAGCTCACCGATATCGGTCCGCCCCAACAAGCTGGCCGAGCCCTTGGTCGCCCAACCCAGCACCAGCTCCGGCGTGATCTTTTCAGCGCCATAACGCAGCCGCTGAATGTAAAGCGCCTGACGGGTTTCGAGCATCATGTTCGACGCATCGTTGGACGCCGATCCATCCACGCCCAGACCCAGCAACGCACCTGCAGCCGTCAGGTCCAGCGTCGGGCAAATGCCGGAAGCCAGGCGCATGTTCGAACTCGGGCAATGGCAGATCCCGGTGCCTGCAGCGCCGAGGCGGGCGATTTCATCCGGGTTGAAGTGGATGCCATGGGCCAGCCAGGTACGTGGGCCGAGCCAGCCGACGCTGTCCAGATAATCCACGGTGCGCAGGCCGAAGCGTTGCAGGCAGAAGTCTTCTTCGTCGAGGGTTTCGGCCAGGTGTGTGTGCAGGCGCACGTCGAGTTTGTTGGCCAGTTCGGCGCTGGCGGACATGATTTGCGGCGTCACCGAAAACGGCGAGCACGGCGCCAGGGCGATCTGGATTTGCGCACCGTCGCCACGCTCGTGGTATTCGGCAATCAAGCGCTGGCTGTCAGCGAGGATCACTTCGCCTTCCTGGACGGTCTGCTGCGGTGGCAGGCCGCCGTCCTTTTCGCCAAGGCTCATGGAACCGCGGGTCAGCATGGCGCGCATACCCAATTCGCGGACACTCTCGACCTGCACATCGATCGCGTTTTCCAGGCCTTCCGGAAACAGGTAATGGTGATCGGCGGCGGTGGTGCAGCCGGACAGCAGCAATTCGGCCAGTGCGACTTTGGTGGCGAGGGCGAGTTTTTCAGGGGTGAGGCGTGCCCAGACCGGATAGAGGGTCTTCAGCCACGGGAACAACGGCTGATTGACCACCGGCGCCCAGGCGCGGGTCAGGGTTTGATAGAAGTGGTGATGGGTGTTTATCAGCCCCGGCAGGATCACATGCTCGCGGGCATCGAAGACCTGTCCACAGGGCGCGGACGGTTGCTGGCCAGCAGCGAGTACTTCGACGATCACACCGTCTTGCACAACCAGGCCACCACGGGCATCGAGGCTGTTGGCAGTGAAAATGGCGAGGGGATTTTTTAACCAGATACGGGTCGCAGGCATGTTGGCCGGCTCCTCTGAAAGTGGGGTTCAGGTTAGCCAGCTCAGTGATTACCCTGTCTGCTGATCCAGGGTCGCCGCGGGGGCGAGGTGCGGAGTTTCGAACAAAACCGGGCGGTGAGCAAGCCTCGCCCGACCAGACGGTACAAATCCCAATTTGGAATGAAACCCTGTGGGAGCGAGCCTGCTCGCGATGACGGAGTGTCAGTCGACATCAGTGGTGTCTGACTCACCGATATCGCGAGCAGGCTCGCTCCCACAGGGTATTGCGGTGTTACCAGGGAATGGTTTCGCCTCTGTAGTTCACGAAGTGATGCCCACCCCGGCCGACATAAGCATTCACCTGATCAACCAACCCGCGTGTACTGGTTTCCACATCGATATCGGCGCCTTCACCGCCCATGTCGGTCTTCACCCAACCCGGATGCAACGACAACACGGTGAGTTTCTGATCGCCCAACTGAGTGACGAGACTGTTGGTCATCGAGTTCAACGCAGCCTTGCTCGCCTTGTACAACGCCAGCTCCGGCGCGTCCGGCATGGTCACGCTACCCAGTACCGAACTCATGAATGCCAGCACACCGGTATCCGGGCGAATCTGCCCGGCAAAACGCTGCGCCAGGTTGATCGGCGCCACGGCGTTGGTGAAGAACAATTGACCGACCTCGGCCAGCGTCGCGCCGCCCGGCGTCTGCACCTCCGGCCCCTTGACCCCGGCATTCACGAACAGCAAATCAAACACTTCGCCCTTTAGCTGTTGGCTCAAGGCGATGACGGCCTGCTGATCGTCCATGTCGAGTTTCTCGATCCGCACCTTGCCCAACGCTTGCAGCGGCTCGGCGTTCTGCGGGTTGCGCACGGTGGCGGTGACTTGCCAGCCGTCGGCCAACAGGGTTTTCACCAGGCCGAGGCCCAGGCCCCGAGAGGCGCCGATGATGAGTGCGGTTTTTGCCTTGGACATGAGTGGCTTCCTTGATAAATGAGGATCATGGACTCAGTGGACAGCGTTGCCCGAGCCGTTGTTGCAATTCGTGGCGCAATGCACCGAGTTCGTCCATACGGGTTTCAATCAGATTGAGCTTGTCTTGCAGCAATTGCGTGACGGCGCTGTCAGGATCCGGCGATTGCCAGATGGTGGCGACGCTGTTGCCGATCTCGCCGAGGGTAAAGCCCAACCGCTGAGCCGTCTTGATGTACAGCACCAGTTGCACCATGTCTGGCGGATAGTCGCGGTAGCCGTTGGCACTGCGTTGCGCCGCGATCAATCCGCGCTGCTCGTAGAAGCGCAGCGTGTCGCGGCTGACGGCGCTGGCCTGGGCTAATTCACCGATGCGCATCATGACGTCTCGAGAGGGGCTTGACCCTGGAGCATACTCCAGGCTTTAGCCTTGTTGCTCCCTGAATTTATGGAGCAAGGCCGATGTGGACTTCAACGCAATATCGCCGGTTGGTGCGGGGCAGCGCCTGGTATGACTTGATCGTGACGGCGGCGTTTATCACGCCATGGAGTTTTGCCGCGTTGCACGGGGTGTTGATGAGCGTGAGCCAGGCGTTCGATCTGCCTGGGGAGCTGCCGCCGTTCGAGCCGATGCACATGTTGATGGCGAATTTGCTGGGGTCGATTGTGTGCGTGTGGGCGGTGCTGCGGATTCGTGATCCGCAGCAGGTGTTCGGGCGGTATGACGCAGTCGGCAGATTCCTGTTCTCTACGTGGCAGCTCTATGCCTTGCTCCACGGCGCCAGTTCATTGTTGGTGATTTTCCTGGTCTTTGAACTGGCGTGGGGCGTGGTTCAAATATTGCCTGTGAGGGCCTCTTCGCGGGCAAGCCCGCTCCCACAGTAGGTCGAGTAGAACCGAAGATCTTCATTGGACACAGAACGCTGTGGGTGCGGCGGTGCGACGATTCGACTTGCCCGCGAAGGGGCCAATCCAGGCAACCACTAATGCCCAGCCCGCCACGGCTGCCCCAACGACACCGGCGCATACAACCGCGTGCGCACCGCATCCCGCGACAACAACACCAACACCACAATCGTCGCGACATACGGCAGCATTGCCAGCAGGCTCGACGGAATCGCCAGCCCCAATCCCTGCGCCACCAGGTGCAGGATGCTGGCGAGCCCGAACAGGTACGCCCCGAGCAACAATCGCCACACCCGCCAACTGGCAAACACCACCAGCGCCAAGGCAATCCAGCCACGCCCGGCGCTCATGTTTTCTGCCCACATCGGCGTATAGGCCAGCGACAAATACGCGCCCGCCAAACCCGCCATCGCGCCGCCAAACAGCACCGCCAAGGTGCGCACGCCCAACACCGGCAAACCCATGGCGCTGGCCGCCTCCGGGCTTTCCCCGACGGCCTGAATGATCAGCCCGACACGACTTTTCAGAATCACCCACGCCACCAGCGCAAACAACGCGAACGACAGATACACCAGCAAATCCTGCGCAAACAGCATCCGCCCGATCAGCGGAATCTCACTCAACCAGGGAATCGCCACCGGCTCGAAACCCGCCAGCGGTTTACCGACCCATGCCGCGCCGACAAACGTCGACAGGCCCACACCAAAAATCGTCAACGCCAATCCGGTGGCCACCTGATTGGCGTTGAACACCAGTGCCACCAAGGCAAACAACGACGACAACAGCATTCCGGCAAGCATCGCCAGCAATACGCCGAGCCACAGGTTGCCGCTGTTCAGCGCGACGATAAAACCGATCACCGCGCCAAACAGCATCATGCCTTCCTGACCCAGATTCAGGACGCCGCTTTTCTCACAGATTAATTCACCGAGAGCCACCAACAGCAGCGGCGTGCCGCAACGGACCATGGCGTAGAAAATATTGCTCAGCAGATCGATATCCATCACAGGGCTCCTGCGTGTACGGCGGTGGCTTGCGCGCGGCGAGTCCAGCGCAGGTTCAAACGTGGCCGGTAGAGAATCAGTACGTCACTGGCCAGCAGGAAAAACAGCATCATTCCCTGGAACAATTGCGTGATCGCTTGCGGCAAGTTCATGCTCATCTGCGCGCTCTCGCCGCCGATGTACAGCAACGCCATCAACAGGCTGGAAAACAGAATGCCGATGGGGTTGAGTCGCCCGAGAAACGCCACCGTGATCGCGGCATAGCCATAACCCGGCGAGACTTGCGGCACCAGTTGGCCGATCGGCCCGGTGACTTCACACACCCCGGCCAGCCCCGCCAATCCGCCGCTGATCAGCAGCGCCAGCCAGATCAGCCGCTTCTCGCGAAACCCGACAAAACCTGCCGCGCGCTTGTCGAGTCCGAGCACTTTGATCTGGAAGCCGACAAAGCTTTTCTGCAACAGAACCCAGACCGCTACCAACGCCAGCAGAGCGAAATACACCCCGGCGTGAACCCGGCCGTCCTCCATCAGAAGCGGCAAGCGGCTGGCATCGCCGAACATCGCAGACTCCGGAAAGTTGAACCCGGCCGGGTCCTTCAGCGGCCCATGCACGCAGAACAGCAGCAGGTTCAGCGCGATGTAATTGAGCATGATGCTGGTAAGGATTTCGTTGGCATTGAAACGCGTGCGCAACCACGCCGTCAGCCCGGCCCACGCGGCACCGGCCAGGCTGCCGACGAGCAGGATCAGCACCAACGCCCAGCGACTTTGCATATCGATGATGTTCACCGCCAGTGCACTGCCGGCGAGGGCACCCAGCAGCAACTGGCCTTCGGCGCCGATGTTCCAGATCCGTGCCTGATATGCCACGGCGAGACCCAGCGCACCAAGCAGAATCGGCAACGCTTTGACCAGTAACTCGGAGACGCCATACAAGTCGCTGACCGGTGCGATCAGCAAGGTGTGCAGCGTGAGCAGCGGATCGTGGCCCAGCGCAATAAACAGCAGCGAGCCGCAGCCCAATGTCAGGACCGCGGCCAGCAACGGTGAGCACCACAGCATCAGCCGTGATTGCTGGCCACGGGGTTCGAGAGAAAGCAGCATGTGAAACTCCGTTAAACCGTTGCGGATGTGAGAGGTTGAGGGGTGTCGAACTGTCCGGCCATCCAGCCGCCGACGTCGATCAGGCGCGTGTCGACCGTGGCCCTGAGTGGCGACAGGCGCCCGCTGCACAAGGCACCGAGCCGGTCGCTGATCTGGAACAATTCGTCGAGGTCTTCGCTGATCACCAGGATCGCCGCGCCGGCATCGCGCAAGGCAATCAATGCACGGTGAATGGTGGCGGCGGCGCCGACGTCCACGCCCCAGGTCGGGTGCGCGGCCACCAGTAATTTCGGTTGCTGAAGGATCTCGCGGCCGAGAATGAATTTCTGCAAATTGCCGCCGGACAGGCTGCGGGCCGGCGCTTGGGTATCGGGTGTCTTCACACCAAAGCGGCGGATGATTTCTGCCGCCAGCGCCTCGACTTTGGCGCGCTGAATCAGCCCGTTGCTGATCAGTCCTTGTTGAAATGCGGTGAGCAGGGCGTTGTCGGCGAGGCTCAACTCAGGCACTGCGCCGTGGCCCAGTCGCTCGGCGGGAACGAAGGCGAGGCCGAGTTTGCGTCGTGCATCGGGGTGTAAATCGGCGACCGGTTGCCCGCCGAAACGAATAGTCGCGCTGTCATTTCGGATCAGTCGTTCTTCGCCGCTGAGCAATGCCAGCAACTCATCCTGGCCATTGCCTGCAACGCCGGCGATACCGACGATTTCGCCGCTGCGTACTTCGAGGTCAATGTCCGTCAGGGAGCAGCCGAACGGGTCCGGGTTGTGCCAGGACAACCCGTTCACGTTTAGAAACGCATCACCGCCGATCACCTTCGGATAGTCGGTAATCAGCTCGGCAGCTTCCCCAACCATCAACCTCGCCAATTGCTGATCCGAACACTCGGCCGGCACGCAATGCCCGGCTACGCGACCGCCGCGCAGCACCGTGGCGCTGTGGCATAACGCGCGCACCTCGCCGAGTTTGTGGCTGATGAACAGAATGCTGCAGCCTTCGGCCGCGAGTCGGCGCAAGGTGGTGAAGAGGTCGTCGGCCTCCTGCGGGGTCAGCACCGAAGTCGGCTCATCGAGAATCAGCAGGCGAATGTCCTGCATCAGGCAGCGAATGATTTCCACCCGCTGCCGCTCGCCGATCGACAGGCTGTGGACAAGTCGCTCCGGTTCCAGCGCCATGCCATAGCGCCGGGAGACTTCACGGATCTTTGGCTCAAGCTGTTTCGGCGTGCCGGCTGCCGCGCCCATTGCCAGGGCGATGTTCTGCGCCACGCTGAGGGTGTCGAACAGCGAGAAATGCTGGAACACCATGCCGATCCCCAGCGCGCGAGCCTGCGCCGGATTGCGCATGTTCACGCGCTGGCCTTGCCAGATCATTTCGCCAGAATCGGCGTGGGTAACGCCGTAGATGATTTTCATCAACGTGCTTTTGCCCGCGCCGTTTTCGCCAAGCAGGGCGTGGATTTCGCCGGGAGCAATGTTCAGGTCGATGGCGTCGTTGGCCAGGCAACCGGGATAACGTTTGCTGATTCTGTGCAGTTGCAGGCGGGGTGTTTGATCGGGGATCGGCACGGGGTTGGGCATGACAGACTCGGGTCGACAGGAGTTATGCCTGTGGATAAAGCAATTTCCTGGCCATTGAGTCAGGAAAACTGCAAATCCCTGTAGGCAAAGGCATTGAGGACGTGACCTCCCCATCTTTCGATTTCCGATCAGGCACTACTTGGGGGCAAAGTCCTTGATCAGGCTCTGATTTTGCTCGCCGGTTACTGGTCAAAAAACGAGCAACATGCGGCAGCCTATGCCGGATATAGGGCTGCGCCAGCCATGAACGGGTTATCCACAGGTTGTTCCACAGTATTTGTGCGCAAGCTGAAAGCACGGGCATAAGCACCGTGTGGCTATCTTCTAAAGGTGATAACCGCCGCTAACTGGTTGTTTTTTCGCTGAAAAAGTCGTCGGCGTGGAAAATTGGACGAAAAATGAGCAAAGCCCGCAAAGCCGCATGACAGAAGGGTTACAGCTGGATATGCGCAGGTTATCCACAGCCGGGTGCACAGCAGATGTGGGCAAGTGAACAGGCTCGACTAAAGGGCAGTGAGCGTTGTTGGTGCGATCAGTGCTGCAACACAATGCGCCCGCGACTCCGGTCGGCCAGCTGCGTTTGCAAGGTCGTGATCTGCTCTTTGCCGATCGCCAATTGCAACTCCACGCCATTGGCGGTGAAGGTTTCTTCCACCACCAAACCGCCCACTTCCGCGACGCGCAGTTTCACCAGCGCCAACTCGCCAAACGCACAGGCACAGCTCACCGGCACACGGCTGATCAGCTCGACTTTCGCCGCGCCTTGCAGGCACTTGTTCGCGCCGCCGCCGTAGGCCCGGGCGAGGCCGCCGGTGCCCAGTTGAATGCCGCCGTACCAACGAATCACCAATACCGCGACCTGATCGCAATCCTGCGCTTCGATGGCCGCCAGAATCGGCCGCCCAGCGGTGCCGCCCGGTTCACCATCGTCATTGCTGCGGTATTGATCGCCGAGCTTCCAGGCCCAGCAGTTGTGCGAGGCGTTCAGGTCGCTGTGCTGATCGATGAACGCCTGGGCGTCAGCGGGGCTGGAAATCGGCGCGGCGAAAGTAATGAAGCGGCTTTTGCGAATCTCTTCGCGGTATTCGCAAAAACCGCTGAGGGTAAAAGGCATAAGAGTCTTAGATAGCTGGCGTGAGGCCGCAGCCCTTGAGGATGATGCGGATCAGGTTGTTGCCGGCGTCTTCCATGTCTTGCTTGGTCAGCTTGGTGCGGCCGCTGACACGGCAGATCTGCGTGGCGAAATCGGCGTAGTGCTGGGTGCTGCCCCACAGCAGGAAAATCAGGTTCACCGGGTCGACCGGGTCCATCTTGCCGGCGTCGATCCAGGCCTGGAACACGGCCGCACGGCCCTGGAACCAGGCGCGATAGTCCTGGTTGAAATACTCGGTCAGGCATTCTCCACCACTGATCACTTCCATGGCGAAGATTCGCGAGGCTTGCGGCTGGCGACGAGAGAATTCCATTTTGGCGCGGATGTAACGCGTCAGCGCTTCGGCCGGATCATCCTCGGCGGTCAGGGTGTTGAAGGTGCTGTCCCACAACTGGAGGATGTTGCTCAACACCGCCACGTACAAACCGAGTTTGTTGGTGAAGTAATAATGCAGGTTGGCCTTGGGCAACCCCGCATTCAGGGCGATGGTGTTCATGCTGGTGCCTTTGAATCCGTGACGGGCGAACTCGTCTTCGGCGGCTTTGATGATGGTCTCTTCGTTCTTCTGACGAATGCGGCTGGCAGGTTTGCCGCCGTGAGCGGGGACTTCAAAGGTCATAGGCACTTCCGAACAGGATAGGTGGGTGCAAGCAATGCGTTGATAGCGCACCCACAGGCATCAGACAAGTCCCGACACGATAAAACCTAGCGTGTCGCCGCCAGACTCTCCAGAAAACTTTCCAGCACCAAATGCGGGCGACGGCCCTTGCGCGTGACCGATGCGAGGCTCAGGTCATAAAAGCGCGCCTTGGGTTTCAGCGCACGCAATCGACCTTGCTGCACCCAAAGGCTGGCGTAGTGGTCCGGCAAGTAGCCGATGTAGCGCCCGGTGAGGATCAGAAACGCCATGCCTTCGCGGTCCGAGGCACTGGCGGTGCAATTGAGCGCCTGGTAATGCGCCTGGATTTCCGCGGGCAAACGGAAGGTCGGCGCAATGGCGTCCTGGCTGTTGAGGCGTTCGTCGTCCAGTTGCTTGTCATCGACATAAAACAACGGATGGCCGACCGCGCAATACAGCAGCGAACGTTCGCTGTAGAGCGGCTGATATTCCAGCCCCGACAGTGCGCTGGCCTGCGGCACCACGCCGACGTGCAAGCGACCGTCGAGCACGCCTTGTTCCACTTCGTTGGGCGCGATCATGCGGATCTGAATCTGCACGTCCGGCCCGCGTTCCTTCAATTGCGCGAGCGCATGAGTGATGCGCATGTGGGGCAGGGTGACGAGGTTGTCGGTCAGGCCGATGGTCAGCTCGCCGCGCAAATGCTGGTGCAGGCCGTTGACCTCGGTGCGAAAGCTTTCCAGTGCACTTAATAGCTGTAACGCCGAGTGGTAAACCTCACGTCCTTCTTCCGTCAGGGAAAATCCGGCGCGACCGCGTTGGCATAACCGCAGGCCGAGGCGTTGTTCCAGATCGCTCATCTGCTGGCTGATGGCTGAGCGGCCGATCCCCAGGACCGATTCCGCCGCGGAGAAGCCGCCGCATTCCACCACGCTGCGGAAAATCCGCAGCAGGCGGATATCAAAGTCGCTGACTTGTGCCAGTGGATCGGGACGACGAGTGCTCATGCGCAAATGCTCAAAGTTTAGTGTTTGGCAGACTGAACGTTAGAAGAGTTGGATTTCACCGACTTTATCCCCGTGGCAATTTAGCTGCAAGAACGCTTTTGATCTCTATGCCGCTTATTGCCCTGCGAGGTTTTGCCCATGAACTTGCCCGAAAACGCCCAGTCTCCTTTGGCCAGCCAGCTCAAGCTCGATGCCCACTGGATGCCCTACACCGCCAACCGCAATTTCCAGCGCGATCCGCGACTGATCGTGGCGGCCCAAGGCAGTTGGCTGACGGACGACAAAGGACGCAAGGTCTACGATTCGCTCTCGGGTCTGTGGACCTGCGGCGCCGGGCACACTCGCAAGGAAATCCAGGAAGCCGTCGCCAAGCAATTGGGCACCCTCGATTACTCGCCGGGCTTCCAGTACGGTCACCCGTTGTCGTTTCAACTGGCCGAGAAAATCACTGACCTGACCCCAGGCAATCTGAACCACGTGTTCTTCACCGATTCGGGTTCCGAGTGCGCCGACACTGCGGTGAAGATGGTCCGCGCTTACTGGCGCCTGAAAGGCCAGGCGACCAAAACCAAGATGATCGGCCGTGCCCGTGGCTACCACGGTGTGAACATCGCCGGCACCAGCCTCGGCGGTGTGAACGGCAACCGGAAAATGTTCGGTCAGGCGATGATGGACGTCGATCACCTGCCGCACACCTTGCTGGCGAGCAATGCCTACTCCCGTGGGATGCCGGCAGAGGGCGGTATCGCGCTGGCGGATGAACTGCTGAAGCTGATCGAACTGCATGACGCTTCAAACATCGCCGCTGTATTCGTCGAGCCAATGGCCGGTTCCGCTGGCGTGCTCGTTCCGCCGCAGGGTTACCTGAAGCGTCTGCGAGAAATCTGCGATCAGCACAACATCCTGTTGGTGTTCGACGAAGTGATCACCGGTTTCGGCCGTACCGGCTCGATGTTCGGTGCCGACAGCTTCGGCGTGACCCCGGACCTGATGTGCATCGCCAAGCAAGTCACCAACGGCGCGATTCCGATGGGCGCGGTGATTGCCAGCTCCGAGATCTACCAGACCTTCATGAACCAGGCGACGCCGGAATACGCGGTGGAATTCCCGCACGGTTACACCTACTCCGCGCACCCGGTGGCTTGCGCCGCTGGCCTGGCGGCACTCGACCTGCTGCAAAAGGAAAACCTGGTGCAGAGCGTGGCCGAAGTCGCGCCGCATTTCGAAAATGCGCTGCATGGCCTGAAGGGCTCGAAAAATATTATCGACATCCGCAACTACGGTCTGGCTGGCGCGATCCAGATCGCACCGCGTGACGGCGACGCCATTGTGCGTCCGTTCGAAGCCGGCATGGCGTTGTGGAAAGCCGGGTTCTACGTGCGCTTTGGCGGCGACACCCTGCAGTTCGGCCCGACCTTCAACAGCAAGCCGCAAGACCTTGATCGCCTGTTCGACGCGGTCGGCGAAGTGCTGAACAAAATCGACTGATATTCCTTTCTATATAGAGGCGCTCTTCGAAGGGCGTCTCGTGGACAACTTTTCAGGAGCCCCGCATGAGCCTTATCCCGCATTTGATCAATGGCGAACTAGTGACCGAAGACGGTCGCACGGCCGACGTGTTCAACCCGTCCACCGGTCAGGCCATCCACAAGCTGCCGTTGGCCAGCCGCGAAACCATTCAGAAAGCCATCGACTCGGCCAAGGCTGCGTTCCCGGCGTGGCGTAACACGCCGCCGGCCAAACGTGCCCAGGTGATGTTTCGCTTCAAGCAACTGCTGGAGCAGAACGAGGCGCGTATTGCTCAGTTGATCAGTGAAGAACATGGCAAGACCCTGGAAGATGCTGCCGGTGAACTGAAGCGCGGTATCGAGAACGTCGAGTTCGCTTGCGCCGCACCGGAAATCCTCAAGGGCGAGTACAGCCGTAACGTCGGCCCGAACATTGATGCCTGGTCGGACTTCCAGCCGCTGGGCGTGGTGGCGGGTATCACGCCGTTCAACTTCCCGGCGATGGTGCCGCTGTGGATGTATCCGCTGGCGATCGTCTGCGGCAACTGCTTCATCCTCAAACCGTCCGAGCGTGATCCAAGCTCGACGTTGCTGATCGCTCAACTGTTGCTGGAAGCCGGTCTGCCGAAAGGTGTGCTGAGTGTCGTGCATGGCGACAAGGCGGCAGTGGACGCGCTGATCGAAGCACCGGAAGTCAAGGCGCTGAGCTTCGTGGGTTCGACGCCGATTGCTGAATACATTTATGCCGAAGGTACCAAGCGCGGCAAACGCGTCCAGGCACTGGGCGGCGCGAAGAACCATGCGGTGCTGATGCCGGATGCGGATCTGGATAACGCGGTCAGCGCGCTGATGGGCGCTGCATACGGTTCTTGCGGTGAGCGTTGCATGGCGATCTCGGTGGCCGTGTGCGTGGGCGACCAGGTGGCGGATGCGTTGGTCGCCAAGTTGGTACCGCAAATCAAGGCGCTGAAAATCGGTGCAGGGACTTCTTGTGGGTTGGACATGGGGCCTTTGGTTTCCGGTCAGGCTCGCGACAAAGTCAGTGGCTATATAGAAGACGGCGTTTCTTCGGGTGCGTCGTTGGTGGTTGATGGCCGTGGTTTGAGCGTCGCCGGTCATGAGGAAGGCTTCTTCCTGGGTGGCTGCCTGTTCGATAACGTCACGCCAGAGATGCGCATCTATAAAGAAGAGATCTTTGGGCCAGTGCTGTGTGTCGTCCGGGTCAACAGCCTGGAAGAGGCGATGCAGCTGATCAACGATCACGAATATGGCAACGGCACCTGCATCTTCACCCGTGATGGGGAAGCGGCCCGGTTGTTCTGTGACGAGATCGAAGTCGGCATGGTCGGCGTGAACGTGCCGTTGCCGGTGCCAGTGGCTTATCACAGCTTTGGTGGCTGGAAGCGTTCGCTGTTTGGTGATCTGCATGCTTATGGTCCGGATGGTGTGCGTTTCTACACCCGTCGCAAGGCCATTACCCAGCGCTGGCCACAGCGTGCGAGCCATGAAGCGTCGCAATTCGCATTCCCTAGCTTGTAAGTAGAAGGGCAGAAGGCGAGCCCTTTGGGGCTCGGCCTTCGCGTTTTCGGGCTTTTTTGACCTATATGACAGAAATGTGAAAATAGGAGTTGACGGCAGATTCTGGAAGTCTATAATTCGCCCCACTTCCGGCGCAGTCGAAACGGAAAACTTCTTGGTAAACAAAGAGTTACGCAGTTTTCGACAGTGAGTTGCTTCAGGTCATCGAAGCCCAGAAGGAGTTGATCAAGCGGGTTTGTTTGGCTTGATTGACGGTTCGATCTTCTCGGTCGAAAGCGGAGAAAAAGAGGTGTTGACAGCAGCGAGTAACGCTGTAGAATTCGCCTCCCGCTAACGAGAGATCGGAAGCGCAAGTGGTTGAAGTTGCAAAGGAAACTTTGAAAACTTCTGAAAATAACCGCTTGACAGCAACAGAGGCTGCTGTAGAATGCGCGCCTCGGTTGAGACGAAAGATCTTAACCAACCGCTCTTTAACAACTGAATCAAGCAATTCGTGTGGGTGCTTGTGGAGTCAGACTGATAGTCAACAAGATTATCAGCATCACAAGTTACTCCGCGAGAAATCAAAGATGTAACCAACGATTGCTGAGCCAAGTTTAGGGTTTCTTAAAAACCCAAAGATGTTTGAACTGAAGAGTTTGATCATGGCTCAGATTGAACGCTGGCGGCAGGCCTAACACATGCAAGTCGAGCGGCAGCACGGGTACTTGTACCTGGTGGCGAGCGGCGGACGGGTGAGTAATGCCTAGGAATCTGCCTGGTAGTGGGGGATAACGCTCGGAAACGGACGCTAATACCGCATACGTCCTACGGGAGAAAGCAGGGGACCTTCGGGCCTTGCGCTATCAGATGAGCCTAGGTCGGATTAGCTAGTTGGTGAGGTAATGGCTCACCAAGGCGACGATCCGTAACTGGTCTGAGAGGATGATCAGTCACACTGGAACTGAGACACGGTCCAGACTCCTACGGGAGGCAGCAGTGGGGAATATTGGACAATGGGCGAAAGCCTGATCCAGCCATGCCGCGTGTGTGAAGAAGGTCTTCGGATTGTAAAGCACTTTAAGTTGGGAGGAAGGGCATTTACCTAATACGTAAGTGTTTTGACGTTACCGACAGAATAAGCACCGGCTAACTCTGTGCCAGCAGCCGCGGTAATACAGAGGGTGCAAGCGTTAATCGGAATTACTGGGCGTAAAGCGCGCGTAGGTGGTTTGTTAAGTTGGATGTGAAATCCCCGGGCTCAACCTGGGAACTGCATTCAAAACTGACAAGCTAGAGTATGGTAGAGGGTGGTGGAATTTCCTGTGTAGCGGTGAAATGCGTAGATATAGGAAGGAACACCAGTGGCGAAGGCGACCACCTGGACTGATACTGACACTGAGGTGCGAAAGCGTGGGGAGCAAACAGGATTAGATACCCTGGTAGTCCACGCCGTAAACGATGTCAACTAGCCGTTGGGAGCCTTGAGCTCTTAGTGGCGCAGCTAACGCATTAAGTTGACCGCCTGGGGAGTACGGCCGCAAGGTTAAAACTCAAATGAATTGACGGGGGCCCGCACAAGCGGTGGAGCATGTGGTTTAATTCGAAGCAACGCGAAGAACCTTACCAGGCCTTGACATCCAATGAACTTTCCAGAGATGGATTGGTGCCTTCGGGAACATTGAGACAGGTGCTGCATGGCTGTCGTCAGCTCGTGTCGTGAGATGTTGGGTTAAGTCCCGTAACGAGCGCAACCCTTGTCCTTAGTTACCAGCACGTAATGGTGGGCACTCTAAGGAGACTGCCGGTGACAAACCGGAGGAAGGTGGGGATGACGTCAAGTCATCATGGCCCTTACGGCCTGGGCTACACACGTGCTACAATGGTCGGTACAGAGGGTTGCCAAGCCGCGAGGTGGAGCTAATCCCAGAAAACCGATCGTAGTCCGGATCGCAGTCTGCAACTCGACTGCGTGAAGTCGGAATCGCTAGTAATCGCGAATCAGAATGTCGCGGTGAATACGTTCCCGGGCCTTGTACACACCGCCCGTCACACCATGGGAGTGGGTTGCACCAGAAGTAGCTAGTCTAACCTTCGGGAGGACGGTTACCACGGTGTGATTCATGACTGGGGTGAAGTCGTAACAAGGTAGCCGTAGGGGAACCTGCGGCTGGATCACCTCCTTAATCGACGACATCAGCTGCTCCATAAGTTCCCACACGAATTGCTTGATTCATTGAAGAAGACGATAAAGAAGCAGCCCGAAATTGGGTCTGTAGCTCAGTTGGTTAGAGCGCACCCCTGATAAGGGTGAGGTCGGCAGTTCGAATCTGCCCAGACCCACCAATTTTGTGTGGGAACCTGTAGAAATACGGGGCCATAGCTCAGCTGGGAGAGCGCCTGCCTTGCACGCAGGAGGTCAACGGTTCGATCCCGTTTGGCTCCACCACTACTGCTTCTGTTTGTTGAAAGCTTAGAAATGAGCATTCCATTGTGATGATGGTGAATGTTGATTTCTAGTCTTTGGATTAGATCGTTCTTTAAAAATTTGGGTATGTGATAGAAAGATAGACTGAACGTTACTTTCACTGGTAACGGATCAGGCTAAGGTAAAATTTGTGAGTTGCTCTTAATTGAGTATTATCGAATTTTCGGCGAATGTCGTCTTCACAGTATAACCAGATTGCTTGGGGTTATATGGTCAAGTGAAGAAGCGCATACGGTGGATGCCTTGGCAGTCAGAGGCGATGAAAGACGTGGTAGCCTGCGAAAAGCTTCGGGGAGTCGGCAAACAGACTTTGATCCGGAGATGTCTGAATGGGGGAACCCAGCCATCATAAGATGGTTATCTTAAGCTGAATACATAGGCTTAAGAGGCGAACCAGGGGAACTGAAACATCTAAGTACCCTGAGGAAAAGAAATCAACCGAGATTCCCTTAGTAGTGGCGAGCGAACGGGGACTAGCCCTTAAGTGGCTTTGAGATTAGCGGAACGCTCTGGAAAGTGCGGCCATAGTGGGTGATAGCCCTGTACGCGAAAATCTCTTAGTCATGAAATCGAGTAGGACGGAGCACGAGAAACTTTGTCTGAATATGGGGGGACCATCCTCCAAGGCTAAATACTACTGACTGACCGATAGTGAACTAGTACCGTGAGGGAAAGGCGAAAAGAACCCCGGAGAGGGGAGTGAAATAGATCCTGAAACCGTATGCGTACAAGCAGTGGGAGCCCACTTTGTTGGGTGACTGCGTACCTTTTGTATAATGGGTCAGCGACTTATTTTCAGTGGCGAGCTTAACCGAATAGGGGAGGCGTAGCGAAAGCGAGTCTTAATAGGGCGTCTAGTCGCTGGGAATAGACCCGAAACCGGGCGATCTATCCATGGGCAGGTTGAAGGTTGGGTAACACTAACTGGAGGACCGAACCGACTACCGTTGAAAAGTTAGCGGATGACCTGTGGATCGGAGTGAAAGGCTAATCAAGCTCGGAGATAGCTGGTTCTCCTCGAAAGCTATTTAGGTAGCGCCTCATGTATCACTGTAGGGGGTAGAGCACTGTTTCGGCTAGGGGGTCATCCCGACTTACCAAACCGATGCAAACTCCGAATACCTACAAGTGCCGAGCATGGGAGACACACGGCGGGTGCTAACGTCCGTCGTGAAAAGGGAAACAACCCAGACCGTCAGCTAAGGTCCCAAAGTTATGGTTAAGTGGGAAACGATGTGGGAAGGCTTAGACAGCTAGGAGGTTGGCTTAGAAGCAGCCACCCTTTAAAGAAAGCGTAATAGCTCACTAGTCGAGTCGGCCTGCGCGGAAGATGTAACGGGGCTCAAACCATACACCGAAGCTACGGGTATCACTTAGGTGATGCGGTAGAGGAGCGTTCTGTAAGCCTGTGAAGGTGAGTTGAGAAGCTTGCTGGAGGTATCAGAAGTGCGAATGCTGACATGAGTAACGACAATGGGTGTGAAAAACACCCACGCCGAAAGACCAAGGTTTCCTGCGCAACGTTAATCGACGCAGGGTTAGTCGGTCCCTAAGGCGAGGCTGAAAAGCGTAGTCGATGGAAAACAGGTTAATATTCCTGTACTTCTGGTTATTGCGATGGAGGGACGGAGAAGGCTAGGCCAGCTTGGCGTTGGTTGTCCAAGTTTAAGGTGGTAGGCTGGAATCTTAGGTAAATCCGGGATTCTAAGGCCGAGAGCTGATGACGAGTGTTCTTTTAGAACACGAAGTGGTTGATGCCATGCTTCCAAGAAAAGCTTCTAAGCTTCAGGTAACCAGGAACCGTACCCCAAACCGACACAGGTGGTTGGGTAGAGAATACCAAGGCGCTTGAGAGAACTCGGGTGAAGGAACTAGGCAAAATGGCACCGTAACTTCGGGAGAAGGTGCGCCGGTGAGGGTGAAGCATTTACTGCGTAAGCCCATGCCGGTCGAAGATACCAGGCCGCTGCGACTGTTTATTAAAAACACAGCACTCTGCAAACACGAAAGTGGACGTATAGGGTGTGACGCCTGCCCGGTGCCGGAAGGTTAATTGATGGGGTTAGCTAACGCGAAGCTCTTGATCGAAGCCCCGGTAAACGGCGGCCGTAACTATAACGGTCCTAAGGTAGCGAAATTCCTTGTCGGGTAAGTTCCGACCTGCACGAATGGCGTAACGATGGCGGCGCTGTCTCCACCCGAGACTCAGTGAAATTGAAATCGCTGTGAAGATGCAGTGTATCCGCGGCTAGACGGAAAGACCCCGTGAACCTTTACTATAGCTTTGCACTGGACTTTGAATTTGCTTGTGTAGGATAGGTGGGAGGCTTTGAAGCGTGGACGCCAGTTCGCGTGGAGCCAACCTTGAAATACCACCCTGGCAACTTTGAGGTTCTAACTCAGGTCCGTTATCCGGATCGAGGACAGTGTATGGTGGGTAGTTTGACTGGGGCGGTCTCCTCCTAAAGAGTAACGGAGGAGTACGAAGGTGCGCTCAGACCGGTCGGAAATCGGTCGTAGAGTATAAAGGCAAAAGCGCGCTTGACTGCGAGACAGACACGTCGAGCAGGTACGAAAGTAGGTCTTAGTGATCCGGTGGTTCTGTATGGAAGGGCCATCGCTCAACGGATAAAAGGTACTCCGGGGATAACAGGCTGATACCGCCCAAGAGTTCATATCGACGGCGGTGTTTGGCACCTCGATGTCGGCTCATCACATCCTGGGGCTGAAGCCGGTCCCAAGGGTATGGCTGTTCGCCATTTAAAGTGGTACGCGAGCTGGGTTTAGAACGTCGTGAGACAGTTCGGTCCCTATCTGCCGTGGACGTTTGAGATTTGAGAGGGGCTGCTCCTAGTACGAGAGGACCGGAGTGGACGAACCTCTGGTGTTCCGGTTGTCACGCCAGTGGCATTGCCGGGTAGCTATGTTCGGAATAGATAACCGCTGAAAGCATCTAAGCGGGAAACTAGCCTCAAGATGAGATCTCACTGGGACCTTGAGTCCCCTGAAGGGCCGTCGAAGACTACGACGTTGATAGGTTGGGTGTGTAAGCGCTGTGAGGCGTTGAGCTAACCAATACTAATTGCCCGTGAGGCTTGACCATATAACACCCAAGCAATTTGCTTGCTTCGAGCCCAAAGGCGAAAGAGCACCAGATTGCGGTGTGTGAAGACGAAACGAACCGAAAGTTCGAGATACTCACAAAACACCAAGCTGTCACATACCCATTCGCTGGAGCGTGAACCCGCAAGGGCCCACGACCTGGCTACCGAATTTCTTGACGACCATAGAGCATTGGAACCACCTGATCCCATCCCGAACTCAGCAGTGAAACGATGCATCGCCGATGGTAGTGTGGGGTTTCCCCATGTGAGAGTAGGTCATCGTCAAGATTAAATTCCGAAACCCCAATTGCGAAAGCAGTTGGGGTTTTGTTTTGCCCGCAGGAAAGTTCGTACAGCAACATCGGACGGCTCCCGGCTGTCACAGTCTCCCGACAATGCTAAGGTTCGGCCCTAGATTTTGTATTTTCCCAAGGAAGCCTTTATGCCGGACGCGACGTCCCTCAGTGCTGGTTTTATGGTTGTTCACGGTAACCGCCTGGACGAGCTGCGCAGCCTGGTGGTCAGCTGGATGCGGCGCTACCCGCTGGCTCCCTTGGAAAATGAAATCGCCCTGGTACAGAGCAACGGCATCGCCCAGTGGCTGAAGCTGGCTCTGGCTGACGACCCTGAAGAAGACGACATGGGCGGCTGCGGAATTGCGGCAGCGATCGACGTTCAACTTCCGGGCAGCTTCATGTGGCAGCTCTATCGCATGGTTTTGGGGCGTGATGAAATTCCGGTCAAATCCCTGCTCGATAAGGCTCCACTGACCTGGCGCCTGATGCGTCTGCTTCCACAATTGATCAATCAACCGCATTTCGAACCGCTGCAACGCTTCCTGACCAATGACACCGATCTGCGCAAGCGTTACCAGTTGTCTGAGCGGCTGGCGGATCTGTTCGACCAATACCAGGTGTACCGGGCCGATTGGCTCGAAGACTGGGCAGAAGGTCGTCATCAATTGCGAAACGGCAGAGGCGAGGCCAAACCCCTCACTCCGGCCAACTGTTGGCAAGCAGAGTTGTGGCGGGCTCTGTTGCTGGATGTGGGTGAGCAAGGCATGGCGCAAAGCCGCGCCGGTGTTCATCAGCGGTTCATCGAACGTATCAACAGCCTCGACGTGGCGCCCGTTGGATTACCTTCCCGGGTGATCGTTTTCGGCATCTCCTCTCTCCCGGCGCAAGCGCTGGAAGCACTCGCCGGACTGGCCCGATTCAGCCAGGTTCTGCTTTGCGTGCACAACCCATGTCGCCACCATTGGGCAGACATCGTCGCCGATAAAGACCTGTTACGACATCAATACAAACGCCAGGCTCGCAAGAACGGCATGCCTGTCGTGCTCGATCCGCAAACCCTTCACCAACATGCTCACCCGCTATTGGCGGCATGGGGTAAGCAGGGGCGGGACTACATCAATCTGCTCGACAGCTACGACGATCCCAACAGCTACCGTTCGGCATTCCGTGATGGGCGCATCGACTTGTTCAGCGATAGCCAGCCAAGGAGCATGCTCAACCAGTTGCAGGACGACATCCTTGAGCTACGCCCCCTCAACGAGACTCGCGAGCGTTGGCCGGCTATCGATCTTAACCAAGACGAATCCATTCGTTTCCACATCGCCCATAGCGCCCAGCGCGAAGTGGAGATCCTCCACGATCAGTTGCTCGCACGCTTCAGTGCTGATCCAGACCTGAAACCTCGCGACGTGATCGTGATGGTCCCGGACATCGACAGCTACGCACCGCACATCCGTGCAGTATTCGGTCAACTTGATCGCTTCGATCCGCGCTTCATTCCCTTCACACTGGCGGACCAAGGCCAGCGCGGTCGCGATCCATTGCTGATTGCTGTCGAGCATCTACTCAAACTGCCCGACAGCCGCTTCCCCGTCAGCGAGATCCTCGATTTGCTGGACGTACCTTCACTGCGCGCTCGCTTCGGTGTAGAGGAGCGTGACCTGCCGACCCTGCACCGCTGGATCGAAGGCGCCGGTATTCGCTGGGGAATGAATGCCGAGCAGCGTGCAGGTCTGGGCTTGCCACAAGAACTGGAGCAAAACAGTTGGCGTTTCGGCCTGCGCCGGATGCTGCTCGGTTATGCCGTCGGCAGCGCCACTGCCTGCGAAGGCATTGAGCCTTACGACGAAATTGGCGGCCTGGACGCTGCGCTGATCGGACCTTTGCTCGCACTGCTGGACGCGCTGGAGATTGCCCATCAGGAACTGACTCGCCCCGCACCGCCCACGCAATGGGGCGCTCGGTTGCAAGCGTTGGTGCTACTGTTTTTCCAGGCCAGCAATGAGCATGACGACTACTTGCTGGCCCAACTCGAAGAGCTGCGAGAAACCTGGCTGGAGACCTGCGAGTCAGTGGGCTTGCATGATGAACTGCCGTTGACCGTGGTCCGTGAAGCCTGGCTGGCAGGCCTAGACCAAGGCCGCCTGTCCCAGCGTTTCCTGGCCGGGGCGGTCAACTTCTGTACCTTGATGCCGATGCGAGCGATCCCGTTCAAACTGGTCTGCCTGCTTGGGATGAATGACGGCGATTACCCTAGAGCGCAACCGCCGCTGGACTTCGATCTCATGGGCAGCGACTACCGCCCGGGTGACCGTTCCCGGCGCGAAGATGACCGCTATCTCTTGTTGGAAGCCCTGTTGTCGGCACGTGATCAACTCTATATCAGCTGGGTCGGCCGCAGCATTCGGGACAACAGTGAACGCCCGGCTTCGGTATTGATTGGCCAACTGCGCGATCACCTCGCCGGCGGCTGGCGATTACAGTCCGACAGTGAAAAGCTGCTTGAGTCCATGACTCAGGAACACCCGCTGCAACCCTTCAGCGCCCGCTATTTTCATGAAGGCGACGCCCTGTTCAGCTATGCCAGCGAGTGGCAGGTGCTTCATCAGACCGGTGAACAGGCAACGGAAATCAAGGCCCTTGACGCCTATGTTCAAGAAGAGCCGCTAAGTCTCGGTCAACTGCAGGACTTCCTGCGCAATCCCGTGCGACATTTTTTCAGTCAGCGACTCAAGGTGTTCTTCGAAGCGGCTGAAGCACCTCTGGCGGATGAAGAGCCCTTTGTACTTGACGCTCTCCAACGCTATAGCCTCAGTGACAGTCTGCTCCAAGCGGCGCTCGGACAACTGGATCGCGCCGATCATGCGCTTGAGGCCCAGGCAAAGCGTCTGCAGAACAGTGGTCTCTTGCCCATGGCCGGTTTCGGCGAATGTCTGCAGCGAGAGTTGATCGAGCCATTGCCGGATCTGTTGCAGCGTTACCAACAGCTCTTGGCGTTGTGGCCGACACCGCTCACCAGTGCGTTGCCAGTCAACCTGGAGCTGGAAGGCCTGCGCCTTGAAGGCTGGCTCAGTGGTCTGCATCAACGTGCGGATGGCGGCCTGCTGTCGGTCACCACGATTCCCAACAGCATCGGTTCGATCAAGACCCGCAAGTGGCATCGACTGACGCGACCGTGGGTCAATCATTTGGTCGCTTGCGCCAGCGGCATGTCGATGACCACCGCGTTAGTGGCCAGTGATGACACTCTTCTACTCGCCCCGTTGGAGGAGGACGCTGCACGTCATGCCCTCAGTAACCTGTTGCAAGCATGGCAAACAGGCATGCGCCAACCCCTTCCGATCGCGGTGAAAACAGCCTTCGCGTGGCTCTCTCAAACTGACCCGCTCAAAGCCGACGCCGCCGCGCGCAAGGCCTATGAAGGCGACGGTCAAACCACCGGCGGCGAGCGCCGCGAAAGCCCTGCACTCGCCCGACAGTTCGCCGATTACGACGCTCTGACCGCTGACGAGACCTTCCCCGATTGGTGCAACGCTTTGTACAAACCGATGCTCGAAGCCCCCTGGCGTTCATTGACCAGCGAGGAGGCGCGCTCATGACCACGAAAACACCGCTGGCCCTGGCGTTCCCCCTGAGCGGCAGCCAACTGATCGAAGCGAGCGCCGGTACCGGCAAGACCTTCACCATTTCTGCACTTTACCTGCGTCTGGTCCTCGGCCACGGCGGCGAATCGACTGGTTTTGGGCGTGAACTGTTGCCGCCGCAAATCCTCGTTGTGACGTTCACCGATGCCGCAACCAAAGAGCTGCGTGAACGTATTCGCACCCGTCTTGCCGAAGCGGCCCGATACTTTCGTGATGAGACCCAGGCTCCCGATAGCCTCATCGCTGAACTGCGTGATGAGTACCTGCCCGAACAGTGGTCTGGCTGCGCAAACCGTCTGGACATCGCCGCGCAGTGGATGGATGAAGCCGCCGTCTCGACCATCCACAGTTGGTGCCAGCGCATGTTGCGCGAGCACGCCTTCGACAGTGGCAGCCTGTTTACCCAGACCCTGGAAACCGATCACAGCGATTTGCTGGGCGAAGTCTTGCGTGATTACTGGCGGCTGTTCTGCTACCCGATGCAGGGTGATGCACTGAACTGGGTGCGGGGTAATTGGGGGGGGCCGGCAGCGCTGTTGCCGCGCGTACGCAGCTTGTTCGCCAGCGAGCGTGACAGCGTTGAAGGCAAGGCACCTGCCGAGCTGATCACCGAGTGCTTGCAGGAACGACGATTAGCTTTGCTTGAACTCAAGATGCCATGGCGCCAGTGGGCAGATGAGTTGCTCGCCATCTGCCACCAAGGTGTTGCGAGCAAGAGCGTCGACGGCCGAAAGATGCAGGCACGTTATTTCGAACCCTGGTTCGAAAAGTTGAAAGCCTGGGCCGAAGATGAGTCCCTCGAGCAATTGGATATTGGCACTGGCTTCACTCGCCTGACGCCTGACGGCATGGCCGAAGCCTGGAAGGGCGACGCACCCCGTCATCCGGGGCTGGACGCCATGCCCGGGCTCAAGGCCAGTCTTGACGGCTTGCCAACCCCCGACGCCGCCGTTCTGCAACATGCTGCTCAGTGGGTCGGAGCACGGTTCGAGGAAGAAAAACGACGCCGCGCGGAGATGGGCTTCGATGACATGCTGATTCGCCTCGACGCCGCTTTGCAATCCGATGGCGGTGAACGCCTGGCGAACCTGATTCGCGAACAGTTTCCGGTGGCGCTCATTGATGAGTTCCAGGACACCGACCCGGTGCAGTATCGGATTTTCGAAAGCATCTATCGCATCGAAGACAACAACCCCGAATGCGGCCTGTTTCTGATCGGCGACCCCAAGCAAGCGATCTACGCGTTCCGCGGTGCTGACATCTATACCTACCTGCGCGCCCGCCAGGCCACCGTCGGCCGTCTGCATACCCTCGGTACAAACTTCCGCTCCAGCCATGGCATGGTCAATGCGGTGAATCATGTGTTCGAGCGCGCCGAGTCTCGTGAGCTGGGGCGCGGCGCGTTCCTGTTTCGTGAAAAGAACGGCGACAACCCGGTGCCGTTTCTGCCCGTCGAATCCCAAGGGCGCAAAGAAGTTCTGCACATCGACGGCCAGCTTGTGCCAGCTCTGAACATCTGGCACCTGTCCGCCGATCAGCCACTGTCCGGCGTGGAATACCGACAAAAACTCGCCGCCGCCTGCGCCAGTGAAATCACCGCATTACTCAATGGTGGCCAACTAGGCCGGGCTGGGTTCATAGAGAAGGACAAGGTATTCAGGGGCCTGCTGCCAGCCGACATCGCGATCCTGGTCCGCGACGGCAAAGAGGCCCAGGCCGTGCGCGGCGAATTGTCTGCCCGCGGTGTGCGCAGCGTTTATCTGTCGGACAAAGATTCGGTATTCGCCGCTCAAGAGGCCCACGACCTGCTGGCCTGGCTCAAAGCCTGCGCCGAGCCGGATGTCGAGCGGCCACTGCGAGCCGCGTTGGCCTGCATCACGCTCAACCTGTCCCTGGCGGAACTGGAGCGGCTGAATCAGGATGAACTGGCTTGGGAAGCGCGGGTCATGCAGTTCCGCGGTTATCGCGAGTTGTGGCGCAAGCAAGGCGTGCTGCCCATGTTGCGGCGCTTGCTGCATGACTTCCAGCTCCCTCGGTCGTTGATCGCGCGCAGCGATGGCGAACGGGTACTGACTAACTTGTTGCACCTCTCCGAACTGTTGCAACAGGCCGCTGCCGAACTCGATGGCGAGCAGGCGCTGATTCGTCATCTGTCCGAGCATCTGGCTTTGTCCGGTCAGGCCGGCGAAGAACAAATCCTGCGTCTGGAAAGCGACGAGCAGTTGGTCAAGGTCGTGACCATTCATAAATCCAAGGGCCTTGAGTATCCCTTGGTGTTTCTGCCGTTTATCTGCTCGGCAAAACCCGTGGATGGCAGCCGTTTGCCGCTGCATTACCACGATGCAAACGGCAAGGCCCAGGTGACTTTGAAGCCGACTGCCGAGTTGATCGCCCTGGCCGATGATGAGCGTCTAGCCGAGGATTTGCGTCTGCTCTATGTCGCCCTGACCCGGGCGCAACATGCCTGCTGGCTCGGTGTGACCGATCTCAAGCGCGGCAATAACAACAGCTCGGTGCTGCACCTTTCTGCCTTGGGTTACTTGCTGGGTGGTGGAGTTCCACTGGCCGAGTCCGCAGGTTTGAAACGCTGGCTCGAAGACCTTCAACTGGACTGCCCGGCACTTCTGTACGGAGACATGCCGCCAGCAACGGCCGAGCATTACCATCCTCCCCGCAATGACGCGACGTTGCTCGCGCCGCTGATACCCAAACGCAAGGCCAGCGAAAACTGGTGGATTGCCTCGTACAGCGCTTTGCGCATCGGCGACAGTTTGAGCGTGGGCAGTGACGAAGCGCCGGAGAACCCGCAAGCGCAAAAGCTCTTCGATGACGAACGCCTCGATCCGGACGCACCGCGAGAAGTGGTCGCCGGCGGTGCTGATATCCATCGATTCCCCCGCGGCCCAAACCCTGGCACCTTTCTCCATGGTTTGCTGGAATGGGCCGGTGATGAAGGTTTCACTGCCGCACCACAAGTCGTTGAAGACGCCATTGCCCGTCGCTGCAATCGCCGTGGCTGGGAAGGCTGGATCACCACCCTGAGCGATTGGCTGCAACACTTGCTCAAATCTCCGTTGCACCTCGGCGGAAGCCAGGCTCCGGTCGTGTTCGAGCAGCTCACCCAATACCGTGTCGAGATGGAATTCTGGTTCGCCAGTCACAAAGTCGACGTGCTCAAGCTGGATGAACTGGTGCGCCAATACACGCACAACGGCGTCGCGCGGGTGGCCGCCGAACCGGTTTTGCTCAACGGCATGTTCAAAGGTTTTATCGACCTGACGTTCGAGCACGATGGCCGATATTACGTCGCCGACTACAAATCCAATTGGCTCGGCCCCGATGACGCGGCCTACACCGAACAGGCCATGGAACAGTCGATCCTCGACAATCGCTACGACCTGCAATACGTGTTGTACCTGCTGGCTCTGCATCGCCAGCTCAAGGCGCGGCTTGTCGACTACGATTACGACCGGCATGTCGGTGGCGCGCTGTATCTGTTCCTGCGCGGTACGCGGGCATCCACCCAGGGCGTGTGTTTCGCCCGTCCGCCCAGAGAGCTGATCGAGCGTCTGGATCGTCTGTTTCAGGGCAAAGCAGAACCGAAGGCCGAACCCGCCTGGGAACAGGGAGTACTGCTATGAGTCGCACCTTCGCCGATTTACTGCCCACGCCATTGGCAGCCGAAAGCCTGGCGGATCTCGCGCCCCTGAGTCGCGCCGATGATTTGTTGCTGTTGCTGTCGCGCTGGGTTGAACGCGGCTGGCTGCGGGCGCTGGACAAGGCCTTTGTGGCCTTCCTCCACGAGCTTGCCCCCGACGATGATCCGCTGGTGTTGCTCGCTGCCGCATTGACCAGTCACCAACTGGGTCACGGCCATGTCTGCCTGGATCTGTTCGAGACGCTCAAAGAGCCGGATTTCGCCCTGTCGCTGCCACCGGAAGGCGATCTGCAAAGTGGCGCGATGTTGTTGCCCTCGCAACTGCTTGAAGCGCTGGACGGCGCCCATTGGTGCAAGGTTCTGGCGTCCAGCCGTCTGGTGGCGCTGGCCGTCGATGGTCGTGAGGCGGCGCAATCCCGGCCCTTGGTTTTGTCGGGCAAGCGCCTGTACCTGCGTCGCTACTGGGTTTACGAAAGACGCATCGACAACGCCCTGCGCCTGCGCCTGGCTGAGCATGAAACAACGCCGAATGATTTACCTCAACGCCTGACAGGTTTGTTCGGTCCAGCCAAATCCGGGGAAGTGATCGACTGGCAGAAACTCGCCTGTGCTCTGGCGACTCGTAGTCCTTTCAGTATTGTCACCGGCGGCCCGGGGACCGGCAAAACCACCACGGTCGTGAGGTTGTTGGCGTTGCTTCAGGCTCCCGCAGTGGAGGCTGGTAAACCATTGCGCATCCGTCTGGCCGCACCCACCGGCAAAGCGGCGGCACGGCTGACGGAGTCCATCAGCCAGCAAGTCCGGACGCTGGACGTCGCGCAAACCGTTAGAGAAAAGATTCCGTCTGACGTGACCACCGTGCACCGCTTGCTTGGCAGTCGGCCTGGCACCCGGCACTTCCGTCACCATGCCGGCAATCGCTTGCCGCTGGATGTACTGGTGGTGGACGAAGCCTCGATGATCGACCTGGAAATGATGGCCAACCTGCTCGACGCGATGCCCGCTCATGCCCGGTTGGTGCTGCTCGGCGACAAAGATCAACTGGCATCGGTGGAGGCCGGCGCTGTGCTGGGAGATCTATGCCGCGACGCCGAGGCTGGTTGGTACAGCTCGCAAACTCGCCAGTGGCTGGAAACGGTCAGTGGTGAAAATCTGGACGCCAGCGGTTTGCAGGAAGACGCTGACGGAACTCACCCTTTGGCCCAGCAAGTGGTGATGTTGCGCCACTCGCGCCGGTTCGGTGAGGGCAGCGGCATCGGCCAGTTGGCGCGTTGGGTCAACCAGCAACAACCGGAAGATGCGCGCACGTTGCTGGCGGCTCAAAGTCATGACGATGTGTTTTCCTTGCCCCTCAAAGGTGAGCAAGACCGGGCGCTGGAGCGCTTGCTGCTCGAAGGCCATGGCGACGGACCGCAAGGTTATCGCCACTACTTGAATCTTCTTCGCAGCCAACGGCCAGCGCTCGACAGCCAACTCGATGATCCATGCTGGACCGATTGGGCACGTCAGGTGTTGCAAGCCTTCGACGCCTTCCAGTTGTTGTGCGCCGTACGCAAAGGGCCGTGGGGCGTGGAGGGTTTGAATCAGCGTGTGACTGCCGCCCTGCTCAAGGCTCGACTGATCGACAGCGACCAGCAGTGGTACGAAGGTCGGCCCGTTTTGATGACGCGCAACGACTATGGCCTGGGGTTGATGAACGGCGACATCGGCATTGCGCTCAAACTGCCGGAACGTGATGGACTCGAGTCAGGCAAACACGTCCTGCGTGTCGCGTTTCCGCGTAATGATGGCCCGGGGGGCGTGCGATTCGTTCTTCCGAGTCGGCTCAACGATGTCGAAACGGTTTACGCCATGACCGTACACAAATCCCAGGGCTCGGAGTTTGCCCATACGGCGTTGATTCTGCCGGATGCCTTGAACCCGGTACTGACCAAGGAACTGATCTATACCGGGATCACCCGGGCCAAAAACTGGTTCACCCTGATCGAACCTCGTGCCGGGGTGTTTGAGGAGGCCGTACGACGCAAGGTCAAGCGCTTGAGCGGGCTGATGCTGGAGTTGGAAGATGGGATCGATTCGAGCCATTGAAAGGGGGCCGCTGGATGACGAAAACTGTCCGAAGTGCCGTAGTGCGTCGCCTCGCTGGGGTTTCAACCCTATGCTATCGTTGCGGCATCATTTCGTAACATCGAAGAGAATCCCTGCATGAAGGTGGCTGTCTGGATGACAGGGCGCGTCGTTGGCCGCAAGCAAGTGCTGCTCGCGGGGTTTCTCTACTTGCTGAGCGGTGTTGTGTTCGCTCAATCGGAAACCCCGATGAGCATGGCCGACCAACGCGCCAAATCGGTCACGCAGGTTGTCCTCGGGATTCTCAGTTACGCGCGCTGGCCTGTTGAGCCTGCACAGCTGCGCCTCTGCGTGGTCGGCCCCACCGAATACACCGACGACCTGGTCAAGGGCACGACCCAGGCCACCGGCCGGCCCGTCACCGTGCGCCGGCTGTTGGCCGACAACCCGTCGATTGTCAGTGAGTGCGATGCGGTGTACATCGGCAAGTTGACCGGTGACGAGCGCAGCCAACTCTTCTCTTCGTTGACAGGACGTCCGGTGCTGAGCATCAGCGAAAGCGACGATCAATGCACCGTCGGCAGCCTGTTTTGCCTCAGGGTCACTGATGATCAGGTGTCCTTCGAGGTCAACCTCGACTCCGTCGCCCGCAGTGGTGTGCGCATTCACCCCAGCGTGCTGCAACTGTCGCGCCGCAAGTCGGCGGCGCCATGAGGCTATTCAAACCAGGTAGTCGCCCCACCTTGCGTTCGGTCATTGGCCGCGGGCACTTGATCGTTGCCCTGGTGGGCGTGGCCATGGCCAGCGTCTCGCTGACACTGCTGGGTGTGTTGGCCTTGCGGGTGTATGCCGACCACAACCTGCACCTGATTGCGCGTTCGATCAATTACACGGTGGAAGCCGCAGTGGTGTTCAATGACAAAGCGGCGGCCAAGGAAGCGCTGGCATTGATCGCCTCCACTGAAGAAGTCGCCGACGCTCAGGTGCTGGACCAAAAAGGCACGTTGCTCGCACGTTGGCAGCGACCGGAAACCGGGCTGTTCTCCGAGCTCGAAATGCAGATTGCCAAGGCTTTCCTCGAAAAACCCATCGACATGCCGATCGTTCATCAAGGTCGGGAAATCGGCAGCATCCAGCTCACCGGTCATGGCGGCAGCCTACTGCGCTTCCTTCTCAGCGGTTTGGTGGGAATCGTCCTGTGCACAGCCATCAGCGCCTGGGTCGCCCTCTATCTGGCGCGTCGACAACTTCGCGGCATAACGGGTCCACTGCGCAGCCTCGCCACCGTTGCCCACGCCGCCCGTAGCGATCGAGCCTTCGACCGCCGTGTGCCACCCGCCGACATCGCCGAACTCGACAACCTGGGCAACGACTTCAATGCCTTGCTCGATGAACTCGAGTCCTGGCAGACCCACCTGCAAAGCGAAAATGAAACCCTGGCGCATCAGGCCAGTCACGACAGCCTCACCGGGTTGCCGAACCGGGCGTTTTTCGAAGGCCGTCTGATTCGCGCGCTGCGCAATGCCCACAAACTCAATGAGCGCGTGGCCGTACTGTTTCTCGACAGCGACCGTTTCAAGGAGATCAACGATGGCTTCGGTCATGCCGCGGGCGATGCCGTGTTGGTCGCAGTCGCCAGCAGGGTTCGGGCGCAGTTGCGCGAAGAGGATCTGGTGGCGCGTCTGGGCGGTGACGAGTTTGCGGTGTTGCTGACGCCGCTGCACAAAACCGAAGACGCTGAGCGGATTGCCGACAAGATCCTCGCCAGCATGGAAGTGCCCATCCCGTTACCGGGTCATACTCAGGTCCTGACCTCACTCAGTATCGGCATTGCCGTGTACCCGGATCATGGCGCCACACCGGGCGCGTTGCTCAATGCCGCCGACGCGGCCATGTACCAGGCCAAACGCCTTTCCCGAGGTGCACAACACACGTCCGGGTCGGAGCACCCGCTCGCCCACGTTCAAACCAGGAGCTAATTGTTGTGTCCTCAATCACCCCGCGTTCCCTGCGATTTTTCACGATCACCTTGTTCATGGCCTTGCTGGCATTGACCGGGTGCCAGACCGCACCGCAAAAGGGCCTGACCCCGGCGCAAATCGCTGTGCTCAAACAGCAAGGCTTCGAGCTGACCGATGAGGGCTGGGCGTTTGGTTTGTCCGGCAAAGTACTGTTTGGCAGTGACGATGACAGCCTGAATGCCGCCAGTACCGAGATCGTCCAAAAGATCGGCAAGGCATTGCTCGGTGTCGGCATCGAGCGAGTGCGGGTCGACGGTCACACCGATGCTTCGGGCAAAGAATCCTACAACGAACAACTCTCCCTGCGTCGCGCGAAAAGCGTCGGCAAGGTGCTGACCACGGTCGGCATGAAAGACGAAAACATCCAGCTGCGCGGTCTCGGCAGCAGTCAGCCGGTGACGTCGAACGACACTGCTGCTGGCCGCACCGAAAACCGCCGGGTGTCGATCGTGGTAAGCGCTGATTAGTCGGCGAACAGCATTTCCCGGCTTTCACCCATCAACAGACCCTGATTCTGCTCAGTGACGGCGCGGATGTAATCCCACAACAGGGTAATCCGCTTGAGCTTCCTCAGGTCCTCGCGGCAGTACATCCAGAATTGCCGGGTGATGTTGATCTCTTCCGGCAACACCGGCAGCAAACGCGGGTCCTGAGCCGCGAGGAAGCACGGCAAAATCGCCAGCGAGCGTCCTTGCTGCGCCGCCACGAATTGCGCGATCACACTGGTGCTGCGCAAGTTGGCGCTGGCGCCAGGCAACACGTTCGCCAGGTACAACAGCTCCGAGCTGAACGCCAGATCATCCACATAACTGATGAATGAATGCTTGCCCAAATCTGCCGGGCGGCGGATCGGTGGGTGTTTGTCGAGATAATCCTGCGTTGCGTAGAGCTGGAGTTTGTAGTCGCAGAGTTTGCAGCAGACGTACGGGCCGTGCTCCGGGCGCTCCAGGGCAATGACGATGTCGGCCTCGCGCTTGGACAGGCTTATGAAGTGCGGTAGCGGCAGGATGTCCACGGAGATCGCCGGGTAGGCGTCGACGAAATGGCTCAGCTGTGGGGTGATGAAAAAGCTGCCGAAACCTTCGGTGCAACCCATGCGCACATGCCCCGACAGCGCCACGCCGGAACCTGAAACCTGCTCGCAGGCCATGTGCAGTGTGCTTTCTATCGACTCGGCGTAACCGAGCAAACGCTGGCCTTCGGCGGTCAGGACAAAACCGCTGGTCCGGGATTTCTCGAACAGCAATGTACCCAGTGCCGCTTCCAGCGAGCTGATGCGCCGCGACACGGTGGTGTAGTCCACCGCCAGGCGCTTGGCCGCGGTGCTGGCCTTGCGGGTGCGGGCGACTTCGAGGAAAAACTTGAGGTCATCCCAGTTCAACGAGCCTAAGGACGTGATGTTTTTTTGCATGATGGACCGGCTTTTATGTGCGTTCTTATTAGAAGTTTGCACATCTATACTCCAAAAACAGTCCGACAACCAATTCGCGACACACGTCTCATCTCAAGGCTGCTTCTCGCCTTGGCTCCCAAGATAGTTCTCTAGATAACAACAACGTCCCGGAGACCCAACATGAACGCATCGCTTACGCCAAACGAAACCACTGTCCAAAAGGTCAAGCTGTTGATCGATGGCGAGTGGGTCGAGTCCCAGACCACCGAGTGGCACGACATCGTCAACCCGGCGACCCAACAAGTGCTGGCCAAGGTTCCGTTCGCCACCGCGCAGGAAGTGGACGCCGCGATCAGCGCCGCCCATCGCGCCTTCCAGACCTGGAAGCTGACGCCGATCGGCGCGCGGATGCGCATCATGCTCAAGCTCCAGGCGTTGATTCGCGAACACTCCAAGCGCATCGCCGTGGTGCTCAGCAACGAGCAAGGCAAAACCATCGCCGACGCTGAAGGCGATATCTTCCGCGGCCTGGAAGTGGTTGAACACGCTTGCTCCATCGGCAGCTTGCAAATGGGCGAGTTTGCCGAGAACGTCGCGGGCGGCGTTGATACCTACACCCTGCGTCAGCCCATCGGCGTTTGCGCCGGCATCACCCCGTTCAACTTCCCGGCGATGATTCCGCTGTGGATGTTCCCGATGGCGATCGCCTGCGGCAACACCTTTGTGCTCAAGCCGTCCGAACAGGACCCGATGTCGACCATGCTGCTGGTGGAACTGGCGATCGAGGCCGGCGTTCCGGCGGGCGTGCTCAACGTGGTCCATGGCGGCAAGGATGTGGTGGATGCGCTCTGCACACACAAGGACATCAAGGCTGTGTCCTTCGTCGGTTCGACCGCGGTCGGTACTCACGTCTACGACCTGGCCGGTAAACACGGCAAGCGCGTGCAATCGATGATGGGCGCGAAAAACCACGCTGTGGTGCTGCCGGATGCCAATCGCGTACAAGCGCTCAATGCCCTGGTCGGTGCCGGTTTCGGTGCCGCGGGGCAACGTTGCATGGCCACTTCGGTGGTGGTGTTGGTGGGCGCGGCCAAACAATGGTTACCTGACCTGAAAGCGCTGGCGCAAAAGCTCACCGTGAATGCCGGCAGCGAGCCGGGCACTGACGTTGGCCCGGTGATCTCGAAAAAAGCCAAACAGCGGATTCTCGATCTGATCGAAAGCGGCATCAAGGAAGGCGCCAAGCTGGAGCTGGATGGTCGCGACGTCACCGTTCCAGGCTTTGAGAAAGGCAACTTTGTCGGCCCGACCCTGTTCTCCGGCGTAACCCCAGAGATGCAGATCTACACCCAGGAAATCTTCGGCCCGGTGCTGGTGGTCCTGGAAGTCGACACCCTCGACGAGGCCATCGCGCTGGTCAACGCCAATCCGTTCGGCAACGGCACGGGCCTGTTCACTCAGAGCGGTGCGGCGGCGCGTAAATTCCAGACCGAAATCGACGTCGGCCAGGTCGGCATCAACATCCCGATTCCGGTGCCGGTCCCGTTCTTCAGCTTCACCGGTTCCCGTGGTTCGAAGCTCGGCGACCTCGGTCCGTATGGCAAGCAAGTGGTGCAGTTCTACACTCAGACCAAGACGGTCACCAGTCGCTGGTTCGATGACGACAGCGTCAACGATGGTGTGAACACCACCATCAACTTGCGTTAAGGAGCCAGACATGAAAATCGCTTTTATCGGTCTCGGCAACATGGGCGCGCCGATGGCGCGCAACCTGATCAAGGCCGGCCATGCGCTGAGCCTGGTCGATCTGAACAAAACCGTTCTGGCCGAACTGGAGCAGTTGGGCGGCAGCGTCAGTGCTTCGGCCCGTGAAGCGGCGCAAGGTGCGGAACTGGTGATCACCATGCTGCCCGCCGCTGTGCATGTGCGCAGCGTATGGCTGGGTGAAGATGGCGTGCTCGCCGGTATCGGCAAAGGCGTGCCGGCCGTGGATTGCAGCACCATCGATCCGCAGACTGCGCGTGATGTGGCGGCTGCTGCGGCCAAGCAAGGCGTGGCCATGGCCGATGCACCGGTCTCTGGCGGGACTGGCGGTGCGGCGGCCGGGACGCTGACCTTCATGGTCGGCGCCACGCCTGAACTGTTCGCCACTCTGCAACCGGTGCTGGCGCAAATGGGCCGCAACATCGTCCATTGCGGTGAAGTCGGCACCGGGCAAATCGCCAAGATCTGCAACAACCTGCTGCTGGCGATTTCCATGGTCGGCGTGAGCGAAGCCATGGCGTTGGGTGATGCACTGGGGATCGACACCACCGTGCTGGCCGGGATCATCAACAGTTCTACCGGGCGTTGCTGGAGTTCGGAGATGTACAACCCGTGGCCGGGCATCGTCGAAACGGCGCCGGCCTCGCGTGGTTATACCGGTGGTTTCGGTGCCGAACTGATGCTCAAGGATCTGGGGCTGGCCACGGAGGCGGCACGTCAGGCGCACCAACCGGTGGTGCTCGGCGCGGTGGCCCAGCAGTTGTATCAGGCGATGAGCCAGCGTGGAGAGGGTGGTAAAGACTTCTCGGCGATCATCAACAGCTATCGCAAACCGCAGTAAGTAATTTTTCCAGGGATCGCGTTTAAAAGCTTTTGTTGCGAGGGAGCTTGCTCCCGCTGGTTCGCGAAGCGAAGCCAATGTGGCGATGCGGTTTCGAGATAAAACGCGTTTGCTGATTTGCGACTGCTACGCAGCCGAGCGGGAGCAAGCTCCCTCACCACAAGTGATGTTTGTTTACCGGGAGACCACGTCGGGTGGTCTTCCGGTTTTTTGCATCAGGCAAACACGAAATACTTGCGCACGGTTTCAACCACTTCCCACGTGCCTTTCATGCCCGGCTCGATCACGAAAATATCACCGGCACGCAGATGGATCGGCTCTTTGCCTTCCGGCGTGATGATGCAATACCCCTCGCGGAAATCGCAGTATTCCCACTTCACGTATTCCACATACCACTTGCCCGGCGTGCAGATCCAGGTGCCCATGATCTTGCTGCCGTCTTCGCTGGTATAGGCGTTGAGGTTGACGGTGTGCGGGTCGCCTTCGAGTTTTTCCCATTTGCAGGCATCAAGCACCGGCAGAGGGTGAGTGTCGCGAAGAACGGTAATGGGTGCGGTCATGTGGACTCCGGGCAGTGGATTAAAGAACTGAAGCCGCACCCTATAGCGCCGCGCATTCGGTCAGTTGTCTGTGCTCGACACTCAGTTACCCAGAAGCGCTGTGGCGATTTGCCTGATCGGCTTCTAAATCCTCAAGACGCATTGTTTAACGGCTACGCTGATAGTTATGAAGTTATAACTATTTTCTTATCCGGTTTTTATTATTTGTACGTCAGCGCTGTCAGCCAGAAGTTAATACTTCCGAGCCGCTCTCTATCTTGCCGGCAATACAGTGTGCTCCCCCCCACCATACGCAGCCTTTGTTAAGTAAATAAGTCGACTGACAGGGGGCTTCGCATCAATCGGGTGCGGTGCGCAGGCCTGTTAGTACGTCTGTCTCAAGTTGTTAAAAAACTTTGAATAGTTCGTTGACTCTCCCCTTAAGGGCAGAGTTTAGATTTCCGCCGCGTGAGAAGTTGCTGTGGGAATAGTTACTTCTCACATACGGAATTCATGAAGCATTCACGATATAGGGAGATAGAGATGAACAATCCATTGGAGTTGGAAAACGTCATTGCCAGCACCCGCGAGATCCTCGCGCAACTGTTGGTGATGAGCGCCGATGATATCGATGAGAACAGCAGTATCGTCGAGGACCTCAGCGCCGATTCGCTGGACATCGTCGACCTGAGTTTTCAACTGGGCCGTCAGTATGGCTGCACCTTGCCCAAAACCAGCGTGCTCGATCACGCCGTCGCTGTCTGCGGCGACGCCAGCGAGTTCCTCGCCAGCGGTCGCATCACTGAAAACGGCAAGGCCTTGCTTGAACAGAGCCTCAGCGCCTACTCCCCGGATCAACTCCAGTCCGGTATGCAACCGGCGCAGGTATTTGCCGCCACCACTGTGCGCAACTGGGCGCAACAGTGCCGCAACCTCTTCAACTATCTGCCGCAGAACTGCCCCGATTGCGGCGCTCATCAAGCCGTGCTGAACGAACGTCAGCAAGTGGTCTGTGACGCGTGCAGTGCGAGGCTGGTGCCGGTCGACGGCGACGAGGTTTCACGCCGACTGGTGGAGCAATTTGTGGCCACTCACGTCAAAGAGACGGTGTAGGAGTTCTCATGCGGGCACGAGAAGTCTATGTGACCGGATTCGGTCTGGTGGCGCCCATGGCACTGGACGCCGCCACGTTATTCGAGCGGATCTGCCAGAAGCAGTCCTGTGTTCGCGAACATCCACGGTTCAAGGCGCTGGGCTTCAACAACAGCGCTGCCGGGTTTATCGATGACGGCCAGTGGCAGCAGATCGCCGCGGGTTTCGGCGGCAATGCTGCGCTGCATCCACGGCAAAGCGTGCTGGCCGAGTTCGTCGCTCGACAAGCCATTCAGCACGCCGGTCTGACCCCGACAGCCTTTGCTCACACCCGCAGTGGATTGTTCCTGGGGGCTAACAAGTACTGCGCGGACAGTCACGATCTGCATCGGGCCAGTCGCTGCATGGATGAGGCCGGGCGTGTCGATCTGGATCAACTGCTGGATAACCCGGCGGCGTCGAGCGCGGTCTTCGGGCGCCGGGTCGATCAGCAGACCCAGCACCTGGCCGAGACGCTCGGTATCCGCGATCACATTTCGACCCACTCCGATGCCTGCGCCGCCGGCACCATGGCGATCGGCAGCGCCTACCGTGCGATCGAGCGCGGCGAAATCGACCTGGCCATTTGCGGTGCCGTCGAACTGATGGCCAACGAGTTGCCGTATTACATGTTCAACAGCCTCGGCGCGCTGTGTCAGGCCGACCTGCCGGCAAGCGAGCAGAGTCGACCGTTCATGCCGGATCGCTGCGGCTTCGTGATCAGCGAGGGCGCGGCCATGATCATTCTCGAATCCGCCGAGCATGCGCAACGTCGCAAAGCAACGCCGTTGGGGCGTGTGCTGGGTTACGCGAATGTGTGCGAGGCGCAAAAAATGACCTCCAGCAGCCGGGATGGCCGCAAATACGAGGAATGCATGGAAGCCGCAATCGAAGACGCCGGGTTGCTCAGCAGCGCCGTGCAACACGTCAACACCCATGGCACGTCTACCCAGGCCAACGACAGCTGCGAAGCCTTGGCTCTGCAGCGAGTGTTCGGCGAGTGCCAGGAACACGTGACGTTCACCGCCAACAAATCGGCCATCGGTCATTCCCTGGCGGGCAGCGGCGCGATTGAAGCGGTGCTGTCATTGATCAGCCTGCGGGATGGCGTGCTGTTGCCGACCTTGAACTACGATCACGACCGCGCCGAATACCCCTCGCTGAAGTTTCTCAGTGAGCCGATGCGCCAGTCGATCAATGTGGTGATGTCCAACTCGTTCGGGTTCGGCGGCGTCAACAGCTCGCTGGTTCTGGGGAGGGCATGACATGAGCATTGCCGTTTTCATCCATTCGGCCGCCGTGCTGAACGCCGCCGGCAGCGAATGTGCCGACCTGCTCGGAACGCCACCTTCGCCGCAACCGCTGGCATTTGACGCGACGCGACGGGCATGCCCGCTACCGACACCGCGCCTGGCCAGCGATCTATACGACCGCAAGATCCAGCGCAGCGTCGAACCACAAGGCCTGCGGCTGTTGCATTGCGCGGCGCGCCTTGCGCCCGCGCTGGCGGCCCTGCAACTGCCGCCGGCACGGATTGCCCTGACGGCGGCCATTCCAGAAGTCGACGCGCCAAGCCCTTGCTGGGACGCGGTGCAAGCGATCGGCGAGCAACCGCAAAAGCCACTGGCGCAACTGTTGGCCAACACACCGCCGCTGCATGCCCTGACGCTGCTCAACAGCAGCGTGATGGCCTACGTGGCCGAAGCGTTGCAATGCCACGGGCCGATGGGTGGGTTCTGTTCCCAGGAAAACGCCGGGCTCGATGCCTTGATCGAAGCCTGCCAGCAAATTGTCGAGCAACGTGCCGACGCGGCACTGGTGGTCAGCAGCAGTCCGAACCTGACGCCCGCCCTGTATCTGCGTGAACCCCTTCAGGCAGAGGAGCCGACTTATGGCGAGGGCGCCGCGGCACTGCTGCTCGGCTCGGCGCCTTCGCGCACAACCCCGAACGCCTTGCGCATTGCCGGGTTCGCCCGGGGTTACAGCGCTGATCCGCAACGGGGCGCAGCGGTTGCCCGGCGGGTGATCGACCAGGCACTGAGCCTGGAAAAACTGTGCCTCGGTGACGTCCGGCAAATCGTCGCCAATCCCGAGGATGCGCAATTGATGAGCCTGTTCGCCGACCGGCCACGGGACGTTCGCAGCACTCGTGCCATGACCGGCGATCTTGGCGCCAGCGCCTTGCTGACCGAAATCGCGCTGGCCTTGCACCACAGCCACGACGCATCGGCGACACCTTGCTACACGCTGTTGGTCAGCCATAGCCGCGCCGGTCATTGGGGCGCCTTGCTGCTGGCCAGTGAAACCATGGAGAAGCACACATGAGCGCGACACGGATTGTGATTACCGGCATGGGCGCCGTGACCGGGTTCGGTTTCGAATGGCAGACCCTCTGGGAAAAAATGCTCGGCGCCGAACATTGCGTGCGTCCATGGCAACCCGACGGGGTGGAGGATGGCACGTTCCCGGTGCGCTACGCCGCGGCCGTGGATATGAGCCTGTTGCCCGAGGCCCTGCAGGACCACCCGGCCTGGACCGTTGCCCTGGAAAAACGCAGCCGCTTTGGCTGGGTAGCCGCCACCCAAGCGGTGAAAGACAGCGGACTTGCTCCTGAGCAGCTACGTGAAGCCGCGGTGCTCTGCGCTTCGGGCGCGCCCCAACACATGGTGGCCGACATGCTGTTGACCCAGTCACCGGATGGACACGCCCCAGGCTGGCAACACCTGATGCTCCGTGCCGGACAGGTCAATGCAGAAGGCTCGCTACGTCAGAGTAATGATCGACTGGCGCGGGTGATTGCCAATGGATTGGGCTGCGAAGGCCCGGTGATCAATATCAGCAGCGCATGCGCCGGAGCCTCCCAGGCCATCGGCAATGCCTTTCAGATGATTCGTCGCGGTGAAGTGAACGTGGCGATTGCCGGTGGCGCCGATTCGGTGCTGAACCTCGACACCATGGCCGCGCTGTACCTGCTCGGCGCGGCATCGAGCGAACAGCGCTGGGGTGTCGATTTGTGCCGGCCGTTCGACCGTGATCGCAGTGGCCTGATTGCCGGCGAGGGCGGTGGTTTCGTGGTGCTGGAAAGCCTTGAGCATGCGCTGGCGCGAGGAGCGACGCCGTATGCCGAAGTGCTCGGTTTCGGCAGTAGCCTGGACGCCTACAAAGTCACCGCTCCGCAACCCGAAGGCCGGGGCGCAGCGTTGGCGATGCAAGCCGCGCTGGACGACGCCGGCCTGCGTGCGCAACAGATCGATCTGATCAACGCCCACGGCACTTCGACGCCGCTCAATGACGTCGCCGAAACCCTGGCGATCAAAAGTGTGTTCGCCGAGCACAAGCACTACCGGTCTCTGGCCATCAGCGCCAACAAGTCGCAGTTCGGGCATTTGATTGCCGCCGCCGGCGCACCCGAATGCATGGTCACGGCGCTGGCGTGCCTGAACGATCTGGTCACGCCGACAGTGAACCTGCATGAGGTCGATGAGCAATGCGACCTGGACTATTGCGCCGGGCAAGCGGTCAGCCGCCGGGTGGATTTTGCCTTGAGCAACTCTTTCGGTTTTGGCGGGCTCAACACCTCGCTGGCCCTTGGCAAATATCGGGAGTACTCACAATGACTGGCGCAACCTTGCGTGTTGCGATCGCCGGCAGCGGTTGCGTATTACCCAGCGGCTGGGGCGTGCAGCGCTTCTGGTCAGCGGCCAGTGAAGCCCGCAGCGGCATCGCTTTGCTGCAGTCGAAACTGTTCCACAGTGAGCGCGTGACGGCCTTCGGGCATGTCAGTGATGAAGACCATCAAACCAGTCGCCAGGACGTGGCCCAGAACCTCCAGCGTTACTGCCCGCCGGCCGTGATCTGGGGCGTCAGCGCGGTGCGTCAGGCGTTGGCTGAAGCCGGGCTTGAACCGGGCAACGACGGGCTGCGCTACGGCCTCTATTGCTGCCAGGGCGGTTATACCCATCCGTCGTTGGCGGCCTATGGCGAGTTGCTCCACGAGTGCCGCGATGAGTCCGGTGCCGACATGCGGCGCCTCGCTCAACGGGTGTTGCGGGAGCGCGCGCTCGACCCGTTCCTGGTGCTCAAGAGCCTGAGCAACGGCTTGCTCGGAGTTGTCAGCCTGGCGCTGAAACTGGAGTGCGAATGCAACGCCTACATGCAAGGCGTGGCCGGCAATCTGGCAGCGTTGCGCGAGGCGTGCGCGGCGTTGCAAAGCGGTCGTATCGATGCGGCGATTGTGGTCGGTGCCGGCAGTGAACTCGATCCGTTGGCGCTGGCCGCACTGGCCGAGGCTGGCGTGATCAGCACCGACGGTTCGCAAACCTTGCGTGCATTCGATCGCCAAGGCACGGGTGGGATTGCCGGTGAAGGCGCGGCGGCATTGATTTTGCGCCGGGCCGACGATCTACCGGATGGGCCGCAGACCTGCCTGTCGGGACTCACCGCCCATCCACGACTGGGGTCGTTGAGCCTGCCGGACAAGCAGGTCGATTTGCTGGTCAGTAGCGCCAGCGGCGATCCGCACAAGGACGCCGACCTGGCCCGGACGCTGGCCCGCACCGGTGCCGCGCACATCACCAGTAGCGTGCCGGTGACCGGCATTCTCAGCGGCGCGCCGAGCCTGGTCGACCTGATCCTGGCCCGCAACGCACTGCTGGCCCAGCGTGTGCCGCCGATCATCGGCTTGCAGCAACCGGTGGAACCGCACCTGCCGTTTGTGCTCGGTGAGACACGGAACGCGGTGCTGCGCGACTGCCTGATCATCAACCGTGACGACAACGGTTTCAGCGCCTGTTACCAGCTCGATCATCAGGCGGCCGGCCAGCCGTTATGAACGCAATGAATCGCTTCTATTTTTTTGATCATGGGATATGACTGTCATGGATTACCGCGATTACGTACGACCTAAATTCGTTGAATTGATGCAGGCCCTGGGCCTGGAATGCCAGTTCCACCGGGCGCTGGGCAGCAAGCTGTTTTACCGCGACAAACAAGGCGCCGAGGTGACCGTCACCGACTTTCTCGGCGGTTACGGCGCGGCGTTGTTTGGCCACAATGACCCGCAGTTCGTCGATCAACTCTGCGGCCTGTTGCGCGCCGATGTGCCGTTCAATGCGCAGATGTCCGTGCGTGGCGCCGCCGGTATGCTGGGGCGCGAACTCAGCGAGGCGTTCAACCGGGAGTTGAACAACAACGAGCGCTACATTTCGACCTTCTCCAACAGTGGCGCCGAGTCGGTGGAAATCGCCGTCAAGCATGCCGAATACCGCCGTCAGAAAACCTTGCAGAAGCAGTTCGACGAACGAGATTTTGCCCTGGCCAACCTGACCGCCAGCGACAAGGCCTATGTCGAACTGGACGTTGACGACCTCGACCTGCCCGTGGGGTTACTGCCGGACAATCTGACTTATGTGACCGTGCGCCAAGTCGTGGAAGCAGTGCGTCAACACAACCTCGCGCAGTTGCATGTCGAGCCGGTATTCGTCGCCCTGCGCGGCAGCTTCCACGGCAAACTGGTGAACACCGTCCAGCTGACTTACGGCAAACAGTACCGCCAGCCGTTCGCCCGTTTTGGCCTTAACGTCGAGTTCATCGATCCGCAGCAACCCCAGCAACTCAAGGACTTGCCGGCCCGTCACACAAGGCATTGGCTGAGCCTTGAGTGGAGCGGCGAGACCTTGCAGGTACGCCGTGACGCTTTCAGCGCGATCACGGCGGTGTTGCTCGAACCGATCCAGGGCGAGGGCGGCATCAACGAGTTCGCCAGCGAGTTCTACCTGGGCCTGCGTCGCTTGTGCAACGAGCAGCAATGCCCGTTGATCATCGACGAAGTGCAATCGGGTTTCGGCCGCACCGGCACTTTGCTCGGCGCCAGCCATTTCAACTTGCAGGGTGATTACTACTGCCTGTCCAAAGCGTTGGGCGGCGGACTGATGAAAATTGCCGCGACAGTCATCCGCGCCAGCCACTACGAAAACGATTTCAGCTACATCCACAGCTCGACCTTCGCTGAAGACGATGCCTCGTGCCATATCGCCCTGTCGGCCTTGCGCCGCTTGTTTGCGAATGACAGCGCGATGCTCAAGGACGTGAACAGGAAAGGCGAATACCTCAAGTCGTCGTTGCTCGAACTCAAAGCCGCGTACCCGGACGTGATCGCCGATGTGCGTGGTCGCGGGTTGCTGCTGGGGTTTGAACTGCACGACCTGACCGGCACCAGTTCGCTGGTCCAGGCGTCGGCGCAGTACAACGATGCGCTGGGTTACATCATCGCCGGCTACCTGCTGCAATTCGAATCGCTGCGGGTTGCGCCGTCGGGCAGCAACGCCAACGTGATTCGCCTGGAGCCGCCGGTGTGCATCACTTTCGAGGAAATCGACGGCTTGATCGGCTCGTTGCAAAAGGTCTGCGACATGCTGCGTCGCCGCGATGCCTTCCCGCTGGCGGCGGGTGTGTGCGCCGACAGCATCCCTGAAGTGCCGGCCCGCGAGGTGAGCTTCAAGGAGCCTGAAAACCTCCCAAAGCCTGACGAAAGCGTCCGCGTGGTGGCGCGCGTGGCGTTCATCAATCATCTGATCGATTCGGACATGCTCAGTGATGTCGATCCGTCGCTGTCCACCCTCAGCGCCGAACAGAAGCGCGAGTTCATCAAACGCATGGCCCCGGAGCGGCGTGCTGCGCCAATCGGCCCGGTGCTGATTCGTTCGAAACTCGGCACCGCCGTGGAATTCACCCTGTACCCGTTGTGCATGGACTCCGATGCCATGGCCGCGTACATCGCCAGTGGCGACTTGGACACCATCCGCGACGAAGTCGGCAATCGCATCCGTGATGCCCGGGCCGATGGTTACAGCGTGGCCGGTCTGGGCATGTACACATCGATCGTCACTAACAACTGCCAGGCGCTGAAAATCCCCGACATGGCGCTGACTTCCGGCAATGCGCTGACCATCGGCATGGGCCTGGAAGCGATCGAGCAAGGCTGCAAGCAGCAAGGCCTGGAACTGAGTCAACAGACGGCGGCGGTGGTCGGCGCGGCGGGCAACATTGCTTCGACTTACGCCTCGTTGCTGTCCACCAGTGTCGAACACCTGATCCTCATCGGCAGCGGTCGCGACGGCTCACTGCGGCGCCTGGAGAAGACCGCCCAACTGATTTACGCCGAGGCCGCCCGCGCGATTCTCAAAGGTGTCGCCGAGCACGATCGCCTCGCCAGCCGCTTGCAGAAACTCAACGGTATCGACGCGTTGTTGCAGGCCCACGGTGCTGGCGCCGACCTCGGTTTGCGAGTGCAGCGCCTGGTCGAAGAGCGCTTGGGCGCGAATGCATTCATCACCGTCAGCAATGACCTTGATTTGCTGAAACAAGCGCGCATCGTGCTCTGTGCGGCGAACGCCCCTCAACCGTTTCTCGGTGCCGATCACTTTGCTGAAAACAGCGTGATCTGCGACATCGCGGTGCCGCTGAACGTCGATCAGAACCTCTCGAGTCAACGGGCCGACGTGTTGTACATGCACGGCGGGATTGTCCAGACACCGTTGGGCGATGGCCTGATCCGCAACGTGCGCGCCTACCTCAAGGAAGGCCAGTTGTATGCCTGCATGGCGGAGTCAGTGTTGATGGGGTTGTCCGGGATGAAACAGCACTACTCCTACGGCGATATCAGCCGCGAGCAAGTGCAGCAGATTCGTGCCCTGGCCGCGACACACGGCTTCAGCCTCGCGCAGTTCAAGACTGACAACTCACTTTAAGGAACGGTCATGCCGAACAAAGTAGCAGTGGTGACCGGTGGCAGTCGTGGCATCGGCCGGGCAATCGTCCTGGCCCTGGCCGGCGCGGGCTACCAGATCGCATTCAGTTATGTACGCGACGAAGTGGCCGCCATGTCCTTGCGTGACGAGGTCAAGGCGCTTGGCCTCGAGTGTCTGGCGCTGCAATGCGATGTCAGCAGCGGCGACAGCATCAAAGGCTTTTTCGAACGGGTCGACGCGCATTTCCAGCGCGTCGATCTGCTGGTCAACAACGCCGGCATCACCCGTGACGGGCTGCTGGCGACGATGCCAAGCCGCGACATCATCGAGGTGATCCAGACCAACCTGATCGGCACCTTGCTCTGCTGTCAGCAAGTGGTGCCGGGCATGATGCGCCAGCGCAGCGGTTGCATCGTCAACATCAGTTCGGTGGCCGCGCAAAAGCCCGGCAAGGGCCAAAGCAACTATGCCGCGGCCAAGGGTGGCGTCGAAGCGCTGACCCGTGCCCTGGCAGTGGAACTGGCGCCGCGCAACATTCGGGTGAATGCGGTGGCTCCCGGCATCGTCAACACCGAAATGAGCACGGCGCTGATTGGCAGTCAGGAACAGGAAATCCAGTCACGGTTGCTGATCAAGCGTTACGCCGAACCCCATGAAATTGCCGAAGCAGTGCTGTACATCGCCGATCGCGGCTTGTACCTGACGGGTGAGGTCCTGCCGGTCAACGGCGGGTTGAAAATGCCATGAGCCGGACCATTCTGATTACCGGTGCCGCCAAAGGCATCGGCCGCGCGGTGGCAGAGAATTTTGCCGCCGACGCCGGGCACCGTTTGATCCTGCTGGACCTGGATTTACCGGAACTGCAACGCTGGGTCGACGAGCAACACGGGCAGATCAAGGCCCGGGTCGAAACCCATGCGGCGAACATTGCTGACCTGGAGGGCATGGAAGCGTTCTTCAAAATGCTCGCCAAACAGGTGGATTACGTCGATGTACTGGTCAACAGCGCCGGCATCTGCAACGAGAACGAACCGGAAGACTTGCACAACTGGCACAAGGTGATTTCGGTCAACCTCAACGGTACGTTCTACGTCACCTCGTTGTGCCTGCCATTGATGCCGGATCGCGGGCGGATCATCAACATGTCGTCGATCCTCGGCCGCGCCGGCAAGGTCCGCAACACCGCGTACTGCGCCTCCAAGCACGGCATCGTCGGTATGACCAAAGCCTTGGCGATGGACCTGGCACCACGGCTGATCACGGTGAATGCGATTTTGCCCGCGTGGATCGATACGCCCATGCTGCAAGGTGAACTGGCAGCACAAGCGGCCATTGCCGGGCTGACCCAGGAACAGATCCTGCGCAACGCCAAGAAGAAACTGCCGATGCGTCGCTTCATTCAAAGCGAGGAAGTCGCGGCGATGGTGCGTTACCTGGCCAGCCCCGAAGCGGGTGGGGTGACCGCGCAGAGCCTGGTGATCGACGGCGGTGTCGGGTTGGGAATGTAACCATGCCGGGATCACACATTAACCGCGTCGCGTGCGCGGTATTGGCCTGCATGGTCGCGCCGCTGGCGTTGGCTGAATTGACGGTCGACGACCTCAAGCCGGATTACGCCGACGCCGAAGTCGGCGTAGCCACCGCGTTGCGCCTGCACGGTGACGACCAGGTCACCCAGAAGGCGATGTATTTCAAGGCCAACCTCGAAGACAACTGGGACGGCGGTTACTACAAGGCCAAAGGCCGAGTGCGTTACGACGCCCGGTATGACGGCAACAATCCGTACAGCGAACGGGCGCGGGACAAATACCGCTTCGACGCCGACTGGCGGCATTTGTACTGGGGTCAGTCGGTGGGCGACGGCGAGGTGACCATCGGCTGGCAGCAAGTGGTCTGGGGTCGTGCCGATGAGTTACGGGTGCTCGATCAGATCAACCCGGTGGACTATCGCGATGGCCTGACCCCGCTACTGGAAGACAGCCGGATCGCGGTGCCCATGGTGCGATTTGCGCAACCGGTGGGCGAGTGGGAACTGGAAGCGCTGTGGGTCACCGATTTTGTGAAGAACCAGCCTCCGGTGGCGGGCAGCGAGTTCGACGCACCGCTGTTTGCCGCGCCAGACCCGCAGTATTTCCTGCTCGATTCCAAGCCCGGTTACGACGGTGACAAAGGCTTTTCGTATGGCCTGAGCGCCAACGGCCGGATCGGTTCGGTGGACACCAGTTTCGTCGCACTGAACGCGCGCCAGCAGGATCCGGTGTACGCCGTCGAAGGCCTGGCCGATGACGGCCGCACGCGACTGGAGCGCCAGTTTCCCCGTTACACCATGGGTGGCGCGGGGCTGGCGATCGACGCCGGTCACAGCATCGTGGTGCGCAGCGAAATTGCCTGGTTCGACAACTGGCGGGTGACCAATCCGACTCGCGCCTACGGCGCTGACAGCACCTCGATGGTCAAGTCATTACTGGGCGTCGATTACCTGCTGCGTGACTGGCTGATTTCCGTGCAATGGCAACAACAACAATTGCTCGACTGGCAGGACGGCATGTTGCAAGACAAGCGCGAGCACCTGTTCACCTTATCGGCCGAAGGCACCCACTGGCAGGACCGACTCAAGAGCCGGCTGGTGGTCGCCGCCTCGCCACCGTTCAACGACGATGCGCTGTTGCAAGGCATCTTCACTTACAAACCGGTGGACTGGATCAAGCTCGGGCTGGAAGTGGATGTGTTCTTCGGCAAGCCCGACAAACCCTTCGGCGAGTACGACAACCGCGATCAAGTGCGGTTGTCCGCCGGCTACCTGTTTTAACCCCATGACGCCTGCGTGCCTCTGGCGCATTGGCTCGACCATATTCATCTGACGAAAAGGGAAGTTCCCATGTTGCCGCTATTCAAAAGTCTGACCGCCGCCGCATTGATCCTGAGCGGCGCTTGCGCCACCGCTGCCGACGGCCAGAATGCCGATGAAATCATCCGCCAGGTGCGGGATCGAAATGACGGTAAAAGCTTCATGTCCCAAGTGTCGCTGATCCTCCACGACAAGAAGGGCAATACCCGGGTTCGCGAGTTCACTTACCTGCAAAAGGATTACCCGGACAGCGACAAATTCAGCATGTATTTCTCCGCCCCCACCGACGTGCGCGACGTGGCCTTTCATATCGAAAACCCCCACGAAACCCTGGGCCAGGAAGACAGCCAGTGGATGTACTTGCCGGTCAGCCGCCAGACGCGGCGGATCTCCACCACCGACAAGCGCGGCTCGTTCATGGGCAGCGAGTACTCCTACGCCGACCTGGACAAGATCCGGGTCAAGGATTACACCCAGACGCTGGTCAGCGAAGAGCAGGTCAAGGGTCGCGATTGCTACGTAATCGAGCGTGAGCCGGCGTCGCCCGAGGTGCTGGCCAAGACGGGATACAACAAACTGAAAGTGTGGATCGACAAGCAGAATTTCCTGGTCATGCGTCAGGACTTCTTCGACGTCAAAGGCGTGCTGGTCAAGCAGATGCGCACGCAAAAGGTCGACACCATCGACTCGATCGACAGCATCGTGTTGAGCGAAACGGAACACTTCATTGACGGCACGCGTTCAGAGATGCGCTTTAACCACCTGCAGTACAACGTGCAACTGGAAGACCGTTTGTTCACCCAGACCGCGATCAAGCGCGGGCTGAAAACCGGCGACGTGCCGGACTTTGCCGTGTCTGCCCGCTAAGCACCGACCCCGACGACCCTGGAACGCATGATCATGGAAAGATACCTGAACTTCGTCGAGCGCTATGCGCGGGCGATCGTTTTCCTGCTGGTGGCGGTCACGGCGTATTTCACCTATACGCTGGGCGCGCTGATCTCCGACACCAACCCTTACTTGCTCAAGGAAACCCATCCGGCGCGCAAGACCATCATCGACTTGCAAAGCGAGTTCACCGGCACGTTCGACTCGGTGATGGTGGCAATCAACAACCCGCAGACGGTGTTCAACAAGCCGACCCTCAACGCACTGTTTTCGATGTCGCAATCGGTGCGCAAGATGATCCTGGCCAACGACGCCGACAAGGAGCAGTTGACGCAAATCGTCGCCAGGCATCCGGACGACAGCCGTGCACAGTTGCTGGCGCGGGACATTCTGGAGAACGGTTTTTCCCAGAACGATTACGCCCAGGCCAAGGCCCTGCGTGATTACGCCCAGAGCCAGAACTGGGATTCCCATGATCAACTGTTCCTGACTTTTCTCGCCGAGCGAATCAACCCGATTCGCGAAATGGCGTCGATGGGCGATCTGGAAAACATCGTGCTGACCGACGATGGCGAGTTGCTGATCCACAAGACCCTCAACGCCTACGACATGGATCCGGCGCTGGTCGAGTCGCAGATCATGGGCAACGAGCTGATGGTGGACGGGGTGGTCTCCAAGGACAAGAAAGTCGCGATGCTGGTGGCCGAGCTGGGCACCAAGCAAGACGACGCCCAGGCACAACTGCGCGCCTACCAGATCGTGCGCGGCATCGTCGCGGACTATCAGGCGGCGCACCCGGAGTTCAAGGATGAGATCTTCATTGCCGGCATGCCGATCTTCATCGCGGCCCAGCAGGAGATCATCGACCATGACCTGGCGGTGCTGTTTCCGATTGTCTTTTTGCTGATCACCCTGCTGTTGATTTTCTTCTTCCGCAAACCGCTGGGCGTATTGTTGCCGCTGTTCAATATTCTGTTCTGCACCATCTGGACACTGGGCCTGATGGCCTTGTTGCGGGTGCCGTTCGACTTGCTGACCAGCGTATTGCCAGTGTTTCTGTTCACCATTTGCTGCTCGGATGCGATCCATGTGATGGCCGAGTATTACGAGCAGAAAAACGCCGGTAAAAGTAACCGTGAAGCCAATCGCGAGACGCAACGGCTGATGGTGGTGCCGGTTGTGTTGACGACGGTGACCACCATCGCCACTTTCATGATTTCCACCACCAACAACATTGTAAGCATCCGCAATTTCGGCGTGTTCATGTCCATCGGCTTGACGGCGGCGCTGATCATTTCACTGTTGCTGATTCCGGCATGGATCTCGATCTGGGGCAAGGATCAAACCCCGAAAACCCTCGCAGCCGTGCACAAGGAGTCGATCATTTCGCGTTATCTGGTGGCGTTCTGCGCGCGGTTGATCCAGTGGCGCAAACCGATCTTGATCGTGACACTGCCGCTGTTGGTCTTGATGACGGTGTTCACCTTTCGCGTCGATATCGAAGACTCGGGCATCGCCTACTTCAAGCCCGAGAGCCATATTCGCGTTTCGGACGAGTTCATCAACCAGGCCGGGGTCGCGGGCACGGCACCGGGCTGGATCGCCATCGATAGCAAAGAGCCGCGCGGGGTGCTGACCACGGAGGTGGTGCAGTTCATCGACAAGCTCGACCACTTCATCAAGCAGCAACCGGATGTCAGTTACGGCTATTCCCTGGCGACTTACGTCAAGCGCATGAACCTGGTGCTCAACGACATGAACCCCGACTACTTGCGCGTGCCCCAGGCGCTGGAGCAGGTGACGTCGGTTAATGACGAGGGGCAGGTCGAGCGGTTCGAGGTGCCGGGCAACTCACTGATCGAGCAGCACGTGATGCTGTTCGAGAACGGCGGAGGCTCGGACCTCAACAACGTGCTCAACGCTGATTATTCCAAGGCGCTGACGCTGTACACCATGACGTCGTCGGTGGCCAGCGACTACCAGGCCATGCTGGATCGGCTCGATGCCTGGTTGCTGGTGAACAAACCGGCCAACCTCGAAGTGACACACGCCGGCACGCCGTTGATCTGGACCGGCGTATTGCAGGAAATCACCCAGGGCCAGGTGCTGAGTTTTTCTTTGGCGTTGCTGGTGGTCACGCTGATGATGATGTATTGGCTCAAATCGGTACGTCTGGGCGTACTCGGCATGCTGACCCTGTTGACCACCTCGGTGACGGTCTATGGCTTCATGTTCCTGTTCGGCATCGAGCTGAACATCGGCACGACGCTGGTGACCTTCCTGGTGGTCGGCGTGGTCGATTACGCGGTGCACCTGCTGTCACGGATCAAATTGCTGGTGCAGCAAGGGATTCATATCGACGCAGCCATTTTGCAGGCGATGCACAGCGTCGGCCGTTCGACCGTGGTCAACGTGGTGATTTTCTCCGTGGGTTTCATGGCGCTGCTGTTTTCCGACTTCAAGCCGATTGTCGATCTGGGCGCACTGGTGGCGATGGCGCTGTTTTCCAGCGGTGTCATGACCATTCTGCTGGTGACACTGGTGTCGCCATGGTTCTTCGCGGCGATTGTTCCGGTGGCGCCGCTGCCGGAAAAAGATCGAGCCGTAGGGAAGCCCGCCTTGAGCTGACCTGACGACCGGCACCGCAGGCGCGCAAGTGGCCTGCGAGCCGGGTCATCCAGCGCAGGAGGCTAGTCAGTTCAGCGTATTGCCCGGGTTTTTTTCGCCATAGCGGGCGATACGCTCGAACTGACATTCTTCTCGGGCATCGTTGAGGTTGTGTTCGAATTCTTCGAGGCCGTTGTGCAATTGCTGTAGAGCGCCGATCTGGGAGACCAGCTCGGCCTTTTTTTCGGCGATCGCTTTTTGCGCCATGTCCCACGGGAATTCGTCACCGTGGTAGTTGTTCAGCATCACCTGCAGCTCTTTGAGCTTGAAACCCAGTTGCTGGGCGCACTTGATGAACGTCAACACCTCGACACTCTGCTGGCTGTAGATGCGGTATTTGCCTTCACGCTTGGGTTCGGGCAACAGGCCGATTTCTTCGTAATGGCGAATGCTTTTGACTGTGGTGCCCGACAGTTGGGCGGCTTTGCCGATATACATAAAGATCCGTCTCGATGATCAAACAGGGCGTAGCGCGACCAGGCCTCAAGCCTGATCGGGGCGAATAATATAGTGAATAACATTCAAAGGTTGCAGCGGCGTGTAAATGACGCGCACAGACGACGAACGACCGCTTGAGGGGGGACGTGGGGACGGGCTGACGGCGAGGGCGCGCCGTCAGCAAACAGCGAAGGGTGCGTCAGCTACCGGCGGTAACCCGGGCCTGTTCCAGCCAGGCGTCACGCTGGGTCGACTTCGAACCCAGGATCGGCCCGAAAGTCAGGGTCTTCAACGGCTTGATGCCGCAGAACTCCAGAGTCGTCTTGCGCATCTGGTGCAGGCCGGGCATGCGATAGACCCATTTGTAATACCAGGGCGGCGTGTCCATGGTCACCAGCAGATGCGCGGTCCGGCCCTTGAGCAGTTTGTCAGGGAAGGCCTTGCCCTCACGGTATTTGAAAGCAAAACCGGGCAGGAAAATGCGGTCGAGAAAGCCCTTCATCAACGCCGGTATGCCGCCCCACCAGATCGGATAAACGAACGTCAGGTGTTCGGCCCAGGTGATATCGGCCTGGGCTCGCAACAGGTCCGGCTCCAGCGGCTGGATAGTGTTATAGCCGTCGTGCAAGACCGGATCAAAGTCCAGCGCATCCAGACGCAGCAGGCGCACGTCGTGACCGGCATCCTTGGCGGCCTGGACGTACGTTTCGCTCAGCGCACCGCAGAAACTGTCGGTGGAGGGGTGACCCAGAATCACGAGCATTCGTTTGCTCATCGCGTGTACTCCTGAAATGAAGCCCGCAGCATAGAGTCTGCCCCTAACGGTAGAGTCAAGGTGTTCCCGGCGTCAGCGCCTCCAGCAAGGCCCGGGCGTAACCGGGCAGGCTGTCGACGTCGCGGGCACAGATTTTCAAGGTACGGTTGGCCCAGTCTTCGGGAAGGGCGCGGGTCGTGACTGCTTGCAGCAGCGGCCAGCGCTCGATGGCCACCTGCGGCACGATGGCCAGTCCTGCGCCGCGCGCAACCATGCGGATAACCCCGTCGAAGCCGTCGGCACGAATGCGGATCGGCATGCGCTGGCCAATGTGCAAGGCTTGTTCTTCCAGGTGGATGGCCAAGGCACTGCTGGCGCCCAGAGCCACATAGTCGTGGCTCAAGGTGTCGGCGAAGGTCAGTGACGGTTGTTCGGTCAGGGGATGTTCCGGGGGCAGGATCAACACCAGCGGGTCATCGCGAAACGGCCGGGTGTGCAGGTCATCGGTGTCCACCGCGTCGGACACGATCCCGAGGTCTGCCGCCCCCTGACGCAACGCATGGGTGATGCGGGCGCTGGGCAACTCTTGCAGGTCGATGTCGAGGTTCGGATGCTCGCGCAGAAAGTCAGCGAGCAACTCCGGCAGGTATTCGGTGATCGCCGTTGTGTTGCACAGCAACCGCACCTGACCTTTGACGCCCTTGGCGTATTCGGCCAGGTCCTGTTGCAGGCGTTCGGCTTGTTGCAGCAGGGCCCGGGCGTGTTTCGCCAGGGCTTTGCCGGCCGCTGTGGGCGTGACACCGCGACGGCCACGGTGCAGAAAGTCGATGCCTAGCGAGGCTTCCATGGCGCGGATTCGTGCGCTCGCGGCTGCCAGGGATAAATGGCTGCGGGCGGCACCGGCGGTGATGTTGCCGGTGTCGAGGATGTTCAGGTAGAGGCGCAGGTCGGTCAGGTCGAAGTGCATCGGTGCAGCCTCGGGAGGTGTGTTGTCTGGACGGGCGCCTTCGCGGGCAAGCCCGCTCCCACACGTATTGCGCTGGTCGCGACGCAAAACCTGTGGGAGCGGGCTTGCCCGCGAAGGCGTCAGTTGCATCGATACATGGTTAAGCCTCTGCCAAAACAAGAGGCAACCTCAGTATATGGCAGATTTTCAACCAGCCAATCCAGGCTCACCTTTGCCCCATGAATACTCTCGCCGCGTTCTACCAAAACCTTGGCCTGGGCCTGTCCTTGCTGGTGATCGGCACATTCCTGCTGGCCGGCATGATCAAGGGCGTGATCGGCCTCGGCTTGCCCACCATCGCGATGGGCCTGCTCGGCCTGGCTATGGCGCCGTCGCAGGCTGCCGCGCTGTTGATCATTCCCGCAACCCTCACCAATGTCTGGCAACTGGCATTCGGTGGGCATTTACTCGGCTTGATCAAACGGTTGTGGCCGATGTTGCTGGCGATCTTCATTGGCACCGGGGCGGGCACGGTGTGGATCGGCATGGCCGGAGGGCATTGGGTGGTGCAGGGCTTGGGCGGGGCGTTGTTGCTTTACGCGCTGAGCGGTTTGTTCCTGCCGACCTTGCGCGTCGAGGGGCGAACCGAACGTTGGCTCGGTCCGCTGTGTGGCGTGTTGACGGGTGTCATCACCTCGGCCACCGGCGTCTTCGTGATTCCGGCGGTGCCGTATCTGCAAGCATTGGGTTTGAGCAAGGATGAACTGGTGCAGGCGCTGGGCCTGTCGTTCACCGTTTCGACCCTGGCCCTGGCCGCCGGCCTGTTATGGCGCGGCGCCCTCGGTGGTGGCGAGTTGAGCGCGTCGTTGCTGGCGCTGATCCCGGCAGTGCTCGGCATGTTGCTCGGCCAATGGCTTCGCCAGCGAATCAGCGCCGTGCTGTTCAAGCGCGTGTTCTTCATCGGCCTTGGCGTACTCGGCGGCCACTTGCTGATCAGCGGGTAGCGGAAGACGGGCTGAGCATCTCGATGGCGCGAATGTCGAAATCGCGCTCCAGGTATTCCATGCGCATGTCGCGAAATTGCTGCATGTGCGGCAGGTTCGAGTGCACGTCGAGGTGGGCCTGGGACTGCCAGATCTCATAGAAGATAAACAGGGTCGGGTCCTGTTTGTCGCGCAGCATGTGGTATTCGATGCAGCCGGGCTCGGCGCGACTCGCTTCTACATGGCCGCTGAAAAACGCTTCGAAGGCGTCGGATTTTTCCGGGCGGGTCTTGGCGTGCAGGATGAAGCCTTGAATTTCACTCATCAGAAATCTCCTCAAGTTCAGAATCGGCGCAAGTTTATGGCAACAATCGCGTGTCGATTCGTGCGTATTGGTCAAATGAATTTTGCGAATTCATCGCTTATTCCGCGCGAGGCGGATCGATACTCTGCCGCCATCGAATTCCAGACTTCCGAGACTTCTTATGAAAAAAATCCTGTTGCTCAATGGCGGCAAAAAGTTCGCCCATTCCGATGGCCGCTACAACACCACCCTGCATGAAGCCGCGCTGAGCGTGCTGGATCGCGGCGGTGTCGACGTGAAAGCCACTTTTATCGACGAGGGTTACGACGTCGCCGAAGAAGTCGCCAAATTCCTTTGGGCTGACGTGATCATTTATCAGATGCCCGGCTGGTGGATGGGCGCGCCGTGGACCGTGAAGAAGTACATCGACGAAGTCTTCACTGAAGGCCACGGCAGCCTCTATGCCAGCGACGGCCGCACCCGTTCCGACGCCTCGCAAAAGTACGGCAGCGGTGGATTGGTGCACGGCAAGCAATACATGTTATCGCTGACCTGGAACGCGCCGCAGCAAGCCTTCGACGACCCGACCGACTTCTTCGAAGGCAAGGGCGTGGACGCGGTGTACTTCCCGTTTCACAAGGCCAACGAATTCCTCGGCATGACCAGTTTGCCGACCTTCCTGGCGGTCGATGTGATGAAACGTCCGAATATCGAGGGTGACGTGGCGCGCTATGAACAGCATTTGACCGAAGTGTTCGGCCTTAAGGCGTGAGGCTCGGCTACTATCGATGTCTTGAGCGGACGCTGATCTGTGGCGAGGGGGCTTTTGTGGCGAGGGGGCTTGCCCCCGTTCGGCGGCGAAGCCGTCGTGTAGTCAGTCAACACGGGCTGCCTGAAACACCGCAGACGCTGGTTTTGGGTCCGCTTCGCGCACCAGCGGGAGCAAGCTCCCTCGCCACAAGGGATTTCCTCTGTACAGTAGAACGGTGCTGAACATCGATAAGGGACACACGTGAAAGCCAGATCCGATGAGTTGCAGATCTTCGTCTGCGTGATTGAGTGCGGGTCGATTTCCGCGGCGGCTGAACAAGTCGGGCAAACGCCTTCGGCGGTCAGTCGCACACTGTCGCGGCTGGAGGCCAAGCTCGATACCACGCTGATCAACCGCACCACGCGGCGCATGGACCTGACAGAGGAGGGCAAGTATTTCTTCGAACATGCCAAGCTGATTCTCGATCAGATGGACGAGCTCGAAGAACGCCTGAGCTCACGCCAACAGACCCCGTCCGGTCGTCTGCGGATCAACGCCGCGTCGCCGTTCATGCTGCACGCCATCGTGCCGTACATCGACGAGTTCCGCCGCCTCTACCCCGACATCCAGCTCGAACTCAACAGCAACGATCTGATCATCGACTTGCTCGAACAAAGCACCGACATCGCCATCCGCATCGGCACACTGGCCGATTCGACGTTGCATGCCCGCTCACTGGGTTGCAGCCCGCTGCACATCGTCGCCAGCCCGGCGTACCTTGAGCGACACGGCACGCCGGAGGCGGTTGCCGACCTGACGGGGCATGCGTTGCTGGGCTTTACCCAGAACGAAGGCCTCAACCAGTGGCCGCTGCGGTATGTGCATGGTGATCGTTGGCCGATTCAGGCGTCGATCAGCGCTTCCAGCGGCGAGACGATCCGGCACCTGGCGCTGGAAGGCCAGGGCATCGCCTGCCTGTCGCACTTCATGACGATCGACGACATTCGCGCGGGTCGCTTGCAGGTGCTGTTGGCGGATTTCAACAGCGGCTATCGCCAGCCGATCAACGCGGTGTACTACCGCAACTCGCAACTTGCCCTGCGCATCCAGTGCTTCCTGGACTTCATCCAAGGCAAATTGGCGGCGTATGCAAATGCGGACTTCAAAGGCTGATTCGTGACGCCTGCGCAAGAGTGATTTGGGTCAGCGGGTCTGTTTCGCCACGGAGCGGTCCTCGATACTCAATGCATCACTTATTCACGCAGGGAGTTTCTCCATGAACGTATTCGTTACCGGCGCCGCTGGATTCATCGGCGGCTCCATCGCCACCGGTCTTGTCCGGGCGGGCCATAAGGTTACCGGCCTGGTTCGCAACGCCGACCAAGCCACTGAACTGAGCGCACTGGGCATCATCCCGGTGATCGGCACTCTTGACGACAGCGCACTACTGGCCGAACAGGCCCGCGCTGCCGATGCCGTGATCAACGCCGCCAGCAGCGACCATCGCGGCGCGGTGGAAGCCTTGCTCAATGCCTTGCGCGGCTCCAACAAAGTGTTCCTGCACACGAGCGGTTCGAGCATCGTCGGCGATGCGTCGGGCGGCAAATCCAGCGACGTCATCTACTTCGAAGACAGCCTGCCGGAACCGACCGTCGACAAGGCCGCCCGCGTGGCCATCGACAACCTGATCCTCGCCGCGGCGAAAGACGGCGTGAACTCGGCCGTGATCTGCAACACCCTGATTTACGGCCACAGCCTGGGCGTCAATCGCGACAGCGTTCAATTGCCGCGCTTGCTGAAACAAGCGCGTAAAAGCGGCGTGGTGCGCCATGTCGGCACCGGCCAGAACATCTGGTCGAATGTGCACATTGAAGACGTGGTGTCCTTGTATCTGCTGGCGCTGACCAAAAACGTACCTGGCACGTTCTACTTCGTCGAAAGCGGTGAGGCGTCGTTCATCGACATGACCACCGCCATGGCTGAAGCCCTGAAGCTCGGCGAGGCGCAAGACTGGCCGTTGAAAGACGCCGAAGCCGAGTGGGGTTATGAAATGGCCAACTATGGTCTGGGTTCCAACAGCCGGGTGCGCGGCAAGCATGCGCGTGAATGGCTGGGCTGGGTGCCGAAGCGGACGTCGGTGGTTGAATGGATTCGGGACGAGATGGTTTGAGTTCGCTTTAGACCGCGTCATCGTTCATCGCGGGCAAGCCACGCTCCCACAGGTCCTGAGTCGTTCGCCAATTTCGTGAGCGACACAATACCTGTGGGAGCGGGCTTGCCCGCGATTGCGTTTTCAGCTGTGTCGCAACTGGCCGGGCCGTGCTCAATTCCGTAACATCCGCCCCTTCTTTCCCTGTTGTGTCCGACCCTCCATGAAACCAAAACGTCTGCGCGCCGATGTCCTGGCCGGACTCACCACCTCTTTCGCCCTGCTACCCGAATGCATCGCCTTCGCGCTGGTGGCCCATCTCAATCCGCTGATGGGGCTTTACGGAGCGTTCATCATTTGCACCCTCACCGCGCTTTTCGGCGGTCGGCCGGGCATGGTGTCCGGTGCGGCCGGTTCGATGGCGGTGGTGATCGTCGCGCTGGTGGTGCAGCACGGCGTGCAATATCTGCTCGCGACCGTGTTGCTAGGCGGCCTGATCATGCTGGCGTTCGGGCTGCTGAGGCTGGGCAAACTGGTGCGCATGGTGCCGCACCCGGTGATGCTCGGCTTCGTCAACGGCCTGGCGATCATCATTGCCCTGGCACAACTCGAACACTTCAAAAGCGGCGAAACCTGGCTCAGCGGCACGCCGTTGTACCTGATGACCGGGTTGGTGCTGCTGACGATGGCGATCGTGTATCTGCTGCCGCGCCTGACCCGTGCCGTGCCGCCGGCACTGGTGGCGATCCTGAGTGTCGGGTTGGCGGTGTATCTGCTCGGTCTGCCGACGCGCACCTTGGGCGACATGGCGCACATCGCTGGCGGCTTGCCGGCGTTCGCGCTGCCGGACATTGCGTGGAGCCTGGAGACCCTGCGCATCATCGCGCCTTACGCGATCTTGATGGCGCTGGTCGGTCTGCTGGAAACCCTGCTGACCCTGAACCTCACCGACGAGATCACCGAGAGCCGTGGCTTCCCGGATCGCGAGTGCGTAGCGTTGGGCGCGGCCAACATGGTCTCCGGCGTGTTTGGCGGCATGGGTGGTTGCGCGATGATCGGTCAGACCGTCATCAACCTCAGTTCCGGTGGTCGTGGCCGGCTATCCGGCGTGGTGGCCGGGGTGTTGATTCTGCTGTTCATTCTGTTTCTGTCGCCGCTGATCGAGCGCATCCCGTTGGCTGCACTGGTCGGCGTGATGTTCGTGGTGTCGCAACAGACGTTCGCCTGGGCGTCGTTGCGGGTGGTGAACAAGGTGCCGCTCAACGATGTATTGGTGATTGTCGCGGTGACGGTCATCACGGTGTTTACCGATCTGGCCACCGCCGTGCTCTGCGGGATCATCATCGCGGCGCTCAACTTCGCCTGGCAGCAGGCCCGTGAGCTGTATGCCGACGCTCATGTCGAAGCCGACGGCAGCAAGCTCTATCACCTGCATGGCACGCTGTTTTTCGCCTCGACTACGCCGTTTCTCAATCAGTTCGATCCCGCCAACGATCCGTCTGTCGTGACCATCGACTGCCGCCACCTGAGCTTCGTCGACTACTCGGCTATCGCCGCGCTCAAGACCCTGCGTGAACGCTACGCCAAGGCCGGCAAGCATTTGCGCGTGCTGCATTTATCCGAGCGCTGCAAGAAGTTGCTCAAACGCGCTCGGGTGAATCACGACTGAGATCAACGCAGGCGCGATGTAAATCCGCCTGCCTGATTTTCATATCCACCGACCTTGCATACCTCTGTGCGACATCCCTTACCTCTGCACGAAAATTAGTTTCACCTCGTTTGAATATCACGTCTCGAAATGATTTAAGAGTTTCACAAAACTTTCGACGTGACCCTTTCGAGGAGTACCGCATGACCCTGTCCTTCGGCTATTGGCTGCTGGTGTATGCCGCCATCGCCATCATTGCCCTGATCGTTCTGATCGCCCGTTACCGACTTAATCCGTTCATTGTCATCACCCTCGTTTCCATCGGCCTCGCCTTGCTGGCGGGCATGCCGCCGTCCGGCGTGGTCGGCGCCTACGAGGCCGGGGTTGGCAAGACCCTGGGGCACATTGCGCTGGTGGTGGCGCTGGGCACCATGCTCGGCAAGATGATGGCCGAGTCCGGCGGCGCCGAACAGGTGGCGCGGACCTTGATCGACCGGTTCGGCGAGAAGAACGCGCACTGGGCCATGGTGTGCATCGCGTTTCTGGTCGGGCTGCCGCTGTTCTTCGAGGTTGGTTTTGTGTTGCTGGTGCCGATCGCCTTTACCGTGGCGCGGCGCGTCGGCGTGTCGATCCTGATGGTCGGCTTGCCGATGGTCGCCGGCTTGTCGGTGGTGCATGCGCTGGTGCCGCCGCACCCGGCGGCAATGCTCGCGGTGCAGGTGTATGGGGCGTCGGTCGGGCAGACGTTGATGTACGCGATTCTGATCGGCATTCCAACGGCGATCATCGCCGGTCCGCTGTACGCCAAGTTCATCGTGCCGCGCATTCAATTGCCGGCGGAGAACCCGCTGGAACGCCAGTTCCTCGACCGCGAACCGCGCGACAGCCTGCCGGGGTTCGGCATCACCATGGCGACCATTCTGTTGCCGGTGGTGCTGATGCTGATCGGTGGCTGGGCCAACCTGATTTCCACACCAGGCAGCGGTTTCAACCAGTTTCTGCTGTTCATCGGCAACTCGGTGATCGCGCTGCTGCTGGCGACACTGCTGAGTTTCTGGACCCTCGGCATCGCCCAGGGTTTCAACCGCGAATCGATCCTCAAGTTCACCAACGAATGCCTGGCACCGACCGCCAGCATCACCTTGCTGGTGGGCGCTGGCGGCGGTTTGAACCGGATTCTGGTGGACGCCGGCGTGACCAACCAGATCGTCAGCCTCGCCGATGAATTCCACCTGTCACCGCTGATCATGGGCTGGCTGTTTGCGGCGTTGATGCGCATTGCTACCGGGTCCGCCACGGTGGCGATGACCACCGCCTCGGGCATCGTCGCCCCAGTGGCCATCGGTCTGGGGTATCCACATCCGGAGTTGCTGGTGCTGGCGACGGGCGCCGGGTCGGTGATTTTTTCCCACGTCAACGACGGCGGCTTCTGGTTGATCAAGGAATACTTCAACATGACCGTTGCCCAGACGTTCAAGACCTGGACCGTGCTTGAGACCATTATTTCGGTGGTGGCTTTTGCGCTGACCGTGGGTCTTTCTTACCTGATTTAACCGGAGCCGCCTGCCATGGACATCCTCTATCAGATCCGCGCCCGCCAGGATTCCTTCAGTGCCGGTGAAGGGCGCATCGCTCGCCTGATGCTCGACGACGTAGGCTTTGCCTCCGCAGCCAGTCTCGATGAGCTGGCGCTGCGAGCGGAAGTCAGCACCGCCACGCTGTCGCGGTTTGCCCGCACCGTCGGCTGTCGCGACTTGCGCGATCTGCGCTTGCAATTGGCCCAGGCCAGCGGCGTCGGCAGCCGTTTCCTCGACCCGGCGGGCACGCCGGATCAGTCGGCGTTTTACGGGCAGATCGTCGGCGATATCGAGTCGACGTTGCGTCAGCACTTGTCGGCGTTCGACGAGTCGCGTTTCGCCGATGCAGTGAAATTGCTGGGCAAGGCGCGGATGATTCATGCGTTCGGCATGGGCGGTTGCTCGACCTTGTGCAGTGATGAACTGCAAGTGCGGCTGGTGCGCTTCGGCTACCCGATTGCGGCGTGCCACGACCCGGTGATGATGCGCGTCACCGCCGCCAGCCTCGATGCCGAACGCGCGGTCATTGTCTGCTCGCTGACCGGCATCACCCCCGAACTGATCGAAGCCGTCGAGCTGGCGCGCAACTACGGGGCACGGATTATCGCCATCACCCGCGCCGATTCGCCCCTGGCGCAGTTGGCCGATGTGCTGCTGCCGCTGCAAGGCGTCGAGACCTCGTTCATCTATAAACCCACGGCGGCGCGCTACGGCATGCTGCTGGCCATCGACGTGCTTGCCACCGAGCTGGCGCTGGCCAATCCTGAAAACAATCAAGAACGTCTGCGGCGGATCAAACTCGCCCTCGACGATTACCGCGGCGGCGACGATCACTTGCCGCTGGGAGACTGACATGATGTACGACACACTGATCCGCAACGCCCTGGTCATCGACGGCAGCAACCGCCCCGGATACTCCGCCGATGTGGCGATTCTGAATGGCCGCATCGCGCGCATCGGCGACCTGTGCGATGACACCGCCCACGAAGAAGTTGACGCCGCCGGCCGCGTGCTGGCGCCCGGTTTTATCGATGTGCACACCCACGACGACACCGTGGTAATCCGCCAGCCGCAGATGCTGCCCAAGCTCAGCCAGGGCGTGACCACGGTGATTGTTGGCAACTGCGGGATCAGCGCGTCACCGGTGAGTTTGCGCGGCGATCCGCCGGACCCGATGAACCTGCTGGGTACCTCGGCAGCCTTTGTTTATCCTACGTTCAGCGATTACCGCGCAGCGGTCGAAGCCGCGAACACCACGCTGAACGTGGCGGCACTGGTCGGCCACACTGCGTTGCGCAGCAACCATCTCGACGACCTGTTCCGCACCGCCACGCCGGATGAAATCAGCGCGATGCGCGAGCAATTGCGTGAAAGCCTGGAGGCCGGCGCGTTGGGGTTATCCACCGGTCTGGCCTACGCCAGCGCATTTTCGGCGTCCACCGATGAAGTGATGCAACTGACCGAAGAACTGACCGCTTTCGGCGCGGTGTACACCACCCATTTGCGCAGCGAATTCGAACCGGTGCTGGAGGCCATGGACGAGGCGTTCCAGATCGGCCGCCATGCGAAATCCCCGGTGATCATTTCCCACCTCAAATGCGCGGGGGCCGGTAACTGGGGTCGCAGTCCGCAACTGTTGGCCTCGCTTGAGGAAGCGGCGAAAACTCACCCGGTGGGCTGCGATTGTTATCCCTACGCGGCGAGTTCTTCGACCCTGGACCTTAAGCAAGTCACCGACGCCCATCGCATCACCATTACCTGGTCCACGCCGCACCCGGAACTGGGCGGTCGCGACCTGATGGACATTGCCGCCGAGTGGAACGTGCCCCTGCTCGACGCTGCCCGCCGCCTGCAACCGGCCGGCGCGGTGTACTACGGAATGGACGAGGCCGATGTACGAAGAATCCTCGCTCATCCATTGTCGATGGTCGGCTCTGACGGATTGCCGGAAGACCCGTTCCCGCATCCGCGCTTGTGGGGCGCTTTCCCACGGGTGCTCGGGCACTTCAGTCGCGACGTCGGGCTGTTTCCGCTGCACACCGCCGTACACAAAATGACCGGGCTGTCGGCGGCGCGTTTTGGCTTGAAGGAGCGCGGCGAAATCCGCGAAGGGCATTGGGCGGACCTGGTGTTGTTCAATCCAGTGACCATTCGCGACGTGGCGGACTTCAACGACCCGCAACGGGCAGCAGAAGGAATTGACGGGGTATGGGTCAACGGCGTGTTGAGTTACAGCGAAGGCCAGGCGAACGGAAAGCGGGAAGGGCGGTTTCTTGCGCGGGAAGGGGATTTGCGTGGCGGGTTTCAGTAAAGATTCCGAGGAGTCCGTCACAGTGGTGGCACATTGCAATTAAAGAAAGCCATCGCCAAGCCGAAGCGCTGACATCCAGCCCAACTACAATGGGTGTCTTTTCAGTCAGGGAGCAACCCAATGAGCTTCGGCAAAACTACCCCGATCCTGCGGATTTTCGACGAAGCCAAGGCATTGGAGTTCTACGTCGACTTCTTGGGATTTACGGTCGACTGGCAACATCGATTTGAAGCCAACTTCCCGCTGTACCTGCAAGTCTCCCGGGGCGAATGCGTGCTGCACTTGTCCGAGCACCATGGCGACAGCACGCCGGGTTCGGCATTGCGGATCGAGACGGATGAACTCGAGGCGTTCCAGCAGCAATTGTTGGCCAAGGAATACACGTTTGCGCATCCACAGATTCAGGCCATGCCGTGGGGCAGCCAGGACATGACTATTGCCGACCCGTTCGGGAACCGGTTGGTGTTTACCAATGCGATTAGTGCGTAAGGCCGTTCGGCAGCTAAGCAAGTGTTGATGGGACAAGGTGTGATAGCCTCAATCAATGATTTCATTGATTGCAGGAGGCGTCATGGCCAGCATCACGATTAGAAACCTGGATGATCAGATTAAGGAACAGTTGCGTATAGCCGCGGCCCACAATGGGCATTCGATGGAGGAGGAGGCTCGTCTGATACTTGGAAGAGCCTTGGCAACCGTTGATCGCGCGGGAGGGCTTGGTAGCCGAATCCGTAACAGGTTCAACGCTGTCGGTGGGGTTGAGCTTGATCTTCCTTCTCGTCACGAGAAAGCGACAGCGGTGGATTTCTCCGAATGATAGTGCTCGATACCAATGTTCTTTCAGAGTTCATGCGGGTTGAGCCCAATACACAAGTGCTTGCCTGGGTTGATGCACAGCCAGCGATGGAATTGGCTATCAGTGCTGTCACCGTGGCGGAAATTCTCCATGGCATCGCCCGACTCCCGTTTGGCAAGCGCAAACAGAAACTTGAAGCTCATGCCATGGCGATGTTTGAAGAGGACTTTGTCGGAAGGATTTTGCCTTTTGACGCCCACGCCGCCGTGGAGTACGCGACGTTGGTAGCCGGCTGTGAAGCTAATGGTCGGACGGCGTCGATGGCCGATGCGCAGATTGCCGCCATCTGCCGAAGCCACGGAGCTCCTATTGCCACCCGTAATGTCCGGGACTTTGAATTCCCCGGCATAGAGGTGATCAATCCTTGGCAGACCTGAGCGCTTTTGGTGACGGGTAGATAACGATCGCGGGTAAGCCCGCACCCACAGGTTACTGATTGAACGTGTGGGAGCGGGCTTGCTCGCGAATGGTTCTTTCATTCACCGCAAAGCGGATGTCAGACGCGGAAGTGGCTCACCATCTGCTGCAACTGACCACCCAGCCGCGCCAGCTCAACACTGGATTTAGCGGTTTCGTCGCTGGCGGCGGCGGTCTGTTCCGACACGTCGCGCACGTTGATGATGCTGCGGCTGATTTCTTCGGCCACGGCGCTTTGTTGCTCGGCAGCGGCTGCGATCTGCTGGTTCATCGACTGGATGTTGGACACCGTGCGGGTGATGTTCTCCAGCGACACGCCCGCCTTGCGAGTCAGGGCGACGCTGCTGTCGGTGAGGGCGCGACTGTTGTTCATCACGGTGGACACTTGTTGAGTGCCATTTTGCAGACCGGCCACCAGACCTTCGATTTCTTCGGTGGATTTCTGTGTGCGCTGGGCCAGGCCACGGACTTCGTCGGCCACCACCGCAAAACCACGACCGGCTTCACCGGCACGCGCCGCTTCAATCGCGGCGTTGAGGGCCAGCAGGTTGGTCTGTTCGGCGACGGCTTTGATCACGTCCATGACGCTGCCGATCTTGTCGCTTTCCTGTTGCAACACGCTCATGGCCTCGGTGGAACGCGCCACTTCGCTGGCCAGACGCTCGATCTGGGCGATGGCTTCGTTGACCACTTTGTCGCCTTCGCGAGCTTCGCCGTCGGCGGCGGCTGCGGCCTGGGAGGCTTCTTCGGCGTTGCGCGCGACTTCCTGCACGGTGGCGGTCATTTCGTGCATGGCGGTGGCCACTTGATCAGTCTCGATCTTCTGGCTGTTGACGCCGGCACTGGTTTGCTCGGTGACGGCGGACAATTCTTCCGCGGCGCTGGCGATCTGCGTGACGCCGTCGCGGATGCCGCTGATCAAGTCACGCAGGGTCACGCCCATGCGCGCAATGCCTTGTTGCAACACGCCGAGTTCGTCGCGGCGCGTCACTTTAACGTCCTGGGACAGGTCGCCACTGGCGATGCGTTCGACCACGGCCAGGGTGTCGCGCAACGGGCCGGTGATCTGACGGGTGATGATCACGGCAGCGATGATGCCCACCAACAACGCCAGCAACGTGCTGATCAGCTGTAGGGTGCGCGCCTGGGCACTTTCGGCGTCACGACGATCGAGTTGGATCTGATACAGCTGATCGCTCAGGGTCACGATCGCGGCACCCTGGTCGGTCATTTCCTTGCGAGCCTGCACGGCATCGGTGTTGGCCGCTTTATAAGCTTGTAAGGCGCTGCGGTAGTTGCCCAGCGCGGTTTCCAGCTGGCGCAGGGCGTCTTGCTGAGTGTCGGCAAACTGCACGTTGAGGGGTTTCAGGCTGGCAATCGCTGAATCCAGTTGGACGACAGCTTTTTGCTCGGTCTCGGCATTGGTGGTGGCGGTGTAGCCGCGCACTTCGTAGCGGGCCAGGATGAACGCTTCCTTGGCGGCGGTGACGGCCTGGAACTGTTCGAAACGCTGATCGCCAAGAGGCATTTGTTGCACGCGGGTGCCGATGGCATCGATCAGCGTGCTGGCCGTTTCGGCATTGGCGGCCATGGTGTCGCGGGCGCTGTTGCCGGTGCGGTAGGCGCTGCGCATTTTGTTCAGCGACGTCTTGTAGGCGTCGATGTAAGTGCCTTGTTCTTTGAGCAGCTTGAGGTTTTCCGGGCTCTTGAACTTCGACAACAGCGATTGTTGCTGAGCGGAAAAGGCGTCAAGGGTGGTCTGTACGTTCTGAGCGGCGGTTTCATCGCCGTTGGTCAGCATGTATTGCAGGCGCACCACACGAAGTTTGGTCAGACCAGAGTTGAGCTGGGTGATGTCGCTCATCCAGTTGCTGCGGTCAATCAACCCGCCCAGGCTCGTCCAGCCGGTCAGGGCCAGTATGCAGGTCAGAGCCAGGACCAGGCCGAACCCCAGGCCCAGTTTCATGTTCACGCTGATGTTGCCGAACCAGCTATTCATCAAATTCCTCCAGGAACGTTGCGCTTTCGATCGTCGGTTGGCTGGAAGATTGTTGTTTTTAGGTGCCAGCAAGGGATGTAGCAGGTTTGTATCGGCAGCAATCACTAGAGCTGAAAGGATTTTGTCGGACGGATTCTGTAACAAGGTTTTTGTGGGCGGCTTAAGCTTTTTTTCACATGGGTTTCACCGGCCGCCGACGCGCGCCTCTCTACCCTCGCGGCATCGAATGACAAGGGTGCACGCGGGTGAGGCCGTTTGATGTGGAATTGAGACTGAGTCTGTTCGGGATCAAACGCTCGATCAATCTGAGCGTTTTGGCCCGGCATCGAAATATCGCGGTGGTACTGGCCTCGGCATTGCTGGTGGTTCCGCTGACGGTATGGCTGTTGCAGCCCGCCGCGGTGCCGGACCTGGCCCATGGCAATGTGGCGGGCGCACGAATGTTGGAAGCCGAATGGGCCAAAGGCGACGTCATTGTGCTGGTCCGCCACGTCGAGCGCTGTGATCACTCGAAAGCCGCGTGCCTGAGCGGCAACGATGGCATTACCGATCGCTCGCGCAGCGTTGCGGTGAATGTCGGTGCGCGGTTCGAACAGTTGGGGCTGGACAAGACCGATATCTACAACAGCCCGATGGTTCGCACGTCACAGACGGCTGGCTACATGTTCAACAAGGTCGGCGTGGGCGAGGACTGGCTGGTGAGCTGCAAGGGCACGATGCTGCGTGATGCCCTGGCGCACAAAGTGGCAGGCCGCAATTTGATTCTGGTCACCCACAGCGAATGCATGGCGCAACTTGAAAAAGACCTCAAGGTGTCGACCTCCACGCTCGGTTATGGCGCTTCGTTGTTTATCTCCGCCAAAAAACCTCTGACACCGCGCATGCTCGGCTTCATAGAAGCTTCCGACTGGCGTTCGGTGGCCACCCAATGAATTTTCCTCTGGATCAGGACGCACCATGCTGACTTCTTCCCGCAATCGCTTTTATTGGGCGAACTTCGGTATCCCGCTGGCCTGCGCGGCCGTGGTTTTCCTGATGTTCGACATGACCAACATCGACATCGCCTTCAGTAATCTGCTGTTTGATCCCGTCGCCCAGATCTTTCCCCTCGACAAGGTTCACTTCTTCGAGAAGTTGACCCACAAGTGGGCGCGGATCATTCCGAACTGGACCGGGGAAATCGCCGTGATCGGCGCGATGCTGTCGTTTGTCTGGCCGTTGTTAAACGTTCAAAGGCATCCGCGTCTCGGCAGTTTCATGGAACGCAGCAAAGCCACCCCGGTGCTCCGGTTTGCCTACGAGCATCGTCGCGATTTCCTGTTTGTGGTTGTCGCGTTCGCCATTTGCACCGGCGTGATCCATTTCCTCAAGGCGCACACCAGCGTGTACTGCCCGATTGAAACGACCCTCTACGGCGGGAAAATGGCCCACATAGAGTGGTACGAAAACTTCCAGCTGTTCAAGGAAGCCGGTGACGGCCGTTGCTGGCCGGGCGGCCATGCTTCCGGCGGCTTCACCATGCTCGCGTTGTACTTCGTGGCTCGCCGCTACCGCTGGCGATACTCCAAAGCGCTGATGTACGGCGCGTTGCTGCTCGGTTTCGTCTACGGCACGACACGGGTCCTGCAAGGCTGGCACTACATGTCCCACACTTTCTGGGCCGGGATCTTCGTGTGGCTGGCGTGTTTGCTGACGGCGCTGGCATTTTACGGTCGAGCGCGGCTGGAAGTGCCGGTGCTGCAAAAGGCAGGCGCGCAGACCGCTGAGCCGCTTACTGGTTTACAAAGTAGTAAGCCTGACGCCCCACCTTCATGGTCTTGAGCACTTTCAAGGGCGCGGTTGGTTCGGTTTCACCGGACATGACCGCCACGTTGGAGGGCGAGGCCGCCAGAAACTCATGCAGCTGCGCCTCGGTGTCCAGGCCCTTGAGCACTTGCCGGGTATAGAACACGCTGGCGCCGCCGACCCGTTCGTTGGCCTGGAACAGGGCGACGTGTTGTCCATTGGCTTGCATCGTTTGAATCTGCTCGGTCAGCGGCATAAACGACAATTTGCGGTCCGCGTGGGGCAGCGCCCATTGAGCGGCGGCCAGGTAGCTGCCGATCACCAGCATGATCATGCCAATCGCCACACCGCGTCGATGCCGTGCGATGTGCCCCAAAAGGTTCGAGGCCCCTTCGCGCATCTTCAGCCGCTCGAACAGAACGCCCGCATACTCCGCCGCAATCACCGCCGCCGCAGGCGTCATCGACATGAGATACACCGTGCGCTTGCTCGACGCCAATGTCAGCATCACAAACTGCGCCACGATCCACAGGGTGAAAAACAGCAAGTAACGATTGGCCATCAGGCGTTTGCGAAAATGCCACAGCCCCAGGTACACCAGAATATTCCACGGCAGAAACGCCTGGGGCAGCTTGGTCAGGTAGTAGTAGTACGGTTCGTAATGCCCGGCCTCGACAAAGGATCCACTGAAGCGCCCGACACTGTTGGTCAGCAGCACTTCCCCCACGGCCTGCGCGCCACCACGCTGGTACAGCACGGCGAGCCAAATCATCAGCGGGATCAATCCAGCCAGTGTCAGTAAACCGGGACGCAACCAGTCACGGATTTTCAGGCGCCTGTCCATCAAGGTCTCGGCCAGCAGATAGGCGAAAATCACCACGCCCGGCATCGCCAGGCCGAGGACGCCTTTGCTCAGTGTGGCGATAGCGATTCCCGAGGCGAACAGCAGCGCGTTGCCGGGCGTCGATTGACGTTGCCCCTGAAAGAACGCCAGCAACGCCAGGGTCACGCCGAGGGCGAGTAACGCGTCTTCACCGACGCCGCGCACGTTGCTCCAATAACTGGCCATGGTTGCCAGAAAGATTCCCGCCGTCCAGGCAATCGCCTTGGGCCGGCCGAACCGCCGCAGCATCGCGTACAACAGCATCACGCTGAACAGCCCGGCGAACGCCGAGGCCAGTCGCACCGCCCACGGCGTGCCGCCAAATGCACGGATGGCGCCGGCATCGAGCCACAAGCTCAAAGGTGGTTTTTCCAGAAACGGTTCGCCGAACAAACGGGGCGTTACCCAGTCGTTGTCCAGGTGCATCTGCATGGCGATCCCGGCCACCCGGGCCTCGGTGGACCCTTGCAGTTGATGATTGCCCAAGGCAAAGAAAAACAGCATGGCGGCAAGCAGAAACAGTGAAGTGGCGGGACGCGACATAGACTTCTGGCTTCCGGGAAGGTGGACCGGGAAGCCCGAGCATAAGGGGCAAATGCTTAATGAATTGTGAACAGCCGCGAAGTATTACGAGAGACGTCTGGACCAGCGCTGTTCCGGGGCTTCAAAGCGATCATTGATCAACGCCGTCAACACGTGATCCTGCCAGCGCCCGGCGATACTCAGGTAAGCCTTGGCGTAGCCTTCACGTTCAAATCCCAGACGCTCCAGCAACCGTGCGCTGCGTTCATTGCCGGGGATGTAATTGGCCATGATCCGGTGCAGTTTCTGCTCATCGAACATATAGCCGATGGCCGCTTCCAGCGCTTCCTGCATCAAGCCCTGACCTTGATGGGATTCGTCGATGTGGTAACCCAGATAACACGCTTGAAACGCCCCGCGAGTGATGCCGCTGAAATTGCAGGCGCCAATCATCTGGCCGTTGTCCGGGTCCAGCAACGCGAAATGCACCGCGAGGCCTGCCTGGAACGCGCTGGCTTGCACTTCAAGGCGCGGACGGATGTTTTCAGGGCTGTGGTAATCGGTGGGGCGAATCGGCGACCAGCGGGCGAGATGCCTTTGGTTGCGCCGGTAGAAGTCGCTTTCCAGTGCTGCCTGTTCAGGGTCGAGCACCGCCAGCGTCAAGCGTTTACAGGGCATGGACAACAGCGGCATAGGGCGCTCCGTTTCGGGGGGATCGTCGCGCAAGCATTGCGTGGTCAGCGGAAAAACTCAAACCGCCAAGGGCAATGTCACGATAAAGGTGCTGCCTTTGCCGTCACCGTCGCTATTGCCAATCACAGTGCCGCCATGGGCTTCCACCAGTTCGCGAACCACAGTCAGGCCAATGCCCAGGCCTGCTCCGTTGAAGCCGACGGCATGCACGTCTTGCACAAACGGCTCGAAGATAAACGGCAGTGCCTGGGCGGAAATACCGATGCCGTCATCACAAATGCTCATCTCCAGCACGTTGTCATTGGCCCTGGCCGACAACGTGACATGGCCCCCCGCAGGTGTGTACTTGGCCGCATTGCCCAGCAGGTTGCCGAGAATCTGCGTGAGCCGCACCGGGTCGCCGTCCACCAATAACGCGCAGGTGGGCAGTTCGGCGGTGAAATGCAGCTGCCGGGTGTTCAACAAAGGGCGGCACACCTCGATGGCCTCGTGGATAATTTGCACGATGTCGACGATCCGGCAATCGAGGCGCAGCTTGCCGGTGCTGGCGCGGGACACGTCGAGCAAGTCATCCACCAGCCGCGTCATGTGCCGCACCTGGCCCTCGATCAATGCCTGCATGCGCGGCAACTCTTCACTGGGCACCCGCACCAGGCGGCCGGCGATCATGCTGATGGGCGTCAGCGGGTTGCGCAGTTCATGGGCGACCGTCGTGAGGAGGTTGCGTTGCTGCGCCAGCATGTGTTCAGCCGAGGCTTGCAGGTTTTGCGCGCTGAGGGCGGCGATCACCAATTGTGCGTTGGCCTCGCGCATCTCCAGGAACAGCCGCTGCTCTTCTTGTGATCGATGGGGTTTTTCCGCATCCGATTGCGCCAGCAGAATAGCCAGCACCAGTTGCTGGTTGGCTTCGACCAATTGTTCAATTTGCTGGGCGTCCACCAGGCGGTTATTGGTATCGTTCAATTCCTTTTTCAGCGCCGCCAGCACCGCACGCGCTTCCACGGTCTTCTGGCCGAGCAGGAACAACTCACGAGCGGCGGTGGCCATCGTTTGTGCGTTCGTGCCATTGGCCTCGGTCATGGTCCTGGTTTACACCTCGTCCTTGTTGATCTGCCGGGTAGGCCGGCCCCCTAGTAACCCTTCTTGATCCGGCAACATCTCGCCGATCTGCAGACCTTTATCGTCGATGCGGTACAGGCGCAACTCATCGGAATGGGCGCTGGCCCGAACCTTGACCACCGCCATGATGCGCAACAAGCGACTCTCTACTTCAATATAGCGTTGGACGATGATGGCGTCGGTGAGAAATGCCGTGCCGTATGGGCTGAAGCGCAGGTCGGTGTAGCGGTCTTCCAGTTCCGAGGTCATCAAGACACTGACGCCGATGCTGGTCAGTGCCGTGACCATGCGCGACAGCGATTCACGGAAGTCTTCGCGGAAGGTCGGTGCCAGCGCCAGTTCGAAGCCCGACAACGAATCGATCACCACCCGGGTGGCTTTCAGTCGGCGGATCTCGCTGAGCAGCAACTGCACGATTTCGTCGATGGACAGGTCCGGCGCGCGGCTGTCCACCAGGCCGACTTGCCCGCTCTCGATCAGTCCCGCAAGGGCGGCATTCTGAGTGTGATTAGGCCGTTGCTCGAACACCGCGATCACGCCGGTCTCGCCATTGCGCGCGCCTTCGGCGAGGAAGGTTGACGCCAGGATGCTTTTGCCCGAGCCCGACGGCCCGGCGACCAGCAAGGAATAGCCACGGGGCAGGCCACCACCGAGCATTTCATCGAGCTGCGGCACCCCCATTTTCAGGCGCTGAATCGGAAACTTCAGTGGCGCTTCAACCCGGTTGAGTGGGGGCGGCGCGAAGACCTTGATGCCGGAGGCGGCGATACGGAAGGTGTGCAGCCCCGGCAACGTCGGCTGGCCGCGCATCTTCATGATTTCCATCTTGCGCACCATGGAGTTGCGCTGGACGCTCTGGCGCAGCCAGATCAGGCCATCGGCCACGGTGAAAATCGGGTTGGTGTCGGTTTCGGTGAAATATTCGCCAATCAGGAAGGTTGTCGCCTGCCAGGTGGTCATCAACATGCCCAGTTGCTGAACGAACTGCGGCAGGTTGTTGTTGGGGTTGTCCTGGGTCTGGCTGGCCAGCACCACGGAGCGGAACGAGTCGACGAACACCAGCGCCGGTGAGTGAGCCTCTACCTCGCTGATAATCCGTCGCAGCACCTCGTCCAGATTCCCGGCCAGGGTGTCGGTGGACAGGTTGATATAGCGAATCGACTGATTGATCGCTTCGCTGTCGAAAAAATCGAATTGCTGCTGATAGCGCAGCATCTTCAGCGGCGGCTCCCCCAGCACGGTGAAGAACAGCGCCGGACGTTCAGGCGTTGCCAGGGCGAACATCATCTGGTGCGCGAGGGTGGTTTTGCCGCAACCGGGAGGGCCTGCGATCAGGTTGAACGAAAACTCCGGCAAACCTCCGCCCAGCACCTCGTCCAGTCCTGGCACGCCGGTGGCCAGACGGTTGATAGTCACTTTGGTGCTCATGGCGAATTTTCCTGCGAAGGGGTGTCGCTCAAAGAAGGTTCCCACATGCCACGAAGCAAGCGTTCGGTGAGCGAGGGTCCGATGAGCGTGGACAGCAGTTCGTAAAAGGTCGTCAGCAACACTTCACCGAAAAACAGCGCATCGGCGTCGCTTTGCTCAACAATTACGGACTTGAGGGCCGCCATGTCCATGCCGGCCGGCACTTTGTCGCGGGTGCTGGCTAAACGCGGATGAGTAATGGCGCACAGGTGGAGGCTGCGGCGATAAAGCGCGGCAACCCCTTGCTGGCCGATGATGGGCGTGAGGGCTACTTCCATATCCCGCAAGGTTGAAATGATCGCTTGGGCGATCCTTGCGATGTCAGCGTCGGGGCCAACACGGTGCGCCAGAGAAGCAACGATCTGACGGCTCTCTTCGCTTTGCGTGGACATGGCTAACTGATATCTGATGAACAGACATCGATGGTACACCCAATAAGGTGGCTGGACGTGATTTGCAACAGTTCCGGGGAAGGTATTGGGTTATGGGCCGCCGCTCATCAATCAAAAGGCAAAAAAAAGCCCGCGGGAGGGCGGGCAAACCGTAGTTTCTTGAATGAGCGAGGGCAATGTACCGGCTGGAGAGGGTTGATGGGGTGAAGAAAAATTCATATGGATGGACCCGCGTTGCCCGCTCAGGGCAAATGATCTGCCGCAAAGTCTGCCTCGGAGCGAGCTTGTAACCGGCCCGTACGGCAGGCTTGCTGGAATCGCTCAAAGTCTTGCTCATTCTGCGTTGCATAACTTTTCGCATACTTGAACAGCGCGTCCGCCAGTGCATCGCTCTTGCCGATGTAACCGCTGATCTGCGCGGCCTGTCCGGACGATTTGGCATGTGCGCGGGCGAGGGCGCGACCACAGACGCGTCCATACGCGGCGAAGGTGTCCGCATCGAAAGTCTCGAGTTCTGCCGAAATTTTCATGTCGCGCAACTGCCGCACGTAGAAGTGTCGACCGCCGGGGCCGGTGGTCCAGCCGAGAAACAGGTCACTGGCCGACTGCATCAACCGTTGACCCTCGACCACCCGCTGACCGTTATGCCGCACTGTTGATTTTGTCTTCACGTAGTCGGCCAGTACCGAGCGCCGTGCTTCCTTGAATTGCAGGAACAGCGGGAACGCCTGATCATCAGTCAGCAAGGCCACCAGACAACGGGTACCAACACTGCCGACGCCCACCACTTTGAACGCCATGTCCTGAACGTGAAAACGTGAAAACAACGCTCGACGGTCAGCCTGCAGCGTGCCTGGATACTTGCGCATGAAGGCGTCGTAGATCGGTCGCCAATCCGAGTGGAGCAGCCAGTCATCGTCGGCATTCAGCAATGTGGTTTTTTTGTGCATGTGGAAAATTTCCGGCAGGTCATCGCGAATGATCAGACAGCCATCAGCGTCACGCTCGCTGATTTTCGGCAGCAGTTCGGCGTGCGAATGACCCTCGGCCTTTTCGATGGCACGCTCGATATGCTCCAGCGTTTTTTTGTTCGCCTGCTTGCGCAGGTCGTCGTAACGGATGGATTCGTACCAGGTTTCCAGGGAGCTTTGTTCGGCGCACTCGAGCATGGTTTTCTGATAGGCGCTGACCACGTCGCGGCAGACCGATTCTTCGACCGTTTCCCCATGACGCAGATCGCGGGCAGCCACCACGATACTTGTCACCAGCCGTTTGATATCCCACTCCCAGGGGCCGGGATGGACCTCGTCGAAGTCGTGGACGCCAAACAACAGATTGCGTTCGGGCGTGGCGAACCCGCCGAAATTCATCAGGTGGCAATCGCCGCAGATCGGCGAGGTCAGGCCCATATTCGGCGTGGAGGCCAAGTCGTGGGCCTGCAAAAGCGCGGTGCCGCGATAGAAGCTGAAGGGGGAGACGAGCATGCGGCCGTAGCGGAGTTCGACCAGGGATTTGATTCGGCCTTCGCTGGAGGCTTTGATCAGCGGGAGTGGGTCGCGGTTTGTTTTGCCCGTGGACGCTTGAGCATTGCGGGGGCAATTCTTGCGGGCATTTTTGCCTTGCTTCAAGCGGTCTTTTAGGGTGGTCATGGGAGCTCTTTTGGAAAGTGTTTTGGGCGTATGCGGGTTGAGTGTAGAAGGAGCCTACTGAGTCGACAGAAAGTTACAGTTTATGAAACCTTCTGTTGAGTCATCAGCCTCAGCGATGTTCTGTTTACGTAACATTCGGCTCCCAATGTCACGTATACGGAACATCGCACTCATTAAACTCAAAAAAGGCACCTGCGATATTCTCGTCAGGTGCCTTTTTCGTTACATCGACGAAACCTGCGCCTGCAATCTTCGCCCGACCACATCCATCAAATCGCAGCCATCGCGCAGCGAAGTCACCAACACCCGCGCCAGTTCAATGTGAACCCCCTCGTTCACAGCAAAACTCTCCAGCAATTGAGTCACCGTGCGAATTCGGTAAGCCGCAGTTTCGTGCAATACGTCCAGCGGTGCTTCAGTGTCGATCAGCAGCGACGCGATGGTGCAGTCGATGCCGGTGACAGGCATGTATCGATCCATGACAAAACCTCCATTTGGTAAAAGAGCGCGACCACTCAGGGGTGGCTGGCGGACGGAGCTTCGGATACGCCATCGGGCGGATCGAGGTTGTCCAGCGCCCGGTTTACCAACAGTTCACCCAGCACCGCCAACTGCTGAATCGCCAGAGCCACGTTGCGGCGCGAGCCTTCGAGATCGCAGGCCATGTCGGTGGTCATGACGTTGAGGGAGGCGAGTGTTCCGCAGGCGTGAGCGAGTAGGGTTGGTGTGTCGACGTCGGGGAGGATTGTGAAGACGTGGCTGATGGGATCGGGGTGGTTTGGGTTGCGGAGGCGGGCGCTGATGAACTGCCGTTGTACTGGCTGCCGATAGCGCTGTTACCGTCACATCGTGGAAGGATGGAAATCAAGAGCGCAGGTATTTCAAAGGTGCCAACAAGCTGTACGAGCTGTCTCGGGGAGGGCCAGTAGGGTTGATGATTTACGGATCAGCCGGGCTGCAAGGTGTTCCTTGGGAGCTACCTATCAAAGCGTTTCGAGAAACCCTCGGTAGCGACCAGTTTGACCGACTGGAAACGTACCCAGAGCGTTTTTTTGAGTTTCTACAGCACAACGACAAGCTCTTTTCTGAGGAGACCAAAAATAAAGCGCTTATTAATTTAGTCGGTGCGGCAGTGTTCCGGCTTCAGATGCTAATCGCTGTCTATGCAGAAGTGGATAAGGTTGAAGGCCTTGCCGATAAAACTGACGAAGAAATTGAGGCTGCGCTCACTCTTGCAGAAGCCCAAGTCGATGCAATGGAGCTGCCTCTACTTCTGACAGAAGCAGACTGTAGTGGTCAACTAATCCCGGACACGACGTTAAGTTTTTCCTCGGCCCGCGCTGGAGCCAACCCATCGTTGAATTGATGAGGCCGAATCCAGTTGTAGCGATGCATCAAAAAATGGCTGATATCGCGCTGTGCTTCCTGCGCAGTTCGATAGCCCACGGTCGGTATCCATTCTGTTTTCAAGCTGCGAAATACGCGCTCCATCGGTGCGTTATCCCAGCAGTTTCCTCGTCGACTCATGCTTTGGCGCATGCGGTATCGCCACAACCGCTGGCGAAAGAGTCGGCTTGCATATTGCGATCCCTGGTCTGAGTGGAATAGCAGATCCGAAGGCCTGCCACGCTGCTCGTAAGCCATATCCAGCGCTTTGATCACCAGCTCAGCGTCTGGCTTTTCCGACAGCGCCCAGCCCACGATCCGACGCGTACAAAGATCCAGGACGACAGCCAGGTAATGCCACTTTCCTTGCGCCCAAATGTAGGTGATATCGCCGCACCAGACTTGATTGGGCGCAGGCACGTCGAACTCGCGGTTCAATGTGTTCGGGATATCCAGTCTTTCAACTGTTGCTCGTTTGTAGGCATGGGAGCCGGGTTGTTTGCTGACTAAATCAAGCTCGCGCATCAAGCTACGCACTTTGAATCGACCGAGTTGCTCACCGTCTTCACGCATCAGTGACAGGATGCTGCGACTGCCCGCAGAGCTGCGACTTTGCGAGAACAGCTCACTTACGCGACTACGCAATCGAAGCCGTTCAACATCCGGCGTGCGGCGCCGCAGGCGCTGGGCGTAGTAACACGAGCGAGTGACATCAAACACCTTGCACAGCCAATCAACCGGCTCATGTGCCCTCAACTGGTCAATCAGCGCGAACGCTCGTGATCTTCCGACATCAAGAGCGCGGTAGCCTTTTTTAGTATTGATTTCTCTCGCTCAAGCCGAGCAATCCGGGCTTCCAGCTCCTGAATTTTTTGCTGTTCCGGAGTCAGTGCCTTGCTCTGCGGGGTGACGCCTTTATGTTCTTTCTGAATCTGGTCAACCCAGCGGCGTAATGCCGATTCACCAATGCCGAGTGAACGGCTGGCTTCGATGTAGCTGTAGTTTTGTTTGAGCACAAGGTCGGCAGCCTCGCGCTTGAATTCAGGAGTAAAGGAGCGGCGTTGTTTGGTCATCTGACACCTCGATCTGGCGAGCATTCTCGCCTAAATGGGTGTCCGGTTTCATTAGACCACTACATAATGAGCCAAGGATGATGGATGCCAATTCGCCTGCAGTGATTCAGCCCTTCGCTACTACTCACATGATCGATACGTTCCGCACAGGGGTAGCTCCGGATGTACTTGGCTCAATTTACGGCTCGACCAACCAAGCCTTGACGGACTTAGGTACACGAGTGATGGCTGAGTGCGGTGCCCAGGTGCCGTTAACCGAGGAGCGCTTGAGTATCCTCGTGCAAGAGGCTCATACCGAACACACCGACCGGTGGTATCAGCAGATACGAAACCAGCATGTATTTCCACTTTCCAATATTATACATTCGCTCCCTCTGCCGGATATGGCAGGCTTGGCAAAGAGCTTAATTGAGCTAGAGTCACTGAAAGAGAGGGTGACGCGGCCTAGCGAGTCTGTTTCTGGCCCGATTGACGTTGCCGTCATTAGTAAACATGACGGGTTCGTATGGATCGATAGGAAGCATTATTTTAGACCTGAATTGAACCCTCGATTCTTCAAGCGAGCAGAATAATGGAGTCAGATATGATCTTCTCAGCGCCACAACCATCGAAACCTTCGGCGTCGGCTGACGCAAGGGATGCGTTGAGCATCGAGAATCAGCAGATCCGCCCCGCTCGGCAGCTAAAGGGTGTCAGTCAATACGATCTGATGATGCGTAAGCTGGATAGCAAACCTAGCGTACATGAGATTCTTGTGGCTTATTCGCAAACGTAAACTCGTTCGATTTTCTAAATCCGTGCATAGCGCGGGTTTTTATGTTTTACAGTCGTCAGTAATCGGAATCACCGAAGGACCGAACCATCCATCTCTAACCAAGGGGCGAAGGGAGGGTTTTAACCTTCGGAGCTTCGCCTAATCTGAATGTTCCTAATACTCCACAACCCCATCCCCCCGCAAAACCCACCCAGCCTCCCCAGCTACCAACCGATACCGAATCTCCCGCATCTTCCCCGTCCGTCCCGCGCCCTCATCTGCACTTTCATACACCGGAAACCGCCGCACCAACACACCCTCCACCACCGCAAACTCATCTTCGCCCTGATACCCCTCCGCTGCTTTCGCATTCTCACTAACAACCGGAAGATAAATCTCGCTCAACGATTTCTTGCGATTGGCCGCGTATGCAACCAACTCCCCCGGCATCCCTCGCCCAGGGGATCTGGCGAAAACGTAAATTTCCGGCGAACCATCCCGATCAAGGTCCGCCACCTCGGCCCGAACAATATTGCCGGTCAGCGACCGTGTGACTTCTGCGTTATCGATCTCCAGCCCTTGGGGCGAGATGCGTACGGCAGGGTTGCCGTCGACCCATTTCCCCGTCACATGAAAACGAATGCCCTGCAATTCAAGCGTCTGGTCAAATGGCTGACTGCTGTCCGAGGTGTCGGAGGGGCTGAGGTTCAAGGAAAGGTTGTAGTTCGCCACTTCATTGCGCCGTGCGGCGTTGCGCATGAGGTACACCTGAACCGTGTATTCGCCATCGGTGGGCAACGGCCCCATGAAGTGGTTGCCCATGATCGAGCCGTTAAACAGCGCGTAGTCCGCGCCTTTGGCGGTGATGTTGAAATAGGCCGAGGTGTTGGAAGGCTTGAGGTCGACGGTCAGTATCTGGCCTGCTTTCGCACTCACACGGTATTGCGCCGTGAGCCGGCCCTGGATGGACTGCTTGATCTCGACGGCATTGTTGCCTTTGTCAAAAGGGACTTGCTCTACACGAGGCGCGACGTCGGTGGCGGCCTGTGCCGACAGGGAAACCATGACTGTCAGGGCGGCAGTGATCCAGATGTTCATATTTATCTTCCTTAGAACAGCGCACCCAATTGATTACAGCTCATCCGACCTCACCGTGCGCTTGAAATGATGCTCCCAAAGCTTCATCCGGGGCAGGTTTTTGATGAGTTTTTGAACGCCGTTAAGGAGCCATTGCGGCGGATCGAAGTTGGGTTGGACATCGATGATAAGCAAGGCGTGATGCATGGCGTAGGCTCCGCTCTAGACGAGTCTGTGGGTCGCGCGTGGCAATTGTATGACAGCCTGTAGCTAATAAATGCCGCCAAATAAATGACTGTTTTCTGGCGGAATAACCGTTCGGCGACAAAGCAGACAAACTATTGACACTCTCTTTCTGATCTCCCATTATCGGCCGCGTTTTGATGGCCTTGCGCCATAGATCAGCGGACTTTAGCCACTCGTATCCGCTCTACTGTTCAGGGAGAGATTTCATGTTTGTTGAGCGAATACTGGTGACTGGCGGTGCCGGATTTATTGGGTCGCACCTCGTAGAAGCGTTGCTTGACAAGGGCTACAAGGTTCGTGTGCTGGATAATTTGTCGACCGGCAAGGTCAGCAATTTGCCGATGGATAATGCCAATCTGAACCTGGTCATTGGTGATGTCGCGGACGGCGCAGTAGTGGCACAAGCCATGCGCGATTGCGGTGCTGTCGTTCACTTGGCCGCAGTGGCCTCGGTGCAAGCGTCGGTGGATGATCCGGTCAGCACTCATCAAAGCAACTTCGTCGGCACCCTCAACGTGTGCGAAAGCATGGTGAAGGCCGGGATCAAGCGTGTGGTATTCGCGTCCAGCGCCGCTATCTACGGCAACAACGGCGAAGGCACGGCGATTCACGAAGACACGCCAAAATCCCCGCTCACGCCGTATGCCAGCGACAAACTGGCGAGCGAGCAATACCTCGATTTCTATCGCCGCGAGCATGGCCTGGAACCGATGATCTTTCGGTTCTTCAACATCTTCGGCCCGCGCCAGGATCCGTCATCGCCGTACTCCGGCGTGATCAGCATCTTTACCAAGCTGGCCTTGGCCGAGCAGTCGGTGGCGATTTTCGGTGACGGTTCGCAGACCCGCGACTTTGTCTATGTCCAGGACTTGGTGAGCATTCTCGTGCAGTCCCTGGAAGTCAGTGAACCGAGCCCCGGCGCGGTGAACGTTGGCCTGAGTCGTTCCACCAGCCTCAACGATCTGATCGCCGAATTGGGCACCGTCACCGGCAGCCCGTTGAAGGTGATTCATCACGCGCCACGTCAAGGCGACATTCGCCATTCGCGCGCCAACAACAGTCGCCTGCTGGAGCGTTTCAAGCTCCCGGAACCGACCGCCATCGGCAAGGGGCTGTCGCAGCTTATTCGCAGCCTGTAACCCGGCCGGTTCCACTGTCCGACATCCAAGCAGTATCGGTTCAGTCCATTCAAGAGTGAGTTATGGAAATCGTTTTTCGCAGGACGCGTGTCCGCGCGGCCGCTAAACGGCTGCTCGCCGCTTTAGCGTTGTTCGTGAGCGGGCCCGCGGTCCAGGCCGCAGCATTACCGCAACCCGCCAGCGTGGTTTTCTGGTACGCCGATCAACCACCCATTTCCGAGTTGGCTCAGTTCGACTGGTCGGTGGTCGAGCCGGGGCATATGACCGCGGGCGACGTCAAAACCCTGCGCAAGTTGGGCAGTCAGCCGTTCGCCTATCTGTCGGTGGGCGAGTTCCATGGTGGCAAGGCCGAACTCGAAAAGGCATCCCTCACGGGAGCGGTCAGCCCGGTACGAAACGGCGCGTGGGACAGCCAGGTCATGGACCTCGCGGCACCCGCCTGGCGCGAACATTTGTTCGGCCGAGCCAAGGCGTTGCAGGCTGAAGGCTACGCCGGGTTGTTCCTCGACACCCTCGACAGCTTCCAGTTGTTGCCGGAGTCGTCGCGAGAAACACAGCGTGTGGCACTCGCCGGTTTCCTGCGGGAATTGCACCAGCGTCAGCCGAACCTGAAGCTGTTTTTCAACCGTGGCTTCGAAGTGTTGCCCGACCTCGATGGCGTCGCTGCCGCCGTGGCAATCGAATCGATTCACGCCGGTTGGGACGCTACCGCCAAGCGCTATCGCCCGGTGCCTGAAGCCGACCGCGAATGGCTGGAAACCCAGATCCAGCCATTGCGCACCAAAGGCATCCCGCTGGTAGCCATCGACTACCTGCCGCCGGAGCGCCGCGATGAAGCGCGCAAACTGGCCAAGCGTCTGCGCGAAGAGGGCTTCATTCCTTACATCGGCACGCCTGAGCTGGACTCGATGGGCATCAGCAGCATCGAAGTCCAGCCGCGCCGCATCGCGCTACTTTACGATCCGCGCGAAGGTGACCTGGTGCGTAACGCCGGGCACACCTTGCTCGGCGGTTTGCTCGAATACCTCGGCTACCGGGTGGATTACCTGCCCGTCGACGGCTCCCTGCCGCAACACCGTTTCAGTGGTTTGTACGCCGGGATCGTGACCTGGATGACCAGCGGCCCGCCGCAGGACGCATCGGCTTTCAATAGCTGGATCGGCAAACGTCTGGACGAACAGGTGCCAGTGGTGTTCTTTTCCGGCCTGCCGATTCAAGACCCGCTGCTACTCAAGCGCCTGGGCCTGAACCGCTCGGCGCCGATCGGTACTCAGGCCTTGACCATCAGCTATCAGGACAAGGCGCTGATCGGCGCTTTCGAAGCCCCGGTGCAGCCCCGGTCCCGTGACCTGACCGCAATCTCCCTGCTGCCCAAAGGCCCGAAAGCCGCGTTGCTGCTGACCGCTGCCGACGGCCAGACATTTGCTCCGGTGGCGACGGCCGAGTGGGGCGGTGTTGCCCTTGCGCCGTACATTCTCGAAACGAATAACGAGCGCAGCCGCTGGATTCTCGATCCGTTCGCTTTCCTCCAGGCCAGCTTGCGCCTGCCGGTTCAGCCACGCCCCGACACCACCACCGAAAACGGCCGCCGCATCGCCACCGTGCACATCGACGGCGATGGTTTTCCGTCGCGCGCTGAAGTGCGCGGCACGCCGTATGCCGGCAAGCAGGTGCTCGACGATTTCATCCGGCCCAACCCGTTCCTGACTTCGGTGTCGATCGTCGAAGGCGAGATTTCACCGCGCGGCATGTTCCCGTTCCTGGCGCGCGAACTGGAACCCATTGCCCGTGAGTTGTTTGCCAACCCGAAAGTCGAAGTCGCCACCCACACCTTCAGCCATCCGTTTTTCATGCAGCCGGAAGTGGCGCAGAAACGTGAGAACTTCAACCCGGAATACGGCTTGAAGATGGCCATTCCGGGCTACGACAAAATCGATTTCCGCCGCGAGATTTTTGGCTCGCGCGACTACATCAACCAGCAGCTCACCACCCCGGAAAAACCGGTGAAGCTGGTCTTCTGGCCGGGCGATGCCTTGCCCTCGGCAGCGACCTTGAAACTGGCCTACGACGCGGGCCTGAAAAACGTCAACGGCGCCGAAACCATGCTGACCAAGGCCAACCCGTCGCTGACCGGTCTCAATCCATTACTGCGCCCCACTGAAGGCGGCTTGCAGTACTACGCGCCGATCATCAACGAGAACCTCTACACCAACCTGTGGAAGGGGCCGTATTACGGTTTTCGCGATGTGATCGACACCTTCGAACTCACCGACAGCCCACGGCGTTTGCGCGGCCTGCACCTGTATTACCACTTCTATTCGAGCACCAAGCAGGCCTCGATCAAGGCGATGAACGAGATCTACGGCTACATGAAGGACCAGCAACCGATGTCGCTGTGGATGAGCGACTACCTCGATCGTGTGCACGGCTTGTATCAAGCCAGTCTGGCGCGCACCGCCGAGGGCGACTGGCAGGTTCGCGGCATGGACGCGCTGCGCACCCTGCGACTCGACCCGCAAATGGGCTGGCCGGACCTGCTGCGTTCGCAAGGCGTCGCCGGTGTTCGCGATTTGCCGCAAGGTCGGTATGTGGCGTTGAGCAGTGACAAGGCATTGCTGGTGTTGCGTCCCGACCGGGATCAACGGCCGGCGCTGGAGGAGGCCAATCTGCCGTTAGTGGACTGGAAGTATGTAGACGAAAAACAGGTGAGCTTTTCGTTTGCCGGGCAGGTCGACCTGACCTTCTCCGTGCGCTCGGCGAGCAGTTGCCGGGTGGAAGTGGACGGGCAACCTTTTGCAGGCAAGGCATCCGCCGGCCTGTGGACTTTTCAATTACCAATGAAGCAGGTGAGTCATGGTCAGCTCTACTGCATCTAACTCCTCAGCAACTAAAAGCCGACGCCTGCTCAATCCCTGGGCATTGGCGGTGGTGGCGGTCGCCGTGGGCGGCCTGCTGTGGCTGACGTTCCAGCGCGAAGAAGTGTTCCAGCCGGACGGCCGCGAGCCGGATGCGGTCTCGGCCAATTACGCCGAATTGCTGCTGGCGGCGCACCCGGATGACGATCAGTTGCGCTTGCAACTGGTCGATCTGCTGATCCGTCTCGGCGACTACCCAAAGGCGCGCCAGCACCTTGAGAACTGGCCGAAGCCGGTCGTCGAGTTGCAGGCCTATTACCGTCTCGAACTCGATGCGCTGGAAGCGGCGAAGGTCGACGATCCGGTGGCGCAGAAAGCCTTGATCGAACGCCTGAAAAGCTTTGATCACCGCCTGCTGCCGCTACCGCAATTGCAGAACCTGGCCAAGCTGGCGCTGACGTTACAGGCACCGGCCTTCGCTGCCAGCGTCTACGAAGAAATCGCCGACCGCGATCCGGCTCAGCGCATTGCTGCGCTCAAGTCTGCCGCACAGTGGTACCTGGCCGGTGAGCAACCTGGCCGTGCCGCCGACATTTATCTGCTGCTCAAGCAAGACAGCCAACAAGCGTCCGAGCGTCGTGAATACGCGCAACTGGCGTTCAACAGTCTGTTGGCCGCCGGTCGCGGTGAACAGGCCGCGCGTGTGCTGGTCGATGAACTGGATCAGCTCAAGGATCCGCAAACCGATTCGCCGTGGCTGGAGCAGGGCGTCGACGTTGCCGTCGGCAGCAAGCGCTTCGATCTGGCCCAGCGTTTTCTGGATCAGTGGCGCGTGTTGCAGCCGGACAACCCGCAAATCCTGCGCAAGGAATTCAACATGCGCCTGGCCCTCGGCGACCTGGCCGGTGCGTGGGACAGTGGCGAGCAGCTTGTAGCTGAGCACCCGGATGACCTGGCGTTGCTCGAACAAATGGGGCATCTGGGCGAATGGCGTGGCGACATTCAGGCCGCGCTGAGCTACTGGATTCGTCTGCTGAAACTGCACGAAGACCCGCAAACCCGTGAACACGCTTGGCGTCTGGCCAGCCAGCAGTTCGATTTCGACCGGGCGATCCCTTTGCTCGCCGACATCATGGAGCAGCGTGCGCTGACCGATATCGAACTCGACGCGCTGAACTACGCTCACGAATCCCGTGGCACACCGACCCAAGCCGAAGCCTGGTTGCACGCTTACTTGCGCAAGTACCCGGCGCATCGTCTGGCCTGGACACGCCTGCTGCAAAACCTCGAAAACACTGGGCAGTTTGCGCAGAAAACCGAAGTCTACCAGCGCTACTCGAAACGCTTCGCACTGACCACGACCGAGCGCATTGACTGGGCCAACACCGACCTCAAGCTGTTTGATAATCAGGCGGCGTGGGACGTGTTGCAGGTCGATAACCGCAAGATCACCGATGAGGGTTACTGGCGCCTGCGCGCCGCCTTGGCGTGGGATCTGGAACTCGACGACGAACTTCAGGCTTCCCTGGAACGACTCCTCGCGCTCAAGGGTTCGCTCAACAGTGGCGACGAGAGTCAGCTGATCACCCTGTATCGAACCAGCGATCCGAAGCGCGCCTTGACCATGATGGTCGGCAGCTGGAAGCGCACCCGTGATCCGCAGCGTTTGGTCGAATCCTTGCAGCAAGCTCAGGAATTGCAGGACTGGCCGCAAGTGGTTGCGCTGCTCAAAGACGCCGAGCAGTTCCCGGAAGCCAACGAGCAAGCACAAGTGTTGGCGGTTCGCGGTGCCTTGGCGGTGCAGCAAGGAAATATCGACGAGGCACAGCGTTTGTATCTGTTGGGCCTGTCGCGTTTCCCGGATGACAACCTGTTCCGCGAGCGCCTGATGTGGCTGTACGTCGACCAAGGCAACACCGCTGCGCTCAAGCCTTTGCTGGCGGAATGGAAGCCCCAGGCGCGTCAGGACCGAATCCTCTGGCTGCCGTTTGCCAGTGCCAGTCAGATGCTCGGTCGCGATACCGAAGCGTTGGCCTGGTATCGCCTGTACCTCAAGACCAGTCCGCAGGATTGGCTGGTGCGCGCGGCCTATGCCGATGCCCTCGAAAGCGCCGGTTATCAAGACGCGGCGCAACGCTTGCGCTTGAAGCTGCTGCGCAGTCCCGAAGGCGAAAACATTCAGCCATCGTCACAGCGTTACGCGATCTGGTTGCGCTTGATGGCCAGCAGCTACTCGCCGGGCAAGGCGCAGCAGGAAGTGGCGAAGTGGAAGGATGGCTCGCCGGCGATGCTGCAGTTGTGGTTCGAACGCTTGCTGGCGCGTCTCGACGCAACCAACCAGGAATCGCAGAAAGACCAGTGGCTTGATTGGGCACGCAGCCAGGGCTTGAAGGTCCAGCGTTACGAAGAAATTCAGCAAGCCTTGCGCAGCCGTAACAAGGCACAAGTCGAAACGCTGTTGGCCAGTAGCGACCTCAACCCGGCGCAACGCGCTCAGGCGTTGAGTCGTCTCGGCCGCTTCGACGAGGCCCTCGACCTCAGCCAGTCCGCACTGGGTGATGACCAGCCGGCCGCCGTGCGTGAGCAACTGCGCCGACAGGCTGTTGAGCTCCAGGAACTGACGCCGCAAGGCGCGCAGATCTCCTGGCATCAACAGGATTTCGGTGGACTGGAATTCAACGCCCCGCGCCTGCAAATCGCGCACAACCTTGGCGCTCAGTGGTACGCCAACCTTGAGCTTGAAAACGGCACCTACAACAGCGATCAACTGATCGAATCGCGCATGGGCGATGAGCGCAACGCCGCGCTGACCCTGCAACGTTCGGTGGAGGACGGCGGCTACAAACTGTTCGCCGACACCAGCCAGCGCAAGGACGATGACCGTACCGGTCTGGGCCTGTCCCGGTCCTGGCAGTTGAGTGCCAGCGACCAGATCGAGACCGGTCTGGACTGGCATCGCAAAAGCGAAGACAGCGGCCTGATGCGCGCTTTCGGCCAGCACGACAGCGTGTGGGTCGGCGGTCGTCACGGGCTCTCGGCGCGGGATCAGATCAGCTGGGAGGTGGCGCAGAAATCGTTCTCCACCCGTGCGGGCGATTCCCTGGGCAACGGCCAGGCGCTGAAGATGGAATACAACCACACGCTGGAATTCGCCGGGCCGAACTGGACCGTGCGCAGCGGTGTGGATTATCAGCACAACAACGTCAAGGACCGCACCCTGGACTACCTGTCCAGCGCCAACGGCGGCCCGGTGAAAAGCGTTGATGACTCGGACGACCCCGCGGTCGTGACGGCCGACGATCTGCTGCAAAGCCGTTACGGCCAACTGTATGTCGGCAGCTCATGGCGTCGCGGTTTGCCGGGCGCGCTGGTGCGCACTCGCCCGCAATACACCTGGCTGGTGGACGTGACGGCGGGCTGGCAATGGCTGGATCAAACCTTCAACTACGGCATCAACACCGGGATCGGCGTCGAGGTGCTGGGCGGTGACGAATTGGCCCTCACCGTCGGCTACCAGTCCGCGCCACAAGGCGGGGATGGTCAGGCAGGCGGAACACTGGGTGTGAGCTACGGCGTGCGATTCGGACGCTGATCATGAAATGTTTACAGGAGAAAAACTGATGCAAGCAATTCGTAATCTGAGCCTGGCTCTGGCAGTCCTGTTCGTCGCCGGTTGCGCGAGCTTCACCGGCGACACCAGCCCGAACCTTGCGCGTAATGCGAAGTGGGGTACCGTGCCGATGATCAACTATTCGCAAACCCCGCAAGCCGGTGAACGCGCCGAGCAGATTTTGCTCAGCGTGCTCAGCAGCCATGGTCTGCAACCACGGGTTTACCCGGTCAGCACTCAGGGCGAACAAGCGCTGATGGACGACAACGAACGCCTGGCTGGCGCCCTCGACTGGGCACGGGATCAGAAGCTTGATTACGTGGTCGCCGGCAGCGTTGAAGAGTGGCAGTACAAGAACGGTCTGGACGGAGAACCGGCCGTGGGCATCAGCCTGCGCGTGCTCGAAGCCAGCAGCGGTCGTGTGCTCTGGAGCAAAAGCGGCGCGCGTGCGGGCTGGTCCCGTGAAAGCCTCGCCGGCACCGCGCAAACGGTGCTCGACACACTTGTTGGCGCCCTTCGGTTCGAGTGAATGCAATGAATTCTCCTCACATGGATTACACCCTCGCGCCGCGTGCCAGCGGCCCGGTGTCTTGGCTGGAAACGCTGTTGGTCACCGGCGCGGCGATCGGCCTGGGCTTGTGGCTGACCCCGCAAGACCCGTTGCAAATGCACGCCGGTTTCCCTTGGCCGGTGCTGGCGCCGCTGCTGTTGGGTGTGCGTTATGGTTTTGTGCGTGGCCTGCTCAGCGCCAGCCTGTTGGTGGCGGCACTGTTTGCGCTGCGCTATATCGGGCATGAAGCCTACGCGCAGCTTGATCCGTCGTTTATTGTCGGCGTACTGGTCAGCGGCATGCTGGTGGGCGAGGTTCGCGATCTGTGGGAACGGCGCTTGCAGCGTCTGCAGATGGCCAACGATTACCGCCAGTATCGACTCGACGAATTCACCCGCGCGCACCAGATTCTGCGGGTCTCCCACGACCTGCTGGAGCAGCGCGTGGCGGGCAGCGATCAGAGCCTGCGCAGTTCGTTGCTGGGTTTGCGCGACAAGCTGCGGGTGATGCCGGATGAAGGTGATGCACTGGCCGTGTTGGCCGATCCGATCGTGGCCATGCTGGGTCAGTACGGCGCGTTGCGTGTGGCCGGTCTGTATCGCGTCGATGAGCGCGAAGAAAACGTGTTGCCCGAAGCCTTGGCGACCATCGGCGTCATGGGGCCTTTGGGCACCGAAGACGGTCTGGTCAAGCTGTGCCTGGAGCGCGGTGAACTGGTCAGCGTGCGTCAGGAACTGATTGATGCCGGCAGCTCGGCGCAGTTCTCGTCGTTGCAGGCCTGTATTCCGTTGATCGATGCCGAAGGGCGTTTGCTGGCGATCCTGGCGGTGCGGCAGATGCCGTTCTTCGCGTTTCAGGATCGCACGCTGAGCCTGTTGGCGTTGCTCGCCGGGCACATCGCCGACCTGCTGCGCCGCGACCCGCAAGTGCTGCAACTGGCCGACGCCGATGCGCAGCAGTTCACCCTGCAACTCAAGCGTTCACTGGTGGATGTCGAGCAGCACAAACTGGCGGCCGGCCTTTTCGCCTTTGAAATGACCCGTCCCAACGATGAGCTGTCGCGTCTGTTCGAACGCAGCCAGCGTGGCCTCGACCTGCAATTGCCGCTGCGCAACAACCGCGACCATCAGCTGTTGCTGGTGCTGTTGCCGTTGACCAGTCCGCAAGGCACCGAAGGTTATCTGGCGCGGATGAACCTGATGCTGCACGAACACTTTGGCATTGAAAGCAGCCTCGACAGCCTCGGCGTGCGCGTGTTGCCGTTCAACCTGGAGCCTGGCTGTGAACGCAACGGGCTGCGTAATTTCCTGTTCAACGAGTGTGGCCTGAATGATCAGCAAGTGGCTGTTTAGCGGAGCCTTGTTGTTAGAGGCGGGCAGTTGGGCCAGCTTGTGGCTCGCGGCGCCTGAGTTACAACAATTGCTGGTGTTCACCCTCAGCCATGGCTTGGCGTGCGTGATGTTGTGCGCGGCCGTGTGGCTGTTGCTGCCGGCGCGCTACCGTTCGCCGCTGCCGTGGAGCCCGCTGTTTATCTTCAGTCTGGCGTTCTTCGTGCCGGTGCTCGGCGCGGTCGGCGTGGTGGCGGCGATCTTCCCGGCGCTGTACCTGCCGCGCAAACGCGACAAGCAAGCGTGGCAAGCGGTGGGCATTCCGAAACTGCCGTTCCGGGCGCAGTTGCAACTGCACTCGCCGATCTTCGCCGATGGCGGTTTGCAGGACGTGTTGCGCCATGCGCCGGATCCGGATCAGCGTCTGGCCGCCCTGTTGGCGACGCGCCGCATGCCCGGCAAAGAAGCGGTGCCGATCCTCAAACTGGCCCTCGGTGACCCGAGTGACGATGTGCGCCTGCTGGCGTATTCGATGCTCGACAAGCAGGAAAGCGACATCAACCTGCACATCCAGATCGCGCTCGGCGAACTGGCCGGTGCCACTGCCAAAGCGGCAGGTGCGCTGCACGGCAGGCTGGCGCGCTGGTATTGGGAGCTGGCGTATCTGGGCCTGGCGCAAGGCAGTGTGCTCGATCACGTGCTCACTCAGGCCAGCGAACATGCCGAGCAAGGTCTGAAAGCGGGCGAGGGCGGTGAACTGTTCTTGCTGGCCGGGCGCATCGCTCTGGAGCGTGGTGACGTCGAGCGTGCCGAAGTGCTGCTGAGTCAGGCGCAAGAAAACGGCATGGGCGCCGCGCAGGTGCTGCCGTTTCGCGCCGAGCTGGCGTTTGAGGCCGGTCGTTACCACGAAATTCCCGGACTGCTCGCACGCCTTCCCGAGGAAACCCGTCAGCGGCCGCCGTTCGCCGCATTGGTCAGGAGCTGGACATGAGTCACAAGGAACAGGCACCGGTTGCCGACATCTGTCTGCTGCTCGAAGGCACCTGGCCTTACGTGCGCGGGGGCGTTTCCAGCTGGATTCACCAGATGATCCTCGGCCTGCCGGAACTGACCTTTTCGGTGATGTTCATCGGTGGCCAGCGTCAGGCCTATCCGTCTCGGCGCTACGAAGTGCCGGCGAACGTGCTGCACATCGAAGAAGTCTTCCTTGAAGATGCGACCCATCCGACCGACAGGCTAGTGGAGCCCCGCGAGGCTGATGAACAGCAGTTGCAGGATTTGTATCGCTTCCTGCATCACCCGGACGCGCCAGACCCGGCACTGGGCGAGCGCTTGCTTGACTGCATCGCCCAGGGTCGCATGACCCTCGACGACGTGCTGCGCAGCCGCGCCAGTTGGGAGTCGTTGAGCGAAGGCTATCGCCAGCATTGCGCCGACCCTTCTTTCGTCAATTATTTCTGGACCCTGCGTGCGATGCAGTCGCCGTTGCTGATGCTCGCCGAAGCCGCGCAACGGATGCCGAAGGCGCGGGTGCTGCATTCGATTTCCACCGGGTATGCGGGCTTCCTCGGCTGCATCCTCAAGCAGCGCTGGAACTGCACTTATCTGCTCAGTGAGCACGGAATCTACACCAAGGAACGCAAGATCGACCTGGCCCAGGCCAGCTGGATCGCCGAGAGTTCCGGCCAGGCGCTGAACCGCAGCCTCGACGCCGGCTCGGGTTACATCCGCACGTTGTGGGTGCGTTTCTTCGAACGCATCGGCCAGCTGACGTACAACAGCGCCGACAACATCATCGCGCTCTACGACGGCAACCGTCAGCGCCAGATCAAGGATGGCGCCCTCGCGGCCCGCACCCAAGTCATTCCGAACGGCATCGACTTGCCGGTGTGGACCGCAGCGCTGGAATCCCGCGCCCACGGCATTGCGCCTGTGGTCGGTTTGATCGGCCGTGTGGTGCCGATCAAGGACGTGAAAACCTTTCTGCGGGCCATGCGCGGCGTGATCAGCGCCATGCCGCAAGCCGAAGGCTGGATCGTCGGCCCGGAAGAGGAAGACCCGGAATACGTCAGCGAATGCCGCAGCCTGATGGCCAGTCTGGGCCTGGAGGGCAAGGTGCATTTCCTCGGCTTCCAGCGCATTCAGGACATCCTGCCGAAACTCGGCCTGATGGTGCTGACCTCGATCAGTGAAGCGCAGCCGCTGGTGATCCTCGAAGCCTGGGCCGCCGGTACACCGGTGGTCAGCAGCGACGTGGGGTCATGCCGCGAGTTGATCGAAGGCGGCAGCTCTGATGACCGCGACCTCGGGCACGCCGGCAAAGTGGTGGCGATTGCCGATCCACAAGCCACGTGCGCCGCGATCCTTGAACTGTTGCGCAGCCCGCGACGCTGGCAGGCCGCCCAGGCCAGCGGCTTGTTGCGGGTCAATCGTTATTACACCGAAGCCTTGATGTTGCAGCGTTACCGCGACCTGTATCAAGCCGCCATGGAGAACAGCTAAATGGCCGGTATTGGCTTTGAACTGCGAAAAATCCTTTCGCGCGATTCCTACACGGCGACCTTGCACGCCTACGTCTACGCCGGACTGATCAGCTCCGGGCCGTGGGTGTTGTCGATCATCAGTGTGATGCTGGTGGGCATCATCAGCATCGGCCTGCTGCTGCCGAACATGCTGGTCGGGCAGTTCCTGGTGACGGTGACGTACCTGATGGCCACCTCGTTGATCCTGACGGGTGGCTTGCAGTTGTTCTTCACACGCTTCGTCTCCGACCGCTTGTTCGAGCACAAGTACGATCAGATCCTGCCCAACCTGTTGGGCGTGTTGTTGCTGGTCACCCTCGGCGCCGGACTGCTGGGCATTGTCGTGCTGGGCTTGTTATTCGACGAACCGCTGATTTACCGCGTGTTGGTATTGGCGAACTTCGTGGTGCTGTGCAACTTGTGGCTGGTGATCATCTTCCTCTCGGGGATGAAGGCCTATAACCGCATCCTGCTGGTGATGCTGGTGGGTTACACGCTGATGGTCGCGAGCGCCTACCTGCTGAGCTTTTTGCAGATGCCGGGCTTGCTGCTGGCGCTGTTGATCGGGCACAGCACGCTGCTGTTCCTGTTCCTCTACGACATCCTGCGCGAGTACCGCGCCGAGAAACTGATCGCCTTCGATTTCCTCGACCGGCGCAACGTTTTTCTCAGCCTGCTGGCCACCGGCTTCTTCTACAACCTGGGGATCTGGATCGACAAATTCATGTTCTGGTTCAACCCCGGCACCTCCAACGAAATCGTCGGCCCGCTGCGCGCCTCGATCCTTTACGACTTGCCGATCTTCCTCGCGTACCTGGCGATCATCCCCGGCATGGCGGTGTTCCTGGTGCGCATCGAGACTGATTTTGCGGAGTGGTACGACCGCTTGTTCCGGGCGATCCGCGAAGGCGAAACCCTGCAACACATCGGGCAATTGAAAACCGAAATGACCTTGTCGATCCGCCAAGGTCTGCTGGAAATCTGCAAGGTCCAGGGGCTGACGGCGGTGCTGTTGTTCCTGTTCGCACCGCGCCTGCTGGAATGGCTGGGCATCTCCAGTTATTACCTGCCGCTGTTCTACATCGACCTGATCGGTGTGAGCATTCAAGTGGTGTTCATGGCGTTGCTCAACGTGTTCTTCTACCTCGACAAACGCACCGTGGTGCTGGAGCTGTGCGTGCTGTTCGCGGTGTTGAACGCGATGCTGACGCTGTTCAGCATGTACCTGGGGCCAAGCTTCTTCGGGTACGGGTTTACGCTGTCGTTGCTGATTTGTGTATTGCTGGGTTTACACAGGCTTTCGACGGCGCTGGAAGATCTGGAGTACGACACGTTCATGTTGTCTCGCTGACGTTACGGTCAGACAAAAAAGGCACTGGCGATGATCGCCAGTGCCTTTTTTTGTCCGACTGACGTCACTTGTGAGTCGAATTTACGCTGCTAGGCTTGTTCAGTCGGTCCATTCCGGCATGCTCAAAAACTGCTTCAGACTGTAGAACGTTGTACGCGGGAACCCATGTTTTTCTACTGGAGGTTTTCCCATGAGACTGCAGCTATTCAACGCAGCGATCATTGTCGCCAGCATGGCGGCCACCGGCTTGTCTCTCGCCGGTGAAGCAGCGTCCACATCCGCTTCACAACCCGACAAGACACAACCCGCCAACGCGGTAAAACAGCAGATCAAGCTCACCCGCATCACCCCCGAGTATTGGCGCGTCACCTTCCACAATCCGCCGTACAACATCTACGGCCCCGAGACCATGCCGCAGTTGAATGAGGTCGTCACGGCCATCGAGACCGATCCGAAAGTGGTGGTCGTGGTCTTCGACAGCGACGTCCCGGACTTCTTCCTCACTCACTACGACTTCGTCCCGCCGCTGACCGACACCACCAGCCTGCCCAACGGCCCGACCGGCCTGCCGCCATTGCCTGACATGCTGGTTCGTTTGAGCAAGGCGCCGGTGGTCTCGATCGTGTCGATCCGCGGTCGTGCCACTGGCGTTGGCAGCGAGTTGGCACTGGCCAGCGACATGCGCTTCGCCAGCCGCGAAAAAGCCATCCTCTCGCAATGGGAAATCGGCGCCGCCCTGGTGCCGGGCGGCGGCCCGATGGCGCGCCTGCCACGGCTGATGGGCCGCGGGCGCGCGCTGGAAGTGCTGCTCACCGGCAACGACATCAATGGCGAACTCGCCGAGCGTTACGGCTACGTCAATCGCGCGCTGCCCGACGCCGAACTCGATAAATTCGTCGACACCATGGCCCGGCGTATCGCCCGGTTCGACAAGCAGTCGATCACCGACATCAAACGTCTGGTCGACGCCGCCAGCCTGCCACCCAACGAAGCCATCGCCGCCGAATGGGAGGGTTTCATCGGCTCGGTCAAACGCCCGGCAGCGCAGCAACGCATCACCCAACTGATGGAGCTTGGCCTGCAGAAAAAAGCCGACGTCGAAAAACGCCTGGCGCACTACACCGGCACCTTGGGCGAGGCCTCGAAATGACCTCGCGGTTGTTCAATCCTGATCAGGAGTCACTGTCATGAGTGCAGCACTGGAAACCGTTCTCTACACCGCCAAAACCCACACCGTCGGCGGCCGCACCGGCACCGGCAAATCCAGCGACGGCGAACTGGACGTCAAATTCAGCTCCCCCGGCTCGGGCAAACCCGGCACCAATCCGGAGCAACTGTTTGCGCTGGGCTATTCCGCCTGCTTCATCGGCGCCATACAGGTGGCGGCGGGCAAGATGAAAATCAAATTACCGGAAGACACGTCGGTGGATGCCGAAGTGGACCTGGGTAAAACCGCCAGCGGGGACTTTCAGCTGGCGGTCAGGTTAAACGTCAACTTTCCTGGATTGGAGGAGGGCGTGAAACGAGAACTGGCTGACGCGGCGCATCAGCTCTGCCCGTATTCGCGGATGACGCGGGGGCATGTGTCGGTGGATTTGAAAGTGCTTTGAATGCGCTGAAGAAATCCCCGCCATACCCCTGACCAATGTGGGAGCGGGCTTGCCCGCGATAGCTGTAGGTCAGCCGATAAATATGTCGACTGACACACCGCCATTGCGGGCAGGCTCACTCCCACAGGTGATCTCCAGCGAAAACAAAATCTGTGTGCGACAAAAATCCACTGTGGGAGCGGGCTTGCCCGCGATAGCTGTAGATCAGCCGATAAATATGTCGAATGACACACCGTCATCGCGGGCAAGCCCGCTCCCACAAGGAATCAACTGCGTGGCGCAGATTTCGGCACGACGACGTTATCCAGCATCCGATTCACCGCCAGTTCCGCCAGCATCACAATCTGCTGGATCGCCATCGCCGTATGCCGATGCGGCCCTTCCAGATACCCCGCAAAATCACCCGCCATCACACTGGCTTGGGCCAATGATTCACAGGTATGGGCGAGCAGGTCTTCGTCCTTGATATCTGGGGCAACGAGAAACATCGTGCTCGGTTTGCGGGAAACAGGGGATTTCAGGGCGGAGGGGTTGAGGTAATGATCGAGCGCGCGGTCGGCGGCGTCGTGGAGTTTTTTGGAGTCGAGGGATTCGTAGGGGGAAACGTCGTCCGGGGCGGGCGGGTTTGGTGTTTCTTTGATCATGGCAATCGTCCTTTTAAGTCATTGGAGCTGCCACTCTTCCGATTCCACTCGAATAGGTGGCAACTGTGCGCGGGGTGGAAAAACCGAGATAAACGGACAAAACCCGGCAGACCCGAAGGCCTCCCACGCACAGCCGCCATAACTTGAACCTGCGGCCGAAAAAAGCGCCACAGTATGCCATGGGGGCATGTTTGTTTATCTTCGGGTTTCCACACCCGATCGCTGATGTGCAGCGACCGCCAAAGACTATCTACTCAGCTTCCTACCCGACAACCGCCGGGACTTGTCGGAAACCTCCCCGGAAATCATGGCGTCTGTAGGATCAGGGCGAGATTTGTTGTTTAAAAGAACCCCTTCAATCCCGGCGCTTCTTACAAGACCAGAACCTAGTTCGAAGCCCCAACCCCAAACTTCAACCCACCCCAACTCCAGCCCTTCGACTGCTTCGTATAACAGCCGGCCTGATTCCTGGGCTCGGCATCACAGGCAATCCGCCCGTTTTTGTTGGTGTCAGTGGTGCGGTCGTTGTAATGCGCACAACCGGACGCCAGGAACAGGGTAAACGCGACAACCAGTGCTTTGAATTTCATGGCGGCATCCTTGCGGGTAGATCGCCAGCATAGGTCTGGTTGTGTTTAACCACAAATCACCAACCCCCAGATGCAACAAAACCCGCACTTGGCGGGTTTTGTCTTGCTTCGTATTTGGTGGAGCCGGGGGGATTTGAACCCCCGTCCGCCAGTACTCCGCTGTCGGTACTACATGCGTAGCCGTTTCTATTAAGTTAACCCTCAGCGACCCGAAGGGCAGGGTGCTTTGGGCGAGTTGTGTAAGTTTTAGCCGCTTCGTCCACAACGTACTGCACGGCGATTCTGTTCTATATGACAATCACTTTGGGTTTACAGACATCCCCTGATGATTGCTGGACCCGAAGGTACCAGGAGGGAAGGGCTAAGGCTGCTTACGCAGCGAGAGCGTATTCCCCGTAGGTTTCGTCATTGGCAACTATAGAAAGTTGCAACAGTGGATTTACGAGTTCTGTTACCAACTCGGCATGCACCTAAAGTTTCGCAACCGGCGTCGAATCCTAAACGGCCCCGAGCCTGTTGCTCGGTGAATCAAAGTGAGCAACAAGCCTGCGCAGTGTACGCCAACACGCGTGAGAAGGCCAACCCGAAGGTTGGCCGCGAGTGGTTACGGGTTGGGTTTGTTGCTCAGTTTGTCAGCGCCAATGCCTGGATGGCCTCGGTGGCGCATTTTTTGTCGTCTCCGGCGGCTTTTGAAGTTTTGGCGCTGGCCAGCAGTCTTTTGATCTCCGGTGCGTTGGTGGAGGTCGCTGGTAGCGCATTCACTTTGGCTTCGAGCTCCTGCAGTTTGCTCGTACAAAGGTCGTTGTCCGCTGCAAATACGGGAGAGGCCAACATTGCAGCAGAGATGAACAAACCAGCGAGTGCGGTACGTTTCATGGATATCTCCTTGTACTGATGGTCTCGGTGCTGCCGTATGAGCGGGCGGCTCGGGCGAGTCCGAAAAGTAAGCCACGATTGATGAGGGCTTACCTAAAAGACTACGACGCCGCGCAGAAATTCGGTTTTTTCAGAAAGGCTATGAAAAGACTGTTTGATAGTCGATAGGGGCAGTGGCACTAAAAATGGGGGGCAATTGCTTCTGTATCGCTGGTGTGCCTCATCAAGGACAAATCGGATCGCTGCACCGCTCGCTCCTACGGGATTAGCGCCTTCCACGGGTTTTGGCTTGATGTCGAGTTTTTTTCTCAGCGACGCGGGCGGTTCACACATGACCAATCCTCCGATGCAACAAACCCGCACTTGGCGGGTTTGTTTTGGGGCGAGTTGTGTAAATTTTAGCCGCTTAAACCGGCGTCGAATCCTGAACGGCTCCGAGCCTGTTGCTCGGTGATTGAAAAGTAAGCAACAAGCCTGCGCTGTGTACGCCACCGCAGTGGATAAGGCCAACCCGAAGGTTGGCCTGGTCACACGGGATTACTTGTTGGTTGGGTTGCGCGTTTGAATTTTCTCAAGCAAACCGCTAGTGATTCCAACGCACCCCTTGTCGTCCCCTGCGGCTTGGGCTGCTTTTGCTTTGTCCAAGTCGGCTTGTACGTTGTCCTTGGCGTTTTCTGATGTGGCGGGATCAGAGTCCAGTACCTGCTGAATTTGGCTCATGTTTTGTTTGCAAAGGTCTTTATCTGCCGCAAACACCGGCGAGGCCAACAGTGCGGCGGTGATGAACAATCCAGCAATTGCAGAGTGCTTCATGGGTATCTCCTTGCGCATGAGGGCTCGGTGCTGCCGGTGAAGTAGGCTGCTGGCCGAGGTGGTTATAAGCCCGTTCACAGGGCTTAGCTAAATGACTATAGCCGCATGCTGGAGTTCGGTTTTTTTTTGAAGGAGTGTCGAGAAGTTCGGCGCAACGGCAGTGCATGAAAAAGGGGCGAAATCGCCCCATTTTCACCAAAGTACCCTCAAGCCGGACGCACTTGCGTCACACGATCCACCAAGTAAACCAAGCCGTGATAGTCGATCCCGCCATGTTGGCTCAGGCCGATTTCGCAGGTGCGGCTGGTGGAAATGCCTTCTGCGCAGAACTGCACGGCGTCTTTCAGGCTGCGCAGTGAGTGAGCGTTCAGTTCGGGAGTGGTGAAGCCCTTGTCCCCGGCAAACCCGCAACAGTGAATGCCCTCGGGAATGACCACGTTGTTGCTGCACTTACGCGCCAGATCAATCAGCGCCTGACTCTCGCCAAGGTGCTGGGTGCTGCAAGTGACGTGCACCGCGATCGGCGCTTCCTGCGGTGTGAAATCCAGGCGATCCATCAAATGCGTACGGATGAATCGCACCGGGTCGTAAAGGTCGAGTCGGACTTCGCCCAAATCCTGAACCAGCCGTAACGTGCACGGGCTGGTGTCGCAATAGATCGGGTCAAGCCCACCGCGACTGGCGTGCAGCAACGCGCCGATCAGTTCCTGGCGTTTGTGTTCGGCCTGTTCGGCGTAGCCCTTGGAGGCAAACGGCTGACCGCAGCAGAGGCTGTCCTGATTGTCCGGAAAGACTACCTGGTAACCGGCCTTTTCCAGCAGCCCACGGGTTTTGTCGTACAACGACATCTGCTCTTTATCACCCGCCGCCGGGCCCATGACTCGCGAGACACAGGCCGCCAGATAGACCACGCGGGGGCGCTCGTCCGATACGACCGGGCTGAAGCGAATGGCTTTTTCCGGCTGCGGCATGGCGTTGGTCCATTGCGGGACCTGGCCTTTGGACAACTTGGTCAGCGTTGCCGACAGCTTGGCCAGACGCGGCGCGCCCAGCAGCATCCGCGCGCCGTTGGCCACATGCAGGGTGAAGCGCGCGCCTTGCAATGCGGTGGCGAAATTTCCTTCAAGCCAGTTGGCGGTTTTCGTATGCGTCGCCTTACGGCTGCGGAGCTTTTTCACCAGCTCGCCGGTGTTGATGCCTACAGGGCAACGTTGCGCACATAACCCTGTGGCGGCACAGGTGTCGATGCCTTGATATTCGTAAGCAGCTTCAAGCTCGGAGGTGTCGACGCCTGCGCGTTTCTTCGCCTGGATATCCCGCCAGATCACGATGCGCTGGCGCGGGCTCAGGGTCAGTCCTTTCGACGGGCACACCGGTTCGCAGAAACCGCACTCGATGCACTTATCCACAATCTCATCGGCGGCCGGCAGCGGTTTCAGATGCTTGAGGTGGATCTGCGGATCCTCGCTGAGCACCACGTCCGGGTTGAGAATGCCATTTGGGTCCAGCAGGCGTTTGAGCTGCCACATCAACTGGTAAGCATCGCTGCCCCATTCCAGTTCGACGAAGGGCGCCATGTTGCGGCCGGTGCCGTGCTCGGCCTTCAGCGAACCGCCGAATTCCACCGCCACCAACTGCGCCACGTCGTCCATGAACGCTTGGTAGCGTGCGACTTCTTCCGGGTTGTTGAAACCTTGGGTGAAGACGAAGTGCAGATTGCCTTCCAGCGCGTGTCCGAAAAGGATCGCTTCGTCGTAGTGATGTTTGTCGAACAGCTCGATCAGTCGGTTCACGCCGATGGCCAGTTGTTCCACAGGGAAGGTCACGTCTTCGATGATCACCGTGGTGCCGGTTTTGCGCACCGCGCCGACAGCGGGGAAGGTGTCTTTGCGGATCGCCCAAAGCCGTGCGTTTTCTACCGGGTCCTCGGTGAAGTCGACTTGTTTCTCCACGGGGAACGAGGTCAACGACGCCATGATCTGCGCCAGTTGTTCCTGTAGCAAAGTGGACGATGCGGCGCGGGACTCGATCAGCAGCGCGCAGGCATTGTTCGACAGCTGTTGTACGAAAGCCGGCATGCCGGGTTTGTCCTGCACCGAACGCAGGCTGCGACGGTCCAGCAGTTCGACGGCGGACACCGGCTGGCTTTTCAGCACGGTGACGGCGTTGCAGCAGGTTTCCACATCTGGGAATACGATCAGTGCCGAAGCCTTGTTCGGGTGGTCGATGACCGTGTCGTAGGTCACCGCGCTGATGAAGCCGAGCGTGCCTTCGGAACCCACCAGCAAGTGGCTCAAGATATCCACAGGCTCGTCGAAATCAACCAAGGCATTGAGTGACAGGCCGGTGGTATTTTTCAGACGGTATTTGTGGCGGATTCTTGCGGCCAGTTCGGCATTGGCGCGGGTTTCGCGACCCAAGGTCGCCAGGCGCTCAAGCAGCGAAGCATGACTCTGGCGAAACGCCGCGACACTCGCCGCATCTTCGGTGTCGAGACGGCTGCCGTCAGCCAGCACCAGGCGAATGCCGGCCAGCGTGTGGTAGGTGTTCTGCGCGGTGCCGCAGCACATGCCGCTGGCATTGTTGGCAACGATGCCGCCGATTTTGCAGGCGTTGATCGAGGCCGGGTCCGGGCCGATCTTGCGCCCAAAAGGCGCCAGCCAAGCGTTGGCCTGCGCGCCGATCACGCCCGGTTGCAGGCGGATTTGCGTGCCTTGGCCGCGGATCTCGCGACCGTTCCAGTTATCCCCAAGCACGATCAGCACCGAGTCGCTGATGGCTTGGCCGGACAGGCTGGTGCCGGCAGCGCGGAAGGTCACCGGGACCTGATCCCGTTGCGCCAGTTTGAGCAGCGCGACCACTTCGTCTTCGGACTCGACGCGGATCACCAGTTTCGGAATCAGCCGATAAAAACTGGCGTCGGTGCCGAAGGCCAATGTCGACAGCGGGTCGTCGAAACGTCGCTCTTGAGGGATCAGTTGCTGCGCATCGCGCAGGAAAGCCGCGGGTAGACTCATTGGTCCTCCAGAATCAAAACCACCAGGTCTTTCGGGCCGTGCGCGCCGTAGGCCAGGACTTGCTCGATGTCAGCGGTTTTCGACGGACCGGACACCAGCAAGGCGTTGGTGGGCATGCCTTGGGCCCAGTTGAATTCCTGTTGCACCTGATAGAAGTTGTCGCGGATTTCACTGGCCTTGAGCAGGGCAAAATGCACCGGCGGTACCAGGCTCATCAGGCGCGGTTCTTCCCGCGTCGGCCAGAGAATCAGGCTACCTGTCGCGGCAATGGCGCCGAGGGTGGTGGTCAGGCTGGCTGGGGTGTCGTTGAACAGCTCGGCTTTCCATACTTCAACCGGGCGGACGTAGGACTTGAGTGTCGGCAGACCCGGATTGTTCGCCCAGTGTTGAGTGACACGTTGCCCATGAGGCGTCGTCGGTGCGATCAACAGACTCGGCAATTGGCGGTCCCACAGCAACTGTGCGAGCAGCGCCGGCCAATCTGCGCCGGACGTCAGATGGATTTCGGTGTGCACCGCTTCCATCAGCTTGCGCAGTTGCGGGATGCGTTGTTCGGCGGTGTAGGTATAAGGCGCAGTCACCAGCTCGACGTCGAATTCATCGGGCACGGGCGTGGTGCCTGTCAGACTTTTCCGTAACTTGGCGAGGATGTTTTGCTTGGCGCTCATCAACGATCTCCCTGTTTGGCCAGATGCTCGCGGGCCATGTCATGCAGTGAGCGGGCAGCGGGTTTCGGTGCGCTGTGGTTTTGCGTCCACGGGCCAACATTACTCGGTGCCAGGGCGCGCAGCCGTGTGGCGAAAAAGCCGAACAGACGATACAGCGTCGGCGAGCTGTTGAGCCTGGCCCAGGCGTTCCAGATAAAACGTTCCTTGCGCGAATACTTGCTGCCCTGGCCGCGCATGACTTGATGCGGACTGTCCGGGGCTTTGACGTTCTCTTCCCGCAGGCGACGCAGCAGGGCCGGGATCGGAATTTTTACCGGGCACACTTCACCGCAAGCACCGCACAGCGACGACGCGCTCGGATGGTCCGGGACGTTCGCCAGGCCGACCATGTGCGGGGTGATGATTTTTCCGATAGGCCCAGGGTAAACCTCCCCATAGGCGTGACCGCCGATTCGAGTGTAGACCGGGCAATGATTCATACACGCGCCGCAGCGGATGCAGTTCAGGGTCTGGCGCAATTCACTGTCGGCGAAGGCCTGACTGCGACCGTTGTCGAGCAATACCAGGTGCACTTCCTGAGGGCCGTCGAGTTCATGTTCCTTGCGCGGGCCGGAGATCATGTTGACGTAGGTGGTGATCGGCTGGCCGAGGGCCGAGCGGGTCAACAGTGATAGCAGCGGCACCACGTCGCGCAGGTTTTCCACGACTTTTTCGATGCCGGTGACGGCGATATGAACCGGCGGCACCGTGGTGGTCATGCGGCCGTTGCCTTCGTTTTCCACCAGCAGCAGGGTGCCGGTTTCGGCCACGGCGAAGTTGACGCCGGAGACGCCGATGTCCGCTTCGAAGAATTTCTGTCGCAAGACTTTGCGACCGATCTGAATGAGTTGGTCAACGTCCTTGGTGTACTCCACGCCAAGTTTGTCGTGGAACAAGGACGCGACCTGACCGGCATTCTTGTGGATCGCCGGCATAATAATGTGTGAAGGCTTCTCGTGGTCGAGCTGGACGATGTACTCGCCCATGTCCGATTCCAGGCATTCAATGCCCCGATCAGCGAGGAAGTGATTCATCTCCATCTCTTCGCTGACCATCGATTTGCCCTTGATCACTTGCCGCCCCTCGTGAGCGCGGATGATCGAGAGGACGATGCCATTGGCTTCGTCCACCGTTTCCGCCCAGTGCACTGTCACACCGTTGCGGGTCAGGTTCTGTTCAAGCTGCTCGAGCAGGTCGGGCAGCTTGGATAACGCTCGGGCGCGGACAGCATTGCCCAGCGCGCGCAAATGTTCTCTTTCGTGGGCATCGCTGAAGGACGCTGCCCGTTTGGTCATCAGAGAATCCATCGCAGTGCGAAAGTTATTTCGCAGTTGCTGGTCACCCAACGCCTTGTGAGCCCGGGTGCGAAAATCTTCTTCCACTGCAACCGTAGGAATAATCGCGGAAGCGTTCATAGAACACCTCCGGTTCGCCGCCAAAGGAAACTGGCCAGATGTTGGCCGCGCAACGCTTCCTTCTGTTTCTCCAGCGAGCCGTTGATGTTCATCAGGCAACCGCAATCGGCACTGAGTACCTTGTGCGCGCCGGACTCCTTCAACGACCGGGTCTTGTCAGCCACCATCGCGCCGGAAATGTCTGGCATACGGACGCTGAAAGTCCCACCGAAGCCACAGCATTCACTTTCATGGCTGTGGTCGACTCGCTCCACGTTGCTCAATTGCGACAACAACTCGCGACCGTGCAGGTGGGTGTTCATCTCACGACGCGCCGAACACGAGGTGTGCAAGGCCACTTTCACCGGCTCACCGCTGTCCTTGAGCTGCACCTTGCAGACAAACAGCAGGAACTCGGCGAGTTCATAGGTCCGGGCCGCCAGTGCCTGAACCTGTTTCAGCGTTTGCGGCTCGTCCTTGAACAAGTCTGCATAGTGTTCGCGCAACATCCCGGCACACGATCCCGACGGCACCACCACCGGGTAATCCCCGGCGAACAGCGCCAGTTGCGAGCGCGCCACGGTCCTTGCCTGCTCGGTGTAACCCGAGGTGTAGGCCGGTTGTCCGCAGCAGCTCTGCCCTTGCGGGTACTCGACACGAATGCCTTCACGTTCCAGCAAGTGGATCGCATCCATCCCGGCTTCGGGGTAGAACAGATCCACCACGCAGGTCCCGAACAGGTAGACCCGTGACGGTTTCTCGCTGGGGTATTGCCGAGGCTCAGGCAGTGGCGGGGCCACGCGGGTCGCGTTCGGCACGGCGTTGTAAAAAAGCTCGCTCATCAGGCGTGTCTCCGGGTGGTCCCGGTTATCCGTCCGTTGAGGCTGCTGAATATAAAGAGGGAAGCTTTCAGCAGCCTTACAGACCGGGTTGTGAATAGCTGACGCCGGAATCGTGGTCCGGCGTCGGTTTTTTCGATGCTGCTTGTAGGTCTTAGTGCACCAGCATGCCGGTGAGCCAGTAGGCCTGGATGTAGGTGATCAGGCCGACGATCGTTGCAAAGAACAGGCTGTGCTTGAGGGTGAAACGGAACAGATCCGATTCCTTGCCCACCAGGCCAGTCGCGGCGCAGGCCACGGCGATCGATTGCGGCGAGATCATCTTGCCGGTCACGCCGCCGCTGGTGTTTGCCGCGACCAGCAGCACATCGCTGACGCCGATCTGGTGCGCGGTGGTCGCTTGCAACGAACTGAATAGCGCGTTGGACGACGTGTCGGAACCGGTCAGGAACACGCCCAGCCAGCCGAGAAACGGCGAGAAGAATGGGAATGCCGCGCCAGTGCCAGCCAATACCAGCGCCATAGTCGAAGACATGCCCGAATAGTTGGTGACGAAGGCGAACGCCAAGACCATGCCGATGGACAGAATCGGCCAGCGCAGTTCGTAGAGAGTCTCTTTAAAAGTGGTCAGACCAGTTTTGATATTGATCTTCAGCACCAGCATCGAGATCAGTGCGGAGAAGAAAATCGCCGTGCCGGTTGCGGAAATCGGGTCGAGCTTGAACACCGCTGGAATGGCGGTCGGCGCGGTCACGATCGGCGCGACCTTGATCACCATCTGATCCAGGTGCGGGATGGCGAAGTTAAACACCCAGCTGTACATCGAACCGCCGGCAGCGAACATTGCCTTGAACGGTTTCAGGGTCCAGATGGTGACCAGCACGGTGAGAATCAGGAACGGCGACCAGGCTTTGATGATTTCGAACAGGCTGTAAGGCGACGCCACGCTGGTGCGCGGCTGGCCGAAACCACCGGCGCTGGCGGTCACCACCGAGGCCGAGACGGCACCGACGATGTGTTGGCCGGCGGCGCGTTTCGGCTGCCAGACTTTCAAGAACAGCGTCAGGGAAATCAGGCTGGCCAGGGCCGAGGTGATGTCCGGCAACTCAGGACCGATGAAGTTCGACGTGAAGTATTGGGTGATGGCAAAGCTCAAGCCGGCCACCAGCGCAGCAGGCCAGGTCTCACGAACGCCGCGCAGGCCGTCCATCATGAACACCAGCCAGAACGGCACGAACAGCGACAGCAGCGGCAGTTGACGACCGGTCATGGCGCCGATCTTGAACGCGTCGATGCCGGTCACTTGCCCGGCCACGATGATCGGAATCCCCAAGGCACCGAAGGCCACTGGCGCGGTGTTGGCGATCAGGCACAGACCTGCTGCATACAGTGGGTTGAAGCCCAGTCCTACCAGCAATGCGGCGGTAATCGCTACCGGTGCACCGAAACCGGCGGCACCTTCAAGGAACGCACCGAAGCAGAAGCCGATCAGCAGCACCTGCAAACGCTGGTCGTCGGTGATTGACAACACCGAGCTGCGGATGACCTCGAACTGACCACTCTTGACCGTCAGTTTGTAGAGGAACACGGCCGCGACAATGATCCACGCAATCGGCCACAGACCGTAGGCGAAGCCATACCCGGCGGCGGCGAACGCCATGTCGACTGGCATCTGGAAGGCGAAGATTGCGACGGCGATGGACAACGCCAGCGTGATACTGCCGGCCACGTGCCCTTTGAGGCGGAACACCGCCAACGCCAGGAAGAAAAACACGATGGGGATAACGGCGGCGAGCGCGGAGAAGCCAAGGCTGCCGAGCGGGGTATAGAGCTGTTGCCAGGTTTGCATATGGGGTGGCCCCTAATTGTTGTTGGTCAGGCACTGGTCAGCGTTCTTGGATAATTGGTAATACCAATTTACAATCGCTGTTGGCTAGGGTAAAAGCGTTGTGTGTGGCGTGTCAATTTGTCGCCCTAGAACTTTTGTCGAATAAGCGCTGTGACGCGTGCTTGATCCGCTTTAACAAATGCCGTCTGGTAGGTGCTGGCACAGCGCCGATAGGCCAGAATAGAGAGCCCGGCGAGCCGTCGGGACCGTGGAGAATTGAGTTATGGGGTTTGATCAGATTCGTCAGCGCCGTTTGTCTGACGATATTGTCGAGCAGCTCGAGGGCATGATCCTCGAAGGCACGTTGAAGTCTGGCGAGCGCTTGCCGGCCGAACGCGCGTTGGCCGAGCAGTTCGGCGTGTCACGCCCTTCGTTGCGTGAAGCGATTCAGAAACTGGCGGCCAAGGGCTTGCTGGTCAGTCGCCAGGGCGGCGGCAATTATGTGGTGGAGTCGCTGGGTTCGACCTTTAGCGATCCGCTGTTACATCTGCTGGAAAGCAACCCTGAAGCGCAGCGCGATCTGCTGGAGTTTCGCCATACGCTGGAAGCGTCCTGCGCCTATTACGCGGCATTGCGCGCGACGGATGTCGATCGCGAGCGTCTGACGGCAGCTTTCAATGAATTACAGGACTGCTACACGCGTCACGATGAAGTGAGCCGGGCGGAAGAGGGCGCGGCGGACGCGAAATTTCACTTGGCGATTGCCGAAGCCAGTCACAACGCCGTGTTGCTGCACACCATTCGTGGGCTGTTCGATCTGCTCAAGCGCAACGTGGTGACCAACATTGGCGGCATGTACAAACAGCGTACGGAAACCCGCGACATGCTGATCACGCAGCACCGGGAGTTGTACATGGCAATTATCGAGGGGCGGGCAGAGCAGGCGCGGGAAGTGTCCAGCCGACACATTCTGTATGTGCAAGAAGTGCTGGAAGAGGTGCGTCAGGAAGTGCAGCGCGTGGCCCGGGCGGAACGGCGCAAGGGGATGTAGTCAGGTGACCTGATGACCTGTGGCGAGGGAGCTTGCTCCCGCTGGGGCCCTAAGTGGCCCTCGCTAGTCGCCGCTGTCATGAAGACTGCTGGCGACTGCTGGCGACTGCTGCGCAGCCGAACGGGAGCAAGCTCCCTCGCCACAATCGGGTGGAAGATTATTCTTCCTTGCCCTTGTTGCGCACCGCACGCTGCAACTCGCGACCGGCATCGCGTTCGCGTTCGGTATCACGCTTGTCGTATTCCTTCTTGCCCTTGCCCAGAGCGATCTCGCACTTGACCATGTGCTTGCTCCAGTACCAGGACAGGCACACGCAGGCATAGCCTTTTTGTTGCACGGCGGCGGCCAGCTTTTCCAGCTCGCGGCGGTTGAGCAGCAATTTGCGGGTGCGGGTCGGATCGGCGATGACGTGGGTGCTGGCGGTCATCAGCGGCGTAATGTGGCTGCCGAGCAGCCAGGCTTCGCCATCTTTGAGCAGCACATAACTGTCAACCAGTTGCAGCTTGCTTGCCCGCAGACTTTTTACTTCCCAGCCGGCCAGGACCAGACCAGCCTCGAACTTATGCTCGATGAAGTAATCGTGTCGCGCCTTTTTATTTTGCGCGATGGTCCCTGTAGGGTGTTTCTTCTGTTTAGCCATAGGGGCGGCATTATAGGGAGTTGCAAGCAAGTCGGCTACGGTATCGCTACGTGCTTGAGCAGGTTGATTGAATCCCGGACAATGCGGCCTCTTTTTTGAACGCTTGGGCGTGATAACGATGTCGACAGACAAGGTTTCTGTCCACGGCAGTTGGGCTAGCCGCTGGGTCTTCATACTCGCCGCGACCGGTTCGGCCGTGGGCCTGGGTAGTATCTGGAAATTCCCGTACATGGTCGGCGTCTACGGCGGCGGCGCCTTCGTGCTGATGTTCCTGGCCTGTATCGCGCTGATCGGTGTGCCGGTCATGCTGGCCGAAACCCTGATTGGCCGCCGTGCGCGGCAGAGCCCGGCCAACGCCTTGAAGGTGCTGGCACAGGAAGCAGGGCATTCGGGCAAGTGGTCCTGGGGCGCATTCGCCGGGATGATCACGGCGTTGCTGATCCTGTCTTTCTATAGTGTGGTCGGCGGCTGGTCGCTGGATTACATCATCGACATGGGTCGTGGCGACTTCCAGGGGGCGACGCCTGATCAGGTCGGCGCGTACTTTGGCAATGTGATCGCCGATCCGTGGCGCCTGACACTTTGGCACACGATTTTCATGCTGCTGTCTGCCGTCGTCATCGCCAAAGGTGTGGTCGCCGGGCTTGAACGCAGTCTGCGGATCATGATGCCGCTGCTCTTTGTGATGATTCTGGTGCTGCTGGGCTATAGCATGACCACCGGGCATTTCATGGAAGGCGTGCATTTCATGTTCGACTTCCACCCGGAAAAAGTCCTCGACGGCTTGTTGCCGGCCATGGGGCACGCGTTCTTCTCCCTGAGCGTGGGTGTTGGTTCGATCATGATTTACGGCGCTTACATGCCGAAGCATTCATCCATCTCCGGCACCGTGGTCGGTGTGGCGCTGCTCGATACCTTCGTTTCGCTGGTGGCGGGTCTGGCATTGTTTCCGATTGTGTTCGCTGCAGGCCTCAACCCGAGCGAAGGCCCGGGCCTGATGTTCGTCAGTCTGCCGTTTGCCTTCGGTAACGTAGCGTTCGGCCAGTTGATGGGCGTAGTGTTCTTCGTACTGGTCGCGGTGGCAGCCTGGAGCTCGGCGATTTCCCTGCTTGAGCCGATGGTGGCTTACCTGGTCGAACGCACGAAAATCAGCCGCGCCTGGGTGACTTTCTGGCTGGCGTTTATCTGCTGGTTCGTGGGGCTGGGCACGGTGTTTTCCTTCAATATCTGGAAGGAAGCCAAATTTTTCGTGAACGAAGGCGGGATGTTCCATCTCTATCAATGGGGTGCGGCCAGTGGCTTGGACTTCTTTGGCGTGATCGATTTCTTCACTTCGCGGATCATGTTGCCACTGGGTGGTTTGTGTTTCGTGGTCTTTGCAGGTTGGATCATGGGCCGTGAAGCAGTACGCGATGAGCTATCGATCCGCAGTCCCATATTGTTCGGTCTGTCCCTGTTCTTGATGCGCTATGTGGCGCCCATCGGCATTCTCGTAGTGTTTGCCGCACAGCTGTGGAAGTGACGCTTACATGACGACACACATTCAACGTTCGGCGTTGCTGCCATATCCGGCGCAAGCGCTTTATGACCTGGTCAATGACGTGGCGCGTTACCCGGAATTCCTGCCGTGGTGTTCGACCGCCGAAGTGCTGGAAAGCACACCCGAGCACATGCGCGCGAGCGTCGGAGTGGCCAAGGGCGGGTTGAGTCAGCATTTCGTCACCAGAAACACGTTAGTGCCCGGTCATTCGATCGAGATGAACCTTGAGGAAGGTCCTTTCACCCAGCTGCATGGCATTTGGGTGTTCAAGCCGTTGGGCGAAAAGGCCTGCAAGATCAGTCTGGACCTGTCGTTCGATTACGCCGGGCCGATTGTCCGCGCGACCTTGGGGCCGCTGTTCAATCAGGCAGCGAATACGTTGGTGGATGCGTTTTGCCAGCGCGCCAAACAAATGCATGGTTGAGTCGATGGTTGACGTCGAGGTGGTCTACGCCGCGGTTGATCGTCAGGAGCTTCTTTGTGTGACGGTGCCGGCTGGAACGACCGTGCGCGCGGCTTTGCTGAAATCGGGCGTTGGCGAAACCTTTGCGGAGCTTGATCTGACGGATTGCCCGGTGGGGATTTTCGGTAAAGTGATCACTGATGCGGACAATCGTGCTGTCCAGGCGGGTGATCGCATCGAGATATACCGGCCATTGCTGGCCGATCCGAAAGAGGTTCGTCGGCTGCGTGCCGCCAAGGCTGCCGAGGCCAAAGCCCGGAATCAGTGAATCGCCCAAACGCCAGACAATAAAAAACCCGGAAATTCCGGGTTTTTTATTGCGTCGCAAATTATTGCGGCGAAGTATCCAGCGGTTCTGGCGTCGGGACCGGAACGGTTTCTACGCCGTCTACGTCCTTCTGGATCTGGTCCAGCAACGAACCTGGCTTGACCGGTTTTTCCGGTTTCGGCTTCTCGGCGTTTTCTGCCGGTGCAGTGACTGTCGTGCCACTGTCCTTGCCGAGAATGGCTTCGTCGCGGCTCACGCCTGGCATGAAATCACCAGAGAGGCTGACAAGCTGGTCATTTGGGTTGAAGATAACGCTAATGCGTTCCTGTTGGCGTTCACCGCCACCCGGTTGCAGGCTGTACAGATAATCCCAGCGATCGGCATGGAACGTGTCGGTCAGCAGGGGGTTGCCCATGATAAACCGTACTTGCTTACGGGTCATTCCCGGGCGTAACTGGTTTATCATGTCCTGCGTGACGACATTGCCCTGCTGGATGTCGATTTTGTAAACCCCGGGGAATGAACAACCGGCGAGTGCGAGCAGTCCCACAAAGGTGAAACTGGTTAGCAAGAGCTTGGTGTTTTGCATCGGTGGGCGACTTCCACTATCTTGGCTGGGACAACGTAAACGCCGATCATACCCGCATTAAGAGAAGCTGCGAAGCAGCATCGCGAGAAAGCTGACCATGGTTGAAAATAGCGAACTACGCAAAGCCGGCCTCAAAGTGACCCTTCCACGGGTCAAAATTCTGCAAATGCTCGATTCCGCCGAGCAACGCCACATGAGTGCCGAGGATGTTTACAAGGCGCTGATGGAGGCTGGTGAGGACGTCGGTCTGGCCACGGTTTACCGTGTACTGACTCAGTTCGAGGCAGCTGGCCTTGTGGTGCGGCACAACTTCGACGGAGGCCATGCGGTCTTCGAGCTGGATGACGGCAAGCATCACGACCATATGGTCAACGTCGAAACCAGCGAAGTGATCGAATTCTTCGACGAAGAAATCGAGCGCCTGCAGAAAGCCATCGTCGATAAGTACGGCTTCGAGATGGTTGATCACAATCTGGTGCTGTACGTGCGCAAGAAAAAGTAAGCATGTCGCGCGAATTTCACATTCGCGAAACGAGCGAAGGCGACCCCGTGGTCGCCTTCGTGCTTTCTGCCGTTCTCAAATTTTTGCGGTGACAACCATTTTTTTCGCGTGAGCCAGGGATTCCTTGGTCAGGTCGATGCCGCCCAGCATCCGCGCCACTTCTTCGACGCGATCATTCTTGCTCAACTTGGAAACAGCCGTGTGGGTTGCCTCCTCACCGCGCACCTTGTGCACGAACAGATGTTGATGGCCCTGAGCGGCCACTTGCGGCAAGTGAGTCACCGTCAGCACCTGTCCGCGCTCACCAAGGCGACGCAGCAATTGGCCAACGATTTCGGCAGTTGGGCCGCCGATGCCCACGTCCACTTCGTCGAACACCAGCGTCGGTACGCGCGAGGTCTGCGCGGTGATCACCTGAATAGCCAGGCTGATCCGTGACAACTCACCGCCTGAAGCGACTTTGGCCAAGGCTTTCAATGGCTGGCCGGGGTTAGCGCTGACCAGCAACTCTACCTGCTCAAGTCCATTAGGCAGCAGTTCATCGCTGCTGTTTGGGCGTAATTCGATGGTGAAGCGCCCACCGGGCATGCCCAGGCGCTGGATTTCCTGCTCCACTGCACTGGCCAGGCTGTTCGAGGCTTGATGACGCAAATCACTTAGCTCCCGAGCCTTCTCCTGATAATGACGGGCATAAGAAGCCAGCTCATCGCTCAGTCGCTCGATGGATTCGTCGTTGGCGTTCAGGGTTTCGATTTCATCCAGCAAACGCTGCTGCATCTCCGCGACCTCGGTCGGCTGGATGCGGTGCTTGCGCGCCATGGTGTAGATCGCGTCCAGGCGTTCTTCCAGGTACTGGAGTCGTGCCGGGTCGGCGTCGAAATTGTCGAGGAAGCGGTTCAGTTCACCGACGGCTTCTTCAACCTGTATCTGTGCGCTGGTCAGCAGGCTGCTGGCTTCGCCCAGTGCGCCGATCGAGTTATTGACGCTCGATAGACGATTAAGGCTGGCGGTCAGCGCGTTCAGGACATTCCCGGAATCACTTTCGCTGCATTGCTCGACCACTTGCCGGCAGATACCCAGCAGGGTTTCGGCGTTGGTGAGGTTCTTGTGTTCCTGTTCCAGTTGCTCCAGCTCGTTTTCGCCGAGGCCAAGGTTTTCCAGTTCTTCAAGTTGATAGCTGAGTAATTGATGGCGAGCGCGCTGCTCGTCGCCGGAATTGGAGAGACGCTCCAGCTCCTGGCGAGTCTGGCGCCAGCGTTGGGCTGCCAGTTGTACCTGGCGGGCAAGGTCGGTGGCGCCGGCGTATTCGTCCAGCAGGCGGCGGTGGGTGTCGGTCTTGAGCAGGGATTGGTGTTCGTGCTGACTGTGGATATCGATCAGCAGTTCGCCGAGGGCCTTGAGATCGCCGAGCGGGCAGGGCGTGCCGTTTATATAGCCGCGCGAGCGTCCTTCGGCGGTGATCACCCGACGCAGGATGCACGGGCCATCGCTCTCCAGATCGCGTTCGGCCAGCCAGGCGCTGGCTTCCGGGATGTCGACCAGGTCGAAGGTTGCGAGGATGTCGGCCTTGTCGGCGCCGGGACGGACCACGCCGCTGTCGGCGCGATCGCCCAGGGTCAGGCCGAGGGCGTCGAGCATGATCGACTTGCCGGCGCCGGTTTCCCCGGTTATCACGCTCATCCCGCGATCGAGTTCGAGATCGAGATGTTCAACGATGGCGTAGTTATGTACGGACAGGTGCACCAGCATAAAGGCCGCTCCCAGGCTTTAGGTCTGGTTATTTATACAGTGTTTTATTTGCGGCTGACAATGCCCCCTCTTAGCTCGATTTGCTCGGTCTGACGAAATGCTTGGTCCGTCGAGCAATCGCAATGCAGCGTTTTTTGTAGGGTTAATCGCAGTCCACCCCTTGAAGCTGATTTTTGCGGCCCCATATACCGGGACAGAAGCGCGAGTTGAGCTCGCGGACGTTATTGAAAGGAGAATTCTATGGCTGACGAACAGACAGTGGATACGCAAAATCTAGACGCCGATCAGGCTGCCCAGGATTCGGGTGATGAGCTGGCGGCTCGTGTACAAGTGCTCGAAGAGCAATTGGCTGGCGCTCATGATCAAGCTTTGCGTGTAGCGGCTGATCTGCAGAACGTCCGCCGTCGCGCCGAGCAAGATGTAGAAAAAGCGCACAAATTCGCCCTGGAAAAATTTGCGGGCGATTTGTTGCCGATTATCGACAGCCTGGAGCGGGGTCTGGAGTTGTCCAACCCGGATGACGAAAGCATCCGTCCAATGCGCGAAGGCATCGAGCTGACTCTGAAAATGTTCCAGGACACCCTGAAACGTTATCAGCTGGAAGCGATCGATCCGCATGGCGAACCGTTCAACGCCGTTCTTCATCAGGCGATGGCCATGCAGGAAAGCGCCGACGTAGAGCCGAACAGCGTTCTCAAGGTGTTCCAGAAAGGTTATCAGCTCAACGGTCGTCTGCTGCGCCCGGCCATGGTTGTGGTCAGCAAGGCCCCTGCGCCAGTTTCGCCTTCTATTGATGAGCAGGCTTGAAATTAGCCGCAAGGCCCCCATTTAGAAGTCAAGCGTTTAAGTGCTACCGCAGTTAGCCACCACTGCTGCGGCAACCAAATCCAAAGTTTCGGGAGAGTGAACATGGGCAAAATTATCGGTATCGACCTGGGGACTACCAACTCCTGCGTCTCCGTGATGGAAAACGGCAAAGCCAAAGTTATTGAAAACGCTGAAGGCGCGCGTACCACGCCGTCGATCATCGCTTACGCCAACGATGGCGAAATCCTGGTTGGCCAGTCGGCCAAGCGTCAGGCTGTGACCAATCCGCATAACACCCTGTACGCGGTGAAGCGTCTGATCGGTCGTAAGTTCGACGAAGAAGTCGTTCAGAAAGACATCAAGATGGTGCCTTACAAAATCGCCAAGGCTGACAACGGCGACGCGTGGGTAGAAGTGAACGGCCAGAAAATGTCGCCGCCACAGATCTCGGCTGAAATTCTGAAGAAAATGAAGAAGACCGCCGAAGACTACCTCGGCGAGCCAGTGACTGAAGCGGTGATCACCGTTCCGGCCTACTTCAACGACAGCCAGCGTCAAGCCACCAAAGACGCCGGCCGTATTGCTGGCCTGGACGTAAAACGCATCATCAACGAACCAACCGCAGCCGCTCTGGCTTACGGTATGGACAAGGCGAAGGGCGATCACACTGTGATCGTTTACGACTTGGGCGGCGGTACTTTCGACGTTTCCGTGATCGAAATCGCTGAAGTCGATGGCGAGCACCAGTTCGAAGTGTTGGCCACCAACGGTGACACGTTCCTGGGCGGTGAAGACTTTGACATTCGTCTGATCGACTACCTCGTTGACGAATTCAAGAAAGAAAGCGGCATGAACCTTAAAGGTGATCCGCTGGCCATGCAGCGCCTGAAAGAAGCCGCTGAAAAAGCCAAGATCGAACTGTCCTCGAGCATGTCGACCGACGTGAACCTGCCGTACATCACTGCAGATGCCACCGGTCCCAAGCACTTGAACGTGAAAATCTCCCGCGCCAAGCTCGAAGCGCTGGTAGAAGACCTGGTTCAACGCACCATCGAACCTTGCCGCATCGCTCTGAAAGACTCCGGCATCGACGTTGGCGCGATCAACGACGTGATCCTGGTCGGCGGTCAGACCCGTATGCCACTGGTTCAGAAGCTGGTGACCGAGTTCTTCGGTAAAGAAGCTCGTAAAGACGTAAACCCGGACGAAGCTGTTGCCATGGGTGCTGCGATCCAGGGCGCCGTACTGGCTGGTGACGTGAAAGACGTCCTGCTGCTCGACGTCAGCCCGCTGACCCTGGGTATCGAAACCATGGGTGGCGTGATGACCGCGCTGATCGAGAAAAACACCACGATTCCTACCAAGAAATCGCAAGTGTTCTCGACTGCCGACGACAACCAGGGCGCCGTGACCATTCACGTACTGCAGGGCGAGCGTAAGCAAGCCGCTCAGAACAAGTCCCTGGGCAAGTTCGACCTGGCCGAGATTCCACCAGCACCACGCGGTGTGCCACAAATTGAAGTGACCTTCGACATCGACGCCAACGGCATCCTGCACGTAGGCGCCAAAGACAAGGCCACCGGCAAGACTCAGTCGATCGTGATCAAGGCCAACTCGGGTCTGTCCGAGGAAGAGATTCAGCAGATGATTCGCGATGCTGAAGCCAACGCCGAGGAAGACAGCAAGTTTGCAGAGCTGGCCGCTGCCCGTAACCAGGGTGATGCACTGGTTCACTCGACGCGCAAAATGGTCGCCGATGCTGGCGATAAAGTGACTGCTGAAGAGAAAACTGCAATCGAAGCCGCTGTTGTTGCCCTGGAAGCCGCTGTCAAAGGCGACGACAAGGCTGCAATCGAAGCCAAGGTTGAAGAGCTGTCGAAAGTCTCCGCTCCAGTGGCGCAGAAGATGTACGCCGAACAGGCTCAGCCTGCTGAAGGCGCGGCACCGCAGGACGACAAGGCTGAAAAGGCTGACGACGTTGTCGATGCCGAGTTCGAAGAAGTCAAAGACCACAAGTAAGTTGTTGGTCGCCCGGTTGACTGCCTTCAGGCGGTGACTGGTAGGATGTCGCCGCGCGGGAGCTTGCTCCCGCGTTGGCGTGTCTGGAGTTAGCGAATTTTTACAGCATGCGACAACGCTCGGATGCTGATGGTATGGCCGGGAATGCTCCTGCTTTTCGAGCCGAAAGTACCGCATAGAATCAAAGACCAGGATCGTTGAATTGACGTGAGTTGGGTCCGGGCCTGTATTGGGGCTCAACGAGTTTGGCGAGGCTCAGGAGGGGTTTGCCGAACGTCCTTAAGAGTGCAAAGACTTATGGCAAAGCGTGACTATTACGAAGTATTGGGTGTTGAGCGTGGCTCAAGCGAAGCGGACCTGAAAAAGGCCTACCGTCGCCTGGCGATGAAGCACCACCCGGACCGTAATCCTGACGACAAAGCGTCGGAAGAGATGTTCAAAGAGGCCAACGAGGCCTACGAAGTGCTGTCCGATTCCAGCAAGCGCGCGGCGTACGATCAGTACGGTCATGCCGGCGTCGACCCGAGCATGGGTGGCGGCGGTGCCGGGTTTGGTGGTCAGAACTTCTCCGACATCTTTGGTGATGTCTTCAGTGACTTCTTCGGTGGCGGTCGCGGCGGTTCCCGTGGCGGCGCCCAGCGCGGCAGCGACTTGCGCTACACCCTGGAGCTGAACCTGGAAGAAGCGGTGCGCGGCACGACGGTGAATATCCGCGTTCCGACACTGGTCAACTGCAAGCCATGCGATGGCTCGGGTGCCAAGAAAGGCTCCTCGCCGGTCACCTGCCCGACGTGCGGTGGTATCGGCCAGGTGCGCATGCAGCAGGGCTTCTTCTCGGTGCAGCAGACCTGCCCGCGTTGCCATGGCCAAGGCAAAATCATTTCCGACCCGTGCAACTCCTGCAACGGCGAAGGCCGTGTGGAAGAGTACAAAACCCTTTCGGTGAAAGTGCCGGCCGGTGTCGATACCGGTGATCGCATTCGTCTGTCCGGCGAAGGCGAGGCGGGTGCGCAGGGCGGTCCGACGGGCGACCTGTACGTGGTGATCAATGTGCGCGAGCACGCGATCTTCCAGCGTGACGGCAAGCACCTGTTTTGCGAAGTGCCTATCAGCTTCGTTGATGCTGCGCTGGGCGGCGAGCTGGAGATTCCGACCCTTGATGGTCGAGTCAAACTGAAAATCCCTGAAGGGACCCAGACCGGCAAGCAGTTCCGTGTTCGCGGCAAAGGCGTTGCGCCCGTGCGTGGCGGCGGTGCCGGTGACTTGATGTGCCGTGTGGCGGTCGAAACCCCGGTCAACCTGGGCCGTCGTCAGCGCGAATTGCTGGAAGAGTTCCGCAGCTCGCTGGCAGACGATAACAGCCATTCGCCGAAAACCACCGGTTGGTTCGAAGGCGTGAAGCGCTTCTTCGGCGATTTGTAAGGAGACAGGCATGCGACGTATTGCAGTGATGGGCGCCGCGGGGCGCATGGGCAAAACCCTGATCGAAGCCGTGCAGCAGCAGCCGGGCGCCGGTCTGACGGCGGCCATTGATCGTCCGGACAGCTCGCTGGTCGGCGCCGATGCCGGTGAGCTGGCTGCGCTGGGTCGTATCGGTGTGCCGCTGTCGGGTGATCTGGATCGCGTGGTCGACGAGTTCGACGTGCTGATCGACTTCACGCACCCGACGGTGACCCTGAAGAACCTCGCGTTTTGCCGCAAGCATCACAAGGCGATGATCATCGGCACCACCGGTTTCAGCGTTGAAGAGAAGCAGTTGCTGGCAGAAGCGGGCAAGGACATTCCGATTGTCTTTGCGGCTAACTTCAGCGTCGGCGTCAACCTGTGCCTGAAGCTGCTCGACACCGCTGCTCGCGTGTTGGGTGATGATGTCGATATCGAAATCACTGAAGCCCACCACCGGCATAAAGTCGATGCGCCGTCCGGTACAGCCGTGCGCATGGGTGAAGTGATTGCCGATGCGCTGGGGCGTGATCTGAAGAAGGTGGCGGTCTACGGTCGTGAAGGTCAGACCGGCGCTCGTGCTCGCGAAACCATCGGCTTCGCCACGGTGCGTGCCGGTGACATCGTCGGTGATCACACCGTGCTGTTCGCCGCCGATGGTGAGCGTGTCGAGATCACGCACAAGGCGTCCAGTCGCATGACCTTCGCCAAGGGGGCCGTACGCGCCGCTTTGTGGCTGGACGGTCGCGAGCCTGGCCTTTATGACATGCAAGACGTGCTCGACCTTCGTTAAGAAGTGCCTGAAATCGGGTTCAAACACAGCGTTTGAGCCCGGTTTTACTCCGCCAAGCGACGTCCTGTCGCATTCTCCGGCCTTTAAGGCTCATTGGCGGTAGACCAAAAATGCCTTTTTCTGTAAGCTACAGCTTTAGTGTGTTCACTAAAAGCGCGCAGAATAATTCAGTGAATGAGCGGGGTGACGTGTCCATACGTCACTCCGCTTTTTTACACCTGCGATCGCCCTTTCAGGCTTTATTTACGGGAGGTCTTCTTGACTAAGCCAGCCATACTCGCCCTTGCTGATGGCAGCATTTTTCGCGGCGAAGCAATTGGAGCCGACGGTCAAACCGTTGGTGAGGTGGTGTTCAACACTGCCATGACCGGCTATCAGGAAATCCTTACCGATCCTTCCTACGCCCAACAGATCGTTACCCTGACTTACCCGCACATCGGCAACACCGGCACCACGCCGGAAGACGCCGAGTCCGACCGCGTATGGTCCGCTGGCCTGGTCATCCGTGACCTGCCGCTGGTTGCGAGCAACTGGCGTAACACGATGTCCCTGTCCGATTACCTGAAAGCCAACAACGTTGTGGCCATCGCCGGTATCGACACCCGTCGCCTGACGCGCATCCTGCGTGAGAAAGGCGCGCAGAACGGCTGCATCATGGCCGGTGACAACATCTCCGAAGAAGCCGCCATCGCCGCAGCCCAGGGTTTCCCTGGTCTCAAAGGCATGGACCTGGCGAAAGTCGTCAGCACCAAAGAGCAGTACGAATGGCGCTCGACTGTCTGGGACCTGAAAACCGACAGCCACGCGACTATCGACGCCTCCGAGCTGCCGTACCACGTGGTGGCCTACGACTACGGCGTCAAGCTGAACATCCTGCGCATGCTGGTCGAGCGCGGTTGCCGCGTGACCGTAGTGCCGGCGCAAACGCCAGCCGCCGACGTTCTGGCGATGAAGCCTGACGGCGTGTTCCTGTCCAACGGCCCTGGTGATCCGGAGCCTTGCGACTACGCGATCCAGGCGATCAAGGACGTGCTCGAAACCGAAATTCCGGTATTCGGCATCTGCCTTGGCCACCAACTGCTGGCCCTGGCCTCCGGCGCCAAGACCCTGAAAATGGGTCATGGCCACCACGGTGCCAACCACCCGGTCCAGGACCTGGACAGCGGTGTGGTGATGATCACCAGCCAGAACCACGGTTTTGCGGTAGACGAAGCGACCCTGCCAGCCAACGTTCGCGCGATTCACAAGTCGCTGTTCGACGGCACCCTGCAAGGCATCGAACGTACCGACAAGAGCGCCTTCAGCTTCCAGGGTCACCCTGAAGCCAGCCCTGGCCCGAACGACGTAGCGCCATTGTTCGATCGCTTCATCAACGAAATGGCCAAGCGACGCTAATCGCTCGCCTTGATGTTGCATAGCTTGAGGGGCGGTCCCGAACACCGGCGGCCCCCCTCAAGGCTTCACAGATTGAACAAGACGGCTTGCCGACTGACCTGCGGATTTGAGTGACAAACCCATGCCAAAACGTACAGACATAAAAAGCATCCTGATTCTCGGCGCTGGCCCGATCGTGATCGGCCAGGCCTGCGAATTCGACTACTCCGGCGCCCAGGCCTGCAAAGCCCTGCGCGAAGAGGGTTACCGCGTCATCCTGGTGAACTCCAACCCGGCGACCATCATGACCGACCCGGACATGGCTGACGCCACGTATATCGAGCCGATCAAATGGCAGACCGTGGCCAAGATCATCGAGAAAGAGCGTCCGGACGCGCTGCTGCCGACCATGGGTGGCCAGACCGCTCTGAACTGCGCACTGGATCTGGAGCGCGAAGGCGTTCTGGAGAAGTTCGGCGTAGAGATGATCGGCGCCAACGCTGACACCATCGACAAAGCTGAAGACCGCTCGCGTTTCGACAAGGCGATGAAATCCATCGGCCTGGACTGCCCGCGTTCGGGTATCGCCCACAGCATGGAAGAGGCTAACGCGGTCCTCGAAAAGCTCGGCTTCCCATGCATCATCCGTCCTTCCTTCACGATGGGCGGCACCGGTGGCGGTATCGCTTACAATCGCGAAGAGTTCGAAGAAATCTGCGCCCGTGGTCTCGATCTGTCGCCGACCAAAGAGCTGCTGATCGACGAATCCCTGATCGGCTGGAAAGAGTACGAGATGGAGGTTGTCCGCGATAAGAAGGACAACTGCATCATCGTCTGCTCCATCGAAAACTTTGACCCGATGGGCGTGCACACCGGTGACTCGATCACCGTTGCTCCGGCACAAACCCTGACGGACAAGGAATACCAGATCATGCGTAACGCCTCCCTGGCGGTGCTGCGTGAGATCGGCGTGGAAACCGGCGGCTCCAACGTTCAGTTTGGCATCTGCCCCGATACTGGCCGTATGGTCGTGATCGAGATGAACCCGCGTGTATCCCGCTCTTCGGCCCTGGCCTCGAAAGCCACTGGTTTCCCGATTGCGCGTATCGCTGCCAAGCTGGCGATCGGCTACACCCTGGACGAACTGCAGAACGAAATCACCGGCGGCGCTACTCCGGCCTCCTTCGAGCCGTCGATCGACTATGTAGTGACCAAGCTGCCACGCTTCGCCTTCGAGAAATTCCCGAAAGCCGACGCGCGCCTGACCACTCAAATGAAGTCGGTCGGTGAAGTCATGGCCATCGGCCGGACCTTCCAGGAGTCCCTGCAGAAAGCCCTGCGCGGTCTGGAAGTAGGCGTTTGCGGCCTGGACGAGAAGCTCGACCTGAGCAGCCCGGAAAGCATGAGTATCCTCAAGCGCGAACTGACCGTGCCGGGCGCCGAGCGTATCTGGTACGTGGCTGACGCGTTCCGCGCGGGCCTGTCGGTCGAAGACATCTTCGGCATGAACATGATCGACCCGTGGTTCCTGGTGCAGATCGAAGATCTGATCAAGGACGAAGAGAAGGTCAAGACCCTGGGGCTGGCCAGCATCGACCGCGACCTGATGTTCAAGCTCAAGCGCAAAGGCTTCTCCGACATGCGTCTGGCCAAACTGCTGGGCGTGACCGAGAAAGCTCTGCGCCGCCACCGTCACAAGCTCGAGATCTTCCCGGTCTACAAGCGCGTTGACACCTGCGCGGCCGAGTTCGCCACCGACACCGCCTACATGTACTCGACTTACGAGGAAGAGTGCGAAGCAGCGCCGTCGGGGCGCGACAAGATCATGATCCTCGGCGGCGGTCCAAACCGTATCGGCCAGGGCATCGAGTTCGACTACTGCTGCGTACACGCGGCACTGGCCCTGCGCGAAGATGGTTACGAGACCATCATGGTCAACTGCAACCCGGAAACCGTTTCCACCGACTACGACACCTCCGATCGCCTGTACTTCGAGCCAGTGACCCTGGAAGACGTGCTGGAGATCTGCCGAGTCGAGAAGCCAAAAGGTGTGATCGTCCAGTACGGCGGCCAAACCCCGCTGAAACTGGCGCGTGCCCTGGAAGAGGCCGGCGTGCCGATCATCGGCACCAGCCCTGACGCCATCGACCGCGCCGAAGACCGCGAACGCTTCCAGCAGATGGTTGAGCGCCTGAACCTGCGTCAGCCGCCAAACGCCACCGTGCGCAGCGAAGACGAAGCAATTCGTGCCGCTGCCAAGATCGGTTACCCGCTGGTGGTTCGTCCGTCCTACGTACTGGGCGGCCGCGCGATGGAAATCGTCTACGAAGAAGAAGAGCTCAAGCGCTACCTGCGTGACGCGGTGAAAGTATCCAACGACAGCCCGGTGCTGCTTGACCACTTCCTCAACTGCGCCATCGAAATGGACGTGGATGCGGTCTGCGACGGCACCGACGTGGTGATCGGCGCGATCATGCAGCACATCGAGCAGGCCGGCGTTCACTCAGGTGACTCCGCATGCTCCCTGCCGCCGTACTCGCTGCCGGCGCACATCCAGGACGAAATGCGCGAACAGGTCAAGAAAATGGCCCTGGAACTGGGCGTTGTCGGCCTGATGAACGTTCAGTTGGCGCTGCAAGGCGAAGACATCTACGTCATCGAAGTCAACCCGCGCGCTTCCCGTACCGTACCGTTTGTGTCCAAGTGCATCGGTGTTTCCCTGGCAATGATCGCTGCCCGCGTCATGGCCGGTAAAACCCTGAAAGAAATCGGCTTCACCAAGGAAATCATTCCGAACTTCTACAGCGTGAAAGAGGCGGTGTTCCCATTCGCCAAATTCCCTGGTGTGGACCCGATCCTGGGCCCGGAGATGAAGTCCACCGGTGAAGTGATGGGCGTGGGCGACACCTTCGGCGAAGCGTTCGCCAAGGCCCAGATGGGCGCCAGCGAAGTGCTGCCGACCGGCGGCACCGCGTTCATCAGCGTGCGCGATGATGACAAGCCACTGGTTGCAGGCGTGGCCCGTGATCTGATCAACTTGGGCTTCGAAGTGGTCGCCACTGCCGGGACTGCCAAGCTGATCGAAGCGGCAGGCCTGAAAGTGCGTCGTGTGAACAAGGTGACTGAAGGTCGTCCGCACGTGGTCGACATGATCAAGAATGACGAAGTCACCCTGATCATCAACACCACCGAAGGTCGTCAGTCGATCGCTGACTCGTACTCCATTCGTCGTAATGCCTTGCAGCACAAGATCTACTGCACCACCACCATTGCCGCTGGCGAAGCCATCTGCGAAGCGCTGAAGTTCGGTCCCGAGAAGACTGTGCGCCGCTTGCAGGATCTACACGCAGGATTGAAGGCATGATCAAGTACCCAATGACCGTCCAGGGCGCGAAAGCCCTGGAAGAAGAACACGCTCACCTGACCAAGGTCGTCCGTCCGAAGCTCAGCCAGGACATCGGCACGGCCCGCGAGTTGGGTGACCTGAAGGAAAACGCCGAATACCACGCTGCTCGCGAGCAGCAGGGGATGGTCGAGGCGCGGATTCGTGACATCGAAGGCCGGATTCAGAATCAGGTCATCATCGACGTCACGACCATTCCTCACACAGGCAAAGTGATTTTCGGCACCACCGTTGAAATCGCCAACGTTGAGACGGATGAAAGCGTCACTTACCACATCGTGGGTGAGGATGAGGCTGACTTCAAACTCGGCAAGATTTCGGTCGGCTCTCCACTGGCCCGCGCCTTGATCGCCAAGGAAGAGGGTGATGTGGTTGCCGTGAAAACGCCGGGTGGCGTTATCGAGTACGAGATTGTCGAAGTCCGCCACATCTGAAAGACGGCGCCCGCTCCGTGCGGGCGCCATGCTTTGGCAACTGGCCCAGATGTTATGGGTGGGTGGCTTGTGGCTGTTACACATTGGTCTGCTGCCGGTGCTGGGCCAGATAGGCCTGGCGCCGCTGCTGATCGACGAAATTGCAGGCGTGCTGAATGCGCTGATGGTGGGATTCGCCACAGCGTGCGTGATTTTTCAGGCTTTGGTGCTGGTTCAGGCCGAGGGCCTTGCCAGTCTATGGCGCGATATTCGCGGGCAAATGCTGCTGATGGCACTGTATGCGTGCGGGATGTTTTTCGCGGTGCGAGTCGGTTGGCCGGATGCAGTGCGTTGGCAGGTGTTCAGCTATCTGGTTCTGGGGCTTTCCGGGCTGGTGCTGGTGTTGCAGCCGGTGCCTGGATGGAGTGGCAGGGTGCGCGAAGCACACCCTTGACCCTTGCCATCACTTGAAGCGATGAACGTTCGACAGCTGCTTGTTGACGCTGAAGTTCTTGCGATAAATCAGTGCCATCTTGCCGATGACCTGAACCAGATCCGCTTTGCCGACCTTGCACAGTTCTGCAATGTTCGCCAGGCGCGACTCGCGATCGAGGATGTTGAGCTTGATTTTAATCAGCTCGTGATCCGCCAAAGCGCGTTCAAGTTCGGCTAACACACCTTCAGTCAAACCGTTGTCAGCCACAATCAAAACTGGTTTCAGATGGTGGCCAATGGATTTGTACTGTTTCTTCTGCTCTTGAGTGAGCGGCATAATCTGACCCCTGCGTCTGATCTTGTAAAAAGCGGCGGCCAGTTTACCCGAGCGAGTCCCGGACCGCCCAGTTAATCACGACCCGTTTTATTTTCGAGGTGGCCCGTGGCCCGTTCCAAGACAAGCCTTAAATGGCTGCAAAGACATGTCAATGATCCCTATGTGAAGCAGGCGCAGAAGGATGGTTATCGCTCGCGTGCGAGTTACAAGCTTCTGGAGGTCCAGGAGAAATACAAACTGATCCGTCCGGGTATGAGCGTTGTCGATCTGGGAGCGGCGCCCGGCGGCTGGTCGCAGGTCACTAGTCGGCTGATCGGTGGTCAGGGGCGTCTAATCGCCTCGGACATCCTGGAAATGGATAGCATTCCGGACGTGACTTTCATCCAGGGTGACTTTACCCAGGACGAAGTGCTCGCTCAGATCCTTGAAGCCGTGGGTAATTCGCAGGTGGACCTTGTGATTTCCGATATGGCCCCCAATATGAGTGGTACGCCTGAGGTGGACATGCCAAAAGCCATGTTTCTATGTGAGCTGGCTCTTGATCTGGCGGCTCGGATACTCAAGCCGGGTGGTAATTTCGTGATCAAGGTGTTTCAGGGCGAAGGGTTTGATGCTTACGTGAAGGACGCTCGTCAGAAATTCGACAAGGTCCAGATGATCAAGCCGGACTCTTCCCGTGGCAGTTCCCGCGAGCAATACATGCTGGCTTGGGGCTACCGCGGCCGTAGTGAGTAAATCGAGGTTTTTTTGCGGGTCGATAGGATTTTCGTATTTCGCCCCGTGAGCATTAGCGAATATTGTGTAGAAAGTGTTTCACAAAGGGTTACAGACGGCGCCTGCCAGAGTCGTAGGTAATGTAGTAAGTTAGGCCGGTGAATATCATGCGAAGCGCGCGCCATTAGCGGAGCTTGCTTCAGAGGGTAGTTAATTGAACGATATGGCAAAGAATCTGATCCTGTGGTTGATCATCGCGGCTGTCCTGGTGACAGTGATGAACAACTTCTCCAGCCCTAACGAGCCGCAGACCCTCAACTATTCCGACTTCATCCAGCAGGTCAAGGATGGCAAGGTCGAGCGCGTAGCGGTTGACGGCTATGTGATTACCGGCAAACGCAACGATGGCGACAGCTTCAAGACCATTCGTCCTGCAATCCAGGATAACGGTCTGATCGGCGACCTCGTGGATAACCACGTTGTGGTCGAAGGCAAGCAGCCTGAGCAGCAAAGCATCTGGACTCAACTCCTGGTCGCAAGCTTCCCGATCCTGGTGATCATTGCCGTGTTCATGTTCTTCATGCGGCAGATGCAGGGCGGTGCAGGCGGCAAGGGCGGGCCGATGAGCTTCGGCAAGAGCAAGGCGCGCCTGCTCTCCGAGGATCAGGTGAAAACCACCTTGGGTGACGTTGCCGGTTGCGACGAAGCCAAGGAAGAAGTGGGTGAGCTGGTCGAGTTCCTGCGTGATCCGGGCAAGTTCCAGCGCCTGGGCGGCCGCATTCCACGCGGCGTGCTGATGGTGGGGCCTCCGGGTACCGGTAAAACCTTGCTGGCCAAGGCGATTGCCGGCGAAGCCAAAGTGCCGTTCTTTACCATTTCCGGTTCCGATTTCGTCGAGATGTTCGTCGGTGTCGGTGCCAGTCGTGTTCGCGACATGTTCGAGCAGGCCAAGAAACACGCGCCATGCATCATCTTCATCGATGAAATCGACGCCGTCGGTCGCCACCGTGGCGCCGGCATGGGTGGCGGTCACGACGAGCGCGAGCAGACGCTCAACCAATTGCTGGTTGAGATGGATGGCTTTGAAATGAATGACGGCATCATCGTCATCGCCGCAACCAACCGTCCTGACGTACTGGACCCTGCGTTGCTGCGTCCAGGCCGTTTCGACCGTCAGGTTGTGGTCGGGCTGCCGGATATTCGTGGTCGTGAACAGATTCTCAAGGTTCACATGCGCAAAGTGCCAATGGGTGACGACGTCGCTCCTGCAGTGATCGCACGTGGTACCCCTGGTTTCTCCGGTGCGGACCTGGCTAACCTGGTGAACGAAGCTTCGTTGTTTGCAGCTCGTACCGGCAAGCGCATCGTCGAAATGAAAGAATTCGAGCTGGCCAAGGACAAGATCATGATGGGCGCTGAGCGCAAATCCATGGTCATGTCCGAAAAAGAGAAACAGAACACCGCTTATCACGAAGCAGGCCACGCTATCGTCGGTCGTGTCGTGCCAGAGCATGATCCGGTCTACAAGGTGTCGATTATCCCGCGTGGTCGTGCGCTGGGTGTGACCATGTTCCTGCCGGAAGAAGATCGCTACAGCCTGTCCAAGCGTGCACTGATCAGTCAGATCTGCTCGCTGTACGGTGGCCGTATCGCTGAAGAAATGACCTTGGGCTTCGACGGTGTTACCACTGGCGCGTCCAACGACATCATGCGCGCCAGCCAGATTGCGCGGAACATGGTGACCAAGTGGGGGCTGTCGGAAAAACTCGGTCCGTTGATGTATGCCGAAGAAGAGGGCGAAGTGTTCCTCGGTCGCGGCGGCGGTGGTCAGGGTGCGAGCTTCTCCGGTGAGACAGCCAAACTGATCGACTCCGAAGTGCGCAGCATCATTGACCAGTGCTACGGCACGGCTAAACAGATCCTCACGGATAACCGTGACAAGCTCGACGCCATGGCTGACGCCTTGATGAAATACGAGACGATCGATGCCGATCAGATCGATGACATCATGGCCGGTCGTACGCCTCGCGAACCACGCGATTGGTCGGGCGGTGGCACCGGTACTTCCGGGACACCTCCGGTGGTGCAGGATGAGCGTCCGGAAACACCGATCGGCGGTCCGGCTGCTGACGTCTAAGGTTTGAAATGACTTCTGTTCAGTCCTCGACCCGGTTGCCTTGCGGCAACCGGGTTCTTGATTTGGCCCAGACGCATGTCATGGGCATTCTCAATGTCACTCCCGATTCCTTTTCTGATGGCGGCCGATACAGCCAGCTCGATGCGGCCTTGCGCCACGCCGAGTCGATGGTTGCGGCGGGCGCCACGCTGATCGATGTCGGTGGCGAATCGACGCGGCCCGGAGCAAGGGCGGTTTCGCCTCTTGAGGAGCTGGAGCGCGTAGCGCCTATCGTTGAGCGCATCAATCGCGAGTTGGATGTCATTATTTCGGTCGATACTTCCACTCCCGCAGTCATGCGTGAAACCGCACGGCTCGGGGCGGGTTTGATCAATGATGTGCGCTCGCTACGTCGAGACGGTGCTCTGGATGCGGCAGCCGCCACCGGATTGCCGGTGTGTCTGATGCATATGCTCGGTGAACCGGGTGACATGCAGGATAATCCGCACTACGGGGACGTGACCAAAGAGGTCGGCGAGTTTCTCTCTGAGCGCATGGCCCAATGTGCGTTAGCGGGAATTCCGGCCGAGCGGATTATTCTTGATCCTGGCTTTGGATTCGCGAAAACCTTGCAGCACAATCTAAGCTTGTTCAAACATATGGAAGCCCTGCATCTCTTGGGGCGGCCCCTCTTAGTCGGGGTTTCGCGAAAGAGCATGATAGGTCAGGCCTTGAATCGCCCGGTTGGAGAACGCCTGTTTGGCGGTCTGGCGCTCGCGGCGCTGGCTTCGGCCAAGGGTGCGCGTATATTGCGCGTCCATGATGTAGCCGAAACAGTGGACGTGGTGCGGATGATCGCCGCAGTGGAATCAGCCGAATAAGAATGATGGAGCACTTATGAGCAAAAAATATTTTGGCACCGACGGTATTCGTGGTCGGGTCGGCGAATACCCGATTACTCCTGATTTCATGCTCAAGCTTGGTTGGGCCGCAGGCATGGCGTTCCGCAAAATGGGCGCCTGCAAGGTGTTGGTTGGCAAGGACACCCGGATTTCCGGTTACATGTTCGAGTCCGCGCTCGAGGCCGGGCTGACGTCGGCAGGTGCTGACGTGATGCTGTTGGGTCCGATGCCGACGCCGGCGATCGCCTACCTGACGCGCACCTTTCATGCTGAAGCCGGTATCGTGATCAGTGCCTCGCACAATCCTCACGACGACAACGGCATCAAGTTCTTTTCCGGAAAGGGCACCAAGCTGCCGGACGAAGTCGAACTGATGATCGAAGAGTTGCTCGACACCCCGATGACCGTGGTTGAGTCGAGCAAGATAGGTAAAGTGTCGCGAATCAACGACGCCTCTGGCCGCTATATCGAATTTTGCAAGAGCAGCGTACCGACCGGTACCAACTTCTCTGGCCTGAAGATAGTGATCGACTGCGCTCATGGCGCGACCTACAAGGTTGCACCTAGCGTTTTCCGCGAGTTGGGTGCGGAAGTCGTTGTGCTTTCCGCCCAGCCTGACGGCCTGAACATCAATGACAATTGTGGTTCGACCCATATGGGCCCATTGCAGGCTGCCGTATTGGCCGAGCACGCCGATCTGGGTATTGGCTTCGATGGTGACGGTGATCGCGTCCTGATGGTCGATCACACTGGCGCCATCGTTGATGGTGACGAGTTGCTGTACATCATTGCTCGCGATCTGCATGAGCGCGACAAACTGCAAGGCGGTGTGGTCGGCACATTGATGAGTAACCTGGGGCTGGAATTGGCTCTGGCGGATCTATCGATTCCTTTTGTGCGTGCCAACGTCGGCGACCGTTATGTGATAGCCGACCTGCTGGAGCGCAACTGGTTGGTAGGTGGTGAGAACTCAGGTCATATCGTCTGCTTCAATCACACCACCACAGGTGATGCGATCATCGCTGCACTCCAGGTGCTGATGGCGCTGAAGACTCGTTCCGAAGGTCTGGCGCAGGCTCGCCAAGCGTTGCGCAAGTGCCCTCAGGTGCTGATCAATGTCCGTTTCGGCGGTGGTGCGAGTCCGCTCGACCATCCGGCAGTCAAGGAAGCCAGCGCCCGTGTTACCGAGGCTATGGCTGGTCGTGGGCGCGTACTGTTGCGCAAGTCCGGGACAGAGCCACTGGTGCGGGTGATGGTTGAAGGCGAGGACGAAACACAGGTTCGCGGTTACGCCGAAGAGCTGGCAAAACTGGTTACTGAAGTTTCTGCCTGAATTCGGCTTGCCAGCCATGATTGTGTTGGGTAACATCTGCGCCCACTTTGACCGACGAGGTACAGCATGCGTCGCCCTATGGTAGCTGGTAACTGGAAGATGCACGGTACCCGCGCCAGCGTCGCTGAGCTGATCAATGGCCTTCGTCATCTGGCCTTGCCGAGCGGTGTTGATGTAGCGGTATTCCCGCCTTTCTTGCATATCAATCAAGTGATTGATGGTTTGGACGGTAAGTCGATTTCGATCGGCGCGCAGAACTCTGCGGTGGAATCCATGCAAGGCGCTTTGACCGGTGAAGTTGCACCGAGTCAGTTGGTGGATGCAGGTTGTTCCCTGGTTCTTGTCGGGCACTCCGAACGCCGCCAGATTATGGGCGAGCAGGACGGTGTGCTGATTCGCAAGTTCGCGGCGGCACAGGCATGTGGCTTGATTCCGGTGTTGTGCATAGGGGAAACCCTTGAGCAGCGCGAAGCCGGGAAAACTCTTGAGGTTGTCGGGCGTCAGCTAGGCAGTATCATAGAAGAGCTGGGTGTCGGTGCCTTTGTAAATGCAGTGATTGCTTACGAGCCGGTCTGGGCCATTGGCACCGGGCTGACTGCTTCGCCGCAACAAGCGCAGGATGTGCATGCAGCCATCCGCGCTCAGTTGGCGGCAGAGAATTCTGAAGTCGCACAAGGTGTGCGGCTTCTATACGGCGGCAGCGTGAAGGCGGCCAATGCGGTCGAACTGTTCGGCATGCCGGATATCGATGGGGGGCTCATTGGTGGAGCTTCCCTGAATGCAGATGAGTTCGGTGCGATCTGTCGCGCCGCGGGAAACTGAAAAAATGCTGGAAACAGTCGTAGTCGTTTTTCATCTGCTGGGTGCATTGGGCGTAGTTGCTCTGGTATTGCTGCAGCAGGGTAAAGGTGCGGATGCTGGTGCGTCTTTCGGAGCAGGTGCTTCAAATACTGTGTTCGGAAGCCAAGGTTCCTCTACCTTTCTTAGTAAGTTTACTGCTATACTTGCCGCCGGTTTCTTCATAACCAGCTTAGGGTTAGGTTACTTTGCTAAAGAGAAAGCTCAGCAGCTGACTCAAGTAGGTTTGCCAAACCCGGCAGTGTTGGAAGTTCCAAAGCAACAACCGGCTTCTGATGATGTACCGGTGCTTCAAGAGCAAAAGTCGGCTACTCCAGCGACTGACGTGCCTCCAGCTCAAGAGCAAAAGTAAGAAGGGTTTCAAACGTAGTATTGCCGAGGTGGTGGAATTGGTAGACACGCAACCTTGAGGTGGTTGTGCCCATAGGGTGTAGGGGTTCGAGTCCCCTTCTCGGTACCAATTATCAGGAGAGCCCGCTGTTGCGGGCTTTCTTGTAGGTGGAAGGTTACATTGACCCTGTCAGGGATCGGTCGTATACTTCCGCCCCAGCTTTGTCGCGGGGTGGAGCAGTCTGGTAGCTCGTCGGGCTCATAACCCGAAGGTCGTCGGTTCAAATCCGGCCCCCGCAACCAGTTTAAGGAGCCCCTTTTAAGGGGCTTTTTGTTAGCTGGACACTTTCTACGCCGCTGTTCGACGGCGTTTCAAGGATGGGCGTTTCGCCCATTTTTTTATTTTGCATAGCATGCACATACATGCACGAGGGGGTTCAGGTGTCGAGCAAGCTAGAAGAGTTGCAGGCCTTGTTGGCCCCGGTGGTCGTGGCCCTGGGCTATGAATGCTGGGGTATTGAGTTTTCGGCTCAAGGTCGCCACTCAATGTTGCGCGTTTATATTGATAAAGAGGGCGGTGTGCTGGTGGACGATTGTGCCATCGTCAGCCGTCAGATCAGCGGTGTCCTGGATGTTGAAGATCCAATCGCCGTTGAATACACCCTTGAAGTTTCCTCGCCTGGCATGGAACGCCCACTGTTCACTATTGAGCAGTTTGCAAAATTTGCCGGTGAACAAGTGAAGATCAAGCTGCGCTCGCCTTTTGAAGGACGACGCAACTTTCAGGGCCTTCTGCGCGGTGTAGAAGAGCAGGACGTCGTGGTGCAGGTAGAAGACCATGAGTTCCTGTTGCCGATCGATATGATCGACAAGGCCAACATTATTCCCAGTTTTGACTGAGACGCGGATCCCGCGGATCCAATGGCTTGCGAAAGGCGAGGCGTACGATGAGCAAAGAAGTACTGCTGGTTGTTGAGTCGGTATCCAATGAAAAGGGCGTACCGGCAAACGTAATTTTTGAAGCGCTGGAGCTGGCTCTGGCCACTGCTACCAAAAAGCGTTTCGAGGACGAAGTCGATCTGCGTGTGGAAATCAATCGCCACACCGGTGCTTACGAGACCTTCCGTCGCTGGACGGTCGTCGAAGAAGCAGACCTGGATGATCCGGCCATCGAAACCTGGCCGAGCAAGGTTGCGGAAACGCACCCGGGTGCCCAGGTAGGTGATGTAGTCGAAGAGAAAATCGAATCCATCGAGTTCGGCCGCATTGCTGCACAGACTGCCAAGCAAGTCATCGTGCAGAAAGTTCGCGAAGCCGAGCGCGCTCAAGTCGTTGATGCCTATCGCGAGCGCCTGGGGGAAATCATCTCCGGCACCGTGAAGAAAGTCACCCGCGACAACGTGATCGTCGACCTGGGCAACAACGCTGAAGCGTTGCTGGCTCGTGAAGACATCATTTCTCGCGAAACCTTCCGGGTTGGCGTGCGTTTGCGTGCGCTGCTCAAGGAAATCCGCACCGAGAACCGCGGCCCGCAGCTGATCCTGTCGCGTACCGCGCCGGAAATGCTGATCGAGTTGTTCCGCATCGAAGTGCCGGAAATCGCTGAAGGCCTGATCGAAGTAATGGCTGCGTCCCGTGATCCGGGTTCGCGCGCCAAGATCGCGGTCCGCTCGAAAGACAAACGTATCGACCCGCAAGGCGCTTGCATCGGTATGCGCGGTTCGCGCGTCCAGGCAGTGTCGGGTGAGTTGGGCGGTGAGCGTGTTGATATCGTCCTGTGGGACGATAACCCGGCTCAGTTCGTAATCAACGCCATGTCCCCGGCTGAGGTTGCGGCAATTATCGTTGACGAAGATGCCCATGCAATGGACATCGCCGTTGGCGCAGACAATCTGGCTCAGGCCATCGGTCGCGGTGGTCAGAACGTGCGTCTGGCTAGCCAATTGACTGGCTGGACCCTGAACGTGATGACCGAATCGGACATCCAGGCTAAGCAGCAAGCAGAAACCGGCGACATCCTGCGCAACTTCATCGACGAGCTGGAAGTCGACGAAGACCTGGCACAGGTGCTGGTAGATGAAGGCTTCACCAGCCTGGAAGAGATTGCCTACGTACCGTTGGAAGAAATGCTCAACATCGACGGCTTTGACGAAGAAACCGTCAACGAGCTTCGCGCTCGCGCCAAGGATCGTTTGTTGACCAAAGCCATCGCTACTGAGGAAAAGCTGGCAGACGCCCATCCGGCCGAAGACCTGCTCTCGCTTGAGGGTATGGACAAGGATCTGGCGATGGAACTGGCGGTGCGCGGCGTAATTACCCGCGAAGACCTGGCCGAGCAGTCTATTGACGATCTGCTCGACATCGACGGCATTGACGATGATCGTGCCGGCAAGTTGATCATGGCCGCCCGAGCCCACTGGTTCGAGTAATTAGGCGCGGCCTGAGGAGAGAAGTGCATGACGCAAGTCACGGTGAAACAACTGGCCGATGAGGTCAAAACACCGGTAGAGCGCCTGTTGCAGCAGATGCGTGAGGCAGGTCTGCCGCACACCGCCGCCGAAGAACATGTGACTGACAGTGAGAAGCAATCTTTGCTGACTCACTTGAAAAGCAGCCACAAGGCGAAAGTGGAAGAACCACGCAAGATCACACTGCAGCGTAAAACCACCAGCACCCTGCGTGTTGCTGGCAGCAAAAGCATCAGTGTTGAAGTCCGTAAAAAGAAAGTTTTCGTACAGCGCAGCCCGGAAGAAATCGAAGCCGAGCGCAAACGCGAACTGGACGAACGTCGCGCAGTAGAAAATGCTGCTCGTCAGAAGGCTGAAGAAGAAGCCAAGCGTCGCGCCGAAGAAGAAGCGCGTCGCCAGCCTGCTGCTGCGCAATCCGCTACTAACGACGCCGTTGCAGCGCCTGCTGCAGTTGCCGAACCAGTACGCGAAAGCGCACCGGTTGTAGCCGCTGCTCCAGCTCCGTCTGCTGACGTTCGCAACAAGCAGAACGAACAGCGCCGTCCGGACAAACCACGTGCCGACGATAACAATCGTCGTGGCAGTGGCGATGGTGAGCGCAAAAACGCTCCACATCGTGCTTCGGTTAAAGAGAAAGCGCCTGCTCCACGTGTTGCGCCACGTACTACCGACGAAGAAAGCGATGGCTTCCGTCGTGGTGGTCGCGGCAAGGCCAAGCTGAAGAAACGCAACGCTCACGGTTTCCAGAACCCAACCGGTCCTGTTGTGCGTGATGTGCAGATCGGCGAGACCATCACTGTTGGCGATCTCGCCCAGCAGATGTCGGTCAAGGCTGCTGAAATCATCAAGTTCATGTTCAAACTGGGTACCCCAGCGACCATCAACCAGGTACTGGATCAGGAAACTGCCCAACTGGTTGCTGAAGAGCTGGGCCACAAAGTGACCCTGGTTAGTGACACTGCCCTGGAAGATTCCCTGGCCGAGTCCCTGAAGTTTGAAGGTGAGTCGTTCTCCCGTGCACCGGTTGTGACCGTAATGGGCCACGTTGACCACGGTAAGACCTCGCTGCTCGACTACATCCGTCGTGCCAAGGTAGCTGCTGGCGAAGCCGGCGGTATCACCCAGCACATCGGTGCGTACCACGTTGAAACTGATCGCGGCATGGTCACTTTCCTTGATACCCCGGGTCACGCTGCGTTTACCGCAATGCGTGCCCGTGGTGCCAAGGCGACTGACATCGTGATCCTGGTAGTTGCAGCGGACGACGGCGTGATGCCGCAGACCATTGAAGCTGTCCAGCACGCCAAGGCCGCCGGTGTTCCACTGGTAGTTGCTGTGAACAAAATCGACAAGCCGGGCGCCGATCTCGATCGCATCCGTAGCGAACTGTCGGTTCACGGCGTGACTTCTGAAGAGTGGGGCGGCGACACCCCGTTCGTATCGGTTTCGGCGAAAGTCGGTACCGGCGTGGACGAGTTGCTCGAAGCTGTTCTGCTGCAAGCCGAAGTTTTGGAACTGAAAGCGACGCCTTCGGCTCCTGGCCGTGGTGTTGTAGTTGAATCGCGTCTCGACAAAGGTCGTGGCCCGGTTGCAACCGTTCTGGTTCAAGACGGTACCCTGCGCCAAGGCGACATGGTGCTGGTCGGTTCGAACTACGGCCGTGTACGTGCCATGCTCGACGAGAACGGCAAGCCAATCAAAGAAGCCGGTCCTTCCATCCCTGTCGAGATTCTCGGCCTGGACGGTACCCCGGACGCTGGCGACGAGATGAGCGTGCTGTCGGACGAGAAGAAAGCCCGTGAAGTGGCTCTGTTCCGTCAAGGCAAGTTCCGCGAAGTCAAACTGGCCCGTGCTCACGCCGGCAAGCTTGAAAACATCTTCGAAAACATGGGCCAGGCAGAGAAGAAGACGCTTAACATCGTCCTCAAATCCGACGTCCGTGGTTCGCTGGAAGCGTTGAACGGCGCCTTGAACGGCCTGGGTAACGACGAAGTGCAAGTGCGTGTTGTCGGTGGCGGCGTCGGTGGTATCACCGAGTCCGACGCTAACCTGGCACTGGCCTCCAACGCTGTACTGTTCGGCTTCAACGTGCGTGCCGATGCTGGCGCTCGCAAGATCGTCGAGCAGGAAGGTCTGGATATGCGTTACTACAACGTGATCTACGACATCATCGAAGACGTCAAGAAAGCCCTCACCGGTATGCTGGGCAGCGATGTTCGCGAGAACATCCTGGGTACCGCTGAAGTGCGTGACGTGTTCCGTTCGCCGAAGTTTGGCGCGATCGCCGGTTGCATGGTTATCGAAGGTGTTGTTCACCGTAACCGTCCAATCCGTGTACTGCGTGAAGACATCGTTATCTTCGAAGGCGAGCTGGAATCCCTGCGCCGCTTCAAGGATGACGCTTCCGAAGTACGTGCCGGCATGGAATGCGGTATCGGTGTGAAGAGCTACAACGACGTCAAAGTCGGTGACAAGATCGAAGTCTTCGAGAAGGTTCAGGTTGCTCGCAGCCTCTAACTCGCGCACTTCAAGGGCCACGCCAAGCCGCCGCATGCAAATGCGCGGCACAGCGTCAGGACTCTAAACGCAACGCCCGGTCTGGCTTTTGTCAGGCCGGGCGTTTGCCGCTTTCAGACCCCTCGGGTTTCACCGTGGGGCAGTAACAGGTAACAAGACATGGCAAAAGAATACAGCCGTACCCAACGTATCGGCGATCAGATGCAGCGTGAGCTGGCACAGCTGATCCGTCGTGAAGTCAAAGACCCGCGCGTCGGCTTGGTCACCATTACCGCTGTTGAAGTCAGCCGTGACGTCGGTCACGCCAAGATCTTCATCACCGTGATGGGGCAGGACAACGCCGAAGACATCGCACAAAGCATCAAGGTGCTCAACTCCGCCGCCGGTTTCCTGCGTATGCAGTTAGCTCGCGAAATGAAGTTGCGCAGCGTTCCTCAGCTGCACTTCCACTACGACGAAAGCGTCGTGCGTGGAGCGCATCTGTCGGCCCTGATCGAGCGTGCGGTGGCTGAAGACAATCAGCACCCGGTAGCGGCTGAACCCGAAGACGCCAAGGAGTAATCGGTGGCTCAGGTCAAACGTATCCGTCGTAACGTCAGCGGTATCATTCTGCTCGACAAGCCGTTGGGGTTTACCTCCAATGCCGCGTTGCAGAAGGTTCGCTGGTTGCTGAACGCCGAGAAGGCCGGACACACCGGCAGTCTCGATCCGCTGGCCACCGGCGTGTTGCCGTTGTGCTTCGGTGAGGCCACCAAGTTTTCGCAATACCTGCTCGATTCCGACAAGGGTTATGAAACCGTGGCGCAACTGGGCAAGACCACCACCACGGCCGATGCCGAGGGTGAAGTTTTGCAGGAACGCCCGGTGACCGTTGGTCGCGCCGATGTCGAAGCTGTATTGCCGAATTTTCGCGGGCAAATCAGTCAGATACCGCCGATGTACTCGGCGCTCAAGCGTGATGGCCAGCCGCTGTACAAGCTGGCCCGTGCAGGCGAAGTAGTGGAGCGCGAACCGCGTTCTGTTACTATTGCGCGCTTGGAATTGCTGGCCTTTGAGGGTGATACTGCGCGGCTTGCGGTGGATTGCAGCAAAGGCACCTATATTCGCACCCTGGTGGAGGATATCGGTGAGCAACTCGGTTGTGGCGCTTACGTGGCTGAATTGCGACGTACCCAGGCCGGGCCTTTCACGCTGGCGCAGACGGTCACGCTTGAAGAGTTGGAAGCAGTACATGCCGAAGGCGGCAACGAAGCGGTCGACCGCTTCCTGATGCCATCGGACAGCGGCCTGCTGGATTGGCCGCTGTTGCAGTTCTCGGAGCACAGCTCGTTCTACTGGCTTAACGGCCAACCGGTACGAGCCCCGGATGCACCGAAGTTCGGCATGGTACGGGTACAGGATCACAACGGTCGCTTCATCGGTATCGGTGAAGTGAGCGAAGACGGGCGCATCGCGCCGCGTCGACTGATTCGGTCAGAATGACCGGACGAGGGTGGCTGTTAACAGGCACGGTCACTACTCATTTTTAGATACAGGGATTTGTCCCTGGCCTGTTGAAATCGTCCTCTGGATGGTTTCCTGATAAAAGGATTGCCTCATGGCTCTCGACGTTCAAGAAAAAGCTCAAATCGTAGCTGACTACCAGCAAGCTGTTGGTGACACTGGTTCGCCAGAAGTGCAAGTTGCACTGCTGACCCACAACATCAACAAGCTGCAAGGTCACTTCAAGGCCAACGGTAAAGATCACCACTCCCGTCGTGGTCTGATCCGCATGGTAAACCAGCGCCGTAAGCTGCTGGACTACCTGAAAGGCAAGGATCTGGGCCGTTACCAGGCTCTGATCGGTCGCCTGGGTCTGCGTCGCTAATAAGCGATTGCGCTAGAGGTTGGTTGTTTGCTGTGTGTCAGCGGGTTTCCCGCGGGCGCATGGCAGGCTCCCAGCCTCAAGTTTTATCTGGATAGTCGTTTTACCCTGGACAGGCGTTGGGCCGATTCCCGACATTGCCCAAGAATTTCGCAAGAAGACAAGTTCCCCAAGAGCCACAAAAGAAGGTAGGACACCGTGAACCCGGTAATCAAAAAATTCCAGTTCGGTCAGTCGACCGTTACCCTCGAGACTGGCCGTATCGCCCGTCAGGCCTCCGGCGCAGTATTGGTCACCGTTGACGACGACGTCAGCGTATTGGTGACTGTGGTCGGCGCCAAGCAAGCCGATCCAGGCAAGGGCTTCTTCCCTCTGTCCGTTCACTACCAGGAAAAGACTTACGCTGCCGGTAAGATCCCTGGCGGTTTCTTCAAGCGTGAAGGCCGTCCTTCCGAGAAAGAAACCCTGACTTCCCGACTGATCGACCGTCCGATCCGTCCGCTGTTCCCTGAAGGTTTCATGAACGAAGTGCAGGTTGTCTGCACCGTCGTATCCACCAGCAAGAAGACCGATCCGGACATCGCTGCGATGATCGGTACCTCGGCTGCGCTGGCTATCTCCGGCATTCCTTTCGATGGCCCGATCGGCGCTGCCCGCGTTGCGTTCCACGAAAGCACCGGCTATCTGCTGAACCCGACTTACGAACAACAGAAAGCTTCGAGCCTGGACATGGTCGTTGCCGGTACTTCGGAAGCTGTTCTGATGGTTGAATCGGAAGCCAAAGAGCTGACCGAAGACCAGATGCTGGGCGCGGTACTGTTTGCTCACGACGAGTTCCAGGTGGTGATCAACGCTGTTAAAGAACTGGCCGCTGAAGCTGCCAAGCCGACCTGGACCTGGGCTCCGCAGCCAGAAGCCACCGCTCTGCTGGGCGCCATCCGTGCCGAGTTCGGCGACGCGATCTCCCAGGCTTACACCATCACCATCAAGGCCGACCGTTATGCTCGTCTGGGCGAACTGAAAGACCAGGTGGTTGCCAAGCTGTCCGGTGAAGAAGGCCAGCCTTCCTCCAGCGAAGTCAAAGCAGCTTTCGGCGAAATCGAATATCGCACCGTTCGCGAAAACATCGTTAACGGCAAGCCACGTATCGACGGCCGCGATACCAAGACCGTACGTCCTTTGAACATCGAAGTGGGTGTGCTGCCAAAGACCCACGGTTCGGCGTTGTTCACCCGTGGCGAAACCCAGGCGCTGGTCGTTGCAACACTGGGCACCGCCCGTGATGCACAGCTGCTGGACACCCTGGAAGGCGAGAAAAAAGACCCGTTCATGCTGCACTACAACTTCCCTCCGTTCTCGGTAGGTGAGTGTGGTCGCATGGGTGGCGCTGGTCGTCGCGAAATCGGTCACGGCCGTCTGGCCCGTCGTTCGATTGCAGCCATGCTGCCTGCTGCTGACGTGTTCCCGTACACCATCCGTGTTGTATCGGAAATCACCGAGTCCAACGGTTCGAGCTCCATGGCTTCGGTCTGCGGCGCTTCCCTGGCCCTGATGGACGCCGGCGTTCCGATGAAGGCACCGGTTGCCGGTATCGCCATGGGTCTGGTTAAAGAAGGCGAGAAGTTCGCCGTCCTGACCGACATCCTGGGTGACGAAGACCACCTGGGCGACATGGACTTCAAAGTAGCCGGTACCGCCAAAGGTGTGACCGCGCTGCAGATGGACATCAAGATCAAAGGCATCACCGAAGAAATCATGGAAATCGCTCTGGGCCAAGCCCTGGAAGCGCGCCTGAATATCCTCGGTCAGATGAACCAGATCATTGGCCAGTCGCGTACCGAACTGTCGGAAAACGCTCCGACCATGATCGCGATGAAAATCGACACCGACAAAATCCGTGACGTCATCGGTAAAGGCGGCGCGACCATTCGTGCGATCTGTGAAGAGACCAAGGCTTCGATCGACATCGAAGACGACGGCTCGATCAAGATCTTCGGCGAAACCAAGGAAGCGGCTGAAGCAGCACGTCAGCGCGTTCTGGGCATCACCGCAGAAGCTGAAATCGGCAAGATCTACGTCGGCAAGGTTGAGCGCATCGTCGACTTCGGCGCATTCGTCAACATCCTGCCAGGCAAGGACGGTCTGGTTCACATCTCGATGCTGAGCGATGCTCGCGTTGAGAAAGTGACCGACATACTGAAAGAAGGCCAGGAAGTGGAAGTTCTGGTACTGGACGTGGACAACCGCGGCCGTATCAAGCTGTCCATCAAAGACGTAGCAGCGGCCAAGGCTTCGGGCGTTTAATCACCCCAGCCTGACCGTTTCGACGTTATAAAAAATGCCCCGCAGTGAAAACTGCGGGGCATTTTTTTATCTGCCATTAACCGAAACGGACTTGCGGTTGCGACTCGTGAAAGCTGTGCTAGGTTTAGCTCACCGCCCGTGTAGCTCAGTTGGTAGAGCAGCGCACTCGTAACGCGAAGGTCGCAGGTTCGATTCCTGTCTCGGGCAAAAATTATCTGTTACTTCACCTTTCTGCTTAAGTCTTCCACGGTGCGTTTGAGCTGATCCAGTTGATTGTCCTGATCGCTGACTTCCCGCTTAAGGCTGGACAGGTCGCTGGAGCTCGAGCTGGAGTTCGAACCGGCGCTGCGCTTGAGGTCTTCCACTTGGCTGGCAAGCCGTTTCAGGTCGTTTTCCTGTTCGTTGACAGTGCGCTTGAGGTCGTTCACTTCGCTGGAGCTGGAGCTTGAACTGGAGTTCGAACCGCTGCTGCGTTTCAGTTCGTCCATCTGACTGGCGAGCTTCTTCAGTCCGCTTTCCTGTTCACTTACCGTACGCTTGAGATCGCTCACTTCGCTGGAGCTAGAACTCGAGCTGGAACTCGAGCTGCTGCTGCGCTTGAGATCGTCCATCTGGCTGGCGAGTTTTTTCAGTCCGTTGTCCTGTTCGCTGACCGTGCGCTTGAGATCGCTGACTTCGCTGGAACTGGAGCTGGAATTCGAGGTGCTATTGCGTTTGAGTTCGTCCACGGCCTTGGCGAGGTTTACCAAACCGGTGTTCTGATCACTGACCGTGCGTTTGAGGTCATTAACTTCGCCGGCGCTGGCGCTGGAACTCGAGCCGCTGCTGCGTTTGAGTTCGTCCATGGCCTTGGCGAGGTTTTTCAGCGCCGTTTCCTGGTCCCTGACGGTGCGCTTGAGTTTGTCCACTTCGCTGGCAGTCGAGCTCGAACCGGACACCGTGTTCTTTTTCAACTCTTCGATGAGCCGCGCCTGTGCAGTGACGGTTTTCTTCAGCTCTTCCAGATCAGCCGTACTGGTTTTTACAACTCTTTGTAATGTTTCCACCTCCTCGATACTGACGTCGGATCTGACCATCACGTTTGTGCCGTAATAGTTGTGGAAAACGAGGAATTTATCGGAAGAATTAGCGCTGTCGGGTTTGTATTCCAGACTGGCTTGAGCGGTGCTGGGCAGTGCCAGGCTGCCGAGAAGAAGGGCAGCCATGCCGGTTGCAGACAGGATGGACGAAAGCTTGGAAAAATTGCGCATCACGGGTTCCTTGTGACGTGCCTAGATGGCACATCGCTATGACTTTACCTTTTGAACGTTGTTCCCGGGTAGCGACTGGAAATTTTCAGAAAGTCCGATCAAAGGTTTTTTTGTAGATTTGATGTAAAAGTCCATATAAATCGTCGACCAAACGTCCTATATTCGAACGTTGCACACGTACCACTTTGCAGTTTTCAGATGATCCCCGAATGGTTCTGAAGGCCAGACAAACCGGGCTTCAAACGGTTTTTTGCGTCAGAGAGATCCTTGATGATCCAGATCCATCTTCCATTCCCCAGATCAGCGAGAACGCCATGACCGTTAAAGAATTGACTCAAGAAGCCAGACACGAAGAAGCGCTGAAAAAGTACCTGCTGGATTCGCCCCAGCTAGCCGAAGAGATCAAGGACCTGCCAGCCGACGATCAGAAAGACCAGATCCAGTGGGCATTCGAGGATGAGGCGGAATCCCAGGGCTTGCAGCCGTGGGAGTTGACGCTCAAGTACACCTCGACCCCTGAAGAGTTCGAGGCTGCGCGCCTGGTGCTGCACAAGGAGGCGGCCGAGGTATTGGGCGTCGAGTGGGAAGAGTACTGCGAGATGAACAATCTGGTGGTGTGACAAAAACGCCAGCCTCAATGAGGCTGGCGTTTTTTCATTCTCAGAGGCTCAGAGGCTCAGACGCATCGACAGGTCGACAGCCTTCACATCCTTGGTCATTGCACCAATCGAAATGTAATCCACCCCGGTTTCGGCGATCGGCAGCAGCGTGCTTTCGTTGATACCGCCGCTGGCTTCCAGTTTTGCCTTGCCGCCGTTGAGGCGCACCGCTTCACGCATGTCCTCCAGGCTCAGCTCATCGAGCATGATGATGTCTGCACCCGCCGCCAGGGCTTCCTTGAGCTCATCCAGGCTTTCCACTTCAATCTCCACCGGCTTGCCCGGGGCGATCTTGTGCGCAGCGTTAATGGCTTCAGGAATGCCACCGCAGGCGGCGATGTGGTTTTCCTTGATCAGGAAGGCGTCGTACAGGCCGATGCGGTGGTTGTGGCAACCGCCGCAGGTCACGGCGTACTTCTGCGCCAGACGCAGCCCTGGCAGGGTTTTACGGGTATCGAGCAGCTTCACCTGAGTCTCGGCGACAAAGTCCGCCAGGTATTGCGCGCGAGTGGCCACGCCCGAGAGCAATTGCAGGAAATTCAGTGCGCAGCGTTCACCGGTCAGCAGTGACCGTGCCGGGCCTTCGAGGTGGAACAGCGCCTGATTGGGATTCACTCGTTCGCCATCGCGCACCTGCCAGTGCACCGCGACCCGTGGATCAAGCTGCCGGAAAACGGCATCGACCCATGCGGTGCCGGCAATGACCGCGGCATCGCGGGTGATGATGGTGGCTTTGGCCAGGCGTTCGGCGGGGATGAGCTGCGCGGTGATGTCGCCGCTGCCGATGTCTTCGAGCAACGCACGGCGCACGTTGGCTTCGATTTCGGCGGTCAAATCGGCGAGACGTAGATTCGGCATAACGGGCTCCACAAACAAAGTGGCCCGATTATAGGGCCATGGCGTGAGGCAACCCAAGGCATCAAAGGCGTTCCCGTGGCCTGCACACCTGCATTTGGTCGATTCCCTTGAATCATCGGCCCTGAGTCGGCGTCTTCCCTACGCGTCTATTTCAATGTGGAGCACAGAGTCTGCTGGCACATCGAGGCTCTTTTACCAGATAATCCGCCTTGCTTTTGACGTCATGGCTTTGACGTGCTCTTGGGTTAACGACTATTCGCAGAATCACCGTTTCAGGAGGCTTGGATGCACAATGACGGGAATGTAGTGCCTTTGCACAAGGCGACTACCGAACAGGCGACGCAATCGCCGCTCGCCCGCCTGCCGGTGATTCTGCTTCAGGTTCGCGACAAGGCCACTCAACAGCTCAGGCACGGTTTACAGGAACTGTTTGATAACGCTGACGACACGCTGTTCGAAATGGCCGATCGCGCCCGCAACGACGTCGAGCAGAACCTCTTCTTCGAAGCCATGCGCGACTTGCGCCTCAAGCGAAAAAGCATCGAGCGCGGTTTTCTCGAACAATTTTTCGAGGCGTTCGTCAGCCTCTCGCAGTACGACAACCCCCAGGCAGCCTTGCCTCAGGCATTGGTGGTCGATGCCGATGCTTTGCCCAATGACGATCTGGAGCGTAGCGTCGCGGTGGAGGCCATGGTCAGCAAGGTGCTGAATCGCGACGGCTTTGCCCTTGACCAACTGACGGCCCGACTCAGCGCTCTGCTGGGCAAGGCGCTGGACAATCAGCACAACCCGTTGGGACCGGAAAGGCTCTGCGAGTATTTCTTGCAGGCCTGGCGCAACCTGGGGGTGGAGATCAAGGTCAAGTTGATCATCCTCAAGCTGTTCGACCGCTACGTGCTCAGCAGCGCGGATCAGTTGTACGCTGAAGCCAATCAACTGCTCATCGCTACCGGCGTGTTGCCCGACCTCAAGCCTGCTCCCACGCGGCGAGCCAGCGATCATGCAGCCGCCAGCGCGCATGCCGAACCAATCGAAGTCGGCATCCATTCAGGCGAGACGCCGATCGACGACGGCGTGCAGGAAGTCTTTGCCGCGTTGCAGGAACTGTTGTTGCATGTGCGCGGCAGCGTCGCACCGACCCTCGACGCCAGCACCCAGACCCAACCCATTTCCACCCGCGACCTGTTGCGCCTGCTCTCGCACTTGCAGCAATACGTGCCGGCGCTGGCGACCCAGGACGACTTCGATCTGCGCAATCAGCTCGAACAACTGCTGACCCGGGTCAGCGTCAAAAGCGGCAAATCGCGCGTGGTCGGTGTAGCTGACGAAGACGTGATCAACCTTATTGCGATGCTCTTCGAATGCATCCTTGATGACCGCAACTTGCCGGACTCTCTCAAGGCGCTGATCGGTCGATTGCAGATCCCGATGCTCAAGGTTGCGGTGCTCGACAAGAGCTTCTTTAGCCGCGCCAGCCACCCGGCCCGGCGCCTGCTCAACGAAATCGCCGCTGCCGCAATGGGCTGGGGAGCGTGCGACGACCATGAGCGTGACAGCCTGTACGTGCGCATTGAACAAGTAGTGCAGCGCCTGTTGAACGACTTTGCTGACGATCCGGCGATCTTTTCCGAGTTGCTCGCCGATTTTCTCACGTTCACCAGTGATGAGCGTCGCCGCAGTGAATTGCTGGAGCAGCGCACCCGTGACGCCGAAGAAGGCCGAGCCCGGACCGAACTGGCGCGCCAGCGTGTCGAGCAGGCGCTGAATCAGGCGTTGTTGGGCAAAGTGCTACCCCAAGGAGTGGTGGTTTTCGTCCAGGACGCCTGGGGCAAAGTGCTGTTGTTGACCTGCCTCAAACACGGTGATGCGTCGACTCAATGGCAGGCCGATGTGCAGACCATGGAGCAATTGATCTGGAGCGTGCAGCGCCATGACGAGCCCGATGCCGGCCTGCGTTTATTGGCGCTGGTGCCCGGATTGCTTAAGGCCTTGCGCGACGGGTTGAGCCGCTCGGCGTTCGATCCGTTTGCCACCAGTGAATTTTTCAGTGAGCTGGAAACCTTGCACGTGCAACTGTTCGAGCGTCCGGGCCAGGCAGTTGCACAGTCCATCGAGCCGCCGGTGATGGTCGAAGTGCTGCAGCACATCGTGCTGCGAACCGCCGACGAGGGCCCGGTAGATGTTGTGTCGGTGCGGTTGCCTGCAGACGATGTCGGATTGCTTCAGGTCGATCGACTGCGTCCGGGTAGTTGGGTCGAGTTCCAGGAAGACGATGAAAACACCCTGCGCTGCAAGCTGGCTGCAATCATAGAAGCCACCGGGAAATACATCTTCGTCGACCGCACCGGCATGAAAGTGCTGGAGCGCAGCCGCACCGGCCTGGCCCTGGAATTTCGCCGTGGCGCGGTGCGGGCGTTGGACGACACGTTGCTGTTCGACCGGGCGCTGGAATCGGTGCTGGGTAATCTGCGGCGTCTCAATCGCGGCAAGTGATCGCGCCCCGAGGGTCTATCGCGGCATACTGGGCGCCAACACAGTCGTCGTTGAAGGAACCTGTATGCAGTTGGACCCCGCGAGCGGTTGGTGTCAGGGCGTGCGTGTATGCCCATCGCCCAACTTCAATGCGCGCCCCTCGAACGAAATTTCCCTGCTGGTGATCCACAACATCAGCCTGCCGCCAGCGCAGTTTGCCACCGGCAAGGTGCAGGAATTTTTCCAGAATCGTCTGGATGTCACGGAGCATCCCTACTTTGAAGGGATTGTTGACCTGCGGGTGTCTGCGCACTTTCTGATCGAACGTGACGGTACCGTCACTCAGTTTGTCTCTTGTCTGGAGCGCGCCTGGCACGCCGGTGTCTCGAGTTTCGAGGGGCGGGACACCTGTAATGATTTTTCCGTGGGCATCGAGCTTGAAGGCACGGATGATTTGCCTTTTACCGATGCTCAGTATCAAGCGTTGACCAAGCTGACCCGACAGCTGCAAAGCACGTTTACGGCGATCACACCGCAGCGCATCTGTGGGCATAGCGACATCGCACCGGGGCGCAAGACGGACCCGGGACCCGCGTTCGACTGGGCACGCTATCGCGCCGCCCTGGCAAAAGCCGCTTTGGAACAAGAGGAAGGACAATGAGTTTTCTGGTGTTGCTGTTGGCTGTCTGGATCGAGAAGTTCTCGGCCCTGCGCCATCGGGTTCAACGTGACGGCGGTTGGGTGCGTGAGCTGAACAAGCTGGAAGTCAGCCCGCGTCTGATCGATCAGCCATGGCTGATATTGGTGGTGCTGGTGTTGCTGCCGGTAGCGCTGTTGGGTTTGTTGTTGGTGGTGCTGGAACCAGTGGCCTATGGGTTGCTGGCGTTGCCGGTGCACTTGCTGGTGGTGATTTACAGTCTGGGTCGCGGCGATCTGCTGGCCGGCCTTGGGCCGTTTCGTGATGCCTGGCGCCGGGAAGACCTGCAAGCGGCTGCCCATGTGGCGAAGCGCGACCTGGACATCTGCGCCGATAGCGGCGAGCAACTGCTTGAGCGGGTTGAAGGCCATTTGCTGTGGGAGGCTTACCAGAGCTTTTTTGCGGTGATTTTCTGGTACTTCGTGCTGGGCCCGGTCGCCGCCCTTAGCTACCGGCTGCTGGCGCTGGCCGAAGAACACGGGCAGAACCCGGCCGTGGTCGAACGCGCGGCGCAGTTGCGTCACGCGTTTGATTGGGTGCCGGTGCGTCTGCTGGCGGCCAGTTTCGCGCTGGTCGGAAACTTTGTGGCGGTCAGCCGGGTGATGTTGCATGAACTGCTGAACTGGAACATCAGCGCCGCTCAGTTGATCGAGAAGGTCGGGCTGGTGGCCGGTGAAATTCCCGCACCGGTCGTCGGACCGGATGGCATCAACAGCCTCGACCGGATCTGGGAGTTGCTGCTGCGTGCGGCGGTGCTCTGGTACGCCGGTTTTGCGTTGTGGACAGTGTTGCCGTAGCGCTGAAGTGAACACCATTGTGGCGAGGGGGCTTGCCCCCGTTCGGCTGCGGAGCAGTCGTAAAACCTGCGATTCGGTTTCACAGAACGAACGCTGGGGGACGCTTCGCGACCCAGCGGGGGCGAGCCCCCTCGCCACAGGGATATCAATCGTCCCAAGTGCGCATCCTGCCGTTAACCTTAAGTTACAAAACCCCCTGCCGATTTAAGCTATACAGGGATAGCGCTGAATAGTGGCTATCTGCCGTCGACCTGCGCCTGCCAATAAAAATAAGAATCAAAAGGGAGACTTCCAGTGAAGAGCTTGCTCTATCCCGCCGTCGCGCTGATGAATCGCCTGAGCTTCGGCATGAAGTTCAGCCTGATCAGTGTGCTGTTCCTCGTGCCGATGCTGGTGACCAACTTCTATCTGGTTCGCGATTCCTATCGTGAATTCCAGGGCACCCAAGTCGAGTTGCAAAGCCTTGACCTGCTCGGCAGCAGCCTGACCCTGCGGCGTGATCTGGAAACACTGAACAACCTGGTGCAGATCAACGTCACCCTCGGCCAGTCCGGCAAGGCCGGCAATGTCGAGACCAAGATCAGCGCCCTGGAACAAAGTGTTCTGGCTCGCCTGCAAGGGCTGATGGCGATGACCACGGACCCGGAGCAGATCACGGTGTTCGATGGCAAGCGCGATGAAATGATCGCGGCGTTCAAGGCCCAGCAAGCGGAAACATCCCTGCAAAGTAAAAGTGCGCTGATCGGCAAACTGCTCGGCAACGCGCAGATTTTCAGCCAGATCATCGCCACTCAAGCCGGTCTGAGTCGCGACAGTCAAAGCGACATGCGTCAGCTCAGCGAGCTCATTACCAACGTCACTCCGCCTGTTACTCAGCTTCTGGGCGACGGTCGGGCGATGGGTTCCTATTCGCTGGGGCAAGGTTTTCTGAATTCGTCGTCGAGCACCCGATTCGATGAGCTGCTGGCGCAAATCGAAAAGCTCCAGGGTGAGTACAGTCTCAAGCTCAATGACGCATTGGGCTCCAGCAAGGCTGCGCGTGAAACCCTGGCGGCACAGGCCGAAAGCAGCAAGGCCTCGCTGAAAAAGGCCAGTGAACTGTTCGAAGAACAGGTGGTGATGGCCGACACCCTCGATGCGCCGTGGCAGGCTTTTTACGACCAAGTCACCAGCCTGATGGAACAGACCTACCAACTCAACGAAGCCACTCTGACTTTTCTCGGCACTCAGTTGCAGCAGCGACTGGAGCAGAATCGCACCCATATGGTCTTGCAGGCCGTGGCGCTGTCGGTGGTGTTTGTGTTGATTTTCTACCTCTACGGCGGCTTCTACGCCTCGACCCGCACCACCCTCAAACGCCTCGGCGCGACGCTGGACAAAGTCGCAGCGGGCGACATGACCGTCACGTTCCGCGCCGAAAGCCGCGATGAGTTGGGCGAGTTGGGCGAGGTGTTCAACGGCACCGTGAAGAAAATCCATGACCTGATCGAACGCGTTGGCCAAACCGTGAATGAGGTCGAGCGCCAGGCTGGGCAGGTCGAAAGTGTGTCTGCCCAGAGCAACCAGGCGGTGGCGGGGCAGCGCTCGCAGATTGAGCAGGTCGCCACAGCCATGAACCAGATGTCGGCCACTTCACTTGAGGTGGCGCGCAGTGCCGCCGCGGCGGTCAGCAGCGCTCACAGTGTCAACGACGAGACCATCAGCGGTCGCGGCCTGGTGGCGTCCCAGCAGGGCAGCATCGCGCAACTGGCCAGTGAGATCGATCAGTCGGTGCGGGTGGTCAACCAATTGGCCAGCGACAGCCAATCCATCAGCCGCGTGCTGGAAGTGATCAAAAGCATCGCCGAGCAGACCAACCTGCTGGCGCTCAACGCCGCGATCGAAGCTGCTCGGGCCGGTGAACAGGGGCGTGGTTTTGCGGTGGTGGCCGATGAGGTCCGGACCCTGGCCAAGCGCACCCAGCAATCGACCGAAGAAATCGAGCAGATGATCACCAAGCTTCAAAATGGTGTCGGCGCGGCGGTGAAAGCCATGGGCGTCAGCCACCAAGTGGCCGATGGCACCGTCGGGCAGTCGGAAAAGGTCCAGCAGGCGCTGGAAAACATCCTCGGCGCGGTCGGCATGATCGTCGACCAGAACCAACAGATCGCCGCAGCCGTGGAGCAGCAGACCGCAGTGGCCCACGACATCGACCAGAACATCGTCGAGATCAACCGCGCGGGTGAACGCACCGCCGAAGGGGCGCATCAGACCGAGGATGCCAGCCGTGCGCTGTCGGCCCAGGTGGTGGAACTCAAACAGCTGATCAGCGCGTTCCGGGTCTGAAAACACCGCTCACACAGGGTTTTGTGCAAGGCGGATTACCAGTTGAACAGCTCACAGGCATTGGCCGTGCTGGCGGCAGCCAATTGTTCAGGGCTGATCGACATGATCCCCGCCAGTGCCGAGCAGATTGCCGGCAAATGCGCCGGGCTGTTGCGTTGGCCGGGAAACATGGCGGGCGCCATGTCCGGTGAGTCGGTTTCCAGCACCACCGACTCAAGGGGCAGCTCGGCGAGCACGCGGTGCATGCGCAGCGCCTGCGGCCAGGTCGCGGCACCGCCCAGGCCGAGTTTGAAACCAAGCTTGATGTACTCGCGCGCCTCTTCCTTGCTGCCAGCGAAGGCATGAATGATGCCCGCGCGTTTCAATCGAAACCGTTTGAGCGTGGCAATCACCGCGGCATGGCTGCGCCGCACATGAATCAGCGCCGGAAGATTGAAGTCCACCGCCAGTTGCAGTTGCGCGTCGAACAACGCTTGCTGGCGCTCACGGTCGAGGGTTTCGATGAAGTAATCCAGACCGATTTCGCCCACGGCACACAATTGCCGATGACCCGCCAAGCGGGTCAGCCAGGCACCGAGTTCGGACAAGTCTTCAGGACGATGCTGATCCAGATACACCGGATGCAACCCGAACGCCGCATGCAGATCGGGATCGCTCTGCACCAGGTCCCAGACCCGCTGCCAATTCCCCTGATACACCCCCAGCACCACCATCCGCCGCACCCCGAGGGCGCGGCTTTCGGCGAGCAGCGCCGGGCGGTCCTCGTCGAAGTCCGGAAAATCCAGATGAGTGTGGCTGTCGATCAGCTCCACGGTTCAATCCTGGCGAATACGCTGCTTGAAGGTCCGCGCGATGGCTTGCACGCCGGGTTGGTAATCGGACTGCTCGATGGCGGCCAATGCCAAGGCCAGCGCCTTGTCGGCAATCAACTGATGCTGCTGGGCCATGGCGTTGACCGGCAGCGGCAGGAAGTCCAGTAACTGCGTGTCGCCGAAGGTGCCGAGGCGCAGCGGACGGGTTTTCAGCGGGTAATCGTGCAAGGCATCGAACACGCCTTGAAGCAGCACGTAGGACGTGGTCACCAGCGCATCCGGCAAATGCCCCAGGCGCTGCAGCAACTCTTCCATCAACTGTTTGCCGCACTCGCGGCTGAACGACTCACCGTGCTCGATCAGCACCTCGCCTTTGAACCCGGTCAACGCTTCCTTGAACCCGGCAGCCCGTTCCTGGCTGATGCTCAGCTCGGGACGGGCGCCGATCAGCGCGATTTGCTTGGGCAGTGGATCGAGCAGACTGCGGGTCAGTTGCAGGCTGGCCTCGCGATCATCGCTGATCACCGAGCAGAAATGCTCAGGTTCCATCACCCGGTCGATGGCGATGATCGGAATGCCTTTGGCTTGCAGCTGACGGTAGCTGTCGTCACCGGCCGGCAGGCAACTGGCGACGATCAACGCATCACAACGCCGGGCGCGGAACAGTTGCAACAATTGCCGTTCGCTGTCCGGCGCATCGTCGGAACTGGCGATCAGCAATTGATAACCGCGAGCCCGGGCACCTTGTTCCAGCAGTTTGGCAATGCGGGCGTAACTGGGGTTTTCCAGGTCCGGCAGAATGAAGCCCAAGGTGCGGGTATGCCGACTGCGCAGTCCTGCCGCCTGGGGGTTAGGTGTAAAACCATGTTGTTCGACGACCGCACGAACGCGCTCGACGGTGGCACTGCTGATACGTTGCTGTTCGGCCTTGCCATTAATGACATAACTGGCGGTGGTAACGGACACACCGGCCAACTGTGCGATATCACTGAGTTTCAACTCGGGATTTCCTTGTTTTTTCGAGCTTGCCCCGACATTTTCGCCAATCCTACCCGATTCGGGCAGACGACCATCGTCACAACGCTTCCGACAAGTTGGACTTCAAGGATGGGACATAATCGAGTAACGTGCCAATCATTCTAGATTAAACGTTTCAGCAAGCGTATTTTCTACGTTATAAGCGCATTTGGCCGGTTCTGCCGCGAAACCGCCAAAAGTGATGACTAAGCGCCTAAGCTGGAATCATTCAAAACAATACCTGGCGCCAACAGACGCCAAAAAGGAGAAAGCATGCTCGAGCTCACCATAGAGCAGATATCCATGGGCCAGTCGGCTGTGGATAAGTCCGACGCGTTGCAATTGCTGGCCCGGCATCTGGTCACCGATGGCTTGGTGGCCGAGGGTTATCTCGCCGGTTTGCAGGCGCGCGAAGCCCAGGGCTCGACCTTTCTCGGTCAAGGTATTGCCATCCCCCACGGCACGCCGGAAACCCGCGATCAGGTTTTTTCCACCGGTGTGCGGTTGATGCAATTCCCCGAAGGCGTGGACTGGGGCGACGGTCAGATCGTCTACCTGGCGATTGGTATCGCCGCCAAATCCGACGAACACTTGCGATTGCTGCAATTGCTGACCCGCGCCCTCGGTGAAACCGACCTGGGGCAGGCCCTGCGTCGCGCCGGTTCCGCCGAAGCCTTGTTGAAACTGCTGCAAGGCGCACCGCAGGAACTGGCGCTGGATGCACAGATGATCGGCCTCGGTGTTTCCGCCGACGACTTCGAAGAACTGGTCTGGCGTGGTGCGCGTTTGCTGCGTCAGGCCGATTGCGTCAGCAACGGGTTCTCCGCCGTGTTGCAGCAGGTCGAAGCGCTGCCGCTGGGCGATGGCTTGTGGTGGCTGCACAGCGAGCAAACGGTCAAGCGTCCGGGCCTGGCCTTCGTCACGCCGGATAAACCGATGCGCTACCTCGGCCAGCCCCTCAGCGGCCTGTTCTGCCTGGCCAGCCTCGGCGAGGCGCATCAGGCTCTGCTCGAACGTCTTTGCGCGTTGCTGATTGAAGGTCGTGGCCACGAATTGGGCCGCGCCACCAGCAGCCGTAAAGTCCTCGAAGTGCTGGGCGGTGAACTGCCGGCGGATTGGCCGAGCGCGCGCATTGCGTTGGCCAATGCCCACGGTTTGCATGCTCGCCCGGCGAAGATCCTCGCGCAGTTGGCGAAAAGTTTTGAAGGCGAAATCCGCGTGCGCATCGTCGATGGCCAGGACAGCGCCGTGTCGGTGAAGAGCTTGAGCAAATTGCTCAGCCTCGGCGCCCGTCGCGGTCAGGTGCTGGAGTTCGTCGCCGAACCGAGCATCGCCGCCGACGCGTTGCCAGCCTTGCTGGCCGCCATCGAAGAAGGCCTCGGTGAAGAAGTCGAACCGTTGCCCGCCGTGAGCCAGCAGCGCGAAGTGTTTGCTGATGTGGCGCAAGTGCTTCTCGCGCCAGCGTCCGGCAGCCAGGTCCAGGCGATTGCCGCTGCACCGGGCATCGCCATCGGCCCGGCGCATATTCAAGTGCTGCAAACCATCGATTATCCGCTGCGAGGCGAATCTGCGGCGATCGAGCGCGAGCGTCTCAAACTAGCGCTGGAGCACGTGCGTCGCGACATTGAAGGCCTGATTGAACGCAGCAAATCCAAGGCCATTCGCGAGATTTTCATCACCCACCAGGAAATGCTCGACGACCCGGAATTGACCGATGAAGTCGACACCCGCCTCAAGCAAGGCGAAAGCGCCGAAGCAGCGTGGATGGCGGTGATCGAAGCGGCGGCCAAACAACAGGAATCGTTGCAGGACGCCTTGCTCGCCGAACGTGCCGCCGACTTGCGCGACATCGGCCGTCGGGTGCTGGCGCAACTCTGTGGCGTCGAAACCCCGAGTGAACCCGATCAGCCATACATTCTGGTGATGGACGAAGTCGGCCCGTCCGACGTTGCCCGTCTCGACCCGGCTCGCGTGGCCGGCATTCTCACGGCCCGCGGCGGCGCGACCGCTCACAGCGCGATTGTCGCCCGGGCGCTGGGCATTCCGGCCTTGGTCGGCGCCGGTGCAGCGGTGTTGCTGCTGGCGCCGGGCACGCCGCTGCTGATTGACGGACAGCGCGGTCGCCTGCACGTGGACGCCGACGCGGCGACCCTGCAGCGCGCCACCGAAGAACGCGACACCCGCGAGCAACGCCTCAAAGCCGCCGCCGAACAACGCCATCAACCGGCACTAACCACTGACGGCCACGCGGTCGAAGTGTTCGCCAACATCGGCGAAAGTGCAGGTGTGACCAGCGCGGTGGAGCAGGGTGCCGAAGGCATCGGCTTGCTGCGCACCGAACTGATTTTCATGGCCCATTCCCAGGCGCCGGACGAGGCCACCCAGGAAGTCGAATACCGCCGCGTCCTCGATGGCCTGGCCGGGCGTCCCCTGGTGGTTCGCACCCTCGACGTCGGTGGCGACAAACCGCTGCCGTACTGGCCGATCGCGAAAGAAGAAAACCCGTTCCTCGGCGTGCGTGGCATTCGCCTGACCTTGCAGCGTCCGCAGGTCATGGAAGCGCAGTTGCGCGCCTTGCTGCGTGCTGCGGATAACCGCCCGCTGCGGATCATGTTCCCCATGGTCGGCAGCGTCGATGAATGGCGCCAGGCCCGGGACATGACCGAACGCCTGCGTCTGGAAATCCCGGTCGCGGACCTGCAACTGGGGATCATGATCGAGGTGCCATCGGCGGCCTTGCTGGCGCCGGTGCTGGCCAAGGAAGTCGACTTCTTCAGCGTCGGCACCAACGACCTGACCCAGTACACCCTGGCCATCGACCGCGGTCACCCGACCTTGTCGGCTCAGGCGGACGGCTTGCACCCGGCGGTGCTGCAATTGATCGACATTACCGTGCGCGCGGCCCATGCCAACGGCAAGTGGGTCGGCGTGTGCGGCGAGCTGGCGGCCGATCCGCTGGCGGTGCCGGTGCTGGTCGGGCTGGGCGTGGACGAACTCAGCGTGTCGGGCCGCAGCATTGCCGAGGTCAAGGCGCGGATCCGCGAACTCAGCCTCAGCCAAACCAAAATTCTCGCCCAACAGGCCCTGGCCGTGGGCAGCGCCAATGAAGTGCGCGCATTAGTGGAGGCCCTGTAATGGCCAAAATCCTGACCCTGACGCTCAACCCGGCGCTGGACCTGACGGTGCAATTGCCGCGACTTGAACCCGGCCAAGTCAATCGCAGCGACGAGATGCACACCCACGCCGCCGGTAAAGGCGTGAACGTCGCGCAGGTGCTGGCCGACCTCGGGCATCAGCTGACGGTCAGCGGGTTCCTCGGTGAGGACAACCTTCAAGCGTTCGAAACCCTGTTCGCCAAGCGCGGTTTTGTCGATGCGTTCATCCGGGTGCCCGGTGAGACGCGCAGCAACATCAAACTCGCGGAAAACGACGGTCGGATCACCGACATCAACGGTCCGGGGCCGATGGTCAATGAGGCGGCGCAGCAGGCGTTGCTGGATCGACTCGATCAGATCGCCCCGGGTCATGACGCGGTCGTCGTGGCCGGCAGCCTGCCGCAAGGGATCAGCCCGCAGTGGTTGCAGGCGTTGATTGAACGTCTGAAAACCCTCGGTCTGAATGTCGCCCTCGACAGCAGCGGTGAAGCATTGCGCGCCGCACTCAAGGCCGGCCCGTGGCTGATCAAACCGAACACTGAAGAGCTGGCCGACGCGCTCGGCTGCGAGGTGATATCGGTGGCGGCACAAGCCGAAGCGGCGAGCCGTTTGCACGCTCAAGGCATCGAGCATGTGGTGATTTCCCACGGTGCCGACGGCGTGAACTGGTTCAGTGTCGGCTCGGCGATGCACGCCACGCCGCCCAAGGTCAGCGTCGTCAGCACCGTGGGCGCAGGCGATTCGTTGCTGGCCGGCATGCTCCACGGTTTGCTCAGCGCCGACACGCCTGAACAAACCTTGCGCACCGCCACGGCGATTGCCGCGATGGCGGTCACGCAGATCGGTTTCGGTATTGGCGATGTCGCGCAGTTGGCGCGGCTCGAACAGGGCGTGCGCATTCGCACCCTGACAGAACAATAAGAGGGTTTGTCATGAAGTTAGCCATTGTTACGGCCTGCCCGAACGGCATGGTCACCAGTGTGCTGTGCGCCCGCTTGCTTGATGCAGCGGCCCAGCGTCAGGGCTGGAGCACCAGCGTCGAAGTGGTGGATGCCGCGCATCCGGAACGTCAGCTGTCGGCGGCCACGATTGAAGCCGCCGAGTGGGTGTTGCTGGTCACCAGCACGCCGGTGGACATGTCGCGGTTTGTTGGCAAACGCGTGTTCCAGAGTACGCCGGCCCAGGCGTTGCAGGATGTCGAAGCGGTGCTGCGCCGAGGTGCTGAAGAGGCTCAGGTGTATGTCGCGACCGAAGCTGTCGCGCAACCTGCGGCCACCGTTCAAAACGCGCCACGTCTGGTGGCGATCACGGCGTGTCCGACCGGTGTCGCCCACACGTTCATGGCTGCCGAAGCCTTGCAACAAGCAGCCAAGCGTCTGGGGTACGACCTGCAAGTGGAAACTCAGGGATCGGTTGGTGCGCGCAATCCACTCAGCGCCGCAGCGATTGCCGATGCTGATGTGGTGCTGTTGGCCTGCGATATCGAAGTCGCCACCGAGCGTTTTGCCGGCAAGAAGATTTACCGTTGCGGCACAGGTATTGCGTTGAAGCAGGCCGAGGCGACGCTGAACAAAGCGCTGACCGAAGGCAAGCAGGAAACCGCTGCGACCGGTGCCAAGGGTCCGGCCAAGCAAGAGAAAACCGGCATCTATAAACACTTGCTGACGGGGGTGTCGTACATGCTGCCGATGGTAGTGGCGGGCGGTCTGATGATCGCCTTGTCCTTCGTGTTCGGCATCACTGCCTTCAAGGAGGAAGGCACACTCGCCGCCGCCCTGATGCAGATCGGCGGCGAGACCGCGTTCAAGTTGATGGTGCCGCTGCTGGCGGGTTACATCGCCTATTCGATCGCCGACCGTCCGGGCTTGGCACCGGGGATGATCGGTGGTCTGCTGGCGAGCACTTTGGGCGCCGGTTTTATTGGCGGGATCATTGCCGGTTTCATCGCCGGTTACGCGGCGCAGGCGATCAATCGATACGCGCGTCTGCCGCAAAGTCTTGAGGCGCTGAAACCGATCCTGATCATCCCGTTGCTGGCGAGCCTGTTCACTGGCCTGGTGATGATTTACATCGTCGGCAAACCGGTGGCCGGGATGCTTGAAGGGCTCACGCACTTCCTCGACAGCATGGGCACCACCAACGCGATTCTGCTGGGTGTGCTGCTCGGCGGGATGATGTGCGTCGACCTTGGCGGGCCGATCAACAAGGCCGCGTATGCGTTCTCGGTCGGGCTGCTGGCCTCGCAAAGTTATGCCCCGATGGCCGCGACCATGGCCGCCGGCATGGTGCCGCCGATTGGCTTGGGCATCGCCACGTTTATCGCCCGCCGCAAGTTTGCCCAGACTGAGCGCGAGGCCGGTAAGGCAGCGTTGGTGTTGGGGCTGTGTTTTATCTCCGAAGGCGCGATTCCGTTTGCCGCCAAGGATCCGTTGCGGGTGATTCCGGCGAGCATTGCCGGCGGCGCGCTGACCGGTGCGCTGTCGATGTATTTCGGCTGCAAACTGATGGCGCCGCACGGAGGGTTGTTTGTGCTGGCGATCCCGAATGCGATCAACCATGCGCTGTTGTATTTGCTGGCGATTGTGGCCGGGAGTTTGCTGACGGCGGTGGCGTATGCGCTGCTCAAGCGGCCTGAAGTCGTTGAACTGGCAATAGAGCCCGTCAGCGCCTGACACCCAACCCTGTGGGAGCGAGCTTGCTCGCGATGACGGTTTAACATTCAACGAAAATAGTGACTGTTACACCGCTATCGCGAGCAAGCTCGCTCCCACAGGGATTGCATTTTCACATCAGCGTCATGCGTACATGCTTTAGTTTTCCTTTTCAGGGAGAACACCATGAGCGAATTCGACCTCGGCCGCCGTCGTGTCATGCAAGCCGTCGGCGCCGGGCTTTTGCTTCCGGGCCTGGCGCCGGCCGTCATCGCTTCGGTCAAGGACCGTCCGCAACTCACCGATGGTGTGCAGTCCGGCGATCTGCAGGGCGACCGGGCGATGATCTGGAGTCGCAGCGACCGGCCGGTGCGGATGGTGGTGGAATGGGACACCCGCAGCCTGTTCGGCAACCCTCGTCGATTTGTCTCGCCATTGGCTGATGCGCGTACTGACTTCACCGCGCGGGTCGAACTCACCGGCCTGCCCGTCGATCAGGCGATTTTCTACCGCGTTTATTTCGAAGACGCCCAAAGCGGCGTCGCCAGCGAACCCTGGTTCGGCCACTTGCGCAGCGTGCCGCAAACCCGGCGCGACCTTCGTTTCGTCTGGAGCGGCGACACCGTCGGCCAGGGCTTCGGCATCAACCCGGACATCGGCGGTATGCGCATCTACGAAGCCATGCGTTTGCGCCTGCCCGACTTCTTTATCCACAGCGGCGACACCATCTACGCCGACGGCCCGGTGCCGGCGCAACTGACCACCGAAAGCGGCCGGGTGTGGCGCAATATCACCAGCGAAGCCAAGAGCAAAGTCGCCGAGACACTGGACGATTATCGCGGCAACTACCGCTACAACCTGATGGACGAAAACGTCCGCCGCTTCAACGCCGAGGTCCCGCAGATCTGGCAATGGGACGACCACGAAGTGGTGAACAACTGGTCGCCGGGCAAGCAGTTGGATGAGCGCTACACGAGCAAAGATATCCACAGCCTGGTGAGCCGTGCCCGGCAGGCGTGGCTCGAATATGCGCCCATGCGTTTGCAGAGGGCGGACGGCGGCGGGCGGATTTATCGCCAGCTCGGCTATGGGCCGATGCTGGATGTGTTTGTGCTGGACATGCGCAGCTATCGCGAAGCCAATGACGACAACCTCGGCGCTGCCAAACCCTTTCTCGGTCGTGAGCAACTCGAATGGCTGAAGGCTTCGTTGAAAGCCTCCACTGCCCAATGGAAAGTCATCGCCGCCGACATGCCGATCGGCCTCGGCGTTCCCGACGGTGAAGTCAGCCCCGGTGTGGCGCGCTGGGAGGCGGTGGCCAATGGTGATCCCGGACCGGCCCAGGGACGTGAACTGGAAATCGCCGAGCTACTGGGCTTTTTGCGGGCGCAGCAGGTGCGCAATTTTGTTTTCCTGACGGCGGATGTGCATTACTGCGCGGCCCATCATTACCACCCGGATCGTGCTGCGTTCCAGGACTTTGAACCGTTCTGGGAATTTGTGGCCGGGCCGTTGAATGCTGGTAGCTTCGGGCCCAATCCGCTGGACAAGACGTTCGGGCCCGAAGTGGTTTTCGAGAAGGCACCGCCGGCGCAGAACACCTCACCGTTTGCCGGGTTTCAGTTTTTTGGCGAGGTGAATATCGATGGGCAGACGGGGGAGATGAGTGTGTTGTTGCGGGATCTGGATGGGGTGGCGGTGTTTGAGCAGAAGCTGCAGCCTGTCTGATAGATCCACCCCTCACCCCAGAGGGGAGAGGGGGAAAGGGAGCAGATATTCATCGTATCCAAACCTGAGTTCGACTCGATTTTTCAGGTCGATGTAACTCTAAGAACAACTCGGTCAGTCCCCTCTCCCTCCGGGAGAGGGTTAGGGTGAGGGTGGATTTAAGATCAGAATCACGACGTTCGATTCACAGCAATCCTTATGATTTGTTCAAGCACTTCACTCATCCGCTCAATTACTTCCAGATTGCTAAACCGCACAATCTCAATACCTTGCTGCTGAAGGTAAAGCGTTCGACGCTGGTCATGTATTTTTGCCGCCGTCTCGTAATGCTGACCACCATCCAGTTCGATGGCCAACTTCAGTTCCACGCAATAAAAATCCAGGATGTATGGCGGGCATGGAAACTGCCGACGGAATTTCAGATTGGCGATTTGCCGAGAACGAAGTTTTTGCCAGAGCAGCAGTTCGCAGTCGGTTTGGTGGGTGCGCAGGTGGCGGGCGAATTGGCGTTGGTTGAGGGTGGGGCGGGTGGGCATGCTTCACGTCCGTGTGAAGGGGGATGGAGGTTTAACTGTAGTCTGGATTTTGCGGATGATTTGAAATCGACCCCCTCATCCCAGCCCTCTCCCCAGAGGGGAGAGGGGGAAAGGGAGCAGATATTCATCGTTCTCGATGCTTGAGTTCGACTCGATTTTTCAGGTCGATGTATGACGTGAGACCCCTCGGTCAGCCCCCTCTCCCTCTGGGAGAGGGCCAGGGTGAGGGGCTCTTTCAGTAGACGTCGCGGCGGTAGCGACCCTGCTCGATCAGGCGGTCGACTTCTTCAATGCCAAGCACTTCGTTGAGCACGTGATCCACACCTGAAGCCATCCCTTGCAAGCTGCCGCAAATGTAAATCACGGCACCGTCGGCCAGCCATTGCTTCAGTAGATCAGCCGACTCGCGCAGTCGATCCTGCACATAAATCTTCTCGGCCTGATCCCGCGAGAACGCCAGGTCCAGTCGCTCCAGGTCGCCTGACGTCAGCCACTCTTCAAGCTCATCGCGACACAGGTAGTCGAATTCCCGATTACGCTCGCCAAACAGCAGCCAATGCCGTTGCTGCCCATCGGTAATGCGCGCCTTGAGCAAACTGCGCAGCCCGGCCAGCCCGGTGCCGTTACCCAGCAGGATCATCGGTACCGGCTCGGTCGGCAGGTGGAAACTACTGTTGCGCCGCACCCGCAGGCTGATGGTGCCACCCACCGGCGCGTGTTCGGTCAGCCAGCCGGAGCCGATGCCGAGGCTGCCGTCGGCGTGCAGCTCCTGACGCACGATCAGCTCCAGCATGCCGTCGGCGGCGATCGAGGCGATGGAGTATTCGCGCATGGCCAACGGCACCAGAGCGTCGACCAGCGCTTGCGCGTGCAGGCCGACCAGATGCGCTCTGTTCTCGGGCAGTTGGCGACTGGCGAGGGCGTGCTCCAGCGGTTGCGACAGGCCATCGAAGGTCACCATCGCCCGGCCTTCAATGCCCAGGCCATCAAGGAAATGCTCGATCGCCCACGGGCAATTGCGTGGCAACACTTCCACCAGATCCCCGGCCAGCCAGCTGCTGGTCGTCGGGGCGGTGAGGCCCAGCAAGTACACCGACGAGCCACTGCTGTCCGGGTTCATCAACTCGCGGCGGGTCAGGGTCCAGTTGTCGAAGTTCGGTGCTTGCCAGGTGTCGACCGGCGCTTGCCCGGTCAACAGGCCGAGTTGCTGCTGCCAGTGGCGCAAGGCGTAAGGGTCGCCGCTGTCGACTTCCACCGGGGCGAACAAGGTCGTGCCGCCATGCTCGCCGAGCCAAGTGTGCAAGCGTCGGGCGAAGCCACAGAAGTGTTGATACTGGCGATCACCGAGACCCAGGACTGCGTAGTTCAGGCTTTCCAGGTTCGACGCATGGCCCAGCACCTTGCGTTCGAAACCCCGGGCGCTGTCCGGTGCTTCGCCATCGCCGAAGGTGCTGACCACGAAGAGCGCGTTGCTGGATTCGCGCAAATCCTGTTCGCTGACATTCGCCAGCGGCTGAACCTTCACCGGCAGGCCGGCCGCCTGCAATTGCCCGGCGGTCTGCCACGCCAACTGCTCGGCAAACCCGCTTTGGCTGGCGAAACCGATCAACCAGGCGGGGGCATTGTTGCCCGTTTGCGCGAAGTCTTTGCGGGCGTCCCTGATCTGCTTTTTCTTGCGCCGACGATCGAGATACAGCAACCAGCCAGTGACGAAAAACAGCGGCATGGTCAACGCGGTGATCGTCAGGATGATCCGCCCGACGATGCCGAAGTAGCTGCCGACGTGCAGCGCGTAGAGGCTGGTCAGCAGCTGCGCCTTGAGGCTCTTGTCGCTGTAACGGTCATGCCGTTTGACGAGGCCGGTGGCCGGATCGAGGGTGATCTGGTTCAGCGCCCGATCATGGGGCGAGGTGTTCAACAGGTAGAAAACAGTCGCCGGTTGCCCGGCCACTGGTGGCATGCGGATGTTGTAGGCGCTGAGTGCCGGACCTGCGGCGCTGTAAATGCTGCTCCACATGGCGGCGTAATCCGCGGTCGGCGCCGGGCCGCTCGGTGCAGGGCCACGACCACCGCGAACGCGCTCGTTTTGCGGTGAGTCGGAAAGCAGTCGGGTCAGGCCCTTGTTGTACCACTCATAGGACCAGGACAACCCGGTCAGCGCTGACAGGAGGTAAAACACCAGGCACCAGGTGCCGGCCACGGAGTGCAGGTCCCAGTTGAAGCTGCGGCCCTTTTTCTTCCAGTCGAGGGTCAGCCAGGCGCGCCAGTTTTTCCATTGGCGCGGCCACCGCAGGTACAGGCCGGACAGGCAGAAAAACACCAGGATCAGCGTGCAGGCCCCGGTGATCTGCCGACCGGTATCGCCCATGGCGAGGAAGCGGTGCAGTCGCAGCATCAGGCCGAAGAAATCCTGGCCGGTGGCCTCACCCATGAACTCGGCGGTGTACGGATCGAAGTAGCGCATCTCGCCCCGGCGTTCACCCGGTGGCGGCGTGAAGCTCACCCGCGCGGCGTTGCCGCTGTCGGTATCGACCCAGAGCATCGCGACTTTCTTGCCGGAGGCACCCTCGATTTTTTCCACCAGTTCGGCAGGCGGCAAGACGCCGGCAACCTGCTTCTCGACCTGCAGCACGGAAGGATTGAGCACGCTGAGGATTTCATCCTCAAACGAGACCATCGCCCCGGTGATGCCCATCAGGGCCAGGACCAGCCCGGCACTGATGCCGAAAAACCAGTGCAACTGGAACAGGGTTTTCTTCAACACGTCGCTCGCCTTGTTCGTTCGAAATAATCATCACGGCGCGCATTATGCCGTGGGTTGCTGAGAAACATTCTTTTTACGCACAAAAGCCCCGTTCATATGGATGAACGGGGCCTGACCTTGTTGGCCACTCCATGTGTGAGCGAGCCAGTGTGGCGAGGGGGCTTGCCCCCGTTGGGTCGCGAAGCGGCCCCAATATTTGAGCCCGGGCCATATTTGACACACCGCGCGTTCAGGTTATGGGACTGCTGCGCAGTCCAACGGGGGCAAGCCCCTTCGCCACAAAGGCTCGCTCCCGTATTTGATCAGAAGTGGAAGTTGGTGCTCAGCAATGCCGTGCGCCCCGCCGCCTGGTTGGCGAAGTGGGTCGAGAAGGCTTTGTCGTAGTAGGTTTCGTCGGTCAAATTCTGCACGTTCAATTGCAGGTCGACGTTTTTGCTCAACTTGTACGCCGCCATTGCGTCGTAACGAACGTAGGAATCGACCATGGTGGTGTTGGCCACGCTGCCGAATACGTCGTCGACATAGAACGCACCACCACCGATGGTCAGCTTCGGCGTGACCTGATAGGTCGTCCACAGGCTGGCACTGTTTTTCGGGGTGTTCGGCAGTTCGTTGCCATCGTTGGCTGCGCCGAGTGGGCCGCCATCGACTTGCTCGCTGTCCATGTAGGCATAACCGGCGAAGACTTGCCATTTCTCGGTGATCTTGCCGCTGGCCGACAGTTCGATACCTTGAACCCGGGTTTTGCCGGCGTTTTCATAGGACGTGGTATCAACCTGAACGCGGGCGTTTTCTTTCTCGGTGCGGAAGATATCGGCGGTCAGCGACAGACGATCGTTGAGCAAGTCCCACTTGGTGCCAATTTCGTAGTTCTTGGTGGTTTCCGGCTCCATGTCGCTGCTCAACAGATTGCCGCTGCGATCCGGAGTGCCGCCCAACGGGTTGCCTTCCTGGCCATCGCCCAGGGTATTGCCTGGCGGAGTGGCGGAGGTGGCGTAGGACGCATAGATGCTGCCGTTTTCCGCCGGCTTGTAAACCACGCCGAACTGGCCGGTCACGAATTCGCTGACGTCATCGCCCTTGGACGTGGTCACGCTGGAGGCGTTGTAGGTTTTGTACTTCGTATCGAAATGGTCGTAACGCAGGCCCATGTTCACCAGCCATTGCTCGGACAATTCCAGGGTGTCGAACACGTACAGCGCGTAGGTGTCGGCCTGGGTGTCGGTGCCGGCGTAGTTACGCGAGATGGCACCGTTCCACGGATCGTTCGGGTTCGGGTTGGCCAGCGAGGTGCAGTTGTAGCCGCTTGGCGCGCCGATCAATGCCGGGGAGCAGTTGGTGGTCGAAGCCGCCGTTCTCGGGGTGGTGTCGACGTTGACGTTGTACGAGGATTTCTGGCTCTCCTCGCGGCTCAACTCGATGCCGGTGGCGAAGCTGTTCTTGAAGCCGGCGATGTAGACGTCACCAAACAGGTCGGTCTGGTTGGTGGTGGTCTCGGTGTTGCTGACACGGGTGTTGGCCCGGCGCCAGACGCTGCCGTTATTGACGTTGCCCTTGCTGTCGTCCGGCTGGGTCAGGATGTAATCCTGCATGCTGCTGCCGTGGCGCAAGGTGTTCTTGACGGTCAGCGCATCGCTCAAGTCATGCTCGATGGCGAAGGTTGCCGTGTCGGTGCGGCCCTTGCGGAAATCGCGATCCAGCCCGTAGAAGTTGCTGTGATCGCCGCCGGCGAACGGCTTGTCCGGGTTGGACTTGGTGCGCGCGGCCGAGCCGGCGACAGGGATGGTGTACGGAATGCCCGAGTCTGGCGTGTCGTTGCTTTCGAGATGGTAGTAATCGAGGTTGACCCGGGTGTCGGTGCCCAGGCCGAACGCCAGCGACGGTGCGATGCCCCAGCGGTCGTAATCGACGCTGTCACGGCCGGCGACGTTGCTTTCGTGGCTCATCAGGTTGAGTCGGCCGGCAGCGGAGTCGGTGAACTGGTAGTTACCGTCCAGGGTGTAACGCTGGGTCTGGTCCGAGCCCCAGGTAAAACCACCGTCAAACGAGTCGCCCAAGTGCGCCTTTTTGCTCACCAGGTTAATGCTGCCGCCCGCAGCGCCACGGCCGCCAATGGCCGAGTTCGGGCCTTTGCTGACTTCGATCGACTCGACGGCGAAGATCTCGCGGCTCTGCGAACCGGTGTCGCGCACGCCGTCCAGGTACGTATCGCCCTGAGCGTCGAAACCACGAATGAACGGACGATCGCCTTGAGGGTTGCCACCTTCACCGGCACCGAAAGTGATGCCCGGAACGGTGCGCAGTGCGTCCTGCATATTCAGGGCGCCGGTGTCCTTCAGCACCTGCTGCGGGATGACGGTGACCGAACGCGGCGTGTCCACCAGCGGAGCGGTGTACTTGGGAGAGGAGGCTTTTTCGACGTTGTAGGCCGTCGCATCCTGGGCTTCGCCAGTGATGGCGGTAGCGCCCAGGGAAATCGCGTTACTCGGCGCTTTTTCCTCGGTCTTTTCAGCCGCGAAAACCATGTGGCCAGCAGAGCCGGCAGTGATCGCCACGCCAATTGCAGACGCGAGCAAACGCGGTGAACTGACCGGTAATTGTGAGTGTTGGCGTGACATGTGAATTCCCCTCCCCAAGGATTTGAGGCCGCGGAATATAGGGTAGACGCGTATTTGTATCAATTGCGAAACGTTACTATTCGCGAGGAATTTACATTCTTTACAATTTAACCTTACGGTTTTTGCTGATTCGTTCGTCGTGGGGGTTTTACACAGTCAATAAGAATCAATACCATTAGCGCCTCTTTACCCTCAGGTGTCCTCCCATGCTGCTGCACATTCCCGGCGTGTTCGCGAAAGAAGAAGTGCAGCGCATCCGCGAGGCTCTGGAACAGGCGGATTGGGCCGACGGCAAAATCACCGCCGGCTACCAGTCGGCCAAAGCCAAGCACAATCTGCAGTTGCCCGAAGGTCATCCGCTGGCCAAGGAAGTGGGCGCGGCGATGCTTGAGCGGCTGTGGAAAAATCCGCTGTTCATGTCCGCGGCGTTACCGCACAAAGTCTTTCCACCGTTGCTGAACTGTTACACGGCGGGCGGCAGTTTCGACTTCCATATTGATAACGCCGTGCGCCAGCCCAAAGGCGGTATCGAGCGGGTTCGCACCGATCTGTCGGCGACGCTGTTCTTCAGCGAGCCGGAGGACTACGACGGTGGCGAACTGGAAATCCAGGACACCTTCGGCACTCAGCGCGTGAAGCTGCCGGCCGGGGACATGGTTCTGTATCCCGGCACCAGCCTGCACAAGGTCAACGCCGTCACTCGCGGCAGCCGTTACGCGTCGTTCTTCTGGACCCAAAGCCTGGTGCGCGAAGACAGTCAGCGTGCGTTGCTGTTCGAGATGGACGGGGCGATCCAGCAACTGACTCAGGACATGCCTGATCATCCTTCGCTGATTCGTCTCACGGGCACTTATCACAACCTGCTGCGTCGCTGGGTTGAGGTATGAGCTATCAATTACGCCGCGAGGAAATCCTCGACGGTGATGCGCTCAAAGCCATGCTCGACGAAAGCCCCGCCCGGGCTGCCCAGGCGATTCTGATCGCCGCCGGCGAAAACATCCTCGATGCTCAGGCCTTGCTCGGGCAGATTCTGCTGGACGGGCAGGGCATCGGGCAGGACCAGCCGCTGGCAGTGCGCTGGTTCGAGATCGCCGCCCGGCGCGGGCATCTGATGGCGCGCAACATGCTCGGTCGTTGTCATGAACATGGCTGGGGGTGTGCGGCGCAGGCTTCGGTTGCCGCGCAGCATTATCGAGTCGCGGCAGAAGCCGGGCTGGATTGGGCGATGTACAACTACGCCAATCTGCTGGCGACCGGGCGTGGCGTGACAGTGAATCAGCTGCAAGCCTTGAATCTGTATCGACAGGCGGCCGAACTGGGCCATGCAAAGTCCATGAACCTGCTGGGACGTTATTTGGAAGACGGCAAGGTGTGCCTCGCCGATCCACTCGCGGCACGGCAGTGGTATCAACGCTCTGCCGAAGGCGGGGACTTTCGGGGGCAGTTCAGTTACGCGGCGGTGCTGGCCGATGAGGGGCGAGTCGATGAAGCGCTTGGCTGGTTGCGCAAGGCACTGGTCGGGGGGAACGCGAACTTCTTGCGGGTGAGTTGTGAGTCATTACAAAGTTCAGATCACCCACAAATCCGCAGGATGGCTGATGCTTATCGGCTACGGCTATCTCAGTTGGTTGCGTTGTAATCTTTTATGCCATTGATTTATCCCACCCACATAACGCTCACTCTGCTAACGCATTAAACCTTGTCAGGTAATGCTATCGCCCCCTGCGACGTTCTGACTGAAAAACGTTACTTCGCCAGGTTGGTTGATGGTGTTGATGTGGCTATTGCGTCAAATATAGGGGGCGGATATCGCAGTGTGGAGTGTATGAGTTGTATTGAATTTTAATATTTAAAGGCTTGTGAGTAGTTGTCGTTGTGCTCTAAGTTTCGTTTGTCGATATCTGTAATTGGGTTGCATGAAGCGACTTATCAGCATTGATGGGAACTTAAATAATACTAACGTCTGGAATGACAAGGAGTCTCTAATGACGTTCAAGATAGATGATAAGGTAATTGAGGCAGCTGTCAAAGCGCCAAAAATATTTGTGGACGCATCGCTTGGTGAGGGTGATGAATATAATCGGGATCCTGGCCTGCAAGTGACCAAGGCTCAGATTATTAGTCTGAGGAAGTACGAGACCCTGGGGCTTTCTCTTCCCGTTCGTCTGCAAGACGTAGTTGCGTACTTGAACTACGGCGCCGGAGAAACAGGCGGCACAGGACTTGCTGCCCAAGATTTTCTGCGCACGTTCACCATGACGTATGATCATGCCAGTCGCTGGTCGCCATTGCGCGAAAAAATAATGCTGACAGGCACCGATCTTAAAGTTTTCGCCGGTAGCATTATCAGAGCGGGTAATGAAATTGTAGAGGTCTATGCACAACACAGAGCATCGAAGTATCTGGAAGAAAACAATATCAATAAACCCGAGGAGTTTTTGAAACTCCCGTTCACGGATCTTCCCGATATTGAGTTGCACCCGGATGATGTAACGGATATCAGATCCTCCCTCAATGACTTGCTTGGAAAAGTTAAGTTTTGTCATGATAAGGCGGAGGTTGTAAGGTCAGAGCTGGATAGTTTTGGTTCTGATATGCGCAAGGTCGTATTGCCGGAAATAAAACTGCGATTGGAATTTGTTAAAAAGAATACCTATCAGAAAGATGTTCAGGACCTGCAAGATGAAATTGACCAGCATTCCCAACAAATCGATGAGCTCAGTAAACAGTACGATCAGCTGGTTCAGGAAGCGATCAAGGCTGCAGCGACTTTAAATGTTGGCGGGTTGATTCTCGGCATCTATCAAGGGGTCAAGGCTGAAAAGATTCGCCGCGAACGAAATCAACTGAAAGAAGCACAGCATGTCGCCAACCAAAAGATGGCTGGCAAAAACCAGACGCTGGCCGCCTTGAACAAAGTGCGTGATGATCTGCAAAACCTCACCGACGTCGCAATTGAAGCTGAAGTTGCCACTCAAAATCTCATGCTGGTATGGAATGCGCTGAGTTTATACATTACGGCGTCCTATGATGAGGTCGGCAAGCTGGATGAAGCGGCTTCTTTGAGACGGTTCAAAAATCAGATCATCAGTATCGTTGAACCGTGGGTGCAAATTCGGGGCAGTTCGGATCAATTGCTTCGAGTGTTCGCAGAGGCGGACGCAGAGTATGAAAATAATCGGTTGGTTTTCAAGAGTAAGATGGCCATGCATTCGTTATTTAATAGTTCGGAAAGCCCTGCTTTCAATATCGCAGACTTACGTAATCATAATGCCGCGTTACAAGCAGTAAATACCACCGCGCAAATGCTTGTGGAGCAATATAAATATTTGCCTGGCACCGTGGGGACTATGAATAATCTGGCGGTCGCTATCAATAAGACAACGTTTGATCTGCGTAACCAGGCCCAGACAAATATCATCGCTTTGGGCCGTGCGAAGAAAGAACTGGAGATCCTACAATCAGATCTTGGAAGTCCAGACGAGTTGGAGGAGATTCGTGAGGATATGGAGAAGCAACTCAATAGTGTGCGCAACACAATATCCACACAAGCGGTGGATCTAAAAAGTGTCCATAGAAGTATTAGCGCCCCCTATGACAGGGCTAATTCGGAAGCGTTGATTGTTGCGTTGCAGCAGGATCGGACACTTGCTGAAGAGCTGAAAAGCAAATCCGAAGAGAAACTGGCTGAACTGAACGAGCAGATAAAGTCCGTGTCCGAAGCAATTGATTTGATCGTGAAGGCCGGAGTTGAAAAAATCGGGGAAGAGGCTCAGTTGTCGCTGGATAATCTGAAAGCATTGGGTTTGGCGCCGCCGCAGGTTCAAATCGCATTGTTGGCCATTGATACGCTTAAAAAGTTGATCTCTGGTATTGGGGAGGCTATTAACTATCTAAACATGCTGGCGGCGTATAACAGGCTCAGGCAGAAAGCTGTCGATCTGAAAGCGCAGGCGCAAATACAAATCAACCATGTCACCCAAATTGATGGGAAGCTTGAATTGTTAAAGACTCTGGACGAGCTGGACGATGGGCGCTGGGGTTTCGTGAGTGAATTTTCGAATCTGGTTGCCGACGTTGAAAAGTTCTCTCGCGAATTCAAACTAGATGAATCGCTGTCCGTTGAAGAACAAGCTGATTCTGCGATTTCCCGGATTTCAGAAGTCATCACGTACTTGAATCCCATTAAGCAGCTATAAAGAGCAGAGGGAGTGGGCGCATGCCTACTCCCTCTAAGAGGGAATATGAATATTCTTGCCTATGAATTCACCGCGGCTCAGCGGCGTGTGTTAGACCGTTACACCCGTTTTCTTGGTTCCTTGCAGCCGACGTTCAATAATATACCGATTGTGTTCGAGCGCCGTAGAAACAGCGGCCATCAACTCGCGGTTTTATCCTCCGATTCGCGCTTGAATAACGCCATGTTTAATGAGCGATATTTGCAAGAGTTCTGGAAGCGTACTGAAGAAACCAAGCGACTATGCAACGGTTATGTTGAAGATCTCGCGATGTTTGTCTGTGAATCTCTTGAGCTGACTAAGCAAACCACCAGGAACGAACCTATGGGTCAGGTGGATTTTAACGCGTATACGTTAACCAGATCCTCGACATGGATGTTGTTTCCACCGAAGAATGTGCAGGATCTGGTTCACGAACTGTACCTTCGCTTTGATAATCTGAAATCTGCTGTGCGACAACTGAAATTCACCAATACCGAGTTGTATCGGGAGTCGTTCGGGCTGAACTCGGTATTCACTGGGGCCATGAACCATAAATCCTGTAACTGCCATTCACAACCGGCTGTGGTGGAGGAGTTGTTTCGTGAGAATGGCACCACACCTGTGTGGGACATCGCTTACTCTTCCAGGGATGCGTTGGTGAGGGCGACCGAATATAAAGCCGATATTGCTGCGTTGTTTAACGGATTCGCTTCTGTGAATTCCCAGATGGGGTTATTTATCGAGGAAATACATCAGCGCATGAATAGCGTAATCAACGAACTGTTGAGTGCAAAGCGAGCCTCCAGACTCGGAGAATTGAATTTCAAGTTGGAAGCGGCTATGGAGGGCGCACATGAGTGCATGGTGATGATGAACCACCTTGAGGGATCGTTGCGCAAATAAAAAAAGGTCCATGTTTCCATGGACCTTTTACTTCATGAGATTGCTTACACGTAAAACGATTTCAGCGGCGGAAAGCCATTGAACTCAACCGCGCTGTAACTGGTGGTATACGCACCGGTGGAAAGCCAGTACAAACGATCACCAATCGCCAGGTTCAGCGGCAAACCGTACTTGTAGTTTTCATACATGATGTCGGCGCTGTCGCAGGTCGGGCCGGCGATGACCACTTCTTCCATTTCGCCTTTCTTCTCGGTCCAGATCGGGAACTTGATGGCTTCGTCCATGGTTTCGATCAGGCCGGAGAATTTGCCCACATCCGTGTACACCCATCGCTCTACAGCGGTACGGGATTTGCGCGCAACCAACACCACTTCGCTGACCAGGATGCCAGCGTTGGCGATCAACGAACGGCCTGGCTCGAGGATGATTTCCGGCAGCTCGTCGCCAAAGTCTTCCTTGAGGAAACGGATGATTTCTTCAGCGTAGGTTTCCAGGCTGTTGGTGCGGGTGATGTAGTTGGCCGGGAAGCCGCCGCCCATGTTGATCAGCTTCAGGTGAATGCCGTCTTCTTCTTTCAGGCGTTCGAAGATCACTTTGACCTTGGCGATCGCCGCGTCCCAGACGCTGATGTCGCGCTGTTGCGAGCCGACGTGGAACGAGATGCCGTAAGGCACCAGGCCCAGGTCGCGGGCGAGGATCAGCAGGTCCATGGCCATGTCGGTCTGGCAGCCAAATTTACGCGACAAAGGCCAGTCAGCGGTGGTCGAGCCTTCGGTGAGGATGCGCACGTAGACTTTCGAACCCGGTGCTGCCTTGGCGATGTTGCGCAGGTCAGCTTCGGAGTCGGTGGCATACAGACGCACGCCCTTCTCGTAGAAGTAGCGAATGTCTTTGGATTTCTTGATGGTGTTGCCGTAGCTGATGCGATCCGGGCCGACGCCCTGGTTCATCACTTTGTCGAGCTCGTAGATCGACGCGATGTCGAAGTTCGAGCCTTTCTCTTTGAGCAGGTCGATGATTTCGACGGCCGGGTTGGCCTTGACCGCGTAGTAGACCTTGGCGAATTCGAAACCGGCGCGCAGGTCGTCATAGGCCTGGCTGATCATCGCGGTATCGATCACCACGAACGGGGTTTCTTGTTTGTCGGCGAAGGCCTTCATTTTGTTGAAGGTATCGCGCGCGAAATAGTCTTCGACGTTGATCGACATGCTGGGAACTCCTACTGGCAAACTGAAATTAACAATGGGTGCAAATGAACGTCCTCCGTATCCCCACTTTGGTTCGCCTACTTCCCAAGGCATGTCGCCGAAAGCAAAAAGGCCACGGGAGGCGGTGCTTCCCTTGGCCTTGCTGTCTCGTCGTCAGTACTTGAGCCGGATGGATCGTTTCCAGCATGGACGTTCGGCGCGAACTTTAGGGCGTGAGGGGCTCGAGATCAACAAAAAATGTCGCGTTTTTGCACGCTTCCGTCGTGCGGTCCCCGACAGCTACTGATGTAACCGACCTGCATGACAGTGTGATGTTCCCCGGATGAGGAATTCTGAAGGGATTTACACATAGCCTTTGTGGCGAGGGAGCTTGCTCCCGCTGGGCTGCGAAGCGGCCCCAAAATCAGCCAATGCGGTTCTTCAGAAATGACCGCATCGGCTGACTTTACGACTGCTTCGCAGCCGAGCGGGAGCAAGCTCCCTCGCCACAAAAGCACTGGAGTCTCAGAAAGAGATCAGGCCATTGCAACTTCGGCTGGCGAAACAATGCTGGTCTTGCCCCCACGGGACTTGCCGGAGCTCAGGTACTCGGCAATCGATTCCTGCGTCACTTCCCCCAGGAACACCCGCTCGGCATCCATCACCGGCAGCCACGAGCGGTTGAACTCGTACATGCGCGACAGCAGGATACGCAAATGCTCGTCGAACGCCGCGGTGGCGTTGAACTCGCGCAGGTACTGTGCGCAAGTCCCGGTCTGACGGTGCAGGTCGCGACGTCGTACATAACCGAGCGCCTTGTTCTCACCGTCCGTGACCACCACATAACGGCGGTCCAGTTCGTCCATCAACTCCAGGGCTTCAGCCACTGGGGTTTCCGGGCTCACCGACGGTGCGTTGTCCGCCGCGTCTTCGGCTTTCACCAGCAACAGTCGCTTGAGCGTACTGTCCTGGCCGACGAAGTTGCTGACAAAGTCATCCGCCGGGTGCGCCAGCAGCGTGTCCGGGTGATCGATCTGCAGCAGCTTGCCGGCGCGGAAGATCGCAATCTTGTCGCCCAGCTTGATCGCTTCGTCGATATCGTGGCTGACCATGATCACGGTCTTGTTCAGCGCGCGCTGCATCTCGAAGAACTCGTTCTGGATCATCTCGCGGTTGATCGGGTCGACCGCGCCGAACGGTTCGTCCATCAACAACAGCGGCGCATCCGCCGCCAGCGCACGAATCACGCCGATCCGCTGTTGCTGACCGCCGGACAATTCACGCGGGTAGCGATTCAGGTACTGCTTGGGTTCGAGCTTGATCATGCTCATCAACTCGCGGGCGCGGTCGTGGCATTTCTGTTTGTCCCAGCCCAGCAGGCGCGGAACGATGGTGATGTTTTCCTCGATGGTCATGTTCGGGAACAGGCCGATCTGCTGGATCACATAACCGATGTTGCGACGCAGGGTTACGGCGTCGAGGTCGGTGGTGTCTTCGCCGTTGATCAGGATCTTGCCCGAGGTCGGCTTGATCAGGCGGTTGATCATTTTCAGCGTGGTGCTTTTGCCGCAGCCCGATGGCCCGAGGAATACGCAGATTTCGCCTTCATTGACGGTCAGGCTTACCGAGTCCACGGCTTTCACATCTTTGCCGTTGCTTTGGAAGGTCTTGCTGAGGTTTTGAAGTTCGATCATTTGAGCAGTCCTTTTGGAGTCAGCGTGCGTTGCAGCCATTGCAGAAGCAGGTCGGCGAAGATGGCCAGGAGACTGACCAGCACGGCGCCGACGATCAGCATCGACATATCGCTGCGGCTGATTGAAGCGAGAATAAGTACACCGAGGCCACCGGCACCGATGGTCGCGGCGATGGTCATGACGCCGATGTTCATGACCACGGCGGTGCGCACACCGGCGAGGATCACTGGCACGGCGATTGGCAGTTCGACCATGCGCAGGCGCTGGCCGAAGGTCATGCCGATGCCGCGGGCGGCTTCGCGAATACCCGGTTCGACGCCGGTCAACGCCAGGTAGGTGTTACGCATGATCGGCAGCAGCGAGTACAGAAACACCGCGGTAATCGCCGGCATCGGACCGAGGCCCTGGCCGAACTTGGAGTAGAACGGCAGCAGCAGGCCGAACAGGGCAATCGACGGAACCGTCAGCAGCACCGTGGCGCTGGCTTGCAACGGGCCGGCGAGGGTCGGGAAGCGCGTCATCAGCACGCCCAACGGCACGCCAACGAGGATCGCCAATGTCACGGCGATGCCGACCAGAGTGATGTGCTGCCAGGTCAGGTGCAGCACCAGCGGCCAGTCGAGATGGGAAAAGGCGTTCAGAAATTCCATGTCTTCTCCTCCTCAGTTCAGGGGATGCTGGCGCAGGAAGTCTGCGGCAACGGATGAAGGGCTTTCGTGGTCGACATCGACCCGCGCATTGAGCTGGCGCATGGTGGCGTCGTCGAACAGTTCAGCCAGCGGCTTTATTTCTTCCGCCAGTTTTGGATGGGCGTCGAGGTAGTCCTGACGCACCACAGGCGCGGCGGTGTAGTCGGGGAAGTAGTGCTTGTCGTCTTCGAGCAGTTTGAGCTTGAAGGCATTCAAACGACCGTCGGTGGTGTAGACCAGGCCGGCAAACACCTGGCCATTGCGCAGGGCGGTATAGACCAGCCCGGCGTCCATCTGCCGGATGTTCTTACGGGTCAGGTTCATGCCGTAGAGGTCGACCATGCCGTCCAGACCGTCGGAACGGTTGGCGAACTCGGTGTCCAGTGCGACGAGGTGATTGGTCTTCGCCTCAGCCTGCAGCACCGTGTTCAGCTCGCTGATGGTGTTGATCTGCGGGTAAGCCTTCGCGGTGCTTTCCGGCAAGGCCAGGGCGTAGGTGTTGCTGAACTTCGACGGGGTCAGCCAGATCAGGCCTTTTTTCGCGTCGAGTTCTTTCACCTTGGCGTAGGACTGGGCGCTGTCGAGTTTCTCGGTAATGTGGTTGTAAGCCACCAGCGATACGCCGGTGTATTCCCACATCAAATCCAGCTGGCCACTTTCGTGGGCGCTGCGGGCCAGGTTGCTGCCCAGTCCGCCGGTCACCTGGGTGTCATAACCCTTGGTACGCAGGTATTGGGAAGTGATTTCCGCGAGCAGTGTTTGCTCGGTGAACACCCGGGCGCCGATGCGGATTACGGGTTTTTCAGCGGCTTGGGCGAATCCTGCGAACAGCAGAACGCAGCCCATTATTAAGGTCAGTCTTTTCATAAAAATTCCTTTGCCGAGGCTTAAGACGGGCGCAAGCCGCGTTCGAGCCAGAGGCGGCTGGCGAGTGTCACCAGACCGTCGAGCAGCAAGGCCAGCAGGGCGGTGCAGGCCGCGCCGAGCAGCAGTTGCGGCTGATTGTTCAGGGCGATGCCAGGGAAAATCAGGCTGCCCAGACTGTTGGCGCCAATCAGGAACGCCAGCGGTGCCGTCCCGACGTTGATCGCCAGGGCCACGCGCACGCCGCCGATGATGATCGGCACGGCATTCGGCAATTCGACCCGCCACAGCACCTGGGTCGGTGTCATGCCGATGCCGACGGCTGCCTCCTTGAGTGAACCCTGAACGTTTTTCAGGCCTTCATAGGTGTTGCGCACGATCGGCAACAGCGAAGCGAGGAACAGGGCGAAGATCGCGGGGCCGCTGCCGATGCCGAGGATCCCCAGGGCGATGGCCAGTACGGCAAGAGGCGGCACGGTGTTGCCGATGTTGAAGATCTGCATGAAGCGTTCAGCGCGGCCCACCATGCTCGGGCGGCTGAGGAAGATACCGGCGGGGATGCCCACAACAAGGGCGGCCAGCATGGAGACAAGGACGAGAATCAGGTGAGCTTGCAGGTAAAACAACAAATCGTCGCGGTAATGTTCGATCGTGTTGATGCCAATCCAGTGGACCAGCAGGGCCAGGAGAGCGACGACAACCGCACCTCCTATCAGCCCCTTGCCATAGCGAATAGCCACAGGCGGACTCCTTTTTTCTTTGTCGGCGAACGCAGTCCCGAGTGGCAACGCCATTCCTGGCTGCCGGGATTATCAACGTTCGCGAGAAGCAGCTCTTCATGCTGATGCAACCGCATGAGATCGAGCCATAAGCGCAGCCTCGTCAGGCTAACTTGCAGGTTTTTCAAACCCTGCTACGAGAGCTGTAACAGGGGAGTGGACGCCTCCACCTTTTAAAAGGTTCCATATTTAGCAGCAATTAGCCACCCTGGATCTCCCTTTGAGCCCGTCAATCGCCATGGGCGACAGGGCGAACGGTGGTCCGTAAGACTCGGTTTGCGCTATACTCGCCGCCCTTTTTTGAATCACCTGCCAGGCGATTTCCCATGACCAAACAGGCCGCCGAAGTCGCGAAACGCCGCACTTTCGCCATTATTTCCCACCCCGATGCCGGTAAAACCACCATCACCGAGAAGCTCTTGCTGATGGGCAAGGCGATTGCGATTGCGGGCACGGTGAAATCCCGCAAGTCCGACCGCCATGCCACCTCCGACTGGATGGAAATGGAAAAGCAGCGTGGTATCTCGATTACCACGTCGGTCATGCAGTTCCCGTATCGCGACCACATGATCAACCTGCTCGACACCCCGGGCCACGAAGACTTCTCCGAAGATACCTACCGTACCCTGACGGCAGTGGACTCGGCATTGATGGTCCTCGACGGCGGTAAGGGTGTAGAGCCACGGACCATCGCGCTGATGGACGTCTGCCGTCTGCGTGATACGCCGATCGTCAGCTTCATCAACAAACTCGACCGCGACATCCGCGACCCGATCGAACTGCTCGACGAAATCGAAGCCGTCCTGAAAATCAAGGCAGCGCCGATCACCTGGCCGATCGGCTGCTACCGCGATTTCAAAGGCGTTTATCACCTCGCCGACGACTACATCATCGTGTACACCGCCGGTCACGGCCACGAACGTACCGATGTGAAAATCATCGAGAAGCTCGATTCCGATGAAGCTCGCGCGCACTTGGGCGACGAGTACGATCGCTTTGTCGATCAGCTGGAACTGGTGCAGGGCGCCTGTCACGAATTCAATCAACAGGAATTCCTCGACGGCCAACTGACCCCGGTGTTCTTCGGTACTGCATTGGGCAACTTCGGTGTCGATCACGTGCTCGACGCCGTGGTCAACTGGGCGCCGAAACCGCTGGCCCGTGTCGCCAACGAGCGCACCGTTGAACCGGTTGAAGAGAAGTTTGCAGGTTTTGTGTTCAAGATCCAGGCGAACATGGACCCGAAACACCGCGACCGCATCGCCTTCATGCGTATCTGCTCCGGCAAATACGAAAAAGGCATGAAGATGCGCCACGTGCGTACCGGCAAGGACGTGCGGATTGGCGATGCCCTGACGTTCTTCTCCTCCGAGCGTGAGCAACTGGAAGAAGCGTTTGCCGGCGACATCATTGGCCTGCACAACCACGGCACCATCCAGATCGGCGACACCTTCACCGAAGGCGAAGTTCTGGGCTTCACCGGTATTCCGCACTTCGCCCCGGAACTGTTCCGTCGTGTGCGTTTGCGTGACCCGCTGAAATCCAAGCAACTGCGCCAGGGCTTGCAGCAGTTGGCGGAAGAGGGCGCGACCCAGGTGTTCTTCCCTGAGCGCAGCAACGACATCATCCTCGGCGCCGTTGGTGTGCTGCAGTTCGATGTGGTCGCCAGCCGCTTGAAAGAGGAATACAAGGTCGAGTGCTCCTACGAGCCGATCACCGTGTATTCCGCGCGCTGGATCGATTGCGACGATAAGAAGAAGCTCGAGGAGTTTCGGGTCAAGGCCGTGGAAAACCTGGCGGTCGACGGCGGTGGTCACCTGACCTACCTGGCCCCGACACGGGTCAACCTGGCGCTGATGGAAGAACGCTGGCCGGACGTGAAATTCCGTGCGACGCGTGAGCATCACTAAGCGTTGAGTTGCAAAATCAAAAGCCCCGGTCGCGAAAGCACCGGGGCTTTTTCATGCCCGACCCAACTCCCTGTGGGAGCCAGCCTGCTGGCGATAGCGGAGTGACATTCAACACATTCATTGAATGAAAGACTGCCATCGCCAGCAGGCTGGCTCCCACAGGGATCAGTGTTGTTGATGGGTTTGGGTATATACATTATTCCAAACCAGTCTCCCCACTCATGGCATTTCCCGCGCATCGTCAGGGTCCTATCTGGAGAACCCGCCCCATCGGAACCGGTTGTCTATCAGTGCCGTCGGGCTTTCACGTTTCACCTGCAAAAGGATGGAATCGGCCATGAGTATTTTTCAACGCATTGTGTTGTTGCTGAAGGTTTTCGTAATGCTGTCCGTAGGCCTGTCGTCGGCAGCGTGGGCTGAGTGTCCGGATCATGATGAACAAGCGTCGAGTGGGCAGGTGACGCACACTGGGCTGATGATCGCCGCGTCCGAGTCGGAGCCAGGCGACCAGGGGCAGGGCGGCAGCGCGGACGATGACGACTCGACCACCGAGGATCCGGATGCCGATACCGATGAAGATGAAGGGGCTTGAGGAACAGGCAAAAGAAAACCCCTTCTCCCCCGGACTGATGCGCAGCCGGGGCAGAAGAGGTTATTGAACAGCTCAGATATCCCAGTGGGAGCGGCGGTGCGACGATTCGACTTGCTCGCGAAAGCGGTGTGTCATTCACATAAATGGTGACTGACACACCCTCTTCGCGAGCAAGCCCGCTCCCACATTTTTACGCGGCGCCGTCGAGGAACTGCTCGGCGTAGTGGCACGCCACTTGGCGGCTGTCGAGCAGGCGCAGGGCCGGCTCTTCAGTGCTGCAACGCTCGGTCGCGTACGGGCAGCGCTTGTGGAAAGCGCATCCCGACGGCGGGTTCAACGGATTGGGCAACTCGCCGACGATCTTGATTTTCGGCTTGTTCGGGTCCGGGTGAATGGTCGGGGTAGCCGACAGCAGCGCCTGGGTGTAGGGGTGCAAAGGACGTTCGTAGATGTCGTTCTTCGGGCCCATTTCCACCGGGCGACCGAGGTACATCACCATCACGTCATCGGCGACGTGTTGCACCACTGCCAGGTTATGCGAGATGAACACGTAGGCGGTGTTGAACTCTTGCTGCAAATCCATGAACAGGTTCAGCACCTGGGCTTGAATCGACACGTCCAGCGCCGAAGTCGGTTCGTCCGCGACCAGGACTTTCGGTTGCAGCATCATCGCGCGGGCGAGGGCGATCCGCTGGCGCTGACCGCCGGAGAACATGTGCGGATAACGCTGATAGTGCTCAGGACGCAAGCCTACCTGTTTCATCATTGCCTGAACTTTCTCGCGACGTTCGGCCGCGCTCAGGCTGGTGTTGATCAGCAATGGCTCGGCCAGTTGATCACCGACTTTCTGCCGTGGGTTCAACGACGCGTAAGGGCTCTGGAACACCATCTGCACGTCTTTGCGCAATTGCTTGCGCTGGGACTTGTCGGCGCCGGCGACTTCCTGCCCGGCGATTTTCAAGGAGCCGGAGGAAGGTTCTTCGATCAGCGTCAGGGCACGGGCCAGAGTGGATTTTCCGCAGCCCGATTCGCCTACGACGGCGAGGGTCTTGCCGGCTTCCAGTTCGAATGACACACCGTTGAGGGCGCGCACGGTCGCATGACCCTTGAACAGGCCGCGGGACACTTCGTAGTGACGGGTCAGGTCGCGGGCGGTAAGTACGACGGCCATTACGCCACCTCCTGATTCAGCGGGTAGAAGCAGCGGGCAAGGCTGTTGCTTTTCGGATCGAGGGCCGGACGCTGGGCACGGCAATTCTCTTGCACATACGGGCAGCGCGGCGACAGCAGGCAACCCTGCGGACGGTCGTAACGACCGGGAACAATGCCCGGCAGCGTGGCCAGGCGTGTGGCGCCCAGGCTGTGTTCCGGAATCGCCTTGAGCAGCGCTTCGCTGTAAGGGTGTGCCGGAATGTCGAACAGCTGTGGCACTTGACCCACTTCTACCGCTTGGCCGGCGTACATCACGCACACGCGCTGAGCGGTTTCGGCCACGACCGCGAGGTCGTGAGTGATCAGCACCAGGCCCATGTTCTGCTCTTTCTGCAACGCCAGCAGCAGGTCCATGATCTGCGCCTGAATCGTTACGTCCAGTGCGGTGGTCGGCTCGTCGGCGATCAGCAGTTTCGGTTCGCCGGCAATCGCCATGGCGATTGCAACACGCTGGCTCATACCGCCAGAGAGTTGATGCGGGTAAGCGTCCATACGACTGGCGGCGCCCGGGATTTCAACTTTTTCCAGCAGTTCGATGGCGCGTGCGCGGGCTTGCTTGCCGGACATTTTCAGATGCAGGCGCAGCACTTCTTCGATCTGGAAGCCAACGGTGTAGCTCGGGTTCAGCGCGGTCATCGGGTCCTGGAAGACCATGGCCAGGTCTTTGCCGACGATTTGCCGACGCTGACGGTTGCTCAGCTTGAGCATGTTCTTGCCGTCGAAATTCAGGGCGTCGGCGGTGACGATCCCCGGGTGTTCGATCAGGCCCATCAGCGCCATCATGGTCACGGACTTGCCGGAACCCGATTCGCCAACGATGGCCAAAACCTCGCCCTTGTCCACGGTAATGTCGAGACCGTCGACCACCGGAACGGCGTTCTTGTCGCCGAAGCGAACGTTGAGATTCTTGATTTCTAACAGTGACATTTGAATCTCCTCAGGCGGCGTTCTTGAGTTTCGGGTCCAGCGCATCGCGCAGGCCGTCGCCCATCAAGTTGATTGCCAGCACGCTGAGCAAAATGGTCAAACCAGGCAGACTGACGACCCACCAGGCGCGTTCGATGTAGTCGCGAGCCGAAGCCAGCATGGTGCCCCACTCAGGGGTTGGCGGTTGTACGCCAAGGCCGAGGAAGCCCAGTGCCGCAGCATCGAGAATCGCCGAGGAGAAGCTCAAGGTCGCCTGAACGATCAGCGGCGCCATGCAGTTGGGCAGCACGGTGACGAACATCAGGCGTGGCAGACCGGCACCAGCCAGGCGCGCGGCGGTCACGTAGTCGCGGTTCAATTCGCCCATCACCGCGGCGCGGGTCAGACGAACATAGGACGGCAACGAAACCACGGCGATGGCAATAATGGTGTTGATCAGGCCAGGGCCGAGGATGGCGACAATCGCCACGGCCAGCAGCAGCGACGGCAGGGCCAGCATGATGTCCATCAGACGCATGATGGTCGGGCCGAGCAGTTTCGGGAAGAAGCCGGCGAACAGACCCAAAAGGATGCCCGGAATCAGCGACATCACCACCGACGACAAGCCGATCAGCAGGGACAGGCGCGAACCGTTGATCAGTCGCGACAGCAGGTCGCGACCCAGTTCATCGGTGCCGAGCAGGAACTGGATCTGCCCGCCTTCCAGCCAGGACGGCGGGGTCAGCAGGAAGTCACGGTATTGTTCGCTCGGGTTATGCGGGGCAACCCACGGCGCGAAAATTGCGCAGAAAATCACCAGCAGCATGAACATCAGGCCGGCGACGGCACCTTTGTTCTTGGAAAACGCTTGCCAGAATTCTTTGTAAGGGGACGGGTACAGCAGGCTTTGATCGACTGTTACCGCTTGATTTGTAGTTGAAGCTGGAGTGGTCATGGTCATGATGATCTCAGCGCTGGTGACGAATGCGTGGGTTGGCAAAGCCGTAGAGGATGTCCACTACGAAGTTGACCAGAATCACCAGGCAGGCGATTAACAGGATGCCGTTCTGCACCACGGGATAGTCCCGTGCGCCAATGGCTTCGATCAGCCATTTGCCGATGCCGGGCCAGGAGAAGATGGTTTCGGTCAGGACCGCACCGGCCAGCAATGTGCCGACTTGCAGGCCGACCACGGTCAGTACCGGAATCAGCGCGTTGCGCAGGCCGTGCACGAACACCACGCGCGAAGGCGACAGGCCTTTGGCGCGGGCGGTACGGATGTAGTCTTCGCGCAGCACTTCGAGCATCGAAGAACGGGTCATCCGCGCAATAACGGCCAGCGGGATGGTGCCGAGCACGATGGCCGGCAGGATCAGGTGATGCAGGGCATCGAAGAACGCACCGACGTCATCGGCCAGCAGCGTGTCGATGAGCATGAAGCCGGTCCGCGGCTCTATGTCGTAAAGCAGGTCGATCCGCCCGGACACCGGGGTCCAGCCCAGGGATACCGAGAAGAACATGATCAGGATCAGGCCCCACCAGAAGATCGGCATCGAATATCCCGCCAGGGAGATGCCCATCACCCCGTGGTCGAACAGGGATCCTCGCTTGAGTGCCGCGATCACCCCGGCCAACAGGCCCAGGATGCCGGCGAACAACAGGGCGGCCATGGACAGTTCCAGGGTCGCCGGGAAGAGGGAGGTGAACTCGGTCCATACGCTTTCACGGGTACGCAGGGATTCACCAAGGTCGCCGTGGGCCAACTTGCCGATGTAATCCAGGTATTGGGCATACAGGGGTTTGTTCAGACCTAGGCGTTCCATTGCCTGAGCGTGCATTTCGGGGTCGACCCGACGTTCGCCCATCATTACTTCCACGGGGTCGCCCGGAATCATGCGAATCAACGCGAAAGTCAGCAGGGTGATGCCGAAAAACGTGGGGATCAGTAACCCCAGTCGGCGGGCAATAAAACTAAACATCTTGTGGTGTACCTCATCAGCCGGTTAGGCGTGCCTGGTGTCCCTGGAGTCAGGGACACCGGGAGTTTTCTTATCTACTTCACCTGGGTGGTGGCGAAGTTATTAGTGGTGAGGGGGCTAATGTGGTAGCCCTCTACGTTGTTGCGCATTGCGGTGAACATTCTAGTGTGAGCGATGCTGATCCATGGCTGGTCCTGGTTAAAAATAACCTGAGCCTGTTCGTACAGTGCTGCACGCTCGGCCGGGTCGGTTTTTTCGCGGGCCTGGTCGATCAGGGTCTGGAACTTTTCATTGCACCAGCGCGCGTAGTTTTCGCCGTTCTTCGCGGCTTCGCAACTGAGCATAGGCGTCAGGAAGTTATCCGGGTCGCCGTTATCGCCCGCCCATCCGGCGGATACCATATCGTGCTCGCCGTTTTTCGCGCGTTTGAGCATTTCGCCCCATTCCATCACGCGGATATCGATCTTGATCCCCACCTTGGCCAGGTCGGCCTGCATCATCTGCGCGCCGAGCATTGGGTTCGGGTTGGTCGCACCCCCACCGTTGCGGGTGAACAGGGTGAATACCGTGCCTTCCGGTACGCCGGCTTCCTTGAGCAGGGCGCGGGCCTTGTCGAGGTCGCGGGCCGGGTTTTTCAAGGTGTGGTTGTAACCCAGCAGCGTGTCCGGGAACGGGTTCACCGCAGCGGTCGCATTGCCTTTGCCAAACAGCGCGTTGACGGCCGCTTCCTTGTCGAAGGCGATGTCGATGGCTTTGCGCACGCGCACGTCACTCAGGTATTTGTGCGTGGTGTTGATGGCGATATACGCGACGGTCATCGCGTTCAGCTCATCGACCTTCAGCTTGTCGTCTTTCTTGATGCTCGGAATGTCATCCGGTTTCGGGTAGAGCGCGATCTGGCATTCGTTGGCCTTGAGCTTCTGCAGGCGCACGTTGTTGTCGGTGGCGATGGCCAGGATCAACGCGTCAGCCGGCGCCTTGCCGCGGAAGTAGTCCGGGTTGGCCTTGAAGCGAACCTGGGCGTCCTTGGCGTAGCGCTGGAAAATGAACGGGCCGGTACCGACTGGCTTGTTGTTCAGGTCGCCGGTCTTGTTGGCCTTGAGCAACTGATCCGCGTACTCGGCGGAGTAGATCGAGGAGAAGGCCATGGCGATGTCAGCCAGGAACGGCGCTTCGCGGCGGGTCAGGGTGAATTTGACGGTGTTGTCGTCAACTTTCTCGACGCTTTTCAGCAGTTCCTTGAAGCCCATGCTTTCAAAGTACGGGAAGCCCACGCTCGACAGTTTGTGCCATGGGTGGTTCGGGTCCAGCTGACGCTGGAAACTCCAGACCACGTCGTCGGCGTTCATGTCGCGCGTCGGTTTGAAGTATTCGGTGGTGTGGAACTTGACGCCTTTGCGCAGGTGGAACGTGTAGGTCAGACCGTCTTCGCTGATGTCCCAGGAGTCGGCCAGTGCCGGAATCACTTCAGTGGTGCCGGGCTTGAAGTCCGCCAGACGATTGAAGATGGTTTCGGCCACCGCATCGGCTGTGACTGCAGTCGTGTACTGGACCATATCGAAGCCTTCCGGACTGGCTTCGGTGCAGACCACCAGGGGTTTGGCCGAGACGCCAACAGCGACACTGAGCAACGCGGCTGCAATGGCCGCACGTAGGGGAAGCATTTTCATCAAGAACCCTCTGCAATCGGTTAAAGGACAAAAGCCGAACGGCCGATTCGTCACTGAATCAGCCGTTCGGCAGGTGTATTACAGAATGTTGAACGGGATGGTGGTCACGAGACGGAACTCGTTGAGGCTGCCATCCGCCTGGTTATCGCTGGCGCGGTGAGCGGTGTAGGTCGCGCGGATAGCCGTGGCCTTGAGCGGGCCGCTCTGTACGGCGTACGAAGTACCGATGCCGTATTCATAGTGGTTTTCGCCGTCCATCGCCTGCACGCCGTCGTAACCGCCGCCGGCATAGTGAGTACCGTCGATGCCCCAGCCACGAGCTTGGTAGATGTTGAACTTCAGACCTGGAATGCCGTATTCAGCCATGTTCAGACCGTAGGCGATCTGGAACGATTTTTCGTTCGGGCCGTTGAAGTCCGACAGCAGGGAGTTGGCCAGGTAGATGCCGTTGGTTTCGTGCAGGTAGTCGAAGTACTCGTTACCGTTCACTTCCTGGTAGGAGAAGGTCAGGCTGTGGGCCTGATGAGTCAGGCCCAACGACAGGGAGTAGGTGTCGTTGTCGATTTCGCCCAGCAGCTTTTTGCCTTCGTCGACGGTTTTGTAGTAGTTCAGGCCGGTGGTCAGGCTCAGGACCGAGCTGTCACCCAGAACGTGGGTGGCGCCGAAGTAGTACTGGTTCCACAGGTCTTCGGCCTGGGTGCCCCACAGGCTGGTGGTCAGGCTGGCGAACGGCGTGTAAGTGATACCGGCGGTATTGACGTGATCGGCTTCAGCGGTACCGTCGCCGTATTCGGAACGGAACTTGCGCTGGCTCTGTTCGGTACGCGGTGAGTTACGGTCAAAGGTGGCGATGTCGAAAGTCAGGTTTTCCAACTCTTCGCTGTGCAGACTGACACCCTCGAAGCTCGAAGGCAGTGGACGGTTACCGATGACATCCACTTGCGGGCTGCTGAAGTTCTGGCGACCGGCAGTCAGTGTGGTGTTGGAGAAACGTGCCTTGACGTTGGCCAGGCCCAGTTTGCTCCACTGGTCAACAGCGTCACCGCCACTTTCAGTCAAAGTACGGTTGTTGCCACGGCCGCCACGACCTGGCTCGGGAGCACCACCGTTACCGGATGCGAGGTCTTTGCGATCGCGGTCCAGAGCAATGGCGTTGTATGCCGCCACTTCGGTGCTGAAACCGACCGTGCCCTCGGTGAAGCCCGAGTTGTACTTGATGATCGTGCCTTGAACCCAGTTGATGCGACGGTCAGTCGTACGAGTCTCACCATTTTTACGATAGTTGAGCGTCGCGCCCCGCTTGAACGACTCATTCGCATACCAGTTACGCGTGGAACCGGTGATCGATTGGCCTTCAACAAAGCCGGTGGCTTCGCTTTGGGCGCTTTTCTCTTTCACGGTAACCGGGGTGAAAGCCTGGCTTTGGGTTTCTGCGTATGCCGTGGCGGTTACGCTGCTGATGGCCAGGGCCAATAACGCGGTGCTGCTCAGTTTCATGGGTGAAGCTCCTTACTTTCTTTTTTTAATGCCGGTCTTTTTTGGTGATCCGGCTATTTGGTTTAGAACTCATACAAGGCTTCGCAAACGTTTGCTGTAGGCCTTATCGGCGAATTAAGGCAATACGCTTGCGTGAGGGCGCAATGCGCCCCCAGCGTTCTGGCTAATCGGTTATTGGTCGATACTGACGCCCGAGAACACGTTGCGACCGAATGGACTCACCTTGAATCCTTCGATTTTGGCGCTCAACGGCTGGTTAACCGTCGAATGGGCGATAGGCGTGATCGGCACTTGTTGCTTGAGGTAGTGCTGCGCCTGTTTGTAGAGCACGGTGCGCTGGTCGCGGTCGGTGACGACCTTGGCCTGCTTGATGAACTTGTCATAAGCCGGATCGCACCACATGGAGTAGTTGTTGCCACCAATGGCGTCGCAGCTGTAAAGCGTGCCGAGCCAGTTGTCCGGGTCCCCATTGTCACCGGTCCAGCCAATCAGGCTGACGTCGTGTTCGCCATTCTTGGTGCGCTTGATGTACTCGCCCCATTCGTAGCTGACGATCTTCACTTTGAGGCCGATTTTCGCCCAGTCAGCCTGGAGCATTTCGGCCATCAACTTGGCGTTCGGGTTGTAAGGTCGCTGAACAGGCATCGCCCACAAGGTGATTTCGGTGCCTTCTTTCACGCCGGCAGCCTTGAGCAATTCCTTGGCTTTTTCCGGGTTGTAGGCGGCGTCTTTGATAGTGTCGTCGTAAGACCATTGGGTCGGCGGCATGGCATTGACGGCCAGTTGGCCGGCGCCCTGATAGACGGCGTTGAGAATGCCTTGCTTGTTCACTGCCATGTCCAGCGCCTGACGCACTTCGAGCTGGTCGAACGGTTTGTGGCGCACGTTGTAGGCGATGTAACCGAGGTTGAAACCGGGCTTCTCGATGAGCTTGAGCGTCGGGTCGTTCTTCAGCGCGGTCACGTCGGCAGGACGCGGATGCAGGGTAATCTGGCACTCGTTGGCCTTGAGCTTCTGTACCCGCACCGAGGCGTCTGTGTTGATGGCGAAAATCAGGTTCTCGAGCTTGACCCGGCTCGGGTCCCAGTACTGCTTGTTGCCGGTGTAACGGATGTTGGAGTCTTTCTGGTAGCTCTTGAACACGAACGGCCCGGTGCCGATCGGCTTCTGGTTGATGTCGCTCGGCTTGCCTTCTGCCAGCAGCTTGTCGGCATATTCGGCAGACAGGATGGCGGCGAAGCTCATGGCGATGTTCTGGATGAACGCGGCGTCGACGCTGTTGAGCGTCATGACCACGGTCAGCGGCCCGGTCTTCTCGACCTTGGCGATGTTCTTGTTCAGGCTCATCCCGTTGAAATACGGGAACTCGGTCGGATAAGCCTTACGGAAAGGTTGCTGCGGATCGAGCATGCGATTGAACGTGAACAGCACGTCATCGGCGTTGAAATCACGGGTCGGCGTGAAGTACTTGGTCGTGTGAAATTTCACCCCTTCGCGCAGGTGAAAGGTGTACTTGAGGCCGTCCTCGGAAATATCCCAGCTAGTGGCCAGACCGGGTACGACGTTGGTGGCGCCTTTTTCGAACTCTGCCAATCGGTTGTACAACGGCTCGGCGGCGTCATTATCGGTCGCGGTCGTGTACTGCGCAGTGTCGAAGCCGGCAGGGCTGCCTTCGGAGCAGAACACCAGGCTGTTGTTGGCGGCCTGGCTGATGGAAGTGGCGGCCAACAGGCCGGTGCCCAGCAATGCGGATAAAACCAAGGTATGGCGCATGACGCTCCCTTTTCTCGTTCGCTAAGTGTTTTCAATGAGCCACCGTCCCGTCCGCGGACGTGGAGGCATCACTGAGTTCAAACCATGCCATGCAGCAAAACCGAGAACCCACGCATGCACTGGTCAGATCCCGACGGTAGGAGCCGTGGGTCTGGCAGTAAATGCGTAGAGTCCTAAAGACTCGTAGGAAAAGGCGACGCATCCGACACCACTGCTGTACTACGCAGCGGAATTGGATGTAGGTGGTTTCCTACTTTCTCGGCAGATAAAACAACGGCGACGTTAAAAACGTCGCCGTTGCAAAATCTTATTTGCTGACGCTGACGCCGTAGAAGGAGTTCAAGCCAAACGGGCTGATCTTGAAGTCCTGCACGTTGTTGCGCATGGGTTGGAACACCGTCGAGTGAGCGATAGGTGTCATTGGAACAGCGTCTTTGAGGACGTGTTGCGCCTGTTGGTACAGTTCGGTGCGCTTGCCTTGGTCGGTTGTGCGCTTGGCTTCTTTGACGAGACCGTCGAACTTCTTGTCGCACCACTTGGAGAAGTTGTTGCCGCTCAGCGAGTCGCAGCCGAACAGGACGTTGAGCCAGTTGTCCGGATCACCATTGTCACCGCTCCAGCCAATGATCATCGCCTGGTTTTCACCGCCCTTGGAACGCTTGATGTACTCGCCCCATTCGTAGCTGGTGATCTTGACGTTCAGGCCGATTTTCTTCCAGTCGGACTGCAACATCTCAGCCATCAGTTTGGCGTTCGGGTTGTACGGACGCTGTACCGGCATCGCCCACAGGACGATCTCGGTACCTTCCTTGACGCCGGCTTCCTTGAGCAGCTCCTTGGCTTTCTCAGGGTTGAACGGCGCGTCCTTGATCGTGGTGTCGTAAGACCACTGGGTTGGCGGCATTGCGTTGACGGCCAGTTGGCCAGCGCCCTGGTACACCGACTTGATGATCTCTGGCTTGTTGACGGCCATGTCCAGTGCCTGACGGACTTTAAGGTTGGCCAGCGGGTTTGGCTCGTTGCTGCCCTTGACCTTGTCCATCACGTTGTAGGCGATGTAGCCCAGGTTGAAACCAGCCTGATCAGGCATCTTCAGGGTTTTGTCAGCCTTGAGCGCTGCCAGGTCGGCCGGGCGCGGGAACAGAGTGATCTGGCACTCGTTCTTTTTCAGCTTCTGAATACGTACCGACGGGTCGGTGGTGATCGCGAAGATCAGGTTGTCGATCTTGACGTCTTCAGGCTTCCAGTAGTCCTTGTTCCCGGTGTAGCGGATGTTGGAGTCTTTCTGGTAGCTCTTGAACACGAACGGGCCAGTGCCGACCGGCTTCTGGTTGATGTCGGCGGCTTTGCCTTCTTTCAGCAGCTGGGCCGCGTACTCGGCGGACTGCACCGACGCGAAGCTCATGGCCATGTTCTGGATGAACGCGGCATCAACTTCCTTGAGGGTGAACTTGACGGTGTGGTCGTCGACTTTATCGATCTTGGTGATGTTGGTGTCCATCGCCATGTCGGTGAAGTACGGGAATTCGGTTGGGTACGCCTTACGGAACGGATCATCCTTGTTAATCATGCGATTAAAGGTGAACAGCACGTCGTCGGCGTTGAACTCACGAGTTGGCTTGAAGTACGGCGTGGTGTGGAACTTGACGCCTTCACGCAGGTGGAAGGTGTAAGTCAGGCCATCGTCGGAGATGTCCCACTTGGTTGCCAGACCAGGAATCACGGCGGTGCCGCCGCGCTCGAACTGGGTCAAGCGGTTGAACATGGTTTCTGCAGAGGCGTCGAAGTCGGTTCCGGTGGTGTACTGACCAGGATCAAAACCGGCCGGGCTCCCTTCGGAGCAAAACACCAGGTTAGTCGCCGCTTGGGCGAAAGGTGCGGAGGCTAACAAGCCTGCGCCGACTAAAAACGGAATGACCGCGTGTTTAAGCATGTTGGCCTCATGATTTGTTGTCATTTTTGGAATTAGAGGACGACCTCGTGAGTCGTGCCTGCGGATACTTATGCAGGGGCCATACCCATTGCAAGATCCTGAGTAGCTACAGGCCTTAAACAGTGGCACGTACGTACCTTAATGTCGCATATGTATAAATTCTCGCGCATTTGACCGTTTGCGCATGGTTTTTTCGGTGCATATGGCGCACCTGTGCGGGGCGCTTCGGACGTCTTGCGCACTCGATTGGAGCGCGGTGTTACTTATTTATACCCATCATTGAGGGGCGTACGGGCGTGAATGAGATTGAGTTCCGGTTTGGTGGGTAGGTGATTGTTGTTTAAAGGGTTGTTGTGGCTGTGGGGGCAGATTGTTTCGTTACTGTTTGGTGCTGGACATCTGGGGGGATGCTTTGGATTCGGGATTGGGTGGGTGTCGCCCTTGCGTGGTGGTATTACTCGAAGGTGCAACCGTCTACTGCTTGCGGTAGCGCTTTTGGGTTTTTCCAGTTGTTGAGCTTCTTGTAACTCAGCATTTTTCTGACAGATAGGCTGTCGTCAACTGCTGGGAACGAGCTGATAGCTGACCCAGAGAGCAATTGTGGGAGCTGGCTTGCCACCGATGGCGGCCTGATAGCCGACCAGTCTCTTTCAGGTGTACCCAGTCCAACTGTGGGAGAGGGCTTGCTCGCGAAGGCGGCCTGGCAGTCAACTCACTTTAATCAGGCCAAGATAGATGCCCATCCGAATAAAACCAAAAAGCCATAGCATGAGAAGGCGTTAATTCGATAGGGGATCTCGATCCAACGCCTTAAATGCAGTGGAAAAAGCCGAATATCCTCAAAGGCGCAGGGGTCGTTCAGTAACAGCAGCGACGGATGCTTACTCAACATGGCTGTGATCAAGTTCAGCCTGTATTTGCGACCGTAAAGGCCATCGCCTGTTTCTTCACGATAAGCTTGGAGGAGATAGCAATTCTTGAGGTGAGACTCCATTTCTCTGAGTTTGAACAGGCCCACGAAAGCCATGACTGCAAAGTTGAGAACAATAATTGTGAGCAGGGCAATGACGAAGGCGGCATAGAGGAGCTTTGTTTCATTCATGGCTGGATGCTTCGTAAATAACTTCAGCGGTTGACTCGACGATTTTCGAACCAGCATTCCCGCCTACAGATGCTGCCGCACCACTTATGATCAAGACGCATACGACGCCGCCGATACCGCGGGTCCTTAGTGCTACACCGGCGCAGTACTCCATTGTTAATGGCGCCGTGTAATTAGTTACGATGGCTGCACCCCCTACGTTGCCAGTCAGCTTTCCTCCCTCTATGAATTTCACCTTCCGGCAGGAATCATTGTTCCCGCTCGGCAGACTTCATTAATTCGCGTGCTAGCTGCTGCCGTCGCCAGGCCTATGCCGATGTAGCCGCCGGCTTGCATGTATTTTGCGGCCCGCGCCGCTCCTTCGATATTTGTTGCATATCCTGGCAGTTGCGTCGGTGCCCCTGCTTTATCCCAGCGGTGAATTGTTCGTCGACTAGACAGCCCCAATGCCCGTTTCAGCTTTGGATGATCGGCAATGCCTGTGCCTTTACGTACAAGCGGTCCTAAGCCGGCATTTAGATTCACCAGAATGCGCTTGCGCTGGGCAAAAAAATCCGAGGAGTTCAAATGGCCGTACTGGCGGTATTGCTGCTGATGAAGTTCTTCCAGCGCTTTCAGGTTGTTTTTCAGCATTTCCAAATGCTGGCCAATCATGAACGAAGCGACACCCAGCGACCCCGCCGATACTTCCAGAAATGGCTCTATCACTTCATGGTGCTCAACCATGAAAGAAGCTTCTTCATCACTCAGATCTTTGATCGCCTCATTGACCTTCTCGGCCGCGATCATTAATTGGGCCTCTTCACGACGGCACATGTAGTGCCGTGAATCGCTGAAGATGACCATTTGCCCAGGCTTCACCCGTTCGCCGAGATGTCGGTTCAACGAACGAAACTGCTTACTCAGGACTTCGCCAGGCGGGTTGTCGTACAGCGAACGCTCCAAGGCTTCGAGGGGCATGGGTTTCTGGATGATGTGAAATCCCGATTCCGCCGGTTTGGGAAGAGTGAACGCGTGTTCTTCGACCAAGTGTTGTGCAGGCGGCGGTTCGGTTTTGGCTTTGAAGCCGTTCCAGGAGGCGCCGCCATTATCGGAATTGACGCGCTGCTTCACGATGACCCAATCGCCATTGCTCACTGCGCTGATAAGTTTCTGTTGATTGGCTGATTGCATGTAATTGGAGCGGTTGGCCCCGATTGCACTTAGCAAGTCGTCGAAACCCGACAGCTCGTCGGGGTAGCTAAGGGCCTGACGCAGGTCGTCGGTGGCTTGGTAGCTGTCGAGTACTTGGCTGCGCTGACCAGCGAGCAGGTCTTTGGGTATGAGTTTTTTCACGCTCGCTTCCTGTTCTTTGGAAACGAGCGACTTTGGCAATTGAACTCAAGTAGGGATGCCGGGGGATTCGATTTTGGGTGTAGGGGAAGTCCGAGTTTTTTTGGGTGCAGTCCATTTCGCGTGGGAATGCCGCCCGGGACGCTCCACGTTCAATTTTTGTGTTGAACGATGTGTAAAAAACACAGCGCTTTCCCACGCATTTTTCAGGTTGCCGGGTAGGAAGCAGTCCTTCTAACCTTTGGTCGTCGCTGCTATTTCAGCGACCGGGCGTGGAAACCTGGATCTCTTAGTAGCCGCATAGCTGGACCATCGTATTCGTTGCCGACGTCTTCGTTCGTCTGCAAACTGCGTCATGGCGGCTGTGCGTGGGCAGACTTCGGTCTGGCCGGGTCCTACTAACCGGTATTTCCACCCTGCGTGCAGCCGCCACCTATTTGTCGTGTGGAAACGACAATGGATGGCTCCCATTTTTAAGTAGGAGTTTTCCATGGATAAGTTAATCCCCGATCCACCCTTCAACACCACAACCCCCAACGCCGAAGCCACCGAAGCCGAAGCGCTCCTCAAAGACAGCGAAGCCATAAAACGCGCTCTCGACTACTACCTCGATCCCCCTGACCAGTACGCCCCCAAACCCCGCCGCCCCAGCACGATGTTCATGATCGCCCCGGACATGGACACTGAAAGTCTCCTGGCACAAGCTTGCGAGTCATTGGCGTCGGCGAGTGTCATGGCCAGTGATTTCGCAGCAAACTTGATCGGCCCGCAGCGCAATACGGTGTTGGCAATTCAGCAAATCATCATGCTAGCGGAGTTGGCGGTGAATCGGGCACTGGATAACGTCGATCCGCAAGCGTAGGCAGCTACCGCTCGTTTCCCTATTCTGCGGCGCTAACACTCGGTAAACCGTCGGGGGAGCATTCACCCCCGACGGTTAGGACAGTGTGTGCATAACGCTCTTCTTGTAATTCGTTGCCAACAGCTCGACCCACTGGTTCTTGTCATAAAGCACACCGTCAATGCAGCTGATTTCAGTGATGTCCATTGCTGTGCCACATAAAAAGGCGCCATCAAACTGACCCAGTTCCGAGCTTGAAATGTCACGCTGTATTACTTGCAGATCCAGTGCCGGGGCTAGTTCGTCAATGATGACGCGGCGGGTGATGCCCGCCAGTGCCATTTCGGTCGTCGGTGTAATGAGTTGGCTGCCCTTCACAAAAAAGATATTGGAACCACTGGACTCGCAGACCGTATCGCTGATCGAGAGAAACAGCACATCGTCAAACGCCTCATCTTTATCACGGAAGCTCAAAAAACTGATCGCATAGGTGGACGAGGTTTTGGCTTGATACGGATGACAATCGGCGGGCGCGCGTCTCCAACTGGCGGTCGTGAGCCTGTAAGGCGCGGTCGCTGCCTTCGGAGCAAATGGCAGGACGAATATCACCACTTTGCTGCGGCAACCTCGACCCATGAAGCTGACGTCAGCTTCGTCATAAAACACGATGATTTTAATGTACGCATCTTGCAGCTCGTTGCGCTTGAGCAGTTCATTGCACGCCTCAGTCAGCGTTGCGTTGGTGTAATACAGGTCATGTTTGAACAAACGGGCTGACTGTTGTAACCGTTGTAAATGCTCCTCGCACTTGAATACCTTACCGCCATAGCTGCGCATGCCTTCGTAGACTGAGGAGGCATAGGACAGCGAGTGTGTGACGGGCGACAGGTTCATCTGGTCGTGCTGGAGGTATACGCCATCCAGCCAGGCAAGAGCCTTGGTCATAATCTATTCCCTGATTGATTGTTCTTATGATGTTTACAGCGAAGTGGGACGTTAATTTTTTATGATTTCTCGCGCGGTCAGCGCGCTGTAGAACTCGCCCTTGATCAATCCTTCACCTTCATAGCTATTGGGGCGCCCACCTTGACGCTCGAGTTCCTTGATGATGGATTCGTAGTCGTCCAAGGGGACGATCCTGAAGTCCATGCTGACTCGCGTTATGTTTTCCCTATTCTCTGCGGTCCCGTGCAGAATCCGCGGGTCAAACATCAAGCATTGACCGTAACGAAGGTTGGTCGGCATGGCGTCAGTGCGCAGGTCGGCTATCAGTTGAGGGCGTTGCTTTGCATAGTCAAAAAAGGCGACCCGACTTCCTTTGTATTCGTTATAGGTATAACCCTGCTCTTGGGCAAAGGTTTTAAGGGTGTTGATGCTGGCAGTTCTGGAGCAAACGCTGAGCGCGCCGGTATTTTTCACGTCACAAAATGGCAGCCACATGTTGATCTGTTGAAAATAATCGCCCAGCAGCGTGTCCGAGTGATGGGTGAAAAGTTCGCCATCCGGCAACCTGTATCGATCATCCAGTTTGGCGGGGATGTGATAGCGGACCAATGGGTTGTGTTCGAATACGAAATCAAACCCCAGATGGTCGCTGAGCCAATGAACAAACTTGTAATACGCCTCGATCATTGGCGCCCCGAGTGTTTGCAGAGGGTCATGCCAATGGCCGGAGTCTTCCAGATGCTTGCTGATTTCTTCCCGGCTCAGGCATTCGTGCATTTTGCTCAGTGCAAAGTCGGTTTTGAGGTTGTAGCGACCGGCCAAGGTTTTCTGAAGTGTCCCTGCCAAGTCAAAGTTCGACGTTGGGTAATCCATGATAGACACGCCGTTCTCTATCCTATGAACACTGTAAAGCTGTTTGTTGATATCGAAAAAAGACATCTTAAACTCCTTGTTAGCTGTCTCTCGTACTTGAAAACTCATGCATCTGGTGCGGGTTTTTCGTTCGGATCGGAATCAGCCAGTTCTCTAGGTCCACCACCCGATTGGCGCCCATCCGTATCTTTATATCGATTGCTCCCCGCCCCAGGCAGTTGTTCTTGAAGCCCAGTGATTCCGCCACTTTGTACAGTTGGTAGTAATCGCTGACGTACAGGTTCAGCCCCGCCGGAACCTGGCTTCGGTCTTGACCCTGAACCAGTTGCGAGAAAACCCCGCGTTGTTCATCGGCGTAACTGAGCGAGCCATAGACCGGTGCATGGGTCATTTTGTCGTAGTTCATTTTGATGTAGTACTTTGAACCTTCCGTCGACCGTGCCAGTGCCTGCATTGCCTCCAGCGAATAGAGGTTTTTGACGTGCTGGTATTTATCCACATTGAAGGATTGAAGAAGTGAGAACGCCACCAACACCTCGCTGTTCTCGGACAATTCGCCAAGGCGGTATACCAGCGTATGACAGAGGTCCTCGGCCCGGCGCGTCAGGCGCATCATTTCTTTGTAGTGTTTTCTGCCCATGGACGTGAGCAAACACTCATCCAGGGTTCCCTCAACCTGCAGATAGGCGACTTGCATGAAGGGCACCGGGATAATTTCTTGTTCATATTGCTGCCGTATCGAATCTATCGACTTTTCCAGGGACGGTACTAACAGCCAGTCAGCCACGTGTGCCTCTTGTGCAAGCGTAATCAGATAATGCGGATCGGGGCGTTCGGAAACCGGTAGGTAAAAAAAGCCCGGGGCTACATAAGCCTGTTCCTCATGCAGGGCACTATGCTGAACCACCGTTCCTTTGAGTGTTGCTTCCCAATGGGCTATTCCACACAGGGGTAGTTGTGGGCGGGAGACACCATAGCTGATACAAAACGCATCTCGTTGTGCGTGCAACTTCATGTTTACGATCCTTGTATAACCACTCGTGAGGATTTATTCGGGACTGCCGTTTTTTCAACCAGCCGTTTTTCGTGATTGAAATTGAAGTTTCTGTTGCCGAGTGCGGAAAGCTCGGGATTGTGAGTAATGATGAAAAACAACGTATTGGGCAGCGCAGAAATGAGCTTGTGAATCAACTGAACTTCATCCGCTCTGTTCAACTCTGAAGTCGCTTCATCGAGGATGACGATCGCCGGGGTGTTGAGGGTCAGGTCAAGCAATGCCAGTCGTTGTAGTTCTGACTTGCTCAGGTTTATTTCACCATTCCAGGGGACGTGTTGATTAAAGCCATCCTGCAATTGCTCGACAATATCCGAGAGCCCGAGATAGGCCGCGCGTTGATTGAGTTCTTCCAGTGACGGGTTGTTAAAGTGCTGCGCCAGCGAACCCGGTTTAAAAACGGGGTTGGAGGTCAGTAGCTGGACTTCTTCCGCATGCTGGCGTGCTAGGTACCCATCGGTGCCGCCTAGCGTGGATATCTGCCCTTGGCTTGGGAACAAACTGCCCACTACCAGGTTGGCAAACGTGGATTTGCCGACGCCACTGGCACCCATGATCACAACGACTTCATTCTCATGGAACGACTGGTCGAAGTGTTCGAGCACCGTTGAGCCGCTGTTCGAGTTAATGAACGTGACATCGGAAAAGCACACCAACGGGGCATTCGAACCGATCTTTGTCTGCACCGGCGAAGTTCGAGGTTGAAAGCTGGCAACCACCAGACGATCAGCACTGTCCAGGACTTGCCGGAGTTCAACGAGACATCTGCCGAGTCGTGCAAAAATCGCAATCAGGCTGTAGGAGAGACTGATCGCCAAAACGTTCGCCATGCTGACCGTGCCTGTTGCATGGAAGTAAATCGTTGACGCAACGATGCCTGACAGGAAAAAAACGCCCATCAAATCCAGCTTGTAGCTATACCAGCGACGTGTTGCAGCATTGTCCAGCGAGGCGAATGCCCGAGTGGTCAGGCTGGGTGACAGCCAATCCAGAATCATCGAATTGTCGTGTGCATTATCAAATCGACTACCTGCCCAATTCAGTGCCTGAACACGTGCAAACAAGGTGGACGTGGCGTCGATTTCCCCGGCATTGAATCGCCGGAGTAACTCGCCGGAGTTTCTTGCGCCATACCAGTAGCAAAGCCCGATAACAACGAACGGCAGCAATACATAGAAGTTGTTCAGCATGACGTAGCCGATTGTTATCAACAGCAAGGTTGCGGCGCCAACCGTTTCCAGCAACAACACCGGCAGAACCTCATCGACACGACGCTGATCCCAGGTCAGCTTGTTCTGGCTGTCACGATTAACCTCTTGAGCCAGGGTGTGGTCCAGGCCTGGATTCATCAAATTAGAGAAGTAATGAATGCATTGGGTTGAGGCTGCATCAATACTTTTCCTGACGGTAATCAGCGCCCCGAAAATCGACAGGACCGCACTCACCACTAAAACAATGACTAGCCCGATCAAGGACAGCTGCAAGTGTGTCGTCAGGTAACCGCTGGCAATAATGTAATCACCCACAATGGTAAACACTTCCTTAAGGGCGAATAGCACGAAGGCTATCAACGTGATGTTCCATAGACCGAAATCCAGCAGGCTTCTTGTGATTGACCTTGAGCGTGTCGCAGCAGGTTCTGTCGGCTCGGGTACAGAGAGAGGCTCTGCTTCGTCTGCCGGAACAACCGGGGCGAGGTTCTCGGAGCGGGTGCCAACAGGGTTTGAATGCGCTGCAAGTTGATTGGTTAACACGTGCGCAATGTTGCCGCCCGCCACTGTCCAGACTTCTTGCGCGGCCGCTTTCTCTTCCTGTTTGTCCGTGACGAAAACGACGTTGGTATCGCGCCATGGACCTTGCAGAAGTGAAACAAGCAGGCCCGCCGCGAGGTTTTCGTCCAGACCCGAGGTGGGTTGGTCAATGAGAATCCACTGCGGCTGTGCGACCAAGGCTCTGGCCAACTCAAGACGCTTTCCCTGGCCTCTGGAAACGTCCCAGTTGCCCTCAGCGCCATGGGTGAGCTCATTTAGGTAATCAACGTAAAAGTGCTCGGGCAAGCGAGACAGAGCGAGGGCACGGCAGGCCTCGTCGTCTGAAAAATCTCTGCGGTAAAGACTCAGGTTCTCGCGAAGTCCACCGGCAAATATCCACGGCTCGTCCGGAATGAAGATTGCTCGGCCGTCAGTGTCGTCAAGACATTGCGCTCGGTTTCGTAGCACCGAGGTCTTGCCGCTACTCGCGGTCCCGACAATCGCAATATGTTTAGCTTGGGTGGTCGGTAGCTGTACCGGTTCAAGGGAGGACGAATCAGCGTGATCGGCACGAAGGAAATACTCGATGTTTTTGTGCCCGACAAATCCTTGAGAGATGCTTTGCACAATATCCGGAATGTTATGGGCGACGGATCTCAAGCCGCCAATCAATGCCATGGCCGCCAATACTCCAGGCGCATCGACGTGACCCAGATAGACTAGCTGCAACAGTGCCGCACTGAGCAGCGCCGCAATGGGCGTCATCGTCGAGATCAAACTGATCGCTGCTACCAGGCGGGCCGCTTTTTTCAGCGACGCTGCTTCGAGGTTTCGTTTGTCGGCGTAGTCGCTTATCAGTTTGGCATTCCAGTTCTTAAGCCAAGCCTGACGTCGGTTTTTTGTAGCGAACACACCTATCTCGATGCGTTGCGTGGCGTTCAGTGATAGTTGTGCATAGGTCATGCTTAGTCGTTGAGCCACCCAGAACACGACCAGCGAACTGACGACAATGACCGCCAACGCGGCCAAGGCACTGACGCCTAGGGCAAAGAAGAAGAATGTTGAGGTAAAGATGACCGTGGCGAGTGCCAGCGAGATTGTTATAAGTCCCGACCATGAAGATTCGACACGTGCCGCTTCGCGGTCAAACAGCGTGGTGAGGCTGAGTGGAGACGAGCCACCCAGCGCACTGTTCTTTTTGAGCAGAAGGCGTTGTTCTATATAAGAGCGACCGCCGATACCCACCAGTTCAGCCAGAAAAAACGAGTGGTTGAGCGCCAGCCAAGCGCAGTAGGTCAGCGCCATGCAGGTGGCACCGAGTGCGATGTTCGACATGACCACCAAGTCGTCTTGTATGAGTTGCGCCAGTAACGACTTGAGGGTAATGGCGGCGCCAAATGCCGCTGAGGTATGCACACCGATGGCCACAAACGCCAACACGATATCTTGTCTGAGGGCTGCAAAAATCCTGAGGTGAAGCCTGTCCTTCCCGTTTTCTTTCCCGGCATCCTGTATCGCAGCGCCACGCCAGCGCTGCCAGCGGGGCGCGTGGACGGAGCGCGCGCCTCGATGGCCTCCGAATTCAGGGATCTGAAACCATAAAATTGTGTTCAGGATTTCTGCAATCTTCATGAGGTCAGTTGTATGCCGGCTTGGTTGGAGGTTTTGTATCCATTGCACGATGCGGGTGATCAGCGCGGGCGATGTCGGCGAACCGGTCGCAAAGCAGAGTGATCATGTTCCAGCCTTCGCTCAGGGTTTCACGCAACTCTTCGATTTCCTTGGGGGATGCCTGATTCAGCAGTTCTATGCCCATACTGACGTGGCTGCTGTCATCTTCACCGTGCTCTTGAAAGTGGGGCATGCTGGTAAACACACGGGCCGCCTCGCTATGGAAAATCTCGCCGCTGCCTTCCAGCACGATGTGCATCAGCAATGTCTTGACCATGTCGTTCTTGTAGAGCATTTGATGCCTGAACCATTCCATGGTGGACAGAAATGCCGCGTCCCCTATGGGCGAGTGAGTGGCATCGCGCTGATTGCGCAGGTTGTTGTTGTGTCCCAGTTCCTCCACCAGGTGTTCAAGCGCGATTTTCTTGTGTGCAGGATCAAGCGTCATCGCCACACGTATATGCAGCAGGTTCTGAAACATGTCTGACCAGGTCTGCAGGCAATCGAGAAGCCTTTCGCGTACTTCGGGCTGATCGATCGACGGCGAATTGATCAGCGAAAGCAGCCGACTGTTCCTGAAGCTCTCCAGATAACCCTCGTTATCTTTTAACAGCGTGTCGGCGGGCTTGGCATTGGCTGTTTCTTGAGCCTTGAAGACGACATTCGGTTGAAGGGTGTCCTCGTACAGGGCCTTACCGTTGAACTGGATGGAGAGTGCCCAGAACCCATCGTTGGTGCCTTTGAAACCATGCTGCGAGTGGGGCGGGACCAGCACCATATCGCCTGCTTCGATATTTCGTTCTGTATCGCCAAGGGTTTTCCCCGAGCCGTCACAAATCAGGATCAGACTCGCCTCGGGGTGTTGGTGAACCGACAATTCCTGGTCCTTTTCGAGTCTGACCCAGCTAAGAGCCAGCTCGCTTTTGGACGGAATGAACTGGGCCAGCGCCGGATGTTGGGAAAATATTTTTACAACACCCAAGTCGTGTAAGGCGCCTTTCACCACCACGCTGTTGAGGGGAGCGATGTCACTTCTAGAGATAACTTCCATATCGTCTATTCCTATTGTTGGCAACTAACTTTCGGAGCTTAGTCTGTTCAGATGGTCAATGGCGGTATAGAACTTCTTGCGATCATTGCTGGCAATGACCACGAGGCCGATTTTGTCATCGTTGATGTGCGGTCTTCCCTGCGGGGGATTGGCTTCACCCATTACTAGCCTGATGATGTCCACTTCCTGCATGTAATCCCTGATCAGGTCCGGGTTTAGTGGTTCATAAAAAAGATGAGAGCCAGCAAACTTGTAGTGTGTCAGTTGAGTGTTGGTAGTGTCTGATTCGGCTTCGTGACTATGGAGGCGCAGTGTTTCTCTAAAAAGATCAACGCCTGTTGTGAGCTCAACCAACAAGCCGATGTAATCGCCACCGACGCGGTTGTTGACCTCTATCAGGTGAAATTTTCCATCCGCTATTGTTACTTCAATATGGCAAGGGCCATGTGTGTGATTGATTGCGGTCAGCAGGCGCTCGCAATAACGACTCAATTCGCTGAATGTGTCGCTGTCGAGATTGTCCGGCGAGATGATGTGCTGCTCTTCTGCGAGCGATGTTTTGTATAGTTGTTTATTCGTGACGGCAAGGACTCGGTGTTGTGAGTCGATGGTCAGTGTTTCGACACTGACTTCCCGTCCGTTTAAAAACTCCTCCGCCAGCATGACGAAATTTTCATGATTGAGTCTCTCCAGCGTATCGAGCAGGGACGCAGAGTCTTTGATGATGAAGACGTTTTCGCTACCGGAGCCCGTTGGGTCTTTTAAGACCATTCCATTTGGATAGCAGTTGAAAAACGCTTCGACGTCCCTTTTGGTTTTACAGATCTTGCTGGCAACGGCGAATTCAGTATGTTCCAGCCTGGATCGCATCAAAGGTTTGCAGATGCATATTTCGCAGGTTTCGTAATCGATGCCCGGGATGGCGTAATGCTGACTGGCGCGTGCGGCGGGTAGCAGCCCGTCCTCCGTGAATGAAAAAATGTAATCGATAGGTTGTGTTTTTAGTATTTTGTCCATTTCTTCGAGGATGGTGATTTCGGAGAAATCATTGATGAGATGAATATGGTTGGTAAGTGCTGAGAGATTTTTACCCTTTGACTCAGGAAGTTGCAGTACGATGAAGTTAGAGCCTAAGCCTTCGAAGTGCATGAAGGTTTCGTCATGTCCGCCGATCAGTACAATGTTTTTCATAAGGTTCCATTGTTGGCGAGTGGGGCCGATTGTCAAGGCTGTTATCTCGTGCTTTTAGGTGAGGCATGAGCTCGGTTTTGATGGGGGGGATTCAGTTGCATATAGTGAGTCGATTGAGCTGTTGGTGTGCGACAAGAGCTATTTATAACTGAATATTAGCTCGGTTAAAGTGGGCGGGAAATGGCGTGTGGAAAAAACAGACCCATCTTACAGTGCCTGAACGGCATGATTTAATTTGTTGAGGGAAGTTTCCTAAAGTCCTGTAAGTTGTTTCCTTCAGAGATGTTGGTGCACGTATAGAGTTGTTTTCTATAACTCAGCGATCGACCGTGAGATAACGTCGATCCGGCATAGACCGCGTTATCGTTCTTCGCGAGCAGGCTCGCTCCCACAGAGATTGAGTGTGTAGTTGGATTTTGTGTACGACACAGATCAAATGTGGGAGCGAGCCTGCTCGCGATGGCGGCGGATCAATCACCACAAAACCATCAGACACTCCGGCCCCGGTTTCGGACAGGCAATAAAAAACGGCGATCACTTCAGTGATCGCCGTTCCTGTGTCCGGGTTATCGAATCAAGGCATCAACACTTCAATTGCGCCATCCGCCGTCATGCCGACCTGGCTCGTGCCTGCCTCAACCTCAGGCATCACTGGCGCGCCGTCCATGCCCGCCGCTTTCATCATCATCGGCCCGCGCATGTACGGCTGTGGATAACCGCTGCTGTTCAGGTTCAGGCTGACGATTTTGTAACCCTTGCCACCCAACGCGTCGGTCGCCAGTTGCGCGCGGGCTTTGAAAGCGGTGACGGCTTCTTTAAGCAGTGCGTCTTCGCTGGCCTTGCGGGTTGGTGTGGCGATGGCGAAGTCCATGCCGCCCATTTTCAGGTCGGTCAGCAGTTCGCCAGTCAACTTCGACAGCGCGGCGAAGTCGGAGCTTTCCAGGCGCAGTTCGGCGCGTTCACGCCAGCCGGTGATTTTCTGGCCTTTGGTGTCGTAGATCGGGTAGCTGTTGCGGCTGCCTTGGCGCAGGGTGACTTCCTTGACCTGTTTGGCCTGGGCCAGCGCTGTGTTCATGGTGGTGCTGACGTCGGCCGCGAGTTTGGCCGGGTCGGCGTTTTGTTCTTCGGTGTAGAGCGTCACGATCATCAGGTCGCGGGCCACTTCCTGGCTGACTTCGGCGCGCAGGGCGATCTGGTTGTAATGAAGCTCGTCGGCGGCCAGGGCCGGGAGGCTGGCGACGGTGCCAACGCTTAAGGCAAGAAGGGCGGCGCTGCGGCGGAAACTGTGCATGAAAACTCCTTGGACGGTGCGCAGGGGTTAAGGTCCGAGCCTGCGTGAAACCATCAGACTCTAGCTTTAATGATCCGGTTCGCACAGTTACAACTTCTATACAGATGTCGGTGATCCAGTGGTGAGGGGATTTATCCCCGTTGGGTGGCGAAGCCGCCCCGAAAGCTGCACCTCGGTGCGTCAGATATACCGCGTGTGTCGTATTGACGACTGCTTCGCAGCCGAACGGGAATAAATCCCCTCGCCACAGGGGGACTGGGAGCTTTCCTGCCATGTGGCGGTTTGCCGCACTTTTGCCTGTCAGCCCCCGTGCTTGGTTATACTCCGTGCGATCCGCCTGGAGCGCTCATCAGGAGAGCTCATGCTCGCCCCCGTTCAAATCACTTCCGCCACTCGCCAGAATCTCTGGCGGCTGACATTCATCCGCACCTTGGTACTCGCCGCTCAGGCCGGTTCCGTAGGCCTGGCCTACTGGTTCGACTTGTTGCCGTTGCCGTGGGTGCAACTGGCGATGACCCTCGGCTGCTCGACGCTGTTGTGCGCGTTCACCGCTGTTCGCCTGCGCACTTCGTGGCCGGTGACCGAGCTGGAATATGCCCTGCAACTGGCCTGCGATCTATTTATCCACAGCGCCTTGCTGTATTTCTCCGGCGGCTCGACCAACCCCTTCGTCTCCTATTACCTGGTGCCGCTGACCATCGCTGCCGTGACGTTGCCGTGGCGCTATTCGGTGATTCTGTCCGGGATCGCGCTGGCGCTATATACGTTGTTGCTGGCGCAGTTCTATCCGCTGGAAACCTTCCCCATCGCCCGGGAAAACCTGCAGATCTACGGCATGTGGCTGAGTTTTGCCCTCGCCGCCGCCGTCATCACCTTTTTCGCCGCGCGCATGGCCGAAGAGTTGCGTCGTCAGGAAGAGCTGCGCGCCATCCGCCGTGAAGAAGGCCTGCGCGACCAGCAATTGCTGGCCGTTGCGACCCAGGCCGCTGGCGCCGCTCATGAGCTGGGCACGCCGTTGGCGACCATGAGCGTGCTGCTTAAGGAAATGCGTCAGGACCATCCCGACCCGCTGTTGCAGGACGATTTGAGCGTGTTGCAGGATCAGGTCAAACTCTGCAAAGAGACCTTGCAGCAACTGGTACGCGCCGCTGAGGCCAATCGTCGTTTGGCAGTGGAGATGCAGGACGTCACCGACTGGCTAGACGAAGCATTGAACCGCTGGCACTTGATGCGCCCGGAAGCCAGTTACCGCTTCCAGCGCCTGGGCCAGGGCACCGTGCCGCGCATGGCGCCGCCGCCAGATCTGACGCAGGCGCTGCTGAATTTGCTGAACAACGCCGCCGATGCCTGTCCCGAAGGGTTGCAGGTGACGCTGGACTGGAATGCCGAAGACCTGACCATCAGCATTCGCGACCACGGCGCCGGTGTGCCGCTGGCCATTGCCGAACAGATCGGCAAACCGTTTTTTACCACCAAGGGCAAAGGTTTCGGCCTGGGCCTGTTTTTGAGCAAGGCCAGCGTGACACGCGCCGGCGGCTCAGTGAAACTCTACAGTCATGAGGAAGGCGGCACGCTCACCGAGCTGCGCCTGCCCCGTGTCGCCCGAGGAGACGAACATGAGTGACGAGATCCAAGTTGAAGGCGAAGAACTGCCGCATTTGCTGCTGGTAGACGACGATGCAACCTTTACCCGTGTGATGGCCCGCGCCATGGCCCGCCGTGGTTTTCGCGTCAGCACCGCCGGCTCTGCCGAAGAAGGGCTGGTCATCGCTCAGGCTGATATCCCGGACTACGCCGCACTGGACCTGAAAATGGACGGCGACTCGGGCCTGGTGTTGCTGCCCAAACTGCTCGAACTCGACCCGGAAATGCGCGTGGTGATCCTCACCGGTTATTCGAGCATCGCCACCGCCGTCGAGGCGATCAAGCGTGGCGCCTGCAACTACCTGTGCAAACCGGCAGACGCCGACGACGTGCTGGCCGCGCTGCTCTCCGAGCATGCCGATCTCGACACGCTGGTGCCGGAAAACCCGATGTCGGTGGACCGCTTGCAGTGGGAACACATCCAGCGCGTGCTGACCGAACACGAAGGCAACATCTCCGCCACTGCTCGCGCCCTGGGCATGCACCGCCGCACGTTGCAGCGCAAACTGCAGAAGCGCCCGGTGCGCCGCTGAACGGTTGCTGAACGATTATCGCCAGCCCTCGCGATAACACGAACCGATCATCTATGATCGGTTCGTGTGTGTTCTTTTCTTTATTGAGCCTTTTCCATGAATCAGAACGCTGAGTATTCCGCGGTCAACGATGCTGTGCGCGGGCAGTTTTTTCGAAAAGTCTGGGCGATGATCACGCCGTACTGGCGCAGCGAGGAGAAGGTCAAGGCCTGGACGCTGCTGATCGCGGTGATTGCGTTATCGTTGATCAGCGTGGGGATCTCGGTGTGGTTCAACACCTGGTACAAGGATTTTTACAACGCGCTGCAGCAAAAAGACGAAGCGGCGTTCTGGCGGCTGATTCTGTATTTCTGCGGGATTGCGGCGGTGGCGATTGTCGGTGCCGTGTACCGGCTCTATCTGACCCAGATGCTGACCATTCGCTGGCGTGCCTGGCTCACGGAAAAGCATTTCGCCCGCTGGCTCGGCAACAAGAATTACTACCAGCTGGAGCAGGGCGGTTATACCGATAACCCGGACCAGCGGATCTCCGAAGACCTCAACAACTTCACCTCCAATACCCTGGAATTGGGCATCGGTTTGCTTCGCAATATTGTTAGCCTGGTGTCGTTCTCGATCATTCTGTGGGGCGTGTCGGGCAGTATCGAAGTGTTTGGTTTTACCATACCCGGCTACATGTTCTGGTGTGTGCTGGTGTATGCCGTGATCGGCAGCTGGCTGACGCATTTGATCGGTCGCCGCTTGATCGGCCTCAACAACAAACAACAACGCTTCGAAGCCGACCTGCGTTTCTCCATGGTGCGGATTCGCGAAAATGCCGAGAGCATTGCGCTGTACAACGGCGAGCCCAATGAAAACCGTCGCTTGAGCAACCGCTTCGGGATGGTCTGGCACAATTTCTGGGACATCATGAAGGTGTCCAAGCGTCTGACGTTCTTTACCGCAGGTTACCAACAGGCAGCTATTATCTTTCCGTTCATCGTCGCTTCGCCGCGTTACTTGTCCGGCAAGATCGAACTCGGCGAGCTGATGCAAATCAGTTCGGCGTTCGGCAATGTGCAGGAGAGTTTCAGCTGGTTTATCAGTGCGTACCAGAACCTCGCGTCGTGGCGCGCCACTTGTGATCGTCTGCTGAGTTTCCGCCAAGCCATGACCGACAACGAAGAGCGTGCGCCGGCGATCGATGTGCAGAATTCGGGCTCGGCACTGAAGGTGCACAACCTGGGCCTCGATCTGGCTGACGGTCGTCATTTGCTGACCAACGCCGACATGACCTTGGAGGAGGGCGAGCGCGTAATGATCAGCGGCCGTTCCGGCAGTGGCAAGTCCACGTTGTTTCGGGCGATGGGGCATCTGTGGCCGACGGGCCACGGCAGCATTCGTCTGCCGACGGCGCGCTATCTGTTCCTGCCGCAGAAACCGTATCTGCCGATTGGCACGTTGCGCGAGGCCTTGAGTTATCCACAGGCCGGTGAGACCTATCCGCACGAGCGTTATGTTCACGTGCTGGAGACCTGCCGCTTGCCGCACCTTGTTGCGCGTCTGGACGAAGCCAATCACTGGCAGCGCATGCTGTCGCCGGGTGAACAGCAACGGCTGGCTTTCGCCCGCGCGCTGCTTTATGCACCGCAGTGGCTGTACATGGATGAAGCGACGTCGGCGATGGATGAAGAGGATGAAGCGTCGCTGTATCAGGCGTTGATCGATGAGATTCCGGGGCTGAGCATTGTCAGCGTCGGGCATCGCAGCAGCTTGAAGCGTTTCCACCCACGGCATGTGCGCATTGAAAATGGCCATCTGGTGGACCAGACCGTGATCGCATAAACACCTCCGCCCCATCTGTGGGGCGGATTCTGTGGTGAGGGGATTTATCCCCGTTGGATGGCGCAGCCATCCCAAGCCAGCAGCCTTGGTACATCCGGTACATCAGGTACATCGAGTGCAGAGGTTTTGCGACGGCTGCGCCGCCGAACGGGGATAAATCCCCTCGCCACAGGTCGCGCCTGCCGGGGCGGGGTGATCGTACAACCGCGTTGAGCTATGATGCGGTTTCAGCCGCAATTTTCGAGACAGACGTTCACCATGGAAAACCCGATCGACGCACCACGCCTCCCTCGCAAGCGCCGCAGCCTCGCACAGGAATTGGTGACGGTGCTGTCCGAGCAGATCCGCGACGGTCACCTCAAGCGCGGCGACAAATTGCCCACCGAGTCGGCGATCATGGATGCCCATGGCGTCAGCCGCACCGTGGTGCGCGAGGCGATTTCCCGTTTGCAGGCGGCTGGCCAAGTGGAAACCCGCCACGGCATCGGCACCTTCGTGCTCGACACTCCAAGTCCAAGCGGCTTTCGCATCGACCCGGCGACCGTGGTCACTCTGCGGGATGTATTGGCAATTCTGGAATTGCGCATCAGCCTCGAAGTGGAATCCGCCGGCCTCGCCGCCCAACGCCGCAGCCCGGAACAGCTGGCCTTGATGCGCGCAGCACTGGACGCCTTGAATGAAAGTGCCGCCCACGCCAGCGATGCCGTAGCGTCGGATTTCCAGTTTCACCTGCAAATCGCCCTGTCGACAGGCAACCGCTACTTCACCGACATCATGACCCACCTGGGCACCAGCATCATTCCGCGCACACGGCTGAACTCCGCACGCCTGGCCCATGACGACCAGCAGCACTACATGAGTCGTCTGAGCCGTGAGCACGAAGAGATTTACGACGCGATCGCGCGCCAGGATTCGGATGCCGCGCGGGCGGCGATGCGTTTGCATCTGACCAATAGCCGCGAGCGGCTGCGCCATGCGCATGAAGAGGCTGAGGCGCAGCGGGGGTAGGTTTCCAGGCTGGGGGATTGGTTGACTGACAGATAGCCATCGCTAGCAGGCTAGCTCCCACAGGGGATCTCCAGTGAACCCACTATGGGTGTTCACCCTTGATTAAATGTGGGAGCTAGCCTGCTAGCGATTGGGCCGGCAGCTTTAATACTAAATTATCAGCCAGAGCGCAGAATCGAACGATCCACCCGCACGGCCAATTCAGCCACCCCGGGCTTGGCATCAAACGTCACATCCCCACGCTCATCTACCATCGCCCGAGCAATCGGCACACCTTTAGACAACAACTCCAACGGCGCCCCCTCCAGCGATTGTCCCGAAGCCAATTCCAGTTTCAATTTAATCGTCATCATTGATCTCCTTATCAGGCTACGTTGCCAGTGGGTTTGTAGTCCTTGAGCAGCAGGTAAGTGCTCCATCCCCACCAGTCATCGACGGTGGCGGTGTCGTTCAGGTTGTTGACGTCCTTGCGCCGCAGCACTTTGTTGCCTTCAACCCGGAACAGCGGTGAAAAGCTGTTGGCCAGGTTCAACACGGCTTGCAGATCCGGCGTCTTTTGCAAGGCGCCGAAGTTGCCGGGCGCCGAGGCGGTGCCGCTGAGATACGCCGCAAACACTTCGTCCGCCGACACTTGTACCGCCTGATTCACCTGGACGCGATTGGCGCTGTCGATGGCGTCGAAGTAACGTTTGTCGCCATACGCGCGCCATTGATCGCCATTGCCATTGCGCACATTGAGGCCGAACTTGCTGTCTTCGTCGTGCATGAAGCGGGTAATCAGCGAGCCCAGATCACTTGGTGTCACCACAGACGCGAGTTGTTTTCGTGGCACGCGCAAATGGCCGGCGGAAAACAGGTCGGTCAGGTAGTGATCGGCAAACGCATTCATCGCGTAGGCCAGTTCGAGCTGCTTTTCATCACCGCTGGCATGAGCCTTCACTGCTTGTTGCAGCGCTGCGGCATGCCCGGCGATGTACGCCAGCAGCGCCCACTCGGCAAAGTGATCGGCATTGTTGGCGGCCAGTTTCAGATAGCGCCCCAATGGAAACAGCGCCGAGACGAAACTGCCGCCGCCGGTGATTCTGTTCCACTCTTCGGACAACGTATCTCCGAGGGCGTCATACGCCTCATGAGGCTGTTTTCCGTCCTTGATCGCCTGTTTAACCGCGGCAATTTCCTTCTGCATGACGCCGAGGATCAGCTTGGCTTCGGCATTGGATGCCGGCAGCACCGCCAGCGAATTGAACGCGTTGGTAAAGCGCTGGACGCGGTCGGCAGGCGTGGCGCCTTCGCTGACCGGTTGATCGGGGATGCCATAGAAATCGCCGCCCAGGGCAACGATCTGACCGTAAGTCAGCGCCAATCCATTCGGTAAATGCAGTTCTACCTGCGAGGCCGGAACAGCGGGCGCGTCCTTGATGAAACGCAGCAGGGTGCTGTCGCCAATGGCAGTGTGTTCGCCGCCCTCGAACTTCAGCTGAGGCTTGCCTTTCAAGGCTTTGCCGGTCGGGGTGTTAGGTGTTTTAGGTGCGTCGTTATGTTCGCCTAGCTGCAGAATCAGCGAACTGTTGGCGGTGACGGCGATGCCGTCTTCGGTAAAAAGATCATCCAGATTCGCGATGATCTGTTCGGGTTTTTCCTGCGGTTGAGTGTGTAGACCTGACATTTCTGGCTCCTTGATATGTCGTCGGTATGAATCCGAATTAACTGTATGTATATACAGTTGTTCAGAGCATAGAAGAGAAATTTCCCACGTCAAGAAAATCCCTTTCCGACACAAATTCCAGGCCTAGCGATGAAATGCAGTTGACGGTTATTATTTAAGTTGTACGATGACCTACAACTCGGCCACAGGCTGAATGCTTTTCTCACACAAACGTCGCTACCCAGGGTGTTCGAATAATGAATCCACAAGAACTGAAGTCCATCCTCTCTTCCGGCCTGCTGTCTTTCCCGGTCACCGATTTCAATGCCCAGGGCGATTTCCATCGCGCTGGTTACATCAAGCGTCTCGAATGGTTGGCCCCATACGGCGCCACGGCGTTGTTCGCCGCGGGCGGCACCGGTGAGTTCTTCTCTCTGGCGGCCAGCGAATATTCGGAAATCATCAAGACCGCCGTCGACACCTGCGAAACCAGCGTGCCGATTCTGGCCGGCGTGGGCGGTTCGACCCGTCAAGCCATCGAATACGCACAGGAAGCCGAGCGTCTGGGCGCCAAAGGTTTGCTGTTGCTGCCGCACTACCTGACCGAAGCCAGCCAGGACGGCGTTGCCGCCCACGTTGAAGCCGTGTGCAAATCGGTGAAAATTGGCGTGGTGGTTTACAACCGCAACGTCTGCCGCCTGACCGCTCCGTTGCTGGAACGTCTGGCTGAGCGCTGCCCGAACCTGATTGGCTACAAGGATGGCCTGGGCGATATCGAGTTGATGGTGTCGATCCGTCGCCGCCTCGGTGATCGTTTCAGCTACTTGGGTGGTTTGCCGACCGCCGAAGTTTACGCCGCTGCTTATAAGGCGCTGGGCGTGCCGGTCTACTCGTCGGCGGTGTTCAACTTCATCCCGAAAACCGCGATGGATTTCTACCACGCCATTGCCCGCGAAGATCACGCCACCGTCGGCAAGATCATCGACGACTTCTTCCTGCCGTACCTGGACATCCGTAACCGCAAAGCCGGTTACGCGGTAAGCATCGTCAAGGCCGGGGCAAAAATTGCCGGCTATGACGCAGGTCCTGTGCGTGCACCGCTGACCGATCTGACCGGCGAAGAGTACGAGATGCTCGCCGCGCTGATCGACAAGCAAGGTGCGCAGTAACACCCGACATAACCAAGGCCGCTGAGCAATCAGCGGCTTTTTGCGTGAGGAGATCTTCCAGTGGCAGATACAAAGCGTTTCGATAACTACATCAACGGTGAATGGGTCGCGGGCAGTGATTACTGCGCCAACATCAACCCGTCAGAACTGACCGATACCATCGGCGACTACGCCAAGGCTGACCTCGCTCAAGTCCAGGCCGCCATCGACGCCGCGCGCGCCGCGTTCCCGGCCTGGTCCACTTCGGGCATTCAGGCTCGTCACGATTCGCTGGATAAAGTCGGCAGCGAAATCCTCGCCCGCCGCGAAGAACTCGGCAACTTGCTGGCCCGGGAAGAGGGCAAGACCCTGCCCGAAGCCATCGGCGAAGTGACCCGCGCCGGCAACATCTTCAAGTTCTTCGCCGGTGAATGCCTGCGCCTCTCCGGCGACTACTTGCCGTCGGTGCGCCCGGGTGTGAACGTCGAAGTCACCCGCGAAGCATTGGGCGTCGTTGGCCTGATCACGCCGTGGAACTTCCCGATCGCGATCCCTTCGTGGAAAATCGCCCCGGCCCTGGCCTATGGCAACTGCGTCGTGCTGAAGCCGGCCGATCTGGTGCCGGGTTGCGCCTGGGCGCTGGCCGAAATCATCTCCCGCGCAGGCTTCCCGGCCGGCGTGTTCAACCTGGTGATGGGCAGCGGTCGTTTGGTGGGCGATGCGTTGGTGCAGAGTCCGAAAGTCGACGGCATCAGCTTCACCGGTTCGGTCGGTGTCGGTCGTCAGATCGCGGTCAACTGCGTCTCGCGCCAGGCCAAGGTTCAGCTGGAAATGGGCGGTAAGAACCCGCAGATCATTCTTGACGACGCCGACCTGAAACAAGCGGTCGAGTTGTCGGTACAGAGCGCGTTCTACTCCACCGGCCAGCGTTGCACGGCGTCGAGCCGCTTCATCGTCACCGCCGGGATTCACGACAAATTCGTTGAAGCCATGGCCGAGCGCATGAAGTCGATCAAGGTCGGCCACGCGCTGAAAACCGGCACCGACATCGGTCCGGTCGTCTCGCAAGCCCAGCTTGAACAGGATTTGAAGTACATCGACATCGGCCAGTCCGAAGGTGCACGTCTGGTCAGTGGCGGTGGTTTGGTGACGTGCGACACCGAAGGCTACTACCTCGCGCCAACGCTGTTTGCCGACAGTGAAGCGGCGATGCGCATCAGCCGTGAAGAGATCTTTGGTCCGGTGGCCAACATCGTTCGCGTTGCCGATTACGACGCTGCGCTAGCCATGGCCAACGACACCGAATTCGGTCTGTCGGCGGGCATCGCCACCACGTCGCTGAAGTACGCCAACCACTTCAAGCGCCACTCCCAGGCCGGGATGGTGATGGTCAACCTGCCGACGGCGGGCGTGGATTACCACGTTCCATTCGGTGGGCGTAAAGGTTCATCCTATGGTTCCCGCGAGCAAGGTCGCTACGCGCAAGAGTTCTACACGGTCGTGAAGACCAGCTACATCGGTTCCTGATACACCGCAATACCTGTGGGAGCTGGCCTGCCAGCGATGGCATCCCCTTGGTGTGACTGACATACCGAGGTGCCCGCATCGCTGGCAGGCCAGCTCCCACAAAAACTACACCGTTATTACCCGCATAAAAATAATCAGTGGGAGTACATCTACATGCAAGCGACCAAGCCGACTCACGTCCGCTATTTGATTCTGCTCATGCTTTTCCTGGTGACCACGATCAACTACGCCGACCGGGCCACTATCGCCATCGCGGGCTCCAGCCTGCAAAAAGACCTCGGTATCGACGCTGTCACCCTCGGCTACATCTTCTCTGCATTCGGTTGGGCCTACGTGGCCGGGCAAATTCCCGGTGGCTGGCTGCTGGACCGTTTCGGTTCGAAAAAAATCTACGCATTGAGCATCTTCACCTGGTCGCTGTTCACCGTGCTGCAGGGCTATGTCGGCGAGTTCGGCATGTCCACGGCGGTGGTTGCGCTGTTCATGCTGCGCTTCCTGGTGGGCCTGGCCGAAGCGCCATCCTTCCCCGGTAACGCGCGCATTGTCGCGGCCTGGTTCCCGACCGCTGAACGCGGTACGGCGTCTGCAATTTTCAACTCGGCGCAATACTTTGCCACCGTGTTGTTCGCACCGCTGATGGGCTGGATCGTCTACAGCTTCGGCTGGCAGCACGTGTTCATCGTCATGGGCGTGATCGGCATCATCTTCTCGGGGATCTGGCTGAAGGTGATCTACAGCCCGCGCCAACACCCGATGATCAACGAAGCCGAGTTCAAGCACATCGCCGACAACGGCGGCATGGTCGACATGGACCAGGACAAAGGCAAAGGTACAAAGGCTGACGGTCCGAAGTGGGACTACATCCGCCAGTTGCTGACCAACCGCATGATGCTCGGCGTGTATCTGGGCCAGTACTGCATCAACGGCATCACCTACTTCTTCCTGACCTGGTTCCCGGTGTACCTGGTGCAAGAACGCGGCATGACCATTCTCAAGGCCGGCTTCATTGCCTCGTTGCCGGCGATCTGCGGATTCATCGGTGGTGTGCTCGGCGGGGTGATTTCCGATTACCTGCTGCGCAAAGGGCATTCCCTGACCTTCGCCCGCAAGGCGCCGATCATTGCTGGCTTGCTGGTCTCCAGCAGCATCGTGGCCTGCAACTATGTCGATGTTGAGTGGATGGTTGTCGGCTTCATGGCCCTGGCATTCTTCGGCAAAGGTGTGGGTGCGCTGGGTTGGGCCGTGGTGTCCGACACCTCGCCAAAACAGATCGCCGGTCTCAGCGGCGGCTTGTTCAACACCTTCGGCAACATCGCTTCGATCACCACCCCGATCGTCATCGGTTACATCATCAGCTCCACCGGCTCGTTCAAATGGGCGCTGGTGTTTGTCGGTTGCAACGCACTGGTCGCAGTGTTCAGCTATCTGGTGATCGTTGGCCCGATCAAGCGTGTGGTACTTAAAGAGCCGCCAGTCAGCGGCCCTGAAACCAACAACAAATTGTCTCAAGCGCATTCCTGAGGAGCGGCGTCATGCAGTTGATTGAACATTCCGACTCGCCGCGCTACATCCGCCTGCACGAGCGGGACAACGTGGTGATCGTGGTCAATGACCAAGGCGTACCGGCCGGCACCGAGTTTCCCGATGGCCTGGTGACGGTGGACTTCGTGCCGCAGAGCCATAAAGTCACCCTGGAAGACATTCCCGAGGGCGGCCAGTTGATTCGTTACGGCCAGACCATCGGCTACGCGTTGCAGCCGATTCCGCGCGGCAGCTGGGTCAAGGAAGATCAACTGCGCATGCCCACCGCGCCACCGCTGGACAGCCTGCCGCTGTCCACCGAAGTGCCGGCGGCGCAGGCACCGCTGGAAGGCTTCACGTTCGAGGGTTATCGCAACGCCGACGGCACCGTCGGCACGCGCAACATTCTGGGGATTACCACGACCGTTCAGTGTGTCACTGGCGTGCTGGACCATGCGGTCAAGCGCATCAAGGACGAGTTGTTGCCGCTTTATCCGAATGTCGATGACGTGGTGGCGCTGACCCATAGCTACGGCTGCGGCGTGGCCATTACCGCCACCGACGCGTACATCCCGATCCGCACCGTGCGCAACCTGGCGCGCAACCCGAACTTGGGAGGTGAAGCCTTGGTCATCAGCCTGGGCTGCGAGAAATTGCAGGCCGGGCAGGTGATGCACGAGAACGACAGCTCGGTGGATCTGAGCGATCCGTGGCTGTACCGCTTGCAGGATTCCAGTCACGGTTTCACCGAGATGATCGAGCAGATCATGGCGCTGGCCGAGACCCGTTTGAAGAAGCTCGACCAGCGTCGCCGGGAAACCGTGCCGGCGTCCGAGCTGATTCTGGGCATGCAGTGCGGCGGCAGCGATGCGTTTTCCGGCATCACTGCCAACCCGGCGCTGGGCTACGCTTCGGATCTGTTGCTGCGGGCTGGCGCGACGGTGATGTTTTCCGAAGTCACCGAAGTGCGTGATGCGATTTATCTGCTGACTTCCCGCGCGGAGACTGAGGAAGTTGCTCAGGAACTGGTGCGGGAAATGGACTGGTACGACCGCTACCTGGCCAAGGGTGAAGCGGATCGCAGCGCCAACACTACGCCGGGTAACAAGAAGGGCGGGTTGTCGAACATTGTCGAGAAGTCGTTGGGCTCAATCGTCAAATCCGGCAGCAGCGCGATCAACGGGGTGCTTGGCCCTGGTGAGCGGTTCAAGCGCAAAGGGCTGATTTTCTGCGCGACCCCGGCCAGTGATTTTGTCTGCGGGACGTTGCAACTGGCTGCGGGAATGAACCTGCACGTGTTCACCACCGGGCGTGGTACGCCATATGGTTTGGCGATGGCGCCCGTGGTGAAGGTGTCGACCCGGACCGAACTGGCGCAGCGCTGGCCGGACCTGATCGACATCGATGCTGGGCGCATTGCCACCGGGCGCGCTTCGATTGAAGACCTTGGGTGGGAGTTGTTCCACTACTACCTGGACGTGGCGAGCGGCAAGAAGCAGACGTGGGCCGAGCAGCACAAGCTGCATAACGACATCACCCTGTTCAACCCGGCGCCGATCACGTAATGATCGTTCCCACGCTCCGCGTGGGAATGCCTCTTGTGACGCTCCGCGTCACGCTTTTGGGACGCGGAGCGTCCCGGGCTGCATTCCCACGCGGAGCGTGGGAACGATCCGGGTGAAAGTGGCTTATCATTAGCCCCCTAACGACGCTCACCCAAGGTTCCCCCCGGCATGCTGGCTATCTTCCTCGAAACCCTGAACATCACCGCGCCGGTGTTTGCCATGCTGTTTCTGGGGGTGGTGCTCAAGCGCATCGGCTGGATCAACGACAACTTCATTCATACCGCGTCGGCCCTGGTGTTCAACGTCACCATGCCGGCGTTGCTGTTCCTGGGCATCCTGCATGCCGACTTGCACGCCGCGCTGCAACCGGCGCTGCTGATCTACTTCTCGCTCGCCACCCTGGCGTCTTTCGCCATCGCCTGGGGCTGGGCGATCTTGAAGTGCCCGCGGGAAGACCGGGGGATTTATACCCAGGGCGCGTTTCGCGGCAACAACGGTGTCATCGGCCTTGCGTTGGCGGCGAGCATGTACGGCGATTACGGGATTTCCCTCGGGGCGATTCTCGCGGCGCTGGTGATCCTGTTTTACAACACGCTCTCGACCATCGTGCTGGCGGTATACAGCCCGGTGATCAAATCCGATCCGTGGAGCATCTGCAAAAGCGTGATGGTCAACCCGCTGATCATGAGTGTGTTTGCTGCGGCACCGTTTGCTTACTTCCAGATTGGCTTACCGGGCTGGCTGGAAACCTCCGGCCAATACCTGGCGCAAACCACTCTGCCGTTGGCACTGATCTGCATCGGCGGCACGCTGTCGCTGGCGGCATTGCGCAAAAGCGGCAACATGGCGCTCAGCTCAAGCCTGGTGAAGATGATTGGCTTGCCGGTGCTAGCGACGCTGGGAGCGTGGCTTTGGGGTTTTCGTGGCGCGGAGTTGGGGATTCTGTTTCTGTACTTCGGCAGCCCCACCGCAGCGGCCAGTTTTGTCATGGCCCGTCAGGCCGATGGCAATCACGAACTGGCGGCGGCGATCATCGTCATCACCACGTTGATGGCGGCGGTGACCACCAACATCGGGATCTTTTTGTTGCAGTGGGGTGGGTGGATCTGATTTCGGGCTTTGTGGTGTTATTCAGGGCCTCATCGCGGGCAAGCCCGCTCCCACAGGGTCTTCGGTGTTAGCTCAATTTGTGCCGCACAGAAGATCACTGTGGGAGCGGGCTTGCCCGCGATGACGGCAGAACAATCACCACAAATACCGGCGACCTACTCCGGCTTCTGATAGGTATCGATCACTTCCTGCGCCGCGCGAAACGCATCGATCGCTGCCGGCACACCGGCATACACCGCGCAATGCAGCAGCGCCTCACGAATCTCTTCCACCGTGCAGCCGTTGTTCAGCGCCCCGCGCACGTGACCTTTCAATTCCTGCGGGCACTTCAACGCCGTCAGCGCGGCGAGGGTGATCAGGCTGCGGGTCTTCAGCGGCAGACCCTCGCGATTCCACACGCTGCCCCACGCGTGTTCATTGACGAAATCCTGCAGCGGCTGGGTGAACTCGGTGGCATTGCCCAGTGCGCGGTCGACGAACGCATCGCCCATCACTTGGCGGCGGACTTCAACGCCAGGTTTCTTATTGTCGGTCACGGCATTTCCCTCTTGTGGTGTTGGCGACGCCAGGCGCGCAGCGACGTGAACAGCAGATAGGCCACCAGCGCCGGCAGGACGTAAAACAGCATCAGGTGTTCAAGCTTGCCAGCCAGTGGCATGCCGGTGGTAAACGACACCACGTGCAGACCGTAAGCCAGATACAAACCCAAAAACAGCAGACCTTCGGCGCGGGTCACCCGGTAGCCGGTGTAGAACAGCGGCAGACACAGCACCGCAACACCGAGCATCACCGGCAAGTCGAAATCCAGGGCATTGGGCGAGACCGACAGCGGCGAGGGCGCGACGAGCGCGGTCAGGCCGAGCACGCCCAGGAGGTTGAACAGGTTGCTGCCAATCACGTTGCCCACGGCAATGTCCCGTTGACCGCGCAGCGCAGCGATCAATGAGGTAGCCAGTTCCGGCAGGGACGTGCTGATGGCGACGATGGTCAGGCCGATGACCCGCTCCGACAGCCCCAGATCGGTCGCGACTGCCACGGCGGCGCCCAGCAACAAGTGGCCGGCGTAGACCAGCATCGCCAGTCCGGCGACGATCATCAGCACGCTGCTGAACCACGATGCCCGAGGTGTTCCGTCATGGGAGTGCGGACGGGCCGAGTGTCGCGACTGACGCAGCAGCAAGCCCAGATACAGCGCCAGGGCGGCCAGCAGAATCATGCCGTCCACGCGGTTCAGCTCTTCATTCCACGCCAGTAAAAACACCAGCAGGCTGGCGCCGATCATCAGCGGAATATCCAGGCGCACCAGTTGCCGCGACACCCGCAGCGGAATGATCAGCGCCGACAGCCCGAGGGTGACGAGGATGTTGAAGATGCTGCTGCCGATCACGCTGCCGACGGCGATGTCGACGTTTTGCGCCAGGGTGGCTTGCAGGCTCACCGCCATTTGCGGCGCGCTGCTGCCCAGGGCGACGATGGTCAGGCCGATGATCAGCGGGCGCACCTGCAAGCGCGCGGCAAGCCGGACGGCGCCGCGCACCATCAGCTCGGCGCCAGCGATCAGCAACAGCAGGCCACCGAGCAATTCAATCACGCTGATCAGGGGTAAATCGGCAAGTCCGAAAATGGTCGGGGCTCCGTCTGTTAATCGTCGAGGGCTTGCACGCGAACACGTGCGGTGCCGCTACGGAGCATACCCAGTTGTTCGGCGGCCTCGTGGGAAAGATCAATCAGGCGCCCACGGGTATGCGGCCCGCGGTCGTTGATACGCACCACGCAGGACTTGTCGTTATTCAGATTGGTGACCTTCACCCGCGTGCCGAACGGCAACTGGCGATGGGCGGCGGTCAGGGAGTTCTTGTTGAAACGTTCGCCACTGGCGGTGCGTTTACCTTGGTGTTTGGCGCCGTAATACGAAGCTACGCCGGTCTTGTCGTAGCCATGTGGATCGACGATGTCGTTGCTGGCGCAACCGGCCAGCAGAGAGAGCAGGGCGCAGGCGCCAAGTAGACGCTTCATTTGAAAGCTTCCAAAAACAAAAGTGGGAGCGGGCTTGCTCGCGAATGCATTCTGACAGTCAACTTTGTATTGAGTGCCGGACCGCTATCGCGAGCAAGCTCGCTCCCACAGGGAATTGAGCCAGTAGTCAGAGCTGGCTCCATTCCGGTCAGCCTTCGAGCTTGCTTTTCAGCAGTTCGTTGACCTGTTGCGGGTTGGCCTTGCCTTTGGAGGCTTTCATGGCCTGGCCGACGAAGAAGCCGAACATCTTGCCGCGTTTGGCTTCGTCTGCCGCGCGGTATTGCTCGACCTGCTCGGCATTGGCCGCGAGCATTTCGTCCAGCACCGCCGAGATCGCGCCGCTGTCGGTCACTTGCTTGAGGCCGCGCTTGTCGATGATCTCGTCCGCGCTGCCTTCGCCGTTGGCCATCGCTTCAAACACCACCTTGGCAATTTTGCCGGAGATGGTGTTGTCCTTGATGCGCAGCAGCATGCCGCCCAGTTGCTCGGCCGAGACCGGCGACTGGTCGATTTCCACGCCTTGCTTGTTCAGCAGGCTGCCCAGTTCCACCATCACCCAGTTGGCCGCCAGCTTCGCGTCACCGCTGATGCTTACGACTTTTTCGAAGTAATCGGCTTGCTCGCGGCTGGTGGCCAGGACGCTGGCGTCATACACCGACAGGCCGAATTGTTCCTGGAAACGCTCGCGTTTCTGCGGTGGCAATTCCGGCAGCGTGGCGCGCACCTCGTCCAGGAACGAGTTCTCGATGACCACCGGCAGCAGGTCCGGATCAGGGAAGTAACGGTAGTCGTTGGCTTCCTCTTTGCTGCGCATCGGACGGGTTTCGTCCTTGTTCGGATCGTACAGGCGAGTCTGCTGGATCACTTTGCCGCCGTCTTCGATCAGCTCGATCTGACGACGCACTTCGCTGTTGATCGCCTTCTCGATGAAGCGGAACGAGTTGACGTTCTTGATCTCGCAGCGCGTACCGAACTCAACCTGGCCTTTCGGGCGGATCGACACGTTGCAGTCGCAACGCAGCGAACCTTCGGCCATGTTGCCGTCGCAGATGCCCAGGTAACGCACCAGCGCGTGGATGGTCTTGACGTAGGCCACGGCTTCCTTGGCGCTGCGCATGTCCGGCTCGGAAACGATTTCCAGCAGCGGCGTGCCGGCACGGTTTAAGTCGATGCCGGTGGCACCGTTGAACTCTTCGTGCAGGCTTTTGCCGGCGTCTTCTTCCAGGTGCGCACGGGTGACGCCGACACGTTTGATCGTGCCGTCTTCCATGGCGATGTCCAGGTGGCCCTTGCCGACGATCGGCAATTCCATCTGGCTGATCTGGTAGCCCTTCGGCAGGTCCGGGTAGAAATAGTTTTTACGGGCGAACACGTTGTGCTGGCCGATTTCGGCATCGATGGCCAGGCCGAACATCACCGCCATGCGCACCGCTTCCTGGTTCAGCACCGGCAGTACGCCGGGCATGCCGAGGTCAACCAGGCTGGCCTGGGTGTTCGGCTCGGAACCGAAAGTGGTGGAACTACCGGAAAAGATTTTCGACCGGGTGGTGAGCTGGGTATGAATCTCCAGCCCGATCACGACTTCCCATTGCATGTGTTTCTCCTCAGAAGCCGGTTGGGGTGCGGGTGTGCCAGTCAGTGTTCAGCTGATACTGATGGGCAACGTTCAACAGGCGACCTTCCTGGAAATACGGGGCGAGCAGTTGCACGCCGACCGGCAGGCCATCGACAAAACCGGCGGGCATGGACAAGCCCGGCAAGCCCGCGAGGTTGGCGGTGATGGTGTAGACGTCTTCCAGGTACGCAGCGACCGGGTCGCTGTTCTTGGCGCCGAGTTTCCAGGCCGGGTTCGGCGTGGTTGGGCCGAGGATGATGTCGACTTCATTAAAAGCTGCCATGAAGTCGTTCTTGATCAAGCGACGGATCTTCTGCGCCTTCAGGTAATAGGCGTCGTAGTAACCGGCCGACAGCGCATAGGCGCCGACCATGATCCGGCGTTGCACTTCCGGGCCGAAACCTTCGCCGCGGGAACGCTTGTACAGGTCTTCCAGGTTTTTCGGGTCTTCGCAGCGGTGGCCGAAACGCACGCCGTCGAAACGCGACAGGTTGGAAGAGGCTTCTGCCGGGGCGATCACGTAGTACGCCGGGATCGCGTGCTGCATGTTTGGCAGGCTGATTTCCTTGATCACGGCGCCGAGTTTTTCCAGCTCCTTGACGCTGTCGTGGATCAGCTCGGCGATGCGCGGGTCGAGACCGGCGCTGAAATATTCCTTTGGCACGCCGATGCGCAGGCCTTGCAGCGAACCGTTGAGGCTGGCGCTGTAATCAGGCACTGGCTCGTCGATGCTGGTGGAGTCTTGCGGGTCGAAACCGGCCATGCCTTGCAGCAGGATTGCGCAGTCTTCGGCAGTGCGGGCCAGAGGGCCGCCCTGATCGAGGCTGGACGCGTAGGCGATCATGCCCCAGCGCGAAACACGACCGTACGTCGGTTTCAGGCCGGTGAGGTTGGTCAGTGCAGCGGGCTGACGGATCGAGCCGCCGGTGTCGGTGCCGGTGGCCGCTGGCAACAGACGAGCGGCAACGGCTGCGGCCGAACCGCCGGACGAACCACCCGGAACGTGTTCCAGGTTCCACGGGTTTTTCACCGGGCCGTAGTAGCTCGACTCGTTGGCCGAACCCATGGCGAACTCGTCCATGTTGGTTTTGCCCAGGGTCACGGCGCCGGCAGCGGCCAGCTTGGCGACCACGGTGGCGTCGTACGGTGCTTTAAAGTTGTCGAGCATCTTCGAACCGCAGCTGGTGCGGATGCCTTGGGTGCAGAACAGGTCTTTGTGGGCGATCGGCGCGCCGAGCAGGGCGCCGCTCTCACCATTGGCCCGGCGTGCGTCGGCGGCTTTCGCCTGCTGGAGCGCCAGGTCTTCGGTGAGGCTGATGAAGCTGTTGAGCTGAGGATCGAGCTGGGCGATACGCGCCAGCAGGGTTTTGGTCAGCTCTTCGGAAGAAAACTTTTTATCGGCGAGTCCGCGGGCGATCTCGGCCAGAGTCAATTGATGCATTGCAGGCTCTTTCCCTTTAGTCGATGACTTTCGGAACCAGGTACAGGCCGTTTTCGACCGCTGGTGCGATGGACTGGTAGGCCTCGCGATGATTGGTCTCGGTCACGACGTCTGCACGCAGGCGCTGGCTGGCTTCCAGTGGGTGGGCGAGCGGCTCGATACCGTCGGTATTGACCGCCTGCATTTCGTCGACCAGCCCGAGAATGCTGTTCAGGGCTGAAGTAATGTGTGGAAGATCGGCATCATTGAGGCCAAGGCAGGCCAGATGAGCGATTTTTTCCACGTCGGAGCGTTCAAGCGCCATGGGAATCTCCAGTGGAAAACAGAACGGACGGCGTCCGTGTGTTAGATTGTCGGAACACTACCGCATTTCTACGGTCATAAGGCCGCGATTGTGGGGGTTGGTGCACAGAAAAGCGGCCAATTTAACATATTGGCGCCTTGCCCAAAATCCCTGTCGTTGTTAGAGTTTGCCGCACTTTTTTACCCACGCGTTGCCTAGGGTCCCTTTCCCATGTTCAAGAAACTGCGTGGCATGTTTTCCAGCGATCTTTCCATTGACCTGGGCACTGCCAACACCCTTATTTACGTGCGCGAGCGCGGTATCGTCCTGAATGAGCCATCGGTTGTGGCTATTCGGACACACGGTAACCAGAAAAGTGTCGTTGCTGTCGGCACCGAGGCGAAGCGCATGCTCGGCCGTACGCCGGGCAACATTGCTGCCATTCGTCCGATGAAGGATGGCGTAATCGCCGACTTCAGCGTCTGCGAAAAGATGCTGCAATACTTTATCAACAAGGTTCACGAAAACAGCTTCCTGCAGCCAAGCCCTCGTGTGCTGATCTGCGTTCCGTGCAAATCCACCCAGGTTGAGCGTCGCGCCATCCGTGAGTCGGCCCTGGGTGCCGGTGCTCGCGAAGTGTTCCTGATCGAAGAGCCAATGGCTGCTGCGATCGGTGCCGGCCTGCCGGTTGAAGAAGCACGCGGTTCGATGGTCGTCGATATCGGTGGCGGTACCACTGAAATCGCCCTGATCTCCCTCAATGGTGTGGTTTACGCCGAATCCGTACGGGTTGGCGGCGACCGCTTCGACGAAGCGATCATCACCTACGTGCGTCGCAACTACGGCAGCCTGATTGGCGAATCCACCGCCGAGCGCATCAAGCAGGAAATCGGTACGGCCTACCCGGGCGGCGAAGTGCGTGAAGTCGACGTTCGTGGCCGTAACCTGGCCGAAGGCGTTCCACGTGCCTTCACCCTGAATTCCAATGAAGTGCTGGAAGCTCTGCAAGAGTCCCTGGCCACCATCGTTCAGGCTGTGAAAAGTGCGCTGGAGCAATCGCCTCCGGAACTGGCTTCCGATATCGCCGAGCGTGGCCTGGTGCTGACCGGTGGTGGCGCGCTGTTGCGTGACCTCGACAAGTTGCTGGCCCAGGAAACAGGTCTGCCGGTGATCGTTGCCGAAGACCCGCTGACCTGCGTTGCTCGCGGCGGTGGCCGTGCACTGGAAATGATGGATAAACACACCATGGACCTGCTGTCGAGCGAGTGATCTCGCCCGATGCATCTATGCTGTTGAGCGCGCAGGCGGCCCTTTGCAGTGCCGCCTGTTGGCGTTTATCTTCTGTCAGTCTGCATCCAGGCCGGTCTGCCGTATGAATAAACAAAACATTTGCCTGGGAGGAGCGGCTTATTAAACCGCTTTTCACCAAAGGGCCTTCACTGGGCGTGCGCTTGTTGGTGCTGGTCGTGCTATCGGTCGCACTGATGGTGGTCGATGCCCGCTTCACACTGCTCAAGCCAGTGCGTAGCCAGATGTCGCTGGTGCTGATGCAGTCTTACTGGATCACCGACCTGCCGCAGCGGTTATGGCAGGGTGTGGCCAGTCAATTCGGCAGTCGTACCGAGCTTGTCGCCGAAAACGAAAAACTCAAGACCGAAAACCTGCTGTTGCAGGGCCGCATGCAAAAGCTTGCCGCCCTCACCGAGCAGAACGTTCGGCTGCGCGAGCTGCTCAATTCCTCTGCGCTGGTCAACGAAAAGGTCGAAGTGGCCGAGTTGATCGGCATGGACCCCAACCCCTTCACCCATCGCATCATCATCAATAAAGGTGAGCGCGACGGTGTGGTCCTCGGTCAGCCGGTGCTCGATGCCCGCGGCCTGATGGGCCAGGTGGTCGAATTGATGCCGTACACCTCCCGCGTGCTGTTGCTGACCGACACCACCCACAGCATTCCGGTGCAGGTGAACCGTAACGGGTTGCGCGCGATTGCCAGCGGCACCGGCAACCCGGAACGCCTGGAACTGCGTCATGTCGCCGACACAGCTGACATTAAAGAAGGTGATCTGCTGGTCAGTTCCGGCCTCGGTCAGCGCTTCCCGGCCGGTTACCCGGTGGCGACAGTCAAGGAAGTGATCCACGATTCCGGCCAGCCGTTTGCCATCGTTCGTGCCGTGCCGACCGCCGCGTTGAACCGCAGCCGTTACTTGCTGCTGGTGTTCACCGACGGTCGTACCGCCGAAGAGCGCGCCAACGATGCTGCCCAGGCGCAGGAAGCGCTGGACCAGCACGGTGGTGGGCCGATCATTCCGGCGACCGTACCAAAACCAGTGCCTGCTAACGTGGTGGTACCCGCCGCAGCCGCTGCGCCTGTTGCCGCTCCGGCGACACCGGCACCGGCACCGGCGGCAACCCCGGTCAAACCTGCGCATCCCGCAGCTGCCAAGCCGCCCGCATCGCAACCTGCCGCAACCAAACCGCCAGCCACTCAACCGGCTGCGGTGAAGCCTGCCGCCAAACCGCCTGTCTCTGCGCCGGCTTCCACTGGGGGACGAGAATAATGGTCGGTGCTACCGCATCCCGAAATGGCTGGATGATCTGGCTGACGTTTGCCATTGGCCTGCTGCTCAGCGTTTCGCCGCTGCCGCAATTCATGGAAATCCTCCGCCCGCTCTGGCTGGCCTTGCTGCTGGCGTTCTGGGCGCTGTATTTGCCGCAGAAAGTCGGCATGGTCACGGCCTGGTGCCTGGGTCTGGCCGAAGACGTACTGTACGGCACGTTGCTGGGTCAGAACGCGTTGATCCTGTGCCTGATCACCTTTCTGGTGCTGTCGTTGCAACAGCGCCTGCGCATGTTCCCGATGTGGCAACAGAGCCTGGTGATCCTGGTGATCTTCGGCCTCGCGCAGCTTGTTCAACTATGGCTGAGTGCCCTGACCGGCAACCGTCAGCCAACCCTGGCACTGGTGCTGCCGGCCTTGGTCAGTGCATTGCTCTGGCCGTGGATCAGCTACGGTTTGCGCGGTTTGCGTCGACGCTACAAGATCAATTAATTCGGTCAGGCATCTGCCAGTACCTCGACAGGGAGATGTCTAGATGAAAGTGCTTTACCTCGCCTCAGGCTCGCCGCGTCGGCGTGAACTGCTCACGCAGATCGGCGTGCCGTTCTCCGCCATCAGCGCGGACATCGATGAAACCCCTTTAAAAGATGAATCCCCGTCGGCCTATGTCGAGCGCCTGGCGCGCGGCAAAGCCGAGGCCGGGCGCGGCGCGGTCGTGTCCGACCAGGGTTTTTGCGTGCTGGGCGCTGACACCGCTGTCGTGCTCAACGGGAAAATTCTCGGCAAACCGGTGGACGAAGCTGACGCGTGCGCCATGCTTATGATGTTGGCCGGTCAGGAACACGAAGTATTGACCGCCATCGCGGTGCTTGACGGTGAGTGTTGTGAGTCGCGGGTGGTGCGCAGTCTAGTGCGTTTTCGCAACATCGATCGCGATGAAGCGGCGGCCTACTGGGCCAGTGGCGAACCCCGGGACAAGGCTGGTGGCTATGGCATTCAAGGACTGGGCGCGGTGTTTGTCGCCCAGCTGATTGGAAGCTACTCGGCGGTGGTCGGACTGCCGCTGTGCGAAACCGCTGAGCTGCTCGGCCATTTCGGCATACCCTGTTGGCAAACCCTTAACGCGCGCTGAGCGTCGTACTGACAAGATGCGGCCATTATCGTGAACATGCCTGAACGAGACCCTGCCATGAGTGAAGAGATCCTGATCAACATCACGCCGATGGAATCGCGCGTGGCGGTGGTCGAAAACGGTGTCCTGCAAGAGGTCCACGTCGAGCGCACGCAAAAGCGCGGGATCGTCGGCAACATCTATAAAGGCAAGGTCGTACGGGTATTGCCGGGCATGCAGGCGGCCTTCGTCGATATCGGCCTGGACCGAGCCGCGTTCATTCACGCCTCGGAGATTTCCCTGCGCGAAGGCCCTGCGGTGGAGAGCATCAGCGCGCTGGTTCACGAAGGCCAGAGCCTGGTCGTCCAGGTCACCAAGGACCCGATCGGCTCCAAAGGCGCACGCCTGACCACCCAGCTGTCGATCCCGTCGCGCTATCTGGTGTACATGCCGCGCACAGCCCACGTCGGCATTTCGCTGAAAATCGAAGACGAAGCCGAGCGCGAACGTCTCAAGCAGGTCGTCACCGATTGCGTGGCCAAAGAAGGCATAAAAGAGGCGGGCGGTTTTATCCTGCGTACAGCCGCCGAAGGGGCCGGCGCCGATGAAATTCTCATGGATATCCGCTACCTGCGCCGTCTTTGGGACCAGATCAACGAACAGATCAAAACCATCGGTGCACCGAGCGTCATCTACGAAGACCTCGGCCTGGCGTTGCGCACCTTGCGCGACCTGGTGAGCCCGAAGATCGAGAAGATCCGCATCGATTCCCGGGAAACCTTCCAGAAAACCACGCAGTTCGTCGCCGAACTGATGCCGGAAATTGCCGATCGTCTTGAGCATTACCCGGGCGAGCGGCCGATTTTTGACTTGTACGGCGTCGAAGACGAGATCCAGAAAGCCCTCGAGCGCAAAGTGCCGCTCAAGTCCGGCGGTTATCTGGTGGTCGATCCGGCGGAAGCCATGAGCACCATCGACGTCAATACTGGTGCATTCGTCGGCCATCGCAACCTCGAAGAAACCATCTTCAAGACCAACCTCGAAGCCGCGACCGCCATCGCCCGCCAACTGCGCCTGCGCAACCTCGGCGGGATCATCATCATCGACTTCATCGACATGGAAGACGAAGAGCACCAGCGCCAGGTGCTGCGTACCCTCGAGAAACAGCTGGAACGCGATCACGCCAAGACCAACATCATCGGCATCACCGAGTTGGGCCTGGTGCAGATGACCCGCAAGCGCACCCGCGAAAGTCTCGAACAGGTGCTGTGCGAACCGTGCAGCAGCTGTCAGGGTCGCGGCAAGCTGAAGACCCCGGAAACGGTCTGCTACGAAATTTTCCGCGAAATCCTCCGCGAGGCGCGAGCCTATCAAGCGGAAGGCTATCGTGTATTGGCGAATCAGAAAGTCGTCGACCGTTTGCTCGATGAGGAGTCGGGTAATGTCGCCGAACTGGAAGGATTTATCGGACGCACCATTCGGTTCCAGGTGGAAACCATGTATTCCCAGGAACAATACGACGTGGTGCTGCTCTGAATCGCTGTGTTTCACCCTTACTAGAACGGCTGGCCTCAGCTTTTTGCAGTATTTTCGCTATGGGAGCCAACTGACATGGAACGTCTGACACGCATTTTGGCCGCACTGACCCGCTGGGGTCTTGGCCTGTGCGCGTTGGTTCTGGTGTTGATGGCGTTGTACGTCAGCCTCGGCCGGGAGCTGACGCCCCTGGTGGCCGAATACCGTGCCGACGTCGAAACCAAAGCCAGCGCCGCCTTGGGCATGCCGTTGCAAATCGGCAAGCTGGAAGGTAACTGGAGCGGTTTCGCGCCGATTTTGCTGGCGCATGACGTGACGGTGGGCGAGGGCGCCAACGCCCTGCACCTGGATCAGGTGCGAGCCGTACCGGACCTTTGGGAAAGCCTGCTGGCTCGCGACGTTCGCATCGCCCATCTGGAACTCAATGGCCTGAAGATCAGCCTCAAGGAAGGCGCGGACGGTCACTGGGCACTGGAAGGGTTGCCGGTACAACAGGACCAGCCGCTGGATCCGGAGCAACTGCTCAATCGTATGCAAATGGTCCAGCAACTGTCGGTGATCGACAGCCAGGTGACCTTGCAGCCTCTGGACCACCCGCCGCTGACCCTGACCTACGTCGGCCTGAATCTGAAAACCGGCGTCTCCCGCCAGCGCCTCGATGCCCGTCTGACCCTGCCCGACGGTCAGCCGGTGGCCATGAGTGTGCGCACCCGTCTGCGCGCCAGCCAGTGGAAGGACGGCGAGGCCGAGGCCTACCTGAGCCTGCCGCAGAGCGACTGGTCGAAATGGCTGCCCGAGCGCGTGACCCGGCAGTGGAATTTCTCCGAGCTCAAGGCCGGTGGCGAGCTCTGGGTGAACTGGGGCAAGGGTGCGCTGCAAAGCGGCGCCATTCGCCTGAACGCGCCGCAACTCAAGGGCGCCTACGCTGAGCGCAAGCCGATCCAGATCAACAATCTGGCGCTCAACGGTTATTTCCAGCGCAGCAGCGAAGGCATGCTGGTGACCCTGGATTCCCTGGCGATGAACTTTGGCGAGACCCGTTGGGAATCGCACCTGCAACTTCGACAGACCGCCGCCACCGACAAGTCGGAAGAACTCTGGCACCTGCAAGCCGACCGCCTCGACCTCACCCCGCTGACCCCATTGATAAACGCCCTGGGGCCGCTGCCCGAAGGCGTTGCCACGGCGGTCGAGCGACTCAAGGTGACCGGTGGGCTGCGCAACGTGCTGATCGATCTGCGCCCCAATGCCACCGATGACAGCAAGTTCAGCTTTGCCGCCAACCTCGATCAGGTTGGCTTCGACGCCTATCACGGCGCGCCAGCAGCACGAAATGTCAGCGGCAGCATCAGCGGTGACCTCGGCCAGGGGGAACTGCGGATGGACAGCAAGGATTTTGTCCTGCACCTGGACCCGATTTTCGCCAAGCCATGGCAATACATTCAGGCCAACGCCCGGCTGACCTGGAAGCTCGACAAAGAAAGTTTCACCCTGATCGCGCCGTACCTGAAGGTGCTGGGCGAAGAGGGCAAGATTGCCGGTGACTTCCTGATCCGCCTGCATTTCGACCACACCCAGGAAGACTACATGGACCTGCGGGTTGGCCTGGTCGATGGCGACGGTCGCTACACCGCCAAGTACCTGCCGACCATGCTCAGCCCTGCGCTGGACGAATGGCTGCGCACGGCGATTCTCAAAGGCGCGGTAGACCAGGGTTTCTTCCAGTATCAAGGTTCGCTGAACCATGGCGCCGCCGAGACGGCACGCAGCATCAGCCTGTTCTTCAAGGTGCACGATGCCGAACTGGCCTTCCAGCCGGGTTGGCCGCATGTCAGCAAGGTCAGCGGTGATGTGTTCGTTGAAGACAGCGGCGTGCGGATCCTGGCCAGCAAGGGTCAGTTGCTCGACACGCAGGTTCGCGACATTTACGTGAATATTCCCCATGCGCCGGAGGGCCAAAGTGTTCACCTGTTCCTCGACGGTGGGTTCTCCGGCGGGTTGGGCGATGGCCTGAAGATACTTCAGGAAGCGCCGATCGGCACCGCTGAAACCTTTGCCGGATGGGAAGGCGAGGGTGATCTGCAAGGCAAGCTGAAGCTGGACATTCCGCTGGTCAAAGGCGAGCAGCCGAAGATTCTCGTCGACTTCAAGACCGCCAAGGCGCGTTTGAAGCTGGCCGAGCCTTCCCTGGAACTGACGCAGCTCAAGGGTGATTTCCGCTTCGACAGCACCAAGGGCTTGAGCGGACAGAACATCACCGCGCGGGCCTTCGACAAACCGGTCACTGCGCAGATTTTTGCCGATGGCAGCGCGGGTAATCTCAAGACCCGTGTCACCGCTTCCGGTCAGGTCGAGGTCAAGAAGCTCACTGACTGGCTGAGCGTCACCCAGCCATTGCCGGTGTCCGGTTTGATCCCGTATCAGCTGCAACTGAGCCTGGATGGCGCCGACAGCCAGTTAATGGTCAATTCCAGCCTCAAAGGTGTGGCGATCGATTTGCCGGCACCGTTTGGCATGACCGCCGATGCCGGCCGCGACACCACGTTCCGCATGACCCTGCAAGGGCAGGAACGGCGCTACTGGGTCAACTATGGGGAGCTGGCAGACTTCACGTTTGCGGCGCCGAGCGGCAATTTTGCCGACGGTCGTGGCGAATTGTTCCTGGGCGGTGGCAGTGCCGTGCTGCCCGGCGCCAAAGGGCTGCGAGTGCGCGGCGTGCTGTCGGAGCTGGATGTCGGCCCGTGGAAGGATCTGTTGGACAAGTACGCCGGCCAGGATCCGGGCGGCAATGCCAAGCAGTTGCTCAGCAGTGCGGAGTTCAAGGTTGGCAAGCTCAGCGGTATCGGCACGACGCTCGATCAGGCGTCGGTGCAGTTGAACCGCAAGGCCGCGGCGTGGGCCTTGCAACTCGACAGTCAGCAGGTCAAGGGCAGCGCGAGCATCCCTGATGCGAAAGGCGCGCCGATTGCGATCAATCTGCAAACCGTGCGATTGCCGGCACCAGACCCGACAGTGCTGGCCGACGAAAACTCGCCGGATCCACTGGCCTCGGTGGACCCGACCAAGATTCCGGCGCTGGATATCACCATCAATCAGCTGTTCCAGGGCCAGGACCTCGTTGGCGCCTGGTACCTGAAAGTCCGTCCGACCGCCAGGGGCATTGCGCTCAATACGCTGGATCTGGGCCTCAAGGGCATTTTGTTGCAGGGCACTGGCGGCTGGGAGGGCATCCCCGGCAGCTCCAGCAGTTGGTACAAAGGGCGGATCAGCGGTAAGAATCTCGCTGACGTGCTCAAAGGCTGGGGCTTTGCGCCGAGCGTCACCAGCGAAGAGTTTCACATGGATGTCGACGGTCGCTGGCCGGGTTCACCGGCGTGGCTGGCCACCAAACGTTTCTCCGGCACCCTCGATGCTTCTTTGAATAAAGGCCAGTTCGTTGAGGTCGAGGGCAGCGCCCAGGCCCTGCGAGTCTTCGGCCTGCTCAACTTCAACTCCATTGGTCGCCGTCTGCGCCTGGACTTCTCCGACCTGTTTGGCAAAGGCTTGAGTTATGACCGGGTCAAAGGTCTGCTGGTTGCGACCAACGGGGTTTATGTGACGAAGGAGCCGATCCTGCTGACCGGCCCGTCGAGCAACATTGAACTGAACGGGACCCTGAACCTGGTAGGTGACCAGATTGACGCCAAGCTGCTGGTGACCTTGCCGGTGACCAACAACCTGCCAATTGCCGCATTGATCGTCGGCGCCCCGGCCATCGGCGGTGCGCTGTTCCTGATCGACAAGCTGATCGGTGACCGCGTGGCACGTTTCGCCAGCGTCAAATACACGGTCAAAGGCCCTTGGAAAGAGCCGAAAATCACCTTCGACAAGCCTTTTTGAGTTCTTTTTTGAAAAGGCACTCCCCCAGCCTATGGAGTAGCATGGCGGCCTGTCCTTATAAAAAGCGACCCAGGAGCGCGCCATGACTTTTGCGGTGATTCAAATGGTCAGCCAGAGCGATGTGCTGGCCAACCTGGCCCAGGCCCGGCGTCTGCTCGAGCAGGCGGCGGCCGGTGGCGCGAAGCTGGCAGTGCTCCCGGAAAACTTCGCCGCCATGGGCCGTCGCGACATTGCCGACATCGGCCGCGCCGAGGCGTTGGGTGAAGGTCCGATCCTGCCATGGTTGAAACAGACCGCCCGCGACCTCAAGTTATGGATAGTGGCCGGCACGTTGCCGTTGCCACCAGTGGACTATCCGACGTCCAAAGCCCATGCCTGCTCGTTGCTGGTCAATGATCAGGGCGAGACGGTGGCGCGCTACGACAAGCTGCACCTGTTCGACGTGGACGTGGCGGACAATCGCGGACGTTATCGCGAATCCGATGACTATGCTTATGGCAGTGGGGTTGTGGTGGCGGACACGCCCGTCGGCCGGGTCGGCCTGACGGTGTGTTACGACCTGCGCTTCCCGGAGTTGTATAGCGAACTGCGCGCTGCGGGCGCGCAATTGATTACCGCGCCGTCGGCATTTACCGCGGTGACCGGCGCGGCGCATTGGGATGTGCTGATTCGTGCGCGGGCCATCGAGACGCAGTGTTATGTGCTCGCGGCCGCCCAAGGCGGAATGCACCCGGGGCCGCGGGAAACCTGGGGGCATGCGGCGATCGTCGACCCTTGGGGACGCGTGCTGGCCCAGCAGGATCAAGGCGAGGCCGTGCTGCTGGCCGAACGCGATAGCAGCGAACAGGCGTCCATCAGGGCGCGGATGCCGGTGTCCAGTCACCGGCGCTTTTTCTCGCAGGGCGCGCAGCGACCTGCCCGGAACGACGAATTTAAGGCGTAAACATATGAGCGAGTTGTTGTCCTCCGTCAGTGAACACCTCCTGGCGCCCGGTGGCGTAACGATCGAGAGCCTGCAAGGTGTGCTCGGCGATCTGGCCGGCCCGGGCATCGATGCCGCGGACCTGTATTTCCAGGGGCAGATTTCCGAGTCCTGGGCGCTGGAAGACGGGATCGTCAAGGAAGGCAGCTTCAACCTCGACCAAGGTGTGGGCGTGCGGGCGCAATCGGGTGAAAAAACCGGTTTCGCCTACAGCAATGCCATCACCCTTGAAGCCCTCGGCGCAGCGGCCCGTGCGGCGCGGTCGATCTCCCGCGCCGGGCAGAACGGCTCGGTGCAGGCCTTCACTACCGCGGACGTCGCCCAGTTATACGGGCCGGATAACCCGCTGGAAGTGATGACCCGTGCGGAAAAAGTCGAACTGCTCAAGCGCATCGACGTCGCGACTCGCGCCCTTGACCCGCGTATCCAGCAAGTCACCGTGAGCATGGCCGGTGTCTGGGAACGGATTCTTGTCGCTTCGACCGATGGCAGCCTGGCCGCTGATGTGCGGCCATTGGTGCGCTTCAACGTCAGCGTGATCGTCGAGCAAAACGGTCGCCGCGAGCGCGGTGGTCATGGCGGTGGCGGTCGTACCGATTACCGTTACTTCCTCGCCGAAGACCGCGCCATGAGCTACGCACGTGAAGCACTGCGTCAGGCGTTGGTGAACCTGGAAGCTATTCCCGCGCCGGCCGGTACGTTGCCGGTGGTGTTGGGTTCGGGCTGGTCCGGCGTGCTGTTGCACGAAGCGGTCGGCCATGGTCTGGAAGGTGACTTCAACCGCAAGGGCAGCTCCGCTTACAGCGGACGCATGGGCGAGATGGTTGCGTCCAAGCTGTGCACCATTGTCGATGACGGTACGTTGGCCGGGCGTCGCGGTTCCCTGAGCGTCGACGACGAAGGTACTCCGACCGAATGCACCACGCTGATCGAAAACGGCGTACTCAAAGGCTACATGCAGGACAAGCTCAACGCGCGCCTGATGGGCGTGGCCCGCACCGGCAACGGTCGTCGTGAATCCTACGCGCACTTGCCGATGCCACGGATGACCAACACCTACATGCTGGCGGGTGAAAGCGACCCGGCGGAAATCATCGCCTCGGTGAAGCGCGGCATCTATTGCGCCAACCTCGGCGGCGGGCAGGTGGACATCACCAGCGGCAAATTCGTGTTCTCCACCAGCGAGGCATACTTGATCGAAGACGGCAAAATCACCGCCCCGGTCAAAGGCGCGACGTTGATCGGCAACGGCCCGGAAGCCATGAGCAAGGTGTCGATGGTCGGTAACGACCTGGCGCTGGACAGCGGAGTGGGGACGTGTGGCAAGGATGGGCAGTCGGTGCCGGTGGGTGTCGGCCAGCCAACGCTGAAAATCGATGCGATCACTGTGGGTGGCACAGGATCGTAAAAGGATGGAGCTTCGGGTGAGCCGCTTTGGCGACTCACCCGACTCGGGACTTAACGCAGACCGCGTTGAGTCTCGTCCAGCTCACGGATGTACTTGAAGATTTTACGGCTCGATGCCGGTGGCTTGTTAGTCGCCAGTTCGTGCTGGGCCTGACGGATCAGGGAGCGCAACTGCTGACGATCAGCCTCCGGGTAGTCGAGCACGAACTTCTCCAGGACCGCATCGTCGCCCGCGATCAAGCGATCGCGCCAGCGTTCCAGGCCATGGAAACGTTCGTTGTACTGCCGGGTGGAGGCATCGAGTTGATCGAGCAACGTCAGAATGGCGTCAGTGTCCTGATCGCGCATCAGTTTGCCGATGAACATGAGGTGCCGTTTACGCGCGATATTCGCGGTGTGCTTGGGCGCATCGGCCAGTGCCCGGCGCATAGCGTCGGTCAACGGCAGTTTTGCCAGCAAGTCAGGCTTGAGCGTTGTAAGGCGCTCGCCGAGGTCAACCAGAGCATGAAGCTCGCGTTTAACCTGGGATTTGCTTTTTTCTCCCGTATCGAGGGAGTCGTCGTAAGAATCAACCATGGTGGCCGTCCGCAAAGAAACGCCGCCATGATAACCAGTCGGGGGCCGCTTGTCCGGCCCGGTCGCTCGAAGGCCCCAGCCGAAAGCAGAATTTGAGTGGAGAACAGCATGAGTGCAGTTGAAAGCGTCGGCCCACAAGCGTTGCCGGCACTGCAAGAACAAGTCGAGCAGATCATCGCTGAAGCCAAGCGTCAGGGTGCCAGTGCCTGTGAAGTGGCCGTGTCCCTGGAGCAGGGCCTGTCCACCTCGGTGCGCCAGCGTGAAGTCGAAACCGTCGAGTTCAACCGCGACCAGGGCTTTGGCATCACTTTGTATGTCGGTCAGCGCAAAGGCTCGGCCAGCACCTCGGCCAGTGGTCCTGAGGCGATTCGTGAAACCGTCGCCGCCGCACTGGCCATCGCCAAGCACACTTCCGAAGACGAAGCTTCAGGCCTGGCAGATGCCGCGCTGATGGCCAGGGATCTGCAGGATTTCGACCTGTTCCATGAATGGGACATTACCCCGGAGCAAGCCATCGAGCAGGCGCTGACCTGTGAAGCCGCGGCATTTGCTGCCGACAGCCGGATCAAGAACGCCGACGGCACTACCCTCAGTACCCATCAAGGCTGCCGCGTCTATGGCAACAGTCACGGTTTCATCGGCGGTTATGCGTCGACCCGTCACAGCCTCAGCTGCGTGATGATCGCCGAGGCTGATGGCCAGATGCAGCGCGATTACTGGTACGACGTAAACCGTCAGGGCAACTTGCTGGCCGACCCGGTGAGCATCGGCCAACGCGCCGCGCAACGTGCCGCGAGCCGATTGGGCGCGCGCCCGGTGCCGACCTGCGAAGTGCCGGTGCTGTTTTCTGCGGAGCTGGCCGGTGGTTTGTTCGGCAGCTTCCTTTCGGCGATTTCCGGCGGCAGTCTGTATCGCAAGTCGTCGTTCCTTGAAGGCACCTTGGGTCAGAAGCTGTTCCCGGAATGGCTGACCATCGATGAGCGTCCGCACTTGATGCGTGCCATGGGCAGTTCGGCGTTCGACGGTGATGGCCTGGCGACCTACGCCAAACCGTTCGTCGAAAAGGGCGAGTTGGTGTCCTACATCCTCGGCACCTATTCCGGCCGCAAGCTGGGTATGCCGAGCACCGCCAACGCAGGGGGCGTGCACAACCTGTTCGTCACCCATGGTGATGAAGATCAGGCCGCCTTGCTGCGCCGCATGGGGCGCGGTTTGCTGGTCACCGAGCTGATGGGCCAGGGCCTGAACATGGTCACCGGCGATTACTCCCGTGGTGCGGCGGGTTACTGGGTCGAGAACGGCGAAATCCAGTTCGCGGTCCAGGAAGTCACCATCGCCGGTAACATGCGCGACATGTTCAAGCAGATCGTTGCCGTGGGTAATGACCTGGAGCTGCGCAGCAACATTCGCACCGGTTCGGTGTTGATCGAGCGGATGACCGTCGCAGGCAGCTAACGCTGTCCGCTACACAAAAAGGCGCGCCACCCATTGGGTGGCGCGCCTTTTTTGTGCCTTTGCACTGGCCCCTGTGGGAGCGGGCTTGCTCGCGAAGGCGGTGTATCAGTCAACAAAGATGTTGAACGTGGTGGCCCCTTCGCGAGCAAGGTATTTGTCGTGTATTGCCGGCTTGTGTTGGTTCTCATTATCATCTAATAATAAATCTCATTACCGAATGAGCCCGGATCATGAGTTCTGCCTTGCACGAGCAGCCTTACCTCGAAAGCTGGCGCTGGATGAGTCGCCAGATCCGTTGCGCGATGGACCCCGACGAACCGCGCCTGATCGAACATTACCTGGCTGAAGGCCGGTATCTGGCGTGTTGCACGGCCACTTCTCCCTGGACCATTGCCGAAACCTCCTTTCGTTTGCTGCTCGACACCGCCGCCGATGTCGCGCTGCCCTGGCACTGGCGGACTTACTGCCTGGACCAGGCCTGGCGCCCATTGCGCGATCTGGAACGCCTCTCTCTGTGCAAATGCCGCCTCAAGCGCTGGCAAAGCTACACCTGGCAACTGGCGATCTGCGAGTTGCAGCCCTCGATTCCTCTCATAGAACTGGTGCAAGGATTTAGTGATGACCAAGACCCGTATTGAGCGCGACAGCATGGGCGAGCTTCAAGTCCCGGTGGACGCCCTCTATGGCGCGCAGACCCAGCGTGCGGTGGATAACTTCCCGATCAGCGGCAAGCCGATGCCGGTGCAGTTCATCCGCGCTCTGATCCTGGCCAAGGCTGCCGCCGCCCAGGCCAACGTCGAACTCAAGCAGATCAGCGAGTCCCAGGGCAAAGCCATCGTCGATGCATCACTGGGGTTGCTTCAGGGCGACTTCATGCAGCACTTTCCGGTGGATATCTTCCAGACCGGTTCCGGCACCAGTTCCAACATGAACGCCAACGAAGTGATCGCCACCCTGGCCAGCCGTCTGCTCGGTGAGCCAGTGAACCCTAACGATCACGTGAATTGCGGCCAAAGCAGCAACGACATCATCCCGACCACCCTCCATGTCAGCGCTGCACTCGCGTTGCATGAACAACTGCTGCCGGCGCTGGTGCGGCTGGTGCAGGTCATCGAGCGCAAGGCTGAAGAGGTTCATCACCACGTCAAAACCGGTCGCACGCACCTGATGGACGCGATGCCGGTGCGCATGAGCCAGGTCCTGAATGGCTGGGCGCAACAACTCAAGGCCAACATCGGCCATTTGCAGGACTTGCTGCCGAGCCTGCAATCCCTGGCCCAGGGCGGCACGGCGGTAGGCACCGGGATCAATGCGCATCCGCAATTCGCCGCGCGTTTCAGCCAGCAGCTGAGCGAACTGACTCACGTTCAATTCACGCCGGGCAAGGATCTGTTTGCCCTGATCGGCTCCCAGGACACTGCGGTGGCGGTCTCCGGCCAACTCAAAGCGACAGCGGTTTCCCTGATGAAGATCGCCAACGACCTGCGCTGGATGAACTCCGGCCCGCTGGCCGGCCTCGGCGAAATCGAACTCGAAGCGTTGCAGCCGGGCTCGTCGATCATGCCGGGAAAGGTCAACCCGGTGATCCCGGAAGCCACCGCCATGGTCGCCGCCCAGGTGATCGGCAATGACACGGTGATAACCATCGCCGGTCAGTCGGGCAATTTCGAATTGAACGTGATGCTGCCGATCATCGCCCAGAACCTGCTGAGCAGCATCGAATTGCTGGCCAACTCCAGCCATCTGCTGGGGGAGAAGGCCATCGCCACTTTCAAGGTCAACGAGGCGCGGATCAAAGAGGCGCTGTCGCGCAACCCGATTCTGGTGACCGCACTCAACCCGATCATCGGTTACCAAAAAGCCGCTGAAATCGCCAAGAAGGCCTATCAGCAGGGCCGTCCGGTGATTGATGTCGCCCTGGAACACACCGACCTGACACGCAGCCAACTGGAAGAATTGCTCAACCCAGAGAAGCTCACCGCAGGCGGCGTGTAATCACCGCTACCGCTTTGGAGGCTCACCATGGAGCACTGGAAACGCACGATCGAAAGGGCCAATCGCCATTTCATGCTGGGCGAACTCGTCGATGCCCGCGAGGCTTACTTGCAGGCTTTGGCCCTGGCCCAGGTGTTGTTCGAGCGCTGGGCGGATGCCGACGAAGCGGTGGCGGCCTGCGTGATTTCCCACCACAACCTGGCCGACTTGCATTTGAGTCTTAACCAGCCGGAGGAGAGCGCCGAATATTTGTGCGCGATCCATCAGCGGTTGTTGCAGACCCTGCAGGACCCGCGCCTGGCCCCGGCCCTGCGTGAAGCCGCGCTGCGCCAAAGCAGCAAAACCTATGTCGAGCTGCTGAATTTCATCAGCGAGCATGGCGAATACCCGCGCACGCACCGTTTGCTGCGCACCGATACCGCATCGTCTGCGCCTCTACATCATGGAGTCCATTGAAATGGCTTTTACCTTGCCTGCCCTGCCTTACGCCTACGATGCCCTGGAACCGCATATTGATGCGCAGACCATGGAGATCCACTACACCAAGCACCACCAGACCTACATCAATAATCTCAACGCCGCTGTCGAGGGCACCGAATTTGCCGAATGGTCGGTGGAAAAACTGGTCGCCAGCGTCCAGCAACTGCCGGAAAAACTCCGTGCGGCGGTGATCAATCAGGGCGGCGGCCACGCCAACCATTCGCTGTTCTGGGAAGTGATGGCGCCTCACGGCGGCGGCAAACCCGACGGTGCGCTGGCCAAGGCGATTGATGAGCAACTGGGTGGTCTGGAGAGTTTCAAGGAAGCGTTCACCAAAGCCGCGCTGACCCGCTTTGGCAGTGGCTGGGCCTGGCTGAGTGTCACACCGCAAAAGGCCCTGATTGTGGAAAGCAGCGGTAACCAGGACAGCCCGTTGATGAATGGCAATACGCCGATCCTCGGCCTGGATGTCTGGGAGCACGCCTATTACCTGCAATATCAGAACCGCCGTCCGGAATACATCAATGCGTTCTACAACGTCATCAATTGGCCTGAAGTCGCTGCGCGGTATCAGGCTGCGCTGGTTTAAGTCCTCTATCAAAACAATCCAAGGCTGACTATGGGCACTGAAACACTGGCGATCGGCAGCGGACGAATGTTTCGCTACGCGTTGGGATCGCTGTTGCTGCTGGCGGGCATGTCGTTGTTGGTCGCCCATGGACTGGCGTGGCTGGACCTCGAGCCAAGATTGCTGCGCGCACTGCAGGGCGGGGCGATTTGCGCCTTGGGCACTGCGTTGGGTGCAGTGCCGGTGCTGGTGATTCGGCGGATGCCGCAGTCGGTCAGCGATACGCTGCTCGGTTTCGGTGCCGGGGTGATGCTCGCGGCGACGGCGTTTTCGCTGATTGTCCCGGGGATCTCCGCCGCTGAAAGCCTGGGGCTGACACCCTGGGCGGCCAGCGGACTGATCAGCTTCGGCATCATGCTCGGCGCGTTCGGGCTGTTTCTGGTGGATCGAAAGGTCTCGGGCGCCTCACCGGAAATGCTCGTCGGAACCCTGGAACGGCCGGTCATCCCGCCGCGGATTTGGTTGTTTGTGTTTGCCATCATTGCCCACAACATTCCTGAAGGCATGGCGGTCGGGGTCTCGGCCGGTGGAGGAATGCCGGATGCCGACAGCCTGGCCATGGGCATCGCGTTGCAGGATGTACCGGAAGGGCTGGTGATCGCGCTGGTGCTGGCAGGCGCGGGGATGTCGCGGGTCAAGGCGTTCCTGATCGGTGCGGCATCAGGGTTGGTCGAGCCGGTCTTCGCGCTGTTGTGCGCCTGGTTGGTGAGCCTGGCCGAATTGCTGTTGCCATTGGGATTGGCGCTGGCGGCGGGGGCGATGTTGCTGGTGGTCACCCATGAAGTCATCCCCGAATCGCGGCGCAATGGTCACGACAAGCTGGCGAGCCTTGGGTTGTTGGCCGGGTTTTGTTTGATGATGGTGATGGATACGGCGTTGGCCTGAATCGTGGCGAGGGAGCTTGCTCCCGCTCGGCTGCGCAGCAGTCGTGAAATCAGCGGATGCGGTATATCTGAAATGTTGCGGTGGCAGGTTTTAGGGCCGCTTCGCAGCCCAGCGGGAGCAAGCTCCCTCGCCACAGGTGCCCGCTCAAAAAGGCGGGTTATTCGCCTTCGTCGAAGAAGTTGTTGATCAATGCGACCAGCGCATCCATCGCTTCCTGCTCTTGCTCGCCTTCCGTACTCAGATGGATTTTGGTGCCCTTGCCGGCGGCGAGCATCATCATGGCCATGATGCTTTTGCCATCGACCGTGGATTCTGGTGTGCGACCGACTCTGATCTTGCATTCCGGATACTGACCAGCAACGCCAACGAATTTAGCCGAAGCGCGGGCATGCAGGCCCAGCTTGTTGATGATTTCTATGTCCCGAGCAGGCATCGCGATGTGAATCCTTTAGCTGAGGTCGCGGTGGCGAACCTGGACGTTCTTCAGGGATTGTTGCAGGACCTGGCCCAGACGTTCGGTCAGGTAGACGGAGCGGTGATGCCCGCCGGTGCAGCCAATGGCAATGGTGACATAAGCCCGGTTGCTGGCGGCAAAGCGCGGCAACCACTTGAGCAGGTATGTGGAAATGTCCTGGAACATCTCTTCGACGTCCGGTTGTGCCGCCAGGTAGTCGGCCACCGGTTGATCAAGTCCGGACTGCTCACGCAATTCCGGTTTCCAGTAAGGGTTGGGCAGGCAGCGCACGTCGAACACCAGGTCGGCGTCGACCGGCATGCCACGCTTGAACCCGAAAGACTCCACCAGGAACGCAGTGCCGGCTTCCGGCTGGTTCAGCAGGCGCAACTTGATGGTATCGCGCAGCTGATAAAGGTTCAGGTTGGTGGTGTTGACCTTGAGGTCGGCCAGGTCGGCGATAGGGCCCAGCAACAGGGTCTCGTCTTGAATCGCCTCGGCCAGCGAGCGATTGGCGTTGCTCAGAGGGTGGCGACGACGGGTTTCCGAGAAGCGTTTGAGCAACGTTTCTTCGTCAGCGTCCAGATACAGCACATCGCATTTGATATGCCGACTGCGGACTTCTTCCAACAGTTCCGGAAACCGTGACAGGTGACTCGGCAGGTTGCGCGCATCGATGGAGACGGCAACCAGCGGCTGTGCCAGTTCAGTATGAATCAGCGCGCGCTCGGCCAGTTCCGGCAGTAATCCGGCGGGAAGGTTGTCGATGCAGTAGTAGCCGTTGTCCTCGAGAACATCGAGGGCGGTACTTTTACCTGAGCCGGAACGGCCACTGACGATGATCAGGCGCATGATCAGTGACCGTTCTGCTCGTCCAGGACAACCTGATACAAGGCTGCGTTGCTCGGGGCACTGCGCAGTTTTTCGCGCACTTCCTTGCGATCGAGCATGCTGGCGATCTGGCGCAGAAGTTCCAGGTGGGCATCGGTAGCGGCTTCCGGGACCAGCAGAACGAACAGCAGGTCAACCGGGGCGCCGTCGATGGCGTCGAAATCGATGGGGGCGTCGAGGTGCATCAATGCGCTGACAGGCGACGTACAACCTTTCAGACGACAGTGGGGAATGGCGATGCCGTTACCAAAACCGGTCGAACCGAGTTTTTCACGGGCAATCAGAGCCTCGAAGACATCTTGCATCTCCAGATCCGGGACTTCTTTATGGATAAGGTTGGCAATTTGCTCGAGGGCTTTCTTTTTGCTGCCGCCCGGCACGTTCACGAGGGAACGGCCGGGGGTCAGGATGCTTTCAAGTCGGATCATGGGTAGGGAGTGTTAACGACCGGTCGCGCCCTGGAGGAGGCTTTGGGTCTTTTCCTTATGCTTTTTGAGTTGTTTATCCAGCTTGTCGGTCAGCGCGTCGATCGCCGCATACATATCGGTATGCTCCGCGTTGGCGACCACTTCATTGCCGGGAATATGCAGCGTGGCTTCGATTTTCTGCTTGAGCTTTTCGACCGTCATCGTGACCTGCACGTTGGTGATCTTGTCGAAATGCCTCTCTAATCGTTGGAGTTTTTCGCCGATGTAGGTGCGAAGAGGTTCGGTCACTTCCAGTTGGTGTCCACTGATGTTGACTTGCATACAGCTTCTCCTTCGTTGCCAGTGCATAAAGCGGCAGGCAGAAATGCCTGCCACTGGAACGCTGTGGCGTGGCTCTACATCAACCGCTTGCGTTCGCTCGAAGGCGCGATTCCGAGGGATTCGCGGTACTTGGCGACGGTGCGGCGAGCCACCTGAATGCCTTGTGCCTCCAGTAAACCAGCGATCTTGCTGTCACTCAACGGCTTTTTCTGATTTTCCGCAGCAACCAGTTTTTTGATGATCGCGCGGATCGCTGTGGACGAGCATTCACCGCCTTCGGAGGTGCTGACGTGGCTCGAGAAAAAGTATTTCAGTTCATATATGCCCCGAGGGGTATGCATGAATTTCTGTGTAGTCACCCGGGAAATCGTCGATTCGTGCATGCCTACCGCTTCGGCGATGTCATGCAGGACCAGCGGTTTCATCGCTTCGTCGCCGTACTCCAGGAAGCCGCGCTGATGCTCGACGATCTGGGTGGCTACTTTCATAAGAGTTTCGTTGCGGCTTTGCAGGCTTTTGATGAACCAGCGGGCTTCTTGCAGCTGATTGCGCATAAAGGTGTTGTCGGCACTGGTGTCGGCGCGGCGTACAAAACCGGCATATTGAGCGTTGACCCGCAACCGTGGCACCGATTCCTGGTTCAGCTCGACCAGCCAGCGCTCGTTGTCCTTGCGCACGATCACGTCAGGGACAACGTACTCGGCTTCACTCGACTCGATCTGCGAGCCCGGACGCGGGTTGAGGCTCTGCACCAGTTCGATCACCTGGCGCAGTTCATCTTCCTTGAGCTTCATGCGGCGCATCAGCTGGCTGTAGTCGCGGCTGCCGAGCAGGTCGATGTAGTCGGTGACCAGGCGCTTGGCTTCGGCCAGCCAAGGCGTCTTGGCGGGCAGCTGGCGCAGTTGCAGCAGCAGGCATTCACCCAGATTGCGGGCGCCGATGCCGGCCGGCTCGAATTGCTGGATGCGGTGCAGGACGGCTTCGATTTCGTCCAGTTCAATGTCCAGTTCCGGATCGAAGGCTTCGAGAATTTCCTCGAGGGTTTCGTCCAGGTAACCCTGATTGTTGATGCAGTCGATCAGGGTCACGGCTATCAGGCGATCGGTGTCGGACATCGGTGCCAGGTTCAGTTGCCACAACAAATGGCTTTGCAGGCTTTCGCCGGCCGATGTGCGGGTGGTGAAATCCCACTCGTCGTCATCGCTGCTGGGCAGGCTGCTGGCGCTGGTCTGGTAGACGTCTTCCCACGCGGTATCGACAGGCAGTTCGTTGGGAATGCGCTCGTTCCAGTCACCTTCCTCGAGGTTATCCACCGTCGGGGCGGTTTCCTGATAGGAGGGTTCCGAAACATCGGCGTTGGGGAGCTGTTCGGCTTTGTCGGCCAATGGGTCGGCGTTATCGAAGTCGTCGCCTTCTTCCTGGCGTTCGAGCATCGGATTGGACTCCAGGGCCTCCTGGATTTCCTGTTGCAGGTCCAGGGTCGACAATTGGAGCAGGCGGATGGCCTGTTGCAGCTGCGGTGTCATCGTCAGCTGCTGGCCCATTCTCAAGACTAGCGATGGTTTCATGGCAGGGGCTTAACACCTTATTCGCCGGCGCACATGCGCCATCCACTACAGGGCGCCGGAGCGCCAAACATAAGCAAATTATATGCCCGAAACTGCAGCGTTTGCCTAGAGCGCTGTAACAATAAAAAAGTATTGATTTTTTATCGAGACGAGCGCTCGGACAACCAGCCAGACACGTCAGCGCTTACAGGCGGAACTCGTGGCCCAGATACACTTCCTTGACCAGTTCGTTGGCCAGGATGGTGGCGGAGTCACCTTCGGCGATCAGCTGGCCATCGTTTACGATGTAGGCAGTTTCGCAGATATCCAGGGTCTCACGGACGTTGTGGTCAGTGATCAGCACGCCAATGCCTTTGGCCTTGAGGTGGTAGATGATCTGTTTGATGTCGCCCACCGAGATCGGGTCCACACCGGCGAAAGGTTCATCGAGCAGGATGAATTTCGGGTTGGTGGCCAGTGCCCGGGCGATTTCCACGCGGCGGCGCTCACCACCGGACAGGCTCATGCCGAGGTTGTCGCGGATGTGGCTGATGTGGAATTCCTGCAGCAGGCTTTCCAGCTCCTTGCGACGATCGGCCTTGTCGAGTTCCTTGCGGGTCTCGAGGATGGCCATGATGTTGTCCGCAACCGAGAGTTTGCGGAAGATCGACGCTTCTTGCGGAAGATAGCCGATACCGGCCTTTGCACGACCGTGCATCGGCTGGTGGCTGACGTCCAGGTCGTCGATCAGTACGCGACCCTGATCGGCCTGCACAAGGCCAACGATCATGTAGAAGCAGGTGGTCTTGCCGGCGCCGTTAGGGCCCAGCAGGCCGACGATCTGACCGCTGTCGATGGACAGGCTGACGTCACGCACGACCTGGCGGCTCTTGTAGCTCTTGGCCAGATGCTGAGCTTTCAGAGTTGCCATTACGGGGCCTTTTGCTCTTCGGTTTTCTTTTTCGGCTGGATCACCATGTCAATGCGCGGACGCGACTCGGTGACCTTGCTGCCCGTAGCACGCCCGGCGCTCGCAAGCTTTTTCTGGGTGTCGTAGACGATTTTCTCGCCTTGGGTGGTGTTGTTGTCCTTGTCGATGACTTTCGCTTTATCGATCAGCACGACGCGGTTTTGCGAGGCGTGGTACTGGATGGTCACCCCCCAGCCTTGCACAGGCTTGGTGTCGCCAGCCGTCTGCATCTGCTCAAAGTAGGCAAGGTTGCCCACCGATGTCACCACGTCAATGTCGCCAGTCGAGGTGCGAGTGATGGTCACGGTATTGCCGGTGACCTTCATCGAGCCCTGAGTAATGATCACGTCACCCTTATAGGTGGCAACGCCATTCTTGTCGTCCAGTTGGGCGTCGTCGGCCTGAATGCGGATAGGCTGCTCTTGATCGTTCGGCAGACCCCAGGCGCTCACGCTTCCCAGTGCTGCGCCCAGACTGAGCAAAATAGGGAGAGTTTTAACGAGCCTCATACTGTCCTCTTACGTTCGATAGCAGGTGTATCCTGCTTTCTTTCAAGTACGCTTTCATTCCGTTGCCTGTCGATACACCGCCAGCGCCGTCGATTCTAACGGGTTGATCGGTCTGCGCATATTGCTCCTTGGGGAACACAGTCATACGGGTGGTGGTAATCAGGGTTTTGCGGTTTTTCTCGTCGAAACGCGTGATGCGGACCGAGTCGATCAGCTCGACCTGAGTGCCGTCCGGGTTGACTTCGCCGTGCTCACTCTGGACGTGCCAGGGAAACTCGGTACCACGAAACATGTTCAGGTCAGGGTTGGTCAGCAACGTCACCTCGCTCACTTTCAGGTGTTCGACCTTGTCGGACGTCATTTCATACTGCAATTTGCCGTCCGGCAGGTACTGCACGCTGTGGGCGTTCAGGGCGTAATAGTCGATCGCGCTTTCATCGACCTTGACCACGGGTTTGTCGAGGAAGCGTTCGGGGCTGATGTTCCAGTAGCCGACCGCGGCGAACAGCGCCGCGATGCAACCGAACAACAGGATGTTACGAATCTTTTTGCTCAGCATAGTGGGCTCACAGGTACGCGGCGTTGGCCGCATCGAGGCGGCCCTGGGCGCGCAGGATCAATTCACAGAATTCGCGTGCGGCACCCTCGCCACCACGGGCCAGGGTGATGCCGTGGGCGTGTTCGCGCACGAAGCTGGCGGCGTTTGCTACGGCCATGCCCAGGCCCACGCGACGAATCACCGGCAGGTCCGGCAAATCGTCGCCCAGATAGGCGACCTGTTCATAGCTTAGGTTGAGTTGAGCCAGAAGCTCGTCGAGCACCACCAGTTTGTCTTCGCGCCCCTGGTAAACGTGTGGAATGCCGAGGTTTTTCGCTCGACGTTCGACCACCGGGGTCTTGCGGCCGCTGATGATAGCGGTCTGCACGCCGGCTGCCATCAACATCTTGATGCCTTGGCCGTCGAGGGTGTTGAACGTCTTGAATTCACTGCCGTCTTCGAGGAAGTACAGGCGCCCGTCGGTCAGCACGCCATCGACATCGAATACCGCGAGTTTGATCTGTTTGCCGCGTTGCAGCAGGTCCGTGCTCATTACATTACTCCCGCACGCAGCAAGTCGTGCATGTTCAAGGCGCCGACCGGACGGTCTTCGCTGTCGACCACGACCAGTGCGTTAATCTTGTGGTCTTCCATGATTTTCAGGGCTTCGGCGGCGAGCATCTCGGCGCGAGCGGTCTTGCCGTGCGCAGTCATGACCTGATCGATGGTGGCGCTGTGGATGTCGATGCTGCGGTCCAGCGTACGGCGCAAGTCACCATCAGTGAAGATTCCTGCCAGTTTGCCATTGGCTTCGAGGATTACGGTCATGCCCAGGCCCTTGCGGGTCATTTCCATCAGCGCGTCCTTGAGCAGCGTGCCGCGCTGAACCTGTGGTAGCTCTTGGCCGGCGTGCATGACGTTTTCGACTTTCAGCAGCAGGCGTCGGCCCAGCGCGCCGCCCGGGTGGGAAAAGGCGAAATCTTCAGCGGTAAAGCCCCGGGCTTCCAGCAGCGCAACAGCCAGGGCGTCGCCCATGACCAGCGCGGCGGTGGTCGAAGAGGTCGGCGCCAGGTTCAGCGGGCAGGCTTCGTGCTCGACGTGAACGTTGAGATTGACCTCGGCAGCCTTGGCCAGCGCCGAGTCCGGATTGCCGGTCACGCTGATCAATTTGATGCCCAGACGCTTGATCAGGGGCAGCAGGGTGACGATTTCATTGGTCGAGCCGGAGTTCGACAGGGCCAGGATGATGTCATCGCGCGTGATCATGCCCATGTCGCCGTGGCTGGCTTCGGCCGGGTGCACGAAAAACGCCGTGGTGCCGGTGCTGGCCAGGGTGGCGGCGATCTTGTTGCCGATGTGCCCCGATTTGCCCATGCCGACCACGACCACGCGGCCTTTGCTCTCCAGAATCATCTCGCAAGCGCGTACGAAATCTGCGTCGATATGGGGCAGCAAGCCTTGTACGGCTTCCAGTTCGAGGCGGATGGTGCGTTGTGCAGATTGAATCAGGTCGCTGGATTGGCTCATGTCAGAAATCGTATAGCCTGATGAAAAGGCGGCGATTATAGCGGTAATGATCAAAACCCTCACGCAAGTTCGTCATGCTTTGTCATTCCCTGTTACCGAATCCTCTCTGGGCGAGGCTTTTTGCCTGTCATGTTGCTGAACATGGGCCGGCTTGGGCCTTGGGCGCTTGGCCTTTGCAGTGATATAGTTCGCCGCCAGTTCGGCCTGCCCGGGGAGGTATGTGCTTTCGTCAGGAAGCCAGGCGTCCGAGTGTGAGGCTGCATCGCAAGGAGTTTAGATGAGTGCCGATAACGCCTACGCGGTCGAGCTGAAGGGACTGTCCTTCAAGCGCGGTGCGCGCAGCATTTTCAATAACGTCGATATCCGTATCCCACGCGGCAAGGTCACCGGCATCATGGGGCCTTCCGGGTGTGGCAAGACCACGCTGTTGCGTCTGATGGGCGCACAGCTGCGTCCTACCAAGGGCGAAGTCTGGGTCAATGGCCAGAACCTGCCGAAGCTGTCGCGCAGCGATCTGTTCGATGCGCGCAAGCACATGGGCGTGCTGTTCCAGAGCGGCGCGCTGTTTACCGACCTCGATGTGTTCGAGAACGTCGCCTTTCCGCTGCGCGTTCATACCGAGCTGCCGGAAGAAATGATCCGTGACATCGTCCTGCTCAAATTGCAGGCCGTGGGGCTGCGTGGCGCCATCGACCTGATGCCCGACGAGCTGTCCGGTGGCATGAAGCGCCGTGTCGCGCTGGCGCGGGCGATTGCCCTCGATCCGCAGATCCTCATGTACGACGAACCCTTTGTCGGCCAGGACCCTATCGCCATGGGCGTGTTGGTGCGCCTGATCCGCTTGCTCAACGATGCGCTGGGCATCACCAGCATCGTGGTTTCCCACGATCTGGCCGAGACCGCCAGCATTGCCGACTACATCTATGTGGTGGGCGAGGGGCAAGTCCTGGGGCAGGGCACTCCCGAAGAGCTGATGAATTCTCAGGAACCACGGATTCGTCAATTCATGACCGGCGAGCCCGACGGTCCGGTTGCATACCACTTTCCAGCGACGGATTACCGCGCAGATCTCCTGGGGAAGCGTTGATGCGCAAGATTTCACTATTAGAACGCGTGCGTCGATTCGGCCACGGCGGCATCGATGTGTTGTCGGTGTTCGGGCGTTCGGCGATTTTCCTGTTTCATGCCTTGCTCGGCCGCGGCGGTATCGGCGGCGGTTTTGGCCTGCTGATCAAGCAACTGCATTCCGTGGGCGTGATGTCCCTGGTGATCATTGTGGTCTCCGGGGTGTTCATCGGCATGGTGCTGGCGCTGCAAGGCTTCAACATTCTGTCCAGCTACGGTTCGGAGCAGGCGGTCGGGCAGATGGTTGCGCTGACGCTGTTGCGTGAACTCGGTCCTGTGGTCACGGCATTGCTGTTCGCCGGGCGCGCGGGTTCGGCGTTGACCGCCGAAATCGGCAACATGAAATCCACCGAACAGTTGTCCAGTCTGGAAATGATTGGTGTCGACCCGCTCAAGTACATCATTGCCCCGCGCCTGTGGGCCGGCTTCATTTCCCTGCCGGTGCTGGCGATGATTTTCAGCGTGGTGGGTATCTGGGGCGGTTCGTGGGTGGCTGTCGACTGGTTGGGTGTCTATGAAGGTTCCTACTGGTCCAACATGCAGAACAGCGTGACTTTCACCGATGATGTGCTCAACGGCATCATCAAGAGCATCGTCTTCGCCTTTGTCGTGACCTGGATCGCCGTATTCCAAGGCTATGACTGCGAGCCCACTTCCGAGGGGATCAGTCGTGCCACTACCAAGACCGTGGTGTATGCCTCTTTGGCAGTGCTCGGCCTGGACTTTATTTTGACCGCCTTGATGTTTGGAGATTTCTGATGCAAAACCGCACCCTGGAAATCGGTGTCGGCCTTTTCTTGCTGGCTGGCATTCTGGCTTTGCTGTTGCTAGCGTTGCGGGTCAGTGGCCTGTCCCCGAGCGCCACCACCGATACTTATAAACTTTATGCGTATTTCGACAATATCGCCGGTTTGACGGTCAGAGCTAAAGTGACCATGGCCGGTGTGACCATCGGCAAGGTCACGGCGATCGATCTGGACCGCGACAGTTTCACCGGTCGGGTGACCATGCAACTGGAAAAGCGCGTAGATAACCTGCCGGCTGACTCCACTGCATCTATCCTGACGGCTGGCCTGTTGGGCGAGAAATACATCGGTATCAGCGTGGGCGGGGAAGAAGCCCTGCTCAAGGATGGTGGAACCATCCACGACACGCAGTCGTCGCTGGTGCTCGAGGACCTGATCGGTAAATTCCTGCTCAATACCGTTAGCAAAGACGCCAAATGAGGAGCTTTTGAATGATCTCTACCTTGCGACGTAGCCTGTTGATTTTACTCACGGCTTTGCCGTTGATGGCTCACGCCGTGGCAGCGCCCTCAGCGCACGATATCGTTAAAGACACCACCGATCGGCTGCTCGCCGATCTGTCGGTCAACAAAGAGAAGTACAAGCAGGACCCGCAAGACTTTTACACGGCGCTGAACACCATCGTCGGGCCGGTGGTGGATGCCGAGGGCATTTCCAAAAGCATCATGACGGTCAAATACTCGCGCAAAGCCACGCCGGCGCAGATGAAGACCTTTGAAGAGAACTTCAAAAGAGGCCTGTTCCAGTTCTATGGTAACGCCTTGCTCGAGTACAACAATCAGGGCATCACCGTCGATCCTGCCAAGGATGAGTCCGGAGACCGTACCAGCGTTGGCATGACGGTCAAAGGCACCAATGGCTCGATCTATCCCGTGTCGTACACACTCGAGAAGATCAACGGCGAGTGGAAACTGCGTAACGTGATCATCAACGGTATCAACATCGGCAAGCTGTTCCGCGATCAGTTCGCTGATGCGATGCAGCGCAATGGCAATGACCTGGACAAGACCATCAACGGTTGGGCCGGGGAAGTCGCCAAAGCCAAGGAAAAATCCGCGGACGCCACCGAGAAGTCTACGCAATGAGTGTGTCGGCCATTCGCATGAGCGAAACCGGCGAGCTGCGACTCAGTGGCATGCTGGATTACCGCACCGGCCCTGGTCTGCGCAAGCAGGGGCAGGCGTTGATCAAATCCAGTACGGCTGCCGAAGTGGTGGTCGATTGTTCGGCTGTGTTGAAGTCCAGCAGCGTGGGCTTGTCCCTGCTGCTGTGCTTCATGCGCGATGCTGAGGCGGCCGGCAAGGCGCTGAGCATTCGCGGGATGCCAGAAGACATGCGTGAAATCGCTCAGGTCAGCGAATTGACCGAGCTGTTGGCGCATCCCTAACCAGCATCTATAAAGAAGCCCCCCGTCAGAGTCCTGCTTCGCGGGGTTCGCAGGCGCGGGGCTTTTTTGTATGATGTCCGACCCGCGCGCACAGGGCGCCGATTGAGGTTGAGCATGCAGGCCGTAGAAGTGAAGAGCTTCCTTGAAGGAAAGCTGCCCGGAACGTTGGTAGAAGTTGAGGGCGAAGGCTGCAATTTCCAGCTGAACGTGATTAGCGATGAACTGGCGGCGTTGAGCCCGGTGAAGCGTCAGCAGCAGATCTATGCCCATTTGAACCCATGGATCACCGATGGCAGCATCCATGCGGTCACTATGAAATTTTTCAGCAGCGCGGCCTGGGCCGAGCGCACCTGAGCCCAAGGGCGTCGAGATTCTTATGGATAAATTGATTATTACTGGCGGCGTTCGTCTTGACGGCGAAATCCGCATCTCCGGGGCAAAGAACTCTGCCCTGCCGATCCTGGCTGCAACCCTGCTGTGCGATGGCCCGGTAACCGTTGCCAACCTGCCGCACCTGCACGACATCACTACCATGATCGAGCTGTTCGGTCGCATGGGCATCGAGCCGGTGATCGACGAGAAGCTCAGCGTCGAAATCGACCCGCGCACCATCAAGACCCTGATCGCCCCGTACGAACTGGTGAAAACCATGCGTGCGTCGATCCTGGTGCTGGGCCCGATGGTAGCCCGTTTCGGTGAAGCCGAAGTCGCCCTGCCTGGCGGTTGCGCCATCGGTTCGCGTCCGGTTGACCTGCACATCCGTGGTCTTGAAGCCATGGGCGCAGTCATCGACGTCGAAGGCGGCTACATCAAGGCCAAGGCGCCAGAAGGCGGTTTGCGCGGTGCGCACTTCTTCTTCGACACCGTCAGCGTGACCGGTACCGAAAACATCATGATGGCCGCCGCTCTGGCCAAGGGCCGCAGCGTGTTGCAAAACGCCGCTCGCGAACCTGAAGTCATCGACCTGGCGAACTTCCTGATCGCCATGGGTGCCAAGATCACTGGCGCCGGCACCGACACCATCACCATCGATGGCGTTGAGCGTCTGCACCCGACCACCTACAAAGTGATGCCTGACCGTATCGAAACCGGCACCTACCTGGTAGCGGCAGCCGTGACCGGCGGTCGCGTGAAGGTCAAGGACACTGATCCGACCATCCTTGAAGCCGTCCTGGAAAAACTCCGCGAGTCGGGTGCTGAAATCACCTGCGGCGAAGACTGGATCGAGCTGAACATGCATGGCAAGCGGCCGAAAGCCGTCAACGTGCGGACCGCGCCATACCCGGCGTTCCCGACTGACATGCAGGCGCAGTTCATCTCCCTCAACGCCATTGCCGAAGGCACGGGCGCTGTGATCGAGACGATTTTCGAAAACCGCTTCATGCACGTTTACGAACTGCACCGCATGGGCGCGCACATCCAGGTCGAAGGCAACACCGCCATCGTCACCGGCATCGAAAAGCTCAAGGGCGCGCCAGTCATGGCCACCGACCTGCGTGCTTCGGCCAGCCTGGTGATCTCGGCACTGATCGCCGAAGGCGACACCCTGATTGACCGCATCTACCACATCGACCGTGGTTACGAGTGCATCGAAGAGAAACTGCAGATGCTCGGCGCCAAGATCCGCCGCGTACCGGGCTAGTTTCTGCTGCATGGGCACAGGGAGGTGCCCGTTGGTTTCGTTTCAAGTCGAGGGTGTCTTTTCATTATGAGAAAGCCTTCGAAGTGTGTCCGGCGCCGTTTGCGACCGGGCATCAGTAGCCTGATAAGGACTGACGTTTCCCATGTTGACCATCGCACTGTCCAAGGGCCGCATCCTTGACGACACCCTGCCGCTTCTGGCTGAAGCGGGCATCGTGCCGACCGAGAATCCGGACAAGAGCCGCAAGCTGATTATCCCCACGACTCAGGCCGACGTGCGTCTGCTGATCGTGCGCGCCACCGATGTGCCGACCTACGTCGAGCATGGTGCCGCGGACCTGGGCGTCGCCGGTAAAGATGTGCTGATGGAATACGGTGGCCAGGGTCTGTACGAACCGCTGGACCTGCGCATTGCCCTCTGCAAGCTGATGACCGCCGGCCGCGTCGGCGACGTCGAGCCCAAGGGCCGTCTGCGCGTGGCGACCAAGTTCGTCAACGTCGCCAAGCGTTACTACGCCGAGCAGGGCCGTCAGGTCGACATCATCAAGCTCTACGGCTCGATGGAACTGGCGCCGCTGATTGGTCTGGCGGACAAGATCATCGACGTGGTCGACACCGGCAACACCTTGCGTGCCAATGGCCTGGAACCCCAGGATTTCATTGCCGACATCAGCTCCCGGCTGATCGTCAACAAAGCTTCGATGAAGATGCAACACGCCCGTATCCAGGCGTTGATCGACACCCTGCGCAAGGCAGTGGAGTCTCGACACCGCGGCTGATTCACCTGCGCGACGTTAAGTCGCGCCGTCTATCCGCCTCATAGCCAGAATTCTCAGGTGCCCAAGCGGATCGAATGTTAGCTTCGGGTGCCTGAGTTTTTTGCCAATCCTATGAGGCTCTCGCTATGACCGCACCGACTGCAATTCGCCGACTCAACGCTGCTGACCCGGATTTCGCGCATCATCTGGATCATCTGCTGAGCTGGGAAAGTGTGTCTGACGACTCGGTCAATCAGCGCGTGCTGGACATCATCAAAGCCGTGCGCGAGCGTGGCGATGCGGCGTTGGTGGACTTCACCCGGCAGTTCGACGGCCTGGACGTTGCGTCCATGGCGGACCTGATCCTGCCGCGCGAACGCCTGGAACTGGCGCTGACCCGAATCACCGTGCCTCAGCGTGAAGCGCTGGAAAAAGCCGCGGCCCGTGTGCGCAGCTACCACGAAAAGCAGAAACAGGATTCCTGGACCTACACCGAAGCTGATGGCACGGTGCTGGGCCAGAAGGTCACGCCGCTGGATCGCGCCGGCCTGTACGTCCCGGGCGGCAAGGCGTCGTACCCATCCTCGGTGCTGATGAACGCGATTCCGGCCAAGGTCGCCGGTGTGACCGAAGTGGTCATGGTGGTGCCGACCCCGCGCGGTGAAATCAACGAACTGGTGCTGGCCGCGGCTTGCATCGCCGGTGTCGACCGCGTCTTCACCATTGGCGGCGCCCAAGCGGTTGCCGCATTGGCCTATGGCACCGAAAGCGTGCCGAAGGTCGACAAAGTGGTTGGCCCGGGCAACATCTATGTCGCCACCGCCAAGCGTCACGTGTTCGGGCAAGTTGGCATCGACATGATCGCCGGCCCGTCGGAAATCCTCGTGGTGTGCGACGGCCAGACCGATCCGGACTGGATCGCCATGGACCTGTTCTCCCAGGCCGAGCACGACGAAGACGCCCAGGCGATTCTGGTCAGCCCGGACGCCGAGTTCCTCGACAAGGTCGCCGCGAGCATCGCCAAACTGCTGCCGACCATGGAACGCGCCGAGATTATCGAAACCTCAATCAATGGCCGTGGCGCCCTGATTCTGGTTCGTGACATGGAGCAAGCCATCGAAGTGGCCAACCGCATTGCGCCGGAGCACCTGGAGTTGTCGGTCGCCGATCCGCAAGCCTGGCTGCCGCTGATCCGACACGCGGGCGCGATCTTCATGGGCCGTCACACGTCCGAAGCCCTGGGCGACTATTGCGCAGGTCCAAACCACGTGTTGCCGACGTCCGGCACCGCGCGCTTCTCTTCGCCACTGGGTGTTTACGACTTCCAGAAACGCTCGTCGATCATCTTCTGCTCCGAGCAGGGTGCCTCCGAACTGGGCAAAACCGCTTCCGTGCTGGCCCGTGGCGAGTCGCTGACCGCCCACGCGCGGAGCGCCGAATATCGCATCGTTGACGAAGACTCTTCACAAGGGCAGGGGAACTGAACATGAGTAAATTCTGGAGCCCGTTCGTCAAGGATCTGGTGCCCTACGTGCCGGGCGAGCAGCCGAAACTGGCGAAACTGGTCAAGCTCAACACCAACGAAAACCCGTACGGCCCCTCGCCCAAAGCCTTGGCGGCGATGCAGACCGAGCTCAACGACAACCTGCGTCTGTATCCGGACCCGAACAGCGATCTGCTGAAAAACGCCGTGGCTGCGTATTACGGCGTGCAGGCCAATCAGGTGTTCCTCGGCAACGGCTCGGACGAAGTCCTGGCGCACATTTTCCACGGCTTGCTGCAACACGACAAAGCGGTGTTGTTCCCGGACATCAGCTACAGCTTCTATCCGGTCTACTGCGGGTTGTATGGCATCAAGTTCGACGCGGTGCCGCTGGACGAACAGTTCCAGATCAACCCGGCGGATTATGCCAAGCCTAACGGCGGGATCATCTTCCCGAACCCTAACGCGCCGACCGGTTGCCTGTTGGCGCTGGAAGCGGTTGAGCAAATCCTCAAGGCCAGCCCGGATTCGGTGGTCGTGGTGGATGAGGCTTACATCGACTTTGGTGGGGAGACGGCAATCACTTTGGTCGACCGTTATCCGAACCTGCTGGTGACTCAGACCCTGTCCAAGTCCCGCTCGCTGGCCGGCCTGCGGGTTGGTCTGGCGGTGGGGCATCCCGATTTGATCGAGGCGCTGGAGCGGATCAAGAACAGCTTCAACTCTTATCCACTGGATCGCCTGGCAAATGTCGGGGCTGCTGCTGCGTTTGAAGACCGTGAATACTTCGACAAGACCTGCCGGTTGGTCATCGATCATCGTGAGTGGGTGGTTGCGCAACTGGAAGGGAAGGGCTTTGAAGTGCTGCCGTCCGCGGCGAACTTCATTTTCGCGCGCCATCCGAAGCATGACGCGGCGGGATTGGCTGCGAAGCTGCGTGAGCAGGGCGTGATCGTCCGGCACTTCAAGCAGGAGCGGATTGCACAGTTCCTGCGGATTTCCATCGGCACGCCTGAACAGAATCAGGCACTGATCGACGGCCTGGGCGACCTTTAAGGAACACCCCCGATCCTGTGGGCGCGTGGCTTGCCCGCGATGAACGATAACGCGGTGTAACTGATACACCGCGTTATCGTTCATCGCGGGCAAGCCTCGCTCCTACAGGGTTTTGTGGGTTATTCGTGATGCGGTTCGCCCAGGAACGTCAGCGAGCTGAACACCCCGCGCGTCGCCACATCCGGATTGTCCTTCAGCACAATCTCCATCTGCGCCGAAATCACATTCAACCCTTCATTACGCACCACCACCTGCGCACGGCCGTCCTTATCCGTCTCGGTGCTCAACGTATTCGGCGCACTGCGATAGTCACCAATCAACTTCACCCCCGCCGCCGGTTTCCCATCGAGCAGCACCCGCACGGGCAGCAACTTGCCCGGTCCGACCGTCAGCGGATCGACCTCCGGCAGAATCAGCAGCTTCATCTGATCCAGCTTCGGCAACTTCGCCCCTGGCTGATAGATCGCCAGGCTGTATTTGAAGGTCTGCGTTGACTCGATCGCCCCCGGCACTTTACTGCGTCCTTCGTTGATCCACTTTTTATCCGCCGTCTGCGACCACATGCCGTTGTCCAGTGCCACGGCCATCACGGCGGGCGGTTTCAAGGGTTGTAAACGCGCATGATCGGCCAGGCGTTGCACGGTCACCGGGATCATTTTGCCGTTGGCGTCATAGGCCCAGGCACCGCTGATTTTCTGCGCCTTGAAGGCGTTGTCCTCGGCACCGTGGCCGTAAATCACTTCGATGTTGCCGCGACGTTGTTCGGTCCAGAGACCATGGGCCGAGGCCTGGCCGGTAAACAACAGGCCGAGCAGCAGGCTGAGCAGTGCGGGTTTGAGAGGGTGCATGGGAACTTCCTTTTACAGATTGAGTGTGAGGCTGACGGTGAAATTGCGCGGCTCGCCGGGGTTGACCCAGTAATTGCTGTACGAGCGCTCGTAGTATTTCTCGTCGAACAGGTTGTTCAGGTTCAGGCCGACAGTGACGTTTTCACTGGCCTTGTAATGGGCCAGCAGGTCGACGGTGTGGTAGGCGGGGAGCTCAAAATCGCTGCCGGATTCGCCTGAGCGATCACCGACGTACGTGAACGCCGCGCCGACGTCTGAGCCGCGCAAATGGCCATCCTGAAATTCATAAACACCCAGCAGACTGCCGCTACGCTTGGCGACGCCGAGGATGCGGCTGCCGGTGGGAATCACTTTGTCGCCTTCGGTGACCTCGGCGTCGATGTAGGCGAAGGCGCCGATCACTCGCACGGCGTCGGTCACCTGCCCGGTGACTTGCAGGTCGAATCCCTGGCTGCGGGCCTTGCCCATGGCGCGGCTGGTGTCGGTGCCCGGGTCGAGTGCGAGGACGTTTTCCTTTTCGATATGGAAGGCGGCGAGGGTGGTGCTCAAACGGTCGTCGAACAGCTCGCTCTTGATCCCCACTTCGTATCCGACGCCTTCTTCCGGGTCGAAGGATTTGCCGCCAGCGTCCAGGCCATTGTTCGGTTTGAACGAGGTGGACGCGTTGGCGAACAGCCCGACTTCGGGTGTCAGTTGATAGAGCAGGCCGGCCCGTTGGGTCAGCGCATCGTGGCTCTGACGGCTGGTGGTGCCGCGGCTGTGATCGTCGATGCTTTGCTCGAAATGTTCGAAGCGGGCGCCGAGCATGCCGCGCAGTTTGTCAGTGAAGACGATCTGGTCCTGCAGATTCAGCGCGCGGCTTTCGACGTGTTCGAAAAGGTCAGTGCCCGAGCGCGTGCCGTTGGGTTTCGGCTGGCCGTAGATGGGCTGATAAATGTCGATGGCGTAGGGGCCGCCGGCAATGGTCGTGACCCGTTCGTTCTTGCGGAAGTTCTCATATTCGGTGCCGATCAGCAGTTCGTGCTGCCAGCTGCCGAGGTCGAACAGACCGCGCAATTCGAGTTGGGTGATGCTGTCGTGCCAATTGGTATCGCGCTCGCGATAACGTCGATTGACGGTGTGGCCGTCGGCATTCAGCGGGCGATTTTCGGAGGCGTAGCCCCAGAGTTTGCCTTCCTTGTAATGGCTGGCCAGGCGTAGTTTCCAACTGTCATTGAGATGATGTTCGAGCGTGGCTTGCAGCAGGTTGTTGTGGTTGTCGATGTTGCCGTCGTTGGGTTCGCCGAGGAAGGTCGAACGTGACACGCCGCTCCACTTGTTATTCGGCGCGACAATGCCGCGATCGAACGTGGAGCTGTGACGCACGAATTCACTCTCCACCAACAGACTGGTGTCCGGGTTCAATTGCCAACTGAAGGAGGGTGCGACGAACACTCGCTGGCTGTCGACGTGATCGCGAAAGCTGTGGTTGTCCTCGACGGACAGGTTGATTCGGGACAACACGTTGGCGTCGTCATCCAGCGGCGTGTTGACGTCGAGGGCGGTGCGATAGCGATCCCAACTGCCGGCGCTGGTTTGCAGGGTGGTGAACGCTTCGGGCTGGGGTTTCTTGGTGACGATGTTCACCGTACCGCCGGGATCGCCGCGTCCATAGAGGCTGGCAGCGGGGCCTTTGAGCACTTCGATGCGCTCGATGTTGGCCGCGTCCGGCGTGCTCGGATAGCCACGGTTGGCGCTGAAGCCGTCCTTGTAGAACTCCGACGTGGTGAAGCCACGCACGCTGTATTCGTAAAGCGTCAGGCCGCCGAAGTTATTCTGCTTCGACACACCACCGGCAAAATCCAGGGCACGCTCGACGCTGGTGCTGCCCAGGTCATTGAGCACACTGACGGGAATCACGCTGATGGATTGCGGGATGTCGCGGATCGCGGAGTCGGTTTTGGTCGCGCTGGAAGAGCGCGTGGCGCGGTAGCCCTTGACCGGGCCGGTGGGCGATTCGTAGTCGGAGGTGACGCTTATGGCGTCCAGTTCGAGGGTGCCGGGCTCTTCTGCGAAGACCGGATCCGCCAGCAGGCCAAGGGCAAGACTTGCCACGGAAGCCATTGTTCGAGACGACATGTTATGTTGTTCCAATTGAGATATTGAAACAATATAACATGTCTAATGAGACTGTCTTCTATTAGCCCGAAATCCTCGGGTTGATGTCAGCCTTCTTCTTTCTCTTTAACCGGCGCCGGTGGCGGACGCAGGCCGATCTCAGCCGTGAGCTTCAGCTCTTTGCCATTGCGCATCACCTGAATCGTGACCTTGTCGGTCGGTTTGATCCGCGCGACCTGGTTCATCGAACGACGACCGTCGCCGGCCGGTTCGCCGTCGATGCTGAGGATTACGTCGCCCAATTGTAGGCCGGCCTTCTGCGCCGGACCGTCGCGGAAAATCCCTGCGACCACAATCCCCGGGCGCCCCGACAGACCAAACGACTCCGCCAGTTCCTGACTCAATGGCTGCACTTCGATGCCGAGCCAGCCGCGAATCACCTGGCCGTGTTCGATGATCGACTTCATCACTTCCATGGCCAGTTTGACCGGGATCGCAAAACCGATGCCTTGCGAGCCGCCAGACTTGGAGAAGATCGCCGTGTTGATGCCGGTCAGGTTGCCGTTGGCGTCCACCAGCGCACCGCCGGAGTTGCCGGGGTTGATCGCGGCGTCGGTCTGGATGAAGTCTTCGTAGTTGTTCAGGCCCAACTGGTTACGCCCGGTGGCGCTGATGATGCCCATGGTCACGGTCTGGCCGACCCCGAACGGGTTGCCGATGGCCAGCGCGACGTCACCGATGCGAATGTTGTCGGAGCGGCCGACGGTGATCGACGGCAGGTTTTTCAGATCGATCTTCAGGACGGCGAGGTCGGTTTCCGGGTCGCTGCCGATCACCCGGGCCAGGGTTTCACGGCCATCCTTGAGCGCGACCACAATCTGGTCGGCGCCGCTGGTCACGTGGTTGTTGGTCAGCAAATAACCTTCCGGGCTCATGATCACGCCCGAACCCAGGCTCGACTCCATGCGTTTCTGCTTGGGCGAGTTGTCGCCGAAGAAGCGGCGGAACTGCGGATCTTCGAACAACGGATGGTTCGGTTTGTTGATGACTTTGGTGGTGTACAGGTTCACCACCGACGGCGCGGCCGTGGTGACCGCGTCGGCATAGGACACCGGACCTTGCTGCATCGTGGTGGTTTGCGGGGCTTGCTGCAGGTTGACGTCGAGGCTCGGAAGCCCGACCCACTGCGGGTAACGCTGGATGATCAACAGAGCGATAAGCACGCCGGCCAACAACGGCCAGCCGGAAAAACGCAGCGCCTTGAGCATTAAGCACGTCCTGAGAGGTTGCAGGCGGTATGAGACCGCCCATAATGTCGCGCATTATACGAGGCGCAGCTCGCCTCTGAACGGGATATTTAGGAGTCTTTTATGGCCGTCGCCTTGAGCACCCTGGTCGAAGAAGCCGACCGTTACCTTAACAGTGCCAGGATTGCCGATTACTGCCCCAACGGCTTGCAGGTCGAAGGCCGCCCGCAGGTGATGCGCATCGTCAGTGGCGTCACCGCCAGCCAAGCGCTGCTGGACGCCGCCGTCGAAGCGCAGGCCGATCTGGTGCTGGTGCATCACGGCTATTTCTGGAAGGGCGAGAACCCGTGCATCACCGGCATGAAGCAGCGTAGGTTGAAAACCCTGCTCAAGCACGACATCAGCCTGCTGTCCTATCACTTGCCTCTGGATCTGCACCCGGACGTTGGCAACAACGTGCAGCTGGCGCGTCAGCTCGACATCACGGTCGAAGGCCCGCTGGATCCTGACAACCTTAAAGTGGTCGGCCTCGTTGGCTCGTTGAGCGAACCGATGACGCCGCGTGATTTTGCCCGTCGTGTGCAGGAAGTCATGGGGCGTGAACCGCTGCTGATTGAAGGTAGCGAGATGATCCGTCGCGTTGGCTGGTGCACCGGTGGTGGCCAGGGTTACATCGATCAGGCCGTGCTGGCCGGGGTCGATTTGTACCTTAGTGGCGAGGCTTCGGAGCAGACTTTCCACAGCGCCCGGGAAAACGACATCAGCTTCATCGCCGCCGGTCACCACGCCACCGAGCGTTACGGCGTGCAGGCATTGGGCGATTACCTGGCCCGCCGGTTCGCCCTCGAGCACATCTTCATCGATTGCCCGAATCCGATCTGAGATCACCGCAGATCAAATGTGGGAGCGGGCTTGCTCGCGAAGAGGCCGTGTCAGACGACAACAACGTTGACGGACCCACCGCTTTCGCGAGCAAGCCCGCTCCCACAGGGTCTTCGGTGCCCAAACGAGGGGGTATATTCATATACCCTTTCGATCTAGTCGGCGGCCTGATTAGAAGAGGTCGCTGTGCTAGGATTCCTCGCTCGAACACGGCCCGCTGGCCGTCCATAAGATCGTTTTCGTGAGTAGCCATGGTCGACAAACTGACGCATCTGAAACAGCTGGAGGCCGAAAGCATCCACATCATCCGCGAGGTCGCCGCCGAGTTCGATAACCCGGTGATGCTGTACTCCGTCGGTAAAGACTCCGCCGTGATGCTGCACCTTGCGCGCAAGGCATTCTTCCCGGGCAAACTGCCGTTCCCGGTGATGCACGTCGACACCCGGTGGAAGTTCAAGGAAATGTACGCGTTCCGCGACCGCATGGTCGAAGATCTCGGCCTGGACCTCATCGTGCACGTGAACCCTGATGGCGTCGCGCAGGGCATCAACCCGCTGACCCACGGCAGTGCCAAGCACACCGACATCATGAAAACCGAAGGCCTGAAACAAGCCCTCGACAAGTATGGTTTCGATGCCGCTTTCGGTGGTGCTCGCCGCGACGAAGAGAAGTCCCGTGCCAAAGAGCGCGTGTATTCCTTCCGCGATACCAAGCACCGCTGGGACCCGAAAAACCAGCGCCCGGAACTGTGGAACGTCTATAACGGCAACGTCAACAAGGGCGAATCCATTCGTGTATTCCCGTTGTCGAACTGGACCGAACTGGATATCTGGCAGTACATCTACCTTGAAGGCATCCCGATCGTGCCGCTGTATTTCGCCGCCGAGCGCGACGTTATCGAGATGAATGGCACCTGGATCATGATCGACGACGAACGCCTGCTCAATCACCTGAGCGATGAAGACAAGGCGCGCATCGTCAAGAAGAAGGTCCGCTTCCGTACGCTCGGCGACTACCCGCTGACCGGTGCGGTCGAGTCCGAGGCCACCAGCCTGACCGACATCATTCAGGAAATGCTCCTGACGCGAACTTCCGAACGCCAGGGCCGGGTCATCGACCACGATGGCGCAGGCTCGATGGAAGAAAAGAAACGTCAGGGTTATTTCTAAGGGGTTGTCATGTCGCACGCATCTGATTTGATCAGCGAGGACATCCTCGCCTACCTGGGCCAGCACGAACGCAAGGAAATGCTGCGCTTTCTGACCTGTGGCAACGTCGACGACGGCAAGAGCACCCTGATCGGGCGCCTGCTGCACGACTCCAAGATGATCTACGAAGATCACCTGGAAGCCATCACCCGCGACTCGAAAAAAGTCGGCACCACCGGCGAAGACATCGACCTGGCATTGCTGGTCGACGGCCTGCAGGCCGAGCGTGAGCAGGGCATCACCATTGATGTCGCTTACCGCTATTTCTCTACCGCCAAGCGCAAATTCATCATCGCCGACACCCCTGGCCATGAGCAGTACACCCGCAACATGGCCACCGGTGCGTCCACCTGTGACCTGGCGATCATCCTGGTCGACGCCCGCTACGGCGTGCAGACCCAAACCCGTCGCCACAGCTTCATCGCCTCGTTGCTCGGCATCAAGCACATCGTGGTCGCCATCAACAAGATGGACCTCAATGGCTTCGACGAAACCGTGTTCGAGTCGATCAAGGCCGATTACCTGAAGTTCGCCGAAGGCATCGCGTTCAAGCCGACCACCATGGCGTTTGTGCCGATGTCGGCATTGAAAGGCGACAACGTGGTGAACAAGTCCGAGCGCTCGCCGTGGTACACCGGCCAGTCGCTGATGGAAATTCTCGAGACCGTCGAGATCGCCAACGACCGCAACTACACCGACCTGCGTTTCCCGGTGCAGTACGTCAACCGTCCGAACCTGAACTTCCGCGGTTTCGCCGGCACCCTGGCCAGCGGCGTCGTGCACAAGGGCGACGAAGTCGTCGTGCTGCCGTCGGGCAAGAGCAGCCGCGTGAAATCCATCGTCACCTTCGAAGGTGAGCTGGAGCATGCAGGTCCTGGTCAAGCGGTGACGCTGACCATGGAAGACGAGATCGACATCTCTCGCGGCGACTTGCTGGTGCACGCCGACAACCTGCCGCAAGTGACCGACGCCTTCGACGCCATGCTGGTGTGGATGGCCGAAGAGCCGATGCTGCCGGGCAAGAAATACGACATCAAACGCGCCACCAGTTATGTGCCGGGTTCGATCACCAGCATCGTCAACCGCGTTGACGTGAACACGCTGGAAGAAGGTCCTGCCAGCGCGTTGCAACTGAACGAGATTGGTCGGGTCAAGGTCAGCCTCGACGCTGCGATCGCACTGGACGGTTACGCGAGCAACCGCACCACCGGTTCGTTCATCGTCATCGATCGTTTGACCAATGGCACCGTTGCCGCCGGCATGATCATCGCTCAGCCGTTGGCGCATGGCAGCAACACGCACCACGGCAAACTGGCGCACGTGGCGACCGAAGAACGCGCCCAGCGTTTCGGTCAGCAACCGGCCACCGTGTTGTTCAGCGGCTTGTCGGGCGCGGGCAAAAGCACCTTGGCTTACGCGGTTGAGCGCAAGTTGTTCGACATGGGCCGTGCGGTGTTTGTGCTCGATGGCCAGAACCTGCGTCACGACCTGAACAAAGGTCTGCCACAGGATCGCGCCGGGCGTACCGAGAACTGGCGCCGTGCGGCGCACGTTGCGCGTCAGTTCAACGAAGCGGGTCTGCTGACACTGGCAGCCTTCGTTGCGCCGAGTGCCGAAGGTCGTGAGCAAGCCAGGGAACTGATCGGCAAGGAGCGTCTGCTGACGGTCTACGTCCAGGCCTCGCCGACGGTCTGTGCCGAGCGTGACCCACAAGGCCTGTACGCGGCGGCCGGGGATAACATCCCGGGCGATTCCTTCCCGTACGACGTGCCGCTGGACGCCGACCTCGTGGTCGACACCCAGTCGCTGTCGCTGGAAGAAAGCGTCAAGCAAGTGCTGGATCTGCTGCGTCAGCGTGGCGCGATCTAAGCGTTAGCCGCTAATAAAAAACCCGTCGATGATCACTCATCGGCGGGTTTTTTGTGGGTCAACTGTGGGAGCTAGCCTGCTAGCGATTGCGGTGATTCAGGCAATAAATCTGCTGAATGTGAACCCGCTATCGCCAGCAGGCTGGCTCCCACAGGAGGTCAGTGTTTATCGGGATATTCGCGGTGCATCTGCGCAAGCAACGCATCCTTGTCTTCCCACAGCTGATTGATCCAGCCCTGAAATTGCAGTCGATACTCCCCATCCTGGTCGTAATTCTTGCCAATAAATTGCGGCGGAATCTTCAGTTCCTGAAAATGCACCACCACCTCTTCCACATTCCCACAGAGCAAATCCCAATACCCGGGACGCCCGGCCGGATAATGAATGGTCACGTTGACGATGGCTTCCAGCTGCTCCCCCATGGCATCCAGCACAAACGCAATGCCGCCGGCTTTGGGTTTGAGCAGGTACTTGAACGGTGATTTCTGCTGCGCATGCTTGCCTTCAGTAAAGCGCGTGCCTTCGACAAAGTTGAAGATCCCCACCGGGTTGTTACGGAACTTGTCGCAGGTCTTGCGGGTGGTCTCCAGGTCCTTGCCTTTCTTCTCCGGGTACTTCTCCAGATAAGCCTTGGAGTAGCGTTTCATGAACGGAAAACCGAGCGTCCACCAGGCCAGGCCAATCACCGGCACCCAGATCAGTTCCTGTTTGAGGAAGAACTTCAGCGGCTGGATGCGCCGGTTGAGCACGTACTGCAACACCATGATGTCGACCCAGCTCTGATGGTTGCTGGTGATCAGGTACGAGTGCTGATAGTCCAGGCCTTGCAGGCCGCTGAGGTGCCAGCGGGTGCGGCAGACCAGGTTCATCCAGGCCTTGTTGTTGCTGATCCAGGCTTCATGGGTATGGCTCATCAACCAGAGCGTGAAACGCTGGGTGAGGGCAAAGGGCAATACCTTGAAGATCGCCACGCAGAAGAGGAACGAGCACAACAGAATGGTATTCAACGCCAGCAACAACGATGCAATCACGCCGCGCACGGCGGCAGGTAGAAAAGCCAGCATTTAAAGATCCATAGGTCGGTTGGCAGCTTGAATCGCGGTCAGTGCGATGGTGTACACGATGTCATCGACTTGCGCGCCGCGCGGCAGGTCGTTTACCGGTTTGCGCAGGCCTTGCAGCATCGGCCCGAGGCTGACGCAATCGGCACTGCGCTGCACGGCTTTGTGCGTGGTGTTGCCGGTGTTCAGGTCGGGGAACACGAACACCGTGGCGCGACCGGCGACCTGGCTGTTCGGCGCCAGTTGCCGGGCCACGGTTTCGTTGGCGGCGGCGTCGTACTGCAACGGGCCGTCGATCAGCAGCGAGTTCTGCTGTTCGTGGGCGAGCAACGTCGCTTCGCGAACTTTCTCGACTTCTTCGCCGCTGGCCGATTCACCGCTGGAGTAGCTGATCATCGCCACGCGCGGGGTGATGCCGAATGCCGCTGCCGAGTCCGCGCTTTGCAGGGCGATCTCGGCCAGTTCGCTGGCGCTCGGGTGCGGGTTCATCACGCAGTCGCCGTAGACCAGCACTTCTTCGGGAAACAGCATGAAGAATACCGACGACACCAGCGTGCAGCCCGGCGCCGTTTTGATCAGCTGCAGGGCAGGGCGGATGGTGTTGGCGGTGGAGTGGATGACGCCGGAGACGAGGCCGTCGACTTCATCCAGCGCCAGCATCATGGTGCCGATCACCACGGTGTCTTCCAGTTGCTGCTCGGCCATCGGCGCGTTGAGGCTTTTGCTTTTGCGCAGGGCGACCATCGGCTCGACGTAGCGTTCGCGGATCAGGTCCGGGTCGAGAATCTCCAGCCCCGGCGGCAGTTCGATGCCTTGAGCGCGGGCCACGGCTTCGACGTCTTCCGGTTTCGCCAGCAACACGCAGCGAGCGATGCCACGGGCCTGGCAGATCGCCGCCGCTTGCACGGTCAGTGGCTCGCTGCCTTCTGGCAGAACGATGCGTTTGTTGGCGGCCTGGGCGCGCTGGATCAATTGATAACGGAACACCGCTGGCGACAGGCGCATCTCACGCGGAGTACCGCAACGCTGGTGCAGCCAGTTGGCATCGAGGTGGCTGGCGACGAAGTCGGTGATGATCTCCGCGCGCTCGCGGTCGTCGATCGGGATTTCCTTGTTCAGACCGTTCAACTGGTTGGCAGTGTCATAGGAGCCGGTGCTCACCGACAACACCGGCAAGCCTGCCTGCAATGCGCCACGGCACAGGTCCATGATGCGCGGGTCGGGCAGGGTGTCGCTGGTCAGCAACAGGCCGGCCAGCGGCACGCCGTTCATGGCGGCGAGGCTGACGGCGAGGATGATGTCGTCGCGATCGCCCGGGGTCACCACCAGCACGCCGGGCTTGAGCAGCTCCACGGTGTTGCGCATGGTGCGGGCACAGATGATGATCTTGGTCATGCGCCGGGTTTCGTAATCGCCAGCATTGAGAATCTGCGCGCCCATCAGGTCGGCCACGTCGCGGGTGCGTGGTGCGTTCAGTTCCGGCTGGAATGGAATGCAGCCGAGCAAGCGGAAATCACCGCTACGCAGCAACGGCGAATGCTCCTTCAGGCGCGAGGCGAAAGCCTCCATGCTTTCGTCGGTCTTGACCTTGTTGAGGATCACGCCGAGGACTTTCGGGTCTTTTGGACCGCCAAACAGTTGCGCCTGCAATTCCACCCGGCCAGACAGTTCGGTCAGCACTTCGTTTTCCGGCGCCGAGACCAGGATCACTTCGGCATCCAGGCTCTTGGCCAGATGCAGATTGACTCGCGCGGCGTAACTGGCGCTGCGGGTCGGGACCATACCTTCGACGATCAGCACGTCCTTGCCGACGGCGGCTTGCTGATACAGGGTGATGATTTCTTCGAGCAGCTCATCCAGTTGACCGTCGCCGAGCATGCGCTCGACATGGGCCAAGCCGAGTGGCTGTGGCGGTTTCAGGCCGTGGGTGCGCGCCACCAGTTCGGTGGAACGCTCCGGGCCGGTGTCGCCCGGATGCGGCTGGGCAATCGGTTTGAAAAAGCCGACTTTGAGGCCGGCCCGTTCAAGGGTACGCACCAGCCCGAGGCTGATGGAGGTCAGACCCACACCAAAATCGGTGGGCGCGATAAAAAAAGTTTGCATGCGGATTCTCTGGAGGTGCATGGCAATGGTGACGACCTATGTCTGGCCGTTTACCGAAATTCAGTCGCCAAGGTTATCGCTAACCGAGCCTTGTGCGCACCAACCGCAATCAAAGGGCTGGCCTATTTTTTCAATGCGTTGCGCGGGGTCCAGGACCCAGGCGCGCGATTGCCACGGTGGCTGGTGACGCAGGTGCTGGGTGTGGCCGCAGGAAAGCTCGGCCACCCAATGCCCGTCCTCATCCTGATGGAAACCTGTGACCGTCGAGCCTTTCACCGCGATCCGTCTGTCCGGGTTGTGTTCGCTTTCGGACGATTGCTTCGCTAAACTTGGCCTTTCTTCATTCTTATGCAAAAGGTCTCGCCCCATGCTGATCGCCGCCAATAAGGCTGTCTCCATCGACTATACCCTGACCAACGACGCTGGTGAGGTCATCGACAGCTCCGCCGGCGGCGCGCCGCTGGTCTACCTGCAAGGCGCAGGTAACATCATCCCGGGCCTGGAAAAGGCACTGGAAGGCAAAGCAGTCGGCGACGAGCTGACCGTAGCCGTTGAACCTGAAGATGCCTACGGCGAATACGCTGCCGAACTGGTCAGCACCCTGAGCCGCAGCATGTTCGAAGGCGTCGACGAACTGGAAGTGGGCATGCAGTTCCACGCTTCCGCGCCGGACGGCCAGATGCAGATCGTTACCATCCGCGATCTGGACGGCGACGACGTTACTGTCGACGGCAACCACCCGTTGGCCGGTCAGCGCCTGAATTTCCAGGTCAAGATCATCGACATCCGTGACGCCAGCCAGGAAGAAATCGCTCATGGTCACGTCCATGGCGAAGGTGGCCATCACCACTGATTTTCTGCGCTAAGCTCAGAGAACTGGAGAGGCGCCCGAGGGGCGCCTTTTTAGTCCGCGGCTGTCCCTGGCGACATCGCCAAGTGGCTGTTTCGAGTAGAACACGGGAATCTGGAGTTCGTCATGAGTGCTTTTCACGACCTTAAATTGACAGCCCTGGATGGTCAGGAGCTACCGCTGGCACCCCTCAAGGGGCAAGTCGTGCTTGTGGTCAACGTCGCCTCCAAATGTGGCTTGACCCCACAGTACGCGGCGCTGGAAAACCTCTACCAGCAATACAAGGACAAAGGCTTCAGCGTGCTGGGTCTGCCGTGCAACCAGTTTGCCGGGCAGGAACCGGGCACCGAGCAAGAAATCCAGGATTTCTGCAGCCTCAACTATGGCGTGAGCTTTCCGTTGTCCAGCAAGCTGGAAGTCAACGGTCACGATCGTCATCAGTTGTACCGTTTGCTGGCGGGCGAGGGTGCGGAGTTTCCGGGGGATATCACCTGGAACTTCGAGAAATTCCTGCTGGGCAAAGACGGGCGTGTGTTGGCGCGGTTCTCGCCGCGTACGCCGCCGGATGATCCGACGGTCATCGCGGCGATTGAAAAAGCGCTGAGCTGAATCCCAAAAAATCGCAGCCACCGAGCTGCGATTTTTTATGCCTGCCTTTTGACCCTTAATCACCCAGATCAATAGTGCTGTGCATCGTGTTTCACTGCGCATATTATCGCCGTCATAAAATTTGTGTCCCGTCGATATCGTTTTCGTGGAGCGTCCCATGCCAGTCAAAGCCTTGTTCAAACCGTTCCACCTCGGCACCCTCGAACTGCCGACCCGCGTCGTCATGGCGCCGATGACCCGCTCGTTTTCACCGGGCGGCGTTCCCAATTCCAAAGTGATCGAGTACTACCGTCGTCGCGCTGCCGCCGGCGTCGGCCTGATCATCACCGAAGGCACCACCGTCGGGCACAAGGCCTCCAACGGCTACCCGAACGTGCCGCATTTCTACGGTGAAGCTGCGCTGGCCGGCTGGAAGAAAGTGGTCGACGCGGTCCACGCCGAGGGCGGCAAGATCGTGCCTCAGCTTTGGCACGTGGGTAGCGTGCGTCGCATCGGCACCGAGCCGGATGCCAGCGTGCCGGGTTACGGTCCGTCGGAAAAACTGAAGGACGGTCAAGTCGTAGTGCACGGCATGACTAAACAAGACATCCAGGACGTGATCGCCGCATTCGCCCAAGCCGCTAAAGACGCTCAAAGCATCGGCATGGACGGTGTGGAAATCCACGGCGCCCATGGCTACCTCGTGGACCAGTTCTTCTGGGAAGGCAGTAACCAGCGCACCGACGAATACGGTGGCAGCCTGGCCAACCGTTCGCGTTTTGCCATTGAATTGATTCAGGCCGTGCGTGCAGCGGTCGGCGAAGGTTTCCCGATCATCTTCCGTTTCTCGCAGTGGAAGCAGCAGGATTACACCGCGCGTCTGGTGCAAACCCCGGAAGCGCTGGGTGAATTCCTCAAGCCGCTGTCCGACGCTGGCGTGGACATTTTCCACTGCTCGACGCGTCGTTTCTGGGAGCCGGAGTTCGACGGTTCCGAGCTGAACCTGGCTGGCTGGACCCGCAAGCTGACGGGCAAGCCGACCATCACCGTGGGCAGCGTTGGCCTGGATGGCGAGTTCCTGCAGTTCATGGTCAACACTGACAAGATCGCGCAGCCGGCCAGCCTGGAAAAACTGCTGGAGCGGTTGAACAACGATGAATTCGATCTGGTGGCGGTAGGGCGTGCATTGCTGGTCGACCCGGACTGGGCGCAGAAAGTGCGTGAGGGTCGCGAGGAAGACATCCTGCCGTTCAGCCGTGAGGCGTTGATGACGCTGGTTTAAGCGGCGACTGGCAAGGCCTCATCGCCAGCAGGCTGGCTCCCACAGGGGGGCTGCGGTATACACGGAACCTGTGGGAGCCAGCCTGCTGGCGATGACTGACTCAATGTCACCCTAGGCTCGGGGCAAGGTTGGTGCATTTGGCACCACCTGCTCCCCCACACAAGCCCCCCGCAACTGCCCCTCAAACTGCTCGATAATTGCCGCCCAGCCCTGGCGACTCGCATGCTGGCGCGCATTGAGCCGCACGCAACGCAACGTTTCGCGCTCCTCCAACAACCACGTCGCGGCATCGCAGAACGCCTCTTCATCCCCCGGCATCGCCAGCACGCCGTTGTAGCCATGGCGAATATGCTGGGCTGCTGCCGCCTGATCGTAGGCCACCACGCCCAATCCCGAGGCCAGCGCTTCAAGCACCACATTGCCGAAGGTTTCGGTCAGGCTCGGAAACAGAAATACATCCGCCGACGCATAGTGGCTGGCCAACGCTTCGCCACGTTGTGAGCCGCAGAAAATCGCGTCGGGCAGTTCCTTCTCCAAAACACTTCGCTGCGGTCCGTCGCCGACCACGATCAATTTCAGCTTGCGCTGTGGATAAGTGGCTTTCAGTGCGTCGAAACAGCGCTTGAGCAAGCCAAGATTTTTCTCCTGCGCCAACCGTCCTACATGGATTACCGCGATGTCCTTTTCGGCCAGGCCCCACTGTTCGCGTAGCGATTGCTGGCGTTTGACCGGATGAAACAATTGGCTGTCGACCCCTCGGGACAGCAACGCCAGACGTTCGAAATGCCGCCGCTCCAGTTCCAGTTGCTGGCTGATGCTGGGCACCAGCGTCAGCGTCGAACGATTGTGAAACCAGCGCAGGTAATGGGTCAGCAAACGCGACAGCAAGCCGAGCCCGTACTGGCTGGAATACTGCTGGAAATTGGTGTGAAAACCGCTGACTACTGAAATCCCCAGGCGACGCGCGGCACGCAATGCCGACAATCCCAGCGGTCCCTCCGTGGCGATGTAGAGCACGTCCGGGCGATGACGCTTCCATCGCCGCAGCAGCTTGTGCATCGACGACTGACCCCATTGCAGCCCCGGATACCCCGGCAGCGGCCAGCCGCGACACAGCAACAACTCATCGCTGCTGGCCGCCAACTGATCGCAGCCCTGACGCGGCCGCACCAGCTCGACCTGGTGCCCGCGCGCGCGCAAGCCATCACACAAGCGGCCGAGGGTATTGGCCACGCCGTTGATTTCGGGAGGGAAGGTTTCGGTGATCAGGGTGATATGCAGAGTTGTCGTCATGACCTCAGTGTCGGCTGAGGCCATGTCGTCATTGTGGCGTTTCGATGATGGATTTGTGACGGTGTCAGCGTTGGGTCACCAGATTCTCTGCGCCACGCTCCCGCACCCAGAACAATGTCGCCCCGGCCACCGCCGCCGGCATCATCAGAATATTGACCACCGGAATCAGCAGCACCAGATACACGATCCCGCCAAAACTCATGCTCTGCCAGCGCTTCTCGCGCAGCCAGGCGAGCATTTCGTTCCAGCCGAGTTTGTGGTTGTCCGCGGGGTAGTCAATGTACTGGATCGCCATCATCCACACCCCGAATAGCAGCCACAATGGCGCAGCAATGATGTTCACCACGGGGATGAACGAGAGAATGAACAACCCGATCGCTCGCGGCAGGAAGTAACCGAGTTTGCGCATTTCCCGGGACAGGGTGCGCGGGATCATGGCGATCAGTTCACCCCAGCTGAAAGCCGGGAAGTCATCGGTGCCGCGCACCACCACTTCGACTTTCTCCGCGAGGAAGCCGTTGAACGGTGCGGCGATGACGTTGGCGAGCATGGTGAAGGTGAAAAACACCATCAGAACCACCAGCACGACAAAAATCGGCCAGAGGACGTAACTGAGAAAACTCAGCCAGTCGGGCAGGGACGGCATCAGCGTATCGACCCACAGGCTGAACTGATGGCTGGCCAGGTAGATCAATCCGACGAACAGCACGAGGTTGATCACCAAGGGCAACAACACGAACAAACGCAGGCTGGGGCTCAGGACCAGCTTGAGACCTTCGCGCAGGTATTGCGGGCCGGACAGAACGGGGGCGGGCATAACGTGCTCCGAGCAAAGGGTAAACGCGCCGACCTTACCGGCTTTGCCTGACAGGCGAAAGCGCGGCAGCGACATCGACATTAACTGTAACAAAGGCGCCTATAAATTCATCGTGACCGGATAGAGACCGCCTATGAGCTGGATTGTTAAACCGTATTTCCTTAATCTTCGCCCCCTCGATACGCTGCACCCATTCTTTTTACAGGACTGTCGAACCCGAGCCTTCCCCAAGGCATTCAACGGTCCTTTTTTATTCCCGCCGGCAACCCGGCGTTCCGCGCCAGGTGTTCCGGGCCGGTCAACAGGAGCAGGTCATGTCTGAAGTCCGTCATTCGCGAGTGATTATTCTCGGTTCCGGCCCTGCCGGTTACAGCGCCGCGGTCTATGCCGCCCGTGCCAACCTCAAGCCACTGCTGATCACCGGCATGCAAGCCGGCGGTCAACTGACCACCACCACCGAAGTCGACAACTGGCCGGGCGACGTCCACGGCCTGACCGGCCCGGCGCTGATGGAACGCATGAAAGAGCACGCCGAACGCTTTGAAACCGAGATCGTTTTCGATCACATCAATGCCGTCGACTTCGCTGCCAAGCCGTACACCCTGATCGGTGACAGCGCGACATACACCTGCGACGCCCTGATCATCGCCACCGGCGCCAGCGCCCGTTACCTCGGCCTGCCGTCGGAAGAAGCGTTCATGGGCAAAGGCGTTTCGGCCTGCGCAACCTGCGACGGTTTCTTCTACCGCAACAAGCCTGTAGCCGTGGTCGGCGGCGGTAACACCGCTGTCGAAGAAGCACTGTACCTGGCCAACATCGCCAGCACCGTGACCCTGATCCACCGCCGCGAGACTTTCCGCGCCGAGAAGATCCTGATCGACAAGCTGAATGCGCGGGTTGCCGAAGGCAAAATCATCCTGAAGCTGAACTCGAACCTGGACGAAGTCCTGGGCGACAACATGGGCGTGACGGGTGCCCGCCTGAAGAACAACGACGGCAGCTTCGACGAGCTGAAAGTCGACGGCGTGTTCATCGCCATCGGCCACACCCCGAACACCTCGCTGTTCGAAGGCCAGCTGACGTTGAAAGACGGTTACCTGGTTGTCCACGGCGGCCGCGACGGCAACGCAACGGCCACCAGCGTCGAAGGCATCTTCGCGGCCGGTGACGTGGCTGACCACGTTTACCGTCAGGCCATCACCTCCGCCGGCGCCGGTTGCATGGCGGCACTGGATGCCGAGCGCTACCTCGACGACCTGCAGAACGCCAAGTTCTGACATTGTTGAAATGAAAAAACCGGCTTCGGCCGGTTTTTTTGTGCCTTCAGAAAAATGCCGTAAACCTGTGGGAGCGGGCCTGCCCGCGATGGCGGTGGGTCAGGCGACGTAAATGTTTAATGATAAATCGCTATCGCGGGCAAGCCCGCTCCCACAGGATGTGCGTCAACTTCAATGCTCAAGCCAGTTTTTTCAGGCACGCCTCAAGCATATCCAGCCCTTCCTCCAGCACTGACGCCTCGGTGGTCAACGGCGCCAACAGCCGAATGATGTGACGCGACTTGCCGCTGGGCATCAGCAGCAATCCCGCGTCTCGCGCCAGGCTCAGAAGTTGCGTCAACTGCGCCGAGGCCGGGGAGCCGTCGGCATGGGTCAGCTCGATACCGCGCATCGCACCGACGCCGGTCAAGCGTCCCAGGTACGGCGACAGTTTGCTGGTACGCCAGGACTCATAGCGGCTGACAATCGCTTCTTCCTGCTGCGCGCCCCAGGCTTGCAAGTTCGCGTCAGTCATCTCGTCCAAGGTCGCCAATGCGGCTGCGCAGGCGATAGGGTTGCCTGAATAAGTGCCGCCCAGTCCGCCTTTGGGCAAGGTGTCGAGCAGCGTCTTGCGTCCAACCACCGCGCCCAGTGGCACGCCGCCGGCAATGCTTTTGCCCAGCAGGATCAGGTCCGGCTCGATGCCTAGGCGCGAAAAGGCAAAACGTTCGCCGGTGCGGCCGAAGCCGGACTGGATTTCATCGGCGATCAACACGATGTTTTTTTCATCGCAGAAGCTTCGCAGCGCCTGTGCGAACTCGACATCCATCGCCAGGAATCCCGCTTCACCTTGCACCGGTTCGACGATAAAGCAGGCCACGTCATTGACGTCGATTTCGACGCTGAACAGTCGATCCATCGCCTTCAAGGCTTCGGCGCAGGTCACGCCGTTGTCCTTGCTTGGGTACGGCAAATGGAACACCGGACCCGGCAGCACGCCGACTTTCTGTTTGTAAGGCGCGACTTTGCCATTGAGATTGAGAGTGGCGAGCGTGCGTCCATGGAAGGCGCCGTCGAAGGCAATGACGGCCGTGCGGCCGGTCGAACCGCGGACGATCTTCAGGGCGTTTTCCGCCGCTTCTGCGCCGCTGTTGGTGAGCATGCCACTGACAGCGTAGTCCACAGGAATGAACGCCGTCAGACGATCCATCAGTTCGATGTAGGGCACATGCGGGGCGGCGTTGAACGCGTAGTGGGTCAGGCGCGAGGCCTGTTCGCGAATGGCTTCGACGATGCGCGGATGGCAATGGCCGAGATTCAGGACGCCGATGCCGCCGACGAAGTCGATGTAGCGTTTGCCCTCGGTGTCCCAGACCTCGGCATTTTTGCCGTGGCTGAGCGTGACGGGATGAACGACGTTGATCGACTGGCTGATGGTTTCGCTGCTCATGGATGACCGACTCTGAAGAAGGGATGCTTCTTTTTATCTAAGCCGTGAGCAGTGGTTTGGGGCAAACGAAATAAAGTGGCCGGGTCAATCTTAAAAGTCGGGATGTGCGGTGGAAGATCAAAAGATCGCAGCCTTGAGTGAAACGAGGCTGCGATCTTTTGATTTTGAATCAGCGGCGAGTCAGCGGCTGTTGGGTGAATTTCACGCCCGCCAGACCGTGAGCGATCAATGCACGGATATTGCCGTGATCGCTGCCTTCAGGCGTGGCCACCACCGAGCGGTAATGCTCGCCGAAAGCCAACAGCGCTTCTTCATCGCTCAGGCCTTCCAGCAACGCCAGACCCAGGGTCTTGCACGAACCTTCGTTCTGCCCGGCGGCGTTTTCCACGCCACCGTTGTTGAACGCCTGAGGCTGGTAGTCGTAACCCGCGGCGATGAACGCCAGGGTGTCGGCGAAAGCGTGTTCGCCGCTCTTGAGGCTGGCGCGCAGGGTGTTCAAATCACTCATTGGGTTTTCCTTTGGCGAACGCCGCTTGTTGTTCGGCGCTGGCTTCTTGCTGGTATTGGGCTTTCCACTCGGCGTACGGCATGCCGTAGACCACTTCGCGGGCGTCATCGAGGCTGACCTCGATCTGGCGTTCATCGGCGGCGGCCTTGTACCACTTGGACAGGCAGTTGCGGCAGAAACCCGAGAGGTTCATCAGGTCGATGTTCTGCACGTCCTTGCGGCTGTCCAGGTGGGCGACCAGCCGGCGAAAGGCGGCGGCTTCAAGTTCCAGGCGTTGTTGATCGTTCATGGCGGGCTCTGTGCAATCCAATCGTGGCGCGGATGATAAAAGTCTGACGGACATTGCGCCAGACGTGGTCAGCGGCTCGCGGCCAGGGTAATCGACACCGACTCGGCGAATCGCAACGCATGTGGCTTATCGACTTCGACCTCGGCGTACAGCACCGATTCGTTGGCCATCACCAGGTCGAGGATTTCCTGGGTCAGGCGTTCGAGCAGGGCGAAGCGATTGCCCTCCACGTGGGCGATGATCGCCTTGGTGATGGTTCGGTAATTCAACGCGTGATCGATGTCGTTGTCACGCACCGCTTCTTGAGCGGCATACAGGATGGTCAGGTTGATCAGCACATCCTGCTTGTTGAGGATTTCATCCTCGTTGATCCCGATGAAGGTCCGCAGGCACAGGTCCTTGACCCGGATGCGTGCCATTCCTGGTTGAAGTTGTGGCATTGCTACTTGCTCCGTCCAATCAATTGCAGGAACTCCTGGCGGGTGTTGCTCGACTCGCGGAAGGCGCCGAGCATCACCGAGGTGTTCATGGTCGAATTCTGTTTCTCGACGCCGCGCATCATCATGCACATGTGCCTGGCTTCGATGACCACTGCGACGCCCGCCGCGCCGGTCACTTGCTGCACGGCGTCGGCGATTTGCCGAGTGAGGTTTTCCTGGATCTGCAGGCGACGGGCGAACATATCCACCAGCCGCGCAATCTTCGACAGGCCCAGCACCTTGCCCGTTGGAATATAAGCCACATGCGCCTTGCCGATGAAGGGCAGCATGTGATGTTCGCAAAGCGAGTACAGCTCGATGTTATCGACGATGATCATTTCATCGTTGTCTGACGCAAACAGTGCGCCGTTGACGATCTCTTCGACACTCTGATCGTAGCCATGGCAGAGGTACTGCATGGCCTTGGCCGCGCGAACCGGGGTGTCTTGCAGTCCCTCACGGTCAGGGTTTTCACCGAGGCCGATGAGGATTTCGCGATAGCTCTGGGACAGTGAATTCTGGGGCAGGGATAACGTCATGGAACATCCTCGCGGGGGCCGCTTATTTGATGTGCCGTCCGCCGTTGACGGTCAGGGTCGTGCCGGTGACATAAGGGTTGTCGAGCAAATAACGCAAGCTCTGGTAGATCACTTCGCTGCCGGGTTCGATGCCCAGCGCGGACTTGGCCAGGGCTTTGGCGCGGTACGCGGCGTCGTCGTCGGGATTGAACATTAGCAGGGCTGGCGCGATGCCGTTGACCTTGATTGTCGGCGCGTATTTCGCGGCGAAGGACAGGGTGAGGCTGTCGAGCCCGGCTTTGCTGGCGCAGTAGCCGATGTGCTTGCTGCTGCCCCTGCGGGTCACGTCATCGCTGATGTGCACGATGTCGGCCGGGCTAGAGCGTTCGAGCAAGTCGGCACAGTGCAGGTTGATCAGGTAGGGCGCGAGCATGTGCACGCTGAACATGCGGGTGAAGGCCTCGGCATCGGTGTCAGGGGTTTCGGCCAGCCATTCGGACGCGTTATGGACAATGGCTCGCAGGCTGTCGGTGTGGGTTTTCAGTTCGTTGATGAACGCGAGGATGCCCGCTTCAGTGGAGAAGTCTGCAAACACCGCGGTCGCGCCCAAGTCGCGCAATGTCTGCACGCCGGGGCGTTCGCTGCGGTAGCTGAAGATCACCGGATGGCCGTCTTCGAGCAAACGCTGCGCACAGTGCAGGCCGACACGCTGGCCGGCACCGGTGATGAGGATCGGAGCTGCGGAAGAGGTCATGAACGGCTCGCGTCGCGGTGAGAGCAAAACTATACCAGCGCGCGGCGACGTACACCTATTGCGGGAGCCTTGTGGCGAGGGGATTTATCGGAATGCCGCACCACCCCGTTGGGCTGCGAAGCGGCCCCGATTCCAACACCGCGGTGAATCAGATACACCGCAGACAATGGTTTTACGACTGCTTCGCAGCCGAACGGGGATAAATCCCCTCGCCACAAAGGCTCGCTTCCACAACGGTTATCCGTGATTCTGGGTGGAGGGTTCGGCGGGCAACGGGCGCGTCGGTGGGCTGTTCAGCCAGCCGGCCAGCAGGCGGGTCGACAGCGGTATGAAGAAGTAGACCATCAACGGCGTCAGGCACAGGGTGCTGATGAGCACGCGGGCCAGCAGGCTCATGTCACTGAGCAACGGTCCCAATACAAAGTTGAACAGCAAGGACACCGGAAAGAACGCCAACCAGATCGCCACGGCCTGTTTCCAGCGGGGTGGACGCTGGCCCACGGCGCCGAACCAGCCTTCGATACCGCTCACGCGATGTTCCGTCTTGTGCGCAAACAGATCGCTGCCACGCGCCAGCCATGCGGTACGCGAAGCGGAATGCTCCCAGGCGTACATGGTTTGCTCGTTGGCAAAACGGAAAATAATCTGGAATTCGTTATCGCCGGGCGGCGGAGCGAGCACGCCTGAGCCGAGATAACCGGGAAAGTCGGTGGCCAGTTGTTCGCCTTCGCGCAACCAGACCATCAGGTCTTGATAACGCCCATCGGCGACACGACGAGCAACCATCAGCGTGACGGGTGAGGTAGACATGGTGAATCTCCGTATAACAGATGCGTCGCTCCGGGTAGGAGTTTCGCCAGGCGCAGCGCCGGGGTGATGGGCTGCGTCTTGAGACAAGCAAGGATTATTCCTGATTCTGACGGATACACCAGCGACATTCGTCGTTCATCGGCCTTGAACATGCACGGGGTAGAGGAGTTAGAATGGGATCCAATTTTGTGCGCGGACGTCAATTGCCTAATGCCTGTCCTGACTGAGGGTGTCCCAGCGTTGCAGCAAGATACTGCGCTGGAACAAGAGGAGCTGTTTCCCATTCGTGAAGTGGCGCGCCTGACGGGTATCAACCCCGTCACCTTGCGGGCATGGGAACGACGTTATGGCCTGATCCAGCCCACACGCACCGAAAGCGGGCATCGGTTGTACTCGATGGCCGATATTGAAAAGGTTCGCAGCATTCTCGGCTGGATCGATCGAGGCGTCGCAGTCAGCAAGGTCGGCAAGATACTGGCCAAGACCGAACCCCTCAAAGCCCTGGCGAAGATCATTCCCGAAGAACTCGTTCAGGCCGACTATGCCCAGTGGCAACAGCAGGTTGAGGCGGCCGTGACGGCGTTTGACGAGGTGCAACTGGAGCAGATATATGGACAGGTTTTTTCCAGCTATCCCCTGACAGTGGTGTTCCAGGACATCCTGATGCCGATCTGGAAGTTGATGCTTCAGCGACATGACGCGTTCGGTCAGACCAGCGAATGGCTGTTCCTGGATGGTTTTCTGCGATCTCGCGTATTGCAACGCATGCTGCTTGTGCGCGTCATGCAACCGCGCCGTGTGATTGTCTGCGCCCTGGCCGATCAGGCCCATGAACTCGAAGTGCTGCTCACGGCGCTGTATCTGAGCAGTGTCGACTCGGCCATTCAATTGCTGGCCATCGGTCAGCCCTTCGACGAGTTGACCCTGGTTTGCGAGCGGATCAAGCCCACGGCACTGGTGCTGGTGTCCAATCACGCGCCGGCCGCAGAATTGCCTCGACGTTTGAATCGACTGGCCATGAGCCTGGACTGTCAGTTGTTGCTGTCCGGCGATGCGTCGGACCTGGTACAGGACAGCCTGGCCGGAACGTCGATCGGGTGTCTGGGGAATGAGGGAATGGTGATGCGTCAGCGTCTGAAACAGTTCCTGGCAGGAAACCTGGATACCTGAATCAGATGTGCAGGGCGGGATGTGTCAGACGATGTTGCTGAAGGATGTACTGACGCAGACGCTCGGTCTCGTCCTTGTCACTCTGGCTCAATTCGTAGGCGTAGAAACCTTGCTCGGTTTCACGCTCGAAGGTGCCGCGCAATGCAATCCGCTCATAGCCTGACGGGCTGAACCACAGCGCGAAGTGCTTGGGTGGTTTGGTCTTGTTGCGCACTTCCAGCAACACCCCTTTGAACGATATTTCATGCACCCACATCGTGCCGGGTTGGCCTTTGGCATTTTCCAGCGCAACCGGCTCTTCAAGTGACAAGCGCCATGGACGAACCATAGGCCCGTCTTCAAAAATACTCGGCACGCCCAGGCGCAAATGCAGCGCGTGAAACTCGTCTTCCACCAGGTGCAGCGGAAAGGTCATTTGCTGGTTTTCGAAGTTCGCCTGAATGGTGACTTGCTCATGTGCCGCCAGGCGCGTGAGCAAATCACGGATTTGCGATCCACCGTTGACGAGCAGGCTCGACGTCGCGTCCCGCACATTGAGTTGCGGGTTGTGTTGCATGGTCTGGATGAAATCCAGCTCATCCTGTGTCAGGAGTGCGTCGCGTTGCATGGCTAACTCGAAAGAAAAAGTTACAAAGTCATCGGTGATTGTAGTTAATGACAATTAATTCGCTGTTTTGTTTTCGCCGTTCGTCGCTTTCAGCGCAGCCAGTTCGGCTTGCGTCTCAGCCAATTGGGCTTCCAGTTGCGCTACTCGCTGCTGTGCCTTGACCTGCACCGTAACGTCTTTCTGCACGCCGACAAAATAAGTTTGCCCATCGCTCGGGTTCTTCACTGTAGAAAGGGACAGTTCATTCCAGAACGGCGTGCCGTCCTTACGGTAATTTCGCAGGATTTCCCGGCAGGAGCCGCCACGGGTCAATGACTCGCGAATCGTAGCGAGGGCCTCTTGATCGCGGTCGCCAGACTGCAGGAAACGGCAATCCTGGTAGAGAATTTCTTCGCTGGTGTATCCCGTCAGACGCTCAAACGCCGGGTTTACGTAAATCAGGATGTTGTCCTGTTCGCCTTCCTTTTCAGCAATCACGATGCCGTCGTTGGAAGCGTTTATCACCATTTGCAGCAGTTGAGCGTTGATCATCGGAGAGTCCTTTCCGGATTGATAGAGATTTGCATTCTAAAAGATCAAATGAGCCTGTGCTGTTAATATCTGTGTCTTTTACTCAGCTTCAGGATCAGTTTGATGAAAGTTGCCATCATTTCCGGCTCGGTGTACGGCACGGCTGAAGAAGTTGCCCGCCACGCCGCAACGATTTTAAACGCCGCCGGTTTCGAAACCTGGCACAACCCGCGCGCATCACTTGCCGACGTTCAGGCCTTCGGCCCGGACGCGTTTCTGGCGGTGACGTCGACCACTGGTATGGGTGAATTGCCGGATAACCTGCAACCGTTGTATTCGATGATCCGTGACCAATTGCCTGCAGCCTGGCGCGGTTTGCCGGGGGCGGTGATCGGCCTGGGCGATGCAAGTTATGGCGATACGTTCTGCGGTGGCGGTGAGCAGATGCGTGAATTGTTCGGCGAGTTGGGCCTGCGCGAAGCGCTGCCGATGCTGCGCCTGGACGCCAGCGAAAGCGTGACCCCGGAAACCGACGCCGAACCTTGGCTGGCCGAGTTGATCAGCGCGCTGCGGGGCTGACCGGCCGCTCGCGCAGGAGGGCGAGCCAGGCTTGTGCGGCCTTCGACAGGTACGCGCCCTGACGCCAGATAAAGGCAATGTCCCAGCGCAAATAGCTCGGGGCATTCAAGGTCAGGCGCACCACCCCTGGCCGCACCAGCCCGCGCGCCACCACGCTGGGCAACAGCACCACGCCCTGGCCGGCGGCCACCAGTGCCGCGAGAAAATCCGCCTGGCCACTGCGCCCACCTTCCTTTGGCGTAAAGCCCAACTGATGACAGGCCTGCAGCAAGCGGTCGTTGAGCACGAAGCTGCGTTGATACAACAGGAACGGCGTCTCGGCCAACTCTTCCAAACCGATCACCGACTTGTTCGCCAGCGGATGATCCGCCGGCAGCAGCGCGTCCAGCGGCTCATCACAGAACGGCTGAAAGGCAAACTGCGGATCTTTCGGCAACAGACTGCCACCGAGTTCGAGCTCACCGCTCAATACCGCCTGTTCGATGTTCAGGCTACCGCCCTCCAGTAACTGGATGCTGATGTTCGGGTAGCGCCGCCGGTACTCGGCAAACAAACCGGCGAACAGCGCGTCACTGCCGAGCAATGGCAGGCCCAGACGCAATTCCCCGCGAGCCAGTTGGCTCAAATCGTCCAGTTCGCTGAGCAATTCGTTTCGCAGTCGCAGCATGCCTTCGGCCCGTTGCAGCACCACGCTGCCGGCGGCGGTCAGGCGAAGCTGCGAACCCAGGCGCTCGAGCAGCGGGGTGCCCAGGCTCTGTTCCAGCTGAGCGACTTGCTTGCTGACCGCCGATTGGCTGATGTGCAAGCTCTTGGCCGCTTGAGTGAAACCACCCTGGTGCATCACTTCGACGAAGCTGCGTAGCTGTTTGAATTCCATGTGCTTGATTCCAGATTGGAATAGGTATGAGTCTAACAATTCGTTTTCGGGATAACAGCCCGCTCCGTAAAATGAGCGCCTGTGAGGACCGAAACCATGAATGCATCCACCTTGAAACGCCTGGCTCGATTAACCGCTGAACTGGCCGTGTTGCTCGGCATCTACCTGCTTGGCTGTGAGATTGCCGTAGGGTTTGCCTGGCCAATCCCGGGCGGCGTCGTCGGTATGGCACTGTTGCTGCTGGCGTTCGCCGTTGGCGCTATCAAACCGGCGGCACTGCAAATGGGTGCCGGCCTGTTGATGGCTGAAATGCTGCTGTTTTTTATTCCGGCGCTGATGAGCCTGCTCGACTACGGTGGCCTGATGCGCGACGACGGCTGGCGGATTCTGCTGGTGATCGGCGTCAGTACGCTGATGGTGATGCTGGTCACCGCATTCACCGTGGAGTGGGTGGTGCGGTTGAGGAGGTCCCATGAAGCTTGAACTGATGCCGATGTTCTGGCTGGCCTTCACGCTCTCGGCCTATTTATTCAGTCGCTGGATCTATCGGCGCACCGGGCATTATCTGCTATCGCCGCTGATTCTGGTTCCAGCCCTGCTGCTGGCCCTCGCTGTGCCGCTGCACACCGCGTATTCGGAATATTCGAGCAACACCCATTGGCTGATGTTGGTGCTGGGGCCCGTGACCGTCGCGTTCGCGGTGCCGATCTGGCAACAGCGGCAGATGCTGATGCGGCATTGGTCGGCGTTGCTGCTCGGAATGCTGGCGGGCAGCGCGGCGTCCATCGGCACATCGTTCGGTCTTGCCAAGGCGTTGGCGCTGGACAGTTCGGTGACGATGTCGCTGGTGCCCCGTTCCATCACCACGCCCTTTGCCATGCCACTGGCTCACGACCTCGGTGGCGTGCCGGAATTGACGGCGGTGTTCGTGATGTTCACCGGGGTGTTCGGGGCGATGCTCGGCGGCATTTTGCTGAAGTGGCTGCCGTTGCGCAGTGCCCTTGCGCGCGGCGCGTTGTTTGGCGTTGGCGCGCACGGTGCCGGCGTCAGTCGGGCCCATGAAGTGGGCGGTGAAGAAGGCTCGGTCGCGGGGCTTGTCATGGTGCTGACCGGGCTGTTGAACCTGTTTGCCGCGCCTTTGTTGGCGGCGGTCCTTTGACATGGATCCAGGCTTTCTTATGAACTGACTCGTTAGGCCATCAAGCTGGCTGCCAATGCAACTACACGAACTCCGGGGCCTGACTAGACTGCTGTAACGACAGTAAAACAATAAGAACAGGAGGTCCTTGCCGTGAATGTTGCTCCCGTCCAATCCCCCCACAGTGTCAAAAACCAGGTCAGTGCCGCCGAGTGGCAGACCCGCGTCGACCTGGCTGCCTGTTATCGTCTGGTCGCCTCGCATGGCTGGGACGATCTGATCTTTACGCACATTTCCGCCAAGGTGCCGGGCACCGAAGATTTCCTGATCAACCCGTTCGGGCTGATGTTTCACGAGATCACCGCGTCGAGCCTGGTCAAGGTCGATCAGGCCGGCAACAAGCTGATGGACAGTCCTTACGAGATCAACCCGGCGGGTTACACCATTCACAGCGCGGTGCATGAAGTGCGTCACGATGTGGTCTGCGTGCTGCACACTCACACCGCAGCGGGTGTGGCGGTGTCCGCGCAAAAGCAGGGCATTCTGCCGATCAGTCAACAGTCATTGTTTGTGCTGTCCAGCCTGGCTTACCACGCCTACGAAGGCGTTGCCCTGAACCATGAAGAGAAGGCGCGCCTGCAAGCCGATCTGGGTGAAAACAATTTCCTGATGCTGCACAACCACGGCTTGCTGACCTGTGGCAGCACCATCGCCGACACGTTCCTGATGATGTTCACCTTCCAGCGTGCCTGCGATATCCAGGTGCTGGCGCAGAACGGTGGTGCCGAGCTGATTGCCATCGAGCCGCAGATTCTGGCGGGCGCCAAGGCGATGATCGCCGGCGTGACCAAAAGTGCTCAAGGAATGGGCGGTGCGTTGGCCTGGCCGGCGTTGCTGCGCAAACTCGATCAACAAGACCCGGGTTATAAAATCTAATGCCACTTGCCGAGATCCCCCTGTGTGTCTGGCGCAAACGCGGCCAGACGTTCGTATTCCGTGGCCAGACCATCCGTTACTGGACGGCGGGGCAGGGTGAGCCGCTGTTGCTCATCCATGGCTTCCCGACCGCCAGTTGGGACTGGCATTACCTGTGGCAACCGCTGACGCAGCGCTATCGGGTGATTGCCTGCGACATGCTCGGCTTCGGCGACTCAGCCAAACCGGTCAACCATGAATACAGCCTGTTGGAGCAGGCCGATCTGCAACAGGCGTTGCTCGCGCACCTGAACGTCGAGCAGCCGGTGCATGTGCTGGCCCACGATTACGGCGACAGCGTGGCCCAGGAACTGTTGGCCCGGCATTACGAAACCCGCATTGATATCGCCAGTTGCGTGTTCCTCAACGGCGGCCTGTTCCCTGAAACCCATCGTCCGGTGTTGATGCAAAAACTGCTGCTCAGCCCCTTGGGCTGGATGATCGGTCGAGCCTTCACCCGTGACGGTCTGGTGAAAAGTTTCCGGCAGATATTTGGTCCGCAAACTCGGCCTACCGAGAGTGAGATGGATGATTTCTGGGGACTGATCGACAGCAATCACGGCCCGCGCATCATGCATAAGCTCATCGCTTATATCCCTGAGCGGCGTGTCCAGCGCGAGCGTTGGGTCAGCGCCATGCAGCGCGGCGAGGTGCCGCTGCGGGTCATCGATGGTGAGGTCGACCCCATTTCCGGCGCGCACATGGTCAAACGCTATCGGGAACTGGTCCCCAACCCGGACACGGTGCTGCTGCCTGATATTGGCCATTACCCACAGACCGAAGCACCGGCGCAGGTGCTCAAGCATTACCAGGAGTTTCGGGATCGGCTGGTTTCTCCGCCGCGCAGGGCCGCCTGTTCCTGACTATCCCCCAGCCTTATCGGGCACCATTCAGCTCTACCTGTGTTTATTGTGACCAGCAGCCTGGTGCCTGACACTCGGACTTATTGTCCCTGTCTGCTGGAGTTCCCCCATGAGTGAGTCTGTGCGCTTCGAAGATAAAGTTGTGATCGTCACGGGTGCCGGCGGCGGCCTGGGCCGGGCTCATGCGCTGCTGTTCGCCAAACAAGGCGCCAAAGTGCTGGTCAACGATCTTGGCGGCTCGGCTCAAGGGGAAGGCGCGAACGCGTCGGCAGCAGACCGCGTAGTGGCGGAGATCCGTGAGGCGGGCGGCATCGCCGAAGCCAACCACGACTCCGTCACCGACGGCGACAAAATCGTCCAGCACGCCCTCGACGCCTTCGGTCGTATCGACGTTGTGGTCAATAACGCCGGGATCCTGCGCGACAAAACCTTCCACAAAATGGACGACGCCGATTGGGACCTGGTTTACCGCGTCCACGTCGAAGGCGCCTACAAAGTCACCCGCGCCGCCTGGCCACACATGCGCGAGCAAAACTATGGCCGCGTGATCTTCACCGCATCGACCTCGGGCATCTACGGCAACTTCGGCCAGTCCAACTACGGCATGGCCAAACTCGGCCTCTACGGCCTGACCCGCACACTTGCCATCGAAGGCCGCAAGAACAACATCCTGGTCAACGCCATCGCGCCCACCGGCGGCACTCGCATGACCGAAGGCCTGATTCCGCCGCAAGTGTTCGAGCAACTCAAGCCGGAACTGGTCAGCCCGTTGGTGGTGTACCTGGCCAGCGAAACCTGCCAGGAGACTTCCGGGTTGTTTGAAGTCGGCGGCGGCTGGATGGGCAAGGTGCGCTGGGAACGCAGCCTGGGCGCCGGGTTTGATCCGCGGGTGGGTTTCTCGCCGGAAGATGTCGCGGCGCAGTGGGAGCAGATTTGTGATTTCGAAGGGGCGGCGCATCCGAAGGACAATATTGAAGCGCTGAAGGAAATGATGGGGAATTTGCAGAAGTATTCGATTTAACAGTTTAGGGGAGCAAGCATGAATGCTTGCTCCCCTATTTTTTATTCTTCGGGTTTGAAGCCTGGTTTTCCGTTGGCGGCTCGCCATTCCTTGATGGCTTTTAGTACGCCAGCAGGGCTGTCTTCAACGCCCGGTTCGGGATAATACAAAATGCCTGTGCCGTTTGGGTGTTCTGAGGTGCTTACGATGTGGTCGACAATTGCATCGTGTTCTCGCTCCGATAGGTAGTCGCCTTCAATTAATCGGTTTATCAGGCTTATATATTCGGATTCTGTGTATTCTTCGAATTTTTTTTGAAAGGTCATCTCATTTATCTCCTTTTTTGGAGTGGATCCTGATGTGCTGTTTTGGTGTTAGTACTCGAAGATTATCTAGATCGTAAACCGAACCACCTTCGCTGATTGGCTGGATGTGGTGAATTTCAAACTTTTGCCGTCCACCTACTTGCTCTGATGGCAGAGCGCTCGGAGAAAGCCCTCTCCTGATATCAATTTTGTTGAAGAAGGAGAATTGGTCCATCAGAAACTTGTCATTCGCCACCGTCCTCCAAAACGCTCTCCGAAAAGCATCGAAACTCGAAAACTCCCTCCCACGAAGTTTATCCGCAATCTGCATCGGGATTGGGGCGCCTTCCAGTGTCGTGGCCGCACCCAACCAATTTCCTGAAACCGACTGACCAGCGCCGATGCCCACACCGGAATCCTGCCGTCGATCCCTAAGCAGGGTGAAGATCGGTGGAAGGCCGGAGTCGATCGGAAAGACGGTGATGAATCCGCCAAATCCGTAGCGATCAAACGCCGGAAATGGATCGATTCGTCCGGTGTGGGGAGTGACAGTGGCGCCTTCATAGATCGGCAGATCTGTTTCGGTCAGAGGGAAGTCAGTCGACGTATTTTGTGGGTCAACCAATGGCGTCCAGGTGATGACGGGACCATTGATGACGTTACTGCCGCAGACGTAAACATTCTTCTGTGGGTCAAAGTGAGCAAGCTTCACTGGCACTTTGTTAGGGACTGCCACTCCGTCAGTGGCAACGACGAAGAGTTCTACTCTATTGCGATACGTCTTCGAGCCTAGTGTCACCGGCAGGTCAATTTCTCCTCCGGTGACTGCTTGCTCGTACAGATTGGCAGTCGGAAGGGGCGCGAGCTCTGACAGGGGAACACTGACAGAATAAAGATCACTGTTGCCCAGCCTGGAGGGAACGATCAGCGCGGCGAAACCCATAAGGGTCGGCGCCGTTGCTGTTGCGAGCGCTTCGACAACGGCGACTACCGCAGTTCGCAGCGCAGCCTTAAGGGCCAAAGAGGCCTCGCGGCTAACGTCCACGGTTCCGTTTGTTCCGGAAAATACGGGGCCCGATGCCGCTGTCGATCCTGCGTTGGCGAACGTCAGACTGGCTTGGTATGCCTGCGTGCTCCATAGCGCATGGAGGCGCGCCTTCTCTCTCTCCACTTGTTGCTTTTCAGCTCGCGCCCGCTCGTTTTGCCGAACGAACTCGGCGTGCTTTTCCATCAACTCCCGTGAGTTTGCTTCCCTTTGTTTGCGGAACCGCTCCAATTCGGCTTCCCATTTGGCCTTGGCTTGTGCATCAAGACGGGCCTTTTCGGCGGCGACCTGCTGCGCTGCCGCTTGCGCCGCGACTCGAGCTTGTTCCTCCGCCACTCGCCGCGCATTTTCCAAGGAGGCAAGCCGCGCTTGTTCTCGAGCCCGGGCCGCAGCTTCCTCGTTTATGCGCGCCAACTCAGCGGCGGCCTTCTGTGCTTGTTCATTGGCCTGCACAGCACTGAGAAAGTTCTGCACATTGACGTTTTGCTGTCTGAGCAATTCGAGGCCTTGAGCCAACAATCTTGCATCGTGGGCCGCCCGAAGAGACTGAAATAATGCCTGCATGGCAACGCCGTTCGGCGCGGGTCTCTTTTCGATAGTTGTGGCCTTCTTCATGAATTCGTTGATGTGTCTGTTAAATGGATCTCCTCCATAAAAAGAATGGGCAACCGCTGTCTTGTTTTGGAACTCAGCCGTTTTTCGAGCGGTGAGTCTGCTTCGTACGTCCAGCTCGCGAATGATCGATTGCACAGGCGGAAGTGGATCGGTTGAACCCTCAAGCCGAGTGGTGGCGAGTTCATTCTCAATGGTTTGCGGTAGTTGGCTGGACTTGGTTTGATATTCCTGTTCCAGCGCATTGGAAGTGGCTTTGATTGTATTGAGATTCTGGTAGTAAACCGGTATGCCGTGTCCGTGTGGGCCGGTTGTTACTACGTTTGATGTTAGAGGTGCGGGGATGATGTGATCGGGTGCTTCGCCAATCGTGTGAACAGGTGTGCCGATATCAAGAAATCCTGGTCTTGATTGATCTGGTGGCTTTTGCATATTCATATCCTTTTGAATGTGCAGGGTGATTTAGAAAGCGCGCGTGGTTGGCATGTCTTCTAAAAATAAATTCGAGTTATTACGTCGTGCCCATAAAACGTTACAACCAAAACCGACAGTCTGGGTCCGAGAGATGTGTGGGCTGTTACAGACAGGATTGAGAGAAGTTTCGATGCGGCAGGAATAAAGACGTGAATGTCTTTCGCGTAAAGAGATGTTTCTTATCCCGATATAGGAAATATCTTGCAGGAGATTCTCGAGCGGAAATCCCTGTCCCCATCGCCAGCCACAAAACCACCGCCCATAAAAAAGGCCGCTGCAAACGCAGCGGCCAAAGTAAGACGTTGGATCAAGGAGCTACAAATCAACGTCAGTGAACACGGGGCGATCAATCGATAAAGCGTCGATTCATCAGGATTCTGTCGCCAATGGCATGGGCATGATCACATGCCATCGCTTCGCGTTTCCTGGCTACTCACCGTGAAAGCCCGGCAAGAATAAGGCCTTGAGCCCAAAGGAAAAATAGCGATTCGCGACATGAACTGTTGCAGCATAAGTAAAAGTCCACTGCGCCAAGGCCCCTGTAGCAGCTGCCGAGCAACGCGAGGGTCAGCCAACGCGGTTCACCAGGAGATTTGCATATGCAGGTTTTGCGACTGCTGCGCAGCCGAACGCAGCCTCGCGTTGCTCGGCAGCTGCTACATCGGTCGGTGCCATCCTCCCGCCATGCGTTCTGCTGATAACCCTCCATCCAGCCCATCCATGCTCAGCGCAAACGCCCGTCCCATCAGGCCATTCATCCTTTAGAGGTACACCACGAATACCTCCTTGGTGCGCTTATCGCTCCTCACGTGCGGCAGTAGGGTGGGGCCTTCTGTCACTCACCGGGGAAGACGCATGACAAAAACAACAATGCGCGCCATCTTCACGCCGCAAGCGCTGGCCGCTGCGGTTGCCTTGGGCTGCTGTGCCCAGGCGCAAGCGGTTGCATTCAACATCGGCGAAATCGAGGGGACGTTTGACTCCTCGCTGTCCGTCGGCGCGAGTTGGGGTATGCGCGATGCCGATAGATCGTTGGTGGGCACCGTCAACGGCGGGACCGGACAGTCTTCGACCGGAGATGACGGCCGGCTGAATTTCAAGAAGGGCGAAACCTTCTCCAAGATCTTCAAGGGCCTGCACGACCTCGAATTGAAATACGGCGACACCGGCGTGTTCGTCCGTGGCAAGTACTGGTACGACTTCGAGCTCAAGGACGAGGACCGCGAGTTCAAGCCGATCAGCGACAGTGGCCGCAAGGAGGGCGCCAAGTCGTCCGGTGCGCAGATTCTCGATGCCTTCGTCTATCACAACTATTCCATTGCCGATCTGCCGGGCACCGTGCGCGCCGGCAAGCAGGTGGTCAGCTGGGGTGAAAGTACCTTCATCGGCAACTCGATCAACAGCATCAACCCGATCGACGTATCGGCGTTCCGTCGTCCAGGCGCCGAGATCAAGGAAGGTCTGATTCCGGTGAACATGCTGTTCGCCTCCCAGGGCTTGACCGATCAGCTCTCGGTGGAAGGTTTCTATCAACTGGAGTGGGACCAGACGGTCGTCGACAACTGCGGCACCTTCTTCGGCAACGACGTAGTGGCGGATGGTTGCAACAACAACTACACGGTCGGCAGCCCCGCGATTGCCCCGTTGGCGCCTTTGGCGTCAGCCTTCGGTCAACCGATCCAGGTGACCCGCGAGGGCGTGGTCGTGCCCCGTGGCGGCGACCGCGATGCGCGGGATTCCGGGCAGTGGGGCACGGCATTGCGCTGGCTCGGTGACGACACCGAGTACGGCCTGTATTTCATGAATTACCACAGCCGCACACCGACGGTCGGCACCACCACCGCCGGCCTGTCGACGCTGGCCAGCCTGCCGGGCATGGTGAGTGTCGCCAACCGACTGGCGCCGGGCAGCGGTGCAGGCCTGGCCCAAAGCGTGATGCTCGGACGCGGTCAGTATTACCTCGAATACCCGGAAGACATTCGTCTCTACGGCGCGAGTTTCTCCACCACCTTGCCTACCGGCACTGCGTGGAGCGGCGAGATCAGTTATCGCCCGAATGCTCCGGTGCAGCTCAGCACCAACGACCTGACCCTGGCCATGGTCAACCCGATTGCCGGTGGCGCTGCATCACCGATCACCACCACCCCTGGTGCTGACAACAAAGGCTACCGCCGCAAGGAAATCACCCAGATCCAGACCACCCTCACGCAGTTCGTCGATCAAGTGTGGGGCGCCCAGCGCTTGACCCTGGTCGGCGAAGCAGCGGTGGTTCACGTCGGTGGTCTGGAGTCGCGCAGCAACCTGCGTTACGGCCGCGACTCGGTCTACGGCCAGTACGGTTTCGGCGGCGATACCGAAGGTTTCGTCACCTCGACCTCCTGGGGTTACCGCGCCCGGGCGATCCTCGATTACGCCAACGTGATTGGCGGGATCAACCTCAAACCCAACCTGTCCTGGTCCCATGACGTCGCTGGCTACGGCCCCAACGGGCTGTTCAATGAAGGCGCCAAGGCAGTCAGCGTCGGCGTCGATGCCGACTACCGCAACACCTATACCGCGAGCCTGAGTTACACCGATTTCTTCGGCGGTGACTACAACACCCTGGAAGACCGCGACTTCCTGGCACTGAGCTTCGGCGTGAACTTCTGATCTGGCTGAGAAGGATGAATTTGATGCGCAAGATGATTCTGCAATGCGGCGCCCTGGCCCTGAGCCTGCTGGCGGCCAACGTGATGGCGGCGGTCTCGCCGGACGAAGCGAACAAACTCGGCACCACCCTCACGCCGCTCGGCGCCGAGAAGGCCGGTAACGCCGATGGGTCGATCCCGGCGTGGACCGGTGGCATCCCGAAAAACGCCGGTGCGGTGGACAGCAAAGGTTTCCTGGCTGACCCGTTCGCCAGTGAAAAACCGTTGTTCGTGATCACCCCGGCCAACGTCGACAAGTACAAGGACAAACTCTCGGAAGGCCAGGTGGCGATGTTCAAGCGCTACCCGGAAACCTACAAGATCCCGGTCTACCCGACTCACCGCACCGTGGCCGTACCACCGGAGCTTGTCGAGTCGGCCAAGCGCAGCGCGCTGAACGTGAACAGCATCAACGACGGTAACGGCCTGGCGAATTTCACTGGCAACCGCTACTACGCATTCCCGATTCCGAAGACCGGGGTCGAGGTGTTGTGGAACCACATCACCCGTTATCACGGCGGCAACCTGCGCCGCATCATCACCCAGGTGACGCCGCAGACCAACGGCAGCTACACGCCAATCCGCTTTGAGGAAGAGATCGCCGTCCCGCAATTGATGAAGGACCTGGACGCGGAAAAAGCTGCCAACGTGCTGACCTTCTTCAAGCAGTCGGTCACGGCGCCAGCGCGTCTGGCGGGTAACGTGCTGCTGGTGCACGAAACCCTCGATCAGGTGAAAGAACCGCGCCTGGCGTGGATCTACAACGCCGGCCAACGCCGTGTGCGCCGCGCGCCGCAAGTGGCCTACGACGGACCGGGCACCGCCGCCGATGGTCTGCGCACCTCCGACAACTTCGACATGTTCTCGGGTGCGCCGGATCGCTACGACTGGAAACTGGTCGGCAAGAAGGAAATGTACATCCCCTACAACAGCTACAAACTCGACTCGCCGAGTCTCAAGTACGACGACATCGTCAAGGCCGGCCACATCAACCAGGACCTGACCCGCTATGAACTGCACCGCGTCTGGGAGGTGATCGGCACGGTCAAGTCGAGCGAGCGGCACATCTATGCCAAGCGCCACATGTACATCGACGAAGACAGCTGGCAAGTGGCGCTGGCGGACCACTACGATGGTCGCGGTCAACTGTGGCGAGTGGCCGAAGGTCACGCCCAGTACTACTACGATCACCAGACCCAGGCGTACACGCTGGAAGCGCTCTACGACATCATTGCCGGCCGATACATTGCGCTGGGGATGAAGAACGAAGAGAAGCACAGCTTTGAATTCGGTTTCGAAGCCAAGGCCGCGGACTACACGCCATCGGCGTTGCGTGCCGAGGGGGTTCGGTAAGGTAATTGATGTATTCGCAGTGCAAAAGGCGACCGCTTGGTCGCCTTTTTTATGGGCGTCAATCAGCGTTCTGAATACTTCTAAACAAGCGGGTTGTAGAGGGCTAGGGTTGCCGGACAATTATAAATAGGCACGCCGCAATGACCGCCATGACCCCGTGTCTTGACCGTTCTGGATTCCTGCCCCGTCTGTCCTCGCATCACCTGTCGCGTGATCGATTGACCGGGCCTTTGCTGGCTTCCACGTCACGGGTGAAATTTCTCTGCGCGCCGGCCGGCAGCGGCAAGACCGCGCTGCTCGCCGACTGCCTGTTACAGGCGCCGCCGCAATGCCGGGTGTGTTGGTTGCCGTTGTCTGGCGTAACGATGAGTGCGGCGGAGTTTCGTCAGCGATTGGCCGAAGCGCTGGGGTTGGCTTCGTCGGAAGAGTCGGCAATGCTCGGCGCGCTGGCCCGATGGCAGACGCCGACCTGGCTGTTTCTCGATGACTATTGCCGCGTTCCGAACCCGGAACTCGATCACCTGCTCGATCGCATGCTGGCCGTCAGTAGTCCTGTGCTGACGTGGTGGTTGGGCGCCCGCCGCCGCCCGCAATGCAATTGGCCACGGTTGCTGCTCGATGACGAATTGTACGAATGCGAGCGCGCCACGCTGGCCTTCAATCAAGCTGAGATTGCCTCGCTGTTGCGTCACCTGACGCCGGTTGATGCCAACAGCGCCGCCAGCAAGATTATCCAGATCAGCGGCGGCTGGTGCGCCGGTGTCCGCGTTGCGCTGCTGCAAAAATGCGACTGGTCGCGCAACGACCCGCATCACAGCCGAGCGGACACGTTGCTCGATTACCTCGAACACGAACTGTTCACCAGCCTGACTCCGGAGTTGACGGAGGCCTGGCGGGTGCTCGCGCATTTGCCACGCTTCAATGCGCGGTTGTGCGGACACCTGTTTGGTGCGGGGGAGGGCGCGCAATGCCTGAAGACGTTGCAGGACCTGGGCTGCTTTATCGAGCCTTGGCAGGACTCGACCGACTGGCTGCAGATCTTCCCTCCACTCACGCAGTTGATGCGCGATGAGCAATGGCCGGCCGGGCGTTCCTGGCATCGCCGCGCCTGCCAGTGGTTCGCCGCCGAACTGGACTGGAAAGCCGCGTTCGAGCAGGCCTTGCTGGCCGAAGAGTTCGAGGTTGCGGTCAGCCTGTTACAGCATTTCAGTTTCGAGCATTTGTTCGAGGAACAGACGGTCGTGCTGTTGTTGCGGTTGTACGAGCAACAAGGCGAAGCGCTCATGTTCGGTTCGCCGCAACTGGTCGGGCTGATCACCGCGGCATCGCTGTTTGCGGGACGGTTTGAACAGGCCGGGGATTGCATCGAGCAGTTGTCACGATTCACCCCGCAGCCGTCGGCGATTCTGCAACGGCAACTGATCGCGCGGTGGCAGGCTCAGCAGGGTTGGCTGTTGCATCTGCAGGGGCGGGCAGAGGGCTCACGCGCGCATTTTCTCGATGCGCTGAATGACCTCGGCCCCGAGCTCTGGACTGTGCGCGTGATGTGCTTGTCGGGGCTGACTCAGCAGGCCTTGCTGCGGGGCGAGCTGGATGTCGCTCAGGCGATGAATCGGGAAGCTTTATGCCTGGCGCGTGCACAAGGCTCGCTGGTTTTTGAAGGGCTGCTGGAGCTCGATCATGCGCAATTGCTCGAGCAGCGTGGTGCTCTCCAGCGTGCCGAACTCTTGCTCGCCAATGTTCACCTCATGTTTACCAGGCAGCAGCGCAATGCCGAACCATTGCTTGGTCGATTGGCGTTGCAGCGTGGCCGTTTGAATCTGTCTCAGGGACGGGATGCGCAAGCGGCCGAGTTGTTCGAGAGTGGCTTGCGGATTTGTTTGCGCAACCACGACAAACGGGTTTTGTATGGTTTTCTTGGCCTGGCGCAATTGGCGGCCAATCAGCGTGACTATGACTTGGCGTTTGCTCATCTACGCGACGCTGAGCGGCTGATGCAGCAGCGGCAGAGTCCTGACACCGTTTACCGCGGCGTGTTGTTGCAAATCAGCAGTCATTTCTGGCTACAGCAAGGCCGTCCCGAACTGGCTCGCGAAGCACTCACTCGAGTGCTGCGCCATTATCGTGGTCCGCAAGCGCGGCAAGCACCTCCCGCAACTTTGATGTTGATCGCACGGATCGAATATTTACTGGTGCTGGCGCAAGTTTATCTACACCAGGTCGACGACCCGATGATCCAATTTGAACAAATGCTTGAGCAGTCACAGAGGGCCGCAATCCCGACACTGGAAGTTGAACTGCTGTTCGCATGCACTGAAGGTGCCTGGTTGAAGGGGGACCTGGCTGGCGCCAGAGAATTCTTGCGCAAGGGCTTGAACCTCGCAGAGCGCTGTGGGCTGCGTCAGGCACTTCGTGAATTACAACTGCGTCAGCCGGGGTTACTGTCGTCGCTGGGTATTGCCGAAAATTTCACTGAAAACAGCACAGTGGTCATTGAAATCAATCCACTCAGTCAGCGTGAGTCTGAAGTGCTGAAGTTAATTGCCATGGGTAATTCCAATCAACAGATTGCAGAGCAGTTGTTCATCTCGTTACATACGGTGAAAACTCATGCTCGACGTATTCATGGAAAGTTAGGTGTCGAACGCAGAACTCAGGCGGTTGCAAAGGCCAAGCGATTGGGTTTGCTGGATTGAAGTCGCGTGTTGGTTTGTGACGGCGCTTTTTGCTTTTTTATTGCGATTAAACGTGTGTTGGACGCAGTTGGGTTGCGCGGTGAGGGTTGTTTAATATGCAGAAAAAAGTTTGATGTTTTTATCTTGGGAGAGGGGCGTTAGTGTTTGTTGGTAGAGCAATTGGCATGGTGCCATTGCTGTTGTCAACAAGGATGATTTAGTGAGTTTTAATAACAGTGTGCCTAGTAAACGAGAGATGCGACTGGATTACTGGCGTCAGAGTTTTTCGGAGCAACACGTTCAGCATTTTCTGGGGCTTGAAGCAGCGTTGGTTGAAAGTGAAAAGAATTTGAACGAAGCGTTAGGCCCACGCGCTTCTTTAAAGGCTTATGCACTGAATCGTGTTCGTTCATGGGCACGCATCGCCGCCGGTGTCGAGTGTGAGCCCGACCAGATTGTCGTGACGTCCCGACATACGCTCCGCGTTGCTGGCAAGGAGATCATTCAGGAGGATAAAAGATCGCTGACCGAGTTCGCGATTTTTGGTTTGCAAATTTCGACGCTTCAGGAATTGAGTTTTGCAGGTCCGGTTTACCCGGGGCTTACCAGCGCTGGCCTTCAACAATGGCTTGCCTCGGTCGACATTCGTTCTGACTTCGCCGTGATGATGACTATCGATGCAACCGAGGTTATCAATGAAGCGATGCAAGAGTATTTGGCCAGGCAGATAGAATTCACTCTTTTTTGCGCGAGTGTCGAGCGTGCTTACGAACGCTTGGACGACCACTGGGTGCTGCGATACCTGGCGGGTGATCCGGCATTGTTTGTCCGTGGCGTGGTGTTGCCGGGCACGGGCGCTGCAATGAAAGATCTGTTTGTCATCAGTGAGAGAGGGAACCCGCTGGGGCGAAACATCCTGTATGCGCCCGGTGCTCCCGATGAGAAGGTTTGGCACAGCTTTGACAGTGTCGTCGAGATGGGTAACGCAGTCGGTGATTGGGCCAGCAAGTCTTCGGATTTTATCGATGATCAGGTTGATAGCCGTTTTCGGGATTCGGCTCACTTGTTTTTTCGTGAGCTCGCGGCGAATAAACGCTTCTGGAAAAACGACGATGTACAACTGCGTGAGTTTATCGCGCCCAAGGCGGGACAGCCTTTGTTTGGTGTGGTGTCTGAAAGAATTCGTCGAGACAAAATTGAAGCGATCGAATTGGCCTCGGCAAACTATCGTTATGCGCCTGTCTTCTTGCGGGAGCAGTTTGCTCGACTCAATACCGAACTCAAGGCGTTGTATACCGTTGAGGCGCGTGATCATGCGTTGATTTCGTATTATCAGTTTGCGTACGACTTGATCAAGTATCAAGTTGAGCAGGTGCTGAAGTCTCGGGGGGAACATGTATCAGTTGATCCGGATTTGATAATTGTCGAGTTAAGTTCGACGGAAAAACTGTCTCTGACTTCCATAATTGTCAATGAGCATGTTTTCGACGCCAGAAATGAAGGCAGTGCAAAACCTTCGTACTACCCAAGATTCAGCCTGGCGGAGGGGCAGCCTGAATTCAAGGAGCTGGATATATACGAGTTGTCTTCGTGGTCCAAGGTGTTACGACCAGGTGAAAAATATATCGATATGTTGCGCGCGGTTTATCTGGATTCCACCGAGTTGAGTTACGCGTTCAGGCGCGGTGTTCATCAACAGCGTCAGCTGGCGGAAATGAACCGGGCTGTATTGTCAGAATACTTTCAGCAGCGAATCAACTATGAGCAACGCAATGGTCTTTTCAATTTAATCAGTTCGCTGGAGCATGTGCAGACACGCCATCCGTTGGGCGATTACCCCGCGATGGAAAACAGTATCTACCAGCTTCACCTTGGTCGGCTTCGTCCGGTGGAGGGGGTCTATGTATTCCGGCTCATGACCGCGGGGAAAAACGAGGATTGGTTGTATACCCCGCAAGCTCCGGACGGTTTATGGTTTCGCCCATTCAGCCATTTTGATACGTCGGTTCGTATCAAGGGGTTGAGGGAGTACTACTCTACGCGCGTTCATTTCAGGGATCGGCTCGCGGTCAGCAATTACTTTGATGGACTTGAGGCCTCGACTCGTAGCCTGCCTCCGCCGACATTGGAGCACGACAGTCGGGTCCGAGAGTTCGTCAGGTCTTACGACGACATGATCTGGCGCGTCATCAGGGATGTGGACGCGCAGACGACCAGTCTGGCCGAGATCATTGCGGGCCTGACGTACAACGCTGTCATCAACGCCGCACAGGTCATCAGCCTGATTATTCCTCCTCTAGGGCTCGCGGTCGCCGGAATACAAATCACCAAAAACATTCTTGAAGGCGCGCAGGCCTATCACGATGGGGACAAAAATAAAGCGATCACCCATTTCAAGGACGCATTGATTGATCTGGCCACGTTGGGCTATGGCAAATACAAAGAGCTGGGCAAGGGCGCAATCACCGCAGCGCAAAGAACGCTGATCGACCTCGCGGGTGATGCGAAGACACTTGCAGGCCTGGTTTCTGCAGCCACTGGGCAAGAGGTTCCGCACCAGGTACTGCAGCAAATTGTTCAGGATGTATTGGCCGACACGCAGGGACGGGGCAGCAAAACCATCGTCCGTTAACCCTGCTGATTAATCGCTGATCGGGCTCGCTGCATGGACGGGCTCATGGCCCATCCGCCAACTCACGGCCCGCGTCGCCGCCAGCAATCGCTGCGCCGCCGGGCCGTTTTCGTCGGCGTGAAATAACGAGGTAGGGCCGACAATGGTCATGACCGCCGCGACATTCCCTACTGCGTTGAATACCGGTGCTGACAAGGCGTCCACCCCCGGCATGAGCAAACCATGCACATGATGCAGGCCGCGCTCGCGGATCTGTTCGCACAAGGCCGCATAGGCTTGATCGTCCGCCAAGACGTGCTCGTTGGTGTTTTGCAGTTCCTGATCGCGCAAGTCCACGGTTTCGCGCTTCGGTAGAAACGCGCCAAACACCAGGCCAGTGGACGAGCTGAGCAACGGCAGCACCGAACCCAACTGCGTCACAACCGTCACCGCACGCACTGCCGGTTCGATGTGCACCACGGTCGCACCCTGATTGCCCCACACCGCCAAAAAGCAAGTTTCGTTCAGTTCATCGCGCAACTCGGCCAAGGGCAGGGCGGCAACTTTCAGCACGTCCATACTGTTGAGCGCGGCGAGGCCCACGCGCAGTGCTTCACGGCCGAGTCCGTAATGGTTGGTGGCGGTGTTCTGCTCGGCGAAACCGCTGGCGATCAGCGCCTGCAAATAACGATGAACCTTGCTCGCCGGCATCTGCACGTGTTCGGCCAGGCGCGACAACGAGGTCGAAGGCGACAACTCGGCCAGGGCCTTGAGGATGTCGGTACCGACCTCGGCCGAGCGGACTTTCTGTTTGTCGTTGTTGCGCGGCGTTTCCATGAAGGCAGTCTGATCCCGGGACGAATGGGCGTCTTTATAGCTTGACGGTCAATACCAATCAAATTACGTTATGCGTAATCGAATTACGACAAAAATAACCCGGGCGTGCCGAGACCTCTGCAGCAGAGCGACAGGCCATTGCCTACTCCCTGTTCAGGAGGCTCCATGAACCTCGATTCAACGGCGCCAGCGCTGGCTTATCAGTCAGGCTTCGGCAACGAATTCAGCAGCGAAGCGTTGCCCGGCGCACTGCCCGTCGGCCAGAACTCCCCGCAAAAAGCCCCTTACGGCCTCTACACCGAACTGTTCTCCGGTACCGCGTTCACCATGGCCCGCAGCGAAGCGCGGCGCACCTGGATGTACCGGATTCAGCCGTCGGCCAATCACCCGGCGTTCGTCAAACTGGATCGGCAATTGGCCGGTGGTCCGTTGGGTGAAGTAACCCCCAATCGCCTGCGCTGGAACCCGCTGGACATCCCGAGCGAACCGACCGATTTCATTGACGGGCTGGTGAGCATGGCCGCCAACTCGGGCGCAGACAAACCCGCCGGGATCAGCATCTACAGCTACCGCGCCAACCGCTCCATGGAGCGCGTGTTCTTCAATGCCGACGGTGAACTGCTGCTGGTGCCTGAGCAGGGCCGCCTGCGCATCGCCACCGAATTGGGCGTGCTGGAACTGGAGCCGCTGGAAATCGCCGTGCTGCCGCGCGGTCTGAAATTCCGCGTCGAATTGCTCGACCCGCAAGCGCGCGGCTATATCGCCGAAAACCACGGCGCGCCACTGCGCCTGCCAGACTTGGGGCCGATCGGCAGCAATGGCCTGGCCAATGCCCGGGACTTCCTGACGCCCGTCGCGCATTACGAAAACCTCAAGCAACCGACCACTCTGGTGCAGAAATTCCTCGGCCAATTGTGGGGCTGTGAGCTCGATCATTCGCCGCTGAACGTGGTCGCCTGGCACGGCAATAACGTGCCGTACAAATATGACCTGCGCCGTTTCAACACCATCGGTACGGTGAGTTTCGATCACCCGGATCCGTCGATTTTCACCGTCCTGACCTCGCCGACCAGCGTCCACGGTCTGGCCAATCTGGACTTCGTGATCTTCCCGCCACGCTGGATGGTCGCCGAGAAAACCTTCCGTCCACCATGGTTCCACCGCAACCTGATGAACGAATTCATGGGCCTGATCAAGGGCGAGTACGACGCCAAGGCCGAAGGTTTCGTGCCCGGCGGCGCGTCGTTGCACAGCTGCATGAGCGCTCATGGCCCGGACGGCGAAACCTGCACCAAGGCCATCAACGCCGAACTGGCGCCAGCGAAAATCGACAACACCATGGCGTTCATGTTCGAGACCAGCCAGGTGCTGCGCCCGAGCCGTTTCGCCCTGGATTGCCCGCAACTTCAACCTAATTACGATGCCTGCTGGGCCACGCTGCCCGCCACTTTCGACCCGACCCGGAGATAACCCATGACTCAGACTTCCATCACTCGTAGCTGGGTTTCTTCCGCCAACGGTCATGCTGACTTCCCGTTGCAAAACCTGCCACTGGGCGTGTTCAGCGTGAAGGGCTCTGCACCGCGCAGTGGCGTCGCCATTGGCGAACACATTTTTGATCTGGAAGCGGCGCTGGACGCCGGCCTGTTCGAAGGCCTCGCAAAAACCGCCGTAGAAGCCACCCGTGGCGGTCAGCTGAATGCGTTTTTCGAACTGGGCCGTGAGGCTCGCGTTGCTTTGCGCGAGCGTCTGCTTGAACTGTTCGCTGAAGGCAGCACCCTGCACGGCAAGATCGAAGCCCAAGGCGCAAAGCTGCTGCCACTGGCGGCAAACTGCGAGATGCACCTGCCGGCGAAAATCAACGATTACACCGACTTCTACGTCGGTATCGAGCACGCGCAGAACGTCGGCAAACTGTTCCGCCCGGACAACCCATTGCTGCCGAACTACAAGTACGTACCGATCGGCTATCACGGTCGTGCCTCGACCATACGCCCGTCCGGCACCGACGTTCGCCGTCCGAAAGGCCAGACCTTGCCAGCCGGTCAGACCGAGCCGACCTTTGGCCCGTGCGCACGCCTGGATTACGAACTGGAACTGGGCATCTGGATCGGTCAGGGCAACGAGATGGGTGACTCGATCGCCATTGGCGACGCGGCCGATCACATTGCCGGTTTCTGCCTGCTCAACGACTGGTCGGCGCGGGACATCCAGGCCTGGGAATACCAGCCGCTGGGGCCGTTCCTGTCGAAAAGTTTTATCACCAGCATCTCGCCGTGGGTCGTGACAGCCGAAGCGCTGGAGCCGTTCCGTCGTGCTCAACCGGCGCGCCCGGAAGGCGATCCGCAGCCGCTGCCGTACCTGTTCGACAAGCGTGATCAAGCCTTGGGTGCTTTCGATATCGAGCTGGAAGTGCTGCTGCTGACCGAAGGCCTGCGCGAGCAAAAACTGCCGGCCCATCGCCTGACGCTCAGCAACGCCAAACACATGTACTGGACCGTGGCGCAAATGGTCGCGCACCACAGCGTCAACGGCTGCCAGTTGCAGGCCGGTGACCTGTTCGGTTCGGGCACGTTGTCGGGACCGGAAAACGGTCAGTTCGGCAGCCTGCTGGAAATCACCGAGGGCGGGAAAAAGCCGATCGAGCTGGCGTCGGGCGAGGTGCGCAAGTTCCTTGAAGACGGCGACGAAATCATCTTGCGGGCGCGTTGCAGCCGCGACGGTTTTGCCTCCATCGGTTTCGGCGAATGCCGCGGCAAAGTCATCGCGGCGCGCTAAGAGGATCGGCTCATGGAGCTCTACACCTACTACCGTTCGACGTCGTCTTACCGGGTGCGCATTGCGTTGGCATTGAAGGGCCTGGATGTCCAGGCGCTGCCGGTCAATCTGATCGCACCGCCGGGTGGCGAGCATCGGCAAGCACCGTATCTGGCGATCAATCCGCAAGGCCGGGTGCCGGCCTTGCGCACCGATGAAGGCGAACTGCTGATTCAGTCGCCGGCCATCATCGAGTACCTGGAGGAACGTTATCCACAGGTGCCGCTGCTGTCCAAAGACCTGGTCGCGCGCGCTCATGAGCGTGGTGTTGCAGCCGTAATTGGTTGCGACGTGCATCCGTTGCACAACGTCAGCGTGCTCAACAAGCTGCGGCAATTGGGTCACGATGAGACGCAGGTGGTGGAGTGGATCGGCCACTGGATCAGCCAGGGTTTGGCGACGGTGGAGCAGTTGATTGGGGATGAGGGGTTTTGCTTTGGGCCGGAGCCAGGCTTGGCGGACGTCTATCTGATACCTCAACTGTACGCGGCCGAGCGGTTCAACATCTCACTTGAAGCGTATCCACGGATTCGCCGGGTTGCGGCACTGGCTGCGCAGCATCCCGCGTTCATCAAGGCACACCCGGCCAACCAGCCAGACACCCCTAAAACCTGACACCGCCATTCCTGTGGGAGCGAGCCTGCTCGCGATGAGGGTGTATCAGTCGACATTCATTTGGCTGATACGCCGCTATCGCGGGCAAGCCCGCTCCCACAGGGGATCTGTGATTAATGGACGATGGAATTGGGCGGCAGATGCCCCAGTCGTTCAGTCAGGCGAATCCGCTGGATCGGGTCGTCGCTGAGCAGCAATGCATGCTCCAGGTCGAAGCGCTCGGCGTTCGGGCAGTCCAGCCGTTGATAGAGGCTGGCCCGGGCCAGGTAATCGGAGGCGTTGGCGTTGCCCAGTTCCAGCACGCGTTCAGCGTCGATCAGCGCGCCGATGTAGTCATCGTGGGAAAGGTGCAACTGGCGCAGGTTGCGTGACAGCCGTTGCAGCATCTGCACCGGTTCGGCGGTCAGCAAATGCTCGGCGTTGATTTTCATGTTCGGGCCGTACTGACGTTGCAGCAATTCCCGGCAATCGTTGGGGTACAAGCGGCGCCCGCCGCACGGGTCCAGCAGGTGATCGGCACCTGGCACCCGCAGCAGGAAGTGTCCGGGGAAGTTGACCCCGGCCAACGGGATCTCCAGGCGTCTGGCCAACTCCAGCGCGATCAACCCCAAGGACAGCGGCTGGCCGCGCCTGAGTTCCAGCACCTTATTGACCAGTGCCACTTGTGGGCGCAGCGGGGTGAAGTCGTCCTGGGCGAACCCCAGGTCATTCATCCGCCGCAACAGCGGCTGGGCCAGTTCGCTCACCGGCAGCATCGGCAAGCCATAACTGACCCGCTGTTGCAGATCGCGAAAGTCTGCCAGCACCTTCTCGGGATTCACCTCTTTGTCATGCTCGGCCGCCATCCACAGCGCCGCCTCGAACAGCGCGGGCGGTGATCGTTGCAGGCAGTCAAAAAAGTGTTGGCGCGGGGTCATCAAAATCTCCGGGCAATGCCTCGTTTTAGCCCCGTCGCCGGCATTCGTCCAGTGCGGCACACATGCGGTATCAGGTTATGTCCGAAAGCCTGCATTGCGGCGCTGCTTATTCCGGTGCGCTTCTGCAATTTTTGGGCGCAAGCCTATACTGGCGACTACAAGAAGTGATTCGGGAGCCCTACGATGTTCGCTCTCATGCAAAGCACTCGCCTTGAATCGCTGCATCTGAGCGTCGACCCAGTCACCGGGTTGAAGGCGGTCATTGCCATTCATAACAGCCGCCTGGGGCCCGCCCTGGGGGGATGTCGTTACCTTGCCTATCCCAGCGACGAATCTGCAGTCGAGGATGCCATCCGCCTGGCGCAGGGCATGAGTTACAAGGCAGCGCTGGCCGGCCTCGCCCAGGGCGGCGGGGTGGCGGTGATTGTTCGACCGGTGCATGTGGAAAATCGTGCCGCGCTGTTCGAAGCCTTCGGCCGCTGCATCAATCAACTCGACGGGCGCTACATCACCGCGATCGACAGCGGCACTTCAGTGGCGGACATGGATTGCATCGCCCAACAGACCCAACACGTCACCAGCACCACCTCGGCGGGCGACCCCGCGCCACACGCCGCGATGGGGGTGTTCACCGGCATTCGTGCCACCGCCATGGCTCGCCTGGGCAGCGATAACCTCGAAGGCCTGCGGGTTGCGATCCAGGGGTTGGGCAACGTCGGTTATGCCTTGGCCGAACAGCTGCACGCCGCCGGCGCCGAACTGCTGGTCAGCGACATCGATCACGGCAAGGTGCAATTGGCGATGGAGCAATTGGGCGCTCATCCGATCGCCAACGATGCGCTGCTCAGCACGCCGTGCGACATTCTCGCGCCCTGCGGCCTCGGTGGCGTGCTCAACAGCCACAGCGTCACTCAACTGCGCTGCTCGGCAGTGGCCGGTTCGGCGAACAATCAGCTGACGCATCTGGACGTGGCCGATCAACTGGAACGTCGGGGCATTTTGTATGCGCCGGACTACGTGATCAATTCCGGCGGGCTGATCTACGTTTCGCTCAAACACCGTGGCGAAGAGCTCACGACCATCACCGCGCACCTGTCGAAAATCGCCTCGCGGCTGACCGAAGTCTTTGCCCATGCGCAGGCGGAAAAACGTTCGCCTGCACGGGTGGCGGACGAGTTGGCGGAGAAAGTGCTGTACCGCTGAATCCTGCTTTTACTCCAGACATGAAAAAGGCCCTGAGCCATTCGACTCAGGGCCTATTCAATTCGGGCATTGCTTACTTCGGTGTCTTGGCGGCTTTAGCTGGCTTGGTCGGCTCAGCGGTGGCAACTTCTTCAACCGGTTCAGACGTTTCAACCACTTCGGCCGGCGCATTCAGCAGTTCGGACAACGCATCCGGCTGGCTCTTGAATGCCTTGGCGAACACATCGCGATTCTTCGCCATGTAGATCCCGGCTTCTTCTACCTGCTGTTCGGTCAGGGACGGAACGGCTTTCTGCAACACTTCAGCCAGCAACTCAGCCAGTTCGAGCATTTTGTCATGACGGTCAGCTTCGGCTTTATCCATGAACAAGCGCTCCAGATCTCGGCTGCTGCGGTATACCACTTCGACGGCCATTCACCACCTCACATGCCTTCACATTAGTTGTCTGTTTCGACCACTGTATTTATATACAGCGAAAAGGATAAGCGAATCCCTGCGCTTTGGGTAGTGGCTTTTCAATGTAGACCGAAATCAGGGTTTGTCAGGTGGACCGAGTTGCTCCCTTCGCGAGCAGGCTGGCTCTCTCAGGTGCGACCAAACGCCACGGAGCGCGTTTTAGAGCATCTCGCCATCATGTGGCAGGCGCCTCTGGCCTTTTTTCTGCATGCAGAACAACCGTCACGTCAAACCCGCATCATCCGCTCGAACCGAGCTAAGGAAGAATCACCGTGAAAATCAACTGGGCCGAGAAACTGCGGCAGAACGTGCATCAATTGGCCGAGTCCCTGGGCAACCTGTTCGTCGAGACCTTCCATTACCTGGCGTTGTTCGCCATCGGTGCAGTGACCGCGTGGGCGGCGGTGATGGAATTTCTCGGGATGATCGAAGAAGGGCACATCAAGATCGATGACATCTTGCTGCTGTTCATCTACCTGGAACTGGGTGCGATGGTCGGGATTTACTTCAAGACCAACCACATGCCGGTGCGCTTCCTGATCTACGTGGCAATCACGGCGCTGACGCGACTGTTGATTTCCAACGTCTCGCACCACAACCCGCCGGACCTCGGCATCATTTACCTGTGCGGCGGGATTCTGCTGCTGGCGTTTGCGATTCTGGTGGTGCGTTACGCTTCGTCGCAATTCCCTTCGGTGAAGATCGAACACCCGCAACGCAAGGTCGGTGCGGGTTCCGGTGAACATCCCGAAGTGGAGAAGGGCGAAATCTAAAGTCCCATGGTGGGGCGGGGCTTGGCTTTGACTTGGGGTGGCGGCAGGTTGCGATTGTCGCCATCGGTCATGGCTTCGAGGATCGACATGGCGCTATGGCCCTGTTCGATGGCGATGCCGAACTGAATGCTTTGCACCAGGCGCTTGAGGCGCTTGGGGTCATTGCGCTGTTCGGCGCTGATCATCCGCTTGGCAACCACGTGGCCGCTGTTGGACAGGGTCAGCATGATGCGGCCGTCCAGCCCCTGAATGCTCAGGTTGATCTGATAGTCCGCTGCAAAGGCATCGGTAATGAGCTGAAAAGGGTTGTCCATGATGCGTCACCGCCTGATTGAACGTGCAGTTGTTGACCGGCCACGATCAGGTTGGTTCGCATTACCGGACCATTGGCAGGCCGCTCGCTGAGGTTTTCAAAAGTCCTTTTGCCTCAGACAAGACTTAGCAAGGGCCATGCCGAGAAAATTGTCGAACAATGATCACGGCAAAAAAGAGGCGGGCACTGAGGCCCGCCTTCTTTTGGCCTGCCCGATTCAGGGCAGGAATGAGTAGATGATCGCAGACAGTGCAATCAAACCGATCAACACCACGAACACGTTCGACGCCTGACCCGAGTACTGGCGCAAGGCTGGCACGCGATGGATGGCGTACATCGGCATCAAGAACAACAGGCAGGCAATGATCGGCCCGCCGAGGGTTTCGATCATGCCGAGGATGCTCGGGTTGAACGTCGCCACGGCCCAGCAACTGAGGATCATGAACAGCGCAGTGATGCGGTTCAGCCAACTGGCAGACATCACCCGGCCACGGCCGCGCAGGCTTTTCACGATCAGGCCCTGAAAGCCTTCGCTGGCGCCGATGTAATGGCCGAGGAAGGATTTGGTGATTGCCACCAGCGCAATCAGCGGCGCAGCGTATGCGATGACCGGCGTCTGGAAGTGGTTGGCCAGGTACGACAGGATCGAGATGTTCTGCGCCTTCGCCGCCGCCAAATCAGCCGGGGACAGCGCCAGCACGCAGCTGAAGCAGAAGAACATCACCGTCACCACCATCATGGCGTGGGCGATGGCAAGAATGCCGCTGCTCTTGCGTTCGGCCTGTTCGCCGTAACGCTGTTTCTGGTCAACGGCGAACGCGGAAATGATCGGCGAATGGTTGAAAGAGAACACCATCACCGGGATCGCCAGCCACAAGGTTTTGAAGAACAGCGGCAGCGGCATGCCTTCGCTGGCGGTGGCGAAGAACGCGCCGTTCCAGTTAGGGATCAGGCTGACTCCGAGCAGCAGCAACGCCGCGACGAACGGATAAACCAGCACGCTCATGCATTTGACGATGACGCCCTGGCCACAACGCACGATGGCCATCAGACCGAGAATCAGCACCAGCGACAAAATCGCCCGCGGTGGCGGGGCGATGTGCAGTTGATGCTCCATGAAGCTGCTCAAGGTGTTGGTCAGCGCCACGCTGTACACCAGCAGAATCGGGAAGATCGCAAAGAAATACAGCAGCGTGATCAGCTTGCCGGTGCCAATGCCGAAGTGTTCTTCCACCACTTCGGTGATGTCTCCGGAGCGACCGGACAGCACGAAGCGGGTCAGGCCCCGGTGAGCAAAGTAGGTCATCGGGAATGCCAGCACCGCCAGGATCAGCAGCGGCCAGAAACCACCCACGCCCGCATTGATCGGCAGGAACAGCGTGCCAGCGCCGATGGCCGTGCCATAGAGGCCGAGCATCCAGGTGGTGTCGTGTTTGCTCCAGCCTTTGGTAGCGGCTGCGGTGTCGCGTTTGAGTTCTACAGCTGGGTTATCGGCAGCAGGTGTACGTACATCGGTCATCGTTTGGCCTCGTTATTGTTCTTGCTCGGGCTCACGGTTACGGGCGGTCAGGGAATGCTCCTCAGCACTCCACCCAGCTGACAGCCAGGCCGCCCCGTGAAGTCTCTTTGTATTTGTCGTGCATGTCGGCGCCGGTATCGCGCATGGTGCGGATTACCCGGTCCAGGGAAATAAAGTGTTTGCCGTCGCCGCGCAGGGCCATTTGCGTGGCGTTGATCGCCTTCACCGCTGCAATCGCATTGCGCTCGATACACGGCACTTGCACCAGGCCACCGACCGGGTCGCAGGTCAGGCCGAGGTTGTGTTCCAGGCCGATTTCGGCAGCGTTTTCCAGTTGCTCGGGCGTGGCGCCGAGCACATCGGCCAGACCGGCAGCGGCCATGGCGCAGGCGGAACCGACTTCACCCTGGCAGCCGACTTCGGCACCGGAGATGGACGCGTTTTTCTTGCAGAGTATCCCTACGGCCGCCGCGCCCAAAAAGAACGCGACAACGTCATCGTCCGACGCGTCCGGGTTGAATTTCATGTAGTAGTGCAGCACCGCCGGAATGATCCCCGCTGCGCCGTTGGTCGGTGCCGTCACCATGCGCCCGCCCGCGGCGTTTTCTTCGTTCACGGCGAGGGCGAACAGGTTCACCCACTCCATGGCCGACAGCGTGGACGTGATGACATTCGGCTTGCCGATTTCCAGCAGGCTGCGGTGCAATTTCGCCGCGCGGCGCGGAACATTCAGACCGCCGGGCAGGATGCCTTCGTGACGCAAGCCTTGCTCGACGCACTCACGCATCACCGACCAGATGTGCAGCAAGCCCTGACGGATCTCGGCTTCGCTGCGCCAGGCCAGCTCGTTGGCCAACATCAACTCGGAAACCCGCAGGCCGTGCTGGTTACAGAGCTTGAGCAGTTCGCCAGCGCTGGAAAAATCGTAGGGCAGCACCACGTCGCTGGTCGGCGCGATACCGGACTCGGCTTCCGCCGCTTCGATGATGAAACCACCGCCAATCGAGTAGTACGTTTGCTCCGACAACTCTCCGGTTTCGCCGAAGGCTGTCAGGGACATGGCGTTGGGGTGGTAGGGCAAACTCTCGTCGAGCAGCAGGAGATCGCGTTGCCAGTTGAAGGCAATGGTTTTGTTGCCGGCCAGAGACAACTCGCCGGTTTCGCGCAGGGTCTGGATGCGGCTGTCGATGGTGGTCGGGTCGATGCTGTCCGGCCATTCGCCCATCAGGCCCATGACGCAGGCGCGGTCGGTCGCGTGGCCGACGCCGGTGGCCGAAAGGGAGCCGTACAGACGGATTTCTACCCGACGCACGGCGTCCAGCAAACCCTGGTCAATCAGTGCCTGGGCAAAGGTCGCCGCGGCGCGCATCGGGCCGACGGTGTGGGAACTGGACGGACCGATGCCGACTTTGAAGAGATCGAAAACACTGATAGCCATGCTAAAGCCTATACAAGCAATGGAAGAGAAATCGCTGCCATTTTTGTAGGACAAGCGCAATGTCGGCGATACTGCCTACCTCGGTCCTACGTGACCAACGAAACTTCCTAAGACAGCCTTTAGCAGGACTAAACAATGAGTCGCCAATTGCACGCCCAGACATACGTCTGGCTGCACGTGTTTTCCTGTGCCGCGCGGCACTTGTCGTTCACCCGATGTGCTGAAGAGCTGCACATCACGCCGGGTGCGGTCAGTCAGCAAATCCGTCAACTGGAAGAACGGTTGGGCTTTCGCTTGTTTCACCGCCGTGCCCGCGGTGTGGAATTGAGCGCCGAGGGCCAGCGACTGGCCATTACGGTCAACGAGGCTTACGGCAACATCGATGCGGAATTGCGACGACTGGACGCGGGAATGATCAGCGGGATTCTGCGGGTGCGGTCTATTCCATCGTTCCTGAGCAAGTGGCTGACCCCGCGCCTGCCGCGCTTGCAGCAGCGCTTCCCGGACATTCAGTTGCGCCTGGTGGCCGAGGACAGCAGCGTGCCGTTGCACGAAGGCGACTTCGATTTGGCGATCGACTTGAATGACGGCAGTTATCCCGGGTTGTTATCCACAACCCTGCTCGACGAACAGATCTTCCCGGTCTGCGCCCCGAGTCTGCTACGCGGCCGGCCACCGCTGCACGGCCCGGCGGGCCTGGTGCACTTTCCCCTGCTGCACGACATCACCGCCTGGCGCGGCAGTTACGAGTACGCGGAATGGGAGTTCTACCTCAATGCCATTGGCTTCGAGGGCGCGGACGTGCGGCGCGGGCATACCTTCAATCGCAATCACCTGACCATCGAAGCGGCGATTGCCGGCATGGGCGTGGCGATTGCGCGGCGAACCTTGCTGAATGACGAGCTGGAGCGAGGGACGTTGATCGTGCCGTTTGGCCTGGCGGTGCCCAATCACAAGCGTTACGTGCTGCTCTATGCGCCAGGCGCGCTGAGCCATCCGGGTGTGCGTGCGGTGCATGACTGGTTGGTAGAGGAGGCGGGGATCTTTCGGAGTCTGCACCCATTGGCGGAGCGGCAGATGTGAGCAATTGCGACTAAAGAGAGGGGCGACCCAACTCCCGACCTTAACAGCGCTTTTGGCCGTTGTCCGGCTTTTTTTGCGAATCCATATTTATCTTTTTCTAGGGGTTGAAATGTTCTGCGCGCAGACCGATTGTGTAAGTAAGAGGTCACGGTGATGACGCCCAAGGGCCAGCCGATGCGCCTCTCGCGAGCTAGCTGAAATAAGGGATGAACTATGCAAATCCAAGTCAACAGTGATAACCATATTCAAAGCAGCATCCGACTGGAGGAGTGGGTACGTACTACCATTGAGAGCACGCTCGAACGTTATGAAGAGGACCTGACACGCGTCGAGGTTCATCTGCGGGACGAGAACGGCGACAAGCCAGGTCCCCATGACATGCGCTGTCAGCTGGAAGCGCGGCCAAAAGGCCACCAACCGATTTCTGTCACTCATAAAGCCGACACCCTGGAGCAAGCGATCGACGGTGCGGCGGAAAAGCTCGAACATGCGCTAGAGCATCTGTTCGGCAAACTGCGGGGCAAACCACGTGCCGCTGTTGTGCCATTCGAACGAGTCGCTGCCGATGCGCTGCTGGAAGACGAGTTTCTCGAGAACGAACAGGCTGCTCAAAACGGCTGAAGCCTGATTCACTTTTTACCTTCCCACTGAAAACGGGCCTGCTAATGCAGGCCCGTTCTTGTTTACGGTGTTCACCAGAATCTCTGGCTCCACGATTACCTGTGGCGAGGGAGCAAGCTCCCTCGCCACAGGGGCTACGACAATCTCAAGTGATGTCGACAGTAATCAGAAAGCCACCGAGGTCTGCACATAAACCGTTCGCGGTTCCCCCACGTACTTGCCCTTGTTGTTGTCATCGAACGAGCGGGTGAAGTACTGGTGGTTGAAGATATTCTTCACCCCCACCGCTACATTCAAATCCGACAACTTCGGCCCGAAGTCATACGCCGCTCGGCTGCTGAACAGCATGTACCCGGGAATCTTGCCCGTGCTGCCGTCAGCGCTTTCTGCCGGAGTGTTGGCGTTGTCGGCAAACTGGTCGCTCTGATAGCTGCTGTCCAGATTCAGCTTCCACGCGCCTTCGGTGTAACCCACGCCAAGGGTGCCTTTGTGTTTCGAAGAGAACGGCACACGATTGCCCTTGTTCGGTCCGTCTTCGCGGATGGTCGCGTCCACATAGGCGTAAGTGGCGTACACATCGAAGCCGGCCAGTGACGGGCTCAAATCATCCAGCGAATAGTTGATGCTGCTTTCGATCCCTTGATGACGCGTCTCGCCGCGGGCGATCACCGAGTCATTGGTCTGATTACTTTCGTACTGATTGTCGAAGTTGATCAGGAACGCGCCGATTTCCGCTCTCAACGCACCGTTGTCGTAACGGGTGCCCAGTTCCCAGGTCCGCGCCTTTTCCGGTTTGACTTCGCCGCTGGTCACCCGGTTAGGCATCTGGCTGTATTGCACGCTGCCGAACGAGCCTTCGGTATTGGCGTAGAGATTCCAGGAGTCCGTCACGTGATAGAGCACGTTCAGCGCCGGCAGCGCGGTGTTGTAATCGCCTTTGTATTTCACGTTGGTCAGGTTGTTGGTCTGCTGCGAATCGATCATCTCGTAGCGAATGCCCGGCGTGAGTGTCCACTTGCCGATGTCGATCCGGTCATCAAGGAAGAACGCGTTGGCCTCGGTGCCCCCCCGGGTGTCGCGATCATTGCGGCTGTTAGTGGTCGGGTAGGTATTGTTGGCAATCGGCTCGCGGTAACGCAGTTCGTGGCCGGCTTCGTTGATGTAGCGATAGCCGATACCGACTTCATGGCTGGTCGGGCCGAGGTCAAAGCCTTGGGCGAAACGGGTTTCCAGGCCGCGTACCCAATACTCGCGCGGGGACAGCGACAGGAACGTGCCCTGATCCAGATAACCACTGCGCAGGGTTTTGGTGAAGAAGGTGTTGGCGGTGAATTCGCGACGGTCTTCCTGATAGCGATAGCCGAAGTTGAACATCGTCCGGCGGCCCCAGAACTGGTCTTTCGGGCGGGTCGACTGGTACGGGTCGGCATCGTAATCGGCGACGTTCAAGCCGCCGGGCATGTCGGCCTTGCCTTCGTAATACTGAGCCATCGCGTTGAAACTGTTGGCGTCATCGAGCTGGTATTTGCCCTTGAGGATCAGGTCGTCGATTTCGGTATCGCTGCGTTCACGCCAGTCGCCACCGCGGGTGCCGGAATACAACAGCGCGCCGCCCAAGCCGTTGTCGGCGGTGCCGCCGGCCAGCAAGTTGCCGGTGGTTTTGAAGCCGTCGTGGCTGGAGGACGGGCTGGTTTCGGTCTGGAAGCCCCCTTTCACCGTTGGTTCATCGGGAATCGCGCGGGTCACGAAGTTGACCACGCCGCCGACGTTCTGCGGGCCGTAACGCACCGCGCCGCCGCCGCGCACCACGTCCACCGCGTCCATGTTGCCGATGCTCACTGGCGCGAAAGACAACTGCGGCTGGCCATAAGGTGCGAAGGGCACCGGGATGCCGTCCATCAATACAGTCGAGCGTGAAGCCAGGCGCGGATTGAGCCCACGAATGCCGAAGTTCAGCGCCATGTCATGGCTGCCGGTGCCGTTGTTGTCCGGCGCGTTCACGCCGGGGATGCGGTTGAGCACGTCCTTGGCCTGGGTCGCGCCCTGGCGCTCGAACTCCTCGCGGCGGATCACATCACGTGCGCCAGGATGCTCGAAGACGTTGATTTGCGCGGCGTCACCGAGCCAGTCGCCGACCACTTTCGAGGTGTCCAGCTCCAGCGCAGTGTCGCCCACCGGTTGCAGGCTGAAGGCATTGTCGCCCTCGGCACGCGCTTGCAGGCCGGTGCCTTCGAGCAATGCGTCCAGGCCCTGCGACGGGGTGAAGTTGCCTTCCAGTCCACGACTCTGCACACCGCTAGTGACTTGCGAACCGAAGGTAATCAACACGCCGGCTTCACGGCCGAACTGGTTGAGTGCGCTTTCGAGCGAGGACGGTGCGATGTGGTACGGCTTGGCATCGGCGGCGAACGCGAGCGGCAGCGCGCCGAAGCTCAAGCTGGCGCCGAGCAAGAGGTGGCGCACGGTTCGGGCCAGCGGAGTGAGGCGGGTGGGGTGCATGGAGGACGATCCTGAGAAGGTGGAATCAAGGGGGCTTTCCTTCTCTGTCACGCCAGATCTGAAAAACGGCTCACATTGGATGAATTTATTTGCTGGGCTGACAATGGCCGGCTTTTGTGGCGAGGGAGCTTGCTCCCGCTGGCTGCGAAGCGGCCCCAAATTTACGACTGCTGCGCAGCCGAGCGGGAGCAAGCTCCCTCGCCACAGGTAAGGTGTCTCGCTCCAGAATTACACCTTCGCTTCGACGGTCACCCAATACCGGGTAAAGCGCTTCACTTTCACCGGCAAGCTGATTTCCAGCAGATCCAGAATCCGTTCGCTGTCGGCCAGCGGATACGTCCCGGAAATCAACAGATCCGCCACCTTCGCATCGCAATTCAACTGCCCGCGACGATAGCGGCCGAGCTCGTCGAGAAAATCCCCGAGGCGCATGTGGGCGGCCACCAGCATGCCGTCGGCCCAGGCGCCGCTGTTGGCCTCCAGCGGCAGCGGTTTACCCACGCCGCGCGGGCCGAAACCCAATTGCCGGGCGGCAGGTAAAACCAGTGGGGCGCCATCGTTCGGCATCAACTCGACTCTGCCCTCGAACACCGCCACCTGGGTGTGATCAGCAAACTGCCGCACGTTCAATCGTCCACCTTGCGTGGTCAACACGCCCTGCGCGGTCTGCACCTGAAACGCCTGGGTCGCGGTCAAGAGCAGTTCGCCCTCCAGCAAACGAATCAGCCGTTGCGGGCCCTCCACCCGCACATCCGCCGAACTCGCGGTGTTGAGCTGCAACTGATTGCCTGCGCCGAGCGCCACCTTGCGCCGCTGGCCGATGGGGCTGCGGTAATCAGCGAGCAACGGCGGCAGCACGTTGTGTTCGCGCATGCCCCAGGTGACCGCGGAACCTGCGCCGAGAATCAGCAGCAGTTTCAACGCCTGACGTCGGCTGCCGGACTTCGGCGCATTGAGCGCCGCGTGGGCCAGCGGCGAAGACAAACCGCGAAGACGCTGATTGACCCGCTGGATATGTTCCCACGCCCGTTGATGCTCGCTGTGCCCATCGTGCCATTGCTGCCAGGCCTGTTGCTGGCGCGGGTTCAGCGGGTCTTGCTGCATTTCCATCAACCAGTGCACGGCCTGTTCGGCGACTTGGGAAGAAAAGTCCGGAGTACCGTTCATAGCGCGAAATAGCAGCGCATGGCTGCTTTACTCAAGTGGCGTTTGACCGTGGCAATGGAAATGCCCAGTTCCGCCGCGATCTGTGGATAAGTCAGGCCATCGACCTGCGCCAGCAGAAAGGCGCGTTTGACCAGACGCGGCAAACCGTCCAGCAACTGATCCAGCTCCATCAGGGTTTGCAGGATGATCGCCCGTTCTTCTTCGGACGGCGCGTACACCTCAGGCATTTGTGCGAGTGCTTCGGCGTAGGCGCGTTCCAGATCATGGCGACGGTAATGGTTGAACAGCACGCGTTTGGCGATCGTGGTCAGGAATGCTCGCGGCTCGATGATCTGCGGTGTTTCCCGGGCGGTCAGCACGCGAATGAACGTGTCCTGAGCCAGATCCGCCGCACTGTCCGGGCAGCCAAGCCTGCGCCGCAACCAACCGGTGAGCCAGTTGTGGTGGGCGTGATAGAGGATTTCGACGGGATTGGCGGGCTGCAACAGAACCACTCCGACACAAACGGATACGTTAGAGAACAAGAATTGTTCGCATTGTAGGGGTGTGCAATGCCCCCGGCAATCGGAACTGTTTTGCGTATGAGAATATTTATCATTAATATTGCGCGCTTGCTGGCCCGTGACTTTTACGCGGCCTCACCCGGTTTCAAGGTCGAAACATGAAAGGCAAAATCAGCACGCTTCCCGTTTCCTATCGATTGGCCGTCACTTCGCGAGTGCTGGCTGCGGTGTTGGGCGGCTATATCGTCGCGGCGCTGGCCAGTGTCAGCCTTAGTTTGTGGTTGCCGATGGCCCGCGCCGAAGCGGTGGTGACCGGGATGATGATCTCGTTTCTGGTCTATCTGGTCGCGGTGCTCTGGTGTTTTGCCTGTCGCAGCGCGTGGCAGGCCTGGTTCGGGTTGATCGTTCCGGGTCTGGTGCTGACAGCTGTTTCAGGGTTGGCGTACTGGATGGGCCACGCATGAAAGAAGGATTTCGTCAGGCGATGGCCTGGTTGCACACCTGGGCCGGGTTGACCTTCGGCTGGTTGCTGTTCGCGATTTTCCTGACCGGTACGCTCGCCTATTTCAAGGACGAGATCAGCCACTGGATGCAGCCCGAAATACCGGCGCGTTCGGTCACTGCCGAAACCAGTTTGACGCTGGCGCAACACTATCTGCAGCAGCACGCCCTGGGCGCCTCACGCTGGCTCATCGATTTGCCGAGTGCCCGAGAGCCTGGCCTGTCGGTGCGCTGGCAGCAGTCGCCGCCCAATCCAGGCGAGCGCGGCCGTTTCACTGAAAAACTGCTCGACCCGCAAACCGGCGCCGAAGTGCAGGGCCGCGAGACGATGGGCGGCGACTTCTTTTATCGCTTCCACTTCCAGTTGCAAATGCCTTATCCGTGGGGCCGCTGGTTGTCGACCATCGCGGCCATGGTGATGTTCATCGGCCTGATCACCGGGATCATCACCCACAAGAAAATCTTCAAGGACTTTTTCACCTTCCGCCCGCGCAAAGGCCAGCGCTCATGGCTGGACGGGCACAACGCCGTGGGCGTTCTGGTGCTGCCGTTTCACCTGATGATCACCTACAGCAGCCTGGTGATTTTCATGTCGATGGTGATGCCGGCGAGCATTCTGGCCTCGTACAAAGGGGATGTCCGGGCGTTTTTCGACGATGTGTTTCCAGCCTCCAGTACACCGGAACTGGCGGGAAAACCGGGGCAGTTGGCCCCCATGGCGCCACTGTTGGAACGGGCACGCGAGCAATGGGCGGGCGGTCGTGTGGAGCGCTTGACGGTGAACAATCCTGGGGATGCAAACGCCTCGGTGGTGCTGGTGCGTGACGGCGCGGATCGGGTGGTGCATGACGCGGGCAGCGCGGTGACGTTCAACGGCGTGACCGGGCAACAACTCAGCGCCACACCACAGCAACCGATGCCGATGGCGATTGCCGGCAGTTTTTATGGTTTGCACATGGGCCATTTTGCGAGCCCGGTGTTGCGCTGGTTGTACTTTATTTTCGGTCTGGCGAGCACCGCATTGATCGGCACCGGGCTGGTGGTCTGGCTCGGCAAGCGCCAGCTCAAGCATGCGAAAAGCGCCGTGATGCCCTTCGAACTGCGGTTGGTGGAAGTGCTGAACATCGCCAGCATGTCCGGGCTGGTGGTCGCAGTGGCGGCGTTCTTCTGGGCCAATCGGTTGCTGCCGGTTGAGATGGCCACTCGGTCGGATTGGGAAGTGAACAGCTTCTTCATCGTCTGGGGCTTTAGCGTGATTCACGCGGTGATCCGCCGTGGTCGCACGGCGTGGGTCGAACAATTGGCGTTGGCCGCGGTGCTGTTCTGCGGCGTGCCGCTATTGAACGCGCTGACCACGCCGTACCACTTGGGTGTGACGCTGGCTGAAGGCGACTGGACGCTCGCCGGGTTCGATCTGACGTGCCTGGGCAGTGGCCTGTTCCTGGCCTGGGCTGCCTGGAAAATGCAGCGTGTCGGGCAGACCGTTCGCATTGCCAAAGAACGCGCCCGACCGATCACGCTTGAGCAGAAGGTGAACTGAATGTTGCTGGCCTTGCTGCTGTGCTACGGCGGATTCACCGCGCTGTGTTTATCGATGGATCGGCATCACGTCGACCTGCTGGGGCGCAAGTCGTCGGCCCAGCGGCGTAAAGCATTCAAGCTGAGCGGCTGGTTGCTGCTGACGGTTTCCTTATGGGCGGCGGTGTCGCAAACCGGTTGGGGCCTCGGGTTGGTGGAGTGGTTCGCGGTGTTGATGCTCAGCGCCTTGCTGCTGGTGTGGTTGATGCCGTATCGCCCGCGCCTGGCCCTGGCGTTGGCCGGGTTGAGCCTGCTCGCCAGCCCCGTCGCCGTGTTTGCGCAATGATGATCACCAATCCACCTGAATCACACGATGAAGAGCATCGCGGTGCCCGTGCGCATTTTCTTCAGGTGTTCCTGTCCCAGCGTTCGCAGATGGAAGCGCTGGTGAGTCGGCGTGTCGGCTGCCGAGCGACCGCCGCCGACCTGGTCCAGGATTTGTTCCTGCGGTTCTGGCGGCGGCCGCTGGTGCAGGTCGAGGAGCTCAGCACTTACCTGTTGCGTTGCGCCGGCAACATCGCCATCGACCATTTGCGCAGCGAAGGCACGCGGGTTCGGGTCAACGAAGGCTGGATGCCGGATCAACCGGACAGCCAGGGCAGCGAACCACAAGCGGCACTGGAGGCGGGCAACGATCTGCGTCACGTCGAAGCGGCGTTGCGCGCGTTGCCGGAGCGCACCCGGCAAATCTTTCTGCTCAACCGCATCCACGGGCGCAAATACGCCGAGATCGCCAAGGCCATGGGCCTGTCCCAAAGCGCCGTGGAAAAACATATGATGCGCGCCCTCGATGCCTGCAAGGCCAGCCTGCAGGAACCGCCAACGCGCACGCCAAGGAAAGCACCGTGAATCAGCTTGACCGCGTCATCCCGACGCCCGCTCAGGAGCAGGCCGCGCTTGCCTGGCTGAGCCTGCTGCACGACCAGCCCAGCGGCGGCGATCAACTCACGTTCAGCCGCTGGCTGCAGGCTGATCCCGCCCACGCCGAGGCTTACGCCCAGGCGCAAGTGCTGTGGGAATTGAGCGAAGAGCCGGCGCGAACCTTGGCCGACGAAGACGCGTTCGCCTTGCAGGGTTACCTCAGTGCCATGAACCGGTCCCGCCGCACCCGTGTGCGGCGCTGGACTGGCGCGCTGGCCATGGCCGCGTGCCTGGTGTTGATGATCGGCCTTGGCGCAGGTTGGCAGCCGACGCGCTGGATCGATGATCTGGGGGCGGACTACGTGTCTGCACCGGGGGAAATTCGCACCGTGACGCTGGCCGATCAGTCGCAAGTCACGCTGGATGCCGACAGCGCCATCGCCGTGGATTTCAGTCGCGGTGAGCGCCACGTCCAGCTGCGTCGCGGTGCCGGATTTTTCAGCGTGACCCACACGGGCGATCCGTTTGTGGTGGACGCTGAAAAGGGCCAGGCGCGGGTGCTGGGCACGCAGTTTGAAGTGCGCCTGCAACCCCATGGCGCGCAGGTCACGGTGCTGTCCGGGCGGGTCGGTGTGACCGCGGACAAGCACGCCGAGCAGCAGGTTCTGAGCGCTGGCCAGCAAGTGGCGTATGGCGAAGGCTCGGCGGAAAAACTGCATGCCGTCGACAGTGAAGCGCAGTTGGCGTGGCGTCAGGGCTGGCTCAATTACTACAAGGTCACCCTGGCCGAGGTGGTGCAGGATTTGGGGCGGTATTACCCGGGGCGGATTGTGTTGCTCAATGATGAACTGGCGGCGCGGCGGGTGAGTGGCAGTTTCCCCAGCAAGGATCCGCAGGCGGTGTTGAGTTCGTTGCAAGGTGTGTTGGGGTTTGAGCAGACCAGCGTTTTGGGGCACCTGATTATTTTGCGGTGAGGCTACCGGCGTCTTCGCGAGCAAGCCCGCTCCCACAGTTGGAATGCATTCCCCTGTGGGAGCGGGCTTGCTCGCGAAGGCGCCAGATCAAACACCACTGAGCCCCAACTAAATTATTTTCAAAATTATGGTGAGGTAAACCCGATCCCCATCCGTGTAGTGACTGAAACTGCGAGTCATTCGCATCCCGTAGGTTCTACACAGGTCATTGAGCAATGAAGTCCAGGGCAAAATCGGGTTCGGTCAAACAGTGGTTGGGTGCTTCTGCACTGTGTATCTCGGCGTTGGCCTTGCTGCCATCGAGCGTCGCATCCGCCGCTGAGGCGGCCAACACGCAGCCGCTTACGCAGTTCAGTTTTGCTATCGCTGCCAAGCCGCTGCCCCAGGCCTTGAGCGACTTCAGCAGGGTCACTGGCATCAGCGTGGTCTACACCGATGAAGCGCCGTACGGTCTCACCGCCCCGGCGGTCAATGGCCAGTTGAACGCCGAGCAGGCCCTGCAGCGTTTGCTCGGCGGTTCGGGTTTCACCTTCCGCCGTAGCGACGCCCACACCCTGGTGCTTGAACCGCTGCCCACCGCCGGCACGTTGAATCTGGGCACCACCACCATCAACTCGGTGGCCGATCAAACCATGAGCTATCAGCCGCCGCCCACCAGTTCGGTGATGCGCTCGTCGGCCTTGCTCCAGGAAATCCCGCAGACCGTCAACGTCATCCCGGCCCAGGTGATTCGCGATCAGGCACCGCGCAATCTGGATGACGCGCTGGCCAACGTCAGCGGCATCACTCAGGGCAACACGCTGGCGAGCACCCAGGATTCGGTGATGACCCGCGGCTTCGGCGACAACCGCAACGGCTCGATCATGCGCGACGGCATGCCGATCGTGCAGGGCCGAGGCATGAACGCGACCGTGGACCGGGTCGAAGTGCTCAAGGGCCCGGCCTCGCTGCTGTACGGTATTCAGGACCCGGGCGGCGTGGTCAACATGGTCAGCAAGAAACCCGAACTGGAGCAATACAACGCCCTGACGCTGCGCGGTTCGACCTACGGCGACGGTAAAAACGGCAGCGGCGGCGGCCTCGACAGCACCGGCGCCCTTGGTGATTCCGGTTTCGCTTACCGCATGGTGCTGGACCACGAAGACGAAGATTACTGGCGCAACTTCGGCACTCACCGCGAGACGCTGGTGGCGCCGTCGCTGGCTTGGTTCGGCGAAAGCACCAAGCTGTTGTTCTCCTACGAACACCGCGAGTTCCTGACCCCGTTCGACCGCGGCACGGTCATCGACCCGCGCACCAATCACCCGTTGGACATCTCGCGCAATGAGCGCTTGGACGAGCCGTTCAACAACATGGAAGGCCGCTCGGACCTGTACCACTTCGAGGCTGATCACGAGCTCAACGACAACTGGAACGCCCACTTCGGCTACAGCTGGAACCGTGAAACCTACGACGCCAGCCAAGTGCGCGTCACCGCCATCGACACCCGACGCGGCACGCTGACCCGCAGCATGGACGGCACCCAGAACGCGATCAGCACCGACCGTTTCACCACCGCCAGCCTTGAAGGCAAGGTGAACGCGCTGGGCATGCAGCATGACCTGGTGTTCGGCGTCGATGACGAATACCGCAAGATCTACCGCGAAGACCTGATCCGCCAGAGAAGCCTGAGCACCTTCAGCTACGTCAACCCGGTCTATGGCCGCGAGGTCGCCGGCACCACGGTCAGCCCGGCGGACAGCGCGCAGACCGATGAGCTGCGCAGCGATTCGATCTTCCTGCAGGACTCGATCCACCTCACCGATCAATGGATTTTCGTCGCGGGCGCACGCTTTCAGGAATACGACCAGTACGCCGGCAAAGGCGTGCCGTTCCAGGCCAACACCGACAGCAACGGCCAAAAGTGGGTACCGCGCGCCGGTCTGGTCTATCGCTTCACCGATGAACTGTCGTTCTACGGCAGCTACACCGAATCGTTCAAACCCAACTCGACCATCGCGCCATTGAGCGGCAGCAGCACCGTGCTCGACGGCAGCGTGGCGCCGGAAGAGGCCAAGTCCTGGGAACTCGGCGCCAAGCTCGACATGCCGGGCCGCGTGACCGGTAACGTCGCGCTGTTCGACATCAAGAAACGCAACGTGCTGGTGGCCAACTCCGAAGGTCCGGTGACGATCTACAGCGCCGCCGGCGAAGTGCGCTCCCGTGGTCTGGAAGTGGACTTGACCGGCCAGCTCAGCGATCGCTGGAGCATGATCGGCAGCTATGCCTACACCGACGCCGAAGTCACCGAAGACCCGGTTTACAAGGGCAAAAAACTGCAAAACGTCGCGAAGAACAGTGGCTCGTTGTCGGCGGTCTATGACTTCGGGACCATTGTCGGCGGCGATCAATTGCGGGTCGGTGCAGGCGCGCGGTATGTCGGCGAGCGGGCGGGTAATGCCGTCAACGATTTCGACCTGCCGAGCTACACCGTGGCCGATGCCTTCGCGACCTACGACACCAAGGTTGAAGGGCAGAAGGTCAAGTTTCAGCTCAACGTGAAGAACCTGTTTGACCGCACGTACTACACCTCGGCGGCGAGCCGGTTCTTTGTGTCGATGGGGGATTCGCGTCAGATTTCACTGTCCAGCACGTTGGAGTTCTGACCGAAAACCGCGTCATCGTTCTTCGCGAGCAAGCCCGCTCCCACAGGGAAACGCATTCCAAATGTGGGAGCGGGCTTGCTCGCGAAAGCGGCCTCCCAGCCACTGCAGATCTGCAGTTCTAACGCAAAAACGCCTGACGATATTCCCCAGGCGTCCCACCCAAAACCTGCCGAAACCGATTGGTGAAATGACTTGCACTGGCAAACCCGCACGCCAATGCAATCTCCCCCAGAGGCTGCGAAGTCGAACGCAACAACTCCTGCGCCCGACTCAATCGCCGCGCCAACACATACTGATGCGGCGGCAAGCCAAAGCTCTCCCGGAACATCCGCGCGAAATGATATTCCGACAGCGCACACAGCGCCGCCAATTGACCCAGGCTGATCGCCTCGGCCAATTGATTGTCGATGAACTCCACCAACTGCCGCCGCTGATGCGCCGCCAGTCCACCCTTGAGCCGCAAGCCCTCACGCATCCCGACCTGGCCGAGCAACACGTGGCTGAGCATTTCGTGAGCGAGGCTGCTGGTGAGCAAGCGCTCGCCGGGTTCGTCCCAGTTGAGCGTGAGCATCTGCCGAAAGCGCCGGGCTTGTGCCGGGTCATCAAGAAAAGTCGCTTCGCGCAATTGCAGTTCGCGCGGCTCGCGGTCCAGCAGCGTGACGCAGCCGAGGGCGAATTGCTCGGGGCTGAAATACACGTGGGCCAGGCGAATGTCGCCGTTGATTACCCAGCCTGACTGATGCTCGGCCGGCAGGATGCACAGCTTGTCCGGGCCGCCCTTGGTGCCGGGCTGGTCGCGACGGAAAGTGCCGGTGCCGCCGGCGATGTAGCAGGACAAGGTGTGGTGGCTTGGCGCCTCATAGTCCTGGGCATCGTGATGGTTGCTCCACAAGGCTGCAGCCATGCCGTCACCGAGCTCGGCGCTGTGCTCGAGGCGAGCATTGGGCGAGCGGTTGAGGGCTTGAAAGACTTGCAGGGTTTCCAGTGCGGGCATGATCGCTTTCTCTCCGACGCCTTGCATCCTACTCCGTAGACTTTGCGCTGCCAGCCTCTGCCACGACAAAAGCGCAAGTTTATGCAAGTGCGCCCACGATCAGCGCAGCACACTGGATCCCTAATCAGGCAATGCACTGTGGCGAGGGAGCTTGCTCCCGCTTGAGTGCGCAGCACTCACAATAACTGGAGAAACTTGCCAGGATGGGGCCGCTACGCAGCCCGGCGCGAGCAAGCTCGCTCGCCACACCGCATTGCCCATTCCGGAGCTGTCGCCATGAACCTTTCGTTGTACTTGTTGACCGTGCTGATCTGGGGCACCACCTGGATTGCCTTGAAATGGCAGCTGGGCGTGGTGGCCATTCCCGTGTCGATCGTCTATCGCTTCGGCCTTGCTGCGCTGGTGCTGTTCGTCCTGTTGCTGCTCAGCCGACGCCTGCAAGTGATGAACCGTCGCGGGCATTTGATCTGTCTGGCTCAGGGACTGTGCCTGTTCTGCATCAACTTCATGTGCTTCCTGACCGCCAGTCAGTGGATACCCAGCGGTCTGGTCGCCGTGGTGTTTTCCACCGCCACGTTGTGGAATGCACTCAATGCGCGGGTGTTCTTCGGCCAGAAAATCGCCCGCAACGTGTTGATGGGCGGTGCACTGGGTTTGTTCGGCCTTGGCTTGCTGTTCTGGCCCGAGTTGGCCGGTCATACCGCCAGCCCGGAAACCTTGCTCGGCCTGGGTTTGGCGCTGCTCGGCACCCTGTGTTTCTCGGCCGGCAACATGCTCTCGAGCCTGCAACAGAAGGCCGGTTTGAAGCCGCTGACCACCAACGCCTGGGGCATGGCGTATGGCGCTGCGATGTTGTCGGTGTGGTGCCTGGTCAGGGGCATTCCATTCGACATGGAATGGAACGCGCGCTATATCGGCTCGCTGCTGTACCTAGTGATTCCGGGTTCGGTCATCGGCTTCACCGCGTACTTGACGCTGGTCGGGCGTATGGGGCCGGAGCGAGCGGCCTATTGCACCGTGCTGTTCCCGGTCGTGGCACTGAATGTCTCGGCATTTGCCGAAGGTTATCAATGGACCGCACCGGCATTGGTCGGGTTGGTGTTGGTGATGCTGGGCAACGTGCTGGTCTTTCGCAAGCCCAGGGCGCGAGTGTTGCAGCGGACTGGCAATCTGGTCTGACAAATCTGGAGGTCGAGCGCGTTACTGTTCAGCGCTCAATCTTTAATGCGATATACATCAGTAACGGCAACATGAAATCGACAATATGCCGAGCCCAATCCTTGGCATTCCATGTTTGCGATCTATCCATGTCGAACCATTCGACGCCCACGACCTGCAAACAGACGTAATAGATGAATAAACCGATCAATAGACCCATTATCGAGAATTTTTTTGCTTCATGGAATTCGCAGGCCGACGCATGCAGTTTTCGATAAAGGTGATAAGTGCCGACCAGGCAGTAAACGGTGTAGGTCACTTCGAGGGTGATGATGAGCCAGTAAATGCGATGGTGCAGCATGGGCGAAGTAATGGCCCGGTAGGTTGTTCGTTCATTGTTGTTGGTCGTGTCCATGCTCAGGACATGGGCAACATATTCGTAGTTCGTGGTGTAGTCGGTGAAGTTGCTATACATCACCAAAAGTCCAAAAAAGCTTATATAAGCCATCAGTGCAATCTTGCTGATTCTGATGATCTTTTCAGTTGTGTAGTTGTTCAAGTTGATGGTTCTCCATGTACATAGTCCGGGGTCGGGCAAGTAAAGGAGAGTCTAAAGTGCTTAACTTTTTTTCGTCGGTTGACTGAATTGCAAGTTGTGTAAAGAAACGGGCAGACACTTATAGTGTCTGCCCGTTTTAGTCAGCCTTTCCAGACTTGCGGATTGACCAGATCCTGTGGCCGCTCGCCCAGCAGAGCGCTGCGCAGGTTACCCAGCGCGCGGTTGGCCATGGCTTCGCGGGTTTCATGGGTGGCGGAGCCGATATGCGGCAATGTCACCGCGTTTTTCAGCTGGAACAACGGCGACTCGGCCAGTGGTTCTTTCTCGTAGACGTCAAGCCCCGCGCCGCGAATGCGGTTGTTTTGCAGCGCTTCGATCAGGGCAGGTTCATCGACGACCGGGCCGCGGGCGATGTTGACGAGGATGGCGCTTGGCTTCATCAGGGCCAGTTCGCGGTGGCTGATCAGGTGTCGGGTTTTTTCGCTGAGCGGGACGACCAGGCAGACGAAATCGGCTTCGGCCAGCAGTTCGTCAAGGCTGCGGAATTGCGCGCCGAGTTCTTGTTCCAGCTGAGTCTTGCGGCTGTTGCCGCTGTAGAGGATCGGCATGTTGAAGCCCAGGCGACCTCGACGGGCAATGGCGGCGCCGATGTTGCCCATGCCGACGATGCCCAGGGTTTTGCCGTGTACATCGCAGCCAAACAGCGGTGCGCCGACGGTGGCTTGCCATTGGCCGGCCTTGGTCCAGGCATCGAGTTCGGCGACGCGGCGGGCGCTGCTCATGAGCAGGGCGAAGGCCAGGTCGGCGGTGCTTTCGGTGAGGACGTCTGGGGTGTTGGTCAGCATGATCCCGCGTTCGTTGAAGTAGGCAACGTCGTAGTTGTCGTAGCCGACGGAGACGCTGGAGACGACTTCGAGTTTGGCGGCGTTTTCCAGTTGCGCGCGGCCGAGTTTGCGACCGACGCCGATCAGGCCGTGGGCGTGGGGCAGGGCTTCGTTGAATTGGGCGTTGATGTCGCCGTTTTTCGGGTTGGGGACGATGACGTTGAAGTCTTGCTTGAGGTGTTCGACCATTTCCGGGGTGACGCGGCTGAAGGCGAGGACGGTCTTTTTCATGGGAGGAGGGCTCGTCGGGGCTTGGTGAATGCCAAGCACGCTAACATTCTTCTCCGTTGTTGTGCGAGTCTGCGGATTGACCGGGAGTTTCTGTGGGAGCTGGCTTGCCAGCGATGGCGGCCTTCGGGCCGACCATGTTGTGGTTGACCGGGTACATATCCATTCCTGCGGTTACGGCGGCTGGCGGTTTCGCCCTTACGGCGACTCACTTTTTTTTCAAACGCCAAAAAAAAGTAAGCAAAAAAAGGCTCGCCCCAAACGTCCGGCCCCTCGCCTGGGCTCGGCGTTCCTTCGCTCCGGTATCCATCCGGGGACACTGCCCTCCGGTCTGCTTCGCGACGACCTACATGCAGCGTGTTCGACTGCGTCGAACGGCGCTGCGCGCCACTCCCCGGATGAACACCTCCACTCAGCCTCCCGACGGGGCGGGTGGATCAAGATCAAGAGCTGCAGGCGAGCTAACGCTCGGCCTGATGAGTGGTGAGAAGCGCTTGGTGTACGCCGATCCATTGTGGGAGCTGGCCTGCCAGCGATGGCGGCCCGACAGCCGACCAATATCTTGCAGGTATACACCAAACCCCTGTGGGAGCTGGCCTGCCAGCGATGGCGGCCTGACAGCCGACCAATATCTTGCAGGTATACGCCGAACCCCTGCGGGAGCTGGCCTGCCAGCGATGGCGGCCTGACAGCCGACCAATTTCTTGCAGGTGAACACCAAACCCTGTGGGAGCTGGCTTGCCTGCGATGGCGGCCTGACAGCCGATCAATCTCTTGCAGATGTACGCCGAACCCTTGTAGGAGTGAGCCTGCTCGCGATGGCGGAGTGTCAGACGACATCAATGCTGGATGTCAGACCGCCATCGCGGGCAAGCCCGGCTCCTACAGGTATTAGCTGTGTGGCGCAGGTTTTGGTACTGCGACGTTATCCAGCATCCGGTTCGCTGCCAGTTCGGCCAGCATTACGATCTGTTGAATGGCCATTGCCTTGTGCCGGTGCGGGCCTTCCAGATAGTCCGCGAAGTCGCTCGCCATCACGCTGGCCTGGGCCAATGACTCGCAGGTGTGGGCCAGCAGGTCTTCGTCTTTGATGTCCGGTGCGATCAAAAACATCGTGCTGGGTTTGCGGTTGGCAGGGGATTTGAGGGCGGCGGGGTTGAGGTAGTGATCCAGCGCGCGTTCAGCGGCGTCGTGGAATTTTTTGGAATCGAGGGATTCGTAGGGGGAAACGTCATCGGTTTCCGGAGGATTCGGAGTTTCTTTAATCATTTGGCAAAGATCCTTAGAGTCGAGGAGTTGCCACTTTTCGTTTTCCAGACGAAAGGGTGGCAGCTGTACGCGGACTGGAAAAACCGAGAAAGGATCAAACCCGGCAGACCCGAAGGTCTCCCACGTACAGCCGCCATAACTCAAATCGCGGTGCTGAAAAAGCGCCGCATTATGTCATGCGCTGTGATCCTTCTTCGGGTTTTCCAGACCCGATCGCTGAAATGCCAGCGACCCACAAAGCCTACCCATTTCCCGTCCGACCCAACAACCGACAGAACCCGTCGGAAACATTCCCCAAAATCACCGCGTCTGTAGGACTGTGAAATCAGTTCGCCACCCGACCCACCCAGAAGGGGCGGGCAGATCAAGATCAAAAGCTGCAGGCGAGCTAACGCTCGGCCTGTTGAGTGGTGAGAGGCGGGTGTATGCCGCGCTCTTGTAGGAGCGAGGCTTGCCCGCGAAGGCGGCCTGACAGCCGACCAATCTCTTGCAGATGTACCCAATTCAATTGTGGGAGCGGGCTTGCTCGCGAAGGCGGTGGATCAGTCGATATCAATGTTGAATGACCCGCTTTCGCGAGCAAGCCCGCTCCCACATTGGGATTAGCCGTGCGGCTAAGGTTTTGGTATGGCGACGTTATCCAGCATCCGGTTTGCGGCCAGTTCAGCCAGCATGACGATCTGTTGAATGGCCATTGCCTTGTGCCGGTGCGGGCCTTCCAGATAGTCCGCGAAGTCGCTCGCCATCACGCTGGCTTGGGCCAATGACTCGCAGGTGTGGGCCAGCAGGTCTTCGTCTTTGATGTCCGGTGCGATCAAAAACATCGTGCTGGGTTTGCGGTTGGCAGGGGATTTGAGGGCGGCGGGGTTGAGGTAGTGATCCAGCGCGCGTTCGGCGGCTTCGTTGAGTTTTTTGGAATCGAGGGATTCGTAAGGGGAAACGTCGTCGGTTTCCGGAGGGTTCGGTGTTTCTTTGATCATAAAAAATTACTCGATATGGGATTAATCGAGCTGCCATTTTCGTTTCCAAGCGAAAGGGTGGCAGCCATGCGCGGTCTGGAAAACCGGATATCCCACCAAAACCGGCAGACCCGAAGGTCTCCCGCGCACAGCCGCCATAACAAGGAATTGCGTGCAGAAAAAAGCGCCGCAGTATGCCATGTGCTGTGATGGGAATATCAGGTTTCCAAGCCTGGCCGCTGATTTTGCAGCGACCCACAAAGCCTACCCATTTCCCGTCCGACCCAACAACCGACAGAACCCGTCGGAAACATTCCCCAAAATCACCGCGTCTGTAGGACGGTGAAATCAGTTCGCCACCCGAACCCCGCCCAGACTCCCACTCAATTCATACGCCACCAATTCCGCCTGATGCGCCGCCAGTATTTCCGGCAGTGACCCGCGCAAGTACTCGACCCACGTCTTGATCTTCGCGTCCAGGTACTGCCGCGACGGGTAGATCGCATACAGATTCAGTTCCTGCGAGCGGTAGTTCGGCATCACTCGCACCAGCGTGCCGTTGCGCAAGCCTTCGATCGCCGCGTACACCGGCAACACGCCGACGCCCATGCCGCTGATGATCGCGGTTTTCATCGCGTCAGCCGAGTTCACCAGGAATGGCGAGCTGTTGATGGTGACCATTTCCTGGCCTTCCGGACCGTCGAAGGTCCATTTCTCCAGCGGGATCACCGGGCTCACCAGACGCAGGCACGCGTGGTTGAGCAAGTCGCTGGGTTTGTGTGCGCAGCCGTTGGCTTTCACATAAGCGGGCGAGGCGCAGACGATGCTGTAGGTGATGCCCAGGCGCTGGGAGACGAAGCCCGAGTCCGGCAGTTCGCTGGCCAGCACGATGGAGACGTCGTAACCCTCGTCGAGCAAGTCCGGCACGCGGTTGGCCATGGTCAGGTCGAAGGTCACGTCCGGGTGAGTCTTGCGATAGCGGGCGATGGCGTCGATCACGAAGTGCTGGCCGATGCCGGTCATGGTGTGCACTTTGAGCTGCCCGGCCGGGCGCGCGTGGGCGTCGCTGGCTTCGGCTTCGGCTTCTTCGACGTAGGCCAGGATCTGCTCGCAGCGCAACAGATAGCGCTTGCCGGCCTCGGTCAGGGCGATGCGGCGGGTGGTGCGGTTGAGCAGGCGGGTTTGCAGGTGGGCTTCCAGATTGGAGACCGCGCGCGAGACGTTGGCCGTGGTGGTGTCGAGTTGCACGGCGGCGGCGGTGAAGCTGCCGGCCTCGGCCACGTAACTGAAGGCGCGCATGTTTTGCAAAGTGTCCATGGGGTGCTCTCGGGTGCGATGGCAAATTGTGACACAAGGTTTCAGAGACTGAGACCCCGACCAAGGGATTATCGCGTTAACGGTAACAAAGATTCACAGGATTCCCAGCTTATCGCCACTAAGACCCACCCCTAGAATTGCGTCGCTGCATGAAACCCTGTGGGAGCGAGCTTGCTCGCGATGGCGGTGGGGCAGGCAGCATCAATGTCAGCCGTAACGGCCTCATCGCGAGCAAGCTCGCTCCCACAAAGATCGCGTTGCCCGCTCTACCAATATCGTGCCTTCTCCATTTCAGGAATTTTCAGCAGTGCCGCGTCGCATCAACAGAGCGCTTCAGACGCTCAGTGTTCTGGCTTTATCCCTGACCCTCAGCGGCTGCATCGGAACCGGAGGAATTGCCCCGCAGGGCCAGGCACTGGAGGCCAATTCACTGGCCACCGACGACGCCATCCAGAGCGCCGCGCAGGACGCTCACTGGCCAACCGCGCAATGGTGGCAGGCCTATGGCGACCCGCAATTGAACCGCTGGATCGACCTCGCCGTGCAAGGCAGCCCGACCATGGCCATGGCCGCCGCGCGGGTGCGGCAGGCCAAGTCCATGGCCGGTATCGCCGAGTCCGCCGAGTCGTTGCAGATCAATGGCGAATCCACCCTCAAGCGCCACAACTGGCCCACGGATCAGTTTTATGGACCGGGCGAGTTGGCCAACTCGACGACCTGGGACAACAACGCCGCGCTGGGTTTCAGCTACGCCCTCGACCTTTGGGGCCGCGAAAGCAACGCCACCGAGCGCGCCGTGGACATGGCGCACATGACGGCCGCCGAAGCGCGTCTGGCTCAGCTCGAACTGCAGAACAACATCGTGCGCGCCTACATCGAACTGTCGTTGCATTACGCGCAGCGGGACATTGTCGAGGCGACCCTGAAACAGCAGCAGCAGATTCTCGATCTGGCGCAAAAACGCCTGAGCGGTGGCATCGGCACCCATTTCGAAGTCAGCCAGGCGGAAGCCCCGCTGCCGGAAACCCATCGCCAGATCGACGCGCTGGACGAAGAAATCGCCCTAAGCCGCAACCAGCTTGCAGCTCTCGCAGGGAAAGGCCCGGGCGAGGGCGCGCAGTTGCAGCGGCCCACGTTATCGTTGGCCGCGCCGCTGAAACTGCCGTCGTCTTTGCCCGCGCAATTGCTCGGCCAACGCCCGGACGTGGTTGCCAGTCGCTGGCAAGTGGCGGCCCAGGCGCGGGGCATCGATGTCGCCCACGCCGGTTTCTACCCCAACGTCGATCTGGTCGGCAGCCTCGGCTACATGGCCACCGGCGGTGGGGCGCTGGAGTTTTTGACCGGCAAGAAACTCAACTACAGCGTCGGTCCCGCGATCTCGTTGCCGATCTTCGATGGCGGGCGCTTGCGCTCGGAGCTGGGCGAAGCCTCGGCCGGGTACGACATTGCCGTGGCCCGGTACAACCAGACGCTGGTCAACGCGCTGAAAAACATCTCCGACCAGTTGATCCGCCGCGAGTCCATGGACAAGCAGCAAACCTTCGCCGCCGAGTCCGTGGCCACCGCGCAGAAGACTTACGACATCGCGATGATCGCGTATCAGCGCGGGCTCACCGATTACCTCAACGTGCTCAATGCGCAGACTTTGTTGTTGAAGCAACAGCAGGTGCAGCAGCGGGTTCAGGCGGCGCGGCTAAGTGCTCATGCTGAATTGGTGACGGCGCTCGGTGGAGGGCTTGGTGCAGGTAACGATGTGCCGGAAGACAGCCGCACCCAGGCACCGAAAACCCCGATGCTACTTAAGTGAACACAAACCCTGTGGGAGCCAGCCTGCTGGCGATTGCGGTGCGTCAGGTGACATCAGCATCGACTGACACACTGCAATCGCCAGCAGGCTGGCTCCCACAGGGATCTCATCTGGCTGAATATCAATGAGCAGGATTCCATGACTCCCTCGCCCGCACCTCTGCGCTGGCTGTATTCCCTTGAATGGCGCCGGGGTTTCTTCGACTGGGCACGCAGTGATGGCGTGACCTGGGTCTACATTTTCAAGGTGCTGATCGCCGCGTTCCTGACCCTGTGGCTGGCGATGCGCCTGGAATTGCCGCAACCGCGCACGGCGATGATCACCGTGTTCATCGTCATGCAGCCGCAAAGCGGCCAGGTATTCGCCAAGAGTTTTTACCGCTTCCTGGGCACTCTGGCCGGGTCGGCGGTGATGGTCGCGTTGATTGCCTTGTTCGCCCAGAACACCGAACTGTTCCTCGGCTCGCTGGCGATCTGGGTCGGCATCTGCTCGGCCGGTGCGGCGCGTTATCGCAACTTTCGCGCCTACGGTTTCGTGCTCGCCGGGTACACCGCCGCGATGGTCGGTTTGCCCGCGTTGGCCCACCCGGACGGCGCCTTCATGGCGGCGGTTTGGCGGGTGCTGGAAATCTCCTTGGGCATTCTCTGCGCCACCGTGGTCAGCGCCGCGATCCTGCCGCAAACCGCCAGCGCGGCGATGCGCAACGCCTTGTATCAGCGCTTCGGTGTGTTCGCCTTGTTCGTCACCGATGGCCTGCGCGGTCGCAGCAAACGGGACGCTTTCGAAGCCAGCAACGTGCGCTTTATCGCCGAAGCGGTCGGCCTGGAAGGGCTGCGCAGCGTCACTGTGTTCGAGGATCCACACATGCGTCGGCGCAACGGCCGACTGAGTCGCTTGAACAGTGAATTCATGGGCATCACCACGCGGTTCAACGCCTTGCACCAACTGCTCGAACGCTTGCGCAGCAGCGGCGCTGACCACGTGGTGGCGGCCATCAAGCCGGGGTTGCAGGACCTGGCGGAATTGCTCGACGGCTTCAGCGGTCGCGCCTTGACCAGCCCCGACGCCGCACGCCTGACCAGCGCATTGGCGATCTACAAGGAGCACCTGCCGACGCGGGTGCGTAGCCTGCGGGCGATCTTTCAGGAGCGCGAGCCGAGCGACGCCGAGCAGCTCGATTTCCACACCGCCTACGAACTGCTTTATCGCTTCGTCGACGAGTTGCACAGTTATGCACAGACCCACGCTTCGCTGGCCGATCACAGCCATGCCCGGGAGCAATGGGACGAGCCCTTCACTCCGCAAACCAACTGGATGGCCTCGGCGGCTTCGGGGATTCGTGCAGCATTCATTCTGGTCGTACTCGGCAGCTATTGGGTGGCGACGGCGTGGCCGAGCGGGGCGACGATGACGCTGATCGCCGCGGCTACTGTCGGTCTTTCTGCCGCGACGCCGAACCCCAAGCGCATGGCATTCCAGATGGCGTGCGGGACTTTCCTCGGGGCGCTGATCGGCTTCGTCGAGATGTTTTTCATCTTCCCGTGGATCGACGGTTTTCCATTGCTGTGCGTGATGCTCGCACCGGTGATCGTGCTCGGCTCATTCCTCACTTCGCGGCCGCAATACGCCGGTGTCGGCCTCGGCTTGCTGATCTTCTTCAGCACCGGTTCGGTGCCGGACAACCTCACCGTCTACAACCCTTACGCGTTCATCAACGACTACATCGCCATGGTGCTCGGCATGCTGGTGTGCGCCGCGGCCGGGGCAATCATTCTGCCGCCGAACAGCCGCTGGTTGTGGCGTCGGCTGGAGCAGGATTTGCGCAGGCAAGTGGTCTATGCAATCAGCGGCAAGCTCAAGGGCCTGGCCTCGAGTTTCGAAAGCCGTACCCGGGACTTGCTGCATCAGGCCTACGGTCTCGCGGTGGGTCAGCCGCAGGTACAACGGGACTTGCTGCGCTGGATGTTCGTGGTGCTGGAGGTCGGCCACGCGATCATCGAGTTGCGCAAGGAACAGGCAATTCTGCCGGTGCATCCGGCCTATGCCGAATCTCAACCGTGGCGCCAGGCAATCCGCGTGATGGGCCGCTCGCTGGTGCGGCTGTTTCTGCAACCGAGCCAGAGCAATCTGGAGCGCGGATTGATTGCGGTCGACCATGCGATCAGTCGCGTGCAGGCCACTGACGAACCCTTTGCACCGCATTTCGACACCTCGGCTTTACGTCGGGTGAAGAGCTATCTGCACTTCATTCGTACGTCGCTGCTCGACCCGCAATCACCGCTCAGCGCCTATGCAACAACCCATTCCCAAGGACTTGAACATGCCTCGTGAAATCGCCTTCCACGGCGTGTACATGCCGACGATGACGCTGATGTTTTTCATCGCCGCGGCGCTGGCCTGGGCGCTGGACCGATTCCTGTCCGGGTTCGACCTGTACCGTTTTTTCTGGCACCCGGCGCTGCTGCGCCTGAGCCTGTTTAGCTGTCTGTTCGGCGCCCTGGCGCTGACTGTCTACCACTGACTCTCTATCTCTGAAGAAAAGGCACCGATGAAAAAGCTTTTCAGCCTGCTCGCCACCCTGTTGGTGCTGGCCCTCGCCCTATGGATCGGCCGCACCCTCTGGGTGCATTACATGGACACGCCGTGGACGCGCGACGGCCGGGTGCGCGCCGACATCATCAACGTCGCCGCCGACGTCACCGGCGAAGTGGTGGACGTGCCAGTGCGCGACAACCAACAGGTGAAAAAGGGCGATTTGCTGATGCGCATCGACCCCGGGCACTACCGCATCGCGGTCAAACAGGCGCAGGCATTGGTGGCTTCACGCAAGTCAACGTGGGAAATGCGCAAGGTCAACGCCCATCGCCGCGCCGACATGGATGCCCTGGTGATCTCCAAAGAAAACCGCGACGACGCCAGCAACATCGCCGACTCGGCCCTGGCCGATTACCAGCATGCCCAGGCGCAACTGGAAGCGGCCGAACTGAACCTCAAACGCACTGAGGTCCGCGCGGCGGTGGACGGTTATGTGACGAACCTCAACGTGCATCGGGGCGACTACGCGCGCATCGGCGAAGCGAAAATGGCCGTGGTCGATATGAACTCGTTCTGGGTGTATGGCTTCTTCGAGGAAACCAAGCTGCCGCACGTGCGGGTGGGCGACAAGGCCGACATGCAGTTGATGAGCGGCGAAGTGTTGAAAGGGCATGTGGAAAGTATTTCTCGCGGGATCTACGACCGCGATAACCCGGAAAGTCGCGAGCTGATTGCGGATGTGAACCCGACGTTCAATTGGGTACGCCTGGCGCAGCGGGTGCCAGTGCGGATTCACATTGATGAGGTGCCGGAGGGGGTGCTGTTGGCGGCGGGGATTACGTGCACGGTGGTGGTAAAGCAGGGTTCCGAATAGCAGGCAGCATTTGGTGAGCTCGCCTGCGCCTTACTTGCCGTCAGGCTTTGCGCAACGCATCGAATTCGGTGTCTGCATGTTGGCCATTGACCAGGAGGATTCCGGCAGTGCCGAACTTTGAGCTGGGCGTCCCGTCGGGATTGAAGATCGCCACAAAACCGTGTTTCATTTCGTCCTGCGCCAGCGCATGGCCGGCGACCAGAATCCGGCCGTTGGACAGGATGTGGCAATCTTTCAGAGCGGTGGAGGCTGTTCCATCGGGCAGTTTTATTTCAACCCGTCCCTCTTTACCGAACGTTTTTACCGGGAAGCCCAGTGCGTCAAATTTGAGAAGCGTTGCTGTTTCAACGTTGAGCAGGGCTGTTACGTAGTTGGCTCCGACGATAATGCTTCCGCCCGCAAGGGTTCTAATCACTGGGGATTCGCCAATGCAGGGATGGCAGCCACTGGTGTTTTTGACGATGACTCGTCCATCGTCACCGAATTTTTTGTCCCAGCTTCCGCGGCTATCAATGCACAGAATCTCTATGTGTGGATCCAGGCAGTCAGGTGATGTTGACCAGCCAACCATAAAGACCCGGCCGTCGCCCACGGCAGTTTTAGTGCCACCGGCATTGCCTGGAGTAGCGAATTTAATCTGCTCCGGATCCCAACTTTCATGACGGTCTCGCGCTATGCGGTGGGGAATATTGGGTAGGGGCTGGGCCATCATGTCGACTCCCTCCTTCATCGAGCTCCAGTTGCCGGGACGAAAACTGATCTCAGATGAGGCATTGAGCCCCTGGCCCATCCTCATGACTCGCCTGTTTTCGGCGCCTCAACTTTGAGCTGATGTGATGGAGGTCGTCTACTGTCAACTCTGACAGGTAGACAAGCGTTAAATTGTGTGTTTCGCGGCTGCAATCCGACGTGCCCGGGTCTTACTGCTTGCAAAACGTCTCATGCAAATGCCGCCAGATCACCGGGCCGGACGCTTGCTTCTCAAACGCCACTGTCGAGCGTCGATCCGAATGCAGCCCCGTCGCATCCGTCTGCCGCTCGCGATAACTCACCACCGCGCCACCGTCGTACAGCGCGATACCCCGTAAATCGCTGAGCTCGATCCTGAAGCCGAGTTTTCTTCCGCCCGCCAGCAGGAACAACTCGTTCAACGCGGCGAAATCCAGCACCCGGCCCAATGGCGAGATCATGGAAAACTGTGGCGAAAAACGCGTTAGCAGGCGTTCAAGCGCGGACTCGTCCTGGTCCTCGGCCAGCCATTGCTCGATGGCGATGTGGGCCTGGATCACTTCGTCGAAGTATTCGGTGTAGTCGGTCATGGTTGTTCCTGAAATTCCGCAGAGATAGTTCAGACGTCATCGCGAGCAGGTTCGCTCCCACAGTTGGAATGCATTTCCCTACGGGAGCGAGCCTGCTCGCGATGACGTCGACTCGGTCTTAGAGTTGACCCTTCAACCCAAACCGCTTCATCAACCCCGCCTCCAGCAACCCTTTAGGCAACAAGCCCGCCAACAACGGCAATGCCCGGCTGCCGTTGCCCAGTCGAATCAGACGCGGTGGCTTACCCTGCTGCACGGCCTTGAGCAAACCTTCGGCAAATTCCCGGGCCGGTGTCGGCTTGTCCTGAGACGCCTTGGCCCGCGCACGAATGCCTTCACGCAACGGCCACCACGGTGATTGCTCGGAAATCAATTGCTCTGCCTCATGCCCGGCATTCTTGGCGAAGCTGGATGCGATTGCACCCGGCTGTACTTCCATCACGCGCACGCCGAACGGCGACAACTCCATGCGCAATGCATCGCTCAATGCATGCACCGCCGCTTTCGAGGCGCAATAGGCGCCGGCAAACGGCGTGACCAATACCCCGGAAACGCTGCCGATGTTGACCACCAAACCCTTGGCACGACGCAGCACTGGAAACAGCGCGCGTGTCACACCGACAACGGCAAACACATTGGTTTCGAACTGCCGCTGCATCGCCGGCACGCCGCCGTCGAGCAGCGGCCCCATGGCGCCGTAACCGGCATTGTTGATCAACACATCGAGGCCGCCATGTTGCTGGTTGATCTGCTCGCTCAGCTGTTCGAGCGCGGCGCCGTCGTTGACGTCCAGTTGCACGGCGGTGAAACCGGCGGCGGCCAGAACAGCCACATCTTCAGCCTTGCGGGCGCTGGCCCAGACTTCGTATCCGGCACCTTTGAACACATCGGCGAGGGCGCGGCCAATGCCGCTGGAGCAACCGGTAATCAACGCAACGGGCATGGCGCGGTCCTTGTGCAAAAAAAATAGGGATCAGTCGGAGAAACTACCCTGCAAACGCTCGGCGCGAAACTCCAGGGTTTGCGGACGATAGCCAGGGCGTAGCGGCGGCAGGGGCAAGCAGTCTTCCCAATTGGCGCCGGCCTGCAGTTCGCCGGGGCCGCGATAGCGCGGGGCGGCGTATTGATTGTCGGCCAGATTCACCGTATCGCCCGGCGCGTACGCGGCAACGCGCCAGCGCAACTCGGTCAGCGGCACATCGTTGCCATTGTTCATGGTCAGCTGCAACGGGCGGTCCGCCGGGCAGTGTTCGGGCGCGTAGGTGATGCGTAACTCCAGGCGCGCCAGTTGCTTGACCTCGCGGCTGTCCATCCAGATCACCCACGTGGCCACCAGACCCAGGCCGATGGCGGCCGCCACAGAGACGGGCAACGCCTTGGCCGGGTAGCGCAGCAATAAAATCAGCCAGGTGATGACCAGCAGGACGCCGATGAACATATTTGAACGCTCCTTGAACTCATGACCACCATCCTACCGAACGGCTGCCGGAATGGACATTCACGGATCAACGGCGATCACCGTTGGTCGGTACTGTAATTTCTGACAGTAGCCAGCCCTGAGCACGCGAAGTTAGATAACCGCAGGCAAACAGGGACGAATCGGCATGCAGGCTGCGGCAGTGGGAATGCACTACAACACCCCCCGATTGTTCGCCGTCGATCCGCGAGGACTGTCGATCCGTTACGTGGATTACTGGCGCGAGGTCGAGGGTGCCCCGGCTCAGGCTCGCATCAACCGCACCTTGCACAATGCCGCTGGGGGCACGGTAAAACAGTGGGATTCACGGCTCTGGCGGCTACAGCAACAAGAGCCGATGGCGCCCGCCAATCTCACGACCGTGCATTCGCTGACCGGTCATCCCGTCTGCACGGTCAGTGTCGATGCCGGCTCACAGACCAGCCTTCTCGGCCCGGCCAAGGAAGTGCTGCAAGGCTGGGACAGTCGCGGTACCCGACGCGAGATTCACTACGACGACCGGCTTCGCCCTGTGGCCGTATTCGAGCACGTTGCCACGCAGCCACCCCGATGTACCGAACGTATGGAATACGGTGGCGCCGATCCGGTTAACCGCGATCGTAATCAATGCGGGCAGTTGATTCGTCAGGACAGTCCCGGCGGGACCGTGCTGTTCGAGGCGTTTGCGATCGCCGGCCAATGCACCCGGCACATTCAGCACTTCACCCTTGACGCCGTTGCACCGGATTGGCCGGAGCCGATAGCCGATCGACAAACACTGCTGGAGCCGGGCGAGGGTGCCGTTTCGACGTGGCGTTACGGGCCGCTGGGGAATGTGCTGGAAACGGTCGATGCCCGGCAGAACTGCCAGGCCTTCGCCTTCACCCTTGATGCCCGGCTACGCCAAAGCGCCTTGAAGCTGGCCGGCAAAACCACTTGGCAAACACTGGTCAGCGAGATCGAGTACAACGCCGACGGACAGACCCTGCGCGAAGTCGCGGGTAACGGCGTACGAACAATGCTCACGTATGGCCCCGAGGATGGTCGCCTGCTGGAGCGGCGAGCGGACAGTGATCGCGCCGGATTGCTGCAGCATCTGTTCTACAGCTACGACCGAATGGGCAACGTGCTGAGTATCGAAGACAAGGCACTGCCGGTGCGCTACTTCAACAACCAGCGTATTGATCCCGTCAGTCGCTTTATCTACGACAGTCTTTATCAGTTGATCCGGGCGTTTGGCTGGGAGGCGGGCGGTCCCAACCAGGGGCCGGAATCGGTCGGTCGTACTGATCCGGCAGCGGTCAGCAATTACCAGCAGACCTACCGCTACGACGAGGGCAGCAACCTGCTGAAGTTGACGCATGTCGGCGCACAAAACCCTGGCCGTGAATTGACCGCCGCGCGTTACAGCAATCGCTGCCTGCCCTGGCGCAACGGTGTGCCGCCGACGGAAGAGGACATCGCCGCTGCATTCGATGCCAACGGTAATTTACTGGAGCTGGACCCGGGGCGGTTTCTGACCTGGAATCTGCGTAATGAACTGGCGTCGGTCTGCCCGGTGGAACGCGCGTCCGGGCGCAATGACTGTGAGCTCTATCTCTACGATGGCGGCGGTCAGCGGGTGCGCAAAATTCGTTCGTTGCAGACCAATGCCCGGACCGTGACCGCCGAAGTGCGCTACTTGTCGGGGCTGGAACTTCGCACCGACAGCGGCACAGGGAAGGTGCGACAGGTCATCACCGCGCAGGCCGGGCTCAATAGTGTTCGGGTGCTGCATTGGGAAAGCGCTCCACCGTCAGGCGTCAACGATCAGTACCGCTTCACCCTGATCGATCACCTCAACTCCTGCAACGTGGAACTGACCGACGATGCGCAAATCATCAGTCAGGAAACTTACTACCCCTTTGGCGCAACAGCTTGGTCTGCCGGCCCGAACGACACCGATGGGGATTACAAAACAGATCGGTATTCGGGGAAGGAGCGAGATGCGACGGGGCTTTATTACTACGGGTACCGCTATTACATCCCGTGGTTGCAGCGTTGGCTGAATCCAGATCCGGCGGGGGATGTCGATGGTCTGAATTTGTACTTGATGGTGTTGAACAATCCGATGACGTTCATTGATTCATTCGGCCTGCAACACGATGTAGTGGGGGACTACGAAATCGAAGTTGGCACGTTTCTACGGATCGGATTGAAAGTTAAGGCAATGGTCGCAAAAGTCGTGATGTTTGACGAAAAAACTGAAAAGTACAAACCCAGCTCAGGGTTCAAAGCGGTGGAAGTGGGGGTGGACGTTGAATACGCCGTTGGCAAGGATGAGCTGAAACGCAGCTTGAAGGAGTACAAGCGTGTGTTCAAACATGCGTCGAGGATGTTTCCGGATTCCAGCTCCGGAGAGACCCGGGTGAATCTGGAGCTTGGGGAAGCGATCTCTTCCAACATGTTGGAGTTGGCGGAGTCGGTTTTTCAGAAGACCCAGACTATCGAGCCGGATTCTGGAAGTGCCAGGCCACAGAAAGTCCACGAGAACAGGTTCTTCGCAATTCTGAAAAAAGAGGACAAGCTGAAATCTGCGGGAACCAGGCAAATCTACGCAATCGCGGCGATTTCCACCACGACGAGCAAGGGGGCTGCCAGCAATGATACTGAGGCAACGGTAGAGTTCTTGGTGGCTAACCCAGCCTCTCAGCTGACGGCGAACGAACTGAGAATAGCCGCGGACGCCGGGGTCATGTCGAAAGAGGTCTCGAATGTACGAGGCGTGGGCAACTTTTTGACACTCAAATCGTTGAGCAAGATAAACAAGGCCAGCAAGGTGGTAAAAATCAAAACGCATGCAATCAACCCAAGGTCAGCAGCCATTGCCTCGAGATCGGGTGCCAAATGGAAGGGATAATAAAAAAAGCCCCCACCCAACCCGCTGCGGATAGGGAAAACGCAGCGGACTGGACGGGGGCTTCTGGTTTTGCTTAACGCTTACTGCGCGATGGTTTTCACCGACACGCCGCGTTCGATCGGGGTGGAGCGACCGTAGATATCTTCAAAGCGCTCGATATCGTCTTCGCCCAGGTAGCTGCCCGATTGCACTTCGATGATCTCGAGTGGAATCTTGCCCGGGTTGCGCAGACGGTGAACCGAAGCGATCGGGATGTAGGTCGACTGGTTCTCGCAGAGCAGGAACACGTTTTCGTCGCAGGTTACTTCGGCGGTGCCGCTGACCACGATCCAGTGTTCGGCGCGGTGGTGGTGCATTTGCAGCGACAGGCACGCGCCCGGCTTGACCGAGATGTGCTTGACCTGGAAACGGCCGCCCATGTCGACCGAGTCGTAGGAGCCCCACGGACGATAGACTTCGCAGTGGTTCTGGGTTTCGGTGCGGCCCTGTTCGTTCAGGGTGTTGACCATTTGTTTTACGCCTTGGACCGAGTCCTTGTGGGCGATCATCATGGCGTCCTTGGTTTCGACGACCACGATGTTTTCCAGGCCGATCACCGACACCAGTTTGCCGTTGCCGTGGATCATGCAGTTTTTGCTGTCCTGAATGACCACGTCGCCTTTGGTGACGTTACCGTTGACGTCTTTGTCATTCACTTCCCACAGCGACGCCCAGCAACCGACATCGCTCCAGCCGGCGGTCAGCGGTACGACGCAGGCGCGCTGGGTTTTTTCCATTACCGAGTAGTCGATGGAATTGTCCGGGCAGCAGGCGAACGTGGCTTCGTCGATGGTGACGGTGTCGGCATCCTGTTCGCTGCGCTCAAGCGTCAGCAGGCAGGTGTCGTAGATGTCCGGATCGTGCTTTTTCAGCTCTTCCAGGAAGCGGCTGGCGCGGAACAGGAACATACCGCTGTTCCAGAAATAGCCGCCGGACTGGACGAACTCGGTGGCGCGTTTCACGTCCGGTTTTTCGACGAAGTGCGAGACGCGGCTGACGCCTTCGGGCAGCAGCGAGTCGTTGGTGGACTTGATGTAGCCGTAGCCGGTTTCCGGTTTGGTGGCCGGTACGCCGAACAGCACCATTTCGCCGTTTTCGGCCGCGACGGTGGCCAGGGCCAAGGCGCGTTGCAAGGCTTTCTGGTCGTCCAGTACGTGGTCGGCCGGCAGCACCAGCATCAACTCGTCACGACCTTCGTTGACCAGCATCATCGCGGTCAGGGCCACGGCCGGCGCCGTGTTGCGGCCGAACGGTTCCATCAGGATGCGCTGGGTTTCCAGTTTACGGTTGGTCAACTGCTCGTTGACGATGAAGCGGTGGTCTTTGTTGCAAACCACGATCGGGGTGTCCATGCCTTCAAACACCAGGCGTTCCAGGGTTTGCTGGAACAGCGTGTGTTCGCCGGTCAGGGCGAGGAACTGTTTAGGGAACTGCTTACGGGAAAGCGGCCAAAGACGTGAGCCGCTACCACCTGACAAGATCACCGGAATCATGTTGTTACTCCTTGAAAATCGTATGGGTCAGAGCTACTGCGTTCTGTCGTTTCACTCTTGTTCTTATTCCGTGTCCCGACTGACATCCCGGTCCTTGTGGGAGCTGGCTTGCCTGCGATGGCATCACCTCGGTCTGTCTGCTGTACCGAGTCGTCTGCATCGCGGGCAAGCCCGGCTCCCACAGGGGGCGGGGTCAACCGGGAAAATGTGTTAGCGCGTCGAAACCGGGCGTTTTACCCAGACTGGCGACAGGCTGCTGCCTTTGCCTGTGACGTACAGCACGGCGGCTTCACCGCGTTCCAGGGCAACCGGTTTCACGTCGCCGACTTTGGTGGCGCCGTCATACAGGGCCAGGCTGACTTTGACCGGGTTGATTTCACGCTCGCCACGGCCCTTGGCCGCTACGGACGGAACCACTTCGGTCTTGCCGTCAGCAGTTTTCAGGGTCAGGGCCTTGTCGCTGAGGTTCTGTACGCGAACCAGGGATTTCTGCTTGTTCTTGAACGGCGGCTCTTCGATCAGTTGCGGCGCGCCGCTGGCGTTGTTGACCAGGGTGTAATAGTGGTCGCCGGCCAGTTTCACCGGCAGCGTCTGGCTGCCGACCTTGGCGCTGTAGTCGCCGCCCGGCATGAAGCTGAAGTCGGTGCTGGACAGCGGCGCGACTTCGGCCAGGTTGGTGCTGCCGACGGTGGCGCTGACTTCAGCGTTACCGGCGTTGTAGACACGGACGAAGCTCGAACCTTTCGGTGCAGTCGGGCCGTAGAGTGCAGCGTCACCAGCAAAGGCGGACATCGATAACACGCTCATGCCAGCAACAAGTGCAAAGGTCTTGGCGAGACGGCGAGGAGTAGTAGTGAAAGTCATGGTAGTACCTCTCTCTTTCAGTTTTGCGCCCGGTCGGGCGTCTCGGATTTAGTGTTTGCGGCTACGTTTTGTTGGCGGGCGCCGGCTTCTTTGAGCTCTGCGACCCACTGCGGGTCGGCGTCGCCGATTTCGTTGTTCACAGGCAGATAACGTTCAGGAAACTCCCAGATCAGCACCTGTGGCGGGCTGTTCTTGAAAGCATCACTTTTCAGGTAGCTGAGCATCGGCAGAATCGGGCCGTGGCCGTCTTCGGCGTAATTGACCACGTCGCTGTTCAGCGCTTGTTTCAGCGCACCGACGAAGTTCCAGTTCGGGTTGGCGCTGTAGCTGGTGCCGATCAGGGCCACCGGCACTTCAGTGTTGGCGAACAGCGCGTCATCACCGGCAGGCTGGTCTTGCGCGACCACGGTGTTGCGCTTTTGCAACGGTTCGGTCTTCGGCATCAGGTTTTCGAACAGCGGGTCCAGCGGCAGGAACAACCGCAGGTCGCCCTTGTGCGTGACTTTCTCCGCAGGTTCAGTGACGAAGCGTTGCGGCTCGCCGCTGAGCGGGGTCTTCTCGGCAATGGTCTTGGCCAGAGTCTCGGCGGCGATTTGTGCGCCTTCCGGGGTCCAGTGAGTGTCGGTTCGCAGGAACACTTGCTGACCGTCGAGCTTGGCGTGGAGCATCGGACCGAACAGGTCGGGCGCGATGATCTTGTTGGCCGCCACACGAGCGTGGAAGTCTTCATAGAGGTTGGCGTGAATGCTCGAAGGCTTCACTTGGCCCAGGTGTTCCGGGTACAGGCGAGTCTTGGCCGGCACGATCGCCATCACCAGTTTCACGCCTTTGGCCTTGAGTTCCTGACGTACGCCTTCTACGAGCGCGTAGTTGCCTTGCAGGTTCAACTCTTCGTTGACGATCGGGTTGAATTCTTCATCGCTGTACAACCATTGATCGCGGCCGAGCACGACGCCCGGACGACCTTCGTTGAACAGTTTGAAATCCAGCGCAGCCCAAAGGTTGGTGCCCAGGCGCTTGATCGGGAACTCTTCGTCGTAATGCGTTTCCACGGCTTTGGCCCAGCGGCCATTGAGCACTGTCGCGTCGGCGTTGGTGCTGAAGCCGAAGAAGCTGCGCGTCGACCACAGGCCCAGCACCAGCAGGGTCACCATGAACAGGGCGATGTAGAAGATACGTAATGAGCGGGTCATGGTCAGATCCCTCAGAACTGGAAGTAAAGGAACGGCGAGAAGCTTTGCGCCGAGAGTTTGAAAATCGAGGCGATGAACAGCACCAGGACCAGCGTGCGCATCACGTAACGGGACCAGTCCGCCGTCCAGTAGGCCGGTTGCACGGTGGCTTCAACGCCAACGGTGTAGCCAGGCTCATGGATGCTGGTCGGGTTGTCGCCCGGTACGGCTTTGATCATTCCTGGCGTGGCAGCGGCAGGGCCGTCGGCCTCGACGTTGACCACAGGCTTGGTCTTCTCAGGCGGCAGGTTGCTGTAGAAATCGCGGATGCCGAAGAACGCCAGGGTCATGTAAGCCACCACCAGGGTTGCCACTTGCAGGCCGGTGAGGCTGGCCGCGTTGAGTTCCGACAGTGACCATTCACCGAAGCTGAACATCGCGCCGTACATGCGACCGGCGACGTGCAGGTTTTCCGAGCGGAAGATCACCCAGCCCATGACCACGAGCAGGAAGGTCAGCGCCCAGCGGATCGGGTTGATGCTGCGTGGCGACGTGTTCAGGCCCAGGGCTTTTTCAATCGCCAGCCACATGCCGTGCCACGCACCCCAGATGATGTAGGTGATGTTCGCGCCGTGCCACAGACCACCGAGCAGCATGGTCAGGAACAGGTTGCGATAGGTCATCAGCGTGCCTTTGCGATTGCCGCCCAGCGTGATGTACAGGTAGTCACGCAGCCAGGTGGACAGGCTGATGTGCCAGCGCCGCCAGAACTCGGTGATCGACTGGCTGATGTACGGCTGTTTGAAGTTTTCCATGAAGCGGAAACCCATCATCAAGCCCAGGCCGATGGCCATGTCGCTGTAGCCGGAGAAGTCGAAATACAACTGCGCGGTGTACGCCAGCGCGCCGAGCCAGGCATCGCCCGTGGTCGGGTTCTGCAAGGCGAAGCAATGGTCGGCGACCACCGCTAGGGTGTCGGCGATGAAGACTTTCTTGATGAAACCCTGCATGAACCGCGTGGCACCTTCGGAGAACTTGTCGAGGGTGTGGGTGCGGTTGTTGAACTGGTCGGCGAGGTCGCGAAAACGCAACACCGGGCCGGCAATCAGGTGCGGGAAGATCGCCACGAACGCCGCAAAGTCGATCAGGTTGCGCGTTGCCGGCGTGTCGCCACGGTAGACGTCGATGATGTAGCTGATGGACTCGAAGATGTAGAACGAGATCCCGATCGGCAACAGCACGTGGGTCAGGATGAACGGCGAAAGACCCACCGACGTCATCATCGCGTTGATGCTGTCGACGCCGAAGTTGGCGTACTTGAAGTAGCCGAGGATGCACAGGTCGACGCCCACGCCGAGCAGCAGCCAGCGCTGGGCCGGTTTGGTCCGAACGCCTGCGGCGCCGACTTTGAGGCCGATCCAGTAGTTCCACAGCGTGACGGCGGCGAACAGCGCGAGGAAGTCCACGCGCCACCAGGCATAGAACACATAGCTGGCGAGCAGCAGCAGCAGGTTGCGATAGCGTATTCCGCTTAAGTAGTACATGCCGAGAAAGATCGGCAGGAACAAAAACAGGAACACGTTGGATGAAAATACCATCCCGGTCTCTCCATGTTTAACCAACAGTCAAGGGCCAACGGCCCCCCCAAACCCCCCACCGAAAACCGGAGGGCTAACTCACAAAACTCAAACTCGACACTGACCCTGTGGGAGCGGGCTTGCCCGCGATAGCGGTGGGGCAGTCGACATCATGTTGAATGTCAGATTGCAATCGCGGGCAAGCCCGCTCCCACAGGGTTTTGTATTGGTTCTAGGAACCTTTTTTGCCTTTCTCGTTGGCCGGGTCGTAGACCTTGGTCAGGTCACCCCCGAGGCGGAAGGTCTTGAACGGCTGCATCTCGTGTTTTTTCTCGAGCACATCCGGCGAGCAGGTGTAGAGCGTGCAGAACGGTTCCAGCCAGGCGAATTTCGAATCGACCTTGAGGTCGGTCATGTCCTGTTCTTTACCGTTCTTCTTCTCGAATTCGTCCGGGTCTTCTACCCCCGATAGCACTCGATCACCCAGGCGTTTCAGCGCGCCGTTGTTTTCCTGGCGCAAATCCACACCGTTGACCTGCGCAAAACTGGCGATCATCGCCAGCGGCGGCAGGGCGTAGTTGTGATAGGCGAGGGCGCGTTGCTGGCGCTTGAGTTCGTTGGGCAGGAAACCCTGGGCGTCAATTTGATTGGCGGCGACCTTGAATTCCTTTACCGACCAGTCGAACAGGTCGCGGCGGTTGGTGGCGATGGACGTTGCCATCACCGACCAGGCGGACCAGTACGAGTGGTTGTTGGTTTTTTCCAGCGGCAGGTTGTCCCAGTCGCTGACCACCTGATCCGCCATTTTGCTGAACCAGGCTTCAATCAACTGCGACTCTTGCTGATGGTTGGCCAACGGATGCGAGTCGGAGAACTTCAGGCGCAGGTACGAAGACGCCATGCTGCCCAATGCCCATTTGCGCATGGACTTGCCGGTGTGGTTGAAGTCCTTGGACATCAGCGCGTCGGCCTTGGCCCACGCGGTCAACCAGTTCAGGGTGCATTCCAGTTGTTCCGGACGACCGTCACGCATGAACTGCATCACGCGCTTGCTGGTGCCGCGCTCAATCTTGGTGATGTCGGCGGTGGTGTCGCGGAAGGCTTTTTCCGAGGCTTCGTTCAGGGTCGAACGGGCCTTGTCGGAGCCTTCGTACTTGCTGCGAAATTGCAGCGAACCGGTGTACGGCGTCGGCACCGCATCACAGCCTTCGCTCTTGTCGCCGGTTTTGACTTTTTCAATCGGCGCGAAGTAGCCCTGGGGCGGACGCAGGGGCGCGGCGGCCTGCGTGGCGCCGGCGAACATCGCCAGCGTCAGCAGTGACGGTGCGAGTAATCTTTTCAAAGTTCGGGTTTGCATAATTGCCTCATTGCCCGGCCGAAGCGGTACGCTGCCCAGCGCCAGGGAATACGTTGCGTTTGCAGATTTTCGCTTCGACTTTCTGTGGCGTGGCACCTGCTTCAGGGCCCTGGATTTCGACGGCCAGCAAATTCTGCGTGGCCCAGTCTTCGTCCGTACGCAACTCAAAGGCAAAGCGCCCGTCGGTGTCGGAAGTTTCCGGTTTTTCGATTTTGATGTCCTCGTGGCGACCGTTCATGTACCAGAGGGTGGCTTGCAGGACTTTCACCGACGCATCGGCGAACTGGATGTCGACCTGGTGACTGCCGTTTTGCAGGTTCAGGTTCTTGCTGTTGACCATTAATTCGTTCTTGCCCGGTTTCAACGTGGTGCTGCCGGTCATCTGTGCATCCTTTCCTTCGCAACCGTTGTCCAGCAACGCCATCATCTGGCGGTAGGTGGTTTCCTGGTCTAGGCGATAGAGCGGCGAGAATTCCCAGATCAGAATCTTCGGCGGCTTGGTCTGGAACTCTTCGCTGCCCAGGTACTGCAGCATCGAACCTTCCAGGCCACCACCGGGGAACGCCACGTTGAGGATGTCGGCGCCGATGGCCTCTTCGAGGAAACCGGCGAAGTTGTAGTTCTTGCCACTGTGGCTGGTGCCGACCAGGGTGATCTCTGGATTGCCGGAGTCACTGAACAGGTCGCCGTCGGCGGCTTCGCCCTTTGGCTCGGTGGTGAACTGATCCATGTACTGGATCGCGTAGCTGGTGCCACAGAGTTGACCGGCCATGTTGTGTAATGTTCCGGTCTTGCCCATGCGACCCGACTTATGGCTCTCGAACTCGCGCTTGGGAATGTCCGCGAACTCAGGCAATTGCTTGATTTTCTCGCCGACGATTTTCGCTGTGCGCTGGGCGCCATACGGCGTCCAGTGTTGGTCGCCGCGGAAGTAGAAGTCGTGGGCCGGCAGGGTGTCGGGCAGCGATTCATTGGTCAGCGGCGACAGGTCCGGCACCACATAACCCATGGCGGCGAAACGGCCGAGCATGGTCTTGTAGTTCTTCAGCGCCTTGTCGAAATCGAACTTGGCTTTGTCTTCCGGATTGAGCTTGTTGCGGTTCACCAGGCCACGGGTCGGCTGGTAAACGACGACCAGTTCCACGCCTTTGCTCTTGAACGCATCGTGCAGTTCTTTCATGCGTTTGTAGCCGGCGGGGGTGGTGTCGAATTCGGTGCGCAAGTCTTCTTGCGTACGGAACAGCCAGTCGCCCTGAGCCTGCACCAGCGTGGTGAAGTTCTGCTGGTAGCGCGTGGTGTAGTTCTTCGCGTCGTGAGCTTCGGGGCACAGGTTGCAGCACGGTTCGGCGCTGAAGCTGGGCGCCTTGACTTCATCGGCACGGACGCCGGCGCTGGCCGCGAGAATGCCGGCGGTCAGGGCCGACAGGCTGAGTAATTTGATCAAGTGTGGGTGCATAAAATTATCCTCAGTCCTGCATTTCGGTCTGGCGTTCGACAGGGTCGATCAGCACGGCTTTCTGCTGGCGCACCAGCAGGTCGAGAATTTCATCCTGGCGCTCGCCAAGAATCCCGTTGAAGCTGATGCCGCTGGATTTGGTCGGCGCGAGCATGGACACGCGATACAACTCGACGCTCAGCGGCGAGTCGATGGACAGCGGTCCGCTGCCGTTGCCGGCCAGTTCGCCGCCGACGATGATCAGCGACACCTGGGCGTCGAACGGGTCGAGCTTGATGTCCCGGTCGGTGTCGCTCAGGTCCTTGATGTGGCCGTAGACGCCGGTCAGACCGTTGGCCATGGCGAGGTTTTCGTAGAGGCGGATGTTCACGCTGTTACGAATACGGATGCCGTGGCGACGGTTACTGATCACCTTGTTGCCGTAAATCAGATTGTCGCCACTCTCGTAGAGAGTGATGCCGTCCGTGTGGTTCTTGTAGATCTCGTTGTAGGCGATCAGGTTGTTCACGCTGTTACGGTCGATCACCAGGCCCGACAACTTGTTGTCGTAGCTGCGGTTGTTGAAGATGAAGCTGTTGTTGACCTCACGGGAAATAATGATCCCGTGCTTCTTCTTGGTCCCGTACACCGTGTTGTCGGCAATGATCAGACCGTGGGAACGGTCATGCGGGTCGATGCCGTAGACGATGTTGTCTTTGTAGGTGTTGCCCTTGACCACGAAGTCTTGGGTTTCGTAGCAGTAGAAGCCGTACCACATGTCCGAGAACTCGGAGCCGACGATCCAGCCCGTCGGTTCAGGACGCTTGAGGACCTTGGCCATGTTCGGCGTGTACTGGGAAATACTCACGCCGTAGGACTTACTGTTGGCGTAGCCGAAACTGGCGATCTTGCTGTTGGCGATGTAGGTCTCGGTGCCGCCCCAGGACAGCAGGAACGGACGAAATTCCTTCGGCGACTTGAAGGCCGCCGGGCCGTTTGCCTTCTCGCTCCAGCCAGTGATTTTGGTATCACGCACAAACAGCTGGCCGTCGTTGACCAGGAACGAACCGGACTCTTGGGACAGGCGCAATTCCTGGGTCTGCTTGTCGATCTCCAGGATGCCTTTCTCACCCACCACGATCGGCAACTTCGCCAGGAACACGCCCGGCGAAGTTTCGCTGAAGTACTGCTTGGGTACTTTCTTGGCCAGATCCTTGAGGTTCATGTAGCCGTCGTCGATGAAAATCGCCTGAGGGATACCGTGCTGACGCACTACCCATTCGGCCATCTTGTTATCGCCGCCGATGAAGTCCTTCAGCGCGTTTTCCTGCATCATCCGGCGCACGCTGATTTTGCCGGCCTTGGTGCGCACGACTTTCGCGGCGATGGCTTCGGCGGTATAGCCGGAGGTGTCAGGCAGTTTCGGCGCAGCCAGTTCCAGCGGCTCGGTCGGCGCGCTGCTGACGGTGTAGGTCTTGGCCTGTTGCAGACCCTTGGCGATGGTCGCCGGCTGCCCTTTCTGCACGGGCGCTGACGGCTCCGCCGTGGCGAAGGCCGCCGAACTTGCCAGCAGCATCGCGCCGGCCAGCAAGGTCAACGAGCCTCTCTTCGGACTGTTCATGTCAGGAACTCCCTTCGCGGTTCGCATCAGAAGCGCCAGATCACGTCGATAAACGCGCGGTGCATGTACGAGTCGACGCCTTTGCCATACGCATCGCCCGGCTTGAACACACCGCCACGCAAACGCACGAGGGCCGAAGGCTCATCGATCGACTGACTCAGGGAGGCCGGCAGCAGGCCTTGCTTGAAGTACTTGGTGACGACCACGTCCATTTCCTGGCCGAGGTCTTTGTTGCCATCTTCCAGTGGCAGGGACGTGCTGGAGAGCACGGCGCCGGTCACGTCGTCGGTGTCGTTCTGCACGGCGTTGATGCCGTTGCTGCCGACCGGCTTGTTGCCGTCGACGCGCCAGAATTTGTGGTAGATCACGCTGGCGTCGTATTCGTCGTTGAGCATCCACGAACCGAACAACGTCGCGGTCTGCATGTTGTTCATTTCGCCGCGGAAGGCTTCGCCGAAACGGTGAACCCGCGAGCGAGTACCGGTGTAGTTCGAGCGGTTGCTTTCCAGACCGTTCTGTTCGTAATCGGCACTGGCGCGGGCATAGGCTGCACCGACTTGCCATTGCGGATCGAGGCGCAGACGCACGCCCAGGTCAGTGGCCCAGCCATCGACGTTACCGCTGGTCTTGGCTTGTGCCGGCGGAGTGCCGTCGGCGTTCAGCGGGTTGACCGTGTCGCGGTCGCCGCTCATGCCGGTGACGCTGCCCCAGTAATTGACGGTGTTGGTGTTGCGCCAGTTGTAGGCATCGCTGTCGGCGGTGAGGCCGATCCAGCTGATGTCGCCGTTCTCTTTCTTGTCCAGAGAATCGGCAGGAACTCCTGGCTCTGGATAGTCGAGCTTGCCGTCATCGTGGGTGTGATGACCGCGAATGCCGACCCAGTTGCCCGGCGTCCACTGATACGCCGCATCGGCGTAGGCGTGCAGGCGATCCTTGTCTTTGGGCGCCAGCTCGGTGAGGTCGGTGCGGTATTCGCTGAAGCGTTCGGCGACACCGGCGTTGGCGCGCAACAGGGTGGTGTCGAAGGTCCAGTTCAGGGCTTCAATGTTGGTGTCGCGCCATTGGCCGTCGTCGTTGCGCAGGCGTTGACGACCGAGCTTGAGGATCTCGCCAGGGTACGGCGTCAAGCCGCTGTAGCCGACCCAGAACTCGCGCATCGCCAGGTAGTTTTTCTTGCTCTTGCGATCACCGTTGTCGGTGGCCTGGGTGCCGTCGCTGTCGGACTGCTGAAGGGTGTCGGTCTCGATGATGTCGGTGGACGTCACCGCCTGACCCATCGCGTATCCGCTCCACGCGCCGCTCTCGCCGTAGATCCAGGGACGCAGGTCGAGGCCGACGCCGTTGACGTCGCCGCCGCTCGCGGTACCCAGGTCGGTATCGTCTTCGGACTGGGCAGTGATTTTCACGTCCAGGCCGTAGTTCTGGTTTTCAGTCAGGGCCGCCAGGGTCGGGCACGACCACAAGAGGGCGAATGACAGGCCGATACCGGCCTTAACGAATGGATTCAGCTTCATAGGGATTCCTCGCCGTCTTCTTCTTGCAGGGCGTGCAGTTCCAGCGTGTTCTGGCTCAAGGCACCACGAACGGCCTGTTCTTGTTTCAACAGACGTTGGGCCTCGGCGAGCTGGGCAGGCGGCAGTTGCGCTTCGAGTGTTTGTGCAAGCTCGGTGGCTTGCGGGGTGTTCTGCGCCTTGGCCAATTGGCTGAAGACGTAAGCGTTAAGCGGGTCGGGCTTGGTGCCCTTGCCTTGGGAAAACAGTTGGGCAATGGCGAAGTCGGCGCTGTTCTGGCCGTTACGCGCAGCCTTGAGCAGGTGGTCCAGCGCTTTCTGCGAATAAACCTTGCCCAGGTAACCGCGACGGTAGATCTGGCCGAGGTAGTAATCGGCGGCCACTTCTCTGTCGACGGCTTTCTTGAAGTGTTCTTCGGCGACCTTCGCGTCGGCCGGGACCATTTTGCCTTCGTAGTAGAGCTTGCCCAGCAACAGTTCGGCACGCGGCTGGTCAGCGGCGCGGCCGTTGTCCAGGTACTTCATCATCGTGTCGACGTCGCCCAGTTCCGGGAAGTCGTAGAGCAATTGCGCGAGGCTGACCCAGGAAGCGGGGTAGCCCGGAGCGATGCTTTCGAGCAGCGTCTGAGCGGTTTTCTCGTCGGTCTTGCCCAGGGTCGCATCGCCCAGCACGCGCGCCACACTGTCGACACGTTGAGCGGTGACCGTGCCGCGAGCATGAGCGGCTTGCATCTGCTTGATCAGCTCGGCCTGTTGCTCAGGCTTGGCCTGTTTCTGATAGACCGTGGCCAGTTCGACGTAGCAGATGTCGGTGGTGGTCAACGCGGCTTTGCAGATGGTTTCGACTTCGTCCAGGTGTTGGTCGTAAGTGCCTTGGGTGCGATACAGCAGCACTTGAGCCAGGCCCGCTTCCGGTTTGCCATCGGCGCGCCATTGGCTGATCTGCTGTTGGGCGTTGACGTTGGGGAAACTGTGCGGGTATTGCAGGTACAGCATTGCCAGCGGGATCAGGGTGTTGCCTTCGCCAGCGGCCGAGGCTTTTTTCAGCAGGCCTTCGGCTTCGTGCTGTTCGGCTTCGGTAGACCCCGGCTTGGCCACCAGCAGGCGACCCAGGCGAGCCTGGGCTCGCGGCGAAACGCTGGCCGCGGCGCGGTAAGTCGCCTCGGCCTGTTTGATTTGTGCCGGGTCACGGCTGTCGACCTGGATATCGGCCAGGCCAACCTGTGCTTCGCTGTAACCCAGGTCTGCCAGTTGCTGATAGTTCTGCGCCGCCAGCGCGGTGTCGCCGCGCTTGAGGGCTTCGTTGGCCAGGCGTTGGTCGGGCAGGCCGGCGCAACCGGCGAGGCTTACGGCCAGGGCCAAAGCACACACCGTACCCATGTGGGAGCCAGCCTGCTGGCGATTCAAGTGACTCGGTCCATCAGACAAACCGCGGCGATCCCATCGCGAGCAGGCTCGCTCCCACAGGGACTGCGGTGCGTTCAAGATTTTTGAGATAGTCACGGGCATGTCCTCTGCTTAAAGACCGGAAGCCATGGCTTTGTCGATCAGCCAGTTCAGGTTCGGACCACGGGAGCTGTTCACTTCAACCGGGCGACCGGCGAATTTGCTGTCCAGTGGCTCGTCCGGCTGAATCAGTACACGGATGTCGGAGGAAAGGTCGGCGCTTTTCAGGCTGGTGCTGCTGACGATCTTGCCGCTGCGGGTGGTGTCTTCGCCGGCAATCTGGAAGCTGACCGTGCTGCCTGGACGCACATCGGCGAACTGGCGATAGGTGAAGCGTGCTTCAACGTTGGCTTCGCTGTTGCGCGGTACCAGTTGGAAGATCACGTCGCCTTTGCTGGCGTACTGACCATTGGCGACCAGTTGCTGGGCCACGGTGCAATCGCACGGCGACGTCAGGGTGCCGGTCATTTGCTTGCCGAACAGCTCTTCAACCTTGGCCGGTTGCAGTTGATTGTCGTCAAGGTGGCCCTTGAGCACATCGAGCATGCTGGTGCTGAACGTCGCGAGCGGAGCGCCTTTGGCGGCAACGCCGTCAGCCTTGATCAGGCTCTGCACGGTGCCGTCGCGCGGCATGGTGATGTTCATGCCCGGCACGCTGACCAGACCGGCCTGGGCGTGGCTGACGAAGTACATGCCGTACACCGACTTGAAGATGAAACCGAACGCCGCCAGGCCGACGATGAAAATCGCCAGGCTGAACGTCACGGCGCGCAGACGACCGAACGCGGTCATGCCGTGGCCGCCGTCCTTCATCTTGCGCGCCTTGGTGAAGTTGTCGCGCTGCAAGGTCGCCAGCACTTCACCCATGCTGACGATGTCGCCGGCCAGGTGCGAAGTGATCAAGTGACGCAGGGTCGAAATGTCTTGTGGTTCCAGGTTCTGGAACTGGCAACCGGCACGACCGGTCTGGCGATCGAAGGAGCGCACTTGCAGCTCCACGTCCATGGCCAGGCCGAGGTTATCGATGACGAATTGCAGGCGAGCCTTGTACACGTCGCCGATTTTCAGCGGCAGTTGACCGGCGTTGAAGGCCAGACCGCCAGCGGAGAGGTCGATCACTCGAGCTTCCATCGGGGTCCGGTCGGGACCGAAGAAACGCAGCTTGGCCGGGATTTTCACTCGGGCGTGTTGGCGCTGGGCTTCTGACTCATGCACTACGTTGGCGTTGACGGCGGTATTCATAGGGGCGTTTTCCTGGTTAATTCAATAAGGGGGCGGTCAGACCATCATCAGCAGCACGGCAACAAAGATGCTGCCGGCGGAGAAGGTCATGGTCCGAGACGACCAGGTGTTGAACCAACGTTGAAAGCTGGCGAGATCACGGGTCAGGGAAGTGGGCTGGCGAGTCCAGGACTGTTGGTCGAGGCGGAAGAACACGTAGATCTTCACCAGCGCGCCAACGATCTGGTTGTAATAGAGAATCGCCGGGTAGGCCGGGCCGATCCGGTGACCGGACAACGACAGCAGCACGGTCAGGATCAGGCGGGTAATGCCGATCCACAGCAGGTACACGAGGATGAACGCGGTGCCGTACTTGAAGCTGGCGATCAGTGCGACCGTCAGGCCCAGCAACGAGGTCCACATCGACACGCGCTGATCGAACAGCACCACCGAGGTGAACAGGCCGAGGCGTTTAACCCCCAGGCCCAGGGCGCGGGCGTTCTGGCGCAGGTTGTTGCCGTACCAGCGGAACATCAGTTTGCGACTGGCCTTGATGAAGCTTTTTTCCGGTGGATGCTCCACGGTGTGGATCGCGGCGTCCGGCACGTAGAACGTGTCGTAGCCCAGGCGCATCAGGCTGAACCAGCTCGACTTGTCGTCACCGGTCAGGAACTTGAAGCGGCCCAGGCGCCAGTGTTGCAGCGAGTCGCTTTCCACGTCGGCGATGAAGTCCGGGTTGGTGACCACGGTCGCGCGAAACACCGACATCCGGCCGGTCATGGTCAGTACGCGCTTGGACAAGGCCATCGAGCACATGTTGATGTGGCGCTGGGCGAATCGCAGTTTGTGCCATTCGCTCATGATGTAGCCGCCGCGCACTTCACAGAACTCGTTGGTGGTCAGGCCGCCGACATTGCCGAACAGCTGGAACCACGGCACGGTCTTGAGCACGGTGCCCTCGGCGAGCACGGTGTCGCCATCGATCACTGCAACCACTGCGCGGTCGTCCGGCAGGTGGCGGGAGATGGCGCGGAAACCGTAGGCCAGGCCATCACGCTTGCCGGTGCCGGGAATGCGCACGAAGTCGAGCTTGACCCGATCCGGCGGATTCATCTTCGTCCAAAGGCTTTTCACCAGCTTCTCATCGGACATTTCCACGATGGAGCACACCATGGTGGTCGGCAGGCCGCAGTCGATCGCTTCGCGAATGACGGAGGCGTAGACCTGTGCGGTGGTCAGCGCATCGATACGGAAGCTTGTGACCATCAGAAACACATGGGACGGGTTTGCCGCGTCACCCAGCTTGCGCACTTTGCGCCGCAGGTGCGGGTAGACCACGTACAGGAACAGCATCCCGCGCACAAAGTGCGTGGCGCCCATCGAGTAGCGCCAGATGCCGATGAAACCGATGAGGAAGATAAAGTCCTTCGAATCGGAATCGAATGTGGACGCAGGCAACGCCATGGCGATGCCCATCAATAAACTTAGGTAAAACAGCCAACCGGCGGCCTGAAGTAGGCCGTGCTTTAGCCTGTGCATAATCTGCATCCGTCTCTATCTCGGGCGAGCCTGTGGGGTGGCCCGATGGGGTTAAGGCAGGCGAAAAAGCCGGGAGGGTTGCGGGCTTTGTGAGCACCGCAAACCCTCCCGATACCGCTTGTTACCAGCAGATGCCTTCGGTACGGCCACTGACGCTGGTGGCTTTAGACATGAAGCCGACCAGGTCGACGACTTGCTTGCCGTGCGGAGCGTTCTGCGCCAAGGCGCGGAATTTCTCGTCACGGTTGCCGAGGATGATCACGTCGGAGTTGGCGATCACGTCGTCGAAGTCAGCGTTGAGCAAGGACGAGACGTGAGGGATCTTCGACTCGATGTAATCCTTGTTCGCGCCGTGGACACGGGCGTATTCGACGTTGCTGTCGTAGATGCTCAGGTCGTAACCCTTGCCGATCAGCATTTCCGCCAGATCAACCAGCGGGCTTTCACGCAGGTCATCGGTGCCGGCCTTGAAGCTCAGGCCCAACAGGGCGACTTTGCGTTTGTCGTGGCTGGAAACGATGTCGAAGGCGTTCTGCACCTGCGATTCGTTACTGCGCATCAGCGAGTTCAGCAAAGGCGATTCCACGTCCAGTGCACCGGCGCGGTAGGTCAGGGCGCGCACGTCTTTGGGCAGGCAAGAGCCGCCGAACGCGAAGCCTGGGCGCATGTAGTACTGGGACAGGTTCAGTGTCTTGTCCTGGCAGACCACTTCCATCACTTCGCGACCGTCGACACCGCACGCCTTGGCGATGTTGCCGATCTCGTTGGCGAAGGTCACCTTGGTGGCGTGCCACACGTTACAGGTGTACTTGATCATTTCGGCAACGGCGATGTCCTTGCGGATGATCGGTGCGTCGAGCTCTTCGTACAGCGATTGCAGAACGTCGCCCGAGGCCTTGTCGAACTCGCCGATGACGGTCATTGGCGGCAGGTCGTAGTCGGCGATCGCGGTGCTTTCGCGCAGGAACTCAGGGTTCACTGCAACGCCGAAATCAACGCCGGCTTTCTTGCCGGAGCAGTCTTCGAGGATAGGGATGACAACGTTTGCGACCGTGCCTGGCAAAACGGTGCTGCGAACCACGATGGTGTGGCGGGTGGTCTTGTCACGCAGGACAAAACCGATCTCGCGGCACACGGCTTCGATGTAGTTCAGTTCCAGGTCGCCGTTCTTCTTGCTCGGCGTACCGACGCAGATCATCGACAGGTCGGTGTCACGAATCGCCTCGGCGAAGTTGGTCGTGCCGCGCAATTTGCCCGTCTCGATGCCCTTCTTCAGAAGTTCGCCCAGACCCGGTTCAACGATCGGCGATTTGCCGGCGTTGATCATATCGATTTTGTCTTTGGCAACATCGACGCCTACGACGTCATGGCCCCGTGCAGACAGGCAACCGGCACATACTGCGCCGACGTAACCCAAACCAAATATGCTGATGCGCATCGCAATTACCTCTGTGTTTTATCAAGCCATTACATGGCCGGAGTTAATGGTGTTCAGCGGTATAGTGCACTCGGAAGTGCGGCTTACAGGCGCCACAGTGCCGCGTGCAGGCATACAAAGTTCCGAGTGTCTAAATAAGTGCACTCAAGGGGTGCGCAACTAGGCCTTATTATTCTGATGTGCCCTGTTATGCAGCCGATCTTCTAATCAGAGGACCGTGAGCAAAGGTCTTGCGCGCTCAATGCCAGGCCAGAAGCCCGTAAATCAAGCGGTTGGGTGCTCAGATGAGCACGTTTATAGGGGCGCAGCCTTGGCCTTGAAGGGGATATTAATAAGCGTATCTCCTGTCCTTTATGTGTTGCCCAAATCAGAGGCCCAGTCTGCGGAAGTTAATGTGACAACTTCGCTACGTGGCGCTCTTCTCTGCGTAAGTTATCTCGTACATACATTGAGAAAATCGTTACCGGTGGTATGAGCTACGCATTTGGACATAGTTCCTGTCCGCCCATCGCGAATTCTGAAATTTCTTGAAATATTGAGAAAGATGGCACTGCTCTCAAACTGATAGCACTTACCGTTTGGCCCTTTATATATAGGCTTATTATCGACCCCGATAGTTTTGTGCCACTACCGAGAAAAATTTTCAGTGCCACTACTGAAAAAAATCATCAAAGTCGAGTGAAACTAAAGTTAGAAAATCGGGTGATGGATTTATGGCGCCAATAAGTCGGCGAATAAGGCGGGGGATTGTTGGACGATCAGACGGTGGCGCACGACGCTTTTCTGCTGTCGTGCACCAACCGGGAGCTTACTCGGGCGCGTGATCGCGCAGGAATACCAGATGGTCCGGTTTAGACTGCTCGGCACTGTAGCGATAGCCTTGAACGTCAAATTTTTTGAGGTCTGCCGGGTCGTTGACGCGCTCTTCAATGACGAAACGGCTCATCATTCCCCGCGCTTTTTTCGCGTAGAAACTGATGATCTTGTATTGACCGTTCTTCAAGTCCCTGAAGTCGGTATTAATGATGCGTGCGTTCAAGGCACTGCGTTTGACCACCGAGAAGTATTCGTTGGAGGCCAGGTTCAGCAATACGTCGTCGCCCTGATCGGCCAGGGCTTCGTTCAGCCATTCGCTGATCCGCGTGCCCCAGAACGCATACAGATCCTTGCCACGGGCATTTGCCAGTTTGGTGCCCATCTCCAGACGATACGGTTGCATCAGGTCCAGCGGGCGCAACAGACCGTACAGGCCTGAAAGCATGCGCAAGTGTTGTTGCGCGTAATCGAAATCGGCTTCGCTGAAGGTTTGCGCGTCGAGTCCGGTGTACACGTCGCCCTTGAAGGCGAGCAGCGCCTGCTTGGCGTTTTCCGGGGTGAACGCGGGCGTCCAGCTGCCGAAACGTGCGGCGTTGAGGCCGCCGATCTTGTCGGAGACGTGCATCAACTCGCTGATCTGCGCTGGCGTCAGGTCGCGCAACTGCATGATCAACTCTTGGGAATGGTCGAGGTACTGCGGCTGGGTAAAGCGCTGGGTCGCCGGCGGTGTTTCGTAGTCGAGGGTCTTGGCGGGGGAAATCACCATCAGCATGAAGTCGTCTCCTTTAATCGTGGGCGCGATTCTAGGGGGTTGGGCCGGTTGACTCCAGCTATCAAGTCCATAGGTGATCGGCGGTTTGACTGTATGGGCTTTTGTGGCGAGGGAGCTTGCTCCCGCTCGATCGCGAAGCGGTCGCAAGATTGCTGCGCAGGTTTCACCTGAAGGAATGAGGTCGCAGGTTTGGGGCTGCTTCGCAGCCCAGCGGGAGCAAGCTCCCTCGCCACAATGGGTTCGGTGCTGCTGCGGGAATGTGGGCTGGATCAGCTATAGTGCCGCGCGGGTTTTGTTATGGAGACATCCCTTTGCGTATCGTTTTTCTATTTTCGGCGTGGCTCTTGAGCTTCGGTGCCATGGCGGCGCCTGGCGACGTGGCGACGCTTGATCGCAGCACCTGGCCGGAACAGCTCAGCAGCCCGACGCTGTTCGACGTCGCATCACGCGCCGAAATCCTCATGTTCGCGCGGGTGCTGCTGGCCAGCGAGTCGCTGGATGAACCGGCCCTGGCCCAACGCCTGGGCCTGCGGAAAATCAATCTGGAGGCCGTCAACAACCTGCGCCAGCGCCTGTGGCAGCGCCTGTTCACCAACTATAACTTTGCCCAGCAGAGCTGCGATCAGGATGCTTCCTTCTGTTTTCTCGTCGAGGACATGGACACCCTGCGCCAGCAAGCGGCCAAGTTTCAGGTCAGCGACGACAGCTACTACATCAAGTGGTCGGAGCCGAGCCGGTTGTTCCACGCCCAGTATCTGGACGAGCAACTGCGCAAGGCGGCACTGTCCCCCCAGAGCAGCAGCGAAGTCGATCGTTTTGGCGACTATGAGCGCAACGGCGACGAGATGCATGACCGGCTGTTTTTGCTGACCTTCGACAGCGCCGCCAATGTCATGCCGGACAACACCGGCTGGGTCACGGAGTACCTGCGCAAGTCGAACATGAGCGGTACGTTCTTCGTGCTGGGCAAAGACATCCAGGCGCGTCTGGCCGAGCGCTCGGTGGCCAGTCTGCAAGCGACGTACTCAGCGCAGTGCATCGGCGTGCAAGGCTGGGAGTTTCGTTCCCACAGCCACTGGCAAGACTGGCAGGACTCGGTGCGCCGCAGCGTCGAGCTGGTCAAAAGCAAACTGCCGGAGAACTACGTGCCGCTGTTTCGTCCGCCCGATGGCCAGCGTCGTTCGGACGCCGAAGGCTTCTTCAAGGCTCAGGGTTTGCAGGTGGCGCTTTGGGACATTGATGCCCAGGACGGCGCCGGCAAACTCAAGGGCAACCCGAGTGCGCAACGCGTGTTGACGTTGATGCTGCTGTGGCGACACGGGGTGATTAACTTCAATGTGAAGCAGGATGCAGTGAAAACGGCGATGCCTTGGCTCATCACGCAAACGGCGCAAAGCGGGATCGGTTGGGAGGACTGTCAGGACGCGTTTCGCTGAAACCGTAAAAAGCCCGGAATCATTGGGTATGAGGGCGCAGCGGGGTGATTTTTGTGCAGAATTCGATGCAGGCGGACTTCCGACTTTAACGGGGTGATGGCCATCCGCCTAGTGCTATTGGTCACTCTGAAAAATAAACTTCAAAAAAGCGTCAAAGTACTTTTTTCTGTCATGGGTTTTGGAGTATTACGAAGACAGACCGCCGAAACCTGCACCACAGGTGGCGTCTTCCAAGACCCAACTATGGATGCAGTTCACTTGAGTCCCAGCAGGTGAAATTCGGTAGTCACTTCGAGGCGCAGCACCGCCAAGGTATTGCGTCGAATGGCTCCCACAAAGGTGACCGAGTATGGATGATCACGGACGTAGTTCTTCCTCCAACCAGCCAATCCTTTATGTACTCGATACCAACGTATTGATTCACGATCCAAACGCCCTTCTTAACTTCGAAGAACACCACGTTGCCATCCCGATGACCGTGCTTGAGGAGCTGGATAAGCTCAAGAGCGGGCATCACAGCGTGGCTGCGGAATGCCGTCAGGCGATTCGCCTGATCGACAAGACGTTGGGCGACGCCAGCCCAGAAGACGTCGAGCTCGGTGTACCGATCCAGCGCGGCAAGAGCGGGCCCAAAGGTTTGCTGTCAATTCTGATGAGCAAGCGTGCCGAACCGAACATCATTCTTCCCGAACACCTGAACGACAACATCATCATCAACCAGTTGATTGACCTGCACGCGCGCGAGCCGAAACTGCCCGTGGTGCTGGTCACCAAAGACATCAACATGCGCCTCAAGGCCCGGGCGTGCGGGATCGCGGCCGAGGACTACAGCACCGACCAACTGGTTGACGACGTATCGCTGCTGCCCAATGGTTATCACAACATGGACGGCTCCTTCTGGGATCGCGTGAAGAATGTCGAAACCCGTCAGGATCACGGTCGCACCTGGCATCAGGTGCAGCTGATCGACAACCTGCCGGCTGTGCATATCAATGAGTTCATCATCGACGAACAGGGTTTTGTCGGCTGGATCAAGGAGATCGAGGAGGACCGCCTGCTGATTCTCGACCTGCATCAGGAACCCCTGTTGCACCAGGAAGCCTGGGGCCTGAAACCGCGTGACATCTATCAAAGCCTGGCGCTGTATGCCTTGCTCGATCCGGATATCCACCTGGTTAACCTGACCGGGGCCGCCGGCTCGGGTAAAACCATCCTGGCCCTGGCGGCGGCGATCGAGCAGACCATGGTCAGCAAACGCTACCGCCGGATCATCGCGACGCGCAGCGTGCAGGGCCTGGACCAGGAAATCGGTTTCCTGCCCGGCACCGAAGCGGAAAAAATGGAGCCTTGGCTGGGCGCCATCACCGACAACCTCGAAGCCTTGCACATGGATGACGAAAACACCCATGGCAGCGTCGATTACATCCTCAGCAAAGTGCCGTTGCAGTTCAAATCCCTCAACTACATTCGAGGCCGCAGCTTCCAGCAGAGCCTGATCCTGATCGATGAATGCCAGAACCTGACCCCGCACCAGATGAAAACCATCATCACCCGTGCCGGCGCCGGTTCCAAAGTGGTGTGCCTGGGCAACCTGGCGCAGATCGACACTCCTTACCTGTCCGCGACCAGCTCCGGGCTGACGTACTTGACCGAACGCTTCAAGGATTTCCCCAACGGCGTACACATCACCCTGCAAGGGGTGCCACGTTCGATTCTGGCCGAATACGCCGAATCGCATTTGTAACCACGTCACCAGTACCGGGCGGCCCCAAAGCCGCCCGGTTTTTTTATGCCCGACACAAAACCCCTGTGGGAGCGGGCTTGTGGTGATCGGATAATCTTGCGTGCGGAAAATTGACCCGCAGGTTTACAATCGACGCTCCTGATCAGGAGTAACCCCGTGCTGACTCATCTCGATTCCCAAGGTCGCGCCAACATGGTCGACGTCACCGAAAAAGCCGTGACGTTCCGTGAAGCGACCGCCCAAGCGCTGGTGCGCATGCAGCCCGAAACCCTGCAGATGATCGTCAGTGGCGGTCACCCTAAAGGTGACGTGTTCGCCGTGGCGCGCATTGCCGGCATTCAGGCGGCGAAGAAGACCAGCGATCTGATTCCCCTGTGCCATCCGCTGATGCTCACCGGCGTCAAGGTCGAGCTCAGTGCCGAAGGCGATGACACCGTGCGCATCGTCGCGCGTTGCAAGCTGTCCGGGCAGACTGGCGTCGAGATGGAAGCGTTGACGGCCGCCAGTGTCGCCGCGCTGACTATCTACGACATGTGCAAGGCCGTGGACCGTGGCATGACCATCGAAAGCGTGCGGCTGCTGGAAAAACTCGGCGGCAAGAGCGGCCATTTTCAGGCAGATCAACCATGAACCTCACCGTGAAGTTTTTTGCCCGCTACCGCGAAGCCCTCGGCGTTGACTCGGTCAAGGTTGAAGGTGATTTCGCCACCGTCGACGATGTGCGTGCGCTGCTGGCTCAACGTGACGGTGCCGACGTGTTGAGCGAGCAGAACCTGATGTGCGCGCGCAACGAGGACCTTTGCCAACTCGACGAGCCGGTGACTGACGGTGATGAAGTGGCGTTCTTTCCGACCGTGACCGGGGGCTGACATGGCGATTCGCGTGCAGTCCACGGCGTTCGATCCGGGTGCTGAAGTCAATGCCATGCACGCCGCCAATGTCGGTGTTGGCGCGGTGGTGAGTTTTGTCGGTTACGTGCGCGACTTCAATGACGGGCTCGATGTGGCCGGGATGTTTCTCGAGCACTATCCGGGCATGACCGAAAAGGCTCTTGGCAAAATCGCCCTCGAGGCTGAGCAGCGCTGGCCGCTGTTGAAGCTTGAAGTGCTGCACCGGATCGGCGCCCTGGAACCGGGCGAACCGATCGTCTTCGTCGGCGCTGCGAGTGCCCACCGCCAGGCGGCTTTCGACGCCTGCGCCTTTGTCATGGACTACCTGAAAACGCGTGCGCCGTTCTGGAAGAAAGAAAACACCACTGACGGGCCGCGTTGGGTCGAAGGGCGTGACAGCGATCATGCGGCGGCGGATCGCTGGAAGCAGTGATTCCTGCGGCGTCTACAAGTACGCCTTCGCGGGCAAGCCCGCTCCCACAGGTTTTGTGTCGTGAACAGATTATGTGAACAACGTAAAAACTGTGGGAGCGTGGCTTGCCCGCGAAGAGGCCATCAGCAACACCAAAAATCCCAATGACCCACCGCCCGACCACTGGCCGGCACATCTTCATTTTGCCCGATTGACGACCTATACATTAAAGTCCAGTATGGAATTATAAGTACAAAAAAGGCGTTCCCCTGTTCCAGCTTTGTCTTCTGTCTTGCCAAACCAACAACAACCCGCGAGAGAACGAACATGAAGAAATTCCCCCTCATCACCGGTCTGGCGCTCAGCCTGTTGGCGTGCAGCTCTCTGTTCGCCGCTGACAACACCCTGCGCATCGGCATCGAAGCCGCTTATCCACCGTTCGCCTCCAAGACCGAAAAAGGCGAGATAGTCGGTTTCGACTACGACATCGGCAATGCCCTGTGCGCGCAGATGAAGGTCAAGTGTGTGTGGGTCGAAGGCGAATTCGACGGTCTGATTCCTTCCCTGAAAGTGAAGAAAATCGACATGGCGCTGTCGTCCATGACCATCAACGAAGACCGCAAGAAGTCGGTCGACTTCACTCACAAGTACTACTTCACCTCATCACGCCTGGTGATGAAGGAAGGCGCGGCTGTGGATGACCAGTACGCCAGCCTCAAGGGTAAGACCGTCGGTGTGCAGCGCGCCACCACCACCGACCGTTACGCCACCGAGGTGTTTGAGCCGAAGGGCATCAACGTCAAGCGCTACGGCAACAACGAAGAAATCTACATGGATCTGGCAGCCGGTCGCCTCGACGCCATTTTTGCCGACACCATTCCGCTGAGTGACTTCCTGGCGATGCCGCGTGGCAAGGGCTACGCGTTTGTCGGGCCGGAGTTGAAAGATCCGAAGTACGTGGGCGAGGGCGCCGGGATTGCGGTGCGCAAAGGCAACAGTGAGTTGGTTGCCAAGCTGAACACGGCCATTGATGGCATTCGCGCGAGTGGCGAGTACCAGAAGATTTCCGAGAAGTATTTCAAGTCTGACATCTACGGCGACTGATCAACCGCATCGCGAGCAGGCTCACTCCCACATTGGAATGCGTTTCTCCTGTGGGAGCGGGCTTGCTCGCGAAGGGGCCCGATTAAACAACACACCTCTCAGGACTTAACCCTTCAATTCCTTCAAATGCTTGTAAACCGTCGCCCGCCCCATGTTCAGCACATTGGCCACGTAGTTCGAAGCACTTTTCCCCTTGAAGGCCCCCTCGGCGTGCAACGCCAGCACCAGCTCGCGTTTGTGGTCGCGCGTCAACACGTTCAGGCTCAGCTGACGTTCGCGCAGCCAGGCGTGCAGAAAGGTATTGATCCGCTCCTGCCAGTCATCACGAAACAGTGAATCCGGCTGCGGGATCAGCTTGCTCGGCGACAGGAACAGATCCAGCGCCGCTTTCGCGTTCTCAAACAGCGAAATATTCAGGTTGATGCACAGCACCGCCAGCGGATGACCTTCGCTGTCGCGCAAGACGCTGCTCAGGCTGCGAATCTTCTGGCCATCCCAATTCAGCTTTTCGTACGGCCCGATGTTCCGTTCGCTGACATCGTCGCTGAGCATGTCCTCCAGCGCCGAGTCGTCACCGATCTCCCGCTTGGACAGGTTGTTGGCGATGTAATCGACCTTCTGCGTGCGCAGGTCATGCAGCACCACTTCGGCGTGGGGGAAGAACAGCGTTGCGATGGCGTCGGCGATCGCACGGTAGTTGTCCAGAGAGGTGTTATCCACAGCCGGGTCTTTTTCAGGTGCGTTCATACAGTGGAACTCCAGGCAGCGTCAGCGCCCTGCAAAAAGGGCGCTGGAAGTTTGCCGCAATCGTGTCGACACGTCACCTGAGGGCGACAATCAGCCCAGGCGAGCAGGGGAGAGCATCTCGGCGTCCAGGCCGAAACGGCTGAGCTGATCCGGCAAGGCTTCACCGCGTACCAGCGCAGCGCTGGCCTGGCCCATGGCGGGTGAAGTCTGGATGCCGTAACCGCCCTGTGCCGCGACCCAAAACAGCCCCGGCACTTGCTGATCGAAGCCACTGATCAAATCGCCATCGCTGACGAAGCTGCGCAGGCCGGCCCAGGTGCGGGTCGGGCGGCGGATGGTCAGGGTGGTGGCTTCTTCTATCTGGTAGATGCCCATGGCGATGTCCAGCTCTTCAGGCTGCACGTCGTGTGGTTCCACCGGGTCGGCATTGGCCGGCGAGCCGAGGAACATCCCGGCATCGGGTTTCATGTAGAACGATTCGTCGAGGCTGACCAGCATCGGCCAATGGTGGATGTCCACGCCCTCGGGGCCGGCGAAAATGAACGCCGCACGCCGCTTGGGTTGCAGGCCCAGCGGCTTGGCGCCGGCCAGCTCGCCGATCTTGTCGGCCCATGCGCCTGCCGCGTTGATGATGACCGGTGCGCTGAAGGTCTGACCGCTGGTTTGGACCTGCCACAGGCCTTCGGTGTCACGGTTAAGGCCCAGCACTTCGCAGTCGGTATGCACTTCGCTTTTATTGCGTCGGATGCCGCGCAGGTAACCCTGGTGCAGGGCATCGGTGTCGATGTCGCTGGCGGTCGGATCGTAGATCGCGCCGTGGACTTTTTCCCGGCGCAGGATTGGCAGGCGTGCGCAGGCTTCGTCGGCGCTCAGCAGTTGCATCTCCGACACCGTGGCCTTGGCGCTCATGTATTGATTGTTCAGCTCGGCCGGGTCGCCGGTGAAGTCCACGGTCATCTCGCCGCGTGGGGTCAGCAGCGGGTGTTCGCAGAAACCGGCTGGCGGCGCGTCGAAGAAATCGCGGCTGGCCTGGGTCAGTGCCCGCACCTGCGGTGTGCCGTAAGCGGCGGTATACAGCGCAGCGGAGCGTCCGGTGGAGTGATAAGCCGGATGGGACTCGCGTTCGAGCACAATCACCCGGGCGTGCTGCGACAGCCAGAAACCGGTGGAAGCGCCGGCAATCCCGCCGCCGATGATGATGAAGTCTGCCTGGCTCATGAACGTCTCCTGTCGAGCGCAAATACCGAAATTGTAGAGATCCATTGTGGGAGCGGGCTTGCTCGCGAAAGCGGTGTGTCAGTCCACTCATTGGTGAATGTCAGACCGCATTCGCGAGCAAGCCCGCTCCCACAGGATTTAGGTGTCAGGGCTGCAAGCGGTAGATGGCATTGGCCAGCGCGATGTCTTCCAGGCCCAGGCCGATGGAGCGGAAGAACACATGGCGGTCATAGCCGGGGCGTTGGACTTTTTCGCTGAGCAGATCGGGCAGGTCGCCAACGATGGCGTTCTTGTCCCAGCCATGTTGTTCCCCCGCAATCAGCATTTCACCCGCCGAGCCCGGCGTGGTCTGACGATAGTCGCAGAACACCTGCATGTCGTTGAGGCTCTGCGGTGGCACTTCGTGGGCGCGAGGGGCGTTGGTGCTGATCGAGGTGATCAGCGCCGGTTTGCTCAAGCTGGAGGGATCGATCACCGGGCCGGCGGACGAGGTGCAAAGCATGATCACGTCAGCGTCCCGGATCGCCGCTTCGCGACTGTCGGCGATGGTCAGGCGCGAATCGAGGCTTTTGAGCTGTGCCAGCGTTTCAGGATTCTTATCGCTCAGGCTCGGCGAGTAGAGGCTGATGCTCTGCCAGTCACGAAGACCTTTCACGTAATGCAGGTGTGCCTGTGCCACCTTGCCGCTGCCGATGATCGCCAGGCGTTGCGCCTGTAACGGGGCGAGGGCATCGACGGCGACGGCAGTGGTCGCGGCCGTGCGAGCGGTAGTCAGTTCGCCGGCATCGCAAAGCAGCAACGGCTGGCCGGTCCGCATCGACATCAACAACGTCCAGGCGGTCACCAGTGGACCTTGCTCGCGCACGATGTAAGGCGATGTCTTGACCCCGTACACGCCGTCTTCAGCCAGCACGCCCAAGTAATTGATGAAGTCGCCGGCGCCCTGGGGAAAATCCACCAGCTGTTGAGCCGGTTGCACCGCTTGCCCGGCGGCCAGGTCGCGGAACAGCTTGCGCAGGATCTGTGGCACGTCGATCTGCGCCAGCAGCTCGCGGGCCTGGGGTTGGGTGATCACGTAAGGCGTACTGGACATGGTCGGCTCCGAGCGCTGCAATTAAACTAATTTGTCCATTATGGACTTTTAGTTGTATCGAGCAATATCGGGACGAAAAAAAAGCGCAGTCCGTTTCCGGCTGCGCCTCTTTCAGCAAGGGCCCGGGTTACGGGCGCTTGCGCTCAACCGCCCGCAGTAGATGCGTCGGCGGCGTTTCACAGCTGATTTTCCGACCCAGCAACGCCTCGATAGACGGTAGCTGGTAGGAGTCGTCTTCACCGGCAAAACTGATGGACACGCCATCGGCGCCAGCACGACCGGTACGACCGATGCGGTGCACGTAATCGTCCGGGACTTCCGGCAGGGTGAAGTTGATCACGTGGCTGATGCCGTCGATGTGGATGCCGCGACCGGCCACGTCGGTGGCGACCAGCACGCGAATCTTGCCTTCGCGGAAACCTTCCAGGGTCTTGATGCGCTTGTGCTGCGGCACGTCGCCGGACAGTTGCGCGGCGTTGACGCCGTCACGCACCAGGCGTTCTTCGATGCGCCGCACTTCATCCTTGCGGTTGGCAAACACCATCACCCGCTCCCAACCGTTGTCGTTGACCAGGTTGTAGAGCAGTTTGTATTTGTCGGCACCGGCAACGGCGTAGATGTGTTGCTCGACGTTTTCGCTGGCCACGTTCTGTGATTCGATCTCGACGATCGACGGGTCGGTGGTCCATTGCTTGGCCAGGTTCATCACGTCTTCGGTGAAGGTCGCGGAGAACAGCAGCGTCTGACGCTCGTTCTTCGGTGGCGTCTGGCGAATGATCTGACGCACTTGCGGGATGAAACCCATGTCGAGCATTCGGTCGGCTTCGTCCAGCACCATGACTTCCACCATGTCCAGATGCACGTCGCCGCGCTGGTTGAAGTCGAGCAGGCGACCCGGAGTGGCCACGAGAATGTCGCAGTGACGGGCTTCGAGGTGCTTGAGCTGCTTGTCGAAATCCATGCCGCCGACAAAGGTCATGACGTTGAGGCCGGTGTACTTGGTCAGGTCGGCGGCGTCCTTGGCGATCTGCACCACCAGTTCGCGGGTCGGCGCGATGATCAGCGCCCGGGGTTCACCCATGTAGCGTTCCTTGGGTGGCGGTGTTTCCAGCAGCTGGGTGATGATCGAGATCAGGAACGCAGCGGTTTTGCCGGTGCCGGTCTGGGCGCGACCGATGGCGTCTTTGCCGGCGAGGGTGAAGCCCAGCACTTGCGCCTGGATCGGCGTGCAATACGGGAAGCCCAGGTCCTGGATGGCGTGCATCAGTTCCGGAGCGAGTTTGAAATCGTGGAAACGGGTTTTGCCTTCCTGGGGTTCGACGGCGAAGTCTTCGAGTTTCCAGGGGATGACTGGCGCTTTGGGTTTTGGTTCGCGGCGCGGTTTTGCCGGTTTCGGCGTTTCACTGCGCGGTGGTTCGGCGGCAGAAATATCGACAGGTTGGGCGGCCGGTGTGGTCACTGGCTCGTGTTTCGGTGCCGCTACGGTTGCGGTCCGGCCAGGCTGATTACCGTCGGTGCGGTGGCTGGGGATGTGAGACGGAGCGCTGGCAACTGGCGCGAGCTGCTCAGTCTCGCTTTTACCGAACATTTTCTTGAGTGCTTTGAGCACGGTCATCTCATCAATTGGTTAAGGAATATACGCCGGCCAGTGTAATGCAAGAATCGGGCGCGGCGTAGTGGGATGGATCAATGGGTAGCTTTTAGCGCAAACGCTCGGCCAGCCAGACGCCGATGTCGCGAATTTCCTCGGGTAACACTTCGTGGCCCATTGGGTATTCCTGCCATGTCACGGTGACACCATGCTGCTTCAAAAACTCGTAAGCGGTGCGACCCATGGCGTTTTGAACCACGTCATCGTACTGGCCGTGCAAAGACAGTACGGGAATGCGCTGCTGGCTGGCGGAAAGCTCCAGTTCATTGCTGAAGGTCGGTGCATAAGTGGAGAGGGCAAGTACGCCACCCAACGGCCCCTGCCATTTCAGGAAAGCGGTGTGCAAGACGACAGCGCCGCCTTGGGAAAAACCTGCCAGAAAAATCCGCGAAGCGTCTATTCCGCTGGCGCGCTGCTCTTCGATCAAGTCGAAGACTCTCTGCGCCGACGCTTCCAGCTGCTCACGGCTGATCGCGCGCGCCGGGCTCATGGCCAATATGTCGTACCAGCTCGGCATCTCGTAGCCGCCGTTGATGGTCACGGCGCGGGTCGGTGCCTGCGGGAGAACGAAGCGGGTGGTCAGCAGGCTTTCCTGCAGGGCTTCGGCCACTGGCAGGAAGTCGTAGCGGTCGGCGCCCAGGCCGTGCAGCCATATCACGCAGGCGTCTGCGGGCTTTACGGGTTGAAGAATCAAGGGCTCGGTCATGGCTGCTCCAATGTTGTGCGTGCGCTCTCAATGAGTGCGAGAGATGAGTGCGCGTCTGGTTGATCCGTTAAGAAGATGTCGCAAGGCTACAAGTTTTGCTATTGACCTGTCGCCGAACGGCTTCGGCGAGCGGTCTGGTACGGGCTTTGCTATGGGAAAGCCTGTACTGAAAATCCCACGCCTGTCGGTAACACTATCAGGCCATGGTGGTAGGTGGGATAGCAAAAGAATCCGGTGATGGATGTTCGCCAGTGGCCGCTACGGGCTTCGCGAACGTGAAAGGGCTACCGCCCGTTCGGCCGATTGGTGAGAAGTGAGTAATCCATGATGTGGGTTTTCTCCTACTAGACTCATAGCGCAGGTCCTACGTCGGTTGACCCCAAAAAAAGCCAACACGGGTCGACTACGCCTCATAAGGGTGCGACAGGACTCAAGCTCCGACACAACAAGAGCAAAACTGGAGGTTTGAATGAAGATGTTGAAATCCACCCTGGCCATCGTGACTGCAGCCGCAGTACTCGGTGTCAGCGGGTTCGCTCAGGCGGGTGCAACCCTGGATGCAGTGCAGAAGAAAGGTTTCGTACAGTGCGGTGTAAGTGACGGTCTGCCGGGCTTCTCGGTTCCGGACTCCACCGGCAAGATCGTGGGTATCGATGCTGACTACTGCCGCGCTGTGGCTGCTGCCGTATTCGGCGACGCGACCAAGGTCAAATTCAGCCAGCTGAACGCCAAAGAGCGCTTCACCGCGCTGCAGTCTGGCGAAATTGACATTCTGTCGCGCAACACCACCATGACCAGCTCCCGTGACGCGGGCATGGGCCTGAAGTTCCCGGGCTTCATCACCTACTACGACGGCATTGGCTTCCTGGTAAATAGCAAGCTGGGCGTCAAGAGTGCCAAAGAGCTCGACGGTGCGACCATCTGCATCCAGGCCGGTACCACCACTGAGCTGAACGTTTCCGACTACTTCCGCGGCAACGGTCTGAAATACACCCCGATCACCTTCGACACCTCCGATGAAAGCGCCAAGTCGCTGGAATCCGGTCGTTGCGACGTACTGACCTCCGACAAGTCCCAACTGTTCGCTCAGCGCAGCAAGCTGGCTTCGCCGAAGGACTACGTGGTTCTGCCGGAAACCATTTCCAAGGAACCGCTGGGCCCGGTCGTGCGTAACGGCGACGACGAGTGGTTGGCCATTGTTCGCTGGGTAGGCTACGCCATGCTCAACGCTGAAGAGGCTGGTGTCACTTCCAAGAACGTCGAAGCCGAAGCCAAGGCCACCAAGAATCCGGACGTCGCACGTCTGCTGGGTACCGACGGTGAATACGGCAAAGACTTGAAAGTGAAGAAGGACTGGGTCGTCCAGATCGTCAAGCAAGTGGGTAACTATGGCGAAGTGTTCGAGAAAAACCTCGGCAAAGGCACTCCGCTGGAAATCGACCGCGGGCTGAACGCCTTGTGGAACGCTGGCGGCATTCAATACGCACCACCAGTGCGCTGATGGTTCTATCACCCGGTGGGCCAACCACCGGGTGATGTTCTGTTCCATTACATCCGGGGCACTTCATGCAAAATTCAATCGGCGCACCAAAGCAGAGGCTCAGCCTCAGCGATCCCAAAGTGCGTGCGTGGCTATTTCAGATCATCACCATTGTGGCGGTGGTCTCCATGGGCTGGTATCTGTTCGATAACACCCAGACCAACTTGCAACACCGGGGCATTACCTCCGGCTTCAGCTTTCTGGAGCGCAGTGCCGGTTTCGGCATCGCTCAAACCCTGATTGACTACACCGAGTCGGACAGCTATGCCCGAGTGTTTGTCATCGGCCTGCTCAATACGCTGCTGGTGACCTTCATCGGGGTCATCCTGGCGACGCTCCTCGGTTTCATCGTCGGCGTTTCACGCCTGTCGAAGAACTGGATCATTGCCAAGCTGGCGACTGTTTATGTGGAAGTCTTCCGCAACATTCCGCCGCTGCTGCAAATCCTGTTCTGGTACTTCGCGGTGTTCCTGACCATGCCAGGGCCACGCAACAGCCATAACTTCGGCGACACCTTCTTCGTCAGCAGCCGCGGCCTGAACATGCCTGCCGCGTTGACCGCGGATGGTTTCTGGCCCTTCGTGGTCAGCATCGTCGTGGCCATCGTCGCCATCGTGCTGATGAGCCGCTGGGCGAACAAGCGCTTCGAAGCGACTGGCGTACCTTTCCATAAATTCTGGGTTGGCCTGGCGCTGTTCCTGGTGATCCCGGCACTGTGCGCACTGATCTTCGGCACGCCGGTGCACTGGGAAATGCCCAAGCTGCAAGGCTTCAACTTCGTTGGTGGCTGGGTGCTGATCCCGGAACTGCTGGCGCTGACCCTGGCCCTGACCGTGTACACCGCGGCGTTCATCGCCGAGATCGTGCGTTCGGGCATCAAGTCGGTCAGCCACGGCCAGACCGAAGCGGCGCACTCGTTGGGCCTGCGCAACGGTCCGACCCTGCGCAAGGTGATCATCCCGCAAGCCCTGCGCGTGATCATTCCGCCGCTGACCAGCCAATACCTGAACCTGGCGAAGAACTCCTCGCTGGCGGCCGGTATCGGTTATCCGGAAATGGTGTCGTTGTTTGCCGGTACGGTGCTGAACCAGACCGGACAGGCGATCGAGGTGATTGCCATCACCATGAGCGTGTACCTGGCGATCAGTATCAGCATCTCCCTGCTGATGAACTGGTACAACAAGCGCATTGCGCTGATCGAGCGGTAAGGAAAAGCGCATGAGTACTCATACTTTCAAACCTGACATGCCACCACCGAGCAGCAGCATCGGTGTGGTGGCGTGGATGCGCGCGAACATGTTCTCCAGTTGGCTCAACACCCTGCTGACCCTGTTCGCGTTCTATCTGATTTACCTGGTGGTCCCGCCAATCCTGCAGTGGGCGATCCTGGACGCCAACTGGGTCGGCACCTCCCAGGCCGACTGCACCAAGGAGGGCGCCTGCTGGGTGTTCATCCAGCAGCGTTTCGGCCAGTTCATGTACGGCTACTACCCGCCGGAACTGCGCTGGCGCGTGGACCTGACCGTGTGGCTGGCGGTCATCGGCGTGGCACCGTTGTTCATCTCGCGCTTCCCGCGTAAAGCGGTGTACGGGCTGAGCTTCCTGGTGTTGTACCCGATCATTGCCTGGTGCCTGTTGCATGGCGGCGTTTTCGGCCTGACTCAAGTGGCGACCAGCCAATGGGGCGGCCTGATGCTGACCCTGGTGATCGCCACCGTCGGTATTGCCGGTGCGTTGCCGCTGGGGATCGTGCTGGCGCTGGGCCGTCGTTCGAACATGCCGGCGATTCGCGTGGTCTGCGTGACCTTCATCGAATTCTGGCGCGGCGTGCCGTTGATCACGGTGCTGTTCATGTCCTCGGTAATGCTGCCGTTGTTCCTGCCCGAAGGCATGAACTTCGACAAACTGCTGCGGGCGCTGATCGGCGTGATCCTGTTCCAGTCGGCCTATGTGGCCGAAGTGGTGCGTGGCGGTCTGCAAGCGATTCCCAAAGGTCAGTACGAAGCGGCCGCAGCGATGGGCCTCGGTTACTGGCGCAGCATGGGCCTGGTGATTCTGCCGCAAGCCCTGAAGCTGGTGATCCCGGGCATCGTCAACACCTTCATTGCGCTGTTCAAGGACACCAGCCTGGTGATCATCATCGGCCTGTTCGATCTGCTCAACAGCGTCAAGCAAGCCGCCGCCGACCCGAAATGGTTGGGCATGGCCACCGAAGGCTATGTGTTCGCGGCCCTGGTGTTCTGGATTTTCTGTTTCGGTATGTCGCGCTATTCCATGCATCTGGAACGCAAGCTCGACACTGGCCACAAGCGTTAGGAGTTCTGTAATGAGCGAAGCAATCAAAAAGCCTGTGAGCCCTGAAGGCATTATTCAGATGCAGGGCGTGAACAAGTGGTACGGCCAGTTCCACGTACTGAAAGACATCAACCTGAACGTCAAGCAGGGCGAGCGAATCGTCCTGTGCGGCCCGTCAGGTTCCGGCAAGTCGACGACCATTCGTTGCCTCAACCGTCTGGAAGAACACCAGCAGGGCCGCATCGTGGTCGATGGCGTGGAATTGACCAACGACCTCAAGCAGATCGAATCGGTCCGCCGTGAAGTCGGCATGGTGTTCCAGCACTTCAACCTGTTCCCGCACCTGACCATCCTGCAGAACTGCACGCTGGCGCCGATGTGGGTGCGCAAGATGCCCAAGCGCCAGGCCGAAGAAATCGCCATGCATTACCTGGAGCGCGTACGCATTCCGGAGCAGGCGCATAAATTCCCGGGGCAACTGTCGGGCGGTCAGCAACAGCGTGTGGCGATTGCCCGCGCGCTTTGTATGAAACCGAAAATCATGCTGTTCGACGAACCGACTTCGGCACTCGACCCGGAGATGGTGAAAGAGGTTCTGGACACCATGATCGGCCTGGCCGAAGACGGCATGACCATGCTCTGCGTGACCCACGAAATGGGCTTCGCCCGCACCGTGGCCAACCGCGTGATCTTCATGGACAAAGGCGAAATCGTCGAGCAGGCTGCGCCGAACGACTTCTTCGATAACCCGCAGAATGAGCGGACGAAGATGTTCTTGAGCCAGATCCTGCATTGATTGGCACTTGGCAGTGAAATAAACCCGGACAGTGTTCCGGGTTTATTTTTGCCTGGAGTTCAGGGTCTCAGGACAGGTCCTGTTTCAGAATTCGGTCCGATTCAGCTCGATGTTTCCTTGCGCTCAAGCGCCAGACGTACCGCTCGAAGTGCATTGAGGCGCCCGTATCCATAGTAATGACTATGACCTGCCTGATCATATTGACCGAGCGGGCCATCGTCGACATGGCCGATCTTGTCGCAACAATCAGCGAGGATTTGTCGGACAGCTTCGCGATCAAGTGCTTGATTGACTCCCAATATCAGCGCTGCCACGCCTGCTGCACCTGGACAGGCACTGGAGGTTCCACTGAACGATTCGGTGTAGGCCGCATTGTCTGGATCTGCAAATTTCCCGCTCAGGTCCGTGGTGCGAATGCCTCGGGTTTGCGGGATCGAGGTCGCGGGTTTGAATTTTGGATCCGGGTGCGGCTGGTCTCCGCTCGGAAAGGTGCACCAGAGCGCTTTGCCGTAATCGCTGTAGGCGCTGCGTCGGCTCTGGTCATTGCAGGCACCGACGGCAATGACCATGGGATGGCTGGAATACCCATCGTTATCCACGCATTCATTCCCGTTGCCGGCACCAAAAAAAATGACGCAGCCTTTTCCGTTGCGCCCCTTGGTCGCTGCATACTCAATGGCCAGTCGCGTGCTTGCAGCCAGTGGAAACACTTGGGTGTGCCGGGGGTCGGTGGGGTCGGCCCAATGACCTTCTGCAGGACCCCAGCTACAGGAAATGATATCGGCGCCCTTATCGGCGGCCCAGAAAAATGCGTCGGCTTCTGCCCGTGCGCCCAAAGGTTTGGTGAGCTTCAGCGGCATAAGGCTGGCCCGAGGGGCAACGCCGCTGGCGCCGGTGTCGCCATTGGCGCAGGCGACACCGGCGGCGGCTGTGCCGTGACGTTCATGGGCGTTTTTCGGCCGTGGGCCTTGCTTGGCATTACGGCGATCAAAGTTTTGCGCCCCGACGACTTTGCCGCATCCGGCAAATTCGGGATGGTCGATATCAAAGGCGTCGTCAATGACCGCGATGACAATACCTTCACCCTGAGTCAGGTCATGGGCCGCTTCAACGTTGGCGCTGGCATCGATGTGCGCCTGATAGGTCACGGTGGTCTTTTTCAGGTGCCACTGATTGTTGTGGATCGCCCGACGTTTTCCCTGGCGCAATATTTCCGGATGACAGTAATCGATGTCTTCGCGCTGGAGCAGCTCAAGTGCGAATGAGCACACCTTGGTCCCGCAGCAATGGCTGTGATGAACGAAAAAGGCATTGGTCGCGTAGGGGACCTGCTGTTTGATGGTCAGCCCCAGCTCATCGAGTATCACGAGACACTGAGTCGAGGTGAGTTGATCAATAAATTTCAAAAAGATGTTTTCGGTGTAGAGAACAGGCTCCTGAGTGTGAGGATCGACCAGCACACTGCCGGCAAAGCGCAACTCCGGCAATTCACGCAACAACGCTTTGCGTCTGGATAAATCCGTATTTTTAGGCAGTTCGAAAACCTGCACGTCGGCGTCCTCGATGTGGTGCAGCAGATGACCGCCCGCCAGTGCGTGACAGGCTTTTTCGCATCCCATTATTGCGCCGATATCCTTTCCCTCCCGGCCGCGCACGGCGAGCAGTTGCTGACTTTTTGTCAGAAAAAAAGAAGGGCTGCCCTTCTTGCCGAAGTTGACTTCTTCCATGCGGTTTCCATTCCCTCTAGTGCAACGTGCCGAGCGAAACGCCCGCTCATCAATCTGCGAAATTCTGACGACAGGTTGCTGCAGTGGCTGTCAGCTCATTTCGTTGAAGGCGTAGGAAATTGCTCCGCGAATGAAGAGCTTTTTCGCTTCTTCCTGTGGAAATGCTTGCACGCTGTGTCGAGGCTCCACCTGATCCGCCGTTACTTGTGGGGGCGCACGATGTTGACTAACATGTCAGAAAATTCATCCTATGATTGGATGAAAGGGCGAATCCTATGGCAGAAATTTCTCTACTCGTTAAGCGATCCCTGGTCGATCAGGCCCTGGATCAACTGCGTCAACGCATCAACGACGGCGCCTGGCAGGTTGGCCAGCGCCTTCCTACTGAGCCAGAGCTGTCCGCCGAACTGGGCATCAGCCGCAACACCGTGCGTGAGGCCATGCGCGTACTGGCGTTTTCTGGGTTGATCGAAATTCGTCAGGGTGACGGCAGTTACTTGCGGGCGGTGATCGATCCGCTGGATACGATGAAGGCGTTATCGCGCTGCTCCCATGAACAGGCCCGGGAAACCCGGCACATTCTGGAAGTCGAGGCCATCGGCCTGGCCGCGCTGCGTCGAACCGACGAAGACCTGGTGGCATTGCGCGAAGCATTGGGCGTCAGCGGCAGTCACTACCACGGTGATCTCGACAGCTACATTGCCTGCGATCTGGTGTTCCACCGCCGCCTGGTGGACGCCGCACACAACCCGACCCTCAGCGAGTTGTACCGCTATTTCTCCAGCGTTGTCGGCGCGCAATTGCGTCAGACCCTGAGCGTCACGCCCCGCCGCCAGGAAGTGTTTGACCTGCACATCGAACTGCTTGACGCCGTCGAGCAACGCGACCCGGAACGGGCCAAAGCCCTGTCGAGGCAGTTGATCAATGAACCTTGAAACCGAGAACGCCATGTCCACCAGCAACCGCCAGATCACCGAAGCCAAACGCACGGCGGAGCTCGAAGAGCTGCTGATCGATGCCGAGGCCGATGACGAACAAGTCCAGCAAAGTCACCCGATTCTGCGGCGGCCCTGGCTGTTGTTGCTGGGCTTGATTCTGGTCGCACTGAACCTGCGACCGGCGCTCTCGAGCATGGCGCCGATGCTCAGCGAAGTCTCTAAGACCCTCGGTTTGTCGGCGGCGCAAGCGGGGTTGCTGACGACGTTGCCAGTGCTGTGCCTCGGTTTGTTCGCACCGCTGGCGCCGATCCTGGCGCGACGTTTCGGCGCCGAGCGCGTGGTGCTGGGGATTTTGTTGATGCTGGCCGGCGGGATCATCCTGCGCAGTTCATTCGGTGAAATCGGCCTGTTTGCCGGCAGCGTGCTGGCCGGCGCGAGCATTGGTGTGATCGGCGTTTTGTTACCGGGTATCGTCAAGCGCGACTTCCCGAAACAGGCCGGGACCATGACCGGCGTGTACACCATGGCGCTGTGCCTGGGTGCGGCGATGGCGGCCGGCGCGACGGTGCCATTGAGCGAGCATTTCGATAAGAGCTGGGCCTTGGGGCTCGGGTTCTGGGTGGTGCCCGCGTTAGTCGCCGCGATGTTCTGGCTGCCACAAGTGGGCGGTCAGAAACACGGCGCGCATAACGTCGCGTATCGGGTTCGCGGCCTGTTGCGTGATCCGCTGGCCTGGCAAGTTACGTTGTACATGGGCCTGCAATCATCGCTGGCATACATCGTCTTTGGCTGGTTGCCATCGATCCTGATCGGTCGTGGACTTACGCCGACCCAGGCCGGCCTGGTGCTGTCGGGCTCGGTGATTGTCCAGTTGGCCAGTTCGCTGGCAGCGCCCTGGTTGGCCACCCGCGGCAAGGATCAACGGCTGGCGATTGTGGTGGTCATGCTGCTGACTCTCGGCGGGCTGTTCGGCTGCCTTTACGCACCGATCGAAGGTCTGTGGGGCTGGGCGATCCTGCTCGGTCTGGGGCAGGGCGGTACGTTCAGCCTGGCACTGACCCTGATCGTGTTGCGCTCGCGGGATTCGCACGTGGCGGCGAACCTGTCGAGCATGGCCCAGGGCTTCGGTTACACCCTGGCGTCCATGGGGCCGTTCGCGGTCGGCATCGTGCACGACTGGACCGGCGGCTGGAACGCCATCGGCTGGATCTTCGGCGTGATCGGCCTCGGCGCCATCCTCGCCGGCCTGGGCGCCGGGCGTTCGTTGTACGTTCAGGTGGTCAGCGAAAAGGTCTGACTACAGATACACAACGTCCAGCGTTGCCGAGCCGTCGAGTTGCACATCGGTGCTCAGGTCCAGTTCGGAAGTGGGCGAGATGACGGTTTCAAGGGTGACCCGGCTCGTCAGGCTCTGGATGGCAATCGGGCCGGCGTTGCTGCCGGCCACGTTGGTAAACCCCAGGTAACTTCTGGCGCCAATCGGAATGGAGCGGCTGTTCGATGAACTCCAGGCTATGCCACCTATGGTGGAGTCGGTTCGAAACACTTGAGACCAATCGTCCACCACGGTGCTGGCCGGATCGAAGTTCAGCGAATACAGGCCGACTTTGTTGCCGCTGCTGTCGTGGTTCAGACCGTAGTAAATCTCGCTGTTGACGATGGCCGAACCGTCGCGATTGTCGTGCATCATCAGAGCGAAGCGCGCGGGCGCATTGCACTGGACGCTGAGGTCGAGCGTCTTGTCGCGCAGTCGCGTTCGTTTGTCCACGCTAAGGTCTTGCCGGGAGATTTTTCCGTAGTCGACGAGGCCGCTGTTGGACAACGTCGGCGAGCAGGCGAGCGGGGTGATAATGCCTTTGACGGTCAGGTCAACGGTAGACGCCGCCAACGTGTGGGTGGCGGTGCTGATCAGTAAGGTTGTCGCGAGTACGGCGTAGTAACTGTTCATTTTTTTAAAATCCGTTTCGTTGATTTTATCCTGCTCGTGTCAACGCTCGGTCGAGCCCGGCAGTCGTCCTGGCCGACGTTCGCTTTGACCGGTGTTGCAATCCGGGCAGCTCAGCGCGTTGACTCAGAGGAGGTAGTTTATTTCCAGCGTCATGAAGCCATCGATGGGCACTTCCTCATTCAGGGTCAGGCCGTCGGCGCGAGCGATTTTGGTGTCGATCTGCAGAAGTGTTGAGAGATTCTTTACGGCAATAGGTGTGGTACCGCCGATAGCACTTGTCGCCAGGAGCTCATTCGAACTGATCTTGGAGGTACGGGCCCAGCTTCCCCCGCCATCCCTCGATCGAATAGCGTCTACACGCTGACCATCCGCTTGAAGGTTTCCAATATACGGCCAGAAATAACCCAGCTTTTCTTCTGCATGAGTCAGTCCCAGGCCGAAGAAAAGAGGTGAACCGGTCTGTGTGTCGGGTCTGTTGTCGATAGATTTGAGCGCGTACACGGTCGGCTCATCGCAGGTCACGTTGAATTGCATATAGTGTTGGCCAACCGTCGTGTACAGGGTTGGGTGGAGGTCTTTTGCATGGATTTTTGCCGACCTCGATGTGTCCACCGTCGGCAAGACTGGGTATGCATGCGTTAGGCGTAATGGTGCCGGTGACGCTCAGGTCAGTGCTCGATGCGGCGAAGGCGAGGGGGGAAGTCAGGACGATGAACGCCATCGTCAGCGCGTGTGGAAAACTTTTCATGGGACAGGTTTCGCTATGGTGGGTCAGCGGAATCAGTCCTTGCCCGAGGCGTGACCCCGGGCAAGGTCGGCTACGGGGTTATGGGTACAAGACTTCGAGGGTGACCGAGCCGTTGATAGCGACTTCGTTAGAAAAGTCGAGCGAGTCGGCGCGGGCGATGTAGGTCCTTATCTGTAAACCTGTCTGGAAATCCTTGATCGCTATCGGGGTGTTTGGACCACCGACGGTGGCGAATGCAGAAATGGCTTTAGGTATCAACCCTGGAAAGGCTCCCCATGTGCCGCCATTGTTGTTAGAGAATATGGGCATTACGGCAGTACCATCGCCCAGTGGGGCCACGAACCTTGTGTCGATGTAGCCGATCTTTTGGTTTACGTCGCCATTGATAAGGCCCAGACCGAATCCAGCGCCCCCATCCGCATCCGAACCATCCCGGTTATCGATTGGTTTCAACCTGAACGCTATCGCCGAGTCGCAATTCACGGTGAGTTGCAATGTCTTATCTGTCAGTCTCGTTTGCTTGTCCTGATTCAAATCCTTCGACGAAATTTTGCCATGATGCACGTTCCCGCCTTCGGACAGCAGCGGTACGCAAGCATTGGGCGTAATGGTGCCGGTGACGGTCAGGTCAGTGCTCGATGCGGCGAAGGCGAGGGGTGAAGTCAGGACGATGAACGCCATCGTCAGAGCGTGTGGAATTTTTTTCATGGGACAGGTTTCGCTATGGTGGGTCAGCGGAATAAGTCCTTGCCCGAAGCGTGACCCCGGGCAAGGTCGGCTACGGGGTTATGGGTAATCGATTTCGATGGTGACCGAGCCGTCGATAGCGGCATCGTTAGACAAGTCGAGCGAGTCGGCGCGGGCAATTTGGGTGAGCACCCGAAGGTCGGTTACCAAATCCTTGATGGCTATCGGCGTGCTAGGGTCCGCGACAGCACCAAATGCAAAGAGGGCGTTATGCTCCAACCAGCGGCTTGCAGACCAAGTGTCGCCATTATTTTTCGAATGTATGGGGAGTACGGCTACACCGTCCGCCAGTGGAGAATAAAATCCTGCATCGACGCTGCCGAGCCGTTGATCACCATTGACAAAGCCAAGGCCCAGCGTATTGCTCCCAGTAGCGGAGCCAAATCTGTTATCGATCGGCTTCAACCTGAACGCTATTGCAGAGTCGCAATTCACGGTGAATTGCAATGTCTTTTCGGCCAGATTTGTGACTTTGTCCTGATTCAAATCCTTCGACGAAATTTTGCCATGATGCACGTTCCCGCCTTCGGACAGCAGCGGTGTGCAAGCATTGGGCGTAATGGTGCCGGTGACGGTCAGATCAGTGCTCGACGCGGCTAGCGCATAAGGCGCCACGCTGATCAACGCGGTGGCGGAGAGTGCTGCAAAGTACTTTTTCATCATGGTTTACTCACTTCTATTGTTGTGTGTCCTGACTGCTCCGAGGTGCTCAAGTGCGCCGCGGATTCAGCAGGATCGGGTTGGGTATTACAGGTAAATAATCTCGATCGTCCCCGCGCCATCGAGGTCGATGGCGCTGCTCAGATCCAGGCTGTTGGTGGGGGCGATGACGGCGTCCACGGTCACCGTGGTGCTGAGGTTCTGGATCAGCGCCGGGCCGGCCATGCCGAGGTTGTCGGTGAAGCCCAGGTAGCGGCTTTTGCTGATGGGCGCAGAGGCGGAGCCGGCCGTGCTCCAGGCCATGCCGCCGGTGGTGGAGTCGATCAGGTGCAGGCGCGCGAGGCTGTCGGCGCTGGTGCTGGCCGGGTCGACATTCAGCGAATACAGGCCGATGTTGTTGTTGCGGTTGTCCTTGCCGAGGCCGTAGTGAATGTCGCTGTCGACGGTGGCCGAGCCCGAGCGGTTGTCGTGCATGATCAGCGCGAACGAAGTGGGCGCGTCGCAGCCCACCCTCAGATTCAATGAGCGTGGCGGCAGGCGAGTGCTTTTGTCCGCGCTCAGGTTATTTTTCGACAGGGTGCCGAAGGCGACCACGCCGCCGTTGGACAGCACCGGTTCGCAGGCCGCCGGCGCGAAGCGGGCGCGCAAGGTCGCCTCGCGGGTGCGCCCGGCAGCGACGGCGTCGAACACGCCGGTGGTCTCCCAGGTGACCGCGTCGCGCACCTGCATCCCTTGCTCTTGAACCCAGGCAGTCAGCTCAAGTTGTGCGGAAAAAGTTCGACCGTGCAGCGGCACGCCGCCCTGCACCGGAACCACGCCGTGCGCCGGCCGCCAGATCAGGTTCGATGCCGTGACGGCAGGCGGCTGGCCTACACCGGCAATCAAGCCGATCTCTACCGGTTGGCCATCCAGCACCGCGTCGCGAACGCGCACCTGATAGCTGCCACGTTCGGCAAAGTGAAAGCGTTCGGCCGTCGCCGCCATGGCCCGATAAAACACGCTCATGTCGGTGGGTTGCGAGCAGCGCAGGCTCAGGCTCAGCTGACGTTCGCCGAGGTTGCGTTCGGGGGCCGAGTCGGGACGTATCGCCCGGTTCATCAGCCCGTAATCCAGCACAGGCTGGCTCAGATTGAACTGGCATTCATCCGCAGACGCCTGGGCGAACGGGGTGAAAGCGCTCAGCGCCAGGGGCAGCAGCAGGTAGCGGGGCAGGTTCATGAAAATCATCCTCAAAGGGCTCGGCACTTGGCGGGGGCTGTTTCGTAATACGCGTTGGTGTCGGCGTCCGCCGGCAGCTCGAAACGCAGTTCGCAACGCTCCAGCCCCGGTGCGCTGATCCACAGCGCGCGGGTGTCGAGGACGTTGGGCAGAAACACCAGGCCGCCGTCCTGCACCAGGGTGACGAACTCGCCATCCTCGGTGTTCACCGCCGCGCCGCGGGGCAGGGGCGCACCGTTGGCGGTGGTGGCCTTGAGCAGGGCGCGGCGGGTCAGGGTGAGGCCGAATTCGATGGAGTCGACAGCACCGCGACCGGCCGAAATCACCGCCAGCCCGTTGTGAATGTCGGCATTGCGCGGCAGGGTCTTGGTGTCGACTTCCACCGCGCTGCGGCCGTAAGCCGCCACGTGTGGGATGACGGCCTGACCTTGCCAGTCGGTCCACACCGGACCGCTGGGCGTCGACACTTTGATGGCGCCCATGTCGCCCACCGACAGCAGGGCAAAGGTGTCGCTCACCGGGTAAGGCGAGAGCGTCACGCCGCCGCCATGCAGCACGACGCCACCGCGGGCACTGGCCTGATAGCTGGAGCGTTCGGCATCGTCGCGGGTGTAGTTCAGGTCCAGTTGGGTGTAGCGCGGCAACAGTGAAACGCCGGCGGTGGTCTGCACTTCCTTGTCGCGGGTGTCGTGCTCGACGCCGACCCGGTAGGCCAGTTGATCGTTGATCTGTTCATTCAAACCCACACCGCTGCGGTATTCGCCAGCGGAGCTGCGCACCCAGGTGCGCGCCCGGCGGTTCTCGCCCAAGGGAATGCTGAGGTTCAGGTAGACGCTATCGTCGTTGCGGTTTGCGCCGCTGACTTGCCATTCCGCCGTGGCCGAAACCGACACACCACCGATGTTGGTGCCCCAGGAAGCGAGGGCGCGGCTGCTGCTTTGGCCGTCGAACGAGCTCGATCGGCTGACGCCGCCGCTGAACGCGCCGACCCACGGGTGGGACCAGGACAAGGCCGCGCTTTGCTGGTCGCGGTAGCGGGATTTACTGTCGTCGGAGGTGTTGTCGAACACCGCGTCTTGCAGTTCACGGTAGCCAAGGGTGCGGTAAGAACTGCCGGCATTGAACGCCCACTGCTCGCTTAAACGGTGCGATGCGCTCAAGTCAGCCTGAAGCCCCTGGCTAGCTTGCCGGCCCCCGGCGTCGGCACCGGTGAGCGTCGCTTGAACCTGGGTAACGGGCGATGGCAGCAGGCCGACGCTGACGCCTGCCGCGCGGTAATCGGCGGCACCGGTCAGGCCTGCGCTGAGCAACACTTGCGGCGTAAGTGCACCGCTCCAGCCGCCGCTGAGCACCCACGGATCGCCACCCTGTTCGTCACCGGTACTGCGCACCTGGCCGGCCGCCAGCGAATAACCGGGCGCCGGCAAACCGATGCCGAGCATCGCGGCCGGCACGGTAAAGCTGCGCTCACTGCCATCGGCTTCCTTGATGGTGACTTCCACGTCGGAGCGGGTGCTGAGCCGGCGTACATTGGTCAGGGCAAACGGCCCGGCCGGCACCACCGTGGAATGGATCAGCGCACCGTTCTGCCGAACTTCGACCTGCGCCTGGCTGTTGGCGATGCCTTCAATGACCGCGCCTTGGCCTTCGATCTGCAGCGCTTCCTCATTCAACACTTGCACGCCAGTGATCTGCGCGCCGGCCAGCACCGGGTTGTACAGATTGATCTGGCCCGCTTGCAGCACCGCTTCGTGGCTGGCAAACGTGCGTTGGGCGTAGGCGGCGATGTGCGTGGTGCGGGACACGTCGTCCTGCCAGGTCTGCACCTGACGGCTGCGCACGATCCAGTCACCGGCGTTGAAACCTGCTTCGGTATTGGCCGAGGCGAAGCTGCTGGTCTGATCGCCGAACTGGCTGCGCAAACCGCTGACGTCGTAGTTGAGCAAACCGGCGATGCCTCCGGTTTGATAACCCGAGAAATCCCGGACAGTGGGGCGTATGGCGTCGGTGGGTACGATCAGTAACAGGGCAAGGCTTGTCGGATCGGGGTCGATGACGGTCTGCGGCGAAGTACCGAGGAAATCGTGGCACTGACTCTCGGCCAGCAGACGGTCCGGCACATTCAGGTTGGCCGCATCCAGCAGCGCGCGATCGAAGCACAACGCGCCTTCGCGATCGAAAGTGACGTCGACCCGGCCATGGCTCTGGCCATTGACCGTGAGCGTGACGGGGTGCCGGCCTGCCGAGAATCGCGGCGTTTGCATCAGCACCGTCGCCAGCGCCGGATCGATGCCGCGCTGAAGCAGTGTGTTTTGGTCGAACGATGCCGGCACAGGCACATTACCGTGGGCGTCGACCACCATCAGCGAATTGCTCAGCAGCAGCGCGACCGTGGTCCACCGCCCAGGGAGAGGGCGAGCGGCGGTCTGAACAGCGGGCAGGGCTTCGCCATCACGGTAAATCAATACTGTGTTCATTGGGTTCACTTGAGTTATGCCGGCGTGCTGACCGATTCGCTGTGGCTCAGACACGCCTCTGACGACGGCTGAAGGGTCGTGGCCTCGAAACAGACGCTCACTGTTCCTTCATGAGCGCTCTCAGGGTGGATTTCAGGATTTGATCGGGGCCTCGTAATGCGGCACCGCGAAACCGTAGACCGTCGCCGGTTGAAAACGCACTTGCGTCGCGGCCCCCTCAGGCGCCTTGACGCTGATGTGCTCACCGGGCAACACATAGGTTTTCGGCAACATCGCGCCGCCCGCTGACGGCAGCAATTGCACTTCCTGGCCCAGGCGTACGACATAAGGCGTGTCGTTGCGCACGGTCAGTTGACCATCCTGCAGCGACCATTGCAGGTCGGTCCACGGCGTGCGGTTGGGTGCCAGCCCCTTGGGATGAATAATCAGCGGCAGATTCTGACGCACCGTCACGCCGACGCGGGCATGCCCGGCTTCGGCGGCGGGTTTTCCTTCAGGGATACCTTCGAAGATCACCCGCTTCAAACGCTGGGTAAGCAACGGTTTTTCGGTTTGAAGAATGAAGCGCACCAACTGGGTTTTCGAGGCTTCGACGCGTGCCAGAGGAGGTGTCACAAACACCAGCGATTCGTTGTCCTCGGCAATGTCTTCGATGGTGACATGCATCAGCGCCAGGTTGGCATCGGTGTTGGTCACCGTCACGGAAGCTTCGCCGTCGGCCTCGTTGACGATGACCACCGAAGTGTTCGGGACCATTCCGTCAGCCTGGGCCTGGGTCGCCAGAAACAGGGCGAACACAGCGATACCGCCATGCAGCAGATGGCGCGTGTGGGATAAAAACATCGTCATGACATGTCTCGTTGAGTGTTCGGAAAAAGGGGCCGGCTATACCGGCCGGTCGGTCAATAATTGAGCTGTACGGTGACGTGCCCGTCGATGGGGACTTCATCGGTCAGGGTCAGGTCATTCGCGCGAACGATAGTGGTGACGGCCGACAGCCTGGTGTGCAGGTCTTTGATGGCGATCGGTGTGCCCGGGTCAGTCGGCATTGCAAACGCGGTCAGGCCGGCATGCCCCAAGTAGGGCGACACTCGCCAGCTGGCCCCATCGTTACTGGACATGATGGTTTTCACCGGGAGGCTGTCTGCTATGGCATCGAACAAACCAAACGCCACGCTGCCCAGGTTCTGGTCATCGTTGATGACGCCCAGGCCGTGGTGGCGCGGGTCAATGGCGGACGAGCCGTCGCGGTTATCGACGGTCGTCAGGGTAAACAGCGTGGCGCCTTCACAGTTCACGTACAGGTACAGCGTGCCGGTTTCCAGCCGTGTGGGCTGGTCCGGATTCAGGTCTTTTGCCGTCACTTTTCCGTGGTGGACAATGCCGCCACTGGAGAGGATGGGGGTGCAGGAATTGGGGGTGATCAGCCCGGTGACGCTCAGGTCGGTGCTGCTGGCGGCAAGGGCCATGGGCGCGCAGGCGATCAACAGCGGGACCGATAGAGCAAGGGAGCATCTGTCCATGATGGATAGTCCTTTGGTTGAACGGGCAAGGCCGTGTATCAAGCGTTGCCCTGTAAATGGCGGCGCGTTACAGGTACATGATCTGGAGAGTGGCCGAACCGTCGATATTGACTTCATCGGTGAGCGTCAGACCGTTGGTGGGCGCTATGCCGGTACGCACCTGGAGATCAAGGAGCAGGTCTTTTATCGGGATCGGCGCAATCACCGTTCCAGTGGCACCGACTCCCCAGATGTTGTTCACCCCCCAGAACCCTACGCCTTCCTTCACCCAGGTTTCTCCGCCATTACTGGAGAGAATGGCTTGGGCGTTGACGGCGTCAGCCATCACATTCCTCGGGATCACTCGGAAGTTACCCAGCTTCTGGTTGGTGTTGATCAGCCCCAGGCCAAAATAGCTTGAAGCCGTTCCCGTGCCGGATCGGTTATCGGTTGGCGATAGGGCAAATGTGGTCGGAGCGTCGCAGTTCACAGCCATTTGCAGGACGATTTGCGGCAAATAGGTGACTTTGTCGGGACTGAGGTCTTTCACGGAAATCTTGCCGTGATTGGCAATGCCGCCGCTGGACAGGATAGGCGTACAGGCGCTAGGCGTGATCACGCCTGTAACAGTCAGGTCAGTGCTGGATGCAGCGAAAGCGGACGACGCGCCAGTCAGCAGCAACGCAGCGGTCAGGAGGGATAAATGTTTGGTCATGTGATGAAGTCATCCTTGATGAAGAGTGTTGGGAATTGCCCTGTTCGAACAGGGCGCAATCTATCGATCGAGGTAGCCAGGCGGAATGCAACAAATACGAAAACGGGCTGCCCGGTGAATGAAAAGGTGTTGTGGGTTTCTGGCTGTCATTTTTCGGACTGTTGTCCGTAGTCCTTCGGTGCGGCCTGCGTAGCTTAAAAATGTAGGGCAGTTCTCTTTGTTTTATAGGAGAAAGGACAGGTCCCTGAATACATTGGGCGAGGCAGTCAACCGGTCAAGATTGGTCGTTGTGGTCGACACAGGACGGCGCTATTTTTCGCGCATTCCAGTCACCAAACAGGAAAATTCCGACAATGCGCGTAATCATCGCTGACGACCATCCGGTCGTTCGTATCGGCTTGCGGATGCTCATCGATCTGAGCAAGACATGTGTGGTCGTCGGGGAAGCCGAGGGTCCCGACAGCCTGTCGAGCCTCCTTTCAACCACGCCTTGCGATCTGTTGGTCACGGATTTCTCCATGCCGGGAAACCTGCAGGTCGATGGATTGAAGATGCTGAGCATGGTGCGACGTCGCTACCCGTCGACGGCGATCATTCTGGTCACGATGTTTGCCAACGTCACGACGCTGAGGGCGGCCTTCGCTCAAGGCGTGATGGCAATCATCGCCAAAGGCTCGTCGGCGAAGGAACTGCCGATGGCAATCAAATCGGTAAGCGAAGGGCAGCGGTTTGTCAGCGAGTCCTTGCGCGCGACGCTGGTTCAGGCAGACGCAGAAGCTCAGTCGAGTTCACCTGCGCTGTCGGCCAAAGAACATGAAGTGGTAAGAATGCTCGCCAGCGGCATGACCGTCAGTGAAATTGCCGGCTTCTTCAAACGCAGCGTGTCGACGATCAGTAAACAAAAAAGCATGGCCATGCAGAGGCTGGGCATTTCCACGGATGTTGATCTCTTCGCTTATGCCCGGGACAACGGCATGGTGCATTAGGTGTCGGCGCACCTCAGGGTATTCCCGCCACGAATGCCGATAGTGTTCCGCGCATTTGTTGACTATCGTGCAGGCAATCCTTCAAACGTTCGGAGCCTGCCCATGAGTGATGCCAACCGCGCATTGATCACCCAGTTCTACCAAGCCTTTCAGCGGCTGGATGCCGAGGCCATGAGCGCCTGCTATACCGACGATGTGCTGTTCAGCGATCCTGCATTTGGCGAACTGCGCGGCCGCGATGCCGGCGACATGTGGCGCATGCTCACGACTCGGGCGAAGGATTTCTCCCTGACGTTCGATAACGTTCGAGCCGAAGAACGCACGGGCGGCGCGCATTGGGTCGCGACGTACCTGTTCAGCCAGACCGGCAACACGGTGGTCAACGATATTCAGGCGCAGTTCGTGTTTCGTGACGGCAAGATTTGCGAGCACCATGACAGCTTCGATATGTGGGCCTGGTCGCGGCAGGCGCTGGGTTTCAAGGGATTGCTGCTCGGCTGGTCGCCAGCAGTGAGAAATGCCGTTCGCGCTCAAGCCTTGAAGGGGCTGAAGGCATTCCAGGCCAGTCGCTGATAAGATCGCGGCTTGTTTCCTTTCAAGCCTTGATCGTCACGTGAACACCCCGAGCGAATCTCCCGTCATTGCCGCCGAACCGGCACCGGTCAACAAGCCCTGGTTCGTCTACCTCGTTCGCGCGGCCAATGGTTCGCTCTACTGCGGGATCAGCGACGATCCCGTGCGCCGCTTCGCCACTCACCAGAGTGGCAAGGGCGCGCGCTTCTTTCTCTCCAGTCCGGCCGTGGCGTTGGTCTACACGGAAGTTTGTCGCGACAAGGGCGAAGCACTGCGCCAAGAACGCTTGATCAAAAAACTCAAGAAAAGCGCCAAGGAATGCCTGGTCGCAAGCGCTGCCGCAGGCTTATCAACCTGACTGATAAGTGCCCATCAGGCAGATCTGTAGGCTGCCCACGAAATGCGCGCTAAGCTGCGGATTCCTTATCCGTGCGGCGGAGCCGAGCATGTCCGAGTTGATTCTTCATCATTACCCGACGTCCCTTTTCGCCGAAAAGGCCCGCCTGTTGCTGGGTTTCAAGGGGCTGTCCTGGCGTTCGGTGAAGATCTCGCCGGTGATGCCAAAACCTGATCTGACGGCCCTGACGGGCGGCTATCGCAAGACCCCGGTGTTGCAGATTGGCGCTGATATTTATTGCGACACCGCGCTGATCGCCCGTCGTCTGGAGCAGGAAAAAGCCTTGCCGGCGTTTTTCCCGGAAGGTCAGGAAATGATCGCCGCGACCTTCGCCGCCTGGGCTGATTCGGTGGTGTTCCAGCATGCGGTCAGTCTGGTGTTTCAGCCGGAATCCATCGCTGTGCGCTTCGGCAATATGCCGCCGGAAGCGATCAAGTCATTCCTGGCTGATCGCGCCGGGTTGTTCAGTGGCGGCAGCGCTGCCAGGTTGTCGGCCGAGCAAGCACGGCATCAATGGCCGACGATCATGGGGCGCCTAGAGCAGCAGCTTCAGCGCGAGCAGGGTGATTTCCTGTTCGGCGAGCCGTCGATTGCCGATTTTGCGTTGGCGCACTGCCTGTGGTTCCTCAAGGCGACGCCGGTGACTGCACCGCTGGTTGATGCTTATCCGGCGGTTTCTGCGTGGTTAGGGCGGGTGATGGGCTTCGGTCATGGCGCGTCCAGCGAGATGACGTCCGAGGACGCGTTGGCGGTGGCGCGCAATGCCACACCGGCCGCGTTGCCGGATGAGCAGTTTGATGAACCGAATGGTTTTGAAGCGGGTCAGCAGGTGGTGATCGCAGCGACCGACTACGGGGTTGACCCGGTGGCGGGTGAGTTGCTGTTTGCGGGCAGGGAAGAATTGATTCTGCGTCGAGAAGACGAGCGTGGCGGCGTGGTGCATGTGCACTTTCCGCGGTTTGGATTCCGCATAGAAGCGAAGTAGCCTGCTTCACGAATGGTTGGACTGGCTCGAACCTGTGGCGAGGGAGCTTGCTCCCGTTGGGCTGCGCAGCAGACCCAAACTCTTCGCAATGAATGCCTGTTTTGTGAGTGCTGCGCACTCAAGCGGGAGCAAGCTCCCTCGCCACAGGGTTTGAGTAATTCAGATGGGTTGCTTCAGGGCTGCGAGGATTGCATCCGGGTCATACCCGCGAATCAACGTCCCATTCACATCGATAATCGGAATCCCGCCGCCACCCAACGCCTCATAGGCCTTGCGCGCCTCGGCATCCTTTTCGATATCGAATTCCTGGTACGGAATGCCTTTCTGATCGAGAAAGCGCCGCGTCAGTTTGCAGTAGCCACACCATTCAGTGGCATAGAGCACGACACTGGCCTTGGCCTGGGTCTGCTCCGACACCACCTGCGAGGGGTTGAACACCCGCTCGATCTTGCCCCAGTTCTGATAGACCACAACCACCAGCAGGATCAGCAGGCATTTTTTCAGCACGCCGTTCAGCATCAGTTACGTCGCTTGAGCTGATCAGTCAGCTGAGTGGGTAGGCCTTTGATGATCAGCGTGCCGGCTTCTTCGTCGTATTCGATCTTCGAGCCCAGCAGGTGGGCTTCGAAGCTGATGGAAAGGCCTTCGGCGCGGCCAGTGAAGCGGCGGAACTGGTTCAAGGTGCGCTTGTCTGCCGGAATCTCTGGCGACAGGCCGTAGTCCTTGTTGCGAATGTGATCGTAGAAAGCTTTCGGGCGCTCTTCGTCAATCAGCTCCGAAAGTTCTTCCAGGCCCATCGGCTCGCCGAGCTTGGCCTGGCTGCTGGCGTAGTCCACCAAGGTTTTGGTCTTCTCGCGGGCGGACTCTTCGGGCAAATCTTCGCTTTCAACGAAGTCACTGAATGCCTTGAGCAGGGTGCGGGTTTCGCCCGGGCCGTCGATGCCTTCCTGGCAGCCGATGAAGTCGCGGAAATACTCCGACACCTTTTTCCCGTTCTTGCCTTTGATGAACGAAATGTACTGCTTCGATTGTTTGTTGTTCTGCCACTCGGACACGTTGATCCGCGCGGCGAGGTGCAATTGGCCCAGGTCCAGGTGACGGGACGGCGTCACGTCCAGCTGATCGGTCACTGCAACGCCTTCACTGTGGTGCAGCAGCGCGATCGCCAGGTAATCGGTCATGCCCTGCTGGTAATGCGCGAACAGCACGTGGCCGCCCACAGAGAGGTTCGACTCTTCCATCAGTTTTTGCAGGTGTTCCACCGCCACCCGGCTGAATGCCGTGAAATCCTTGCCGCCCTCGAGGTATTCCTTCAGCCAGCCGCTGAACGGATGCGCCCCGGACTCGGCATGGAAGAAACCCCAGGCCTTGCCTTGTTTGGCGTTATAGCTTTCGTTGAGGTCGGCAAGCATGTTCTCGATGGCGCTCGACTCGGCCAGTTCAGAGTCGCGAGCGTGGAGAACTGCAGGTGTGCCGTCGGGTTTTTTGTCGATCAGGTGGACGATGCAATGACGGATCGGCATGGGCTTCTCGGCTGATTGAAGAGAGGAGGGCGTGCTCCCCCAAAAAGTGCCAAGTGTACCGCAACCACTGGTTTTGGCGCGGCTCGAAGGGCAATTCGCAGGCGTGCGGCGGCCCTTATGCAGTTTTTTCCTGTTTTAGAGCAATAAAGCTGACCAAATGGGTAGCTAGAGGCGGATATTTCCCCGTCTCTGTGCTAGTTTTGCCCCGTCTTACGCGAAGTCACTGCGTTAAGCGTGCATTCAGCATTTGTCAGGTCGAACCAAACCCTGATTTCGGTATCTATAACCCCGATCCCGTGGTTATTGGCCGAGGGTGCCAGATCCAGAAGATCGGGCTCGATGGCTGACACTGCACTCTGCAATCCATATGAATTTGATAGGGAAGGAACACTACATGGCTCTTACTAAAGACCAACTGATCGCCGACATCGCTGAAGCTATCGACGCGCCAAAAACCACCGCGCGTAACGCTCTGGACCAACTGGGCCAAATCGTTGCCGATCAGCTGGAAAACGGCGGCGAAATCACTCTGCCAGGTATCGGCAAACTGAAAGTGACTGAGCGTCCAGCCCGTACCGGCCGCAACCCTTCGACTGGCGCTGCCATCGAAATCGCTGCCAAGAAAGTTATCAAGCTGGTTGTGGCCAAAGGCCTGACCGACGCTGTTAACAAGTAAGACGCAGTAAAAAAAGCCGTGCTCCGGAGCGATCCGGGCACGGCTTTTTTGTGTCTGCGATTTGGCGATTGACCTGCAGCACCACTAAACCAATGTGGGAGCGAGCAAGCCCGCTCCCACAGTTGATCTGCGTTGGTCAGTTACCCTTGCGGGCCCAACGTTCACGCCACACCTGCTGCTCGGACTTGGTCTGGAAGGTCCAGGCGACGAAGCGGCTTTGCTTCTGGCCCTGGGACATTTCCACCACCTGGCTTTCCAGAACACCGGCCTTTTTCAGCGCCGTCTGGATCGAAGGCAGGTTTGAAGCCTTAGACACCAGCGTGCTGAACCACAGGACCTTGTGCTGAAAGTGCGCACTCTCGGCGATCAGTTGCGTCACAAACCGGGCTTCGCCCCCTTCGCACCACAGTTCGGCCGATTGACCGCCAAAGTTCAACACGGGCAGCTTGCGTTTCGGGTCGGCGCGGCCCAGGGCGCGCCACTTACGCTCGCTGCCTTTGGTCGCTTCGTCCATCGACGCGTGGAACGGCGGGTTGCACATGGTCAGGTCAAAACGTTCGCCCGGTTCGAGCAAGCCCAGCAGGATGTGCTTGGGATTGCTTTGCTGGCGCAACTGGATGGCTTTGTTCAGCCCGTTGGACTGCACGATGGCTTTGGCCGCGGCTACGGCCGTCGGGTCGATTTCCGAGCCGAGGAAGTGCCAGCGGTAATCGCTGTAGCCGATCAACGGATAGACACAGTTGGCGCCCATGCCGATGTCGAGCACCTTGACCGGCGCACCGCGCGGGATTTCGCCGTCGTTGACGCTGGCCAGCAGGTCGGCCAGGAAGTGCACGTAATCGGCACGGCCCGGCACCGGCGGGCAGAGGTAATCGGCTGGAATGTCCCAGTGAGCAATACCATAGAACGACTTGAGCAGCGCCCGGTTGAACACCCGCACCGCATCCGGGCTGGCGAAGTCGATACTTTCCTTGCCGTACGGGTTGATGATCACGAACTTCGCCAGTTCCGGCGTGGTTTTGATCAGCGCCGGGAAGTCGTAGCGACCCTGATGGCGATTGCGCGGGTGCAGGCTGGCCTTTTCACGCGGCTCAACGGCTTTGGCCGGGGTCGCGGTGTCAGGCTTCTTGCGCGCAGGTCTTGGTGTGCGGGGGGCGTTCATGGGCGTGGTCGATTCGGGTATGGCTGAAAGTGGCGGGTATTGTCCCACATCTTTGCCTGAAAAACGGAACGCTGCTCCTGTAAATGCGGGGGCGGGATGTCGATCGCCCCTTATTTGTAGAATTAGAATAATAAGCGAGCTGGTTATTTCCTATCGTGTTGAGAACCTGTTAGTTCTTACAGTAGACGTCATTTTTGAGGATGTTATTTTTTATCTGGAGGGTTACGGCCTCTATCTATGGATAATTCTAAAAGGACGTCGGATATGAAAAGTGTTTTTCTAATGGCTGGCATGATGATGGTGTCGGCAAGTGTGTTGGCTTTTGAAGGGGCTCCCAAAGAGAATAATCCTCCTGGTGTTGTTGAAACGGAGTCAGAGAAGGGTGTCAATATTTACCGTCTGGATGATGGTGATGAGTTCGGTTACGCCAGCCCTCTGACTATTGCTCCCGGTAACTCGTCTTTCCGCAGTGGTACATTGGTTGATATTCAAAATCGAGGCACGAAGCCTACGACTGTGAATGTAGCTAATACTAATTTGAGTGCTCCACTTGCGGTTCCTGGAAAGTCCAATGCGCAGTTCAAGTTCGACGGGGGTAAGTGGGAAAGTATGGGGGTTCGTCTAGAGAGTGATCCTCTTCCCTCTGGTGCTCGCCCTAGTGGTCAACAGAAAAACCCTCCTGCAAGTAATTAGTGAAGTTGGTTGCTAACTGCTCGATTGACGTGCCGGACTCGGAAGTAACTGTAAATCTGTTTCCAGGCCGGCATTTCTTTTTAGACTTTTTCAGGTTCCAGTTATTTGAACGTCAAAATGTCGATTCAAATATATGCCAGTTAGTGTGACTGCCGGGTATGAACAAAAAATGTGAGTCCACCAATAGTGTGCCATGTCACCAAAAAGCATAACGCTAAATGAAGTTACTTCGAGCAAGTCTCCGCTGCTGTCAGATCTGACAGTAGACGTAATTTTTCAGGGTGCTATTTTTTAATTCGAGAAGAACTAATTTCCTCTCTCTCGTATTTAAATGACTAATAAGGATATTTGACATGAACGCGTTTTTGGTAATGGCTGTCGCTCAGCCTGATGGTTCAGAATTCTTCCCTCTCGATAAATCACCTTGAGTTTTTGCAAGTCGTTGTAAAAAGCCGACGTATCGTCGAAATCCGGCGTAAACAGGATCCTGTTTGAACTGCGTGATGCAGAGGGTACGGTACTGGTCAGCTACGACGTGCAAGCAGAAACGATGAGGCATCATGCCTACACTGCCTATGGCGAACATTCCTCAGACGAAAAAGATTCATTGCTGGGTTTCAACGGTGAGTACCGAGACGCCGAAAACGATAAGTATCCGCTCGGTCAGGGGTATCGCTGGTATGCCCCGGATATCTATCAATTCCATGCCCCGGATGGTCTAAGCCCCTTCGGCGAGGGTGGTCCTCACGCCTATAGATACTGCAACGCAGACCCTGCCAACCTGCAGGACCCAGTGGCCACGTCGGTTCCGGCGCGGTGAACAGCGGATTACGCAAAATTTGGGGCGATCGCACGCCTGGACCTCTCAACTTGGGCAAGGACGGGGCATTGATGACCGCGATTCTCTGGTCGGGCATTGGTGTATTGACGGCGATAATGTCAGGAGGGGCGTCATTATTGTTGACGTCCGCACTGGTCGGCCTGGCTATTGCTGCGTCTGCCACCGCCATAGCTGCAGTGGTTGTTTCCGACACCAATCCCGAGCTTTCGGCAATTCTAGGGTGGGTGTCACTGGGGTTGACTGTCGTTGGTGGTGTGGCGACGTTGCTCATGAAAGTCGGGCAGCTTGCTCTTTACCTGGCCCGTTCTGGCATAGAGGTTGCCAAAAAACTTATCGATAAAGGCACGGTTAGTTTGGTGTCGAGTCTCAAACGGTTGAGTCTGTACCGTGGCAGCGGAAAATTGCCTGCGCAGATCATTCAAAGCGGGACGAAAAGAATCGATAGAGTCGTCACACATTTCGCTGACGACGCGTTGATTCCATTTGACAAATCCCTCTTCGATGGCAAGTTCCTGATAAAGCAGGGGGAGCCGCTCAGCTCTTTGATGTTGGTGATGCAAATACGCTCATTTGTTCTATCACTGGCGTACTGGCAAATCTCGGGGTGTTTGAGTCTGACCGGGATAATTTCATCAACTCAAACACCAATAACTTCACGTGGTTGCCTTGGGGCCATTTCAACATAGGCCGTCCTTGAATCGGACACTTAAGTCATCGGTGTGTGGTTCGTCGACAAAATGTGGGGGCGCTCGCCTTGGGCGGGTGTTCCCACAGTGCCGAATTTGCGTAGGGCTCGACAAGAAACGTCTTGCCCCATCAGCGCAAGGATCTTATTTGTACAAGTACCAACAGGTTTAAATCTTAAAATGTCCGATTAGAAGCAAAAAATGCCAGCCAGCTTAACTGACTGGCATTTTCGCCAATGTCCCTTCTTACGCCATTGCCCTTTACAAACTGGCAATCCGCGCATGCTGCTCGGCCAGCTTGCCCAAAGCCTGTTCAGCTTCAGCCAGTTTGGCGCGTTCCTTCTCGATAACTTCGGCCGGAGCCTTGTCGACGAAACCGGCGTTCGACAACTTGCCTCCCACCCGCTGAACTTCACCCTGCAAACGCAGGATTTCCTTGTCCAGGCGTGCCAGTTCGGCGTCTTTGTCGATCAGGCCAGCCATCGGCACCAGCACCTCCATCTCGCCGACCAGTGCAGTAGCGGACAGCGGTGCTTCTTCACCGGCAGCCAACACCGTGATCGATTCGAGGCGCGCCAGTTTCTTCAACAGGGCTTCGTTCTCGGTGAGACGACGCTGATCTTCGGCGCTGACGTTTTTCAGGAACAGGTTCAATGGCTTGCCCGGACCGATGTTCATCTCGCCACGGATGTTGCGCGTGCCGAGCATCAGTTCCTTGAGCCACTCGATGTCGTTCTCGGCCGCCGGATCGATGCGCTCTTCATTGGCCACCGGCCAAGGCTGCAGCATGATCGTCTTGCCTTCGATACCGGCCAGCGGCGCGATGCGCTGCCAGATTTCTTCGGTGATGAACGGCATGAACGGGTGCGCCAGACGCAACGCGACTTCCAGTACACGAACCAGCGTGCGACGGGTGCCGCGCTGACGTTCAACCGGGGCATTTTCATCCCACAGCACAGGCTTGGAGAGTTCCAGATACCAGTCGCAATACTGGTTCCAGATGAACTCGTACAAGGCTTGTGCGGCCAGGTCGAAACGGAACTGGTCGAGCTGACGGGTCACTTCGGCTTCGGTGCGTTGCAGTTGCGAGATGATCCAGCGATCTGCCAGCGACAGTTCGTAGGCTTCGCCGTTCTGGCCGCAGTCTTCGCCCTTGTCCAGAACATAACGCGCGGCGTTCCAGATCTTGTTGCAGAAGTTGCGATAGCCCTCGACGCGGCCCATGTCGAACTTGATGTCGCGACCGGTGGACGCCAGCGAGCAGAAGGTGAAGCGCAGGGCGTCGGTGCCGTAGCTGGCGATGCCGTCGGCGAACTCGTCGCGGGTCTGCTTCTCGATCTTCTTCGCCAGTTTCGGCTGCATCATGCCGGAGGTGCGTTTTTGCACCAGGTCTTCGAGCTCGATACCGTCGATGATGTCCAGCGGGTCCAGGACGTTGCCCTTGGACTTGGACATCTTCTGGCCTTGGCCATCTCGCACCAGACCGTGAACGTAAACGGTCTTGAACGGAACCTGCGGCGTGCCGTCTTCGTTTTTCACCAAGTGCATGGTGAGCATGATCATCCGGGCAACCCAGAAGAAAATGATGTCGAAACCGGTCACCAACACGTCGGTGGAGTGGAATTTTTTCAGGAATTCGGTCTGCTCAGGCCAGCCCAGGGTGGAGAAGGTCCACAGGCCCGAACTGAACCAGGTGTCGAGAACGTCGTTGTCCTGTTGCAGCGCAACGTCCGGGCCGAGGTTGTGCTTGGCGCGGACTTCGGCTTCGTCGCGACCGACGTAGACTTTGCCCGACTCGTCGTACCAAGCCGGAATCCGGTGACCCCACCACAACTGACGGCTGATGCACCAATCCTGGATGTCGCGCATCCACGAGAAGTACATGTTTTCGTATTGCTTGGGCACGAACTGGATGCGGCCGTCTTCAACGGCGGCAATCGCAGGCTCGGCCAGTGGCTTGGTCGACACGTACCACTGGTCGGTCAGCCACGGCTCGATGATGGTGCCAGAACGGTCGCCTTTCGGCACTTTCAGGGCGTGATCGTTGACGCTGACCAGCAGGCCGGCGGCGTCGAATGCGGCAACAATTTGCTTACGGGCTTCGAAACGGTCGAGGCCGGCGTATTCCGCCGGGATCTTGCCGTCGATGCTTTCGTTGAGCGTGCCGTCAAGGTTGAACACCTGACAGGCCGGCAATACAGCGGCGTTCTTGTCGAAGATGTTCAGCAGCGGCAGGTTGTGGCGCTTGCCGACTTCGTAGTCGTTGAAATCGTGGGCCGGGGTGATTTTCACGCAACCGGTGCCGAATTCAGGATCGCAGTAATCGTCGGCGATGATCGGAATGCGGCGACCGACCAGCGGCAGCTCGACAAATTTGCCGATCAAGGCTTTGTAGCGCTCGTCGTTCGGGTTCACCGCGACGGCGGCGTCGCCGAGCATGGTTTCCGGGCGAGTGGTCGCGACGATCAGGAAATCGTTGCCTTCAGCGGTCTTGACGCCGTCGGCCAGCGGGTATTTCAGGTTCCACAGGAAACCTTTCTCGTCGTGGTTTTCCACTTCAAGGTCGGAAATTGCCGTGTGCAACTTGGTGTCCCAGTTGACCAGACGCTTGCCGCGATAGATCAGGCCGTCTTCGTGCAAACGAACGAACGCTTCTTTAACGGCTTCCGAGAGGCCGTCGTCCATGGTGAAACGCTCGCGGCTCCAGTCCACGGACGAGCCGAGGCGGCGGATCTGACGGCTGATGTTGCCGCCGGACTGATCCTTCCATTCCCAGACTTTCTCGAGGAATTTTTCGCGGCCCAGGTCGTGGCGATTCTGGCCTTGGGCTTCGAGTTGGCGTTCCACCAGCATTTGCGTGGCGATACCGGCGTGGTCGGTACCCGGCTGCCACAGGGTGTTGCGACCCTGCATGCGGCGGAAACGGATCAGGGCGTCCATGATCGCGTTGTTGAAGCCGTGACCCATGTGCAAGCTGCCGGTGACGTTCGGCGGCGGGATCATGATGGTGTAGGACTCGCCCGCGCCTTGCGGGGCGAAGTAATTCTCAGACTCCCAGGTGTTGTACCAGGAAGTTTCAATGGCGTGCGGCTGGTAGGTCTTATCCATGCGCGGCGGGACCCTATTGGCATTTATTCAGGAAAAGCCGGCAAGTATAGCGGGGCATGGGGCGCAGGGCGAGCGAGCAGGTGCCGAGCTGATATCAAAAACTATGTCTATCGGATAGGGGCGGCGTTGCTTGTGTGGCTCAGGAGGGCCTGAGCATTTTAATACTTCAGTTTTTGAGGCGAAGGCTGGCGTTGCGTGCTTGTTGGTTATAAGTAGTTTCTGATTGATTCCATATGGATCTATTTAACTGTTATTTCTGACAGTTGCTGAAGGCTGTGATGAGTATTAGTGTTGAAGGTGATCAGGTTGTTAATTACAACTTTGATTGTGCTAGTCTTTCAACTAAATAACATTTTTATATAGGGAATCTCGATATGAAACGGATGTTGATGGTCGCCGTCTGTATGATGTTTACTGCAAGTGCGTTTGCTGGCGCGCTTACGAGCGCCGAGGTGATGGAGCTGCTGCGTCAAAACCGCAGTGTAGAGGTCTATATGAATGATGCTTCATGGCGTAAAGAAATAAATTTGCCGGATGAAACAAGTCCAGGCAATAACTTTGTTACTGTTGGTAATAATTCATCAAAAAGTACGTTCATTGTTGGTTACAACTTTTCGGTTGAAGTCAAACCGGGAGATATTGTGACAGCTGTATATAAACATGATCAAAAGAAATGGGTAACCGCGAGTAATGAAAAACAACCAGACGGTATGCAGCATGTGTCGCCGCCTGGGCAGTAGTCATCGTTCTTGTCTTGGGCTGCCGGATAAAATCATTAGTCTAGCCCGGAAATAGGTTTTCCCTATTTCGCCCCCACACCCGATGCCCGCATCGGGTGTTTTATATTTCAGCGACTGTCGCGCTGCCTTCTCGCCGCTTAACTTTGATACTGACTGAGCAACCGTTCCATCCGCGCATCCAGCCGGCGCTTGATCTCGGTTTCGATGTGCGGGGCGAAGTCGTCGATTACGTCTTGCATGATCAACAGCGCGGCAGCGCGCAGTTCGCTATCGAGGTGCAGCAAGGCGTCAGGGCCTTTGCTGGCCGCCGGCGCCGTTTGCGCGGCAGGGGCGGGCGGTGTCGGTTCGACGGTCTGCGGCGCGCCGCCGACTGAATCGAACAACATTGGAATCTGTTCCTGGTCACCGTCATTGACCGTGTCGGTCAGCAGTGGCGGTTGCAGGTTGTCATCGCCGAGCAGTTGGCGGATCGACTCGAGGTCGTCCAGCAGGTGCGCGGACTTTTGTTGCGGTTTTGGAGTGTCCATCGGAATGCTCAGAGTCGCTGTAAACGGTGATCTTGCAGAGGATAGCCCTGTTCGCGATAGAAACGGAAACTCTCCCGCGCGGCCGCGCGAATCGTCGGATCTTCCACCACTACTTCCGCCACGCGGGCGAACTTGTTGGCGAATACCGGCACCTTCAGGTCGAGATTGACCAGCAGATCCTGATGCAGACCGCAGTCATCACCCAGGCCCAGGACAATCAGGCTTTCAGGTTCGCTTTCGGCAGGGCCGTGAGGCACGAAGCTTTCACCCTTGAAAGCCCACAAACGTGCATCGAGATCCTCGCGCTGGGCGGCATCGCTGCAATGCAGGTAAATGCGGTGGCCCATGCGCCAGGCTTTCTCGGTGAGCTTGCAGGCGAAATCCAGCCGTGCCGACGGATCGGCGCTGGGCAGGATATAGAAGTCGACTTTGGTCATTGCGGTTCCTGAGCCAGCAGCAGCGTCACCCGAAAGTGACGCCGCCGCGGGTCATCGGTTTCAGGCTTTGGCGCGGTCCAGCAGGTATTGGGTCAGCAACGGAACCGGACGGCCAGTGGCGCCCTTGTCCTTGCCCCCGCTGGTCCATGCAGTGCCGGCGATGTCCAGGTGCGCCCAATTCAGGTTCTTGGTGAAGCGCGACAGGAAGCAGGCAGCGGTGATGGTGCCGGCTTTCGGACCGCCGATGTTGGCGATGTCGGCGAACGGGCTGTCCAGCTGCTCTTGGTACTCATCGAACAGCGGCAGTTGCCAGGCTCGGTCGTCGGCAGCCTTGCCGGCGCTCAGCAGTTGGCCGATCAGCTCATCGTTGTTGCCCAGCAGGCCGGAGGTGTGCGCGCCCAGTGCAACGACGCAAGCGCCCGTCAGGGTGGCGATGTCGATCACGGCTTGCGGCTTGAAGCGCTCGGAGTAGGTCAGGGCATCGCACAGCACCAGACGGCCTTCGGCGTCGGTGTTGAGGATTTCCACGGTCTGGCCGCTCATGGTGGTGACGATGTCGCCCGGACGCGAAGCGTTGCCGCTCGGCATGTTCTCGGCGCAGGCCAGGATGCACACCAGGTTGATCGGCAGTTTCAGCTCGAGCACGGCACGCAAGGTGCCGAACACGCTGGCAGCACCGCCCATGTCGTACTTCATTTCATCCATGCCCAAGCCAGGCTTGAGGCTGATGCCGCCGGTGTCGAAGGTGATGCCTTTGCCGACCAGTGCGTACGGCTTCTCGGATTTCTTGCCGCCGTTGTATTGCATGACGATCAGGCGTGGCGGCTGGGCGCTGCCTTGGCCGACTGCGTAGAACGAGCCCATGCCCAGGTCCTTGATCTTCTTTTCATCGAGGACTTCGACTTTCAGGCTCTTGAACTCTTTGCCCAGGTTCTTGGCTTGTTCGCCGAGGAACGTTGGATGGCAAATGTTCGGTGGCAGGTTACCCAGGTTACGGGTGAACGCCATGCCGTTGGCGATCGCAGTGGCGTGGGCCACGGCGCGCTCGACTTCGGCCTGTGCAGCCTTGATGGTCACCAGAGTGATTTTCTTCAGGGAGCGAGGTTCAGCTTTCTGGCTCTTGAACTGGTCGAAGGCGTATTCGCCGTCCACCAGGGTTTCGGCCAGCAGACGGGTCTTGCCGTAGCTGTCTCGGCCTTTGACCACGACCTCGTCCAGCGCCAGCACGGCATCACTGCCGCCCAGGCCTTTAAGGGTATTGAGGACGCCGGCGATGATTTTGCGGAACGGGCGGTCGCCCAACTCTTCGTCTTTGCCCACGCCGACCAGCAGAACGCGTTCGGCCTTGAGGTTCGGCAGGCTGTGCAGCAACAGGCTCTGGCCGACTTTGCCAGCCAGGTCGCCGCGCTTGAGAACAACGCTGATGGCGCCGCCGCTCAGTTCGTCGAGTTGTTTGGCGACGGCACCGAGCTTGCGGTCTTCGCCGACGGCGACCACCAGAGTGGCGGTCTTCAACGTTTCTGGGCTGACGCTTTTTACAACCAGTTCCATGTCCGGGTCCCTGAATTAATGGTCAACGTGCGCGGGCAAATCGGCGGCGCACAGACGCTTGCTTATAGATAGAAAGACGCAGGTCACGGCCCGCGACAAAGGCCGCAGTTTGAACCTCGCTCACTGCGCCTGACAACCCTCGGTTGTACGATCTTCAACGCATTACCCGCCTGCTTGAGCATGCGCAGTGACAGGCGCACCCAATCACAGGATAATGCGCCAACTTTTTCGGCGGCTCTGCCCTGCGGGCCGTCTGATACGTTTGCTTGTTTGGCCGCCTTAGCCTGACAACCCTGGAGTGTCTGGTTTGATTGTCTTCCGTTATCTGTCCCGCGAAGTCCTGTTGACCTTGAGCGCCGTCAGCGCCGTGCTGCTGGTCATCATCATGAGCGGTCGCTTCATCAAATACCTCGCCCAGGCGGCCTCGGGTCTGCTGGATCCGGGCTCCCTGTTTCTGATCATGGGCTTTCGCCTGCCGGGTTTCCTGCAACTGATCCTGCCGCTGGGCCTGTTCCTCGGGATCCTGCTGGCCTACGGTCGCTTGTACCTCGAAAGCGAAATGACCGTGTTGTCGGCCACTGGCATGAGCCAGCAACGTCTGCTTGCCATGACGCTGTTTCCGGCCACGCTGGTTGCGCTGGTCGTGGCCTGGCTGAGCCTGAGCCTGGCGCCACAAGGTGCCAATCAGTTCCAGCTGCTGCTGAACAAGCAGGATGCGCTGACCGAGTTCGATACCCTGGAGCCGGGTCGCTTCCAGGCCCTGCGCGACGGCACCCGGGTGACCTACACCGAGCAGCTATCGGATGACCGCATCAATCTGAACGGTGTGTTCATTTCGCAAAAAAACATCAACTCCGACAAGAAGGATCGCGGGATTTCCGTGCTGGTGGCCGAGAAGGGCCGTCAGGAAATCCGCCCTGACGGCAACCGCTACCTGATTCTCGACAACGGCTATCGCTACGACGGTAACCCGGGGCAGGCCGACTACCGGGCAATCAAATACGAAGAGTACGGCGTATTGCTGCCCAAGCCGGACGTCAGCGACGAAGTCACCGACCGCGATGCAATGACCACCCGTTCCTTGATCGGCAGCGATGACATTCGTTCGCGCACCGAGCTGCAATGGCGTTTGTCCCTGCCGTTGCTGGTGTTCATCGTGACCCTGATGGCGGTGCCGCTGTCGCGGGTCAATCCACGCCAGGGCCGTTTCCTCAAGCTGCTGCCGGCGATTCTTCTTTATATGGCTTACCTGAGCATCCTGATTGCCGCACGCGGCGCCCTCGAAAAGGGCAAGATCCCGCCGGCGCTGGGGTTGTGGTGGGTTCACGCAATCTTCCTGGCCATTGGCCTGGGCTTGCTCTACTGGGAGCCGTTGCGCTTGAAGATGGCGAGTCGCCGCAGTGCGCTGGAGGTGGCCCGTGGTTAAGCTCGATCGCTACATCGGTAGCAGCGTATTCGTCGCCATCCTGGCGGTGCTGGGGATTATCCTTGGCCTGGCGACCCTGTTTGCCTTCATCGATGAGATGAGTGACGTCAGCGACACCTACACCTTGATGGACGTCTTGAGCTACGTCTTGCTGACCGCGCCCCGTCGTTTGTATGACATGTTGCCGATGGCGGCACTGATCGGCTGCCTGATCGGCCTTGGCAGCCTGGCCAGCCACAGCGAGCTGACGATCATGCGCGCCGCCGGTGTGTCGGTCGGCCGGATCGTCTGGGCGGTCATGAAGCCGATGCTGGTGCTGATGGTAGTGGGTGTGCTGATCGGCGAATACGTCGCGCCGGCCACCGAAGTCACCGCTCAGGCCAACCGTTCCCTGGCTCAGGGTGGCGGCGATGCGCAGAGCGCCAAGCATGGTTTGTGGCATCGCCAGGGCGACGAGTTCATTCACGTCAACTCTGTGCAACCGAACGGTTTGCTGTACGGCGTCACCCGTTATCGTTTCGACAATGAGCGTCATATGCTGTCGTCCAGCTTCGCCAAGCGGGCGAAGTTCGATCAGGATCACTGGCAACTGAGCGACGTCACCACCACGCTGTTCCATGAAAAGAGCACCGAAGTGGTCACCACCCCGGTCGAACGTTGGGATGTTGCCTTGAGTCCGCAACTGTTGAGCACGGTGGTGATGTCGCCGGACACCCTGTCGATCAGCGGCCTGTGGGGTTACATCCACTACCTGGCAGACCAGGGCCTGAGCAACGGCCGTTACTGGCTGGCGTTTTGGGTCAAGGTGTTGCAGCCGCTGGTAACCGCCGCGTTGGTACTGATGGCGATTTCCTTCATCTTTGGTCCGTTGCGCTCGGTGACTCTCGGTCAGCGGGTGTTCACTGGCGTGCTGGTCGGCTTCACCTTCCGTATCGTCCAGGATTTGCTGGGGCCTTCGAGCCTGGTGTTCGGTTTCTCGCCGCTGTTTGCGGTGCTGGTTCCGGCCGGTGTCTGTGCCTTGGCCGGTGTCTGGCTGTTGCGCCGAGCCGGCTGATCAGGGGGGGTCCTCGACCTCGCTGGTGATAAAAAACGCCCCTGTCGCAAGACCGGGGCGTTTTTGTAGGTGCCGTCTGACCTGTGAACGTGACGCTTGCGCCGTGGATCAGGTACAATTCCCGGCTATTTTTCGGCGGGCTATGCCTGCAGCCTTTTTGAGTGTTGATCCGTGAGTGATTTGAGTCATATCCGCAATTTCTCCATCATCGCCCACATTGACCATGGCAAGTCGACGCTGGCCGATCGCTTCATCCAGATGTGCGGCGGCCTTGCCGAGCGCGAAATGGAAGCCCAGGTGCTGGACTCCATGGACCTGGAACGTGAACGCGGGATCACCATCAAGGCCCACAGCGTCACCCTGTACTACACCGCTCGCGATGGCATCAAGTACCAGCTGAACTTCATTGACACCCCGGGCCACGTTGACTTCACCTACGAAGTCAGCCGGTCGCTGGCGGCCTGTGAAGGTGCGTTGCTGGTGGTCGATGCCGGTCAGGGCGTTGAAGCGCAGTCCGTTGCCAACTGCTACACGGCGATCGAGCAGGGCCTGGAAGTCATGCCGGTCCTGAACAAGATCGACCTGCCACAGGCCGATCCGGACCGCGTCAAAGAAGAAATCGAAAAAATCATCGGCATCGATGCCACCGATGCGGTCGAGTGCAGCGCCAAGACCGGCCTGGGCGTCGACGAAGTCCTCGAACGCCTGGTTCACACCATTCCTGCGCCGACCGGCAACTACGAAGATCCGCTGCAAGCGTTGATCATCGACTCCTGGTTCGACAACTACCTGGGCGTTGTGTCCCTTGTACGCGTGCGTCACGGTCGTGTGAAGAAGGGCGACAAGATCCTGGTCAAGTCCACCGGCAAGATCCACCTGGTGGACAGCGTCGGTGTCTTCAACCCGAAACACACTGCCACCGTTGACCTGAAGGCCGGCGAAGTGGGCTTCATCATTGCCGGCATCAAGGACATTCATGGTGCACCGGTCGGTGACACCCTGACCTTGAGCTCCACGCCAGACGTTGACGTGCTGCCAGGCTTCAAACGCATTCAGCCGCAGGTCTACGCCGGCCTGTTCCCGGTCAGCTCCGACGACTTCGAAGATTTCCGTGAAGCCCTGCAAAAGCTCACGCTCAACGATTCGTCCCTGCAGTACACCCCGGAAAGCTCCGACGCCCTGGGCTTCGGCTTCCGTTGCGGGTTCCTCGGCATGCTGCACATGGAAATCATTCAGGAGCGCCTGGAGCGCGAGTACGACCTGGACTTGATCACCACGGCGCCGACGGTAATTTTCGAGCTGTTGCTGAAAACCGGTGAAACGATTTACGTCGACAACCCGTCGAAGCTTCCGGACGTGTCTTCGATCGAAGACATGCGTGAGCCGATCGTGCGGGCCAATATTCTTGTGCCGCAAGAGCACCTGGGCAACGTCATTACCCTGTGCATCGAGAAGCGTGGCGTGCAACACGACATGCTGTTCCTCGGGTCCCAGGTCCAGGTGACCTACGATATTCCGATGAACGAAGTGGTCCTGGACTTCTTCGACCGTCTGAAATCCACCAGCCGCGGCTATGCTTCGCTGGATTACCATTTCGACCGTTACCAATCGGCTAGTCTGGTGAAACTGGATGTGCTGATCAACGGCGACAAGGTCGACGCCCTGGCGTTGATCGTGCACCGGGACAATGCGCACTACAAAGGTCGCCAGTTGACCGAGAAGATGAAAGAACTGATTCCGCGCCAGATGTTCGACGTCGCGATCCAGGCCGCCATTGGCGGACAGATCATTGCGCGGACCTCCGTCAAGGCTCTCAGAAAGAACGTATTGGCCAAATGCTACGGCGGTGACGTTAGCCGTAAGCGCAAGCTGTTGGAAAAGCAGAAGGCCGGTAAAAAACGCATGAAGCAAGTCGGCAACGTGGAAATTCCACAAGAAGCCTTCCTTGCGGTGCTCAGGTTGGATAGTTAGGTCCTATGTCACTAAATTTCCCGCTGTTGCTGGTCATCGCCGTGTTCGTCTGCGGCCTGTTGGCGTTGCTCGATCTGCTGTTCCTGGCGCCTCGGCGCCGGGCTGCCATCAACTCCTATCAGGGGAGCGTCAGCCAGGCTGACATGGTGGTCGTCGAGAAACTGAACAAAGAGCCGCTGCTGGTCGAATACGGCAAGTCGTTCTTCCCGGTGTTGTTCATCGTGCTGGTGCTGCGTTCGTTCCTGGTGGAACCGTTCCAGATTCCTTCCGGCTCGATGAAACCGACCCTGGATGTCGGCGACTTCATTCTGGTGAACAAGTTTTCTTACGGGATCCGCCTGCCGGTGATCGACAAGAAAGTCATCGAAGTCGGTGATCCACAGCGCGGCGATGTAATGGTGTTCCGCTACCCGAGCGATCCGAACGTCAACTACATCAAGCGTGTGGTGGGTCTGCCGGGTGACCAGATTCGCTACACCGCCGACAAGCGTTTGTTCGTCAACGGCGAATCGATTGCCGAACAGCTGGTCGGCTCAGAGCCGGGCACGCTGGGCAGTGCCGAGCTCTACAAGGAAAAACTCGGTGTCGCCGAACACCTGATCCGCAAGGAAATGAGCCGCTACCGCGCCACGCCGGACCATTCGTGGACCGTGCCGGCCGGCCACTACTTCATGATGGGCGACAACCGCGACAACTCCAACGACAGTCGCTATTGGGATGATCCGAGCATTCCCAAGGATCTGCTGGGCATGGTTCCCGACAAGAATATCGTCGGCAAGGCCTTCGCAGTCTGGATGAGCTGGCCGGAACCCAAACTCAGTCACCTGCCGAATTTCTCGCGGGTTGGCCTGATCAAGTAATCACACACGGCGCTGTTGAACACAGCGCCGAATGCATTTCTGGAGCCGCCACAATCGGCGCCGGACGCATGAAAACAATGATATTCAGGACGTAATTTTTGAACACAGCGTTAATTGTCCCAAGCCTGCGCCGCATCACGGCCATGGCGGTGGAATCCAGCCACGAACTCAGCGTGGGTAAACCGTGAGCGTCTCCTTAAGCCGTCTAGAGCGTCAGCTCGGCTACACCTTCAAGGATCAGGAACTGATGGTCCTGGCCCTGACTCACCGCAGCTTTGCCGGGCGCAACAACGAACGCCTGGAATTCCTCGGTGATGCCATCCTCAACTTCGTCGCTGGCGAGGCGCTGTTCGATCGCTTCCCGCTGGCGCGCGAAGGCCAGTTGTCGCGTTTGCGCGCACGTCTGGTGAAAGGTGAGACGCTGGCCGTACTGGCCCGCGGTTTCGATCTGGGCGAATACCTGCGCCTGGGCTCCGGTGAGTTGAAAAGCGGCGGTTTCCGTCGCGAGTCGATTCTGGCCGATGCCCTTGAAGCGCTGATCGGTGCGATCTACCTGGATGCCGGCATGGACATGGCGCGCGAGCGTGTTCTGGCCTGGCTGGCCGGTGAGTTCGAAGGCCTGACGCTGGTCGACACCAACAAAGATCCAAAGACCCGCCTGCAGGAATTCCTGCAATCGCGTGGGTGTGAGCTGCCGCGTTACGAAGTGGTGGATATCCAGGGTGAGCCGCATTGCCGGACGTTCTTCGTCGAATGTGAAATCACCTTACTGAATGAAAAAAGCCGAGGTCAGGGTGTGAGTCGTCGTATTGCCGAACAGGTAGCGGCCGCCGCAGCACTGATTGCCCTGGGTGTGGAGAATGGCAATGACTGATTCAACTGCAACTCGCTGTGGCTATGTTGCCATCGTCGGCCGTCCCAACGTGGGCAAGTCCACGCTGCTGAACCACATCCTGGGTCAGAAACTGGCGATCACCTCGCGCAAGCCGCAAACCACCCGCCACAACATGCTGGGCATCAAGACCGAAGGCGCCGTGCAGGCGATCTACGTCGACACCCCGGGCATGCACAAGGGCGGCGAAAAGGCTCTGAACCGCTACATGAACAAGACCGCTTCGGCGGCGTTGAAAGACGTCGACGTGGTGATCTTCGTTGTGGATCGCACTAAGTGGACCGACGAAGACCAAATGGTCCTCGAACGCGTCCAGTACGTGACCGGCCCGCTGATCGTGGCACTGAACAAGACCGATCGCATCGAAGACAAAGCCGAGCTGATGCCGCACCTGACCTGGTTGCAGGAACAGCTGCCCAGCGCGCAGATCATGCCGATCTCGGCCCAGCACGGGCACAACCTCGAAACGCTGGAGCGTGTGATTGCCGGCTACCTGCCGGAAAACGATCACTTCTTCCCGGAAGACCAGATCACTGACCGCAGCAGCCGCTTCCTCGCTGCTGAACTGGTGCGCGAGAAAATCATGCGCCAGATGGGCGCCGAGCTGCCGTACCAGATCACCGTCGAAATCGAAGAGTTCAAGCAGCAGGGCAAAACCCTGCACATCCATGCCTTGATCCTCGTCGAACGTGACGGTCAGAAGAAGATCATCATTGGCGACAAGGGCGAGCGTATCAAACGCATCGGCACCGAGGCGCGCAAGGACATGGAGTTGCTGTTCGACTCCAAGATCATGCTCAACCTCTGGGTGAAAGTGAAAGGCGGCTGGTCCGACGACGAGCGCGCCTTGCGTTCGCTGGGTTACGGCGACCTGTAACACCGGATCCAGATACACCGAAGAACCCCTGTGGGAGCGAGCCTGCTCGCGATGAGGACCTGAAATTCAACATCACTGTTGACTGACAGACCGCAATCGCGAGCAGGCTCGCTCCCACATTGGTTTCTGGTCGTTTATAAGATCGCGTTTCTTCATTGAGAACTCCATGTCCCAGCCCATCGGCCAACCCGCCTACGTCCTCCACTCCCGCGCCTACCGCGAAAGCAGCGCGTTGGTGGACTTCCTCACGCCGCAAGGTCGGCTGCGGGCGGTATTGCGTAGCGCGCGGGGCAAGGCCGGGACATTGGCCCGGCCGTTCGTGCCGCTGGAAGTCGAGTTTCGCGGGCGGGGAGAGCTGAAGAACGTTGGGCGAATGGAAGCCGCCGGTGTTTCGACCTGGCTCAACGGTGAGGCGCTGTTCAGCGGCCTCTACCTAAACGAACTGCTGATCCGCCTGTTGCCTGCCGAAGACCCGCACCCCGGTGTGTTCGATCACTACGCCGCGACATTGCTCGCGCTGGCCGAAGGTCGCCCGTTGGAACCGTTATTGCGCTCTTTCGAGTGGCGCCTGCTCGACGACCTCGGTTACGGTTTCGCCCTGACCACCGACATCCACGGTGAGCCCATCGCCCCGGACGGCCTCTACCGTTTGCAAGTGGACGCCGGCCTGGAGCAGGTGTACCTGCTGCAACCCGGCCTGTTCAACGGCACCGAACTGTTGGCCATGGCCGAGGCCGACTGGGCCGCACCCGGCGCATTGTCCGCTGCCAAGCGTTTGATGCGTCAGGCACTGGCCGTGCACTTGGGCGGCCGACCTTTGGTCAGTCGCGAACTGTTTCGCAAGCCATAGTCTTCCCCGTATGCTGTGCGCCGAATCTTTAATTCAGGAGCGCTTCCGTGACCACCAGCAATCGCATTCTTCTTGGCGTGAACATCGACCACGTTGCCACCCTGCGTCAGGCCCGGGGAACTCGCTACCCGGATCCGGTCAAGGCAGCACTGGACGCGGAAGAGGCGGGCGCTGACGGCATCACCGTGCACCTGCGCGAAGACCGCCGCCACATCCAGGAGCGCGACGTGCTGTTGCTCAAGGACGTGCTGCAAACCCGCATGAACTTCGAAATGGGCGTCACCGAAGAAATGATGGTGTTCGCCGAGCGCATCCGCCCGGCGCACATTTGCCTGGTCCCGGAAACCCGTCAGGAACTGACCACCGAAGGTGGCCTGGACGTGGCGGGGCAGGAGGCACGGATCAAGGCCGCAGTGGATCGCCTGGCGAAGATTGGCTGTGAAGTGTCGCTGTTCATCGATGCGGACGAGCGCCAGATCGAAGCGTCCCGTCGTGTGGGGGCTCCGGCGATCGAGCTGCACACCGGTCGTTATGCCGATGCCGAGACACCGACCGACGTGGCTGAAGAGCTCAAGCGTGTGGCGGATGGCGTGGCGTTTGGCCTGGCTCAAGGCCTGATCGTCAATGCTGGTCACGGCCTGCATTATCACAACGTTGAAGCGGTGGCCGCGATCAAGGGCATCAACGAGCTGAACATCGGCCATGCGCTGGTGGCGCATGCGTTGTTTGTCGGGTTCAAGTCGGCTGTGTCCGAGATGAAAGCGCTGATCCTGGCCGCCGCAAAAGCCTGAAGCCAAACACAAAAATCAAAGGTGGGAGCGGGCTTGCTCGCGAAGGCGGTGTGTCAGTCGACATCAACGTTGACTGATGCACCGTCTTCGCGAGCAAGCCCGCTCCCACCTTTTTTGATTGGGGTGGCCGTTAAAGCTGCGGGGTTTCCTGACTCGGCTTGGTCTTGTCGACCCCCGGCACGTGCAGGTTACCTTCAGCCACCTGATCACCTTCAAGTTGCGGTTGCGTAACCCACGTCAGGATGTCGTAGTAGCGGCGGATGTTTGCCACGAAGTGTACCGGCTCGCCGCCCCGGGCGTAGCCATAACGGGTCTTGCTGTACCACTTCTTCTCCGACAACCGCGGCAGGATCTTCTTCACATCCAGCCACTTGTCGGGGTTAAGCCCTTCCTTCACCGCCAGTTTGCGCGCGTCATCCAGGTGACCGCTGCCGACGTTGTAGGCCGCCAGGGCAAACCAGGTGCGATCCGGCTCCTGGATCGACTCGTCCAGCTGATCCTTCATGTAGGCCAGGTATTTGGCGCCGCCCATGATGCTTTGCTTGGGATCAAGGCGATTGGACACGCCCATGGCCTGCGCGGTGTTCTGGGTCAGCATCATCAGCCCGCGAACGCCGGTCTTGGACGTGACCGCCGCTTGCCACAACGATTCCTGATAACCGACGGCCGCCAGTAGGCGCCAATCGACTTTCTCTTTCTTGGCGTATGCCTTGAAGTGTTGTTCGTACTTGGGCAAGCGTTGCTGCAAGTGTTGGGCGAAGGTGTAGGCGCCCACGTAGCCGAGGACATCGACATGTCCGTAGTAACGGTCTTTCAGACGTTGCAGAGTGCCGTTTTTCTTCACCTTGTCGAGATACGCATTGATCTCGTTGAGCAGGCTATTGTCGTCACCCATCGCCACGGCCCAGCTTTGATCGCTGGCTTCACCGAGGTCGAAGGCGACCCGCACTTTGGGGAAATAGACCTGGTTCATCGCCACTTCGTTGGAGTCGACCAGGGTCAGGTCGATCTGGCCTTCATCGACCATGCGCAGTAGGTCCACGACTTCAACCGCGTCGGACTCTTCGTATTCAATGCCGGGATATTTCTTTTTCAGCTCCGCCAATTGTTCGGCGTGGGTGCTGCCCTTGAGCACCATGATCTTCTTGCCGACCAGATCGCCCGCGTCGGTCGGCCGTGACTGGCCGTTGCGGTAGATGATCTGCGGGGTGACTTCCAGGTAGGAGTGGGAAAACCGCACTTGTTTTTTGCGTTGCTCGCTGCTGACCAGACCAGCAGCAGCCAACACCGGACCGTTAGGCTTGCCCACCTGGTTGAACAGGTCGTCAAGGTTGTCGGCGGTCTCGATCTTGAGCTCCACCCCCAGATCGTCGGCGAAGCGCTTCACCAGCTCGTATTCGAAGCCGGTTTCACCGTTGCGATCCTGAAAGTAGGTGGCGGGGCTGTTTCGGGTAACCACCCGCAGCACACCATCCTCCTTTACGCGCTCCAGCGTGTTGGGTTTATCAACACAGCCACTGAGCATCAGGAAGAGTCCGGTTGCGATCAGCCATTTGGCGTACCGCGGACGCAAAGCCGTTGGGGAAAACATCTGCGCAGTATACGCAAAGGACCACGACCGCCATATCTCGACAGCGAAGGGCTTGTCTGCTAGGGAGCGAAAATCCCGCTTGGAGCCCGCAGGAATGGGCCCAAACGCTAATTTGTGACATAAAAAATAACCCTCGACGCACCGCTGGTTGAGCTCCAAATACCCGGCCCGACGTTCGGGTGCGGCCGCGCGCACCGTTTCGGGTGATGTCGCGGGCGGTTTAGGCTAGAATGCACGGCCTCAAAGCACACCCCTTCCCGAGGCTGTCCCGAAGATGTTGATCCTGCGCGGCGCTCCTGCCCTTTCTGCCTTTCGCCACAGCAAACTCCTTGAGCAACTGAGCCAGAAGGTCCCGGCTGTCAGCGGCTTGTATGCTGAATTCGCTCACTTCGCCGAAGTTACCGGCGTCCTGACCGGCGACGAACAGCAGGTGCTCGCGCGCCTTCTGAAGTACGGTCCCAGCGTTCCGGTACAAGAGCCGACCGGTCGTCTGTTTCTGGTGTTGCCACGTTTCGGCACGATCTCGCCATGGTCCAGCAAGGCCAGCGATATCGCTCGCAACTGCGGCCTGAGCAAGATCCAGCGCCTGGAGCGCGGCATCGCGTTCTACGTCGCCGGCCAGTTCAGCGACGCCGAAGCGCAGCTGATCTCCGATGCCCTGCACGATCGCATGACCCAGATCGTCCTCGGCAACCTCGAACAAGCCGCCGGCCTGTTCAGCCACGCCGAGCCGAAACCGCTGACCGCGATCGACGTGCTGGGTGGCGGTCGTGCCGCGCTGGAAAAAGCCAACACCGAGCTGGGCCTGGCCCTGGCCGAAGACGAGATCGACTACCTGGTCAACGCCTTCGTCGGCTTGAAGCGCAACCCGCACGACATCGAACTGATGATGTTTGCCCAGGCGAACTCCGAGCATTGCCGTCACAAGATCTTCAACGCCAGTTGGGACATCGACGGTCAGAGCCAGGAAAAAAGCCTGTTCGGCATGATCAAGAACACCTACCAGATGCACAGCGAAGGCGTTCTGTCCGCTTATAAGGACAACGCTTCGGTGATCGTCGGTAACGTCGCCGGCCGTTTCTTCCCGGACCCTGAAACCCGCCAGTACGGCGCGGTGCAGGAACCGGTGCACATCCTGATGAAGGTAGAAACCCACAACCACCCGACCGCGATTGCCCCGTTCCCGGGCGCATCCACCGGTTCCGGTGGCGAGATCCGCGACGAAGGCGCCACTGGCCGTGGTGCCAAGCCAAAGGCTGGCCTGACCGGTTTCACCGTATCCAACTTGCAGATCCCTGGCTTCGAACAGCCGTGGGAAGTGCCGTACGGCAAGCCTGAGCGCATCGTTACCGCACTGGACATCATGATTGAAGGCCCGTTGGGCGGCGCCGCGTTCAACAACGAATTCGGTCGTCCGGCCCTGACCGGTTATTTCCGTACCTTCGAGCAGTCGATCACCACCCCGCGGGGCGACGAAGTTCGCGGTTACCACAAGCCGATCATGCTGGCCGGCGGCATGGGTAACATCCGTGCCGAACACGTACAGAAAGGCGAGATCACGGTTGGCTCCAAGCTGATCGTACTCGGCGGCCCGGCGATGTTGATCGGCCTGGGCGGCGGCGCGGCTTCCTCCATGGCCACCGGCACCAGCTCGGCCGACCTGGACTTCGCTTCAGTACAGCGCGAAAACCCGGAAATGGAACGTCGCTGCCAGGAAGTCATCGACCGTTGCTGGCAACTGGGCGACAAAAACCCGATCAGCTTCATCCACGACGTGGGTGCGGGCGGTTTGTCCAACGCCTTCCCGGAACTGGTCAACGACGGCAACCGTGGTGGCCGTTTCGAACTGCGCAATATTCCAAACGACGAGCCGGGCATGGCCCCTCACGAAATCTGGAGTAATGAATCCCAGGAGCGCTACGTTCTGGCAGTCGGCCCGGCTGACTTCGAACGCTTCCAGGCGATCTGCGAGCGTGAGCGTTGCCCGTTCGCCGTCGTTGGCGAAGCCACTGCCGAGCCGCAACTGACGGTCACCGACAGCCACTTCGGCAACAGCCCGGTGGACATGCCGCTGGAAGTGCTGCTGGGTAAAGCCCCGCGCATGCACCGTTCGGCCGTTCGCGAAAACGAACTGGGCGACGATTTCGATCCAAGCACGTTGGACATCGCCGACTGCGTCGAGCGCGTCCTGCATCACCCTGCCGTGGCGAGCAAAAGCTTCCTGATCACTATCGGCGACCGCACCATCACCGGCCTTGTGGCTCGTGATCAGATGGTCGGCCCGTGGCAGGTTCCGGTAGCCGACGTTGCCGTCACCGCCACCAGCTTCGACGTCTACACCGGTGAAGCCATGGCCATGGGCGAGCGCACTCCGCTGGCACTGCTGGACGCTCCGGCGTCGGGCCGCATGGCTATCGGCGAAACCCTGACCAACATCGCCGCTTCGCGCATCAACAAGATCTCCGACATCAAGTTGTCGGCGAACTGGATGTCCGCCGCCGGTCACCCGGGCGAAGATGCGCGTCTGTACGACACCGTGAAAGCGGTCGGCATGGAACTGTGCCCGGACCTGGGCATCACCATTCCAGTGGGCAAGGACTCCATGTCCATGGCCACGCGCTGGAACGACGAAGGCGTCGACAAGACTGTGACTTCGCCGATGTCCCTGATCGTGACCGGTTTCGCGCCAGTGGCTGACATCCGTCAGACCCTGACCCCGGAACTGCGCATGGACAAGGGCACCACCGACCTGATCCTGATCGATCTGGGCCGTGGCCAGAACCGCATGGGCGCCTCGATCCTGGCCCAGGTTCACGGCAAGCTCGGCTCGCAAGCGCCGGACGTCGACGATGCCGAAGACCTCAAAGCCTTCTTCGCCGTGATCCAGGGCCTCAACGCCGACGGTCACTTGCTGGCGTACCACGACCGTTCCGACGGTGGTCTGCTGACCAGCACCGTGGAAATGGCCTTCGCCGGTCACTGCGGTCTGAGCCTGAACCTCGACGGTCTGGCAGAAACCTCCGCCGACATCACCGCAATCCTGTTCAACGAAGAACTGGGCGCTGTAATCCAGGTTCGCCAGGACGCTACTCCAGACATCCTCGCGCAGTTCAGCGCTGCCGGTCTGGGCGAGTGCGTGTCGGTGATCGGTCAGCCAATGAACAACGGCCAGATCAACATCACCTTCAACGGCGAAACCGTGTTCGAAGGTCAGCGTCGTCTGCTGCAACGCCAGTGGGCTGAAACCAGCTACCAGATCCAGCGTCTGCGTGACAACGCCGACTGCGCTGAACAAGAGTTCGACGTGCTGCTGGAAGAAGACAACCCGGGCCTGAGCGTCAAGCTGAGCTACGACGTCAACCAGGACGTCGCCGCGCCTTACATCAAGAAAGGCATCCGCCCACAAGTTGCCGTGCTGCGTGAGCAGGGCGTCAACGGTCAGGTGGAAATGGCGGCCGCGTTCGACCGCGCCGGTTTCAACGCGATCGACGTGCACATGAGCGACATTCTGGCCGGCCGTGTCGACCTGAACGAGTTCAAAGGTCTGGTGGCGTGCGGCGGTTTCTCCTACGGCGACGTACTGGGTGCCGGCGAAGGCTGGGCCAAGTCCGCGCTGTTCAACAGCCGTGCTCGCGATGCGTTCCAGGGTTTCTTCGAGCGTACCGACAGCTTCACCCTCGGCGTGTGCAACGGTTGCCAGATGATGTCCAACCTGCACGAGCTGATCCCGGGCAGCGAGTTCTGGCCGCACTTCGTGCGTAACCGCTCCGAGCAGTTCGAAGCGCGCGTGGCGATGGTTCAGGTCCAGGAGTCGAACTCGATCTTCCTGCAAGGCATGGCCGGTTCGCGCATGCCGATCGCCATCGCTCACGGTGAAGGCCATGCCGAGTTCGCCAGCGAAGAAGCATTGCTGGAAGCCGATCTGTCGGGTTGCGTGGCGATGCGTTTCGTCGATAACCATGGCAAGGTCACCGAAAACTACCCGGCCAACCCGAACGGCTCGCCGCGCGGGATCACCGGTTTGACCAGCCGTGACGGTCGCGTAACGATCATGATGCCGCACCCGGAACGTGTGTTCCGCGCTGTGCAGAACTCGTGGCGTTCGGAAGACTGGAACGAAGACGCACCTTGGATGCGTATGTTCCGTAATGCTCGAGTCTGGGTGAACTAAGGGCCGTGTACAAGCTCAGCTTTTTCGTTCCGGCCAGTCACGTGGAACAGGTCAAAAGCGCCGTATTCGCTGCCGGTGGCGGGCGGATCGGGGCTTACGATCATTGCGCGTGGCAGGTGCTTGGCCTGGGCCAGTTTCGGCCGTTGGATGGCAGTCAGCCGTTTATTGGTGAGGCGGGGCAGGTCGAGCAGGTTGAGGAATGGAAGGTTGAGTTGGTGGTGGCGGATGAGTTGATCGTAGCCGTGGTGGCTGCATTAAAGCTGAGCCATCCCTACGAGACACCGGCTTATGAAGTGTGGCGGTTGGAGGATTTCTGATCTTCTACTGCTGAAATGAGAAACCCGCTGATGAAGATCAGCGGGTTTTTTATTGCCGAAAACTTAATGAATCCACACAACCCTTGTAGGAGCTGTCGAGTGAAACGAGGCTGCGATCTTTTGATTTTGATTTTTAAAGACAAGATCAAAAGATCGCAGCCTCGTTTCACTCGACAGCTCCTACAGGGGGCGAGGGTTAGACCTTCGCACTGACCTCACTGCGATTGACCAACGCCTCCAGCGCCCCACTCAAACTCGGCGCCTTGTCACCAATCAGCAGGTGCCACACGCCCCCTTCAAGCTGACTGACTCCCTGACAACCCAGCGCCTTCAAATCACCCTCCGACAACGCTTTGCCATCCGCCAGTTGCAGCCGAATCCGGGTCATGGCCACGCAATCCATCTGCAACACATTGTCTCCACCGCCCAACGCCTTCAGCCATTGCTGCGCCTCTGAAGTCGCCACTGCTGCTGGTTTCGGCGCATCGATAACGGCGGGAGGGGAGGAAACAAGTGCGCGACCCAGCGCCGGCATCGCCAAGCGAATTTCATCCGCGATGCTGTCGGCCATCGGCCCAACCACCACCTGCAAACTTCCGCCCTTGCCCGGACGCACCACCGCCATCGCCCCCAGCGCTTTCAACTCTGCGTCGTTTGCCTTGTTGCGATCCACCATGTCCAGGCGCAACCGCGTGGTACATGCGCCGACAGTGATCAAATTCTGTGCACCGCCCAGCGCCTTGATGTAAGCCCCGGCGCGCTCGTTCTCGGTGACTACAACCTTGTCACTCGCCGGCACTTCTTCACGCCCCGGTGTCTTGAGTTTGAAACGGCGAATGCAGAAATCAAACACCACGTAGTAGATCACCGCATACGCCAGACCCACCGGTACCACCAACCAGCCGTTGGTGGATTTACCCCAGCCGAGCACCATGTCGATGAAGCCGCCGGAGAAGGTGAAACCCAGGTGGATGTTCAGCGCATTGGTGATCGCCATCGACAGGCCGGTCAGCAGCGCATGGAGCAAAAAGAGAAACGGCGCGAGGAACATGAACGCAAATTCGATGGGTTCGGTGACGCCGGTCAGGAACGAGGTCAGCGCCATCGACAGAAAGATCCCGCCCATGACCTTGCGGCGTTCCGGCAGGGCGTTGCGGTACATCGCCAGGCACGCGGCGGGCAGGCCGAAGATCATCACCGGGAACATGCCGGTCATGAACTGGCCGCCCTTCGGGTCACCGGCGAAGTAGCGCGACAGGTCGCCAGTGACCATGGCGCCTGTGGTCGGGTCGGTGAAGTTGCCGAAGACGAACCACGCCATGTTGTTGAGGATGTGGTGCAGGCCGGTGACGATCAGCAGGCGGTTGAACACGCCGAAAACGAAGGCGCCGATGCTGCCGCTCTCCATCATCAATGTGCCGAAGCCGTTGATGCCGTGCTGGATCGGCGGCCAGATCAGACCGAAGATCACGCCCAGACCGACGGCGGCGAAGCCGGTGACGATCGGCACGAAGCGCCGTCCGCCGAAGAACGCCAGGTACTCCGGCAACTTGATGTCCTTGAAACGGTTGTACAGCGCGCCCGCCATCAAGCCGCTGACAATCCCGGCGAGCATGCCCATGTTGATGCTTGCATCCAGCACCTTGAGCGTGGAGATCATCACCAGGTAACCAATCACCCCGGCGAGGCCGGCGGTGCCGTTGTTGTCCTTGGCGAAACCGACCGCGATGCCGATGGCGAAGATCATCGCCAGGTTAGCGAAGATCACTTGGCCAGCGTCATGGATGATCGCGATGTTCAGCAGGTCTGTGTCACCCAGACGCAGCAACAGGCCGGCAATCGGCAGGATCGCAATCGGCAGCATCAGCGCGCGGCCGAGGCGTTGCAGGCCTTCGATGAAATATTGGTACATGGCAGATCTCCCTGGATTCTTGTAGTTGTTATTCAGCTCAGAGGCCATTGCTGGTGACAGGCGTGACGCACCGCGCCGGCACTGCTCAGCTTGAGCAAGCCGTGGCTGATACGCCGGCATTCGGCAGCATCGAGGTGGCGCACGCGGTCCTTGATTTCACCGATCTGCACCGGGCTCACCGACAGCTCGCTGACGCCCAGGCCGATCAGAACGGGTGTGGCCAGCGGATCAGAGGCGAGAGCACCGCAGACGCCGACCCAACGGTTATGCACCGCCGCACCGGCGCAGGTCTGGGCGATCAGTCGCAGCAGCGCCGGATGCATCGCGTCGACGCGAGAGGCGAGACCCGCATGGTCGCGGTCCATCGCCAGGGTGTATTGCGACAAGTCGTTGGTGCCGATCGACAGGAAGTCCGAATGCTCTGCAAGCTGCTCGGCCAGCAATGCGGCGGCCGGGACTTCGATCATTACGCCCAGTTCGGGACGCTCACTCACACCGAGTTCAGTGCACAGCGCGTCGAGGCGCTGACGGATGTGCAACAGCTCATCGACCTCGGTGACCATCGGCAACAGGATCCGGCAGCGCGACAGCGGGCTGACGTGGAGCAGCGCGCGCAGTTGCTGATCGAGCAATTCTGGCCGCACCTGAGCCAGGCGAATACCGCGCAAGCCGAGTACCGGGTTGGCCTCGACCGGCAGCGGCAGGTAATCAAGTTGCTTGTCGCCACCGACGTCGATGGTGCGGATGATCACCGACTTGTCGCCCATGGCATCGAGCACGGCTTGATAGGCGACGTGTTGTTCCTGTTCGTCCGGTGCGGTGTTGCGGTCGACAAACAGAAACTCGGTGCGCAGCAGGCCGACGCCATCGGCGCCATTGGCCAGCGCATCGGCCGCTTCTGCGCTGGAGGCAACGTTAGCGGCGACTTCGATGTGCACACCGTCGAGTGTCAGTGCCGGGGTGTGAGCCTGAGATTGTTGAAGTGCGCGGCGTTGTTGATGATCGAGTTGTGCCTGATGCACCTCGGCAAGGCGTTCAGCAATCGGTGTCAATTCGAGACGACCTCCGTCGGCATCGAGCACAACGTCTTGGCCTTGCGGCTGATCCAGCAGCGCCGAACCCAGCGCTACCAGGCACGGCAAGCCTTTGCCTCGCGCCAGAATGGCGACATGCGAAGTCGCGCCGCCCTCGACCATGCACAACCCGGCGACCCCTTGCTCGCTCAGTTGCAGCAAGTCCGACGGCGTCAGTTCATGGGCGGCGACGATGGCGCCGGCCGGTACGTCGTAATGCCAGGCTTCGCCGAGCAGGGCACGCAGCACCCGTTGCTTGAGGTCGCGTAGATCGTTGGCGCGTTCGGCCAGCAATGCGCTGCCGAGTTGCTGGAGGACGTCGCACTGCGCGTCGATCGACTGGCTCCAGGCGTGCGTCGCGGCCATGCCTTGAGCGATGGAGACGTTGGCAGCGTCCAGCAGCGCCGGGTCTTCGAGCAAGGCGAGGTGCGCGGCGAAGATCGCTTCTTCGTCAGTGTTCTTGAGTTTCCTGGCCTGGGCCAGCGTGTGGTCGATTTCGCAGCGTACGGCGCTCAGCGCGGTATCGAGGGCGTGCAGTTGTTGCTCGGGGTCGTGGCTGCCGGCATCCACCGGCAGGCTGATGGCGTTCAAGCGAAACAACGGCCCACCGACCAGGCCGGGCGCGGCGCACACACCGTGCAGCACGCCGGCTTCAGCCGTCCGCTGACGTCGAATATTCGATGCAGGCGCGGCGGCGTGGCTGTCTTCGGCCAGCGCCGTGGACAAGGCGATCAGCAACGCTTGCATCGCCGCTTCGGCATCCGGGCCCTGGCAGCTGACCTGAACCTCGTCCTGCTCGCCGACGGCCAGGCTCATCAGGCCGATCAAGCTGTCGCAGGTTGCCGATTTGCCGGCGAAATGCAGCTGCGATTTGCTCTTGAAGCCTTGTGCGGTCTGGCGAATCAGCGCAGCCGGGCGAGCGTGCAGACCGCCACGATGGGCGACGCGAATGTGGCCGACAATCTCTTCACCTGAAAGCTCAACTTCAGCCTGCGTACCTGGCGCGTACCGGCGAATGATGTGCAGCAGCGGATCGCCGACTTTCACCGATTTCAACGTAATGGGCCGCGCCTGAAAGTCCTGGCTGTTGGTCAGGATCATCAGGCTGACCAGGCTTTTGCACTGCTGCGCGACCTTGTCCAGGTCATAGCGCAACAGCGGCTGGCCGTTGCAGACGCGCGCGCCTTCCTTGACCAGCATCGAGAAACCTTCACCCTGCAATTCGACGGTGTCGAGGCCCAGATGCAAGAGCAATTCGGCGCCGTTGTCGGCACGCAAGGTGACGGCGTGACCGCTGCGGGCGACGTGCACAACGACGCCGGCACACGGCGCGTGAAGGGTGTCGTTCAGCGGGTCGATGGCGATCCCGTCGCCCATGGCGCCGCTGGCGAACACCGAGTCCGGGACTTTGGCGAGCGTGAGCACCGGGCCGCTGAGCGGGGCGCTGAGGGTCAGCTCTTTATTGTTGTTATGCATGGCTCGGTCTCATCAGGAAATCGTTCGGGGCGGACTTAGTGCGTCCGCGTCACTTTGCTCAAATGGCGCGGTTGATCCGGGTCCATGCCACGGGCCACAGCCAAACCGGCTGCCATGACGTAGAAACTCTGGATCGCCAGAATCGGATCAAGGACCGGGTGCTCGGCGCAGCTCAGGGTGAGTTCGCGTTCGGCAATGTCATCCGGTGCCGCCAGCAGAACGCGAGCGCCGCGCTGGCGCATGTCTGCGGCGAGGCTCAGCAAACCGGCTTGCTCGGCACCGCGTGGTGCAAAAATCAGCAGCGGATAGTTTTCATCGATCAATGCCATCGGACCGTGACGCACTTCGGCGCTGCTGAAGGCTTCGGCCTGAATTGCCGAGGTTTCCTTGAATTTAAGGGCCGCTTCCTGAGCGATGGCAAAACCGGCGCCACGACCGATCACCATCAAACGCTGGCAATCGCGCAGGGCGTCAATGGCCAGGCTCCAATCCTGCTGCGCCGCTTCGCGCAGGCCCTCCGGCAAAGCGTTGCCGGCGTCCAGCAATTCCACGTCTTCCTTCCAATGGGCGATCAGCCGGGCGCTGGCACTGAGGCTGGCGATAAAACTCTTGGTCGCGGCGACGCTGCTTTCTGTACCGGCGCACAGCGGCAGGCTGAATTCGCAGGCCGCTTCCAGTGGCGAACTTTCGGCGTTGACCATGGAAATGCTCAAGGCGCCGCGTTTGCGCAACAGACGCATGCTGTTCACCAGGTCCGGGCTTTGCCCCGACTGCGAGAACGCAAACGCCACTTGCCCGCTGACCTTCAACGGTGCTTGCAGCATGGTCACCACCGACATCGGCAGCGACGCCACCGGAATGCCCAGTTGCTGCATGGTCAGGTAGGCGAAGTAACTGGCGGCATGGTCGGAGCTGCCGCGCGCGACGGTCATCGCCACTTGCGGCGGCTGACGACGCAGGCGCCCGGCGATCTCGAGCATCTGCGGGTCGAGTTGCTGCAATTGGGCTTGCACGGCCTCGAACGAGGACAGCGCCTCTTCAAGCATTTTTGAAGTCAATGTCTTCTCCTTCGACCATGACGGCGGTGAGTGTGAGTGAGCGATCCAGCCGCACGCAGTCGGCCCAGCTGCCCGGTTGCAGGCGACCGCGTTCGGTGAGGCCGAGGTAGTCGGCGGGGAATTGCGAAAGACGTTGCGACGCCTCGGCGATCGGCAGACCGATCTTCACCAGATTGCGCAGCGCCTGATCCATGGTCAGCGTGCTGCCCGCCAGGGTGCCGTCGGGCAAGCGCACGCCACCCAGGCACTTGGTGACCGTGTGGCTGCCGAGCTTGTATTCACCGTCGGGCATGCCGGCAGCGGCGGTGGAATCCGTCACGCAATACAGGCAGGGAATCGCGCGCAGGGCCACCCGCATGGCGCCGGGATGCACGTGCAGCAAATCCGGAATCAGCTCGGCGTATTTGGCGTGGGCCAGCGCCGCACCGACGATGCCTGGCTCGCGGTGATGCAGCGGGCTCATGGCGTTGTAGAGGTGAGTGAAACTGCTGGCACCGGCCGCCAGCGCGGCGACGCCTTCCTCGTAACTGCCCAGGGTGTGGCCGATCTGCATGCGGATGCCGCGTGCACTGAGGGTGCGGATCAAGGCATCGTGACCGGCGATTTCCGGGGCGATGGTGATCACCCGGATCGGTGCCAGCGCCAGGTACTCCTCGACTTCGGCCATCAACGCGGTGTGGGCGAAATTCGGCTGGGCGCCGAGTTTGCCGGGGTTGATGTACGGGCCTTCCAGGTGCACGCCAAGCACTCGGGCGCAGCCTGTTGGCCGCTGCTCGCAGAACTCGCCGACGGCTTTGAGCACGCTGGAAATCTCTTCCGGCGGCGCGGTCATGGTGGTCGCCAGCAGCGACGTAGTGCCGAAGCGCACGTGGGTTTTGCTGATGGTTTCGAAGGCGGATGCGCCTTCCATGATGTCTTTGCCGCCGCCGCCGTGAACGTGCAGGTCGATGAAACCGGGCAGCAGATAAGGCAAGTCGTTGTCGGCCGGCTCGCAGGGCACGCCGTCGATGGACACGACCTTGCCGTGTTCGTGAATCAGCCGGCCGCGAACCCAGCCGTGGGCGGTGAGGATGTTGTCTTCGGACATGATCGGTTCTCGTTGCTTGATTAGCGGCGAAGCTCTGCGACAAAGTCGTAGTAGTCGTTGCGGCAGTAGGTGTCGGTGACTTCGATCGGTGTGTTGTCTTCCAGGTAGCCGACCCGGGTCATCAGCAGCATGGCGGTGCCGGGGGCGATGCCGACGAGGGCGGCGAATTCGTCCGAGGCGTTGATCGCCTGGATGTGCTGCAACGCGCGGACGATCGGCTTGCCGATACCGTCGAGGTATTCGTAGAGGGAGTCGCCCACCGCTTGCGGCTTGGGAATGATCGAGGCGGGCAGGGTGCTCATCTCGATCGCCATCACCGTGTCGTCGGCTTTGCGCAGGCGTTTGAGGCGCGCGACCTTGTCATTGGGCGAGAGGCCCAGGCGGATCAGTTCTTCGTGGGTCGGCGGGGTGATCTCGCGTTCCAGCCATTGCGAGCCGGGCACGAAACCCTTGAGGCGCAGCATTTCGCTGAAACCCGAGAGGCGCGACAGCGGTTGTTCCAGGCGTGGCGTGATGAATGTGCCGGAACCTTGATTGCGGCGGATCAGGCCTTGCTCGAACAACACTTCCAGCGCCTTGCGGGCGGTGACGCGGGAAATGCCCAGCAACTCGCTCAGGTTGCGTTCCGAGGGCATTGCCTGCTCGGCTTTCCATTGGCCGGCATGAATCGCCGCTTCCAGATTGCGCGCCAGTTGCAGGTACAACGGCGTGGGCTGGGTGTCGTCAGGGCGTAGGGCCTGGAGGTCGTTCATGTCAGGAATGTCCGATGCGGATATTGGAGTGTTGTGTTCCGCGAATGGCCGGAAATTAATACCACTTGAATACCATGTCAATGCCAGTACTTTGCTGTTGGCGCAGTTAAGCCTGACCTGTTGGCCGGTTATGAAGGCCGTTGGTTTTAAGTGGTATTAGAGGTGGGGATTTTGAGCGCAAAGATCGCAGCCTGCGGTAACGCTTGCCGAGAGGATTGGTATCTTCCCGGCAGGCATTACCGCAGGCTGCGATCTTTTGAATTTATTTTTCGAGGAGCGACCGAAGGTAGCGCTCGGAAGACGGAATCAGAGGCTACAGGATACTTTTGTGGCGAGGGAGCTTGCTCCCGCTGGGTCGCGAAGCGGCCCCCAAAAATGATCTGACACCGCATTCGCTGATTTGAGGGCTGCTTCGCAGCCCAGCGGGAGCAAGCTCCCTCGCCACAGGTTACGGGGTTACGGACGAATCTCGATCATCGTGCCATCCGGCACCAGGCCCCACACTTCACGCATGTCCATGTTGCGCATGGCAATGCAGCCGTCGGTCCAGTCCAGGGTGTGGAACAGATCTTCCGGGTTTTCTTCGGTGTCCGGCGTGCCGTGGATCATGATCATGCCACCAGGCTCGACGCCTTCACGCCGGGCGCGGGCAGAGTCGCTGATGTTCGGGTAGGAGATGTGCATCGACAGATTGAATTTATCGCTGACCTTGCGCCAGTCCAGCCAATAGAAACCTTCAGGCGTGCGTCTATCGCCTTCCATCAGTTTTTGGCCTTTCGGGTTTCTGCCCAGGGAAATGCGATAGGTCTTGAGCGGCTTGCCGTCATTGATCAATTGCAATTGATGGGCGGACTTGAGCACCAGAACTTTTTCGATGACTTTGCCGTTCAGGGTTTCCGCAACGGAAGCCTGTGACAGGGCGACGAACGACAAGCAAAACACGGCAAGCAACCAGCGCATTGAAACGATATCCCTGAAAGGTGTCGCGACTATTTAGTTAGTTATAGGTGATTTTGGAGCCAGGAGCTTTAGGTGATGGCAGGCTGGACAAGCGGCGGGATCGACTCGGACCGCACGGGGTAGACCTCGGTCCGCCGGTCAGCGAAGAAGTATTCTAAGGTACGGCCCACCGTGCGGAAAGCCAACTCGGACCACGGGATATCGGCTTCGTCGAAAAGCTGCACTTCCAGGCTCTCGGGACCGGCGGAAAAATCCGGGTCCACCAGCTCCGCGCGAAAGAACACATGCACTTGGCTAATGTGCGGCACGTCGATCAACGTGTAGATGCTCAGGTTGCGCACCCGCGCGCAGGCTTCTTCAGCGGTTTCGCGAATGGCCGCCTGCTCGATGGTTTCGCCGTTCTCCATGAAACCGGCGGGCAGGGTCCAGTAACCGAGCCGAGGCTCGATGGCGCGCCGGCACAGCAACACTTTCGAGCCCCAGGTCGCCACGCAACCGGCGACGATATTGGGGTTCTGGTAGTGAATCGCCTGACAGCTGTCGCAGACATAACGCAGGCGCGAATCGCCTTCGGGGATACGCTGGGTGACCGGGTTGCCGCACTGACTGCAAAATTTCATACGGGGGTTCCTGAATGCTGCGCCTATCTTGGCGTGCGGCGGTGCCTGTCGGCAAGTTGTCGTTTAGCGACATGCAGTGGTTATGGGGTTGGGCGGCCGGTGTGATTGGTGCATGATGCAAGGTAGCGAATAAATCGAGAAGACTCATGCTGGACGAGCTACTTCACCGGGTTAGCAACCACACGCCGCGTACCCTGGAAACCGATCGACGTTTCCCCGAAGCCGCAGTGCTGGTGCCCATCACCCGCAGCGACGAACCGGAACTGATTCTGACCCTGCGTGCCAGCGGGCTTTCGACCCATGGCGGCGAAGTCGCCTTCCCTGGCGGGCGGCGCGATCCGGAAGACCCGGACCTGGTGTTCACCGCGCTTCGGGAGGCCGAAGAAGAAATCGGCTTGCCGCCTGGCCTGGTCGAAGTGATCGGACCGCTGAGCCCGCTAATCTCCCTGCACGGCATCAAGGTCACGCCTTATGTCGGGGTGATTCCGGATTTTGTCGAATACCTGGCCAACGATGCCGAGATCGCTGCGGTGTTCAGTGTGCCTCTGGAGTTCTTCCGCGAGGATCCTCGGGAACATACTCACCGCATCGATTACCAGGGGCGCAGTTGGTACGTGCCGAGTTATCGTTACGGCGAATACAAAATCTGGGGCCTGACGGCGATCATGATCGTCGAGTTGATCAACCTGCTCTATGACGCCGACATCAGCCTGCACCACCCACCCAAAAGCTTCATCAATACTTGAAGCCATCGTTCGTATGGCGTGAAACGCGGCTGCCTGAGCCTTTGAGGAAAACAAGATGAAATATCGCCTGGGCGACGCCCGCGTCGAAACCCATCCGCAGAGCTGGGTCGCACCCAATGCCGTGCTGGTGGGCAAGGTCAAGCTGGAAGAGGGCGCCAACGTCTGGTTCAACGCCGTGTTGCGTGGCGACAATGAATTGATCCTGATCGGCAAGAACAGCAACGTCCAGGACGGGACGGTTATGCACACCGACATGGGCTACCCGCTGACCATCGGCACCGGCGTGACCATCGGCCACAACGCCATGCTTCACGGCTGCACCGTGGGCGATTACAGCCTGATCGGTATTAATGCGGTGATTCTCAATGGCGCGAAGATCGGCAAAAACTGCATCATCGGCGCCAACTCACTGATCGGCGAGGGCAAGGAGATTCCCGACGGTTCGCTGGTCATGGGCTCGCCGGGCAAAGTGGTTCGTGAGTTGACCGAGCCGCAAAAGAAGATGCTCGAGGCCAGCGCTGCGCACTATGTGCATAACTCGCAGCGTTATGCCCGTGATCTGGTTGAGCAGGAAGAATGAACGCCACCGAACGACCGGTTCTTTCGCCGTGCGTGAACATTTGTGCGCTGGATGAGGATGATATCTGCACCGGGTGTCAGCGCACGGTCGAGGAGATCACGCGCTGGAGCCGGATGGACAACGAAGAGCGCCGCAAGGTGTTGGGGTTGTGTCATGAGCGGGCGAAGTCGAGTGGGTTGATCTGGATGTTGCCTTCCAAATCTGATTCCTGAGTTTTGTGAGCTTTTGTGGCTGATGAGGTTTTTTGTGGCGAGGGAGCTTGCTCCCGCTGGGCTGCGAAACAGCCCCATAGCTGACAAACACATTCAACCTGACACACCGCGCGCCCTGACTTCAGGGCCGCTGCGCGACCCAGCGGGAGCAAGCTCCCTCGCCACAGGTTATTTGTAAACCCGAGATGGTAATCTGTGCGCCAAATTGACAGGTATCCCGCCACCCCATGCTCTTCCTGATCGCCTACATCAGCAGCGTCGTGCTGATCAATTACGCCTTTTCCACCGCCCCGCACCTGGACGTCATCTGGTCGGCCTGGGGCGGGTTGGTGTTTGTCCTGCGCGACATGGTGCAAACCCGCTTCGGCCATGGCGCCATCGCGGCGATGCTCGCGGCGCTGGTCCTGTCCTATGTCACGTCCGATCCGTCCATCGCGTTGGCCAGCGCCACGGCGTTCGCGGTGTCCGAGTGCATCGACTGGCTGGTGTTCAGCATCACCAAACGCCCGTTGCACGATCGTCTGTGGATAAGTTCGGCCCTGAGCATTCCCCTCGATACGTTTATCTTCTTCGGCATGATCGACGCCTTCACCCCGGCCGTGATTCTTACCGCCATGGGCTCCAAGTTCGCGGGCGTGACGGTCGTGTGGCTGATCATGGCCTGGCGCTTGCGCAAACAGGCCGTCGCCAGCTGAAGCCAAACCCTTCGGTTCATGTAAAATGCCGCGCTTTCTCCCCATGGGAAGCGCGCGTGGCGCTGCATCCCTCGATGATCCGCTTCTTGAGGACCTGAGATGACCCGTATCGGAACTCCATTGTCGCCAACCGCGACCCGCGTATTGCTGTGTGGCTGTGGTGAGTTGGGCAAGGAAGTGGTGATCGAGCTGCAACGCCTGGGCGTTGAAGTGATTGCCGTCGACCGTTACGCCAACGCGCCGGCCATGCAAGTTGCGCATCGCAGCCATGTGATCAACATGCTCGACGGCGCCGCCCTGCGTGCCGTAATCGAAGCCGAGAAGCCGCACTTCATCGTGCCGGAAATCGAAGCCATCGCCACCGCAACCCTCGTGGAACTGGAAGCCGAAGGCTTCACCGTGATCCCGACCGCGCGCGCCGCGCAGTTGACCATGAACCGTGAAGGCATCCGTCGTCTGGCCGCTGAAGAGCTGGACCTGCCGACCTCGCCGTACCATTTCGCCGACACCTTCGAGGACTACAGCAAGGCTGTCGAAGATCTCGGTTTCCCGTGCGTGGTCAAGCCAGTCATGAGTTCGTCGGGCAAAGGCCAGAGCCTGCTGCGCAGCGCCGATGATGTGAAAACCGCTTGGGATTACGCACAAGAAGGCGGCCGTGCCGGTAAAGGTCGCGTGATCGTCGAAGGCTTTATCGACTTCGACTACGAAATCACCTTGCTGACCGTACGTCACGTCGGTGGTACGACCTTCTGCGCGCCAGTCGGTCACCGTCAGGAGAAGGGCGACTATCAGGAATCCTGGCAGCCACAAGCCATGAGCCCGATTGCCCTGGCTGAATCCGAGCGTGTTGCCAAAGCCGTCACCGAAGCGCTGGGTGGCCGTGGTCTGTTTGGTGTCGAGCTATTCATCAAAGGTGATCAGGTGTGGTTCAGCGAAGTCTCGCCGCGTCCGCATGACACCGGTCTGGTGACCCTGATTTCTCAGGACCTGTCGCAGTTCGCGTTGCACGCACGGGCGATCCTGGGCCTGCCGATTCCGTTGATCCGCCAGTTCGGACCATCGGCTTCGGCGGTGATTCTGGTGGAAGGGCAGTCGACCCAGACCGCTTTCGCCAACCTCGGTGCTGCGTTGAGCGAGCCGGATACGGCGTTGCGTCTGTTCGGTAAGCCAGAGGTGAATGGTCAGCGTCGGATGGGTGTTGCGTTGGCGCGGGATGAGTCGATCGAGGCTGCCCGGGCTAAAGCGACCCGTGCTTCTCAGGCTGTTGTTGTAGAGCTGTAAACCGAGGGGCGGCAATCGCTAGCAGGCTAGCTCCCACAGAGTTATTGGTTGGTCACAAATTTTGTGTACACCCAATTTCCATGTGGGAGCCAGCCTGCTGGCGATGCTTCTGATTCAGGCAACCCGATTCAGATCGTTATGCCGCGTCTCCTTCAGGCACAGCACCGCAATCAAGCTCAACACCGCCGCCCCCGACACATACCCGCCGACATAACTCAAACCGCCCATCGCCACCAATTTCTGCGCGAAGAACGGCGCCGCCGAGGCTCCGACGATGCCGCCCAGGTTGTAGGCTGCCGACGCGCCGGTATAGCGCACATGCGTGGGAAACAGCTCCGGCAGCAGCGCGCCCATCGGCGCAAACGTCACGCCCATCAGAAACAGCTCGATGCACAGGAACAGCGCCACGCTCCAGGTCGAGCCTTGGGTCAGCAGCGGTTCCATCAAGAACCCCGACAGAATCGCCAGCACGCCGCCAATGATCAGCACCGGTTTACGCCCGTAACGGTCGCTGGCCCAGGCTGACAACGGCGTCGCGGCGGCCATGAACAACACGGCGAAGCACAGCAGGCCGAGGAAGGTTTCGCGGCTGTAGCCGAGTGTCGCCACGCCATAACTCAGCGAAAACACCGTCGAGATGTAGAACAGCGCGTAGCACACCACCATCGACCCGGCCCCCAACAGCATCGGCGCCCAGTACTGGCTGAACAGCTCGACCAGCGGGATCTTTACGCGCTCCTGACGGGCCATGGCGTTGGCAAACACTGGGGTTTCGTGGAGTTTCAGTCGAACATACAAACCCACCATCACCAATGCGGCGCTGAGCAGGAACGGAATCCGCCAGCCCCACGAGCGGAACTGCTCGTCATCCAGGGTCATCGCCAAGGTAAGGAACAAGCCGTTCGCCGCCAGAAATCCGATCGACGGACCGAGCTGCGGGAACATGCCGAACCAGGCGCGTTTGCCTTTGGGCGCATTCTCCGTCGCCAGCAGCGCCGCACCGCCCCATTCACCGCCCAGCCCCAAGCCTTGGCCGAAACGCAGCACACAGAGCAGGATCGGCGCCCAGGCCCCGATGCTGTCGTAACCCGGCAGCACGCCGATCAGCGTGGTGCACACGCCCATCAACAGCAACGAAGCGACCAGTGTCGATTTGCGCCCGATGCGGTCACCGAAGTGGCCAAACAGCGCCGAGCCCAATGGTCGTGCGAGGAAGGCGATGCCGAAGGTGAGGAACGCCGACAGCATCTGGGCGGTGCCGGAGGTCTGCGGAAAGAACACCGGACCGATCACCAGCGCAGCGGCGGTGGCGTAGACGTAAAAGTCGTAAAACTCGATGGCCGTGCCGATAAAACTCGCCGTCGCCACGCGGGTGGCGGAGTTCGTCGGTTGCGCGGGCGTGGTTTCGGTATAAGTCGTGCTGGTCGTCATGCGGTTATCCCTGACAGTCATGTGCCCCAGTGGAGCGAATTATTATGGTCGAACACCCAGGGATGTGGGAGTGAGGCGCGGCCGCTGTTCAAGGTAGGAACAGTCGTCGGTGTAGTGCGGAAATTGCCGATGGTCTGGCCGGAACCTGCTGCGTGCGGGGTAAGCACGTGGCCCGGCGGGGCTTGGGTAAGCGGATTCGATTATAGGAAGGTGGCTAACGATCAAACAAGTGTCGCGGGCAGAGTGATGGCTTTTGTGGCGAGGGAGCTTGCTCCCGCTCGGGCGCGCAGCGGCCGCAAATGGCTGGATGCGTTCTTCAGGATGGTCGCTGCGTCTGTTATCGGGCCTGCTTCGCAGTCCAGCAGGAGAAAGCTCCCTCGCCACAGGTCGGGTGTCAGGGTTTAGATAACGACTGGCACCGAGCTGGTATGCCAGATCAAAACCTGAGTGACACGATTGTCTTCCGTCTCCAGAATCTCCAGCCGATAACGCCCGATCTTCAGGCACACCGCACTGTCCGGAATCGTCTCCAGCGCCTCGGTCACCAGACCGTTGAGGGTCTTAGGACCGTCGCTGGGCAGGTGCCAGCCCAGGCTCTTGTTCAATTCGCGAATCGACGCGGCACCTTCGATCATCAGGCGCCCATCGGCCTGCGGGTGGATGTGCGGGTTTTCCAGGCTGTGCTGGCTTTCGAATTCGCCGACGATTTCTTCGAGAATGTCTTCCAGGGTCACGATGCCGAGCACTTCGCCGTACTCGTCAACCACCATGCCCAGTCGACGCTGCTGCTTGTGGAAATTCAGCAGTTGCAACTGCAGCGGCGTGCTTTCCGGCACGAAGTACGGTTCGTGGCTGGCGGCCAGCAGCGCTTCGAGGGTCAGGCTCGCGTTGGGCAGCATATGGCGGATCTGCCGAGTGTTGAGCACCGCTTCGACCTGGTTGATGTCGCTGTGGAACACCGGCAGGCGGGTGCGCTTGTTGTTGCGCAATTGCTCGATGATCTCTTCCAGGGAGTCGTCGAGGTTGATCCCGTCGACGTCACTGCGCGGCACCAGGATGTCGTTGACCGTGATGTTGTCGAGCGCATGGATGCCCGAGAGCGGGTGTGGGCGGCAGACGGCTTGATCGAGCTCGTCTTTACGGTCGTTCGGGGCTTCGTCTTCACTCTGTTGCACCACTTTGACTTTGCGGGCAAACGGTCGCATCAGCAGTTGAGTGAAGCCGTTGAGCAGCCACGCGGCCGGGTAGATGATTTTCAGTGGCGCGCCGAGCAACGTGTTGCCCAGGGCCAGGACTGCGTCGGGATAGCGCACGGCGAGGGTGCGCGGCAGGTAATCGGCGAACACCAGAAGCGCGACCCCGGCACCCAGGCAGGCAACCCACGGCCCGTTTTCTGCCCAGATGAAAATCGCCAGCAAGGTGCTGATGACCACCGCCAGAGCGCGGCACAGGGTATTGCAGAAGATCAGGCTGTTGATCGGGAAGCTCAGTTTCGCGACCGGTTTGTCGCCGGAGCGCGAGGCGGTTCGTTGCGCCAGCAAGTGCTGTTGCGCCGTTTCGATGGCGGTAAAAAGCCCCGACCATAAAATCAGCAGGGCCACTACCGCGAGCATCGGCCCTATGGGCAAGTCGTCCATTAATGCCGCCCGTCAGATGTGCAGGATGTATTCACGGACCAGCTTACTGCCGAAGTACGCCAGCATCAGCAGGCAGAAACCGGCGAGGGTCCAGCGAATGGCCTTGTGTCCGCGCCAGCCGAGGCGGTTACGGCCCCAAAGCAGCACGCTGAAGACGATCCAGGCCAGGCAAGCCAGCAGGGTTTTGTGCACCAGGTGCTGGGCAAACAGGTTGTCGACGAACAGCCAGCCGGACAGCAACGACAGCGACAGCAGGGTCCAGCCGGCCCAGAGAAAGCCAAACAGCAGGCTTTCCATGGTTTGCAGCGGCGGGAAGTTCTTGATCAGCCCCGATGGGTGCTTGTGCTTGAGCTGGTGGTCCTGGACCAGCAGCAACAAGGCCTGAAACATCGCGATGGTGAACATGCCGTAGGCGAGGATCGATAGCAGGATGTGCGCGAGGATGCCCGGCTCTTCATCGATGACCTGCACCGTGCCTGCGGGGGCGAACTGTGCAAGCAGCACCGTGGCGGCACCGAGCGGGAACAGCAATATAAGCAGGTTCTCCACCGGTATCCGCGAACAAGCCAGCAGGGTCAGGGCGATGACCGCTGCGGCAATCAGGCTGGCAGCACTGAAAAAGTCCAGGCCCAGGCCGATCGGGGTCAGCAGGTGGGTGAAAAGGCTGGCGCTGTGAGCCAGCACGGCCAATACGCCGAGCGTGACCAGCAGGCGTTTGTTCGCCTTGGCGCCGGTGGCCAGACGAGTGCCTTGATAGATAGTCGCAGCGGCATATAAGCAGGCGGCGGCGAGGGTAGTCAGCAAACTGGGTGACAAGGGGAGCATAAATCCTGTTAGGCAAGCCCGAAAGGCGCTGAGTTTGGCATAGAACCCCCGCAGCACGAAAGACCATGCAACCTGACGACGAGGTGTCCGCCAGACGCAGTCTTCGCTATAATCCGCGACCTGCCCACGCCGCAGGCTCGCCGAGCACATGTTTATTCCGGTCTGGGCCGCCATTATCCCGGTCTACACAGGGCCTGAAAGGATCGCGCAATGTTTGAAAACTTAACCGACCGTCTCTCGCAGACGCTGCGCCATGTCACCGGCAAGGCCAAGCTGACCGAGGACAACATCAAAGACACCCTGCGCGAAGTGCGCATGGCGTTGCTCGAAGCCGACGTCGCCTTGCCGGTGGTGAAAGACTTCGTCAATTCGGTCAAGGAGCGCGCCGTCGGCACCGAGGTGTCACGCAGCCTGACGCCGGGCCAGGCCTTCGTGAAGATCGTCCAGGCCGAACTCGAAAGCCTGATGGGCGCCGCCAACGAAGATTTGAACCTGAGCGCCCTTCCGCCAGCCGTCGTGCTGATGGCCGGTTTGCAGGGTGCGGGTAAAACCACCACGGCCGGTAAACTTGCGCGCTTCCTTAAAGAGCGCAAGAAGAAGTCGGTCATGGTCGTGTCCGCGGACGTTTACCGTCCGGCGGCGATCAAGCAGCTGGAAATGCTTGCCGGTGAAGTCGGCGTCACCTTCTTCCCGTCCGACCTGAGCCAGAAGCCGGTCGAGATCGCGCAAGCGGCTATTAAAGAAGCGAAGCTTAAGTTTATTGATGTGGTCATCGTCGATACCGCCGGTCGTCTGCATATCGATGAAGAGATGATGGGCGAGATCAAGGCGTTGCACGCCGCGATCAACCCGGTCGAAACCCTGTTCGTGGTCGACGCCATGACCGGCCAGGATGCTGCCAACACGGCCAAGGCCTTCGGCGACGCATTGCCGCTGACCGGTGTGATCCTGACCAAGGTCGACGGCGACGCCCGTGGCGGTGCCGCCCTGTCGGTGCGTGCCATCACCGGCAAGCCGATCAAGTTCATCGGTATGGGCGAGAAGAGCGAAGCGCTCGAACCGTTCCACCCTGAGCGTATCGCTTCGCGCATCCTCGGCATGGGCGACGTGCTCAGCCTGATCGAACAGGCCGAAGCGACCCTCGACAAGGACAAGGCCGACAAACTGGCCAAGAAGCTGAAGAAGGGCAAGGGCTTCGACCTCGAAGACTTCCGCGATCAGCTGCAACAGATGAAGAACATGGGCGGCCTTGGCGGCCTCATGGACAAACTGCCGAACATCGGTGGTGTCAATCTGGCGCAAATGGGCAATGCCCAGGGCGCGGCAGAGAAGCAGTTCAAGCAGATGGAAGCCATCATCAATTCCATGACTCCGGCCGAGCGCCGCGACCCTGAGCTGATCAGCGGTTCGCGCAAACGCCGGATTGCCATGGGTTCCGGCACGCAGGTGCAGGACATCGGTCGCTTGATCAAGCAGCACAAGCAGATGCAGAAGATGATGAAGAAATTCTCCGCGAAAGGCGGAATGGCCAAGATGATGCGCGGCATGGGCGGTATGTTGCCCGGCGGCGGCATGCCGAAAATGTAAAGAATTCGCGCCGGCATCTATGTCGGCGCTAACCCACAGGGACGTGGGATCAACAGCAAACCCGCACTTGGCGGGAGCTGACTGGCCGTTTTCAACGACGGCTCTATAGCAAATCTTGATGGCGACCGAAAGGCCGTCGGAAAAAGTCATTTGCAAAAGTCCGGATATTCCTTAGAATATGCGGCCTTTCGGGCACCTATGCCCGCTGTGCCTTTAGATTTGCAGCACCGACTACAGGAACGATGTTCACATGCTAACAATCCGTCTTGCCCTTGGCGGCTCCAAAAAGCGCCCGTTTTACCACTTGACCGTAACCGACAGCCGCAACCCGCGCGACGGTTCGCACAAGGAACAGGTTGGTTTCTTCAACCCTGTTGCTCGTGGTCAAGAAGTCCGTCTGTCCGTGAACCAAGAGCGCGTAGCCTACTGGCTGAGCGTTGGTGCACAGCCTTCTGAGCGTGTTGCTCAGTTGTTGAAGGACGCTGCTAAGGCTGCGGCCTGAGCAATATGAACGCGACGCCTGCTGTTGCTGATGATTTGATCGTTATCGGCAAGATTTATTCTGTTCACGGCGTTCGCGGCGAAGTGAAGGTTTATTCCTTTACTGATCCGACTGAAAACCTGTTGCAGTACAAAACCTGGACGCTCAAGCGCGAAGGCAATGTGAAACAGGTCGAGCTGGTCAGCGGACGCGGGAACGACAAGTTCCTGGTCGCAAAGCTCAAGGGTCTTGATGATCGTGAAGAAGCTCGTCTTCTGGCCGGTTATGAGATCTGCGTGCCGCGCAACCTGTTCCCTGAATTGACCGACGGCGAGTACTACTGGTACCAGCTGGAAGGTCTGAAGGTTATTGATCAACTCGGGCAATTGCTCGGGAAAATCGATCATCTTCTGGAAACCGGCGCCAATGATGTAATGGTGGTCAAGCCTTGCGCTGGCAGCCTGGATGATCGCGAACGCCTGTTGCCCTATACCGAGCAATGCGTGTTGGCCGTCGACCTTGCCGCAGGCGAGATGAAGGTGGAATGGGATGCGGACTTCTAAGCGTGGCTAACTTGCGCGTAGAAGTGATCAGTTTGTTTCCCGAGATGTTCTCCGCCATCAGCGAGTACGGCATCACCAGTCGTGCGGTGAAACAGGGGCTGTTGCAGCTCACCTGTTGGAATCCGCGAGACTACACGACGGATCGACATCACACTGTGGACGATCGCCCATTTGGCGGTGGCCCGGGCATGGTGATGAAGATCAAGCCCCTGGAAGATGCTCTGGTTCAGGCCAAGGCAGCAGCCGGGGAGGCGGCGAAGGTGATTTACCTGTCCCCCCAAGGCCGTCAACTGACTCAGTCGGCGGTACGCGAGTTGGCGAATCTGGATGCATTGATCCTGATTGCCGGCCGCTATGAAGGCATTGACGAGCGTTTCATTGAAGCTCATGTCGATGAAGAGTGGTCGATTGGCGACTATGTACTGTCTGGCGGCGAGCTGCCGGCGATGGTCCTGATCGATGCGGTTACACGACTGCTGCCTGGAGCTTTAGGGCATGCGGACTCCGCCGAGGAAGATTCCTTTACGGATGGTTTGCTGGATTGCCCGCACTACACCCGACCGGAGGTGTATGCGGATCAGCGTGTTCCCGACGTATTGCTAAGTGGCAATCACGCGCATATCCGGCGTTGGCGTTTACAGCAGTCCCTTGGTAGGACCTTTGAACGACGCGCCGATCTTCTGGAAAGCCGCTCGCTTTCTGGAGAAGAGAAGAAGCTGCTCGAGGAATACATCCGCGAGCGGGACGATAGTTAACAACGTATCGATGGTAGATCCGACGATCTACCTTAGGAGCACAGCATGACTAACAAAATCATCCTTGCACTCGAAGCAGAGCAGATGACCAAAGAGATCCCTACCTTTGCCCCGGGCGACACCATTGTCGTTCAGGTGAAAGTGAAGGAAGGCGACCGTTCGCGTCTGCAAGCGTTCGAAGGTGTTGTTATCGCCAAGCGTAACCGCGGCGTAAACAGTGCTTTCACCGTTCGTAAAATCTCCAACGGTGTTGGCGTAGAGCGTACTTTCCAGACCTACAGCCCGCAAATCGACAGCATGGCCGTTAAACGTCGCGGTGACGTACGTAAAGCCAAGCTGTACTACCTGCGTGACCTGTCCGGTAAAGCAGCTCGCATCAAGGAAAAACTGGCTTAAGTCCAGCTTCCGATGCAAAAAAAAGCAGCCTACGGGCTGCTTTTTTGTTGCCTGCGATTTATACGTGCAATGGTTCCGCAGGCGGGCGCGCTATGAAAGACTGTCCAGTCGTTACCTGTCTTGCCTGAGCCTCTATGCCCGCCATCGATCATCCCCTGATAGACCAATTCCTCGACGCTCTCTGGCTGGAGAAAGGCCTGTCCGATAACACCCGCGATGCCTATCGCAGCGACCTGGCCTTATTCAACGGCTGGCTGCAGGACAAGGGCCTGGAACTGATCAACGCAGGGCGCGAGCTGATCCTCGATCACTTGGCCTGGCGTCTGGAGCAAAATTACAAACCCCGTTCAACGGCGCGATTCCTCTCCGGTGTGCGTGGCTTTTATCGTTATCTGCTGCGTGAAAAGCTGATCGCCGTCGATCCGACCTTGCGCGTCGATATGCCCCAACTGGGTAGGCCGTTGCCTAAATCTCTGTCGGAAGCGGACGTGGAAGCGCTGCTGAAGGCACCAGACTTGAGCGAAGCCATCGGCCAACGGGACCGCGCCATGCTCGAAGTGCTTTACGCGTGCGGCTTGCGGGTGACGGAGTTGATCAGCCTGACGCTGGAGCAGGTCAATCTGCGTCAAGGCGTGCTGCGGGTGATGGGCAAGGGCAGCAAGGAGCGCTTGGTGCCGATGGGCGAAGAGGCGATTGTCTGGGTCGAGCGATACATGCGCGATGGCCGCCAGGAACTGCTCGGCGGGCGTCCCAGCGATGTCATGTTCCCCAGCCAGCGCGGCGATCAGATGACCCGCCAGACCTTCTGGCACCGCATCAAGCACCAGGCCAAGGTCGCCGGGATCGGCAAGTCGCTGTCGCCGCATACCTTGCGCCACGCTTTCGCCACACATCTGCTCAACCACGGCGCTGACCTGCGGGTGGTGCAAATGCTGCTCGGCCACAGCGACCTGTCGACCACCCAGATCTACACCCACGTCGCCCGCGCACGCTTGCAGGATCTGCACGCCAAACATCACCCGCGCGGCTGAACCCAGTTCCTGAAATTGAAATGCTGACTGTGGCGAGGGGTGTCAGTCAGACATGGTTGTATCACCCGCATTCGGCCACAGGGGCCTTCTGTGGTAGGCTTTGCCGGTTTGCACGATGGGCGGTTATGACCCTGTGTTTCGGCACGGGCGTTCTGATCGTCCCATTTGTCCGTCTTCAGGAGTTCTCATGCGTCTGACCCAGATTTTCGCCGCCGCAGCCATTGCGTTGGTCAGCACCTTTGCCGTCGCCGATGACGCGGCCGACAAAGCCATTCGTAAAAGCCTGGAAAACCTCCAGCTCGAAGTGCCGGTAGAAAGCATCTCCGCCAGTCCGCTGCCGGGCCTGTACGAAGTCAAGCTGCAAGGCAGCCGCGTGCTCTACGCCAGCGCCGACGGTCAATACGTAGTTCAGGGCTACATGTTCCAGCTCAAGGACGGCAAACCGATCAACTTGACCGAGAAGACCGAACGCCTGGGCGTGTCCAAACTGGTCAACGCCATTCCCGTCGCGGAAACAGTGGTCTACCCGGCGATCGGCGAAACCAAATCGCACATCACCGTGTTCACCGACACCACTTGCCCGTACTGCCACAAACTGCACGCCGAAGTGCCTGAGCTGAACAAGCGCGGCATCGAAGTGCGTTACGTCGCGTTCCCGCGCCAGGGCCTGGGATCGCCGGGTGACGAACAGCTGCAAGCGGTCTGGTGCTCGAAAGACAAGAAAGCAGCCATGGACAAGATGGTCGACGGCAAGGAAATCAAGGCCGCCAAGTGCGATAACCCGGTCTCCAAACAGTTCGCCCTCGGTCAGTCGATCGGCGTGAATGGCACACCGGCCATCGTTTTGGCTGACGGTCAGGTCATTCCGGGCTACCAGCCTGCGCCACAAGTCGCCAAACTGGCGCTGGGCGCGAAATAATTCGCATCGTCACGGCCAGCCCTTGACGATCATGGTCCGGTGGCACCATTTGCCGGGCCATTAATAGAGAGCCGCGAGCATGCGGCTGTTTTCACGGCCGGCCTTGAGTCGGCCGTTTTATGGGGAGTTCACAGTGAAACCGGTCAAAGTAGGCATCTGTGGGTTAGGGACCGTCGGTGGCGGTACCTTCAACGTACTTCAGCGCAACGCCGAGGAAATTGCTCGTCGTGCCGGGCGTGGAATCGAAGTGGCACAAATTGCCATGCGCACGCCAAAGCCTCAGTTCCAAACGACCGGTATTGCGATTACCAACGATGTCTTCGAAGTGGCCACGAACCCTGAGATCGACATCGTTATAGAGCTGATGGGCGGCTATACCGTTGCCCGCGAGCTGGTACTCAAGGCCATCGAGAATGGCAAGCATGTGGTCACCGCGAACAAGGCACTGATCGCCGTTCACGGTAATGAGATTTTCGCCAAGGCTCGCGAGAAAGGCGTGATCGTGGCGTTCGAAGCGGCTGTGGCCGGTGGCATTCCGGTGATCAAGGCGATCCGTGAAGGCCTGTCGGCCAACCGCATCAACTGGGTCGCCGGGATCATCAACGGCACCGGCAACTTCATCCTCACCGAAATGCGTGAGAAGGGTCGCACCTTCGAAGACGTACTGGCCGAGGCGCAAGCCTTGGGTTACGCCGAAGCCGATCCGACCTTCGACGTTGAAGGCATCGACGCGGCCCACAAGCTGACGATCCTGGCCTCCATCGCCTTCGGCATCCCGCTGCAATTTGACAAGGCCTACACCGAAGGCATCACCAAGCTGACCACCGCTGACGTGAACTACGCCGAAGCGCTGGGCTATCGCATCAAGCACCTCGGCGTCGCTCGCAGCACAGCGTCCGGCATCGAGCTGCGTGTGCACCCGACGCTGATCCCGGCTGATCGCCTGATCGCCAACGTCAATGGCGTGATGAACGCGGTGATGGTCAACGGTGATGCTGCCGGTTCGACCCTGTTCTACGGCGCCGGCGCTGGCATGGAGCCGACCGCTTCGTCGGTGATCGCTGACCTGGTGGACGTGGTTCGCGCCATGACCTCCGACCCGGAAAACCGTGTGCCGCACCTGGCCTTCCAGCCGGACTCGCTGTCCGCGCACCCGATCCTGCCGATCGAAGCCTGTGAAAGCGCCTACTACCTGCGCATCCAGGCCAAGGACCATCCGGGCGTATTGGCCCAGGTGGCGAGTATCCTGTCGGAGCGCGGCATCAACATCGAATCGATCATGCAGAAAGAAGTCGAAGAGCATGACGGTCTGGTGCCGATGATCCTGCTGACTCATCGCGTGCTGGAACAGCACATGAACGACGCGATCGCCGCCCTCGAAGCCCTGACAGGCGTGGTCGGTCCGGTTGTACGGATCCGTGTCGAGCACCTGAACTAAGCCGTTATCGTTCACCGGGCCTGCGAGCGGGCCCGGGTTTGCGAACACTGTCTATTGGAGCCAGTCATGCGTTATATCAGTACCCGCGGCCAGGCACCGGCCCTGAATTTCGAAGATGTCCTGCTGGCCGGTCTCGCTACCGATGGCGGTCTGTACGTCCCGGAAAACCTGCCACGTTTCACCCAGGAAGAAATCGCTTCCTGGGCCGGACTTCCGTATCACGAGCTGGCCTTCCGGGTGATGCGCCCGTTCGTCACCGGCAGCATCCCTGATGCCGATTTCAAAAAGATTCTTGAAGAGACTTACGGCGTGTTCTCGCACAACGCTGTCGCGCCGCTGCGTCAGTTGAACGGCAACGAATGGGTGCTGGAGCTGTTCCACGGCCCGACCCTGGCGTTCAAGGACTTCGCCCTGCAACTGCTCGGTCGCTTGCTCGACTACGTGCTGGAAAAACGCGGCGAGCGCGTGGTCATCGTCGGTGCCACTTCCGGTGATACCGGTTCGGCCGCCATCGAAGGCTGCAAGCACTGCGAAAACGTCGACATCTTCATCCTGCACCCGCACAACCGCGTGTCCGAAGTGCAGCGTCGCCAGATGACCACCCTCTTCGGCGAGAACATCCACAACATCGCCATCGAAGGCAACTTCGATGACTGCCAGGAAATGGTCAAGGCGAGCTTCGCCGACCAGAGCTTCCTCAAGGGCACGCGCCTGGTGGCGGTGAACTCGATCAACTGGGCGCGGATCATGGCCCAGATCGTCTACTACTTCCACGCAGCCCTGCAGTTGGGTGGCCCGGCGCGTTCGGTATCGTTCTCGGTGCCGACCGGCAACTTCGGCGACATCTTCGCCGGTTACCTGGCACGCAACATGGGCCTGCCGATCAACCAGTTGATCGTCGCCACCAACCGCAACGACATCCTGCACCGCTTCATGAGCGGCAATCAGTACGTCAAGGAAACCCTGCACGCCACGCTGTCGCCGTCGATGGACATCATGGTGTCGTCGAACTTCGAACGCCTGCTGTTCGACCTGCACGGTCGCAATGGCGCAGCGATTGCCGGTTTGATGGACAACTTCAAACAGGGTGGCGGCTTCAGCGTCGAACAAGAACGCTGGACCGAAGCCCGCAAGCTGTTCGATTCCCTGGCCGTGGATGACGCACAAACCTGCGAAACCATTGCTGAAGTCTACGAGCAAACCGGTGAGCTGCTGGATCCGCATACTGCCATCGGTGTGAAGGCTGCGCGCGAATGCCGTCGTAGCCTGGATATTCCAATGGTGATTCTCGGCACGGCCCATCCGGTCAAATTCCCGGATGCAGTAGAGAAAGCCGGCGTAGGAAAAGCGCTTGAACTACCTGCACATCTTTCTGATTTGTTTGAGAGAGATGAGCGTTGCACCGTGTTGCCGAATGATTTGAAAGCCGTGCAGGCCTTTGTCAGTCAGCATGGCAACCGCGGCAAGCCGCTGTAACCGCTAAAAGCTGTCACATTTTGAAGCCCGTCTCCTGACGGGCTTTCTCATTTCTGCATGCCACACTTGTCGCGTTTTCGCCCCAGGAAGGACGGGCGAGTTGATTGCGAAGGAAGTGGTAATGCTGTTTTTCAGAGGGTTAAAGCCAGCCGTGTGCTGGATGTTTTTGATCGGCGTCCTGGGCTTGGCCCAAAAAGGGACGGCTGCGCAATTGGCGGCACCTGAGTCCAGCGGCTCGGGCGGCGCAACCGTCGATCTGGACGCTCAGGAAATGAGGTGGATTGCCGAGCACCCGCAAGTCATCGTCTCATCGGTGCAATACCCGCTTTATCTGTTCAAGGATGAGCACGGCCAATGGAGCGGTCTGAACAACGATCTGCTCAATCGCATCAGTGCCATGACAGGCTTGCAGTTTGTTCACGAAGAGTCGTTCTCTACCGATCAGTTACTTGGGCGTCTGGAAAATGGCGAGGCGGACATGAGCACCACCCTGGCAATGAATGACGAGCGCAAGGCGTTTCTGGATTTCAGTCATGCGTTCGGTGGCGCTGGCTGGGTGGTTGTCGGGCGAGCAGATGCACCGGTCGTGCACTCCCTGGAGCAGTTGGCAAAAAGAGTGCTTGTGTTGCCGGCCCGGCACGCACTCGAAGGCACGATTCGCCGCGACCACCCGTCGATCGAGTTGCGCACGGTCAAGACGTATGCCGAAGCCAGGGCGCTGGTTGAAAGTGGTGAAGCCTTTGCCACTATCGAAAATGAAATCGGGGCGCAGCTCTATCCGTTGGGCCAGCTCAAGGTCGGGCGGGCAGTGGAGGGCAAATGGGAGGCTGATCACCTCGCGGTACGCAAAGGTCAGTCGCCGTTGCTGAGCATTCTCAACAAGGCGCTTGAGGCCTTTCCGGCAGCAGAACTGCGCACGATCCGCCTGAAGTGGCTCAATGGAATCGCCCCCGTTCAGTCACCTTCCCGTTGGCGGCAGATGACTCATTGGCTTTGCTGGAGCATGTTTATCGTCAGCCTGTTCGGCCTGCTTTCCTTGCTCTGGAACCGCAGGCTTGCGGCGCTGATCAAGCAGCGCGTCGACGCCGAGATAGGTCTCGGCGATCAACTGGCGTTCCAGCATGCGTTGATGGACGCCATGCCCGATCCGATGTTTGTTCGTGATCTGGAAGGGCGTTTGATCATGTGCAACAAGAGTTACGAAGAAAGTCTCTGCACTCGTTTTGATCAGGTTCAGGGCAGACGGCTGATTGAGCTCGATGTGTTGCCCAAAGAGACCGCTGAGCTGCTGCATGCCGAATTCATGGCGCAGATGGAGACTCGAAAGCCACGCTTCAGTGAGCGTCAATTAATGTTCAACAACGGTGTCCAGGACATCTACCAGTGGACGGTGCCGTTCTACAGCGCCGATGGTCGATTGCGAGGATTGCTGGGTGGATGGACCGATATCGGTCGCCGGACAAGGCACATGTGAATCGTCTGTTTTTTCCCTGTCATCTTTGCCGTGCATGCTCAGTCGACCAGGGACGCCGACGCGTCTGCACCTGGAATCCAGAACTTTCTTCTCGGGCCAGTGGTCACTTACTGTGAACACGCCCCAGGCACTTTGTTTTCGGACTATTGAGTGGTGATCGAGATGGAAAGTATCAGTCTATTGCTCGGTGAGGCGCTGAGCCCGTATCAGGTCACGCTGACCCCGTCGGGCGCCCATGGCGAATGCCTGGTGACACTGAAGAATGCGACCGGCGCGATCGTGGTCGAACGGGCATTCAATCAAGCCCAGTTAACCGATTACCGTCTGCTGACGGATGTCGTCGACGGCTTGCACCGCGACGTGCTGATTGCCGAAGGACGGCTGGAGCCCTGCGTCATCGCGGCTCTGCGCAATGCGGCTCAGGACAAGATTCTGGCCAGTCGAAATTGAATTGTTCTTTTGTGGGAACCTTCCTGCACTCAGGTCGTCAGACCATGTAACAGCAGGATCAAGCATTGTGCTCCGGTGCTTGTAGCCTGCAGTTACTGGTCTTTATGTAGGCCACGTTTAACCCCGAGTCGTCTCCCCACTTCTCGGGGTTTCTTTTTGCCTGCGATTTGTCATTGCTGCGCCTGATGCTCGAAGAACACTCGGGATTCTTCGAGGTAAGCACTGCGACTTTCCGGGTCGAGCCACGCGGCGTAAGCCTCGCTCAACTGGTCGCGGGGCAGTTTGCGCAGCAGCTGATTGATCTCGACGATCGCTTGCCGGCCCTTGGGTGTGTCGGTACAGCCGATGTAACCGGACAAGAATTTTTCCGCGCCACGAATCGGGTAAAACTGCAGCTCATCCTCCGCGATTCCCTGCTGCTGGGCCTGGTAACGGATTTCCGGGCGATAGCCCAGTAGCAGGCGCAATCGTCCCAGACGTTGCATTTGCAGGAGACTGCCCAAGGCGTCGTTGCCGTAGTGCAGCGTCAGCGCGTCGGGCGGCGCTTGCTTGAGCAGTGCGTCGAGGTACTGGCCATAGTTGCGCTCGGCGATGATGCCCAGCTTCTCGCGGCCACTGGCTAGCAGGGCGGCCAAGTCCAGTTCACCGTCCTGGATAAAGGGTGTCAGCGCCTCACGATCCACCCGCCTTACCGCCACACCATTACTCATGGCCCGAAAAACCGGAATGGAAAACGCAATCCAGCGCTCGCGCTCCTTGCTTTTGTTCAGCGCCGCGTCGCACGTGAGGGAGGGGTCGTGGAGCATTTGCAAGCCGCGAGCGCGATTGACCCGCATCAGCGTGTGTTCGTATTGCGGCATGCCGGCGATCAACAGCGGCAACAGTTGATCGATAACGCCCTGGCCTTTTTTCGGTCCTTCGAAGATCGTCAATGGCGGCAAATCACGCATCAGCCAGATCAGCGTTTCCTTGGGTTGCGCCATCGCGGATGGGACCAGCCCGGCGAGCAGAAGCGTAACCAGCAGCGCGCGCACTACCCGTCCGCCATGCGCCAGGCAGATTCTGATGGACTGCGCTAGCCGGCGCCTCAGCTTAGATGGCTCCGTCTTTGCGCAGTTGAGCAATCTGCGACGCGTCATAGCCAAGTTCCTGGAGTACCTGTGCGTTGTGCTCACCCAGTTGTGGCCCGACCCATTCGCAATCGCCGGGTGTCTCAGAGAGTTTCGGCACAATCCCCGGCATCTTGAAGTCTTTGCCGTCTGGCAGCTTGGCCTGCAGGAACATTTCCCGGGCCAGGTATTGCGGATCGCTGAACATGTCTTCGGCGCTGAAGATCCGACTGACGGGCACCTCGGCCTGATTCAGCTTCGCCAGCACGGTGTCCAGCGGCTGCGAATTGACCCAGCGATCGATCACCCCGTAAATCTCGTCGCGGCGGCTGTCACGGCCATCGTTGCTGGCCAGCACCGGGTCGTTGGCCAGGTCTTCGCGGCCGATGACCAGCATGAAACGCTTGAAGATCGCATCGCCATTGGCGCCGATCTGCACATGCTTGCCGTCAGCGCTGGTGTGGATCGAGGAGGGCGTGATGCCCGGCATGATATTGCCGGTGCGCTCACGGATGAAACCGAATACGTCGAACTCCGGCACCATGCTTTCCATCATGGCAAAGATCGCTTCATACAGCGCCACGTCCACCACCTGGCCCTGGCCGCCGTTGACCTCGCGATGACGCAGAGCCATCAGCGCACCAATCACACCCCACAGCGCGGCAATTGAGTCTCCGATGGAAATCCCGGTGCGTACCGGTGGCCGGTCTTCGAAACCGGTGATGTAGCGCAGGCCTCCCATGGACTCGCCGACCGCGCCAAAACCGGGCTGATCTTTCATTGGCCCGGTCTGGCCGAACCCCGACAGCCGCACCATCACCAGTTTGGGGTTGAGGGCGTGCAAGACATCCCAGCCCAGGCCAAGCTTTTCCAGGACGCCAGGGCGAAAATTTTCAATAAGGATGTCCGCTTCACTCAGCAGCTTTTTCAGAATCGTCAGGCCGTCCGGGTGTTTCAGGTTCAGGGTCAGGGACTTTTTATTGCGGGCTTGCACGAACCACCACAGCGAGGTGCCTTCGTACAGTTTTCGCCACTTGCGTAGCGGATCACCGCCGTCGGGGGATTCAATCTTGATCACTTCGGCGCCGAACTCAGCGCAAATGCGCGAGGCAAACGGCCCGGCGATCAAGGTGCCCAATTCGATGACTTTCAGACCTGAGAGCGGTTTGGCGGTGAACGGCATGCTGGATCCTGTAAGACAAAGGCTGAGCGGATATAGCCTTTTAACATAGCCCAATGTCAGACGACCAAGGTTCATCGCCTTCTATTCGTTGATTGCCTACTGCATCGGTTAGACTTGCCGCCTTTCCTCGTATCAAGAAGCCCGTTCATGGCCCAGCCGTCCACGACCTACAAGTTTGAACTGAACCTCACCGACCTCGACCGCAGCGTTTACGAGACCGTGAAGCAGACCATCGCCCGCCACCCTTCGGAAACCGAAGAGCGCATGACTGTGCGGCTGCTGGCCTACGCCTTCTGGTACAACGAGCAGCTGTCGTTCGGTCGCGGTCTGTCAGACGTGGATGAACCCGCCCTGTGGGAAAAGAGCCTGGATGATCGTGTCCTGCACTGGATCGAAGTCGGCCAGCCAGACGCCGATCGCCTGACCTGGTGCTCGCGCCGTACCGAGCGCACCAGCCTGCTGGCCTACGGCAGCCTGCGCGTCTGGGAAACCAAAGTGATCCCGGCGATCAAGAACCTGAAAAACGTGCACATCGCGGCCGTGCCTCAGGACATCCTGGAAACCCTGTCCAAAGACATGCCCCGCGTTATCAAGTGGGATGTGATGATCAGCGAAGGGACGATTTTCGTCACCGACGACCGTGGTCAGCACGAAGTCCAGTTGCAGTGGCTGAGCGGCGAACGCGGCTGATATTTCGCCGTTCCTTCGCGTTATCCGGTTTTATCCTACGTATTCAAGAGAAGCACCTGTCACCCCATGCGCATCGAACCTCGCCTGTTGCCCGACACCCTGCCATTCCTCGGTGATCTGCCGCCACTGCTGACGCGTCTTTACGCGGCGCGGGGCGTGCAATCCGAGGCGGAACTGGACAAGAGCCTGGCGCGGCTGATTCCGTTCCAGCAGCTCAAAGGCATCGATGCGGCGGTGGATTTGCTGGTGTCAGCACTGGAGCAGCGCCAGCGGATTCTGATTGTCGGCGACTTCGACGCTGATGGCGCGACGGCCAGTACCGTGGGCGTGCTGGGGTTGCGGCTGCTCGGCGCGGCGCATGTCGATTATCTGGTGCCGAACCGATTCGAGTATGGCTATGGCCTGACCCCGGAAATCGTTGAAGTGGCGCTGACACGCACGCCTCAGTTGCTGATCACAGTCGACAACGGCATCTCCAGTGTCGAAGGCGTGGCGGCGGCGAAGAAGGCGGGCCTGAACGTGCTGGTCACCGACCACCACTTGCCCGGAGACGAACTGCCGTTGGCCGATGCCATCGTCAATCCGAACCAGCCCGGCTGCGAATTTCCGAGCAAGGCACTGGCCGGCGTCGGGGTGATTTTCTATGTGTTGATGGCCCTGCGCGCACGGTTGCGCAGCCTCGGCTGGTACGCAAACACGCCGCAGCCGAACATCGGCGAATTGCTGGACCTGGTGGCGCTGGGCAGCGTCGCCGACGTCGTACCGCTGGATGCCAACAACCGGATTCTGGTGCACCAGGGCCTGGAGCGGATTCGCGCCGGGCGTGCCCGTCCGGGCATCAAGGCGATTCTCGAAGTGGCCAAGCGTGAACCGGCGCGCATCACCTCGACCGACCTGGGCTTCATTGTCGGCCCGCGCCTGAATGCGGCGGGGCGTCTGGATGACATGAGCCTGGGCATCGAATGCCTGATCACCGAAGACGCGGGGCTGGCGCGGGAAATGGCCGTGCAACTCGACGGGATGAACCAGGACCGCAAATCCATCGAGCAGGGCATGCAGCGTGAAGCGCTGGCTCAACTGAAGGATTTGCCGGTCGAGTCGATGCCGTTTGGCCTGTGCCTGTTTGATCCCGAGTGGCACCAGGGTGTCATCGGAATCCTCGCCTCGCGTATGAAAGAGCGCTATTTCCGTCCGACCATTGCCTTTGCCGATGCCGGCGATGGTTTGCTCAAGGGCTCGGGGCGTTCGGTTCAGGGTTTCCACATCCGTGACGCCTTGAGCGTGGTGGCCGCGCAACATCCGAACCTGATCACCAAGTACGGCGGCCACGCCATGGCGGCCGGTCTGACCTTGCCCGAAGCGAATTTTCCGTTGTTCGCCGAGGCCTTTGACGCTGAAGTGCGCAGGCAATTGCGCGAAGAAGACCTGACCGGGCGACTGCTGTCGGACGGGGTTTTGGCTGTCGAAGAGTTCCATCTTGAACTGGCCCGTGCCCTGCGCCATGCAGGCCCGTGGGGGCAGCACTTCCCGGAGCCGCTGTTTCATGGGGTGTTTCAGTTGGTTGAGCAGCGCGTCGTCGGCGAACGGCACCTCAAAGTGGTGCTGAGAAGCGAATGCGGCTCGGTGAAGCTCGATGGCATTGCCTTCGGCATCGACCGCGACATCTGGCCGAATCCGACGATCAAATGGGTGGAACTGGCCTACAAACTCGACCTCAACGAGTTTCGCGGGAACGAGACGGTGCAACTGATGATTGCCCACATAGAACCGCGCTGAGCCTTTCGCGAGCAAGCCCGCTCCCACAGGATTTGCGCAAACCCTGTGGGAGCGGGCTTGCTCGCGAAAGCGATCGCCCTCACGCCAAATATCCCCGGAACCCTCCCTCATCCCCCGATGTCGACTAGGCTCTAAGCACTGCTTGATTATCCTTGTGACGTCTTGTCCAATTTTTGCCCGCGGGGGCGGGTGCTACGCCTTTTTCCTGTCACTCGTCGACTTTTCAAACAGAACCCTGGAGCCTGCCCACTGATTCGAGAGGTGCCCCATGAGTCTGCTGCTTGAACCCTATACCCTTCGTCAATTGACCCTGCTCAACCGCATTGCCGTATCACCGATGTGCCAGTACTCCAGCGTTGATGGGCTGGCCAATGACTGGCACTTGGTTCACCTCGGCAGCCGCGCCGTTGGCGGCGCCGGCCTGATTTTTACCGAAGCCACGGCGGTCACGGCCGACGGGCGCATCACCGCCGAGGACCTCGGCCTGTGGAATGACGAGCAGATCGAACCCCTGCAACGCATCACCCGCTTCATCGCCGCTCAAGGCGCTGTGGCCGGCATTCAACTGGCGCACGCCGGACGCAAGGCCAGCACCCATCGGCCGTGGATCGGCAAGCATGGCAGCGTCAAACCCGAAGACGGTGGCTGGGTGCCGGTGGGACCTTCGCCGATTGCTTTCGATCCCCAGCACACACATCCCAAGCAGCTTGATGAAGGCGAGATTGCCGAAGTCATCCAGGCCTTTGTCGCCTCAGCCAAGCGAGCACTGACCGCCGGTTTCAAAGTGGTCGAAATCCACGCCGCTCACGGTTACCTGTTGCATCAGTTTCTTTCGCCCTTGAGCAATCAGCGCCGCGATCAATATGGCGGTTCGTTCGAGAACCGGATTCGACTAGTGCTGCAAGTTACCGAAGCAGTGCGTGCGGTCTGGCCTGAGGAGCTTCCGGTGTTTGTGCGTGTGTCGGCCACCGACTGGGTGGAAGACGGCTGGAATCCTGATGAAACCGTTGAACTGGCACGACGCCTCAAAGACTTGGGTGTCGACCTGATTGATGTTTCGTCGGGTGGTACGGCGGCCAACGCGGAAATTCCTACAGGGCCGGGCTATCAGACGCGTTTCGCCGAACGTGTGCGCAAGGAGTCAGGCATCGCCACTGGCACGGTAGGAATGATTACCGAGCCGGCCCAGGCCGAGCACGTTTTGCGCACCTGTCAGGCTGACATCATCTTCCTCGCGCGGGAGCTGCTGCGCGATCCGTACTGGCCGCTACATGCCGATGATGATCTGGGCGGGCGCAAGGCGATCTGGCCGGCGCAGTATCAGCGGGCGACGCACCGGGATCAGCCGATTCATGAGTCGGATTTGCGCGACTGAATGCGGGCTGTAAAACCAAAAAGCCCCGATCGATGTGATCGGGGCTTTTGTGTTTCTGGGCGAGAACATCTGTCGTCTGTCAGGCCGTCTTCGCGAGCAAGCCCGCTCCCACATTGGATCTCCATAAAACACAAATTTTGTATCCAACGAAGAACCCCTGTGGGAGCGAGCCTGCTCGCGATGGGGCCAGCCCAGACAACCTTTTACTATCAGGTGTACTTACGCTTATCCGGCGCCGGCGGGAAATACTGGTACAACCAGGTCTCGCTCAATGTCCGGTCATTGGTGCGAATGAACAACCGCAGCTCAACCGGCGCCACGCTGTCATTGGTCGGGTACCAATCGAAGGTAATCCGATAACCTTTGATGTCATCCAGCACCAGCACGTTGAAGTCCTTCACCTCGCCGTTCGAGCAGGTTACCACCGGCTCGATCCCCGCGCCTTCCGGCAAGCGGTCCAGACCGCCACCGGTGAAGTCCACGGCAAAGCGTCGTGCCCAGACTTCCGGGTAATGCTCGCCCGGTGCCCAGCCTTCGATAAAGCCGCCCATGCCCGAACGGGTCGCGTTGACCCGTGCCAGTGGCGTGCTCACCGGTGGCAGGGCGCTCCAGTAGAGCTTGTAGCCGTAGTTCAGGGAATCACCGGCCGCGACCGGTTTTTTCGGGGTCCAGAACGCGACGATGTTATCGAGCGTTTCGCCGGTTGTAGGAATTTCCAACAGATCGATAGAGCCTTCGCCCCACGCGGTCGTAGGTTCTACCCACAGGCTAGGACGCTTGCTGTACCAGTCCACGGTGTCCTGATAATTGGCGAACTCGTGATCGGTCTGCACCAGGCCAAAACCTTTTGGATCGGTGTCGGCGAAGGCGTTGAATTGCAACGTCGCCGGATTGTTCAGTGGGCGGCAGATCCACTCGCCGTTGCCGCGCCACATGGCCAGGCGATCCGAATCGTGGATTTGCGGGTGAATGGTGTCGCACATGCGGCGCTCGTGGGTGCCACAGCTGAACATGCTGGTCATCGGTGCGATGCCCAGTTGTTCGATGGCGGTGCGTGCGTTGATGTGAGCGTCAATCTCCATCACCACGCGTTCGGCCTGGCAATCAATGTCAAAGCGGTACGCACCGGTAGCGCTCGGCGAGTCCAGCAGGGCGTAGACCACGAAACGGGTGCTGTCCTTGCCCGGGGTCTCGAACCAGAACTTGGTGAAGTCCGGGAACTCCTCACGCTTCTTGGCGTAGGTATCGACCGCCAGGCCGCGGGCCGACAGACCGTACTGGCCAGTGGCGTCTACTGCACGGAAATAACTGGCGCCAAGGAAGGACAACACATCGTGCCTGTCCAGTTCCGGTGCCTTGAACAGCTTGAATCCGGAAAACCCCAGGTCGCCTGTCAGCTGCTTGGTGTCGACCGTGGTCTTTTCATAGTTGAACAGGGAAGGGCGGAAATGCACTTCACGGGCCTGACGCGTCTTGGGATCGACGCTGTACATGCGCACCGGCTGCTTGAAGCCCATGCCGACGTGGAAGAACTGCACGTCCAGCTGACCGTTCAAGTCTTTCCACAGCGAGTGGTTGCCGTCGTAGCGGATCGCATTGAAATTCTGCGGCGTCATGGTGGCCAGTGTCGGCGGCAGCACCTGCTTGGTGTCCTGATAGCGATTGCCGGCGAGTTGCTTGGCCTGAATCTTCAGCGCCTCGAAATCGAACGCCTGGGCCTCGCCATCAGCGGCGCCGGTGCCCGCCCATGCCCGGGCGGCCAGCAGGCCGGTGGCGGACAAACCGGTATAGGCAGCGATGGCCATGGACGCTTTGAGCAAATTCCTGCGATGCATAAGTAAAACCTGTCGTGAACAATCCCGCGCCGTTCCTGGCACGTGCTGGATCAAAAATATCGGTTCGGACATGCCTTCGGCCAAACGCAACGGACTTTAAACAGATAACAAATAGCTTAAACCGTTCGGTTGCTGAGAAAAAATGATTGGTAGCACTTTGATGAAGCGGCAATGAAACAAGAAATGTCGGTTAATTTTTCCGACAGCACTTTCTGATTTTTAGGGCATTCCTGCTTTTTTTGACTAATTACTCTAAAAACCGCTTTTCAGCGCCGGGAATCTTCCTATTCTGTGTTCATGGCCGGTTTCTGCCCTTCAGGCTGGCGACTTATAAAAGGATAGGGCGATGCGGTTTTTGAAGTTTTCTCGGGCTTATAGAAGGACATCGTCCATGACGAAAGTACAAGGCATCACTGAAATGTTGGGAATCTTCCCTTGCCTGGCAACCGGGCGGCGAAGGCATCGGCTCAGCTCGGACGAAATGAAGCTGTTGGAGCGGTATCGAGAGTTGTCGGAAAACGACCGGATTGCGATGCGGTATCTGGTGGATGCGATGCGGAGTGTTTCGCGGTTTTGAGCGCTAAGCCAAGGGGCGGACTGTAAAGTCTGCCCCTTTTTCATTTTTCACCCTGCCTTCAACTGCAAGTGCCCACGATCGTGAACGGTCGCTGTGCCTGCATCAGATCCGGCATGTCCCGCCACTTGATCCAGGCTTGATGCTGCCAGTGCAGCAGCGGCACCGAGATGCCTGCCCACTGCAACGAACTCAGACTTGGAATGTTATCCACAGCCGCTTCCGACTCACGCAGCGTTGGGATGACTTCGTTGCTTAGCCACTGACGCAGGTTTCGGTTTTCCGGGATGAAATGGTGGACTAGCAATGCATACATTCCCGATTCGCTGACCATCAACGATTCGACGGTTTTGCCATCCTTCAGCAACCAGACGTATCGGCGTTGATCGGGATCGAGTTTCAGGGTGAGACGTTGGTCCAGCGGACGGCCCATCAAGCGACCGAGATCCTGGACGCAGAACCAGGCTTGGTTGTCTTGCATGAAGGCGTGAAGGAAGCGGTTGTGGCGGGTGAAGATGGAAGGGATGAAATGAGGATGGGTGTCAGATGGATTTAGCGTGTGCTTAAGCATTTTTTCGACTCCATGTTGAAAAGGGAGCCGCCACTAATCCTTCGACAGATTATGGGTGGCGGACCGTGCGGCGTTCGAAGTCGGGACATTCTCGATCAACATGCAAGCCAAGAGGCCCGCGCCACACGGCCCACCATAAAGCGAAACTGAAAGGCAAAAAATTGCCCCAGTTCATATGGGGGCGCGGATGCGCCATGTTGATGATTTACCGGCTTCGACCCCGGGTCGCTGATTTGGCAGCGACGAGGTAAAGCCTATCGTTCAGGCGCTCGCGGCGCCAAGTCTACTCTGGCGCCGCGTGTTGTAGGAATTGGAGTCTTCCCCGGAAGGCTTGGTCTGTAGGAATTTCCTGTTTTTGCCTGAAGTGCGCTGAAGCAGCATCGTCACCCTGGTTTTTCCTATAGTTTTTTCCGCTTTCAGGAACGAACTGCAGGTTTGCTACATGTTGATCGAATTTTCAGTTTCCAATTACCGCTCCTTCCGTGACAAGCAAACCCTGTCCATGGCAGCAACGCCGCGCCTGAGCAAAAAGCGCAACCTTTTCAAGTCGCCGGTGAATGGAGAAAAACTGCCGGACTTACTGAAGATCGCTGCGATATACGGGCCAAACGCGTCGGGTAAATCGTCACTGATCCGGACGATGGGAATTATGGGAAGCTTGCTCGCTGCGCCTCCGACCTCAAATGAGGAATCGCTACCGGTTTCCCCGTTTCGTTTTGACCCGCAGCTTAAAGACGAGCCAAGTTGTTTCGAGTACAACTTCATTCAAGGCTCACTCCGTTATCGGTTTTTACTGCGCATGACGGCGCAACGAATCATCGAGGAACACCTGGTCTCTTATCCGAAAGGAAAGGAAACGCTTTTATATCAGCGTTGTTTGGGGGAGGAGGGTGAGCAGTACGTGTCTGGCTCAAGCCTTGAGGGAGGCAAAGAGGTTCACAATGCCTGGCGGCGTTTGACCAGTCCGAAGATGTTATTCATTGCACAGGCTGTCGCGAACAGCAGCGAAGAGCTGGCGCAGTTGCGAGAACCATTTGGCTGGTTTCAATCCGGCCTTCTCGTCATCGAACAGAACAACATGATGGGATTGTCGGCAGCCTCCATCCGGTTTCTTCAGATGGCATCGGACTACACGTGCGACTTGAGAGACTTTCTAAAAGAGGTCGATATTCCAGTCTCGGACATTCAACTGAATTCTGATGCAGACGCTGCTCCAGCCAGCAGAAAACTCACGCTTAAAGAATTCTTCGCGGCGGCGCGAAAAGACAAAGTGACCCTGACGCATACGAGTCATCTAGGAGATGCGGAGTTTGATTTTTCAGAAGAGTCTGGTGGCACAAAAAACCTGATTGGATTCTGGTTGCCCTGGTTCATGATCAATCACACAGACGGGAGCGGAATACTGGCCGTCGATGAGTTGGACAGCAGCCTTCATCCAGCAATAGTGGCTGATCTGATTGGAAAACATTTGGACAGTGGGCAGAACACCCAGCTGATTTTCACGACTCACGACACTCATCTGATGAATACCCAAATGCTTCGGCGAGATCAAATCTGGATCACCGAGCGTGATGCCAATGGCGCCACCCGTCTTTTTTCCGTCCACGATTTTGACGGGCGCGAGGGAGAGGACGTTGAGAAGCGGTACTTCGAAGGCCGTTACCGTGGTTTGCCGTTGATCAGGCGGAGGTAACCATGGCGCGGACGACACGCTTGTTTGATCGAAAGAAGTCGCGGTTCAAACCGCAACCCAAGGTGCTGATCCTTTGTGAGGACAGTCAATCAGGAAAGCGATACCTGGAGGATGCGGCCTTTCATTTTCGTGCCAACGCCCACGTTGAAATTGCCCATTGCGGCCTGACTCATCCAAGTGGGATTGTCGAAAGGGCGATTGCCCGGCAAAGAAACTTCGACAAGGTTTTTTGTGCCTTGGACCGCGACACTCATCTTTGCTTCGACCGTGCGGTCGACCTGGCGAAACCGCATCCGAAGATAAAAGTGATAGCGTCTTTTCCCTGTTTCGAGTTTTGGTTGCTATTGCACTTTGGCTACAACAGAAAGCCATTCGCTGCAGCAGGTGGGAAATCCCCCGGCGAACTTGTGACCAGAAGTCTTAGGGGCCAACCTCTGATGGAGGATTATGAAAAGGGTAAAAATGTCAGCCATTTTGATCTGTTGAAGGGAGAGCTTTTCAATACTGCAAGGGTGCTTGCTCCTCGAATTCTTCTCGATGCTGTTAACAGCGGTGAGCTCAATCCCAGTACTGAAATCCATCTGCTAATGGATGAGTTTGAAGTCCTTTCCGTCCCCCAATCGATCTAACGTCGTAACAACTCGCCCCGGTGCCACAACCAGCCCCGGGGCGAAATCAATTACCGACTAACCTTCCACGCATCCCCCGCCGGCGCCGTCCCATGGTCATACGGCTTGGCCAACCACATGTAGATCAACCCCAATCCAATAACAATCGCCGTACTCAACACCATCGCGTAGTTGATGTACCACTCCGCATCCGGTGTACGCGTTGTTCGGCGTCGCTGTCGGCAACGGATGGAGAGAGTTCGGGTGTACTCATGGTGTGTCAGTTCCGGAAAATCGGCAGATTTCGGATGTCCGAAACCGTGGCGGGGCCGTGATGGCGCTGCCCGGATCGGTGGTTATTGTTTTGGTTTTCTGGCTTTGAAACCTGGTGGTGCGTGGTGCCGGTTTCTACCTTGAAACCGGGGTGACACCATCGCCAGCAAGCCGGCTCCACAGGGGAATGCGATCACCTGTAGGAGCCGGCTTGCTGGCGATGTTTTTAATGCTTGAACATCACATGCCGAACCACGGTGTAGTCCTCCAGCCCATACATGGACATGTCCTTCCCGTAGCCAGACAATTTCTGACCGCCGTGGGGCATTTCGCTGACCAGCATGAAGTGCGTATTCACCCAGGTGCAGCCGTACTGCAAGCGAGCAGACAGGCGATGCGCGCGACCGACATCCGAGGTCCAGACCGACGACGCCAAGCCGTAGTTCGAGTCGTTGGCCCAGCCCAGCACCTGTGCTTCATCGATGAACTTGGTCACCGACACCACTGGCCCGAACACTTCGCGGCGGACGATTTCGTCGTCCTGCTGAGCGTCCGCCAACACCGTCGGTTCGAAGAAGAAACCATTCCCCTCCACAGCCTTGCCGCCCGTGACCAAACGGATATGCGGTTGTGCCACGGCACGCTCGACAAACCCGGCCACGCGGTCACGGTGCTGCGCAGTGATCAGCGGCCCGAGCTCGGTCGACGGATCATCCTGCAACCCGTACTTGATGCTGCTGACCGCTTCGCCGAGCTTCTCGACGAATTTTTCGTAGATGCCTTCCTGTGCGTAGATGCGGCAGGCGGCGGTGCAATCCTGGCCGGCGTTGTAGAAACCGAAGGTGCGAATGCCTTCCACGGCAGCGTCGATGTCGGCGTCGTCGAAGATGATCACCGGGGCCTTGCCGCCCAGTTCCATGTGCATGCGTTTGACGCTGTCGGCGGTGCTGGAAATGATGTTCGAACCGGTGGCGATCGAGCCGGTCAACGAAACCATGCGTACTTTCGGGTGCGTGACCAATGGGCTACCGACGGTAGGACCACGGCCGAACACCAGGTTAAGCACGCCGGCCGGGAAGATTTCCGACGCCAGTTCCGCCAGGTGTAACGCGGTCAGCGGGGTTTGTTCCGACGGCTTGAGCACCACGGTATTACCGGCGGCGAGGGCTGGGGCGATTTTCCAGGCGACCATCATCAGCGGGTAGTTCCACGGCGCGATGGAAGCGATCACGCCGACCGGGTCGCGGCGGATCATCGAGGTGTGGCCGGGCAAGTATTCGCCGCCGGCCGAGCCGCTCATGCAACGGCTGGCGCCGGCGAAGAAGCGGAAGACGTCGGCAATCGCCGGGATCTCATCGTTCAGCGCGGCGCTGTAGGGTTTGCCGCAGTTGTCCGATTCGAGTTTGGCCAGCTCTTCGCCGTGGGCTTCGATGGCGTCGGCGAGTTTGAGCAGTAGCAATGAGCGTTCTTTCGGCGTGGTTTGCGACCAGCTTTCGAAGGCACTATCGGCGGCACGCACGGCGGCATCGACCTGGGCTTCGCTGGCTTCGTTGATTTCCACCAGTACACGGCCGAGGGCCGGGTTGAACACTGGTTGGGCGGGGCCGTCGCCGTCGATCAGTTGGCCGTTGATCAAGAGTTTGGTTTGCATGGTTTTGTCCTCTTCGAAGCTATTGTTTTTCTTCTATGGAACCGGGCCCCTGTGGGAGCGGGCGTGCCCGCGATGAGGCCATCAAATTTGACATTGATATGTCTGACACACTGCCATCGCGGGCAAGCCCGCTCCCACAGGTTCCGGTTCCCACATTGGGAGATTGTTGTTCGTTATTTCCCGCCGCTACCGGCCACGCTCTCACCGCCCCGGGTCAGGTAATACGCGCCGAGAATCGGCAGCATGGTCACCATCATCACCAGCATCGCGACGACGTTGGTCACCGGCACATCCCGTGGGCGACTGAGCTGGTTGAGCAGCCACAGCGGCAACGTGCGTTCATGCCCGGCGGTGAAGGTGGTGACGATGATTTCGTCGAACGACAACGCAAACGCGAGCATGCCGCCGGCCAGCAACGCCGAGCCGAGGTTCGGCAGAACGATGTAGCGAAAGGTCTGCCAGCCATCGGCGCCAAGGTCCATCGAGGCCTCGATCAAACTGTGCGAAGTGCGGCGCAAACGGGCGATCACGTTGTTGTAGACGATCACCACACAGAAGGTCGCGTGGCCGACGATGATGGTGAACATCCCCGGCTCGATCCCCAGCGTCTTGAAGGTCGCCAGCAACGCGATCCCGGTGATGATCCCGGGCAACGCAATCGGCAGGATCAGCATCAGCGAGATGCCCTGCTTGCCGAAGAAATCCCGCCGGTACAACGCCGCTGACGCCAAGGTGCCAAGGACCAATGCGATCAACGTCGCGACGGACGCAATCTGCAGCGACAGCTTGATCGCTTCCAGCACGTCGGGACGGGAGAACGCGATGCCGATCCACTTCAGGGTGAAGCCCTTGGGCGGAAAGCTGAACGCCGTGTCTTCAGTGTTGAAGGCGTACAGGAAGATGATCAGGATCGGGAAGTGCAGGAACACCAACCCGCCCCAGGCTGCGATTTTCAGTCCTAGTGAAGCCTTCTCAGAGTGCATCGAAAGCCCCCAGTCGTTTGACAATAGTCAGGTAGATAGCGATCAGCACGATCGGCACCAATGTGAAGGCCGCGGCCATCGGCATGTTGCCGATTGCGCCTTGCTGCGCGTACACCATGCTGCCCACGAAGTAACCCGGCGGACCCACCAGTTGCGGCACGATGAAGTCGCCCAGGGTCAGCGAAAAGGTGAAGATCGAACCGGCCGCGATGCCTGGAATCGACAGCGGCAGAATCACCTGCATGAAAGTCTGGCGCGGCTTGGCGCCAAGGTCGGCCGACGCTTGCAGCAGCGAAGGCGGCAGGCGTTCCAGCGAGGCCTGGATCGGCAGGATCATGAACGGCAGCCAGATGTAGACGAACACCATGAAACGACCCAAGTGCGAGGTCGACAACGTGCTGCCACCGACGCCCGGAATGCCCAGCACAAACTGCAAAACCGGCTCCAGTCCAAGGTACTGAACAAACCACTGCGCAACACCGCCCTTGGCCAGCAGCAAGGTCCACGCGTAAGCCTTGACGATGTAACTGGCCCACATCGGCATCATCACCGCGATGTAGAAAAACGCCTTGGTCTTGCCGGTGGTGTAGCGCGCCATGTAATAGGCAATCGGGAACGCGACGATGGCGCTGGCAATCGAGACGGCGACGGCCATGCTCAGGGTGCGCAGGATGATGTCGAAGTTCGACGGCTGGAACAGCGCGACAAAGTTCGCCAGGGTCAGGTCGGGGGTGACCGCCATGGTGAAGTCATCGAAGGTGTAGAAGCCTTGCCACAGCAGCACCAGCAGCGAACCGAGGTAGATCGCGCCGAACCACAGCAGCGGCGGCACCAGCAGCAGCGACAGGTAAAAATTCGGTCGGCGATAGAGCAGGTTGGAAAACCTGCGCAACGGCGAACCGCCGGCCGGGGTTTGAGGGAGAGCCACGCTGGTCATTTCACACCCCACCGACAGCGTTGTCGTGCAGCGGGATCATCGCCTCGCGAGCCCAGCGTGCGCTGATGCGTTGCCCGGTCTGGTGCTGGGCGCTGACGTCCAGCCACTGCACGTTGGCCTGGCTGATGTTGAGGGTCTGGCCGTTCTCCAGTTTCAGTTCATAGCGCGTGGCGCTGCCCTGGTACTGAATGTCGTGGAGCAAACCGCTGACTTCAATCTCGTGGCTGGCCAGCGGGCCTTCGGCAAAACGCACGTGTTCGGGGCGAATCGAAAACGGCTCTGGATTGCCGCTCAATTGCTTCGCCAGATCGCCGCGAATCACGTTGGATGTACCGACGAATTCAGCAACAAAAGTGGTCGCCGGTTTCATGTACAGGTTGCGCGGTGTGTCGACCTGCTCGATGCGCCCTTTGTTGAATACCGCCACGCGGTCGGACATCGACAAGGCTTCAGTCTGATCGTGAGTGACGAAGATGAAGGTGATGCCGAGCTGGCGTTGCAGCTTCTTCAGCTCGCTCTGCATCTGTTCGCGCAGTTTCAGATCGAGGGCGCCCAACGGCTCGTCGAGCAGCAGCACGCGAGGGCGATTGACCAGGGCGCGGGCCAGGGCCACACGCTGGCGCTGACCACCGGACAGTTGCACCGGTTTGCGTTCGCCGTAACCGCCTAGGGCGACCATGTCGAGGGCCTCTTCGGCACGCTGCTGGCGTTCAGCTTTGCCGACGCCTTTGACTTTCAAACCGTAGGCGACGTTGTCGAGCACGTTCATATGCGGGAACAGCGCGTAATCCTGAAACACCGTGTTGACGTCACGCTCATACGGCGGCAGCCCGGCGGCTTCTTCGCCATGAATCCGGATAGAGCCTGCGCTCGGTTGTTCGAAACCGGCGATCAGGCGCAAACAGGTGGTCTTGCCCGAGCCGGAAGGGCCCAGCATGGAAAAGAACTCGCCGTCCTGGATATCGATGGAAACCCGGTCAACGGCCTTCACTTCGCCGAACTGACGGGAAACGTTGGTGAACTGGACTGCAAGCGTCATGGTGCGGTGCTCCGAAAAGGCGAGGGCGTCACAGCGGCCCTGCCAGGACATCTGGAAAATCTGAATCGTTGCGGTGTACGCGACCTGCTTTTAGCTCCCTCCCTCTCCCTCCGGGAGAGGGCGGGGGGTGAGGGCCGCGGTGTCGGTCATTCCCAGGAATCGAGGCGGAGTCAAAAACCACCCCTCAACCCAGCCCTCTCCCCACAGGGGAGAGGGGGAAAGGGAGCCGACCGTGTCGCTCTTGAGAACTCAGCGACCGCCCATAATCGCGATGTAGTCCTGGGTCCAGCGGCTGTACGGCACGAACTTGCCCCCTTCAGCCTGCGGGGTTTTCCAGAAGGCCAAGTTGTCGAACTGAGCGTAACCATTGGACGCACACCCCTCGGCACCCAGTAGCTCGCTGGCCTTGCAGCCTTCAGGCACTGCTGGCAATGCGCCGAACCAGGCTGATACGTCGCCTTGCACTTTCGGTTGCAGCGAATGGTCCATCCACTTGTAGGCGCAGTTCGGGTGCTTGGCGTCGGCGTGCATCATGGTGGTGTCCACCCAGCCCGTAGCACCTTCTTTCGGGATGACCGAGGCAACCGGCTGCTTGTCTGCCACGAGACCGTTGACCATATAGCCCCAGGTGCTGGAGGCCACGACACCTTCGTTTTTGACGTCGCTCATCTGCACGGTCGCGTCATGCCAGTAGCGGTGGATCAAGGGCTGCTGCTTGCGAAGCAGGTCCAGTGCCGCTTTGTATTGCGCTTCGTTGAGCTGGTACGGGTCGTTGATCCCCAGTTCCGGCTGTTTCGCTTTGAGATAGAGCGCCGCATCGGCGATGTAGATCGGGCCGTCGTACGCCTGGACCCGGCCCTTGTTGGACTTGCCGTCCGGCAGGGTCTGCTCTTCAAACACTACGCTCCAGCTGTCCGGGGCGGTCTTGAAGACATTGGTGTTGTACATCAGGACGTTCGGGCCCCACTGGTACGGAGTGCCGAAGGTTTGGTTATTGACGACGTACCACGGGCCATCCTTGAGACGAGGGTCGATGTTCTTCCAGTTCGGGATCAGCGCGGTGTTGATCGGCTGCACACGCTTGCCGGCGATCAACCGCAACGAGGCATCGCCCGACGCGGTCACCAAGTCGTAACCGCCCTTGGACATCAGGCTGACCATCTCATCGGAAGTCGCCGCAGTCTTCACATTGACCTTGCAGCCGGTTTCCTTCTCGAAACCGGTGACCCAGTCGTAAGCCTTGTCGCTTTCGCCACGTTCGATGTAGCCGGGCCACGCCACGATATCCAACTGACCCTCGCCGGCGCCGACGGCTTTCAGCGGTTCGGCGGCCTGGAGGCTGGCGCTGGCCAGCAGCGCCGTGGTGATTGCACTAAGCAGTGCGGTCTTATGCACGAACATGGGGGTTCCCTCTTCTTTAATTATGGTCGGGGCAGGTGTGAACGTGGTGAAGCATGCCGTGAGCGGCTTGTTATTAGCGTAGTCAGAGATGCTGGCCGTGGCGGGCCATGATGTGCCGCACCACGCTGTAGTCCTGAAGCGAATCGCTGGATAAGTCTTTGCCATAGCCCGAACGCTTGAGGCCGCCGTGGGGCATTTCGCTGACCAACATGAAATGGCTGTTGATCCAGGTGCAGCCGTACTGCAAGCGCGCCGCGACCTGCATAGCCTTGTCCAGGTTCTGGGTCCAGACTGAGGAGGCGAGTCCGTATTCCGAATCGTTGGCCCAGTCCACCGCTTGTTCGAGTTGATCGAAACGGGTCACGGTGACCACCGGCCCGAACACTTCGCGCTGGACGATTTCATCGCTCTGTTTGCAACCGGCCAGCAGGGTGGGCTGGTAATAGAAGCCAGCGCCTGAATGCACTGCCGCGCCCGTCACCCGCTCGATGTGCGGCTGGCCGAGGGCGCGTTCGACGAAACTGGCCACGCGGTCGCGCTGGCGAGTGCTGATCAGCGGGCCGATCTCGTTGTCGGCGTCGCGTTTACCGGCAAAGCGCAGGCTGCTGACCGCCGCACCGAGTTCCGCCACCAATCGATCATGAATCCCGGCCTGTGCGTAAATCCGGCAAGCCGCGGTGCAATCCTGGCCAGCGTTGTAATAACCGTAGGTGCGCACGCCTTCGACCACGGCCTGAATATCCGCATCGTTGCAGACGATCACCGGCGCTTTACCGCCGAGCTCAAGGTGCGTGCGTTTCAGGGTTTTTGCCGCGGCCTGGAGGATTTTTTGCCCGGTGACGATATCGCCGGTCAGCGACACCATGCGCACTTTGGGATGACTGACCAAGTGGCTGCCGACGCCTTCACCACCGCCGCAGACGATATTGATTACGCCGCGCGGCAGGATCTCTGCCAGCGTGGGCGCCAGGGCCAGAATCGACAGCGGCGTGTGTTCGGACGGCTTGAACACCAGCGTGTTGCCGGCGGCGAGGGCCGGGGCAATTTTCCACGCGGCCATCATGATCGGGTAATTCCACGGCGCAATCGAGACGACCACGCCAATCGGATCGCGACGGACCATGCTGGTGTAGCCCGGTAGGTATTCGCCGCTGAGCTGGCCAGTCTGGCAACGCACGGCACCGGCGAAGAAGCGGAACACATCGACCGTCGCGCTCAAGTCATCCTGGCGAGCCAGGTGCAACGGCTTGCCGCAGTTCAGGGATTCGAGGCGGGCGAGGAGGTCGGCTTGTTTTTCGATGGCGTTGGCGATGTCCAGCAACAGGTTCGAACGTTGCTGCGGCGTGGTCCGCGACCAACCGGCGAAGGCGCGGTGGGCGGCGAGGATGGCCGCTTCGACTTGCTCGGTGCTGGCTTCGGCGATGTGGGTCAGCACTTCCCCGGTGGCCGGGTTGAGGATCGGTTCGACAAACCCCTGGCCCGCGACCAATTCGCCATCGATCAACAACGCGGTGAACAACGGGGTCTGCGCGCCAGCCATTTTTCGGGTTCTCTTTTCTTGTGTGGCCATGCTGCTCCCAGTGACTGGGGCCCCGGCCGTCTTATTGATTCTGCAAGACTAGTGCGCGGGCCCGAGGTCGACAAATTCTAAATACTGAAGGTGGCGTTCGATTAAATAGATGGCTTGCGCCCGCCGTGGGGTTGCTCCCGAGCGACAGTTAAAAACGGATCAACCAACGCCGGGCGCGCGGTGCCACGGCGCCAGGCGAGGCCAACGTCAAGAGTCTGGCTCAGGTCGGCAATCGGCCGCGCTTCAATGATGTCGCCCTCCAGTGACCACGGACGGTAGGTCATGTCGGGCTGGATCGACACGCCTAAACCGGCGGCCACCAGGCTTCGCACGGCTTCCGTCGAGGCCGTTCTCAGGGTGATTCGTGGTTGCAAAGAGGCCGCCGACCACATGCGCTGGGCGTTGCGGTCCATTTCGTCGACGTTGAGCTGAATCAGCGGCTCGCGGGCCACATCGGCGAGGTTGATGCTGTCGTGTTCCAGCAGCGGATGCTGGGCCGGCAACCACAGGCGATGGGGCGAGTGAGTCAGCACTTCGGTTTGCAAGGCGTGGCGGTCTTCGAGGTTGGAGAGGATCAACACGCCGACATCGATCTCGCCGCTGACCAGCAAATGTTCGATATACGGGCGCTCGTCCTCCATCACCCGGATCTCGACGTTGGGGTAGGCGCGCTGGAAACGAGTGAGCAAATCCGCGAGGTAGTAACCAGCAACGAGGCTGGTCACGCCGATGATCAACTGCCCGGCGACCTGGTCGGTGCTGTGTTGCAGGCTGCGTTTGGCGTTGTCCACCGTAGCCAGAATCAGGTGAGCCTGACGCAGGAATTGATGGCCCTGGTGGGTCAGGCTCATGCCCTTGGCGTGCCGGTTAAACAGGCCGACGCCAATCTCCTCCTCCAGTTGCTGGATTGCCAGGGTCAATGTCGATTGGGAAATGAACGCAGTTTGCGCGGCGGCGGAGATCGAGCCGGTCTCGGCCACGGCGATGAAATGGCGGATTTGACGCAAGGTCATCATGGGGAATTACCGGTGGGCGGTTTTTATAGATTCGCTTGAGTGTATATCGCTTTAATCGATGGCTCTGTTTTTCCAGGCAACATCCAGAAGCACTCTCGTCCCCGGTCGCCGGGCACTTTCGTTCTAGGCTGGTGGCCTTAAGTGTCCGGTTAACCCCTTTCGTGGAGGCGGCAAAATGAATACGCGTGGATTGCTCGATCAACTACTCAAGTCCGGTCAGGACCTGATGCAGAACAAGGCCGGCGCAAATCAAAACAAGTCGTCCAGTGGTGGCTTGGGCGAATTGCTCGGTGGCAGCGGCGGTTCGGGCGGCCTCGGTGGCCTGCTCTCCGGCGCGGGCGGTGGCGCACTGGCGGCGGGCGCCATGGGCTTGTTGCTCGGTAGCAAAAAGGCCCGCAATGTTGGCGGCAAAGTCGCCATCTACGGCGGCCTCGCGGCCCTCGGCGTCATTGCCTACAAGGCTTACGGCAACTGGCAGGCCCAGCAGGGCACTGCGCCGAAGACTGAACCGCAGACACTCGATCGTCTGCCACCTGCGCAGGTCGAGTTGCATAGCCAGGCGATTCTCAAGGCGCTGGTCGCCGCAGCCAAAGCCGATGGCCACGTTGATGATCGCGAGCGCGCATTGATCGAAGGCGAATTCACCAAGCTCGACAACGATCAGGAACTGCAGCAGTGGCTGCACGCCGAACTCAGCAAGCCGCTCGACCCGACAGAAGTCGCCCGCGCGGCCAGCACCCCGGAAATGGCGGCCGAGATGTACATCGCCAGCGTGATGCTGGTGGATGAGGAGAGCTTCATGGAGAAGTCCTACCTCGATGAACTGGCGCGGCAGTTGAAGCTGGAGCCGGGGTTGAAGGCGGAGCTGGAGAAGCAGGTGCGTCAGGCTTCCCTATAAGGTTCAAGATCGCTTTCGCGGGCAAGCCTCGCTCCACAGGTACTGCGCTGAACTTGTAGGAGCGAGGCTTGCCCGCGAAGGCGTCCCAACTCTCACCACCTCCCGATGGCCAATCTACGGCTCATTTCTTCCACCACGCCCCTGCGACTCGCCACCCGATCCAACGCAAAGCCCTCCCCAAAGGCTCTCCTGCGGTTTTCACGCACAAGGCCGAGAACTGGCAAACCCTCGTCTTATAAATGAAACACCCTCAGCTATACTCCGCAGCATTTGAACCGCCCCGAGGATTGACTGTGAAGAACTGGACGTTGCGCCAACGCATCTTGGCGAGCTTTGCGGTGATCATCGCCATCATGTTGCTGATGGTCATCGTCTCGTATTCGCGGCTGTTGAAGATTGAAACCAGCGAAGCCAGTGTTCGTGAGGACGCGTTGCCCGGGTTGTATTACAGCTCGATGATTCGCAGCGCCTGGGTCGACACCTACCTTCGGACCCAGGAAATGCTCGGTTTGAAAGAGGGGCAGGGTTTCAGCGCTGAAGAAGCCGAAAGCTTCAAAAACTTCGAGGCGCGTCTGCAGGAACAGATGAAGAACTACCAGGCCACCGTCACCACGGATGAAGACAAGGTCGAATACGCGGTTTTTGAAAAACTCCATGATGATTACAACAAGGTTCTGGCCGCTGTGCTCGACCTGCACAAGCGCAATCAGGAAGCCGACGCCATCAAGATGTTCAACGAGCAACTGACCCCGGCCTGGACCGCAGGTCGCATGAAGCTCAATGACATCATTCGCGAAAACAAAGCCGTGGCTGATCAGGACATTGCGGCCATCGATGACGCTGTGATTACCGCGAAAGTGATCATGGGCATTTCCCTGCTGGTCGCGGTATTGGCCGCCGGCCTCTGTGGTTTGCTGTTGATGCGCGCGATCATGGCGCCGATGAACCGGATTGTGCAGATCCTCGAAATCATGCGCACCGGCGACCTCAGCGGCCGTCTGAATCTGGAGCGCAAAGACGAATTCGGCGCTGTGGAAACCGGCTTCAACGACATGATGACCGAGCTCACCTCGCTCGTGTCTCAGGCCCAACGCTCCTCGGTCCAGGTCACCACGTCGGTAACCGAGATCGCCGCGACCTCCAAGCAACAACAGGCCACTGCCACCGAAACCGCGGCCACCACCACCGAGATCGGCGCGACGTCCCGTGAAATCGCCGCCACTTCCCGTGATCTGGTGCGCACCATGACCGAAGTCTCCACCGCCGCCGATCAGGCCTCGGTCGCGGCCGGCTCCGGGCAGCAAGGCCTGGCGCGGATGGAAGAAACCATGCACTCGGTGATGGGCGCGGCGGATCTGGTCAACGCCAAACTGGCGATCCTCAACGAGAAGGCCGGCAACATCAATCAGGTGGTGGTGACCATCGTCAAAGTCGCCGACCAGACCAATCTCTTGTCGCTGAACGCCGCCATCGAAGCCGAAAAGGCTGGCGAATACGGTCGCGGGTTTGCCGTGGTCGCCACCGAAGTGCGGCGTCTGGCGGACCAGACCGCCGTCGCTACCTACGACATCGAGCAGATGGTCCGTGAGATCCAGTCGGCGGTCTCGGCCGGGGTCATGGGCATGGACAAATTCTCCGAAGAAGTGCGCCGCGGCATGTCCGAAGTGCAGCAGGTCGGCGAGCAACTGTCGCAGATCATCCACCAGGTTCAGGCGCTGGCGCCGCGGGTGTTGATGGTCAACGAAGGCATGCAGGCGCAAGCCACCGGCGCCGAACAGATCAACCACGCGCTGGTGCAGTTGGGCGATGCCAGCAGCCAGACCGTCGAGTCCCTGCGCCAAGCCAGTTTTGCCATTGACGAGCTGAGCCAGGTGGCCGTAGGGCTGCGGGGCGGCGTCTCGCGATTCAAAGTCTGATGAGCGAACTTGTGGTCAAACGCGGCGCGGTGGTGCCGGCAAAACACGCGTTGTTTCTGCTGTTTCGCATCGGCAACGAACGTTATGCCTTGCAGGCGCGCGAAGTGGCCGAGGTGCTGCCGCGCCTGCCGTTGAAGCCGATTGCCAAGGCACCGGACTGGGTCGCCGGGGTGTTCGCCTATCGCGGCACGGTGGTGCCGGTGATCGACCTCAGCGCGCTGACGTTTGGCGAGCCGGCGCAAGCCCGCACCAGCACGCGGTTGGTGCTGGTGCACTATTGGCCGGATGAGGAAACCCCTGCACAGTTGCTCGGACTGATTCTGGAGCAGGCCACCGACACCTTGCGCTGCAACCCGGCGGACTTTAAACCCTATGGCCTGGACAATCGCCAGGCGCCTTACCTGGGGCCGGTCCGAGAAGATGCCCAGGGTTTGCTTCAATGGGTGCGGGTGGCCGATCTGCTCGATGATCAGGTGCGCGCACTGCTGTTTCCTTCGCCACCGCTGGACCCGGCGCTGCTTGAGGAGCGGCCATGAGCAGCGATCAGCGTTTTTTCGACTTCCTCAAGGAACGCATCGGCCTCGACGTGACGTCGGTGGGCCCGGCGATCATCGAACGCGCAGTGCGCCAGCGCAGCACCGCTTCCAGGGCGCTGACGGCCGATGAGTATTGGCACACGCTGCAAGGTTCGCGAGACGAACAGCAGGCGTTGATCGAAGCAGTCATCGTTCCCGAGACCTGGTTTTTCCGCTACCCGGAATCCTTCGCGACTTTGGCGAAACTGGCGATCCAGCGCTTGGCCGAGATCAACAACATGCGCGCGTTACGGATTCTCAGCCTGCCGTGCTCCACGGGCGAGGAGCCGTACTCCATCGCCATGGCCTTGCTCGATGCCGGACTCAAGCCGCATCAGTTCAAGGTCGAAGGCATGGACGTCAGCCCGCTGTCGGTGGAAAAAGCCAAGCGCGCGCTGTACGGCAAGAATTCGTTTCGTGGCCAGGACATCGAGTTTCGCGAGCGGCATTTCAGTGCCGAAGAAGAGGGCTACCGCCTCGACGAGCGTGTGCTGGAACAGGTGCGTTTGCAGGTCGGCAATCTGCTCGATCCGGCATTGTTGGCCAGCGAGCCGCCTTACGATTTTGTGTTCTGCCGCAACCTGCTGATCTATTTCGATCTGCCCACCCAGCAGCAAGTCTTCGAAGTGCTCAAACGCCTGACGCATGTCGACGGTGTGCTGTTTATCGGCCCGGCCGAAGGCAATTTGCTCGGCCGTTTCGGCATGCGCTCGATTGGCATCCCGCAGTCTTTTGCGTTCAGCCGCCAGAGCGCGCCGGCGCCCCAGCCTGTGCCGGTTTTTGTACCGGCGCCGCTGCCCGTGCGCCAACCGGTGCGCAGCGTGACACCGCCGCCCGTGCGCAATCGTCCGTTCACCACCGTCGCGCCGCTGCCCAACACGCCGAAAACGGCTATCGCGGACGCTGCCGCGCTGCTGGCGAACATTGCCGCACTGGCCAACGAAGGCAAAAGTGCCGACGCCCGCGCGGCCTGCGAAACGTATTTGCGCAGTCACGAACCGGTGGCCCAGGTGTTTTACTGGCTGGGACTGCTCAGTGATGTCGGCGGCAGAGTCCTCGAAGCCCAGGGTTTTTATCGCAAGGCGTTGTACCTCGAACCGCAACACCCCGACGTGTTGATGCACCTGGCTGCCTTGCTGCAATCCCAGGGCGACTCGGCGGGTGCCAAAAGATTGCAGGACCGCGCCGCCCGCAGCGAGCGCGCCGCCGACAGTGAGCGTAAACGATGAACGCCTCCGACACCTTGAGCGTTACCCGTGAAGATGCCCAGGCCATCGATGACTGCTGGAACCGCATCGGGATCCACGGCGACAAATCCTGCCCGCTGCTGATCGAACACATTCACTGCCGCAACTGCGCGGTGTATTCAGCCGCTGCCACGCGCTTGCTCGACCGCTACGCCTTGCAACAGGACGATCGCGAGCAGGTCTCGGTGGCGGTCGAAATCGACGTGAAAACCCGCTCGCTGCTGATGTTTCGTCTCGGCGAAGAATGGCTGGGCCTGGCCACCCGCAGCCTGGTGGAAGTCGCGCCGCTGCAAGCGATTCACTCGTTGCCGCATCAGCGCTCCCGGGCGTTGCTCGGCGTGGCGAACGTGCGCGGTGCGTTGGTGGCGTGCCTGTCGCTGGTGGAGTTGCTCGGTCTCGATGGCTCCGGCAACGTGGCCTCTGGCGCGCGGGTGATGCCGAGGATGCTGATCATTGCCGCTCACGGCGGGCCAGTAGTGGTGCCGGTGGACGAAGTGGACGGGATTCACGCCATCGACGAGCGCATCCTTGAGGCCGCTTCGCAGTCCGGCACCCAGGCCAGCGCCAGATACACCCGGGGTGTGTTGCAATTCAAGGGTCGCAGCCTGCGTTGGCTGGATGAAGAACAGCTGTTGTCCGCCGTGACCCGGAGCCTCACATGACCCCCGAGCAAATGCGCGACGCCTCGTTGCTGGAGCTGTTCAGCCTCGAAGCCGAAGCCCAGACCCAGGTGCTGAGCGCGGGTCTTTTGGCGCTCGAACGCGATCCGACCCAGGCCGATCACCTTGAATCGTGCATGCGCGCGGCTCACTCGCTCAAAGGTGCGGCGCGGATTGTCGGCGTCGATGCCGGCGTCAGCGTCGCGCATGTGATGGAAGATTGCCTGGTCAGCGCGCAGGAAGGGCGCTTGTACCTGCGGCCCGAGCACATCGACGCCTTGTTGCAAGGCACCGATTTGCTGATGCGCATTGCGACGCCGAATAACAACCCGGGGCCGACGGATATCGAAGCCTATGTGGCGTTGATGGCGCGGCTGCTGGATCCGCTGGCGTTGGCCGCACCGATCAGCACGCCGATCGCACCGTTCATCAGCGAGTCCGAACCTGAAGCGCTCGCGCCAACGGTCGAAGCACTGATTCCGGTCGCCGAACCACCACCGCTAGAGCCAGCGAAAAGAACCCGGCGCACCACAGATACTGGCGAACGGGTGCTGCGCGTCACGGCCGAACGCTTGAACAGCCTGCTCGATTTGTCGAGCAAATCCCTGGTGGAAACCCAGCGACTCAAGCCGCACCTGGCCACAATGCAGCGCCTCAAGCGTATGCAGAACAATGGCCTGCGGGCGCTGGAAAACCTCAATGTGCACCTCAAGGAACACGCCTTGAGCCTCGAAGCCCAGGAAGCTTTGGGCGATGCCCGACGGCTGCTGGCCGAGGCGCAGCAAGTGCTGGTGGAAAAAAACGCCGAGCTGGATGAGTTTGCCTGGCACGCCAGTCAACGGGCGCAGGTGTTGTACGACACCGCGCTGGCCTGTCGCATGCGGCCGTTTGCCGATGTGTTGGGCGGGCAAGTGCGCATGGTTCGCGACCTCGGACGCAGTCTTGGTAAACAGGTGCGGCTGGAGATCGAGGGTGAGAAAACCCAGGTGGATCGTGACGTCCTGGAAAAACTCGAAGCGCCGCTGACGCACTTGCTGCGCAACGCCGTCGATCACGGCATCGAGTCCCCCGAGCAACGTTTGCTGGCGGGTAAACCTGAAGAAGGTCTGATTCGTCTGCGCGCCTCCCATCAAGCTGGCTTGTTGGTGCTGGAACTCAGCGATGACGGCAACGGCGTCGATCTGGAAAAGGTCCGCCGCAGCATCATCGCGCGGCAGTTATCCCCCGCTGAAACGGCTGCCCAGTTGAGCGAAGAAGAGCTGCTGACGTTCCTGTTCCTGCCGGGTTTCAGCCTGCGCGACACGGTGACCGAAGTGTCCGGGCGCGGTGTCGGCCTGGACGCGGTTCAGCACATGGTCCGTCAGTTGCGCGGCGCGGTGGTGCTGGAGCAGACGGCGGGCGAGGGCAGCCGTTTTCACCTCGAAGTGCCGCTGACGCTGTCGGTGGTGCGCAGTCTGGTGGTGGAGGTCGGTGACGAGGCGTATGCGTTTCCGCTGGCGCACATCGAGCGCATGTGCGACCTGGAGCCGGCGGACATTGTTCAGGTCGAAGGGCGTCAGCACTTCTGGTACGAAGGCCGGCACGTCGGGCTGGTTGCCGCCAGTCAGCTGTTGCAGCGCCCGGCGAGCGCGAGCAGCCAGCAAACCCTGAAAGTCGTGGTGATCCGCGAGCGTGAGGCGATTTACGGCGTGGCGGTGGAGCGGTTCATCGGCGAGCGGACGTTGGTCGTATTGCCGCTGGACGAACGTCTGGGCAAGGTGCAGGACATTTCCGCCGGGGCTTTGCTCGACGACGGGGCGGTGGTGCTGATCGTCGACGTCGAAGACATGCTGCGCTCGGTGGACAAGCTGCTCAACACCGGGCGCCTGGAGCGAATTGCCCGTCAAGGCAGCCAAGTCGTCGAGGCGGCTCGCAAACGGATTCTGGTGGTCGACGATTCGTTGACCGTTCGCGAGTTGCAGCGCAAGTTGCTGCTCAATCGCGGTTACGACGTGGCCGTGGCGGTCGACGGTATGGATGGCTGGAACGCGCTGCGTTCGGAGGATTTCGATCTGCTGATCACCGACATTGATATGCCGCGCATGGACGGCATCGAACTGGTGTCTTTGTTGCGCCAGGACAATCGCCTGCAATCGCTGCCGGTTATGGTGGTGTCCTATAAGGATCGCGAAGAAGACCGTCGTCGTGGACTGGACGCCGGAGCCGACTATTATCTAGCCAAAGCCAGTTTTCATGACGACGCCCTGCTTGACGCAGTGGTTGAGCTCATCGGAGGAGCGCGGGCATGAAAATAGCGATCGTCAACGACATGCCCATGGCCGTGGAGGCCCTGCGCCGCGCCCTGGCATTCGAACCGGCGCATGAAGTGGTCTGGGTCGCCAGCAATGGCGCCGAGGCGGTGCAGCGTTGCGCCGAATATACACCGGACCTGATCCTGATGGACCTGATCATGCCGGTAATGGACGGCGTGGAGGCTACCCGGCGGATCATGGCCGACACGCCTTGTGCCATCGTCATTGTTACGGTCGACCGTCAGCAGAACGTGCACCGGGTGTTCGAGGCCATGGGGCACGGCGCGCTGGACGTGGTCGACACCCCGGCCCTCGGTGCCGGCAATGCCCAAGAGGCGGCGGCGCCGTTGTTGCGCAAGATCATGAACATTGGCTGGCTGATTGGTGACAAGGGCAATCGCGAACGACCGGCCCCCAGCCCGCTGCGCAGTTCGGCCTCGCGCCAGCGCCTGATCGCGATCGGCTCGTCCGCCGGCGGTCCGGCGGCGCTGGAAGTCTTGCTCAAGGGCCTGCCACAGGACTTTTCGACCGCGATCGTGTTGGTGCAGCATGTGGACCAAGTGTTCGCCGCTGGCATGGCCGAGTGGCTCAGCAGCGCCAGCGGCTTGAACGTACGACTGGCCCAGGAAGGCGAGCCGCCGCAGGCCGGCACGGTGTTGCTGGCGGGCACCAACCATCATATTCGCTTGCTGAAAAACGGCACGCTGGCCTACACCGCCGAACCGGTCAACGAGATCTATCGGCCCTCGATCGATGTGTTTTTCGAGAGTGTGGCCAGTTACTGGAACGGCGATGCCGTGGGCGTTTTGCTCACCGGCATGGGGCGCGACGGCGCGCAGGGGCTTAAACTCATGCGCCAACAGGGCTACCTGACCATCGCGCAGGACCAACAAAGCAGTGCGGTTTACGGAATGCCGAAAGCGGCAGCGGCCATCGATGCCGCCGTGGAAGTTCGCCCACTGGAAAAGATAGCGCCACGATTGCTGGAGATTTTCCCCAAATGATGACTTTTCGCAGCAATCCTGGCCCAAGCAGTATTCAGGTGACCGCACATGACTGACTTACAGCTCGACGACTTCAAGACCGACGAGAACGCCGCTATGGTGCTGTTGGTGGACGATCAGGCGATGATCGGGGAGGCGGTGCGCCGCGGGTTGTCGAACGAAGACAATATCGACTTCCACTTCTGCGCCGATCCGCACCAGGCCATTGCGCAGGCGATCCGTATCAAACCGACGGTGATCCTGCAGGATCTGGTGATGCCCGGCCTGGACGGCCTGAGCCTAGTGCGTGAATACCGCAACCATCCGGCGACCAAGAACATCCCGATCATTGTTCTCTCGACCAAGGAAGACCCGCTGATCAAGAGCGCGGCGTTTGCGGCCGGGGCCAATGATTACCTGGTCAAGCTGCCGGACAACATCGAACTGGTGGCGCGCATTCGCTATCACTCGCGTTCCTACATGACGCTGTTGCAGCGCGATGCGGCCTACCGCGCGTTGCGGGTCAGCCAGCAGCAATTGCTCGACACCAACCTGGTGTTGCAGCGGCTGATGAACTCCGACGGCTTGACCGGGCTGTCGAACCGCCGGCACTTCGACGAATACCTGGAACTGGAATGGCGCCGTTCGCTGCGCGATCAGAGCCAGTTGTCGCTGTTGATGATCGATGTCGACTACTTCAAGTCCTACAACGACAGTTTTGGCCACCTCGAAGGCGATGAAGCCCTGCGTAAAGTTGCCACCGCGATTCGCGACGCCAGCGCCCGGCCGTCGGACCTGCCGGCCCGTTACGGCGGAGAAGAGTTTGTGCTGGTGCTGCCCAACACCACACCGGGTGGCGCGCGCCTGGTGGCGGAAAAACTTCGCATGACTGTGGAAGCGCTGAAGATTCCGCACATTGTCCCCAGCGAAGGCTCAAGCCTGACCATCAGCATCGGCCTGTCGACCATGATCCCGCAGCCGGGCAGCGATTGCCGGCAACTGATCTCGGCGGCGGACAAGGGGCTGTACCTGGCGAAGAACAATGGGCGTAATCAGGTAGGGATTGAGTGAGGATTGGTTGGGATTTTGTGCTGCGGCTTGAATCCACCCCTCACCCCAGCCCTCTCCCCAGAGGGGAGAGGGGGAAAGGGAGCAGATCTTCAAGCTTTTCAAAGCCTGAGTTCGACTCGGAATTTCAGGTCGATGTAACTCTAAGAACAACTCGGTCAGTCCCCTCTACCCTCTGGGGAGAGGGTTAGGGTGAGGGGAGCGATCTCAAGCCAGGCAAATAACCTCAATCCATTCGCCCCTAAAGCCGCCAGGCGGGCTGCCGTGACAGCTTGATTACGTTATACTCGCCGGCTTTCAAAAGTTCGCCAACGAGTGCTGCCCGCCATGGAAATCAACCCGATCCTTAACAGTATCAAGGACCTGTCCGAGCGCTCCGAAACTATTCGGGGGTATCTTTGACTACGATCAAAAGCATGAGCGTCTGACTGAAGTCAATCGCGAGCTTGAAGATCCGGCTGTCTGGAACAACCCGTCGTACGCTCAGGAACTGGGCCGCGAGCGGTCGCTGCTGGCTCAGATCGTCGAAACCCTCGACGAAATGCACAGCGGTCTGGCCGATGCCAAAGATTTGCTGCTGATGTCCGCCGAAGAAGAAGACCAGGCCGCCGTCGATGACGTCGCTGCCGAAGTCGAGCGCCTGCGCGAGTCGCTGGAAAAACTCGAATTCCGTCGCATGTTCAGCGGTGAGATGGACGCCAACAACGCCTACCTGGACATCCAGGCCGGCTCCGGCGGTACCGAAGCCCAGGACTGGGCCAACATCCTGCTGCGCATGTACCTGCGCTGGGCTGACAAACGCGGTTTCGACGCGACCATCATGGAGCTGTCGGCCGGTGAAGTCGCCGGGATCAAGGGCGCCACGGTCCACATCAAGGGCGAATACGCCTTTGGCTGGCTGCGCACCGAGATCGGCGTGCACCGTCTGGTGCGCAAGAGTCCGTTCGACTCCGGCAACCGTCGCCACACCTCGTTCTCGGCCGTGTTTGTGTCGCCGGAAATCGATGACAACATCGAAATCGACATCAACCCGTCGGACCTGCGCATCGACACCTACCGCTCCTCGGGTGCCGGTGGTCAGCACGTAAACACCACCGACTCGGCCGTACGGATTACTCACGTACCGACCAACACCGTGGTCAGCTGCCAGAACGAACGCTCCCAGCACGCCAACAAAGACACCGCGATGAAAATGTTGCGGGCGCGCTTGTACGAGCAGGAAGTGCAGAAACGCAACGCCGCCTCCCAGGCCCTGGAAGACACAAAGTCGGACATCGGCTGGGGTCACCAGATTCGCTCTTACGTGCTCGATGCGTCGCGAATCAAGGATTTGCGCACTAACATCGAACGCAGTGACTGCGACAAGGTACTCGACGGCGATATCGACGAATACCTGGTGGCGAGCCTGAAACAAGGGCTGTAAACCGTCAGTCAAGACCTTAAGTCCCCTGCCCTCGGTGGGGGCAACGAACCTGTGATGGAATTTTTAAAGACATGAGCGACCTACAACTCGACCCGCAAGCCCTGCAACAGGAAGAAAACTCCCTGATCGCCCTGCGCAAGGAAAAGCTTGCTGCCGAGCGCGCCAAGGGCAATGCCTTCCCCAACGACTTCCGCCGCGACAACTACTGCGAAGACTTGCAGAAACAGTACGCGGACAAGACCAAGGAAGAGCTGGCAGAGGCTGCGATCCCGGTCAAGGTTGCCGGTCGCATCATGCTCAACCGTGGCTCGTTCATGGTGATCCAGGACATGACCGGGCGCATCCAGGTCTACGTCAACCGCAAGACCCTGTCCGAAGACACCCTGGCCGCGGTGAAAACCTGGGACATGGGCGACATCATTGCAGCCGTTGGCACCCTGGCCCGTTCCGGCAAGGGCGACCTGTACGTTGAAATGACCGAAGTGCGCCTGCTGACCAAGTCGCTGCGCCCGCTGCCGGACAAGCACCACGGCCTGACCGACACCGAACAGCGCTACCGTCAGCGCTACGTTGACCTGATCGTCAACGAAGAGGTGCGCCAGACCTTCCGCGTGCGTTCGCAAGTGATTGCGCACATCCGCAGCTTCCTGATGAAGCGCGACTTCCTCGAAGTCGAAACGCCGATGCTGCAAACCATCCCGGGCGGCGCTGCGGCCAAGCCGTTCGAGACGCACCACAACGCGCTGGACATGGAAATGTTCCTGCGTATCGCCCCTGAGCTGTACTTGAAGCGCCTGGTTGTCGGCGGCTTCGAGAAAGTGTTCGAGATCAACCGCAACTTCCGTAACGAAGGCGTTTCGACCCGTCACAACCCTGAGTTCACCATGTTGGAGTTCTACCAGGCATACGCCGACTACGAAGACAACATGGACCTGACCGAAGAACTGTTCCGCGAACTGGCGCAGCTGGTTCTGGGCAGCACCGACGTGCCGTACGGCGACAAGTTGTTCCACTTCGGCGAACCGTTCGTGCGTCTGTCGGTGTTCGACTCGATCCTCAAGTACAACCCCGAGCTGACCGCTGACGACCTGACCGACATCGAGAAGGCTCGCGCCATCGCCAAGAAGGCCGGCGCCAAGGTGCTGGGCTTCGAAGGTCTGGGCAAGTTGCAGGTGATGATTTTCGAAGAGCTGGTCGAGCACAAGCTGGAGCAGCCGCACTTCATCACCCAGTACCCGTTCGAAGTGTCGCCGCTGGCCCGTCGCAACGACGAGAACCCAAGCGTTACCGACCGTTTTGAACTGTTCATCGGTGGCCGCGAAATCGCCAACGCCTATTCCGAGTTGAATGACGCGGAAGACCAGGCCGAGCGCTTCATGGCTCAGGTGGCCGACAAGGACGCGGGCGACGATGAAGCCATGCACTACGACGCCGACTTCGTTCGCGCGTTGGAGTACGGCATGCCGCCAACGGCGGGTGAAGGGATCGGCATCGACCGCCTGGTGATGTTGCTGACCAACTCACCGTCGATCCGCGACGTGATCCTGTTCCCGCACATGCGGCCGCAAGCGTAAGTGTTTCGATAAAAAAGCCGCCTGAAATGGGCGGCTTTTTATTGCCTGTCTGGTACAAACGTATCAAATGGTTACTTTTGAAGTAAGAGAGGAATACCTGTCGTGAACCGTGCAATTGCTCAAGAAGGTGCAGCGGGCGTCGCCACTGCGGTCGCTGAAAGCGTTCAGTACCAGGGTCGCAAGGCCAGCCGACAGGGCAGCGAGCAGCGTCGACAGGAGATTCTCGATGCGGCGATGCGCATTGTCGTGCGTGATGGCGTGCGGGCCGTGCGTCACCGTGCGGTTGCCGCAGAGGCCGGTGTGCCGCTGTCGGCCACCACTTATTACTTCAAGGATATCGATGACTTGCTCACCGATACCTTCGCCCAATACGTCGAACGCAGCGCCGCGTTCATGGCCAAGCTGTGGGTGAACAACGAGGGTCTGCTGCGCGAGATGGTGGTCAGCGGCGACGGCAGCCCCGAGTCGCGCTCGCAACTGGCGGACGACATTGCGCGGTTGATGGCGGACTATGTGCACCGGCAACTGATCAACCGCCGCGAACACTTGATGGCCGAACAGGCGTTCCGCCAGGAAGCGCTGCTGAACCCGCGCCTGGCGCTGTTGGTGCGTTCACATCAGCAAATTCTGCTACAGGGCACGTGCCAGCTTTTCCAGGTATTGGGTTCGCGCGAACCGCAACAGGATGCCAAGGTGTTGACGGCGATTATCGGACGGATGGAATATCAGGGCCTGCTCAACGACGCCGAGCCTGTCGCCGAGGCTGAAATGCTCGGTATCCTGACTCGCTACATGCACCTGGTATTGGCCTCGGTGTAATTCCCTGCGGGACTGCGATCCTGTGGGAGCGGGCTTGCTCGCGAAGGCGGTGTGACAGTCGATGTAAATGTTGAATGTTACATCGCCTTCGCGAGCAGGCCCGCTCCCACATTGGATCGGTGGCCACCTGGGGATCGCGTGTGTTCATAGGGAGTGTTAAATGAAAGCCTGGCGTGTCGTTGTGATCGCCTTGTCGTTCCTGCTGCTCAGTGGCTGTCTGGTGACCTTCAAGGACCCACTGCCCGCCAGCGACCCCGCGCCCAAAGGTTTGCTGGGCAAATGGACCAGCACCAACGCCTGGGGCGAGCCTATGAATCTGGAACTGACGCGCCTGGGCGACAATCGCTATCAGGCAGTCGGCTACTTCAAGGCCACACCCAAGGAGCGCGAAGCCTATCCGTTTACGGTGTCGCGTCATGGCAGCCGCTGGTACTTGTCGGCGAAGGTGCCGGCGCAGTTCGGCGGGCATTTCATCATCGCCGGGTTTGAACTCACCGATAAACACGAATTGGTGATCTACAACCTCGACCTCGAGCAAATCAATCAAGCCCTCGGACAAGAAGCCCTGAGCGGTGAAGGCTTCCAGACCGATGATGGCGACGGCGTCTTGATCAACAACAGCATGGACCAGGTCTTTGCCTACCTCGATGATCCGGCCAATTCCGATGTCTTCGTTGAGGCGGTGCGTTATCAGCGCCTGGCCAAAGCCAAATAGATCCAGCACGTAACGGTTTTTCTACAGGAGTTTCGGGTGGACGATTACCAGCAGACGATACGCATTTTGTCCGATCGCATTGTGCTGGCGCAGACGCCGATTCGCGTCCTCGATGCGGTCAAGTGGGACGACAGCATCCGCAAGGGTTTCCTCAAGGCCAAGGGCAAGGAAATGCCGGCGGTGGACCGCGACTATTACCTCAATCGGCCACTGTCTTTCGATTCCAGCAAAGTGAAGCTGGAATTCCAGAACATCGAGCGTGACATCACCCGTCAGCTCGGCCAGTTCAACCCGGTCGGCCAGATCATGCGGCGCATGTGCAAGGAATACCGGATGGTGGTGCGCATGCTCGAAGCGCGCGGCACCGAGGATTTCGGGCTGATTTCCCAGGAGTTGTACGGCGCCGCGTCCGACGCGTTCCACGCCGGCGACCCGACGCTGTCCGACCTCGGCCTGATGCTCTCCGATTACCTGAACAACATCGATGGCCGGGGCGACCTGAAGGACGAGCCGAAAACCCTCACCGCCAAGGATGCCGTGCATCTGCTGCAAACCCGGCTGAGCAAAGTGTTTGGCGAAGCCGAGGAAACCATTCGGGTGTTCGAGTCCGACGGCATCGTGGCCGATGCGGCGGCCGGTGCCGACTACATCAAGATTCGCACCGACGCGATGTTCAACGAACGTGACGTGCGCGCCCTGGAGGTGCATGAGGGGCTGGTCCACGTCGGCACCACGCTCAACGGGCTGAACCAGCCGATCTGCACTTTCCTGTCCAAAGGTCCGCCGTCGTCGACAGTGACCCAGGAAGGCCTGGCGATCCTGATGGAAATCATCACCTTCGCTTCCTACCCGAGCCGCCTGCGCAAACTGACCAACCGCACCCGAGCCATTCACATGGTGGAGGAGGGCGCGGACTTCTTGCAGGTCTTCGAGTTCTTCCGCGAGCAAGGCTTTGAAATGGCTGAAAGCTACGGCAACGCCAGTCGGGTGTTCCGTGGTTCGATACCGACCGGCCTGCCCTTTACCAAAGACTTGTCCTACCTCAAGGGCTTTATCATGGTTTACAACTACATTCAGTTGGCCGTGCGTAAAGGCAAGCTTGAGCAGATTCCGCTGCTGTTTTGCGGCAAGACCACGCTGGAAGACATGCGCACCCTGCGTCAGTTGGTGGACGAAGGACTGGTGGTGCCACCCAAGTATTTGCCGGATCAGTTCCGCGACCTGAACGCACTGTCGGCGTGGATGTGCTTCTCCAACTTCCTCAACCACCTGAGCCTGGACCGGATCGAAGCGGATTACTCAAACATCTTATAAGGCAGGTAAGGTCCCTGTGGGAGCGGGCTTGCCCGCGATTGCGGTTTAACATTCAACATTGATGTCGCCTGACACACCGCTATCGCGGGCAAGCCCGCTCCCACAGGTTTATTGTTTCTCCACCAGACCCTGTTCCAACCTATTTTTCGCGAGGTTTCAACGGATGAGAATCCTCGGCATCGTCTGCCTTCTCCTGACCCTGAGCGGTTGCAGCTCCCTGCTGTTCTACCCTGAACCCGGCCAGTTGTTCACCCCGGAAAAAGCCAGGCTCGAATACCGTGAAGTAACCCTCACTACCGCCGATGGCCTCCGGCTGAACGCTTGGTGGCTACCGGCGAAAAAAAGCGTCGAGGTCAAAGGCACCGTCCTGCACCTGCACGGCAATGGCGGCAATCTACCGATGCATCTGGGCGGCAGTTGGTGGTTGCCGAAAGAAGGCTATCAAGTGCTGCTGATCGACTATCGCGGATACGGTTTGTCCGAAGGTGAACCGAGTTTGCCGGCGATCTATCAGGACATCGACGCTGCCTTCAAGTGGCTCGACCAGGCGCCGGAAGTCAAAGGCAGGCCGCTGATCCTGCTTGGCCAGAGTCTTGGCGGATCGATGGCGGTGCATTACCTGGTTCAGCACCCCGAACGTCAGAAACAACTCAAGGCCTTAGTTCTTGATGGCGTGCCCGCCAGCTACCGCAGCATCGGCCGCTTTGCCCTGAGCAATTCCTGGCTGACCTGGGCGTTCCAGGTGCCGCTGTCGTGGCTGGTGCCGGACGGCGACAGCGCGATCAATTCCATGGCGCAGCTCAACGGCGTGCCGAAACTGATCTATCACAGCATCGACGATCCGATCGTGCCCCTTTCCAACGGCATCCGTCTGTATCAAGCTGCGCCGCCGCCGCGCGTGCTGCAATTGACCCGCGGTGGTCATGTGCAGACATTTGCCGACCCGGTCTGGCGCAAGGTCATGCTGCGTTATCTCGACGACCCGCAGCATTTCAACGGCCTGCGCCGATTGGGTGAAATACCCAATTACCCGGCCCCCCCGAATTCAAAAGATGAACCCTCAGAGAGTCCGCAATGAGTGAAGAACGTAACGCCATCCCGCTGATCATCACCGGTATCTGCAGCATCCTCGGCACTGTTGGGGCCTTGTGGTACTACGGCTACCTGCACTTCGCCAAACCCGAAGATGCGCTGCTGCTCAGCGACTTCACCATGATCAAGACCGTGCCGGGTGAAGACTACAAAGTCTCCCTGGAGCCTGCCTCGCAGGTGGCCCAGTGCATCGACGGCGTGCTGGTGATGTTCGACACCGAACAGAAAGGTCTGACCGGCGTACTGGTCAACAACAAGAAAAAAGCCGTGCGCTGCATGGGCGAAGAAACCCCGCAGAAACTCGAGGAATAACCAATCCGGAATTCACTAAAGATCCGCTGTGGGAGCGGGCTTGCCCGCGATGAGGCCGGCACTTTCACCCTCATTGTTGCCTGACAGTCTGCTATCGCGGGCAAGCCCGCTCCCACAGTTTCTTTGAAGACCAAAAAAGCCCCGCCTGATCGACTCAGGCGGGGCTTTTGTGTTTCAGCAGGCGAAGCTTAGTTCGAGCTGATGGCCGAACGCGGGATCACGGGCTGGTTGTCGTTGGAAATGGTTACTTCCACACGACGGTTCATTGCACGACCCGAGGTGCTGGTGTTTTCAGCAACCGGGTATTCCTTGCCATAACCCTGAGCAACGATGCGCGCTGGATCAACGCCCATCTTCACCAGCGCCATGCGCACGGAACCGGCACGACGCTCGGACAGCGACTGGTTGTGGCTCGCGGTGCCGGTGCTGTCGGTGTAACCCTCGACGATCACTTTGCGATCAGCGTTTTCCTGAAGGAACTGCGCCAGTTTGTTGATGTTCACCAGACCGCTGGATTTCAGGTCAGCACGGTCGGTGGCGAACAGCACATCACCGAAAGTCACCAGCGTACCGCGATCGGTTTGCTTGGCGTTGAGGCTGTCCTGCAGCTGCTTGATCTGCTGATCGCGAGCATCGAGACGCGCCTGGGCACGTTGCGCCGATGCGTTTTTCAGGTTGGCTTCAGCGGTGCGCAGGGCGATGGTCTGCTTCGCCACTTCAACACGCTGATTGGTCAGGTAGGCCAGCTGATCGACCTCGTTCTGATCTTTCTTGTCCAGATAAGCCTTGTCAGCCTTGTCCAGGTAATCGCTGGCGTCTTTGGTTTCCAGTGCCGCGACCTTACTGGCTTGCGGATTGGCTTGCAGGCCGCTGTAGTTGGTGCGGGCCTGTTCCAGGTTCGCGTTAGGCGGGGTGGAGCAGGCAGCCAGTGCAACGCTTGCGGCCAGGAGAGCGGGGATCATCAATTGTTTACGCATAATAATTCGTCCTTTCTATCGATAAGAGCTTCAGAGGTCTGGATGCGCGCTTACTGCACAGTGCGCTGACTTTCCTGACGCAGTTCCTGAACCCCTTTCTGAGAGTCCTTCACAGCTTGTTCGGCTTTCATCGCCTGAGCTTTGCGTTCAGCTACGCGAGCGTCCCACTCAGCTTGCTCGGCCAGCACTTTGGCCTCGGCATACTTCTCGTCGTGCATGGCGATTTCGGCTTGTTTGAGCTTGTCTTGCGCGGACTTCATTTCCACGGCAGCAAATTCGGTACCGCCGGCGCTGACGGCGCCATTCACTGCTGATTGGGTCACGGCGAATTGCTCGGTCGGCGGGTTGCCGGCACAACCGGCCAGTACGAAGCTGCTGCCGATTGCAAGGGCAGCCAGTTTCAAACCGCGCAGTTGATTGAACGAGGTCTTGGCAGTGCTGATCTTCATGGTCTTCAACTCCATTGGTATAACTCCTGAAAAACTTAAAAATCCATGCTGGGCAAGGAGCCGTAACCGTCAATTTCCGGGGTGTTTTGAAACGGCCGTCCCAGGCGTGGTTACTGGCTGTGACCCGAGGCGTTTTTCAAAAGTTCAGAGAAGATGGCCTATCGCCCGAAAATAATTTGACCGAACGGACAAGGCTCTAAATCGGGAACTTTGGCGATGTGCAGCGGTATACCCGACCTGTTGAAGGCTTGGGGTACGCAATTTTTGAAGGGGGTACGCAGGTCAATGTGGGAGCGAGTCTGCTCGCGATTGCGGTTGAACATTCAACATTTCTGTTGGCTGACACACCGCTATCGCGAGCAGGCTCGCTCCCACAGGTATTGGGGGAAATCAGTGTTTCTGCTTGTCGTCACCGGATGACAAATCGTGCAAGTGACGACGGGACAGCGCGAGGAAACGCGGGGTCGGGCCGACGTCTTCGTACAGCGGATCACCTTCTTCATCGGTGGCCACCACAGTCGATCCTTTCACGTACGGGAAGCTCTTTTCGAGTTCTTCCAGCGCAGCGCCGATCAGCTCGCCAAGCAGTTCTTCGGGCTGGCGTTTGGGGTACATCTCGGTAATCGCCGCCAGCCGTGCGGCCGCTTCCATGTCCAGATGAATCCTGTAACCGGTGTCGGTCAGGCGACCTTTTGCGTTTTCTTCCCAATGCAGGGCAAGTTCGCGGATTTTCATAAAAACCTCAATTCGCTCCTGCTCGTGGCAGGCGGTGTGAGAGCCCGCCAATGGTCGGCGGCAAGCCGTTATACGGCTTACTCTTCAGACTAGCTCGAACCCACAAGGTTTAATGTCCCTTCGTCGTCTGCTTGTAAGAAGCGCTTTAGAGCGGCACTCTCTGTGATCAGAGCATGGCATTCAAAGACACCCGGATTTTCGCTGGAGAACTGCTGATGACCGATATTGATGCACGCTTGCGCGAGGACGTTCACCTGTTGGGTGAGCTGTTGGGCAACACCATTCGTGAACAGTACGGGGACGGCTTTCTCGACAAGATCGAGCAGATCCGCAAGGGCGCCAAGGCCGACCGTCGCGGTTCGATGGACGCTGAACTGAGCGCCAGCCTCAACCAATTGAGCGAAGAAGAGTTGTTGCCGGTGGCGCGGGCGTTCAACCAGTTTCTCAACCTGGCCAATATCGCCGAGCAATATCAGCTGATTCACCGTCGCGAAGAGTCGCAACCGGCCCCGTTTGAAGCGCGAGTGCTGCCTGAACTGCTCGCGCGCCTGCGCGCCGAAGGCCATAGCGCCGAATCCCTGGCCCGGCAACTGGGCAGGCTTGAGATCGAACTGGTCCTCACTGCGCACCCGACCGAAGTGGCGCGCCGCACGCTGATCCAGAAATACGACGCCATCGCCGCGCAACTGGCCGCCCAGGATCATCGCGACCTGAGCACCGCCGAGCGCGAGCAGATCCAGGCGAAGTTGCAACGTTTGATCGCCGAAGCCTGGCACACCGAAGAAATCCGCCGCACTCGACCGACGCCCGTGGACGAAGCCAAATGGGGCTTCGCGGTGATCGAACATTCGCTGTGGCAAGCGATCCCCAATTACATGCGTAAGGCCGATAAAGCCCTGCACGCCGCCACCGGCCTGCATTTGCCATTGGAAGGCGCGCCGATCCGCTTCGCCTCGTGGATGGGCGGCGACCGCGACGGCAACCCGAACGTGACGGCCGCCGTGACCCGCGAAGTGTTGCTGCTGGCGCGCTGGATGGCCGCTGATTTGTACCTGCGCGATATCGATCACCTCGCCGCTGAACTGTCGATGCAACAGGCCAGCGATGCGCTGAAAGCCAAGGCTGGGGACAGCGCCGAACCTTATCGAGCGGTGCTTAAACAGTTGCGTGAACGTCTGCGCGCGACGCGTAACTGGGCGCATGCCTCGTTGACCGCCACCACCCCGGCAACCGCCGATGTGTTGCACAACAACCGCGACCTGCTGGATCCGCTGGAGCTGTGCTACCAGTCTTTGCACGAGTGCGGCATGGGCGTGATCGCGGATGGTCCGTTGCTCGATTGCCTGCGTCGGGCAGTGACCTTCGGCCTGTTCCTGGTACGGCTCGATGTGCGTCAGGATTCGTCCCGTCACACGGCGGCGATGACCGAAATCACCGACTACCTCGGCCTCGGTCGCTACGAAGACTGGAGCGAGGAGGAGCGCATCGCCTTCCTGGTGCGTGAACAGAACAACCGTCGGCCGTTGCTGCCGGCGTATTTCAAACCCTCGGCCGACACCGCCGAAGTGCTGGCAACGTGCCGGGAAATTGCCGCCGCCCCGGGGGCGTCGCTCGGCTCTTATGTGATTTCCATGGCCGGCGCTGCATCGGACGTGCTCGCCGTGCAACTGTTGCTCAAGGAATCCGGCGTGTTGCGGCCAATGCGCGTGGTGCCGCTGTTCGAAACCCTTGCCGACCTCGACAACGCCGGTCCGGTGATTGAAAAGCTGTTGCTGCTGCCGGGCTATCGCTCGCGCCTGCAAGGGCCGCAGGAAGTGATGATCGGTTATTCCGATTCGGCCAAGGACGCCGGCACAACGGCAGCGGCCTGGGCGCAATATCGGGCACAGGAACGTTTGGTCGATATCTGCCGCGAGCAGCAAGTCGAGCTGTTGTTGTTCCACGGTCGCGGCGGCACCGTGGGGCGCGGCGGTGGTCCGGCGCACGCGGCGATTCTGTCGCAGCCACCCGGTTCGGTAGCGGGACGTTTCCGTACCACCGAGCAGGGCGAAATGATTCGTTTCAAATTCGGCCTGCCGGACATCGCCGAGCAGAACCTCAATTTGTACCTGGCGGCGGTGCTGGAAGCGACCTTGCTGCCGCCCCCGCCACCGGAACCGGCCTGGCGCCATCTGATGGACGAATTGGCCGCTGACGGGGTCAAGGCTTACCGCGCCGTGGTGCGGGAAAATCCGCAGTTCGTCGAGTATTTCCGTCAGTCCACCCCGGAACAGGAATTGGGCCGTTTGCCGTTGGGTAGCCGCCCGGCCAAGCGTCGCGCGGGGGGTATTGAGAGCCTGCGCGCCATTCCATGGATCTTCGGCTGGACCCAGACGCGCCTGATGCTGCCGGCCTGGCTCGGCTGGGAAGCAGCGCTGAGCAAGGCGCTGGAACGCGGCGAAGGTGAACTGCTGGGGCAGATGCGTGAACAGTGGCCGTTCTTCCGTACGCGCATCGACATGCTGGAAATGGTCTTGGCCAAAGCCGATGCCGACATCGCCCGATCCTACGATGAGCGTCTGGTCGAGCCGGATTTGCTACCTTTGGGTGCGCATTTACGCGACCTATTGTCGCAGGCGTGCGCCGTGGTCCTCGGGCTGACCGGTCAGTCTCAGCTACTGGCACATAGCCCAGCCACCCTCGAATTCATCCGCCTGCGCAACACCTACCTCGACCCGCTTCATCTATTGCAGGCCGAACTGTTGGCCCGTTCGCGGCAACAGGAAGTGGCGCAGGGCAGCCCGGTAGAACAGGCGCTGCTGGTGTCTGTGGCGGGGATTGCTGCCGGATTGCGAAATACCGGCTAAGGTTTTCGTCGTGGGGGAAGGCGCCCGACGCGAGGTTCGGGTGCCGGCGGGCGAGGGGCGGAAAAGGTCTGCCAGGCGACAGTTAATGATGGGGTTGCGACTTGGGGTACCCCGTCGCAAGGTCACGCAAGGCGCGGGTTTCTCCGACTTTCGGCGGCTTGTGTGGTCCGGGCCTGCTGTGTATCTTGATCAGCCTTTGACCGTTTGGGCGGTCACGACCCTGTTTTTGAGATTGGCCCCACGAGGCGAATCCGTTGTTATCTATATAAAAATTGAGGAGCACATCGATGCGCGTCATTCTGCTGGGAGCTCCCGGGGCCGGTAAAGGTACTCAGGCAAAGTTCATCACCGAAAAGTTCGGCATCCCGCAAATCTCCACCGGCGACATGCTGCGTGCAGCGGTCAAGGCTGGCACCGAGCTGGGCCTGATCGCCAAGAGCGTCATGGACAGCGGTGGCCTGGTTTCCGATGACCTGATCATCAATCTGGTCAAGGAACGCATCAGCCAGGCCGATTGCGCCAACGGTTTCCTGTTCGACGGTTTCCCGCGCACCATTCCCCAGGCTGAAGCCCTGGTGAAAGCCGGCGTCGAGCTGGACCACGTATTGGAAATCGACGTTAAAGACGAAGACATCGTCCAGCGTATCGCTGGCCGTCGTGTTCACGAGGCCAGCGGCCGCGTGTACCACATCGTCTACAACCCGCCGAAAATTGCCGGTAAAGACGACATCACCGGTGAAGAGCTGGTACAGCGCAAAGACGACACCGAAGAAACCGTGCGTCATCGCCTGTCGGTCTACCACGCCCAGACCGAGCCTCTGGTGAAGTTTTACCAGGAGCTGTCCGTCGCTCAAGGCAAACCGAAGTACAGCCACGTCGAAGGTATTGGCTCGGTTGAAGCGATCACCGGCAAGGTGCTTGAAGCGCTGAACTGAAAAGACTGATCCGCTTCATCTTCTACGGCCCGCTTGCGGGCCGTAGTTGTTTATACTGGCGCACTTTTTCTGACCTCTCTTACGGAAACATCGATGAGCACCTTGCTGGCCCTGGACACCGCGACTGAAGCTTGCTCCGTTGCCTTGCTGCATGACGGCAAGGTCACGAGCCATTACGAGGTGATCCCGCGCCTGCATGCGCAGAAACTGTTGCCGATGATCCAGCAGTTGCTCGCCGATGCCGGGACCACCCTGCAAGCGGTCGATGCCATCGCATTCGGTCGCGGGCCGGGTGCATTCACCGGCGTGCGGATCGCCATTGGCGTGGTGCAAGGCCTGGCGTTTGCACTGGATCGCCCGGTGCTGCCGGTGTCCAACCTGGCGGTGCTGGCGCAGCGGGCGTATCGCGAACACGGCGTGAGCCAGGTTGCGGCCGCCATCGATGCGCGGATGGATGAAGTGTATTGGGGTTGCTACCGCGAAACGGCGGGCGAGATGCGCCTGGTCGGTAATGAAGCGGTGTTGGCGCCGGAAGTGGCGGCGTTACCGGCCGATGCCAGCGGTGAATGGTTCGGCGCTGGCACGGGTTGGGGATATGCCGAGCGCATCGCCGTCAACCTGAGCGGGCAGGACGCGGGCATGTTGCCCCATGCTGAAGACCTGCTGACGCTGGCGCGGTTTGCCTGGGAACGCGGCGAGGCGATTGTGGCGGATGAGGCTCAACCGGTGTATCTGCGCGACAAAGTGGCGACACCGAAAGCGCGTTAATCCCAATGCTTTTGTGGCGAGGGAGCTTGCTCCCGTTGGGTTGCGAAGCGACCCCAGGATTCCATCAGCAACACCGAGTCGGCAGGTTTTGCGACTGCTGCACAGCCGAACGGGAGCAAGCTCCCTCGCCACAATGAACATTCCAACTGCAGCCAATCGTCGATTTATCCCCCCGCGTTTAAACCTTTTCGTATTTCTGTGTTCTAGTTATCACTCGGCGGTTTGCGAAGTGGGTTATGTGCCACTAGACTGCCACTACTGATACCGGACATGTACTCCATGCGTATAGACGGCGTTTCCTCCCAGTCCTACCCCATCAAGCGCAAGCCCCGCAAAGGCTCGGTGGCGGATGACGACTACGTCGATATCGACGGCGAGCTGGAAATCCCGTCCGAAGAGCAAATGGCCGCCCGTGCCGCCAAAGCCTCCGCGCAACGCCTGAGCAACCTTCCGGCCCGTCAGCAAGACATGATCTACCACCGCGCCATGAGCAAAAGCGTCGCCACGGCACTCGCCAGCTACCTGAGCACTGCCGGTTTTGTCGATTGGGATACCGATGTAATGGGCCTCGACCTGTACATCTGATGTTGCTGCCTTACTACCTCGGCTGCCCGTCCTGGAGTGAAAACGCCTGGCGCGATTATCTGTATCCGCCGGACGCCAAATCCGCCGACTTTCTGAATCTATATTCCCAAGTATTCAACGCCGTAGAAGGCAATACGACCTTCTACGCGAGCCCGGCTGCCAGCACGGTGCAGCGCTGGGCCGAGACCATGCCCGAACACTTTCGCTTCACCGCCAAGTTTCCCGGCGACATCAGCCACGGCGGTGACCTGCGCGAGCAACTGACCGCCGCCGACACCTTCCTGCAGTTGCTCAGCCCACTCGGTGAGCGGGTTTCGCCGCTGTGGCTGCAACTGTCCAAAAGCTTCACCCCGCACCGATTGCCCGAACTGGCCGGCTTCATCGATGCGCTTGAGCGACCGCTGGCGGTTGAAGTGCGGCATGACGAGTTCTTCGCCAAAGGTGATAGCGAGCGAGTGCTCAATCGTCTGCTGCTGGACCGTGGCGTCGAGCGCATTTGCCTTGATCCACGAGCGCTGTTCAGCTGCACGTCGACCGATCCATCGGTGCTTCACGCCCAATCGAAAAAGCCCAGGGTGCCGCCGCGTCCGGCAGCGTTTACCCAATTCCCGCAGGTGCGTTTCATCGGCCATCCACAGCTTGAGGCGAACGATCCGTTCCTGGAGCCCTGGGTCGAGAAAATCGCCGTGTGGATCGAAGAGGGCCGTACGCCCTACATCTTCCTGCACACCGCCGATAACCTGCTGGCCGCGAAACTGGCGCAACGTTTCCACGCAAAACTGATGCTGCGTTTGCCTGGCTTGCCGCCGTTGCCTGAGCTATACAGAGAGCCCGCCGCCGAGCAACTTGGCCTGCTCTGAGGCGGACTCGTCCCCCATTCAGGAGCCTGCCAATGGATGCGCAAACCCTTCGAGCCCAAGCGTTCAAAGCACTGCACGAACGCGAGGGCGCTTTTGTCATTCCCAATCCGTGGGACGCCGGCTCGGCGAAGATGCTCGCCAGCCTGGGGTTCGAGGCGCTGGCGACCACCAGTGCCGGTTATGCCTTTTCCAACGCGCGGCCCGATGGCGGGTTGACGCTGGACGATACGCTGGCGAACGTCCGGGCGATTGTCGCGGCAACCGACTTGCCGGTGGCGGTGGACCTGGAAAACGGTTTTGCGGACGATCCGGCCGAATGCGCGCAAAGCATTTTGCAGGCTGCGGCGGCCGGTGCTGTTGGTGGTTCGATCGAAGATGCCACCGGCCGTGAAGACGCGCCTATCTACTGCTTCGAACATGCCGTGGCGCGCATTGAAGCCGCCGTTGCAGCGGCACGCAGCTTGCCTTTCCCTTTTATGCTGACCGCCCGTGCCGAGAATTTCCTGCACGGCAATCCTGACCTGGCCGATACCATCCGCCGTTTGCAGGCATTCGCCGAGGCGGGCGCCGACGTCTTGTATGCGCCGGGTCTGCGCAGCGCTGACGACGTGTTGGCGGTGGTCCGCGCCGTAGCGCCGAAACCGGTCAACGTGTTGATGTCCGGCGGACTCAAATTGACGGTCGGGCAGTTGAGCGAGATGGGCGTCATACGCATCAGCGTCGGTTCCGCCCTGGCCTTGGCGGCCTACGGCGAGTTTTTCCGCGCGGCCGAAGAGATCAAGACGTCGGGCACTTTCGGATTCACGTCGCGGTCCATGCCCTATGCGCAGGCCAATCAATTGTTCAAAGGCTGACGATGCGGTTTAGGTGGTGGCTGTTGTTGATGCTGTTGATCATCGGGGCGGCGGGCGTGAGCGTCTGGCGCGGCTGGATTTCGCTGCCGCCCCAGTGGAACCCTTGGGCACCGCTGGACGTGAAGGCCAAGCCGAACGTTCTGACGCGCTACAAACTGATGCGCCTGCGTGATGATCCGCAATTGTGTGATCAGGCCTTGAGCAGTTCCGGGTTGCGGGTCACGCATCAGGCCGACAGCCCCGGCGCGACGTGTCCATTGATCAACACCTTGCGTGTGCAGGGCGGCGATGTCGCGCTAAGCAGCAGCTTCCTCGCCAGTTGTCGCCTGGCGGTGTCGTTTGCCCTGTTCGAACACCATGCCCTGCAACCCGCCGCACAAGCGGTGTACGGGCAGTCCGTCAGCCGGGTCGATCACCTCGGCAGCTTTGCCTGCCGCAACGTCTACGGCCGCGAAAACGGCAGGCGAAGCCAGCACGCCAGCGCCGATGCGCTGGATATTGCCGGTTTCCGCCTGGCGGACGGTCGGGCCATCAGCGTGCTCAAGGATTGGCCGAAGGATAATCAGGACGCACGGTTTCTGCGCCAGGTTCGCGATGGCGCCTGTGGCTTGTTCAGTGTGGTATTGAGCCCGGACTACAACGCCGCCCATCGCAATCACTTTCATGTCGATGTCGGGCCGTGGTGGGTGTGTCGCTGAGGGTTTTTTGTTGAAGGTCAGGCGGCGATGCGCAGGTTCTGCAGGACGATCGGGCGAGCCCAGCCGTTATCGAAGTCGAGTTGTTTCTGTTGCTCCACCAGTTCTTCGGGGGAGAACGGCGGGAACGGTTTGTCCAGCAGGTCCATTTCGAATTCAGCGATCGGCAAACGCAGCGGGCGCGGTTGTGGCGCTGGGCCGGCTTCTGGCAGGGGCTGGCCGGCAGTGAGCACGATCGGACGCACCCAGCCACTTTCGAAGTCTTGTTGTTTCTGTTGCGCGACGATTTCTTCGGCCGGGAACGGCGGGAAAGGTTTGTCGGCCAGGTCCATTTCGAACTCGGCGATCGGCAGGAACAGCGGCTCGGGTGGCTTGACTTCGGTTTCTTTCACATCGCATTCGCGCTGGCTGACGATGTGCGCCAACAGCTCACTGCCGACGGTAGGCTCGACCGGGCTTTCAAGATCAACCGGTGGAAAAGTCCCACACGCCGGCACCACATCGGTCGACTGTTCGGCCAGGGCCTGGGCAAAAAAATCTTGCCACAGGTGACTGACGCCGCTCAGTGCTTGCGAGTTTCGCAGGCCATAATCGCCATGACGCGATAGGTAGCCTACGGATGTGGATTGAATGCCTGACATTTTTCTCGGTCGACGCTCAGCTCTGGCAAAATGCTCGTTAGTTTTGTTATCGGCCGTTTTTGCCGATCATTAATTTTTTGAGCGTGTTTTCCCATGATTGAGCAACCTGCGGCCTGCCGCATCCACGTCGAGGCCTCGGCCCCGGCGTTTCAGCCACAAGCCGAGCAGTGGGCCGAACGCCTTGGCTTGCCTTTGCATGTGGATGACGGCGAGTTTGCCTTGCAGGTGGGCGAACAGGGTTTGCAGCTGCAACAGCTCGGGCCGGACGCACCCGGGCCGGTGCGGGTGGACTTCGTCGAAGGTGGTGCGGCGCATCGCCGGTTGTTCGGTGGTGGCACCGGGCAGATGATCGCCAAGGCGGTTGGCATTGCCCAGGGCGTACGTCCGCGGGTGCTGGATGCCACGGCGGGGCTGGGCAAGGATGCGTTCGTGTTGGCGAGCCTGGGCTGCGAGATGAGCCTGATCGAGCGCCAGCCGCTGATTGGGGCGTTGCTTGAGGATGGGCTTGCCCGTGGCGCGGAAGATTTCGACGTGGCACCGATTGTGGCGCGGATGAAGTTGCTCAAGGGCAATTCGATCGAGGTCATGCGCAACTGGGAAGGCGAGCCGCCACAGGTGATCTACCTCGACCCGATGTTTCCCCATCGTGAGAAAACAGCGTTGGTGAAGAAGGAAATGCGCCTGTTCCGGCCGTTGGTTGGTGATGACCCGGATGCGCCGGCACTGCTCGAAGCCGCGTTGGCACTGGCCAGCCATCGGGTGGTGGTCAAGCGCCCGCGCAAGGCGCCGTGTATTGCGGGGCCCAAGCCGAGTCATGCGCTGGATGGCAAATCCAGTCGGTATGACATTTATCCGAAGAAAGCGCTCAAGCCCTGAGACCGCGTCGCCCCCTTCGCGAGCAAGCCCGCTCCCACAGGGATCTATGCAACGCCGTAGATCCCTGTGGGAGCGGGCTTGCCCGCGAAGGCGCCAGACCAGACAACCAAAATCTATCAGGCTGTCTCAGGCCTATAGGCCCGCATAAACAACCCCACCACTTCCCGCACATGCTCCTCGGCCGCATCGCCGGTCACCGGCTCGCCGCAGCCATACAGCAAGCGGAAATTCCCGGCGCCCTTGAGCAGGCAGAAGAAATGCTCGGCTGCATTGCGCGGTTTATCAATGCTCAACGCGCCGCTCTGATCAACCTTGGTCAGCAACCGCTCCATGCCATGCAGCATGCGTTGCGGTCCGGCCTCGAAGAAGATCAGCGAGAGTTTCGGGTCCTGGCTGCCCAGGGCCATCATCAGCCGATGCAGGTTCACCGATTCATCGCTGTTGATCAGCTGATGAAAGCCGCGCGCGATGTTCAGCAGCACCGTTTCTACCGAAATGCCGTCCGGCAACTCAAAAAACAGCGTGGGCAACTGCTCTTCGCACTTGGCCATTACGGCGGCGGAGAACAGCGTCTCCTTGTCGTTGAAATGGCTGTAGACCGTCAGCTTCGACACGCCGGCTTCAGCCGCCACGGCATCCATGCTGGTGCTGGCGTAGCCATTACTCAGAAACAGAATTTTCGCCGCATCGAGGATGGCCTGGCGCTTGGCCAGATCCTTGGGACGGCCCGGACCGTTGGGTGCTGAAAGATTGTTCGACATTCTTCGCTTTAATACTGGACTGGTGAGTTTGCTATTAATAACATACTCGCCAGTATAATTATTCCAAGCACCATTAGCGAAAGGTCCTTCACCATGTTCCGCTATGCCTTGCCCCTCGCGTTGCCAGTCAGCCTGGCGTTTTTATTGTCTGCGTGTGGCCACGAAGAGGCGCCCCAAGTTACCGTTCGCCCGGCCATGGTCGTGCAGCCAGAGCCTTCGGCCCAGGCAATGGAAAGTTTTCCCGGTGAAGTACGGGCTCGTTATGAGCCGGACCTGGCGTTTCGCATTGGCGGCAAAGTCAGCCGACGATTGGTTGAAGAGGGGCAGCGGGTCAAGGCCGATCAGCCACTGGCCGAACTCGATCCTCAGGACGTACGCCTGCAACTGGAAGCCACCCGTGCCCAAGTGGCCGCCGCCGAGGCCAATCTGAGTCTGGTGCGCGCCGAGCGTGATCGCTACAAGACCCTGATGGACCGTCAGATGGTCAGCCGTTCGCAGTACGACAATGCCGAAAACCTTTACCGATCCGGTGAAGCGCGCCTCAAGCAAATCAAAGCCGAATTTAACGTGTCGACCAATCAGGCCAGCTACGCGGTGCTGCGTGCACCCCAGGATGGAGTGGTTGCTAAACGCGCAGTTGAAGTCGGACAAGTGGTGGCGGCCGGGCAAACCGTGTTTACCCTGGCCACCGATGGCGAGCGCGAAGTGTTGATCAGCCTGCCGGAACAAAGCTTTGGCCGCTTCAAGGTCGGTCAGCCGGTCTCGGTAGAGCTCTGGACCCAACCCGATCAGCGTTTCGCCGGACGCATCCGGGAGCTGTCGCCGGCTGCCGATCCAAAGTCGCGCACCTTCGCTGCCCGGATTTCATTCACTGGCGGCAAGGTCCCGGCCGAACTGGGCCAGAGCGCCCGGGTGTTCGTCCAGACCGCTGACGTGATACCGCTGTCTGTGCCGCTGTCGGCACTGACGGCGGAAAACGGCGCGACCTACGTCTGGGTCGTCAACGCCAACAATACCTTGAAGAAAACTCCGGTCCGGGTCGGTGCCTTCGGCGAGAAAACCGTCCCGGTGCTCGAAGGTCTGAGTGCCAGCGACTGGGTGGTGGCCGCTGGCGTCCATGTCCTGCTCGAAGGGCAGCAAGTGCGCCCGGTGGATCGCTCCAACCGCGTGGTCAATCTGGCGGACAAGGAGTAATCCCCGATGGGTTTCAATCTTTCCGAATGGGCGCTGCGCAATCGCCAGATCGTACTGTTCCTGATGCTCTTGCTGGCCGTCGTCGGCGCGCTTTCCTACACCAAACTCGGCCAAAGCGAAGACCCGCCGTTCACCTTCAAAGCCATGGTGATCCGCACCAACTGGCCGGGCGCCACGGCGCAGGAAGTCTCGCGCCAGGTCACCGAGCGCATTGAAAAGAAGCTGATGGAAACCGGCGAATACGAGCGCATTGTCTCTTTCTCGCGCCCCGGCGAATCCCAGGTGACCTTCATTGCCCGTGACTCCATGCATTCGGTGCAGATTCCGGACCTGTGGTATCAGGTCCGCAAAAAGGTCAGTGACATTCGGCACACTTTGCCGCCGGGCATTCAGGGGCCGTTTTTCAACGATGAGTTTGGCACTACCTTCGGCAATATCTACGCGCTGACCGGCGACGGTTTTGATTACGCGGTGCTCAAGGATTACGCCGACCGCATCCAGATTCAGCTGCAACGGGTCAAGGATGTGGGCAAGGTCGATCTGCTCGGGCTGCAGGACGAGAAGATCTGGATCGAGCTCTCCAACGTCAAACTCGCCACACTCGGTTTGCCATTGGCCGCCGTGCAGCAAGCACTTGAAGAGCAGAACGCGGTGTCCACGGCCGGGTTCTTTGAAACCACCAGCGAGCGATTGCAGCTTCGGGTTTCGGGGAATTTTCAGACCGTCGACGAGATCAAGAACTTCCCGATCCGCGTTGGTGATCGCACCTTCCGCATCTCCGATGTGGCCGACGTGCGTCGCGGCTTCAACGATCCGCCGGCACCGCGCATGCGTTTCATGGCGGAGAACGCCATCGGTCTGGCCGTGGCGATGAAGGATGGCGGCGACATTCTGGTGCTGGGCAAGGCGCTGGAAATCGAGTTCGACCGCATCCAGAAAAACCTCCCGGCCGGCATGCAGCTGCGCAAGGTTTCCGATCAGCCTGCCGCAGTGAAAACCGGCGTTGGCGAGTTCGTTCAAGTGCTGGTGGAAGCCCTGGCGATTGTGTTGCTGGTGAGTTTTTTCTCCCTCGGCGTGCGCACCGGCATGGTGGTGGCGCTGGCGATTCCGTTGGTGCTGGCGATGACCTTCGCCTGCATGTATTACCTCGGCATCGGCCTGCACAAGATTTCCCTCGGCGCGTTGGTTCTGGCACTGGGCTTGTTGGTGGACGACGCAATCATCGCCGTGGAAATGATGGCGATCAAAATGGAGCAGGGCTTCGACCGCATCAAGGCGGCCAGTTACGCCTGGACCAGCACCGCGTTCCCAATGCTCACCGGCACCCTGATTACCGCTGCCGGGTTTCTGCCGATCGCCACTGCGCAGTCGGGCACCGGCGAATACACGCGCTCGATCTTCCAAGTGGTGACCATCGCGCTGTTGGCCTCATGGATTGTCGCGGTGGTTTTCGTGCCATACCTGGGGGAAAAACTTCTGCCGGACCTGGCGAAAATTCATGCCGCCAAACATGGCACCGGTCAGCCCGACCCTTACGGCACGCCGTTCTATCAGCGGGTCAGGCGTTTGGTGGAGTGGTGCGTGCGCTGGCGTAAAACCGTCATCGTGCTGACCGTGGTGTTGTTCATCGGCTCCATCGTGCTGTTCCGCTTTGTGCCGCAACAGTTCTTCCCGGCTTCGGGGCGGCTCGAGTTGATGGTCGATCTGAAACTCGCTGAAGGCGCGTCCCTGAGCAACACCGCCGACGAGGTCAAACGCCTTGAAGCGCTTCTGAAGGATCACGCCGGCATCGACAACTACGTGGCCTACGTCGGCACCGGTTCGCCGCGTTTCTACCTGCCGCTGGATCAGCAACTGCCGGCGGCGAGCTTTGCCCAGTTTGTCGTCCTGGCCAAGACCATCGAGGAGCGCGAAACCCTGCGCACCTGGCTGATCGAAACCCTCAACGAACAATTCCCGACCCTGCGCTCACGGGTTACACGCCTTGAAAATGGTCCGCCGGTTGGCTATCCGGTGCAGTTCCGGGTGACCGGCGAGCACATCGAGGAAGTCCGCGCGCTGGCCCGCAAAGTGGCGGCCAAGGTTCGCGAAAATCCGCATGTGGTGAACGTCCATCTGGACTGGGAAGAGCCGAGCAAAGTCGTCTACCTGAACGTTGACCAGGATCGCGCCCGGGCGCTGGGCGTGAGCACGGCGAACCTGTCCAAGTTCCTGCAAAGCTCCCTGACCGGTTCCAGCGTCAGCCAGTACCGCGAAGACAACGAGTTGATCGAGATCCTGCTGCGCGGCACCTTGCACGAGCGCACCGAACTGTCATTGCTGCCGAGCCTGGCGGTGCCGACTGACAATGGCCGCAGCGTGGCGCTGTCGCAGATCGCGACGCTGGAATATGGCTTCGAAGAAGGCATCATCTGGCACCGCAACCGCCTGCCGAACGTGACGATCCGCGCTGACATCTACGGCAAGGAACAGCCGGCGACGCTGGTGCAGCAAATCATGCCGACCCTCGATCCGATTCGCGCCGAACTGCCGGACGGTTACTTGCTGGATGTCGGCGGCACGGTGGAAGACTCTGCCCGTGGCCAGAACTCGGTGAAGGCCGGCGTGCCGCTGTTCATCGTGGTGGTGCTGACCTTGCTGATGCTGCAATTGCGCAGCTTCTCACGCACGGTGATGGTGTTCCTGACCGCGCCGCTGGGCTTGATCGGCGTGACGCTGTTCCTGATGGTGTTCCGCCAGCCGTTCGGATTTGTGGCGATGCTCGGGACCATCGCGCTGTCCGGGATGATCATGCGTAACTCGGTGATCCTGGTGGACCAGATCGAGCAGGACATCGCCGCCGGGCTCAAGCCGTGGCAAGCAATTATCGAAGCCACGGTGCGGCGTTTCCGGCCGATCGTGTTGACGGCACTCGCGGCAGTGCTGGCGATGATCCCGTTGTCCCGCAGCGTGTTCTTCGGGCCGATGGCGGTGGCGATCATGGGCGGGTTGATCGTGGCGACGGCGCTGACGCTGCTGTTTTTGCCGGCGTTGTATGCGGCGTGGTTCAGGATCAAGAAAGAGTCGGTGTAATCTCGGCGGCCTTCGGGCCGCCCGCTCTCTTGCTGACGTTCACCGCTCTAAATTGTGGGAGCGAGCCTGCTCGCGATGGCGTCGTGTCAGGCAATACAATTTCGCAAATGGACGACCGCTTTCGCGAGCAGGCTCGCTCCCACAGTTAATCTTCTGAATACAAATACCGTGTACGACACAAAACCCTGTGGGAGCGGGCTTGCCCGCGATGGCGATCTGGCAGGCGACTATGTTTAAAGATCTGCCAAAACATCAGAACCTTCCCACGAAATTTTCAGGTTGTCTGTCGGAAGCGCGATCTCTAGGCTTTTGGGTGTCGCTGCAAAAAGCAGCGACCGGGTTTCGCAGCCCGGTTAAACTTCAGACGCACAGCGTCCACCATCCGAAAGCGGGCGTTTTTTTATGCCTGTGTTATGGCGGCTGTGCGCGGGAGATCTTCGGGTCTGCCGGGTTCCTGAAGTCCCGGTCTGCGAACCTGCGTACAGCTGCCACCTTATGTTCGTTTCGCAGCGAACGGTGACAGCTCCACTACTTCAGGAGTTACACGATGATTAAAGACAGCCCAAATCCTCCATACACGGAAGCAGAACTGGAAAAAGAAACCGACCCGGTTTCCCCCCTACGCCTTTCTCGATTCCAAAAAACTCCACGACGCGGCAATTCGCGCTCTTGATCACTATTTGGCGCCACCACCCGAAAAAAAGGCTAAAGCTGACCGTCGTTCCAGCTCGGTTTCCGTCATCGCCCCCAACGTTGATTCCGAAACCCTTTTGGCTCACGCCTGCGAAACCCTCGCTTCGGCAAATGGGATGGCCAGTGAGTTAGCCTTCGGTCTGAACGGACCGAAATGCAATCTTATGTTGGCGGTTCAACAGATGATTTCGCTGGCGGAGTTATCGGTAAATCGCGTTCTGGATCAGGTTGATCCGCACCAGTAGCGCAAACGGAAAAAGCCCACTGACCTGTAAAGACCAGTGGGCTTTTTTGCGAGTTTCAATTGCCTGGAATTAAAGCGTACCAAAGACCTTCTTCGCCAGACTCGTCGCCGCAGCCGCCGGATTCTGGCGGATGGTTTCTTCCTGTTTACCGATCATCTCGAACAAACCGTTCAACGCCTGCTCGGTCACGTAGCTTTCGATGTTGGCGTTCTTCGCATCCAGCACGCCCATGGTCGCTGCCTGGCCCGCGAAGGTGTTGTATTGCTTGGCCAGGCCGACCTGGTCGGTGGCTTGTTTGACGATAGGGAGGAACTTGACGCGAATCTGTTCGCGGCTGGTTTTGCTCAGGTATTGGGTGGCCGAATCGTTGCCGCCGCTGAGAATCCCTTTGGCGTCCTCGACGCTCATCTTCTTGACCGCGTCCACCAGAATTGGCTGGGCTTGGGTCACGGCGGTTTCCGCCGCTTTGTTCATGCTGGTTTCCAGCTGAGTGACCTGGTCGCCCATGCCGAACTGTTTCATTTTGCTGGCGACTTTGCCCAGTTTGCCCGGCAGTTCGATTTTCACGTCCGGGTTGTTGCTGAAGCCGCCCGGCGTGCCGAGTTGTTTGACGGCCAGCTGCGCGCCTTGGGTCAGGGCGTCTTTGAGGCCGCCGGTAGCGTCCTTTTGCGACAGGTCATTGAGCGACAGCGCCAGCGCGCTGGCGGAGATCATCAAGCCTGCGAAAAGGCCGGCGAAGCGAAGGGTAGGGCGGAGCATGGCGGCTTCCTTGTTCAAAAAGAGAAATTAGCGAACGGCGTCGACGCGGATTTTCAGGGGTTGCGGATCGCGGCCATCAAGCTGCACGGCGTGGTGTTCGGTGGTGATGAACATCAGCTTGCCGTCGACTTCGATGCGCGCGCTGACCGAATAGCGATGACCAGGTTTGACCTGGGCCGGATCGTAACTCAGATGAAACGGCAGTGGCACCTGGCCTCTGACCGGGCCTTTCTGTTCATTGAGGATAACGGCGGGCGCATCCGCGAGGGACACGTCCTGCAGGCTGATGCTCAAGGTGGCGCTCGCCGGCAGGGCGATGCGTTGGAGGTAGAAGACTTCGCCATCGAGGCTGGTTTTCGCGGCAGGTTGCAGGGTCTGGCAGGCGCTGAGCAAAGCAGCCAGTCCCAGAAGCGAGCATTTTTTCATGAATTTGATCCTTGTCCCTGGCGCCCGAAGAAGACCGGCGCCAATGACAATTTAACGGATTTTTTCAGCTCAAGACTTAGAAGTTACTGTCTGGTTTCGTACGAACGTTGCGGACAATAACGTCCTCGGGACGGAGGTGGTCGACACCCAGTTGCACTGCGTGATCCTTCGTGGTCGCGAAGATCACTTGTTCGGTGGTTTCGATCCGCGCACGGATGGCATAGCGGTGATCAGGCAGGACATCGGCAACCTTGTAAAGCAAGTTAAAGTCCAAGCCCGTTGTCTCTGCGTTAGGGATGACTTGCCTTGCGAGTTCTTTGGCCGGAACGTCTGTGGAAGTGACATCCAGCAGATTGACGTGAAGTGTCGAGTTGGGCGGTAATTGAATTCTCAGTAGATAGTGCACGGTACCACCGATGCTCTTTTCATATTCGTTGCTCATTTTGATTTCCTTATCAGATTAATCGTCGGGAATGACGAATTGCCAGCATATCGTCGAGAGCCGCGAACGCTATGTAGGGTATTTCCTTACTTGTTGAACGAATAGGCTGCGAAATAGATGGCGCGCGACAAATTACATTTTTCGACTGTCTTTCAAGTCGTGCTGAAGGGCTTCAATACAACGGAGCCCGGATAGACCGCTATTGAATTCAGGTATTCGTTTTCAGTGGCGGTCAGGGTGTAGCGTTTACCGGGGACGACAGTGGCTGGATCGTATTCCAGGTAAAACGCCTGCGCCTGATTTTCGCTGATATGTATCTGAGTGACGAGGGCTTGGGTGTCGTCGTGCTCGTGGGCGGCAACGGTGACGGCGTGTTCGGGTTCGACCGTTCGAGGTGCTTGCGCCTGTATGTAGAGACGGCCTATCGGGCTCAGGTGCAGGATCTGTCGGTGCGGCGCGTGGTGGACGATCACGAAGTAGTCCAGGTCAATCAACAGGGGAACTCCGTTATGGGTCATGTTGATGGTCACAAGGTATTTGACGCTGATATCGGAATAGTTGTGTGGGAACGAAAAGTTCCAGGATCCGCTGTACAGGTTTGGTGTACGCGATTGCGCCACGTTGATGGGGAAGGAGGAGTTGGCAGTTTGCACGCCTATAAAGGTTTCGCCGTTGCCATCGTCTGGGGGCAGAAAGTCTTCAGGCAAACTGAAAGTGAGGGTGACGTAGTTGCTAGTGTTTTCAAGCGGGGTCATCGCGATATCTATATCGGAACTTAAGAGGGTCTCTATTAATTCATAATTGACAGATTATAAGAACATCCGTGTTCTTATAGTCATTGTCAGAAAGTTACAGCCGACTGCAACTAAGCCTGGTCCGCCGCATCTTCACTTCGATGCAAGGCCACCTGGCGGATCGACAACCGGATCTCCGCAGGCAGCACCCGTTTGGCCGCACCTTCCGCCAGTTCACCCAGCAACTCGTGATAGCTCAACTTGCCGGCTTCGTCGCGCTTGAGCACGTCGAGATCCAGCATCGTCTGAATGAAGTGGCGGAACAGACTCTTGTCGAAGAACTCCGGGGCATTCAGGCCATGGAGGATCGACAGGCGCTGAGCCATGACGGTGCACAGGTCTTCCAGTTCTTCGGCGCTGATGCTGTTCTGGCCGCTGTTGAGCAGCAGGGACACGGTCATGTAGAAGCGTTGCAGCGTCTGGGCGATGCTCTTCGACAACAACGTCAGCAAGACAAAATGCCGTGAGCTTGGTGCCGGGCGCAGGTAAACGTCGTTCTCGAAACGCAGCAGACCTTGCTCGACGAACGCGTCGAGCCATTGATCGATCACGCCATCCAATTCATCCAGCGTCCAGCGAATGAACAGCTCCGATTGCAGGTACGGATACAGCGCCCGGGTGTAGCGCAGGATCTGTTCGCGGCTCATGCGCGACGCGCTCTGGAAGAAACTCGCGAGCAGCGCCGGCAAGGCGAAGATGTGCAGCACGTTGTTGCGGTAGTAGGTCATCAGGACGGCGTTCTGCTCGTCCAGATACAGAATCTTGCCCAGCGCATCGCTCTGTTCGGACAGCAGGTCCATGTCCTTCACATGCTCGATCAGCGCCCGGCCATCTCCTTCCGGCAGCGTAGTGTGCGGCGAGTACGGAACCTTGCGCAGCAGCGCCAGATACAAATCCAGCACCCGCGCCATGGCGCGATCATCCAGGGCCAGACGGGTGGTGGACAGCAGCGCCAGGGCCACCAGATTCACCGGGTTGATCGCCGCCGCTTCGTTCAGATGCTGCGCGACTTTCTCGCCGAGACGGTTGGTGGTTTCGTTGAGCCAGGCCGGTTTGAACTGCGGGCCGAGTTCCTGTTTACGCCAGTCGGGCTGTTCGCTGTCGAGGAATTCCGCGAGTTTGATCGGCTCGCCGAAGTTCACCGCCACTTGGCCGAAGCGCTGCTTGAGCGCGCCGATGACTTTGAAGATGTCGAAGATCGATTCTTTCTTCTTGCTCGCGCCGCGCAGTTCGCCGAGGTAGGTCCGGCCTTCCAGCACACGCTCGTAACCGATGTACACCGGAATGAAGACGATGGGCATGCGCGACGAACGCAGGAAACTGCGCAGGGTAATCGCCAGCATCCCGGTCTTCGGTTGCAGCATGCGCCCGGTGCGCGAGCGGCCGCCCTCGACGAAGTACTCGACCGGGAAACCTTTGGTGAACAAGGTGTGCAGGTATTCGTTGAACACCGAGGTGTACAGCGGGTTGCCCTTGAAGGTGCGGCGCATGAAGAACGCGCCGCCACGCCGCAGCAGGCTGCCGATCACCGGCATGTTGAGGTTGATCCCGGCGGCGATGTGCGGCGGGGTCAGGCCGTTGCGAAACAGCAAGTAAGACAGCAGCAGGTAGTCGATGTGGCTGCGATGGCACGGCACGTAGATCACTTCGTGACCCTGAGCAACTTTCTGCACGCCTTCGATGTGGTTGACCTTGATCCCGTCGTAGATCTTGTTCCAGAACCAGCTCAGCACCACTTCCAGGAAACGGATTGCGGTGTAGGTGTAGTCCGAGGCGATCTCGTTGCCGTAGCGCAGGGCCTGGGCCTTGGCTTTCCCCGGGGAGATGTTTTCCCGTTCGGCTTCGTCGAGGATCGCTTGCTTGACCAGCGGCTGATTGAGCAAGCCTTTGACCAGGTTGCGACGGTGGGAAATGTCCGGGCCTATCACCGCGGCCTTGAGGTTGCGGAAGTGCACGCGCAGGATCCGCTGGGCCATGCGCACGGTGCGCTCGTGGCCTTTGTTGTGGTCGATCAGTTCGCGCAAGTGAATCGGTGCCGAGAACTGCACGCGGGTCTTGCGCCCGAGCACGATGATGCTGAGCAACCGACGCAGGCGCCCAGTCACGGCCCAGCTGTCGGCGAAGAGCAGTTTCCACGGGCTCGATTCGCTGTCCGGCGACTGCCCCCAGAACACGCTGACCGGAATGATCTGCGCGTCTTCGGCGGCATTCTGGCTCAGGGCGCTGACCAGGCGGGTCAGGGTGGGCGGCGCACCGCGTTTGTCCTGGCGGCCGAGCCAGTCGGGCTCCGGCGTGAGGTAGAAAAACGCGGCGGGTTCCACCAGGTTGCCTACCGACACGGGCAGCACCGGGCGGGGCAGGCCGGCCTTGCTGCATTCGGTGTCGACCACGGCCAGGTCGGTCAGCGAAGGGTTTTGCAGGACGTAGAACACCGGACGGCTGCGGTCGAGGTTGAGGGTGAACGACGACTGATTGATCGTCTCCGAGCGAACCCAGAGATAGAGCAGTCGGCGCAGGGTGCCAAACACAAGACGGCGGAACGGGGAACGGGTCATACGGCTTCTGCGTGAGTGGATAAAACCAAGCAAATGCTTGGGCGGGCGATAGTGTGCCGGATTCGCCGAAAATCGGCAAAAAAGCGGCTAAGTAAAGTTGGGTTGAGAGTTTTGGCGCCTGTCATATACTCGGCGGCTCAACAATAAAAAGAAGGGGGTATCGACTCATGGCTACGCGCGAAACCGGCAATGTGAAGTGGTTCAACGACGCCAAGGGCTACGGCTTCATCCAGCGCGAGGACGGGGTGGACGTGTTCGTGCACTACCGCGCGATTCGAGGCGAGGGGCATCGTTCGCTGGCTGAAGGTCAGCAGGTTGAATACGCCGTGGTGACGGGCGAGAAGGGGTTGCAGGCTGAGGATGTGGTGGGGCTGTAACCCCACCCTCCAGATCACCGAAACCCCTGTGGGAGCGGGCTTGCCCGCGAAGACGGCTGCACATTCGATATTGATGTGACTGACACACCGCAATCGCGGGCAAGCCCGCTCCCACAGGTTTTGTGTACAGACTTTAAACAGTTTTCCAGGTGATCTCTTCTTCACCGTCGGCGCTGATGCGCATCCAGCGATCCGCTGTTTCCTCACCTTCTTCCTCGACCCACGTACCCGGCGCACAACGCACTTCGACGTTCAGCGCGGCAAACGCAGCGCGGGCGCAGGCGATGTCGTCTTCCCACGGGGTCTGGTCGCTGTCCAGGAACAGGCTGTTCCATTTGCCGACGGCTTTTGGCAGCCAAGTGACGGGCACGTTGCCGGCCTTGCACTTGTAGGTCTGGCCCTTCTTGACCCATTCACTGCACTGGCCCAACGCTTCGCTAAGCCAGTCTGCGACGGCCTTGTAGTCGACGTCGGCGTCTTTCAGGTAAATCTCGATATCGGGTTGGCGCATGGATGTCCTCACTGCGGGTCTGAAAAATCCATTCGCGGATTTAGCCGGCCTCGAGCCGTTGCTCAAGACCAAAAATTATTGAAGTACGAAATAATCGTAGCGCATCGACACGGTGACCTCGAACGGCTCAACCTGCTCGATGACCGCCGCTCGGCGTTCGGCACTGGCGCGCCAGCCATGGGGCGTCATGGCCAACAGGTTGGCGCGATCCTGACCCTTTGAAAGCGTCAGTTTGAATTCCAGGGTTTCGCTGTGTTGCAGCGCCATGCCTTCCGGCACTAGGGCCAGATGCTTGTCGTCGGTGTATTCACGGACTTCGTCGTACAGCCGCTCGCGCAATTCCATCAGATGGCCGCTGGTCGGCCCGACTTTCATCAAGCCGCCGCCGGGGCTGAGCAAGCGCTTGGCTTCCTCCCAATCCAGCGGACTGAAAACGCTGGCGAGAAACTGGCAACTGCCCGAGGCCAACGGGACCCGCGCCATGCTGGCGATCAACCAGGTCAGCTGCGGGTTGCGTTTGCAGGCGCGTTTGACCGCTTCCCGGGAGATATCCAGCGCGTAACCGTCAGCGTTGGGCAAGGCCTCGGCGATTTGCGCAGTGTAGTAACCCTCGCCACAACCGATGTCCAGCCAGCGCTGCGGCGCATATTCAGCAGCCAGCTCTGCCAGGCGCTTTGCCACCGGTGCGTAATGGCCGGCGTTCAGGAAGTCGCGACGGGCTTCGACCATGGCGAGGTTATCCCCAGGGTCGCGGCTGTTCTTGTGCTGCACCGGCAGCAGGTTCAGGTAACCCTGCCGCGCACGGTCGAAACGATGCCCGGCGGGGCAGGCCACGCCGTTGTCCACCGCGTTCAGCGGTTCGCTGCAGATCGGGCAGGCGAGCATCAGGCGAGCAACTTGATCAGGGTCTGGTAGTAGATTTCGGTCAGCACGTCGAGGTCGGCAGCCAGTACGCGCTCGTTGACCTGGTGGATCGTCGCGTTGACCGGGCCCAGTTCAACCACCTGAGTGCCCATGGTCGCAATAAAGCGTCCATCGGAGGTGCCACCGCTGGTGGAGGCTTTGGTGTCGCGACCGGTTACGTCCTTGATGCTTGAAGCGACGGCATCCAGCAACGCACCCGGTTCGGTCAGGAACGGTAGGCCGGACAGCGCCCAGTCGATGTGCCAGTCCAGGCCATGTTTGTCGAGAATGTCGGCGACACGCTTTTGCAAGCCTTCAACGGTGGATTCGGTGGAGAAGCGGAAGTTGAACACCGCCACCAGATCGCCCGGAATCACATTGGTCGCGCCAGTGCCGGAATTGACGTTGGAAATCTGGAAACTGGTCGGCGGGAAGAAATCGTTGCCATGGTCCCAATGCTCGGCGGCCAGTTCGGCCAGGGCTGGGGCGGCGAGGTGGATCGGGTTCTTCGCGAGATGTGGATAGGCCACGTGACCCTGCACACCGCGTACGGTCAGCTTGGCGCCGAGGGAGCCACGACGGCCGTTCTTGACCACGTCACCCACCAGGGTGGTGCTCGACGGTTCGCCGACGATGCACCAGTCCAGACGTTCCTTACGGGCGGCGAGGCGTTCGACCACTGCCTTGGTGCCGTGGTGCGCCGGGCCTTCTTCGTCGCTGGTGATCAGGAAAGCGACCTTGCCTTTGTGGTCCGGGTAGTCGGCGACGAAGCGCTCGGCCGCCACTGTCATCGAGGCGAGGCTGCCTTTCATGTCCGCCGCGCCACGGCCGCAGAGCATGCCGTGTTCGTCGATCAGCGCGTTGAACGGGTCGATCTGCCAGGCGGACACCGGGCCGGTCGGCACCACGTCGGTGTGACCGGCGAAGCACAGCACCGGACCGTCGTGTTTGCCGTGGGTGGCCCAGAAGTTATCCACATCTTCGATGCGCATCGGTTCCAGGGTGAAGCCGGCATCGCCCAGGCGCTGCATCATCTGCTTCTGGCAATCGGCGTCAACCGGCGTCACGGACGGACGGCGGATCAGGTCGATGGCGAGTTGAAGGGTCGGCGAAAGGTCGGCGTGGGCCGTCATGGAAAACTCCGGAAATCTTGAATATGGGCGCGGACTAAATGTGGGAGCCAGCCTGCTGGCGATGGCGGTGTGTCAGTCAACATAAACGTTGATTGTTACATTGCCATCGCCAGCAGGCTGGCTCCCACAGGGATGGATATCACGCCAAGCCCTGCAAAATGGCGGTTATCTTAAAGCAAAACGGCGACCATTGGCCGCCGTTTAGTGCATCTGTAGAGATTTAGACTGCCGGTGCCGTCTCTGTCGCGACCACCGGTTTCGGCAGCGAAGACAGGAACGCCATGATCAGCGCCGCCAGGTACGGCAGCGACTGAACCAGCAACATGGTCACCCAGAAGCGCATGTCGTTGCTCGGCATGCCGTTCACCAAGTAAATCCCCAGTGCCGCGCCCCACAACAGCAGCATGATGAACACCTCTTCGCGCGCCTCCGAGATCGCCACCCAGAAACCGTGGTTATCGGCGTTCTTCGGTGTGCGGAAAAACGGAATGCTGCTGGTGAAGAAGCCGTACAGCACCGCTTTGGCGATGGTGTGCGACAACGCCAGGCCGGCCAGTGCCGCGCAGAACGCATCCTTGAGGTTGACCCCCACTGCACGGCGGTAGAGGAAGATGATCTTGCCGACCTTGAACACGAACAGCGCCAGTGGCGGGATCGCGAAAATCAGCAACGGCGGATCGACCCGCTGCGGCACGATGATCATCGCCGCCGACCACAACAAGGCGCCCACGGTGAAGAAGATGTTCATGCCGTCCGCGACCCACGGCAACCAGCCCGCGAGGAAGTGGTAACGCTGGCCACGGGTCAGCTCGGTGCCCTTGCCGCGAAGCAAGCTGGTGGTGTGACGCTTGATGATCTGAATCGCGCCATAGGCCCAGCGGAATCGCTGTTTCTTGAAGTCGATAAAGGTATCGGGCATCAGGCCTTTGCCATAGCTGGTGTGGTAATACGCCGCCGACAGGCCTTTCTCGAACACGCGCAGACCCAACTCGGCGTCTTCACAGATGCACCAGTCGGCCCAGCCCAGTTCCTCGAGCACAGAGCGTCGGGTCATCGTCATGGTGCCGTGCTGGATGATCGCGTCACGGTCGTTGCGGGTGACCATGCCGATGTGGAAGAAGCCTTTGTATTCCGCGTAGCACAGCTTTTTGAAGGTGCTTTCGTTCTGGTCGCGGTAATCCTGTGGCGACTGCACCACGGCGATTTTCGGATCGGCGAAGTGCGGCACCATGTGCTTGAGCCAGTTCGGGTCGACGCAGTAGTCCGAATCGATCACCGCAATGACTTCGGCATCCTTGGCGGTGTGCGGAATCAGATAATTCAGTGCACCACCCTTGAAACCGGCCAACGGCGCGACGTGGAAGAACTTGAAGCGCGGGCCGAGGGTTTCGCAGTAATCGCGCACCGGTTCCCAGACCGCCGGGTCCTTGGTGTTGTTGTCGATGATCAGGACTTCGAAGTCCGGATAGTCGAGGTTGGCCAAGGCGTTGAGGGTCTGTTTGACCATCTCCGGCGGCTCGTTGTAGCAAGGGACGTGGATCGATACCTTCGGTCTGTAGTCCGATTCGCCGACCACCGGCAGGAATTCACGCCGGCGCTTGTGGGTCCAGACCGCCTCGGCCAGTTCATGCGCCTCGGTCAGTAGCACGATAAAGACCCCGAGTGCGCCGAGTGCGAGTAGGCCCCCGACCGTCAGGCTGAACCAGGTGCTGTATTGCAGGCTGTAGTCGTAACCGATCCACACCAGCACCGATCCGCAAAGGAAGGCGATAAAGGTCAGGAAGGTGCGGCCGCGTTGACGCAGGGCCGAGCCGTCGATCATCAGCAGGGTCAGGGACAGCAGCGCCAGGACCACCGAACCGACCGCCAGCACGCGCCATTGCGGGATCGCAACGACCGGGCCTTCGAAGTTGAATTTCTGCTGGCGTGCGGCGTTGAAAACACCCCAGTAAGCGCCCACCGAACCTTCGTCGCTGGCCTTCCATGGTTGGTCAAACGCTTCGATCACGAAGTAGTTGAAACCCTGGCGGTTGAGCTTGTTGACCAGTGTGCGCAGGTAAATCGCCTGGTCTGCCGGCGATGCATCGGCACCGCCGCGCATACGACCGTTGCTCGGCCAGCCGACTTCCGACAGCAACAGCGGTTTTTTCGGGAACATTTTTTTCAGATCACGGGCACGGTCCAGTACGAACTGCCCGGATTGCTCCATCGGCACATGTTCCCAGTACGGCAGGACGTGGGCAGCGATCAGGTCGACGTGCTTGGCCAGGCTCGGGTTTTCTTCCCAGACGTGCCATTGCTCGGACGTGGTCACCGGCACTTTCACCGCCGCGCGAACGCGATCCAGAATAATGCTGAGTTCTGCAGCGGTAATTTCCTTACGGAAGATCGCCTCGTTGCCTACAACCACGCGAACCACGCTGCGGGAGGTGTTGGCGAGTTCGATGGCGCGCAGGATCTCACGCTCGTTGCGCTCCTCGTCCGGGCTGATCCAGATACCGAGGGTGACCCGCAGACCGAATTCTTCCGCCAGTTTGGGGATGTCTTGCAGGGAGCCGTCGACCGAGTAAGTACGGATGTTGTCCGTCAGCTTGCTCATGATCTCCAGGTCGCGACGCATTTCATCGTCGGTCGGATACTGCTCTTTTTGTGGGTACTGACCCTGCTGGAACGGCGAGTACGAAAAGCCGGAGATCTGCTCAGGCCAGTTGGGAGCGGTGACCGGGCGATTGATCAGCGCCCAGAAGCCGGTAAACAAGGCTGCGATGGCGAGCACCACGACCAGGTTGAGTCCAAATTTACGCGATGACATAGTTATTTCAGGTTCCAAAGGCTGTGGAACGAAGGACCGGTCGGCGTGTGCCAAGGGGCGCGCATCCTACACCGGGCATTCCTTGAGCGTATAGCTGGCAGGGAAATGCCCTACGTTTGGCAATCCCGTTTCGCATAAGTTCTTTCGCTTGTCGCGGTAACTTAGATCTTGTTGCAGTACTAGCCCTATAATGCGCGCCGGTTTTTGGGGTAATGGTCATGAGTACAGAAGATCCGCGGTTTGCAGGCATCGCCCGTTTGTATGGCATCGACGGCCTGGAGCGCCTGCGCGCAGCCCATGTGGCGATCGTCGGCGTCGGTGGCGTCGGTTCCTGGGCGGCGGAAGCCATCGCCCGGTGTGGCGTGGGCGAGATTTCGCTGTTCGACCTCGATGACGTCTGCGTCAGCAACGCCAACCGTCAGTTGCACGCGCTGGACAGCACCGTCGGCAAACCCAAGGTCGAGGTGATGGCCGAGCGTTTACGCGGTATCAACCCGGACTGCACGGTGCACGCGGTGGCGGATTTCGTCACGCGCGAAACCATGGCCGAGTACATCACGCCGAACATCGACTGCGTGATCGACTGCATCGACAGCGTGAATGCGAAAGCGGCGCTGATTGCATGGTGCAAACGCCGCAAGATCCAGATCATCACCACCGGCGGGGCGGGCGGGCAGATCGACCCGACGTTGATCCAGGTCTGCGACCTGAACCGGACTTTCAATGATCCACTGGCGTCGAAAGTGCGCTCGACCCTGCGCCGGGACTACGGCTTCTCGCGCACCGTCACGCGTCATTACAGCGTGCCGTGCGTGTTTTCCACCGAACAACTGCGCTACCCGAAGCCGGATGGCAGCATTTGTCTGCAGAAGAGTTTTGTCGGCGATGGAGTGAAGCTCGACTGCGCCGGCGGGTTTGGCGCGGTGATGATGGTGACGGCGACGTTCGGCATGGTCGCGGCGACCAAGGCTGTGGATAAGATTGTGGCGGGTGTGCGGCGGCCGGCGGATCGGGTCAAACCTCAAGTTTGATGGTGTGGTTGATGGCCCTCTTCGCGAGCAAGCCCGCTCCCACGTTGGAATGCATTCCCCTGTGGGAGCGGGCTTGCTCGCGAAGGCGATTAGCCTGCCAACTCATTCATTCGCTGTAATACAGCATTGAGACCATTACTGCGCGAAGGCGACAGTTGCCGCGAAAGCCCAAGCTGACTGAACCACTCCGGCAAATCCACCTGCCGCAACTCATCCGCCGACAACCCGTTGACCCGCGCCAGCAGCAAGGCCACCAACCCGCGGATCAACCGTGCATCGCTGCTCGCCGCAAACTGCCAGTGACCGTCATCCAGCGAACCCACCAACCACACCTGGCTTTCACAGCCATGCACACGGTTGGCGTCGATTTTATCCACATCGTTCAAGGCAGGTAGACGGTCGCCCCATTGCATCAGCAACCGCGCCCGCTGTTCCCAGCCCGGCGCATTCTGAAAGGTTGCTAGTGCGATAGCGGCATCGGCCGGCAAGCTCATCGCAACAACTCCAGCGCCTGATCCAGCGCTTCAAAGAATCGCTCCAGATCTTCAGAGTCGTTGTACAGCGCCAACGACACCCGGATCGCCCCGGCCAGCTCGAAGCTTTTGAGCAACGGCATCGCGCAGTGATGTCCGGCGCGCACCGCGATCCCCTGTTCGGTCAGCAAATGCGCCAGATCAGAGTTATGCACACCCTCGACGACAAAACTGGCCAACGCCAGTTGCGGCCTGCCCAGCAGCCGAATGCCATTGCGCGCTTCAAGACCTTTCAACAAATAGTCATGCAGCGCCGCTTCATGGGCAGACACGGCGTCCTGATCAAGCCCCGCCAGATAATCCAGCGTTGCCCCCAGACCGATCACGCTGGCAATCGGGGGTGTGCCTGCCTCGAAACCCAATGGGGCAGGGCGAAAGCGTGAACTGTGGTAATCCGCATCCAGCACCATCTCGCCGCCAAACTGCCAATGGCGCAGTTGTTTGAGCGCTTCATGGCGACCGAACAGCACGCCCAGACCATCGGGGCCATAGAGCTTGTGGCTGGAGAACACATAAAAGTCGCAACCCAGCGCCTGCACGTCATGCCGGCCATGAACCACGCCTTGCGCGCCATCGACCACGGTCAATGCGTCGTGCGCCTTGGCCATCGCCAGCAAGGCGGGCAAGGGCTGCCAGGCGCCGAGCACGTTCGATAGCTGACTGACCGCCAGCAAACGGGTGTGCGGAGTGATCAATTGCGCGGCGGCATCAAGGTCGATCAAACCGTCAGCGTCCAGCGGCAGAATCACCAGTTTCAAGTCGCGACGCAGAGCCAGTTGTTGCCACGGCAGCAAGTTGGCGTGATGCTCCAGGGCGCTGATGACAATCTCATCGCCCGGGTTTAATAAGTGCTCCAGGCCATACGCCAGGAGGTTCAGCGCGGAAGTCGCGCCGTGGGTAAAGATGATTTGCCCGCAATCGCCGGCATTCAGCCATTGGGCGACTTTGCTGCGGCTGGCCTCGAACGCCTGGGTGGCATGGGCGCCGGGCAAGTGTTGCGCCCGGTGCACGTTGGCCGCGCCATTGGCGTAGTAATGCGCCAAAGCGTCCAGCAGGGCTTGAGGTTTTTGCGTGGTAGCGGCGTTGTCCAGATAGGTCTGGTCTTGCCGTTGCAGCGCGGCGATGGCCGGGAAGTCGGCGCGCCAGGGAGAGGGAATCATCATGGTGTTCGGCCCTGTTGAACATGGGCGGATATGCGCCGGACCTGTGGGAGCGGGCTTGTGTGGCGAGGGAGCTTGCTCCCGCTCGGCTGCGGAGCAGTCGCAAAGCTTTTGGGGCCGCTTCGCGATCCAGCGGGAGCAAGCTCCCTCGCCACACAAGCCCGCTCCCACAGGTGTTTATGTGACGCTTAGTTGTGAGCGTGCAGCGCTTCGTTCAGTTCGATCGCCGATTTGTGGGTTTTGCATTCCACGGCACCGGTTTCCGAATTGCGGCGGAACAGCAGGTCAGGCTGACCCGCCAGTTCACGGGCCTTTACGACTTTGACCAGCTGATTTTTTTCATCCAGCAGCGCGACTTTGGTACCGGCAGTCACGTACAGGCCCGACTCGACGGTGTTGCGATCGCCCAACGGAATGCCGATACCGGCGTTCGCGCCGATCAGGCAGCCTTCGCCGACCTTTATCACGATGTTGCCGCCGCCCGACAGGGTGCCCATGGTCGAGCAACCGCCGCCCAGATCCGAGCCCTTGCCGACGAAGACGCCAGCCGATACACGGCCTTCGATCATGCCCGGGCCTTCGGTGCCGGCGTTGAAGTTGACGAAACCTTCGTGCATCACGGTGGTGCCTTCGCCGACGTAAGCACCCAGACGAATACGCGCCGCGTCAGCGATACGCACGCCGGCCGGAACGACGTAGTCGGTCATTTTCGGGAACTTGTCTACCGAGAACACTTCCAGCAACTCACCGCGCAGACGGGCTTCCAGCTGATGCTCGGCCAGTTCGGCCAGGTCGATGGCGCCCTGGCTGGTCCAGGCCACGTTCGGCAGCAGCGGGAACACGCCCGCCAGGTTCAGGCCATGCGGCTTGACGAGACGGTGGGACAGCAGGTGCAGTTTGAGGTAAGCCTCAGGCGTGGAGGTCAACTGAGCGTCTTCGGCCAGAATGGTCGCGACCAGCGGCTTGTGGCTCTCGGCCAGACGGGTCAGCAAAGCAGCTTGTGCAGCGTCGACGCCTTTCAGCGCTTCTGCCAGTTGCGAAGCCTGAGCGGTGGTGAAGGCGATAGCCTGATTGCCTTCGGCGTAGCCCAGAACTGGTGCGATAGCCGCGACCAGTTCGGCCGATGGGTTAAGCAGTGGCTGTGCGTAAAACACTTCCAGCCATGCGCCTTGACGGTTTTGAGTGCCGACACCAAAGGCCAGGCTGAACAGGGTAGTGGACATGTTGATACCTCTAACAAAATGGAACGGGCTGCCTTACTTGAGCGCTGCCGCGTAGATATCTGGCTTGAAGCCAATCAGGGTTCGGTCACCGAGATCGAGCACCGGGCGCTTGATCATCGAGGGTTGTGCGAGCATCAGTTCGATCGCTTTCGCTTGGTCGAGATCGGCTTTGCGTTCGTCGTCGAGTTTGCGAAAGGTTGTGCCTGCACGGTTCAACACCACTTGCCAGCCGTGCTCGTCGCACCATTGGTTCAGGTGTTCACGGTCGATTCCGGCCGTCTTGTAATCATGGAAGTCATAGCTGACAGCGTGTTCATCGAGCCAGGTGCGCGCCTTTTTCATGGTGTCGCAGGCTTTGATGCCGAAAAGGTGCAACGTTTTGCTTGAAACGGTCAAGGAATTGCCCCCTTTGCAGGTGCTGGAAATTAAAGGTGACGGATTATGCCATGACCGAGCGGTTTCGCGTCGGCCGTGGTTGTCATGCCACCGCAAAACCTGTGGGAGCGGTGTGTCAGGACGATGCGGCATGGGCTCAACAGCCAGCCCGCAGTCTAAGTAGCTAATATGGCACTTCAATGCTGTCAATCGCCTGGGCGCCGCGTTTTATGCAAACCGCCTGCAACGTCCGGGTTCGCTTTGGTTGGCAATAACAGGCGTGTATCACTGGCCAACGCCGATGTGGCGTTCGTAAAAGGCGCCGCGGGCGCAGCGCCTGGAGTTGTATAGTCTCTGTCGTCATCACCAGATGGGTGATGACGTATTACAAGAGGTGTCGTGTGGGCCGGATTTGAGTGAGACCAATCCAGGATCGGTCAAATAGGCCTCCAAGGCCAATAGCGAGGTGACTCAGGCTGCTGGGCCTGAATCAGACGGCGTCGATCGATCGAAACTTCGGATAGGCTTTGCGCATGACTCGCCTGTCCAGCATGCTGATTTTTGTGTTGATACCCACCTCCCAATCCTCAGTCGTCAACTCGTTCGGAACCGGGTAGTGCATGATCGAATCCTTATCGTAGGGGCCCGATAAATAGTCGCTGCCTTGAAGGGGCGTCAGGACATTAAGGTCCGTGTCTTCATCGGTCCACCCATAGTTGGTTTTATAAAATTCGTAGACTTTCGGTTTGTCCCAGGGAATGTTTGCCTTTGGGTGTTGCTGCTCGTGCTTTAGCCCCAGTGCGTGACCGAACTCGTGCAGCACGGTTGCTTCGAATTCTGGATGGTCCATTTCAATGTTCAGATTCAGCGTCGGCTGGTGTTGTTCGTACAACAGCGCATCGGTTCCCACTGCGGAGTCGTTGGTTGCGCTGTATGTGGAAATCCTGATCTCGCTTTCACCGTCATCAACAAATTCGAAGTGCAAGTTGACTGAGGGTTGCCATTGTTTGATCAACGCTTCGATGGCTAGCCGTTTCGTTTGAGTTGGAGTATCCACGAACGCGATTCTTAACGTCCGGCCGTTACCCCAGAATTTGCTCCAGATGCCGATGGCGCGCTTGGTACGTCGACCCGCAGAAGAGGGTTGGGCGTTGCGGGGGTTTTCCAGGATGGCTGCGTCGTAAGAGGCGAGTTCATCAATGGGGTGGATTGTTTTGCATGGAGTAATAGAGTGCATGATTAACTTACTTGTCGTTCGCTTGCTGAGGTTTTGTCCGTTGGCGTAAGAACAGGGACTTTGTTTTTGATGGCCATAACAAATTAACTGCGTTCTGTGAAAGCCGGCAACTTACTCATTGTCAGGATGCGGATAAGCCTTCGCCATGAAAGCCTTGTCTTTTTCGCTGAGATCAAAATTGAGAAAAACCTGGAAGTCACCTTCGGTCCAGGATTGCTGGATGACGTAGTGCATGATTGACTTTCGGTCGTACTCTGAATAAACGCTTGCGTCGGGGGCTGCGCGATCCAGGTACCATTGGTGCAGTCTTTCTCGCGTCACTCTGGCGCGGTAGTTGTCTTCTTCAGGGTTGTCGGTTATTCCATGTTGCGCATAAAGGGCTGACGTGTTCCAGGGGATGTTTGCCGTCGGGTGGGTCTGCTCATGTTCTGCCCCCAGCATATGTCCGAATTCATGCATCACATTGGCTGCAAAATAACGAGCGTGGATGGGTGAGTGTGGCCAGAGCCTCATTGTCGGCTCATCTGCAGATAACAGTGCATCTGTGCCGACTTTAGACGAGAACGTTCCTTCCTCGCTCAGTATGCGGATGTCGCCTTCTTTACCTTCGACGAATTCGAATTTCAAGTTGATGTGCGGCAGCCAATGGTTGGCTGCAAAGATGGTCGCGGCTTTAAATTCTTCGGTGCCATTGAGAAAGGCGATGCGAAGAGTGCGGCCGGGAGGCCAGAACTTGGAAGGATTTTTCTTGGCCCACATTATTTTGCAACTCCTGGGGAAACCTGAGTTGGCGTGTGTGCTGTATTTGCAAAGTGACAGAGGGCGTCGAAGTCTTTGGGCGCTGTTATAGAAAAAGTTACGCTGTAATCCATGGTCTAACTTCCTTGTTTGATTAATAGGGGTGCGGCTTTTTACGGAAGTAGAATTTAGTATTGGTGACAGGTTTAGTAAAGTGGAAAACTTGCGGGTGTGTTACTTGGTGTTGTTAGAATTGTCGGGTATTGCACTCGACAAACAATATGGCTTTGTAAACGCTGTAGTGTCTTATGATGGAGTAGAGCTGGTTGTATTGAAGTCGGATCTGGTCATACAAGTTGCCGTGCCAGATTGACTGGCACGGCTTCATGGATTACTGCTTGCGGGTAATAAACGCGCGAATACGTTCGGCGGCTTCCACGCATTCCGCCAGAGGCGCGACCAGCGCCATCCGCACCCGACCGGCGCCTGGGTTGACGCCATCCACCTCACGGGACAGGTAAGAACCCGGCACTACCGTCACATGTTCTTCAACAAACAGATCACGGCAAAACGCTTCGTCGTCGCCTTCAACATTCGGCCACAAGTAAAAACCGCCGTCTGGACGCTGCACGTCCATCACTGGACCGAGGATCTCCAGCACCGCATCGTACTTCTCGCGGTACAGCGCTCGGTTGGCGCGTACATGCACTTCGTCATTCCACGCGGCGACGCTGGCCAGTTGGGTCTGAACCGGCATGGCGCAGCCGTGGTAGGTGCGATAGAGCAGGAAACCTTTGAGGATGTCGGCATCACCGGCGACAAATCCTGAGCGCAGGCCTGGCAGATTGGAGCGCTTGGACAAGCTGTGGAACACCACGCAGCGCTTGAAGTCCTTGCGGCCCAGTTCCACGCAGGCACTGAGCAGACCGGCCGGCGGGGTCTGTTCGTCGAAGTACAGTTCGCTGTAGCACTCGTCGGCGGCAATCACGAAGTCGTATTCGTCAGCCAAGGCGATCAGCTTCTTCAGGGTGTCGACTGGAATCAGCGCGCCGGTCGGGTTGCCTGGTGAGCACAGGAACAGGATCTGGCAGCGTTTCCAGATGTCTGGCGAAACAGCGTCGAAATCCGGGTTGAAGCCGTTTTCGTCCAGGCATGGCAGGTAATGCGGCTTGGCCCCGGCGAGGAACGCTGCGCCTTCGTAGATCTGATAGAACGGGTTCGGGCTAACCACCAGGGCGTCTTCGCCACGGTTGACCACGGTCTGGGTGAAGGCAAACAGCGCTTCGCGGGTGCCGTTGACCGGCAGCACGTTGCGCGCCGGGTCAAGCCAGCCGGTCGGAACGTTGAAGCGGCGTTCGCACCATGCAGCGATGGCTTCACGCAAAGCCGGGATGCCGAGAGTGGTCGGGTACACGGCCATCTGATCCAGATTGCTTGCCAGGGCTTCGGCGACGAAGCTTGGCGAACGGTGCTTCGGCTCGCCAATGGACAGCGCGATGGCGCGCTTGTCCGGGTTTGGCGTGACGCTGCCGAGCAGGGCGCGGAGCTTCTCGAAGGGGTAGGGCTGCAACTGGTTCAGAGCGTTGTTCATGGGGGCCTCTTCTAATGTGGGATCGAGCTTTTGTGGTGAGGGGATAAATTCCCTCACCACAAAAGCTCGATCCCACAGGGAAAGTTGGTTAGTTCAAATACTCAAGCGTGACAATTTGATATCGGGTTCGTTACTGACAGTCAGCTGTTCAACGATCGCATCCTGCAAGCGGGTGCACAGCAACGGGTCGGACAGCGGATGGTTGTTCGCGTCGGTGATGAAGAACACGTCTTCCACGCGTTCGCCGAGGGTCGCAATCTTGGCGTTCTGCAGCGACAGGTCGAACTCGAGGAAGATCGTGCCGATTCGCGCCAGCAGCCCCGGGCGATCCGGCGCGCTGAGTTCCAGCACTGTCACCGGGCGCTGCGCGTCATTGTGGATCGTCACCTGTGGCGCAAACGCAAAATGCTTGAGCTGGCGCGGCACGCGGCGCTGGATGATGGTCGGGTAGTCGTCCGGATTGCGCAACGCTTCGGTCAGGCCTTCGCGGATCTGTTTGACCCGTGCCGGGTTATCGCCGATCGAGTCGCCGTCAGTGTCGAGCACGATGTAGGTGTCGAGGGTGAACTGGCTGCTGGAGGTGATGACCCGGGCGTCGTGAATGTTCAGGTTGAGCTGATCCATCGCGGCCACAGTCACGGCGAAGAAGTCATGCTGGTCAGGTGCGTAGATGAAAATCTGCGTACCGCCCTCGAATTCGCGCTGGGTGGTTTCCTTGATCAATACCAGCGGCCCGCCATCGGCTGGTTGCTGGAGGATCGCGTCACTGTGCCAGGCGACGTCGCCGGCGGTGTGACGCAGGAAATAGTCATCGCCCAATTGCGACCACAGCTGTTCGACATCGTCCGGATCGGTGCCGCCGCGCACCAGAATGTCCAGGGCGGCGCTTTGGGTCTGACGGATCTGCATTTCGCGGTCCACCGGGTTTTCCAGGCCGCGGCGCAAGGCGCGCTTGGTCTCGGTGTAGAGCTGGCGCAGGAGGCTGGCACGCCAGGAGTTCCACAGCGTCGGGTTGGTGGCGTTGATATCGGCGACGGTCAGCACATACAGATAGTCGAGACGGGTTTCGTCGGCGACGGCCTGTGCAAAGTCGTGGATCACCTGCGGGTCGGACAAGTCCTTGCGCTGGGCGGTGGTCGACATCACCAGGTGGTTCTGCACCAGCCAGACGATCAGGCGGCTGTCCCACACCGGGAGCTGGTGGCGCTGGCAAAAGGCTTCGGCATCCACCGCACCGATTTCCGAGTGATCGCCATGCCGACCCTTGCCGATGTCGTGGTACAGCCCGGCCAGATAAATCAGCTCGGGTTTGGGTAGCTTGGCCATGAGCTTGCTGGCCAGCGGGAATTTTTCCGACACTTGCGTGTACTGCAACTTGCGCAGGTGCTTGATCAGATTCAGGGTGTGGGCGTCGACCGTATAAATGTGAAACAGGTCGTGCTGCATCTGCCCGACAATGAAGCCGAACTCCGGCAGATAACGCCCAAGGATGCCGTAGCGGTTCATTCGGCGCAGGTTGCGGTGGATGCCGATCCTGCACTTGAACAGCTCGATAAACAGACTGGTGTTGCGGATGTCATTGCGGAAATCGTCATCGATCAGGTGACGGTGTTCGCGCAGCAGACGAATGGTATCGGCGCGCACGCCTTTGATTTCCGGCTGCTGGGCCATCAGCACGAAGATCTCGAGCATGGCGAACGGCGTGCGGCGGAACACGTTGTCGTTGCGCGCTTCGATATAGCCATCGTGCAGCTGGAACCGCGAGTTGATCGGCTGCGGCGGCGCTTCGTCCTCCGGGGCGAGGATGACTTCTTCGAAGTGCTGGATAATCAAGTCGCTGAGCTGGGCAATGCTCATGACCACCCGGTAATACTGCTGCATGAAGTTTTCGATGGCTTGCTTGGCGTCATCGCCCTCGAAACCCAGCAGCCCGGCAATCGATCGCTGGTGGTCGAACAGCAGGCGGTCTTCGGAGCGCCCGGCGAGCATGTGCAGCGCGTATCGGACCTTCCACAAAAACTCCTGGGACGAGGCCAGCAGGGCGTTTTCGCTTTCGACCAGGAAGCCTTCACCGGCCAGGGCCCGCAGGTTCAGGGTGCCGTATTCGCGGCGGGCCACCCACAGAATCGTCTGAATATCCCGCAGGCCGCCAGGCGAGCCTTTGACGTTGGGTTCCAGGTTGTATTCGGTATCGTTGTATTTGTGGTGACGGGCCTTTTGCTCGGCGCGCTTGGCCAGGAAAAAGTCCTTGCTCGGCCACATGTGCGCGGTACTGGTGACGTCGAGCATGCGCTGGCGCAAACGCTCGGGGCCGCAGATGGTACGGCTCTCCATAAGGTTGGTGACGACTGTCAGGTCGGCGCGGGCCTCGACGGCGCATTCGTCGACCGAGCGAACGCTCTGACCGACTTCCAGGCCGATGTCCCACAACAACGTCAGAAAACGCTCGATGGAGTCACGGAAAACTTCGTGATCGGCGCTGTCCAGCAGGATCAGCAGGTCGATGTCGGAATAAGGGTGTAACTCGCCGCGACCGTAGCCGCCGACCGCGACCAGCGCGATGTCGGCGTCTTCGCTCCAGTTGAATTGCTCCCAGGCCTTTTGCAGGATGTTATCGACGAACCAGGCGCGATCCTCGATCAGCCGGCGAATGTCCCGGCCGCTGCGAAAGCGCCCGTCGAGCACCTCGCGGGCCTGGCGGATCGCCTTCTTGAAGGCCGCGATCGGGCTTGCCTTCAAGGCCAGTTCAGCCTGGAACTGGCCGCGGTCGAAGAGTTCGGGATCCACCTGCGGCATCGATTGGCTTTCCTATCTATCTATAAGGCTGGGAGCTGCCTGGGGGCGGATCAGGCCGAAACGCGCGGGATGGTGTCATCGGCGCGCAGGGTGAAGATCTCGTAACCGGTGTCTGTCACCAGCAGGGTGTGTTCCCACTGGGCCGACAATTTGCGGTCCTTGGTGATCGCGGTCCAACCGTCGCCCAAGACCTTGGTGTCAGCCTTGCCCTGGTTGATCATCGGCTCGATGGTGAAAGTCATGCCTGCTTTCAGTTCCATGCCGGTGCCGGCGCGGCCGTAGTGCAGGATCTGCGGCTCTTCGTGGAATACCTTGCCGATACCGTGACCGCAGAACTCACGAACCACCGAGAAACCGTTCTTTTCAGCGTGTTTCTGGATGATTTCACCGATGTCGCCCAAGCGGCAGCCGGGTTTGACGATCTCGATGGCCTTGTACATGCATTCCTGAGTCACCTGCGACAGGCGCTCGGCCCAGACCGGCACAGTGCCGACGTGGAACATGCGGCTGGTGTCGCCGTGGAAACCGTCCTTGATGACGGTGACGTCGATGTTCAGGGTGTCGCCATCCTTCAGCGGCTTCTCGTTCGGGATGCCATGGCAGACCACGTGGTTGATCGAGGTGCAGATCGACTTCGGGTAGCCTTTGTAGTTGAGCGGGGCGGGGATGGCTTTCTGCTCGTTGACGATGTAGTCGTGGCAGATGCGGTCCAGTTCTTCGGTGGTGATCCCCGGCTTGACATGTTCGGCAATCATTTCCAGCACATCGGCGGCCAGTTTGCCGGCGACACGCATCTTTGCGATGTCCTCGGGGGTTTTGAGGGTGACGGTCATACAGGCTCTCTCTGCGCTCGATGGCGCTTGCTAAAACGAAATGGGCATTGCGCGTTCGATCTTCGCGGCCCTGAAAAACGCGATTCTAACAGACGATCAGCGCAAATCTGAGCCTCTGTGCATCGCTTCTCTCTATAGATTGGCGCATTCTTGGGCGATTCCAAGGGCCCTGTTGAAGTCACGCACCAGGAATCGAGAATCCGGGTTCCGTTTTTGCAAGCCTTGTGATATAAAATGCGCCGCTTTCCGGGGATACCCCGAAAGGCTTAAATCCACACACGTGTCGACACGATGACCTGGGTGCCTTCAGCTGATGCTGCTGGTTGGTCATTGGGATACGTGGAGGCCAAACCCGACTTATTAAGGAACTATCATGTCCCAAGTCAACATGCGCGATATGCTGAAGGCCGGTGTGCACTTCGGTCACCAGACCCGTTACTGGAACCCGAAAATGGGTAAGTACATTTTCGGCGCGCGTAACAAGATCCACATTATCAACCTTGAAAAAACCCTGCCAATGTTCAACGAAGCTCTGACTTTCGTAGAGCGTCTGGCCCAGGGCAAAAACAAGATTCTGTTCGTCGGCACCAAGCGTTCCGCTGGCAAGATCGTTGCTGAAGAAGCAGCACGTTGCGGTTCGCCGTACGTCGATCACCGCTGGTTGGGCGGCATGCTGACCAACTTCAAAACCATCCGTGCTTCCATCAAGCGTCTGCGTGACCTTGAAGTGCAAGCCGAAGACGGTACTTTCGCCAAGCTGACCAAGAAAGAAGCGCTGATGCGCACTCGCGATCTTGAGAAGCTCGATCGTTCCCTGGGTGGTATCAAGGACATGGGCGGTCTGCCAGACGCTTTGTTCGTTATCGACGTTGATCACGAGCGCATCGCGATCACCGAAGCCAACAAGCTGGGTATCCCGGTTATCGGCGTAGTCGATACCAACAGCAGCCCGGAAGGCGTTGACTACATCATCCCAGGCAACGATGACGCAATCCGCGCTATCCAGTTGTACATGGGTTCGATGGCTGACGCAGTCATCCGCGGTCGCAACCACGTTGCTGGCGGCACCGAGCAGTTCGTTGAAGAAGCTCCGGCAGCTGCAGCTGAGTAATTGACGCCCTGGCGTTGACTCAGTAAGCAAAAAGGGGGCTTGGCCCCCTTTTTGCCACCTCGAAAACCGTTTGTGAGCAGCGCAGCTACAGCCTTTGTAACGTGCAGCCGCTAACAAGTGGGGTCGGGAAGAATTGATCGCCCGTTCGATCGGGTGGAATGGTTGAAAACCTATCCAAGAGGAATTTTAAAATGGCAGAGATTACTGCAGCGTTGGTTAAAGAACTGCGTGAGCGTACTGGCGAAGGCATGATGGACTGCAAAAAGGCCTTGACCAAGGCCGGCGGCGACATCGAAAAAGCCATTGATGATATGCGTGCTTCGGGCGCCATCAAGGCTGCCAAGAAAGCAGGCAACGTAGCTGCTGAAGGCGCGATCGCTCTGAAAGAAGACGGTAAATCCGCCGTTCTGCTGGAAGTGAACTCGCAGACCGACTTCCTGGCTCTGCAGGACGACTTCAAGGCATTCGTTGCTTCCAGCGTTGAAAAAGCATTCGCTGACAAGCTGACTGATGTTGCTCCGCTGATCGAAGCACAAGAAGCTGATCGCCTGGTTCTGGTCGGCAAGGTTGGCGAAAACGTCAACATCCGTCGCCTGGCTCGCGTTGAAGGTGATGTTGTTGGTGGTTACCTGCACGGCAACAAGATCGGTGTTGCAGTTGTCCTGAAAGGCGGCAACGTTGAGCTGGCCAAGGACATCGCTATGCACGTAGCGGCCACCAACCCTGAATTCCTGCTGCCATCGGAAGTTTCCGCTGAAGCGGTCGAGCGCGAGAAAGGCGTGTTCCTGACCCTCAACGCTGACAAGATCGCCGGCAAGCCGGAAAACATCGTTGAAAACATGGTCAAAGGCCGTATCAGCAAGTTCCTGGCTGAAGCGAGCCTGGTTGAGCAGGCGTTCGTCAAGAACCCTGAAATCAAGGTTGGCGAACTGGCCAAGAAAGCCGGTGCAGAAATCGTTTCTTTCACCTACTTCAAGGTAGGCGAAGGCATCGAGAAGCCGGTCGACAACTTCGCTGAAGAAGTTGCTGCCCAGCTGGCTGCCGCCAAGCAATAAGACGGTTTTTAACTGTCGCCCTGAAGAGGCTGCCCGCTAACGCGCGCAGCCTCTTTTCAGATGGGGCACCAATTTTTATTGGTTTCCCTTTGGAACTGGCTTACAAAGCCATGTTCCGATGGCGCTGAAGCAGCGCCAAGCTAGAGTGAACGCCAGCTGTAAACAGCTCGCAAAGAATTTTTAAAATACGCCGCAGGAGAGATTCGCAATGGCTCAGCAGGGCAGTGGTTATCAGGCTCGCTATAAACGCATTCTACTCAAGCTTAGCGGCGAGGCCCTGATGGGCTCGGAAGAGTTCGGGATCGATCCGAAAGTTCTGGATCGCATGGCGCTTGAAGTCGGCCAACTGGTCGGCATCGGTGTTCAGGTCGGTCTGGTGATCGGCGGTGGCAACCTGTTCCGCGGTGCAGCGCTGAGCGCGGCCGGCATGGATCGGGTAACTGGCGACCACATGGGCATGCTGGCCACTGTGATGAACGCCTTGGCGATGCGCGATGCGCTGGAACGTGCCAATATCTCGGCCATCGTGATGTCGGCCATTTCCATGGTGGGCGTGACCGATCATTACGATCGCCGCAAAGCCATGCGTCACCTGAACGCCAAGGAAGTGGTGATTTTCGCGGCCGGTACCGGTAATCCGTTCTTCACTACGGATTCGGCAGCCTGCTTGCGAGCGATCGAAATCGATGCCGATGTCGTGCTCAAGGCGACCAAGGTCGATGGCGTCTACACCGCTGACCCATTCAAAGACCCGCATGCCGAGAAGTTCGATCATCTGACTTACGATGAAGTGCTGGATCGCAAGCTGGGCGTGATGGATCTGACGGCCATTTGCCTGTGCCGCGACCACAAGATGCCGTTGCGTGTCTTTAACATGAACAAGCCCGGCGCCCTGCTGAACATCGTGCATGGCGGCGCTGAAGGGACCCTGATCGAGGAAGGCCAACAATGATCAATGAAATCAAGAAAGACGCTCAAGAGCGCATGAAGAAATCCGTGGAATCGCTGCTGCACAACTTCGGCCGTATTCGTACCGGCCAGGCGCACCCAAGCATTCTTGAAGGTGTGATGGTGCCGTATTACGGTTCCGACACCCCGATCAAGCAAGTGGCGAACATCACCGTCAAAGACGCCCGTACCCTGCAAGTTGTTGCCTTTGAGCGCAACATGCTCGGTGCCGTCGACAAAGCCATTGGTAGCGCGGGTCTGAACCTCAACCCGACCAACCTGGGTGAGTTGCTGCTGATCTCCATGCCGGCCCTGACTGAAGAAACCCGCAAGGGCTTCACCAAGCAGGCTCGCGATGTCGCTGAAGATGCCCGTGTTGCCGTGCGCAACATCCGTCGCGATGCCAACAGCTCGCTGAAGGATCTGGTCAAGGAAAAAGAAATCAGCGAAGACGAAGAGCGTCGCGCCACTGGCGAGATCGACGATTTGACCAAGAAGTACGTGGCTGAAATCGACTCGCATCTGGCACAGAAAGAAAAAGACCTGATGGCCGTATAAGGGTCGCGTTTTCATGGAAAAGACTAAGCAGACTGTGCCGTCCGCGGTGCCGCGCCATGTCGCGATCATCATGGATGGTAATAATCGCTGGGCGAAAAAGCGCTTTATGCCGGGTGTTGCCGGGCATAAAGCGGGCGTGGATGCGGTTCGCGCAGTGATTGAAGTGTGCGCCGAGGCCGGGGTCGAGGTATTGACCCTGTTCGCCTTCTCCAGTGAGAACTGGCAGCGCCCGGCCGATGAGGTCAGTGCCTTGATGGATCTGTTCTTCAAGGCGTTGCGTCGTGAGGCCAAGCGCCTCAATGACAACAACATCAGTCTGCGCATCATCGGTGATCGTTCGCGCTTTCATCCCGAGCTTCAGGTCGCCATGCGTGAAGCCGAGGCGATGACCGCCGGTGCCAACCGCTTTGTCTTGCAGATCGCCGCCAACTACGGCGGTCAGTGGGACATCGCGCAAGCCGCGCAGCGTCTGGCGCGTGAAGTTCAGGCCGGGCATCTGCGTCCGGAGGACATCACGCCGGAGCTGTTGCAGACCTGTCTGGCCACCGGTGACCTGCCGTTGCCGGACTTGTGCATCCGCACCGGTGGCGAACACCGCATCAGCAACTTCCTGCTCTGGCAACTGGCTTATGCCGAGTTGTACTTCTCCGACCTGTTCTGGCCGGACTTCAAACACGACGCCATGCGTAACGCGCTGGCCGATTTCGCTTCTCGCCAGCGTCGCTTCGGTAAAACGAGCGAGCAGGTCGAGGCTGGAGCCCGGGTTTAATGCTCAAACAACGAATCATCACCGCGCTGATCCTGCTGCCGATCGCTTTGTGCGGGTTTTTCCTGCTTGAAGGCACGGGCTTTGCGCTGTTCATCGGGCTGGTCGTGACCCTCGGCGCATGGGAGTGGGCTCGCCTGGCAGGCTTCAATGCCCAGCCGATGCGCGTTGCCTACGCGGTTGTGGTCGCATTGATGCTGTTTGTCATGCACATCCTGCCGGGGCTCGCGCCCTGGGTGTTGGGGGCTTCGGTGCTCTGGTGGGGCGTGGCGACCTATCTGGTGCTGACCTACCCGAGTTCCAGCGAACACTGGTCCAGCGCCGCCTGCAAGCTGGTGATCGGTTTGCTGATCCTGCTGCCGGCCTGGCAAGGTCTGGTCCAGATCAAGCAGCAACCCTTGGGTAACTGGCTGATCATGGCGGTGATGGTGCTGGTCTGGGGGGCCGATATTGGCGCGTACTTTTCCGGTCGTGCATTCGGCAAGCGCAAGCTGGCGCCAATGGTCAGTCCTGGCAAGAGCTGGGAAGGCGTGTACGGCGGCTTGCTGCTGAGCCTGGTGATTACGGCGATCGTTGGCTTTGTGCGCGACTGGAGTTTCGTGCAGATGCTGATGGGCCTGATCGGTGCGGCAGTGATCGTATTCATCTCGGTCGTGGGTGACCTCACTGAGAGCATGTTCAAGCGTCAATCCGGGATCAAGGACAGCAGTAATCTGCTGCCGGGGCACGGCGGTGTGCTGGATCGCATCGACAGCCTGACGGCCGCGATCCCCGTATTTGCCGTGCTGTTGTGGATGGCCGCACCGTGAGCCGCCCACAGCAGATTACCGTTCTGGGGGCGACCGGCTCGATCGGTCTGAGCACCCTGGACGTAATCGCTCGTCATCCCGAGCGCTATCAGGTGTTCGCGTTGAGTGGTTTCACGCGCCTGAGTGAGTTGCTGGCCTTGTGCGTGCGTCATACGCCACGGTTTGCCGTCGTGCCGGAGGTGGGCGCTGCCCGGACCTTGCAGGACGACTTGCGTGCTGCAGGCCTGTCGACCCGCGTATTGGTGGGGGAAGAGGGCCTGTGTCAGGTGGCTTCCGACCCTGAGGTCGATGCGGTCATGGCGGCCATCGTTGGTGCGGCGGGCTTGCGTCCGACCCTGGCGGCGGTCGAGGCGGGCAAGAAGATCCTGCTGGCCAACAAAGAAGCGTTGGTCATGTCGGGTGCGCTGTTCATGCAGGCGGTGCGCAAAAGCGGTTCGGTGCTGCTGCCGATCGACAGCGAACACAATGCGATTTTTCAGTGCATGCCACAGGATTTCGCTCGCGGGCTTGGCGCGGTCGGTGTGCGTCGGATTCTGCTGACAGCCTCTGGCGGTCCGTTTCGACAGACGCCGATGGCCGAGTTGGTGCATGTTTCCCCTGAGCAAGCGTGCGCGCATCCGAACTGGTCCATGGGTCGCAAGATTTCGGTCGATTCGGCCAGCATGATGAACAAAGGCCTCGAGTTGATTGAAGCCTGCTGGTTGTTCGACGCCAAGCCGTCCCAGGTCGAAGTGGTGATTCACCCGCAGAGCGTGATTCATTCGCTGGTCGACTATATCGATGGCTCGGTGCTCGCACAGTTAGGCAATCCGGACATGCGCACGCCGATCGCCAACGCCCTGGCCTGGCCGGAGCGTATCGATTCGGGTGTAGCGCCGCTGGATCTGTTTGCCATCGCGCGCCTGGACTTCCAGGCGCCCGATGAAGAACGCTTCCCTTGCCTGCGCCTTGCGCGTCAGGCCGCCGAAGCCGGCAATAGTGCGCCGGCCATGCTCAATGCGGCGAATGAAGTGGCTGTCGCGGCGTTTCTCGACGAGCGGGTTCGCTACCCGGAAATCGCGAGTATCATCGAGGAAGTGCTAAACCTCGAGCCAGTCGTTGCGGTGGATGATCTCGAGGCGGTGTTTACGGCCGACGCGAAAGCGCGAGAACTGGCCGGGCAATGGTTGAGCCGTCACGGGCGGTAAGTGCTGCAATACGTTGGCCCATGCGGCACTGGATAGGATTGCGGAGAAAGTAGATGAGCGCGCTCTATATGATTGTCGGCACCCTGGTTGCATTGGGCGTGCTGGTCACCTTCCACGAATTCGGCCATTTCTGGGTCGCACGTCGCTGTGGGGTCAAAGTGCTGCGTTTCTCCGTGGGCTTCGGCATGCCGCTGCTGCGCTGGCACGACAAGAAAGGCACGGAGTTCGTAGTGGCCGCCATTCCGTTGGGCGGCTACGTGAAGATGCTCGACGAGCGCGAAGGCGAAGTGCCGGTTGATCAGGTCGATCAATCCTTCAATCGCAAATCTGTCCGTCAGCGTATTGCCATCGTGGCGGCTGGGCCGATCGCCAACTTTCTATTGGCCATGGTGTTTTTCTGGGTGTTGGCCATGCTCGGCAGCGAGCAGGTGCGCCCGGTCATCGGCGCGGTCGAATCCGGCAGCATTGCCGCCAAGGCCGGTCTGAGCGCAGGGCAGGAAATTATTGCCATCGATGGCGAGCCGACATCCGGCTGGGGCGCGGTGAATTTGCAGCTGGTCCGTCGTCTTGGCGAGAGCGGTTCTCTTCAGTTGTTGGTGCGTGAGCAGGGCTCCTCGGCGGATTCGCCTCGTGAGCTGATGCTGGATAAATGGCTCAAGGGCGCTGACGAGCCGGATCCGATTCGTTCGTTGGGTATTCGTCCATGGCGTCCGGCATTACCGCCGGTGTTGGCTGAACTTGATTCGAAAGGCCCGGCCCAGGCTGCCGGCCTGAAGACCGGTGATCGGCTGTTGGCGCTTGATGGCAAGTCACTTGATGACTGGCAGCAGGTGGTCGACACCGTTCGTATGCATCCAGATACCAAAATCATGCTGCGTGTTGAGCGCGATGGTGCTCAAATCGACGTCCCTGTGACCTTGGCTGCTCGCGGCGGGAGCAAGGCACCCACCGGTTATCTGGGCGCAGGGGTGAAAGCGGTCGATTGGCCGCCAGAGATGATTCGCGAAGTCAGTTATGGTCCTGTGGCCGCAATTGGCGAGGGTGCTCGACGCACCTGGACCATGAGCGTACTGACGCTCGATTCGCTCAAGAAAATGTTGTTCGGCGAGCTCTCGGTAAAAAACTTGAGTGGACCGATAACCATTGCTAAAGTGGCGGGCGCTTCTGCCCAGTCGGGTGTCGCTGATTTCCTGAATTTCCTTGCTTATCTGAGTATTAGCCTGGGGGTTCTGAATTTGTTGCCCATTCCTGTACTGGATGGGGGGCATTTGTTGTTTTATCTGATCGAGTGGGCGCGTGGTCGTCCCTTGTCAGATCGGGTGCAGGGTTGGGGGATACAGATCGGTATCAGTTTGGTGGTCGGGGTGATGTTGCTTGCTCTGGTCAATGATTTGGGCCGTCTGTAACACTTCGCTGAATTGCGAATCTGCCGCATTTTGCGGCAGTTTGTTTATTGCCAGTTGGAATAAGAAAGGACTTCATGAAACGTCTGCTGCTAACTGCGGTTCTCACCGTATTGATGATCGCCGAAGTTCACGCCGAGTCCTTCACTATCTCTGATATTCGCGTCAATGGCCTCCAGCGGGTCTCCGCGGGTAGCGTCTTTGGTGCTTTGCCGTTAAACGTCGGTGAACAGGCGGATGATCGTCGCCTGGTGGAATCCACTCGTGCGCTGTTCAAAACCGGGTTCTTTCAAGATATCCAGCTGGGCCGCGATGGCAACGTCCTTGTCATTACGGTAGTCGAGCGTCCGTCGGTCGCCAGTATCGAGATCGAAGGTAACAAGGCGATCTCTACTGAAGACCTGATGAAGGGCCTCAAACAATCCGGTCTGGCCGAAGGCGAGATCTTCCAGCGTGCCACCCTCGAAGGTGTCCGTAACGAACTGCAGCGTCAATATGTCGCACAGGGTCGCTACTCGGCTACCGTTGACACCGAAGTGGTGCCGCAGCCGCGTAACCGTGTCGGCCTGAAGGTCAACATCAACGAAGGTACCGTTGCGGCTATCCAGCACATCAACGTGGTGGGTAACACGGTCTTCCCTGAGGAAGACCTGATCGACCTGTTTGAATTGAAGACCACCAACTGGTTGTCGTTCTTCAAGAACGATGACAAGTACGCTCGTGAAAAACTGTCCGGTGACCTGGAGCGTCTGCGCTCCTACTACCTGGACCGTGGCTATATCAACATGGATATCGCTTCGACCCAGGTGTCCATTACCCCGGACAAGAAACACGTCTACATCACCGTCAACGTCAACGAAGGCGAGAAATACACCGTTCGTGACGTCAAGCTGAGCGGCGACCTGAAGGTTCCTGAAGACCAGGTCAAGTCCCTGCTGCTGGTTCAGAAAGGCCAGGTGTTCTCGCGCAAGCTGATGACCACCACGTCCGAACTGATTACCCGTCGCCTGGGTAACGAGGGCTACACCTTCGCCAACGTCAACGGCGTGCCTCAGCCGAACGATGAAGATCACACCGTCGATATCACGTTCGCCGTCGATCCGGGCAAACGTGCTTACGTCAACCGCATCAACTTCCGTGGCAACACCAAGTCCGAAGACGAAGTGCTGCGCCGCGAAATGCGTCAGATGGAAGGCGGTTGGGCTTCGACCTACCTGATCGATCAATCCAAGACCCGTCTTGAGCGTTTGGGCTTCTTTAAAGAAGTGAACGTTGAAACCCCTGCTGTACCGGGTGTCGATGACCAGGTTGACGTGAACTACAGCGTTGAAGAACAGGCTTCCGGTTCGATCACTGCCAGCGTCGGCTTCGCCCAGAGCGCCGGTCTGATACTCGGTGGTTCGATTACTCAGAACAACTTCCTGGGTACCGGTAACAAGGTCAGCGTCGGTTTGACCCGCAGTGAATACCAGAGCCGCTATAACTTCGGTTATGTCGACCCGTACTGGACTGCTGATGGCGTGAGCCTGGGTTACAACGCGTTCTATCGCACCACCGACTACAAAGACCTTGATGTCGACGTAGCCAGCTATGCCGTAGACAGCCTGGGTGCTGGCGTTAACGTTGGTTACCCGATCAGCGAGACGTCGCGCCTGACCTTTGGCCTGAGCGCGCAACAGGACAAGATCAAGACCGGTCAGTACACCGTTGACGAGATTTTCGACTTCGTTAACCGTGAAGGCGACAGCTACCTGAACTTCAAGGCGTCGGCCGGGTGGTCCGAGTCGACTTTGAACAAAGGTGTGCTGGCGACCCGTGGCCATTCCCAGAGTCTGACTCTGGAAACCACGACGCCGGGTAGCGACCTGTCGTTCTTTAAACTGGATTACCGTGGTCAGCTGTTCCAGCCAATCACCGAAAACTACACCGTTCGTCTTCACACCGAACTGGGCTACGGCGACGGCTACGGTTCCACCGATGGCTTGCCGTTCTATGAAAACTACTATGCTGGTGGTTTCAACTCGGTTCGTGGCTTCAAGGACAGTACCCTGGGGCCGCGCAGTACACCTAGCCGTGGTCAGGCTGAAACGGGTAACGCCGGTACACTCGCCGACCCGGACCAGGATCCGCTGCCGTTCGGTGGTAACGTTCTGATCCAGGGTGGTGTCGAGTTGCTGTTCCCGCTGCCATTCGTCAAGGATCAGCGTTCACTGCGTACTTCGGTATTCTGGGACGTGGGTAACGTATTCGATTCCAAGTGCGACAAAACGACGAACGCCAATGTCGGTTCGACCTCTCAAACAGAGTGCAACGACATCAGCTTGAGCAACGTTGCGAGCTCTGTCGGTGTGGGCGTGACCTGGGTCACCGCACTGGGTCCCCTGAGCTTCGCGTTGGCCATGCCGATCAAGAAGCCGGATGACGCTGAGACTCAAGTGTTCCAATTCTCTCTCGGCCAGACGTTCTAAGCGTCTGCCTCAAAATAACGACAATGGATTTTGTAGGAGTACATCGTGCGTAAGTTGACTCAATTGGTTCTCCTGGCGACCGTACTGGTAGCAGGACCGGCTTTTGCCGACATGAAAATCGCCGTTCTGAACTATCAGATGGCCCTGCTGGAATCCGACGCGGCCAAGAAATACGCTGTGGATGCCGAGAAGAAGTTTGGTCCGCAACTGTCCAAGCTCAAGACGCTGGAAAGCAGCGCCAAAGGTATCCAGGACCGTCTGATGGCCGGCGGCGACAAGATGCAGCAAGGCGAGCGTGAACGTCTTGAGCTCGAGTTCAAGCAAAAGGCCCGCGACTTCCAGTTCCAATCCAAGGAACTGAACGAAGCCAAAGCCGTTGCCGACCGTGAAATGCTGAAGCAGCTCAAGCCGAAACTGGACAGCGCTGTGGAAGAAGTCATCAAGAAAGGTGCTTTTGACCTGGTCTTCGAGCGTGGCGCAGTGATTGATGTCAAACCTCAGTACGACATCACTCGCCAGGTTATCGAGCGCATGAATCAGCTGAAGTAATCCATGACAGCGACTATAAAGCTCGGCCAGTTGGCCGAGTTCCTCGGCGCCACACTACGTGGCGACCCGGAGAAAGAAATTACTGGGCTAGCCACTTTGCAAGAGGCTGGCCCAGCTCAGTTGAGCTTTCTCGCAAACCCCCAATACCGTAAATACCTGGTGGACTGCCGGGCCGCAGCCCTGTTGCTGAAGGCTGCAGACGCTGAAGGTTTTGCCGGCGATGCCTTGGTGGTGCCTGATCCGTACCTGGCCTACGCACGTATTTCCCATCTGTTCGATCCCAAGCCCAAGGCGCCTGCCGGTATTCACCCGACAGCGGTAGTGGCTGTGGACGCAGTGGTTGACCCGGCGGCGAGCATCGGTGCCTTTGCGGTGATCGAAAGCGGCGCGCGTATCGCTGCCGGTGTCACCGTGGGGGCGCATTGCTTCATCGGGGCTCGGTGCGAAATCGGCGAGGGCGGCTGGCTGGCCCCTCGGGTCACGCTGTACCACGACGTGCGCATCGGCAAACGGGTCGTGATTCAGTCCGGTGCCGTACTTGGCGGCGAAGGCTTCGGTTTTGCCAACGAGAAAGGTGTCTGGCAGAAAATTGCCCAGATCGGTGGTGTATTGGTCGGTGATGATGTGGAGATTGGCGTGAATACCGCTATCGACCGCGGCGCGCTGGCCGATACCGTATTGGGTAACGGCGTGAAGCTCGACAATCAGATTCAGATCGCCCACAACGTGCAGGTCGGCGATCACACCGCCATGGCCGCGTGCGTGGGAATCTCCGGCAGCACCAAAATCGGCAAGCATTGCATGCTCGCCGGTGGCGTAGGGCTGGTGGGGCATATCGAAATCTGCGACAACGTATTTATCACCGGGATGACCATGGTGACCCACTCGATTACCGAAAAGGGTTCCTATTCTTCCGGTACGGCGATGCAACCAGCAGCCGAATGGCGCAAAAGCGCGGCCCGTATCCGTCAGCTCGATGACATCGCGCGACGTTTGCGACAGCTGGAAAAGCGTGTAGGGGACGTGACCCCTGACGGTAATGCTTCATCAGATGGCTGATACCATTTCCATATCAAGTGTGCACAGCCGCTAGACTGCCTCCTTGATTTGCTAGAGGGGTGCGCGTCAGTCGCGCGCTCCCAATCTTTACATAGGCTTCCCCCCGAAATGATGGACATCAACGAGATTCGCGAATACCTGCCTCACCGTTACCCGTTCCTGCTGGTGGACCGGGTCGTGGATCTGGATGTGGAAGGCAAGCGCATTCGCGCCTACAAGAATGTCAGCATCAACGAACCGTTCTTCAATGGTCACTTCCCTGCGCATCCAATCATGCCGGGCGTACTGATCATCGAAGCGATGGCTCAGGCTGCCGGTATCCTTGGCTTCAAAATGCTCGACGTGAAGCCTGCCGACGGCACGCTCTACTACTTCGTCGGCTCCGACAAGCTGCGTTTCCGCCAGCCCGTCACTCCAGGCGACCAATTGATCCTCGAAGCCCGCTTCATCAGCTGCAAGCGTCAGATCTGGAAGTTCGAGTGCCAGGCTTCGGTCGATGGCAAGCCAGTCTGCTCCGCTGAAATCATCTGCGCGGAACGCAAACTATGAGTTTGATTGACCCTCGCGCAATCATCGATCCGACGGCCGTTCTGGCCGAAGGTGTCGAGGTCGGCCCATGGTCGATCGTCGGCGCAGGTGTGGAAATCGGCGAGGGGACAGTGATCGGGCCGCATGTGATTCTCAAGGGCCCGACCCGAATCGGTAAGCACAACCGCATCTACCAGTTTTCTTCGGTAGGTGAGGACACGCCCGATCTGAAATACAAAGGCGAAGAAACCCGTCTGGTCATCGGTGACCACAACATCATCCGTGAAGGCGTGACGATTCACCGCGGGACCATTCAGGACCGCTCGGAAACGACTCTGGGTGATCACAACCTGATCATGGCCTATGCCCACATCGGCCACGACAGCGTGATCGGCAATCATTGCATCCTGGTCAACAACACCGCGTTGGCTGGCCACGTGCATGTGGAAGACTGGGCGATCCTCTCCGGTTTTACCCTGGTCCACCAGTATTGCCACATCGGTGCCCACAGCTTTTCCGGCATGGGGACCGCCATTGGCAAGGACGTTCCAGCGTACGTCACGGTGTTTGGCAACCCCGCCGAAGCCCGCAGCATGAACTTCGAAGGCATGCGCCGTCGTGGTTTCAGCGAAGACGCGATCCACGCCCTGCGTCGTGCCTACAAGGTGGTTTACCGCCAGGGCCTGACGGTTGAGCAGGCGCTCGCCGAATTGGCCGAGCCCTCGGACCAGTTCCCGGAAGTCGCGGTGTTCCGTGATTCCATCCAGTCTTCGACCCGCGGCATCACACGTTAATCATGGCTAATCTGCGTATTGCGCTGGTGGCGGGTGAGGCTTCCGGTGACATTCTGGGTGCGGGCCTCATGCGCGCACTCAAGGCTCAGCATCCGGCGGTGGAGTTCATCGGTGTCGGTGGCCCGCTGATGCAGGCCGAAGGCCTGACTTCTTATTTTCCGATGGAACGTCTTTCGGTCATGGGCCTGGTGGAAGTGCTGGGTCGATTGCGCGAGCTGATGGCGCGTCGCAAAAAGCTGATTGCCGACCTGATCGCCGAAAAGCCGGACGCGTTCATCGGCATCGATGCTCCGGACTTCAACCTCAATATCGAACTCAAGCTGCGTCAGGCCGGTATCAAGACCGTGCATTACGTCAGCCCGTCGGTGTGGGCGTGGCGGCAGAAGCGGGTATTGAAGATTCGCGAAGGCTGCGACCTGATGCTGACGCTGTTTCCGTTCGAAGCGAAGTTCTATGAAGAGAAGGGCGTGCCGGTGCGGTTTGTCGGGCATTCCCTGGCGGATGCGATCCCGCTTGAAGCCGATCGCGCCGCCGCGCGGGCTGAACTCGGTTTGCCCGACGGGCCGCTGGTTGCGTTGATGCCGGGCAGTCGTGGCGGTGAAGTCGGCCGTCTCGGTGCATTGTTCCTCGATACCGCTCAACGCCTGCGGGCCTTGCGCCCAGGTGTGCGGTTCGTCATGCCTTGCGCCAGTCCGGAACGCCGCGTGCAGCTTGAAGAGTTGTTGGCTGGTCGCGATCTGCCGCTGACCCTGCTCAATGGCAAATCCCACCTGGCCCTTGCAGCCTGCGACGCCGTGTTGATTGCCTCCGGCACGGCGACCCTTGAGGCGCTGTTGTACAAGCGGCCGATGGTGGTCGCTTATCGCCTGGCGCCGCTGACGTTCTGGATTCTCAAGCGCATGGTGAAAAGCCCTTACATCTCCCTGCCAAACTTGTTGGCCCAGCGCCTTTTGGTGCCCGAGTTGCTGCAGGACGATGCGACGGTTGAAGCCCTGGCCCAGACCTTGTCGCCGTTGATCGAGGGCGGCGCAGAACAGACCCGCGGCTTTGACGAAATCCACCGGACCTTGCGTCTGGATGCCTCCAACCAGGCGGCGGATGCCGTGCTGAAACTGATCGGCCAAGTACAATGAGTAAGACAAGTATGCAGATGGGGCTGGATTTCACCTTGGTCGCTGAAGTGGAAGATTTGGTTGCCGGTGTCGACGAAGTTGGTCGCGGTCCGCTCTGCGGTGCCGTGGTCACGGCTGCGGTGATTCTCGATCCGAATCGGCCGATCCTCGGCCTGAACGACTCGAAGAAGCTCACTGAAGCCCGCCGCGAAAAGCTCTACGACGAAATCTGCGAAAAAGCCCTGAGCTGGTGCATTGCCCGGGCCGAAGTCGAAGAAATCGACGAGCTGAACATCCTGCATGCCACTATGCTGGCCATGCAGCGCGCCATCGAAGGCCTGCACATCCAGCCGAAACTGGCGATGATCGACGGCAACCGTTGCCCGAAACTGTCCATGCGCGCCGAAGCGGTGGTGCAGGGCGACGGCAAGGTGCCGGCTATCGCTGCCGCATCGATCCTGGCCAAGGTCAGCCGCGATCGTGAAATGGCTGCTTTCGAATTGATTTACCCGGGTTACGGGATCGGCGGCCACAAAGGCTACCCGACACCCGTTCATCTGGAAGCCCTGGCCCGCCTGGGGCCGACGCCGATTCATCGCCGTTCGTTCGCCCCGGTGCGCCTGGCTTACGAGGCTCGCGAAAACCTGATCGAGAGTTAGCCGCAAGGCTGATGTTTTTACCAAGGCCCGGTACAATCCGGGCCTTGTTGTCTTCATGTTCACAGACAGGATCACTATGCCGGCTTCATTCGTTCATCTACGCCTGCACACTGAATATTCCCTGGTCGACGGTCTGGTGCGGATCAAGCCGCTGGTCAAGACCCTGGTCGGCATGAACATGCCCGCCGTTGCGGTCACCGACCAGAACAACATGTGTTCTCTGGTCAAATTCTATAAAGCGGCCATGGGCGCAGGCATCAAGCCGATCTGCGGCGCCGACCTGTGGCTGTCGAACAAGGATCCGGACAACGCCCTGAGCCGGATCAGCCTGCTGGCGATGAACGCTGTCGGCTATCGCAACCTCACCGAACTGATTTCCCGCGGCTTCATCGACGGCCAGCGCAATGGCTCGGTCATCATTGAGCGCGAGTGGGTGGCCGAGGCCAGCGAAGGCCTGATCATGCTGTCGGCGGCGAAAGAGGGCGAAATCGGCCTGGCCATGCTCAGTGGCAATCCGGCAGAAGCGGAAATCCTCGCCCGCGAATGGATGGCCGTGTTCCCGGATCGTTTCTATCTGGAAATCCAGCGTACCAACCGCCCCAACGACGAAGAACAGTTGCACGGCGCCGTGGCCCTGGCCGAAAAAATCGGTGCGCCGCTGGTCGCGACCAACGACGTGCGCTTCATCAAGCAGGAAGACTTCGCCGCTCACGAAACCCGCGTCTGCATCGGTGAGGGCCGTGCCCTCGACGATCCGCGGCGTTCGAAGAATTACAGCGATCAGCAATACCTCAAAAGCGCCGAGGAAATGGCCGAGCTGTTCAGCGACATTCCCGAGGCGCTGGCGAACACCGTCGAGATCGCCAAGCGCTGCAACATCGAAGTGAAGCTGGGCACTCACTTCCTGCCCAACTTCCCGATCCCTGATGGCATGACCATCGACGAGTATTTCCGCAAGGTCTCGTTCGACGGTCTGGAAGAGCGCCTCAGCGTTCTGCTGCCCAAAGACACCACCGAAGATTACGAATCCAAGCGTCAGGTCTACGTCGACCGGCTGAATTTCGAGCTGGATATCATCATCCAGATGGGTTTCCCGGGTTATTTTCTGATCGTTATGGACTTTATCCAGTGGGCCAAGAGCAACGGCGTGCCGGTGGGGCCTGGCCGGGGGTCGGGTGCCGGGTCGCTGGTGGCCTATGTGCAGAAGATCACCGACCTCGATCCGCTGGAATATGACCTGCTGTTCGAACGTTTCCTTAACCCGGAACGGGTCTCCATGCCCGACTTCGACGTCGACTTCTGCATGGACGGCCGTGACCGCGTGATCGATTACGTGGCCGAAAAATACGGTCGCAACGCGGTGAGCCAGATCATTACCTTCGGTTCCATGGCCGCCAAGGCTGTGGTCCGTGACGTGGCGCGAGTACAGGGCAAGTCCTACGGTCTGGCGGATCGTCTGTCGAAGATGATTCCGTTCGAAGTCGGCATGACCCTGGAAAAAGCTTACGAGCAGGAAGAAATCCTCCGCGACTTCATCAAGGTCGATGAGGAAGCCGCGGAAATCTGGGAAATGGCGCGCAAGCTTGAAGGCGTTGTGCGTAACGTCGGCAAGCACGCCGGGGGAGTGGTAATCGCCCCGACCAAGCTGACTGACTTCTCGCCAATCTATTGCGATGAGGCCGGCGACGGTCTGGTGACCCAGTTCGACAAAGACGACGTTGAAGCTGCCGGCCTGGTGAAGTTCGACTTCCTCGGTCTGCGGACCCTGACGGTCATCGACTGGGCACTGAAAACCATCAACCGCGACCGCGCCAAGGTCGATGAGCCGCCGCTGGATATCGCGTTCATCCCGCTGGATGACAAACCGACGTACCAGTTGCTGCAAAAAGCTGAAACCACCGCGGTGTTCCAGCTCGAGTCACGCGGCATGAAAGAGCTGATCAAAAAGCTCAAGCCCGACTGCCTGGAAGACTTGATCGCACTGGTGGCCCTGTTCCGTCCGGGCCCGTTGCAATCGGGCATGGTGGACGACTTCATCAACCGTAAGCACGGCCGCGCCGAACTGGCGTACCCGCACTCGGACTACCAGTACGAAGGCCTCAAGCCCGTATTGGCACCGACTTACGGCATCATCCTGTATCAAGAACAGGTGATGCAGATTGCCCAGGTCATGGCCGGTTACACCCTCGGCGGTGCGGACATGCTGCGTCGGGCCATGGGTAAGAAAAAGCCTGAGGAAATGGCCAAGCAGCGCGGCGGTTTCATTGACGGTTGCAAGACCAACAATATCGACGCTGACCTTGCCGGTAACATTTTCGACCTGGTGGAAAAGTTCGCCGGTTACGGTTTCAACAAATCCCACTCCGCCGCGTATGGCCTGGTGTCGTACCAGACCGCGTGGCTGAAAACGCACTACCCGGCGCCGTTCATGGCCGCAGTACTGTCGGCGGATATGCACAACACCGACAAGGTCGTGACCTTGATCGAAGAAATTCGCACCATGAAGCTGCGTCTCGACGCGCCGGATGTGAATACTTCGGAGTTCAAGTTCACGGTGAATGACGAAGGCCGGATTATTTACGGCCTCGGCGCGATCAAGGGTGTCGGCGAAGGGCCGGTGGAAGCGATCACTGAGGCGCGTCAGGACGGCCCGTTCAAGGACCTGTTCGATTTCTGCGCCCGTGTCGACCTCAAGCGAATCAACAAACGCACCCTGGACGGTTTGATCCGCAGCGGTGCTCTGGATCGTCTCGGGCCTTACTTCCATGACGAGCAGAAAGCCTATCAGGCCAATATCGACCGCAACCGCGCGGTCCTGCTGAACGCCATGGAAGGGGCGATCAAGGCCGCCGAACAAACCCTGCGTACCAAAGACAGCGGCCACGTCGATCTGTTTGGCGGTCTGTTCGTCGAAGAAGACGCCGATGTCTACGCCAATAACCGCAAGGCCAAGGAACTGACCCTCAAGGAACGCCTGAAAGGGGAGAAAGACACCCTGGGCCTGTACCTGACCGGTCACCCGATCGACGAATACGAAGGCGAGATCCGCCGTTTTGCCCGCCAGCGCATTATCGACCTGAAGCCGGCTCGCGATACGCAGACCGTCGCGGGCATGATCATCGCCTTGCGGGTGATGAAGAACAAAAAGGGCGACAAGATGGGTTTCATCACCCTCGATGACCGCTCCGGTCGGATCGAGGCTTCGCTGTTTGCCGAGGCGTTCCATTCCGCGCAGTCGCTGTTGCAGACCGACGCGATGGTGGTGGTCGAAGGTGAAGTCAGCAACGACGACTTCTCCGGCGGCCTGCGGCTGCGGGTCAAGCGGGTGATGAGCATGGAAGATGCGCGCACCAACCTCGCCGAAAGCCTGCGCCTGAAACTGCAGACCAAGGATTTGAAGGGCGATCAGCTACGCTGGCTGGGTGAGTTGTTCAAGCGTCACCGCGGCGCGTGCCCGATCACCATGGAGTACACGAGCCCCGATGCAAAGGCCTTGCTGCAGTTTGGCGAGACCTGGCGAATCGATCCGGCGGATGCGTTGATTCAAGCCTTGCGTGACCAGTTCGGGCGAGACAACGTCTTCCTCCAATACCGTTGACGGTCAGGTTCCGCCGAAGGCCCTGATCTCGACCTGAATTTTTAATCTCGACCTGAACGCGCCTGTCCCTTAAGGTAGGGCGCGAATAGACAACCGGCCGGCCCAAGCTCTCTTGGACGTCGACCCAAGACGGACGCCTATGAACCCGAATTTTCTAGATTTCGAACAGCCGATCGCCGACCTGCAAGCCAAGATCGAAGAGTTGCGCTTGGTCGGTAACGACAATTCGCTGAATATCGGCGATGAGATCTCCCGCCTGCAGGACAAAAGCAGCACGCTGACCGAAGACATCTTCGGCAAGCTGACCAGCTGGCAGATCGCACGTCTCGCGCGTCACCCGAAACGTCCGTACACCCTGGACTACATCGAACACATCTTCACCGAGTTCGACGAGCTGCACGGCGACCGTCACTTCTCCGACGACGCTGCGATTGTCGGTGGCATTGCCCGTCTGGACGATCAGCCGGTGATGATCATCGGTCACCAGAAAGGCCGTGAAGTGCGCGAGAAGGTTCGCCGCAACTTCGGCATGCCGCGTCCGGAAGGCTACCGCAAGGCGTGCCGCCTGATGGAAATGGCCGAACGTTTCAAAATGCCGATCCTGACCTTCATCGACACCCCGGGCGCTTACCCTGGTATCGACGCTGAAGAGCGCAACCAGAGCGAAGCGATTGCCTGGAACCTGCGTGTCATGGCCCGCCTGAAAACTCCAATCATCGCCACCGTGATCGGTGAAGGTGGTTCCGGTGGTGCTCTGGCGATCGGCGTTTGCGATCAACTGAACATGCTGCAGTACTCGACTTACGCGGTGATCTCGCCGGAAGGTTGCGCTTCGATCCTGTGGAAAACCGCCGAGAAAGCACCGGACGCCGCAGAAGCCATGGGCATCACCGCCGAGCGCCTGAAAGGCCTGGGCATCGTCGACAAGGTGATCGGCGAGCCATTGGGCGGCGCACATCGCGATCCGGCGGCGGCGGCTGCTTCGATCCGTGCCGAGCTGAGCTCGCAACTGGCGATGCTGAAGAAGTTCGATAACGAAGCGCTGCTGGCCCGTCGTTACGAACGTCTGATGAGCTACGGTCTCTGATCTGACCTCGGCTTGAATGTGGGAGCGGGCTTGCTCGCGAAGGCGGTGTGTCAGTCAACGATGATGTTGAATGTGATGGCCTCTTCGCGAGCAAGCCCGCTCCCACATTTGTTTTGTGTGGAGTGATCGATATGAGTCGGCCCATGATTGATCTACCGGCCAGGCTGCTCCTGAACCTGAAACCGTGGCGCAACGCTCAGGCCTGGCGCATCGCCTTCAGTGGCGGTCTCGACTCCACCGTCCTGCTGCACCTCCTCGTCCATCTCGAAAAAACCGAATCCCTGCCCGCGATCAGCGCCATTCATGTCCATCACGGCCTGCAGGCTGCGGCTGATGCGTGGCCACAACATTGTCAGTCGGTCTGTGACGCGCTGGGTGTGCCGCTACAGGTGGTTCGCGTTCAGGTTCAGCCCGGCGCCAGCCTTGAACGTGCCGCCCGGGATGCGCGCTATGGCGCCTTCGTTGAAGCCACTCAGGCCAATGAACTGCTGCTGACCGCGCAACACCGCGACGATCAGGCGGAAACCCTGCTGTTCCGGCTGTTGCGCGGGGCAGGGGTGAGAGGGTTGTCGGGCATGCCTCGCGAGCGGGTCCTGGGTCGCGGGCATCTTCTACGTCCGTTGCTTGATGTCGCGCGCGCCGAGCTTGAGGCTTACGCGACTGAGCATCAGTTGAAGTGGGTTGAGGACCCATCGAACCAGGACCACCAGTTCTCGCGCAATTACCTGCGGTATCAAGTGTTCCCGGTCCTGACCGAGCGCTGGCCGCAAGCCATGGCGACCATGTCCCGCAGCGCCTCGCATCTGAGCGAAGCGCAGGAGTTGCTCGATGAACTGGCACAAATCGATCTGGCCAGCGCCAGCACCGTCAGTGAGTTCGATTGGCTGGGTGTGCCGTCTCTGGAGCTGGCGCCGCTGGCAAAACTCTCTGCCGCGCGCCAGCGCAACGCACTGAGTCACTGGCTCACAGCGTTGACGCGGCTACCGGACAGCGACCATTGGTCGGGTTGGGACGATTTGCGCGATGCCACTGGAGATGCCCGTCCAGTCTGGCGGCTGGCCGATGGCGAATTGCATCGGGCGGGGGGGCGTATTTGGTGGCTCTCCGGCGCATGGCTGCGCAATCCGCCACACGCCGGCGCATGGGCTGATCCCTCGATAGCGCTGGTGTTACCGGAAAATGGCGTACTGACGTTCACTGGCCAGATCCCCGATGGCCCGCTGCAGATCCGCTATCGTGAGGGGGGAGAGGTCATGACTCTGCCTGATCGCGGCCACCGGGATCTCAAGCGTTTGCTCAACGAACGCGGTGTTCCAGGCTTCGTCCGTGGCAGATTGCCGCTGCTCTACCGAGACACGCAATTGCTGGCGGTGGCCAGCCTGCGGGGTCTCGATGGCTGTGAGCCGCAGGGCTGGCATTTGCATTGGGACCCACTGAGCGAAGATCAAGGTTTGAGCTGAAAGGGGCTTTCCGGTAGACTACGCTCCCTTCTTGATACAACTTCTGTGGATTCGCCTGAATTACAGAAGTTGCCGATTACCAAGCAGTCTTTGCTGGGCGATTCCAAAAAATGTGTAGCGAGCAACGTACCGGTGTTTCATCTGCCGGTCTGTCCCAACGCGGCGGTTTTTTTGAAAGGTGCACTGTGATTAATGCAGGTGATCGGGGGCTTCGGCCTTCCTTCGCTTTCCCCGGCGGCTCGGACCGCTTTAACGCAGACTTCTAGGGTTTTTCATGACGCGCTACATATTCGTCACGGGCGGTGTTGTTTCTTCATTGGGGAAAGGCATTGCCTCGGCTTCATTGGCGGCCATCCTGGAGGCGCGGGGACTTAAGGTCACCATGCTGAAGCTGGACCCGTACATCAACGTTGACCCGGGCACCATGAGCCCGTTCCAGCACGGTGAAGTGTTCGTCACCCACGACGGCGCCGAGACCGACCTGGACCTGGGCCACTACGAGCGGTTCATCCGCACGACCATGACCCAGAACAACAACTTCACCACCGGCCGTGTCTACGAACACGTCCTGCGCAAAGAGCGCCGTGGTGACTACCTGGGTGCAACCATCCAGGTGATCCCGCACATCACCGACGAAATCAAGCGCCGCATCATCAAGGGCGCGGGCGATGCCGACGTGGCCATGGTCGAGATCGGTGGCACCGTGGGTGACATCGAGTCGCAACCGTTCCTCGAAGCCATCCGTCAATTGCGTTTCGAAGTCGGCGCCAAGCGCGCGATGCTGATGCACCTGACACTGGTGCCGTACATCGCCACGGCCGGCGAAACCAAAACCAAGCCAACCCAGCATTCGGTCAAGGAACTGCGTTCCATCGGCCTGCAGCCAGACGTGCTGGTGTGCCGCTCTGATCACCCGATCGACATCTCGTCGCGTCGCAAGATCGCGCAATTCACCAACGTTGAAGAACGTGCGGTGATCGCGCTGGAAGACGCCGACACCATCTACAAGATCCCGGGCATCCTGCACTCCCAGGGCCTGGACGATTTCGTTGTCGAACGCTTCGGCCTGCAATGCGGCAGCGCTGATCTGTCCGAGTGGGAAGCCGTGGTTGACGCCAAGCTGAACCCGGAACACGAAGTCACCATCGCGATGGTCGGCAAGTACATGGAACTGCTGGACGCCTATAAGTCGCTGATCGAAGCGATGAGTCACGCCGGCATCAGCAACCGCACCAAGGTCAACCTGCGCTACATCGATTCCGAAGACATCGAAAACCAGGGCACTGCGCTGCTGGAAGGTGTCGACGCGATCCTCGTACCGGGCGGCTTCGGTCTGCGTGGCGTGGAAGGCAAGATCACCGCCGTTCAATACGCTCGCGAAAACAAGGTTCCGTACCTCGGCATCTGCCTGGGCATGCAAGTGGCCGTGATCGAGTTCGCTCGCAACGTGCTGGGCTGGAAAGACGCCAACTCCACCGAGTTCGATCGCGCCAGCGGTCACCCGGTCGTGGGTCTGATCACCGAGTGGGAAGATGCCACCGGTGCCGTCGAAACCCGTACCGAAGCGTCCGACCTGGGCGGCACCATGCGCCTCGGCGCTCAGGATTGCCTGCTTGAGCCGGGTTCCCTGGTGCACGATTGCTACGCCAAGGACGTGATCGTCGAGCGTCACCGTCATCGCTACGAAGTGAACAACAACCTGCTGCCGCAAATCATGGAAGCCGGCCTGAAAATCTCCGGTCGTTCCGGTGATGGCGCGCTGGTCGAAGTGGTTGAAGCCCCGGATCATCCATGGTTCGTCGCTTGCCAGTTCCACCCTGAGTTCACCTCGACACCGCGCGACGGTCACCCGTTGTTCAGCGGTTTCGTCAAAGCAGCTTTGGTTCAACACCAGAAGAAGGCGTAACTCCAATGGCGCAGAAGATCATCCGTGTAGGCGATATCGAGATTGCCAACGACAAGCCAATGGTGCTTTTCGGTGGCATGAACGTGCTGGAAAGCCGCGACATGGCGATGCAGGTCTGCGAAGAGTACGTAAAGGTTACCGAGAAACTCGGTATCCCTTACGTGTTCAAGGCCAGCTTCGACAAGGCCAACCGTTCCTCCGTGACCTCCTACCGTGGCCCCGGCCTGGAAGAGGGCATGCGGATTTTCCAGGACATCAAGCAAGCCTTCGGCGTGCCGATCATCACCGACGTCCACGAGCCTGAGCAGGCCGCGGTCGTCGCTGAAGTCTGCGACATCATCCAGTTGCCGGCCTTCCTGTCGCGCCAGACCGACCTCGTGGTCGCGATGGCCAAGACCGGCGCAGTGATCAACATCAAGAAAGCCCAGTTCCTCGCGCCTCAGGAAATGAAACACATCCTGAACAAGTGCGTGGAAGCGGGTAACGATCAGTTGATCCTCTGCGAACGTGGTTCGAGCTTCGGCTACAACAACCTGGTCGTCGACATGCTCGGCTTCGGCATCATGAAGCAGTTCGAATACCCGGTGTTCTTCGACGTGACCCACGCGCTGCAAATGCCCGGTGGTCGCTCCGATTCCGCTGGCGGCCGTCGCGCCCAGGTCCTCGATCTGGCCAAGGCCGGCATGAGCCAGTCGCTGGCCGGTCTGTTCCTCGAGGCCCACCCGGACCCGGACAACGCCAAATGCGACGGCCCTTGTGCCTTGCGCCTGGACAAACTGGAGCCATTCCTGGCCCAGCTCAAAGCTCTGGACGAACTGGTGAAGAGTTTTCCGACGGTAGAGACCGCGTAAACCTCATTTCTCCGGTAAAGTACCGCACGATTTGTTGCTCAGGCCCTCGGGCCTGAGCCTTATCGTCCGCAAGTCTGCCCGCTGCATACCACTTGCCGACGGTAAAAGATTTCCTCTAGCTGCGTCGTTTTCGTCAACTTTGGAGTGTTTACAACAATGGCAAAAATCGTCGACATCAAAGGTCGTGAAGTTCTCGACTCCCGTGGCAATCCCACCGTGGAAGCGGACGTGCTTCTCGATAACGGCATCATCGGCAGCGCTTGCGCGCCGTCCGGTGCTTCCACTGGCTCGCGTGAAGCGCTCGAGCTGCGTGATGGCGACAAGAGCCGTTACCTGGGCAAAGGCGTACTCAAAGCCGTTGCCAACATCAACGGTCCGATCCGCGACCTGTTGAAAGGCGCAGACCCAAGCGACCAGAAAGCGCTGGATCACGCGATGATCAAGCTCGACGGTACTGAAAACAAAGGTTCCCTGGGCGCCAACGCGATCCTCGCCGTTTCCCTGGCCGCGGCCAAGGCAGCAGCACAGGACCAGGACCTGCCGCTGTACGCGCACATCGCCAACCTGAACGGCACCCCGGGTGTTTACTCGATGCCGGTTCCGATGATGAACATCATCAACGGTGGCGAGCACGCCGATAACAACGTCGACATCCAGGAATTCATGGTTCAGCCGGTTGGCGCCAAGTCTTTCTCGGAAGGCCTGCGCATGGGCACCGAGATTTTCCATCACCTCAAAGCCGTTCTGAAGGCCCGTGGCCTGAGCACTGCAGTTGGCGACGAAGGTGGTTTCGCACCGAACCTGGCTTCCAACGAAGACGCTTTGAAAGTGATCTCCGAAGCCGTGGCCAACGCCGGTTACAAACTGGGCACCGACGTGACCCTGGCACTGGACTGCGCGGCCAGCGAATTCTACGAAGACGGTAAATACAACCTGTCCGGCGAAGGCCAGGTGTTCACCGCTGAAGGTTTCGCTGATTACCTGAAAGGCCTGACCGAGCGTTATCCGATCATCTCGATCGAAGACGGTCTGGACGAGTCCGACTGGGCTGGCTGGAAAATCCTCACCGACAAGATCGGCGAGAAAGTCCAACTGGTCGGCGACGACCTGTTCGTGACCAACACCAAGATCCTGAAAGAAGGCATCGACAAAAAGATCGCCAACTCGATCCTGATCAAGTTCAACCAGATCGGCACCCTGACCGAAACCCTGGAAGCCATCCAGATGGCCAAGGCCGCTGGTTACACCGCTGTGATCTCGCACCGCTCCGGCGAAACCGAAGATTCGACCATTGCCGACCTGGCCGTGGGCACCTCGGCTGGCCAGATCAAGACCGGTTCCCTGTGCCGTTCGGACCGCGTATCCAAGTACAACCAACTGCTGCGTATCGAAGAGCAGTTGAATGGCAAAGCCAAGTACAACGGTCGCAGCGAATTCCGCGGCTGATTGCTACAGCGTAAAAAAGACACCGGATTGTGTCGGAAAAATCGCTACAGCGACGTTTTTGCCACTAATCTGATGCCTTAAGAGCACAAGCCTGGGTCTTCCAGGCTTCGTGCTATCAGAAGCTTCATAGTTTTGGCATGGCTGTCTTTTTCCACTGGATACCTGATATTCGATGCGCAGTCCCAATTGGTTGTTCCTCGTCTTGCTCTTGCTGCTGGCTGGCCTGCAATACCGCCTGTGGGTGGGTAATGGCAGTCTGGCGCAAGTGGCCGAGCTGACTCAGCAGATCGCGGATCAACACGCTGAGAACGAAGGATTGCTGGAGCGCAATCGGGTCATGGACGCTGAAGTCAGCGAGTTGAAAAAAGGCATGGAGACCGTTGAAGAGCGGGCTCGCCATGAGTTGGGCATGGTCAAGGACGGTGAAACCCTTTACCAGTTGGCCCAATGATCCAGTCGTTACCGGCCTTCTGGGCCGTGATTCCTGCCGCGGGCGTCGGTGCCCGTATGGCTGCGGACCGTCCCAAGCAATACTTGCAACTGGGCGGGCGCACTATTCTCGAACACAGCCTCGGCTGTTTCCTTGATCATCCTGCCCTGAAGGGGTTGGTGGTCAGTCTTGCTGTTGATGATCCTTATTGGCCAAACCTGGCGTGTGCTGCCGATCCGCGTATTCAGCGGGTTGACGGTGGCGACGAGCGTTCCGGCTCGGTGCTCAATGCCTTGCTGCATTTGCATGCGCAGGGTGCGGACGATGAAGATTGGGTGCTGGTGCACGATGCTGCGCGGCCCAACCTGAGCCGTGATGATCTGGACAAGCTGCTAAGCGAATTGGCGGATGATCCTGTCGGCGGACTGCTGGCAGTGCCGGCACGCGATACCTTGAAACGGGTCGACAAGCACGGTCGCGTGGTTGAAACCGTGGATCGCAGCGTGATCTGGCAGGCGTATACGCCGCAGATGTTTCGCCTTGGTGCGTTGCACCGGGCATTGGCGGACAGTCTGGTGGCGGATGCGTTGGTGACGGATGAAGCTTCGGCCATGGAGTGGGCGGGTCTGGCTCCTCGTTTGATCGAAGGTCGATCCGACAATCTCAAAGTCACACGCCCTGAAGACCTCGAATGGCTGCGACAGCGTTGGGCTAATCGCCGCTGAAAGGTTCGTTTGCTTTTCTACCGCCATCGCGAGCAGGCTTACCCCTACACTTGTTAGCGTTACCCACTTTTTTGGTGTTCGCCTGGATCCACTGTGGGAGCCTGCTCGCGATAGCGGCCGGTCAGGCAACTCATCACTAAGCCCGGTACTCCGGCCTTTGCGCCAAACCTTCCTTCAAATAATCCACCAGCTTGCGCACCTTCGGCGACAGATGCCGCTGCTGTGGATAAAGCGCCCAAACCGCCGTATTCGGCGGCTGATGCGCTTCCAGCAGTGAAATCAAAGCACCGCTGTTCAAATGTTCCAGCACGTAGTAATCCGGCAGCTGGCACAACCCAACCCCCTGCAGCGCCGCATCCAATACTGCTTGCCCACTGTTGCAGCGCCAGTTTCCCTGCACCCGTTGCGAAAATTCCCGCCCGTTCTGTTCCAGTTGCCACATGTCCGAACTGCCGATCAGGCAATTGTGCCGGCTGAGCTCCGACAAACTGTGTGGGCGGCCATACCGTTCCAGGTAGGACGGTGATGCGCACAAATACATGCGCCGCGGTGCCAGCCGTGTGGCGACCAGTCGTGAGTCCTGAAGACGACCGAGGCGGATCGCCAGGTCCAGCCCTTCGTGCACCAGATCGAGAGGGCGGTTGCTCAGTTCAATGTCGACGCGCAGTTGCGGATAGAGCGCCATGAAGCGCGTCACCAGCGGCACGATGAAGCGTTCGCCGTACGCCACCGCGCAGGTCATGCGCAGCATGCCCTTGGGTTCGCTGGTCAGGTCGCCGACTGCGCGCAAGGCTTCTTCGCGACCATCCTGCAAACGCTGGCAATGCTGCAAAAAGGTTTGCCCGGCTTCGGTCAGCGTGACCCGACGGGTGCTTCGGTACAGCAGCCGCGTCTGAAGGCGTTCTTCGAGGCGTACGATTTGTCGGCTGACGTGAGAGGACGAAACCCCAAGCCGTTCCGCAGCCGCGGTGAACTGGCTGCACTCGGCCACGGCGACGAACTCGTCAATCCCTTCCCAGCGGTTTTCGGACATTAGGATTATCCCTGTATGGCAATAATGTTTTGCTTTTGTCCGGATTATTCCTCCTAAGGCGGTGTATTACACTGCCTGTCTCGTTTTTATTCACTGGAGAATCCACATGATCAAGTCGCGCGCTGCCGTTGCCTTCGAGGCCAAGAAACCCCTCGAGATCGTCGAAGTCGATGTCGCCATGCCCAAGGCCGGTGAAGTTCTGTTGCGTGTGGTGGCCTCCGGTGTTTGTCATACCGATGCCTACACCCTGTCGGGCGCTGACCCGGAAGGCATCTTTCCGTCGATCCTCGGTCACGAAGGTGGCGCCGTGGTTGAAGCGATCGGCGAGGGCGTGACCTCCGTCGCCGTCGGCGATCATGTGATCCCGCTGTACACCCCGGAATGCCGCCAGTGCAAATTCTGCCTGTCGGGCAAAACCAACCTGTGCCAGGCGATTCGTGCCACGCAAGGCAAGGGCCTGATGCCAGATGGCACCTCGCGTTTTTCCTACAAAGGCCAGCCGATTTTCCACTACATGGGCACCTCGACGTTCTCCGAGTACACCGTGTTGCCGGAAATCTCGGTCGCCAAGATTGCGAAAGAAGCGCCACTGGAAAAAGTCTGCCTGCTGGGCTGCGGTGTCACCACCGGCATCGGTGCGGTGCTCAATACCGCCAAGGTAAAACCGGGTGACACCGTGGCCATTTTCGGTCTCGGCGGCATCGGTCTGTCAGCTGTGATCGGCGCGGTCAAAGCCAAGGCAGGGCGGATCATTGCCATCGACATCAACCCGGCCAAATTCGAAATCGCCAAGCAACTCGGTGCAACCGACTGCGTGAACCCGAAAGGCTTCGACCGTCCGATCCAGGAAGTTATCGTCGACATGACTGACGGCGGCGTCGACTTTTCCTTCGAGTGCATCGGCAATGTGCAATTGATGCGCGCCGCACTTGAGTGCTGCCACAAGGGTTGGGGTGAGTCGGTGATCATCGGCGTGGCCGGTGCCGGCCAGGAAATCTCTACCCGTCCATTCCAACTGGTCACCGGTCGCGTCTGGCGCGGTTCGGCGTTCGGTGGCGTGCGCGGTCGTACCGAGTTGCCAAGCTACGTCGAGATGGCCGAGACCGGCGAAATCCCGCTGGATACGTTCATCACCCACACCATGGGTCTGGAAGACATCAACAAGGCTTTCGACCTGATGCACGAAGGCAAAAGCATCCGTAGCGTCATCCATTTCTGAGGTCGGTCATGAGCCTGGAAAATATCTCCTGCCAGAAAAGCTTTGGCGGCTGGCACAAACGCTACAAGCACCGCTCCGATGTGCTCGGCTGCGACATGGTGTTCGCCGTGTACCTGCCGCCGCAAGCGGAGCAGGGCGGCAAGTTGCCGGTGCTGTATTGGTTGTCCGGCCTGACCTGCACCGACGAGAATTTCATGCATAAGGCCGGCGCGATGCGTATGGCCGTCGAGTTGGGGTTGATCATCGTCGCGCCGGACACCAGCCCTCGCGGCCCTGATGTGCCCGGCGATCCGAACGGTGCCTGGGACTTCGGTCTCGGCGCCGGGTTTTATCTGAATGCCACGCAGGAACCTTGGTCGCGGCACTATCGGATGCATGACTATGTCGTGCAGGAATTGCCGGCATTGGTCGAAGCCCATTTCCCCGCTTCGGACAAACGCGGCATCAGCGGTCACTCCATGGGTGGTCACGGTGCGCTGGTCTGCGCGTTGCGCAATCCGGGGCGATATCAATCGGTGTCGGCGTTCTCGCCGATCAACAATCCGATGGATTGCCCTTGGGGTCAGAAGGCCTTTTCCCGTTACCTGGGCGAAGACCGCTCGAAATGGCGTGAATGGGATGCTTGCGCGTTGATCGCCGAGGCCGACGAGAAGTTGCCACTGCTGGTCGATCAAGGTGATCGCGATGATTTCCTCGCCACCCAGCTCAAGCCTGAAGCCTTGCAACAGGCTGCCAAACTGGCCGGTCATCCGCTGACGTTGCGCCTGCAACCGGGCTACGACCACAGCTATTTCTTCATCGCCAGTTTCATCGACGACCACTTGCAACATCATGGGCGCGCCCTAGGCGCCTAATGCAGGTAGAATCACGCCCTGACAAAAATCGGGGCGTTTTTTTATGCGTATTGGCCACGGCTATGATGTGCACCGTTTCGCTGAAGGCGATTTCATTACTCTGGGCGGCGTGCGTATCGCACACGGCTTCGGGCTGCTCGCTCATTCCGACGGTGACGTCCTGCTGCACGCCTTGAGCGATGCCTTGCTCGGCGCTGCTGCGCTGGGTGATATCGGCAAGCACTTCCCGGACACCGACCCGACATACAAGGGCGCCGACAGCCGCGTGCTGTTGCGTCACGTCGTCGCACTGATCCACGCCAAGGGCTGGAAGGTCGGCAACGTCGATAACACCATCGTCGCCCAAGCGCCGAAAATGGCCCCGCATATCGAATCGATGCGCGCGCTGATTGCTGCGGATCTTCAAGTTGAGTTGGATCAAGTGAACGTGAAAGCTACCACCACCGAAAAGCTCGGCTTTGTCGGTCGCGAAGAAGGCATTGCCGTGCATTCCGTTGCCTTGTTGCTGCGCGCATGAACGAGGCGCAATTGCTCGGCCCGCGTGCCTACGGCGATGCCCTCGGCACGGCGGTTCTGAAAGCCACGGCGGAAGATTTCCAGGTTGATGAAGTGCTCAACATCCCCCTTAGCGGTGATGGCGAGCACCTGTGGATCTGGGTGGAAAAGCGCGGCCTGAATACTGAAGAAGCCGCACGGCGGATTGCCAAGGCCGCGGGTGTGCCATTGCGCACCGTCAGTTATGCGGGCCTCAAGGATCGCCAGGCGTTGACTCGCCAATGGTTCAGCGTGCAACTGCCGGGCAAGGCGGATCCTGATTTGTCGGCGGCGGAAAACGACACGCTGAAGATCCTCAAGACCGGTCGGCACAAGCGCAAACTGCAGCGCGGTGCCCACTCGGCAAATGGCTTCACCTTGCGCCTGACGCAATTCGCTGGCGACAAAGCTGCGATAGACGAGCGTCTACAACTGATCGCCAAGCATGGTATTCCCAATTATTTCGGCGCACAGCGTTTCGGCTTTGACGGCGGGAACGTGGTCGACGCCCGAGGTTGGGCCGCGCGCAAGGCATTGCCGGAGCAGCGCAACGTGCGTTCGCGGCTGCTCTCCACTGCCCGCAGTTTTCTGTTCAACCAAGTCCTGGCGGCACGTGTGGCGGATGGCACCTGGCAGCAAGCGCAGGTCGGCGATCTACTGGCCTTCACCGACAGCCGCAGCTTTTTCCCGGCAGGTGAAGCCGAATGCAGCGACCCCCGCCTGGCGATTCTCGACCTGCACCCGACCGGTCCTCAGTGGGGCGAAGGTGACTCGCCGGCGACCGGCGCTGTCCATGTACTGGAGCAGGCAATCGCCGCTCGCGAAGCGGATCTGCGCGATTGGTTGATTAACGCCGGAATGAGCCACGAACGTCGCATCCTGCGACTGCCCATTGGTGGGTTGACGTGGCATTATCCCGAGCCTGACATTCTGCAACTGGAATTCGTCCTCCCGGCCGGATGCTTTGCCACCGTATTGGTGCGCGAGCTTGTTGATCTGGTGCCGGTGGGGCAGACGGACAGCCCATGCGTATTCTGATTTCTAACGACGATGGGGTAACCGCACCCGGTCTCGCCGCGCTTTATGCTGCGCTGGCGGATTACACCGAGTGCGTGGTTATCGCCCCGGACCAGGACAAAAGCGGCGCCAGCAGTTCGCTGACGCTCGACCGTCCGTTGCACCCGCAAACTTTGGCCAACGGCTTTATCAGCCTGAACGGCACACCCACCGATTGCGTGCACCTGGGCCTTAACGGCTTGCTGGAGTGCCAACCGGACATGGTGGTTTCCGGCATCAACCTGGGCGCCAACCTGGGGGACGACGTGTTGTATTCCGGCACTGTCGCGGCAGCACTTGAGGGTCGTTTCCTCGAGCGTCCTTCGTTCGCCTTTTCGTTGGTCTCACGGCAAGTGGAGAACCTTCCCACAGCCGCTTACTTTGCGCGCAAACTGGTCGAGGCCCACGCCGACCTCGACTTGCCACCGCGCACGGTATTGAACGTGAACATTCCCAATCTGCCGCTGGATCACATCCGCGGTATTCAGCTGACCCGCCTCGGGCACCGCGCACGTGCGGCGGCGCCGATGAAAGTGGTCGACCCGCGTGGCAAATCCGGATACTGGATTGCCGCCGCCGGGGATGCCGAAGACGGCGGCCCGGGCACCGATTTCCATGCGGTGATGCAGGGCTATGTGTCGATTACCCCGCTGCAACTGGATCGCACCTTCAATGATGCCTTCAGAAGTCTCGATGGCTGGTTGGAGGGGCTGCGCTAATGGCTCGTGAACAAGACGATATTCTGCGCCGCGGCATCGGGATGACTTCGCAACGAACCCGCGAGCGCCTGATTCAACGCCTGTATGAGGAAGGGGTTTCCAACGCCAAGGTGCTGGAAGTCATCCGCCGTACACCGCGCCACCTGTTCGTCGACGAAGCGCTGGCTCATCGCGCCTACGAAGACACGGCGCTGCCGATTGGACACAACCAGACCATCTCCCAGCCTTATATGGTGGCGCGCATGAGCGAGTTGCTGCTGGAAGCAGGTCCCTTGGACAAGGTGATGGAAATCGGCACCGGCTCGGGCTACCAGACGGCGGTACTGTCGCAACTGGTTGAACGGGTGTTCTCCGTGGAGCGCATCAAGGTTTTGCAGGACCGGGCCAAGGAACGCCTGGTGGAGCTGAACCTGCGCAATGTGGTTTTCCGTTGGGGCGATGGCTGGGAAGGGTGGCCGGCACTGGCGCCATACAACGGCATTATCGTGACGGCAGTGGCCACTGATGTCCCTCAGGCGCTGCTCGATCAGTTGGCGCCAGGCGGACGATTGGTGATTCCTGTCGGCTCCGGTGAGGTGCAGCAACTGATGCTGATCATCCGCGAAGAACACGGTTTTTCACGTCGTGTTCTGGGGTCGGTGCGCTTCGTGCCGCTACTCAATGGGCCGCTGGCCTGAGCATTTGTTCAGGCGCGCTGAATTCTCTTCGATTGCCCGGGTCTTACAGCGGCATCGATGAGTTAAACGGGATTCATCGGCGGGCAGCAAACGTGTGCGCGAAGCGATTTCGCTTCATTAAAGGTAAAGCCTGTTTGGCCCGTTATACTTGCGACATTTCGTGCCGGAACACGGCAATCCACATTTTCAGCCACCACAAAGGGAGCGGCGGGTGAGTCTCACAGTCATTGCGCAGCGTATGGGTACAAAGAGCTTTCAGCGCCTGGTGACTGGCCTCGTTTTGAGCACCTTGCTGGTTGGTTGCTCCAGTTCCAAAACGAGCGATGTGCGTGTCGTCGATCGCAATAAAGGCGTCGCCCAGCGTCCGGCGGTGACCACGGGTCAGTACGTCGTTCGACCAAAAGATACGTTGTTCTCGATCGCTTTTCGCTACGGCTGGGACTACAAAGCCCTCGCCGCACGGAACAATATTCCTACGCCGTACACGATCCATCCGGGTCAGACAATTCGCTTCGATGGTCGCTCCGGTTCAACCCCGGCACCGATGGCCAGCGCTACCGATTCAACGCCTTCGTCATCGCTGAAAACCACGGTAATCCGACGCCAACCGAATGGCGCAACTACCAGCACAGCAGTGGTTGCACCGTCCGTCGCCAACAAGCCGACCCCTGCTCCGATGCCTCCAGCCGGTCCGGCCCCGACCGGCTGGGGATGGCCATCTAATGGCATTCTGATAGGAAAGTTCTCCTCAAACGGTAGTTTGAATAAAGGAATTGATATCGCCGGGGATTTGGGACAGCCTGTTTTAGCTGCGTCTGATGGGACGGTGGTATACGCCGGGAGTGGCTTAAGGGGCTACGGCGAATTAGTCATCATCAAACACAGCGACACCTACGTCAGTGCCTACGGACATAACCGCAGGCTGTTGGTTCGGGAGGGGCAGCAGGTCAAGGTCGGACAGACAATTGCCGAAATGGGGTCAACGGGTACAGACCGGGTGAAGCTGCATTTTGAGATTCGCCGACAAGGTAAACCTGTAGATCCGCTGCAGTTCCTGCCGCGTCGTTGATTTGTTACCAGCCTGTTCCGTCACGTAGAGGGAACAGGCTCCAGCGTTGCCAGGGATAAAGGCGCCGCTTGAGCTTGAGGTCGAACTCACCAAAGGACTATAACAATGGCTCTCAGTAAAGAAGTGCCGGAGTTTGACATCGACGATGAGGTTCTCCTTATGGAGACCGGCATCGGTACGGATTCGATGTCGAATGATGAAGGGGCTGCTCCACCTTCCGTTCGTGCCAAATCCAAACACTCCGCTACGTTGAAGCAACACAAATACATCGATTACACGCGGGCACTCGATGCCACGCAGCTGTACCTCAATGAAATCGGCTTTTCCCCATTGCTCTCCCCGGAAGAAGAAGTTCATTTTGCGCGCTTGTCGCAAAGTGGTGATCCGGCCGGGCGCAAGCGCATGATTGAAAGCAACCTGCGGCTGGTGGTGAAAATCGCCCGACGTTATGTCAATCGTGGCCTGTCGCTGCTGGACCTGATCGAAGAGGGCAACCTCGGGCTGATCCGGGCAGTGGAGAAATTCGACCCTGAACGCGGCTTCCGCTTTTCGACTTACGCTACCTGGTGGATTCGTCAGACCATCGAGCGCGCAATCATGAATCAGACCCGGACCATCCGGTTGCCGATCCATGTGGTCAAAGAGCTCAACGTGTACCTGCGGGCTGCACGAGAGCTGACTCAAAAGCTCGATCACGAACCCTCACCCGAAGAAATCGCCAACCTGCTGGAAAAACCAGTGGCAGAGGTCAAGCGCATGCTCGGCTTGAACGAGCGGGTTTCTTCGGTCGACGTCTCGCTGGGTCCGGATTCGGATAAAACCCTGCTGGACACCCTTACGGATGACCGACCAACCGATCCATGTGAGCTGTTGCAGGATGACGACCTGTCCCAGAGCATCGATCAATGGCTTTCGGAGCTGACCGACAAGCAACGCGAAGTGGTGGTACGCCGCTTCGGCTTGCGCGGCCACGAGAGCAGCACGCTTGAAGATGTGGGCCTTGAGATCGGACTGACCCGGGAACGGGTCAGACAGATTCAGGTGGAAGGCCTGAAACGTCTTCGGGAAATTCTCGAGAAGAACGGCCTGTCGAGCGAGTCGCTGTTTCAGTAAGCGACGAGCTTGAGTGGCATTAGAAAACCCCGACTGGTTCGGGGTTTTTTATTATCTGGGAAATGAATGCCGATTGGCTCAGGTTTGTAGTCTCGCGCTGTAAGTCTTTGCTTACTCTTTCGTAAGTGTTCGTTATTTTTACAGTGTGGCAGTCCTCTATCTTCTCTCGTTGCTCACTCTATATATTTGATTTATATGATTATTTTTTAATATTTAAAGCGTGTGACAGACAGTTTCGGCGATTTTTGGCGATTGCTCTCGGTGGGGAATTCTCTAGTATCTGAACTGTGTCAACGGACAGACACGCCCTTCAAGGATGAGGGGAAAGGACATCGCAGGGAGCGATTCATCAGGACGATGAAAAGGAATACAGGGAATAGGGAAAAAATGTGGGCGGGTCAAACCGCCCCTTTTTTTTGCCTGCAGAAAAGCAAAAAGGCCCGCGAGGGGCCTTTTCAAGAACGCGGGGGTAATCAGCGTTCGAGGTGTTCGATCTTGCCTGGCTTGCCATCCCAATCAGCGGAATCGGGCAATGGATCTTTGCGCTCAGTGATGTTTGGCCAGATTTCGGCCAGCTCAACGTTCAGCTGAATGAAGTTTTCCATACCAGCCGGTACTTCATCTTCAGAGAAGATGGCCACGGCAGGGCATTCTGGTTCGCACAGTGCGCAGTCGATGCACTCATCCGGGTGAATCACCAGGAAATTCGGGCCTTCGTAAAAGCAGTCCACCGGACAGACTTCTACGCAGTCGGTGTACTTGCACTTGATGCAGTTGTCGGTGACGACGAAGGTCATTCTAATTCTCTCCTCAGGCGGCGGCAGCGGAGCCCCTTCACGTTGGGGTCGCCAGGTTTGGGAGCGATAGTCTGCAGGCCAGGCTATTAGCCTGCAGCATCCCAAACCGCGCGAGATTCTAACAGCTTGCAGGCAAGTGCGTTAGATCCGTGTCTTTAGTGTATAGAGCATTTCTAGCGCGCGACGCGGTGTCATGTCGTCCAGATCCAGTTTGGCCAGTTCATCCAGCACCGGATGCGGCAGGCTGGCGAACATATCGCTTTGCTGCGGCGCGGCCGGTTTGCCTTTAGTTGGTTTCGGGACTTCATGGGGCAGGGCAGTCGCTTCCAGTCGACCCAGGTGCTCGCGAGCACGCACGATCACTTCGCTCGGCACGCCGGCCAACTGTGCAACCGCCAAGCCGTAGCTCTGGCTGGCAGGTCCGGGCAGCACGTGGTGCAGGAACACGATGCGCTCGTTGTGCTCGGTGGCATTGAGGTGAACGTTGGCCACCAGCGGTTGCGCTTCCGGTAGCACCGTCAGCTCAAAATAGTGGGTGGCAAACAGCGTATACGCCCGCAGATGGGCCAGGCGTTCGGCGGCGGCCCAGGCCAGGGAAAGGCCATCGAAGGTGCTGGTGCCGCGACCGACTTCGTCCATCAGCACCAGGCTGCGTTCGGTGGCGTTGTGCAGAATGTTCGCGGTTTCGCTCATTTCGACCATGAAGGTCGAGCGCCCGCCCGCCAAGTCATCGCTGGAACCGATCCGGGTGAAGATCCGGTCAACCAGCGACAATTCGCAACTGGCCGCCGGCACGAAACTGCCGATGTGCGCCAACAGTACGATCAATGCGGTCTGACGCATGTAGGTGGATTTACCGCCCATGTTCGGACCGGTGATCACCAGCATGCGCGTGTTGTCGTCGAGGCTCAGGTCGTTGGCCACAAACGGCGTGGTCAGCACTTGCTCGACCACCGGGTGGCGACCCTGGGTGATGCGCATGCATGGCTCGTCGACGAATCGCGGGCAGTTAAGGTCGAGGTTCAGGGCGCGCTCGGCAAGGTTGCTCAGCACGTCCAGTTCAGCCAGGGCCGCGGCGGTATCTTGCAGCGGTGGCAATTGGGCGATCAGGTCTTCGAGCAGCGCTTCGTACAGCATCTTCTCGCGGGCGAGGGCACGGCTCTTGGCTGACAGCGCCTTGTCCTCGAACGCTTTCAGTTCCGGCGTGATGAAACGCTCGGCACCTTTAAGCGTCTGGCGACGGATGTAGTCGGCCGGTGCCGACTCTGCCTGTTTGCTCGGCAACTCGATGAAGTAGCCGTGAATTCGGTTGTAGCCGACCTTCAGGTGCGACAGACCGGTGCGCGCCTTCTCGCGTGCTTCCAGATCGATCAGGAACTGCCCGGCGTTTTCGCTCAGCGATTGAAGGTCGTCGAGTTCGCTGTCGTAGCCTGTCTTCAACACACCGCCGTCACGGATCACCGCTGGCGGGTTGTCGATGATGGCTTTCTCCAGCAACGCCGCGAGCTCCGGGTAGGTGCTGGTGGTCTTCGCCAGTTGAATGATGTGCGGCGCTTCCAGCTCGGTCATCGCCACTTGCAACTCAGGCAGTGCACCGAGGGCATCGCGCAGACGAGCGAGGTCGCGAGGACGGGCATTACGCAAACCGATTCGCGCCAGGATCCGCTCGATGTCACCGATTTCCTTGAGCTGCGGTTGCAGCTTTTCGAAACGGTAGCCGTCGAGCAGGCACGTGATCGAGGTCTGGCGCGCCAGCAAAACCTTCAGATCGCGCAACGGCCGGTTCAACCAGCGGGTCAGCAGACGACTGCCCATCGCCGTCTGGCAACGATCAACCACCGATTGCAGCGTGTTGTCACGCCCACCGGCCAGGTTGGTGTCCAGTTCCAGGTTGCGACGGCTCGCGCCATCCAGCACCACGGTGTCGTCCAGGCGTTCATGCCGCAGGCTGCGCAAGTGCGGCAGGGCGGTGCGCTGGGTTTCCTTGGCGTAGCTGAGCAGGCAACCGGCGGCACCGATGGCCAGGGTCAGGTTCTCGCAGCCGAAACCTTTGAGGTCCTGTGTGGAGAACTGCTGGCAAAGGCTTTTCAGTGCCGAGTCGCGTTCGAAATCCCACGGCGCACGGCGACGAACCCCACGGCGTTTCTCTGCCGGCAAGTCCTTCGGCCAGTCATCCGGAATCATCAGCTCCACCGGATTGACCCGCTCCAGTTCCGCCAGCAGGTTTTCCCAGCCTTTGATTTCCAGCACGGTGAAGTTGCCGCTGGTGATGTCCAGCACGGCCAGGCCGAACAGACGTTCGTCACCCAGCACCGCCGCGATCAAGTTATCCCGACGCTCATCCAGCAACGCTTCATCACTGACCGTACCCGGCGTGATGATCCGCACCACCTGACGATCTACCGGCCCTTTGCTGGTCGCCGGATCGCCGACCTGCTCACAAATCACCACCGACTCGCCGAGCTTGACCAGTTTCGCCAGGTAACCTTCCGCTGCGTGGTAAGGAATCCCGCACATTGGTATCGCCTGACCAGCCGACTGCCCACGGGCGGTCAGGGTGATGTCCAGCAACTTGGCGGCCTTCTTCGCGTCTTCATAGAAGATCTCGTAGAAGTCGCCCATGCGATAGAACATCAGCTGGTCGGGGTGCTGGTTCTTCAGGCGCCAGTATTGCTGCATCATTGGCGTGTGCGAGGACAGATCGGACAGTGCTTTATTCATCGGGTATCAGGCAAATTCGTTGAAAGGTGTAGGGCAAAGGAGGGGCATCGGCCCGGCTTTTCCGCGATGGGCGCAAGGTTAACATGAGCGCTCTGCCCGACGCAGGCATGAAAGCCTCGCGGCATCTGTTCTGCTGTTTATGCACGAATTATGCAAATCAGCATTTGCCTCCCGAAAAAAGATCAAGCACTATGCCGGTTATGCAAAAACGCAATGTTTCTTCCGTCTTAAGAGCGCTGCTCGATCAGCACGGGATCTCCCCCACGGAGCTTCACCGTCGCACCGGCGTGCCTCAATCCACTCTCTCGCGGATCCTCAGCGGGAAGATCGTCGATCCTTCGGATAAACACATCTCGAAGATCGCCGAGTACTTCTCCGTGAGCACCGATCTGTTGCGGGGGCGCGCGGATGTCGCTGCCATCGCCAATACCGGGCGCGATCAAGTGCATTCCGAACTCAAGGACATAAGTCTGTGGGACGACGATACACCTATCGATGATGACGAGGTGTCGGTCCCCTTTCTTCGCGAGGTTGAATTGGCTGCTGGATCAGGAAGATTCGTCATCGAGGAAAGCGAGCGCTCTAGCCTGCGTTTCGGCAAACGCAGCTTGCGCCATAACGGTGTGCAGTTCGATCAGGCCAAATGCGTGACGGTGCGCGGCAACAGCATGTTGCCGGTGCTGCGCGATGGCGCCACCGTTGGGGTGAATGCGGGCAAGTGCGGGATTGGCGACATCATTGATGGCGACCTGTATGCCATCAACCACAACGGCCAGTTGCGGGTGAAACAGCTTTATCGTCTGCCGACGGGTATTCGCCTGCGCAGCTTCAATCGCGATGAACATCCGGACGAGGACTACACCTTTCAGGAAGTCCAGGAAGAGCAAATTGTCATCCTGGGTCACGTCTTCTGGTGGGGCATGTACGCCCGTTAACCTCACCGCTCTGCATTAAAACCCGCCTCCGAGCGGGTTTTTTTCGTCTGCCAAAAACCGTCAGCGCCTTTGTTTGCGGGGCTTTCATGCATCAGTGCATTTATCTCGCATAATTAAATGCATTTATGCATTGACTGTATATGCATCCATGCATAATCTTTGTCTCAAGCCGCTCAACAAAGCAGCTCGAAACGACGCTCTTTAGTTCCACCACAAAGGCAGCGATGAACCGGCCTCAACGGTTCAGAGGGTTGGCAACTGACCCGGGTGTGCAGCGTAAAGCACCAGAAGCAGTTATCCGGCGGGCAGGGACCGCGGTCGGAAAAACAATTTGAATGGACTCGTACCGCGCCAGTAGCGCCGAAAAGTCAGCAGGACCGCATTACTGAAAAGCCCGGAACGCTCCGGGCTTTTTGGAATGCCTACCTTCAACACCCCAAGAGACACCGTTTGAAAGAACCACACATCACTCATCAATCACCCCGGGAGGCGTGACATGACAAACGAGCAACAAGCGTTGCTGGACATGCCGATCTGGCTGGTCATCGTGCTCGCCCTGGTGGGCGGGGTGTCCGGCGAAATGTGGCGTGCCGACAAGGACGGTGCCCGCGGCTGGTCACTGCTGCGACGTCTGGCCTTGCGTTCCGGGGCCTGCGTGATCTGCGGGGTCTCGGCCATCATGCTGCTGTACGCCGCCGGCGTGTCGATCTGGGCCGCTTGCGCGTTTGGCTGCCTGACGGCGATGGCCGGGGCGGACGTCGCGATCGGTCTTTACGAACGCTGGGCGGCGAAGCGGATTGGCGTTTGCGAAGTGCCACCGCGCGACACAAGCCAGGATCACTGAAACCCAAGACCAATGGATTGGCGAACAGCGATGCCGACCGGCATCCGACCTGCAAGGACGCGGGTTTCCAATGGCCAGTACCTTTAAATCAAACCCGCCCTCAGCGGGTTTTTTAATGCCCGGTGAAAATCCATGAAGATCACTCCACTGGTTTCGCAACTGCGTGATCACTGCCCAACCCTCGCCAATCGCGTGGCCGCCGGCATCGACCTCACCACACTGCAAGCCAACAACCCACTGCAAACCCCTTGCGCCTACGTCGTAGCGATCGACGATGTTGCGAGCAAAAGCGTGGCACAAAACCTGAACCTGCAACCGATCCGCGACCGTTTCGAAGTGACCCTGGTGCTCGACACCACGGACGCTACAAAAGCGCTGGATCTGATGCACGACCTGCGGGCCGAACTGTGGCGCGCGCTGGTGGGTTTCAAGCCCGGCAGCGACTACGACGCCATCGCCTACGACGGCGGCGAACTGGTTTCCATCGACAGCAACCGTGCGCTGTATCGCCTGCGCTTTTTTACCGAGTTCCAGCTCGGCCGCAATCTGCCTGGTCAGCCTGCGGAAAGCTGGCACGAACGTGAACTGGACGGATTGTCGTCCTTTACCGGGGTCACCGTACGGGTCGATGCAATCGATCCGGCGGACCCCAATCTGAAACGCCCGGGGCCCGACGGGCGCCTGGAACTGACTTTCTCTGGAGACGTAACCCCATGAGCAAACGCATCACCGTGCTGCCGGCCCCTGGCCGTGCCGTGCCCGACCCGGAAGCGGGCGATCTGTTGCCCCTCGAGGGCCGTGAAGTGCCGGACAACGCCTGGTGGCGTCGACGTCTGGCCGATGGCGATATCACTACCAAAGCCGTGAAAGCGGCAAAACCACAGGGAGCCCAATAATGGCGATCGGATTCAGCAGCATCCCCGCGGACATTCGTGTTCCGCTGTTCTATGCCGAGATGGATAACTCGGCGGCCAATAGCGCATCGTCGGCCATGCGCCGTCTGATCGTCGCCCAGGTCAACGACAACATTGCGCCGGCCGACGTCGGCAAACTGGTGCTGGTGTCCAGCGTGGCACTGGCCAAAAGCATCGGCGGCCAAGGCTCCATGCTTGCCTCTATGTATGAGACGTTTCGCAAGACCGATCCGGTTGGCGAGATCTGGTGCCTGCCGCTGCACAACACTGAAGGCAGCATTGCCAAAGGTGTGCTGACCCTGACTGGCACGGCCGCCCAAAGCGGTGTGCTCAACCTCTATGTAGGTGGCGTGCGCGTTCAAACGGCCATCGTCAACGGTGCGACGGCGACTCAAGCGGCAACGGCGCTGGCGCTGAAAATCAACGCTGCCGTCGATCTGCCAGTCACCGCTGCTGCGGTCGAAGGCGTCGTGACCCTGAGTGCCAAATGGACCGGCGACAGCGGCAACGACATCAGCCTGCAATTCAATCGCCTGGGCAAGAGCAATGGCGAAGAAACGCCGGCCGGCCTGACTTCGGCAATCACCGCCATGACCGGCGGCGCCGGTGTCCCGGATCAGGTTGGCGCCGTGGCAGCGCTGGGCGATGAACCGTTCGAGTTCATCTGCATGCCGTGGTCGGACCTGTCGACCCTCAACACCTGGCAAGCCGTCATGGATGACAGCACCGGTCGTTGGTCCTGGGCCAAGCAATTGTTCGGTCACGTCTACAGCGCCAAGCGCGGCACCCTCGGAGCACTGGTTGCCGCTGGCCAGGCGCGTAACGATCAGCACATGACCCTTCAGGCGCTGGAACCGGGCGTACCGCAACCGTTCTGGGTTCAGGCTGCTGCACTGGCTGCACGCACGTCGGTGTTCATCTCCGCCGATGCCAGTCGTCCGACTCAAAGCGGTAGCCTGCCAGGTCTCGACCCGGCGCCTGCGAGCGAGCGGTTTACCCTGACTGAGCGTCAGTCGCTACTGAACTACGGCATCGCCACTGCCTACTACGAAGGCGGCTACGTGCGCATCCAGCGCTCGATCACCACCTACCAGAAGAATGCCTACGGCCAGGCCGACAATTCCTACCTGGACAGCGAAACCATGCACCAGTCGGCGTTCATCGTGCGTCGTCTGCAAAGCGTGATCACCAGCAAGTACGGTCGCCACAAACTGGCTTCCGACGGCACCCGTTTCGGCGCCGGCCAGCCGATCGTGACCCCGAGCACTATTCGCGGTGAACTGATCGCCCAGTACGCCAAGCTCGAACTGGAAGGCCACGTCGAAAACGCCGAGCTGTTCGCCCAGCATCTGATCGTCGAGCGCGACGTGCAGGACCCGAGCCGGGTCAACGTGCTGTTCCCGCCGGATTACATCAATGGCCTGCGCGTGTTCGCGCTGCTCAACCAATTTCGTCTGCAGTACGACGACGCGGCGTGATCGCTGCCGTTCTCTGACTGCAATGACTGTGTGAATTCAGCCCACCGCGCGTGGGCTTTTTATTTGAAGGGAGAAACACCATGGGTCAACTGATTGCGGGCACCTGCTACGTCAAAGTGGACGGCGCTCAACTGACCATCAACGGCGGCTGCGAAGCGCCACTGATGGCGGTGAAACGGGAAACCGTCGTACCCGGCTTCTACAAGGAAACCGACATCGCCCCGTCGTTCAAAGTCACGGCGCTGCACACCGCGGATTTCCCGCTCAAGCAGCTGGTGGCCGGTTCGGACATGACCGTCACCTGCGAATTCAGCAACGGCAAAGTCTACGTGCTGGCCGGCGCCTACCTGGTTGAAGAGCCAGCCTCCAAGGGCGATGACGCCACCATCGAACTGAAGTTCGAAGGCATCAAGGGGACCTGGCAATGAGCGGCGCCGTGAAGCTTCAGGTTGCGATCGAAGCTCACGGCGAGCCCTTGACCGAACTCAACCTGCGCCGTCCGACGGTGCAGGAAGTTCGAGCGATCAAGGCGCTGCCGTACAAGATCGACAAGAGCGAGGAGGTGAGCCTGGACATGGATGTCGCGGCCAAATACATCGCGGTCTGCGCCGGCATCCCGCCGTCGTCGGTCAACCAGTTGGACCTGGCTGACCTCAACGCGCTGAGCTGGGCCGTCGCCAGTTTTTTCATGAGTGCGGCGTCGGCGCCATCACCGACCTGATCGCAGTCGCCTATGACCTGGCCTGGTTCTGGAAGGTTGACCCCGAACAGATGATGGCCAGGCCACTGGATGTGCTTCGCGAATCGCTGGAGCACGCGCAACGGATCAATGCGATGCAGCAGGTGCAGTGATGGCGGATAAAGATGAGAAAGAAACGAAGTCGGTGCTCCTGACGGGCATCGATGAACTGTCACCCAAGCTCAAAAGCCTTCGTACAAAGGTTGAGGGCTTCAGACAAAATCTCGAACAGGCCGGCCTCGGCAAGCTCGATATCAGCGGTCTGTTCAAGGGCGGTAGTGTGATCACGCCGTTCGTGGAGGCCATCAAGGCGTCTGACGCGTTCAAGGGCAAATTGACTGAGGTCGGCGAGTCAGCCGAAGGCATTGATTTGCCGAAAGCGCCGGCAAGCGCGACGCAATCCATGAATGTGTTCAGTCGGTCGATGGAGCAGGTATCGGTCGCCGCCAACAGCGCTTTGCAGCCTGCTGTCGTTACTGTTACGGCAGGTCTGCAACCGTTGTTGAGCGGATTCGGCAGCCTGCTTGCAGATAGCCCGAAGCTGGTCGAGGGACTGGCGGCGAGCGCCATCGCGTTTTCGGCGATGCAAACCGCTGTGACTGGCGCGACCCAGGTGTTCGATCTGATGAACATGGTGCTCAAGACCAATCCGGTCATGCTGATTGCCACGGGCATCGCTTTGGCAGCCGGTTTGATCATCGCCAACTGGAAGCCGATTTCGACGTTCTTCGCTGGCCTCTGGCAGAAGATTTCGCCGGTGGTGATACCCATGGTCGAGTTCTTCAAGACGATGTTCGCCTTCACGCCAATTGGGCAAATCATCAGCCATTGGAGGCCGATTACTACAGTCTTCGCGGCGATCTGGGAGGTCATCAAGGCCACGGTGTCGATTCTGTTCGTGGCATTGGAAAGGGCTTTCAGATGGAGCCCGATCGGGTTGGTGATTGCTAACTGGACACCCATCAGTGAGGTGCTTGTCGCGGTCTTTGGACGGATAAAGGAAGTCGTGGCTTCAGGGTTCGCCTTCGTTGAGGCGTGGTTCGCCTGGACACCGCAGGGCATGATCCTGAATAACTGGGGGCCAATTGCCGGGATGTTTGCAGCCATCTGGGACTTGCTGGTGGCGCTGATCGTGCCTGTGAAAGAGGTGCTACGCGGCGTGTTCGACTACTTGCCGCTGGAGGCGATTGCCGAAATCTGGGGCAAGGTTCCTGAGTTCTTTGCCGGAGTTGTGGAAAACATTCGCAATGTGATGCTGATTTTGTCTGCCATTTTCAGCAGCCAGTTCGGTTGGTCGCCTCTGGACGAATTTACCCGGCAATGGGACCCGCTGACGAAAGGGATCAGCGAGTGGGTAGACAAGATTCAAGCCATCATGGCACCGGTCAAGGAAATGCTTGGCGGCAGCTTCGGTGGTTTTATCACCAAGGTCACCGGCAAGATCGAAGGCCTGACCGAAGCGCAAAACAAAACCAACGCTGAAGGCAAGGGCGAGCTGGCACCCGCGTTTTTTGGCGCCGATTCCAAGACGCCGCCCGGGGGCCTGTCGGTGCCCGGCAATCAGGCGCAGCACGCTTCGATACAACCCGGGTCCCTGACTCAGAACTCCAGCGCCCTGATCCAGCAAACCGCGACCAACAACCGCACGCAACTCGAAGGTGGCCTGACCGTACGCTTCGAAAATGCGCCGGCCGGCCTGCGCACCGATCAACCACAAACCAATCAACCGGCGCTGGCGCTCACTTCGCGCATCGGCTACCGCTCACTTTCCCTTGGAGGTTCCAATGAGCTGGCGTGACCGTTTGATGCCGGCGTCCTTTCGAGGTGTCGGATTCTGGGTTGACCAGGCGAAATCCCCGGTCGGCCAAAAAGGCCAGCTGCACGAGTATCCGCAGCGAGACCTGCCGTACTTCGAAGGCCTTGGCCAACAGGCGAAGGTCCACGATCTGACGGCGTTCATCGTCGGCCCCGATTGCCTGGAACAGCGTGACAAGTTGCTCAAGGCGCTGGAGCAGGGCAGTGGCGAACTGGTCCATCCGTGGCTTGGACGTCTTCAGGTCAAGGTCGGCGAATGCGACATGACTCATACCCGCCAGGACGGTGGGTTGGTGACGTTTGCCTTGAAGTTCTACCCGGATGTGCCGGTGCCGTTTCCGATCGCGGCGGTCAGTACGCAGAAACTGTTGCTGGCGTCCGCGGACACTTTCCTGGGCTCGGCGGTGGCGCGCTTCGAAGATGCCATGAGCCTGATACAGGCGGCGCGGATCGGCATTGCCGACCTGCGCAACAGCATCAAGGACATTTACGGGGTGATCCAGCAACAGCTGCAACCGTTGATCGACCAATACCGCCAGATCAGCGACCTGGTCAAAGCCGTGAAGGAATTGCCCAAGGAAGTGGCGGCGGAGTTCAAGGCTTTGCTCGGCGACATCAAGGAGCTCAAGGACTTTGCTCGTGAGGGATATCGTGGCGTGATTGCCAACGTCTCCCAGCAGGTCGAAGCAATCCGCAAAGCCGATGCGCCAAAACTGACCACCGGCAAAGACACCATGGCAGCGGCTCAGGCACTGACCAATCTGGTGCAGGATGCCCTGGTGGTGCAGGCCGCCAAATGGGTGGCCCTGTTGCCGATTGCAACGTTGCCGGTGAAGGTTTCTCCGCCACCGCTGGATCTGCAGGTGGAGCAGCCGGTCACCCGCCCGGAAGTGCCGGTGATTGATGATGTGCTAAGGACGCTCAAGGAAATTGAAGAGGCGATCAAACTGGTCGAGGACAAGGCCAATCCTGCGCACTATCAGGCCGCCGCTGATCTGCGTCAGAAGTTGAAAGCGCATCTCAAGGCCGTTGCATCGTCTGGCATCAGGCTGGTGAGCAAGTCATTTCAGGACAGTCTGCCGGCGCTGGTTGCGATCTACAGACAGGTGGCTGACGCCACTCGGGTCCTGGAAGTGACTCAGCGCAACGGTGTTGTCCACCCGGGTTTTCTCCCGCCGCGCGAACTCAAAATCTCCGGGGAGTAGCCATGAACGAGCAGGATAACAGTGTCACCCTGACCGTCGACAATCTGGAATACGGCGGATGGAAAAGCGTAGAAATCACGGCGGACCTGGAGCGTCAGTTTCGCACCTTCAAACTCGACATCACCTGGCAATGGCCGGGGCAGACCGAGGTGCGCCGGATTCAACCCGGCGCACCCTGCGAAGTGCACATCGGCAGTGATCTGGTGCTGACCGGTTATGTGTTCAAGGCACCGATCAGCTATGACGGGCAACGCATCAGCCTGAGCATCGAAGGCAGCTCAAAAACCCAGGACCTGGTGGATTGTGCCGCGACCAACAAACCCAACCAGTGGCACCAGCAATCGCTACTGCGAATCGTGCAAGACCTGGTCTCGTCATACGGCGGTTATGTCGTCAGTGAAATCCCGGAAACGGCTCGGCGAGACAGCCACACCATTGTGCCCGGCGAGACGGTTTTCCAGTCCGTCGACCGGTTGCTGTCGTTGTTCCGAGTGTTTTCCACCGACGATGCGCAAGGCCGGGTCGTGCTCGCGCGGCCGGGCAGCGGTGGGCGTGCCAGTGAAGCGCTGGAGTTGGGCAAGAACATTCTCTCGGCCAATGCGCCGACGGACTACAGCCAGGTGTTCTCCGAATACCGGGTGATTGGTCAGCAGAAGGGCAACGACCAGAAAAGCGGGGCGGCGGTCAGCGAGGTCGAGGCGGTTTCCACCGACCTGGGCTTCAAGCGACGGCGGACCACCGTGATCAATGAAGGCATGCAGATCACGCCCGAACTGGCCCTGCAAAGGGCTAACTGGGAAAGCGCCACCCGCATCGGCAAAGCCCTGACCACGACCTATCAAGTGCAGGGTTGGCGGCAAGCGAATGGCGATTTGTGGCGACATAACACGCTGGTACGGGTCAAGGATCCGGTGCTGGAAGTGGATGGCGACATGCTGATTTCCAAGGTCACTTACTCGCTTTCGCAGCAAGGCTCGATCACAACCCTGCAAGTCGCGCCACCTCACACGTTCGACGCCAACCCGACGCTGCCGAAGAAAACCTGAACTCGGCGCCGGATCTCCCGTGCGCCCTCATTCTGTGAATGATCGCGATCCAATGTGGGAGCGAGCCTGCTCGCGATTGCGCACTGATATTCACCGTTGATATCGACTGACAGACCGCTATCGCGAGCAGGCTCGCTCCCACTATTGATCGCGTTCGGGCCGATTATCCGAAGGACACCCAATGAGCCTACTGACACGCCTCCTGGCGCGCGGCACTGTCGTGCTCGCCAACTCGGCCACCCAGCTTCAATCGCTGCAAATGCGCCTCACCGCCGGCGAAGTGAACGACGACATGGAGCACTTCGAACCCTACGGTTTCACCAGCAATCCGCTGGCCGGCGCCGAAGGTATCGCCACGTTTCTGGGCGGTGACCGCTCCCACGCCATCGTGCTGGTGGTCGCCGACCGTCGCTATCGCCTCAAGGCCCTGGCCCAGGGCGAAGTGGCGATCTACACCGACGAGGGCGACAAGATCCACTTCAAGCGCGGGCGGGTCATCGACATCGAAACCGCGACCCTGAACATCCGCGCCAGTACCGCCGTAAATATCGACACGCCGGTGATCAATCAGACGGGCAAGGTCGTCTCCACCGGCGATCAGATTGCCGGAGGCATCAGCCAGATCAAGCACGTGCACATCGGCGTGCAGGCGGGCAACGGCCAGACCGGTGTACCGGCAGGAGGGCAGTGATGTTCATCAGCCAGAACCTCCACGCCGCGCTGACCCGTTCAGTGCTGATCAGTCTGTTCACCTGGCGTCGCGCCGCCGATGACGATGCCCTCGATGACGAAGAACGTTTCGGCTGGTGGGGCGACACCTTTCCGACAGTGGCGGACGACCGGATCGGCTCGCGGCTGTGGCTGCTGCGTCGGGTCAAGTTGACCCGCCAGACCCAGATGGACGCCGAGTTCTATGCCCGTGAAGCCTTGCAATGGCTGCTCGATGACGGCCATTGCAGCGCCATCGATATCATCAGCGAACGCCTCGACGCCCAGCGCCTGAACCTGCGCACGGTCCTGACCCTGGCCGACGGCGAGCGCCTGGACATCAACCCTGATAACAGTTGGCAGGTGATCTATGCCGTTTGAAACCCCTTCGCTGCCGGTGCTGATCAAACGCGCCCAAAGCGACCTGGCCAGCGATTCGCTGCGCCAGTCCGATGCGCAAGTACTGGCCCGAACCCTCGGCGGCGCGGCTTATGGTCTGTATGGCTACCTTGACTGGATCGCCGAGCAGATTCTGCCAGACAAGGCCGACGAGTCGACACTGGAGCGGATCGCCGCACTGCGTCTGAACCAGCCGCGTAAAGCGGCGCAAGCGGCGACAGGCAGTGTCAGTTTCAGCGCCGGCGCCGGTGCCGTGCTGGACGTCGACACGCTGCTGCAATCGAGCGACGGTCGCACGTATAAAGTCACCGCTTCACGCACCACCAGCAATGGCCTCAACAGCACCACCATCGCAGCGCTCGATGCTGGCAGCCTGGGCAATGCCGATGCCGGCCTGACACTGATACCGGTGCAGCCGATTCTGGGCATTGTCGGCAGCAGCTTCACTGTTCAGGCACCGGGATTGATCGGTGGGGTCGCTCGGGAAAGTCTCGAATCCCTGCGGTCCCGAGTGATCAGTTCCTACCGCATCATCCCCCATGGCGGCTCGGCGCAAGATTACGAAACCTGGGCGCTGGAATTTCCCGGGGTGACCCGTGCCTGGTGTCGCGGCAGTTACCTGGGCCCCGGCACCGTTGGCCTGTTCATCATGCGCGATGATGATCCACAACCGTTGCCAACCCCCGCGCAACTGGCTGAAGTCCAGGCCTACATCGAACCGCTGCGCCCGGTTACCGCCGAGTTGCACGTATTGCCACCGGTACAAAAGCCAGTCACCTATCAACTGAGTCTCACGCCCGATACCAGCGCTGTCCGCGCCGCTGTCGAGGCGCAACTTCGCGATCTGCACAACCGCGAAGCTGGCCTGGGCGACACCTTATTGATCAGCCACATTCGTGAAGCGATCAGCAGCGCTACGGGTGAAAGCGATCACGTACTGGCCAGTCCGTCGACAAATGTGCAAGCCGCCGTCAACCAGTTACTGATTTTCGGAGGTTGCGTATGGCAGTGATCAGAACCGCCGCGCAGTACCTGGTGCAACTGCGCAGTTTGCTGCCCAGCGGCCCGGCCTGGGATCCCGAGCGGGTGCCGGAACTCGAAGAGGTCCTCAAAGGCGTTGCTCAGGAACTGGCTCGCCTCGACGCTCGCGCCGCCGACCTGCTTAACGAAATGGACCCGGCCGGCGTCAGCGAACTGGTGCCGGACTGGGAGCGAGTGATGAACCTGCCCGATCCGTGTCTTGGTGCCACGCCGCTGTTCGACGACCGACGACTTGCCGTGCGCCGTCGACTGCTCGCGGTCGGCAGCCAGGCCGTCAGCTACTACATCGAAATCGCCCGCACCCAAGGCTACCCGAACGCCACCATCACCGAACACGAAGCCCCGCGGATGGGCCGCGCGCGATTCAGCGCGGCGCATTTCGGTACCTGGGAGGCGCAGTTCATGTGGACGCTCAACACCGGTGGGCGATTGCTGCTGGGCCGACGCTTTGGCGCTAGTTACTGGGGGGAACGCTTCGGCATGAACCCGGGTTCTGCCCTGGAATGCCTGATCCATCGCAGTGCACCGGCGCATACCAAGGTGCACATCAATTATGACTAAGGAGTAGTGGGATGGATTACCCGAGCAGTGTGCCCAGCGCCGGGTTGGTGAATGGGAAGTTTGTTGATGAAGACCCGTTGGCCGGGACGCCGGGGTCGTTGATTCCGGCGAGCTGGGGGAATGGGGTTACTGAAGAAATATTGGGTGTAATTGGTGCTGCAAATCTTACGGCCACGGAAGGCAACAACAAGCAGTTGTTGGAAGCGATCAAAAAATTGCTGAGTGACGCTTCGAAGCGCTCTGGAATCCTTTCCGGACTGCTGGTGAATGCGAGTTTCTCGATTACCGTTGCCTCACAGACTGGAACCTTCAAGGCTGATGAGTTGAGCGTTCAATCGGCACCGAGTGGTGTGGGCTATCGGTTGCAGAACTTCAGCAAGGTTATCAATCTCGCTACTACCGGTGTGGGAGGGATGGATGTAGGGCCGGCACCGGTTAATGGTTATGTTGCGCTTTACGCTATCTATAATTCCGTCACCGGTGAACAGAATATTCTTGCTGTAAACAGTACGTCTACGATTGCACCTGGTGTGTACGGCGGCGGCAAAATGCCGAATGGCTATGACGCCTCGGCGTTGATCAGCGTCTGGGCAACTGACGTATCAGGGAAGTTGAAAGTTGGTGCGCAGCGGGGGCGGAAAGTTTTCATACCGCTTTTTCAAGCCTTTAGGGGAACTGTTCTGCTGAATGCGTCACCCTTGTCAATTGCAGGGGTTGTTCCTCCGAATGCATTTGAGATCAATGGAGAAATGATATTGCTTAACAATACTGGCGTATTGTCGTTCTTCAATATGGTATTGAGCACTAATGGCGGATTAGGACAGCAGATCACTTCTATTAAGCTCGATTCAGGAGGGTCGCTAGGTAGCAACTACTCAATGCCTGTGATTGCACCTCAAACGATTACTATAACTTGCCAGAGTGATTCTACGGCTCCGGTTTTTGAAGTGTATATCGGCAGCTATTCATTCAGCTGAGCAGGAGTGTGTTATGGATGTGATCAATGTTCAGTTCGACAGTGAAGAAAGAAAAGTTGTTGTTGCGGAGTTTTCTTCTGTGCAAGATACGAGCTTCTGGCCAAATCAGGGTGCCGTTTCAATAGATGATGAAAGGTATAAGGACTTCAAGGAAAAAACGAGAAGCAACATCAGCTCCGCCCCGTCCACTTCAACGCCCGCCCTCAAGCGGGCGTTTTCATTTCTGCGTTCTTAGTTTCGGCATTGTTATGACAATTCGAAACTCCATGGAGTAAATAATGGATTACCCAAATAGTGTTCCCAGCGCAGGGCTGGTGAATGGAAAGTTTGTCGACGAAAACCCCCTGGCCGGGACGCCGGGATCGTTGATTCCGGCGAGTTGGGGCAACTCGGTGACTGAAGAGATTTTGACAGTTATTAGAGCCGGAGCGTTAACACCATCGGAGGGTGATGACAGTCAGTTGAAGCAAGCTATCTCAAAATTGATATCCGATAAGGTGCCAGGATCTGCTTCCGAGTTGATCTCGGGTGTACTGAAGTTAGCGACTCAGGCTCAAGTCACTGCCGGTACTGATGACGCTACTGCGATAACGCCGAAGAAGCTGAAGTCGGGTTTTACACTGTATGTCAACTCGTACGGGAATATCGGGTATTTAGCGTTTCCGTCATGGTTGGGTGGTTTTGTGATCCAGTGGGGGGCGATTAACAGTCTTGCAACCGACGTGATAACCACATTGCCAGTGAGTTTCAATAGCCAGTTCATGTCAGTCGTTGTTTGTAATGGCTACACAGCGAGCTCTGGTTCGATTGGCTATGTGGCGGCGTCGCCTTATACCCAAGGGTCGTTTGTGTCCCGAGGCTCCAGTCCGTCGTTAGGCGGCAATTTTATTGCGTTGGGCAGGTAAACAATCATGAAGATTTATTGGAGCAGTTCAGCAAGAAGTTTCTTTGATTCACGAATCAATACGGTATTGCCACACGATGCCGTTGAAATCTCCAGCGAGCATCGCGACCAGTTGCTGGCAGGAGAGCAGCGAAACGGCCGGATCGTGGCAGACGTTGATGGCCGACCGATGCTTGAGGAGTCCCCTGATCGAGCATCTGAATTCGAAGCAGGCGTTGAACGGACATGGCGGGATGCACGACTCCTTGAGACAGATGCAATCGTCGCGCGTCATCGGGATCAGTTAGAGGCTGGCCTCGAAACCACACTGTCAACGGCAGGGTATGAGGCATTGCAGGCCTATCGACTTGCATTGCGAAACTGGCCGGCATCGCATGGCTTCCCTTCGATGGCCAACCGGCCAGTTTTGATGGCTGAAGAACAAGCGGTCCCTGTTAGAAAGAAGAGAGTCAGGAAGCCAGCCCGGTCAAAAGCATCATCCAGTGCTTGAATAGGGCTTTGAGTGAAGAGCCTTGGGTTGTGCAGTGGTGTAGCGTGCCGCTCGCTCAAGGCACTGACACAAAAACTGCTCTCACTTTTTTGAGCCAATCAACAGTAAGTCGAGGACGTGTCATGCCGCTAACTGAAGGGCAACTGCTGAAGATCTTGCCCAACGCCCGCACCCAAGCGGGCGTTTTCATTTCCGCTTTCAACAAAGCCATGCTTCGTTTCAGCATCAACACCCCGAAACGCGCCGCCGCCTTCCTTGCGCAAGTCGGTCATGAGTCGGGGCAATTGCAGTACGTGCGTGAACTCGGCAGCGAGCAATACTTGAGCAAGTACGACACCGGCACGTTGGCTATACGTCTGGGCAATACACCCGAGGCCGACGGCGACGGCCAGAAGTACCGCGGCCGAGGCCTGATCCAGATCACCGGTCGCGACAATTACCGCCAATGCAGCCTCGGACTGTTCGGCGATGACCGTTTGTTGTTTTTGCCTGAACTGCTGGAAAAGCCCCAATGGGCCGCCGAGTCAGCCGCCTGGTTCTGGCAACAAAACGGCCTGAACGAACTGGCCGATCGCGACCAGTTCAACAGCATCACCCGCCGCATCAATGGCGGCCTGAACGGTTTGCAGGATCGCTTGCAACTCTGGGCGCGGGCGAGGGCGGTGTTATGCCAGCCCTCGGTCTGATGCCGGTTAATTACCAGGCAATCGGCCTTGTTGTGTTACTGGCGGTGTTGGTCGGCGGTTCGGCCGCGCTGGCCTGGCAATTTCAGGATTGGCGTTATGGCCGACAACTCGCGGAACAGGCCCGGCTGCATGCCGATGCACTGAATCAGTTGACGCTGGCCGCCGCAACGCAGCAACAGGCCGAGCAGGACAAGCGTCTGGCGCTGGAGCAGCGTCTGTCAGCCAGTGAACAAACCCATTACCGAGCGCTTAGCGATGCCCGACGTGATCAAGGTCGCCTGCGCGATCGTCTTGCCACTGCTGATGTGCGCTTGTCAGTCCTCCTCGATGCCTATGACGCTGCCTCAGGCTGTTCAATGTCTGCCACCTCTGGCGCCGGCGGCGTGGATCATGGAGCGGCGCGAGCCCGACTTGACCCGGCGCATGCTCAACGAATTATCGCCATCACCGATGCCGGCGACAGCGGACTGATTGCCTTGCAGGCCTGCCAGGCCTATGTCAGAGCCGTCGCGCGCTAACATTTTGATCGATCCTGCGCCTTGCAAGCGCAATCTGCTCGTGTACGGTAGTGCTCATTCCGCTCGCTCAGGAGATGACCGTGAAAGAAATCACTCAACTGGCCGCTGAACTTGGCAGGCGCTTGCAGGTTCTCAACGCCCACGTCACTGCGGCCGAGTCCTGTACCGGCGGCGGGATCTCGGAAGCGATCACTCGCATTCCGGGGAGTTCGGCGTGGTTCGAGGCCGGTTATGTGACGTATTCCAACCGGCAGAAAACCGAGCAGTTGAACGTGCCTCCCGAATTGTTCCCAGCGGTAGGCGCGGTCAGTCGAGAGGTGGTCGAGGCGATGGTTCGCGGCGCTCAGGAAAAAAGCCAGGCGCATTTTGCCGTGGCGGTCAGCGGTGTGGCCGGCCCGGATGGCGGGTCGCCGAACAAACCGGTCGGCACGGTCTGGCTGGCCTGGGGCGTCGGTGAGCAGGTGTTCAGCGAGGTGCAGCACTTCGCCGGTAACCGCGATGAGGTCCGCCGACAAACGGTTAAGGCCGCGCTAGAGGGGCTGCTGCGCCATGCCGCTGGAGAAATCTCAAATCAGGGGTAGGCGATCCTGAAACGCTGTGGAATAATACTGGCTACTTATACAGGTGTTGGCCGTCAGGCCTTATTGATTACGTGAGGACTTTAATGGACGACAACAAGAAGAAAGCCTTGGCTGCGGCCCTGGGTCAGATCGAACGTCAATTCGGCAAGGGTGCCGTAATGCGTATGGGCGATCAGGACCGTCAGGCGATCCCGGCTATCTCCACTGGCTCTCTGGGTCTGGACATCGCGCTCGGCATTGGCGGCCTGCCGAAAGGCCGTATCGTTGAAATCTACGGTCCTGAATCCTCCGGTAAAACCACGCTGACTTTGTCGGTGATCGCCCAGGCTCAAAAAGCCGGCGCGACCTGCGCATTCGTCGACGCTGAACACGCCCTCGACCCTGAATACGCCGGCAAACTGGGCGTCAACGTCGACGACCTGCTGGTTTCCCAGCCGGACACCGGCGAGCAGGCCCTGGAAATCACCGACATGCTGGTGCGTTCCAACGCCGTTGACGTGATCATCGTCGACTCCGTGGCCGCGCTGGTTCCGAAGGCTGAAATCGAAGGCGAGATGGGTGACATGCACGTGGGCCTGCAAGCCCGTCTGATGTCCCAAGCGCTGCGTAAAATCACCGGTAACATCAAGAACGCCAACTGCCTGGTGATCTTCATCAACCAGATCCGCATGAAAATCGGCGTGATGTTCGGCAGCCCGGAAACCACCACCGGTGGTAACGCGCTGAAGTTCTACGCTTCGGTTCGTCTGGACATCCGTCGTACTGGCGCGGTGAAAGAAGGTGATGAAGTCGTCGGTAGCGAAACCCGCGTCAAAGTCGTCAAGAACAAGGTGGCTTCGCCGTTCCGTCAGGCCGAGTTCCAGATTCTTTACGGCAAGGGCATCTACCTCAACGGCGAGATGATCGACTTGGGCGTGCTGCACGGTTTTGTTGAGAAGTCCGGTGCCTGGTATGCCTATGAAGGCACCAAGATCGGTCAGGGCAAGGCCAACTCGGCCAAGTTCCTGGCAGACAATCCGGAAATCGCCGCCAAGCTCGAGAAGCAACTGCGTGACAAGCTGCTGACCCCGGCGCCGGACGTCAAAGCATCGCCAGTCAAAGAGACGGCTGATGACCTGGCTGACGCTGATATCTGATTGATCCGATGACCGCCGTACTCGATACACTCGTCGCGGTGCGGCGAACCGCCATGGACCTGCTCGCGCGACGCGAGCATGGTCGAGTCGAGCTGACGCGTAAACTGCGTCAGCGCGGCGCTCTCCCTGAAATGATCGACACTGCACTCGACCGGCTGGCGGAAGAGGGCCTGCTGTCCGAAGCCCGTTACCTCGAAAGCTTTGTTTCCTACCGTGCTCGCTCCGGATACGGCCCTTTGCGTATTCGCGAAGAACTGAGCCAGCGCGGCCTGCAACGTAACGACATCGAGCTCGCCTTGCGCGAGAGCGGTATCAACTGGCAGGAACAACTGGAAGAGACCTGGCGACGCAAATTTGCCGGGCATCTGCCGATAGACGTCCGGGAACGCGCCAAGCAAGGGCGTTTCCTGAGTTATCGGGGATACTCCATGGAAATGATCGGCCGCTTGTTCAGCGGTCGAGGAATGGATGATTAATAAAAACGGCCCGCTATTTCGATAGCGGGCCGTTTTTTTTTTGCCTCGATTTTGCCTCACGTCACCTTGGACGGTTCTCGCGTGCGCTGTTGCGCCTGGGGTTTGGAATGGGCCCAGTTTTCCGGCAGGTTGATGTAGTCCACCAGCTCCCGCAGGCGCCCATGATCCCTGGCGTTGAAGTTGAAGGCCAGTCGTGCCAGATGACTGAACTGCGCGTCATCGTGCTCCTCGCCGCTATAGGCATGCTGATGAAAGTGATCGCTCAGGCACAGGTCGGCGAACGTTTCCTGCATGACTTCGAGCGCCTGATCGCTGAGCTTGTGGTTCATGCGGATCACGAACTGGTGCTTGAGCCAGCGACTGGAGTGGAAGTTGCCGTAGAACTGATTGATCTGCTCCACCGCTTCTTCGGCGCTGTAGACCAGGCTCACAAGCTTCATGTCGGTCGACAGGATGTAGCGATTTTCCTCCAATTGATGGTGAATGAAGTCCAGCGCGCCTTGCCAGAACTTGCCGCCCGGCGCGTCCAGCAGCACCACCGGCACCAATGGGCTTTTGCCGGTCTGAATCAACGTCAACACTTCGAGCGCTTCATCCAGGGTGCCGAAACCGCCCGGGCACAGGACCAGCGCATCGGCTTCTTTGACGAAGAACAACTTGCGGGTAAAGAAGAAATGGAAGGGCAGCAGGTTGCCTGTGCCCTGGACGGTGGGATTGGCATGCTGCTCGAAGGGCAGGGTGATATTGAACCCCAGACTGTGTTCCAGGCCGGCACCTTCATGGGCCGCCGCCATGATGCCGCCACCGGCTCCGGTGATGACCATCAGGTCCGAGCGCGCCAGTGCGGCGCCGAGTTCCCGGGCCAGGCCATACAGCGGGTGTTCGATCGGCGTGCGCGCCGAGCCGAAAACCGTGACCTTGCGTCGTCCCCTGAACTGCTCGAGCACGCGGAATGCATGTTCCAGTTCGCGCAGGGCTTGAAGGGTGATCTTGGCATTCCAGCGGTTGTGATCTTCCTGGGCCATGCGCAGCACGGTCAGGATCATGTCGCGGTAAATCGGGATGTTCGGGCTGTTGGGTGAAACCAGGTTGAGTTGCTCTTCGACCTTGCTGATGAGGTCGTGGCCGCTTTCTTCGAAATGACGGCTCAGGAGGTCATTCGGTTGGTAAGGCATTCAACTTCTCCTTCTGCACAGAACCCTTGGCACCGACAAAACAGTCGCCAGCGCCGCGACACCTCATGTGTCGCTATCAGCCCAAGCCCATGCCTGGGCGCTCCACCCGACTCGGTTCGAGTCGTCCATACAGGCTCTGTTTTTCCCTTGGATGAAAGAAACGTTCGCACAACAAGACACGCGACGGGCAGCCCCTTTCCTGCCCAGAAAAGTGATCGTGAACACTCTGAATCTAGACCCTTGCAGAGATTCTCGCTGACTTGATCATTGCGCCGCAAAGTCTTTCCTGGCAACCGCTTATTGACGATTTGCAAGGTGAATTGGCCGTTCGTCTGAACGCGTGCCGCGTACCCGGCGCTCTGATTTACTAAGTTACAGACGTGACACGACAACTTTGCGTCAAAGGCAGGACGCACAGTCCAAGCGGTTCAAGGATTTTTCGCTCAAACAGGGCGAGGTGCAGGGAGGCTGTAAACCATGGCCAGAATCATTCTGGAAATCGATACGCAGCTGTATCGATTACTGAAGTCATCCGCCGAGACCAATCATTTGAGTCTCGAAGAGGAGTGCTGCCGGCGTCTGGAGGGCGGCGAGCGGCGTTCGCGTTATTTGCAGGCGTTGGTGGCAGAACTGCGCGCCGAGGATGAACAGCGGCGCGCCAATTCCCGATGATTACTTCTTCTTGACCGGTGCTGCTTTCGGGCAATCCGATTCCTGATAGCTGGCGGAACCGACCGAGCGATTGGACTTCACTTCTGTGAAGTCGTAGCGCATGACCGCGCCCTTGGCCATCAGTTTGCGGAACGATGGGTTGTTGCATACCGAGGCACCCAGCTGGAAATACACGGCTTTTGGGTCGGCACGCATTTTGTTGGCGTGGCTGCTTTGTACGCTCAGATGATTGATCAGCGTGTTGCCTTCGACGGTGTAGCCCTGATCAAGAATGTCTTCGTTGATCGCCCGTGGAGTGCCTGCACTGCTTTGTGCGGCGACGTTTCGCAGTTCTCGGTTGAGATTCTGCTCACTCAAGGACGCAGCCTGAGCGCTGAAAGACGACGCCAGCAAAATGGCAGCGGTGGGAACGATAAGGCGCAGCATGAAACTCTCCTGGTTCAGTGACTGGTGGTTCGACCCGTCACATGACTGTGCGTTCAGTGGCGGCGAATTATAGGGGACGAGGCCTGGACGGTACAGGCTTGCGCCGGTTGCTCTGATAAACTGCCGCCACTTTCTGACTTGCCGAGTGATTTACGTGTCGATTTTCTTTCCCCTCCGGTGCTGCCTGCGATGAACCCAGTAACCCCGGTTTTTGCTGCAAACGCCGTCGCCCGCTTGCGCGACCAGCGAGAGGAGGAGGGCATCAAGCCGATTCAGGCCCGTGGCTGGAGGGCGCCGCGGTGCCGTGCTTGCCGCGTGATCGAGAGTCACTGTCTGTGCGCCTGGCGCCCGCAGGTCGAGGCCCGCTCGGGCGTGTGCCTGATCATGACCAATAAAGAAGTGTTCAAGCCGAGCAACACCGGTTGGTTGATCGCCGACGTGGTGCGCGACAACCATGCCTTTATCTGGTCCCGCACGGAAACGGATCCGCAGTTGCTGGCGCTGTTGGCCGACCCTCAATGGCAGCCGTATCTGGTCTTTCCGGGTGAATACGTCGAGCCTGAGCGAGTGACGAACACCGTCGAAGCCGATAGAACCAAGCGGCCGTTGTTCATTCTGCTCGACGCGACCTGGACCGAGGCCCGGAAGATTTTCCGCAAGAGCCCGTATTTTGATCGTTTGCCGATTTTGAGCCTGCTGCCCGAAAAGCTTTCACGCTATCGACTGCGCCGGTCGACCCGCAGCGAACATTTGTGCACCGCCGAAGTGGCGGCGTTGTGTCTGGATCTAGCAGGCGATACCGCAGCGGCCTCGGCGCTGGACGCTTATTTCGACGTATTCAGCCAGCATTACCTGGACGCGAAACATCAGTTGGACATGAACGTTGCAACGCCGGCCCACACCGAACTGATGCCTTTCGTGCAGAACGCGGCTCCGGTCATCTGCTGATTGTCGCCCATACTGCAAAGAACTGTACCGGCCATGCACCTTGACCACCCCGGTTTCGCTGGGCATGCTTGGCGCCGATTAGGGCGCGGCCAAAGTTTGATACGCCGTATTCTTTGCGTGATAACCACGTAATTGGCGTTGAACGTGCCCTGTTGGTGCAGCTCCGTGGCTGTGCCTTGAGTTGTTAGAAAAACAGGATCATTTGAAAAATGGCCACATACGAAATCCTGATTGCCGATGACCACCCTCTTTTTCGTAGCGCCCTGCATCAAGCGTTGACCCTGGGCCTGGGTCCGGATGTCCGTCTGGTGGAAGTGGCGAGCATTGCCGAGCTGGAAACCCGACTGGACGAAAAGTCTGACTGGGATCTGGTGCTGCTAGACCTCAACATGCCGGGGGCCTACGGTTTTTCCGGGCTGGTGCTGCTCCGCGGTCAGTACCCGCAAATTCCGGTGGTGATGGTATCGGCCCAGGAAGAAGCCTCGATCATGGTGAAGTCCCGTGAATTCGGCGCCAGCGGCTTCATTCCCAAGTCCAGTGACCTGAGTGTCATTCAGAAAGCCGTGCGTGCGGTGCTCGATGGCGACGTGTTCTGGCCGCCTCAGGCATTTGAAGCCGTGAGCGTTTCCGCTGAAGCCAAGGCCGCCAGCGAAGGCCTTGCCAGCCTGACGCCGCAGCAGTTCCGGGTGTTGACCATGGTCTGTGAGGGTTTGCTGAACAAGCAGATCGCTTACGAGCTGAGCGTTTCCGAAGCGACCATCAAGGCGCATGTCACGGCTATATTCCGTAAGCTGAATGTGCGGACTCGCACCCAGGCTGCGTTGCTTCTGCAACAACTTGAGTCAATTTCGAGCCACTAAGAGTTGGCCTGTTCACGCTTTTTTGACTTGGGTTGATCTAGCTTTCCCACTCCTTTTTGGTCAGTTGCCTACTCTATGTCTCCTTTCAAAGGCCAAACCGGCCTCAAACGCATCCTCAACGCATCCGGCTATTCGCTGGACGGCTTGCGCGCAGCCTTCACCGGGGAGGCGGCTTTTCGGCAACTGGTGTTGCTCAACGTCATCCTGATCCCGCTGTCGTTCTTTTTGAACGTCAGCCGTGTCGAACAGGCGTTGCTGATCGCGGTCTGCCTGTTGGCCTTGATCGTCGAGTTGCTGAATTCGGCCGTGGAAGCGGCCATCGACCGCATTTCCCTTGAGTTGCACCCGCTGTCCAAGAACGCCAAGGACATGGGCAGCGCCGCTCAGTTCGTGGCGTTGAGCATGATCGCGCTGGTGTGGGCGGTGATTCTGCTTTAAGCGATGCTGGGCAACACGATCTCGTCGCTGCGCTGAACCCCGGCGGTGAAGGCGCGGCACAGGTCGAGAAATTCGCGCATCGCCGACGTCTGATATTTCTGTTTGTGCCAGATGAAATAGAACTGCCGCGCCAGGTCCAGATCCGGCGTCTCCACCGGCACCAGGCTGCCGCGGCGGAACGCATCGCGCAGCGCCAAGCGTGAAATACAGCCAATCCCCAAACCTGATTCCACCGCGCGCTTGATCGCTTCGGTGTGTTCCAGCTCCAGACGGATATTCAGCGCGCTGCGATGGTGACGCATGGCCTGGTCGAAGGTCAGCCGCGTGCCGGAGCCTTGTTCCCGCAGGATCCAGGCCTCGTGACTCAGCTCATCCATGGTCGCCGTGCCTCGCTTGGCCAGCGGATGCTGCGGCGCGCAGAACACCACCAGCTCATCCTCGACCCAACTCTGCACTTCGATGTCCGGATGGCTGCAATCGCCCTCGATTAGACCCAGATCAATTTCATAGTGCGCGACTTGCTGCACGATGTTGGCAGTGTTCTGCACGTGCAGCTTCACCTGGCTTTCCGGGTGGCGCTGCATGAAGCTGCCGATCAGCAAAGTGGCCAGGTAATTGCCGATGGTCAGGGTCGCGCCGACCGCCAGAGAGCCGAAACCGGACTTGCCGTTGAGCAGGTCTTCGATTTCCTTGGCTTGGTCGAGCAGGGCCACCGCTTGCGGCAACAGCTGTTTGCCAAGGGCGTTGAGGCTCAGCCGTTTGCCGGCGCGGTCGAACAGCTGGCAGCTGCACTGACGCTCTAGCTCGGTGATCGAGGTGCTCGCAGCCGATTGCGAAAGGTTGAGCGTCAAGGCAGCGCGGGATACGCTTTCCTGCTGGGCAACGGCGACGAATACTTGAAGTTGACGGAGAGTAAATCGCATATCTATATAACCGATAACCCTTATCTTAATAATCCATTTAACAGATATTGTCGCTGCCATTAGAATGCGATGCAATTGCGCACATCAGCGGCGCAGGCAAAATCTCCAGGAGTCCCACGTACATGAGCAACATGAACCACGAGCGTGTCCTCAGTGTTCATCACTGGAACGACACTCTGTTCAGCTTCAAGTGCACCCGCGATCCGGGCCTGCGCTTCGAGAACGGTCAGTTCGTGATGATCGGCCTGCAACAGCCCAACGGCCGGCCGCTCATGCGCGCGTACTCGATTGCCAGCCCGAACTGGGAAGAGCATCTCGAGTTCTTCAGCATCAAGGTGCCCGATGGCCCGTTGACTTCCCAGCTGCAGCACCTGAAGGAAGGCGACGAGATCATCATCAGCAAAAAGCCTACCGGCACGCTGGTGCTGGATGACTTGAAGCCTGGCAAACATTTGTACCTGCTCAGCACCGGTACCGGTCTGGCGCCGTTCATGAGCGTCATCCAGGATCCGGAAACCTACGAGCGTTTCGAAAAAGTGATCCTGTGCCACGGCGTACGTTACGTCAACGAAGTCGCTTACCGCGAATTCATCACCGAGCACCTGCCGCAGAACGAGTTCTTCGGCGAGGCGCTGCGTGACAAGTTGATCTACTACCCGACCGTGACCCGTGAGCCGTTCGAGAACGAAGGCCGCCTGACCGACCTGATGCGCAGCGGCAAGCTGTTCAGCGACATCGGCCTGCCACCGATCAACCCGCAGGACGACCGTGCCATGCTGTGCGGCAGCCCGAGCATGCTCGACGAAACCAGCGAAGTGTTGAACAGCTTCGGCCTGAAAGTTTCGCCGCGGATGCGCGAGCCGGGTGACTACCTGATCGAGCGAGCGTTCGTCGAGAAGTAAGCTGCACTACCTGTGGGAGCGAGCTTGCTCGCGAAAGCGGTTTAGCATTCAGCAATGAGGCTGACTGACAGTCCGCATTCGCGAGCAAGCCCGCTCCCACATTGGTTTTGTGTTGGCCACAAAAAGCCCGCGTTGCCTGAGAAGGTAGCGCGGGCTTTTTCGTTTTTGAGGTTCAGGCTTTTGCGGGAATGACTTCCAGGACTCGGATCACACCCGTCTCGGGGTAATGCCAGCGCACATCCAGATCCCAGAACTGCGCGCCATATTCCCGTTCAGGCGTGGGAATCTGGTACGCCGGGCGTGGGTCTTGTGCCAGGCATTGCTCGATCAATGCCACCAACGGCTCTTCAAGGCGCTGAGCATGGTCATGAGCCTGTTGCAGCGCCGCATCCGTCCAATGCACGGGAATCAACTGCGGCGCGGCATTGGCGATGCTGTTGGAGGCCGTGTCGATGATGTCCGCGTAAGGCACGTAGGGTTTGATATCGAGAATCGGCGTCCCGTCGAGCAGGTCGATCCCCGAGATCCACAGCCGATGGGCTTCAACCTTGTCTAGCTTCACCACAGATTGGCCGATGCCATTGGGTCGATGCGTGGCGCGGGTGGCGAATACGCCCATGGATTTGTTGCCGCCCAGGCGAGGAGGGCGGACCTTCAGGCGTGGCTTTTCTTCCAGGGCCTGATGAAACAGGAACAGCAGCCAGACATGGCTGACCTGCTCCAGACCTTGCACCGCATCGCCCTGATCGAACGGCGCCACCAGTTCCAGCACACCGCGAGCGGCCGGGGCCAGTTGCGGCTGGCGCGGGATGGCGAACTTCTCCTTGAAGCAGGAACGCACGAAGCCGATGGGGGAAACGCTGTAGGTCATGGTTTGGGGTCGAGGCGGCAATGAGGGCGAACATGATAGCCCATGCGCACTCTGTGGCGAGGGAGCTTGCTCCCGCTGGGGTGCGAAGCGCCCCCAAACACCTTCACCGAGTTTCTCCAGGGGAAACTCGGTGCTGTAGGCGGTTGCTTCGCAACCGAGCGGGAGCAAGCTCCCTCGCCACAAAAGCGGGTATCAGAGACTGAACCCGCCATCCAGCGGAATGATATTCCCGGTCATGTATGCCCCAGCCGTACTCGCCAGACTGATCGCCAACGCCGCCATCTCTTCCTCGCGGCCCCAGCGTTTCATCGGAATCAACGCCGTATCCTCCGCCAGCGCCTGCTCATCATTGCCAATATGCTGGGTCATCTTGCTCGGGAAACGCCCCGGTGCAATCACGTTGACGTTGATGTGCTGGCTCACCAGCTCCCGCGCCAGAATCCGCGACAGTTGATGCAGGGCTGCCTTGCTCGGGCCGTAGGCATAGGCCTGTTCGCCAAAGGAAGAAATCCCCGCCACCGAACCGATGTTGATGATCCGCGCCGGATTCGCTTCTGAACCGGCCTTGCGCAGCAAAGGCAAAAACTGCTGGATGCAGTTGAACACCGAGGTCACGTTGAGCTGCATGACCTTTTCCCAGCCCTTGACTGGGTAGCTTTCCAGCGGTGCGCCCCACGTGGTGCCGGCGTTGTTCACCAGAATGTCCAGATGAGGAATCTGTTCACCCAGCCGCGTGGCGAGTTGCAACACGCCTTCTTCATTGGCCAGGTTGGCCGCCACACCGTGGCAAGTCCCGAAGGCGCTCAATTCATCAGCCGTTTGCTGACAGGCCTCGGCATCCCGGGCGCAGACGTACACGGTGGCGCCGGCCTCGACATAGGCCTTGGCGATCATTTTGCCGATACCACGGGTGCCGCCGGTCACCAGAGCGGTGCGGCCTTGCAGGGAAAAGTACGGGTGCATGGCGAATCCTGAGAGCTTTGGGTCAATACACCCTAGTCGTCAGCCGCCGGAAGCGGAGCCACTATTTTTGCGAGGAATGAAGGTCTATACAGCCTGGCCTTGAGCCGCAGGCGTGCAGCTCAAGGACGGCGCGGGCTTACTGCGGACGAACGCGCAGGGTCAGGCCCTTGAGGAAGTTGCGCAGCAACTGGTCGCCGCACGGACGGTAGTTGGTGTGGCCAAACTTGCGGAACAGCGCACTCAGCTCAGGCTTGGACACCGGGAATTCGGACGCCTTGAGGATCGCGTGCATGTCGTCTTCTTTCAGTTCGAAGGCCACGCGCAGCTTCTTCAGGATGATGTTGTTGGTCACCGGCACCTCGATCGGCTGCGGCGGACGGCTTTCGTCCTTGCCGCGCTTGAAGATCACCAGGCCGTCGAGGAAGTGCGCCATGACTTCGTCCGGGCAGCGCACGAAGCCTTCCTCGTCTTCCTCTTTCTTGTCGAGGTAGGTCAGCAGGTCTTCCAGAGACACGTCCATGCCACCGATTTTGATGATCTCGATGACTTTCTTGTCACTGATGTCGAGCATGTAGCGCACGCTGCGCAGTACGTCGTTATGAATCATGGTGTGCAATCCTGATATTCAGCAGTGGGTGCCGCATAAACAGCGGCGCCAAAATGTATGGCGGCGTGAGAAGTCTTAGAACTTCTCTTTGCCGGACAGGTAACGCCATTGCCCCAACGGCACTTTGCCGATGGACACGCCGCCGATGCGGATGCGGCGGATGGCGACGACCTTCAGGCCAACGGCCTGGCAAAACAGGGCGATCACGCCCGGTTGCGGGTTCTTCATTGCAAAACGCAGGCGGTTTTCGTTCTGCCAGCTGGCCTTGACCGGCGGCAGTTCCTTTCCTTTGTAGGTGAGGCCGTGGTTCAGGCGGTTGAGGCCGTGAGCCACCATGTCGCCTTCTACCTCGACGACATATTCTTGTTCGATCTTGGCGGAATCGGCGGTGAGCTTGCGCAGGATCTTCCAATCCTGGGTGAACACCAGCAGACCACTGGCATTGGCCTGCAAGTCGGTGCTGGCGGTCAGGCGCAGGAAGTGGCCCTTGAGCGGACGTTTGCTGAAGCGGTGTTCTTCGCTCAGGGTCTCGGCGTTGAGGGTTGCCATTGCGGTGTCCGCGTCCATGCCCACGGGCACGTTCAGCAGGATGGTCACCGGCTCGGGCGCAGTGGCCTTGGCCTCTGGGTCGAGCTCGACTTTCTGGGTGCCGACCTTGAATTGCGGCTCGTCGATGACTTCGCCGTCCACGGTGACCCAGCCGCCCTCGATGAACAGCTCAGCCTCCCGACGGGAACAGCCGACGAGTTCGATGAGGCGTTTGGAGAGACGAATCGGGTCAGTCATGACAGGGCCGTAACAAAAAAGGGGTGGGCATTGTACCTGCGTGGCGCCGGTTAATCCCGGCTCCATTTCAATGCGGTTGCATTTCCTGTGGGAGCTGGCCTGCCAGCGATTGCATCACCTCGGTGTATCTGACGAACCGTAGCGTCTGCATCGCTGGCAGGCCAGCTCCCACAGAGTTCTATGTTGTGTCAGCCATTGCGTGTCTTTTGTTGCGCCTGGCGCAAACGCATGTGCAGCAATGGATACGGCTGCCCCATGCCATCGACCTCCGAACGGCCGATCACCTCGAACCCTTGCTTGAAGTAAAACCCCAAGGCCTGCGGATTCTGCTCGTTGACGTCCAGCTCGTTGGCGTTCATGTGTTCCATGGCGTAACGCAGCAACTGCTTGCCCAACCCCTGACCACGGTGGGCCGGGTCGATGAAGAGCATCTCGATCTTGCCCGCCGCCACCCCGGCAAATCCGGTGATGCGCTGGCGCGAGTCCTTGGTGCAGATCAGCATTACCGCGTCGAGGTAGCGGGTCAGCACCAGGTTCTTCAGCAATTCAATGTAGCTGTCCGGCAGAAAGTCGTGGGTGGCGCGCACCGAGGCTTCCCAGACTTGCGTGAGTTCCTGATAGTCGCTCTGTTTCGGCGTGTGGATGACCGAATGTTGGCGCATGGCCGAATGCCCCTTTTACCGTGGAATGTGCGAATCCTTTCTCCCACAAAACGATAGACCTAAAAAAGCCCCGCATCTCGTCAAGAGAGCAGGGCTTTTCGTATTTTTTGCGTTTAGATCTGTTCAGCCCACAGGTCGTATTCGTCGGCGTCGGTCACTTTGCACCAGACCTTGTCGCCCGGCTTCAAGTTGCTGCCGTTGTCGATGAACACGTTACCGTCGATTTCCGGGGCATCGAAGAAGCAGCGGCCAACGGCGCCTTGCTCGTCGACTTCATCGACCAGCACTTCGATTTCACGGCCGACGCGCATTTGCAGACGCGCCGAGCTGATGGCCTGCTGGTGCGCCATGAAGCGGTCCCAACGGTCTTGCTTGACGTCGTCCGGCACGATGGCCGCGTCCAGCAGGTTGGCCGGTGCGCCTTCGACCGGCGAGTACTGGAAGCAGCCGACGCGGTCGAGCTGCGCTTCGGTCAGCCAGTTCAGCAGGTACTGGAAGTCTTCTTCGGTTTCGCCGGGGAAGCCGACGATGAAGGTCGAACGGATGATCAGGTCCGGGCAGATCTCGCGCCAGTTCTTGATGCGCGCCAGGGTCTTGTCTTCGAAGGCCGGGCGTTTCATGGCTTTCAGGACTTTCGGGCTGGCGTGCTGGAACGGGATGTCCAGGTACGGCAGGATTTTCCCGGCGGCCATCAGTGGGATCAGCTCGTCGACGTGCGGGTACGGATAAACGTAGTGCAAGCGGACCCAGACACCGAGGGTGCTCAGGGCTTCGCAGAGTTCGGTCATGCGGGTTTTCACCGGCGCGCCGTTCCAGAAACCGGTGCGGTATTTCACGTCGACGCCGTAGGCGCTGGTGTCTTGCGAGATCACCAACAGCTCTTTGACGCCGGCCTTGACCAGGCGCTGGGCTTCGTCGAGCACGTCACCGACCGGGCGGCTGACCAGTTTGCCGCGCATCGACGGGATGATGCAGAAACTGCAGCTGTGGTTGCAGCCTTCGGAAATCTTCAGGTACGCGTAGTGGCGCGGGGTCAGCTTGATGCCTTGCGGCGGCACCAGGTCGATCAGCGGGTTGTGATCCTGACGCGGCGGCACGGCGTCGTGCACGGCGTTGACCACTTGCTCGTACTGCTGCGGCCCGGTCACGGCCAGCACGCTCGGGTGCACCTTGCGGATATTGCCTTCTTCGACGCCCATGCAGCCGGTCACGATGACCTTGCCGTTTTCCTTGATGGCTTCGCCGATCACTTCCAACGATTCAGCCTTGGCCGAGTCGATGAAACCGCAGGTGTTGACCACCACGACATCGGCGTCCTCGTAAGTGGACACAACGTCATAGCCTTCCATGCGCAGCTGGGTAAGGATGCGCTCGGAGTCGACCAGTGCTTTGGGGCAGCCCAGGGATACGAAGCCAACCTTTGGATTGGCCGGCACAGAAGTGGTGGACATGTCTAACCTCGGTATTTGAGACGCCTCCAGCCGAAGACGGCAAGGCGACTGACGGGCGCTATGTTGCGCCTCTGGTCAAAAAGTGCGCAATTCTAGCGATGGAAGACGCACTTGACCAGCTTTATGCAGGGAAATGCGACGAGTGCTGCGCTATGCTTCGCGCCGTTACGCTTTACCGATTTTTTACAGTCAACAAAACGTCTGTAACGTCATGTAAAACAGCGCATGCTGCGTGGCAAAGCATAGTGCTTCTTATAAGAAGTCCGGGTCTGAGTAGTAGGAGTGTTGGATGGGGCAGGCAAGTAGTCAGGCGGCGGGTGCCGGGCATTCGACGGCGAAGCCGATCAGCATGCTGGTGGCGGCAGCAGGGGTGGTTTACGGCGATATCGGCACCAGCCCGTTGTACACCATTAAAGAGGTGTTCTCTGGACAATACGGCGTGCAAGTCAATCATGACGGTGTCTTCGGTATTCTGGCGTTGATTTTCTGGTCGCTGATCTGGGTGGTCTCGATCAAGTACGTATTGTTCATCCTGCGTGCCGACAACCAAGGCGAAGGCGGCATCATGTCGCTGACCGCGCTGGCTCGTCGGGCTGCGGCGCCCTATCCAAAATTGCGCTCTGTATTGGTGATTCTCGGGCTGATCGGTGCCTCGCTGTTTTATGGCGATAGCATGATTACCCCGGCAATTTCGGTTCTATCGGCAGTGGAAGGGCTGGAAGTCGCCTTCGATGGCCTTGAGCGCTGGGTTGTGCCCATGGCACTGGTGATTTTGGTGGCCCTGTTCCTGATCCAGAAACATGGCACCGACCGGATCGGCAAACTGTTCGGGCCGGTGATGGTGCTGTGGTTCGTGGTCCTTGGGGGCTTGGGCATTCACGGCATTGCCCAGCACCCGGAAGTGCTCAATGCCCTGAACCCGGCTTGGGGTGTGCGCTTTTTCATCGTTCACCCCGGCATGGGCGTGGCGATTCTCGGCGCAGTGGTGTTGGCCTTGACTGGCGCCGAAGCGTTGTACGCCGATATGGGCCATTTCGGCCGCAAGCCGATTGCCCGTGCCTGGTTCGCCCTGGTGCTGCCCGGTCTGGTGCTCAATTACTTCGGTCAGGGGGCTTTGCTGCTGGAAAATCCAGAGGCGGCGCGCAACCCGTTTTACCTGCTGGCCCCGAGCTGGGCCCTGGTGCCACTGGTGGTGCTGTCGACCCTGGCCACGGTGATCGCTTCCCAAGCGGTCATCTCTGGAGCATTTTCGCTGACCCGCCAGGCCATTCAGCTGGGTTATATCCCGCGCATGCACATTCAACACACCTCCAGTGCCGAACAGGGGCAGATCTACATTGGTGCGGTGAACTGGGCGCTTATGGTCGGCGTGATTCTGCTGGTGCTGGGTTTTGAATCGTCGGGTGCCCTGGCGTCGGCTTATGGCGTAGCCGTGACCGGAACCATGTTGATCACCAGCATCCTGGTATCGGCAGTGGCGCTGCTGTTGTGGAAATGGCCGCCGCTATTGACCGTGCCGCTGCTGATCGGCTTCTTACTGGTGGACGCGTTGTTTTTCGCCGCCAACGTGCCGAAGATCATCCAGGGCGGTGCGTTTCCGGTGCTGGCGGGGATTGTGCTGTTTGTGCTGATGACCACCTGGAAGCGCGGCAAGCAACTGCTGGTGGAACGCATGGACGAAGGCGGGCTGCCGCTGCCGATTTTCATCAGCAGTATCGCCGTGCAGCCGCCGCATCGCGTCCAGGGCACCGCCGTGTTCCTCTCCGCGCGCCCGGACGCCGTGCCCCACGCGCTGTTGCACAACCTGCTGCATAACCAGGTGCTGCATGAGCAAGTAGTGCTGCTGACCGTGGTCTACGAAGACATCCCGCGAGTGCCGCCGACGCGGCGTTTCGAGGTTGAATCCTACGGCGAAGGGTTCTTCCGCGTGATCCTGCACTTCGGCTTCGTCGACGAACCGGACGTGCCGCAAGCGCTGAAACTGTGTCATCTCGATGATCTGGACTTCAGCCCGATGCGCACCACCTACTTCCTCAGCCGCGAGACGGTGATCGCCTCCAAACTCGAAGGAATGGCCCGTTGGCGTGAGGCGTTGTTTGCGTTCATGTTGAAGAATGCCAATGGCAATTTGCGGTTCTTTAATCTGCCGCTGAACCGGGTGATTGAGTTGGGTACACAGGTCGAGATGTAAGCCCCCATTGAAAAGCCCCCGTTGCCATGAAGGCAGCGGGGGCTTTTTTGTGCCCGTTGATCCGAGTTCACTGACAATCCCTGTGGGAGCGAGCCTGCTCGCGATAGCGGTCTGTCAGTCGACAACAATGGTGGATGTCAGTCCGCCATCGCGAGCAGGCTCGCTCCCACAGGGGATCTGCGGTGTTACTGGCTTTCGGGCAGGTCTTCTGATTCAGTCTTTGTCCGAGCGGGTCTTGGCGTCAGCACCTTCACCACATCATCAATCACGGCTTTACCCATCGCCGTCAGATAGTGCGCGGCCCAGGCATGGCGGTCGGTGTCTTTTGCGTAGGCGGCGTCTTCGCTGAATGATTTCGCGAGGAACAGCAGATCGGAGGCTTGTGACAATGCAGCAACGATAGGGACGCCGGCGCGGACGTTGAATAACGCCTCATCCTGGCAGTAGATGAGCGGGGTGAAGCCTATGGTTTTTAAATCTGAGATCGCGGTTGAATCAATTTTAGTCATGGTCATTCTCCAGCATTAGAGGAGTTGCCACGTTCGTTTCCAAGCGAATGGGTGGCGGCTGTACGCAGGTTGGAAACCGGGGACCATAGAACCGGCACGCCCGAAGGCGTCCCACGCACAGCCGCCATAACACCAGGTTCGCAGTCGTTAAAACGTCTGGAATCGATGTGGAGGTGCTGTTGCGCTGTGATCCGACGGGTTTCCAAGCCCGATCGCTGAATGGTCAGCGACGTCCGGAGAGTATCCCGTCGAAGAAAAACGCAACAAGGCGGCAAAGTGCCCAAACACGAGATTCGGAGTTTGCCTACAAGGTCTGCGGGCGTCATCTGATATTGCGACACGTTAAGTAAACGATACGTTGAGCTGCGTGTTCAGATTTGCACGATGTGAAGAGAGGTGAGTATGACGGCATCATCAGTGCGTGGTGTCCAAGCAGTATCGACGACTGCAATGGTCAGGGGCTTCAGTACGAGACTCAAGGGGATCTCTGGCCATGCCATTGAGTGCATGGTCATTGTCAAAAATAATCAGCCAGTAGCGGTCATTATCAATGTCGATGCCTATCAGGAAATGCTCGACGAGATTAAGGATCTTCGCGTTGAAGCAGCAGCTGCGGAGCGCTTGACCGGTTTTGATCAGGCCAATGCAATTTGTCACGACGATATGAGGACACGGTACGCCAGGAAAGACTAAGCACCAGTATCGAGGGCGGTAGACGCATCTGCTCAAGCGATACGCAGTTCCTGTGGGAGCGGGCTTGCCCGCGATGACGGCGGCAGGTCCAACATTGATGTGACAGACATACCGCTATCGCGGGCAAGCCCGCTCCCACAGGGATCTGTGGTGCTTGGTTGAGTCGGTAAATATGAAAAAGCCCCCGCAACCAAACGGCTACGGGGGCTTTTTCGTGGGCGGGCCTCAGATCACTCCTGAGCCGTCTCGCCCTTGGCCTGGCGCTTCTCGATGATGTCCACCAAGCGCTTGGCCAGCGCCGGGTAGTTTTCATCAAAGTGGTGGCCGCCAGGCAGTTTCATCGCCTCACCCACGGCGGTCTTGTCGGTGCAGCCGCTTTCGTCGACTTCTTCTTCACCGTAGATGCACACCACTTTCTCCGGTGGCAGCTTGGCCATTTCCGGGCCGGTGGCGGCTTCTTTGCCGGCGTTGCCGAGCCAGCCTTCGACTTCGATTTCGAAGCTGCCGGTGCGGGCGAAGGCGAGCAGGATGATGGCGTCGACGCGCTGTTGTTCTGCGGGTTCCAGGCGGTTGTAGATCGCCGGCAGGACGTCAGCGCCGAACGAGTAACCGGTCAGGATGAAGCGCTTGGTGCCCCATTTCTGCCGGTAGTGTTGCATCAATTCGGCGAGGTCCAGGGCGCTTTGCTCCGGGCTCTTGTGCTGCCAGTAGTAGCGCAGGGTGTCGATGCCGACCACCGGGTAGCCGATCTTGGCCATCTCGCCCGCGACGTCGCGGTCCAGGTCGCGCCAGCCGCCGTCACCGGACAGGAACAGGGTCACGGTGTCCTTGGCCTCGCCGGCCGGGACTTCCACCACCGGGATCTGTAGACCGCCAGCGGCCTTGTCGCCACCGACGAGGAGCTTGCGCAGTTCGTTGTTCAGCACTTGCGGCAGGTTGATGTCGTAGTCGCTGATGCTGGTTTCGGCGTTGGCTTGATCGCGCACGAAGCCGGCACTGGTGTCGTCCGGGTTGTCGTTCCAGGCCACCAGCCAGTGACCGTGAGCGGCGCTTTTTGGCAGCAGGTGGGTGCAACCGGGTTTTTCCAGGGCCAGGTCTACGGAGACGGCCTGGGCCTTGTCGTCCTTCTGCTCGGACAACCAGCGCCACGCCAGCACGGCGCCTGGGCCGATACCGCTGACCAGGGTTGCCGGGCCTTTGAGTTCGCGCAGGCCCGATTGCAGGGCGCGACTTTGCAGCAGGCAGTCTTTCGGCAGAATCACCTGAACAATCTGCGCCGAGCCGGTGCGGCTCAGGGTCATCAATTGTTTATCGCTGAGTTTCTGGTCTTCGTTGACCGCCACCAGCACCTGGGCGCGAGGTGTGTTGCCGGGGATGACGCGGGTCATCGCCGCGCCCTCGGCCGGGGTCAGCTGTTCCAGGGTCGGCTCGGGTGCCGGGCGTTTCAGGTACCAGTAACCGCCACCGAGAATCAGGGCCAGCACGACCATCGTGCCCAGTACGTACCGCAAGGAGCGTTGAATCATCAGCGTTTCACCAATCCAGTCAAGCCGCCCGCAATCAGGGCAGCAGTATCGGCCAGGGCAACCAGCGGATCGAGTCCGGCGGGCACGGCCATATAACGGGGTTCCCAGTCAGGCTGGAATTTGTCTTTGAAGCGGCGCAAACCTTGGAAGTTGTAAAGCTGCTCACCACGGCGGAAAACCATCGAGCCCAGACGCTGGGTCAGCGGTGCACCACGCCGGGGTTGCAACCCCGACAGCGGCACCATGCCCAGGCTGAAACGCGCGTATCCATGATTTTTATAATGTTGAATCAGGCCGACCATCATGAACTCCATGGTCAGCTTGGGGGCGTCCGGGTGCGCGCGCATCAGGTCGAGGCTGGCCAGGTCATGGCCGTAGGTCTCGAGCAGGTTGGCGAACGCCACCGGGCGCCCTTCGAAACGAATCACCGCCACGCGGAAATGCTTGAGGTAGTCGTCGCTGAAACGGCCGAGGGAGAAGCCTTTCTCGCGCACGTTCTTGCCCGTCAGCCAGGCATCGGAAATCACCTTGAGTTTATCCATCGGCGCATGGCCCGGCTCAAAGATCTCCAGCGACAGGCCATCGCGAGTGCCGCGGTTCCAGGTGTAGCGCAGGTCTTTCATCTCTTTGCCCTTGGCTTCGAGATCAAAGCGCACCAGATCAACCCGGGCTTCTTCGCCGAGCTTGATCGCGGTCAGGCCGATGTCCATGTAGTACGGCAAGTTCTCGGCGCGCACTTGATAGAACACCGGGCGGGCGTGGTGGATGTCGCAGAGGTCGCGGAACTGCCAGATCATTTCCGCCCGTTGCTGGGTCGGGCCGATCGGGTCGTACAAGGCCACCAGGCTGCGGCCACGGCGGGCGTACATCAGGAACGCCTCGTCGTTCGGGTGAAACAGCAGCGCCTTGTCACCGGTCAGCGCGAGGCCACCGTCCGGTTGCGCGGAGGCCATCAGGATCTTTACCGCACGGTCCAGCTCGTCAGGCGTCGGCAGATGAATTACCGGGCGCGCGGTGCGCAGCAGCCAGGTCAGGGATACCACCACGAGTAGCACGGCGGCGCCGAGCAGCGAGCGCAGGCCGCGCGGGGCATCGGCGTCGAGGGTGAACTGCCACCAGAGTTGATGGCTGTACGGAACGTCCTGATAGGCGAACAGCAGCAACCAGATCGACGCGCCGAGCACGCACAGACTCGACACCAGATACAGCGGCGAGAACGGCAATTCGGTAAGGCGGCTCGGGCGATAGAACGAACGCCGGAAAACCCCGAGCAGGCTCGCCGTCAGCGTCATGAGGCAGGCTTCTTCCCAGTCAAAGCCCTTGAGCAGAGAGAGCAGGGCGCCGACCAGCAATAGAATGGTGGTCAGCATCCACGCGGCGGACAACCGACGACGCAGACCTTGCGCCAGCAGCAGGCACAGCACGCCGACCAGGCTGGCACCGAAGTGCGACGCGTCGACGAGGCGATGGGGAATCAGAAAACCGATGTGTTCCAGGCGCGTGTCGATTTCCGGGGTCACGCCGGAGAACAGCAGCACTACGCCGGACAGGAACACCAGCACCGCCAGAATCGGCGCCGCCAGACCGGACGCGGCGCGCAGGGACTGGCGCGACTGAAACAGGCGCTGGCCTTCATTGATCAGCAGGAACACGCAGGCCACCAGCAGTGGCAGCACGACATAGATCAGGCGATAGAGCAGCAGCGCAGCGGCCAGTGGGGCGGCGCCGAGTGTATCGGCAAAGGCGGCCAACAGGATGGCTTCAAACACACCGACGCCGCCGGGCACATGGCTGAGCACGCCGGCGGCCAGGGCCAGCAGGTACACCAGCAGGAACGCACCGAAGGGTGGCGCTTCCGGCAGCAACAGATAGAGCACGGTCGCGGCAGCGGCCACGTCCAGGGCGGTGATGATCAGTTGCAGGAAGGTCAGACGCCGGCCGGGGAGGCGTAAGGTGCGGCGTCCGACCTTGACCAGCAGGTTGTCCGGGGAAGGTTGTTCCGGAAGGCGACGACGATAGATGCCGATGGCCAATACGCTGAAGAGCAGCAAAACAGCCGCGGCAACACCACCGAGCAAACCTTCGGACAATCCCAGGGCCGCCGAGGCGGCAGGCAGGTTGCTGAGGGTTGCGAGGGCGGCCAGCGGTGGCAGGGCGCAGCCGAGCGAGAGGCTGGCGAACAGCGTCATGTGAGCGACTTCTGAAGCGCCCAGGCCATGACGTGCATATAAACGGTAGCGAACCGATCCCCCCGAAAGCATCGAAAGACCGATGGCGTTGCCGATGGCAAATGCCGTGAACCCGCCCAGCGCCAGGATGCGCGGCGCCAGTGTCACGCCTGCGTAGCGGCTGGCGGACCATTCGTACCCCAGCAAAATGATGAAGCCGATCACGGTCGCAGCCAATGCGCCCAGCAAGGCCGGTTTTGGTACTTCCAGAATGGAGTCATGCAAAGCGTACAGATCGAGTTCGCTCAGCAGGTGACGGCAGGCAATCAGCGCGATAGCGAACAACAGCAACGTGACCGCCAGGCCGATGGGCTGACGGTACTTGCTGACCAGATCCAGCCAGCGCAGACGCTCGGCCTTGATCGGTTGGGTCGCTGTGACGGTGTCTTGTGGATCAGACGAGTTGGCGCGCATCAATCACCTCTTGGATTGTGCGCGACAGGATGGAGGTATCCAGCCAAGTTACCAATCCCTGTAGAAAAAAATAATCACAAATATTAACGCCTCTCACCGGTTGGCGGCGATGGCATGTCATTGGGCATAGAGGGTTCTGTCTGCGATTCAGCATAGTCTGAACTCACAGCCTGGGTGATCCCGAACGCTTCACTACACAGTGACAGGTCATTGTTGCGAAAGGACTTTTTCAACAGATACAAAAAAGGCCACTCTTTCGAGTAGCCTTTTTTGATGTTTGGTTGCGGGAGCCGGATTTGAACCGACGACCTTCGGGTTATGAGCCCGACGAGCTACCAGACTGCTCCATCCCGCGTCTGTGTGGCGGCATTCTATAGAGATACGCCGGTGTGTCAACCGTTAATCTGGAGCCGGGTCAAATAAGTGTGAATAAGCGGCGAACGGTCGCAGGGCAGACTTAAGTTTCGGAATCAGAACGATTTCTCACTTCTGGTAGAAAAGAGCGACACAAAACAGACGCGCACAAAAAAGGCCACTCTTTCGAGTAGCCTTTTTTGATGTTTGGTTGCGGGAGCCGGATTTGAACCGACGACCTTCGGGTTATGAGCCCGACGAGCTACCAGACTGCTCCATCCCGCGTCTGTGTGTCGGCATTCTACAGAGGATCGCCGGGCTGTCAACCTTCAATCCTGATAAAACCTCTTCTGGTTCAATCGCTTAGCTAGGATTTTTGGTAGGAAGAACGGCTGCGAGTCAGGTATGGCAAGGCTTGCAGCTCTATCGAGCGGACCTTTTCGATTGAGAAAATAAATTCATCGGTTACTTTTCCTACCAGTGGGGAAGAAGATTCAGACTACTGGTGCTATATACAGGTGTCAGTGAGATACTGCCGATCCGACACGCCAATACGCCATTTCTTCGCCATGAACACCGCTTTTATATGACCCAGCGAAAAATCATCCACGTCGATTGTGACTGCTTCTACGCTGCCATCGAGATGCGTGACGACCCGCGCCTGGCGGGTAAACCCTTGGCGGTGGGTGGCTCGGCGGATCGGCGCGGAGTGATTGCCACCTGTAACTATGAGGCGCGGGCCTATGGCGTGCGCTCGGCGATGTCTTCCGGGCATGCCTTGAAGCTGTGCCCGGACCTGACCATCGTCAAGCCGCGCATGGATGCTTATAGAGAAGCGTCGAAGGAAATTCACACGATCTTTAGCGATTACACCGACCTGATCGAGCCGCTTTCCCTCGACGAGGCTTACCTCGACGTGTCGGACTGTGCACATTTCGGTGGCAGCGCCACGCGCATCGCCCAGGACATTCGCCGCCGAGTCTCCAATCAATTGCACATCACGGTCTCGGCCGGCGTCGCGCCGAACAAGTTTCTGGCCAAGATCGCCAGTGACTGGAAGAAGCCTAACGGTTTGTTTGTGATCACGCCGGATCAGGTCGAAGACTTTGTCAGCGGTTTGCCCGTGAGCAAGCTGCACGGCGTGGGCAAAGTGACTGCAGACAAACTGGGCAAGCTCGGCATTGTCGATTGCTCGCATTTGCGCGAGTGGGACAAGTTGGCGTTGGTGCGCGAATTCGGCAGTTTTGGCGAGCGACTCTGGAGCCTGGCCCGTGGGATTGATGAGCGCTTGGTGCATAACGACAGCCGTCGGCAGTCGATCAGTGTCGAAAACACCTACGACGTGGACCTGCCGGATCTGGTGAGCTGCCTGGATAAATTACCCGAGCTGCTGGAAACCCTGGCCGGTCGCATGGCGCGGATCGACAGCAGCTACCGGCCGGGCAAGCCGTTCGTCAAAGTGAAATTCCATGACTTTACCCAGACGACGCTGGAACAGGCCGGGGCAGGGCGGGATTTGGGGAGTTATCAGTTGTTGCTGACTCAGGCGTTCAATCGAGGGGGGAAACCGGTGCGGTTGTTGGGGATTGGCGTGCGACTTGAGGATTTGCGGGGCGGGTTTGAGCAGATGGAGTTGTTTGAGCGGTAGTGGCAGGGTTTTGATGCGGCGGTGAATGTCAGGCCGTCATCGCGAGCAGGCTCGCTCCCACATTGGATCTGCTGTGGACACAGAATGTGTGACCGCCTCAAATCCCCTGTGGGAGCGAGCCTGCTCGCGATGCTTTTAATTCGGTCCCGGATCCGCCACCAGTCGCCCGGCATCCTTGGTCAGCGACTTGAGGAATTCGGTCTGCAACTCTGGATCGTTGCGGGTCAGTTCGATCAGGCTCTGTTCAAGTTCGCTGGCTTCTTCTTCCAGGCCCAATTCCGACAAACGCTTGACCCGGTGTACCCACTGGCTCACTTCGTCGTCTTCGAGGTCGTCATAAATCAAGCCGTGCGCTTCGAGCAGCTTGCCGCGCAAGCCACTGCTGACCGCCAGGGACGAGTCGGTGTGCACATCGTCCTGACCGTCTTCGACGCTGATCAACAGTCGGCTCAGATGATTGATGTCATGTTCGGCGAACGGGCTGTCCAGCAGGTTCAGGCGCAGAACACCGTTTTTGTCGGTGTTCAGATCAAACGTTTCTTTGCCCGCTTTCACCACCACCGGACGCTCGCTCCACGGCAGGCTCGAGTATTCGGTGCGCTTGTCGAGCTGGATTTCGTCGATCCCGGCCAGGTTCTGCTGCGCCCGACCGTTGGACTGCACGTTCATGAACGGGTTGAGCCCGGCAAAACCGTAGCTCAGCCAATCCTTGGTGACGCTGTCCGGCAGGTTGCCGAGGGTGAACACGTTGACCACGTTCGCACCGACACCGCCGACCACCGCCACCGCGCCCAGCGGGATCTCGTAGACCTCCCGCCAGGGTTGGTAAGGCGTGTAGCGATCGTAGTGACGCGTGACTTCGAATTCGGTGACTTCGAAGGTCTTCTGCTCGTGGATTTTCACCCGACGTTGCGGCAACTCAAGCACCTTGGGCTCGCCGACATCGATCTGCAGGCTGTGATCGAGCAATTTACGCTCGACACGCTCCTCGTGCTCACTGCGTTGGGACATGTGATTGGCACAGCCGCTGACCAGCAGGGCGCCGCACAGGGCTGCACCACCGAGGCCTAAGGTGTTTCGCTTGAACATGACTTCTCTATCTGGTGTCAGCGGCGGATACGGGCCTGGAGGAAAGACAGCACGTCGGCTACCGGCAGCGCTTGCGCTTCAGGTTCGGTACGGCTCTTGTATTCCAGATTGCCTTCGGCGAGGCCGCGGTCACTGACCACGATCCGGTGAGGAATGCCGATCAGCTCCATGTCCGCGAACTTGATGCCCGGGCTGGTTTTCTTGTCGCGATCGTCCAGCAGCACTTCGAAGCCGGCGGCAGTCAGTTCTGCGTACAGCTTGTCAGTAGCTTCACGAACCTGTTCGGTCTCGTAGCGCAATGGCACCAGGGCAACCTGGAATGGCGCCAGTGTGTCGCTCCAGATGATCCCGTTCGCGTCGTTGTTCTGCTCGATGGCCGCAGCTACCACGCGGGACACGCCGATGCCGTAGCAACCCATTTCCAGGGTCACTGGCTTGCCGTTCTCGCCCAGCACTTCGCACTTCATCGCCTTGCTGTACTTGTTGCCCAGCTGGAAGATGTGCCCGACTTCGATGCCGCGCTTGATTTCCAGGGTGCCCTTGCCATCCGGGCTTGGGTCACCAGCGACAACGTTACGCAGGTCGGCAACGGTCGGAACCGGCAGGTCACGCTCCCAGTTCACGCCGAAGTAGTGCTTGTCGTCGATGTTGGCACCGATGCCGAAGTCGCTCATCAGCTCGACGGAACGGTCGATGATGATTGGCAGCGGCAGGTTCAGCGGGCCGAGGGAACCGGCGCCGGCGCCAATGGCGTCGCGCAGTTCGCTTTCGGACGCCATGACCAGCGGGCTGGCAACGCCAGGCTGGTTGCCGGCCTTGATTTCGTTCAACTCGTGGTCGCCACGGATGATAAGGGCAATCAGCTTGCCTTGCTCTTCAGCGTGAACCACCAAGGTCTTGATGGTCTTTTCGATCGGCAGGTTGAAGCCTTCGACCAGTTGCGCAATGGTCTTGGCGTTCGGTGTGTCGACCAAGCGCAGCTCTTCAGTCGGCGCGGCGCGGGAGGTTTCGCGCGGCACGGCTTCGGCTTTCTCGATGTTCGCGGCGTAGTCGGAACCGTTGCTGAAGACGATATCGTCTTCGCCGGACTCGGCCAGTACGTGGAACTCGTGGGAACCGGCGCCGCCGATGGAGCCGTTGTCGGCTTCTACAGGACGGAACTTCAGGCCCAGACGGGTGAACACGTTGCAGTACGCCTGGTGCATGCGGTCGTAGGTGATCTGCAGCGAAGGCTGATCAGCATGGAACGAGTAGGCGTCCTTCATGATGAATTCGCGGCCGCGCATCAAACCGAAGCGTGGGCGGATTTCGTCACGGAATTTGGTCTGGATCTGGTACAGGTTGATCGGCAGCTGTTTGTAGCTGCTCAACTCGTTGCGCATCAGATCAGTGATGACTTCTTCGTGGGTCGGGCCGGCGCAGAAATCGCGACCGTGACGATCCTTGAAGCGCAGCAATTCAGGGCCGTATTCTTCCCAACGACCGGATTCCTGCCACAGCTCAGCCGGTTGAGTACTCGGCATCAACACTTCGAGAGAGCCCGCGGCGTTCATTTCTTCACGAACGACGGCTTCGACCTTGCGCATCACTCGCAAGCCCATCGGCAGCCAGGTGTACAGGCCCGAGGCGAGTTTGCGGATCATGCCGGCGCGCAGCATCAGCTGATGGCTGATGACGACCGCGTCGGAAGGCGTTTCTTTCTGTGTGGCGAGCAAAAATTGACTGGTGCGCATGGTTGGCCGTTGTCGGTTGCTGATGACGAGAAATGACGGAGCATTGTACGGGCGAGATCCGCTGGCGTACAGGCGTGCGGTCGGCGGTGTGGCACGAGGGCGGGAATCGTCGCGCCCTCTGCGAAATGTCCTACGATTCTTCTGCGACCTGGGTCGGCACCGGTTCGGGTGTCGGCGTCGGGCCCGCACGGCGGCTCTCCTGGAACCAGTGCAGGGCGATCAACAGCAGGGTCGGAACACCCAGCAGCGCCGTGATCAGGAAGAAGTTGTGGTAACCGAATTTCTCCACCATGACCCCTGAATAGCCGCCGATCAGGCGCGGCAGCAGGAGCATGATGGAGCTGAGCAGGGCGTATTGGGTGGCCGAGAATTTGAGGTTGGTCAGGCTCGACAGGTAGGCGACGAACGCCGATGTCGCCAGGCCCGAGCTGAAGTTGTCCAGGGAAATAGTCAGGATCAGCATGTTCAGGTTGGCGCCCATGTCGGCGAGCATCAGGAACAGCAGGTTGGTGCCAGCCGACGCGATGCCGCCGATCAGCAGGATCGGCAAGATACCGAAACGCACGATCAGCAAGCCGCCCATGCCGGCGCCGACCAGGGTCATGATCAGGCCGAAGATTTTGCTGACGCTGGCGATCTGATCCTTGGTGAAGCCCTGGTCGATGTAGAACACGTTGGCCATCACACCCATGACCGTGTCGGACATGCGGTAGGTGGCGATCAACCCGAGCAACAGGAACGCCTGCCAGCGGTACCGCAGAATGAAGTCGTTGATTGGCGTCAGCACCGGCGCCAAGCCACGGCGTCCCATGGCCGACAGGCACATAAACGTAAGCGTGGTGTAGAGGATGGCCCGCAGGAAGGCGCGGTCTTCGAGCAGCAGGTCGAGCGGGCTCACGCCTTCGAACAGCACGCTGGCGAAATCAGTGTTGTAGAGCTGGGTGAACATGGCGGGCACGGACACCAGCAGCACGATCAGCACGAATACCGACATCAGTTGATGCATGAAGCTGTAGCGACCGGCTTGAAGTTGGGTGCGCAGGGGCACGGGCGGTTCGCGCATGAACAGCGTGGTCAGCAGTGCCGGAACCATCAGGGCGCCAAACAATACGTAGGTGCCGGCCCAGGCCGAATGCTTGTAGTTGAAGCCGGTGGAGCCGAAGCCTTCGGCAAAGAACAGCGCGCCGGCCGTCGCCAGCAATGCGGCGATCCGATAGCCAGACATATAGCTGGCTGCGAGCGCGGCCTGACGAGTGTCGTCGGCGATTTCCAGGCGATAGGCGTCAACCGCGATGTCTTGCGTCGCCGAGGCGAAGGCAACGACCACGGCGATGGCGATCAGCCAGGACAAATGCTTTTGCGGGTCGCAGAAACCCATCCCGATCAGGCCGAGGATCACCAGAGCCTGGGACAGCACCAGCCAGGAGCGTCGTCGACCGAGCTTGCCGAGGAATGGCAGGCGCCATTGGTCGAGCAGCGGGGACCAGACCCATTTAAAGGCATAGGCCAAGCCGATCAGGCTTGCATAACCGATGGTTTCGCGGGCCACACCGGCCTCACGAAGCCAGACGGAAAGCGTCGAAAATACCAGCATGTAGGGCAAGCCGGCGGCGAAACCAAGCAACAACAACACAAGCGTCGAGGGGCTGGCATAGGCGGCGAGCGCGGCGCGCCAGGTTTTAGGGGGCATGGGCTGGAGTCTGCCTCAAGAATTACGGAAACAAAGCGCGCACTCTAACCGCTGTGCTCTACCGGGCGCCAGCCATGGCGCTGAATATCAACACGATTGTTCAGGATACTGACACCTTCGGAGCGCAATCGCGCGCGCTGTTCATCCCCCGAGGGACTGCCCACGGGCAGGCTGATCCGGCCACCGGCCCCCAGTACGCGATGCCACGGCAGTTTAGTGTCGCCGGGCAGTTGGCTTAATGTGCGTCCGACCCAGCGCGCGGCGCGGCCCAATCCGGCTAGCTCGGCCAGTTGACCATAGCTCACCACTTTGCCCTCGGGCACCTGCGCGAGTGTCAAGTAGAGCGCCGTGCGTCGAATTTGCGCCGCACTTTCGGTTTCAACGGTTGGGTCGGTCACGTCCGTGGTTCCTGAAAAGGTCGCCTTACCGTTTGTAGAGTAAGTCGTGGATTGGCAATTGAGAAATGAACTCAATAGAAATAGTCGGGTCAGTCCTTGCTAGGGTCTTATTCTCAGGGATAATGCCGACTTTTTTTCGCAAACTTGAGCCTGTATCTGCTTATGGTGTCCAGAACCCTGCTGTGCCTCGCTGTCCTCAGTGCCTCCACGCCGTTGCTCGCTGATACCGTCTGGTTGAAAAACGGTGACAAATTGAGCGGCAAGATCACGCTGTTCGATGGCGGTAAATTGCTGATCCAGACCGAGTATGCCGGTGCGGTCCCGATCGACTGGAAACAGGTCAAGACCCTGGAAAGCGATCAGGAATTGTTGGTCAAGCAGGATGCCTACACCGGCGAGAAAGCCAAGTCGCTGCATGCGGCAGACGATGGCAAGGTGACGCTGGAAAACGGCGAGGCACCCAAGACGGTCGAGTTGGCCAGTATCCAGCAGATCCTCAAGCCCAAGCCGGTGGTCGAAGACCTTGTGTGGAAGGGGAATATCGACGCGGCGCTGGATTACCAGCGGGCGGAAAAAGATACCGATGACTACGACATCGACTTCAAAACCACTGCGCGCCATGGCAAATGGCGTCATATCGCGGAAGGCGAGTACAACCGCGAATTCCAGGATGACGTGGTCACCACTGATAACTGGCGGGGCGAATACTCGCTCGATCGCTTCCTGACCGAGAAATGGTTCTGGCAAGGTCGCGCGGTCTATAAACGTGACAAGGTTGAAGACCTCTCCCGTCAGCGCACCGTGGGTACCGGTCCGGGTTACCAGTTCTGGGATAACGAGCTAGGCGCATTCTCCCTGGGCTCGCTGGTCAACCGTACGGACTATCAGTTCTCCGACGGCAGCAAGGAAAACTTCTATTCCCTGGCGATGAAGTGGGATTACAACCGTTACCTGATCGGCAAGAAGGTTGAGTTCTTCACCAATGGTGAAGTGGGCAAGCCGCTGTCGGGCGTGGCCGATTACGCGCTCGATGCCGAAATGGGCTTGCGCTACAAAGTCACCGAGTGGGCATCGCTTAACCTCAAGGCTGAGCGAGATATCATCAGCGGCACCGACGATGCCGATCTGGACAAGACCCGATACACCGCAGGGTTTGGCGTAGCCTGGTAAAGGCCGCTATCGCTTCCAAGCAAAGCCCCGCAATCAATCTGGTTGCGGGGCTTTTTTCGTTTGTCGGCAGTCAAGTCGTCTGCATTTTTTCAATGTTTAGAGTGAATGAATTATCAGCTTCTGTCCGGTCGGATGCATTCACCCTGGCGGACGCCGGCTTCGTACCGACATTCAAAGCTAAGGCTTCCGTCTCTTTTCCAATATTGACTTAGTCCATGAGGATTATCGTCTAACTGGGTGAGGAAGATGCTAGTTGGCCGTTTTCGTGCCAGGTCAAGGCGAGCCCTTGTAATTTGTCGTCCTTGTAAATCTTATGATTCTTTAGCTGGCCATCTGCATACCATTCCTTGAAGTCGCCCTGTTTTCTATTCTGTTCATCCCATTGCCATTGAAATGTTTGCACACCCTGCTCGTTCCATCTGGCATAGCTGCGCCTGGTTTCATTCTGATAAAACGCCTTTTCTTTCGTTTTTCCGCTAAGGAAGTAATCGACCAGCCAGCCGTCAGGGCTACCGTCCAGATAGTTTCTGGTGGTTTCGATGGCACCGTTTTCAAAGTATATGGGGCTCGGGCCTTGAGCTTTACCCGCGACGAACATAGTGCTGCTTTTGAGCTGTCCGTTTGGGTGGTAACTCAAAGCGGGACCATCCCAGGCATCATTTTTGTAATTGGTGCGGCCGATCAGTGCACCGTTTTCGTCGTATTCGAGGTATTCGCCATCCACCCGCTTGCCTTGGTGCCAGTTGTACGACTCTGCGATCTTGCCGTTGTCGTGATAAATGGTCTGCCAGCCTTCCAGCTTGTTGTTCAGATAGTTTTCACGCTTGATGACGATACCGGTTTCGGATTGTGTCAGGGCCTCGCCTTGGCGCAAACCATTTGCGTCGTTCTGCTGGATCCGGCGGAGTTTTCCGCTTGGGTAGTACGCTTTGGAGGTGAGGACAGGGCTGCCTGAAACAAAATCCTCTGCGTCGACAAAATAGTCGCGACGTAGGGTTTGGGTGTCGACGTAGAAGACTTCCGCTTTCCATGCCTTCTGGTCGGCGTCGTAGGGCATTGGCATCTTCAAATAGAAGGATGCTTGGTCCTTGCCGATAGGCGCAAAACGCTCGTCTAGGTAGAGCTTGCCATCAACCAAAGGGTTCATCAGATCGCCACATTCTTCCGATGTGCAAGGACGCACCTTTTCAAAGAAAGCACGTTTGCGTTCGCAAGTAGAAAGCGTAATTAATAGTGGGATCTTCTGGTCGATCAAATCCTGGATTTCACCGAGTGCGCGGCGAAACGACTCGCCAGGGATGCCGAGTGACTCCGGAGTAAGGTACACCTCATTACTCCCGCAAGCGTGAGGAGTGGAAAGTGTTAGGAGTGCGGCTGCTCTGAGCTGAATAGAGGAGTGACCATTTACTTCAGGACCCTTCGCCAAATAGGTTGCACGAGGGTTCATGCCGACGATCACTGTCGGGTGGTCGGTGGGGCTTTTTGCGTGGTTTGTGAGAGGTTGCGCGAGAATTAGGAGCGCGGCACTGAATAACTTCCAGGAGATGAATTGCATCCTGCTACTTCCATGTGATTTTCCAGGGCGCGAATCATATAGAGGTGAAGCTTAGATAGGGCGATGCAAAACATTCGGGCACAAAAAAGCCCCGCTTTTGAGGGCGGGGCCTTTTACTAAAGCAAGTACAAGTTAGATAACTTGAACTTCTTCAGCTTGCATGCCTTTCTGACCGCGGGTAGCGATGAAAGAAACCTGTTGGCCTTCTTTCAGGCTTTTGAAGCCGTCGGATTGGATAGCTTTGAAGTGAACGAACAGGTCGTCACCGGATTGTGGAGTGATGAAGCCGAAGCCTTTTTCATCGTTGAACCACTTAACGGTACCAGTTTGGCGATTAGACATGGTGTAACTCCTTGAACAAAGATAACTGCGACGCAGGAAGAACCCTGGCCGAGACTGAGTGCAAAGAGCAGGAAAAATTCTTGTAGATGGTTGGATCGAAATTCAACATATCGTGTAGAGATTCTCAGTGACACAAGCAGCACAGTGGCGCCACCTTAACCCTTTTTCCGGAACGTGCCAATGCTTCCTGCGAAGGTTTCTCTGTTTTCATGACTGACGGTGCATCGATTTGTGGTGAAGGCCCAGTTATCACGGGGGATCGGCGAGAATTGTGCCCCGGACTTTGAACCCGGAGCGCGCGCCCGGTAAGATGCCGGACAGAATTTTTCCACCTCGCTATTCAGGACACCCGCCATGAGCATCAAATCGGACAAGTGGATTCGCCGCATGGCGCAAGAGCACGGCATGATCGAGCCGTTCGTCGAGCGCCAGGTGCGCGGCAGCGACGATAACCGTGTGATCTCTTACGGCGTGTCGAGTTACGGCTACGACGTTCGTTGCACTAGTCATTTCAAGGTGTTCACCAATATAAATTCGGCCATTGTCGACCCGAAAAATTTCGACGCCGGCAGCTTCGTCGACATTCATAGCGACGTCTGCATCATCCCGCCGAACTCTTTCGCCCTGGCCAGTACCGTCGAATACTTCCGTATTCCGCGCAACGTATTGACCATCTGCCTGGGTAAAAGCACCTACGCCCGCTGCGGCATCATCGTCAACGTCACCCCGCTTGAGCCTGAGTGGGAGGGGCACGTGACCCTGGAGTTCTCGAACACCACTAACCTGCCGGCGAAAATCTATGCCAACGAAGGCGTGGCGCAGATGCTGTTCCTTGAATCCGACGAAGAGTGCGAAGTGTCCTATAAGGACCGTGGCGGCAAGTATCAGGGCCAACGTGGCGTGACTCTGCCACGCACCTGATCCATTCATCTGGCAGGTCGCGGGAATTCTTCAGCGGGTAGACACTCTATTGGGTGTACTGCCCGGTTCGCGTACAGCGGACGGGGCCATCGCTCAGGAGTGCTTTATGAAGATCGATCCGCAAATAAGTGCCGAACTGGCAAGGCTTGAGCCCAATCAGATTGGCGTGTTGGCCTGGTCCTTGTTGGCACATCCACCTATCAGCATGGCAGGGGGCATCCCCGGCCAGCCTGATCCCGATACGCCCAACGAGCAACCTACCGAGCCTGGTGAGCCCACCCTGCCGGATGAGCCGCCTCCCGCGCCCGTAGCGTGATCTGCCGTATCTGCCGTCGAAAATGAAATGGCCAGTCAGCTGTAGTCCCTGAAGACTTCAGCTGACTGGCCATATTTCGTTGTCGCCGATGACAAAAATCCTGCAGCTGTCGTTCCGATCGACCTGATACCCACCAGTGAACGCGCCAAAAGCCGGAAGCAGGCTGACCTGCTCCCCCAATCTGAAACACGCCAGGCGCAAACGCTGCCGACCTCTGCCGTTCAGCCGATAGACCGGATGCACATGCCCTGCGAGCACATGCCGCTGCGGATGTGGATCGGGCTCATGTTGCAAGGCAAACGGCCCAAGCAACAACGGCTCAGGCACCACGCGTATGTGCAACGAGGCTGGCGGGTCCCCGGCGCGTTTGTCGTGGTTGCCGCGGATCAGCGTCATCGGCAGGTCCGGGTGCCGCGCCCGCCAATCCGCCAGTGCGCTTAACGTGCCGGTGGCATGGGAGCCAGGTCCGTGCAGAAAGTCCCCCAGGAAAATCAGCTGACGGCAGGGCAGAGCGGCCAATAGCCCGTCCAGCACTGCGACATTGCTGGCAGTGGTGCCATGGGGCACTGGCTGACCCAGGCTTCGATACGCCGCCGCTTTACCAAAATGCACGTCGGCGATCAGCAGGGCTTGTTGCGCCGGCCAGTAGATGGCTTTTTCCGGCAGCAACCACAGTTCTTCACCGGCCAGTCGCACGGGATAGGGCGTACTCATCAGGGTTTCCCGGTTTCGGCGGTTTTCTCAAGGTCGGTGACCATGCGGCGGATACGGTCAGCGAGTTTTTCTGAGCTCATGCTTTCCCGCATGCGCTCAACCAACAGGGGAAACCCCAATGGTGTAGGACGTTTCAGGTGATGCAGGTCCAATTTCAGCTGATTGATGCGTGCCAACGTCTGTTCCAGGCGGTGAATATCCAGTTCTTCCCGTAGGACTTCTTCTCCGGCCTGAGCCAGTAACAGATTCCCCGCGTCGTACTGCTTGAACACCTCGAAGAACAGTCCGCTGGAGGCTTGAACCTGCCGCGTGCTTTTCGGTGTTCCGGGGTAGCCGGCAAACACCAACCCGGCAATTCGCGCGATTTCCCTAAAGCGACGAAGCGCGAGTTCGCCGGCATTCAAACTGGCGAGCACGTCTTCCAACAAATGCTCGGGACTCAACAGTCCGGGGTTCAAAACTTTCGACCAGTCCACAGCCGTGGCGCTGAGCAATTCCAGACCGTAATCGTTGACCGCGATGGAAAACGTTACCGCCTGCTGCTGGCTGACCCGCCACGCGAGCAAACTCGCCAGCCCCAGATGCACTTGGCGTCCGGCAAAGGGGTAAAGGAACAGGTGCCAGCCTTCGCGGGATTTCAGCGCTTCGGCCAGCAACGACTTCGAGGTCGGCAGCCCGGACCAGCGCTGTTGCACCTCCAGCAGTGGGCGCAACGCTCGCATTTCCGGGCCAATGAACTCGCCTTGCTCTGCCGCGCTGAAACGCGCGACCACCGCCTGCGCCAGTTCGTTGGAAAGGGGCATCCGCCCGCCATTCCAGCGCGGCACCGCGGCTTTTTTCGCGGTGCTGCGTTTGACGTAAGCGGTCATGTTTTCCACCCGCACCAACTCCAGCAAGCGCCCCGCGAACAGAAAACCGTCGCCCGGTTTGAGCCGCGCAATAAAGCCTTCTTCGACACTGCCCAACTGCTTGCCACCACCACCCTTGCTCCAGAATTTCAACTGGATGCTCGCATCGCTGACGATGGTGCCGATGCTCATGCGATGGCGGCGCGCCAGCCGCGCATCCGGTACGCGCCAGACGCCCTGCTCATCAGGCTCGACCCGGCGGTAATCCGGGTAGGCTGTCAGAGAAAGTCCGCCATGGCGTACGAACGCCAGCACCCAGGTCCAATCCTCCACGGAGAGGTCTCGATAGGCCCAGGCGCCACGGACTTCTTCATACAATTCATCGGGCACAAACCCACCACCCAACGCCATGCTGACCAGGTGCTGGACCAACACATCCAGCGGTTTGTGCGGCGACTGGCGAGGCTCGATACGGCGTTGCTCCACGGCGTCTTGAGCCGCCACTGCTTCGATCAGTTCCAGGCTGTGAGTCGGCACCAGCGTCACCCGTGACACACGCCCCGGTGCATGACCGGAACGCCCGGCACGCTGCATCAGGCGCGCCACGCCTTTGGCCGAGCCGATTTGCAGCACCCGTTCCACTGGCAGGAAATCCACCCCAAGGTCCAGGCTTGAGGTGCAAACTACCGCTTTAAGCTGACCGTCCTTCAGCGCCCGCTCGACCCAGTCGCGGGTGTCTCGCGACAGTGAGCTGTGATGCAAGGCGATCAACCCGGCCCAATCGGGGCGCGCCTCGAGCAAGGCCTGATACCAGATCTCGGATTGCGCGCGGGTGTTGGTGAACACCAGGCTGCTGGGGCTGGAGTCTATTTCGGCGACAACTTGCGGCAACATCTTCAAGCCAATGTGCCCGGCCCATGGAAATCGGTCGATGGCCGGCGGCAGCAAGGTGTCGACTCGCAGTTCCTTGGACGTCTGCCCCTGAACGCTGATGCCGCCACCCTGTGGGATCAATACCTGTTCGGCGTGGGCCTGATTACCCAGCGTCGCGGAAACGCCCCACACGATCAGCTCCGGATTCCACCGACGCAAACGGGCGAGAGCGAGTTGCAGTTGCACGCCGCGCTTGTTGCCGAGCAGTTCGTGCCATTCGTCGACCACCACCATGCGCAAGGTCGAAAGCGCGGTTTGCGCATCGGCACGGGCGAGCATCAGGGTCAGGCTTTCGGGTGTGGTGATCAGCGTGGTGGGCAGGCGCCGGCTCTGACGCGCACGTTCGCTGCTGCTGGTGTCGCCGGTGCGCAGGCCGACGCTCCACGGGATCTGCAGGTCTTGCAGCGGCGCTTCCAGGGCGCGAGCGGTGTCGGCGGCCAAGGCACGCATGGGCGTTATCCACAGCACCGTCAGCGGTTCGGACAGCGGTTTGCGTTTGCGAGGGGGGTCTACAGGAGCGATCGACTTGGCGAAGCGATTGAGCGCGGCAAACCAGACTGCATAGGTTTTACCGGCACCGGTGCTGGCGTGGAGCAACCCGGATTCACCGCGTTTAACGGCCGTCCACACTTGCTTCTGGAAGGCGAACGGCTTCCAGTCGCGGGCGCTGAACCAGTATTTTGCGTAGTCGGGGAGGGATCCCATGCCGGCGGTGTGCGCTCTGAAAGTGTTCTTTCAGTGACCGCGGCGGAATGTAACAAGTTTAATTGCTTTGTTTTTTGTGGGAGCGGGCTTGCTCGCGAAAGCGCTGTAACAGACACATCGATGTTGAATGTGCCATCGTCTTCGCGAGCAAGCCCGCTCCCACAGGGTCTTTGTGTTCTGTTATTTGAGATTGCCGCTGAGGAACTGCTTCAACCGCTCGCTCTTCGGATTGCCCAGCACGTCTTCCGGCGCGCCTTCTTCCTCGACCAGGCCCTGATGCAGAAACAACACCTGGCTCGACACCTTGCGGGCGAAGCTCATTTCGTGGGTGACCATGATCATGGTCCGGCCTTCTTCAGCCAGGCCCTGGATCACTCGAAGCACCTCACCCACCAACTCCGGGTCGAGTGCCGAGGTCGGTTCGTCGAACAGCATGACCTCCGGTTCCATGGCCAATGCGCGCGCAATCGCCACGCGTTGCTGCTGGCCACCGGAAAGAAACGCCGGGTATTGATCCGCTACCCGTGCCGCCAGGCCGACCTTGTCGAGATAACGTCGCGCGCGGTCTTCGGCTTCCTCTTTGCTGCAACCCAGCACCCGGCGCGGGGCCATGGTGATGTTTTCCAGCACGGTCATGTGGCTCCACAGGTTGAAGTGCTGGAACACCATGGCCAGGCGCGTGCGGATTTTTTGGAGTTCATCGGGATCGGCCACGTGCATGCCGTGACGATCCTTGATCATGCGGATGTTCTGGCCATCCAGTGTCATGGCGCCGTCGTTGGGTTGCTCGAGAAAGTTGATGCAGCGCAAAAAGGTACTTTTGCCCGAGCCGCTGGCGCCGATCAGGCTGATGACGTCGCCTGTATTGGCCTTGAGTGAAACGCCTTTGAGCACATGATGATCGCCATAGCTTTTATGCAGGCCTTCAATGGTCAGTTTGTACATGGGGCATGCATCCTCAAGGCGAAAGTAGGTAGCCGCTGCGATAGGCCTCGGTGCCCGCGACGTGCGCGATCACCATGCCGGCAGTGGCCATGCGCCGCAGCGAACGGGCGTACATCAGGCCGGCGGCGGTGCAATGAACGGGGGTGACGCGATCGTTGATCGGGTCGATGATTTCGGCGATCAGTTGCCCGGCCTCGAGGTATTCCCCCGGCAGCGCGGTGAACACCAGCAGGCCGCCCACCGGTGTCGACACCGGCTCGACGCCGGCCAACGGTGTGGCGGGGTAGGGCAGCTCGGGTAATGGCGCCGGTTCGCCGGCAATGGCGCCGAAGTGAATCAGGTAATCGATCAGCGCCTGGCAATCGAGGCTGGCCAGGGGGTGATTGACGTCGCCCTGGCCACGCAATTCGACGGTGACCGAAAAGCTGCCGAGCGGAATGTTGAATTGTTCGCCGAAACGCTCTTTCAACTGCCACCACAGCAGGGTGAAGCATTCATCGAACGACTGACCGCCGGAATCGGTGGCCAGCAGGCTCGCTTCCGCGCCGATGTAGCGCGCCAAAGGTTCGACCTGGGGCCAGGCTTCGGGGGTGGTGTAAAGGTGGGCAACCGCTTCGAAATCGCAATGCAGGTCCAGCACCACGTCCGCATCGCAGGCCAGTCGTTGCAGGGTCAGGCGCTGGGATTGCAGTTGCGTGCCGGCAGTCTGCGCCGCCAAGGCATTGCGCAGGCTGGTGCGGATGAGTTCGAGGTTGTGCTGCGGATCATCGCCAAGCTGGCCTTCGATCTCGTTGCCCACCGCTTCGCTCAAGTCGACGAACCAGCGATTGAAGTTCTGCCCGCTTTCCAGCTCGTAGCGGCCCAGCGGCACGTCCATCAGCACTTGTTCCAGGCCAACCGGATTGGCCACTGGCACCAGCACGATTTTACTGCGCAGGCGGCCGGAGGCTTCAAGTTCCGCCAGACGCTGCTTGAGGTGCCAGGCCACCAGCATGCCGGGCATTTCATCGGCGTGCAGGGACGACTGGATGTAGATCTTGCCTTTGGCCGACGTCGGGCCGAAGTGGAAGCTGTGAATCTGTCGAGCGGTCCCCGGCAGCGGGGCCAGCAAGTCATGTATCTGGTGGCGCATGTTCGTCTCTTTATTCCTGGTCCTAGTGGGTCGGCCCGAGGAACGCCAGCCATCGGCGTTCGGCGAGGCGGAACAGGCCGACCAGCGCAAAGGTAATTGTCAGGTAAATCAGCGCGGCGATGCCGAACGACTGGAAAGTCAGGAAGGTCGCCGAGTTGGCGTCCCGTGCGACTTTCAGGATATCGGGGATGGTCGCGGTGAACGCCACAGTGGTCGAGTGCAGCATCAGAATCACTTCGTTGCTGTAATAAGGCAACGAGCGACGCAGGGCTGATGGCATGATCACGTAGGCATACAGCTTCCAGCCTGTCAGACCGTAGGCCTTGGCCGCTTCGACTTCACCGTGGGCCATGCTGCGGATCGCCCCGGCGAAAATCTCCGTGGTGTAGGCGCAGGTGTTCAGGGCGAAGGCCAGGATCGTGCAGTTCATCGCATCGCGAAAGAACGCATCCAGTACCGGTTGTGCACGTACTGCGGCCAGGCTGTAGATACCGGTGTAGCAAATCAGCAGCTGGATATACAGCGGCGTGCCGCGAAACAGGTAGGTGTAGAACTGCACCGGCCAGCGAATGTAGAAATGCGGCGACACCCGGGCGATGGACAGCGGGATCGACACCAGGAAGCCGATGACGATCGAGGCGGTCAGCAGCCACATGGTCATGGCCAGGCCGGTGATGTTGTAGCCGTCGGTATAAAGGAAGGGTTTCCAGTATTCCTGCAAGAGTTCGATCATCGTACGGCCTCCCGGGAACCGGCGGCGTAGCGGCGTTCGAGCCAGCGCAGGACGAAGTTCGAGGCGCTGGTGATGGCCAGGTAAATCAGCGCGGCAAGCACCAGGAAGTAAAACAGTTGATAGGTGCTTTTACCGGCGTCCTGCGCAGCCTTGACCAAATCGGCGAGGCCGATGATCGATACCAGCGCGGTGGCCTTGAGCATCACCATCCAGTTGTTACCGATACCCGGCAGGGCGAAACGCATCATTTGCGGGAACACCACGATTCGAAAACGCTGGCCGCGTTTGAGGCCATAAGCGGTAGCGGCTTCGACCTGACCCCGAGGCACCGAGAGAATCGCCCCGCGGAAGGTTTCAGTGAAGTACGCGCCGTAAATGAAGCCCAGGGTGATGACCCCGGCGCTGAACGGGTTGATCTCGATGTATTCCCATTCCATGAAATCGGTAAACGACGTCAACCAGGTTTGCAGGCTGTAGAAAATCAGCAGCATCAGCACCAGGTCCGGCACGCCGCGAATCAGCGTGGTGTAGATCTGGGCCGGAACCCGCACCAGTTTGACTTTTGACAGTTTGGCGGTGGCGCCGAGCAGGCCGAGCAATACGGCCAGCAGCAGCGACAATGCCGATAATTTGATGGTCATCCAGGTGCCTTCCATCAGCAACGGACCGAAGCCCTTGAGGCTGAAGGCTGAGAGCCCCAGGTTTTGTAATAGGTTTTCGAACATAAATCAGCAACCTGATCGGGTGAAAAAAGCGCCCATCGCGAGATGGGCGCCGGGCATTATTTGCCGCTGTACAGATTCAGATCGCCAAAGTGTTTCTTCTGAATGGTGGCGTAGGTGCCATCGTCGTGTAACGCTTTGATACCTTTATTCAAAAGTTCTTTGAGGTCTTTGTTACCTTTAGAGATACCGATAGCTGTTTTGGACGGCAGCAATTCGCTGTCAACTGGCTTGCTGACTTCGTAGCCTTCACCCTTCGGCGACTTCAAAAAGCCCAGTTCGGCTTGCAGCATGTCCTGGATCGCTGCGTCGAGACGACCCGACATCAGGTCGGAATACACCTGATCCTGGTTCTGGTAGGCCTGGGTTTTCACACCGGCCTTGTCCAGCACGGCCTTGGCGTAGGCTTCCTGGATGGTGCCTTGCTCATAACCGACAGTCTTGCCCTTCAGCGAAGCCACGTCTTCGCTCAGGCCGGAACCCTTCTTGAACACGTAAGCGGTTGGACCGGAGAACAGCTCATCGGAGAAGTCGATGACTTTTTCGCGGGCCGGGGTGACGGTCATCGAAGAGATCACACCGTCGAATTTATTGGCCTTCAGACCCGGAATCATGCCGTCGAAATCGCTTTCGACCCATTTGCACTTGACCTTCAGCTCGGCGCAGATCGCGTTCCCCAGATCGATGTCGAAGCCCACCAGGCTGCCGTCGGCCGCTTTCGACTCAAACGGAGCATAGGAAGGGTCAACGCCAAAACGCAGTTCTTTGTATTCCTTTGCCATGGCGGAACCAGCAGCCATGCACAACGCCAGTGCAGAAAGGGTCAGCAATGCTTTTTTCATTATTCAATCCCTAAGAACCAATATGAGCGCTTGTGGCGCAGAATTATTGTTACTGGAAAGCGTAAGACCTAATGAAAGTAGCAATTTCCGAACCAGAGTCCCGAACAAGCGTTTAAAAGGTGATACAAGAAGTGGCAACAGGGGATTTGTGCACGAAATCGGGCGTCGAAAAATAGCTGCACCAAATCAGGTCATGGAGACGCAAATCCTGTGGCGAGGGAGCTTGCTCCCGCTGGAGCGCGAAGCGGTCCGCTGTAGAAAATTTGCGACTGCTTCGCAGCCGAACGGGAGCAAGCTCCCTCGCCACAAAGGTTCTTTCAGCCCAACAAATCCTGCAGCGTTGCGAGGTTGTCTGCTTCTTCCACCGACTTGTCCCGCCGCCACCTCAGCATCCGCGGAAACCGCACGGCAATCCCGCTCTTGTGGCGTTTCGACAGGGCAATGCCCTCAAATCCCAACTCAAACACCAGGCTCGGTTTCACACTGCTCACCGGCCCGAATTTCTCCACTGTGGTCTTGCGCACGATGCTGTCGACCTGACGCATTTCCTCATCGGTCAGCCCGGAATAGGCTTTGGCGAACGGCACCAGGGTTCGTTCGCTGGCGTCCGGCGGGCCGTCCCAGACCGCGAAGGTGTAATCGCTGTAGAGATTCGCCCGGCGACCATGGCCTCGCTGCGCATAAATCAGCACCGCGTCGACGCTGAAGGGGTCGACTTTCCATTTCCACCAGACGCCCATGTCCTTGGTCCGGCCGACGCCATACAGCGCATCCCGGGCCTTGAGCATCATGCCTTCGACGCCTAGGCTGCGGGAGGCTTCGCGTTGTTTGGCGAGGTCAAACCAGTCTTCGCCGGTCAGCACCGGTGAGGTGAGTAACACCGGGTTGTTGCAGGTGCCGACGAGTTGATCGAGTTGAGCGCGGCGTTTGGCCTGAGGCTGACTGCGCCAGTCCTCGCCTTGCCATTCCAGCAGGTCGTAGGCGAGGACCACTACGGGCACTTCTTCGAGAATTTTCTTGTCCAGGGTTTTGCGGCCGATCCGCTGCTGCAACAGGGCGAACGGCATGACCGCGGGAGCGGCCGGCGATTGCGGGTTGAAGACATCGTCAGTATTCGGTCGAGGAGTTTTCCAGGCGACGATTTCACCATCGATCACTGTCCCGTCCGGCAAACCGTGCAACAGGCTGTCGAGTTCGGGAAAGCGCTCGGTCACCAGTTCTTCGCCGCGTGACCAGATCCACAGGCGCCCCTCACGCTTGACCACTTGAGCGCGGATGCCATCCCACTTCCATTCCACTTGCCACTGGCTCGCCGGGCCGAGCACGGCTTCGAACTGCTCGACCGGTTGTGAGAGGGCGTGGGCCAAAAAAAACGGGTAGGGCTGGCCACCGCGTTGGGCATGTTCGTCGGACGATTCCGGTGCGATCAATTTCAGATAATTGGCCGCGCTCGGACGATTCGACAGGTCGGTGTAACCGACCAGCCGCTGGGCCACGCGTTTGCTGTCGAGCCCGGCCATGGAGGCCAGGGCACGGGTTACCAACAGCTTGGAAACCCCGACGCGGAAACTGCCGGTGATGAGTTTGATGCAGAGCATCAGGCTATGGCGATCCAGTTGCGCCCAGAGCGCGGGCAGTCGCTCGACGAGGACTTCCGGGGACTCACCGCGCAGTGGCAGCAGCTTGTCTTCGATCCATACCGCCAGCCCGTCGGTGGAGCTGTGCAGGGTTTCGGGCAGCACCAGCGAAATCGTTTCCGCCAGATCGCCGACCGCTTGATAACTCTCTTCGAACAGCCAAGGCTCAAGTCCGGAAAAATCGACCGCCAGCTCACGCAGCACGCGTACCGGCACCAGTTGCCGTGGGCGTCCACCGGACAAGAAGTACACCGCCCACGCGGCGTCTTCGGGGGCGGCCTGGGCGAAGTAGGATTGCATCGCAGCCAGTTTGGCATTGCTTGAAGTGGTAGCGTCGAGTTCGGCATACAGCTCGGCGAATGCCTTCATGACAGCACCTCGGCGGTCTCGGGTTCGACGGCGGCGTTGTCGTCCTCATCGTCGCCATACTCCGTGCTGAAACCCATGGCATCGAGGCCTTGTTCGCGCAGATGACGCACCAACACCCCGACCGAACCGTGGGTGACCATCACCCGTTCGGCGCCGGTCTGTTCGATGGCCCAGAGCAGGCCCGGCCAGTCGGCGTGGTCGGACAATACAAAACCGCGGTCGACACCGCGTCTGCGCCGCGTGCCGCGCAAGCGCATCCAGCCACTGGCGAAGCCATCACTGTAATCGCCAAACCGGCGCATCCAGGTGCTGGCGCCGGCCGATGGCGGGGCGATGACCAGCGCCTTGCGCATCATCGGGTCGCTTTTCAGAACATCGCCGGCATAGATCGTGGGCGGTATAAAAACGCCGCTGTCGCGATACACCCGATTCAGTGGTTCGACGGCGCCATGCACCAAGATGGGGCCGAGACTGGCGTCGATGCCGTGGAGAATCCGCTGGGCCTTGCCGAAGGAATAACAGAACAGGACGCTGGTTTTGTCGACGGAGGCATTGGCCTGCCACCACTGATTGACCTCGGCAAAGACCTGCGCCTGGGGTTGCCAGCGATAGATGGGCAGGCCAAAGGTCGACTCCGTGATGAAGGTATGGCACTTCACCGGTTCGAATGGCGTGCAGGTGCCGTCAGGCTCGATTTTGTAATCCCCGGAGGCCACCCAGACTTCGCCGCCGTATTCCAGGCGAACCTGGGCGGAGCCGAGGACGTGGCCGGCGGGGTGAAAACTCAGGGTGACACCGTGGTGCTGCAAGCGCTCGCCATAGGCCAGGGTTTGCAGGTTGATGTCCTGGCCCAATCGCGCACGCAAAATCCCTTCGCCGGGCGCGGCCGCCAGGTAATGCTGGTTGCCGGTACGGGCGTGGTCGCCGTGAGCATGAGTGATGACCGAACGCTCGACTGGCCGCCACGGGTCGATATAGAAATCGCCGGCGGGGCAGTACAAACCTTCAGGACGCGCGATAACAAGATCCATGTTGTTACCAAAATGGGGGGACTTGTTAGCTATGAGGTTTGCGCGAAGCCAGAAGTTCTATCGAGATTTCAAGGATGAGTAAGATCCCAGTGTGGGGCAACTGTGGCGAGGGGGCTTGCCGGAACGCCGCATCGCCCCGTTCGGCTGCGAAGCAGTCGTAAACCGTTGAGTGCGGTTTGACTTTGAAATGCCGGGGCCGCTTCGCGACCCAACGGGGCAAGCCCCCTCGCCACAGGTCGCTCCCACATTGGGTCGGTGGTGACGTTACTTGCCGGGTGTCAGGGTCAATCGAGTTTTGCCATAAACCTTGTCAAAGTTCTGCGGCTGCATCGGCAGGCTCATGTATTGCCCCTTCAGCCATGGATCAATGCTGTCGAGATAATTCGGGCTCGCCGGGTTGCTGGACTGACCGGTGCCGTTCTGCCCCATCAAAGGCTCCGCCTGGCCGAAATCAACGATAAAGCGCATGGCCGGCGCCAGCGTGGTGTTGAAGTCCTGACCCCAGGTGAACGCCGCCGTGTTCAGCGTCGTGTGATCGCCCCCCGCCGCCAATGGACCGCGAACTGTCTGGCCATTGGCATTCTTCCATTCATAGCGGTGCAATTTCCCCCACTGCCAGGCTTTGTGATCGCCGCCCAATTGGCTATCACCGGCGCTGATCGCCGCCGCCAGACTGCGGGCGAGGATCGCCGGCTTGTCTTCTTTCTGCGGCGTGCGCGCGTCATCCCAGAACGGACTGTCTTCACGGCCCAGCAGGTGATCGGCCTGCGCGGCGTAGGACAACTTGCCGTTGGCGATAAAGGCTTTCCACGCCGGGCTGCTTTCCGGGCCCAGTTCGTCGAGGAAAATCTGCTTGGTACTTTCCTGCAGGAACAGCTCGTAGATCGCCGCATCCGCGGAGGTCGGGCTGAGTTTGCCGTCGAAGGCCATCAAGCGGGTCAGCGCCTCGCGAGCCTTGCCGCGCTCGGCCACCGGCAGCGCTTCGATGGCCTGTTTGAGCGGTTGGGCCATGCCCGGGGCTTCAAACATTTTCTTCAGTTTGGCGGCGAACGTCGTGGTCTGGTCGTATTGCATCGCGATCACGCTGCGCGTGTCGTGTTTGCCCACACCCGCCAGTTCGGCCAGGCGTTCGCCACGCTCCGGCGCCGACCAGGAATTGGACAACTGCATGCCGTAGCCATGGGGAATGACCCGCTGGTTGGCGGTGCCGAGCCAGCCTTGGGCCGGGTCCTGGTCATACGGGTGGAGCATCGGGTCGGCGTAACCGTCCCAATCGTAGCGACCTTCCCAGCCCGGCGACGGCAGCAGGCCTTCACCTTCGCGACGGTTCGGGTAACGCCCGGTGACTTGCCAGCCGATGTTGCTGGCGTCGGCGAACACCAGGTTCAAGGCGATGGCGCGGATTTCGCGGCTGGCGTCCGAGGCTTTCTCGACGTTCTGCGCCCGGGACAGGTCGAAAAACGCGTCCAGGGTTTTGTCATCGGTGAAATTCGGCGTCTGCAAGGCCAGTCCGAAACCGTTGGCCAGTGTCGTGCCTTGAGCGCTGTTGAGCAGTGGACCGTGGCGGGTTTCGTAGACGACTTCGCGAATCGGCCGCTGGCCTTTGACGAAGTAGGTTTCGTTGCGCACGATCGCCGGCTGCCATTTGCCGCCGACCTCATACGTGAGGCCGTTGCCCTGGCGTTTGATTTTTTCCAGGAACAGGTCCTGGTTGTCGCCCATGACCGAGGTCATGCTCCACGCAACTTTGCCGTTGAAACCGCCGAGCACCATGGGCAAACCGGCAATGGTCACGCCGGAAGCCTGGTATTTCGGTGCGCGAATCTGCACGTAGCTGTACCACGAAGGCACGCCCAACGGGCCATGGCTGTCGCTGGCCAGCAGGCTTTTGCCACTGCGGCTGCGTTGCGGGCCGATGGCCCAGTTGTTCGACGAGGTAGCGCCCAGCAGGTTCAGGTCGGACAGTTGCGCGGTGGCTTTGCTGATGTCGGCCAGGCCCGGGATGGCGCCATTGAGCTTGATGCCCTGAAGTTTTTCGGCTTCGCCCTGCGGCAGTTTTTCGTCAGGCGCGGACGGCGTCAGCCAGCCGAGTTTGTCGGTGGTGACGGTTTGGGCCAGCATCAGCGCGGCAATTTCTTCCGGCAGGTTGGCGGACTGGCTGAAGTTCAGCAGGCAGAAAATAAGCGCCGAATCTTCCGGTTTCCAGTATTCGGGCTTGTAACCGGTGGCTGCGAGGTCGGCCGGCAGCTTGTCGCGGAAACGGAACAGGTAGGCATTAACGCCGCGCGCATAGACTTCGAAGAAGCGTTTGAGACGCGGCGAAGAGGCCTTATATAGCTCGCCGGCGCTTTTCTTCAGATTGACGGCGCGCATGTAGCGGTCGGCGTCCAGCGAATCCGAACCGGACATCTCCGACAAACGGCCCTGGGCCAACAGGCGCAAGGTCACCATTTGCGTGATGCGGTCGCTGGCGTGGACGTAGCCGAGGGCGAACAGGGCGTCGTGGAAGCTGTTGCTTTCGATCAGCGGCATGCCCATGGCATTGCGGCGCACCGAAACGTTCTGCGCCAGGCCCTTGAGCGGCTGCACGCCGGTGGTTGGCGGGAGGGTGTCCTGGGTGTTCCAGGTCTGACAACCGGTCAGGCTCAAAACACCGGCCACTGCTGCGGCAACGCCGAACCGGGGAAGAAAATGTGTAAGGGCTGGCGAGGCCATGGCAAAGCTCCTGCGGGGGTAGAGGCGCAATAAAGGCGCTACGTTAGAGAGCAGGAGGAGGGCGCGCAAGCGGGGTATCAGGTTATTTCGGGATTTGTCCGATAAACCAAAGGCCGAGATGGCTCTTGTGGCGAGGGAGCTTGCTCCCGCTGGTCTGCGAAGCAGACCCAAAACCCTTCACCGCGTTTTAACAATAAGATTGCGGTTGCAGGATTGGCGACTGCTGCGCAGCCGAGCGGGAACAAGCTTCCTCGCCACAGAGTTAGCGTCGGGGTCAGGGTTTGGGTGGGTTGATCTTGGCCGCCAGGGCATACGCCTTCACCGTCGCCGGACGGGTCTAGATGTGGTTGAACCAGCGCAGCATGTACGGCAGGCCGGCTTCTTCCAGGAAAATCGAGATTTTGTGGCCGTTGGGGGTGGTCCAGTAATACAGGTCGATCATGCAGTACTCCACATCAAGAGACGTCGTAGGGTCGGACAGCGACCGCGGGCATCAAGTCGTCCTGTTTGCATTCGATGGCTTGCCTGTAAGAGGAGGTGATGCTGAAGTGCGTGAAATTCAATGACCTCGTGTGAGAAAAGTCGACATGGAGCTCAAGACCAACGCAGCACTGATCATCATCGACCAGCAAAAAGGCATTCTGCAGCCCGGACTCGGTCGGCGAAATAATCCTGACGCCGAGGCGCGGATGCTCGATTTGCTGAGTCATTGGCGGCGAACCGGGCGGCCAGTGATTCATGTGCAGCACTTGTCTCGCTCACCGGATTCAGTGTTCTGGCCGCAGCAATCGGGTGTAGAGATTCAGGAACGTTTCCAGCCGTTGGCCGGCGAGCAGTTGATTCAGAAGCAGGTGCCGGATGCGTTTTGTGCGACCGGGCTGGAAGCGCGTTTGCGCGAGGCGGGGATCGAGCAGTTGATCATCGTGGGCGTTGCCACCCACAACTCGGTGGAGTCCACAGCGCGAACGGCCGGGAATCTGGGGTTTGAGGCGTGGGTAGCGGAGGATGCGTGCTTTACGTTCGACAAGGCCGATTATTTTGGCCATGCGCATTCAGCCGAGGAAGTGCATGCGATGTCGCTGGGGAATTTGCACGGGGAATATGCGACGGTCGTCAGCAGCACACAGATTCTGGATTGATGGCGGGTTTGAGGGCCTCTTCGCGAGCAAGCCCGCTCCCACATTAAATCTGCGGCGGATACAAATATGTGTCGGGCGCAGATTTAATGGGAGCGGGCTTGCTCGCGAAGGCGATTCAACTGGCGAAAAAATTATCCGCCCGAAGCATCAAGCGCCGTGGCACTTCTTGAATTTCTTGCCGTTGCCGCACGGGCAAGGGTCGTTGCGGCCAACGTCTTTCAGGGCGTTGCGCACCGGTTCCTGGTGAGCGTGGCCGCAATTCGGGCCGTGGACATGGCCATGGTCGTGATCATGGTGGTCGTGATGGTCATGATCGTGGTTGCAGTCAGGGCCATGGACATGGGGTTGCTGGGTCATCGGTTTTGCTCCGGAATTAAATCGGCGGGGATTATCACGCCATTGCGCGCCAGGTGCACGTAGTGCGCGATGAATAAACCGGTTTCCATTTCACCTTCCAGCCGATAGGGGATGGGCTGATCGGGTTTTTTCAGCATTTTCACCACGTCCCGCACCTTGGGCCACAGATTGGTGCGGATCGGCACCTTGAAATAGGCACTGCGTTTGGGGCCGACGGTGAACCAGTGTTCATGCTCGCCTTCGGTCAGCAGCATGTCGCCCAGGTGAATGCGGTATTCGAGGCCGCGCACCGTGAGGTCGCTGTCGTTGGGGTTGTCGACGCGAAAGTGCAGGATGAATTTCTGCTCCATCAACTTGGCCCGGACCACTTCGACCTTGACCAGATGCACTTGCGGATCCGGCAGATCGTCACCGAACCAGGACGCGCAGCCGCCGAGCCCCAGAAAGAGGAGCAGAGTGAACAGATAGAGTGCGAGTCGCCGGGTGATCATGGTGACGTCTCTCCCTTGTAGCCGCTGGCGAAGCATGCGTTCGGCTGCGCAGCAGTCGTAAATCCTGCTGGCTTGGTCTGCCTGAAACACCGCGTTTACCTGATTCACGACTGCTACGCAGCCGAACGCAGGCTTCGCCAGCTGCTACAGGGTTCGCTCAACTGCCGAAATACCCCGCACAACACTTCTTGAATTTCTGCCCGCTGGCACATGGGCAGGCATCGTTGCGTCCGGCCTTGAGTTGCACGGTGGGGTCGATGAAGTACCAGTGCCCGGCGTTCTGCACGAACGAGGAGCGCTCGCGGTGGCTGTGTTCGCCGCCCCCGTCATGCCAGCGCGCGGTGAAGGTGACGAACGCGTGTTCCGGTTGGCCGCCCAATACCTCGGAGCTTTCCACTTCGAGCCCCAGCCAGGTGCTTTGCGCGCTCCAGTCGCTGATTGACTGACGATCCAGGCCGGCCTGTTGCGCGGGCAGGGTGGTCGCCACCAGATAGTCGATCAGCCCCAGCACATACGCGCTGTAGCGCGAGCGCATCAAGGCTTCGGCGCACGGCGCCGGATGCCCGGCATGGTAATGGCCGCAGCAGGCATCGAGCAGGGTGCCGCTGCCGCAAGGGCAAATGGATGTACTCATTGCGTTACCACCAATATTTCCCGAAGTTTTCCGGATTGGCCCAGAACCGCGAGTTGAGCCAGTCGGGCACCTGTTTATAGTCAAGCAGATCGTAGGTGAACAGCGTCAGCACTTGATCGTCGCGCTGGAAGCGTTCGCTGGCCTGCAAGGCCAGGGAAAAGAAATCCGTCTCCAGCCAGCCGCTGGCGGGCAAATCCGCCAGCACCGCAATGCGACTGGCGTTCAGGTTACGGATCCCGCCTAACAGATTCAGACCGTCACGCTTAGGCAGGTGTTCAAGGCAATCGACCACCAGCGCCAGGTCAAATCGACGCGCCGCCAGTTCGGCCGGCAGTGGGCCGGGAGCAGCGAACGCCACGCAGCAATCCGGGTGCGCGAGCTTGAACGCCTCAAGCGCGGGAAACTCGCTGGCGCCGATCAACAACAGGCGTGCGGGGGCGTATCGATCCAGCAAAGCGGCCAACGCCTGCTGGGGCGTGCGCGAAGAAATACCTGCAATCATCAGAAATCCTCAATCAGAGCACCAAGACTAGCCTGCCCGAAGGTCCGGGCCTAGAGCGGGTTTGCACCAAAATCGGCGAACTGCCGTGAATGCGGGGGGAAACAGCGGTGGCCTATTGCTGGCGGAGATTAAAACTCGGGTCTTTACTCCCTGAATCGGTTCTAAGCCGATCCCTCAGGAGAAAACTAGATGAGCATAGTTCGGACAGCATTACCCTTGGTTCTGCTAACCAGTGTGTTGACTGGTTGCGCAGGTTTGCAGAAAACCGACTGGCCGACCTGTGCGGCGGTCGGCGGTGTCATTGGTGCCGGTCTCGGTGCGACCGAGAGTTCGGCATGGGCGGGGTATGGCGCGCTGGCCGTCGGCGGTATGGCGGCGGCGTATTGCTGGGTTCACGGTGATGGAGACGAAGACGGCGATGGTGTGCCGGACAGTCGCGACAAGTGCCCGGGTACGCCTCCAGGCGTGAAGGTCGATGCCGACGGCTGCCCACCACCGGTGCCTGCGCCAGTGGTCGAAGAGGCCGTGGTGGTCAAGGAAGAAGTCATTGTCATCCGCGATGTTCACTTCCAGTTCGACAAAGCCACACTCACGCCTTCCGACAAAGAGGTACTCAACACCATCGCCACTCGCCTGAAACAGGAAGCCTCCACCGCACAATTGACCGTGACCGGTCACACCGACAGCGTGGGCAGCGATGCCTACAACCAGAAACTGTCGGATCGTCGTGCACACTCGGTGGTGGAATACCTGATTTCCCAAGGCGTACCACGCAGCAGCTTCGTGTCTGTTGCCGGTGCCGGTGAAAGCCAGCCGGTTGCCGATAACAAAACTGCAGACGGCCGTGCACTGAACCGCCGCACGGAAATCAAAATCAACCGCTAAGCCCCATCCGCTCCGCGGCTTGTGCAGTCGCGGATGCGGGTCTTTACTCCTGTGTAACCGGTATGGGCCGGTAACACAGGAGCTTTCCATATGAGCGTTCTCACACGGACCGTCTTGCCGGTTCTGCTAATAGGCAGCCTGTTGACCGGTTGCGCAACTCACAGCGATGGCACCGCCCCACTCAATCAACGCACCTGGCCGATCTGCAGCGTCATCGGCGGACTGGTCGGCGGAGGCTTGGGCGCGATTGAAAGTGCCGGTTGGGCAGGCGGTGGAGCAGCGCTCGGTATCTTGACCGGTGGCTTGATCTGTTACGCCCAGGACGGCGATGAGGACGACGACGGCGTTTTCGATCGACGTGATCGTTGCCCAGATACGCCCGCCAATACGCCTGTCGAGCATCATGGTTGCCCACTGCCGCAGTATCCGGTCAGCGTGAAACCGGTCGAACCCGTGCAACCCGAAGTCATCATCCTGCCCGGTGACGTGCTGTTTGCCTTCAACAAGTCTGACCTGAGTCCCTCCGCGCAGAGTCAGCTGGATGCACTGATGAGCAAATTGCAAAACGCCGATGTCGTGAGCATCAAGGTGATCGGCCATACCGACAGTGTGGGTTCGGATGCTTATAACCAGGCGCTCTCGGAGCGTCGTGCCAGCAGCGTGGCGGCCTATCTGTTGAGCCAGGGCCTGGCGCCGGACAAACTCACCAGTGAAGGCAAAGGCGAAAGCCAGCCGGTGGCCGATAACGAAACGGATGAAGGACGCGCGAAAAACCGTCGGGTGGAGTTGCACATTAATCGCTAAGCCCCGAACTAGAGCCGTCGGACAACATTTTCGGTTGATCCGACGGCCATTCGGCAGCCTTCATGAAGAATTTTCTGTTGCCCTCTGGCTTATCCCTCGCGGAAGCCGTTACTGTGCGCGCAAAGAATAATTCTCAATGGGGGGCGTATGAAGGTGATTTGGGGGCTGGGGAAGTTGTTGACCCTGCTGTTCTGGCTGGTGGTGCTGGTCAATTTGCTGATGCCGTTTGTCAATCCGCTGCACCAGTTGGTCGATCTGGCTGGCGGCGTGTTGGCGTCCCTTCATCTGCTTGAGGCGGTGCTCTGTTTCCGCAGCCTCAGGGGGCGCGCCCACCCTTGGCGTGATCGCTTGAAGATCCTGTTTTTCGGCGTATTCCACCTGCAAACCCTCCCGGCTCCGACCGCATCGAAGGCTTCCCATGCGTAAACTCTGTCTGCTCGCCACACTCATCAGCCCATTGGCCTGCGCTCAGGTGGTCAGTGTCGAAACCAATTCGTTGATGCGCCTGCCCAACACTGCCAGCACCTTGCAGCTTGAACGCCTGGAAGTCGCCGATTACGGGACCTTGTTGATTCCTTCGAACGTGACTGAAGTCACCGTCGGCGAATTGCATCTGGGTCGTGAGGCGCGAATCGCCATCGTGCCAAGTGAGCAGGCGCTGGAATTGAAAGTCAGCCGTGCCGAGTTGTCCGAAGGCAGCCAGATCACCGCTCGCGGGGCACCGGGGACTTACCTCAAGGCTGCCCGCTCGGGACGCAACCTGAATGTGCAGATCAAGGCGCTGAATGCACCGCAGTTGTTGGTGGACGCTCGCGGTGGCGCGGGCGCGCCAGGTTTTGTGGGCCTCGACGGGGCCAACGGTCAGGCACCGGGTTGCACCTGGGGCCAGGCCGGTCGCGGTGCCGATGGCAGCAATGGCAGTGATGGTCAGCCGGGGGCGCCGGGAGCGCTGGTCAGGCTGGAGGTGCCACGTGATTATCCGGTTGAGCAGATCAAGGTTCACGTGGAAGGTGGTGCCGGCGGCGTTGCGGGGCCTGGTGGTAAACCGGGTGCGGGCGGCAAGGCCAAGGGTTGCTTCGTTTACGAGGCCGATGGCGGCAAAAGCGGCCGACCTGGGGTTGATGGCCAGCCGGGGCCTGCGGGTGCGGCGGGTTCGGTAACCGTACAGCGGTTGTAAGAACGACCGATGTCCTGTGGCGAGGGGACTTGTCCCCGTTCGGCTGCGAAGCAGTCGTAAAACCTGTGAGTGCGATGTATCTGTAGGAATGCAGGGGACCGCTGCGCGCTCCAACGGGGACAAGTCCCCTCGCCACAGAGCCCCTCGCCACAAAGGCTGCGGGGCTTTAGAACATCGGCCGTGCCGCAGCAATCGCCACCAACACCAACCCGACAATCAAATTGATCCCCACCAACTTGCGAATCTTCCCAAGCGTCGCAGCCCCGGTCGGCCAATCCTGCGCGGCCACCGCCGTGCGCAACTCCGGCAACAGCAACGCCTGAATCCGGATAAACAGCGCGGTCATCACCACGTAAAGCCCCATCATCACCTGCACATACCGCGGCGCAGCCTCAAACCCGGCGTATTGCAGATGAATCATCCCCACGCCGCTGATCGGCAACAGCACCACCGCGACCCAGACCCAGCGGAAAAAACCTTGAAACACTTCCACCCACAGCGTTAACCGCGCGGGACCTTCCAGGGCCTTCATCGCCGCAGGTCGCAAGACCATCCAGGCGAAAAACATGCCGCCCACCCACACCAGGGCGGACAGGACATGCAGGGTGTAAACGATGCCAAAAGGTGTCATTGGGGTACTCCGTTCTGCGCGGGATTAATTAGCGCGGTATGATAGCCCCCGATCCGAACCACTGAAAATTTATCCAGCGTTTTTTGCGCCCGACAATCCATGATCAGCACCGAACTCAAAACCACGATCCAGGGCGCCTACTCGCGTTTTCTAGAGGCCAAGAGCCTCAAGCCGCGCTACGGCCAACGCCTGATGATCGCCGAAATTGCCAAAGTCCTCGGTGACATCGACACCGACGACGAAGGCCGGCGCAGTGGCGACCCCGCGATTGTCGCGGTGGAAGCCGGCACCGGTACCGGTAAAACCGTGGCCTACAGCCTGGCGGCGATCCCCACCGCGAAGGCCGCCGGCAAACGCCTGGTGATCGCCACCGCCACCGTGGCCCTGCAAGAGCAGATCGTCTACAAGGATTTGCCCGACCTGATGCGCAACAGCGGGCTGAATTTCAGCTTCGCCCTGGCCAAGGGCCGCGGGCGCTACATGTGCCTGTCCAAGCTCGACATGTTGCTCCAGGAAGGTCACGCACAAACCGCAACCGCGCAGCTGTTCGAAGAAGAAGGCTTCAAGATCGAAGTCGACGAGGCCAGTCAGAAGCTGTTCACCAGCATGATCGAGAAGCTCGCCGGCAATAAGTGGGATGGCGACCGCGACAGTTGGTCCACCGCCCTCGAAGACGCCGACTGGGCGCGCCTGACCACCGATCACAGCCAGTGCACCAACCGTCATTGCCCGAACTTCGGCCAGTGCGCCTTCTACAAGGCCCGCGAAGGCATGGGCAAGGTTGACGTGATCGTCACCAACCACGACATGGTCCTCGCGGATCTGGCGTTGGGCGGCGGCGCCGTGCTGCCGGACCCGCGCGACACCATCTATGTGTTTGACGAAGGTCACCACCTGCCGGACAAGGCCATCGGCCACTTTGCCCATTACACGCGCCTGCGTTCCACTGCCGACTGGCTGGAAACCACCGCCAAAAACCTCACCAAACTGCTGGCCCAACATCCATTGCCGGGCGATCTGGGCAAGCTGATCGAGCAGGTGCCGGAACTGGCGCGGGAGATCAAGACCCAGCAACAGTTCATGTTCTCTGCCTGCGAACAGGTTGCCGACTTCAAACCCGGCGAAGACGTCGAGGGCCGTGAACGGCCGCGTCATCGCTTCGTCGGCGGGGTGATTCCCGAGCACATGCGCGAAATGGGCATCGAGTTGAAGAAGGGCTTTGCCCGTCTCACTGACCTGTTCACTCGCCTCACCGAACTGCTCAAGGAAGGCATGGACGGCGAGGTCAATATCGGCATCGCCAGCAACCAGGCCGAAGAGTGGTATCCGCTGTTCGGCAGCCTATTGTCCCGTTCTTCGGGCAATTGGGAGTTGTGGGTCGCGTTTACCGCCGAAGACCCGGAAGACAACCCGCCCATGGCCCGTTGGCTAACCCTGGCGGAAAGTGGCTCGCTGTTCGACATCGAGGTCAACGCCAGCCCGATCCTCGCGGCGGAAATGCTCCGGCGTAACCTGTGGAACGTGGCCTATGGCGCGCTGGTGACTTCGGCGACCCTGACCGCGCTCGGCACGTTCGACCGTTTCCGCATGCGTGCCGGCCTGCCGAAAAAAGCCGTGACCGCCGTGGTCCCGAGCCCGTTCCATCACGCTGATGCCGGTGTGCTGCGGGTGCCGGACCTGAAAGCCGACCCGCGTGATGCACCGGCCCACACTGCGGCGATCATCCGTGATCTGCCGCAACTGGTCGAAGGTTCGCGTGGCACCCTGGTGCTGTTCTCCTCGCGCAAACAGATGCAGGACGTGTTCGACGGCCTGGACCGCGACTGGCGCAAGCAAGTGTTCATTCAAGGCAACCTGTCGAAACAGGAAACCCTGAACAAGCACAAGGCCCGCGTCGATGGCGGAGACTCCAGCGTGCTGTTCGGCCTGGCGAGTTTTGCCGAAGGGGTCGACTTGCCCGGTGCGTACTGCGAACACGTAGTGATCGCGAAGATTCCATTCTCGGTGCCGGATGATCCGGTCGAGGCGGCGCTGGCCGAATGGATTGAAGCCCGTGGCGGCAATCCGTTCATGGAAATCTCCGTGCCGGACGCCTCGCTGAAACTGGTCCAGGCCTGCGGTCGCTTGCTGCGTACTGAAGAAGACCGCGGCACCATCACCTTGCTGGATCGGCGCCTGGTCACCCAGCGTTATGGCAAAGCGATCCTCAACGCACTCCCGCCATTCCGTCGGGAAATTTCCTGAAACACCGGTGGGCTTTTTAGCCCGCCGCGTTGTCTATCGTTCAGTCATCACTTTTCCATTGGCCCACTTGGTCGTTAGGGAGAACCACGTTCCTATGATTCGCCGTTCGTTGCCTGCTGTATTCGCCTTGATCTTCGCAGCCCCGTTGCTGGCAGCCCCTGCCGGCCAACAGACGCTGTTCAACTTTGTGCGCCCCGCTGACGTGGTTCAGGTGGCGACTCAGGATGCCAGCCTGCCGCAATCCAACGCGGAGCAAACGGCCGAAGGCGAAGTGTTGCGGCGGGTGACGTTCAACCCGGTAGCGCAACCGACCTTGCGTCTGACCCCGCAAACCGGGGCGTGGGATTGGTCGCAGTCAGGCGTGATGAGCTTGCGCATCCAGAGCGCGATGGACTGGGCCGTGACCCTGTACGTGAAAATCCAGAGCAACGATGGCAAGACCCTGATCAGTCGGGTCGATTTGCCCGCAGGGCCGGCGCAGACCCTGCTGGTGCCGCTGCAAGCGACTTCGCCGCTCAGCCAGGGCATGAAAGCCGGGCCGCCGATGCCGATGACGTTTGACGGCCAACGCGTGTTGCTGGCCAGCAGCGCCGGTGAACTGGATCGCAGCCAGGTGGTGTCGGTGACATTGTCGATGGACCAGCCGAAAGTGGCCCAAAGCATCTTGCTTGAGCGCTTCGGCGTGCAGGACGGTGAAGCGGTGACCAAGGCGGCTTATGGCGGTCTGGTGGACGCCTACGGTCAATCGACCCGGGCCAAATGGCCGGAGAAGGTCAGTAGCGATGAGCAACTGAAAAGCGGCGCCGCCAAGGAGCTGCAACAGACGAATACCTGGCTCGCCGAGCGCCAGAAGTTGTCCCTGGACAAGTTCGGCGGCTGGAGCAAAGGCCCGGCGTTCAAGGCCAGCGGCTTTTTTCGCACTGAAAAGCGTGACGGTCGCTGGTACCTGGTGACCCCGGAAGGACATCCGTTCTATTCGCTCGGGGTCAACACCGTTACCCCGGACGTCAACCAGACCTACATCGCCGGCCGTGAGTGGATGTTCGAATCCCTGCCAAAACCAGACGAGCCGTTGGCCAGTCATTTTGGCGAAGGCGACAACCGTGGCGGCAACGGCGCCGACCAGGGCCGTGGCTACAACGCCGGGCGCTGGTACGATTTCTATGGCGCTAACTTGCAGCGCCTGTATGGCGCGCCATGCGTGCTGGGCAGCGACACCAAGGCGGGCGTTGCCGAAGCGGCCAAGGCTGACGCGGTCGAGGCCACGACCGATAAGGCCGCCGAGCAACCTGTCGTGCCTACGACTGCCGAATCCGGCGTCGCCGAAGCCGCCAAGACCGGTGCCGAGGAAGCGACCGTCGCCAAAGCCGTTGAGCAAAAACCTGCTGAGCCCTGCAAAGCAGTGGTAGATGAAAAACGCTGGACCAACCACACCCTGGATCGCTTGCAAGCCTGGGGGTTCAACACCATCGGCAACTGGAGCGCCCCGGCGTTGGCCAATGCTGATCGCGTGCCGTACACATTGCCGCTGTCGATCGTCGGCGATTACGCCAGCATCAGCACCGGCACCGATTGGTGGGGCGGCATGCCCGACCCGTTCGACCCGCGTTTCGCCATGGCCACAGAGCGCGCCGTGGCTATCGCTGCCCGCGACCATCGCGACGATCCCTGGCTGATCGGTTACTTCGCCGACAACGAACTGGCCTGGGCCGGTCCCGGCGACGATCCGAAAGCCCGTTACGCATTGGCCTACGGCACGTTAAAAATGACCACCGACGTGCCGGCCAAGCGTGCGTTCCTCAAGCAATTGCGCGACAAGTACCGCAATCAGGCCGGCCTTTCCAAGGCGTGGGGCATCGACTTGCCCGCCTGGGAATTGATGGAAGACCCGGGCTTCGTGCCGCCGCTGCCGAGCGCCGAACATCCGGAAATCGAGGCTGACTTCAAATACTTCCAGAAGGTCTTTGCCGATACCTACTTCAAGACCCTATCCGATTCGCTCAAGTGGCACGCGCCGAACCAGCTGTTGCTGGGTGGTCGCTTCGCCCTCAGTACCCCGGAAGCCGTTGAGTCCTGCGCGCAGTATTGCGACGTGGTGAGTTTCAACATGTACACCCTGAAACCGCAGGACGGCTATGACTTCGCCAAATTGCGCAGCCTGGACAAACCGGTGCTGATCACCGAGTTCAATGTCGGCTCGGCGGATCGCGGCCCGTTCTGGGGTGGCGTGACGCAATTGGCCAAGGAAGAAGACCGTGGCCCGGCGTATGCCAACTTCCTCAAGCAGGCATTGAGTGAACCGTCGATCGTGGGTGTGCACTGGTTCCAGTACCTCGATCAACCGGTGACAGGCCGCCTGCTGGATGGCGAGAACGGTCACTTTGGCTTGGTGGGCATTACCGATCTGCCGTTCCAGGGCTTCATCGACAGCGTGCGCAAGAGCAACCTGGCGACCGTCGATCAGTTGGGTAAAGAGGCCGTGAAGGCCAAGGCTGAAGCGGATAAAGCCGGCCATGAGGGCGAGGGCGGCAGACAGGCTGACGGCGGCAAAGGTGCAGGGAAAGGTGCGGACCATGCGGGCGGGCATTCCGCCAACGGCCACTGATCGCCGATATTCCTGTGGCGAGGGAGCTTGCTCCCTCGCCACAAAGGTTCTGATTAATTCTATGGGCGGGTACACCGCCCAGCCCACACCTGTTCCCAAATCCCCCAAGGGCTGGAACAATGCGGACCACTTTGTAGAATTCGGGGAGTTGCGGGTGCAGATTCAGGGTCATTACGAGCTTAAGTTCGAAGCCGTACGCGAAGCGTTCGCGGCGTTGTTCGACGATCCTCAGGAACGTGGCGCGGCGTTGTGCATCCGGGTCGGTGGCGAAACCGTACTCGACCTCTGGGCCGGTACTTCCGACAAGGATGGCCTTGAAGCCTGGCACAGCGACACCATCGCCAACCTGTTCTCCTGCACCAAGACCTTCACCGCCGTCACTGCCCTGCAACTGGTGGCCGAAGGCAAGCTGCAACTGGACGCCCCGGTGGGCCGCTACTGGCCCGAATTCGCCGCCGCCGGCAAAGAATCCGTCACCTTGCGTCAATTGCTCTGCCATCAGGCCGGCCTGCCGGCGCTGCGCGAGTTGCTGGCGCCAGAAGCGCTTTACGACTGGCACACCATGGTCGATGCCCTGGCGGCCGAAACGCCGTGGTGGACACCGGGTCAAGGCCACGGTTACGCCGCGATCACCTATGGCTGGCTGGTGGGCGAATTGCTGCGCCGTGCCGACGGTCGTGGGCCAGGCGCATCGATCGTGGCGCGGGTCGCGAAGCCTTTGGGGCTGGATTTCCATGTCGGCTTGGCCGACGAAGAGTTCCACCGCGTGGCGCACATTGCCCGCGGCAAGGGCAACGTTGGCGATGCCGCGGCCCAGCGCTTGCTGCAAGTGACCATGCGCGAGCCGACCGCCATGACCACCCGGGCGTTCACCAACCCGCCGTCGATCATGACCAGCACCAACAAGCCCGAATGGCGCCGGATGCAACAACCGGCTGCCAATGGCCACGGCAACGCCCGTAGCCTCGCGGGTTTCTACGCAGGCCTGCTCGACGGCAGCCTGCTGGAAAGCGAGATGCTCGAGGAGCTGACCCGCGAACACAGCCTTGGCGACGACAAGACTTTATTGACCCGGACCCGTTTTGGCCTGGGTTGCATGCTCGATCAACCGGATGTTCCGAATGCGACCTATGGCCTCGGCCCACGGGCATTCGGCCATCCGGGCGCTGGCGGCTCCATCGGTTTTGCTGACCCGGAACACGATGTGGCCTTCGGATTTGTGACAAACACCCTGGGGCCGTACGTCTTGATGGATCCGCGCGCGCAAAAGCTTGCACGGGTACTGGCCACTTGTCTGTAAAACGCACTCTCGGGCTCCAGGGCCGGAACCCGAAGGCTTTTATGTTTTCCAAGCGTCTGTTTATCCGGGTCACGCCGGCCTGATTTTTTATGACTTCATTTTGTGGATATCCAATGTCATTCAATAAAACCACCCTTGCCTTGGCCCTGTGTGTTGCTATCACAGGTTGTGCACAGACCCCACAAAGTGATTCGGATGGCAGCAGCTGGTGGCCGTTTGGCTCCTCCGACAAAGTCGCGGCGAAAGAGCCAGCCCCAACTTCTGCTCCAGCCCCAGCTCCTACCTCTTTGAAACCTGCCGTCGCCGCTCCAGTGGCCAAGGCTGAAAGCTCCAGCCCTTGGTACTGGCCGTTCGGCTCCGATGAAGTGCTCGACAAGAAACCGGAAGTAAAATCCGCAGCCAAGCCAGTCGAAGCTGCCAAACCGGTTGAAGTGGCCAAGGCTGAAGCCGCTGCCGGTGGCAAATGGTGGTGGCCGTTCGGTGGTAAAGATCAACCGACCGCTAAAGCCGTGCCGATGCCGGATCCTAAAGTCACTCAAGCCTGGCTCGACGATTACGAACCACGCCTGCGTGAAGCGATCAAGGACAGCAACCTGCAACTCGAGCGCCGTGAAAACGTATTGGTCGTGACCGCGCCGGTAGAGGGCTCGTTCAACCCGGACCGTCCAGCGATGCTGCTGCCGGTGACCCTCGGCCCGTTCACTCGCGTCGCGAAAATCCTGGAAGTCGATCCAAAGACCGCCGTATTGGTACTGGGTCACAGCGACACCTCGGGCGCCGCACCGGCCAACGTCAAACTGAGCCAGGAGCGTGCACAATCCGTCGCCGCGATCTTCCGCCTCAGCGGTTTGCAACGTGATCGTCTGATGCTGCGCGGCATGGGCGGTGAAGCCCCTCGTGCAGCCAACGACAGCAATGAAGGTCGAGCCTTGAACCGTCGTGTGGAGTTGCTGGTGACCCCGCAAAACACCATGGTTGCGCTGCTGAGCAAGTACAACATGCCGGCGCCGGCGCCTGTTCGTCTGGTCGCTGCCCAGGACGTCAAACCAGTGGTCAAGCCTGTCACTCCAGCACCTGCGGCGAAAAAAGCGGCTGTACCTGCTGCGAAAAAAGCCCCGGCCAAGAAAGCCGCCAAGGCTCCAGCGAAGAAAACACCGGCTAAAACCGCAACCCCGGCGAAAAAGACTGCCCCAGCAAAAGCCGCCGCCGCTGACAAGAAAGTCGTTGCTGCCGATGCTGTGAAAAAGTAATTCGTTAACCAAAAGGAATGCGCCATGACCCAGGGCCTGGCTGATATGCGTCGCGACTACACCCGTGATGGCCTGACCGAGGCGCAAGCCCCGGCCGAGCCGTTCGGGCTGTTCCATCAATGGTTCGCCGACGCGGTGAAAACCGAGCAACCGCCGGTGGAGGCCAATGCCATGACCCTGGCCACGGTCGATCAGGACGGTCGACCGCATTGCCGCATTCTGCTGCTCAAGGGCCTGGACGAGGAGGGCTTCACCTTCTTCACCAACTACGACAGCGCCAAAGGCCAGCATCTGGCGGCGAACCCGTTCGCCGCCATGACGTTTTTCTGGCCGACCCTGGAGCGTCAGGTGCGCATTGAAGGGCGGGTGGTGAAGGTCACGGCTGAAGAGTCAGACGCCTATTTCCAGGTCCGCCCGCTGGGCAGTCGTCTCGGTGCCTGGGCTTCGCCCCAGAGCCGCGTGATCGCCGATCGTGCTGAACTGGAAGCGCTGCTCAAGAACACCGAGCAACGTTTCAGCGACACTCAACCGCACTGCCCGGAACATTGGGGCGGTTACCGCTTGCTACCCGAGCGCATCGAGTTCTGGCAAGGCCGTCCGAGCCGCCTGCACGATCGCCTCAACTACCGTTTGCAAGGCGCCAACTGGATTCTTGAACGTCTGGCACCTTAAGCAGTCTACCGATGGGGATAGCCTGCCGCAGCGGCTTCAAGCCACTGGGGCAGGTCCCGGCGCTTGATCTTCTGCGCCTGGGCGCGGGCCAGTTGCTCGAGCATGAACGCTTTTTTCTGCTCGTCTTTACCCGCCAGTGCCAACGCCAGATCGCGGTCCATCCAGCGTTTGATCCGCACGTACAGCCACCAGTGGAAGTACAAACCGGCGACAGTGGTGACGACAATGATGAAGTAATCCATGAAAATCCTTGGGTCAGTGGCGCAGATTTTTCAGTTTGCCGCTACTGTGTGGTGAGTCCGAGGCGCCTGTACCGGGCCTGAATGAAACCATTTTTATCCCGGCGATGCCGTGACAGGCGTCAAGCTGCGGAGTTTAATGAATACCTGTCCTTTGGAGTTGATGCTATGCGTAAGTCTGTTCTGCTGGTTGCTTCCTTTTCCACGATGGCGATGTTGCTCACCGGCTGCCAATCCAGCCTGACCGGTGACTCCTACTCCCGTGACGAAGCGCGTCGTGTGCAGACGATTCGCATGGGCACCATCGAAGCGTTGCGCCCGGTGAAAATCGAAGGCACCAAGACCCCTATCGGCGGCGCAGCGGGCGCAGTGGTCGGCGGCGTCGGCGGTAGCGCTATCGGTGGTGGTAAAGGCAGCATCGTCGCTGCTGTCATCGGCGCCGTCGCTGGCGGCCTGCTCGGTTCGGCCACCGAAGAAGGCCTGACCCGCACCCAAGGCGTTGAAATCACCGTCCGCGAAGACGACGGCAGCATGCGCGCCTATGTTCAGCAGGTTCAGGAGAATGAAGTGTTCCGTGTGGGCGAGCGGGTGCGGATTGCTACTGTTGATGGGACTAGCCGCGTTTCGCACTAAGCGGGAACGAGCGGTAAAAGAAAACCCCGATCAGGTGACTGGTTGGGGTTTTTGTTTGTTTGAGGATTATCACGGCGCGGCGCGGGCGCCTATGAAATATTCCAGCCCTTCTGGGAAGTCGACTTTTAGCAATTTTGCAACCTGTAGGAGTTGAGCACCTGTCAGCTCCAATTCTCCAGGCTCTATGTCTTCCAGTTTTTTGGCTCGGTCAATTGAGCCAATGCCTGGTTCATCTCATAGTCTTTGATGGTCAGTTGGAACTGTAATGAATCATCTTGTTTTTCATCAGGGTAAAAACTGGTAATGGATAGATAGCGCATAATTTTTCTCTTCAGTTTTTTGAGGTTCTTCTCCCAGGCTTTGCCTTTTTAGTTCGTTCGCCGGTTAACTCCCATAATTGGATGTTTCATGGCTTTTTTTTGATGACTAGTTGTTTTTTGGTAAAAAAACGACTGGCTTCTCTCACCATTCTTTCCGATATCGAAACGCAATCTGGTAGTCGAAAACGGAAATATCAATTTGATGGTTGAATAGAGGTTGAATCTCAGGAATCCAAGCCACCAAGACATCGAATCCTCCGTCGTATATCTCGCTTTCTGCCATCAAACCCAACGCTGCGATTATTGAGCCGTCATCGCCAAGGTCCGCGGAGTATTCCTTTCCGTCCGCTATTTCCGTTTCCTTGTCATACCAGTCCAATCTGACTTTCAGTCCCATGTAGTCCTCACAAGTACTTTTTAATGCTTCGGTTTTTCTTAGGTGGATCTATTTGCTCACCCGTTTTGTGATCGAATGAGCCAAGATGACTTCCATCGCTTGCACGATAGGCTTCTAGCTCTCCATGCAAAGAGTCCCATTCATAGATGGTTCGGCCTTTGGCATCAATCCAACGTTCTCGAAGGCCTCCGCCTCCTTGTCATGGCGTCTTCTTCTTCGCATCGCGCAAGCCTGAAAATCCGGTGATTTCTTCTGTTTCGGGTGCGGAGTGATAGTCGTGATCGGGGTTAGGAAGTTTTCGTCCTGAAACACTAACCACAATGTAAACCGGCTTCACCCCCGACCCCACCGGAAACACAAGAATGAAATCCTTGTACTCAGGCGGATAAACCGGATTCACAATAATCCCGTCAGCCGCTTTCGTCGGCGGATACACCCAAATATGCGGTGCTTGCGGAGCAGCCTCCAGCGCTGGAATGCCAAGGATGTCCGAGCCATCCACAGCCGGTGTCCAGATCAGCTCAACCCCATTCCCCAGGTCCGCCACCTGCTGACTGTCGCGCAACGTGAATTGCACAACATCAACCATTTCCCAGCCACGATTTTTACCGGTGTAGAAGCCGTATCCCTTGAGACTGCCATCAGCCTGTTGCTCAACCCGGAGGCGAACGCGGGTTCTGGCCTGCTTCAAGGCGCGCAACTGTTCTTCGGTATAGAGCGCACTGTCGCCCAGGCTTGGCGTCCAGAACAGCGCGACCACTGTGGCCAATGCGGCGGCACCACCCGCGCCGATTGCTGCGACCGGAGCAGCGAGCGCCGGGGAACTCAGCGCAAGTCGGCCAATGCCAAGCGAGGCGGTACTGCCGCTGATGGTTTCGAGATTCAGCAGCCCGGCATCGTCTGCTTTTCGAGCGCCAAGCCAGGCGACTTCCCCGTAATCCTTGAGGCTGTCGGTGGGCACCATGCCCGACGGATTCGAGTAGTCGATGATGGCGTCCGGCAGCTTGCAGGACTTGGCGAAGACGCACCCGGCACGAACTGATTCGTCCTTTTTGGCGACGACCTCACGGCTGCGCTCGAAGGCGTCTTGCCTGGCGAGCATGGCATCGTAAGCGTTTTGTCGAGCGTCCTGCGCGGCCAGTTCGGTGGCCGTCATGAAGCGGTGAGTGACGTGATGTCCGTCACCGGACGGTGGGTTTTTAACCCTGGGGACTTCCTTGTTTCCAGCCACTGATCTTCCTTGCGTTCGTACATCGACAGCCCCAAACAAGGGGCTGTGCGACGTTAACGAACGAGGTCAAACGTGGCTGTAGGACGAATCCTGAATGTCGTTAAGAGTGTTCTCTATCACTCAGGATTGCAGCGCGGTGCGCTTGCGGCTCGCTGCCGCCGTCACCGCATAACCGATCAATGCCGCCAGAATCGAACCGGTCAAAATGCCCATCCGGTCCATCCCGGCGTACTCACTGACACCCGGTTCAAAGGCCAGGGAGCCGACAAACAAACTCATGGTGAAACCGATCCCGCAGAGGATCGCCACACCCAGCACCTGGCCCCAGTTGGCACCTTGGGGCAGGGCGGCGATGCCGATTTTCACGGCCAGCCAGGTCAGGCCGAACACACCAAGTGTTTTGCCCAGCAGCAGGCCCACGGCAATGCCCATCGGCACATGGTGGGTGAAGCTTTCCATGGTCACGCCGCTCAGGGACAAGCCGGCGTTGGCGAAGGCGAACAGCGGCAGGATGCCGTAGGCCACCCACGGGTGCAGGGCGTGTTCGAGGGTCAGCAGCGGTGACGGCTCGGCGTTTTTCGTGCGCAATGGAATGCAGAACGCCAGGGTCACACCGGCCAGTGTCGCGTGGACGCCGCTCTTGAGCACACAGACCCAGAGGATCAAGCCAATGATCATGTACGGCCCGAGCTTGACCACGCCAAGCCGGTTCATCGCGATCAGCGCGACGATGCAGGTTGCGGCCAATGCCAGGGAAAGTGTCGACAGCGTGCCGGAATAGAAGATCGCAATGACGATGATGGCGCCGAGGTCATCGATGATCGCGAGGGTCATCAGGAACAGTTTCAGCGACACCGGCACACGCTTGCCGAGCAGGGCGAGGACGCCGAGGGCGAAGGCGATGTCGGTGGCCATCGGGATCGCCCAGCCACTCAGGGCGGCCGGGTTGTCACGATTCAAAAACCAGTAGAGCAGCGCGGGAACCACCATGCCGCCAATCGCTGCGGCGCCGGGCAGGACGATTTGCGAAGGTTTCGTCAGTTGCCCATCGAGGACTTCGCGCTTCACTTCCAGGCCGATCAGGAGGAAGAACAGGGCCATCAGGCCGTCGTTGATCCATAGCAGCGCCGGTTTGGCGATTTGCAGCGCACCGACCTGCGCCACCACCGGCGTGTCCAGAAAACTGCTGTACAGCCACGACAACGGGGAGTTGTTGATGATCAGGGCCAGGGCTGCAGCGGTGATCAATAACAGACCGCTGGCAGCTTCCAACTGAAAGAAACGCGTGAAAGTGCTACGCAGAGGCAAGGTCGCTCTCCATCGAATAATCAAAAAGGTGGCACACCCTAACCGGTACCGTTAGTTGTTAAAATAAAATTTATATTCTTTTTTGTTATATGCCGTTACAACGCGAAGGGCAGACACGGACCTGAGCCTAGCAGTTGCCAGACGTATTGGGCCTCAGCTGTATCTGTGCTTCACGTGGGATTCTTCCTAAGCTTATTGGCTGAGCCCTGCGACAAGGCCGACTCTTGTCCGATTCAACGAGAAAACCATCATGAGCGACAACCGACAGTGGGCCCGCGAAGCCATACGGATCATTGAGGCCGACTTCCAGCGCAGCGCCGATACCCACCTGATCCCCTTGCCGCTTCCGGGTTTTCCGGGCATCGAGCTGTATTTCAAGGATGAGTCCAGCCATCCCACCGGCAGCCTCAAGCACCGGCTGGCGCGCTCGTTGTTCCTCTATGCCTTGTGTAACGGCTGGCTCAAACCCGGTGCGCCGGTGATTGAAGCGTCCAGTGGTTCGACGGCGATTTCCGAGGCCTACTTCGCAAGGTTGCTGGGATTGCCGTTCATTGCGGTAATGCCGGCGACCACGTCCAAAGAGAAGATCGCGCAGATCGCTTTTTATGGCGGCAAGAGTCATCTGGTCGACGATCCGACGCAAATCTATGCCGAGTCCGAGCGTCTGGCTCGCGAACACGACGGGCATTTCATTGACCAGTTCACCTACGCCGAACGCGCCACCGACTGGCGGGCGAACAACAACATCGCCGAGTCGATCTTCCAGCAAATGCGTTTCGAACAGCACCCGGAACCGAGCTGGCTGATTTCCAGCCCCGGCACCGGCGGCACCACCGCGACCCTCGGCCGATACGTGCGTTATCGCCAGCATTGCACCCGCGTGCTGTGCGCCGATGCCGAGCGTTCGGTGTTCTTCGATTACTACAAGACGGGCGATGCCACGTTGCGACTGGATCACGGTTCGCGGATTGAAGGCATTGGCCGGCCACGCGTCGAGGCGTCGTTCCTGCCCAAGGTGATTGATGCGATGGTCAAGGTGCCGGATGCGTTGTCGCTGGCGGCCATGCATTACCTGGCGCAGCATTTGGGGCGGCGTGTCGGCGGGTCGAGCGGAACCAACCTGATCGGCGCCTTGATGGCAGCTCAGCAGATGGCGGCAGCGGGGGAGTCGGGGTCGATCGTGGCGATTCTGTGCGACGGCGGCGAGCGTTATGAGACCAGCTATTACGATCAGGACTGGCTCAAGGCCCAGGGTTATGAGTTGAGTGGGTTGATGGATGTTGTGGCGGCGAGTGTGGAGCGCGGTGAGGCTTTGCCAGCCACCGTGCTGCGCGCCAATATCTGACACACCAAAAACCAATGTGGGAGCGGGCTTGCTCGCGAATACGATAGATCAATCAACATCTCTGTTGAATGAGAATCCGCTTTCGCGAGCAAGCCCGCTCCCACAGGGTTATTTGGTGTGTCAGGAGATGTCGATCAGGCCTCAAGGCCGAGGATGTCGCGAGCCACGGCTTCGGCAATCCGAATCCCGTCGACACCCGCCGACAGAATCCCGCCTGCATAACCCGCACCTTCACCCGCCGGGAACAGACCTTTCACGTTCAGGCTCTGCATCGACTCGTTACGGGTAATCCGTAATGGTGACGACGTACGTGTCTCGATCCCGGTCAACACCGCGTCATGCAGCGAGTAACCGCGAATCTGCTTCTCGAATGCCGGCAAGGCTTCACGAATGGCTTCGATGGCAAACGCCGGCAGCGCCAGCGACAGATCACCCAAGGCAACGCCCGGCTTGTAGGACGGTTCAACACTGCCCAACTCGGTGGACGGTTTGCCCGCAATAAAGTCGCCAACCAGTTGCGCTGGTGCTTCGTAGTTGCTGCCACCCAGCACGTAAGCGTGGGATTCCAGGCGTTCCTGCAACTCGATACCCGCCAGCGGGCCGCCCGGGTAGTCGACTTCCGGGGTGATCCCGACGACGATCCCGGAGTTGGCGTTGCGCTCGTTACGCGAGTATTGGCTCATGCCGTTGGTGACCACGCGGCCGGGCTCGGACGTCGCCGCCACCACGGTGCCGCCCGGGCACATGCAGAAGCTGTACACCGAGCGACCGTTCTTGGCGTGGTGCACCAGTTTGTAGTCGGCCGCCCCGAGTTTCGGGTGGCCGGCGTATTTGCCGAGGCGCGCGCGGTCGATCAGCGACTGCGGGTGCTCGATGCGGAAACCCACCGAGAACGGCTTGGCCTCCATGTACACACCACGGCTGTGGAGCATGCGGAAGGTGTCCCGGGCGCTGTGGCCCAAGGCCAGAATCACGTGTTTCGAATGAATCTGTTCGCCGCCATTGAGCTCGACACCGACCAGTTGGCCGTCCTCGATCAACACGTCGGTGACCCGCTGCTGGAAGCGTACTTCGCCGCCCAGCGCGCGAATCTGCTCACGCATGTTTTCCACAACGCCGGTCAGACGGAACGTACCGATGTGCGGTTTGCTGACGTAGAGGATTTCTTCCGGCGCGCCGGCTTTTACGAACTCATGCAGGACCTTGCGACCGATGAATTTCGGGTCCTTGATCTGACTGTAGAGCTTGCCGTCGGAGAACGTTCCCGCGCCGCCTTCACCAAATTGCACGTTCGACTCTGGGTTGAGCACGCTTTTACGCCACAGGCCCCAGGTGTCTTTGGTGCGCTGGCGGACTTCGGTGCCACGTTCGAGGATGATCGGCTTGAAGCCCATTTGCGCCAGCAGCAGCCCGGCGAAAATCCCGCACGGACCGAAACCCACGACGACAGGACGTTGCTCAAGATCAGCCGGGGCCTGGCCGACCACTTTGTAGCTGACATCCGGCGCTACGTTGACGTTACGGTCATCGGCGAACTTGTGCAGCAATGCGGCCTCATCCTTGGCGGTGAGGTCGATGGTGTAGATGAAGCACAGTTCAGAGGACTTTTTGCGCGCATCGTAGCTGCGCTTGAACAAGGTGAAATCGAGCAGGTCATCGCTGGCGATGCCCAGGCGCTGCACGATGGCAGGGCGCAGGTCTTCATCGGGATGGTCGATCGGCAACTTGAGTTCGGTGATTCGTAACATGACAGGATCCGGTTCGCGGGGCGCACAACTGCGCCAAGGCGTTTGAAGGCGGCGATTATAAGCCCCAAACGCCGGTCCCGTGAGGCAAAAACGATCAGTCGTTACGCGAGCCGCCGAAATACCCGCAACCGCGTTGCACCTGGCCATCGATGCGCAGTTCGGCGCTCATGTGCTGGACGCTGCCGGTGCTGCTGTCGACGCAACGTTGCGGCGCAACCCACAGTTCGATGTGCTGGTTATTGGCTTCGGTGCTGAGATTGAAGCGGCCGTCGCCCAGCTGTTCTTCAACGTACGGCACGGCCAGGGGCGGCTGACCGGCGCGGTCGATGACCATGCCTTTGCCGCTGACCTTGACGTTCCACTCGGGCGAGTGGCCGGCGGCGCGCAGGATCAGCAGTTTGAAATTGGGATCGTCGCAGGCGGTGCCCGAGCGTTCGACGCGGTACAGCTGCTCAAGATCAAGGCGGCTGTCGACGATTCGCCCACGCACATCGGCGAACAGCTTGCCCTGGGCATCGGCGAGGGTCGCGGCCTCTTGCAGGACGCTGGTGCCGCCGCTGTCATTGACCACATAGCTGCGTTGTTCATTGCACGGCTGGAACAGCAGCTTGCCGTCCGCCGCCGTCAGCAGGCCCTGCATGCGGGTCTGGCCCACGTGGGAGGCATTTTCACGCGAGCCCTCCAGCAAACTGCAGGCTGCGAACAACGGAAGCAGGGCAACAAGGACTAAGGAACGGGCAACACGCATCTTTGGCTCTCCAGACAAGTGCCGCCACGTTACGCAGCCTGACCGTTCATCACAAGGGTTTAGCCCACGTGAAAGGTCTGGCCTGTTTGCAGGCCTTCCACACTTTTGGCGTAGGCCAATGCCACATCCGCTGCGGGAACCGGCTTGTAGCCCCGGAAGTACGGCGCGTAACTGCCCATGGCTTCGAGCAGAACGGTCGGGCTGATCGAGTTCACCCGCAAGCCGCGAGGCAGTTCGATGGCCGCTGCACGCACGAAGCTGTCCAGCGCGCCGTTGACCAATGCCGCCGAGGCGCCGCTGCGAATCGGATCGTGGCTGAGCACGCCGGTGGTGAAGGTGAACGAGGCGCCGTCATTGGCGAATTCACGGCCGATCAACAGTAGGTTGACCTGGCCCATCAGCTTGTCTTTGAGACCCAGCGCAAAGCTTTCTTCGCTCATTTCATCCAGTGGCGCAAAGGTGACATTGCCGGCGGCGCAGACCAGGGCATCGAACTTGCCGGTTTGCTCGAACAGCTTGCGGATCGAGGCGCTGTCGCTGATATCCACATTGAAATCGCCGCTGTTACGGCCGATGCGGATGATTTCATGACGCTGGGACAGCTCCTTGTCGACCGCTGAACCGATGGTGCCGCCTGCGCCTATCAAAAGAATTTTCATCGTGCTGTTCCTCGAAGTGGTTGAACGAGGTTGCAGTCTAGAGTGGTTTTTTCCGTTGATAAGCGCGCTAATAGGCAACCTTTGGTTTTCAAATGGAAACAATCCATGAGCGAGATGGATGATCTGGCGGCGTTTGCGGTGTTGATCGAAGCGGGCAGTTTCACGCTGGCGGCGCAACAATTGGGCTGCAGCAAGGGGCAACTGTCCAAGCGCATCAGCTTGTTGGAAACACGATTCTGCGTCGTATTGCTGCAACGCACCACCCGCCGTTTGAGTTTGACGGCGGCCGGCGCGGCACTGTTGCCACAAGCCCAAGCGCTGGTCGTACAAGTCGAGAAGGCGCGTCAGGCATTGGCTCGGTTGAAGGACGATATGGCCGGGCCGGTGCGTATGACGGTGCCGGTTTCGCTGGGGGAAACTTTCTTCGATGGCTTGTTGCTGGAGTTTTCCGGCAAGTACCCCGAAGTGCAGATCGAGCTGGACCTGAGCAACAGCTACCGTGATCTGTCCCGCGACGGTTTTGATCTGGCGGTTCGCGCGGATGTCAGTAATGACGAACGCCTGGTTGCCCGACCGCTGCTGGCCTGGCACGAAATGACCTGCGCCAGCCCGGCCTATCTCGAACAGTACGGCGAGCCGCAGACGCCTCATGCGTTGGCTGAACATCGCTGCCTGCTCAACAGCCATTACAGCGGCCGCGAAGAATGGCTTTATCACCAGCAGCACGAATTGCTACGGGTGCGGGTCTCGGGACCGTTTGCCAGCAATCACTACAGCCTGCTGAAAAAAGCAGCGCTGGCCGGTGCCGGCATTGCGCGGTTGCCTTCTTACCTGCTGCAAGCGGAATTGGCTGACGGACGCTTGCGCTGGCTCCTGCGCGATTATCAAACGCGGAGCATGCCGATGTACCTGGTGCATCCGTATCAGGGCGGCCTGCCGAAACGCACGCAAGTGCTGGCGGACTATCTCATCGACTGGTTCAAGCGCAGCGGCGAGGCGTTGGCGCGTCTTCAGCAATAGCAACCCACCCTAATCCCTGTGGGAGCGAGCCTGCTCGCGATAGCAGTCTATCAGTCAACATTGATGGTGAATGACACGCCGCTATCGCGAGCAGGCTCGCTCCCACAGGGGACTTCATCGTTCTCGCGTTCTAGCGAGCGTAACGCCTGGCGATCAGGTGATCGATCGACAATTTCCCCGGCCCGGTCGCCATCAGGTACAACAACACCGCCGCCCAGGTGCCGTGGGTTGGGTAGGCATCGGGGTACACGAACAGCTGAATGGTCAGGGTCATGCCCAGCAATGCCAGTGCGGAAAACCGAGTGGCGAAGCCGATCAGGATCAGCAACGGGAAGAAATGTTCGGCGAAGGCGGCCAGGTGCGCTGCCAGTTCCGGGGACAGCAGCGGCACGTGGTACTCGCTCTGGAACAACGGAATGGTCGAGTCCGCCAGATGTGGCACGCCAAGCTGGAAGGAGCCGTCGAACAGGTCGATGGCCAAGCCTTCGACCTTGGTTTGCCCGGACTTCCAGAACACTGCCGCGATGGAGAAGCGCGCGATAAAAGCGATCAGGCTGTGGGGAATCATCTCCAGCAGTGCGATGGCGCGAGTGATGGGGTTCTGCGATTCAGTACGGATGTTCATGGCGATACCTTGTTGTCATGCAAGTAAGTGATGGCGTTGCGGCTGATCAGCAGCGCCAGGGTTTGGCTGAGGTCAAAGGCGGGGGCGGCTTCCAGCGCCTGCATCAGTGACCGGCCGTTTTGCAGGTTCTGGATGAACGCACTGGCACCCTCATCGATGGCGAATACTTCAACGTCCAGGCCATTGCGCAGCACCAGCGCGTGTTGTCCCTGGTGCAGATCAATCCCCGCCAGCGTCGCTTCCTGTTGATGCGCAGCCCAGATCGCGACCACCGCGAAAGCTGAATTCAACAGGTTGATAGAGGGGTGAAGTTCGACAGTGAGCTCGCTCAGGGCTTGCGGATCGGCGAGCGCTGCCGCGATCTGTTCGTGACCCAATGGCTGCGCATCGGCGGCGTGATAGGCCATGACTCGCAGGCGCTCCAACCGAGCGACATCGGCCAGATAAGGCACGCTGTCGGCGGGCGCAAAGCCTTCGATGAAGGCTGCGAAATCATGACCGTAGCCATTCATCAAAGGGCTGCGGGGCGGGGTGTTTTGCACATAGATCCCGGCCATGGCCCGGAAGAACGCCTCTGCGACCAATTGCACAACCACGGGGTAACTGTCCGCGAGCGCGTTGATCAGCGAGCCCTGCACATTGTTGCGATACACCGCGAAACGGCTGGAGGGATCGGCGCCATTTGGGCTGAATAATCCGTCGGGGCAGGGCTGCTCCGGATCGAGCAGGGCGGCCGCGAACTCGGCGTGATTGCTCATGGCCGAACCTCGGCGCACTGCAACAACTCGTCAGCCTGACGTGCTTCGGCGTGCAACACGCTGAAGGCCGGCAGCTGATTGTCGCGTTCGATCAGCGTCGCCATCGGGCCGACACGCTCCAGCACTTGCACGTACAGCGCCCAAACGGCGTTGTCGATGGGCGCGCCGTGATCGTCGATCAGCAGGCGGTCACCGAGGCTGTCGGTGTCTTCGGCAAATCCGGCCAGATGAATCTCACCGACGGCGTGAAGAGGCAGGGCGTCGATGTAGGCCACAGGATCGCGTTGATGATTGATGCTCGACACATAGACGTTGTTCACGTCCAGCAACAACCCGCAACCGGTTCGGCGAATGACTTCGCTGATGAAGTCGGCCTCATCGATCGTCGAATGCTTGAACGCCAGGTACGTCGCCGGGTTCTCCAGCAGCATTGGGCGCTTGAGCATGTTCTGTATCTGATCGATGTGTTCGCAGACGCGGTTCAGCGTGGCGTTGTCGTACGCCAGCGGCAGCAGATCATTGAGGAACACCGGGCCATGGCTGGACCAGGCCAGGTGTTCGGAAAAGGAGTGGGGTTGATAGCGCTCGATCAGCTCGGCAAGGCGTTGCAGGTGTTGAATGTCCAGCGGACCTTCGGCACCGATGGACAGCCCGACGCCATGCAGCGATAGCGGATACTGCTCGCGGATCAACCCCAGGTAGTGATGAAACGGGCCGCCGGCCACCATGTAGTTTTCGGCGTGGACTTCGAAGAACCCGATGTCCGGTTGCGAACCGAGCACTTCGCGCAAGTGCCCGGTCTTGAGCCCCAGTCCGGCGCGGGGCGGGAGCCCGAACGTTGATTGGTTCATGGTCGACACTCAGGCTGGGAGGCGGATCAGGCTTTGGCTTTGAAGGCTTCCATTTGACCGAAACCGGTCGGCGAGGTCTTGCTTTCGGTGGTGGCGCAGGTGCCTTTAGGAACCAGTTTCCAGGCGTTTGGCTGGTAGTCGGTTTTCGCGGTGCCTGCGCAGGTGGTGCCCGCGCCAGCAGCGCAATCGTTATGACCTTTCATGGCCACGCCGAAGCATTTTTCCATGTTGCTGTTGTCGGCGGCCTGGACGGTGGAGACAGCGGCCATGCTCAGCGCAGAACCAAGGGCCAGAACGAGGGCGGTAGCGGACAGGGTGCGGGTGGTAGCAGTCATGATGTTTCTCCGTTGTTTGAGTTTTGGTAAGCCGCGTTTGTGCTGGCTTACCCCTCTAGAGAAAGGTCATCGTGATGCGTTACAGCCCAATGCAAACTTTTTTAAAAAACCTCAAAACACCACAATCCCTGTGGGAGCGAGCTTGCTCGCGATAGCGGTGGGTCATCCAACATCTTTGGTGAATGTGATATCGCATCGCGAGCAGGCTCGCTCCCACAGGGGATTTTCATCGTTAGCGAGTTTGTGTCCGGCAAAAAAAACGGCCCGAAGGCCGTTTTTTGTTTACCGCAAAGACTCAACCACCCAGATACGCTTCGCGCACTTTCGGATCAGTCAGCAGGGCTTCCCCGGTGCCGGTCATCACCACCCGGCCGTTCTCCAGAACGTAGGCGCGGTCGGCGATTTTCAGCGCCTGGTTGGCGTTCTGCTCTACCAGGAACACGGTCACGCCATCCTTGCGCAGCTGTTCGATGATGTCGAAGATCTGCTGGATGATGATCGGTGCCAGGCCCAACGATGGCTCGTCGAGCAGCAGCAGTTTGGGTTTGCTCATCAGCGCACGGCCGATGGCGAGCATTTGCTGCTCGCCGCCGGACATGGTGCCGCCACGTTGGGCAAAGCGTTCTTTCAGGCGTGGGAAAAGTTCGAGAACCTTGTCCATCTGTTCCTGATAATCGCCCTTGTTGGTGAAGAACCCGCCCATGGACAGGTTCTCTTCCACGGTCAGACGGGCAAACACCCGACGACCTTCCGGCACGACCGCAATGCTTTTACGCATGATCTGCGACGAATCCTGGCCGACGAGCTCTTCGCCCATGTAACGTATGCTGCCGCTGTGGGCTTGCGGCGAACCGCAGAGGGTCATCAGCAAGGTCGACTTGCCGGCACCGTTGGCGCCGATCAGGGTCACGATCTCGCCCTGACGGACTTCGACGTTGACGCTGTGCAGCGCCTGGATCTTGCCGTAGAAGGTGGAAACGTTTTCGAATTGCAGCATTTACGCTTCCCCCAGGTAGGCTTTGATCACTTCAGGATTGTCGCGAATCTGTTCCGGCGTACCGTCGGCCAGAGGCGTGCCCTGGTTGATCACGACGATGTGGTCGGAAATGCTCATGACCAGTTTCATGTCATGTTCGATCAGCAGCACGGTGACGTTGTGCTCTTCACGCAGCATGCTGATCAGCGCCTTGAGGTCCTCGGTTTCCTTCGGGTTCAGGCCGGCGGCCGGTTCGTCGAGCATGAGGATCCGCGGACGGGTCATCATGCAGCGGGCGATTTCCAGACGACGTTGCTGACCGTAGGCCAGAGTGCCGGCCGGACGGTTGGCGAATTGCGTGAGGTTGACCTTGTCCAGCCAGAACTCGGCGAACTCCATGGCCTCGCGTTCGCTTTTGCGGAACCCCGGGGTCTTGAACAGGCCGGACAGGAAGTTGGTGTTCAGGTGACGGTGCTGCGCGATCAAGAGGTTCTCGACCGCGGTCATGTCCTTGAACAACCGCACGTTCTGGAAGGTGCGCACCACGCCTTTGAGGGCGATCTTGTGGCCCGGCAGGCCTTCGATCGGCTCACCGTCCAGCAGGATGCTGCCGCCGCTCGGTTTGTAGAAACCGGTCAGGCAGTTGAACACCGTGGTCTTGCCGGCGCCGTTAGGGCCGATCAATGCAACCACCTGTTTTTCCTTCACGGTCAGGGCCACGCCGTTGACCGCCAGCAAGCCGCCGAAGCGCATGCTCAGATTTTCGACTTTAAGGATCTCGCGGCTCATTTGCGCAGCTCCATGTGAGGACGTTGCATGGGCAGCAGGCCTTGAGGACGCCAGATCATCATCAGCACCATCAAGGCGCCGAACATCAACATGCGGTACTCACTGAACTCACGCATCATTTCCGGCAACAGGATCATCACCACGGCGGCCAGGATCACTCCCAACTGCGAGCCCATGCCACCCAATACGACGATGGCGAGAATGATCGCCGACTCGATGAAGGTGAACGACTCCGGCGTCACCAGTCCCTGACGGGCAGCGAAGAAACTGCCGGCGAAACCTGCGAAGGCGGCGCCCAGGGTGAAGGCGGAAAGCTTGATGACCGTAGGATTCAGACCCAGCGCACGGCAGGCGATCTCGTCTTCACGCAACGCTTCCCACGCACGGCCGATCGGCATGCGCAGCAAACGGTTGATCACGAACAGCGCAGCCAGGGCCAGCAACAGTGCAACCAGGTACAGGAAAATCACCTTGTTGATCGAGTTATAGGCCAGGCCGAAGTACTCGTGGAACGTCTGCATGCCTTCTGCCGCTTTGCGCTCGAAGGTGAGCCCGAAGAACGTCGGCTTCTCGATGTTGCTGATGCCGTTCGGGCCACCAGTGATATCGGTGAGGTTACGCAGGAACAGACGGATGATTTCACCGAAGCCCAGGGTCACGATCGCCAGGTAGTCGCCGCGCAGACGCAGTACCGGGAAGCCGAGCAGGAAACCGAAAGTGGCCGCCATCAGGCCGGCGATCGGCAGACAGATCCAGAAGCCCAGACCCAGATAGTGCGACAGCAATGCATAGCTGTACGCCCCGACGGCATAGAAGCCGACGTAACCCAGGTCGAGCAGGCCGGCCAGGCCGACCACGATGTTCAGGCCGAGGCCGAGCATCACGTAGATCAGCACCAGCGTGGCGATATCCACCGCACCGCGAGAGCCGAAGAACGGCCAGACCAGAGCACCGACGATCAACGCAATGATGATCCAGCGCTGGGTGGTCGGCAGGGTCAGGAAGTTACTGGCCTTGGCCGGAATCAGCGGCATGTTTGGCGACGAGCGCCAGGCCGAGCTAATCTGTTGATCGAACAGCACCCGCAGGAACATCAGCACCGAGCACACCGCGATAGTGATCAGTGTGGCGCTGCTGGTGCCGTGCACTTCGAGGTGGATGCCGACGATGGTCAGTTTCAGACCCAGTACCGGGTAGGCCACGGCCCACACCAGCAAAGCACTGAACAGTGCCTGTTTAAGATTCCTAGTCATACTTTTTCAACCTCCGGACGGCCAAGGATGCCGGTCGGCCGGAACAACAGAACCAGAACCAACAAGCCGAAAGCCACGACGTCCTTGTACTGGTCGCCGAAGATATCGGCACCAAAGGCTTCCGCCACCCCTAATACCAGCCCGCCGAGCATGGCTCCCGGGATGCTGCCGATACCGCCCAGTACCGCTGCGGTGAACGCCTTGAGTCCAACGAGGAACCCGGCGTTCGGGTTGATCACACCGTATTGCATGCTCAACAAGACGGCCGCGATGGCCGCCAATGCGGCACCGATGACGAAGGTCAGGGCGATGATGTTGTTGGTATTGATGCCCAGCAAGTTGGCCATCTTGATGTCTTCGGCACAGGCGCGGCAGGCACGTCCGAGACGAGAGCGGGAGATGAACATTGTCAAGCCGAGCATGGCGACGAAGGTCACCACGAATACCACGATTTGCATGTAGGAAATCAGCACTTCATGTGCGCCACCTGGCCCGAAGGTGAAGCTGCCGGGGATCAGGTTGGCTATGGATTTGTCCTTGGAGTCTTGCGCCAGCAGAACCGTGTTCTGCAGGAAGATCGACATGCCGATGGCGGAAATCAGCGGGATCAGACGGTTGCTGCCGCGCAAAGGGCGGTAGGCGACGCGTTCGATGCTGTAACCGTAGGCACTGGTCACGACGATGGTCGCGATGAAAGCAGCGGTAATCAACAGCGGAACGCTGTCGAGTCCCAGCATGGCCAACCCGGCGATGGCGATGAACGCCACGTAGGAGCCGATCATGTACACCTCGCCGTGGGCGAAGTTGATCATTCCAATGATGCCGTAAACCATCGTATAGCCGATGGCGATCAGAGCATACGTACTGCCAATGGTCAGGCCATTAACCAGCTGTTGGAGGAAGTGATAGATGTCAGGCATTACAGCGCTCCTAAAAACCTGATACGCATTTCACTGGTGGAGTCATTTTCCCGCTCGAGCCCCGTGGATCTGCATCCACTTCGAGTTCGAGGTTTGCCAGCGAACCGCTGATGACGGTTTTGAGATTTTCAGGTGGGGAGACTGGCGGATCACGCCAGCGCGGCCCAATACGTTCGTAAAACAAAGCCCACGGCACGCCGTGGGCTTTATTGGCAGTCAGTCAGGCAACGCCTTACTGAGGCTTGGCTTCAGTTTTAGGTTTGCCGAAGTGCCACTCGTAAACCACAAATTTGAAGTCCTTCAGGTCGCCTTTGTCGTCGAAGCTCAGGTCGCCGGTTGGCGTCTTGAAGGTGCCTTTGTGGATGGCTTCAGCCACTTTGGCAGTGTCTTCGGACTTGGCGGCCTTGATGCCTTCGGCAATCACTTCCACAGCCGAGTAGGCCGGGAACACGAACGGACCGCTCGGGTCTTCTTTCTTCGCTTTGAACGCATCAGCCAGGGCGATGTTGGCTGGATCTTGGTCGAAGGATTTCGGCAGCGTCACCAGCAGACCTTCCGAAGCTTTCTGAGCGATCTGCGAGATCGAGTCGTTACCCACGCCTTCCGGACCCATGAACTTGGCTTTCAGGCCTTTTTCATCCGCCTGGCGCAGGATCAGGCCCAGCTCAGGGTGGTAGCCACCGTAGTAAACGAAGTCGACGTTGGCTTGCTTGAGTTTCTGGATGATCGACGAGAAGTCCTTGTCGCCGGCGTTGATGCCTTCGAACACGGCAACCTTGGTGCCTTTTTTCTCGAGGGTTTGTTTAACGGCGGTGGCGATGCCTTCACCGTATTGCTGTTTGTCGTGCAGGACAGCAACGATTTTCGGTTTTACGTGATCGGCGATGTAGTTACCGGCGGCAGGGCCTTGGGCGCTGTCCAGACCGATGGTGCGGAACACCATTTTGTAACCACGGGCGGTGATGTCCGGGCTGGTGGCAGCCGGGGTGATCATGATCACGCCTTCGTCTTCGTAAATGTCCGAAGCCGGTTGAGTGGAGCTGGAGCACAGGTGACCGACCACAAACTTGACGCCGTCGTTGACGACTTTGTTCGCGACAGCTACCGCTTGTTTTGGATCACAGGCGTCATCGTATTCAACGGCTTCGAGTTTCTTGCCGTCTACACCGCCTTTGGCGTTGATCTGTTCGATGGCCATTTTGGCGCCACTGAACTGCATGTCGCCGTATTGGGCTACAGGACCGGTTTTAGGGCCGGCGATGCCGATCTTGATGGTGTCAGCTGCGAACGAATGGCTGGCAACCCCGGCCAGAACCATAGCGGCAAACAGTTTGGAAATCTGCTTAGTAGCCTTAGTCATAGTGCTCCACTCTTACTGTTGTAGTTTTTATAGTCCTGGCGCCGTAGCAGCAGAACCGGGTCAGATATCTTCGATATCCTCCGGAAAATGCCCCCGGCAACTGTACCGGTACAGTGTAGAGCGCCAATTGTTAGCCTGGGAAGCTGGCGCCGGGGGGCAAACCCTGAGGGTGTCGCTTTATTGAAAGAAAAAGACAGAATCGCGGCGGGATGTTAGCTGGCTAATTGCTTGATTCAGCAGCATTCCCTGGCTTTCCTGCTCTTTTCATTCGATGACTCAATTGCATCCGGGTTTTTCTGCCAGACCACCGACGTTATCATTCGCGTCGATTTCTTTTCCGGACAGCGCCCATGAATGAAGAACCTAGCACCCTCTATGCCAAGCTGCTTGGTGAAACCGCATCTATTACCTGGAAAGAGTTGGAGCCCTTCTTCGCCAAGGGTGCCCTATTGTGGGTCAACCCTGGCCTGGATTTGATCGCCGCAGCAGAGGCAGTGGCGACGGATGAAGGGGAGAAAGTGGCTGCCTGGCTGGCTGCTGACAAGGTCGCCAAGCTCTCTGAAACGCGGGCGCTGGATCTTTTTGAGCGCGACCCGGAGTTGTGGGCCGTGGTGGTTTCGCCGTGGATTCTGATCCAGGAAAGGGCGACGAGCTGACTATCTGCACTTTATTGGTGCGCCGTGCGATCGACTAAAAGTGTGTAGGTGAGTAGCGTGATGGCACGTTGCCGTAGAGAAAGGCCACAGAAGGGTCTTGGCGAGGGTGACGTAAACGTAACGGGAACAGTTTATTGAGCAGCCTTCGGGCTGCTTAATTGTTTCTGGATGTTGGTATTTATAGTGAATTGGACGCCGCCATCGCGGGCAAGCCCGCTCCCACAGTGTCCGTGTCGTGCACAAAATCCATGAACGCCACTGAACCTGTGGGAGCGGGCTTGCCCGCGATGTAGTCGACGCAGATCAGAACGTCTTGCCGGTATGGTTATTCAGCGAAATAACCTTGGTCTTGCCAATCCGGTGACGGTAGATCTCGCGCAGGTACTTGATCGCCTTCTTCACGCAATCGCGCGACAGGCGAATGTCGTTGATCGAGACAAACTTGTCTTTGTCGTTGATCAGCTCGCGGTACTTCTTCTCGTACATCGGTTTGATCGCGTACCAGTTGGTGTCGAGGATCTTCGCCGGGTTTTCGAACTCGTTGAGCAAGTCGTCGATCAGGTCTTCGTCGAAGTCTTCATTGATGATGAAGTCCAGGATCGAGTTATCCAGCGTGTCGTCGAAGCGGTACGGGTTCTTCGCGAAACAGCGCTTGATGAACGCGACGATCAGCGTCAGGAAGTCGTCCGACAGGCACGGGCTCTTGGCGATCAACGTGGTCAGCGACAAGTTGGCCGAGGCGCCGATTACCAGGGCATAACGCTTGAGCGTAGTGTTCGGGAACAGGCTGTTGAGGTGAGTCTTCAACCGGTTCAGGTCCATGTAGGACAGCTTGTAGTCTTTGGGCAGCGAGACAATCGATACCACCGACGAGCAGTTCTTGAAGAAGTGCAGGTCGTGCAACGCGGCTGCGTCATAACCGGAGTTCTTGTATTGCTCCAGCGACGCCCGATATCGCTTGGATTCGATCGGCAACAGGCTGATGCCTTCGATGGCCTGGGTGACCTTGTTGAAGTGCGGCAGGTCGATGGAGCGGAAGAACAGGTCATCAATGTTCAGGCGCTGCGGTTCTTTTTCGAACACCTTGAACTTGTCGCTGCTCGGCGGCGGCGTTTCCGGTACCACGGATTCGGCGTAGGCAATCGCCACCGGGCCGGCCAGGCTCATGAACAGGTCGTTGGCGTCGAGGCGAATGGTTTCGCCGATATCGATGCCAGCGCGACGGAAATAGTTCTGGTCGTAGTCAGTCGTGACCGCCTGCGCCGTCAGAATGTTGAAGATTTGCTGCGAGATGTACTGGTTGGCGTGCTTTTCCATCGCGTTGACGTCGATGTTCTGGATGTTGCCGTCATCGCTTTCTTCGGCATAACGCATGATGTCGTTGGAGATCAGCATCATGGCGTTCCATGGGCGGATACGGCCCATGACGCTGGCTTCGCTGCTGTCTTCGTTGGCGAAGTTGTAGGAAAAGTCCCACTCTTCCGACAGGTATTTGCACAGCAGGCGACCGGCGTTGATGTGCAGCGCCTCGGACATTTCGCTGCGGTGATCGGAAATGTTCGGCAGCACGCAGATGCCGCTGGTGAAGATCGGCTCGAAGACAAAGGAGTGACCACTCTTGCCGTCGTGTTCATCCATCGGCTTGGTGTCGAACGTCTTGTTCATGTACGAGTGCTGCTGGGCCAGGCCGAATTCCGAGGCCATGCCCGAACCGGTACCGCCGCCGGCACTGAAGATCGAGAAGTACAGGCGCGACTGGTTGGCCTTGATCCCGCAGCTGTCGATCAGGTACGAGTGAATCATCTTCCAGTCCGGGCTGGAGAAACGCTGGGTGTCCTTGTTCAGGATGATCTTGGCCAGGTATTGGCCGAGGATCGGCGCGTTACCGGCGCCACCGGCGTGGACTTCCGACAAGTCCATGATCTTCATTTTGCTGTAGTCGCGCAGGAAACCGCTTTTTTCGCCTTTGCGCGAGAAGCGGATGCGACCGGCGATGTCTTTGTCCAGGTCGCCGAGCATCACCAGCGGCTCGACCAGGAACACCGGTTTGGTGGCCTTGTTCGTTCCCAGGCGCAGGTTGTTGCGGATCCACTGCGCCGGGCTGTAACCCTTTTCGGCGTAGCGTTTGTCCGGCGACAGACGGTCTTCGTTGTTGAATTCGTTGAGGTAAAACTTGCGGGCGTTGTACACCAGCTCCGCGACGTCCAGCGCAATGTTCGATCCGCAACGTCCCAGCCCGATCAGGCACACCGAAGGGAATTCCTGTTCGTTGTGCTGTTCGTTGTCGCCTTCCAGGTGCGGTGGGCGCGGAAATACCATGTCGCGCAGGCCATCGAGGTTGTCGAGGATGCGGTCGGTGTTGGTTTCGGTGAAATACAGGTATTGCTGACTGGCCAGCGGACGTGACGGGATCAATGGCTTCGACGATGAGGGGCTGTTTGCCGCAGGGCTCAGTGTCAGATCGGAAACCGCAGTGGCCGGATTATTTTTAGAAGTCATTGGGCGCCATGTACCTGGGCTGGTTGGCTCGGCGACACGGTGTCGTCGAACCTTCACGGAATAGGAACTCGCGGCTTTATTCAGCGCGTATTTTGCCCAAGCGACAGGGACAAAGCCTGAGCGTCGCTCGGGGGAATCCTTTCCTTAGTCATGATGAATCGGCCAATATTCGGCGATCTTTAATCAAAAGAAGGCTAAATGATGTCAACGCTACCTTCGTTGAGTTTTGCTGGAATCGGCCTGATGGGCTTGCCCATGTGCCGTCGCCTGTTGGCGGCGGGGTATCCGCTGACGGTCTGGAATCGCAATCCGGCCAAGTGCGCTCAGCTGGTCGAAGCTGGCGCCCGGCAGGTGTCGACAGCGGCCGAATTGGCTCGGCATGCCGACGTGGTGATGCTGTGCCTGGCGGACACGGCGGTGGTGCGCGAGGTGGTTTTCGGCCCGGCCGGCATTGCCGAGGGCGCTAAAGGTGGCCAGTTGCTGGTGGACTTTTCCAGTCTGGAACCGACCGCGACGCGGGAAATGGCCTCGGCGCTCGTCAGCCAATGCGGCATGCGCTGGCTCGACGCGCCGGTGTCCGGCGGAGTCGTCGGTGCCGAGGCCGGCAGCCTGGCGATTATGGTCGGCGGCGAAGCGCCAGACCTGGAGCGAGTCAGACCGGTGCTGCTGAACCTCGGTCAACGGGTAACTCACATGGGCGGTGTCGGCGCCGGGCAAGTGACCAAGGCCTGCAATCAGATGATCGTTGCCTGCAATGCGCTGGTGATTGCGGAAGTGGTGGCGTTGGCCGAGCGCTCCGGGGTCGACGCCCGCCTGATCGCCGAGGCACTGGCGGGAGGCTTCGCTGATTCAAAACCGTTGCAGATCCTCGCTCCGCAAATGGCCGAGAGCCGTTTCGAGCCGGTGAAGTGGCACGTGCGCACGCTGCTCAAAGACCTCGACACTGCGGTGCAATTCTCCCGCGAACAAGGTTCAGCCACGCCGATCAGCGGATTGGCCGCACAACTGATGCGCCTGCATGGGGGGCAGGGCTTTTTGGAAAAGGATCCGTCGACGTTAGTGCAGTTGTACCGCACGCCAGGCTCAAAGAACTGACACTGCGTGAGTGTTTGCGCTGATTGATTTCGTCCAGTACCGCAGGCAGCTCGGCCAGAGGCACCGGACGGCTGAACAGGTGGCCCTGAACCAGGTCGCAGCCCTGGCGTTCGAGAAAATCATATTGCTCGGACGTCTCGACGCCCTCGCTGACGACCTGCAAATGCAGGGTGTGGGCCATGATGATAATGGCGTTGACGATTTCCATGTCCTGGGTGGCCTTGGGGACGTCCTGAATGAACGAGCGGTCGATTTTCAGTGTGTTCAGCGGCAGGCGCTTGAGGTAGGCCAGGGATGAATAGCCGGTGCCGAAGTCGTCGATCGACAGCGACACACCGAGTGAACGGATCTGCTTCAGCAGCACCAGGGTGTTGGCGAGGTTGCCCATCAGCGCGTTTTCGGTCACTTCCAGTTCCAGCCGTTGTGGCGCCACCCCGGCGATGCGCAGGGCGTTTTCGATTTCATCGGCCAGTTCTTCACGGGCAAGGTTCAGCGGCGAGCAGTTCACGGCAATCTTGAGTTCGTCGCGCCCCTGACGGGACAGTTCTGCAAGGTCCCCGCAGGCCCTGAGCAATACCCAGTTGTCCAGTTCAGCGATCAGGCCGTTGGCCTCGGCAATGGCAATGAATCGATCCGGTGCCAACAGCCCGTGAACCGGGTGTTGCCAGCGAATCCGCGCTTCGAGTTTGGTGACCTGGCCGATTTTCAGGTCGTAGATCGGTTGGTAATACAGAGTCAAGCCGTCTTCATTGCGCAGGGCGTGCCGCAGTTCTTCTTCTAGCTGCAGCTCCAGCGAGGCGCGGGTTTTCATGTGCGGACTGAAAAAATGCAGCCCGTTGCGTCCGCTGCCTTTGGATTGATAAAGCGCCAGATCGGCGTTTTTCAGCAGTTCCTCGCAGGTTGTACCGTCCTGCGGAAACACGCTGATGCCGATGCTGGTGGTCATGACCATGCTGCGCCCGGCCAGCTCGATGGGGTCTTTCATTTTCAGCATGATGCGCTGGGCCATTTGCTGCGCTTCTTCACGGTCACGCAGGTCGATGAGGATGCAGAACTCGTCCCCGCCAAAGCGCGCCACCACATCGTCGTGGCTGTGTGCCGAATCCTTGATGTGGCCGGCCAGGACCTTGAGCAATTCGTCGCCGGCATCATGGCCCAGGCTGTCGTTGATCCGCTTGAAGTGGTCGATGTCGAGGAACATCACCGCCAGCATCCCGCCTTCCTTGGTCTTCTCCAGCAGTTTTTCAACGAAAATCTGGTTGAAGCCACGACGATTGATCAGGTTGGTCAGTGCGTCGGAGTGCGCCACCTGTTGCAGCGACAAGCGCGCCTGATCCAGTTGGCCGAGCAAGGTGTTGACCCGCTGCAGGTCGCCTTCCTTGTGTTGCAGCTTCTTGTCGGCGAGTGCCGCGCTGATACTGCTGCCAATGATCAGTAACGTCATCATCGCCACCGTCAATCCCAGCTGCAGGTGGTTGTTGTCGCCGGGCAGCGGCTGGGCGCTATCGATGGGCAGCACCAGGCTGAGTGCTGCCATGCCAGTGAAATGCATGCTGACGATGCCGGCCCCGAGCACCAGGCTGGCGGTGTATTTGAGCAGTTGATGAGCGACGCCGCTGCCTTCGCGCAGGTGACGGGAAATCACCAGGGCCGCCAGGCTGGCGCCAATCGCGATCACGACGGAGAGGACGAACAGGGTGGGGTCGTAATAAGCCGTCGCATTCGACTGCATAGCGGCCATGCCCACGTAGTGCATGGTCGCGATACCCAGGCCGATCCACACTGCGGCCCGCAGGGTTTGCCAGAAACTCACATGAGGATGGCTGAGGGTATGCATCGCCAGCCACGAGGCCGTCAGTGCAAATAACAGCGAAATCAGGGTGATGGGCAGCTGGTAACTTATTTCGATCGGCGCCTGGAACGCCAGCATGCTGATGAAGTGCATGGCCCAGATACCGCCCGCCAGACACCCGGCACCGACCCAGCGCCAGAGCCGTTGGGACGCGGGTTTTTCGGCATGGCCGACCCGTTCGGTAATGTCCAGCGTGGCGAAGCCGGTCGCACAGGCGACCACGTAAGCGAGCAACACCAGAAAGGGGTTATGGACGCAATTGAGTATGACCTGGCCGGTCTCTGGCAGTTGGTTCGTAAAATATAAAGCAGGCCACTCCATCGGACGCCCCGTATTTATCCAGCCGACACCATTAACCCTGGCGAATGTGTTGGAGTATAGAGGTCATACAAAGAGTGCAAACGGTAGTGGCACATTGCTTCTGATGATTTTGAAATTACGGGCGTCAGGAATCAGGCGATCTGCTCATAAGGGAACTCGAATTCCGGTTGCAGGGCCGGCAATCCGAACGCTGCCCGTGCCGCATCGCAATCCACGTTCGCCTCGCCATTGGCCCAGGAGGCGTCGAATTCCCGGCAGGTGCTGGAACGCTTGTCGTAAATCGAGCACTGCACAGTGCTGCCGACTTCGCCAACCAGCCCGATGCAGCGAGTGGGTTTGCAGTCCGTGCCCAGCATGGCCACCCGGCTGGGGCTGATGGGCGCGACTAGCTCGTCGGGCACCGTTCCCCCCGCCGAGGTGCATTCACCCCAGAAAAAAGACACGCGAAAATGAGAACAGCAGGCACCGCAATTCAGACACGGACTGGCTTCGGACATGGGCGATAATCAAAGAGGGATGGGGGGATTGGTGGGGCTGGCAAGGCCGCTATTCTAGGCTTCGCGCAGGACTTGGGAAGGGGGTGAAAAAGTATTTTTTATGCGACCAATGGCGGTGAAACACCCACCTCATTCGCACCGCAAATCCAATGTGGGAACGGGTGTTGCGCCATGGGTTGGTATCAGCATTACGAATAATTACAGACAGCTCTGGCGGGCCTGTCTAGATTGGAGGTTCCGGGGACAGCGAAGCCCCAATAACAATAAAAGAGACGGACCCATGCAGAACTCGACCCAAGCGGCGAATGCCTGGCGCATTCTGTTCCTGCTGTTCCTGGCCAACCTGTTCAACTTTTTCGATCGTACCATCCCGGCCATCATCATCGAACCGATCCGCATGGAATGGCACCTCAGCGACTTTCAGCTGGGCATCATCGGCACTGCATTCACCATCGTTTACGCCATTGCCGGCCTTCCTCTTGGGCGTATGGCCGACACCGGTTCGCGCAGCAAGCTGATGGGTTGGGGCCTGGCGGCGTGGAGCGGTCTGACGGCGGTCAACGGGCTGGTGGGCAGTTTCTGGGCGTTCCTGATCGTGCGCATGGGCGTCGGCATCGGCGAAGCCAGTTACGCACCGGCCGCCAACTCGCTGATTGGCGACCTGTTTCCGGCTCATCGTCGCGCCCGGGCGATGGGCATTTTCATGCTCGGCCTGCCGCTGGGCTTGTTGCTGGCTTTCTTCACCATTGGTGCAATGGTCAAGGCGTTTGACAGCTGGCGGGCGCCGTTCTTTATTGCGGCGGTGCCGGGGCTGATCCTGGCGATCTTCATGTTCTTCATCAAGGAGCCGAAACGCGGCGCCGCGGAGAGCGTGCAAGTCTCCCAGGAACGCATTGACCGGCCGATCCGCCGCGTGCTGGCGGTGCCGACTTTCCTGTGGCTGGTGATGGCGGGGCTGTGTTTCAACTTTGCCACCTACGCCTGCAACTCGTTTCTGGTGCCGATGCTGCAGCGTTACTTCCTGATGCCATTGCAGGAAGCGGCAGTGGCGACCGGGGTGATCGTCGGCGTGACCGGGTTGTTCGGGTTGACGCTCGGCGGCTGGGTCGCCGACAAGATTCACCAGCGGGTGGCCAATGGGCGGCTGCTGTTTGCCGCGTTCAGCCTGATCATTTCGACCGTTTGTACCGCGTGGGCGTTACATGCCGGGCGGATCGAAATCGGCGTGTTCGTCGCGGTGTTCAGTCTGGGCTGGCTGTTCGCATACAACTTCTATACCTGCGTTTACACGGCGATTCAGGACGTGGTCGAACCACGCTTGCGGGCCACGGCGATGGCGTTGTTCTTTGCCGGGTTGTACTTGCTGGGTGGTGGTTTGGGGCCGGTAGTGGTGGGTGGTTTGTCCGACCACTTCGCACACACAGCGATGGCCGCGGCCGGCGCCGAGCAGATGACCGAGGCGTTCAAGGCTGTCGGGCTGCATGACGCGATGTATTTGATCCCCGTGGCGCTGTTTTTCACCATGGTGTTTCTGTTCCTGGCTTCGCGGTGTTTTGTTCGGGATGCCAAGCGGATGAAGGACGGGTTGGTCGCTGTGGGTGAGCCTGATGTTGCAGTGGCGACTGCATAATCGCTATCGCCAGCAGGCTGGCTCCCACATTGGATCTACAGCGTTAACAAATCCCCTGTGGGAGCTAGCCTGCTAGCGATGCGGCCATCAGTATCACTGCATCAAATTTCAGGCAATAAAAAAGGCCCGCATCACTGCGGGCCTTCTTGTTTTCAGCGGTGGAGCAGGGGGGTTAACCCGCCACCAGCACCCGAATCGCTTCCAGTCGCAGCGCAGCCTTGTCGAGCATGGCCAAACCTTGCTCGCGCTGTTGGCGCAGGGCAACCAGCTCACTGTCGCGCACGGTCGGGTTGACCGCTTGCAGTGCGGTCAAACGCGCCAGCTCTTCGTCGGTATCCGCTGCCAGACGACGCTTCGCCTCGGCAACGCGCTCGGCGTGACGCGGGAAGATTTTCTCTTCGCCGGCGTTGATCCGTGGCGTCAGTTGATCGCGCTGAGCCTGGATGAACTTGTTGGCGCTGGCACGGGGCACGCTTTCCAACTGGTCGTTCAAGGTCTCGAACGACACCCGGGCCGACAGGTCATTGCCAGTGGTGTCGAGCAGGCAGCGCAGAGCGGCCGGCGGCAGGTAGCGGCCCAGTTGCAGCGAGCGCGGCGCAACCACTTCGCTGACGTAGAGCAGTTCCAGCAACACGGTGCCAGGTTTCAGCGCCTTGTTCTTGATCAGCGCCACGGCGGTGTTGCCCATTGAGCCGGACAGGACCAGGTCCATGCCGCCCTGCACCATCGGATGTTCCCAAGTGATGAACTGCATGTCTTCGCGAGACAGCGCCTGGTTACGGTCGTAGGTGATGGTCACGCCTTCGTCGTCGCCCAGCGGGAAACTGGCGTCGAGCATTTTTTCGCTCGGCTTGAGGATCAGGGCGTTTTCCGAATGGTCTTCGCTGTCGATGCCGAAAGCGTCGAACAGGGTTTCCATGTAGATCGGCAGGGCGAACTGATCGTCCTGCTCGAGGATGTCCTCGACCAGTGCATCACCTTCGCCAGCACCGCCGGAGTTGAGTTCCAGCAAGCGGTCACGGCCGGTGTGCAGCTCGGCTTCCAGACGCTCACGCTCGGCGCGGGCTTCGTCGATCAGCGCTTGCCACTCGCCGTCATCGGCGTTTTCCAGCAGTGGCAACAGACGCGAGCCGAACTGATGCTGCAAGGCGTTGCCGGTCGGGCAGGTGTTGAGGAAAGCGTTCAGTGCTTCGTGGTACCACTGGAACAGGCGCTCTTGCGGGCTGGTTTCCAGGTACGGCACGTGCAGTTCGATGATGTGCTTCTGACCGATCCGGTCCAGACGACCGATCCGCTGTTCCAGCAGGTCCGGGTGCGACGGCAGATCGAACAGCACCAAGTGGTGCGAGAACTGGAAGTTGCGACCCTCACTGCCGATTTCCGAGCAGATCAGCACTTGCGCACCAAATTCTTCGTCGGCGAAATAGGCGGCGGCGCGGTCACGCTCAAGGATGTTCATGCCTTCGTGGAAGACCGTGGCCGGAATACCGGAACGCACGCGCAGGGCGTCTTCCAGGTCCATGGCGGTTTCGGCGTGGGCGCAGATCACCAGAACTTTGGTGCGCTTGAGCATTTTCAGCTGATCGATCAGCCACTCGACGCGCGGGTCGAATTTCCACCAGCGTTCTTCTTCGTTGGCGTCCGGCTGGGCCTGAAAGCTGACTTCCGGGTACAGCTCGGCGTGATCGCCCAGCGGCAGTTCGAGGTATTCATCCGGGCACGGCAGCGGGTACGGGTGCAGTTTGCGCTCCGGGAAACCCTGCACGGCAGCGCGGGTGTTACGGAACAGCACGCGGCCGGTGCCGTGGCGGTCCAGCAGTTCGCGCACCAGACGGGCGCTGGCCTCAATGTCGCCATCGTTCACGGCGGCCAGCAGCGCTTCGCCTTCGTTGCCGAGGAAACCGTGGATGGTCTTGTGTGCTTCCGGCGACAGGCGCCCCTTGTCCAGCAGCTCCTGAACGGCTTCGGCCACAGGGCGATAGTTTTCGCTCTCGGCGCGGAAGGCGTGCAGGTCATGGAAACGGTTCGGGTCAAGCAGGCGCAAGCGCGCGAAGTGGCTGTCCTGGCCCAGTTGCTCCGGGGTCGCGGTCAGCAGCAATACACCGGGAATGACTTCGGCCAGTTGCTCGACCAGCGTGTATTCAGGGCTGGCCTTCTCTTCGTGCCACACCAAATGGTGCGCTTCGTCGACCACCAGCAGGTCCCAGCCGGCAGCGAACAGCGCGTCCTGGGCTTTCTCGTCGTCCACCAGCCACTCAAGCGCAACCAGCGCGAGTTGGGTGTCTTCGAACGGGTTGGCAGCATCGCTTTCGATGAAGCGTTCTTCGTCGAACAGCGCGACTTGCAGGTTGAAGCGACGGCGCATCTCGACCAGCCACTGGTGCTGCAGGTTCTCCGGCACCAGGATCAGTACGCGGTTGGCGCGGCCCGAGAGCAGTTGGCGATGGATCACCAGGCCGGCTTCGATGGTTTTGCCCAAGCCCACTTCGTCGGCCAGCAGTACTCGCGGCGCAATGCGGTCGGCGACTTCACGGGCGATGTGCAGCTGATGCGCGATCGGTTGCGCACGCACGCCGCCCAAGCCCCAGAGCGAGGATTGCAACTGGCGGCTGGTGTGTTCAAGGGTGTTGTAGCGCAGGGAGAACCACGCCAGTGGGTCGATCTGTCCGGCGAACAGACGGTCGCTGGCCAGACGGAACTGAATGAAGTTCGACAGCTGGGTTTCCGGCAGGGTAACCACTTCGTTTTGCGCGTTGAGGCCGTGGTAGACCAACAGGCCGTCGACGTCGTCGACTTCCTGGACGGTCAGTTTCCAGCCTTCGAAGTGAGTGATGGAGTCGCCCGGCGAGAAACGCACGCGGGTGAGGGGCGCATTCCGTAGCGCGTACTGGCGAGTCTCGCCAGTGGCCGGATAGAGCACGGTCAACAAGCGGCCGTCCTGTGCCAGAACGGTGCCTAAACCCAGCTCGGCTTCGCTGTCACTGATCCAGCGTTGCCCCGGTTGATACTGCTGCGCCATGCTGCCTGACTCCCACCTTGAAAAAGCGGGCTATCTTAACGGAATGAGGGCTTCAGGGCCAAAGGACTCTCATAAAAACTCGCAGTCTTACGTTAGTCCAACGATGCGATGCTTGCCGGTCGCGGCACCAATCGGTGCCAAACCGGTCACAGTTTGCGACCGATGGCTCAAGTCGCCATCCCCGCAGCCGACAGCCTGCTGACAGGAGACTAAATTATTATGCTGCCACCGATGCTCCCCTTGAGTGCCGTGCCTATCACGTCACAGCAGGACCCGATCCGCCAGCGCCCGGATATTCCGCCTGTCGTGCCGGTGCAGGAAAGCTCCAATGAAAGCACCATTGACCTGAAACAACGCGATCCCGAGGAAGCGGCTTTTCAGTTGCGCGAGGAACAGCGGCGCAAGCAGGAGCGGGAACGGCGTCGACGTGAGGCTGATGAGGATCCGGAGGAGCATCTGGCGATTCCCGGGACCGAATTGAATGCTGACAACACCGTACCGGTGGCGCCGTTGATGGAAGATCAGCCGCGTCAGGGGTTGTGGGTCGATATTGAGATTTGAGGGGGTGGCTGGTCAGCGCTGCCGTCAGACCTCATTATTACGACAAACCTGCCATTCGATGTATTGAGCACCATGAGCCAAGACGACAAGCTGATTGATCTTAATTCTGAACGCGCCAAGCGGGTTCATGACCTTAATGAAAAGCGTCTGAATGAAGTGCGCCAGGCGTTTGAACAGGCGATGCCGTTGGGTAAAGCCAAGAAGAAATCGAAGAACAAGCCGAAAAAGCGTTGAATCACCCTGCATCGGTTGATGCAGGTCAGTTATTTCCCCTCCTTTACGCCCTGTCTCGGGCGACATTGATCCTGGTCAACTTTCTCTTCTGCCTGATTGGTTAACTTAGCCCTATCGCAACAGGGCAAGTGCAGGAGAGCCGTCATGTTTTTCGACAACGTGGTGATCGCCGGAGTGCTGACAGTCGGCCTCATGGTTCTGTTTTTTGCAGGGTTTGGGTTTTTTATCTGGAAAGATTCGCATAAGCGTAAGCCGTAGTTCTTTCTGGATGTAATGAGCACGCAAGGCATTTTGGGCAACTTCGGTTGCCCTTTTTTTTGCCCACGAAAATCTCACTGACAATGAAGAACCCTGTGGGAGCTGGCTTGCCAGCGATGGCGGCCTGACAGCCGACTTATCTTTTTCAGGTGTACATATCCATTCCTGCGGTAACGGCCACTTATGGTTTCGCTCTTACAGCGACTCCCTTTGGCAAACGCCCCAAAGGAAGCAAAGGTCTTCGCCCCAACGTCCGGCCCCTCGCCTGGGCTCGGCGTTCCTTCGCTCCGGCATTCATCTGGGGGCATCGCCTCCGGTTGGCTTCGCTTCAACCTCCTCTCGATGTGTGCGGCTTCGCCGCACGGCGCTCCGCGCCCACCCCCAGATGAACGCCTCCACTCAGCCTCCCGACGGGGCGGGTAGATCAAGATCAAGAGCTGCAGGCGAGCTAACGCTCGGCCTGATGAGTGGTGAGAAGCGAGCGGTACACGCCGATTCCTGTGGGAGTTGGCTTGCCTGCGATGGCGGCCTGACAGCCGACCAATTTCTTGCAGATGTACACCGTCCCACTGTAGGAGCGGGCTTGCTCGCGAAGGTGTCCTCTGGGCCAACCAATCTCTTTCAACAGACCGGCAATGCCAAAGTTCAGACCATAAAAAAGGCGCGAACCTCACGGAACGCGCCTCTCTGTCGCAGCAATGTATCAGCTGCCCAGTGCCTTCGACGCCAGCCAGAACAGGCCGGCCGACAAGGCCACTGTCGCTGGCAGGGTCAGGACCCAAGCCAGCAGGATGGTCCGCACAGTGCCGCCTTGCAGGCCGCTTTTGTTGGCAACCATGGTGCCGGCGACGCCTGAGGACAGGACGTGGGTAGTCGAGACCGGCAGGCTGAAGATGTTGGCCATGCCGATCAGGCTCGCGGTAGTGATCTGTGCCGACATGCCTTGGGAGTAAGTCATGCCCTGCTTGCCGATCTTCTCGCCGATGGTCAGCACTACGCGCTTCCAGCCGACCATAGTACCCAGGCCGAGGGCCAGGGCGACCGCCAGAATCACCCAGAACGGGGCGTATTCGGTGGTGGTGGTCAGGTCTTTGCGCAGTTTGTCCAGGTCAGCCTTTTCACGGGCAGCGAGGCCAGGCAGCTTGCCGACTTTCTTCGCCGTATCGTCCAGGCAGAGCAGGTAGCGACGCACTTCGATGCGGCTATCCGGCGACAGCGAGTGGTAATCCGCTACACCTTTAAGGGTGCCGAGGAGGGCGGTGATGGTCGGTTCGGTCTGTTGCGGGTTGCAACGGAATTTCTCCGGCAGATCGCCTTCGACGCTTTTGCCCAGGGCCAGGTATTCGCCCAGGGTGTCGGCGTTGCGCTTGTAGAACTGGCTCAGGTGCAGGGTCGCATCGCGAGTCCGTTCGATCTGGTAGGTCGTGCTGCCCAGGTCGAGTACGAACTGTGCTGGAACGATGCCGATCAGCACCAGCATGATCAGGCCGATACCTTTCTGGCCATCGTTGGAACCGTGCACGAAGCTCACGGCCATGGCCGAGATCACCAGGACCAGTCGGTTCCAGAACGGCGGGTGTTTCTTGTCATCGATCTTGCGGCGCTGTTCCGGTGTCTTGTGCATCTTCGACAGGGGGCGCCACCACTTGAGGCCGATCAAAATCAGCGCTGCGACCAGGAAACCCGCCATCGGCGAGAACACCAGCGAAGCACCGATATCGATCGCCTTCTGCCAGTTCACGCCATCGGCCAACGGAATGTCGTTGATCAACGCGTTGGCCAGGCCGACACCGAGGATCGAACCGATCAGCGTATGGGAACTGGAGGCCGGGATACCGAAGTACCAGGTGCCCAGGTTCCAGGTGATGGCGGCGGCGAGCAGCGAGAACACCATGGCCAGCCCGTGACCGGTGTTCACATTGATCAGCAGTTCTACCGGCAGCAGGTGGACAATGGCATACGCCACGCCGACACCGCCCAGCAGCACGCCGAGAAAGTTGAACACACCGGAAAAGAACACCGCCAGATGAGGCGGCATGGCTTTGGTGTAGATAACGGTGGCCACCGCGTTAGCGGTGTCATGAAAGCCGTTGATGAACTCGAAGGCGAGGACAAAGGCCAGGGCGAGCAAGAGGCTCACAAGCACCCAAGCATCCAGTCCGCTGAATAAATCGATCATGAAGGTTTTCTGACCCGGTCATAAGGGGGCGCGATTATGCCAGAAAAGACTGCTAATCGATGCACTAGGTGCTCATCGGTAACATTCTTCAATGAATTAGTTTGTGACGATAGCTTATCCCCGAGGTTTTTACCGGGTTTTGCAAGTCATTGAATTCAGATGAAAAGGCCGCAGCCACAAGGGTTTCGCTCGTGAACTCGAGAGGCTTGAACACTTGTGTGAAAAATCTGAGAAGAGGGTCAGGCATGTGCCCTTTGCCTCATCCGCAGGGTGAGGTGGCCGCTGCCCGCTTGTAGCGGGCGCGAAAGGCATCATCAGAACACCGCGCTTTTAACGGGTGCCAATGCAGACCCTTGGAAGGATTCAGGCCGAGGAGGTCATGGCTCTTCGGCTTTGAGTTCCTTTTCCATCTTCTGCAATTCCTGGGTGAATGCCTGATCCTGAACGGTGGCGCGTTTACGCCAAGGCTTGCGTTCGGGTTCGGGCTGAGCGGCGTAGGTGGTGACTTCCCCGCCGTAAACTTCCTTGTAACGTTGTTCCTGGCGCTCAAGTTCCGCGCGCAGTTCGTCTTTCGTCACAGTGCTACCTGTATGAGTTGAGATAAATTCTGGTGAAACGCGCTGCAGGAATCTATTGACCACACTCATCGAAAGGACAATGCCTGACAAAGGCATCGTTTTTACGGCGGGTGAACAATACTTCCATGTTGCAGGCGGCCACGGCACCAGAGAAAAACAGCTGACGTAGCATCAGTTACCTGTTCCAGCGAGCGCGTTGGCGGAGCATATGAAATGAGCGTCAAGCGCTTGCTGCAGACAGCGACGATAGGATACCGGGCTGCCGAGTGACGGAATCGGCACGTAAAAACCGCTTCGTCACTGAGGTGCATTATAGCGGTCGATCCGAAGAACACTATCTCTCGAGAGTTAAAAGTAGTTCCAGCTGTGTGATTGTTTTGTTACTCGCAACTTTCAGCGACAACTAGGGGGTGGGTGATGTCACATTGCAACGATGTCTTTCTGGCGCCATAAAGTCGAACAAGTTAACCCCTTACATCAGCCCTCTTAAATCAGTGAAGACTAAAAGCATATAACGAGCTCTGCGCAAATCTTGCGCGCAGGCAGCTATCCTCCTGCGAGATCGATTGCGATTATCGGTCGAGGGTTCGATAATCGCCCAATCTTGAGGCCTGTGGCTTGTGTGCAGGACCCGAAGCCGCATGTAATAGCTGCTGATCCGTGTAGGAAAAGAACCAGAAATGAACGATCAAATGCGCAATTCCTTCGCTTCAGTGGCGCCGCCGATCGTGGCCTCGCCCGCGAAGCGAATCCAGGCCCTGACCGGTGATCCGGATTTCATGACATCCCTGGCCCGCGGCCTGGCGGTGGTTCAAGCGTTCCAGGAGCGCAAACGACACCTGACCATTGCCCAGATCAGTCATCGCACGGAAATTCCCCGCGCCGCTGTGCGACGTTGCCTGCACACCCTGATAAAACTCGGCTATGCCACCACTGACGGTCGCACCTATTCGCTGCTGCCCAAAGTGCTGACGCTCGGCCATGCCTATTTGTCCTCGACGCCTCTGGCGGTGTCCGCCCAGCCGTATCTGGACCGCATGAGCGAGCAGCTTCACGAGGCTTGCAACATGGCCACGCTGGAAGGTGACGACATTTTGTACATCGCCCGCTCGGCGACCACCCAGCGCCTGATTTCCGTCGACCTGTCGGTGGGCGGGCGGTTGCCGGCGTATTGCACGTCCATGGGCAGGATCCTTCTTGCAGCACTGGACGACACCTCGCTGCGCGAATACCTCGACCATGCAGAGTTCCAGGCCAAGACCAGCCGAACCTTGCACACCCCCGAAGCGCTACTCGAATGCCTGCAGGAAGTGCGGCAGCAGGGCTGGTGCATCGTCGATCAGGAACTGGAGCAAGGCCTGCGCTCGATTGCCGTTCCGGTGTACGACGCCTCCGGCCAGGTGGTCGCAGCGCTCAACGTCAGCACCCACGCCGGGCGGGTCAGCCGCAACGAGCTGGAGCAACGTTTCTTGCCTGGCCTGCTGAGTGCCAGCCGCGACCTCAGCGCCCAGTTGTTTGCCTAAGCTGTTCGATAAACGCACAGAGTCGCGTTTATCGAATTGACGCTGTTTCCCCAAGATCTCTAATGTCGCGGCAGCGCCAGCCTTGGCTGGCTCCTGTCCGACTGCGTTCTTGCGTGGAATAAAAATAATGAACCAGCCTCAGTCTGCTGTAGGAAACTGCCTCGATGTGCAGTCCTTCATCAATGCTCAACCCATTTCGCGCTACCAGTGGCGAGTGGTGATCCTGTGTTTCCTGATTGTCTTCCTCGATGGCCTCGACACTGCGGCCATGGGCTTTATCGCGCCTGCCTTGTCGCAGGATTGGGGCATCGACCGCGCCAGTCTCGGCCCGGTGATGAGTGCGGCGCTGATCGGCATGGTCTTCGGCGCACTGGGTTCCGGTCCCTTGGCTGACCGCTTTGGGCGAAAAGTCGTACTGGTCGGCGCAGTTTTGTTGTTTGGGGCCTTCAGCCTGGCGTCGGCGTACAGCACCAACGTCGATCAATTGCTGGTGCTGCGCTTCCTCACCGGCCTGGGCCTCGGCGCCGGGATGCCGAACGCCACCACGCTGTTGTCGGAATACACCCCGGAGCGAAAAAAATCCCTGCTGGTGACCAGCATGTTCTGCGGTTTCAACCTCGGCATGGCCGGTGGCGGGTTTATCTCGGCCAAGCTGATTCCTGCCTTTGGCTGGCACAGTCTGCTGCTGATCGGCGGGATCCTGCCGCTGATCCTCGCCGTTGTCTTGCTGTTCTGGCTGCCGGAGTCGGCACGTTACCTGGTTGTGCGAAACCGTGGCACCGACAAAGTGCGCAAGACCCTCGCACCGATCGATCCAGTCGTTGTCGCCCAGGCGTCGAGCTTCAGCGTGCCGGAACAGAAAACCGTGAAGGCACGCAACGTGTTCGCCGTGATTTTCTCCGGCACCTATAGCACCGGCACCCTGTTGTTGTGGCTGACCTACTTCATGGGCCTGGTGATCGTTTACCTGCTGACCAGTTGGCTGCCGACCCTGATGCGTGACAGCGGCGCGAGCATGGAGCAGGCGGCGTTCATTGGGGCGTTGTTCCAGTTTGGCGGTGTGCTGAGCGCAGTGGGCGTGGGCTGGGCGATGGACCGGTTCAATCCGCACAAGGTCATCGGCATTTTCTACTTGATGGCCGGGGTGTTTGCCTACGCGGTAGGGCAGAGCCTGGGCAACATCACGATTCTGGCGACCTTGGTGCTGGTGGCCGGGATGTGCGTCAACGGTGCGCAATCGGCGATGCCGTCGCTGGCGGCGCGGTTTTATCCGACTCAAGGGCGTGCGACCGGGGTCTCGTGGATGCTGGGGATTGGTCGGTTCGGCGCGATCCTCGGGGCGTGGATGGGCGCAACGTTGCTGGGGTTGGGCTGGAATTTTGAACAGGTGCTGACGGCGCTGGTGATTCCGGCGGCGCTGGCGACGACGGCGGTGGTGATCAAGGGCATGGTCAGTCATGCGGATGCGACCTGACAGCCTGATCCAGATTCTTTGGCGCGTTTGAGGGCCTCTTCGCGGGCAAGCCCGCTCCCACAAGGATTGCGCATCAACCTGTGGGAGGGCTTGCCCGCGATGCTTTATGGGATCGGTAGCGAGACAACAATCTGTTCGATAAACGAACACTCAGTCGATTATCGGATTGTTTGGCGTTTTGCACAGGCTTAACCTTCAGTCATTCCGGCGCTGAACCTCGCGCCTTTTTTATCCACTGTCGGTTCATAACAAAACGGGAGCCTGCCCCATGGCTGAAATCCTTTCGCTGCACGACGCGGTGAAGCAATTCGTCAACGACGGCGACACCGTCGCGCTCGAAGGCTTCACTCACCTGATCCCTACGGCGGCGGGTCACGAAATCATTCGTCAGGGCAAGAAAGACCTGACGCTGGTGCGGATGACGCCTGACCTGATCTACGACCAGTTGATCGGCGCCGGTTGTGCTCGCAAGCTGATTTTCTCCTGGGGCGGCAACCCGGGTGTCGGTTCGTTGCACCGTCTGCGTGACGCCGTAGAGAAACAGTGGCCGCATGCGCTGGAAATCGAAGAACACAGCCACGCCGACCTGGCCAATGCCTACGTCGCTGGCGCCTCCGGCCTACCGTTCGCGGTGCTGCGTGCCTACGCCGGTTCCGACCTGCCGAAGGTCAACCCGCTGATCAAAACTGTTACCTGCCCGTTTACCGGCGAAGTGTTGGCTGCGGTGCCATCGGTGCGCCCGGACATCACCGTGATTCACGCGCAGAAAGCCGACCGCAAAGGCAACGTGCTGCTGTGGGGCATTCTCGGCGTGCAGAAAGAAGCGGCGTTGGCCGCCAAGCGCTGCATCGTTACCGTCGAAGAAATCGTCGACGACCTCAATGCACCGATGAATTCCTGCGTGTTGCCGACCTGGGCCTTGAGCGCGGTGTGCCACGTCCCTGGCGGCGCGCATCCGTCCTACGCCCACGGTTACAACGAGCGTGACAACCGCTTCTACCAGGCCTGGGACCCGATTGCCCGCGACCGTGACACCTTCACCGCGTGGATCAACGAATACATCCATGGCTGCGCTGACTTCAGCGAGTTCCAGGCCAAGCTGGCCGCTGCTTCGGAGGCCAAGTAATGACTTACACCACCAATGAAATGATGACCGTCGCCGCGGCCCGCCGTCTGAAAAACGGTTCGGTGTGCTTCGTCGGCATCGGCCTGCCGTCGAAAGCTGCCAACCTGGCGCGCCTGACGTCTTCGCCGGATGTGGTCCTGATCTACGAATCGGGTCCGATCGGTGCCAAGCCGAGCGTACTGCCGCTGTCGATCGGCGACGGTGAACTGGCGGAAACCGCCGACACCGTCGTTCCGACCGGTGAGATTTTTCGCTACTGGTTGCAGGGCGGACGCATCGACGTCGGTTTTCTCGGCGCCGCGCAGGTCGACCGTTTCGGCAACATCAACACCACCGTGGTCGGCGATTACCACGCGCCGAAAGTGCGCCTGCCGGGTGCCGGTGGCGCGCCGGAGATTGCCGGTTCGGCCAAAAGCGTTTTGATCATCCTTAAACAGTCCGCGCGTTCCTTTGTCGACAAGCTCGACTTCATTACCTCGGTCGGCCACGGCGAGGGCGGTGATTCGCGCAAGCGTCTCGGCCTGCCGGGCGCAGGTCCTGTCGGCATCATCACCGACCTGTGCATCATGGAGCCGGAAGCGGACACCCATGAATTCGTGGTCACCGCGCTGCACCCCGGCGTGACCCGCGAGCAAGTGATTGCCGCCACCGGTTGGGCGATTCGTTTCGCAGACACGGTTGAAAATACCGCCGAGCCCACCGACGTTGAATTGAAGGCGCTCAGGGATCTGGAAGCCCGCACCGCCGCCGCCCACGGCCAAGCCCCCGGAGAAGCGTGATGCGCGACGTTTATATCTGCGATGCAATTCGCACCCCCATCGGTCGTTTCGGTGGTGGCCTGTCGGCGGTTCGTGCTGACGACCTGGCTGCCGTGCCGATCAAGGCCTTGATCGAGCGCAACCCGTCGGTGGACTGGACAGCCGTGGACGAGGTGTTCCTCGGTTGCGCCAACCAGGCCGGCGAAGACAATCGCAACGTTGCACGCATGGCGCTGCTGCTGGCCGGGCTGCCGGAAAGCATTCCCGGCGTTACGCTCAATCGCCTCTGCGCCTCGGGTATGGATGCCATCGGCACCGCATTCCGCGCCATCGCCAGCGGTGAAATGGAGCTGGCGATTGCCGGCGGCGTCGAGTCGATGTCCCGCGCACCGTTCGTGATGGGCAAGGCCGATGCGGCGTTCTCGCGCAACATGAAGCTGGAAGACACCACCATCGGCTGGCGTTTCATCAACCCGTTGATGAAAGCCCAATACGGTGTCGATGCGATGCCGCAAACCGCTGACAACGTGGCGGACGACTACGAAGTTTCCCGCGAGGATCAGGACGCTTTCGCCCTGCGCAGTCAGCAGCGCACGGCCGCCGCACAAGCTGCAGGATTTTTCGCTGAAGAAATCGTTGAAGTGCGGATTGCCCACAAGAAAGGGGACACCGTCGTCAGTCAGGATGAGCATCCACGTGCCGACACCACCCTTGAAACCCTGGCCAGACTGAAACCGGTCAACGGTCTTGACAAAACCGTCACCGCCGGCAATGCCTCGGGCGTGAACGACGGTGCGGCGGCGCTGATTCTGGCCTCCGCCGAAGCGGTGAAGAAACACGGCCTGACCGCCCGCGCCAAAGTGCTGGGCATGGCGAGCGCCGGCGTCGCACCACGGGTGATGGGCATCGGCCCGGTGCCGGCGGTGCGCAAACTGATCGAGCGCCTCGGTCTGGCGGTCAACGATTTCGACGTGATCGAACTCAATGAAGCCTTCGCCAGCCAAGGTTTAGCGGTGCTGCGCGAGCTGGGGCTGGCGGACGATGCGGCTCAGGTCAATCCGAACGGTGGCGCCATTGCCTTGGGCCATCCGTTGGGCATGAGCGGTGCGCGTCTGGTCCTGACCGCGTTGCATCAGCTTGAAAAAACCGGTGGCAAGAAAGGTCTGGCGACCATGTGCGTCGGTGTCGGCCAGGGCCTGGCCTTGGCCATCGAGCGCGTCTGACGCCCGGCAGACTCATAAGAACAGAGGAAAGCGAAATGACTGACAAGCCTGGTTACCGTCGCCCACAGGAAGGCACCCAGCCGGAGTACCTGCACCCGACTTATCAATCCACCAACCGTCGCGCGCCGTCCAAGCCGTTGGTGTTTTTGCCTCATTCATTGTCGGAAATCACCGGCCCGACCATCGGCGCCGAGCGTGTTAGCGAGAAGGACAACGACCTGACCGCCCAACACCAGGGCGAACCGTTGGGTGAGCGCATCATCATCCACGGCCGCGTGCTGGATGAAGACGGCTTGCCTGTCCCGGGGATTCTGGTGGAGATCTGGCAGGCCAATGCCGCCGGTCGCTACAACCATGCCCGCGACCTGCACGATGCGCCGCTGGACCCGAACTTCACCGGCACCGGCCGCACCGTGACCGACGCCGATGGCTGGTACCAGTTCCAGACCATCAAGCCCGGCGCTTACCCATGGGGCAATCACCACAATGCGTGGCGCCCGGCGCACATCCATTTCTCGCTGTTCGGGCCGAGCATCCTGACGCGCCTGGTCACGCAGATGTATTTCCCTGGCGACCCGTTGCTGGCTTATGACCCGATCTATAACTGCGTGCCGGACACCCGTGCCAAAGAGCGTTTGATCGCGATGTTCGATCTGGAAAAAACCATCCCTTCCTATGCCCTCGGTTATCGCTGGGACATCGTCTTGCGCGGCCGCGAAGCCACGCCGATGGAGAAATAAGATGACGCTGAACGCGACCACGTCCCACACCGTCGGGCCGTATTACCACATCGGCCTGACCTGGCTGAACCGCGAAGACCTGACCGTCGAACAAACCCTCGGCGAGCGCGTGTCAATCACCGGGCAAGTCGTCGATGGCAACGGCGACTTCGTCAACGACGCGATGCTGGAAGTCTGGCAGGCCAACGCTGCCGGCAAGTACGACCACCCCGAAGACGACCAGGCCAAACCCCTGGACCCGAACTTCGAAGGCTTCGGCCGGGTGCCGGTGGATGCCGAAGGGCGTTTTCGTTTCACCACCATTAAGCCAGGCACCGTGGAAGGCCTGAAGGGCTCGACCCAGGCGCCGCACCTGGTGGTGCTGGTGTTTGCTCGCGGGTTGGTGAAGCACTTGCTGACGCGGATTTACTTTGAGGGCGAATCGGCGAACGTCGAGGATCCGCTGCTGGAGTGTGTGCCGGCTGAACGCCGCAGTACCTTGTTGGCGAAGCAGGATGCGTCCGGTGTGTACCAGTGGAATGTGATCCTGCAAGGCACGGATGCCGAGACGGTGTTCTTCGATTACTGAGTAACAACACAAAAACCTGTGGGAGCGGGCTTGCCCGCGATGACTGAGTCACATCCAGCATAAAAGGTGGCTGACCCAACGCTATCGCGGGCAAGCCCGCTCCCACAGGGATTGGTGTTGCGGATCTATCTGTGGAACGAGACTGTTGCAAAGTGTGTCTAGAATGTCATGGTCCCCAAAGAGTGAAAATCAATGACAACCCCCACCGCTATTCCAGCGCATTACACCGGCGAAGAGCGCAGCAAGCGCATCTTCGCGATTGTCGGTGCCTCGTCCGGCAACCTCGTTGAATGGTTCGACTTCTACGTCTACGCCTTTTGCGCGATCTACTTCGCGCCGGCCTTTTTTCCGTCCGATAACCCGACTGTGCAGCTGGTCAACACGGCTGGCGTGTTCGCGGCCGGGTTCCTGATGCGACCGATTGGCGGCTGGATTTTCGGCCGTGTCGCGGACAAGCACGGGCGCAAGAATTCGATGCTGATCTCGATTCTGATGATGTGCTTCGGCTCGTTGCTCATCGCCTGCCTGCCGACCTACAAGGACATCGGCGTCTGGGCGCCGATCATGCTGTTGTTCGCCCGCTTGCTGCAGGGCCTGTCGGTGGGCGGGGAGTACGGCACCACCGCGACCTACATGAGCGAAGTCGCCCTCAAGGGCCAGCGCGGTTTCTTCGCCTCGTTCCAGTACGTGACGCTGATCGGTGGGCAGTTGCTGGCGGTGTCGCTGGTGGTGGTCCTGCAGCAGTTCCTCACCGAAGATGACCTGCGTGCCTACGGCTGGCGGATTCCGTTTGTGGTTGGTGCTGTGGCCGCATTGATCTCGCTGTTCCTGCGTCGCTCGCTCAAGGAAACCACCAGCAAGGAAATGCGCGACAACAAGGATGCCGGCAGCATCCGCGCGTTGTTCCGCGACCACAAAGCCGCGTTTATTACCGTGCTCGGATACACCGCCGGTGGCTCGCTGATTTTCTACACTTTCACCACGTACATGCAGAAGTACCTGGTGAACACCGCCGGCATGCACGCCAAGACCGCGAGCTACATCATGACTGGCGCGCTGTTCCTTTATATGTGCATGCAGCCGCTGTTCGGCATGCTCGCGGACAAGATCGGCCGCCGTAATTCGATGCTGTGGTTCGGCGCCCTCGGGACGCTGTGCACCGTGCCGATCCTGCTGAGCCTGAAAAGTGTCAGCAGTCCGTTCCTCGCCTTTGTGCTGATTACCGTGGCGCTGGCCATTGTCAGTTTCTACACCTCGATCAGTGGCCTTGTAAAAGCCGAAATGTTCCCGCCGGAAGTGCGCGCACTGGGGGTCGGCCTGGCGTACGCGGTAGCCAACGCGATCTTCGGTGGCTCGGCGGAATATGTGGCCCTGAGCCTGAAAGCCGTGGGCATGGAAAACTCCTTCTACTGGTACGTGACGGTGATGATGGCGGTGGCGTTCCTGTTCAGCCTGCGCCTGCCGAAACAGGCCAAGTATTTGCACCACGACCTTTGATCCATCCGCGTGGGCCCGACCGGCCCGCGCTTTCAGGAACTGTTTATGAACCAGCGACCGGGCAATCAACTGTTCGATGCCTATTTCACCGCCCGCGACATGCGAGAAGTGTTCTGCGATCAGGGCCGGGTTCAGGCCATGCTCGATTTCGAATCGGCACTGGCCCGGGCCGAGGCGCGGGTGGGCTTGATTCCGCAATCGGTTGTCGCATCGATTGAAGCGGCTTGTGTCGCAGGGCATTACGACTTTGCTGCGCTCGGCGAGGCGATTGCCACGGCGGGCAATTCGGCGATTCCGCTGGTCAAGGCGTTGGGTAAACAGATCGCGACCACCGATGCTGAAGCCGAGCGCTATGTGCATCTGGGCGCGACCAGTCAGGACGTGATGGACACGGGACTGGTGTTGCAACTGCGCCGCGCGCTGGAACTGATCGAAAGCGATCTGGCGCAACTGGGTGAAACGCTGGCGACCCAGGCGCTGCGCTTCGTTGCCACGCCGCTGGCCGGGCGCACTTGGTTGCAACACGCAACGCCCGTCACCCTCGGCATGAAAATCGCCGGTTGGCTGGGCGCTGTGACCCGCAGTCGGCAACGTCTGCAAGAACTCAAACCACGCCTGCTGGTGCTGCAATTCGGCGGCGCCTCCGGAACCCTCGCGGCCCTCGGCGAGCAGGCGATTCCAATTGCCGAAGCCTTGGCCGGTGAGCTGCAACTGACATTGCCGGATCAACCCTGGCACACCCAGCGTGATCGCCTGGTGGAGTTCGGCGCAGTGCTCGGTTTGATCGCCGGCAGCCTCGGCAAACTCGGCCGCGACATCAGCCTGTTGATGCAGACCGAAGCCGGCGAAGTGTTCGAGCCGTCGGCACCAGGCAAGGGCGGTTCGTCGACGATGCCGCACAAACGCAACCCCGTCGGCGCCGCGGTGCTGATCGGTGCGGCGACCCGGGTTCCCGGTTTGCTCTCGACTCTGTTCAGCGCCATGCCGCAGGAACACGAGCGCAGCCTGGGCCTGTGGCATGCCGAATGGGAAACCCTGCCGGAGATTTGCTGCCTGGTGTCCGGCAGCCTCAAACAAGCGTTGCTGGTGGCGGACGGACTGGAAGTCGACGCCGATCGTATGGCCCGCAACCTCGACCTGACCCAAGGCCTGGTGCTGGCCGAAGCGGTGAGCATCGTCCTCGCGCAACGGTTAGGGCGCGATACCGCGCACCATCTGCTGGAGCAATGCTGCAAACGTGCGGTGGCCGAGCAACGGCACTTGCGAGCGGTACTCGGCGACGAGCCGCAAGTGACTGCCGAGCTGTCTGACATTGAACTCGATCGTCTGCTGGACCCCGCCCATTACCTCGGTCAGGCCCATGCCTGGGTCAAGCGAGCGGTGGCTGAACACTCTGCGTTGACTGCCTGAAGGAGATTGCTGTGGCTTTCGTACAACTCGCCGAGGGCGAACTGCATTACCAACTCGATGGACCAGACGATGCGCCGGTGCTGGTGTTGTCCAATTCGCTGGGCACCGACCTGCACATGTGGGACGCGCAAATCGCCGCATTCTCCGAGCATTTGCGCGTGTTGCGTTTCGACACCCGGGGTCACGGCCAATCGCTGGTCACGCCGGGGCCTTACAGCATCGAGCAACTGGGCCGCGACGTGCTGGCGCTGCTGGATGCGCTGCACATCGAGCGTGCGCATTTTTGCGGTCTGTCCATGGGTGGTTTGATCGGCCAGTGGCTGGGCATCAACGCCGGCGAGCGGCTGAACAAACTGGTGGTGTGCAACACCGCCGCGAAAATCGGCGATCCGTCGGTGTGGAACCCACGGATTGAAACCGTGCTGCGGGACGGTCCGGTCGCGATGGTCGCCTTGCGCGATGCATCGATTGCGCGCTGGTTTACCCCTGACTTTGCCGAGGCCAATCCGGCTGCTGCGAAGCGTATTACCGACATGCTCGCGGCCACTTCGCCGCAAGGCTATGCCGCCAATTGCGCGGCCGTGCGCGATGCCGACTTCCGCGATCAGCTGTCCGCGATCAAGGTGCCGCTGCTGGTCATCGCCGGCACTGAAGACGCGGTGACGCCGCCGTCCGGTGGGCACTTTATCCAGGAGCATGTGCAGGGCGCCGAGTACGCCGAGTTCTACGCCGCGCATTTGTCCAACGTCCAGGCCGGTGCTGCGTTCAGCGACCGGGTCCTGACGTTTTTGTCAGCTGATTAAGGGGATTGTTGTGGACGAGAAACAACGTTACGACGAAGGCCTGGAAGTTCGTCGCGCGGTGCTTGGCGACGCCCATGTCGATCGCAGCCTGAATGCGCTGACCGAGTTCAACTCGGAGTTTCAGGAAATGATCACCCGTCATGCCTGGGGCGACATCTGGACCCGCCCAGGCCTGCCGCGCCATACCCGCAGCCTGATCACCATCGCGATGTTGATCGGCATGAACCGCAACGAAGAACTCAAACTGCACCTGCGCGCCGCCGCCAACAACGGCGTGACCCGCGACGAGATCAAGGAAGTGATCATGCAGAGCGCGATCTACTGCGGTATTCCGGCGGCCAACGCGACGTTTCATTTGGCGGAGTCGGTTTGGGATGAGCTTGGCGTCGAATCCCGGGAGTGATCCTGGCGATTTGCGGTGTCTGAGCTGACGCCTTCGCGGGCAAACCCGCTCCCACAGGGATCTTCAGTGAATACGAAACTTGTGTTCACACCGGACCACTGTGGGAGCGGGCTTGCCCGCGAAGGCGGTGGGTCAGCCTGCATCAATTTCGAAATTTAAACGGTCGCGACAATGAAGATCCGCTTGAACGGAAACAACGTGCGCCCATCGCTCTCATGGGGGTAATGCGCATGCACCCGCATCATGAAGTGATAGATGAACCGCGCCTGTTCCTCGTCCTTCAACCCTTGCATCACCGTCCGCAAGGCCGAGACCTTGATCCAGTCATAAATCGGCGACTTGCCGTCCACGACCTGCAACTGCGAGGTTTCCCAGATATCCAGTGTCCGGGTAATCGTTGAGAGCAACCGGTGGTAATTTTCCAGCGACAGCAACGGCCGCGCCGCCATCCTCTCGCGCAGTTGCGGGGAGCCGAGCGGTTTGCCGTCGGAGCCACCATCGTTGAGGGTGTCGAGCACCAGTTGATACCACACCGCATCCCGCCAGTCGGGCATGTGCGCCGCCAGACAACCACCCGGGTTGAGATAACCGAGCAAGCGCGGCAGAAGCTGTTCGTGATTGTCGATGAAATGCAGCACTGAGGCGGCAAAGAGCAGGTCGGCGGGTTGCTCCGGCTGCCAGTTCTGTAGATCGCACTGCTTCCACAGCGCCTTGATCGGCAAGCATTGCGCCTCCTGAAGCATCTTCTCCGAACTGTCGATGCCCATCAGGTACGCAGGGGGCCAGCGTTTGGCCAAAGCTTGCGTCGCAATGCCGGTCCCGCAGCCGAGGTCGTAGATGCGTTTGGGGTTTTCAAGGTCGACGCGGTCGAGTAGCTCGATCACCGGCCGTTGTCGAAGCCGGGAGAATTGCTGGTAGGCCTTGGCATCCCAGTCGCTTTTGACGGGAGCCGATTTGAGTGGCGTGATCATGAGGTGGTCCTCTGGTGATCAAGTGGTGTCTTCCGATGACAGCCTGGCTCAAGTCTTGCGGACCAACATCAACAGATAACGGAAGTGGGAAGGGTTGAGTTCGCCTGACTCCTGTCAGGTTTTTCTCTGTAATGGATCGTTGGTAAAGCGCCAGGCTAGCTGACAGGCGGCCGGCTAGATGCCGCGCTATCGTTCTTCGCGGGCAAGCCTTGCTCCTGCAGAAATCGAGTTGGCCGCCAATGTTGCAGCCAACCCGTGACCTGTAGGAGCAAGGCTTGCCCGCGAAGGTGCCCTTGAGACTTACAACAAACTGATCGGATAGCTGACGATCAACCGGTTCTCATCGAACTCGTTATTGCTGAAGTCCCGGCGCATCGTCGAGTTGCGCCATTTGACGTTCAGGTCCTTGAGCACGCCGCTTTGCACGGTGTAGCCCAGTTCGCTTTCGCGGCCCCATTCCTTGCCGTCGGTGATGGTGCCGGTGTGCACGTTGTCGCCGCTGATGTAGCGGTTCATCAGGGTCAGGCCGGGGATGCCGAGGGCGACGAAGTTGTAGTCGTGGCGCACCTGCCAGGATTTTTCCCGGGCGTTGTCATAACTGGCGTTGTAGCTGTCGTTGGCCAGGGTGCCGCCGCTGGTGCCGTTGACCCGCATCCAGGCGCTGTCGCCGGTGAGTTTTTGCAGGCCGACGTAAAAGGTGTGACCGCCGTATTTGGCCGAGAACAGGCCTGACCAGGTCTTGTTGTCCAGGTCGCCGGCCCGGGCGCTGCCGTCTTCCTGGCCATAAAAGAAACCCAGGTTGGCGCCCAGCGTCCAGTCGCCGATGGGCTGACTGTGAATCAGGTTTACGTATTGCTGGCTGTAAATGTCTTTGAGTTCGGCATTCCACAGGCCGATCTGGGTGCGCTTGTCGTTGAAGGCGTATTCACCGCCCTGGAAGTTGAAGCGGTCAGAGGTGAAGGTCGGTTTTCCGGTCATCGACATATCGTTCATGCTGCTGTCGTCGCGCGGGCTGTTGGCGCGGAACTGGCCGCCATAGAGCGTCAGGCCGGCGATTTCTTTCGAGGTGATCTGCCCGCCACGGAAGGTTTGCGGCAGGGAGCGACCGTCGTCCGAGCGCAGGATCGGCAGCACCGGCATCCATTCGCCCACCTTGATTTCGGTCTGCGACAGCCTGGCCTTGAATGCCACGTTGGTGCGCCCGAAGTTGTCCGCCGGGCGGCCGTCGTGATCCAGCGGCAGCAACTGCGTCCCGCCCGTGCCTTTTCCGCCGTCGAGCTTCACCGAGTACAACCCCAGCACGTCCATGCCGAAGCCGACGGTGCCCTGGGTGAAGCCGGATTTGGCGTCGAGAATGAAGCTTTGCGTCCATTCTTCAGCCTTGCCCTGAGCCTTGGTCGGGTTGGTGAAATTGCGGTTGATGTAGAAGTTGCGCAGGTTCAGGTTGACCTTGGCGCCTTCGACAAAACCCGATTCCTCAGCCATGGCGGGCAGGGCCGCGCTGGCCAGGGCGATGGCAATCAGGCTGGGGAAATAATACTGCGCGGTGGAAGGCGTCATGGGCTCGGGTCTCTCTAATTGTTAGGGATGAAACGGGGCACTGCCGCAACGTCGGGTTGCAGACTAGGTTTTGAATTGGTGAAGAACGGGAGCGGAATCAGCCGGACAGGGCAGGGCGCGGGGGCATGGTGTCGAACCTGATGTTATTGGTCTTGTGCGACGAATGGTGCGGGGAATGGACTGGATGGTTCAATCGGGAAAAGCGGGTTTTGGGCGGTTATCGAACGCATGTTGGTTTGAGGTTCTGCGTCGTATGTGCCTGCCTCATCGCGAGCAGGCTCGCTCCCACAATGGTCATTCTGTGTGCATGCGATTGTTGGCAAATACAGATCCCCTGTAGGAGCGAGTCTGCTCGCGAAGGGGCCAGCCCTGACAACACACCTTTTCCAGCCGCCAACAAAAAGCCCACCAAAAGGTGGGCTTGATGTTTTCACAGCGCTATCAGAACAACTTCATCTTCGGCGCTTCTTCTTTCTGTGGTTCGACTTTCGCCGTCTGCTCGTTCCAGCCACCACCCAATGCCTTGTACAGATTGACCGCACTGACCAGCTGCGCCAGACGATCAGTGATCAGCACCTGTTGGGCACTGAACAGCTGACGCTGGGCGTCGAGGAAGGTCAGGTTGCTGTCGACACCGATACGGTAGCGACGCTCGGCCAGACGGTAGTAGTCCTGGTTGGCGGTGACGAAATCACGCTGGGCCTGCAACTGATCGGTGTAGGTCTGGCGGGCGGCCAGGCCGTCGGCGACTTCCTGGAAGGCCGTTTGAATGGACTTCTCGTAGTTCGCCACGCCGATGTCTTTCTGGATTTTCGAGTAATCCAGGCTGGCGCGCAGGCTGCCGGCGTTGAAGATCGGCAGGTTTATCTGCGGCGAGAACAACCAGGTGCCCGAACCGCCCTTGAACAGACCGGACAAGTCCGGGCTCAAGGTCCCGGCGTTGGCCGTCAGGCTGATGCTCGGGAAGAACGCCGCCCGTGCCGCGCCGATGTTGGCGTTGGCCGCTTTCAGGTTGTATTCGGCCTGGAGGATATCCGGACGACGTTGCAGCAAGTCCGATGGCAGACCGGGCGGCACGTCGCTTAGCAGGTCGTCAGCCAGTGGCTTGGCGGCTTGCAGATTGGCCGGGATGCCGGTGCCGAGCAGCAGCACCAGGCTGTTTTCGTCCTGCGCGACCTGACGGGTGTACTTGGCCAATTGCGCCCGGGCGTTTTCCACCGAGGTACGCGACTGGGCCAGGTCCAGGGCCGAGGCGACCCCGACTTCGTTGCTGCGCGAGGTGAGCTTGTAGCTCTCCTCGAATGCACCAAGGGTGTCCTGAGTCAGTTTCAGCAGTTCCTTGTCCGCCTGCCAGGTCAGGTAGGCGTTGGCCACGCTGGCCACCAGGCTGATCTGCGTGCTGCGACGACCTTCTTCGGTAGCGAAGTACTGCTGCAGGGCTTCTTCGCTCAGGCTGCGAACCCGACCGAACAGGTCGAGTTCATAAGCGCTGATGCCGACGGTAGCCGAATACGAACTGCTGATACCCGCTTCGCCGGTCTGCGAAGCACGTGCCGGTAGGCGCTGACGGCTGCCGGTGCCATTGGCCGAAACCGCCGGGAACAGATCGGCACGCTGGATGCGGTATTGAGCCGCGAACGCGTCGATGTTCAGGGCCGCAACACGCAGGTCACGGTTGTTTTCCAGGGCGACCTGGATCAGCTGTTGCAGTGCCGGGTCATGGAAAAACTGCTTCCAGCCCTGTTCGGCGGCGGCCTGTGCAGGCGCCTGGGCCGACGAGTACGCCGGGCCCTGCGGGTATTGCGCTGCCACCGGTGCATCAGGCTGCTGATAATCGGGGATCAGCGAGCAGCCGCTCAGCACGAAGGCGGCAACTGCGATGGAGAGTAGCGACTTGCTCATTGGCCAGCCTCTTTAGAAGGTTCAATTGCATCGTCCTGATCGGCTTTTTTGCGCTGGCCAATCGACGACACGGTGACGAAGAACAGTGGGACCCAGAAGATCGCCAGGACCGTGGCGGTGATCATACCGCCAATAACGCCCGTACCGATCGCATGCTGGCTACCTGAACCTGCGCCGGTGGAAATCGCCAGCGGTACTACGCCGAGGACGAAGGCGAGCGAGGTCATGATGATCGGTCGCAAACGCATCCGGCACGCTTCGATCGCCGCTTCGCGCAGGCTACGCCCTTGCTCATGCAGTTCCTTGGCGAACTCGACGATCAGAATGGCGTTTTTCGCCGCCAGACCGATGGTTGTCAACAGGCCCACCTGGAAGTAAACGTCGTTGGAGAGCCCCCGCAGACTGGTGGCCAACAGTGCCCCGATGATCCCCAAAGGCACCACCAGCATCACCGCGATCGGAATCGACCAGCTTTCGTACAGCGCCGCCAGGCAGAGGAACACCATCAGCAGCGACAACGCGTACAGCGCGGGCGCTTGTGAGCCGGACAGTCGCTCTTCGTACGACAGACCGGTCCAGGAAATACCGACACCGGCCGGCAGTTTCTTCGCCAGGGCTTCGACCTCCGCCATGGCTTCACCGGTGGAGTAGCCCGGAGCCGGAGCGCCGAGGATTTCCATGGCTTCTACGCCGTTGTAACGTGAAAGCTTCGGCGCGCCGTAGATCCACTCGCCCTTGGCGAAGGCCGAGAAGGGCACCATGGTGCCTGCGGCGTTACGCACATACCATTTCTTGATGTCTTCCGGGCTCATGCGCGAATTGGGCTGACCTTGCACGTAGACTTTCTTCACCCGACCACGGTCGATGAAGTCGTTGACGTAGCTACTGCCCAAGGCAATCGACAGGGTGCTGTTGATGTCGGTGAGGGTCAGGCCCAGGGCGCTGGCCTTCTCGTCATCGATTTCCAACTGGTATTGCGGCTCGTCGTTCAAGCCGTTCGGACGCACCTGATAGAGCACCTTGCTCTGCGCCGCCATGCCGAGGAACTGGTTGCGAGCTTCCATCAACTTTTCGTGACCGATACCGGCACGGTCTTGCAGGAACACGTCGAAACCGGTGGCGTTACCCAACTCCAGTACCGCCGGTGGCGCGAAGGCGAACACCATCGCATCGCGGAAGGTGAAGAAGTGCTGCTGGGCGCGGGCGGCGAGTTTGAACACGCTGTTGTCCGCATCCCGCTGATCCCACGGCTTGAGCATGATGAACGCCAGGCCCGAGCTTTGGCCACGACCGGCGAAGTTGAAGCCGTTGACCGTAAAGACCGAGGCTACAGCGCTCGATTCCTTATCCAGCAGGTAGGAGCGCATCTCATCGATCACCACCTGCGTGCGCTCGGCGCTGGAGCCGGCCGGGGTTTGCACCTGGGCAAACAGCACGCCCTGGTCTTCTTCCGGCAGGAACGCCGTTGGAATGCGGGTGAACAGCCAGATCATGCCGACGACAATGATCAGGTAGGCCAGCAGGTACGGCGCTTTGTGCGTGAGCATGTTGCCGACGCCACGCTCGTAGCTTTTGACACCACGGTCAAAGCTGCGGTTGAACCAGCCGAAGAAGCCGCGTTTCGGTGTGCCGTGCTCGCCTTTCGGAATCGCCTTGAGCATGGTGGCGCAAAGGGCCGGGGTGAAGATCAGTGCGACCAACACGGACAGCGCCATGGCCGAGACGATGGTGATCGAGAACTGCTTGTAGATCACGCCCGTGGAGCCGCTGAAGAACGCCATCGGCAACAGTACCGCCGACAGCACCAGGGCGATACCGACCAACGCACCCTGGATCTGCCCCATGGATTTCTTGGTGGCCTCCTTGGGTGACAAGCCTTCTTCGCTCATGACCCGTTCGACGTTTTCCACCACGACGATGGCATCGTCCACCAGCAAGCCGATGGCCAGCACCATACCGAACATGGTCAGGGTGTTGATGCTGAAACCGAACGCCGCGAGGATCCCGAACGTACCCAGCAGTACCACCGGCACAGTCATCGTGGTGATGACGGTGGCGCGGAAGTTTTGCAGGAACAGGAACATCACCAGGAACACCAGCACGATCGCTTCGACCAGGGTTTCAACCACACCCTTGATCGACTCGGTGACCACCGGGGTGGTGTCGTACGGGAAGACCACTTCCATGCCTTGCGGGAAGAACGGCTTGAGCGTGTTGATGGTGTTGCGCAGCGCTTTCGCGGTGTCGAGGGCGTTGGCCCCGTTGGCCAGTTTCACCGCCAGACCGGAGGCCGGAGCACCGTTGAACTGCGCGTTGATGCTGTAGTTCTCACCACCCAGACCTACGTCGGCGACATCGGACAGACGCACTTGCGAACCGTCCTTGTTGACCTTGAGCAGGATCTTGTTGAACTGCTCGGCGGTCTGCAGACGGGTCTTGCCGATGATGGTGGCGTTCAACTGCTGGCCAGGCGCAGCCGGCAGGCCGCCCAGTTGACCGGAGGACACCTGGATGTTCTGCGCGGCGATAGCCGCTTTCACGTCCACGGGCGTCAGGTTGAAGTTGTTCAGCTTGGCCGGGTCGAGCCAGACACGCATCGCGTACTGGGAACCGAAGACCTGGAAGTCACCGACACCGGCGGTCCGCGAGATCGGGTCCTGCATGTTCGACACGATGTAGTTGGACAGGTCGTCCTTGGTCATGCTGCCGTCACGCGACACCACGCCGATCACCAACAGGAAGTTCTTCACGGCCTTGGTCACGCGGATACCCTGTTGCTGCACTTCTTGCGGCAGCAGCGGGGTGGCCAGGTTCAGTTTGTTCTGGACCTGAACCTGCGCGGTATCGGAGTTGGTGCCCTGCTCGAAAGTCGCGGTAATGGTCATGCTGCCGTCGGAGTTACTTTCCGAGGAGACATAACGCAGGTTATCGATACCGTTGAGCTGTTGTTCGATGACCTGAACCACGGTGTCCTGCACGGTTTGTGCGGACGCGCCTGGGTAGGTCACCTGGATCGCAATGGCCGGAGGCGCAATGCTCGGGTATTGGTTGATCGGGAGTTTGAGAATCGAGAGTGCCCCGACCAGCATGATCACCAGGGCAATTACCCAGGCGAAAATCGGACGGTCGATAAAAAATTTCGACATGGTTTACTCCCCTTTGCCGCTGGAAGCCTTGTCAGCTGCCTGTGCGGGGGCCGGGTTCTTTGCGCCAACGTTAGTCGCTTCACTGGCTTTGACTTCGATGCCAGGTTTGACGAATTGCAGTCCTTCGGTGATCAGGCGATCGCCGGCTTTCAGACCGTCTTCGATCAGCCATTGGCTGCCGACGGTGCGGCTGGCCTTGAGCTGACGCAGTTCGACCTTGTTGTCAGCGCCCACGACCAGTGCGGTCGGTGTGCCTTTGAGGTCGCGGGTCACGCCTTGTTGCGGCGCCAGAATCGCGGCGGCGTTCACGCCGGATTTGAGCTGGGCGTGCACGAACATGCCCGGAAGCAGCGTGTGATCCGGGTTCGGGAACACTGCACGCAAGGTCACGGAGCCGGTGGTTTGATCAACCGAGACTTCGGAGAATTCGAGCTTGCCTTCCTGCTTGTACTCGCTGCCGTCTTCGAGGGTCAGCTTGACTGCCGCGGCCGTGTCGCCAGCCTTTTGCAGGCGACCGCTTTCCAGTTCGCGACGCAGCTCAAGCAGCTCGACGGACGACTGGGTGACGTCGACGTAAATCGGGTCGAGTTGCTGGATCACCGCCATGGCGTCGGCCTGGCCGTTGCTGACCAGCGCGCCCTCGGTCACGTTCGAGCGGCCGATGCGACCGGAGATCGGTGCGTAGACCTTGGTGTAACGCACGTTGATCTGAGCGGATTGCAGGGAGGCTTCCGATTGCAAACGATTGGCCAGCGCCGTGTCGTATTCCTGACGGCTGACGGCCTGCTCGTTGACCAGCTGCTTATAGCGGTCGGAGATCGACTTGGTCTGTTGAAGGTTGGCTTCGGCGCTTTTCAGCGTTGCTTCATAAACGGCCGGATCGATCTGATACAGCTGCTGACCGGCCTTGACGTCGCCGCCTTCCTTGAACAGACGCTTGAGAATGATGCCGTTGACCTGTGGGCGAACTTCGGCAATGCGGAACGCACTGGTGCGCCCCGGAAGCTCGGACGTCAGGGTAAAGGCTTGAGGTTGCAGGGTAACCACGCCGACCTGAGGAGGCGGTGCGGCGGGTGCCGCTTCTTCCTTTTTGCATCCGCTGAGCAGTGATGCGAGGGCGACGGCGGCGACCAGAGCGGTAACAGCTGGCTTGAATTGCATGAAAATCCTCGGGTCAGGCGCGCAAGAAACGCACAAGAAATGTGGAAGGGTAAAAAATGAGTGCCGGGTGGATAAGTAGCTTGCTAAGGAATATACTTACGTTCATGGTTGTTTGTAAACACCTTGACTGCGTATCCACCCTGTTACCAACGCCCGTCAAAGGTTCGAATTGTAAGCCGGGGGACGAGACCCGAGAGCGCTCGCCCCACTTTTGTTCAGCGGCTGTTCAGACATCGCTGAAGCACCCTGATTGAGGTTTTACTGCCATGGTCCGTCGTACCAAAGAGGAAGCTCAAGAAACCCGCAGCCAGATTCTGGAAGCAGCAGAGAAAGCCTTTTATGAAAGGGGCGTGGCGCGTACGACGCTGGCGGACATCGCGACCCTGGCCGGCGTGACTCGCGGAGCCATCTACTGGCATTTCAGCAACAAGGCGGACCTGGTGCAGGCGATGCTGGATAGCTTGAAAGAGCCGCTGGATGAAATGGCCAGGGCCAGTGAAAGCGAAGATGAACTCGATCCGCTGGGCTGCATGCGCAAACTGCTGATTCATTTGTTTCATCAAGTTGCCCTGGACCCGAAAACCCGACGCATCAATGAGATTTTGTTTCATAAGTGCGAATTCACCGATGAAATGTGCGACCTGCGTCAGCAGCGCCGTGAGGTCAGCCTCGATTGCAATGTGCGAATCGCCCTGGCCCTGAGTAATGCGGTGAATCGGGGGCAAATGCCCGAAGACCTCGACACGGCCCGTGCGGCCATCAGCCTGCACGCCTACATCGATGGCATGCTTTACCAATGGCTATTGGCCCCCGAGAGTTTTCAACTGCACACCGAGGCCGAGCGTTGGGTCAATGCAGGGTTGGACATGCTGCGTTTGAGCCCCAGCCTGCGCAAATGAAACAAAATGCTTAATTGGATCCGGTTGTGTCAACCATTAAGGCGAGCTTTGATCCTTCAATGCTCGCCTTAATGCACAGGGGTGCTTTTATATACGTACGCTCGCCAGGTTGAAAGGTAGCGAGCTACGTATTTTGTAGGGATTTTGTGTCGAGTGTGTGAACGGCTGTAAACATCACGGCACCCCAAGCCGCCCATCAGGTCATTTGTTGAACGTTAAAACAACGGTGTAGCTGAACGGGGGCTGGACAGACGTTCGGAAATATAGCTATTGCAGCTATATCCCGAGGTGCCCCGTCCCGAGCTTGTTTGTTCCCACGCCGGTTTGTAGCTGGGCTCCAGTGCCCCAAAGCCAACCGGAGCATTCATTAACGTTTTTAAACGGCATCGAAATCCATTAACTTCATAATCGATGAAATTACTGATGGGCGCGACTTTTTTTCGAGTGGGTTGCCAGCCGGACTGATCATAAGTAAAAGCACGCTGGTATGGGATGTCCAGCGATTCCTCGGTGCCCGGGCCGATGTTAAAGCTGGTCAGGGGGGCGCTAAGTTCTGCCTCGAGCCCGCCGTGCTGTTTTAACTTTAATGTGCCGAACGTATTGTTGATGATTTTTATCGTTACAACGGTATCTGCCAAGCTATAGGAAAAAGGAGCGCAAGTTGCTAATAGTGCAAATATCAGTTTTTTTACCATGTTCATGATTTTTTTTGGCCAGGGTGAATATGAATTGAAATGAGTTATTCAAGGCTGAACTGAATGCTGTAGCTATAGGGGAGAGTACTGATGACTTCGAAGATGTCTGTCGTACAATCCGCCGGTTCGACACCGATGGACTTCCCGTTGCCGGACCAATGAGCAGGTTTTAGAAGGTCGGTTACCTTGATGGTGGCGGTGAACTGGCATTCCTTTTTTCCTGAGGCATAGGCAAACGTTTCGGTGAGTATTCTAGGGTTATCACGGGTAATTGATCTGAAAGGTTCCGGATAGTGCGTGGGAAAATTCAGTACCGCGTTAATGGGTACCGTGAAATCAGAAATCGCATTGCCTCGGTCGGTTTGCTTCTGCGATGGCCGAGACAGCGTTAATTCTTCCGATGTCAGGTTTTTAATATAGTAGTGAATGGTCGTGTCGTTGATGTTGTCGGATTCATCAATGGTTTTATAGTCCCCGTATTTGGCGAAGCCGTAGGGGGAGAATGCTAACGTTGTAAAGATGATCAGTACAGTCTTTGCACAGTTGTGCATGATGAGCGCTCCTTGTCTCAAGTTGAGGTTTCTACAAAAGTTGGTTTCTCTGCTCTTGTTTTATTAATGTAGAGGTGCTGTCGAAAGTGAGCCAGCGTAAATGTATTGGCGGTTGTTTCGCTGAGAAGAGTTTGTTGTTCTTAAGGGGGGCATAGGCTTGTTGTTTTTCGTTGATAAAAAAAGCCCCGGCTCTTTCGAGTCGGGGCTTTTTGCTATTAATAAAAATTACATTACCGGATAGTCGATATATCCCACCGGGCCCTTGGCGTAGAACAGCTCTGGACGCGCTTCGTTAAGCGGCGCATCAGCCTTCAAGCGTGCCGGCAGGTCCGGGTTGGCAATGAACGGCACGCCGAAGGCGACCGCATCGGCCTTGCCGCTGGCCAGCCAGGCGTTGGCGCTGTCCTTGGTGAAACGTTCGTTGACGATGTACGGGCCGCCGAAGGCTTCCTTGAGTTGTGGGCCAAGGCTGTCGCCGGCTTCTTTCTCGCGGGAGCAGATAAAGGCGATGCCACGTTTGCCCAGTTCGCGAGCGACGTAGGTGAACGTCTCGGCCAGGTTGTCGTCGCCCATGTCATGGGAGTCGGCACGCGGAGCCAGGTGCACACCGACGCGGCCGGCGCCCCAGACTTCGATCGCGGCGTCGGTCACTTCCAGCAACAGGCGTGCACGGTTTTCCAGGGAGCCACCGTACTGGTCGGTGCGCTGGTTGGTGCTGCTTTGCAGGAACTGATCGAGCAGGTAACCGTTGGCGCCGTGGATTTCCACGCCGTCGAAACCAGCGGCCTTGGCGTTCTCGGCACCGGTGCGGTAGGCGTCGACGATGTCGGCGATTTCAGCGGTTTCCAGAGCACGCGGGGTTGGGTAGTCGGCCAATGGGCGAACCAGGCTGACGTGGCCCTTAGGCTGGATGGCGCTTGGTGCGACCGGCGCTTCACCGTTCAGGTACGACTCGTGGGAAACCCGGCCGACGTGCCACAGTTGCAGGAAGATCTTGCCGCCAGCGCCGTGAATCGCTTTGGTCACGTTGGACCAGCCACGCACCTGATCGTTGGACCAGATGCCCGGGGTGTCCGGGTAGCCGACGCCCATTGGCGTGACCGATGTGGCCTCGCTGAGGATCAGGCCGGCCGAGGCGCGTTGTACGTAATATTCAGCCATCAGCGCGTTTGGCACACGGCCTTCGTCGGCGCGGCAGCGGGTCAGTGGCGCCATGATAATGCGGTTGGCCAGCTCGATGTCGCCCAGTTTGATCGGATCGAAAATAGTCGTCATTTCAGTACAACCCTCGTGAGGTATCAGTTAGTCGCAGGAGCCAGCTCGGGATTACCGCGCTGACGGAAAGTAATCAGGGTCACCAGCAGGGCGAGTACCGCCAGTGCTGCTGCCGCGAGCGGCACGCTGGTCAGGCCGAAACCGTGGGCGATGACGCTGCCGCCGACCCAGGCGCCCAAGGCGTTGCCGATGTTGAAAGCGCCGATGTTCAGGGTCGACACCAGATTCGGTGCGGCCTTGCCGTAGGTCACCACGTTCACTTGCAGGGCAGGCACGGCAGCGAAACACGCGGTGGCCCAAAGGAATAAAGTGATTTCGGCAGGAATCAGCGCGACGCTGGTCCAGGTCAGTACGGTCGAGATCACGGCCATCGAGATGAAGACGCCGATCAGCGTCGCGGCCATGCCTTTGTCGGCCAGCTTGCCGCCGATGATGTTGCCGACCGTCAGGCCCAGGCCGATGAGCATAAGGGTCCAGGTCACGCCTTTGGGCGATACGCCGGTGACATCGCCGAGCAGCGGAGCGACGTAAGTGAACAGGGTGAATACCGACGCCGCGAACAACGCCGTCATGCTCAGGGACAACCAGATCCCGGCGCCTTTGAGGGCGCGCAGTTCGGCGCGCATGTCGAGTTTCTCTTCATCGCGCTTGGCCGGCAGGAAGCGGATCAGGCCAATCAGCGCGATCACACCAATCACGGTCACTGCCCAGAAGGTCGAGCGCCAGCCGGCTTCCTGACCGAGCGCGGTGCCCAGCGGAACGCCGAGTACGTTGGCCAGGGTCAGGCCGGTGAACATCAAGGCCACGGCGGATGCGCGTTTGTTCGCCGGAACGAGTCCTGCCGCCACCACCGAACCGATACCGAAGAACGCACCATGGCAGAGGGCCGTGACCACACGGGCAAACATCAGCACGTTGTAATCGGTGGCCATGGCACAGAGCAGGTTGCCGATGATGAAAATGCCCATCAACGCTACCAGTGCAGCCTTGCGCGGTAATCTGGAGGTGGCCAGTGCCATGAATGGCGCACCGATGGCCACGCCCAGGGCGTAACCGGTCACCAGCCAGCCAGCGCCGGGGATCGACACGCCGAGGTCCGCCGCCACATCGGGCAGCAAGCCCATGATGACGAACTCGGTGGTGCCGATGGCGAAGGCGCTCAAGGCCAGAATGAGTAGCGAGAGGGGCATTGTTCAGTTCCTTGTCGGAGCGCTGAGCTCCTTGACGATGGCGTCGAGGAACGCCTGAATCACGTCCTCGTTGCGTTTGAAAAAGTGCCATTGACCGGCTTTCTGGCTGCTGATCAGTCCCGCACGTTGCAAGTTCGCCAGATGGGCGGACACGGTCGACTGCGACAGGCCGCAGCGTTGATCGATCTGTCCGGCGCAAATGCCGTACTCGTGGTTGTGGATCTGTTCCGGGAACTGGGTCTTGGGGTCTTTCAGCCAGATGAGGATGTCTCGGCGTACTGGGTGTGCCAGGGCTTTTATTATTTCGTCGAGGTCGATGGTCATGGGTTTGGGCTCGTGATGAGTAAAACGCTATATCGCGATGAGGCGAACTTTAAATCGCTACTTCGCGATATACCAATATGATTTTGGTCTGACGACCGCATAAATTGGTATATCGGGTTATAACGATACGTTGAGTGTCAACATACAAAGGGGCAGTGCTAAGCTGCGCTCATGAACTATCTCGCACATCTTCACCTCGGTGGCCAGCGCCCCGGTCAATTGCTCGGCAGTTTGTATGGCGATTTCGTCAAGGGACGGCTGCAAGGGCAGTTCGACCCGGAGATCGAAGGGGCCATCCAGTTGCATCGCAGCATCGACGTATTTACCGACCGCCACCCGTTGGTGGATGTCTCGTTGTCGCGGTTTTCCATCACACGTCGGCGTTACGCCGGGATCGTGCTCGACGTGTTTTTCGACCACTGCCTGGCGCGGAACTGGACGCTCTACTCGGACCAGCCGCTGGAGCGATTCACCTCGGATGTCTATCGGGTGCTGTCCGCCGAGGCGCAATTGCCGGAACGGCTGGCGATGATCGCGCCGCACATGGTGGCGAATGACTGGTTGGGTTCTTATCAGGAGTTTGGAGTGCTGGAGCAGGTGCTGCGGGGGATTTCGCGGCGGTTGACCCGGCCTGAGGAATTGGCCGGGGCGATGCAGGAATTGCGGGGTTTGTATGAGCCGTTGAGTGATGACTTTCGGTTGTTTTATCCGCAGCTGCAGGATTTCGCGCAAAACTATCCAGCACCCTAAACCTCTGTGGGAGCGAGCCTGCTCGCGATTTCGGTGTGTCATTCAGCATCATTGTTGAATGTAAAACCGCTATCGCGAGCAGGCTCGCTCCCACAGTTTTTTTGTTTCTTCAGGGGATTTGTGTCAGGCCGCGATTGCAGGGCGCAGCGGTTCCGGTTGCGCTTGAGGGATCGCCCCAAACAACGCCTTCTGCACCGACTGCTGTGCCTCGAACGCCAGCGCCGCACGCTCGCGACCTTCGCAAGCAATCGGCTTGAGCACTTTGATTTCCACTTCCCCGCGATCATTGGCAAACAAGCGCATCAAGTGCGACAGCAAATCATCATCGCCAATGAACGGCGCCAGGGAATCGAGTTCACCGTCACGCAGATAACGAATCGCCACCGGCTGCAGCTTCACTTCGGAATCAATCGCCGCTGACAGCAAGCGGCCATGAAAGGTACGTAACGAACGCCCATTGGTGGTGGTGCCTTCCGGGAACATCAACAGCGGATGTTCCTGCGCCAGGTGGCGCGTCATCTGTTTGCGAATCAGCTGGCTGTCACCCGAGCCACGACGGATAAACAGGCTGCCGGCCTTGGCCGCCAACCAACCAGCCACCGGCCAGGTGCGTACTTCGGCCTTGGACAGAAACGACATCGGCGTGAGCATGCCCAGCAACGGAATGTCGGTCCAGGACACGTGATTGCTGACCCAGAGCATCGGCTCCTTCGGCAGTTCCCCGTGAACCGTCACGCGAAAGGGCAGGGCGTTGCTCAACCGCGCCATGAAAAACCGCGACCAGCGCTGGCGGCGGACCATCGAATGAGCAATGCCCAGACGCTCGAACAGCCCGAACACGCTGGCCATGCTCAAACCCAGTGCGACCACGATCAGCACTCGCGCAATCCGCGCGTACACCCGCAACCGGCTCATCAGACCGCCGCCTTGAAGTGTTTGGCATAACGCGGGCAGAGTTCGTCGCGCTTGAGCAGGATGAACACGTCGGCGACCTGGAAGTCTTCATCCCAGCACGGCTCGCCGCAGATCTTCGCGCCAAGACGCATGTAGGCCTTGAGCAGCGGCGGCATTTCGGCGATCACGTTGGACGGGAGGTCCAAAACCGGCAGCGGCTTTTTCGGCTCGGCGCGCAGGTGTTCGGTGCACAGGTAGCGTTCACGCAGACGCTGCATGATCGCGTGGGCCTGAATCCCGCCGTCCTGCATCGGAATGCTCGCGCAACCCATCAAATAGCTGTAGCCGCCCTGATTCAGCACCTCGGCCAGTTCGCCCCAGAGCACCGCGATGGTGCCGCCGTTGCGATAAGCCGGGTCGACGCAGGTGCGGCCGATTTCCAGGATCGGGCCCTTCAAATGCACCAGGCCGTGCAGGCTGAATTCTTCTTCGCTGTAGAACTTGCCCAGGCTGCTGGCCGCCGTGTGGTCGAGCAAACGGGTGGTCGCCACCAGGCGCCCGGTGTTCAAGTCACGCACGCCGATGTGGGCGCAATGAACATCATAGTCGTCCATGTCCAGACCCAGCTCCGCGCCTTTGAGCTTGGCGTTGAACTCGCCGCTGAAGACGTTGAAGCGCAAGGCCTGGGCTTCCTGCAAGGCCTCGGCGCCCACCAGGCGTTCGGCTTGCAGGCGGCGTTCATTGCCGGTGTCGCTGATGCGGGCGATCTGAGTCATTGGGAATCTCCGTGCGGGCTGTTCACCCGTCTTGGGTTGCAAGCCGATCGACTTTCTTTATGCAGCCGTGTTGTGCAAAGTCAGGCTATGTAGCCCCGGTGTCATCGCCATGAAGCTTTGGTGATGCTTATATGACAGCCCACAAGGAGCCTCTTATGCCCTGGCAAAACCTGTTGAATCGCCGCGATCGCCTGCCCGTCAACCCGGACCTGGCGGAGGGTTTCGCGACCTTGTTGCACACGTTGGGCACGGTCTCGCCCTTCGAACTGGCGGTGGTCGGCGGGCGGCTGATGGCGACGCCGGGGCTGGCGTTTCTGGTGGGGTATCAGGCGGCGTTGCGCATGCTCTGGCCAAGCGCGCCCCTGAGCCTCGGCGCGTTGTGTGCCACCGAACAGCGCAGCCTGCGGGTGGCGGAGATGCAGACGCGTCTGAGCGATTTGCGCGTAAGTGGGCGCAAAGATTTCGTCACCGCTGGCGATGCGGCCGACTGGCTGCTGGTTGCTGCGCGCAGTGAAGGGCCCGGCGAAACTCCGCGCTTGAGTCTGGCGGTGGTCTATCCCGATGAGCCCGGCGTGCGCCTGGAAAAACTCCCGGCCATCGCGCTGATGCCGGACATCAGCCACGGTCGGTTGTTTCTCGACAACGCACTGTGTGAATTGCTGGCGGGGGATGGCTGGGATGCCTATGTCAAACCGTTCCGCACGCTGGAAGACATTTATGTACTGAGCGCAATGACGGCGTGGCTGTATGGGGTGGGTCAGGACAGTGACTGGCCGCAAGCCCTGCAATTGCGGTTGCTGGCGCTGTTGGCCGGGTGCGCGGAAGTCAGCCGGCAAGCGCCGAACAATCTGGCCGGGCATGTGCTGCTGGGGGGATTGTTTGCGCAATTCGAGGGGCTCAAGGCTGAGGTCAATCTGGCACTGGTCGATGGCCCGCAGCATTGGGCGGCGATGTGGCAGCGCGATCAGAGTGTGATGGATCTGGCGGCGGGCGCGCGGGGGAAGCGGTTGGCTAAAGCACTCGCGGGATCTTCATTGAGTTGACTGGCCCCTTCGCGAGCAAGCCCGCTCCCACATTTTTAAATGCGTTCCCTGTGGGAGCTGGCTTGCTCGCGAAGACGGCCTGACAGGCGGCACAAACGCCAAAACTGTCATCAACCTCGACTAGGCTCTGCAGGTTCATCCCTCCGAGCCCCCGCCATGTTCAAAGGCTTGCCCCTGATTTTCATGCTGCTGCTCAGCTTCACGGCCCACGCCGAAACCTGGCCCGCCGAGCAATGGTCGTCCGCTCCGACGGTCACCGGTCCAGCCCTTCAAGCCCTGGAAACCTACGCCTTCCCACCCCGCGATGACACCACCCGACAAGGCATACGCACCGATGCCTTGCTGGTGGTCCGCGACGGGCAACTGATCTACGAACGCTACGCCGGTGCGACCACGGCCGACACTCCACACCTGACCTGGTCCATCAGCAAAAGCCTGATGGCCACGGTCCTCGGAGTCGCCTACGGCGAAGGCCTGTTCAAGCTCCAGGACCCGGCGCTGAAGTTTTATCCGCCACTTGCAAAACACCCGGCGATCACCCTGGCCGACCTGCTGCACTGGGCTTCAGGCCTGGACTGGCAGGAAGACTACGAATACGCCCCGTTGAAGTCCTCGGTAGTGGCGATGCTCTACACCCGAGGTCATCACGACATGGCGGCATTTACCGCCGACCACAACGAATACGCGCGGCCCGGCCAGGCCTTTCGCTATTCCAGCGGTGACAGCAACCTGTTGTCCGCGGCGCTGAAAAACATCATCGGCCCGGCGCGTTACCCGGACTATCCATGGACTGCATTGTTCGAGCCGTTAGGCATTCGCCACGCCGCCTGGGAAACCGATGACGCGGGCACGTTCGTCGCTTCCTCCTATGCCTACCTCACCGCCCGGGACCTGGCGCGAGTTGGCCTGCTGATGGCGCGCGACGGTCGCTGGGGGGATCGGCAACTGCTGCCCAAAGACTGGGTCGTCTTCAACCGCGAGCCGTTCGCCCACTATCAAGCCCATCAGGACGAGGCGGTTCCCGGCGGCCATTGGTGGCTCAATAGCGCGGTGGAGGGCGCCGCGCGACCCTGGCCGGATGCGCCGGCCGACACCTTTGCCGCATTGGGTCATTGGGGTCAGGCGATGTACGTGATTCCCAGTGAAAACCTGGTGATCGTGCGCTACGGCGATGATCGCGATGAGCGTTACCAGCACAACGAATTGCTCAAGCTTGCGCTCAAGGCCTTTGCCGGGGCGGTGCAGCCATGAACAACTTCATTCGTCACCGGCCGTTCAGCACGTTGTGGCTGGTACTGCTGGTCGCCTTGCTCGGCGGGGTCTGGCAGGAGCGCGTGGCGTTGTGGGCGTTCCCCGACATCATCAGCGCCTACACTGCCAAAGAGTATTGTTCGTGCCGGTACGTGATGGGTAACCAGGCGGAGTACTGCCACAGCTATGTAAAACAGTGGCTGCCCACCAGCGGCTTCACCGATGACCCCGCCAGCAAGCGCGTGACCGTCAGCGGCATGGGCCGCAGCAACAGTGCGCAATGGATTGGCGAACGCCAAGGCTGTCGCCTGCAACCCTGAATGCGCCGATGTTCCTTTTGGCGAGTGGGCTGTTGTGGCGAGGGGGTTTACCCCCGTTCGGCTGCGAAGCAGTCGTAAACCTGAAAACACGGTCTGACTGATAAATCGAATGGGGCCGCTTCGCGACCCAACGGGGGCAAGCCCCCTCGCCACAATGGCCGGTGTCAGTGATGGACAGTTTGCATCTGGCTCGCGGGCGGTTAAGGTTCGCTCAGGTTTATTTCCCCCACGAGTCTTTATGTTCAAGCGGTCCCTTTCCAAAACCCTGTCCTTCCTGCTGCTGGCCGGCGCTTCGTTGTCGGCCCAAGCCAATTGGTACCTCGACGGCGAGTCCTCGCGGCTGTCGTTCATCAGCACCAAAAACACCAACATCTCCGAAGTGCAGCGCTTCCTGGTGTTGCACGGCAAGGTCAGTCCCAAAGGCCTGGCCGAGGTGGAAGTCGAGATGGAGTCGGTGAACAGCGGCATCCCGCTGCGTGACGAACGCATGCGCAAGGAGCTGTTCGAGATCCAGACCTTTCCCGAAGCGCTGATTACCACGCAGATCGATCTGCGCCCGATCAACGACCTCGCGCCCGGTGCCCAGTTGGAGCTGCGTTTGCCGCTGACCGTCAACCTCCACGGTAAAACTCACGAATACAATGCCGAACTGCTGGCGACCCGTCTCGATGATCGACGCTTCCAGGTGGTGACCCTCGAGCCGCTGATCATCAATGCCGAAGACTTCGATCTGGCTCCGGGCCTGGAAAGTTTGCGCAAGGTCGCCGGTTTGTCGGCCATCAGTCTGTCGGTGCCGGTGGGTGCTGTGCTGATTTTCACGGCGCGCTGACATGGCCGGTGCGATCTTCCCCTGGCGTGCAGGCAACCATTTCGAACTGCTGATCGACGGCCCGGAGTTTTTCCCGCGCATGTTGGTTGCGATTGCTCGCGCCGAAGAACAGGTCGAGCTGGAGCTGTACCTGGTCGAGGCGGGGGCCTGCGCCGAGGCGATGGTGCAGGCGTTGGTTCAGGCCGCCGAGCGTGGTGTACGCGTGCGCTGCCTGTTCGATGATTACGGCAGCCTCGCGTTCACCCTGACTTTGCGTCAGCGTTTGACGGCGGCGGGTGTGGAGCTGAGGTTCTACAATCGGCTGAGCTGGCGGCGTTGGGTCGGTAACTTCTACCGCGATCACCGCAAGCTGCTATTGGTCGATCAGAGCTTGGCCGTGGTGGGCGGCACAGGCGTTACGGATGAATTCTGGACGCCGGGTGAAGACACCAGCGAGTGGCATGAAGTGATGGTGGAAATCACCGGCCCCTTGGTCATTGACTGGCAGTTGCTGTTCGACCGGCAATGGATCGCCAACCGCCACCGCCGCGCCTGGAAACCTGCATCGCACTTCGGCTTGCCGCGTCTGCCACGGGTGCCGTCCACGGGCGAGGGCATGGGCCGGGTGGCCTATGCCGACGCCCGCCAGCACCGCGACATCCTGCAATCGCTGATTCGTGCGCTCAACAGCGGCCAGCGCCGGATCTGGTTGGCCACACCGTATTTTTTGCCGACCTGGAAAGTCCGCCGCTCATTGCGCAGGGCCGCGGCTCGTGGCGTCGATGTGTGTCTGCTGCTGACCGGGCCGCGCACCGATCACCCGTCGGTGCGCTACGCCGGGCACCGCTACTATCCGCGACTGCTCAGGTCCGGGGTAAAAATCTTCGAATACCAGCCGTGTTTCCTGCACCTGAAAATGGTACTGATCGATGATTGGGTGAGCATCGGTTCGTGCAATTTCGACCACTGGAATCTGCGCTTCAATCTGGAAGCCAACCTTGAGGCGCTGGACCCGGGGCTGACGCGGGCGGTGGTGGCGAGTTTCGAGAAGGACTTTGCGCAGAGCCAGGAGGTCAGCCTGGAGGCATGGAAACGCCGACCGCTGTGGCGGCGGGTCAAGCAACGGGTTTGGGGATGGGTGGATCGGCTGGTGGTGAACCTGTTGGATCGACGGGGATAGCCGTCACACCAAAAACCACTGTGGGAGCGGGCTTGCCCGCGATGAGGCCATAACATCCAACATTTATGTTGACTGTTACACCGTCATCGCGGGCAAGCCCGCTCCCACAGGTACTTCATATGGCTTTAAGGGTTACAGCAACTCAAAGCTCTGCTGCGTCACATCCTGGGAATCCAGGCCGATCTGCACGTTGAACTTGCCAGGCTCTGCCGCGTATTTGAGCTGGGCATTGAAGAACTTCAGGTCGTCCTCGGTGATTGTGAAGTGCACGACTTTCTGTTCGCCAGCCTTCAGCGTGATTTTCTGGAAGTTCTTCAGTTCCTTGACGGGGCGGATGATCGAGCCGGTCACGTCCTGGATGTACAACTGCACCACGGTTTCGCCGTCACGCTTGCCGGTGTTTTTCACCATCACGCTGGCGTCGAGTTTGCCGGTCTTGTTCAGTGTGGTCGAGGACAAGGCCATGTCGCTCAGGCTGAAATCGGTGTAGCTCAGGCCGAAACCAAACGGGAACAGCGGGCCGGTGGTGTCATCGAAATACTGCGAGGTGTAGTTGCCCGGTTTGCCCGGCGTGAATGGCCGGCCAATGCTCAGGTGGTTGTAGTAGGTCGGAATCTGGCCCACCGAACGCGCGAAGGTGATCGGCAGTTTGCCCGACGGGTTGTAGTCGCCGAACAGCACGTCGGCGATGGCGTTGCCGCCTTCGGTGCCGCTGAACCAGGTTTCCAGAATCGCGTCAGCCTGTTCTTTCTCTTCGAGAATCGACAGCGGACGGCCGTTCATCAACACCAGCACCAGCGGTTTGCCAGTGGCTTTCAGGGCCTTGATCAGGTCGCGCTGGTTGGAAGGGATGTTGAGGTCGGTACGACTCGACGATTCGTGGGACATGCCACGGGATTCGCCGACCGCTGCAACGACCACATCAGCCTCCTTGGCGGCTTTCACCGCTTCATCGATCAGCAGTTGCGCCGAACGTGGATCATCCACCACTTCCGGAGCATCGAAGTTGAGGAAGTTCAGGTAATCCAGGACTTTCTTGTCGCTGGTGATGTTGGCGCCACGGGCGTAGATCAGCGTCGATTTGTCTGCCACGGCGGCGTTCATGCCGTCGAACAGCGTGACCGATTGCGCCGGACGGCCAGCGGCGGCCCAACTGCCCATCATGTCGATCGGCGCCTTGGCCAGCGGACCGACCAGGGCGATTTTCGCGGTTTTCTTCAACGGCAGGGTTTCGCCCTGGTTCTTCAGCAACACCAGGCTGCGGCGCGCCACGTCACGGGCCTCGGCACGGTGCAGACGGCTTTCGGCGTAAGTGTCGGCCGGATCGTCTTCAGCCTTGCCGATGCGCAGGTACGGGTCTTTGAACAGGCCCATGTCGTACTTCGCGGCGAGCACTTCACGCACGGCGTTATCGATGTCTTTTTGTTCGATCTCGCCGGCCTTCAACAGCCCCGGCAGCTCTTTGCCATACAGGGTGTCGTTCATGCTCATGTCGATGCCGGCCTTGATCGCCAGCTTCGCGGCTTCGCGACCGTCAGCGGCAACGCCGTGCTTGATCAGCTCGAAAATCGCCCCGTGGTCGCTGACTGCCAGGCCCTTGAAGCCCCATTCCTTGCGCAACAGGTCATTCATCAGCCAGGTGTTGGCGGTGGCGGGCACGCCGTTGATCGAGTTCAGCGCGACCATGACGCCACCCGCGCCGGCGTCGATGGCAGCGCGGTACGGTGGCAGGTAGTCCTGGTACATTTTGACCGGGCTCATGTCGACGACGTTGTAGTCGCGACCGCCCTCGACCGCGCCGTACAAGGCGAAGTGCTTGACGCTGGCCATGATGCTGTCGGCCGCGTTCGCGCCGGTGCCCTGGAAGGCCCGGACCATGACGCCGGCAATGCGCGACACCAGGTACGTGTCTTCGCCGAAGCCTTCGGAGGTGCGGCCCCAACGAGGGTCACGGGAAACATCGACCATGGGCGCGAAGGTAATGTCGAGGCTGTCTGCCGCGGCTTCCTTGGCGGCGATGCGCCCGGACAGGCCGATGGCGTCCATGTCCCAGCTCGAAGCCAGGGCAATCGGGATCGGGAAAATGGTGCGGTGACCGTGGATCACGTCATAGGCGAAGAACATCGGGATCTTCAACCGGCTGCGCATGGCCGCGTCCTGCATCGGACGGTTTTCCGGGCGCGTGATCGAGTTGAACGTGCCGCCGATGTTGCCCGCGGCGATTTCCTTGCGGATCATCTCCCGAGGCATTTCAGGGCCGATGCTGATCAGGCGCAACTGGCCGATCTTTTCATCGAGGGTCATCTGCTTCATCAGGTTGCTGATGAAGGCGTCCTTGTTTTCCAGAGGTGCGGGCGTCGTGGCGGCCAATACGGTATGACTGGCCAGGCTGACGAACAGGCCCAGCAAACACAGCTTCTTCATGAATGGTTTTCTCAAAGGCCTAAACGGCAGTGAATACGGGCCGGTCAGCCAAAATTTAGGGAGCGACTATTGTTGTTCAGGTAAATGCAGCACACTTCTGCAGTGTTTTAGCGCTGGGGCATCTTTTAGCCCATTGGCGCGATGCAATCCAGTGGCGGCGGCAGATTATGCCCCAAGAGACCGCTCAGAAGGTGCTGGTTGTTTTTCAACGGAATGTGCAAGGGAGCGTCAACCAGATGAATGTACGACACCACTATCGGTCGAGCCTGCAGGTTGCAGCCTTGATGTTGCTCACCACGTTGCTGGCGGGCTGCGGCATCAACAACATTCCGACCCTCGACGAACAGGCCAAGGCCGCCTGGAGCCAGGTGCAGAACCAGTACCAGCGCCGCGCCGACCTGATCCCCAACCTGGTGGAGACCGTCAAGGGTTACGCCAAACACGAAGAAGAAACCCTGACCGCGGTGATCGAAGCCCGGGCCAAGGCGACCTCGATCCAGGTCGATGCCAGCACCCTGGACAACCCGGAAAAACTCAAGCAGTTCCAGCAGGCGCAGGATCAGCTGACCGGTGCCTTGAGCCGTTTGATGGTGGTGTCCGAGCGTTACCCGGACCTCAAGGCCAACCAGAATTTCCTCGCGTTGCAATCGCAGCTCGAAGGCACCGAGAACCGCATCGCCGTGGCGCGTCGCGATTTCATCCTCGCGGTGCAGAAGTACAACACCGAAATCCGCACATTCCCGGGTCGCCTGTGGCACACCGTGATGTACAGCGATTTGCCGATCCGCGAAACCTTCGAGGCCACCAGCCCCGGCGCCGAAAAAGCACCTGAAGTGAAGTTCCAGTAAGCACCGGGACGGGTTCGACGCATCACCACGGATGAGGTTGCCAATGCGCGTGTTGAAAGTGGGCCTGGTGCTGTTGCTGTGGGTGTTTACCCTGGCAGCCCAGGCCGAGTTGAAGTTTCCGCCACTGACCGGACGGGTGGTCGATAACGCCCAGATGATCGAGCCGTCGGTGCGCGAGCAGCTGACGCAACAACTCCAGGCCCATGAAACAGCCACCGGCGAGCAATTGGTGGTGGTGACGGTGCCGGACCTGCAGGGCACCGACATTGCGGATTTCGGTTATCAACTGGGACGCCACTGGGGCATCGGCCAGAAGGACAAAAACACCGGCGCGCTGCTGATCGTTGCGCGTGATGATCGTAAATTGCGTATCGAAGTCGGTTACGGCCTGGAAGATCGCCTGACCGATGCGCAGAGTTCGGTGATCATCAACCAGGTGATCACGCCAGCGTTCAAGACCGGCAACTTCAGCAAAGGCATCAGCGACGGGGTCGCCGCGATGCTGGTGGTGTTGGGCGGCAATTCGCTGGACGAGCCGTCGACGGTCTATGAGCCGCGCGGGGATGAGGGCGACGATTTCTTTTCGCGTCATCCGGGCGTGTTCGTGTTTCTGGTGATGCTGTTCATCCTGACGATTTTCGTCTGCCAGATGCTCGGGATCCTGCCCAGCGGTGGTGGCGGTGGCCGAGGCAGTTCGGGCGGCGGTTTCGGCGGTGGCGGTTTTGGCGGCGGTGGTGGAGGCGGGGGCTTCAGTGGTGGCGGCGGCAGTTTCGGGGGCGGCGGTTCGTCGGGCGGCTGGTGAGAATAATAATGAGCAGGCACTTTTAACCATGGCATTACTGACTGAACACGAACAACGCAAAGTCGCCGAGGCGATTGCCCGGGTCGAGCGCGACACCGACGCCGAACTGGTGACCGTGCTCGCGGCCCGCGCCGACGACTATGCGTACATCCCGCTGCTCTGGGCCAGCCTGCTGGCGCTGGTGGTGCCGGGTGTCGTGCATTACCTGACCGGCTGGCTGACCATGCACAGTTTGCTGCTGGTGCAATGGATCAGTTTCATCGTGCTGTGCCTGGTGTTCCGGATTCCGAAAGTCACCACGCACCTGATCCCGCGCTCGGTGCGTCACTGGCGTGCGTCAAATCTGGCGCGCCGGCAGTTCCTGGAGCAGAACCTGCACCACACGGTGGGCAGCACCGGCATGCTGATTTTCGTCTGCGAAGCCGAGCGCTATGTGGAGATTCTGGTGGATGAAGGGATTTCCAAACGGCTGGACAACAAGAACTGGGACGCGATTGTTGCGGCGTTTACGCAACAGGTGAAACAGGGACAGACGTTGCAGGGGTTTGTGACGTGTGTGGAGGCGTGTGGCGAGTTGCTCAAGGTGCATGTGCCGGTGACGCATGTGAGGAATGAATTGCCGAATCGGTTGGTGGTGTTGGGCTGACGTCCTTTTCAGTCTGGAGACGGATGCGCTTCTGTGGCAAGGGAGCTTTTGTGGCGAGGGGACTTGTCCCCGTTCGGCTGCGAAGCAGTCGTAAAAACTGAGAACGCGGTCTGACTGGTGATCGAAGGGGGCCGCTTCGCGACCCAACGGGGACAAGTCCCCTCGCCACAGGGGACTCGACTTGCCTCACGATTCGCACCGTTCGGTAAATAACTGCGTGTCCCGAACGACCATCCCCCCTAAAATACCCGCCATTCCCCGATCCGCACCGCCCGAGGCCGCTTTTCCCATGTCTGCCACCGCCACTCCCGCCAGCCTCGCGCCGGATCACCACGCCCAGTTCATCGACCTGCTGCAAACCAGCCTCGACGCCAACGGCTTCATCAAACTGGTCCTGGCCAAGTACGTCGGCACCGAAACCGATTTGCAGCGGCTGATCATCAAGCAACTGACGGTCAAGGATCAGCCGTGCTTGTCCTTCGTCTACCGCTACAAAACCCGCGACATCACCAAGAACCTGCCGCTTGCCGAGGGCGTCGCGACTATCACCGCGCTGTTGCCGGCCTCGTTCAAAAATGCGCATTTACTGTCGTTGACTGACGAAGCCCAGCTCGAATACAGCAAAAAGGGCAAGTCTTCGCTGTTCAAGAGCAAACCTCAGCAATTGCGTGAAGTGCCGTCTGCCGAACATAACCGTGAGAAAAACCGCTTCCTCGACCTGAGCCGGCCGTTCCTCGCCGACCTCGGTGTGACGAACAGCAAGCACGAGCTGATCCCGGCGATGTCGCGCAAGTGGAAGCAGATCAACAAGTTCATCGAAGTCTTCAGCCATGCGCTGACGACCTCGCCGCTGGCGCTGGACAAACCGGTGCAGGTGGCGGATTTCGGCTCGGGCAAGGGTTACCTGACGTTCGCGATCCACGACTACCTGCGCAACACCTTGAAGGCCGAAGGCGTGGTGACCGGCGTCGAGTTGCGCGAAGAAATGGTCAGCCTGTGCAATGCCGCCGCCGCCAAGCTTGAGCATCCGGGGCTGGTATTCAAGTGCGGTGACGTACGCAGCGTCGCGCCGAGCGAGCTGGACGTGATGATCGCGCTGCACGCCTGCGACGTCGCCACCGACTATGCGATCCACACTGGTATCCGTTCCGGCGCCTCGATCATCATGTGCTCGCCGTGCTGCCACAAACAGATTCGCCTGCAAATCCAGAGCCCGGCGCTGCTCAAGCCGATGCTGCAATACGGTCTGCATCTGGGCCAGCAAGCGGAAATGGTCACCGACAGCTTGCGTGCGCTGTTCCTGGAAGCCTGTGGTTATGAAACCAAAGTGTTCGAGTTCATCTCACTGGACCACACCAACAAGAACAAGATGATCCTGGCGGTCAAACGCGCCGAGCCGGTGGACCCGGCCCAGCTGTTGGTGAAGATTCAGGAACTGAAGGATTTCTACCACATCACCGAACATTGCCTCGAAACCCTGCTGCGGACTGACGGCTACCTCTGATCCCCAGCGATCCTGTGGGAGCTAGCCTGCTAGCGATGGCGGCTCTACATTCAGCATAAATGTTGAATATTACGGCCCCTTCGCGAGCAAGCCCGCTCCCACATGGGGTTTGATGGCGGTCTTGCGTCCGAGCATCACTGTAACGATCACCCCGGCCGCAAACAGCCAGGTGATGGGCTCGATGTGTTCACCGAAGAACAACGCCGAAAACGCGATGGTGAAGAAGATCTGCAACAGTTGGATTTGACTGACTCGGGCAATGCCGCCCATGGCCAACCCGGCGTACCAGGCAAAGAACCCGATGAACTGTGAAAACAGCGAAACGTAACCAAACGCCCACCAGGTCTTGGCCGAAATTTCGCCCTGATGTTGCAGCGCCAAATACACCACAGGCCCGATCAACAACGGCGTCGACAACACCAGCGCCCAGCAGATCACCTGCCAGCCGCCCATCTCCTTGGCCAACCGGCCGCCCTCGGCATAACCCAGACCGCCCACGGCAATAGCGCCGAGCATCAGCAAATCACAGGCCTGAATGCTGCCGGCCCCGCTGATCAGCGCGTAACCCAACACCAGCGCACTGCCCAGCGCGGCGCAGGCCCAGAAGGCTTTTGACGGTCGCTCATGGGACAGCCACGCGGCGTATAGCGCGACGCACAGCGGTTGCAAACCGTTGACCAACGCGCCGTGAGACGCCGGTAAGGTTTGCATGGCCCAGGCCGACAACACCGGGAAGCCAAGGATCACGCCGGCGATCACCAGTGTCAGGCCTTTGATCTGTTTCCAGGTCGGCCATTTTTCCCGGCGCCACAGCAACAACATCGCCGCCGGCACCGCTGCAAACAGCGCCCGGCCCAGGCCGTTGAGCAGCGGATGAATTTCCTGCACGACGATCCGCGTGAAGGGCAGGGTGAGGCTGAAGATCACAACGCCGAGCAGGCCGAGGGCCATGCCGGTGTTTTCGCGCGAGGACATGATGAGGGACCAGAATCCAGGGTGAGTGGGGGTGTATTCATCTAGCCATAACTCAATGGTTTTGGCGCTTACAGCTGGGAACAGAAATATCCGTACAGTTGAGCGCGATTCTTGTGGCGAGGGAGCTTGCTCCCGTTCGGCTGCGCAGCAGTCGTAAAACCTGGAGACCTGATTCTCCGGGAAGAATGCAGGGGGCCGCTTCGCAGCCCAGCGGGAGCAAGCTCCCTCGCCACAAAGGCCAAACTCAAACCTACATTGTCAGTAGTAGGTGGTTATTACCCGACCTCGCAGATAAGGACTACCTTGAATACTCCTACGTATTTCCCAGAGGAGTCCTCCCCATGGCTGCCAAGAAAATTCTGATGCTGGTCGGCGATTACGTCGAAGACTACGAAGTGATGGTGCCGTTCCAGGCGCTGCTGATGGTCGGCCACAAGGTACACGCCGTTTGCCCGGATAAATCCGCCGGCCAGACAGTACGCACAGCCATTCACGACTTCGAAGGCGATCAGACCTACAGCGAAAAACCCGGCCACCTGTTTGCCCTGAACTTCGACTTCGCCAAGGTCGCTGAATCCGACTACGACGCGCTGCTGATCCCCGGCGGTCGGGCGCCGGAATACCTGCGCCTGAACGAAAAAGTCCTGGAACTGGTGCGGGCGTTCGACAAGGCCGGCAAGCCGATCGCTGCCGTGTGCCACGGCGCGCAATTGCTGGCGGCCGCGGGGATTCTCGAAGGTCGCGAGTGCAGCGCTTATCCTGCCTGCGCGCCGGAAGTGCGTCTGGCCGGCGGTACGTTCATCGATATCCCGGTGACGGAAGGTCACGTACAAGGCAATCTGGCCACTGCCCCGGCCTGGCCGGCGCATCCGAGCTGGCTCGCCGGTTTCCTCGGGTTGCTGGGCACCAAAATCACGCTGTAATGAGGGACTTTTCCATGTGCGAGCTCTACGTCAAAGCCGATCCGATTCTCTACGAGTCGCGCTCCCGCTCGCTGCGCATCTGCGGGGTGGTCACCACCCTGCGGCTGGAGAATCAGTTCTGGGACATACTCAGCGAAATCGCCGAAGTCGATGGCATGACCACTAACCAGTTGATCGCCAAGCTGTATGAAGAGGTGATGGACTACCGCGGCGAAGTGGTGAATTTCGCCTCGTTTTTGCGGGTCAGTTGTACGCGGTATTTGAGTCAGCGACGGGTGCAGGCGCCGGAGTTGTCGGTGGTGCGGGCGGTGGTGAAATAGCGTAGACCGTGTCGACCCCTTCGCGAGCAAACCCGCTCCCACAAGGATCACACTGAACCTGTGGGAGCGGGCTTGCCCGCGATGGGGCCCTGACAGGCGACAGAAATCCCGGCGTGGTCTTTACTCTGAAGCGCGAAACCTCTCAATCGCCAAGGAGAAAGAGCATGTCCGGATGGTACGAAGTAAGCAAAAGCAGCAACGGTCAGTTCAAGTTTGTACTGAAGGCCGCCAACGCCGAAACCATTCTGACCAGCGAGCTGTACACCACTCGCAGCGCTGCCGACAACGGCATTGCTTCGGTGCAGAAGAACAGCCCGCTGGATGAGCGCTACGAAAAGAAAACCACCAAGGATGGCCATCCTTACTTCAACCTCAAGGCCGGTAACCACGAGATTATCGGTAGCAGCGAGACCTATTCTTCCGCTGGCGCGATGGATAAAGGCATCGCCAGCGTCAAGGCCAACGGGCCAACCACCGTGATCAAGGACAAGACCTTGCCGGTACTGTGACCACACCTTTCAAACCCAAAACAAATCCACTGTGGGAGCTAGCCTGCTAGCGATGGCTGCTTAACATTCGACGAAGATGTTGAATGTCTGGCCGCTATCGCTAGCAGGCTAGCTCCCACATTGGTTTTTTGTGAACTTCGAGATCAGCGCAAGGCTTTCAACAAGGTTTGTAGCTGGTTAACTCCAGCCTCACCAAGCGGAGATACCGGCAACCGCGGATCACCCACTTCCAGCCCGGTCGCCCGCAGCCCGGCCTTGATCGTCGCCGGCAACCCGCCCTTGAGAATGAAGTCCAGCACCGGCAACTGGCGATAGAACAACTCACGCGCCTTGCCCAGGTCGTTGGCCAAAACCGCTTCATACAAATCGAGATTGAGCTGCGGAATCAGGTTCGGCGCAGCTGTGCACCAGCCTTTCGCACCCGCCGCAAACGCTTCCAGCGCCAACGGATTGCAGCCGTTGTAGAACGGCACCTGACCGTCGCCCAGCAGTTGCAGCTTGTGCATGCGCTGGATGTCGCCGGTGCTCTCCTTGACCATGGTCACGTTCTCCACGGTGTTGACGATCCGCAGGATCAGGTCCACCGACATGTCGGTGCCGCTGGTGGCCGGGTTGTTGTAGAGCATGATCGGTACGCCAATGCTCTCGCCGATGGCGCGGTAGTGGGCGAGGATTTCCGCTTCGCTGAGTTTCCAGTAGGACGTCGGCAGCACCATCACCACATCAGCCCCGTGGGCTTCGGCGAAACGCGCACGACGCACGGCTTTGGCGGTGGTCAGGTCGGACACGCTGACGATGGTCGGTACGCGCTTGGCCACATGCTTGATGCTGAACTCGCTGACCTGATCCCACTCCGCGTCGCTCAGGTAAGCGCCTTCGCCGGTGCTGCCCAGCGGGGCGATGGCGTGGACGCCGCCGTCGATCAAACGGTCGATGGAACGCCCGAGCGCGTCGAGATCAACGCCTTCGCCGTTGGCGGTGAACGGGGTGATGGTGTAGCCAATGATGCCGTGAATGGTAGGGGTCGACATGCTGTGTCTCCTTCAGAAAATGATCGGGTTCAGTTCAGGCAATCGGCGTGTTGACGCAGGTTCTGCCGGGCGTAGTAGTTGAACGCGGCGCCGTGGCGCTTGGGTTTCGAGATCCAGTCATGGGCTTCGCGGCCCAGTTCCGGCAGGATCGGCTTGATCGTCCCGGCACTCATCGCCAGCAGTTGCAGCTTCGCCGCACGCTCAATCAATTGAGCGATGACACAGGCTTCTTCGATGGTGGTGCCGGTGGACAGCTGGCCGTGGTGCGACAGCAGAATGGCCCGTTTATCGCCCAGTGCGCCGGCGATCAAATCACCTTCTTCGTTGCCTACCGGCACACCCGGCCAGCCTTCGAGGAACGCGCAATCGTCGTAGAGCGGGCAGAGGTCCATGTGGGAAATCTGCAGCGGCACTTCGAGCATCGACAGCGCCGCGACGTGAGTCGGGTGCGTGTGGATGATGCAGTTCACGTCCGGCCGGGCGCGGTACACCCAACTGTGGAAACGGTTGGCCGGGTTGGGCATGCCGTGGCCTTCAAGCACTTCCAGGTCTTCGTTGACCAGCAGCAGATTGCTCGCGGTGATCTCGTCGAAACCCAAGCCCAGTTGTTGAGTGTAGTAAGTGCCTGGTTGGGGACCACGGGCGGTGATTTGCCCGGCCAGGCCGGAGTCGTGACCATTTTCGAACAGTATCCGGCAGGTCAGGGCCAGCTTTTGCCGGTCGGTCCACGTATTATCCGCCAGGGTGTTTTGCATCTGGGTCAACGCTTGCTTGACCAGTTGCTCCTTGGGTAGTGCTAAGGTCTTGGCCATATCGGTGTCCTTGAGTGGTTTCATGCAAATGACACAACAAAGGCTATATGACACTTTGTGTCATTGGCAAGGACATATCGTCGGCTCCTTGATGGATTAATTGTTCTACATGTCTATCCGTTTGAAATTACTGAGAAAAAAACTTGGTGTGACGCTGGAGGCCTTGGCCGAAAAGTCCGGCATGACCAAGAGCTACCTGTCGAAAGTCGAGCGCGGGCTGAATACGCCGTCGATCGCGGCTGCCCTGAAACTGGCCAAGGCGCTGAACGTGAAGGTCGAGGAGTTGTTCTCCGAAGACAACATCAGCCTCGACAGCTACAGCCTGGTGCGCAGCGACGAACGCCAATCCCTGGCAGCCAACGATGAAAGCCCCGGCTACGCGGTGCTGGCCCATCAGGTCAGCGAGCGCAGCCTGCTGCCGTTCATGATTTACCCGCCGAGCGAATTCGCGGATAAAACCTTCAAGGAACACTTGGGGGAAGAGTTTCTGTTCGTCCACGAAGGGCAGGTGGAAGTGGACTTCATGAACGAGCGCGTGCTGCTCAATCGCGGGGACGCACTGCACTTCAATGCGCAGAAACCGCACCGGATCCGGTCAGTGGGGGAGGTGCAGGCGCAGTTGTTGGTGGTGGTGCATAGCGCCGAAGAATAGGTTGACTGGGCTGACATCATCGCGGGCAAGCCCGCTCCCACAGGGACTGGGGTGTCCACAGAATATGTGAACACCGCTAATCCTTGTGGGAGCGGGCTTGCCCGCGATGACGTCAGCCGCGTCGCCGCTAAACCTCAACCGGTACGGTCAGCTTCGGACTGCCAAGCGCATGCGTCTTCGAATCAAAAAACCGCAACTCTGACCCTGTCCCTTCAAACACCTTCGCGTAATGCCGCTTCTGATGCTGGATAAACGCCTTGCTGCGCGGGTAAATCGAGATCGCCACCACCTTCGGTTGCGCCTGGCGCAACGCGTGGATGATGTGGCTGTCCTGCTCACCCAAGGCATGCCCGAACAGGCACAACCCGTCGCCATGACTCAGTAACTGGTCGTAGCAAAACGACAGATAATCCGAGCTGCGAATGGTCTTGAGTTTGTCCTGCGTTGGCCCTTCGTTGACGAACAGCGGCACATCATCCAGCGTCTTGATGGTGTTGTTGATGGCGAAACTACCCAGCAACGTGCCCTCGGTCGACATCAGCTTGCGTGCCGTGCCGTCCTGATTGCGCACCAGGTGCAGGCCGCCGTGCAGATACAGCAAACGGGTCTTATCGGTCGCCGTGGCGCTCAAGTCAAAACCCGGTTCGGTGCCCTGGAACAGGTCGGTGATTGCGTCTGGCTGATGCTGGATCGCCCAGTAGTTGATCAAGTCGTAATTGGTGGTGAACACCGTCCGGTAACGGCCCAGTTCCTGACTGATGGTCGCCAGGGTCGAAGGCACCACCAGCCTCCAGGGGATGTGCACCGCGTGGACCGTGTTGATCAGCGCTTCCTTGATCGCGTAGTAGCGATTGCGCGGCGCGGCGGAGCTGACGGCCAGGGCCTTGTTGACCCGGCTGGTGGTTTTCAGCGCGCTCAGCACCTGCTCGAAGCTGCGCGTCTGCATGGCGTCGAACACGCTCAGCTCGGACTGGCTCAGGGGTTTTTCTTCGACGGTGCGGGCGTTTTCGAACAGCGAGTCATAGCCGAAGTCGTCCCACACCGCGCGGCTGGCGCCGTTGCCCACCAATAGGCCGCTGAACGAGGCGGTGGCGCGCAAGGCGTTCCAGTCTTCAAGTTGGGCATCAACATCCTGGAAATCGGTCATTGCGGTTCAAAGTCTCAAAGCAAGTGGTCTGATGGGCGGCGACTTTATCACGACGCAGACTTGAGCCAGATCAAGTTACTGCGTAGCCGATAGGTCGATCCTGTGCGCATCCGCCGGATCGGCACCACCGATTCGGCCCAGCCAGGAGAATCGCTCATGAGCAGCACGTTTTTCATTCCCGCCGTTAACATCATGGGCAACGGATGCCTGGACGAAGCCATGTCCGCCATTGGCAAGTACGGCTTTCGCAAGGCGCTGATCGTCACCGACACTGGGCTGGCCAAGGCCGGCGTGGCGAAGATGATTGCCGAGAAGCTGGCGATGCAAGACATCGACTCGGTGATCTTCGACGGCGCCAAACCGAACCCGAGCATGGCCAACGTCGAGCGCGGCCTGGGCCTGCTCAAGGAAAGTCGTTGTGATTTCGTGGTGTCGCTCGGCGGCGGTTCGCCCCATGACTGCGCCAAGGGCATCGCATTGTGTGCGACCAACGGCGGGCAGATCCGTGACTATGAAGGCGTCGACCGGTCCACCAAACCACAGTTGCCGCTGATCGCGATCAACACCACCGCCGGCACCGCCAGCGAGATGACCCGTTTTTGCATCATCACCGACGAATCGCGCCACGTGAAAATGGCCATCGTCGACCGCAACGTCACACCGTTGCTGTCGGTCAACGACCCCGTGCTGATGGTCGCCATGCCCAAGGGCCTGACCGCTGCCACCGGCATGGACGCGCTGACTCACGCTATCGAAGCCTACGTGTCCACTGCGGCCGACCCGATCACCGATGCCTGCGCACTGAAGGCGATCACGTTGATCAGCAGCAACCTGCGCCTGGCCGTGCGCGACGGCAGCGACATGGCCGCACGGGAAAACATGGCTTACGCACAATTCCTCGCCGGCATGGCGTTCAACAACGCCTCCCTGGGTTATGTCCACGCCATGGCTCACCAGTTGGGCGGGTTCTATGACTTGCCTCATGGCGTTTGCAATGCGGTGTTGCTGCCCCACGTACAAAGTTTCAATGCGCTGGTGTGCGCGCCGCGCCTGATGGATGTGGCCCACGCGATGGGTGCCGATACCCGTGGCCTAAGCCCGGAAGAAGGTGCTCAAGCGGCCATCTTGGCGATCCGCAGCCTGTCCAGAGACGTGGACATTCCCGCCGGTTTGCGTGAACTCGGCGCCAAGCTCAACGACATCCCGATACTCGCCACCAACGCGCTGAAAGACGCCTGCGGCCTGACCAATCCACGGGTGGCGGATCAGCGCCAGATCGAGGAAGTTTTCCGCAGCGCGTTCTAGTCGGTTTGACGACCGCGCGCGAGCATCACGCAGAGCATCGCGCCCAAGGCCAGCAAGGTGCAAAACAGGGACAGTGGCCACGCCTGCTGGCTTGCGATCAGGCTGGCGACCCCGCCGATGATGGCCGCCATCAGTTGGTGAATGAAACCGCTCAACGCCATCGCATAAGCCCCGCCGACCGGCGAGCCGTCATTGGCCAGGGCCAGGCTGATCGGGTAGTTCAAAGACTGCCCGAACACCGCAAAGCAGTAAGGCAACCAGAACAGCAGCGCAACGGATGTGCCCGCGAGACTGCCCAGCAACATCACCGCGCAGCCGCCCAACACCAGCCCCACACCTGCCGTCATCAGCCAGCGTCGACCGGTGCGAAGCACGAAGGCATTCACCCCCAATGCTCCCAGAAAATACGCCGCGCTGATCGGCCAGCCCAACAGCCCGTATTCCACGGCCGACCAGTTGAACGGGCCTTGCAGAATCAGCGGCGCCGCCGTGTTGAATGCGATGATCACGCCATAGCCGAGGCCACCGGCGAGTGCCGGCAGCAGAAAGGCTCGATCACGCAAAATGCGCCCGTAACTCGGCAAGGCGGACGACAGAACATTGTCTTCAGCCAGCAGCGCAAACGTGACCCCCGACACGACCAGCGCCATCAACAGGCTCACGCCACCCAGCAGATAGAAAATCGCTGACCAGCCCAGCGCCACCTGGATGATCGACCCCAGGTACTGACCGATGCCCAGTGCCACCACAAAAGAAATCGATATCCAGGACAACGCCTTGGCCAGCAAGTCACCACGGAAACTGTCGCGGATCAGCACCCGCGCCATGACCGAAATCCCGCTGGCGCCAACCCCTTGAACCAGTCGCCATAACAGGAACGATTCAAGTGTCTGACTCAAGGGCAGGGCCAGGTTTGCCAACCCGTAGATCCCGAGTGCCGCGAGCAACACCGGTTTGCGGCCAACGCGCTGACCCAGGCTGCCCCAGAACAGCATCGGCAGCGCCATGCCGATCAGGTACACCGCCAAGCCCCAGGACACCTGCGAAGCCTCGGCGGACAGATCCCGGGCAATGTCCGGCAGCGCCGGCAGGTAAATGCTCATGCCCAGTTGGGCGAGAAACACCGTGCTGCAGGTGACGAGGAGGGTGGTGCTGCTCTTCATTGAATCTTCCTTGGGGTTCTAGCCAATGTCCCTGGCGTGGGTACGTAAAAGCTCGGTGACGAGGTTGCAAAAGTGTCGGATCAGCGTCGGTTCCATGTCAGCGCGCAGCGTGATTCTGATAGCGGCCTTGCCTTGTGCGACCACAGGGAAAAAGACGGCCGAGGTAAAGAAGCCAAGATTGGCCAGTTCGATGGCGATGCTGTTGGCCAGCGCTGCTTCACCGCAGCGGATCAGTCGAATCGCCATGTTGCTGGCGTGTTGTTCGGTGCGTATCAGGCTGTCAAAGAGTCGGGTATTACTCTGGAGTTTTTCCTGCAGCGCGGCAAATTCCGGTGTGCGGTGAAGCTCGATGGAGGCTCTGCCTGCACCGATCGCGGCGCTGTTGAGGCTTTGCGACCAATTACTGGGGCCTCCGTAACGCGCAATGAGTTTCCTTTGCCGTTCACTGCCCAGCATCACCAATCCGCCGCTGGCACCGAACGACTTGGCCAGTGACGCAACGATCAGGCAGTGATCATCCAGGACAGGCAGTCTTGGACGCACGAGTCCGACGCCGAACCTGCCTACGGCGGAGAGGGCGTGGGAATCGTCCAGATAGAGAAACAGCCCATAACGGTCTTTCAGGTACAAAAGGCTATCCATGTCACTGACCCCGCCCATGCTGTAAGCCCCGTCGGCCACATAGGCGACTTTGGGGTGTTTTTTACACAGGCCTTCGAGGTAATCCATGTCGTTGTGTGGGCAGGTCACCACTCGGGTTTCGTCCGCGCACGTGGCTTTCAGGTGGTTCATCGAGTAATGCGCCAGTTTGTCGAACGCCATGACGGGAGGACGGTTTTGCGTGAACTCGCCGCTGGCCAGCAACGGAAGGATCCCGGCACTCGCCGCGCTACACGACAGGGTGCTCAGGCAAGGGGCGCCGAACAACTCGGACAGCTCGGTTTCGTACTGCTCCAGGACCGCCAGTTTGCAGCGGTTCTTCGAATTGGCGATGCGCAGCGTGCCGATTTCCCACAAGGTGTTCATGGCGCCGTCAAGCAGGGCGGGATGGTGGTCCAGTCCAAGATAAGAGGTGGTGCAGAAGTGATGAAACGCCCGTCCGTACTGGTCCACCAACCGGTTTGCGCTTTTGACCTCGACATTCAGGCCTGCGACTTTTCCGTTTTCAGCCGTTTCCCAATCGTGATCGGCCAACGAGATGACTTTTCGGTAGTTGGTGAAGGTGTTTGTCGCATGAGTGGTCTGGTCCATATGAACGTGTCTTTCCTTGAGTGATGTAGCCGTCCGTGTGTGTTTCCAGACTTTACAGAGTGCGGCGGGGGCATTGAATCGGCCGTTTCCTGTTCGGTTGAGTGTTACAAGAGATTTATGTGTAGGGCGATGGCCTGTGATGTTGTGGGCCAAAACCGGGCTATCCTGCCGGCTCAGCCGAACTGAAGTCATCGAGCCCTCCATGCTGCAAAAAAGCCTGATCCGCCGCCTCGACCTGATCACCCTCCAGCTGTTTGTCGCCGTCCATGAAGAAGGCACCCTGACCCGTGCCGCAACGCGCGAAGCCATCGCGGTGTCGGCGGCCAGCAAGCGGCTGATGGAGTTGGAAGAGGCGCTGGGCATCAGTCTGTTCGTGCGCCAGGCCAAAGGCATGACCCTGACGCCGGCCGGTGAAACCCTGCTGCACCATGCCCGGCAGATGTTGTTCAACGTCGAGAAAATGGGCATGGAACTGGGCGAGCACAGCCACGGCGTGCGCGGTTATGTGCGGATGCTCGCCAACTTGTCGGCGATCATTCAGTTCTTGCCCGAAGACCTGCGGGGTTTTTCCGAGCGCCATCCCCAGGTCAAGACCGACCTCGAAGAACGGCCCAGCAGTGGGGTGATTCAGGGCGTGCTCGATGGCGTAGCGGACCTCGGGATCTGTTCCAGTGACAGCGACGTCAAAGGCCTGCACAGCGTGCTGTATCGCCAGGACAAACTGGTGGTGTTGATGCTGCCCGATCATCCGTTGGCGAGTCGTTCCAGCCTGGCCTTTGCCGATACGCTAGAGAGCGATTACGTCGGACTGCACTCTGCCAGTTCGATCAACATGCGCACCCACGCGGCGGCGCGCAAGGCCGGCAAAGTGCTGCGGTTGCGGATTCATGTGCCGGGTTTTGATGCGATGTGCCGGATGGTCCAGGCCAACATGGGCATCGGTATCCTGCCGCAAAAGGCCTATGAACTGTTTGGACGGGCGTTGGGGTTACATGCGGTGCCGTTGACGGATGACTGGTCGGATCGGGCGCTCATTTTGGTGGTGCGTGATGAAGCAGCGTTGTCGCCGGTGAGCCGGATGTTGTTTGAGCAGTTGCGTGGGGTTGTCTGACGGTTCTCGATCGGCTGGGCCGGCCCCTTCGCGAGCAAGCCCGCTCCCACAGGGATTTGTGTCACGTCGCAGATCAACGGTGGGAGCGGGCTTGCTCGCGAAGACTGACCTGAGGCCGCGGTCATTTCCGGGAGCGTTCGCGTTTCGCGAACGAACGTTGCCAACTGAAGGTTGGATTCATCGCCCCCGGGTCCTCTAGCCTTGGCTCATATTCCAAGAACAACATAGAGGTACCCCGCGATGACTGCCCCCTTGAGTGCAATCAAAGTGATCGAGATCGGCACGCTGATCGCCGCGCCGTTCGCCGCGCGCATGCTCGCCGAGTTCGGCGCCGAAGTGATCAAGATCGAAGCCATGGGCCAGGGCGACCCGCTGCGCAAATGGCGCAAGTTGCATGAAGGCACCTCGCTCTGGTGGTACCTGCAATCGCGCAACAAGAAGTCCCTGGCGCTCAATCTGAAATCCGCCGAAGGCATCGAACTGGTCAAGCAACTGGCGACCAGCGCCGACGTACTGATCGAAAACCTGCGGCCAGGCGCCCTGGAAAAACTCGGTCTGGGCTGGGACGTGTTGCACGCCCTCAACCCCAACCTGACGCTGGTGCGCATTTCCGGTTATGGCCAGACCGGCCCGTACCGCGACCGTCCGGGTTTCGGCGCCATCGGCGAGGCCATGGGCGGGATCCGCTACACCACCGGCAATCCCGATTCGCCTCCGGCGCGGGTCGGCGTCAGCCTCGGCGATTCCCTGGCGTCGCTGCACGCGGTGATCGGTGCCTTGATGTCGCTGCTGCGGGTCAAGACCGGGCAGGGCGGTGGACAAGTGGTCGATGTGTCCCTGGCTGAAAGCGTGTTCAACGTCATGGAAAGCCTGGTGCCGGAATACGACATGCTCGGCCATGTACGTGAGCGCAGCGGCGGCGCTTTACCGGGCATTGCACCATCCAACACTTACCTGACGGCCGACGGTGCCTATGTGGTGATCGCCGGCAACAGCGATCCGATCTACAAGCGTTTGATGGAAGTGGTCGGTCGTCGCGACCTGGCCGACGCGCCGGAGTTTGCTCATAACGACGGTCGTGCGTTGAAAAGTAATGTGCTCGATGCGGCGATCACTCATTGGACCAGCAGCCTGCCGATCGACGAAGTCCTGTCGGCGCTGGAAGCCGCTGAAGTGCCGGCCGGGCGCATCTATTCCGTGGCCGACATCGTCGCCGATCCGCACTATCAGGCGCGGGACATGCTGCTCAGCGCCGACCTGCCTGGCGGCGCCACGGTGAAGATGCCGGGCATCGTGCCGAAAATGTCCGAGACCCCCGGCGGCGTGAACTGGTCCGGGCCGAGTCTGGGCCAGCACACCGATGGCATTCTCGCGGGGCTGGGCCTTACGGCGCTGGACATCGAACGGCTGAAAGCCGAAGGGGTGGTGCAATGATCACTGATTTTTCCGAGACCCTGATCGTTCAGGAAGTCTCCCCCCGCGACGGCTTGCAGATCGAGCCGACCTGGGTCGAAACCGTCGACAAGATCGCCCTGATCGATCAGCTGTCGCTGGCCGGTTTCAGCCGCATCGAGGCCGGCTCGTTCGTGTCGCCCAAGGCCATTCCGGCGCTGCGCGATGGCGAGTTGGTGTTCAAAGGCATTACCCGGCAACCGGGGGTGATCTACGTCGCGTTGATCCCCAACCTCAAGGGCGCACAACGGGCGCTGGCAACCCGGGCCGATGAGCTGAACCTGGTGATGTCCGCCAGCCAGACCCACAACCTGGCGAACATGCGCATGCGTTGCGAAGACTCGTTGGCTGCATTTGGCGAGATTGTGCAATACGTCGGTGGCACGTCGGTGCGACTCAACGGCAGCATCGCCACCACTTTCGGTTGTCCGTTTGAAGGCAAGATCGATGAGGATCGCGTGCTGCAAATCGTCGAGGCCTACCAGGAGCTTGGAATCCAGGGCATTACCCTGGCCGACACCACCGGCATGGCCAATCCGCGCCAGGTTGATCGCTTGGTACGACGGGTGTTGCAGCGGGTTTCGCCTGCTGATCTGACCCTGCATTTCCACAACACCCGAGGCCTCGGTTTGTGCAACGTGCTGGCCGCTTACGAGGCCGGCGCCCGACGCTTCGACGCAGCCCTCGGTGGCCTCGGCGGCTGCCCGTTCGCCCCGGGCGCTTCGGGCAATATCTGCACTGAAGACCTGGTCAACCTGTGCGATGAAATCGGCATTCACACCGGCATTGATCTGCCGCTGTTGTTGAAGTTGTCCCGAGGATTGCCGGCGCTGCTGGGCCACGAAGTGCCTGGTCAGCTGGCCAAGGCCGGACGCAACTGTGATTTGCACCCAGTGCCCTCCTGACCCAGCACAAATCCCTGTGGGAGCGGGCTTGCCCGCGATTGCGGTGTATCAGCCGACATCAATGTCGGATGTGACTCAGTCATCGCGGGCGAGCCCGCTCCCACAGTAAAAGCACTCACACCGATCCTCTCAACCAGACAACAAAAACAATCGGACACCCAAGGGAAGTCCGCCTGGAGAAAGCACCATGAGCCTCAATGTACTGGAGGCGGGCGCGAGCCCGTCCGTTAACCACGACGAAGAAAAAGCCCTGGTCAGCAAGGTCGCCTGGCGCCTGATGCCGCTGATCATGGTCTGCTACCTGTTCGCCTTTTTCGACCGCATCAACATCAGCTTCGCCAAGTTCCAGCTGCAGACCGACCTGAGCCTGAGTGACACTGCTTACGGCCTCGGCGCCGGCCTGTTCGTGGTCGGTTACGTGATCTTCGAAGTGCCGAGCAACATGATGCTGTACAAGGTCGGCGCCCGGCGCTGGATCGCCCGGATCATGATGTCCTGGGGCCTCGCCACCGCCGCGATGGTCTTCGTCAACAGCGAATGGCAGTTCTACGCGCTGCGCTTCGTGATCGGCGCGATGGAAGCCGGTTTTGCCCCCGGCGTGCTGTATTACCTGACGCTGTGGTTCCCGCAGCACTATCGCGGTCGCATCACCTCGATGCTGTTCCTGTCGTCGGCGTTTGCCGGTCTGGTCGGTGCACCGTTCTCCGGGCTGGTCTTGCAACACCTCGACGGCTTTATGGACATGCGCGGCTGGCACTGGCTGTTCCTGCTGGGCGGCGTGCCCTGCATTGGTCTCGGTTTGCTGGTGCTGACCTTGCTCAAGGACCGCATCGAAGACGCCCACTGGCTGACGCCGTCGGAGAAAACCCTGCTGGCCAGCCGCATTGCGCACCATGAACCGCACAAGAGCGGCGGCTCGCTGCTCGCCGCGTTGCGGATCCCGGGTTTCCTGACCTTGGGACTGATCTACTTCCTGATTCAGGTGGCGTCCTACGGTTTGAATTTCTGGGCACCGCAACTGATTCGCAGCGCCGGCACCGAGAGCCCGGTGATGATCGGTTTGCTGACTGCCATCCCGTACATCTGTGGCGCCATCAGTATGGTGGTGATCGGACGTCTGTCCGACGCGACCGGTGAGCGGCGCAAGTTTGTCGCTGGACTGGTCGCAATGGGGGCGGTTGGGTTCATCTGTGCGGGGATTTTCGCCAACCACACGACCTTCCTGATTGTCGCGCTGGGCTTGCTTGGTGCCGGGATCATCGCGTCCATCCCAAGCTTCTGGACCCTGCCGCCAAAACTGCTGGCCGGTGCCGGCGCCGGGGCTGCTGGCGGGATCGCGGTGATCAACACCCTCGGCCAGTTCGGCGGCATCGTCAGCCCGGTCATGGTCGGGCGGATCAAGGACCTGACTGGCAGCACCACCCCGGCGCTGTATGTCATTGCCGTTTGCGCGCTGATCGCCGTTGCCCTGCTGCTGTGGGGGTTACCGCAGAAGCTGCGCACGCTCGATAAGTTCTAAATCTGCGGTGCTGTTCCGGCCGCCATCGCGAGCAGGCTCGCTCCTACACTGATCTGTGCCACGCCGCCAATCAACTATAGGAGCGAGCCGGCTCCGGGCGGCGTTCCGACGATGGCGGCCTGACAGCCCCCACTCAACCCGCCGCCACCAACCCCTTCCCTGGCGCAGCACTGAACTGAATCAACGCTACCCCGGCAATCAACAACACCGCCCCCAACACCCGCGGCAACGTCATCTGCCGCTCCACCAACCCAAACCATCCGAAGTGATCCAGCACCAGCGAAGCCACCACCTGTCCCGCCAGCGCCAACGCAGTAAATCCCGACGCCCCAAGCTTGGGCAGCAGCATCAGCGCCAACGAAATAAAACACACCCCGAACGCACCACCGGCCCACATCCACAACGGCGCCTTGCTGATGAACGCCATTGACGGCAGCGGCAAGCGCAACGCCAACATGATCGGCAACAACACCACGATACTCACCAGCAACGACGCGAGCGTCGCCCACAACGGATGACCCAACCCACGCGTGAGGTTGGCGTTGATCGCACTCTGAAACGGCACCACTGCCCCGGCCACCACGGCCAGCAGCAACAGCCCGGCCCAATGCAACGTACTCATGGTCATTCTCCAACAGGTTTTGCTGGACTCTAGAGTATTCGTCGCGCAGATTTAAATTCCAAATGGCTATGCAGAACATGCATCAGATGAATGATCTACGGCGAATCGACCTCAACCTGCTGGTAATCCTCGACGTCTTGCTCAGCGAGCAGCACGTCACCCGGGCAGCCGAGCGCTTGCACCTGAGCCAACCGGCGGTCAGTCATGCCCTGGCGAGGTTGCGCGACTTGCTGGGCGATCCTCTTCTGGTGCGTGCGGGCGCCACGCTCGTACCCACCCCGCGAGCCCTGGAGTTGATCGCGCCTTTGGCCGAAGCACTCGCTCAAGTGCAATCCCTGCTGGCGCCAAACGCCTTCGACCCGGCCACGGCCAAGCGTACGTTTCGTCTGGCGATGTCCGACTATGGCGCCGCCATCGTCCTGCCGGGGCTGATTCGGACGTTGCGCCGGGAAGCGCCGGGCATCGACCTGCAAATCAGCCACGCCAGCCGCGAAGGCATGCTCGACGCGGTACTCAACGGCGACATAGACGTCGCGGCGGGTGTCTTTCCAGAACTGCCGAACGAGCTGCGCAGCACCCCGCTGTTCGAAGAGCACTACGCCTGCCTCGTGGACCGCAACAGCTTGCCTGCCAATGGTGTGCTCGACCTGCCGACCTACCTCGCGCGGCCACACGTCCTGCTGGAAATGCGCGGCAGCGGCACCCCGGAAATCGAACGCGCCCTGACGGCTTTGCGGGAACGCCGTCGCGTCGCGATCAGCCTGCCGCACTGGAGCGTCGCCCCGGAATTCATCAGCGGCACGGATTTGATTCTTACCGTTGCTTCCCGTGGGCTGCGCGAGATTGATGAGCGCTCGTTGATCGTGGTTGCGCCGCCGTTTCATATTCCGTCGTTTACGTTTGTGTTGGTCTGGCACAAGCGGCGGGGCGGGGATCAGGCGTTGAACTGGTTGAATGGGCGAATTGGGGAGGGGATAGTGCGTAGCGATCTTACTACCGGCCCATCAAATAACCGTTGAGGTAAACAAATTGCTCACCGGCCTCAACCACCTGACCCTCGCCGTCACCGACCTGAACCGCAGCGTGGCGTTCTATCGAGACCTGCTGCAACTGCGCCTCGAAGCTTCTTGGGACACGGGCGCCTATCTCTCGTTGCCGGGTTTGTGGCTGTGCCTTTCCCTCGACCCACTGCGCAAACCCGAACCCGCCGCCGACTACAGCCATTACGCGTTCACCATCAGCGCGATGGATTTCCCTGTGTTCGTCGAACACCTGCGATCCGCCAACGTACAAGAATGGCGCGACAACCGCAGCGAAGGCGCGTCCTTCTATTTCCTCGACCCGGACGGCCACAAGCTCGAAGCCCACGTCGGAGACCTGGCGTCTCGTCTGGCAGCCTGCCGCGAGCGTCCGTACGCGGGAATGAAGTTCTTCGACGATCAGTCAGTCGTTATTCCCGGGACCTGATATAGACTTGCGCCCATTCACCGAATAGTTAAAAGGTTTTCCAATGACCCCATCGCTGCTAATGGCCGTTCTCGCCTCGGGTTTTATCTACGGCATCACGCCGGGGCCGGGTGTGTTGGCGGTGTTTGGCATCGGTGCGGCGCGGGGACGGCGGGCTGGGGCGGGGTTTCTTTGTGGGCATTTGCTGGGGGACGTGGTCTGGTGCAGCACGGCGCTGATCGCCATTGTCGGCGCACGGGAAATCGGCAGCACGGCGTTCGATGTATTGGGCGTTCTCAGTGGCCTGTACCTGTTTTGGCTCGGCTTGCGCGCGATACGGGCGAAGCGCAGCAGCGCCGACGCCCCTCAAGGCCCGGCTCGCCAGCCCTTTTGGCACGGCATTCTGTTCGGCCTGACCAATCCGAAGGCTTACCCCGTGGCAGTGGCGACGTTCACGGCGCTGCTGTCGAGTCGCGCGGAGTTGCTGCACTGGTCAATGTTGCCGTGGCTGATTGTCCTGAGCTTCATCGGCGGGCTGATCGCCTACGCTATCCTCATTGGCATTGTCGGTGCGCGGCAGGTTCGCACCTTGTATCAACGCCATGAACTGGCGATCACCCGGTTATGCGGGGTGATGTTTATCGGTTTCGCCATCAACGCCCTCGCTCATGCGCTGCCGGGGCTGGTGACGAATAAGGCTTGAGAGTTGAGCGCACGGATGCGTCAGCTGTACTGATCGGTCAGGGAGGGTTCTTTTTGCTGCATTGTCCGGAAACGCTCATCGCACCATGGCAACCAGAAATTCCGCGCCGTTGGCGAGCTACATCGATCTCTTGCTGGACGCCGTCTGTGCGGTGGATAAACAAGGTCGCTTCGTATTTGTCAGCGCGGCCTGCGAGCGTATTTTTGGCTACACCCCGGACGAACTGATCGGCCAGCCGATGATTGACATGGTGCATCCCGCCGATCGCCAGCGCACCCTCGACGCCGCGCGCGAAATCATGGGCGGCGACCCCAAGCTCAACTTTGAAAACCGCTATCTGCGCAAGGACGGCGGCGTGGTGCATATCCTGTGGTCGGCGCGCTGGTCTGAAGTCGACCAATTGCGCATTGCCGTGGCCCGGGACATTACCGAGCGCAAGCAGGCCGAGTCCCGACAAGCGGCGTTGTACGCAATCTCCGAAGCGGCCCACGCGGCGGAAGATTTGCTGGCGTTGTTCAAGCGGGTCCATTTGATCATTGGCGAATGGCTGCCGGCGCTGAATTTCTCCGTGGCGCTGTATGACGAGCACTGCGCGCAGCTGCATTTTCCGTATCACGTCAATGACCACGAGCTGCAACCCGAGCAGCCCGGAACCATCACCGGCCGCCTCTGCGCCGAAGTGATTCGCAGCGGCTTGCCGATTTTGCTGACCCCGGACCAGGACAACCCGCCAGAAGGGTTTGAGGTGCTGGTCGCCGGGCCGGATGCACCTTGCTGGCTGGGTGTGCCATTGAATTCGCAAAACGGCACCATCGGCGCGCTGATCGTCAAAAGTGTGCCGGGTGGCGAGCGCTACACCGAGCAAGACAAGGAATTGCTGCAATACGTCTGCGCCCAGGTCGCCACCGCGATCGAGCGCAAGCAGTTACATGCCCGCCTGCAACGCATGGCCCAATACGACCAACTGACTCAACTGCCCAACCGAGCGTTGCTGCGCGACCGGCTCAAAGACTCACTGGCGCTGGCTCGCACGGATAGCGGACGGATGGCATTGCTGTACGTCGACCTCGACCGCTTCAAGGAAGTCAACGACACCCACGGCCATGCGGTCGGCGACATGCTGTTGCAAGCGGTTGCCAATCGGCTCAAGGGCTGCGTGCGCGAGAGCGACACGGTGGCGCGTATCGGTGGGGATGAATTCGTGGTGTTGTTGCACAGCATTCACGCCTCGGAAGACGCTGACAACGTCGCGGGAAAAATCCGTCAGGTGCTGGCGCAACCCCTGCGTCTGGACGGGCACAACGTGAATATTCAGCCGAGTATCGGCGTCGCGCATTACCCCGAGCATGGCACCGAAGAAAAGCAGCTTTTCCGGCATGCCGATGAGGCCATGTACGCGGCCAAGCGCCGAAATCACCAGCGCCTCGGTGTCTGAAAAACCGGCCACCGTTCGTCGCAGCGATTTCATTTTTTCTAAACCTTTGTGGCGATCGAAATTCAGATTCTATGCGGGCTCCTGCTCGCCGCGATCATCACCAAGAGGTAGAGAATCATGCCTAACTCAAGAAACTCGAACTCGGGAAACTTCGCCAATGATCGAACGAAGGCGTCTGAAGCCGGTCGCAAAGGTGGGAAAACTACCACTACGACTGTCGATAAAGACCCTGCGAAACCCGATATGGGCCGCAAAGGCGGTCAGAAATCGAAATAGTCGGTGAAGGTAGTTTTGATTGAGAGGCGGGGGCGAAAGCTCCCGCTTGAATTTTTTCAGAAGGAGGGCGCGACCATGAGCCGGATGGCCACCCGATTACGCACTGCCAGTTTTGTCACGTTGCTGGGCCTGTTTGCCAACAGTGCCTTCGCCCAGTCGCCCGCCGAATTCATCAACGATGCCTCGGCCAAAGGCATGGCCGACATCGAAGCCAGTCGCCTGGCTCACCAGAAATCCGAATCCAAAGAGGTCAAGGACTACACCATCGTGGTTATCAACGACCGTACGACCGCCAACCAGCATCTGGCGAAAATCGCCAAGCAGCTGGATTTGCCGGTGGCTCCTCGGGAAGAAGTGGTCGACAAGGCCAAAGCGTTGATGCCGGAAGTGAAGGACGGTACCTCCTTTGACCAGGCTTATACCGCCAGTCAGGTGAAGACGACCCAGGAAGCCATCGAGCAGCTTCAACAAGTCGCTCAGACCACCGACGTCCCGGAAATCAAAGCCTTCGCTGAGGAAACCTTACCCAAACTGCAGAACCACCTGGAAATGGCCAGAGCGTTGCAGGCCAGTCGTTAGACCAGGCGATTAACGGTGTTGGACGCAAACGGCGCGTGATTCACATCACGCGCCGTTTTGTTTGTGCTCAGCACTCATTCAAATCCTGTTTGCGCTTGCTCGAAGCCGCCAGCCCTGCCAGGCCATGCACTTCTTTTTCGCCCATGGCGCGATAGTGTTTACGCAGCGCCTCCAGTTGCTTGAGGTCCAGTGCCTCAAGCCCCAGCATCGCGTTCTGCGCTTCCTTGTTTACCCGCAGCAACTCATCGATTTTCAGGTGCAGGATGTCGGTGTCGCGGTTCTGCGTGTTCTGGATCAGGAACACCATCAGGAACGTGATGATTGTTGTGGATGTGTTGATGATCAGCTGCCAGGTATCGTTGTAATCAAAAATCGGCCCGCTCAACCCCCACAGCGCAATCAGAATCAAAGCCCCCATAAACGTCTTGGGACTGCCGGCCCACAGGGCGAGCTTCTGCGAGATTTTTGCGAATTTCATTGCCGTGTTCCTTATAAGGATGCGCCTGATTTTCAGACAGCGACGGCGGGTTGAAAATTCTACTTAAAAACCACCTATTCAACGGAAAACCAGTTTTGTGAGAAGCCTCTTCTATCCCCTTTATTGGCCTGAATCTTTCTTTGTGCCGGTTTGTGTCTAGTATCTAGGGCAGTCAATTTGCCAGCATGAAAACCACGGATCGAAACCAGCTAAGAGGCCACTCTGGAATTCTTCGAAAAGCTCACAAGTCTAGCCGCCAAAGTTCGTTTGCAAGGCGCTGCAATCAAGACGGAAGAAGCCACCAAGAACGCCTTTGTCATGCCCTTTATCAGCACTGTACTTGGCTACGATGTTTTCGATCCGACTGAGGTGACGCCTGAATTCGTTTGCGATATAGGAACGAAAAAGGGAGAAAAAATTGATTACGCAATCATGAAAGGTGGAGAGGTTCAGATTCTTATCGAGTGCAAAAAAATAGGCGAGCCGTTGCACATCAATCATGCCTCCCAACTGTTTCGTTACTTTCATGTCACCAGTGCCCGAATCTCCATCCTTACGAACGGTCAGGTCTACAAGTTTTTCACTGACCTGGACGCGCCTAACAAAATGGATGAGAAGCCTTTTCTCGAACTCGACCTGCTGGATATCGACGAATACTCCGTCCCTGAATTGGTCAAACTCACCAAGTCAGCCTTCGATGTGGACTCGATCATCAGCGCCGCAGGTGAATTGAAGTACGTCAGCCAAATCAAAAAGGTCATTGCTTCGCAGGTCAGCAAGCCTGATGACGATTTTGTGAAAGTGTTCGCTTCGCGTGTATACGACGGGGTAATTACACAGAAGGTCCGTGAGCAGTTTCATGAGCTAACGAGAAAGGCGGTGGTGCAGTTTCTTAACGACCAGATCAATGACAGGCTCAAGTCAGCCATGAGCGGTGCTATTCAACCCGCGTTGGCCTCATTGCCTGTTTCTTCCAGTAGTGCTGAGCAGCCGGATATGCGAGACGAGTTGGAGGATAAGGTACTGACGACGCTGGAAGAACTGGAGGGCTACCACATCGTCCGTGCCGTGGTTCGGTCAGTTGTAGATGCTAAGCGGATTGTTCAGCGCGACACGCAGAGTTACTTCGGCATTCTGCTCGACGATAACAACCGTAAACCGATCTGCCGTCTGCACTTCAATCGATCGCAGAAGTACATCGGCATATTTGATGAAGAGAAGAATGAAACCCGGCACGCCATAAACTCGATAGATGATATCTACGAATACTCGGATCATTTGAAGAAGACAGTTGGGTATTACGACTGACCACGCTTACGTGGCAGTAAAAAAAACCGGCCCTTGAGGTCGGTTTTTTGTGGAGATCCATTCAGTCCGTCAACTTCACAGCAACCGCCCAGCGGAAGTACCCCAGCGCTTCGCAGCTTTTATCAATCAGCATAAAGTTCAGCTCGCACGCCTCAACCCCAGCGGCCAATTGCGTGCACTGCCAATAATGATCATCGGCCTTATGGCTGCCCGGTTCGGTCGGGTTTTCAGGATCGGGTGAAGGCACGGTCAGGTTTTCCTTAACCACCAATTCAGGCGTCGAAAGTACGCCGGCATCGCCAACAGACATCCCGTAAAACACCACGCTGTGCTCAGCGAGCAAACTGACGGTTCTGCTGCGGATACGGAAAGCCGGTCCTGTGCCGAAGGTTAGCGTAATAGAGCTGTCATTTATTGTACTTTGTGGTATCGGAGATCCGTTGATGGAAAAGATGAAGCCATCTGCAATCAACGTCGGGTTTTCCGGCTCAAGACTGGGGTCTGGATAGCGTAAAAGCAGCGACTCGGCATCGACAACCAGCAACACATTGTGGGCAGTCGCGATACTGGATGAAGGGGATTTGATCGGTTCGGAAGTCATCATGGATTCCTTTCATGATGTTGATGCACAAAGGCAGCCGCTTCGGTTCATGCAAGACATCCCGTTCCTGTCGAGGCGGCAACGAACTCGGCAGGCCCCTTGTTGCCAAGGGGCCAGACCATCGTCAGTTACGGATGGTAATGAACGGATCCCACGAGCAGCAACCAACTATCTTGCAGTCGCGATCCACGATCAGGAAGTGGAAGTGGTAGGTCACGCTGCCGCACGACAGGGTTTCCGAAGACCAGTAATGGTTATCGACTTTCTGGCAGCTCGGCACCGACGGGTTGCTGGTGTTGGGGACGGCGACGCAGGCGGTAGCCTTGCGTGGCGTGGGGGTGGAGATCAATTCATTGCCGACGTTGCCAATGAATTTGTAGAAAATCACTGCCGTCTCAAAGCTCTGCGACAGGCTGGTTTCACGCCAGCGAATCAGGTCACCCACCTGAGCTTTCAAATTCAGTTCGCCACCGGCCTGGCCATTGATCACGTTGTCGCGGTTGGTCACCATGTACACATGATTGACGTCGATCAGCGTCGGCGAGGCGGGATTTTTGCTGATGTTCGGGTAGTTTTTCAGAATGGTTTCAGTGTCGATTGAAACAAGTACATCCGTGACTCGAGACATAGTAACGCTCCATTTTCATAGTGAATGCCTGGCATCTTTCCAGGCACAACAACGCTTGCTTGCCTTGCGGCCGTTGCGAAAACACTACGGGCGGAACCCACCGATCACGGGAGATAAATTGGCCTTGCTCCTGCGTGCAAATTGATAAGTCGGGTTCCTTCCGACAGGCCGCGATTAGGACTATAGATGCGAAACATAGGCTGTCAAAATTGATGGGCCTGTCGCTCGACGAACGGTCGATATAGTTATGACCTCCGATGATTTGGCGATAAAAAACCGCTCACTCAAAACCTCTTGCGCCATAGGTCGGATAGGGCAGGGCGCGCCGGTCGAGGTATCGTAGCGAACCGGTTGTGCGCCGCTGGCCACAACAACGCACCGACAGGAGAACGCAATGAGTTGGTCCGCCAAACAATACGTCGCTTTTGAAGATGAACGCACCCGCCCGGCCCGTGATTTGCTCGCGGCGATTCCGTCTGTGGACGCACGTTCGGCCATCGACATCGGTTGCGGCCCCGGCAATTCGACCGAGTTGCTGGTGGAGCGCTTCGCCGATGCCACGGTGCGTGGCCTGGACAGTTCGACCGATATGATCGAGGCTGCCCGCAAGCGCTTGCCTCAGCTGCAATTCGACACGACTGACATCGACACCTGGAACGAACCGGGGTCCTTCGATGTAATTTTCGCCAACGCGGTGTTGCAGTGGGTGCCCGATCACGCGACGTTACTGCCTTCGCTGGCCGCCCGACTGACCGAGGGCGGCAGCCTGGCCATCCAAATGCCTGACAACCTCAACGAGCCGTCCCATCGCCTGATGCGCGAAGTCGCTGCAGATGGGCCGTGGGCCAGCAAGTTGGCGGACGCCGCCGGGCAACGCACGGACATGGCGAGCGCCAGCGATTACTTCTCGATGCTGCGACCGCACTGTGCGCGAGTCGACGTGTGGCGCACCACCTACCATCACCCGCTCGCAGGCGGCGCGTCGGGCGTGGTCGAGTGGTTCAAGGGCAGCGGTTTGCGGCCGTTTCTCGAACCGCTGAATGACGCGGAGAAGGCGCAATACCTCAAGCAGTATCACGCCGCCATCGAGCGGGCTTATCCGGCGCTGAGCGATGGTTCGGTGCTGTTGCCGTTCCCGCGGTTGTTTATCGTCGCGACTCGCTAGCGCAGAAAGGGACAGATCACCCCGAACGTCATCTGTCCCTTTGCCGGGCACTCAAGTACTCAAAAATAAACGAAGCAAAGCCGAACAACCCAATCATCGAAATGATCATGATCCCCAACTCTGAATTGTCCATGTTGATCTCTAGGTGAAAGGTGAGCCGGCAGAATAAGGCATCCTTGGACACGCCCAACGCGGCGATACGTTGTCTTTACCGGGTATCGAGAATTCATACGCAAACATTACGATGACCCGGCGTGACCCTCAGCGCTGCACGCTGACCAGCAACATCATCGGCCGCTCCCGCTCTTCGGCCAGGGCCGGTTGCGCCGCCACCTCGGCATCGCTCGGGCCCCATTCGTTGACCTGTCGGATGCTGAAACCTGCGCCAATCAGCGTATTCAGCAACGTGCCTATGGTGCGGTGCTGTTTGATCACGCCTTCGGCCAACCAGTTGGTCACCCGTTCGCCTTCCCGTTGATAGCTGTCCAGCGGCCAGCGCTTGTTCCCTTCGCTATCAATCAGCCAGCCCGGATTGCGCGGGGCCATGAAGATTGGGTGCTCGATGGAAAATACGAAGCGTGAACCGGGTTTCAGGGCCTCATGGATTTTGGCGAACAGACCCGGGAGATCCTTGATGTAGTGCAGCGCCAGAGAGCTGTAGGCGAGGTCAAAACTGGCTGCGGGCAGGTCGAGTTGTTCCAGATCGGCGCGGGCGTATTGGATATTGGTTTGCGACGTCGTCCTGCGTGCCTGCTCCAGCATTTTTTCCGAGACGTCCAGACCGAGCACGCTATCGGCGCCGTGTTCACTGGCCCAGCGGCAGAACCAGCCGTAACCGCAGCCGAGGTCGACCACCTTCAGGCCTTTCATGGGAGGCAGCATTGCGTTGAGCGTAGGCCATTCGGGAGCTGAATCGAGGCCGCCGATGGAGCGAGCCATCTGGCTGTAGCCCTGGAAAAACTCCGGGTCGTCGTAGATGTTTTGAGTCATGTTTGGAAGGCTCTGTTGAGATCGTTCATAGGCGGCACTTGGCGTGCGGCCGATTGGGTTCCCTCGGAGAGTGATGGCGCGTGTTCGTCGATGGCCGCGCAGGGGAGAGGGGGTTGAAGATAGGGGGATGCTAGCGGGTTGGGCGAGGAGGGGAAACCGGTTGAGCGTTGGGGATTTGTAAGCTCGATTCAATTACAAACAGCCATCCAGAACAATGCTAGGCAGTTAAGCGTGACACCGAACCTGTGGCGAGGGAGCTTGCTCCCGTCGGACTGCGCAGCAGTCCCTTTTTGGGGGCCGCTTCGCGACCCAGCGGGAGCAAGCTCCCTCGCCACAGTGATAGATCGCTCAGGCGAACTCTTACTGCCCATTGTTGGCCGGCCATGACACGCAAAGGGCACCTCGAAAGGTACCCGGTATAGCTTCAGAACTATTCCGCGTCCATACGTCGAGCAATGACATCCAGCACATCACAACCGTCGCGCAAGGGCACGCAACAGAGCAATGCAAAGTCGCTGAGGATGACCGCATCGGTGGTAATGTCGCCTCGCATTGCGAGATTTTCGAGAATCTGCGTCACGGCCCTGATTCTGTAACTGGCGGTGCTGAGCAGTGAATGTAGCGGTTGCGTGGTGTTGACGAACAGGGAGGGAAGGTCGTCGGCGTTGCTGGTTAAAGCCATGTATTCGTTCATGAGTAGAGCTCCATTGGGTTAAGAGGTCTACCACTCAATCGTCGCCAAACGAAAAGGGTGGCAGCTGTACGCAGGTTGGCGAACCGGACAATGGACAACCCGGCAGACCCGAAGGTCTCCCGCGCACAGCCACCAAAAAGCAGGCAGCCAAGTGCTTTAAAGCGATCCGAAAACTGCTCGGAAGCTTTTGTTCATTGGATCGAGTCGCCAAACCCGAAGCGCCATTTTGGCGCCGGCTCGACTATAGGCCTCGATGCAAATGGACAGCAATGCGCAAGTCTACGGACAATTCCCACCGTCGTGTAGGACCTTGCCTTTCTGAAAGTCGGCTTCGCTCGAAGCCCCAAAAGATGGGCAATTGGTACCGAATTTGGCCGCGACCGAGACAATTAATGGATTGAGAGAAATCATGCGAGAAAGCTTGAGGCAAAAGATGATCGAGGTTTGCAACAAGAAAATGGAGCAGAAGGGGCCGACTGTCGGGCTCTCTTTCTATGCTTTCTTCGCGAACAAAAATGATGATCCCGTGCTTTTAATGGAAGCTGCCCAATGGTGGATCGCTGAGCACAAGCTCGACCATTTTGAAAAGGCCGTAAAAATAAAGCAGATGGTAGAGCGGAAAGACTAGGAGTACTGGCGCAGTCTGCCCCGTCCTGTCAATGATTTACGCCTGGGTGACGTGATTTACGTGGGTGACGGATTTATTTATCAACGGGTTCGGCTTATCGACCTGTACGTCGCCAAGCTCGATCTGGTGCAACCTGGCTTTGTCGAGGCGCTGCCGTCAGGTGTCGGTCGCCCGTCATATGATTCTGCTGGGATCCACCAAAAATCACACCTCACCAGCCCCCATCGCCCGATCCTCAAACGCAGAACGCACCGCCTCCACAACACGTTCAGCCATGCCCTCATCTTCAAGCTGCGGATAACCTTTCTTCAACTTGCCGGACACTACCCAGCCATTCTCCTTGATGGAGCGGATGATGCGGTTCGCATCCTGGTTCGGCATCTCAAGTACCTCCTTTAGCTGCTCTTGAGCTCGCTGAAAGATCATCAGTACTCTGGCTTCATCCGCCATTTCCTTTCGAATCGTGTGCTCGACCACGCGTGCGGTGTACAGAACGTGCTCGGTCAGATCGGGATACCGCCAGGCAAAACACGCGTCCTCGTATTCATCGAAAATGAAGTTGCTGGGAGTGCCATCCTCGTAGGTCACGAGTTCGCCGAATCGGTAGGCCGTCGCGTAACGTCGCATGAACGGTCGCGAGAACACTTCGAGCGTTCGATCGTAGCCGGCTCGGAAGTCGATCGAACTTGTGATGGTGGCTGACACTGGCAGGATCACGCCGTCGGGCACTGCTTTATCCCGAATCAGGGTGTCGTTGATCAGGAATCGATGAATCCGGCCGTTGCCATCGCGCATGGGATGGATATACACGAAGCCAAATGCCAACACAGCGGCCCGTGCCAGTGACTCCGCGCCACGCGTTGCGACCTCAAACTCGTTGAGTCCTGCCAGTAGCTGCGCAAGATCTGCGGAGTGGGGGGCAATGTAATGCACGATGTCTTCGCGCATTGTGGCCTGACCCACAAACACAGGAGAGCGGCGCAAGCCCAGTCCGATGGCATCACGCCCCAGAATGTCGGCTTGCAGAGAGTGCAGGCTGGCGTTACTCAACGGGTTTTCGATATGACCGCAGTGTTGGGCAATAACATGAGCGAACCGCTGGATGCGATCGGTTTGATCGGCTTCCTTTTCGATGAGAAAGCTCGCGCGTGATTCTTTGAACGTCAGCCAACTGGCCGTACGCATCAGGATGTCGGCGCCAAAGGCCTGATCCAGCTCATCCAAAGCCGCGCGTAAATCAAACTGCAAAGCTTCCTGTACTGACGCCGTACGACGAACCAAAGGGCAGAACTCAGCCGTCCCCGGCAGGTTGTTGTTGATTCGCCAGCGTCGCGTTCGCAGTGACTCGCAACGAGTCAGGTATTTTTCGGGCGAAAGTGCATCGACATAGGGGCCATTGGTCACGTCAGGCACATCCAGACGTTCCCCTGTCAGCCATTCGTAAAGGAACCCGGTGCGCCGTGCGTACTGGCCGAAAGGCTCTCGTCGACTCCAGTCTTCAATAGGCTGCGGGCCTATCGCCGCAAACAGGCGAGCGAAGAACTCAAGATGAATCTCTTCGTACTTGAGGCCGAACTCGAAATGGCCTGCGAAATCGTCTGCGGGCCGGTAGCTTGCCGGATACCGGTTCTCCACATTCCCGTCACTCTCGCGGCTGAGACGTGCAGTGCCGATCTCGGACTCGACACGCAGAGGCTGTGCAAGTGCGATGTCGTAGCGATCGGCGAGGGCCTTGAAACCGACTGGCATTGACGAATTCCTTAACAGGGCGATGAAAACGATACTAAAACACCATTATGGCGCGAAAACGTTAATTTTCCTGCGATGCGAAAATACTAATCCTGTGGGAATTTTGATACTAAAACTGTCATTCCCCAAAAAAACGTTAACGAAATTCAGCTTAGTCGTAACTGCCCTAAGGGCAAAAGGCAATTCCACCAAACCCCAGACACAAAAAAACCGGCCATCAACAGACTGTGTAAAAACGCAATCTGCCCCGGTTAAAAACAAATGCCCCGACTTGTCGGGGCATTTGTTTTTCTGAAAACTGAAAAATAAAGGGCCTCTCAGCCCATCAGCGTCATCAATTTTTTCGCTCCCAGCACCTGGATAGCCCTTTTCAAGTTGTAGGCCTGCACCGCAAGCGCCATTTCTGCGCGAGCGCCCTTCAACTGGCGCAGCAAAAATCGCACGTTGCCGAAGATCCATTGCTTCAGATTGCCGAAAGGATGCTCCACGATGGATCGGCGATTGACCATCATTTCGGGATGGGCCTTCATTCGCCGTTCCATTCGCTCAAACGCCGCTTCGTGGGCGTGGCGCGTCAGATATCGGCGCTCGGCCTTGGTGCAGCGGCTTTTGAGCGGACATCCTCGCTGTATTCGACGGAACCACTTCCAAAATCAAAGTCGGCACCAGCCCTGTCGTAGAAGGCGCGACCGGGGTGTCTCTCAGCGGACGGAATATTCTGGGGGGGCAAGGATCGGCACTGGCCACAGCAGTGTTGGTAGGTGGCTACGCCTTTCTCCGAGCGTACGACCGAGCGCTGAATAACTCCGATATTGAAGCCGCTTCAGTTGAGCTGCATCGAGCCTACGGTCTGATGTAAAAACATTGGATAGAAAAAAGCCCGCCAATGGGCGGGCTGAACAACCGGTCATTTACCAGCTTCCGTAAGGGATGCCGTACTTTTCGATATAACGCTTGGAATCTCCTTCCAAAGGGAAGTAGCTTCCTCCTGAGAGCCCTAAAGCAGGCCCCTTGGGTTCAATCGTGGCTTGGCCACGTGCGACTTTAATTGGCCGTTGGCACTGATCTCGCACCCAGATCTGTACTACACCGCCAGGGGCAAGACCAAGCTGAACAGCCCCTCCTGCACGCAAGTCCTTTACTTCCGGATATTCCAGGCAATCTTTTGTCACTGCATCGCGCAATATCTGCCGCGCACTTTCCGGAATTTCAAACCACCCTTGGTAGGTTTGCGGCTCGACAAGCGATTGCCAGCGCACATAGATGCGAACAGGAATTTTGGCCCCTACTACGGTTTTTTCGTTACCACCAATCCCCTTGCGCCAACCACGAGCGGCGTCTGCTTTACTGCTTTTTCCTCCCGCTGCTACGCCGCTCCCAACTCGACGATACAAGACGCCATCGATATCAACTACCGCACTGTCTTCAACCCAAACCCTCATAAAATTGGGTTCGGTAAAACCGAGTTCCCATGGCACTGCGTCTGGGTCCAGATGCTCTCCCGAAAGCTCTTTCGCTTGGCAGGCACCCACAAGCAAAGCCCCCAACAAGATCCATAGTGATCGCAAAATTTTGACTCCTAGTCGGGTACATGGGGATGTTGTACGCGAATCCCGTCCGTGGTTGGGGCATTAAAGTAGAGTAAACCCGCACTGGTCCGAGGTGTTGAACCTTGCAAGATTGTCGGTGGGTTCCAGCTGGCCGAGGTGTGAATGTACTTCAATTTGAGCAGTTGCTCCTCGGCGGGAGTCGTACTGTAGTCACCCGCGACGAAGCGGTCACACAGCGCCTGAAGCTCCGATGGGATGGTGTAAGTTGGATATTGCTCATCAAGGTGCTCAAACTTAACTCCTCGTTGCTTGGCCAACTCGTACATGACTCGCAGGTAAACCCGCGACAGCTCGCCTCGCACGGATTTCTTGAGCTGCAACGCCGCATAGACACGTTTGTAAGGGTTCAAACGATCCTGTTGAGATGGAGGTAAACCCCGAACATAGGGAGTCACGACCTCCAGCATTTCGGATGGCCAGCCTTTGGCTTCCCACTGCGCCTTCACCTGTTGCGCGTCGCGGTAGATCGAGGTGTATTTCACGTCTGTCGTGACGGGAACATCCAGCGCCTGCATCGGGCTGATCAGCAGGTTCTCTTCGGATTCAGGAAAGTACCCGCCGCCAAGATCCGAGTGGACACCGGGCAATGTGATTTCCAGGTGATCGGGTTTTACTCGATTCAAGGCGAAGTTGGCACGGATTTCATCCCGAGCAGCCAATTGGACGACATTGGGAAACGAGCTGCGAGATAGGTACAGTTTGAGCCCTGGTTGTGTTTGGCTACGTATATAGCCCAGATTGGCCAAGCCACCTACTGACGGCACAGTATCAAACAAGCCAATAAATCCAACGTTGATATCGTGATGGTATTCACCGCTGAAAGTTTCGTGGAAGGCTCGTCGAAACATCTTAATGGTTTGCCCCAAGGGGCCTTGCTGACCTAGAGCCACCTCATTGGCAAAGTGGCGTGCTGTAGTGGTCTAATGAAACCGGACACCCATTTAGGCGAGAATGCTCGCCAGATCGAGGTGTCAGATGACCAAACAACGCCGCTCCTTTACTCCTGAATTCAAGCGCGAGGCTGCCGACCTTGTGCTCAAACAAAACTACAGCTACATCGAAGCCAGCCGTTCACTCGGCATTGGTGAATCGGCATTACGCCGCTGGGTTGACCAGATTCAGAAAGAACATAAAGGCGTCACCCCGCAGAGCAAGGCACTGACTCCGGAACAGCAAAAAATTCAGGAGCTGGAAGCCCGGATTGCTCGGCTTGAGCGAGAGAAATCAATACTAAAAAAGGCTACCGCGCTCTTGATGTCGGAAGATCACGAGCGTTCGCGCTGATTGACCAGTTGAGGGCACATGAGCCGGTTGATTGGCTGTGCAAGGTGTTTGATGTCACTCGCTCGTGTTACTACGCCCAGCGCCTGCGGCGCCGCACGCCGGATGTTGAACGGCTTCGATTGCGTAGTCGCGTAAGTGAGCTGTTCTCGCAAAGTCGCAGCTCTGCGGGCAGTCGCAGCATCCTGTCACTGATGCGTGAAGACGGTGAGCAACTCGGTCGATTCAAAGTGCGTAGCTTGATGCGCGAGCTTGATTTAGTCAGCAAACAACCCGGCTCCCATGCCTACAAACGAGCAACAGTTGAAAGACTGGATATCCCGAACACATTGAACCGCGAGTTCGACGTGCCTGCGCCCAATCAAGTCTGGTGCGGCGATATCACCTACATTTGGGCGCAAGGAAAGTGGCATTACCTGGCTGTCGTCCTGGATCTTTGTACGCGTCGGATCGTGGGCTGGGCGCTGTCGGAAAAGCCAGACGCTGAGCTGGTGATCAAAGCGCTGGATATGGCTTACGAGCAGCGTGGCAGGCCTTCGGATCTGCTATTCCACTCAGACCAGGGATCGCAATATGCAAGCCGACTCTTTCGCCAGCGGTTGTGGCGATACCGCATGCGCCAAAGCATGAGTCGACGAGGAAACTGCTGGGATAACGCACCGATGGAGCGCGTATTTCGCAGCTTGAAAACAGAATGGATACCGACCGTGGGCTATCGAACTGCGCAGGAAGCACAGCGCGATATCAGCCATTTTTTGATGCATCGCTACAACTGGATTCGGCCTCATCAATTCAACGATGGGTTGGCTCCAGCGCGGGCCGAGGAAAAACTTAACGTCGTGTCCGGGATTAGTTGACCACTACAATCCCATCCGAAAGAAGAGATAGAGCTTCGAGTGTAGGTCTTTATCCGAGGAGGTTTACAAGAGGGATTCCGGGCGTCTGTTAAAAGTGGCTATTTTTCGCCACCCCTCACGAAACAGTGCGACTTATCCTCTGCAGCCCGCGTGGAACGTGGCTTTTAGACATGGCGTTCAGGAGGACAGGTGGGCTATTTAAAAAGGTAATTAAATGTAAAACCCTTATAAATCAACTACTTGAGACGGTAGGGCAAATAGCTTTCCTGATAGCCCCGCAAATAGGTTAGGTGGCCTGAAAAATAGGTTTCCTGAAACCTCTGAAAGCGTTGATTTACTTGGGTTGTAGAGTAGTGAAGAAAATAAAATAGATTTATTAGTCACTTTAAAGCTCAACCGGAAAATTCAATTCTTTCTGGCGGGGGACGGTATCTGACGGGCGAGGCTCTCACGGTCCGACCATGCGGCTGGTTCGCTAGCATGGGGGGAGGTGGATTCTTAGAAACTGTCACTGAAACTGTCACCAGACGCGATTGGATGTCCGAGGACTGCGCTGGAGGCCTTGAAAACAGTGGAGCGGGTGAAGGGAATCGAACCCTCGTTATCAGCTTGGGAAGCTGGAGTAATGCCATTATACGACACCCGCTCAGAGCGGCTGACTTTGTACCAGATGTGCGCGTGGAAATGAAGTTTTTCTTTGCGCGCGATGCGTTTAGCGCAGGTGAAACGATCTATCACAGGCAAGCCTCGCGCCTACAGGAATGCGTTCAACACTGTAGGGCGAAGCTTGCTCGCGATGACGCTGTTTCAGATGGCCAATGCATGTTGGTCCTGGACGTAGTGGTAACGCGGTCGGCTGGCGTGTTGCGCCGGTTTCAGGAAGCCCAGCAATGCGTCGCGGCTGTCTCGGCAGGCAGCTTTGTGCTCCATGTCGAGAAAGTGGCCGGTAGCCTGCAAGGTGCTGAAGGTGGCGTTTTGCACGTGGTTGGCGAACAACCGGGCGCCATCGGCGGCGGTGTATTCGTCCCATTCGCCGTTCATGAACAGCACGGGTACGTTGATTTTTTCTGCGGCCTTGAGGAAGCACTGGCGATCGCTGTGGAGCAGGTCGCTGATGTGGAAGTGCATCTGCCCGTATTCATGCTCGGCGAGCGAGCTGACGTGGCGATAGTTGAAACGTTTGAACAGTGTCGGCAAGTGTTTGCCGATGGTGCTGTTCACCAGGTTGCCGACCCGATCGCCATCCCGGCTGCCGAGGTAGTCGATGCCGCGCTCGAGGTAGTCGAGCATGTGCGCGTTGATCTCCGGGGAGAACGAGCTGATCACGGCTTTCTCTATGCGCCGTGGCTGTTGGGCCAGGGCGACCAGGGTCGCGGCGCCGCCCCAGGAAAACGACAGCACGTGTTCGGCGGCGAAGTGGTCGATCAGCTCCAGGAGGATCTGCCCTTCGACTTCCTTGGTCAGCAATTTCTCATGCAGGTTGTGGGCTTTTGACTTGCCCGCGTAGGGCTGGTCGTAGCAGACCACATTGAACTGCGGGTGAAGATTTTTCACGGTTTGTGCAAACGACGCAGTCGTGGCCATCGAGCCGTTGACCAGGATGATGGTCTTCTCTGCGGCGTCTGCGCGATAGAACTCCGTGTAAACCCGATACTGACCCTGTATATCCAGCACAGCGATTTCTGGCCTCATGTCATAAGACTCCAAGCAAGCGGGTATGCGCGCAAATGAGATTGCACGAGCTTTGTGACAGGTAGGCATACGCCTGAAATTTGGAGGCCCATGTCGATCCGTTACTGCAGGTCGACGGGTATTGTTATTGGCGGGCAGTCTACCGGTCTGAGGCGGAACCTGAGGGTTCTCTAACCGGCAAAAAGTTTCTTAGAAGTATGTTGTGACTCGTCGGTCACATTTCGGCCGACGTCCTGATTCAAGCAGGGGTCACGTCATCGCGCAAGTGTCATTCGTAAATTGTTCGACAACTTCTGCTGAGCGGTAGGCTGCTTAGATCAAATGGATCTCTTCGGTGCGCAATGCGCGGTACTCGCCCGGTTTTAGCGCGTTATCGAGCACCAGCGGGCCCATGCTTTCGCGGTGCAAGCGCAGCACCTTGTTGTCGAAGTGGCCGAACATCCGCTTCACCTGGTGATAACGACCCTCGACGATGCTCAGACGCGCTGACTTCGGCCCGAGCACGATCAGCTCGGCGGGTTGCGTGGTGAGGTCTTCGAAGGCGAAGTACAGGCCTTCGGTGAATTTCAGTGCGTATTGCGGGCCAATCTCCTGCTCGGTCTCGACGTAATAGACCTTGGGCAGTTTGGTCTGCGGTTGGGTCAGGCGCCGTGACCAGCTGCCGTCGTTGGTGATCAGCATCAGGCCGGTGGTGTTGAAATCCAGGCGTCCGGCGATGTGCAGGTCAGCGCTGTCCGGCTCATGGATCAGGTCGAGCACGGTCGGGTGCTCCGGGTCGCGGGTGGCGCTGACGCAGCCCGGCGGTTTGTGCAGCATGAAGTAGCGTGCGGGTTTGCCGACTTGCAGTACTTCTTCATCGACCTCGACGCGACTGAACTCGAGCACCTCGGCATGCGGGTCGCTGACGACTTTTCCGTCAACCCGAACGCGCTTTTCCACCAGCAACAGGCGCACCTGCTTACGGTTGAAGCGCGGCAGGTTGCTGAGGAAACGGTCAACGCGCATGGCAGGGGATCAGTTGGAGAAGGGCCGCGTATCTTACGTGATCAGCCGGGCGGTTGCTTACAACTGCGCCTCGACTTCGGCGCAACGCGGGCACAAGCAGGACTTGTCGCGCAGTTCGGCCGGCAGCGCTTCGAGCACCGCCGGATCGATACTGACGCCAAAACACCAACACGCTTGATCGACAGTGCGCGGGTCGGCCAGGGTGCAGGCGTTGGAGGCGCCGCAGGCGGGGCATTGGTCAGGCTTGTTCATGCAGGATTATTCATAACTGGAGTGGGGCATTTCCACGCAGGTTCGGTTACGGCCGGCCTGTTTGGCGCGGTACATCGCATGATCGGCCCGAGACAGCAGGGTGTGCAAGGTTTCATCGACCTGCAAGGTGGTAAGGCCGATGCTGACTGTCAGCTGCAGTTCCTTGCCGTCGTAGGCATAACGCTGTTGCTCGACATGTTGACGAATTTTCTCGGCGATCATCAGACCTGTCTCACCGTCGGTGTCCTTGAGCAGCACGATGAACTCTTCACCACCCCAGCGGCAAACGATGTCGGAGTGCCGCAGGCAACTTTCCAGGTCTCGTGCAAAACCGATCAGCACCTGATCGCCGGCCAAGTGACCGTAGGTGTCGTTCAAGGCTTTGAAGTGATCCAGGTCCAGCAACAACGCGGTCAGCGGCTTGGGCTCGCGCTCGGCTTCGAGCATGGCTTGTGCCGCCAGCAGGTCGAAGCCCCGGCGGTTCGGCAGTTCGGTCAGGCTATCAAGCGTCGCTTGCGCCTGGATCTTGCCCTGGTAACGCTTGATCACCCGGTTGAGCAGAACCAGCACGATCAGCGTGACGAACAGGCAAATCAGCAGATTGAGGTACAGCGACTGGCGGATTTCACTGAGAGCGCCGTCTTCGCGCTTGTCGACAAACAGGTACCAGTTCAGCTCCGGAATGAAACGCACGTTGAGGAAATGTCCCTGGCCATGGACGGAATATTCGTAGCTGCCGCTGTGGGGTTTTGGCAGCTGGCTGACCAGGCCTTTCATGCTGTCGAGTTCGCCGAGTTTCTGGCCGATGTGTGCGCCTTGCGGGCCGCCCTCGGCGCCGGTGAGCACCAGGCGGCCGAAGTTGTCGACGAAATACACGCTGCGCTGGTAGCGCTGCTGATATTTGTCGATCAGCTTGATCACCGCATCGACTGTCAGACCCACGCCCGCGGCGCCGATGAAGCGGTTGTTGTAGTCGTAGACCTTGTAGTTGATGAAGAAGGTCAGGTTGTCCTTGTTGGCCAGGTCCGGGTCGACGTTGATCTCGTAGGGATCGGCCATGTCGCGGACGCGGAAATACCAGGCATCGCGGGGTTCAGTGGACTTGACCTGTTTGAGCACGCCCTTGGCGTGGTAGTAAGTGAGGCTGGTGTTGGAGACGAAAAATGCCGTGTAGGCGCCGTAGTGGGTCATGACCTCGTTGAGGTAACGGGTCATTTTCTCGGGATCTTGCTCGCCGTTTACCACCCAGTCACGCATGAACGTGTCGCGGGACATCATCGAGGAAATCAGGATCGGTCTGACAAGGTCTTTCTGGATTTCCGAGTAGACCGTGTCCGATGTCAGCGGCAGTTCGGTGTTGACGATGCTGTCGCGGATGGACGCTCGCGAGGCGTAGTAACTGAGGAACGAAGTCGCCAGAAAGCCTGCGCCCAGCAACGCGATGAGCGTGAGGACCAACGAACGTTGCGAATACAGCGGCGAGTGAAGCGGCATGACGATTCCGTTGGCAGTGACCCGATGGCAGGCATTCTAATGGCACTGCTGGGAAATGACTCCTGCATTTGCAGGGTGAATCGGTAAGGATCAGGGGCTGTGGCGCATGGACCGACGCCTTTTCGGGCACGCCCGCTCCCACAGGGATAACGCGGCCCTTGTGGGAGCGGGCTTGCCCGCGAATCGAGAAATCACTGCAGATCTGTCAGATACGCACGCCATCCCCCGAAATGGCTGATATTGACCGCACCCTCCAACCCATACCCCTCACAAATAAACCCACTTTCCCAACGCCCATCCGCCAGTTGCACCTTGCCCAACCCCAGCGGCGCCGGAATGCCGGTCAGAAACGAGCCCAGCTCACTGCTCGGCAACTCCCACACCTCCACCGCAATCGCCACGCCGCCATCCTTCACCCGCACCATCCCCGGACGAAACGGCGGGCCACCGGCCAACGCATACAGCTGATAGTCCGGCGAGCTAAACGTCGTCTCGACCAACCGAGCCCCGCGTCGCTTCAATTGCCAGTTCAACGCCAACCCATCCAGATGCGCGCCACAGACCACCAGCCGTGCGCGGTCATTGCGGGCGACGGTTGTCGATGCAGCAACCGTCGGACAATGTTGAAACGCATCCGCCACCCCCAACAAAAACTGATCGGTAAACGCCCGACCAAACACCGTCACGCCCCACGGCAAACCATTGCCCATAAATCCGCTGGGCACGGCGACGGCCGCGTAATCGAGCAGGTTCATGAAGTTGGTGTAGTAACCCAGTTCTGAATTGCGCAACACCGGTTCGGCGACCAGTTCCGCCAGAGTAACGGGGCGACCAAGGGTGGGCGTAACGACACAATCAAGGTTTTCCAGTGCCTGGTCGCACAGCGCTTTCAGGGCTTGCAGCCGATACTGGGCACGGAACGTCTGCACGCCCGTCACCGCCGGCGCCTTGGCCAGCACCGTGCGAATCACCGGCAACACGGCTTCGGGATTCTGCTCCATCAACTCGCCGGCCACGCTGTAGCGTTCCGCCACCCACGGGCCTTCATAGAGCAACCGCGCCGCTTCGAGGAACGGCGTCAGATCCAGTTCCACCGCTTCACCCCCCAAGGCCTTGAGTCGATCGATGGCATCACCGAACAACAAAGGCCCTTCAGGGCAGCCGAAGAATTCCAGATCCTGCGCACGCGGCACACCGAAACGGAACGGCCGCGGCGTGCCGAACGCCGAGCCATCATTCCACAGCGGGTTGCGGCGGCTGTATTCATCTCGCGGATCGAGGTGTGCGGTGAGCGCCAGCAATTGACTGGCTTCCCGAGCCGTCGCGGTAAACGTTGTCACGCAATCCAATGTGCGACAGGCCGGCACCACACCCGCCGTGGAGATCAATCCTTTGGTGGCTTTCAACCCAACCAGATTGTTCAGCGCCGCGGGTACACGTCCCGATCCCGCCGTATCCGTACCCAACGAAAAACTCGCCACACCCAGCGCCACCGCCAGCGAAGATCCGGCACTGGACCCGCCCGACGGATACTCCGGCAATACGCTGTTCGGGCACGCGCCATACGGCGAGCGGCTGCCATTCAACCCGGTAGCGAACTGATCAAGATTGGTCTTGCCCAAAGGGATCGCGCCCAGCGCCAGCAACTGCTCGACGATGGTCGCCGACCGCTGCGGCACATAAGCAAACGCTGGACACGCCGCCGTGGTGGGAATGCCCGCCAGGTCGATATTGTCCTTGATCGCGAACGGCACGCCGTACAGCGGCAGGCTGTCGAGGTCGCGACCGTCGAGCGCGGCGAGGTACGGCTCCAGTTCTTCAACACTGAGCAAGTGGATGAACAGGTGATAGTCCGGGTTCAGCGCCGCGGCTTTGTCACGCAGGCCCAGCAGCAATTGACGGGGCGTGATGTTGCCGAGGCGATAGGCGCTGCGCAGGGCGTCGAGTTGCAGATTGATGTTCATCGGGTTAATCCTTTTTCAAATGGGTTCAGTCGAGTTCCAGCACCACGACGCGCTGTCCGGCACGCACCGCCGAACCCGGTTGCACGCGAATCTCGCGCACCACGCCGGCCATGGGTGCGAGCAGCGGAATTTCCATCTTCATCGACTCCAGAATCACCAGCACGTCACCGGCGGCGACGCGGCTGCCGGTCTCGACCTGCACCTGCCAGAGGTTGCCGGCGATGTGGCTGTCGACACTCATTTCACCGCTGGCGAGCGGTGCGTCTTCGGTCACTTCCGGATCCGGTTCTTCGCTGTCGAAATGCGCCTGGCCGCTGGCGATCCAGCGCTCACGTTCAGCGTTGAACGCGCCTTGCTGCTGATCGCGAAACGCGGCGATGGTCTCGGCTTCTTTTGTCAGAAAGGCCTGGTAATCCGCGAGGTTCAGTTGACTGTGCTCGATGTTCAGATCGAAACGCCCGAGCGGGAAATCGCGGCGGATGCGCAACAGTTCATCGGCGCTCACGGGGTAGAAACGGATCTGGTCGAAAAAGCGCAGCAGCCACGGTTTGCCGTCGAACGCGGCGACTTCGCGGTAGCGGTTCCACATCTGCAACGTGCGTCCGACAAACTGATAACCGCCGGGACCTTCCATGCCGTACACGCACATATAGGCGCCACCGATGCCCACCGAGTTTTCCGCGGTCCAGGTGCGGGCCGGGTTGTACTTGGTGGTGACCAGGCGATGGCGCGGATCGAGCGGGGTGGCGACCGGTGCGCCGAGGTAAACGTCACCGAGGCCCATTACCAGATAACTGGCGTCGAACACCGTGCGCTGCACTTCGTCGAGGTTCGGCAGGTCGTTGATGCGGCGGATGAACTCCAGATTGCTCGGGCACCACGGTGCGTCCTTGCGCACAGTGGTCATGTATTTTTCGATCGCCAACTGACAGGCCGGATCGTCCCAGGACAGCGGCAAATGCACGATGCGCGACGGCACTTGCAGGTCTTTGGCGGCGCACACGGCGTCCCATTCGCCGGCGATGATGCCGAGCAGATCGGCCAAGGGAAGTTGCTCGGGTTGGTAGTGCACTTGCAGCGAGCGGATGCCCGGAGTGAGGTCGATCACACCGTGGAGGTGTTTGCTTTCCAGGGCTTGCATCAGGGCGTGGGCGCGAAAGCGCAGGACGAGGTCAAGTTCAGGTGCGCCGATCTCAAGGAGAAGGTGCGTATCCCCCGACAACCTCGCAACCAGCCGCGTATCTCCCTGACCCAAATCTAACACCACAGGCGACACCAGACCCTGTGGGAGCTGGCCTGCCAGCGATGAAGCTGATGCGGTGTCTGCTCGGTCCCCATCGCTGGCAGGCCAGCTCCCACAAGGGGTATTCCATTTCAAGGCGAGATTTCGGGCGGTTTTGATGTCGACCGGTGAGAACTGGACTTTGTCCCCAGCCTTCAGCTGCCCAAGCTGCCAAAGATCCGCCTCAATCACCGTCACCGGGCAGACAAACCCGCCCAGACTTGGGCCATCCGGCCCCAGGATCACTGGCATATCCCCGGTGAAATCCACCGCGCCAATGGCATATGGATTGTCATGAATATTCGACGGATGCAGCCCTGCCTCACCCCCATCGGCCCGCACCCATTCCGGCTTCGGCCCGATCAATCGCACGCCGGTACGGCTGGAGTTGAAGTGCACTTCCCACTGGGTCGCGAAGAAAGTGCCGATGTAATTCTCGGTGAAGTATTCCGGCGCGCCATGCGGCCCGTAGATCACCCGGATCTGCCGCACAGCAGACAACTCGGTGACGCGGTCCAGTTGCTGACCGACGCTGCGGTCGATCAATGCAGGCACATGCAACACATCACCCGCCCGCAACGCACGACCGCCATGCCCACCAAACTGACCCAGCGTGAACGTGCTTTTGCTGCCCAGGTAATCCGGCACTTGCAAGCCGCCGCGCAGGCTCAGATAGCTGCGAGCACCGGCCCCGGCAATCGTGCCGAGGCATAATGTGGCGCCGGCCGGAATCAGCAGCGCCGTGTTCATCGCGACGGTTTCACCGTTCAATGCCAGTGGAATGACCGCCCCGGTGACCGCGACCACCGCATCGCAATTGAAGCGCAGCAACGGTCCGCTCATGGTGATTTCCAGCGCCGCCGCGCCTTCGTCATTCCCCAGCAAAAGATTGGCCAGACGCAAAGCGCGACTGTCCATCGGCCCCGACGGCGGCACGCCCACCGCCCAGTAACCGAGACGGCCGGGATAGTCCTGAACGCTGGTCTGAGTACCGGCGCTGAGCACTTCAAAGGTGTTGGCCTGATACACCAGACCTTCCAGGCAACGGGTCCACGGCTGACCGCTGGCGAACGGCGCATCGAGCAGAATTTGCCGCAGGTAATCGCGATTGGTTTCCACGCCGTAGAGCAGACTGTCGCCCAACGCCTGATGCAGATCGGCAGCGGCCTCTTCACGGGTCGGCGCCCAGCAGATGACCTTGGCGATCATCGGATCGAAGTATGGCGGAATCTCGCAACCGGCCTCGACCCAGCTGTCGATGCGCAGGTGTTTGCCATCGGCGGCAGGGAAGTTCACGGCGGTCAGCAAGCCTGGGCTCGGCTGGAAATCACGACCCGGGTCTTCGGCATACAGCCGTGCCTGAATCGCATGGCCGTCGGCTTTCAAGCCTCGGCTCAAGTCGCTCAATGGCGGCAAATCACCGGCTGCCAGTTCCACCATCCAGCGCACCAGGTCGACGCCCCACACTTGCTCGGTGACGCCGTGTTCCACCTGCAAACGGGTGTTCACTTCCAGGAAGTAGAACCGTTGGTCTTCGCTGTCGAAGACAAATTCCACAGTGCCGGCGCTGCGGTATTTCACCGCTTTCGCCAGTTTGATCGCCGCCGCGCAGAGCTCTTCGGCCATGCCGTTGGGCAGGTTCGGCGCGGGTGTTTCTTCGAGGACTTTCTGATTGCGCCGCTGTACGGAGCAGTCGCGCACGCCGAGGGCAATCACCTCGCCGCGGCCGTCGCCGAACACCTGAACTTCCAGGTGGCGGGCGCGCTGGATGTATTTCTCGATGAACACACCGGCGTCGCTGAAGTTGTTCTGGCCGAGGCGTTTCACCGCTTCGAAGGATTCGCTCAATTCCGCCGCACTGCGGCATACGCGCATGCCGATGCCGCCACCGCCAGCGGTACTTTTGAGCATCACCGGGTAGCCGACCTGATCGCCCGCAATCAGCGCCGCGTCGAGGCTGTCGAGCAGTTCGGTGCCTTCGAGCATCGGCACGCCATGTTGCTTGGCCAGGGCGCGCGCGGTGTGCTTGAGGCCGAACACGCGCAGTTGCTCTGGCGTGGGGCCGATGAAGGCGATGTCGGCGGCTTCGCAGGCCTCGGCGAACGCGGCGTTTTCCGAAAGGAAGCCGTAGCCGGGATGGATCGCCGTGGCGCCGGTGGCTTTGGCGATGGCGAGGATTTTCTCGACCGCCAGGTAGGTGCCAGCGGCCGCGCCTTCACCGAGGCTGTGGGCTTCATCGGCTTGCAGGATGTGCAGGCTCGCGGCATCCGCTTCGGAGTAAACGGCAACGCCCTTGACCTGCACTTCACGCAGAGTGCGCAGGATGCGGCAGGCGATGGCGCCACGGTTGGCAATCAGGACTTTTTCGAACATGGCATAGACCCCGGAGGGGATGCGGGCCGTCCCGCAGTTTTTCGATGAGCGCCGGGGTCGTCCCCGACGGCAAAATCACCAGACTTGAAAACACCGCTGAACCCCTGTGGGAGCGAGCCTGCTCGCGATAGGGCCAGCACATTCGACATTGATGTCGACTGACACACCGCTATCGCGAGCAGGCTCGCTCCCACATTTGGATTGGGGTGTTTTTACTTTTTGAGGCACTGCCCGGAACGGGCCTGGCACAGGGCAAACAACCATCGCCGCAACCGCGCTAATTTCAGTTCCATACCAGAAGCTCCGCAGGGGTCGGGTTGTAGGCATTGCACGGGTTGTTCAGTTGCGGGCAGTTGGAGATCAGCACGATCACGTCCATCTCCGCCCGCAGGTCGACGTACTTTCCAGGTGCCGAAATGCCGTCTTCAAAGGTCAGCCCGCCATCGGCGGTGACCGGCACGTTCATGAAGAAGTTGATGTTCGGCCCGATGTCACCCTTGCCCAGTCGCCCGTCGTGGACGCACGCCCGCAGGTAGTTGTCGCGGCAGCTGTGCATGTAGCGTTTCTCCAACGCGTAACGCACGGTGTTGCTCTCTTGCGCGCAGGCGCCGCCGAGGGTGTCGTGACGCCCGCAAGTGTCGGCGACGATGGTCAGCATCGGTTTGCCGAGGTTGGAATACAGCACGCTGCCGGTGCTCAGGTAGACGCTGTTCTGCCGGCGCAACGTACGCTGTACGTCGTAACGCTCCTTGGGATTGGCGACGCTGTAGAACAAGGTATCGACGGCCTGATTGCCTTCCAGGTCGAGGATGCGCAACGTCTGGCCAGCCTTGACCTCCATCAGCCACGGCTCGCCGGCGGGAATGGTGGCGCGGTAGACCGCGGTTTCAGGCGATGGGTGTGCGGTAGCGATTGCAAGTGACATGGCAGCGATCCTCAGGCGAACAGGCGGTCGGTGTTGATGAAGCCGCGCTCGTTTTCCGGGCGCGAGGTGCGGCAGTGTTCGGCGACGCTGGCGTCGGCGTTCATCCAGCTCAACTTCAAGGGCTTGGGGGCGTATTCAGGTGATGGGTCCATCGGGTGTTGCAACGCAGTGAGGACCACCAGCGTGTCCATCGGCGCGTACAACTCGATGTAGTCGCCAGCCTTGGAGTTACCTTCGACGAAATGGAAACGCCCGGCCTCATCGACGTTCACGCGGCTGAACAGGTTGAGCGTCATCAGCAAATCGGACAGGCCCAAACCCCACTTGCCCAGCTCCACCAACAGGTTGTCGGTGCCGTTGCGGAAGAAGCCGTTGCGCAGTTCCTGATAGCGGCCCGCGCCGTATTTTTCCGCGACTTCTTCAGCGCAGAGCACGCCGCCGAGGCTGTCGCTCCAACCGCAGGTGTCGGCGGTGATTGCCGCCAGCACGCGGCCCATGTCCGAGTACAGGCAGTGGCCAGTGGTGAGCTTGGCGGTGTGTTGGCATTTGAGGCTGTCGGGGAGGTTCAGGCGCTCGGTTTTTTCATTGGCATTGAGCAAAGTCAGGCTGACGTTGGCGCCGCCGCGCAGGTCGGTCAGACGCAGCAATTGGCCGCGTTTCAAGACGAACGAACGATGGCCGCCGCCGGGGAGCATTTCTTCGGCGAAGGGCGGGAACAGTTGAGTCGAATCAGTCATTTCAAAATTCCTCTAAGCGATACGAAGCGTGCCCGCCAGTTCAGCCGGCAAGGCGTCGACGGCGGCGCGATTGACGCGGCGGTCGCTGTTCAAAGGGATGTCGTAGGTGATGCGCGCGCCATAGGCGCCGGGGGCGTGCGGGTCGACGCGGACCTTGTCGAACACCAGCAAACGGGTGCCGAGGCTGAAACCTTCGGACAGGTCATGGGTGACCATGAACACCGTCAGTTGCGTCTCGCGCCACAGCTCCAGCAGCAAGGCGTGCATGTCTTTGCGGATGCCCGGATCGAGCGCGCCGAACGGTTCATCGAGCAGCAACACCCGGGGTTTCATGATCAGCGCCTGGGCGATGGCCAGCCGTTGTTGCATGCCGCCGGAGAGCTGCGCCGGGTACTTGTCCAGCGAGTGGCCGAGGCCGACTTTGTGCAATAACACCGAGGCTTGTTCGCGGGCGTCTTTTTTAGCGCTGCCGAACAAGCGCCCGAGCAGCGGCGAACGCGGCAGTTCGAGGCCTAGGGCGACGTTGTCCAGCACGGTCAGGTGCGGGAACACCGAGTAACGCTGGAACACCACGCCACGGCTCGAATCAGGCTCACCGGCCAAGGCTTGGCCATCCAGCAGAATTTCGCCGCGACTGGCGCGTTCCTGACCGAGCAGCAGCCGCAGGAAGGTCGATTTGCCACAACCCGAGGCGCCGACCAGGGTGCAGAATTCTCCCTCGTTGACGTTCAGGTTCAACCCTTCCAGTACCACTTGATCGGCGTATTGCTGCCAGACGTTTTTTACCGTGATGAAGCTCATGCGCGGGCTCCTTCATACCAGGGGAACGCACGCTGAGTCAGGCGCTTCAGGCCCCAATCCATCAGCCAGGCGAGGAGGGTGATCCACACCACGTACGGCAGAATCACGTCCATCGCCAGGTAACGGCGCACCAGAAAAATCCGGTAGCCGAGGCCGTCGGTGGAGGCGATGGCTTCGGCAGCGATCAGGAACAACCACGCCGAACCCAGCATCAACCGCAGCGAGATCAGCAGCCGTGGCAACAATTGCGGCAGCACCACGCGCAACATCAGCGTCCAGGTTGACGCGCCGAGGGTCTGGGCCTTGATCAGCAACTCGACCGGAATTTCCCGGGCACGCTGTTCCAGATCACGAGCGAGGCACGGGGTGATGCCGATCACGATCAGCATCACTTTCGACAATTCCCCCAGCCCGAAGACGATGAACAGAATCGGCAGGATTGCCAGTGGCGGCACCATCGACAACACCGTCAGCAACGGCGACAACGGCGCGCCGAACAGTGGCAACGTTCCGGCGGCGATGCCCAGGCACAGCCCGGCCAGCGCACTGATGCCGAGGCCGATGACCAGGCGGCGCAGGCTGGACGCGGTGTCTTGCCACAACAGGTATTCACCGGTGCGGGTGTCGGCGGTGAAGGCCAGGCGTTTCACCGCGTCGGTCATCTGCACGGCGCTCGGCAATAGCTTGTCATTGGGGTTGTCCGTCAGCCGCTCGGCCGAGCCCATGAAGTAGGCGAACAGCACCAGGGCGAACGGCAGGATCACCAACAGCAGGCGACTCGGACGATCCGGGTGGCGATTGATCAGGCGCATGGCCAGTCCTCCGGTTTACAGCTTGGCGTCAGCGGCCATCTGCACGTAGGTCGGGTCGAAGCGCAGCTTGAGGTTGGTCTTGTCGCCGCTGGTCACGCCATTGGCGAAGGCCATGCCCACCGCGCTGGTGTCCTTGGCGCCTTCACCGAGCAAGCCGTGCTGGAACGAAAACTCGGCGACTTTGCGCATGGTTTCCGGCAGCTGCTTGCTGGTGGAGAAGTCCAGGGCTTCCTTGGGTGTGGCGAACAATTTGGTGGTGTCGAGTTGCGACTGGAAACCGGCCAGGTCGGTGCCCGAAGCTTTGGCCATGTGTTCCAGCGCAGTTTTGCTGGCGGCGTTTTTCGCGTTCATCAACGCGACCACTTCGAACCAGGCGCCGGTCAGCGCTTTGCCCAGGGCCGGGTTGTCTTTGAGGGTGGCGCTGTTGACCACCATCATGTCCATGATTTCGCCGGGGATCTGGCTGGAGTTGAAGACTTCGGTCACCCCGGGCTTGGCCTTGATGTCCGAAAGCATCGGGTTCCAGGTGGTGACGGCGTTGACCTGATCGGTGTTAAAGGCGGCCGAGATATCGGCGTCAGAGGTGTTCACCACTTTGAGGTCTTTCTCGGTGAGATCGACTGAATCCAGCGCCCGCGCCAGCAGGTAGTGCGAGACGGACAGCTCGACCAGATTGACGTCCATGCCCTTGAGGTCGGTGACTTTCTTGCCGTCGCCCTTGAGCACGACGCCGTCGTTGCCGTTGGAGAAGTCGCTGACGATCAGCGCGGTGCTGTCGACGCCGCCGGCCGCCGGGATGGTCAGCGCGTCCATGTTGGTCATGGTGCAACCGTCGAACTGGCCGGCCGTGTACTGGTTGATGGATTCGACGTAATCGTTGAGCTGCACGACATCGATCTTGATGCCGTATTTCTTCGCCCATTTGTCGACGATGCCTTGGCTGCCGGCGTATTCCCACGGCATCCAACCGGCGTAGATGGTCCAGCAAACGCTGAAGTGGTCTTTTTGTGCAGCCTGGGACGAGACGCTCACGAGGGCCGCGAAAGCAGCGGCGAGGAGGGCGGGTAAACGAAGCTTGAGCATGGGTGGTTCTCCAGTTGATCAAGGGCGGGCAGGAGTCAACGCGGCACCGCGAACGGTGGCTTGTCTCCCGGGCTTTTGTCCCGCCGTGTAACCTCAACTGGAGGTCGCCAACTCTCGGACCAGCCACTCGCCTTAGCGAGCCGGAACCCTAGTCAGCCATTGCAAATTGTGGTGCCGCGAACCTGTGATGACTCCTGCACGGGTTTGCTAAAGCGAGAGCCGTGCCAAGTTGGCTTGAGGGCTCTAGCGTGGGGGGTTACGCGAGTAGTCCGTTGGGGCAGGGAGATCGGGCTGCCTTGTGATGGTGCGCGGGTGCACCGCAATGGATCGGGCTGGCCGCTGATCTGAAGGTCTGCGGTGCTCGGCACTCGGCATGGGAATGCCAGTCAAACGTGGTGTCAGCCGGCCTGTCCGGTTGTGGTCTTTCAGGAGGCCGCCATGTTTCGTCGACTGTTGTTCGGTGTCGTTCTCGGTCTGGGCTTGTCCGGCTGCTATTACTACGCCGGAGGCTACGATGTATATTCCGCGCCCTATTACTACCCCGGCTATTCCCCTTATTCCTACTATTACGGTCCCCGCTATTACTACGGCCCACGCTTTTACGGCGGCTATCGCTACTTCTATTGGGGCGGGCACGGATCACGTCATCACGGGGGTGGATATCGTCATGGCCACCATTAATCGGCGGGTGAATAGATGAAAAACCTTTCATCGGCGACATGTTTCAATCTGTTTCAAGAACGCACCAGATTTCGAAATCGATGTCTGATCTCTCGACAGTCACCGAATAATTGACTGTCGCCTGCCAGCGTCGCTGGTGTGGCTCACTCGCGGTCCAGGAGGCCGCCATGCTCTGTCGAAAACAGCTCCGCCGAATTCTTCTGATTGCAGTAGTGGGATTGTCTCTTGGTGCGTGCGTGCCCTATTCCGATGGAGGAGGCAGCTACTACAGTTCCGAGGTCTATACCTCGCCAGCGCCCGCCTATTATTCCGGTGGCGGCCCTTATTATTCAGGCGGCGGGGGTTATTACACGCCGCCACGCCGGTACTACGCGCCACCTGCGCGGTATTACCAGCCTACACCGCGCTATTACCACCAGCCGCGGGTTTATCAACCGGCACCGCGTTATTACCAGTCGCAACGGGGCGACTACCGGTCCCATGGTTGGGACGGTCGGAACCGCGGCGGTTGGAGTAACGATAACCGTGGTCATGGCGGACGCAACAACCACGGCGGGAGAGGCGACCATAACGGTCGGGGCGATCACGATGGCCGAGGCGGCCGTCGGTAATCCTCTACAAAAAAACGGCGCATGAAGCGCCGCTTTTTTTATGCCCTGATTTCAGTACTCCGACAGATCCGCCAGCGGATGCCGGCCTTCCCAGACCTTGTGGAAGTGCGCTTCCACCACCGCATCCGGCACTGTGTTGACGTCCTGCCAGTGCCAATGAGGTTTCTGATCCTTGTCGATCAACCGCGCCCGCACCCCCTCGCTGAACTCAGGATGACGGCAGCAGTTGAGGCTTATCGTGTATTCCATCTGAAAGACCTCTGCCAGCGACATGTGCCGGGCGCGGACGATCTGTTCCCACACCAGATGCGCAGTCAGGGGCGAGCCTTCGGTCAGGGTTTTCGCCGCTCGGCTGAACAGCAGATCCGTATGGTCACGCAGATGGCTGATGGCTTTCCAGGCGCAGCGCACATCGGCAACGTCCAGCAGTTCATCGATTTGCTGGCGTCGCGGCAGCCACTGCGCTTCGGGCATTTGCGCGACGGCTTCCTGCTGCAAGGCCTTGAGCAGACTGTTGAGCTGCATCGGCGTCTGTTCCTGCCAGTTCAATTGCAGCAAGCCTTCGATCAGCTCTTCTTGCTGTTCATCGAGCAGAAAACGGTCGGCCAGGTCCAGGTCGATCGCATCGCGACCGTTCATGTGCGCGCCGGTCAGTCCAAGAAACAACCCAAGCTTGCCGGGCAGCCGTGAGAGAAACCAACTGGCGCCGACATCGGGATAAAGACCGATACTGATCTCCGGCATCGCCAGACGGCTGCTCGGCGTGACAATTCGGATGCTCGCGCCTTGCAGCAGCCCCATGCCACCACCGAGCACATAACCATGGCCCCAGCAGATCAGCGGTTTGGGGAAGGTGTGCAGATTGAAGTCCAGGCGATATTCCGCCGCAAAGAAGTGCGCGGCCAAGGGTGGCACTTCCCCCGGGTGAGCGCGACAGGCCTCCACCAGGCTGCGCACTTCGCCGCCGGCGCAAAAGGCCTTGGCGCCATTGCCGCGCAACAAAACACAGACGATTTGCGGATCCTTGGCCCAGGCGTCCATCTGATCGCGCAGGGCGTTGATCATGGGCAGGGAAAGCGCGTTGAGCGACTTTTCGGCATCCAGGCTGGCGATGCCGATGCGCGCGCCGTCGATGCCGGTGAGTTCTTCGAAGTGCAGATTCATCGTGACCTCGATAGGGAATTTGAGCGTTCAGTATGATCGCTGTACAGGAAAGTGCCGGATCTGCGTCAGATCAATTGACAAGCGCGATGGGCTTTCCTAGGGTTCGCCCCATTGTTTTTGCCGGATGTAACCATGACTGCTGACGACCGTATCAAACTCGAACCGGGCTGGAAGGAGGCGCTACGTGCCGAATTCGACCAGCCCTACATGGCAGAGTTGCGTAATTTCCTGCAACAGGAGCGCGCGGCGGGCAAGGAGATCTATCCTCCTGGACCGATGATTTTCAACGCACTTAACTCCACGCCGCTGGACAAGGTCAAGGTCGTCATACTCGGCCAGGACCCGTATCACGGCCCGGGACAGGCTCATGGGTTGTGCTTCTCAGTGCAACCGGGTGTACCGGCGCCGCCGTCGCTAGTGAACATCTATAAAGAGTTGAAGCGCGACCTGAACATCGACATTCCCAATCATGGCTACCTGCAGAGTTGGGCGGATCAGGGCGTGTTGATGCTCAACACCACGATGACGGTGGAGCGGGCCAATGCCAATGCGCACAAGGACAAGGGTTGGCAGTTTTTCACGGATCGGATCATTGAAGTGGTCAGCCAGCAGCAACCGCATCTGGTGTTCATGCTGTGGGGCGCCCATGCACAGAGCAAACAGAAACTGATCGATGCGACCAAGCACCTGGTGCTGACGTCGGTGCATCCGTCACCGTTGTCCGCCTATCGCGGATTTCTGGGATGCGGGCATTTCAGCCGGACCAACAAGTTTCTTGAGCAGAATGGCGAGACGCCGATCGAGTGGCGGTTGCCGCCGGTTTGAAGTGAAAGTGGTGAAAAATTGTGGCGAGGGAGCTTGCTCCCGCTGGGCTGCGAAAAAGCCCCAAAGCAAGCAGCCTGATTTCTTCTTGCACACCGCATGCTCGGGTTTTACGACTGCTACGCAGCCGAGCGGGAGCATGCTCCCTCACCACAGGGGGTATGTCAGGGTTGTTCCGGCTCGCGATTCCAATACCTGAACAACGGCTCCGCCAGAAACAACACGAACAACAACCGCATCACCTGCATTGCCGTCACCAGCGGTACCGACAATTGCAGGGTCTCCGCCGTCAGGCTCATCTCCGCAATGCCGCCGGGCATCATGCCCAACGTCAGCGAACGCAAATCCAGATGCGTCAGCGCACTCAATCCCAGTGCCGCCGCCGTAGCGATCAACATGGTCAGCACCGTGCCGATCAAGGTCCGTCCCATAAAGGAAGGCGCCCGACGGAAAAACTGCCGATTGAAGTGACAGCCCAAGCCGCTGCCGATCAGCCATTGGCCGATCTGGCTGCCACCATTGGGCAAGCCGATGTGCAAATCCCAACCAATGCTCACCGCCGCACTCACCAGCAACGGCCCGAACAGCCACGGATTGGGTTGACGAAGACGTTCCCAGAGCCAGGCCGCCAGCGCACCTGCCGGGAATAGAAGGGCCAGCCACCACCCATTCACGGTACTTGGGTGCAAGACTGGTGCGCCGTAACCCAACAAGTACTTGAAGGCTGCTGGCACGCACAGCACCACCACCAGCACCCGCAAACTTTGCCCCGCCGCCACGCGACTGAGCACCGCGCCATTACGTGCGCCGAGGTTGACCATCTCCCCGGAGCCGCCGGGCATGCTGGAAAAGAACGCGGTGGCGCGATCCTCCCCGGTGCGCCGCATCAACCAGACCCCGACCACGGCGGACAGGCTGGTGATCAACGCACCGAAGAAGATCAAGCCGAAGTGACTCAACACCTGCTCCATCACCACCGGGGTGAAGTGCAGGCCGATACCGATGCCGACCACCCACTGGCCGCACTTGCGGCCTCCAGGGATTTCCGCCAATTGCCAGGGTGTCAGGCAGCGCACCAGGGTAATCGCCAGCAACGAGCCGACCATCCATGGCAGCGGCCAGCCGACAAGACTGGCGAGGTAACCGCCCAGCGCACCGACCAGCGGCGTACCCCACCAGGCGTTGAAGGGTGTCCGATCAGACATCTGCGATAACGCGCCGCGCAACCGAACGTTTGCGCCAAATCCGCAGCAGCGGCATCAGCAACATGATGGCTGTCAGCACCCAGCAACCGAAGGTGATCGGGCTCGACCAGAGGATTTCCAGCGCACCGTTGGAGATCGACAGCGCACGACGCAGGTTCTGCTCCATCAAGCCACCGAGGATGAAGCCCAGCAGCACGGGCGACAACGGGAAGTCTAGCTTGCGCAGGATGTAACCGAAGATGCCAATGCCGATCATCAGGAACAGGTCGAAGGTGGTGGCGTGCACCGCGTAGACGCCGATCCCGGTAATGATCGCGATCACCGGCACCAGCGCCCAGTTCGGCACGGCGAGGATGCGGGTGAAGATGCGGATCATCGGGATGTTGAGGATCACCAGCATGACGTTGGCGACGAACAGCGAGGCGATCAGGCCCCAGACGATGTCCGGTTGTTGCTGGAACAACAGCGGGCCGGGGGTGATGTTGTACAGCGACAGCGCGCCGATCATCACCGCTGTGGTCCCCGAACCTGGAACGCCGAGGGTCAGCATGGGCACCAGCGCGCCGCAGGCCGCACCGCCGATGGCGGTTTCCGGTGCAGCGAGGCCGCGCATGTCACCTTGGCCGAACGTGCCTTTGTCGCCGGCGATGCGTTTTTCGGTCATGTAGGCCACGGCGCTGGCGAGGGTGGCGCCGGCGCCCGGCAACACGCCCATGATGAAGCCCAACAAGCCGCAACGGATGTTCACCACGAACACCGCCGACGCTTCCTTGAAGTTGAACATCATCCGGCCGGTGGCTTTCACCGCTTCCTGGCCACGATGGGTTTTTTCCAGCAGCAAGAGAATTTCACTGATCGAGAACAGGCCCAACACCAGAACGACGAACTGAATGCCGTCAGTCAAATGGATATTATCTCCGGTAAAACGGTACACACCGCTGTTGGCGTCGATGCCAACGGTCGACAGAAAAAGACCGATCAGCGCGGCAATGAACGTCTTCACCGGACGATCGCCGGCCATGCCGCCAAGGCAGACAATCGCGAACACCATCAACACGAAATATTCTGCCGGACCGAAGGCAATCGCCCATTTCGCCAGCAATGGCGCGAACAGCACCATGCCGCAGGTGGCGATGAACGCACCGATGAACGAACTCCACGCCGATAACGACAGCGCCACACCGGCCAGGCCTTTGCGGGCCATCGGGTAGCCGTCGAGAGTCGTCATGACAGTGGAGGCTTCGCCCGGGATGTTCAGCAGGATCGAGCTGATCCGCCCGCCGTATTCGCAGCCCAGATATACCGCCGCCAACAGGATCAGGGCCGACTCCGGTGGCAGGCCCAGGGCGAACGCGATCGGGATCAACAACGCCACGCCATTGATCGGGCCCAGGCCGGGCAGCAGGCCGACAACGGTACCGATCAGGGTGCCGCAGAGCGCGGTCACCAGGTTATACGGGGTCAGCGCAACGCCGAAGCCCTGACCCAAATAGCCAAGAGTATCCATATCAGTTCTCCAGAACGTCGAGTACGCCCAAGGGCAGTGGCACGTCCATCAACTTGTCGAACAGCAGGTAAAGACCGATGGCCATCAGGCTGATGATCACCGCGCTCGGTAGCCAGCGGCCGCCATACAGGCGAGCCATGGGGACGCCGATCAGAATGCTGGCGACGATGAAACCAAGGGGTTCGAAGGTGCCGGCGAACACCAGCAACAACACCACACAGATGCCGATCTTGATCAGCGTTTCACGGTCCAGTTTCGGGTCGTCGTCGCTGTGGATGATCGGCGTCGGCCGAAACGCCATGTACAGCAAGCCGAGCCCCATCAAACCGAGCATCAGTAGCGGAAACGCGCGAGGGCCGACCGGTTCGTAGGAAAAAGCCGCCTGGTACGGCCAGGCCATCAGTGCCAGGCCGACACAGGCCAGCAACAGCACCGAAGCAAAAATGCGTTGTAAGAGCATGGGAAACTCCTGTGCCACGGCCCCGCCAATCGGGGGGCCGCAGCCGCTAGACAGAGGCGATCACTGGATCAGGCCGAACTCTTTGGCCAGCACTTTGTAGTCGGCAACCTGCTTCTTCACGTAGGTGTCCAGCTCCGGGCCGGTCATGGCGAACGGGAAGAGCTCGCGCTGATCGCGCAGCTTGGCGAAGTCTTCGGACGCCAGCAGTTTGTCGAAGGCCTCTTTCCACCAGGCGTAGTCTTCGTCACTGACTTTTGGCCCGAGGTAGAAACCGCGAACCACTGGCCAGACGATGTCGTAGCCTTGCTCTTTGGCGGTTGGAATGTCTTTCATTTCCGGCTCGTCCAGACGCTTCTCGGAGAACACGGCCAGCAGGCGCATGTCGCCGCTCTGGATGTGAGGCATGGAGTCGGAGATGTCGGTGCTGCCGACCTGGATGTGGCCGCCAAGCAGGGCGGTGGCGATTTCACCGCCGCCTTCGAGGGCGACGTAACGCAGGTCGCGCGGGTTGATCCCGGCGGCCTTGGCGATCAACGCGGTCTGCATCCAGTCCTGGCTGCCGACGGTGCCGCCGGAACCAATCACCACTTTGCTCGGATCTTTCTTCAGTGCCTGCACCAGATCGTCCAGGGACTTGTAGGGCGAATCGCTTTTCACCGCGATGGCGCCATAGCTGGTACCGACGGCGGCCAGCCAGCGAACGTTGGTTTCATCGAAACGACCGAACTTGCCTTGGGCCAGGTTCAGCAGCGAACCGCTGGACCACGCCACCAGCGTACCGGCATCCGCCGGACGTTGAGCGACCACCGCGTTGTACGCCACCGCGCCGACACCGCCGGGCATGTAGGTCACGCGCATCGGTTTGGTCAGCAGTTTTTCGTTCACCAGCGCGCTTTGCGCCAGTTTGCAGGTCAGGTCGAAACCGCCACCCGGTGAGGCCGGGGCGATGCATTCAGGGCGTTTTGGCTCGGCCATCAGTTGGCCGGCGAACAGCATGCAGCTGGCGGCGAGGGCGAAACGGCGCAGTGATCGATTCATTGTTGTCTCCACGGGAGTTTTTGTTTTTGGGGATGTTTCAGGTGCGGCGGTTTCGCGCCGTGCAGCCGGTATCGGCGCTGACAAGCGTGAACGATGGGGATTGAAAAAACGGGCGGGGCGGGTATACCTGAAGCTGTCTGGCCAGCATGGTGCAGTACCTCGTTATTGTTCTTATTGGCGAAAACGCATCAAGGCGTTTTTCGGGAGCTACATTTCAAAGCACGATCGGCTGGTCCGCAGTCGAAACCATCCGTGGGCCGACTCTAACGGGCCAACCTTTCATTAACCTTTCAATTGGCTTTCACAGTTTTCAGGCTTCACAGCAGCGGATGCGGCTGTAAACTCCGCGCCAAAGAATGGCGTCGACCATCCCTGAATGAGGTAAAGATCCATGCGTGTTCTGCTCGTCGAAGACCATCTGCAGCTCGCCGAAAGCGTCGCCCAGGCGCTCAAGAGCACCGGGCTGACCGTGGATGTGCTGCACGACGGCGTGGCGGCCGACCTGGCCTTGAGCAGCGAGGAGTACGCGGTGGCGATCCTTGATGTCGGCCTGCCGCGCATGGATGGATTCGAAGTGCTGGCGCGCCTGCGAGCCCGGGGCAAGAACCTGCCGGTGCTGATGCTGACCGCCCGCAGCGACGTCAAGGACCGGGTTCACGGGCTCAACCTCGGCGCCGACGATTACTTGGCCAAGCCGTTCGAACTGACCGAACTCGAAGCCCGGGTCAAAGCCTTGTTGCGGCGCAGTGTGCTGGGCGGTGAGCGTCAGCAGCGCTGCGGCGTGCTGGCCTATGACCTGGACACTCGTCGCTTCACCCTCGGTGAAGAATTGCTGACCCTGACCTCCCGCGAACAGGCAGTCCTCGAAGCGTTGATCGCCCGGCCCGGTCGGGTGATGAGCAAAGAGCAACTGGCCTCTCAGGTGTTTGGCCTGGATGAGGAAGCCAGCCCGGATGCCATCGAAATCTACGTCCACCGCCTGCGCAAGAAACTCGACGGTCAACCGGTCGCCATCGTGACCTTCCGTGGCCTCGGCTATTTGCTGGAAAGCCGCGATGCATAAGCCCAGCAGCCTGCGCTGGCGGTTGTTGTGGCACCTCGCGCTGTTGCTGGTGGTGTTAATGCTGGCCAGTGGTTTGAGCGCGTACTGGAATGGTCGCGAAGCCGCTGACACGGCGTATGACCGGACTCTGCTGGCGTCGGCGAGGACCATCGCCGCCGGCGTATCCCAGCGCGATGGCAGTCTCAGTGCCGATGTGCCTTACGTGGCCCTCGATACGTTTGCATACGACAGCGCCGGGCGGATTTTCTACCTGGTCAACGACATCAATCAGAAGCTGATTTCCGGTTACGAACACCTCCCGCCACCGCCCCCGGGAACGCCGCGTACCGATGACTATCCGGCACTGGCGAGCTTCTATAACGCTCAATACCGTGGGCAGAACGTACGCGTGGTGAGCCTGCTCAAACCCGTGAGCGAACCGACCATGAACGGCATGGCGGAAATCCGCGTGGCGGAGACCGACGAAGCGCGGGTCGCGATGGCCCGCAGTCTGGCAGCGGACACGTTGCTGCGTTTGGGCATGCTGGCGGTCGGTGCGTTGTTGATGGTGTGGTTTGCGGTCAGCGCGGCGTTGCGTCCGCTGGAGCGCTTGCGCACGGCGGTGGAGGAGCGTCAGTCGGATGATTTGCGGCCATTACCACTGGTGGAAGTGCAGCATGAATTGTGGCCGCTGGTGCGCGCGCTCAATCACTTTACCGAGCGTCTGCGTGGGCAGTTCGAGCGACAGGCGCAGTTCATCGCCGATGCCGCCCATGAACTGCGTACGCCGTTGGCGGCGCTCAAGGCGCGACTGGAACTGGGCCTGCGTTCAAACGAACCGCAAACCTGGCGCAGCACCCTGGAAACCGCTGCCCAAGGCACCGACCGTCTGACTCACCTGGCCAATCAATTGCTTTCGCTGGCGCGAGTAGAAAACGGGGCTCGGGCGATTGCCGAGGGCGGCGCGCAGTTGTTGGACCTGAGTCAGTTGGCGCGCGAACTGGGCATGGCCATGGCGCCGTTGGCCCATGCGCGCGGCGTAGCCTTGGCGCTGGAAGCGGACGAGCCGGTGTGGCTGCGCGGCGAGCCGACGCTGTTGAACGAATTGCTGAGCAATCTGGTGGACAACGCCCTCGCTCACACGCCGCCGGGCGGCAATGTGATTTTGCGAGTCACGGCGCCGGCGGTGCTGGAGGTCGAGGACGACGGACCGGGGATTCCCATCGATGAGCGGGATCGGGTGTTCGAGCGCTTTTACCGGCGTAATCAGCAGGTCGCTGGCTCGGGGTTGGGGTTGGCGATTGTCGGTGAGATCTGTCGCGCGCACCTGGCGCAGATCAGCCTGCACGATGGTGAGTCGGCGGGGTTGAAGGTGCGGGTGAGTTTTATTGCGGGGGAGTGAATATTTTACCTGCGGCGAGGGGGCTTGCTGTGGCGAGGGAGCTTGCTCCCGTTGGGCTGCGAAGCAGCCCCAGAACCATGCACCACAGTATTTTCGGTAAACCGCGTTGTTTGCGTTTACGACTGCTTCGCAGCCGAGCGGGAGCAAGCTCCCTCGCCACAGTCGCTTGTGTTCATGATCAATAAAACATCGATCGTGATTCTTCCAGATCGCGGCACATCGCCTCGTTCTCCGGATCGATCCCCAATTTCTTGAAGGCCGGTACGTTAAACACATCAAAGCGGGCGAGCGGATGGTCGGTGTCCTTGTGACAATACAGGCTGGCCACCTGAACCAGATCGACATAATCGACCCGCTCCGACTGGCGTTCGAAATCCAGGTACAGCCCCGGCAACTGCACCAGCATTTCCGGGAATTCCCAGACCCTGAGCAGCTTGTCACCGATCAAGGGATGAATGCGGTCGATGACATGGTTGAGGCTGACCGGGTCGGACAGCAGTTCGTAGTGGTCTTCGGCATAGGTCAGAATCGGCAGCACGCCAATCTGATGAACCAGTCCGCCGAGGGCGGCCTGATCAGGCTTGAGTTGCGTGTAACTGCGGCACAGCGCATAGCTGACGCCAGCGATTTCCAGGCTTTTACGCCAGACCTCGCGCATTTTCTGTGCCACCACCTCAGAGCGGGCATGGAAAATCTGTTCCATCACCAGACCGATCGCCAGGTTACTGCTGTAGTTGACGCCCAGCCGCGTGATCGCCGTGTGCAGGTCAGTCACTTCCTGAGTCGCGCGCAGCAGCGGGCTATTGACCACTTTGATCAGGCGCGCCGACAACGCCGTATCACGACCGATCACTTTGCTCAGGGTGCTGACACTGACTTCCGGATCTTCAGCGGCCTTGCGAATCTGCAGGGCCACTTCCGGTAACGTTGGCAGAACCAGGTCATCGTTATCGATGGCCTCAACCAAATCCTGTTGGACCTTATCCGCCAGCTCGCTCATTTCTTTTCTCTAGGGTGTTGCAACAAGTGCTGCGGTTAACGCTGGATTTCGCGATCGCGATCCAGTTGATAAGGCAGGTCTAGCAAGTGCAGGGCCGGCCCTTCGAGAGCTCCCAGATGAATGTCGCCACCTTCTGCTGCTTCGGCTTGCAGTACGGCCAGGAGTTCAATGTTTTGCCCGGCGTTGGCGGCCAGCACCACTTCGCCGATCGAACTGCCGTGGGACGGGGAGAACAGTGGCGTGCCGGGTTCAGGCAATTCGCTGGCATCCAGTTTCAGGCGATACAAGCGGCGCTTGAGTTTGCCCAGGTACTGCATGCGCGCGACGATTTCCTGGCCGGTGTAGCAACCCTTTTTGAAACTTACGCCGCCGACGGCTTGCAGATTGAGCATCTGCGGGATGAACAACTCGCGGGTGCTCGGCATGACCTGGCCGATCCCCGCGCGGATCTGGCCCAGCAGCCATTGATTCAGAGTGCCTTCGGCCAGCAGAACGGACAGCTTGCCCTTGGTGGCATTGGCCTGATCGGCAGCGACCCACAGTTCGGCGCGATCCGGCGAGACGCGAATGGCAATCAGACCTTCATGGCGCGCGACGCTGTCGGTGTCTGCCGGCAACTCAAGTCCCAGGCTACTCAGTGCGACATCGCCATGATCGAGGCCGAAGCGGACCCAAGCGGCGCTTTCATCGGTCAGCTTGGACTTGGAGAACACGGCATACTTTTTCAGGTCCGCCAACTGCGGTTCGAGCAGTTCGGTGGCCATCGCCAGCAGAACGCCGTCGCCTTCCAGCACGATGCGGAAACTCGACTGCATCCGGCCTTTCTGCGTGCAGCGGGCGCCGAGGCTGGCCTGGGTGTCGGTCAGGTAATTGAGGTTGCAGGTCAATTGGCCTTGCAGGAATTTGCTGGCGTCCGCGCCGCGGACTGCAAGAACGCCTTCATGGGACAGGGTGCAGAAAAAAGCAGAATCGGCCATGGGTCATCGCAGGGTAAAGAGTCTGGGGGACATCATAAGGGGGCGCTCTCGAAATGGGTAGTTCACAAAGGATCGATGGCGCCCGACCAAAGCCGAGTGTTCGACCGGGCTCGGGGCTGTATACTTGCCGCCTATTTGAGGAGCGCTCCATGGTCGAAGATGTTGAACTGAATCGCCTCTACTGGCACAGCCGCCGCGGCATGCTCGAGCTTGACGTATTGCTGGTGCCGTTCGTGAAAGAGGTCTACCCGCACCTCAACGACGTCGACCGCGATTGCTACCGCAAGTTGCTCGAATGCGAAGATCAGGACATGTTCGGCTGGTTCATGGAACGCGCCGAATCGGAAGATCCGGAGCTTCAGCGCATGGTCCGCATGATCCTGGATCGTGTCCAGCCCAAGTAATGCGTTCGAATGCCGCTGGCATGCCTCGCGGCAGTTGCTGGCGGCGTATCTTGTGGCCCAGCTGTTCGCGCTGGGTTCGTTGTTTCTTCTCTCGATTCCAGTCTGGGCGCTTTTGCTCGGCATTACGCTGTGCGTGGTTCACGGCGTTTGGCTGCTGCCGCGACAGATTTTGCTGACGCATCCACGGGCATACCGCGGCTTGCGTCGCGATGCCGATGGCTGGCAGTTGTGGAATCAGGCCTCAGGTTGGCAACCCGTGCAGCTGCGGCCGGACAGCCTGGCGTTGCCGTTGGTCGTGGTGCTGCGTTTTCGACTGTCAGGAGAGCGACGGGTCAGATCGATCTGCGTTCCCCGGGATTCGCAGGCGGCGGATGTGCACCGACGCCTGCGCGTGAGGCTCACATTCAGTCGGCGTAGGTGGGCGGCACCAGAATAGTGTCCAGCGCGACCGGCAGCATGTCCGGATAGTCGAGGGTGTAATGCAGGCCACGACTTTCCTTGCGCTCCATGGCGGACTGGATCATCAGTTCCGCCACTTGGGCCAGGTTGCGCAACTCGATCAAGTCCCGACTGACTTTATAGTTGCTGTAGAACTCGTCGATTTCGTCCAGCAACAGCCGCACGCGGTGCTGCGCGCGTTGCAAGCGCTTGTTGGTGCGCACGATACCCACGTAGTCCCACATGAATCGCCGCAATTCATCCCAGTTGTGCGCAATGATCACGTCTTCGTCGGAATCGGTGACCTGGCTCGCATCCCAGACGGGCAGGGCGATCGGAATCGAAACCTGCGGTAACTGTTCCAGAATGTCCGCCGCCGCCGAACGGGCGTAGACGAAACACTCCAGCAGCGAATTGCTGGCCATGCGGTTGGCGCCGTGCAGGCCGGTGAAACTGGTTTCGCCGATGGCATACAGCCCCGGCACGTCGGTGCGACCATTCTGATCGACCATCACGCCGCCGCAGGTGTAGTGCGCCGCCGGAACCACGGGAATCGGTTGCTTGGTGATGTCGATGGAAAACTCGAGGCAGCGTTCATACACCGTCGGGAAGTGGGTCTTGATGAACGCTTCGGGCTTGTGGCTGATGTCCAGGTAGACGCAGTCGACACCCAGGCGCTTCATCTCATGGTCGATGGCGCGGGCGACGATGTCCCGGGGCGCGAGCTCGGCACGCGGGTCGAAGCGCTGCATGAAGCGTTCGCCGTTGGGCAGCTTCAGATGTGCACCTTCGCCACGCAAGGCTTCGGTGATCAGGAAACTCTTGGCTTGCGGGTGATAAAGACAGGTCGGGTGGAACTGGTTGAATTCCAGATTCGCCACCCGGCAGCCCGAACGCCACGCCATGGCGATGCCGTCACCGCAGGCTCCATCGGGGTTGCTGGTATAGAGGTAGACCTTGGCCGCGCCACCGGAGGCGAGGATCACGAATCGTGCGCCGTAGGTGTCGACTTCGCCAGTGCCGCGATTCAGCACGTAAGCGCCGAGGCAGCGATCGCCTTCGAGGCCCAGGCGTTTTTCGGTGATCAGATCGATGGCGACCCGCTGCTCAAGCAGCTCGATATTGGGTCTCAGTCTGGCCTGGGCGAGCAAAGTTCTGAAGATCGCTGCGCCCGTGGCATCGGCGGCATGAATGATGCGTCGATGGCTGTGACCGCCTTCGCGGGTCAGATGAAACTCGAATCCACCGTCTTCGGTGCCGGATTGTTCATCGCGGGTAAACGGTACGCCTTGGTCGATCAGCCACTGGATGGCTTCTTTACTGTGCTCGACGGTGAAGCGCACGGCGTCTTCGTGGCAGAGTCCACCGCCGGCATTGAGGGTGTCATCGACGTGGGATTCGACAGTATCGGTATCATCCAGAACGGCAGCGACGCCGCCCTGGGCCCAAAACGTCGAGCCGTTGGCGAGGTCGCCTTTGCTCAGTACGGCGATGCGCAAATGACTGGGCAAGGTCAGCGCAAGGCTCAAACCGGCAGCGCCGCTGCCAATGACCAGAACATCGTGTTGAAACTGTTGGCTCATTTCAGGATTCCGCTCAAAGCGACCCGGGTCGGGGTTGGCGCAAGACTCCTGGAACGGCGAGTCAAGGTAGCCACACAGCCCACTAGTATATAGAGGGGGGGAGCGGCACAATACCCGAGCGCATATGGCATTGTGAAACTACTGTGACGGAAAATACCCGACGCTTCGTCGGATGTTTTTTCGGCCGGTTCGGTGACTAGGCGACTGTATCAACGATTTAACAGTCTTTTTCTATTCACGGTTGCACAATGTCCCTTTCGTCCGGCTATAAATATTTGGAACTTTTGCCAAAGGCCCAAGATCAATAGACGGTGCCTGAAAAGAAGGACAGTGTCGGTTTCAGGACGGGGCTCGTGGTTTGGCCCTGGCCAGTGAATCCGACAACAAGATTATTCGCGCAGCCGGGTCATGCCGAGCTGCGCTTTTCGTGCGTGCCAAATCAGAGCCCGCAGGAAACTTGCTTGGAGGGGGAGAACTTTTGCGAAAAGCCCGAGTCTATGTTTGCAAGTCTGGTCGTTTAGTTATGCAAGCCTCCTCCGAGCTTATCGAGGAGTGTTCATGCTAACCCAGGAAGAGGATCAGCAGCTCGTCGAGCGCGTTCAGCGCGGCGACAAGCGAGCTTTCGATCTGCTAGTGCTGAAATACCAGCACAAAATTCTCGGGTTGATCGTGCGTTTCGTGCACGACACCCATGAAGCCCAGGATGTGGCACAGGAAGCCTTTATCAAGGCCTACCGCGCACTTGGAAACTTTCGCGGAGACAGCGCGTTTTATACGTGGCTTTACCGCATCGCCATCAACACGGCGAAGAATTATCTGGTTTCACGCGGCCGTCGGCCGCCGGATAGCGATGTCAGTTCCGAAGATGCAGAGTTCTACGATGGCGATCATGGCCTCAAGGATCTCGAGTCGCCAGAGCGCGCATTGCTGCGGGATGAGATCGAAGGCACCGTCCATCGAACCATTCAGCAACTGCCAGAAGATTTGCGTACGGCGTTAACTTTACGTGAATTCGATGGTCTGAGTTACGAGGACATTGCGGCCGTCATGCAATGTCCGGTGGGTACCGTGCGCTCCCGGATTTTCCGCGCTCGGGAGGCCATCGATAAAGCCCTGCAGCCGTTGTTGCAGGAAAACTGAGACAGCGGCGATAGCCAAGAGAGGAACGCCATGAGTCGTGAAGCCCTGCAGGAATCGCTGTCCGCAGTGATGGATAACGAAGCGGACGAACTGGAATTGCGTCGGGTATTGAATGCCTTTGACGATGTTGAAACCCGTGAAACATGGGCTCGTTATCAGATCGCTCGGGCAGTTATGCACAAGGATCTGCTGCTTCCACGTCTGGACATCGCCGCGGCAGTTTCTGCTGCTTTGGCCGACGAAGCCGTACCGGCAAAAACTTCCCGTGGTCCATGGCGCAGCCTGGGTCGTCTGGCTGTCGCTGCTTCGGTGACCGTTGCCGTATTGGCAGGTGTGCGTCTGTACAACCAGGACGAGATCGCGGGTGTCGAACTTGCTCAGCAATCCACTCAACCGGGTCTGGCCGTTCCTCAGGTCAAGGGTCCAGCTGTGTTGGCAGGCTACAATGAGAGTTCGGAAGCCACTGGCCCTATGGCCAACGGCGTATTGCAAGGTCAACCAGGCTGGCACGATCAGCGTCTGCCAGGCTACTTGCGCCAACATGCTCAACAAGCTGCATTGAAAGGTACTGAGAGCGCTCTGCCTTACGCTCGTGCAGCAAGCCTGGAAAACCGTTAAGGAGGATCATGCGCGCCATACCTCTACTTTCGCTTCTGCTCGGTGGCTGGTTTGTTGTTCCAGCCCACGCCGATGAAGCCCAGGACTGGTTAACCCGTCTTGGTCAGGCCGAGCAACAGCAAAGCTTCCACGGCACTTTCGTTTACGAGCGTAACGGTAGTTTTTCTACCCATAACATCTGGCACCGTGTCCAGGATGGCAAGGTCCGCGAGCGTTTACTCCAGCTCGACGGCTCCGCACAGGAAGTCGTGCGCATTGATGGGCATACTCAATGCGTCAGCGGCACCCTGATAGCAGGGCTCGGGGATTCTCCCAACTCCGCTGCTCGTGCACTCGATCCACAAAAGTTAAAGAATTGGTATGAGCTTGCCGTCATTGGCAAGTCGCGTGTGGCTGGGCGTGCGGCAGTGATTGTTTCACTGAAGCCACGTGATCAGCATCGCTACGGTTTTGAACTTCACCTCGATAAAGAAACCGGCTTGCCGCTGAAGTCATTGCTGCTCAATGACAAAGGGCAGTTGCTGGAGCGTTTCCAGTTCACCCAGTTGAATACTGCCAGCGTGCCATCAGACACCGACTTGCAGGCAGGTGAAGATTGCAAGCCTGTCAACCTCGACGGTGACAAGGCTTCTGCGGTCAAGGCTGCCCAGGTTTGGCATTCGGATTGGCTTCCCCCCGGTTTCGAGTTGATCAGCAGCAGCTCCCGCAAGGATCCAGAGACCAAAACCCAGGTCAACAGTCTGATGTACGACGACGGTCTGGCGAGGTTCTCGGTATTCCTCGAGCCACTGAACGGTGCCACCCTCACAGACACCCGCACCCAGTTAGGCCCTACCGTTGCTGTTTCTCGACGCTTGACGACGCCTCAAGGTGAGATGATGGTGACTGTTGTCGGTGAAATTCCAATTGGTACTGCTGAACGGATTGCGCTGTCCATGCGCTCTGATGCCACTGCAACCAAATAGTGAGCTGATATCGAAATGTTTGGTGAACATTTCAATTTGCAAGAAAACCTGAATTTTTCTATAGGTCAGAGCCTCACGGCTCTGGCCTTGTTTTGTTGTTCCCGGAACAAAAATACCGGCGTATCTTTCCCGGTGTTCCTTGCTCCATATCGCTTAACCATGCTCGTCGTAACGGGAGCCGTATGTCGATACCACGCTTGAAGTCTTATCTTTCCATTTTTGCCACCGTGTTGGTGCTCGGTCAGGCGGTCACTGCTCAAGCAGTCGAATTGCCGGACTTCACCCAACTGGTCGAGCAGGCCTCACCCGCGGTGGTGAACATCAGTACCACGCAAAAGCTGCCGGACCGCAGAGTGTCCAGCCAGATGCCCGACCTTGAGGGCTTGCCACCAGCGCTGCGCGAGTTCTTCGAGCGGGGTATGCCGCAGCAGCCACGCTCGCCTCGCGGTGATCGCCAGCGTGAAGCACAGTCCTTGGGTTCGGGCTTTATCATTTCGCCAGACGGCTACATCCTGACCAACAACCACGTGATCGCCGATGCCGACGAAATTCTGGTTCGTCTCTCCGACCGCAGTGAATTGAAAGCCAAGCTGGTCGGTACCGATCCACGTTCCGACGTGGCGTTGCTGAAAATCGAAGGCAAGGATCTGCCAGTCCTGAAACTGGGCAAGTCCCAGGACCTGAAGGCTGGCCAGTGGGTCGTAGCGATCGGTTCGCCGTTCGGTTTCGACCATACCGTGACCCAAGGTATCGTCAGTGCCGTCGGTCGTAGCCTGCCGAACGAAAACTATGTGCCTTTCATCCAGACCGACGTGCCCATCAATCCGGGTAACTCAGGAGGACCGCTGTTCAACCTGGCCGGTGAAGTGGTCGGGATCAACTCGCAGATCTACACCCGTTCCGGTGGCTTCATGGGCGTATCGTTCGCGATCCCTATCGATGTGGCCATGGACGTTTCCAATCAGTTGAAAAGCGGCGGTAAAGTCAGCCGTGGCTGGTTGGGTGTCGTGATCCAGGAAGTGAACAAGGATCTGGCCGAGTCGTTCGGTCTTGAAAAGCCGGCCGGTGCGCTGGTGGCCCAGATCCAGGAAGACGGCCCGGCTGCCAAAGGTGATCTGCAAGTCGGCGACGTGATCCTGACCATGAACGGTCAACCGATCGTCATGTCTGCCGATCTGCCGCACCTGGTGGGCGCACTGAAAGAAGGCGAGAAGGCCAAACTTGAAGTGATTCGCGACGGCAAGCGCAAGAATGTCGAGCTGACGGTTGGCGCGATTCCTGACGAAGGTAAAGAGCTGGACTCGAAACTCAAGTCTGGTGTCGAAACCAATAGCAATCGTCTGGGCGTTGCCGTCGCTGATCTGACTGCCGAGCAGAAGAAAACCTACGATCTCAAAGGTGGTGTGGTGATCAAGGAAGTTCAGGACGGTCCTGCATCGCTCATCGGCTTGCAGCCAAATGATGTGATCACTCACCTGAACAACCAGGCAATCAACGACAGCAAGGAGTTCGCTGAAATCGCCAAGGCACTGCCGAAGAATCGTTCGGTGTCCATGCGGGTTCTGCGTCAAGGTCGTGCCAGCTTCATCACCTTCAAACTGGCTGAATAAACCGGTTGTCGGCTGAATAAGAAACCGCCTCGCAAGAGGCGGTTTTTTTGTGTCTGCGGTTTGTGTTCCGCAAGCAGGGTCAGCCCATCATGTCCTTGACCATGCGCTCCTGCTCCATCAGCTCACGCTGGCGGGCGTCGATACGCGATGACAGCGGGAAGTTGGTGCCGGCCTTGCGCTTGGCGAAGTCCAGTTGCTGAATGGCCTGACGATAGTCGCCAACCAGGGCGAAGTACTCCGCGCGAGCCTGATGCAGGCCGATAATGTTGCCCGACAGACCGCGCGTCTCTGCAACCTGGTACCACACGTCCGGATCGTCCGGGCGCGACTTGAGCAATGCTTCGAGCGCCTTCTCGGCATCGGCGGCGCGGTTCTGTTTGAGCAACAGATCGACACGCACCTGATTCAGCGGATAGTTGCCAGGGTACTGGGTCAGCATCCGGTCAACCCGCGTTTGAGCATCAGGCAGACGATTGTTGGTGATGTCCAGATCGACCTGCGCCAGGTTGTAGATGATCTCGTTCGGTGATTTGGCCAGCAGCAACTTGAGGTTCTCACGCGCTTCATTCAACTGGCCGCCCTTGATCTGGGCGATCGCCAGGCCATACCGAGCGACGTCGCTTTTCGGGTTCTCGTCGAGTTGCGCGCGGAAACGCTTGGCACCCAGGCCCGGGGTTTCTTCATAGACCAGCTGAACGCGTGCGCGAATCAGCTGATAGCGCATGGTGTCTTCGATGCCGCCCTGTTTCGCCTGTTCGGCGCGGTTGCGGGTGTCGGCGATCCGCGATTCGGTTACCGGGTGAGTCAGCAGGAACTCCGGCGGCTTGGCGTCGAAGCGGTATTGGCGCATCAGCCGCTCGAACATGGTCGGCATCGAACGCGGGTCGTAACCGGCCTTTTCCAGATTGAGGATGCCGATGCGGTCGGCTTCCTGTTCGTTCTGGCGCGAGAATCGTCGTTGTTCCTGAATCGCCGCCGCCTGAGTGCCGGCAATCGCCGCGATCCCGGCGTCGCCGGCTCCGGCAGCCGCAATGACGATCCCGGCCAGCAGTGCAGCCATCATCGGCACTTGCATGCGCTGTTGGGCTTCGACACCTCGGGCAAAGTGGCGTTGCGACAAGTGAGCCAATTCGTGCGCCAGAACGGAGGCGTATTCGCCCTCGGTCTGCGCGTTGAGAAACAGACCGCCGTTGACCCCGACAATCCCACCCGGCGCCGCAAAGGCGTTGAGCTGCGGGCTGTTGATCAGGATGAACTCCAAGCGCCGGTCATTGACCTGGCTGGTTTCCACCAGTCGGTAAACGCTGGATTCGACGTAATCCTTGAGCTGCGGATCGTTGAGTTGCGAGACCTGACTGCGCAATAGCGCTAACCATGCACGGCCCAACTGGTATTCCTGTTGCGGCGAGACAATGGCAGAACTGGCGTCGCCGAGTGACGGCAGGTCGTCGGCGAAGCCCGGTGAGGCGAGCAGGCAAGCGAGCGTCAGCAGGGTAGGGCGCAAAAAAGTCATGCACAAAGCCTTAGTCGACAAAGACCTTACTGTAGCCGGACACTTGGCTTGGGACCAGATATTCTAGGCAACTCCATCCCCTGACCCGGAGCGCTGTAATGACCGACGCTGTAACCCATGACGCCGAACTGGATGCCAGTGGCCTGAATTGCCCATTGCCGTTGCTCAAAGCCAAGCTGGAGCTCAATCGATTGGCCAGTGGCGCGGTGCTCAAGGTGATCGCCACCGATGCGGGCTCCCAGCGCGACTTTCGCACCTTTGCCCGATTAGCCGGTCATACGCTGCTTCGCGAAGAAGATGAGGCGGGTGTTTACCGCTACTGGTTGAAAAAAGCCTGAAACCTGCTGCGTTCATTTCTAAGGATTATTGATGTTCAAGGTGTTACGCGACTGGATTCAGCGCTACTTTTCCGATGAAGAAGCCGTGGTGCTGGCCGTGCTGTTGTTTCTGGCCTTTACCGCCGTGCTCACGTTGGGTGGCATGCTCGCACCGGTGCTCGCGGGGATGGTGCTGGCGTACCTGATGCAAGGCCTGGTCGTGACCCTCGAACGCCTGCGCATGCCGGGCGGGGTGGCAGTGGGGCTGGTCTTCGCCTTGTTCATGGGCGTTTTGCTGGTGTTTATCATTGTCGTAGTGCCGTTGCTCTGGCATCAGTTGATCACGCTGTTCAATGAACTGCCCGGTATGCTCGCCAAGTGGCAATCGCTGTTGTTGCTGCTGCCTGAGCGTTACCCGCATCTGGTCTCGGACGAGCAGGTGTTGCAGGCCATCGAAGTGGCACGCGGCGAGATCGGCAAGTTCGGTCAATGGGCGCTGACGTTTTCGCTGTCGAGCCTGCCGTTGCTGGTGAACATCATGATTTACCTCGTCCTTGTACCGATCCTGGTGTTCTTCTTCCTCAAGGACCGGGAAATGATCGGCCAGTGGGTGCGCGGTTATCTGCCGCGTGAGCGGGCGCTGATTACCCGTGTTGCCCACGAGATGAACCGGCAGATTGCCAACTACATTCGCGGCAAGGTCATCGAGATTTTCATCTGCGGTGGTGTGACGTACATCGGTTTCGTCGTCCTGGGGCTCAACTACGCAGCGCTGCTGGCATTGTTGGTGGGGGTGTCGGTGGTGGTCCCGTATGTCGGGGCGGTCGTGGTGACCGTGCCGGTCCTGCTGATTGCGCTGTTTCAGTGGGGCTGGAGCGATCAGTTCATTTACTTGATGGCGGTCTACGGGATTATCCAGACGCTGGACGGTAACGTGCTGGTGCCGCTGCTGTTTTCGGAAGCGGTGAATTTGCACCCGGTGGCAATTATTTGCGCGGTGCTGTTGTTTGGCGGGTTGTGGGGATTTTGGGGAGTCTTCTTTGCGATTCCGCTGGCGACGCTGTTCAAGGCGGTGCTGGATGCCTGGCCGCGGAAGGAGCCGGTGGTGGCGCCGCTGCTTTAACGGTCAACCGGGATGAGGTGGTGAGGCAGATGGCCTCATCCCGAGCAGGCTCGGTCCCACTTTAGACCGCGTCAGTCTCGCCACCTCGGTCAACTGTGGGAGCGAGCCTGCTCGCGATGGCGTTAGAACAGGCGCCAAATAATCAGCCCTTGTTCAGCGCCTGTGCCGCCGCCAACACCGCATCCACATGCCCCGGCACTTTCACGCCGCGCCATTCCTGACGCAGCACGCCGTCCTTATCAATCAGGAATGTGCTGCGATCAACGCCCATGTATTCCTTGCCATACAGCTTCTTCAGCTTGATCACATCAAACAACTGGCACAGCGCTTCTTCCTTGTCGCTGATCAGCTCGAAGGTGAACGCTTGCTTGGCCTTGAAGTTCTCGTGGGATTTGAGGCTGTCGCGCGAAACGCCGAAGACTTCGGTGTTAGCCGCTTTAAAGGCATCAAGCTGATCGCGAAAGCCCTGGCCCTGAGTGGTGCAGCCCGGTGTGCTGTCCTTCGGATAGAAATAGATCACCACTTGCTTGCCTTTAAGGCCCGCGAGGCTGACGGTCTGTCCATTGGTGGCGGGTGCTTCGAAGTCGGTAACCGGTTGGTCGATGGCAACGGCCATGAAAGCTTCCTTACATTGGGTTTTGTGGGCGCCACGGTTCGATCAGTGCGTCCAGGTTCAGCGCGTCGGCGAAATCCAGGAACTGATCGCGCAGCCAGCTGATCTGCACGCCGGCCGGCAAGGTCACGGTAAACGTGGCGTTGAGCATGGTGCCGCCGGTTTGCGGCGCCTGATACGTGTCGCAGGTCAGGTTTTCCAGCTCGACGTTGTGGTCCATGAAGAACTGGCACAGCTCGTTGATGATGTCCGAGCGATAGGCCGAGCTGACATAAGCGACATAAGGCAAGGCCTGGGGACGATTCTCCAGCGCCGCGCTGCGCACCACATTTACGGTGAATGCGTGCTTCTTGGCGAGGCCCGAGAGGCTGCCTTCCAGGCGTGCCAGGGCGTCCCAGCTGCCAGAGATCTCGAGGATCAGCGCGCTGCACTCGCCATGACGGGTCAGGCGGGAAGTGACCACGGCGCAGCGGTTTTCATGGCTGGCGCGGCACAGGACGTTAGTCAGCTCCATGGGGTTGGCGCCGAGGGCACTGATGACAAGGAATTGTTCGCGAACTGTGGGGGTGGACATGCAGCATTCCTAAAGCGATGAGCGGTCGATACTTTTACGGGCTTTTACTACCGGGGGCGAGCCTGCGGATGCGAATTCAGAAAACCCGGGCCGAAGGTTGCAACGTGCTCCATCAAGGCAGGAGCGAGGGGTGGCAACGCTGGATCGGGGCTTGTGATGCCGAAAATGGAGGCTGAAACCCGGCGTACGAGCTTGTCAGTACCGATCAAAGTCTGAAGGGTAGCGAAAAGCAGCGCCAAGGGGAATGGCAGCAGCGCAGTACTTTGCTTGTACAAGCATCTTGGCGCCAGTACCATTACCGCTCTCTTTTTCCGGCAGGAGCGGTTGCATGATTGCGGGCAGTATGGTGGCACTGGTCACACCCATGGATGCACAAGGTCGTCTCGACTGGGACAGCCTGAGCAAACTGGTGGACTTTCACCTGCAGAACGGCACCCACGCGATCGTGGCGGTCGGCACTACAGGTGAATCGGCCACCCTCGACGTGAACGAGCACATCGAAGTGATTCGTTACGTGGTGAAGCAGGTGGCAGGGCGCATTCCGGTGATCGCCGGGACCGGCGCCAACTCGACGCGCGAAGCCATCGAGCTGACCACCAACGCGAAGACCGCCGGCGCCGATGCTTGCCTGCTGGTCACGCCGTACTACAACAAGCCGACGCAGGAAGGCTTGTACCAGCACTTCAAGGCCATCGCCGAAGCCGTCGACATCCCGCAGATTCTTTATAACGTGCCCGGCCGCACGGCGTGCGACATGCTGGCTGAAACCGTGATCCGCCTGTCGACCGTGAAAAACATCATCGGCATCAAGGAAGCCACCGGCGACCTGACCCGTGCCAAGGCCATCATCGACGGCGTGAGCAAAGACTTCCTGGTGATCTCGGGTGACGACGCCACTGCAGTCGAGCTGATCCTGCTCGGCGGCAAGGGCAACATCTCTGTGACCGCCAACGTTGCTCCGCGTGAAATGAGTGACCTTTGCAACGCGGCCCTGAAAGGTGACGCCGTCACGGCCCGAGCGATTCACGAAAAGCTGATGCCGCTCAATAAAACCCTGTTTATCGAATCCAACCCTATCCCCGTGAAATGGGCACTGCATGAAATGGGCTTGATGCCGGACGGTATCCGTCTGCCGCTCACCTGGCTCAGCGCTGCCTGTCACGAACCGCTGCGGCAGGCCATGCGCCAGTCCGGCGTACTGGTTTAATTGAGGAAGCACTACGCATGAAGCGATTGGCCGGACTTTCCGCACTTGCCTTGATTATCTCCAGCACCAGTGGCTGCGGATGGGTCTGGGGCCCGGAAGGTTATTTCCGTGACCGTGGTAGCGATTACCTGGAAGCGCAACAGACTGCACCTATGCAATTGCCACCGGACGTCAGCACTTCAAAGCGTCTGGATCCGTTGCTGCCGATCCCGCGCAACGTGGCCGATGACTCCGCGAAGGGCGAGTACATCGTGCCGCGTCCGCAGCCGTTGACGGCTGGGGCCGACGCCAGCGCCTACTCCCTGCAGAAGACCGGTGATTCGCGCTGGATCGTCGCCCAGAACCCACCGGCCGAAGTCTGGCCAGTGGCTGTGCAGTTCTTTCAGGACAACGGTTTCCGTCTGGACGACCAGAAGCCGCAGACCGGCGAATTCACCACCACCTGGCAGCATTCCGACGAACTGTCGGCCGCGATGGCCAAGCGCCTGAGCGCCGCCGGTGTCAGCACCGACAGCGAAACCCGCGTTCGGGTGCGTATCGAGCCGGGCGTGCAGCGCAACACCAGTGAAGTCTACGTGGTCAGTGCCGAGCGTCCTGCCGGTAGCACCGCCGACGTGGCCTTCACCAACCGTTCGGTCAACACTGGCCTGGACGCGGCACTGGTCGACGACATGCTCGCAAGCATGAGCCGCATCTCGGAGAAGGGCGGTTCGGTCTCCATGCTGGCTTCGCGTGATTTTGATACGCCAAGTCGCGTCAGCCTGAGCGAAGACGGCAGCGGCAACCCGGTTCTGAACGTCGGCAACGACCTGGATCGTGCTTGGTCGAGCGTCGGTCGTGCGCTGGAGCAGGGCGAATGGCGCGTTGAAGACATCAACCGCAGCCTGGGCCTGTACTACATCAACCTCTCCGAAAAAGCCGAGAAGAAAGACGAGAAGCCTGGCTTCTTCAGCAGCCTGTTCGGCAGCGCGCCGAGCAAGGAAGAAGTTGAAGCCCGTGCCGAGCGTTATCAGGTTCGCCTGAGCAAGGTTGGCGAGAACGTTCAGGTCACCGTCGAGAAAAACATCAACACCGTGGCGCCAGCAGAAGTGGCGCGCAAAGTGTTGAGCGTGATTCAGGACAACTTGGGCTGATCACATGCGTTTTGCCGTTCTCGGCAGCGGTAGCCAAGGGAACGGCACGCTGATAACCAGCGCTGACACGTATGTACTGGTGGATTGTGGTTTCTCCCTGCGGGAAACCGAAAAACGCCTGCTGCGCCTGGGTGTGAACCCTGCGCAGTTGAGCGCGATACTCGTGACCCACGAACATGCCGACCACGTGCATGGCGTGGGTTTGCTGTCTCGGCGCTACAATCTGCCTGTCTACCTCAGTCGCGGGACCCTGCGCGGGATGCGCAAACCGATTGAACCGGCTGGCTTTCTGGCTGGCGGTGAGCAATTGCAGATCGGCGCACTGAGCATCGGCGTCATTGCCGTGGCCCACGATGCACAGGAACCGACGCAATATGTGTTCAGCGACGGTGAGCGGCGCTTCGGCCTGCTGACTGACCTGGGCTCCTATTGCAACAAGGTGCTGGACGGCTATCGGGACCTCGATGCATTGATGATCGAGTCCAACCATTGCCGTGACATGCTGGCTCGCGGTCACTACCCGTACTTCCTGAAGCAGCGGGTGGGCGGTGAACTGGGACATTTGAACAACCACCAGGCGGCATTCCTGGTGTCTGAGTTGGGCTGGCAAGGCCTGCAACACCTGGTCCTGGCCCATCTGAGCAGCAAGAACAACCTGCCGCAGCTGGCCCGGCAATGTTTTGTCGACACCCTCGGGTGCGACCCGGACTGGCTGCAACTGGCCGATCAAGATTCAGGGCTCGACTGGCGACACATCGCCTAGCCCACCTACTTAGCAAGCGGAGCCCATCATGGAAAAACGTGAAGAACTCTACCGCGGCAAAGCCAAATCGGTTTTCAAGACCGACGACGCTGACCGCTTGATCCTGCTGTTTCGCAACGACACCTCGGCGTTCGACGGCAAGCGCATCGAGCAGCTCGACCGCAAAGGCATGGTGAACAACAAGTTCAACGCCTTCATCATGCAGAAACTCGAAGCCGCCGGCGTGCCGACCCAATTCGACAAACTGCTGGGCGACAACGAATGCCTGGTGAAAAAACTCGACATGATCCCGGTCGAGTGCGTCGTGCGTAACTACGCCGCCGGCAGCCTGGTCAAGCGCCTGGGCGTCGAAGAAGGCATGAAGCTCAACCCTTACACCTTCGAACTGTTCCTGAAGGACGATGCCAAGGGCGATCCGTTCATCAACGAATCCCACGTCGTGGCCTTCGGTTGGGGCACCGCCGAGCAACTGGTTCGCATGAAGGAACTGTCGCTCAAGGTCAACGAAGTCCTGAGTAAACTGTTCGACGACGCCGGCCTGCTGCTGGTCGACTTCAAACTCGAATTCGGCGTCTTCTCCGACGGCTCCATCGTTCTGGGCGACGAATTCAGCCCGGACGGCTGCCGCCTGTGGGACAAGGCCACCGGCAAGAAAATGGACAAGGACCGCTTCCGTCAGGGGCTCGGTGACGTCATCGAAGCCTACGAAGAAGTCGCCAATCGTCTGGGCGTACCGCTTTAACCGACGCAAGCATCTGAAAGCACGGAAAAATTTCGCTTAGGGGGTTCGCTTCCGGCGAAAGTGTTGTTATGATGCGCGCCGTTGGAGAGATGCCAGAGTGGCCGAATGGGACGGATTCGAAATCCGTTGTACCTTCACCGGTACCTAGGGTTCGAATCCCTATCTCTCCGCCATTACATAGAAAAAGCCCCGTAGCTGAAAAGTTACGGGGCTTTTTTGTTTCCAATGTCTCGTCCTGAATAAGGTTTACACCTTCTGACTTCTTATCAGGAAGGTGCAATGGATACGGGTCCAAAACGCAGTCAGCGAGATTACACGCTGACTTTTAAATTGTCGGTTGTCGATCAGGTCGAAAAAGGCGAGTTGAGTTATAAAGAAGCTCAACGGCGTTATGGGATTCAGGGTCGGTCGACGGTGTTGGTCTGGTTACGTAAACATGGTCGACAGGATTGGAGCCAAGGCGCATCCATTCGCTCCCAGAGGACTCGACCGATGGACGAGCCAACTTTGCCACCGACTCCCGAGCAGAGAATCAAAGAGCTTGAGGAACAGTTGGCCCTGGCAAATCAGAAAGCCAAATTCTTCGAAGACGTGGTTGATGTTCTGAAGAACGACTACGGCGTATCTGTCGTAAAAAAGCGGCCCGGCAAGTCGTTGCGCAAACCCAAACCCTGAGTGTCAGCAGGGCTTGCCAGTTTATGGGGATCAGTCGCCAAGCCTATTACAAGCGAGATCGCGTTTGTCGGGCTCGAGTCGAGCAAGATCAGAAACTCATCACGTTTGTGCAATCAATCCGGGTGCGCCAGCCCTGCATTGGCGCCCGCAAACTGCACTCATTGATGCACGCGGAGCGCGAGAAACAGGAGCTACATGTAGGCCGGGATCGCTTGTTTGAGGTTCTAAGAGAGCACCGCCAGTTGGTTCGTAGAAAACGGGCTTATCACAAGACGACTGACAGCCATCATCACTTTCACTGCCATCCCAATTTACTAAAGCCAGGCCCGCAGCAAGTCGTCGCTACCGGCCCGGAACAGGTCTGGGTAGCCGATATCACTTATCTCTCCACCAAGCGTGATGATCCGGTCTACCTGAGCCTGGTCACGGATGCGTTCTCGAGAAAAATTGTCGGTTACCACGTGCACGGTAGCCTGCATGCCGACTCGGTGGCTCAAGCCTTGCGCATGGCGTTGAAGACGCGTCGAACCCGCCAGAAACTGGTTCATCACTCGGATCGAGGGGTGCAGTACTGCTCAGCGTTGTATCAAAAGCTCCATGCCAGGCATGGCATCACGTGCTCGATGACCGATGGCTACGACTGCTACCAAAACGCCATGGCAGAGCGGGTCAACGGCATCTTGAAAACAGAACTCTTGCTCCATCGACCGACAGACTTGGCGCAAGCGGAGCAGATGGTGCGGGAGGCGATCTTGATCTACAACCAAGAGCGCCCGCACCTGTCCTTAAAATACAAAACGCCCGATGCGGTGCATCGGGCGTTAGGGTGAAATAGGTGTAAACCTATTTCAGGACTAGACACAATGTCCCGGTCAGGGCATTTTAAACCGTGAACGCGCCGATACTTTGGTGTGATTACTCAGGATGGCTAGCCGCTATTTCGCGGCTTTCTTGTCCTTCCGAGCCGGTCTGGGTGTCACCGCCTTCACTGCATCATCAAGCAGCGCTTTGCCCATCGCCGTTAAATAGTGCGCGGCCCAGGCATGACGGTCGGTGTCTCTTACGTAGGCGGCGTCTTCCGTGAACGCCTTGGCCAGGAACAGAAAATCAGAGGCCTGTGCCAATGCATCACTCACAGGAACTCCAGCGCTGACGTGGAACATCGCTTTTCCTGAGCAGTAGATGGGGGTGAAGCCGATGGTTTTTGCTTCTGTTGGTTCGCTCATTGATCACCTCCATAGACGCAAAGGTGAATAGGTGACGAACAGCACCGCGCAGAAGGCAGGTGCGTGAGAGGCTTTATTTCGAACGGATTTAGTTTGTTCATTATCAGTTCCCTTGATTAGAAGAACTGCCACTTCGCTGTCTCAAAAGCGGGGTGGCAGCGGTGCGTGGTGTGAGACCCGGCAATCAAGGTAACCGGTAGGCCCGAAAGCCTCCCACGCACAGCCGCCATAAAACCTAATCGCTGACGAAAAAAAAACGCCGTAATAGGTTCTGTGGCGCTTTGCGCCTTGATTGTCCCCGGGGTCTCACGCCCGGTCGCTGAATGTGCAGCGACGTCTGGAGAGTATCCCGACAAAGATAGGAGCAACAAGGCGGTAGCTTGCTGAAAAGCACAGTAACGCGCTTCCTTACGCAACTCTCGGATTTTGCCTACAACTTCATCGAGAGTCACCCGGATATTCTGCACCGACCCCACTCCGACATGGCGCATCCCGCTCATTAGCTATCATGCAATAAAGAGCTAAATCACCGGATCGCGGGGAAGAGCATGAACAGATGGCGGCGGCTTTGGTTGATTATCAAGCTGATAGCAGCTGTTGCGGCCTGCGTGGCCGTTGCTGTTCAGGCTTTTCTCTACATGCTGGAAAGCTCCGATGCCGTGCAGATTCACCCTTTGAGCATACTGGTTGTCGGGCTGATCTTTGGCTTCATAACTTTCGGGCTGCTTTCACTGATTGAAAGGGGTGTGTCGGGATTGGTGGCCCAGATCATTTCCAAACCTCATGCCGAACCTCAGAGCGATGCCGGTGCAGCACCGGAACGGCCATTGACCTTTCCAACTGAAGACCCCACTCATCTAAGAAACCTGTGACGCTGACGCTCGTCAGCTTCGAAATAGAATCGCGTGGAAAGGTCTCACAACCATAATTCCGGGCTGACACAAACAAGCGAATCGTCCTACTTTCTACGCGGATACGTCCGAGATTGATCGAAGGTATATTCGTTTTTCAGCGAAGACATCAGTCATGACTTCGTGGTCGAGCAGGTGGCTGGACGTTACGCACCATCTTCTGGTTGATCGGTTAATCGATGATTCATTCCCTCAAGGAGGAGGTAGCGATGTACAGCAGCAGTGAAGATAGTTTTCAGAATGATGATCAGACCGGGGTATCACGAGGCAAGCCGATGCCTGGGGATCTTTATCTGGATACCGGGCGGTTGGCCAATATTTTCAAAGCGCGAATAAAGAATACCGAGTGCCCGTTCTGTGAACATGATGAGTGGGAGTTGCCACTCCAGGTAGGGGCGACGGGTGTAGGGTTGCCTTGGGCGTGTGGCAAAGAGTATTTACGCTCTGGCACGCCGGCGGTGATGCTTAACTGCACTTACTGCGGATTCATTCGCCTGCATTCGCTCAGTGTGCTGGCAGATATCGTCGTCGAAGACGGCAGCAAAACCGTTGCGCTGGAGGTCTGCGATGAGTGAACCTTTTGTGCTGGTAAACCTTGATGAGCATTACCCTGACCGCTTTTCGAGCAACAAAAGAAGTGGCGGGGAAGAACATGGACGAAGACCACCAGGTCCTCCAGGAGAAAACCCATTGGAACCGCGAGTATCCAAACTTGAAACGCATATCGAATGCGTCCGGCGCGACCTCGGTGACCTTCGCACTGATTTTCGTGAGCAGCGGCAAGAAGCTCGAACGGATTTTCGGGAGCACCGCAAAGAAGCTCGAACGGATTTTCGTTTACTGTTCGGCGCGTTGATCACCACGGCGCTGGGCTTGGCAGCCATGATGGGAAAAGGGTTCGGGTGGTTGTAAACGAACGAACAAAAAACCGGCCTGACGCCGGTTTTTTGCAGTGGTCGAGCCACCTGAATCTTTCAAGTACCGAGACGGCGGCCGAATCCTCAAAACGAAGGCGGTGTAATCACCCAGATCACCACCGCATCTACATCTCCAGGGTTCCCATACCGATGCGGTTCCTGACTCGAAAAGCTGAAACTATCCCCCTCACTCAGCTGGAAATACCGCTCCCCCACCCACAGCTCGAAACTTCCCGACAGCAAATACCCAGCCTCTTCCCCTTCATGGCTGTAACTCTGCTGACTGTAAGTCCCGGGCGGAAACCGTGAATGCAGCATTTCCAGTTGCCGATTGGGCTGCGGTGTCAGCAGCTGATCCACAATCCCGTCCTCATAGTGCACGCTCATCCGAGTGTGCTTGCGCACCACAACGCCGTTATCTTCAGGCGCGGTATTGCCCTCGCTGGCAAAGAACCACTGAATGGTCACACCCAAGCTACGAGCAATATTGAACAGCGCAGGAATCGACGGATAAGCCAGATTCCGCTCCAGCTGACTGATATACCCCGCCGTCAGCTCGCTCATCTGTGCCAGTTCCGCCAGGGTCATGCCTCGACGTTTGCGCAACCCACGAATCCGTGTGCCGAGAAAATGCGGTGCTGCCGTGGCGCTGTCCTGTGTGGGCGCGCTGCTGGCAGGCGGCATCTTGCTGCTGTTGCTCATGGCGTGCTCCAAAACCGGGGATTGTGTAAAAGCCCCGGAGTATAAAACAGCCTCAAAGTGTCCAGGCGACTTTCAAGCCCTCGTAGATGGCTTCTTCGGCGGTGCGTGGGGCGAGGCAGTCGCCGATGCGGCGAAATTCCACCAGGCCTTGCAGTTCGGCGCCCAAGGTGTCGACGGGTTGATGGCCCTGGCAGAGCACCAGTGTGTCGATGTTTTCGAAGAGCATCGGTTCGCCGCTGGCGGTGTGTTGCAAGTAGACGGTGGTGTCGTCGCAGCCATACAGGCGGGCGTAGGGGGTGATGGGGATGCCGAGTTTGTGCAGCTCGCCGGCCAGTTGATCGCGCACGTACAACGGCAGGTTTTCCCCGCAATGGGTGCCGTTGACGGCGAGTTGCACCTGGTGCCCGGCGCGCACCAGACGTTCGGCGATGCCGGGGCCGATCCAGTCGGCGCGCCAGTCGACGACCACCACGGAGCGGCCGATTTGCACCTCATCGCGCAACACTTGCCAGGCATCCACGACCTGCAATTCGCCGCCGCGCTCGAAGGCTGGCCAATACGGTTCGGCGCCCGTAGCGACGATCACCATGTCCGGGCGTTCGCGTTCGACCAACGCCCGATCGACCCGGGTGTTGCGCACGACGCGCACGCCGGCCAGTTCCATTTCCCGCTGCAGATTGGTGCTGGCGCCACCGAATTCAGCGCGTCGAGGCAGCAATTGCGCCAGCAGAACCTGACCGCCGAGTTGCGAGCTGGCTTCGTAGAGGGTCACGTCATGTCCGCGCTGGGCGGCGACGGCGGCGGCTTTCATCCCGGCCGGGCCGCCGCCGGCGATCATGATGCGTTTGCGTTGGGCGGCTGGTTGCCGCTGGCCGAAAATCAGTTCGCGCCCGGTTTCCGGGTGCTGGATGCAGGAAATCGGCAGGCCTTTGTGGAAGTGGCCGATGCACGCCTGATTGCAGGCGATGCAGGCGCGCACATCCTCGACGTGGCCAGTGTCGGTTTTGTTGGGCATTTGTGGGTCGCAGATCAGCGCGCGGGTCATGCCGCACACATCGGCCTGGCCGCGAGCGAGGATCAGTTCGGCTTCCTGCGGCTGGTTGATGCGCCCGGTGACGAACAGTGGAATCGACAGGCCGGCCTTGAAGGTGCCGGCTTCCTTGGCCAGATAAGCGGCTTCGATCGCCATCGGCGGCACGATATGCACGGCGCCGCCTAATGACGCCGAGGTGCCGGCGACGATGTGCACGTAATCCAGAAGCGGTTGCAGGGATTGCACGGCGGTAAGGGATTCATCCTCGGTCAGCCCCTCGGGGTCGCGTTCGTCGGCGGAAATACGCAGGCCGATGATGAAGTGTTCATCAGTGTTGGCGCGCACGGCGGCGATCACTTCGCGCAGGAACCGCAGGCGCTGTTCCAGCTCGCCGTTGTAGTCATCGGTGCGACGGTTGACCCGCGGATTGATGAATTGCGCCGGCAGGTAGCCGTGGCTGGCGACCACTTCCACGCCATCGATTCCGGCCTGATACAGGCGCCGGGCGGCGGCACCGTAACCGGCGACAATCTCGTCGATCATCGCTTTATCCAGCGCCCGAGGCATCACCCGGAAACGCTCGTTGGGCACCGCTGAAGGCGAGTAAGCGACAGCCAGCAAGCCATCGCTGGACTCCATGATTTCCCGACCCGGATGGAAAATCTGCGACAGCACCACGGTGTCGTGGGCATGGCAACTGTCAGCAATTTTTCGATAGCCCTCGATGCACGCGTCGTCAGTGGCCATCAGCACGTGTGAGGTGTACCGCGCGCTTTCATGCACACCGGCCACTTGCAACACGATCAGCCCGACACCACCCTCGGCCCGCGCGGTGTGATAGGCGACCAGTTGCTCGTTGACCAGGTTGTCGGTGGGCATCGAGGTGTCGTGACCGCTGGACATGATGCGGTTTTTCAGGCGTTTGCCGCGCAGCTGCAAGGGTTCGAACAGGTGCGCAAAAGCAGGGGACGAGGTCGGCATGGGACGGGTACTCCAGGCAGGCTGAAGCCGAAAGGCCGGATTTTCGGCGTTGTTATTATTTGCCTATAGAAATTTACCTGTAGTAAAAAATCAACTTGTTTTTTTACTAGCGCTCGCAGTAGATTCATTTGGCGCCCGGACCTGGGGCGAACCTCACAACAATAAAAAAGGGTCACGTGGACGTTTTCCGCGTGGCACCTGCAAGAGGAACCACTGATGAAATCGAATACGCTCAAGCACGGTTTTTATCCCTTGTTGCTGTCCCTGGCCATGGGCCTTGGCAGCGCTCAGGCAGCGCCGGACATGGTGGTGGTGGGTTACGGCGGCGCCGGCCAGAAAGCCCAGGACGTGGCGTTTTTCCAGCCGTTCAGCGTCGCGGATCACAGCAAGCTGATCCAGAGTGAGTACAACGGTGAGATGGCGCGGATCAAAGTGATGGTCGACACCGGCAACGCCGATTGGGACGTGGTGCAGATTGAAGGCCCGGACCTGATGCGCGGTTGCGATGAAGGCATGTATGAAAAACTCGACTGGAAAAGCCTGGGGCGCGTCGAGCAATTGATTCCCGATGCGGCTCAGCCTTGCGGTTCTGCTGCACTGGTGTGGAGCGTGGCGATTGCCTACGACACGCAGAAACTGGCGCAGGCACCGACCTCCTGGGCGGACTTCTGGGATGTGCAGAAAATCCCCGGTAAACGCGGGCTGCGCAAACGTGCGGTGTACAACCTGGAGTTCGCCTTGCTGGCCGACGGGGTGAAGGTCGAGGACGTTTATTCAGTGTTGAACACGCCAAAGGGTGTCGACCGGGCCTTCGCCAAACTTACCGAACTCAAACCCTATATCCAGTGGTGGGAGGCCGGCGCGCAACCGGCGCAATGGCTGACGGCCGGGGATGTGGTGATGACCTCGACGTACAGCGGACGTGTGGCTGCCGCTGCGCAAAGTGGCAGTCATCTCGGGCTGGTCTGGCCGGGCAGTCTGTACGGCATGGATTACTGGGCGATCATCAAGGGCTCGAAACATGTCGATCAGGCCAAGCGTTTTATCGCGTTCGCCAATCAGCCGGACGCCCAGGTCAAGTATGTCGAGCAGATCCCTTATGGGCCGACCAACACTGAAACGGCGGCCAGACTGGACGGCAAACTCGCACAATGGGTGCCCACCGCGCCGCAGAACCTGAAGGGCGCGCTGTCGATGGACGTGGCGTTCTGGGTCGATCACGGCGAAGAACTCGAAGAGCGTTTTAATGCCTGGGCCAGCAAGTAATCCGTAATCGGCTGGACGTTTCACGGCGTCCGGCCTTACTGTTTTGCGCAGTCGATCAGCCTGGAGAACCACAACAATGAACGAGATCGCCAACCACCTGCGCAGCGCGACGGAACAGCGTCTGCGCGAAGAGCTGGCCGCGTGTTACCGATTGATCGCGCACTTTCGCATGACCGATCTGATTTTCACCCACATCTCGGTGCGCCTGCCGGGGCCTGAACATCACTTTCTGATCAATCCGTACGGGCTGATGTTCGATGAAATCACCGCGTCCAATCTGGTGAAAATCGGTCTTGATGGTCGTGCCGTAGAGCCGTCGCCGTACCCGGTGAATCCGGCGGGATTTGTGATTCACAGCGCCATCCACGGTGCACGTGGAGATGCGCAGTGCGTGCTGCACACCCACACCCGATCCGGTTGCGCGGTCGCGGCGTTGAAATGCGGGTTGTTGCCGGTGAATCAGATTTCCATGGAGTTCTATGGTCGGGTTGCCTATCACGACTATGAGGGTGTGGCGCTGGACATGAGCGAGCAGCAGCGTCTGGTGCAAGACCTTGGCGACAAGCCGGTGCTGATGCTGCGTAACCACGGTTTGTTGACCGTTGGCGAGACCGTGAGCCAGGCCTTCTTGCGCATGTATTACCTGGAAAAAGCGTGTGAAATCCAGCTCGCCGCGCAGGCGGCGGGTGAGCTGGTTTTGCCGCCGAGCGAGGTGTGCGAACACACCGAGCGTCAGTTCAACGATCCTGGCCGTCCGCTGGACGAGGGCGAGCTGAGCGATCCTGATGCGATGCAGTTGGCCTGGGCGGCGCTGTTGCGATTGCTTGAGCGGGTGGCGCCGGGATATCGGGACTGACCTGGGTTTTTGAATGGATGGGCTGACGCCATCGCGAGCAGACTCACTCCCACAGGGTTTCTATGGCGTGCAACTGACTAGAGACTTGCCTCCCTCTTGCTGTACAGTCGTTCAGCCCGCGGATTGTCTAGCCGCGCCCTAAACGATTGATCCACGGAGAGTGTCGCGCATGAGTCAGGAAGCCCGTTTTTCCCGCATGGAGCCGGAGTTGCGCAAGGCCAACCTGATCGAAGCCACGCTGGTTTGCCTCAAGCGCCACGGCTTCCAAGGCGCGTCGATCCGCAAGATTTCCGCCGAGGCCGGTGTCTCGGTCGGGTTGATCAGCCATCATTATTCCGGCAAGGATGAACTGGTGGCCGAGGCCTACCGGGCGATTACCGGTCGGGTCATGAGTTTGCTGCGCGAGGCGATGGAGCACGCAGCGCCCAACGCCCGCGAACGCTTGTCGGCGTTCTTTCGCGGGTCGTTCTCCGCCGAACTGCTCGACCCGCAGCTGATCGATGCCTGGCTGGCCTTCTGGGGCGCGGTGCGCACGGCGGAGTCGATCAACCTCGCGCACGAGCATTCCTACGGTGAGTACCGCGGCATCTTGCGCAAGGTCCTGACCGAGCTGGCGCAGGAGGAGGGCTGGGAAAACTTCGACGCCGATCTGGCCGCCATCAGTCTCAGCGCGTTGCTCGACGGTTTGTGGCTGGAGTCGGGCCTCAACCCCGGCACCTTTACCCCGGAGCAAGGCATTCAGATTTGCGAAGCCTGGGTCGATGGATTGCAGGCCGGCGGTCGCCAACGGTTTTGCGTCCAGACGACGGGCTGTTGATCGGTCGTTCAGCTGTCGATACTCTCTGGCGCCAAGGCAACAAAACACTCTAATAAGAAACACGCCTTCGGGCATACGCGGGACACCTAGCGATGACTCCTCGGGTACTGATCGTCGATGACGATCCGCTGATTCGCGAACTGCTGCACGCCTACCTGTCACAGGAAGGTTATGAAGTCCACTGCGCGGCCACGGCGGAGCTGGCCGAAACCTTTCTGGCGACTCAGACGGTTGATCTGGTGATGCTCGATATCCGCCTGCCGGGCAAGGATGGCCTGACCCTGACACGGGAGCTGCGGGTCCGTTCGGAAGTCGGGATCATTCTGATCACCGGGCGCAACGATGAAATCGACCGCATCGTCGGCCTCGAATGCGGCGCCGATGACTACGTGATCAAACCCCTCAACCCACGCGAGCTGGTGTCCCGGGCGAAAAACCTGATCCGCCGGGTTCGTCACGCGCAGGAGCCCCAACCGGTAGCGGCCATCGCGAAACCGGTCAAGCAATTCGCCGACTGGGCGCTGGACACCGATCGGCGACGGCTGATCGACCCCTCCGGCAGCGAAACCCTGCTGACCCACGGCGAATACCAGTTGCTCAGCGTGTTCCTGCGCAACAGCGGCCACACCTTGAGCCGCGATCAATTGATGGACCAGATCCGCAACCGCGAGTGGGTGCCCAATGATCGCTCCATCGACGTGCTGGTCGGACGCTTGCGGCGCAAGTTGCACGACGACCCGGCTGAGCCGCAACTGATCATCACCATCCATGGCGCCGGTTACCTGTTCACCGCCAGCGTGGCGGCCTGAGTTTTATGTGGCGGGTGTTTGCTTTGCTGCTGGCGCTGGTCGCGGACAGTGCGATGGCGGCGGAAAAGATTCGCTACTGCGACTATCCGGTGTACCCGCCGATCTCTTGGAGCGACGGTAAACAAGTTCGCGGCCTGGCCCCGAGCGTGGTGAAAAACCTGTTCGAAAAACTCGGCTACGAAGTGGAAATCATCGTGCTCGGCAACTGGAAACGCTGCCTGCTCGACGCCGCCGAAGGTCGGGTCGATGTAGTGTTGGCCTACAACACCGCGCAACGCGAGCAGAGCATGATTTTTTCCACGGTGCCGGTGCTGCGTGAAGAGGTCGCGTTGTTCATCAATCGCCAGCGTCCGGTGAAATTCGAGCGTCTGGAGGACCTGGCCAATTACCGTGGCGGGCTGTTGTTCGGTGAAAGTTACGGCGTGGAATTCGACCGCCTGGTCGCACAACACCAGAACATCGAATGGGTCTCTGACAGCCGCCAGAACTTCGGCAAACTGATTCGCGGGCGCATCGACTTCATCACCTCGGAGCGACGCACCGGCGAGCTGTACGTCGAAAATCTGCCGGGCGCACAAGACATCGTCGCATTGCCCACGTCTTTGAGCGTGGACTACCTGCGGATTGCAGTATCACGCCATTCTCCTCTGGCCAGCCGCATGCCGGACATCGATGCGCAACTCCAGCGCATGGTCGATGCCGGAGAGGTCGACCGTTTGCTCAACGAAAGCGAAGTCACCTACCGCGACATGATCAACCTGCCGGCGAATTCGAAATGATCCGCGCTCGGCCCGGTGGACTGTTGCGGCGTCTGCTGCTGTTCATTCTGTTGTTCAGCCTGTGCTTCACCGTGCTGGCGAGTACCGTGCAGTTGTACTTCGAATACCGCCGCGAAATGCGCGACATCGACTCACGCATGGAACTGATCCGCGCCGGTTATCTGGCCAGTCTGGAGCGCAGTCTCTGGGATTTAAACCAGGAGCAATTGAATGTGCAGTTGCGCGGCCTGGTGGATTTCTCCGACGTGGCGCGAGTGCATCTGACCAGCCCTGATTTCGATCTGCTGCATGGCAGCGCGGACCCGGTCGGGCCGCTGCGCATCGAGCGTTTTCAACTGGAGTATCAGCCGCCGTCCGGGCCGTTGCGGCATTTGGGGCAGTTGGAAGTCAGCACCGACCTGGGCGCCGTGCATCAACGTTTGTACGCCACCGGTTTGACCAGCCTGCTGTGGATGAGCGTGTTTTTGTGCGGGCTGGCGGTGACGCTGTCGGGACTGTTTTATCGGCTGGTCACGCGGCACCTGCAAGTCATGGCCGGTTTTGCCCGACGCATCGCTGCCGGTGACTGGCACGAACCCTTGCAACTGGACAAACGCCGCAGCGCTAACGAGGACGAAATCGATACCGTGGCCCATGCGCTGGACGACATGCGCCGGGCGATTCTCAGCGACATTGACCGCCGGGAAAGCGATCGACTGGCCCTGCAAGACAACCGCGATGAACTACTGCGAAGGGTCGAACGCCGCACCGCCAGTCTGATGCGCGCCAAGGACGAAGCCGAAGCGGCCAACCTCGCCAAGTCGCGCTTTCTGGCGACCATGAGCCACGAGTTGCGCACACCGCTGAACGGCATTCTCGGCATGGCTGAATTACTGCGCGACGCCAACCTGAATGCGCGCGACGGCAAACGTCTGGATGCGCTGTCGAAGGCCGGCGAAGGGTTGTTGTCGATTCTCAACGAAGTGCTGTATTTCGCTCGACTGGAGGAGGGCGTCAGCCACCCGGAACCGGTCGACTTTTCCCTTCGGCCGTTGCTCGACGAGGTGCTGACGCTGCTGGAACCGCGCGCGCTGAGCAACGACACGACGCTGCACTGCCGGATCGATCCGCAGGTCGCCGACCGGCACCATGGCGCCGAACAATTCTTGCGTCAGGTGTTGAGCAACTTGCTGGCCAACGCGATCAAGTTCACCGAAGGCGGTCAGGTCAAAGTGGACGTTGCGCTTCTGGCTCCAGTCCCCGAACAAACCGGGCAACGCCTGCGCGTGAGCGTGACGGACAACGGCATCGGCATCGCTCCGGCGGTGCAGCAGAAGATGTTTGAACGCTTCACTCAAGCCAGCGAGGAAGTGGCGCAACGCTTCGGCGGCACCGGGCTCGGATTAGCCATTTGCAAACATCTGGTGCAGCAGTTGGGCGGGCAGATCGGCGTTGAAAGTGACGTCGGGCGGGGTAGTTGTTTCTGGTTTGAGCTGACGTTGCAGCCGGCGTCTACCGGGATTGCCGAACTGCCAATGCACCACGAGCCCGGCCAGTCGATGAAGATTCTGGTGGTCGAGGACGTGGCGCTGAACCGCGAAGTGGTCAGCGGTTTGTTGCACCGGGACGGGCATCAGGTCTGGCTCGCCGAAGACGGCGAGCAGGCGTTGACGCAATGCGTCGGGGAGACGTTCGATTTGATCCTGCTCGATGTGCACCTGCCGGGCATCAGCGGCGTCGAGTTGTGCACACTGATCCGCCGTACCGAAGGCCCGAACCGCCACTGCCGAATCTTCGCCCTGACCGCCAGCGTGCAGCCGGCGCTGGTGCGCGGTTATCTGGATGCCGGGATGGACGGCATTCTCGCCAAACCGCTGAAGCTCGAAAACCTGCGTCAGGCGCTGGCCGGGCATTCACCCACACCCGCGCCGCAGCCTGATGACGAGGCGATGGACTGGCCGCTGCTGGACACTCATCGCACCTTGCTCGGTGAGCAGAAACTCCAAGGCTTGCTGGCGGTGTTGCGCGACTCCATCAGCCAGCATCGCGAAGCGATCACGGAAGCGTTCGAGGCCGACGATTGCACCGAAGTCGCTCATCTGGCGCATCGCCTGGCCGGCAGCAGCGACTCATTGGGCTTTCGGGCATTGGCCACTGTGCTGCGTGCGCTGGAAGAGGCCGCCCTGGCCAACGACGAATCAAGGTTGCGGGCATTGGCGCCGCAGGTTCATGCGCACTTGCAGCGTTCGCAACAGACGTTGGCCGAGTTGTTGCAGCGCTGACGTACAAGTTCGTTACGACTTTTTACAACTTCGATCTTTACGGTCAACGGGAGCTTACATGGCCTTCCAATAATCGAGGCAACCGCCACAGCGCGGTCTTCGAAGCTTATTGGAGATAATAATAATGAACTGCCGTAAAGCTGATCCCTCCTCGCGCCACGCGCACCTTGCTGATTATTGAGGTGCGGACATGAGCGAATCTACCGAACGTAAAGGCATCCAACTGACCCGCGCTTTAAAGAGCCGGCACATTTTCATGTTGTCCCTGGGCGGCGTGATCGGCACCGGGCTGTTCATGGGCTCCGGGGTGACGATCAATCAGGGCGGGCCGGTGGGGGCGATTCTGGCCTACCTGGTCGCCGGCTTTCTGATGTACCTGGTGATGGTGTGCCTGGGCGAACTGTCCGTGCAAATGCCGGTGTCCGGCTCGTTTCAAACTCACGCTACCAAATTCATCGGACCGGCCACCGGCTTCATGATCGGCTGGGTGTACTGGATGAGTTGGGCGACCACCGTGGGCCTGGAGTTCACGGCGGCAGGCATGCTGATGGAGCGCTGGTTCCCGACCATTCCGATCTGGTACTGGTCGGCGCTGTTCGTGGTGGTGTTGTTTGGCCTGAATGCGCTGGCGACGCGCGCTTTTGGTGAGGCGGAATACTGGTTTTCCGGGATCAAGGTCGCGGCGATCCTCGGGTTTATCGTGGTCGGCGTGCTGGTGATTTTCGGCGCGATCCCGCTGACCAGCGGCGCACCGGCGCCGATGATGAACAACCTGATTGGCGACTCGCTGTTTCCCAACGGCTTGTCAGCGGTGTTCGCGGTGATGATGACCGTGGTCTACGCCTTCCAGGGCTGCGAGATCATGGGCGTGGCCGCCGGCGAAACCGATCAGCCGGAAAAAAGCATCCCGCGCGCCGTTCGAAACGTGGTGTTTCGCGTGTTGATTTTCTATGTGCTGGCGATCGTGGTGCTGTCGGCAATCGTACCGTGGCAGCAGGCCGGGTTGATGGAAAGTCCGTTCGTGCAGGTGTTCGACATGGTCGGGATTCCTTATGCGGCTGACCTGATGAACTTCGTAATCCTCACCGCGATTCTGTCGGTGGGTAACTCCGGCCTGTATGCCTCGACGCGCATTCTGTGGGCGATGTCGAAGACCGGCATGGCGCCGAAAAGTCTGTCGCCGTTGAGCAAACGCGGCGTGCCGTTGCGGGCGCTGAGCATCACCTTGTGCTTTGCGCTGGTGTCGTTGATGACCAGTTTCGTCGCGGCGGACACGCTGTTCATGGTGCTGATGGCCGTGAGCGGCATGTCGGGCACGGTGACGTGGATCGTGATTGCGCTGGCGCAGTACAAGTTCCGCAAGGCCTACCTGCGCGATGGCGGTAAGCTCAGCGATTTGAAATACCGCGCGCCGTGGTTCCCGCTGCTGCCCCTGACATGCATTGCGTTGTGCTGTTCGCTGTTTGTGTTTTTGGCACTGGATGAGACGCAGCGGCCTTCGTTGTATTGGGGCTTTGGGTTCATCGCGGTGTGTTATGGCGCGTATTTCCTGATTCACCGCAAGCGTCAGGTGGTTTTGGCGCCGAGTGCTGTCTGATTGATTGTGTATGTCCGTTTGATCGTTCCCACGCTCCGCGTGGGAATGCATCCTGTGATGCTCCGCGTCACACGCAGTGGTGAATTCTGGACAGGGTAGTGGCTAGTTAGTAGCATCCGCCGCATACGGATTTTCTACTGCGCGTCGATCGACGTGGGCCTATCAAGGAATCGAAATGCACACATTCACTCATGGCGATAAAACCGTTGTTTTCACTGTCTTGAGCGGTGAGGTGGTGGGCAGCGAGAAGCTCAGTGAGACGCGTGTGACGACCACGGGCGGCGTTCCTGTAAACGGTAAGGACGGGGATCTGACGCCGGTTCGCGTCAGTTCGGTGTCGATCATCAATCATGAGTTCTGGGTCAAAACCGCGGACGGTGTCGAGCACGATGTGAAGTTGCGTGGCGTAGATGTTCCATTGCGCACCGGTCAGGACATCTCGTTGATCAGTGCCTTGAAAAAGGACGGTTCGCCCCTGCACACCCTCCTGCTGAACCACTCGGCGTCCAAGCGCTGGGTGCTGCGTGACGCGGGCGTGTTGAATACCGAGTTGGAGTTGACGCCCTTCAACTGGAAGACCGTGCTGATCGTCTCCGGCTTGTGTGTTGCCGGTATTGCCACCGCCGGGCTGGGCCTTCTGGCGGCGGGTGGTTACCTTTGCTATGCGTTGTATCAGGGTTCCCAGCGCAAGAAACTGCTGATCAGCGACCTGAAGGCCTACCTCGAAAAGTTGGACACCCTGGTCGCCAGTCGCGGTCGGGTGCCAAGCCCTGTTCAAGCTGAAAGCCGGGTCGAGGCCGAACTCGCCTTCGAACTCGACAGCCCAGCACCCGCGCAAAGCGCTGCCGAACCTGAAAGCCCTGTGCTGAACAGCGACAGCGTGCACCGGGCGCTGTCGCGCAATCTCTGAAAGACATGTCCTGAGAGCCTCTGCGCAAAACACAAGTTTTGCTTCGACAGTGGAACGCAGAGCGTCCCTGGCGGCATTCCCAGGCAGAGCGTGGGAACGATCTAAAGCATTGCGTCGCTCTGCTTTTTTGGGAACGGGTTTGCTCGCGAAGCTGTAGATCTTGCCCTTGCCCTTGCCCTTGCCCTTGCCCTTGCTTCGGATCTTGATCTTGATCTTGATCTTGATCTTGATCTTGATCTATCTGCCCCTTTCCCAGAGGCCGAATGGAGGGGCAAAGCCTTTGGTTCCTTTTCGGCGTTTGGAAAAGGGACTCGCTGTAAAAGCGAAACCGCCAGCCGCCGCTACCGCAGAAACGGATATGCCCCCAATCCCATCCCAACCCAATCCCCCCCCAATCCAAACCTCAACCCTGTACCCAGTTGTTCAAAGTTGTAACAGCCTCAACCTCACAACACCTCCGATAAAAAATAAACCATTTAAAACCAACAACTTATCGAAATTCAAAGGCTGTTACAGCCAAATCGACCACAGATTGCCGCCTTACTGAACACTCGTTTAGTATGGCCTCAAGTCGCATCACCTCATGCCAAACACAATAATTCGAGGATTCGCATGACTAATCACTCTTCTCTGCTCAGACAGGTCGAAGCCGGCGTGGCCTGGATCACGCTCGATCGCCCCGATCAGCGCAACGCGCTGGACATTCCAACCCTGAAAAACCTGCACGCCTTGCTCGATGAGTTCAACGCCGATCCCGCCGTTCGAGTCGTGGTGCTGACCGGCAGCGGCCGCAGTTTCTGCGCCGGTGCCGACCTCGCTGAGTGGGCCGAAGCCGAAGCCCGTGGCGCCCTAGAAAGCTATGGCTGGACCGAAACCGCCCACGCACTGATGAGCCGTTTGTACAGCCTCGAAAAACCAACCATCGCCGCCATCAACGGCACCGCCGTCGGCGCCGGGATGGACCTGACGCTGTGCTGCGACCTGCGCATCGCCGCGCAATCGGCACGCTTCAAGGCCGGCTACACCAGCATGGCCTACTCGCCGGACGCCGGTGCCAGTTGGCATCTGCCGCGCCTGATCGGCACCGAGCAAGCCAAGCGCCTGCTGTTCCTCGACGAGTTGTGGGGCGCCGACCGTGCCTTGGCCGCCGGTCTTGTCGGCGAAGTCTGCGCCGATGATCAACTGCACGACGTGACCACTGAGTTGGCCACGCGCCTGGCCAACGGCCCGACGTTCGCTTTCGCCCAGACCAAAAAACTCATGCGCGAAGGCGCCCAGCGCAGCCTGCCGGAGCAACTGCAAGCCGAGCTCGCCGCCGGCCTGCTCTGCGGTCGCAGCAAAGACGGCGCCGAAGCCTTGCGCGCCGCCATCGAAAAACGCCCGGCACGTTTCAGCGGCCAATAGATCTGCCGGCTTGCCCGAACACCTACTCAGCACATGAACAACAGGTAGCCCCATGAATTTCCAACTGACCCAAGAACAAGAAATGTTGGTGGACGCGGTACGCAGCTTTGTCGCCAAGGAACTGCTGCCTCATGAGGAAGCGGTCGACCGCGCCGACGAAGTCTCCCCCGAATTGGCGGCACAGATTCGCGGCAAGGCCATCGCGGCGGGTTTCTATGCCTTCAACATGCCGGAAGAAGTCGGCGGTGGCGGCCTCGATTACCTGTCCCAGGCGCTGATCGAGCGTGAACTGTCCAAGGTCTCCTGGGCGCTGCATGTGTTCGTCGCGCGGCCGTCGAAAATCCTCATGGCCTGCACCGGTGATCAGATCAATGACTACCTGCTACCGTGCATCCAGGGCGAGAAGATCGATTGCTTCGCCCTGACCGAACCGGGCGCCGGTTCCGACGCCAACGCGATCAAGACCCGTGCCGTGCGCGATGGCGATGACTTCATTCTCAATGGCAGCAAGCACTTCATCAGCCACGCCGGGCACGCCGATTTCGCCATCGTTTTCGCCGTCACCGACACCTACGAACACAACGGCAAGCAGCGCAACGCCGTGACCTCGTTCCTGGTCGACCGCGACACGCCGGGCATGACCATTCGCCGTGGTCCCAAGTGCGTGAGCAACCGCGGTTACCACACCTTTGAAATGTTCTTCGACGACTGCCGCGTCCCCACCAATAAAGTGCTGGGCGAAGTCGGCAAGGGCTGGGACGTGGCCAACGCCTGGCTCACCGCCGGGCGGGTAATGGTCGCCGCCAACTGCGTCGGCCAGGCGCAGCGCGCGCTCGACGTGTCGCTGCAATGGGCGGCGGATCGCAAGCAATTCGGCCAGCCGATCGGCACCTATCAAGGCATCTCGTTCAAGCTCGCCGACATGGTCACGCAGATCCGCGCCGCCGAACTGTTGACCCTGCACACCGCCTGGAAAATGGATCAAGGCAGCATGACCGATGGCGAGGCCGGCATGGCCAAACTGTTCGCCAGTGAAGTGCTCGGCAAGGTCGCCGACGAGGCGGTGCAGATCTTTGGCGGCATGGGCCTGATGGATGAATGCCCGGTGGAACGCATCTGGCGCAACGCGCGGATCGAGCGCGTCTGGGAAGGCACTTCGGAGATCCAGCGCCACATCATTTCCCGCGAATTGCTGCGGCCGCTGCTGCGCTGACCGGTCCGGAGAACTTCTATGTCGCAGACGATTCGTGACAACCTCAAACGCATGCTCGCGCCGCGCCACGTGGCGTTTGTCGGTGGCCGCAGCATGGCTCGCGCGCTCAAGCGTTGCGCCGAAGGCGGCTACCTTGGCGAGATGTGGCTGGTCAATCCGCAGAATGACAGCCTTGAAGGCGTGCCGTGTGTGCGCAGCATCGCCGAACTGCCGTGCGGCCCGGACGCGGTGTTCATCGCGACCAACCGCGAGCTGACTCTGACCTGCGTTGCCGAGCTGGCCGCCAAGGGTGCGGGCGGTGCGATCTGCTACGCCTCCGGGTTCGCCGAAACCGGCGCCGAAGGCCAGGCCTTGCAGCAACAATTGCTCAAGGCCGCCGGCAACATGGCCTTGCTCGGCCCCAACTGCTACGGCTTGCTCGACTACCTGCACAGCTCCGCGCTGTGGCCGGTGGCCCATGGCGGCAAACCGGTGGAGAAGGGCGTCGCCGTCCTGACCCAGAGCGGCAACTTTGCCTACAACGTGTCCATGAGCGACCGCTCGCTGCCGGTGGCCTACATGGCCTCGGTGGGCAATCAGGCGCAACTGGGCATCGCCGAACTGATGGACGTGTTGCTCGACGAGCCGCGCGTCACCGCCATCGGCTTGCACCTCGAAGGCCTGAAAAACGTACCGGGTTTTGCCCGCGCTGCGCACAAGGCATTGGAGAAGGGCATCCCGATCATCGCCCTGAAAACCGGCGTGTCGCAGATCGGTGCCGAATTGGCGCTCAGTCACACCAGCTCGCTGTCCGGTTCCGATGCGCTGTACGACAGTCTGTTTGCGCGCCTCGGCGTGATCCGCGTCAGTGGCCCGGTGAGTTTTGTCGAAACCCTGAAAGCGGCGGCGTGCGGCAAGCTGCCGGCGGGCAACAGCCTGATCGCGCTGGCCTGTTCGGGAGGTGACGCCGGGCTGATTGCCGACTACGCCGAACGCAACGACCTGAGCTTGCCGACACTCGATGAAGGTCAGCGCGGCGAGCTGGCGCAAGTGCTGCCGAGCTACGCCAACCTGGTCAATCCGCTGGATTTCACCACGGCAATCTGGGGCGACGGCGAAGCCTTGAACCGCATGCTCGACAGCGCCCTGCGCACCGAAGCCGATGCGGCGATGCTGGTGCTCGATTACCCGTCGGAATTCACCGGCGAACGCAAGGAATGCGACCTGCTGCTGGAGCTGTATTGCGCCGCCCTGGTCCGCCACGGCAAGACCGGTTTTGTCACCTCGGCCTTCCCGGAACTGCTGCCGGCCCACGCCCGTGAGCGCCTGCATGCCCAAGGCGTGGCGGCGTTGCAAGGCGTCGAAGACGGGCTCGCCGCGTGGGGCCGAATTGCTGGCTATCAACGCAACCGTCAAGCGTTGCTGGCGCTCGGTGAATCGGCGCTGGTGCCGCACTGCCCGCTGGCGCTGGCGCTGGCGCTGGAAGGCGAAGGTCGCTTGCTCAATGAGTGGGATTCGAAAAAAGCGTTGCGCGCCTTCGGCCTGCAAACGCCCAACGGCGTATTGAGCACCCCGGACGAGGCATTGAGCGACGCCAACGCGCTGGGTTATCCGTTGGTGTTGAAAGCGGTCAGTGCCCAACTGCCGCACAAAACCGAAGCCGGCGCCGTGGCGTTGAACCTCAAGGACGCCGCCGCCCTCAGCATCGCACTGGAAAAAATGCGCGCGAGCATTGCCGATTACGCGCCGCAGGTGCCGTTCGATCAAGTGCTGCTGGAACCGATGGCCAAGCCACCGTTGGCCGAATTGATCGTCGGCATCAAACGCGAAAACGACTTTGGCCTGGCGCTGGTCATCGGCGCTGGCGGGATTCTGGTGGAGTTGCTCAAGGACAGTCGCAGCCTGTTGCTGCCGACCACCGACGGCGCCATTCGCCAAGCGTTGTTGAGCCTGCGCAGTGCCCCGTTGTTACAGGGTTTTCGTGGGCGCGAAGCGGCGGATCTGGACGCGCTGGTGGCGGCGATTCGTGCGGTGGCCGATTACGCCTGCGAGAACGCCGGGCAGTTGCTGGAACTCGATGTGAACCCATTGTTGGTCGGTGCCCACGGCACGACTGCGGTCGATGCGTTGATTCGCCTCGGCCACGAATGAGGAAGTGAACATGCAAAGCACAACATTGACCGGCGGCCAGGCCCTGGTGCGCCTGCTGGCCAACTACGGCGTCGATACCGTGTTCGGTATCCCCGGCGTACACACGCTGGAGTTGTATCGTGGCTTGCCCGGCAGCGGCATTCGTCACGTGCTGACGCGTCACGAGCAGGGCGCCAGTTTCATGGCCGACGGCTACGCGCGGGTCAGCGGCAAACCCGGTGTGTGCTTCATCATCACCGGCCCCGGCGTGACTAACGCCGCGACCGGCATCGGCCAGGCGTATGCCGACTCGATTCCGATGCTGGTGATTTCCAGCGTCAACCACACCGCCAGCCTCGGCAAAGGCTGGGGCTGCCTGCACGAAACCCAGGACCAGCGCGCAATCACCGCGCCGATCACCGCGTTTTCAGCCGTGGCACTCAGCGCCGAGGACCTGCCTGAATTGATCGCCCGTGCCTATGCGGTGTTCGACAGTGAACGTCCGCGTCCGGTGCACATTTCGGTGCCGCTGGACGTGCTGTCGGCAAAAGTCAGCCGCGACTGGAGCAATGAAGTGGTGCGTCGTCCAAGCCGTGGCGTACCGGCCGCCACGGCGCTGGATCAGGCCGTGGCCAAGCTGCAAAACGCCAAGCGGCCAATGATCATCGCCGGCGGCGGTGCATTGAATGCGCAGCAGGAACTGCATGAACTCAGCACCCGACTCGCCGCGCCGTTGTTCACCAGCGTCGCCGGCAAAGGCCTGTTGCCGCCGGATGCACCGCTCAATGCCGGTTCGACCCTGTGCGTAGAGCCGGGCTGGCAACTCATCGCCGAGGCCGACGTGGTGTTGGCCGTCGGCACTGAAATGGCCGACACCGACTTCTGGCGCGAGCGTCTGCCGCTGAACGCCGAACTGCTGCGCGTCGACATCGACCCGCGCAAGTTCAACGATTTCTACCCGTGCGCGGTGGCGCTGCAAGGTGATGCGCAACACACCCTCGTCGCGTTGCTGGAACGTCTGCCAACCGGCAAACGTGATGCCAGTGCCGCGATCGCGTCCGTTGCTGCACTGCGTGAAGCGGTGCAAAACAGCCACGGCCCGTTGCAGTCGATCCACCAGGCAATTCTCGAGCGGATCGCCGCCGAGCTGCCGGACGATGCCTTCATCAGCACTGACATGACCCAACTGGCCTACACCGGCAACTACGCCTTCAACAGCCTGGCGCCGCGCAGCTGGTTGCATCCGACCGGCTACGGCACCTTGGGTTATGGCTTGCCAGCGGGCATCGGCGCCAAGTTCGGCGCACCGCAGCGGCCCGGTCTGGTGCTGGTCGGCGACGGTGGTTTTCTCTACACCGCGCAAGAACTGGCCACCGCCGTCGAAGAGCTGGACAGCCCGCTGGTGGTGTTGCTCTGGAACAACGACGCGCTGGGGCAGATTCGTGACGACATGCTCGGCCTGGATATCGAGCCGATTGGCGTGCTACCGCGCAACCCGGATTTTTCCGCCCTCGGCCGCGCATTCGGCTGCACCGTGACCGAACCGCAGAGCCTGGCCGAACTGCAAACCGATTTGCGCCACGGCTTCAAGCGCAACGGCGTGACCCTGATCGAACTCAAGCATGCGTGCGCGCTCTGACGGCCATTTTTTTACAGGGCTTTTTTTAGGGGATGGGGACATGCGCTTTTCCGATCTGACTCAACGTATCGCTGGTGACGGCGCCGCCGCCTGGGACATTCATTACCGTGCTTTGGCGCTGCAAGAACAGGGTCAGGACATCCTGTTGCTGTCAGTCGGTGACCCGGATTTCGACACGCCGCTGCCGATTGTCCAGGCGGCCATCGACAGCCTGTTGTCTGGCAATACCCACTACGCCGACGTGCGTGGTAAACGCGCGTTGCGTGAAAGCATCGCTAAACACTACGGAAAACGCAGCGGCCAGCAGGTCTCGGCGGATCAGGTCACCGTGCTCGCCGGGGCGCAATGCGCGTTGTTCTGCGTGGCGCAGTGCGTACTGAATCCGGGCGACGAAGTGATCGTCGCCGAGCCGATGTACGTGACCTATGAAGCGGTGTTCGGTGCCTGTGGCGCGGTGGTGATTCCGGTGCCGGTGCGTTCCGAAAACGGTTTTCGGGTGTTGCCCGAAGACGTCGCCGCGCGCATCACGCCGCGCACTCGGGCGCTGGCGCTGAACAGCCCACACAACCCGTCGGGTGCCAGTTTGTCGCGCGGCACCTGGCAGGCGCTTGCAGATTTGTGCATCGCCTACGACCTGTGGCTGATTTCCGATGAGGTCTACAGCGAGTTGCTGTTCGAGGGCGAACACATCAGCCCGGCGAGTTTGCCGGGCATGGCCGAGCGCACCGCGACGCTGAATAGCCTGTCGAAATCCCACGCCATGACCGGCTGGCGCATCGGCTGGTCGATCGCCCCACCGGCGCTCGCCGAACACCTGGAAAACCTCGCGCTGTGCATGCTCTACGGTTTGCCGGACTTCGTGCAGGACGCCGCCGTCGTCGCGCTGGAAAGCAACCTGCCGGAACTGGAAGCGATGCGCGAAGCCTATCGCCAGCGTCGGGATCTGGTCTGCGAATGCCTGGCCGACTGCCCCGGGGTGCGTGCCTTGAAGCCCGATGGCGGGATGTTCGTGATGGTCGATATCCGCGACACCGGGCTCAGCGCCCAGGCGTTTGCCGACCGTCTGCTCGACCGTCATGGCGTCGCGGTGCTGGCCGGTGAAGCCTTCGGCCCGAGCGCTGCCGGACACATTCGTCTGGGACTGGTATTGGGCGCAGAACCCTTGCGTGACGCCTGCCAGCGAATCACCCGTTGCGCCACTGAACTGATGGAAGACCCAGTCTATGCATAACCACAAGACGCTGTTTATCGATGGTCACTGGCAGACCCCGTCGGGGCAGGGCATCGCCGAAGTCATCAACCCGGCCACTGAAGAAGTCGCAGGTTCGGTACCGCTGGGCGATGAGCGCGATGTTGACAACGCGGTGGCCGCGGCGCGTCGGGCGTTCGGTCCTTGGTCACGGACGCCTTCAAGCGTTCGCGCCGGATACATCCGCGCGCTCGCCGAGCAGTTGCGCGCGCGGGCCGACGAGATGGCCGCGGTCATCACCACTGAGCTGGGGATGCCGGTGCAATGGTGCCGCTCGGTGCAGGTCGACGGGCCGATCATCGGCCTGGAGCAATACGTCGAACTCGCCGGCCTGATGGACGAAGTGCGCGAGGTCGGCCATTCGTTGGTGATTCGCGAAGCCGTCGGCGTGTGCGCCTTCATCAACCCGTGGAACTACCCGCTGCATCAACTGATCGGCAAGCTCGCACCGGCGCTGGCCGCCGGTTGCACCGTGGTGGTCAAGCCGAGTCAGGAAACCCCGTTGCACGCGTTTTTGCTGGCGCAGATGATCGAAGCGATCGGCTTGCCAGCCGGGGTGTTCAACCTAGTCAGCGGTCCGGGTTCGAAGGTCGGCGAAGCGCTGGCCAAACACCCGGATGTGGACATGGTCTCGTTCACCGGCTCCACCGGCGCCGGGGTGCGCGTGGCGCAAGCGGCGGCGCCTTCGGTGAAGCGCGTGTGCCTGGAACTGGGGGGCAAGTCACCGTTGTTGATCGCCGAAGACGCCGATCTGGCCGCCGCCGTGCGCTACGGCGTGCAGGACGTGATGATCAATTCCGGGCAGACCTGCACCGCGTTGACCCGCATGTTGCTGCCCGCCAGCCGTTACGCCGAGGCGGTGGAACTGGCCATCGCCGAAACCCAAAGCCTGCGCATGGGCGATCCGCTGGACCCACAGAGTTTCCTCGGACCGATGTGTTCGGCGGCGCAACGCCGCACCGTGCGTGACTACATTCAGGTCGGCCAGCAGGAAGGTGCGCGACTGCTGTGTGGCGGCGATGCAACGCACGCATTCGAGCGCGGTTACTACGTCAGCCCGGCGCTGTTCGCCGATGTCGACAACCGCATGCGCATCGCCCAGGAAGAAATCTTCGGGCCGGTGCTGTGCCTGATTCCTTACGCCGATGAAGCGCAAGGGATTCAGATCGCCAACGATTCGCCGTTCGGTCTGTCCAGCGGTGTCTGGGCCGGCAGCACCGAGCGTGCCTTGCAGCTTGGCCGTCAACTGCGTGCGGGCCAGTGTTTCCTCAATGGCGCCGCGTTCAATTATCAAGCGCCGTTCGGTGGCTACAAACAGTCGGGCAATGGCCGTGAATGGGGAGAAGAAGGGCTCAACGAGTTTGTCGAAGTGAAGGCGATCCAGGTGTGACCGTTGACGATTCAAACGATCTGCGCACCGGGCCCTGGCCCGGTGCCTTGCGTGGCTTCAAACCGGTAATTCATTACTAACTTGCTTGTGATCAGGGGCAATGCAATGAGCGATAACAAAAACAACATTACTCAAGCGAACCATGAATTCAGTTTTCCTCGTAGGGACTTCCTCAAATACAGCGCCGCGGCGGCCGCCGTCGCCGGGGCGTTTTCCATGGGCTTGCCGATGGGCGCCTATGCCCAGGAAGCCACGCCCAAAACGGGCGGCGTGTTGCGCCTCGGCCTGGCGGGTGGCAGCACCACCGACTCCAAAGACCCCGGCTCCTGGAGCGACACCTTCACCTTCGTCGGCTTCTCGGCGGTCTATAACACCCTGACCGAAATCGCCGTGGACGGCACCGCCATACCGGAACTGGCCGAGAGCTGGACTTCGACGCCAGACGCGCGCATCTGGACTTTCAAGTTGCGTCAGGGCGTGACCTTCCACAACGGCAAGACCCTGACGGCGGAAGACGTCGTCGCGTCGATCCAGCATCACCTCGGCGAGAAATCCACGTCAGCGGCGAAAACCGTGTTGGGCGACGTCGCCAAGGTCAGCGCCCAAGGCACTGACAGCGTGGTGTTCGAACTGAAGTCGGGCAACGCCGATTTCGCCTATGTGGTCGCCGATTACCATCTGGTGATCATGCCGGCCAAGGACGGTGTGCCGGACTGGCAGGCCGGCATCGGCACCGGCGGCTATCGCCTCAAGGACTTCGAACCGGGTGTGCGCATGGGCCTGGAACGCAGCCCCGATTACTGGAAAGCGGGCCGGGCGCACTTCGCCAGCGCCGAGCTGATTGCGATTTCCGATGGCGCGGCGCGAATCAACGCGCTGGTCACCGGGCAGGTCGATGTGATCAACAAGGTCGACTTGAAAACCGTGGCCTTGCTCAAGCGCAATCCGAACCTGGTGATCGAAGAAACCAAAGGCGCGCAGCACTACACCTTCCCGATGTTGTGCGACAGCCAGCAGTTCCAGGACAGCAACATCCGCCTGGCGATGAAACACGCGATCAATCGCGAAACGCTGTTGGCTTCGGTGTTGTATGGCTATGGACTGGTGGGCAACGACCACCCCATCCAGCCTGGCAGCCGCTTTATCAACACGGCGCTGGAGCAACGCGCTTACGACCCGGACAAGGCGCGTTTCTACCTGCGTCAGGCCGGTGTCGACTCGCTCAAGGTTCGTCTGCAAGCGTCTGACGCGGCGTACAGCGGCGCGGTGGATGCCTCGGTGTTGTTCAAGGAGCAGGCGCGTCAGGCCGGGATCGATATCGACGTGGTTCGTGAGCCGGCGGATGGCTTCTTCTCCAATGTCTGGATGAAGCAACCGTTCACCACGTCCTTTTGGTACAGCAGCCTGACCGCCGACCGGATGTTCAGCATCGGCTACGCCAAGGGCGCCGCGTGGAATGAAACCCATTGGGACAACCCGCGCTTCAACCAACTGCTGAACGCCGCCCGCGGCGAGATGAACGACCCGTTGCGCCGCGAGATGTACAACGAAATGCAGGCGCTGTGCCGGGACGATGGCGGGGCGATTGTGCCGTTGTTTGCCAGTTCGGTGGCGGCGCGCTCGAACCGCGTCGTGCACGGCGGCCAGACCGCGCCTTACGGCGAGCTGGATGGGTTGCGCGTCATCGAGCGCTGGTGGCAGGCGTAAGGGAATCTTCAAACCAGTGAAGATCCAGTGTGGGAGCGAGCCTGCTCGCGATGGCGGTGAGACATTCAACATCGATGTTGGATGTGCCGGCCTCATCGCGAGCAGGCTCGCTCCCACAGTGGAAGTTCGCAGTTTTTGCAAGCGTGCCCATTTCAAGGACCTGCATGATGAATAGTATTTTCAAGCTGTTGGCGCAGCGTTTGGCATTGGGGTTGTTATCGCTCTTTGCGGTATCAGTCATCATTTTTCTCGCCGTCGGCATGCTCCCGGGCGATATCGCCCAGGCCATGCTCGGCCAATCCGCCACCCCGGAAACCGTCGCGGCGTTCCGCACGCAATTGGGCCTGGACCTGCCACCGCTAACCCGCTTCGCTCACTGGATCGGGAACCTGCTGCAAGGGGATCTCGGGGTTTCGCTGGCCAACCAGCGGCCGATCGCCGACCTGGTCGCTACACGCCTGGGCAACACCTTCAGCCTGGCGGCGCTGGCGGCATTGGTGTCGGTGCCGCTCGCGTTGTTGCTGGGGATGCTCGCGGCGCTGTATCGCAACAGTTGGTTCGACCGCTTGCTCAATACCAGCGCCCTCAGCGCCGTATCGTTTCCAGAGTTCTTCGTCGTCTACCTCCTGATCCTAGTGTTCGCGGTGAAGCTCAACTGGTTCCCGAGCATTTCCAACCTGGCTCCGGACGCTTCGTTTGGCACCGTGCTGGAACGCTCGGTGCTGCCGGTCGCGACCCTGAGCCTGGTGGTTATCGCGCAGATGATGCGCATGACCCGCGCCTCGCTGATCAACTTGCTGGCCAGCCCGTACATCGAAATGGCCCGGCTCAAGGGCATCAGCCAGTCGCGCATCATCTTCCGCCACGCCTTGCCCAACGCCCTGGCGCCGATCGTCAACGTGGTGGCGCTGAACCTCGCCTACCTGGTGGTCGGCGTGGTGGTGGTCGAGGTGGTGTTCGTCTACCCGGGCCTCGGCCAATTGCTGGTGGACTCGGTGGCCAAGCGCGACATCCCGGTGGTCCAGGCCTGCAGCCTGATTTTCGCGGCGACCTACATCCTGCTCAACACCACGGCGGATGTGCTTTCCATCGCCAGCAACCCACGCCTGATGCATCCGAAGGGGTAGAACATGAGCTTGTTCAAACAATTGGTCCGGGCGCCGCTGAGTGCCCAGTTCGGACTGCTGGTGATCATTCTGTACATTTTCGTGGCGCTGTTCGCCCCGTTACTGGCGCCGTATGGCGAAACGCAAGTGGTCGGTGAGGGCTTTGCGCCGTGGAGTGGCCAGTTTCTGCTGGGAACCGATAACCTCGGGCGCGACATGTTCAGCCGCCTGGTCTACGGCGCGCGCAACACCTTGGGCATCGCGTTCCTGACCACGGTGCTGGCGTTCCTGCTCGGCGGCCTGAGCGGTTTGATCGTGGCGATCAAGGGCGGCTGGGTCGATCAGGTCTTGTCGCGGGTCGTCGATATCCTGATGGCGATTCCGCAGCTGATTTTCGCCTTGCTGATCCTCAGCGTGGTCGGCACCACCGCGACGTCGCTGGTGCTCGTCATCGCGCTGCTGGACGCAACCCGAGTGTTTCGTCTTTCGCGGGCCGTGGCGATGAACGTGGTGGTGCAGGACTTCGTCGAAGCCGCCCGCCTGCGCGGTGAAGGCCTGTGGTGGCTGGTCACTCGCGAAGTGTTGCCCAACGCTGCCGCGCCGCTGATTGCCGAGTTCGGTCTGCGCTTCTGTTTCGTGTTTTTGTTCATCAGTGCGCTGTCGTTTCTCGGTCTGGGCATTCAACCGCCCACCGCCGACTGGGGCAGCATGGTCCGCGACAATGCGGTGCTGATTACATTCGGCGACGTCAGCCCCTTGCTGCCCGCCCTGGCGGTGGCGTTGATCACGGTCAGCGTCAACTTCGTCGTCGACTGGATGCTGCATAAATCCAGCGGCCTCAAGGAGTGCTGAACATGACCGCGATCACAAACGAAAAGCCGCTGCTGGACATCCGCGACCTGCACATCGAAGGTCATTACGAAGACGCCTGGCACCCGCTGATCAAGGGCATCGACCTGACCCTGCAACGCGGAGAAGTGCTGGGGCTGATCGGCGAATCGGGGGCCGGCAAGTCGACCCTCGGCCTCGCCGCCATGGGCTACACCCGCGACGGCTGTCGGATCACCGGCGGCTCGGTGCAGTTCGACGGCATCGACCTGCTGCACGCCAAACCCGAAGCGCTGCGCAAACTGCGTGGCCTGCGAATCGCCTACGTGGCACAAAGTGCTGCGGCGTCGTTCAATCCGGCCCATCGCTTGATTGATCAGCACGTAGAAACCGCCGTGAAAAACGGCGGCATGAGCCGCGCCCAGGCAATGGCGGAAGCGGTGGAGCTGTATCGGGTGCTGCGTTTGCCGAACCCGGAACAGATCGGCCAGCGCTATCCGCATCAGGTGTCCGGCGGGCAGTTGCAACGGGTCATGACCGCCATGGCCATGGCGTGCCATCCCGACCTGATCATCTTCGACGAACCGACCACTGCCCTCGACGTCACCACGCAGATTGAAGTGCTGGCCGCCATTCGCGATGCAGTGGCGACGTACGGCAGCGCCGCGATTTACATCAGCCACGACTTGGCGGTGGTCGCGCAAATGGCCGACCGGATCATGGTGCTGCGCCACGGCAAACTGGTGGAGGAGGCCGAAACCCGCCAGATGCTTGGCGATCCGCAAGAGGATTACACCAAGTCCCTGTGGGCGGTGCGCAGCTTTCGCACCGAGCCCAAGCCGTGCCCGCAGCAGGAAAAACCGCTGCTGGAATTACGCAAAAGCTGCGCCAGTTACGGTCATCAACCGGTGCTGCACGATGTCTCGCTGAAGCTGTATCGCGGCCAGACCCTGGCGGTGATCGGCGAGTCCGGCAGCGGCAAAAGTTCGACCGCGCGCTTGATCACCGGCCTGCTGGCGCCGACGTCGGGTCAGGTGCTGTATGACGGCGAGGCGCTGCCGGCGGACTTTCGCCGGCGCAGCAAGGAGCAATTGCGGCGCATCCAGATGATCTACCAGATCCCGGATACAGCACTGAACCCGCGTCAGCGCATCGTCGACATCATTGGTCGGCCGCTGACGTTTTATCTGGGGCTCAAGGGCAAGGCGATGCGCGCGCGGGTGGCCGAGTTGCTGGAAATGATCGAGCTTGATCCGGCGACCTTCATGGAGCGCCAACCCCGCGAACTGTCCGGTGGTCAGAAGCAACGCGTGTGCATCGCCCGGGCATTGGCGGCTGATCCGCAGTTGATCATTTGCGACGAAGTGACCTCGGCGCTGGATCAACTGGTGGCCGAAGGCGTGCTGAAACTGCTCAACCGGATTCAGCAGCAACTGGGCGTCGCTTATCTGTTCATCACCCACGATGTCGCCACCGTCCGGGCGATTGCCGATGAGGTGCTGGTGATGCAGCGGGGCAGGGTGGTCGACCACGGTTCGCGCAGCGCCATTTTCACCCCGCCGCATCAGGATTACACCGGGCTGCTGTTTTCATCCGAACCGCAAATGGACCCCGACTGGCTCGACCGGTTGCTGGCCACGCGCGCGTTATCGTCCTCCGATTCAAAACCTGTAAACGTTTAGGGAATTGCCATGAAAGTTCTGATTGTCCACGCTCACCCGGAGCCGAAATCCTTTACCGCCGCCCTGCGTGACCAGGCGGTGGCGACACTCGAGGCCCAGGGGCATGAGGTCCAGGTCAGCGACCTGTATGCGATGAACTGGAACCCTGTGGCCAGCGCCGATGACTTTTCTTCGCGGGAGAACCCCGAATACCTGGTGTATGCGCTGGAACAACGATTGGGGGTGAAGAGCCAGTCGCTGGCGCCGGACATCCAGCAAGAACTCGACAAGCTGTTGTGGGCCGACTTGCTGATTCTGAACTTCCCGATTTTCTGGTTCTCGGCCCCGGCGATGCTCAAGGGCTGGATTGATCGGGTGCTGGTGTCGGGGATCTGCTACGGCGGCAAACGCTTTTACGACCAGGGCGGATTGAGCGGCAAAAAGGCGCTGGTGACGGTCACCTTGGGTGGCCGCGAGCATATGTTCGGTGACGGCGCGATCCACGGTCCGCTGGAGGATATGTTGCAGCCGATCCTGCGCGGCACGCTGGCTTATGTCGGGTTTGATGTGCTGGAACCCTTTGTGGCGTGGCATGTGCCGTACATCAGCGATGAAGCGCGCAAGGACTTCCTGCAGAGTTATCAGCAGCGTCTGGAGCATCTGAGTGATGATCAGCCGATGCAGTTTCCGCGGTTGTCGCAGTTTGATGAGGCGTTGTATCCGTTGCCTGGCTAAAAGGGGCGTTGGCCAAGAGTTTGATGGGGCTCTTTCGGGCCCCTTCGCGAGCAAGCCCGCTCCCACATTGGATCTGTGGCGATCACAAATCCCCTGTGGGAGCGGGCTTGCTCGCGAAGGGGCCAGTCATATCAACCCAAAATACCGAAGCTGTTCACAGCACCTGAACAGTTTCGGCATTGGTTTTTTTGGTTTAAATCTCCTTCACCGGCGTCTCACCCTCAACCCCTTTGATCAACCCGATGGCATGCAGGCAATCCGCCTTGTTCACATACGACTCGCCACTGGCGATCGTCTCGTGATTCCCCGCCCTCAAGCGCCAGCGCCATTGTCCTTTCCCGGTGCTCGGCGTGCCTTTGGATTGCCTGTAAATCTCGAAATACATTCTGCTCGCTCCATGCGATGGGTAATTGCGACAACCTGTGTGACGCATCGGGGGCAAGCCTAGCGGAGCTGGGTTTTTTGACCATCAGGCATTTGTTTCCAATAGTTTGAGGGCATTTCCTACAGCCGAATTGGCCGGAGTGGATGGCCAAAATCCCCGCAGTTTCGCCCTTGCATCACCTCCCTCGGTCCTGCTTAATACGACACGGCTCATGGCGTCGGGCAGCTGTCGGCGACCTCGGATTGTAGAAAAATCACTATAAAAAAGAGCAATCAATTGACTCATCAGCACGGAACGCAACTGAACGGGCATTTGCAGCTTTCGCTCGTGATCCCGGTGTTCAATGAAGCGGCGACCATCGATTTGTTCATCGCACGGATCACTGACGTCTTCAAGGAAGAGACGCTAGTTGGTCTGGAAATGGTCTTCGTCAACGACGGCAGCACCGACACCACGCTCGACCTGCTGCTGGAGCGACAGCAGACCGATGCGCGCCTGCGCATCGTCGACTTGAGCCGCAATTTCGGCAAGGAAGCGGCTCTGACCGCCGGTTTGCAGACCGCCACTGGCCAGGTGGTGGTGCCGATCGATGTCGATTTGCAGGACCCGCCCGAAGTCATTCTCGACATGATCGCCCTTTGGCGCGAAGGCTATGAAGTGGTGCTGGGCCATCGTGTGAGCCGCAAGACCGACACCTGGGCCAAGCAGACCTCGGCCAACTGGTTCTACCGCCTGCACAACAAAATCGCCGAGCAACACCTGCCGGAAAACGTCGGCGATTTTCGCCTGATGGACCGTTGTGTGGTGGATGCCTTGCAGACGCTGCCCGAGTCCCGGCGCTTCATGAAAGGCCTGTTTGCCTGGGTCGGCTTTCGCACCACCCACGTGAACTACGAGCGCTTGGAACGGGTGGCAGGAGCGACCAAGTTCAACGGTTGGCGCTTGTGGAATTTCGCGCTGGAAGGCATCACCAGTTTCAGCACGGAACCGCTGCGCATCTGGACGTATCTGGGGCTGGTCGTCTCGCTGATCTCTTTCTCGTTCGCCATTTTTATCATCCTGCGCACCCTGATCTCCGGTGTCGATCTGCCGGGTTATGCCTCGCTGATGGTCGCCGTCACGTTTCTGGGCGGCCTGCAATTGATCGGCATCGGTGTGCTAGGTGAATACCTCGGCCGGACGTACATCGAGTCAAAACGCCGCCCGGTGTATCTGGTGCGCCGCGTCTATGACCCAAAGGACTGACCATGGATCTCAAGGAAACCGACATCCTCGGTTCGAGCATTGACCAACATTGGTATTACGCCTCCAAAGCTGCGGCCACGACGCGAATGCTGGGCCATACGCCGTTCAAAAAGATTCTCGATGTGGGCGCAGGCTCCGGGTTCTTTTCCCACCATTTGCTGACGTATTCAGCGGCCGGTGAAGCGTGGTGCGTCGACATCAGTTACGACGCCGATTCGGACGCCACCACCGCCGGTAAACCGGTGCATTACCGTCGCGACATCGACGCGGTGGACGCCGACCTGGTGCTGCTGATGGATGTGCTGGAACATGTCGATGACGATGTCGGGTTACTCAAGGCCTACGTCGATAAAGTGCCCTCCGGCAGCCGTTTCCTGATGACGGTGCCGGCGTTCCGGTTTCTCTGGAGCGGGCACGATGAGTTCCTTGAACACAAGCGCCGCTATACCTTGCCGCAGCTGGAGACGGTGGCTCGGGAGGCCGGTTTGACCGTGAAGCAGGGCGCTTACTACTTCGGCCTCGTGTTCCCGATTGCCGCCACCCTGCGCTTGCTGCCCAAAGGGGCACAACAGTTGCCACCGCGCTCGCAACTCAAGCAGCACCATCCGCTGGTGAATACGATCTTGAAGTCGCTGTGCAGTGTTGAACTGCCGTTCATGGGCGCAAATCGTCTGGCCGGGCTGACGGTGTTTGTCCTGGCGCAGAAGCCGTGACGGCAGCCGAAAAATCCGCCTTGATCCAGCGTGGCCTGCGCTTTGCCGTGACCGGGTTGTTCGTCACGGCCCTGCATGCGCTGGTGGCCGTGTTGTTCATCCACTACGTATTGCCTCTGCCACCCTTGGCCAATGGCGCGGCGTTCGCCGTGGCGACCATCGTGTCTTACCTGATCAATACCACCTGGAGCTTTTCAGCCCGTTTGCACGGCAAAACGCTGCTGCGCTTCATGATGGTGTCCGCTGCCGGTTTCCTGCTGGCGATGCTGGTGGCCTGGGCCGCGCAAATGGCCGGGCTGCATTATTTGCTGGGGATTTGTGCTGTGGCGCTGACCCTTCCGGCCTTCACCTTTGTATTGCATAACTTCTGGACGTATCGATGACGGAATCAGCTAAACGCCTGGCGATCACCCTTTTGCCCCTGTTGATCGGTGTCATGGCCTTTTTCCTCATCATTGGTCCGCGAGCGCTCAACCCGCAGAACATCGCGTGGCTGGGTAACGGCGACCCGGCGACGCATTACCTTGGATGGGTGTTTTTCCGGCAGTCGCCGTGGACATTTCCGATAGGGCTCAATCCTTCCTATGGAATGGAATTGGGCAATGGCATCATTTTTTCTGATTCCAATCCGCTGCTGGCTTTCCTGTTCAAGCCCTTCGCTGCGCTGTTGCCGACGCCATTTCAGTATTTCGGTATCTGGTTCCTGACCTGCTTCGTCCTGCAGGCGTGGTTCGCCTGGAAAGTGGTGGGGCTGATGTCCTCGCATGTGGGTGTACGTGCGGTGAGTACGGCGTTGTTTCTCTTTGTGCCGCCGATGCTCATGCGCATGCCCTTCCATTTGTCACTGGGTGGGCATTTCCTGGTGCTGGCCTCGTTTTACCTGGGCCTGCATCCGCACCTGCGCCATCGACGCCTGGCCTGGGGCGCGTTGCTGGCGGCGGCCGCGCTGGTCCATGCATACTTTCTGGCGATGGTTGCATTGATCTGGATCGCCGATCTGGCTGCGGGGTATTTCAAGAAGAAACTGACGCTACGGTCTGCGTTGATCGAGTTCATCGCGCTGTTTTCGTTGGTCAGCTTTTGCTGTTGGCAGGCCGGGTATTTTTCGGTGAGCGCCGAAGGTGCGATCTCCGGCGGTTTCGGCATCTACGGCATGAACCTGCTGTCACTGTTCGATTCGGGGAATTGGTCTTATCTACTGAAGGATCTGCCCGGTGTTCAAGGGTTCGGTGACGGGGAAGGGTTTGTCTTTCTGGGCCTCGGGCTGATCACGCTGGGCATTTGCGCCGTGGTCGGTTTGCTTCAAGGCACGACAGGTTTCGGGCACCACGTGCGGCGCCGACCTTTTTTGCTGTTGGCGCTGGCAGGGCTGACGGTGTTCGCGATTTCAAACCATGTGGCGCTGGGCTTGCTGGAGTTCACCTATCCGCTGCCGCCGGTGGTGATTTCCATCGCCAACATCTTCCGCGCCTCGGGGCGCATGTTCTGGCCTGTGTACTACGCAATTATCATTGCCATCATTTTCCTGGTCATTCGCGCCAATACGCCGCGCACAGCCTTGAGCCTGTTATCGCTGGCGCTGCTGATACAGATTCTGGACACTCATGCCGGCTGGGTCGGGGTTCGCAAGCAATTGATGATGGAACCGGCGTCGAAATGGGCGTCGCCCATGGTCGATCCGTTCTGGGAAAGCGCGGCGGCCCATTACAAGAACATTCGCTGGATAGTCCCGCAGAATCTGTCCCCGCAGTGGATGTCCGTGGCGGCTTTCGCAGGTGCCCATGGTTTGCCGACGAATGCCGTTTACCTAGGGCGGATGGACACGGCCAATTGGATAAAGGCCGAGCAGGATACGGCTCGTGAAATGGCGTCGGGCAAGTACGACGCCGACTCGTTGTACCTGCTTGATGAGCGTGCGTTGATCCAGTCGGTGAGAAACATCAATACCCAAACAGATCTCTTCGCCCGGATTGACGGGTTCACGGTCCTGGCTCCGGGCTGGAAACAGTGCAGCACTTGCTTGCAGGCGACTTCTCAAATCAATCCGCTGGACCTGGTGCCGTCCCTCGAACCCGGACAAAAAACCCTGTTCACTTACGGCAACAAGGGCGGGGCGCTGCTTGCCAAGGGCTGGTCCGAGACTGAACCCTGGGGGGTCTGGTCCAAAGGGCCCGACGCTGAAGTCATGTTCCGGACCCCGGCGCCTGTGCATTCCTTGCGTCTGGAGACCACGGCGTTTCTGCCGCCTGGCCATGCGCGGCAGCGGGTTGTCATCAGCATCAACGGCCTGCCGGCAACGAATACCGAGCTTGAGCAGGCCGATGGCAACGTGATCGATGTTCCCCTCACCACCGAGATGCAGCAACGGGTGTCGAGTCAGGGTGTCGTGAGGTTGCAACTGCAGTTTGCCGACGCCGTCAGCCCGAAACAGTTTGGGCTCGGCCCGGACGTTCGCCAACTCGCGCTAGGGTTGAAGGCCTTGACGGTCAATTGAGGGGGCGCGCACGTAGACGCCCCCGTCGCGCCTTTCTACACTGCCGCAAGTGTCTAGGACCGGGGGCAAGGAATGAATCGCAACGAACTGCGCAAGGCTGACATCAACCTGATGGTGGTGTTCGAAACGTTGATGCTCGAGCGCAACGTCACGCGGGTGGCGGAGAAGCTGTTTCTTGGCCAACCGACCATCAGTGCCGCGCTCAACCGCCTGCGGACGATGTTCAACGATCCGCTGTTCATTCGCGTCGGTCATCGCATGGAGCCGACGGCGCGGGCCGAGGAAATCATCCTGCACCTGTCGCCAGCGTTGGATTCGTTGTCGGTGGCCTTGAGCCTGACCCACGATTTCGACCCGGCCAGCAGCACCATGACCTTTCGCATCGGGCTGTCGGATGACGTCGAGTTCGGCCTGCTGCCGCCGCTGCTGCGGGCCTTGCGCCAGGAAGCGCCGAAGGTGGTGTTCGTGGTGCAACATGTCGATTACTGGCGCATTCCCGACTTGCTGGCCTCCGGCGATATCACCGTCGGCATCAGCCAGACCCGCGGCCTGCCGGCCAATGCCAAACGCAAATTGCTGCGGCACATCCAGCCGAGCATTTTGCGCGCCGATGCCTCGGACACCCCGCTGACCCTCGATGAATATTGCGCCCGGCCCCACGTGCTGGTGTCGCACACCGCCAACGTCAGTGGCTACGCCGATGAATGGCTGGCGGAGATCGGCCGTACCCGCCAGGTCGTGCTGTCGGTGCCGCAATACAGTTCGCTGCCGGCCTTGCTCGCCGGCACCGACCTGATCGCCAGCCTGCCGGATTACGCGGCCGAGGCGATGGCCGCCTCAGGGCAACTGTTCAAGGAAGACTTTCCGTTCAAGACCCCGACGCTGGACTTGTCCATGGTCTGGCTCAGTCATGTCGATACCGATCCGGCCGAACGCTGGTTGCGCGCGCGGCTTGAGGCGTTCATGAGCGAGCGCCTTGAGTCAGCGATCTGAAATCTGCCAGGCAGGGGCGCTGACTCCTTCGGACTGAGCGCCAAGTGATCAAGCCTTCGGAATATGGATTTCCCGTGACTGACACTTTTCCCCGATTTGCAGCTTTTGATCCTCGGTGTAAGGCTGCCCCTGCCGATCAATCAGAAAGAACACTTCGAATAGATGCTGTTTGCCGCCCTGGCTGGCGCAACGAAATGAGGTGTTGCTCGGAAACAGCGCTTTTAATTGGTTCAGGTCCAGGGATTCTCCCTGAAACTGGTTAAAGTCCGGACTGTAGTTGACGGCTTTGCGGAGTTTCACAAAATCCCTGAAATATTCTGTTTGGTTGGTCCCATAGCAAGTGCCATGTTTTTTCCATTCGTGTTTCATCAAGTAATCGGGCGATTCGGTGACAATTTCAGAAAAACCGTGCTCGGCTTCTGCCAGTTTCTGGTCTGTATCCGACAGTTCGCAAACCTCCTCAGCCTGACCACATCCCACTGACTTGATGCAGGAGGACGGGTGACGATTGGCCGATTGGTCCGTGCTCTTGTAATAAGGCCAGATACCGTGGGTGTAGAAGACGTTTTTCGGTTTGTCGCAACCCGCAGTGGTGGGTTTCAACATGCAAAACGTTGGCTGCCAAGTGATGGCGTAGGCGAGGTAGTCGAAGTGTGCACTAGGTGCTCCCTCCTTGCTTTCTTCACTTGGGTCCAGGGCGTGGGCGCAGAGAGAAAAAACAGACAGGGCCATTGAGGCGTAAAGACGGTTCATGGTGTTCGATCCTTGAATCAGTTTATTTTCGGGTTACCTCCTCACTGCTTGAGAGGACGCTTGCAGGTTCAGCGTCATGATCAATTAACGGCACACTTCTAATTTCAGACCTGATCAGGAAACACTAGTACAGTACGGGTCATTGGGAAATCCAAGTAGATGTACGGCCAACGCCAATATCCTTGTTTGAGTACTGCCATTTTAATCAGGAGCCAAACCATGCCCCACCTGCACATGGAATACACCGCCAACCTGCCCGGGCTGAACGCCGACGTGGCGTTGATTCGGCTCAATAATGCCTTGGTGGCTTCTGGTCAGTTTGCTGCGGAGTTCGATATCAAGAGCCGTGCAGTGAAGGTCGAGGCGTTCAAGGTCGGCACGGCAATGGCAGAACGGGCGTTTGTGCATGTGAAACTGGCGCTGCTGAGCGGCCGCTCGCCGCAGATCAAAAAACAGTTGTCCGAGAATCTGCTGGCCGTGTTGCAGGACCTGTGTGAATGGCCGACGGGGGTTGAAGTCCAATTGTGCGTGGAGATCCTCGATATCGATCGAGAGTCCTACACCAAGACTGCCATCGGCCACTGAGTTTCAGGCCATTTCCTGCTCTGCGCAGGCCTTGATCACCTGCTCGCGCAGCCAAGTGTTGGCGCTGTCCTGATCGACGCTTTGACTCCACTGCATGTCCAGGGTGAAACCCGGCAAGCCGTTGGGCGCTTCGCAGTGATTGAAGATCGCCTCGTTGGCCAGCAATTGCTGGACGCGGCGAGGCAACGTCAGGATGAAGTCGGTGCCGGTGATCATTTTCAGCGCCGCGCTGTAGCTGTTGGAACGCGCGATAATCTGCCGTTTGTGCGCCTGTCGCGCGAGCCAGCCATCGACCATGTTGGTGGTGGATGTCCACGGCGTCGGAAACACATGCCTGCGTTCGACAAACGCCTTCAGGCTTAAACGTGGCTCTAGTGGCGTGGCGCGTTTGTCGAAGACGCAGACCAGATCATCTTCCAGCAACATCCGGGATTTGAAGTCGCTGTGGCTGCGATGAAGATGCGGGCCGAAACAAATCACCAGGTCGAGGCTGCCATCGCGCAGGTCTTCGGCGGGAATGTCGGTTTCGAACTTGTGCATGTTCACCATCACTGGCAGGTCGGCGAAATCGAAGCTTTTCAACAGGCGCGGCAGGATCAACTGCTCGAAGTATTCCGGTGCACAGATATTGAACGTCACCGGTTGTCGAGTGGGGTCGAACGTCTGGGCGCCGGCGTGGCAGAGGTTGATGCTTTCGAGGATCTTCAGCACATGGGTGTACATGGTGCTGGCTTTGTACGTGGGGCGCATTCCCGTGCGGGTATTGATGAACAACTCATCTTCGAAACTGGTGCGCAGTTTCTTCAGGCAGTAACTCACGGTGGACTGGCTGACGCAGAGCGCCTCCGACACTCCGGTGACGCTGCTTTGCTCATACACGGCGGCAAACACCATGAGGTCCTGCATATCGAGCTTTCTAAGCAAGTTACTGTTCAGCATCCGTTCTGTCTCGCTGTGCTCCTTGCGCTGACTGTGCGCAAACGTGTGCGAACGATCCTAACGGAACGATGGTGCCAGGAGAATGCCCTGTAGGATGTTTCATGGTCGGTTGTGGGACAGAAAATGTTCCGAACACGACTTATGAATTTAATCCCACAAAACATGGCCAGAGGCCTTTACTCCTGAACGTTGATAAACAGGGTGCTCAGGCGGCTGTAGGAAATTGCCGGTCGTAATGCCGCGGATTGAGGCGCAGGGCCATCAGGATCATCAGCGCCATGACACCGGTCAGGCACCACCAGGCCCATTCGAAACTGCCCAGTTGATCGCGGACCATCCCGGCCATCAGCGGCGACAGGCCCGCGATCAGGTAGCCGATGCCCTGGACGAAGGCTGTCAGCCCGCCGGCGCGTTGCGGGTTGTCGAGGTGATCCAGCGACACAATCAGGCTCATAGGGAACAGGCCGCCGATGCCCAATCCCAACAGGCACGGCCACAACAGGCTGAGGTGTTGCGGGCTGAGGATCAACCCGCAGAAACCGGCCATGATCAGCGCCAGCAACACCACCAGTACCAGGCGCCGGTCACGGCTGCTGTTGGCGATGACGGGGGTCACCAGCCCGGACACCACTTCCATGGCCGTCAAGAATCCCAGCAGCAAACCGGCATTTTGTTCGCTCCAGCCTTTTTCCACGTAGTACGGCGCCAGCCAGGCCAGTACACAGGTGTAGGACGCAGTGCCCAGACCGAAGAAGATGGCGAGTAACCAGGCGCGGGAATTTGTGAGGAACGCTGTGTTGCGGGGTGCTGCTGCCGTTGGCGTCGATGTCCCGGCACGCCCGACGCTCCAGAACAGCAACGCCACCAGGGCCAACGCGGCCCAGATCGCCAACCCAACGCGCCAGCTACCGGTGCGGTTCATCACTAAAGGTGAAAACGATGCGGCAATCGCTGCACCGCCCATGATCGACGTCACATAGAGCCCCATGCACACCGCAACGTTGTCGCTGAAGCGGGATTTGATCAGCGCCGGCATCAATGCCTGGATCAAGGCAATACCGATGCCGGCCAGCATGGCGCTGAGGATCAGTTCGGCTGCCGAGTCCACAAACAGCCGCGACACCGTGGCCAGGCCAATGATCACGAGCGAGATCACCACGGTGCGCTGTTCACCCAGGCGCTGGCTGACGCTCAAGCCAAAGAACATCGCCAGCCCCATGGCCATGACCGGCAGCATGGTCAGCAGCGAAGCCAGGCTGAAACTCAACGGGACGTCACCACGAATGGCCGACAGCAAGGGCCCGACGGCCGCCATCGACGGGCGCAGGTTCAGGGCGACGAGGAGGATGCTGACCATCAGCCAGAGGGCAGGGCGGGAGGTTGCGCGGACGTTTTCCATCAATCGGACCTTCAATAATCAGGAGCCGATTAGGCGCGCGAGGGCGGGAGGCCGCAAATCAGATAGTCCGTAGCGGTATTTAAAAATTAAATACCTTCGCCACAACACAATCCTCTGTGGGAGCGGGCTTGTGTGGTGAGGGGATTTATCCCCGTTGGGCTGCGAAGCGGCCCCGAATCGAACACTGCGGTGTATCAGATACACCGCAAGCAATGGATTTACGACTGCTTCGCAGCCGAACGGGGATAAATCCCCTCGCCACAGGCCCGCTCCCACAGGGATGGTGGTGTGCCAGGGATGATTGTTTAGTCTGCCCACACCCAAAGTTCTTCAAATCCCGATTTAACGACCTGACCGCCCGTGTGACGCTGCTGCTCATCTGTTTTCTGCGGTTATTTCTATGGACGGTTGCCCCGTCGCACTTCCCTCCGAACTAGCCTTCTGGGCGCTCTGGCACTGCCGGCACGCGCGCCCGCCGGATTCCTGCCTTTCCCGTTGATTCTTCTGACAGGTCCCGCGCTGTGCGCCGGGATCAAACCGGCAGCGCCTGCGCGTGTGCCTGACGCGGAAAAAGAGAATGCCCATGAGTTGTGCCACGACCTCCTTCGCCACGAAGCAAGAAGCCCTGACTTTTCTCGAACAGAACCCGGATATCGAGATGTTTGAGTTGTTCATCCTCGACAACAACGGCGTGCCTCGCGGCAAGCTGCTGCATCGCGATGAACTGCTGGCGGTGTACGAAAGCGGGCGGCCATTGCCGAGCACCATTCTCGGCCTGACCATCAACGGCGATGACGTGGAAAACTCAGGCCTGGTCTGGGACGTCGGCGACATCGATTGCCGGGCGTACCCGATCAGCGGCAGTCTGACGCGCATGCCGTGGCGGTTGATTCCGACGGCGGCGGTGCAGGTCAGCATGCACCCGAAGGAAGGCATGCCGGCGACGATTGCTGATCCACGGCACCTGCTGGCGAAGGTGATTGCAGGCTTGCAGGCCGACGGCTTTTACCCGGTGATGGCGGCGGAGCTGGAGTTCTATTTGCTCGATCAGCAGCGCGACAGCAATGGCCGGCCGCAACCGGCGCGGGACGTCGATGGCGGGCGACCGCGCTCGACGCAAGTCTACGGCTTGCGTGAGCTTGAGCAGATCGAGCCGTTCCTGGCGGATCTCTACAGTGCCTGCAAGTTGCAAGGCATTCCGGCGCGCACGGCGATCTCCGAATATGCGCCGGGGCAAGTGGAAATCACCCTCGAACACCGCACCGACGCCCTGCAGGCGATGGACGAAGCGGTGCGCTACAAGCGGCTGGTCAAAGGCGTCGCGCATAAACACGGCATGGCGGCCTGCTTCATGGCCAAGCCGTTCGATGACCTGGCGGGCACCGGCATGCACATGCACGTCAGTCTGGCGGACAAGGACGGCAATAACCTGTTCGCCAGCGAATCCCCGGACGGCACGCCGCTGCTCAAACATGCGGTCGGCGGCATGCTCAGCACCTTGCTCGATTCGTTGCTGCTGTTCTGTCCGAACGCCAACTCTTACCGTCGATTCCAGACCAACAGCTACGCGCCGCTGGCAGCGACCTGGGGCGTCGACAACCGCACCGTGAGTCTGCGCGTGCCCGGCGGGCCGGCCTTCTCTCGGCACATCGAGCACCGCATCTGCGGTGCCGACGCCAACCCGTATCTGGCGGCCGCGGCGATTCTGGCCGGCATCCATCGCGGCATTCGCGAACAGCTCGACCCGGGCGCGCCCGTGGAAGGCAATGGTTATGCCCAGGCTACGGAATTGTTGCCAACCGACTGGCTGACCACATTGCGCGCGCTGGAAGGTTCGACCTGGGCGCGTGAAGCGTTCGGCGGTGAATTCCTCGGCGTGTACCTGGCGGTGAAACGCGCCGAGTATCGGCAGTTCATGGGCGAAGTCGGTGAGCAAGACTGGCGTTGGTATTTGCACCAGGCCTGAACAAAAGCTGAACCATTCTCAAATAAGTTAAAAGTGTCGACCTGATAACAGAGGCCAACTAATCGTTGGCTTCTTTTTCACAAAAAATTGATGGTTGGCTGCCTAAAGTTAGTGCTGTCGCGGTAAATGAAATTTTCACATTTACCGAAGGCACTTCTTTTAAGGAACAGCCAATCATCATGTTGAAGTTCAAACCCGTGCGCCCGGAATGGGTGACACTGATTGCCAGCGCCTTTCTGTTATCGGGCTTTAACTTAGTGCTTTGGCAGCACCTGTTTGATATCACCGCCACGGACGGTAAAGGCATCGTCATGCGCGTCGCGTTCGGCGTGATGATCCTGGCGGCCTTCAATATTGTCTTGACCCTCCTGGCGTTCCGGCGAGTGATGAAACCGGTCTTGATACTGATTTTCATGATCAGTGCTGGAGTGGCGTACTTCATGAGTCAATACGGCGCTTTGATGGACACCGGCATGTTACGTAACTTGGCGCAAACCAACGCGACGGAAGTGCGTGACTTACTGTCGATCAAGTTGCTCGCCTATATTCTGCTGCTCGGTGTTTTGCCTTCCTGGTTGTTGTGGAATATACCGGTTAGTTATCGCCGTTGGCACCGTGAGTTATTAAGTAAGGCGCTGGTGAGTGTTGCTTCGGTTGCGGTTATCGGTGGCGTCGCGCTGGTGAACTATCAGGGCCTGTCCTCGTTGTTTCGCAATCACCATGAACTGCGCCTGATGCTGGTGCCGAGTAACTACATCGGTGCAGGGTTCGGTTACTTGCGTGAGCAAGTTGTCTCCGCCCGGCAACCCTTCGTCAGAGTCGGCGAAGATGCCCAGCGAGATCCCGTCTGGCAAACCCACGGCCGTAAATCCCTGACGGTGTTGGTTGTGGGTGAAAGTGCCCGGGCCGAGAACTTCGGCATCCTCGGTTACAACCGCGACACCACACCCAATCTGGACAAGGAAACCGGCCTGATCGCCTTCACCGATGTGCATTCCTGCGGCACGGAAACCGCCGTCTCGGTGCCCTGCATGTTCTCAAACATGGGCCGCAAGAATTACAACGCCAGCACGGCGAAGAATGAAGAGGGCTTGCTGGACGTGCTCAAGCGCGCCGGTCTGGACGTGATCTGGCGGGACAATCAATCGGGCTGTAAAGGCACGTGCGACCGGGTCACTCTTGATGATGTCAGCAACTTGAAGGACCCGGTGTTGTGCGCCAACAGTGAATGCCGTGACGAAATTCTCCTGCAAGGTTTGCAGCACTTCATCGATACGCTGGATAAAGACACCGTGCTGGTCCTGCACCAGATGGGCAGCCATGGCCCGGAATACTTCAAGCGCTACCCGAAAGAGTACGAACACTTCACGCCCGTCTGTGAAAGCAACGCACTGAATAATTGCAGCCGCGAAAGTATCGTCAACGGCTACGACAACACGCTGGTGTACACCGACCATGTGCTGTCGACCCTGATCGATCTGTTGCGCAGCAATCAGGACAAAGTCGATACCGCCATGTTGTATCTGTCGGATCACGGCGAATCCCTGGGCGAATACAACCTGTTCCTCCACGGCACCCCTTACATGCTGGCGCCGGATCAGCAGAAGCATGTGGCGATGCTGGCGTGGTTCTCCGACAGCTACCAAAAGTCGTTCTCGGTGGACACCCATTGCCTGCAACTGAGCCGCGACAAACCCCTGAGCCAGGACAACCTGTTCCATTCGATGCTTGGCCTGCTGGAGGTCAACAGCAAGGTCTACAACCAGGACCTGGACATGTTTGCCGGTTGTCGCGGTGCGGTCATCGACGGCGTCTTGGCCAAAGAGTGAGTGTTTCGACCTTTTTTTCACCTGCCGGTCGCTAACCTGCGTCCGGTACTTATTCCTACAAGAGTCATTGCACATGTCCGCGCAGCCCCCTTCCGCCATCGAGCTTGAGTTCGCCCGGCGCTACGATCAGGAACACGCCCGCGTCTGCCTTCAGCCGCGACCGCGTGGCCTGGCGGGGCGCTTGACCTTCTGGCGCGACGAGCAGCTGGTGCGCAACGCGCTCAAGGTCGCCGGCGAACCGGGTTTGATGCTTGATGTGGCGTGCGGCGCCGGGCGTTACTGGCCGGTGTTGGCCGAGCATGCGAACCGGGTGATCCTCGCGTCCGATCCTTCCCAGGACATGCTCAATCACGCCCAGACTCACCATGCGCAGGGCCTGCTCGCGCGGATCAAGACGTTTCAGAGTTCGGCCTTCTCCCTTGGTTTGTCGGCGAACGCGGTTGACAGCATTTTTTGCATGCAACTGTTTCAGCACATCGACTGCCCGGAACATCGGTTGGCCCTGCTGGCGGAGTTCCACCGCGTGAGTCGCGATACGGTGATTGTGGCGGTACGGATCGATGCGCATTTCAAGCTGCGTCGACCCGGCACAGCGGGCGCTCACCCGCGACAGCTGGCCGGCAAGGCCGAGGTCGAAGCCGAATTCAGGCAAGCGGGTTTCTGCTTGCTCAGTCACCAGGACTTCCTGCCCGGGTGTGCGCGGATGCGGGTCTACGTGCTGCGTAAGGCGAGTTAACTTCCGCTTGTCAGACATTTCTTGCCGTCTGGCAGGTCTTTTCGCTAAAGCTCTTGTTCAGTGGATGCGCGGAAATCGCCGGGGGCGATATATACTGCGCGCCATTCTTCAAGGGAGAGCCGTGTGGCCATCGATATTCACTGGATTCGCGACAACGATAGCCTCGGTCAGTTTTGCGCCGAGTGGCAGCAGCTGCCATTCGTTGCCCTCGACACCGAATTCATGCGGGTCGACACCTTTTATCCGATTGCAGGCCTGTTGCAGATCGGCGATGGCGTACGCGCTTACCTGATTGACCCCCTGACCATCGACAACTGGCAACCTCTGGCCGCGTTGCTGGAAAACCCGGCCGTGGTCAAAGTCGTCCATGCCTGCAGCGAAGACCTCGAAGTCTTGCTGCGCCTGACCGGCAGCCTGCCGGCGCCGTTGTTCGATACGCAACTGGCCGCCGCTTACCTGAACCTCGGTTTCTCGATGGGTTATTCGCGGTTGGTGCAGGAAGTGCTCAGCATCGACCTGCCCAAGGGCGAGACCCGTTCCGACTGGCTGCAACGGCCGCTGTCCGACACCCAGATCAGCTACGCCGCCGAAGATGCCTTGCACCTGGCGGAAGTTTTCGTACAGCTGCGTCCGAAGCTGTCTGACGACAAGTACGCCTGGGTCCTGGAAGACGGCGCCGAGCTGGTGGCCAACTTGCGCCGTGAGGTCGACCCGTACGAGGTCTATCGCGACGCCAAACTGGCCTGGAAACTCTCCCGCGCCCAACTCGCCGTGTTGCGCGAGCTGTGCGCCTGGCGTGAGCGCGAAGCCCGCGCCCGTGATTTGCCGCGCAATCGCATCGTGCGTGAGCATTCGCTGTGGCCGTTGGCGCGCACCCAACCGGACAACCTCGGCGCGCTGGCGAAAATCGAAGACATGCACCCGCGTACCGTGCGTCAGGACGGTGAATTTCTGCTTGATCTGATCAAGCGCTCTGGCAGTGTGTCGCCAGACCAATGGCCGCCCGCCGTGCCGGAGCCATTGCCGGTGGACGCCGCCAACCTGGTTAAACAGCTGCGTGCGATCGGCCAGGCCGAAGCCGAGCGCTTGAACATCGCGCCGGAACTGATGCTGCGCAAGAAAACCCTGGAAGCGTTGCTCAAGAGCGGCTATCCCAACGGTCCTTACCAATTGCCTGATTCGCTGCGTGGCTGGCGCCGCGAGTTGATGGGCCAGGCGCTGCTCGACAGCCTGGCCACCGCCGGAGAACAGCCTTGAAACGTATTTGCTCCATCTACCGAAGCCTGAAGAAAAACGAGATGTACCTCTACGTGCTCAAAAGCGATGCACTGGAGCGTGTCCCGGAAAGTCTGATGGCCGCCTTCGGCAAACCTCATCACGCTTTCGACCTGGTGCTGACCCCCGAGCGCAAACTGTCGCGCGAGGACATCACCGTGGTCCTGGAAAACCTTGAGAAGCAGGGCTACCACCTGCAAATGCCGCCGGCCGAAGACGAATACATCGAACACTTGCCGGAAGAATTGCTGCGACGCAACGACCCGATGTGATCGGCAGACAGGCTCTGTTCAGAGTCTGTGTGAAACACTGGAATGATTTTGGCGATGGCCAGGGCGGCGGAGCGAAACTCCGTCGGCGGCCGTCTGCACTGTTTTTGAAAGGTTTGAACCATGCGCGTTCTGATTGCTGAACACGACCACCCTGTGTACGCCCAACTGTTGCGTCAGGCTGCGCCTGATCTGGAAGTGCTGACCAGCGGTGACTCCGCAGAACTGGCCCGCCAGGCGGCCGACTGTCCGATCTGGCTGGGCCAGCCGGATCTGTTGGCGAACCTGTTGCGCCAAGGCCACCAGCCACAATGGCTGCAATCGACCTGGGCCGGCATCACGCCGCTACTGGCCGACGGTTTGCGCCGCGATTATCGCCTGACCCGTGCGGTCGGGATTTTTGGTCAGGTCATGGCCGAATACGTTTTGACGTACATGCTCGGCCACGAGCGCGAAGTGCTGGCGCGGTTGGTCAGCCAGGTCGAGCGCAAGTGGGACAGTCGTCAGGGCCAAAGCCTGGCGGGGCGCAAGGTGTTGATCGTCGGCACCGGTGACATCGGTCAGACCGTGGCGAAGTTCCTCGTGCCGTTTGGCGTCGAGCTGTACGGCATCGCCAGCGAAGCCCGGGAGCAGGCGCCGTTTGTTGAAGTCGGCGCGCTGGCGGACTTGCCGCGTCTGGTCGGTGAAGTGGATTTCGTCATCAATCTGCTGCCCAACACACCCAACACCCACGACTTGTACGATGCGGCGCTGTTCAAGCAGTTCAAGCCGACCGGGTTGTTCATCAACGTCGGCCGTGGCGTGGCCGTGGTCGACGCGGACCTGGTGGAAGCCTTGAAAGAAGGGCATCTGGCGGGCGCGGTGATCGACGTCTGCCGCCAGGAGCCGCTGCCGCAGCGCCATCCGTTCTGGACCGCCTGGGGCTTGCTGCTGACCGGCCACAGCTCGGCACCGACCTCGCCATCGATGATGGTGAACCTGTTTGTCGAAAACCTGCGGGCGTATCAGGCGGGTGAGGCATTGCGCGGGGAAGTCGATTTCAGCCGCGGTTATTAAATTCGCCCCAATCAAAATGTGGGAGCGGGCTTGCAGGTAATCGGCCAGCGTTGCCTTGTCGCCCAGTTTGCCCACGGCCACCGCTGCGTGCAGTGCATAACCTTCAGGAATGTTCAGCTCCTTGCGGGTCAGGTCCTGATCGAAACCGGCCATGCCGTGGGTGTGCCAGCCGCTGATGCTCGCTTGCAACGCCAGGTGGCCCCAGGCCGAACCGGTGTCGAAGGTGTGCCACAGCGCCGGGGTTTCTTCGGTGGCGCCGGGGACGGCGAAGGTGGTTTTGGAAATCACGATCACCAGCGCCGAGGCGTGTTGTGCCCAGCCACGGTTGAATTCGTTCAGCAGGCCCAGAAATCGTTCCCAGTTCGGCGTGTCGCGACGCGCGTAGAGAAACCGCCAAGGCTGCGAGTTGTAGGCCGATGGCGCCCAGCGCGCGGCTTCGAAGAAGCTCAGCAAGGTTTCCTCGGGAATGGTTTCGCCGGTGAAGGCGCGGGGCGACCAGCGATCGGTGAACTGAGGGTGGATCGCATAATCGGCAACGCGTGAATTTGCACTCATCAAGAGTTTCCTTGCTTCGTCTGAAAGTGAGGGTCGTCTAAAGCCTGCGGGCGCAGTTGAGCTGAGCACTAAGGCTTTCGAGAGCCTGGCAGTTCACCTGAATGCAACGCGGCTAAGCGTTAATGGCATTTGGGCATGGCTCCTTGCGACTGGCAAAGCTACGTGGCGGCGCAAAAACTGACAAGCCCCGTTATACCGGCAGTCGCCAATGCTTGGCCCGCAAGGGCCTTGGCACTAGACTGGCGGCCTTTTCACCACCTGATGTTGATGCTGAACCATGGCCGCCAAAGTCGAACCCTTCTGGATACGCAAAACCCTCGATCAACTCGATCCGCAGGAGTGGGAATCGCTGTGCGACGGCTGTGGCCTGTGCTGCCTGCAAAAGCTCGAAGATGAAGAGGACAACTCGGTCTATTACACGCGCATCGCCTGCAAGCTGCTGGACCTGAAAACCTGCCAGTGCACCGACTACCCGAACCGCCGCGACTTCGTCCCCGATTGCATCCAGCTCACGCCGGGCAAGGCTGACGAGTTCAAATGGCTGCCGCCGACTTGCGGCTATCGTCTGGTCAGCGAAGGCAAGGACTTGCCCCTGTGGCATCACCTGGTGTGCGGTGATCGCGATGCGGTGCACCACGAACGTATTTCCCAGTCCGGGCGCATGCTCGCCGAAGGCAGCGTGGCCGAAGACGACTGGGAAGATCATCTGATTTTCCGGGCAGGCTGAATGCCCACTGCATGTGTGGCAGCCAACAGGCAGTAACAAAAAAAAAGGGGCCGCCAAGCAGCCCGGCGCGAGCACGTTCGCTCGCCACAACAGGAGTGTGTATGGCTGTGGGATTGCGGCGGGCGTTGGCCATTGGGCTCTTGGCCCTGAATTCGTCTGCGTGGGCGGCGAAGAAGGTCGATCTGGATTACCACGTGCGCCTGTTGCCGCAAAGCGATCAGGCCGAAGTGCGGCTGACGCTGGCCCAAGGCTCGGCGGTGCGCAGTCTGGATTTCGATCTGGGCGACGGCAGCCACTACAGCGACTTCAAGGCCGACGGCCAATGGCAGCTCACACCGGGCAAAGAGGCGCGCGGTGTCTGGCGTCCGGCCACTGACAAGGCCAGCCTGACTTACCGCGTGCGCATCAGCCATGGGCGCAAGAGCGGCAGCTTCGATACGCGCATGACCCCGACTTGGGCGCTGATGCGCGGCGACGACCTGGTGCCGCCGGCCAAACTCGATCAGCAGGACGGCATCGAGCTGGTGTCACGCCTTGAATTCGAATTGCCCACAGGCTGGAAAAGCGTCGAAACCGCTTGGCCGCGGATCGGCAAGAACAAATTCCGCATCGACAACGTTTCCCGTCTGTTCGACCGGCCCACCGGCTGGATGCTCGCCGGCCACCTCGGCAGCCGTCGCACCAGGCTTGGGGAAACCGAAGTCACCGTCGCCTCGCCTCAGGGCCAGGGCATGCGTCGCATGGACGTGCTGACGCTGCTGACCTTTGTCTGGCCGCAGGTTCAAGCGGTGTTCCCGCGTCATCCCGCCAAACTGTTGATCGTCGGCGCCAACGACCCGATGTGGCGCGGCAGCTTGGCTGCGCGTGAGTCGATCTATCTGAACACGCGCCTGCCGCTGGTCAGCGAAAGCGGCTCCAGCGCGTTGGTGCGTGAACTGGTGCAGGTCTCCGGGCGGATCAACGACAAACAGCGCAGCGACTGGATCAGCGAAGGGTTTGCCGAGTATTACGCGATCGAACTGATACGCCGCGCCGGTGGCATGAGTGATGAGCGCTATGAAAGTTTGCATGGCAGGTTGGTCAAGGACAGCCAGAAAGTCACCACGTTGCGTGGCGAACAGGTGAACCCGGCGCAGGTTTCAAAAGCGGTGCTGTTGCTGCAGGAACTGGATCGCGAGATTCGCTTGAAGACGCGCAACAAGCGGTCGCTGGATGATGTGTTGCGCGGGGCGATGCATCTGGAGAGCGTGGATACCAAGGAATTTGTTCAACTCGCCGACAGCGTGATTGGCGGGTCTTCCAAGGTGCTTGATACCGAGTTGCTTCAGTAGCGCCGCCATCGCGGGCAAGCCACGCTCCCACAGGTATTGTGTCGATCGCAACATGGGTGGACGACACAATACCTGTGGGAGCGGGCTTGCCCGCGAAGAGGCCGTCAGCCTCAGCGAAAATCCCGGATCAAACCCCGGTCTTGGGCGACTTCAACGAATCATTCCCGGTCACCGTAGCGGTATTGGTCGCCGCCTCGGCATTCGCCTTCAACTTGCTCAATTCTTCCCCGGCCCGCTCGATCTTCGCCCGAACGGTGTTCATGTCCTGACGGCTTTTCTCCAGCAGGCTTTTGGCCGAGCTGTGCCCGGTAATCCCGCGAGCCAGTGCTACACCGCCGATCGCCACCTGGATCAACCCGAAAATACCGCCGCGGCGCAGGCCCTTGCCCACCATCAGCACGCCACCGGCAAGCGAGCCAACGCGCTCCCAGCCGTGAACGTTTTGCTCGGAATGGGTCTGGAACGGGGTGGATTCGATGCGTTCTACGCGTTTGAGTTCGCTCATGATCTGTCTCCAGGCAGGAAAGGCTGCTTCAACAATAGATAGTTAAGCTGACTGCCGTGGCGGTCCGCTTGTTCCATCGAATGTGCGGTGATTCAGCGGAATTTTGCCCCGGAACGGGTATTGAGTCCCTTGGACATGCGGTCGTAGAGCACGACGTTGACTGTGGCGGCCAGGTTCATGCAGCCAGTGGTCGGGATGTAGACCACGTCTTCGCACCAGTCGCGAATCTCTTTATCCAGCGAACCGTCTTCCGGGCCGAAGATGTACAGCGCGCGGTCCGGATGGGTGTATTCCGGCAGCGAACGAGCGCCTTCGACCAGCTCCACCGCGACGGGCACGCAGCCCAATGGCAGGATTTTTTTCAAGTCGTCGATGCCAATCAGCGGGATGTCGTAGTGGACGCGCTTGGTGTCGGTGACGAAGTCGGCAGCGCGTTCATAACGCTTGCCGGTGTAGAACACGGACGCCACGCCATAGCAGCCGGCGGCGCGCATCACCGAGCCGACGTTTTCCGGTGATTTGGGGTTATACAAACCAATGCAGCTGTACCGTTTGTCTGCCACGAGCGGGGTGCCTTCGGGGAAAAAACGGCGATTATACGGGGATTGGGGGAGGGGTGTCGGGTTTGGAGATTGGTGGTGTCTGAACAATTGCTATCGCTAGCAGGCTAGCTCCCACATTCGATCTTGGGCGTTCACACATACTCATGTGCACAGAAGATCCCCTGTGGGAGCTAGCCTGCTAGCGATGGGGCCGGGTCAGGCACTGAAGATCTTCAGTCGTCTTTCTTCATCAGACCAGCCAACGCCGCAAACGGGTTATGCGTCGCCTTGGCGATTTTCGGCGTGCTCAGCGAACCTTCGTGAAAATACTGCTGGTCGGTATACCGCGAGTGTTCGTTGTCGTGGCAATACAGGCACAACAATTCCCAGTTCGAGCCGTCCTGCGGGTTGTTGTCGTGGTTGTGGTCGCGGTGGTGCACGGTCAGTTCGCTCAGGCGCTTGCCGGAGAACTCACGGGCGCAGCGGCCGCACACGTGCGGGTACATCTTCAGGGCCTTGTCGCGGTAACCCATTTCCTTGTCGCGCTGGTTGTCGGCGAGGATGCGATCCAGCTTCGAGGTATTGGTCGGCGTTGACGAACTCATGGGTTCACCTTTGTAAAAGACTAATGACGGTTATGACGTGAGTTTAGCTCAGCCCTTGAGCTTCTCGGCAATCCAGATGGTGTGGCGCGTGCCTTTGTTGCCGTGGGCGAAGACCTGGACTTCCTCGGCCTTGAAACCGGCTTTCTTCAGTTTGTCGGAAAACTGCTTGTCGGCGCTGGCCGACCACACCGCCAGCACGCCTTTGGGCCGCAGGGCCTTGGCGCAGGCGCTCAGGCCACCGGCGGAGTAAAGCCAGCTGTTGGCCCGCTGGGTCAGGCCTTCGGGGCCGTTGTCGACGTCGAGCATGATCGCGTCGAAACCTTGGGGCTCGGCTTGCAGGACTTTGGCCACGTCTTCCATGCGAATCACAGTGCGCGGGTCGAGCAGCGGATTTCCGGCTTTCTCTCCCAACGGCCCGCGATTCCACTCCACCACGCCAGGCACCAGCTCGGCGACCACCACTTCAGCGGTCTTGCCCAAATGCTTGAGGGCCGAGGCGAGGGTGAAACCCATGCCGAGACCGCCGATCAGCACCCGCGAGTTCGGCCGGCCCGCCACTTTGCGGCACGGAATCTCGGCGAGGGCATCTTCGGAACCGTGCATGCGCGTGTTCATCAACTGCCCGCCGTCGCCGCCCTGGATCTTGATGACGAAATCCTCGCCATACTCGAAGAGGCACAAGGCGCCGCCGTTTTCAGGGATAGGGGCGGTGTCGAGCAGAACGAAACGTTTCATGGAAATCTCAAATTGGGGGAAGGCAAACAGAGGCAGTTGGGAGTAGCCTGCCAATGACAACAAGGCCAACGGAGCCATTGATGAAGCGCACCATTCTAACGGTCATTGCCTTGGCCGCGCTCTCGATAACTGCAGTGCAGGCCCAGCAGTTGCAACCCGTACCGATCACCCCGGCGCCGATGCCTGGTTCGCCCGGCACCGCGACCCCGACGCCGTATCCGCAAATAACCCCCTCCACCACACCCCGGACCGGGCCTGGCAGTGGCGGCCCGCCGTTGGTGCCGATCGAGATGCCCAGCCCTCCGACCAAGGATCAACCGGTACCGGGGATTGAACCGAACAACACGAAAACCAAATCACCCGGCGGTTAAACCTGTTGCGAGAGCAGTTGGCCGTCGGCCATGCGCAGGCGTTTGGAGAGTGCGACGGCGAGGGCGCGGATGATTTTGGCGGCGATTTTCGGCGCATCATTGATCATCTTTTCCAGGGAGTCCTTGCCCAGGTTCAGCAACTGACAGTTACTGGCGGCCACGCAACTGGCCGAACGGCGTTCGCCATCGAGCACCGCCATTTCGCCGAACGAGCGACCGCTGCGCAAGGTGGCCATGTTCACCAATTGCCCGTCGCCGCTGGTCTTCTGCACCGACACCTGGCCTGTGTGGATGATGCACATGAAGCTGCCGGCATCACCCTCATGGAAAATCTCTTCGCCTTCGGGGATGGTGCTGATGCTGAAGTAGCCGGAGGCGGCGGCGAAGTCCGCCGGCAGCAGTTGATCGAACAGGCCGCAGTCCATCAGCCAGTCGCGGATTTCGTTGTTCAGTAAGGTCGGTTCTGACATGTCGGCACGGTCTTTTTTTTGTGTCTGTTCTATTCCGGGATTTGGATTCACTGCATATCCCTGTGGGAGCGGGCTTGCCCGCGATGACGATGTAACAGCCAACATAAATGTTGAATGTAGGGGCCTCATCGCGGGCAAGCCCGCTCCCACAGGGGGAGGTGTGCAGCCTCGGGCTCCGGTGTCTGGTCTTAAGACCAGTGCACCGGGCCAAGTTCCTCAGGCAATCCCCAAAACCTTGAAAACAAATGCGTATTCGAGTGCTACGTCACGCAATCCCTGATAACGACCGCTCATCCCGCCGTGCCCGGCGCCCAGTTCGGTCTTGAGCAGCAGGGTATTAGTGTCGGTTTTGGTCGCGCGCAATTTGGCCACCCACTTCGCCGCTTCCCAGTACTGCACGCGGCTGTCGTTGTAGCCGGCAATCACCAGGGTCGCCGGATAGGCTTGCGCGGTGACGTTTTCGTACGGGGCGTAGGCCTTGATCCGATCATAAACGTCCGGCTCTTCAGGATTGCCCCACTCGTCGTATTCCGTGACGGTCAGCGGCAGGTCCGGGTCGAGCATGGTGTTAAGCACGTCGACGAACGGCACTTCAGCGATCGCCGCGCCAAACAGCTCCGGCCGCTGATTGAGCACCGCCCCGATCAGCAAACCACCGGCACTGCCGCCACTGATCGCCAATTGCGCTGACGTGGTGAAGCCGTTGTCGATCAAGTGCTCGGCACAGGCAATAAAGTCGCTGAAGGTGTTGTGCTTGTGTTCCTGCTTGCCGGCGCGATACCAGGCTTCGCCCAGTTCGCCGCCACCACGCACATGGGCGATGGCAAACGCCACGCCGCGATCCAGCAAACTCAGACGGGCGTGGGAGAACCATGGGTCGAGGCTTTCGCCATAGGCGCCGTAGCCGTATAGATACAGCGGCGTCGGCTGTCCAAGTGCTTCGCGTTTGACGACATAGCTGATCGGCACTTGTGTGCCATCGGGTGCCGTTGCCCACAAGCGCTGGCTGACGTAGGCATCGGCGTCGAACGGGCCGAGCACCGGGGTTTCTTTGAGGACTTTCTGCTCGCCACTGTCCAGTTCGAGCTGGCGGATCTGTGCTGGACGGTTCAAAGCCTCGTAACGCAGGCGGATCCTGTCGCTGACAAATTCCAGGCTGTTCTGCACATGCAGGCTGTACGCCGCATCCGGCAGTTGCACGCGGTAGCTCGGCAGGTCCTGCGGATGGACTTCAATCACCGGCAAGCCGCCGACCCGCAGGCTCAGGGTCATCGCGCCGACGTTCAGGCTCATGCCCTCGATCATCGTGCTATCGCTGTGGGGGATCAGGTTCTGCCAGTCGGCCTCGGTCGGCGCAACGCCTGTATCGACGGCGGTGTACAGGGCGAAGTTGATGCCGTCGCGGTTGGTGCGAATGAACCAGGCCCATTCACCGTTCAGCGTGCCGTGATCGACGTCGTATTCATGGTCTTCAACCCGTGGCGCCAGGCAGGTAAAGGCCTGCTGCGGCTGCGAGGCGTCGAGGGTCCAGACTTCGCTGGTGGTCTTGCTGCCCAGCGACAGCAGCAATTGCTGCTCGGAACTGGAGCGGTAGCAATGCAGGAAGAAGCGACCGTCCGGCTCGTTGAACACTTCTTCGGCCGCCGTGCCGTCGAGTCGATAGCGCAACAGTTTGTGCGGACGGTGGGTGTCGTCCAGTTCGCCGAAAAACAGCGTCAGGCTGTCGTTGGCCCAGGTCATGCTGCCGTCGCAGTCCTGGAATTCGAGCTCGCTGACACGACCGTTGGACAATTCCTTCACGAACAGCGTGTAAATCTCATCGCCCGTGGAGTCGATGCTGTAGGCCAGGCGCTGGTGGTCCGGGCTGATGCTGAACGCGCCCAGGGAGAAGAAGCCGCCATTGGCCAGTTCGTTCGGGTCCAGCAGCAGTTGCTCCTTGCTTTCATCGAGCTGCAGGCTGTCATCGGCCGGACGCGGGCAGCGGTAGTGGCGGGCGTATTCGTCTCCGGCGGTGGTGCGCGTGTAATACAGGAACGGGCCCCAAGGGGAGGGCAGCGACAGGTCGGTTTCGAGAATCCGGTCCTTGATCTCCTCGAACAGGGTTTCGCGCAGCCCGGCCTGATCGGCGGTTTGGGCCTCTTGATAGCGGTTTTCAGCCTTGAGGTAGTCGAGCACCGCGTCGGTGTCGCGCTCCTGCAGCCAGGCATACGGGTCAGGGCCGTCGGCCTTGTGGGCAATCGGGGCGCTGGTGACGTTGGCGGATAAGGGCATGAAGGACTCTCGGACGTTGTACGGAATAGGGCGCGCGCGTGTCTTGATGCCGCTGCAAATCCCTGTGGGAGCGGGCTTGCTCGCGAAGGGGCCTGCACATTCAACATCTGTGTTGGCTGACACACCGCATTCGTGAGCAAGCCCGCTCCCACAGGAGTCAGGCGTAGCGGCCAGGCATTGGAGCAAGCCTGACGGGCGAAAAGTCGTTACTATAAGCGCCTCTTTGCCTGCCTTGCCATGGACACCATGACCGAGAACGACTATCTGATCGCTTGGGGCCTCTACGCCTTTGCCGCTTTAGGCTGCCTGTTGGTGTGGATGCGCATCACCCGCTGGATGTGGCGTTGGCTGCGTGAACCGCTGCGGCTGCTGGTTGCCGTGCTGCTGTTCAGCCCGACCATCATCGATCCGGTGAAGGAAAAAGTGGCCCCGGCCATCGCCATCACCGCGCTCGATCTGCTGTTCAAGGTGGGCAATAACGCCTGGCGAGCGGTTTCCGATCTGTTCATGTACGGCATGATCGCCTTCGGCATCTACCTGGTTTTCGTGCTGATCCGTTTCCCGCTCGAACGCGCCTCCAACGCTCGCAAGGAACAGGCAGCCGCCGCCAAGGCCGCGGCCCGGGCCGACGATCCTGACGACGATCATCCGTTCGGCGGTGCCGGTGATGATCGTTACGGTCGGCCGCCAGTGCCGAGCAACCCTCAGCGTTTGCGGGTCGAACCGCGTTTGTAACCCGGCCTTGAAGCGAGAATCCGAGCATGTGTGAGTTATTGGGCATGAGCGCGAATGTGCCGACCGATATCGTGTTCAGCTTCACCGGGCTGATGCAACGCGGTGGTCGCACCGGCCCGCACCGTGACGGTTGGGGCATCGCCTTCTACGAGGGGCGCGGCCTGCGGCTGTTTCAGGACCCGGCGGCGAGCTGCGAGTCCGAAGTGGCGAACCTGGTGCAGCGTTATCCGATCAAAAGCGAAGTGGTGATCGGGCACATACGTCAGGCCAACGTCGGCAAGGTCTGCCTGTCCAACACGCACCCTTTTGTGCGTGAACTGTGGGGCCGCAACTGGTGTTTCGCCCACAATGGCCAGCTCGCGGATTTTCAGCCGATCAAAAGTTTTTACCGCCCCGTTGGTGACACTGACAGCGAAGCGGCGTTTTGCGATCTGCTCAACCGGGTACGTGCAGCGTTTCCGGAACCGGTAGAAATCGAAGCGTTGCTCCCGGACCTGGTCGCCGCTTGCGCCGAATACCGCAGCAAAGGCGTGTTCAATTGCCTGCTGAGCGACGGCGACTGGCTGTTCTGCTATTGCTCGACCAAGTTGGCCCAGATCACCCGTCGTGCGCCATTCGGCCCGGCGCGGTTGAAGGATGTCGATGTGATCGTCGACTTCCAGGCCGAAACCACGCCCAACGATGTGGTCACGGTGATCGCCACCGAACCCCTGACCGAAAACGAAACCTGGACCCGCTACGAACCGGGCCAATGGAGCCTCTGGCGACGCGGCGAATGCGTCAGCCAGGGCAAGACCGAATAAGGACTCACCCCTCATGTTGCTCAGTTATTTACGGCTGGTGTTGTTTGCGGCGGGCTTGTTGATCGGTGTCCAGGTGCCGGGGTTCATCAGCGATTACGCGAAACGGGTCGAGGCGCATCTGATCGAGGCGCAGACCGGCTTGAGTGGTTTCCAGGGCACGGCCAATCAATTCTTCAAAGGCGATATGCAGGCGCTGGTCGCTCATTACCGTGCCAGCGAAGACCCGATTTTCCGCAGCGACGCAGAGAGCCTGAGCACCTTGCTCACCCGTCAGTTGGCGCTCGATAAACAGTTCCAGGCCATGCAGGGCCCGTGGTACATCCGCGTCCTGCAGGTGGCGCTGGCGGCTGATCCGGATATTCGCAAGGAAACCTGGAATGGCTACAGCTACCAGATCCTGCTGACACCGGAAGCGATGATCTGGGGCATGAGTGGCGCGTTGCTGCTGTCCTTCGGCATCGAATGCCTGTTCCGTCTGATTGACTGGGTGGTGCTGGGCGGCAAACGACTGCGCCAGAGCCGTCCGATTGAAGACCGGGATGTGCGCGGGTTGTAAGGGGTCCAATGCGTTCCCTGTGGCGAGGGAGCTTTTGTGGCGAGGGAGCTTGCTCCCGCTCGGCTGCGCAGCAGTCGTAAATCCGGAAAATGCGGTTTGCCTGGCGCACTGAGGGTGTCTGTTTCGGGGCTGCTGCGCAGCCCAGCGGGAGCAAGTTCCCTCGCCACAGGGTTTGTGTATCAGGTTTAGACGGTTGGCTTGCTGAGGGAGATGTAGTCCTCGCCCACCTTGCGCGCATACCCCTCCAGCACCTGCTGACACAACGCGACAATCTCCTCGACCCACTCCACGCCCACTCGCCACGACACCACGACCTGCAAATTAGGCAGCTGTTGATCGATAGTCAGCAAGGTCAATTCCCCCCGCGCCAGCTCCTCGGCCACCAGGACCGGCGGCAACGCGCCAATCCCGAATCCGTCGCGCAGCAACCGGGTAATCGCCGACACCGAATTCACGCAGTTCAGCCGGGGTGTCATGACCCCGTTCGCCTGCATCAGACCCAGAATGTCCTGATGAGGATGTGAATTTTTCGAGTAAGTAATGATTCGCTCGCGAGCCAGGTCGGTAATGTCTGAGTACTCGCGGTTGTAGATCGAGCTACTGGCCACGATCCACCCCATCGGATGGCTTGCCAGCTCCAGGCTGCGCACACTTTCCTGGCGCACCAGGTCGGTTTGCAGGATCAGATCGAGAAAGCCTTTTTGCAGCTGATCGCAGAGGTTGAGCGCCGTATCGGCCACCAGCTCGATCTCCACCAGCGGATAGTGATCCATCATCTGTGCCACCAATGGGCTCAGCCAGGTGTGAATCACCGTGTCCATCACACCGATCCGCACGCGTCCGACCTTGCTCGAGCGCGTCTCGATCGACTGCTTGAGGGCCTGCATGGTGTCCATCATCTGCTCGGCGTATTCGAGCACTTTCAAGCCTTCCGGCGTCAGGCTCACTCCGCGCGAGTCGCGCAAAAACAACTTCACCCCGAGCTCGCCTTCGAGCACCGCGATGCGGCTGGAAATCGACGCCTGGGTGGTGAAGAGCTTGTCTGCCGTCAGGCGAAAACTCTTGAGTCGGGCGACCCAGACAAAGGTCTCGAGAAACTTCAGGTTCATGGGATTTGCTCGGGGATAAAGAATTCTTATGTCTAGGGCGGGGTTTTATTAGTTGGACGCAACAGGGCCGGGCGCCCAAAAATCAGGCCATCCGGTTCCCACGATAGGCGTCGTCGGGGCTCAGAACAATACCAATAAAATTTGCACGGAGATTTGCCATGAGTGCGCCCGACACGCTCGACATCCCCAAAGCCACGCCTCGCCCGGGACCTTTCGACTGGTACCGCAACATCAATCAGCAGGAACGCCGCACCTTCTGGAGCTGCAAGATCGGCTATGGCCTGGACGGCATGGACACGCAGATGCTCAGCTTCGTGGTGCCGACCCTGATTGCCATGTGGGGCATCACCACCGGCGAGGCCGGGCTGATCCATACCAGCACGCTGATTGCGTCGGCCATCGGCGGTTGGGTGGCGGGGATTCTGTCAGACCGCATCGGCCGCGTGCGCACCTTACAACTGACGGTGCTGTGGTTCGCCTTCTTCACCTTCCTCTGCGGCTTTGCGCAAAACTACGAACAACTGTTGATCAGCCGCACCCTGATGGGCTTCGGTTTTGGCGGTGAGTGGACTGCCGGCGCGGTGCTGATGGGCGAGGTGATTCGCGCCAAGGACCGCGGTAAAGCGGTGGGCATGGTGCAATCGGGCTGGGCGCTGGGTTGGGGGCTGACGGCGATTCTCTATGCGCTGCTGTTCTCGGTATTGCCGCCGGAAGATGCCTGGCGCGCGCTGTTCATCCTCGGCATCGTGCCGGCCATCTTCGTGATTTTCGTCCGTCGACTGGTCAAGGACCCGGAAATCTACCGCGAAGCCAAGGCCAAGCAGGAACCGGGCAATGCCGCGAAGTTCTACGAGATTTTTGCCCCCGGCATCCTCTTCACCACGATCCGCGCTTCGGTGTTGACCACCGGCGCTCTGGGCGGCTACTACGCGATCACCTCCTGGCTGCCGACTTTTCTGAAGAACGAACGCGGTTTGAGCGTACTCGGCACGGGCGGTTATCTGGCGATGGTGATCGTCGGTTCCTACGTCGGCTACGTCATCAGCGCTTATTTGACTGACATCCTCGGTCGCAAGAGGAACTTCATTCTGTTCGCGGTGGGCTCGTTCACCATCGTATTGCTCTACACCCAATTGCCGGTCAGTAACGGCGTGATGCTGTGGCTGGGTTTCCCGCTGGGCTTCTTTGCTTCGGGGATTTTCAGTGGCATGGGCGCGTTTCTGACCGAGCTGTTTCCGACCAGGATTCGCGGTTCGGGGCAGGGCTTTTGCTACAACATCGGTCGTGCCTTGGCGGCATTGTTCCCGCTGCTGATCGGTTTGTTGAGTCAGACGGTGCCGTTGAGCGTAGGCATCGGGGCGTTTGCGGCGGTGTCCTACGGCGTGGTGATCCTTGCGGCGTTGAGCCTGCCGGAAACCCGTGGCAAACAACTCGACGCCCAATAACAAAACGCCAGCAACTGATAATCTGCAGGCAACTGCCCCGCAGTAAAAAAAGAATATGCCTACAGGAGTGTTCACCGTGAGCCGCCTGCTATTGAACTGCGACATCGGCGAGAGTTTTGGCAACTGGACCATGGGTCTGGACGCCGAGGTCATGCCCTTCATCGATTGCGCCAACATCGCTTGCGGCTTCCACGCCGGCGACCCGAGCATCATGCGCAAGACCGTCAGCCTGGCCCTGAGCAACGGCGTACAGATCGGCGCGCACCCGGCCTATCAGGACCTGGTCGGTTTCGGCCGACGCTCCATGGCCTACGCCGCCCAGGAACTTCAGGACATCCTGCATTACCAGATCGGTGCCCTCGACGGCGTTTGCCGGGCCCAGGGCGGGCGCGTCAGTTACGTCAAACCTCATGGCGCGATGTACAACGACATGATGGCCAATCCGGCGCAATTGCGTGCCGTGCTTCAGGCCGTGGCGGCCTATGACCGGACCTTGCCGCTTATGTTGATGGCCACGCGCGACAACAGCGCCGCCCAGCGACTGGGCGATGAGTACGGCGTGACCCTGTGGTTCGAAGCCTTCGCCGATCGCGCCTACGACAGTGCCGGCATGCTGGTTTCGCGGCAGCTGCCGGGGGCGGTGCACCACGATCCCGAAAGAATTATCGAGCAGGCGCTGACCATCGCCCGTGGCGACACCCTCACCGCCAGCGACGGCAGCGCCTTGCACTTGCAGGCCAATACCCTTTGCGTCCACGGCGACAACGCCAGTTCGGTGGCAGCCGTGCGCCGGATTCGCGAAGCCCTTGATCAGCAGAGCGCACCATGAAACCGCGGGTTGAGGTGGTAGCGCTGGATTGCCTGATGGTGCGTCTCTTTGATGAAATCAGCGAAGCCAATATGCCGTGGATGCTCGCGGCCAGCGAAAACCTGCGCACTGCGTTCGCCGGGCATCTGATCGATCTGGTGCCGTCGTACACGACGTTGATGGTGCATTACGATCTGACGGCGTTGAGTCCGGCTCAGGCCCGGGAACTGATCGCCGAAGCGCTGATCGACCTGTCGCCCAACGCGAGCACCAGTGGTAAATGCCATGTGCTGCCGGTCTGGTATGACTTGAGCGTCGGACCGGAGTTGAGCCTGTTGTCGCAACGCAGCGGCTTGTCGGTGGAGGAGGTGATCCGCCGTCACAGCGAGCGCGAGTATCAGGTATTCGCCTTGGGTTTCGCGCCGGGGTTTGCCTTCATGGGGCTGGTGGAGGAAGTGCTCGCCGCGCCGCGCCTGAATACGCCGCGCAAAAAAGTGGCTGCCGGCAGTGTCGGCATCGCCGAGCGGCAAACCGCCGCTTACCCGGTGGTTTCCCCCGGCGGCTGGAACCTGATCGGCCGCACGCCGGCCAAGCTGTTCGACCGCGAGCGCGACGGCTACAGCCTGATGCAACCGGGCGACACCGTGCGCTTTGAAGCGGTCAGCCATGCCGAATTCATCAACCTGGGCGGTGACGACACGCCATTGGAGGCCCAGGCATGAGCCGTCTACTGATTGAAGCGAGTACGCCGTTGTGCCTGTTGCAGGACGCCGGCCGTTTCGGCGTGCGGCATCTGGGCGTGACCCAGGGTGGCGGGCTGGATTGGCGCTCGATGTCATGGGCCAACTGGCTGCTGGGCAATCGGCTGGATGCGCCGGTGATTGAAATCACCCTCGGCGGCTTCAGCGTGGTGGCCGAGGAAGATTGCGTGTTGGCGCTGGCCGGGGCGGACCTGGGCGCGCAAGTGAATGGCGAGGCACTGGCGCCGTGGCGCAGTTTCCGGCTGAACAAAGGCCAGCGATTGCAGTTCACTCAGCCGCTGCTCGGGGCACGGGCTTATCTGGCGGCACCGGGCGGGTTCGATGCGCCGAAGGTGTTGGGTAGCAGCGCGACAGTGGTCCGTGAAGAACTCGGCGGTCTGGATGGTATGGGCCGGCCTTTGGCCAAAGACGCTTCGTTGAGCTATGGCGGGAGTGCGCTGATATTGCTGCGGGAGTTGCCGGCAGAACATCGGCCGGACTTCAACGTCGATTCGCCACTGGATGTGGTCCTCGGCGCGCAGATTGGTGAGTTCAGCGGACAAAGTCTGTTCGATGCGTTCAACAGCGTCTGGACCCTCGACAGCCGCGCTGATCGCATGGGCATTCGCTTGCTGGGAACGGCGTTGCAGTACCAGGGCAAACCGATGATTTCCGAGGGGATCCCGCTGGGCGCGGTCCAAGTGCCGCCGGATGGGCAGCCGATTGTGTTGCTCAATGACCGGCAGACCATTGGTGGTTATCCGCGACTGGGGGCGTTGACGCCGTTGGCGTTGGCGCGGCTGGCGCAATGTTTGCCGGGGGCGAAAGTGCGGTTGCGGCCGGTGGTGCAGGATGTCGCGCATCGGCAACAGGTCGAATATTTGCGGCGGTTTTCAGGTCGCTAAAAGCATCGCGGGCAAGCCCGCTCCCACAGGGGAAATGGTGTTCACAAAATGTGTGAACACCTCCAATCCTGTGGGAGCGGGCTTGCCCGCGATGGCGTCAGTACAGGCAACCGAGATTACTTGGACAGAAACCGCATCCCTTCCTCCAACCCCCGCAACGTCAGCGGATACATCTGGTCGTCAATCAAGTCCCGCACAATATTGGTCGACGACGTATAGCCCCACGTATCTTTCGGATACGGGTTGATCCAGATGACCTTCTTGTACTTCTCCATGAACCGCTGCATCCACACATAACCGGCTTCTTCGTTCCAGTGCTCGACGCTGCCGCCGGCCTGGGTGATTTCATAAGGCGCCATCGCAGCATCACCAATGAAGATCACTTTGTAGTCGGCACCGTACTTGTGCAGCAGGTCCTGGGTCGAAGTTCGCTCGGATGTGCGGCGCATGTTGTTCTTCCACACCGATTCATAAATGAAGTTGTGGAAGTAGAAGTACTCCAGGTGCTTGAACTCGGTCTTGCAGGCCGAGAACAACTCCTCGCAAATCTTCACGTGCGCGTCCATCGAGCCGCCGATGTCGAACAGCAGCAGCAACTTGACGGTGTTACGCCGCTCCGGCCGCATCTGGATATTCAGCAGGCCGGCATCGCGTGCGGTGTGGTCGATGGTGCCATCGATGTCCAGCTCTTCCGCCGCACCCTGACGGGCGAACTTGCGCAAGCGGCGCAGGGCAACCTTGATGTTGCGCGTGCCCAGTTCCACCGAGTCGTCGAGGTTCTTGTACTCGCGCTGATCCCACACCTTGACCGCTTTGCCCTGGCGCTTGCCGGCATCGCCGACCCGAATGCCTTCCGGGTTGAAACCGCCGGAGCCAAACGGGCTGGTGCCGCCGGTGCCGATCCATTTGTTGCCGCCCGCGTGGCGTTCTTTCTGTTCTTCGAGGCGTTTCTTGAACTCTTCGATCAGCTTGTCCAGGCCGCCGAGGGACTGGATCGCGGCCCGTTCTTCTTCGGTCAGGGAACGCTCGAATTCCTTGCGCAGCCAGTCTTCGGGAATCAACGCCTGAAGGTGATCGTCGAGTTTTTCCAGGCCATTGAAGTAGGCGCCGAACGCACGGTCGAACTTGTCGAAATGCCGTTCGTCCTTCACCAGAATCGCCCGGGACAAGTAATAGAACTCGTCCATGTCGGCGAAGGTCACGCGCTGTTTCAGCGCGTTGATCAGGTCAAGCAGCTCGCGCACCGAGACCGGCACCTTGGCTGCGCGCATTTCATTGAACAGGTTGAGCAGCATGGCGATCAGCCTCTTAGCGGGTGCCGCGACGGCTCATGAACGCCAGGCGCTCAAGCAATTGAACATCCTGTTCGTTCTTCACCAAGGCGCCTGCCAGCGGTGGAATTGCTTTGGTCGGATCGCGTTCGCGCAATACCGCTTCGCCGATGTTGTCGGCCATCAACAACTTCAGCCAGTCCACCAGTTCGGAGGTCGATGGCTTTTTCTTCAGGCCCGGGACCTTGCGCACATCGAAGAACACGTCCAGCGCTTCGCTGACCAGGTCTTTCTTGATGTTCGGGTAGTGCACGTCGACGATCTTTTGCAGGGTCACGCGATCCGGGAAGGCGATGTAGTGGAAGAAGCAGCGGCGCAGGAAAGCGTCCGGCAGCTCTTTCTCGTTGTTGGAGGTAATGATGATAATCGGGCGTTTCTTGGCCTTGATGGTCTCGTCGATCTCGTAGACGTAGAACTCCATCTTGTCGAGTTCTTGCAGCAGGTCGTTCGGGAACTCGATGTCAGCCTTGTCGATTTCGTCGATCAGCAGGATCACCCGCTCTTCAGACTCGAACGCTTCCCAGAGCTTGCCCTTTTTCAGGTAGTTGCGAACGTCGTGGACCTTTTCCGTGCCCAGCTGCGAGTCACGCAGGCGGCTGACCGCGTCGTACTCGTACAGGCCCTGATGCGCCTTGGTCGTGGACTTGATGTGCCAGGTGATCAGCTTGGCGCCGAAGGACTCGGCCAGTTGCTCGGCGAGCATGGTTTTGCCGGTACCCGGTTCGCCCTTGACCAGCAGTGGACGCTCCAGGGTAATGGCGGCGTTGACCGCCAGCTTCAGGTCATCGGTGGCGACGTAGGCCTGGGTGCCTTCGAACTTCATCTGCTAATCCTCGAACGGTAACGCCGACCTGAACGAGGCAGGGCGGGGCGCAATAATTGTAGTACCCGACTATAACGCGCAGGCCGGTCGACTGTGAACGCAGACGACTTATTCAGTCTCTGAATGGAGCGTCACATCTTGACTCAGTCTCGGCCGCTGGCCAGTATTGAGCTATCGCCATTCTGGCGATAGCTTGCCCGGCATGTCTACTAAATACCGATTTCGCGATACGTACCGCATTCAGTTGCGCGAGAAGGATCATCCGCCGCCCCATGTTCACCTGACAGGAGGAGGGCTCGATGTGATGCTGAGCCTGGAAACCATCGAAGTGATGGTCGGTAAGGCGCCGCCACTGATTATCAAGGAAGCGCTGGAGTGGGTCAGGGCCCATCAGGCGCAATTGCTGGAGGACTGGAAACGATGTTACCCATGAAACGACCACGGCTGTCGGCTGTGCAGGCGTTGCCGGATTACCGCTTGGCGCTGACCTTTATCGACGGTCAGCAGCTGACCCTTGATTTGAGTCGCGACCTGCACACCTATCCAGGGTTGCAGCCGTTGCTGGAGGCTGGGGCATTCGAACGTGCACTATCGGGTGATGATGGCTGGAGCGTCGAGTGGCCCGAGCAGGACATCCAGATCGGCGCCGACACCCTGTATCTGGATGCCCTCGCGCAAAATGCCTTGGACGAAAACACCCGGATCTTCATCGACTGGCGCGCTCGTAACGGGCTACCGCTCAATCAGGCGGCTGAGGCGCTGGGTGTCAGTGCACGAAGCATCACCCGATACAGCAGCGGCCGCGAAGCAGTGCCTCGATCATTGGCGCTGGCCTGTCTGGGCTGGGACTTCCTGCAGCAGCAATCGAACCCGGCACGGGCAGCCGAAGAGACCGGTCGCTACACCGTGACGCGCAAACCTTAACCCGCTTCCGGCTTCGGCCTCTCATACCGGGCATTGAAGGCCTGGACAAAACCATTGCGCAAAATCTGCAAAAACGCCTGGAACGCGCTGATATCTTGTCGATGCACGTTGCCGCTCAGTTCGACGCGTGTCGCGAACTGGTTCTTGCCCTGGTTTTTCAGCACGGTTTCGGAGCCGCCGACAATGGCCTCCCAGATGGAGCGGAAAAGCCCTTTGTCCTTGTTTTCCACGTCTTGCTGCCAATTGAAGACGTCGACGTCCTTCAGCAGCGGTTTGATGTAGCCGGTCAGTTTGGCCTTCTTGGCCTGCGCTTCGATCACCACATCGCCGTGACCGGCATTGAAGTCGAACTTGCCGTAGGCCGAGGCAAAGTCGTTCATGCGTTTGAGTTCAATGTCCCTGGCCCGCAGGCGGAATTCGAAGTCCTCAAAGTTGCTTAACGGATCGAAGGTTGCCGTTGTTTCCAGTGGTGCGTGCCCCAGCAACAGCGCCTTGCCTTCAAAACGGGCGTCGCGCTTGCCTTCGGTGTCGACCACGTTGGTCAGGTTGTAGAGGCTGGCGTTGACCTGGGTGGCGTTCATGTTGACGGGGGGCTTGGAATTGAAGTTTCGAAAGCTGATCTTGCCGTCGTAGATGCGTATTTCGTTAAAGGTGAACGGCGCCAGTTTGCTTAGTTGTTCGCGCCAGTCGGTGCCTTGACCGGTCTGGGAGTTTTGTTTGTTGGCGCCGCCGTCGACGAAGTTCACCTCGGGGTTGAAGAACTGCACCTCGGCCACTACAGCGCGGTCGGACCAGAGTGAGTGCCAACTGACAGAAAGGTCGATCAGCGGCGCATTGACGAACGGCACCGGGACCTTGCCGTCGACCTTGACGATTTTCAGTCCGTTGATCTTGTAAGCACCGCGCCACAGTGCCAGGTCCACGTCGGTAACCTGGCCCCGGTAATCGCCCATGTCGGCCAACTTGTCGTTCAGGTAGTCGCGCACCAGGTAGGGCAGGGCGATGTGCAGGGCAATCAACAGCACAACGAGGCCGGCGAGGGTCCACAGGGGCCAACTGTATCGACGTTTCATGACGGCAAATCTCTGGCGATGTAAAGCCATTGACTGCGACGGTCACCGGACGTTCGACCTGACTGGACGACCACAGGCAACAGGCATACCTTTGGGAGCTTATTCAACGCTGTACAAGGACCCAGCCATGAGCCGTATTTACGCTGACAACGCCCATTCCATCGGCAATACGCCGTTGGTGCAGATCAACCGCATTGCCCCGCGCGGTGTGACCATCCTGGCCAAGATCGAAGGGCGCAACCCGGGTTATTCGGTCAAGTGCCGGATCGGCGCGAGCATGATCTGGGACGCCGAAAGCTCTGGCAAACTCAAGCCTGGCATGACCATCATCGAACCGACGTCGGGCAATACCGGTATTGGCCTGGCGTTTGTTGCCGCGGCCCGTGGCTACAAATTGATGCTGACCATGCCGGCGTCGATGAGCATCGAACGACGCAAGGTCCTCAAGGCACTGGGCGCCGAACTGGTCCTGACTGAACCGGCCAAGGGGATGAAGGGCGCAATCGAGAAGGCGGCCGAAATCCTCGCCAGCGACCCGGCCAAGTACTTCATGCCGGCACAGTTCGACAACCCGGCGAACCCGGCCATTCACGAGAAAACCACCGGCCCGGAAATCTGGAACGATACCGACGGCGCGGTCGATGTGCTGGTGGCAGGCGTTGGAACAGGCGGAACCATTACCGGTGTTTCGCGGTATATCAAGAATACCCAGGGCAAACCGATTATCTCGGTGGCGGTGGAGCCGGTGGTGTCACCTGTGATTACCCAGGCGATTGCCGGTGAAGAGATCAAGCCGAGCCCGCACAAGATCCAGGGGATCGGTGCCGGTTTTGTTCCGAAGAATCTGGATTTGTCGATCGTCGATCGGGTTGAGTTGGTCAGTGACGAAGAATCCAAGGCCATGGCCCTGCGCCTGATGCAGGAAGAAGGGATCTTGTGCGGTATTTCCTGTGGCGCCGCGATGGCAGTGGCAGTGCGTCTGGCCGAAACACCGGAAATGCAGGGCAAGACCATCGTGGTGATCCTGCCGGATTCCGGTGAGCGCTACCTGTCGAGCATGCTGTTCAGTGATCTGTTTACCGAGCAGGAGAATCAGCAGTAAGAGCGGTCATGTCTGCGGTATCTTTTTAACGGATGGTGCGAGGGCTGATTCACGTCAGCCCCCGTTCAGGAACCTTATGCTAATAAGTGCTTTATTGCACAAACCTTAATACTGAATGTCGAGTTTTGCGGGTTTTTCCCGAGGCCGGTAATGTTTATCATGGCCGGCTGCCACGTCGGGTAAATGGCGTTGTGCAAAGAGCCTAATCTCAAGGAGCCGTAGATGACCTTTTCCTTTGCCGCGAAAGCGTCAGTGTTGCTGCTATTCCTGGGCAGCACCCTCTATGTGCATATGCGCGGCAAGGCGCGATTACCGGTTCTGCGCCAGTTCGTTAACCACTCGGCCCTGTTTGCGCCATACAACGCCTTGATGTACCTGTTCTCCAGCGTGCCATCCAAACCCTATCTGGACCGCAGCAAATTCCCGGAACTTGATGTGCTCAAGGACAACTGGGAAGTTATCCGCGACGAAGCCATGCACCTGTTCGACGAGGGTTACATCTGCGCCGCCGAAAAGAACAACGATGCCGGTTTCGGTTCGTTTTTCAAGAAAGGCTGGAAACGTTTCTACCTCAAGTGGTACGACAAACCCCTGCCATCGGCTGAAACCCTGTGCCCGAAAACCGTGGCGCTGGTCAGCAGTATTCCCAACGTAAAAGGTGCGATGTTTGCGTTGCTGCCGGGCGGCAGCCACCTCAACCCGCACCGCGACCCGTTTGCCGGTTCCCTGCGTTATCACCTGGGGCTGTCGACGCCGAACTCCGATGACTGCCGCATCTTCGTCGACGGTCAGGTATACGCCTGGCGTGATGGCGAGGACGTAATGTTCGATGAGACCTACGTGCATTGGGTCAAGAACGAAACCGAGAAAACCCGGGTCATTCTGTTCTGTGACATCGAACGACCGCTGAGCAACCGCATCATGACCCGTATCAACCGCGGGATCAGCGGCCTGCTCGGTCGCGCCACCGCGCCTCAGAATCTTGATGATGAGCGAGTCGGCGGGATCAACCAGGCGTATGCCTGGAGCAAGAACTCCAGCGACAAAGTCAGCGGCGTGGTCAAACGCTGGAAGCGTCGCAACCCCAAGGCATACCGCGTGCTGCGGCCGGTGCTGGCGGTGGTGGTGTTGACGTTGTTGGGGTATTGGTTGTTTGGGTGACTGGATGTAATAGAAAACCGCTCCTAATGAGCGGTTTTTTTATGAGGAAAATTAAACGATGCGCCGCGACGAGGTGTCTTTATTGGCCCTTTGTCCAAGTCATTGCAATCCATGTCCGACGCTGGTTATAGTCGGCGCTCGCCTGCTCTCCCGAGCACGGCCCCAAAAAAAGATCAGCCCATGCCAGCTTCCCTCATCAACGCGGTAGTCGATTCAGCGGTCAACGCTGGCGTCGTGCCGTGCGGGATTCAGCAGCCTGCGCAGATCAGTCATTACCCCCCACCTGTCAGTAGCACGCCGGTGTGCGCAGTCGTATCACCGCCGGGCGTTGGCTTTTCGGGCTGATCAGCTTCTTTTTGCTGTTCCCATGCCCGTCTAAAAAGTTTTCGCCTGAAAAACTACTGAATTTCAGCTTCGGCTGACTTGGCTTTTTTTGCCTGACTACAGGTGGTATTCATGTTTGTCCTTTCGAAAAAAACCGCGCTCGCGGCGGCGTCCACGAGCCTGTTCGTTCTGCTGTGGAGCAGCGGGGCGATCTTCTCCAAATGGGGCCTGGCCCACGCATCACCCTTCGCCTTTCTGCTGATTCGCTTTGTCATCGCCTTGTGCGGATTGATGCTGTTGGTGCCTTTGCTCAAGCTGAAAATGCCCAAGGGCGGCAAGCCGATGGTGTATGCGATGGCCACGGGCGTGGTGTTGCTGGGGGCGTATCAGATTTTTTATCTGCTGGCCCTGGACCTGAAAGTCACCCCGGGCGTGATGGCGACAATCATGGGGGTGCAGCCGATTCTCACGGTGGTGATCATGGAACGGCAGCGCTCAGCCAGCCGAATGTTCGGTCTGGCGCTGGGTCTGGCCGGGTTGATCATGGTGGTTTACCAGGGCATCGGTCTGGCCGGCATGTCACTGGCCGGCATGCTGTTCGGTTTGCTGGCCCTGGCGAGCATGACGTTCGGCTCGATCATGCAGAAACGCATCACCGACAATCCGCTCGGCACGCTGCCGGTGCAGTACCTGGCGGGGCTGTTGCTCTGCGGGATCTTTGTGCCGTTCCAGCCGTTTCATTTCGAACACAGCAGCGGGTTTTTCGTGCCGGTGGTGTGGATGGGGTTGGTGGTGTCGGTGCTGGCAACCTTGTTGCTGTACCGCTTGATCGCTCGCGGCAATCTGGTGAATGTCACCAGTCTGTTTTACTTGGTGCCAGCGGTGACGGCAGTGATGGACTACCTGATTTTTGGTAATCGTTTGGCGGCATTGAGCATGCTCGGCATGCTGCTGATCATCATCGGTCTGGTCTTCGTGTTCCGTAAAACAGCGTAGGAACGGATCGGGGGCATATCCGTTTCTTTGGTTATGGCGGCTATTGGTTCCGCCCTTACGGCGGGTCACTTTGGAAAAGCCCCAAAGTAACCAAAGGGCTCTTGCCCCTGACGTTCGGTGCCGAGCCACAGCGAGGCACCGTACGTCAGGGGCGAAAGCGTTTGGTTACTTTGCGCTTTTCAAAGTCACCCGCCGTAAGGGCGGAACCAATAGCCGCCGTTACCCAAAAAACGGATATGTACCCCAACCAAAAAAACCTGTTACTTGCTCAGCGCATGCTCGGCCCGCACCGAATTCATGAACGCCTGCATCGCCGACGATTGAATCCGGTGACGCCGGGTGATCAGCCCATACGGCGGCAGTCGTGCCTCAAACTTGATCGGCAACACCGCCAGCAAATCACGCCCCGGATAATCCTCCACCACCGACACCGGCGTGACGCCGAGCATGTCGGTCTGCTGGATCAATGACAGCAAGGTCATGATCGAGGTGGTTTCGACGATGCTGCTCGGAATATCGACCCGCGCATTGTGAAACACCTGATTGATGATCGCGCGCATCGGGCTCGGTTGCTGTTGCAGCACCCAGGTCATGTTCTGCAACTCTGCCCAGCTCAGGTTTTTCTCCTTCGCCAACGGGTTCTGTGCGCCGGATATGACGCACAAGGCTTCTTCGCCGAGGCTGTCGAACAGCAACTCCTCGGCGCGCGCGCCCACCGGAATCCGGCCCAAAACGATGTCCAGTTGATCCTGCAACAGTGCTTGCACCAGCACGTCACTGGTGTCGACCTGAATGCTCATGGACAAGCGCGGATGGCTCTGTTTCAAGGTCGCGATGGTGCGGGTCAACAGCCCCGAGGCCAACGCCGGAATCGCACCGACCGCGACCCGGCCAAGGTTGCCGGATTCGAGCGCGACCAGTTCTTCACGCATGCCGCTGAGTTCAGCAAACACCATGCGCGCGTAGTAGATGACGGTTTCCCCGAACGGGGTGGAGCGCATGCCTCGAGGCAGGCGTTCGAAAAGCTCGACGCCGAGCAAATCCTCGGCTTCGTGCAGCATCTTGGTGGCTGCCGGCTGGGTCATGCCGATGTGGTCGGCGGCGCGGCGCAACGAGCCGAATTCCTGTAATGCCAGCATCAGCCGCAGTTGGCGCAGACGCAGTCGGCTGTGGATCACATTGGCAGCAGGAATTCGGGTCATGTGGCCGTGCTCGCAATAAGGACTGCGGCAAGCCTGACAACAAATGTCAGGCGTTGCCAGTATTGCCGTGTCACAGCACCGATTTAGGCTTGGCGACCTGAGGTTTGCGCAGGCCCGTCAGGGTTCCCAGCGCCTTGGAAATCAACGGCCAGAACAGCATCAGCAGCGCCGCCGTAGTCAGGCTGCCCACCAACGGATTGGACCAGAAGATCCCCAAGTGCCCATCGGAGAACAGCATCGACTGACGGAACGCATCTTCCGCCTTGTCGCCCAGTACCGCCGCCAACACCAGCGGCGCGATCGGGTAACCGAGTTTCTTGAACAGGTAACCCAGCGCGCCGAAGCCGAGCATCAACACCACGTCGACGAACGAGTTGTGCACCGAGTAGGCACCGATAGCGCAGACCATGATGATGATCGGCGCAATGATCGAGAACGGAATGCGCAGGATCGAAGCGAACAGCGGCACGGTGGCCAGCACTACGATCAGGCTCACTACGTTGCCGAGGTACATGCTGGCGATCAGGCCCCAGACGAAATCGTGCTGCTCGACGAACAACGTCGGGCCAGGATGCAGGCCCCAGATCATCAAGCCGCCGAGCATTACCGCTGCCGTCGCCGAACCCGGAATGCCGAGGGTCAGCATCGGCAACAAGGCACTGGTGCCAGCGGCGTGGTCGGCGGTTTCCGGGGCGATCACGCCTTCGAGTTCACCCTTGCCGAAGTTCTCGCGGTTCTTCGAGAAGCGCCGCGCCAGGCTGTAGCTCATGAACGAGGCAGCGGTGGGGCCGCCAGGCGTAATGCCCATCCAGCAACCGACCAGCGTGCTGCGCACAATCGTCCACCAGTAGCGTGGCAATTTGGCCCAGGTGCGCAGGATGATCATCGGCGTAATGCGCGCATGCTCGCCGCGAAACACCAGGCCTTCCTCGACGGTGCAGAGGATTTCACCGATGCCGAACAGACCGATCACCGCCACTTCAAAACTGATGCCTGTCATCAAGGCGGGTTGGTCGAAGGTCAGGCGCAAGTTGCCAGACACGGTGTCCATGCCCACGGCAGCCATGGCGAAGCCGATCATCATCGCAACCACGGTTTTCAGCGGCGGGTTCTTGCTCATGCCAATGAAGGTGCAGAACGCCAACAGGTACACCGCGAAGAACTCCGGTGAACTGAACGACATGGCAAACGCGGCGATCTTGGTCGACAGGAACGTCAGCAACAACACCCCGGCCAGGGCGCCGATCAGTGCCGAGCTGAACGCTGCGGTCAGGGCTTCGGCGGCGCGACCTTCGCGGGCCATCGGGTAGCCGTCGAACGTGGTCGCCACCGATGAGGGCTCACCGGGGATGTTGAACAGAATCGAGGTGATCGAGCCGCCGAACAGGGCGCCCCAATACATGCACGACAGCAAAATGATTGCCGACACCGGCGACATGGTGAAGGTCAGTGGCAGCAGCAACGCCACGCCATTGGGAGCGCCGAGGCCGGGCAATACGCCGACCAGAATGCCCAGCAGCACGCCGATCACCATCAGGCCGATGTGGCCCGGGGTCAGGATCAGATTCATGCCTTGCAGCAGGGAATCGAATTCGCTCATTTGAAACTTCTCCCGGCCAGGCTAATCCAGTCGCCCATCGGGCCGGCATCCAGCGGGACCTTGAACCACAGCGCGAAAATCAGGTAGCTGGCGAGCACTGCGCCGAGGGACACGGTGCCGATCATCAACTTGCCATAGGGTTTGACGCGCACCTTGTCACGCCACATGAACCAGGCGATGAAACAGGCCGAGGCCACGTAAATGCCGGTGAACGGCATGGCGCCGACGAACAGCGCAATCGGGATGAACACCGACAGCACTTGCTTGAATGCACTGCGGCTCACGAATGCAATGCTCAGGGCCTGCCAGCGCACCACGGTCAACACGCCGTTGCCCACGCTCGCGGCGCTCAAAAGCAAGCCGATGTAGAAGGGGAAGTAACCCGGCTCGGGGCCGGAATCGCCCCAGCCGATACCTTGTTCGAGACTGCCGTACATCACCACCGCGCCGATCAGCGTAGTGAAGAATGTCAGGCCGAGCTCGACCCAGCGGGTACCGACCAGCGCCGATGAATCCGAAGAATGGGACATGAAAGCACCTCCAGAGGTGACGGCCGTGCGCTTGCGGACGGCCGCGAACAACTCAATTTTTCAACCAGCCGGCTTCTTTGAACACCGGCGTGACGCGGGCGGTGTCTTTCTCAATGTAGGCGGTCAGCGGCTCGCCTTCGAGGAAGGTCGGCACCAGTGCATTCTGCTTGACGTACGCCTTGAACTCCGGGGTCTCGGTGACTTTGCGCATCAGCTCGACATAGAACGCGCGCTGTTCGGCGGTGACTTCGCCGGGCATGAACACGGTGCGCGGGAAGCGGTACTGATCGATGCCCAGGCCTTGTTCGTGGCAAGTCGGGACATCGGCCCAGGATTTATCGCCCGCGACCTTATCGGTGTAGCCCATGCGCTCTTTACTGAACACGCAGAGCGGCTCGACCTGGTCCCCGCGCCACTGGCTGATGCTTTCGCTGGGGTTGTTGACGTTGGCGGCGATGTGTTTGCCGGCCAGTTGGGTCGCGGCTTCGCTGCCGCTCTTGAACGGGATGTACACCAGTTTGCTGTTGTTGGTCTGGTTCAGCAGCAGCGTCAGGGTCTGGTCGACATCCTTGGACTGGCTGCCGCCCATGCGCAGTTTCGACGGATCAGCCTTGGCGGCTTCGTAGAAGCCTTTGGCGTCCTTCCAGGGCGCATCCTTGTAGCTCCAGAGAATGAAGTCGTCCTCGGCGACGGCGGCAACCGGGGTCAGTTCCTGCCATTGATAGCCGAGCTTGGAAACCAGCGGCAACAGGTAGATGTTGTTGGTGCCGATCACCAGTTTTTCCGGATCGCCCTTGTTCATCTTCAAGTCGAGAAAGGCTTCGGCGCCGTTGCCGCCGCCCTTGTTGAGGACGATGGTATTGACGTCGAGGAACTTGTGCGTGGTGATGATCGACTGGATCAGCCGACCGAGTTGGTCAGTGCCGCCACCGGGGCCGCCGGCGACGACGATTTCGACGTTCTTGTCCGGCTGCCAGGCAGCGTTGGCAAGCGCGGGGAGGGCGCCGGCGGTGATCAGCGTGCAGCCAAGAATCAGACGGGATGTGCGACGGACGAATGCATTTCGCATGGAAGGCCTCGTTTTTTGTAATTGTTATGAATGACTTGTCGGTGCTCAAAAGCTGCAAGCCTGGGCTGAGTGTGGGAAGGGTCCGCCCCGGCGTCTAGTCAAAACAAAACATACACCGATAGCCTGCGGTTATAGGTCGAGACGGACAAATCAGTGATTGTCGCTGAAGGCTTTGCGCCAGAGCCTTTTGAGAGGAAAGTCGGTACAGGCGGCCTACCGTGAAAGCCCCCTGAAAACAGGGTATGCCATAACCCGAGGCTATCGCCGTATCTCAATCATTGATTAGACGGTTATCACTGAGCCTTCGATAGTGCTCATCAGCGCGGCAAACAGGCAGCGCACGGCATTCACAAAAATAATAAATCGAGGTACGCACCATGGCTCGTTCCAGTGCTTCCCTGCATCTACCCGGCGCGAGTGTCCAGCCAGCGTCCACACCGTTGACCAGCGCCACCAAAGCCAGCGGCGTGCGCTGGCGAATCTTTGCCATCGTTTTCGCGCTGACCATGGTCAACCTGATCGACCGGGTGTCACTGTCGATCGCGATGCCGACCATCGCCCACGAGTTTTCCCTGTCGCCAAGCATGCAAGGGCTGATCCTCAGCAGTTTTTTCTGGGCCTATGCGTTGTTGCAGATTCCCGGCGGCTGGCTGATCGATCGCTTCGGCCCGCATCGGGTCATCAGTTGGTCCACCGGGTTGTGGGGCACCTTTCAGGTACTGGCGGCGTTTGCGACGGGCGGCTTGTCATTGCTGTTCGCCCGGGTTGCACTCGGTGCTGCCGAGGCGCCGTTGTTCCCCTCTGGCGGCAAGCTGATTTCCCTGTGGCTGGCGCCGAGCGAGCGCAGTCGCGGCGCGGTGCTGATGGACAGTGGCAGCCCGTTGGGCGTGGCGCTGGGCGGGTTGATCATTGCCTACCTGATTGCTTCCCTGGATTCGTGGCGCCTGGCGTTCGTGATTGCCGGTATCGCGACCCTGGTGCTGGCCTGGCTGGCGCGGCGTTATCTGCGCGATGACCCGGCCACTCACCCGCAAGTGAATGCCGAAGAATTGGAGAAGATCAACGCCGGGCGCGCGACACCGGCTGCCGAAGCTGCGCGGGTGCCGGTCAAAGGCCTGGGCATCGCGGCCCGCTCGCTGAGCGGTTTGCTGATCGGTCGCGCCAGTTGGGCGATGGTGTATTTCGGTTTGCTGACCTGGGGCCCGAGTTATCTGGCGCAGGCTCGCGGCTTTGATATCAAGGGCATCGGCGCGGCGACTTTCGTGATCTTCGTGTGCGGCGCGTTGGGTTCGCTGACCGGTGGTTTCCTCTGCGATGGGTTGATCCGCAAGGGCGTGAGCCGTGGTGTGGCAGTCAAGAGCCTGCTGGCGTTTTCCGGTCTGGTCGCCCTCGGCGCCTTCCTGTTGTTGCCGACCCTGAGCAATCCTTTTGCGGCCGTGGCGTTGTTGGCCATGACCGCGTTTTTCCTGATGTGGGGCAGCCTCTACTGGAGCTTCCCGGCGTTGCTGGCGGCACCGGCGCGGGTCGGGTTGATCGGCGGCGTGATGAACATGGCCGGCAGCACTGGCGGTATCGCGGTGCCGATCCTGGTGGGGATCATTCTGCAGATGACCGGTGGTTTTGCGCCGGTGCTGGGGTTCTTTGCGGTGTGCTCGGCAGTCTTTGTGCTGGCGACGTTGTTCATCAGTCTCGACGAGGTGCGTAATGGGTGAACACCTATCTAACCGAGCGTGGAACGGACCAATCATCGACGCCCATCATCACTTCTGGGACCCGACGATCAATGACCATCCGTGGCTGGCGCCCGAGGCCAACATTGCGTTTCGCTACGGTGATTACAGCGCGATCAAGCGGCGCTATTTCCCCGAGGATTATTTCGCAGACGCCGGCCCGCATCGCGTGGTGCAAACGGTTTACGTCGAGACCGAATGGGACCCGCAAGACCCGATTGGCGAAACCGTGTTCATCGAAAGTCTGACGGCCCGTTACGGCGTCCCCAACGCAATCGTGGCGCAGGCCTGGCTCGATCACCCGGACGCCATCGCGGTACTGAGTGAACAAGCGAGCTTCAAGTGCGTGCGCAGCGTTCGCCACAAGCCGGGCGGACCGACTTCCCCCGCGCAGGTTGGCCATGTGCGCAGCCTCATGAGCGACGAGCATTGGCGGCGCAGTTTTGCCGCACTGGAAGGCCTGGGTTTGCATTTCGACTTGCAGACGCCCTGGTGGAATCTGCACGAGGCGGAACGGCTGGCCCGGGACTTTCCCGGCACCACGCTGATTCTCAACCACGCCGGGTTGCCCAATGACCGCAGCGCCGAAGGCCTGGCCGGTTGGCGTCTGGCGATGGCGCGGCTGGCCCAATGGCCGAACGTGCAGGTGAAGATTTCCGGCCTTGGCCAGAAGGGCCAGGCATGGCGCGCCAAGGACAACGCCTGGATCGTGCGTGAAGTGATCGCCATGTTCGGCACAGACCGGGCGATGTTCGCCAGCAACTTTCCGGTGGACAGCCTATGCGGCTCGTTCGACGACATCTACAGCGGTTTCAAATCCATCGTTGCTGATCTGCCAAGCGCCGATCAGGAGCGACTGTTCTACAGCAACGCGCAGCGGGTCTATCGCTGCGAGCCTTGCGCCATTGACCGCCAATGGCCTGAATTCTTGAGGAGTGAAGCATGAACAAGACAACCATCGCGATGGTGCTGGGTGACCCGGCGGGCATCGGCCCGGAACTGATCGCACGCCTGTTGGCGGAGCCTCAAGTGCGCAGCCAGGCCAATGTGATTTTGATCGCCGACGAGGCGGAAATGCGCCGTGGCATGCGCATCGCCGGGACGGAGTTTCCTTACCGTCGCGTCGAGTCGCTGGATCAGCTGTCGTTTGTCGACGACACGCCGCTGTTCTACGACTTTCGCGGCGACACCGTCGGTGAATTTCCACGCAGTGAAGCCAGCGTCATCGGCGGTCGCTACAGCCTCGACACCCTGGAACAAGCCCTGCGCCTGACCGAGGCCGGGACCACCGACGCGGTGCTGTTCGGGCCGTTGAACAAGACCTCGTTGCACATGGCCGGCATGGCCCACAGCGATGAACTGCACTGGTTCGCCGAGCTGCTGGATTTCCACGGGCCGTTCTGCGAATTCAACGTGCTTGATAACCTCTGGACCTCCCGCGTGACGTCCCACGTGGCACTGGCCGAAGTGCCGGGCATGCTGACCCAGACGCGGGTGGTGGAAGCCATCCAGCTGATCGACACCGCGCTCAAGCGCAACGGACTGGAAAAACCGCGCATCGGTGTGTGCGGCTTGAACCCGCACAACGGCGACAACGGCTCGTTCGGGCGCGAAGAACTGGACATCATCGGCCCGGCCGTGCGCTCGGCCCAGGCGTTGGGGATTGCGGCCGAAGGACCGTATCCGGCCGACACGATTTTCCTCAAGGTTCAGGGCGATGCCAGTGCCTTTGACGCGGTGGTGACGATGTATCACGACCAAGGGCAGATCGCGATCAAGTTGATGGGCTTCTCCCGTGGCGTCACCGTACAGGGCGGCTTGCCGATCCCCATCACCACACCGGCCCACGGCACCGCCTTCGATATCGCAGGGCAGGGCAAGGCCAATGTCGGTGCGATCCGCCAAGCCTTCGAAATCGCCTGCCGAATGGGCGTCAACAGCTACTGATCCAATTCCTAAAACTGCATAAATCCCCTGTGGGAGCGAGCCTGCTCGCGATAGCGGTCTGACAGTCACTGTAGAAGTGCCTGGCCTGACGCCATCGCGAGCAGGCTCGCTCCCACATTTGTTTTGTGTGTGGCTGATAACCCTATCCACTCACTATTGCGTTTTTCCTATCACCCCAGGTTATCGCCGGATACGCATAAGTGATTATCCGCACCCCCCGGGCGCTGGCTAAAGTCGCTCCATCGAATGCCGGAACCCGCCACCCCGAGCGGCTCTGCGCAGCGACTCAACAACTACAAAAAGCCGGCAGCGCAAGGAATCCGTATCCATGAAAATCAAAGCCATCCGTACCCGCGTTTTCGAGTGGAAAGGCAAAGTCGTTCCCCCTCAAGCGCACTTCTGCACCAACGCCAGCGACATCCTGTTCGAGCGCGGCGACGCCATGGGTTCGTTCCGTTTCCACGGCTGGCTGGTGGTGGAAGTCGAGACCGACACCGGTCTCGTCGGCATCGGTAACTGCGCCCTGGCGCCACGTGTGGCCAAGGAAATCATCGACACCTACCTGGCGCCGATTGCGATTGGCGAAGACCCGTTCGACAACGAATACATCTGGCAGAAAATGTACCGCCAGAGCCACGCCTGGGGCCGTAAAGGCATCGGCATGGCGGCGATCTCGGCGATCGACATCGCCATCTGGGACATCATGGGCAAAGCCGTGAACAAGCCGGTGTTCAAACTGCTTGGCGGGCGCACCAAAGAGAAGATCTGGACCTACGCCTCCAAGCTCTACGCCAATGACAACCTCGACCTGTTCCTCGAAGAAGCCCAGGGCTATCTGAACCAGGGTTTCACCGCGCTGAAAATGCGCTTCGGCTATGGCCCGAAAGAGGGCCCTGCCGGCATGCGCAAGAACATCGAGCAAGTGCGCGCCCTGCGTGAGCTGGCCGGCCCCGACATCGACATCATGCTCGAATGCTACATGGGCTGGACCCTGGAGTATGCCCGCCGCATGCTGCCCAAACTCGCCGAGTTCGAACCGCGCTGGCTCGAAGAGCCGGTGATTGCCGATGACATCGAGGGCTACATCGAGCTGAAGAAAATGGGGATCATGCCGATCTCCGGCGGCGAGCATGAGTTCACCTCCTATGGCTTCAAAGACCTGCTGGAACGCCGCGCCATCGACGTGATCCAGTACGACACCAACCGCGTCGGCGGCATCACCGCTGCACGCAAGATCAACGCGATGGCCGAAGCCTGGTCGGTGCCGGTGATCCCGCACGCCGGGCAGATGCACAACTACCACCTGACCATGTCCACCACCGCCTCGCCGATGGCCGAGTTCTTCCCGGTGTTCGACGTCGAGGTCGGCAATGAACTCTTCTACTACGTGTTCAAGGGCGAGCCGCAACCGGTCAACGGTTACATCCAGCTCGATGACGACAAGCCGGGCCTGGGCCTGGAAATCTCCGATGAGTACTTGAGCGACTTCAACATCATCGAGTGACCCAAATCCCCGACTTTCTGGAGGCTGTCATGCGCCTGATTCAATTTGAAAACACTGCCGGTGAACGCCAGGTGGGCCTGGTCGAAGGCTCGCAGGTCCAGGTGCTCAAAGGCACCCGCAGCACCCGTGAACTGGCCCTCGCGGCGATCCGCGCCCAACGCAGCCTGCAAGAAGAAGTCGCTTTGCGCGGCACCGAGCCGGGACCGGATTACGCGCAACTGTTGCAGCAGGGCCATGTACTGCCGCCACTGGACCACGAAGACCCGGCTCACTGCCTGATCAGCGGCACCGGCCTGACCCATTTGGGCAGCGCCTCGGCGCGGGACAAAATGCACCAGCAGGAAGGCGCGGTGGAAGCCGGCATGACCGACACCATGCGCATTTTCAAATGGGGCCTGGAGGGCGGCAAACCGGCGGCCGGGCAGGTCGGCGCGCAACCGGAATGGTTCTACAAAGGTGACGGCAGCATCGTCGTGCGCCCCGGTGCAGACTTCCCGGTGCCGCCGTTTGCCGAAGACGCTGGCGAAGAGCCGGAGCTGACTGGCCTCTACGTCATCGGCGACGACGGCCAGCCGTACCGCGTCGGTTACGCCTTGGGCAACGAGTTCTCCGACCATGTGATGGAGCGGCGCAACTACCTTTATCTCGCCCATTCGAAATTGCGTTTCTGCGCTTACGGTCCGGAACTGCGCGTTGGCGAATTGCCCAGGCACCTGGCCGGCACCAGCCGCATCACGCGCAATGGCGAAACACTCTGGGAAAAAGAGTTTCTCAGCGGCGAAGACAACATGTGCCACAGCCTCGCCAACCTCGAATTCCACCACTTCAAATACGCACAGTTTCTGCGTCCGGGCGATGTCCACGTGCATTACTTCGGCACCGCCACGCTGTCGTTTGCCGACGGGGTAAAAACCCAGCCGGGCGATCGCTTCCAGATCAGCCTCGATGAGTTCGGCGCGCCACTGGAAAACGGCATCGGCGAAAGCGCGCAGCCTTTGGCCATCGGCCAGGTACGTGCGCTTTAAGTCTTCAATCACCGGCGTTGTCGGCCGGTCAAGGAATCACCCATGACCACGCTACTCGGACACAACTACATCGGCGGTCGCCGCAGTGCCAACGGTACGCAGCAGCTGCAAAGCCTCGATGCCACGACAGGCGAAGCGCTGCCGGGAAGTTTTTTCCAGGCCACTGAAGCGGAAGTGGACGCGGCAGCCAACGCGGCGGCCGCTGCCTACCCGGTCTACCGCAACCTCAGCGCGGAGAAACGCGCGCAGTTCCTCGACGCCATTGCTGATGAAATCGACGCCCTGGGCGATGACTTCGTCGCCACCGTGTGCCGCGAAACCGCACTACCGGCCGGGCGTATCCAGGGTGAGCGCGCACGCACCAGCGGCCAGATGCGCTTGTTCGCCAAGGTCCTGCGGCGCGGCGATTTCTACGGTGCGCGGATTGATCGGGCATTGCCGGATCGTCAGCCGTTACCGCGTCCGGATCTGCGCCAGTACCGCATCGCCATCGGCCCGGTTGCGGTATTCGGCGCCAGTAACTTCCCGCTCGCCTTTTCCACGGCCGGTGGCGACACCGCTTCGGCGCTGGCTGCCGGTTGCCCGGTGGTGTTCAAGGCGCACAGCGGGCACATGGCGACGGCCGAGTGGGTCGCCGACGCGATCATTCGCGCCGCCGAGCGCACCGAAATGCCGCCCGGCGTGTTCAACATGATTTATGGCGGGGGTGTCGGCGAATGGCTGGTCAAGCACCCGGCGATTCAGGCCGTGGGCTTCACCGGTTCGCTCAAGGGCGGCAATGCCCTGAGCCACATGGCCGCGACCCGGCCGCAACCGATCCCGGTGTTTGCCGAGATGTCGAGCATCAACCCGGTGTTCCTGCTGCCCGAAGCGCTCGCGGTGCGCGGCGAGCAAATTGCTGCGCAGCTGGCCGGGTCGGTCACGTTGGGTTGCGGGCAGTTCTGCACCAATCCGGGCCTTGTCATCGGTTTGCGCTCGCCGCAGTTCAGCCAGTTTCTGGAAACGTTCTGCGCGAGCATGAACCAGCAACCGGCGCAGACGATGCTCAATGCCGGCGCGCTGGTCAGTTACAACCTGGGCCTTGGGGCGTTGCACGAGCATCCGGGGCTGACGCACCTGGCGGGCAAGCCGCAACAAGGCAATCAGGCGCAACCGCAAGTGTTCAAGGCGCACGTCAGCCTGTTGCTCAAGGGCGATGAACTGCTTCAGGAAGAAGTGTTCGGTCCGACCACCATCGTCATCGAGGTTGAAGACCGGGTGCAGCTGGCTGCGGTGCTGCACGGCCTGCGCGGGCAATTGACCGCGACGCTGATTGGCGAGGCGGACGAACTGCTCGAATACCGTTGGCTGGCGGAGTTGCTGCAGGAAAAGGTCGGGCGGATTCTGTTGAACGGCTATCCGACCGGAGTCGAGGTGTGTGAGGCGATGGTGCATGGAGGGCCGTATCCGGCGACGTCGGATTCGCGCGGGACGTCGGTGGGCACCTTGGCGATTGACCGATTCCTGCGGCCGGTGTGCTTCCAGAATTATCCGGATGCGTTGCTGCCCGAGGCGCTGCAGAACGCCAATCCGCTGGGGATTCGGCGGTTGGTGGATGGCGAGGTGAGTCAGTCAGCTTTGTAGTGTTTGGGCTGCCGCCATCGCGGGCAAGCCCGCTCCCACAGTGATTGGTGTCGTATACAGATTCTGTGATCAATACCAAACCCTGTGGGAGCGGGCTTGCCCGCGATGACGGCATCAGCCACACCCAATTACTTGGCAGCCACCGCCGCAGCCTTCACCACCGAAGGCTTCAACACCAGCCACAACGCCGCCGCAATCAACACCCCGCCATAAATGTGCGCCATCGACAACGGCTCATCCAGCAACAGCGCCCCCCACAACACCCCGAACGGCGGGATCAGGAAGGTCGTGGTCATCGACCTCACCGGCCCGATCGAGCTGAGCAGGCGGAAGTAGATAATGTACGCCAGCGCGGTACACACCAGCCCCAACCCGAGCAGTGACAACCAGACATTCCAGCCGCCCCAGCTCGCCGGTGGCTGGCTGATCACGCTGTAGCCGAACAACGGCAACAGGAACAGCGTCGCCCCGAGCATGCTGCCCAGCGCCGAAAGACGACTGTCGAGACCGCCCGCGTGATCGAGCCAGCGGCGGGCCAGGAACCCGGCAAAGCCATAACAGGTGGTGGCGAGCAGGCAGGCGACGGCGCCCATCAGCAATTCCATGTCGAACGCTACCGGACCGGCGCGGGTCAGGACGCCCACGCCAAGCAGCCCGAGGAATACTCCGCCAAGCTTGGCGGCGGTGAGTTTTTCATGGAAGAACAGGCCGCCGATCAACACGCCCATCAGCGGCGTGGTGGCATTGAAAATTGCCGAGTAACCGGCCGGCAGCACTTGGGCGGCCACCGAATAGAGGGTCGCCGGAATCCCGGAGTTGATTACCCCGAGCAGCATCACCGTCTTGAGTTTGCCTTTGAAGTCCCAGCTGATGCGCATCAGCCCGAGGATCACCAGCAAGCCGGTGGCGGCAATCGACACGCGGAAAAAGGCAGTGGGGATTGTGCCAATCACTGGGGCGATGATGCGCATGAACAGAAAGCTCGCGCCCCAGATCGCTGCCAGCGACAGCAAACGGAAAATATCGACAGGGCTCACGGTGCACTCCTTCCTTGATGGGGACGAGAGTGTTGCCGAGCGCCTGATCCATGGCAACCGAAAAACGAGCATTTAACCCGAGCCGAAAATTACGCTTCTCTGCATCCGGTTCACTGGCTAAGCTCAGGGCTCACGAATTCCCGCAGAGGTCTCACCATGCCGCAGCAATGGCCAGCCGCCGACATCGCCCGAATGATCCTCGATGGCTTTGACGATTACCGCGAGCATTTCCGCCAGATCACTGACGGCGCCCGGGCCCGCTTCGAACAGGCCAAGTGGCAGGAGGCGCAGGTAGCCTCGGCCGCGCGGATCAATCTGTACGAAGAGAAAGTCAGCGAAACGGTGGAACGGCTGCGCATCGCGTTCGACGCCGACACGCTGGACGTCAGTTGCTGGCCGCTGGTCAAAAGCGCTTACATCACCCTGATCGACCTGCGTTTCGACGATGAACTGTCCGAAACCTGGTACAACTCGATTTTCTGCGGGCTGTTCAGCCATGACCTGATCAGCGACGGCTGCATGTTCATCCACACCACCCGGCCCAGCCTGCGCCGGGCCCGCGCCGCGCAAACCCGGACCTACAAGCCTCAGGGCCAGTTGTCCGGCATGCTCGCGAGTATTTTTGCCGATTACAGCTTCAGCGAGGATTACGCCGACCTGGCTGGCGACCTGCACCGCCTCGAAGCGCAACTGCGCGAGAACCTGCCGGACTGGGTGTGCAAGGACCCGGAATTGAGCGTCGAGCTGTTTTCCTCTGTGCTCTACCGCAATAAGGGCGCGTACCTGGTGGGGCGCATCTACACCCGGGACGAACAATGGCCGCTGGTGATTCCGCTGTTGCACCGCGAAGGCCGCGGGATTCAGATCGATGCGCTGATCACCGATGAAGCCGATGTCTCGATCATCTTCTCGTTCACCCGCTCGTATTTCATGGTGGATGTGCCGGTGCCGGCCGAGTTCATTGGCTTCCTCAAGCGCATCCTGCCGGGCAAGCACATCGCCGAGCTGTACACCTCGATCGGTTTCTACAAGCACGGCAAGTCCGAGTTCTACCGGGCGCTGATCAATCACCTGGCCAACACCGACGACCAATTCATCATGGCCCCCGGTGTGCGCGGCATGGTGATGAGCGTGTTCACGCTGCCGGGTTTCAATACCGTGTTCAAAATCATCAAGGACCGTTTCTCGCCGTCGAAAAACGTCGACCGCGCCACGGTGATCGAAAAATACCGTTTGGTAAAAAGCGTCGACCGGGTCGGGCGCATGGCCGATACCCAGGAATTCGCCGACTTTCGCTTCCCGTTGAGCAAGTTCGAGCCGGCGTGTCTGGAGGAACTGCTTGAGGTCGCCGCGTCCACGGTGTCGGTGGAAGGTGACACCGTGCTGATCCGCCACTGCTGGACCGAGCGGCGGATGACGCCGCTCAACCTGTACCTGGAAAACGCCAACGACGCGCAAGTCCGCGAGGCGCTGGAGGATTATGGGCTGGCGATCAAGCAACTGGCGGCGGCGAACATCTTTCCCGGCGACATGCTGTTGAAGAACTTCGGCGTCACTCGGCACGGTCGCGTGGTGTTTTATGACTATGACGAGATCTGCTTCCTGACCGAAGCCAACTTCCGCCACATCCCGCAACCGCGTACGCCCGAAGATGAAATGGCGTCCGAGCCGTGGTATTCGATCGGGCCGCTGGATGTGTTTCCCGAGGAGTTTCCGCCGTTTCTGTTTGCCGATTCCGGGCAGCGCAAGTTATTCGACCAATTGCATGGCGAGTTGTACAACGCCGATTACTGGAAAAGCCTTCAGGAAGCCATCCGCGCCGGCAAGGTCATCGACGTGTTCCCGTATCGGCGCAAAGGCCTCGACAACGAATAGCCCGCTCTGAGATGACACCCTGTGGTGATGGGGCTTTTGTGGCGAGGGGATTTATCCCCGTTGGGTTGCGAAGCGGCCCTAAAACCATCCACCGCGGTATTGCAGATAAACCGCGCGGACCGGTTTACGATAGCTTCGCAACCGAACGGGGATAAATCCCCTCACCACAAAAGCGGTTGCATTCGTCGCCGTGGGCGCAAATCTGCGACAATCGCCCCCCTGCGCCACTAGACGACTTTTGCGTACCTGATGACTGACGAATCGCCTTCCATCGACAAACTGCTGAAAAACCTCGATCACGCCATGCTCGCCGACCGCCACCGGCTGCGGCGGCAGTTGCTTGAGCTGCGCAAGAAACCCGACGAGGCCAAGCTGGCCCTGTGGGTGACGCGTATGCAGGCGTCCTGTGACCAGGTGTTGGCGCGGCGCGCCAGCCTGCCGGTGATTCGTTACGACGACAGTTTGCCGATCGCCGCCAAGCGCGATGAAATCAAGGAAGCGCTGCTCAAGCATCAGGTGCTGATCATCGCCGGCGAAACCGGCTCGGGCAAAACCACCCAGTTGCCGAAGATCTGCCTGGAAATCGGCCGAGGCCAGCACGGCCTGATCGGCCACACCCAGCCGCGTCGAATCGCTGCACGCAGCGTGGCCAGCCGGGTTGCCGAAGAACTGGCGACGCCATTGGGCGCATTGGTCGGCTATCAGGTGCGGTTCGAAGACCAGAGCGATTCCAACACCCTGATCAAGCTGATGACCGACGGTATCCTGCTGGCGGAAACCCAGAACGACCGCTACCTCGAACGCTACGACACGATCATCGTCGACGAAGCCCACGAACGCAGCCTCAACATCGACTTCCTGCTCGGTTACCTGAAAACCCTGCTGCCGCGCCGTCCGGACCTGAAAGTCATCATCACCTCGGCGACCATCGACCTGGAGCGCTTCTCCAAGCACTTCGATGACGCGCCGATTGTCGAAGTCTCCGGCCGCACCTTCCCGGTGGAAACCTGGTACCGCCCGCTGACCCTGGAGCAGGACGAAGAGGGCAACCGCGTCGAGGACGACCTGACTGTGGATCAGGCGATCCTCGCCACCCTCGACGAAATCGCCGCGTTCGAACGCAGCGAGCGCAAGAGCCCCGGCGATGTGCTGGTGTTCCTGCCCGGCGAACGCGAGATTCGCGATGCCGCCGACATGCTGCGCAAGGCCCAGCTCAAGCACACCGAGATTCTGCCGCTGTACGCGCGGTTGTCGCCGGCCGAACAGCAGCGGATTTTCCAGTCGCACCCGGGCCGTCGCGTGGTGCTGGCGACCAACGTCGCGGAAACCTCGCTGACCGTGCCGGGCATCCGTTACGTGATCGACAGCGGCACCGCGCGCATCAGCCGTTACAGCTACCGCGCCAAGGTCCAGCGCCTGCCCATCGAAGCCATTTCCCAGGCCAGCGCCAATCAGCGTAAAGGCCGTTGCGGACGGGTCGAACCGGGCATTTGCATCCGCCTCTATGGCGAAGAAGACTTCATCGGTCGCCCGGAATTTACCGACCCGGAAATTCTGCGGACCAACCTCGCGGCGGTGATTTTGCAGATGCTGCATCTGCGCCTCGGCGAGATCACCGACTTCCCGTTTATCGAGCCGCCGGATGGCAAGGCCATCAGCGACGGCTTCAACCTGCTGCAAGAACTCTCGGCAGTGGACCGCAACAGCCAGCTGACCCCGCTCGGTCGCCAGTTGGCGCGCCTGCCGGTGGACCCGCGCATGGGACGCATGCTGCTGGAAGCGGCGAAACTCGGCAGCCTGCAGGAAGTGCTGATCGTCGCCAGCGCCATGTCGATTCAGGACCCGCGCGAGCGTCCGCCGGAGCGCCAGCAAGCGGCGGATCAGGCCCACGCACAGTGGAAAGACGTGGATTCGGATTTCGCCGGGCTGGTCAATCTGTGGCGAGGTTTTGAAGAACAACGCCAGGCGCTGACGGCCAGTCCACTGCGCAATTGGTGCCGTAAGAACTTCCTCAATTACCTGCGCCTGCGCGAATGGCGCGACTCGCACCGGCAGTTGAGCCTGATCTGCCGCGACATGCAGTTGAGCCTGAACAAAGAGCCGGCGGATTACCCGAAACTGCACAAAGCCGTGCTCTCGGGCCTGCTCAGCCAGATCGGCCAGAAAACCGATGAAGGCGATTACCTCGGTGCGCGTCAGCGACGTTTCTGGATTCACCCGTCATCCGGGCTGGGCAAAAAGCGCCCGCAATGGCTGATGACCGCCGAACTGGTGGAAACCACCAAGCTCTATGCGCGCATGGTCGCCAAGATCGATTCCGATTGGATCGAGCCGCTGGCCGGGCACCTGATCAAGAAAAACCACTTCGAACCGCACTGGGAGAAGAAGCGCGGTCAAGTCGTGGCGTTCGAGCAGATCACTTTGTTCGGGCTGATCGTGGTCGGTCGCCGGCCGGTGCATTACGGGCCGATTGACCCGGTGGTGTCCCGTGAGTTTTTCATTCGCGAAGGTTTGGTGCGGGGCGAGATTCAGTCCAAAGCCAAATGTTTGTCGGCCAATGCGCAATTGCTTGAACAGCTCGACGAACTGGAAGCCAAGGCTCGTCGCCGTGACATCCTGGCGGACGAAGAAACCCTGTTCGCTTTCTACGATGCGCGACTGCCGGCGGAGATTCACCAGACCGCGACTTTCGACAGTTGGTACAAGGTCAACAGCCAGAAAGACCCGCAGCTGCTGATCATGCGCGAAGAAGACGTGCTGGCCCGCGAGGCCAGTGAAGTCACCGCCCTGCATTACCCGGACACCTTGCACATCGGCGATCTGGAACTGGCCCTCAGTTACCACTTCGAGCCGAATCACCCGCGCGACGGCGTGACCCTGCGCGTGCCAGCGCCGTTGTTGCCGATGTTGCCGCCGGAACGCCTGGAATGGTTGGTGCCGGGCGTGATCGAGGCCAAGTGCATCGCGCTGGTGCGCAACCTGCCCAAAGCCCTGCGCAAGAACTTTGTGCCGGTGCCGGACTTCGTCAAAGCCGCGTTGCAGCGCATGACCTTTGCCGAGGGCTCGTTGCCGCAGGCGTTGGGCCGCGAACTGTTGCGCATGACGGGCGCGCGAGTCAGCGATGAAGCCTGGGCGGAAGCATCGCAACAGGTCGACAGTCATCTGCGGATGAACCTGGAAATCGTCGACGGCCAGGGCAAGTTCCTCGGCGAAGGGCGAGACCTGGCCGAATTGACCGCACGTTTTGCCGAAGCCAGCCAGGCCGCGTTGGCCGTGCCGCAAACCGCGAAAAGCCAGCAGCCGGTGGAGGCGAAAGTCTTCGCGGCGGTGGCGGAAAAGACTCAACAGAAGATCGCCGGGCTGTCGATGACGGTGTATCCGGCGCTGGTGGAAGAGAGCGGCACGGTCAGGGAAGGGCGTTTCTCGACCCCGGCCGAAGCCGAGTTCCAGCATCGCCGCGCCTTGCAGCGGTTGCTGATGCAACAACTGGCTGACACGGCCAAGTTCCTGCGCGGCAAATTGCCGGGGCTGACCGAATTGGGCCTGATGTACCGCGACATGGGGCGCATCGACAGTCTGGTGGAAGACATTCTGCTGGCCAGTCTCGACAGCTGCATTCTCGACGGCGAAGACCCGTTGCCACGCGATGGCGCCGGATTGGCGGCGCTGGCCGAGCGCAAGCGCGGCGGCTGGACAGAGCACGCCGAGCGTCTGGCCAAGTTGACGCTGGAGATTCTCAAGCACTGGCACGGCCTGCAAAAACGCTTCAAGGGCAAGATTGACCTGGCACAAGCCGTGGCCCTGAACGACATCAAGCAGCAGCTCAGCCATCTGGTGTATCCGGGGTTTGTCCGGGAAACACCGATGCAGTGGCTCAAGGAGTTGCCGCGTTACCTGAAAGCCGTCGAGCAGCGCTCTGAGAAAATCGGTGCCCAGGTGCAGAGGGATCGGGTCTGGAGTGGCGAATTGTCTGGCCTGTGGGCGCAATATCAGACTCGCGCCAGCAAGCACGCCCAGGAAGGCAAGCGCGATCCGCAACTGGAACTCTATCGCTGGTGGCTGGAGGAATACCGGGTTTCGCTGTTCGCCCAGCAACTGGGGACCAAAGTGCCGATCTCCGACAAGCGCTTGAACAAGCAATGGACCCAGGTCGAACCGTGACACTTCCCCTGTGGGAGCGGGCTTGCCCGCGAAGGGGCCGTCAGCTCCAGCATCAATGTTGACTGACACACCGCTTTCGCGGGCAAGCCCGCTCCCACAGGTACCCGTTTGTTCCAGCAAATAGGGTCAAAACCCAATGTTTATGGCAAACTTCGCGCCTATAAACGCCGGTCCCGCGGTTTTGAGCCTCTCAAGGTTCGGGCGGTACGGAATAAAGCGATGCCAGGTGTGCTTCCCGTGACGGGAACAGACCCTTTGTGTGTTGGTACGTCGGTGCCAATGCTTTCTGCCTGAACAGATTAGAGAAACGACCATGCATAACGTCGTCATCAGCGGCACCGGCCTGTATACCCCGGCCAACAGCATCTCCAATGAAGAGCTGGTGCAGTCTTTCAATGCTTACGTCGCGCTATTCAACGCCGACAACGCTGACGCCATTGCCCGTGGTGAAGTCGAAGCGTTGACCGAATCCAGCGCTGCGTTTATCGAAAAAGCGTCCGGCATCAAGAGCCGCTTTGTCATGGACAAGGACGGCATCCTCGACCCGCAACGCATGGCCCCGCGTCTGCCTGAGCGTTCCAATGACGAGTGGTCGGTGCTTTGCCAGATGGCCATCGGCGCGGCCGAACAAGCCTTGCAGCGTGCCGGCAAGACCGCCGCGGACATCGACGGTGTGATCGTCGCCTGCTCCAACCTGCAACGCGCCTACCCGGCCATCGCCATCGAAGTCCAGGAAGCACTGGGCATCCAGGGTTTCGGTTTCGACATGAACGTGGCCTGCTCCTCGGCGACCTTCGGCATCCAGGCCGCCGCCAACAGCGTGCAACTGGGCCAGGCCCGGGCAGTCCTGATGGTCAACCCGGAAGTCTGCACCGGTCACCTGAACTTCCGCGACCGTGACAGCCACTTCATCTTTGGCGACGCGGCGACGGCGGTGATCATCGAGCGTGCAGACCTGGCGACGTCCAAGTATCAGTTCGACGTGGTCAGCACCAAACTGCTGACCAAGTTCTCCAACAACATCCGCAACAACTTCGGCTTCCTCAACCGCGCAGCGGAAGAGGGCATCGGTGCCAAGGACAAACTGTTCGTGCAGGAAGGCCGCAAGGTGTTCCGCGACGTCTGCCCGATGGTCGCCGAGCTGATCGCCACGCACCTGGAAGAGAACAAGCTCAACGTCAGCGACGTGAAGCGCTTCTGGTTGCACCAGGCCAACCTCAGCATGAACCACCTGATCGTCAAGAAACTGCTGGGCCGCGAAGCCACCGAAGAAGAAGCACCAGTGATTCTCGACACCTACGCCAACACCAGCTCCGCCGGCTCGGTGATCTCGTTTCACAAACATCAGGACGATCTGCCTGCCGGTTCCCTGGCCGTGCTCAGTTCCTTCGGCGCCGGTTACTCGATTGGCAGCGTGCTGTTGCGCAAACGTTGAGGGGGAAGGCTGTCGTTTTTTACTTGGATTCGTGATGGCTTTTCCTACAGCCGAAACAGTCGGGACGCTGTAACTTTCGGAAATGACAGTAGGATGTTGCTGACGGCGAAGTCCTGCTGACTCATTTTTCGAGGTCAGGACAAGGGGTTTGTGAATGGCGGCTGACGACGCGAAACTGCTGGAACGATTGCTGGCAGGTGAGCAACAGGCCTTCAAAGAGTTGGTCAGCACTTATCAGAGCCCGATGCGTGCGGTGGCTTATGCGATCGTCGGCAGCCGGCATGCCGACGAAGTGGTGCAGGACGCGTGGCTGTCAGTCGTGCGCCATCTGAGCAAGTTTGAGGCGCGTTCGAGCCTCAAGACGTGGTTGCTGACCATCACCGCAAACTCGGCAAAAGGTCGCTACAAACAAAACCGTCGTGAAGTGCTGCTCGATGACCTTCCATCGCCGCATGGCAGCGTTGATGACGATCGTTTTTCCGCCGCAGACGGCCACTGGCTGGTGGCGCCGTTCGCCTGGCACCAAGACACGCCAGAGGCGCTGTTGACCGAAAACGAACTACGTGAATGCCTCGAACACACCTTGCTCAGCCTGTCGGAACTGCAAAGCAGCGTCTTGTTACTTCGTGAACGTCAGGGCCTGGAGCTGGAAGAGATCTGTAATCTTCTGGAAATCTCGCTCTCCAATGTTCGCGTGCTGCTGCATCGGGCACGGTTGAAGGTCTTTGCGACCGTAGAACATTTTGAGGAAACCGGTGAATGCTGACCTGTAAGGAGCAAGTGGCACGCTCCAGTGATTATCTCGATGGCCAGTTGAGCTTTCGGGAGAAGTTGCTGGTGCGGCATCATTTAATGTTCTGCCCCAATTGCCGGCGGTTCATTCGTCAGATGCGCTTGATGCAGGCGACGCTGCGCGTCTTGCCGGAGGAGGCTGTGCCGGAGGTCGATGCACTTGCCGAACGTCTCGCTGCGGAGCGTCGCAAGGACATTCCGTAAAGTCGTGGCGTTATCGCAGGGAAGAGAAGCAGGCCGGCGTGGATGCATCGAACGGATGATGGGGATCGATCCATCCACGCCAGACTGTAAAGCGCCTCAAGCGTCCATGACCTGAGACGTACAACGGTGCTGCTTAGAACTTGGCTTCGGCATCCAGTTGCAGGGTGTTGATGTCCGAATCCTTGAGGTTGGCGTTGGTGTAGTCAGAGTTAGCCATGAAGTACGTCGCGCCCAGGGCGAAGTTCTTGTCCAGCTCGTAACTCACTTTCAACTTGCTGCCACGCGAACCGGTGAAACCGTTGGCGAAGTCGGAGTCGGTGAAGGCACCGACCACCGCGTTACGCTGTACGTCGCGATAGTTGTAGTCCACGGCGAAGCCATAGAACTTGGTCTTTACACCCGCCAGCCAGGCAGAATCCTGATCGTTGCTGGCATCTTTGTTGTTGACGTACTGGCCGTACAGCGAGAGCGGCAGTGGCAGGCCGGTGATGTCGATCTGGCCAAAGCCTTCGTACAGTTTGAATTGCTCGTTCGGGGTGTTGCCGTTGGTGGCCAGCACGGATGGAATGCTGGTGCCGCCTGCGGTGATGTCGTCGTCGTTGTCGTAGCCGTAGACACTGCCGCCCAGGGTCAGTTTCAGGTTGTCGGTGAGGGCGAAACGCGCGCCCAACTGGCCGGCGTACAGACGCAAATCGTGCTTGAACTGCACGCCGTCGCCGTCGACGTTGTCCTTGAGGGTGTAGTGGCCGGCGCTACCGAACAGCTCGGTGCTGGCGCCCAGCGGGTATTTGTAAGTGAGTGCCAGGCCTTCGGGGCTGATGTCGCTATCCCAGATGATGTCGCCCATGCTCACCCATTGCTGTGGCATCTTGCCGCCCACGATGTGCAGGTTTTTGGCGAAGTCCGGGTGGTAGTCGACGTAACCCTGGTCCAGCCAGATCGACTTCTTGTCGAAGTAATTGTCCAGGCTCTGGTTGGTGGAACGGGCGTCGTCGTTGTTACCGGTGGCGATACGGATGCCGGTGTCGACTTGTGGGTTGATCTCGGTGTAGGCACCCAGGCGGGCACGAACGCGCTGACGATCCTGGTCGCGGTTGTTGGAAACGCCATCGTTCTTGACTGTCTCCTGGCGGAAACGCACGTCGCCCTTGAATTGGGTCTTGGCGGCCCAGGCCAGTTTCTGGTCGAAGGTGCTCAGTTCATTGGTTTTCTTCGCAGTGGCCGCGATCTGCTCGTTGGTTTCCTGCTGAGCCTGACGGGCGATTTGCTGGTCTTTCTGATCCCTGGCTAACTCGGCTTGCAGTTCGCTGTATTGCGCGTTGGTAATCGAGCCGTTTGCCTTGAGCATGTCGAGCAGTTTGGCGTCGACTGCGGCGCTGGCCGGAACGCTCATGGCCAGCAGCAGACCGCCACACAGGGCCGCCGCAGTTTTCGTGGAAGCAAGACGCATATCAATCTCCGAAGATGTAAGGGGATGACTGAGCCATCCGGGACACAACCGACCATTGACGGACGGAAACAGTGGCCGGGTAGAACCCGACGCTCTAAAAACTGGCGCCAGTATCGCGATGGTTTATTACAGAGCAGTGGCAAAGTGATGGCTTCTCGATGACGATACAAAGACCATCTGAACTTTTGATCCAGAGCCCTGTCGGCGCTTTTTGACGGATGTGTAATGGCGGGCGATAGGCGATACTCGCCGGGCTGTTACGCGAAGAAGTCGAGAGGGTGTCAATGCCGCTGCAACGTCTGGAAAGTCTGTCCGATATTGGTCCGCGCACGTGGGATGCCCTCGTGCCGGATAATCAGCCGTTTCTGCGCCATGCCTTCCTCAGTGCGCTGGAAGACAGCGGCAGCCTCGGCCCGCATTCCGGCTGGCAGCCTGAGCACCTTTTGCACATCGAAGAAGGGCGGCTGATCGCCGCGCTACCCAGCTACCGCAAGTGGCATTCCTACGGCGAGTACGTGTTCGATCACGCCTGGGCCGATGCCTGTGAGCGTGCCGGCATCGACTATTACCCGAAGCTGTTGACCGCCGTTCCGTTCAGCCCGGTCAGCGGGCCACGGTTGCTGGCGCGCAGTGTCGAGGACGGTTTCGAGCTGCTCAAGAGCCTGCCGGGCTACCTGGAGATCGAAGAACTCTCCAGCGCTCACATCAATTTCACAGACCCTTTCACCGACGCGGCATTGGCCGAACAACCCGGCTGGTTGCAGCGGATCGGCTGTCAGTACCACTGGCAGAATCGCGGTTATCGGGACTTTCAGGATTTCCTCGACGTCCTCAGTTCGCGCAAACGCAAGCAGATGCGCAAGGAGCGCGAGCAAGTGGCGGGGCAGGGGATTGATTTCGAATGGCTGGAAGGCAAGCAGCTGGATCAGGCGCAGTGGGATTTCGTCTATGCCTGCTACGCCAATACCTACGCGGTGCGTCGGCAAAGGCCCTATTTGACGCGGGAGTTTTTCAGTCTGCTGGCCGAGCGCATGCCCGAAGCCATTCGCGTGGTGCTGGCCAAACAAGGTTCACGACCCGTGGCCATGGCCTTCAGCCTGGTGGGCGGCGACAGTTTTTACGGGCGTTACTGGGGCTGCCTGGCGGAGTTCGACCGTTTGCATTTCGAGACCTGTTTCTACCAGGGCATGGACTACGCGATTGCCAATGGCTTCCAGCGTTTTGATGCCGGCGCCCAAGGCGAGCACAAGTTGATTCGCGGCTTTGAACCGGTGATCACCCATTCCTGGCATTACCTGCGTCACCCCGGACTGAAAGCCGCGGTCAAAGATTTTCTGCAGCAGGAACGTCTTGGGGTGTTGGCCTATGCCGAGGAAGCGAGGACCGCGTTGCCTTATCGGCAGGCATGATCCTCGCCCGTCGCCTCAAGTACCTTCCTTGCCCAGCCAGCGATACGTCACGCCGCCAACCACAGCGCCAAGCAGCGGCGCCACCCAGAACATCCACAATTGCGCGATGGCCCAGCCACCGACCATCAACGCCGGACCGGTGCTGCGGGCCGGGTTGACCGAGGTGTTGGTGACGGGAATCGAGATCAAGTGAATCAGTGTCAAGGCCAGGCCGATGGCAATCGGTGCAAGCCCGGCGGGCGCACGTTTGTCGGTGGCACCGAGGATGATCAGTACGAACATTGCGGTCATCACCAGTTCACAGACAAAGCCTGCGGCCATTGAGTACTTGCCCGGGGAGTGTTCGCCATAGCCGTTCGAGGCCAGGCCGGCGGAGAGGTCGAAACCTTCCTTGCCGCTGGCGATGTAGTAGATCAGCGCGGCGGCGATGATCGCGCCAATCACCTGGGCGATGATGTACGCAGGCAACTCCCGGGCCGGAAACCGGCCTCCGACACACAGGCCGACGGAGACGGCAGGGTTGAGGTGACAACCGGAAATATGGCCAATGGCGAAGGCCATGGTCAACACGGTGAGACCAAACGCGATGGCCACACCCAGCACCCCGATCCCGAGGGGCGAAGACGCGGCGAGCACCGCACTGCCGCAACCTCCCAATACGAGCCAGAACGTACCTAACAGCTCAGTGACTGAACGTTTGAACAGAGGCATGAGAGCGTCCTTGATAGGCGACCTATCGAGACTGTATCGCGTGATGCATCCTGCAGGCTTACGACAGGCTCATCTCCAGAACCTTGGCTGAGTACAGCAGGGATTTTGCGGATTTCCAGCGGCCACAAAAAACCGCCAGGGCCTGTGGTTAGCAGGCTGTGGCGGTTTGTCGGGTGTAGATAGTCCCCGTGGGAGCGGGCTTGCTCGCGAAGGCGGTGTGTCAGGCAACATTGATGTTGACTGATACTCCCTCTTCGCGAGCAAGCCCGCTCCCACAGGGTGGGTGGTGAGTTCAATCAGTCGATCCCGACAAACCCACCCGTCTGGTGCTGCCACAGCCGCGCATACAATCCGCCGTGCGCCAACAGTTCGGCGTGGGTGCCGGTTTCGGCGATCCTGCCTTTTTCCAGCACCACCAGCCGATCCATCCGGGCGATGGTCGAAAGCCGGTGGGCGATGGCGATCACGGTTTTGCCCTGCATCAGGGTTTCCAGGCTTTCCTGGATCGCCGCTTCGACTTCCGAATCCAGTGCCGAGGTCGCCTCGTCCATGATCAGGATCGGTGCATCCTTGAGCAGCACGCGAGCGATCGCAATCCGCTGACGCTGGCCGCCGGAGAGTTTCACCCCGCGTTCACCCACATGCGCATCGAAACCGGCACGGCCTTCGGCGTCCGACAGCAACGGAATGAACTCATCGGCGCGGGCCTTGTGCACCGCTTCCCACAGCTCGGCGTCGGTGGCATCGGGTCTGCCGTAAAGCAGGTTGTCGCGGATCGAACGGTGCAGCAACGAGGTGTCCTGGGTGATCATGCCGATGCGCTCGCGCAGGCTTTCCTGGCCGACTTCGGCGATGTTCTGCCCATCGATGAGGATTCGCCCGCCCTGCACGTCATACAGGCGCAGCAGCAGGTTGACCAGGGTCGACTTGCCCGCGCCGGACGGTCCGATCAAGCCGATTTTCTCACCGGGTTTGATCGTCAGGTTAAGGTCGCCAATGATCCCGCTCTTCTTGCCGTAGTGAAAATCCACATGTTCGAAGCGCACTTCGCCACGGGGTACGGTCAGCGGTTTGGCCTGATCGCGGTCGGTGATGCTGACCGGTTGGGCGATGGTGCGCAAACCGTCCTGGACCATGCCGATGTTTTCGAAGATGCCGGTGACTACCCACATGATCCAGCCGGACATGTTGACGATACGGATCACCAGGCCTGTCGCCAGGGCAATCGCGCCGACCGAGATCAGCGACTGCGTCCACAGCCATAGGGCCAGGCCGGTGGTGGTGACGATCAGCAGGCCGTTCATGCTGGTGATGGCCACGTCCATGCTGGTGACCACGCGCCCGGCCAGTTGCGCTTTTTCGGTTTGCTCCTTGATGGCTTCCTTGGCGTATTGCTGTTCATGGTTGGTGTGGGCGAACAGCTTCAAGGTGGTGATGTTGGTGTAGCCGTCGACGATCCGTCCCATGAGTTTGGAGCGCGCATCGGAGGATTGCACCGAGCGGTCCTTGACCCGCGGCACGAAGTAATAAAGCGCGCCGATGAACCCGGCGATCCAGGTCGTCAGCGGGATCATCAGGCGCCAGTCGGCTTCGGCAAACAGCACCAGCGCGCTGATGGCATAGATCAGCACGTGCCACAGGGCATCCACCGCTTGCACGGCAGAGTCGCGCAGGGCGTTGCCGGTCTGCATGATGCGCTGGGCGATGCGCCCGGCGAAGTCATTCTGAAAGAAATTCAGGCTCTGTTTGAGCACGTAGCGGTGGTTCTGCCAGAGAATCAGGCTGGTCATGCCGGGGTTCAGCGTCTGGTGCACCAGCAGGTCGTGCAGACCGAAGAAAATCGGTCGCAGAACCAGGGTCACCACCACCATCCAGGTCAGCTCAAGTGCGTGCTCCTGGAAGAAATCCGGGTTCGGCGTGCCTTGGGCCAGGTCGATGATGCGGCTCAGGTAGTTGAACAGCGCGACTTCGATCAAGGAGGCGAACAAGCCGACAATCAGCAGGGCGGCAAAACTCGGCCAGACCTGCTTCAAGTAATAGGTATAGAAGGGGAGAACCCGATCCGGCGGAGCCGTCGTCGGAGCGTCGCGGAATATGTCGATCAGTTTCTCGAAACGGCGATAAAGCATCAGTTCTCCGCCCGCGCACGGGCTCTCCTTTAAACAATATGAGCGGCGCCGGATACCGGTAGCCGCTCAAGCACTCCTGTGCAGATTAGTCGATAACTTTGGCGGACTTGATGAACACAGGGTCGGCCGGTACGTCTTTCATGCCGCTTTTGGTGGTGGTCTGGGAGTTGACGATGACATCGACCACATCCATGCCTTTGACGACTTTACCGAACACGGCATAACCATCTCCGCTGTCGAGGAAGTCGTTGTCCTTGACGTTGATGAAGAACTGGCTGGTGGCCGAATCAGGGTTCGAGGTGCGAGCCATGGACAGCGTGCCACGCACGTTATGCAAGCCGTTCTTGGATTCGTTCTTGATCGGCGCCTTGGTTTCTTTCTGCTGCATTTGTTGCGTGAAACCACCGCCCTGGACCATGAAGCCCGGAATCACACGGTGGAAAATCGTGTTGTTGTAGAAGCCGCTGTTGACGTAATCAAGGAAGTTCTTGGTACTGATCGGTGCCTTGACCGAGTCCAGTTCGATTTCGATCTGGCCGTTGGTGGTTTCCAGCAACACGTGTGGCGCCTTGGCGGGCGTTGCGGCCATCAGGTTGGCGGCAAACAGAACGGAGCCGGCGACGAGGGCGATTTTTTTCAGCATGGGTCAGTGATCCTGAGTGAGGTGGTGTCGACTGCGGTGAGAAACTCGAGCAGGGTTTGGTTGAAGCGTTCGGGTTGATCCAGTGGGGTGGCGTGACGCGAATCGGCGATCACCACCAGCCGTGCATCGGGCAGCAGTTTTACGTAGGTTTCCTTCAGCGAGACCGGCGTGTAATCGCGGTCGGCGGTGACGATGAGGGTTGGACAGGCGACTCTGGAAAGTCGTTCCTGAACACCCCAGCCAACGAGGGCATCGAAGCTGGCGAGATAAGCATGTTTGTCGTTTTTTGCCCAGCGCTCGGCCATCTTTTGACGCAAATCAGCTTGTTCTGGTTTGGGAAATAGCTTGGCGCCCAGGGCCTTGCCGATGGTGCCCAGACTGAGGACACGCATCAGGCTCCAGCGCTTGAACCACTGCCAGTAATCGTCGCGGCTGCGCAGTTTGACTTCGGGTGCGCTGTTGACGATGCACAGGCTTTTGAGCATGTGCGGCTGATCCACGGCCAGTTGAAAACCGATCATGCCGCCCATGGATAAGCCCACATAATGCGTGGGGCCGAGGTTCAGGTGCTCCATCAGGGCGACCAGGTCGGCGCTGAATCCGGCGATGCTGTAGCGTTCGCGGGGTTTATCGGATCGACCGTGACCGCGTACGTCCGGGACGATCACGCGGTAATGAGCGGACAGCGCCGGGATCTGCTTTTCCCAGTCCAGGGTGCTGGACCCCAGCCCGTGGACCAGCAGCAACGGCGTGCCGTGGCCGTATTCCTCATAGTGCAGGTTGCAACCTTCATGTTCGAAATAGGCCATGCGGATCTCCGTGTCAGGCTTGTTCAGGGGCGGCGAACGGCGCATCCAGCGGCGCGGTGTCGAAGGTGCGCAGCAGTTCGATCAGGATTTGCGTCGCCGGGCCCAAGGGTTTGTCCTTGTTCGAATACAGATAGAAGCTCGGGTTGCGGCTGCCGCCCTGGTCCAACGGTAGCAGCTTGAGCGTGCCTTCCCTCAGCTCGCGTTCGATCATGTGCCGGGGCAGCCAGGCGAAACCCAGGCCACTGCTGACAAACGTCGCCGCGGTGGCCAGGCTGCCGACGGTCCAGCGCTGTTCGGCGCCGAGCCAGCCGACGTCCCGTGGTTGCTGGCGACCGGAGTCGCGGATGACCACTTGCATCTGGGTTTCCAGGTCCTGGAAGTTCAGTTCGCGGTTCAGACGATGCAGCGGGTGATCGGGATGGGCAACGGCGACGAATTCAACATCGCTCAATTCCGCGCCGAGATAGCCGGGAATGCTGAAGCCGGTGATCGCCAGGTCGGCCACGCCTTCGAGCAACACTTCTTCGACCCCCGACAGCACTTCTTCGCGCAGACGCACCCGGCAGCCACGGCTTTGCGGCATGAACGCGGTCAACGCACGGACGAGGCGGGCGCTCGGGTAAGCGGCGTCGACCACCAGCCGCACTTCCGCTTCCCAGCCTTGCTCCATGTGGTGGGCCAGGTCTTCCAGCTGGCTGGCCTGTTTCACCAGTTGCCGCGAGCGACGCAGCAACACGCCGCCGGCTTCGGTCAGCACTGCTTTGCGGCCGTCGATGCGCAACAGCGGCACGCCGAGTTGGTCCTGCATACGCGCCACGGTGTAGCTCACCGAGGATTGCGAACGGTGCAGCGCTTCGGCGGCCTGGGCGAAACCGCCGTGGTCAACCACGGCTTGCAAGGTTCGCCATTGATCAAGGGTCACGCGGGGCGCTTTCATGAATAGCTCCTCTTGTCCTAAGCTGGCAGTCCTTATTGGAGACTGCTGAATGAAAAAATTCTGTTATGTGGTGCTGGCGCTGCTGCCGTTGACTGCGTTTGCGTATCCGATCGATGTGACAAAGCAGCTTAATGGCATGAAGATCGACTACAACGCGTTCGATACGGATAACGACATCGCCTCCATCCAGGTCAACAACTACGGCGACACCGATGCGATCTGTAAGGTGGTTTTCAATAATGGCCCGGAAGCGCCGCGCACCCGCTCTATCGAAGTGGCCGCCGGCAAACACAAAAATGCCACCGCCAAGTTCACCCGCACCATTATCAAGATGCGAATCAACCTGACCTGCAGCCCCAAATGACTTTCAACTCTGTGGGAGCAACAGGCTCGCTCCCACGGGGCATGCTCAGCTTATAAACGAATTTATTGATGGGTTGTAGCAGTTATTTGCGCTTTTTCATCGATATGACTCTGTTTAACCTTCACTCCATCGCCTTACAGCATTCTCAGATGGAGCCTACAACCCATGTCACGCGTTCTGATCATCGAAAGCAGCGCCCGTCAGCAAGACTCGGTTTCCCGTCAGTTGACCCAGACCTTCATCAGCCAGTGGAAAGCCGCGCACCCGAACGACCAGATCACCGTGCGTGACCTCGCCGTCAACCCGGTTCCGCATCTGGACATCAATCTGCTGGGCGGCTGGATGAAACCTGCCGAACAGCGCAGCGATATCGAACAGGTCTCCCTGGAACGCTCCAACCAGTTGACCGACGAACTGCTGGCCGCCGATGTGCTGGTCATGGCCGCGCCGATGTACAACTTCGCCATTCCGAGCACCCTCAAAGCCTGGCTCGACCATGTGCTGCGTGCCGGCGTGACCTTCAAGTACACCGAGACCGGCCCGCAAGGTTTGCTCAGCGGCAAGCGCGCCTACGTGCTGACTGCTCGCGGCGGGATCTACGCCGGCAGCACGGCCGATCACCAGGAACCGTACCTGCGTCAGGTCATGGGTTTCATCGGGATCCACGACGTGACGTTTATTCACGCAGAAGGCATGAACCTGGGCGGTGACTTCCAGGAGAAAGGCCTGAACCAGGCCAACGCCAAGCTTTCCCAAGTGGCTTGAGGCTTTAATCGCCAGATAATCCCTTGATGTTCAAGTGGCCTGGCGCAACCCCTTCAAGGCTTTACGCGCATCGAACCTCCCTTTGCACTTGTTGCTCCTGAGTGCTGTCGCCCGATTGAACGCTTTAGCGAGATCGGGCTTTTTTTTGCCTGGGATTTGACGGGCATACCCATAACCCTGTGGGAGCGGGCTTGCCCGCGATAGCGGTGTATCAGGCAGCATTGAAGTCGAATGACACACCGCAATCGCGGGCAAGCCCGCTCCCACAGGGTTTTGTGTTGCCTGACGGTTCGCGATGACGGGAAAAACCCGCTATCGTCGCCGCCATTCGAAACGAGGCGAGCATGGGCTATCTACTTTTTGTCACGCTGATCCAGGCGTTTTCCTTCAGTCTGATCGGCGAATACCTGGCCGGCCATGTCGACAGTTACTTCGCGGTGCTGGTGCGGGTGCTGCTGGCGGGGCTAGTGTTTATTCCGTTGACCCGCTGGCGCTCGGTCGAGCCGGCGTTCATGCGCGGCATGCTGCTGATCGGCGCGTTGCAGTTCGGCGTGACTTACGTCTGCCTGTACCTGAGCTTCCGGGTGCTGACGGTGCCGGAAGTGTTGCTGTTCACCATCCTCACGCCGCTGCACGTAACGCTGATCGAAGATGCCCTGAACCGGCGCTTCAATCCGTGGGCGCTGGTGGCGGCACTGGTAGCGGTGCTCGGCGCGGCGGTGATCCGTTACGACCGGATCAATCCGGATTTCTTCATGGGCTTCCTGCTGCTGCAACTGGCCAACTTCACCTACGCCGCCGGGCAAGTGCTTTATAAGCATCTGGTGGCGCGTCATCCGAGCGATCTGCCGCACTACCGGCGCTTTGGCTACTTCTACCTGGGCGCGCTGGCGGTGGCATTGCCGGCGTTCCTGATGTTCGGGAAACAGAATTTCCTGCCCGAAGCACCGTTGCAGTGGGGCGTGCTGGTGTTCCTCGGCCTGGTCTCGACCGCGTTGGGATTGTACTGGTGGAACAAGGGCGCCTGCCTGGTGAATGGCGGGACGCTGGCGGTGATGAACAACCTGCATGTGCCGGTGGGGTTGCTGATCAATCTGCTGATCTGGAATCAGCATGAAGAGCTGGGGCGGTTGTTCTTTGGTGGATCGGTGATTCTGATGGCAGTGTGGATCAGTCGGTTGGGCATACGTAAACCTCTGACCGTCCACTAAATCCTGTGGGAGCGAGCAAGCCCGCTCCCACAAGGGGATACGCGGTGCTACATGATGTGTTTTTCGGGCTCGGGAATGTGGCTCACGCCTAACATGGCCGGTAGCAACCCGGCCCTTAAATCCCCGCCACTCGGCTGCTGATACAGATTCAACCCAAACTCCGGCAGCACCGCCAGCAGGTAATCGAAAATATCCCCCTGAATTCGCTCGTAATCCGCCCACGCGGTGGTGCGGGTGAAGCAGTAGATTTCCAGCGGAATGCCCTGCGCAGTGGTTTGCATCTGGCGGACCATGCAGGTCATGTTCGGCTGGATTTCCGGGTGGCTCTTCAAATATGCCAACGCATACGCGCGGAACGTCCCGATGTTGGTCATCCGCCGCCGGTTGGCCGACATCGCCGCGACATTGCCCTGAGCCTCGTTCCAGGCCTTGAGTTCGGCCTGCTTGCGGCTGATGTAATCGGTCAGCAGATGCACCTGCGACAATTTCAACTCTTCGTCATCGCGGATGAAGCGCACACCGCTGGCGTCGATGAACAGACTGCGCTTGATCCTTCGGCCGCCAGACTGCTGCATGCCGCGCCAGTTCTTGAACGATTCGGACATCAGGCGCCAGGTCGGGATCGAAACGATGGTCTTGTCGAAGTTCTGCACCTTGACCGTGTGCAGGGTGATGTCGACCACGTCACCGTCGGCACCGACTTGCGGCATTTCGATCCAGTCACCGACCCGCAGCATGTCGTTGCTGGTCAGCTGCACGCTGGCGACGAACGACAGCAGCGTGTCCTTGTAGACCAACAGAATAACCGCCGACATGGCACCCAGACCCGACAGCAGCAACAGCGGCGAACGGTCGATCAGCGTCGCGACGATGATGATCGCGCCAAACACGTACAAGACCATTTTCGCCAGCTGCACGTAGCCTTTGATCGAGCGAGTGCGGGCGTGTTCGGTGCGCGCGTAGATGTCCAGCAGGGCACTGAGCAGGGCGCTGACCGACAGCACCAGGAACAGGATGGTGAACGCCAGTGCGACGTTGCCGAGGAATATCAGGCTGGTCTTGCTCAGCTCCGGCACCAGGTACAGCCCGAACTGGATCACCAGCGACGGCGTCATTTGCGCCAGGCGATGAAAGACCTTGTTGTGCCGAAAGTCGTTGATCCAGTGCAGGGCCGGTTGGCGACCGAGCATTTTGGTCGCGTGAATAATGAGGTAGCGCGCCACTCGTCCGAGGACCAGCGCCACTACCAGCAGCAACATCAGCGCCAGGGTGGAATGCAGGAGCGGGTGCTGATCGAGGGCACCCCAGAGGTCTTGGATGTTGAGCCAGAGCTGTTTGATATCCATGGGCGAAAACGGTTCTTCTGTAGGACGCGACGGGGCGATTAGAGCATCTAAGACGCTTTGCATGACGTTTTGAGACAAATCAGGCAACAAAAAAGCCACTGTTTACCGCCGTTTGCATAAAGAAACTCGGCCTCGGCGCTCGAAACCGTTACCCTATGCAGCTGTTTTTTTGTATTTCTTCGAGGTAGCACCCGTGTTTTCCCAATTCGCCCTGCACGAACGCCTGCTCAAAGCCGTGGCCGAGCTTAAATTTGTCGAGCCAACGCCTGTGCAAGCAGCGGCTATTCCGCTGGCGCTCCAAGGGCGTGACCTGCGGGTGACAGCGCAAACCGGTAGCGGCAAAACCGCTGCATTCGTTTTGCCGATCCTCAACCGTCTGATCGGCCCGGCGAAAGTCCGCGTCAGCATCAAGACCCTGATCCTGCTGCCGACCCGCGAGCTGGCCCAGCAGACCATCAAGGAAGTCGAGCGCTTTGCGCAGTTCACCTTCATCAAGTCCGGCCTGATCACCGGCGGTGAAGATTTCAAGGTCCAGGCCGCCATGCTGCGCAAGGTGCCGGACATCCTGATCGGTACGCCGGGCCGGATGATCGAGCAACTGAACGCCGGCAACCTCGACCTGAAAGAAGTCGAAGTACTGGTGCTCGACGAAGCCGACCGCATGCTCGACATGGGCTTTGCCGAAGACGTGCAGCGTCTGGTGGAAGAATGCACCAACCGTCAGCAGACCATGCTGTTCTCGGCCACCACCGGTGGTTCGGGCCTGCGCGAGATGGTCGCCAAGGTCCTGAACAACCCGGAACACTTGCAGCTGAACAACGTCAGCGATCTGAATGCGACCACCCGTCAGCAGATCATCACCGCTGACCACAACCAGCACAAAGAACAGATCGTGAACTGGCTGCTGGCCAACGAGACCTATCAGAAGGCCATCGTGTTCACCAATACCCGGGCCATGGCTGACCGCATCTACGGTCGTCTGGTGGCGCAGGAATACAAAGCGTTCGTGCTGCACGGTGACAAAGACCAGAAAGACCGCAAGCTGGCCATCGACCGCCTGAAGCAGGGCGGCGTGAAAATCCTCGTCGCCACCGACGTCGCAGCTCGCGGCCTCGATGTGGAAGGCCTGGACCTGGTGATCAACTTCGACATGCCGCGCAGCGGCGACGAATACGTTCACCGCATCGGTCGCACCGGCCGCGCCGGCAACGATGGCCTGGCCATCTCGCTGATCTGCCACGGCGACTGGAACCTGATGTCGAGCGTCGAGCGCTACCTCAAGCAGAGCTTCGAGCGCCGCACCATCAAGGAAGTCAAAGGCACCTACGGCGGACCGAAAAAGGTCAAGGCCTCGGGCAAAGCCGTTGGCGTGAAGAAGAAAAAGGTCGACGCCAAGGGCGACAAGAAGAAAACCGGCGCCAAGGCACCGACCAAGCGCAAGATCGCCAACCGCCCGAAGACCGACGCTTTGTCGCTGGTCAGCAAGGACGGCATGGCCCCACTCAAGCGCCGCAAGCCGGAAGCGCCGGCTGCTGAATAAACCGCTGTCAGTCAGTTAAGGTACGGCGAGCACAAAACCTGTGGCTAGGGGCTTTTGTGGCGAGGGGGCTTGCCCCCGTTGGGTCGCGAAGCGGCCCCCCATGCTCTCTGGAAAGAAGGGACTGCTGCGCAGTCCAACGGGGGCAAGCCCCCTCGCCACAGGGTTAGTGTCGTGCCTGACTGATCGCCAATAGCTGTAGCTTTTCAATAAAAAACCCGGACAGTGTCCGGGTTTTTTTACGTCCAGCGTTTGTCAGCTCCCCAACAGCCCACTGGTGTCCGCATCAAAGCGTTGCTTGGCTTGATCAGCCTTCGGTTTGAGTAACGCGAGCAGCGCGGCTTCGCTGTACAACTGAGTGACTGCCAGTTCCCTGGGCGTCGGCTCAATCGGGATCAGCACGTCTTCAGTGTCGGCATGCAGCCAGATCGCCACAAGGTGCAGCGCCGAAACAAACAACACCCGCAGTTCCACTGTTTTACCCTGCAGTTGCGGCGACTGTTCCGCCAGTTTCAACGCGCCGACCGTCGCGGCCGCCATGGCCCCGTGGTTCAGCGAGGCGAACTCGACATGGCCGCGGACGTCGGCCAATTGCGCATCGGCAATCGTCACGCCATTGGAAAACACCAGGTAATGCCAATCGCCCACCTTGGCGTCTTTCAGGCCTTTGCCCTGGCTCACATCCTCCAGGCTGAGTGAGTAACCCCGGTAAGCCTCGCTGAGGCTGATCTTGCCGGGCGTGGCGTTGGCAAACTGGCGATTGACGCCGAAGCCTTGGGTTTGCAGGGCAGCTTGCAGCGCCGGACGCAAGGTCTGCACGCCGTTGGAAGGCGCCTTTGGATAAGTCAGTTGCATGATGTCGCCCTCCTAGTTTTTAACGGTGAAGTAAGTGTTGGTCCAGTTGCCGCCGCCGTTGTAAGAACCGGGGAACGAGTTCAACGCGCGGGTCGAGTAGCCGTAGATCGAGTCTGCGACCAGCACGTAGTTGCCGTTGGTGCCATAGATCGTCAGGAAGTGCGCACCGCCACCGTACCAGGCACACCGCAAACCGATCGGTCGGCCCATGTTGATCTGGTTCTGGATGGCCGACATCTGCAGCGAACCCTGGTTCATGCCGTTGAAACTGCGGGTAATCCTCAGGGCTGTATCCAGATAGCCGTACACGTTGCACGGCCCCGGTTGATTGCAGCAGTTGCGGTCGAGTGCAGTGGTGGCCACGCCACATTGGGTCCAGGACCCGGTGCCGTAATAGTTGCCAACCGAGGCGGAAACCGCCGCCCAGCACCAGTTGGTCTGGGTTTGCTTCTGCATTGTGAAGTTGAGACTGGCAGCAGCCAGTGCGCTGAGGGGGGCAGCCGATTCGACATCGGACAGTTGCGGGTTAAGCAGGTGACCGGTCAGGCACCTTGGCAGGGTTTCGCCGGTGAATGACGTGGCTTCAGTGGTTAACATTTTTTCAATCCTCCATGAGTGAAAACAAGCGTCCAGCTTGTGGGTCTGTAGCGGTGTAACAGAGCGATCGGCGTGTGCGGTTTGCCATGTTGTATGGCCGGCTCCGATCCAGGCTCGGGGTAACCTTAGGTAGATATATGCGTCTGTGCAAATAATTAAATGCACTAGTGCAAATTCCAGATCGAAAGGACGGCGCCTTTGGCAGCGCCGGAAGAAGCGTCATTTTTGCGTCGGAGTGACCGAAGGCTGCAATCCCTGGTTTCAGCTCTCGGCCTTTTTATCTGCCGTCTTCAGCTCTTTCAGCCGCTGATCAATCAGCTGGCATTTGTCGGGAAGATCCGCGCTGGCGGTGCCCAAATCCATCTTCTGCAACTCGGCGTTGATCTCTTTGGCCTTGGCCGGGTTCTGCTCGGTGAGTTTGGTCACTTCCTTGGCCAGTTGTTCACGCTTGGCTGTGGCTTCTTCAGGAGTGCAGGCCCAAGCGGGGAGGGCACAGGCGAGGGTGGTGACGAGGGTGAGTTTCAGCAGGGTTTTCATTGTGAGCCTCGGTTCCGTTTCGGGCGGTTAAACGGTTGAGGCTGTTGGGCTATTAAAGTTCACTCATCATCCTTTAGTCGGGTAGACATTACCGTTCGTCGACTTTTTATCTCCTCTGGATCCAAGAATTGACGTCAGAATGATGGCACTCTAGTATCGCGCCACTATTGTGCTATCAGTCTCCATTCGAGGGATCGAACATGTACCCACCCGCCCTCGTGGCGAGGTTGTGCCTAGCTTTGCTGTGCCTTTCTCCGCTACATCTTGCTCATGCCGCCCCCACTCCAGGGGAAACCGACCTCATTCGTGAACGTCAGGACCGCTTGCTCGAAGAGCAACGTCGGCGTCTCGAAGAGCTCAAGGAATTACCCGGCAAGGACGTCAAACCCGCCGCACCAACGGCGCCAGCCGACACCCGTTGTTTCCCGATCAAGGACATCGAACTCAAAGGCGCCGACAGCCTTTCCGAGCGCGAGAAAAACCGTCTGCTCAAGCCCTACATCGGCCAATGCCTGGGCGTCACGCAGCTCAATGAGTTGCTGAAAGTCATCACCGATCACTACATCGAAAAAGGCCTGGTCACCAGCCGCGCCTACTTGCCGCAGCAGGATTTGTCTGGCGGGCATTTGAAGGTGTTGGTGGTCGAAGGCAGGCTCGAAGGGTTGAAAGGTGCCGACGGCAGTAAGCTGTCGGACCGTGAACTGGCCATGGCTTTTCCCGGCAAGACTGGCGAACTGGTCAACCTGCGGGAAATCGAGCAACTGGTCGATCAACTCAACCGTTTGCCATCGAATCAGGCACAGATGGAATTGGCTCCGGGCAAGAACGTCGGCGGCAGCGAAGTGCTGGTCAAGAATACCCCGCAAAAGCCCTGGCGTGCCGGGTTGTCCCGCAGCAACGACGGCCAGCGCAGCACCGGCGAGCAGCAGTGGGGCACGACGTTTGATTGGGACAGCCCGCTGGGCCTGGCCGATCAGTTGAATCTGCGCGGCGGTCACGATGCGATGACCGATCACCAGCACACCTCCAACAACGCGCTGCTCAATTACAACCTGCCGTGGGGCTGGTGGAACTTCAATTACACCTACAGCCAGAGTGAATACCGCTCGCAGGCGCAAGCCAACGGTTTCAACTTCAAGCAGACCGGCGACAGCGAAAACCATCAATTGCGCGCCGAGCGGGTGATCCATCGCGATGCCGTGAGCAAGACCTCCCTCAGCACCGGCCTCTCGTACCTGCGCACCAATAACTTCATCGAAGACAGCAAACTCAAGCTGAGCAGCAACCGCATCAGCGAAGCACAGTTCGGCATCAACCACGGTCGGCGAGTCGGCAGTGCCTTCGTCAACCTTGACCTCGGCATGCAGCAAGGGATCGGCGCGTTCGATGCTCAGGGCAACGGTCACCCGGGCCCGGGCGAACCGGATGCGCGCTACCGCAAATACACCGCCACCGCGAGCTACCTGCAACCGTTCAAGGTGTGGGGCGAATCGTTCAGTTTCAGCAGCCTGATGACCGGCCAGCGCAGTGAAGACGTGCTGTTCAGCCCGCAGCGCACCAGCCTCGGCGGGCAGTCGTCGATTCGCGGTTACAAGGATCAATCCTTGTCCGGCGACAGCGGCGGTTACTGGCGCAACGACCTGCGCTGGAGCCGTCCGGTGACCCTGGAATGGCTGCGCCCGGTGTTCGCCGAATACGGCACCAGCCTCGGTTACGACCAGGGCGTGATCCGTGGCGATCGCTACAACGGCGACCAGCACGGACGCCTGTCCAGCAACTCGGTGGAGGTGTTTGCCCGCGGTCAGCACTTGGCCGCCAGCGTGACCTTTGCTCATTCCCTGGAACGTCCGGACACCCTGACCGAGCGCGAAGCGCCGATCTATTTCCGTATGGATTTCTTCCTCTAATTTCGTTGCATCGAGACCTTCCACATGGACGTTCGCCACTACGCTTTTCTCGCTCGCCAACCTTCTGCCGCCGTGAAAACCCGTGAGCACTTCTGGGGTATGCCCAAACGCGGACTGGCGTTTCTGTTGGCGAACGTGATGTTCTGGCAACCGATGTGGGCGCAGGCCGAAGGGATCGTCGTGGCCTCGCCAGGCACCAGTCTCGGTCAGGCGGGCAACGGTGTGCCGATCGTCAATATCGCCACGCCCAATGGCACGGGCCTGTCGCATAACCAGTTTCACGATTACAACGTCGGCACCCAAGGCGTCATCCTCAACAACGTCGCCAACCAGACTGGTGCGACGCAATTGGGCGGCATCATCGTCGGCAACCCCAACCTCACCAACAGGGTCGCCGCGCAAACCATCCTCAATGAAGTGGTCGGCGGCAGCCCGAGCCAGCTACGCGGTTACACGGAAGTGGCGGGGCAATCGGCGCGCGTTATCGTCGCCAACCCGTATGGCATCAGCTGCAACGGGTGCGGGTTTATCAACACCCCGCGTGTGACGTTGACCACCGGCAAACCGGTGCTCGACAGCGGCCGACTGGATCGCTTCCAGGTTGATCAGGGCAGCGTCTCCATCGATGGCGCCGGGTTGAACGCCAACAACGTCGACAGCTTCGAAATCATCACCCGCAGCGCGAAGATCAACGCCGAGATTCAGGCGAAGAACCTGACCATTGTGGCCGGTCGCAACGACGTCAATGCACAGACGCTCAACGCCACCGCTCGTGCCGATGACGGTAGCGTCAAACCGCAACTGGCCATCGACTCGTCGGCGCTGGGCGGGATGTACGCCGGGGCGATCAAACTGGTTGGTACGGAGGCCGGGGTCGGGGTGAAGCTGGCCGGCAACCTGGCCGCCAGTGGCGGTGATATTCAGATCGATGCGAATGGCCATTTGAGCATGGCGCAAACTTCTGCTGCCGGCGCGGTAAACGTCAAAGCCGCGAGCCTCGACGCTCGCGGCCCGGTCTACGCCGGCACGGCGCTCAACGTGCAAACCCAAGGCAACCTCACCAACCAGCAAACCCTCGCCGCCCGCGACAGCATCGCGCTGAGCGCTGGCGGTCAGTTGACCAACAGCGGCGTCATCGAGGCCGGGGTCAACGCCGACAGCGGTCGCAACGGCAATGGCGATGTCAGCCTGACGGCGCAGAACCTCAACAACAGCGGCAAAAGCGTGGTTGCCAGCCGCAACCTCACCGTCAACACCGCACAGACCTTGAGCAACCAGGGCGGCACGCTGAGCGGACAAACCACCCGCATCACCGCCGCAACGCTCGACAACCAGAACACCGGGCGAGTGTTGAGTAACAGCACGTTGAGCCTCGATGCCAATCAGGTGTTCAACACCAACGGAGTGATCAGCAGCACGGGCCTTCTCACCGGTAATGTCGGTCGACTGAACAACAACAGCGGTGAACTCAGCAGCTTGGCCGACATGACGCTGAGCGTGACCGCACTGGATAACGTCGCCGGTCTGGTGACCGCTGGACGTCTGCTGCACATCACGGCCAGCGGCGCCATCAACAACAACAGCGGCACCCTGGGGGCGCAACAAGCCCTGACCGTCCGCGCGCAAAACCTCGACAACAGTCAGCAAGGAAAGCTGAGCAGCGCAGGTCAGTTGACCACCCGCGTCAGCGGCCTGCTGAACAACCAGAGCAAAGGGCAGATCCAGGCCAATGGCGCGATGGATGTGCAGGCCACGCGCCTGGACAATCGCAACGGCAAGATTTCCAGCCTGAATACCCTGAACGTCAGCAGCAACAACATCGACAACCGTGGCGGGGTGATTCGTGCCGATCAGGCGGTGAAACTGCAGGTCACCGAACTGGATAGCCGCGACAAGGGGCGGGTGGAAAGCAAGGCGGCGTTGACCTTTGATGGCAGCAAACTGGACAACCGCAATGGTGGCCTGCTCACAGCCACCGGACCGCTGTCCATCAAGGCCAAAGACGTTGCCAACGATGGCGGCCGTATCTCCGGCAAGGGTGATATCGAAGCCAATATCGATGCCTTGAGCCAGCAGGCTGGCGAGTTGATTGCCGAGGGCAACCTGACGTTGACCGGCAAGTCGCTGGACAACCGAAAGGACGGTCTGGTCGCGTCCCTCAAAACACTGAACGTCAACGTCGATCAAATCGACAACCGCAGCGGTTCGCTGTCCAGTCAGACCGACCTGCACATCAACGGTGCGGCCCTGAACAACAGCGACAGCGGCAAAGTACTGTCCAACACGACCCTGGCACTCAAGGTCGATCAGATCATCAATCAGGCTGCCGGCCAGATTGTCAGCAAAGGCGCGGTTACGCTCACGGGTATCGGGCTCGACAACTCGGGCGGCAAGATCGTCAGCCAGAACAACCTGGCGTTGACCTTCGACGGCATCAAGAACAACCAGCAAGGCCTGATCAGCAGCGAAGGCACACTGGTGCTCAACGCCGGCAGCCTGGACAACCGACTGGGCAACCTGTCTAGCTTCCAGGCCATGTCGCTCAACGTCGCGACAGCCCTGCAAAACCAAGGCGGTTTAATCGGCTCGCAAAAAGGTCTGACGCTGGTCAGCGCCAGCCTCGACAACAGCGACAAAGGCTTGATCAGCGCCAAAGCGGCATCGACCGTCACCACGGGTGAATTCAACAACAGCAACGGCGGCAGTCTGGCAGCCGACGGCACCCTCGACCTGACGGCCAGGCACTTAAATAACTCGGCCGGGCAGATTGGCAGTCAACAGCGGCTGAACGCTTCGGTCACGAGTCTGGATCAGGACGGCGGCGAGCTGTTCAGCAACAGCGACCTGACCCTCGACTTGAACAACGGCCTGCTCAACAACCAGCGCGGCAACCTCCACACGCCCGGTCAGTTACTGTTGAAAAACCTCAACGAGGTGAACAACAACGGCGGCGAAATTTCCGCGGCCAAGGCCTACAGCATTAACGCCAAAAGCCTGAACAACGACGGCGGCAAGCTGCTGAGCAATGAAAAACTCACCCTCGTCATCGACCGCGCACTGAGCAACATCCAGGGCCTGATCAAGGCGGCCGGCCTCGCCAGTCGAAGTGCGAGCCTGGACAACAGCAAGGGTGAAATCCGTGGTCGTGGAGAGGTTGATCTGACGGTCACCGACGCCTTCAATAATCAGGGCGGCCTGGTCATTGCCGATGACGGCCTGACCGTGAAAGCCGCCAGCCTCGATAACCGTCAGGAGGGTTTGGTAGGGGCTACGAAAGCGCTGAAACTGACCGTCGACAACCTCGATAACCGCAATGGCGAGTTGTCGAGCAAGGCGGACGTGACGCTGATTGGCCAACAACTCGACAACAGCGATGCCGGTTACATCCTGGCCGGCGGCAACCTCGCGCTGACTGTGGGCAAGGTTATCAACCGAAATAAAGGCCTGTTGTCCGGCGATACCGGGCTGACGCTGACCGGGCAGACCCTGGAAAACAGCGGTCGCCTCACCACCCAGAAAAACCTTGCGCTCACTCTGTCGTCCGATCTCGACAACAATCAGGGCAGCCTCATCAGCGAAGGCGAACTGGCGCTAAACGCACAAAGCCTGAGCAACAACGGCGGTACGATTTCCAGTGCCAAGGCGCTGACTGTCGTCACCCAGAGTGCCATCAGCAATCAGGGCGGCAAGCTACTCACCGACTCGACGCTGACCCTCAACAGCGCCAGCCTCGATAACCAGCAAAAAGGCGCAATCAGCAGCAAAGGCGCCGCCAGCATCACCACCGGCGTGCTCAATAACAGCAACCAAAGCACGATTTACGCAGGCAATCGTCTGGACCTGAGCACCGGGCAAGTCACCAATACCGGCGGCAGCGTCAGCGCGGCCACCTCGCTGATCGCTAACATCACGGGACTGGATCAGCAGGGTGGCAGGCTGTTCAGCAAAGGCACGTTGAGCCTCGACCTGAATGGCGGGGCGTTGAACAACCAGGACGGTTTCATCAGCGCGCCGGGCCAATTGCTGCTGAAAAACCTTGCCGACGTGAACAACCGCCACGGCGAAATTTCCAGCGAAGAGGCCTTTATTCTGGCGGCCAGGCAACTGGACAACAGCGACGGCCAACTGCTTAGCAACCAGAAACTCACCCTGCAAATCGACAACGCGCTGACCTCGGTCAAAGGCAAAATCGCCGGTGCTGCCTTGCAGGTTCGTGCCGCGAGCCTCGATACCAGCGCCGGTAAAATACTCAGCGATGGCGATATTCAAATCACCGTCGACGGGCTGCTGACCAACCAGATCCAGGACCTGACCAGAGGCCTGATCAAAGCGACCGGGCAACTCTCTCTTAACAGCAACGGCTTGAACAACCTGGGCGGTAACCTGTTCGGCGGCACCGGTATCAATATCGATCTGGGCACCGCTCCGGCCGACCTGAACAACCAGGATGGTTTGATCAACACCAAAGGCGTGCTGAGCATCGCTCACCTGCGCGACCTGAATAACCAGCAAGGCGAAATTTCCAGCGTCCACAGCTTCGGTTTGAGCGGTAACCAACTGGATAACCGTGGCGGCAATCTGATCAGCAACGATCAACTGACGCTCAACGCCTCCAGTTTGAACAACCAGGGCGGTCTGGTTTCCGGCTGGAAGAAACTGGTCGTGACCGGCGGCAGTCTCGACAACAGTCAGGAGGGCTCGGTTTCCAGCCAGTTCGGTAACCTGGACATCAACCTCGGCGGTGCGTTGATCAACACCGACAAGGGCGTCAAGGGCGGCATCGGTGCCGACGGCACCGTGACCATTACCGCGGCCAGTCTCGACAACCGCAATGGCATCGTCAGCAGTAACGGCACGCAAACACTGACCATGACCCAAGGCCCGATCAATAACGCTGCGGGCGGCGTGATCGAAAGTGGCGACACCCTGGACATCAATGCGTCGGGCCTGAACAACAACGCCGGGAAAATCACCGGCAATAAAGCCCTGACATTCACCGGTACAAGCCTGGATAACAGCAACGGTAGCCTCGTCGGCAGCGACAGCGTCACCCTCGATTTGCTCGGTGCGCTGACCAACGTCAATGGCGCGCTCGGCAGCACCGGCCCGCTGGTGATCAAGCGTTCCGCCAGCATCGACAACCGGGGCGGCCAGTTGCTCAGCGAAAGCCTGTTGACGCTGTTGACCGGTGATTTGAATAACAGCCAGCACGGCACCTTGTCGGCCAACGGGCAGCTTGACCTCACCGCCTCCGGCACCGTCCGCAATGACGCCGATGGCCTGATCAACAGCCGCGACGCCGGGCTCACCCTCAACGCCAAATCCCTCAATAACGCCAGCGGCGCGCTGCAAAGCCTGGGCGCAATGACCCTGGACGTGACCGGCGGCGACATCAATAACCAGAGCGGCAAAATCATCGCTCAAAACGGCGACCTCAACATCACCGCCGCCAATCTCGACAGCCGCAGTGGTGTGCTCTCGAGCCTCAAAGGTTTACTGCAAACCCGCCTCACTGGCGTATTGCGCAACGGCCAGGGCGGCAAGATCGAAGGCCGCCGTCTCGACCTGCAAGCCTTGGGCGGCATCTACAGCGACGGCGGCCGCATTGCCGCCAACACCGGCGATATCTTGCTCAATGCGGGCAATGCCGCAGTCGATAACAGCGGCGGCGGGATCCACGCCAAAGGTCTGGTCAAAGTCATTGGCAACTCGCTGAACAACAACGCGGGGCAGATCAGTGGCCAGACCATCGATCTAGGCCTTAATGGCAACCTCAGCAACCTCAGCAACCTCAGCAACCGCAGCGGCCTGATCGAAAGCACCAGCACCCTGGCCGTGCGCGCCACCAGCGCCGATAACCAGGGCGGTAAACTGCGTGCGCTGGGCAACAGCGGTAAAACCAATTTTCAGATCGGCAGACTGTTCGATAACCGCAACGGGTTGCTGGAAACGGCCAACTCTGACCTGACGCTGGCCACGCCAGGCTTCCTGAACGCCGGCGGCACCGTGACCCATGTGGGCGTGGGTGAGTTTGATATCTCCACGGCCAACGTCTTGAACGCTGGCGGCACGATGGTGACCCGTGGCGGGTTGACGCTGAATGCGGACAGCTGGACCAACAGCAGTGTGATTCAGGCGGGGCGGTTGACGGTTAACGTCAACAATTTTGTGCAGACCGCAAGTGGTCAATTGTTGGCTTCCAGTCATCTGGAAGGGCGGGGCGCGAATTGGACCAACGACGGGTTGATTGCCAGTGATGGCAGCTTGAATCTCAATCTGGGCGGCACGTACACCGGTAACGGGCGGCTCTCCAGTTTGGGTAACCTGACGTTGACTGCCGCGCAACTTGGCTTGTTGAGTGCAACCAGCATTGGCGGGGGCGCGCAAACCACTTTCAATATTGGTGGGCAACTGACGAATGCCGGGCGGTTGACCTCTAATGGCGGACTGACGATCAACGCCGGCAGTGTCAGCAACACGGGCACGTTAGGGTCAGCACAAGACCTGACTATCAAGACATCGAGCCTGCTGAACAACCGCAGCCTGATCTTCAGTGGCCGCAATATGAACCTGCTGCTCAATGACTTGACCAACCAGAATGGTGATGTTTACAGCATCGGGGATCTGACGATCGCCGGGCGCGATGGCGGTCGAGCCAATACGGTTAATAACCTGGCGGCATCGATTAATGTGGATGGTGATTTTTCACTGTCGGCCAATAGTTTCAATAATAAAACCGAAGGGGTCATTGGCGAAGAGAAGCTTCTGTCCGGCGATATTACGTTTGATCCGAATTCCGCCACTTTTTACGTCAACGAAAACTTTGTATCGCAATCAACGATCACTGGTCCCCAAGCGTCGCTCACTGTGGCGGGAAACCTGACCGGTAATGTGGGGACTTTCACCAATACGGCTTCGCAGATTTCAGCCGGCAAGAATATCAAGCTGGATGTGGACACCTTCAATAACTTTGGACTGCAGTCTGGCAATTTCACCCGCTCGCGCACTTTCAAACTCGCAGGTCTTCCAGATCGCCAGGATGGTTGGACAAGCACGGATTTGCAGGCTTACGCAAAAAGAAACTCCACCCATGTATATAAATATTCAAGAACCTGGCATGAGCCTGATAAGGGCGGGACGCATTGGGGCTATGTTGATCTGGACAAGCAGCTAACCAGCACGATCAACCCGAACTACGGTATAGGGCCTGAAATAGCGGTGCCTGCGCCCATTCTGTCCGGCGAGCTGAAAAACGATGTCAGGGTCTTCACCAATGGCGGAGGCAGCGTGTCCTCCATCGTTCAAGCCGGGCAAGCCATACAGATCAACGCAAAGAACACGATCGACAACAGTAATCTCAATCCATACACGAGTTTTGGCGGGACGACCAAGGGCACAGCGGATACCGGCGTTCAGAACGCTGCTAAACCGACCATCATCTTTTTGAACCCGCAGCTACCGCCAGACCTGGCTCAGCAACAGGTCAACCCATTGGCACTTCCTGGTTTCACCTTGCCGACCGGCGATAACGGCCTGTTCCGTCTTAGTCGTAAAGACGGCACCGAGCAAACGGCAGTTCCGGGTAACGGCTGGACCATCGGCACCATGGAATCAGACCTGGTCCAGCGCGATCAGGACTCCACGTTGGTGAAGGCTACCGAGTTCAAGTTCGACAAAAATGACCCGGTATCGGTCAAGGCCCGCGACCTTGCCCTGGCGAGTCGTCCGCCGGTGGACTCCAGCGACAAAATGGCAATGGTCAGTGTCAACGCTGCCGCCAGCGATAGCCCGGTGGGCGTGTTGTTGCCGAACCGCACCAGTGGACCGATGAGCGTTCCGCGCGTGCAGGGTTTACCCGACACCAGCGTGCGTTCAAACCCACATAAATACCTGATCGAGACCAACCCGGTACTCACCGACCTCAAGCAGTTCATGAGTTCGGATTACCTGCTGAGCAATCTGGGCTACAACCCGGACACCAGCGCCAAGCGCCTGGGTGATGGCCTGTTCGAACAACGCCTGGTGCAGCAATCGATCGTGGCCCGCACCGGCCAGCGTTTCCTCGACGGTCAGACCTCTGACGAAGCCATGTTCAAGTACCTGATGAACAACGCCATCGCCAGCAAGAACCAGCTGAATTTGTCGATGGGCGTCACCTTGACCTCCCAGCAAGTCGCGGCGCTGACCCACGACATCGTCTGGCTCGAAGAGCATGTGGTGAATGGCGAAAAAGTACTGGTGCCGGTGCTGTATCTGGCCCAGGCCAACAATCGTCTCGCGCCCAATGGTGCATTGATCCAGGGTGGCGATGTGACCCTGATCGCCGGTCAGGATTTGAACAATGCGGGCACGTTGCGAGCGTCGAACAACCTCTCCGCCCAAGCCGGCAACGACCTGACCAACGCAGGCCTGATCGAGGCAGCTGATCGCCTGACGCTGAAGGCGGGTAACAATATCGTTAACAAGTCGGGCGGCATTATTTCCGGTCGTGACGTCACCCTCACGGCAACCAATGGCGATGTGATCAACCAGCGTGATGTGACGGGAGTCGACTCGACCTACAACGGGAAATCTATCCATCGCGACTATCTCGATAACGCGGCGCGGATTGAGGCGGCTAACGATTTGGCCATCCAGGCCGGTCGCGATATCAACAACATTGGCGGCGTGATCAAGAGTGGTCAGGACCTGGAGCTTGATGCTGGCCGAGACGTCAATATCACCTCGGTTCAGGACCGAAACACCACGTCACGTGGCAGCAATTTCCTCAATCAGACCATTACCCAGTACGGCGCAGAAGTGTTGTCTGGCCGTGATCTGTCGATCAGTGCTGATCGCGATGTTGCTGTCGTTGCCAGTCGCCTGGACGCCAAGCGGGATATCGGTGTCGATGCAGGCAACGACATCATCATTACCTCGGCGGCGAACGAAATCGATTACGTCTCGCGCAGCAAGAAGCGGACGGAGGAAACGCACCGCGCCACCCAGCAGGCGGCCGTGCTGAATGCCGGTCGCGACATTGCGCTTAATGCCGGCAACGATCTGGGGATTATTGCCAGTCGCATCAAGGCTCAGGAAGACATTAGCCTGGATGCGGTTCAGGACATCACAGTAGCCTCGGCAAAAGACGAGAGTTCTTCCTACTACTACAGGAAGAAGACCGGTTCGTTCGGCCGCAGCAGCACTACCCAGAAAGAGAGTTACGACAGCACCAACGTTGCCTCAGTGATCGAAGCCGGCCACGACCTTACCGTAAACACTTCCAAGGATGAGGATGGTGCAGTCAGCCTGGATGGCGGCCGCAATGTCACCATCATCGGAAGTCAGTTGAAAGCGGGTAACGACCTGGTGGTGGGGGCAACTAACGACGTAGCGGTTCTTTCTGCCACCGAAGAGACCGGCGACTACAGCAAAAAGACAAAAACCGGCTTGTTCGGTATGTCGAGCAGCGGCAAGAGCCAACTGCAGACGACCGTCACTCAGATCGGTAGCGAGCTCAACGCCGGGCATGATGCCGTCGTCATTGCGGGGCGTGACGTGCGCTTGAACGCGAGTGAAATTAACGCCGACAACGATGCCGAGTTGCATGCCGGACTGGTGGATAAAACGGGTGATATCACGCTTTCATCCGCCGATGACCTGGCTTACAGCCGCGCTGAGGAATACAAGAAAAAGCTTGGCCTGACGCTCAAGGATGCAATGGGGTGGGCGGTCGGTACACCCAGTTTCGGAGGTGACATTACTTTCAATGCATCACACAAGGAGGGACGCGAAGTCGTCAGTTCCAACAGTGTTGGCAGCCAGGTGAATGCAGGGCATGACGCGATTTTGAATGCCGCTCGTGACATCAACATCATTGGCAGCGGCATCAGCGCCGATAACAACGCGAAGCTGGGTGCCGGCCGCGATGTGAACGTGGTCGCTTCTACCGACCGGCAGCGCAGCAACAGTTGGGAAACCGACAAAAGCTTCGGCCTCAAGCAAACCGTCGATAACAACGGGTACACCACGTTTGTCGGCAATGAAACCATCAAGCACGGCGTCGACAGCAGCGGTTACACCGCCGCGGGCAGCTCCATTGATGCCGGATTGAACCTCAATGTCACTGCCGGTCGTGATATCAACCAGCAAGGGTCCGACCTTGAGGCCGGAAACAACATAAAGCTCAAAGGCGGTCGCAACATCAATATTGATGCGGCGGAACAAGCCAGCATCGTCACCACCCGTGACAGCGTGAAACGCACGGGCAGTACCACAACAGTCGCTTACAACTTTGGCAACACCGTTGATAGCCTCAAAGGTACCGGCAAAGGTGAGGATGGGGTCAGCAAGGGTTCCAGCGTTCTGAAGTCGGTCGATGCACTGGATAATTTTTTCAGCGGGCCGAAGTTCGACGGGCACATTGGCAGCTCGAGCACCAGCGAGACGCTAACCCAGACCTCCGTGACTCATCGTCCATCCAGCCTCTCGGCCGGTGGCGACATCACGCTTGAAGCTGAAAATGACGTCAATGTGAAAGGCAGCCAATTCGATGCCGGTCGCGATATCAATGTCACTGGCCGCAACATCACCTTTGATGTGGCGCACGGTGCCGAAAACAGCGAAGACAATCAGACCCAAAGCAAGGGCGGCATCAAGGGCGGCACCACTGGTGGTTTCAAACTGGGCGTCGGTATCAGTAATGCCGGCAACGAGGGAGAGTCGAGTCAAGGCACCTCTACGGCGACGCAACTTAATGCCGGTGGCAGCATCAAGCTGGATGCGAAAAACGACCTGACGCTCATCGGCACACAGGCGACTGCCGAAAGGGACATCAAACTCAAGGCCGGCAACGACCTGAATATCCTGTCGGCACAAAACGCCTACAGCAGCGAAAACACTCGTCGCAGCTGGGGAGCAGAAGGCGGCATCATTGCTGGCCAGGACGGTTTTGGGGTCTATGGCTCTGCCAACGTCGGTATAGGCGATCTTGACCGCAAAGGCGTCAAGCAGCAGGAAGCCTATCTGCACGCAGGTAATAGTCTGAGTTTCGAAAGTGGCCGTGATACTACGATCGCGGGTGCCACATTACGTGGTGACGAAGTGATCGGTGATGTCGGGCGCAACCTCACCGTGACGTCGGTGCCGAACACCGGCAAGGTCGAGGGCAAAGAGTTCGATGCCAGCCTAACCGTGGCAGTGAGTTTCGGCGTAACGGCCAGCGGCTCTCTGGGTTATGGCCAAACTAATGGCAAAACCAATTGGGTCGAAAATCAGACTGTCATCAGCGGCAAAAACAAAGTCGATATCCGCACCGAAAACCACACCCAACTCGATGGTTCTGTGATTGCTGCTGATAATGGCAATCTCAAACTCGACACAGACACTTTGGGTTTCCGCAATATTACCGGCAAGGACAACGAGCACGGTTACTACCTCAATGTCAGCGGTAGCTACGGCAGTAGCGGCGGGGCTCAGACGGACAAGCCCAATAAAGGCATGGAAGGAGGGGATAAAAACAGCTGGGCGGCGGAGGGTTACAACTACACAAAGGATCGCGAGCAGACACTGAACGCTACGGTGGGGGCGGGCGAGATTGTTGTGCGTCACGACAAGGCTACCGGGCAGGACTCCACGGCTGGGCTTAATCGAGATGTGACCAAGGCCTACGAAGTGACTCGGGACGAGGAGCATCGTACGGATCTGTATGTCAGCAGTTCTTCAGTTGGAGCGGTAAGAGATCCGGTAAAAACACTCGATAGATGGACTAGCAATGTCATCAACTTCGACGAGATCCAGAAAAAACAGGCTACCGAGATTTTTGGTTCCATTGCTTCCAGATGGAATGAAATTCAGGCTCAACATGTAGACATTAATGACGTGCCGCAAAAGGTTCGTGAAGCATTTGGTGACGAGCGCGCCCTCGCGATTACCAAAAACCTCGTTCTAGAAGGTATCGACCCGGAAACTTTTGATCTGCTGCCAGAGGGGCTTCTGAGCGCACTGGACAAGTTTGCAAAAGAAGCGGCGGTTTTTGATGGGAAGGTCGAAGCCTGCCAGACGTGCAAAGTCGTCACACAAGACAACTGGCGGCGGGGTCAGGTTGTGGAGCTGGGGGTAACAAACATCAACGATCTCCCCCGCAACGCGGGCGAGGCCATGCTCAAGCCGATCATAAGTGCATTGGAACTTGCCCACAAGCTCCCCCCAGAACAAATGCAGTTCGTAACGCTGTCTATTCAGGCAATCATGGGACCCTTGAAACTAGCGGTCGGCGTGGCAATACACACATTGATCGAAAAGCAAGTAGGGGACCAATACAAGGCGCTGAAAGAGGAAGCTGCGATCGACTTGGCAGCCGCGCTGACTAACCGTGATCCAGTTTTCATGAGGGAAGAGCACGAGAAGGCCAAGAAAGCCGGCGGCGTTCTTAAAGGCGAGCCTTACGTCATGGCTATCGATTTCCTGATTGATACTGTGGTAGGTGAGGGCATAAAGGGGGTTGGTAGGGTTCTATCCGTTCGAGCTGATACGGCCAAAAACCAAGGCGGGACCGAGCATTCTACAGATATTAAAAGAGGTGCTGGTTTCAAAGAGGCAGCTGCTGAACTGGGTTATGATCGACGAATCCCTCCACAGAAAGCCCCTTTCGATTCACACGGGCAGCCAGTTTTTTTTAATGGCAAAGAATATATAACACCTGATGTCGATGGGCATAACGTTACAGGGGGGTGGAAAGTGTTCGACCGGAAAGGTAGACGTGTTGGCACCTACGATGCAGATCTGAACAGGATAAAAAAATGAGTTTTGATATTTCGCTGGATAAAGAACCTATAGAGTCTTTTGGTGTGCAGGTGTTGGTGGGTCGTATAAAAATGGAGGGAGTTGAAGAGTGCTTCCATTCTCCTGTTTCTTATTGGGGGAGAGAAGAGTATCTCCAGAGTTGGTATTCTTCTCTTTGTCGAGGGATCAACGATAGGCGACACTCGGTCCTGGTTACTTCCATGCTAGACCCAAATAAATCAAATTTTTTGATGGTGTGGGTTTTATATTATGTTGGTGAGAGTGTTTGCATTCAAAACTCTGTAGTGTTTTTAGATGAGATGGTGGCTAGTTTCAATATAGATGACGTCAATACGTATGTTGGTGAGCGAGAAATATACAATGAGGATGGTGTTGAAATCTCGGAATGGATCGTACCAATTTCAGAGGTTTTGAGCTGCAAGGACAGGTTAAAGAAGCAAGTTGAAATTTAAGGGGGCTGGATAAGGGGATAAATTTGAATGGCACTTACTTAACATGTTTAGCGTGCCCATTTTTCCTGACATCCGCCCTTGCTGACCGATGTGATTTGGTCAGCAAGGGGTAGGCTTGAGGTCTTTGTTTTACAAGAAAAAAGGGGACACCCATTAGCCGGTCTCGAGTCAAGGCTAAAAGCCAACTTGCCCTGCAGCTCTTGCTGCAGGGTTTCTCCTATAACTAAACCCGACTGGTTGAACCCGTCGTATCCGTTTCCTCATCGTTGGCTACGACCAAGTCGTGCCTGACACCCATGTGGATCAAGCGGTAGCGATACACCTAGCACCGCCCTGGCAGTCAACTGCCCCAGAGAAACGTTGGTGCCGCCAAATGTCCAAAACGTGTCACAGATCTGTGGTTCGTGCAAAAAGCACGTCCAGTCTCGACGGGCTCACTTGGCAGACGACCCGGTTAAAACACACTCAGGCGGTGACAGCCGGCCGCCACTCAGATTTTATGGCTTACGCCAGTCCCTTTTTGGTTGATCGGCCATCACCTTAACTCGCCCTTCAGGCGAAACAGCGCTTGGCATCAAAAGGCTGTTTCTCCTTTAAAATGTGGTAACTCGCCCGCGCCAGTTTGTGCGCCAGTGCTTTGGTAGCGACCACGGCGTTGGTCTTGGCTTTCTTTTTCTCAAAAAAACGTTTGGCGTCCGCACTGAAGCGTCGCGCAAAATTGGCCGCTTCGATAAATGTAGAAAAGGGGACGGATTTATTTTATTTGGTTGTGAGGTGTCTAGTCCTGAAATAGGTTTACACCTGTTTCAGGACGGGACAAGGCCGGCAAATAAATCTGAGAATCATCTGGCCGGCCTCCCCACCTCACGGAGGTGGCGCAAAATTCAAGGTGCGAACTTAGACTTTTGCTGTGAGGAGGCCGTGATGAAATTCTGTGGCATAGACCTGCATTCGAACAACAGCGTTGTTGTGGTTACCGACGAAACGGACCGAGTTTTGATCAGCCGACGCTGCCCCAATGAGTTGACGCAAATCCTCCCGCTACTCGAACCACACCGTGGAGAATTGCTCGGCGTCGTGGTCGAGTCTACGTACAACTGGTATTGGCTGGTCGACGGCCTGAAGGCGGCAGGCTTCGAGGTAAAACTGGCCAACCCGGTGGCGATGCAACGCTACAACGGCTTAAAGCATTCCGACGATAAGGATGATGCAGCGTTCCTGGCGCATTTGCTGAGGCTAGGGATATTACCCACTGGCTATATTCATCCGCCACAAGAGCGAGCGCTGCGCGATCTGGCACGTAAACGGATTCAATTGCTACTCCGTGTACACCACGGCCGATGGTGTGATCCGGTCGTGGCGGTTCGAGACATCGCGGCCTGAAAGTTGTTATGTGTTCTAGCGCGCACTACCCTCCGTGACAGCAACTGGACGATGTCTTGTCGTCGTATTTGTCGTGGTGCTGCACCCACTCCATGATTTCCTCTTCATTACGGCCCTTGGGCGTCAGGTCGAGGTAGTTGTAGGCGCCGACCAGCAGGTCGAGACCACGGGCATAAGTGGAATAGGTGTGAAAGATCTCGCCGGCTTCATTGCGATAAAACACGCTGAGGCCAGGGAGTTCTTCTTCCGCTCCGTCGGATTTTTCGTAGTTGTAGGTGGCTCTGCCAGCAGCGACATCTTCGGCTCGGGCAGAGACGCCAAAGTCGTAGTTGAAATCGCAACCTTCTGACGACACCCAATCAAACTTCCAGCCCATGCGCCGTTTGAAGGCCTGGAATTCGGCGAACGGTGCGTGGGAAACCGCGACCACGGCGACGTCATGGTGAGCCAGATGCTGGTTGGCGCCGTCGATGTGGTCGGACAGGAACGAGCAGCCGGGGCAGCCTTCGTCCCATCCCGCGGCGAACATGAAGTGGTAGATGACCAACTGGCTGCGGCCGCCGAACAGGTCGGCGAGTTTCAGTTCGCCTTGGGGGCCCTGGAAGTGGTAATCCTTATCGATTTTCACCCAGGGCAAGGCGCGGCGTTCGGCACTGAGCTTGTCCCGTTCTTTGGTGAAGGCTTTTTCGTGGGCCAGGTGTTGTTTGCGGGCGGCGAGCCATTCATCGCGGGACACGACGGGATGATTCTGAACGTTCATCAGGTTTTCTCCTTCGCAATGCTGGGAGGTGACTTACACAGCCTAGTCGTTTGACCTGCGTCCAATTCGACATGCCGTCGGTCGGCAGCCGCAAAAAACTCGGCTGAACGGCTGCGCGCGGTGCCGGTCACAACTTAAGAAGGCCATCTCACTCACAGGCTTTGGAGGTTGAATCAGGATGACAACTTACAACTGGGATTTGATTGAACGCTTGCTGCACGAAGTGCAACACGGTGAGTCCAGTTTCACGCCGCGCCCGTATGCCGAGCAGTACGCTGCGGAGAAAGCGTCGGAAGGCGAAGCGACTGAAAACCTCGATCACCTCAAGGCTGTGGCCGGCGAGTACGAAAAATTACTGCTGGAGCGCGGCTATATCGAGCCTAGGCCTGAAGAGCAGGGCGGCACCGGCTCCAATTATATTTTGACGCCGCGGGGCTCGAGTTTGTTGAGCCTGATCGACAGCAGCATTCCGGGTAATGATCATCCGCGGCAGGTATTGGATGAGCAGGAAGATGCACTGGATGAGCTGACGTTTGATGAGGTGGCGTCGAAGGCGCAGATCGCCTGAAGACCACCCATAACCAATGTGGGAGCGAGCAAGCCCGCTCCCACATTGGATTTGTGTTGTGTTTTAGCCTTGTTGCGCTGCTTTCAGGCATTTCAGATCGTTGAAGTCCTTGCGAACCCCTTCAATTTTCTTCAATAAGCGCTGGCGCTGTACCGGCGTACTCTCAGCCATCAAATCCACAAACAAGCTTCGTGCCTGCGCTTCGGTATTGGCGTAGGCCTGACGGTAAGCCGGCGTCCACAAACTCTCGCGATTCACCAGAAGTGTCTCGATACGCTGTGGGAATTCCGGACTCTGGCGTTGCGCAACGGCCGCACTGAACTGCTTCTGCCAATGGACACGGTTGGCGATCCATTGCGTGTTCTGGTCACCCAAGGCGTTTGACCATGTCACCACCCGTTGTCGCTGGGTCGGGCTGAGCGGTCCAAGCCAGTCGTTCAGGCGCTTTTCCATGCGCGCGCCGCGCTGCTTGATCTGCTGATCGAGAGACGGTTTAACGTAATCCTCCTGGCGTTTGCGCTGATCCTTGTCGAAGGCGTCGTTCATTTCCGCGACTTGCTTGTCATCCAGCCCCTGCAACAGCTCGATGGCCGAGGGCGTGATTTCTCGGGCGGTCTGGGCGATGGCGGCTTTGGCTTCCTGAGTGCGGGTCTGCAGTGCGGCGTCGGAGACCTGATTGGTCTCGACCATGCTCTGCAAGCGGTCCAGCCAGTCGAGATAGCCCGGCAATTGCGTGGTGCAGTGCCAGCTCAAGTGTTCCCCGAGGCGCTCGTTGAACCAGCCTTTCTGTTCGCCATTCATGTCCAGGTAGTCGCTGAGCGTCCACGGAATGATCACGTCGAGGTTGCGGTAGGCCAGGCCCACGCGGCTACAGGCGCCAAGAGCGAGGCTGAGGGTGATGATGACGGCGAGATACTTCAACCAGCGCGACATGGGCGAATCCTTGCGAAAGCCTGGCTTCGTGAGGGGGATTCTTATGTGAACGCAGAATGTGCCCGGCAGTTCAGCCGATCAATAAAAGGCGCGCTCCGCCCTGATAGTGACCAGCCCGTCGCACTGGCTGTTGTGCCCGGAATAGGCGGAGCAGTCGCTGCCGCTGAGGCTTGAGTCGCTGTAGATCAGGTCCAGATCGACGCCCATGAAGGGGCGGGAGAGTTGCACGGACCAATCGGTGAAGCTGCCGATATACCCGCCGTCGACAGACGCCGGCGTGTTGAGCTGATGGGTGGTGTATTTCATGCTGATCCCGATGCCGAACGGCTGATTGCCACCCAGGTCCGCGAACACGGTGCTGTTCTGTTTGTCCGGGTCATTGCTGAAGGCTGCGCCGAAACGGCTGCCGAGAAAGGTCAGGCCACCGAACAGCTCCTGGCTGTCGAGAGTGTCCACTTTCGGATAGCTGTAGCGGATCAAGCCGACTTCGTACCCGAGGGTATTATCGAAAGGCTGTTTAAAGCCCAGGTAGGAATCGACTTCAAGGTTGGCCCCAGGGGATAAACCCATGCTCGGCGCCCATTGCCCCACATAAAAACCGCTGTCGTGGCTCAGGTCGAGGCCGCCGTGGAACGAGCCGGTGCTGGAAGGCTTGACCAGCCCCTGGGCCATGCTGCGGCTGGGGGTGGTGCCGAGTTTGAGGTCGAAGTCGCCCAATTCACGCTGGAAGATTTGCGCGTTGGCGACCGAACACGACAGCAGGGTGCCGAGCAATAAATGGGAGGGTTTGAGCATGCGTCACTCCATGACCGCGAGGAGCAGGAACAAAAACCTACTGAAACGCTTGATCTAGACGTGTGCAAGCATACCGGCGAATGCTCGGCATTGAAGGCCGTTCGTCGATTTTTGAAATATTGATGTGTTTGGCGGGGTGTGGCGAGGGGGTTCCAGCCCAAGCGCTTCGAAGCTCAAAGCGCTTACGGACCAGGTGACGCAGCGGATCTTTGGGGGAGTGTTACTTCTTGCCCAAAGTGATCTGCTTGGACGGGCCGAACGTCTGGCCGCTGACGCCTTTGGCAATTTGCTGGATCTCGCCGCCGGACTTGAGGAACGCAGCAATCTGGTTGTTGATCGATTCGCTGGTTTCAACGGCTGGAGCTGGCTTTGCTTTGCTGTTGGATGCTTTTACACGCATGGCGGCCATTAACCTGTAGAAAATTAACTTGGCCAGGCATCGTACAGGAAATACTTGACAATTGCTTGGCAAATATCCCCTCAAAATACACATCGTAGCGACGAAATTAATCACAAGTTATTGTCCAAAATACGTACCTAAGCTGCTGTTTTAACTAAAAACGACGGTAGATAAATACGATTTTTTGAAGGTTCGGCAGGGGTGATGTTCGCCCGTTCGGCCTGACGAGCGGCCAAACGCCTAAGGCAAACCCAGGAAAATGAAGGCCTTCAGAAGAATTTCTGGTGTCACCCGGCTGGCCACGGGAACGTCGCCCGCAAAACCGGGTAGAATGCCGCCCACGCAATGAGGGTATTGGAAATGGCTTTAGTCGGGCGCTACAACAGTTTGCAAGTGGTTAAACACACTAACTTCGGTTTATATCTTGACGGTGGCGCGGATGGCGAAATCCTCCTGCCTAATCGTTATATTCCCAAAGATATTCCCAGCGAAGATGAAGATTGGCTCAACGTTTTTGTTTATCTGGACAGCGATGACAAACTCATCGCAACTACCGAAAAGCCGAAAGTTCAGGTCGGTGAGTTCGCCAGTTTGAAAGTCGTTGAAGTCAACAGCATCGGTGTTTTCCTGGATTGGGGCCTGCCGAAGGACCTGCTGCTGCCGTACTCCGAAGAAAAGCGCCAGATGACCGCCGGCGAATATGTCGTGGTGCACGTCTACCTCGACAAGCACACCCGCCGCATCACCGCGACGGCGCGCCTGGATCGTTACCTCGACAAGACCCCGGCCAGTTACACCCCGGGCCAGGAAGTTGATTTGCTGGTGGCCGAAGCGACCGATATGGGTTTCAAGGCAATCATCAACAACAAGCACTGGGGCCTGATCCACAAGAACGAAATCTTCAAGTTCATGCGCGCCGGCAAGGAAGAGAAAGGCTTTATCAAAGAAGTCCGTACCGACGGCAAGATCAGCCTGAGCCTGCAACCAGTGGGCGAAGAGGCCGCCACCAGCCTCAACTCGAAGATCCTCGCCAAGTTGCGTGAAAACAACGGCACCCTGCCGGTCAGCGACAAGAGCGATCCGGCGGTGATTACCAGCCTGTTTGGTGTCAGCAAAGGCAACTTCAAGAAGGCCATCGGTGCGCTGTACAAGAACGGCCAGATCGTCATTCATGCGGATCGCATTGAACTAAGCTGACCGCGCGCCGGCCCCATGTAGGTCAATTACACGGGGTTGGACTGCGATGAAAAAAGCACTCTTGGCTTACGTCAGCACCTTGTTGGCGTTTCTCGTGCTCGACGGCCTCTGGCTCGGCGTGCTCATGGCGCCGACCTATCGCGCGCTGCTCGGTCCGCTGATGCTCGACCAACCGCTGCTGGCCCCGGCAGCGGTGTTCTATCTCCTTTATGTATTCGGTTGTTTGGTGTTCGTAGTGTTGCCGGCAAAGACCTGGCGACGAGCCTCGGCGCTGGGCGCGTTGTTGGGGCTGGTGGCTTACGGCACCTATGACTTGAGTAATTGGGCGACGTTGAACGGATGGTCGGCGCAGTTGGCGTTGATGGACATGGCCTGGGGCACGTTGGCTACCTGCATTGCCTGCACTGTTGGGTATTGGACTACGCGAAAGGTGCTGTGATTCCCGTTGCCTTCAATGACGCCTTCGCGGGCAAGCCCGCTCCCACAGTGGATTTGTGTTGAGCCGAAGATGTTCATGGCGACGAATATCCTTGTGGGAGCGGGCTTGCCCGCGATTGCCCGCACAGCAGCACTCATCCAAGTTGTATACAGATAAATTTGCACTGAATGCAGGCATTCATGCCCTGTTGATGGGCGTTATCTACGCCGAGATCTGTCTGAGACCTCGCTCTGCCTCGTGTGAAAGCCGCGACTTGTCACACATTCAATGCCTATGGCACGCATTCTGCGTAGCAACTCGTATACAAACCACGCCAGCTCCCGTGCGCAGTGTGGTCGCCGCATCAATTCCGGGGGCTGCTTCAAGGAGTCCCGCGATGACCGAGCAATTGCCCAACGGCTACAGCCCCCGCCTGTATAACCAGGACTTGGGGCCGGTGCCGCAGAAATGGAACTGGTACAACATCTTCGCTTTCTGGATGAGCGATGTGCACAGCGTCGGGGGTTATGTGTTCGCCGCCAGCCTGTTCGCCCTGGGCCTGGCCAGTTGGCAGGTGTTGATCGCGTTGCTTGGCGGAATCTGCATCGTGCAACTGATCGCCAATCTGGTGGCCAGGCCGAGCCAGCAAGCGGCGGTGCCGTACCCGGTGATCTGTCGCCTGGCCTTCGGCGTGTTCGGAGCGAATATTCCTGCGGTCATCCGCGGCCTGATCGCCGTGGCCTGGTACGGGATTCAGACGTACCTTGCGTCCAGCGCCTTGATCATCGTCGTGTTGCGATTCTTTCCTGCAATGGCGGCCTACGCCGAACCGCATTTTGCCGGTTTGTCCTACCTTGGCTGGTTCGGTTTCCTCAGCCTGTGGTGCTTACAGGCGATGGTGTTCTGGGCCGGCATGGAGTCGATCCGACGTTTCATCGATTGGGCAGGTCCGGTGGTTTATGGGGTGATGTTCATGCTCGCCGGTTGGATCGTCTGGCAGGCCGGCTGGAGCAACATCAGTTTCACCCTTGCGGAAAAATCCCTGTCCGGCTGGGAAGCGTTCGGACAAGTGATTGTCGCCACGGCGCTGGTGGTGTCGTACTTTTCCGGCCCTACCCTGAATTTCGGTGACTTCAGTCGCTATTGCCGCAGCATGAAGGACGTGCGGCGTGGAAACTTCTGGGGCTTGCCGGTCAATTTTCTCGCCTTTTCCCTGGTCACCGTGGTCATTGTTTCCGGCACCTTGCCGGTGTTCGGTGAAATGCTGCACGACCCGATCGCCACCGTGGCGCGCATCGACAACAGTGTTGCCGTGCTGCTCGGTGCCTTCGCCTTTGTCACCGCGACCATCGGCATCAACATCGTCGCCAACTTCGTGTCCCCGGCATTCGATTTCGCCAACGTAGCCCCGAGCAAAATCAGCTGGCGTGCGGGCGGGATGATTGCGGCGGTGGCCTCGATTTTCATCACCCCGTGGAACCTGTTCAACAACCCGGAAGTGATTCACTACACCCTCGACGTGTTGGCGGCCTTCATCGGCCCGCTGTTCGGGATTCTGTTGGTGGATTACTACCTGATCAAAAAGCAGCAGATCAATGTCGATGCGCTGTTTGATGACGGCCCCAACGGTCAGTATTACTACAGCGGCGGGGTCAATTGGACCGCGGTGAAAGCGCTGATTCCTGCAACCCTCTTGGGCGTGGCGATCACCTTCACCCCGGTGCTGCAACCGATGGCCAATTTTGCCTGGTTCACGGGTTGCTTCCTCGGTGGCGCGATTTACTTCGTTTTGGCTTGGCGCGAGCAAACCCATCAAACGGCAGCGGTTGCCACCGCGGGATAACGCAACCCCCTGGGAGCGGGCTTGCTCGCGAAGGGGTTGGGTCAGTCAGCATTGATGTTGTCTGGCACACCGCCTTCGCGAGCAAGCCCGCTCCCACAGGAATTGCCTTTAACCGGCCTATCTCTTACAGGCGGCATTTTCTGGCCATCTGGTTAATAATCGACAGCATAATTTTTCGCCCCAGCCTTGAGCTGGGGCTTTACTTTTTACTGTCGAGTCCCTGCCATGGATTGTGTTTTCGAGGTCTTCCGGTGAACGCCACCCGGCGTAGCGCCGATGGGTTTGCCCTGCAAGTGATGATCGGGTTGTGCCTGATCTGGGGCGTGCAGCAGGTGATGATCAAATGGGCGGCGCCCGACATCGCACCGGTCATGCAGGCGGCGGGGCGGTCGGGTATTTCCGCGTTGCTTGTAGGACTGTTGATCTGCTGGAAGGGTGGCTGGGACCAGGTCAGCAGCACCTGGCGCGGTGGCTTGTTGGCCGGTGCGTTGTTTGGTCTGGAGTTCTTTTTCATTTCCGAAGGTTTGCAACTGACCACGGCAGCGCATATGTCGGTGTTCCTTTACACCGCGCCGATTTTTACCGCGTTGGGCGTGCACTGGCTGCTGCCGAGCGAACGTCTGAGGCCGGTGCAATGGCTGGGGATTTTCCTTGCCTTCGTCGGGATCGCCATCGCGTTTGCTGGCGGCGTGTCCTGGGACAACCTCGATCACCGCATGCTGATGGGGGATGCGTTGGGCGTGCTGGCCGGCGCATCCTGGGGCGCGACCACGGTGGTGGTGCGCGCTTCGCGACTGTCAGAAGCCCCGGTCACGTTGACACTGTTCTATCAACTGATCGTCGGCTTCGTCGGTTTGCTGCTGATCGCGATCCTCAGCGGCCAAGTAACCCATGTCAGCCTGACCACCGTCGCGGTGGCCAGCGTGCTGTTCCAGGGATTGGTGGTGTCGTTCTTCAGCTACCTGACATGGTTCTGGTTGTTGCGCCGTTATCTGGCGGCGAACCTGGCGGTGTTTTCGTTCATGACGCCGCTGTTCGGCGTCACGTTCGGCGTGGTGTTGCTGGGTGAAGAGCTGAGCCTGAACTTCGTCATCGGCGCGGTGCTGGTGCTGCTGGGCATCACGTTTGTCAGCGCTGAGCAGTGGGTGCGCCGTCGTTTGCGCAAAGCCCTTGGGCAGCAGTGACGGGACGCAGTAACAACCCACCGGCGACAAGCAAGCCGCTGCCGGCAACCACCAGCGCTGGCTGCAAACCACCACTGAAATGGCTGCTCAGCGCTGCCAGCAACGGTCCGGCGAGCTGACCCACGGCAAAGCAGGCCGTTAGCATCCCGGCGTTGCGTTGAGTAGCGTGGGGCGCCAGTTCCCGGGAGCGTTGCATCACCAATTGCATGCAGGCCAGGAACGGCGTGCCGCAAAGAATCACCCCAAGCGCCAGGCCCGACCCGCTGCCCAACAAGCAGGCAAAGACGCCGGCGGCTTGCAGCCACAGCGTCACCATCAGCCAGTGACGAGTGCCATTCGGGGTTTGCCGACGCAGGCTGACCAGCACCACCCCGATAGCCGACGCCAGACCGAAGCACGGCCAGAACAGGTCTGCCTGCCATTGGCCATGGAACTGTGCGCTGGCCATTTGCGAAAGGAACGTGGCGGGGATGATGTAGCCCAAGCCGTACAACCCGTAGATCACACCTAGACGACCAATGCCTCGCTGGTTCGAAGTGGCTGTGCTCGGTGCGGCAACCGCAGTCGCGGTCGATTGCGGCAAAAACGGCAGAATCCCCAGCAGCATTGCCAATGCGACACCGGCATACACCAGCCACAGGGTTGCAGACGTCTGCCCCAGCAGGTGCGAGCCCAACGCCAACATTCCTGTGAGAAAAATCCCCAAACCAGGTCCGGCAAATACCTGGGCGCCCAGTCGTGGGCGGCCGGCTGCCGCTGCCAGTGGCTGGCTCAACGCCGTGATCATCACCAGCACCCAGGCGCTGGCCACGCCGGTACCGAATCGCAGCACCAGGTGCGACCAGAACCCGTTGGCCCAGAACGACGCCAGCGTCAGCAGCACACACAGCCACAACCCACCGAGCAGTCGCCGACGAACTTGTTCGGGACTGCGAGAGAACATGGCGTCCACGGCGCCGACGAAGTAGCCGAGGTAGTTGGCGGCGGCAATCAGACCGGCGGCAGTCAGGTCGATCTGACCTTCGCTGAGCAAGTGCGGCATTTGCGGCGTGAGGGCGAAACGCCCGATGCCCATGGCCATCATCAGGGCAATAAAACTGGCGAGTAAGCGAATCAAGGGAGACATGGTCTGGATTCCGGCAAAGGATCAATGACCGTCAGGCTAGGACTGATTGACTTTCTTTAAAAATGAATAATAGTGAGTAACTTGTTCTGATTTGGAGAAGATCGTGGAGTTCAGCCAGTTACGAATCTTCCAGGCCGTGGCGCAAGAGGGCTCGATCACCCGTGCTGCCGAACGATTGCACCGGGTGCCATCGAACCTGTCAACGCGGCTCAAGCAACTTGAAGAGCAGCTTGGTGTAGAGCTTTTCGTCCGTGAGCGTCAGCGCCTGCAATTGTCGCCTGCGGGAAAAGTCCTGCTGGACTACACCGCCAAACTCTTCAGCTTGCGCGACGAAGCCCAGGCAGCAGTGCAGGGCGGGCAACCGGCCGGGGACTTCGTGCTGGGCACCATGTACAGCACGGCGGCGATTCATTTGCCGGGACTACTGGCGCGTTATCACCGCACGTATCCGGCGGTGAACCTGCAAGTGCAGTCCGGGCCCAGCGGCGAATTGCTTGAAGGTTTACTCACCGGTCGTCTCGACGCGGCGCTAGTGGACGGCCCGCTGGAGTTGGCCGGCCTGGACGGTGTGCCGTTGTGCGACGAGCGGCTGGTGCTTATCAGCGAGGCCGATCACCCGCCGGTGCGCAGCGCACTGGATGTCGAAGGGCGCTCGGTGTTTACCTTTCGTCAGGGCTGTTCCTACCGAATGCGCCTTGAAGCCTGGTTCGCCCATGACCACGCGGCCATGGGCCGGGCGATGGAGATTGAATCCTATCCGGGCATGCTGGCTTGTGTGATTGCCGGCTCGGGCGTGGCGCTGATGTCGGAGTCGATGCTTGCCAGCCTGCCGGGCCGCGAAAGCGTGGCGGTGCACCCCTTGGCGGAACCGTTTGCCCACGCGACGACCTGGCTGATGTGGCGCAAGGGCATGGTCGGGGCCAATCTGAACGCATGGATTGAGCAGCAACAGGCGATCTATCCGTCGGCGCCGATGCAGGCTGCGGCGATTGCTTGAACTATCGGTCAGGTATTTTGATCCATTCAGTAACAGATCATTGCGGATTTGGCCGAGCATTGCGTAGGACTTCGGACTATTATCAGTGCGAAGGGGCTACAGAATTTCAGCCGCTCGGCACTACCCTGAAGGGGGCACCATGAAAGAGAAAATCCAAAACTGGCTGCACGATCTGGGTGTTGCACTCGGTTTGATCGAACCGCCTCTGCAACCTGTGCCTATTCGCACTGACGACGAACAGCGCCGACGCCAGCAGCGCCGTCGGTGACTGCCAACACAGGGCCCGTGACGAGCGGGCTTGTTGTGGCGAGGGGATTTATCCCCGTTCGGCTGCGAAGCAGTCGTAAATAGCTTGACGCAGTCAGCCAGATACAACCCGGTTGAATGGTCTTGGGGCTGCTCCGCAGCCCAACGGGGATAAATCTCCTCGCCACAGGTCCACTGTTCACCACCAGAGCGTGTTGGACATTCGGATTCAATCCCGCCCAATCTCCACCAAAAACCGACTCAAATCATTCGCCGTCCTGGCGTCCTTGAGCATCCGGTCTTCTTGCGCCGTAAATGCCGTCAACCCCAGCTCATCTTCCAGATGGAAGATCAGCTCTTCAATATCCTGTTTATCCAATCCCAACTGCGCCAGGCTGGCGTTGTCGTCGAAGTCATCCTGACTCTCCAACAGGCGGCTTATGAAGCGATGCACGGCAGCACGAACGGCAGCTCTTTTCATGGTTGTCTTCGAGGGCGTTATTGTTGTTTTCCCTGTGCTTGAGTACAGCAGTCTTCAGGCGTGTGAGCGCTGCCACTCGTCAATCATCGTGCGCAAATGATCCCCGGAAAAACTGCCGAAATGCCCGCCGTGCACCGTGCGTATCGGCAACGCGCGCAGGCGTTGCAGGCTGCGAGCGTAGTCGTCGAGATTGGAATGGTAAGCGTCTTCGATCAGCGGCCCGTCGTAGATGATGTCCCCGCTGAACAAGGTCTCGGTCGCGGCTTCATACAGGCTGATGCCACCCGGTGAATGCCCCGGCGTGTGCAGCACTTGCAGCACCCGATTGCCCAGATCCAGCACGTCGCCTTCTTCAATCATCCCAGTGGCCGGCGCGGCTTTGACCCGGTATTCGGCGTAGCACAACGGGCAGTCCGGGTGCGCCTCGAACATCTCGTCGCCGACAAACGCCCGGCTCAAATCGTTTTCGCCGTCAGGTGCCGCCAGGATGTCGGCCTCGGCCGGATGCACCAGGCGTTCGGAAAATTCGTGATGCCCGGCAATGTGGTCGAAATGGCAATGACTGGCCACCGCCACCAAGGGCCGCTCGGTGATCCACGGCAGTTGCTCGCGCAGACTGACCAGCCCGGAACCGCTGTCCAGCAGCAAGTCCTTGTCGCGGCCCTGAATGTGCCAGAGGTTGCAGCGATAGAAAGGCCGGATGTAAGGCTCGTGAATCAGCCGAATGCCGTCACTGAGCTGTTTGACCTCGAACCACTGATCGCGGCTGACGATCTTCATAAGCAGTTTCCTTCAGACGAAAAAAAACGGGTGTGGCAACCGACGCCACACCCGTCGAAGAAAGCATCAAGTCGTTATGTTCAGCTTAGATGGCGCTCGCCACCGCTGTCGGACGACGGGACAGCAAGCTGACCACGACGAAGCTCACCAGGCTAACGCCGAGGCTGTAGTAGATCGGGGTATTGGCGTCCATACCGTCTTTGATCATGAATACCAGCGCAGTGGCAAAGCCCAGGCCCATGCTGGCGATAGCGCCGGCGGTGGTCGCGCGTTTCCAGAAGATCGCGCCCATCAGCGGGATCAGCATGCCGCCCACCAACAGGTTGTAGGCCAGGGTCAATGCGCTGATTACGTCGTTCACCACCAAAGCGATGCCGAGTACTGCAATGCCGGTCAGCAGGGTAAACAGGCGGTTAACGTTCACGTTCGATTGTTTGCCGCCACGCAGTTTCGGCAGCAGGTCTTCGGTCAGGGTGGTGGATGCGGCAAGCAGGCCGGCGCTGGCGGTGGACATCATGGCAGCCAGGGCTGCAGCGATTACCAAGCCACGGATGCCGTCCGGCAGTGAGACTTTGACGATAGCGGCGAAAGCGTTATTGACGTTGTCCAGATCCGGGATCAGTACGTGAGCGGCCATGCCGATCAATGCACAGACCAGACCGTAGATGATGCAGTAGATGCCCGCAGTGGTACCGGCATACTTCGCAACTTTTTCGCTTCGTGCGGTGAACACCCGTTGCCAGATGTCCTGGCCTATCAGGATGCCGAAGAAGTAAATCATGAAGTAGGTGATGATGGTGTCCCAGCCGATGCTGGTGAAGCTGAAGCTGGCAGCCGGCAACTGTGCAACCAATTGATCCCAGCCACCCACTCGGTACAAACAGATTGGCAGCAGCAGGAACATCAGGCCGACGGTCTGGATTCCGAACTGGACAATGTCGGTCAGGGTCAGCGACCACATGCCGCCGATGGTGGAGTAGATCACCACCACACCACCGCCCAGAATCACCGACATCCAGAACGGAAGGCCGAACAACACTTGCAGTACGGTGCCGATGGCCAGGATCGAGGTCACACCGATCATCAGCGCATAGGCCAGCATGATGCTGGCGCTTGCGGTACGAGCCATTGGGTTGTAGCGCTTTTCGAGCACTTGGGTAACGGTGAATACCTTCAGCTTCAGCAGCGGTTTGGCGAGGAACAGGTTCAGCGCGACGATCCCGCAACCCAGTGCGGCGCAGAGCCAGAAACCGGAAATGCCATGAACATAACCCAGGCGTACGGTGCCCACGGTGGACGCGCCGCCCAGAACGGTGGCGGCCATGGTGCCCATGTACAGGGTCGGGCCGAGGTTTCGACCGGCGACCAAGTAGTCTTCGTTGGTTTTGGCCTTGCGCATGCCAAAGTAGCCGAGTATCAGCATCGCGGCGGCGTAGATGAGTACGACGAATAAATCCAAAGCCATGATGGCGTGTCTCCGATTGTCTTTTTTATGGTGAGGCGAAAATCAATGTGGCAATCAGTCCGCTTTTTGTGGCGAGGGAGCTTGCTGTGGCGAGGGGGCTTGCCCCCGTTGGGTCGCGAAGCGGCCCCAAAACCTGCAACCGCAGTTCTTTGATCAGAACTCGTTACTGCCTTGCGACTGCTGCGCAGTCGAACGGGGGCAAGCCCCCTCGCCACAAAGCTCCCTCGCCACAGAGGTCCGTTGACCATCGTTTGTGTTGAATCAGGCGGCTTGTCGCAGCGCCGGTTTACCGAGCGAATCCGTGCCCTTGCTACGTGCATCATTCGGCCCGAACACCGCAGCCGGTTCCGGGAACAGACTCAGCAGCGTCAGGTACACCAGCGATGCCAGGCCGAGAGTCACTGGCAGGCTGATGTCGATACCACCCGCCAGTTCACCCAGCGGGCCAACGAATTGCCCCGGCAGGTTCACAAAACACAAACCCACCAGTGCACTCGGGATCCACGCACCCAGCCCACGCCAGTTCCAGCCGTGGGTGAACCAGTAGCGGCCACCTTTCTCGCCGCGGGTGAACACTTGCAGGTCATCCGGGCAGTAGAAGCCACGGCGCACCAGCAGGCCGATGATCATGATCACCATCCACGGGGTGGTGCAGGTGATGATCAGCACGGCGAACGTCGACACGCTCTGCACCAGGTTCGCCGCAAAGCGCCCGATGAAGATGAAGGCAATCGACATCACGCCAATCAACAGCGTCGCCTTGACCCGCGACAGCACCCGAGGGAACACGCTGGACATGTCCAGCCCCGTGCCATAGAGCGAAGTGGTGCCGGTGGACATGCCGCCGATCACCGCGATCAGGCACACCGGCAGGAAGAACCAGCTCGGCGAGACCGCCAGCAGACCGCCGACGTAGTTGTTGGCTGCGATGTAGTCCGGGGCCTTGATCGCCACGATGGTGGCGGTGGCGAGGCCGAACAGGAACGGGATGAACGTGGCGATCTGCGAGATCACCACGGCGGCCATGATCCGGCGCTTCGAGGTGTCACGCGGGATGTAGCGCGACCAGTCACCGAGGAACGCCCCGAAGGAAATCGGGTTGCTCATCGCCACCAGCGCTGCGCCGATGAAGGCCGCCCAGAAACCCGGTTGCCCCAGGCTCACGGTGCCGGCGTAGTTCACATCGAACGGCCCGACGAACGCGAAGATACCCAGCAGGAACAGCAGGCTGGCGCTCCACACCGCAATCTTGTTTACCCACAACAGGAAGCGGAAGCCATAGATGCAAACCGTCAGCACCAGAATCGCGAACAGACCGTAGGCCAGGCCCAGGGTCAGGTCGGTTTCCGGCAGGCCGATCAGGCGTTTCGCACCACCGATCAGCGCATCACCCGAACTCCACACCGAGAGCGAGAAGAAGGCGATGGCGGTCAGCAGCGACAGGAACGAACCGACGATTCGCCCGTGCACGCCGAAGTGCGCACCGGAAGACACGGCGTTGTTGGTGCCATTGAGCGGCCCGAACAGGCCCATTGGCGCGAGGATCAGCGAGCCCAGCAACACGCCCAGCACAATCGCCCAGACGCCGGCCTGAAAAGACAGGCCGAACAGCACCGGGAAACTGCCGAGCACGGCGGTGGCAAAGGTGTTGGAACCGCCGAAGATCATCCGGAACAAATCCGTCGGGCCTGCGGTGCGTTCGTTGTCGGGGATCTGTTCGACCCCGTGGGTTTCAATCTGCGTAAGGCTTTGGTCTTTGTTGTTGTTATTCATGATCAGCTCCGATCATAAAGGCGCGCTCATCGTGTGTGAGCGTCACCTGTTTGGCTAAGGGGGTGGCAGCCCTTCCGGCATCGCGGACAAATGTTCGTGGCAGGCCAGCCATAGGCCTTGTTGTTGTCGTCGAAACACAATCGTCTCGCGCTCCTGGCTGAAGTGTTGCTCCCCTTGCATGCGCAGCTCGGTGGCCACGTCATGGATGAAAATCGCCACGTCACCCTGCAGGCTGACGAAGGCGTTGCTCGACGTGCACGCAAGCACCTCGAAGCCATCCTCGGCGCGCCAGGTGTCCCACAACGCCTGATAGGCATCGCGCGACAGCAGGGGCTGCTCGAGGGTGTAGAACACGAAGCTGGCATCGGCGCTGAACGCGCCGAAGTAGGCTTCGCGATCGTTACGGGCGAAGGCTGACACCAGATCGGCGGCGGCTTTCAAAACCTGATCACGTTCGGTCATGACCGATCCTCAGCGGTGGGCCACGCCAGGCAGTACGCAGAGCATTTCGTACAGCAAGTTGGCGGCCAGCAGCGAGGTGTTGCCGGTGGTGTCGTAGGCGGGCGAGACTTCTACCAGATCGCAGCCGATCAGGTCGAGGCCTTGGCAGCCGCGAATGATCTCGATCGCCTGAATGGTCGTCAGACCACCGATTTCCGGGGTGCCGGTGCCTGGTGCCCAGGCTGGGTCGATACCGTCGATGTCAAAAGTCAGGTACACCGGACCGCCACCGACTTTCTCGCGGACTTCAGCCATCAGCGGGGCCAGGGATTTGTGCCAGCACTCTTCAGCCTGAACGACACGGAAGCCTTGTTTACGGCTCCAGTTGAAGTCTTCGGAGGTGTAACCCTGAGCGCGCAGGCCGATTTGCACCACGCGGTCGCAGTCGATCAGGCCTTCTTCGGCCGCGCGACGGAACGTGGTGCCGTGGGCGACTTTCTCGCCAAACATGTGATCGTTCACATCGGCGTGAGCGTCGATGTGCACCAGGCCGACCTTGCCGTGCTTCTTATGAATGGCACGCAGGATCGGCAGGGTGATGGTGTGGTCGCCGCCCAGGGTCAGCGGGATCACGTTGTGTTCGAGGATGGCGTCGTAGGATTCTTCGATGATCCGTACAGCGTCCAGCAGGTTGAACGTGTTGATCGCCACGTCGCCGATGTCGGCAACCGACAGCGAGTCAAACGGCGCAGCGCCGGTCGCCATGTTGTACGGGCGGATCATCACCGATTCAGCGCGGATTTCGCGAGGTCCGAAGCGAGTGCCGGGGCGCAGCGAGGTGCCGATGTCCAGCGGAACGCCAACAAAGGCAGCATCCAGGCCGGCAGCGGTAGGCAAATGGGGGAGTCGCATCATGGTGGCGATGCCGCCGAAGCGCGGCATTTCATTGCCGCCCAGTGGTTGGTGAAGAATCTTGTCCACGGGTAAGGCCTCATCGTCGTTGTTTTATTTATGTCGGTTGCGCCGCTCCGGGGAGGTTCGGGCACCGTTAGGGGCCGATTCTGCGAAATGTAGTGGCCGGGAAGAATCGCTACGGGCAAATACTTAGTTCAGATTTTTCTAAACTAATGGCGGAAGGGGAGATAGACTTCTCGGCATTGAGATTTGCGTTCGGCTCAGGATCGACCCCTCACCCTAACCCTCTCCCCAGGGGGTAGAGGGGACTGACCGAGATGTTCTCGGGAATTACATCGACCTGAAACATCGAGTCGAACTCAGGATTTGAAGGCCATGGAGATCGGCTCCCTTTTCCCCTCTCCCCAAGGGGTAGAGGGGACTGACCGAGGTGTTCTCGGGATTACATCGACCTGAAATATCGAGTCGAACTCAGGGTTTGAAAGCCAAGGAGATCGGCTCCCGTTCCCCCTCTCCCCAAGGGGTAGAGGGGACTGACCGAGATGTTCTCGGGAATTACATCGACCTGAAACATCGAGTCGAACTCAGGATTTGAAGGCCATGGAGATCGGCTCCCTTTCCCCCTCTCCCCCGTGGGGAGAGGGCTGGGGTGAGGGGTGGATTCAACAGGCAACACATTTCTATAGCCCGGAGCCCCCAATGGCCAACGCTTTACCCGACCTGAAACTGTTACGCATCTTCGTCAGCGTGGTGCGTCATCAGGGGTTCGCCAACGCCCAGCAAGAGCTCAACCTCTCGACTTCGGCCATCAGTACCTACATGAGCCAGCTCGAAGCGGCCCTTGGCCTGGTGCTCTGCCATCGTGGTCGCGGCGGTTTCAGCCTGACCAGCAAGGGCGAGCTGTTCCATCAGGAAACCCTGCGTCTGCTCGGCGAACTCGAAGGCTTCGAGCAGTACGCGGCGGCGTTGAAGGGTGAGCTGCGCGGCACGCTGAACCTGGGTGTAATCGACTCCACCGTCAGCGACAAGGCCTTGCCGTTCGCCGAAGCCATCGGCGCCTATAGCCAGGAACACCCAGCCGTGCATTTGCACCTGTCGGTCATGAGCCCCTACGAATTACAGCTCGGCGTGCAGGACAACCGGCTCGACCTGGCCATCGGTGCGTTTTCCACGCGCATGAGCGGTCTGGTCTACATGCCGCTCTACCGCGAACAACACTGGCTGTATTGCAGCAGCCGTCATCCGCTGTTCACCGAACGGCGTATCCCCGAGCAAGTCATCACCCAGCAACGCATGGTCGGCCGTGGTTACTGGAGCCAGGCCGAACTGGCCCGTCACGGTTTCAAGCACAGCGCCGCCACCGTGGAAAGTATGGAGGCGCAGTTGATTCTGGTGCTGTCCGGCGCCTACATCGGTTACCTGCCGGAGCACTACGCCCAGGCTTGGGCGGACAAGGGCGATTTGCGCGTGTTGCTGCCCGCGACCTTCGGTTATCAGGCGCCGTTCTCGATGATCGTGCGCCGTGGCCGCAGTCGTGAGCCGCTGATCCAGACCTTCCGTGATCTGCTCAAAGCACAACTGAACCAGGCCTGAGAACATGTCCAGAATCCAGTGTCCCCGCTGCCTGCGCCCGCAAACCCACTGCCTGTGCCCATTGATCCCGAGCCTCGACAGCCGCACCCGGGTGTTGCTGTTGCAGCATCCGAGCGAAGTGAACCATGCGCTGAACACGGCGCGGCTGGCCGCGTTGGGCTTGAAGAATGCCGAGTTGATTGTTGGTGAGGTGTTCGAGGACTTACCGGCGCTGTTGAACCCGCCGGGGTATCAGGCGCGGTTGCTGTTTCCTGCCGACGATGCACAGCCGTTGCAGGCGTACACCGCGAATGACCAGCCGCTTTTGCTGGTAGTCCCGGACGGCACCTGGCGCAAGGCGCGCAAGATGTTGCACCTCAATCCGATGCTGGCGGCGTTGCCGAGGGTGACGTTGGCGGAGGGTGGGGTGTCTCGATATCGACTGCGCAAGGCGCCGGGGCCAGGAGCGTTGTCGACGGTGGAGGCGATTGTCCAGGCGTTGCAGACGCTGGAAGCACCGATCTCTTTTGAACCCTTGTTAAAACCGTTCGAGGCGCTGATCGAGGGGCAGATTGCGGCGATGGGGGAGGAGACCTTCCAGCGCAATCATGGCGACAGATAAGTATTGTCTGTACCGGCCCCATCGCTAGCAGGCTAGCTCCCACATTTGATCAGTTATGAATACAAACATGTGTTCACTCCAAGTTCCCTGTGGGAGCTAGCCTGCTAGCGATAGCCATTGCACAGTCAATAAAGATTCCGGCCGAATCTATCGCTCCCGCATCGCCTCGGTCCGCGCTTTCAGCACCGGTTTCAGCAAGTAATCCAGCACACTTTTTTCGCCCGTAATGATATCCACCGTCGCCACCATCCCCGGAATAATCAGCAACGGTTTCACATCCCCGCCCAGGTGATTCTTGTCTGTCCTTACCTGGATCAGATAAAAGCTGTTGCCCTTGTCATCAGTTATCGTGTCCGCACCAATCAACTCCAGCTTGGCAGTCAACCCGCCATAAATCGTGTAGTCGTACGCGCTGAATTTCACCATCGCTTTCTGCCCCGGATGCAGGAACGCCACGTCCTGCGGCCGCACCTTGGCTTCGATCAGCAAGTTGTCTTCAATGGGGACGATTTCCACCATGTCGCTGCCCGGTTGAACCACGCCGCCGATGGTATTGACCTTCAGCATCTTGATAATCCCGTGCACCGGCGACACCACGGTGGTGCGGGTCACGCGGTCATCGATGGCGATGCTCGACGCTGTGATTTTCGACAGGTCGGTGCGTTTTTCATTCAGCTCTTTCGCCGCGTCCGAGCGAAAGGATTGTTCCGATTCATCAATCTTGCTTTTGATCTCGTTGATCGCCGATTCCGCCCGGGGAATTGCCAGCGTCGTGGCGTTCAGCGAGCCGCGAATCTCCACCGCGCTGCGTTTGAGCCGCAGGATTTCCACCGGTGAAACTGCCCCGGTGCCCACCAGCGGCGCGGACATGTTCATCTCTTGTTGCAGCAACGCCAGGCTCGAACTGAACTGGCCCTGCTTGGAACGGAATTCCGCCAGTTCCTGAGTCTTTTGCCGCAGTTGTTCGGTCAGTGTCCGTTGCTCGCTGGCCAGCCGGCGCTGACGTTGTTCGTACAGCGAGCGCTCGTCTTCGGCCACCTGCGGGGCCTTGGCGATCACCTCAGGCGACAGCTTGAACGGCCGGCCTTCCGCTTCGGCCGACAGACGCTCGACCTGCGCGGTCAGCGCATAACGATCCGCTTCGCTTTCGCCCTTGTTCGACAGGAATCGCGTGTCATCGAGGCGCAGCAAGGTGTCGCCCTTGTTCACCATTTGCCCTTCGCGCACGAAGATCTCGGTGACGATGCCGCCCTCGAGGTTCTGGATCACCTGGATCTTGCTTGATGGGATCGCCTTGCCTTCGCCCATGGTGACTTCTTGCAGCACTGCAAACTTGGCCCAGACCAGCGCGGTAATCAGCAGCGCTGCGGCCAGCCACACGGTGATCCGCGACCAGCGCGGCGAATCTTGCAGCGAAGCGCCGGCGGTTTCCGGCATGAATTCGCTTTCTGCGGTTTTGCCGAAGCTGCCGAAGTAGCCCCGGTCTTGTGGCGTGTCGGACGATGAACGGGCCATGGGTAGCTCCTAGACAGCCGCAGAGCCGACACGGCCCTTGCGCAGTGCATCGATGACCGCTTCTTTCGGACCGTCGGCAACGATCCGCCCGTTGTCCAGCACCAACAGCCGATCCACCAGACTGAGCATCGAGGTGCGGTGGGTCACCAGCAGTAAGGTCTTGCCCTGTACCCAACCGTGGAGTTTTTGCCGCAAAACGTCTTCGCTGCTGTTGTCCATGGCGCTGGTGGGTTCGTCGAGCAGCATGATCGGTGGATCCAGCAACAAGGCCCGGGCCAGCAGCACGGCCTGGCGTTGACCGCCGGACAGCAACTGCCCGCGTTCGCCCACGGGCCGGTCAAACCCTTGCGGATGCTGACGCGCCAGCTCGGTGACGCCGGTCAGTTCGGCGACTTCGAGCATCCGTGAATCGCTGATGTAACGCGCACCGAGGGTCAGGTTGTCGCGCAGGCTGCCGGCCAGCAATGGCAGGTCATGGGCGACGTAGCCGATTTGCTGGCGCAGGTCGGCGACATCGAGTTGCCGCAGGTCCAGTCCATCGAGCAAGAGTTGGCCTTCTTCTGGCGCATAGAACCCCATCACCAAGCGCGCCAGGGTGCTTTTGCCAGAACCGCTGCGGCCAATGATGCCGATCCGTTCGCCGGGTTTGACGCTGAAACTGACGTTGGCCAGGGCTGGGGCGTTCTGGCCGTTGTAGTGGAAGGTCACGCCGCTGACATCCATCGCGCCTTGCAGCTGCGTACGCTCCAGCGGCCGCTGGTTGGCGTCGCGTTCTTGCGGCAAGGACATCAGCGCATCGGTGCTTTTCATGGTCAGTTGCGCTTGCTGGTAGCGGGTGATCAAACCGGCGATTTGCCCCAAGGGGGCGAGCACGCGGCTGCCGAGCATGTAGGTCGCCACCAGCGCACCGACGCTGAGGTTGCCGGCGATAATGCTGTAGACCCCGGCGACGATGGTCGCCATGCCGGAGAACTGCTGGATGAACAGCGTGCCGTTGGTGGCCAGCGCCGAGAGGTTGCGCGCATGGCTGTCGAGGCGGGTGAGGGCGCCGTGGGTGCTTTCCCATTTGTGCTGGCGTTCGCTTTCGGCGCTGCATGCTTTCAGGGTTTCCAGGCCGCCGAGGGTTTCAATCAGCAGGGCCTGGCGCTCGGCGCCGAGGCTCAGGCTTTTCTGCACGGTGTCGCGCAGGCGCACCTGGATCACCATGGCGAAAATGATCGTAATCGGAAAGGCGAGCAACGGGATCACCACCAGCCAGCCGCCGAGCAGGCCGATCACCACCAGCATCAGCACGGCAAAGGGCAGGTCGATCAGGCTCGTCAGCGTTACGGCGGTGAGGAATTCGCGCAGGCCCTGGAAGTCATGAATGCTCTGGGCGAAACCGCCGATGGTCGCCGGCCGCGCCTTCATTGCCATGCCGGTGATGCGTTCGAACAAGGTCGCGGAAAGAATCACATCGGTTTTCTTCCCGGCGGTGTCCAGTAAGTGCGCGCGCACTACCCGCAGCACCAGTTCGAAACCGGTGCCGATCAGCAAGCCGATCGACAGCACCCACAAGGTCGAGGTGGCCTGGTTAGGCACCACGCGGTCGTAGGTTTGCATCACGAACAGCGGCACCATCAACCCCAAGAGGTTGATCAGGAAACTCGCCAGAATCGCATCGCTGTACAGCCATTTCGACAGCTTCAAGGTGTCGCGAAACCACGCTTCCACGCGCGGCACCAGCGGCGAGCGCAGGTCTTCGAGTTCATGGCGTGGCCGGGCGAATAGCGCCTGGCCACTGTAGTTTTCGGCCAGCTCTTCGCGGCCGACCCATTGTTCACCGCCGTCCGCTTCGCTGGGTAGAATCAGCAACCGGCCGTCATCGCCGAAGCGTCGCAAGATGGCGGTGCGGCCGTTGTTGAGGATCAGCATCACGGGCAGGTTGAGCGCGGAAATGTCAGCCAGTTCACGGCGCAGCACCCGCGCCTGCAAGCTGGCCCGGGCGGCTGCACGCGGCAGCAAGTCCAGGCTCAAGCGCTGCTTGTTCAGGGGCAGCCCGGCACTCAGGCTGGCGCGACTGACCGTCGCGCCGTGGAGTTTGCAGAGGATCAACAGACCGTCCAGAAGCGGGTCATCGAAGCTCAGGCGCGGATCGACACCGATGTTGCCGGGTTCCATGCTGGTCAAATTGATCTCTCCACAGGCCTACTTCAGTTCAGGCAAACGAGCTTCGTTTTTCACTTCGGTGGAGGCAATTGCGTCGGCAGGCAATACCACCCGCTGTTTGCTCAACAACTGGCCCATGTTCGCCAGCACGCGGTACATCGAGTATTCCTCGGTGTAGCGCACTTCGGTGTAGCGGCGATTGGCGTTGTAGAGCTCGTTTTCACTATCGAGCAAGTCGAGCAGGGTGCGTTGGCCAAGGCCGAACTGATCCTGATACGCCACGCGCACACGTCGGCTGGTATCCGCGTATTCGCGGGCAGTCGGGGTCTGCTTCTTGGCGTTGACCATGGCGTTCCAGGCCAGGTGGATGTTCTCGTTGAGTTGACGCAGGGCGTTGTTGCGGATGTCCATCGCCTGGTTGATCTGATGCGCATTGGACTGCAGGCGCGCCTTGTCGCTGCCGCCGCGGAACAGGTTGTAGTTCATCACCACGCCCACGCGCCATTCGTTGTCGTGGCCTTCATCGCCTTGCACGTTGTTGTTCGCGCCCACCGCCGCTTCGGCATCGAAACGCGGGTAGAACGGCGACTTGGAGACTTCGTACTGGCTCTCGGCCGATTGCACGTCAGCCTGGGCGGATTTCAAGTACGGGTTGTTTTCCACCATGCTCTGCTGGGCTTCCGGCAGGGTGGCGGGCAGTTCGCCGCGGATCGACGGCGGTGCTTCGAGTTCATCGGGCATGCGCCCGGTGACGGCGTAGAAATTCGACTCGGCATCCGCCAGATCGACCTCGGCGGTGTCGAGGTTGTTTTGCGCCAGTGCCCGGCGCGCGCCGGATTGGTCGGAGTCGGCGTTGCTGCCGACACCACGCTGGGTGCGCAGGCCGATCTGGTCGTTGACCCGCAAGTGAGCCTGCAGGTTGTTCGTGGCCAGGGTCACCAGTTCGCGGCGCTTGAGCACTTCGAGATAGACCTCGGTGGTGCGCAATGCCAAATCCTGAGCGGTGCCTTGGGCGTAATAGGCCCGGGAGTTGACCACGCCTTTGGTGCGTTCGACTTCGTTCGCGGTGTTGAAACCGTCGAACAGCATCTGCCGCAGGCGCAGCTCGGATTGGGTGTAGGTGAGGATTTCGGTGTTGTGATTGCCGAACGCCCGGGTGTTGGTGTTATCGCTGTACCCGCGCCCGTAGGCGGCGTTCAGGTCCACGGATGGATAAAAGCCCCCTTTGGCGACTTTCACTTGCTCATCGGCCGAGAGACGGCTGTCCACCCGCGACGCCAGTTCGGGGTGAGTTGCGATGGTGCTCTGGATCGCCTCGGTCAACGACATGGCCTGGGCCTGGGATGTGCAGGCCATGGCCAACAGAATTGCGCTGCAAAGGGGGGTTAAAACGCGCATGGGTACATCTCCCTGATTCCTGATGGTTCTTTATCAGTCGCCAAATATTTGACGACATTTATAGGCAAAACCGTTTCATGCTTGTAACAACGTAGCTAAGAACATTCTAGAGCGTAGCTAAGAAATTTTTTTCATAGGGTTTATTCCAAAAAAAACTTATGCGCTCTGCAAAATCCAGCACATTGTTCACTCTGAAAGCCCTTGATTCAGGAGCTCTAGAGAGTATTCGAGGGTTTGAGGAAAGTTCCATCCACTTATCGACATAGGGCGGAGAAGTGCTGGAGGGGAGGGACGCGAAACGGTTTTGAGGCGACATTTTTTTGTCACTCAACAGGTTCAAAATCGTTACGCATCGCTCGATGGGCAATGTGTCGGCGATTGGATCCCCAAGGTGGTTGATTGCATTGGGGTTTTGCCAAAAACGGACACCTTGCCCACGAGCGGCACGCTTGGTGAGACGATCGCCGGGGCAGCGGCTTACTCAGGTAAACGCACCCGCGGACGATCCGCCAGGCAACCTGCTTCAACCATGAGCACGTTCTTCGCACAAACAGGGTGCCGACAGCGGTTGGCAGCGGAGGAAATGCACATGGCAACGCTCATCGGTATCGTCAGTAAAGTCATTGGTCAGGTGTTCGCGGAAACGAGCGGCGGCACACGACGTGCGCTGGTCGAGGGCGATCGATTGTTCGCCGGCGACCAATTGATCACCGGGGCCGAAGGCGCGGTGGCCGTGCGTTTGCAAAATGGCCAGGAGCTGACCCTCGGGCGCGGCAGCAGCCTGCAAATGACTTCCCAGTTACTGGCGCATCAGGCGCCCCATGTGGATACCGCTGAAGCGGTAACGCCGACTCAGGCGCAACTGACCGATGTCGAGCAACTGCAAAAAGCTATCGCAGCCGGCGATGACCCGACTCAAACGGCTGAAGCCACGGCGGCCGGACCTGCTCCGACCGGCGCACCCGGTGGGGCTGCGGGCGGCGGCCACAGTTTCGTCATGCTCGAAGAAGTGGGCGGGCGGGTCGATCCCGTCATTGGCTTCCCCACCGCAGGCTTCAACGGCATTCCCGAATTTCCGCTGGAACGTCTGGCCGGTGACCCGGACAACGGCGACAACGGCGACGGCGGCGACGGCGGTGCCGGTTCAGGGGGCACAGGCGTCTTGCCGAACAACCCGGTTACCCTCGCGGGCCTGTCGGTCGCGGGGGGCGAACTGACCCTCAACGAAGCCAACCTCGCCGACGGTTCTGCCAGCAATCCGGGCGCGCTGATCCAGAACGGCACCTTCACCGTGTCCGCGCCCGACGGGCTGACCAGCCTGAGCATCGGCGGGATCAACGTGATCACTGGCGGCGTGGCCGCAGGCTTCCCGCAGTCGATCACCACGCAACTGGGCAACACCCTGACAATCACCGGTTACAACCCGACCACTGGCGTGGTGAGTTACAGCTACACCCTGGTCGGCAACGACACCCATTCGGCTGGCGAAGGGGCCAACACCCTCAGCGAACAGTTCACCGTGGTCGCTAATGATTCCAATGGCGACACCGCCACCGGCACGCTGGACGTGAACATCACCGACGACGTGCCCAAGGCGGTCGACGACACCAACGCCAGCACCGCTTCGGAAACCCTGCTGACCTTGACCGGCAGCGTGCTGCCCAACGACTCGCAAGGCGCTGACCGCATTCCCACCGGCCCCAACAGCGGGCCGATCATCGGCGGCACCTTCACCGGGACATACGGCACCCTGGTGCTCAATCCCAACGGCAGTTACACCTACACGCTGAACACCAGCGATGCCGATTTCAAAGCGCTGCACGGTGGTGGCAGCGGCACCGAAACCTTCACCTACACCCTGACGGATGCCGATGGCGACACCAGCACCGCCAACCTGGTGCTGGAGATCCACAACAACGATGACCCGGTCACGATTGGCGGCCTCAACGTCGAAGGCGGCGAACTGGTCGTCTACGAGAAAAACCTCAGCGACGGCACCAGCCCCGATGCACCAGCGCTGACCCAGAGCGGCACCTTCACCATCACCGCCCTCGACGGTGTGCAAACCCTCAGCGTCGGCGGCATCAACGTGGTGGTCGGCGGCGTCTCCGCAGGCTTCCCGCAATCGATCGTCACGCCGCTCGGCAGCACGTTGACCATCACCGGGTTCGACAGCGCCACCGGCGTGGTCAGTTACAGCTACACCCTGGCCGATAACGAAGCGCATCCGACGGCGAATGGCGCCAACGGCATCTCCGAGCAATTCGCCGTGACCGTGGTCGACGACAACGGGACTACCGCCAACGGCAATCTCGACGTCAACATCGTCGACGACCTGCCCCAAGCGGTCGATGACAGCAACGCCGGCACCGCATCGGAAACCTTGCTGACCCTCAACGGCAACGTGCTGACCAATGATTCGCAAGGCGCCGACCGCGTGACCGTCGGCGAGAATGCCGGCCCGATCACCCCCGGCACGTTCGTCGGGACTTACGGCACCCTGGTGCTGAACGCCAACGGCACGTACACCTACACCCTCAACACCAGCGATGCGGATTTCAAAGCCCTGCACGGCGGTGGCAACGGCACCGAGAATTTCACCTACACCCTCACCGATGCCGACGGCGATATCAGCACCGCGACCCTGGTGCTGGAAATCCACAATAACGATGACCCGGTGACCATTGACGGCCTCAACGTCAATGGCGGCGAACTCACCATCTACGAGAAAAACCTCAGCGACGGCACCAGCCCGAACACGCCAGCCCTGACCCAGAGCGGCACCTTCACCGTGACGGCGCTCGATGGTCTGCAAACCCTGACCGTGGGCGGGATCAACGTGGTGACCGGTGGCGTGGCCGCAGGTTTCCCGCAATCGATTGTCACACCGCTCGGCAGCACGCTGACCATCACCGGCTACAACCCGGCGACCGGCGTGATCAGCTACAGCTACACCTTGGCCGATAACGAAGCGCATCCGACCGCCGACGGCGCCAACAGCCTCACCGAGAACTTCAACGTGGTGGCGACGGACACCGACGGCAGCACCGCGTCGGGCCAGATCAACGTCAACATCGTCGACGACCTGCCCACTGCGCACCCCGATTTCGCCTCGGTGGATGAGGGCGCGACGATCTCGGGCAACGTGCTGGATAACGACATCGGCGGTGCCGACGGCCCGGCGCTCAGCGGCGCCGTGGTTGGCGTGCGCGCAGGCAGCGACACCTCGACTTCGGCCATTGGTGGCTTGGGCACGAACATCAACGGCACCTACGGTTACCTGACGCTGGATGCCAACGGCAACGCGACCTACCACAGCAATCCCAACGCGGTGAACGGCCCGGGTGCGATCGACGTGTTCACCTACACCGTGCGTGATGCCGATGGTGACGAAAGCACCACCACCATCACCATCGACGTGTCCAACAGCAGCATCGTCGCCTCCACCGATACCGACGTGACCGTCTACGAAAAAGCCCTCGACCTGACCCAGGACGGGCAAGACCTGGCGGCCGGCACGGTCATCGGCAGCGATCCGACCAGCACCGGCGAAACCGCCAAGGGCACGCTGGTCGGCTCCGTCACCGGTGCGGTCGGCGCGATTACTTACACGCTGGTGGGCAGCGCCACGGGCAACTATGGCCAGCTCCAGCTCAACCCCAACGGCACGTACACCTACACCCTGACATCGCCTGCGACCACCACGCCGCATGTCAACGACGGCGCGAACACCCTGACCGAGAGCTTCACCTATCAGGCCACCGACTCGCTGGGCAACAGCACCACCAGCACCATCGTGGTGAAGATTGTCGATGACGTGCCAAAAGCCTTCAACGACAGTAACGCCGTCAAGGCGTCGGAAACCGCCCTGACACTCAACGGCAACGTCCTGACCAACGACGTCCAGGGCGCGGACCTCGTCGCCACCGGGCCAAATGCCGGGCCTGTGACTCCAGGCACCTTCACCGGGACTTACGGCACACTCGTCCTGAACGCCAACGGCACGTACACCTACACGCTGAACACCAACGATGCCGACTTCAAAAACCTGCACGGCGGCGGCACGGGCACCGAAACCTTCGCCTACACCATTACCGATGCCGACGGCGATACCAGCACCGCCAACCTGGTGCTGAACATCCAGAACAACAACGATCCGGTGACCCTCAACGGCCTCGATGTGTACGGCGGCGAACTGACCGTCTACGAAAAAAACCTCAGCGACGGGACCACCCCGAACGCGCCAGCCCTGACTCAGAGCGGCACCTTCACCGTGACCGCGCAGGACGGACTGCAAACCCTGACCGTCGGCGGCATCGCGCTGGTCACCGGCGGCGTGGCGGCAGGCTTCCCGCAATCGGTGGTCACACCGCTCGGCAGCACGCTGACCATCACCGGTTACAACCCAGCGACCGGCGTGGTCAGCTACAGCTACACCCTGGCGGACAACGAAACCCATCCGAATGCCAACGGCGCCAACGGCATCACCGAGAACTTCAATGTGGTGGCGACGGACACCGACGGCAGCACTGCGACGGGTCAGATCAACGTCAACATCGTCGATGATTTGCCGACCGCCAAAGCGGACATGGCGAGCGTGGTCGAAGGCGGCACGGTCAGCGGCAACGTGCTGGACAACGACATCAAAGGCGCCGACGGCGCGGCAGCCGGTGGGGCTGTGGTCGGCGTGCGCGCAGGCTCGGACACGTCGTCCTCGGCCATCGGCGGCCTGGGCTCGAACATCAACGGCACCTACGGTTACCTGACGCTGGATGCCAACGGCAACGCGGTCTATCACAGCAATCCCAACGCCGTGAGCGGAGCGGGCGCCACGGACACGTTCACTTACACCGTGCGCGATGCCGACGGCGATGAAAGCACCACCACCATCACTATCGACGTCTACAACAGCTGCATCAAAGCGGTCAGCGACACCGATGTCACCGTCTACGAGAAAGCGCTGGACCTGACCAGGGACGGGCAGGACCTGGCTGCCGGCACCGTCACCGGCAGCGAGCCAGGCAACACCGGCGAAACGGCCACCGGCACCCTGGTCGGCTCCGTCACCGGCGCGAGTGGCGCCATCACCTACACCCTGGTCGGCAGCGCCACCGGGACGTACGGGCAAATGCTGCTCAACCCCAACGGCACCTACACCTACACCCTGACCTCGGCGCCGAAAACCTCGCCGAACGCCAACGACGGCCCGAACACCCTGAGCGAAAGCTTCACCTACAAAGCTACGGATGCACTGGGCAACAGCACCACCAGCACCATCGTGGTGAGCATCGTCGATGACGTGCCCAAGGCGGTTGCCGCCGATCGTTCGGTGGCCGCGGTCGAGATCGATTCCAATCTGCTGTTGGTGATCGACGTCTCCGGCAGCATGGTCGACCCCTCCGGCGTACCCGGGCTGTCGCGGTTGGCGCTGGCCAAGCAGGCGATCAGTGCCTTGCTCGACAAGTACGACGACCTTGGCGATGTGAAAGTGCAGATCGTCACCTTCAGCAGCAATGCCACCGACAAGACATCGATCTGGGTTGATGTAGCGACCGCCAAGTCGATCATCTCCGGCCTGACTGCCGGCGGTGGCACCAACTACGACGCGGCAGTCGCGACGATGCAAACCGCGTTCAACACCTCGGGCAAACTGACCGGGGCGCAGAACGTCGGCTACTTCTTCTCCGACGGCAAACCCAATGAAGGCAACATCGGCAGCGCAGACGAAGCCGCGCTCAAAGCCTTCCTCGACGCCAACAGCATCAAGAACTACGCGATCGGCCTGGGCAGTGGCGTGAGCAACGCCTACCTCGATCCGCTGGCTTATGACGGCAACACCCACACCAACACCAACGCTGTTGTGGTGACCGATCTCAACCAACTCAACTCGGTGCTCTCGGGCACGGTGATGGGGGCGCCAGTCACGGGCACCTTGCTGGAGGGCGGAACATTCGGCGCCGATGGTGGCTTCATCAAAACCCTCGTGGTCGACGGCACCACGTACACCTACGACCCGAAAGGCAACAGCAATCAGGGCGCGCTGAACTTCAGTGGCGGCGCCAACCACGGCACGTTCAACACGGTGAACAACAGCATCAGTATCGCCACCAATAATGGCGGCACCCTGGTGGTGAACCTCGACACCGGCGAGTACACCTACACCTCGCAAAAAACCACGTCGGTGGTGATCACTGAAAACATCGGTTTCACCGCCAGCGACAACGACGGCGACCTGGCCAGCTCGACGCTGACGGTCAAAGTCATTCCGAACGCGGCGCCGGTGGCGGTCGATGACCACATCATCACCAACGTGCTCTCGGGCAACATCGTGGTGCCGGGCGAGTTGCTGCTGGCCAACGACACCGATGCCAATGGCGATCCGCTGACGGCGTCTCCCACCAACTTCAACACCGGCTGGATTTCCAAAGGCGCCGACTTCACCGGCACCGGGGCGATCAGCTTCTCCTCGACCGGCAACAACACCTCTAACCAGGTCCTGGCGAACGTGCGCAGCGCCTTTACGGCGAACGCGGCGACCATGACGGCGGTGCTGGTGGTCAGTGGTTATCTGGGCGGGGTCACCACCGGCAACGCCAACGATGAGGACCGGATTACCGTCAACCTCAAACAGGGCGAAACCCTCAACCTGGACCACAACCTGGCGGGCGGTCACATCGCCATGGAGTACTCGCTCAACGGCGGTGCGTGGATCGCTCTCGCGGATGGGCAAACCCTCACCGCGGCGGCGGACGGGACCTATCAGATCCACGTCACCAACATCACCAACACCAGCGGCAGCGGCGTGAACAACGCGGAATACTACCAACTGACCATGACCCTCAATTACTCCGGTGGCCACGACATCGCCCCGGACGCCCACGGCACCTACACCGCCAACGACAACCATGGCGGCAGCGACGGCGCAGCGGTGACCATCAGCTACCAGGAAGGCCACACCCTCACCGGCACCGCAGGCGACGATGTGTTGGTGGCGGGCACTGGCAATAACGTCCTCAATGCCGGTGACGGCAACGATGTGCTCACCGCCGGTTCCGGCAACAATGAGCTGCATGGCGGCGCTGGCAATGACTTGCTGTTCAGCGGCGCCGGCAACGACCTGCTCGACGGTGGCACCGGCACCGACACCGTGAGCTACGCCCACGCCACCGCCGGGGTCACGGTCGACCTGAGCGTGGCCACCGGGCAAAACACCGGCGGCGCCGGCACCGATACCTTGACAGCCATCGAAAACCTTACCGGTTCCAACTTCAATGACTCGCTCACGGGCGACAACCTGAGCAACGTCATTACCGGCGGTTTGGGCGACGACATCCTCAAGGGTGGCGGCGGCGACGACTTCCTGATTGGCGGTCTGGGCAACAACACCCTCACCGGCGGGGCAGGGGCCGACACCTTCCAGTGGCTCAAAGGCAACAGCGGCCACGATGTCGTCACCGACTTCACCCCGGGCACCGACAAACTCGACCTGTCACAACTGCTGCAAGGCGAAAACGGCACGGCGGCTTCGCTGGATGACTACCTGCACTTCAAAGTCGTCGGCAGCGGCGCCTCGGTCCTCACCAGCATCGACGTCAGCGCCATGGCCGGCGCGGCACCGAACCAGACCATCGACCTGGCCGGCGTCAACCTGGCCAGCCACTACGGCGTCACACCGGGAGCGGGCGGGGTGGTTGCGGGCGGGCATGACACGGCGACGATCATTAACGGCATGTTGAATGACCATTCGTTGAAGGTGGACACCGTGTGACCTGAAGGCTGACCTCTGAAACGAAAAACCCGCCATTCCCGATAAAGGAATGGCGGGTTTTTCGTTGCCTGTGAGATCGCCATCGCGAGCAAGCCCATTCCCACATTCAGTCTTCAGTGAACACAAAACCGGCGAACAACCCAGATCACTGTGGGAGCGGGCTTGCCCGCGAAGAGGCCCAAAAGACCACCACAGAACTCATAGCCTGAATGGCTTTTGTGGCGAGGGAGCTTGCTCCCGCTGGGTTGCGAAGCAGCCCCAAAACCATTCACCGCAGATTTTCAGGTAGACCGCCTATGCCGGGAGGGCGGCTGCTGCGCAGCCGAGCGGGAGCAAGCTCCCTCGCCACAGGTCAAGGTTCGTCGCAGGGTCTTCGCTAACCCTGTGGAACGAAATTATCCAGCATCCGATTCACCGCCAACTCCCCCAGCATCACCACCTGCTGAATCCCCAGCACCGTATTGCGATGCGACCCCTCCATCAATCCCGCAAAATTACTCAGCATCACACTCGCCGACGCCAGGGTTTCGCAGGCGTTGACCGATAGTGTTTCGTCATTGGTGTCGGGGGCGATGGAGTAGATGGTGCTGGGTTTACGCGGGGTGTCATTGGGAATGACCGGTTTGAGGTAGTAGTCGAGGGCGCGGTCGGCGGCTTCGTTTAGTTTTTTGGAGTCGGGGGTTTCGTACGGGGAAACGTCGTCGGTTTCGGGTGGGTTGGGTGTGATCTTTGGCATTTGAAGCTCCTTGATGAGTGGAGCCGTCATCCATCGCTGCTAAACGAAGTGGGTGGCGGCTGTACGCGGGTTAGCAGACCAGGCATCAAGGAACCCAGCGCACCGAAGTGCCCCACGCAAGCCGCCATAATGCAGACCAGCTGACGAAAAACACTGTCGGCTGATCAGGGGCGACACTGACGTGCCTTGATATTCCGAGCTGCTAAACCCGATCGCTGAATTGTCAGCGACCCGGAAACAATAGAGACCCGGTCCAAGGCACACAAGCCGGCGGATTCTGGCGCAGTCGTAGGCAACGACACAAGGATGTCTAGCCTGAGTGAGTATCTGGAGATGTCTTTTAAACATCGCTGTTTATTTTCTGCTCAAGCGAAAATAGAGAGTCCCTTTTCGTCGCTCCCGGCCAACTTATGCGCGCGCGAATTTGAAGTAATCGCACACTATGAGATCCATTCTGGGGGTCCTGATTTCGATGCTCCGGATGTAGTTATGGCCGGGTGTCGAATATGTAACTAGCTGTGGATTAAAGTTGTTAGCGAGATACATGTGGTGGAGGGTTTTTCCTGCCTCGTCGAAAAAGTAAACCGAAAGGTCATTGAATTGAGCAAATCGGCACTGAAAACTGACATAGGAATAATTCCAGTTGAATTGGATGTGCATGTGTTGCGCAGTGCCACTTGCCTGCCAATGCATCTCCAGAACCTGCCCGTAACTATAATCCGGTAGTTGGGGATAAGGACCCGTGATGACGTTGGCTAATGGAGTGATCCCCAAATAGCCGTTCCCTGCTGGGAACGTAATGGTCATGCTGTCCAGCACGATACTCCCACCGGGTGCGATAAGTTGCGTAGGGCAATGATCGAAGTTTTCCGACAAGACAGGACGTTTGTTCCTGATGCTGTATTTCCTGGAGATCGGGAATATGATCGTTATGGAAGCTTTCCCTTTGAAATGGGCTTTTATTTCGACATGAAGAGATGAGCCGTCCTGAAGCAATAACAGTTGTGCCAGAGGCAGTGTTCTGCGGAACCCGTTGCTTTCCTCGTCCGGTGTCAGGGAACCTTTGGTGACCAGCTCAATAACATGCTCACTCCCATCGGCCCCTGTACCAAAGACACTCATATCGTAAAGATAACGCCCGCCCCGAAATGGCCAGGTCTTGCACGAGACGGTGCCGTCACCTTCAAACTCATTGATATCCACTACCCCGGCACTGTCAGCTTGATCGATGATGGGGGCTCCCAATCGAACATCACCGTCGACGATCTGGCGAATATTCAGCGTCAACGGCAGCGATTCCCCCACGGACTTCCCGTCACGAATCAATTGCCAATACAAGATGGTTTCGCTACCCATTTGGGCCAACAGATACGCAAAACTCAATTTGAGATTGGCCCGCTTGTTTTGATTGATCATCTGCACGGGAAACGGCTTTTCGTCCGGCATTGGATTTGCGTCTATAAACAGCGCCTTATCATTGGTCTTCGCGGACAGGTATTCCACCCTGACGGTGATTCCGTCGAGAGAGTCCAACACATCAATGTCGTGGGTCGCTGGAGGCACCACAAAGGGCGGCAGCAATTCACCGATCACTTCCTCGCCAAACATCAATTGCAGCAAATTGGAAAACACCTCCACCTCTCCCGGATTAGTCACCGTGCATTGCACGGTCAACGGGGTGTTGGCGTAGGGGGCGATGTATTTGGCGGGCACCTGGAAGATGACGGGCTGTGTCGGGTCGGTGACGATCAATTGAAAAATGAACAGGGTTTTAATCCCGTCCTGATCAGTGATTTGCCAGTTGAGTTTGACAATCGCACCTATTTTCAATGGCCAGTATTTGGCGACCTGCACCGTGGCCGTGGCGGTTTCGACCGGTAGCGTGTTGTCTACCAGCGGATCGACAATCGGCAAGCCAAAGGGCAGGGATGAGCCGCTGACAGTGACATCGGCGGGTTTCGAGAACCGGGTCTTGCCCGCTCTGGTCAGTTCGTAGGACGCTCGCGCCGAACCTCCGATCAGGTTGCGGACCCACTCGTTGAGTGCCAAGAAGTCCAGTGATCTGGTCGCGGCATTCAGTGTTTCGCTGAAGGTGTGGGTAGCTGTGTCGCCACCTCTGGTGAGCCCTTCCAGGGTCAGCTCGATCAGATCATCTTTTGCAAATACACCGGTAACCTGTATCACCATGGCACCGCCCGCGAGCTCATCGTGATTCACCACATTGTCCGGATCGGCCTGTTTAAAAATCGGCGCGATCAGCAACACCGTGCCGGGTTTGGTCGTGAGAATGAGCACATCTGACCAGCGGCTGCTGTTTTCCACCACATCAAACACTTCCCAGCGCACTACCAGACTGTTGGTGGGCGCCAGGCTGGCGAGCATTTGCGGTGTCAGTTCAAAGACAATGTCACCCAACGCGGTGACGGTGATTTCCAGGAGCAGAGGTCCAAAGGCAAGCACCACCAAGTCACCAATGGACTGGTTGAAGTACGCCAACACGGTCACGAACATGCCTTCGTCGATCACGGTCTGATCGATGATGCTTTGCGAGGCGACGGGCAACTTCAGGCCCTGGTTGAACGGCTTGCCCCCGTCCGTGTCCGCTTCGCCCGGCGGCGGGTACTTGTAAAACAGCTCAACGGGTGGCGAGTCTTCGGTGCCGTTTCCGCTCACGCGCGTAACCTCGTGCCAGAGGGGCAGGTTGTTGGCCTGGAGAGGCGGAAACCTGGCTTCCATGTCTTTGGCGGAAATATTGAAAGGAATGTTTTTCGCGTTGCCTTCGGTATCGAAGTGGGCATCGGTGACGGAAAATTCAGCGACGGAAGCGTTTTTTGTTTCGATGTACACCCTGATGTAATCGCCGACGGCCATGTTCAGGTAGGCCAGGATGTAGACCAGCAATCCGTCACGATCACCGTGCACCATGTTGATGTTGACCCCCAAAGCACCGTCGCTCTGTGGTTTGTAACCAGGCGGGTAGGGCGGTGCGACCGCCAGCACGCCGATGCCGGGTTCGGGCGGGAAGACACGGACTTGTCCGTTGGACGTGGAGCCAGCGTTTGTCATGGGGCTGTTCATGATTGCGTACCTTCCAGAGAGGCGCCCGGTTTCCCGATTGGGCGGCACCGATATGGAGGGATTAGATCGTCGTCGTGGATGTTTGCCTACTGTCAGATCTGACAGGTGCTGGCAGGTTTGAGACGAGCGGTCATACCCCTCACATCGGCTTCGGTGGCCCGATCAACCGCCCCATCACCCCAAATAATCCCAGCTCCCGAATCACCTCCAGTTCCCCTTTGGTCTCGACCATTTCCGCAATCAATGGCAAATCAATGCTGTTGGTTGCCCTGTAGATCGCATCTATGGTGGTAATGAATACGTCCCCTTTCCTCACTACGGCGTTACGCCGGGAGCGGGCGGTTTGGTCGCGGGCGGGCATGACACCGCGACCATCATCAACGGCATGTTGAATGACCATTCGTTGAAGGTGGATACCGTGTGATCTGAAGGCTGAGATCTGAAACGAAAAAACCCGCCATTTCTGTGTAAGGAATGGCGGGTTTTTTGTTGTCTATGGAATCGTCATCGCGAGCAGGCTCACACATTTTGATCTCCAGTGAACACAAAACTGGCGAAAAACCCTGATCACTGTGGGAGCGGGCTTGCCCGCGAAGAGGCTCGATGCCCCCCACAAAACTCGCAGCCTGAAACACCACTGTGGCGAGGGGCTTGCCGCCGTTCGGCGGCGAAGCACATGCGGTCTAATTGCAGAAGCCGCAGTGAATGGTTTTGGGGCTGCTTCGCAACCCAACGGGGGCAAGCCTCCTCGCCACAGGAAAGCCCCTAGGTACAGGAAAGTTTTCGCCGCTGGTTCTTCGCTAACCCTGCGGAACGAAATTATCCAGCATCCGATTAACTGCCAACTCCCCCAGCATCACCACCTGCTGAATCCCCAGCACTGTGTTGCGATGCGACCCCTCCATCAACCCTGCAAAATTACTCAGCATCACACTCGCCGACGCCAGGGTTTCACAGGCATTGACCGGCAAGGTTTCGTCATTGGTCTCGGGAGCGATGGAGTAGATGGTGCTCGGTTTACGCGGAGTGTCTGCGGGGATGACCGGTTTGAGGTAGTAGTCGAGGGCGCGGTCGGCGGCTTCGTTGAGTTTTTTGGAATTGGTGGATTCGTAGGGGGAAACGTCGTCGGTTTCGGGTGGGTTGGGGGTAATTTTGAACATGGTGAAACTCCTACAAGAAATGGAACCACCAAGACCTGTCGCTAAACAAGTAAGGGTGGTGGCTGCACGCAGGTTAGCGAACCGGGTGTAGGCGCCCGGCAGACCCGAAGATCTCCCGCGCACAGCCGCCATGACATCAATCGCAGACATGAACAATCTGCAAGAGAGTTTGGAGCGCTGTTGCGCCTACAAAGGTTCGGGTCGCTAAACCCGATCGCTGATTCGTCAGCGACCGGGAAACAATAGAGCCCGACCCTTAGGCGCACAAGCCGGCGGATTCTGGCGCAGTCGTAGGCAACGACGCAAGGATGTGTAGCCTGCGTGAGTGTCTGGAGATGTAAATTAAACACCGTCGTTTAATTGCTCATCCAGTGACTGGTTTGTTTGCGTCGACCGATGGGTCCCGCCGTGATGATGGTTACCTCACAGATATGACGCCGAGGAATATGTCGTTTGTAGTACTGACTTCAAATGACTTTATTTTTTTGCCGGCTGGGGCCTCGAAGGTAATGAATGCAAATTGGTAGAGTGCGGTGTAAGGCAGTGCTTGATAACCCACGATTTCACCTGTTTCTGATCGGTAAATTACCGCGTTATCTTCATGCTTTTGATGTGAGTCAATCATGAAGCTCACAAATGAAACTACTCCGGGTAAAGTAAAACTAACACTTCCTAACATGCCCAGGGCTACGCTGCCATGTAAGTGTGTGTATGCAGGGATGTGAGAGGATGTTAAATAAACAGTGCCGTACAATGATTTAAGGGTAATTTTGCTGGCAAGTGAAATGCTGGCGCCAGGTGCCAAGTAGATTAAGGGCGCGCCTTCAAAGTTTTCGGTTCCCGCAAACGCAGGCAGTGCTCTGATTGTGTACAGGCGATCCAGAAACACCGTGGCCGTGGCCGGGTCGTTGCTCTTTTCCAGCGATACCTTGAACTTGATGGTCAGCGTGGTGCCGTGTCCGAGTTGCGTGAGGTAGCTGCTGACCAGCGCGACGGGCCAGAATCCCTGACTGATCCAAGTCTCATTGACCTGCTCCGGGAGGCCGTTCCACAGCGGCAGATTGTGCGCCGTGCCGTCCGCCTTCTTGCCTTCCAGACTTAGCCAGCACGGCTGGCCGGCTTCGATCAGCGTGTGGAGCAGAGCGTGAATGGTCGCGTTTTTGCTGCCCAGTGCCATTACGTCCAGAAAGTTGTTGGCGTCGGCCTCGACGATCTTCGGCGTAATCAGCGCCGACACCGGCAGCGTCAGGATGCTCAGCAGCAAAGGCAATGAAGTAGTGGTCTTGTCGTTGCGTTCGACGACGTAGATGACAGTCACCTGTTTGCCCAGGCTGTAGGCCAGCACCGAGCGCGGCACGGCAATCTCCAGACTGGCACTGACCAGTCGCTGTGGGCTGGTGTAGGAGCCCGCCGCCGGTGTGCCGGCCGCGCCTTGCCAGATCACGCTCAGCTTGTCGGTGGGCAGCAGCAAGCCCTGCGGCACCAGCACCCGGACTTCCGGCTGGGTCGGGCTGAAGTTGTTGCCGGTCATACCCTTGACGGTAGGGGCTGGCAGGTCAAGTCGGTCGAGATGAATGTCCAGCCGCTTCTCCGGGGATTTGACCCGGTTGTTCAACTGGTCGATGAGAAAAAACTCAGCCACTGCACTCGGATTGTCGCCCGCTTTCTGGAATGTCTCGGTGAACAGTGTGAGGGTTATTGGCCCCGTGCCGTCGGGGACGTCGAACCTGACCTGGGTGTCGCCCAACCAAAATTCGATGCGATCGTAGGGGCGCCGGTTGGCATAGGTGAACCTGAACTCCACCCCTTGCGCCGCCCGTGCGGCGCTGACGCCGTCCTTGGACACATCGGGTGGGATAACCAGATCCAGGGTGTCCGCGAGCCGCAGGTGGTAGAGCACCAGCAGATCCCGAGAGGGTTCGGAGTTACCCCCGACACGGGTAACCTCGTAATGCAGACGGTTGACGCCTTGCATCAAATTGCCGTGTGGCAAGTACAGGCGCTGGCGCAGCGTTTCCTCCCCCGGTTTGACGGTTTTGCCTGCTCCCGGGACGAGATTGCCGTTGCAATACAAATCCACGCGATCATCGACCGCCATGATCCAGGAGAGCAGCTGCAGCTCGGTCCAGGGATCGACCAGGCATTCAAGGCCTGAGGGCTGGCCGTCGTAAATGGCTTTGGGAATACCGCCGTGGGCGATGCCGTCCGGTTTTACCGGGGTGACCCAGCCCAGGATGCTCAAGGGGTAGAGCACAAACAGTTCAATCAACGCGGCGGACTGGATATCCATCATTTTCTCCTGGGAGGTGACAAGCCCTGAGTTCTCTCGGGACGAGGTTGATCACACACCAGGCTGGGAAGACTGGCTACTGTCAGATCTGACAGGTTGGCGTGTCTTCCAGACGAACGGTCATATCAATCACATCGGCATCGGCTGGCTGATCAACCGTTACGGGCGGGTGGTTGTGGGGGCCACGATACGGAGACCATGATCAACGGCATGCGTGAGCTGAAACGACAAAACCTGTCATCCCTGTTGAAGGAATGGCGGTTTTTTTTGTTGCTGGTGAGATCGTTTTCGCGAGCAGGCTCGCGAAGAGACCCTACAGAACACTTAGGCAAGGGCAGATAAACAAATTTCCCTTTTCCTCGTTTTTCTCTCAATAAGGTCTGGCGCACCACGGGTTCCATTGCACATGTGGGGCTGCATAGCCGCAAACTATGCCTGGGCCATTGCCATGGCCATGGTCATAGATTTTTGAGTAACCCGCAGGACACCCTCTGGAGTCGAGCATCCAGTTTATCGATCCGCCCAGCACCCAGGTGCGGTGTGATCCATAGACACGCTCCATGCCCGCCCAGTGATCGGATAGAGGCATGGAGCCTGGAACGGAGGTCATCCAGGTCACCGCATTTGCCAAGGTCATTGGCACTCCAGCTGATGCCGCAACAAAGACGTTCTTCACATCCACGTAGTATGTAAGGGTGCTGAATCGATCCTGAACGTGGATGTACGCGCTGCCGTTACGAAGACCAGTAACCTTGCCATTCCCATCGACCGAAACCACGGCCGGATTGCTGGATGAGTAATGAATAGGGGCGACACCGTAAGAGGCGGGGCGATTTTGGGTATTGCCTACAAAATCAAGCCCCGTTCTCGGCCACCCTATTTCAATCCTGAGTCCGTGCAGATTCATAGTGTCTTGGCTGACTTGCAATGGCCGGCGCAGAGTGAAAGATCGTACGGGCGATGTCAGGTTATCGCCGTACTTCGCTCGTAACCGGATTGTGTTCAGCGCGTCATACTTGGCAACCTTCACGGGCTCCGAAAAATCGCCGTTAGCGTCTGTCGTTACCGTCACCTCCACCACGCCATTCACCAGAATCTCGACTTGCTCCTGGATGCTTGCATGCCCGTGTACGGTGATAGTGCTGGCAATCGTAGTTTCGCCTTGTGGAATATCACGACCCTGCGGGTCTTTCAGTGCATCGATATGCGGCTGTAGTTCAATCAGCGAATCGACGATATACGCTTGCCCGGGAAATGCTACGGCCGTTTCCTTGTCAGGCTCTCGGTTCACATTCACCCGGAAGAAGATGTGTAAGGTCGTTTCATCTTTCAGATTGCTGAGCCAGGCTAGTGGCAATGCCAGTCTCAGGCCCCTCTCGGTACCCGTCATTTCGCCTTTAAGGAGTTCATGACGAACCACTTCACCTTGGGTGTTGGTTCCTTCAAACATCAGGTATTGAGGTTGTCCTGAACGTTGCCCCAGCCACCCATCCACTACCAGTTCATTGGCAGCCGTCAGTTTTTTTACTTCCACAATCCCGGATACTCCGCTGATCCGGGGCGTAGGAAGCCGACTGTCTTCGGGGGCGATCGGGGCGATCACAATTTCCACAGCCGGGGATGAAGCAGCTTTTTTCCCATTGCGCCTCAAGTTCCAGCGCAGTCGAATTGTCGTTCCCTGGTTGGCGACAAGAAACTGAGAGTCGAGCACCCAGTTGGCGCGATTGTTTTCGTTCAAAGGAATAAGCGAGAACAGTGGCGAGTCGGTTGGCGCCTTGTTGTGTATCAGTCTCGCCCGGTCTTCCTTGATCGCTGCGAGGAATTCGGCCCGTATCGTCCGCTCCCCGTCCAAGGGGTGAATCGGCTGGGGAGCTCCTACCAGAAACGGCGGCGCAAGGACGATGTCTTTCTCATCCCCAATCTTTAAACCCAGCAGATCGGAAGTCACCTCGACTTCACCCGGGTTGGTGATTGTGCATTGCAGTGTCAGTGGGGCGCCGGCGTAAGGGGCGATGTATTTGGCCGGCAGCTGGAAGATGAGCGGCAGCGTCGGGTCGGTGACGATCAGTCGGAAAATAAACAGGATCGCAATACCGTCCGAGTCAATGGTTTGCCAACGTAGTTCTGCCTTCGCGCCTGCTTTCATGGGCCAGTATTTGGCGAACTCCACCTTCGCCAAGGCCGTATCCACTGGCACGGTATCGTTATTCTCCAGCGGTTCGACCATGGGCAAGCCCAATGGCGGGGACGTCCCGGTGATGGTGACACCGGCGTGTTTCGACAACTGAGTCTTTCCTGCTCTGACCACTTGATAGAACGCCTGCGCCGAGCCTCGGATCAGGTTGCGAACCCATTCGTTGGGAACCTTAAAGTCCACGGATCTGGTCGCGGCAGTCAGCGTCACACTGAAGGTGTGGGTGGCCAGGTCGCCACCTTTAGTGATCCCTTCAAATGTCAGCTCAAGCAGATCATCTTTTGCAAAGACACCGGTGACCAGTATCTGCAAGGGACCGCCCACGAGCCAATCGTGATGCACCACATCGTCGAGATCGGCCTGTTCAAAAATCGGTGCGGTCAGCAGCACCATCCCTGGCTTGAATACGAGGATCAGCGAGTCCGACCAACCGCTCGAATTTTCCACAACATCGAATACTTCCCAGCGCACAATCACCGTGTTGCCAGGCGGCAAACTGGCGAGCATTTCAGGTGTCAGTTCAAAAACCACGTCACCTAACACAGTGACGGTGGACTCAAGAAGCAACGATCCAAAAGCAAGTACAACCACATCACTTATTTGTTGGTTGTTATACGCCAGCACGGTTACGAACATGCCTTCATCGATCACGGTCTTATCAATGACGGATTCCGAAGCGACGGGCAGCTTGAGGCCCTGGTTGAAGGGTTTTCCGCCGTCTGTGTCCAGCTCACCCGGCTCCGGGTACATGTAAAGCAGCTCAACGGGTGGCGATCCCTCGGTGCCGTTTCCGCTCACGCGCGTAACCTCGTGCCAGAGGGGCAGGTTGTTGGCCTGGAGAGGCGGAAACCTGGCTTCCATGTCTTTGGCGGAAATATTGAAAGGAATGTTTTTCGCGTTGCCTTCGGTATCGAAGTGGGCATCGGTGACGGAAAATTCAGCGACGGAAGCGTTTTTTGTTTCGATGTACACCCTGATGTAATCGCCGACGGCCATGTTCAGGTAGGCCAGGATGTAGACCAGCAATCCGTCACGATCACCGTGCACCATGTTGATGTTTACCCCCAAAGCACCGTCGCTCTGTGGTTTGTAACCAGGCGGGTAGGGCGGTGCGACCGCCAGCACGCCGATGCCGGGTTCGGGCGGGAACACGAGTTGTCCGTTGGACGTGGAGTCAGCGTTTGTCATGGGGCTGTTCATGAATGCGTACCTTCCATAGAGGCGCCCGGCTTCCCGAATGGGCGGCACCGATACGGATGGATTAGATAATCGGCGTGAGTGTTTGCCTACTGTTAGATCTGACAGGTGAGCCCCGGTTTAAGACGAACGGTAGCCCCCTTTACATAGGCTCCGGCGGTCCAATCAGCCTTCCCATCACCCCAAACAACCCCAACTCCCGAATCACCTCCAATTCCCCTTTGGTCTCGACCATCTCCGCTATCAACAGCAAATCAATGCTGTTGGTCGCCCTGTAAATCGCATCAATAAACAGCCGCTTGTCACTCTGCTCATCAATGTGGCGGATGTACGCCCCATCGATTTTCAAGTACGCCAACCCCAGCTGCGTCAGGTTGCCGATCTGGCTGAAGCTGCCGCCAAAGTGCTGCAAGCCGATGCGGTATCCGGTGTCGAGCAGGCTGTGGCTCAGGCGTTGTAATTCGTCGGGGGGCGGTAGTTGGCGTTCGTCGATTTCCAGGATCAGCAGATGGGCCAGCTCGGGCAGTGATTCGAGCATGTCGATGATTTGCCGCAGTTGCGCCGGGTCGCGCAAGCTGCTGCCGGACAGGCTCAATGCAAGCGGCCAACGATTGACGATGAGGTAGTCGAGGGTAGCTTCGAGCATCGCCAGATCGAACCGTGCCGACCAGCCGAGACGCTCGATCCACGGCAGGAAGTGCCCGGCAGCAATCGCCTCGCCCTGCGGGTCGATCAGGCGCGCGAGGACTTTGTGGTGCAGCACCCGGCTGGTGTCGGCGCATTGCACGACAGGTTGGAAATACAGCTGCATTTTGCCCTCGGTGAGGGCGTCGTCGATCCAGGTGCGCCAGTCGTGTTGGGTGTGGTTCGTTGTGGTATCGGAACGGGCCAGATGCACCCATGGCCGTTCGGGATGTTGCTGCGCCTGGGCGAGTGCTTGATCGAGGCGCAGCAGGACGTCGCTGGCCGGTTCGCCGGGCTGATAGGCAACCACGCCCAAGTGCGCCACGGGCATGCAATCGCTGGCGCCCGTCAGGCGCAGGTTTTCCAGGGTGGCGCTGATTTCCGAGGCGAGGCGGGCGGCACCGGTGCTGTCCAGGCCTGGTGTCAGCAGGCTGAATTCGCCGCCACGGTTGCGCGCCGCCAGCCAGGTGCGGCGTTCCGGCAGTTGAGTCAGGCGCTTGAGCAATTCGCCGACGGCGCTGATCAGCCCATCGGTGCGCAATCCGCCCAGCCGTTGATTGAGGCCGATCAGATCGTTGATCCGCAGCATCAGTAAATGGCCGTCGCTGCTTTGTTCGCCAACCAGCAAATGATCGGCCAGTTGTTCGTCCAGCAAGCGTCGATTGGCCAGGCCCGTGAGGCCGTCCTGATAGGACTCGGCGCGCAGTTTTTCGCTGCGCGTGGCCTCTTCGGCGAACAGCGCCTTGAGCTTTTCGACCATCTGATTCATGGCCAGCACCACGCGTTTCAACTCGGGTGTGCGCGGCAGTTTCGGCAGGCTTACGAACTCGCGTTTGCTGATGGCTTGCGCCTGTTTGACCATCTTGTCGAGCGGGCGCAATTGCCGACGCAGCAACCAACCACCGAACACGGCGCTGAGCAGTCCGCAGATCAACAGCCAGATCAGGCTGCCAAGGGTGCTGTCCCAGAGTTTGGCCAGGGCGAACTGCGGATTGCTCAGCACTTCGACCCTCGCCACCTGTTCCCAGCCGCGCGTGATCAGCGCATCGCCGCCTTCCGGGCGCAGGTTGACCAGACCCACAAACCAGCCGGGCACGCCTTCGATCTTTGCCGGTGCGATACGCTCCACCAACACCTTTCCGTCAACGATAGTGACGACACGGATGCTGCGGAAATAGCCGCTGTCGAAAATCGAGCTGACCATCAATTCGGTCATTGCCGGGTCGTCGATCTGCGCTGTCAGCGACAAGCCCAGCGCGGTGGCGGCGTCCTGAGCGTGAGAGTGCAACTGGCCGAGCATCTGTTCACGAGAGCTTTCCAGGCTGACAAAAAAACTGCCGCTGAAGGCCACCAGCAAGAACAGGCAAATGGCGAGAAACAACTGTTTGCGCAGTGACATAAAACGCTCCTTGCGACGGCGACTAGCCTTCGCCCACGGCGAAACCTTCGGCTTGCATCTTCTTCAACACGTCCTGCCAGCGGGACAATTTCTTCGAGTCGCTGCTGCGTTTGCCGCCATTGGCTCCTGGCAGGTACAGGCCTTCGGCGTTGAAGGCGTACACCGGCAGCAGGTCTTTGCGTTGGGAGGCGGGGCGGATCTCGCCGATCAGGTTGTCGAGCACCAGCGGCTCGGCCGTGGGGCTGCTGTAGAAGGTCAGCACCATGTGCGCCTGGTTTTGGGACAGTGCCTTGACGTAGGTGATGCGCAGTTTCTCGCTGGGAATCCCGAGTTGGCGCAGGCTGAAATATTTCGCCAGGGCGTAGTCTTCGCAATCGGCGGCGCCCTTGATCAAGGATTCTTCCGGCGTCGCCCAGTAATCGGTCTGACGCCAGATGCGCGTGTCGTCCTGGAAACTCAGCTGTTGATTGAAGAAGCGATTGACCGCGTCCAGTTGCTCGCGCTCGGGTTGGTTGAGTTCGCTTTTGAGCATTTGACTCCAAGCCTCGATTCTTCCTTGGGCGGAGCCGAGCGGGCCGTAGCGCTTTTCGGCGATTTGCAGGATCTGGGTAAAGTCCCAGTTGGCCCAGACACTGCCCAGCCCCGTCAGTAAAAAACTCGTCAGCAGCAGCCATCCGCCGAGCCGAAGTCGGAGCGTTTGCCATCCTGGACTACGCCGGCGACGGGACATGTCTGGCTGCTCGGGTGCAGATGACTGAAGTCTAGGCGGAGTTTTCAGCGAGGCAGGACAAATTGTCGGGTGGTGAGGGGGTGGCAGATTGCTTTTGTGCGAGGGGACTTGTCCCCGTTCGGCTGCGCAGCAGTCGTCAAACCAGGCAATGCGGTGTGTCAGAAGGAAATGGGTTGCAGGGTTTGGGGTCGCTTCGCGACCCAACGGGGACAAGTCCCCTCGCCACAAGAGCCCTTACAGCTCAGGGCTTCAGTCAGGGCTTTTTCAGGGTTTTCTGTTTGAGGATGTAGATCGTCACCAGCACCGCGCTGGTCAGCATGAACCCGCGCGCCCACGGCAGGGGCACCAGGTAGCAGGAGAAGAGGATGCTCACCCACATCAGGCCGATGGCGTAGACCTTGCCCTTGAGCGGGATGCCGTTGCCGTCGAGGTAGTCGCGAATCCACGGGCCGAGCCGTGGATGCCCCACCAGCCACTGATAAAACCGTGGCGAACTGCGGGCGAAGCACGCAGCCGCCAACAGCAGGAAAGGCGTGGTGGGCAATACCGGCAGGAAAATACCGATCACCCCCAGCGCTACGCTCAGCCAGCCGATGGCCAGCAGCACGTAGCGCAACATCAGGGAGCGGTTGCCTATGGGGTTGTCCATAGGCAAAACCTTAGTGGTGACGTGGCTTGAGGATCGCCGGTTTTTCGTCTGGCGCCTGGCACAGCAGGTACAGCGCGGTCAGGGCTTCCGGGATCTGCACGATCATGTCGTCCATCAGGTTGGCGTCTTTGGCGATGTCTTCGAACTCAGGCTGTTCGTCGAACAGACCCGAACCGACCATGATCGGCAGCAGCATTTCGCTGACTTCGTCTTCGGCGGTTTCGAACCAGGCCGCTTCGCGCAGGAACACGCCTTCCATGAAACCGATGCACCAGCCGCGCAGGTCGGAATCGTCCGGCTCTTCGCCCAGGTCCAGGTCGCATGGCAGCTCGAACTCTTCATCGGAAGCCAGTTGGCGGGCGATGTGAGCCTTGAGGGCCAGCAGGGTGGATTCGATCGCTTCACGCTCGGTGTCGTCGGCGTAATGCGGCTCTTCGGCGAAGAGGGCGTCGATCCATTCACGATCCGGAACCTCTTCGGAACAGATCGAAAGCGCAGTGAGGTAGCCGTGGGCGGCCACGTAGTCCAGCGCCTCGTCATGCAGTTCGTCGGCGTCGAGGAAGACTTGCAAACGGGTTAGTTGCTCAGCGAAGGACATTAAAGGGCTACCTTGGGGAATTAACAGATGCGGGAATTCTAGGCCTTCTTGAGCGCTCAGGCCAGCCGCGCGGGATATTTGCACCCCGGAACACCACAATCGCTGTGGTAGCGGGCTTGCTCGCGAAGGCGTCGTGTCAGGCAGCATTAATGTCGACTGATACTCCGCCTTCGCGAGCAAGCCCGCTCCCACAGGTTGCGCGGTGTTTGTCCTTGCGTGTCTTCTCAGCGGCACCCTTTGCCGGGCAGGCGTCGGGTATACTCGCGCGTTTTGTGATGCCCTGCTGGCGTCGCGGCTGTGATGTGAAGCGTCATGCAATGCGCACTTACGATTTGTCAGTGCAGCCTGCGTGGTTCTGAACCAGCCTTGCAGGGATGTTTTTGTGATATTTGGAGTTTTTATGCTCGAACAGGCTCAACGCGTCCTCAAGGACATCTTCGGCTACGACAGTTTCCGTGGCCGCCAGGGTGCAATCATTGAGCGCGTGGCCAGTGGCGGCGACGCCCTGGTGCTGATGCCTACCGGTGGCGGCAAATCCCTCTGTTTCCAGGTGCCGGCGCTGCTGCGCGAAGGCCTGGCCGTGGTGGTGTCGCCGCTGATCGCACTGATGGACGATCAGGTCGCGACCCTCGAAGAGCTCGGCGTCGCTGCCGCCGCATTGAACTCCACGCTGAGCGCCGAACAGCAGCGTGATCTTGCTGCGCGAATCAAGCGCGGTGAAGTGAAAATGCTGTATCTGGCGCCCGAGCGTCTGGTCCAGCCCCGCATGTTGGCCTTCCTGCAAAGTCTTGAAATCGCCCTGTTCGCCATCGACGAAGCGCACTGCGTGTCCCAGTGGGGCCATGACTTCCGTCGCGAATACCTGCAACTGGGCCAGTTGGCGGAACTGTTCCCCAACGTCCCGCGCATTGCCCTGACGGCCACGGCCGACAAGCGTACCCGCGAAGAAATCGTCGATCGTCTGCATCTGCAGGATGCCGAGCGCTTCCTGTCGAGCTTCGACCGCCCGAACATTTTCTATCGCATCGTGCCCAAGGAGCAGCCGCGCAAGCAGTTGCTGGCGTTCCTTGCCGAGCGCCGCAGTGATGCCGGCATCGTCTATTGCCTGTCGCGCAAGAAAGTCGACGAAGTCGCGGTATTCCTCAGCGAACAAGGCTTCCCGGCGCTGCCGTACCACGCCGGTCTGCCCAATGACACCCGGGCCCATCACCAGAAGCGCTTCCTCAACGAAGAAGGCCTGATCATGGTCGCCACCGTGGCGTTCGGCATGGGCATCGACAAGCCCAACGTGCGCTTTGTCGCTCACCTCGATTTGCCGAAATCCCTTGAGGCGTACTACCAGGAAACCGGTCGCGGCGGTCGTGATGGGCTGCCGGCGGATGCCTGGATGGCTTACGGCCTGCAAGACGTGGTGATGCTCAAGCAGATGCTGCAAAACTCCGAGGGCGATGAGCGCCACAAGCGTCTGGAGCAGCACAAGCTCGACGCCATGCTCTCGCTCTGCGAAGAAACCCGCTGCCGTCGGCAAACGTTGCTGGCCTACTTCGACGAAGACATGCCCGAGCCGTGCGGCCATTGCGACAACTGTGTCGATGGCGTGCAGACCTGGGACGCCACCGAGCCGGCCCGTCAGGCGCTCTCGGCAATCTACCGCACCGGCCAGCGCTACGGCGTCGGGCATCTGGTGGACGTGCTGCTGGGCAAGGACAACGAAAAGGTCCGCAGCTTCGGCCATCAACACCTGTCGGTGTACGGCGTCGGCAAGGCCATGGGCGAGAGTGAATGGCGCTCGCTGTTCCGCCAGCTGGTGGCCCGTGGTCTGGCCGACATTGACCTCGAAGGCTACGGCGGCCTGCGCCTGAGCGACACGTGCCGACCGCTGCTCAAGGGCGAAGTGACCCTGGAACTGCGCCGCGACCTCAAGCCGCAGACCACCGCCAAAAGCAGCAAGAGCCAGGCGAGCCAACTGGTTCGCGGCGAAGAACGCGAACAGTGGGAAGCCTTGCGCGCCTTGCGTCGCAAGCTCGCCGAGGAACACGGCGTGCCGCCGTATGTCATATTCCCCGACTCGACACTGTTGGAAATGCTCCGCAGCCAGCCAACCTCGCTGGCGGAAATGGCCACGGTCAGCGGCGTCGGCGCGCGCAAGCTCGAACGTTACGGCGAGGCCTTCCTCGAAGTGCTGGGCGGTCAGGTCGAGGCACCGAAAGTCGTCGCCGACGTGCGCCACGAGTTGATCACCCTCGCTCGCGCCGGCATGACGCCGCTGCAGATCGCCGGTCAGCTGCAATGCTCGGAAAAGAATGTCTACACCATGCTCGCCGAGGCCATCGGCAAGCAGCAGTTGTCGCTGGAGCAAGCGCTGGACCTGCCCGAAGAGTTGATGGGCGAAGTTCAGGATGCCTTCCTCGATGGCGAGGGCGAGTTGCCGCCAGTGTCGGAGATTGCCGCACTGTTCGCCGGGCGAGTGCCGGAAGGCGTCTTGTACTGCGTTCGGGCGGCACTGCAGTCCGAATTTGAGGTTTAAATGACCTGTTACAGTGATGTAACGATTCACTACAGACCAGACCTTGCCTCAAGCCAACGGTCATGCTTAGCTGACTAATAATTAGTTTTTCTCTATTTCAGTCTAATCATGAGTGTTTTATGCCGTTAACCGATCAACACCGCTTTGGCATGCAACTGGCCCAGATGTCCCGCGGCTGGCGTGCCGAACTGGATCGTCGCCTGGCGGGTCTGGGTCTGTCTCAGGCGCGCTGGCTGGTGCTGCTGCACTTGGCGCGCTTCGAAGAAGCACCGACCCAGCGTGAACTGGCGCAAAGCGTCGGCGTCGAAGGCCCGACCCTGGCGCGCTTGCTCGACAGCCTGGAAACCCAGGGCCTGGTCCAGCGTCAATCGGTACTGGAAGACCGCCGGGCGAAAAAAATCGTCCTCTGTGCCCCGGCCCGTCCTCTGATCGAACAAATTGAAACCATTGCCACGCAACTGCGCCGTGAACTGTTCGACGGCGTCGACGAGGCGGACTTGAAGGTGTGCATGCGGGTCCACGGGCACATTCTGGCCAACCTGGAAAAATCTTGAGGCATAACCGCGTGTCAGCTTTTTGAGATACCCCGTTGGGCAGACTATAAAGAACTACTAGGCAATATCGTGTTCGTACCGGATGTGCGAACGCGTACAGGTTGGTTCTGGTTATCTAAGGGATGCTCATGCTCGAGAGTTGGCACGTTGTTTTGCGGTGTTGCGCCAGGCTGCTTCTGGTCGGTGGTGCTGTCACATACTCGGCATTGGCCCCTGCGCTGGGATTGGGCGACATCACTCTTCATTCCGCGTTGAATCAGCCGTTGCGTGCTGACATCGCCCTGGTGGATGTGGGTGGGTTGGAGGAGGGCGAGCTCTCGGTTAGCCTGGCGACAGCAGAGGAATTCACTCGTGCCGGCGTCGATCGGGTGTTCTTCCTCAACGACCTGAAGTTCACGCCGATCCTGCGGGGCAACCGCAGCCTGATTCGGGTGACCTCTAACAAACCGGTCAATGAGCCTTTCCTGAATTTCATGGTGCAGCTCAATCAGCCCAACGGCCGTTTGCTGCGCGAGTACACGGTGCTGATCGATCCGCCGGGTTCACCGGGGATCGTGCCGGCCGACGACGAACCCGTCGCCAGCCCACAAAACTCTCCATTCCCGAGCGTCAAACCGGCCACTGCGGCGGCACCCGCGGCGAAGAAGTCGGCGCCAGCACCTGCCGCCGTTCAACCTGCCGCACCTGTGCCCGATCCGGTTGCCGAACAACTGGCCGCCAGCGTGCTGCAAAACCAGCAGCTGCAAAAAACCGTCGATGAGCTCAATGCAAAGCTTCAGGCTCAGGACGAGCAGATCGCAGGCCAGAAAAAACAGGTCACCGAACTGCAAACCCGGCTGGCGGAGGTCAACCAGACGCCGCCAGTGACGCCGGCAGCGGTGGCGTCTGCCCCCGTCGTCGTTGAAGAACCCGAGGCTAGCCACTGGCCGCTGATCATCGGCTTGCTGGCGCTGATTGCGTTGGTGTTGTTTGGGCTGTTTGTTCGACGTCGGCGCCAGCAGCTTCAGGCGTTGCCCGATTCATCGCCCGTTTCACCAGCGCCACATGAGCCGGTACTAGAACGTCCGGCGCAACCGTCGGTGCAACAGCCTATAATCAAACTCGCTCCCGACCAGCGTGAAGAAACGTCAACCGGCGATGTACTGGAAGGCGTCGGTATCTACCTGGCCTATGGCCGTTTTTCCGAAGCGGTTGGTTTGTTGCGAGAAGCATTGGTCAAGGAACCACAGCGCGAAGAGCTGGGCGTGCAACTGCTGGAAGTCCTCGGCAAACAAGGCGACGTACCGGCTTACGACGCACAGGAAAAAAACCTGCGTGACGGCGGGTTCGACGAAGACAAGCTTCAGGCCATCCGCGCCCGCTCCCCGAAGCTCGGCAATGTGCCACCGGTGGCCAGCGCGACAGTCATCGCTGCCGTACCAGCCGCAGCTGCCGACGAGTTCCAGTTGAACCTGGATGACCTGTCCATGGATTCCAGCTGGGATCTGATCAGCCCTTTCGACAACGCATCCACCGCCAAACCTTCGAATGAACCGTTACCCGCAACAGAACCTGCATTCGCTTCGAACCTGCACGTGTTGCCCGATGTGTTCGAGATGCCTGAAGAGCCGACGCTGGATGAGCCAGAGCTTGAGTGGGTCGCCGAACCGGACTCACAGGCACTGGACGACAACTTTCTCGAAGCATTCAGCGATGGTCCATCACTGGAACTTGAGCCGTTAAATCCGCAACCAGCCGATCCGACCAGCGCCGACAAACTGGAACAAGCCCAGACCTGCATCGATGACGGGGATATGGACAGCGCCATCGAACTGCTCAACGAGTTGCTCAAGGAAGGTGATGAGCCGCTCAAGCAGACCGCCCGGAGCCTGTTGGCCGGAATCCGCTGAGCCTCTACTATAGCGGCGCCCTCTGGCTCAGGAGTCTTGCCCATCATGACCACGCATAAACCGGAAATCATCATCACCTATTGCACGCAATGCCAATGGCTGTTGCGTGCGGCCTGGCTGGCCCAGGAGCTGCTCAGCACCTTCGGCGACGACCTGGGCAAAGTGTCGCTGGTGCCCGGCACCGGTGGGGTGTTCCATATTTTTTGTGACGATGTGCAGCTCTGGGAGCGCAAGGCTGACGGCGGATTCCCCGACGCCAAGGTACTCAAACAGCGGGTTCGCGATCAGATCGACCCTGACCGCGACCTCGGCCACAACGACCGCACTCAGTGAGATGCGGCCTCGGCGGCTACAGTCTTTTTGCTTGAACCGCCAGACAATCTGCTGGAGACGACAATCGCGACGATGATCAAGGCGCCGCCGATCAGCATGCGCAACGTCGGGTTTTCATCGAATAACAGCCAGGCCATGGTGATCCCGTAAACCGGCTCCAGGGCAAACACCACGGCGGCGGTGCGCGCCTTGATCACCGCCAGGCTGGCGACGAACAAGCTGTGAGCGACGCCGGTGCAGAACACTCCGAGCAAACCGATCCACAGCCAGTCGATGGCGCGGACTTCGCTCAACTGCGGCGCCGCCACCGGCAGCAGGCACAGCGCGACCACCACGTTCTGACACAGCGCCGCCTGCACCGGCGGGATTCTGCCGGAGCTGGCGCGGTTGGTCAGCGACAGCAGGGCGAACAGCAAGCCTGAACCGACCGCCCACAGAAGGCCCGTGGTGGCACCGCTCGCCAGATCGAAGTCAGGCGTGACCAGCACCAGACCAATGCTCACCAGCACCACCAACAGGATTTCATTGGCGCGGATCCGCTCCCGGAATATCAGCCCTTCGAGGATGACGGTAAACGCCGGGAAGCTGGCGAAACCCAGGGTCGCGATCGCCACGCCGGCGACTTTCACCGCAATGAAGAAACTCACCCAGTGCCCGGCCAGCAGCAAACCGCTGAGCAGCAGACGGCGCAAGTCCTGCGCCTCGAGTTTGTACCAGCGCGTGTTGCTGGCGAACCGCGCGAACACCGCCAGGGCGAGCACGGCAAATGCCGCCCGGCCAAACACGATGACGGCGGGGGAGGCGGCAGCGAGTTTGCCGAACACACCGGTCAGGCCGAACATCAGTGCGCCGATATGCAGGGCGCCAAGGGCGGTACGGGGAGTCATTGCGATCCTTAACAACAAGACAAACAGAGAGGAACATTGAACCGCGCCACACACGCTGTGTCTGTCGCCAGACTATCGTCCTTTGTCGCCAGCCTCGCGCCGCAATTCGCCCGGGGTCTGGCCAAACTCGCGCAACACCGCCGCCGCAAATGCACTTTGAGAACTGTAACCGACCCGACTGGCGATCTCGCCGATGGGCAATGGTGAATCCCGCAGCAGTCCCACCGCAATATGCAGCCGCCGACTGCGGATGTAATCCATTGGCGTCTGCCCGCATTCAGCGACAAACCGCGCATGCAAGCGGGCGCTGGAGAGACCGGCGACGCGCGCCAGATCGGCGACTTGCAGCGGATACGCCGCGTACTGATCGATATGCGCATTCAACGCCGCATACGGCAGGCGCCGGCCGCCCACGACTTCAGGCTTGGCGTTATTGAGGCTGGCCAACAACAACACCGCGCCTTGCTGGGCAATCAACGGGTCACTGACCTGGCTGCCCGCCAGCCAACTCACCAGTTGGCTTTGTCCGGCATCCAGCGGCAGCCGGCCGGCGTTGTCGAGCAAACGACGGCTGGCATCGGCGTGATCGCCGAGGGACTGCGAAACCCATTGATCGCTCGGTATATCCAGCACCAGACAACGGCTGCCATTGCTGCTGCCGCAGGCATGATGGAAACCCGACGGCACCACCACGAAACTCTGCTGAACCACCTGGCTACCATGCCCGTCGACCTCGAAGTCCAGCGCACCCGACAGCCCGAACACCAGTTGCGCGTGGTCGTGGCTGTGGACGATCAGGTCTTTGGTGTATTGGCGAAGCGTGAGGATCGGTCTCATCGCAGGTCTCCCGGTGAAGATGCGGCCAGTCTACACCGGCCGAGCGCTGTCACAGGATTGACTCGCGGTTGTCATGGGCAATTAACCGGACCGGCGCAAGCTTGCCAAAACTTGCCCAGAGTGTTGCCCATGACCAGCGCCGAGCTCGCCAAACCCAGCCGTAAGCAACGTGTGCGGACCTTGTGGATTTCCGATGTGCATCTGGGCACCCGGGACTGCCAGGCCGAACACCTGTCGCAGTTTCTCAAGGGCTACCACGCGGACAAGATCTACCTGGTCGGCGACATCATCGACGGCTGGAAACTGCGCGGCGGCATGTACTGGCCTCAAGCGCACACCAACGTGATCCGCCGCCTGCTGACCATGAGCAAACGCGGCACGGAGGTGATCTACGTCACCGGCAACCACGACGAATTCCTGCGCCGCTATTCGAAGCTGATCCTGGGCAACATCCACCTGGTGGACGAAGCGGTGCACGTGACCGCCGATGGTCGCCATCTGCTGGTGATTCATGGCGACCAATTCGATGTGATCACCCGGTATCACCGCTGGCTGGCCTTTCTCGGCGACTCGGCCTACGAGTTCACCCTGACCCTCAACCGCTGGCTGAATCACTGGCGCGCCCGTTATGGCTACGGCTACTGGTCGCTGTCGGCCTACCTCAAGCACAAGGTCAAAACCGCGGTCAGTTTCATCAGTGATTTCGAAGAAGCCATCGCCCACGAGTGCGTGAAACGCGAGTTGCATGGGGTGGTGTGCGGGCACATTCACCATGCCGAGATTCGCAAGGTCGGCGGGGTGGACTACCTCAATTGCGGGGATTGGGTGGAATCGTGCACGGCGTTGATCGAGCATTGGGACGGGTCGATTGAGTTATACCGGTTGGCGGATGCGCAGGCGCGGGAGGCCGAATTGAAAGCCATTAAAGTCGCAGAGCCGGCATAGTCTGTTAGCAATGTGGTGTCTGAGCCGGCCACTTCGCGGGCAAGCCCGCTCCCACAGTGACCGAGGTGAACACAAGATTTGTGAAACGCCAGAGAACCCTGTGGGAGCGGGCTTGCCCGCGAAGTGGCCCGCCCAGACACTCTGGATCTATCAGGCTGGCGAATGCTCTTCCATCGCCGCCTTGTAGATCGAGTGCTTCGGATGCGCAAACAAGCGCTCCATCATCGGCTCAAAGAAGCTCAGCGGTAACGTCTCGTACGCTGGATCAAATGCCGCCGCATCGTATTGGGCGCAAAACTCGATGGTCGCCTGATACTGCGGATGCCCGCTGAATTGCTCGCGCAAATGCCGATCCATCCCCAGGTGATGAAAGAAGTAATACCCCTGGAATATCCCGTGCTTCTCAACCATCCACAGATTCTCGGCGCTGACGAACGGCTTGAGGATCGCCGCAGCAATGTCCGGATGATTGTAGGAACCCAGTGTGTCGCCGATGTCGTGAAGCAGCGCGCAGACCACATATTCTTCATCTCGGCCATCGCGCCAGGCACGGCTGGCGGTCTGCAAGGAATGGGTCAGACGATCCACCGGGAAGCCGCCAAAATCACCCTCCAGTAATTTCAGGTGCGCCACAATTCGTGACGGCAATTGCTTGGCATAGGCACTGAAGTCGGCGGCGATGATCGCCCAGTCTTCCTGCGTGCCATCCTTCATGTGGGTGAATCGTGCATTGGCGTTCATCAGCTATCCTCTTGTTCTATCGGAAGGGATGTCTTGAGTGTAGGACTTGGATCCAATGCCGCACTGGCTACGCAGGACGCTTTGGTGGCCAATGGAGCCTAGAACGGCACGCGACCCAGAAGCATGTCGCGGTACATGACAAAGTCGCCGAGCAGGCTATAAAGAGGATGCTGGAACGTGGCGGGGCGGTTTTTCTCGAAGAAGAAATGCCCGATCCAGGCGAAGCTGTAACCCGCCAGCGGCAAGGCCAGCAGCATCAACCAGGCGCCTTTGCCGATGGTCAGTGCCAGGATGAGGATGACCAGGCTGGTACCGACAAAATGCAGGCGTCGACAGGTGCTGTTGCTGTGTTCGCTGAGGTAATACGGGTAGAACTCAGCGAAGCTGTTGAAACGTCTGATGTTTTCCACGACTGCGATCTCTGTGGTTGTTGTTCTGATTGCAAGTTGTTCTGCGGGTAGCTTATTTGAGTCTAGAGTGATCATTGGCATCAGCCAGTGACAATGGGCGCCACTTTAGTATCCTTCGAAAACTTGCCGCGGTAGACGGCTCACAAAACAGTAAGTAAACGCCATGAGCGAACGAACGACTTCTGCAAGCTGGGCGATGGGGATTGTCAAAGCACTGGAGATGGACGGCCTGGATTGCCGGGTTCTGTTCAAGCAACTGGGGCTCGATTACGCCTCTCTGGATGATCCGGATGCGCGCTTTCCGCAAGATTCCATGACACGCCTGTGGCAGCGCGCGGTCGAGCTGTCCGGCAACCCGGCGATTGGCCTGAACATGGGCAAAGTGGTGCGACCGGCTTCCTTTCATGTGGCCGGCTACGCGCTGATGTCGAGCCAGACCCTGGCCGAAGGCTTTCAGCGGCTGGTGCGTTATCAGCGGATCATTGCCGAAAGTGCCGACCTTAGTTTCCGTCTGCTGGATGAAGGTTATGCGCTGATTCTGACGGTGCATGGCGATCACTTGCCGCCAACCCGGCAGAGTGCCGAAGCGTCACTGGCCTGTGCGCTGGCGCTGTGCGGCTGGTTGACCGGGCGCACGTTGCAACCGCGCAAGGTGCTGATCCAGGGCGATCAGCCTGTCGATCTCGAACCCTATAAACAAGCGTTTCATGCGCCAATGGTGTTCAACGCGCCTTATGACGCCTTGATCTTCGAGCGTGCCGACATGGAGGCGCCGCTGCCGACGGCCAACGAGGCGATGGCGCTGTTGCATGACCGGTTTGCCGGCGAATACCTGGCGCGGTTTTCCGAGAGCCGCGTAACCCACAAGGCGCGCCAGGTGCTGTGCCGTTTGCTGCCCCAGGGCGAACCCAAGCGCGATACGGTGGCGCAGACGCTGCACTTGTCGCAACGCACCTTGCAGCGCCGCTTGCAGGAAGAAGGCACGAGTTTTCAGACGTTGCTGGATGACACGCGCCGTGAACTGGCCGAGCAATACCTGGCGCAGCCCACAATGACTTTGCTGGAAATTGCCTACCTGCTGGGGTTCGCCGATCCGAGCAACTTCTTCCGTGCCTTCAGGCGCTGGTTCGACGCGACGCCCGGCGAGTACCGGGCGCGGCTGTCAGAGACGCCCGCGGTTGTCAGTGCCGCCAGAACGCAGGAATACACAGAACAAACACCGTAATGATCTCCAGTCGGCCCAGCAGCATGCCGAACGAGAGAATCCACTTGGCGGCGTCCGGCAGGGTGGCGAAGTTACCCGCTGGGCCGATGGTCTCGCCCAGGCCCGGGCCGACGCCGGACACGGTGCTGGCGGCGCCGGTCAGGGCGGTCATCCAGTCGACACCAAGCAGCGATAGCAGCAACGCAATCACGCAGATGGTGATGGCGAAGAAGAACGAAAAGGTCAGGATCGATCGCACGATCTCTTCGTCGAGACGGTGGCCGTTGTACTTCTGCTTGATCACGGCGCGCGGGTGAATCAATTGGTTAAGGTTAGCCTTGAGCAGGATATAGGCGACCTGGAAGCGGAAAATCTTGATCCCGCCAGCCGTCGAGCCCGAGCAACCGCCGACAAAACCCAGATAGAAGAACAGCATCAGCGAGAAGTTGCCCCACAGGCTGTAATCCCCCAGTGCAAATCCTGTCGTCGTGACGACCGAGGTCACGTTCAGCGCCACATGCCGCAACGCTTCGAGCCAATGCAGTTGGGTGGTCCACCAGTACCAGGTGCCCAGCACCAGCCAGGTCACCAGCAACATACCGAGCAAGCCTTGAACCTGCTGATCCTTGATCAGTGCCCGACGGTTGCCGCGCAAGGTCGCCACGTACAGGGTGAACGGCAGGCTGCCGAGAATCATGATGACAATCGCCACCCAGTGCACCGCCGGTTGCGTCCACTTCGCCAGGGACTGGTCCGAGGTGGAGAACCCGCCCGTGGAGATCGCCGACATCGCATGGTTGATCGCATCGAACGGGCTCATCCCGGCCCACCAGAACGCCAGGCTGCCGAGGATGGTGATGCCCACGTAAGCGGCAACGATCAAGCGCGCCACCATGTGCGAGCGGGGCATGACCTTTTCGGAGCGGTCAGACGACTCGGTCTGAAACAGCCGCATGCCACCGATACGCAGCAGCGGCAGAATCGCCACCGCCATACCGATAAAGCCGATGCCGCCAATCCAGTGCAGCAACGAGCGCCACATCAGGATGCCGGGGGACATGTCGTCGAGGTGGTTCAGCACGGTTGCCCCGGTGGCCGTGATGCCGGACATGCTTTCGAAGAACGAGTCGGTGTAGCTGATGTGCTGGGTCAGCAGAAACGGCAACGCGGCGAAAATGCACACCACCAGCCAACTGCTGACGGTCAGCAGGTACATGTCGCGCGGACGCAGATGCACGTGTTCCGGGCGACCGGGGATCACCAGCGCGAGGCCGGCGACAAAGGTGATCATGCTCGCCCAGAGGAACGACGGCAGATCGCCCGTGCGTTCGAAAATCACCAGCGTGGCCATGGGCACGACCATGGCGATGGCCAGCGTGATCAGGAAGATGCCGATGATGAAACCAATAGTCCGTAAGGTCGGCAACGCCATGAAGTCCGCTCGGGCTGAAGAAGGGAAGGCCGCCATTCTACCTGCGGGGCAGGGCATGTAAACCGGCACCTCCACTGCAGTTGAAGCTAGAATAGCCGCACATATTTTTCAGGAGGTGGCCGATGCAGGCTCTCGACGCTTTGCTCAACCGTGTTTCCGTTCCACGACTGCTCGAACCGGCCCCCACCGCAGCGCAGCGTGAAGTGCTGTTTTCTGCCGCGATGCGTGCGCCGGACCACGGCCATTTGCAGCCTTGGCGCTTCCTGACAGTCGAAGGTGCGGCACGCGAGCAAATGGGCGAGTTGCTGGCCGAAGCGGCGAAGCTGCAGGACAGCGAAGTGTCCGAGGCGGCGCTGGACAAGGCGCGTAACGGTCCATTGCGCGCGCCGCTGGTGGTTGTTGTGATTGCGCGGCTACAGGAACACGTCAAATACCCGAAATCCGAGCAACTGCTGGCGGCGGGGTGTGCGGCTCATGGGATTCTGCTGGCCGCTTACGCGCAAGGGATTGGTGCGGTGTGGCGCACTGGGGATCTGGCTTATTCGGCGCATGTGGCCAAGGGGTTGGGGTTGGCAGAGGGGGAAGAGGTGATTGCGTTTCTTTACCTGGGCACGCCGCAGAAAGAACCGCGTGTGGCAGAGAAAGTCGACCTCGCCGAATTCGTCAGCGCCTGGCCCGGAAAAGCCTGATACCACCGATCAAATGTGGGAGCGAGCAAGCCCGCTCCCACAGGGGTTCAGGGTTGGACAACAGCACCCGGTACCAACGGTAATTCCAGGCTGGCGATGAACCCGCCTTGCGGATGATTGGCCAGCACCAGACTCCCGCCATGCCGCTCTGCCGCGCGTCGCGCAATGGCCAGTCCCAGGCCATGCCCGGCCGCCGTCTGCCCCGGCGCACGATAGAACGGTTCACCCAACTGAGTCAGATGCTCGGCATCGACACCGGGGCCATGGTCCCTGACGCTCACCACAATCCGCTCACCCTGGCGCATCGCCTGCATTTCAATCGACTGCCCCACCGGATTGAAGCGCTGTGCGTTGCGCAGCAGGTTGTCGACGGCACGCTCGATCATCGTCGGCCAGCCTTTGAGGTTCAGCTGCGGTTCGGCGTCGAGGCGAACGGTCTGCTCCGGCGAGCCCAGTTGCGCATCTTTTTGCAGCGTGTTGAGCAGCGCATTCAGGTCCACATCTTCAGCGCTGGCGTTGTCAGCATCGACCCGCGCCAATACCAGGATTTCGCTGATCAGCGCTTCGAGTCGATCGCACTCACGGGTCAAGCGTGGCGCGAGTTTTTCCCGTTCTTCGGGAGTGGCCCGTTCGGCCAGCGCCAAGGCAATGCGCAGTCGCGCCAGCGGTGAACGCAGTTCATGGGACACATCACGCAGCAATTGCCGTTGGCTGCCGATCAGGCTTTGCAGGCGCGCGCCCATGCGGTTGAAGTCGTTGGCCAATACACCAAACTCGTCGCGACGGTTGGCCAGTTTCACCAGGCTGTTCTGCTGATAGGTGGTTTGCCCAAGGTCATGCACCGCGCCGCGCAAGCGGTTGAGCGGGCGGGTGATGGATAAGGTTACGAAGAGGCTGAAGAGGGTCAGCACCACCAGCGCAATACCTAGCGCACTCAACGGCCAGAGCAGGCTTTCGCGGTGCCATGAGTCCAGTTCCGGGTGTGGAATGCGATAGATCAGCAGGTAGGTGTCGCCGGTTTTTTTGCTGGTGTACTCATCGGTCAGGCGTCGCCACGGCAGGCGGCGATCATCGTTGTTCTGCCGTGCTTCGAAGGCGGCCGCACGCCGGGGGAAGGTGCCGCGCACCACCGGGTCGCCGCTCTCGTTGAGCACCTGAACGTCGATGTGATACTGGCGTTTGCGCTGTTCCAGAATGTCCTGGGCCGCTTCCTCGCCCTGGGCTTCGTAGGTTTGCGTCCACTGTTCGGCGAGGGTGTTGAGGCCCGGGTGGCGGCTGAGAATCCACGCGTCCTGATTGAGCATGTGCCCCAGCAGAATGGACAACCCTGCAACCAGAGCGATGGCCAGCCAGAAGCTGGCCAGGATACGCCAGAACAATGAGCGCACAGAAAATCCTCAGACAATCACAAACCAATGTGGTAGCGGGCCTCGCTCCTACAATGGCAAAAGACCCGACGGGGTAAGCCGTCGGGTCCGGGTTAACGCATTATTGCGCTTTTTGCGGTTGTTGCGCTTTCCACGCCTTGAACTCGGCCCATTCGGCGCGGCGCTCAGCCTTTTTCTTCTGGATCTCGTCGAATTTCTTCTGTTGATCCGGTTTCAGCAGGCCACGGACATCGGCTTCGGCTTTCTTGTGGTTGGCGGCCATTTCATCTTTCATGGCTTTCTGGTCGGCTGGGGAGAGTTTCTCCAGGTACTTCTCGACCACTTGCTTACGCTCGTGCATCTGCTCGCCCATGATTTTGCGGATCTGCTCGCGCTGTTCGCGGCTCAGGTCCAGCTGGCTGTACGGACCTTTACCGTGCATGCCGTGCATCTGACCGCCGTGGCGCGGGCCGTCCATCGGGCCACCCATCGGACCGGCACCTTCAGGCATGGCCATGGCAACGGTCGGCAGGGCGGCAGCGAACATCAGAGCGATAAGAGTCTTGCGCATGGTGAATCTCCTTGTCTCGTTCCCGGTACGTTCCGGATGAGTTCAGATTACGGAGATCAAGGTCAGCGGCGGTCAGCGGAGCGTAAAGCTTGGGTAAAGACGATTTCGTGGCGTCCTTACAAACTTTGCTGGCAGTGACCTGTGGCGAGGGAGCTTGCTCCCGCTGGACTGCGCAGCAGGCCTTCTATTGGGGCCGCTTCGCAGCCCGACGGGAGCAAGCTCCCTCGCCACAGGTTGCTCCTATCCAGTTCTTCCAGGTGCTCATAGGCTGTAGTAGTAACCGCGGCTACGCAGGGCAATGATGCGCGGGCGGCCGTCGGGGTGCGGGCCGATCTTTTTGCGCAGGTTGCTGACGTGCATGTCCAGGCTGCGGTCGTACAGGGTCAGCTTGCGGCCGAGGGCGATTTGCGCCAGTTCCTGTTTGTCCAGCGGCTCGCCGGGTTGCTTGAGCAGGGCTTCGAGCAGACGGCTTTCGGAGACGGTGAGGGTGAACTCCTGTTCATCGATGCTGACCACGCCGCGCACCGGGCTGAAACACAGGTCGCCCAATTCGAGTTGGCTGGACACCGCCGTCGGATGACTGCGGCGCAACACGGCGCGCAGACGGGCAGTCAGCTCCCGTGGGTCGCACGGCTTGGCCAGGTAATCGTCGGCGCCGAGCTCCAGGCCGAGGATTCGATCCAATGGTTCGCCACGCGCAGACAGCATCAGCACCGGCAGGTCCGGATGGTCGCTGCGCAATTGCTTGAGCAGTTCCAGGCCGCTGCCGTCTGGCAGCATCACGTCCAGCACCACGGCGGCGGGGGAGGTTTCGGCCAGCGCACGGCGGGCACTCTGGCCGTCGTGACAGGCACGGACCTGAAAGCCTTCCTGGCTCAGCCAACTGCTCAGGAGCTCGCACAGCTCCTGGTCATCATCAATTAATAACAGCTCGCTCATCACTCACTCAATTTAGCCATTGCCGACGTTTTCTGGTGGCACCGCTGGCGAAGATACCGCAGAGCAGGGCCAATAGCGCAACCCCACCACCGATTACGAACCATTGCTGCTGATCAGTCAGCAGCCGTGGCAGCGGGGTGCTGGCCTGGGCTTCCTTGAGTTGCAGCTTGAGGCGCTGGTTCTCTTGGCGCAACCGGCCCAGCTGAGCGCTTTCGCGTTCACTGTCGGTATTTTGCAGTTGTTTGCTCAGTTCTTCCCGTTGCTGCTCGCTTACCTTCAAGCGTTGCTGCAACTCGGTTATCTGGCTGCCGGCGCTCAGCGACAACGGCGTCGAACTGCCGCCCTCGGCGCTTTCTTCACCGTGGGCAGGGGCCACCATCGACAACGTCACCAACATCAGACACAACGGACCTTTGCGCATCGCGACTCCTGATTCCAATACGAGTATTGGGCAGGTTGTCGGCCGCTGAACGAGAATAATGAGCGTTGAGAGCGCGATGAACCGACAAGGTTCACCGCGCAATGGGGATTTACGGCAGGACTTGCTTGAACGGCTTGACCGAAACGTTGGCGTAGACGCCAGCGGCGATGTACGGATCGGCGTCGGCCCAGGCCTGGGCGGCGCTCAGGGAATCGAACTCGGCGACGATCAGGCTGCCGGTGAAACCCGCTGCGCCCGGATCATTGCTGTCGACCGCCGGGTGCGGGCCGGCCAATACGATACGACCTTCGCCCTTGAGCACTTGCAGGCGCTCGAGGTGGGCAGGCCGCGCGGCCAGGCGGGCTTCCAGGGAGTTGGCGACGTCTGTGGCAATGATTGCGTAAAGCATGTCAGTCCTCGGTTTTTGGCGTAGTGGTATCGGCGTCGTGCAGGTGGCGGGACAGGTAAATGCCCTGGGCGACCAGGAACAGCAACGTCATGCCCAGGCTGCCGAAGACTTTGAAGTCGACCCAGTAGCTCTGGAACGTGAACGCGACGAACAGGTTGGCGGCGCCGCAAAACAGGAAAAAGCCGATCCAGGCGATGTTCATTCGCGTCCAGACCGGGTCCGGCAGGGTCAGTGCGTGGCCCATGATGCGTTTGATCAGCAATTGGTCGCCGATGAAGTGGCTGCCAATGAACGCGAGGGCGAACAGCCAGTTGACCACCGGCGCTTTCCACTTCAGGAAGGTCTCGCTGTGGAACGCCAGGGTCAGGCTACCGAAGACCAGGCAGGCAATGAGGGTCAGCCACTGGCTCTTCTCCAGCTTGCGCTGCTTGATGAACAGCGCACCGTAAACTACCAGGGAGCTGATGATCAGCATCGCGGTGGCGCTGTAAATACCGCCTACAGTCAGTTGATGACCGCCGATGTCGACGACCCGTGGATCAATTTTGAAAACGATGAAAAACAGCAGGAGCGGGATGAAATCGATGAATTGTTTCACAGTGGCAGCCAGAAGCAGGATGTGGCGGCATAATAACAAACATATGGGCGCGCGATAGCGCCAGCTGATTTGAGGTAACACATCCCCGTGAATGTCGACTTGCACTGCCATAGCACCGCCTCCGATGGCGCTCTCGCGCCTGCTGTCCTGGTGGCGCGTGCGTTCGAGAAAGGCGTGCGAGTGCTGGCCTTGACCGATCACGACACCCTCGAAGGCCTCGATGAGGCCCGCAGTGCGGCCACGGCGCTGGGGATGCAACTGGTCAACGGCGTCGAATTGTCCTGCACCTGGGGTGGCGCGACCATTCATGTGCTCGGCTACGGATTTGATGTCAATGCCGTACCGTTGGTCGATGCCATCGCCAAATTGCACGATGGCCGCTGGCTGCGGTCCGAAGAAATAAGCCGCAAGCTGGCGCTGAAAGGCATGCCGGGCGCGCTGGAAGGTGCACGGGCCATCCAGCAGGAACTGGGCGACAGCGGCAATGCGCCGGCCCGTCCGCACTTCGCCGACTGGATGGTGCGTGAAGGTTTTGTCAAGGATCGCGCCGAAGCGTTCCGAAAATGGCTGGGCGCCGGCAAACTGGGCGACGTCAAGCAGCACTGGCCGACCCTGGAAGACACGGTCGAAACCCTTCGGGCCGCGAAGGCTTGGGTCAGCCTGGCGCATCCGTGGCACTACGATTTCACTCGCAGCAAGCGTCGCCGCCTGATTTCTGACTATATTCAAGCCGGGGGCCACGCAATTGAAGTGGTCAATGGCCATCAGCCCGCCGAACAAGTGGGCAGCCTGGCGATTCTAGCTCGTGAGTTCGGTCTGCTGGTCAGCGCCGGCAGTGATTTTCATGGCCCTGGAGGCTGGTCCGAGATCGGCGAATACCGCCCGCTCCCGGAGGATCTGCCACCACTGTGGTGTCGATTCAAACATGACCCAATTATTGCCGCCGTCTGAACAGGTAGAGAATGTGAGTCAATTTTTCCAGATTCATCCGGAAAACCCGCAAGCGCGCCTGATAAAACAGGCTGTCGAGATCATCCGCAACGGCGGGGTGGTGATTTATCCCACAGACTCCTCCTACGCCATTGGTTGCCAGATCGGCGACAAGAATGCCGTGGAGCGCGTGCGCCGGTTGCGCGGGCTGGACGACAAGCACAACTTTGCATTGATTTGCAGCGACCTGTCGCAACTGGGCTTGTTCGCCAAGATTGATACCGGCCTTTTCCGCTTGCTCAAAGCGCACCTGCCGGGGCCGTACACCTTCATTCTCAACGCTACCCGTGAAGTCCCGCGGCTGTTGTTGCACCCGAAAAAACGCACCATAGGCCTGCGGGTGCCGAGCCATCCGATTGCCCTGGCGCTGCTGGAAGAACTGGGCGAGCCGCTGATGAGCGTGACCCTGATCATGCCCGGCGATACCGACCCAATGAGCGATCCTTACGAAATGCGCCAGTTGCTCGAGCATCAGGTCGACCTGATCATCGATGGCGGTTTCGGCGGCATCAAGGCGTCCACCGTGATCAACCTTGCCGACGGCGAGCCCGAAGTGATCCGCGTCGGTTGCGGCGACCCGACGCCGTTCATGGCCGAGGCGTAGATGTCTGCAGTAGAACCCGTTGTCGACAGTCAGGCCGGCGCCCAGCAAGAGCTGCCCTTCGCCATGGTCTATGGCCAGGCGGTCATGGAAATGCCGCTGGACTTGTACATCCCGCCGGATGCGCTCGAGGTTTTCCTTGAAGCTTTCGAAGGCCCGCTCGACCTGCTGCTGTACCTGATCCGCAAACAGAACATCAACATCCTCGACATCCCGGTGGCGGAAATCACCCGCCAGTACATGGGCTATGTCGAGTTGATGCAGTCGGTGCGCCTGGAGCTGGCCGCCGAGTACCTGGTGATGGCCGCGATGCTGGCCGAGATCAAGTCGCGGATGCTGCTGCCGCGTGCCGAAACCATCGAAGACGAAGAAGACGACCCGCGCGCCGAGCTGATCCGTCGCTTGCAGGAGTACGAACGCTTCAAGGCGGCGGCGGAAGGCATCGATGGCCTGAGCCGTGTCGGTCGTGACGTGGTGGTGCCCAAGCTCGACGCCCCGGAAGCCCGGGCGCGCAAGCTGTTGCCGGATGTGCGTTTGTCAGAGCTGCTGCTGTCCATGGCCGAGGTCCTGCGCCGTGGCGACATGTTCGAAAGCCACCAGGTCAGCCGCGAGGCACTGTCCACCCGCGAACGCATGAGCGATGTGCTGGACCGGCTCAAGGGCGGCGGTTTCGTGCCCTTTGTCGAGCTTTTCACCGCTGAAGAAGGACGCCTGGGGGTGGTGGTGACCTTTATGGCGATCCTCGAATTGGTCAAGGAATCTTTGGTCGAGCTGGTGCAGAATGAGCCGTTCGCGGCGATCCACGTGCGAGCCCGAGCCGAATAACGAGTTGAATCATGAACCTGACTGAACCCCGCGAGCTGGCGCCACTGCTTGAAGCCTTTCTGTTGGCCTCGGGAAAACCGCAATCGCTTGAACGCCTGTTCGAACTCTTCGAAGAAAGCGAGCGGCCGGAGCCGCCGGTCTTCAAGAAAGCCCTGACGCTTCTGGCCAAGTCCTGCGACGGCCGCGCGTTCGAGCTGAAGGAAGTGGCCTCCGGTTATCGCTTGCAGATCCGCGAAAAGTTCTCGCCGTGGGTAGGACGGTTGTGGGAAGAACGCCCGCAGCGATATTCGCGTGCCATGCTCGAAACCATTGCCCTGATTGCCTATCGCCAGCCGATCACCCGGGGCGAGATCGAAGACGTGCGGGGCGTGGCGGTCAACAGTCACATCGTCAAGACCCTGCTGGAACGCGAGTGGATCCGCATCGTCGGCTACCGCGACGTGCCCGGCAAACCGGCGATGTTTGCCACCACCAAGGCGTTTCTCGATCACTTCAACCTGAAGAACCTTGACGACTTGCCGCCGCTGGCTGAGTTGCGAGAACTGGAGCCTGATCCGGTACTGGACTTCGACGACGCGCCAGTCCCGGCAAGTTTGCAGGAGCTGGCGGATGCCAGCGCCGAGCCGGAGGAGCCTAAGGAGGAGACCAGTTTCCATACGCTGTTGCTGGAACTGGACACCATGGAGGAGGGGCTCAAGACCGACTTTGATGACATCCTGCGCGATAGCGCGGTGACGGAATCCGAAGAGGTGCTGGAGCTGCCTGAGCCCGAGATCGAAGTTGAACTTCAGGTCGAGCCCGAAGCCACAGTCGAAGAAGAGCCGGAAGAAGAACGGGAAGACGACGTGCTCGGTGTTGCCGAAGCGCGCGAAAAACTCCTGGCCGCTGTCGCCGCTCTAGAACAGCCAAAACCCGAGCCCGAATTGAGCGACGAAGAAGCCGAGGCCCGGGCCCTGGCCGAAGCCATCGAAGCCGAGCGCCGCGAATTCGACGACTGAGCCCATCCCTGTGGACAATGAAGGCCCTCTGTGGGAGCTAGCAGGCTAGCTCCCACAGTGGATTGGTGTTGACTGGAGTATTTGATGAGTTCTACCAAAGACCCGTGTATCAGCGTCTGCAAATTCACCGACGACATCTGCCTCGGCTGCGGTCGCAGCAAGCGTGAGATCAAGGCCTGGAAGAAACTCGACAAGGCTGACAAGCGCACCGTGCTCGCGGAGTCGGCGCTCAGGTTGATCAAACTCGGCGGTGCCGTTCGGCGCAAAAGCAAATAAGCAGGCAATCATCAGCTAGTCTCTGATGCGCAAACGCTCCCATGAGCGTATGATTTGCGACCCTTCGGCGATCCCTACGCCAAGTGAACAGATTTACATCGCTTCAGGACGCTCAATTCAGGGCCGCCTGAACAGACCACACCGGGAGGTGCCCAGATGAGTATCAACGACCAGAAAGACGACCAGGAAATCGGCCCAGCAGGCGAAAAACTGCAGAAAGTCCTCGCCCGTATCGGCGTCGGCTCGCGCCGTGACGTGGAAGCCTGGATCAGCCACGGCCGCATCAAGGTCAACGGCAAAGACGCCACCCTCGGGCAGCGCGTCGACATGCACGACGCCATCACCATTGATGGCAAGGTGATCAAGCGCGAAGAAGCCGCCGAGTCGGTACGCCGCGTGATCATGTACAACAAGCCCGACGGCGAAATCTGCACCCGCCTTGATCCGGAAGGCCGTCCGACCGTTTTCGACAAGATGCCGCGCCCGAAAGAAGGTCGCTGGATCAACATCGGTCGTCTGGACATCAACACCACTGGCCTGCTGATGTTCACCACCGACGGTGAGCTGGCCAACCGCCTGATGCACCCTTCCTACGAAATGGACCGTGAATACGCGGTACGTGTGCGTGGCGAAGTCGATGACGAGATGATCGAGCGTCTGAAAGCAGGCGTCGTCCTTGAAGACGGCCCGGCCAAGTTCACCGACATCAAGCAAGCACCGGGTGGCGAAGGTTTCAACCACTGGTACCACTGCGTGGTGATGGAAGGTCGCAACCGCGAAGTTCGTCGTCTGTGGGAGTCCCAGGGCCTGGTGGTCAGCCGTCTGAAACGCGTGCGTTTCGGTCCGGTGTTCCTCAACTCCGACCTGCCGATGGGCCGCTGGCGCGAAATGAGCCAGTACGAAGTCGACATTCTGAGTGCTGAAGTCGGCCTGACGCCTGTGGCCATGCCGCAGATGAACGCCAAGAGCAAAGACAAGCTCGACCGCATGCAGCGTAAATCGTCGCGTCCAATGGGCAAGACCGAGCGCGTGCGTTCGTTGCGTCCAGCCATCGGTAACCAGACCGCTGCTACGCCGCGTGACTCCCGTGAGCCGCAAATCGAAGGCGAGCGTCCAGCCCGCAAACCAGCAGCGCCACGCGCTGATGGCGAGCGCGGTCCACGCACGCCGCGTCCGGCCAACGGTCGCACCGAGCGTGGCGAAGGCCGCGGTGCGCCAAGCGGCGGTCGTAGCGATCGCGGTGCTCCAGCCGGTCGTGGCGAGTCTCGTGGTGAGTCGGGTCGCGGTACACCAGTGGCAGACCGTCCTTCCGACACCAAGCGCCCGGCCAAGGCACCGGCGAAGAAGCGTCCAGGCATCGTTCTGGTCGACAAGGATGCACCGTCGGGCAAACGCCGTGGTGCGCCAGCCGGTTCGGGCCAGCGTCCGGGCTTCGGTCGTCGCAAGCCTGAGTAATCGGTAAGCGCCGCATAAAAAACGCCAACCTTCGGGTTGGCGTTTTTTTTGGTCTGGCAAAAGCCGGTCTTCAGAATGCAGATAAACCTGTGGCGAGGGAGCTTGCTCCCGTTGGGGCGCGAAGCGGCCCCAAACCCTCTACCCCGGTGTGTCAGGCAAATCGTGGCGGCAGGTTTTGCGACTGCTGCGCAGTCGAACGGGAGCAAGCTCCCTCGCCACAGGGTTCATGTTGCTTAGAAAACAAACCGCCCATCAAACACCGGCTCATCATCCAGCGCCAACACCCCACTGGAGAAGATCAGGTCCAGATGATGGCTGCCCTTGGCCCCACCGCCCAACCCCAGATGCAACCCGCAATGGCGCTCTTCAAACCCGGCATTTCGGGCATACAGACTCTTCACGCCTTCATTGGTGCCAATCCCCAACTCCTCAATACGCCGGTTCGACGGATTGGCTTCCAGGTACTTGTTGAAGTCATGTTCCAGCCCCGGTACATCCGTGGCGATCTTGCGGATGGTCGAATTCTCGATCCACAGCTCCAGCGGCGAATCCAGCACCCCATACTTGCGGGCAAACGGAATCGTGCTGAGGAACGTCCCCATGAATTTCACCTGGCCGTTGATCGCTTCGCTGTGCGTGGCAATTTCACCAGGTGCCAGATCAAAGTTGCCGATTCCGTTGATATCGGTCCACTTCTTGATGCTATGCATCGGCGTTTCGAACCACGAGCCGTGATCATCTTTGAAACTTAACGTTTTCGCGTGAGACATGCGCTGGATCAAATGGCTGTTCAGCCCCGCTATACGCTGCGGAGTGACACTGAAAGTGTCGTAGAAGTAATCGCCGTAATCCTTGAACAGCAGCGACTTCTTCCAGTTCTCGGCCATCACGCCCTGCAGCGCACGGACAAATTCCGGGCCGTCGGGGCGAGGGTTGGGCAGGGTGGAAGAGTCGTAGAAGAAAATGTACAGATCGCTGTCGGCAATCGCCTGGGCCAGCAGTTCCGTGGGTTCCAGATCCAGCCGCATCGCGCTGAAGCTGAACCGTGGGCTGTCATCGGCCTGTTCGGCGATGGCGCCGGTCAGTACCTCGTAATCAGCGGTGTGGCCGAGCAAGACCTTCGCCGGGTTGATGCCGGCAAGGGCAGGGTGGTGTTCGAGGTAGTAAAGGAAATGCGAAATGGCGCGTTGCTTATCCATGTAGTCCTCCCTGACAAACCGAAAAAAGTGGCAGGCACAACCGGCCGGATCGTGCCTGCCGAGGTGTCTTACAGCGGCCACATCGCCGTGCCGAACGGAACGACCGCATCGGCTTGCATCATTTCAACGGCGGCTTCATGGGTCGGTGCTTCAAACCAATCGTCCAGTTGCAGTTCAGTTTCCAAGTCTTTTTCAAGTGCTTGCATTGTGAATCTCCCAGATGACTTTTCGGTAAGTACAGCGGCGTGTTTTTCAGTCATTGATTAACCCGCCAACTTGCCGGTCGATGCGTCTCGGCAAGTCGCTGAAAACCTAGTTCAGAGGTTTTTAAATTGCAAAAAAATAATCAAATTAGTTTTAATTGAACTTTTTATTCTGTTTTTTGGCGGGGCTTTTATCGATAAAAAACAAAAAACTAACTCGACCTTTTCGTTAGGAAGCTTCCTACCGTCAATTTGCAGTCGTCCTACGGATTGATCTGATTTGGAAAATATGCGTTACAGCTTGTAAAGAAAAGCTTACGGAATCACGCCTCAAAGCCCTTGGATTGACGCATGCGGAAGGGGTGTAAGGAAAACCTTCCGTAAACCAATCGATCGCTGATCCTGCAAGGCTCTGGCCCGCTTGTTTCAGCGGCGCTGGAAGGGTGAGATGCGTCCCATGCCTGTCGTGCAGGTGCATAACAAGAAGGAGGCGCAATGTACGCCGTGACTCATTTCCACTTCTCCCCAAGGGGCGATTTTTCCGTCGCCCTTATCGAAGACCCGCAAAGGTCTGACCCTATTTTTGCAGCCGCCCGAGACCCTCGGGGCGGACACAGGCAATCCCGGCAAACGACGCGCTGATCCAGCGGTGTCTGGCAGCAGGGGGTTACAGGTGTACAATGCGCCGCGTTTTAACTGTGACCTCCTGCGCACCTGCGCAAACCTCAAGGCTATCCGCCTTGTTCACTCCGCCGCGCCACAAGCGTGTCGGGTTCGATTTCGTCACAGATAAAAACAAACAGGTGACGCATGACCGTTGTAAAAACGCTGAACTCCTTTTGCCTTCGCTGGGGTTTGATCGGCGCTGCTTGAAATCGCAACCGAGCGGCAACGTCTAACGAACATCATCAAACCTTGCGTGAGACCCTTTTCATGAGTGGACAAAACTCGCATTCAGGCGAGCTGAAACGCGGCCTGAAAAATCGCCATATTCAACTGATCGCCCTCGGTGGCGCGATTGGTACCGGGCTGTTCCTGGGCTCGGCCGGCGTCCTGAAATCCGCCGGCCCGTCGATGATCCTCGGCTACGCCATCTGCGGCTTCATTGCGTTCATGATCATGCGCCAGCTCGGCGAAATGATTGTCGAAGAGCCGGTGGCCGGTTCCTTCAGCCACTTCGCGCACAAATACTGGGGCGGTTTCGCCGGCTTCCTGTCGGGCTGGAACTGCTGGATCCTGTACATTCTGGTGGGCATGTCGGAGCTGACCGCGGTCGGCAAGTACATCCACTACTGGGCGCCGCACATCCCGACCTGGGTCTCGGCCGCCGGCTTCTTCGTGCTGATCAACCTGATCAACCTCGCCAACGTCAAAGTCTTTGGCGAGGCCGAATTCTGGTTTGCGATCATCAAGGTCGTGGCGATCGTCGGCATGATCGCGCTCGGCAGTTACCTGCTGGTCAGCGGCCATGGCGGACCGCAAGCCTCGGTGACCAACCTGTGGGCCCACGGCGGCTTCTTCCCGAACGGCGTCAGCGGTCTGGTGATGGCCATGGCGATCATCATGTTCTCCTTCGGCGGCCTGGAAATGCTCGGTTTCACCGCAGCCGAAGCCGACAAGCCGAAAACCGTGATCCCCAAAGCCATCAACCAGGTGATCTACCGGATCCTGATTTTCTACATCGGTGCACTGGTCATCCTGCTGTCGCTGACGCCGTGGGACGCCCTGTTGGCGACCTTGAACGCGTCGGGTGATTCGTACAGCGGAAGTCCGTTTGTGCAAGTGTTCTCGATGCTTGGCAGCGACACCGCCGCGCACATCCTCAACTTCGTGGTCCTGACCGCGGCGCTGTCGGTGTACAACAGCGGCACCTACTGCAACAGCCGTATGCTGCTGGGCATGGCCGAGCAGGGCGATGCGCCGAAAGCCCTGGCGAAGATCGACAAGCGCGGCGTGCCGGTACGCTCGATTCTCGCTTCGGCGGCGGTGACGTTGATCGCGGTGTTGCTGAACTACCTGATCCCGCAAAACGCGCTGGAATTGTTGATGTCGCTGGTGGTTGCCACCCTCGTGATCAACTGGGCGATGATCAGCTTCTCGCACTTCAAGTTCCGCCAGCACATGGACAAGACCAAACAGACGCCATTGTTCAAGGCCCTGTGGTACCCGTATGGGAACTACGTCTGCCTGGCGTTCGTGGTGTTCATTCTCGGCGTGATGCTGTTGATCCCGGGCATCCAGATCTCTGTGTATGCGATTCCGGTGTGGGTTGCGTTCATGTGGGTGTGCTACGGCATCAAGAACAAGCGCAGCGCTCAGCATGCGTTGCAGGCGGCAAACGCCAAGTAAACGCAGTCTGCAGAAACAACAAACCCGGCCAATGTGCCGGGTTTGTTGTATTCAGGGTTGACGCAAATCCTTGTGGGAGCGTGGCTTGCCCGCGATTCAGGCGCCGCGGTTTATCAGGACGACCGCGTTATCGTTCATCGCGGGCAAGCCACGCTCCCACAATGCTCCGCATTCCCCTTCAGGCTATCGGGTATCCTGATGGCCCCAAATGCGGACGCTTTTCCATGCTGGTGATTTCCAACAATGTGCATGTGCCGGATGCCGAGATCGAATTGACGGCCATTCGCGCGCAAGGTGCGGGTGGGCAGAACGTCAATAAGGTCTCCAGCGCCGTGCACCTGCGCTTCGACATTCCGGCCTCGTCCTTGCCTGAGTTCTACAAGGAGCGGCTGCTGGCGCTGCGTGACAGTCGCATCACCAGCGACGGGGTGTTGATCATCAAGGCCCAGCAATACCGCACGCAGGAGGCCAATCGTGCCGATGCGCTGGAGCGGCTGGTCGAGTTGATCCTCAGCGCCACCAAAGTCGAGAAGAAACGCCGCCCGACCAAGCCGACCCTCGGGTCGAAGAAGCGTCGACTGGAGTCCAAGACCAAGCGCGGCAGCATCAAGGCCGGACGCGGCAAGATCGATTTCTAACGCGCATCTCTTTCTTCGCGATACTTTTCATTAAGGTGCTTGGGCGCCTGCCGGTACAGATAAACGCTAAGCGCCAAACCGCTCAACGCGGCGAGTGCGGCGAACAGGAAGATCGAGGCAAAGCCAAACCCGGCGGCAATCGCACCGGCCAGCGGCCCGGTAATCCCCAGCGACAAATCGATGAACAGCGAATAAGCCCCGACCGCCGCACCGCGACTGGAGGCCGGCACCAGGTTGACCGCTTCCACGCCCAGCGCCGGAAACACCAGCGAGAAACCGAAACCGCTCAGCGCCGCGCCGGCCAGTGCCCAGTGAGCATCTGGTGCCAGCCACAGCAGCAATAACCCCAGGGTTTCCACCGACAGGCAGGCAATCGCCACACGAAAGCCGCCGAGGCGGTTGATCAGGTTGCCGAACAACAGCCGCGCACCAATGAAACTGGCGCCGAACAGGCTCAGGCACAGCACCGCGTTGTCCCAGTGTTGCGTGGCGTAATACAGGGTGATGAAGGTGGCGATGGTGCCGAATCCGATCGAGCCCAGGGCCAGGCCGCAACCATGGGGCAGTACCCGTCCCAGCACATGCATGAACGGCAGCCGTTCACCGACCACAATCGGCGCGGCAGTTTTCGGCCAGGCCAACGCAAGGCCAAGGATGGCCAGCAGCACGATGCTCACGCCCATGCTCCACAAGCCCAATTGACTGACCAGCAACACGCCCAACGGCGCGCCGACCGCCAGTGCGCCGTAACTGGCGATGCCGTTCCAGGAGATGACTTTGGCGGTATTCGCCGCACCGACCCGGCCGATGCCCCAGCCAATCGAGCCCGAGCCCACCAGACTTTCCGCGCTGCCGAGCACCAGGCGGCCGATCAACAGACTGATCAGGCTCAGCATCGGCAGGCTCTGGGTCCAGGCCGAAATCAGCATGAACACGCCGCTCAAACCGCAGCCGGCTAGGCCGTAAATGACGGCGAGTTTGCTGCCCTTGTTGTCGATGATTTTCCCGGCGTACGGCCGGCTGAGCAGGGTGGCCAGGTATTGCACGCTGATCACCAGTCCGGCGATCACGGCGCCGAAGCCGAGGTCGCTGTGGACATAGCCGGGCAATACGGCGAGGGGAATGCCGATGTTCAGGTAGCCGATGAAGGTAAAGAGAACGATGGAAACGACTTGCAGCGTGACCGCCAGGGGGCGCTGGTTTTCAGACATGGGTAAAGGTCCACGGGAAAGCAGGATAGATAGGCTGCTTATGATAGCGGCGCGAGCGGCCGAGGGTCGTGGAAAAAGTAAAACTATTTGCCGGGCGGGAGGTTATTCAGGTTTTTGCGGGGCAACCAGTTGCGTCGTGACCAAGGCGGCCAAGGCGTTTTCTTCGGTGCCGAAACGGGCGAGCAACGCGGCTTGTTTCTCGGGAGAGAGGCGATTCCAGATCTCGATCATCTTCTCGGCGGTGCCGATCAGGACGCTGGCCTGGGTTTCAGAAAATTCTTCGGTCATGGTGTGCAGCTCGGGGTTCAGGCGGTGTGGAAAGCGCATGTTAGCGCTTTCCACACGGTCTGGCATTGCAGGTGTTTTAGTCTTCGCTGTCGGCCTGGCGGCGTTCAGTGGCTTCTTTCGGCTCGGGCTGTTGGGCACCGGCTTGTTGCGTGGTTGTCTGCTCAGTTTCGTGCAGGCTTGGGAAGGGGAGATTAGGGATCTCGTGCATGTTTCGCGCTCCTCGCAAAGTCTGTTGATAGATCTGGTAGATCCGCGCTTTTAAAAAGCTTGGGCAGGATACAGCAGGAGAAATGACAAATAGACTTTTATATCCATTTGTTTCGACGGATGGAGTTGTCTAGACAGGTCGGTGCGAGCGATACAAAACACTGTGGGAGCGAGCTTGCTCGCGATTGCAGGCTGTCAGTCAACATTGATGTCGACTGTCAGGCCCTCATCGCGAGCAAGCTCGTTCCCACAGGGACGGCGCAGGTACTTGAGGTTATTTGCAGACTTCGGCGATGGCCTCGGCCAGCAGATCCAGGCGTGTCGCGTCGATACCTGCCACGTTCGCCCGGCCGGTACCGACCATGTAGACGCTGTGATGATCGCGCAGCTGTTTAACCTGCTCCGGCGACAAACCGGTGTAGGAAAACATCCCGCGTTGCACACCGATGTGCGCAAAACGCTCACGCAAACCGTGGGGTTCAAGCGCTTCCACAAGACCGCTGCGCAATTGGGCGATGCGCAAGCGCATGGTTTCCACCTCGTCGGCCCACAGGCTTTTCAGCTCCGGATCGCCGAGGATCGTCGCCACCACGGCAGCGCCGTGATCCGGCGGTGTCGACCACAGGTTGCGGGCGATGTTGGCCAGTTGGCTGCGGATATCCACCAGCTTCTCAGCGGTTTTCGCACAGACAATCAGCGCGCCCGTGCGATCGCGATACAGACCGAAATTCTTCGAGCAGGAACTGGTGATCAGCACTTCCGGCAACTCGGCAGCGAACAGCCGCGTCGACCATGCGTCCTGTTCCAGTCCATCGCCGAAGCCTTGGTAAGCGAAGTCAATCAGCGGCACCAGGTCGCGGCTGCGCACCACGTCCAGCACGCGACGCCAGTCGTCATGGGACAGGTCGAAACCGGTCGGGTTATGGCAGCAGGCGTGCAGCAACACCACATCGCCCTTCGGCGCATCCTTGAGGACGGCGAGCATGGCTTCGACGTCGAGGCGGTTGTCGCTGCCGACGTACGGGTAATGACTGACCTTGACCCCGGCTGCCGCGAAGATGGTTTCGTGGATCGGCCAGGTCGGATTGCTCAGCCACACCCCGCGGCCCGGCAGGCACTGGGCGATGAAATCTGCGCTCAGGCGCAACGCGCCGGTGCCGCCCGGTGTCTGGGTAGCGCCGGCCCGTTGTTCGGTGATCAGCGGGGAATCGGCGCCGAGCACCAGCTCATTGATCGCCTTGCCAAACGCCGGTTCGCCGTGGCCACCGATGTAGGTTTTGGTGGTCTGGCGATCCACCAGCCGTTGCTCGGCGAGCTTCACGGATTGGGGAATCGGGGTCAGGCCCTGGGCATCTTTATAGACGCCCACGCCAAGGTCGAATTTGCGCGGGTTCGGGTCCTGCGCATAGGCCTCCATCAGGCCGAGAATCGGGTCGCCGGGTACTCGACCTATGGCGTCGAAATGCATTATTTGCGGCCCTCGGCGTCCTTGGCCACTTCGTCAGTGCGGGCGGCCATGATGAAATCGTTGCGGTGCAGACCCTTGATGGAGTGGCTCCACCAGGTCACGGTGACTTTGCCCCACTCGGTCAGCAGGCCCGGGTGGTGACCTTCGGCCTCGGAGATTTCGCCGACCGCGTTGGTGAAGGCCAGCGCGTGCTTGAAATTCTTGAACAGGAAAACTTTTTCCAGCTGCATCACGCTGTCGCGGACTTCGATGTTCCAGTCCGGGATCTGCTTGATCAGGACCGGCAGTTCTTCGTCGCTGACCTGAGGGGCATCGGCGCGGCAGGCTTCGCAATGGGCTTGGTTCAATGTGGACATGATGGGTTCCTGAAATCGAATTATTGGAAATCGGCCGTCAGTTTCACCACGCTAAACCAAAGCGTCGTGTCCTGACAGGCTCACTTGATTCTAAAAGCTGCGGATCACGCAGCTTTCGGCGGAAATTTCGGGGTGTGCAAGCCTAGCTGCATGCCTTGCTTGACCATGCTCATGATGTCTTCATGAGCCACATCAAACAGGCGCTTGAGGTTCGGCAGGACAAAGTACAGCGGTTGCAGGATGTCGATGCGATACGGCGTACGCATGCATTCCAGCGGATCGAAGGCCTGATGCTCAGGTTCGTCCGACAGGCAGTAAACGGTTTCTTTTGGCGAGGAGAGAATACCGCCGCCGTAGATACGCAGGCCTTCTGGCGTATCGACCAGGCCAAACTCGATGGTCATCCAGTACAGACGCGCCAGGTACACGCGTTCTTCCTTGGTGGCCTGTAGGCCGAGTTTGCCGTAGGTGTGGGTAAATTCCGCGAACCAGGGGTTGGTCAGCAGCGGGCAGTGGCCGAAGATCTCGTGGAAAATGTCCGGCTCTTGCAAGTAATCCAGCTCTTCGCGGGTACGAATAAACGTCGCCACTGGAAACTGCTTGTTGGCCAGCAATTCGAAAAAGGTCTGGAAGGGGATCAGCGCCGGGACGCGGGCGACTTGCCAGCCGGTGGTTTCACCAAGGACTTTGTTGATCTCGCCGAGTTGAGGAATGCGGTCGTGGGGCAGACCGAGTTTTTCGATACCGTCCAGGTATTCCTGGCACGCACGCCCCTCGATCACTTTCAGTTGGCGAGTAATCAGCGTGTTCCACACCGCGTGTTCTTCAGCGGGGTAGTCGATAAAACCTTGCGCATCGGGCTCGCGAGCCACGTATTGCGTCTGCTTCATGCTGCTCTCCTGCTAGGGGATTTCGTTCTTGTTATGTGCTGCTATGGACTTAGAAATACTCCAAGGCGTGCGGCGTTGCAGCAGGTGATCCGTTGGATACGTAGGAAAATTCGTCGATTTTCGTAAAGTATTCGTTACGGTTTGGCGTCAATGGCGCAGCTATTGAGATTTGCGGGTTTGAAACGGCGCACAGGTGTCACATAATCTTGACGACTAAGTTGGCGCCTGCGCAGAAAAATCCTCGCTCAGGCCCTCGATTACTCCTGTTCCGGGCCTTTATATGCGTATCAAAGTCCACTGCCAGAACCGCATCGGCATCCTGCGCGACATTCTCAACTTGCTGGTCGAGTACGGGATCAACGTCGCTCGCGGCGAGGTCGGCGGTGAGCATGGCAACGCGATCTACCTGCATTGCCCGAACCTGATCAACATTCAGTTCCAGGCATTGCGTCCGAAATTCGAGTCGATTGCCGGGGTGTTTGGCGTCAAGCGTGTAGGGCTGATGCCCAGCGAGCGTCGGCACATGGAGCTCAATGCCTTGCTCGGTGCGTTGGAGTTTCCGGTGTTGTCGATCGACATGGGCGGCTCCATCGTCGCGGCCAACCGTGCGGCGGCGCAGTTGCTCGGAGTACGGGTGGATGAGGTGCCGGGCATTCCGCTGTCCCGATATGCCGAGGATTTCGACTTGCCGGAACTGGTGCGCGCCAACAAGTCGCGGATCAACGGGCTACGGGTCAAGGTCAAGGGCGACGTGTTTCTCGCCGACATAGCGCCGCTGCAATCGGAGCATGACGACAGCGAAGCCATGGCCGGTGCGGTGTTGACGTTGCACCGGGCTGATCGGGTCGGTGAGCGCATCTATAACGTGCGCAAACAAGAGTTGCGCGGGTTCGACAGTATCTTCCAGAGCTCCAAAGTCATGGCCGCAGTGGTGCGCGAGGCTCGACGCATGGCGCCGCTGGATGCGCCGCTCTTGATAGAAGGCGAAACCGGCACCGGCAAGGAATTGCTCGCGCGTGCCTGTCACCTGGCGAGTCCGCGCGGTCAGTCACCCTTGATGGCGCTTAACTGCGCCGGTCTGCCGGAATCGATGGCCGAGACCGAGTTGTTTGGTTACGGTCCCGGCGCTTTCGAAGGGGCGCGAGCCGAAGGCAAGCTTGGGCTGCTGGAGCTGACGGCGGGCGGTACGCTGTTTCTCGATGGCGTCGGGGAAATGAGCCCGCGCTTGCAGGTGAAATTGCTGCGTTTCCTGCAGGACGGATGCTTCCGTCGTGTGGGCAGTGATGAAGAGGTTTACCTGGATGTGCGGGTGATCTGCGCGACGCAGGTGGACTTGTCCGAGTTGTGCGCGCGCGGCGAGTTTCGCCAGGACCTGTATCACCGCTTGAACGTGCTGTCGCTGCACATCCCGCCGCTGCGTGAATGCCTCGACGGTTTGACGCCGCTGGTGGAGCACTTCCTCGACCAGGCCAGCCGGCAGATCGGCTGCCCGTTGCCGAAACTGGCGCCGGCGGCAATGGAGCGGCTGAGTCATTACCACTGGCCGGGCAATGTCCGGCAGTTGGAGAACGTGTTGTTCCAGGCGGTTTCCCTGTGCGAGGGCGGGACCGTGAAAGCCGAGCACATTCGCTTGCCGGATTACGGCGTGCGTCAGCCGCTTGGCGATTTCTCCCTCGAGGGCGGGCTGGATGCGATTGTCGGGCGCTTTGAGAAAGCGGTGCTGGAACGGCTGTATTCCGAGCATCCGAGCAGTCGGCAACTGGGCAAGCGCTTGGGGGTTTCCCATACGACCATTGCCAACAAGTTGCGTGAGTATGAAGTCGGAAAAGAACCCGGCGCATAAGCACCTGCAATAACTTTATTGTGGCGAGGGAGCTTGCTCCCGCTCGGGCGCGAAGCGGCCGCAAAACCATCCGGCGCGACCTCCCTGTCAGGCCTCGACTAATCTTTTTGGGGCTGCTTCGCAGCCCAGCGGGAGCAAGCTCCCTCGCCACAGGGGAATCTGTTGGCTGCAATGGCCGGCACTTGCCACCAAACGGCATAACACCGCCGGTTTTTCGTCTCCGATACATTTCCCCAATCCCCGCAAAACCCCTCAAGTCCTTTGTTTGCCGGGCCTCGCGCCGTCAGAAAAAAGTTGGTCTGTAAATTGCTTATCGCTCAGCAGTACAGCGGTGGACGGCAAACGTCCGGCATGCAGAGGAAAGAGCGTGGATAAGTACCTTTATGTGGCAATGACCGGCGCCAGCCAGAATGCACTGGCGCAGAAGGCTCATGCCAACAACCTGGCAAACATCTCCACCAACGGTTTTCAGAAGGACCTGGAACAGGCCCGCTCGATGCCGGTGTTTGGTGACAGCTTTCCGGCGCGTGCGTTTGCCATGACCGAGCGACCGGCCACCGACTTCTCTCCAGGTTCGCTGGTTCAAACAGGTCGTGACCTCGACGTCGCGGTGCAAGGCAATGGCTGGATCGCCGTGCAGACCCCCGATGGCGCAGAAAGCTACGTGCGCACCGGCAGCCTGAACGTGGACGCCCTGGGCGTGCTGCGGGCCGGCAACGGTATGCCGGTGATGGGCAATGGCGGACCGATCGCCGTGCCGCCCGAGCAACAGATCGAAGTCGGCGAAGACGGCACCATCAGCATCCGTGCCATGGGCGAAGGCCCGCGCGTGATGGCTGAAGTCGACCGCATCAAACTGGTCAACCCTGACCTGAAGAACATGACCAAAGGCCTGGACGGTTCGATCCACACCAAGGACGGCAAGCCGGCGCAAGCCGATGCGGGCGTCAAGCTGGTGTCCGGGTTCCTTGAGTCGAGCAACGTCAACGCCGTGGAAGAAATGACCTCGGTGCTGGCGCTGGCCAAGCAGTTCGAGCTGCACATCAAGATGATGAACACCGCCAAAGACGATGACCAGGCCATGGCTCGGGTCTTGCAGATCAGCTAATTATCAGAACGTCGCGCCGTAAAACAGGCGCACGAGGAGAATCGAATGCTTCCGGCTCTATGGGTTGCCAAAACAGGTCTGTCCGCCCAGGACACCAACCTGACGACCATTTCCAACAACCTGGCGAACGTGTCGACCACGGGTTTCAAACGTGACCGCGCCGAGTTCCAGGACTTGCTCTATCAGATCAAACGCCAGCCAGGCGCCCAGTCGACCCAGGACAGCGAACTGCCGTCGGGTCTGCAAGTGGGTACCGGTGTGCGCATCGTCGGCACCCAGAAAAACTTCACCGCCGGCAGCCTGCAAACCACCGAGCAGCCGCTGGACCTGGCCGTCGACGGTCGCGGTTTCTTCCAGATCCTGCAGCCGGACGGCACCACGTCCTACACCCGTGACGGCACGTTCCACCTTGACTCCAACGGTCAGATCGTCAACGCCAGCGGCTTCGCCCTGGAACCGGCCATCGTCATTCCGAACGACGCACAGACCTTCACGGTCGGTCGCGACGGCACCGTGTCCGTCACCGTTCCGGGTAACCCGGCCAGCCAGGTGATCGGCAACCTGCAAACTGCCGACTTCATCAACCCGGCCGGCCTGCAAGCCGTGGGTAACAACCTGTTCCTGGAAACCGCTGCCAGCGGCGCGCCGCAAGTTGGTACCCCGGGTCTGAACGGTTTCGGTACCACGCTGCAGAACACCCTGGAAACGTCCAACGTCAGCACCGTTGAAGAGATGGTCAACATGATCACCACTCAGCGCGCCTACGAGATGAACTCCAAGGTGATCTCCACCGCCGACCAGATGCTCTCGTTCGTAACGCAGAATCTGTAATCAGTCTATGAGGCGACCATGAGGTCGCCTGCAACACCGTGAGGTAGGGTCATGAATCGCTTTGTATCTGTTCTGGCACTGAGTGGGGTCGTCGTGCTCGCGGGCTGCGTCGCTCCGCCGCCCAAGCCCAATGACCCTTACTACGCCCCGGTGTTGCCGCGCACGCCGCTGCCGGCTGCCGCCAATAACGGCTCGATCTATCAGGCCGGTTTTGAACAGAACCTGTACAGCGACCGCAAAGCGTTCCGGGTCGGTGACATCATCACCATCACCCTGAACGAACGCACCCAGGCCAGCAAGAACGCCAACTCGCAAATCGGCAAGAACAGCAAGACCGACATCGGCCTGAGCTCGTTTTTCGGCGGTGGCCTGAGCACCAGCGACCCGGTGGGCAGCGGTAGCCTGAGCCTGGACGTCGGTTACGAAGGCGACCGCGCGACCAAGGGCGACAGCAAGTCCGGGCAGAGCAACAGTCTGACCGGCTCGATCACCGTGACCGTCGCGGACGTGCTGCCCAACGGCATCATCGCCGTGCGCGGCGAGAAGTGGCTGACCCTCAACACCGGCGATGAGCTGGTGCGGATTGCCGGCATGGTGCGCGCCGATGACATCGCCACCGACAACACCGTGTCGTCGACCCGCGTCGCCGATGCACGCATCACCTACTCGGGCACCGGTGCGTTTGCCGATGCGAGTCAGCCAGGCTGGTTCGACCGTTTCTTCCTCAGCCCGCTGTTCCCTTTCTAGGTGGCTACGTTGAATCTTAAACACCTGATGGTGGCCGCTCTGATGCTGTCCGCAGCGTTCAACGCGCAAGCCGAGCGGCTGAAGGATATCGCCAGTATTTCCGGCGTGCGTTCCAACCAATTGATCGGCTACGGCCTGGTGGTCGGGCTTAACGGAACCGGCGACCAGACGACGCAAACCCCGTTCACCCTGCAGACCTTCAACAACATGCTCTCGCAGTTCGGCATCAAGGTGCCGCCGGGTTCGGGCAACGTGCAGCTGAAGAACGTCGCCGCCGTGTCGATCAGTGCCGATCTGCCGGCGTTCGCCAAGCCGGGTCAACAGGTCGACATTACCGTTTCGTCCATCGGTAACTCCAAGAGCCTGCGCGGCGGCACCTTGCTGCTGACGCCGCTTAAAGGTATCGACGGCAACGTCTACGCGATCGCCCAGGGCAACCTGGTGGTCGGCGGTTTTGATGCCGAAGGTCGCGACGGTTCGAAGATCACCGTCAACGTTCCGTCGGCTGGTCGTATTCCGGGCGGTGCCTCGGTGGAGCGTTCGGTGCCGAGCGGTTTCAACCAGGGCAACAGCCTGACCCTGAACCTCAACCGTTCCGACTTCACCACCGCCAAGCGCATCGTCGACAAGATCAACGACATGCTCGGCCCTGGCGTGGCCCAGGCCATCGACGGCGGTTCGATCCGTGTCAGCGCGCCACTCGATCCAAGTCAGCGCGTCGACTATCTGTCGATCCTCGAGAACCTTGAAGTCGACCCGGGTCAGGCGGTGGCGAAAGTCATCATCAACTCGCGCACCGGCACCATCGTGATCGGCCAGAACGTCAAGGTTTCGCCAGCCGCCGTCACTCACGGCAGCCTGACGGTGACCATCACCGAAGACCCGATCGTCAGCCAGCCCGGCCCTCTGTCCAATGGCCAGACCGCCGTCGTGCCGCGCTCGCGAGTCAACGCCGAGCAAGAAGCCAAGCCGATGTTCAAGTTCGGCCCGGGCACCACCCTCGACGAGATCGTGCGGGCGGTGAACCAGGTCGGCGCGGCGCCGGGTGACTTGATGGCGATCCTCGAGGCACTGAAGCAGGCCGGCGCGTTGCAAGCCGACTTGATCGTGATCTGAGGACAGCGACCATGGATATGCGCAAGGGCGGCCTGGGTGTCAGCAGCAACGATTCGGGCTCCTATTCGGACTTGAATCGTTTGAACCAGCTCAAGGTCGGCGACAAGGACAGTGACGCGAACATGCGCAAAGTGGCGCAGGAATTCGAGTCGCTGTTCCTCGGTGAAATGCTCAAGTCCATGCGCTCGGCCACCGATGCGCTGGGCAAGGACAACCCGCTCAACACGCCGGCGGCCAAGCAATACCAGGAAATGTACGACCAGCAGTTGGCCGTTTCCATGTCCCGCGAGGGCGGCGGTATTGGTCTGGCAGACGTGTTGATGCGCCAGATGTCGAAGAACAAACCGCTGGCGCCGGGTGAGGCTGCGGCCGCATCCGCCGCCAAGCAGGAAGCGGCGAAAGCGGCCGTGCCGACACCGGTTGCCGCGGGCACCGTGGCCACCGACGGTCCGCTGTCGCGGCTCAATGGTCAGCGTCCGTTGTGGGCCTCGCGCTCGGTGAAAGCACCGACAGGCGAGGGCACGCATCACAATGACATGGAGCTGATCAATCAGCGCCGTCTGGCCTTGCCGCCGAAACTGGCCGATCGCTTGCTCGCCGGTCTGGTGCCTTCGGCAACGACGACCGCCGCGACAACCCCGAACAAAACCTTGCTGCCTGAACGCGCCGCGACGCCGGTAGTGACCGGTGCCGGACCGCTGTTCAATGGTGACTGGCTGCCTTCGCCAGCCGATAACAAATCGAGCGGACGCTTGCAGGTTTACGGCCGTGCGATGGCGCAGATTCCACTGGCGCCGCCGAAGAAAGCCTTCAGCTCCGCTGACGAATTCGTCAACACCATGCTGCCGATGGCCAAGGAAGCCGCCGACCGGATCGGCGTCGATCCGCGTTACCTGGTGGCCCAGGCAGCGCTGGAAACCGGTTGGGGCAAATCGGTCATGCGCGCTCAGGATGGCAGCAGCAGCCACAACCTGTTCGGCATCAAGGCCAGCAGCAGTTGGAAGGGTGAATCGGCGCGCGCAATCACCAGCGAATTCAGGAATGGCGAGATGGTCAAGGAGACGGCTGAATTCCGTTCCTACGACTCGTACAAAGACAGCTTCCATGACCTGGTGACTTTGCTGCAAACCAATAATCGCTATCAAGATGTTCTGAAGTCTGCCGATAACCCGGAACAGTTTGTACGCGAGCTGCAGAAAGCCGGTTATGCAACCGACCCGGCCTACGCAAGCAAGATTTCGCAGATAGCCAAGCAGATGACGAGTTACCAAAACTACGCTGCGGCGGGCGCTTCCACTACGCCTCTATAGGCACAAGGCATAAGGTCTGAACCATGAGTTTGCTCAATATCGGGATGTCGGGTCTGGCCGCTGGCCAATCCTCGTTGATGACTACCGGCAATAACATTGCCAACGCCGACACCGCCGGTTACTCACGCCAGCAAACCGTGCAGGGCACCAAAGCCTCGAATCAGTTCGGCAATGTCTACATCGGCACCGGTACGACCCTGGCCGATGTGCGCCGCGTCTACAACAGCTACCTCGATGCGCAATTGCAGACCACCACCTCGCTCAACAGCGATGCGGCCGCGTATGCCGGGCAGATCAGCCCGCTCGACGCCTTGCTCTCGGACAGCGGCACCGGCCTCAATGGCGCCCTGACCAAGTTCTTCGCCTCGGTGCAGAACGTCAACGCCAAGCCGGGTGATGACGCGTCGCGCCAGCTGCTGCTCAGCGATGCCCAGGCCTTGAGCAATCGTTTCAACTCAGTGTCCAGCCAGTTGACGCAGCAGAACGCGAACATCAACGGCAACCTGACGAACATGGCCGATCAGGTCAATAAACTCGCCGCCACCGTGGCGCAGTTGAACCAGAAGATTTCCGAGATTTCCAAGTCCGGCGGTATGCCGAACGAGCTGCTCGATGCGCGTAACGAAACCGTGCGTCAGCTCTCCACCTTCACCGGTGCGCAGGTCATCGAGCACGACGGTAACCTCGACGTTTACCTGGGCAGCGGCCAGCCGTTGGTTATAGGCGGCACTGCCAGCACCCTGTCCATGGCACCCAGCCTGAACGATCCTTCGCGCATGGGCATTCAGCTCAATCGCGCCGGCAGCAGCGTCGACATCACCTCGGTCATGACCGGTGGTGAAATGGGCGGCCTGCTGCGTTATCGCAGCACCGTGCTGGACCCGGCCATGAACGAACTGGGCCGCGTGGCCCTGGTGGTCGCCGATCAGATGAACAGCCTCCAGGCCCAGGGCATCGACAAGAACGGTGCGTTTGGCTCGAACCTGTTCAACAGCATCAACAGTGCCGCACAGATGGCCAGCCGCAGTATCGCCACCGTTGGCAACAGCGCCGGTTCAGGCAACTTTGATGTGACCATCGCGGACAGCGGCAAGCTGACCATCAACGATTACAAGGTCACGTTCACCAGCGCCACTGACTACACCTTGCAGCGCCTGCCTGAAGGCACCGCCATGGGCGCGTTCAGCACGCTGACCACGCCGCCGCCAGTGATCGATGGTTTCTCCATGAAGCTCACCGGTGGCACCGCCGCCGCCGGCGACACTTTCAAGATCACCCCGACCCGCAACGCGGCCACGAACATCAAGACCGAGATGACCGACTCCAAGCGTCTGGCAATCGCGGCACCGTTGGGTGCGGCTATTGCTGCTGGCGGCAGCGGCACATTGACGATTCCGGCCAGCGGTCAACCGACCCTGACTACGCAGTTCGATATTTATGACTCGGCCACCACTACAGCGATCCAGAATGGTCTGAAGACTTCGACGCCGGTCAAGATCGTGTTTGGTGCGGCGGGTGGTACGACTCAGACTTACCAAATGCTCGATGCTCAAGGCAACCCGCTCAGCAGCGGCACCATCGTGCCGGGCCAGAACAATACGCTGAGCCTGACCATTCCACTGGTCGACGCCAGCGGCGCCGCGATCAATGATCCGGGACCGCCCATCGTGCAGCGCACTGTATCGTTCGACATGACTGTGGCCGGTTCGCCAGGTAACGGTACCGCGATCAACGTCTCGCTCAGCCAGCCGGGTTCGCTGGACAACCGTAACGGCACTGCACTGGCCGGTTTGCAGACCAAGCAGACCGTGGATACCGGGTCGGCCAGTAACGGTATTTCCCTGAACGACGCCTACGGCAAACTGGTCTCGGGTGTTGGTGCCAAGGCGGCCCAAGGCAAACTCGATAGCGCTGCCACCGAAGCGATTCTGGCTAACGCCAAGGGCGCTCGGGACTCGCTGTCAGGAGTCGACCTCGATGAGGAAACCGGCAACCTGGTCAAGTATCAGCAGTACTACACCGCGTCTTCGCAGATCATCAAGGCTGCGCAGGAAATCTTCAGCACACTGATCAACAGTCTTTAAGGAGTCGTAGCCCATGCGCATTTCTACCGCCCAGTTTTACGAGTCCTCTGCTGCCAACTATCAGAAGAATTTCGCCAACGTGGTCAAGAGCAGCGAAGAGGCCAGCAGCCTGGTTCGTGTGAACACGGCGGCTGATGATCCGGTCGGCGCTTCGCGTTTGCTGCAGTTGGGTCAGCAGGCTTCGATGCTTGATCAATACGAAGCCAACATGACCACCATCAAAGGCACCCTCGGCCAGACCGAAGCGGTGATGACCAGCATCGGCAACGTGCTGCAACGCGCCAAAGAGCTGGCGCTGGGTGCGGGCAACGCCGGCTATACCGATGCCGACCGCCAGGCGAACGCTTCCGAACTGGGGCAGATTGAAGAGCAACTGCTCAGCCTGATGAACACCAAGGATGAAAACGGCAAGTACATCTTCGCCGGATCCAAGGGTGATGTCGTGCCGTTCACCCGCAATACCGATGGCAGCTACACCTACAACGGTGATCAGGTCACGCTGGATCTGCCGATTGGCGATACCCAGTCGATGGCCACCAACAGCACCGGTTGGGAGGTGTTCCAGCAGGCGATCAACACTACCCGGACTCAAGCCACGCTCACCACGCCTGCGGTCGATGACGGTCGTGTGGTGTTGTCCAACGGTCAGGTCGGCTCCGATGTCACCTACAACGCCAAGTTCCGCAGCGGCGAACCTTACACCGTGTCGTTCCTGAGCAGCACGCAGTTGCAAATCACCGATGCGCTGGGTAACGACGTGACGGCCGAAGCCAGTCAGAACGGTGTGTTCTCTTCCACTAACGCAGCCAGTCAAACCGTGAGCTTTCGTGGCGTTGACCTGAAACTCAATATCAACCTCAAGACGGGTGATACCAACCCTGACGCGGTCATCGCCGGGCACAGCTTCACGCTGGCAGCCAAGCCGGACAGCTTCAACACTTCGCGCAGCCCGGGCAACCCGTCGACTGCACTGGTGACTGATGCCTCTGTGACCAACAGCACCGACTACCACGCCAGCTTCCCGGGCGGCGGGGCGATTCTCAAGTTCACCAGTGCCACGAACTTCGAGCTCTATGCCGCGCCATTGACCGCCAACAGTAAACCGGTGTCCACCGGTACCATGGCCGGTACGACCGCGACAGCGTCGGGTGTTTCGTTCACTGTGGCTGGTACGCCGGGTACAGGCGATCAGTTCTCTGTGGCGGTCAATACGCACCAGACCCAGAATATTCTGGACACCGTCAACCAGCTGAAAACAGCCCTGTCGACGCCAACCAACAATGATCCGATTGCCATTCAGAAAATGAACGCTGCGGTCACTGCCGGTATGGGTAACCTGTCCAGCGGTATGGATCAACTTGCTTCAAGTATCAGTTCTGTAGGTGGTCGCGGTGCGTCATTGGTGACTCAGACCGATATCAACCAGAGCCTGGCACTCGCCAACACCCAGACCCAATCGGCCATTCGCGATTCCGATCCGGCTGAAGTGATGACCCGCCTGACTCTGCAGCAGACCATGCTGCAAGCTTCGCAGCTGGCGTTCAGCAAGATCGCTCAATTGGGGCTGTTCAACAAAGTCTGAGTCAGGGCCTTCGCGATGATCTCGCGAAGGCTTGCGACTGCCGAGTGCAAACCGTCTTTATTCAGCGGTTCGGGGAGTTTCACTTCGTTGAAGTAAGCTCCCGCCGCTCGCGAGTTCTCCCGCCGTGAAACCAGCACCTCTTGTCACCATCGCCATTCCCGCCTTCAACCCGCAGTTCTTCCAGACGGCGCTGCAAAGCGCGCTGAGTCAGACCTACGCCAATCTTGAAGTGATCGTCTGCGATGACAGTGGCGGTGATGAGATCCGCGAGATCATCGATGCCTGTGAGGTACCTGTCTCGATTCGTCTGCGCTATGTGCGCAATCCCCAGCGCCTGGGTTTTCAGGCCAATCTCATGGCCTGTGCGCAGGAGGCCAGCGGTGACTATCTGAAGTTGCTGTGTGACGACGACCAACTGCTCCCTGAATGCATCGCTCAGCAGATCGTCGGCTTCATTGACCACGACGATGTCAACCTGGTGATCGCCCAGCGGCAGTTTTACGACGCGGATTACATCCTGCTTTCCGACCGCGTGGAAAACTGCTGTTTTTCCACGGGTGTCACCTTGTTCAAGGGGGAGGATCTGCTGGGCATTCTGGAAAGCAGTCTGGTCAATTTCCTCAGTGGCCTCAGCGGGGCGTTGTTGCGAACCCGGCATGCGCTGGAATATTTGCCGGCCCTGACTCAGATCGGCGAAGGTTTTATCGCTTGTCTGGACTTCGCCTTGTTTGCCTGCCTGCTACGCCGTGGAAATCTGGTGGTGGTGAGTCAGGTGATGAGCCTTGAGCGTTTGCATCCGGCGCGGCTGAGCGATCAGGCGTTAGTCAGGGCTGCGCGAATGACAGAACTCGACTGGCTCAAGCAAATGCTTGTCTTGCGCAGTGGTGAGCCGGCGCCCGCGCCGGGCTGGGTACGTTATCTGGCACTGGCCGATGCGATAGAGGGGCAAGCCTATGCCTGGGAAGAAACCGCGCTGGGCCGGCAACTGGGCTTCATTCAAACGATGGTGCACACCCGGGTAGGTGTCGAGTGCGACAGCTTTGCCGACATGTACCGGGAATGGTTGTCCTGCCGTCGTTTGAAACCGGCCCAGCAACGTTTGCTCGACACCCGTTTGCAGAGTTGGAGCTGGCGTCCGCGCATCGTGCCGATTGTTCTCGACAACGAAGGCGATGTTCCGGCACTGGAGGAAACGCTCAAGAGTATTCGTCAGCAAACCTATGCCGCCGAGCAGGTGGTGGTGCTGTCTGATTTGCAGCACACGCCATGCGACGGCGTGCGTCATGTGCGTCTGGAGAATGATTCGGTTGCCCAGTTCAATCGACTGCTGACCCAGTTGGACAACGCAGACTGGATCTATCTGGTTCGCGCGGGCGATCGCTTGAATGAACTGGCTTTACTGTTGCTGGCAGAGCGCATGGTGGAAATGCCTGACGTGCGCTGCCTCTACAGTGACGAGGGCGGATTGCGCGATGAGGTGTCGATCGAGCCGGTATTCAAACCGGATTTTAACCTGGATCTGATGCGCAGCTATCCTTATGTCGGCCGTGTGTTGGCCCTGCAGCGACAGCGGATGATCGAGCTGGGCGGCATGCAAGATGGTTTTGGCGAGCTGGGGGGGCATGACCTGGTCTGGCGTCTGGTGGAGAGTAACGGGCCGCACGCAATCGGGCACATTGCTGAAATTCTCGTGGAGTCTGCTCTGCGTCTTTCCCAGTGGCTGACGCAGCCGCAGATTATCGAGCAGAACCCTCGGGTGCTGGCCGCGCATCTGCAGCGGCTCGGCGCACCGCACCAAATTCGCCCTGGCAGCCAGCCGATGATCAATCGTGTGGACTACCTGCATGATGAGCTGGTCATGGTCTCGATCGTCATTGCGACCCGCGATGAACTGGGCTCTCTGGAGCGTTGCGTCGAAAGTCTGCTGGAGAAAACCGCCTGCCAACGCTATGAAGTTCTCATTGTCGACCATGGCAGTACTGCCGTTGATGCCTGTAACTGGCTGTCGGCCATGGAGCAAATGGGCAGTGACAAACTTCGGGTGTTGCGCTGTGGTCATGGTGACAATCTGGCGGCCGTGCAGAACTTCGCTGCCGAACACGCCCGCGGCGACTATCTGTTGTTTCTCAGTCCCTACAGTGTCGTTGTGAACCCTGATTGGCTTGACGAGTTGCTCAATCATGCTCAGCGTCCGGAAGTCGGCGTGGTCGGCGGTCGACTGGTGAGTCCGCAAGGGCGTATCGAGGGAACGGCTCAGGTACTGGGGTTGCGGGGGGCCATCGGTGTTCCCAATCGTGGCGAGCCGCTCAACACGCCGGGTTACATGCAGCGCCAGCAGACGGTGCAGAATTTCAGTGCCGTGGGCATCGATTGCCTGCTTGTGCGCAAGAAGGTTTTTGACGAGTTGCATGGCCTGGACGAGCAAAATCTGGCGCAAGCACTCAATGGCGCTGACTTTTGCCTGCGTGTGAAGCAAAACGGATACCTGGTGGTGTGGACTCCCTACGCCGAATTGATGCGAGTGGTTCCATCCTCTGCCTTCAATCCCGCTCCCCGGGTGTTGCAAGCCGAACAACAAAGTTTTTACCAGCGATGGTTGCCGGTGATAGCCAGGGATCCGGCCTACAACCCCAATCTGAGTCTGGGTACCAGCAACTTCAGTCTGGAACCGGGATTCAAGGATGGCTGGGACCCGTTCTCGCGTCAGCTTTTGCCCAAAATCCTGGCGATTCCAATCAATACCACCGCAGTGGGCCATTACCGGGTTGCCCAGCCGTTCCGTGAGTTGGAGGCGGCCGGGCGCGTGGTGGGGCACTTGAGTTATCACACGCCGACAGGCATTGACCTTGAGCGGTGCTCTCCCGACGTGATCGTGTTGCAGGGGCGCTATAGCCAGAATGCGGTCGATGAGGTTGAACGAGTCAAAAACTGCTCGCACGCTTTCCGCATCTTCGAACTTGACGATTATGTGATTGATGTTCCGAAAAAGAACGCGCACCTGCGCAACGCCGAGGTCGGGGTCGATAAAATAGTGCGACGTGGCGTAGGGCTGTGTGATCGGGTGGTGGTCTCGACCCAACCTTTGGCCGATGCATTGCGGGACATGCATCACGATATCCGGGTGGTCCCGAACATGCTTGCGCCGCACCTCTGGGTCGGGCTCACCAGTCAGCGCCGTACCTCTCGCAAACCTCGTGTGGGTTGGGGCGGCGGGACGAGCCATGATGGAGATCTGGCCATCATTGCCGACGTGGTACGCCTGCTTGCCGACGAAGTCGAATGGGTGTTCTTCGGCATGTGTCCGCAGGCTTTGCGTCCGTTTGTCCATGAGTTCCATCCCAGCATCGGCCTGGAGGCCTATCCGACCAAACTGGCCAGCCTGAACCTCGATCTGGCACTGGCGCCGCTGGAATTTCACATCTTCAACGACTGCAAGAGCAACCTGCGTCTGCTGGAGTACGGCGCCTGCGGTTACCCGGTGATTTGCACCGACACTGAAGCCTATCGCGGCTATTTGCCCTGCACCAAGGTTGTGAGCAACAGTACCGAAGAATGGCTTGAGGCAATCCGCATGCACCTGTCCGACCCTGATGCGAGCTATCGCATGGGTGATGCACTGCGAGAGGAGGTGCTGCGCGATTACATGCTCAAGGGCAACAACCTCAACTACTGGGCCGAGGGCTGGCTGCCAAACTGATCGAACATGGATGTACACCTGCAGGCGGCCTTGGGCCGCCTGTTTTGTGTGCGCCCAGCATGGACGCCATCTTGTGGGTGAGAGTCCCACCGTAAGCTGACCACAGCGAAACCTTACATTTTGGGGTTGGAAAGCTTACTTCGGGTTGTCGCAAACTCCAGCCGTCTGGCGTGAGCTGGACGAATGGATACGGCACCGGCTGCGAGCTATCCAGCTTAAACAATGGTAGCGCGGAACGACGACGTATCGTGAGTTGCGAGCACTTGGCGCGAGTAACCAGGTGGCGCAGAAGGTGGCAGGAAACACCTGCCGCTGGTGGCATAACAGTCGTCTGGAGCCGAATCGCGTGCTTACTATTGCGTGGTTCGACAGGCTGGAATTAGTACGTCTCTCATAACCTCAATCTCACGAACCGCCCGGTGCGGACCCGCATGCCGGGTGGTGTGGCAGGGGAGCGGCCTGTGAAGGCCGTCCCCTATGTCGATTTGTACCGAGCGCGATGGCCGGCTAAAGCCCGGATTGGTTTGTGTCGATATAGGCTCCACAGCTTCGTTTATAAGAAAACCCCTTCTGCGATGCGCGTTTGCACATCGCGACGGAAAGGTATCTGGTTCAACAACATGGCAAGGAAGAAGTCGAAATGGCAGTGATAAACGGGACAAATGGCGTGGATACGCTGACAGGTACCAGTGGGGATGATGAGATCAATGCGTTGGGTGGCAATGATGTGATCATGGGGAGTGCTGGTGCGGACAAGCTGGATGGCGGCACCGGTACCGATACGGTCGACTACTCGACGTCGGCCGCCGGAGTAAACGTTGAGGTCCGTTTTGGTACGGGCATGGCCGGCACCGGTGGCGATGCGGAGGGGGATACCCTGACCAACATCGAAACCGTCATCGGTTCGGCGTTCAATGACACGTTCGCCGTCGGCCCGGATCACACAGCACCCACGATCAGGCTGGAAGGCGGCGCCGGCGACGATATCTACTACATCAACAACGGCGCTACAGCGTCCATCGTCGAACTGGCCGGTGGCGGCAATGACGAAGTGCGCGTGTCGGTGATCAACCCTATCGGCACCGTCCTGGCGGCGAACATCGAGCGTTTGACCTATGCCGGCAGCAAGGCCTTCACCGGTTATGGTAATGCCAGCGACAACATCATCACTGGTGGCTCGGGCAACGACACGCTATATGGCGGCGCGGGTGCCGACCAGTTCATCGGCGGTGCCGGGCTGGATACCGTGGGCTACACCGACAGTACGGCCGGCGTGACCGTCAATCTGAAAACCGGTGTGAATACCGGCATTGCGGCGGGCGATACCTACACCGACATCGAGGCGATCAAGGGTTCCAACTACAACGACACCTTTGTCGGCGATGGCCTGGGCATGGACTTTGATGGCGGGGTCGGTACCGATACGGTCGACTACTCGACGTCGGCCGCCGGAGTAAACGTTGAGGTCCGTTTTGGTACGGGCATGGCCGGCACCGGCGGGGATGCCGCTGGCAGCACCTTGACCAACATCGAAACCGTCATCGGTTCGGCGTTCAATGACACGTTCGCCGTCGGCCCGGATCACACAGCACCCACGATCAGGCTGGAAGGCGGCGCCGGCGACGATATCTACTACATCAACAACGGCGCTACAGCGTCCATCGTCGAACTGGCCGGTGGCGGCAATGACGAAGTGCGCGTGTCGGTGATCAACCCTATCGGCACCGTCCTGGCGGCGAACATCGAGCGTTTGACCTATGCCGGCAGCAAGGCCTTCACCGGTTATGGTAATGCCAGCGACAACATCATCACTGGTGGCTCGGGCAACGACACGCTATATGGCGGCGCGGGTGCCGACCAGTTCATCGGCGGTGCCGGGCTGGATACCGTGGGCTACACCGACAGTACGGCCGGCGTGACCGTCAATCTGAAAACCGGTGTGAATACCGGCATTGCGGCGGGCGATACCTACACCGACATCGAGGCGATCAAGGGTTCCAACTACAACGACACCTTTGTCGGCGATGGCCTGGGCATGGACTTTGATGGCGGGGTCGGTACCGATACGGTCGACTACTCGACGTCGGCCGCCGGAGTAAACGTTGAGGTCCGTTTTGGTACGGGCATGGCCGGCACCGGCGGGGATGCCGCTGGCAGCACCCTGACCAACATCGAAACCGTCATCGGTTCGGCGTTCAATGACACGTTCGCCGTCGGCCCGGATCACACAGCACCCACGATCAGGCTGGAAGGCGGTGCCGGCGACGATATCTACTACATCAACAACGGCGCTACAGCGTCCATCGTCGAACTGGCCGGTGGCGGCAATGACGAAGTGCGCGTGTCGGTGATTAACCCCAACAACACCTACATGGCGGAAAACATCGAGCGTTTGACCTATGTCGGCACTGCCGCGTTCACCGGTTGGGGCAACGCCAGTAACAACATCATCACCGGTGCTTCGGGTAACGACACGCTGTACGGTGGCGCGGGCGCCGACCAGTTCATCGGTGGTGCCGGTTACGACACCGTCGGCTATACCGACAGCAAAGTGGCGGTGAGCATCAACCTGAAGACCGGTGTGTATTCAGGGATTGCGGCGGGTGACACTTTCACCGACATCGAAGCGATCAAGGGCTCCAACTTCAACGACACCTTTGTCGGCGATGGCCGGGGCATGGACTTTGATGGCGGGGTCGGTACCGACACGGTCGATTACTCGACATCGACCGCAGGAGTAAACGTTGAGGTCCGCTTCGGCACAGGCATCGCTGGTACAGGAGGGGATGCCGAAGGCAGCACCCTGGCCAATATCGAGAACGTCATCGGCTCGGCATACAACGACACGTTCACCGTCGATCCGGATCACACAGCACCCGCGATCCGTTTGGAAGGCGGTGCCGGCGACGATATCTACTACATCAACAGCAGCGCCACACCGACCATCGTCGAGCAGGCCGGTGGCGGCAACGATGAAATGCGCGTGTCGGTGATCAACCCCAGCCACACGTACATGGCAGCCAATATCGAGCGTCTGACCTTCGTCGGCGCTGGCGCGTACACCGGTTGGGGCAATGCCGGCGACAACATCATCACCGGTGGTTCTGGCAACGACACACTGTACGGTGGCGCGGGGGCTGACCAGTTTATCGGCGGCGCCGGCCTCGACACGGCGGGTTATCTCGACAGTACCGTGGCGGTGAGTATCAACCTGAAGACGGGTGTGCATTCCGGGATCGCGGCAGGCGACACCTTCACCGCAATTGAGGTGATCAGGGGGTCGAACTACAACGACACCTTCTATGGCGGTACCACTGCGATGGGGCTGGATGGTGCAGCCGGCCAGGATCTGGTCACCTATGAGCAATCCGACAGTGCCGTGAACATCGACCTGAAAACCAAAGCCAACACTGGCGACGCCACTGGCGACACCTACACCGGGATCGAGATTTTCCAGGGCAGTAACTTTGGCGACACGTTGTCCGGATCGACCGGCGTCGACATTTTGATCGGTGGTGCCGGTGCGGATGTGATCGATGGGCGAGAAGGGCTGGACAGTGCCTGGTACATCACCAGTGCCAGCGCCGTGAACATCAACCTGCTGACCGGGGTCAATCAAGGCGGCGATGCGCAAGGCGACTTATTGAGCAACATCGAGCGTGTAGTGGGCAGCCACTTCAATGACACCCTGACCGGTGATGCCAACGTCAACTACCTTGAAGGCGGGTTGGGTAACGACATCATCTACGGTGGCGACGGCAACGATTACCTCTATGGCGGGCTGGTGTCCCAGATCGGGCCATTCACACTGGATGGTCTGATCAATGGGCCGCAGGCTGACACCTTGTATGGCGGCAATGGCAACGACACCATCGTCACCGCTGCCAACGACGAGGGCAGTCGGGCCTATGGTGAAGCGGGGGGCGATGTCATCACGGTGGTTCACGGCATGGCCGACGGTGGGGAAGGTGGCGACCTGCTGACCGGCACGGGCTCCGGTTTCTCGCTGTTTGGCGGTGCTGGCGATGACAAGTTGGTGCTGCAAGCCAGCGGGTCCGCCTTTGGTGGTGAGGGTGACGATACCTACAACGTCAACACCTCGGCACTGGTGACGATCCAGGACGATGGCGCCAGCCGCTTCGACAAAATAGTGCTGTCGTACATCAGCAGTGCCGAACTGCTGGTTGATCGTGTCGGTGATGACCTCTACCTGCACAGGTCGAGTGTTAATCCAGGGCAGGTTCCGCAGGAAGGTGTACAGCTCAAGGACTGGTTTGCCGGCTCCGATACCATCGAGCAAATCCAGACGGCGGACGGACAGCTCTTCAGCTGGCCGGCCAACAGCGATGCGTTTGCCATGTTCGGCTGATACCTGAATCAGGCACCTCCTCTCCTGCAACGGGATTGAAGGTGCCCGCTTTACGCTTGGGGACGAATCCGATCTGCATGATCCGGATTCGTCCCTTTTTTGTGCCTTTTATTTGGATTCATGAGCTGGCGCGTTTCCTGCAAGTCCCCCTCATATCGCCATAAAACGAGCGCTGCGGCCAGTACGCCAGCGCCTGACACGGCAGAGCGTTTCAGCCAGACAGCCCGCACAAGCTGAAGTAGCTTGGCATAGCTCTGTGAAGAACAAGAGGGGAGACGATGAAGGCAGTAATTCTGGCGGGTGGCCTGGGCACGCGGATCAGCGAAGAGTCGCACCTCAAGCCCAAGCCGATGATCGAAATCGGCGGCAAGCCAATTCTTTGGCACATCATGAAACAGTACTCCGCCCACGGGATTCATGACTTCGTGATCTGCCTTGGCTACAAGGGCTATGCGATCAAGGATTTCTTCGCCAACTACTTCCTGCATACCTCCGACGTCACCTTCGACATGCGCAACAACCGCATGGAAGTGCACCAGAATTACAGCGAGCCGTGGAGCGTCACCCTCATCGACACCGGCGAGGACACCATGACCGGTGGCCGCTTGCTGCGCGCCGGCCGTTACCTCAAGGATGAAGAGGCCTTCTGCTTTACCTACGGCGACGGAGTCTCGGATATCAATATCCGTCAACTGGTGGACTACCACACCGCCCACGGTCGTCTGGCGACCGTCACTGCCGTACAACCACCGGGCCGTTATGGTGCCCTGGAGCGTCATGGCGATCAGGTGCTCGGTTTCACCGAGAAGCCCCGCGGCGACGGTGGCTGGATCAATGGCGGTTTCTTTGTGCTTTCGCCGAAAGTGCTGCCGTACATCGGCGGTGACGAGACCACGTGGGAAGCCGAGCCCTTGGCCCGTCTGGCCCAGGAAGAACAGTTGAAGGCTTTCGAACACGAAGGCTTCTGGCACCCGATGGACACCCTGCGCGACAAAAACCACCTCGAAGCGCTGTGGCAGAGCGGGGAGGCCCCATGGAAGCAATGGGCCTGAGTCCGGAATTCTGGCGCGGCAAACGGGTTCTGCTGACCGGTCACACCGGGTTCAAGGGCAGCTGGCTGACGTTGTGGCTGCAAAGCCTCGGTGCCGAGGTCAGCGGGTTTTCGCTCGATCCGTCCACCGAGCCGAGCCTGTTCGAACTGGCCCGGGTGCACGAGGGCATCAACGATCAGCGTGGTGACCTGCGTGATCTCGGCGCCTTGCTGGAATTGATCGCCGAAACCCAGCCGGAAATCGTCCTGCACCTGGCGGCTCAACCGTTGGTGCGCGAAGGCTATCGCGATCCGCTCGGCACCTATTCCAGCAACGTCATGGGCACCCTCAACCTGCTCGAAGCGATCCGCCAGGTCGGTGGCGTGCGCGCCTGCGTGTTGGTGACCACCGACAAGGTCTACGCCAACAGGGAATGGCTGTGGCCGTACCGCGAAGACGAATCCCTCGGCGGTCATGACCCTTACAGCAGCAGCAAGGCTTGCTGTGAATTGTTGGCGCAGTCTTATGCCGCGTCTTTTTTCCCGGCTGACAAGTACGCCGAACACGGCTTGGCGTTGGCCACCGCGCGCGCCGGTAACGTGCTGGGCGGCGGCGACTTCGCTCCGGAGCGCTTGATTCCTGACGTGCTCAAGGCCTGGTCCGCAGACGAGCCCGTGACCCTGCGCTACCCGCAAGCCGTGCGTCCGTGGCAGCACGCATTGGAACCATTGGCTGGCTACCTGAAACTGGCCGCCGGCCTCTACGAGCAAGGCCCGGCGTTTGCCGGCGCGTGGAACTTCGGCCCGAGCGAAGCGGACATGTGCAGCGTCGGCGAAGTGGTCGAGCAGCTCGCCAACCGCTGGCCGCAAGCGCGTGGCTTGCGCATCGAACCGAGTGATTTGCATGAGGCCGGTCTGTTGCGCCTGGACAGCAGCCGCGCCCGGCAACGGTTGGCCTGGCAACCACGCTGGTCGTTGCAGCAGTGCCTGACCCAGACACTCGATTGGCACCTGGCGTGGCAGAACGGCGATGACATGCGTGAAGTCACCCTGAGCCAGTTGAACCTGTACCGAGGCGCGCTGTGAGCGAATTTCAGTTGAAAGCCTTGCCGCTGGCCGGTCTGTTCAGCGTTCAGCACAAACGCGTCGAAGATGATCGTGGGCACTTCGCACGGCTGTTTTGCGAAGGCAGCCTGAACGCCTTCGGCCAGCCGTTTCATATCCGCCAGATCAACCATTCCTGCACACGTTTACGCGGCAGTGTGCGCGGACTGCATTATCAAAATGCCAATGCGCCGGAAGCCAAGTTGATCACTTGCTTGCGCGGTGAGGTCTGGGATGTAGCGGTGGACCTGCGCCCCGACTCCGAGACCTTCCTGCACTGGCACGCCGAGCACCTGAAGGCCGGTGACGGCCGCAGCCTGCTGATCCCGGCCGGGTTCGCCCATGGTTTCCAGACCCTCACTGACGATGCTGAATTGCTCTACCTGCACAGCGCCGATTACATGCCTGCGCACGAAGGTGGTTTGAGCGTGAACGATCCACGACTGGCCATTGCCTGGCCGCTGCCTGTCAATAATCTGTCGGCCCGGGATTCCAGCCATCCCATGCTCGATCAACACTTCGCTGGAGTGCGTCTATGAACTGCCGTGGTTGCGGTACTTCTCTGGCCTTGCCGCTGATCGATCTCGGCACCTCGCCGCCGTCAAACGCCTATGTGCACGCGGATCGCCTGGAACAAGCCGAGCAATGGGTGCCGTTGAAGGTCGCTGTGTGTCAGCAATGCTGGCTGGTGCAGACCGAAGATTACACCAGCGCCGGCAGCCTGTTCGACGCCGAATACGCCTATTTCAGTTCGTTCTCCAGCACTTGGCTGGCCCATGCCGAGCGCTACGTGGCGCAAATGGTCGAGCGTTTCGGCCTGACCGCCGATAGCCGCGTGGTGGAAATCGCCGCCAACGACGGTTACCTGCTGCAGTACGTGGCTGGGCGTGGCATCCCTTGCCTGGGCGTTGAACCGACCCGCAGCACCGCGCAAGCGGCACGGGAGAAAGGCCTGGAGATTCGCGAACTGTTCTTCGGTCGTGAAACCGCCGCGCAACTGAACAGCGAAGGCTGGGCCGCCGACCTGATGGCCGCCAACAACGTGCTCGCCCATGTGCCGGATATCAATGATTTCCTCGGTGGTTTCGCAAGCTTGCTCAAGCCGACAGGCGTGGCGACGTTCGAGTTTCCGCAGCTGCTGACGCTGATGGCGGGGCAGCAGTTCGACACGCTGTATCACGAGCACTATTCCTACTTGTCCCTGACCGCCGTGCAAACCCTGTGCGAGCGCAATGGCCTGGAGGTGTTCGACGTCAGCCAGCTGACGACTCATGGCGGATCGCTGCGGGTGTTCGTGCAGCGCAAGGACGGTGAACGCCGCGCCGTACAACCGACCGTGCAGCAACAGTTGCAGGCTGAACTGGACGCCGGGGTAAAGACGTCCGGGTACTACGCAACCCTGGCGCCAGCGGCTGAACGTATCAAGCACGAACTGCTGCGCTTTCTGTTGCAGGCCAAGGCCGACGGTAAGCGCGTGGTCGGTTATGGCGCTGCCGCCAAGGGCAACACCTTGCTCAACTACGCAGGGGTCAAGCCGGACTTGCTTGCCTGGGTCGCCGATGCCAACCCGCACAAGCAAGGCAAATACCTGCCTGGCAGTCGCATCCCGATTGTGGCGCCTGAGCAGATCGACCTCGAAAAACCGGATTACGTGCTGGTGCTGCCATGGAACCTGCTGCACGAAGTCAGTCAGCAACTGGCGCAGGTGCGTCAGTGGGACGGGCGCTTCGTGATTGCCGTGCCTGAGTTGAGCGTACTTTGAAAGTCCTGGTGACGGGAGCTACGGGCTTCGTCGGGCGGCATTTGGTTGCGGCGTTGCTGACGCGCGGCTGCAGGGTGCGGGCGGCAGCGCGTAACGCAGAAACCGCGCAGAGCATGCCGTGGATCAACGATGTCGAATTCGTGGCGGCGGATGTTCACGCTGCTGATCTCGATGTTGCCGCGTTGACCGATGGCATCGATGCATTGGCGCACCTGGCCTGGCCTGGCCTGCCGAACTATCGGGCGCTGTTCCATTTCGAGCACAACCTGATGGCCGATTACCGCTTTATCAAAAGCGCGGTGGCAGGGGGCGTGAAGCAAGTTCTAGTGACCGGTACCTGCTTCGAGTACGGCATGCAGAGCGGGCCGCTCAGCGAGCAGACCGAACCACGGCCGAGCAATCCCTACGGTCTGGCCAAGCACACCTTGCATTTGTTTTTGCAGAACCTGCAGCAAGAAACGCCGTTCACCCTGCAATGGACGCGGCTGTTCTACCTGCATGGCACCGGGCAGAACCCCAACAGTCTGTTGGCAGCGCTGGATCGGGCGATCGATGCCGGCGAGCCGGCGTTCAACATGTCCGCCGGTGAACAGTTGCGCGATTTTCTGGCGATTGAAACCGCGGCCGGCTATCTCGCCGCGATCCTGCACCAGCGCGACTTCAACGGTGCGGTCAATTGCGCCAGCGGCCAACCGGTGTCGGTGCGGGCACTGGTCGAACAACGCTTGCGCGAACGCGGCGCGATGCTGGATCTGAACCTCGGCCACTATCCGTACCCGACCCACGAGCCGATGGCGTTCTGGGCGATGACCGAACGTTTGCAACAGTTATTGGGAGCAGAGCATGAGGCATGAGTTGTATCGGGTCGCCGACCTGCCGGTGTTGCAGAACCGTACCTTTGCCGATGCGCAATCAGCGAAAGCTTCGGCCAGCGCCGACATGGTGTTGGTACAAGATGAGACGAGCGGGCTGATCTTCAATCAGGCCTTCGATGCCGACAAGCTCAGCTATGACGCTGACTATCAGAACGAGCAGGCGCACTCCGGCCAGTTCCAGAAGCACCTGAGCGATGTCGAAGGGATCATTGCCCGACACTTCAAGGGTCAGGAGCTGATCGAAGTCGGCTGCGGTAAAGGCTACTTTCTCGAACTGCTCAGAGGCCTGGGCTACGCGATCACCGGCATCGACCCGGCCTACGAAGGCGACAACGCCGACGTGATCAAGGCGCCGTTCACCCGCGGGCTCGGTCTGGCGGCGGATGCCATCGTGCTGCGTCATGTGCTGGAGCATATTCAGGATCCGCTGAGCTTTCTGGCGGTCATCGCCGAAGCCAACCAGGGCGGGCAGATCTACATCGAAGTCCCGTGTTTCGACTGGATTCTCGAGCACCGCGCCTGGTTCGACCTGTTTTACGAACACGTCAATTATTTCCGCCTCGATGACCTGCACCGGATGTTCGGCACCGTGCACGAGGCCGGTCACTTGTTCGGTGGCCAATACCTGTACATCGTCGCCGACCTGTCGACGTTGCGGCTGATTCCGGAACAACCGGTGCCGCGCCTGACGCTGCCCGAAGGTTTCACCACCAGCCTCGACCGCGCCGTGCAGATCATTCAGGCCGCGCCCGAGCAAGGTTCGGCGATCTGGGGCGCGTCGTCCAAAGGCGTGATTTACTCGCTGTTCCTGCACCGCGCGGGCGTGGCGGTGGATCGCGTGGTGGATATCAACCCGGCCAAACAGGGCCGATATCTGCCCCTGAGCGGCGCGCGGGTGTCCTCGCCGCAAGAGGCCATGGATGCTTTGCCCGAAGGCACCAACCTGTTTGTGATGAACTCCAATTACCTCGAAGAAATCAAGCGGATGACCGGTGGACGCTACGTCTATCACGCCGTCGACAGCGCTTCGTTCCAGTGACTATTGAGATTCTAAAAAAATGACCGACAACACCATCAATAAAGCCTTCGAAGCCCAGTGCCAGGCAGAAATCGCGAGTCAGGGCGATGACCAGAAACTGACCGTACTGGCGCAGGATTTCTTCAATGAATCGGCCAAGCACAAGTACAGCTACCACTTCTCGTGGATGGGCCGTCCGATCATTCAGTTGCCGCAAGACATGATGGCGATGCAGGAAATCATCTGGCAGGTCAAACCCGACCTGGTGATCGAATGCGGCATCGCCCACGGCGGTTCGATCATCTACTACGCCTCGTTGCTGGAACTGCAAGGCCACGGCGAAGTGCTGGGCATCGACCTCGACATTCGTCCGCACAATCGTGAATCCATCGAAAGCCACCCGATGAGCAAGCGCATTTCGATGATCGAAGGTTCGAGCATTGATCCTGCGATTGCCGCACAAGTATGCGCCGCGGCCGCAGGCAAGAAAGTCATTCTGGTGCTGGACTCCAACCACACTCACGATCACGTACTCGAAGAGCTGCGCCTGTACGCGCCGTTGGTCTCGGTGGACAGCTACTGTGTGGTGATGGACACCGTGGTCGAAGACATGCCGGCCGATTTCTTCCCGGATCGTCCATGGGGCCCGGGCGATAACCCGAAAACTGCCGTATGGAAGTACCTGGAAGAAAACAAGGACTTCGAGATTGACCAGCAGATGCAAAACAAACTGCTGATCACCGTGGCGCCGGACGGTTATCTGCGTCGCGTTCGTTAATCAAAAAACAGCTTCAGGTACTTGGCGATCGGCCGGTTGTGGGGATAGGAAAATGCAGGTTCAAAGCAGCACTCAAACCAACGTGACACCGCTGAACGAGCTGTTCACGGTGGTTTTAATCACCCACAACCGCAGTGCGTTCCTGCGACGCGCCTTGCAGTACTACAGCCGTTACTCCGCCAAGGTGCTGGTGCTGGATTCGTCCGTGCAGGGCGAGGAACGCATTGCAACCGACTTTCCGTCGGTCGACTATCGCCATTTGCCGCAGTTCACCTACACAGGGTTTCAGCAAAAACTCGCGTATGGCGCCAGCCAGGTCACCACGCCGTACATGGTGTTGGCTTCCGACGATGACTTCCTGCTGCACGATGCACTGACCGAATCGGTGAACTTCCTCGAGGCCAACCCCGATTACGGTATGTGCCATGGCTACTGCCTGATGTACCTGACGCACTCCAACTACGTGCAGTACTACCGTCGCGACAAGAAGGTGAAAGAGGATTACAACGCCGAGCGCGCGCAGGATCGTGTGCTCGACTATATGGGCCAGTACATTCCTCCGTTCTATGCGGTGCACCGCACTTCACTGTTGCAGGACTGGTACGCGTCCATGCCGGAAGGCACGATTTTCGAGTGGCAGGAAATCGGTCACGTGTATTACATGCTCGCGCGGGCCAAGGCGCGGATTCTGCCAATGCCTTATGTGGTGCGGGAGGTCAACTACGGCCGTTCCGATCACAACTCCGAAATCATTCACGTCCTGAGTTTCAAGGACGCCCGCTCCGTCGCCGAGCGTGAGCGCTTTGCCGGTTTCCTCGCCACGCTGCCGACTGACATCAATGGCCTGAACCAGGCGCAGACCGCAGAGTTCGCCCTGCAAAGTTTCCAGGCGCTGGCCGACAGCCTGGCCGCGCGCAATGCCTTGACGATCGAGCCGGTCTTCGAGTCCTACTGGAAAGACCCTACCGTCGGCCCGAAACGGGCATTCGGGCCTCAGCAGTATGTCGAGATGCCGTTCTACAACCAGGCATTTTTTGATCAACTGACCGAGTGCGAATTCCTGCTCCATGCGATGCCTGCCGGACGTTTGCAGCTGGATGAGATGGAAGGTGCGTTACTTCAGCAGCACACGTTGCAGCGCACCTATTCCAATGACACGCCCGAGACCATCCAGACCCGTTTGCTGCATGCCGTGCAGTTGGGCGCCTTCAACCGTCAGGTCGTGCAAAAACTGGCACAGCAGCTGTTGGACATGGGCGAGAGCGCCGATGCGAAAATATTGACCGACTGGATTGCCCGCCTCGGCAGCCTACCGACCTACGACAGCCGTCAGTTGCTGGACAGTATGCCTTCCGGCCGGCTGTTGAACTGGTTGCAGGCACGCCAGCCGAACGACACCGCAGTACGGAAAATCAATCAACACCTGGCGGCCAACGAGGGCGGGCCTCAGTTCGGCATTCTGTTGCTGGATCTTGAAGCCGACATGGACAAGTTGCAGGTCACCTTCGACAGTCTGATGGAAAGCGCTTTGCGCGCCTTCAAGGTGGTGGTCTTCACCACCGGTGATTTACCCGAGGTCACCACCGAACAAAATACCGTGCATTTTGTAAAGGTCAGCGCAAGCAACTACGTTGATAGACTGAACCAGATTGCCCAGCGCTCGACTTCGGACTGGCTGCTGTTGGCTGAGGCCGGTGACGAATTCACCGCTGCCGGCCTCCTGCGCGCCAGCCTGGAGTTGCAGAACGCCGAAGGTTGCCGTGCGGTGGCAATGGATGAGATTCAGCGTCGTAGTAAAGGCACATTGACCGAGGTTTTCCGCCCGGCCTTCAACCTCGACCTGCTGCAAAGTCTGCCGGCGTTGACCGCCCGGCACTGGCTGATCCGACGTGAGGTGTTAGTGGATGTCGGTGGTTATGCCCGCGAGTTCAGCGATGCACTGGAATTCGACCTGCTGCTGCGCCTGATCGAAACCGGCGGGCTGGCGGGTCTGGCGCATTTGGCCGAGCCATTGCTTATCACCCCGGCGGTGGACCTGGCACCGAACGAGCACCAACGTCAGACCCTGGTGCGCCACTTGGCAACCCGTGGCTATCAGGCTCAGGTGAGTGCTGAGGCATTTGGTGGCTTGCGGATCGACTACCGCCATGTCGCGCGTCCTAAGGTATCGATCATCGTGCGCAGCGAAGGCTGTCAGGAGCAATTGCAGCGCTGCCTGGTGAGCGTACTGCAGCGCACGCGCTATCAGAACAACGAAATTATCATCGCCGACAATCACAGTCAGTCAGCCGACCTGCTGACGTGGCTCGACAGTCTGGAGCAGAACGGTCGCGGACGGATTCGTCTGATCAAGAGCGAGCAGCGCGTGAGCTCGTCGGCGTTGCTCAACCAGGCTGTCGCGCAGGCGCAAGGTGAGTATCTGATACTGCTCGCGGCGGACGCGGAGGTGGTCAATGCCAATTGGATCGAAGCCTTGCTCAACCAGGCTCAGCGTCCGGAAGTGGGGGTGGTCGGTGCCAAGCTGGTTGATCGCGAGGGCAGCGTGACCGGCGCCGGTTTGATTCTGGGGCTGAACGATGGCGTGGCTTCTGCGTTCATCGGCGAGAAAAAAGATGCGCCGGGGCATATGCATCGCCTGCTGGTCGAGCAGAACTATTCGGCGGTTTCCGACGCTTGTCTGATGGTGCGCAAGGAGGTATTTGACGCACTGGGCGGGTTGGATGAAGAACATTTCGAGCAAGCGTATGCCGATGTCGATTTTTGCCTGAAAGCTGCCGATGCCGGGTTACTGACCGTATGGACGCCGCAAGTGCAAATCGTCCACCCCGGCACTTTGCCGGATCACCCGCAGGCGGCAGCCGCTCTGCGCGACAAGTGGCGCGCCCGCTTCGAACAGGACTCGGCCTACAACCAGAACCTGGCCTTGACCGGCAAGGGCTTTACTCTCAGCGAACCGACCAGCGTGAACTGGGCGCAGTTGCTCGCATAAGCCTGGCTGACAGGTAAAAGGATTCAAGGCATGTTCAACGGTAAATCGATTTTCATCTCTGGCGGTACCGGCTCGTTCGGGCGCAATTTCATCCGCCGGTTGCTGGAGCAATACCAGCCCAAGCGTGTGGTGGTGTTTTCCCGCGATGAGCTCAAGCAATACGAGATGCAGCAGACGTTCAACGCGCCGTGCATGCGTTACTTCATCGGTGATGTGCGCGACGCCGAGCGTTTGCGTCAGGCCATGCGCGGCATCGATTACGTGGTACATGCCGCAGCCTTGAAACAAGTGCCGGCGGCGGAATACAACCCCACCGAATGCATCCGCACCAACGTCAACGGCGCGGAAAATATCATTGCAGCGGCCATCGACAACGGCGTAAAAAAAGTCGTCGCGCTGTCCACCGACAAGGCTGCCAGCCCGATCAACCTGTACGGCGCGACCAAGCTGCTGTCGGACAAACTGTTCGTGGCCGCCAACAACATTGCTGGCGAACAGCAGACTCGTTTTGCCGTGGTGCGCTATGGCAATGTCGCGGGCTCGCGGGGGTCGGTGGTGCCGTTCTTCAGCAAACTGATTGCCGAGGGCGCCAAAGAGCTGCCGATCACCGACGAGCGCATGACGCGTTTCTGGATCACCCTCGACCACGGCGTGCAGTTTGTGCTCGACAGCTTCGCCCGCATGCACGGCGGTGAAGTGTTTGTGCCGAAGATCCCGTCGATTCGCATCGTCGATCTGGCGCTGGGCATGGCTGAACATTTGCCGCACAAAAACGTCGGCATCCGTCCGGGGGAAAAACTCCATGAGCTGATGGTGCCGCTGGATGACGCGCGCATGACCCTGGAGTTCGATGATCACTACACCATTCAGCCGTCGATTCGTTTCACCAGCGTCGACGTGGATTTTGCCGTCGACAAATTGGGCGAGCAGGGCCGACCGGTGAGCGAAGACTTCGAGTACCGCTCCGACACTAATCCGCACTTTCTGTCGGTCGGCCAGATCGCCGACCTGCACGCGGAGCTGTCGGCATGATTCCCTACGGTCGGCAAAGCCTCGATCAGGCAGACATCGATGCGGTGGTTGCCGTGTTGCAGTCCGACTGGCTGACGCAAGGGCCGACCATCGAGCGTTTCGAACAGGCCATGGCCGAGCGTTGCCAGGCCGATTTCGCGGTCGCGGTGTGCAATGCCACGGCGGCGTTGCACATTGCCTGTCTCGCCGCCGGCCTCGGGCCGGGCGATCGGCTATGGACCACGCCCAACACCTTCCTGGCCTCGGCCAACTGCGGTCGCTACTGCGGCGCCGAGGTCGATTTCGTCGACATCGATCCGCTGACCTGGAACATCGACGCCTGCACCCTGGCGTCGAAGCTTGAAATCGCCGAGCGCGACGGCAAGCTGCCGAAAGTGCTGGTGGCGGTGGCGTTCTCCGGGCAGAGCTGCGATATGCGTATGATCGCCGAACTGGCCGAACGCTATGGCTTTACGGTGATTGAGGATGCCTCCCACGCGGTTGGGGCGTCTTATGCCGGGCGTCCGGTAGGATGCGGTGAATTCGCGGCAATGACGGTGTTCAGTTTCCACCCGGTGAAGATCATCACCAGTGCCGAAGGCGGCATGGTGCTGACCAATCGCCCGGAACTGGCCGAGCGCTTGCAGCGCCTGCGCAGCCACGGCATGACCCGTGACCCCGCGCAGATGACCGAACCCAGCCACGGCCCCTGGTACTACCAGCAAGTGGAACTGGGCTTCAATTACCGCATCACCGACCTGCAAGCGGCCCTCGGTCTGTCGCAGCTGAACAAGCTCGATGGCTTCATCGAGCGTCGTCGTGAACTGGCGGCGCGTTATGAGCGGTTGCTGGCGTACTTGCCGCTGAGCTTGCCCAGCACGCAGCCCGAGGCCGAATCGGCGTGGCATCTGTACGTGGTGCGCTTGCAGACGGAGCGGATCAACCTCAGACATCGACAGGTGTTCGAAGGCTTGCGAGCGGCCGGGGTGGGTGTGAACCTGCACTATATTCCGCTGCACTTGCAGCCGTACTATCGCGACCTGGGTTTTGCCGAGGGGGATTTCCCCCAGGCCGAACGTTATTACGCCGAGGCCATCAGCCTGCCGCTGTTTCCTCTGCTGAGCGATGAACAACAGGACTATGTGGTCGAGCAATTGCGACGACTGATCCTTGAAGAGTAGTGACTTGAGGAGTAGTGACTCTTGAGCTGCGTTGCGATCATTCCAGCCCGCGGTGGCAGCAAGCGAATCCCGCGCAAGAACCTCAAGCCGTTCGACGGCGTGCCGATGATCGTCCGTTCGATTCGCACGGCGCTGGAATCGAATCTGTTCGACCAGGTGATCGTCAGCACCGACGATGAGGAGATCGCCGAGGTCGCACAGGCCCATGGGGCTCAAGTGCCGTTCATGCGGCCCGCGGCGCTGGCCGACGATTTCACCGGGACCGCAGCGGTCATCGTGCACGCCTTGAAGCAATTGCCGCCGTTCGACTATGCGTGCTGCGTCTACGCGACGGCGCCCCTGTTGCAGGCGCGTTATCTGCGTCAGGGGCATGAGTTGCTGGTGCAGCATCCGGACAAGTCTTTCGCGTTTTCTGTCAGCAGTTTCGGCTTCCCGGTGCAACGGGCCTTGACCCTCGACGAGCAGGGCGCCTTGACCTCGCTCTACCCGGAATTTCGCGATACCCGCTCCCAGGACTTGCCCGAGGCCTTTCAAGACGCCGGCCAGTTCTACTGGGGGCGTAGCGAGGCCTGGTTGCGTGGCGATGTGCTGTTCTCGCCGGTGAGCCTGCCGGTGATTCTGCCGCGGCATCTGGTGCAGGACATCGACACCCTCGAAGACTGGAAACGCGCCGAATACCTCTACGCCGCCTTGAAGGCGGGTGGTGAGTTGCAATGAGAGTACTGATCCGCGCCGACGCGTCGCCGACCATTGGCAGTGGCCATATCGCCCGCTGCCTGACCCTGGCCAGAGTGTTGCGCAAGCAGGGCGCGCATGTTGCCTTCGCCTGTCGTCTGTTGCCGGGGCATCGGCTGCACAGTTTGCGTGCCGAGGGTTTCGAGACCTTCGCGCTGCCGGAGCGCTATCCCGATGAAGACCCGCAGCAGGCCATCGAGTCGATGCTGCCGTGGCAGGCGGACATTGCAGCGCTGGGGCAAGCATTGGAAAGTCATCCGGCTTTCGACTGGATCATCGTCGACCACTATGGTCTCGATCATCACTGGCAGACCGCCGCGCGCCGCTGGGCTCCGCGAATCGCGGCGGTGGACGATTTGGCCACTCGGCAATACAGCGTCGATCTGCTGCTCAATCAAAATCTGTCGGGCACCTCAGAGGCTTATGCCTCCCTGCTGACGCCCGATTGCCAGACCCTGCTCGGCCCACGGTTTGCCCTGCTGCGCGATGAGTTCTGTTGCCCGGCGATCGAGATCAAACCTCGGGCCAGGCGTGTGCTGGTGAACTTCGGCGGTTTCGATGCGGCCATGCAAACCCACCACGCGATGTTGGCACTGGCGGACCTTCATGAGCTGGAAGTCGATTTCGTGGCGGGTGCCGACAACCCGGCGTGGGAACAGATGCAGGGTCTGGTGGATTATCGTCCGAACTGGCGCCTGCACAGTTTTGTCAGCGATTTCTACCAGCTGATGACCGAAGTCGATCTGTTCATCGGTGCCGGTGGCGGTACCAGTTGGGAGCGAGCGGCCATGGGGTTGCCGACGATCTGCATTGCGGTCGCGAATAATCAGCAGGCCAACGGCGAGGTCATGGCGACCTCGGGGGCTCATGTGTTCCTGGGCAACCGCGAGCAGGTCAGCGTCGAGCAGTTGCGCCTGGCCATCGGTTTTATCGTGGGCAATCAGGGGATTCGTCAGAGTCTGGCCGAGCGCTCGCGGCAGTTGGTCGATGGTCGTGGGGCGCAGCGGGTAGCGGCAGCGCTGGCAGGGGCGGTGTTGCAGGTTCGTCGGGCCACTCAGGACGACGCGCAATTGTTGTTCGAGGGGCGCAATGCCGAGGCGGTACGGCGCTGGTCGCTGGACACTCACGTTATCGACTGGCAACGGCATCAGGCCTGGCTGGCCGCGAGCTTGAGCAACCCGCGGCGGTTGCTGTTGATCGCCGAGGCGGATGACGGCCCGGTCGGTGTGCTGCGTTATGACCTCGACGATGCTCGTGCCGAAGTCTCGATTTATTTGTTCGAAAGCCGAATCGGCCTGGGTTGGGGCAGGGCGCTGCTGGCGCGGGGCGAAGCCTTCGTCACCGTTCATTGGCCGCAACTGGAAGCCATCACCGCTCAGGTGCTGCCGGCCAACCAAGTATCGCTGAAGGTTTTCCGCGAGACCGGTTTCACTCAGAGTGCTTGTGCGTTTACACGCGTTTTAAAGGATCACCCATGACCAGTTTCAAGATCGGCAACCGCTCGATCGGTGCCGATGCGCCGCCGTTCATCATTGCCGAGATGAGCGGCAACCATAACCAGTCGCTGGAGGTGGCGCTGCAGATCGTCGAAGCCGCGGCCAAGGCCGGCGCGCATGCCTTGAAGCTGCAAACCTACACCGCCGAGACCATGACGCTGGATCTGTCCGAAGGCGAGTTCTTCATCAAGGACCCCAACAGCCTGTGGGCCGGTTCTTCGCTGTACGCGCTGTACGAGAAAGCCCATACACCGTGGGAATGGCATGCGCCGATTTTCGCCCGGGCCAAAGAGTTGGGGATGCTGGCGTTCTCCACACCGTTCGATGACACGGCGGTGGATTTTCTCGAAAGCCTGGATGTGCCGGCCTACAAGATCGCCAGTTTCGAGAACACCGATCTGCCGTTGATCCGGCGGGTCGCTGCCACCGGCAAGCCGCTGATCATCTCCACAGGCATGGCCAGCATCGCCGAGCTCGACGAAACCGTGCGCGCCGCCCGTGAGGCCGGTTGCAAGGACCTGGTGTTGCTCAAGTGCACCAGCACCTACCCGGCGACGCCAGCCAACAGCAATGTGCGCACTATCCCTCATCTGCGTGAGTTGTTTGGGTGTGAAGTCGGTTTGTCCGATCATTCGATGGGCGTCGGAGTGTCCGTCGCGGCCGTGGCGCTGGGGGCGACGGTGGTGGAAAAACATTTCACCCTCGACCGTGCCGCCGGTGGGGTGGACGCCAGTTTCTCCCTGGAACCGGCCGAACTCGCCAGCCTGGTGATCGAAACCGAACGCGCCTGGCAGGCCATGGGCCAAGTGCATTACGGCGTGACCGAGGCCGAGCGCAAGTCTTTGGTATACCGCCGTTCGCTGTACGTCACTCAGGACATGGCCGCCGGTGAGCCTTTCACCGTCGCCAATCTGCGGGCCATCCGGCCTGGCCTGGGGCTGGCCCCCAAACACGTTGAAACCCTTCTGGGCCGCCGCGCCCGCCAAGCCATCAAGCGCGGAACGCCGCTGGACTGGTCATTGGTCGAATAACCGCTTGTGGGGCTGATTCGGCAAATTAGCGTGACCTGCGAGTCATAACGCGCATCTTCACTGTATTGTATAAAAAGGGGAGATGGCGCCTGGTCTGTTTTTAGCCCAGTGATGGCCTTTTATTCTTCCCGCTGTCAGCCCCTTGAGGGCGACGTTATTCGTTGTTTGTCGGCGCCCCTCGAATCCTTGCGAGCGGTGGTATTGGGCTGTTTATTATTGGGAAGCCGTAATGATTGGCATAAAGAGCATTGCGAGCTACGTTCCTGTAGCCGGCGTGGACAATTACGCACAAGGTGCAAAATTCGAAAAGGATGAAGAGTTCATCCTGGGCAAGATCGGCTCGGCCTTCCTGCCGCGCAAAGATGCCGGTCAGGAAACCTCGGACCTGTGTGTCGAAGCAGTCAACGCGCTGTTCGCCAACAATCCCGAATTGAAGCGTGAAGCCATCGACGTGCTGATCGTCGTTACCCAGAACGGCGACGAAGAAGGTCTGCCACACACCGCCGCCATCGTTCAAGACAAACTGGGCTTGCCGACGACCGTGGCCGCGTTCGACATTTCCCTGGGCTGCTCCGGTTACGTCTACGGCATCTACGCCATCAAGGGCTTCATGGAAGCCGCGGGCCTGAAGAATGGCTTGCTGGTGACCGCCGATCCGTACTCCAAGATCGTCGACCCGGAAGACCGCAACACCACCATGCTGTTCGGCGATGCCGCCACCGCCACCTGGATGGGCGAAGATGCACCATGGCAGTTGGGCAAGGCCAAGTTCGGCACCGACGGTTCCGGCGCACCGCACCTGAAGGTTTCCGATGGGGTGTTCTTCATGAACGGCCGTCAGGTGTTCAACTTTGCGCTGCTCAAAGTGCCGGCGCATTTGCATGAGTTGCTCGCTGATTCGGGCCTGACAGCTGACGATATCGATGCCTTCTGCATTCACCAGGGCAGTGCGGCAATTGTCGACGCCGTGGCGCGGCGTTTTGAGGGTGAGCCTGAGAAATTCATCAAGGACATGGTCGAGACTGGCAATACCGTGTCGTCGAGCATTCCGTTGCTGCTGGAAAAACACGTGCTGGACTCGGAGTGGCAGCGGGTGGCGCTGAGTGGTTTCGGGGTAGGGCTGTCCTGGGGTTCGGCGATCATCTATCGTCCTTGAGCTTCTAAAAGCCAGACCCAACAAAAGCGTTCAAGGTGTAACCTTGAGCGCTATTTTTTTGCCCGAATGAAAAGCGAGGCTCCATGAGCGAGTTCTTTGAGCGCAACGCCGAGGTCATACAGCGCCGCTGGCCGGCCGTGGCCGAGCGTCTGCTGACTGAAGATCCGGGCCCGTTGCAGGCCGATCTGGTGGAAGGGCTCGGCTCGACCCTGAGCATCAACGGCATTCAGCTGACCAGTCGCCATGACCGGACCCGCGAAGCACAGCTTCAGGCTGAAAGTCTGCCGGTCGACAGTCCGGTGCTGCATGTTTACGGCGCGGGGCTGGGTGATCTGCAACTGGAACTGCTGCAGCGTTCGGCGCTGATTCAGCTGCATGTGCATATCCTCAACGGCGCAGTGTTTGCGCTGGTCTTGCAATTGCTCGATCAGCAGCCGTGGCTCAGTGATTCGCGTGTCCAGCTGCACTACGCTGGTGATTTGGCTGAAATCTGTTTGCCGTTCTTTGCCCTGCCTTCAGAGCTGGTGCTGGCCGATGACTATAACGCCAGAATCCGCGACCGCTTGATCAGCGAAACCCATCTGACGTTCAACAACCGTGAGTTCGATCCGGACAATCCGGAAATAGCGGCACGCCTGCTGGAAAGTGTCGAACAGATCCGCGTCGATAGCGACGTCGCACAATTGTTCGCAACACACGCTGGCCAGCCGATGTTCGTCATCGCCACCGGCCCGAGCCTGGAACAGCACTTTGTGACCTTGCGATCAATTCGCAGCCAGACTCCGCGACCCCTGTTCGTTTGTGTCGATACCGCTTACCGGCCGCTGATCGAGCACGGCATCAAGCCGGATGTAGTCGTCACGATTGATCAGCGTATCTCGCAGCGTCACCTGCCTCCCGAGGACAGCGCAAATACCACGCTGGTTTACATGCCGCTGGTGGACCCTGCCGTATTGCAGGCCTGGCAAGGCAAACGTTATGTCGCCTACTCGGCAAGCCCTGTTTTTCGGGATCTGCGCGAGCAGCTCCCGCGGGCCGGGCTGTTTGCAGGCGGCAGCGTGATTCATCCTGCGGTGGACCTGGCGGTGAAAATGGGTGCCAGTCAGATCACGCTGTTCGGGGCTGACTTCGCGTTCCCCAACAACAAGACCCATGCTGGCTGGAATGACGGCGACCTTGGCCCGCAATTGGGCGCGGCTCGCCATTGGGTGTTGGACGGGAATGGGCAGCGGGTCAAGACACAGCTCAATTTCCGCAGCTACCTGAGTGAGCTGGAGCGCTATATCGCTGCGCAGCCACAAGTAGCCTTCTACAACAGCAGTCGCGCCGGGGCCATGATTGCCGGCACGACATTTCATCCGGAGTTCAGTCGATGACCGAAGTGCCACTCGTTGATCAGGCCCGGCAGTGTTCAGCGCTGTTTCGCTTGGGAAGGGATGTCGAGGCTGCGCTGGTTATGGTCGAGGTAGCGGAGCGGGTGCAGTCGGTGGTCGGAGGGGCAGACAGCCAGATCGCGGCCCGGTGGGTGGAATTGCTGACAAGCATGTTGGATAGCCAGGAACGACAGGACTGGCTGGCACTGGCGGACTACCTTGAATACGAACTGGTCGATTTGCTGATGGCTGTCAAATCCGCGTAATGCAGTGGCAGATCGGCGGAAGCGGGGCTGTAAGAATGGATTGTGGCAGTTCTCTGGCGTCATTTTTTGGTGGCTGGATCGTCGCTAAGCCTCGGTTTTAAAGGGGGTGGCAGGGTGATGGCAAAAAATTTTCAAAATCCCCTCAAGCAACCTGCGTTGGCGACGATAACTATTACGAAGGTTCTCTAGGCCATACCGGGCGGTTGCCAGGGCCGGAAGCCGCAGTACCCAACCAACGAGGAATTCGTCATGGCTTTAACAGTAAACACCAACACTACTTCGCTGAACGTTCAGAAAAACCTGAACCGTGCTTCCGACGCTCTGTCGACTTCGATGACTCGCCTGTCTTCCGGCCTGAAAATCAACAGCGCCAAAGACGACGCCGCCGGCCTGCAAATCGCTACCCGTATGACTTCGCAAATCCGTGGCCAGACCATGGCTATCAAAAACGCCAACGACGGTGTTTCGATCGCTCAGACCGCTGAAGGCGCTCTGCAAGAGTCGAGCAACATTCTGCAGCGTATGCGTGAAATCGCACTGCAAGCGCGAAACGACTCCAACGGCACTGCTGACCGTACCGCTCTGGACAAAGAATACCAACAGTCGATCGCTGAACTGACCCGTATCGCTCAGTCGACCAACCTGAACGGCAAAGCGCTGATCGACGGTACTGCTGGTGCGATGGAGTTCCAGGTAGGTTCGAACACTACTTCCGACAACCAGATCACTCTGACCCTGTCGACCAGCTTCGACGCCAGCGCCCTGGGCATGACCGGTACCGTCATTTCCGGCGTTGATAACGCAGCTAACCACACTAACGTTGATGCCTCTATCTCGGCTATCGACGCTGCTCTGGCAAACATCAACGCCACTCGCGCTGACTTGGGTGCTGCTCAGAACCGTTTCTCGACTACCATTTCCAACCTGCAGAACATCAACGAAAACGCCAGTGCTGCACTGAGCCGCGTACAAGATACCGACTTCGCTGCTGAAACTGCACAGCTGACCAAGCAACAAACTCTGCAACAAGCTTCGACCGCAGTTCTGGCCCAGGCCAACCAACTGCCATCCGCTGTACTGAAACTGCTTCAGTAATAGCTGATGTGTTTTGGCGGGGGAGTGCGCATGCGCGCTCTCTCGCTTTTTCAGTTTAAGAGGTGATGGACATGGATATGAGCGTGAAGCTGAACTTGTCTTATCCAGCTGCGAAGCCGGCGACGACTGTTGCTGACAAGCCGGTGGAGAAGCCTCGAGCCGATGCCCTTGTGGTGGCACCGGTCAAGGATGAACAAAAGAAAGACGCGGTATCCGAGCAGGACAAACTCAAGATGGCCGTTCAGGAAATTGAAAAGTTCGTTCAGTCGGTCAAGCGTAATCTGGAGTTCTCGATCGACGAGCCTTCAGGCAAAGTAATCGTCAAGGTTATTGCCAGTGACTCGGGTGAGGTGGTTCGCCAAATCCCCAATGAAGAAGTCCTGAAACTGGCTAATAGTTTGAATGATGCAAGCAGCTTGTTGTTCAGCGCGAAAGCCTGACAGCTGGCATGAATATTGTTGCTATGTTCTTTTGGACGTTGTAGTGGTCAAAAGACCGGCGACACACTGAAGGGAGATATGCATGGCAAGTCCAATTCTACCGGGCACGGGTTTAGGCTCTGGCCTTGATACCGGTGCTATTGTAAAAGCCTTGGTGAACGCCGACAAAGCAGCCAAGCAGAACCAGATCGACCGTCAGACGACCACCAATACCGCGCAGATTTCCGGCATTGGTTCCCTCAAAAGTGTCTTGGCGAACTTCCAGACTGCAATCAAGAATCTGGGCAATACGCAAACTCCGGCATTCCTGGGCTACAACGCCACTTCCGCCGACGCGAAAGTATTGACCGCTGTAGCCAGCAACACGGCCGTCAACGGTACTTACGTGGTCAAGGTCACGAACCTTGCGACTTCGTCTAAAGTGGCCACCGCAGCCTTTGCCGGCGGTGCCAGCAGTGCCATTCCAAGCGGCACGCTTAATATCACGCAAAACGGCGTTTCCAGTTCTGTCACCATTCCGGCGGGCGCGACGTTGCAGTCGGTTCGCGATGCGATTAATACCCAGCAGGGTGCGAATGGCTTCAGTGCCAACATCGTGACTGACTCGTTTGGCTCGCGTCTGGTGTTGGGTTCCACGGTGACCGGTGCCGGTTCCGATATCACCCTCAGCGGTATCGCGGGTCTGGAGATCAATGCCGGCCAGCAAATGGGTGCAACACCGACAGCTACTTCGGCGGGTGCCATCGGCGAATTCGCGGTGGACGCCAAGTTCACGGTGGACGGGCTTGCGCTGACCAGCAAAAGCAACAAGGTTGACGCGGCCATTTCCGGCTTGACCCTGAATCTGGTCGCCGGTGGTGATGCAACCACAACGGTAACAGTCGGCCCGAACAGTGATGGTCTGAAAAAATCCATTCAAGCTTTCGTTGATGCTTACAACCAGGTTGTGACCAGTGTTAATGCGTTGACCAAGCCTTCCCTGGATGACGATGGCAAGCCGACCATTGCTGCTGCGCTGACCGGTGACCCGCTGGCGCGCGGCATTCTGGCATCCATTCGTCAGCCGTTGGTCACAACCGGTGCGGGTGACAAACTCACTGTTCTGTCGCAATTGGGTATCACCACCAATCAGAAAACCGGTGCGCTGGATTTCGATAGCACCAAGTTCGCCACCGCGATGGATACCCAGAAGCTCGGTGGTGAGGTTCAGAAGCTGTTCTTGGGGGATCCGACGGCCACTGGCGATGCCGCCAAGGGCTTGTTGACGCGCATGAACGATGCCCTTACCCCTTACACGGTCACGGGTAGTGAGGGTATTCTCGACGCCCGTTCGACCAGTCTGGCCAAGGCCAAGTCGAATCTGGCCAACCAGCAGTTAGCTCTGGATCGTCGTATTGAGACGCTGACGGCCGTGCTGACCAAAAAGTACAACGACATGGATTCTCTGGTCGGTAAACTCAAGGCCACTGCCAGCAACATCACTTCGATGTTCGAGGCGATGAACGCGCAGAAAAACGCCTCGTAGTGCATAAACGCCAAAAGCCCGGCAGCGAATTCCGCTTGTCGGGCTTTTTTGGGTTTGGTCTAAAGATTTTTGACGCCGTGTCGATAGAGTGAATATACGAATCATAGAGTTTGGATGAGGTACAGCATGAACCCGATGTTAGCCCTTCGGCAGTATCAGAAGATTGGCGCGCAAGCCCAGACTTCCGAGGCCAGTCCTCATCGTCTGGTGCAGATGCTTATGGAAGGCGCTCTGGATCGCATCGCTCAGGCCAAAGGTGCCATGGAGCGCAAGGATGTCGGCAACAAGGGTGTTCTGATCGGCAAGGCCATCGGCATCATCGGTGGCCTGCGTGAAGGTCTGGATCTGGAAAACCAGGCTGACTCGGTGACTGAACTGGATAACCTTTACACCTACATGATGAAACGTCTGGCTGAAGCCAATATCAAGACCGATCCAAAAATTCTCGACGAAGTCGCCGACCTGCTTCGCACGGTCAAAGACGGTTGGGATGCCATTGCCGCACCGGGTCCGCAGTTTTAAGGAGATCACCATGAGTCTTGTATTGCAGCGTATCGAACACACCCGCGACGCCCTGGTCGGTGCATTGGCCGAGCGCAATTGGGAGGCCATTGGTGAGTTGGACCTGGCGTGTCGTTCCTGCATGGAAGACGTCTTGAGTGAAGCTTCGGTGGACGAAGCCGCGTTGCGCGATAACCTTGAGGAGTTGCTGGGGGTGTACAAGCAGCTTCTGGAGGCGGCAACGGGGGAGAGGCAGGCGATAGTCGACGAGATGTCGCAGATCCATCAAGCGCAGAGCGCGGCAAAGGTTTACCATCTGTTTGGTTAATTAATCCCCGGTTAATCCAAACATAGTGCGCCATAAATTTGACTGTGCACGGTTTTTTGACTTAACTAGTGGCTGGTTCCAGATTTCAGGCGTCTACAGGCATAACGTGTCTGCAAGCGTCTAGCTTGCCCCCTCATTTTGGGCATTGAGTTGACTAGGGAAGTTGCTATTGCATGTGGCGTGAAACCAAAATTCTGCTGATTGATGACGATAGCGTCCGCCGCCGCGATTTGGCGGTGATTCTAAATTTTCTTGGCGAAGAAAATTTACCCTGCGGAAGCCATGACTGGCAGCAGGCTGTCGGCTCTTTGTCATCAAGTCGTGAAGTGATCTGTGTCCTCATCGGGACGGTCAATGCTCCTGGCGCACTTCCGGGCTTGTTAAAGACACTCGCGACCTGGGATGAGTTCCTTCCGGTTTTGTTAATGGGCGATAATTCTTCCGTTGACTTGCCTGAAGACCAGCGTCGCCGAGTGCTTTCGACACTCGAAATGCCGCCCAGCTACAGCAAATTGCTCGACTCGCTGCACCGTGCCCAGGTCTATCGCGAGATGTATGACCAGGCCCGCGAGCGCGGTCGTCATCGCGAACCCAATCTTTTCCGCAGCCTCGTCGGCACCAGTCGGGCGATCCAGCACGTCCGTCAGATGATGCAGCAAGTGGCCGACACTGACGCCAGCGTGCTGATCCTCGGCGAGTCCGGCACCGGCAAGGAAGTGGTCGCGCGCAACCTGCACTACCACTCCAAGCGTCGTGACGGGCCATTCGTACCGGTCAACTGCGGGGCGATCCCGGCCGAGTTACTGGAAAGCGAATTGTTCGGCCACGAAAAGGGCGCCTTCACCGGGGCGATCACCAGCCGCGCCGGGCGTTTTGAACTGGCCAACGGCGGCACCCTGTTCCTCGACGAAATCGGTGATATGCCGCTGCCGATGCAGGTCAAGTTGCTGCGTGTGTTGCAGGAGCGCACCTTCGAGCGCGTGGGCAGCAACAAGACTCAGAGCGTCGACGTGCGCATCATTGCAGCGACCCACAAGAATCTCGAAAGCATGATCGAGATCGGCACCTTCCGCGAAGACTTGTACTACCGCCTGAACGTGTTCCCGATCGAGATGGCGCCACTGCGCGAACGTGTCGAAGACATCCCGTTGCTGATGAACGAGTTGATCTCGCGCATGGAGCACGAGAAGCGCGGTTCGATCCGCTTCAACTCGGCGGCGATCATGTCGCTGTGCCGCCACGGCTGGCCGGGCAACGTCCGCGAACTCGCCAACCTGGTGGAGCGCATGGCGATCATGCACCCATACGGAGTGATCGGCGTGGTCGAACTGCCGAAAAAATTCCGCTACGTCGATGACGAAGACGAGCAACTGGTCGACAGCCTGCGCAGCGATCTTGAAGAGCGAGTGGCCATCAACGGTCATACCCCGGACTTCACCGCCAACGCCATGTTGCCGCCGGAAGGCCTGGACCTCAAAGACTACCTCGGTGGTCTGGAGCAGGGCTTGATTCAGCAGGCGCTGGACGATGCCAATGGCATCGTGGCGCGTGCTGCGGAACGCCTGCGTATTCGTCGCACCACCCTGGTGGAGAAGATGCGCAAGTACGGCATGAGCCGTCGCGACGGTGATGAACAGGCGGATGATTGACGCCTGTTTTTCAAGTCGTTCATATATAGGCGGTTTTTTTTAGGCACGGGTATTGCTACATCCCTCGCAACGTTCCGTTTAACTGACGGTCAGCCAAGCGAGAGAGCACGATGCCCCAAGCCGCCCAGATGTCTCCTGTCCCTGACACTTCGGGGCAACCGTCGTCCGTAGAGCAGGCAAGCCGGCTTGGCCTTGAGCAGGCGTTCTCGCTGTTCAATCAGATGTCGAGCCAGTTGACTGATTCCTACAGCATGCTTGAAGCCCGGGTCACCGAGCTCAAGGGCGAGCTGGCAGTGGTCAGCGCGCAGCGCATGCAAGAGCTGGCGGAAAAAGAACGTCTGGCCAACCGTCTGCAAAACCTCCTTGATTTGTTGCCCGGCGGCGTCATCGTCATCGACGCCCAAGGGATCGTGCGCGAAGCCAACCCGGCGGCCTGCGAACTGCTCGGACTGCCTCTCGAAGGCGAGCTCTGGCGCCATGTCATTGCTCGCTGCTTTGCGCCCCGCGAAGACGACGGTCACGAAATCTCTCTCAAGGATGGTCGGCGTCTGTCGATCGCAACTCGCTCGCTGGATGCCGAGCCTGGGCAGTTGGTGTTGCTCAACGACCTGACTGAAACCCGTCATCTGCAAGATCAACTGGCCCGTCACGAACGCCTGTCGTCCCTTGGGCGAATGGTCGCTTCGCTGGCCCATCAAATTCGTACGCCGCTGTCCGCCGCCTTGCTCTATGCCAGTCATTTGACTGAGCAGGAGTTGCCTGTCGCCACCCAGCAGCGTTTCGCCGGGCGCCTTAAAGAGCGCCTGCATGAGCTGGAGCATCAGGTTCGCGACATGCTGGTGTTTGCGCGCGGCGAGCTGCCGTTGACCGACCGCGTCACGCCCAAGCAGCTGATGCAGTCGCTGCAATCGGCAGCGCTGACCCATGTTCAAGACCTGCCGATTCGCTGGCAGTGCGACAGTCACGCCGGCGAGTTGCTGTGCAATCGCGACACCCTGGTCGGGGCGATTCTCAATCTGATCGAGAACGCCATTCAAGCCAGTGCCGGTGATGTCCGCTTGAAGGTGCATTTCTACGCCCGTGAAAACAACCTGCGCGTGTGCGTCAGTGACAGCGGCAGCGGTATCGACGGTAAAGTGCTGGCGCGTCTCGGCGAGCCGTTTTTCACCACTAAAACCACAGGGACTGGCCTGGGCCTGACCGTGGTCAAGGCAGTGGCCCGTGCTCATCAGGGAGAATTGCAGTTGCGCTCGCGGCTGGGTCGCGGCACCTGTGCGCAAGTGACCCTGCCGCTTTTTTCCGGTGAGCAGCCCAGCGCTCAGGAAGCGGAGTGAAGGAAATGGCAATCAAGGTTCTGCTGGTCGAGGACGACCGCGCGCTACGCGAAGCACTGGCCGATACGCTGTTGCTCGCGGGGCACGATTACACGGCGGTCGGTTCGGCGGAAGAGGCGCTCGCGACGGTCGGTAACGAGGCGTTCAGCCTGGTGATCAGCGACGTCAATATGCCGGGCATGGACGGCCATCAACTGCTCGGTTTGCTGCGAGCGCGTCAGCCGCAGCTACCGGTGTTGCTGATGACCGCTCACGGCGCTGTCGAACGGGCCGTCGATGCGATGCGCCAGGGCGCTGCGGATTATCTGGTCAAGCCGTTCGAACCCAAAGCCTTGCTCGATCTGGTGGCGCGGCACGCATTGGGCGCGCTCGGCGCAACCGAGAGCGAAGGGCCGATCGCCTTCGAACCGGCCAGCGTGCAATTGCTGGAACTGGCCGCGCGGGTCGCGCGCAGCGATTCGACGGTATTGATCTCCGGCGAGTCCGGGACCGGTAAAGAAGTGTTGGCTCGCTACATTCATCAGCACTCCCATCGCTCCAGTCAGCCATTCATTGCGATCAACTGCGCGGCGATCCCCGACAACATGCTCGAAGCCACCTTGTTCGGTCACGAAAAAGGTTCGTTCACCGGTGCCATCGCGGCGCAGGCTGGCAAGTTCGAGCAGGCCGATGGCGGCACCATTCTGCTCGACGAAATTTCTGAAATGCCCCTCGGGCTCCAGGCCAAATTGCTGCGTGTGTTGCAGGAGCGCGAAGTCGAGCGGGTCGGCGCGCGCAAGCCGATCACCCTGGATATCCGGGTCGTGGCGACCACCAACCGTGATCTGTCCGGTGAAGTGGCGGCGGGGCGCTTTCGTGAAGACCTCTTCTATCGCTTGTCGGTGTTTCCGCTGGCGTGGCGTCCGTTGCGTGAGCGCACCGCCGACATCCTGCCGCTGGCCGAGCGTCTGCTGGCCAAACACGTCAATAAAATGAAGCATGCCGCGGCGAAACTGTCACCCGAGGCGCAGGCGTGCCTGATCGGTTATCCGTGGCCGGGCAACGTGCGTGAACTGGACAACGCAATCCAGCGCGCCTTGATTCTGCAGCAGGGCGGTTTGATCCAGCCTCAGGATTTCTGCCTGTCCGGGCCGGTGGCCTGTGCGCCGTTGCCGGCCTTGGCGCCGGTGCGGGCGGTGGAGGTCGAGGCTGAATCGGCCGGGGCGTTGGGCGACGACCTACGCCGCCGTGAATTCCAGATGATCATCGACACCTTGCGCACCGAACGCGGCCGCCGCAAGGAAGCCGCCGAGCGACTGGGCATCAGCCCGCGCACCTTGCGCTACAAGCTGGCGCAGATGCGTGATGCCGGCATGGATGTGGAAGCGTATTTGTTTGCTACCTGAAAGTTGACGCTAGCAACACCGATCGACATGTGGGGGCGGGCTTGCTCGCGAAAGCTGTAGTCCAGCCAGCATCTCTGTTGAATGGAAAACCGTATTCGCGAGCAAGCCCGCTCCCACTTGGTTTTTGTGGTGATTCACAGTTGAGGAGGGCCCGGGAAGGGCTTTTGTTCAGAGTGGCCACGGAGCTGGCACCCTTGTTGCTAACACCTCACTACCCGCCGAGTGAGTGTCAAAAAATTGCGGGTCGCCAATGAGAGTAGATCATGAGCCAAGGTATTGAATTCAATCGGTTGATGCTGGACATGCGCTCCATGCAAATGGATGCCATGTCTGCGCCTAAATCGACTGCCGCAGTCCCTGAACTGGGTGGCAGCAGCTTTTCCGACATGCTCGGTCAGGCTGTCAATAAAGTGAACGACACCCAGCAGGCGTCCAGTCAGTTGGCCAGTGCCTTCGAGATCGGCAAAAGTGGCGTCGACCTGACGGACGTGATGATTTCCTCGCAGAAGGCCAGCGTGTCTTTTCAAGCGTTGACCCAAGTGCGCAACAAGCTGGTTCAGGCATACCAAGACATCATGCAGATGCCGGTTTAAGGACGAATTGAGTCATGGCAGAAGCAGTCGCCGATAACGTTCCGGCCAAGGCCACTCCTATAGACGGCAAGCCGCCGCTGTTCGGGTTGTCCTTCCTGGAAAACCTCTCCGAGATGACCATGTTGCGTCAGGTGGGCCTGTTGGTCGGCCTGGCTGCGAGCGTGGCGATTGGTTTTGCCGTGGTGCTGTGGTCTCAGCAGCCGGACTACCGGCCTCTGTACGGCAGCCTTGCCGGTATGGACGCCAAGCAGGTCATGGACACCCTGGCCGCCGCCGATATTCCCTACACCGTGGAACCCAACTCCGGCGCCTTGCTGGTCAAGGCCGAAGACCTGTCCCGTGCGCGGCTCAAGCTCGCGGGCGCTGGTGTCACTCCCAGCGATGGCAATATCGGTTTTGAAATCCTCGACAAGGACCAGGGCCTGGGCACCAGTCAGTTCATGGAAGCGACCCGTTATCGTCGCGGCCTCGAAGGCGAACTGGCTCGCACCATTTCCAGCCTGAACAACGTCAAGGGTGCCCGCGTGCACCTGGCGATTCCGAAAAGCTCGGTGTTTGTGCGTGATGAGCGCAAGCCAAGCGCTTCGGTGCTGGTTGAACTGTACTCCGGTCGTTCGCTGGAGCCGGGTCAGGTGGTGGCGATCATCAACCTGGTCGCGACCAGTGTTCCCGAACTCAGCAAATCCCAGATCACTGTGGTCGACCAGAAGGGCAACCTGCTGTCGGATCAGGCGGAAAACTCCGAACTGACCATGGCCGGCAAGCAATTCGACTACAGCCGTCGCATGGAAAGCATGCTGACCCAGCGCGTGCACAACATCCTGCAACCGGTGTTGGGCAACGACCGCTATAAAGCCGAAGTATCGGCCGACGTGGACTTCAGCGCCGTCGAGTCGACTTCCGAGCAGTTCAATCCGGACCAACCGGCGCTGCGCAGCGAGCAGTCGGTCAACGAACAACGCACCGCCAGCAATGGCCCGCAAGGTGTGCCGGGTGCCCTGAGCAACCAGCCGCCATCGCCAGCCTCCGCGCCGCAAACCACCGGTGGCAGCACCGCAGCCGCCGGCATGGTGCAACCAGGCCAGCCGTTGATCGATGCCAACGGTCAGCAAATCATGGACCCGGCCACCGGTCAGCCGATGCTGGCACCGTACCCGGCGGACAAGCGTCAACAATCCACCAAGAACTTCGAACTCGACCGCTCTATCAGCCACACCAAGCAACAGCAGGGTCGTTTGAATCGCCTGTCGGTGTCGGTCGTCGTGGATGATCAGGTCAAGATCAACGCCGCCAACGGCGAGACCACTCGTGCGCCGTGGAGCGCCGATGAGTTGGCGCGCTTCACGCGCCTGGTGCAGGACGCCGTCGGTTTCGACGCCAGCCGGGGTGACAGCGTCAGCGTGATCAACATGCCATTCTCCGCCGAGCGCGGTGAAGTGATTGCCGATATTCCGTTCTATTCCCAGCCGTGGTTCTGGGACATCGTCAAGCAAGTGCTGGGTGTGTTGTTCATCCTGGTGCTGGTGTTCGGTGTGCTGCGTCCGGTGCTCAACAACATCACCGGTGGCGGCAAAGGCAAACAGCTTGCTGGCTTGGGCAGCGACGTCGAGTTGGGTGGCATGGGCGGCCTGGACGGCGAACTGGCCAACGACCGCGTCAGCCTCGGCGGCCCGCAGAGCATCCTGCTGCCGAGCCCGAGCGAAGGCTATGACGCACAGTTGAATGCAATCAAGAGTCTGGTGGCAGAAGATCCGGGTCGCGTGGCCCAGGTCGTGAAAGAGTGGATTAACGCAGATGAGTGATAACCGAGTCGTTGCCGCCAAACTGACCAAGGTCGATAAAGCCGCGATTCTGCTGCTGTCCCTGGGTTCGACCGATGCTGCGCAAGTGTTGCGCCACATGGGGCCCAAAGAGGTCCAGCGTGTGGGTGTGGCCATGGCGCAGATGGGCAACGTCCATCGCGAGCAGGTCGAGCAGGTCATGAGTGAGTTCGTCGACATCGTCGGCGACCAGACCAGCCTGGGCGTCGGCTCCGACGACTACGTGCGCAAAATGCTCACTCAGGCACTGGGCGAAGACAAGGCCAATGGCCTGATCGACCGGATCCTGCTGGGCGGCAACACCAGCGGCCTCGACAGTCTGAAGTGGATGGAGCCGCGCGCCGTCGCCGACGTGATCCGATACGAGCACCCACAGATCCAGGCGATCGTCGTGGCGTACCTCGACCCGGATCAGGCCGGTGAAGTGCTTGGCAACTTCGACCACAAGGTGCGTCTGGACATCATTCTGCGGGTTTCCTCGCTGAACACCGTGCAGCCAGCGGCCCTGAAAGAGCTCAACCAGATTCTCGAGAAGCAGTTCTCCGGCAACTCGAATGCCTCGCGCACCACCCTGGGTGGCATCAAGCGTGCGGCTGACATCATGAACTTCCTCGACAGCTCGATCGAAGGCCAGTTGATGGACTCGATTCGCGAAGTCGACGAAGACCTGTCCGGTCAGATCGAAGACCTCATGTTCGTGTTCAACAACCTGTCCGATGTCGATGACCGCGGGATTCAGGCGTTGCTGCGCGAAGTGTCCTCCGACGTGCTGGTGCTGGCCCTCAAGGGCTCGGACGAAGGCGTCAAGGAGAAGATCTTCAAGAACATGTCCAAACGAGCGGCCGAACTGTTGCGCGACGACCTCGAGGCCAAAGGCCCGGTGCGCGTCAGCGACGTGGAAACCGCGCAGAAAGAAATCCTCACCATTGCCCGCCGTATGGCCGAAGCCGGAGAAATCGTTCTCGGCGGGAAGGGCGGCGAAGAGATGATCTAAGGTCACTATGTCGTCCAAACATGATGAGTCCCAGACCGACCTGATCCGAGGCAAGGACGTCGCCGGTTTCGACGTCTGGGCGCTGCCCAGTTTCGATCCTTTTGTGCCCGAACCCGAGCCGGAACCCGAGCCCGAACCGCCGGAAATGGAAGAAGTGCCGCTGGATGAAGTCCAGCCACTGACCCTCGAAGAACTCGAAAGCATCCGTCAGGAGGCTTACAACGAAGGCTTCGCCATCGGCGAGAAAGAAGGCTTCCACAGCACCACGCTCAAGGTCCGTCAGGAAGCCGAAGCCGTCCTGGCACCGAAGGTCGCGGGCCTGGAACAGCTGATGGCCAACCTGTTCGAGCCTATCGCCGAGCAGGACACCCAGATTGAAAAGTCTTTGGTTGACCTCGTGCAACACATCACCAAACAGGTGATTCAGCGCGAACTGGCCATCGACTCGACGCAAATCGAACACGTCATGCGCGAAGCCCTCAAGCTCTTGCCGTTGGGCGTGGGCAATGTGCGGCTGTACATCAATCCGCAGGATTTCGAACAGGTCAAAGCCCTGCGCGAGCGCCATGAAGAAACCTGGCGCATCGTCGAAGACGAGTCTCTGTTGCCTGGCGGTTGCCGGGTCGAGACCGAGCACAGTCGCATCGACGCCACTGTTGAAACCCGTGTCGCCCAGGTCATGGCCAAGCTCTTCGATCAGTTGCACGACCAGGCCTTGCACCCGGCTGCGCCGGATCTGAGCCTGGAACTGCCGGTCGACGAGAAGCCTGCGGTCGCTCCGACACTGGACGACCCCGATGCGCCTTGATCGCACCAGCTTCGCCAAGCGCCTCGGCAGTTACGCCGAGGTCACTACGCTGGCGGGGGCGCCGATCCTCGAAGGCCGTCTGCTGCGCATGGTCGGCCTGACCCTCGAAGCCGAAGGTTTGCGCGCTGCCATGGGCAGCCGCTGCATGGTCATCAACGACGACAGTTATCAACCGGTGCAGGTCGAAGCCGAAGTCATGGGTTTCTCCGGCAGCAAGGTGTTCCTGATGCCGGTCGGAAGCGTCGCCGGCATTGCGCCCGGTGCCCGCGTGGTTCCTATGGCAGACACTGGCCGCTTGCCGATGGGCATGAGCATGCTCGGGCGGGTGCTGGACGGCGCCGGTCGTGCGCTGGACGGCAAGGGCGGCATGAAGGCCGAAGACTGGGTGCCGATGGACGGCCCGACCATCAACCCGCTCAAACGCGAACCCATCAGTGAGCCGCTGGACGTGGGCATCCGCACCATCAACGGTTTGTTGACGGTCGGTCGCGGTCAGCGTCTCGGTCTGTTCGCCGGTACCGGCGTCGGTAAATCCGTGCTGCTGGGCATGATGACCCGGTTTACCGAGGCCGACATCATCGTCGTCGGGCTGATTGGTGAGCGGGGCCGTGAAGTTAAAGAGTTCATCGAGCACATCCTCGGTGAAGAAGGGCTCAAGCGTTCGGTGGTCGTCGCCTCGCCGGCGGACGATGCGCCGCTGATGCGTCTGCGCGCGGCCATGTACTGCACGCGCATCGCCGAATATTTCCGCGACAAGGGCAAGAACGTCCTGTTGCTCATGGATTCGCTGACTCGTTTTGCCCAGGCCCAGCGGGAAATCGCCCTGGCCATCGGCGAACCGCCCGCGACCAAAGGTTATCCGCCGTCGGTGTTCGCCAAGTTGCCGAAACTGGTGGAGCGGGCCGGTAACGCCGAGAAGGGCGGCGGTTCGATCACGGCGTTCTACACCGTATTGTCGGAAGGCGATGACCAGCAGGATCCGATTGCCGACTCGGCGCGAGGCGTGCTCGACGGGCATATCGTGCTGTCCCGGCGCCTGGCCGAAGAAGGCCATTACCCGGCTATCGACATCGAAGCCTCCATCAGCCGGGTCATGCCGTCGGTGGTCAGCCCCGAACACATGGCGCGTGCGCAGATGTTCAAGCAGTATTGGTCGCGCTATCAGCAGAGTCGCGACTTGATCAGCGTCGGTGCCTACGTGCCGGGCGGTGATCGAGAAACCGACATCGCAATTTCCCTGCAACCGGCCATGACCACGTATCTGCGTCAGGGCTTGAACGACAACATCGGCATGGGCGCCAGCGAAAACCACCTCGCCACCATCTTCGCCCCGGCAGCGGGCGGCTAACCGGCCATGGCCCAGAGCCGCGCGGCACGCTTGGCACCGGTGGTGGAAATGGCCGAAAAGGCCGAAAAAACCGCGGTCATGCGCCTCGGGCACTTCCAGGGCCAGGTTCGTGTCGCGGAAAGCAAGCTCGCCGACCTCGAAAACTTTCGCCTCGAATACCAGGAACAATGGATCGTGCGCGGCAGTTCGGGCGTTTCCGGTCAGTGGTTGCTCGGCTATCAGGGCTTTCTTGCGCAACTGGGCACCGCCATCGATCAGCAGCGCCAAAGCCTGAACTGGCACCAGAACAACCTGAACAAGGCGCGCGAGTCATGGCAGCAGGCGTTTGCCCGGGTCGAAGGCTTGCGAAAACTTGTACAACGCTACATGGACGAGGCGCGCAAGCTCGAAGACAAGCGCGAGCAGAAGCTGCTGGATGAGTTGTCCCAGCGGTTGCCGCGGCATGATCCGTATTGAGTCAGTCGGACCGCGTGATCGTTCTTCGCGGGCTGTACAACTTTTCCCGCCTTGCTCCCGCTCCCGCCAAGTGCTAAACCTTGTACACGTTCGTTTACCCATGACAAGGAAGCCGTTAAATGTCAGTCGTTACAGAAGTCTCCCAGGATGGGCAAAAGCTGACGATTTCGATCAAGGGACGATTCGATTTCGCCAAGCATCAGGAATTTCGTGAATCCTACGAAAACCTGCAGCCAAAACCCGAGTCGTTCGAGGTGGATTTGAAGGACGCCACCTACCTCGACAGTTCCGCGCTCGGCATGCTCCTGCTTTTGCGTGATCACGCCGGCGGCGAGAATGCCGAAATCACGTTGACCAACGCCAACGCCGATGTGCGCAAGATTCTCGCCATCTCCAATTTCGAACAAATCTTCGACGTTGCATGACGGCCGTGCAGCCGGTCGAGCCGCTGACGATCCTCATCGCCGAAGACAGCGCGGCCGATCGCATGCTGCTGTCGAGCATCGTCCGCCGCCAGGGCCACCAGGTATTGACGGCCGCCAACGGTGCCGAAGCGGTCGAAGCGTTTCGCGAGCAGCGGCCGCACCTGGTGCTGATGGACGCCATGATGCCGGTGATGGACGGGTTCGAGGCGGCACAGCAGATCAAGGCGCTGGCCGGGGAAACCCTGGTGCCGATCATCTTCCTGACCTCGCTGACCGAAAGCGAGGCCCTGGCTCGGTGTCTGGAGGCTGGTGGCGACGATTTTCTCGCCAAGCCCTACAACCAGGTGATTCTCGCCGCCAAGATCAAGGCCATGGACCGCTTGCGCCGGTTGCAGGCCACGGTGCTGCAGCAGCGTGACCTGATCGCCAAACATCACGACTACTTGCTCAACGAGCAGCGGGTGGCCAAGGCCGTATTCGACAAGGTGGCGCATTCGGGTTGCCTGAGCGCGCCGAACATCCGCTACCTGCAATCCCCTTATGCGCTGTTCAACGGCGACCTGCTGCTCGCGGCGTTCACCCCGGCTGGCGACATGCACGTGCTGCTGGGGGATTTCACCGGTCACGGTTTGCCGGCCGCCGTGGGCGCCATGCCGCTGGCTGAAGTCTTCTACGGCATGACCGCCAAGGGTTACGGCCTGGCTGAAACCCTGCGCGAGATGAATGCCAAGCTCAAACGCATCTTGCCGGTGGACATGTTCTGCTGCGCCACCTTGCTGTGTCTGAGCTTTCAACGACGTTCGGTGGAAGTCTGGAACGGCGGAATGCCGGACGGTTACTTGCACAGTATCGCCACGGGGGAGCGCACGCCGCTGCCGGCGCGGCACTTGCCCCTGGGTGTGCTGAGCCCGCAAACCTTCAATGACCGCACCGAAGTGTTTCCGATGGCCGTCGGCGATCGGGTGTTCCTGCTGTCCGACGGGGTCATCGATACCTGCGATGCCAACGAACAGTTGTTTGGTGTGGAGCGGCTGCAGCGGGTGTTTGCGGCCAATCGTCATCCAGACGCGCTGTTCGAGGAAATCGAGCAAGCGTTGCTGGACTTTCGTGGCGAGGCTCGCGATGACGTGAGCATGGTCGAGGTCAGTCTGCTGGAGGCTGCGCAACTGATTCCACCGGCGCCGGTGTATTCCGACAGTGGTCAGTCCTGTCCGCTGGACTGGTCGGTGAGTTTCGAATTTCGTGCCGCGACCCTCAAGCGTTTCAATCCGCTGCCGTACCTTTTGCAATTGCTGCTTGAGGTCCACGGTCTGCGAGCTCAGAGTGGCGCGCTCTACAGCGTGTTGGCAGAGCTTTATTCCAATGCCCTGGAACACGGCGTGCTGGGGCTGGATTCAAGCCTCAAGCGCGATGCCTCGGGGTTCGCGCGCTATTATCAAGCGCGCGGTGAGCGGCTGGAGGCGTTAAGCGACGGCTATGTGCGGGTGCATTTGCAGGTCGTGCCGGCCGGCAAGGGCGGGAGCCTGATTGTGCGGGTCGAAGACAGCGGCAAAGGCTTTGATGTGGCGCGGGTGATGGAGCGTCCTGTCGAGGGTAGCCGTCTGTCGGGACGCGGCGTCAGTCTGATCCGTCAGTTGAGCCGTAGCGCGAGCTGGTCCGACGATGGTCGTAGTGCCCGCGTGGAGTTTTTCTGGGAGGCTCTGGCATAATTCACCCATTCTTGATCAAGGAGTGAGCAAGTGGCTGACACACATCTGGACCGCGACGTGCTGAGCGCGTTGCAGGAAGTCATGGAGGGTGAGTATCCGATGTTGCTGGATACCTTCATCGCCGACTCCGAAGAGCGTTTGCGCGTGTTGCGAAAGGCAGAAGATGCAGCGCAACTCATGAATGCCGCCCACAGTTTCAAGGGCAGCAGCAGCAACATGGGCGCCGTTCGCTTGGCAGAGTTGTGCAGTGAGCTGGAACGTCGCGCCAAGGAAAAGAGCCTCACGGGTATCGAAGCGCTTGTCGGTGAAATCGATGGTGAATTTGCTATTGTCCGCCCGCTGTATGAGGCTGAGAAACAGCGCTCTATCGCTGAGTAACGCGACCGTCCGGCGCTTTTGGCCGCTGTCGAGCCAACCTGGCTCGACCTTTGCAGCTATCTCGCTCAACTGTACCTACGATCCCAGTGCAGCGGAGACCGTTTTATGCCCGTTACCCCCCATTCGCTTCTGCAGGCCGTCGCGACGGCCAAGACTCAAGTCGCCTCCGCCAATACCCCGGCGCAGGGCTCTGAGCCAGGGGACAAGGCGTCCAGCTTCGCTGATGTTTACGCCAATCAAGCCCGGAACAAGCCTTCTGTGGTCGCTGATAAACCGACTAGACCGGTTGCCGACAAAGCCCCGCAAGGCGCCGGCAAACCCGATGTCAGCAATGACAAGCCTGCCGCCCGGGAACCGGCGGTTGCCGATAGCGGCAATTCCTTGCCCGCCGATAAACCGGCACCGACCGATGACACGACGGCCAGCGACGACAAGCCCGAGGCCACTGAAACGCCAGTGGCTGACTCGGCGCCTGTAGATCCGAGCCTCGACCCGGCCCTCGATCCGGCGTTGATGCAAGAGGTGCAGCCGTTGGTGACCGGGCCGGTCGTGCAAACCGCTGCGCCAGTCGCCACGACCGCACCGCCACAGGCTGAAGCGCCGGCTGCTGCCGCCGTCGTTGCCACGACCGCGCAAGCGGCGGCTGTCACCGATAGCGATTTCGATCCTGAAGCTGATCCGCTCGACGCGCTGCCGGCCGTGCGCATGGCCATGGAGCAGAGCGGTCACGTGTCCGCCAGCAGCCAGGCCCAGCCAAAAGCCACACCTGCCCAAACTCAGGCTGACGGTGAGCTGACGGCGGCGCAGAACTTTGCCGCCGGCATGGCCAGCATGCTCGACGTGCAAGCCGACAAGGACAGCACCAGCCAGGGCGGCGAGAAGGCTTTCAGCGGTCTGATCGATAGCGGCCTCAAGGATTTGACGTCTGCCAGCAGCGACACCCGAGTCGATGACTTCGCCAACCGTCTGGCGGCACTGACTCAGGCGGCCACTCCGAAAACCGCCAATGCCTTGCCGGTGAACCAGCCGATTGCCATGCATCAGAGCGGCTGGACCGAGGAAGTGGTCAACCGCGTCATGTACCTTTCCAGTGCCAACCTCAAGGCAGCCGACATTCAGTTGCAACCGGCGGAACTGGGGCGTCTCGATATCCGGGTCAACATGGTTCCGGACCAGCAAACCCAGGTCACCTTCATGAGCGCCCATCCAAGCGTACGCGAAGCGCTGGACAGCCAGATCCATCGCCTGCGTGACATGTTCACGCAACAGGGCATGGGCCAGGTGGACGTCAACGTGTCCGACCAGTCTCGTGGCTGGCAAGGGCAGGGCCAGGATCAGGCTCAACAGGGGCAGGGCGGTCGGACCAATGCCACCGGCGGACGCCTCGATGGCATGGATGAAGAGGTTGCACCGACCGTCACTGAAGTGGCGGCCACCGCGACCAGCGTGATCGGCTCCAGCGCCGTCGACTATTACGCCTGATCCAACGCAATACCCACTCTGGGAGCGAGCCTGCTCGCGATAGCGGTGTAACAGTCAATGCATATGTTGAATGTTATGGCCTCATCGCGAGCAGGCTCGCTCCCACAGGGGGTTGTGGTGCGCCGCAACTCCCCGCTCAACTCCCTCCCGACACTTCTGGCATAACACTTGCTCTTGCCTTGCCGTGCGACTGTGAAAACTAGAATAGTGACGGATTATTGGCATGGCGAAGAGCGACGCAGTAGTAAAAGACCCCGCAACCAAAGGCAAGATCAAGCTGATCATTGTGATCGTGGTGGCCCTGCTGCTGGCGATCGGCATGTCTGTGGGGGCGACCTGGTTCTTCATGCACAGCGCCCAGAGCAAACCTGCCGCCGCTGAAACTGCTGTCGTCGGCAAGCAGCCCGCGATTTTCGAGCCCATGGCCCCGGCCTTCGTGGCCAACTACAACGTGAGCGGTCGCCAGCGTTACATGCAGGTGAGCATCACCATGCTGGGGCGCAATCAGGCTGATCTGGAAGCGCTCAAAGTGCACATGCCGGTGATCCGCAACAACCTGGTCATGCTGTTCTCCGGTCAGGATTTCGCCACGCTGGCGACCCCGGTCGGCCAGGAGATGTTGCGTCAGAAGGCCACGGCCAGCGTCCAGGAAGTGGCGCAGAAAGAACTCGGCAAAGTGGTTATCGAACAGCTGCTTTTCACTAATTTCGTACTGCAGTAGGAACACGACATGGCCGTGCAGGACCTGCTGTCCCAGGATGAGATCGATGCGCTGTTGCATGGCGTCGACGATGGTCTGGTACAGACCGATACCGCCGCCGAACCCGGCAGCGTAAAAAGCTACGACCTGACCAGCCAGGATCGCATCGTTCGCGGACGCATGCCGACCCTGGAAATGATCAACGAGCGTTTCGCCCGCTACACCCGCATCAGCATGTTCAACATGCTGCGCCGCTCGGCGGACGTTGCCGTCGGTGGTGTGCAGGTGATGAAGTTCGGCGAATACGTACACTCGCTGTACGTACCGACCAGCCTCAACCTGGTCAAGATCAAGCCGTTGCGCGGCACCGCGTTGTTCATCCTCGACGCCAAACTGGTGTTCAAGCTGGTGGACAACTTCTTCGGCGGCGACGGCCGTCACGCCAAGATCGAAGGGCGTGAATTCACCCCTACCGAACTGCGCGTGGTGCGCATGGTGCTGGAGCAGGCCTTCGTCGATTTGAAGGAGGCCTGGCAGGCGATCATGGAAGTGAACTTCGAGTACATCAACTCGGAAGTGAACCCGGCCATGGCCAACATCGTCGGCCCGAGCGAAGCGGTGGTGGTGTCGACGTTCCACATCGAACTCGATGGTGGTGGTGGCGACCTGCACGTGACCATGCCGTACTCGATGATCGAGCCGGTGCGCGAAATGCTCGACGCCGGCTTCCAGTCGGATCTGGATGATCAGGACGAGCGTTGGGTCAACGCCCTGCGCCAGGACGTGCTCGACGTCGACGTGCCGATCGGTGCCACGGTTGCCCGTCGCCAGTTGCGCTTGCGCGACATCCTGCACATGCAGCCGGGGGATGTGATCCCGGTCGAGATGCCCGAAGAAATGATCATGCGCGCCAACGGCGTGCCGGCCTTCAAGGTCAAGATGGGCTCGCACAAAGGCAACCTCGCGTTGCAAGTGATCGAGCCGATCGAGCGCCGCTGACCGGCGCTCCAACCCCCTATTAATTGGCTGCTCTTGATTGAGCAGTTGCCCGCCGAGGACACATGATGAACGACGATATGAACGCCCAGGACGACCAGGCACTGGCTGACGAATGGGCTGCCGCCCTGGAAGAAACCGGTGATGCCGGCCAGGACGATATCGACGCCTTGCTGGCTGCCGACGCCGCCAGTTCTCCGTCCAACCGTCTGCCGATGGAAGAGTTCGGCAGCGTGCCGAAGAACCACGATCCGGTCACCCTCGACGGTCCGAACCTCGATGTGATTCTCGACATCCCGGTGTCGATTTCCATGGAAGTGGGTAGCACCGACATCAACATCCGCAACCTGCTGCAACTCAACCAGGGTTCGGTGATCGAGCTCGATCGCCTGGCCGGTGAGCCGCTGGACGTGCTGGTCAACGGCACCCTGATCGCCCACGGCGAAGTGGTCGTGGTCAACGAGAAGTTCGGCATCCGCCTGACCGACGTGATCAGCCCTAGCGAACGTATCAAGAAGCTGCGCTAAGTGAAAAAGGTTCTGGGGCTTCTGCTTGCGTTGCCGTTCAGTGTTCTGGCAGCCGAACCCGTGGCCACGGTTGCAACGGTCGCTGCTGCACCGGCGACCAGTAGCGGTGTGGCCGGGCAATTGACGCAGTTGGTGTTCGGCTTGCTGCTGGTGCTGGGGTTGATCTTCTTCCTCGCCTGGCTGCTGCGCCGGGTCCAGCAGGCCGGGCCGGCCGGTAAAGGGCAGGTGATCGAGATTGTCGGCTCCCGTGCCTTGGGGCCGCGCGATCGTTTGATGCTGGTGCAGGTCGGCAACGAGCAGATCCTGCTTGGCCTCAGCCCTGGCACGATCACTGCGCTGCATGTGCTTAAAGAGCCGATTGACGTGCCGGCCACCACCGAGAGCGCGACTCCGGAGTTTGCCCAGCATCTGTTGAAGATGCTCGGCAAGGATCAAAAGGATAAGAAGTAATGGGTGCGTTACGCATCGTCTTGACGCTGGCCCTGATGCTGGTCGCGCCGCTGGCGTTCGCCGCCGATCCGTTGTCGATCCCGGCGATCACGCTAGGCACCAACGCCAATGGCGCTCAGGAATATTCGGTCAGCCTGCAAATCCTGCTGATCATGACGGCGCTGAGTTTCATCCCGGCGTTTGTCATGTTGATGACCAGTTTCACCCGGATCATCATCGTCTTTTCGATCCTGCGCCAGGCCCTGGGCCTGCAGCAGACGCCGTCGAACCAGATCCTTACCGGCATGGCCCTGTTCCTGACGCTGTTCATCATGGCGCCGGTATTCGACCGCGTGAATCAGGACGCCTTGCAGCCATACCTGGCGGAAAAGCTCACCGCTCAGGATGCTGTGGCCAAGGCCCAGGTGCCGATCAAGGACTTCATGCTGGCGCAGACGCGCAGCAGCGATCTCGAGCTGTTCATGCGCCTGTCCAAGCGCACTGACATAGCCTCGCCGGATCAGGCGCCGCTGACCATTCTGGTGCCGGCCTTCGTGACCTCGGAGCTGAAAACCGCGTTCCAGATCGGCTTCATGATCTTCATTCCGTTCCTGATCATCGACCTGGTCGTGGCCAGTGTGCTGATGGCGATGGGTATGATGATGCTTTCGCCGCTGATCATTTCCCTGCCGTTCAAGATCATGCTGTTCGTGCTGGTGGATGGCTGGGCGTTGATTATCGGTACCCTGGCGAGCAGCTTCGGTGGTGTGTCGCCATGACGCCGGAAGTGGCGGTAGACATCTTTCGCGAAGCGCTGTGGCTGACCACGATGATGGTTGCCGTGCTGGTGATTCCGAGCCTGCTGGTGGGCCTGCTGGTGGCGATGTTCCAGGCTGCCACGCAGATCAACGAACAGACCCTGAGCTTCCTGCCGCGCTTGCTGGTGATGCTGGTGACGCTGATCGTCGCCGGCCCGTGGCTGGTTCAGACGTTCATGGAATACATCCTGCAGCTGTACGGCAGCATTCCTCAGGTCATCGGCTAAACCATGCCGTCGCTGCTGCAACTGACCGATACCCAGATCAGTACCTGGGTGGCGACGTTCATGTTGCCGCTGTTTCGCATCGGCGCGTTGCTGATGGTCATGCCGGTGTTCGGCACGACCCTGGTGCCCACGCGCGTGCGCCTGTACTTCGCCCTGGCGATCACCGTGGTGATTGCGCCGGGCCTGCCGCCGATGCCACCGATCAATGCACTGGATTTGAGTGCGCTGTTGCTGATCGCCGAGCAGATCCTCATTGGCGCGGTGCTGGGCTTCTCGCTGCAGTTATTCTTCCAGGCCTTCGTGGTCGCCGGGCAGATCGTCTCCATTCAGATGGGTATGGGTTTCGCGTCGATGGTCGACCCTACCAACGGCGTTTCGGTGGCGGTGATCGGGCAGTTCTTCACCATGCTGGTGACGCTGTTGTTTCTGTCCATGAACGGCCATCTGGTGGTCTTCGAAGTCCTGACCGAAAGCTTCACAACGATGCCGGTCGGTAGCGGGTTAATGGTCAATCATTTCTGGGAGCTGGCCGGCAAGCTGGGCTGGGTACTCGGCGCTGCGTTGTTGCTGGTACTGCCGGCGATCACCGCGTTGCTGGTAGTCAACATTGCGTTTGGCGTGATGACCCGTGCCGCGCCGCAACTGAACATCTTTTCCATCGGTTTTCCGCTGACCCTGGTACTCGGGCTATTCATCGTCTGGGTCGGGCTGGCGGACATCATCAATCAGTATCAACCGCTGGCCTCCGAGGCCTTGCAGTTGTTACGCGAACTGGCACGGGCGCGCTGAGTCATGGCTGAGAGCGAAAGCGGTCAGGACAAAACAGAAGACCCCACGGAGAAACGTAAAAAGGACTCCCGGGACAAGGGTGAGATTGCGCGCTCCAAGGAGCTCAACACCCTGGCGGTCATGCTTGCCGGTGCCGGTGCGCTGCTGATTTTCGGCGGCGCGTTGGCCCAGGACCTGATGGAGTTGATGCGGATGAACTTCACGCTGTCGCGGGAAGTGATTCTGGATCAGCGCAACATGGGCACCTTTCTCCTGCACTCGGGGCAGATCGCCCTGCTGTCGATTCAGCCGGTGATGATCACCTTGTTGCTGGCTGCGTTGATCGGCCCGATTTCCCTCGGCGGCTGGCTGTTTGCGGCGAGCTCGATGGCGCCGAAATTCAGTCGCATGAACCCCGGTGCGGGGCTCAAACGAATGTTCTCGGCCAAGGCTCTGGTCGAACTGCTCAAGGCCCTGGCGAAATTTTTCATCGTGCTGTTCGTGGCGCTGGCAGTGTTGTCTTCCGACATCGACGACCTGATGCGCATTGCGCACGAGCCGTTGGACATGGCGATTATTCACAGCCTGCAAGTGGTCGGCTGGAGTACCTTGTGGATGGCCTGCGGGCTGATCATCATCGCCGCCGTCGACGTGCCGGTGCAGCTGTGGGAAAGCCACAAGAAACTGCTGATGACCAAGCAGGAAGTGCGCGACGAGCACAAGGATCAGGAAGGGCGTCCGGAGGTCAAGCAGCGCATTCGCCAGTTGCAGCGCGAGATGTCCCAGCGGAGGATGATGGCGGCCATTCCCGAGGCCGACGTGGTCATCACCAACCCGACACACTACGCTGTCGCCCTCAAGTACGACCCGGACAAGGGCAGTGCGCCGGTGCTGTTGGCCAAGGGTAATGACTTCCTCGCCTTGAAGATTCGTGAAATCGCCGTGGCCAACAATGTGCTGCTACTCGAATCGCCGGCCCTGGCACGTTCGATCTACTACTCCACGGAGCTGGAGCAGGAAATCCCTGGTGGGTTGTATCTGGCGGTTGCCCAGGTATTGGCCTACGTCTACCAGATCCGCCAGTACCGCGCGGGCAAGGGCAAACGCCCGGATCCGCTCAAGGATAATCTGCCGATTCCACCGGATCTGCGCCGCGATTCCTGAGTTTTGCGCTGTCGCTGATGGCCTCTTCGCGAGCAAGCCCGCTCCCACATTTAACCGCGCGCGCTCAGAGAAATGCGGTCGAATGTGGGAGCGGGCTTGCTCGCGAAAGCGCCGGATCAGCCACTGCGATTTCCCTGAGACCCCCTCTATTTCAAGCGCCTGCAAAAGTTGGAAGGTTTCTTGCAATAGCCGCCCTGCGCCTGGTTTGGGCGTCAAAAGTTTGCTTTAAAGAAACGGGGAAAACCGGTGGATCGCTCTCAGTTATTCAACACTGCCCGCACAAACGTTGCCGACTTGAGTCGGGGCAACCTGGGTGTGCCGTTGTTGCTGCTGGTCATGCTGGCAATGATGATGTTGCCGATCCCGCCGTTCCTGCTGGACGTGTTTTTCACGTTCAACATCGCGTTGTCGATCGTCGTCCTGCTGGTTTGCGTCTACGCCTTGCGGCCGCTGGATTTCGCAGTGTTCCCGACCATTCTGCTGGTGGCGACGCTGTTGCGACTGGCGCTGAACGTGGCTTCCACCCGGGTGGTGATGCTTCACGGACAGGACGGTCACGCTTCCGCCGGTAAGGTAATCCAGGCCTTCGGCGAGGTGGTGATCGGCGGTAACTACGTGGTTGGTATCGTGGTCTTCGCGATCTTGATGATCATCAACTTCGTCGTGGTGACCAAGGGTGCCGGGCGGATTTCCGAGGTGAGCGCGCGTTTCACCCTCGATGCGATGCCCGGTAAACAAATGGCGATCGACGCCGATTTGAACGCCGGCCTGATCGACCAGAACCAGGCCAAACTGCGCCGGGTGGAAGTGGCCCAGGAAGCCGAGTTCTACGGCTCAATGGACGGTGCCAGCAAATTCGTGCGCGGTGACGCCATCGCCGGTTTGCTGATTCTGTTCATCAACCTGATCGGCGGCATGGCGGTCGGTATCTTCCAGCACGGCATGACCTTCGGCGACGCCGGCCGGGTGTACGCCTTGCTGACCATCGGTGACGGTTTGGTGGCGCAATTGCCATCACTGCTGTTATCGACAGCGGCGGCGATCATGGTGACCCGTGCGTCCGGTTCGGAAGACATGGGCAAGCAGATCAATCGCCAGATGTTCGCCTCGCCCAAAGCGTTGGCCGTGGCGGCTGGTTTGATGGCGGTGATGGGCCTGGTGCCCGGCATGCCGCACTTCTCCTTTCTGTCCATGGCCGCGTTGGCGGCCGGTGGTGCGTACCTGTTCTGGAAGAAGCAGAACGTCGTCAAGGTTCAGGCCCTGCAAGAGGTCAAGCGTCAGCAAGAGCTGCTGCCATCGCCGGCCCGTGCCATGGAAACCAAGGAGCTGGGCTGGGACGATGTGACGCCGATCGACATGATCGGCCTGGAAGTCGGCTATCGCCTGATTCCGCTGGTGGATCGCAACCAGGGTGGTCAGTTGCTGGCGCGGATCAAGGGTGTGCGCAAGAAGCTGTCCCAGGACCTGGGCTTCCTGATGCCGACTGTGCATATTCGTGACAACCTCGACCTGGCGCCGAGTGCTTACCGCCTGACCCTGATGGGCGTGATCCTGGCCGAAGCCGAGATTTACCCGGATCGCGAACTGGCGATCAACCCGGGGCAAGTCTACGGCACGCTCAACGGCATAACCGCCAAAGATCCGGCTTTTGGCCTGGAAGCGGTGTGGATCGAAATCAGCCAGCGTGCCCAGGCACAATCGCTTGGTTACACCGTCGTGGATGCCAGCACGGTCGTGGCGACGCACTTGAACCAGATTCTGTACAAGCACTCCAGCGAGTTGATCGGTCACGAAGAAGTCCAGCAACTCATGCAATTGCTGGCCAAAAGCTCACCGAAGCTGGCTGAAGAGCTGGTGCCGGGCGTGGTGTCGCTGTCGCAGCTGCTCAAAGTGCTTCAAGCGTTGCTGGCCGAACAGGTGCCCGTGCGGGACATTCGCAGCATCGCCGAGGCCATCGCCAACAATGCGGCCAAGAGTCAAGATACTGCCGCTTTGGTGGCTGCGGTGCGCGTCGGCGTTTCCCGCGCAATCGTCCAAAGCATTGTAGGCACTGACTCCGAGCTACCAGTTATCACGCTGGAGCCAAGGTTGGAACAAATATTGCTCAATAGTCTTCAGAAGGCAGGACAAGGCTCGGAAGAGGGCGTTCTGCTGGAGCCAAGCATGGCTGAGAAGCTGCAGCGTTCGTTGATCGATGCGGCGCAGCGTCAGGAAATGCAAGGTCAACCGGTGATTCTGCTGGTGGCCGGTCCGGTTCGCGCGATGCTTTCGCGATTCGGCCGACTGGCAGTCCCGGGTTTGCATGTGTTGGCTTATCAGGAAATTCCTGACAACAAGCAAGTGACCATCGTTGCGACAGTAGGGCCCAACGGCTGAGGTAGTGGTTTATGCAAGTTAAGCGTTTTTTCGCCGCCGATATGCGTCAGGCCATGAAACTGGTTCGTGATGAGCTGGGCGCTGATGCCGCCATTATTGGCAATCGCCGGATCGCCGGTGGTGTCGAGCTGACGGCTGCGCTGGATTACAAATTGTCGGCGCTGGCCCCGCGTGTTCCGAACATGGAACTCGAGGATGAGCTGCGCAAGACCCAGTCGCGGATCGTCACCGCCCAGGCCGAATTGAGCCTGCGTGGCGAAGGCGAAACCGAAGGCGACAAGACCACCAATCGCCAGTTGTTCGCCGGCCTGCCATTGACCGCTGCCGAGCCGCTGATCGAACCGACCTACGCCGAGCCTCGTCGCTCCGCGCCAGCCCCGGCACCCGCCGCTGGCGGTGTGGACCCACGGGCTTTCGATTCGATGCGTTTCGAGCTCAACAGCCTGCGCGAGCTGATGGAAGTGCAACTCGGCTCCCTGGCCTGGAATCAGCTGCAAGGCAGTCGTCCGGCCCAGGCCAGTCTCTGGCGTCGCCTGCAACGCATCGGCCTGTCCGGCCCGTTGTCCCGCGATTTGCTGGCGATGATTACCGACATTGACGAACCTCGTCAGGCCTGGCGCATGTTGCTGGCGCACCTGGCGCGGATGATCGCCACACCGGAAGTCGAGCCACTGGAAGAGGGCGGCGTGATTGCCATGGTCGGCCCGGCCGGCATGGGCAAGACCACCACCCTGGCCAAGCTCGCGGCCCGCTACGTGCTCAAATACGGCGCGCAAAACATCGCGCTGGTGAGCATGGACAGCTACCGTATCGGTGCTCAGGAACAATTGAAGACCCTGGGCCGGATCCTCAACGTGTCGGTAACTCACGTCGATCCGGGCCAATCGCTGGTGCAGGCGCTGGATCCATTGTTGCGCAAGCGCGTGGTGCTGATCGATACCGCGGGCCTTCAGGCCAGCGATCCGGCCCTGCGCATGCAGCTCGAAAGCCTGGCTGGACGTGGCATCAAGTCAAAAAACTATCTGGTTCTGGCAACCACCAGCCAGAAACAGGTTCTAACGGCCGCTTATCACAGTTACAAGCGCTGCGGGCTAGCTGGCTGCATCCTGACTAAACTGGATGAAACGGCAAGTCTGGGCGAGGTGTTGAGCCTGGCGATCAGTCATGAATTGCCGGTGGCTTACCTGACCGATGGCCCGCGTATTCCAGATGATTTGCATCTGCCGCGTCGTCATCAGTTGGTCAGTCGCGCCGTAAGCGTGCAAATGCAGGAAGAACCCAGCGAAGAAGCCATGGCTGACATGTTCGCTGATATTTACCACAGCCCGACCAGGCAGGTTGGCTGAGGTACTAATGAACAGTTTTTGTACCTACATCGATGGTCTGCCATGCATTGTTCAGTTGATGAACGCGCAGCCAGTAATGTGGCCTCCGTCTATGCAAGACAAGGTAAAGAAATAACATGGGCAGCATGCATCCCGTACAGGTGATCGCGGTGACCGGCGGCAAAGGTGGCGTCGGGAAGACTAACGTGTCAGTGAACTTGTCCCTGGCTCTAGCTGAGCTCGGCCGGCGCGTCATGCTGCTGGACGCCGATCTGGGGCTGGCGAACGTCGACGTCCTGCTAGGGCTGACACCCAAACGTACCCTGGCCGACGTGATCGAAGGCCGCTGTGAGCTGCGCGACGTTCTGTTGCAAGGCCCCGGCGGTATCCGCATCGTCCCGGCCGCGTCCGGCACACAGAGCATGGTTCATTTGAGCCCGGCCCAACACGCCGGCCTGATCCAGGCCTTCAGCGATATCGGCGACAACCTCGACGTCTTGGTGATCGACACCGCTGCGGGTATTGGTGACTCGGTAGTCAGTTTCGTTCGCGCAGCGCAGGAAGTCTTGCTGGTGGTCTGCGACGAGCCGACCTCGATCACGGATGCCTACGCGCTGATCAAACTGCTGAACCGCGATTACGGCATGAACCGTTTCCGCGTCCTGGCCAATATGGCCCAGAGCCCGCAGGAAGGTCGCAACCTGTTCGCCAAGTTGACCAAGGTCACGGACCGCTTCCTCGACGTCGCCCTACAATACGTTGGCGCGGTGCCTTACGACGAAAGCGTGCGCAAGGCTGTGCAGAAGCAGCGCGCCGTCTACGAAGCCTTCCCGCGTTCCAAGTGCGCCCTGGCGTTCAAGGCAATCGCGCAGAAGGTCGACACCTGGCCGTTACCTGCCAACCCGCGTGGGCACCTGGAGTTTTTCGTCGAGCGCCTCGTGCAACAGACCGCAGGACCCGTCCTATGACAGCCAGTGGCTACAACCTCTACAAGAAGTCGGCACGTGACGCGCAGTACGAGCTGATCGAGCGTTACGCGCCACTGGTCAAACGCATTGCTTACCACTTGCTGGCCCGTCTGCCGGCCAGTGTTCAGGTTGAAGACCTGATCCAGGCCGGGATGATCGGCCTGCTTGAAGTATCGACCAAATATGACGCCAGCAAAGGCGCGAGTTTCGAGACGTACGCGGGCATTCGAATCCGTGGCGCGATGCTCGATGAAGTACGCAAGGGGGACTGGGCGCCACGTTCGGTCCACCGCAATACCCGGATGGTCAGCGACGCAATTCGCTCGATTGAAGCTAAAACCGGTCGTGACGCTAAAGATCATGAGGTTGCGGCCGAACTCCAATTGAGTCTCGATGATTATTACGGGATTTTGAACGACACCCTGGGCAGCCGGTTATTCAGTTTCGACGATCTGTTGCAGGACGGCGAACACGAAGGGCTGCACGAGGATGGCGCGAGTGCACATCTGGAGCCGTCACGCGATCTGGAAGATGAACGCTTCCAGGCAGCGCTGGCGGACGCGATTGCCAATTTGCCGGAGCGTGAGCGACTGGTGTTGGCGCTGTACTACGACGAAGAGCTGAACCTCAAGGAAATCGGTGAGGTCCTGGGGGTCAGCGAATCGCGGGTCAGCCAGTTACATAGCCAGTGCGCGGCCCGTTTGCGGGGGCGTTTGGGGGAGTGGCGAGCGCGCTGAAGGCAGTGTGGGGACACTGCGAACGAGACCGGTGGAGTGTTGAACTGCATCGGTCGCGATCTGTTGTGCTCCAGACAGTCATCGAGTGCATTGCCGGATTGATTGAAATGGCGTGTCCAGGTGCTGGGCGCGTTTAAGACTGCTTGGAGGTCGAATTGGACAAGAACATGAAAATCCTCATCGTTGATGACTTCTCAACGATGCGGCGGATCATAAAAAACCTGTTGCGTGACCTTGGGTTCACCAACACGGTCGAGGCTGACGATGGCATCACTGCGATCCCGGTCCTCAACAGCGGCAGCATCGACTTTCTGGTAACGGACTGGAACATGCCTGGCATGACCGGCATCGATCTGCTGCGCCACGTGCGCGCGGATGAAAAGCTCAAGCACCTGCCAGTGCTGATGGTCACCGCTGAAGCCAAGCGCGAGCAGATCATCGAAGCGGCCCAGGCCGGTGTTAACGGCTATGTGGTCAAACCCTTCACGGCCCAGGCGTTGAAAGACAAAATCGAAAAGATTTTCGAACGCATCGGTTGAGCACTGCGTCACCGGGGGAGCTATGGACAATAACGAATCTTCACAGGGCGATTTTGAATCGACCCTGAAAAAACACGCGGTCGAATTGGTCAACAGCCTTGAAAAGGGCAGGTTCGGCGACGCGGTGCAACTGATCCATGAGCTCAATCAGACCCGTGACCGCGGCCTGTATCAGGAAGTGGGCAAGCTCACTCGCGAGCTGCATAGCGCGATCGTCAATTTCCAGATTGACCCGAACATGCCGCAAGCCGAGGAAGTGTCGCAGATCACGGACGCCACCGAGCGCCTGGGGTATGTGGTCAAGCTGACCGAGGCCGCCGCCAACCGCACCATGGACCTGGTGGAAAACGCCACGCCGCTGATCAACAGCCTGAGCGAAGAAGCCCAGTCGTTGAGCACGGATTGGGGTCGGTTCATGCGTCGCGAAGTCGGGGCTGAAGAGTTCCGCGAGCTGGCCCGGCGGGTCGACGGTTTCCTGACGCGCAGCAGCGAGGACAATCGCACGGTGTCGAGCAACCTTAACGACATTCTGCTGGCCCAGGATTACCAGGACCTCACCGGTCAAGTGATCAAGCGCGTGACCCAGTTGGTCACCGAAGTTGAAAGCAACCTGCTCAAACTCGTGCTCATGGCCAGTCAGGTAGACCGCTTTGCGGGTATCGAACATGACCGTGATGCGATGCTCGCTGAAAAAGATCCGCAAAAACATCTCTCTCAGGGTGAAGGTCCGCAGATTCATGCCGATAAAAGAGAAGACGTTGTGTCCGGTCAGGACGATGTGGACGATTTGTTATCCAGCCTAGGATTTTAGAGTTTTAGCATTTTAGGTTTTTTAGGTTTTTAGACCTCAGGAGCACCCCCTTAATGAGCTTCGGCGCCGATGAAGAGATCCTTCAGGATTTCCTGGTTGAGGCCGGCGAGATTCTAGAGCAACTGTCCGAACAGCTGGTCGAGCTGGAAAGCCGACCGGATGATGCGGATTTGCTCAATGCAATTTTTCGCGGTTTTCACACTGTAAAAGGGGGCGCCGGCTTCCTCCAGCTCAACGAGCTGGTGGAGTGCTGTCACATCGCCGAGAACGTGTTCGACATCCTGCGCAAGGGTGAACGTCGCGTCGACTCGGAACTGATGGACGTGGTTCTCGAAGCGCTGGACGCGGTGAACAGCATGTTCACCGAAGTGCGCGAACGCAGCCCTATCACGGCTGCCACGCCTGAATTGCTCGCGGCACTGGCCCGTCTGGCCGAGCCGCAAACGGCTGATGAAGCCGCACCGGTGGCTGAAGTGGTCGAAGCACCGGCCGCTGAAGAATCGGGCGACATCACCGATAACGAATTCGAGCAACTGCTGGACTCGCTGAACGCCGTCAAGGCTCAAGCCGAAGCACCGGCAGCTGCTCCAGTGGCTGCTGCGGATTCCGCGGCCAGCGACGAAATCACCGATGCCGAGTTCGAGTCGTTGCTCGATCAATTGCACGGCAAAGGCCAGTTCGCTGTCGACGCAGTGGCAGCGCCCGCTGCACCGGCTGCCCCGAAAGCGGCAGGCGACAGCTCCGACATCACCGACGACGAATTCGAAGCATTGCTCGACCAGTTGCACGGCAAGGGCAACTTTGCGGTAGAGGCGCTGGAATCGGCCATTGCCGCCGTACCTGCGCCGGCTGCGCCAACCGCTAAAGCGGCTGGTGGCGATCTGATCTCCGATCACGAGTTCGAGTCGCTGCTCGACGAATTGCACGGCAAAGGCAAATTCACCGAAGTCGGTACAGGTGCAGCGGTCGCTGCTCCAGCCGCCAAGGCTGCGGCGCCGAAACCGGTTGCCAAGGCGCCCGAGCCTAAGGCCGAAGCGCCGAAGCCAGCGGCTGCCGCTGCACCGGCTCCAGCCCGTGCACCGTCCGCGCCACCACCGGAAAAACCGGCCAGTGAAGCCGAGACCACCGTGCGGGTTGATACCGCGCGTCTCGACGAAATCATGAACATGGTCGGCGAACTGGTTCTGGTGCGTAACCGCCTGGTCCGTCTGGGCCTCAACAGCGGCGACGAAGCCATGTCCAAGGCCGTGTCGAACCTAGACGTGGTCACGGCCGACTTGCAGACCGCGGTCATGAAGACCCGGATGCAACCGATCAAGAAAGTCTTCGGGCGCTTCCCGCGTCTGGTTCGCGACCTGGCTCGCCAGCTCAAGAAAGAGATCAACCTGGAGCTGGTCGGCGAAGAAACCGACCTCGACAAGAACCTCGTCGAGGCCCTGGCCGACCCGCTGGTCCACTTGGTGCGCAACTCGGTCGACCACGGTATTGAAGAGCCGGCCGAACGCGAAGCGATGGGCAAGCCTCGCAGCGGCAAGGTGATCCTGTCCGCTGAGCAGGAAGGCGACCACATCCTGCTGTCCATCTCCGATGACGGCAAAGGCATGGACGCTGACGTTCTGCGCGGCATCGCCGTGAAGAAAGGCTTGATGGACAAGGATGCAGCCGATCGCCTCAGCGAGTCCGATTGCTTCAACCTGATCTTCGCGCCGGGTTTCTCGACCAAGACCGAAATTTCCGATGTCTCCGGACGCGGCGTGGGCATGGACGTGGTGAAAACCAAAATCGCCCAGCTCAACGGCACCATCAATATCTATTCGACCAAGGGCAAGGGCTCGAAGATCGTCATCAAGGTCCCGTTGACCCTGGCGATCATGCCGACGCTGATGGTCATGCTCGGCAACCAGGCGTTCGCGTTCCCGCTGGTGAACGTCAACGAGATCTTCCACCTCGACCTGTCGCGCACCAACGTGGTGGACGGCCAGGAAGTGGTGATCGTGCGGGACAAGGCACTGCCATTGTTCTACCTCAAGCGCTGGCTGGTCAGCTCCGCCGCTCACGAAGAGCAGCGCGAGGGCCACGTGGTGATCCTTTCGGTGGGCACTCAGCGGATCGGCTTCGTCGTCGACCAGTTGGTGGGCCAGGAAGAAGTGGTCATCAAGCCATTGGGCAAAATGCTCCAGGGAACCCCGGGCATGTCGGGCGCCACCATCACCGGTGACGGTCGCATTGCGCTGATTCTCGATGTACCGAGCATGCTCAAGCGTTACGCCGCACGGCGTATTTGATTCTGGTGGAGCGGGGCGACTGAGCCTCGCTCCGTCCTAACGGAGTGTTTATGGCAGTCAAAGTCCTGGTGGTGGACGATTCGGGGTTTTTCCGCCGCCGCGTCTCGGAAATTCTTTCAGCGGATCCGAATATCCAGGTCGTCGGTACGGCGACCAACGGAAAAGAGGCGATCGATCAGGCGCTGGCCCTCAAGCCAGACGTGATCACCATGGACTACGAGATGCCGATGATGGATGGCATCACGGCGGTGCGGCACATCATGCAGCGCTGCCCGACCCCGGTATTGATGTTCTCCTCGCTGACCCATGAAGGCGCCCGGGTAACCCTCGATGCGCTGGACGCAGGCGCAGTGGATTTCCTGCCGAAGAATTTCGAAGACATCTCCCGTAACCCGGATAAGGTCAAGCAACTGCTGTGCGAGAAGATTCTCAGCATCTCGCGCAGTAACCGTCGTGCCAACACCTACAGCGCACCGGCTCCTGTCGCCGCGCCAGCCCCGACGCCTGCGCCTTCGAGCGTCAGCAGTTACGGCAGCAGCACGCCTGCGCGTCCGGCAGCGGCACCGATTCCGGCGCGTAGCTACGCCCCGGCATCGTCGGGCCCGTCGTCGCCCGCGCCAAAACGCAAAGCCTACAAACTGGTGGCCATCGGCACGTCCACGGGCGGCCCGGTTGCCTTGCAGCGGGTGTTGACCCAGTTGCCGGCCAACTTCCCGGCCCCGATCGTGCTGATCCAGCACATGCCGGCCGCCTTCACCAAGGCTTTCGCCGAACGGCTGGACAAGCTTTGCCGCATCAGCGTCAAGGAAGCCGAGGATGGCGACATCCTGCGTCCGGGCCTGGCGCTGCTGGCGCCGGGTGGCAAGCAAATGATGATCGATGGCCGTGGCGCGGTGAAAATCCTGCCGGGCGACGAGCGTCTGAACTACAAACCGTGCGTGGACATTACCTTCGGTTCCGCCGCCAAGTCCTACGGCGACAAAGTTCTGGCGGTCGTACTGACCGGCATGGGCGCCGACGGTCGTGAAGGCGCGCGCCTGCTCAAGCAGGGCGGCAGTGCGATTTGGGCACAGGATGAAGCCAGCTGCGTGATCTACGGCATGCCGATGGCGATCGTCAAAGCAGACCTCGCCGACGCGATCTACGGCCTGGACGATATTGGCAGACACTTGGTCGAGGCCTGTATCTGATGGATGTTTTAAGCCTTATCGGGATCATCATGGCGTTTGTCGCCATCATTGGCGGCAATTACCTTGAAGGCGGTCACCTCGGCGCATTGGCCAACGGCCCGGCGGCACTGATCGTAATCGGTGGGACCGTCGGCGCGGCGTTGCTGCAATCGCCGATGAGCGCTTTCAAGCGTGCCATGCAAATCGTTGGCTGGATTCTGTTTCCGCCGCGCGTTGACCTGGCCGGCGGTATCGACCGTGTCGTCAACTGGAGCCTGACCGCGCGCAAGGAAGGGCTGCTCGGTCTGGAAGGGGTGGCCGATGCCGAACCTGACAGTTATTCGCGCAAAGGTCTGCAACTGCTGGTGGACGGCGCTGAGCCGGAAGCGATTCGCAGCATTCTGGAAGTGGATTTCTACACCCAGGAATCCCGCGACATCGAAGCGGCCAAAGTGTTTGAAAGCATGGGCGGTTACGCGCCGACCATCGGCATCATCGGTGCGGTAATGGGCCTGATCCATGTCATGGGCAACCTGGCCGATCCGTCGCAACTGGGCAGCGGCATCGCCGTCGCCTTCGTCGCCACCATCTACGGCGTGGCCAGTGCCAACCTGGTGTTGCTGCCGGTTGCCGCCAAGCTCAAGTCCGTTGCCTTGCGCCAGTCGCGTTATCGCGAAATGTTGCTGGAAGGGATCCTGTCGATCGCCGAAGGTGAAAACCCTCGCTCTATTGAGTTGAAGCTTCAGGGCTTCATGGATTGATGGGGGATATGGATCATGGCTCGTCGTCGGCAACCTGAAGAACACGTCAATCACGAACGCTGGCTCGTTTCCTATGCCGACTTCATCACGTTGCTGTTCGCATTCTTCGTGGTCATGTATTCGATTTCTTCGATCAACGAGGGCAAGTACAAGGTCATCTCGCAGGCGTTGATCGGGGTCTTTACGGATGCCGATCGCTCGCTCAAGCCGATTCCGATTGGTGAAGAACGGCCGCAGACCGTGACCCCGGCCAAGCCGCTGGTCAAGGACAGTGAGCAGGTCGATGCCGGTGTTTCCGGTGCCAGCGATCCGCTGAAAAGCATCGCCGATGACATCAGCGCGGCGTTTGGCGACTTGATCAAGTCCAACCAGATGACCGTGCGCGGCAACGAGTTGTGGGTCGAGATCGAACTCAACTCCAGCCTGTTGTTCGGCAGCGGCGACGCCATGCCCAGCGACATGGCGTTCAGCATCATCGACAAGGTTGCCGGCATTCTGAAACCGTTCGACAACCCGATTCACGTCGAAGGCTTTACCGACGATCAACCGATCCGCACCGCGCAATACCCGACCAACTGGGAACTGTCCTCGGCCAGGTCGGCGAGCATCGTGCGCATGCTGGCGATGCAGGGTGTGAACCCTGGCCGCCTGGCATCGGTGGGTTACGGCGAATTCCAGCCAGTAGCCAACAACGCCACTGCCGAGGGCCGGGCACGCAACCGTCGCGTCGTACTGGTCGTGTCTCGAAATCTCGATGTACGCCGCAGCCTCACCGGCACCGGGACCGCCCATGCGCAACCGGATGCGGCGTTGAAGCGTGCTGGCACACAAACTGCACCGACCCCGGTCAAGTCGCCGGTACGAGAGAGCGCCGTCAATTCTCCGTCGCCTGCATTAACACGTTGAGCTATTTCTCGGTCCACCTTGTCGACCGAGTGGAACAATCCGAATGAGAGTCTGGGCCGTTGCCAATCAAAAGGGTGGTGTTGGTAAAACCACTTCCTCTATCGCTTTAGCCGGGTTACTGGCCGAGGCGGGCAAGCGCGTGGTCGTGGTCGATCTCGACCCGCACGGTTCGATGACCAGCTACTTCGGCTACGACCCCGACAGCCTGGAACACAGCAGCTACGACCTGTTCCTGCACAAGGGCAGCGTGCCGCAAGGCTTGCCCGGTCAATTGCTGTTGCCGACCAGTGACGAACGCATTTCGTTGTTGCCTTCGAGCACCGCTCTGGCAACGCTTGAACGTCAGTCGCCGGGCCAGAGTGGCCTGGGCCTGGTGATCGCCAAGAGCCTGGCGCAACTGTGGCAGGACTTCGATTACGCGGTCATCGACAGCCCACCGTTGCTCGGCGTGCTGATGGTCAATGCGCTGGCGGCGAGCCAGCAACTGGTGATCCCGGTGCAGACTGAACACCTGGCCGTCAAAGGCCTGGAGCGCATGGTCAACACCCTGGCGATGATCAACCGCTCACGCAAAGTGGCGTTGCCGTTCACCATCATTCCGACCCTGTTCGACCGCCGCACCCAGGCATCCCTCGGGACCCTTCGCGTGCTGCGCGACAAATACCCGGAAGAAATCTGGCAGGGCTACATCCCGATCGACACGCGTCTGCGGGATGCGAGCCGGGCCGGGCTGACGCCTTCGCAATTCGACGGCAAGAGCCGTGGGGTGCTCGCGTACCGCGCACTGCTCAAGCATTTGCTGGCGGCACAACTTGTCCCGCAGGTGGCCTGAGATGAATCGGCCGGTGAAAATCACCTCGCGTCCGCAACTGGCGCTCCAGTCTTATCTGGATAGCTTGCTGATGGAGGCAACTGAAGAGTTGCCGCTGGAAGTCGAAGCGGTGGCTGAAGTCATTGAGGTCGTTGAAACGGTCGAGGTTGAAGCGGCACTGGACGAGTTCCAGGCAGCAGTGCTTGAAGAGCAGGCGCGTGATGCGCAGAAGTCCGTTGTGGCTGCCGCGCCTGTCGAAGCGCCAGTGCTTGCGCCGGTCGCAAAAGCCCCGGTGGTGATCGAAGAAGCGCCGGCACCGATCCTGGCGCCAGTCTCGACCCTCGCACCGTTGCTGCAAACCCTCGTGCCGCCGTTGGTCGAAGTCCATCTGCCACCGAGCAACACGCCGCCACCGGTGGAAACCGACGGTCGGCCGTCGTGGGCCGCCGAGCCGTTCGAATGCCTGCTGTTCGACGTCGCCGGGTTGACCCTGGCCGTGCCGCTAGTGTGCCTCGGCTCGATTTACTCGCTGGCGGGTCACGAGCTGACGCCGCTGTTCGGTCAGCCGGAATGGTTCCTCGGGATCCTGCCGAGTCAGGTCGGCAACCTGAAAGTCCTGGATACCGCACGCTGGGTCATGCCCGACCGCTACCGCGATGATTTCCGCCAGGGCCTGCAATACGTTATTTCGGTTCAGGGCTACGAGTGGGGGCTGGCGGTGCATCAGGTCAGCCGCTCGTTGCGCCTGGACCCGAATGAAATCAAATGGAGAAGTCACCGAGGTCAGCGGCCATGGCTCGCCGGCACGGTGATTGAGCACATGTGTGCATTGCTGGACGTCTCCGCATTGGCCGAGCTGATCGCCAGCGGCGGGGCAAAGCACATGGGCGGCAGCAAGCCGCTACACAAATCGACATAACAGCCGACATAACAATCATGCGACGGCATTGTTGAATGCCGCCACACAGAACACACGCCGCCAGAAGCGGTTTTTCGAGGGGTCAGGGTATGAGTAATCAAGCGACGAATGCAAAAGGTTCTGAAGATCCGATCCTGCAATGGGTAACCTTCAAACTGGACAATGAAACCTACGGCATCAACGTGATGCGTGTTCAGGAAGTCCTGCGCTACACCGAAATCGCCCCGGTTCCGGGTGCTCCGAGCTACGTGCTGGGCATCATCAACCTGCGCGGTAACGTGGTCACCGTGATCGACACCCGTCAGCGCTTCGGCCTGATGAATGCCGAGATCAGCGACAACACCCGTATCGTCATCATCGAAGCCGACAAGCAAGTGGTCGGGATCATGGTCGACAGCGTGGCCGAAGTGGTTTACCTGCGTCAGTCGGAAATCGAAACCGCGCCAAACGTCGGTAACGAAGAGTCCGCCAAGTTCATTCAAGGCGTGTGCAACAAGAACAACGAACTGCTGATCCTGGTCGAACTGGACAAGATGATGAGCGAAGAAGAATGGTCGGACCTGGAGAACATCTGATTGATTCTTGAGGTAGCGGTCATTGTCCTGTTCCTTTTCTGGGCAGGCACGCTGGCAATGTTCCTGGCGTACATTCGCGCTCAACGGCAAATTGCCGCGCAACAGGCCCAGGGTGATGCGCTGCGCGATCAGCGCATCAAGGACCTGGCCAAGCGCGTTGATGACTATCAGAGCGGCAACGTGCGCATGGGTGAAGACCTGCACGAACTGCGCGCCGTCGTCGGTCCCCTGCCGGACAAACTGGCGCAGCTTGAACAGCGTGATCCGTCGAGCCTGTCGTTTGCCCAGGCGGCACGCCTGGTCGGGATGGGAGCTACCGTTGATGAACTGACTCAGTCTTGCGGGTTGACCCAGGCTGAAGCGGAATTGATGCGCAAGCTGCACAGGAACTGATCATTGCGACTCGGCTGAGATTGCCATCGCGAGCAGGCTCGCTCCTGCATGGGGATGGGGTTGAACACAAATTGTGTGAACACCGCTGAACCCTGTGGGAGTGAGCCTGCTCGCGATGGCATCCGTGAAGTTTTAGTAATCATCCCCGCGTTCGGTAACATCCTTCTCGACCATCACTGCATCCGGATCATGCCCCGCCGGAAACTTGCCCTTCAGGTTCCACGCAAACGCAATAATCTCGGCAATCGTGCGATACAACTCTTCCGGAATACTTTCCCCCAGTTCCATCCGCGCCAGCAGCTTCACCAGCTCGGCGTTTTCATAGATCGGCACTTCATAATCACGGGCAAGCTTCAGAATGGCTTCGGCCAGTGCTTCGTCACCTTTGGCCGTGAGGGTAGGGGCGTGGGTGCCGTCGTATTTGAGGGCGATGGCCTGGCGTGGGGGGTTGGGGTTTCTCATGCGGTTTCGTCGACCCAGCGTTGTTCGAGGCGGGTTTGCGGGCCTTGCGGCGGGGTGCCGAGGTGGCAGTCGAGATCACCGACGTTCAGCCCGGAATCCAGCAAGCGCTGGCGCAGCGCGGCCAGATTGCTTTCGATCAGGCTGGCGGTGTACGGCCGTTCGGCCCACAGCTGGCTGGACAGGCTGCCCTTGATCAGCTGCGCCTGAATCTGCAACGGGCCCAGCGGTTCCATGTCGAACGCCAGGTCCACGCGCCACAGTTGTTGCTTCGGCTCGCGTTCGTCCCGACGTTCGTGCGGCAGTTCTTTCTCCGGCGCTTCTTCGCGCTGGAACTTGACTTGCAACGGCACGATGTCCTGCAAATTGCGCATGGGGATTTCCAGCTGCCACGTGCTGAGCAGTCGACCATCGTCAGTGACGCCGGTCTGCTCAAGACTCGACAATTGATGGCTTTGCAGGCGCGAAACCGCCGCCGCAGCCAGACGCAGTAAATGCTCCAGATCGTTTTCACCGTCCTGGCTTTGCAGCAGGCGTTCGGGCAGCGGGAAACTGGTCGGCAGCGGTTTGGCGCTGACCTGACCGAGCATGCCCAATGCGCTGCGCACGAAACTCGGCATGGACTGGACCAGCGTGTTGGCCGCAATAATCGCGTTGAGATTGGTGTTGGCCGGCAATCCTGGTGTCAGTTGCGCGATCAGCTTGAGCAGATCGCCTTTCATGTCCGGCGCCAGTGTCGGATTTTGCCCGGTCAGCAGTTTCGCTTCGAGGAACACGCCGCTATTGGCCAGCGCCTGGGCCAAACCTTTCGGGGTACTCAGTTGCTGAACGTCCGGCAACCCGGCCAGCAGTTTTTCCACGGCAACCCGCAGGTCGCTGGACGTCTGATCTGACGGTGGCAGGTTTTGCAGGACTTTGATCAAGCCATCCAGCGAGCCTTGGCGGCTCTGCTGACTGACCAATTGCTGGGTGACCGCCAACTGCTCCTGACGATTGCTCAGCGGCACGAATTTCAGGGTTTGCGTGTCCTGCACCAGGGCGCTCAACAACGTGCCGATGCGCAGCGGCGTCGGACTCTCGATGCTCAGCGTGCTGCCGCTCAGCGCAGTGTTCAGCAGGCTCACCATCGAACGAAACACCGTCGGCTGCCCCGACACCTGCGGCAGCACCTGCGAGGTCAGCACTTTGCCTTGCAGCAAGGTGCCGACCGGCAGCTGCGCGGTGTCGATGCGGGTGAGGGTGGCGACGCTGGACGCGATGGCCTGTTGCACCGTGATCGCCAGATTGCTGGCTGACGGCTGGGTGATCGCCAGGCTCGTGCCTTGGGGCAGCGGCTGGGTGCTGGTGGCCTGGACCGTGGTCTGGCGGCCGCTCTCAAGGGTGACTTTGAGCAACAGTTGAAAGGTCTGATCCGCTTGCTTGAGCGACAGCACTTCGGCCTTGGCGGTTTGGCCGGGTGTGATCAGGCCCTCCATCGGCGTCAGCAGCTTGAGCAGATCGCCACTCACCACCAGCGGCCGCGAAGTCGCGGGGGTGGTCTGCGGGAGCGGGAGGATGTTCATTTCGCCTGTCATACGCGGTCACAACCTGAGGAAAATGCACTCTTTAGAGTAGGGCATGGCATGTATAATGCCGCCCGTCTTTCGGGGAGTGGCGAAAACATTGCATTTGTTTGACGCAGCTCTCTAGAACAAGCCGCCAATGCATCTATGCTGCATCTCTTTAGCGGCCGCTCCGCCGCCGACTTGAACCGCAAAAGGCCCGTGATCTCTTGACCAGTCCTGTCCTGCAAACCGTTGCCCTCGCTTGTGAGCGAGACCTTCGGCTGCTCTTCGAAAATCTCGAATTGAGACTGGCCAGTGGCGAAATGGTGCAAATCAGCGGCCCCAACGGCAGTGGCAAGACCAGCCTGCTGCGTCTGTTATCCGGCTTGATGCAACCGACCGCCGGTGAAGTGCTGCTCAATGGCCAGCCGCTGAACGATCAGCGCCTGGAACTGGCGCGCAACCTGTTGTGGATCGGCCATGCCGCCGGCATCAAGGACTTGCTGACGCCGGAGGAGAACCTGACCTGGCTCTGCGCCCTGCATCAACCGGCCCCCCACGAGGCGATCTGGCAAGCGCTGGCCGATGTCGGACTGCGCGGTTTCGAGGATGTTCCCTGTCACACGTTGTCTGCCGGGCAGAAGCGCCGCGTGGCGTTGGCACGGCTGTATCTGGACAGCCCGCCGCTGTGGATCCTCGACGAACCGTTCACCGCGCTCGACAAACAAGGCGTGGCGCAACTCGAAGAACACCTGGCCGCCCACTGCGAGCGCGGCGGCATGGTGGTGCTGACCACTCACCACACGCTGAGCCGCATGCCGGCCAGCTATCGCGATATCGATCTGGGGAAATGGGCCGTATGAGTGTTTTCGGTCTGTTGGTCGCCCGTGAGGCCCGTCTGTTGTTCCGCCGTCCTGCGGAATTGGCCAATCCGCTGGTATTTTTCGCGATCGTCGTTTCGCTGTTCCCTTTGGCGGTCGGACCCGAGTCTCAATTGTTGCAAACCTTGTCTCCGGGACTGGTCTGGGTGGCGGCCCTTTTATCGGTCCTGCTCTCGCTGGACGGGCTCTTTCGCAGTGATTTCGAAGACGGATCGCTTGAACAGTGGGTCCTTTCGTCGCACCCCCTGCCTCTTCTGGTTTTGGCCAAGGTACTGGCACACTGGGCCTTCTCTGGCCTGGCACTGGTTTTGCTCGCTCCACTGCTGGCGTTGATGCTCGGTTTGCCAACCGCCTGTCTGCCGGTGTTGCTGCTTTCTTTATTGCTGGGTACACCGGTGCTGAGCCTGCTTGGTGCGGTGGGCGCAGCCCTGACGGTGGGATTGAAGCGTGGCGGTCTGTTGCTGGCGCTGCTGATTCTGCCGCTGTACATCCCGGTGTTGATTCTCGGCAGTGGTGCCTTGCAGGCAGCGTTGCAGGGCATGCCGACGACCGGTTATCTCTTGTGGCTTGGTAGCCTGACCGCCCTGGCGATAACTCTGACACCGTTTGCAATAGCTGCTGGCCTGAAGATCAGCGTCGGCGAATAATGAGGTCTGGTTAAATTTTGACCACCTCTTTAATAAAAAAAGCAGACCCTTGACTCTTCATAGCGAAGAGCAACCGTGATGGAAACAGTAATGAACTGGACCTGGTTTCATAAGCTCGGCTCGCCCAAATGGTTTTACGGCATCAGTGGCAAACTGCTGCCGTGGCTGAGCATCGCCGCGTTATTGCTGATCGGCATCGGTGTCGTTTGGGGCCTGGCTTTCGCGCCGCCCGACTACCAGCAAGGCAACAGCTTCCGCATCATCTATATCCACGTTCCCGCGGCCATGCTGGCGCAGTCCGTCTACGTGATGCTGGCGGTGTGCGGCATCGTCGGGCTGGTCTGGAAAATGAAACTGGCCGACGTCGCCCTACAATGCGCGGCGCCTATCGGTGCCTGGATGACCGCCGTGGCGCTGGTCACCGGCGCGATCTGGGGCAAACCGACCTGGGGCTCGTGGTGGGTCTGGGATGCGCGACTTACGTCCATGCTTATTCTGCTGTTTCTGTACTTCGGTCTCATTGCGCTGGGCAACGCGATCAGCAATCGTGACAGCGCGGCCAAGGCCTGCGCGGTCCTGGCGATTGTCGGCGTGATCAACATCCCGATCATCAAATACTCGGTGGAGTGGTGGAACACCCTGCACCAGGGCGCGACCTTCACCCTCACCGAAAAACCGGCGATGCCTGCCGAGATGTGGCTGCCACTGCTGCTGACGGTGCTGGGCTTCTACTGTTTCTTCGGCGCGGTGCTGTTGCTGCGCATGCGCCTTGAAGTGCTCAAGCGCGAAGCCCGGGCGAGCTGGGTGAAAGCGGAAGTGCAGAATAGTCTGGAGGCCGTTCGATGAGTTTTGCTTCATTCGGCGACTTCCTCGCCATGGGCCATCACGCCCTGTATGTCTGGTCGGCCTATGGCATCTGCCTGGCGGTGCTGGTCCTCAACGTGGCGGCGCCGATCCTGGGCCGCAAGCGGTATCTGCAACAAGAGGCGCGTCGTCTGCGCCGGGAGAACGGCAAGTGAATCCGCTGCGCAAAAAGCGTCTTATCATCATTCTCGCGATCCTGGTGGGTGTCGGCGCAGCCGTCGGCCTGGCCCTGAGCGCCCTGCAGCAGAACATCAATCTGTTTTACACCCCGACCCAGATCGCCAACGGCGAAGCCCCGCAAGACACGCGCATTCGTGCCGGCGGCATGGTCGAGAAAGGTTCGCTGCAACGTTCCGGCGACTCGCTGGACGTGAAATTCATCGTCACCGACTTCAACAAGTCCGTGACCATCAGCTACCGCGGCATCCTCCCGGACCTGTTCCGCGAAGGACAGGGCATCGTGGCGCTGGGCAAACTGAACGCCGACGGCGTGGTGGTGGCCGACGAAGTGCTGGCCAAGCACGATGAAAAGTACATGCCGCCGGAAGTGACCAAGGCTTTGAAAGACAGTGGTCAATCTGCTCCAACGCCCGCGAAGGAGGGTTGATCGATGACATCCGGACTGTTTATTCCTGAACTCGGCCACCTGGCCATGATCCTGGCGCTTTGCTTCGCGCTGGTTCAGGCCATCGTGCCGTTGCTCGGCGCCTGGCGTGGTGACCGTTTGTGGATGAGCCTCGCGCAGCCGGCCGCCTGGGGTCAGTTCACTTTCCTGGTGTTCGCCTTCGGTTGCCTGACCTACGCGTTCATGGCCGACGACTTCTCCGTCGCCTATGTGGCCAGCAACTCCAACAGCGCCTTGCCTTGGTACTACAAGTTCAGCGCGGTGTGGGGCGCTCACGAAGGTTCGCTGCTGCTGTGGGCCTTGATCCTCGGCGGCTGGACCTTTGCAGTGTCGGTGTTCTCCCGGCAGTTGCCGCAAGTGATGCTGGCCCGCGTGCTGGCCGTGATGGGCATGATCAGTACCGGTTTCCTGCTGTTCCTGATTCTTACTTCGAACCCGTTCAAGCGCATCCTGCCGCAAGTGCCCAGCGATGGCGCGGACCTCAATCCGCTCCTGCAAGACATCGGCCTGATCGTTCACCCGCCGATGCTGTACATGGGTTACGTCGGTTTCTCGGTGGCCTTCGCCTTCGCCATTGCGGCGCTGATGGGCGGTCGTCTTGATGCGGCGTGGGCGCGCTGGTCGCGTCCATGGACCATCGTTGCCTGGGCCTTCCTCGGCATCGGCATCACGCTCGGTTCGTGGTGGGCCTACTACGAACTCGGCTGGGGCGGCTGGTGGTTCTGGGACCCGGTGGAAAACGCCTCGTTCATGCCTTGGCTGGTCGGTACGGCGCTCATTCACTCGTTGGCGGTCACGGAAAAACGTGGCGTGTTCAAGAGCTGGACCGTGTTGCTGGCCATCGCCGCATTCTCGTTGAGCTTGCTCGGGACCTTCCTCGTGCGTTCCGGCGTGTTGACCTCGGTTCACGCGTTTGCGTCCGATCCTGAGCGCGGCGTGTTCATTCTGATTTTCCTGCTGTTCGTGGTCGGCGGTTCGCTGACGCTGTTCGCCCTGCGCGCGCCGGTGGTGAAGAGCCACGTCGGTTTCAACCTGTGGTCCCGGGAAACCCTGCTGCTGGGCAACAACCTGGTGCTGGTGGTGGCGGCGTCGATGATTCTGCTGGGCACGTTGTACCCGCTGATTCTCGATGCGATGACCGGCGCCAAGCTGTCGGTCGGCCCGCCGTACTTCAACGCGCTGTTCATTCCGTTGATGGCGTTGCTGATGATGGTGATGGCGGTCGGCATGCTGGTGCGCTGGAAAGACACCCCGGTCAAATGGCTGATGAGCATGCTCACGCCGGTGTTGCTTGGCAGTGCTGCGTTGGCCGTGGTGGCTGGCGTCGCTTACGGCGATTTCAACTGGGCGGTGATCGCCACGTTCATGCTCGCCGCGTGGGTGTTGCTGGCCGGTGTGCGCGACATCCTCGACAAGACCCGTCACAAAGGCCTGATCAAAGGCCTGCCGACCTTGACCCGCAGCTACTGGGGCATGCAGATCGCGCACTTGGGCATCGCCGTGTGTGCCCTCGGTGTGGTGCTGTCGAGCCAGAACAGTGCCGAGCGCGATTTGCGCCTGGCGCCGGGCGAGTCCATGGACCTGGCCGGTTATCACTTCGTGTTCGAAGGCGCCAAGCACTACGAAGGCCCGAACTTCACCTCCGACAAGGGCACCGTGCGAGTGATCCGCGATGGCAAGGAAGTCAGCGTATTGCACCCGGAAAAACGCCTGTACACCGTGCAGAACTCGGTGATGACCGAAGCCGGGATCGACGCCGGTTTCACCCGTGACATTTACGTCGCACTCGGCGAACCGCTGGGCGATGGCGCCTGGGCTGTGCGCGTGCACGTCAAACCGTTCGTGCGCTGGATCTGGTTCGGCGGGCTGCTGACAGGTTTCGGCGGGTTGCTGGCGGCGATGGATCGCCGTTATCGGGTCAAGGTGAAAAGCCGTGTGCGTGAAGCACTGGGCATGACAGGAGCCACTGCATGAGACGTTGGTTAATGCTGTTGCCACTGGCGATTTTTCTGGTGGTGGCTGTTTTCCTGTATCGCGGGTTGTACCTGGACCCGGCCGAGTTGCCTTCGGCGATGATCGGCAAGCCGTTCCCGGCGTTTTCCCTGCCGACCGTGGAAGGCGACAAGACCCTGACCAAGGCCGACATTCTCGGTAAACCGGCGCTGGTCAACGTCTGGGCCACTTGGTGCATCGCCTGCAAGGTCGAGCACCCGGTACTGAACAAACTGGCCCAGCAGGGCGTGACGATTTATGGCATCAACTACAAGGACGTCAACGCCGACGCGAAGAAGTGGCTGGTGGAATTCCACAACCCTTACCAGTTGGGCATCAGTGATGCGGACGGTTCGCTGGGCTTGAACCTCGGCGTATACGGCGCCCCGGAAACCTTCTTCATCGACGCCAAGGGCATCATCCGCGACAAGTTCGTCGGGGTGATCGACGAGCAGGTCTGGCGCGAAAAACTGGCGGCCCGGTATCAGGCGCTGGTCGACGAGGCCAAGCCATGAAACGCTGGATAGCCGCTGTTGTACTGGGTTTGAGCATGGCCGGCGTCGCGCACGCGGCCATCGACACCTATGAGTTCGCCAAAGAAGGTGATCGCGAGCGTTTTCGCGAGCTGACCAAAGAGCTGCGTTGCCCCAAGTGCCAGAATCAGGACATCGCCGATTCCAACGCACCCATCGCCGCCGACCTGCGCAAAGAGATTTTCCGCATGTTGGGCGAAGGCAAGGACAACCAGCAGATCATCGACTTCATGGTTGATCGCTACGGTGATTTCGTCCGCTACAAACCCGCTCTGAACGCCAAGACCGCCTTGCTCTGGTTCGGCCCTGCCGGCCTGTTGCTGGGCGGTTTTGTGATCATCGCCGTGATCGTCCGCCGTCGTCGCGTGCAACGCACGGACACCAAGGACGAGCTTTCTGCCGAGGAGCGTGAGCGCCTCGACCACCTGTTGGATAAAACCAAGAATGATTGATTTCTGGCTCGCTGCAGGTCTGCTACTTCTGGTTGCCCTGAGTTTTCTGCTGATCCCCGTTTTGCGTGGCCGTCGTGCGCAGCTTGAAGAGGATCGTACTGCCCTGAACGTCGCGCTGTATCAGGAGCGCGTGGCTGAGTTGCAAACCGAACAGGAAGAGGGCGTGCTCAACGCTGCGCAACTGGAAACCGGTCGCGCCGAAGCGGCCCGTGAGTTGCTCGCCGACACCGAAGGCGTCGAGGCACCGCGCGTGGCGCGCCTGGGCAAACCGTTGCCCTTGCTGGCGGCGATTCTGGTGCCGGTCCTGGGGCTGGGCTTGTACCTGCATTACGGTGCCAGCGACAAGGTCGAACTGACTCGCGAATTCGCCCAGGCGCCGCAGTCGATGGAAGAGATGACCCAGCGTCTGGAACGCGCGGTCGCGGCGCAGCCGGATTCGGCTGAAGGCTTGTACTTCCTCGGTCGCACGTACATGGCTCAGGACCGTCCTGGCGACGCGGCGAAGATCTTCGAGCGCACGGTGAACCTGGCCGGTCGTCAGCCGGAGCTGCTCGGTCAATGGGCCCAGGCCCAGTACTTCGCCGATGGCAAAAAGTGGTCGGACAAGATTCAGGCGCTGACTGACGAAGCGCTGAAAGCCGATCCGAAAGAAGTCACCAGCCTTGGCTTGCTGGGTATCGCGGCGTTTGAAAGCCAGCGGTATCAGGACGCCATCGACTACTGGAATCGCCTGTTGGCGCAACTGCCGCCGGAGGACAGTTCCCGTGCCGCGCTGCAAGGCGGGATCACCCGGGCCACCGAGAAACTCGAAGCCAGCGGCGGCAAAGTCGCCCAGGCCCCAGTGGCCAAAGCGGCAGCGAAACTTAAAGTCACTGTCGATCTGGCGCCTGAGCTCAAAGCCAAGGTCCAGCCTGGCGACAGCGTGTTCATTTTTGCCCGCGCCACCTCGGGTCCACCGGCCCCGCTGGCTGCCAAGCGTCTGACCGTGGCCGACTTGCCGGCCACCGTCGAACTGGGCGATGCCGACGCAATGATGCCGCAGTTGAAACTGTCGAACTTCCCTGAAGTCCAACTGGTTGCGCGCATCTCACGCGCCGGCCAACCGACTGCCGGCGAATGGATCGGTCGCAGCCAGCCCCTGGCCAGCAGCACCACTGCGGCGCAAAAACTGACTATCGACAGCCCGGACAAATAACAGCCCGGGATAATTAACAGGAAGCACCGCCATGACCGCCATCGCTCGTATCACCCTGCTCAGTCTGGTTTTGGGGTTAAGCGCTTGTGCGGTCCAACGGCCCCCTGAGCAGCCAACCCCGCCACCGATCCCGCCATCGCAGCCCAGCACCAAACCGGCACCCTCGACGGCCCCGAGCAAACCGACCACCCCGGCCAAACCTGCCAAGCCGCTGCCACGCACTTCCGCGAGCTTTGCGCCACCACCGGGCGGCAACAGCCATTGGGATGCCAAGCTTGGCGTTTACGTGCTGGATGATCAGCCCAATACCTTCTACCGCCAGCGCACCTACTACCGCTGGAACAACGGCTGGAGCCGGTCGATCAGCCCGAACGGGCCATGGGAAGAGACCAATATCCATGGCGTGCCGGGTGGGTTGGGGCGGCAGTTCGGGGAGTAACTATCTGCACAGAACAAGGCGACCTTCGGGGTCGCCTTTTTTGTGCGCGCAGGAAATCGATTCTGGTTTCAACCCAACTCCCTGTGGGAGCGAGCCTGCTCGCGATGATGGCGGCACATCCAACATTAATGTGACTTACAGTCCGCCATCGCTAGCAGGCTAGCTCCCACAGGGGATTTGTGTTGTTGGTCATAACGCGGCTTTGCCGATAGAAGAACCGCCATCGACAAACAAGGTTTGCCCGGTGATAAACCCGCTCTGCTCGGACAGTAAAAACGCAATCGCCGCTGCGATCTCATGCGGCTGCCCCAACCGACCCATCGGCACACCCGCCAGATACCGCGCCTCGCCTTCGCTACCCGGCGGGTTGTTGGCGCGAAACAGCTCCGTTTCCGTCGGCCCCGGCGCCACGGCATTCACGGTCACGCCGGTTTGCGCCAGTTCCAGCGCCCAGGAGCGCGTGAAGCTGATCAGCGCTGCTTTGGCCGCCGCATACGCCGTGCGCTGGGTGATCCCGAGTACGGTCAGGCTGGAAATATTCACCACCCGGCCCCAGCCCTTGGCGCGCATGTTCGGCAGCAGCGCCTGAGTGGCCTGCAACGCCGAATGCAGGTTGACACGCATTACGTCGTCGAAGGTATCGAGGTCGATTTCGCCCAGCACTTGCGGGCGAACCAGGCCGACGTTATTCACTAGCCCATCGAATTCATACGTTCTGGACAAATCCGCCAGCACTTCCTGGGTCAGCGTCCTGTCGCTCAAATCCAGCGGAAACAGAATGCCGGGGAACGACAGGTCCGGGGTTCGGGCAATCCCGACCACCCGATGCCCCGCGCGGTCCAGATGCTCGGCCACTGCCCGGCCAATGCCTTTGCTGGCGCCAGTGATGAGAAAGGTACGTCGGGTCATTGCAAACTCCTTGAAAGAACATGCCGCCGGGGCAGGCAGCCGTTGAACGGGTCAGCCGCGAATCGCATCCAGCATCGCTTCAGGCTCTGGGCGTTGAGTGTAATCCGGGTTGGCCCGGGTCATACACGGATCTGTCGGGACGAGTTTTTGCCCGCGATGTTTTGGGCGCTTTTATGCAGTCGCCAACGAAGCCTTCGGCGAAACGCTCAAGAACCGCAACAACGCCAACAGCGGAAACGCGCTGCCCACGATCACGATCCACAGCCAGCCGCCATGCTCATACACCGCGCTGGCCACCGACGAACCGAACGCGCCGCCGATGAAGATGCTGGTCATGTACAACGCGTTCAAGCGGCTGCGGCTTTTGGCGTCGAGGGCGTAGACCGCGCGTTGGCCGAGGACCATGTTCATCTGCACGCAGAAGTCGAGCACCACACCGGTGACCGCGAGGCCGATGACGCTGTAGACCGGGTGGATGAACGCTGGCAGGAAGCTGAGGCTGGCGAACAGCAGGGCCAGCAATGAGGCGATGCGGGTGTGGCCGGCGTCGGCCAGGCGACCGGCGATAGGCGCTGCAATCGCACCGATGGCACCGACCAGGGCGAAGATCGCGATTTGGGTTTGCGACAGGCCATGATTGCGCGCCAGTTCCAGCGGCACGGCAGTCCAGAACAGGCTGAACGTGGCGAACATGCAGCCCTGGTAGAACGCGCGTTGACGCAACACCGGTTGCTGGCGCAACAGCGTCCATAGAGAACCCAGCAACTGGCCATAAGAGGCGCTGTGATCAGGCTGGCGCTTGGGGATCGTCAGTGCCAGCACCACGCTGATCGCCGCCATCAACACGGCCGCGATCACAAACATCGCGCGCCAGCCGAAGTGGTCAGCCACGAGGCTGGACACCGGCCGCGCCAGCAGAATCCCCAGCAGCAACCCGCCCATGATCCCGCCGACGACCCGACCCCGTGACTCTTCCGGCGCAAGGTGCGCCGCCAGCGGAATCAGGATCTGCACCGACACCGAGCTGAAACCCACCAGCAACGAGATCAGCAAAAACACGTTCGGCTGATCGGTAAACGCCGCACCCAACAAGCTGGCGATCGCCACCACGGTGGTGATGATCATCAGCCGGCGATTTTCCAGCAGATCCCCCAGTGGCACCAGGAAGAACAGGCCCAGCGCGTAACCGATCTGGGTCAGCGAAACGATCAGGCTGGCCATGGTGCTGGTCAGGCCGATGTCCGGCGCGATCAGGCCGATGATCGGCTGGGCGTAGTAGATGTTGGCCACAATCGCGCCGCAGCAGAAGGCGAACAGCAGCACCATGCCTTTGGTCATTGTCGCGGTGCCGTGGGGCACCTGAGTCGCTGGGTTCATAAGGTGTCTCGCTGAACAAAAGGGAATGCGCGCAGGCTAAAGAGCAATCGAATTCGGCAGAAGAGGGATTGGAGTGATAGCAATCATTCCTTTGCGGAATGGGTGACGGACGTGAGTGCTGTCCATCGATGAACCTTGCGTCAAAATATTCAGGTCCGATGATACATTCACTTACATCCTGTTCGATAGCGTGCTTATGTTCTCCTTCACGATTCATAACCGGAAGGCACTTCCATGAATGCGATGTTTCGTCACCTTATTCGCGGCGTTTCAGTGGTCACCTTGATCGGCATGTTCACGGCAGGTTTCGCTCAAGCCGCCGACGCGCCGGGAATGCGCATTGGCGTGCGCGGCGAGATCACCGGGGTGAGCCCCGATGTCTTGAAAGTCCACGTCAATACGGGTGAAAACGTAGTCATCCACCTGACTCAGGACACCAAGGTCCGCGCCGTTACCCTGGCCAATATCGAAGATATCAAACCCGGCAGCTACATTGGTTCGGCGGCCATTCCACAAGACGACGGCACCTTGAAGGCGCTGGAAGTCCACGTCTTTCCACCGGAACTGGCAGGCAGCGGCGACGGGCATCGACCGTTCGACCTGGCCAAGGGCAGCAGCATGACCAATGGCAGCGTGGGCGATCTGGTGGTCAGCAATGGCCGGGTGTTGACAGTCAACTACAAGGGCGGGCAGCAGAAGATCCTGGTGCCGGAGGATGTGCCGATTGTGAACCTGATGCCGGGGGATCGGAGTTTGCTGAAGGTCGGGGTGAAGATCGTCACGTTTGTGACCCAAGGTGCTGACGGGACGCTCACCGCGCAATCGATTTCTGCCGGCAAGGATGGCGTCACACCACCGATGTAAAGCGAATCGAAATCCTTGTGGGAGCGGGCTTGCTCGCGAAAACGGTGTGTCAGTCGACATCAATGTTGAATGGACACACCGCTTTCGAGCAAGCCCTCCCACAGTTGTTCAGTGGACGTGGCTAAAAAACCACAAAAAAAGGCGACCTTATCGGGTCGCCTTTTTGTTGGGCTCAGGAATTACTGACCGCTGTAAATCTGATCAAAGACCCCGCCATCATTGAAGTGGGTCTTCTGCACTGTCCGCCAGTCGCCAAAGGTCTTCTCCACCGACAGGAAGTCCACTTTCGGGAAGCGATCGGTGTACTTGGCCAGCACCGCCGGATCACGCGGGCGCAGGTAGTTGGCTGCGGCAATTTCCTGACCTTCCGGCGACCACAGGTACTTCAGATATTCTTCGGCCGCCGCGCGGGTGCCTTTTTTGTCGACGGTTTTGTCGACCACCGACACCGGCGGCTCGGCTTCAGCGGAGACGCTTGGGTAGATCACTTCAAACTGGTCACGACCAAACTCGCGGGCAATCATTTCCGCTTCGTTTTCGAAGGTCACCAGCACGTCGCCGATCTGGTTGGTCATGAACGTGGTAGTAGCGGCACGGCCGCCGGTATCCAGCACTGGCGCTTGCTTAAACAGTTTGCCGACGAAGTCTTTGGCCTTGTTCTCGTCGCCACCGTTTTTCAGCACATAACCCCAGGCGGACAGGTAGGTGTAGCGACCGTTACCCGAGGTTTTCGGGTTCGGCACGATCACTTGCACGCCATCCTTGAGCAGGTCCGGCCAGTCTTTCAGGGCTTTCGGGTTGCCTTTGCGGACGATGAATACGGTGGCCGAGGTAAACGGTGCGCTGTTGTTCGGCAAGCGGGTGACCCAGTTGTCCGGGATCAGTTTGCCATTGTCCGCCAGGGCATTGATGTCGGTGGCCATGTTCATGGTGATGACGTCAGCCGGCAGGCCATCGATCACCGAACGCGCCTGTTTGCTGGAACCGCCGAAGGACATCTGCAGGGTGATGTTCTCGTTGTGCTCGGCTTGCCAGTGTTTCTGGAACGCAGTGTTGTAGTCCTTGTAGAAATCGCGCATCACGTCGTAAGAAACGTTGAGCAGGGTCGGTGCGGCCTGAGCCATGCTGGTCAGTGCCAGGCCAGCGGCCAGAAGTGAGGCGCCAAAGAGTTTTTTCACTGCGCATTCCTTGTTCTATTTAAAAGTGAGGCAATTTGCCAGCGACTATAGCCGGGCTCGCATAGGCCCTTAAAGATTAAAAAGCTCTTTGCTTATTCCAGTTTCTTAAACAGAGCGTTGCCGCATCGCGAGCAGAATGCCGCACCGTGTTCGTGGCTGTTTTTCTTGCATACCGGGCAATCGTGTTGCAGCTGTTCACCGCGCATGGCATTGGCCAGTTCGGCGGTGAAAATCCCGGTGGGTACGGCGATGATCGAATAACCAGTGATCATCACCAGCGACGAAATCACCTGGCCCAGCGGTGTCTTCGGCACGATGTCGCCGAAGCCCACCGTGGTCAACGTCACGATCGCCCAGTAGATGCCTTTGGGAATGCTGGTGAAGCCGTGTTCCGGGCCTTCGATCACATACATCAGCGTGCCGAACACCGTCACCAGCGTGCAGACGCTGACCAGAAACACCACGATTTTCTGCTTGCTGCCGCGTAGCGCCGACATCAAATAGTTGGCTTGCTTGAGGTACGGGCTGAGCTTGAGGACGCGGAAAATCCGCAGCATCCGGATGATCCGGATAATCAGCAGGTATTGCGCATCGGCGTAATACAGCGCCAGGATCCCGGGCACGATCGCCAGCAGATCCACCAGCCCATAAAAGCTGAACGCATAGCGTAACGGCTTGGGTGAGCAGTACAGACGCAAGCCATATTCGATGGCGAAAATGACGGTGAAACCCCACTCGATGTACGCCAGCACGTCGGCGTAGTTCTTGTGGACCGTGTCGATGCTGTCGAGCATCACGATCACGATACTGGCGAGGATGATCAACAGCAATATGCCGTCGAAGCGCCGCCCCGCCTTGGTGTCGCTCTGGAAAACCATGACGTAAAGCTCTTCACGCCAGTTTTTGCTGCTGTCCATGGATACCGCCTGAACCAATGATCAGCGAAGCCTAGGTTGATTCTCCTCCAGAGTGCAAGGCGTAAGGGCGACAGGAGTCTTGCTGAGCATTTGAACAACGGTGCGGATCAGCCAGCAGGCGAGGATGAACGGCGCGGTCAGCGTTGGCAGACCGATGGCGGCAAACACCGGCGTCAGCAACAGCGCTGATGCAATACCGAGCAGCGGCAGCCAAGGTTTTTGGCGCTGCGAGCTGAAGGCGAGGGCGGCGAGTACGGCGTTGTAGCCACCGAGGCCGATCAATGCGGTATAGAAGTCGTGATGCAGCAGGCTCCAGCCCATGCCCGCGACAGACGCCAATAACGCCCAACAGAATGCGCGGCGATCAGCGATCAGCAAACCCACGGCAATCATCGCGCCGGCCAGGGGATGGCCGAGGAACATCACCTGGCCAAGGCCTTTGAGTGGTGCGATGAGCATGTTCAGCGTATTGATTTCGATCAAGTGTGGAGTTGTCGGGGGCGTGGCGAAGCACAGCAGCAACCAGCCCAGCCCCACAAAGGGCGCGGTGTAGGCAGGCAGGTAGTGGCTGACCCGGACGCGTTTGAGCCACTGTTGAGTGACCATCGCACTCAGCCCACCCGCAGCGATGACCAGCGGTGGCAACAGCGCGGACCAGGGGAAATAGAGGCTCAGCAGCAGGCCGAGCAAGACACCGTTGTAACTGAACAGCCCGGCCTGGCGATCGGCCTTGGCGTAGCCGCGACGTTGTGCGGTGAGCAACCCGGCGACACCGCCCAGCAGTGCACCGCCGAGCAGGGTGGGCGCGGTGAGAAGAATCGCCAACAGGCACAGCAGACCGCACAGCGGATGACGCTGGAGGAAGATCTGGCTGAAACCGTTGAGCAGGGCAGTCGCCCAATCGGGGCAGTGGGTGTTGAAGTGGTTGGCAGGCATGGCAGTTCTAAAAGACAGTGAAACCGAGTCGCCTTCATCGCCAGCAGGCTGGCTCCCACACTGAATCTCAGTTCAGTCTTGATTCAGTGATCGACACAAAACCAATGTGGGAGCCAGCCTGCTGGCGATAAGGCCGGCATGGGCGCTCTAGATCAACGTCTCGATACGCAGTGAGTTAGTCGACCCCGGCTGCCCAAACGGCACACCCGCGGTGATCAACAACGTGTCCCCGCGCTGCGCCATTCCCTGCGCCTGCGCAATCTCCAGCGCCGTCGAGCACACCTCATCCACCTGGCGCAGCCGATCATTGACCACCGAGTGCACGCCCCACGCCACGGTCAAGCGGCGCGCGGTCTGCAGGTTCGGCGTCAGGTTGAGGATCGGCGCGGTCGGCCGTTCCCGCGCCGCACGCAGGCTTGACGTCCCCGACTCGCTGTAATTCACCAGCACCGCCACCGGCAGCACGTTGCTGATGCGCCGGATTGCGCAGCTGATCGCATCGGAAACCGTCGCCTCGGCCTTCGGCCGGCTCACGTCCAGTTGTGCCTGATAATCCGGACCGTTTTCCACTTGGCGAATGATCTTGCTCATCATCTGCACGGCTTCCAGCGGGTACTCGCCGGACGCGGTTTCGGCCGATAGCATCACCGCATCGGCACCTTCGGCCACGGCGTTGGCGACATCGGTGACTTCGGCGCGGGTCGGGGCCGGGGAGAAGCGCATCGATTCGAGCATCTGCGTCGCCACCACCACCGGTTTGCCGAGTTCGCGGCAAATGCTGATGATGTTTTTCTGAATCTGCGGCACGCTTTCGGCCGGGACTTCCACGCCCAGGTCACCGCGAGCGACCATGATCGCGTCGCTCAACTCGGCGATCTCGCGCAGCTGAGTCACGGCCGAGGGCTTCTCGATCTTGGCCATCAAAAACGCTTTGTCGCCGATCAGTTCGCGGGCTTCGCGGATGTCTTCCGGACGCTGCACAAACGACAGCGCCACCCAGTCCACACCCAGTTCCAGACCGAAGCTCAAGTCACGACGATCCTTGGCGGTCAGCGGGCTCAATTCCAGCACCGCTTGCGGCACGTTCACGCCTTTGCGGTCCGAGAGTTCGCCGCCGTTGAGCACGGTGGTATCGATCGCGTCGGCGTACTTGGTGACCACGCGCAGACGCAGCTTGCCGTCGTCCAGCAACAGGTCCATGCCGGGTTCCAGCGCGGCGATGATTTCCGGGTGCGGCAGGTTGACCCGACGCTGATCACCCGGCGTCGTATCGAGGTCCAGGCGCAGGGCCTGGCCGCGGTGCAGTTGCACCTTGCCCTCGGCGAACTTGCCGACCCGCAGTTTCGGGCCTTGCAGGTCCATCAGGATGCCCAGCGGGTAATTCAGCTGGCGCTCGACTTCACGAATCCACTGATAGCGTTGAGCATGGTCGGCGTGATCGCCGTGGCTGAAGTTCAGGCGAAAGATATTGACCCCGGCCTGTACCAGCTCACGGATGTCGTCGATCCCGTCGGTGGCAGGGCCGAGGGTGGCAAGGATTTTAACCTTCTTGTCAGGCGTCATTTTCAGGGCTCTCGAGGATCAGGATGGCGCGGAAGTCGTTGACGTTGGTGCGGGTCGGTTCGGTGACGATCAGTGCGTCCAGCGCTTCGAAATAGCCGTAGCCATTGTTGTTGTCCAACTCGTCGCTGGCGCTCAAGCCGAGGGCGGCGGCGCCGGCGTAGCTGTCCGGGGTCATGATGGCGCCGGCGTTGTCTTCGGAGCCGTCGATGCCGTCGGTGTCACCGGCCAGGGCGTAGACGCCGGGCAAGCCTTTGAGGCTGTCGGTCAGGCTGAGCAGGAATTCGGCGTTGCGTCCGCCACGGCCATTGCCGCGCACGGTGACGGTGGTTTCTCCGCCCGACAAAATCACGCACGGCGCCGCCAATGGCTGGCCATGCAGGACCACCTGGCGGGTGATGCCGGCGTGAACCTTGGCCACTTCGCGGGATTCGCCTTCCAGATCGCCGAGGATCAGCGGACTGAAGCCGGCCTGACGGGCTTTCACCGCGGCCGCTTCAAGGGATTGCTGAGGACGGGCGATCAACTGGAAATGGCTGCGTGCCAGACTCGGATCTCCGGGTTTGACGGTTTCCGATTCCGGGCTCTGCAGCCAGTTGCGCACCGAGGCCGGAACGTCGATGCCGTAGCGTTTGAGGATCGCCAACGCTTCGGCCGAAGTGCTTGGGTCGGCCACGGTGGGGCCGGAAGCGATGACCGTGGCGAGGTCGCCCGGCACATCGGAAATCGCGTAGGTATAAACAGTGGCGGGCCAGCAGGCCTTGCCGAGGCGGCCGCCCTTGATCGCCGAGAGGTGCTTGCGCACGCAATTCATCTCGCCGATGGTGGCGCCGGATTTGAGCAGGGCTTTGTTGATCGATTGCTTGTCGGCCAGGGTGATGCCGGCCGCCGGCAATGCCAGCAGCGCAGAACCGCCGCCCGAGAGCAGGAAGATCACGCGGTCGTCTTCGGTCAGGTTGCTGACCATTTCCAATACCCGTTTGGCTACTGCCAGACCAGCAGCATCAGGCACCGGGTGAGCGGCTTCGACGACTTCGATTTTTTCGCACGGGGCGCCGTGGCCGTAACGGGTGACCACCAGGCCGCAGACTTCACCCTGCCAGCAACGCTCGACGACTTGGGCCATGGCGGCTGCGGCTTTGCCGGCGCCAATGACGATCACCCGACCGCTGCGATCTTGGGGCAAATGGGCTTCGAGGACTTGCTGCGGATGGGCCGCGTCGATGGCTGTGGCAAACAGCTCGCGCAGGAATTGTTGCGGATTGACCGACATGGCGGGCTCCCGGGAATTCTTGTTATTCGAAAGGGCAACTCAGATCCCTGTGGGAGCTAGCCTGCTAGCGATTCAGGCGCCCAGGTCTATCAGACACACCGCGTTGATTTCATCGCTAGCAGGCTAGCTCCCACAGGTTTTGTGCAGGGCTTTGTTACTTATCGCGAATCGAGAAGTTCGCCATGTGTTCCAAGCCCTTGATCAGCGCCGAGTGGTCCCAGTTGCTGCCACCGATGGCCGCGCAAGTGCTGAACACTTGCTGGGCGTTGGCGGTGTTCGGCAGGTTGATGTTCAGCTCTTTGGCGCCTTGCAGGGCCAGGTTCAAATCCTTCTGGTGCAGGCTGATGCGGAAGCCCGGGTCGAAGGTGCCTTTGATCATGCGCTCGCCATGTACTTCGAGGATCTTCGACGAAGCGAAACCGCCCATCAGCGCTTCACGCACCTTGGCCGGATCGGCACCGTTTTTCGCGGCGAACAACAGCGCTTCGGCTACGGCCTGAATGTTCAGCGCGACGATGATCTGGTTCGCCACTTTCGCGGTCTGACCGTCGCCATTGCCACCGACCAGGGTGATGTTCTTGCCCATCGCCTGGAACAAAGGCAGTGCGCGTTCGAAAGCATCGGCATCGCCACCGACCATGATGCTCAGGCTTGCAGCCTTGGCGCCGACTTCACCGCCGGACACTGGCGCATCGAGGTATTGCGCGCCTTTTTCGTTGACCTTGGCCGCAAAGGCCTTGGTGGCGGTCGGCGAGATCGAGCTCATGTCGATGACGATTTTGCCTTTGCCGACACCGGCCGCAACGCCATCGGCGCGGAACAGCACGTCGTCGACCTGCGGGGTATCCGGCACCATGATGATGATGACTTCAGCTTCCTGGGCGACTTCTTTCGGGTTGGCCAGGGCGACGGCGCCACCGGCAACCAGATCGGCCGGTGCGGCGTCGTGGTGCGCCGACAGGAACAGGCTGTGACCGGCTTTCTGCAGGTTCAACGCCATTGGGTGGCCCATGATGCCGGTGCCGATAAATCCGATTTTAGCCATGAGAAATTCCTCTTGTTTTTGTGTAGCCAAATAATGTGCGCGTAGCTGAGGCGACCACTTTCTGTGGCGAGGGAGCTTGCTCCCGCTCGGCTGCGTAGCCGTCGCAAAACCTGAGAACCGGTTCTGCCTGATACACCACGGTGGATGGCTTTGGGGCCGCTTCGCGACCCAGCGGGAGCAAGCTCCCTCACCACAAGTACAAGGCCACAAAAGGCCTGCTTTAGTGTCAGATCGCGTTGTGGGTTTTCAACCACCCCAGGCCCGCTTCAGTGGTGGTCAGCGGCTTGTATTCACAGCCAACCCAACCCTGATAACCGATGCGGTCAAGGTGTTCGAACAGGAAGCGGTAGTTGATTTCACCGGTGCCCGGTTCGTTGCGCCCCGGGTTGTCGGCCAACTGGATATGGTTGATCTCGCCCAGGTGCGCAGCCATGGTGCGGGCCAGGTCGCCCTCCATGATTTGCATGTGGTAGATGTCGTATTGCAGGAACAGATTGGCGCTGCCGACCTGTTCGCGAATCGACAGGGCCTGCGCCGTGTTGTTCAGATAGAAGCCCGGGATGTCGCGGGTGTTGATCGCTTCCATCACCAGTTTGATGCCCGCTGCTTGCAGCTTGTCGGCGGCGTATTTGAGGTTGGCGACGAAGGTTTTTTCCACGGTGGCATCGTCGACGCCTTGTGGACGAATACCGGCCAGGCAGTTGACCTGGGTGTTGCCGAGCACTTGAGCATAAGCGATCGCCAGATCGACACCGGCACGGAACTCTTCGACACGGTCCGGCAGGCACGCGATACCGCGTTCGCCCTTGGCCCAGTCACCGGCCGGCAGATTGAACAGCACCTGGGTCAGGCCACTGGCGTCGAGCTTGGCCTTGATCTCGGCGGAGCTGAAGTCGTAGGGGAACAGGTATTCGACACCACTGAAGCCGGCCTTGGCGGCCGCTTCGAAACGGGCAAGAAAATCCTGCTCAGTGAACAGCATGGACAGGTTGGCTGCGAAACGCGGCATGGTGGTCTCCCGAAAGTATGTGCAGATCCCCCGTGGGAGCCAGCCTGCTGGCGATAGCGGTGGGACAGTCAACATCAATGTTGAATGTGCCGGCCTCATCGCGAGCAGGCTCGCTCCCACAGGGAGAGCGTTCAGCTGTTAATCAAGCAACGAAATCGCGGTCGGCGCGTCGTTGCCGACCAGCGCCAGGTCTTCGAATTCGTTGACGGCGTTGATCTCGGTGCCCATGGAAATGTTGGTCACACGCTCCAGAATAATCTCGACGATCACCGGCACCTTAAACTCTTCGATCAGCTCCTGGGCCTTGCGCAGGGCAGGCTGGATCTGACCCGGTTCGAACACTCGCAGCGCCTTGCAGCCGAGGCCTTCGGCAACCGCGACGTGGTCGACACCGTAACCGTTGAGTTCCGGAGCGTTCAGGTTATCGAAGGACAGCTGCACGCAGTAGTCCATGTCGAAACCGCGCTGGGCCTGACGAATCAGCCCCAGGTACGAATTGTTGACCACGACGTGGATGTACGGCAGCTTGAACTGCGCGCCCACCGCCAACTCTTCGATCATGAACTGGAAATCATAATCGCCCGACAGCGCCACGACCTTGCGGGTCGGATCGGCCTTGACCACGCCCAGTGCTGCCGGAATGGTCCAACCCAACGGACCGGCCTGACCGCAGTTGATCCAGTGACGCGGCTTGTAGACGTGCAGGAACTGCGCGCCGGCAATCTGCGACAGACCGATGGTGCTGACGTAGCAGGTGTCTTTGCCGAACACCTGGTTCATCTCTTCGTACACACGCTGCGGCTTGACCGGCACGTTGTCGAAGTGAGTCTTGCGCTGCAGGCTGGCTTTGCGCTGCTGGCAGTCTTGCAGCCAGGCGCTGCGGTTTTTCAGCTTGCCGGCGGCTTGCCATTCGCGAGCGACTTCGATGAACACGGTCAGCGCGGCAGCGGCGTCGGAAACGATGCCCAGGTCCGGGTTGAACACGCGGCCGATTTGCGTCGGCTCGATGTCGACGTGAATGAACTTGCGGCCTTCGGTGTACACGTCGATCGAACCGGTGTGACGGTTGGCCCAACGGTTGCCGACGCCCAATACCACGTCGGACTTCAGCAGGGTCGCGTTGCCGTAGCGGTGCGAGGTCTGCAAGCCCACCATGCCGACCATCAATGGGTGATCGTCCGGGATCGTGCCCCAGCCCATCAGGGTCGGGATCACCGGAATACCGGTCAGCTCGGCGAATTCAACCAGCAACTCGCTGGCGTCGGCATTGATGATGCCGCCACCGGCTACCAGCAATGGACGCTCGGCCTGGTCGAGCATGGCCAGGGCCTTCTCGATTTGCACGCGGTTGGCGGTTGGCTTGGCCAGCGGCAGTGGTTGGTAAGCATCGATGTCGAATTCGATTTCAGCCATCTGCACGTCGAACGGCAGGTCGATCAGCACCGGGCCCGGACGGCCGGAACGCATTTCGTAGAAGGCTTTCTGGAACGCATACGGCACCTGGCCCGGTTCCATGACGGTGGTTGCCCACTTGGTCACTGGCTTGACGATGGTGGTGATGTCAACGGCCTGGAAGTCTTCCTTGTGCATACGGGCGCGGGGTGCTTGCCCGGTGATGCACAGAATCGGGATCGAGTCGGCCGAGGCGCTGTAGAGCCCGGTGACCATGTCGGTGCCGGCCGGGCCGGAAGTGCCGATGCACACGCCGATGTTGCCGGCCTTGGTGCGGGTGTAACCCTCGGCCATGTGCGAGGCGCCTTCAACGTGGCGCGCGAGGACGTGATCGATGCCACCGACCTTCTGCAAGGCGGAGTACAGCGGGTTGATCGCGGCGCCCGGGATGCCAAAAGCGGTATCAACCCCTTCACGGCGCATCACCAGAACGGCGGCTTCGATTGCTCTCATTTTGCTCATGGTTTTGTGCCTCTTACGTTTTGTAATTGTATACAAGTGGCTTTGCGCAGAGTGTATTCACGGCGGACGGCGCAGGTCAATCCATTTTCTCAAGCGGCCGTTTCATTCGTCGGAAGCCCGTTCTGCTGTGGCTTTTCGTCGCATGTAGCGCTTTTCGAGAATTATTGTATACAAAAAAATAACTCATTGTGTTCTATTTGTTGCATCGGACTGCGGCACAACCGCGCAGGCCACTGGCTTTCCCTATAACAAAATGAGGACGGCACCATGAGCGCTTTAACCTTGAAAGTTGCAGTCAACCTGATCAATCAGGCCATCACCGCCGGGCGTGCAATCTCCGCGGCTCCACTGACCATCGCGGTACTGGATGCCGGCGGGCACGTGATTAGCCTGCAACGCGAAGACGGCGCGAGCCTGCTGCGCCCGCAGGTCGCCATCGGCAAAGCCTGGGGCGCCATCGCCCTCGGCAAAGGCTCACGCCTGCTGGCGCTGGACGCCCAGCAACGCCCGGCCTTCTTCGCCGCGCTGAACAGCCTGGGGCAGGGCAGCGTCGTGCCGGCACCGGGCGGTGTGTTGATTCGGGATCAGGACGGGAACGTGCTGGGGGCGGTGGGGATCAGCGGGGATCTGTCGGATGTTGATGAGCAGTGTGCGATCAGTGCGATCGAGGCGGTGGGGTTGAGGGCGGATGCTGGGGTGGTGGCTTGATTTTGTATTGATTGATCTATCGCCATCGCCAGCAGGCTGGCTCCCACAGGGGATGTTTGTCGCGCACGAATTTTGTGTTCACAGAGATCCAGTGTGGGAGCTAGCCTGCTAGCGATGACGGACTACCAGACACACTCAGCTAAATGTCTGCCCCGCCCTTGGGTGATATCAGGTCTAGCCTTCCAGATGAATTAATCATGCAGGGGCAATGGAATGCCTGATCTACCCGCTTCAAATCGCTTGCGCATCGGCCGCTATACCGAATCCAATCGGATTTACCTGCTGACTACCAATACACACGACCGAAAGCCAATATTCAAAGACTTCACCTTGGGTAGAGTGGTAGTTAATCAATTTCGCTGCGCTCAGGATCAAGGCATCGCGAATTCACTGGCCTGGGTTGTCATGCCCGATCATTTCCATTGGCTGGTCGAGTTACAGCAGGGATCGTTGGGTAATCTGATGCAAAAGACCAAATCACTGAGCACCAAAGCGGTGAATCAGTTCACTGGCCGCAAGGACAATCTCTGGCAGAAAGGCTTTCATGACCGTGCATTGCGGCGGGAAGAGGATTTGGTGAAATTGGCCCGGTATGTCGTGGCAAATCCGTTGCGGGCTGGGCTGGTGGAAAAGCTTGGCGACTATCCGTTGTGGGATGCTGTTTGGGTTTGATCTGAAATCGAGTTGCCTTCATCGCTAGCACGCTAGCTCCCACAGGGGATTGGTGAACGCCACAGATCCAATGTGGGAGCTAGCCTGCTAGCGATAAATGCACCGCGGTCTATCAATCCGGCTCACACCCTTTAAGCACCAACCGGATAATCGTCTGCGCCGCCGCTTCATAGTCCTCTTCATCCAGCTTGGCCTTGCCAGTGATGGCCGTGATCTGCCAGTCAAAGTCGGCGTAGGTCTGGGTCGCGGCCCAGATGCTGAACATCAGGTGGTTGGGATCGATCGGGGCGATTTGCCCGCGGTCGATCCAGGTCTGGATGCAGTCGATGTTGTGCTTGGCCTGGCCGTTAAGCTGTTCGACCAGGTCGGCGCTCAGGTGCGGGGCGCCGTGCATGATTTCGCTGGCGAACACTTTGGAGGCGAAGGGCAGGTCGCGGGAGATGCGGATTTTCGAGCGGATGTAGCCGCTCAGCACTTCGCTGGGCACACCGTCGGCGTTGAACGGCGTCGAGGCCTGCAGAATCGGCTCGATGATGCTTTCCAGGACCTCGCGGTAGAGGTTTTCCTTGGATTTGAAGTAGTAATAGACGTTGGGCTTGGGCAATCCCGCCTTGGCTGCGATATCACTGGTTTTGGTCGCAGCGAAGCCCTTGTCGGCAAATTCTTCACTGGCGGCACGCAGGATCAGTTCTTTGTTGCGCTCGCGGATAGTGCTCATAAACCAGGGGGTTCCTTGCCTGTTCTGGCGGTTGCGCATGGTAGCACCGGCCTCGCGCAGCGCTCAAGAATGCCCCGTGTGGCGCTCGGTCGCGCTATGCTGCGCAGCATTCATTCCAGAAGGACACCTGATTCATGGCAGGAAGCAGTTTGCTGTTGCTGATCGACGACATCGCCGCCGTTCTCGACGATGTGGCGTTGATGACCAAAATGGCCGCCAAGAAGACCGCTGGCGTACTCGGCGATGATCTGGCGCTCAATGCCCAACAGGTTTCCGGCGTACGTGCCGAGCGGGAAATCCCGGTCGTATGGGCGGTGGCCAAGGGCTCGTTTCTCAACAAACTGATCCTGGTGCCGTCAGCCCTGGCCATCAGCGCATTCATTCCGTGGCTGGTCACGCCGTTGTTGATGATCGGCGGCGCGTACCTGTGCTTCGAAGGTTTCGAGAAGCTCGCCCACAAATTCCTGCACAGCAAGGCTGAAGACCAGGCCGAGCATGCGGAGTTGGTCGAAGCGGTGGCCGATCCGGCTGTTGATCTGGTGGCGTTCGAGAAAGACAAGATCAAGGGCGCCATCCGCACTGACTTCATTCTGTCGGCAGAAATCATCGCCATCACCCTCGGCACCGTGGCGGATGCGTCGTTGACCCAACAGGTCATCGTGCTGTCTGGCATCGCTATTGTCATGACCATCGGTGTTTATGGCCTGGTGGCGGGCATCGTCAAGCTTGATGACCTGGGCCTGTGGCTGACCCAAAAGCCTGGGCAGATGGCCAAAAGCATCGGCGGCGGGATTCTGCGCGCAGCGCCGTACATGATGAAAAGCCTGTCCGTGATCGGCACGGCGGCAATGTTCCTGGTGGGCGGCGGGATTCTGACCCATGGCGTGCCGGTGGTTCATCACTGGATTGAGAGCGTCAGTGCAGGGGCGGGCGGTGCCGGGTTTATCGTGCCGACGTTGTTGAATGCCGTGGCGGGGATTGTGGCGGGTGCCGTTGTGTTGGCTGGTGTGATGGTCGTCAGCAAACTCTACAAGGCGCTGAAAGGCTGAAGGCGGACACTGTCCAAATGTGGGAGCGAGCCTGCTCGCGATAGCGGAGTGTCAGTCAGCATAGATGTTGACTGTGCTGGCCCCATCGCGAGCAGGCTCGCTCCCACATTGGTTTTGTAGTGTTTGAAAAATACCCATTAAAAAGGCCATTCGATCCGCATCGAATGGCCTTTTTTGTTGCCGCCGGATTTACTCGGCAATCTGCAACTTGCGTGACTCGGTGTACACGTAACGCACTTTCTCGTACTCGAACGGCGAGTTCAGCTGGCCGTAGCGGAAGCTGTTCTGGTAGCGCTTGTCGACGCCGCGCAGGGCCCAGACTTCAGGATGGTTAGAGCTGACTTCCGAGACGTTCAGGAAGTTGATCGCCGATTCGGCGCTGAAGTCCACCAGCAGGCCGCCGGTGTCGCGGATGTTCGAAGGGCCGAGGATCGGTAACACGAAGTAGGCGCCGCCCGGTACACCGTAGAAGCCCAGGGTCTGACCGAAGTCTTCGGCCTGGCGCGGCAGGCCCATGGAGGTGGCCGGGTCCCACAGGCCGGCAATGCCGATGGTGGTGTTGAGCAGCAGGCGCGCGGTGGTTTCCATCGAACGCTTGCCTTTGAACTGCAGCAGGCTGTTCATCAGGTTCGGCACATCGCCGATGTTATTGAAGAAGTTGCTCACGCCGGTGCGCAGGAAACTTGGGGTGATGTAGCGATAACCGTCGACCACCGGCAGAAACACCCATTGGTCGAAGCGGTAGTTGAAGTGATAAACCCGGCGGTTCCACTCTTCCAGCGGGTCGTAGACGTTCAGCGCGTTGAGCGTGGAACGTTCGAACTCGCGCTGATCCAGCCCCGGGTTGAACTTGAGTTTGCTCAGCGGTTCCTTGAAACCGTCACTGTCGACCACGACAGGGGCGTTGGCTTTGCTGTTGTCTGCATTGGCGACGCCTGCACAGAGTAACGCAGCGATAAGCAGGAGGTATTTAGCCACGGAAGAACTCCAGCATAGCGTCGCTGTTGACGCGGTAATTTAGGTTGCCGCAATGGCCGCCCAGTGGATAAACGGTCAGACGGTCGCCGAAGGTCTTGCGCAGGAAACCGAGGTCGCCTGGGCCGAGGATCACGTCGTCGGCGTTGTGCATGACCGCGATTTTCGGGCTGTCGTGCAGGTAATCCTTGAGGGCATACAGGCTGACCTGATCGATCAGTTGCAGCAGGCTGCCGCCGTCGGTGCGGGCGCGCCACATCGGGATAACCTGCTCGGTGATGTAGCAGTCGAAGTCGCATTGCAGCGCACGCTTGAGGAACGGCGTGAGGCTGGTGCCTTCGGTGATCGGGTATTTCGGCGGGGTGATCAAGCCGCGACGGTTGATCAGGTCCGAGGTGAAGGCAATGTCGGCCGCCGAAAAGCGGAACGAAGTGCCGATCAGCATGGCCATCTGTTCGTTGGTCAGGTGCTGCTTGGACTGCTGGAAGTCGTAGAGCAGGGCATCGTTGAGGTCGATGTAGCCTTTTTGCTGGAAGTAGCGGGTCAGCTTGTTCAGCACCAGTTCATAGAACGTGGTGCTGTTGTTGATGCCCTTGACCTCGGTCTGGACCAGCTTGTCCAGGTTGGTGATCGAGGTGTAGAGGTTGACCGGCGGGTTGAGCAGCAAGACTTTCTTGAAGTTGAAGCTGCGACGGGTTTCGTCCAGGTGCGCGACGAAGGCCGCGTCCAGCGCGCCCAGGCTGTAACCGGTCAGGTAGTAATCAGTGACGGGGACGTTCGGGTTTTGCGCCCGCACGGCCTGCATCACCCGGTACATGTCTTCGGCATCTTCCTTGGTGATACCCGGTGTGGCAAAGCGTGAAGCCGCGCTCATGAAGTCGAAGCTGGTGGGCGACGACAGCTGCACCACGTGATAACCGGCCTTGTAGTAGAGCTTTTTCAGGTACTCGTTGAGGCTGCTGTCATAACGCGCACCGGTGCCGGCGATCAGAAAAATCAGCGGCGCTGCCTTGTCTTGCGTGGCAATGCGGTAGGTCAGCTTTTTGACCGGCCAGAAATTGTCTGGCAGTTCGAATGCACGCTCTGGGCGCAGGGTCACGCTGCGTGTCTGTTGGTCGATGTCGTCGTCCAGCGGCAACTCCGGACGCAGGTCCGGCGGAGTCGTGGCGATAGTCGCCTCGAACGGGTTGGTCAAGGGGTAGCCATAACTGGCGGCGTCGATATCGACCGCCAGTGCGGACGCACTCAAAATAAGGCCGCCAAACAGGGCGGCGAAGCGCAAGGAACGGAGCATGACTAGATCCCTTAGAGGAAGGTGCCGAATGAAGTTCGCAGGCTATGACCACGGGGTTTGCGCCAAAGTGCCATGCTGCGGCACCAATCAGGGCGTATTTCGGATCAATAGTAGCTGGACGATACACTTTGCAGCTATTTCGTGACCAATTATCTGCTATGCGCGTTTGCTAAGTGCTGTCGGGGGATTAAGCTGGCCGCCGTTTTCGTTTATTGGAGTGCTTCATGTCTCGCCGTCTGCCTGTGATTCTGCTACTCGTTCTGCTGCCGTTATGGCTGGCCGCCAGTTATGGCGCGCGTTATGGCTTTATGGAGGATGCGCAGTGGGTTGGCGTCTGTGTGGACGAGTCGAGTCGTTGGGAATGCCAGATTCGTTCGAGCCTGGGCTTGATGATTCACTTCAAGATGTTGGGCTACGCCGCATTGGCCGCCGCGATCATCGGGTTTGTGGTGCCGGGTCGGGCGGGGTGGTGGCTGGCGGTGCTGGCGCTGGTGTTCGGGTTTCCGGCGCTGGCGTTGTACAACACTACTTTGGCTGTTTTTGCGGTGGTGATTGCTGCTCTGCGTCTGGTCAGGGCTTCCCGCAGCGCCTGACAGTCCGTTATCGCGAGCGGGCTCGCTCCCACAGGGATCATCTGAGCGACAGAGATCAACTGTGGGAGCGAGCCTGCTCGCGATGAGGCCGGTAGCCGCGCTGAAGATCAGGCCTTGCGAACCCGCAAACAGCGCCACAACGCGGCAACCATCAACACACTCACCAGAGCCCAACCCCAGGCCTGCTGGTTCTGCAAGCCTTCAACGTACAGCTGCGGCGCAATGCCGGCGCCTATGATGAAGGTCAGCAGGGCGATTTCACGGCGCGGCACGTTCACCGGGCGGCACAGGTAAACCAGTGCCGGCAGGATGAACGCGACACTCGGGAAACTGCGATAACGCGGATCGAACACCAGCTCCAGCATCATCACCGCCGCCGCAAAACCTGCCGCAGCGACCAACCAGCCCGCTCGACGTTCCAGTGCATTGAACGCCCGCTCACGCCAGCCAGTTCGGGCGCTCAGCGTCAGCGCGGCATGCGCCAGTACCAGCAGATTCAACCCCGTCAGCAACGCCACCCACAACCATTCACTCGCAAATCGGGTAGTGACACGCGCCAGATCGCCCCACGCGCCAATCGAGCACGCCGCCAGTGCGCCGAGCAGCGGCAGCACCAAGGCGGCGCGCGTGGTGCGTACACGCCCGCCGAGCATCAGCGTGCCAAGGAAGATCAAACCGCCAACGGCCAGCCACTGCGACCAGTACGGCACGTTCGACACAGGGCCGGCCAGCACGCCTTTGTCCTGGCGATCAGCGTCGAACAGCCCCCAGTAACCACCGACGGCACCTTCGCTGGCGCGTTTCCAGGGTTGGTCGAAGGCTTCGATCAGGTTGTAATGCCAGCCTTGCTGTTCGGCCATGATGACAAAACCACGGATGAACTTGGCTTCGTTAACCCGGCTCGGCAGGGCGGTTTCGCGCTGGCGGCCTTCGCTCGGCCAACCGGTTTCGCCAATCACCACGTCCTTGGGCGCGAATTTGTTGCCGAACACCTGACGCACTTCAGCCACGTGCTGCAGCGCTGCGTCGATGTTCGATGGATCGTCTTCCCAATACGGCAGCAAATGGATGGTCAGGAAATCCACCGCCGGGGCGATTTCCGGGTGCTTGAGCCAAAACTCCCAGACGTCGGCGTAAGTGACCGGCTGCTTGACCTGGCTTTTGACTTTATTGATCAGCTTCGCCAGTTGCGCGCCGGTGATTTCCTTGCGCAGCAGGGTTTCGTTGCCGACGATCACCGACGTCACCACGTCCGCGTTGGCGTTGGCCGAGGCGATCAGCAGGTCGACTTCTTTCTCGGTGTCCACCGGGTTGCTGTTGACCCAGGCGCCGATCATCAGTTTCAGACCATGCTTGCGCGCCAGATCGGGCAGGGCCTCGAGACCGGTCATTGAATAGGTGCGGATGCATTCGAAGCTTTTGGCCAACAGCGCGAGGTCGGCGTCCATGCGCTCGGGGCGCAATTTGAACGGCACGTCGAACGGCGACTGGTCCTTGTCGAACGGGGTATAGGAGGCGCACTGCAGCTTGTGCGTCGCACTGGCCACGTCCGGCAGAACCACCGGTTTGCCGAGGCCGTACCAGAAGCCGCCGAGGGCAAACAGCCCCAGCAGGCAGGCGAAGAGATAAGCCAAAAAAGGAAAGCGTGATGTCGCGGGCATGGTCAGGCCGTCTGGGAGCAAAGCCGCGCATGTTACCTGCATTTACCCCGCGCTTGGGCCCTTGCATGATTTTGACATGCAAAGTTCGGGCGGATTGGCCAGTGTGCTTTCTGTGCACTAAATTAATGGCGATCTGATGTCGTTTCTCGATGCCTTGAGGTCGCTGACAGAGCAGGTCGCGGTTGTCGTCAGGTTGATGATCGACGCATCAGTGCTCTCATTGAAAATCACGCTGATGTTCGAACGAGTTTGCGGTGGGCGTGATGGGGGCGCTGTGCACCATAACAATACGTTGACGCGACTCGGCACCCGTCGAGCGCAGCACTTTCGGGGAAGTAACGATGAAGATGCGACGACTTTTAGGCGCCGGTGCCGCTCTGGTGCTTGCGATTGGCTCCACGATGGCCAATGCCGAGAGCAAAACCCTGAGCATCGGTTACGTTGACGGCTGGTCCGACAGCGTCGCGACCACCCATGTGGCCGCCGAAGTGATCAAGCAAAAGCTGGGTTACGACGTGAAACTTCAAGCCGTCGCCACCGGGATCATGTGGCAGGGTGTGGCCACCGGTAAACTCGACGCCATGTTGTCGGCCTGGCTGCCGGTGACTCACGGCGAATACTGGACCAAGAACAAGGATCAAGTCGTCGATTACGGTCCGAACTTCAAGGATGCAAAAATCGGCTTGATCGTACCGGAATACGTCAAGGCCAAAACCATTGATGATCTGAAAACTGACGACACCTTCAAGAAGCGCATCGTTGGCATCGACGCCGGTTCGGGCGTCATGCTTAAAACCGAACAGGCGATCAAGGATTACGATCTGACCGGGTATCAACTCAAGGCCAGTTCCGGCGCCGGCATGATTGCCGAGCTGACCCGTGCCGAGAAGAAGAACGAATCCATTGCCGTGACCGGTTGGGTGCCGCACTGGATGTTCGCCAAGTGGAAACTGCGCTTCCTGGACGACCCGAAAGGCGTTTATGGCGCGGCTGAAACCGTAAACAACATCGGCAGCAAAGAACTGGCGACCAAGGCACCTGAAGTTGCCAAGTTCCTGAAGAACTTCCAGTGGGCGTCGAAGGACGAAATCGGCGAAGTCATGTTGGCGATTCAAGATGGCGCCAAGCCTGAAGCCGCTGCGAAGGATTGGGTGGCAAAACACCCTGAGCGCGTTGCAGACTGGATCAAGTGATTTGAGCTGAAGCCTCTAATCAGCACCTCTCAAGGCCCTTTGGCAGTTCTGCCAACGGGCCTTTTTCTTTTCCGCAGGAGAAGGGTGCAAAGCTGGCTAATTATTATCTGCTGGAAAATGGCCAGACCGTCATGTCGTTCTAATACTAAGGTCGTCTGGAACCAGTTCCGCAGCCGCATAGAGTGGATAACGTTCCAACTTTAATCTGTGCTGCGAGGATAAAAACAATGAACGACAGCATTTACCTCTCGATTCAAAACAGCCCGCGCTTCAAGGAGCTGGTTAGTAAGCGAGAAAGGTTCGCCTGGATTCTTTCGGCGATCATGCTTGGGCTGTACTCCGGATTCATCCTTTTGATTGCTTACGGGCCGCATATTCTTGGGGCGAAAATCAACCCCGAGTCTTCGATTACCTGGGGGATACCGATTGGTGTCGGGCTGATTCTCTCGGCCTTTGTCCTGACTGCAATCTACGTACGACGCGCCAATGGCGAATTCGACGACCTGAACAATCTGATTCTCAAGGAGGCTCAGCAATGATCCGGCGTCTATTGGCTCTATTGAGCGTTGCAGCATTCGCACCGGGTGCCTGGGCGGCTGAAGCCCTGACCGGCGCCGTGCAGAAACAACCGCTGAACGTCGCCGCGATCCTGATGTTCGTGGCGTTTGTCGGCGCGACTTTGTATATCACCTACTGGGCCTCCAAGAAAAATAACTCGGCGGCCGACTACTATGCGGCCGGCGGCAAGATCACCGGTTTCCAGAATGGTCTGGCGATTGCCGGTGACTACATGTCCGCGGCGTCCTTCCTGGGTATTTCCGCCCTGGTGTTCACCTCCGGCTACGACGGCCTGATCTACTCGATCGGCTTCCTGGTGGGCTGGCCGATCATTCTGTTCCTGATCGCCGAGCGCCTGCGTAACCTGGGTAAGTACACCTTTGCCGATGTGGCGTCCTACCGCCTTGGGCAAACCCAGATTCGCTCGCTGTCTGCTTGCGGTTCGCTGGTGGTGGTGGCGTTCTACCTGATCGCGCAAATGGTCGGTGCCGGCAAGCTGATCCAGCTGCTGTTCGGTCTGGATTACCATGTAGCCGTGATCCTGGTCGGCGTCCTGATGTGCATGTACGTGCTGTTCGGCGGCATGCTGGCGACCACTTGGGTGCAGATCATCAAGGCAGTACTGTTGCTGTCCGGTGCCTCGTTCATGGCGCTGATGGTGATGAAGCATGTCAACTTTGACTTCAACACGCTGTTCTCCGAGGCGATCAAGGTTCACGCCAAAGGCGAAGCGATCATGAGCCCGGGCGGTCTGGTGAAAGATCCGGTGTCCGCGTTCTCCCTCGGCCTGGCACTGATGTTTGGTACCGCTGGCCTGCCGCACATTCTGATGCGCTTCTTCACCGTGAGTGACGCGAAGGAAGCTCGCAAGAGCGTGCTGTACGCAACCGGCTTCATTGGCTACTTCTACATCCTGACCTTCATCATCGGCTTCGGCGCGATCCTGCTGGTCAGCACCAACCCGGCCTTTAAAGATGCTGCTGGCGCGCTGTTGGGCGGCAACAACATGGCGGCGGTGCACCTGGCCAACGCGGTGGGTGGCAGTATTTTCCTGGGCTTCATCTCGGCGGTAGCGTTCGCGACCATTCTGGCAGTGGTTGCCGGTTTGACCCTGGCCGGTGCTTCGGCGGTGTCTCACGACCTGTATGCCAGCGTGATCAAGAAAGGCAAGGCCAACGAGAAGGATGAGATCCGTGTCTCGAAAATCACCACCATCGCTTTGGCGGTGCTGGCGATCGGCCTGGGCATTCTGTTCGAAAGCCAGAACATCGCGTTCATGGTGGGCCTGGCGTTCTCCATCGCGGCGAGCTGTAACTTCCCGGTGCTGCTGCTTTCCATGTACTGGAAGAAACTGACCACTCGCGGTGCGATGATCGGTGGCTGGTTGGGTCTGGTGAGTGCCGTAGGTTTGATGGTGCTTGGGCCAACCATCTGGGTGCAGATCCTGCATCACGAGAAGGCTATCTTCCCGTATGAGTACCCGGCGCTGTTCTCGATGGCCATTGCGTTTGTCGGGATCTGGTTCTTCTCGATCACTGACAAGTCCGCGGCTGGCGTTAATGAGCGTGCGCTGTTCTTCCCGCAGTTTGTTCGTTCGCAGACTGGGTTGGGGGCGAGTGGGGCGGTTTCTCACTAAGGCTTCGAGTTTGTCTGTGTAAGTTGCGTTAAACGAAAAATGCCCCGGTCGAGAGATTGGGGCATTTTTTTGGGCGTTGGGTTGAATCTGTGGGAGCTGGCTTGCCTGCGATGGCGGCCTGATAGCCGACCATGTTCTTTCAGGTGTACATATCCATTCTTGCGGTAACGGCGGCTGGCGGTTTCGCCCTTACGGCGACTCACTTTTTTTTCAAACGCCAAAAAAAAGTAAGCAAAAAAAGGCTCGCCCCGAACGTCCGGCCCCTCGCCTTGGCTCGGCGTTCCTTCGCTCCGGTATCCATCCGGGGACACTGCCCTCCGGTCTGCTTCGCGACGACCTACATGCAGCGTGTTCGACTGCGTCGAACGGCGCTACGCGCCACTCCCCGGATGAACACCTCCACTCAGCCTCCCGAAGGGGCGGGTGGATCAAGATCAAGAGCTGAAGGCGAGCTAACGCTCGGCCTGATGAGTGGTGAGAAGCAGGTGTACGTCGATCTGCTTTATGTGGGAGTGAGCCTGCTCGCGATGGCGGCCTGACAGCCGACCAATCTCTTGCAGGTATACACCGAACCCTGTGGGAGCTGGCTTGCCTGCGAAGGCGGCTTGGTAGCCGACCTGTACTTGCGGATGTACGCAAGCTTCCCGAAGGCTTTGGCTGTGGCTGTGGCTGTGGCTGTGGCTGTGGCTGTGGCTGTGGCTGTGGCTGTGGCTGTGGCTGTGGCTGTGGCTGTGGCTGTGGCTGTGGCTGTGGCTTTGGCTTTTGACGTTGATCTTGATCTTGATCTTGATCTTGATCTCTCGCCCCTTCGGCAGGCCGAGCGTAGGTGTTCATCAGGGGGTTAGGCGCGTAGCGCCGTGCGGCGAAGCCGCACACATCGAGAGGAGGTCGTCGCGAAGCAGACCGTAGGCGATGCCCCCTGATGGACACCGTAGCGAGGGAACGCGGAGCCTCAGCGAGGCGCCGAACGCCGGGGTGAAGCCTTTTGCTTACTTTTCGGCGTCTGGAAAAGTGAGTCGCTGTAAGAGCGAAACCGCCAGTCGCCGTTACCGCAGAAACGGATATGCACCCAACCCAAAACCCAGTCGGCCCACCGGCCGCTGAGACCACTGAAACCGCACAAACAAAAACGGCCTCTATATAAATAGAGGCCGTTCCCGGTACAACTTAAGACGTTATCGCAAGACAGGTCTTATTTGCGGTCTTCCAGCTTGGTAATGTCACGCGACTCGTAGCCAGTGTACAGCTGGCGCGGACGGCCAATCTTGTACGGGCTGGAGAGCATTTCTTTCCAGTGGGAGATCCAGCCGACAGTCCGCGCCAGAGCGAAGATCACGGTGAACATGCTGGTTGGAATGCCGATCGCCTTGAGGATGATCCCCGAGTAGAAGTCGACGTTCGGGTACAGCGAGCGCTCGATGAAGTACGGGTCGGTCAGCGCGATCTCTTCCAGGCGCATAGCCAGTTCGAGTTGCTTGTCGTGCTTGATACCCAGTTCCTTCAGCACTTCGTCGCAAGTCTGCTTCATGACGGTAGCGCGCGGGTCGCGGTTTTTGTAAACGCGGTGACCGAAGCCCATCAGCTTGAACGGATCGTTCTTGTCCTTGGCCTTGGCGATGTACTTGTCGATGTTCGACACATCGCCAATTTCATCGAGCATGGTCAGAACAGCTTCGTTCGCGCCGCCGTGGGCAGGGCCCCACAGTGCAGCGATGCCGGCGGCGATACAGGCAAACGGGTTGGCACCCGAAGAGCCGGCCAGGCGTACAGTGGAAGTCGATGCGTTCTGCTCGTGGTCGGCATGGAGGATGAAAATCTTGTCCATGGCGCTGGCGAGTACCGGGCTGATCGGTTTGATCTCGCACGGGGTGTTGAACATCATGTGCAGGAAGTTTTCCGCGTACGTCAGGTCGTTGCGCGGGTACATCATGGGTTGGCCCATGGAGTACTTGTAAACCATCGCTGCCAGGGTCGGCATCTTGGCAACCAGGCGAATCGCGGATATTTCGCGATGCTGCGGGTTATTGATGTCCAGGGAGTCGTGGTAGAAGGCCGAGAGGGCGCCGACTACACCGCACATGACGGCCATTGGGTGGGCGTCGCGACGGAAGCCGTTGAAGAAGGTCTTCAGCTGCTCGTGAACCATGGTGTGGTTCTTCACGGTGCTGACGAACTGGGCCTTCTGTTCTGCGGTCGGCAATTCGCCGTTGAGCAGCAGATAGCAGGTTTCCAGGTAGTCCGATTTTTCAGCCAGCTGTTCGATCGGGTAACCGCGGTGCAGCAGAATGCCGTTGTCGCCGTCGATATAGGTGATCTTCGACTCGCAGGAAGCTGTCGACATGAAACCAGGGTCAAAGGTGAAACGGCCCGTGGCCGTCAGGCCCCGAACATCGATTACATCGGGACCAACGGTGCCGGTTAAAATGGGCAGCTCGACGGGGGCTGCGCCCTCGATGATCAACTGCGCTTTTTTGTCAGCCATGTGGCCTCCTATTTATGCTTGAAATCATCAGACAGACCCCCCACGCAGGGCCCGCACCACTATAGTGAGATAAATTCGAATGTCAATTTGCCTAAAGTCTTGCTCCAGAAGGCTTTAACCGGACTTTTTCCTCGAAATTGACTGCCATTTACGCCTTTTATCCAACTTGTGCAATGAGCTATTAGGGGAAGGTGAACGCGTTGTCATTAGTAGCCTAACTGTCTATACTCGGCCTCCGACCGCCAGGGGCTTTTGGGCCTGCTTTACTGGGGGTCGCACTCCCTGGGTGGTGGGTACCTGACCAGTGCACTCCCCAACAACTTTGCCCTGATTGTTAGGGGCTCTTCAGTGTGAAAAAAAGCCGTGAATAGCCAACGACCTGTAAACCTAGACCTAAGGACCATCAAACTCCCAGTCACTGCTTACACGTCCATTCTTCACCGAATCTCCGGAATCATCCTCTTCGTCAGCCTGGCCATCATGCTTTATGCATTGGACAAGTCGCTCGACTCGGAAGAAGGCTTCGGTCAGGTGAAAGCGTGTCTGACCAGTCCGCTAGCCAAGCTAGTGATTTGGGGCATCCTGTCCGCCTTGCTGTATCACCTGGTTGCCGGTGTGCGCCATTTGATGATGGACATGGGCATCGGCGAGTCGCTTGAAGGCGGCAAACTGGGCTCGAAAATCGTTATCGCCGTTTCCGTGGTGGTAATCGTTCTGGCAGGAGTCTGGATATGGTAACTAACGTCACGAACCTGTCGCGTTCGGGCCTCTATGACTGGATGGCACAACGTGTGTCTGCGGTCGTTCTCGCGGCTTATTTCATTTTCCTGATCGGATACGTCGTCGCCAACCCTGGCATCGGCTACGCCCAATGGCATGAACTGTTCGCAAGCAACTGGATGCGTATTTTCAGTCTCCTGGCCCTCGTTGCCCTCGGCGCTCACGCCTGGGTCGGCATGTGGACCATCGCGACCGACTACCTGACGCCAATGGCGTTCGGCAAGTCCGCGACTGCAATACGTTTCCTTTTCCAGGCAGTATGCGGCGTTGCGATGTTCGCTTACTTCGTCTGGGGTGTGCAGATTCTCTGGGGTATCTGATTCATGTCTACTACCGTTAATACGCTTTCGTTCGACGCCATCATCATTGGCGGCGGCGGTGCTGGCATGCGCGCTGCGCTGCAGCTGGCACAAGGTGGTCACAAGACTGCCGTGGTTACCAAGGTTTTCCCGACTCGTTCGCACACTGTATCCGCCCAGGGTGGCATCACCTGCGCCATCGCCTCGGCTGATCCGAACGATGACTGGCGCTGGCACATGTACGATACCGTCAAGGGTTCCGACTACATCGGTGACCAGGACGCTATCGAATACATGTGTTCCGTAGGCCCGGAAGCCGTTTTCGAACTCGAGCACATGGGCTTGCCGTTCTCCCGTACCGAACAGGGTCGCATCTATCAGCGTCCGTTCGGCGGTCAGTCGAAAGACTTCGGTAAAGGTGGCCAGGCTGCACGTACGTGCGCCGCTGCCGACCGTACTGGTCACGCGCTGCTGCACACCCTGTATCAGGCCAACCTAAAGGCCGGCACCGTATTCCTCAACGAATACTACGGCGTCGACCTGGTGAAGAACGAAGATGGTGCCTTTGTCGGCATGATCGTCATCTGCATCGAAACTGGCGAAACTTCCTACGTCCGCGCTAACGCCACCGTACTGGCGACTGGCGGTGCAGGTCGTATCTACTCGTCCACCACCAATGCCCTGATCAACACCGGTGACGGCGTCGGCATGGCCCTGCGTGCTGGCGTGCCGGTACAAGACATTGAAATGTGGCAGTTCCACCCGACCGGCATCGCCGGCGCTGGTGTACTGGTTACTGAAGGTTGCCGCGGTGAAGGCGGTTACCTGATCAACAAGCACGGCGAGCGTTTCATGGAGCGTTATGCTCCGAACGCCAAAGACCTGGCTGGTCGTGACGTTGTTGCTCGCTCGATGGTTAAAGAAATCATCGCCGGCAACGGTTGCGGTCCGGATGGCGACCACGTAATGCTGAAACTCGATCACCTCGGTGAAGAAGTTCTGCACAGCCGTCTGCCAGGCATCATGGAACTGTCCAAGACCTTCGCCCACGTCGATCCAGCCGTGGCGCCGATTCCGGTCGTTCCAACCTGCCACTATATGATGGGCGGCGTTGCCACCAACATTCATGGCCAGGCAATCACCCAGGACGCCGACGGCGTCGACCAGATCATTCCTGGTCTGTTCGCAGTGGGCGAAGTGGCGTGCGTATCGGTTCACGGTGCCAACCGTCTGGGCGGCAACTCGCTGCTCGACCTGGTGGTATTCGGCCGTGCGGCCGGCCTGTTCCTGGAGCAGACCCTGAAAGAAGGCGTTGATTACGCCCGTCCTCGCCAGTCCGACATCGACGCAGCCCTGGCTCGTCTCGATGGCCTGAACTCGCGTACCGAAGGCGAAGACGTCGCCACCCTGCGTAAAGAGCTGCAAAGCTGCATGCAGAACTACTTCGGTGTATTCCGTACCGGCGAATACATGCAGAAGGGTATTGCCCAGCTGGCTGATCTGCGTGGCCGTATCGCCAACGTCAAGATCAACGACAAGAGCCAGGCGTTCAACACCGCTCGAATCGAAGCTCTGGAACTGCAGAACCTGCTGGAAGTGGCCGAAGCCACTGCCATCGCTGCAGAGATCCGCAAAGAGTCCCGCGGCGCTCACGCCCGTGAAGACTACGAAGATCGCGACGACGAAAACTGGCTGTGCCACACCCTGTACTTCCCGGGTGACAAGCGCGTGACCAAGCGTGCTGTGAACTTCTCGCCGAAGACTGTTCCGACTTTTGAACCTAAGATTCGGACTTATTAAGGGTGGCCGCCATGTTGCAAGTCAGTGTTTATCGCTACAACCCTGATCAGGACGCTGCGCCGTTCATGCAGGAATTCCAGGTCGACACCGGTGGTAAAGACCTGATGGTGCTGGACGTGCTGGCCCTGATCAAAGAGCAGGACGAAGGTTTCTCCTATCGTCGCTCTTGCCGTGAAGGTGTTTGCGGTTCCGACGGCATGAACATCAACGGCAAAAACGGCCTGGCGTGTGTCACGCCGCTGTCTTCTGTCGTAAAAGGTAACAAGCTGATCGTTCGTCCGTTGCCAGGTTTGCCGGTTATCCGTGACCTGGTCGTCGATATGAGCATCTTCTACAAGCAATACGAGAAGGTTAAGCCATACCTGCAGAACGACACGCCGGCTCCGGCCATCGAGCGTCTGCAGACCCCTGAAGAGCGTGAAAAGCTCGACGGTCTGTACGAGTGCATCCTGTGCGCTTGCTGCTCGACCTCTTGCCCGTCCTTCTGGTGGAACCCGGACAAGTTCCTGGGTCCAGCTGCCCTGCTGCAAGCGTACCGCTTCCTGGCAGACAGCCGCGACACCAAGACTGCCGAGCGTCTGGCTTCGCTGGATGACCCGTTCAGCGTATTCCGCTGCCGCGGGATCATGAACTGCGTCAACGTCTGTCCGAAAGGCCTGAACCCGACTAAGGCCATCGGTCACGTACGTAACATGCTGCTGCAAAGCGGCGTGTGATTCAGCTGTAAAGGCAGGACCGTTGTACCCGTAGATGCTACGGCGCAGGCTTCAACCGGCGCCGTAGTTTTAACCTGAGCAGCAGCTTACAAGGCTGCGGCTCTTATTTTGAAGAAATGAGACAAGCAGGGGCATCCGGGCTGGTACCCGGACTATCAGCGTGATCCTAAGTGGCTTGTTTTGGTCGCTGCATTCGGACTTCTGCAAGTTTGCTCGGTGTCGACGCCGGTGGTGTTCCCCTAACCGAGGGTGACCAAGCATGCAAGAAAGCGTGATGCAGCGCATGTGGAACAGCGCCTACCTTTCAGGTGGAAACGCTGCCTATGTGGAAGAGCTTTATGAGCTCTACCTGCACGACCCTAACGCTGTGCCAGAAGAGTGGCGCACCTACTTTCAGAAGCTGCCTATTGACGGCAACTCTGCCACCGATGTTTCGCACTCCACAATTCGCGATCATTTCGTGCTGCTGGCAAAGAACCAGCGCCGCGCTCAACCGGTTTCCGCCGGGAGCGTGAGCAGTGAGCACGAGAAGAAGCAAGTTGAAGTGCTGCGATTGATCCAGGCCTACCGTATGCGTGGCCACCAGGCAGCCCAGCTTGACCCGCTGGGGCTGTGGCAGCGTCCTGCACCTGCAGACCTGTCGATCAATCATTACGGCTTGACCAATGCCGATCTTGATACGACCTTCCGTGCCGGCGACCTGTTCATCGGCAAAGAGGAGGCGAGCCTACGCGAAATTCACGAAGCGTTGCAGCAGACATATTGCCGCACCATCGGCGCTGAATTTACGCACATCACCGATTCCGAGCAGCGCCAGTGGTTCCAGCAGCGTCTGGAAAGCGTGCGTGGTCGTCCGACGTACTCCGCCGACATCAAGAGCCACTTGCTTGAGCGCGTGACCGCCGGTGAAGGCCTGGAAAAATACCTGGGCACCAAATACCCGGGCACCAAGCGTTTCGGTCTGGAAGGCGGCGAGAGCCTGATTCCGATGCTCGACGAACTGATCCAGCGTTCCGGCTCCTACGGCACCAAGGAAATCGTCATCGGCATGGCCCACCGTGGCCGTCTGAACGTGCTGGTCAACACCTTCGGCAAGAACCCGCGCGAGCTGTTCGACGAGTTCGAAGGCAAGAAGAAGGTCGAGCTGGGTTCCGGTGACGTTAAATATCACCAGGGCTTCTCGTCCAACGTCATGACCACCGGCGGTGAAGTTCACCTCGCGATGGCCTTCAACCCGTCTCACCTGGAAATCGTATCTCCAGTGGTCGAGGGTTCGGTTCGCGCCCGTCAGGATCGTCGTAACGACCCTACCGGCGAGAAGGTTCTGCCGATCTCCATCCACGGTGACGCGGCATTCGCCGGTCAGGGCGTGGTGATGGAAACCTTCCAGATGTCGCAGACCCGCGGTTTCAAGACCGGCGGCACCGTGCACATCGTGATCAACAACCAGGTTGGTTTCACCATCAGCAACCCGCTGGACTCGCGTTCCACCGAGTATGCGACCGACGTTGCGAAAATGATCCAGGCGCCGATCCTCCATGTGAATGGTGATGATCCGGAAGCCGTATTGTTCGTGACCCAGCTCGCCATCGACTACCGCATGCAGTTCAAGCGTGACGTGGTAATCGACCTGGTCTGCTACCGTCGTCGCGGCCACAACGAGGCCGACGAGCCAAGCGGCACCCAGCCGATCATGTATCAGCAGATCACCAAACAGCGCACCACCCGTGAGCTGTATGCCGATCGTCTGACCCAGGGCGGTGTACTCGACGCAGAGCGTGTTCAGGCGAAAGTCGACGAATACCGCAACGCGCTGGACAACGGTCTGCATGTTGTAAAAAGCCTGGTCAAAGAGCCGAACAAAGAGTTGTTCGTAGACTGGCGTCCGTATCTGGGCCACGCCTGGACCGCACGTCATGACACCCGCTTCGACCTGAAAACCTTGCAGGAACTGTCCGCCAAGCTGCTGGAAATTCCGGAAGGCTTCGTGGTTCAGCGCCAGGTTTCGAAAATCTACGAAGACCGTCAGAAGATGCAAGCCGGCGGCCTGCCGATCAACTGGGGTTACGCCGAAACCATGGCGTACGCGACCCTGGCGTTCGAAGGTCACCCGATTCGCATGACGGGTCAGGACATCGGTCGCGGTACGTTCTCGCACCGTCACGCTGTCTTGCACAACCAGAAAGACGCGGGTACCTACGTCCCGCTGCAAAACCTGTACAAGGGCCAGCCACGTTTCGACCTGTACGATTCGTTCCTGTCCGAAGAAGCCGTGCTGGCGTTCGAATACGGTTACTCGACCACCACGCCTGAGGCGCTGGTGATCTGGGAAGCCCAGTTCGGCGACTTCGCCAACGGTGCCCAGGTGGTTATCGACCAGTTCATCACCAGTGGCGAGCACAAGTGGGGCCGTCTCTGCGGTCTGACCATGCTGCTGCCGCACGGTTACGAAGGTCAGGGGCCGGAGCACTCGTCGGCTCGTCTGGAGCGTTACCTGCAACTGTGCGCCGAGCACAACATTCAGGTGGCCGTTCCGACTACCCCGGCTCAGATCTACCATTTGCTGCGTCGTCAGGTGATTCGCCCGCTGCGCAAGCCATTGATCGTTCTGACTCCGAAGTCGCTGCTGCGTCACAAACTGGCCGTATCGACCCTGGAAGATCTGGCCGAAGGTTCGTTCCAGACCGTGATCCCGGAAATCGATGCACTGGACCCGAAAAAGGTCGAGCGCGTTGTTCTGTGTAGCGGCAAGGTCTACTACGACCTGCTGGAAAAACGCCGTGCCGAAGGTCGTGATGACATCGCCATCGTGCGTATCGAGCAGCTGTACCCATTCCCTGAGGACGACTTGAACGAAGTCCTGGCTCCGTACACCAACCTCAAACATATCGTTTGGTGTCAGGAAGAGCCGATGAACCAGGGTGCCTGGTACTGCAGCCAGCATCACATGCGCCGCATCGTTGGCAATCACAACAAGTCGCTCGTACTCGAATACGCCGGCCGTGATGCTTCTGCTGCACCTGCTTGTGGTTATGCATCGATGCACGCTGAGCAGCAGGAAAAACTGCTGCAAGACGCCTTTACTGTTTAACGCCTTCGCGCACCTGAAACCGAATTTAAGGACTCACAGATAATGGCTATCGAAATCAAAGCCCCCACTTTCCCGGAATCGGTTGCCGATGGCACCGTTGCCACCTGGCACAAACAACCGGGCGACGCTGTAAAGCGTGACGACCTGATCGTCGACATCGAAACCGACAAGGTTGTGCTGGAAGTGTTGGCTACCGCCGACGGTGTGCTGGGCGCTATCGTCAAGAACGAAGGCGACACCGTTCTGTCCGACGAAGTCCTGGGCTCCATCGAAGCGGGCGGCGCTGCTGCCGCCCCAGCTGCTGCCGCTGCTCCGGCCGCCGCACAAGCTGCTGCTCCAGCCGCTGAAGGCGAAGACGATCCTGTTGCTGCACCGGCTGCTCGCAAGCTGGCTGAAGAAAACGGCATCAACATCGCCTCCGTTGCCGGCACTGGCAAAGGCGGTCGTGTGACCAAGGAAGACGTGGTTGCAGCCGTTGCTGCCAAGAAAGCCGCTCCGGCTGCCGCGCCTGCCAAGGCTGCAGCCCCGGCTGCCGCTGCTCCTGTGTTCGCCGCTGGCGACCGCATCGAGAAGCGCGTTCCAATGACCCGCGTTCGCGCTACCGTGGCCAAGCGCCTGGTAGAAGCGCAGTCGAACATGGCGATGCTGACCACCTTCAACGAAGTCGACATGACTGAAGTCATGGCCCTGCGTTCGAAGTACAAGGACCTGTTCGAGAAGTCCCACAACGGCGTACGCCTGGGCTTCATGTCGTTCTTCGTCAAGGCTGCCACCGAAGCGCTGAAACGCTTCCCGGCTGTCAACGCGTCGATCGACGGTGCCGACATCGTTTACCACGGCTACGCTGATGTCGGTGTGGCTGTTTCCAGCGACCGCGGCCTGGTTGTACCGGTTCTGCGTAACGCCGAACTGATGAGCCTGGCTGAAATCGAAGGCGGCATCGCCACCTTCGGCAAGAAGGCTCGCGACGGCAAACTGTCGATGGACGAAATGACCGGCGGTACGTTCACCATCACCAACGGTGGTACCTTCGGTTCGATGATGTCGACCCCGATCGTCAACCCGCCACAAGCGGCCATCCTGGGCATGCACAACATTCTGCAGCGTCCTATGGCGATCAACGGTCAGGTCGTAATCCGTCCGATGATGTACCTGGCTCTGTCCTACGATCACCGTCTGATCGATGGCAAAGAAGCTGTGACCTTCCTGGTTACCATCAAGAACCTGCTGGAAGACCCGGCTCGTTTGCTGCTGGATATCTGATTTCGTTGCACGGGCCGGCCAGTGATGGGCGGCCCTCCTGTAATGACCAGCTTCGTCCCACGACAATCCCCAAAAGGGATTGTCCGGTTTGATTCGAGAAGGAATGACACATGACTCAGAAATTCGACGTGGTAGTGATTGGCGCGGGCCCTGGCGGTTACGTGGCTGCCATTAAAGCAGCGCAACTGGGCCTCTCCACTGCCTGCATCGAGAAATACACCGACAAGGAAGGCAAACTGGCCCTCGGCGGTACTTGCCTGAACGTCGGCTGCATTCCATCCAAGGCGCTGCTGGACAGCTCCTGGAAATACAAGGAAGCCAAAGAAGGCTTCGCCATCCACGGTATCAATCACGCTGGCGTGACCATGGACGTGGCGGCAATGGTTGGCCGTAAAGCCAACATCGTCAAAGGCCTGACCTCTGGCGTTGCTACCCTGTTCAAGGCGAACGGCGTCACTTCCCTGCAAGGCCACGGCAAACTGCTGGCCGGCAAGAAAGTTGAACTGACCAAGCCAGACGGCACCGTTGAAATCATCGAAGCCGAGAACGTGATTCTGGCTTCGGGTTCGCGTCCTATCGACATTCCACCGGCTCCGGTTGACCAGAACGTGATCGTCGATTCGACTGGCGCGCTGGAATTCCAATCCGTACCTAAGCGTCTGGGCGTGATCGGCGCTGGCGTCATCGGTCTGGAACTGGGTTCGGTGTGGTCGCGTCTGGGTTCGCAAGTGGTTGTCCTGGAAGCGCTGGAGAAGTTCCTGCCAGCCGCTGACGAAGCCGTTTCCAAGGAAGCCTTCAAGACCCTGACCAAACAAGGTCTGGACATCAAGCTGGGCGCTCGCGTCACCGGTTCCAAAGTGAACGGCGACGAAGTCGTTGTGAACTACACCGATGCCAACGGCGAACAGAACATCACCTTCGACAAGCTGATCGTTGCCGTTGGTCGCCGTCCAGTGACCACCGAACTGTTGGCTGCCGACAGCGGTGTGAACATCGACGAGCGCGGTTTCGTATTCGTTGACGACCAGTGCGCCACCAGCGTGCCGGGCGTTTACGCGATCGGTGACGTGGTTCGCGGCATGATGCTGGCGCACAAGGCGTCCGAAGAAGGCATCATGGTGGTTGAGCGCATCAAGGGCCACAAAGCCCAAATCAACTATGACCTGATCCCGTCTGTTATTTATACTCACCCGGAAATCGCGTGGGTCGGTAAAACCGAGCAGGTCTTGAAGGCTGAAGGCGTTGAAGTTAACGTTGGCACCTTCCCGTTCGCAGCCAGTGGCCGTGCCATGGCAGCCAACGACACCGGCGGTTTCGTGAAAGTCATTGCCGATGCCAAGACTGACCGCGTATTGGGCGTCCACGTGATTGGCCCGAGCGCTGCAGAACTGGTTCAGCAGGGCGCGATCGGCATGGAATTCGGCACCAGCGCTGAAGACCTGGGCATGATGGTTTTCTCCCATCCGACCCTGTCCGAAGCCTTGCACGAAGCAGCTTTGGCTGTGAATGGCGGCGCCATCCACATTGCCAACCGCAAGAAGCGTTAAGACAAGACAATAAGAAACCACGGCGGAAGGCCCGTCGTGAGCCTTGCGTGCAAGACTCACCGCGGAATGTCCGCCGGACGCAGCCTTGCGTAGTCTCACCGGTTATCCGGAACACCTACGCAAGCAGCAGTCACAGGTGGTGCGGCACTTGAACAAGTGCAGCACCGAATGCGCAGTACCTAACGAAGACGGTAATAAGCATGAATCTTCACGAGTATCAGGGTAAGCAGCTGTTCGCTGAATACGGCCTGCCAGTATCCCAGGGTTTCGCCGTAGACACCCCGGAAGCAGCAGCAGAAGCGTGCGACAAAATCGGCGGGACCGAATGGGTTGTCAAAGCCCAGGTTCACGCAGGTGGTCGCGGTAAAGCGGGCGGCGTAAAGCTGGTTCGCAGCAAAGAAGACGCCAAGGCCTTCGCACAGCAGTGGCTGGGCAAGCGTCTGGTGACTTACCAGACTGACGCCAACGGCCAGCCAGTCACCAAGATCCTGGTTGAATCGTGCACTGATATCGCTAAAGAGCTGTACCTGGGCGCTGTCGTTGACCGTTCGAGCCGTCGCATCGTGTTCATGGCTTCCACCGAAGGTGGCGTGGACATCGAGAAAATCGCTCACGACACACCAGAAAAAATTCTGAAAGCCACTATCGATCCACTGGTTGGCGCTCAGCCATTCCAGGGTCGCGAGCTGGCATTCCAGCTGGGTCTGGAAGGCAAGCAAGTTGCTCAGTTCGCCAAGATCTTCGTAGGTCTGGCCAAGCTGTTCAAGGATCACGACCTGGCTCTGCTGGAAGTGAACCCGCTGGTGATCAAGGCTGACGGCGATCTGCATTGCCTCGACGCCAAGATCAACATCGACGCCAACGCCATGTACCGTCAGCCTAAGCTGAAGACTTTCCACGATCCGTCGCAAGACGATCCGCGCGAAGCGCACGCTGCCAAGTTCGAACTGAACTATGTAGCGCTGGAAGGCAACATCGGTTGCATGGTCAACGGTGCTGGCCTGGCCATGGGTACCATGGACATCGTCAACCTGCATGGCGGCAAACCAGCCAACTTCCTCGACGTGGGCGGCGGTGCTACCAAAGAACGCGTTACCGAAGCGTTCAAGATCATCCTGTCCGACACTAACGTCGCTGCAGTACTGGTCAACATCTTCGGCGGCATCGTTCGTTGCGACATGATTGCCGAAGGCATCATTGGCGCCGTGAAAGAAGTCGGCGTGAAAATCCCGGTTGTTGTTCGCCTTGAAGGCAACAACGCTGAGCTGGGCGCTAAAGTACTGGCAGAAAGCGGTTTGAACATCATCGCTGCTACCAGCCTGACCGACGCTGCTCAACAAGTCGTTAAAGCTGCGGAGGGCAAATAATGAGCGTCCTGATCAATAAAGACACCAAAGTTATCTGCCAGGGTATTACCGGTTCGCAAGGTAGTTTCCACACCCAGCAAGCCATCGAATACGGCACCAAGATGGTTGGCGGCGTAACTCCTGGCAAAGGCGGCACCGAGCACCTGGGCCTGCCAGTGTTCAACACCGTGAAAGATGCTGTAGCTGCCACTGGCGCCACCGCCAGCGTGATCTACGTTCCAGCTCCTTTCTGCAAGGACTCCATCCTGGAAGCAGCATTCGGCGGCATCAAGCTGATCGTTTGCATCACTGAAGGCATTCCTACCCTGGACATGCTGGATGCCAAGGTCAAGTGCGACGAACTGGGCGTAGTCCTGATCGGTCCTAACTGCCCAGGCGTGATCACTCCAGGCGAATGCAAGATCGGCATCATGCCAGGTCACATTCACTTGCCAGGCAAGGTCGGTATCGTTTCCCGTTCCGGCACCCTGACCTACGAAGCTGTTAAGCAGACCACTGACGCCGGTTTCGGTCAGTCGACTTGCGTCGGCATCGGCGGTGACCCGATCCCGGGTTCGAACTTCATCGACATCCTGAAGCTGTTCCAGGAAGACCCGAAGACCGAAGCGATCGTAATGATCGGTGAGATCGGCGGTTCGGCTGAAGAAGAAGCGGCTGCCTACATCAAGGCACACGTGACCAAGCCGGTTGTTTCCTACATCGCTGGTGTGACTGCCCCTGCGGGCAAGCGCATGGGCCATGCTGGCGCAATCATCTCTGGCGGCAAAGGCACTGCAGACGAGAAGTTTGCTGCCCTGGAAGACGCAGGCGTTAAAACCGTGCGTTCGCTGGCAGACATCGGCAAGGCTTTGTCCGAGCTGACCGGTTGGGCGATCAAGTAAGCCTCGCGCTTACCTGACGCTTCACCAAACAAAGGCCACCTTCGGGTGGCCTTTGTCGTTTCTGGAGATTGTGATGGGCCGTTGTGGCGAGGCGATTTATCCCCGTTCGACTGCGCAGCAGTCGTAAAACCATTGTATGCGGTGCATCTGATACACCTCGAATTCAGGTTTTGGGGCCGCTTCGCGACCCAACGGGGATAAATCCCCTCGCCACGGGGTTCTGTGCAAGTAAATAAAATATGTAAACGCGACACAGAAATGTCGCGTATCGGATAGATCGCCCCTTAACAGTGCGTTTGTCGGGCAAATTCGTTAGGCTAGCCGCCATTTTTGCGTTTGCGTCCCACAAGGAAGCGTCGCGCTAAACGGGTCAGTCCTATACGGACCGACAGCATTTCCCTCACCCCTCAGGGAAATCCCTCTCTAAATTCCGATTCAGTAGTGTGGTATTTCCTTAATGAAAGTGTTGAAAGGCCAGGACATCCTGGCACTTGGTTTTATGACGTTTGCCCTGTTTGTCGGGGCTGGCAACATCATCTTCCCGCCTATCGTCGGCTTGCAGTCCGGGCCCAATGTCTGGATGGCGGCACTGGGCTTTCTGATCACAGCGGTCGGTCTGCCGGTCATCACGGTGGTTGCACTGGCCAAGGTCGGCGGCGCGATGGATGCGCTGAGCAGCCCGATCGGCAAAGTCGCCGGCGGTTTGCTGGCTGCGGCGTGTTACCTCGCGGTTGGCCCGTTGTTCGCCACGCCGCGCACCGCAACCGTGTCGTTCGAAGTGGGCCTGGCGCCGCTGACCGGCGAAAGCCCGTTGGCGCTGTTCCTCTACAGCTCGGTGTACTTCCTGCTGGTGTTCTTCATTTCGCTGTATCCGGGCCGTTTGCTGGATACCGTGGGACGTTTCCTCGCGCCGCTGAAGATCATCGCCCTGGCCGCCCTCGGCATCGCCGCGTTCGCACTGCCGGCCGGCGATATTGGCGTGGCCACGCCTGAGTATGTCGCGGCACCGTTCTCCCAGGGGTTCATCAATGGTTACCTGACCATGGATACCCTTGGCGCGCTGGTGTTCGGCATCGTCATCGTCAACGCGATCCGCTCCCGTGGCGTCGAGTCTCCAGCGCTGATCACCCGTTACGCGATCATCGCCGGTTTGATCGCTGGCGTGGGCCTGGCGCTGGTGTACGTCAGCCTGTTCCGGCTGGGTTCCGGCAGCCATGAAGTGGCGGCGGGTGCAACCAACGGCGCCGCGGTGCTGCACGCTTATGTTCAGCATACCTTCGGTTCGTTGGGCAGCGGCTTCCTGGCGGTGCTGATCTCCCTGGCCTGTCTGGTCACGGCGGTCGGTCTGACCTGCGCTTGCGCTGAATACTTCAGCCGTGTGCTGCCGTTGTCTTACAAGACATTGGTCATCATCCTCGCCGCATTCTCCCTGCTGGTGTCCAACCTGGGCCTCACCAATCTGATTGCGTTCTCGATCCCGGTGCTGACCGCGATTTATCCGCCGTGTATCGCCTTGGTGGCGCTGAGCTTCTGCAAGGACTTCTGGCATGAACAGGGCCGTATCGTTGGCCCGGTGATGCTGGTGTCGTTCATCTTCGGCATGATCGATGCGCTCAAGGGCGCGGGTCTGGCGGACTGGATGCCGACTCAGCTGTCCCACTTGCCACTGAGCGAGCAGGGCCTGGCGTGGCTGGTGCCGTCGGTGATGACCCTGGTGGTTGCGGTGGTGTGCGACCGTCTGCTGGGCAAGCGCGAAGAAGCGCTGGCTTAAGCGGCTTCATGGCCCGCCACAAGCGGGTCTTGAGCCTCTACAGAAATGCCCCGTATCAATCGATACGGGGCATTTTTTATGCGCGTGATGCGGTGTCTTTTTTTGTCAGCTAACGTCGAAACACTGCAAATCCCCTGTGGGAGCGGGCTTGCTCGCGAGGCGGTGGGTCAGTCGACATCAATGTTGAATGATAAGCCGTCTTCGCGAGCAAGCCCGCTCCCACAGGGTTTCGGTGTACCGATCTCACATCACAAGGACCTGCATGTCGTTCATCCACGCCAACATCATCCACATCCTCGCCGCCGTCTGGTTTGTCATCTGCTGGGGCGGTTACACCCGATACGCCTCGTGGAAAGGCCGCGACACCGCGTGCCTGGCCAGTGTGCTGCACTTGTACCGTGAAGACTGGATGCGCCGTATGCTGCTGCGCGATAACCGCATCGCCGACGCCAGTGTGGTCGGCAACCTTGAGCGTAACGCCTCGTTCTTCGCCTCCAGCACGCTGATTATCCTGGCCGGTATTCTTACGGTGCTCGGCGCGTCCGAACGGGCCGTGTCGTTGCTGGCGGATATTCCGATGGTGCAGCAGGCGTCGCAAGGCATGTCCGAGATCAAGTTGCTGTGTCTGGCGCTGGTGTTTGTCTACGCGTTCTTCACCTTCAGTTGGTGCATGCGCCAGTACAACTTCGCCGCCATTTTGATCGGATCGGCGCCAATGGTTGGCGAGCGCCACGTGTCTGAACAAGAGCGCAAAGCCTTTGCGGCCCGCGCGGCCCGGGTTATCTCCATGGCCGCCAACCAGTTCAACTTTGGCCTGCGTTCTTACTACTTCGGCATGACCATGCTGGCCTGGTTTGTCAGCCCGTGGCTGTTCATGTTGATGAGTGCCGGCGTGGTGCTGGTGTTGTATCGCCGGGAGTTTCATTCCGACGTTCTCGATGTGATGGTCTATACCCCTACAGAGGCGCCATTGCCCGAAGCCAACAAAGAGGCCGCTTGATGAGTATTCCGTTCTGGTGCGTGTTTATCAGCGCCTTGCTGATTTACGTGGCAAAGATTCCGGTGGCCAAGGCCATGAAAGAGCAGGGCGGTTACGACAATCACCTGCCGCGTCAGCAACAAGCGCAACTCACAGGCTTTGGCGCCCGCGCGGTGGCGGCTCATCAAAACTGCTTCGAGGCATTCATATTATTTGCGGTGGGAGTGTTGATGGCGCACACCACGCAAACGGCCGGGTGGCTGATCGATTCGCTGGCAATCATCTTCGTGATCACCCGGATCATTTATTTGCTGTGCTATTGGGCAGATCTTGCCTGGCAGCGGAGTCTGGTGTGGTTCATCGGACTAGTGTGTTCGTTGCTGCTGATGATTAGTCCGACTTTTAGAACTATTTTGCTCTAGCGGGACAAATCACAGGCAAAAGAAAACCCGCACTTGGCGGGTTTTCTTTATCACGCTAAAAACTGTTTTAGTTTTTAGGTGCTTCTTTTGCTGCCGCTGCATCCGATTCAGCCTGAGCTTTGGCGGCTTCGGCGTTTTCTTTCGCAGCGTCGTTCACTTTATCCTGAGCTTTGTTCATGTCTTGCTGAGCTTGCTCGGCATGTTGGTTAGCATCTTGAGCTTTGTCCTCGGATTTTTTATCGCAAGCAGCGAGACCGAGGGAAGCGGTCAACATCAAGGCAATAGCTAAAGTCTTACGCATGGGGTGTATCTCCTTATGGAAAATATCTACTGGCCTTTCGAGCACAGCCATCAGGGTTAAGTTCCTCAATTCGTTCAGATATATAAGATTATTCCCACGGGAACTTTTACGAATACGCTGAATACGATTTTCGAGTACTAAAAAGAGTGTTTATCACATGTCCGAAAACCCCGTTTTTGAGCGCGCGACGCGATTTCTTTCGGCGCTCAGGCATTGTCAGGTATTGGGTTTGCGCGTTCACAGCGCCAGCAGCGACGGACTGACGGTCATCCTGCCGTACAGCCCGCAAATCGTAGGCAATCCGCGAACCGGGGTGATCCATGGCGGTGCGCTGACCTCACTGATGGACACCGCCTGCGGCATGTCGACCCTCTGCGTCCTGCCCGAATTTGAAGTCTGCCCGACCCTCGATTTGCGCATCGACTACATGCACGCCGCCGAGCCTCACAAGGATGTCTACGGTTTCGCCCAATGCTACCGGGTGACCACCGACGTGATCTTCGCCCGCGGCTTTGCCTATCAGGACGATCCCGAGCAGCCGATCGCCCATGTCGTCGGCACATTCATGCGCATGGGCAAGGCCGTCAAAGGCACCAAGGGTTTTGGCGGTGCGATCGCCGGAGGTGCGAAATGACTGACACGTTCAAGGAACAACTTCAGCAGGCCCACGAGCAGGGCGATTACGCCTCGCTGCTGCATTTGCTTCCCTACGCCAAACTGATCGGCATCGAGTGTTCGCGTGTCGGGGATGAGTTGCTGTTTCGCCTGCCGGCCAACAAGGACAACATTGGTAACCCTTTGCTGCCCGCCATCCATGGTGGGGTGATCGCCGGGTTCATGGAGCTGTCCGCAGCGCTGCACCTGCTGATTTTCACCGGCTCGCCCGGTGTGCCGAAGATCATCGACTTCTCCCTCGACTACCTGCGAGCCGGGCAATTTCGCGATACCTGGGCCAAATGTCAGGTTTGCCGCCAGGGCCGGCGCGTGGCAAACGTGGCGATTACGGCCTGGCAAACCACCGAAGCCGAACCAATTGCCACGGCCCGCGGCCATTTCAAAATTGAAGAGCCCTTGAAATCCTGAACTCAGCCCCAAACTCTGATGACAACCCGCCGCCGACCCTCAAGGTCGCGGCCACTGCCATCTGATTGGAGTTTGATGACCATGAGTGTGGAAACTCAAAAGGAAACCCTGGGCTTCCAGACCGAGGTGAAGCAATTGCTGCACCTCATGATCCATTCGCTGTATTCCAACAAGGAAATTTTCCTTCGCGAATTGATCTCGAACGCCTCTGACGCTGTCGACAAATTACGTTTCGAAGCCCTGTCCAAGCCTGAACTGCTGGAAGGTGGCGCCGAACTGAAAATCCGTGTGAGCTTCGACAAGGACGCGAAAACCGTCACCCTCGAAGACAACGGCATCGGCATGAGTCGTGAAGACGCGATCACCCACTTGGGCACGATCGCCAAATCCGGCACTGCCGACTTCATGAAACACCTGTCTGGCGATCAGAAGAAAGACTCGCACCTGATCGGTCAGTTTGGTGTCGGTTTCTACTCGGCCTTCATCGTTGCCGACAAAGTCGACGTGTTCAGCCGCCGTGCCGGTGTTGCCGCCAGCGAAGGCGTGCACTGGTCGTCCAAGGGTGAAGGCGACTTTGAAGTGGCCACCGTCGAGAAAGCCGAGCGCGGTACCCGTATCGTTCTGCACCTGAAGTCCGGTGAAGACGAATTCGCCGATGGCTGGCGCTTGCGCAACATCATCAAGAAGTACTCCGACCACATCGCTTTGCCGATCGAGTTGCCGAAAGAAGTGGCAGCCGTCGAAGGCGAAGAGAAGCCGGCCGTTGAATGGGAAACCGTCAACCGCGCCAGCGCCCTGTGGACCCGTCCTCGCACCGAGATCAAGGACGAGGAATACCAGGAGTTCTACAAGCACATCGCTCACGATTTCGAGAATCCGCTGAGCTGGAGCCACAACAAGGTCGAAGGCAAGCTGGAATACAGCTCGCTGCTGTACGTGCCGACCCGTGCTCCGTTCGACCTGTACCAGCGTGAAGCGCCGAAAGGCCTGAAGCTGTATGTGCAGCGCGTATTCGTCATGGACCAGGCCGAGTCGTTCCTGCCGCTGTACCTGCGCTTCATCAAGGGCGTGGTCGATTCCAACGACCTGTCGCTGAACGTGTCGCGGGAAATTCTGCAGAAAGACCCGATCATCGACTCCATGAAGTCGGCGCTGACCAAGCGTGTTCTGGACATGCTGGAAAAACTGGCGAAGAACGAGCCTGAGCAATACAAAGGCTTCTGGAAGAACTTCGGTCAGGTCATGAAAGAAGGCCCGGCAGAAGACTTCGCCAACAAAGAGAAAATCGCTGGCCTGTTGCGTTTCGCCTCCACTCAGGGCGAAGAAGGTGAGCAGGTTGTGGGTCTGGCGGATTACCTGGCTCGCGCCAAGGAAGGTCAGGACAAGATTTACTACCTGACCGGCGAAACCTACGCGCAAGTCAAAAACAGCCCGCACCTGGAAGTCTTCCGCAAGAAAGGCATCGAAGTGCTGCTGCTGACCGACCGCATCGACGAGTGGCTGATGAGCTACCTCAGCGACTTCGACGGCAAGAGCTTTGTCGACGTGGCCCGCGGTGACCTGGACCTGGGCAACCTGGACTCGGAAGAGGACAAGAAAGCCGCGGAAGAAGTCGCCAAGTCCAAAGAGGGCCTGGTTGAGCGTCTGAAAACCGCGCTGGGCGACTCCGTTGCCGAAGTACGGGTTTCCCACCGTCTGACTGATTCCCCGGCGATTCTGGCCATCGGCGAGCAGGACCTGGGCATGCAGATGCGTCAGATCCTCGAAGCCAGCGGTCAGAAGGTGCCCGATTCGAAGCCGATTTTCGAATTCAACCCGGCTCACCCGCTGATCGAGAAGCTCGACAATGAGCAGAGCGACGAGCGCTTCGGCGACCTGTCGCACATCCTCTTCGATCAGGCGGCCCTGGCGGCCGGCGACAGCTTGAAAGACCCGGCCGCGTATGTGCGCCGCCTCAACAAGCTGCTGGTTGAACTGTCGGTTTAACTGAGTTGTACAAAAACCCGCTTCGGCGGGTTTTTTCATTCTGGTGTCTTTTGCTGGGAGTTAGTCATGAGCCAAATCACTGTTCGTTCCGTCGCTTATCAGATTGATGGCCAGTCGTATGAAAGCCGCCTGGCGTTCGATGCCGGCCACAAAGGCCCACGACCCGGTCTGTTGATGGCGCCAAACTGGATGGGCGTCAGTGCCGGTGCCGAGAAGATTGCCAGGTCGGTGGCAGCGAAGGGTTATGTGGTGCTGATCGCGGACCTGTACGGTCAGTCGGTACGCCCGCAGAACGCCGACGAGGCGGGCGCAGCGATGATGCCGCTGAAGAACGACCGCGGGTTGCTGCGCACGCGCATGCAGGCGGCGTTCGAACAGTTGCAAGGGCAGGGCGAGGCGGCGGTCGATACCTCGAAGCTGGCGACTTTCGGTTTCTGTTTTGGCGGTTGCTGCGCACTGGAACTGGCCCGCACGGGCGCGCCGGTCAAAGCGGCGGTGTCGTTCCATGGCACGCTGGATACGCCGAACGTCAACGATGCGAAAAACATCAAGGGCTCGGTGCTGGTGTTGCACGGCGCGTCCGATCCGTTGGTGCCGAAAGAGCAATTGCCGGTGTTTGAACAGGAAATGAACGCAGCGGGCGTGGATTGGCAACTGCTGAGCTACGGCGGTGCGGTGCATTCGTTTACGGATCCGCATGCGGACGTGCCGGGCAAGATGATGTATGACGCGAAGACGGCGGGGCGGGCGTTTGCCTCGATGCACAATTTGCTGGATGAAGTGTTCAAGGGTTGATTGCTCTTTCGGCCCTGACATCGTTGGTGTCAGTGCCGACCTCATCGCGAGCAGGCTCGCTCCCACAGGGGAAATGCATTCCAGATGTGGGAGCGAGCCTGCTCGCGATGGCGGTGTCACTCACACAGAATATTTCAAGGCAATTCGATTCGCTCAACTTCCCCGGGCACCGTCGGCCAATCCCCGGCCGTCCAGCGTCGCCGCGCTTCATCGATCGCCGCCGGGTCGCTCGCCACAAAATTCCAGTTGATCCGCCGCGGCCCGTCCAGCGGCGCCCCGCCAAACAGCACCGCGTGACAGTCGCTCTCGGCGAACAACGTCATTTCCTCTCCGGCAGGCAACACCACCAGCGCATGCGGTTCCAGCAGTTCGCCATCCAGCTGCGCTTCGCCACTGAGCACATACAGCGCCCGTTCTTCATGCTCGGCCGGAATCAGCAAGGTGGTCGCAGTTTGCAGGTTCAGCTCCGCATACAACGTAGGAGAAAGCACCGGTACCGGCGATTCCAGGCAAAAGCCTGACCCGGCAATCATCCGGATCTTCACGCCAAGGTTATCGCTGACCGGCAACGTCGCCGCCGGGTGATGGCTGTAGTGGCCTGGGCCCTGTTCATGCTCCTTGGGCGATGCCAGCCAGATCTGCAAGCCGTGCATCGTGAAGCCGCTTTCTTTCAAGGCTTCAGGGGTACGTTCAACGTGAGCAATCGCACTGCCCGCCGTCATCCAGCTGACATCACCGGCTTCTACCACCTGATCGGAGCCAAGGCTGTCCTTGTGCTGGATTTTGCCTTCGAACAAGTAGGTGAGCGTGGACAGGCCAATGTGCGGATGCTGACGGATGTTCATGCCTTTACCCGCCGGATAACGGGTTTCGAGCATGTGGTCGAAAAACACGAAAGGCCCGACGCTGCGGCATTTGGCCGACGGCAATGGGCGGAGAATGGGCTGGCCTTCGACATCTTCGGCGCGAGGGCGGATCACGAGCGGAGTGTTCATGGTGCATTCCAGGCTGAGCGGGTGACGCGTGGAGCATAACCCGCTTGCGCAGCCCTTGCCGCTATTGGCTGAAGGCACCTTCGGACAGGTGGGTTTCGATGCTGACTTCAGAGCTGGTCATCAGCTTGTGCACCGGGCAGCGGTCGGCCACGCGGTGCAGCTCGTCGCGCTGTGCGTCGGTGAGCACACCCTTGAGGGTCAGCTTGACGTGCAGGGCGTATTTGCCTTTCTGCTCTTCGCTGTTGTCACGTTTGACTTCGACCGTGACGCCGGTCAGCGGAATGTCTTTCTTCTTCGCGTACATCTTCAGCGTCAGGGCCTTGCAGGCGCCTAGGGCAGCGTCGAAGTAATCGTGTGGCTCAGGGGCCGTGCCTTCGCCGCCGGATGTGGTCGGCACATCGGCAAAGAGTTCGTGGTCATCGATCTGGACGCTGTGGCGAAAACCTTCGGCGGAAACGGTATTGACGGTAACGGTCATGAGAAGCCTCCCAGGCTAAAAAGTCATTCGATCAAAAAAGACCTTGAAGGTATAGAGCATTCCTACTGGTGCGCGTTCCACTTTATTACAGGATGAACCGCTTCGAGTGCGCGGAGGTCTACGTGTTTCCTGCCCCCGGAGATTGCCCGTGCCCTTGTTCCGTTTGAGCCTTGCCTGTTTGCTGGCGCTGTCCAGTGCTTACGCCAATGCACGCGAATACGCCTACAGCGACGCGCACCTGCATTACGTGGACTTTTTCCAGGAAACGGCCGGCATGCCGACATTGCTCAAGGCCATGGACGACAATGCCATTGAGCACGTGATGATTTCCGGCATCCCGGTGGCGAAGAAATGGCACGAAGACGAACCGAAGCGCCCACGCTATTACGCCGGTGATGACGCCGATGCCTATTGGTACAGCGCCACTGATGTGATCGTTGCGGCGGCGGTGAACAAATTGACGCCCGAGCAGCGCCAGCGTTTTCACCCGTTCCTGTCGGGCTTCAACCCCAACGACAAAAACTCCGCGGCCCACATCCAGCGCATGCTCGACCTTAATCCGGGGCTGTGGCAGGGGATTGGCGAAGTGTTTACCCGGCACGATGACCTGACCGCGCTGACTTCCGGTGATACGCCACGGGCCAACAACGAAGCAATGACGCGGATCTATCACCTCGCGGCCGAGAACGACTTGCCGGTGATGCTGCACTCCAACATCACTTCCAAGCGTGAGAAAAATCCGCTGTACCTGTCGGAAGTCGAGGAACCGCTGCGTAATCATCCGCACACGCGATTCATTTGGGCTCACGCGGGCACCAGCGCTGAAGTCCATCGGCATCAGACCCAGCTGGATTTTCTGTTGCCGACCCTGACACGAATGCTCGAGGCTTACCCCAATCTGTACATCGACCTGTCCTGGAGCATGCTGACGCCTTATCTGCTGGATGAGCAGGGCAAACCCTCGCAAGCCTGGCTGAAACTGGTGGAGCGCTTCCCGGATCGCTTCATGCTCGGCTCTGATGTAGTGGGACGATTCAACAAGCTTGGTAAGGAAATGCTCAGCTTCGATCCGTTTCTCGACGCCTTGCCTGAGCAGGTTGCGAGAAAAGTCGCACGGGACAATTTCCTGTCGATTCTGCCGCGTAACCGTTAAGGCGCCAGGCGACCGATTGGCTGCAGGCGGTTGCGGATGACGCAATCCGTGCCTATGTTCCAAGCGAGGCATTATTGGCGACTCGCGTGCGATAACCCGCCGCAGTCGCTGTCCATCCAGTGCGGATTCTCGCAGCGAGGTTACGACATGCCAAACGACTCCCGCCCTGCCGTGCTTGAACTGATCGGCAATACGCCGCTGGTGCGCGTCAGCCGCTTCGATACCGGCCCGTGCACACTGTTTCTCAAACTCGAATCGCAGAACCCCGGCGGTTCGATCAAGGATCGCATCGGCCTGGCGATGATCGACGCCGCCGAACGCGATGGCCGTCTGCAACCCGGCGGCACCATCGTTGAGGCCACCGCCGGCAATACCGGCCTCGGCCTGGCCCTGGTCGGCCGTGCCAAAGGTTATCGAGTGGTGCTGGTGGTGCCGGACAAAATGTCCACCGAGAAGGTCTTGCACCTCAAGGCCATGGGCGCCGAGGTGCACATCACCCGTTCCGACGTCGGCAAGGGCCATCCCGATTACTATCAGGACGTGGCGGCGCGGCTGGCGCAGGAAATTCCCGACGCGTTCTTCGCCGATCAATTCAACAACCCGGCCAACCCGCTGGCCCACGAGTGCAGCACCGCGCCGGAAATCTGGGCGCAGACCCAGCATGATCTGGACGCCATCGTCGTCGGTGTCGGTTCGGCCGGCACGCTGACCGGGCTGACGCGCTTCTTCCAGCGCGTGCAGCCTAACCTGGAAATGGTGCTGGCCGACCCGGTCGGCTCGGTGATGGCCGAGTACAGTCGCAGTGGCATTCTCGGCAAGGCCGGGTCCTGGGCGGTGGAGGGCATCGGTGAGGATTTCATTCCGTCGATTGCAGACCTCTCAAGCGTGCGCCATGCCTATTCGATCAGCGACGAGGAGAGCTTCGATCATGCCCGCCAGTTGCTGCGCGCCGAAGGCATTCTCGGCGGCTCCTCGACCGGCACATTGTTGGCGGCGGCCCTGCGTTACTGCCGTGAGCAAACCGAGCCGAAGCGCGTGGTCAGCTTCGTCTGCGACACCGGCACCCGCTACCTGTCGAAGGTCTACAACGACCAGTGGATGAACGATCAGGGCCTGCTGCAATACAAGCGCTACGGCGATCTGCGCGACCTGATCGCGCGGCGCTTCGAGGATGGCCGCGTGATCAGCGTCGGCCCCGACGACACACTGCTCACGGCCTTCCAGCGCATGCGCCTGGCGGATGTCTCACAACTGCCGGTGCTGGCGGACGGTAAGCGGCTGATCGGTGTGATAGACGAGTCCGACATTCTGCTGGGTGTGCACCAAGACGCTTCGCACTTGCGCATGCCCGTGGCCAGTGCGATGACCGACAAGTTGCAAACCCTGCCGGCGGACGCCAGTCTGGCCGAACTGCAGGCGGAGCTCGATCGCGGGCTGGTGGCGATCATCGCCGATGCCTCGGGCTTCCATGGCTTGATTACGCGAGTCGACATGCTCAATCACTTACGGAGATCCCTTTCATGAGTCAGCACGATGAATCCGGCGCGTCACGTGCCTTCGGCACCCGTGTGATCCATGCCGGACAGACGCCGGATCCTTCCACCGGGGCGCTGATGCCGCCGATTTATGCCAACTCCACGTACTTGCAGCAGAGCCCCGGCGTACACAAGGGCCTCGACTATGGGCGCTCTCATAACCCGACGCGTTTCGCGCTGGAACGTTGCGTGGCAGACCTCGAGGGCGGGACCCGGGCGTTCGCCTTCGCCTCCGGACTGGCGGCGATTTCCACCGTACTGGAGCTGCTCGACGCCAACGCGCACATCGTCTCCGGCAACGACCTGTACGGCGGAACATTCCGACTGTTCGACAAGGTGCGTCAGCGCAGCGCCGGGCATCGGTTCAGCTACGTCGACCTGACCGACCTGTCGGCCTTCGAAGCGGCGTTGCAGGACGACACGCGGATGGTCTGTGTCGAGACGCCGAGCAATCCTTTGCTGCGCCTCTCTGATCTCGCCGCCATTGCGCGCATCTGCCGCGAGCGCGGCATCCTCTGCGTGGCCGACAACACCTTTGCCAGCCCGTGGATACAGCGCCCGCTGGAGCTGGGTTTCGATATCGTGGTGCACTCGACGACCAAGTACCTGAACGGCCACTCAGACGTGATCGGCGGTATCGCGGTGGTCGGGCAGAACGCTGAACTAGCCGAGCGCCTGGGCTTCTTGCAGAACGCGGTGGGCGCTATCGCCGGGCCGTTTGACGCGTTCCTCACCCTGCGTGGGGTGAAGACCCTGGCGTTGCGCATGGAGCGCCATTGCAGCAACGCGCTGGAGCTGGCGCAATGGCTGGAGCGTCAGCCGCAGGTGGCGCGCGTCTACTATCCGGGCCTGCCGTCGCACCCGCAGCATGAACTGGCCCGGCAGCAAATGCGTGGATTCGGCGGGATGATATCCCTCGATCTGAACAGCGACCTGGCCGGCGCCAGGCGCTTCCTTGAAAGTGTGCAGATTTTCGCCCTGGCCGAGAGCCTGGGTGGGGTGGAAAGCCTGATTGAGCACCCAGCGATCATGACCCACGCCACCATCCCGGCAGACACGCGCGCGCAACTCGGCATTGGCGATGCGCTGGTGCGTTTGTCCGTGGGTGTCGAGGATGTCGAAGACCTGCGCGGTGATCTGGCCCAGGCGCTGGCGCGAATTTAGCTTTCAGCAGGCATAAAAAAATCCGGAATCCTTGTCGGATTCCGGATTCTTGTGTCGAACCGGATCAGCTGCCTTTGACGGTCTTGCCGTTGACCTTACCGTCGAGGAGCATGATGTTGTACTCCTTGCCGTCGGTTTCGACCTGTTGCAGGCGGACCAGCAAGTAATCCCAATCCTTGGCGAACCACAGGACGGTGATGCGCTTGCTTTGTGTCGGGTCGCGCACGCGCTCGACCTTGATCGCATCGATCTGGCCAGCCTTGGTGTCGACTTTTTCCGAACCCAGCACACGGAAGTCATAGGTATCGACTTCGCCATCATCAACAACCTGATAGCTCATGCTTTTCTTGCCGGCGGCCACGTCGTGTTGCAAGGCCAGCTGATAGGTGGATTTGTCGACCATGCCGCGATTGAGCGGGATCTTGACCGCGTCACCGCGATCGGTGCCGGTGACCATTTTGTTGGTCCAGTCGAAGTCCAGGTCGGCTTTCTTGGCTTTACCCAGACCGCCGCGTTCGAAGTGGTAGGACTGTGGCAGCAGGGTGTCCTTGTCCACGGTCAGGGTGCTTTCTTCGGTCAGGCTGGCGATCATCATCGAAGCCTTGAAGCTGAGCTTCCAGACACCGTTGGCTTCCTTGGTCAGGCTGCGTTCGGCCGTGCCGCTCATGGGCAGCTGTTTCCAGTCGGCGGTGTAGCTGGCGGAGAACGGTTGAAGTTCTGCAGCCTGCGCAAAAGGCAGTGCGAGCAGAGCGCAAGCGAAGAGCAGGGCGCGACGCATAAAATCTCCTAGTTTCGAATCAAGTGGCCGCTGGCCGCGAGTAACTGTCCATCCAGTAAAGCACCTTGCTCGCCGAGCGATAAACGACCCTCGGCAAACCAGCGTACGGCCATCGGGTAGATCAGGTGTTCCTGAGTGTGGACCCGCTGCGCCAGACTCTGCGGCGAATCGTGCAACTCTACCGGTATTACTGCCTGTACGACCAGTGGTCCGCCATCGAGTTCCTCGGTGACGAAGTGCACGGAGCAGCCGTGTTCCGTGTCGCCGGCTTCCAGCGCGCGCTGATGAGTGTGTAACCCTTTGTATTTGGGCAGCAGCGAGGGATGAATGTTCAGCAGACGACCCGCGTAATGGCGCACGAAGTCGGCGCTGAGAATGCGCATGAAACCGGCCAGTACCACGAGTTTGGGGTTGAAAGCGTCGATCAGTTCGATCAGCGCGGCATCGAAGGCTTCGCGGCCTTCGAAAGCCTTGTGATCCAGGGAGCGGGTGTCAATACCCGCGTCCCTGGCGCGTTGCAGGCCGTAAGCGTCGGCGCGGTTGGAAATCACCGCAGCGATGCGGACCGGGTTGTTGCCGGTCCGCGTGCTGTCGATCAAGGCCTGCAAGTTACTGCCGGTGCCGGACAACAGCACCACCACATCACAGGTCTGGGACATCAATGAGCCTTGAGGTTCTTCAGTTCAACCTGGGCTGCGCCTTCGGCAGCGGTGGCGATCTGACCGATGACCCAAGGCTGCTCGCCGGCTTCACGCAGGACGTTCAGCGCAGTCTCGACGTGCTCCTGGCCAACGCAGATGACCATGCCGACGCCGCAGTTCAGCACGCGGTGCATTTCGTTTTCGTCGACGTTGCCTTTTTCTTGCAGCCAGTCGAACACCGCAGGGCGGGTCCAGCTCGCGACGTCAACCACGGCTTGTGCGCCTTTTGGCAGAACGCGCGGGATGTTGTCCAGCAGGCCGCCACCGGTGATGTGGGCCATGGCTTTGACGGCGCCGGTGTCCTTGATCAGCTTGAGCAACGGCTTCACGTAGATGCGGGTCGGGGCCATCAGCAGGTCGGTCAGCGGTTTGCCGTCGAGCTGGATGTTTTCGATGTCGGCACCGGACACTTCGATGATCTTGCGGATCAGCGAGTAGCCGTTGGAGTGCGGGCCGGAAGACGGCAGGGCGAGCAGGGCATCGCCGGCAGCGACTTTCGAACCGTCGATGATTTCGGATTTTTCCACGACGCCGACGCAGAAGCCGGCCAGGTCGTAGTCTTCGCCTTCGTACATGCCAGGCATTTCAGCGGTTTCGCCGCCGACCAGGGAGCAGCCGGACAATTCACAACCAGCGCCGATACCGGTCACGACCTGGGTCGCGGTTTCGACGTTCAGTTTGCCCGTGGCGTAGTAATCGAGGAAGAACAGCGGCTCGGCGCCGCAGACCACCAGGTCGTTCACGCACATGGCCACCAGGTCGATGCCGATGCTGTCGTGCTTGTTCAGGTTCAGTGCCAGGCGCAGCTTGGTGCCCACGCCGTCGGTGCCGGAAACCAGTACGGGCTGCTTGTAGCCGGCCGGGATTTCGCAGAGGGCGCCGAAACCGCCCAGGCCGCCCATGACTTCCGGGCGCGCAGTGCGCTTGGCGACGCTCTTGATGCGTTCGACCAATGCTTCACCGGCGTCGATGTCTACACCGGCGTCCTTGTAGCTCAGGGAGGGTTGCTTGCTCATGATCCAGGCCTTTAGGGGGGATTCAGGGGTAACGACCGAGTCCAGTGGGACCGCCGAAACAGACGAAGGCGAGTGCCGTCCGCGAATTTCAGGGTGCCCGGCTGTTGCCGGTCTGCGAAGGCGCGCGATTTTATCAGGCTTGAGGGGCAGCGGCCATCCTCACGCCGACGGCAGGGGCATATCGGCTGAAAAAAACCGTTATTGCCCATGTTGGTCGCAGCCGTGATGGCTGTATAAGGTATCGCGATTAACCGTCTATCGTTATGACAGTGCGAAAACTTAGTCAGATCGTGGTGAATGTTTTGCGCAGGGGCGTGGTCACAGCCTTGCTCGATCATCTTCATGCGGTCTGTTCCAGCCGCTCTCGTCGTCAGGAATCTTCCATGCGTTTTTTTTCCAGATTTTTATTCGCAGGCTGTTTGTCACTGGTCAGCCTGGCGAGTCATGCCGAAACCGTCAAAGGCCTGTATCAAGTGCGCGAGCCTGTCAGCAGTCAGTCGGCCGAGGAGCGCGATCAGGCGACCCAGCGCGCGCTGGACACGCTGGTGCTGCGCCTGACCGGCGACCCGAAGGCTGCGCAAAGCCCGGGGTTGGCGGCACTGCGCAAAGACCCGCAACAGATCATCAGTCAATACGGTTTTGACGCCGGCCCGCCGGAAGTGCTGAAAGTCGATTTCGACCCGGCCAGTACCGAACAGGCCTTACGCCGCGCAGGGTTGTCTTTGTGGGGGGCGAATCGGCCTTCGATCCTGAGTTGGTGGCTGAACGATTCCGCCGAGGGTTCCAGCCTGGTGGGGGATGGCCAGGCCAGCGCCGCGCCGTTGCGTCGCGCGGCACAACACCGTGGCCTGCCGTTGCGTCTGCCGCTGGCGGACCTGAGTGAGCAACTGGTCGCTACGGCGCCGAATCTTGAAGGGGCGGATGCCACGCCGCTGCGCAGTGCCTCGGACCGTTACAACGCTGACGCCTTGCTCGCGGTGCATGCCCGGGAAGAGGGTGGCCAGTGGCAGGCCAAGTGGAATTTGTGGCTGGGCGACAAGAAGGAAGCGGGCAGCGTACAGGGGGCGGACCAGGCCGCGGTGGCCGATGCGGTGATGCTGGCGGTGAGTCAGCGTCTGGCGCCGCGGTTTGTCGTCAAGCCGGGGGCTTCGGGGGAACAATTGCTGGAAGTGCAGGGCATGAACCTGGAACGCTACGCCGCCCTTGGTCGTTTGCTGGAGCCTTTTGGGGCGCGCCTGCAAACGGTCGACGGCGATCGCATTCTCTATCGGGTCAATGGCAGTGCCGAGCAGTTACGCTCGCAGCTGTCCCTGGCGAAGTTGCAGGAGGTTCCGGCCGGTGAGGCGCCAGCTCCGGCAGCGCCTGTTCAGCCGGTGGCCGATGGTTCGGCGCCTGTGGTTGCGCCAACCCCGGCACCGGTGCCGCAGTTGAGATTCCGTTGGTAAGGTTTTCTTTCTTTATATAGATGCAGATGGAGTGGTACATGGCCGATACGCGGCGTTGGTTCTGGTTGGGTGGGGTGGTTCTGCTCTGCGTGTTTGTCTGGTTGTTGCATCCGATCCTGACGCCTTTTCTGGTCGCGTTGCTGCTGGCCTATCTGTTCGATCCGCTGGTGGATCGGCTGGAGAGGGCCGGTCTGTCACGGACCTGGGGCGTGGTGGCGGTGTTTGCGCTGTTTACCTTGATCTTCACGACACTGCTGTTGGTGTTGGTGCCGATGCTCGCCAAGCAGTTGTTTCGCTTGTACGAACTGACGCCGCAGATGCTCGATTGGTTGCAGCACACCGCACTGCCGTGGGCGCAATCGAAATTTGGACTGTCGGATAATTTCTGGAAGTTCGACAAGCTCAAGGCTGCGATCAGTGAGCACATGGGCCAAACCACTGACATTGTCGGTGTTGTGCTGAGTCAGGCAACGGCCTCCGGCCTCGCATTGATTGGCTTGCTGGCGAATCTGGTGCTGATCCCGGTGGTGGTCTTCTATTTGCTGCGGGACTGGGACCTGATGATGGCCAAGATCCGCAGCCTGCTGCCCCGTGATCGCGAAGAGCGTGTTGTGACCCTGGCAGGTGAATGCCATGAAGTGCTGGGTGCATTCGTGCGCGGGCAGTTGCTGGTGATGGTGGCGTTGGGCGTGATCTACGCGGCCGGTCTGATGTTGGTAGGACTGGAGCTGGGGCTGTTGATCGGTTTGATCGCCGGTCTGGCGGCGATTGTGCCGTACATGGGGTTTGTCATCGGGATCGGCGCGGCCTTGATTGCCGGTCTGTTTCAGTTCGGTGGCGATCTGTATCCCATGTTCGGTATCGTCGCGGTGTTCATGGTGGGGCAGGCGCTGGAAGGCATGGTGCTGACGCCATTGTTGGTGGGGGACAAGATCGGTCTACACCCGGTGGCGGTGATCTTCGCGATTCTGGCAGGGGGCGAGCTGTTCGGATTTACCGGCGTGCTACTGGCGCTGCCGGTGGCGGCGGTGATCATGGTGCTGGTGCGCCATGTGCATGATTTGTATAAAGATTCTGATATGTACAGCGGTGTTGATGAACCCGAGATTTAAGAGGGCCTGATCAAGCATCGCGGGCAGCCTGGTTCATTGCCAGGTTGACCCGAATCCCTCGCGCTGCTGTCACATGCGCCGCCAAAGAAACTGCCATGAAACCAGGGCGTTAACGCAAACCTTTGATTTTGCTTGTGGTCTGTCGCATTGTGCGACCCGCCCCACGGGTATAAACTTCGCAAACTTTACACAGAGGCCACTAACGGTTCCTTTGGAACTGTTCAGTCAGCATGAAACCGATTCAGCTGCCCCTAGGTGTGCGTCTGCGTGATGACGCTACCTTTATCAATTACTACCCAGGCGCCAATGCCGCTGCACTCGGCTATGTCGAGCGGCTATGCGAAGCCGACGCCGGCTGGACCGAAAGCCTGATTTATCTCTGGGGCAAGGACGGGGTAGGGCGTACGCACTTGTTGCAGGCGGCCTGCCTGCGCTTTGAGCAACTGGGAGAGCCAGCGGTTTATCTGCCGTTGGCCGAGCTGCTGGATCGCGGCATCTCGATTCTCGACAACCTCGAACAATACGAACTGGTCTGCCTCGATGATTTGCAGGCGGTCGCCGGCCGGGCGGATTGGGAAGAGGCGCTGTTCCATCTGTTCAACCGTCTGCGCGACAGCGGCCGGCGTCTGCTGATTGCGGCATCGACCTCGCCACGCGAACTGCCGGTGAAACTCGCCGATTTGAAATCGCGCCTGACCCTGGCCCTGATCTTCCAGATGCGTCCGCTCTCCGACGAAGACAAATTGCGCGCGTTGCAGCTGCGTGCTTCCCGTCGCGGCCTGCACCTGACCGATGAAGTCGGGCATTTCATTTTGACTCGCGGTACCCGCAGCATGAGCGCGCTTTTCGAATTGCTTGAGCGACTCGATCAGGCCTCTCTTCAAGCTCAGCGCAAGCTGACGATTCCCTTCCTTAAAGAAACGCTGGGCTGGTAAGAAAAGTCTGATAAAACCCAAGCCTGGCGCGGGCTTTGGCATATTTCAGGCGCCAGAAAATCCGCTTTCCTACAGGTTGCAGGCAGCGCAGGCGTTTAGAACGGGCTTAAGCGCTTAGATGTAAACCCGGAACCGGGAAGTCACATAAAGTTCGATTGAATTTGCAAATGAGGATGATAGCGGGCATAGTCGCGGCTTCTTTACCCACTATCAGCCACGGTCGTGCCCATGCTAAAGCGCTTCGCACCCCTCGTGCCTCTCGCACTCGTCACCCTGTTGTTCGGTTGCGCTGCCCACTCTCCAGTGCCTCAGCAAGAGCAACAACAGCAGGTCAAGAATTCAGTTACAGCCCAGTCCTCTTCCGTTCTTTTCCAGGAAGATCTTTACCAGGACGGCGTGGCCACCGATAAAGAACTGGCAAACTTCGCCGACGGCAAGTCGTACCAGCTTCCGGTTCTGGCCGACAGCATCCTCGAACGTGGCATGTCCCTGATCGGTACCCGTTACCGTTTCGGCGGCACCTCCGAGGCTGGCTTCGATTGCAGCGGTTTCATCGGTTATCTGTTTCGTGAAGAAGCCGGCATGAACCTGCCGCGCTCCACACGCGAAATGATCAACGTGGACGCTCCGCTGGTGGCTCGCAGCGCGCTGAAGCCGGGCGATCTGCTGTTCTTCGCCACCAATGGTCGTCGCGGTCGTGTCAGTCACGCCGGGATTTACCTGGGCGACAACCAGTTCATCCACTCCAGCAGCCGCAAAAGCGGTGGTGTCCGGGTCGATAGCCTGGGCGACAGCTACTGGAGCAAGACCTTCATCGAAGCCAAGCGCGCTCTCGCGATGGCCCCGACCGTGGTCACTGCACGCAAGTAAGTCGTCGGCTTGTCGCCACGTCAGTGGCGACAAAAAGTCTATTCGCAACGAAGTAGGCGGATAGTTTGTAAGGCGAACTTAAAGTCTTACTTGAAGTTTGGCCGATAGCCGCTAGAATCCAGATCTATTATTGATGGCAAACCGCCTGCGTCCTGCGCAGGCGGTTTTCTTTTCTGCCTTTGCGGCAGGAAAAGCCGCAGCCAGATCAGGATGTTCTGCTTATGACGATGTCGGCCCGCCTCACCATCATGCTCTTCGCAGCCCTGCTCAGCGCCTGCGCCAGTCGCACACCGCCGCCCGCGCCGGTGGTTCGCGCCCCCATTGTTTTCGGTAACCCGCAACCCTTTTCCCCCGAGGCAGAAGACGTGCTGTTCCGCGCGCTTGGCCTGGTGGGCACGCCGTATCGTTGGGGTGGCAATACGCCGGATTCGGGCTTCGATTGCAGCGGCCTGATCGGTTACGTCTACCGTGATGTCACCGGTATTTCCCTGCCGCGTACCACCCGCGAAATGATCAGCATGCAGGCGGCCAGCGTCGGCAAGGAAGGGCTGCAGACCGGTGACTTGATCTTCTTTGCCACCAATGGCGGCTCCCAGGTCAGTCATGCCGGGATCTACGTCGGCGAAGGCCGCTTCGTTCATGCGCCGGCCACTGGCGGCACGGTCAAGCTCGACAGCCTGTCCAAGGCTTACTGGCAGAAAGCGTATCTGAGCGCCAAGCGCGTTCTGCAGCCTGAGCACTTGGCGCGCAACCCGTAGCATTCTGTCCGAAGAGGTTGTCATGACCGCTCGCACGCTCAATCTCGACGATTCCCTGTACCAATACCTGCTCGACGTTTCCCTGAGGGAAACGCCGCTGCTCAAGCGCTTGCGCGACGAAACCCAGGCGCTGCCGATGGCGCGCTGGCAGGTGGCACCGGAGCAGGGGCAGTTCCTCGCGTTACTGGTCAAGCTCATCGGCGCGAAGCGCTTGCTGGAAGTCGGCACGTTCACCGGTTACAGCGCCTTGTGCATGGCTGCAGCGTTATCGGAGGACGGTTCGCTGATCTGCTGTGATATCCCCGGCGACTACAACGCTATCGCACGCCGTTACTGGCAGGAGGCGGGGCTCGCCCATCGTATTGATCTGCGCCTGGCGCCTGCGCTGGCAACCTTGGCTCAGCTGAATCAGCCGGGGCAATTCGATCTGATCTTCATCGATGCCGATAAAGCTAACTATCCGGGCTATCTGGAGCATGCGCTGCGTTTACTGCGCGTTGGCGGGCTAGCAGTGTTCGATAACACGCTGTGGAGCGGGCGGGTGCTTGAGCAGAGTCCCGAGAGTGCAGATACCCGCGCCATCCAGGCGCTCAATCGCGCCTTGAAGGATGACACGCGGGTGGATCTGTCGTTGTTGCCGTTGGGGGATGGTTTAACGCTGTGCCGCAAAAGGTAGGCGCTGAACCGATCTAATGTGGGAGCGGGCTTGCTCGCGAAGACGTCATAACAGTCGACATTGATGTTGAATGTAATGCCGTCTTCGCGAGCAAGCCCGCTCTCATATTGGTTAGATGTTGGCAGTTGAGACCTATTTAGCGGTCGAAACCCGCCACACCTTGTTCCCGACATCATCGGCCACCAGCAAACCTCCCTGCTGATCAATCACCACGCCCACCGGCCGGCCCATAGCCTTCTCATCCTTATTGAGGAAACCAGTCAGCACATCCACCGGTTGCCCGGTCGGCTTGCCTGCGCTGAACGGGACGAAAATCACTTTATAACCACTGTGCGGTTTGCGGTTCCATGACCCGTGCTGGCCGATGAAGGCGCCTTCCTTGAACTGCGCTGGAAGTGTGTTGCCCTCGGCAAACGACAGGCCCAGCGACGCGGTATGCGGGCCCACCGCGTAGTCCGGGGCAATGGCCTTGGCCACCAGGTCCGGGTTTTGCGGCTCGACGCGAATGTCGACGTGCTGGCCGTAATAGCTGAAGGGCCAGCCGTAGAACCCACCGTCCTTCACTGATGTGATGTAGTCCGGCACCAGATCGCTGCCGATTTCGTCGCGCTCATTGACCGCCGTCCACAGCGCGCCGGTCTGCGGTTCCCACGCAAGGCCGTTTGGATTGCGAATCCCCGAGGCGAAGATCCGGTGGTTGCCGGTGGCGCGATCCACTTCCCAGATCGCCGCCCGACCTTCCTCCTGATCCAGACCATTTTCGCCAACGTTGCTGTTGGAGCCGACCGTGACGTACAGCTTGCTCCCATCCTTGCTGGCGATGACGTTTTTGGTCCAGTGATGATTCAGCGTGCCGCCTGGCAGATCGACTACCTTGATTGGTTGCGACTTGATCGCGGTGTCGCCATTTTCATAGTGAAAACGCAGCAAGCGATCGGTGTCGGCGACGTACAGGTCGTTGCCGACGAGCGTCATGCCGAAAGGCGAATTGAGGTTTTCCAGGAACACCGTGCGGGTTTCGGCGATGCCGTCGTGGTCCTTGTCCCGCAGCAGCGTGATGCGGTTCGGGCTGGGAACGCCGGCACCGGCGCGGCCCATGACTTTGCCCATGACCCAGCCGCGAATGCCTTTGCCGTCATCGGGTTTCGGTGGCGCGTTGGTTTCAGCCACCAGCACATCGCCGTTGGGCAGCACGTAGAGCCAGCGCGGGTGATCGAGCCCCTCGGCAAATGCCACCACCTGAGTGCCGGCTGCGGCGGTGGGTTTCGCACCTTCCGGCCAGCCGATCGCCGGGGCGATATTCACCGTCGGGATCAGGGTCTTGTTCGGTTCGGGCAACTTGGGTGACGGGCCGGTGCCGTCGGAGACTTGCAGGCTGGAGGTTTCACCACAAGCGGCGAGCCCTCCGGCGAGCGCGATGACAAGAACGAGCTGGGGCTTGCGCATGCTGGACTTCCCTATGAATGCATTGACTTAATCATAGAGAAGCTTAGACGCGCGATGGTTCAACCGGTCAGCCGCGGGCTTCCTTGAGCAGGACGGCGATGCCAGGGTGATAGTTGCCGGCTTCGTTACGCAACTTGCGATAGGCGTACGGGAAATACCAGGCCACGGCGCAGCTGTGTTCCTTTTGCAGGTCGTCGACCATGTCCTGGAGTTCTTCCGGCGTCGCGCTCTGCTGGGCCTTTTGTGGCGCAACGAACAGGCAGCCGAGTTTCAGGTCGCTGGCGTAGCTGATGCGTTTGGCGTCGCTGGTGATGTCCTGCAATGCCTGGGTCAGGTTCAGGCTATTGACCTTCGGCCAGCGTTGCGTGGCCTGCAGGTAGGCGCGTTCTTCGGCGGTGGCGATAAACAGATCGGCGCGACTGTTGCGTTCGCCTTCTTCGTTCTGTTTACGGGTCGGCGTTTGTTGCAGCGTGACCATTTCCGCCATCCAGGCCGCGGCGGAGAGTAAGCCAAGGTTGGCTTTTTCGTCGTACCAATAAGGCGTGTCGTTATCGCCGCGCACTGCATTGTAGCGGTCAATACAGTCAAACCAGCGTTCCAGCACCGGTCGCAGGAATTCCAGCTTCGGATTGCTGATGATCATGCCTTGCATGTGCTCACCCTTGTAATTTTGTTGTTGGGTTGTGGCTCTTTGATATCACTGCTGGCAGTGTGGTGCAAGTTGGGGTGTCAGTAAATTGACCGGCGGCAGTATATCGCTCGCCCGGGCTTTGTCTTCAATTGACGCTCCACCCCCAACCCTCTAACCTTCGCGCTTGTTTCAGGTGCTCTGTGGCGACGCCGACAGAGTGAAACAGGGAAGCCGGTGAGTGACTATCTTCACGCGACGAAACGTCACGATCCCGGCGCTGCCCCCGCAACGGTAAATGAGTGAAGACTGCGCCTTGAGCCACTGTGTCGACTGTCGACATGGGAAGGCGCGCAGTCCGGCGAATGCTGCTCATGAGCCCGGAGACCGGCCTGATTCATCCAACGGCATCACGGTGGGCGATGCCAGGCTTCTTGCCGTCTATTCTTGTGCCTGCCCGCCGTTATCCAGCCTCAACGGAGAGCTCCCCCATGACTGATTCCCCTGATCGTGACGAACGCCACCTTGCGCGCATGCAGCGCAAAAAAGCCGTGATCGACGAACGCATCGCCAACTCGCCGAACGAGTGCGGCCTGCTGCTGGTGCTGACCGGCAACGGCAAAGGCAAAAGCAGCTCGGCCTTCGGCATGCTCGCCCGCTCCATGGGCCACGGCATGCAGTGCGGCGTGGTGCAGTTCATCAAGGGCCGCAACAGCACTGGCGAAGAACTGTTCTTCCGGCGCTTCCCGGAGCAGGTGCGTTTTCATGTGATGGGCGAGGGCTTCACCTGGGAAACCCAGGACCGTCAGCGCGACATCGCCGCCGCCGAGGCCGCGTGGGCGGTGTCCCAGGAACTGTTGCGTGACCCGTCGATCGGTCTGGTGGTGCTGGATGAGTTGAACATTGCCCTGAAGCACGGCTACCTCGATCTGGATCAGGTACTCAGTGATTTGCAGGCACGTCCGCCGATGCAACACGTGGTGGTCACCGGTCGCGGCGCCAAGCCGGAAATGATCGAACTGGCCGACACGGTCACCGAAATGGGTGTGATCAAGCACGCGTTCCAGGCCGGGATCAAAGCGCAAAAAGGCGTCGAGTTGTGAGCTGCGCTTTATGAATAGCCATCGTCATTGCCCGGCGGTACTGATCGCCGCGCCGGCTTCCGGTCAGGGCAAGACCACCGTCACCGCCGCGCTGGCCCGTTTGCATCGCAATCAGGGACGCAAGGTCCGCGTGTTCAAATGCGGGCCGGACTTTCTCGACCCGATGATTCTCGAGCGCGCCAGCGGTGCGCCGGTGTATCAGCTGGACATGTGGATGGTCGGCGAGCAGGAAAGTCGTCGACTGTTGTGGGAAGCCGCCGGTGAAGCCGACCTGATCCTTATCGAAGGCGTCATGGGGCTGTTCGACGGTACGCCGTCCAGCGCTGACCTGGCGCGGCACTTCGGTGTGCCGGTGCTCGGCGTGATCGATGGCACGGCCATGGCGCAGACCTTTGGAGCGCTGGCGCTGGGTTTGGCGAAGTATCAGCCGGACTTGCCGTTTGCCGGTGTGTTGGCCAACCGTGTGGGCACGCTACGTCATGCGCAATTGCTCGAAGGCAGCCTGACTGAAGGTTTGCGCTGGTACGGCGCGTTGTCGCGGGAAACCGGGATCGAATTGCCGAGCCGTCACCTTGGTTTGGTCCAGGCCAGTGAGTTGAACGATCTCGACCTGCGCCTCGATTCGGCGGCTGAGTCGCTGGCCAGCAGTTGCGATGTGGCGCTGCCGCCCGCCGTGGAATTCGCCGGGCCCGATGTGATCGCCGCCAAGCCTTTGCTTAAAGGCATCCGAATCGCCGTGGCCCGTGATGAAGCATTCGCTTTCACCTACGGCGCGAGCCTGGATTTGCTGCGGGCCATGGGCGCTGAATTGTCGTTCTTCTCGCCGATCCGCGATGCTGATTTGCCGGAGGCGGACAGCCTTTATCTGCCGGGTGGTTATCCGGAACTGCACCATGTGGCGCTGTCACAAAACACCTCGATGCTCGATGCGATCCGCGCCCATCATGCTGCCGGCAAACCGTTGTTGGCCGAGTGTGGCGGGATGTTGTACCTGCTCGACTCCTTGACCGATGTCGAAGGCACTCGCGCCGAACTGGTCGGCTTGCTCAAAGGTGATGCGGTGATGCAAAAGCGTCTTGCTGCGCTGGCGTTGCAAGCGGTTGAGTTGCCGGAAGGTTCGCTGCGCGGGCACACCTATCACCATTCGCTGACCAGCACCGAGCTTGAGCCGATTGCCCGCGGGCTGAGCCCCAATGGCGGGCGTGGGGCTGAGGCGGTTTATCGTGAGGGGCGGATGACCGCCTCTTATGTGCACTATTATTTTCCGTCCAATCCATCGGCGGTTGCAGCGCTATTTGCGCCTGACCAAAACCCTGTGGGAGCGGGCTTGCCCGCGAAGAGGCCATGAGCGACAACGCCTTCTCCGAGGCCGAACGCGAAGCGGTTTATCGGGCAATTGCTGAACGCCGTGACATGCGTCATTTCAGCGGTGGCACGGTCGAGCCCGAGTTACTGCGACGCCTGCTCGAAGCCGCCCACCAGGCGCCGAGCGTCGGCCTGATGCAGCCCTGGCGGTTCATCCGCATCAGCGACCGGACACTGCGCGGCAAGATCCAGCAACTGGTGGAAGAAGAACGCATCCGTACCGCCGAAGCGCTCGGCGAGCGCACCGACGAATTCATGAAGCTCAAGGTCGAAGGCATCAACGACTGTGCCGAGGTGTTGGTCGCCGCGCTGATGGACGATCGCGAGCGCCACATCTTCGGGCGTCGCACCTTGCCGGAAATGGACATGGCCTCGTTGTCCTGCGCGATCCAGAACCTTTGGCTGGCCTCTCGCGCGGAAGGCCTGGGCATGGGCTGGGTGTCGCTGTTCGAGCCGCAAGCGCTGGCGGACTTGCTGGGTTTGCCCGCCGGGGCCAAGCCGTTGGCGGTTCTTTGTCTCGGTCCGGTCAAGGAATTCTATCCGGCGCCGATGCTGGTACTCGAAGGGTGGGCGCAGCCGCGTCCGCTCAGTGAGTTGCTGTATGAAAATTATTGGGGAGTGAGTCAATGAGTGTGGCGTTATTGAGTGTCGCCGCGGTTGCGCTGGACGCGCTGCTGGGTGAACCCAAACGCTGGCATCCGCTGGTGGCGTTCGGCCGTTTTGCCGACCGCATCGAGCAACGTTTCAATGGTGAGGGGCGTGGCTGGCGCAGTCACGGCGTCACCGCTTGGGTGATTGCCGTGTTGCCGCTGACCTTGCTGGCCACGGCGTTTTCCTGGGCGCCTTATGTCGGCTGGATCGTCGAGATCCTTGCGCTCTATTGCGCCCTCGGCATGCGCAGCCTCGGTGAACACGTCGAGCCGGTGGCCAAGGCTCTGCGCAGTGATGATCTGATTGAGGCGCGCATACGCGTGGGCTATCTGGTCAGCCGTCAGACCAGCGAACTGGACAAAACCGAAGTCGCCCGCGCTGCCACCGAATCAGTCCTGGAGAACGGCAGCGATGCGGTGTTCGCCGCGCTGTTCTGGTTTGCCGTGGCCGGCGCGCCTGGCGTGGTGCTCTATCGCTTGAGCAACACCCTTGATGCGATGTGGGGTTATCGCAACGAACGCTTCGAGCGTTTCGGCTGGGCGGCGGCGAAGATCGACGACGTCCTCAACTACATTCCTGCGCGCTTGGTGGCGTTGACCTACGCACTGCTGGGCAAAACCCGACTGGCGTTGAAATGCTGGCGCACCCAGGGCCCGACCTGGGACAGCCCGAACGCCGGGCCGGTGATGGCGGCCGGTGCTGGTGCGCTCGGCGTCGAGTTGGGCGGGGCGGCGATCTATCACGGTGAACTGCATCAGCGTCCGCAACTGGGCGAAGGCATGCCGGCGGATGCCGACTCCATCGACCGTGGCTGGCAATTGGTCCAGCGCGGGGTATGGTTATGGCTGCTGATTCTCTGCGTGGGAGCTGAATTCTATGCTTGAGCACGGTGGCCGGTTGCGCAAGGCGGCGCTCGAATACGGCATTGCCGAAGCCGATTGGCTGGACCTGTCGAGCGGGCTCGCGCCGTGGCCATTTCCGGTTCCGCAGATTCCACTGCGGGCCTGGGCGCGCTTGCCGGAAACCGATGACGGTCTGGAGCAGGCGGCCTGCGATTATTACGGCGCCGCCCAGGTGCTGCCGGTTGCCGGCTCGCAAATGGCCATTCAGTTGTTGCCGCGTTTGCGTCGGGCCGGCAAGGTCGGCGTGCTGTCGCCGTGTTACGCCGAGCACGCGCAAGCCTGGCGGCGTAACGGCTACATCGTGCGCGAAGTGCTGGAGCAGGAAGTCGACTTCTATATTGACAGCCTCGACGTGCTGGTGGTGGTCAACCCCAACAACCCGACGGGCTTGAGCCTGACTCCGAGCCGTCTGCTCGACTGGCATGCCCGGCTGGCGTCGCGCGGTGGCTGGCTGGTGGTGGACGAAGCGTTCATGGACAACACACCGACGCTGAGTCTGGCGCCGTTTGCTCATCTGGTCGGCTTGATTGTGCTGCGTTCCTTCGGCAAGTTCTTTGGCCTGGCCGGTGTGCGGCTGGGCTTTGTGCTGGCTGAGCGCAAGCTGCTCAAATTGCTCGCCGAGCAGGTGGGGCCGTGGGCGGTCAGCGGGCCGACACGCGTGTTGGGCCAAGCCTGTTTGCTGGACACTGAAGGCCATGCAAGGCAGCGGGTGCGCAGCGAAGCGGCCAGCGAGCGTCTGGCATTTTTGCTCGGGCAGTATGGTTTGCAGGCGCAGGGTGGCTGCGCGTTGTTTCAATGGCTGATCACCGAGCATGCTGAAGCGCTTCACGAGTTCATGGCGCGGCGCGGCATTTTGCTGCGGCTGTTCACCCACAACAGCAGCGTGCGTTTCGGCTTGCCTGCCGAGGAGGCCGATTGGCTGCGTCTCGAACAAGCACTTCAGGCCTTCGCCAAGAAAACACAATGTCCACGTTAATGGTGCAAGGCACCACCTCCGACGCCGGTAAAAGCACCCTGGTGACGGCGCTGTGTCGCTGGGTCACGCGTCAGGGTGTGCGCGTCGTGCCGTTCAAGCCGCAAAACATGGCGCTCAACAGTGCCGTGACCGCCGACGGTGGCGAGATCGGTCGCGCGCAAGCGGTGCAGGCCCAGGCGGCCAACCTTGAACCGCACACCGACATGAACCCGGTGCTGCTCAAACCCAACAGCGACACCGGCGCCCAAGTGATCATCCATGGTCGCGCGGTGACGACGATGAACGCGGTCGCCTATCACGACTACAAAACCATCGCCATGCAAGCGGTGCTGGCCTCCCATGGGCGATTGAGCGCGGCGTATCCGGTGGTGATGGTCGAAGGTGCGGGTTCGCCGGCCGAGATCAATCTGCGTGCTGGCGACATCGCCAACATGGGCTTTGCCGAAGCGGTGGATTGCCCGGTGGTGTTAATTGCCGACATCAATCGTGGCGGGGTTTTTGCGCATCTGGTGGGCACGCTGGAACTGCTGTCGCCGACCGAACAGGCGCGGGTCAAAGGCTTCATCATCAACCGTTTTCGTGGCGACATCGCCTTGCTGCAACCTGGTCTCGACTGGCTGGAAGCACGCACCGGCAAACCGGTGATCGGCGTGCTGCCGTATGTGATGGATCTGCACCTGGAGGCCGAGGACGGCATCGATCAGCGCCAGACCGACAAGGCTGAGCGCGTGCTGAAAGTAGTCGTACCGGTGCTGCCGCGCATCAGTAACCACACCGACTTCGATCCGCTGCGCCTGCATCCGCAAGTGGACCTGCAATTCATCGGCCCCGGCCAGGCGATTCCTGCGGCCGACCTGATCATTCTTCCCGGCTCGAAAAGCGTGCGCAGTGACCTTGCGTATTTGCGGGCCAGTGGCTGGGACACGGCCATCAGTCGTCATCTGCGTTATGGCGGCAAAGTGCTGGGGATCTGCGGCGGTCTGCAAATGCTCGGTGAGCAGGTGCACGACCCGCTGGGCCTCGAAGGTGCGCCGGGTTCCAGTACCGGCCTGGGTTTACTGGCGTTCGAAACGCAGCTCGAAGAAGAGAAGCAATTGCGCAATGTGCGCGGTCGTCTGGCGCTGGAAAATGCTGAAGTCAGCGGCTACGAAATCCATGCCGGCGTCACCACTGGGCCGGCACTGAAAAACGCCGCGGTGCAGCTGGACGATGGTCGTTTTGATGGTGCGCAAAGTGCTGACGGGCAGATTTTTGGTACCTACTTGCATGGCCTGTTTGAGTCACCCGCAGCCTGCAGTGCGCTGCTGCGCTGGGCGGGTTTGCAGGATGTGCAAGATGTGGATTACCACGGGTTGCGCGAGCGGGATATCGAGCGGTTGGCGGATCTGGTGGAGAAGCATTTGGATACCCGATTGCTGCGTGAACTCTGTGGGATTTGAGGTGGTTTTGAGTGCCTCATCGCGAGCAGGCTCGCTCCCACATTGGATATATGTCGTACACAAATCCCCTGTGGGAGCGAGCCTGCTCGCGATGACTGAAGTCGCCACGCCGCCAATTAACAGGTAAATGACCATGCTGCAACTGATCCTCGGCGGCGCCCGCTCCGGCAAAAGTCGTCTGGCTGAAAAACTCGCGACAGACAGCCAGCTTCAGGTCACCTACATCGCCACCAGCCAACCACTGGACGGGGAAATGAACGAACGCGTCGCCCACCACCGCGCCCGTCGCCCGGCCGAATGGGCGTTGATCGAAGAGCCTCTGGAACTCGCCCGAGTGCTGCGCGAAAGCGCCCGCGCCGAGCGTTGCCTGCTGGTGGATTGCCTGACCCTGTGGCTGACCAATCTGCTGATGCTCGACGACGCCGAACGTCTCAACGCTGAACGCGAAGCCCTGCTGGACTGCCTGGCCTCGTTGCCGGGTGAAATCATTTTTGTCAGCAACGAGACCGGAATGGGTGTCGTGCCGCTGGGCGAATTGACTCGCCGCTATGTCGATGAAGCCGGTTGGCTGCATCAAGCCCTGGCCGAGCGCTGCCAACGAGTCGTCCTGACCGTCGCCGGCCTGCCCCTGACTTTGAAAGGAACTGCGTTATGACTCAATCCTGGTGGCTGAACCCGTGCAAGCCGGTCGATTCGCAAACCGTCGAACTGGCGCAGGCACGTCAACAGCAACTGACCAAACCCGCCGGTTCCCTCGGTCGACTCGAAGCGGTGGCCGTGCAGTTGGCGGGGCTGCAGGGGCAGGTCAAACCGAGTCTCGATCAGCTATGGATTACCATTTTTGCCGGTGATCATGGCGTGGTGGCGGAGGGCGTGTCGGCGTTCCCTCAGGAAGTCACCGGGCAGATGCTGCATAACTTTGTCAGCGGCGGCGCGGCGATCAGCGTGCTGGCTCGCCGGCTCGGGGCATCCCTGGAAGTGGTCGACCTCGGCACGGTCACGCCGTCGTTGAACCTGCCGGGTGTGCGTCATCTCAACATCGGCGCGGGCACCGCCAATTTCGTCGAAGGCCCGGCCATGACGCAGGCCCAGGGTGAACTCGCTTTGCAGGCCGGTCGCGACAGCGTGCAGCGTGCGGTCGCCGCCGGTGCGCAGCTGTTTATCGGCGGCGAGATGGGCATCGGCAACACCACGGCGGCCAGCGCGCTGGCCTGTGCCTTGCTCGATTGCCCGGTGGTGCATCTGGCTGGGCCGGGTACGGGTCTGGACGCGGCGGGCGTCAGCCACAAAGCCCGGGTCATCGAACGTGCCTTGGCATTGCATGGCGCTCAGCGCGGCGATGCGTTGCAGACGCTGTTCAACCTCGGTGGGTTTGAGATTGCGGCGCTGGTTGGCGCGTATCTGGCGTGCGCCCAAGAGGGTGTTGCGGTGCTGGTGGACGGCTTTATCTGCAGCGTCGCCGCGTTGGTGGCAGTGCGCTTGAACCCGCAATGCCGTGAATGGCTGTTGTTCGGCCATCGCGGCGCCGAGCCGGGTCATCGTCATGTGCTGGAAACACTGAACGCCGAGCCGTTGCTGGATCTCGGCCTGCGTCTGGGCGAGGGCAGTGGTGCTGCGTTGGCTGTGCCGTTACTGCGTTTGGCCTGCGATCTTCACGGGCAGATGGCAACCTTCGCCGAAGCGGCAGTGGCGGACCGCCCGGCATGACGTTGCGTCTGGATCTTCTGCGTCATGGTGAAACCGAACTCGGCGGCGGTCTGCGCGGCAGCCTCGACGATGCGCTGACCGCCAAGGGCTGGGAGCAGATGCGCGCAGCGGTGGTCGAGAAAGGGCCATGGGATCGGTTGATCAGTTCGCCGTTGCAACGTTGTGCGCGGTTTGCTGATGAACTCGGTGCGCAGCTGGGACTGCCCGTGCACCTCGACAAAGATCTGCAAGAACTGCACTTTGGTGCCTGGGAAGGGCAGAGCGCGGCGGCGTTGATGGAAACAGACGCCCAAGGGTTGGGGCTGTTCTGGGCCGACCCCTATTCCTTCACGCCGCTCTTGGGTGAGCCGGTCGGAGATTTTTCGACGCGGGTGCTGACGGCGGTTGAGCGTCTGCACGTGGCGTATGCGGGCGAGCGGGTTTTGCTGATCAGCCATGGCGGCGTCATGCGTTTGTTGCTGGCGCAGGCTCGGGGTTTGCCGCGAGAGCAGTTGCTGAATGTCGAGGTCGGGCATGGCTCGCTGTTTTCGTTGAGCGTCGAGTCAGGCGCCATTCTCAAGGAAACGATCTGAACATGTTGCCCTTCTGGATCGCCCTGCAATTTCTCAGCAGTTTGCCGATTCGTCTGCCCGGCATGCCGGCGCCTCAGGAACTCGGACGTTCGCTGTTGTTTTATCCGCTGGTCGGGCTGCTGTTCGGCGTCATTTTATGGGCGCTGAACTGGCTGTTACTGGGCACGCCGTTGTTGCTTCACGCGGCGCTGTTGCTGACGGTTTGGGTGCTACTCAGCGGCGCGTTGCACCTGGACGGCCTGGCCGATAGCGCCGACGCGTGGCTCGGTGGTTTCGGCGACCGCGAGCGCACGCTGACGATCATGAAAGACCCACGCAGCGGGCCAATTGCGGTGGTAACGCTGGTGCTGGTGTTGCTGCTCAAATTCGCCGCGTTGCTGGCGTTGATCGAGCAGCAGGACACTGTTTTGCTGATCATCGTTCCGCTGATGGGTCGTAGCGCGATGCTGGGGTTGTTTCTGACCACGCCGTATGTGCGTGCCGGCGGGTTGGGGCAGGCGCTGGCCGATCATTTGCCGCGCTCGGCGGGTAAGCAAGTGTTGGCGGTCAGTGCGTTGGCGTGCGTGCTGATCGCAGGGTTCAGCGGTGTCTGGGCGCTTGTTCTGGCGGGCGGGATGTTCGTTTGGTTGCGGCAGGTGATGCTGCGGCGATTGGGCGGGACGACGGGCGATACGGCCGGGGCGATGCTGGAGTTGCTGGAGATGGTGGTGTTGGTGGGTTTGGCGTTGGTCTGATGTTTGTGTGGTGGGTGTGCTGGCCTCCTCGCGAGCAAGCCAGCTCCCACCCTTTGATCGTCGTTGAGTACAAATTCCATGTCCACTGAAGATCCCATGTGGGAGCGGGCTTGCTCGCGAAGGCGGTCTGCCAGACACTCCCATTTTCTGACTGAACCTATCTGTAACTTGATTTAACACACTCGCGGGTATATACACGCACCATGCTCGACTCTCAATGTTTATGCACCAACCTGCGACGCGCCGCCCGTGGCGTCAGCAGGCATTATGACGGCGCTCTCGATGGCTTCGGAATCAACGTCGCCCAGTATTCTTTGCTGTGCAATCTGCAGCGTCTGAATGAACCGAGTATTTCCACCCTGGCCGAAGCCATGGGCCTGGACCGTAGCACCCTGGGGCGCAATCTTCGGGTGCTGGAAGGTGAGGGGCTGGTGGCGCTGGTCGAGGGCGAGGACATGCGTAACCGCATCGTCCGCCTGACCCAGGCGGGTGCTGATCGCCTGACAGCGGCCTTGCCGGCGTGGGAAGCGGCACAGCAGCGGTTGATCGACCGTCTGGGTGCCGAAAAACGCGAAACCTTGTTGCGACTGCTGGACGAACTGGCGTGACGCCGGTTTTTCCGATCATAAGCGGGTATATACCCGCTACCGGAGAATAAGAATGACCTCGATGTGGCGTACATGCGGTTGGGTGTTGGTGGGGAGTGCGCTGATCCTGGCATTGTCTTTGGGCGTGCGTCATGGCTTCGGGCTGTTTCTGGCGCCGATGAGTGCCGAGTTCGGTTGGGGGCGGGAGACGTTTGCGTTTGCCATCGCCTTGCAGAACCTGATCTGGGGCCTGGCGCAGCCGTTCACCGGCGCGCTGGCCGACCGCTTTGGCGCGGCGAAAGTGGTGCTGGTCGGTGGTGTGCTGTACGCCTTGGGCCTGGTGTTCATGGGCTTGTCCGACTCGGCGGTAACTTTGTCCCTGAGTGCGGGCCTGTTGATCGGCATCGGCCTATCGGGCACGTCGTTCTCGGTGATCCTCGGCGTGGTCGGTCGCGCCGTGCCGCCGGAGAAACGCAGCATGGGCATGGGTATCGCCAGCGCCGCCGGTTCGTTTGGTCAGTTCGCCATGTTGCCCGGTACGCTGGGGTTGATCGGCTGGCTGGGCTGGTCCGCGGCATTGCTGGTGTTGGGCCTGCTGGTGGCGCTGATCATTCCATTGGTAAGCATGCTCAAGGACAAACCGCTGCCTGTGCTCGGCCATGAACAGACCCTTTCCGAAGCGCTGCATGAAGCCTGTTCCCATTCGGGTTTCTGGCTGTTGGCGTTCGGCTTTTTTGTCTGCGGTTTCCAGGTGGTGTTCATCGGCGTGCACTTGCCGGCGTATCTGGTGGATCAACACCTTCCCGCCACGGTGGGTACCACGGTGCTGGCGCTGATCGGGCTGTTCAATATCTTCGGCACGTACACCGCAGGATGGCTTGGCGGGCGCATGTCCAAGCCGCGTTTGCTCACCGGTTTGTATCTGCTGCGGGCGGTGGTGATTACGCTGTTCCTGTGGGCACCGGTCACCACGACCACCGCGTACCTGTTCGGCATGGCGATGGGCTTCCTGTGGCTGTCGACCGTGCCATTGACCAACGGCACGGTGGCGACCTTGTTCGGTGTGCGAAACCTGTCCATGCTCGGTGGGATTGTTTTTCTCTTCCACCAGCTCGGCTCGTTCCTCGGCGGCTGGTTGGGCGGGGTGGTGTATGACCGGACCGGGAGCTATGACTTGATCTGGCAAGTGGCAATCCTCTTGAGCCTGTTGGCCGCCGCCCTGAACTGGCCGGTGCGTGAGCAGCCGGTAGCGCGCCTGCAAACCCGGTTGAGTGCGATATGAACAGTCTCTGGCCGCGAATAGCGGTCGCCGCTGTCGGCGCCTTGCTGCTGGCGCTGGCCTGGTGGGGCTGGCATCAAGGCGGGCTGGCGCTGATGCAGTTGGGCATGGGTGCTTGCTAGGAACAGGCGAGGGCGAGTAACTTCGTTTGTGACCATTGATCAAGGATAAACCGACATGCTGATGCGCTGGATTGCAGTCCCCGCGTTGCTGGTGGCGTTTACCGGATTGGCACAAGCGGCCGAGTGCCCGGAGTTGTTGCAGGGTTCGTTGCCCAAGCTGCGCGCCAAGGAATCCATCGACCTGTGCCAGCGGTTTGAGGGTAAACCGCTGGTGGTGGTCAATACCGCAAGCTTCTGTGGTTTCGCCCCGCAGTTCAAAAGCCTTGAGGCGCTGAATCAGCGTTACAAGGATCAGGGCCTTGAGGTGATCGGCGTTCCGTCCAATGACTTCAAGCAGGAGTCCAAGGACGGCGCCGAGACTGCCAAGGTCTGTTACGTGAACTATGGCGTGACCTTCACCATGACCGAGCCGCAGAAAGTCCGCGGTGACGACGCGACTCACCTGTTCAAGGTCCTCGCCAAGCAAACCAGCGCACCGAAGTGGAATTTTTATAAATACGTGGTCGATCGCAAGGGCAAGGTGATTGCCAATTTCTCCAGCCTGACCAAGCCCGACGATCCCGAGTTCATCGAGGCGGTGGAAAAAGCCCTGGCCTCGCAACCCTGATTGACGCCCACTAAAAAGCCCCGCCTCTGTACAAGAGAGCGGGGCTTTTTTGATTCAGGCGGCGAGTGTTTCAGGCTCGCCGTGAATCATCAGAAGCGGTAGGTCGCGCCTACACCGAAACCGTTCGCATAGTTTTCATACTTGGCGTTGTAGTTCTGGCCACGGTTGTTGCTGTTGTCAACTTTGACCGACTCTTCACGCAGGTACGAGTACGCGACGTCGATGGTCAGGTCGTCAGTCGGGCTCCAGCCAGCGCCCAGGCTGAAAATCTTGCGATCGCCAGTCGGAATGCGTGGGGAACGGTCGGTGTTGTTGGTCGGCGCCTGGTCGACGGACAGACCGGTACGCAATACCCATTGCTTGTTCAACTGGTAGGACGCGCCGATGGCGTGAGCCCAGGTGTCGTGCCAGTTCTGTTCTTCGGTGATGGTGCCGAACTGGCCGTTCAGGATCGCCGGAACACCTTTGTTGTCAACGGTGATTTCTTTCAGGCGGCTCCAGCGAGTCCAGGTGCTGCCTGCGTAGAGGGTCCACTTGTCGTCCAGCTGGTGAGTGACCGAGAAGTCCACCGATTCAGGCGTGGTCAGGTCCAGCGAGGCATCGTACTTCTGGCTTGGGTTCTGACCCACGGCAGCGAGGACGTTGTAGTCGACCTTGGTGTTGCCCTCGAGCTTGTACTTCACTTTCGAGTGGTAGGTCAGGCCGACGCGAGTGCTGTCGGTGGCTTGGACCAGCACGCCGATGTTGTAGCCCAGCGCAGTGTCGTCACCTTCGATCTTGACCTTGCCGTCCGGCGCGGCCTGGGTGATCGACAGGTTCGATTCCAGGGTGCCGTCGACGCGGTTGATGGTCGGGCCGAAACCGATGGAGACCTTGTCGTTGAAGGCGTAGCTGACAGTCGGTTGCAGGGTCACGATCTTGACTTCGCTCTTGCTGCCGAAGTAACGGCCGGCAAAGCCTTTCTCGTAGTCGGTCACCAGGCCGAATGGAGCGTAGACGCCGAAACCGACTGCCCAGTGGTCATCGATTGGCTTGACGTAGTAGCCCATCGGCACGCCCATGAAAGGGACCATGTCACCTTTGTTGGTACCGCCATTCGGACTGGAGCTGGCGTCACTGATGTCAGTGTGCGCGTCGATGAATGCAATACCGCCGGTCACTTGTTCGCGCTTGAGGCGGGACATGCCGGCAGGGTTACCAGCAATGGTGGATGCGTCGTCGGCAGAAGAAGATCGCCCGGCAAAACCTGTTCCCATCCCGCTGATGCTTTGTTCGTTGAGGGCAAAGCCACTTGCGAAAATCTGGGTGGATGCCATGGCAACGGCGAGGCTAATGGTGGTTTTGAGCATTACTTTTTTCATTATTAGAACTCCTGGTGATCACCGGGGCGAAAATTACCAACATTTTCGTCCCAGCGCTATAGGCTGTATCGCTTGAGTTAGAGCGGTTTTGTAGGACAATCCAACCAGATTCGCGACCCGTTACAGGATCTTTGGAAACCGGTGGGTCAGCAGGCGACCTGATTCATTGGTGAAACACAGGTTTGCCAAGCGTAGGTGAAGTCGCGAAGGCGACCTTGAGGCTGAAAAGTCTGGCGCCAGATTCGGGCCATTCCCAACAAGTCATCTGCGGCGGGGAGGGGAGTGTTCTGTTCTTCCACCAGCAGCCAGGCGATGGCAGTGGCGTAACGCAGGTTGACGGTCAATTCCAGGTGCGGTCCGCTGAGAAAGGCATGCTGGCTTGCCAAGCCGCGCACGAGACTTGCGCGCTCCGGGTCCAGGGCCAGGTAATGATCCCAGAGAGCCTGGTGGCGGGGTTCGGCAATTCGGTACAGGCCGTGCCCACGGCGGTCATGCAGGGCGGAACCAAGGGCTGACTGACTGGCGGCGATGCCCAGCAGCAAGGATTCGGCAGTTGCGCTATGGCGCCCTAGGTAAATCAAAGTCGGGCGGATCACATAACGGCACAGTTCGCTGGCAGCGATACCCATAAAGCCCTCGGAACATGAAGTGGTCGGCGATACCTGAAGGGAGCGTTGGCAGCTGGTGAATCGAATCAGGCTCGCCGGAAGCGGAACAAGCCGCTTGAGTTGAAGTGTAGTGTCATATTCGCGCTGTAAAGGACTGTTTTTAAAATATTTCCGGCTTCGAGTTATAACCGTTATATCGGTTAGTGCTTAGCCGCAGGCTGCCTGAGGGGAAATAACAGGCAATAAAAAGCCCCGCTTTTTGAGCAGGGCTTTTGAGGTTTGCAGTCTTTCTGGCGTATCAGGCAACCAGTGCCTGACGGGTACGCTCGATCACGGCCTGCAGCGGTTCTGCGCTGGAGTATTGATCGGGGTAGAGGCGTTCGCTGTGACGAGCGATGCCGTGTTCGTTGACCAGAGTGAAGCTGAAGCAGCCTTTGCGAGCAGCCATGATCAGGCAATTCATTGGTGCAAAAGCGTTGGTTAGGGTGCGGATGGCATCCTGGGTGTGGATTTGAGTAGTCATTAAATGGGTGTTCCTACAAGCGACACGGATAAGAGCCGTGCAAAATTAAAACGTTCCAGTGACGACGACCACCATTGGTCGAACGAAGAACCCGACTGGAACAAAGCAGCCAGTTTGAAGCGCTGATAATTGGCGCGCTTGGGCTGGCAGGTAGGTACTTAGGAGGGCAGGCAACACATCAAGGGCAAAGGTTCTGGGCCCGGGGTGAAGATCCTGATCAATTTGCAGGCTGGTTCGGTCAGAGTAAGTGAGCTTCGCAACACCCTTTGCTTTCGATTCAAAGGCTGTGTTGGCGCAAGGTTTACCTGGAAACCATCGAGGTGGTCGATCCCGCTTGTTCGGTAGAGGCTTCCGTTGGGAAGGCTGACCGGGAGGATTTGTTCGACCAGAATTGACTTTCAGCTTGGTACTAACGCCGCGGATACTAACGGATCGAGTGGGCGAAGGGAAGCGTGAAAGCAAAATAATTGCAGAGCCCCGCAATCTCGCTCCGCATTGGGCCGATTTCCGACCACTGGTCATCTGTCCGGCACAAGCCTGGGACAAGGGTTTGCCAAGGTTATCCCCAGAAACGGTCTGCAAAACGCTCCGAAAAAGCGCATCGATATAACTGCCGCGAAGGTACTTGTGCACATAAGTTGCGCAGACTGTAACCGTACTGTCATCCGCGAATCGATCACAGTGGGTGCCTGTATTGAAAATTTAAGTCAATGAAAAACATCGCTTTTTTTTACTGGTGAAAAAATCGTCAGTTTGACTGCGAGCCCCATTCCACAGGGCTTTGCGAGAGTTCAAGGGCGGTTGTCCACTGAGTTATCCACAGCTTCTGTGGATTGTCCCGAGCGCTTGCTCTAGGACGGGCGTGCCGGGTTTTTTTAGGCTTTACCTGTAAGAAAAAAAGAGTAGAGTGGCGCGCCTTCCGATCTGCCCCACAGTGCTTTATGAAGTTTCGCTCCGTATCAGTTTCTGCGACCTCCACACCTCCCGGTGTTACCCCTCCCAAACGCTTTTCGATGCGAGTGGCTGAGTGGTTGCTCGATAGCCCGCGCCTGGGTGAAAACACCAACGTCAAACACTTCGCCGGGCGTTTGCTCAAGCAGCCTGCCCGTGAAGGTGTCGTGGCCGCGCAAAGTCGTCTTGGCCAGCTGATGTGCCGCGAATGCGGCAATGCCCGCGATCGCCGCATTGGCCAGGACCTGCTGCGCCAAGCCGCGCGAGCAGGGGATCGGCGCGCCCTACAGGAACTGGGCCTGGTCGAAGACTGAGCTGTCCAAGTTCTGACGCCTTGGTTACCCTTCAAGCTTTATCTCATCGGCAGGAGTCGCTATGGCTATGGACTTGACCAGCATTTTGCTTGGTCTGGCGGGCGCTGCATTGCCATTGCTGGTACTCGCCTGGCAGATCCAGCGCCGGGCGAGCACGGGGCAGGCCGAGGTGGCCTTGCTGGAAGAGCGTCTGGCCATGTCGCAACTGGCGCAGGACGGTTTGAACGCTCAGCTCGAAGCCTGCCGCGATGAAATCGGTGATCTGAGCCAGGCCAACGGTGCCAAGCAAGCAGAGTTGGCCGCCATGCGCCGTGAAATCGAACTGCTGCAAATCGAGCGCGACGACGCCCGCGATGCATCTCACGCCTGGAACATCGAGCGCGCCGGCAAAGAAGCCGAGCTGCGGCGCCTGGACGCCCGGGCGGCCTCGCTCACCGCCGAACTGCGTGAGCAGCAGGACAGCCATCAACAACGCCTCAACGACCTGCAAGGCTCGCGTGACGAGCTGCGAGCTCAGTTTGCCGAGCTGGCGGGCAAGATCTTCGACGAGCGTGAACAGCGTTTCGCCGAAACCAGCCAGCAGCGCCTGGGCCAATTGCTCGATCCTTTGAAGGAACGCATCCAGTCTTTCGAAAAACGCGTTGAGGAAAGCTATCAGGCCGAAGCCCGCGAACGGTTTTCCCTGGCCAAGGAGCTGGAGCGCCTGCAGCAGCTGAACCTGCGCCTGAGCGACGAAGCCACCAACCTCACCCGCGCCTTGAAAGGGCAGAAAACCCAAGGCAACTGGGGTGAGCTGATTCTTGAGCGCGTGCTTGAACATGCCGGGCTGGAGAAGGGCCGCGAGTACCAGACTCAAGTCACGCTCAAGGGCCCGGACGGTGAGCGCTTCCAGCCGGACGTGATCATTTATCTGCCGGGCGACAAGCAGGTCGTGGTCGACTCCAAGGTCAGCCTCACGGCCTATCAGCAATACGTGGCGGCCGAAGACGATGCCATCGGCCAGATCGCCATCAAGCAGCACGTCCTGTCGCTGCGCAATCACGTCAAAGGCCTGTCGGGCAAGGATTACAAGCGACTCGACGGCTTGCACAGCCTGGATTTCGTCTTGCTGTTCGTGCCGATCGAAGCGGCGTTTTCCGCTGCCTTGCAAGCTGAGCCGACACTGTTCCAGGAAGCCTTCGACCGCAACATCGTCATCGTCAGCCCGACTACGTTGCTGGCGACCCTGCGGGTCATCGACAGCCTGTGGAAGCAAGAGCGCCAGAGTCAGAACGCCCGGGAAATCGCCGAGCGTGCCGGGTGGCTGTACGACAAGTTCGTGTTGTTCATCCAGGATCTGGATGAAGTCGGCAATCGCTTGCAGCAACTGGACAAGGCCTACAGCTCTGCGCGCAACAAGCTGACAGAAGGGCGCGGCAACCTGGTCAGTCGCAGTGAGCAGTTGAAATTGCTGGGTGCGCGCGCCAGCAAGAGCTTGCCGGCTGATCTACTGGAGCGAGCGATGACCGATGTCGATGGATTGGCTGAGTTGCCTGAATAGGTCAAAAGCTTCGCGAGCAAGCCCGCTCCCACAGGTTTTTTGGCTTGCTCACTCGATGTGTGCAACAACTCCGATTCCCTGTGGGAGCGGGCTTGCTCGCGAAGGCGTCAGCACTGCCGCCAAAGAGCTCAAGCCCTCCATCACAACGGCAAATGCCGACTCAACAACGCCCGCAACGCCGCCGGTTTCACCGGTTTGGCCAGGTACTCCAGGCCCGCCGCATGCACCTGGGCCACCGTCTCGGGCCGGCCATCGGCACTGATCACCACCCCCGGCACCGGCTCTCCCAATTGAGTGCGCAACCACGCCATCAACTCGGTCCCGGTCTCGCCATGGTCCAGGTGGTAATCCACCAGCGCCAACTGTGGACGTACACCGTCTTTCAGCAGCGCCGCGCATTCATCGCGGTTGCGCGCGGTCCAGACCTGGCAACCCCAGCGTGTCAGCAAGCTGTTCATGCCGATCAGGATGCTGTCTTCGTTATCGATGCACAGCACCTGCGCGCCGCTCAACACATGGCCATTGAGTTCACTGACCTTGGCCGGCGCGACAGTCTGAGCCCGCGCGAGCGGCACGCTGACACTGAACACGCTGCCACGCCCCGGCCAGGACCGTACGCGCAAGCTGTGACCCAATACGCGACACAGCCCGTCGGCAATCGCCAGTCCCAGACCCAGGCCTTTCTCGGCGCGCGTCTGGTGGCTGTCGAGGCGTTTGAACTCCTCGAAAATCACCTGCAGTTTGTCTTCCGCAATCCCCGGCCCACGGTCCCAGACCTCCAGGCACAACTCGCCCTTGCGCCGCCGGACGCCAAGCAGCACCGGCCCCTTGGCATAGCGGAACGCGTTGGTCAGGAAGTTCTGCAGAATCCGTCGCAGCAGTTTGATGTCGCTGTCGATCCGCAACGTGCTGCCCCGAACCCGGAATTTCAGCCCTTGCTCCTGAGCCAGTGCCTTGAACTCGGCACCGAGCGCATCAAACAGTTCGTTGAGCGCGAAGGGTTTGGGGTCCGGGTTGATCTTGCCGTTTTCCAGGCGGGAAATGTCCAGCAGATCGCTGATCAAGTCCTCGGCAGAACGCAGCGAGCTGTCCAGGTGATGCACCAGTTTCTGCGCCTCGCTGGACAGACCGTCCTCTTGATGGGAAAGAGCGGCGGAGAACAGGCGCGCGGCATTCAGCGGCTGCATCAGGTCATGGCTGACCGCTGCCAGAAAGCGGGTTTTCGACTGGTTGGCCGATTCTGCGGTGCCCTTGGCTTCGGTCAGCGCCACGTTGAGTTGTGACAGTTCATGGGTCCGCTCGGTAACGCGTTGCTCCAGGCCTTCGTTGGCTTCGGTCAGGGCCTGTTCGGCCTCGCGGAACGCGGTGATGTCGGTGAAACTCATGACGAAACCGCCGCCGGGCATCGGGTTGCCGATCAGCTCGATCACACGCCCGTTGGGGAACAGTCGTTCAGAGGTGTGGGCGCGGCCCTGGCGCATCCAGTGCAAACGGCGAGCGACGTGCACTTCGGCCTCGCCGGGGCCGCACAGCCCGCGTTCAGCGTTGTAGCGAATGATGTCGGCAATCGGTCGGCCAAGCCTGATCAGCCCGTCCGGGTAATTGAACAGCTCCAGATAGCGCCGGTTCCAGGCCACCAGTTTCAGCGACTGGTCGACCACGCTGATGCCCTGGGTGATGTTTTCGATAGCGCCTTGCAACAGGGCGCGGTTGAACTGCAGCACCTCCGAGGCTTCATCGGCGATGCGGACGACATCCTCCAGTTGCATTTCCCGACCTTCGATGGCGGCTTTTACCACCGCGCGCGTCGAAGAAGCGCCGAGTACACCGGCCAGCAAACGTTCAGTGTGAGCGATCCATTCACCGTCAGCGTTCTGGTTCGGGTTGAAGCCTTTGCCTTGGCGGTAGGCAAAACGGATGAAGCTCTGCCGCGCCCGTTCTTCACCGACGAAGCGTGCAGCCAGTTGCAGCAAATCGTTGATCTGCACCGCCAACATCGAGCGGGCACTGGGGCGTGCGCTGATTTCCTGGCCGATGAAACGACCGGCCTGCCAGTGCTCCGACACTCGCGTGCGTGACAGCACGGATACCCAGGCGAACAGCGTGAAGTTGGCCGCCAGCGACAGCACCACGCCTTGGGTCAACGGGGTCAGCGGCAGGTTCAGCGGGTTGCTGTGCAACCAGGCCAGCCCTGGAAAGCTACTCAGGGACAAACCGAGGCTGTGGGCGGCGATTGGCAGAATCAGGGTGTAGAACCAGAGGAATGTCCCGGCGGCGAGGCCGGCGAAAACCCCTCGGCGGTTGGCCTGCTTCCAGTACAGCGCGCCGAGCATGGCCGGGGCCAGTTGGGTCACGGCGGCGAAGGCGATCTGGCCGATGGTCGCCAGGCTGGCGGTCGAGCCGAGCAGGCGATAACTGACGTAGGCCAGCAACAGAATCACCACGATGCTGACGCGGCGCACCGAGAGCATCCACTGGCGGAACACTTCGAACGGTCGCTCAGCGTTGTTCCGCCGCAGCAGCCACGGCAGCAACATGTCGTTGGAAACCATGGTCGACAGCGCCACGCTGGCGACGATTACCATGCCGGTCGCCGCTGAGGCGCCACCGATAAAGGCCAGCATCGCCAGGGCCGGGTGGGCTTGGGCCAGCGGCAGGCTGATGACGAAAGAGTCCGGCAGTACCGAGCTGGGCAGCAGCATCTGACCAGCGAGGGCGATCGGTACGACGAACAACGCCGCCAATGCCAGGTAAGCCGGGAACACCCATTTGGCCAAGCGCAAATCCTGAGGATCGATATTTTCCACCACCGTCACATGGAACTGCCGGGGCAGGCAGATGATCGCCATCATCGCCACACCGGTCTGCACCACCATCGACGGCCAGTTGATGGTTTCCTTCCAGTACGCCTCCAGGCGCGGGGCGAGCATGGCCTGGTTGAACAGGTCGTCGAAGCCGTCGTAAAGGCCGTAGGTCACGAACGCACCGACCGCGAGAAACGCGAACAGCTTGACCAGCGATTCGAAGGCAATCGCCAGCACCATGCCGCGGTGGTGTTCCGTGGCATCGAGGTTGCGCGTACCGAAGACAATGGTGAACAGCGCCAACACCAGCGACACGATCAGCGCCGTGTCCTGCGCGCGAGTGCCCATGGCGTCGGCACCGGCGCCGATCAGCAGGTTCACCCCGAGGACGATGCCTTTGAGTTGCAGCGCGATGTAGGGCAACACACCCACCAGGCAGATCAGCGCCACGACCACCGCCAGCGATTGGGATTTGCCGTAGCGGGCGGCGATGAAGTCGGCGATGGAGGTGATGTTCTCCTGTTTGCTGATCATCACCATTTTTTGCAGGACCCACGGCGCGCAGACCAGCAACAGGATCGGCCCGAGGTAGATCGGCAGGAATGACCAGAGCTGCTCGGCGGCCTGGCCGACAGCGCCAAAGAAGGTCCAGCTGGTGCAATAGACCGCCAGCGACAGGCTGTACACCCACGCGCGCACTCGCGGCGGCAACGGTGTGCTGCGACGGTCGCCGTAAAAGGCGATGGCGAACATGATGGCCATATAGGCCAGGGCGACGACGGCGATCAGCCCGCTGGACAGCGACATGGGAACTCCCGGCAAAAGACACCCGGGACTCCCGCCCGGTCAGACAGTCTCGCACGATGGCCGGGGTTAGTCAGTGTCGACCAAGGTCGTGGCGTGGTGGGGTGTCGCAGGGTGTTTGTCAGTTGGATTTTTAGTGTTTGTGCTGGCCTCTTCGCGAGCAAGCCCGCTCCCACATTGGATTTGCGTCGTTCACAAATTCCCTGTGGGAGCGGGCTTGCTCGCGAAGACGGCCTCACTGACTCAACGCAATCTCGATCAACTGATGCAATTCCCCAACCTCCAACGGTGCCGCCGAAAACAGGATGCGAAACACCGTCGGCGCGGCCACCAAATTGATCAATCGATCGACACTCGGCTTCGGCTGATCCGGGTAACGATCCAGAATCGCCTGCAACTGCCCGCCAATGATCGTCACGCAGTAAACCGGTGTGATGCTGCATTGCACGTCGCGCAGCATGTTTCGGCCGGGCTCGGAGCTCATCTCGTCCAGATACTGCTCCGCCCAGGCCCGCACATCACCGCGCAAGCTGCCGGTGACGGCCGGTTCGCTGTCCGGGCGCAGGCGGGCGAGGGCGACGTCGGCCAGCAACACCGACAAATCGCCCCAACGCCGATAGATCGTCGACGGCGTCACCCCCGCGCGCGCAGCGATTTGCGGGACGGTCACGGTGGCGCGATCCTGCTCTTCAAGCAGATCGCGGACAGCCGAATGAATCGACTCTTGCACCCGGGCGCTTCGACCGCCGGGGCGTAAACCTTCTTTAATAGCCATACGGCGGACCTTAACACAAAGAATTTGCTTTAAGCGCTGGCCAGTAGCACACTCCGCAAACGCAATAAATTAGCTTTTGCGGAGTGTGCGCATGTCCAGCTCGATATCAAACCGTTCCAGCCTGTGGTTTCTGCCGATTACTTTACTGAGTTTTCTTGCCGCTTCCACTGCGCCAACGCCGCTGTACCACTTGTATCAGGAACACCTGCAATTCTCGGCAGCGACCCTGACCCTGATCTTCGGCGTCTACGCCATCAGCCTGCTCGCGGCGTTGCTCACCGTCGGTTCGCTGTCGGATTACCTGGGGCGAAAACCGGTGATTTTCACCGCTGTGGTGCTGAACATGCTGGCTATGCTGCTGTTTATCAATGCCGACAGCGTCGCCTGGTTGATCAGCGCCCGAGTGCTTCAAGGCTTTGCTACTGGAATGGCCACGGCTGTATTAGGTGCCGCGCTGCTCGACACTGATCGCCAGCAAGGTCCGCTGGTCAATAGCGTCGCGCCGCTGCTCGGCATGGCGGTGGGTGCCATGGGCTGCGGCTTGTTGGCCGAGTTTGCGCCGTTGCCGCTGCAATTGACCTTTTGGGTGTTGCTCGGACTGTTCGGGTTGCAAGCGCTGTACGTCTGGCGTCTGCCGGAAAGCGTCAGCCCACAAGCGGGGCATTGGCTTCGCTGTTTCCGACCCTGCATGTGCCGGTCCAGGCTCGGCGTGGGTTGTGGCTGGTGCTGCCGCTGAACACCGCCGCGTGGGCGCTCGGCGGCTTCTTTGCCTCCCTCGCGCCGTCCCTTGTACGGACGGCCACCGGATCGACCTCGAATCTGATTGGCGGCGCGACAGTGGCTGCGCTGACCGTCACCGGCGCATTGATGATCTACACCTTGCGCAGTCGCCCGGCTGACAAAGTCTTGCGGATCGGCGCAAGCATTCTGCCCGTGGGTGTAGCGCTGATTTTACTGGCGGTCCACAGCGCCAGCCTGCTGCTGTTTTTCATCGGAACGCTGGTGGCCGGATGCGGTTTCGGGGCCAGTTTCTTGGGTTCGTTGCGCAGTGTCGTGCCGCTGGCCTTGCCTCACGAACGGGCCGGGTTGATGTCGGCGTTTTATGTGCTCAGTTATCTGGCGTTCTGTCTGCCGTCGTTGCTGGCAGGGAACCTGACGCGAGCCTTTGGTCTGGTGGCGACGACCGATGGTTATGGCGCGGTGCTGATTATCCTGTCGGTCAGTGCTCTGCTCGCGTTGATGCGTCAGGAGCCTGTCAAAGTCTGTGGCGCCAATGTTCGATGACCGCTAGCCTTGGCACCGCCACTCATTTCGACGGACCACCCGATGAAGATCATTCGCAGCAAATCCTTCACCGCTGACCGTGCCTGGGGCGCCCTGGATATCGCCAACATGAACGGCATCACCACCCGTTTGCACTGGACCGATCAGCCGTACAAATGGCACGTCAACGATGGGCAGGAAGTATTCGTGGTGCTCGATGGCCAGGTTCAAATGCGCTACCGCGAGGAGGGCGTCGAAAAGGAAACGCTGCTGGACGTGGGCGATATTTTCTATGCGTCGGTCGGCACCGAGCACGTCGCCCATCCGCTAGGTGCGGCGAGGATCCTGGTAATCGAAACTGAAGGCAGCGTTTGATGCTATATCTGCAAAACAGATAACAGTTAGAGATATTACCCGTTATATAGATATTCGATTCGGATCTACCATGAATTCCACCTCACAAGAGGAGAGGAATTCACCATGACATGCCCCAACAGCAGCACCCCCGGTTTAAAACCGCTCAGCCATTTGCAGCACCCGCTTGAAGCCATTCGCCAATTCACGCCCAACTGGTTCGCCGCGACCATGGGCACAGGTGTGCTGGCATTGGCCCTGGCGCAATTGCCCGTCGCCATACCCGGCCTGCACGCAGTGGCCGAAGGTCTCTGGCTGCTCAATATCTGCCTGTTTGTTTTATTCACCGTCGCCTACACGGCACGTTGGGTGTTGTTCTTTGATGAAGCGCGAAGGATTTTTGGCCATTCCACGGTCTCGATGTTCTTCGGCACCATCCCGATGGGGTTGGCGACCATCATCAACGGCTTCCTGGTGTTCGGCCTGCCGCGCTGGGGCGATGGAGTGATTCATGTCGCCGAAGTGCTGTGGTGGCTCGATGTGGCCATGTCCCTGGCCTGCGGCGTGCTGATTCCCTACATGATGTTCACCCGCCAGGAACACAGCATCGACCAAATGACAGCGGTCTGGCTGTTGCCGGTGGTCGCGGCGGAAGTGGCGGCCGCCAGCGGGGGGCTTCTGGCACCACACCTGGCCGATGCCCATTCGCAACTGGTGGTGCTGACGACCAGCTACGTGCTGTGGGCCTTTTCCCTGCCGGTGGCGTTCAGCATTCTGACGATCCTGTTACTGCGCATGGCGTTGCATAAACTGCCTCACGAAAACATGGCCGCCTCCAGCTGGCTGGCGCTGGGGCCAATCGGCACCGGGGCCTTGGGTATGTTGTTGCTGGGCGCCGACGCGCCGGCCATCTTTGTGGCCAACGGTCTGCCGGGTATCGGTGAAATTGCTGAAGGGCTGGGCCTGGTGGCCGGGATCACGCTGTGGGGTTTCGGCTTCTGGTGGATGCTGATGGCGGTGCTGATCACCGTGCGTTACCTGCGCGACGGTATCCCGTTCAACCTGGGCTGGTGGGGCTTCACCTTCCCGCTGGGCGTCTATTCTCTGACGACGTTGAAACTGGGCAGCACTTTGAACCTGGCTTTTTTCAGTGTCTTTGGCTGCGTGCTGGTGGCGATGCTGGCGGTGATGTGGCTGATCGTCTCCAAACGCACGGTGCAGGGCGCGTGGCGCGGCGAGTTGTTTGTCTCGCCGTGCATTGCAGGATTAAACAAATAACCTGCAAAGTTTAGGTAATGTGTGGCCTGGATCGACGTTCGATATTCCAATAACAAATCGCCAAGCCACTCTCTACCCAACATCAGGGACACATGGAAGATGAGCCACCCCTCACAGTTCACCTTGCTTCGCACCCGGCGCTTCCTGCCATTCTTTATTACGCAGTCCCTCGGGGCGTTCAACGACAACATTTTCAAGCAGTCGCTGATCCTCGCCATTCTGTACAAGCTGACTATCGAAGGTGACCGTTCGATCTGGGTCAACCTGTGCGCGCTGCTGTTTATCCTGCCGTTCTTTCTGTTCTCGGCGCTGGCCGGCCAGTTCGGGGAAAAGTTCGCCAAGGACGCGCTGATTCGTCTGATCAAGCTCGGGGAAATCGCCATCATGGCGGTCGGCGCGGTCGGTTTCCTGTTCGATCACCTGTCGCTGATGCTGGTGGCGCTGTTTGCCATGGGCACGCACTCGGCGCTTTTCGGGCCAGTGAAATACTCGATCCTGCCCCAGGCCCTGCGTGAAGAAGAGCTGGTGGGCGGCAACGGGCTGGTGGAAATGGGCACGTTCCTGGCGATCCTCGCCGGCACCATCGGCGCCGGGATCATGATGTCCTCCAGTCATTACGCGCCCATCGTTTCCACCGCGATCATCGGTATCGCGGTGCTCGGCTACCTGGCCAGTCGCAGCATTCCCCGGGCGGCGGCCTCATCGCCGCAAATGCGCCTGAACTGGAACATCTTCAGCCAGTCCTGGGCCACCTTGAAACTGGGCCTGGGGCAAACGCCTGCGGTGTCGCGCTCCATCGTCGGCAACTCGTGGTTCTGGTTTGTCGGGGCGATTTATCTGACGCAGATCCCGGCCTATGCCAAGGAATGGATGCACGGCGACGAGACCGTGGTGACGCTGATTCTGACGGTGTTCTCGGTGGGTATTGCCTTCGGTTCGATGCTTTGCGAAAAACTCTCCGGACGCAAAGTCGAGATCGGCCTGGTGCCGTTCGGTTCCTTTGGGCTGACGGTGTTTGGCTTGCTGCTGTGGTGGCATTCGGGCGGTATTCCAGACAGCGTTGATGGCCATGGCTGGATCGAAATCCTCGGGTTTGGCCACACCTGGCTGGTGCTGATCGACATCCTCGGCCTGGGGATCTTCGGTGGTTTCTACATTGTGCCGCTGTATGCGCTGATTCAGTCGCGCACCCCCGAGAACGAACGGGCGCGGGTGATTGCCGCCAACAACATTCTCAACGCATTGTTTATGGTGGTGTCGGCGATTGTCTCGATCGTTTTGTTGAGCATGGTCGAGCTGTCGATCCCGCAGCTGTTTCTGGTGGTGTCGCTGCTGAACATCGGCGTCAACGCCTACATCTTCAGCATCGTTCCTGAATTCACCATGCGCTTCATGATCTGGCTGCTCAGCCATTCCATGTACCGCGTGGAGCATCGCAACCTCGATCTGATCCCGGATGAAGGCGCGGCGTTGCTGGTCTGCAACCACGTGTCCTTCGTTGATGCGCTGCTGATTGGCGGCGCGGTGCGTCGGCCGATTCGCTTTGTCATGTATTACAAAATCTACAACCTGCCGGTGCTGAACTTTATCTTTCGCACGGCGGGGACGATTCCGATCGCGGGTCGCCAGGAAGACATTCAGATTTACGAAAAGGCCTTCACACGGATTGCTCAATATCTGAAGGACGGTGAGCTGGTGTGCATCTTCCCTGAAGGCAAGTTGACCGCTGACGGGGATATGAGCGAGTTCAAGGGCGGGTTGGTGCGCATTCTCGAAGAGACGCCGGTGCCGGTGATTCCGCTGGCTTTGCAGGGGTTGTGGGGGAGTTTTTTCAGCCGCGATCCGGGCAAGGGGTTGTTTCGTCGGTTGTGGTCGCGGGTGACGTTGGTGGCAGGGCCGGCGGTGGCGGTTGAGGCGGCGGAGCCTTTGAAGTTGCAGCAGTTGGTGGGGGAGCTGCGCGGGACAGTCAGGTAGGCGGTGACTTTGATGGCCTCTTCGCGAGCAAGCCCGCTCCCACACTTGATCGAGTTCTTCCTGAAAGAATGCAATCAAGTGTGGGAGCGGGCTTGCTCGCGAAGGGGGCAGTGGCCTAGGCGCTGACTTTGAGCCCAATCAACCCGGCAATAATCAACGCCACACTGGCCAGCCGGAACAGCGCCATGGATTCACCAAACAAAATGATCCCGGCGATCACCGTGCCCACGGCACCCACACCGGTCCAGATCGCATAGGCCGTGCCCAGCGGCAATTCCTTCATGGCAAGGCCCAGCAAACCAAGGCTGATCGCCATGGCGGCAACGGTCAATGCGGTCGGGAGAGGGCGGCTGAAACCGTCGGTGTACTTCAGGCCAACGGCCCAGCCGACTTCGAACAGGCCGGCGAAAAACAGAATGATCCAGGACATGAGAGACCTCCATCGATTGACGGGGTCGTCCCCAGATTAATGACTCGATCGAGCCGCGAGGTCGTCCTCGCGTTGCGCCATAGAGTGCCCATCATTAATCCGGGGATCAAGTTTGCGGATTACTCGGACGCTTGCTGTGCCGCGGTTTCCCGGTCTTGTTTCTCGCTCATCCGACGGAAATACGTCGAGAGCAACGCCCCGGAAATGTTGTGCCAGACGCTGAATAACGCGCTAGGCACCGCCGCCAGTGGCGAGAAGTGCGCACTGGCCAGCGCGGCGCCCAGACCGGAGTTCTGCATGCCGACTTCCAGCGCCAGGGATTTGCGCTGGGCCAGTGGCAAGTTGAACAGGCGCCCGGTGAAGTAACCCAGCAAATAACCGAAGCTGTTGTGCAGCATGACCACGGCCATGATCAGCAGGCCAGACTCGGCGATCTTCGCCTGGCTGGCGGCCACCACGGCGGTGACGATGATCACGATGCTCACCACCGAAATCAGCGGCAACACTTCCACCGCATGGCGCACTCGATCACCCAGCAGGCGTTGGGCCACCACGCCGAGCACGATCGGTAGCAGCACGACTTGCAGGATCGACCAGAACAGCTCCATGAAGGACACCGGCAGCCACGCCGAAGCCAGCAGCCAGATCAGCGCCGGCGTCAGCAACGGAGCGAGGAGGGTGGTGACAGCGGCGATGGCCACCGACAGCGCCAGGTCACCGCGCGCCAGCCAGGTCATTACGTTCGACGAGGTGCCGCTTGGGCAGCAGCCGACGAGAATCACGCCGACGGCGATTTCCGGCGGCAGGTGAAACGCCTGGCAGAGCAACCACGCCACGCCGGGCATGATCACGAAATGTGCAACCACGCCCAATGCCACGCGCCATGGATGGCGAGCGACTTCGGCGAAGTCTTCGAGTTTGAGGGTCAGGCCCATGCCGAACATCACCAGGCCCAACAGCGGCACGATCGCGCCTTTCAGGCCGATGAACCACGCCGGCTGCAGGAACGCCACGACGGCGAAAATCAGTACCCAGTAAGCGAAGGTGTTGCCGACAAAACGACTCAATGCAGCAAGGGCGCGCATGGCCTGATCCTTTTTATTAAGTAACACCACAAAACCAATGTGGGAGCGGGCTTGCTCGCGAAGAGGCCGGTACATTCAACATTTATGTTGCCTGTAAGACCGCCTTCGCGAGCAAGCCCGCTCCCACATTTAGACCACGTCGGTTTAGATCCCCTGCGGAAGCTCTTCACCGCCCAACGCTTCAACCAGTGCCGGCAGGAAGTCGCCGAAGGTCAGCATCATCAGGGTGAAGCTGGCGTCCAGCTGGCCGAGGGCTTCTTCGCCACCGTCCTGTTCCGCCTGGTCTTGCAGCAGGTCTTCGAACTTCAGGCGCTTGACCACCATCTTGTCGTCGAGGACGAAAGACAGCTTGTCTTGCCAGGCCAGCGACAGCTGAGTCACCACTTTGCCGGTGCTCAAGTGCAGCTGGATTTCTTCGCTGGTCAGGTCCTGGCGCTTGCAACGCACGATGCCACCGTCTTCGTGGGTGTCGCGCAGTTCGCACTCGTCCAGCACAAAGAAGTCGTCCGCGGCTTTCTGGGTGGTGACCCACTCAGTCATGGTCGCGGTCGGCGACATTTTAACGGTCAGTGGACGTACTGGCAGTGTGCCGATCACTTCACGCAAAGTGGACAGCAGGTCTTCGGCACGTTTCGGGCTGGCCGAGTTGACCAGGATCAGGCCCTGTTTCGGCGCAATGGCGGCGAAGGTCGACGAACGACGGATAAAGGCACGCGGCAGGAACGCCTGGATGATTTCATCCTTGATCTGGTCGCGTTCCTTTTTGTAGACCTTGCGCATTTGTTCGGCTTCGATCTCTTCGACCTTTTCCTTCACGGCGTCACGCACGACGCTGCCCGGCAAGATGCGTTCTTCTTTACGGGCGGAGATCAGCAGGAAGTCGCCGCTGACGTGCACCAGGGGGGCATCTTCGCCTTTGCCGAACGGCGCGACGAAACCGTAGGTGGTCAACTCCTGGCTTGCACATGGACGCGCCAGTTTGGTGGCCAGTGCAGTTTCCAACGCCTCGGCATCAAAAGGCAGATCTTGGGTCAGGCGATAGATAAGCAGGTTTTTGAACCACATGGGGCGAGTCTCTCCTTTATACAAAGGGGGGCATTATTCTCTTAGCGAAGCCATAGGCCAACCCTTCTCTAAGCCTTTGGAAGGGCTGCAAAAATTATTTAAAAAAGTGCTTGCCAGAGGTGGGGTCGCTCCGTAGAATGCGCGCCACACCGAAAGTGAAGGGTGATTAGCTCAGCTGGGAGAGCGTCTGCCTTACAAGCAGAATGTCGGCGGTTCGATCCCGTCATCACCCACCATTCGCTTTAGTGTTACGCGCAGCGGTAGTTCAGTCGGTTAGAATACCGGCCTGTCACGCCGGGGGTCGCGGGTTCGAGTCCCGTCCGCTGCGCCATATTCGGTAACCTGGAATGCTGAACGCCAGGTCACCACGGAAAAGCCCGCTAACGCGGGTTTTTTTCTGCCCAAAGTTTGTACGTTGTTCCTGCAGGTCGTGTCGTTTCACCGGATTTCAGATTTTTTTGATAAATTATTCAATTAAATCAACACTTTACGAAAATCTGTGGCACAATGCGCCCCGCAACGAAGGTAACGGGTGATTAGCTCAGCTGGGAGAGCGTCTGCCTTACAAGCAGAATGTCGGCGGTTCGATCCCGTCATCACCCACCACTTACTTTCAACGCTACGCGCAGCGGTAGTTCAGTCGGTTAGAATACCGGCCTGTCACGCCGGGGGTCGCGGGTTCGAGTCCCGTCCGCTGCGCCATATTCGGTAACCTGGAACGCTGAACGCCAGGTCACCACACAGAAAGCCCGCTTTATGCGGGCTTTTTGCTGTCCGGGATTTGGCTTTATTGCTCGGCGTTGCGGCTGTGGCGGTAATCGCTGACCGCTTCGTACACCGCTTTGCGCAAGCGGTTGATGCCACCAATCGGCCGATGAGCCTCAAGCCCGAACCACGGATTGAACGACTGGTTGTCGCATTGCAGGTTCAGCGCCAGCGTATCGAAGTCCTGAGCGGGCAGTTTGATCCGGGCCACGGTTTCGAACGTCGCATCCTTTTCCTTCCATTCGATACTCGTGTCCTCGTTCGGCATGTACTTGCCCGGATCCTGCCGTTGGATCTGCAAGACGAAGCACGCGGGCACCCGATCCGTCGACAATTGCTGATTCAGCGCATTACGCAAAAAATTCGGCAGCTTCTGGTTCTGCGCCGGAAGGGTGTAGGCCGGGCAATTGTCGGGATCCGGCGTCACCCGAAACTTCGCGTTGGCGTCACCAAACTTGTAGGGCGAAACTGAAAAGTATGTCGTCTGCGTCGGACTTTCCGGGGCAGGGGAGAGCGTCGCCAGGGCAATGAACAGATGACGAACCTGCCACGTGCGCGGATCCCAGCCGGGGAAAAACGCCATCAGCTTCTTGCCATCGGCCTGGGCGGCCACATTCTGACGGTATTCGGCGACATCGCTGACGAAGAAGTTCGGGTGGCTGAACATCACAAAGTCTTGTTCACCACGGCTTTTTTGATCGGCGAGCAGTTGTTTGCCGGGCACATCGAGCAACTTGATCGCCATGCCCCGGGCATCGCGGATACTGTCGAACTGTGGATAAGCATTGCCATTGGACAGCCGCACCGTCGCGTTCCAGGTTTTGCCGGGTTCGCTGAACACGCCCTGACGCAGCTCATCCGCCAGATCCGGCAGCACTTGGACTTCGGCCTTCACGCAACCGTGCGCCTTGGCATGCGCATCGCGCAGGTAGCGGGTGTTTTCACGGTGCTGATCGACGATGCGCACGGCCGTCTGGATGATGTCCTGAGTCATCGCCGCTTCGCCGTTCGGGATCAGTTCTTCAGCCGAGACCGGTCCCCGGTGCTGCCAGGCAAACCACGCCGTGGCCAGTGCCCAGCCGAGTAATCCCAGGCCCAGCAACCACAACAGGGTTTTGCCGAGGAACACGCCAAACCACCTCCACAGTCTGCTCATGGCAATTGTGCCTCCAACGGGCCGCCCAACACTTTTAGATATTCCAGCAGCGCCCAGCGCTCCTCCGGTTGCAGCAGGCGACCGATCACGCCGTTGCCGCGCTTGCCAGCCCGGAATTCGTGGCCACTGTTGTGATTGCCGGTGATCCGCGTGTCGAACTTGAAGCCATTGGTGAACGCTTCGGTGCGATAGCCCAGGTGCCTGGGGTCGTACTCGAACGTGCCTTTGTAGAAGGTCGTTGCGCGTTCATCCTGGGGCGAGAGCAGTTGATAGATGCTTGGTACCGAACCGTTGTGCAGAAACGGCGCCGTCGCCCAGACCCCGGCCAATGGTCGGGCTTTGTAGGCGCGCAATTCACGCACGCCAATCGGCAGGCCGAAGCCATCCATGTCCGGGCGCTCGGCCTCGGGAATTTTCGCCTCGCGGTAAGTGCGGTTTCCTACGAATGCGGTGACGTAGGCCAGGCCTTTGGCTGACGAGAGTTTGCTCATGTCCAGCGGCTCGGTGGGCGGCGGCTGCACCTGCACATCCAGTTTCGCCAGCTCTGCCGGGTCCCATTGCAAGGCGCTGAGGTCGAAGCGATGGTCGGCGATGTTGTTGGCGGCGCCCGGGTCTGTGCCGATGTAGTCCACTGGAAGCATTTTCAGGTGCTGCACCCAACGTCCGTTGGTCTGGACCGATCGAGGCACATGGCAACCGGCGCAGTTTTCACTGAACAATTCGCGCCCTTTGGCGGCCAAGGGCTTATCGACAGCGCCGAGCAGGTCTTCCGGCCAGGCAGGTGGTTTGAGCCGTTGCAGGGTTTGTTCGATCTGGTGCAGGTCGCGCAAGCGGACACTCGACGGATAGCGCGCGTCACCTTTCAGCGGTTGGCCGTTGGCATCGAAGAAGCTCAGGGTTGCGCCGACGCCCAGCGCCTCGCCGATGTTGCGGGCCATCGGTTGCTGCGCCGAACCGTTCCATTGCACCCAGTCAAAGGTCCACATGTCCCACAGTTGCGGGTAGTCCACCGGGGCATCCGCCACGCGGTAGTTATCCGCAGAAATCGCGTCGCCGAAGCTGGCATTGGCAATTCGCCCGAAGGCATCGGTGCGGCCGGGGCCTTCCTCGGTCGGGTAGAGCCCGCGATGGGTATCGTTCCACGCCACTTTTACAAAGGTATCAAGCGAGGTCTTGAAGTCTTTTCGTAGTTGTTCGCGGCGGGCGTCGTAGTCCTCGCCAAGCACGTTGCGTGCGAAGCGTTCGAATTTCCACGGGTTGTAGTACGTCGAGGCCAGACTGGCGACAAGCGCTTGTCCGAAACTGCCACCGCGCAATGTAGGAACGCTGGAAGGCAGGACATGCTGCGCCGAACCTCCGTCGATGCGTACGGCCTGGCCGTTGAAACGCAATTCACCGGTGTGGCAGGCAGCGCAGGTGATATCGAGGAACTCGTCCTGACTGTCGGGGTTTTGATGGCGGGCAAACCCCACGGGTAAGTTGCCAGGGTTGTTGTTCGGTGTGTCCTTCTGGTCGCGGTCGATCAGAAAACCAAAGCGCGCGAGATACTCGGGGGCGGCGAATCGTTGTTCCGAGAAGGGCAGTTCAAGTTCCTTGAACCAGTCATAGCGCAAGCCTTTGACTTGGGTGCCTTGGGGGGTGAAGTAGTAAGTCTGGCGGTCGGCGGCGCTCCACTGTTCCAGGTAGTGCACCTGTTGCGCGGGCGACCAGGTCGGCAGTTTCGGGTTGGCGACGTAGTACAGCACCACGGCCAGGCCCAGTCCCAACAGCACAGCAAGCAACACCAGCAGGCGGAATAAGAGGCGCAAGATAAACATCCTTGTCGATTTGTAGCTCTCTTATGCCTCAGTGCCTGAGGTGCGGCAAGTGGCCATTACGTCAGATGCTGTGGGATCCGGTATCTCTCTCTGTGGGCCCAAGATGACAGAAGCTTCATCCTTCCAATCCCGAAATGCGTTAAAACCCCTGAACTTATCAGAAGTTTCCTGCTCTCATGCCGGTAGCCATTGGTCGTGGCCGCCTGATAAGCTCGCGGCTTTACTCGATTGCCCTTTAGGCGCATGAACAAGGAAATAGCATGAAACAGCATCGGTTGGCGGCGGCGGTGGCCCTGGTTAGCCTGGTACTTGCGGGTTGTGATTCGCAGACCAGCGTAGAGCTGAAAACCCCGGCGCAAAAAGCTTCCTACGGAATTGGCCTGAACATGGGCAAGAGCCTGGCTCAGGAAGGCATGGATGACCTGGACTCCAAAGCCGTAGCCCAAGGCATTGAAGATGCCGTCGGCAAGAAAGAACAGAAGCTGAAGGATGACGAGCTGGTTGAAGCCTTCGCAGCACTGCAGAAGCGTGCTGAAGAGCGTATGGCCAAAATGAGCGAAGAGTCGGCAGCCGCCGGCAAGAAATTCCTCGAAGACAACGCCAAGAAAGCGGGTGTCACCACCACTGCTTCGGGCCTGCAATACGAAGTGGTCAAGAAAGCGGATGGCGCACAGCCTAAGCCGACCGACGTAGTGACTGTTCACTACACCGGCAAGCTGACGGACGGCACTACCTTCGACAGCTCCGTCGACCGTGGCAGCCCGATCGATCTGCCGGTCAGCGGCGTGATTCCGGGTTGGGTCGAAGGCCTGCAACTGATGCACGTTGGCGAGAAGTACAAACTGTACATCCCTAGCGAGCTGGCCTACGGGGCCCAAAGCCCAAGCCCGGCGATTCCAGCCAACTCGGTGCTGGTATTCGACCTGGAACTGCTGGCGATCAAGGATCCAGCAAAAGAAGACGCCGCCAAGTAACCAGCGTCTGCTTTAAAAACAACGCCTCGCTTTATGCGGGGCGTTGTTGCATCTGGCGTTCGGCAAGGGTAAACAAAGCGAACGGACGCTGTACGTTGCAGTCATAGCCATTGAGGACGCCGTGCTAGCCGCGCCGACGCGCCAAGTCAATGAAATCTTGGGTTTTTTTATGTGAGTAAAAAACGCCCGATCTGAGTTGAGCCCTTATGAAACGGGGCTTTCAGCCGTGAAATATAGCTCTGTTCACAAGGTTATCCACAATTTGTGTGGATAACATTTCAGCGGGAGGAATGATGAAAGCACCCTGGAATTTTGCTCGTTTCCTGCCACTCGCCGGACGCCTGCTTGCCCGTGGACGCTTGCCGACCCTGCTGTTCGCCGTCGCCAGCAAAGGTGCCAGCCAGGGCAACCGCCTGGGCAAGCTCAAGGACGATTTGCGCCTGTTACAGGCCCTGTGCCTGGCCTACTGGCGTGGCGAGTACCGCGCCATCAGCCCGAAGGCAATAATCTCGGTGGTGGCCGGCCTGATGTACTTCCTCAGCCCGGTGGATGCGATTCCGGACTTCATCCCGATGTTCGGCATGCTCGATGACATCGCCGTGCTGGCCTGGTTGATGAAAGTCCTCGACGACGAACTCAATGCCTTCCGTGCCTGGCGCAAACGCCAAGTGCCGGAGAAGCTTGCGGTGGTCGAACGTCTTCCCGATACCCCTGAGCAACTTCAGCTTCAGGGCCCGAAAAAAACCTGATTCGATTGAGGATCGTCCTTATATTCATACCCCCCGCGACCGTGGCCGCTGTTAGGATTACACTTCTAGGGAAAAGTGCCGACTCGCTAAGTGTCGTTGTCCTACGGGGAAGTCATGGATATTCAGATAATCACACGCGAAGGCGAGCCCGAATACGCGGTTTTGCCGTGGGCTCAGTACCAGGCTCTACTGAAAGCAGCAGGCATCAACCAACAACCGGCGCCCGACACGCCGGTGCGTCACGCAGCATCACCCGACCCGATTCTTCCGGGTCTGGATCAACTACGCAGTTTGCGCGAAGGGAAGGGCATCGCCATTGAGGCGCTGGCCCGCACGGTAGGCATCAGCCCGTCTTATCTGGCCCTGATCGAAAGTGGCGAGCGTCAACCCGACGCTGCGATTCGCCGCAGTCTGGCCTGGGAGCTGACGGTGCCAGGGTGGAGGGATGAATCGTGAGCGTACGCATCAGTCGTCAACATTGGGACGGGTTGCTCGGTGAGCTGGATCAGGCTCGTCGGCAGCGCCATCTGCTGACTTATCGAGCCTTGCTGGAACGTTTGCAATTGCCCACGCCGGCCATGCAAACCCTCACCGCCGCGCTTGAGCACCTGGCCGCGCTGGACGCCAAGGCCGAGCAGCCGCTGCGCAGCTCCCTGGTGATCAGCCAAGGCGCCAGCCGCCTGCCACGCACCGGTTTCTTCGAATGCGTCGAACGTCTGGGGCGTTTCTCCGGTCCGTCCGACGGCGTTGCTGCCGCCTCGTGGCACGCCTCGGAAGTGGTGCGCGTGTTCGAATACGAGTACCCGGAATCGGCGGAGGCCTGAGTGTTTCTGAAGCTCAAGGCACGGGCCGGTTACTGGCTGGCCCGCCGGTTGTTTCACTGGTCGTGGTTCGTGCGTCAGCCGCGCGGCTGGAGCTGGCTCGAAGGCCAGTTCGCCCGCATGGCCAACCTGGGTGACGTCGGCGCGCAAAGCTTCTACGGCCACATCCTGACCTTTCGCGGCGTCGGCCTTGGGGCGCGTGAGGAGGGTGTGCGATTGCTGCGCCTGGCGGCGTTGGCGGGGGATGGCAAAGCGGCGTATCAGGTGGGAGTGATCAGTTTGGCCGGGACACCGAGCAAGGCGCCGGATCCGGATGAAGCGGCGCGGTTTTGGGGGCTCGCAGCGAAGGCCGGGCATCCATTGGCGGAGACGAAGCTTAAAGAGCTGGCGTCTCGCGATTCTGCAAAATAGATCCATAGCTGTTCAACAAATAAACGTGGCGTGAGGGAAACCTCCCGCCACGTTTGCGTTCTGACGTTTCTTTTATTAGCGACGGCGCATTAGAGAATTGCCCTACGCCAACATCGTCCTTTGCTGGCTTCTTTCCTGATTGATCCCCCGCAAAGTGCTGCGCGTTTATTGTTGTGTAAACCCGTCGGAGATTTCCTTCGAGTTGTGGCGGCTTTCATGAACTGGTGCGAAGGAAGTTCACCCGATAGCCTTTGATGGTCACTGAAAACTCAGTGGTGGGGTGTAGGAACCCTTTCAGCATCGGTATTGCGTTAGCGTCGAAACCTGATTTGCGGCCGTCTATGTGCGTCCGTAACATCTGTTGCGGCGGCTGTGCGCGGGCACGCTTCGGCGTGGTCGAGTCTCCGATGCTCGGTATTCCTACCCCGCGTATAGCTGCCACCCAAGCCTGTAGGAAGGCTTTTGGCAGCTCCCATTGTCATCGGAAGGTCTCAAATGCCAACACTTCATCCTGATCCACCCTATGAAAAGCCGGTTTCCCATCCCAAGAACCGCTTCATGGCGCTGACCAGCAACTGCAGCGACATGCCCACCTTGTTCGTCGACACCCATGCGCCGCAGGATATTTTGACCGACGCCGCCCGCTACCGAATCCGAGCCGTCACCCAAGTGCTGGAAAACCTGTCCATGCGCGGTTCGATTGAGTGCGATTCCATGATTCTCAGCGACTTCGCGTTGCTCTGCGCCATTGCGTTGCGTGATGGCTGTGATGTGCTGGATGTGGTTGGGCGGCGGTTGGGGGCGCGGTCAGCGGCTGACTAGATCCTGAGATTTTGGTTGTCTGGTCGGGCCTCTTCGCGGGCAAGCCCGCTCCCACAGGGTTTTGTGTCGTTCACCATAATCACAAACGACACAAAACCCTGTGGGAGCGAGGCTTGCCCGCGAAGGCGTCCGTTCAATCACCGCTGTTCAATGATCAAGTTCACGTCCTGCACCGGCACCACCAAACTATCAATCACATGCACGCTATACCCCGGCACATTTTTCGCGTGATGCTTGGCCTGCGATGCCATCTCCGCCAACTGGCTCGCATCGAGTTGTCCACAGGCCTGTGGATGCAAATGCACCACGCCAATCGACAAGGACAGCAGCGCAAACTCCTGGCGCACGCCCTGGCGATTTGGTGCGATGAAGCAGCCAGCTTCCAGGTGTTCGCTGCGGTAGAAGCGTCGGCACTGGCTCTGGAAGTCGTCCAGCAGCTGGTTCAAACGTCTGCGCCAGTCTTCCGGGCCGAGCACCAGCAGGAAGTCATCCCCGCCGATATGGCCGACAAAGTCGCGGGACGGGTCGACGCGATCGTTCAGGCATTGCGCCAGACACAGCAGGACTTCGTCCCCACGGCCGTAACCGTAGATGTCGTTGAAGGGTTTGAAGCTGTCGATGTCGACGTAGCAGATCACCGATTCCCGCTCCTGTTGCAGCAGCCGCGTCAGGCATTGCTGGATGGGCACGTTGCCCGGCAACAGGGTTAGCGGGTTGGCGTAGCGGGCTTGCTGGATTTTCAGTTCGGTAATCAGCTTGAGCACATCGATCACCCGGCCCAATCCCAGATAACCGCCGTTGAGGGTGATGATGAAATCCTCTTCGATGCGTTGCCGCGCGCGGCTGGTGATCAAGCGGCTGACCTGTTGCAGCGACTGGCTCATTTCCACGGCGAGGAAGTCATCGTTCATCAAGCGGCTGATCGGCTTGCGCGCAAACAGGTCGGTTGCAAAGGGCTTGAGCAACGCGTCCGAGAGCGAATGCCGATGGACGATGCCGCAGGGATGGCCTTGCTCGTCGAGCACCGCCAGTGAGTTCAGGTTGGCCTGGCGGCGGAAGGCTTCCAGCACTGTGGCCGTCGGAGTGTCCCGGGCCACGGCCGGTTGGTCGTTGAGCAAGGCGCTGAGGTCGCAGCCTTCGTCATTCAGCGCCACGGCGGTGCTGTCCTGTTTGGGCATCAAGGCCCGGGCGTCGCGAGGTGGATGTTCCTGGGGGCGGCAAAGCAGATAACCCTGGACCAGATCCACGCCCATCTCGGTCAACACCGCGAGCTCTTCCGGTAGCTCGATTCCTTCGGCAATCACTTTCGCTCGCGAGGCCTTGGCGATTTGCAGGATCGAGCCGACGAACTCACGCTTCAACGCGTCCTGATGAATACCGTCGATGAAATGCCGGTCGATCTTCACATAGTCCGGACGCAGTTCTGACCACAGCCGCAAGCTTGAATAACCAGCGCCCAGATCATCCAGTGCAATGGAAAACCCCATCGCCCGATAGTGATGCAGGGCGTTTTGCAGTAACTGGAAATCGTCGGTCGGGGTCTGTTCCGTGAGCTCGATCACCACCTGGCTCGGTGGGATGCCAAAGTCCTGCAGCAATTGCAGGGTGCGGCCCGGTTGGTGAGCGGCTTCAAGCAGGGATTCCGGAGAGACGTTGAGAAACAGTTTGCCCGGAAGCTGTTGTTCGTTGAAACGTCGGCAAGCGCTTTCACGGCAGGCGATTTCCAGCTCGCTCAAGCGGCCGGCCTGACGGGCGACCGCGAACAACGCGATGGGGGAGTGCAGTGGACTGTTCGAGGGGCCGCGGGTCAGGGCTTCGTAGCCGACAATGCGTCGCTCGGAGAGGGAAATGATCGGCTGGAACAGGCTGTGCAAACCGCTTTGAGTCAGTATTGAACTCAATGCACTCAGCTGTTCGGTCGTGGTCATGGCGATCTCTGGCGATAAAAAAAGGACTGAGCGCCAAAGCGCTCAGTCCTTTATTTCACGACAGAATGATGACTGTATGATGACGCTCCGAAGAGCGTCAGCATTAATTTGCCATCATCTTAATGCTTGGCGACCGCGGTGTTGAGTTTCAGGTAGTCCAACAGAATCCGCCCGGTCTCGCTCAGGTAGGCATCGTCTTCTGGCTTGGTCTTGTCCAGCTCGGCCGCAATCGCGTCTTCGTCTTCTTTCTTGAGCTCTTTGAGCGGTTCTTCGCCCTTGGCCTTGCGACGGAGGTTTTCCATCACCAGTTGCTTGGCTTCGATATCGGCGTGTTGCGCACGACGATCGGCTTCATTGAGGCTGACGGTTTTTTCCGTCATCAGCTTCTGCGCCAGGGCCAGCTTGTCGCGGATGAACACGAACTCTGCGTCTTTGGCCGAACGCACGTCATGCTCGGACTTGAGCTGCGCGATGTACGGTTTGAACGGATCGACCGCCGGCTTGATGGCCGCACGGATGGTGTCCCACGGCATGGCTTCCGGCAGGGCGCTTTCGCCGATTTCCTTGGTGTCGATGATCGACGGGTAATCGATGTCCGGCAGTACGCCCTGATGCTGGGTGCTTTGGCCGGAAACCCGGTAGAACTTGGCCAGGGTCAGTTTCAGTTCGCCATGGTTCAGCGGCTGAATGGTCTGCACGGTGCCTTTACCGAAGGTCTGGCCGCCGATGATCAGCGCGCGGTGGTAGTCCTGCATGGCGCCGGCAAAAATCTCCGAAGCCGAGGCCGACAAGCGGTTGACCAGCAACGCCATCGGGCCTTTGTAGAACGCACCCGGGTTTTCATCTTCCAGCACGTCAACCCGGCCGTCGGCGTTACGCACCAGCACGGTCGGACCTTTGTCGATGAACAGGCTGGTCAGCTCGGTGGCTTCCTGCAAGGAGCCGCCGCCGTTGTTGCGAAGGTCGATGACCACTCCGTCGACTTTTTCTTTCTGCAACTCGGTCAGCAGTTTCTTGACGTCGCGAGTGGTGCTCTTGTAATCCGGATCGCCCGCGCGGAACGCCTTGAAGTCGAGGTAGAAGGCCGGGATCTCGATGACACCGAGCTTGTAGTCCTTGCCATCCTGTTTCAGGTTGAGGACCGACTTCTTCACAGCCTGGTCTTCAAGCTTCACCGCTTCGCGGGTGATCGGCACGATCTTGCTGGTCTGGTCGTTTGGCGCATTGCTGGCCGGAATCACTTCCAGGCGCACCACGGTGCCTTTCGGACCACGGATCAGCTTGACCACTTCGTCCAGGCGCCAGCCGACCACGTCGACCATCTCTTTGTTGCCTTGGGCAACGCCGATGATCTTGTCTGCCGGTGCAACCTGTTTGGTCTTGTCGGCCGGGCCGGCAGGCACCAGACGCACGATTTTTACCTGGTCGTTATCGCTCTGCAACACGGCGCCGATGCCCTCGAGGGACAGGCTCATGTTGATGTCGAAGTTTTCCGCGTTATCCGGCGACAGATAGTTGGTGTGCGGGTCGTAGGACATGGCGAAGGTGTTGATGTACGCCTGGAAGATGTCTTCCGCACGGGTCTGGTCCAGGCGCGCCAACTGGTTCTTGTAGCGCTTGGTCAGGGTTTCCTGAATCTGCTTGGAGTCCTTGCCCGCGATTTTCTGCCGCAAGACTTCGTCCTTGACGCGTTTGCGCCACAGGTCGTCGAGTTCGGCGGTGGACTTGAGCCAAGGGGCGTCCTTGCGATCGATCAGCAAGGTTTCCTTGGTGTTGAAGTCGATTTTGTCGACGCCCTTGTTCAGCTCGGCAAGGGCAAAGTCCAGACGCGCTTTGACGCGGTCCAGGTAGCGCTTGTAGATGGTGAACCCGGCGTTCAGGTCGCCGCTTTTGAGGAAGTCGTCGAACTGGGTTTTCCACTTGTCGAATTCGGCAATGTCGCTGGCCATGAAGTAGCTGCGCGACGGATCCAGCAGCTTGATGTAGCTGTCATAGATGATCACGGAGCGCGCGTCATCGAGCGGCGGCTTGCTGTAGTGATGGCGCTTGAGCAACTCGACGACGTTCAGGCTGGCGATCACTTCGTCACGATCAGGCTGAAGCTTGTCCCAGCTATTGGCTGCGAACGTATTGCTCGACATCGGCATCAGGCCGATACCAATGAACAGGGCTAGGGCGGTGCTGGGGAGAAAATGCTTCATGCTGATTCGACGCGGGGACAATTGATCACGCATATTAGGCCGTCTTTGAAGTCGCCGGTTCCACAAAGGGCCGGTCACATAATGCAAGAAAGCCCGGCGCTACAGCTACGGGCTCAGTCCAGACTCACTATGGAGGCACTGTGAAAGCATTGCAAGGCGTGGAAGGTCAAGTGGAGTGGGTTGAAGAGCCCAGTCCTACATGCGATGTAGGACAAGTTCGAATTCGAGTGGCGGCAGCGGGCCTCAATCGCGCCGATTTGTTACAGAAGGCAGGACTTTATCCGCCACCGCCGGGAGCCAGTCAGGTACTGGGTCTTGAGTGTTCGGGGGTGATCAGCGAGGTCGGTGCGGGCTCGTCCTGGCAGGTCGGCGACCGGGTTTGCGCCTTGCTGGCCGGGGGCGGGATGGCCGAAGAGGTAGTTGTCGACGGACGGCATGTGCTGCCGGTTCCCGACGGTTTGTCCCTGGCCGAGGCCGCTGCGCTGCCGGAAGTTTACGCGACCGTCTGGCTGAATTTGTTTCAACTGGCTGCGCTCAAACCAGGTGAGAAAGTTCTCCTGCACGCCGGAGCAAGTGGAATCGGTTCAGCTGCCATTCAGCTGTGCAAGGCCTTTGGCAACTCGTGCTGGGTCAGCGTTGGTTCTGCCGAGCGTCTGGCGTATTGCGAAGCACTGGGTGCGCAGGGTGGGGTGGTGCGCACCGGCGACCTGGACAGCTTGCGTGATCTGGGGCCGTTCGACGTGATTCTCGACCCGGTCGGCGGCAACTATGCCGCGCTGAATCTGAAAATGCTGGCGCTCGACGGTCGTTGGGTGCTGATCGGTTTGATGGGGGGTCGTGAGGCGAAGCTGGATCTGGCGCAGGTCCTGGCCAAGCGCGTGCAAATACTGGGATCGACCTTGCGCAGTCGCGATGAGCAGTTCAAGGCAGATTTGTTCAGTGATTTGAGCCAGCACGTGTGGCCGCTGTTTGCCGAGGGGCGGTTGAGTCCGCAGTTGGCCAAGACATTCCCGATCAAGGACGCCGAAGCGGCGTTTGCGGAGTTGGCGAGTAATAAGGTGGCGGGGAAGTTAGTGTTGATAATCGACCCAAGCCTGACCTGATCCCCGGCTGAACACAGTCCTGGTGGGAGCGTGGCTTGCCCGCGATTCAGGCGACGCGGTGTATCAGTCAGACCGCGTCATCGTTCATCGCGGGCAAGCCACGCTCCCACAGGGATCTCTGTTACTTCCAGAGATGGATCGGCCAGCCGGCCTTTTCGGCGTGCTCCAGCAACACCGGATCCGGATTCACCACATGTGGGAAATCCACCTTCAATAGCAGCGGCAAATCGTTACGCGAATCGGAATAGAAACTCGCGCCTTCCAGATTTTCCTCTTCCGCATCCAGCCACTCCAGCAATCGAACGATCTTGCCTTCGCGGTACGTCAGCGTTCCAACGGTGTGGCCGCTGTACACCCCGTGCGCCACTTCCAGTTCAATGCCGAGAATCTCGTCGATGCCCAACCGGTCGGCAATCGGCCTGACCAGGTGCGTACCCGACGCCGAAATCACCAGAATCCGGTCGCCGGCCTTGCGATGGGCCGCGATGGCTTTGGTGGCGTCACTGAAAATGATCGGCTCGATATAGTCTTCCACCCAAGGCCCGACCAGATGGTCGACCTCTTCCGGTGTGCGCCCGATCATCGGTTCCAGGCTGAAATCCATGTACTCTTCCATCCGCAACTTGCCGTGGCTGTAAGCGTCCATCAGTTCGTTGTTCTGACGCATGAACGACTCGGGATCGACCCAGCCCAGGCGACCCATTTGCTCGCTCCAGAGGGTGGCGCAGTCGCCGTGAATCAGGGTTTCGTCCAGATCAAAAATTGCCAGGGCCATCAGTGCAGTTCTCTCTTCGACATCAACAAAGGCATCAGGCTACCTCACGCAGGGCCGTCGGATCGATGGAAAGTGCCAGGCGCTGACCATCGGGGTGCAGATCGGCCGCCGAGCGGTTCAGCACATCCACCACCAATTCCACGCCCCGGGCTTCGACCCTATAACGAATCACATTGCCCAGAAGGCTGTGGCTGCGCACTTGCGCATCAAGCTCGCCATTGAGGCTCAGCTCGATGGCTTCCGGACGAATCGCAATGCGATGGTTGATCGGCCGCTGCAGCAGTTTCGAGGCGCTGTCGGCGTCCAGCAGGTTGTAGTTGCCGATGAAACCTGCGGCAAACACATCCACTGGCGCGGTGTAGAGGGTTTCGGCGTCGCCGCTTTGTACGATCTTTCCCTGATTCATCAGGAAAATCCGGTCAGACATGGTCAGCGCTTCTTCCTGGTCGTGTGTGACGAAAATCGTGGTCAGGCCCAGTTCGCGCTGGATCTGACGGATCTGTTCGCGCAGGTGTTTGCGAATCCGCGCATCGAGGGCCGACAGCGGTTCATCCAGCAACAACAGCCGTGGCCGTGTGACCAAGGAGCGGGCGAGGGCCACGCGCTGGCACTGGCCACCCGACAGTTGGTGCGGATATCGCGCGGCGAAGTCCTTCAGTTCCACCAGTGCCAGCACTTCGGCGACGCGCTTTTGGCTGTCGTCGGCGTTGACCTTCTGCATGCGCAAGCCGAAGGCGACGTTTTGCTCTACGGTCATGTTCGGGAACAGCGCGTAGCTCTGGAAGACCATGCCGATCCCGCGTTTCTGCGGGCTCAACGGCACGATGTCGACGCCATCGAGCAGAATCTTGCCGCCATCCACCGACGTCAGGCCGGCGATGCAACGCAACAGCGTGGATTTGCCGCAACCGGAAGGACCGAGGAGGGTGACGAACTCACCTTTCTGGATCTCGCAGTCGATATCGCTGAACACCGTGGTGCCGGCATAGCTTTTTTGCAGGTGTTGGACGCTGACATAGCTCATTCGCTTTTGTCCTTGTTCAAGATATTGGCCGCCCAGGTCAGAACCAGCACAAAGAAGAAGTAAGAAATCACCAGCGCGCTGGTGAAGTGGCCACTGCTGTTACGCATGTTGTTGAGGTAGACCTGCAGGGTTTCGTAGCGGGTGCCGACCAGGATGTTGGCGAACACGAACTCACCGAACAGGAACGAGAACGACAGCAGCAACGCCACCATCAAACCCTTGCGCAGGTTCGGCAGCACCACCAGGAACGCCGCTTGCCAAGCGCTGGCGCCGAGCAACTGCGCGGCGTCCATCAGGTCGCGCAGGTTGATCGCTTGCAGGTTGTTGGTGATCGCCCGGTACATGAATGGCAGCGCGATGGTGAAGTAGCAGCCGATCAGAATCCACGGCGTACCGACCATCGCAAACGGCCCGGAACCATAGAGCTGCAACAGCCCCACCGATGACACTACCGGCGGCACAGCGAAGGGCAGCAGGATCAGGATGTTCATCAGTGCATCAAGTTTCGGGAAGTGGTAATGCACCACGAACAGCAGCGGCAGAATCAGCACCACCGACAAAATCAGCGCACCGACACACACCAGCAGCGACTGCCCGAAGGCATGCAGAAAACGTGGATCGCTCCACAGCTGGATGTACCACTTGAAGGTAAAGCCGCTGGGCAGAATCGTCGCCGACCAACTGCTGGCGATCGAGTAGATCAGCGTCCCGGCCAGCGGCAGCAACAGAATGGCGAACAGCACATACACCACGACGCGGTGATAGACACCGACGGGGCCCAGTTCAGCGCGAGACATGGTAGCTCCTCTTCAACAGCAACTGATGCACGATGGTCACCAGGGTCATCAATGCCACGAGCACCACGGCCAGGGCGCTGGCCAGGTTCGGATCAAGGGAAATGTCGCCGGAGACCATCGCCGCGATGCGGATCGGCAGCACGTTGAAGTTGCCGGTGGTCAGCGCGTAGACCGTGGCGTAGGCGCCAAGGGCGTTGGCCAGCAGGATCACGAAGGTGCCGAGCAGCGCAGGCGTCAGCACTGGCAAGCCGATGTGCCGCCAGAACTGCCAGCCGTTGGCGCCGAGCAGTTCGGCGGACTCACGCCAGTCTTCGCGTAAAGCGTCGAAGGCTGGGTACAACAGCAGCACGCCCAATGGAATCTGGAAGTAGGTGTAGAGAATGATCAACCCGGTTTTCGAGTACAGGTTGAAGTCCTGAATGATCCCGGCCTGCTTGAGCATGATGGTGAAGCTGCCGTTGAAGCCCAGCAGGATGATGAACGCGAAGGCCAAAGGTACACCGGCGAAGTTGCTGGTCATGTTGGCGAAAGCATTCACGAAGTTACGCAGTTTCGAATCGACCCGACGCAGGGAATAGGCGCCGAGTACCGCGATGATGATGCCGAATACGCTGGACCAGAAACTGATCTCGAGGCTGTACTGGATCGCCTGCAAATAGAACTTCGAATTGAAAATCTTGGTGAAGTTGGCCAGGCCCCAGCCGAACTCTTCCGACTGCAAACTGTTGATCATCACCCAGACCAGCGGTGCGATCTCGAACACGATAAAAAACAGGGCGAAAGGTACCAGGCACAACGCTGCCAGCCACTTGCCACGGGTCATGGAGTTCACTTGAGCAGCTCCCGGCAGACAGGTTTGTCGTGGGCCACGCCCAGCAACTCGCAGACAGTGCCGCAGATTTGTGTTTGTTTCGGCGCCGCATCGGCATTGAAACTGAAGGCGTCGCCGAGCACGAACAGCGGCACTTCGCGTTCTTCGGGCAGCAGACCGTTGTGAGAGCGGTCGTTGTTCATGCCATGGTCGGCGGTCACCAGCACCTGATAGCCAGCGTCGAGCCAGCCTTGCAGGTAATCCGCGAGATAGATGTCGGCGAAGCGCGCACTGTTGCGGTATTGCGCAGTGTCGAGGCCGTGCTTGTGCCCGGCGTCGTCGATGTTCATGGGGTGGATCAACAAGAAGTTCGGCGCGTGGCGCAGACGCAGGTTTTCGGCGTCGGCGAACAGGTGCGAATCCGGATAGTGATCGTTCCAGTAGAAGTGACCGTGCTGGATCGGCAGGTCGGGGCTGTCGGTGTGACGATCCCGGGCGGCCACGAACGGCGAGCGGTTATACAGCTCGCTGACCCAGTGATAGGCCGCGGCGGCGGTGGTCAGCCCGGCATCCGTGGCGTAGTGATAAATGCTGCGCTGGTTGGACAGGCGCGAGACGTTGTTGTGGACGATGCCGCTCTCGATCGGCGGGACGCCGGTAAGGATGCATTCGTAAAGCGGTCGGGACAGGGCCGGCAGTTCGCACTCCAGTTTGTAGAGTGCCGCGCGTCCTGCGCCGATATAAGCCTGCAGGTGCCCCATGGCGTGGCGCGCGACCTCGTAGTTGAGGCCGTCGAGCACGACAAGGATGACGTTGTGCTTCATAGGGCAAAACTCCGCGAAACAGATGATTCAGGTACGCAACCAATTCCCCTGTGGGAGCGAGCCTGCTCGCGATGGCGGCGTGTCAGTCAACATATGTGCTGAATGTAAGTTCGCTATCGCGAGCAGGCTCGCTCCCACATTGGATCTCCAGTGGATCTCCAATGTGGGGTTTTACAGGGTTACTTCATCTCGACGAGGACTTCTTCGTTCCACTTCTGCGGCAAAGCCTTGGAAGTCTTTTCCCACGCATCCGCGTCTTTGATCGGCGTGACCTTTTTGTACTGCTCGTTAGGCAGCAGCTTGGCCTGCACGTCAGCCGGCAGCGTGATGTGCTCGGCGCGGATCGGACGGGCGTTGCCTTTCGCCAGGTTGATCTGACCGGCATCGCTGAAGATGTATTCGCGAGTCAGCTTGGCTGCGTTCGGGTTCTTCGCGTATTTGTTGATGATGGTCGTGTAGCCGGAAATCACCGAACCATCGGACGGGATCAGCACCACGTAATCATCCGGGTTGGCCATCTTGGCTTTGTAGCTCAGGCCGTTGAAGTCCCAGACCACGCCGACTTCGATTTCACCCTTTTCCATCGTGGCGATGGTCGGGTTGGCCATGGACAGGCGGCCTTGTTTGGCAATGTCTGCAAACAGCAACAGCGCTGGCTGCAGGTTCTTCTCGTCGCCACCGTTGGCCAATGCTGCGGCCAGAACGCCGTTAGCGGCTTGGGCGGCGGTGCTCACGTCACCGATCGAGACTTTGTATTTGCCGGTTTTCAGGTCAGCCCATTTGGTCGGGGCTTCGGAACCGTGCAGCAACTTCTTGTTGATGATGAACGCGATGGTGCCGGTGTACGCCAGCGCCCAGTTGCCGTCCTTGTCTTTGGCCCAGTCCGGGATCTGATCCCAGGTGCTCGGTTTGTAAGGTTGCACCACGCCTTGTTTGACCGCGATCGGGCCGAAGGCTGCACCAACGTCGCCGATGTCGGCGCTGGCGTTGTCTTTCTCGGCGGCGAACTTGGCGATTTCCTGCGCCGAGCTCATGTCGGTGTCGATGTGTTTCAAGCCGTATTTTGTGGCCAGGTCTGCCCAGGTGCCTTTCCAGTTGGCCCAGTCATCGGGCATGCCGACGCTATTGACCGCGCCTTCCGCTTTCGCAGCGGCTTCCAGGGTTTTCAAATCATCAGCGGCCATGGCGGCGCTGCACATGGCAATGGTCGAGCCTAACAGTGATGCCAGGAAAAGCTTTTTCATCCGAAGCTCCTTTGGGCGTTTTCAACGCTGCGATTGCGGTTGTGTTGGTCTAGGTCAGCAATACCTGAGCCAATTTAGGCGCCGCTGATGACATTTTGATGTCGACGATCGGTCGGCCTACATTTTTCACGCGGTAACGCTCAGGCTTGCGAGTAAGCGTAGACCATGGCTAAAGGGCTGATACGAAAGGACTTGGCCGTGAATTTGCAGGTGTCTTGCGCAACCGTTCGGCGGCTTTGTCATCTGCCAGTCACACGCAGTGCCTAGGCTTGCAGGAAGTTGAAGGAGCCGGTTTGAATCATGGTTTCTGCCCCGAAACAGTGCTGGTCTAGTCCAGATAGGTAACGTTGATGCGCATCGAGACCACCAAAGCGGTGACAGCCATCGGGCAGGTTCTGCAAGAACAGCTCGACCATGGCCTGTTGGCGCCCGGGAGCAAACTGCCGGCCGAGCGCAAGCTCAGTGAGTTGTTCGGTACCACGCGCATTACCGTGCGTGAAGCATTGTTGCAACTGGAAGCCCAAGGGCAGATTTATCGGGAGGAACGCCGTGGCTGGTTCGTGTCGCCACCGCGTCTGGCTTACAACTTGATGCAGCGCAGTCACTTTCACGCGATGGTCAGTGCGCAGGGGCGGGTGCCGTCGACCGAGGTGATCTCGGCGCGGTTACAGCCGGCGTCGGCGGCGGTGTGTGCGTGGTTGCAGTTGCCGGCATTGTCCAGCGTGATCCAGATCTGCCGGGCGAGGTGCATTGATGAGCGGCTGGTGTTGTACGTGGAGCACTACCTGAATCCGCAGTACTTTCCGGGGATTCTTGATTTCGATCTGAATCAGTCGATCACGGAGCTGTACGCCCGGCATTACGACTTGCACTACGGCCGGGTGCGTTTCGAGATCGTGCCGACGGCGTTGTCGGTGGATGCGGCGGCAGCGTTACGGGTGTCGGTGGGGAGCCCGGGGTTGCGGATTGCCCGGGTCAATTACGATCAGCATGAGCGGCTGATCGACTGTGACATGGAGTTTTGGCGGCATGATGCGATTCATGTCGGGGTGGATGTGGTTTGACGGGCGTGGTTTGTCTGTATGACCGTGTCGACCGCATCGCGGGCAAGCCCGCTCCCACAGGAGACGGTGTTGTATCTACAAACGCATATCCTTGTGGGAGCGGGCTTGCCCGCGATGGGGACATGACAGCCACCCTATGAATCAAGTAGCAGACACATCCTTCTGCGGCCCACCACCGGCCGTGATCACCTGCACACTCATCCGTGGTGTCGCCAGATCCATCCCGGCCTCATCCAGATGCCGCTTCAGCGACAAATTGAACGCTCGTGAAACTTCCCACTGTTTGATCGGCGCAGTCTTGAACCGCGCCCGAAGAATCGCATTGCCCGACTCGAAACTCTCGACACCCTGAATCTCCAGCGGCGACCAGATGTTGCGCCGTTGCAGCGGGTCGGTGCGCATTTTCTGGCCGACTTCGCGCATCAGTTTGATCGCCTCGTCGATGTCCATGCTGGCGGGCACCGCCACCCGGAAGATCGCGTAGCCGAATTCCCGGGAGTAGTTCTTGATGCTTTTGATTTCGCTGAACGGAATGGTATGCACGATGCCGTCGATGTCTCGCAGGCGCACGGTGCGGATGGTCAGGCCTTCGACGGTGCCAAGGTGGCCGCCGACGTCCACGTAGTCGTCGATGGCCAGGGAGTCTTCGATGATGATGAACAGGCCGGTGATCAAGTCCGCGACCAGCGACTGCGCACCGAAACCAATGGCCAGGCCGATCACGCCGGCACCGGCCAGCAGTGGCGTGACGTTCATGCCCATGTTCGCCAGCGCGACGATCAGCGCAATGATGAAAATCGCCACGAACAGCACGTTGCGGATCAGCGGCATCATCGTCTGCGCACGGGCGTTGGCCAGGCCTTTGCGCGAGCGGGTGAGGGCGTGATGCACCGCGGTGTCGCTGAGAATCCAGATCAGCCAGGCAAAAATCAGCGTGCCGGCGAGGCTGAACAGTTTGACGCTGACTTCATGGCCTTCGCCTTCAGTGAAGGCAATCAGCGACATGCCCCAGACCCGCAGGCCCAGTTCGATAAAAACCAGCCAGACCACGAGATGGGCGAGGGTGTAGAAGAAGCTTTTCAGGCGCTCCGAATACAACGCATGACGCTTCACACCCCGTTGCGGTTTCAGCGAATGGCGGCGCACCAGGCCGTTGATGACCATGCACAACACCAGCAACACCGTGCAGATCAGTGCCTGACGCAGTGCGGTGCTGGTGTCGCCGGCAGAGACAAACGTGGCGAAGAGCGAGATGCCCACCAGCACCAGAGCCGGTACGTACCAGAAGGTGCCGAGAATATCGATGGTGTCGCTGAGTGCGCGGCGTGTCAGGCGTCGAGACAACGGCTGGTTGCGGATCAAGTGGGCGATCGGCCGGCGGAAGCGCAGGATGAACAACCCGGTGGACAGCGCCGCCAGCACGTTGGCGACGGTGGCGGCGGTGTGAGCCAGGTGACTGCCGAGGCTGGCGACCAGGCGCGGATCGCTAAGCGCTTCACCGAACGCGGCGAAACTGCCGATCAGCCACAGCGGCCGGAAGGCTTGATGGCGCAGGATGTACAAGGCGCGGTGGCGATGCGGGCCGTCGAGCAAGGAAAACGCGATCACGCAGATCGCCGAAAAACAGGTGCCAACCACCAGCGCATAGGCCAGCACCATGGCGAGGCTTTTGCCCAGTGACGAAGGCAAGGCGTAACTCATGTAGACCGTGATGACCAAGGCAATCAGCCACGGCCCGAGTTTGCGCAGTGCGAAGCGCAACATGTCGAGGGCCTTGGGGTGTTGCGGCAGTTCTTCGGTCAGGCCGAAGCGCAGGCGTACCCGGTGACTGACCCAGATCAGCGCAGCGGCCAGCAGGCTCCAGACCATCAGAATCATCGCGAAGGCAAAGATGATCGGCAGCCACTCGCTGGCCGGCAGCATCAGTGCCGCGAGTTCGTCCTTGGCCAGATCAAACTCCTCGGACCAGCGCGTCAGCGGACTGCCCGCTCCGGAGAACTGCTTTTCGAAGGTGGCCAGCGTGCCGCCGATCAGGCCGAGTACGCCTTGTTCAGCGGTCGGCTGGGCTTTTTTGGTGACGTCGCGCAGCTTCTTCAGATCCGCCAGCAGTTTGCTGCGCTGCTGATCGTTCTCCAGCGACTTGATGACTTCGTCCAGCGACTGCCCCAGCGGTTCTTGCGCCTCCGGCTGGGCTTTTGACGAGCTGCCGAGCAGCCCCGGCAAGCCGACCGCCTGGGCAGGCGTCATCGGCAGCAGCGTCATCAGGCAGACAAGGAGGAAACACGGCAGGGCGAAAAGACGAGCGAACACTAGGCGGTCAACCTTGGGATAAACAGATCGGCCGAGTGTACGAGCCCGTCAAAATCAATGCGAGCCAAGGGGGAGGATTTATTCGTTGAGTTTGGCGAGGATCTTGAACACCACGGTGGCGAGGATCGTCAGCATGCCGATCCACATGGCGAACACGCCGGCGTTTTTATCGCGGAAATTGAAGCCGATGGCCAGCATGATCATCCCGGCAAGAATGGGGATGAGCATGGCGTGGAACGAGGACATAGAGATCATGAGCGACTGCCTTGTCGGAGGGAGTATTTAAAGTCTAGGTGGCTTTTGGGCGACCGGTGGTGATGTGAGTCAGAAGTGAGCCTAATGTTGTCGGTTCGATTGCCATCGCGGGCAGCCCGCACCCACAAGGTTTCGCATTAACCTGTGGGAGCAGGCTTGCCCGCGATGCTTTTCAGGGGTTACGGCAATTCCTGGCAGGCGTAGAACGCGCTCAGCACTTTGACCAGGTGGGCCAGGTCATGGCTGCCGCACAGTTCGCGGATCGAGTGCATGGCGAACGTCGGCAGGCCGATGTCCACGGTGCGCACGCCCAGGTGGCTGGCGGTGATCGGGCCGATGGTCGAGCCGCAACCCATGTCACTGCGCACCACGAAGCTTTGCACCGGCACTTCTTCGGCCATGCACAGATGGCGGAAGAACCCGGCGGTTTCGCTGTTGGTGGCGTAGCGCTGGTTGCTGTTGACCTTGATTACCGGGCCGGCGTTGAGTTTCGGGCCGTGGTTGGCGTCGTGCTTTTCCGCATAGTTGGGGTGCACGCCGTGGGCGTTGTCGGCCGAGACCAGCAGGGATTTCTGAATGGTGCGCACGAACTCGTCACCTTCAGGCAGCAGGCGACGCAAGGTTTGCTCAAGCATCGGGCCATCGGCACCGCAAGCCGAGCAGGAGCCGACTTCTTCGTGGTCGTTGCACACCAGCACGCAGGTTTCGTCGGTTTCAGCGGTCAGCAAGGCTTGCAGGCCGGCATAGCACGACAGCAGGTTGTCCAGGCGCGCGCCGGCGATGAAGTCGCCGTGCAGGCCGATGATCGCAGCGCTTTGCGTGTCGTAGAAGCTCAGCTCGTAATCGAGCACCACGTCGGCATTCAAGCCATGTTCCAGCGCCAGCTGATTGGTGAGCACGGCACGGAAGTCCACGCGCTCGTCACCGGCAAATTGCGCGAGGATCGGCGGCAATTCGGTCTGGGCGTTGATGGCCCAGCCCATATTGGCTTCACGGTTGAGGTGAATGGCCAGGTTCGGGATGGTGGCGATCGGTGCCTTGAAGTCGATCAACTGGCTCTCGACTTTGCCGTCGCGGCGGAACGTCACGCGGCCGGCCAAGGACAAATCGCGGTCAAACCACGGCGCCAACAACGCACCGCCGTAGACTTCGACGCCCAGTTGCCAGAAACCCTGGCGCTGCAGTTCCGGCTGCGGCTTGACCCGCAGGCACGGGCTGTCGGTATGGGCGCCGACCAGGCGAATACCGCCATGCAGCGGCGAATGACGCCCCATCTTGACCGCGACAATGGAGGAGTCGTTACGGGTGATGTAGTAACGACCGTTGGCTTCGGTGGTCCAGGGCTCGCGCTCGTCAAGGCGCACAAAACCCGCCGCTTCCAGACGCTGAACAAGGCTGGCAGTGGCATGAAACGGGGTAGGGGAGGCCTTGAGGAAGTCGATCAGGCCTTGGTTCAACTCTTCGCGCATAAGAAGCTCCAGACAGCAGTGGGCGGGAGTTTAACGTATTGGCCGGGGCCTTTGGGCATGACGTGAGCCGGTCACGTCAGCTGGCAGCCTCTACCCGCTTTTTCAGGTACTTCATGATGATCCGCTCATCTTCAGGCTTTTCAGGCTTGGGCAATTGCCGGGGCCAGCCGTTCTGATGGGTCTCCAGCAGCTTTTTCTGTTGCGCCTGGTCCCAACGAAGGATCTCCCGCGAGGCACACTCCCACCATTCGTGGCGGCAGGCCGTGTAGTACGGGTGATCGGGCGCCGCGCTGCCGTAAAGCAGATCGCGGCCGACCTTGCGCAGGGCGCCACTCTGGTTGCGCAGTTTCCATTTGATTTTCAGCCGCTGCCAGGCCGAAGGGAAGGGTTTGACCCGCGGCACGTCCCGGCACAATTCAACCAGCTGCTGGCTGAACCGCTCGCCATGCTGAGAGAAAAAATACGCCTGCATCGCATGGAAAAAGCGTTTTTCCGCAAAGTAGTGATAGATGTATTTTCGGGCTTCATAAATCGGTTTGTCGCGCATGGCGAACGACAAGGCGATCTGCTCGATGGTGTGGATGTCGAAGCCGTCCCGGGTCCATTCGTCGATGTACTTGATGGACTCTTCGAACAGCCCGGCGTCGCGGTCGGTCACGCCACACAATCCGCTGTTGTACAGCTTGAAACCGTTGTCCGCAGTGACGCCGTGAGCGTGCAGGCAACCGCCGAGCTTCACGTATTCGGGGCGCTCACACACGTTCTGCCAGTCGTACTCGAAGCGATCCATCAAGTAGTGCTGCGGCTGGATCTGGTTGAAGATCAGGTTCGGATCGCTGGTGAACAGCGTGTCGGTATCGACGAACAGGGTTTTTTCCGCAAACTGCAGGCCGGCGGCAATCGCGCAGGCCTTGCGGCGATGGTGATAGCCGTTTTCGCCTTGCCACAGGGTCAGGGTTTCCTGGGTCAGCAAGACCGTTTCGACCGGCCAGCCGGCGTAGTCCTGAGGGCGATCCGTGAGGATGCGGATGCTCGGGAGCTTGCCGTTCTTCGCGTGGGACAGCGCGGTCAAGATACTGAATTTGGCTTCGCGCCGGTAAACGTCCTGGCTGCCATAGATCAGGTAGAGCAGTTGATTTCGGGTTTTCTTGACGGGTGTTGCCGGGAATTCGGTAAAGCTCATCGGGATGGGTATCCTTTTGCTAAAGCAGGCGACTGCGTGTCAGGCAGTGCTTAAAACGGTGCGGGGCATTCGAAGCGCAAGCGTTCACCGGTTTGCGGATGGGTGAAGCTGAGCATGCTGGCGTGCAGGCACAAACGCGGCCAGGCGGTCAGGGCCTGTTCGTGGGCATAAAGCCCGTCACCCAGCAGCGGGTGGCCGATGGAAAGCATGTGTACGCGCAGTTGATGGGAACGGCCGGTGATCGGCGTCAGTTCGACGCGGCACCAGTCGCCACAACGTTCCAGCACTCGCCAGAAGGTCAGGGCGTGTTTGCCGAACTCATGATCCACCACGTGGCGTGGCTTGGTCGGCGGATCGTAGCGCAAGGGCAGGTCGATGCTGCCGCTGTCCAGTTCCGGTTGTCCCCAGCACAGGGCGGTGTAGGCTTTTTCGGTTTCGCGGTCGTGAAATTGCCGAGACAGCTCGCGATGTGTGTCTGGGTCGCGGGCCAACAGAATGATTCCGGACGTTTCCCAATCCAGGCGATGGACGATTCGCGCTTCCGGGTAGCCGTTTTCTTGCAGGCGAGTGATCAGGCAGTCCTTGTTGTCATCGGCCCGGCCAGGGACAGAGAGCAGCAGGGTCGGTTTATCCACCACCAGTACGGCGGCGTCCTGATGGATGATGCGGATGTTGGACAACGGCATTAAAACAGCCTCGTAACAAACGCCAACGGCGACTCAGGCCCCTTCCAGTGACAGAAGGGCCCTGAGCCGCCGTGGCTCCCGCTGGATCGACTAGCGATCCGGCAGGGTGATATTGAGTTCCAGAATCGAGCAGCTGCCCTGGTTTTCCAGCGCGACGTGCACGTCGTCGGACCCGATATTGACGTACTTGCGGATCACTTCCACCAGTTCCTTCTGCAAGGCTGGCAAGTAGTCCGGCGTACTGCGCTGGCCGCGTTCATGCGCCACGATGATCTGTAGACGCTCTTTCGCTACCGACGCGGTGCTGACCTTTTTGCTGGCACGAAAGAAGTCAAAAAGATTCATTATCTACCTCCAAACAGGCGCTCGAAGAAGCCCTTCTTCGTCACATCGAGAAAACGATGTTCCACGGATTTGCCCAGCAGACGATCGACCGCATCGCTGTACGCCTGACCGGCGTCGCTCTGGTCGTCGAGAATCACGGGCACGCCCGAGTTGGAGGCCTTGAGTACCGCTTGGGATTCCGGGATGACACCCAGCAGGGCGACCGCCAGGATTTCCTTGACGTCTTCGACGCCGAGCATTTCGCCATCACTGACACGCTGCGGGTTGTAGCGGGTCAGGAGCAAGTGTTCCTTGATCGGGTCTTCGCCCTTTTCGGCGCGACGGGATTTGCTGGCCAGCAGGCCCAGCATGCGGTCCGAGTCACGTACCGAGGACACTTCCGGGTTGGTCACGATAATCGCTTCATCAGCGAAGTACATGGCCAGGTGGGCGCCTTTCTCGATGCCGGCCGGGGAGTCGCAGACCACGTATTCGAAGTCTTCTTTCAACGCCATCAGGACTTTTTCAACGCCTTCCACGGTCAGCGCGTCTTTGTCGCGGGTCTGACTGGCGGCCAGGACGTAGAGGTTTTCCAGGCGTTTGTCTTTGATCAGGGCTTGTTGCAGGTTGGCTTCGCCGTTCACAACGTTGACGAAGTCATACACCACGCGGCGCTCGCAACCCATGATCAGGTCGAGGTTACGCAAACCGACGTCGAAGTCGACGATCACTGTTTTGTGGCCGCGCAGTGCGAGGCCGGTACCGATAGCGGCGCTGGTGGTGGTCTTACCCACACCACCCTTGCCGGATGTAACCACTAGAATCTTGGCCAAGGTGTTTCACCCCTAAGGAAAAGGACTTTTAGCCCCTGAAAAACATCTCTTGAAAAACTACTGCAGTCGGACAGCCTTGGCTGGAATCCGGTCCAGAACAGCGATAAACACTGCGTTTGGCCTTTTTCCTACTTCGTTTGAGCCGTTTTCGCTACGTTTTAGAGATGCTTGGAAAATGCGGCAGTATCCGTTAAAGCCGAATGATGTTCAACACGTCACCTGACAGGCTGACTTGCACGCCCGCCCCCCACAAAGGGTCACGGCGCAAATCCTCGGAAACCTTGTAGTGGCCGGCGATGGAGACCAGTTCAGCGCTCATCTGCTGACAGAAAATCCTGGCTTTCGTGTCGCCTTTGACCCCGGCCAACACGCGACCGCGCATCGGACCGTATACATGGATGTTCCCATCGGCGAGAAGTTCCGCACCCGGGCTGACCGAGGAGATCACCACCAGATCGCAGCCCTGGGCATAAATCTGCTGACCACCGCGTACGGGCGACGTGATGATTTTCGTCGGTTTGATGGTCGGCTCAGGCGGTTTTTCCGGCTTTTTCTTGACGGCGCCTTCGAGCGGATCAAGAGGACGCTCACGGGCGCCGGACGGTGGTAACACCGGCAAATCCACCGCGATGGCGGCGGCGATGTCTTCGATGCGGCTGGCACGGATCGCCAGGGTGCGCAGGCCATGTTGGCGGCACACACGCATCACGCCCGGCAGATCAACGGCGCCTTCACTGGCCGGAAGTTTGTCCAGGGCCAGCACCAGCGGCGCGTTGCTGAAGAAATTGGGCGCCTGGGCGACCTTGGCGGCCAGTTGCCGATCAAGGCTCTCGAGGTCGTTGCGGGCGAGCTCCAGCACCGTAATGGCGAGCATGCTGCCCTTCAACTGGAACACGGGATCCTGGTCTTGCGGTTCGGTTTGGCTCATGGTCGGCATACAACGGCTTGTCACTAAAAGTGCCGAGACTTATAACGAGAACGCCCGCAAGCCGCAAGCCGGGTCGAACGATGTAGAATGCGCGGCCATTGTCTTTCCGGAACCTTTAATGGATCGCCCGCGTTTTCGAAAAACATTTCTTATGCCGCGTTTCTGGCCGCTGTGGTGTGGTTTGGGGCTGTTGTGGCTGATTGTTCAGTTGCCGTATCCGGCGTTGCTGTTTATCGGTCGCCTGCTCGGTGCACTGATGTATCGGCTGGCCGGCGACCGACGGCGCATTGCCAAGCGCAATCTGGAACTGTGTTTCCCTGAAAAGTCCGCCGACGAGCGCAAACGCCTGCTCAAGGAAAACTTCGCCTCCACCGGCATCGCTTTCTTTGAAATGGCCATGAGCTGGTGGTGGTCGCGCGAGCGGCTGGCGAAGCTGGCCCATGTCGAAGGCCTGGAGCATCTGAAAAAGGCCCAGCGCGAAGGCAAGGGCGTGATCCTGATGGCGGTGCATTTCACCACGCTGGAAATCGGCGCGGCGCTGTTGGGGCAGCAGCACACCATCGACGGCATGTACCGCGAGCACAAGAATCCGTTGTTCGACTACATCCAGCGCCGGGGCCGCGAGCGGCACAACCTCGATTCGCTGGCGGTGGAGCGCGACGACGTGCGCGGCATGCTCAAGTTGCTGCGGGCCGGCCGCGCGATCTGGTACGCGCCGGATCAGGACTACGGCGCCAAGCAAAGTATTTTTGTGCCGCTGTTCGGGATTCAGGCGGCGACGGTCACGGCCACCAGCAAATTTGCGCGGCTGGGCAAGGCGCTGGTGGTGCCGTTCACCCAGGAGCGCCTGGCGGACGGCAGCGGTTATCGGTTGATGATCCATGCGCCGCTCGAAGGGTTCCCCGGCGAGACCGAAGAAGCCGATTGCATCCGCATCAATCAGTGGGTCGAAGGCGCCTTGCGCGAGTGCCCTGAGCAATACCTCTGGGCCCATCGGCGCTTCAAGAGCCGTCCACCGGGCGAGCCGAAGCTGTACAAGAAACGCGCCTGAGTCACCCATCCCTTTAAGCACCATGGAGTGTTGCGATGAGTCCTGCTGAACCGGTTACAGGGTTGATTCTTTCCGGCGGCGGGGCTCGGGCGGCGTATCAGGTGGGCGTGCTGGCGGCGATTGCCGAGTTGCTGCCGGTGGGCGCAGACAATCCGTTCCCGGTGATCGTCGGCACCTCGGCCGGGGCGATCAACGCGGTCAGCCTGGCCAGTGGAGCGATGGACTTTCGTGGCGCGATTGAGCGCCTGACCGCTTTCTGGCAAGGCTTTCGCAGTCATTTGGTTCTACGCAGCGACTGGCCGGGCGTGATCCATCAGGCCAGCCGCTTCGTCAGCCACAGTTTGCTCGGCATCGGCGCTCAGGTTCCGGTGGCCTTGCTCAACAGTTCGCCGCTGCGCGGGTTGCTCAACGACAAATTGCACATGAACGGCATTGCCGAGGCCATCGCCCAGAAGCAGTTGCAGGCGGTGGCGGTTACGGCGTTCGGTTACGAGTCCGGGCAGGCCGTCACGTTCTATCAGGGCGGCGGCACCATCGATGCCTGGTTGCGCCATCGGCGGATCGGCGTGCCCACGCAATTGACCGTCGACCACTTGCTGGCCAGTTCAGCCATTCCGCTGTTGTTCGCGCCGGTGAAAATCGGCGAAGAGTATTTCGGCGACGGCGCGGTGCGCCAATCGGCGCCGATCAGCCCGGCCCTGCACCTGGGCGCCAGCCGGGTGCTGGTGGTGGGCGTCAGCGGCAACCCGCGTGGCGTCGACCCGGAGCAGCCACTGCAACGCGCCTACACCGGTCAGCAGCCGACCCTGGCGCAGATCGGCGGGCACATGCTCAACAGTACGTTCATTGACAGCCTGGAAAGTGACATCGAGTTGCTGCAGCGTCTGAATCAGTTCAGTCACTTGTTGCCCGATGGCACGCCGACCCGTGCGCTGGGCGTGGCGCCGGTGGAGGTGCTGGTGATTTCGCCGAGTCAGCCGATCGATGAAATCGCGGCGCGGCATCGGCAGGAATTGCCGGCGGCGCTGCGCCTGTTTCTGCGCGGGCCGGGGGCGACCAAGACGAGCGGGGCGGGGGTGTTGAGTTATCTGCTGTTCGAGGCGGGGTATTGCAGCGAATTGATTGATCTGGGGCGGCGGGATGCGTTGGCCAAGCGCGGGGAGTTGCGCCGGTTTCTGGGGTTGTCGGAGCCGGTGGTTACGGCCTGAGAGCTGCGGTGTTGCTATCGCTAGCAGGCTAGCTCCCACAGTGGATCTTCAGTGTCATTCAGATCAACTGTGGGAGCTAGCCTGCTAGCGATGGCGTCCTTACAGACGCCGCCGGATCAGAAGTGAACCTTGACCAGGAAGCTGGTCACGCTCTGATCAGTCTTGAAACCCTGGCTGTCTTCGATGCCGTACTTGTTTTTCCAGTAGTCATACTCGACGCCGACGTACAACTGCTTTTCGCCCAGGTTCAGTGCCTTGCCCAGGTCGTATTTGACCTGCGGATTGAAGTGCAGGTTGGCGTGATATTCGCCCTTTTTGTTGACGTCGTTGTCGACCACCCAGTCCATGAAACCGTCGATCAGGATGTTCGAATCGCCAACGGGAATGGTGTAGGACCAGACCGGTGTGATCTGCCAGATATCATCACCCGGACGGTCGCCTTCGGTGTGACGGTTGTAGAAGTTCAGCTGGAAGTAGTCGAAACCTGGAATGGCCAGGTCGAAACCAGGACCGATCAGGTAGGACTCGGTATCGTCTTCACCGAACTCATACGTCATGGCCAGCAGCACGTCTTTGACTGGGCCGAATTCGAGTTTCTGGTCGAAGATCTTGTTGAACGACAAGCGTGGGCTGAACTCCCCGTAGTAGGTGTTCTCACCGGCGAAGGCGTCTTCCTTGCCGTTGTAGAAGATCTTGTCGATGAAGAAGAAGTTGTCGCCGTATTTCCAACCATCGGCGTGTTCGAAAGTCACGGTCTGCTGAATGCGCGGGTTGACCTGGAAGTCCTTGCCATACAAGTAAGTCAGGCTGTTGTCCTGCCATTGCAGCAAGTCGCCGGCCATGGCCTGGCCCCCGGCCAGCAGCGATCCCGCGAGCATCAGGCTGGTGCACGTACGTTTCATTCGGTTGCTCCCAAAAAGTAGGTGGTTCCACGTTATTTTTCTAAGGTCGACGCTCTGGTGTGGCGCCTTTTTCTGTAGCGGTAAAAAATCATCCATTCGGTCAGCTTCAGTGCTGTTAGCAAGAGCTGCGCCAAGGCTTTCAAAAAGCAAAAAAACTCCCGCTCGGCGGCTCAAGAGCAGTCGATTGAGAGGGGGGTTGGAGTGCCTTGGAACCGTCCAGAGCCGGGATAAGTTGGCTTTCTGGTCAGGAATTAAATCCGGGCTTTTTTTTAAAGCGGATTCAGGCGGCCGCGGAGAATACTGACTCCTTGGCCAGGTCTCAAGTGCCCCGCAACAGCGCACCGACGACAGGTTTGGAGCACGGTTGCGGGCCATCTTAAAAGTGCACCTTCACCAGCAGGCTGGTGGTGTTTTCATTGGTGTCGAGGTTGCCGTTGTTTTCGATGCCGTACTTGTCTTTCCAATAGCTGTACTCGACGCCGACGTACACCTGTTTCTCCCGCCAGCCGAGGGCTTTGCCCAGGTCGTACTTGATCTGCGGATTGACGTGCAGGTTGGCGTGGTAGGTGCCGTGTGAGTTCTGGTCGTTGTCCACGACCCAATCGATGTAGCCGTCGATCAACAGGTTCGAGTTGCCCAATGGCAGGGAGTAGGACCAGGCCGGCGTGATCTGCCAGACATCGTCGCCAGGGCGCGAGCCTTCGGTCTGGCGATAGTAGAAGTTCAAGGTGAAAAAGTTGAAACCTGGCACCGCGAGGTCGAAGCCGGGGCCGATCAGATAGGCCTCGGTGTCGTCTTCGCCATTCTCGTAGGTCATGGCCAGCAACACGTCCTTGATCGGGCCGAATTCGAAACGGCGGTCGAGGATTTTGCCGAAGGAGAGGCGCGGACTGAACTCGCCGTAATAGGCGTGAACGCCTTTGTTCCGGTCTTTCTCGCCGTTGTAGTAAGTGCTGTCGACGAACAGAAAGTTGTCGCCGTACTTCCAGCGGTCGGCATGCTCAAAGGTTATCGTCTGCTGGATCGACGGGTTGACCGCGAAATCCTTGCCGTACAAATAGCTCAGGCTGTTGGTCTGCCACAGCAATAAATCGCCGGCCATGGCCTGGCTTGCGGCCATGAGACTGCCGCCCAACAGCAGGTTTCTCTGTGTCCGAATCATCTGTTGCTCCCTCTTGTTTTTATTTTTTGAGGCACAGGCAGCCCTGACCTGTGGGAGCGGGCTTGCTCGCGATGGCGTCGGTTCAATCAACATTGATGGTGAATGTGATACCGCTATCGCGAGCAAGCTCGCTCCCACAGGTTTTGGGGCGTTAGTGGTTAGCGCGGGTGAGCGTGGCAGTCGTTGATCGCCGCGCGTTCGCGGCCGCCAAGAATGTTGAACAGCAGGTTCAGCGACAGCGCACTCAGCGTCGCCATCGCGATGCCGCTGTGGGTGATCGGACTCATCCACAACGGCAAGTGCGCGAAGAACTCCGGACGCACCACCGGGATCAGCCCCATGCCGATGCTCACCGCCACCAGCAACTGGTTGCGACGATCACCGATGTCGGCTTCCTGGAGAATCTTGATCCCGGTGGCGGCGACCATGCCGAACATCGCAATCGCCGCGCCGCCCAGCACCGCCGGCGGAATCGATGCCACCAGGAATGCCGCTTTCGGCAGCAGGCTCAGCAGCACCAGCAAACCACCGGCAACGATGGTCACCGAACGGCAACGCACGCCGGTCATCTGCACCAGGCCGATGTTCTGCGCGAAGGAGGAGTGAGTGAAGGTGTTGAAGAAACCGGCGAAGAACGAGGCGCCGGCATCACACAGCAAGCCGCGACGCAGCATCCGTGGGCAGACTTCCTGGCCGGTGATTTTGCCCAGGGCGAGGAACATCCCGGTGGACTCGACGAAGATGATCACCACCACCAGGCACATGGACAGGATCGGTGCGAGTTCAAACTTGGGCATGCCGAAATGCAGTGGGGTGACGATCTGCAGCCATGGCGCATCCGCCATGCCGCTGAGGTCAACCATGCCGATCAGCCCGCAAATCACGTAGCCGAGGCACATGCCGATCAGCACGGAAATATTGACCCAGAACCCTCGCATGAAGCGGTGGACCAGCAGGATGGTGGCCAGCACCAGCGCGGCGATGGCCAGGTAAATCGGTGAGCCGAATTGAGTGGCACCGGCACCGCCGCCCGCCCAGTTGACGGCCACGGGGAACAGCGACAAACCGATCGAGGTGATGACCGTGCCGGTCACCAGCGGCGGGAAGAAGCGCACAACCTTGGACATGAACGGCGCGATGATCATGCCGAAGAAACCGGCGGCGATGGTCGCGCCGAAGATCCCTTGCAGGCCGATGCCCGGCATGCCCGCCATGGCGACCATGCTGCCGACGGCGGCGAAACTGGCACCCATCATCACCGGCATACGGATGCCCATCGGGCCGATGCCCAGCGATTGCACGATGGTGGCGATGCCGGCGACCAGCAGGTCGGCGTTGATCAGGAAGGCGATTTCTTCACGACTCAGGCCGGCGGCCTGCCCGATGATCAGCGGCACCGCGATGGCTCCGCCGTACATCAGCAGAACGTGTTGCAGGCCGACCAGGATCAGTTGCAAAAGGGGCAAACGCTGAATAGCGGGTGCGTCGGGGATGCGCGCTTCGGATAGCTCGGACATGCAACACCTCGGATCTTTTTTATTCTTGTGATTTTTGTATCAGGGGACCGCAGCGCGGCCATTCGCAGGCAAGCCAGCTCCCACAGGATTTAGGTGACCCCTGTGGGAGCGGGCTTGCCCGCGATGCTTTTCAACGGTTAATTGGTCGGCGCTCCCTGAACAATCCACGCACCGATCAGGTCACGTTCCTGCTGGGTCATCTGGGTGATGTTGCCCAGTGGCATGATCTGGCTGGTGACGGCTTGCGCCTGGATCCGCGCGGCGTTCTGGCGGATCTGCTCGGGGGTGTCGAACATCACACCGCCCGGTGCCGCGCTGAACAGCGGGCTGGTCGGTTTGGCCGAATGGCACACCGAGCAACGTTCCTGGATCACGCTGTGCACCTTGTCGAAACTCGGGCCGGCGTTGGACGCCTGCACCGGTGCTTCAGCAGGTTTCGCAGTGGCAGGTTTGGCACCCCCACCGACGGCGGTTTCTGGCAGCGGCTGGTACTCGATGGTGCCGGGTGCCTTGGCGACTTCAGGTGCGCTCGGCATTTGCGCCGGGCCAGTCACGTAGGCCAGGCAGATCATGCCAACAGCCGCGACCGGCAGCGTCCAGGCGAACTTGTGGCTGTCGTGACGGGTGTTGAAGTAGTGACGCACCAACACCGCCAGCACCGCGATCCCGGCCAGGATCAGCCAGTTGTATTGGCTGCCGTAGGTGCTCGGGAAGTGGTTGCTGATCATGATGAACAGCACCGGCAAGGTGAAGTAGTTGTTGTGACGCGAACGCAGCAAGCCTTTGGCCGGCAGCGCCGGATCCGGCGTGCGGTTCTCGGCAATCGCCGCCACCAGCGCGCGTTGCGCCGGCATGATGATGCGGAACACGTTGCCGACCATGATGGTGCCGATGATCGCGCCGACGTGCAGGTACGCACCACGGCCACTGAACACTTTGCTGAAGCCGTAGGCGGCGCCAATGATTAGCACGAACAGGATGAAACCGAGCAGGGCAGGGCGTTTGCCCAGGGCCGAGTCGCAGAGGAAGGAGTAGACGAACCAGCCGACGAACAACGAAGCAATGCCCAGTGCGACCCCTTCAGGGCCGGTCAGGCTGCTGCCGGGTGCCAGCAGGTACAGCGTCGGATTGGAGTAGAACACCACGCACAGCAGCGCGATCCCCGACAGCCAGGTGAAGTAGGCTTCCCATTTGAACCAGTGCAGGTTGTCCGGCATGGTCGGTGGGGCCAGTTTGTATTTTTCCAGGTGGTAGATACCGCCGCCATGGATCGCCCACAGATCGCCGGCCAGACCGCTTTTCGGGTTGACCCGATTGAGGTTGTTTTCCAGCCAGACGAAATAGAACGACGCACCGATCCAGGCCACGCCAGTAATCATGTGAACCCAGCGCACGCTCAGGTTCAGCCATTCCAACAGATGTGCTTCCACAGTCTTTACCTCTCGCCTGTCACTCTGTTGTCGAGTGATCAGACCTTCTCTTATTGGTGGGGGGCAAGGATCAAACGCTCATCCTCTTTGAAAAAATGCTCATCGCAGTTATTGCCTGTGCCACTGCGATCAACCACCAGGAAGTCATCCCGCTTTTCGATCGTCAGCACCGGATGGTGCCAAACGCCGCGATGGTAATTAATGCCCTGCCTGCCGTTGGTGACGAAGGCGCGGACCAAGCCTGATACAGGTTCATCGCCAAGTGGCGCGACCACGATCAGAAAGGGGTTGCCGAGCAGCGGAATGAAAGCCTGGCTGCCCAGCGGGTGACGCTCCAGCATGCAGACGGTCAGCGGCATGTCCTGCGCGTCGGCGCGGAAGATGCTGATGATCGCGTTGTCCTCTGGCGTGGCGGTTTGCACCGTCGCCAGTTTATGGAAGCGCATGGTCGAACCGTTGTTGATCATGAAGTGATCGCTGCCGTCGGTTTCGATCACGTCACCGAAAGGGGCGAAGGCTTCTTTGGTCAGCGGTTCAATCGTCAGTGTGCGCATGCTGGTCTTCTTACCTTGAGTTCTGTGTTGTTTGTTCTATTGCTATCGCTAGCAGGCTAGCTCCCACATTTGGAATGCATTCCCCTGTGGGAGCCAGCCTGCTGGCGATTGGGTTCGGCGCTTATTTAGCGACCTTGCCCAATACCCGCAGGCGGCTAACACCACCATCCGGGAACACGTTCAGGCGGATGTGGGTGATCGGACCCAGCGCCTTGATCTGCTCGGCGAAGGTGTGTTCGGCGTGCATTTCCAGTTTCTGCGCCGGCAGCAATTCGCGCCAGAACAGCGATTGGGTTTCGATCTGGCTGTCGGTGCCGCCCTTCACAAACGCGCCCTGGATTGAGCAGGTGTCCGGGTAGTTGCCCTTGAAGTGCAGGGTGTCGACGATGACTTTTTCGATCTCGCCGGCATGCCCCAGCGCGACGATGACCCAGTCATTGCCTGGCGTGCGACGACGTGCAGTTTCCCAACCGTCGCCCATGTTGATGCCACGGCCCGGGTTGAGGATGTTGCTCATGCGGCCGAAGTGTTCGTCGGAGCAGGCGAGGGCGCGGCCACCGTTGAGGGCTGCAGCCAGGTCAACCTGCTCGTTGTCGCCGACAGCGGACCAGTCGCGGAACGGAATGCCGTACACACGCAGACGGGCCACGCCACCATCCGGATAGATGTTGAAGCGCAGATGGCTGAACGCCTGTTCGTTGCTGATTTCGTGGTAGTGATGGCTGTTGCCTTGCAGCTCGACGGCCGACAGCACTTCAGTCCACTGGGTGTTGTCGTCCGGCTCACCCGAAGCCAGGAAGCAGGCCTCCAGGGACGCCGATGGCGGGAAGTTGCCGGTGAAGAATGAAGTGTCGATGTCCACGCCTTTGATCGAACCCGGTACGCCCAGGCGGATCACCGCGCTGTCGTAGCCTTCGAAGCGCTTGCGGCGCGACTCCCAGCCGTCCATCCACTTGCCGTTGTCATCGAACACGCCTTCTTTCCACACAGCCGGAGTCGGCTGGAACAGGCGGTTGGCATCAGCGAACCAGTCATCGGTGACCGAGATGATTTTGGTGCCCAGACGGGCGTCGGCCAGGTTGACGAACTTCTCGAAAGGTACGGCGTAAGCTTTCATTCTTCTTGTCTGCCTTTAATAAGTTGGCTTGGGATGCTTGCAGGGCCCTGGGAAACGCAAGCGTTCATGAGGTTTCTCGGGCCAGGCTCGCTATAGGGTCAGTAAACGGAACAAGGCGATCTTGTTGATCTCCGCCAGCGCGCATTTGAATTCGGTGTCTGCCGAGTTGTGAATGCGCGTTTCGAACGCCGCGAGGATCTGATGCCGGTTGCTGCCTTTTACCGCCATGATGAAGGGAAACTTGAACTTGGCCTTGTAGGCGTCGTTCAGCTCGGTGAAGCGAGAAAACTCTTCGGCCGTGCATTGGTGAATACCGGCGCCAGCCTGTTCATTCGTACTGGCTTCGGTCAGTTGGCCCTGGACGGCGGCTTTGCCGGCCAGGTCCGGGTGAGCATTGATCAGTGCCAGTTGGCTTTGCTGATCGGCGCTCAACAGGATGTCGCTCATGCGCTGGTGCAGGGTTTCGATCTCGTCGATCGACGCGTCCTGGCCCAAATCGAAGGCCTTCTCGGCCACCCATGGCGAATGTTCGTAGATGTCGGCGAAAGCGGCGACAAACGCGTCGCGGGCCAGGGTCGAGGGTTTCAGCGTTTGAAAGGTGCTCATTTGGCAGCCTCTTGGTACGGGTGGGTTTCGTGCCAGTGGCGAGCGATGTCGACGCGACGGCTAAACCACACCTGTTCATGACTTTTAGCGTATTCGATAAAGCGTTTGAGCGAGGCCAGACGCGCCGGACGGCCGATCAGTCGGCAGTGCAGGCCGATCGACAGCATTTTCGGTGCATCGGCGCCTTCGGCATACAGCACGTCGAAGGCGTCTTTGAGGTATTCAAAGAAGTCGTCGCCCTTGTTGAAACCCTGGACCTGGGTGAAGCGCATGTCGTTGGTGTCCAGCGTGTACGGGATCACCAGGTGCGGCTTGCCGGTCGGGTTGTTCGGTTCCCAGTAGGGCAGGTCGTCGTCGTAGGTGTCGCAGTCGTAGAGGAAACCGCCTTCTTCCATCACCAGGCGACGGGTGTTCGGGCCGGTGCGGCCGGTGTACCAGCCCAGTGGGCGCTCGCCGGTGATTTCGGTGAGGATGCGGATCGCTTCGAGCATGTGCTCGCGTTCCTGCGCTTCGTCCATGTACTGGTAGTCGATCCAGCGATAACCGTGGCTGCAGATTTCGTGGCCGGCCTCGACCATCGCGCGGATCACATCCGGGTGACGCTGGGCGGCCATGGCCACGGCGAAGATGGTCAGCGGAATGTCGAATTCCTTGAACAGTTTCAGAATCCGCCAGACGCCGGCTCGGCTGCCATACTCGTAAAGCGATTCCATGCTCATGTTGCGCTCGCCCTGCAGCGGCTGCGCCGAGACCATCTCCGACAGGAAGGCTTCGGATTCTTTATCGCCGTGCAGGATGTTGCGCTCGCCGCCTTCTTCGTAATTGAGCACGAACGACAGGGCTATGCGGGCATTGCCCGGCCAGTGTGGGTGAGGAGGGTTACTGCCGTAACCGATCAGGTCGCGTGGGTAGTCAGCGCTCACTGCAGTCTTCCTTCTTATTCGTTGACAGGTTGTGTGGCGTGCCTGCAGATGGGAAGTCAGGCTGGCGTCACAGCGATGGGCTGATTGTATACAACTTTATGTTCACTTTGTAAGCCTGATTTTTTGCATTTTTGATGAGCTGTCATTTGTTCATGTTATTGCAAGAAACCTGCCTGAATGGTCAGCTTATGGAGGGAAGATCCTTTGAACGTATGGTTTGGCGTTAGATTTTCCGAATTTCCATGAATGGCAAGGGTAGCGCTAAAAATGTCGTTTTTATTGTGTACAATTTTTCTTAAAAGTGTCTTAATCAATCGCTCGCCGCAGCGTTTCGTGCTCCGAATCGGTGCGGTCTCCTTTTCAACTGACTTCGGGAGGCGCGAGGTCTGACTGCTCCATGCAGCAGGCGCGCAGAATCAATGGGACGTTTGACTACACACGTTTTGGACGCTGCACACGGTTGCCCGGGCAGCTCGATCAAGGTCGAGTTGTACCGCGTTGAAGGCTCGCAGCTGGAATTGGTCGCCAGCGCGATCACCAACAGCGACGGCCGTGTCGATGCACCGTTGCTGCAAGGCGATGACTACCGTTCCGGGGTCTATCAGGTTCAGTTTCATGCGGGCGATTACTACCGCGCCCGTGGCGTTCAGCTGCCGGAGCCGGCGTTTCTGGATGTGGTGGTGCTGCGGTTTGGCATCTCTGCGGAACAGGATCACTACCATGTGCCGTTGCTGATTTCGCCGTACAGCTATTCCACGTACCGCGGCAGCTGATCCCCCAAGCAGCTGCCTCAACCTGGAAGCGACTGCGCATATAGCTTCTTTGGTCTTTCGCCCGCTCACACTGCGGGCTTTTTTTTGCCTGGTGAAACGTGGCGTCCGTGCAGGCGTAATCGCTAGCAGGCTAGCACCCACAGGAGGCTTGCGAACGCCGCAAATCCAATGTGGGAGCTAGCCTGCTAGCGATGCTTTAGACTTTAGCGGCTCAACAACGAAGCCGCACCGGCACCACTGAACAACCCCGCACTCACCCGATTAAACCAACTCTGCCCCTTGCCACTGCGCAAATACCGCGCCGCACCATGCGCACCCAGCCCATAAGCCAACTTGCACAGCAGATCCAGCACGGTCCACGTCGCAATCATCACCAGCAACTGCGGCAGGAAGGGTTGCTCGGCACTCAAAAACTGCGGGAGGAACGCGGCGAAGAACAGAATGTCTTTCGGATTGCTCGCACCCAGCACAAACGCGCGCCCGAACAGTGCGCGAAAGCGTGGCACTGGCGCAGCCTGGGGCACTTCAGCGCCGACCGAGGGCAGCCGCGATTGCTGCCAGCTCTGCCAGGCGAGGTAGAACAGGTACAGGGCGCCGACGATTTTCAGCGCGCTGAACAGCTGTTCCGATGCCAGCAGCAACGCACCCAAGCCAAGTGCGGAAGCGCTTAACAGGCAGATCGAAGCAAACACGCCGCCCAGAAACGCCGGGTAAGAACGGCGCAAACCGTAATTCAGACTGTTGCTGATCATCAGCAAAGACAGGGGCCCCGGGATCAGGATCACCACCAGCGCAGCGGCGCTGAACAGCAGCCAGGTTTCCAGACTCATCACTTTCCTCCATTTGTGCAAAAGCCCCACCCGCCGGGGTGAGGCTGTTTTGAAACACTGTTTTTGAAACGTGGACGGCTTACAAGAAAATGAACTTGGCGATGAAGATCGCGCACAGCACCCACAGACTGACGGAGATTTCCTTGTGCTTACCGGTGAAAGCCTTCAGCACCACGTACGTGATAAAACCCAGCGCGATGCCGTCGGCGACCGAGAAGGTCAGCGGCATCATGATCGCGGTGACGATCGCCGGAATGCTGTCGGTCGCTTCGTCCCACTCGATGTGCGCCATACCGCCCATCATCAGCATCGCCACATAAATCAGCGCACCGGCGGTGGCGTAAGCGGGAATCATGCCAGCCAGCGGTGCGAAAAACATTGCCGCAATAAATAGCACACCTACGGTCACGGCGGTAAGACCAGTCCGACCACCCGCCGCTACACCCGCGGCACTTTCCACGTAGCTGGTGACGGGAGGAACACCCACCACCGCACCAAACACGCTGGACGCACTGTCGGCTTTCATGGCGCGGGAGAGGTTTTCGATGCGGCCGTCAGCGTTCACCAGGTTGGCGCGCTGGGCGACGCCCATCAGGGTGCCGGCGGTGTCGAACATGTGCACGAACAGGAAGGCCAGCACCACGCTGATCATGCTGACGTTGAATACGCCGGCAACATTCATGGCCATCCAGGTCGGCGCCAGGCTCGGCGGGGCAGACATGATGCCTTCGTAGTGGACAAGGCCCAGGCCCCAGCCCGCGAGGGTCACGGTGATGATGCTGATGAGGATTGCGCCGAACACTTTGTGGTAGCTGAGCACGGCTATCATCAGGAAGCAGATGGCGGCCAGCAGCGGGCCGGGTTCGCGCAGAGAGCCGAGTTTGATCAGGGTGGCCGGGCTATCGACGACGATGCCGGCGGTTTTCAGGCCGATCAACCCCAGGAACAGACCTACGCCGGCGCCCATGGCATAACGCAAGCTCACTGGAATGCTGTTGAGCAGCCATTCGCGAATCCGCGAAAAGGTCAGGAACATGAACAACACACCGGAAACAAACACCGCGCCAAGGGCGGTTTCCCAGTTGTAGCCCATGGTGCCGACCACGGTGTAGGTGAAGAACGCGTTCAAACCCATGCCAGGCGCGAGGCCGACCGGCCAGTTGGCGTAAAGGCCCATCAACAGGCAACCCAGGGCAGCAGCGATGCAGGTCGCGACGAACGCGGCACCGTGATCGATCCCGGCGTCGGCCATGATGTTGGGGTTGACGAAGATGATGTACGCCATGGTGATGAAGGTTGTCAGACCGGCAATCAGCTCGGTCTTCACCGTGGTGCCATGCAAGCTGAGTTTGAAGATGCGCTCCAGCCAGCCATTGCGTAACGGCGGCGAGAGTTCCAGCGTCGGGGCTTCGGATTTGCGGCTTTCCACAGCGAATACTCCTCAAGAGTTTTATTTTTATTTCCAGGGCCGGACCCATGAGGGTGGCAGCGGCCCTTTGAGGCACTTGCGATTTGTTGACCGGCTGGTCAGAAACTCGCACGAAGTGGATTATGCTTTTGTATACAAATAAAGCAAATAATGTTTTTGGTTTTGTAGACGAAAAGTTTGGCAATAGGGATATATCGCCGGGAGGGAGGCTTTCGCGAGCCGTCTATCGCCGGTGTGCGGGCGAAAAAAAACCGGCGATCGGCCGGTTTTCTCTGTTCGGGATTTGCAGTGTTGGTGCGGGCCTCATCGCGAGGAAGCCCGCTCCCACAGGTTTTGTGTGCACCACAGATCACTGTGGGAGCGGGCTTGCCCGCGATGGCGTCAGTCAAATCACCACAAAACCATCAGGCCGCTGCGAACCGCTTATCCAGATAATCAATAATCGCCTTGGACTCATACATCCAGGTGGTTTGCCCATTCTCTTCAATGCGCAGGCATGGCACCTTGATCTTGCCGCCTTGCTCCAGCAGGGTCTGGCGATCCTGTTCGTTGTTTTTCGCATCGCGCAATGCCACCGGCACATTCAGGCGACGCAGCGTGCGGCGGGTTTTCACGCAGAACGGGCAGGCGTGGAACTGATACAACGTCAGGTCCTTGGCGGCCGTTTCGACCTGGGCCTGAGCGGCGGCAGGGCGCTGCTTTTTGCCTGGACGGGTGATGAAGTCGATGAAGATGATCAGTTGGCCAAGGCCGACACGAAGCGCTTTTACGAACACGGAATAAGCCTCACAGGGCGAACGGAAGGCGCGCAGCTTACCTGATTTTTCTCGGGCGAAAAAAAACCGGCGATGAATGCCGGTTTTCTTCGTGTAACAAATTACTTGATCAGGCTGAGAAACTCGCTGCGGGTCGCCGCGTTTTCGCGGAACTCACCCAGCATCACCGACGTGATCATCGACGAATTCTGTTTCTCCACACCGCGCATCATCATGCACATGTGCTTGGCCTCGATCACCACTGCAACGCCCAGGGCGCCGGTGACTTGCTGGACCGCATCGGCGATCTGGCGGCTGAGGTTTTCCTGGATCTGCAGGCGGCGGGCGTACATATCGACGATCCGCGCGACTTTCGACAGGCCCAACACTTTGCCGCTCGGGATGTACGCAACGTGCGCCTTGCCGATGAACGGCAGCAGGTGGTGTTCGCACAACGAGTAGAGCTCGATGTCCTTGACCAGCACCATTTCGCTGTTGTCGGAGCTGAACAAGGCACCGTTGGTGACTTCTTCCAGTGTCTGTTCATAGCCGCGGCAAAGGTACTGCATGGCTTTGGCGGCACGCTTTGGCGTGTCGAGCAGGCCCTCGCGGGAGACGTCCTCGCCCAATTGGCCGAGAATCGCGGTGTAATTCTGTTCCAGGGACATGAAACTACCTGTGGGGATTTTCGCAAAGGGCAAGGGTACGGTGGCAAACACGGCGCTGCAAGCGTGAAGCGACAGCTTTACTCGTCACGACCTTCCATCATGGTCCGTTTGAGCATCACATAAACCGCTCCGGCACCGCCGTGTTTCGGTTGGCACGAGGTGAAGCCGAGCACCTGTGAATGCTGACGCAACCAGGTGTTGACGTGGCTTTTGATCATCGGCCGCTTGCCGTCCAGACGCACGGCCTTGCCGTGGGTGACACGCACGCAGCGGATTTCGAATTTGGTCGCTTCGGCCAGGAATGCCCAGAGGGTTTCCCGGGCTTTCTCCACGTTCATGCCATGCAGGTCGAGGCTGCCTTCGAACGGGATCTGTCCGATCTTGAGCTTGCGCATCTGGCTTTCCTGAACACCGTCGCGGGCCCACATCAGTTCGTCTTCCGGACCGACATCGATCACGAACTGGTCAGACAGACCATCAACGGTGGTGGCATCGGTGCGAACGGTCGCGGCCTGGCGTAGCTTGGCGATTTGCGCACGGTCGGCCTTGGGTTTGCCGGTTTCGGCGCGATCGTGCTTGATCGGCTTGACGCCTTGGATCGCACTTTTGAACAGGGAAAAATCGTCGTCTTGCATGTCAGCCTCCGCGAAGGGCGGCCAGTTTACCCAAGTCGAGGCGCTATCCATAACAATTGAGGCCCGCCTGAGCGCCGGGCCTTTGATTCAATCGTGTTTTTTCATCAGGTGCGGGGACATGTTCAGCTCTCGCGACTGGCGCGAGCGGCGACGGCAGCGACGCCACAGCCACACCCCGATATAAAGCACGAACAGGCCAACCGCCAGAATGATCGCCGAGCCCAGCGGGCTGGCATTCAACTCGCCCAGGGCCGGGGGACGGCCCAGCAGACTGGCGGCACCGGCCATGGCCAGCAACACACCGCACGTCGCCAGCAAGGCAGCAAAAGCTGCGCCGAATCGAAAACGCCAGTTGCGTTGGCCCTTGGGCCGCAAGCGGCGTGCATCAAAACCATCGGATAACTTCATTCCGACCTTCCTCAATGGGTATCGGCCCTTCGACCGGGAGTTGTCCGGGTTGTTCCTGAGGCTAAGTCAATTGCAGCAAATGAGAGGCTTTTGCGGATGAGCGGCGGTATTGACCGCTCTTCGAAGCCGATCAAATCAGTTCGTGAGTCAGTGCGAGGGTGGCGAAGTTGTCCGCCATGATCGCCATTTCGGTCTGTTGAACGTGCTCGGCCGTGAGTACACCACCTTTGTAGGGCAAATCGCGCGTCGCGCAGGCGTCTTCAACCAGGGTGCAGCGAAAGCCCAGGTTCTTCGCTGCACGCACGGTAGTGCTGACACTGGAGTGGCTCATGAAGCCGCACACGATCAGGTCCAGGGAACCCAGGTTCTGCAAGCGTTCCAGCAATTCGGTGCCGTGAAACGCACTCGGCAGCAGTTTGCCGATAATGGTTTCGTCCGCCTGTGGCTCCAGGCCCGGGATGAACTCACCGCGTTCGCCCTGTGGATCGAACAGCCCGCCGACAGTGCCGAGATGGCGTACATGCACGATCGGACGACCGGCTGCACGGGCAGCGGCGACCAGTTGCTTGATGTTCGCGACGGCAGCATCCATGCCGCTCAGGGCCAGCGGGCCGCTGAGGTATTCTTTCTGGGCATCGATGATGATGAGGGTCGCTTGGCTCAGTTTGGCCGCCGGGTAACCGCGACCGCTGAGTTGAAACATCGTTTGTGGAACGGACATTCTGGGGCTCCTTGGAGTGGGGCTTTTGCGACATTGTCCTCTGGCTGAGCGGTTCTGTGAATCGCTACTATCGTAGACGCCGTCGTTGCTGGCGTGCAGCCTTGTCAAGATGCAGGTTTTGTTCAATAGCCAACAGCAAAAATGGATGCGTCCTACATCCGATCCGCTGTTTTCCCGCGTCGTCGTGGCGCGTTTTGGCTGTTAGAATCGCCAGTCGTTTTTTCTGGAGTTTACCCCCGTGATCACTTCCCGCCTTCGTACCCTGCGTGACCATATCCGTTGGGCCGTCAGCCACTTCCATGGGGAGGATCTGTTTTTCGGCCATGGGACCGACAACGCCTGGGACGAAGCCCGTCAACTGGTGTTGGGTGCCTTGCACCTGCCGTGGGAAATCGCCGACAGCTACCTCGACTGCAATCTGGAAGAGAACGAGTTGGTCAACCTGCAACGCCTGCTCAAACGTCGCATCGAGGAGCGCATCCCGACTGCTTACCTGCTGGGCGAAGCGTGGTTTTGCGGCATGTCGTTCATCGTCGACGAGCGCGTGCTGATCCCGCGTTCACCGATTGGCGAGCTGATCGAAAAACGCTTTGAACCCTGGCTGGGTGCCGAGCCTGCGCGGATTCTGGACCTGTGCACCGGTTCCGGCTGCATCGGCATCGCCTGCGCATACGAATTCCAGAACGCCGAAGTGGTGCTGGCCGATCTGTCGTTCGAAGCGCTCGAAGTGGCTAACCAGAACATCGAGCGCCATGGCGTTGATGAGCGGGTGTACACCGTTCAGGGTGATGGGTTTGACGGCTTGCCGGGTCAGCGTTTCGACCTGATCGTGTCGAACCCGCCCTACGTCGATGCGGAAGATTTCGCCGACATGCCGGACGAATATCAGCACGAACCCGAGCTAGGCCTGGCCTGCGGTGATGATGGTTTGAACCTGGTACGACGGATGCTCGCCGAGGCGGCAGATCATTTGACCGAGAAGGGCTTGCTGATTGTTGAAGTGGGCAACAGCCAGGTTCACGTCGAGGCGTTGTACCCGGAAGTCGACTTCGCCTGGCTCGATTTCGAACGCGGCGGGCATGGTGTGTTCATGTTGAGCGCAGAGCAGTGCCGCGATCATCAGGCCCTGTTCGCTTCCCGCGTCTGACTGAATTGGCTTTTGTGGCGAGGGGATTTATCCCCGTTGGGCTGCGAAGCGGCCCCCAAAAGAGGGACTGCTACGCAGTCCAACGGGGATAAATCCCCTCGCCACCAAAAGCAATCAGCGGTGCGTAGCAATCCAGATCAACAACCCCGCCTGAAACACCGCAAACGCCACCAGACACGTGATGGTAAAGCGCAGCCCGGCGTCTTCACGCTTGTACTTGCTGACCTTCTCTTCGTGCTTCTTCAGCTTCACTTCCTGCTCGGCCAGATTCTGCTCGGCCTGCTGAAGCATCTGCGCGGCTTCAAGGATTTCCACCAGTTGCAGCTTTTCGCTGTTCCAGTCACCCACAAGGTCTTCGACCTTTACTTCTTTGACGCTGCCTTTCAAATGCTGGGCGTCGGCGTAGACCACTTCAAACCCATGGGCCTTCAGAAAGTGATCGCGGCGCAGGCGGGTGTCTTCGTTCAACGCATCTTTATTGTTCAGATCGGTGCCGTCGACCGTGTAGCCGGGCCAACGCTTCTTCGCCCAAGTGATCCCTTGGGCGGCCATGAACCGGCCGATGCCACGGTTGATCGGTTCAATCTGCAAGCCGCTATCGGGCTCGAAATGCACACGTTTGGTGGTGTGATTGACCCACACGTCCAGGTGATTCTGCTCTTTGCGCACGCGCTGGCCAGGCAACTTGATGCTCATACGCATCAGGCTGTATTCCTTGCTATTGCGGTCGGCGTAACCGAATTCGACGAAGCGCAATGGTCGCCCACCGGTGTTGCGGTCGGTCTGCAGCGGCGCCAGACGGAGCATCTTGTGGTGCTCGACGTGGACGTCCGCCCACGGCAGCTCGACCGCTGGCGGTGCGTCTTTTTCAGCGGTCGTGTCGGGTGAAGTCTGGGTATCAGTCATAACGGCGAGATCCTGTCCAAGCTCTGCTTGTCGCCAGTCATAGCGCTGGCGACAAAGGCTTATCGGCCGTTTTTTTCAGGACTGGAGGGTTAGTAGTGGCTAACTGGTGCGAAGTCCGTCAATAAACCCGAGGATTCGTGCACCAAGTTCGGCGGCCAGGGGCAATTGTGGATCCTTGTACGAGGCCATTTGCCGTTTCACGTCGTTGGGCACGATGCGCATGACGTGGTTCATGCCTTCGATCAGCGCCAGTTCGGCGTCAGGCTTGGCGGCCTTGAGCATTCGGGCGTCACCGACGCCGACCTGGATGTCGTTGCTGCCCTGGATGATCAGCGCCGGCATTTTCAATTTGCTGAACGCCGCCGCCGGATCCTGACGGAACAACGAAATCAGATATGGCTGCACACTCGGGCGGAAGATCACCTGCAACTGCGGTGGCACGTTGTCGTCGGTTTTGCCGGCCTTGAGGCTGTCGAGCAGTTCATTGCTGCGCAGCATCAGCGGCGGTGGCAGGCGATTGCTCAATTGTTGACGCAACACCTCATCGATCGGCCGGGCGCTGCCGGACATGGAGATGACCGCTGCGGCTTCGACGCTCGGTGCCGCGAGGCTGGCAATCAAGGCGCCTTCGCTGTGGCCCAACAGAATCAGCTGGCCAAAGCGCGGATCGGATTTGAGCTTGCGGCCCCAGGCCTCGGCGTCGGCCACATAGGCTTCCACCGACAGATTGCGCTCGTCCGGGGTCGCCGCAAGACTTGCCGCCACGCCGCGCTTGTCATAACGCACGCTGGCGATGTTGTGTTTGGCCAGCACCCAGGCCAGCCGCTTGAGGCTGTCGTTGCGTCCGCCATCGGGGTTATTTCCGTCACGATCCGTAGGACCGGAGCCGGAAATGATCAGGACAACCGGCACCGGGGTCTCGGATTTTGGCAGCAACAGCGAGCCGAAAAGCTCGCCGGTGCCGGTATCCAGAGTGATCGGGCGTTGCAGGACAGTGGCCTGGGCAAAGCCGGTAAACAGGGTAAGGCTCAAGGCTAGAACTCGCAGCATCATCACGCCATCATTCACAAAGGTGCCGGTTGGACTCGCGGGCACCCATAAGGTTCGAGGATGAACTACTTGGGTAGCCTGCGTATACTGGCGCGCATTACGTATTCAGGTTCATTTCACGGAGCGTCCTGCATGTCCGGCAATACCTACGGCAAGCTGTTCACTGTCACCACCGCGGGCGAGAGCCATGGTCCGGCGTTGGTCGCCATTGTCGACGGCTGCCCGCCGGGGCTGGAGATTTCCCTTGAGGATTTGCAGCGCGACCTGGACCGCCGCAAACCCGGCACCAGCCGCCACACCACGCAACGCCAGGAAGCGGACGAAGTCGAAATCCTCAGCGGCGTATTCGAAGGTCGCACCACCGGTTGCGCCATCGGCCTGCTGATCCGCAACACCGACCAGAAGTCCAAGGACTACTCGGCGATCAAGGATCTGTTCCGCCCGGCCCACGCCGACTACACCTACCACCACAAATACGGCGAGCGCGATTACCGCGGCGGTGGTCGCAGCTCCGCCCGTGAAACCGCCATGCGTGTGGCGGCCGGTGCGATTGCCAAGAAATACCTGGCCACCCAGGGCATCGTCATTCGCGGCTACATGAGCCAGCTCGGCCCGATCGAAATCCCGTTCAAGACCTGGGATTCGGTGGAAGACAACGCGTTCTTCAGCCCTGACCCGGACAAGGTGCCGGAGCTGGAGGCCTATATGGACCAGTTGCGCCGTGATCAGGATTCGGTCGGCGCAAAGATCACTGTCGTCGCCGAAGGCGTGATGCCTGGCCTCGGCGAGCCGATCTTCGACCGCCTCGACGCCGAACTGGCCCATGCACTGATGAGCATCAACGCGGTCAAGGGCGTGGAAATCGGCGCCGGTTTCGCCAGCGTTGCCCAGCGCGGCACCGAACACCGCGATGAAATGACCCCGGAAGGTTTCCTCAGCAACAACGCCGGCGGTATTTTGGGCGGCATCTCGTCCGGTCAGCCAATCGTTGCGCACCTCGCGCTTAAGCCGACCTCGAGCATCACCACGCCGGGCCGCTCCATCGACGTTCATGGCAACCCGGTGGATGTCATCACCAAGGGCCGTCACGACCCGTGTGTCGGCATCCGCGCCACGCCGATCGCCGAAGCGATGATGGCCATCGTGCTGATGGATCACCTGTTGCGTCATCGCGGGCAGAACGCCGACGTGCGCGTGAGCACGCCGGTGCTGGGTCAGCTTTGATGGCTGACCTATACGCCGCAGCGGCCTGACGGCCGTGGCGGCACTCCCGTACTGGCGGCTTTCCAGTTTCTATCTGTTCTATTTCGCCTTGCTCGGTTCGACAGCGCCGTTTCTGGCGCTGTACTTCGATCACCTGGGCTTTTCCAGCGCGCGCATCGGCGAGCTGGTGGCGATCCCGATGCTGATGCGCTGCGTGGCGCCGAATATCTGGGGCTGGCTCGGTGACTACACCGGCCGTCGCCTGGCCATCGTGCGCTTCGGCGCCGTCTGCACACTGCTGACGTTTTCGCTGATTTTCGTCAGCAAAACCTACGCCTGGCTGGCGATGGTCATGGCCTTGCATGCGTTCTTCTGGCATGCGGTGTTGCCGCAGTTCGAAGTCATCACCCTCGCGCACCTGAAAGGGCAGACCTCGCGCTACAGTCAGATCCGCCTCTGGGGTTCCATCGGTTTCATCATCACCGTGGTCGCGCTCGGCCGGATGTTCGAATGGCTGAGCCTCGACATTTATCCAGTGGCGCTGGTGCTGATCATGGCCGGCATTGTCGTCAGCAGCCTGTGGGTGCCCAACGCTCAACCGGTTCAGGGCGAGCGAATTGCCGGAGACGGGTTTCTCAAGCAATTGCGCAATCCCGGTGTGTTGGCGTTTTACGGCTGCGTCGCGCTGATGCAGGTGAGCCACGGGCCTTATTACACCTTTTTGACCCTGCACCTTGAACGGCTCGGTTACAGCCGGGGCGTGATCGGCATGCTCTGGGCGGTCGGCGTGGTCGCTGAAGTCCTGATGTTCCTGGCCATGAGCAAGATCCTCGCGCGCTTTTCGGTGCGTCGGGTCCTGTTTGTGAGCTTTCTGCTGGCGGCCGTGCGCTGGTTGCTGCTGGGTTCGTTGGCTGAATTCCTCTGGGTGCTGTTGTTTGCCCAAGTGCTGCACGCCGCAACGTTCGGCAGCTTTCACGCCGCTGCCATCCAGTTCGTGCAACGTAGCTTCGGTGCGCGTCAGCAAGGGCAGGGCCAGGCGCTTTATGCCGCGCTGGCCGGCACCGGCGGCGCATTGGGCGCGTTGTACTCCGGCTACAGCTGGAACGTCCTTGGTGCCACGTTCACCTTTAGTATTGCCAGTCTCGCAGCCTTCGCCGCTGCCGTTATCATTGCCACACGTATGCAAGAGGACAGGCCATGAGCCTTACCCGTGAACACCTCGCCCAGGAAATCATCGACGCCGGGCGTTTTCTCTATAGCCGCGGCTGGTCGCCGGCCACCAGCAGCAATTACTCGACCCGCCTGTCGCCGACCGAGGCGCTGTTGACTGTGTCCGGCAAGCACAAAGGCCAGTTGAGTCCAAATGATGTGCTGGCCACCGACTTGTCCGGCAACAGCCTGGAACCGGGCAAAAAGCCGTCCGCCGAAACCCTGCTGCACACCCAGCTCTACAGCTGGCGCCCGGAGATCGGCGCGGTGCTGCACACCCATTCGGTGAACGCCACGGTGCTGTCGCGCCTGACGCCAGACGCGTTCATCGAGTTCGAAGATTACGAACTGCAAAAGGCCTTCAGCGGCGTCTCGACCCACGAGTCCCGGGTGCGCGTGCCGATTTTCGACAACGATCAGGACATTGCGCGTCTCGCCGCCAAGGTGCAGCCTTGGCTCGAAGCCCATCCCGATTGCGTCGGCTACCTGATTCGCGGCCACGGCCTCTACACCTGGGGCGCGCGGATGAGCGACGCGTTGCGGCAGATTGAAGCGTTTGAATTTCTGTTCGAGTGCGAGTTGAAGATGCGCTCACTCTTGAACCATAAAAGCTGAACCGTTAAGGAGTTGCCCTGATGAGCAGCCTGTCCGTTTACCACGTCTCAAGCCCTGACATTCCGAACAAGGTGCTGACCCATTTCGAAGACATCGCCTCGACCCTGGCCGAGCAGGGCGTGCGTTTCGACCGCTGGCAAGCCACGGCGAAGATCCAGCCCGGCGCCAGCCAGGAAGAAGTGATCGCCGCGTACCAGGAACAGATTGACAAGCTGATGACCGAGCGCGGTTACGTCACCGTCGATGTGATCAGCCTGAACAGCGATCACCCGCAAAAAGCAGAGTTGCGCGCCAAGTTCCTCGACGAACACCGCCATGGCGAAGACGAAGTCCGATTTTTCGTCGCCGGCCGTGGGCTGTTCACCCTGCACATCGACGATTACGTCTACGCCGTGTTGTGCGAGAAGAACGACCTGATCTCGGTCCCTGCCGGCACGCCGCACTGGTTCGACATGGGCGAGCATCCGCACTTCGTCGCGATCCGTCTGTTCAACAACCCTGAAGGCTGGGTGGCCAAGTTCACCGGCGAAGACATCGCCAGCCGCTTCCCGCGTCTTGAGGACTGAGCCGATGCCGATCAAAGCGATTCTCACCGACATCGAAGGCACCACCAGCGCGGTGAGTTTTGTGTTCGACGTGCTGTTCCCATACGCCGCCAAACACCTGCCGGACTTCGTTCGCCAGAACGCCGAGCGCCCGGATGTGGCCGAGCAACTGGCCGCTGTGCGCCGCGACAGCAACGAACCGGACGCTGACGTTGAGCGGGTGATCGAGATCCTGCTGGGCTGGATTGCCGAAGACCGCAAGGCCACGCCGCTGAAAGCATTGCAGGGCATGGTGTGGGAGCAGGGCTATCAGGCCGGGCAGTTGAAAGGCCACGTTTACCCGGACGCCGTCGAAGCGCTCAAGCGCTGGCATCAGGATGGATTCAAACTGTTTGTGTATTCCTCGGGCTCGATCCAGGCGCAAAAGCTGATCTTCGGCTGCTCGGAGGCGGGGGACTTGTCGCCGCTGTTCAGCGGCTACTTCGACACCACGTCGGGGCCCAAGCGTGAAGCGCAGTCTTACGCGCGCATCGCACAGGCTATCGGGGTGGAGGCTGCGCAGATTGTGTTTCTGTCCGACATCGTCGAGGAACTGGATGCCGCGCGCACGGCCGGCATGGCCACGTGCGGGCTGGCCCGAGAGGGCGGAGCGCTGGCGGGGCATGTGACCGTCGACAGCTTTGCGCGGATCGATCCTTCCACCTTCTAAGCAACACCCGCTCCCACAGGGGATTGTGTAAACCCAGAAACTAAACAGGCCGTGGAGCGAAAGCTCTCACGGCCTGTTTGTGTGCAGCGTATTTCTTTACACCACCGCAGGGTTCACGCCGAGTGATAGGTCGGCAGGGCAAACCGTTGCTGGCTTTGCAGCATGGAGATCTGCGGCAGCTCGCTGGCCTGTTCGGCCAGGTCACGGCGAATTGCACTGATCACCCACGACAACTGATCGCCGGCATGCAATTGCTGGTATGAAATCGAACGCTTGAACACTTTGCCTTCGGCGCTGCGCAGGGTCAGCAGAATGCCGCCATCCGGACGTGGTTGGGTGTTCACTTCGAAGTTGGAGAACAGGGAGGTAAATTTTTCTTGGATCAGGCTCATGTCTATCAGCTCCGTTAGCACTTGATTGGCAAGCATGGAGAGGTAGTTGCAGTGATTGTGCCAGCACCTGATATTTTTAAAATGCTTATAAATCAATAAGTTATGTTTTCAGTGGTTTTTTGCTTTCGTGCAATCTGCATGAATGGCCATCGTGCATCCTGCATTTTGCGTGGTCGGCCATGATTCGATGGAACCAATCACCCTCGCTGAGGTTCCCGATCTCGAACGCACCGGGCGCGGATACAAAACATTTCAAAAACCGCGTGTACAGCTCAAGAACCCCTGACGTATTTTCGGGCTCATAGACCGCCACCCGACAATAAAAAGATCGAACGGGAGCAAGCATGAGCGACACGATTACCTGGGGCATGATGCTCCGCAAGCTGCCTTCCATTGCCAAAGCCATTCCGCGAGTGGTGAAAGGCATGAAAGTCGCCAACGTCAAGGACCCGACCCAACCGTGTGGCCTCGGCTGGACGTTCGAGCAAGCGACCTTGCGCAATCCTGACGGCCCAGCGTTGCTGCAGGGCGACGTGACGCTGAGTTATGCACAGGTCAACCAGTGGGCCAATCGCATCGCCCATCACCTGATCTGCGAAGGCATCAGAAAGGGCGATGTGGTCGCGGTTTTTCTTGAGAACCGTCCGGAGTTGCTGGTGACGATATTGGCAGTGGCCAAGGTCGGTGCGATCAGCGCCTTGCTCAATACCTCGCAAACCCGCGACACCCTGGCCCACAGCCTGAACCTCGTGGCACCAGCGGCGATCATTGTCGGCGAAGAACTGGTCCCGGCTTTCAGTGCAGTCCGCGAGCGGGTATCGATCGAGCCGACGCGCACCTGGTTCGTTGCCGATCAAGACACCTACCGGCATCCGGGCAATGCGCCCGACGGTTTCATCAATCTGATGAGTGCCAGCGCCCAAACGTCCAGTGAGAATCCGGCCAGCAGCCAGCAGGTTTTCTTCGACGATCCTTGTTTCTATATCTACACCTCAGGCACCACCGGGTTGCCCAAGGCGGGTGTTTTCAAACACGGTCGCTGGATGCGCAGCTCGGCGAGTTTTGGCCAGATCGCCCTGAATATGCAGCCGCAGGATGTCGTCTATTGCACCTTGCCGCTGTACCACGCCACCGGACTCTGTGTGTGCTGGGGCTCGGCGATCAGCGGCGCCGCAGGATTTGCCATCCGCCGCAAGTTCAGCGCCAGCCAGTTCTGGAATGACGTGCGCAAATACCAGGCGACCACCCTCGGTTATGTCGGCGAATTATGCCGCTACCTGGTGGATCAACCACCCTCGGCCGACGACAACCAGCACCGCGTGACCAAGATGATCGGCAATGGCCTGCGGCCCGGTGCCTGGCGCGAGTTCAAGACGCGCTTTGGCGTTGATCACATCTGCGAGCTGTACGCCGCCAGCGACGGCAACATCGGGTTCACCAACATCCTCAACTTCGACAACACCATCGGTTTTTCCCTGATGGCCTGGGAGCTGGTGGCCTACGACCACGACAGCGGCCTGCCGATTCGGGACGCCAAAGGCTTCATGCGCAAAGTCGCCAAAGGCGAGCAGGGCCTGTTGTTGGCGAGAATCGACGACAAGGCGCCACTGGACGGTTACACCGATCCGCAGAAAACCGAAAAAGTCGTGCTCCACGACGTGTTCACCCAGGGCGACCGCTACTTCAATACGGGCGACCTGCTGCGCAACATTGGTTTTGGCCATGCGCAGTTTGTGGATCGGTTGGGCGACACCTACCGCTGGAAGGGTGAAAACGTCTCGACCACCGAGGTCGAGAACATCCTGCTGCAACATCCGAATATTTCTGAAGCCGTGGCGTATGGCGTGGAAATCCAGAACACCAACGGACGTGCCGGCATGGCCGCGATTACACCGGCGGAATCCTTGGCGACGCTGGACTTCAGCGAGTTGCTGGCGTTCGCCCGTCAGCAAATGCCCGCGTATGCGGTGCCGCTTTTCCTGCGGGTGAAAGTGAAAATGGAAACCACCGGAACCTTCAAATACCAGAAGACCCGGCTCAAGGACGAAGCCTTCGACCCCGGCAAAACCGGCGATGACCCGATCTACGCCTGGCTGCCCGGCACCGAGACTTACGTGCAAGTCACTCCGCAGTTGCTGGCGGATATTCACGGCGGCGCTTTTCGTTATTGAAAGCAGCGCTATTGAATGTGGCTATGACGGCGCTCGAGAAAAAAGAAGTGACAGCCTCGGGGCTGCTCGGGAAACTGTCGGCTTTCCCGAATGACAGAAAGTGGAGTCCCCGATGTCAGACCAAAGCCGCCAGATGACCCCCGAAGAAGCCGCTGAATTTGCCGAACAGGTATTCAACAAGGCGCGCGAGGGCGATGCGGCCATGATGGCTGCGCTGCTGACCAAAGGCCTGCCGCCGAACCTGCGTAACCACAAGGGCGACACCTTGCTGATGCTCGCCGCCTACCACGGCCACGTGGAGACGGTAAAAGTACTGCTGGAGCACAAGGCCGATCCGGAGATCCGCAACGACAACGGCCAGAGCCCGATTGCCGGCGCTGCGTTCAAAGGCGACCTGGCGGTAGTCAAGGCGTTGGTCGAGGGTGGCGCACAGGTGGAAGGTTCGTCCTTCGATGGCCGCACGGCGCTGATGATGGCGGCGATGTTTAACCGCGTTGAAATCGTTGATTACCTGATCAGCAAAGGCGCCGACCCGAAAGCCAAGGATGCCAATGGCGTCACCGCGCTGGATGCCGCGAAAACAATGGGCGCTGTCGATACCACCGCGCAGCTGCAAAAACTGCTGGCCTGATTTCGCACGGTCCCCTGTGGTGGGTCATCCTGTTCACTTAAAATAATCTTCAGTCGAGCAGAATCCTGTGGCGAGGGGGCTTGCCCCCGTCCGGCTGCGAAGCAGTCGCAAAACCGGACAACTCGGTTTGTCTGAGCGGACGCTGGGGGCCGCTTCGCTGCCCAACGGGGGCAAGCTCCCTCGCCACAGGGCGCTCACCATAAGTCCGCTTTTCATGGTTAATGCGCTATCCTTCGCGCCCTCAAAATTCACTCGCTACAGGATCCGCCCCATGAAAGCCGCACTCGTCGAACTCATCACTAAAATCAGCTCCGGGTGCATGAGCGATGACGAAATCCTGAAAGTCGCTGACGAAGCGGCCCAGGCCTACGCCGATCCAGAGGCTTTCCTGACGGCCAATCCGGACATCAACTACGACGACACCTTCCCGATTCCACTGGGCGAGTGGGTGGTGGTCGGCAGCCTGCCGGAAACCGTGCTGTTCCAGGCCGACACCTACGTGGACCTGTTCGCCCAGATCGTCGCTTCGTTTGGCCCCGGTGTTGATTTCAACATCAAGCCCAAGCAACTGGCCAAGACCGAAGCCCTGACCGCGCTCAATCGCATTCAGGTGCAGATGGGCAGCATGAACAAGGAAAACGGCGGTTACACGCTGATGAACTTCAGCCAGTTGCTCGACGACGAACTGCAAGTGGTGCTGGTCTTCGGCAACGACGTACCGCGCGTGCTCGAGTTGTGCGCCGAAGTGGGTATCACCGCCGCACCCTCGCTCGAAGCCCTGAAAATCGCGGTCCACGTTTAAAAAGCGGAACCCTCGCAAGGCCCGGCTATCCTAAGAGTGCACACCACTCTTAGGGAGCGACACCATGGGTTCCACGTTCAACGGCCTGATTGGCCTGATTATTCTTGTCCTGGACATCTGGGCAATCATCAACGTGCTCAAAAGTGGCGCCGACACAGGGATGAAAATCATCTGGGTGCTGCTGATCCTGCTGCTGCCGGTCCTGGGCCTGATCATCTGGGCCATCGCCGGGCCACGGGGCAACGTCCGGATCTGAATACGCAACCAAAGCCATCACTATTCCCCTGTGGGAGCTAGCCTGCTAGCGATAGCGAGTGTCAGCCACAACTTTACTGACTGACACTCCGCTATCGCTAGCAGGCTAGCTCCCACAGGGATTGTGTCGACTCATCAAGTGAGGTTCGACCTGTCATCTTCCGCAACGTAGAATGCGCGCCTTTCCCGGTTAATCGAGTCGATCGATTAGCCGTCATGGGCGGGTAACCGTCCGTTGCCACCGCATTCATCGGAGCACTTCCCATGAGCAACATCACCACCAGCGACTACCTGGAAACCCTCTACGAAGGCTACGGCCAGCGTTTTCGCATGGAAAAACTGCTGCACGAAGTGCGCACCGAACACCAGCATCTGGTGATTTTCGAAAACCCGCGCATGGGCCGGGTCATGGCACTGGACGGTGTGATCCAGACCACCGAAGCCGACGAATTCATCTACCACGAGATGCTCACCCACGTTCCGATCATCGCCCATGGCTCCGCCAAGCGCGTGCTGATCATCGGTGGCGGCGACGGCGGCATGCTGCGTGAAGTGGCCAAGCACCGCAGCATCGAGCACATCACCATGGTCGAGATCGACGGCACCGTGGTCGACATGTGCAAGGAATTCCTGCCGAACCACTCCAAGGGTGCGTTCGATGATCCACGCCTGAACCTGGTGATCGACGACGGCATGCGTTTCGTCGCCACCACCACTGAAAAATTCGACGTGATCATTTCCGACTCCACCGACCCTATCGGTCCGGGTGAAGTGCTGTTCTCGGAAAACTTCTACCAGGCCTGCCGTCGCTGCCTGAACGAAGGCGGCATCCTCGTGACCCAGAACGGCACGCCGTTCATGCAGATCGAAGAAGTCAAAACCACTGCCGGTCGCCTGCGCAGCCTGTTCCCGGACTGGCACTTCTATCAGGCGGCGGTGCCGACCTACATCGGTGGCTCGATGACCTTTGCCTGGGGCGCGACCAACACGGCCTATCGCAAGTTGTCCCGTGAAACCTTGCAGCAGCGTTTCGCCGGCAGCGGCATCATCACCCGCTACTACAACCCGGAAATCCACATCGGCGCCTTCGCCTTGCCGCAATACGTGCTGCAAGCGATCAACAAGCCAAGCAACGACTAAACTCAAGCTGTACGCATAACCCCTTGTGGGAGCGGGCTTGCTCGCGAAAGCGGTTTTCCATTCAACAGTGATGTTGCCTGAAAGACTGCCTTCGCGAGCAAGCCCGCTCCCACAGGTTCTGTGTTTTTCATACTTCTACGCGGTAATCCGTTTGAACGATCACTCAGGCCAAAAGTCCAGATGGTTGTAAGCCCATTTGCGGGTTTGTTCGAGGAGGCACTGATGCAAAAGTGGAAAATCACTTTCGTGGATGATCACGGTGAAACACTCGATGAAGTCTTTGAGTGCGAGGAATGCCCGGACAACGAGCAAGCCGCGAAACTCATCAAGGCCCGGCTCCTTCCTGTCGCCGCCGAACTGGATCTGAACGATCTGGAAGGGCGAACCGCCGACGCAAGCGTCAAAGATCTCAAGACCCAGAACAGCATACAAATCCTCGGCATCACGCCAATCTGAACAACACCTGTCTCATTCTTATCCAGGCCTTGGCAGCGCCTCTGTCTTGGGGCTACTCTGCAAGCGAGATCAGCGAACGGATCGCTAAGGTCTGGTCTTGTCAGCTACATGCTTGCTTCCCACCGGCAACGTTGTTGCCGCATCGCTCGCACCAATCGGTTGCGAGTGCCGGGAATACGGAAAGTCTATCCATCAAGATTGAGGGGGACGTTTCATGAGCACAGCCTATCAAGAAGACATCAGCAGCAGCGTGTTGCGCCGCATGAAAGAAGGCGGTTTCGATTTCTCACGATTCCATCCCATCGAGTTCTACGCCATTTTCCCGGACGAGGAGCGGGCACGCAGGGCGGCAGGGCAATACAAGGGTGAATCGTTGAACGCGCAAATCAGTGTGCGCGATGACGGCGCATGGGCGCTCGAACTGAGCAAAGTCATGTACGCCACCTACGATGACATCGGCGATTTCGAACAGGGTTTCGAGGCGGTGGTTGAGCCTCTGGGCGGTATCATCGAAGGGTGGGGCGTCAAGCAGGAAGTACGAGGGCGACTCGCATAACGTTATGAACAGTGACAACGCTCAGCAACGGCTGACCTTCGGGTTGGCCGTTTTCGTTTATGGCGCCCGGAACATCCCCTCGGCAAAACCCTGAAACAAGAATCCGACGCAAAAAAAACCGCCTGAGCAGGCGGCTAAAGGGAAGTTTTGGTCAGGTTTTGCAGCGAATGCGCGGATTATCCGCAGCGCCGGCCGGGCAGTGAAATCAACTCTGACTATGCTGGTGATAGGCGACACCGTCGCCTTGCAATGAAGCGGGGGCGATCAGGTTGGGGCGTTTGCTGCACAGGATTGGTGCGGTGCAAACGGCGTGATTATCCAACTGGTTGATAACAAAGCGTTTCTGCCGATGGCACGGGCCTTGCGAAGCCTAGATGTCCGGGTGACAAGGAGTACGGCATGATCCGCACCTATTTTGATGAGATGTACGATGCAGGCGGCCAGGTCCGCCCGCATTATCGGGAGTTTGCCCGTTGGCTGGCCGAGACGCCTGACGAGCTTTTGGCACAACGGCGACGCGAGGCCGATCTGTTATTTCATCGCGCCGGGATTACTTTCACGCTCTACGGGGACGAGCAGGGCACAGAGCGCCTGATTCCTTTCGACACCATCCCGCGCAGCATCCCCGCCAGTGAATGGCGGATCGTCGAGCGCGGCTGCATCCAGCGGGTCAAGGCGTTGAACATGTTCCTCGCCGACCTCTACCATGAGCAGCGCATCATCAAGGCCGGCATCATTCCGGCCGAGCAAGTGCTGGCCAACGAGCAATACCAGCTGGCGATGCAAGGGCTCGATCTGCACCGCGATATCTACTCGCACATCTCCGGCGTCGACCTGGTGCGCGATGGTGACGGCACGTACTACGTGCTCGAAGACAATCTTCGTACACCCAGCGGCGTGAGCTACATGCTCGAGGACCGCAAGATGATGATGCGGCTGTTCCCCGAACTGTTCTCGGCCCAGCGCATCGCGCCGATCGATCATTATCCGAACCTGTTGCTCGACACCCTGAAAAGCTCCAGCCCGATCGATAACCCGAGCGTGGTGGTGCTGACGCCGGGTCGCTTCAATAGCGCGTTTTTCGAGCATGCCTTCCTGGCGCGGGAGATGGGCGTCGAGTTGGTTGAGGGCGCGGACCTGTTCGTGCGTGACGACAAGGTGTTCATGCGCACCACGGACGGGCCGAAAGCCGTCGACGTGATTTACCGTCGCCTCGACGATGCGTTCCTTGATCCGCTGGCGTTCAACCCGGACTCGATGCTCGGCGTTCCAGGGCTGCTGTCGTCTTACCGCTCTGGCAACGTGGTGCTGGCGAATGCCATCGGCACCGGGGTGGCGGATGACAAGTCGGTGTATCCGTTTGTCACCGACATGATCCGTTTTTACCTGGACGAAGAACCGATCCTGAAGAACGTGCCGACGTTCCAGTGTCGCAATCCTTCTGAGCTTTCCCACGTACTGGCCAATCTTCCAGACCTGGTGGTCAAGGAAACCCAGGGCTCCGGCGGTTACGGAATGCTGGTGGGGCCGGCGGCGAGCGCGGCGGAAATCGAGTCGTTCCGCGCACGGATAAAAGCCAAGCCCCACGCGTACATCGCGCAACCGACGTTGTCGCTGTCGACCTGTCCGACCTTTGTCGAAAACGGCATCGCGCCACGTCACATCGACCTGCGTCCGTTTGTATTGTCTGGCCGCGAAACCCGGGTTGTGCCCGGTGGTTTGACCCGTGTTGCCCTGCGTGAAGGCTCCCTGGTGGTGAACTCATCCCAGGGCGGCGGCACCAAGGACACCTGGGTGGTCGAGGATTGAAGGAAGCTTGCCATGTTAAGTAGAACTGCCTCGGATTTGTATTGGATGTCGCGTTACCTGGAGCGGGCGGAAAACCTCGCACGGATGCTCGACATCAGTTATTCGCTGTCTCTGATGCCACAGGATGGTCGCGGCGACGGTCTGCACGAACTGGCCATGCCGCTGCTGATCACCGGCACCCTGGACGATTACCTCGAGCGTCACGGAGATTTGCACGCCGAACGGCTGCTGCATTTCTTCGCCCTGGACGCGGCCAACCCGGCGAGCATCTACAGCTGCCTCGGCGCGGCGCGGGCCAGTGCGCATGCGGTGCGTGGGCGAATTACTGCCGACATGTGGGAAAACATCAACGCCACCTGGCTGGAAATTCGCGGGATCGCCGAGCAAGGCTTGAGTCGCTACGGCATGAGCCGTTTCTGCGAGTGGATCAAGGAGCGTTCCCACCTGTTCCGTGGCGCGTCCTACGGCACGATCATGCGCAACGATGCGTTCCGCTTCATTCGCCTGGGGACGTTTATCGAACGGGCGGACAACACGTTGCGCCTGCTTGATGCGCGTTACGAAATGGCCGGCGATCAGGCCGAAGCGGTCAGCGATGGCACGGCGCACGCGTATTACCAGTGGAGCGCTTTGTTAAGGGCGTTGTCGTCGTTCGAGGCCTACACCGAGATCTACCGCGACGCACCCGGCGCCCGGCATGTGGCCGAACTGCTGTTGCTGCGCGCCGATGTGCCACGTTCCTTGCGCGCCTGCACCGAAGAAATCGACCAGATCCTCGCCCAACTGCCGGGGGCCAATGGCCGTCCCGCGCAGCGTCTGGCGGCGGAAATGGACGCGCGTCTGCGCTACACCGGCATCAACGAAATTCTCGACGAAGGGCTGCACGCCTGGCTGACCGAATTCATCCCGCTGGTGCGCCAGTTGGGTAACGCCATTCACAGTTCCTACCTGGAGGCTGCATGAGACTTTCCATTAGCCACGAAACCACCTATCACTACGAAGATCAGGTGCGGGCGAGCATCCAGTACCTGCGACTGACACCCCACGACAGCGAACGCCAGCACGTGCTCAGCTGGCAACTCGACCTGCCGCGCCCGGTGCGTGCGCAACTCGATCCGTTCGGCAACATCCTGCACGTGCTGACCATGGACGAACCCCACGAGGCGATCATCATCGGCGCCCGTGGCCAGGTGGACATCGATGAACTGCGCGAAGCGGAACATGAAAGCCAGTCGGCGTTGCCGTTCCTGCGCTTCACGCGCCTGACAGAAGCCGACGAGGCGTTGCGTGCGTTCGCTGAGAAAGAATGCAAAAAACGCCGGGATCGTACGGCGCTGATCGACTTGATGCATGGCCTGAATTCGCACATGACCTACACGCCGGGCTCAACCGAAGTCGACACTAGCGCCGCCCAGGCCTTCGCCGGGCGTTCCGGCGTCTGTCAGGACCACACCCACGCGTTCCTCGCGTGTGCTCGCAGCCTGGGCATTCCGTCGCGTTATGTGTCGGGTTATTTGTACAGCGAGAACAGCGAACACCTGGCCAGTCACGCCTGGGCGGAAGCCTGGCTGGATGACGCCTGGTACAGTTTCGATGTGACCAACGAACTGGCCCGCCCCGAGCGCCATTTGAAACTGGCCGTGGGCCTGGATTACCTGGACGCCTGCCCGGTACGCGGCATGCGCCGTGGCGGAGGGTGTGAGCAGATGCATGCAAAGGTGTTCGTGTCGCCGACGCCGATGCCGATTATCTCAGTCCAGCAGCAATAACCGCAGCACCACAACCCCCTGTGGGAGCTAGCCTGCTAGCGATAGCGGACTGTCAGTCACAACTGTACTGACTGACGCACCGCTATCGCGAGCAGGCTCGCTCCCACAGGGGAATGGTGTCAGGGCTTAACCTTGCGCCCGGCCATATGCTTCAAATACCCCACCAGCATTTCCAGATCCCCCTCCGGCAATACCGTCGCCGCAAACCCCGGCATCTTCGCCTGAGGCCACTGCCGCAAGCTCTGCGGATCTCGAATGTAGCGCTTTAGAAAATCCGCCCCAAAGTACTCGGTCGGGTTAAACGGAATGTTCAAGTCCGGCCCGAACTGCGCATCCCCGGCACCGTTCAATCGATGGCAGGCCAGGCAATTCTTCTGAAACAACGCAAAGCCTTTATTCACCGGATCATCCGGCTTCAACGCAGGATCAGGCAGCAGGGCAGGGAAGCGCTCGGCCACCGGCGCCATGCGCTTGATGCTCGCCACTTGAAACGGCCATTGCTCAGGGCTGATGTTGCCGGCCTGCGGATCGACCCAAACCAGATAAAACGGCCCGGCGCCGGGTTTCCCTTCGGATAAGGCAGGCCACGGCTTGGCCGGGTCTTCAATCGCCAGCCATGCGCGCGCGCCCTTGGTGTTCAGCAATGGCGCCGCCGACAGTTCTGCGGCAAACCCGTCCAGCGCCACGGCTTGCAGATGATCTTCAGGCTTGATGCCGGTCAACAATGCCGCCAACGGAACTGCGCGATAACTCATCTCCCGCTTGTAGGAAACGTCGTCGCTGATGATGATGGTCTGGGCCTGAGGGTGCTTGAGCAATTCCTCGGTCTGCCAGGTGCGACTGCTCGCGCCCAGCTCGAGATTGAGCTGTGCGGCATACAGAGGCGTGCTGAGCAGCAAGGCCCCGAACAGAATGAGCGTTTTCAAATGATCGCCGTCCATGTCGTGGAAGTGCCGTAAAGGTTGGCACACCCACGCTGGCCCGGGTAGCGAACCAGTCACATTTTTAAGAGGGCGATATAAAAACCTGGCGCCGTATTATTTGAAGTCCGACTAGCCGATCACCTTGGTCAGGTTCGGCAAAATCAACAACAGCGTAGTGGCGAAAAGAATGAGCCCGGCTTGACGTACTTTCGAATGCTTGAACATGGCTTGACCGCCTTTATTGTTATTTCCTGATGCCTGCCTGCATATCTCCATGACGGCAGAGCGCTGAACTTCCTGTAAGACGAGTGCCTCGGCAAAACCCGACGACAACTTCGTATATGTTCACCTTAGAGCCCGCGTCACGCTTGGTTTAGATCCATTTCGTATGGTTTTATCACTTAAAGCTTTTAAAAACGCATGAGGCCTATTGCCAGCTTCTTGGGCGCCCGTCTGCTAGACAGCTTGGTGACGTGAATCGGTTAATCCACACTCGAACGACCGTCCGTCTGAGCGTGACCGTCAACGCCAGTGAGCGCTGCGGTCATTGAATCCATGGCGGCTCGGCCTAAGGTGGAAGCTCAGTATTTACTCACCGCCCAGGTTCGAGGACGTCATGACCCAAGCTTTGATTTTCGACGCGTTACGCACGCCCCGTGGCAAAGGCAAGGCCGATGGCGCCCTGCACAGCGTCAAACCGGTGAATCTGGTGGCCGGGCTGCTCACGGCGTTGCAGCAGCGCACTTCGCTGGATACCAGCCAGGTCGATGACGTGGTGCTCGGCTGTGTCACGCCGATCGGCGATCAGGGCTCGGACATCGCCAAGACCGCGGCACAGGTCGCCGATTGGGACGTCAGTGTGTCCGGCGTGCAGATCAATCGCTTCTGCGCTTCGGGGCTGGAAGCCGTGAACCTCGGCGCGATGAAAGTCCGGTCTGGTTTCGAAGATCTGGTGGTGGTCGGTGGCGTCGAGTCCATGTCCCGCGTACCGATGGGCAGCGATGGCGGCGCTTGGGCGCTGGATCCGGAAACCAATCTGCACAGCCATTTCACCCCGCAAGGCGTCGGCGCCGACCTGATCGCCACGATTGAAGGCTTCAGCCGCGAGGACGTCGATGCCTACGCGCTGCATTCCCAGCAAAAGGCAGCGCGCGCGCGGGCGAACGGCTCGTTCAACAAGTCGCTGGTGCCGGTGCAGGATCAGAACGGCATCATCCTGCTCGATCACGATGAGTTCATCCGCGCCGAATCCACCCTTGAAGGCCTGGGCAAGCTCAAGCCAAGTTTCGAGATGATGGGGCTGATGGGTTTTGACGCCACCGCGTTGCGCGTTTACAGCCAGGTGGAACGGATCAACCACGTCCACACCCCGGGCAACAGCTCCGGCATCGTCGATGGTGCCGCCCTGATGTTGATTGGCTCCGAGGCCAAGGGCCGGGCGCTGGGTCTGCAGCCACGGGCGCGGATCGTCGCCACTGCAGTTACCAGCACCGATCCGACCATCATGCTCACCGGCCCGGCACCGGCCACTCGCAAGGCACTGGCCAAGGCCGGGCTGCGGGTCGAAGACATCGACCTGTTCGAGGTCAACGAAGCCTTCGCCTCGGTGGTGCTGAAATTCATCAAGGACATGGCCATCGACCCGGACAAAGTCAACGTCAACGGCGGCTCCATCGCCATGGGCCATCCGCTGGGCGCCACTGGCTGCGCGATTCTCGGCACGCTGCTCGATGAACTGGAAATCCGGCGCCTGCGCTATGGTCTCGCGACCCTGTGTGTCGGCGGCGGCATGGGCATTGCCACCATCATCGAACGCCTCTGAGCCCCGACCTTAAGGAACAAGTGACATGACCGAAGCCATTCGTTACGAAAAAGGTCAGGACCAGATCGTCGTCCTGACCATCGACATGCCGGGGCAGAGCGCCAACACCATGAACGCGGTCTATCGCGAGGCCATGGCCGCCTGCGTCGCCCGTCTGGTGGCCGAAAAGGACAGCATTGCCGGCGTGATCATCACCTCGGGCAAGAAGACTTTTTTTGCCGGCGGCGACCTCAATGAACTGATCAAGGTTGGCAAACCCGAAGCCAAGGCCTTTTACGACATGGTCCTGACGCTCAAAGGCCAGCTGCGCACCCTGGAAACCCTCGGTAAACCGGTGGTGGCTGCAATTAACGGTGCGGCGCTGGGCGGCGGCTGGGAAATCTGCCTCGCCTGCCATCACCGCGTCGCGCTGGACAATCCATCCGTGCAACTCGGCCTGCCGGAAGTGACCCTCGGTCTGCTTCCGGGGGGTGGCGGTGTAGTGCGCATGGTGCGGATGCTGGGCATTGAAAAAGCCTTGCCGTACCTGCTCGAAGGCAAAAAAGTCCGGCCGCAACAAGCGTTGCAAGCCGGTTTAATCGATGAGCTGGCAGCGGATCGCGATGAATTGCTGAGCAAGGCGCGAGCCTGGATTATTTCCAATCCGGCGGCCGTGCAGCGTTGGGACGTGAAGGGTTATCAGATTCCCGGCGGCACGCCGTCGAACCCGAAAGTCGCGCAAATGCTCGCCATCGCGCCGTCGATCCTGCGCAGTAAAACCCAGGGTTGCATGCCGGCGCCGGAGAAGATTCTCTGTGCCGCCGTTGAAGGCGCCCAGGTGGATTTCGACACCGCACACCTCATCGAAACCCGCTATTTCACGGAACTGACCACCGGCCAGATCTCGAAAAACCTGATTGGCACCTTCTGGTTCCAGCTCAATGAAATCAACGCCGGTGGCTCGCGGCCCAAAGGGTTTGCGCCTTTTGTCACGCAAAAAGTCGGTGTGCTCGGCGCCGGGATGATGGGCGCGGGCATTGCTTTTGTCAGCGCCTCGGCCGGCATCGACGTGGTGCTCAAGGACATCAACCTCGCGGCAGCGGAGAAGGGCAAGGCCCACTCGGCGGCGCTGCTGGACAAGAAAGTCGCGCGCGGCCAGATGCTCCCGGAACAGCGAGAGGCGATTCTGGCGCGGATCCACACCAGCGAAAGCGATGCGGACCTGGCCGGATGCGACCTGATTATTGAAGCGGTCTTCGAAGACCGTGAACTAAAAGCCAAAGTCTCCTCGGCGGCGCGAAAGGTCGTCGGCCCTACCGCCGTGATCGCCTCCAACACCTCGACCTTGCCGATCAGCGGCCTGGCCACCGCGGTGCCGGATCAAGCGAAGTTCATCGGTCTGCATTTCTTCAGCCCGGTGGAGAAAATGCCGCTGGTGGAAATCATCAAGGGCGCCAACACCAGCGACGAAACCCTGGCGCGCGGCTTCGATTTCGTCCTGCAAATCAAGAAAACACCGATTGTGGTCAACGACAGTCGTGGCTTCTTCACTTCGCGAGTGTTCGGCACCTTCACCAATGAAGGCATCGCGATGCTCGGCGAGGGCGTGAGCGCGCCGATGATCGAGACCGAAGCGCGCAAGGCCGGCATGCCGATCGGGCCTCTGGCGATCTCCGATGAAGTTTCCCTCAGCCTCATGAGCCATATCCGCCAGCAAACCGCCAAAGACCTGCAAGCAGAAGGGAAACCGCTGATCGAGCACCCGGCGTTCGCCGTGATTGACTTGCTGCTCAACGAATACAAGCGGCCCGGTAAAGCCGCAGGAGGCGGGTTCTACGAGTACCCGGCCGGTGGCCAGAAACATCTGTGGCCCGAGCTCAAGACCCGTTTCGAGAAAGCCGACGGGCAGATTTCGCCAAAGGATGTGCGCGATCGCCTGTTGTTCGTGCAAGCCATCGAAACCGTGCGTTGCGTGGAGGAGGGCGTGCTGACCTCGACGGCGGACGCCAACGTCGGCTCGATCTTCGGCATCGGCTTCGCGGCCTGGACTGGCGGGGCGCTGCAATTCATCAACCAGTACGGCGTAAAAGACTTCGTTGCCCGCGCGCAATACCTGGCCCGGCAATATGGCGAGCGTTTTGCGCCGCCGGCGTTATTGCTGGAGAAAGCGGCCAAAGGGGAGACCTTCTAAGGGACGTATGACGCCTTCCGGGGCTTGCCTTGTCACGGTGTTTCGAGGCAGGCTCTGGGGTGTGCATTATTCCCATCACGTGTCAGGTATTTTTTATGTCGTTACGCATCTGCATTCTGGAAACCGACATCCTGCGTCCAGAGCTGATCGATCAATATCAGGGTTACGGGCAGATGTTCCAGCATCTGTTTTCGCAGCAGCCTATCGCTGCAGAGTTCACGGTGTACAACGTGGTGCAGGGCGAGTACCCGAGTGATGATTTGACGTTCGATGCCTACCTTGTCACGGGCAGCAAGGCCGATTCCTTCGGCACCGATCCGTGGATTGAAACCCTCAGGGCTTATCTGCTGACTCGCTATAAGCGCGGCGACAAATTGCTGGGCGTGTGCTTCGGCCACCAGTTGCTGGCGCTGTTGTTGGGCGGCAAGAGTGAGCGTGCGACCCAGGGCTGGGGCGTCGGCACTCACCAATACAAACTCGCTGCCAAGGCGCCGTGGATGAGTCCGGTGCGTGAAGAGCTGACGCTGTTGATCAGCCACCAGGACCAGGTGACGTCGCTACCGGAAAACGCCACCGTGATCGCGTCGAGCGATTTCTGCCCGTTTGCCGCGTACCACATCAACGACCAAGTGCTGTGCTTCCAGGGGCACCCGGAATTCATTCACGATTATTCCCGTGCGCTGTTGGAGATTCGGCAGGAGGCGCTGGGCCAGCAGGTGTATACGAAAGGCGTGGCGAGCCTTGAGCAGGAGCATCACGGCACGACCGTTGCGGAGTGGATGATGCGGTTTGTGGCGCACAAGCCAGAAGCTAAAGCGGTTTAAAGCCGTGCAGTGAATGTGTGGCGAGGGAGCTTGCTCCCGCTGGACTGCGAAGCAGGCCCATTTTGGGGCAACTCCGTTGCCCAGCGGGAGCAAGCTCCCTCGCCACAAAAGCGTTTCAAAGCCACCCCGACTTCTTGAAACTCGCCCACAAACTCACGCACCCCACTGCAATAAACCCCAACACCCCGAAATACCCGTAGTGCCAGGTCAACTCCGGCATGTTCTGGAAGTTCATCCCGTAAATCCCCGCCACTGCTGTCGGGAACGCCAGAATCGCCGCCCACGCCGCAAACTTGCGCTGCACCACGCTCTGCCGTGACGCCTCCAGCAACACTCCGACCTCAATGGTCTGGCTGGCAATATCGGCCAGGGTCGTCAGGTCTTCCATCTGCCGTGTTACGTGAATCTGCACATCGCGGAAATACGGGCGCATGTTCTTGTCGATAAACGGAAAGTTCAGCTTCTGCAGTTCCTCACCAATCTCCACCATCGGCGCCGCATAACGACGCAAGCGCAACACGTCCCGGCGCAGGCCATGGAGCTTCTGGATGTCGTGTTCATTCAACGCGCTGCACAGCACGTTGCGCTCCAGCTCATCGATCTCGGCATGGATCGCTTCGCCCATCGGCTGGTAGTTTTCAATCACAAAATCGAGGATGGCATAGAGGACGAAATCTTCCCCGTGCTCCAGCAGGATCGGACGCGCCTCACAACGCTGGCGGACCAGGGCGTAGGACGCCGAGTGACCGTTGCGGGCGGTAATGATGTAACCGTTGCCGGCAAAGATATGAGTCTCGATGAACTCCAGTTTGCCTTCGTGCCGGATCGGCGAATACGTGACGATAAACAAGGCGTCGCCGAAGGTTTCGAGCTTCGGTCGGCTGTGTTTTTCCAGGGCGTCTTCGATGGCCAGTTCGTGCAGGTTGAACTGACGTTGCAGGTTGGTCAGCTCCAGGGCGTTCGGCTCTTCAAGGCCGATCCAGACAAAGTGGCCAGGCTTTGCAGCCCAGGCAGCGCCTTCGTCGAGGGTGATATTGGTGACTTTCTTACCGGCGCTGTAAACCGCAGCAGCAACAACTCTACCCATGATTCAGGTTCACTTCTTATTTGCAGGTGGCAGTGGCAGGCAGTGCTCAGCTTAGCCTTGTCTGCTGCTTGAGAGTCAGTGAAATCTGCCGAGTTCGACGGCAAAAGTCCGCAGGCGAAAAAAACCCGCACTCGGCGGGTTTGTTATCAAGCGGCTTGCAGTTGCCGATCCATCGACTCGATGCACTCACGCATCTGCTCGCGGCACTGGGCCATCAGCAGAGGCATGTCGTCCAGGCTCATTCCCGCCGTAGGAATCGCCGGCAGCGAGCGAATCAGAATTTTCCCACTGCGCCAGCGGTTCAATCGCATGTGTTTGACGTAACTGCTGACACACACCGGCACGATTGGCACGCCCGCGGCGATCGCCATCTGGAACGCGCCTTTCTTGAACGGCAGCAACTCTTCACCGAAGTTGCGCGTGCCTTCGGGAAAGACCCAGATCGAGGTGTCTTCATGCTGCAACGTGTGGGTGGTGGTCAACATCGACTGGCGCGCCTTGTGCGCATTGCCGCGATCGATCAACACATTGCCGGCCAGCCAGAACAACTGCCCGAACAGCGGCACCCACTTCAGGCTCTTCTTGCCAATGCACACGGTGCGGCGGGGCACCACGTTGCCGAACACAAACAGATCGTAGTTGGACTGGTGGTTGGCGACGATCACGCAGCTGTCGGGCTTATCCATCAACGGCCCGACATCGGCCTTCACCCGCAAACGCAAAATACACATCGCCGGCCACGCATACAGGCGCGCGCACAAACGGCTGTTGTCCGGGTTGAACGGACGGCACAGGCCCAGAATCACCCCCAGCACACCGGCCAGAATAAAGTGCAGGCCCATCAATAACATACGAAACACGAACAGCATTTACAGGCCCCACCGGGACAAAAGGTGGCGCAGTGTACGGATGTGCACTGTTTTCGGCAATTGCCGCTATAGAGGGTGGAGATAGGCGATGTTTGTGCGCATGTTTCCGACTTGTGGGTCAGACGCGTCCTAGAGCGGTTGTGAGATTTTCAACAGCGCACGTACGAAAAAGCCCGACACGACGGTCGGGCTTTTCGGTGCAGCGTGTCTGGGCTCAGCCCATGTGTTCCTGATCCAGGATGATCGCGTTGTCCAGCGTATCGAGCAGCGCCTTGCGCACTTTCAGCTTGGTGTTCTTGTGCGCGGTCATGTTGATCTTCTTCAACTGACGCGCCGCTGCCAGCGCAGCACCTTGCAGCTCTTCGGCCGACACCACCAGGTCGAGGAAACCGGCATCCACCGCGCTCTGTGGGTTGAACATCTCACCGTTGATGACGGAGCGGTGGAACGCCGACTTGCGCAGGCGATCACGTGCGATCTCGATACCGGCGTGGTGCATGGTCATGCCGATCTGCACTTCGTTCAGGCCAATGCTGAACGGGCCATCGACACCGATGCGGTAATCCGCCGACAACAGCAGGAACGCGCCCTTGGCCACTGCATGCCCAGGGCACGCCACAATCACCGGGAACGGGTGCGACAACAGACGACGGGCCAGCGTCGAACCGGCCGTCACCAGCGCCACCGCTTCTTTAGGGCCGGAGGTCATCACCTTCAAGTCATAACCGCCGGACAGAATTCCCGGCGTACCGGTAATGATCACTACCGCACGATCAGTCACCGCCTGATCCAGCGCAGCATTAAACGCAGCAATCACGTCCGGGGAGATGGCATTGACCTTGCCATTGCTCAAGGTCAGGGTCGCGATACCGTCTTCGAGGTGGTAGGAAATCAACTCACTCATGACGCTATTCCTTGTATGAAAGTTGGGCAGACGTTACCCACCGCGGCAGGCCAGGTAAAGCGCCGTGACTGACCCGCCAGTCACCGTTTCCCCGCCGGGCAAGCGTAGCCCGCCACTCCTGCCGTGCATTCCTCTCCTTATAGAAGAGGGCGCGAAGCCGGAGATTGGCAGGTTTGCCATCGCCCGGAACCGACAGGAACGACTAAATCGCTAAGCGCATGAAAATTCTGCAAAAAAAGTTTGCCATCAGAAAAGCTTTCGACTACATTAGCGCGCCTCGACAGACAGAACATGTTTGACGAGATACGGTGAAGTGTCCGAGTGGCTTAAGGAGCACGCCTGGAAAGTGTGTATACAAGAAATTGTATCGAGAGTTCGAATCTCTCCTTCACCGCCAAATTCGATGTAACCAGAACCCCTGATTTCGAGAGAAATCAGGGGTTTTGTGGTTTCTGGCGTTAGTATTTGAATCATGGCACCGTTGTTGGCTCAAGCGAATAAGCGAAGTCGCTTCTGAAAATGGTGTAGGAATAGTGAAAGGCGTGTGGGAAGTAACGCAGGAGCGCCAAGCGGATGGGGGCTTCCGACGGTTCAAACGACTCAAATGAACTCTTTCGTGAAGGGGTATTCGTTTCGTACCCCTGGGGTACAAAATGAATCAAAGGCAGCGCATAGGGCGTTCCCCCCACTATTCGGAATGGACCCACGTACGTTATGCAGGAAATGACCATGAAGCAGGCAGAGCTGGAAAAGGTTCATGTGGAAATCGTCAAGCTGATGGCTGAGCAGCGAAAGCTGAACGCTGAAGCCGGCAAGATGACTCGTGAAACCTTCTGGTATCCGGTGGCTGTTGCGACTGGACTGATTGGCACGGTGGCAACCATCACGACGGTGTTGATCAAGCTTCTTTGACTCTGTAAATATGCCTGAAGAACTGTGATACCTGATTATCGAAGCCCAGCCGTTGCTGGGCTTTTTGTTTTCAACGATTGGCCGCAGAGGAATAATGCGTGCCTGAATAAAGAAGGAATTCCCATGATCACCACCACCACCCACGCCATCGAAGGCCGTCAAATCACCGCTTACCTGGACATCGTCAGCGCCGAGTCGGTGCAGGGCGTCAACGTTATCCGCGACATGTTTGCCGGAATGCGGGATTTTTTCGGTGGGCGTTCTCAAACGCTGGAGCGGGCGTTGAAGGAAGCGCGGATTCAGGCGACCGAGGAGATCAAGGAGCGTGCGCGGGCGCTTCAGGCGGATGCGGTGGTCGGGCTCGATTTTGAGATCAGCATGCCGGCCGGAAAGGGCGGGATGGTGGTGGTGTTTGTGACCGGGACGGCGGTCAAGCTGAGGTGAGTGAAGCAATGGGCCTGTTTATTCGCTAGTGGGTTTTGTAGGAAGCGGCGTGGTCCATTCGTCGGGCACGGGGAAATCTGAATTACAAGTCCGGTAATGACCGGCTAGTCTCAAAAGCCTTGGTGGTCGATATTTTTCAGGCAATAGGGCTTGCCGGTATCGATCCCGCTTTGAGAGGGGAAGAGCTATGGCTGATCCGTATATCGAAGACGACGGGGCAGAATTTCCAATCAACAATTGCGTGCAGTGTGGCCAGACGGAGTATGTGGCGAGCTTCGGTGAAGATCAGGTCGAGACCAGCAAAGTCAGATCCGCGGCGACCAAAGTGCTCAGGTCGAAGTTTTTGCCAAAACGAGTGGCATCCAGGAAGTAATGATCAACCGGACGAACCCCACAAATGAGTGGGGTTTTTTTTATTTTTGGAGGGGCTCGATACACGGAAATGGCCCACAGACTCACGATAATTTTTCTGTTGATGTTTTTTCACAAAGTTTTCACACCCGTCTACGTAGTCTCAGCTCATCCGTTAGAAAGCAGTACCCTAGCCCGTTCCCCAGCGGGCTTTTTTTTGCCTGTCATAAAACCTTTTCCATAAAAGCTGTCCAACCGTCGCCAATTGCGAGAAGGGGGGCGATTTTGTGTGGACGTTTCCTCCTCGAAAGCATTCAATCCCCGGCTTTTCGGTTTCCCCCTATTTTTGAGGTTTTTCGTCATGCGTTTAACTCTGCCTGCTCTGGTTCTGGGACTTCTGGTGACTCAAGGTGCGATGGCTGCCGGTGATGGCACCGCTGCGATCGGTGGTGGTCTGGGTGGTGCGTTGGGTAACGTGGTCGGCCAGAGCATGGGCGGCAGCACCGGCGCGGCAATCGGCGCGGGTGTTGCGGGCGCAGCCGGCAGTGCGGTGGCAGCACGTAAAGGCAGCCGCACCAAAGCGGCCATCGGTGGCGGTGTCGGTGCGGCCGGTGGTTCGGTAATCGGCAATAGCCTGGGCGGCAAGACCGGTTCGACCATTGGCGCAGGCTTGGGCGGCGCACTGGGCGGCGGCGTGGGCAGCAATCTGGCCAAAGGTCACAAGCGTCACTGATCCTGATCGATCGGATCGAAAAGCCCGGCTAGATGCCGGGCTTTTCGTATCTGGATGTTTCTTTTTCTCCTACTTCTAATTTACCGCTGTCCAACCTTCATCGCTGGCCGGATTCAGTGAGTGCAGGTGCTAGACTCATGCCCATCCGCAAGGCGTACTTTCACCCCCGATGCGGAATTTGAGGTTCATATCATGCGTTTGACATTGTCCACGTTGTTTCTGGGACTTCTGGTCGCTCAAGGTGCAATGGCTGCCGGTGATGGCACTGCGGCAGTTGGCGGTGGTATTGGCGGTGCACTCGGTAACGTAGTGGGTCAGCAAATGGGCGGCAGCACAGGCGCAGCGATTGGCGCCGGCGTTGGCGGTGCTGCGGGCAGTGCGGTTGGTGCGAACAAGGGCAGTCGCACAGAGGCAGCGATTGGCGGTGGATTAGGCTCGGCAGGCGGATCGGTGATTGGCAATAGCCTCGGCGGTTCTACCGGTTCGACCATTGGCGCAGGCCTGGGCGGCGCAGCAGGTGGGGCAGTAGGCAACAATCTGGGCACCGATAGTGGCAAGTCTCATTCCGGTGGCGGACACAAGCATAAGCACAAGAACAAGCACAGAAACAAAAATCACTGATTCGACATCGAGTGAAACCAGAAACCCGGCCCAGGCCGGGTTTTTCGTATCTGCCTGCAGCGCTCCGGAACGTTTGGCCCCAGGGCGCCTCGAATGTCATACACCCCAAACGTTGTGAGGACTGCCATGACTCCTGAAACCGAAGGCAAGGAAGAAAAAGGCCCGAGTGGGCTTCCGTTCATCAATGACCCCGGCAATGAAGATCCGGGTTCCCTGATGGATGACGCAACGGTACCGCTCAACGATTCCGATGACGCCGGCGATGTGGGAAACCTCGAGTATGAAGACGAGGAAGAAGACGAAGATTGACCTGCATCGTCGCGCAATCGACCGATCGTCCCCCTGATCGAACGCAAGCATTGCCCAGCCCTCGAAATTTCAGGGCCTGCCTTTCAGGCCCTTCGAGAGGTGCTTTATGAACGCTGATCCGAAAGTCGACGATGTCGACGACACCCCTGAATACCCGCTGCCTTCGCCCACCGATTCATTGAGTCGCGATCAGCGCCCGCCTGACGACGACACCGCAGTGGAGCAAGTGCCGACTGATGATGTGAAGCGCGGCGATGTCGAGGCGATCCCCGAAGACCCAGACATTGCCGGTAACGATGGCTCCGGTGAGCCCAGCTGAAAAGCCATTCGTCGATTGAGCGGCACCTTTAAAAAGCCAACGCTGCCAGAAATCAGGTACGCACCTTTTTAAGGAGATGCACCATGATCAGGTCAACATTGATGGTTCTGACGGTGAGCAGCGTGTTGTCGATCAGTTCAATGGCGGCGTTTGCTCAATCTTCCGGCGCGCCGGTTGATAAGGGCGGAATGCCGCCGTCTACTGAAATGAATGCGGGGTCCGGCGATGGGAAGACGCTGCCGCCAGGCTCTATTGGCGGAGGGAACGCTGGTGATGCTAACGGGAGTAGCACCAGCCCGGGGGCGGGAAGCGGGTCGATGAGTGGTGGAAGTTCGACTGGGAGCGGTTCTGGCGGTGGGTCTGGAGGATCCGGTAGTTCTGGTGGTTCGGGAATGAGTGGCGGTGCGAGCGGTGGGAGTTCGGGGAGTGCGGGAGGAGGGACGGGTGGTGCTGGGGGTGGGACTGGTGGTTCGGGTGGTTAATTAGACTTCTTCCCGGGACGATAAGCCCAGTTCTAGCTGGGCTTTTTAGATGAAAGTGGTGTTGCTAAATTAATCTACCCGTCTGTAATTAAGATTTTTATGAGTGTGATCGTTATAACCCCTGACAGCTGATGCTAGTGCGCGAACGATGCGAGCCAACGCTTGTAAAAATCCCTTTGTTGTTGAATGTCAGTTGTGATGTCTTTGTCTTCAAAGTCGAAGATATTAACCACATCTTCAGTTTCAGCGGGCTTTCCCATTTGAAGTTCATACGCCACAATGCCGCCGGCCATTTGCGACGCCATACGCGAGGGATATACATTGAGCTTGGCGCCCTTGCATAGAAAATTTATTTCTGGAAAGTCGGCTCGTAACAGCCCAAAGCATTCGTAAAGATCATGAGCTGTGTACGTTTTTCTGAATCCGTTTTTCGTTGTGAAAAACAACGTCAGATTTTTTCGATCGCATTCAATTGAAACTTTCTCGGTGACACCGCAGGTGTTTATGGTTATTTCTATTGTTTTGGTCATGATCACTTCCTGCGTGGGTTAGGGGTTGAGTAGCCCTTATAGCTGCCATCGGCGTTGACGGGGGTGACGCCGAGAATGTCTCGACTGTCTACTCCTCCAGGCAAAGCTATTTCAACCTCACCTCTATGTGGCGAAATTATGCCCAGTTTTTTATTCACATCTATCCCGCGAATATTTTTTATTACATAGACGAAGCCGTCTTCATACCCGTAGCCCGTTGCAAACTTTATAGCTTCCTTTTCTGAGGTTGAAGTGCTGACAAAGAAGCTGGGAGGGCTTCGATTGTCCAATGCGTGTAAATAGAGGTCCATGCTGTCTCCCAAGGGCTCAAAGCCAGCCTCAAATATCTCCCAAGATTCCCGTGAATCGCCGCGATATAAGTAACGGTTTTTGGGTTTAGGGGATGGGGGGCTGGGCTCACCTTCATCAACCTTAACTGTCCCCGCCGGATCCTCATCCCCAAACGAAGGCCTCTTACACCCATCCCCTCCAGGACAATCATTCAACCCCAGCGGATCAACCCACCCCGTCGGATTGCGCGTGTACTGATACCCGTTTAACCCACCCGCCAACTTGCTCGGATCCGGCGTCAGATACCGTCCCACATCCGGGTTGTAATACCGGTGCCGGTTGTAGTGCAGCCCCGTCTCCGCATCGTAATACTGCCCCTGAAACCTCAACGGCTGATCCAGAACCTGATGGGTATCGCGATTGAGGCGAGTCAGGCGGCCGTAGGTCGTGTATTGCGCGGCCCAGATGATGTCGCCGCTGTAGTCGGTGAGTTCTTGCGGTGTACCGAGGTGGTCGAGTTGGTAGTAGAACGGGCAGGCCTGGCGTGGCCCTCTGCTGTCGAGCATGGCCAGTGGGCGGAAGGTGCCCGGTTCGTAGACGTAACTGCGGTAATGCTCGCTGCCACTTTCGGCGACGAGATTGTCGCCTTGCCAGAAAAACTCGGTGGTGTTGCCATCGACGGTTTTGCTGATGCGGCGGCCGAAGGCGTCGTAGCGGTAGCTGGCGGTGCTGCCGTTCGGGAGCGTGGCGCCGATTAATCGATGCTGGCTGTCGTAGCGGTATTCGGTGACGAGTTTTTGTGCGGTGCCGCGGCGTTCGCGGATCAGGTTGCCAAAGGCGTCATAGTCGAAATGGCGATCGCCTTGCATCAGCAGGCGATTGCCTTTGAGGGTGGCCGGCCCGGGCCGGTCCTGCATCAACAGGTTGCCGGCGGGGTCGTGGGCGAAGCTTTCGGGTTGTTGGTCGCGGGAGTGGCGGACGCGGATCAGGCGGTCGAGCGGATCGTATTGATAGCTGCGTTGGCCATGACGGGTGTCGGCGATGTGTTCGAGATTGCCGTTGGCGCTGTAGGCATAGTCGCGGCGATACAGCTGTTGCTGGGGGTGGCTGATAGCGTGGGCTTTCAGACGACCCTGTTCATCGTAGTCGTATTGGCTCGACAACATGCCTTGCTGACGCTGCAGCTCGCGGCCGGCTTTATACGTATGGCTTGTAAGGCGTGTGCCGTTGAGATCGATGGCTGTCAGCACACCGCCTTTGGCGTGGTGATAGTCGAGCTTGCTGTTGTCCGGCAGACGCAAATGGTTGAGCTTGCCGCAAGCGTCGTAGCCGTAGCGCAACGTGCCCCAACCCTGATGCTCGGTGATCAGCCGATTGTGCTTGTCGTACGCGAACTCCAGCGGATGGTCGTGACCGTCATCGACGCTGGCCAATCGGCCGAGGCTGTCATAGCGATATTCGACGTTGACGCCATCGGGCAGGTTTTTGACCAGCAGGCGTCCGGCCGTATCCCGTTGGTAGCTCGTAAACAGCTGCGAGCCGTCATCGCCGAATTCGGTTTTTTCCAGGAGATGACCATTGAGGTCGTAGGCATACGCCGTGCGTCGGCCATCGAAGCCGGTTTCCTGTCGGATCAATCCACCAGGCGTGTAGTCCAGCCGATAGTGTTCGCCGGATTCGTTTTCGATGTCCGTCAGTAGCAGCCGTGCATTGTCGTAGCGATAACGCAACTGCGTGCCGTCGGGGTTGATCCGGCGACTGACCAGGTGCAAGTCATTGTCGTATTCAAAACGGGTGACGCGCCCCAGCTCATCGCGTTCGGCGGTGATCTTGCCGTAGGCGTTGTAGCTGGACGCGCGGCTGGCGCCGGTAGGATTCACCGTCCTGATCAGTCGGCCAACGGCGTCCCATTGGTGTTGAGTGACGGCGCCGTGTTCGTCCTGACGGGTAATCTGCCGGCACAATACATCGTAGGAAAAACGCCGCTGACTGCCATCCGGCAACGTTTCTTCAATCAGTTGCCCGATTGCATCCCATACGAACACATGACGGCTGTTGTCTGGGTAGCGGATAGGCAGCAACCGTCCTCGAGCATCGTAGTGGTAGTGAGTGATGTGGCCGTCGGGGTCGATTGCCTCGGTGACATCACCCTGAGCATTGCGTTGGTATTTCCACACCGCTTTACCGTGATATCGCGCATGCAGGAAACCGTTGCGATATTCGTAGGACGTTGGCTCTTCTTCAGGAGGAATCAGCGCAATCAGCCGGCCAATCTCGTCGTAGCGGTATTCAGTAGTCGCCCCCAGCGGCCCCTGCTCGGCAATCAACTGGCCTTTTGGGTCGTATGCCTTTAGATACTCGCCGCCATCCGGCTCGACCCGACGCACCAATCGCGCTTTATCGTCATGGACATAGACCTCTTCACTACCATCGGCGTTTTTAACCAGAACCCCGCCGTCGTCGTCCCAGACATAGCGTGTATCCATCTGCGAAAAAGTCGCCCGGTGCCTGACGCATCTGGCGGCTTTGCCGGACCTTTCCCACTCCCAAAAGAAACTGGCCCCACCGGCCAGTTGCCGCTGGAGAATCACGTGTTGATCGTCGTAGTCGTACCGTTCGGCTTCGCCGGCAGCATTGGTCGCTTCGATCAGGCGGTGTCGGGCGTCGTAACGGTAGGCAATCAGCGTTTGCTCTGTATGCCAGGCATCTACCAATCCCTCCGCGGGGTGAAACGACTGATACTCGACCGCCACGATGTGCCTGCGCTCGTAACGCAAAAGCAGTGAGCGGCCTGCGCCGTTGTCGATGCGTTGAATGCGATCCTGGCGGTCGCGGGTGATGTGCAGCCGGTTGTCGTAGGCATCACTGATGGTCGTCAGCCGACCATTCACAAAGTGATAAAACCGCACCTTTGCACCGGCCAGTGCGACCACCAATTCTTCAGGCTTGTTTCCCAGGTAAATCGCGGCCCGCGACAGGCTGTTATGAATTGCCGGACGCGAAAGACTGGGCTGCGGAAACGTCGTACGACGGTTTTCATGGTCGGTCCAGACGACGTGTTCTGCGTCCAGTTCCAGCCGATGTGCCAGTGAATGACTCCAGCCCCGGCCCAGCCCGCAATCGAGTTCTACGGCGCTGGTTCGGTACAACCGGGTAAACGCAAACGGCAGCAAACCGTTCAGCGATCCGTCGTCGAGGGTCAGCAATTCTTCGCCGGTGACCATCGACACCGGGCAACCGTTGGTACAGGTCAACAGCCCGCAATCGGCGCTGTCTCCGTTGGGGTTTTTCGCTTGATCGGGAACGTCGTCACGGTGCTCCTGCCGGCCCAGTCGGGTCATGGCGGCGGATTTGTCACGAGCAATGGCAACCGGGTTTTTCACTAACAAAACCGGCGTAGTGCCCGTGCTGATCTGTAACGGCACGGCGGGCGCGGGGTTCAGAGGAGCATTTCGGACATTGACTGCGAGGGGTTTGAGTACGCCCGCGTGGGTCGTCAGGTCGGACCTGGTGCCAAGCCCGGCCAACCTCAGGCTCGCGGCGGCCAGCCAGTTGCGCGCGCGGTCGGATTTGACCTTGTCCAGCACCTTCGCGCTGATGCCGAACTTCAATCCGGCAGCACCTGTGAAGCGCGCCAGCAGGAAGCCGATCAATATTCCTGTGCGAATCTGCGCCACGACTTCGGCAATGAACTGCGGCGGCAACATCCTCAGCCAACTGGTAATCGCCGCCAGATGAATGAACATCAGCGGTTCATCACTCAACACCAGCAGCAGGTTGGCGATGGATTCCGCCGAAGCCTGCAGCAGTGTTTCAAGTTCGGTTTCGGTCAGGTATTCAAGGAGCTTTTCACTGTTGGCCTGCAGGTTCGCTATCAGCGCGTAGATCTGCTTCACGTCATCCCATAATCCGTTCAACGAAGCCTCGAAACCAAGCCAGTCAGCCTGCTGCAGAAGGCCGTAGCGCTTGATGAAACCGGCTTCGGCGAACTCGGCCCACGAGGGTTCGAACTCAGTCGTCCACTCGTTGCGCAGCCAGCCTTCCAGATCGCTGATGACGCCTTGATAGGAGGCGTAGAGCGCTTTGACATGCTCGGCGGAAACATTCGGGAAGAAGGTGATGCGGTAACGCAGGCTGCGCTCGCACTCTGGGATTTCGAGGATGCCGCTGGAGCCGATCTCGTCATAAACCGGCTCGCCGAATGTGCCGTCAGCGTTCAGAGGCTCAAGCATCACCGGCGTGTTGCCGATCGGCACGAACCGCGCCGCGTCGAACATGTGCACCAGTGTCAGGGGACCTGCTGCCGGGCACGCGGCGACGGTGGAGCTGACGGGAGTGGTGGAGTTTTTCGGCGCGGCCAGGCGAACGTCGTGACCGACCTTGAACACCTGCTCGACATCCAGCGACTGGCCGGTCCAGAAACTTTCAGCCCAGGCGTCGTAGTCATTGAGGCAAAGCCGAAAGTCACTGAGCAATGCTTCGACGTTCGGCTGCTCGGGGTCCATGGCGGCGACCACCAGCAGGCCAATGGCGTTATTCAAGGCCAGTACCTTGTCAGGTACGAACATTCGCAGTCCCTCGCGCAGATCAAGTTTGAGTGCGAGACTTTGCTTGGGATCAACGGGTAAAGAAGTCGGGAAAAGAGGCGTTTTATGTAGGGAAAATCGCTAAATGACGACGAGCACTTTTTGTATCTGTCAGGCATTGCCCGTTGCTCGATGGCTGCCGCGCTCGCTATGCTGCTGAATCCTTTAATCGATCACGGACCCGGCCGCACCTGAGCCGCCTCTGGGATGTCATTAGAAAACGGATCAGATGCGATGAATGCACCGCTGAATGAATTCGGCCCGATCAAGGCCGTGATTTTCGATATGGACGGCTTGCTGCTGGACACCGAGGGCATCTATACCGAGGTTACATCCCTGATTGCTGCGCGTTACGGTCGGGTTTTCGACTGGAGCATCAAACAGAACATCATCGGTCGTGGCGCGGGTGATCTGGCGCGGTATGTGGTCGAGGCGCTGGAGCTGCCCATCACCGCCGAAGAGTTTCTGGTGATTCGCGAGCCGCTGATGCGCGAGCGTTTTCCGCAAGCGCTGGCGATGCCCGGCGCCGAGGAACTGGTCCGGCACTTGAAAGCCAACAACATCCCGATTGCGGTTGGCACCAGTTCTTCGCGCCAGTCGTTCGGCCAGAAAACCACCTTGCATCGCGACTGGTTCGCGCTGTTCGATTTTATTGTGACGGCCGATGACCCTGAAGTCGGCGCGGCCAAACCGGCGCCGGACATCTTTCTGACGGCAGCGCGGCGCTTGGGCGTTGCGCCTGAAGATTGCCTGGTGTTCGAAGATTCGCCGTTCGGGGTTACGGCAGCGAAAGCGGCGGGGATGACGGCGATTGCGATTCCCGATGCGGCGATGGCTGACGAAAAGTACGCACACGCCGATGGGATTCTTCGTACGTTGAAGGCGTTCAAGCCAAGTGCTTGTGGTTTGCCAGCGCTCGAATGGACTTAACGACGATCAATGTGGGAGCGGGCTTGCTCGCGAAGAGGGAGTGTCAGACAACATCAATGTCGCCTGACACTACGCTTTCGCGAGCTAGCCCGCTCCCACATTTGGTTAGCGTTTAAAGCATCAGGCGCCAAAACCACCGTCGATGGTCAGGCTCGCCCCGGTGATGTAACCGGCTTCCGGTCCTACCAGGTAGGCAACGAAGCTGGCGATTTCTTCGGATTTGCCGTAGCGACCCACCGCCATCAGCGGGATCAGGCTCTCGGCGAAGTCGCCACTGGCCGGGTTCATGTCGGTGTCGACCGGGCCCGGTTGCACGTTGTTGATGGTGATGCCGCGTGGGCCCAAGTCGCGGGCCAGGCCTTTGGTCAGGCCAACCAGTGCTGATTTACTCATGGCGTACGGGCCGCCACCGGCGAAGGGCATGCGGTCGGCGTTGGTGCTGCCGATGTTGATGATGCGACCGCCTTCAGTCATGTGTTTGGCGGCGGCCTGGGTGGCGATGAACACGCTGCGCACGTTGATGGCCAATGTCTGGTCGAAATCTTCGAGTTTGAAATCCTCCAGTGGCGCAACAGCCAGCACGCCGGCGTTGTTGACGAGGATGTCCAGGCGGCCAAAGGCTTCTACGGTGGCGTTCACGGCATTGCGAATGGCCTCGGCGTCGGCGCTGTCAGCCTTGATGGCGAGGGCTTTGCCGCCGTTACCGATGATGCTGTTTTGCAAGGCTTCGGCTTTGGCTGTGGAACTGACGTAAGTGAAGGCAACGGTCGCGCCTTCAGCAGCCAGGCGCTGGACAATGGCTGCGCCGATGCCGCGGGACCCGCCTTGAATCAAAGCCACTTTGCCGCTGAGGTTCTGAGTAGTCATGTCGATCTCCAGAGTCCCGAGGCGAGATTGTCTCGGTTGATGGAGCCTAGTATTGATTGAGGATTACACGCTGAGTAGACGGCAATTGCGATAGTCTGTGTAAACCAGAAGTTTATAGTGGTGCCTATGGAAACCTTCAGCAGTATCGAATGCTTCGTGCGCAGCGCCGAGGTTGGCAGCTTCGCCGAAGCCGCGCGACGCTTGAGCCTGACCCCGGCGGCGGTGGGCAAAAGTGTCGCCAAGCTCGAGGCCCGACTGGGTGTGCGGCTGTTCCAGCGCAGCACGCGCAGCCTGACGCTGACTGAGGCCGGTCATCTGTTTCTCGGCGAAGTCAGTTCCAGCCTGCACACGATTCAGAATGCGGTGGCTAACCTCGCCAGCGCCGAAGGGCGGCCGGCGGGAACACTGAAGGTCAGCATGGGTACGGTGTTTGGGCGTCTATATATCGTGCCCTTGCTGGGTGAGTTTCTTCGGCGTTTTCCGGCGATCAACCCGGACTGGCATTTCGATAACCGTCAGGTCGATCTTATCGCTCAGGGTTTCGATGCGGCGATCGGTGGGGGATTCGAACTGCCGCAGGGCGTGGTGGCGCGCAAGCTGACCCCGGCGCATCGGGTGTTGGTGGCATCAACGGATTATCTGGCTGCGCGGCCTGTGATCGTCGAGCCCGATCAACTCAAGGACCACGATGGCATCCTGATTCGCTCCCCACAGACAGGCCGTGTGCGTTCCTGGCAATTGACCAGTCGCACTCAGCAACACAACCCGCTGACGCTCAAGGCGCGAATGACCATGAGCGATTCGGAAGCGGCGTGCGCGACGGCGGCCCAGGGGTTGGGCATTGCATTGGTGAGCATGCCGTTTGCTGTGCAGTATCTGGAGGCCGGGACGTTGCAACGGGTGTTACCTGACTGGTATGTCGACGACGGCAATATTTCTATCTATTACGCAGAACACAAACTGCTGCCGGGCAAGACCCGAGCGTTTGTGGATTTCATTATTGAGCTGTTTGCGGAGCAGGGGTTGGGGCAGCGGTTCAGTGCGGTTTGAGTTTGGCTTGATTGCGAGTAGTCCCCATCGCGGGCAAGCCACGCTCCCACAGGGATTTGTGTCGTTCATAGAACCCTGTGGGAGCGGGCTTGCCCGCGATGGGGTCGACTCGGTCTATCTGCCAAACCGCCCCGGCCAACCAATAATGTTCTTCGGCCGAGGCGTCGCATACGTCCGCACCTTGGAAGTGGACAACCCCAACCGCACCAGCGACTCGGCAATCGTCACCGCCGCCGTCACCCCATCCACCACCGGAACCCCGGTGCGCTGGCGAATCTGTTCATCCAGCCCGGCCATCCCGCCACAGCCGAGGCAAATCACTTCGGCCTTGTCCTCAAGCACGGCCAATTCCGCCTGACGAACAATCGCTTCCAGCGCCCGCTGCGGTTCGGATTCGAGTTCCAGCACCGCCAGGCCACTGGCCCGCACCGACGCGCAGCGGTCCCACAGCCCCGACAGTTTCAGTCGATCCTCGATCAGGGGCACGGTGCGGTCCAGCGTGGTGACCACCGAGTAGGCATGGCCCAGGAACATCGCTGTGCTGGCCGCCGCATCGGTAATGTCCACCACCGGTACGTTGAGCAATTCCTGCAAACCTTCGCGACCGTGCTCGCCATAACCGGCCTGGATCACGGCGTCGAAGGGTTGATCGTAAGCCATCACCCGGTCCATCACCGCGATGGCGGCCAGGTAGCTTTCGAAATTGCCCTCGACGGAGTCGGCGCCAAAGTAGGGCGTCAGACCAATGATTTCGGTACCCGGCGCGGCCACGGCTTGTGCGGAACGAGCGATGGCCTGGGTGATGGATTCGGTGGTGTTGACGTTGACCACGAGTATTCGCATGGAAAATCCTTCTTCGCTGTACAACTACGGCACGTTGATCTGGCCTTTTCGTACAAGCCAGTAGTCGACCGTAGAGCGGCCGAGCAGGGCGCCGAGGCCGGACTTACGGATCTAAGTGTGTGTATGTTTTTAAATGATTGTATACAAAGAATGTATGCGCTTAAGCCAGATCCATGCCAGATACGGATCCATAAAAATCGCTTCTAATTTCGTTTTGTTGATGGATCACAATAAGTGACTGAAAAAAGGCGATATAAATTGACCGGTTGAACAGGTATTTATTTTCCGTCGGAGGATGTGGGAAAGCTCGACTGGGGAAGTCAGGAAAAGAGGGTGTAACCTTTTGGGGCGCACAAATGAAAAGTGCACACAAAAATGGCACCTATGGTGATATTTGTGTACACATCTTTGAGGCAGGTCACAGAACCTGTGGGAACGGGCTTGCTCGCGAAAGCGGTGTCTCAGCAAACGCTGATGTCGACTGAGACGCTCTATTCGCGAGCAAGCCCGCTCCCACATTTGGATCTCCACAAGGCTGGAGGTTATGCCTTGGATTTGCTGATGATATTCCCCGCATGCAACCCGCATTCTTTCTGCGTCGCTTCTTCCCACCACCAACGGCCTTCACGTTCGTGCTGGTTTGGCAGCACCGGGCGGGTGCAGGGTTCGCAGCCAATGCTGATGAAGCCGCGCTCGTGCAGGCTGTTGTACGGCAGTTCGAGCATGCGGATGTAACCCCAGATCTCTTCGCTGGTCATCTGCGCCAGCGGGTTGAACTTGTACAGGGTGCGTTCCGGGGTGGAGAAGGCGGTGTCGATTTCCATCACCGCCACAGCACTGCGGGTACCCGGGCTCTGGTCCCGACGCTGGCCGGTGGCCCAGGCGCTCACGCCCGACAGCTTGCGGCGCAGCGGCTCGATCTTGCGGATGCCGCAGCACTCGCCGTGGCCGTCCTTGTAGAAACTGAACAGGCCTTTTTCCTTCACGAACGGTTCAAGTTTCGTGTAGTCCGGCGACACCAGTTCGATGTTGATCTTGTAGTGCTCACGCACTTGATCGATGAAGCGGTAGGTCTCCGGATGCAAGCGGCCGGTGTCGAGGCTGAACACCTTGACGTTCTTGTTCAGCTTCCAGGCCATGTCCACCAGCACCACGTCCTCGGCGCCGCTGAAAGATATCCACAGGTCATCGCCAAACTCGTCAAACGCGAGTTTCAGGATGTCCTGGGCGGATTTGTTGGCATAGGTCGTGGCGAGTTCCACGACATCGAACGATGGGCTCATCAGGGCGGCTTCCTACAGGTCGGTGGCGCTGGGCGCTCTATATAGGGCCGATGGTAACAAAATCCTGCAACGCCTGGCGCGCCCTCTGCGTTGCGCGGTGCAGCTTGAGTCGCTAGAGTTCGGCAGTCCTTTTACTCGCTCGACTCAATAATCAATACAAATGGGAGTGTCTTGTGGAAATTGCCTGTCTGGATCTCGAAGGTGTACTGGTCCCGGAAATCTGGATCGCGTTCGCTGAAAAAACCGGTATTGAATCCCTGAGGGCGACCACCCGGGACATTCCCGACTACGACGTGCTTATGAAGCAGCGCCTGCGGATTCTCGACGAACACGGCTTGAAACTCACTGACATTCAGGAAGTGATCGCTACGCTGAAGCCACTGGACGGCGCCATCGAGTTCGTCAACTGGCTGCGTGAGCGCTTTCAGGTAGTGATTCTGTCGGACACGTTCTACGAATTTTCCCAGCCGCTGATGCGTCAGCTGGGTTTCCCGACGTTGCTGTGCCATCGCCTGATTACCGACGATTCAGGGCGGGTGACGAGCTATCAGTTGCGTCAGAAAGATCCGAAGCGGCAGTCGGTGCTGGCGTTCAAGAGTCTGTATTACCGGGTGATTGCGGCGGGGGATTCCTACAACGACACCACCATGCTGGGTGAGGCGGATGCGGGGATTCTGTTTCACGCGCCGGACAATGTGATTCGCGAGTTTCCGCAGTTTCCAGCGGTGCACAGCTTTGAGGATTTGAAGCAGGAGTTCATCAAGGCTTCGAATCGGGCCCTAAGTCTGTAAGCACAACCTGTGGCGAGGGAGCTTGCTCCCGCTCGGCTGCGCAGCAGTCGTCAATGCGGCGCACGCGTTCTATCTGACGATGCGCTGTGCCTGGTTTTGGGGGCGCTTCGCACCCCAGCGGGAGCAAGCTCCCTCGCCACAAAAGCCCGGAATCAAAGGTTTTGCAGGGTATCGAGCAGGACCTTCACCTTGGTAATCGACTCTTGATACTCGGCCTGCCACTCCGAGTCCGCAACAATCCCGCCACCGCCCCAGCAGCACACCTGCCCATCCTTGACCAGTAAACTGCGAATGGCGATGGAGCTGTCCATCTCGCCGCGCACGTCCAGGTACAGCAACGAACCGCAATACAACCCACGCCGGGTCGGCTCCAGTTCGTCGATGATTTGCATGGCCCGAATCTTCGGCGCACCGGTAATCGAGCCGCCCGGGAAACTGCCGGCGATCAGGTCCAGCGCGTCCCGGTCATCCGCCAGCTCGCCAGTCACGCTGCTCACCAGGTGATGCACGTTCGGATAGCTTTCCAGGCTGAACAACTCCGGTACCCGCACCGAACCGATGCGGCAGGTGCGGCCGAGGTCGTTGCGCAGCAGGTCGACGATCATCAGGTTTTCCGCACGATCCTTGGGGCTGGCCAGCAGTTCGGCGGCGTTGGCGGCGTCTTCGGCAGTCGTCAGGCCGCGCGGGCGGGTGCCTTTGATCGGGCGGGTTTCCACGTGACGTTCGCTGACTTTGACGAAGCGCTCAGGAGACAGGCTCAACACAGCGCCGCCGTCGGGCAGGCTCTGGAAACCGGAAAACGGTGTCGGGCATGCGGCTCGTAGCGCGACATACGCGGCCCACGGATCGCCTTGGCATTCAGCCCGGAAACGCTGGGCGAAGTTCACCTGATAGCAATCGCCGGCCTGAATGTATTGCTGAATGCGTTCCAGGGCGTGGCGATATTCATCGGTGCTCAGATCGGCCTTCATCGGCGCTTTCAGCTTGAACGGCTCGATCGGTTCAACCGTCGAATGACTGAACAAGGCGATCAAGCGTTGGCGCTCGCTGTCGACCAAGGACGGGTGGAAGACCAACTGACTTGTACTCAATTGGTGATCGCTGATCAATGCCCAGTCATACAGCCCGAAACGCGCGTCGGGCAGTTGCAGGTCGTCCTGCGCCTGGCTCGGCAGATCTTCCAGATGCCGGCCGAAGTCATAACTCAGGTAACCGATCAGGCCACCGGCGAACGGCAGCTCTTCGGGAACGGCCGCTTCGCCGAGTCGCGCCAGATTGTCGCGAAGGCGTTGCAGGAAATGCAGGCCGCTCTCGTCCGGTAATACGGCCAACTGCTCCAGCGGCCAGGCGCTGAGCAGGTCAAAACGCCCGCGATCAGCGGTGGGCCGGCCGCTGTCGAGCAGCACGGCGCCGGGGGCATGACGAATCGCCGCGAAGTACTCGGCGGGGTTGGCGCGATAGGGCAGCGAGTGTACGGAACAGGTCAACATGGGCGGGGCAGATCAGCCATCGAGGCGGGGTGGCGATTGTAGTCCTCTGCAGGATTTGCTCCTAGAGGGGATGTCGGGAACTGACCGATTAGCAGCGGCAATACGAAACCTGTGGCGAGGGAACTTGCTCCCGTTGGGTTGCGAAGCAGCCCCCGGATCATTCACCTTGGGAGTATCAGGCAGATCGCATCAGCCGGTTTACGACTGCTTCGCAGCCGAGCGGGAGCAAGCTCCCTCGCCACAAAGGATCAGCCTTCGACGGCAGGAATATGCCCAAACATCTCCTGAACAAACTCAACCCGCTCCTGAACTGTCTCAACAACCCCGCGCGCCTTCAGCGCTTCCAGCCGCGCTTCAACCGCATGGGTGCGCAGCGTCAGGCCGCAATCGTTGGCAATCTGGATATTCAAACCAGGCCGGGCATTGAGCTCAAGAATCAGCGGGCCCTTTTCCTGGTCGAGCACCATGTCGACACCGATGTAGCCCAAGCCGCACAGCTCATAACAGCCGGCAGCGAGTTTCATGAAACCGTCCCAGTAGGGCAGTTGCACGCCGTCCACCGCATTGGTGGTGTCCGGGTGTTTGGTGATGATGTTGTTCAGCCACGTGCCGCGCAAAGTCTGCCCGGTCGCGAGGTCGACGCCGACGCCGATGGCGCCCTGGTGCAGGTTGGCCTTGCCGCCGGACTGGCGCGTCGGCAAGCGCAACATCGCCATCACCGGATAGCCCATCAACACAATGATGCGAATGTCCGGCACGCCTTCGTAGCTGATGCTTTTGAAGATCTGGTCCGGGATCACGCGGTATTCGATCAGCGCACGGTCGCGGTGACCGCCCAGGGAATACAGGCCGGTGAGGATGCTGGAGACATGGTGCTCGATTTCCTCATGGCTGATGATCTTGCCGGACACCGTGCGATAACGGCCCTCGAAACGGTCGGCAACCACAATGATGCCGTCGCCGCCCGCGCCCTGGGCCGGCTTGATCACGAAGTCGGTGCGCCCGCCGATGATCTTGTCGAGGTTATCGATTTCCTTCTCGGTGGAGATCACGCCATACAGTTCCGGCACATGAATGCCGGCGGCGATTGCGCGCTCCTTGGTGATGATCTTGTCATCGACGATCGGGTACAGGCTGCGCTTGTTGTACTTGAGCACGTAGTCCGCGTTACGCCGATTGATCCCCATGATGCCCCGGGCTTCCAGGGCCTTCCAGGTCTTCCAGAAGCCGAACATCAGGCGTCAGCCTTTTTCAGGAAAGCCTTGAAACGCACCAGTTCGGTCAGGCGGTAACCGCGATAACGACCCATCGCCAGCATGAAGCCCACCAGGATCAGCAGGATCGCCGGGAAGGTGAACACGAAGTACACCAGCTCCGGCACGCTCATGATCAGGTGCGCCAGGGCGGCGGCGAACAGCGTACCGATTGCCACTTTCATCGCATGCCCGGAACCGCGTTCTTCCCAGGTAATCGACAGGCGTTCGATGGTCATGGTCAGAATCACCATCGGGAACAGCGCCACGGACAGCCCGCGTTCCAGGCCGAGTTTATGGCTGAACAGGCTGATCGCCGCGATCAGCACCACCACGAACGTCAGCACCACCGACAGCCTCGGCAGCATCTGCAACTTCAAGTGTTCAAGGTAGGAGCGCAGCGACAGCCCCAGCGCCGTGATGACCGTAAACAGCACGATGCCGAAGCCGAGCTGGGTTTCGCGGAAGGCGAGGGCGATCAGCACCGGGGTAAAGGTGCCAAGGGTCTGCAAGCCGATCAGGTTGCGCAGGATCAGGATCACCAGCACGCCGATCGGGATCATCACCATGATCATGAAGGTCTGCTGAGTTTGCAGCGGCAGACCGTACAGCGAGTATTCGAGGAAGTTGGCGTCGGTGTTTTCGTCGGTCAGCTTGGCCAGGCGAATCGCGTTCATTTCACTGTTGTTCAGGCTGAACGTCACGTTGGCTTTCTTGCCGCCATCGACGGTGATCAGGTTTTCGTCGCCCGTCCACCACAGCAGGCGGTCGGTCGGCAGGCCTTGTTCGCCGGTTTCCGGGTTGAAGTACAGCCAGTCGGTGCCATTGAAACTGCGCAGCCAGAGTTCCGGTGTTTGCGGCTGGTCGGCCACCAGACGAATGGTGTGGACCTTTTCCACCGGCACGTGGGCGATGGACAGGACCAGCTCGACGATTTTCGCTTTGTGTCCAGGGGACGGATCGCCACCCAGCAACAGCTTCACGTTGTCGTCGTTGAGATTGTTGACACGCTTGATGGCTTCGCCGATGAAGGTTTCGACGTCGGCCGAGTGTTGGCGGATTGGCGCGAGCAGCGCTTCGGCGGCGACTTTTTCCGCGCCTTCGACGGCGATGCTGTCGCGGAAGGTCGGGCCTTTGACCTTGGATTTTTCGCCGGTGTAGCGCTTGGTCAGCACCAGGCGGTAATAAAGGGTCTGATTGCCCTTGGCCCGGCGCGCCGACCAGGTCACCTTGCGGTTGCCGTCGACGCGGTTCACGGCCACGCCGTAGTTATTGGAAATGAAACTCTCGTTGAGGCTGACGTAGTCGCGGCTCAGCGGCGGCACGAACATCTGGATCTTGACCGGGTCTTTGGCACTGGCGACGAACTCGACCTTGGCGTCGATGTTCCACAAGTCGTCGGTGGCGTCTTCGGTCACGGGAATGCCGAGCACGAAAATCTGATAGGCCGTAACTGAAATGCCCAGCACCACCAGGATGGCGATCAGGAATTTCAGGTGAAGGGTAAGAGAGCGCATTGGAATTACTCTGCGGTATGTGCGTCGGTGGCGCAGGCGGGTTTGCCAGCAGCGTATTTAAGACTGGGGTCGACCAGCGCGTCGAAGCGTTTCAGCGCTTCGGAGCCGATCAGCAGCGGATATTGGAAGGCACTTCGGTCAGTTAGGTTCACTTCTATGCTGCGTAAAGCCGATCCCATGCAGATATCCAGCTCGATCACCGGACGGGCGGTGTACTTCTTGCCTTCATCCGGGTCGTAGTCGCCAGCACGGCGCTTGATTTTGCTCACACGGGCCAGTGGCCGTTCGATGGGGTGCGAATGCGCGGCGTCGATGGCCAGATAAAAGCGTACCCAGGACTCGCCATTGCGTTTGAAGCGTTTGATATCGCGGGCACTCAAGGACGCTGTTTTCGCCCCGGTGTCGAGTTTGGCGGCGACTTCCAGGTTGATGCCGTTCAGAGACGCGTACTCGTTGAGGCCGTACACGGTCTTTTCCCCCGCCGCGGCGAAACCGGGCAGGCAAAGAAGATAAAGGAAGGTGGGGAAGGGCTTGAGTCTCATAAATCCTGGTGCGCAGCGGTCCGTACTTCGATTCAAGGCCCTGGCATCGCTGCGCAAGCTCCCTCGTATGCCTATCAACTATTTTTGACAAGCCGTGCAGATGTCACAAACAAATGCGGGCGGCATTCTAGCACGGTGGGTTTATGGCGCCACCGCTGGCAGGCGGCTATAAACAGAGGGGCTGCTTCCTTGTGGTGCAGTCGGTTATTAGACGATTGTCGACAATACCTATTTATCCTTTGACTGTTGCGCCTGTTTTCGCTAGTTTTTGCGGCATTGGCTTTCAAGGTGTCGACAATATGCTGGATCAACTCGATCCCCCGGTGATAACGCAAGACGATTCGGAGACGCTGTCCGAAAACGTCTTCCGCCGTATTCAGGCGGCCATCGTCAAAGGCGAGATCGCCCCGGGCAGCAAGATCTCCGAGCCGGAACTGGCCCGTACCTATGGCATCAGCCGCGGGCCGTTGCGCGAGGCGATCCATCGTCTGGAAGGCCAGCGCCTGCTGGTCCGCGTGCCGCACGTCGGGGCGCGGGTGGTTTCGCTGAGCCATGCCGAGCTGCTGGAACTCTACGAGATTCGCGAATCGCTCGAAGGCATGGCTTGCCGCCTGGCGGCCGAGCGCATGACCGTCGAAGAAATCGACGAACTGCGCCGGGTCCTCGAAACCCACGAGCGCGATGAGGCGTTTCAGGCAGGCGTTGGCTATTACCAGCAGGAAGGCGACTTCGACTTCCATTACCGGATCATCCAGGGCAGCGGCAACCGCACCCTCACGCAAATGCTCTGCGGCGAGCTCTATCAGCTGGTGCGCATGTACCGCATCCAGTTTTCCACCACACCCAATCGCCCGCACCAGGCCTTTGCCGAGCACCACCGAATTCTCGACGCCATCGCCGACCGTGACGGTGAGCTAGCCGAGTTGTTGATGCGCCGCCACATCGGCGCCTCCAAACGCAATATCGCCCGTCACTACCAGGACGGCGCTAACCAGACAGCCACTGAACGAGGTGAGTCATGAGTTCCAACAAGAGCACTCCAGGCCAGCGTTTCCGCGATGCGGTCGCCAGCGAACATCCGCTGCAAGTGGTCGGCGCGATCAACGCCAACCACGCGTTGCTGGCCAAGCGCGCCGGTTTCAAGGCTATTTACCTGTCGGGTGGCGGGGTGGCTGCCGGCTCCCTCGGCGTGCCGGACCTGGGCATCACCGGTCTGGACGACGTGCTGACTGACGTGCGTCGCATCACCGACGTGTGCGACCTGCCGCTGCTGGTGGACGTGGACACCGGTTTCGGTTCCTCGGCGTTCAACGTCGCGCGCACCGTCAAGTCGATGATCAAGTTCGGCGCGGCAGCGATTCATATCGAAGACCAGGTCGGCGCCAAGCGCTGCGGTCACCGTCCTAATAAAGAGATCGTGTCGCTGCAGGAAATGGTCGACCGGATCAAGGCGGCTGTTGATGCGCGCACCGACGACAGCTTCGTGATCATGGCCCGCACCGATGCGTTGGCGGTGGAAGGTCTGGAATCTGCTCTGGATCGTGCCGCGGCGTGCATCGAGGCCGGCGCCGACATGATCTTCCCGGAAGCCATCACCGAACTGGACATGTACAAACTGTTCGCCAACCGCGTGAAAGCGCCGATCCTGGCCAACATCACCGAATTCGGCGCGACCCCGCTGTATACCACCGAGCAACTCGCCGCTGCCGACGTGTCGCTGGTGCTGTACCCGCTGTCGGCTTTCCGTGCCATGAACAAGGCCGCGGAAAACGTCTACACCGCGATCCGCCGCGACGGCACGCAACAGAACGTCATCGACACCATGCAAACCCGCATGGAGCTCTACGATCGCATCGACTACCACACCTTCGAGCAGAAGCTCGATGCGTTGTTTGCTGCGAAGAAGTAAGGCACCACTCAACAACTTGCCGATTCCCTAACAAATTCAAGAAAACTGGAGACAGCAATGGCCGAAGCAAAAGTACTCAGTGGCGCCGGGCTCCGTGGCCAGGTTGCCGGGCAAACCGCTCTGTCAACCGTGGGCCAGTCGGGCGCAGGCCTGACCTATCGTGGCTACGACGTTCGCGAACTGGCGGCTGACGCACAGTTCGAAGAAGTGGCTTACCTGCTGCTTTACGGCGAACTGCCAACTAAAGCGCAGCTCGCCGCTTACATCAGCAAACTGGGCAAGCTGCGCGACCTGCCGCAAGCGCTCAAAGAAGTGCTGGAACGCATCCCCGCCGACGCCCACCCGATGGACGTGATGCGCACCGGTTGCTCGTTCCTGGGCAACATCGAACCGGAGAAAGACTTCTCCGAACAACACGACGTGACCGACCGTCTGCTGGCCGCGTTCCCGGCGATCATGTGCTACTGGTATCGCTTCAGCCACGACGGCAAACGCATCAGCTGCGTGAGCGACGAACAATCCATTGGCGGCCACTTCCTGCACTTGCTGCACGACAAGAAGCCGAGCGAGTTGCACGTCAAGGTGATGAACGTTTCGCTGATCCTCTACGCGGAACACGAGTTCAACGCCTCGACGTTCACCGCACGGGTATGCGCTTCGACACTGTCGGACATGTATTCCTGCGTCACTGCCGCCATCGGTTCGCTGCGTGGTCCGTTGCATGGCGGCGCCAACGAAGCGGCGATGGAAATGATCGAGCGCTTCTCGTCGCCTCAAGAGGCCGTTGAGGGCACCCTTGGCATGCTGGCGCGCAAGGACAAGATCATGGGCTTCGGTCACGCGATCTATAAGGACAACGATCCGCGCAATGAGGTGATCAAGGGCTGGTCGAAAAAACTCGCTGAAGAAGTGGGCGACACCGTGCTGTTCCCGGTTTCCGAAGCCATCGACGCCACCATGTGGGAGCAGAAAAAACTGTTCCCGAACGCCGACTTCTACCATGCGTCGACGTACCACTTCATGGGCATCCCGACCAAATTGTTCACACCGATCTTCGTCTGCTCGCGCCTGACTGGCTGGGCAGCGCACGTGTTCGAGCAACGTGCCAACAACCGCATCATCCGCCCAAGCGCCGAGTACGTCGGCGTCGAACAGCGCAAGTTCGTGCCAATCGAACAACGCTGAATGGTGGGGGCCTGAACATCGGTAGCTGAAGGAACCGAAAACCCCTGTGGGAGCGAGCCTGCTCGCGATGACGGACTGACATTCACATCAATGTCGACTGATATACCGCTATCGCGAGCAGGCTCGCTCCTACAAGGGGGCGGTGTGAACTTCAAGCCCTGTGCCAGGCCCCACCTTTTGCAATTACCGTGACCGAGTCCTGACGATGAACACTGAATTCCGCAAACCGCTGCCCGGCAGCCATCTGGATTACTTCGACGTCCGCGCGGCTGTCGAAGCCATCCAGCCCGGCGCCTATGACACCCTGCCGTACACCTCCCGCGTTCTGGCGGAAAACCTGGTGCGTCGCTGCGACCCGGCCACGCTCACCGAATCCCTGAAGCAATTCATCGAGCGCAAACGCGACCTCGACTTCCCGTGGTTCCCGGCCCGCGTGGTCTGCCACGACATCCTCGGCCAGACCGCGCTGGTCGACCTCGCCGGCCTGCGTGACGCCATCGCCCTGCAAGGTGGCGACCCGGCGCAAGTAAACCCGGTGGTGCCGACGCAATTGATCGTCGACCACTCCCTGGCCGTCGAGCGCGGTGGCTTCGATCCGGAGGCGTTCGAGAAGAACCGCGCCATCGAAGACCGTCGCAACGAAGACCGTTTCCACTTCATCAACTGGACCAAAAAGGCCTTCAAGAACGTTGATGTGATTCCACCGGGCAACGGGATCATGCACCAGATCAACCTGGAGAAAATGTCTCCGGTAATCCAGGTGCGTGACGGCGTGGCGTTCCCCGACACGTGCGTCGGCACCGACAGCCACACCCCGCACGTCGATGCGCTGGGCGTGATCGCCATCGGTGTCGGTGGCCTGGAAGCCGAGAGCGTGATGCTCGGCCGCGCTTCCTGGATGCGCCTGCCGGAAAGCGTCGGCGTTGAACTGACCGGCAAGCTGCAACCGGGCATCACCGCCACCGACATGGTGCTGGCGCTGACCGAGTTCCTGCGTCAGCAAAAAGTCGTCGGTGCATGGCTGGAGTTCTTCGGTGAAGGCGCCGCGGCGCTGACCCTGGGCGACCGCGCGACCATCTCCAACATGGCCCCGGAATACGGCGCCACGGCGGCGATGTTCTACATCGATCAGCAAACCATCGACTACCTCAAACTCACCGGCCGTGAAGACGAGCAAGTGCAGTTGGTCGAGAACTACGCCAAGACCACTGGCCTGTGGGCTGACAGCCTGAAAGACGCGCAATACGAGCGCGGCTTGACCTTCGACCTGTCCTCGGTGGTGCGCAACATGGCTGGCCCGAGCAACCCGCACGCCCGTGTCGCGGTGTCGGATCTGGCGGCCAAAGGCATCTCGGGTCAGTGGGATGACGTGCCGGGCCAGATGCCGGACGGCGCGGTAATCATCGCCGCCATCACCAGCTGCACCAACACCAGCAACCCACGCAACGTGATCGCCGCCGGCCTGCTGGCGCGCAACGCGAACAAACTCGGGCTGACCCGCAAGCCGTGGGTCAAATCTTCCCTGGCGCCGGGCTCGAAAACCGTGGCGCTGTACCTCGACGAAGCAGGCCTGACCGACGAACTGGAGCAACTGGGTTTTGGTGTAGTGGCCTTCGCCTGCACCACCTGCAACGGCATGTCCGGCGCGCTCGACCCGGTGATCCAGCAAGAGATCATCGACCGCGACCTTTACGCCACCGCTGTGTTGTCCGGCAACCGCAACTTCGACGGCCGGATTCACCCGTACGCCAAGAACGCGTTCCTGGCTTCGCCGCCATTGGTCGTCGCTTACGCCATCGCCGGGACCATCCGTTTCGACATCGAAAAAGACGTGTTGGGCCTGGACGCAGACGGCAAGGAAATCCGCCTGAAAGACATCTGGCCGAGCGACGAAGAAATCGACGCAGTGGTCAAAGCGTCGGTCAAGCCGGAGCAGTTCCGTCAGGTCTACATTCCGATGTTCGCCATCCACGAAGACACCGGCCCGAAAGTCACGCCGCTGTACGACTGGCGCGAAATGAGCACCTACATCCGCCGTCCGCCGTACTGGGAAGGCGCACTGGCCGGTGCCCGTCCGCTCAAGGGCATGCGCCCGCTGGCGGTGCTGCCGGACAACATCACCACCGATCACCTGTCGCCGTCGAACGCGATCATGCTCGACAGCGCCGCCGGTGAATACCTGGCGAAAATGGGCCTGCCGGAAGAGGACTTCAACTCCTACGCGACCCACCGCGGTGATCACTTGACCGCCCAGCGTGCAACCTTCGCCAACCCGAAACTGTTCAATGAAATGGTTCAGGAAAACGGCAAGGTGAAGCAAGGTTCGCTGGCCCGCGTCGAGCCGGAAGGCCAAGTCATGCGCATGTGGGAAGCCATCGAAACCTACATGGAACGCAAGCAGCCGCTGATCATCATTGCCGGCGCCGACTACGGTCAGGGTTCGTCCCGCGACTGGGCGGCCAAGGGCGTGCGTCTGGCCGGTGTAGAAGCGATCGCCGCCGAAGGTTTCGAGCGCATCCACCGCACCAACCTGGTGGGCATGGGCGTGTTGCCGCTGGAGTTCAAACCGGGCACCGACCGTCACACATTGGGCATCGATGGCAGTGAAACCTACGACGTCATCGGTGAGCGCACACCGCGCGCCGACCTGACGCTGGTGATCAACCGCAAGAACGGCGAACGCGTCGAAGTGCCGGTGACTTGCCGCCTCGATACCGCCGAAGAAGTGTCGATCTACGAGGCCGGCGGCGTGTTGCAGCGCTTCGCGCAGGACTTCCTGGAATCGGCCGTCGCCGTCTAAATCACGACGTGCGGACACGGGATGTTGAGTCCCGTGTCCGCTTTGAAGGAGCACCATGGCTCACGCACCTCAGATCAAAATCCCCGCCACCTACATGCGCGGCGGCACCAGCAAAGGCGTGTTCTTCAGCCTGAAAGACCTGCCCGAAGCGGCACAGATTCCCGGCCCGGCACGCGATGCCTTGTTGCTGCGCGTGATTGGCAGCCCCGACCCGTACGACAAGCAAATCGACGGCATGGGCGGTGCGACCTCCAGCACCAGCAAAACCGTGATCCTGTCGAAAAGCACCAAGGCTGATCACGACGTCGATTACCTGTTCGGTCAGGTCTCGATCGACAAGCCTTTCGTCGACTGGAGCGGTAATTGCGGCAACCTTTCTGCAGCGGTCGGTTCGTTCGCCATCAGCAACGGTCTGGTAGACGCCAGTCGCATTCCGCACAACGGCGTTGCCGTGGTGCGCGTATGGCAAGCCAACATCGGCAAGACCATCATCGCCCACGTGCCGATCACCAATGGTGAAGTGCAGGAAACCGGTGATTTCGAACTCGACGGCGTGACCTTTCCCGCCGCCGAAGTGCAGGTCGAATTCATGGACCCGGCGGCGGAAGAAGAGGGCGGCGGTGGTTCGATGTTCCCCACCGGCAACCTGGTGGATGACCTGGAAGTGCCCGGCGTCGGCACCTTCAAGGCGACCATGATCAACGCCGGCATCCCGACGATTTTCGTCAACGCCGAAGACATCGGTTACACCGGCACCGAGTTGCAGGGCGCGATCAATGGCGATCCGAAAGCGTTGCTGATGTTCGAGACCATCCGTGCTTATGGCGCGCTGCGCATGGGCTTGATCAAGGACCTGGACGAAGCGACCAAGCGTCAGCACACGCCAAAGGTGGCCTTCGTGTCCAAGCCGGCGGACTACGTGGCGTCCAGCGGTAAGGCGATTAAGGCAAGTGATGTCGACCTGCTGGTGCGCGCACTGTCGATGGGCAAACTGCATCACGCGATGATGGGCACGGCGGCGGTTGCAATCGGTACGGCAGCGGCGATTTCCGGCACCTTGGTCAACCTGGCGGCGGGCGGTATCGAACGCAACGCCGTGCGCTTCGGGCATCCGTCCGGCACCTTGCGCGTGGGCGCCGAGGCCAGCCAGGTCAACGGCGAATGGACCGTGAACAAAGCCATCATGAGCCGCAGTGCGCGGGTGTTGATGGAAGGCTTCGTGCGCGTGCCGGGTGATTCGTTCTGACGCAAATCCAGAAATAAACACTAAACCCTGTGGGAGCGAGCCTGCTCGCGATGAGGCCTTCACATTCAACATCTATGTTGGCTGATACACCGCTATCGCGGGCAAGCCCGCTCCCACAGTTGACCGTATTCCAAAATAAGAAAGCAGTATCCCGCTGAGATTGCCCTGAACCGAGGTCCCATCAACGAAGCACTAACCGAGTGAATCGAACATGAGCACCAACGTCGACCTGAACAACCGCCCCGACTACGACACCGTCCTGCAGGACATCGCCGATTACGTCCTCAACTTCAAAATCGAATCCAAGGAAGCGCTGGACACCGCTCGCAACTGCCTGATCGACACCCTCGGCTGCGGCCTGCTGGCCTTGCGTTTCCCCGAATGCACCAAACACCTCGGCCCGATCGTCGAAGGCACCGTCGTCCCGTTCGGCGCGCGGGTTCCCGGCACCCGTTTCCGGCTCGATCCGGTCAAAGCGGCGTGGGACATCGGCTGCATCGTGCGCTGGCTCGACTACAACGACACCTGGCTCGCAGCCGAGTGGGGCCACCCGTCCGATAACCTCGGCGGGATTCTTGCGGTGGCCGACCACGTGTCACAAAAGCGCCTGGCCAATGGCGATGCGCCGCTGACCATCCGCGCGGTGCTCGAAGCCATGATCATGGCCCACGAGATTCAAGGCGTGATCGCCCTGGAAAACTCCTTCAATCGTGTAGGGCTCGATCACGTCATCCTGGTGAAAGTCGCCTCGACCGCCGTCACCGCCAAACTCATGGGCGCCAATCGCGCGCAACTGCTGTCAGCGTTGTCCCACGCCTTTGCCGACGGGCAAGCGCTGCGCACCTATCGGCATGCGCCGAATGCCGGGTCGCGCAAATCCTGGGCAGCGGGCGATGCGTCCAGCCGGGGCGTGCGCCTGGCGGACATTGCGATGCGCGGCGAGATGGGTATTCCCGGCGTGCTGACGGCCAAGCAGTGGGGTTTTTACGACGTGTTGTTTAGCCACACCAACAACGATCTGGCGCTCAAGCCGGGAGACAAGCGCGCGTTCAGCTTCTCCCGCAGCTACGGCACCTACGTGATGGAAAACGTGCTGTTCAAAATCAGTTTTCCAGCGGAATTCCACGCGCAAACCGCCTGCGAAGCGGCGGTGACCCTGCATCCACAGGTTAGAAACCGCCTGCATGAAATCGACAAGATCGTCATCACCACCCACGAATCGGCGATCCGCATCATTTCCAAGGTTGGCCCGTTGGCCAATGCCGCGGACCGCGATCATTGCATTCAGTACATGACTGCCGTGCCGCTGGCGTTTGGCAACCTGGTCGCCGAGCAATACGAAGATGACTTCCATGCGGCGCATCCGATCATCGACGTGCTGCGGGAAAAAATGATCATCGTTGAAGAGCCGCGATTCACCCGCGAATATCTGGAAGCTGACAAGCGCTCCATCGCCAACGCAATACAGGTGTTTTTCAAGGACGGTTCAAGCACCGAGAACGTGGTGGTCGAGTACCCGATTGGCCATCGGCGTCGCCGTGCTGACGGGATTCCGTTGCTGGAGGATAAGTTCAGGGCGAACCTGGCGACACGCTTCACCGCGCAGCGCAGTGAGGAGATTTTCGAGTTGTGCAAGGATCAGGCAGCGCTTGAAGCGACGCCTGTTAATCGGTTTGTGGATTTGTTTGTTATCTAGAGGACCGCGTTATCGTTCAATCGCTAGCAGGCTAGCTCCCACAGTTGATTTGTGTTCACCGCAGATCAACTGTGGGAGCCAGCCTGCTGGCGATGAGGCCATAGCAGGCAATGGAGAGTTACTTGAACCGCCGCTCAACACCTTTTTCGACGAGGATCTTCGCGGAAATTTCTTCTACGGAAAAATGCGTGGAGTTGATGTTGGGAATGTTCTCCCGACGGAACAGGTTTTCCACCTCGCGCACTTCGAACTCGCACTGGGCGTAGCTCGAATAGCGGCTGTTGGGCTTGCGCTCGTTGCGGATGGCGGTGAGACGGTCCGGGTCGATGGTCAGGCCGAACAGCTTGTGCTGGTGAGCACGCAGGGCGTTCGGCAAGGTCAGGCGTTCCATGTCGTCTTCGGTCAGCGGGTAGTTGGCCGCGCGGATGCCGAATTGCATGGCCATGTACAGGCACGTCGGCGTCTTACCACAACGCGACACGCCCACTAGGATCAGGTCGGCCTTGTCGTAATAATGCGTGCGGGCGCCGTCGTCGTTGTCGAGGGCGAAGTTCACCGCCTCGATGCGTTCCATGTAATTGGAGTTGCCGCCAATGGAATGGGACTTGCCGACGGTGTAGGAAGAATGCTCGGTCAGTTCCTGTTCAAGCGGCGCCAGGAAGGTCGAGAAAATGTCGATCATGAAACCATTGGACGTTGCGAGGATCTCACGGATGTCCTGATTGACGATGGTGTCAAAGATAATCGGCCGGAAGCCGTCGGTTTCGGCGGCTTTGTTGATTTGTTGTACCATGGCCCGCGCTTTATCCACGTTATCGATGTACGGACGCGTGAATTTGCTGAAGGTAATGTTTTCGAACTGCGCCAGGAGGCTTTGGCCGAGGGTTTCGGCTGTGATGCCGGTGCCGTCGGAAATAAAGAAAGCAGATCGTTTCATTTGCACCTTGGGCCTTAAGCTAGTGAAGATTTCTGGATATGATAGGCGCGATTTGCCGGCCGCCAGTGGCCCGCATTCTCACTTATTTTCCAGGTCCAGGCCATACAGCCGGTAAACGCTCCCCCGAGCCGCCGGCTTCTGAGCTTTTCCAACACAGTTAGTGGAGAGATCACCTTGGTAGAGTACGTAGTTTCCCTCGATAAGCTCGGCGTCCATGATGTAGAGCACGTAGGGGGCAAGAACGCATCCCTGGGCGAGATGATCAGTAACCTCGCAGGCGCCGGTGTATCGGTGCCCGGTGGCTTCGCCACGACAGCTCAGGCTTATCGTGATTTTCTGGAACTGAGCGGCCTGAACGATCAGATCCACGCCGCCCTCGACGCTCTCGACGTCGACGATGTCAACGCCCTGGCCAAGACTGGCGCCCAGATCCGTCAATGGATCATGGAAGCCGAATTCCCCGAGAAGCTCAACGCCGAGATCCGCACCGCGTTCGCCACGCTGTCGGCCGGCAACCCTGACATGGCAGTGGCCGTGCGCTCTTCCGCTACCGCCGAAGACCTGCCGGACGCTTCCTTCGCCGGTCAGCAAGAAACTTTCCTGAACATCCGTGGTGTCGAAAACGTCATTCGCGCCGCCAAAGAGGTGTTCGCCTCCCTGTTCAACGACCGCGCGATTTCCTACCGCGTCCACCAGGGCTTCGACCACAAGCTGGTGGCCCTGTCGGCTGGTGTGCAGCGCATGGTCCGCTCCGAAACCGGCACTGCCGGCGTGATGTTCACCCTCGATACCGAATCGGGCTTCCGTGACGTGGTGTTTATCACCGGCGCCTACGGCCTGGGTGAAACCGTCGTACAAGGCGCGGTGAACCCGGATGAGTTCTACGTCCACAAAGGCACGCTGGAAGCCGGTCGTCCGGCCATCTTGCGTCGCAACCTGGGCAGCAAGGCCATCAAGATGATCTACGGCGAAGTGGCTACGGCCGGCAAGTCGGTCAAGACCATCGACGTTGACAAGGCTGATCGCGCCCGTTTCTGCCTGACCGACGCCGAAGTCAGCGAACTGGCCAAGCAAGCGATGATCATCGAGAAACACTACAAGTGCCCGATGGACATCGAATGGGCCAAAGACGGCGACGACGGCAAGCTCTACATCGTTCAGGCCCGTCCTGAAACCGTGAAGAGCCGTACCTCGGCCAACGTCATGGAACGCTACCTGTTGAAAGAAACCGGCACCGTACTGGTTGAAGGTCGCGCCATCGGCCAGCGCATCGGCGCCGGCAAGGTCCGCATCATCAAGGACGTGTCCGAGATGGACAAAGTCCAGCCAGGCGACGTACTGGTCTCTGACATGACCGACCCGGACTGGGAACCGGTCATGAAGCGCGCCAGCGCGATCGTCACCAACCGCGGCGGTCGTACCTGCCATGCGGCGATCATTGCTCGCGAACTGGGCATCCCGGCTGTAGTCGGTTGCGGCAACGCCACCCAGCTGTTGAAAGACGGCCAGGGCGTGACCGTGTCCTGTGCTGAAGGCGACACCGGTTACATCTTCGAAGGCGAACTGGGCTTCGACATCAAGAAAAACTCCGTGGACGCCATGCCTGATCTGCCGTTCAAGATCATGATGAACGTCGGCAACCCGGATCGTGCATTCGACTTCGCGCAACTGCCGAACGCCGGTGTGGGCCTGGCCCGCCTGGAATTCATCATCAACCGCATGATTGGTGTCCACCCCAAAGCGCTGTTGAACTACGACGGTCTGCCGCAGGACATCAAGGACAGCGTCGACAAACGCATTGCCGGTTACGACGATCCGGTCGGCTTCTATGTCGATAAACTGGTCGAAGGCATCAGCACCCTGGCCGCTGCGTTCACCCCGAAAAAGGTCATCGTGCGTCTGTCGGACTTCAAGTCCAACGAATACGCGAACCTGATCGGCGGCAAGCTCTACGAGCCGGAAGAAGAAAACCCGATGCTGGGCTTCCGCGGTGCCTCGCGTTACATCAGCGAAGCGTTCCGTGACTGCTTCGAACTCGAATGCCGCGCGCTCAAGCGCGTGCGTAACGAGATGGGCCTGACCAACGTTGAAATCATGGTGCCGTTCGTCCGTACTTTGGGCGAAGCGAGCCAGGTGATCGATCTGCTGGCCGAAAACGGGCTGGCTCGCGGCGAGAACGGTCTGCGCATCATCATGATGTGTGAACTGCCGTCCAACGCGATCCTGGCTGAAGAATTCCTCGAGTTCTTCGACGGCTTCTCCATCGGCTCCAACGACCTGACTCAGCTGACGCTGGGCCTGGACCGTGACTCCGGGATCATCGCTCACCTGTTCGACGAGCGTAATCCGGCGGTCAAGAAGCTGCTGGCCAACGCCATTGCCGCGTGCAACAAGGCCGGCAAATACATCGGCATTTGCGGTCAGGGCCCTTCGGACCACCCTGATCTGGCCAAATGGCTGATGGAGCAGGGCATCGAAAGCGTTTCGCTGAACCCCGATTCCGTACTGGAAACCTGGTTCTTCCTGGCTGAAGGTCAGGCTTCGGCTTGATGTGAATGAAGCCTCGGTCATGTGGCCGAGGCTTTAAGAATCAAGTAGGGCGGGCTCCTCTGGATGCCGCCCTTTTTTGTGCAAGAGCATTATGCAAAGCAGCAGCAACCTATTTCCTGTCGCCCTGATCAGCGCCGAGCGGCGCGGTGATCTGAGCGAAGATGTCTATCGTTTGAAACCCGGTAACAGCCCTGACGGCACCGTCGAACTGGCTGTGACGCGTCTCGGCATGGCCGATGAACCGTCCGTGCGCGGCGTGCCAGTGATTCTGTTGCACGGCAGCTTTTCCAATCGCCGGTTCTGGTTCTCGCCGAAAGGGCTGGGGCTGGGCGCCTACCTGACGCGTCTGGGCTTCGATGTCTGGATTGCGGAGATGCGTGGCCACGGCCTGTCCCAACGCAACCACAACTACCGCAAGAACCGCGTCAGCGACTACGCCCGTTACGATCTGCCGGCCATTGGTGCGTTCGTGCGTGAGCAGAGCGGCCAGGTCCCGCACTGGATCGGTCACTCGCTGGGCGGCATCACGCTGGCGGCGGCACTGGGTGGGGAATACATCGGCGAGCCTGTGGTTGCGTCAGCGGCGTTCTTCGGCACGCAGGTCAGTCGCACTTACTGGCCGTTGAAGATTCCACCAGTGGAGTGGAGCGGGCGCTTCATTCTCAAGCGTTTCGCGCAGCTGTCCGGTTCACGGCTCAAGCGCGGCCCGGAGGACGAGCCGATTGGCCTGGCCCTGGAAAGCATGCGCTGGTATGGCCTGTTCGGACGCTTCGGCGATGCGGACAAGGATTGGTGGGCGGGATTGGCCGAGGTTCAGGTGCCGGTGCTGGCAGTGAGCGCCGCTGGCGATCATCAGGATCCGGCGTGGGCCTGTCGCAAGTTGTTCGATCAAGTGGGTTCCGAACACAAGCAATTCATCAACCTTGGCCGCGAGCAGGGCTTTGGCGATAATTTTGGTCACGTGGAAATGCTCGTCAGCAAAGCCGCTCAAGCCGAAGTCTGGCCGTTGGTGGCGCGTTGGCTGGCGGATCAGCAAACGCCTTTGCTGGGAGAAAAGCCGGATTTGGCCGCGGCAGTCTGAGCCTGATGCTCTAACAAGGGCATTTCGCTCTGTTCGGCTTGAGGCTAAGATATGACGCATTGTGCTGTTCCGGTCACTTTGCGACACACTCGATTGTCTTCCTCTTTACAGGAGTTTCTCGATGAACCATTACCTCACGCCTGACCTGTGCGACGCCTACCCGGAGCTGGTGCAGGTGCTGGAACCGATGTTCAGCAATTTCGGTGGCCGTGATTCGTTCGGCGGCGAAATCGTGACCATCAAGTGCTTCGAAGACAACTCGCTGGTCAAGGAACAAGCCGAGCTCAAGGGCAATGGCAAGGTGTTGGTGGTCGATGGCGGCGGTTCCCTGCGTCGTGCGCTGCTGGGCGACATGATCGCCGAGAAAGCCGCGAAAAACGGTTGGGAAGGGCTGGTCATCTACGGTTGCATCCGTGACGTCGACGTCATCGCGCAAACCGACCTGGGGGTCCAGGCGCTGGCCAGCCACCCGATGAAGACCGACAAGCGCGGGATCGGCGATCTCAACGTGGCGGTAACCTTTGCGGGCGTGACCTTCCATCCGGGCCATTACATCTACGCGGACAACAACGGCGTGATCATCTCGCCAAGCCCGCTGAAGATGCCTGAATAAAGCCGCGAATCAACAAAGGGGTGAGGATGTTCGAGGAAGACAACGCGCAGTGGGGGCTGGTGCATGCCCTGGTGCTGGATGGTAAAGGCGGTGCGCGTTCGATAGCCCGGACTGAACTTGACGACTTGCAGCTGCAGGTCCATGAAAGCCTGTGGCTGCACTGGGATCGCAGTCACCCGCAAACCCAGACCTGGCTGCGCAAATCCAGCGGTCTGAGTGAATTCAGCTGTGACCTGCTGCTTGAAGAGAACACCCGCCCGCGTCTATTGCCGCTGCCGGACTCTGAACTGCTGCTGTTTCTGCGCGGGGTCAACCTGAACCCGGGTGCCGAGCCGGAAGACATGGTCTCGGTGCGGATCTTCGCTTCTGCGCAACGCGTCATTTCCCTGCGTTTGCGCCCATTGCGCGCCACCGATGAGTTGCTGGTGCAGCTGGCTGAAGGCAAAGGGCCGAAAACCGCCTCCGAACTCATCCTTTATATGGCTCAGTACCTCACCAACAAGGTGCAGGATCTGGTCAGTTGCCTCTCGGAAGTGGTCGATGAGGAAGAAGAAAAGCTGGATGCCGACGAACGGTATACGCCCGAGCATGGCGCCATTTTGCAGATCCGTCGAAGGGCTGCCGCACTGAAACGTTTCCTTGCGCCGCAGCGGGAAATTTTCGGGCAGCTGACGCGGATAAAACTGCCGTGGTTCGTCGAAGACGATGGTGATTACTGGAACGAATTGAACAACAGCCTGACCCGTTATCTCGAGGAGCTGGAATTGACCCGGGAGCGGGTGGGGCTGGTCCTCGAGGCCGAGGACAGGCGTTTGAGCGTGCGCATGAACCGCACGATGTACCGCTTCGGGATCATCACCGGGATCTTTTTGCCGATGAGTTTTCTGACCGGTCTGTTGGGCATCAACGTCGGTGGCATTCCGTTCTCGGCAAGCCCTTATGGCTTCCTGATCGCCTGCCTGATGATGGTCTCGGTGGCGCTCGGGCAGTGGTGGTTATTCCGCCGTTTGCGATGGGTGTGACGATGACTCATGTGACCCGGGCAAATTTGACCGCGTCTTTCACAGACATCACGAGAGGTGCGTATGCACGATCCGTTTGAACAGTCTTTGCGCGACATGCTGAACGCTTCGCCGTCCACCCGTGACGACGATGCGTGTCTTGGGCGTGTCCTGAAAACCGCCAACCGCCAGGTCGGCGCTGGCGATCTGTTCAGCCTGCTGGGCCGCTGGTTGCCCGCGCTGATGATTGCCCTCAATAACGGCTCGGCCCACGTCTCGCCGGTATCCCGCCACCGTAAACCTACCGTTCGCACCGCTGATAAGGCTGATTGAATATGGAACTTGATCTCTGGACTCAGAGCCTCGTCACTGCAATGACTGCGTTATGGACCAAGGTGGCAAATTTCATCCCGAACCTGTTCGGCGCACTGGTTGTGTTGCTGTTGGGTTTCGTCGTTGCGAAACTTTTGGACACTTTGCTGTCCAAGTTGCTCGCCAAGCTGGGCCTTGATCGCCTGATGGGTGGCACCGGTCTGACAAAATTACTGTCCCGGGCCGGCCTGCAAGTACCGATCTCGACCCTGATTGGCAAGATTGTCTACTGGTTCGTTCTGCTGATTTTTCTGGTTTCTGCCGCAGAATCCCTTGGACTTGAGCGAGTTTCGGCTACGCTGGATATGCTTGCGCTGTATTTGCCGAAAGTATTTGGCGCCGCGCTGGTGCTGCTGGTGGGTGTTTTGCTGGCGCAACTGGCCAATGGGCTGGTGCGTGGTGCAGCAGAAGGCGTAGGGCTGGATTACGCCGCGGGCCTGGGGCGAATTGCCCAGGGCCTGGTGATTATCATCAGTATTTCTGTCGCAATCAGCCAGTTGGAGGTCAAGACTGACCTGCTCAACCATGTGATTGTGATCGTATTGATTACCGTTGGTCTGGCGGTTGCGCTGGCCATGGGGTTGGGAAGCCGGGAAATTGCCGGTCAGATTCTTGCGGGAATCTATGTGCGTGAGTTGTATCAGGTTGGGCAACAAGTGCGTGTTGGCGAGGTCGAAGGTCAGATCGAAGAGATCGGCACGGTTAAAACCACATTGCTGACCGATGAGGGTGAGCTAGTCTCTCTCTCCAATCGGATCCTCCTGGAGCAGCATGTGAGTAGCCGCTAACCCGGCAAACCCTGCTAATGTATGCCGCCGCAAAGTGCCCTGTAAGGGCTGCGGCGGACATTGACCTGACTGTCGGCCCGACTTGTTTTGAATAAAGCTCAATCGCTCTCCACGCGCTACGACCCCCGCGAGCTCTCTGATGAGGAGTTGGTCGCGCGCTCGCATACCGAGCTGTTTCACGTAACACGCGCCTATGAAGAACTGATGCGGCGTTACCAACGAACATTATTTAACGTCTGCGCACGATATCTGGGGAACGATCGCGACGCAGACGATGTCTGTCAGGAAGTGATGTTGAAGGTGTTGTATGGCCTGAAGAACTTCGAGGGGAAATCGAAGTTCAAGACGTGGCTCTACAGCATCACGTACAACGAATGCATCACGCAGTATCGGAAAGAACGGCGAAAGCGTCGCTTGATGGACGCTTTGAGTCTGGACCCCCTCGAGGAAGCGTCTGAAGAAAAGACGCCGAAACCCGAGGATAAGGGTGGACTTGATCGCTGGCTGGTGTATGTGAACCCGATTGACCGTGAAATTCTGGTGCTACGATTTGTCGCAGAGCTGGAGTTTCAGGAGATCGCAGACATCATGCATATGGGCTTGAGTGCAACAAAAATGCGGTACAAACGTGCTCTAGATAAATTGCGTGAGAAATTTGCAGGCATTGCTGAAACTTAGTTCGGCGCAAATATCTCTTACGTGTAGGCAAGTTCTGATAGACTTGCCGCCGAGTTGTCCCCCGGTTTGCGGGACTGCTTCACAATCACCAGATGGGGATTTAACGGATGAAACTGAAAAACACCTTGGGCTTGGCCATTGGTTCTCTTATTGCTGCCACTTCGTTCGGCGCTCTGGCACAAGGCCAAGGCGCAGTTGAAATCGAAGGCTTCGCTAAGAAAGAACAATTCGACAGCGCTCGTAACTTCAAGAACAACGGCAACCTGTTCGGCGGTTCTGTTGGTTACTTCCTGACCGACGACGTAGAACTGCGTCTGGGCTACGACGAAGTGCACAACGTTCGTTCCGACGACGGCAAGAACATCAAGGGCGCCAACACCGCTCTGGACGCTCTGTACCACTTCAACAACCCAGGTGACATGCTGCGTCCTTACGTCTCTGCCGGTTTCTCGGACCAGAGCATCGACCAGAATGGCAGCAACGGTCGTAACCGTTCCACCTTCGCCAACGTTGGCGGCGGTGCCAAGCTGTACTTCACTGACAACTTCTACGCTCGTGCTGGCGTTGAAGCTCAGTACAACATCGACCAAGGCGACACCGAGTGGGCTCCAAGCGTCGGTATCGGTGTGAACTTCGGTGGCGGCTCCAAGCCTGCTGCTGCTCCAGTTCCAGCACCAGCTGAAGTCTGCTCCGACAGCGACAACGATGGCGTTTGCGACAACGTTGACAAGTGCCCGGACACCCCAGCCAACGTAACTGTTGACGCTGATGGCTGCCCAGCAGTTGCTGAAGTTGTTCGTGTTGAACTGGACGTGAAATTCGACTTCGACAAGTCGGTAGTCAAGCCTAACAGCTACGGCGACATCAAAAACCTCGCTGATTTCATGAAGCAGTACCCATCGACCAGCACCACTGTTGAAGGTCACACTGACTCCGTCGGTCCTGACGCTTACAACCAGAAACTGTCCGAGCGTCGTGCAAACGCCGTTAAGCAAGTTCTGACCAACCAGTACGGTGTTGAATCGTCCCGCGTTCAGTCTGTTGGCTACGGCGAATCCCGCCCAGTTGCTGACAACAAAACTGAAGCTGGTCGCGCTGTAAACCGTCGCGTAGAAGCGCAGGTTGAAGCTAACGCTAAGTAATTAGCGCGCAGCTCTGAGAAAAGCCCGGCTTAGGCCGGGCTTTTCTTTGTCTGCGATTTGGTGAGCGAGGGGGAATCAGGGACATTCAGGCTGATTGATCGGCCGTCATCGCGGGCAAGCTGCGCTCCCACAGAGATGGAGTCGCAACGGCTGCTACAACGCCGATCACCAGAATCGCCGGGCTTTTCAATTCAAAGCTATGGGCATCTTCTTCCATGGCCGTCAGATCGCTCCGACATTCACGTTGGTGCGGCAAAGAAGCGTTTTCAATCATCGCCACCGGCGTATCCGCTGCCATCCCCCCAGCCAGCAGTTGCTCGCGAATCTCGCTCAGCTTCGCCACGCCCATGTAAACCACCAACGTCGTGCCACCCTGGGCCAGGGCCTGCCAGTTCAGGCTGCTGCCATCCTGAGTGTGGGCGGTGACCAGCGTCACGCCACGGGCAACGCCTCTGAGGGTCAGCGGAATATCGCATTGCGTCGCACCCGCCAGCCCGGCAGTGATGCCGTTGACCAGTTCGACTTCAACCCCGCGCTCTCGCAACCACTGCGCTTCTTCGCCGCCACGACCGAAGATGCACGGATCGCCGCCCTTGAGCCGCACCACGCATTTACCCTGGCGGACATAACGCAGCATCAGTCGATGAATAAAGGCTTGAGGCGTGGAGCGACAGCCGCCGCGTTTGCCCACGGGTATGATCCGCGCGCCGGGGCAATGCTCCAGCACCGCGTCATTGACCAGATCGTCGATCAACACCACATCCGCTTCTCTCAACGCCCGAACCGCCTTGAGGGTCAGCAATTCAGGGTCGCCGGGACCCGCACCCACCAGCCAGACTTTTGCGCTCATCGTATTTTCCTCACGAGATGACGGCGATCGGCTGCGCAGTGGCAGCCAGCAAACGCTTGATTTCCGGGACGCAGGAGCCACATTGCGTGCCGCAACCCAATTCTTGTTTCAAACCCTGCAAATCCAGGCCACGGCTGATGCCGGCGCAGACCGCGCCTTGGCTGACGTTCTTGCAGTTGCACAGGATTTTTGTACTCGCTGTGGCAGTTCCAGCGTTGCCCGGTGGCGCGCTCAGCGGTGCCAGCAGCCAGCGCCGCAGTTGTTCGTCGGCGCGCCCCTCAAGCCAAAGGTTTTGCAGCCAGTGTTGGGCGAGGGTTTCGCCGGCCAGGCGAATCGCAGTGATCCGGCCGTTGTCGATCCGCACGCGTTTGCCGATGGCGCGGCGTGGGTCGTCATAGGCCAGTACCGGGCCATCGGTGAGCGCCAGGCATTGATCAATATCGCGCAGCAATTGCGGATCAGGCGCGATGGCGCTGGCAGCGCGTATCAGCAGCGCGGGGCGCTCGCGGCCGACAAGGCTGAGGCTGGCGTAGGAAAACGCCTCACAGAGCGGTCGTAGGGTCTCGAAATGCTGTTGAACATTGCCCTCTACCAGGGCGAATAGCTGCCAAGGCAGGTGCACAGGCTCGATTCGCACGCCGCTGTGTTTCAGTTCCGGTTGTTTCGACAGCGGATCGAAGGCGGGCAGAGTGAGGGTATTTACGCCGCCCTTGAGAAAGCGGTCACCGAAATGCATCGGCAGAAAGGCCTGGCCGGGCCGCATGTTGTCGTCGCTGGCGACCGGCACGATTACCGCGCCTCGCCGACTTTTCAGGCTGATCAGATCGCCGGGTTGCAAGCGATGCCGGCTCAGCTCATCCGGGTGCAGGCTCAACACGGCTTCGCTGACATGTCCGAACAGCTGCGCGGCGGTGCCGGTGCGACTCATGCCGTGCCATTGATCGCGCAAGCGACCGGTGATCAGCGTCAGCGGGAAGTGTGCGCCGCGTTGTTCCTTGGCGGCGCAATACGGATCAGCCACAAACTTCGCGCGCCCGCTGGCAGTCGGGAAAACACCGTCGAGGTACAGGCGCGCAGTGCCTGCGCTGGCGCCAGCAGGGAAAGGCCATTGTTGAGGGCCGAGGCGGTCGATCAGTTCATGGCTGATGCCGGACAAGTCCAGATCACGCCCGCGGGTCAGGTGTTTGTATTCGTCGAAGACCTGCGCCGGCGTTTCAAAGGCAAACAGGCTGTCTTGGCCGGGGCGAAGATGGTGTTCCAGGCGTTGTGCGAAATCCACGGTGATCGCCCAGTCGGCGCGCGCTTCACCCGGTGCGACGATGGCCCGGCGAACGTGGGAAATAAGCCGTTCGGAGTTGGTCACCGTGCCGTCCTTTTCGCCCCAACTGGCGGCGGGCAGCAGCAGGTCGGCGAATGCCGCGGTTTCGGTGGTGCGAAAGGCTTCCTGCAACACCACGAATGGGCAGGCTTCCAGGGCAGCGCGCACAGCGGTCTGGTCCGGCAGCGATTGCGCGGGGTTGGTGCAGGCAATCCACAGGGCTTTGATTTTTCCACTTCGAACCTGCTCAAACAGCTCGATCGCGGTAAGTCCGGTGTTTTCCGGCAGTTGCTCAACGCCCCAATAAGCCGCCACTTCCGCGCGATGCTCTGAATTAGCCGCTTCGCGATGGCCTGGCAGCAGGTTCGACAGACTGCCGGTTTCCCGTCCGCCCATGGCATTTGGCTGACCGGTCAGGGAGAAAGGTCCTGCGCCGGGACGGCCTATTTGCCCGGTGGCCAAGTGCAGGTTGATCAGTGCGCTGTTTTTAGCGCTGCCGGCGGTGGACTGGTTCAGCCCCATGCACCACAGCGACAGAAACGTCTTGGAGGTGCCGACCCATTCGGCGCATTCCTGTAATTGCTCGACCTCGATCCCACACAGTTGCGACACCATTGACGGCGTGTAATCGCGCACCAGGTTTTTCAGTTCGGCCAAGCCTTCGGTGTGAGCCTGGATGAAGTCGCGGTCGATCCAGTCTTCCCAAAGCAGCAGGTGCAGAATCCCATGGAACAACGCGACATCGGTCCCGGGAAGAATCGCCAGGTGCAGGTCAGCCAAATCGCAGGTGTCGGTACGACGGGGGTCGATGACGATGACTTTCATCTGCGGGCGGCGGGACCGGGCTTCTTCCAGGCGGCGAAACAGTACCGGGTGGGCGTAGGCCATGTTACTGCCGACGATCATCACGCAGTCGCTCACTTCCAGGTCTTCGTAGCTGCACGGTGGCGCGTCGGCACCCAGGCTGCGCTTGTAGCCGACCACCGCAGACGACATGCACAGCCGCGAATTACTGTCGATGTTGTTGGTGCCCACCAGCGCCCGCGCCAGTTTGTTGAAGGCGTAATAGTCTTCGGTCAGCAACTGCCCGGAGATGTAGAACGCGACGCTGTCCGGGCCGTGCTCGGTGATGGTTTGAGCGAAGACATTGGCCGCATGATCGAGTGCGGTGTCCCAATCGGTGCGGCTGCGTGCCAGGCCTTTGCCCAGGCGCAGTTCGGGATACAACGCTCGCGCCGTCAGGTCGCCGGTCAGGTGCAGGGTCGAACCCTTGCTGCACAATTTGCCGAAGTTGGCCGGGTGGCTCGGATCGCCGCTGACGCCGAGGATTTGCTCGCCGTCATGCTCGATCAGCACGCCGCAGCCGACCCCGCAGTAGCAGCAGGTGGAAGCGGTGATCTGGTTCATCAGCTTGCTTCCCGGCCGGAGTGTCCTGCGTCGCCGAGGGCCAGCCCCGGAAACGAAGAGCTGCCAAACATCAGGTGGTCGCGAATCTCGTCGATGGCGTGATTCTCACGGATCTGCCGGAAGTACCAACCGCCATCTTCCGTATCGCCATACAGGCAAGCGCCGACCAGCACGTCATCCTTGATCACCAGTTTTTTGTAGATCCCGCTGATCGGGTCGGAGAGGGTGATGGTTTCGGTGCCTTCGCCGCCCATGAAGTCGCCGGCGGAAAACAGATCGATGCCGGTGACTTTCAGTTTGGTCGAGGTCACCGAGCCCTTGTAGGTGGCGAAGCCCAGTTGCGCGAGGTGGTTGGCGCAGACCTTGGCTTGCTCGAACAGCGGCGCGACCAGGCCGTAGGCGGTGCCGCGATGGCTGGCGCATTCGCCGATGGCATAGACCCGAGGGTCGTAGGTTTGCATCGTGTCATTGACCAAGATCCCGCGATGGCAGGGGATGCCGGATTTTTCTGCCAGTTCCGTGCTTGGGCGGATGCCGGCCGCCATGACCACCAGGTCGGCGGGGATAATGTCGCCGTTCTTGAATTCAACCGAGCCGACCCGGCCGTTGCCTGCATCGTGCAGGGCCTGGGTCTGTTCGCTCAGACGAAAATGCAGGCCACGGGCTTCCAGGGCGGTTTGCAGGAGTTGGCCACTGGTTTTGTCCAGTTGCCGTTCCAGCAGCCACTCGCCAATGTGCACCACCGTGACGTGCATGCCGCGCAACATCAGGCCGTTTGCAGCTTCGAGGCCGAGCAGGCCGCCACCGATCACCACGGCGTGCTTGTGGGTTTTCGCGGTGTTGATCATGGCTTGGGTGTCGGCGATGTCGCGGTAGCCGATCACGCCCTGCAAGGTGTTGCCGGGAATCGGCAGGATGAACGGGGTCGAGCCGGTGGCGATCAACAGGCGATCGTACTCGGCCTCGGTGCCGTCATCGGCGATCACGCGGCGTTTGATCCGGTCGATCTCCACCACTTTGCGGTTGAGCAGCAACTTGATGTGGTTGTCCAGGTACCAGTCGAGATCGTTGAGTACGATCTCTTCGAACGTCTGCTCGCCGGCCAGTACCGGCGACAGCAGGATGCGGTTGTAGTTGGTATGGGGTTCGGCGCCGAAGACCGTGATGTCGTACAGTTCGTTACTCAGCTTGAGCAGTTCTTCCAGGGTGCGGACCCCGGCCATGCCGTTGCCGATCATCACCAGTTTTAATTTCTTCATCAGGTTCTCCGGGGAGCTCGGACCCGCCTCATCTGGGCTGTCAGGTCTTGCTCGACATATTTTGCGCAAACAAAAAAAGGCGTCCCGCTAGTTGCCTAGCGAGGACGCCTTTGTCCTGGTCCCGTTCTCTCGGGAAGCGCACCCTTCGTCTTTGAAGGCTGGGCTTTATGTCTGTTGGGAGAGGTAATGCAGTGGTTGTGCCAAGTCGTTCAGGGTTCGGCTTTAGTGGGTTCTGAGTAGGATTTCAGGATCAGAATCACTGTTTCTGCACCGATTCGAGGCGGGCCGCCCGGTCTTGGCGCATGGGGAGCCTGTGGCGAGGGAGCTTGCTCCTGCTGGGCTGCGAAGCAGACCTAAACATTCTGCGACCGCTGCGCGGTCGAACGGGAGCAAGCTCCCTCGCCACAGTGGATCTGGTTCGAGTCAGGATGAGTGAAACAGCAAAACCAATAGCACCAGATTCACCACCAACGACACCAGCGCCAACGTCCGCCAGACCTTCAACGGCTCGCGCTCCAGCAAGGGTCTGGGCCGCACACTCAAACTGCGCCGCTCGCCTTGTTCTAATAGCAGCAACCATTCCTCCGCCGTTTCAAAGCGCTGACCCGGATCCACCGCCACCGCGCGTTCCAGACTTTGCGCGATCCAGTCCGGCAGGTCGGGGCGGTAGCGGCTGGCGCTGACAGGCACGCCAAACCGTGGGCGCTGGAAGGCTTCGATTTCGCCGTAGGGATAATGCCCGGTCAGCAGGAAATACAGGGTTACACCGACTGCGTACAAATCCTGCTGCGGTGTCGGTGCCTCACCGCCAAAGGCTTCCGGCGCGATGTAGCTGGGAGTTCCGGGCAGTGCAGAGGGCTGATCCTCGGACAGACCGGGGCAGTAAGCGAGGCCGAAATCCAGTAGGCGCAACTCACCGTCGTCCCCCAGCAACAGGTTCTCCGGCTTGATGTCGCGATGAAGAATCTGCCGCCGATGCAGCATGCCGACAGCTTTCAGCAGGCGCTCGGCCAGATCCTGCCATTGCGCCAGCGGCAACGCGGCAACCCGTTCGTGCAACTCCGCCAAGGTTGATCCGGAATATTCGCGCATCACGTAGTACAAATGCTGACGGTGACTGGCGGCATGGACTTCAGGAAAATGCCGTCCGGCCACGCGCTTGAGAAACCATTCCTCCGACAGCAATGCCTGCCCGGCCAGATGATCGTCGCGCAGCGCAGCGGGCAAGGTTTTCAGCAGCCAGGGTTGTTGTTGGCTGTCGCGAACCCGATAGAGCAGTGACTGCTGGCTCTGGCCGAGAATCCCTTCGACCTGCCAACCCTCGAACGTATGGCCCGGTTTCAGCGCGGGCGGCAGCGGCCATTGCTGCAAATGAATCAGTGCATCGCCGATGCTCGTTTCACCGAGGGCATCGACCCGCACCAGCAGGGCGCTGGCATTGTCCTGGCTGCCGGCCAGATGCGCCGCGCTGACCAGGGTTTGCGCAGCGCTGTGCAGGTCCGGCTGGTCGCGCAGAATCGCCGCGATAGCCGTGTCACCCAGCACAGCCCAGATACCATCGCTGAGCAGCACAAAGCTCTCATCGAGGCGCAACTCGCCATCGAGGAAGTCCAGGACTAAATGCTGATCGAGCCCCAGCGCACGCTTGAGCACATGCTGCATGCCCGGTTGCTCCCAGACGTGATCCTCGCTGACCCGTTGCAAGGTGTCGGCGTGCCAGCGATAGACCCGGCAATCGCCCACATGCGCCAGGGTAAAACGCCTGCCGCGCATGACCAGGGCACTGACCGTGGTGAGCAGCGGTTGCCCACCGCCATTGGCCTGCAGCCAGCGATTTTGTGCCAACAGCAGGCGGTCCAGCGCTTGCGCGACACCCCAGGTTTCCGGGGTGGCGTAATAGTCCAGCGCCAGAGCCTGCAAGGTCGAACGGGCGGCGAGCCCGCCGTCGGCGCACTGGCTGACCCCATCGGCGATGGCGAACAGGTAACCCTTGCTCGCCGCCAGCGCCGGGGCCGGAGTGACCAGGCGCAGGGCGTCCTGATTTTCCTCGCGAGGACCGATGGCGCTCGCTTCGGCAAAACTCAGTTGCAGGCTCATTGAAGTTTCAGACCCGGGCAGCGGTCACAGCGGCCGAACCCCAGGTGGTTCTCCAGCGACGTTTCACCCCGTGCAGACCGAACCAGGCGAGCACGCCGAGGCTGGCGAACAACCACAAGGCCATTTGATAACTGCCGGTGCTTTGCTTGATCGCACCCATGCCCGCCGCCAGAGCGAAGCCGCCGATGCCGCCGGCCATGCCGATCAAACCGGTCATTACGCCGATCTCCCGACGAAAACGCTGCGGGACCAATTGGAAAACCGCGCCGTTACCCGCACCCAAACCGAGCATGGTGCAAACGAAAAGCGCCAGCGCTGCGTAGGAACTCGGCAGGTTGAAACCCACCGCCGCGATGCAGACCGCTGCGACCGTGTACATCCCCAGCAATGTGCGGATCCCACCAAATCGATCGGCCAGCGCGCCGCCCAATGGACGCATCAGGCTGCCACCGAACACGCAAGCTGCGGTGTAGTAACCAGCGGTCACCGGGCTCAAGCCGTATTGGTCGTTGAAGTAGCCGGGCAGGGCGCTGGCCAGGCCGATGAAACCGCCGAAGGTCACGCTGTAGAAAAACATGAACCACCAACTGTCGCGATCGCCCAACGCCTTCAAGTAATCGGACATAGACTTGGCTTTCGGCCGCTCAGGGGCGTTTTTGGCCAGCCAGGCGAAGACGATGATGGTCAGGATCAGCGGGATCAGGGCGAAACCGAACACGTTGCTCCAGCCGAAGGCGGCCGCCAGCACCGGGGCGATCAATGCGGCGAGCACGGTGCCCGAGTTGCCGGCCCCGGCGATGCCCATGGCCTTGCCTTGGTGTTGCGGCGGATACCATTGCGAGGCCAGCGGCAGGGCGACGGCGAAGGATGCGCCGGCCACACCGAGGAACAAGCCCAATAGCAGCGCTTGTTCGTAACTGTGGATGCCGTGTTTCCAGGCAACGAACAGGGCGCAGATGACGATCACCTGGCCGATCAGGCCAGCGGTCTTGGGCGACAGGCGATCAGCCAGCAAGCCCATCAAAAAGCGCAGTATGGCCCCGGCCAGAATCGGCGTGGCCACCACCAGCCCGCGTTGCTGGGTGGTCAGTTGCAGGTCGGTGGCGATCTGCACCGCCAGTGGGCCGAGCAGGTACCAGACCATGAAGCTCAGGTCGAAATAGAGGAACGCTGCGAACAATGTCGGCGTGTGACCGGATTTCCAGAAGCTTGAATTCATCGCGCACCTCAGCTGTAGGGAGTCTCGAGAAGGAGTCAGGAGCTTGCAGGTGGGGCGCCGCATCGGCCGCACCACCGGCCCCGATCTCTGGGGCCAAAACTAAAAAACGCCGCCACCCGATTCGCCATGGGCAAATGAGGTGAGCGACGTCTTTGTCGTAGGTGGGGCAACCGCCGTTGGTTACCTGTAACGATTACTTAGCCAGATCTGTGCCAACACCCTGCTTTTGTGGCGAGGGGTCAGCCGAGCAATTCGCTCATGGCAATTATCTGCTCCGCCACCTGAATCAGCTTCTGCTGCCGGCTCATGGCCTGGCGGCGCATGAGGGTGTAGGCCTCTTCCTCGTTGCAGTCCTTCATTTTCATCAGCAGCCCCTTGGCCAGCTCGATGCGCTTGCGCTCGGCCAGTTGCTGGTCGCGGGCGTTGAGCTGGGCGCGCAGGGCCTGGTCGCTTTCAAAGCGAGCCATGGCCACGTCGAGAATCGGCTGCAAGCGTTGTGCGTGAATGCCTTCGACGATGTAGGCACTGACCCCGGACTTGATCGCCTGGCGCATCACGTCGGGATCATGTTCATCGGTAAACATCACAATCGGCCGCGGTTGATCGCGGGAAACCAGCACCACTTGCTCCATCACATCGCGGCTCGGTGACTCGGTATCGATCAGAATTACATCAGGACGCACCGTTTCGACGCGCGCGGGCAGGTCAATGGTCAGACCGGATTCATCAATGACCTCAAACCCGGCTTCGGTCAGCGCCGCTTTCAGGCGACCGACTTTCTTCGCTGTGTCGTTGATCAGCAGGATACGCAACATATTCGCAGTCTCCTGTCAGCGGCTGGCGATTCGGTGCGAGCTTTCGCTCATGGCATGCAGCTTGAAACTGCGGGCATAGCCGGCCGGGTCGGAGCCGTCCCAGATTTTGCCGTCGATCAACTGGCTGCTGCGCATTGCCTGGCCCTCGCAGGCAACACCGACTGCGAGGGCGGCCTCTCGGTACAAGTCTAGTTGCTGGACCTGACGGGCCACGCCGAGGTAATCCGGGTCGTCGCGCAACAAACCCCAGCGGCGGAACTGAGTCATGAACCACATGCCGTCGGACAAGTACGGCACGTTGACCTCGCCGTTCGCATGAAAACGCAGCGCGTGCGGGTCCTGCCAACGATTGCCGAGGCCATCGGCGTAGTCGCCGAGCAAGCGCGGTTCGATGCAATCGAGCGGCGCATCGAGGTATTGCGGCGCACTCAACAGCTTCGCGGTGCTGCGGCGGTTTTCGTTGCCGTCTTCGATGAAGCGACTGGCCTCGAGGATCGCCATCACCAACGCCCGAGCGGTGTTGGGGTATTGCTCGACAAAGGCGTGGGTGCAGCCGAGGACTTTTTCCGGGTGGTCGGGCCAGATGGTCTGGCTCGTCGCCATCGTGAACCCCAGGTTCTGTTTCACCGCGCTGGCGGACCACGGCTCGCCGACGCAGAAGCCATCGATGCGCCCGGCTTGCAGGTGCGCGACCATCTGTGGCGGTGGCACCACCACACTGTCTACGTCCTGCAACGGATGAATGCCCTGGCTCGCGAGCCAGTAATACAGCCACATCGCGTGGGTGCCCGTGGGAAATGTCTGGGCGAAGGTCAGTTTTGGGCGACTTTGGTGCACGTGCCGGTCCAGTGCTTCAGGACTGGTCACCCCCAAGGCCTGCAAGCCGTGAGAAAGATTGATGCTCTGGCCGTTCTGGTTCAGGCCCATGAGCACCGCCATGTCGGTCGGCACCACGCCGCCGATGCCCAGGTGCACGGCATAAATCAGGCCATACAGGCTGTGGGCGGCGTCGAGTTCGCCGCTGACCAGTTTGTCTCGCAGGTTGGCCCAGGACGACTGGCGCTTGAGGTTCAGGGTCAGGCCGTAAGGCTGTGCAAAACCTTGCGTGGCCGCGACCACCACCGAGGCACAGTCGCTCAAGGCCATGAAGCCGAGGTTGATTTCAGTCTTTTCCGGGGCATCGCTGCCATTGACCCAGGCCAACGGGCCCGCTGTGGTTTCATTCATGGCTAAACACCTTCCAAAAAAAAGCGCCGTACCGGGCTGCTTGCCAGGGCAAGGCCAAGTGACGACGCCTTTGTCTTTCGACTCATCCCGCCGTTGGCATGAGTGCTGATGTCAGTGTTGGTGCAAGGCATATGCCATCGTCCGCTGATTTTGTTGTGCGCCTCGCTTGCGACCGCGATGCCCGGCTATAATCGCCGCCTCATTTCGCCGCCAATCGAGTCAAAACCGCCCATGTACACCCTGGCCCGTCAGCTGTTGTTCAAACTTTCCCCGGAAACCTCCCACGATCTGTCCCTGGACCTGATCGGCGCGGGCGGACGTTTGGGCCTCAACGGTTTGCTGTGCAAGGCGCCAGCGAAAATGCCGGTGAATGTCATGGGTCTGGAATTTCCGAACCCGGTGGGTCTGGCGGCCGGTCTGGACAAGAACGGCGCGGCCATCGACGGTTTTGCCCAGTTGGGTTTCGGTTTTGTCGAAATCGGCACCATCACCCCGCGTCCGCAGCCGGGCAACCCGAAGCCACGGATTTTCCGTCTGCCGGATGCCGAGGCGATCATCAACCGCATGGGGTTCAACAACCTCGGCGTCGATCACCTGCTGGCCCGCGTGGCGGCGGCCAAGTACAAGGGCGTGCTGGGAATCAACATCGGCAAGAACTTCGATACGCCGGTTGAGCGCGCAGTCGACGATTACCTGATTTGCCTGGACAAGGTCTACGCCCACGCCAGCTACGTGACGGTCAATGTCAGCTCGCCGAACACCCCGGGTCTGCGCAGCCTGCAGTTCGGCGATTCGCTCAAGCAATTGCTGGCTGATCTGGCGACCCGTCGCGCAGAACTGGCGTTGCGCCACGGCAAACATGTACCGCTGGCGATCAAGATCGCACCGGACATGACCGACGAAGAAACCGCGCAGGTCGCGCAAGCGTTGATCGACACCGGGATGGACGCGGTGATTGCCACCAACACCACCCTGAGCCGCGTGGGCGTCGAAGGCATGGAGCATGGTGACGAGGCGGGCGGTCTGTCCGGCGCACCGGTTCGCGAGAAGAGCACCCATACCGTGAAGGTGCTGGCGGCGGAGCTGGCCGGGCGCTTGCCGATCATCGCCGTGGGCGGCATCACTGAAGGCAAGCACGCAGCCGAGAAAATCGCCGCGGGCGCGAGCCTGGTGCAGATCTACTCCGGCTTCATCTACAAAGGCCCGGCGTTGATTCGCGAGTCCGTCGACGCCATCGCCGCCCTGCGCTGAACCCCTGTGGCAAGAGTGCTTCTGGGCTGAGGTGAGTTCTCTGTGGCGAGGGGATTTATCCCCGTTCGGCGGCGAAGCAGTCGCAAATCCGGCCAATGAGTTTTGACTGATTCACCGAGTTGCCTGGGTTTGGGGCCGCTTCGCGACCCAACGGGGATAAATCCCCTCACCACAAAAGCGATTTCCCCAGTGTGTGTTTTTACAGGCATAAAAAAGGGCACCTCGAAGGTGCCCCTGGGCCGGAGCCCGCCGCCCGGATGGGGCGTGCGTGGTAAGTCGTTACGTAATCAGATTGTCGTGTCGGAGTGTTGTGCCCTGTGTTAGCCGACGGCGTGAAGTTCGTTGAGTCTGTGGATTCCCGCAGTGCCGGTCATACCGTCCCAGTTGTCGCCGCGTCCTTCTCGCCAGCCGTTAATCCAGGCTTGGCGTACCGACGGTAGAGTAAATGGGCAAAGCTCACGGGATTTGCCACCAACGCCATATTGATATCCGCGCAAAAATGCTCTTTCCAACGGATCACGCTTAAGTCTTCTCATAGGGTGTTGCCCTCACTTGTTGACTGTATTTATCGCGTCGACCTCAATTGAGGTCTGGCAGAAAAAAACTCCTGCCGTTGGGGCTCGCTGCCGGCGTCGCGAGCCAAGGTGTTGACGCCGTTGCGACGTCAACCTGTGTTGAGTTCTAACCAATGCGTCACATCGAGGGAATGATCGTTTTGTCATAAGAACGTAACCATAAAGATGCTAACGCCATAAGTAACTCGATGTTTGTCCCGTGTTTATTGGTCAAAGCCCTGTATGATCGGCCCCCCGCAGGATGATGGAGTTAATCCTTTAGTGAGAATGTCTCCTGTTGAGCAGGACGACTATTCGACGAAGGGTCGGCTTATGACATTTTGTTGCATCAACTTTTTTATCTGCCTGTGCATCTAAGCTCTTCTAACCTGAGCAGCACAGGTGGGACGGCACACCTTCGTGCCACGCGGGCGCTCTTTTAGAAAAGCGCCTGATTGAAAACCGGGCCGGCAATGCGTTGCCGGTTCACTTAGCTAAAGGCTCTGGAATTACCATGTCCGATCGTTTCGAACTCTTCCTCACTTGCCCAAAAGGTCTTGAAGGCCTGCTTATCGAGGAAGCCGTCGGGCTTGGCCTTGAAGAAGCGCGTGAGCACACCTCGGCTGTGCGCGGCATGGCCACCATGGAAACCGCTTATCGCCTGTGCCTGTGGTCGCGTCTGGCGAACCGGGTCCTGCTGGTGCTCAAGCGTTTCCCGATGAAAGACGCCGAAGACCTGTACCACGGCGTGCTCGACATCGAGTGGCAAGACCACATGCTCAACGACGGCACCCTGGCCGTCGAGTTCAGCGGTCACGGCTCGGGCATCGACAACACCCACTTCGGCGCCTTGAAAGTCAAAGACGCCATCGTCGACAAGCTGCGCACCCCGCAAGGCGACCGTCCGTCCATCGACAAGCTCAACCCGGACCTGCGCATTCACCTGCGCCTGGACCGTGGCGAAGCCATTCTATCCCTCGACCTGTCCGGCCACAGCCTGCACCAGCGCGGTTATCGCTTGCAGCAGGGCGCGGCGCCGCTGAAGGAAAACCTCGCGGCCGCAATCCTGATCCGCTCCGGCTGGCCACGCATTGCGGCCGATGGTGGCGCGCTGGCTGACCCGATGTGCGGTGTCGGTACGTTCCTCGTCGAAGCAGCAATGATCGCCGCCGACATGGCGCCGAACCTGCGTCGCGAGCAGTGGGGCTTCACCGCCTGGCTCGGTCACGTGCCGGCGCTGTGGAAAAAGCTCCACGAAGAAGCCACCGAACGCGCTGCGGCCGGCCTGGCCAAGCCACCGCTGTGGATTCGCGGTTACGAAGCCGACCCGCGCCTGATTCAACCGGGCCGCAACAACGTCGAGCGTGCAGGCCTGAGCGAGTGGATCAAGATCTACCAGGGCGAAGTCGGCACGTTCGAGCCGCGTCCGGACCAGAACCAGAAAGGCCTGGTGATCTGCAACCCGCCGTACGGCGAGCGGCTGGGCGATGAGGCGAGCTTGCTCTACCTCTACCAGAATCTCGGCGAACGTCTGCGCCAGGCGTGCCTGAACTGGGAAGCGGCGGTGTTTACCGGCGCGCCGGACCTGGGCAAGCGCATGGGCATCCGCAGCCACAAACAGTATTCGTTCTGGAACGGCGCCTTGCCGTGCAAATTGCTGCTGATCAAAGTTACCCCGGACCAGTTCGTCACCGGCGAGCGTCGCACCCCGGAACAGCGTCAGGTTGAGCGCGAGCAGGCGGAAGTCGAAGTTGCAGACAACGATGTAGCGCCGGGCAAGTACGAGAAGTACAACAAGAACGGCAACCCGATCAAACCGGCCCCGGTGGTGATCGAGCAACCGCGCTTGAGCGAAGGCGGGCAGATGTTTGCCAACCGCCTGCAAAAGAACCTCAAGGCGTTGGGCAAGTGGGTCAAGCGTGAAGGCATTGATTGCTACCGCGTCTACGATGCCGACATGCCGGAATATTCCATGGCCATCGACCTGTATCAGGATTGGGTCCACGTCCAGGAATACGCCGCACCGAAGTCCATCGACCCGGAAAAAGCCTCGGCGCGCATGTTCGATGCCCTGGCCGCTATTCCCCAGGCGTTGAACATCGACAAGAGTCGTGTGGTGGTCAAGCGTCGCGAGCGTCAGAGCGGCACCAAGCAGTACGAGCGCCAGGCAGCGCAGGGCAAGTTCGTCGAGGTCAACGAAGGCGGCGTGAAGCTGCTGGTCAACCTCACCGACTACCTCGACACCGGGCTGTTCCTCGACCACCGCCCAATGCGGATGCGCATCCAGAAAGAGGCGGCCGGCAAGCGCTTCCTCAATCTGTATTGCTACACCGCGACCGCCAGCGTTCACGCGGCCAAGGGCGGCGCGCGCAGCACCACCAGCGTCGACCTGTCGAAAACCTACCTGGACTGGGCGCGTCGCAACCTGTCGCTGAACGGTTTCTCTGACAAGAACCGCCTGGAGCAGGGTGACGTGATGGCGTGGCTCGACGCCTGCCGTGACGAATACGACCTGATTTTCATCGACCCGCCGACGTTCTCCAACTCCAAGCGCATGGAAGGGATCTTCGACGTGCAGCGCGATCAGGTGCAATTGATCGACCTGGCCATGGCGCGCCTGGCACCGGGCGGTGTTTTGTATTTCTCCAACAACTTCCGTAAGTTCACGCTCGAGGAAAACCTCACCGAGCGTTATGCCGTTGAAGAAATCACCGCCCAGACCATCGATCCGGATTTCGCCCGTAATGGCAAGATCCACCGTGCCTGGAAAATCACAGCCCGTTGACAGATCAGTGATTGGATCCACAGAGCCTTGATTTTTAAAGGCTCTTGGGTTCTTTCTGTGCTGGTCAAATTGATGGCTAATAGCTATAACTCAACTCATGGCCAATGGGCTTTCCCGCACCTGGCGTTTTGAGTTGCGTTTATGTCGTTGCACGCCGTGCGTCCCAAGATCCTGGGTTTTATCAGCGAAGATGTCTCGGCCTGGCTGGTCGCGCTGCTGGTATTGCTCGTCGGCGGGATTCTTACCGGATTGCTGGCCTGGTCGACGCTGAATCTGTATCACCATCAATTACGGCAACGTTTCCAGCTGCTCGCCAGCGAACGTTACAGCCGCATCGAAGAACGTTTCGAAGATCAGGAGCAGCGCCTCGACGGCCTGCGCCGGTTCTTCGCCAATTCCGAGTCGGTCTCCCGCGAGGAGTTCGACGGCTACACCCAACCGTTGCTGCACCGTACTCAGGCGTATTCATTCGCTGCGCGAGTCACCCGCGCCGAGCGGGCAGAGTTCGAGCGCAAGGTGCGCGAAGACGAGGGGTTGAGCGACTTCACCCTGCGTGAGCTCAATGCCGAGGGCCAACTGCAATTGGCCGCCGAGCGGGATGAATACGTGGCGGTGCTCTACAGCCAGACCCGAAGCCGGCTCGGCTCGCCGCTCGGCTACGACTTGTTTGCCCAGCCGTTGCGCCGCGCCACCCTTGATCGGGCCGACAAATCGGGCAGCATGGCGGTGTCGCAACCGATGCATCTGGTCGGCATCGAGCCAGCCTATGCGCGGGGTGTGCTGTTGGTGGCGCCGGTGAAGCGTCAGAGTGATGCGGTGACGCCGGCCGCCAAGCCCTTCGGTTATGTCATGGCTGTGATCAGCATGCGTCAGCTGCTGGCGGACGGGTTGCCGGAGGCCAGCTATGACTACCTCTCGGTACGCATCCTCGACCTGTCCACCGACGACCAGCACGAAGTGCTTTACGAGTCTTTTAACTCGGCAGCGCCCAGCGAATTATCTGCGACACGCTTGTTGCGTATGGCCGACCACGACTATCAAGTCGACATATTACCCAGCGAAGCCTTTCTGAAAGCCAACCATTCCTCGGTGACCAGCCTGGTGGTGCTTGGGGGGTTGCTCAGTGTGCTGCTCAGTGCGTTGCTCTACGTGTTGGTCAGCCAACGCCAGCGTGCGTTGAAAATGGTCGAGCAGCGCACCCAGGAGTTGCACGACCGCGAGCAGGAATTGCGCGGCACTCACGGCCAGTTGCGCGGCGTGCTGGATGCCGCGACGCAAGTGGCGATCATCGCCACCGACCTGCGTGGTGTCATCAGCACCTTCAACGCCGGGGCCGAGCAGATGCTGGGTTACTCCAGCGCTGAAGTGGTCGGGCACATGACCCTGGAAAACCTGCACTTTCCCCGGGAGCTGGTGACTCGCGCGGCGGAGTTGAGTGCGCGCTATGGCAAGCCGATCCCGACCTGTCAGGCGATGTTGGTCGAAGGCGGAGAGGAGGGCGGTCACGAAGCGCGGGAATGGACACTGGTCCGTCAGGACGGCAGCCATTTGACCGTGAACATGCTGGCGACCCCGTTACTCGACGAGCAAGGTCTGTGGATCGGGCATCTGGCAGTCTGCATCGACATCACCGAACGCAAACGCGTTCACGAGGCCCTGGCCGCGCGCGATCTGTTGCTGAAAAAGCTCAGTGCCCATGTGCCCGGTGGCATTTATCAATTCAAGATGGAATTCGACGGTCGTTTCAGCGTGATCTACGCCAGCGACGGGATTCGCGAGATCTACGAGCTCGAACCGGACGTGCTGCTGCTCAACGCGGAAGCGATCTTCACGCGGATTCATCCACAGGACACGACCCGCGTTCGTGCCTCGATTCGCGCGTCGGCGGACACTCTCAGCCCGTGGCGCGAGGAGTACCGAGTGCAACTGCCTCAGCGCGGCCTGCGCTGGGTTCGCGGCGAGGCGACCCCGGAGGAACTGCCTGGCGGCGGCGTGCTCTGGCACGGTTACATCTCGGATATTTCCGACCTCAAGCGGGTGGAAGAAGAGCTGCGGGCGCTGTCGATCACCGACTCGCTGACCGGCATCCATAACCGCCGCTACTTTCAAGAGCGCCTGACCACCGAAATGGCCCGGGTCGAGCGCGGTGGTGGCGAGTTGTCCGTGATCATGCTCGACATCGACCACTTCAAACGCATCAATGACCTGCATGGCCATGCCGTGGGCGACCGGGTGTTGCAAGCCGTGTGCGAGCGCATCGGCCATCGTCTGCGGCGTACTGATGTGTTCTGCCGCCTGGGGGGCGAGGAATTCATGGTGTTGTGCCCGGACATCGATGCCGAACAGGCTCACGTGCTGGCCTTGCAGTTGTGGCAAGGGTTGCGCAGTTCACCGATCGAAGGCGTAGGAACCGTGACCGCGAGTTTCGGGATTGCCAGCTGGCGAGTCGGGGAGGGCGCGGATGCGCTGTTGCTGCGGGCGGATTCAGGAGTGTACGCGGCGAAGCAGGCGGGACGGGATCGGGTCGAGCCGCAAACCAGCTAAAGCCACCTGCAAACCCTGTGGGAGCGGGCTTGCCCGCGATGAGGGTGTGTCAGTCGATATCAATGTTGACTGATACTCCGCTATCGCGAGCAAGCTCGCTCCCACAATGATCTTCAGTGTTTGGAGGGGCGGGTTAGAGCACCGAGGCCGTTTCCGGCACTTTCGGCTGGCGATACAGGTCGAGCAGTACCTGATCCAGCACCGACGATGCGCCAAACGGGGCCTTGTCGTTGAGGATCGCCACCACCGCCCAGGTGTTGCCGTTGACGTCACGGCTGTAACCGGAGATCGCGCGCACGGTGTTCAGGGTGCCGGTCTTGACGTGGGCTTCGCCGCGCATCGCCGTGGTTTTCAGGCGTTTGCGCATGGTGCCGTCGGTGCCGGCAATCGGCATCGAACTGATGAACTCGGCGGAATACGGGCTGCGCCAAGCGGCTTGCAGCATCGCCGCCATTTCACGGGCGCTCACACGTTCGGCGCGGGACAGGCCGGAGCCGTTCTCCATCACCAGGTGCGGCGCGGTGATGCCTTTCTTCGCCAGCCACTGACGCACCACGCGCTGGGCAGCCTTGGCGTCGTCGCCGTCGGCGTCGGTGCGGAATTTCTGGCCCAGGCTCAGGAACAGCTGCTGAGCCATGGTGTTGTTGCTGTATTTGTTGATGTCGCGAATGATTTCCGCCAGATCCGGCGAGTAAGCCCGGGCCAACACCTTGGCGTTGCTCGGCGTCGGAGACAGACGATCCCTGCCCTGAATGCTGCCGCCCAGTTCCTTCCAGATCGCCCGCACGGCCCCGGCGGTGTAGGTCGCGTGGTCAAGCAGCGACAGATAGGTCTGCGAGCTGCAGCCATCGCCCAACTGGCCGCCGACCGTCACGGTCACGCTGCCATCGGGCTGGGTCACCGGGTTGTAACGGACGCCACCGGTGCACTGTTTGGAATTGACCGCTTTGACCTGGTTCTCGATGTTGATGCTGGCAATCGGCGGTTCCACCGACACCAGGACCCGGCCACTGTCATTGCGCGCCACAAAGCGCAGGGCCTTGAGGTTGACCATCAGCGAGTCGGGCTTGACCAGGAACGGCTTGTTGTCGTCATTGCCGTCGTCGTTGAACTCGGGCAGTTGCGGTTGCACGAAGAAGCCGCGGTCGAGCACCAGGTCGCCAGTGATTTGCGTCACGCCGTTGGCGCGCAAGTCACGCATCAGCAGCCAGAGCTTTTCCATGTTCAGTTTCGGATCGCCGCCACCCTTGAGGTAGAGGTTGCCGTTGAGGATGCCGCCGCTGAGGGTGCCGTCGGTGTAGAACTCGGTTTTCCACTGGTGGTTCGGGCCGAGCATTTCCAGCGCGGCATACGTGGTCACCAGCTTCATGGTCGAGGCCGGGTTGACCGACACGTCCGCGTTGTAAATGGTCGGGGTGCCCGGACCGTTCAACGGGATCATCACCAGCGACAAGGCGTTGTCCGGAAGCTTGCTGGCCTTGAGGGCCTTTTCGACATTGGGTGTCAGGCCGGTGTTGATAGTGGCGGCGGAAACGGAGAAGGCCAGAGGAAGAAGGAAACCGGCCAGCAACAATGGACGTAAAGATTTGATCATCTGAAATACAACCCTGCATTCGAGGGGAAAAAAGGCGAGGGCATGAAGATAAATTCCCTCAGTGGTCATGAAAGTGTCGGCATTATGCCCCAAGGTGTAACGGCTTGTGCCTTGCCGTGGCCCTCTAATCCGCAATTTTTTTACCGACGGTCACTGACGCGCCCCAGAGAGTCGGGCAATTAGCGGCTTAAACTGCTAAAGTGCCGCCCGTTATTACTTATGAGGATTGTTCCAATGGCGACTAACCGTTCCCAGCGTCTGCGCAAAAAACTGTGCGTCGATGAATTTCAAGAGCTGGGTTTCGAACTGAACCTGGATTTCAAAGAAGATTTGGCTGATGAAGCCATTGATGCTTTCCTCGACGCGTTCCTGAAAGAAGCCATGGAAGCCAACGGTCTGGGCTATGTTGGCGGCGACGACTTCGGTCTGGTTTGCCTGCAGAAACGTGGCTCGGTGTCCGAAGAGCAGCGCGCTGCTGTTGAAGCCTGGCTCAAAGGCCGCAGCGAACTGACCGAAGCAACCGTCAGCCCGCTGATCGACGTCTGGTACCCGGAAAAGCCGATCAATCCGGTAGCTTGATGTCATAGCTTGATGTCATAAAAGAAGCGGCGACCCAAGGGTCGCCGTTTTTTTATGCCTGCAAGATCAAGAGCTCGCAGCCTCGTTGCACTCGACAGCTGCTACATTGGAATGCGCTCTCTGTAGCAGCTGTCGAGTGAAACGAGGCTGCGTCTTTCAGGCCTTGCGCCAATTCAGAATCACCAGCGTCAACACCCCCGCGACAATCCCCCAGAACGCCGAGCCAATGGAAAACAGCGTCAGCCCCGACGCCGTGACCATAAAGGTAATCAACGCCGCCTCACGTTCCTTCACTTCGGTCATCGCAATGCTCAGGCCATTGATGATCGAGCCGAACAACGCCAGCGCCGCAATCGACAGCACCAGCTCTTTAGGCAGCGCCGCGAACAACGCCGCCAGCGTTGCGCCGAACACACCGGCAATGCCGTAGAAAATCCCGCACCAGACCGCCGCCGTGTAGCGCTTGTTGCGATCCTCATGGGCATGCGGCCCGGTGCAGATCGCCGCGCTGATGGCCGCCAGATTGATGCCGTGGGAGCCGAATGGGGCCAACAGCAGCGAGGCGATGCCGGTGGTGGTGATCAGCGGCGAGGCGGGCACGGTGTAGCCGTCGGCGCGCAATACGGCGATGCCGGGCATGTTCTGCGAGGTCATCGCCACCACAAACAACGGAATGCCGATGCTGATGGTCGCGGCCAGGGAGAAGTGCGGCGTGGTCCAGACCGGCGTCGCCACTTCCAGATGGAAACCGCTGAAATCCAGCAACCCCATAAACCCCGACAGCGCGGTACCGATCAGCAACGCCGCAAGCACCGCATAACGCGGCGACAGGCGCTTGACCAGCAGATAAGTGAAGAACATTCCCAGCACCAGCCCGGTGCGATGCTGCGCGGCGACGAAAATTTCGCTGCCGATCTTGAACAGAATCCCTGCCAGTAGCGCTGCGGCCAATGACGCCGGGATCTTTTTCACCAAGCGTTCGAAGCTGCCGGTCAGGCCGCAAATGGTCACCAGTACTGCGCAAGTGATGTAGGCACCGATGGCTTCGCCGTAGCTCACGCCGCCGAGGCTGGTGATCAGCAACGCTGCGCCTGGGGTCGACCAGGCGATGGTGATCGGCGTGCGATAACGCAGGGACAGGCCGATCGAGCACACCGCCATGCCAATCGAGATCGCCCAGATCCACGAGGAAATCTGCCCGCTGGTCAGGCCCGCCGCTTGTCCGGCCTGAAACATCAGGACCAGGGAGCTGGTGTAGCCGGTCATCATCGCAATGAAACCGGCGACGATCGCCGACGGTGACGTATCGGCCAAGGGGCGGAGCTGCGTGTGCGTGGCGTCGTTCATGACAGCGGTGTTCCTTATGGCTAACGGTGACTTCAGCGTGGCTTTTGTGGCGAGGGAGCTTGCTCCCGCTCGGCGGCGAAGCCGTCGTAAACCCTGCTGACACGTTTTGATTGAAGCTGCGATCAGGTTGGTTTTGGGGCCGCTTCGCAGCCCAGCGGGAGCAAGCTCCCTCGCCACTGAGTTTGTACGGATCTCAAATTTATGGATTCAAGCCTAAACTCAAAAGTAACCAACCGTTGCGATACAGCAGAAGCGACAAACAGCCGTACAGTCGTGTTGCCACCATCCATTGTGTACAATCGCGGTGTTTTTTACGCGATACTTGCCAGCGACCCACTGTGCCGTATTACAGTCACGGTCAATTCGCCGCAGTTCTCCCGACTCGAGTGCCCATGAACGAACAGTTGCAGCCCCTAAAGAAACAACCGCGAGCAGGCAAAGCCGGCCGCAGCGGTACCCAGGACGATATTGTCTACGCGCATATCTTCGAGGCCATCCTCGAACAGCGTCTGGCGCCCGGCACCAAGTTGAGCGAAGAAGCGCTGGGGGAAATTTTCGGGGTCAGTCGCACCATCATTCGCCGCGCGCTATCGCGCCTGGCCCATGAAGGCGTCGTGCTGCTGCGTCCGAATCGCGGCGCTGTCGTTGCCAGCCCGAGTGTCGAAGAGGCCCGTCAGGTGTTCCTCGCGCGGCGTCTGGTCGAGCGCGCGATCACTGAACTGGCGGTTCAGCATGCCACTGCCGAGCAGATTGCCGAGCTGCGGCAGATGGTCGACGACGAACGGGACAGCTTCTCCCGTGGCGATCGCGGTGCCGGCATCCGTCTGTCGGGCGAATTCCACCTGAAACTGGCCGAAGCGGCGAAGAACGCACCGCTGATCAGCTTCCAGCGCAGCCTGGTGTCCCAGACTTCGCTGATCATCGCCCAGTACGAGAGCGGCAACCGTTCCCACTGTTCCTACGACGAGCACACCCAACTGATCGACGCCATTGAAGCGCGCAACGGTGAGTTGGCGGTGAACCTGATGATGCATCACATGGATCACATCGACAGCAAACTCAACCTCGACGAAGAAAGCGCGTCGGATGATTTGCATGCGGTGTTCTCGCATTTGTTGCAGACCAAGAAGCCGGGGCGGCCGGCAGCCAAACTCTGATACCGCGTCGCGCCCATCGCGGGCAAGCCACGCTCCCACAGGATTGCGCAGTAACGCAAATCTTGTGAACCCCACAAATCCTGTGGGAGCGGGCTTGCCCGCGATGGCGGACTGAGAGGCAATAAAAATCCCCCGGGCTGTACAGCGACGGGGGATTTTTTATGGGCGCAACTTTTAGCGCTGATGCACCTGATTACCCGCCGCATACGTCTGCAGAACAGTCCGGTCATCCCCCAGCGTCATCAGCACAAACAACGTCTCGGCAATGTTATTGGCCTGCTTCAAACGATAACTCAGCAACGGCGTGGCGTTGTAATCCAGCACCAGGAAGTCCGCGTCGGTGCCCGGTTGCAGGGTGCCGATCTTGTCTTCCAGACGCAGCGCCTGCGCACCGCCGAGAGTCGCCAGGTACAACGATTTGAACGGGCTCAGTCGAGCACCTTGCATCTGCATGACTTTGTACGCCTCGTTCAACGTTTGCAGCAGCGAGAAACTGGTGCCGCCGCCGACGTCCGTGCCCAAACCGACATTGAGTTTGTGCTTCTCGGCCATCGGCAGGTTGAACAGGCCACTGCCGAGGAAGAAGTTGGAAGTCGGGCAGAACGCAATCGCTGAACCCGTCTCCGCCAGCCGCGCGCATTCGTCGTCGCACAGGTGCACGCCGTGGGCAAACACCGAGCGCTCGCCCAGCAATTGGTAGTGATCGTAAACGTCCAGGTAGCCCTTGCGCTCGGGGAACAGTTCCTTGACCCACTCGACTTCCTTCAGGTTTTCGCTGATGTGGGTCTGCATGTACAGGTCCGGGTATTCACTCAGCAACTGGCCGGCGAGGGTCAGTTGTTCCGGGGTGCTGGTCGGGGCAAAGCGCGGGGTGACCGCGTAGTGCAAGCGGCCCTTGCCGTGCCAGCGCTCGATCAGCGCCTTGCTTTCGACGTAACTGGATTCGGCGGTGTCGGTCAGGTAGTCCGGTGCGTTCCGGTCCATCATCACCTTGCCGGCGATCATCCGCAGGTCCAGCTGTTCGGCGGCCTCGAAGAACGAATTCACCGATTGCGGGTGCACGCTGCCGAACACCAGGGCCGTGGTGGTGCCGTTGCGCAGCAATTCCTTGATGAAAATGTCCGCGACTTCATCGGCGTGAGCCTTGTCGGCGAACTGGCTTTCGCACGGGAAGGTGTAGGTGTTGAGCCAGTCCAGCAACTGCTCGCCGTAGGCGCCGACCATGCCGGTTTGCGGCAGGTGAATGTGGGTGTCGATGAAGCCCGGGGTGATCAGCGCGTCCTGATAATGAGTGATCTCGATATCGGCCGGCAGGGTCGGCAGCAATTCGCTGGCGTGGCCGAGGGCGCTGATCTGGCCGTTATCGACCACCAGCAGGCCGTCTTCGAAATACTCATACGAGGCTTCGATGCCCACTTCGGCAGGGTCGGCGATGCTGTGCAGGATGGCGGCGCGGTAGGCTTTGCGAGTCAAAGGCATGTGATTTCTCAACTGTTGGCTTGGCTGCGGCGTGAAGCAGGCAGCAGTTTGGCAATCGATGATCCGGCGCTGGCGGTTTGCTGGCCGAAACTGGCGTTATAGGTGGCGATGATTTCGCCGGCGATGGAGATGGCGATTTCCACAGGCAACTTGCCTTTGACTTCGCCGATGCCCATCGGGCAGCGCATGCGTTGCAGCACGGCGCTGTCGAAACCACGGTCACGCAAGCGGTGTTCGAACTTCACCCGTTTGGTCTTCGAACCGATCAGGCCGAAGTAGGCGAAGTCGTTGCGCTTGAGGATCGCGGCGGTGAGTTCGAGGTCGAGCTGGTGGTTGTGGGTCATGACGATGCAGTAGCTGCCGGCGGGCAGGTTGTCGATTTCATCCACCGGTTCTTCGGCGACGATTTTGCGCACGCCGTGAGGGATCTGTTCGGGGAATTGCGCTTCCCGCGAATCAATCCAGCGCACCCGGCAGGGCAGGCTGGCGAGCAGCGGCACCAGTGCCCGGCCGACATGGCCGGCGCCGAACACGGCGATCTGCGCCTGGACCTGGCCCATCGGTTCGAACAGCAACACGGTCACGCCGCCGCAGCACTGGCCCAGGCTGGCGCCGAGGCTGAAGCGCTCCAGGTGCGTGTCTTGTTTGCCGCTGGCCAGCATCTCGCGGCCGATCTGCATGGCCTTGTATTCCAGGTGCCCGCCACCGATGGTGTCGAAGGTCTGGGTGGCGCTGATGACCATTTTCGAACCGGCATTGCGCGGCGTGGAGCCGAGCTCTTCGATGATGGTCACCAAGACGCAGGGTTCACCCTGGGATTGCAGGTCGGCGAGGGCGTCGATCCAGTTGTACATATTCACCTCAACATTTCTGTTGTCTGTTCGGGCCTCATCGCTAGCAGGCTAGCTCCCACAAGGGAATGCATTCCAAATGTGGGAGCTAGCCTGCTAGCGATTGGCCGCGCCTCGGTATCAGAGCGAAGCCAACTCCGGCTCAGCCTCAACGGCTTTGGCCGCCTTCAACTGCCGCATCTGCTCACACCCCCACAACACCCGCTCCGGGGTCGCCGGGGCATCGATCTTCGGTTGATGCATGTAGTCACCGAGGCTCGCCACCGCATCTTTGATCGCGCACCACGACGCGATGCCGAGCATGAACGGCGGCTCACCCACGGCCTTGGAATGGAACACCGTGTCTTCCGGGTTCTTGCGGTTCTCAACCAGCTTCACCCGCAGGTCGAGCGGCATGTCGGCCACGGCGGGAATCTTGTAGCTGGCCGGGCCGTTGGTCATCAGCTTGCCCTTGTTGTTCCACACCAGTTCTTCCATGGTCAGCCACCCCATGCCCTGGATGAAACCGCCCTCGACCTGGCCAATGTCGATGGCCGGGTTCAGCGAGTCGCCGACGTCGTGGAGGATGTCGGTACGGAGCATTTTGTACTCGCCGGTCAGGGTGTCGATGATCACCTCGCAACAGGCGGCACCGAACGCGTAGTAATAGAACGGACGACCGCGCGCCTGGCTACGGTCGTAGAAGATTTTCGGGGTCTTGTAGAAGCCGGTGCTCGACAGCGACACCTGGGCGAAATACGCCTGCTGGATCAGCGCTTCGAACGTCAGGATGTGATCGCGAACCCGCACATGGCCGTTGTGGAATTCCACATCTTCTTCGCTGACCTTGTACTGGCGCGCGGCGAATTCCACGAGGCGTTTCTTGATGATCTCAGCGGCGTTCTGTGCAGCTTTACCGTTGAGATCGGCACCACTGGAAGCAGCGGTCGGCGAGGTGTTCGGCACCTTGTCGGTATTGGTGGCGGTGATCTGCACGCGGTCCATTTCCACCTGGAATACTTCGGCCACCACCTGCGCAACTTTGGTGTTCAACCCTTGACCCATTTCAGTGCCGCCATGGTTCAGGTGGATGCTGCCGTCGGTGTACACATGGACGAGCGCACCGGCCTGGTTGAGGAAGCTGGCGGTGAAGGAAATACCGAATTTCACCGGGGTCAGCGCCAGGCCTTTTTTCAGGATCGGGCTGTTCGCGTTGTAACGACGGATCGCTTCGCGGCGCTCGGCGTACTGGCTGCTTTCTTCCAGTTCGGCGGTCATTTCCTCGAGCATGTTGTGCTCGACGGTCTGGTAGTAATGGGTGACGTTGCGCTCGGTCTTGCCGTAGTAGTTGGCCTTGCGCACCGCCAGCGGATCGAGGCCCAGATGACGGGCGATCGCGTCCATCACTTCTTCGATGGCGACCATCCCTTGCGGGCCGCCGAAGCCACGGTAAGCAGTGTTAGACGCGGTGTTGGTCTTGCAGCGATGACCATTGATGGTCGCATCGCCCAGGTAGTACGAGTTGTCGGCGTGAAACATTGCGCGGTCGACAATCGATGCTGACAGGTCCGGCGAGCAGCCGCAGTTGCCGGCCAGTTCCAGGGCGATGCCGTGCAGGCGACCGGTGCTGTCGAAGCCGACGTCATACTCGACGTAAAACGGGTGGCGCTTGCCGGTCATCAGCATGTCTTCGACGCGTGGCAGGCGCATCTTGGTCGGCTGGCCGGTGAGGTGCGCGACCACTGCGCACAGGCACGCCGGGCTCGCGGCCTGGGTTTCCTTGCCACCAAAACCGCCGCCCATGCGGCGCATGTCGACGACGATTTTGTTCATCGACACGTCGAGCACTTCAGCGACAAGCTTCTGCACTTCGGTGGGGTTCTGCGTCGAGCAGTAAACGATCATCCCGCCGTCTTCAGTCGGCATCACCGAAGAGATCTGGGTTTCGAGGTAGAAGTGTTCCTGGCCACCGATGTGCAGCGTGCCTTGAATACGATGTTCAGCGGTCGCCAAGGCGCCGGCCGAATCGCCGCGCTGATGGGTGTGGCTGTCGAGCACGAAATGGCGTTTGCGCAACGCTTCGACCACGTCCAGCACCGGCTCGAGATCTTCGTATTCGATGATCGCGGCCATCGCGGCTTTGCGTGCGGTTTCCAGGTCTTTTGCAGCCACGGCGAGCACCGGTTGACCGACGAATTGCACGTCATCAATCGCCAGCAGCGGATCACCCGGCAGCAACGGACCGATGTCTTTCAGTCCCGGCACGTCTTCGTGGGTAATGACGATGCGCACGCCTTCGAAGGCGTAGCAGGGCTTGGTGTCGATGCTGATAATTTTCGCGTGGGCACGGTCCGACAGGCGTGCGTAAAGGTGCAGCTGATTGGGAAACTCCAGGCGGTCGTCGATGTACTGCGCTTCACCGGACACGTGCTTGGCGGCGCTGTCGTGCTTGACGCTGCGGCCGACACCGGTGGTCAGGTCCTTGGCGAACAGTTCAGCCAGTTCGGCCTGGGTCTTCTCTACGGCGTGATGGTTAGACATAAGCGGTCACCCGAGTCTCGATGTGCGGCGTTTGCAGTTCGATGAAGTATTTGCGCAGCAGGTTTTGCGCGCTGAGCAGGCGATATTCCTTGCTGGCGCGGAAGTCCGAGAGCGGCGTGAAATCTTCGGCCAATGCGGCGCAGGCGCGTTCGACGGTGGCGTGGTTGAACGGTGAGCCGAGCAGCACGGTTTCGCAGTTGTTGGCGCGTTTCGGAATCGCGGCCATGCCACCGAACGCCACACGGGCGTCGGCGATCACGCCGTTTTCGATGCGCAGGTTGAACGCGGCGCAGACGGCGGAAATATCATCGTCCAGGCGTTTGGAAACCTTGTACGCACGGAACAGTTGTTCGGCGCTGGCACGCGGCACGATGATCTTTTCGATGAACTCGCTTTCCTGGCGCGCGGTGACCCGGTAATCGATGAAGTAATCTTCCAGCGCCATCGTCCGGCGGACTTCGCCCTTGCACAAAACGATCTGCGCGCCCAACGCGATCAGCAGGGGAGGCGAGTCACCGATTGGCGAAGCGTTGCCGATGTTGCCGCCGAGGGTGCCCTGGTTGCGGATCTGCAGTGAAGCGAAGCGTTGCAGCAGTTCGCCGAAGTCCGGGTACTCGGCTTTCAAGGCTTCGTAGCAATCGGAGAGGGCCGTCGCGGCGCCGATTTCCAGGCGGTCGTCGAAGCGCTCGATGCGTTTCATTTCAGCGACGTTGCCGACGTAGATCATCACCGGCAATGCGCGGTGGAACTGGGTGACTTCCAGCGCCAGGTCCGTACCGCCGGCCAGCAGCCGGGCCTGTGGATAAGCATCGTAAAGGTCTGCCAGATCGGCCACGGTCAGCGGCACCAGGCAGCGTTTGTCGCCACTGTTGAGTTCGCCGATGTCGGTGGGAGCGATGGCTTTCAGGCGGGCGATGGTGTCGGCTTCGCGAGCGTCGAACTGATCCGTTTGCTTGTCGCAGCAGGATTGTTCGGCGGCGGCCAGAATCGGCCGATAGCCAGTGCAGCGGCAGAGATTGCCGGCCAGCGCTTCGTGGGCTTTATGGGCGTCGGGTTGATCGCTGTTCTTTTGCAGCGCAAACAGCGACATTACGAAGCCCGGGGTGCAGAAGCCGCACTGCGAGCCGTGGCACTCGACCATGGCTTTCTGCACGCTGTGCAGTTCGCCCTGGTGCTTGAGGTCTTCGACGCTGATCAGTTGTTTGCCGTGCAATGACGACACGAACGTCAGGCACGAGTTGAGGCTGCGATAGCGAATGTGTTCGCGGCCATCGTCATCCGTTTGCAGCTCGCCGACCACCACGGTGCAGGCGCCGCAGTCACCGCTGGCGCAGCCTTCTTTGGTGCCGGGTTTGCCCACATGGTCGCGCAGATAATTGAGCACGGTCAGGTTTGGGTCCAGGGCGTGCTCGCTACGGAGTTCCTGGTTAAGTAAAAACTGGATCACGGAAGGCCTCGCAGACTCATTATTGTTGTTAACCGACTTGGACCGAATTTATCAGGTCTGACTTTGCGGTCAATGATTTTCTGACTTAAAGGTCAGGAAACAGCATTTTGTCGATCAACGACTCGTTCCTTCATTATTGACCCTCGCGGGTTAGCCTGCTTTTTGCTTGATTCGTGCCAAAAACCGCTGAGTGGGCACTCCGCCATGACCCTTCATGTGCGCTACACTGCGCCGCTTGTGCAGATCGAAGAATTTGAAGGACACACATGACGTTCAAGGCGCCGGACAGCCTCGCCGAGCAAATCGCCCATCACCTCGCCGAACGCATCATTCGTGGCGAAATGAAGCCGGGAGAGCGCATCCAGGAACAGAAGGTCACGCTGGCCCTCAATGTCAGCCGCGGTTCGGTCCGTGAGGCCTTGCTGATCCTCGAGCGCCGCCACCTGATCGCGATCCTGCCGCGACGCGGTGCCCACGTCACCGAGCTCACCGCCCATAAGGTGCAGAGCCTGTGCACGCTGATGAGCGAGCTCTATATTCTGCTAGGCAATGCCGTGGCCAAAGGCTGGCAGGTCCAGGCCGACATGGCGCCGTTCGTGCAGATCCAGCAGCGCCTGGCCGCGAGCTACGAGCGGCAGGACATCCGCACCTTCGTCGACGACAGCTTCAACGTGATGCGCGCCGCGTACCCGTTTGCCAACAACCCGTACTTGCAGGAAACCGTCGAGAACTTGCAGCCGGCCATGAGTCGCGCGTATTTCCTCGCCCTGGACCAGCGCAAGGCGTCGATGAGCGAGTTCCTCGAACTGTTCGAACGCTTGCTCGCGGCCGTACTGGCCCGTGACTTTCCGCAGATCCGCGAAGTGCTGACGGCCTATGCCCAGCGCAGCAGCGATCTGGTGGTTTCTGCCCTGACGGACGCTTAAGCGTGCGGCTCAAGTGCATAAAACTGGCAGGGTTCAAATCCTTCGTCGACCCGACCACGGTGAACTTCCCGAGCAATATGGCGGCAGTGGTCGGGCCCAATGGCTGCGGCAAGTCGAACATCATCGACGCCGTTCGTTGGGTGATGGGCGAAAGTTCGGCGAAGAACCTCCGTGGCGAGTCGATGACCGACGTCATCTTCAATGGTTCGACCAGCCGTAAGCCAGTGAGCCAGGCGAGTATCGAGCTGGTGTTCGATAACTCTGACGGTACCTTGCTCGGTGAATACGCCGCCTATGCGGAAATTTCCATTCGCCGCAAAGTGACCCGCGACAGCCAGACCACTTACTACCTCAACGGCACCAAATGCCGCCGTCGTGACATCACCGACATTTTCCTCGGCACCGGCCTGGGCCCGCGCAGCTATTCGATCATCGAGCAGGGGATGATCTCCAAGCTGATCGAGTCCAAGCCCGAAGACCTGCGCAACTTCATCGAAGAAGCGGCGGGCATCTCCAAGTACAAGGAACGTCGGCGCGAGACCGAAAACCGTATCCGCCGCACCCATGAAAACCTGGCCCGCCTGACTGACCTGCGCGAAGAGCTCGAGCGTCAGCTTGAGCGTTTGCACCGCCAGGCCGAGGCCGCCAAGAAGTATCAGGAATACAAAGGCGAGGAGCGTCAGCTCAAGGCCCAGCTGTCGGCCCTGCGCTGGCAGGCGTTGAACGAACAGGTCGGGCAGCGCGAAGCGATCATCGGCAATCAGGAAGTCACTTTCGAAGCCTTGGTCGCCGAGCAGCGCAATGCCGATGCGGCTATCGAGCGCTTCCGTGACGGGCACCATGACCTGTCAGAGCGCTTCAATCTGGTGCAGGGACGCTTCTATTCGGTCGGCGGCGACATCGCCCGGGTCGAGCAGAGCATCCAGCACGGTCAGCAGCGCTTGCGGCAATTGCAGGATGATCTGAAAGAAGCCGAGCGCGCGCGCCTGGAAACCGAATCGCACCTGGGCCACGACCGCACCTTGCTGCTGACCCTCGGCGAAGAGCTGGACATGCTCACGCCGGAGCAGGAAGTCACCAGCGCCGCCGCCGAAGAAGCCGCCGCCGCGCTGGAAGAATCCGAGACCACCATGCACGCCTGGCAGGAGCAGTGGGACACGTTCAACCTGACTGCCGCCGAGCCGCGCCGCCAATCCGAAGTTCAGCAGTCTCGCATTCAGCAACTCGAAACCAGCATGGAGCGTCTGGCCGATCGCCAGAAGCGCCTTGGCGAAGAGCGCGCGCTGCTCTCGGCGGACCCGGAAGACGCCGCGATCATGGAACTCAGCGAGCAACTGGCCGCGAGCGAAGCGACGCTAGAAGATTTGCAGGCCAGCGAAGAAGCCCAGGTCGAGCGCCTTGAGCAACTGCGTCAGGAATTGCAGTTGGCTTTGCAAAATCAGCAGCAGGCCCAAGGCGATTTACAGCGCCTTAACGGTCGTCTCGCGTCCCTCGAAGCCTTGCAGCAAGCCGCGCTCGATCCGGGCACCGGCACCGCCGAATGGCTGCGCGAACAGCATCTGGCAGACCGTCCGCGTCTGGCCGAAGGTTTGAAAGTTGAAGCGGGTTGGGAGCTGGCGGTGGAAACCGTGCTCGGCGCCGACCTGCAAGCGGTGCTGGTGGATGACTTCGGCGATTTCGATCTGGCCGGTTTCGCCCAGGGCGATTTGCGTTTGCTCAGCCCGGCCAGCGATGGCGTGCGCGTGCCGGGCAGCCTGCTCGACAAGGTTGAAGCGCGGATCGATCTGTCGCCGTGGCTGGGGCAGGTGAAACCGGTCGAAAGTCTTGAGCAGGCGTTGGCCCTGCGCAGTCAATTGACTGCCGGCCAGAGCCTGATCAGTCGCGACGGCTATTGGGTCGGCCGATACTTTCTGCGTGTGCGCCGGGCCAGCGAAGCGGAGAGCGGCGTGCTCGCTCGTGGTCAGGAAATCCAGCGCCTGAGCATCGAACGCGAAGAGCGCGAAGCCACGGTCGAAACCCTGGAAACCCAACTTCAGAACCTCCGGGCGCAGCAGCGTCAGCAGGAAAACGGTCGCGAACATCTGCGTCGTTTGCTGCAAGACGAAGCGCGTCAGCAAGGCGAATTGAAAGCCCAGTTGTCTGCCGGCAAAGCCAAGGTTGAGCAACTGACGTTGCGTCGTACGCGCCTCGATGAAGAACTCACCGAGCTGGCCGAGCAACGGGCGCTTGAGCACGAAAACATCGGCGAAGCGCGTCTGCAATTGCAGGAAGCCCTCGACGCCATGGCGCTGGACACCGAGCAGCGTGAGTTGCTGCTGGCCCAACGCGACAGCCTGCGCGAGCGACTTGATCGGGTGCGCCAGGAAGCCCGGCAGCATAAGGATCACGCTCATCAACTGGCGGTACGCCTCGGCTCGCTCAAGGCGCAACATGACTCGACGCGTCAGGCGCTGGAACGGCTGGAGATGCAGTCCGAACGCCTGACCGAGAAGCGCGAACAACTGAGTCTCAATCTGGAGGAGGGCGAAGCGCCGCTGGAGGAGTTGCGCCTCAAGCTCGAAGAGTTGCTCGACAAGCGCATGACCGTCGACGAAGAACTCAAGACCGCGCAGATCGCTATGGAAGACGCCGACCGCGAATTGCGCGATGCGGAAAAACGTCGCAACCAGGCCGAGCAGCAATCGCAGTTGATCCGCGGGCAGATGGAAACCCAGCGCATGGAATGGCAAGCCCTGACCGTGCGCCGCAAAACGCTGGAAGATCAGTTGCTGGAAGACGGCTACGACCTGCATGGCGTGCTCGCCACGCTGACCGCCGAGGCCAGCGAGAAGGACGCCGAAGAAGAACTCGAACGCATTGCCGCGCGTATTCAGCGCCTCGGTGCGATCAACCTGGCCGCCATCGACGAATACCAGCAACAATCCGAGCGTAAACGTTATCTGGATGCGCAGAATGACGATCTGGTGGAAGCACTGGACACCCTCGAGAACGTGATTCGCAAGATCGACAAGGAAACCCGCAACCGCTTCAAGGATACCTTTGATCAGATCAATGGCGGTTTACAGGCTCTTTTCCCAAAAGTTTTCGGTGGAGGGCGCGCGTATTTGGAACTGACGGGCGAAGATCTACTCGATACAGGGGTAACGATCATGGCGCAGCCGCCAGGAAAGAAGAACAGCACCATCCATTTGCTCTCCGGTGGCGAAAAAGCCCTGACCGCATTGGCCCTGGTTTTTGCGATCTTCAAGTTGAATCCGGCGCCGTTCTGCATGCTCGATGAAGTGGATGCACCCCTGGATGACGCTAACGTTGGACGCTACGCACGGTTGGTCAAAGAGATGTCGCAGACGGTGCAGTTCATCTACATCACCCACAACAAGATCGCCATGGAAATGGCTGAACAATTGATGGGTGTGACGATGCACGAACCGGGTTGCTCGCGTCTGGTAGCAGTGGATGTCGAGGAGGCGATGGCGATGGTGGAGGCCTGAGTCGGCGCTTGTAGGGCAAGTATTTTGGGTCTGTAGGACTTTTTTACCTGTCTTGACTTGCTGGCCAATCGACATATTCGCGCAAGCCGGTGTGACAGACGGTGTAAAGTTGCCTTTGGTCGTGCTAGTTTAATGTCAATTTTTCGTATACGTGGGCAAAACGCCTGTCAGAACATAGAGTTGGCGCCACGTTTTAAAGCGGTTTACGAGTTGTAAACCCCTTATTTTTCAGCATTTTTTATAGAGGCACGGGATTACATGGAAATCGGTCTGCGCGAGTGGCTGATCGTCATCGGCATTATTGTCATTGCCGGTATTCTTTTCGATGGCTGGCGTCGCATGCGCGGCGGCAAGGGAAAACTGAAATTCCGTCTTGACCGAAGTTTGTCCAATCTGCCGGACGAGGACACCAGCGCCGAGCTGTTGGGCCCGCCCCGCGTGCTGGACACGCATAAAGAACCACAACTGGACGAGCACGATCTGCCGTCGGTGAGCATGCCTGCCCGTGAACCGCGTGAGTCGGGTTCCAAGCGCGGCAAGCGTGGCCACGGCGAACCTTCCCAGGGTGACATGAACCTCAGCCTGGACCTGGACGGCGGCCCGAGCTTCAGCAGCCGTGACGACGATTTCCCGGATGACACCAAGTCCTCGCCTTCGGTCAGCGACAAGGAACAACCGCAAGCCGAAGAAGTGCTGGTGATCAGCGTGATCTGCCGTGACGCTGCCGGCTTCAAGGGCCCGGCGCTGTTGCAGAACATTCTGGAAAGCGGCCTGCGTTTCGGCGAGATGGATATTTTCCACCGCCACGAAAGCATGGCCGGCAACGGTGAAGTCCTGTTCTCCATGGCCAATGCGGTCAAGCCGGGCATCTTTGATCTGGACGACATCGACCACTTCAGCACGCCGGCGGTGAGCTTCTTCCTCGGCCTGCCAGGCCCGCGTCATCCGAAGCAAGCCTTCGACGTGATGGTGGCCGCGGCGCGCAAACTGTCCCAGGAGTTGAACGGCGAACTGAAAGACGACCAGCGCAGCGTGCTGACCGCCCAGACGATTGAGCATTACCGTCAGCGTATCGTTGAGTTCGAACGTCGCGCCCTGACCCAGAAGCGTTGATTCAAAACGAAGCTCTCTATGTCAGGAGAGCTTTTTGTGGCGAGGGAGCTTGCTCCCGCTGGGCTGCGAAGCAGCCCCCTTCATTCAGACACACCGCAATCGCTGGTTTTACGACGGTTTCGCCGCCGAGCGGGAGCAAGCTCCCTCGCCACAGAACATGCGTCGTTACGCTATTGTTTAGAAGATTGAGCAGCCTCGGCTGCTCTTTTGCTTTATGAGAGAACACCCATGACCGCCGCCAAAACCCGCATTCTAGAGCTGCGCGCTGAGCTGGACCAGCACAACTATCGTTATCACGTGCTGGACGAGCCGAGCATTCCGGACGTCGAGTACGACCGGCTGTTCCACGAGCTCAAGGCCCTCGAAGCGGCCAATCCCGACCTGATCACCAGCGACTCGCCGACCCAGCGCGTCGGCAGCGCGGCGCTGTCGGCGTTCACTCAGGTGCGCCACGAAGTGCCGATGCTCAGCCTCGGCAACGCCTTCGAAGAAACCGACATGCGCGAGTTCGATCGCCGGGTGACTGAAGGCCTCGACCTGCCGGTCGGCGACTTGTTTGGTGGCGGCGCGGCGGTGGAATACAGCTGCGAACCGAAGCTCGATGGCCTGGCGGTCAGCTTGCTGTATCAGGACGGCGTGTTGGTGCGCGGCGCAACGCGCGGCGACGGCACCACCGGCGAAGACATCAGCGTCAACGTGCGTACCGTGCGCAATATCCCGCTGAAGCTGCAAGGCACCGGCTGGCCGGCGACCCTGGAAGTGCGCGGCGAAGTGTTCATGTCCAAGGCCGGTTTCGAACGCCTTAACGCCACGCAACTGGAAGTCGGCGGCAAGACCTTTGCCAACCCGCGCAACGCGGCAGCCGGCAGCTTGCGCCAGCTCGATTCGAAGATCACCGCCAACCGTCCGCTGGAATTCTGCTGCTACGGCATCGGCCAGATTTCGGCGGACATTGCCGACACCCACATCGGCAATCTCAAACAGCTCCAGGCGTGGGGCATGCCGATCAGTCGCGAACTGAAACTGGCGCACGGCATCGATGAGTGCCTGGATTACTACCGCGACATCGGTGAGCGCCGTAACGGCCTGGCCTATGAAATCGACGGCGTGGTGTTCAAGGTCAACAGCATCGCGTCCCAGCGTGAACTGGGCTTCCGCGCTCGCGAACCGCGCTGGGCAATTGCCCACAAATTCCCGGCCATGGAGGAGCTCACCGAACTGCTCGACGTGGAATTCCAGGTCGGTCGTACCGGCGCCGTGACGCCTGTGGCGCGCCTGAAACCGGTCAAGGTCGCCGGTGTCACCGTGGCCAATGCGACGTTGCACAACATGGATGAAGTGGCGCGTCTGGGCCTGATGATCGGCGACACCGTGATCATCCGCCGTGCGGGCGACGTGATTCCGCAAGTGGTGCAAGTGGTCATGGAGCGCCGTCCGGATGATGCGCGTCCAGTGCAGATTCCCGAAAAGTGCCCGGTCTGCGGCTCGCATGTCGAGCGCACGCAACTGGTCAAGCGCAGTAAGGGTCGCGAGACCGTCAGCGAGGGCGCGGTGTACCGCTGCGTCGGTCGTCTGGCCTGCGGTGCGCAACTCAAGCAGGCGATCATTCACTTCGTCTCCCGCCGCGCGATGGACATTGAAGGCCTGGGCGACAAGAGTGTCGAACAATTGGTCGATGAAGGTCTGGTGAGTTCTCCTGCCGATCTGTATGCCTTGAAGTTCGATGACATTGTCGATCTGGAGGGCTTTGCCGAGCTGTCGAGCAATAAGCTGCTCGCCGCGATCGAAGACAGCAAGACACCGAGCCTGGCACGGTTTATCTACGCCCTCGGGATTCCCGATGTCGGCGAGGAGACGGCCAAGGTCCTGGCACGGTCTCTCGGCTCGCTGGAGCGGGTTCAGCAGGCGTTGCCGCAAGTGCTCACGTACTTGCCGGATGTCGGCCTGGAAGTGGCTCACGAGATTCACAGCTTCTTTGAAGATGCGCATAACCGGCAGGTGATTGCGGATCTGCTCAAGCACGGTATGCAGATTCAGGATCAGGGCGAGCTGGGTGCCGAGTTTGCTGCCAGCACCACGTTGGGCGGTTTCCTCGACAAGTTGCACATTCCTTCGGTCGGACCGGGCGGGGCGCAGAAACTGGCGGACAAGTTCGGTTCTCTGGAATCGGTCATGAGCGCTGACTGGCTGGACATGCGTCAGGCGCTGCCGGAGAAGCAGGCGAATTCGGTTCGGGATTTTTTTGCGGTTGCTGAAAACCGCCAGATTGCCGAGGCAGCTGAAAAACAGCTGCGCGATTTCGGCATGCATTGGCAGAGCGAGAAAAAAGTCGTCGAAGGCCTGCCGCTTGCCGGCCAGACCTGGGTGTTGACCGGTTCGCTGGAATTGATGAGCCGCGACATCGCCAAGGACAAACTCGAAAGCCTCGGAGCCAAGGTGGCGGGTTCGGTGTCGGCCAAGACTCATTGCGTGGTGGCGGGGCCGGGTGCCGGTTCGAAGCTGACCAAGGCTAACGAATTGGGACTGAAAGTGCTCGATGAAGAAGCGTTCGTCGATTTCCTGAAAAAACACGACATCTCGATCTAACACTGAACTTGTGGTGAGGGGATTTATCCCCGTTCGACGACGAAGTCGTCGCAAGGCCGTTGCCCGCAATCTGTCTGTGATAATGCGGTTGCCGGATCTGGGGTTGCTTCGCAACCCAACGGGGATAAATCCCCTCGCCACAAAAGCAATGCACGCAGGTGTGTTCTCGTGGGAACGATCTTCGCTGGGGAATGATCTAGTCTTGGCAAGCCCCAGGGAGAGATCGTCATGTACCGCTTCTTCGAACAGCTCAGCTCACGCATCGCCGCGCCCTTCGTGGGTGAAAGTACGCGCAACAGCAAGGTCTGGCATTGCCGCTGCGGGCAGTCGCTGTTCTTTCGAAACAGCCAGTGCCTGGCCTGTTCGGCAGCGTTGGGCTATCAGCCGGAGCAAAGTCGCTTGTCCTCGCTGCAACCAGGCTTGCAAGCGGATACCTGGTTGCTCGACGCCGACCCCGAAGCCGGTCTGTTCCGGCGCTGCGCCAACCTCGATTCCCCCGCCGCGTGTAATTGGCTGCTGCCGGCCAATGACCACGATGCGTTGTGCATCGCCTGTAGCCTGAATCGCACCATCCCTGATCTGTCGATTGCCGAAAACCACGAACGCTGGCGCCAGGTCGAAACCGCCAAGCGTCGCCTGGTCGCGCAGTTGATCGGCCTGGGGTTGCAGGTGATTCCCAAAACCGTCGACGAGCAAACCGGTCTGGCCTTCGATTTCATCGGTGTCGACCTTGAAGGCAAACCGCCGACCACGGGTCACGCCAACGGCCTGATCACCCTTGATATCAAGGAAGCCGACGACGCCCACCGTGAAAAGGTCCGGGTGCAAATGCACGAGCCTTATCGCACGCTGCTCGGGCATTTTCGTCATGAGGTCGGTCATTACTACTGGGATCGGCTGATCGCCAACAGTCACTGGCTGGAACCATTTCGCGGGCTGTTCGGCGACGAGCGTGTCAGCTACGCCGACGCCCTCGAACGCCATTATCAGCAAGGCGCGCCGCTCGACTGGCAGCACCAGTGCGTCAGTGCCTACGCCACCATGCATCCGTGGGAAGACTGGGCGGAAACCTGGGCGCATTACCTGCACATGATGGACGCGGTGGACACCGCGCTGGGGTTCGGCATGAGCGCGCGGGAAATGGACTTCGACTACCAGCCGTTTCCGTCCAGCACGCTCTACGATCCGCAGCATCCCGGCGGCGCGGCGTTTCTGTCGTTCGTCAACGCATGGATCGAACTGGCCGGCATGCTCAATGAATTGTCGCGCAGCATGGGCCAGCCCGATTTCTACCCATTCGTCCTGCCGCCGGCAGTGATTACCAAGCTGCACTTCATCCATCTGGTGATCCAGCAAGAGGGCGGCAGGGCGGATGAAGTGTTGCAAGCGCAGTAGCAAGTGCTTGAGCACCTTCATATTTTTAATCCGTCCGAACGGTTGTAACTTCGTCTCAGATAGGTACAATGGCGCGGCTCGCCGTCAGGTGAGCGTCGTTATGGTGACCCCATCGGTCCCCCCGCAACGATTACCCGTGAACCTGGTCAGATCCGGAAGGAAGCAGCCACAGCGGGAACATTGTGTGCCGGGGTGTGGCTGGTGGGGTTACCACCTATTTCTAAGTCCTTGATTTTACAAGGATTTGTCAGTCAAAAATCTCGAAGTGTGACAGCGCTTAGGTACACCTAAGTGGTGCACTGTGCTGGCGATTTTACCTCGAACATTTCTCTCTCGCCATCAAAGCCGTTCAGGTTGCATTGTCATCGTTGAATTCTCGGTGGTTGAGCGAGGGAATTCATAACTCCTTCGTGGTCTTGAAGACGTATAAGGGGCAAATCCCTATCTCTTGACCATGTATAGAAAAGCCCCGAAGATCAAAGTCTTCGGGGCTTTTTCGTTTTTGCATCGTGCGTAAAATTGACCAGCAAAAATTTTAGGATCGGGGAAATTTTGGGTTTCTATTTTTTTTGATCGGCCATGCCTATAAAAAGGGACCCATTAGCCCCTTTACGCCTTTTCTGACAGCATGTAGTCGGGTGCCCGGCCCGTTCAAAGGCTATCGGCGTTACGACACCTCGGGTGCAGGTGAGCCGTTGATGTGGACGGCACTGCGGCTGAGACGACATCGTTAACCTTTGCTGGTAGCGGCTTGCGGTTATCAGTCTGGTTGCATCTACATAGGTCGTTGGGCGAGCCGTAGCATCGCTCCGCCGTGGATCGCTGCTGTTGGATGGCAAGGGGCAGGGAACAACAGCTTCACCTTCCAATCGGGCTCACAGCAGCTAACACTCTTTGAGTTTTGCCAATGACGTGATGAGGTGAAGCGCGTCTATCGACTGGATGTGGTTGTGAACAGTTTTTTCCCTGGACACGCAGTGATGGAATTTTTTACTAAATTCTGAGATGTTATCTCCCGCTTAGGCTTTCACTGCTTAAGTTCCAACGTCTGAGTTTTTCATAACGGATGATGGAATATAACGGAACTGCATGGAGCAAATATAATGGGTGGTTGTTCGGCGCTTTTCTATGATTCAGATAATCAAAATACCCTATTCTCGCGGATATCTCTTTCAGATAAACAGTTAAAAACTGCACGTGAAGGGCGAGATGCTTTATTGGGGTTTGTAAAGCCAAAACTTTCTGAGGTTTTTGATGTTGAAGTCAAACATTGGATACAAGGTTCTCTAAAGAATCATACTTTGATTAGGCCAACATCAAAATTCGAAGAGTTTGATATTGATGTTGGTCTTTACTTGATTGGGGAAGGTGATGAGTCGGGTATTGATGCTGTTGATATTAAATCTGATTTGCATGATGCGATAGTTGATTATTGTCAGTTTGATTCCAATGCACGTGTGCCTGAAGAAGTAAAAGAGCGTTGCGAGCGAGTTGTGTTTTCTGGTGATTTTCATATTGATATGCCAATGTATTATTTTAATTCTCAAAATGATACTGTGGTTTTGGCAACAGAAAATGGTTGGGAACATAGTGATCCAAAAGGTTTTCAAGACTGGTTCGATAACAGCGTCGGTGTTTCTCAGCGACCAATCGTGCGACGTATTATAAAATATCTGAAGGCATGGGCCTCGCTGAAGGCGAACTCATCGCTTGCTAAACCACTTTCATCTATGGCATTGACGATACTCGTTGTAGAATTTATAGAACTTATAGGTTCTTCTGATGATGAGTCGGACTTTGCCGCAGCTGCGCAAAAGATTGTAAACTGTATTTTAGAGTCTGAAAGTGTAATTAATCCACTTACTGGGTCGGATATCCTATCGTTTTCAAAGGCTGATATTGACTATTGGCGTCCGCATTTGCTGGAACTTGAAGAGGTCAGTAACTCTGCAATGAGGATTGAGGATGCATTTGCATCATTCTATCTCTGGGAACGTATATTCGGTCATATGCTGCCGCCGATAAACGAAGCTGCAATTGCTGGCGGGAAAACAGGCTTGCCAGCAGTTACATCACCTGCTCTTACAGAAGTTAGGCATTACGATTCAAAAGGTATTTTGCTGTCTTCTGAAGTGACTTCGTCAGTAATTTGTTATAAGAATGAATCGCTTTCGTTTAGGGTGTTTAACTTCAATGAGTATCATCCCGATGCAAGTATAACTTGGATCGTTCGTAACCAAGGGGGAGATGCAGCGGACTCTAATGATCTTGGGCACAATACACCTCTGAGTATCAGTGAAGAAATATCGCGAAATTGTGCTTATACAGGTGTTCACTATATGGATGCTACAGTGGTATATCGAGGGCAGGTGCTTGGTATTGGGAAGGTTAAAGTAAATATCCAGCCCTACAATAGGCCCGTGAAAAATCCAATTAGAAGAAGAATTTATAAAGGAGGTCGCTAATGTGGGATTTGTTATCTATGAAAGCAAAATCCACTATTGTTGCTTTGTTTACCGCAATATTTGTTTTGGCTTATCCGATTTTGAATATTGGCGTTCCTGATGTTAAATATGAAATTGCCACTGTAAACAGTATTTCAAAATTCGTGTCTCTTTTGACTGCTTATTGGACTTTCATCTATTTGTTTTTTAGATTTTTTGGTATGTTTCTTTGGTCGATACCAGGTCTTTCTAATATTTTGAATAAATATGTTGGTCCAGATCTGCGTGGAGGGTGGACCGCTGACTTTCAATTCAAAGGAGTTAATGGTCAGTCACTTTCAAAAATACTGAGATTTGAAATTACTATGTCGGTTTTTCATTTTTCAATGTCAATGATTTCTGATGATGAATATTCAACTAGTCACGTTGTGTTATCTCGTATTCTAAAAGATGAGATATTCGGTTCGTACGTACTTTACTATGTTTTTGAAAGTGAGGTTGTTAAGCCTCTTGAAACGGACGTAAACTCGTTTCAAGGTGGTGCAAAACTTCGGGTTAAAAGCGGAACGGTTTTGACTGGTACGTACTGGACGAATCGTAATTGGCAGAATCGCATGCAAACAGCGGGCTGTATTAAGCTTGTTCGAAATGTGTAGCCGATCTGAAAATGCAGCCCCAGCATGACCTGCCTCGCTGCTGGATATGAAGCAGGTAGCGTTGATTCTACCTAAAATAGATCGATTGGTCCTAGGTAGTTGGACTAATATCTATACTGTATCTGTAGATTCTTTTGTTTGAATGCGATGCTGAATATAGAATTTTTTTAAATTGTGTTGTTCAACTAGAAGTGCATAGGAGCAAGGCTTGTGGCAAAAGTCGATTTGACATCAAAGATTGAGCGGGTTGAGGCTTTTGAAGAGCGAGTTGGAGTGAGATTCCAGGGGATGTCCGCCTTCTTGGATGCTGATGATGATGACTATATTTCACTACAGGTTCACGGAGAGATACATGCTTCTAGTGGTGCAGAGCTGACGGATGACGTAAACGTAGTTATCGCGGTTTACGATCAGTCGGATAGGGTGATTGGTACGGATACTAGTTATTATGATAGTGAATCATTTTTTGGATTTGAGGCTTTTAGTGAGTCACTGAATATTTCTGTTAAAAATATTTCCAAAATCAGAATTTATCCGAAGAAAGGGTGATTATAATGTTACAGGAAGTTCGCTTGCCTTTGCTGGAAGAAGCACAGCGTTCCCCTCATCTGCTTTCTGATTTGGCAGGTCTAGAGAAGTATGTGGCTGAAAGCTATGACTCTCGATCGTTTATAGAGTTACTTCAGAATGCTGATGATGCAAAGGCTACGAGCTTTCTTGTAAAGAAGATTTATGGATATTTGATAGTTGCAAATAATGGAAATCCATTCACAGTAAATGATTTTGAGTCTATTTGTAGGAGCGCGTCATCTACAAAGTCTCGTGGGAGCAGTATTGGCTATCGAGGAATAGGGTTTAAGTCGGTAGTTGGCTTAGCTGAGGTGGTTCATATTATTAGCGGTGGGCTGGAGGCTACTTTCTCTAGAGATTTGACAGCTAGGGCGGTTCCTCAAGCTAGTCGAGTTCCGCTTATACGAATACCGCATGAGTTGGATGGTGCAACCCGCCAGGCAATTATGCCTGAAGTTGAGATGCTTCGAAAACAAGGCTATGTGACTTTTTTTGTGTTTGGTGACTTTACTGCAAGTGCGATAGATAATGAATTTTTGAATTTTGATGCTACGTCTCTGTTGTTTCTAAGGAATATTCAGAAGTTAAGTCTTGTTGCAGGGGCTGTGGAATCCTACGTGGTCGGTAGGGAGGAATGGGACGGAGCGGTGCGACTGGTGCAGATCAGTTCAGAGCGTGCGGTATCTAATTGGATTGTTGTTGGTAGTCAAGGAGGGGCGGTTGCCTTTTATCAAGACTCCGTTAGCGAGGTGATTGAGAGGCTTCCTGAAAATGACGCGGTAGTTCATGCCTTTCTGCCGACTAATGAGTCTACTGGTCTTGGCGTTAAGCTCAATAGTGATATTAGTACAGACCCTTCAAGGACTAGGATTGTTTTTGATGATAGGACAGATCAAGGAATTTCGGATTTAGCTGCGATATTAGCTGGTTTGGTGAATGATATTATTTTAGATAAGCCAATGCCTGACTCAATCGGAATGCTAAAGGCACTTCTTCCTCTTGATGACCCTAGAATGCATAAATACCAGAAAAGGTCATTTAAGTCAGAGCTATTTAGGAAACTCCAAGAAGTATGTAGGTTGGATATGTTTGTGCTGCGTCCGTCGTGGCTTAACTCCATAGACTTCGAGTTATTGACTAAGTTGAGCGGGCTTGAACCTATGCCTCGATCTATCGAAGGTGTTGAGGGTGCGTCTGCTTTAATGCGATATCTTGGCGCCAAGGACGTCGGCGTTAATGACATATCTAGGTCATTCGTAAGTCAAGATATTTCGCAGAGCGGGTGTTCTGAGATTGTGTCTGAGTTAGTTAGGTTGGCTGATACCAAGCAAATAAGTATTAGTGATATAGATGTGTCTTGGCCCGTTTGGGTGTCTGGAAATAAGAAGCTTTCCATAGCTCAGATTGATGAATGTGAGTCAGTCTTGGATGAGGCTTTCATTGATATGGTAGTTGAAAAAACCGCTGGAGCTGGAGGGATTTTACGTCTGGTGAGTGCCCTTACAAATCAGGGTGTTGCTTCAAGAGTCATTCCTTCTGTTGGTAAGAAAACTGACTCTTTAGATACTGTGCTTCAAAAGAGCTCAGATTGGTCGGTTGATTCTGTTTTAAATCAGGTAACTTCCTTGAGCCTGAAGAAGTGGAGAGGGGCGGAAGAGCAAGTTAAGAATATATTCATTGCACAAGGATGGATTGCTAATGATGTAAGTAGACAGAATCTTGGCTATGATATTGAGTGTGTCGATAAGGAGGGGAGAAAGATTTTTGTTGAGGTCAAGTTGATAGCGTCACCGTCGCAACCATTTACATTGACAAGTAATGAAGAGGCGGTTGCTAGGCAAAATGGTGATTCTTATTATTTGGCGATAGTTCAGCAATTGGGCGATTTTTTGGACGTGTGTTTTATACCTAATCCGGTTGACAAGCTAGAGCTTGTTCGATCTTGTAGGCAGTGGGTGTGGGAGTGTAGTCAATATCCCTTCAATCCTGTTCGATTTGAGCTGTGTTGATAGTTCCTCGGCGGGTTTAGCTCACTTCTAGGGTGGTATTAGTTTCCACCCCGGGGGTATATCCCCAAAGGGGCGGCAGAACATCATGAAGTTAGTTGTGCTAAACACAAGTGGGCACTGATCGCGTCTCAGGCTTTGTTCCAATGACGTTTGACAGTAGCAATGCCAATACCCAGCTCCACCGCTACCTGAGTCTGAGTCATGTCCTGTAACTTGAGTCGTTGCACTGATGCTGTGGTGGTAATGGCTTCAGGTCTACCCAGCTTCTTGCCTTCAGCCTTTGCACGGATCAATCCTTGTTGGGTACGTTCGATCAGCAAGTCACGTTCGAACTCAGCCACAGCCCCGAGCACTTGCATGGTCATCTTGCCTGCTGGGGAGGTAAGGTCTACGCCACCAAGGGCTAAGCAGTGAACACGGATTCCAGTCGAAGCTAGATGCTCTACAGTCTGGCGCACATCCATTGCGTTACGCCCCAATCGGTCAAGCTTGGTAACGATCAGCACGTCACCCGATTCCATACGTTCTAACAGCTTCTGGAAGCCTGCACGTTCCTTTGCAGCAACACTGCCCGACACCGTTTCCTCCACTACACGACTGGACTGTACATCGAAGCCAGCCGCTTTCACTTCCTGGACTTGGTTTTCAGTGAACTGGTTGGAGGTGCTGACTCGGCAGTATAGGAAAGTGCGTGGCATAATATTTGCTCCGGTATCGTTTAACGTGGTATCAGTGTATCAAGGTATCAACAACCGACAAACCCTATATTTATGATGCCTCATGCCGTCCGTCAGATTGGTATCGTTTAACGGTCGTTTGGTGATGCGTTGTTATCATTGTGCCAATCACGTATGGAATTGCTGAGGAGTGAGCAATGGGCATTGCATTGGAAGATTTAAGGCCGACCGGCAAGTGGATGATCATAGATTGCGTGCAAAGCGCGGGTATTGACGTCCGAGCGTGGGGTTTCAGGAAAAAAGATGGCCAGCCAGTCACGCTACCTCAATCAAATGGAGGGTACTGTTATGAATGGTCTTTCCGAAGCATCGATGGACGCATATTGCTGTTGTGCGTTTGGTTCGAAGAAATAGACCTGGACAGCCAAGGACGTGTTTGTTTCGTTGGGAATCTGAGGGCGTATGCAGACACGCTGATCCGACAGCTTGAAAAAGACCCAAAAAACAGAAGCCGAACGATCAAAGATCCGCGCATCAATCGTGCACAGCATTTCAGCTCGACGGTCCAGCTTGCCCATATGAACTCGACGTCGGTACGGGTGGTAATCGTGTCGGGGCCTGTCCGAGAACCAGACGATATTGATGCTGACAATGATCGTGCTGTTGGCCGCTATTTGGACGATGAGTCTTGGCGAGTAGAAAGCTTTGACGATGACACCGGTGCCTTTGTTCTAGTACGTGGGGATAACCGTCGATTGAGTGTAGGGGATGGGACTGACTCTGCCGATATGGTCGACAGTGCAGCCGAAACCGGCGATGTTGATGATGGAAAAATTATTGTGGACCAGTTTCATGCGGATATGCGCCCCTTGGCTTACACCTACAAAGGCGAGCAGAAGTATCGTGACCCAAGGGTCCGAGCGCTCGTACTGGCAAGGTCAAAAGGTCTATGCGAATTGACGTCTGTGCCGGGATTCCAAATGGCGAATGGTGGTGTTTATCTTGAAACCCATCACATCGTTCCACTTTCTGAAGGTGGTCCAGATACAGTTGAAAACGTCATAGCCTTGTCGGCGGATGCACATCGGAGGGCACACCACGCTGTTGGCCGGGATGAGTTGCGTCAACAGTGCTTTGATGTCATCGCTTCTCATTATGTATAAATTTGGTTCGGTTTAAGGCGGGATAAAAGTTGAGGGTGTAAGCCCCGTTTTCTGGGGCTTTTTTCATACGCGTTTATTTCTGAAGGTTATTTGATCTGTTGTATTGTGTCCTCTAGGATACCCCTATTTTATTAGGTCATAGGATGGAATGACTCAGCTTTAAAATATAAAAAGGCACATAAGGCCAGTGCTATGTCGTCTGTTCGTTCTATCATACTATTGTGTAAAGAAATGCCTCTAAATGGCGTATTTTGATGAATTGGTACAATGGTTCTGTCACTTGTCCTTAGGTTTTTAGGCTGTTGTCAGCGAAGGTCGTGGCAAAAAAACAACAAAAAATGCTTTTACATTAATATTTTGTGCTGTTCTATACCGGTTGTGATTTTAGTCAAACTGCATAGCGTTTGATGTAGAACTCCTGGTTAATCCGAGGTAGCGCCGTAGGCAATAGGAACGGATGTGTTTGTTAAAAGTCTAGGCTTTTAAAACATCATAGATGATCGCTAGGGTTATGGTCTGTTAACTTTGATTGCACGAGCTTGCGAGTGCACCCGGTACGGGTGATCAAAATCAATAAAAACCGATATTGCCTTTGGTTTTCTAAATGATTTAATTGCTTTTAGGACGGTTGATGGTGGTTTAAAACCGAAGCCGAAGCCGAAGCCGAAGCCGAAGCCGAAGCCGAAGCCGAAGGCTGAGGGCTGGTTACAGCGGTTTTTAAATCTAGAACTACTATTGTGTTCAAGTCGTTCCAGATACACGCTTCGCGTAGAATGCACTTCGTGCCTTCTGGTTTGATCTGTGTTTAAAATAGCTGTTTGGGTTCTAGACCATGCTTGAGAACTTTAAAAGGCGGCCATATCTCTAAGAAGTATTCTTAGGGTTGCGGCCGTTTTTATGCAGGCTAGCCGCCCAGCTTTCACCGGGCGGAATCAGTATTATACGAAGAACTGTTCCAGGCCTTCGACAGGCTTGACTGGTAAGCTTTCGCGTACGCTCTTTGTCCACGTACGGGCAGTTCTCTCGGCTACCTTCCAAAGCTCCATCACAGCTTTATTGATGTCGGCCTGTTTAAATCCGTTATTGAACCCATGTTTGATGAAATTAATGGCTTTGGTTTTTTCATCGGGTGGGGTTTTAGACCTGCCGTCTGGTTGCGCAGAAATGGTCAACGCCAAACGATGATCAATAATCGCGTCCGTCATATACGTTTGCTTGAAGTAGTTCGCGACTTCTGCATCCTGCACGTAGAAATACACCGGCTTGGTGTTTCCCCAAGTCCGAATTGCGGTGCGGGTGACAGCTTGCAAGCTTGCCTCATGCTTGTTTTTAACGATCCAAGCTTTAATTAGCTCAGTTAAATTAATGTCGTACCTGTCACCTACAACCTTTAGACAGGTTGTATCGTTTGGGCTTGGTTTTCCGGAAAACAACAGTAAGGCAGCGGTACTGTCCTGATAGCAGTTCAATCCGCGACAATCCATCGGGACAAATTTAATTTTAGTATTCGCTTTTTGAGCCTGTGGTTGATATTTTTCGCTGAATTTAGACCACGAGTTCTGAATGACCAAGAAATTTTCATTGGGCGAATGCTGAATTGCTGTTTCAAATACCCGATCAATGATTTGATTATTCTGCCCGTCATGAGTGTATCCCAGGTTTCCTTCTTCATTTGCTAATACTTTTGATTTCGACCAGCTACCATTTAACATTGGATAAATATATATGGGGCAGTTGTACTTGGATGGTTCGGGGGTCAACTTCGAACGTGTGTATTTGTATCCCAGTTTCTTTGCAAAAAGGTCAAACAGTCCTCCATCAATATTTGCAGCCAAGATATGGGTTTCCCTTGCCCGATCAATCTGAGCAAACACGGATTTTTCGACAATAGTGTGGAAGTTGATAATTCCGCCTTTTTCCGTTTCAACGAGCACGATATTTCCGGTCAAGATTGTGTCATAAATCTTGTGTTCAATGGCCGATAATGTAGACGCGTTATCCTTATTCGACATTGACGATTTGTACGTTTTTACCCGAGCCGTTATTTCGGTAAGCAGACCATCCTTGATTCGTAGTTGATTATTAAAAGCTTCGGTGGTTGCAAAGATTGTTTCTGCTTCTTTGGATTTCAAGGTGAAATGATTGATATCCATGAACTCAGGGATTTCATCGATTATCAGGATGTAACCTTTGAGAAGAATCGGGTCGGTGCGCCTCAAAGCATCGTGTGTGACGATAATCAACGGATGAGCCTTGCTCCTAAGAACTTGGGCCAAGACCCTTGTTACTGATGTTTTATTGTGTTTGATTTCATCCTGGTCACTGTTAATGATCAGGGGGGTTAGATTTGCTTTTTTCATTGTTTTCAAGATGTCGTCGTTTAATTTTAACGTTGGAAGTGCCATGACTACTTTGAATCCATTATTAATATAGTCTGGGATTTTATTGACTACGGCCTGCGTCTTCCCTGCACCGGGTGCGGCAATGGCAGTGTAAATAATTTTTTTGGTCATTAGGGTATATACCTTTTTTAGGATGAATTATCCCCGGCTGATAGCGATGACTGTTCATCGCTTTTCAACTGGGAAGTGCGTTTGGATTGACGCTAATATACCGCACGGCGAAGCGATTCTAAACAGTTTCGATGGGTATTTTTACGCTCGGTAAGGATGGGGTAAGGCATGATAACTAACGTGTGGTTGTTCGTGCCAAGTAGTAATTTGATTGAATCGTTATGGTGGTTGTTTTGTTGGTATTGTGGGGTGGTATTAGTTCTATGTTTTTAATTTGATATAATTGTTTGGGGTGCCTTCGTAGGGTTGTAGAACTTTCGCAGGCACCCCTTTTTTATTTGCTGGGTATCAGTCCGGCGGCTTTTGTAATGCTGGAAAGCTTCTGTATTTCCTCTGCCATCCTGGACAAGGGATTCATTCAATAACGGTCACCCTAGTTTGAGTACGCGTGACCGGTGATCCAATCGCTAACCCCTGTGGCGATTCCAACCTGTCTGGCTGGCTGTCGAGGTTATGTCTGCAACGACAAGCGAACCCTTCTTTTCGATCCTCAAAGCAATCTCGTTAACAGTAACGGCTAGGGCCTATTAGTTTTTCAAGCCGGGCGATCATGTCAGCCAGCAAGCGGATGTCATTCATCGCTGGTCTCCATACGCATGGAGGTTTGGTTTGTATAGCCTAGATCTGTTGCTTGGGCTTGAGGTGCAAGTTCGATGTGTCGCAGTGCGTCCGCCATTGCCTTCAATGGGTTGCGACTGCCGTAGATGCTGAACGTCACTGCACCGTGCTCGTGTCCTGCTATTCGCTTGATTAGAGAGTCCTGGACTCCGGAATCCCGAAGATCATCGATCAGAGTATGTCGAAAGCTGTGGAATGTTTTCTTGGGGTCGGTGATCCCGCGTTTCACCTTGTAACGCCCGAACCATTTCGACGGCGCATGGCCCAGCTTCCCCCGAACCGTTTCCAGTTCAGGGAACAGGCGATCCGCACCAGTACTCCTCACCGATTCAACGTGCTGCAACAACCCCAGGTCGATCAGTGCCGGGTGCAACGGGAGAATTCGACGGCTGCTGGAGTTCTTCAGGTTCTGGCCTTCCCTGCTGTCATCGATACGGATGCACTGGACGCCCTGTTGTTCGATAAAATCATCCACACGCAATTGGCAGAGCTCTTCCAGTCGGGCGCCAGTGGCTCGCCCAAGGAACGGCAACCAGTAACGCCAAGGGTGTTTGCGGGCTTGTACCCTGAGTGCAGCCGAATCCAGCAGCGTCGTCAGATCGTGTCGATCAAAAGATGACCGCGCCTCCTTGGCCGATCCCGTCATTACTTTCATGCCCACCAGTGGGTTGTCCGCGATGTACCCGTTTGCCTTGCACCAGCTCAGGAAGGCAGAAAGCTTGCGTAAGCGATTGTTCACGGTGACGGCGGTGATGGTCTTGTAAGTGGCGCCAGACTCCACCACCTGAATAAGAGTCTTGCCTTCATATTCGGGGCGTAGACCGAAGTACTGCGGGCATCGACTCAACCGTTCTTTCAGCAGTCTGGCTTGCTGAGCGTCGAAGGCTTCGACTGGCATGTCACCCATCAGCTCGAACAGATCACGTAGGGAACGTTCCACCTCGAAGGTGCTGACCGTCCGCCATGTACCACCGCGTTTGCCTTCTTCTATATAGATCTTCGACAGGGTAGACAGAGCGGGACCATCAGTGACTAATTTTGCTGGCTTGGCTATGGGCTGGTGTGATCGATGCCAGGAGGATGGGGCAGGGCATGCATCTCGCCATTCAGTGCAAAGCCTACGCAACGTCAGGAGGTCTTCCAGAGGGTGTTCGGATAGGTGTCTATGCACCTGCTGGGCGAGGGAAGTCGCCAGAAATAGGGCGCTCTGACGGTGCCTAATATTCAAGCTCAAACGCAAAGTGTTACAGCGTGGGAAAAGGTGCTTGGGTAGTCGGAGGTTCAGGTAATAGAAGGCTCCGCGTCGGATCAGGTAGGCCATATGTGTGACACCCATGTGTTACAGCAAAGTGTGACAATGCTGGCTACACCCCGAGTGCTGACAGTCCGTGCTGGGTCCTGGAACGGATGATTTGAAGCGACCTTAACAGCCTGAACCCCCCGTAATACATGGCCCCGCAACGATTACCCGTGAACCTGGTCAGATCCGGAAGGAAGCAGCCACAGCGGGAACATTGTGTGCCGGGGTGTGGCTGGTGGGGTTGCCTCCATAACGCACCGCGAGTCCTCTCTCGCGTTATCTATCAAAAAGACTTTTGTTGTGCTGCCATGGCGCTTGTTCCAGGCGGTTTTTTGTCGTTTCCGATTTACCGAATTAACGTAAAAAAGGAGGCCGACGTGTCGTATCAGACACGTCGGCCTCCTTTTTCATTTCCGCCACTAAGGCTTGGACAAGGCCTGGTCAACCGCTGCGATCAGCTTTCCCAGATCCTTCGGGGTGGCTTTGTGGATGACACCGAACAGATATGCCCGCTGTTCCTCTTCATCGCCTAAATCCGCGAAAAAGGCTTTCAGCTTGACGTCCAGCACGTCGGCAAGCAGGAACAAGGCTTCAACGCTGGGGGTATAGGTTCCGGTTTCAAAGCGGCTGATGGTTTTAGGGTCAAAACCGGTTTTTTCGCCGAGTTCAGCCTGAGTAAGCCCCGCGACCTTGCGGTAGCGTCGGATGGCTGGACCCAAACTTGAAATTTGCATCGCTCAATTCCCATTTAGAATCAAGAACTTAACGATAGATTTTTGCATTAGACAACTGCATGATCCATCACCTTGCTTTGCAAAATGTGATGCGTTTCGTAGAATCGCCGCCAATAAGGGGTGATTGGTGACCTGTTTCCCGAAAATGGGCGATGCGAAACCGCCAGCATTGCGCTCCTTTGCGAGCCTTGCACGAGGTTTTTGAGACTAGCTGATCTTCGGTTCTGCGAGTTCATCAAATGCGGGCCATGGAGTGAAAACGTGTTTGCGCAGTCCCACCGCTAGCGACAGCGAGCCTGATTCATGGATGAGAAGTACCGCAGGGCCGTGGATGCCGCCGCCATTTTTTCCGAGACCGACCTGAGCGGCCGGATCACCCACGTCAATGATCAGTTCTGCGCGGTGTCCGGCTATAGCCGCGACGAGTTGCTCGGGCAGAATCATCGTCTCCTCAATTCCGGCGTGCACACCGCGGAGTTCTTCGCCGGCATGTGGCGCACCATCGCGCTGGGCGAAGTCTGGAAAGGCGATATCTGCAATCGCGCCAAGGACGGCAGCCTGTACTGGGTGGAAAGCACCATGGTGCCGGTCCTCGATGACGCCACCGGACGGGTTGATCGATACCTGTCGATTCGTTTCGACATCAGCGAAAAACGCCAGTTGTTGCATTCCCTGCAATGGCGGGTCGGCCATGACGTGCTGACCGGGCTGCCCAATCGCGCATTCCTCTCGGATCTTCTGGATCAGGCGCTGGAGTTTTCCCGGCAGGAAAACATTCCGCTCGCCGTGTGCATGCTCGACCTTGACGGGTTCAAGGCGGTCAACGACGGTTACGGGCACGCCAGTGGCGATCAATTGTTGGTGGAAGTGGCCAAGCGCTTGCGCCAGATCGTGCGCGGCGAAGATGTGGTGGCGCGGCTGGCCGGTGACGAGTTCGTGCTGGTGTTGCGTTACGTGCGGGATCTGCCGGAATTGCGCGCGGCGCTGAACCGGGTGCTGGGGGCGATCTCGGCGCCGTACACCTTGCACGGCAAAGACATCAATGTGTTCGCCAGCATTGGCGTCACGCTGTTTCCCTTCGACAATGAAGACGCCGAAACCCTGCTGCGTCACGCCGATCAGGCCATGTACGTGGCCAAGCAGCGCGGGCGCAACCGCTTCCATCTATTCGATGTGTCCCGGGATCAGGAGGTCAAGGCCACTCACCAGACGGTCGAGCGCGTGCGCCAGGCGCTGGCCGCCGATGAGTTGCGTCTGCATTTCCAGCCCAAGGTCAACATGCGTCTTGGCGTGGTGGTCGGCTTCGAGGCGTTGTTGCACTGGGAACATCCGCAGAACGGCATGGTGCCGGCCCGGGATTTCTTGCCGCTGGTGGAAGAGACCGACTTGATCGTCGACATCGGTGAATGGGTGATGGATCAGGTGCTGACGCAGTTGCACCGCTGGCAGCAGGCGGGGCAGGGCTGGCCGATCAGCATCAACATCGCGGCACGGCATTTTCAGCGCGCGGATTTCGTCGATCGGCTCCGGCAAGTTCTCGCCCGGCATGCCGAGGTTGCGCCGCAGATGCTCGACCTGGAAATCGTCGAGTCGGTGGCGATCGAAAATATCCAGCACGTCAGCGCCTGTCTACAGGCCTGTCAGGAGCTGGGGGTGCAGTTTTCGCTGGGCGACTTCGGCACCGGCTATTCATCGCTGAGCTACCTCAAGCGTTTGCGCACCCAAACCATCAAGATCGATAAATCCTTTGTGCGCGACATTCTGGATGATCGCGATGACCTGGCGCTGACTACGGCAGTGATCGGACTGGCCCGCGCGTTTGGCCGGCAGGTGATTGCCGAAGGGCTGCAAAGTATCGAGCACGGGGAGTTGCTGTTGCGACTGGGGTGTGAAGTGGCTCAAGGTTATTTCATCGCCCGGCCAATGCCGCCCGCCGACGTGCCGGCGTGGGTCGCCGGGTTTGTCGCGCCGCCGCAATGGCAAGCGATGGATCAGGTTGGCTGAAGTCTTGAGATCACCACTGGACTCATGTGGGAGCGGGCCCGAGTTGATTAGAAAGATCGCTAAGGCGCACCAGGCGCCGAACCTATATAAAGCCGGATAATGTCATCAATCTCCCCCGACATTTTCATCCGCAGCAACGTGCGCAATATACGTTGCACCGGCACCTTGGGGTCGTTGCGCATGTAGCAACCGACACTCTGTTCCTGCAGCACCGCCACGCCTTTGAGTTGCTTGTCGGGTAACAGGCGTTGATTGAACCAGTCCAGCGTCCATTGATTGCTCACGGCATAGCGATAGCGCCCGGCGTGGAGTTTTTCCAGCACCTGTTCCTGGTTGCGCGCGTCTTCACGGTGCAGTCGGTCGGTATCGAACAGCGGTTGCAACGTTGGGTAGCTGTAGCCGAGTACGGTGCCGACGGCTTGTCGCGACAGGTTCGCAGGCACTACCGAAGGCAGCGGATCTTGCCGGCTGATCAGCATGTCGCGCTGAAACCAGAGCGGAATGCTCCAGATATAGTCGCCGGACTGATTCGGCAGCCAGGACTGCGCGGCATAGCAGCGGACATCGACCTCACCGTGCTCCATGGCGCCTTGCACCCGCGCCCGCGGCAGCACATGGAACTCGGCCGGAACGCCGACTTGGGTCGCAAGACTGAGCATCACGTCAAACAGGATGCCCTGGGTCACACGCCCGCGTTCCAGTTGCACCATCGGCATCGCCCAACTGTCGGGGACCACGAAACGCAGCGGCGCTTCGGCGGCGGCGACGCTCAGACTTATCCACAGCAGTGCCCCCAAGGCAAAACGCATAAACGCTCCGGCACTTCACAAACCTGAGCCGATAAAAGCCCCCCAAAGTGCATCTTAGCCAGATTAGACGAGCGCACCGGATGCAATTTTGGCCTTGCTCCGCTAGCATTAGCCGCTTGTGTTCCTTCGTTGCGACGGTTTTCGATGAGTTATCAGGTTCTTGCACGTAAATGGCGTCCGCGCTCGTTCCGCGAAATGGTCGGCCAGACCCATGTGCTCAAGGCTCTGATCAATGCCTTGGACAGCCAGCGGCTGCACCACGCCTACCTGTTCACCGGTACACGCGGGGTCGGCAAGACCACCATCGCGCGCATCATCGCCAAATGCCTGAACTGTGAAACAGGTATCACTTCGACGCCTTGCGGCGAGTGCTCGGTATGCCGTGAAATCGATGAAGGGCGCTTCGTCGACCTGATCGAGATCGACGCCGCGAGCCGGACCAAGGTCGAGGACACCCGCGAACTGCTCGACAACGTGCAGTACGCGCCGAGCCGCGGGCGCTTCAAGGTCTACCTGATCGACGAAGTGCACATGCTCTCCAGCCATTCCTTCAATGCGCTGTTGAAAACCCTTGAAGAGCCGCCGCCCTACGTCAAGTTCATCCTGGCGACGACTGACCCGCAGAAACTTCCTGCAACCATTCTGTCGCGGTGCCTGCAGTTCTCCCTGAAGAACATGACCCCGGAGCGCGTGGTCGAGCATTTGACCCACGTGCTGGGTGTCGAGAACGTACCGTTCGAAGACGACGCGCTGTGGTTGCTGGGCCGCGCCGCCGACGGCTCTATGCGTGACGCCATGAGCCTGACTGACCAGGCCATCGCCTTCGGTGAAGGCAAGGTCATGGCCGCCGACGTGCGGGCCATGCTCGGCACGCTTGATCACGGTCAGGTCTACGACGTTCTGCATTCGCTGATCGAAGGCGACGCCAAAGCCTTGCTCGAAGCCGTTCGTCACTTGGCCGAACAAGGCCCGGACTGGAACGGCGTGCTTTCGGAAATTCTCAACGTGCTGCACCGTGTCGCTATCGCCCAGGCCTTGCCTGAAGGCGTCGACAACGGTCACGGCGACCGCGATCGGGTGCTGGCCCTGGCTCAAGCCTTGCCGGCCGAAGACGTGCAGTTTTATTACCAGATGGGCCTGATCGGTCGGCGCGATTTGCCGCTGGCGCCGGACCCGCGTGGTGGCTTCGAGATGGTCCTGCTGCGAATGCTCGCGTTCCGACCGGCGGACACGGCCGACGCCCCGAGGCAACCGCTAAAGCCAGTGGGGATCAGCCAGGCCACAGTTGATTCCGCAAATTCAGTGGCTGCCGCGCCGGTTGTGGCGCCAGTAGTCGCTGCGGCAGTTGCACCCGTTGTGCCCGCGCCTGAACCCGTTGCTGCGGCGGTTGCTGCTCCAGCGCCTGAGCCGGTTGCGCCCGTTGTCGTGACCGAGCACGTGGTCGAGCCTGTCGCGGTTGAAGCGGTGGTCGACTTGCCGTGGAATGACCCGGTTGAGCCCGAACCCGTCCAGCAACCCGCCGTCGAGCCGGTCCTGGAAACCGCCAGCGAACAACCCGATCTGCCGCCCATGCCGTTGCCGACGCCTGACAGCGTGGTGCCGGACGCGCCGGAGTGGGCCGCTGCGCCGATCCCGGAGCCGTCGGTGGCCGAAGTCGATGCCGCCACCCCGGGCGTGGACCTGGATGACGAGCCGCCGCTGGACGAAGACTACATCGAGCCGGACATGGATTCGGCCTACAGTTACCTTGATGAACTGGCCAGCGAACACACCGCTGAACCCGCGCCGGAAGCCGAGCCTGAGCCGGCCGCCATGCCCGCCACCGGTCTGGCGCTGCAATGGCTGGAGCTGTTCCCGAAACTGCCGATCTCCGGCATGACCGGCAGCATCGCCGCCAACTGCACCCTGATCGCCGTCGATGGCGACAATTGGCTGATGCATCTGGACCCGGCTCACAGCGCCTTGTTCAATGCCACCCAGCAACGCCGTCTCAACGATGCGTTGAACCAGTTTCACGGGCGTACGCTGACCCTGACCATGGAGCTGATCAAGCCTGAGCAGGAAACCCCGGCCCAGGCCGCGTCCCGTCGTCGTGCGAACCGTCAGCGCGAGGCCGAGGAGTCGATCCACGGTGATCCGTTCATCCAGCAAATGATGCAGCAGTTCGGTGCGGTGGTCCGCAACGATACTATTGAACCTGTCGAAGCCCTGGTCAGTCAGGGCTAATAACTGAAGGCGCTAGGCCCTTAGGGCCGGGCGCTGTTTAATCCAAGTACTTTTGAGGTGATTCCCATGATGAAAGGTGGCATGGCCGGCCTGATGAAGCAGGCACAGCAGATGCAGGAAAAAATGGCCAAGATGCAGGAAGAACTGGCCAACGCCGAAGTCACCGGTAAAGCCGGCGGCGATATGGTCACCGTGGTGATGACCGGTCGTCACGACGTCAAGCGCGTGACCATCGACCCAAGCCTGGTTGAAGGCCTGAGCGAAGACGACAAAGAGATGCTGGAGGCCGTGTTCGCCGCCGCCGTCAACGACGCCGTGCGCAAGATCGAAGCCAACAGCCAGGACAAAATGGGCAACATGACCGCTGGCATGCAACTGCCACCGGGTATGAAACTGCCGTTCTGATTCGCCAAAGCGCGTCGGATGAGCTACAAAAAAATGCCAGGCATCGCGCCTGGCATTTTTGTTTCTGCCAGGCGAGGTTAATCCCTGTGGCAGCGGGAGCAAGCTCCCTCGCCACAATGAAAGGCAGAAACATCGAACGCCACACCACCACAAAGGTCTTCTCCCCTATACCGCCGAATTCATCGATCACAGGAGACGCTCACATGCCAGACGCATTGACCCTCAACCAACGTATCGTCCTGGCGTCCCGCCCCGTAGGCGCACCGACGCCAGAGAATTTCCGCCTGGAACGGGAGGCCCTGCCGGACCTGGCTGACGGTCAGGTCCTGCTCAAAACGCAATACCTGTCGCTGGATCCCTACATGCGTGGTCGCATGAGTGACGCACCGTCCTACGCCGCACCGGTGGAAATCGGCGAGGTGATGACCGGTGGCGCTGTCAGCCGCGTCGAGCGCTCGCTGAATCCGAAATTCCACGAAGGTGACCTGGTGGTGGGCGCCACCGGTTGGCAGAGCCACAGCATCAGCGATGGCCGCAACATCATTCCGGTGCCGTCCGGGTTGCCGAGCCCATCCATGGCCTTGGGCGTGCTGGGCATGCCGGGCATGACCGCGTACATGGGCCTGATGGACATCGGCCAGCCCAACGCTGGCGAAACCCTGGTGGTCGCGGCGGCGTCGGGTGCGGTGGGTTCGGTGGTCGGCCAGGTGGCGAAGATCAAAGGCCTGCGCGTAGTGGGCGTGGCGGGCGGAGCGGAAAAATGTCGCTACGTGATGGAGACGTTGGGATTCGATGCCTGCGTCGACCACAAGAGCCCGAACTTCGCCGAGGAACTGGCACAAGCGTGCCCCGAGGGCATCGATATCTACTACGAGAACGTCGGTGGCAAGGTGTTCGACGCGGTGGTGCCGCTGCTCAATGCCAAGGCGCGGATTCCGCTCTGCGGCCTCATCGCGTCCTATAACGCCCACGAAGCACCGACCGGCCCGGATCGCCTGCCGCAGTTGCAGCGTACGTTGCTGACCAAGCGCGTACGCATCCAGGGCTTTATCGTGTTCGACGACTACGGTGATCGTCAGCCAGAGTTCGTCAGTGCCATGGCGCCGTGGGTCCGGGACGGCAAGGTCAAGTTCCGCGAAGACGTGGTCGATGGCCTTGAGAATGCCCCCGAGGCGTTCATTGGTCTGCTGGAAGGACGCAACTTCGGCAAACTGGTGGTACGGGTCGCCCAGGACTGAATAATTGACGCTATACAGAGGCGCGGGTATAAACCGCGTCTCGTTGATTTGTCGGACGTTTCCCCATGAGCTTCAGCCCTTTGATTCGCCAACTGATCGATGCCCTGCGAATTTTGCCGGGTGTCGGTCAGAAAACCGCCCAGCGCATGGCGCTGCAACTGCTTGAGCGTGATCGCAGCGGTGGTTCGCGACTGGCGTCGGCACTCAGCCAGGCCATGGAAGGGGTGGGCCATTGCCGGTTATGTCGCACGCTGACCGAAGATGATCTCTGCCCGCAATGTGCCGATACGCGCCGTGACGACACCTTGCTCTGCGTGGTGGAAGGTCCGATGGACGTCTACGCCGTGGAGCAGACCGGGTTCCGGGGTCGCTATTTTGTGCTCAAGGGCCATCTCTCGCCGCTCGACGGCCTGGGACCCGAGGCCATTGGCATTCCGCAGCTGTTGGTGCGGATTGAAGAGGCGGGCACCTTTACCGAAGTCATCCTGGCGACCAACCCGACGGTGGAAGGTGAGGCGACGGCGCATTACATCGCGCAGTTGCTGAGTAATAAAGGCCTGGTTGCTTCGCGTATCGCCCACGGTGTGCCGTTGGGGGGTGAGCTGGAACTGGTGGATGGCGGGACGTTGGCGCATTCGTTTGCGGGGCGTAAGCCGATCGCTTTGTAATGTGCGTTGTTTGGGTTGACGCCTTCGCGAGCAAGCCCGCTCCCACAGGGGGTTCGCATACGCCGAAAGTCCAGTGTGGGAGCGGGCTTGCTCGCGAAGGGTGCGACTCGGTCCAGCTGATTCACACAATCCTGTTGAAAACCAAGCAAGCGCTCGGTTAACTTCGCTGAACCTTCAGTGGAGTTCGCCGATGCCTGCCTTCCAGGAATACTTCGATCCCAGCCACCAATTGGTCCGTGACAGCGTCAGACGTTTCGTCGAACGCGAGATCCTTCCGGACATTGACCAGTGGGAAGAAGCTGAAAGCTTTCCCCGCGAGCTCTATCTCAAGGCCGGTGCGGCGGGCATCCTGGGGATCGGTTATCCCGAATCTTTGGGCGGCAGCCACGAAGGCGACCTGTTCGCCAAGGTCGCGGCCAGCGAAGAACTGATGCGTTGCGGCTCTGGCGGTCTGGTGGCCGGCCTCGGTTCGCTGGACATCGGCCTGCCGCCGATACTCAAGTGGGCCAGTCCCGAAGTCCGTGACCGCGTCGTGCCGCCAGTGCTGGCCGGCGAGAAGATCAGCGCGCTGGCGGTCACCGAACCCAGCGGCGGCTCCGACGTCGCCAACCTGCAAACCCGTGCTGTGCGTGACGGTGATTTCTACCGGGTCAGCGGCAACAAGACCTTTATCACCAGCGGTGTGCGCGCGGATTTCTATACCGTTGCGGTGCGTACCGGCGAGCCGGGTTTCGGCGGAATCAGTCTGCTCCTGATAGAAAAGGGCACACCGGGTTTCACCGTAGGGCGGCAGTTGAAGAAAATGGGCTGGTGGGCGTCGGATACCGCCGAATTGTTCTTCGACGATTGCCGGGTGCCTGTAGGAAATCTGATTGGCGCCGAGAACATGGGCTTCGCCTGCATCATGGGTAACTTCCAGAGCGAACGCCTGGCGTTGGCGTTGATGGCCAACATGACGGCGCAGTTGGCGCTGGAGGAAAGCCTGAAATGGGCGCGTCAGCGTGAAGCCTTTGGCAAACCCATCGGCAAATTCCAGGTGCTCAAGCACCGCCTCGCGGAAATGGCTACGGCGTTGGAGGTGTCGCGGGAGTTCACTTACCGTCAGGCGGCGAAAATGGCGGCGGGGCAGAGCGTGATCAAGGAGATTTCCATGGCGAAGAATTTTGCGACGGACACGGCTGACCGAATTACCACGGATGCGGTGCAGATTTTGGGTGGTTTGGGTTACATGCGTGAAAGCCTGGTGGAGCGGTTGTATCGGGATAACCGGATTCTGTCGATCGGTGGCGGGACGCGGGAAGTGATGAACGAAATCATCAGCAAGCAGATGGGGCTTTAAGTCCTGCGGTGTTGAGGATGGCGCTTTCGCGAGCAAGCCCGCTTCCACATTAGACCGCGTCCGTTTGGGCAACTCGATCAATTGTGGGAGCGGGATTGCTCGCGAAGAGGCCCTTGAGAACGCCGCTTACTTCTCGCTCAACGAAAACTGCGTCAGGCAAAAAGTCGCAATCCCCATCTCTTTCAGCCGTTGCGACCCACCCAGCTCGGGCAGATCAATAATCGCCGCCGCTTCATGAACCCGTGCGCCCATGCGCCGGATCAGGTTCGTCGCTGCGATCAGCGTGCCGCCGGTGGCGATCAAATCATCAAACATCACCACCGAGTCGCCTTCGCACAAGCTGTCGGCGTGTACTTCGAGAAAGGCTTCACCGTATTCGGTCGCATAACCTTCGGATAACACGTCGGCCGGCAGTTTGCCTTGCTTGCGGAACAGCACCAACGGCTTGTTCAACTGATAGGCCAGGATCGAGCCGATGAGGAAACCACGGGCATCCATCGCCCCGATGTGCGTGAAGTCCGCCTCGACATAACGATGGGCGAAGCTGTCCATCACCAGGCGCAGGGCCGTGGGCGACTGGAACAACGGCGTAATGTCGCGAAAGATCACGCCCGGCTTCGGGAAGTCGATCACGGGACGGATGAGGGATTTGATGTCGAAGGCGTCAAAGGCCATGGTCGAAGAATCCTGGCAGGCTGCAAACGTCGCAGTATAACGGCGGCTGAACCGTTTCGCTCAGCCGCAATCGCCAGAATCAGCCTTCGAGGGAACCACCGGCCAAGGCGCAGAGCTGGATCGGGTCGAGGATGTGGATTTCCTTGCCCTCGGCGGCGATCAGTTCGTTTTGCTGGAAGCGCGTGAACACCCTGGACACGGTTTCCACCGCCAGGCCCAGGTAATTGCCGATTTCGTTGCGCGACATGCTCAGGCGGAACTGATTGGCCGAGAAACCCCGCGCGCGAAAGCGTGCCGAGAGGTTGACCAGGAATGTAGCGATGCGCTCGTCGGCGGTTTTCTTCGACAGCAGCAACATCATTTGTTGATCGTCACGAATCTCGCGGCTCATCACTCGCATCAACTGACGGCGCAGTTGCGGCAGTTGCAGGGCCAGTTCGTCGAGGCGTTCGAAAGGGATTTCGCACACCGACGTGGTTTCCAGGGCTTGCGCCGAAACCGGATGCTTCTCAGTGTCCATGCCCGACAGGCCGACCAGTTCGCTTGGCAGGTGGAAACCGGTGAGCTGTTCTTCACCGCCATCGCTCAGGCTGAAGGTCTTGAGAGCCCCAGAGCGAACTGCATAAACGGAATCGAAGGTGTCGCCCTGGCGGAACAGGAACTCGCCTTTTTTCAGCGGACGACCCCGTTTGACGATTTCGTCCAACGCTTCCATGTCTTCCAGATTCAGAGAAAGTGGCAAGCAGAGGGGGGCCAGGCTGCAATCCTTGCAATGGGCCTGGCTGTGAGCGCGCAGTTTTACTGGCTCGGACATTTCTTCAATCCTTGTGGGAAAACACACATAAGCCGTAAGGGTAACTCACGGGAGGACATTCAGGCACGCGGCGATTTTGCCGCAGGGTCGTAAAGCCAGCATTTTGCTAACCGGCAAGTGAGCTGATGACTAGATCACTCGCGAAAACCGCTGGTGATTGTGCTGTTGCAAATAGGCATCGAACACCATGCACACCGAACGCACCAGCAAGCGACCGGCGGGCAGTACGCTGATCCGCTCGTTGTCGAGGCTGATCAAACCGTCATCGGCCATGGTCTGTAGCTGAGGCCACAGTTCACCGAAGTAACCGCGAAAATCGATGTTGAAGGCCTGTTCGATGTCCGCGAACTCCAGGTTGAACGTGCAGATCAACTGTTGAATCACCGCCCGTCGCACGCGGTCATCGGCGTTGCACAGCAAACCACGGCTGGTGGCCAGTTGGGCGGAGGCCAGCGTGTTCTGATACTGATTCAGATCGCTGTTGTTCTGGCAGTAGAGGTCGCCGATCTGACTGATGGCCGACACCCCCAGCCCGATCAAATCGCAATGGCCGTGAGTGGTGTAGCCCTGAAAGTTACGTTGCAGGGTCGATTCTTCCTGGGCAATCGCCAGCTCATCGTCGGGCAAGGCGAAGTGGTCCATGCCGATGTAGCGGTAACCGGCAGCGGTCAGTTGTTCGATGGTGCGCTGGAGCATTTCCAGCTTCTGCGCCGGCGTCGGCAACTCGTTGCTGTTGATCCGCCGCTGCGGCATGAAGCGTTCCGGCAGGTGCGCGTAGTTGAATACCGAGAGCCGATCCGGTTGCAGCGCGATGACTTCGTCGACCGTGCGGGCGAAGTTGTCTGGAGTCTGCTTCGGCAAGCCGTAGATCAGGTCGATGTTGATCGAACGAAATTGCAGGGTCCGGGCGGCGTCGATCACGGCGCGGGTTTCTTCCAGGCTTTGCAGGCGATTGACCGCCCGTTGCACCGCCGGGTCGAGGTCTTGCAGGCCAATGCTGACCCGATTGAAGCCCAGTTCGCGGAGCAGGCCCATGGTCGACCAATCGGCTTCACGCGGGTCGATCTCGATGCCGTAGTCGCCGGAATCGTCGTCCAGCAGGTTGAAGTGCTTGCGCAGATGAGCCATCAACTGGCGCAGTTCGTCGTGGCTGAGAAAAGTCGGGGTGCCGCCGCCGAAGTGCAGTTGCTCGACTTTCTGAGCCGGGTCGAGGTGGCAGGCGATCAGCTGGATTTCCTGCTCAAGGCGCTGCAAATAGGGCAGGGCGCGGCCACGGTCCTTGGTGATGACTTTGTTGCAGGCGCAGTAGTAGCAAATGTTCGCGCAGAACGGCACGTGCACGTACAGCGACAACGGGCGCAGTGCCTTGCGGCTGTCGCGCAGGGCGTGAAACAGGTCGAAGGTGCCGACCTGTCCGTCGAATTGCACGGCGGTGGGGTAAGAGGTGTAGCGCGGCCCCGCCAGGTCGTAACGGCGGATAAGATCAGTGTCCCAACGAATGGCGTCGAGCATCATGCGGGCATTCCCCCGGATAGGCTGGCAGTGTCAGCGAGTCTATGGGGTGGGGCGGCGGGGCATCTTGATTTGCATCAACGGTCATCGGTGGCCGCGGGTGGTTTTGTGGCGAGGGAGCTTGCTCCCGCTGGACTGCGCAGCAGTCCCCCTCTTTTCGGGTAAAGGGTGGGGCCGCTTCGCGCCCCAACGGGAGCAAGCTCCCTCGCCACAGGTTTAGTGCCCCATGAGCCAATGCTGATGCGGCCCCGGCAAGGTCCAGATTCCGAACACCATCACCAGCAACCCACCCGTCATCCGCACATACCGTTTGCGCAACAACGCCGTGACCCGCTCCGCCGCGAGCCCCGTGGCCAGCAGCACCGGCCAGGTGCCGAGCCCGAACGCGAGCATCAGCAGCGCACTGTCCAGCGCATTGCCCTGGCTCGCCGCCCACAGCAACGTGCTGTAAACCAACCCGCACGGCAGCCAGCCCCACAGTGCGCCCAGCAGCAACGCGCGGGGCAGGCTCGATACCGGCAGCAGTTTGTTGGCAACCGGCTGGATATGCCGCCACAGGCCGCGACCGAGGCTTTCGATGCGGGTCAGGCCGCTCCACCAGCCGGCGAGGTACAGGCCCATGGCGATCAATAGCAATCCGGCAATCACGCGCATGAACATGGCCGCCGGACTGTTGGCGACCGCCCAGCCCGCCAGGCCGATCAGAAGACCGGCCGTCGCATAGCTGAGAATTCGCCCCAGGTTGTACGCCAGCAACAGTCGAAAACGCCGGCTGCGTTGCTCCTTGGGAATCGCCAGGGTCAACGCGCCCATCAGGCCGCCGCACATGCCCAGGCAATGCCCGCCGCCGAGCAGGCCGAGAATCACCGCAGACACCAGCAGTGGCGCCAACTCAAGCATGAGGCGGCGCCTTGTCGTCCGGTTTGGCCGGATGGCCGCTGGCTTCGTCGACCGCGGCCTTGTGGTTCGGGTCCTGGTCGTCGAACAGAATGCTGTGGGCCGGGCCGTCGAGGTCGTCGTACTGACCGCTGTCGACCGCCCAGAAGAAGATAAAGATAGCGATGGCCACGATCAGCAGCGCGGCCGGGATCATCACGTAGAGAGCTGGCATCTGGACTCCATGCCCGCGCGGCTCAGGCCGGCAGCGGGCGGGTTTCTGGCGTGGTGTGGGCGGCAGGCGCGCTCGGCAGGCGAGTCAGGCGCAGGGCGTTCAGCACCACGGTCAACGAACTGATGGACATGCCGACCGCAGCCCACACCGGGGTGATCCAGCCGAGGGCGGCGAACGGCAACATGAGGCCATTGTACAGCCCGGCCCACAGCAGGTTCTCGATGATTACCCGGCGGGTGCGCCGCGCCAGGCTGAAGGCTTGCACCAGCGCATCGAGACGGTTGGACAGCAACACCGCATCGGCACTGGTTTTCGCTAGATCGGTGGCCGAACCCATCGCCACGCTGATGTCGGCAGCGGCCAGCACCGGCACGTCATTGACCCCGTCACCGAGCATCAACACCTTGCGGCCTTCCTTGTGCAGCTGTTGCAGGACCTGCAATTTGTCATCGGGGCGCAAACCGCCCCGGGCTTCGTCGATGCCCAGTTCGGCGGCGACGCTGGCGACCATTGGCGAGGTATCGCCCGACAGCAGCAATGTGCGCCAGCCACGGGCCTTGCAGGCTTCCACTAGTGCCGGCGCATCGGCGCGCAAACGGTCATCGAGGACAAACCACGCCAGTGGCCCTTGGCTGTCGCCGAGCAGCAGCCACTGACCCGCTTCGTCGGGCATCACCGGCACGGCGGCGCCACTGAGTTCGCAGACGAAACCCGGCTGGCCAATGCGCAGGCGCTGCGTGCCGACCAAACCTTCGAGGCCCAGCCCCGGCGTGCTGAGGACTTCTTCGGCCGCCAGCGGCGCCCGGCCAAATGCGCGGGCGATCGGGTGTTCGGAACGGTTTTCCAGCGCGGCGGCGAGACTCAGGCATTGATCGCTGTCGAGTGCGCCGAGCGGGCGGATCGAACGCAAGGCCAATCGACCTTCGGTCAACGTGCCGGTCTTGTCGAAAATCACCGTGTCGATCTGGTTCAGACCTTCCAGCACATGACCGCGGGTCAGCAGTAAACCGAGTTTATGCAGCGTGCCGGTGGCGGCGGTGAGGGCGGTCGGTGTGGCCAGCGACAAGGCGCACGGGCACGTCGCAACCAGCATCGCCAGAACAATCCAGAAGGCTCGTGACGAATCCAGTTCCCACCACAACAGGCCAATCGCCGCTGCCGCGATCAATGACAGCAACAGGAACCATTGCGCGGCGCGGTCGGCGATTTCCGCCAGTCGCGGCTTCTCGGCCTGAGCGCGGTCCAGCAGACGGACGATGGCTGACAGCCGCGTGTCCTGACCCAGCGCCAAGACTTCCACGGTCAACGCGCCTTCGACGTTCAAGGTGCCGGCGGTGACCGCATCGCCCTGGGTGCGCGGTTGCGGCAGGTATTCGCCGGTCAGCAGCGATTCGTCGATGCTCGACTGGCCATCGAGGATCTTGCCGTCGGCCGGCAGGATAGCGCCCGGGTGCACCAGCACTTGATCGCCGACACGCAACTCACTAAGCAGGATCCGCTCGCTCTGGCCGTCGGAGCTCAGGCGCAGGCACGAAGCAGGTAACAGGTTTACAAGCTGTGCGGTAGCGGCGGCGGTGCGTTCGCGGGCGCGACGTTCCAGATAACGCCCGGCCAGCAAGAACAGCGCGAACATCCCTACGGCATCGAAATACAGCTCGCCGACGCCGGTGATCGAGGTCCAGATCCCGGCGATGTAGGCACTGCCGATTGCCAGCGACACCGACACATCCATGGTCAGGTGGCGGGTGCGCAAATCGCGCATCGCCCCTTTGAAAAACGGCGCACAGCTGTAGAACACGATCGGTGTGGTGAGGAACAGCGCGACCCAGCGCAGGATGGTGTGCAGCTCGGGGCTGAGGTCGATATTGAATTCCGGCCAGGTGGCCATGGTCGCCATCATCGCCTGGAACCACAGCAGTCCGGCGACACCGAGTTGGCGCAAGGCCAGGCGGTTTTCGCTGGCCAGTTGTTCGCTGGCGCGGTCGGCTTGATAGGGGTGTGCGGCGTAGCCGATGTGGCGCAATTCGCTGAGCACCTGGCTCAACGGCAATTGCGCGTCGGCCCAGCGTACGTGAAGGCGATGGTTGGACAGGTTCAATCGTGCTTCGGCCACCGCGGGCAAGGCGCGCAGGTGTTTTTCGATCAACCAGCCGCAGGCGGCGCAGCTGATGCCTTCCATCAACAGGGTGGTTTCGGCGAGTTCGCCGTCGTGGCGCACGAAAGGCTTTTGCACGTCGGCGCGGTCGTAGAGCGCCAACTCATCCACCAACTGCACCGGCAAGGCTTCGGGGTTGGCCGATGACTCGCTGCGATGCTGGTAATAGCTTTCCAGCCCACCGGCCACAATCGCCTCAGCCACGGCCTGGCAACCCGGGCAGCAGAACTCGCGGGTTTCACCGAGGACCGCAGCGGTGAAGCGGCTGCCGGCCGGGACGGGCAGGGCGCAGTGGTAGCAGGGAGTTGGCGTGGTCATGTCTGTTGCCATGAGAACCATTGTGGCGAGGGAGCTTGCTCCCGTTCGGCTGCGAAGCAGTCGCTATTGCGAACTCGCTATGCCTGAAAGAATCGGTTTGCTGGTTTCAGGGGCGCTTCGCACCCCAGCGGGAGCAAGCTCCCTCGCCACAGTTGACCGAATTCGCTGGATATTACTTCTTCAGGTCTTCCGCGCCTTGCAGCGGCTCGTCACCCAAGAGCAGATCCTTGTCATGGCTGACCAGCTCTTCTTCGAACATGCGCCAGATGTGGTCGTCCTGAGTGCCCAGCAATTCGACGAAACGACGGCCTTCAACCTTGTCACTCAACTGGCCAATATAGCGGCCCTGTTCAGTTTCGCTGCGGGCCAGGGTGATCTTGCGATCCTTCTCCGGCTGGGTCGGCGAGATCAGGTTCAGCTCAAGGGTTTTCGGTTGGCTGTTGCCGCTCAGGCGCAAATCGACTTCGCCGGTCACATCATCCAGATGAACGCTGGCGCGCAGCAACAGGGTCTGGGCCAGCAGCTCGCGGTCAAGGGAGCGGTTGATGCCTTTGCCGGCCTCGTAGTAGTTGTCGTTGACCAGGTTGTCCGGGTTGTTCACCGCGATGGTCACCATGGACAAGGTCAGGGTCACGGAACAGGCCAGGATGGCGATGATGATCCATGGCCAAAGATGCTTGTACCAAGGGCTTGCGGCGTTTGCTGCGGGCATGATCACTTCTCTCAACGAATTTGTGGGCCGATGAATCGGCTCTTGGCTTCAACGTGGACGCTGTCGTCATCGGCATCCTTGAGGATGAATTTCACCTCGTTGGTGCTCGACGGCAGTTTTTCCGGTGCGATCGACAATTCGACCGGCTGGCTGAAAATCTCCCCGGCGGCGACTTTGATCTCGCGCTTGCCTTGCAGCTTCAGGTCCGGCAAACCGGAGGCTTCCAGCACGTAGGTATGGTCGTGCTGGTCTTTGTTCATGATCTTCAGGCTGTAGACGTTTTCGATCCGGCCTTCGGCGTTCTCGCGGTACAGCACGCGGTCCTTGCTGACGTCGAAACCCACCAGCGAACGCATGAAGAACGCGCCCGCCAGCAAGCCCATCATGGCCAGCAGCACCAGGGCATAGCCGATCAGGCGCGGGCGCAGTTTATGGGTTTTTTGCCCGGACAGGTTGTGTTCGGTGGTGTAGCTGATCAACCCGCGGGGGTAGTCCATCTTGTCCATGATGCTGTCGCAGGCATCGATGCACGCCGCGCAGCCGATGCATTCAATCTGCAGACCGTCCCGAATGTCGATCCCGGTCGGGCAGACCTGGACGCACATGGTGCAGTCGATGCAGTCGCCCAGGCCCTGGGCCTTGTAGTCGATGCCTTTCTTGCGCGGGCCGCGGCTTTCACCACGGCGCGGATCGTAGGAAACGATCAGGGTGTCCTTGTCGAACATCACGCTCTGGAAACGCGCATACGGGCACATGTAAATGCACACCTGCTCACGCAACCAGCCGGCGTTGCCGTAGGTGGCGAGGGTGAAGAAACCGACCCAGAAATACGACCAGCCATCGGCTTCGCCGGTGAAGAAGTCGATCGTCAGTTCGCGAATGGGCGAGAAGTAACCGACGAAGGTCATGCCGGTGACGAAGCCGATCAGCAGCCACATCGAGTGCTTGCTGAATTTGCGCAGGAATTTGTTGGCACTCATCGGCGCCTTGTCGAGTTTGATGCGCTGATTGCGGTCGCCTTCGGTGACCTTTTCGCACCACATGAAAATCCACGTCCAGACGCTCTGCGGGCAGGTATAGCCGCACCACACCCGACCGGCGTACACGGTAATGAAGAACAGGCCGAAGGCGCTGACGATCAGGATCCCGGAAAGCAGGATGAAATCCTGAGGCCAGAAGGTCGCCCCGAAGATGAAAAACTTGCGCTCCGGCAGGTTCCACCAGACGGCTTGATGGCCGCCCCAGTTCAGCCAGACCGTGCCGAAATACAGCAGAAACAACCCGGCACCGCCCATCATCCGCAGGTTGCGGAACAGGCCGGTGAAGGCTCGCGTGTAGATTTTTTCCCGAGAGGCGTAGAGGTCGACGCTGGTGTTCGCGTCTTTGGCTGGCGGTGTGACGTCGTGTACCGGAATCTGATTGCTCATCATTGCATCCCACGGCAGTGGAAAAATGCCTCGGTCAGTACATGCCGACCGCGGTCAAAAAGAGGTGTTGCAGTGGCGCAATGATACGCCTGTCGCTCTAGCTCAAGGGTGCGACCTTTGGTCACGTTGGTGGAAATCAACTGACAGTGTAATGACTTGAATCAATTGACTTGTGAATTATGGACGGTTTTGCAGGGCGCGCCGGTCCATCAGCACGGGTTGATCAAATCGCACAGGGCTGGAAGGAGCGTCCGCCACGTTGCGAGTCATTACCTCAGCCTGGGGGGCGCAAATCAGCAGTCACGCTCGTATCGAGCAGGAACATCAGGACAGATCCACAGATCGATGAAGGTGATTGCACGCTCGATTTAGAGGCATCACCAACAAGCAAACAATGGTTGAATTTATGTTCGTTAGTTGGGGGTTTCTCAAATATTTGATAGTTTTAGAAACATAGGTTGTTAATTGCGAGCTTTGCATGGATTTAAAGCGTGGCATAAGTTGTTGGTAGGCTTGTAAGTTGCACGCCTGTTAACTAATCTTGTTATGGAAATGGAATTCTATGTTTTTGACTAAGTGCACCAAGCCACTTACTGTCGTGTTGTTATGTGTTGCCGCGTCGGCTGCCCATGCGAACCCCACCGACTTCTCGCCTCGCCATTTGATATTTACTTCGGATCCGCAATTCCCCTGGACCGAAAGTTCCGATTACGGTTGGGAGGAGTCGGATTCGGACCGAGACAAGCGTTCTCGTTGGTTGATTGAAACCCAGTATTCGGATGTCGCCAGTTTTCGGAGCAACCACAGCCAGGACCCTGGCCATATTCCGGTCATGATCAATGGGGATATGACGGCTTTCGGCCACGGCAGCGAACGCTCCACAACCCAGTCGATTCTGGAGAAGTACCTGGGCGGTGTTTATGACTACGGTCTGGGTAATCACGACTACGAAAACAATATTAATGACTGCAGTTTTCCCGAGAATAATTGCGCCGCTGGTAGCATTGTTGAGTTGCGGGGAAAATATTGGGGGAAGGTCAATACGTTTGATTTTGCAGCTCGGAGCGAGGGGGGTGCAAAAGTTTATTACGGAAGTCTTGCTTATTCAAAGTCTGTGGGTGATGTTCACCTGATACAACTCAATAACGAGCCTACTTACACGGTGAATTTTTCCTCGGGGTTTCCTTTGAATAAGGTTAACTTTGAAATCTCGGATGCGCTGGATTGGCTGGAGCGCGATCTGCTGCAGGCGCGCAATCAGGGTCAGATCATTTTAATTAATATGCACAAACCTGATCGCTGGAAGGGAAGCCCGGAACAGATTGAACGCTTCAAGGCCATGATTGCACGCTACGAGGTCACCGCGGTGTTCGCAGGGCATTTACATAGTGAACCGGGGCGTTTTACCGGATGGAACAGGACGGATTACTTTGGTGACGTTCCGGTGTTCCTGAGTGGCGGCGCTTCCAATCAGACCTACCTGATCGCCAGTTTTGCGCTGGATCGCAAGACGCTGACGGTGCATCAGGTCAACGGTAACAACTGGCCAAGCCGCAAGGAGGTCGAAACCATCGCGGTTCGATAATCCCCACATTCCGGCCCCAAACGAAAACGGCCCCGTCAAATGACGGGGCCGTTTTTTTGTTGCAGCAAGCGTGTGCCTTTACTGAGCGTCTTCCGCCGGCGCTTTCTCACCGTGAGAGAGGCTGTAGACGTAAGCGGCCAGCAGGTGAACCTTGTCGTTGCCTTGCAGCTGTTCTTGCGCAGGCATCTGGCCCTGACGGCCGTAACGGATGGTCTGCTGCAGTTGAGCGAAGCTCGAACCGTAGATGAACGCTGCCGGGTGAGTCAGGTCAGGTGCGCCCATCGCTGGGGTGCCTTTGCCTTCCGGACCGTGGCATACCGCGCAATTGGCGGCGAACAGCTTCTGACCGGCGACCGGATCAGCCTTGGTGCCTTCCGGCAGCTTGCGGCCATCGAGGTTGGTCAGCACGAACGAAGCAACGTCCGCAACGCCTTGCTCGCCGATCACGTCAGCCCACGCTGGCATGACCGCGTGACGGCCACCCATGATGGTGGTCTTGATGGTTTCCGCTTCACCACCCCAGCGCCAGTCGGCGTCGGTCAGGTTCGGGAAGCCATAAGCGCCTTTTGCGTCGGAGCCGTGGCAGACCGAGCAGTTGGAGGCGAACAGGCGGCCACCCATCTTCAGGGCTTGCGGGTCCTTGGCGACTTCTTCAATCGGCATGGAAGCGAACTTGGCGAAGATCGGACCGAACTTGGCGTCCGACTTGGCCATTTCCTTTTCCCACTCGTGAACGCCGGTCCAGCCAGTCTGGCCGTTGGCGAACGCGGTCTGCTTCTCGTTATCCAGGTAGTTGTAACCTGGCAGCAGGCCTTTCCAGTTGCCCAGGCCCGGGTACAGCACCAGGTAGCCCAAGGCGAAGATGATGGTGCCCACGAACAGCATGAACCACCATTTCGGCAGTGGGTTGTCGTACTCCTCGATCCCGTCGAAGGAGTGGCCAACCGTTTCCTCTGTCTGCTCGGCTCGCTGGCCCTTGCGGGTGGACAGCAGCAGCCAGGTCAGGGCGAAGATGGTGCCGAGACTGAGGACTGTGACGTACAGACTCCAGAACGTAGTCATTCTTTGTTACTCCTAGAAGCTTGCTCGACGTGCTTGATGGCTTCGGGATCATCCGCGAAAGGCAGCAAGGTCGCGTCTTCAAACTCCGACTTGCGCTTGGGGCTGAATACCCATAACGCCAGACCGATGAAGGCCACCATCACAACAACGGTGCCCAGGCCACGAATCATCCCGATATCCATCTAAATCACCGTTTGCTTTTGATGATGGTGCCCAGGCCTTGCAGATAGGCCACCAGCGCGTCCATTTCGGTTTTGCCCTTCACAGCATCCTTGGCACCGGCGATGTCTTCGTCGGTGTAAGGGACGCCGAGCGTGCGCAAGACTTCCATTTTCTTGGCGGTGTCTTTGCCGTCGAGCTTGTTTTCCACGAGGAACGGGTAGGCCGGCATTTTCGACTCAGGCACCACGTTGCGCGGGTTGTACAAGTGCGCACGCTGCCAGTCATCGGAGTAACGACCGCCGACACGGGCCAGGTCCGGACCGGTACGCTTGGAACCCCACAGGAACGGGTGGTCCCAGACGCTTTCACCGGCAACGGAGTAGTGGCCGTAACGTTCGGTTTCAGCACGGAACGGGCGGATCATCTGCGAGTGGCAGCCGACACAACCGTTGGCGATGTACACGTCGCGGCCTTCCAGTTCAAGGGCGGTGCGCGGCTTCATGCCTTCGACCGGCTTGTTGGTGACGTCCTGGAAAAACAGCGGAACGATCTGGGTCAGGCCGCCGATGCTGACGGCGATAACCATGAAAAAGGCCAGCAGGCCAATGTTCTTCTCGACTGCTTCATGCTTCATCAGTGAGCTCCAACTACAGCAATCTGAGCGGCGGCTTCGGCTTCAGCCGGGTTCGAGGCACGTACGGTCCGCCATACGTTGTAGGCCATGAACAGCATGCCGCTGGCAAAGAACGCACCGCCCAGGGCGCGAACGATGAAACCAGGGTGGCTGGCTTGCAGGGCTTCGACGAACGAGTAGGTGAGGGTGCCGTCGTCGTTGATTGCACGCCACATCAGGCCCTGGGTGATGCCGTTGACCCACATCGAAGCGATGTACAGAACGGTGCCGATGGTCGCAAGCCAGAAGTGCGCGTTGATCAGGCCGATGCTGTGCATCTGCGCGCGACCGAACAGTTTCGGGATCATGTGATAGATGGCGCCGATCGAGATCATCGCAACCCAGCCCAAGGCGCCGGCGTGTACGTGGCCGATGGTCCAGTCGGTGTAGTGCGACAGCGAGTTCACGGTCTTGATGGCCATCATCGGGCCTTCAAAGGTCGACATGCCGTAGAAGGCCAGCGACACAACCAGGAAGCGCAGGATCGGGTCGGTGCGCAGCTTATGCCAGGCGCCCGACAGGGTCATCATGCCGTTGATCATGCCGCCCCAGCTTGGAGCCAGCAGGATGATCGACATCGCCATGCCCAGGGACTGAGCCCAGTCCGGCAGTGCGGTGTAGTGCAGGTGGTGCGGACCGGCCCAGATGTACAGGGTGATCAGCGCCCAGAAGTGCACGATCGACAGGCGATAGGAGTAGATCGGACGCTCGGCCTGTTTCGGAACGAAGTAATACATCATTCCCAGGAAGCCGGTGGTCAGGAAGAAACCGACCGCGTTGTGGCCGTACCACCACTGGATCATCGCGTCAGTCGCACCGGCGTAGGCCGAGTAGGACTTGAAGAAGCTGACCGGCAGGGACGCGTGGTTGACGATGTGCAGCATCGCCGTCACGACGATGAAGGCACCGTAGAACCAGTTACCCACATAGATATGCTTGGTGTTGCGCTTGGTGATGGTGCCGAAGAACACCAGACCGTAGGACACCCAGACGATGGCCAGCAGAATAGCCAGGGGCCATTCCAGTTCCGCGTATTCCTTGGTGGTGGTGTAACCCAACGGCAAGGTAATGATCGCGCCGACAATGACCGCTTGCCAACCCCAGAAGGTGAAGGCCGCGAGGCTGTCGGAAATCAGTCGCGTTTGGCAGGTTCGCTGCACGACGTAATAAGAAGTGGCAAACAGAGCACAACCACCGAAGGCGAAAATCACCAGGTTGGTGTGCAACGGGCGTAAGCGTCCAAAAGTCGTCCACGGCAGACCGAAGTTCAATTCCGGCCATACAAGCTGTGAGGCGATGAAGACACCAAGCCCCATGCCAAGGATCCCCCAGACCACCGTCATGATGGCGAACTGGCGGACTACCTTATAGTTATAAGCAGTCGGACTGATTGCTGTGCTCATTCTAAGGTTCCACGGTTTGGGTGTTTTATTAGGAGTAAAAATCGGCCGCAAGTATGTAGAAAGCGGGGGGTCATTGCAACGCGCCATGACCTGGGTCAATGCTTTCAAAAGCTGATTCTGCGGCCTTTCCATGCGCCGCGTAAGGACAAAATCGGCCTCGGACAAAATGTCGCAGTGAACGAAAAAGGTGAGGGGGTCAGGTCAGTTGTTACGGGGTGTGTTCAAACACAACGATCGGGTGACCGATGGCAATTGGCACGACAGCCGGTATCTACCAGCCTTTGCGGCCTGTCATCGAGCAGATTCGTCGAACACATCGGGTTGAGTCGACCTGGAACCGGCTCATGCCAGTTCGCATCGGAGCAAGCTTAGACCCGAATCAGGTGAACCGAAAGGAGGACCAACGGAGGGGTGCGACACTTGGTCGCAAAGAGGCAGGGAACTGCCGCATCCGGGGAGAATGCGGCAGTAGAGCGGTCGAGATTTATTCGCGTTTGTCTTCGGCTTGCAGACGGTCGGTGTTCAGACCGTGAGACAGGCTGTAAACGTAGGCGGCCAGCAATTGCACCTTGTCGTTGCCGAGCAGTTCGTTCTGCGCCGGCATATGGCCCTGGCGGCCATGGCGGATGGTCTGTTGCAGTTGCGCCAGGCTTGTACCGTAGATGAATCCGGCCGGTTGCGTCAGGTTCGGCGCGCCCATGGCTTCAGTGCCCTTGCCGGTTGCCCCATGACAGGCTACGCACGTGGTGCTGAACGCTTGCTGTCCAGCGTGCAGATCGGCGGTGTCGTCAGCGGGCAGTGGCAGGCCGGCCAGTTCGTGACGCACATACGCGGCCACGTTCTTCACGCCGGCCTCACCGAGGATTTCACCCCAGGCCGGCATGGCCGCCATGCGACCGCCCATGATTGTGGTCTTGATCATCTCGGCGTCGCCGCCCCAACGCCAGTTGCTGTCGGCCAGGTTCGGGAAGCCGAAAGCGCCCTTGGCATCCGAGCCGTGGCACACCGAGCAGTTGGACGCAAACAGGCGACCACCCATTTTCAGCGCTTGCGGGTCATTGGCCACTTCTTGCACCGGCATGGCGGCGAATTTGGCGAAGATCGGCCCGAACCTGGCGTCTGCCTTGTTCATCTCCTTTTCCCATTCGTGGACGCCGGTCCAGCCGTCCTCGTAACCCGGCAGGATGCCTTTCCAGTTGCCCAGGCCCGGATAAAGAATCAGGTAGCCCACGGCGAATACCAGCGTGCCGGCGAACAGCATGAACCACCACTGCGGCAGCGGATTGTCGTACTCCTCGATGCCGTCGAAGCTGTGGCCCATGGTCTGGTCGACGCTGCCCTTGGTTTCGCCCTTGCGGGTGCCGATCAGCAGCCAGGTCAGGCCGATCAGGCTGCCGATGGTCAGTACGCAGATCCACGTACTCCAGAAGGTGGTCATGGCCGGGTACTCCTTGTTTCAGGTTCTTGGGTGCTATCGGGTTGTGGCTCATCGGCAAACGGCAACAGGCGCGCTTCGGCGAATTCCGGGTTGCGCTTGCTGTTGAACACCCATAGCGTCAGGCCGACGAAGGCCACGAACACGACGACCGTACCGAGACCGCGGATCATTCCACTGCTTATCACGGTCACTATTTCGAAGGGTATGGTCATGGCTCACCTCTTGCTCTTGATGGCAGTGCCGAGCACTTGCAGGTAAGAAACGAGTGCGTCCATTTCGGTCTTGCCCTTGAGGCTGGCGACCGCGCCGCTGATGTCGTCATCGCTGTATGGCACGCCGAGGGTGCGCATGGTGCGGATCTTGGTTTCGGTGTGGCTGCTGTCGACCGCTTGCGTGACCAGCCATGGGTAGGCAGGCATCTTCGATTCGGGTACGACGTTGCGCGGGTTGTACAAGTGCGCGCGGTGCCAGTCATCCGAGTAGCGCGCGCCGACCCGGGCCAGGTCCGGACCGGTACGTTTCGAGCCCCAGAGGAATGGGTGATCCCAGACGCTTTCACCGGCCACCGAGTAGTGGCCGTAACGTTCGGTCTCGGCGCGGAATGGCCGGATCATCTGCGAGTGGCAACCGACGCAGCCTTCGCGGATGTAAATGTCGCGACCTTCCAGTTGCAGCGCGGTGTAGGGCTTCATGCCTTCCACCGGTTTATTGGTCACGTCCTGGAAGAACAGCGGGACGATCTGGGTCAGACCGCCGATGCTCACGGCCAAGACCATCAGCAGCATCAGCAGGCCGACGTTTTTCTCGATTGTTTCGTGTTTCATGGCGGACTCCTCAGGCGATCTGCGCGGCAGCGGTGACTTCGGCAGGCTGCGAGGCCTGCACGGTGCGCCAGGTGTTGTAAGCCATCAGGAACATGCCGCTGAGGAAGATCGCACCGCCCACCAGTCGCACGACGAAGCCTGGGTGGCTGGCCACCAGGGTTTCGACGAAGGAGTAGGTCAGCGTGCCGTCTTCGTTGACTGCGCGCCACATGAGGCCCTGGGCGATGCCGTTGACCCACATCGAGGCGATGTACAGCACGGTGCCGATGGTGGCGAGCCAGAAGTGCGCGTTGATCAGGCCGATGCTGTGCATCTGCGTGCGGCCGAAGATTTTCGGGATCATGTGGTACAGCGCGCCGATTGAAATCATCGCTACCCAACCGAGTGCCCCGGCGTGAACGTGGCCGATGGTCCAGTCGGTGTAGTGGGAGAGGGCGTTGACCGTCTTGATCGCCATCATCGGCCCTTCGAAGGTCGACATGCCGTAGAAGGCCAGCGAGACCACGAGAAAGCGCAGGATCGGGTCGCTGCGCAACTTATGCCAGGCGCCCGACAGGGTCATCATCCCGTTGATCATCCCGCCCCAGCTTGGCGCCAGCAGGATCAGCGACATCACCATGCCCAGCGACTGCGCCCAGTCCGGCAGCGCGGTGTAGTGCAAGTGGTGCGGACCGGCCCAGATGTACAGGGTGATCAGGGCCCAGAAGTGCACGATCGACAAGCGATAGGAATACACCGGACGCTCGGCCTGTTTCGGCACGAAGTAATACATCATCCCGAGGAAACCGGCGGTGAGGAAAAAGCCTACGGCGTTGTGGCCGTACCACCACTGAACCATGGCATCGGTCGCACCGGCGTACACCGAGTACGACTTGGTGAAACTCACCGGCAATTCAACGTTGTTGACGATGTGCAGAATCGCCACGGTGATGATGAACGCACCGAAGAACCAGTTGCCGACGTAGATGTGCTTGGTCTTGCGTTTGGCCAATGTGCCGAAGAACACGATGGCGTAGGCGACCCAGACAATGGTGATCAGGATGTCGATCGGCCATTCCAGCTCGGCGTACTCCTTGGAACTGGTGTAGCCCAGGGGCAGGCTGATCGCCGCCAGCAGGATCACCAATTGCCAGCCCCAGAAGCAGAACGCGGCGATTTTCGGTGCAAACAGCTGGGTCTGGCAGGTGCGTTGCACCGAATAGAATGAACTGGCGAACAGGGCGCAACCGCCGAAGGCGAAGATCACCGCGTTGGTGTGCAGCGGGCGCAACCGGCCGAAACTGGTCCACGGCAAATCGAAGTTGAGTTCAGGCCAGACCAATTGGGCCGCGAGAAAAACCCCGAGCCCCATGCCGACGATGCCCCACACCACCGTCATAATGGCGAATTGGCGGACCACCTTGTAGTTGTAGGCGGTACTGATAGAAGTGTTCATGGTTCCCCATCCACGGTTCAGCCGAAGTGAGCACGCTTGCAACAAAAAGGCAGCGCGTCCTTCGCCTGGAGTTATAGGCAGACTAAAAGCGAGGTAAGCATGGACAAAGAGCACAAGGCCAGTATTGACGGGGATCAATGGGCGCAGTGTGTGCGGGATCATGGATGGTTGTGGAATGCCGCCTCAGGACCTGCATCGGTAACCCTGATCCTCGCCCACGGCGCCGGTGCGCCAATGGACAGCGGCTGGATGAACGACATGGCTGCACGCCTTGCTGCATCTGGGATCAACGTGCTGCGTTTCGAGTTTCCATACATGGCACAACGGCGTATTGACGGGGGTAAGCGTCCACCGAATCCGGCGCCGAAACTGTTGGAATGCTGGCGTGAGGTGTACGCCGAGGTGCGACGCCATGTCACTGGGCGTCTGGCCATTGGCGGCAAGTCCATGGGCGGGCGGATGGCCAGTCTTTTGGCGGATGAGCTGCAGGCGGATGCGTTGGTGTGCCTCGGTTATCCGTTTTATGCGGTGGGTAAACCGGAGAAACCTCGGGTCGAACATTTGTCTTCGTTGAAGACGCCGACATTGATCGTGCAGGGTGAGCGGGATGCGCTGGGCAATCGCGAGGCGGTCGAAGGTTATGAGTTGGCGCCGAGCATCCAGGTGTTCTGGCTGGTGGCGGGGGATCATGATTTGAAGCCGCTGAAGGCTTCCGGGTTTACCCATGAACAGCATTTGGTTGCAGCGGCGCAGAAGGTAACTGGATTTCTTGCGTAATGTTGAAAGGTCCCCCGGCGACTAATCATCCAGATCTGGATAGTGAATCTTGCCAACTACCCAAGGTTCGACAATTTCACAATGCACCGTTCGCAGAAATGAACCCCATTCTCTGCGGTTATGTGCATCCGGGCCGGTGATCGTCAGCAAAAGATACTCATCCCGGAAGGCGTCATAGGCATAGATCAGCCAGAAGTCATTGCCGGGGTCGTCAAGCAGAACCGTTCGATAATATTGACGGTCGATTTTTGCCCAACGTGCTTGAGTTTCCTGAGTGCTGGCCAAATGGATGTGGTGCATATCAATCAGGTCGAGTCGTTCGTCTCGCCCGAAAATGGCTGGCAGTTCATCGCACACTTTGTAGTTGTAGAAGTGTGCGGCGAAGTTCTGCCAGTTGTGGATCTGTTCAAAAAGCGCAGAAATTTTGACGGCTGGCATCCAATGCTACTTTGTAATAGGTAGCTTGCCAGTGATCACAAATTTATCGAACGCTTTCTGCCCATCACGCGCGGCCTGCCGGACATCAAGAAAAGTCAGTTCATCGCGAACGAGCTTTTTGTCGGGTTTGCCAATCTTTCTGGTGGTGGCCATCGGAGGCTCCGAAGGAAATGTATTCATGCTGACCAGCTTAAGTGATTGAGTTTTTGCCAGCAAACAATAGAGTCCGGCCTTGAGGCGGACAAGTCGGCGGATTCCGGTGCGGCTGTAGGCAGTGGCGCAAAGTTGTGTAGCCTGCGATGGTGGGCTTTTGGCATTTGAGCTTTTAAACCGATAATAAAAAACCCGGAAGCTCTCGCCATCCGGGTTTTCTGACTTCACCAAGCCAATCAGCGATTGAACCGCTCCACCAACGAATACTGTGTATTCGCCGTCTTCGTCAGCTCTTCACTTAACAATGCCGAGTGCTGCGCCTGTTCCGACGTCTGATCCGCCAGGTGCGAGATGTTGCTGATGTTACGGCTGATCTCTTCAGCCACCGCACTTTGCTCTTCAGTCGCCGCAGCAATCTGGGTGGTCATGTCGGTGATGTTGGCTACCGCTTCGCTGATCCCCACCAGCGCCTGATCCGCTTCCAGTACCCGCGCCACGCCTTCTTCCGCCTGGCGATGCCCGGCTTCCATGGTTTGCACCGCGGTGCTGGCGGTTTGCTGCAGCTTGGCGATCAGGGCGTGAATCTGCCCGGTAGATTCGCTGGTGCGCTGCGCCAGTTGACGGACTTCGTCAGCCACCACCGCAAAACCACGGCCCATCTCGCCGGCACGGGCTGCTTCAATAGCCGCATTCAGCGCCAGCAGGTTGGTCTGGTCGGCGATGCCTTTGATCACGTCGACCACACCGCCGATTTCGTCGCTGTCCTTGGCCAGTTGGGTCACGGTCGCGCCGGTTTCACCGACCACCACCGACAGGCGCTGGATGGCTTCGCGGGTTTCCCCGGCGATGTCGCGGCCGCGACCGGTCAGGCGATTGGCTTCCTGAGTCGCGTCGGCGGTGCGCTGTACGTGGCTGGCGACTTCCTGCGTGGTGGCGGCCATCTGATTGACGGCGGTGGCCACTTGCTCGGTTTCGACGCGTTGACGTTCCAGGCCAGTGGAGCTGCTGTGAGCCAGGGTGTCGGACTGTTTTGCCTGGTCGCTCAAATGCTCGGCAGTGTCCTGCAAGCGGGTCAGGCAGGTTTTCAGACGCGCTTCCTGGCTGAGGATCGACATCTCCAACCGTGCCTGGGCGCCACGGCTGTCAGTGTACATCTGCGCAATCAGCGGGTCGGAGGTGGTCTGCTCGGCCAAGAGCAGCAAGCGCTTGAGACCACGCTGTTGCCAGCTCAAGCCCAACAGGCCCAACGGCACCGAAAGGCCGGCGGCGAGGGCGAAGCCCCACTGGGAGTTGAGCGACGCACCGATCATGAAGCTCAGTTGGCTGACCAGAATGAACGGCAGCCAGTCCTGAAGCACCGGCAACCATTTGTCTGTCGAAGGAATGGCCGACTTGCCCTGGTTGATGCGTTGGTAGAGCGTTTCGGCACGGCGGATCTGCTCGGCGGTGGGTTTGACCCGCACCGACTCGTAGCCGACCACCTGATTGCCTTCGAACACCGGCGTGACATAGGCGTTAACCCAGTAGTGGTCACCGGTCTTGCAGCGATTCTTGACAATGCCCATCCATGGCAAGCCTTGTTTCAGTGTGCCCCACATGTGTGCGAACACCGCGGCCGGGACGTCGGGGTGACGGACCAGGTTATGCGGCGCACGGATCAGCTCCTCACGAGAAAACCCGCTGATTTCGACGAAGGCGTCGTTGCAGTAGGTGATCACGCCCTTGGCATCGGTGGTGGAAATCAACCGTTGCTGAGCCGGGAAGGTCCGTTCGCGTTGTGTGGTGGGCTGGTTGTTACGCATGGCTTTTTCAATCCGCAAGGCTTTGAGAGGTTGTCGGCGCCGTCAGGAATTTATTGAAATTATTTTTCAGTAATCAGCGGCGCGTCGCAAAACGGCCATTGCCTCAGCCGGCGAGCATCGGGTAGGTGAACAGGGCGAAATGCAGCAGGTTCAAGCCGAAATGGGTGGCGATGGCCGCCCCCAAACCGCCAAAACGGTAGGCTAGACCATAGCCGACACCTGCCAGGCCCGCCAGTAGCACCCAATGCCAACCCGCCCCCACATGCACCAGGCCGAATAACAGCGAGGCGAGCAGCAACGCCAGGTTTTCACCGTGGGGCAGGTGCTTGAAGTGCCGGCTCAGCCCGCCCTGGACGTAACCGCGAAACAACGCTTCCTCCACCAGCGTTACCAGCAGCAAATTGTTCAGCACCCACAACCCGGCTTGATCCGGCCACTTCGGCGCCCAACTGATCATCCCCAGCAAGAGCGCACCGCCCAATGCCAGCACGGCGCTTAACGTGAGCGCCAATGCGGTGGCATAGAGGGAAAGATGCAGTGAGCGCCGGCCGACAATCCATGGGCACACCAGCAACAGCCAGAAGCCGATCAGGGGTTTGTCCTGATTCAGGTACATGGAAAACGGCACGGCATCGACGGTGAAGCGTTGCGGGGCGATGCCGCGACCGTTGTAGAAGCCGGGCAGCCAGTGCATCGCCAGCGCCACGGCGAGGATGATGAACACGCCATGACCGAGGTAGCGTGCAACGGGAATCTTTTGCTGGCGGACAGCGAAACCGGCGACCAGCAGCAACGCGACGGAGATACCGGCCAGCCAGCCGATTTGGCCGTAGGTCAGGGCGAGGGTGTAGCCGAGGGAGAGAAGGGCCAGGTAAGTCCATGGCAGGGCGAGCATTTTAAGTCCTTGTGTCCGAAGTGTTGCGGGTTGGCTCGGTCCATGTGGGAGCGGGCTTGCTCGCGAAGAGGCCATGACATTCACCATCATCGTCGACAGCTAATCCGCTTTCGTGAGCAAGCCCGCTCCCACATTTAGATCAGTGTTGTCTGCACGTTGGGTGCAGGATTATAGAGGCGTAGGCGACTCAAACAAAAACACCGCCCGAAGGCGGTGTCTGTGTCAGCAGGCGGTTACGACGCAATCAGCTGCCGCAACACGTAATGCAAAATCCCCCCTGACTTGAAGTATTCCACTTCATTGAGCGTATCGATCCGGCACAACACCTCGATTTTCTCGCGGCTGCCGTCTTCGCGGGTAATGATCAGTGTCAGGTTCATCCGCGGCGTCAACTCGACGCCGGTCAAACCGAGGATATCCAGCGTTTCTTTGCCGGTGAGGTTGAGGCTCTTGCGGTTCTGATCCAGTTTGAACTGCAACGGCAGCACACCCATGCCCACCAGGTTGGAACGGTGAATCCGCTCGAAGCTTTCAGCGATGACCGCTTTTACACCCAACAGATTGGTGCCCTTGGCCGCCCAGTCGCGGCTTGAGCCGGTGCCGTATTCTTGCCCTGCGATCACCACCAGCGGCGTGCCCGACGCTTGATAACGCATGGCCGCGTCGTAGATCGGCATCCTTTCCCCGGTCGGGATGTAGATCGTGTTGCCGCCTTCTTCGCCGCCGAGCATCTCGTTGCGGATGCGAATATTGGCGAAGGTGCCGCGCATCATCACTTCGTGGTTGCCGCGACGGGAACCGTAAGAGTTGAAGTCCCGCGGCTCCACGCCTTTCTCGCGCAGGTAATGACCGGCCGGGCTGTCGGCCTTGATGTTGCCGGCGGGGGAGATGTGGTCGGTGGTCACCGAATCGCCGAGCAGCGCAAGGACCCTGGCCCCGGCGACGTCCTTGACCACCGGCGGTGGCCCGCCGATGTCATCGAAGAACGGTGGATGCTGGATGTAAGTCGAATCGTCCTGCCACACATAGGTCGCCGCCTGCGGCACTTCAATCGCTTGCCATTGCTCGTCGCCGGCAAACACTTCGGCGTATTCCTTGTGGAACATGGCGGTGTTGACCTGACTCACGGCGTCGGCAATCTCTTGGGTGCTCGGCCAGATGTCCCGCAGGTAAACCGGATTGCCGTCCTTGTCGTTGCCCAATGGCTCGCTGCTAATGTCGGTGCGCACCGTACCGGCCAGCGCATAGGCCACGACCAGTGGTGGGGACGCCAGCCAGTTGGTTTTCACCAGTGGATGCACGCGACCTTCAAAGTTACGGTTGCCCGACAGCACCGAGGCGACGGTCAGGTCGGCGGCCTGGATGGCTTTTTCGATCGGCTCCGGCAAGGGGCCGGAATTGCCGATGCAGGTGGTGCAGCCGTAGCCGACCAAGTCAAAACCCAGTTCATCCAGGTATTGCGTCAGGCCGGCAGCCTTGTAGTAGTCGGTGACCACTTTCGAACCCGGGGCCAGCGAACTCTTGACCCACGGTTTGCGCGTGAGGCCTTTCTCCACCGCTTTTTTCGCCACAAGACCAGCGGCCATCATCACGCTCGGGTTGGAGGTGTTGGTGCAAGAGGTGATCGCGGCGATCACCACCGCGCCGTTTTTCAACCGATAGGTCTGACCGTCGTATTCATAATCGGCTTCGCCCGTCAGATCGGCATTGCCCACCGCCACGCCACCACCGCCTTCACTTTCAAGGCGACCGACTTCCTTGCTGGTGGGTTTGAATTGCAGGTCGATGAAGTCACTGAACGCTTGCGCGACATTCGGCAGCGAAACCCGGTCCTGTGGGCGTTTCGGCCCGGCCAGGCTGGCTTCGACGCTGGCCATGTCCAGCGCCAGGGTGTCGGTGAACACCGGTTCCTGGCCCGGCAGGCGCCACAGGCCCTGGGCTTTACTGTAGGCCTCGACCAGTTTCACGGTTTCAAGCGGGCGACCGGACAGGCGCAGGTACTCCAGCGTGATGTCGTCCACCGGGAAGAAGCCGCAGGTGGCGCCGTATTCGGGGGCCATGTTGGCGATGGTCGCGCGGTCGGCCAGCGGCAGATCGGCGAGGCCATCGCCGTAGAACTCGACGAATTTGCCGACCACGCCTTTCTTGCGCAGCATCTGCGTGACGGTCAGCACCAGGTCGGTGGCGGTGATGCCTTCCTTGAGCTTGCCGGTGAGTTTGAAACCGATCACTTCCGGAATCAGCATCGACACCGGCTGGCCGAGCATCGCCGCTTCCGCTTCGATCCCGCCGACGCCCCAGCCAAGTACGCCGAGGCCGTTGATCATGGTGGTGTGGGAATCGGTGCCGACCAGGGTGTCGGGGAAGGCGTAGGTGCGGCCGTCCTCGTCCTTGGTCCAGACCGTGCGGCCGAGGTATTCCAGATTGACCTGGTGGCAAATGCCAGTGCCCGGCGGCACCACGCTGAAGTTGTCGAAGGCGCTCTGGCCCCAGCGCAGGAACGCGTAACGCTCACCGTTGCGCTGCATTTCGATGTCGACGTTCTGTTCGAAGGCGCTGGAACTGCCGAACTTGTCGACCATCACCGAGTGGTCGATCACCAAATCCACGGGGGACAGCGGATTGATGCGCTGTGGGTCGCCTCCGGCCTTGGCCATGGCGGCGCGCATGGCCGCCAGGTCGACCACGGCAGGCACGCCGGTGAAGTCTTGCATCAAGACGCGGGCAGGGCGGTACTGGATTTCGCGGTCGGAGCGCCGCTCCTTGAGCCAGGCGGCAATCGCCCGGAGGTCGGCGCCGGTGACAGTTTTTTCATCTTCCCAGCGCAGCAGGTTTTCCAGCAGCACTTTCAACGACATGGGCAGTTTGTCGAGATCGCCCAAGCTTTTGGCGGCATCCGGCAAGCTGAAATAGTGATAGGTCTTGTCGTCGACTTGTAAGGTTTTAAGGGTTTTCAGGCTATCGAGGGACGGCATTGCGATCACTCCTTTGAGTCCGCACGGCTACGGACTGAGGGGACGGACAGAGCATTAAAACTAGCCCTGTTTTAAGTAGCTGGCTAATAACTGGACTCTATCGACAAGTCCGAGGTTCCGAACTCGGCTATCATGCGCCGGTTTTCGTGACAGGCTTTGCTTCAACGCAAGCCTGGGCATCGCGCAGTGGCTGAATTCTTCGCCAACTGCCCAGGAGTAAGAATGAACACCCTCTTTATGCACTGCCGGCCGGGCTTCGAAGGCGAAGTCTGTTCCGAGATTTCCGAACACGCCGCACGGCTGAACGTGGCGGGTTATGCCAAGGCCAAGACCGCCAGCGCCTGCGCCGAATTCATTTGCACCGAAGAAGACGGCGCTGAGCGCCTGATGCGCGGTCAGCGTTTTGCCGAGCTGATCTTTCCGCGCCAGTGGGCGCGCGGGATCTTCATCGATCTGCCGGAAACCGACCGCATCAGCGTGATCCTCGCGCACATGGCCGACTTCCCGCTGTGCGGCAGCCTGTGGCTGGAAATGGTCGACACCAACGATGGCAAGGAACTGTCGAACTTCTGCAAAAAGTTCGAAGGCCACCTGCGCAAGGCGCTGATGGCGGCCGGCAAGTTGGTCGAAGACGCGCAGAAGCCGCGTCTGCTGCTGACCTTCAAGAGCGGTCGCGAAGTGTTCATGGGCCTGGCCGAATCCAACAACTCGGCGATGTGGCCGATGGGCATTCCGCGCCTGAAGTTTCCCCGTGAAGCGCCGAGCCGTTCGACGCTGAAGCTGGAAGAGGCCTGGCACCATTTCATCCCTCGCGATCAGTGGGATGAGCGTTTGCACAGCGATATGACCGGCGTCGACCTCGGTGCCGCCCCCGGCGGCTGGACCTGGCAGTTGGTCAACCGTGGCATGCTGGTGACTGCGATCGACAACGGCCCGATGGCTGAAAGTTTGATGGACACCGGTCTGGTGCAACACTTGATGGCGGACGGTTTCACCTTCAAGCCCAAGCAACCGGTGGACTGGATGGTCTGCGACATCGTCGAGAAGCCAGCGCGCAACGCCGCGATGCTGGAAGAATGGATTGGCGAGGGGCATTGCCGCGAAGCGGTGGTCAACCTGAAACTGCCGATGAAGCAGCGTTACGCCGAGGTGAAACGCTTGCTGGAACGGATTGCCGAGGGGTTCAAGGAGCGCGGGATTCGGGTCGAGATCGGCTGCAAGCAGCTGTATCACGACCGTGAAGAGGTGACGTGCCATTTGCGCCGGCTTGACGTGAAGAAACCCAAGTCCCGCTGAAAGGCTTTTGTGGCGAGGGAGCTTGCTCCCGCTGGGCTGCGCAGCAGCCCTAAAATCAGGCACCGAAATCTTCTGATAGACCGCATAGCCAGAATTTGGGCCGCTTCGCGACCCAGCGGGAGCAAGCTCCCTCGCCACAGTTACAGTCAGTACGATTTGTTAAGGCACCCGGCTTTGCGCGACAATGCCGGCCAGTTTCAGGAGTGAATCATGAGTGAAATGCTTGATACGCCGGTAGACGGCACCCTCGACGCCACCGGCCTCAACTGCCCGGAACCGGTGATGATGCTGCACCAGCACATCCGTGACCTGGCACCCGGCGGCCTGCTCAAGGTAATCGCGACCGATCCGTCGACCCGTCGCGACATTCCCAAGTTCTGCGTGTTTCTCGACCATGAACTGGTCGCATGGCACGAAGAGGCAGGCACCTACCTCTACTGGATCCGCAAGAAACTCGCTTAACCCGCCGAATGACTGATGCGGATCCGCTTGCGTGCGCTGCGCGTCAGGCGGATCGACAGCATCAGCGCCGCGCAACTCAAGCCCACGATCAAACCCTGCCACAGCCCGCTCGGGCCGCTCGGCGTGCCGAACCAGTCGGTCAGGCCCAGGGCGTAGCCCACCGGCAAGCCAATCCCCCAGTAGGCGAACAGGGTCAGGATCATCGTCACCCGAGTGTCCTGATAACCACGCAGTGCGCCGGCAGCTGTGACCTGGATCGCATCGGAAAACTGGAACAGCGCCGAATACACAATCAACATCGCCGCCACACGAATCACCGTCGGATCGGCGGTGTAGATCGTTGCAATGTGTTCGCGCAGCAACAGCATCATGCTCGCCGAAATACACGCATAAGCCAGCGCCGTGCCCATGCCGACGCCGGCGGCAAAGCGCGCTTCACGCGGCTCCTGACGACCGAGCGCCTGGCCGACCCGCACGGTCACGGCCATGCCGAGGGAGTAGGGGATCATGAACACCAGCGAGCTGAAGTTCAGGGCGATTTGATGGCCTGCAACCACGGTGGCGCCGAGGCTGCCGATCAGCAGGGCGATCACCGCAAAGATGCTCGACTCGGCGAACACTGCGATGCCGATCGGCAGGCCGATGCCCAGCAGGCGTTTGATCACCGACCATTGCGGCCAGTCGAAACGGCTGAACAACTGACTCGACTGATAGGCCGGTGCCCAGCGCTCCCAGCCGGCCATGCCCAGCGCCATCACCCACATCACAATCGCCGTGGCCCAGCCGCAACCGACGCCGCCCATGGCCGGCACTCCGAAGTGGCCATAGATGAAGATGTAGTTAAGAGGAATGTTCAGCGCCAATCCGCACAAGCCGAGGACCATCGCCGGACGCGTCCGGCCCAGGCCGTCACTGAAGCAGCGCAACACATGGTAGAAGGCGACGGCGGGCAGACCGCTGGCGATGCCGTGCAGGTATTGCATGCACGGGCCGATCAGCTCGGGATCAACCTTCATCAAGTGCAGAATCGGCTCGGCGCTGAGCAGCATGCCGGTCGCCATCAAACCCACCACCAGGGCCAGCCATAACGCCTGACGTACAATCGGGCCGATCTCGCTATGGGTTCCCGCGCCGAAACGCTGGGCGACTTTCGGAGTAGTGGCGAGCAAAGTGCCGGTCATCAACAGGAACACCGGCACCCAGATCGAGTTGCCGAGCGCCACGGCCGCCAGATCACGCGGGCCGACCCGGCCCGCCATCACCGCATCGACGAAGCCCATGGCGGTGGTCGCCAGCTGCGCGACCATGATCGGCAACGCCAGGGCGAGCAGGTTTTTCAGCTCCAGGCGAACCCGGGCAGGGCGGGTGAGGGAAGTAGCGGCGGGGTGATCAGTTACGGAATTCAAGGGCGAAACGTCCAAAGATTTTGATGCACGAGGCGGCGCATTCTACGCCTTGACGCAGTGGTCAGGAAAAGTCCTGTGTTAGCTATTTGTAATCACCTTTCGAACGTTGCGACATTCCCTGTGGCGAGGGAGCTTGCTCCCGCTGGGTCGCGCAGCGGCCCCCCATTCAAGCGACCTGATTTCAACTGATACACCGCCTGCAAAGGTTTTGGGACTGCTGCGCAGTCCAGCGGGAGCAAGCTCCCTCGCCACAGGACCGTGGTGATCCTTAATGCCCGCTGGCCCACTGCAGTCATCTACGCCTACACTGCCAGCCCGCCAAAGGAGCCTGCCATGCTGATTGTTGCCGACGAAAATATTCCGCTGCTCGAGGCCTTCTTCGAAGGTTTCGGCGAAATCCGCCGGGTGCCGGGACGTTCCATCGACCGCGCCACCGTCGAGCAGGCGGATGTGCTGCTGGTGCGTTCCGTGACCAACGTAAATCGCGCGTTGCTCGAGGGCAGCAAGGTGCGCTTTGTCGGCACCTGCACCATCGGCACGGATCATCTGGAACTGGATTACTTCCAGCAGGCCGGCATTACCTGGTCCAGCGCACCCGGTTGCAACGCCCGGGGCGTGGTCGACTATGTGCTCGGCAGTCTGCTGACCCTGGCCGAAATCGAAGGCACCGACCTGACTCGGCGCACTTACGGCGTGGTCGGTGCCGGTGAAGTCGGCGGTCGCCTGGTCAAGGTCCTGCAAGGTCTGGGCTGGAACGTGCTGGTGTGTGATCCGCCACGGCAAGCCGCTGAAGGGGGCGATTACGTCAGCCTCGAACAGATCATCGAGCAATGCGATGTCATCAGCCTGCACACCCCTTTGAAGAAACACGGTTCCCAGTCAACCTGGCACCTGTTCGATAAAAACCGTCTGAATCAACTCAAGCCCGGCACCTGGCTGATCAACGCCAGTCGTGGCCCGGTGGTGGACAACGCTGCCCTGCGCCAGGTTTTGTTGCAGCGCGAAGACCTGCAAGCGGTGCTCGACGTGTGGGAAGGCGAGCCTGAAGTCGATGTGGCGCTGGCCGACCTCTGCGTGCTGGCGACACCGCACATTGCCGGCTACAGCCTCGATGGCAAGCAACGAGGAACGGCGCAGATTTATCAGGCGTATTGCGAATTTATCGGGCAGCCGGCCGAGGTCAGCTTGAGCGATCTACTTCCGGCGCCGTGGTTGTCGCACGTGACCCTGCACGCTGAGAGCGATCCGGCCTGGGCGCTGGCGATGCTGTGCCGCGGCGTGTACGACCCGCGCCGTGACGATGCGGATTTCCGTCGTAGCCTTGTAGGCAATGTGAGCGAGCAGCGTGCGGCGTTTGATGCGTTGCGCAAGCATTACCCGCAGCGGCGCGAGATTGATGGGTTGACGGTGCGGATTGAAGGGAATTCGCCTGAGTTGCTGAAAATTGTGGCGGCATTGGGTGCAACGGCTGTCTGAAGATCGAGTTGACCCCATCGTGGGCAAGCCACGCTCCCACAGGTTTTGGGTCGTCCACCTGTTTTGCGAACAACCCAAATCCTGTAGGAGCGTGGCTTGCCCGCGAATAGCCGCACCGCAAGTCCCGGATAAGCACCCATAAAAAACCCGGCCATCAGGGCCGGGTCAAGAAGACGGTGGCTATATCACTTTTGTTCGGCAGGCTTGACCAATCGCTTTTCCAGTTCGCTGCAGGCTTGCTGGATCATGTCTTCAGTGATCGGTACTTCGCGCCCATCCTTATCAATAATTGAGCAACCCAGAGACTGGTCTGGCTGTGTGCGGATCACTTGAATCTTGTCATCGCTGCTGTTTTGCAAGGACATGGCCTGTCTCCTCATCAGGTTGTGTACCCACTTTAAAACCGCCAGGTGACCGGGCTGTGACAACTCCCTGCGATCTTTCCAGGGCGGCAATATCAGTCCACCAGAAATACCGCAGTGTTGCCACCCGGACTTTAGACCAATAGCGTCTAGGTGCTAGTCGTTGTGGTCATAATTAACCTGACTCATTGTGATTTACAGAGTTCCACCCCACTTAAGCGGTATAGGCTGGCCCCATCACTTGCTTACTGGATAACCCGATGCTCTCTGCCCGTCACCGCCGCGCGATCCGCCTGACCAGCCGTTTTCTTGCACCTTATCGCTGGCCGGCCTTCGGCGCCTTGCTCGCCCTGATCATCACAGCCGGCATCACCTTGTCGATGGGGCAGGGCATTCGTTTGCTGGTGGATCAGGGCTTCATGACCCAGTCGGCGCATCTGCTCAACCAGACGATTGGCTTGTTCATGGTGCTGGTGGTCGGGCTGGCGATCGGCACGTTTGCGCGCTTCTATCTGGTGTCGTGGATTGGTGAGCGCGTGGTCGCGGACATCCGCAAGCAAGTGTTCAACCACCTGGTTTATCTGCACCCCGGTTTCTATGACGACAATCGCAGCTCCGAGATCCAGTCACGGCTGACCGCCGATACTACGTTGCTGCAATCGGTGATCGGCTCTTCGTTGTCGCTGTTCCTGCGAAATTTGCTGATGGTGATCGGCGGGATCATCCTGCTGTTTATCACCAATCCCAAACTCACCAGCATCGTGGTCGTGGCGTTGCCCCTGGTGATCGCGCCGATCCTGATTTTCGGCCGTCGGGTCCGCAGTCTGTCGCGCCTGAGTCAGGACCGGATTGCCGACATCGGCAGCTACGTCTCCGAAACCCTCGGCCAGATCAAAACTGTGCAGGCCTACAACCACCAGATCCAGGACGAGCAGCGCTTTGCCGTGACGGTGGAAGAGGCCTTCAATACCGCGCGCAAACGCATATTTCAACGGGCCTGGCTGATTACGCTGGTGATCGTGCTGGTGCTGGGCGCCGTTGGCGTGATGTTGTGGGTCGGTGGCATGGACGTGATCGCCGGGCGGATCTCGGCAGGTGAACTGGCGGCCTTCGTCTTCTACAGCCTGATCGTCGGCAGTGCCTTCGGCACGTTGAGCGAAGTGATCGGCGAGTTGCAGCGCGCTGCGGGCGCAGCCGAGCGGATTGCCGAATTGCTGCGCTCGGAAAACATTATCCAGCCGCCCACCACAGGCCTGGTGACATTGCCTGACCGGGTGAAGGGCAATCTGGTACTGCACGACGTGCGCTTTTCCTACCCGTCACGTCCAGAAAGTTACGCCGTCGATGGCTTGAGTCTGACTATAAATGCGGGCGAAACCCTCGCCCTGGTCGGTCCGTCCGGAGCCGGCAAGTCCACCGTGTATGACCTGTTGCTGCGTTTTTACGATCCTGCCTCGGGCCAGATCCTGCTCGATGACGTGCCGCTGACCCAGCTCGATCCGCTCGACCTGCGCCGCTGCTTCGCCCTGGTCTCGCAAAATCCGGCGCTGTTCTTCGGCAGCATTGAAGAAAACATCCGCTACGGCAACCCGTCGGCGACCCTGGCCCAGGTTCAAGAAGCGGCAAAAATCGCCTACGCACACGACTTCATCGAGCAAATGCCCAACGGCTACCAGACTCACCTGGGTGACGGCGGCCTCGGGTTGTCCGGCGGCCAGCGCCAACGCCTGGCTATTGCACGGGCGCTGCTGGTGGACGCGCCGATCCTGTTGCTCGATGAAGCCACCAGCGCCCTCGATGCGCAGAGCGAACACCTGATCCAGCAAGCCCTGCCAAGCTTGATGAAGAACCGCACCACCCTGGTCATCGCCCACCGCTTGGCCACGGTGAAAAACGCCGACCGGATTGCGGTGATGGACCAGGGGAAACTGGTGGCGGTAGGGACGCATCAGGAGTTGATTGCGAGTAATGCGTTGTATGCACGGTTGGCGGCGTTGCAGTTTAGTGATGGGAAGGCTGAACTCGGACTTGAACTGTAGGAACTGTCGAGTGAAACGAGGCTGCGATCTTTTGATCTTGTCTTAACAAAAATGCCCGCATCAATCGATGCGGGCATTTTTATTTCCAGTTCAAATCACTATCACTGATCGTCAAAGTACCGCTCATGCCAATCCACCAGCGGCTGTGGCGAGTTGAGTTTCTGGCCGTAGATCACCGAGTACGACAGCACGTTCTGTACATACTGGCGGGTTTCGTCGAACGGGATGCTTTCCACCCACACGTCGAAGCTCAGGTGATCTGCACCGCGCAGCCACTGACGCACACGGCCGGGGCCGGCGTTGTAGGCTGCGGAGGCGAGGACGCGGTTGCCGTTGAACTGGCTGTGGACCTGGCTCAGGTACGCGGCGCCGAGCTGGATGTTCTTGTCCGGGTCGAGCACTTGCTGCGGTGAGGCCAGCGGGATGCTGAACTTGCGCGCGGTTTCCTTGGCGGTGCCGGGCATCAGTTGCATCAGGCCGCTGGCGCCGACGCCGGAGCGGGCGTCGTCCATGAAGGCGCTTTCCTGGCGGGTGATGGCGAACACCCAGCTCGAATGCAGACCACGGACCTTGGCTTCACGCACCAGGGTTTCGCGGTGGGCCATCGGGAAGCGGATGTCCAGATCGTCCCAATACTGCGCCTGACTGATGGTGCGGATCGCCGGGAAATACCATTTCAGGTCGTAGGCCAGTTTCGCCTGGGCGACCATTTCGTCGCGGTTGAAGTGACGGCTGACGTGGTACCACTCGCGACGACCATCGACGATCTGCCCGCGTGCGTGGAATTCAAGGGCGCGACGAATGCCTGGCGTGTTGCGCACCTTGTTGATCAGGGCCTGGCTCAGGACCAAGGGTTTGTTGTTCAACGAATAAGATGATTGCGAACGATCAGCAGCTAGGAAACCATAGAAATCGCGCTCACGGGCGAGGTTCTTGTACAGCGTCTGCGCTTCCGGGTTCTGCGGCTGCGCCAGTTCCAGGCTGCGGGCCTGCCAGTAGCGCCAGCGGTTGGTGGTCGCCAGGTCCTGCGGCAAGCGCCGAGTCAGCTGATAGGCATCGTCCCAGCGGGCCAGACGCAACAGCAGGCGCATACGCCATTCGGACACGGTGTTGTCGCGCAGTTCCGGGTCGTACTTGGTCATCATCTCCAGCGCGCGAGGGTTGAAACGTTTGGCGAGGGTCAGCCCGATTTCACGGGCGATCGCCACTTTTTCATCGCGGGAGAAGTGCATGCTGCTGGCATAGCCGTCGAGCAGGTCCATGGCCTTGTCGGGGTCCTGGCGGGCCAGGCGGCGCAGGCCGAGGCTGACCACGTCAGACATCGGTTCGTCGGCCGGGGTGAAGCGCGATGGCTGGTTCAGCAGTTCAGGTTTCTGCGCGACATCCACCAGCAAGCGACCGCGAGGGGCGAGGGTAGACAGGCCGTTGACCAGGCTGTTGGCCAGCGGATAGTTGCGCGCCTGGGCCGCAAGCTTGACGCGCTCCCAGCGTTTTTGTTCGGTCAGTTGACCTTCCGCGGCCCATTGCCCGAACAGCGCGTCGCAGGCGGCGGGCTGGGATTTGCCGGTCAGCCAGAGTTTGTTGGCGTTGGCGTAGCCTTCGGCTTTCTGGTTGTGACCGATCTGGTACTGCGCGTTCAGGCAATCCAGCTCGGTGAAATTGAGCTTGGGGTCGTAGTACTTGACGAAGGTCGCCCAATCGCCGCGCTCCGCCAGCCAGCGCAACCAGCGCAACTTCATCCAGTTGGCCTGGGGCAGGTCACCGTGTTCGGCGAGGAATTTTTCGATTTCGGCATTGCTGGCGGATTTCAGCCGCGCAGTCAGCTCGTCGTAAGCCAGGTACGGCTCCAGTGGATAATCGCTGAGGGCCTGACTGTAGCGAAAGTAAGGGCCGGTATCGCCCTTGGCCAAGGCACGCTTGGCCTCATCGTAATATTGGCGCTGGGTGGACAGGTCCACCGCCTGAGCGGTTTGAACGGCAGCGGCAGAAAGAAGCAAGCAAGATAAAAGACTGAAGAGGCGACTGCGCATGAGACGTCCGGGCATAGAAATCACGACAAGTGCAGGCATAACCTGCACTGAATTATCTGTAGCTTAGCCTTTTGCCAGCAACGGGCGAAAGCTTTGCCGGCCTCTCGGCACAAGTTCGCAACAATTGTCATGCAGAGTGCTTCGACATTGAAATTGCCGGCCTTCTGAAGCCTCAAGTCAGGTAGAATGCGCGCCCGGTTTTTGGAGAAGCTCATGACCCTGCTCAAATTCAGCGATGTGTCCCTTGCTTTCGGCGCTATGCCGTTGTTGGACAAGGTGTCCTGGCAGATCGCCCGTGGTGAGCGGGTGTGCATCATCGGCCGCAACGGCACTGGCAAGTCCAGCATGATGAAGCTCGTCAAGGGCGACCAGAAGCCCGATGAGGGCTCCGTTTGGCGTGCCCCCGGCCTCAAGATTGGCGAATTGCCGCAAGAATTGCCGGTAGCCGACGAGCGGACCGTGTTCGACGTAGTGGCGGAAGGCCTGGACGGTGTCGGTGAGCTGCTCGCGCAGTACCACCACCTGAGCCAGAACATCGTCACCGACGCCGACCTGGACAAACTGATGCACGTCCAGCACGACCTCGAAGCCCGAGACGGCTGGCGTTTGCAGCAACTGGTGGACAGCACCTTGAGCCGTCTGCAGTTGCCGGCCGACAAGACCCTCGCCGAGCTGTCCGGTGGTTGGCGTCGTCGCGTCCTGCTGGCCCAGGCCCTGGTTTCTGAACCGGACCTGCTGCTGCTCGACGAACCGACCAACCACTTGGACATCGGTGCAATCGCCTGGCTCGAAGAAGCGCTGAAGGATTTCCAGGGCGCCGTGTTGTTCATCACGCACGACCGTTCATTCCTGCAGAACCTCGCGACCCGCATTCTGGAACTGGATCGCGGTGGCTTGATCGACTGGAACGGCGACTACGCCAGCTTCCTGGTGCACAAGGAAGCCTCCCTGGCGGCTGAAGAAACCGCCAATGCGTTGTTCGATAAAAAGCTGGCTCAGGAAGAAGTCTGGATCCGCCAGGGCATCAAGGCCCGTCGCACCCGTAACGAAGGCCGCGTTCGCGCATTGAAGGCTTTGCGCGTTGAGCGTAGCGAGCGTCGCGAACGCACCGGCAAGGCCAACATTCAGTTGGACACCGCTGACAAGTCCGGCAAGCAGGTGATGGTACTCGAGAACGTGAGCTTTGCTCACCCGGGCGGCCCGTTCCTGATCAAGGATTTCTCGATGGTCCTGACGCGCGGCGACCGTATCGGTCTGCTGGGCGCCAACGGTACCGGCAAGACCACACTGCTCAAGCTGATGCTCAGCGGTCTGCAGCCAACCAGCGGCACAGTGGAAGAAGGGACGCGCATCGACGTGGCCTACTTCGACCAGTTGCGCCATCAGCTGGACCTGGAAAAGACTGTGATCGACAACGTGGCCGAAGGTCGTGACTTTATCGATATCGATGGTCAGAGCCGCCACGTGCTGAGCTACCTCGGCGACTTCCTGTTCAGCCCGCAGCGTGCCCGTACGCCGGTGAAGGCGCTGTCGGGTGGTGAGCGTGCGCGTCTGTTGCTGGCGAAACTGTTCAGCAAACCGGCGAACCTGCTGGTCCTCGACGAACCGACCAACGACCTCGACGTTGAAACCCTCGAGCTGCTGGAAGAGGTCTTGCTGACCTTCAACGGCACCGTGCTGATGGTCAGCCACGACCGGGCATTCCTCGACAACGTGGTCACCAGCACCCTGGTCTTCGAAGGTGAAGGCAAGGTTCGTGAATACGTCGGTGGTTACCAGGACTGGCTGCGTCAGGGCGGTTCGCCGCGCCTGCTGGGCGTGACCGAGAGCAAATCCGGCAAGGCCGACCTGACCTCGGCGGTCGTGACGGCGGAAGCGGCACCGGTTGCGGCAGCCGTTGAAGCGCCAGTGGCGAAGAAAAAGCTCAGCTACAAGTTGCAACGTGAGCTGGAAATGTTGCCAGCTCAGATCGAAGCCATGGAACAGCAGATCGCTGCCGTCGAGGCCCAAATGGCCGATGCGGGTTTCTATCAGCGTCCTGCGGCAGAGACCGCTGCGGTGATCGCTCAGCTAGAGCAGTTGCAGGCTGAGCTCGACGTAATGGTCGAGCGTTGGGCCGAGCTGGATGCCTGATTGATCCTGTAATAAAAAAGCCCGGCGTTCAGTGATGAGCGCCGGGCTTTTCGTATGGAATGCGATCTGCACGTTGCTATAGATCTCATGTGGGAGCGGGCTTGCTCGCGAAGAGGAGCTTACATTCAGCATTGATGTCGACTGAATGTCCGCCTTCGCGAGCAAGCCCGCTCCCACATGGTTGTGTGTTGTCAGCTTTTGATCAGGCGCACCGCCAGCACATCACACGGCGCACCGTGCAGCACGTCATTGGCCGTCGAACCCAGCAGCAATGCCAGGCCATGTCGGCCGTGGCTGCCCACCACGATCAGGTCGCAGGTCTGCTCCTTGGCAAGGTGGTGAATTTCCTGGCGGGGCTGGCCGTAGGTCAGGTGGCTGTATTCTTTGGAGAGTTCCGGATACTTGACGATCAGTCGGTCCAGGCGTTCCTTGGCCTGGTCGAACTGCTGTTGTTGCAGTTGTGACAGGTCCATGGGTACGTCACCACCAAAGGCCATGGCCATCGGTTCGACGATGTGGACCAGGGACAATTTTGCGCCATTGCTCACTGAGAGCTCGCGAGCACGGTGGATTACAGGGTCGCACTCTTCGGTTAGATCTACAGCGACCAGAATGTGGTTGTAGGGCATGAGGTGCTCCTCCTGAGGATTGCAATATTGGTAAGTATGGCTGGTTTCAAGCGCAATGGTTCCAAAGTGACTCAAAGCGCCCATCAAGAATCGGGAGTACAGATATGACGGTCTGGATAGTGGTGTCAATCCTGCTGGTGGTCCTGAGTCCGCTGGCATGGTTGCGACCGTCCCGTGGACAGAGCGGGCGCATGGCCCTGCGCATGGAGGCGCGGCGTATCGGCCTGGCCATGCAACTTGCGCCCCAGGAGTGGCCGCACTGGCTGAGCCAGGAGCCGCCAAGCCCTTGCGCCCAGTACCATCGGCCGCGTCGTGGCAATCAGCCGGCGTGCTGGAGTTACTGGCAAAAGTCGCCGGGCGTGTGGGTGAACCAGTGGCAGGAGGTCTGTGAAGATCGAGTGCTACTCAATCATTTCGAAAAATTGCCAGCCAATGTCTACAAGGTCGAGGCGGACAAACAGATGATCACCCTGTATTGGGGCGAGAAGGGCGAGGCGACGGTTTTGCAGGACATCGATGCGGTGCTGAAAGCGCTGGCATGATTCGCAGACATTTCGCGCTGCAATGGCGCGAAATCTCTGACAGACAGGCAATAAAAAGCCCGACATCATCATCGGGCTGGGGTTGGCCAGGCAGGCCGGTAATTCTTTGTGCCGCCGATCTTACGCTTGGCGTTCGCTAAAAGTGTTCAAATTTTTTCTCAAGGTCCCGCCAGCGTAGCTTGTTAAACAAAGGCTGCAGCGAATTAGGGCGACTTTTCTAACTATTGATCCTATGAATGGCCTCACATGCACCTGCGTGTTGTAAACCTTCGTCTTACGGAAATGACTGCAAAGTCGCGTTTCAACCCGCATTTTGGGCGATTGACAATTGCTGGAAATTCCGTGAAGGTGGCGTACCCAAATCAAACGGGCGTATGAATTGAGCGTTTGTATTTAACATCGCTCCTACAGAATCCCGACTATCGCGTTGGCGGGTGTGCCGGGTAGATGGGCGTAGCATTGACGTTAAGCGTCCCTGCCAAGCCATTTGCCTGCGTCCGACGTGTACTGTTCAGCTTCCATATCGTGGAGATCAGTTGATGATTTACGAAGGTAAAGCCATCACGGTTAAGGCTCTTGAAAGTGGCATCGTCGAATTGAAATTCGACCTCAAGGGTGAGTCCGTCAACAAGTTCAACCGTCTAACCCTGAACGAACTGCGTCAGGCCGTAGACACCATCAAGGCAGATGCTTCGATCAAGGGTGTGATCGTCAGCAGTGGCAAGGACGTCTTCATCGTCGGCGCCGACATCACCGAATTTGTCGAGAACTTCAAGCTGCCTGATGTAGAGCTTGTCGCTGGCAACCTCGAAGCCAACAAGATTTTCAGCGATTTCGAAGACCTCAACGTCCCGACTGTCGCCGCGATCAACGGCATCGCGCTGGGTGGCGGTCTGGAAATGTGCCTGGCGGCGGACTTCCGCGTCATGTCCACCAAGGCCAAGATCGGTCTGCCGGAAGTCAAACTGGGCATCTACCCGGGCTTCGGCGGTACCGTGCGTCTGCCGCGCCTGATCGGTGCCGACAACGCCATCGAGTGGATTGCCGCCGGCAAGGAAAACCGCCCTGAAGACGCGCTGAAAGTCGGCGCCGTCGATGCAGTGGTTGCCCCTGAGAAATTGCAGGAAGCGGCCCTGGAGCTGATCAAGCGCGCCATCTCCGGTGAGTTTGACTACAAGGCCAAGCGTCAGCCGAAGCTGGAAAAGCTGAAACTGAACGCCATCGAGCAAATGATGGCCTTCGAAACCGCCAAAGGTTTCGTGGCAGGTCAAGCCGGCCCGAACTACCCGGCACCGGTCGAAGCGATCAAGACCATCCAGAAAGCCGCGAACTTCGGTCGTGACAAGGCGCTGGAAATCGAAGCCGCCGGTTTCGTAAAACTGGCCAAGACCTCTGCCGCGCAGAGCTTGATCGGTCTGTTCCTGAACGATCAGGAACTGAAGAAAAAGGCCAAGGCCTACGACGAAATCGCCAAGGACGTGAAGCAGGCCGCTGTATTGGGCGCTGGCATCATGGGTGGCGGTATCGCTTATCAGTCGGCCTCCAAAGGTACGCCGATCCTGATGAAGGACATCAACGAGCACGGTATCGAGCAAGGCCTGGCGGAAGCCGCCAAGCTGCTGGTCGGCCGCGTTGATAAAGGTCGCATGACCCCGGCGAAAATGGCCGAAGTGCTTAACGGCATTCGTCCGACCCTGTCCTACGGAGATTTCGGTCACGTGGATCTGGTTGTCGAAGCGGTCGTCGAGAACCCGAAGCTCAAGCAAGCCGTTCTGGCCGAAGTCGAAGACAAGGTCAAAGAGGACACCATCCTCGCGTCCAACACCTCGACCATTTCCATCACCTTGCTGGCCAAAGCCCTCAAGCGTCCGGAAAACTTCGTCGGCATGCACTTCTTCAACCCGGTGCACATGATGCCGCTGGTTGAAGTGATTCGTGGCGAGAAGTCCAGCGAGCTGGCCGTTGCCACTACCGTTGCCTACGCCAAGAAAATGGGCAAGAACCCGATCGTCGTCAATGACTGCCCGGGCTTCCTGGTCAACCGCGTCCTGTTCCCGTACTTCGGCGGTTTCGCCAAACTGGTCAGCGCTGGTGTGGACTTCGTCCGTATCGACAAGGTCATGGAAAAATTCGGCTGGCCAATGGGCCCGGCATACCTGATGGACGTGGTCGGCATCGACACCGGCCACCACGGTCGTGACGTGATGGCTGAAGGCTTCCCGGACCGCATGAAAGACGATCGCCGTTCGGCTATCGACGTGCTCTACGAAGCCAAGCGCCTGGGCCAGAAGAATGGCAAGGGTTTCTATGCCTACGAGACCGACAAGAAAGGCAAGCAGAAGAAAGTGGCCGATCCGTCGGTGCTGGAAGTGCTCAAGCCGATCATTCACGAGCAGCGCGAAGTCACCGACGAAGACATCATCAACTGGATGATGATCCCGCTGTGCCTGGAAACCGTGCGTTGCCTGGAAGACGGCATTGTCGAAACCGCCGCCGAAGCCGACATGGGTCTGGTCTACGGTATTGGTTTCCCTCCATTCCGTGGCGGTGCGCTGCGCTACATCGATTCGATCGGTGTTGCCGAGTTCGTTGCCCTGGCTGATCAGTACGCTGATTTGGGCGCGCTGTACCACCCGACCGCAAAACTGCGTGAAATGGCCAAAACCGGCCAACGGTTCTTCGGTTAAGCGTCCCAACACTTGAGCGAGAGTGAAATTTTATGAGCTTGAATCCAAGAGACGTCGTGATTGTCGACTTCGGTCGTACTCCGATGGGCCGCTCCAAGGGCGGCATGCACCGCAACACCCGCGCCGAAGACATGTCGGCGCACCTGATCAGCAAATTGCTGGAGCGCAACGTCAAGGTCGACCCGAATGAAGTCGAAGACGTCATCTGGGGCTGCGTAAACCAGACCCTGGAGCAGGGCTGGAACATCGCCCGCATGGCGTCCCTGATGACGCAGATCCCGCACACTGCGGCCGGCCAGACCGTCAGCCGTCTGTGTGGTTCGTCGATGAGTGCGCTGCACACTGCCGCGCAAGCAATCATGACCGGCAACGGTGACGTGTTCGTGGTTGGCGGCGTCGAGCACATGGGCCACGTGAGCATGATGCACGGTGTCGATCCGAACCCGCACATGTCGCTGTACGCGGCGAAAGCTTCGGGCATGATGGGCCTGACCGCGGAAATGCTGGGCAAAATGCACGGCATCACTCGCGAACAACAGGACGCTTTCGGCGTGCGCTCCCACCAGCTCGCTCACAAGGCGACCCTGGAAGGCAAGTTCAAAGACGAAATCATCCCGATGCAGGGCTACGACGAGAACGGTTTCCTGAAACTGTTTGACTACGACGAAACCATTCGTCCGGAAACCACTCTGGAAAGCCTGGCCGCTTTGAAGCCAGCGTTTAATCCGAAGGGCGGCACCGTGACGGCCGGTACTTCGTCGCAGATCACTGATGGTGCTTCGTGCATGATCGTGATGTCGGCGCAGCGTGCTCAGGACCTGGGCATCCAGCCGCTGGCGGTTATCCGCTCGATGGCAGTGGCAGGTGTGGATCCGGCAATCATGGGCTATGGTCCAGTACCGGCCACTCAAAAAGCACTGAAGCGTGCGGGCCTTGGCATTAACGATATCGACTTCTTCGAGCTCAACGAAGCTTTCGCTGCACAGGCCCTGCCAGTGCTGAAAGATCTGAAAGTGCTCGACAAGATGAACGAGAAGGTTAACCTGCACGGCGGCGCGATCGCCCTGGGTCACCCGTTCGGTTGCTCCGGTGCGCGTATCTCCGGCACCCTGTTGAACGTGATGAAGCAGAATGGCGGCACCTTCGGGGTAGCCACCATGTGCATTGGTCTCGGCCAAGGCATCTCCACCGTCTTCGAACGCGTTTAAGCGTTTCGTTGATGGAAGCCGGGGCCAAGTGCCCCGGTTTTTGTTTTTCTGAATTTATTTTTTGTTTTTATTTTTAAAAGATTTGAGTGAGGGCCAAACCATGCCGATACAACCTGGGCTCTACCAGCATTACAAAGGTCCGCAGTACCGCGTATTCAGCATCGCGCGGCATTCGGAAACCGAAGAAGAAGTGGTCTTCTACCAAGCCCTGTATGGCGATTACGGCTTTTGGGTGCGTCCCTTGAGCATGTTCCTGGAGTCGGTCGAGGTTGACGGCGAACAGGTGCCACGCTTTGCTTTGGTGCAAGCCGAACCGAGCCTTTTTTCGAAGCCATAAGCTGAGTGCGCGCAGGACCCTGCGCTTGACCTCACCTTGTAGCCACTATATATAGCGGTGCCGCGTCAGGCGCCAACCGCCTTTCACTTCTAGAATTCAGGAATTTTCTGATCCATGGGCAAATCGCTGGTCATTGTGGAATCCCCGGCTAAGGCCAAGACCATCAACAAGTATCTGGGTAACCAATACGTGGTGAAGTCGAGTATCGGCCATATCCGAGACCTGCCCACCAGCGGTTCGGCTAGCGCCAGCAAAGAGCCAGCCGCCAAGCGCGGCAAGGCCGCCGCGGGTGAAGGTCCGGTGCTCACGCCGAAAGAGAAGGCGCGCAAGCAGCTGGTCTCGCGCATGGGTGTCGATCCCGATCATGGCTGGAAAGCCAAGTACGAGATCCTCCCGGGCAAGGAAAAGGTCATCGAAGAGCTGCGCCGGCTCGCCAAAGATGCTGACACCATCTATCTCGCAACCGACTTGGATCGCGAGGGGGAAGCCATTGCCTGGCACCTGCGCGAAGCCATCGGTGGTGATGACAGCCGCTACAAGCGCGTGGTGTTCAACGAAATCACCAAGAAAGCGATTCAGGAAGCCTTCTCCAAACCGGGCGAGCTGGACATTGACCGTGTCAACGCCCAACAGGCACGTCGTTTTCTCGACCGCGTGGTGGGTTACATGGTTTCGCCGCTGCTTTGGGCCAAGGTCGCCCGTGGCCTGTCCGCCGGTCGCGTGCAGTCGGTTGCGGTAAAACTGGTCGTTGAGCGTGAGCGTGAAATCCGCGCGTTCAACCCGGAAGAATACTGGGAAGTCCACGCTGACCTCGGTACCACCAAGGGCGCAACCGTGCGCTTTGACGTGGCTCGGGAAAAAGGCGAGGCCTTCAAGCCGCTCAACGAAGCCCAGGCCATGGCCGCGCTGGAGAAGCTCAAGGCTTCCAGCTACAGCATCGTCAAGCGCGAAGACAAACCGACCAGCAGCAAGCCGTCGGCACCGTTCATCACCTCCACCCTGCAACAGGCCGCGAGTAACCGCCTGGGCTTCGGCGTGAAGAAAACCATGATGATGGCCCAGCGTTTGTACGAAGCCGGCTACATCACGTATATGCGTACCGACTCCACCAACCTCTCGGCCGATGCCGTGACGATGGCGCGCACATATATTGAAGGCGAGTTCGGCAAGAAGTACCTGCCGGAAAACCCGAACGTCTACAGCAGCAAGGAAGGCGCACAAGAGGCTCACGAAGCAATTCGTCCGTCTGACGCCAACACCGAGCCAAGCAAGCTGTCGGGCATGGAGCGTGATGCAGAGCGGCTCTACGAGCTGATCTGGCGCCAGTTCCTCGCTTGCCAGATGCTGCCGGCCCAATACCTGTCGACCACGGTCACCGTCGGTGCCGGCGATTTCGAGCTGCGCGCCAAGGGCCGCATCCTGAAATTCGACGGCTACACCCGCGTCATGCCACAAATCGCCAAGCCTGGTGATGACGACGTGCTGCCGGACATGGCCCAGGGCGACGCGATGAAGCTGATCAAGCTTGATCCGACCCAGCACTTCACCAAGCCACCGGCGCGTTATTCGGAAGCGAGCCTGGTAAAAGAAATGGAAAAACGTGGCATCGGTCGTCCTTCGACCTACGCGGCGATCATTTCGACCATCCAGGACCGCGGCTACGTCGCGCTGCACAACCGTCGTTTCTACTCGGAAAAGATGGGCGACATCGTCACCGAACGTCTGGCCGAGAGCTTCTCGAATCTTATGGACTACGGCTTCACCGCCGGCATGGAAGAGAACCTCGATGACGTGGCCCAGGGCGAACGCGACTGGAAAAACGTGCTCGACGAGTTCTACGGCGACTTCAAGAAAAAACTCGAAGTAGCCGAAAGTGCCGAAGGTGGCATGCGCGCCAACCAACCGGTCATGACTGACATTCCGTGCGTGTTGTGCGGTCGTCCGATGCAGATTCGTACCGCATCGACTGGCGTGTTCCTCGGTTGCTCGGGTTACAGCCTGCCGCCGAAAGAACGCTGCAAGGCCACCGTCAACCTGGTGCCGGGCGATGAAATCGCTGCGGACGACGAGGGTGAATCGGAATCCCTGGTGCTGCGTGGCAAGCACCGCTGCCCGATCTGCAGCACGGCAATGGACGCTTACCTGCTGGATGAGAAGCGCAAGCTGCACATCTGCGGTAACAACCCGGATTGCTCAGGCTACGAAATCGAAGAGGGCACCTATCGCATCAAAGGCTACGAAGGTCCGAGCCTGGAATGCGACAAGTGTGGCAGCGAGATGCAGCTCAAGACCGGCCGATTCGGCAAGTTCTTCGGGTGCACCAATCCGACGTGCAAGAACACCCGCAAACTGCTGAAAAGCGGTGACGCGGCGCCGCCGAAGATGGACCCGGTGAAGATGCCTGAGCTGAAATGCGAAAAGGTCAATGACACCTACATCCTGCGCGACGGTGCTTCCGGTCTGTTCCTGGCGGCCAGCCAGTTTCCGAAAAACCGCGAGACGCGTGCTCCGCTGGTCATGGAAATTGTGCCGCACAAGGATGAGATCGATCCGAAGTACCACTTCCTCTGTGAAGCGCCGAAAAAAGATCCGGACGGCCTGCCTGCTGTGATCCGTTACAGCCGCAAGACCAAAGAGCAGTACGTGCAGACAGAAGTCGACGGCAAGCCGACCGGCTGGAAGGCTTACTACGACGGCGGCAAATGGACGGTTGAAGACAAGCGTCCGGCAGCCAAAGCGTAAAAACAGGCTGTACACAAAAGGCCGCATGACAACCCACGGGTTTTCATGCGGCCTTTTTGTTTTGTGCTTGCGGTCAGCTCGGCTGATCCACGACACTGTCTGATCTGCGTGAAGCAATTTTTTCGTTGTGGAGGCTGCCGTCATGGCCCACGAACTCTATACCCGTACTAATCAAAAGATTTATTTCGCCGGCCTGTCGCTCGAAGCGCTTGCCAGAGCCGAAGAGGGGCGGACGATGAATTCCCTGGCGCTGATTCAGGCCGGGCGTGAGTCGGCGTTGTTTCACTTGTACGGCGCGTTGCTGGGGCTGTGCCATGAAATTGCCGGCTTCTATCGCTTGCCGCAGGCCAATGCGCCTCGGGTGGAGATGCTGCTGACTCGGGAAGTGCTGGAAGCCATCGCCATTCCCGAGATGGCTGAGATGGTCGAGCTGGCCCAGAATCCGGAAACCTGGCTGGCCAAGCTGCTGGCGGCTCACGCGGCGATGTTCCAGCCGCCTCGTGCTCCACACAAGCCCAAGGGTGACGTCACTCAGCCGCTCATCCTGGCCGTTAACCTGGATGAAGAAGAGGCGCCAGAGGAGTTGAGTCGCGAAGAGCTGGAGAGCTGGCGCCAGAACCTGAAAGGGTTGGCGATCCGTTTTCGCGAAGGCTTGAACGAGTGCTGATCGACTGAGTGCCGGCGGTGCGATTAAAAGCGCTGCTGGTCAAGTTACCGAGCGAAGCCTGGCCGATGCCTATATAATCCCCGCCTTTCGTGGAGAACAGACCTTTATGCCAACGTCCTTTCTAGAAATTGTCGAGTTACCAGACGGCCGAATCGAGCTGCGCAGGGCTGAGGACGAGGGTTCTCTGGTCACTTTGGATTTCTCCGAGGATGCCAAGGCTTTCCTGCAGGGCCAGCACGTCGAAGTCGCCAAGGCGATGTTGAGCGTCGGTGTTCAGATGGCAGGGCGTCTGGTTGAAGGCGAATTCAATACGGATGAGAGTTCGCGGGTTCTCCACTGATCCCATTCGTCGCTTTCTGCTGATACGGCTTCGGACCGGCTTCTCTATCCTTTGAGAAGCCCCGCGCAATTGATTGCGCGCTTTGTTTACAGGTTAACCCAATCGAATATTCAGGCTCTGCGCATCCCCGGTACGGGCCGCGCTGATCAACTGTTGCCGTGAATTTGTGCTCAAGGGGTTGAGCCAGCTGACAACGGTGTGGCTGCGGCCCAGGCGCAAGGCTTCGCAGGTCAGCTGCTGGGCGCTCTGAGTGCCGCGAGGTTGCAGCAGCAGGATGCGTTCGCGGTTGAGACCGGCGTCCCGCAGCCACGCCTGGGTCAGGCTGGCGGGCGGGGCGATCAGTGTCAGCCATCGCGCGTCCTGATCCTGGCTCAGTTCCCGAAGGATCGGCGCCAAAAGGTTCAGGCAGTTCCCGGCCGCACCACGCAGTGAAAGCTCGCTGAAAACTTCGGGTTCGGCGCTCCAGGGCGTCTCGACCACGTCTTTCAGGATTGGCGCCAACGGTTGCACCATGAATGCCTCGAACAACGGCAGTTGGGCTTGCTGTGATGTGTGTGGGAACTGCATAAAGCCTCCTTTAGCGGCGAATGACGCCGACACTCAAGCCTTCGATCACCAGTTCCTGATCTTTCAGGTTGACTTCGATTGGGGCAAATTCAGGGTTTTCGGCAATCAACCAGACCTTGCTGCCGTCGCGCTTGAAGCGCTTGACGGTCACTTCGTCACCGATCCGTGCCACGACGATCTGGCCATTGCGGGCTTCCCGGGTGGTGTGGACGGCCAACAGGTCGCCGTCAAAAATACCGACGTCCTTCATGCTCATGCCATGAACGCGCAGCAGATAATCAGCGCGCGGATGGAAGAAGGCAGGGTTGATGTTGCAGGACTCTTCGATGTGCTGCTGGGCCAGAATCGGCGCACCGGCAGCGACTCGGCCAATGATCGGCAGAGTAGAATCATCGGCCTTGGCTTCGAAGCCCGGAATGCGAATACCACGGGAAGCGCCCGGGGTCATCTCGATCGCACCTTTGCGGGCAAGCGCCTTGAGGTGTTCTTCCGCCGCGTTGGGCGATTTGAAACCCAGTTCCTGAGCGATTTCCGCACGGGTTGGCGGGTAGCCGTTGTCTTCTAGGCAGCGTTTGATGAAGGCCAGAATCTCTGCTTGGCGTGGCGTCAGCTTTAGCATATTGATCGCTCTGTCTTTTTATACAGTGACTGGGATTATATACAGTGAAACGGTCTTGGCAATGCCCCTTTTTTGGCCGGCCGCTGGACGGTCAATCAGCCTGCTGATTAAAGCCTCGCCGTTGTATGGTTAAATAGCTGACCGACCATTCCCAAAACGAACCGGCAGGCTTGACAATGCACAGGCTGAAACGTATGTTTCAAACAAGTGTTTGTCAGGCGGAGTAGCCATGGCCCAGTCGGAAACCGTTGAACGCATTCTCGATGCTGCCGAGCAGTTGTTCGCGGAAAAAGGTTTCGCCGAAACCTCGTTGCGTCTGATCACCAGCAAGGCCGGAGTCAATCTGGCGGCGGTCAACTATCATTTCGGTTCGAAGAAGGCGCTGATCCAGGCGGTCTTCTCGCGCTTTCTCGGGCCGTTTTGCCTGAGTCTTGATAAAGAGCTGGAACGGCGTCAGTCCAAGCCTGACAACAAGCCGACACTCGAAGAGTTGCTCGAGATTCTCGTTGAGCAAGCCCTCGTCGTGCAGCCTCGCAGCGGCAACGACCTGTCTATCTTCATGCGCTTGCTGGGACTGGCGTTCAGTCAGAGCCAGGGTCACCTGCGTCGTTATCTGGAAGACATGTACGGCAAGGTGTTCCGCCGCTACATGATGCTGGTAAACGAAGCTGCGCCGCGCATTCCACCGATCGAGCTGTTCTGGCGCGTGCACTTCATGCTCGGCGCTGCGGCGTTCAGCATGTCGGGGATCAAGGCGTTGCGAGCGATTGCCGAGACCGATTTCGGCGTCAACACATCCATTGAGCAAGTGATGCGCCTGATGGTGCCGTTCCTGGCTGCAGGCATGCGCGCCGAAACCGGCGTCACCGATGCGGCCATGGCCACTGCGCAACTGCGTCCGCGCAGCAAGTCGACCCCGGCTGCCGCCAAGGTTTAACCGAGCACGGGTGGGCGCGGCGGCTGACATCCGCTAAGCTAGCCGCCCATGCCGACTCTCGTTCTGAACCCGCTCCCCATTGATATCGCCGACCTGCCGGGCACAGCCCAAGGCGGCGAACGCGTGCGAGCCGGGTTTTTCGTTCTCAAGGAATCTCTATGACTGCTGGCCTGCAAGGCTCGTTGATGGTGGACGTCGCCGGTACCTGGCTGACGGCCGAAGATCGCCAATTGTTGCGTCAGCCCGAAGTGGGCGGCCTGATCATTTTCGCCCGCAACATCGAAAGCCCGCGCCAGGTGCGCGAGCTCAGCGCTGCAATCCGCGCCATTCGTCCCGACCTGCTGCTGGCGGTGGATCAGGAAGGTGGTCGCGTTCAGCGTCTGCGCCAAGGCTTCGTCCGGCTGCCGGCCATGCGCGCCATTGCCGACAACCCGAACGCCGAGTACCTGGCCGAGCAGTGCGGCTGGATCATGGCCACCGAAGTGCTGGCCGTTGGGCTCGACCTGAGCTTCGCCCCGGTGCTGGACCTGGATTACCAGCGCAGCGCCGTCGTCGGCACTCGCTCGTTCGAGGGTGATCCGGAGCGCGCAGCCTTGCTCGCGGGTGCATTCATCCGCGGCATGAACAGCGCCGGCATGGCCGCCACCGGCAAGCATTTCCCCGGTCACGGCTGGGCCGAGGCGGATTCCCACGTCGCGATCCCGAACGACGAGCGCAGCCTCGACGAAATTCGCGCCAAAGACCTGGTGCCGTTCGCCAAGTTGAGCAAGCAATTGGCCGCCATCATGCCGGCCCACGTTATTTATCCACAAGTCGATTCCCAGCCCGCAGGCTTCTCACGCCGCTGGTTGCAGGACATCCTGCGCGGCGAGCTGCAATTCGATGGCGTGATCTTCAGCGACGACCTGTCCATGGCCGGTGCCCACGTGGTTGGCGATGCCGCCAGCCGTATCGAAGCCGCGCTGACTGCCGGTTGCGACATGGGCCTGGTATGCAATGACCGCGCTGCGGCGGAGCTGGCGTTGAGTGCCGCCCAGCGCTTGAAAGTCACGCCGTCCGAGCGCATCGCGCGGATGCGTGGCCAGTCGTACGCCAACACTGAATACCGTCAGAACCCGCGCTGGCTGACTGCCATCGGCGCGCTCAAAGAAGCTCAACTGATTGAATAAGGACTTTTCGTTATGACGGTTTACGCGATTATCGGTGGCACCGGCCTGACTCAGCTCGAAGGCCTGAACATTCGTCAGTCACTGGCGGTGGATACGCCCTATGGCGCGCCTTCGGCCGACGTGCAGATCGGTGAATACGCCGGCAAGGAAGTGTTGTTCCTCGCGCGTCACGGTCACCCGCACCGTTTTCCGCCGCATCAAGTGAACTACCGCGCCAACCTCTGGGCGCTGAAACAGGCCGGCGCCGAAGCCATTCTCGCGGTTAACGCCGTGGGCGGAATCCATGCGGCCATGGGCACCGGACATTTTTGCGTGCCGCATCAACTGATCGACTACACCAGCGGTCGTGAACATACCTATTTCGCCGATAACCTGGAACACGTCACCCACATTGACTTCAGCTATCCCTACAGCGAGACGTTGCGTCAGCAATTGATTGCGGCGCTGGCGGCTGAAGGCGTCGATTACAGCAGCCAAGGCGTCTACGCCTGCACCCAGGGCCCACGCCTGGAAACCGTCGCTGAAATCGCGAAGCTGGAGCGTGACGGTTGCGACATCGTCGGCATGACAGGCATGCCGGAAGCGGCGTTGGCCCGTGAGCTGGAACTGGAGTATGCGTGTCTGGCACTGGTGGTGAACCCTGCGGCGGGCAAGTCCGCGGCGGTGATCACCATGGCCGAGATCGAGCAGGCGTTGCATGACGGGATGGGCAAGGTTAAGTCGACGTTGGCGCGGGTGTTAAAAGGCTAGGTTGGTTTCTGATCAGTTTGAAGGCTGGCGGCACAGGTCTGAACCTGACTGCTGCGGATACGGTCATCCATTTCGATCCCTGGTGGAATCCGGCGGTGGAAAACCAGGCGACTGACCGGGCCTACAGGATTGGGCAAAACAAACCGGTGTTCGTCTACAAGCTGATAGCTCGTGGCACCGTAGAAGAAAAAATACAGGCACTGCAGCTGTAGAAGGCGGCATTGGCTGGGGCGGTGCTTGAAGGCGGGACGACTGGCGGGTGGAAGCTTGAGCAGAGTGATATCGAGGCGCTGTTTGCACCGCTGCCAAATCTCAAGTCCTGATTTCCGATCTTAAATGAAACCGAGTTGACGCTATCGCGGGCAAGCCACGCTCCCACAGGATGATCGCTGAACCTGTGGGAGCGGGCTTGCCCGCGAAGGCGATCTACCAGGCGCCGCAGATTTCAGCGCTTCTCCAGCTTATCCGGCAACGGCGCAAACAACGCTTCAATATCATCGCTCTGCAACTTCCAGTCCCCGGTCTTGCGCCCGTCCAGCACGCCCGCCGCCAGATCGGATTTTTCCTTCTGTAGATGCTGAATCTTCTCTTCCACGGTGCCGCGGGCAATCATCTTGTAGACGAACACCGGTTTCTCCTGGCCGATGCGGTACGCCCGGTCAGTCGCCTGATTTTCCGTGGCCGGGTTCCACCACGGATCGTAGTGGATCACCGTGTCCGCCTCGGTCAGGTTCAAACCGACGCCGCCGGCCTTCAGGCTGATCAGAAAAATCTGACGCTTGCCGCTCTGGAAGTCTTTCACCGGCGCCCGTCGGTCCCGGGTCTGACCCGTGAGCAACGCGTATTCAACACCGCGCTTCTTCAGTTCAACTTCGATCAGCGCCAGCATCGAGGTGAACTGTGAAAACAGCAAAATCCGCCGACCTTCCTCAAACAACTCATCCAGCATTTCCATCAGGCTATCGAGCTTGCCCGAGGTGCTGCCGCGCGTCGGCAGTGCGGCATCGTTGACCAGGCGTAAATCGCAGCACACCTGGCGCAGCTTCAGCAGCGCTTCAAGAATGATGATCTGGCTGCGCGCCACGCCTTTGCGGGTGATCTCGTCGCGGACTTTCTTGTCCATCGCCAGGCGCATGGTTTCATACACATCGCGTTGGGCTTCGTTGAGTTCGACCCAATGGATGATTTCGGTCTTGGGTGGCAACTCCGTCGCGACCTGTTCCTTGGTTCTGCGCAACAGGAACGGTTTGATCCGACCATTGAGGTGCTGAAGTCTGACTTCACTGGCGCGCTTTTCAATCGGCACGCGGTAATCGCGGTTGAAGCTTTTGACGTCGCCGAGCCAGCCGGGCAACAGGAAGTGAAACAGCGACCACAGTTCGCCCAAGTGGTTTTCCAGCGGCGTACCACTCAGGCACAGACGCTGACGCGCATTCAACTCGCGGGCCGCCTGGGCAGCCTTGCTGTTGGGGTTCTTGATGTATTGCGCTTCATCCAGCACCAGCACGTGCAGAGGCTGAGCGGCCAGACGTTCGACGTCCTTGGGCAGCAGCGCATAGGTGGTGAGGATCAGGTCGTAATCGGCCAGATGGTCGAAATGCTTTTTGCGACTGGCGCCGTACAGCGCCAGCACGTTGAGTTGCGGCGTAAAGTGCGCCGCTTCGTCGAGCCAGTTCGGGATCAGGCTGGTGGGCATCACCACCATGCACGGCCGGTCGAGGCGCCCGGCGATTTTCTCGCTGAGAATATGCGCCAGGGTCTGTAGGGTTTTACCCAGACCCATGTCGTCCGCGAGAATGCCGCCGACTTCCAGTTGCCGCAACGATTGCATCCAGCTCAGGCCTTCCAGCTGATACGGGCGCAAGGTTGCGTTCAAACCTTCGGGGGCCGTCGCGGTGTAATCCTTGATGTCCCGCAGGCGCTGGGCAAACGTGCGGATCTGCTCGCCACCTTCCCAAAGCAGCGGCATGCCTTCCAACGGGTTCAGGCGTGTCGCGTCGGCCTTGCTCAGGCGCAGCGTGGTTTCGCCGGGCTCTTGCAGGTAGAACTCGCCAAGGGTCGCCAGCACCGGTTTCAACCGGCCGAAGGGCAGGGCGACCTGCAAGGGGCCGTACTCGGAATTCGGGCGGTTGGGGATGTTCACCAGAATCAGTTCGTCGTCACGCCGCCGGGCGAGGCGTTCCGGATTGAGGATTTCGGTGTGGGAGCGCATCAGGTTCAGCAGGATCGGCAGCAAGCTCAGGCGCTCGCCGTTGACGATGATCCCCAGCTCCAGATCAAACCAGTCGCGCTCCGGCGCCTGTTCGACGGTGGCATACCAGTCGTCCACCGCGGTCAGGTCGAAGCCGAAATCTTCGTCGATCTGCAGCTCCCAGCCTTGAGTGCGCAGCTTTGGCAGTTCGTTGAGGGTGAAGGTCAGCCAGGCGCTGTCGTTGACCATCTCATAGAGTTCGCCGGCACTTTCCGGCAAGGCTTTGCTTTGGCGGGTAGCGACTTTGAAACCGAGGATTCGCAGCTGTTCCCTGTAGGTCTGTTCGACTTCCGGGTGGCGTTTTATCCGCAGCGTCTGGGTTTCCTGACGAATCAGGACGTCGGCGTTCTTCTGCCCGGAAACGTATTCATCGAGATAACTGAAAGACAGCGCCGCACGGTGCTGGATGTAGCGCTGCATCTTGCCGTTGCGCGGTTCGAAGGCGCTGAATTCGATGCTCGCCAGCCACAGGCGCGGCACCGGTTGCACGTTATCCACAAGCACTTGGGGCGGCGCCTTCGGACTGCGGTTTTCCAGCACGGCCTGAAGTTTTTCCAGCAGTTCGGCGTCTTGTGCGGCGGCGGGGTAGGCCAGGGTTTCTTGCACCTTCAGCAGCACGGCCGCGCAATGTTTGCAGTTGACGTGAACCGGGCACGTGCACGTGGCGTCGACCATCAGCAAGGTCGCTTTGGCTGACTCGCGCAGGCGGATGGTCTGACGGTAAACGTTACCGCCAGAGCCCTCGCAAGCGGCGATGATCGTGGCGTCGCCGGCCTCGACGATCCTGACGCGGTTTTCCAGTGCGTAGCGACGGCCACGCTCCAGGCTCTGTTCCTTGAATCGGCTGACCCATGAAGGTGCCAGGGGTTTGCTCAGGGTCGCTGACATAAGGACTCAATCAGTCCGGAATTTCATCGGGGACTGGCCGAGGTGCCGGGGCGGTCAGCGAAGTGATCTTGATCAGCAGGCCAAGGTGGCCGTTGTCGAGGAAATTCAGCTGGCCGTTCTTGGTGTGGCTTTCCTGCTTCAGGCGTTCGCTGGCGGTGACCATGCCGTTGGCGTCGATCTGGTTGACCCAGAAGTCGGCGTCGACGTCGGTGAACCGCCCCAGTTTCAAGCTCAACGTGCCCTCGATCGGGAATTGGCCAAATTGTTCGGTGCCTTCGCTGATCGCGACTTTAGTGGCTTCTTCACCGAGCGGTTGCTGCCACGCCTTGTGCAGCAACACCGAGTACTCATTGCTGGCGGTGAGCTTTTCCACTTCGGGATTCAGGCTCGGTGTGCGAAAGCTGTCGGGGCTGATGCGCTGGGCGCCGGCCGCCCAGTCTTCCGGGGCGGCTTTGCTGACAATGGCAGGCACGGCGTTTTGCCGAACCAGGATCATTTCAACCTGGTACAGGTCATCGGCAAATGCCATTGGGGCGACCAGGGTGGTCAGCAAAGTCAGTAAACGAAACAGGCGCATGCGGCGTCCTTCAAGCAGTTTTCGGAATGAGGCACTCAAGCAGCGCCTCTACAGTATTAAAGCGCTCTTGCGGGCTTTCCATCGGGACCATGAATTTAAACATCGTGGCACCTTCGAATTTGTAGCGTTTGGGCTGGCCCTGGATCAGTTTGATCAGGGTCAGCGGGTCGACAGGCGTCTGCGCCGCGAACTCGATCCGGCCGCCTTGCGGGCCACCGTCGACTTTCTTGATGCCCAGCAGTTCGGCTTGCAACTTCAACGCCGTGATGCGCATCAGGTTCTTGGTCGGCTCCGGCAGCAGGCCGAAACGGTCGATCATCTCCACTTGCAGGTCCTTGAGGCCTTCCTCATCGGTGGCCGAGGCAATGCGTTTGTAGAGAATCAGACGGGCGTGCACGTCCGGCAAGTAGTCTTCCGGAATCAGCGCCGGGACGCGCAAATTGACTTCCGGACCACCGCCCAGCGGCTGATCGAGGTTCGGTTGTTCGCCCTTGCGGATCGACTTCACCGCGCGCTCGAGCATTTCCATATACAGGGTGAAGCCGACGGCCTGGATCTGCCCGCTCTGACCGTCGCCCAGCAATTCGCCGGCGCCACGGATTTCCAGGTCGTTGGTGGCGAGCACGAAGCCCGCGCCGAGGTCCTGGGTGTTCGCGATCGCTTCCAGACGCTTTTCCGCGTCCGGGGTGATCTGCTGACGCGGCGGCGTCAGCAAATAAGCATAAGCCTGGTGGTGACTGCGACCGACGCGGCCGCGCAATTGGTGCAACTGCGCCAGGCCGAATTTGTCGGCACGCTCGATGATGATGGTGTTGGCGCTCGGCACGTCGATGCCGGTCTCGATGATGGTCGAGGCGATCAGTACGTTGAAGCGCTTGTGGTAGAAGTCGCTCATCACCTGTTCGAGTTCGCGTTCGCGCATCTGCCCGTGGCCAATGGCGATCCGCGCTTCCGGCACCAGTTCGGCGAGGTCGGCGGCGCATTTCTCGATGGTCTTCACGTCGTTGTGCAGGTAGTAGACCTGACCGCCACGCAGCAACTCACGAAGCAGGGCCTCTTTGACCGTGCTTTTGTTCTGCTCCATGACGAAGGTCCGCACCGACAGGCGACGGGCCGGCGGCGTGGCGATGATCGACAGGTCGCGCATGCCCGACACCGCCATGTTCAGCGTGCGCGGAATCGGCGTGGCGGTGAGCGTGAGGATGTCGACTTCACTGCGCAGGGCCTTGAGTTGTTCCTTCTGACGAACACCAAAGCGGTGCTCTTCGTCGATGATCACCAGCCCGAGGTTTTTGATCTTCACATCATCTTGCAGCAGCTTGTGTGTGCCGATGACGATGTCGATTTTGCCTTCGGCCAGATCCGCAACCGCGGCGTTCACTTCCTTGGTCGACTTGAAGCGGCTCATCACTTCCACGCTCACCGGCCAGTCGGCGAAGCGGTCGCGGAAGCTGTTGTAATGCTGTTGGGCGAGGAGGGTGGTCGGCACCAGAATCGCCACCTGACGACCGCCGTGCACCGCGATGAACGCCGCGCGCATGGCCACTTCGGTCTTGCCGAAGCCCACATCGCCGCAGACCAGGCGATCCATCGGCTTCGGTGCGAGCATGTCGGCGCGCACTGCATCGATGGTGGTTTGCTGGTCTGGTGTCTCTTCGAACGGGAAGCCGGCGCTGAACGTCGCGTAATCGGCTTTCGGGTCTTCGAAGGCATAACCTTCGCGAGCGGCGCGACGGGCATAGATGTCGAGCAATTCGGCGGCGACGTCGCGCACCTGTTCGGCGGCTTTGCGTTTGGCTTTCTGCCAGGTTTCCGAGCCGAGGCGGTGCAGCGGGGCCAAGGCGTCATCGCTACCGGTGTAACGCGCAATCAGGTGCAGGTTAGCCACCGGCACGTAAAGCTTGGCGCCTTCGGCATATTGCAGCGTGAGGAACTCGGCGGCTTGATCGTCGATTTCCAGGGTTGCGAGCCCCAGATAGCGACCGACACCGTGATCGATATGCACGACCGGCGCGCCTTCGCGCAGCTCGGTAAGGTTTTTGATCACTGCGTCATTGTTGGCGTCGGCGCGTTTTTCGCGGCGGCGACGCTGCATCACGCGCTGACCGAACAACGGGCTTTCGGCCACCAGCGCCAGGGCCGGATTGTCGAGCACCAAGCCCTCGTCGAGCGGTGCGATGGTGATCGCCAGGCGCTCCTTGCTCGCGACAAAGTCCGGCCAGCTGTCGACGGTTTTCGGTCGCAGCTTCAGGCGTTCGAGCAATTCCAGCAGCACTTCACGGCGGCCCGCAGACTCGGCGGTGAACAATACGCGGCCGGGGAACTCGTCGAGGAAGCCGGCCAGCGCCGCCAATGGCTGGGTAGCCTTGGCTTCGATGGCCAGGTTCGGCAGTTCGCGCGCCGGGAAACGCTCGCGGCCGACGCCGGTTTCCACGTCCTGTTGACTGGCCACCACACGCGGCCAGTTCTTCAGGCGGGCAAAGCAGTCTTCCACCGGCAGGAACAGCTCGGCCGGTGGCAATAAAGGACGGGAAGGATCGACGCGGCGCTCTTCATAGCGGTTGCGCACATCGTTCCAGAAGTTTTCCGCCGCCTGCTCGATGCCCGGCAGGGAAAACACTTGGGTGTCCTGGGGCAGGTAATCGAACAGCGTCGAGGTTTCGTCGAAGAACAGCGGCAGGTAGTACTCGATACCGGCCGGCGTGATCCCGCTGCTCAAATCCTGGAAGATCGGGCAGCGACGGAAGTCGACATCGAAACGCTCACGGAAGCGCGCCTTGAAACGGGTGACCGCGTCTTTCTGCAGCGGGAATTCCCGCGCGGGCAACAGGCGAACGGTGTCGACTTTATCGATGGAGCGCTGGTTTTCCGGATCGAAGGTACGCAGCGTCTCAATTTCGTCGTCGAACAGGTCGATACGGAAGGGCAGTTTGCTGCCCATCGGGAACAGGTCGATCAGCGAGCCGCGGACGGTGAATTCGCCGTGTTCGTACACCGTGTCGACGTAGCGATAGCCGCTGGCTTCAAGTCGGGTGCGCATCTGCTCGACGTCGAGCTTCTGGCCAACGTCCAGCACCAGGCTGCTGCCGAGCAGGAACTTGGTCGGCGCCAGGCGGTGCAGCGCGGTGGTGATCGGCACGACCAATACGCCATGACTCAGCTCCGGCAACCTGTACAAGGCTGCGATGCGCTGGGAAATGATGTCCTGGTGTGGCGAAAACAGATCGTAGGGCAGGGTTTCCCAGTCCGGGAAATGCAGTACGGGCAAATCCGGGGCGAAGAAACTCAGCTCCTGTTCCAGCCGTTCGGCACTTTGGCTGTCGGCAGTCAGCAGCAGGGTAAAGCGCTTGGCAGCGCTGGCGGCCTCGGCAATGGCCAGGCTCAGGGCGGCACCGGGCAGGTTGCCCCAGTGCTGTTTACCTGCCGCGGCAGGGAGAAGCGGTAGACGCAGAACGGGCACGGAAGGTTGAGCTCCAAGCGTTGCGACAAAGTCGGTAATTGTAGCGGCCCCGGGTGCCGCCTGTCAGTTGCAGATGTGTCTATTACGCCGGTTTGGCGAAATGTAGTGGTAAAGACAAAATTCGCCGGTTTTTTGCTGAAAATTGATGATTATGTAGTGGCAAAACGACCGAGTGTTACGGAGGGTTACGGATAAGACAGCGGTGTCTCCAAAAAATTGACTGCGCTGAAAGCCGCGGTTTTACTGGGCTTTAGCGGTGCGTAATTTTTTTGAACAGGAATTTGTTACGGATCGCGCGACAGGCGCGCATTGCTACGAGAGGCACTCGGCGGCATAATGTAGCCCCTTTTTTCTGCCCCTACATGTGGAAGGTTCCCGTGACTCAGAAGCCCGACCAGTGTCTTGGTGAATGGATCGACCGTGAAGCACTCGCAGAAGCGATGATTCCGCTTATCGGTCAGCTCTACCGCAATAACAACGTGGTGAGCTCGATCTATGGCCGCAGCCTGATCAATCGTTCAGTCATTGCGATTCTCAAAGCTCACCGCTTTGCTCGTCATCGTCAGTCCGATGACAGCGAATTGTCCGTCCACGAAACATTCCCGCTGCTCAAGGCGATGAGCGAGCTCAAGCTCGGCGCCGCTTCGGTTGACCTGGGCAAGCTTGCGGTCAAGTTCAAAGCCGAAGGCAATGGCCGCACTGCCGAGCAGTTCGTCCGCGAAGAACTGGCTGACGTCGTTGGCCAGCAAAACGTTGCCGCCCGCAAAGGCACCGACGTTGTCCTGTACGGCTTCGGTCGTATCGGTCGTCTGCTGGCGCGCATCCTGATCGAGAAAACCGGTGGTGGCGACGGCCTGCGTCTGCGCGCCATCGTTGTCCGCAAGGGCGCCGAGAACGATCTGGTCAAGCGTGCAAGCCTGTTGCGTCGTGACTCGGTTCATGGTCCGTTCGATGGCACCATCACCATTGATGAAGCCAACAACACCATCACCGCCAACGGCAACCTGATCCAGGTGATCTACGCGAAGAACCCGACTGAAGTGGATTACACCCAGTACGGCATCAAAGACGCGCTGCTGGTGGACAACACCGGTGTATGGCGTGACGCCGATGGCCTGGGCCAGCATCTGGCTTGCCCGGGTATCGATCGCGTTGTTCTGACCGCGCCGGGCAAAGGCAAGCTGAAGAACATCGTTCACGGCATCAACCACGGTGAAATCACCGCTGATGACAAGATCGTTTCGGCCGCTTCCTGCACCACCAACGCCATCGTGCCGGTACTGAAGGCTGTCAACGACAAGTTCGGCATCATCAATGGCCACGTCGAAACCGTTCACTCGTACACCAACGACCAGAACCTGATCGACAACTTCCACAAAGGCGATCGCCGTGGCCGTAGTGCCGCGCTGAACATGGTGATCACCGAGACCGGTGCTGCCACCGCTGCTGCCAAGGCTCTGCCTGAGCTGGCCGGGAAGCTGACCGGTAACGCGATCCGCGTTCCGACGCCAAACGTGTCGATGGCCATTCTCAACCTGAACCTTGAGAAAGCCGCGACCCGTGAAGAGATGAACGATTACCTGCGCTACATGGCGTTGCACTCCGATCTGCATAAGCAAATCGACTACGTCAATTCGCAGGAGGTGGTTTCCACCGACTTCGTTGGCTCGCGCCACGCAGGCGTTGTGGACGCTGAAGCGACCATCACCCAAGACAACCGCGTTGTTCTGTACGTTTGGTACGACAACGAATTCGGTTACAGCTGCCAGGTGGTTCGTGTGATGGAAGACATGGCCGGTGTAAACCCGCCAGCATTCCCGCGCTAAGCCTTAGCTGCACATGAAAACGCCCCGACTTTGGTCGGGGCGTTTTTGTTTGTGGCGGTTGTCAGTGGGAGATGTGTTGTTTGTGCTGGCCTCTTCGCGGGCAAGCCCGCTCCCACAGGTTTGGTGGTGTTCACTCGATGGTGTTCGCGCAACAGATCCCTGTGGGAGCGGGCTTGCCCGCGAAAGCGATTTGTCAGGCGCCGCCGACCACAGCGGCCTGCGCCGTCCGCAGTTCATGCCGATTGCCTTTGAACAACACCAGCGTCGCGATCAACCCCAACACCGCCGCGCCACTGAGCCAGATCCCCGGCGCCGCCTTGTTGTCCAGCACGTGGATCAGGTACGTGCACGCCGCCGGTGTAAACCCGCCGAACGTTGCAGTCGCCAGGCTGTAGGCCAAGGAGAAACCAGTCGTACGAACTTCCACCGGCATGATCTCGGTCAGCGCCACAACCATGGCGCCGTTGTACGAGCCGTACAGGAACGACAGCCACAACTCGACGATCAGCAAATGGCTGAAGCTCGGGTTCGCCACCAGCCACGACAGGGCAGGATAGGCGGTGAGGATCGCCAGAATGGTCGCCGCCAACAGTAGGGGTTTACGCCCGACTTTGTCGGACACAGCACCCATCACCGGCAGCCAGAAAAAGTTCGACAGACCGATACACACCGTCACCAGCAACGCATCCAGATCCGACAGGTGCAGTTCGGCTTTGCCGAAGGTCGGGGTGTAGGCGGTGATCAGGTAGAACGACACGGTGGTCATCACCACCAGCGCCATGCCAGCGATGACGATACCGAAGTTCTGACGGATCGAGCGGACGACGTCTCGCAGGGTAGGGCGGTGTTTACGCGCCTGGAACTCCGGCGTTTCTTCCAGTGAACGACGAATCACGAAAATCACCGGCACAATCATGCAACCGATCAGGAACGGCACGCGCCAGCCCCAGTCACCCATCTCTTCCGGGCTGAGCCAGTGATTCAAACCGACGCCCAGCAGGCCGGCGAATACCACTGCGGCTTGCTGACTGGCAGACTGCCAACTGACAAAGAAGCCCTTGCGACCCGGCGTGGAAATCTCCGCCAGGTACACCGACACCCCGCCCAGTTCCACGCCGGCCGAGAAGCCTTGCAACAGGCGGCCGAACAGCACGAGCAACGGCGCGGCGACGCCGAGGGTGGCGTAACCCGGCACGCAGGCAATCAGCACCGTACCGGCAGCCATCATCGCCAGGGTGATGATCAAGCCTTTGCGGCGGCCGTGACGGTCAATATAGGCGCCCAGGAAGATCGCCCCCAGTGGACGCATCAGGAAGCCGGCACCGAACGTGGCCAGCGACAACATCAGGGAAGCGAAAGCGCTGTCGGCAGGAAAGAAGGTTTTGGCGATGGCCGTGGCGTAAAAGCCATAGACCATAAAGTCGAACATTTCGAGAAAGTTACCGCTGACAACACGAAAAATCGCTTTGCCTTTGCTCGTATTGGAAGACATTTTCAGGTACTCACGCTTGTAAGTCTTGCTTGAAACGCTGGACCTGTGGGAGAGAGCAGGCTCACTCCCACAGGTTTTGCGTCTTGCTGATGGGCACTGGCAGACCTCGCTCCCATGCGCTCTGAGGCCCATAATGGCGGGCGCGGTTTTGAGGGGGGATGAAGATTTGTTAACTGGACGGTGGGGTGGACTTGTGGTGCTGGCCGGCGTTTTGTCCGGTTGTGGCAACGGCGACAGCCTGGAGCGCTTCGACGGCCCGACCATGGGCAGTCGTTATTCCATTCAATACGTAAGACATTCCTCCACGCCCGGGCCGAAAGCGGTGCAGGCGCAAGTAGAAAAAATCCTCGCAGACGTCGATCAGCAAATGTCGACCTATCGCAGCGACTCCGACATCGAGCGCTTCAACGACTTGCCTGCCAATCGCTGTCAGAAAATGCCAGCCTCAATCCTCAAACTGGTACGCGTCGGCGAGCAACTCTCAGAACAAAGCGAAGGCTCCTACGACCTGACGGTGGAACCGTTGCTCAACCTTTGGGGGTTCGGCCCGCAGGCCCGCGAGGAAAAAGTCCCCGCAGCTCAAGCGCTCGCCGAAGTAAGGCAGCGGGTCGGCTACCAACACCTGCGCATCGACCGTGATCAGTTGTGCAAGGACGCCGCCGTCGAAGTCGACTTCAACAGCATCGCCGCCGGTTACGCCGTCGACACCATTGCCGAAAAACTCGAAGCGATGGGAATCCACAACTACCTCGCCGAAGTGACCGGCGAGCTGAAGGCTGCGGGCAAAAAGCTCGATGGCTCAGCCTGGAAGATCGCGCTGGAAGAACCCCGTGACGACCAGCAAGTGGCCGAACGCATCATCTCCATCGACGGCTACGGTCTGTCCACCTCCGGTGACTACCGCAATTATTTTCAGCAGGACGGCAAGCGCTATTCCCACACCTTCGATGCCCGCACTGGTGCACCGGTCGCACACACCCTGGCGTCAGTCACGGTGATTAATCCTTCCGCGTTAATGGCCGATGGCTTATCGACGCTGTTGCTGATTCTCGGCCCGGAGCGCGGTTGGGACTACGCAGAAAAACACGATATCGGCGCATTTTTTGTGATTCGTGCCGATACAGGTTTCGTCACACGAACCAATCAGGCTTTTGAGCGCCTCAGTGGTGGTAAAACCAAATGATTGCGGCGATCAGCGCATTGAAGACTGGCGTTGTAGTGCAGGCAAAACTAGCCTACGACGCGACCAAGGGTTAATGTGCCCGGCGTTGACGCTTCTATAGACTGTGTCCGGGTTCTGCATTGGCCCCAAATTGTTCCTTCACGCCACAGATCGGCGTGATTTAGCCGCAGGTGCCGAGGGCGCCGCGGCCTGTTCTGAGGAGTACGCATGGCTGTCTACAACTACGACGTGGTGGTACTGGGTTCCGGCCCGGCGGGAGAAGGCGCGGCAATGAACGCCGCCAAAGCAGGGCGCAAGGTGGCGATGGTCGATAGCCGTCGCCAGGTTGGCGGCAACTGCACCCACCTGGGTACCATCCCGTCCAAGGCACTGCGTCACTCGGTCCGGCAGATCATGCAGTTCAATACCAACCCGATGTTCCGGGCGATTGGTGAGCCGCGCTGGTTCTCGTTCCCGGACGTGCTGAAAAGCGCAGAAAAAGTCATTTCCAAACAAGTCGCCTCGCGCACCGGCTACTACGCCCGTAACCGCGTCGACGTGTTCTTCGGCACCGGCAGCTTCGCCGACGAGCAAACCATCGAAGTGGTCTGCGCCAACGGCGTGGTCGAAAAACTGGTGGCCAAGCACATCATCATCGCCACCGGCTCGCGTCCTTATCGCCCGGCCGACATCGATTTCCATCACCCGCGTATCTACGATAGCGACACCATCCTCAGCCTCGGCCACACCCCGCGCAAACTCATTGTTTACGGCGCTGGTGTGATCGGTTGCGAGTACGCGTCGATCTTCAGTGGCCTGGGTGTACTGGTCGAGCTGGTGGACAACCGTGGTCAGTTGCTGAGCTTCCTGGACTCGGAAATTTCCCAGGCCCTGAGCTATCACTTCAGCAACAACAACATCACGGTTCGCCACAACGAAGACTACGACCGCGTCGAAGGCGTGGACAACGGCGTGATTCTGCACCTCAAGTCCGGCAAGAAGATCAAGGCCGACGCCTTGCTCTGGTGCAACGGCCGTACCGGCAACACCGATCAGCTGGGTCTGGAAAATATCGGCGTGAAGGTCAACAGCCGTGGCCAGATCGAAGTCGACGAAGCCTACCGCACCTGCGTACCGAATATTTACGGTGCCGGTGACGTGATCGGCTGGCCGAGCCTGGCCAGTGCCGCGCATGACCAGGGTCGTTCGGCCGCTGGCAGCATCGTCGATAACAGCAGCTGGCGCTTCGTGAATGACGTGCCGACCGGCATCTACACCATTCCCGAGATCAGCTCGATCGGCAAGAACGAGCAGGAGCTGACCCAGGCCAAGGTGCCGTACGAAGTGGGCAAGGCGTTCTTCAAGAGCATGGCGCGTGCACAGATTGCCGGCGAGCCTCAGGGCATGCTGAAAATCCTGTTCCACCGCGAGACCCTGGAAGTGCTGGGCGTTCACTGCTTCGGTTATCAGGCGTCGGAGATCGTTCACATCGGTCAGGCGATCATGAGTCAGCCGGGCGAATTGAACACGCTGAAATATTTCGTCAACACGACGTTCAACTACCCGACCATGGCCGAAGCCTATCGGGTAGCGGCGTACGATGGCCTCAACCGGCTTTTTTGAGCGGCTCCGGCCGGTGGCCTGAGCCGGCCGGGGAGACCGATTTCAGCAACTCTCGAGGGTGGCGCTGGCCAAACCGGGAAAGTCTGTAATCAGGCTGTCAACGCCGAAGTCGGCGAGTCTGCGCATCAGCGCGGGCTCGTTGACTGTCCACACCGACACATGCAGCCCCTGACGCTGCGCCTTCTGCAGGCGTTCCGGCGTACACAGGGTCCAGTTCAGCGCCAGAATCTCACAGCCATAACTTTGCGCGACCTTCAACGGGTCCAGCCACGCATACTCGGCCACCAATCCACGGGACACGTCCGGCACCAGGTCGAGCGCGGCTTTCAGTACTTCACGTGAGCTCGACGTGATCGTGACCTTGTCGAGCAGGCCGAAACGCTGGGCCATTTCGCGAATCGCCAGCACGGTCGTCGCGGCGCGGGTGCGTGAAGCGCTTTTGACTTCCAGCTGCCAGTGCTCGAAATCGCATTTCTCGAACAGTTCTTCCAGCGTTGGGATCGGGCAGGGCTTGATCCAGCCCGGACCGCCCTTGCGTGCGTCGTAGGTCACCAGTTCTGCCGCCGTGTGCTCGACGACCTTGCCGCGTCGGTCGGTAGTGCGTTTGAGCGTCGGGTCGTGGATGACCATCAACTCGTTGTCCATGGACAGGTTCAGGTCCAGTTCGCAGCGGCGCACGCCGTGCTTGAGGCATTGCTGAAAACTGGTCAGCGTGTTTTCCGGTGCTTCGCCCTTGGCGCCGCGATGGCCGTAGATGAGAGTCACGGTTCTTCCTTAAATTAAATGCCTGATTCGTTTTCGCGGGCCAGACGTCGTTCCTGGGCCTGCTTCTGCAAAATGTAGCGGGCGAGCAATTGGCGCTGGGCATCGGTCGGGTATTCGAACTCGGTGCCGACGTCGTAGGCACCCGCCTTGCGATCGCAATGCGTGACCTTGGCCCGCAGCAACAGGCCGAGGGCTTGCGGCATCAGTACCAGCTTGACCGACAGGTGCGCGCCCACGGCGATGGGTGTCGGGTATTGAAAGTCGATGCCGCCTTCGGAAATGATCACCGGCTGCGGCTCGCCGATCTGCCCGAGCACGGTGATGGCGATCACCTGGCTCAGCAGATCGATGCGTTTGTTCTGGGATTTCAGGAACGCTGCGAGGTTGCGGTCGCGCTCACTGATCTGGCGCAGCAGGTGCTGCGACTCGAATTCGCTCAGGTGCAGTTCGCTGAGCAAGTTGAACAGAGGGGAAGCATCCTGCAACACTTCCTGGCCTGCAGCTTCGGGAGCGGACAGGGGCCGAATTTCCAGTGCGATCGTGTCCTCGATACGGTAGTATTCGCGGCGATCTTCTTCATCTAATGTCGACATGGCGAACCCATGGTAGCGGCGGTGGTCTGAGTGTAAAGCTGGTTATCGACCCCCGCCACAAGGACGTTCCTTTTCCCTCCGAACAAGCCCCGACATGTTCAGACCTCTCTTCGTATTTATTGGCACGCGTTATACCCGTGCAAAGCGCCGCAATCATTTTGTGTCATTCATTTCCCTGACCTCGATGATCGGACTCGCCCTCGGCGTAGTCGTGATGATCGTCGTGCTTTCGGTCATGAACGGCTTCGATCATGAGATGCGCACCCGCGTGTTGGGCATGGTGCCCCACGCGACCATCGAGTCCGGTGAACCGATCAGCGACTGGCAAAGCCTGGCCGCCAAGGTCAAGCAGAACCCGCAGGTGACGGCCGTGGCGCCGTTCACTCAGATGCAGGGCTTGCTGACCAACAACGGCAAGGTCTCCAAAGTCCTGCTCAATGCCATCGACCCTGCGCTGGAACGCCAGGTCTCGATCATTGATAACTTCATGCAGCAGGGCAAACTCGACGATCTCACGCCGGGCAGTTTTGGCATCGTTATCGGCGACAAGGCGGCCGCCAAGCTCGGCGCGGCCATCGGCGACAAGCTGACCTTCGTCGCGCCGGAAGTCACCGTGACCCCGGCCGGGATGTTCCCGCGCATGAAACGCTTCACCGTGGTCGGCATCTTCCATGTCGGCGCCGGCGAGATCGATGGCTATCTGGGCGTCACCAATCTGCAGGATCTGGCAAAGTTGCATCGCTGGAAACCGGATCAGGTCCAGGGGATCCGCCTGAAGTTCGACGACCTGTTCCAGGCCCCGCGCACGGCGTGGAACATCGCCCAGCAACTTGGCGAAGACCATTTCTATGCCCGGGACTGGACACGCACCCATGGCAATCTGTATCAGGCGATCCGCATGGAAAAAGCCATGATCGGCCTGCTGTTGCTGCTGATCGTCGCCGTCGCCGCGTTCAACATCATTTCTACACTGGTGATGGTGGTGAACGACAAGAAGGGCGACATCGCGATTCTGCGCACCCTGGGCTCCACGCCGGGGCAGATCATGGCGATCTTCATGGTCCAGGGCACGGTCATTGGCGTGATCGGTACGCTGATCGGCGCCGTGGTCGGGATTTTCGCCGCGCTGAACGTCAGCGCCGCTATTTCAGCCCTCGAAGGGTTGATCGGCCATAAGTTCCTCAACGCCGACGTCTACTTCATCGATTACCTGCCGTCGCAAGTGCAGAGCCAGGACGTATTGATGGTCTGCGCCGCCGCGTTGGTCCTGAGTTTCCTCGCCACCCTGTATCCAGCATGGCGTGCTGCGCGCACCCAGCCTGCGGAGGCGCTACGTTATGAGTGAGTTGGGTATGAGTGATAAAGCAATCTTGAGCTGCCGCGACCTGGGCAAATCCTACGAGGAAGGCCCGGAGTCGGTCGAAGTGCTGGCCGGCCTGCAACTGGAGCTGCATCCGGGTGAGCGCGTGGCGATTGTCGGCACCTCGGGTTCGGGCAAAAGTACCTTGCTCAACCTGTTGGGCGGTCTCGACACGCCGACCAAGGGCAGCGTCTGGCTCGACGGCGAAGAGTTGTCGGCCCTGAGCGAGAAGAATCGCGGTCTGTTGCGCAATCGATCGCTGGGTTTCGTTTACCAGTTCCACCATTTGCTGCCTGAGTTCACCGCGCTGGAAAACGTCTGCATGCCGCTGCTGATCGGCAAGACCGCGATCCCGGAAGCGCGTCAGCGTGCGACCGCGTTGCTGGAGCGGGTAGGGCTGGGCCATCGCCTGGAGCACAAACCGGCCGAACTGTCCGGCGGCGAGCGTCAGCGTGTGGCCATCGCCCGCGCGCTGGTGAACAAGCCAGGCCTGGTGATGCTCGACGAACCGACCGGCAACCTCGACTCCCACACCGCCCAGGGCATTCAGGATTTGATGCTGGAACTCAGCACCTCGATGCGCACGGCGTTCCTGGTGGTGACTCACGACATGAACCTGGCCCGCCAGATGGACCGCGTCCTGCATTTGCAGGAAGGTTGCCTGACGCCCATCTGATTGACCGAAACCCGACGTGTGAGAACGCGTCGGGTCTTTTATTTTTATACGGTGCCCCAGCGAATGTTCAGACCGTTATCGATCTTTATCGGCACGCGCTATACCCGCGCCAAGCGCCGCAATCGCTTTGTTTCCTTCATCTCGATGACCTCGATGATCGGCCTCGCCCTCGGTGTGCTGGCGATGATCGTGGTGCTGTCGGTGATGAACGGCTTCCAACGCGAGATGAGCTCGCGCATCCTCGGCATGGTGCCGCACGCGACCATCGTTGGCGTGAAGCCGATCGACGATTGGCACCCCGTGGCCGCCGCCGCGATGAAAAATCCGGAAGTCACCGCTGCCGTGCCGTTCACCGAGATGGAAGGCATGCTCTCCTATAAAGGCACGATGCAGCCGATCCAGGTCAGCGGTGTTGATCCGGCGCTGGAAGGCAAGGTCTCTATTGTCGCCAAGCACATTGTTCAGGGCCGTCTCGATGCCTTGAAACCGGGCGAGTTTGGCGTGGTGATCGGCGAAATCACTGCGCGACGTTTCCGCTTGAACGTCGGCGACAAGATCACTCTGGTCGTGCCGGAAATCAGCAGCGCACCGGGGGGCATCACCCCGCGCATGCAGCGGCTGAATGTGGTCGGCGTGTTCAAGGTCGGCGCCGAGCTGGATGGCTCGATGGCGCTGATCCACGTCGCCGATGCCGCGCAGATGCAGCACTGGGAACCGAACCAGGTGCAGAGCGTGCGTTTGGCGGTGAAGGATTTGTACGCGGCGCCGAAGGTCTCCAGTGATGTTGCCAGCGGGCTGGGCACTGCTTACAGGGCTGACGACTGGACCCACACCCAGGGCAGCCTGTTCAGCGCGATGAAGATGGAAAAAACCATGATCGGTCTGCTGTTGCTGATGATCGTCGCGGTGGCGGCGTTCAACATCATCGCAACGCTGATCATGGTGGTGAACGACAAGGGCGCGGACATCGCGATCCTGCGCACCATCGGCGCGACACCGCGGCAGATCATGGCGATCTTCATGGTGCAGGGCACGGTGATCGGGGTTGTCGGCACCTTGATCGGTGGCGTGCTCGGCGTGATTGCGGCGTTGAACGTCAGTGAGCTGGTGGGCTGGATGGAGCGGGTCAGTGGCCAGCACATCTTCAGTTCCGACGTGTATTTCGTCAGCAACCTGCCTTCGGAACTGCAGGGTGGGGATGTGCTGTTGATCTGCTCGGCGGGGTTCGTCTTGAGCTTCCTGGCGACGGTATACCCGGCTTGGCGTGCGGCGAAGATCGAGCCGGCTCACGCGTTGCGGTATTCGTAAGCCCTGATACCGCCTTCGCGAGCAAGCCCGCTCCCACAGTGATCGAGTTGAATCACAATATTGTGAACGGCTCGAAACCCTGTGGGAGCGGGCTTGCTCGCGAAGGGGCCAGGCCTGCTGGCCTCAATCCCCCTTCGGCAACTCAATCACAAACCGCGTCCACCCATTCTCCGATTCACATCGAATCTGTCCACCATGGGCACGAATGATCGACTGCGTAATCGCCAACCCCAACCCCGCATGTTCACTGCTGCCTTCCTGGCGCGCCGGATCACCCCGATAAAACCGGTCAAACAATCGCGGCAGCAACGCCGCATCAATGCCTTCGCCACTGTTCTCAACCGTCAAACTCAAGCCGTTGACCTGATCGACAATCCGCACCCGAACCTCGCCATCAGCGGGCGTAAACCGCATCGCGTTATCCAGCAGATTGGACAGCGCCCGCCGCAACATGCTGCGGTCGCCCGCCATCCGCGCGCAGCCGTCACGGCTCATTGTCACCCGGGCGTCTTCCGCCAACGGCGCAAAGAACTCCAATAACACATCCGCTTCTTCTGCCAGTTCCAGGGGTTCGTGCTTGGGCGTCAGCAAACCATGGTCAGCCTTGGCCAGGTACAGCATGTCGTTGACCAGTTGCGCCATCCATTGCAGTTCTTCGAGATTGCTGTGCAGCGCTTCGCGATAATCCTCTATCGGCCGAGGGCGGGTGAGGGTGACCTGGGTGTGGGTTAGCAGGTTTGACAGTGGCGTGCGCAGTTCATGGGCGATGTCAGCGGAAAACGCCGAAAGACGTTGAAACGAGTCGTCGAGGCGTCCGAGCATGGCGTTGAAGCTGTGGGCCAATTCCGTGAGTTCCGACGGCATATTCGCTTCGGGCAGCCGGGCATTGAGCGATTGTGCCGATACGCCGCTGGCAATCGCACTCATACGCCGCAACGGGCGCAAGCCACTGCGGGCTGCCCATGCACCGAGCAGCGCGGTGGCCAGCGCTGACAAACCGACAGTTAGCCAGATCAGGTGCTGCATGCGTTGAAGAAAGTGCTGGTGATGGGTGATGTCCAGCAGCAAGGTCAGTTGTGGTGAATCGGGGCGGTCGACAAATAACGGCGCATTCAGCACGCGATAATCGGTGCCGTCATCGTTCAGCGTGGATAAACCCGGTTTTTGCGGGGTTTTTTGCGGCAGCCGCGCCGAGCTGTCATACCAGCGCTGGCCATCGCTGCCGGTGATTCGCAGCGACAGATCCGCCTGCTGGCTCAGCTCGTCAGCCAGTTTGACTTCGCTTTCACTCGACTGAATGTCGTGCAGCGCCCGACGCAAACCAATCAACTTGCCCTCCAGCAACTGCTGGTCGAGCTCAATGAAGTGCGCCTCACTGGCGCGACTGAACAATACCCCGGCAAACAATGAAACCACGGCGGTACAGGCCGCAAACAGCAGCGCCAGACGGCTGCTCAGCGAAAGTCGACGCATCAGGCAGGGCGCTCTTCAAGGACATAACCCATGCCGCGCACGGTATGAATCAGCTTGTTGGGGAACTCATCGTCGACCTTCAGGCGCAAACGGCGGATCGCGACCTCGATGACATTGGTGTCGCTGTCGAAATTCATGTCCCAGACCTGGGAGGCGATCAGCGATTTGGGCAACACTTCGCCCTGGCGCCGCAGGAGCATTTCCAGCAGCGCGAATTCCTTGGCTGTCAGGTCGATGCGCTGACCGCCTCGCTCTACCCGGCGGCGGATCAAATCCATGCGCAAGTCGGCCAGTTGCAGGCTGGTTTCCTGCGGCGAAGCACTGCCACGTCGCAACAAGCTGCGGACCCGCGCCAGCAACTCGGAGAAGGCGAACGGCTTGACCAGGTAATCGTCGGCACCCAATTCGAGGCCGTGGACTCTGTCCTCCACCGCATCTCGCGCCGTCAGAAAAAGGACCGGCGTATCGAGACCGGCGCCGCGCACCGCTCGCAGAATTTGCCAGCCATCGCGGCCCGGTAGCATCACATCAAGGATCAACAGCGCGTAATCGCCACTCAACGCCAGTTGTTGCCCGGTATTGCCGTCGGCCGCCAGCTCAGTGGTGAAACCGGCCTCGGTCAGGCCCTGGCGCAGGTAGTGGCCGGTTTTCGGTTGGTCTTCGACGATCAGCAGTTTCATGGGCGACTCGAGGCAAATGGAACGAACGCTTTATACCGTGGGCGGCGTTGATACAGCTCAACCTGACAGAGTTGTAATCTGGCTGTCAGGTTGTGGGCAGTGGCGACAGTTTAGAGTTTTCCACAGGCTGAATCTTATCTTGTTGGAGTACGACTATGTTTTTGCGCAAACCTTTGGGGCTGGCCGCGAGTTTGCTGGCACTGAGCTCGCCGGTGTGGGCATCACCGGCGCCTACCTACGATTTCGGTCAACCGGCCCCGGCGGCCAAGGCGACCCGCAGTGTCGAGGTGGTGATGGGCGACATGTCGTTCACGTCCAAGGCAATCGATATCAAGGCCGGTGAGACGGTTCGTTTTGTGTTGGTGAATAAAGGCCAGTTGCTGCATGAATTCAACCTCGGCGACGCAGCGATGCATGCCCGGCATCAGCAGGAAATGTTGAAGATGCAGCAGAGCGGCATGCTCACGCCTACAGGCATGAAGGAAATGGATCACGGTTCGATGGCCGGCATGGATCACGGAATGATGAAACACGATGACCCGAACAGCGTCCTCGTGGAACCGGGTAAAACCGCCGGGCTGACCTGGACCTTCACCAAGGCCACCAGCCTGGAATTTGCCTGCAATATTCCCGGTCACTATCAGGCGGGCATGGTCGGCAAACTGACTGTCAGTCAGTAAGCACTCAAAGGCGGGCGCAAAGGCTGGTAGAATCCGCTGATTCTTCAGTCAGGTTTCCGCCATGCATCCCGCAGCCGAACACTCGCCGCTGGGCAAATCCAGCGAATACATCGCCACCTATACGCCGTCCCTGCTGTTCCCGATCCCGCGCACTGCGAAATGGGCCGAGTTGGGCCTGACGGCGCAGACCCTGCCCTACAAAGGTGTGGACATCTGGAACTGCTTCGAGCTGTCGTGGCTGTTGCCGTCCGGCAAACCGGTGGTGGCGATTGGCGAATTCAGCATCCCGGCGGATTCGCCGAACATCATCGAGTCGAAGTCGTTCAAGCTGTACCTGAACTCGTTGAACCAGACGCCTTTTGCCGACACCGCGACCCTTGAAGCGACGCTGGTGGAAGACCTGTCGGCCGCTGCCGGCAAGCCGGTTGGAGTGCGAATTCGTAGCCTCAAGGATGTTGAAGCCGAAGGCGTTGTGGCGTTGCCGGGCGTGTGCATCGATGACCTGGAAATCAGCGTCAGCAACTACGAGCATCCGCGTCCGGAGCTGCTGCGTTGCGACGATTCGCGCATTGTCGAAGAGAGCGTGCACAGCCATTTGCTCAAATCCAACTGCCCGGTCACCAGCCAGCCGGACTGGGGCAGCGTGGCGGTGGAATACCGCGGCGCAGCGCTGGATCACGCGAGTCTGCTGGAATACATCGTGAGCTTCCGTCAGCACTCGGACTTTCATGAACAGTGCGTGGAGCGGATTTTCCTCGACTTGCAGCGGTTGCTGAAACCGGAAAAGTTGACGGTCTATGCGCGATATGTGCGGCGTGGTGGGCTGGACATCAACCCGTATCGCAGCACTGAAGACGTGCAATTGCCGAACCATCGGTTGGTCCGCCAATAAAGCCCGCTCCCACAAGGGAAAGCATTTCCTAGAAATGAAAAAGCCCCGCTAGCGATAGCGGGGCTTTTTTGCATCTGGAGGGTTCAGATCCCCATGTTGGCCAAGGCTTGCACGATGTTGCGCAAGGTGCCAGCAAGGGTAGGGTGTTCAATTTCGAAGCGCTCGACGGCCAGGTTCACATTGTCGGCGAGGCTGGAGTCCTGGGTTTTGGTTTCGATCTCGAGCTCCAATTCGATCTGTTGCATCAGCGCGTGCAGGTCTTCGCGCTCGGCTTCCGTCAGGGGCGGATTCTGTTCCAATTGCTCGCGCAGAGTATTGAGCTGTTCTTGCAGTTCGCGGGCAGGCATGGCGTTCTTCCTTTTATCGATAGGCACTGGCATAGACCGCAGCAGCGCGCCAAAGGTCTATGGCTTGCCTTTAGATTAATCCACTCCTGTGCAACGTGCATGATCTCGATCAGGGCTTTTCGCCCTTGAGCCGACGCAGGCTGATGTCGGCCAGGCAGGTATCGAGTTCGCCCAAGTGATCGATCACCGAATGTACGCCCAGACTGAACAGCTGCACGGTCGCTTTACCGCGCCGATGCTCGCGTTCCTTTTGGCTCAAGGCCTGCCATGCGCTGGGTGCCAACCCGCAAAGCGAGCCGCAGGACGCCAGGCCGATCGTCCACAGCCCGGCGTTCAGTCCCGATTGCAGCAATCGCGGTTCGCCGCTGACCAGCACGCAACCGTCCAGTCGTTGGACATTCAAGGTCATCAAGGCTTGCCAACAGGCGTTCGGCGCCGGCCAAGGATTGATTGTTGCGTGGTGTTGCGAGGGTTTGATCCACGCAGGCAGGGCGCCGGCCAGCGAATGGCTGAGGGCGGGGGACAACTCGTCCAGCCAGGCACAAGGAATCTGCTGACGCTGCAAGCCGTTCAGGCTGTCCAGCGCGCCAGGTGTGAGCTCGGCATGTTCGAGCGTGTGAGCATCGTTCTGGCGTATCCGGGCGCCGAAGTCCACCAGGCAACCGCTGAGCCCGAACAATACGGCGGTCAGGCTGGGTGCAGCGAGGGGCAAGGCTTCGGCGTGCGGCATATCAACGTCCCTGAAATAGCGACAAGCCTATGCGTTGCCGGTGACAGTTGAGTGACACTGATATGAAGCGCTCTCAATCAGGGTGAATCATCCACAGGCCAATGCGCGCGAGGCTGCCCTAAATCGGCTTTTCCGTCTTATACTAGCCAGCTTATCGCCTGGGCCAAGTGCCCATGTCAGTACAATCCAAGGAGTTTTCTATGCGCTGGAGCAATCGTCTAGCTCAGCTTAGTGTGTGTGCCAGCGTGTTGCTGGTTCCGTTTGCAGCCCAGGCCGCCACGGAAGAAGACCCTTGGGAAAGCGTCAATCGTCCTATCTTCCAGTTTAATGATTTCGTCGACACCTATGCACTGAAGCCAATCGCTCAGGGTTATCAGTTCGTGACGCCGCAGTTTCTGGAAGACGGGATTCACAACATGTTTCGCAACGTCGGTGATGTCACCAACCTTGCCAACAACGTCCTGCAGGTCAAACCGGCAGCCGCGGGCGTAGACACGGCGCGACTGATCTTCAACACCACCTTCGGCTTGCTGGGCTTCTTCGATGTCGGCACGAAGATGGGCCTGAATCGTAGCGATGAAGACTTTGGCCAGACGCTCGGCTACTGGGGCGTGGGCAGCGGCCCGTACGTCATGCTGCCACTGTTGGGTCCAAGCACGTTGCGTGACGCACCCTCCAAGTACGTCGACGGCTACACCGGCCCGTACCGCTATATCAACGACGTGCCCGTGCGTAACTCGATCTTCGGCCTGAACATCGTCGATACCCGCGCCAGCTTGCTGTCGAGCGAGAAGCTGATCACCGGCGACAAGTACACCTTCATCCGCAATGCGTACTTGCAGAACCGCGAGTTCAAAGTCAAAGACGGCCAGGTCGAAGACGATTTTTGATCTCGACCGGTAAATGAAGAAGGCGGCCAATCGGCCGCCTTCTTTCGTTTGGGTCAGGGCTTATTTCATCTTCAAGATTGTAAGCCCGAGTTTCTGACTGCCACCGTCCTGTTCCTTTACCCAGACCACTTCGGTGTCGGCTTCAAGGCCTTTGAGCGCAGCGTGGTCGGAATCGATGCGCACGTTGATCCGGTCACCGACCTTGAACAGGCGGGGTGCCTCGACCTGCATGCCGCTGCTGGAGAGGTCGATGCAGACGGCTGGCACCTCATCACCTTCGTGAATCAGCGACACATCGGCATCGACCCGCATGCGGATGAAATCGCGCTTTTCGCTGTAGTCCCGATCGGTTTGGCTCATGAGCTTCATCCTTCCATTGGGTTACGGATTTGCCTGTTCTTATAACTCCCGGTGATTTGACAAGTAAAGACGTCAAGCGACCATCGGCGTGAGCTTGAAACGCCCCGCGGATGGGAGTACCGTCTGCGCCTTAGAAGGGCACCTCTGGTGTACCTGTGTGTAGGGCAAATGCCCGATAACGGTGCGACAGAGAGGCTAGTAAGCGAATCCAGTAGTGTGAGCCGGGTTAAACCCCGTGCCTGCTACGCCAACCTAATTCTGGCGCCGTTTGCCCACATGCCAAAAACCAGTGCCACGCTGCTGATAATCGATGATGACGAAGTAGTGCGCGCGAGCCTCGCGGCCTACTTGGAAGACAGTGGTTTCAGTGTCCTGCAGGCCAGCAATGGTCAGCAGGGTCTTCAGGTATTCGAGCAAGACAAGCCCGACTTGGTCATCTGCGATCTGCGCATGCCGCAGATGGGCGGACTCGAACTCATTCGCCAGGTCACGGAGCTGTCGCCGCAAACCCCGGTGATTGTGGTTTCGGGTGCCGGTGTGATGAACGACGCGGTCGAGGCTTTGCGCCTGGGCGCGGCGGACTACCTGATCAAGCCTCTCGAGGATCTGGCTGTGCTCGAGCATTCTGTGCGCCGGGCCCTGGATCGCGCGCGTCTGCTGCTGGAAAACCAGCGCTACCGCGAGAAGCTGGAAAAGGCCAACCGCGAGCTCGCCGCCAGCCTGAACCTGCTCCAGGAAGACCAGAACGCCGGTCGCCAGGTGCAGATGAACATGCTGCCGGTCAGCCCCTGGACCATCGACGAGTTCCAGTTTGCCCACCAGATCATCCCGTCGCTGTACCTGTCGGGTGATTTCGTTGACTACTTTCGGGTCGACGAGCGTCGGGTAGCCTTCTACCTGGCGGACGTTTCCGGTCATGGCGCCTCTTCAGCCTTCGTCACCGTGCTGCTGAAATTCATGACCACGCGCCTGCTGTTCGAATCCAAGCGCAGCGGCACATTGCCGGAATTCAAGCCTTCAGAGGTCCTTGGTCATATCAACCGGGGCCTGATCAGTTGTAAGCTGGGTAAACACGTCACAATGGTCGGTGGAGTCATCGACGAGGAGACAGGTTTGTTGACCTATAGCATCGGTGGTCATTTGCCGTTGCCTGTGTTGTACACGCCAGACAGTGTTCGTTATCTGGAAGGACGTGGTCTGCCGGTGGGCCTCTTTAATGAAGCCACCTATGAAGACCACGTGCTGGAACTGCCGCCGACGTTCAGCCTGACGCTGATGTCCGATGGCATTCTGGACCTTTTGCCAGAACCTACACTCAAAGAAAAAGAAGCGGCTTTGCCCCAGCGGGTCAAGGCAGCGGGCGGCAGCCTGGATGGTCTGCGGCAGGTTTTTGGATTGGCCACGCTAGGGGAGATGCCGGATGATATCGCCCTGTTGGTGTTGAGCAGGAATCTTTGATGAGTACCGGTAGAATCCAGTTCGCCGAGCAGGATGGCACCTTCGTCCTGAAGTTCGTCGGTGAAGTTCGCCTGACCCTGTGTTCGGCGTTGGATGCGACTATTGAGCGGATCTTCACCGCGTTGAACTTCAACGCGATCGTGATCGACCTGACCGAAACCCGCAGCATCGACAGCACCACCCTTGGCCTGCTGGCCAAACTGTCGATCCTGTCGCGGCAAAAGGTCGGCTTGCTGCCGACCGTCGTCACCACCCATGAAGACATCACCCGTTTGCTGCAGTCCATGGGCTTCGAGCAAGTGTTTAACATCGTTGACCGCCCGATCCCGTGCCCTGAGTGCCTGACCGACTTGCCAGACCAGGATCAGTCCGAAGAAGTGGTGCGGATCAAAGTGCTTGAGGCACACAAAATCCTCATGGGCCTGAATGACTCTAATCGTGAAGCATTCCATGACCTGGTGAATGCCCTAGAGCGCCACTAATCTCTATGTGGCGAGGGAGCTTGCTCCCGCTGGGCTGCGAAGCGGCCCCAAAATCTACGCATAAAAAAGGGCGAACCCGTTAAGGTTCGCCCTTTTTGCGTTTGCTCTTGCTGAATCAGAGCTTGGCTTGCAGCAGTGCTTCGAGTTTTTCCTGGTCGCGAGCGAACTGACGAATCCCCTCAGCCAGTTTCTCGGTCGCCATTGCATCTTCGTTGGATAACCACCGGAACTGCGCTTCATTCAGGCTCAAGCGCGCCTCACCCGCATGGCCCGGGGCCAATTTACGCTCCAGTTTGCCAGTGTCCGCTGCCAGCTTCTCCAGCAGGTCCGGGCTGATGGTCAGGCGATCACACCCCGCCAACTGCTCGATCTGATTCAGGTTACGGAAGCTCGCACCCATGACCACGGTCTTGTAGTCATTGGCCTTGTAGTAGTTGTAGATGCGCGTGACGGACTGCACGCCCGGATCATCCGCGCCGGTGTAGTCGTTGCCGTTGGCTTTCTTGTACCAGTCGTAGATGCGGCCTACGAATGGCGAAATCAGGAACACGCCAGCGTCAGCACACGCTGCAGCCTGAGCAAACGAGAACAGCAGCGTCAGGTTGGTTTGAATGCCTTCTTTTTCCAGTTTCTCGGCGGCGCGAATGCCTTCCCAGGTGGAGGCGATCTTGATCAGCACGCGATCGCGGCCAATGCCGGCCTTGTCGTACAGCTCGATCAAACGGTGCGCACGCTTCAATACGGCGTCAGTGTCGAACGAAAGGCGTGCATCCACTTCGGTGGAAATACGGCCTGGTACAACTTTCAGAATTTCTTGCCCTACCGCCACGCCAAATCGGTCGCTGGCCAGGCCCACATCACCCTTGCAGTCGTGAACGCAGGCGTTGAGCAGTTCGGCATAACCGGGGATGGCGGCCGCTTTCAGCAGCAGGGAAGGGTTGGTGGTAGCGTCGACGGGTTTTACGCGAGCGATAGCTTCGAAGTCGCCGGTGTCGGCAACGACGGTGGTCATTTGTTTGAGTTGTTCCAGCTTGGAAGTCATGGGCGTGCTCTGTCCTATGGGTCTAATGACATTACCCGAGCGCTGACAGCCACTCAAGGGTGCATGTACGTATCGGTGGCCCCGTGGGCAACATCCGCGAAACGGATGTTTGAAAGGCGGGGCGCGGGTATCGGTTAATACGATGCCAAAACGCGGCGCAGGTTCAAAGCAACTGACCGTTGACGGCTCTCGGGCAACGCCGGCGCCTGACCTGTCATGCCTGCATGGCGGTGTCCGTGAGTGTTAAAAATGGTCAAGTTCAGACGTTATAAGAAGTCAAAAAGAGCCGCTCGGATGGCGTGTAATGTGGCGCGCATAAATGCAGGTGTTGGATGAGAAGATGATTTCACAGGAGGAACGGGTGTCCGCCATGGTGGAGGCCTTCGATGATCTTATTCTCGGTTATGCCTTGAAAAAGTTGACCAGCGTGTTTGAAGAGTTGATGGCCGCTTCAAAGAAAAACCACCCGGACAATCTAAAGGGGCTGGTGGAGATGGGCAGGGTGAAAGCAACAAAGAAAATCCCTGGCTGGCTGAAACGAGTAAAACACAGTATGCCCAGGCAAGTCACAGGCGTGCTGATGAAGCAAATAAGCGATTCGCAGATGTTCAAACATGACCTGCGCCTCGAAGCGCAAGTCGTATTGTTCGAAGTGCTGGTGGAGGCATCACTGGCAATGGACGCTGCGAGTTATGCGGAGTTGATTAATAGAAGCCAGATTTAACGTAGCGCGGCTTCATTCACCGGGCGACGTTAATAACATTTTGACGGCTGTTTCCGCAGGTTTTGATTGTCCATCAGACGACTTCAATCCGAAACTTCTCTCGCGATCATTACTGCCAGAGTCGCTGTTTTTCCACTCGTAAAGGGAGGTCAGCGGGATATTTAGATTTTTGACATCCGAGATGAATCTTGTGATGCGTGATGCTTGTCCGGCGGTGCCTCCGATGGAACTGAGCGATGGCACACCCCATTCGGTAATGACCCCCGGCACATGGAAGTTCTCAAGGATAAACGCTTGAGTAGTGCTGATCTGCGTGCCCGACATGCCATAGGGGTGGTAAGAAACAGCACTGAGGCATTGCGGATAATCCTTCAGGATTTTAGTCAGTGCGACGGTCGCCTTGGAGTCTTTGGTGGGTGCCTTTGCGAACCCGAACCCGATCAGTGGTGTTGAGTGATCGCGCTTTTGCAGTGTGCTGCACACTGAGCTCATGAAAGGCACAAACGTTACTTCAAAATCCTGGGTAGGCCAGTATTTTGGCAAGTCTGGTTCATTCCAGATTTCAATGGCCACAAGCTGCGTGCTGAAGGCGTTTTCAAGGCCGATGACCGAGTTCGCGAAGGCGTCTCCCGCTGCGGCGAGATCACTGTCACTGCTTTGCGTCTTGTGGGTTAACGCTTTGGTTGAGCGAACAGTCATCAATACCGGTAGATCGGCGGATTTGGCGGAAGCGAAGGCTTCATCAATCTGGTGTTGGTACGCCGGGTTGCCCAGGCTGTTCGTCCATACGCCAAAGCGTACGAATCCGAACCCGGAGGCTTTGATCTGGTGGGCGTCGGCGGCTGAGAAATTCTGAATCTTGACCTGGACGCCTATTGTCTTGTTGTCTTGCGCTAGTGTTGAAAAAGCCTCGCTGGCATCAGCGTGGCTGCATGCGCCAAGTAAAAATAGTGTTGAAGTGGCAATCAGTCGCAAACGCGGGGAGGGCATAGCTGGATTTCCTGATGATTCAATGTGAGCCGGGTGAAAATAGCATTAGTCAGTTAATACAGCGATATCATCATTCCTCTATTCCAGGCGCTTCATTGTTAATTTTTGTCGGATAAACAACTTCCATATCTCAATTGTTATTTATGGTCCGTCTTTCCGGTTGGGCGTTTTTTAGGTGTCGTGGTATTTAATACGAAAGTATTTTCATGATGGATCCCTCTCCGGATGCGGGATGATCTTATCGGTTCAATAAACTCCTCGCTATACGTGGGCCGATTCGACACTACACGGGAAGAGTAGCCTTGTTCAGAAAGATTCTTGTGGTGTGCGTCGGCAATATTTGCCGAAGTCCGACCGCTGAACTGTTGCTTCGTCATGCGCTGCAACCTTCAGGTATTTCAGTGACCTCCGCGGGATTGAACGCGCGGGTGGGTGAGTCTATGGAGCCCGACGCACTTCGGGTTCTGGAAGAGCAAGGGCATGCAGCCCAAGGGTTTAAAGCGCGGCAGATCACGCCAGCCATTGTTAATGAATCAGACCTGATTCTGGTCATGGAAAAAGAGCATGTGCAGGGCGTACTAAAGATTGCATCACACGCCAGGGGCAAAGTGTTTCTTCTGGGGAAGTGGCAAAGCGAGCGCGAAATAAAGGACCCGTATCGTCAAGGAACAGCTGCTTTTGTCCATGCCCACGCATTGATTGAAGATGCCGTTTGCTCATGGGCGCAGCGCCTCGGACGTTGATGGACGAATTTTCAGATTAGTAATAATGGTAAAAGAATAGACCTTATGCAGTTACCGTCAGTAATCAACACCCGGGATCAAGATAAAGACGAAATTGATCTGCTCGGTTTATTAGGCACATTGATTGACCATAAATGGTTGATCGGGGCCATCACCGGGGCGTTCATGGTGACCGGTGCCGCGTATTCGGTTTTATCGCCACCCGTGTATCTGGCGAACGCGCTGGTTCAGGTCGAGCCGAAAAAGAACGACATGCTGGGGTTCTCGGATATTAGCAGCATGCTCGGTGGGCAATCACCGGCGGCAACTGAGATCGGCATCATCAAGTCCCGCGCGGTCATCGGTAAAACGGTCGATGATCTGCGTCTTGATATTGTGATCACCCCCAACACCTTTCCCGTTATCGGCGGCTTTCTCGCACGGCGATATAAAAGTACGCCAACGGAAACGGTTTCGCCGCCGCGCTTTGGCATGAGCAGTTATGCATGGGGCGGCGAGCGCCTTGATATCGAACAGCTGCATCTGCCGAATGAGCTGCTGGGCAAGAAACTGACGCTGGTTGCCGAAGAGCGCAATCGGTTCAAGCTCTACGACGACAATGGCGGTTTGTTGGCCGACGGAGTTACAGGCGAGTCCGTCGCGCAGGAGGGTGTCGAGGTGCTCATCGCGAGCATGATCGCGAATCCAGGCACTAAATTTGAAGTGGTGCGCAATCCACGTATCGTCACCATTCAGAATTACCAGGACGCCCTCGAAGTCTCCGAGCAAGGTAAAGAGTCGGGCATTATAAGCCTGGCCCTGGCCAGCACCGATTACGCCATGGCGGTGAAGATTCTCAACAAGATCTCAAGGCTTTACGTGCAGCAGAATGTGCAACGCACTTCTGCCGAGGCGGCCCAGAGTCTGGAGTTTCTGCAGGCGCAACTTCCGCAAGTCAAAGACGATCTGGTCAAAGCCAGCAACGCGCTGAACAGCTATCAAACCCGCGGCAATACGGTAAACATCTCGCTCGAAACCAAGTCTGTCCTGGAACAGATTGTGGTGCTGGATACGCGCATTTCGGACCTGAAACTCCAGCAAGCGGACATGGATCGAAAGTTCACCCGAGAGCACCCGGCCTACCGTGCCTTGATGGCTCAGATGGGTGATTTGAACAAGCAGCGACAAGGGTTGGAAAAGAAGGTCCAAGGGCTGCCAGCGACACAGCAGGAACTGTTAAACCTGACCCGTGACGTGGAAGTAGCAACACAGATCTATACCCAACTTCTGAATAAATCCCAGGAGCTGGACATCGTCAGGGCAGGGGCGGTCGGCAATGCGCGGCTGATTGATACGGCGGACGTCGACATCACCACCCCGGTCAAACCCCGCAAAGCCCTGATCGTCCTGATTGCAACTTTCCTGGGGGGCTTTGTCGGTGTTGCCCTGGTGTTAGTGCGTAAATCGCTGGGCAGAGGACTCGAAGGGCCGGAAGCCATCGAGCAACTTGGGCTGCCCGTTTATGCCTCCATTCCTTACAGCACCCTGCAACAGGAAGAGGACACTAAAAAAGTCCGGCTCGACGACGGCGACAACAGCCAGTCGTTTCTATTGGCCCTGCGTAACCCCACCGACCTGTCGATCGAATCGATACGCAGCCTGCGAACTTGCCTGCACTTTGCCGGGCTGGATGCGACCAACAACCGGATCATGATTTCCGGTCCGAGCCCTCAGGTTGGCAAGACGTTTGTCTCTTCTAACCTGGCCGCGGTCATTGCGCAAAGCGGGCAGAGGGTCGTCCTGATCGATGCTGATATGCGCAAAGGTCATCTGCACAAAACGTTAGCGACTCCAATCAGCAATGGCTTGTCCGATCTGTTGACCAAGCGCTGCAGCATTGAGCAAGCGATCAATAAGCTAGAAATCGAAAACCTGCATTTCATCAGCCGTGGACAGGTGCCGCCCAACCCGTCAGAGCTGTTGATGCATGCCAACTTCAGAGCGCTACTCGCAGAACTAAGCGAACTCTACGACGTGGTGATCATCGACACGCCACCTCTTCTGGCCGTGACCGATGCGGCAATCGTTGGTCGAGAAGCCGCCATTAATCTGATCGTGACGCGCTTCGGTGTAAATCCAGCCAAAGAGATCGAATTGACGATTCGTCGATTTGCTCAAAACGGTATCGAATTGAAAGGTGCGATTTTTAACGGTGTCGAGAAGCGGGCGTCCAGTTATTACGGTAATGGCAGCTACGGCTATTACAACTATGAATACGCCTCTGACAAGTCGTGATGCGAGTGCTATCTGCCAGGTAATCAGGTTGAGAGTGGATTAACGATCGTTAACCACTTTCCGGGTTTCTTTTGCCCTGCGAATACGTTCATGGAATTGGGTGGATTGTGAAAAAAATATTACACGTAGCAGAAACGATCAAAGGTGGCGTTGCGACGGTCATTCGGACGATATCGACCCCCCCTGAGGACGACGTCCAGCAGTATGAACTGGTCTATTTGATCCCGTTCGACCAGAAGAAAGAACTGCATGGCATTGACGAAAAAGACATCAGGACGTTCTCTCGGAACAAGAGAGATGTTGTCTCCCTGCTGCGGTTTGCCTGGCAACTCATCCGAGTGATCTTCAAGGAAAAACCTGATGTCGTGCACTTGCACAGCACGTTTTCCGGCGTCATAGGTCGATGCGTCTGCCTGGTCATGCGCCCTTGGCGGTCACCGAAAATCATCTATTGCCCGCACGCGTTTTCGTTCTTGATGGAAAGCTCTCCGGCCAAACAGAAAGTGTATTCGCTGATTGAGCGGCTTTTGCAGAAAGTGACGGATGTCATTATCTGTGTCAGCCAATATGAACTGGATAAAGCGGCCTCGTTTGGTATCGACCGTCACCGCATGAAACTGATCTACAACGGCATTCATTATAAAAACGATGAGAGCCTGTCCGATCAGCGTACGGATATTCAGCTCTTGTTTGTGGGGCGACTGGACTACCAGAAGGGCTTTGATGTTTTGCTCAAGGCGTTCACGGACGTCGAGCGCACCGACTTGAAACTGACGGTTGTTGGCAGTGCCGTGAATGAGGAGTCGGTGGAGTGCCCCGTCATTGACGCCGTGGAATACCTGCCTTGGGTGACCCCGGCCGAAGTAAATGCCCTCTATAAAACGGCCGATGCCCTGATTGTCCCCAGTCGCTGGGAAGGTTTTGCCATGGTCCCTCTCGAAGGAATGGCCATGGGCGTCCCCGTTATTGCCAGTGACTGTACATCCCTGCCTGAACTGGTGACGCACAACGTCACGGGCTACATATTTTCAACGGGCGATCACCAAGCGCTGACCAACATTTTAGTGAATATCAAGAAACAGAAGTTGCTGGAACTCGGCACCGAAAGCCGCAAGCGGGTGCGCGAACGGTTCAGCGCATCGCTGATGATCCAGCAAACCTACGACGTGTATTCCGCTCAAACTTATTAAGTAGATATCAAGCTATGAACGTAACTATTTTGCATGGCTACAGTGCATCCAATTCAGGTGACGGCCTTCTCGTGGATTTGGCTATCGCCCTGGTGCTGCGAAACTTTGGTGCTGACACGTTAATCAACGTCGTTGCGTCCGACCCCAAATCATTCAGTTATCTTCCGTATAAGCGGTATGACGCGCCGGTCATGGCGGCTAAAGGGCTGGGGCGCGTAAAAGAAGCGGTGTTCCTTAAACAGTCTTACGCGCCGCTCGCTGACCTCTTGAGCACTACCGATCTGATTGTCGGGGTGGGCGGCGGGTACATGCGGTCAAAAAGCGCCTTTGAACACATCAAGCTGAAACTGGGTCATGCCAAACAACTCGAAACGGCGATCTTGAGCAAGGTGCCGTCGGTTTACCTGCCGCAAAGTATTGGCCCGTTCCACGGTGAGAGCAGTGCCATCGTAAAACACTACGCCAGCGCCGATGCGGTGTTTGTCCGTGACAACAGGTCTTCGGCCATTTTCGAAGCCAATGAAAATGTCTATCGAGCGCCAGACCTGGCGGTCCAGGCGTTGGCGAAAAAGATGTTGATGCAACCCAAGTTCACTCGATGTGCGTCATCGCCTGCCGTGGTTTGCGTGGTTTTACGCAAACCGCCGGAATGGAGCAAAGAGAAGAAAGTTGCCTATGTTGCCAACCTGAAGCTTCTGTTGAAGCGACTAAGGGCGAAGAGCAAAGTGGTCTGCGCTGTCCAGAGCGCCGTCCGTGGCAACGATGACGGGGCGTTCTACCGGGAACTCGGTATTACCGAGGACCTCCTGCCCCTGAAGGCGACACTGGCCAAGTATCAGCCTGATCTGGTCATTTCCGTGAGGCTGCACGGAGCCATTGAATCGCTCCTCGCCGGCGTGCCTGCGTTCCATATCAGCTATGAACGAAAAGGCTTTGGCGCCTATCAGGATATGGGCGTGGAAGACTGGGTGATCAACGGTGGAGATATCAATGTCGACACCATTATCGACACTGTTTACGCGCCAAACGCCTTGTCCCGATTCGGTAAGAAGCTGACGGATACCTGCAAAGAAATCGAAGCCAAAACGGAGCTGATGGACACTATCATCAAAGGGATTGTTCGATGATATTTCGGTTGTTGCTACGGGGAGGGGCATTAGGCGCGAAGTTTTTGCTGGTGTTGGCCATCACTCATTACCTGGGTTATGACGCATTGGGTTTCTACGGTGTGGTGGTCGCTGCCTCTTTGATCGCCTCCAAGTTTTACAGCGTCGGCTTCAGCTCTGAAATCAATCGGCTGATCAGCGTGGGAGGCAGTACAAGGCTCGTCGTTGATAAGGTGCTGATTCTGTACCTGGCCGTTGGTTTGTTGTTATCGGTGGTCACGGTCGCACTCTATTCACTGTTCAGCGATGTTGAGGCGAGTGCCGCGTTGATCGCGTGCGTCACGCTGTTGCTGCTCACCGAGCATCTTTCCTTCGAAATAAACTCGTTTGTCTTTTCCGCACAAAAAGCCAACTGGGGCGCGTTGTTGTTTTTCATCAAGACCGGCCTCTGGGCGCTCGTTGCCGTGGGCGGACTCATGGCGGGCGTGGTGTCCACCATCGCCAGTGTGCTTTGGTTATGGGTGGCGACCAACCTTATGGTGATCGTGGCCGGTTACTTGATTGTGGTTAACGTTCACAAGGGGCGGGACATCAGTGCCGTCACCACGGTTTCGGTGTGGCGGGCAGGGCTGCCCTTTTATCTGGGCGGTGGGCTGATCGCATTAAGTCAGTACGCTGAACGTTTTCTGATTCTGGACTTGGAACCGTATGCCAGCCTCGGCAAGTACGTGTATTCCTGGTCCGCCGCCAATACGTTGCAAGCGCTGTCCTACGCGGTTGTCGCAGTCGTGGGCATTCCCGTGCTCGCCAAGCGTTATAAAGACAACCAGCAGGCGCTGACGGTCCGGCAGTTATTCGTCAATCAATGGGTGCTGCGTTCACTCATTGTTTCCTGCGCGGTGGCTGTGCTGATTTATGCCTTCTTTAACATCCTGCTCGATTACGTGGCCGCGGCAGTTCCGCGTCCGGATAACCGGATTTTAGCGATTCTGATTTTCTCTTTTGCCCTGCGCGCCGTCGGCGACATCGTATGGGGGGGGCTTATCGCCTCCAGGAACAGTCGGGTTTCATTAGCGAGTGCGGCGATCTGCCTGCTGATTTCGTTGCCTGTCAGTTATGTGCTCATCAAGCACTATTCAATTTATGGCGCGGCGTGGGGCAATGTCTTTTCAATTACGGTGCAACTGGCCGTTATTGCGTTGCTGACCAGGTTTGCCCGGGCGAAGGGGAGCTTGTAATGGCTATCTCTCTACCGTCCATAGAGTTTCGCGGAAGAAAACTCGATTCGCCCATTTCATTCCTGATTCTGCTCTGTGGTCTTTTTCTGTCTATTGCGATGCCGCTATTGATGCACCGCGATCCGGGTCCTGATGCAATGACCTTGTGGACGTCATACGTACGTTCAGACAACTGCAATTTCTGGAATCCGTTTTCACCAGACCGGTCCTCTTACGAATGTTCCGCCTACCTGTTGCGTCCCACCGGTATCAACCTGACCAATGCGTGGGCATACGGGATGCTGTGCAATCTGTTTCTGACCTCTATCCCGATCTTCATCTTCAAACGAATACCGATAACGATCTTCCTGACCTTGTGCCTGTGGGGCGTTGTCAGGTCATTTTTCCTGGACAACCTGACCAAGGAAATCATTGTCTCGGTGGCGGTGATCGCCATTTTGTTTTTTTCCTTTTCGAAACGATACCGAGCGGGCTTTTTCCTTTCTGCGCTGTTTTACGGCGTGTTGATTCGCCCTTACTGGATATTGTTTTCACTGGTCTGGGTCGGTGTGTGCTTCATGAAAAAGCATGTATCGCGTTTCAGCTTTTTCGTGATGTTGTTCATGTTCTATCTGGTGATCGCGACGGCGATTCAATTGCTGGTCGGCTATTCCGTCTCGTCCATTCGCGCCAGTAACAATGAACAGCGGACCCTCGGTGAAGAGGGGTCAAAGTCGTTGATCGTGTCGTGGCTCAGTGGCGGTGATTTCGTGTCGCAGGCTGTGGACTCGATGAGCATCTTTTTCAGGCTGTCGTTCCCGGTAGAGTTGATTCTGCTCTCCGGCCTGGGGCAGATCATATTCGTCGTCCTGATGATGATGACCTCGTTGCTGATGTTCAAAATGATGACGTCGAGTCATTACAAGGGCGCAACCATCGCGCCGAAAGTCAAAGAGCTGATTGCGATCCCACTGTCCTTTTTATTGGTGCAGGGTTTGTTCGAGCCTGACTTCGGCTCGTTCGCCCGACATTTCTCCATGGTGGTGCCGGTGCTGTTTCTGGGGCTGGGATTGCAGTTGCGCTCAAGAACACCTGAGTCGGTTGAATCAAGCGTGTTGCGCTGAGGTTTGCGGTTTATGCAAAGCAAGAAAAAATCGTTGGAAATAGAAACGCTCAGGGGCCTGGCGTGCCTGTTGCTGGTGCTCTATCACGTGATAGGTCCGCTGGGTGGCGGACTGAAAATAGACCTGGGCTCGCCATTTCGGATTCTCGCGGATTCGATGGTGTACGTCAGGATGCCGCTGTTCACCTTTATCTCGGGCTATATCTATTCGATTTACAAAATCCGGGGCAATGACTTCTCCGCTTACTGCGTTGGCAAGGTGAGACGGTTGATCGTGCCTTTGTTTTTTGTCGGTATCCCTTTCTCGGTGCTGCAGGTTGTCGGGCCAGGTGTGAACAAGGACCTCGGTTTAATAGACGCCTTGTTGTCGTTCTACGTGCCGGTTAACCATTTCTGGTTTTTGCAGGCGGTTTTTATCATCTTTATGTTTGTCGGGTTTTTACAGTGGCGCGGTCTGTTGCAGACGGCGACGCGGCTGTACCTGCTGTTTTTGTTCTCGGCGGTGGTGTTCTTGCTGCCGTTGTTTCCGGTCGATGCGTTTGGCATCAATGGCGCTGTCTATTTGCTGCCGTTCTTCGTGACGGGGATGATTTGCCACGAAAAGGTCAGTGTTTTAAAGCAGTCACTCAAAGTGACCGGGCCGGTCGTGTTCGTCTTGATATCGGTTGCGCTGCTTTATATCGCCGCGGTGGATCGCGAACTCATTGTCGATCGCCGAAGTCTTGTCGGTTTGCTCGTTGGCTGTACGTCCTGTGTCGCGCTACTGTCGAGTGACATGCGCTCCAAAGCACTGATCTGGCTCGGCGGATATTCTTACGCCATCTTCCTCTTTCACGTGTTGTTTGCCGCCAGTTCACGGTTCGCCTTGGGGCGTTTGGGCGTTACGGACGAAAGCGTTCTGGTCGTCGGCGGTGTGTTGTGCGGGTTGTTGGGGCCGGTGGTGCTGTCGACTATTTTCAGCCGTTTTGCCATGACTTCAGTTCTGTTTTTGGGCGAACGTTCAAGCAGCAAAAAGATTCCAGTGTCAGGGCTCAAGGTGTCTCAATCCTGAGCGCCGATTCTGCCGACCTGCTTATAGATAGATGGATGAGCCAATGGACTATGTCGAAGATGTACGACCCGTTTCGGCTCCGGTGATCGAAGTGAGCCGTCCACGCGAACGGCTTGCCGCAATGGCCAAGGGTAAAGCGGGGGAGGTACTGGCCATCTCGGTGATCGGCGACAGCTACAGCGCCGGGCAGGACTTTTACTTGAATGATCTCACTCAACACCTGGCGAAAGATTTCGGTTTCGCCGGACCCGGTTATGTCGGGTTCAATCACGGCGCCGCACTCGGTGGCTCGAATTTCAAATACACCCGCAGCAGCAAGAAGCACTTCGGTGGGGATTGGGACGTTTCCAGTCTTGGCCAGGCAAGTCCGGACAGCCGCACCGTTTCCGGGCAACCGGGTGCTTATCTAGAAGTGGATTCCAACGAAACGGCGGTCATCAATACCTCCATCGCCCAAGCCAAATTGCTGTATCTGGGCGATGGCAAAACCAGTGAGATGCGCTACCGGTGGTCACCTTCGGACGACTGGCATCCTTTGACGATGACGGGGTCAGGGGTTCAGGAAGTGCAACTAAGCGTTCCCGCCAAGGCTGAATGGGCGCTAAGGCTCGAAGTGGTGAAAGGTGCGCCGACGTTGTTTGGTCTGTGGCTGGCTAATAATCGTGGCGGCGTCAGGGTCTCCAAACTCGCCGCTTCCGGTGCCGCCTCAGGTGACTTTTATAAAAGCGATCGCCAATGGCAGACCCAATGGAAGGCCGTCGTTTCGAAGATACCGGCGGACGTTTACCTGATCATGTTAGGCGGTAATGACCAGGGATTTGGCGTAAAGCCCAAGGACTACCTGGAGAACATGAAAGGGTTGGTACGGATGATTCGTGAAGTTCATCCGGCGGCGAGCATCAACGTGATCCTGCGTCAGGACACGACACGCTCCAGTGCCTATCCGATGACGGAGTACGCCCAGGTGCTTGAACCCTGGGCGCGTTCGCAAAACATCGCGTATTCGAGTTTGCAGTGCACGTTCGGACCCGACTTCAAACGCTACGCCAATGACGGGCCGACCCCCATGATTGGCCCGGACAAAATACACCCGATCCCGGGGGCGGGCGGCCGGCTTATCTCCGATTACGTGTATCGCTTGATTGTCGGTGGAGTCAGTGAATGCGATTCTGCGTTGAAGTAATCACTCACCGTTCAAAGTGTTCCAGATGGCTCAGCAGCTCTGCGGTCTTCACTGGCATCAAGTCAGGATCACGTCGGGTTTCAACATTGATAACGATTGCCGGGTCGCTGTAACGGACGCGAACCCGGAATCGCCAATCGTTGAGAATCACTTTGAGTCCGTCGCGATCATCCATATCCAGAGCCTGGTGCGCGTACAGACTTTTCAGGTGGTCCAAGAGCGCAAAGGGATTGCTGACCGGGCGATGGATATCGCCCGAAGAGGGGAACACCCCGATGCGCTCAACCAGTAAGGGTGTACCAAACCAGGCAGCCGAGGTGGAAGATAACGACGGGTTTTTTGACAGCCAGGCCATCACCCCGAAGTTGCTCGCTTTGTGTTCGATGTCTGCCGAGCGTTTTGCAGTGGTCATAGTGGCCTGCCTGGGTGAATGGGTCGGGTTAAAGACCGTTGAGATACAGCTGCTCGTAGCAAAAGTTGGTGGCGTCGATATAGCCTTCTGCACCACCGCAATCAAAGCGCATTCCTTCGAACTTGTAGGCCAGTACGCAGCCATTTTGCGCCTGCTTCATCAGCGCGTCGGTGATCTGGATTTCACCGCCCTTGCCTGGTTGGGTGTCGGCGATCAGATCAAAAATATCCGGGGTCAGAATGTAACGGCCAATGATTGCCAGGTTGGACGGTGCGTCTTCGGGCGCCGGCTTCTCGACCATGCTGTTGACCCGGTAGATGCCTTCGGAAATCAGCTCGCCGGCGATCACGCCGTATTTGTGCGTCTGATCCCGTGGGACTTCTTGAATGGCCACGATCGAGCAGCGGAATTTTTTGTAGAGCTTGATCATCTGCGCCAGTACGCCGTCACCTTGCAGGTTCAGGCACAAGTCATCCGCCAGCACCACGGCAAAAGGTTCGTCGCCGATCAAGGGGCGACCGCTGAGAATCGCATGCCCCAGGCCCTTCATTTCGACCTGGCGGGTGTAGGCGAACGTGCAGGTTTCAATCAGCTCCCGCGTGCCGGCCAGAAACTTTTCCTTCTCGGTGCCGCGAATCTGGTGTTCCAGTTCATAGCTGATATCGAAATGGTCTTCCAGCGCACGTTTGCCCCGGCCGGTCACAATCGCCATGTGTTGCAGACCGGCGTCCCGTGCTTCTTCAACGGCGTACTGGATTAAAGGCTTGTTGACGATCGGCAGCATTTCCTTCGGCATTGCTTTAGTAGCAGGCAAGAAACGCGTGCCATAACCGGCGGCAGGGAACAAGCATTTACGAATCATAGATATATCCTGGAAAGTCATTGTCCACAGCCATACAGAGAGCAGTGTCGGGAATGGCCGTGAGTTTTGATGTATTGCTGAAGTTGTACTTTAATACCTGAGTGGGGGGTTATTGGCAATTATTAGCGGGTGCAGAGTAGGGTAAATGTTATTAGTTGTCGGGCTTGAGGTTGTTTAGTTAGTTTTAGTCGGTGTCTATCAATAGTGTCGGTTGTTTTGAAGTGCTAATAAGTGTTCGGCGTCACTTCGTTACGTGCGCATCAAACATTGCATGTAATCGAGCACTTCAATACCCCACTATGGACCGCTCTATGAAGATTCTGGTAACGGGTGGAACCGGTTATATCGGTTCTCACACCACACTTGCGCTGCTTGAGGCGGGCTTCGACGTGGTTGTGCTGGACAACCTTTGCAACAGCTCTGACGCGTCGCTGCACGCCATTGAAGCCATCTGCGGCAAAACCCCGTTGATGATTCGCGGGGATGTGTGCGACCGGGCATTGCTGGACCGGATTTTTCAGGAGCACTGCATCGATGCTGTCCTGCATTTTGCCGGGCTCAAAGCCGTAGGCGAGAGCGTGCGCAAGCCGCTTGAGTATTACGAAGCCAACGTCTGCGGGAGCATTACGCTGTGCCAGGCGATGTCCGCGGCCGGTGTATTCCGCTTGGTGTTCAGTTCATCGGCGACGGTGTACGGCGCGCCGGAGCAGATGCCAATTCACGAAGATTTTCCTACAGGCACGCCGACCAATCCTTACGGGCAATCCAAGCTGTTCATCGAAAACGTGCTGCAGGATCTGTGTGCGGCAGAGCCGCGCTGGAGCATTGCGCTGCTGCGCTATTTCAACCCGATCGGCGCACACGCCAGCGGCCATATGGGCGAAGACCCCAACGGGATTCCCAATAATCTGGTGCCTTACATCAGCCAGGTTGCCGTCGGCAGCCTGCAGGAACTGTCGATATTCGGTGACGATTACCCCACCGTCGATGGCACCGGCGTGCGCGACTACATCCACGTGGTGGATCTGGCGGACGGGCACCTCAAGGCATTGCAGTCGATCTCGTCGTGCACCGGCATCAATATCTGGAACCTGGGCACGGGCGACGGTTACAGCGTTCTCGAGGTCCTGCGGGCATTCGAGCAGGCTTCGGGGCGGCCAGTGCCTTATCGCGTGATGCCGCGACGTTCCGGCGATGTCGCCGAGTGTTGGGCCGATCCTTCCAAAGCGGCAAAGGAGCTTGGCTGGAAGGCCACGCGGAGTTTGCAGGAGATGATGGCGGACACCTGGCGTTGGCAATCGAACCATCCCAGGGGCTACATCGACTAATGCTTGAGGGGCCCTTCAACCCATGGTTTTTCTGCTGAACTGTTATATCAGGGCGCGATGTTAATTATGGTCGGGAAAATTGACTGGAAACACAACCGGCAAGTCCGTAGATATAAAGAACACGCAGGAAGGAGTTTGATATGAAAAAGATGATGGTAATTGCCGCGCTGTCCATGATGAGCAGCGGGGCGTTTGCGGTAGAAGCACCTCTTACGCTGGATACAAAAGTGCTGGGTGATGTAACAGCGGCACAAGCTGCACTGGCTAGCACTGCCCTGGTTTCAGGTGCAGTGGCTGCTTCCAGCAGCGGTGGAAGTTCCAACGGCGGAACCACCGGAAGTACCGGGACAACTGGCACTACCGGGACCACCGGCACAAACTGAAAAAATACCGCAGGTGTCACACAAGATTGCCCGGCTAACACTGGGCGATCTTGTTTTGGGTTTGCCCTTGAATAGCGTAGTGCCATTATGATTCGTAGTGTTCCTTTTTTAATGCTGGCAAGTATTGCTTTGCAAGGTTGTATGTTTTCGCCGGGGCAACATATGAGCACCAGCGATATCACTCGCGAAGGCGCCAGTGAAAACAGTCGGGTCGAGCTTATTCCGATTACCCCCAAGCTCATCGCCATGGACAGGGCCACTCAGACACATGAGTCATTGCCTCCGGAATTGCTGACCACGCCCGACGAATACCGCATTGGCAACAACGATGTCTTGTACATCACGGTATGGGATCACCCCGAGCTGACCGCACCTTCTGGCGCGCAACAGCAGATCGATGCGAACGGCCGTCTTGTGCGTTCCGATGGCACGCTTTATTACCCCTACATCAAAGAAGTCCAGGCAGCCGGAAAGACCATCCAGCAACTGCGATCCGACATCGCCGAGAAGTTATCGACCTTCATCTCGGACCCACAAGTGGACGTCGCCGTATTGCGCTTTGCCAGTCAGAAAGTGGTGGTGTCGGGCGCCGTATTGAGAGCTGGCCCGCAAGCGATTTCCACCAACCCGCTCAATGTGGTCGAAGCCTTGGGTTCGGCCGGTGTCGATCCGCTGAATGCGGATTTGTCCGGGTTGCTGTTGACGCGAAATGGACGGAGCTATCCGCTGAATCTCGATGGGCTCAATCAGCAGAATGCCGAGTTGCAAAACGTTTACCTCAGAGGCGGCGATCAGTTGTACTTGCCGTACAACGACAGCAAAAAGATTTACGTGATGGGCGAGGTCAATCAGCCGCGTGCGTTGACGTTCAAGACCCGCACCATGAATCTTTCTGACGTCATTGGCTCGGTAGGCGGATTGAACCAGACCACCTCCAACGGCAACGCCGTGTACGTCATTCGTGGGGTGGAAAACCTCGATGTCGAACCCGCCAAGATCTATCAGCTGCAAGCCGAGTCGCCGTCCGCCATGGCGCTCGCCACTCACTTCGATGTTCGTCCCCAGGACATTGTTTACGTAGGCCCTGCCAACGTCACCCGCTGGAACCGCTTCATCAGTCAATTGGTGCCATCGGCCTCGATTCTCGGCATGGGCGCGGCGGCACAAAACAATTTAAGTGAAGCCAACAGCAGATAAGGTCTGGTCCCACTGTGAGAACGTTGAAAGTTAGCGTCTGCTTGATGGCGGCCTTGCTGTTGTGTGGATGTAATCCGCTGATGAAGGCCACGTTGGCCAACTTCAAAGCCGTGGCCACCGGGCCCGACGACCTGGAGTTGACCCCGGCGCAAGTGGCCGAAGTTCAGTATCCGCAACTCAAATTGTCCACCCCTTCTGGTGAAGGGGTGTTGGCGATGGTGCGTGAGCGAGGCGACTTGCAGTACTGGGTCGCGTCCGGCAAGCAGGTGCTGTTGCTGCGCGACGGCCTGGCGGTTCGTACTGTCGGACTGGGCTTCGAAGGTGACCTGGACGGGACCCGTATCGAAGCGGATTCGCCGTTCAAGCAAGGCCTTCACCGATTGCCCGATGGCTACACCAGCCAGCGCTGGATCGATCTTTATCGCGGATACGAAGTGGGTGTGGTCGTGCGCAGTCGCTTCAACCGAAAACCCATGGAGACCATCAGGATCCTGGACAAGGAATACGCCGTGCTGCGTGTCGATGAGCAGATAGAGGCTCCGGCCATTGGCCTGCGCGCGACCAATCATTATTGGGTCGACCCGGCTAACGGTTTCATCCTCCAGAGTGAGCAGCAACTGACGGGGCAACTCAGGGTGAAGATCGTGCAGTTGACCTCTGAACGCAGGGCTGTCCGTTGAAGTTTCCCAAGGTGTTATGGACGTGCCTGTTGTTGATCGCCGGCGGCGCGAATGCGGCCGTCACCGTCAGCGGCGATGTGCGCAATCCGGGGCCGGTCGAACTGCAACCCGGGGGCCGCGTGCTGGACGTGATGCGTGTCGCGCAACCCAATCCTGAAAGCTACTGGCTGGCGGCCGCCTGGCTGCGACACTCATTGATCGAGGAGCAGACTCGGCTCAAAGCCGGGGTCTTGTTCGATTTGAAGGTGCTGCAACGCACCGCATTGCTCTTCGATCGCCCGAGCCGGGCGGCATTGGCGTTGCGGTTGTACGAGCACGTCAGCCGATTGCCGGTCACCGGGCGTCAGGTGGCGGTGCTGGATCCGGTCGCGGTCGAGGTCGGGTTCGCGCGCAACTTCCGACTCGATGATGGCGACAGCCTGATCTATCCGATGCGTTCCGATGGGGTTGAAGTGCTGGGCGCTGTCGCCGAACCGTGCCGGCTCGCTTATCGCCCGCTGCAGGAAGCCCGCGATTACCTGCAAGGGTGTTCGCCTTTGGTCGATGCCGACGCCGATTACCTCTGGATCATTCAGCCCGATGGTGTCACCCGCCGGGTCGGCATTGCGCCGTGGAATCGCGAAAGCGGGCAGGTGCCTGCGGCCGGTAGCAAAATCCTGGTTCCTGTCAAAACCGATGATCTTAATCCGCCTATACCTGAACTGAATCAGCAGTTGGCCGAATTTCTTGCCACGCAACTGGCTGAGGTGGTTCCTTGAATTTACGTTTTGCTGCAGTGCTGCTGTTGCCGTGTGGTTTGGCTCACGCAGAGCCGCGATTGACTCAAAATGATTTCGGCGGCGTGGGCTTGATGCAGACGCCGACGGCCCGAATGGCCCCGGCCGGTGAACTGAGCGTGAATGCCAGTCGAACCGATCCCTATACCCGTTACAGCGTTTCATTGCAGCCGTTTGAATGGCTGGAAGGTTCGTTTCGCTACACCGCGATCACCAACCGCCGGTATGGCCCCGAGTCGTTGAGCGGCGACCAGAGTTATAAAGACAAGGCCGTGGACCTCAAGGTCCGCCTGTGGCAAGAAAGCCACTGGGCGCCTGAGCTGGCCCTGGGCTTTCGCGACATCGGCGGTACCGGCCTGTTCTCCAGTGAATTCCTGGTCGCCAACAAACGCTATGACGACTTTGATTTCAGCGCCGGTATCGCCTGGGGATACATCGGCAATCGAGGCGATTTCGACAACCCGCTGGGTTGGGCGGCGGATCGCTTCAACACCCGGCCGGACGGCGAGGGCACCGGTGACGTCAACACCAATGCCTATTTCCGTGGGCGACCTTCATTGTTTGGCGGCGTCACCTACCAGACACCGTGGGACCCGCTCAGCCTGAAGCTCGAGTACGAAGGCAACGACTACAAAAACGAGCCGAAAGACAATGCCATCAAGCAAGATTCGCCCATCAATATCGGCGCAGTGTTCAAGCTGACCGATTCGGTGGATCTCAGTGCGGGTTGGGAGCGCGGCAATACCGCGATGTTCGGCATCACACTGCATACCAACTTCGTCAGCCGCAAGACGCCGGCCAAGACTTACGATCCGCCGGCGGAGCGTTTGCCGACACAGGCACCCGCCACCCCTCCGGATCAGGTCAATTGGGCCAACGTGTCCCAACGCTTGCAGAAAAATGCTGGCTACAAAGTCGAGCGCATCACCCAGCGCGGCCCCGAGTTGTTTGTGTACGGCGAGCAGACCAATTATTTCCATTCAGCCAAAGCTGTCGGCCGCGCCAGCCGGATCCTGGACAACAGCGTCAATGACGATATCGACTGGTTCACCTTGGTGAACAAGCGCTACGACATGCCGCTGGAAGAAACCAGCGTGCCTCGCCAGACCTTTCGCGAAGTGGTCAATAACGAGGAGCCGCTGCAAACGTTGCACCGCACGACCGAGGTCAATGGGGCGATGCCGCACAACGAGACCACGCTCTTTACTGCGGCGCGCGATCCGTTCAACTACGGCATCGGGCTGGGCTACAAACAGAACGTCGGTGGCCCTGACGGTTTGCTCTATCAGTTGAGTGCCGATGCGGACGCCGAGTATCGCTTCACGCGCAATACCTGGTGGAGCGGCCTGCTCAGTGCCAACCTGGTGAACAACTACGACAACTTTACCTACGACGCACCGAGTGGCTTGCCTCGAGTACGGACGGACCTGCGCAAGTACCTCACGACCTCTGACGTCACCATGCCCACGTTCCAACTCACCCATGCCGAGCAGTTGGATAAAGACCTGTACGGCATGGTCTACGGCGGCTATCTGGAGTCGATGTTTGCCGGGGTTGGCGGTGAGGTACTGTTTCGTCCGGCAGGCCAGCGCTGGTCGGTGGGTGCAGACCTGAACTACGTGCGTCAGCGCGAGTTCAACCAGGGCTTTGGCCTGCGTGATTACTCAACCGTGACCGGCCACATCACCGGCTATACCGATTTGCCTTTCGATACCCAGGCAGCCGTCAGTGTCGGCCGTTACCTGGCGCGGGATTGGGGCGCCACCGTCGACCTGTCGCGGGAGTTCCGTAATGGTGTGCGATTCGGTGCCTGGGCCACGCTCACCACCGCGACAAAAGAGGAATACGGCGAAGGCAGCTTCGACAAGGGCATCTACATCTCCATTCCTTTCGACGAACTGATGAGCATGTCGACCATGCGTCGCGCCAATATCGTCTGGTCTCCGCTGACCCGGGACGGCGGTGCGCGGCTCAATCGCAGCTACTGGCTGCATTCCATGACCGATAGCCGTGACAGCGATTTGTTCTACCGCAACTTCGACAAAATCACTGAGTGAAGGCGGGCGAACTACAGGGCGACAGGCGTTGTAGTTCGCGACGCGGTCAACCGGAAGGGTGATGCCCGGAAGGTTTTACAGTGAGGACACTTCTGCGCAGGATTCCCTGCGTTATCCCACCTATTCACAACGGTAAGCAGGGGGCTCGCATAGATCCCCTGTTAATGGTCTTGAGTCCGTATCCAAGCCTGATAGACGCCCACGAAAAAGGGGACTTTCGTCCCCTTGTCGTTTTGCGGTTTCTGATTTCTAAGCCATCAATAAATGTCTTTTGACAGCAAGGTGAAAGGTGTCTTTACCAAGATCTTCAGGTCCAGCCACAACGACCAGTTATTGATGTACTTGAGATCGATCTCCACACGCTTCTGCATTTTGTCGATGGTGTCGGTCTCGCCGCGGCAACCGTTGATTTGAGCCAACCCGGTAATCCCCGGTTTGATTCGGTGACGCGCCATGTAGGCGAGAATTTTCCCGGAGTAGTAATCATTGTGCGCAACGGCGTGGGGACGCGGCCCGACCAAAGCCATATGGCCTTGCAGCACATTGATCAGTTGCGGCAACTCATCGAGGGACGTACGGCGGATAAAGCGTCCAACCGGAGTGATCCTTGAATCGTTACGACTGGCCTGCTTGACCTCAAGATCGTCATGCACGCGCATCGAGCGAAACTTCCAGACCTGGATCACCTTGCCATTCCAGCCGTGACGGTCTTGCTTGAAAAACACCGGGCCCGGGGAGTTGAGTTTAACGGCCAGGGCAATCAGCAACAGCAGCGGGCTCAGAAGCACAATGGCCAACAGCGCCACGCTCTTTTCCAGCAGGCTCTTACTCAGTGCCGCGGTCGGCTGGCTGGTCAACGGGCTTTCATTCAAGTAGATCGCCGGCAGGCCGTCCACGACTCTTACCGAGTGGTTGAGCAGCGTCAGACTGTTCAAGTCCGGTACCCAGACCACGTCTACGTTGGCACCCAGCAAATCGATATACATCGCTTCGATTTTTGCCGCTTCACTCAGGGGCAGCGTGATGTACAAACGTCGGATGTCATGGGCCTTGATCAACTCCAGCAGCTGCTCCTGCGGGCCTACGATCGGCGGTGAGCCCATCGCCAGCGGGAGCGTGGTGTCGGTGCTGACCAACCCCACCAGTGGGAAGTGTTCAAGGCTACGCAGCTTCCTGGCGAGTCCCAATGCCAACTCGCCGGTACCGACGATCAGGGTTTTATGCTCGCTTTGAAGTGAGCGTTGATAGTATTGCGAGAAGCCGTGCAGCGGAACGTAAAACAGTGCCTGCCCGATGTAACCGCAGGCGGCCCATACCAGAATCAGTTGACGGGAAAACAGTTCATCAGCCTTGCAGATGAACGCCACACAGGCCAATGCCGCCAGGGTCATTGTCCAGCCCATCAACAAACGTCCCAATCCCTCCAGGTAGTTATCTTTCTTCGCATAGACGCCACACCAGGTATAGGCGGGAACCGAAGCAAGTACCGTCAGAATTGCGCACACTCGATAATAGAACTCTACCGTTCCGGTCTGGTAATAAACCAATAGAAACAACAGGGCTACAACAAAGCCCTGACCCAGTGCCCATTGTCCCCAGAAGGTCAATCCTTTGAGGTGGGTATTTCGATTGATACGAAGATTGTTAACCATGCGATATCCCCAAAATACGTCCATTCGCGCGTCGACAGACAACAGCCAAGTTGATGTAACAAACATTATTATTTTTATAAGAGGGCAAAACATTGACGGTCGAAACGCCACTGTGCGGCGCGCTCGTCAGTGAATAGATTAATTTATTGGGCTGAAAGCTGTCTGACGACTTTTAACGGGTGAGTTATTCGTTTGACGGTTATGTTGGGGGTGGCGAGGTGTTAGAAATAGTCGAGAATTTAAGTTGTTTGAGGGGAGGTTCAAGCGGGATTTATTTGAGAGGAGAGAGGTGCTGAAAAGATGAAGTGGTGGGGTGCTTTTGTTGTTTTTGTATGCACTACCATGGTGGTCATTTCATTGGCTCAGGTGAGGCTTTTCCCCCGAATGATTTTTTGAATCAGGCAATAGCCGCGATTTCTAACCGCTCGGAAAAGACGTTCACCATTACTGGCATTTTTAAACTTTTCCTGTAGCCGGCTCAGGCACATTTCCAAGCCTCGATAGTGTTCGGGTTCTCTGCCAATGCTCCGAATAAGGTCATCTTTACTGACTACCCGGTCATCATGGTGCAGCATCTTTTTGACCAGTGTGGCCTCCAGGCCAGTCAAGACAATTTCGACGTCGTCTTTAATCAAAGCGCCATTGACATTGCTGAGTCGCCAGGCTTCGGTATAAGGGTAGTGGGGGCTGGTCGACACATTGGACGGGGAGTCCCGGGTGTCATCTCGGTCTTCATCTGCCAGTGAAGATCTGTTATTAAACCGTGTTTCTGACTGCGCCGCTCGCCACTCGGATTCGAAGGTCGAGAGTATGCGCTGTGTATCATGTTTGATAACAGGAGGGACAAACCTGTCAAGGTGAGGGGAAATAAACTCCATTAGCTTAGGGGCGGAAGAAGGTAGGGCAACACCTTCGACAAACATCTTTGCCTGCGACGTACCGAATGAATTATATCGCTCGCTCGATAGTAATGCCTCAAGCTCAAGTTGTAATGCCGGGCTATGAGTAACGACGACAAAATATTTTCTGGGGAGGGGTGTACTGCTTTCCATGTCTCTCTCCTGAAGGGGTGCACTCGGATTTTAGTTTAATAGGATGTCGGCAGGGGAGTAATGGCTCCCTTGAAAGTAATCAAAAGGTAATGCGCGTGCCAGTATATGGCTAGCCGCATGCTCGACTCTGTCAGCTATAAACGCGACTTTGGTGGTGTGAGTCAGCATGGTCATGCGTTCGTGCAGACGATTGAATAAATCGGGGTTGCCCGTCAGTTTAAGGCTCAAGTCTAGGGCTGAAAGAGGAATCTTTATATAGTCGAAAAGATTCAGGGTTGTAAATATTTCGATACTTTCGTTTTCGATGTTATAGCCATCGAACGCGATTTCTACACCGTGATCTTTCAACAGATATACGTTGTTGAGGATTTTCTTTTTATCAATAAAGCTGACCGCCGAAAGGGGTAACTCATTGAACGCGATAACCAGTGTCTGGCCAAAGTTGCGAAGGGCGTCGCTGGACTGTATCAACTCTTCCGTGAGTGCGGAATCGGCCAGATCTGACTGCCCAGCGCAAACGAATCGACGGCTTAAGTATTTGTTTTTGCTAGAAATATTATGGTCCTTTAGCGAAAAGGCAATCAGCCGAGTCTGCATGAGAACTTCACTGTAAATGCCGTTTATCTCTTGCGGTACAGCATAGGATGCATGAGTCTGACTGGCGTCAAACTGAATTCTGATCTCACTGCCAAATGGGCAGTCGTCGCGAGTGAGGATCAATTGTCGAGACAGATAATGACTCGCACGATAGATGTGTGACGCGCTCATCGTAGCGTTCATATTGCAATAACTCCCTGCATATTAATCATCAGGCGGTCGAGATCAGACCCCTGACAAGACGATATCCATGCCCACGAATACTTTGAATGGCGTTGGTGCCATACATACCTTTTATCTTTCCGCGAAGGCGGCTGATAGATTTTTCCAAGGCTCTTGGGTCATAAAACGTTATATTCAGACCCATGATTCTGGCGATTTCATCATGGCTCAATATTTGATTTTTCGTTTCGGAAAAAGCTTCAAGGATTTTCATTTCCGGAAACGATACATCCAGCTTCTTGTAGTCTCCAATCAAGCACATGCGCGTCGGATCCAAGAGCAAATTGTGCTGCTTGTGCCATTCTGCGCTATTAAAGAACTCGGAAAGTGCGTCCGTGTTTTCTTCAGGAGTCATGCTGAATTTAATACAATGGTCGGCCCCTGCAAGATAGTATTTCATCTTGTTATAAGTGCCTTTGCCGGTGATGGCCACAAAGATAATAAGGGCGTGGTTGTCGGCACGCATATTTTCCACGAGGGCGAGGCTTTCATCGAATGCCTGAGGGCTATCAATGACTATGAATGCTGCACGGTATGAATAGAGTTCCTTGTTTTTTTTAAACGAGTTGTTGTAGCACATCGTATCAACGGGTATATCCTGCGCTACGTAACTTGCAACTGATGTCTTGAAACCCTCAGCTAAACTATGGGTCCGCCCAATGGTGAGAATACCCGTCACCTCCTTTGCGTGGCTGTGGCTGGTATTCGTTAATTTCCCTGTAAGCATCATGCTTTGACTCGGCTGGGTGCTGACATTTGGATGTTAAAGCACCAATTCTCATTTGTGACTGACAATTGGTAACATTTCACGGATTTTTCAAGCAGGCGTCACAAATTTTTTAACATTGCTGTCAATCTGACGAGATCCTTTGTGCTGCGTGCGCTTGGTTCGCGCAGTGGCAAAGGAGTATCATTGTGCCATCTTTTCGCTCAATGCCCCGCTTTTCCAGTTCAATAAGCATGGCGCCGGTGGCTAGAGCATCCGTAGTTGAATTGGTTAAATGGGTATTATGAGTTGACGTAACTAGTCTGATTTATGTGTCGTTTTGGGCCTGTCGTTAGTTTTGAACTAGGTGATATTGGTTGTTATATAACACCCCGGTTGATGTTGTGGTCATGGACGATTGTTAACGTTGAGTTTTAATAGAAGGCTAAATGCGCTTTACTGACGCGTTGGCGCTAAATTAGAAGTTCGTCAGCGGATTTGCTTTTGTCGATGAGGGGGATTAATGGATTTTTGGACTACCGTAACGGTATTGATTTTAGGCGTGGTGGAAGGGCTGACGGAGTTTTTGCCTATATCCAGTACTGGGCACCAGATCATTGTGGCGGACCTGCTCGACTTCGGCGGTGAGCGAGCGATGGCCTTCAACATCATCATTCAACTGGGCGCCATCCTTGCTGTGGTATGGGAGTTTCGCCGCAAGATCCTCGAGATCTTCACAGGCCTGCCAATCCAACGCAATGCACAACGTTTTACCTTGAACTTATTGATCGGTTTTATGCCGGCCGTCGTCTTGGGCGTATTGTTCGCCGATAAGATTCATGAGTATCTGTTCAACCCAATCACCGTGGCGACTGCATTGGTTGTGGGCGGCATCATCATGTTGTGGGCTGAGCAGCGGGAACATGTGGTGTATGTCGACCATGTCGACGACATGCGCTGGTCTGACGCGTTAAAGGTTGGTTTCGCTCAATGCCTGGCGATGATACCGGGCACCTCACGCTCTGGGTCGACCATTATCGGTGGGTTGCTGTTTGGACTGTCGCGCAAGGCGGCCACCGAGTTCTCGTTCTTCCTGGCCATGCCGACCATGGTCGGTGCGGCGGTCTACTCAGGCTACAAGTATCGCGATCTGTTCCAGGCCGGCGACCTGCCAGTCTTCGCCTTGGGCTTCGTCACCGCGTTCTTTTTCGCCATGATCGCCGTGCGCGGCTTGCTCAAGTTTATCGCCAGCCATAGCTACGCCGCATTCGCCTGGTACCGGATCGCATTCGGTTTGCTGATCCTGGCGACTTGGGTATTCGGTTGGGTTAACTGGACTGAAGCAGCAGCGCTCTGACACTTGAACCAGGCTGCGGACCCGCCAGCCTGGTATTTATAAAGATAAAACGGATTAACGCCCTTCTAGCAACTCCGCCGCCTGATCCAGCAACGCCAAAGGCTCTTTAGCCTTGTGAATATCCACCGACAACAACTGCCGAAACTTGCGCGCCCCCGGAAACCCGGTGCCCAGTCCCAGCACATGCCGGGTGATATGGTGCATTGAACCACCCGCATCAATATGCGCCGCTATATAAGGCCGCAACTGCGCCAGCGCCTCCGCTCGAGTGATCACCGGCGCCGTGCTGCCAAACAACTGCTGATCCACCTCAGCCATCACATAAGGATTGTGATACGCCTCACGGCCCAACATCACGCCGTCGAACGTCAGCAAATGCGCATGACACGCCTCCAGCGTCTTGATCCCGCCGTTGAGAATAATCTCCAATTCCGGAAAATCCTCCTTCAACCGCGCCGCCACGTCATAACGCAGAGGCGGAATGTCACGGTTCTCCTTCGGCGACAACCCCTCCAGAATCGCAATCCGCGCATGCACCGTAAAACTCGTGCACCCGGCATCCCGAACCGTCCCGACGAAATCACACAACTCTTCGTAACTATCCCGCCCATTAATCCCGATCCGATGCTTCACCGTCACCGGAATCGACACTGCGTCCCGCATCGCCTTCACACAATCCGCCACCAACTGCGGGTGCCCCATCAGGCACGCGCCAATCATATTGTTCTGTACCCGATCACTCGGGCAGCCGACATTCAGATTCACCTCGTCGTAACCGTGGTCCTGGGCCATACGGGCGCAGGCGGCCAGGTCCAACGGAACACTACCGCCGAGTTGCAGGGCGAGCGGGTGTTCGGCTTCGCTGTGACGGAGGAAGCGGTCGTGATCACCGTTGAGGAGCGCGCCGGTGGTCACCATTTCGGTGTAGAGGAGGGCGTGCTTGGAGAGTAGCCGTAGGAAAAAGCGGCAGTGGCGGTCAGTCCAATCCATCATCGGGGCGACGGAGAAGCGGCGGGAGAGCGGGGCGGGTGTGGCGGTGATTGAGGGCATTGGGGATCTGGAATCGGTGGGGCTGGGTGGTGGAGGAGTTTATCAGGAATGGGCTTTTGAGGTTGAGGCGAGTCTGACTTGGGGGCGTTGCGGTAGAAGAGAGCGCCCTTTTTTACATCCAAAAACCGCCATAGCTGAACCAATGCTGTCGCACGGTCAGGTTTCATAATGTCTGACGAATCGGCGTCTTAGGATGAGGAGTAGCCGAACTACCACGCTTGCAGTCCCCCAGGAACCTGAAAAATGATCTCAAACCTCTTCAAAGTCGTGATGATCACCAGCGCTTTGCTGCTAAGCGCCTGCTCAGGCGTCAGCACCCGCACCTGTTTTTCAGAAGGCTGCCAATCGTTCGATGGCCATGGCGCCAACAAGTTGAACCTCGGCGCAAGCGCGATCGGTAGCAGTTTCAGCGAGTACAGCTCGGGGTTGCTACACGATGACTAAGGCATGATGCAACGGCGGAAGATGTTTCCGCCGGGGCGCGTTGTTATCTGATGCACCATGGGGGGCTGACTTTGCGACTGCTTCGCAGCCGAACGCAGGCTTCGCCAGCTGTTACAGGGGGCGTGGTGTGGCGGCTATTTGGAGGCGGGCGTTGCGATCCATTGGCTCAGGACTTTCTGATAGGTGCCGGTCACTTTGGCCAAGTGCAGCCATTGATCGACATATAACTTCCAGGTCATGTCATCGCGGGGCAACAAGTAGGCCTTTTCACCGTACTGCATAAACTGGCTCGGATTCACTGCACACAACCCGGGTTTAAGTTTCTGCTGATACAGCGCTTCCGACGCATCGGTAATCATCACATCGGCCTTCTTATCCAACAGTTCCTGAAAGATGGTCACGTTGTCGTGAAGTCTCAGTTGCGCCTTGGGCAGAAACGCGTGAACAAACGCTTCGTTGGTGCCGCCGGCCGGTTCAACCAAACGAACAGAAGGCTGGTTGATTTGTTCGACGGTCTGGTACTGCGCCTGATCTTCGCAGCGCACTAATGGGATTTTGCCGTCGACATCCAGTGTTGTGCTGAAGAAGGCTTTTTTCTGGCGGTCCAGGGTGACCGAGATGCCGCCGACGCCGATGTCGCATTTGCCGGCCAGCATGTCGGGCATCAGCGTTTTCCACGTGGTCTGCACCCACTCAACCTTGACGCCCAGGCTGTCGGCCAATGAGCGGGCCATGGCGATGTCGATCCCCGAATATTCGCCGTTTTCGGCTTTGGAGGTATAGGGTTTGTAGTCGCCCGTCGTACACACGCGCAGTTGGCCTTGCTGGATGATGCTGTCCAGATGCGAAGGGCCGTCCTGTGCCTGAGCGCCGAAGGAGAGCGCGAGCAGGCCACCGAGCATCATAGTGCGTTTTATGGTTTTCATTTTTGGCGGACTTTTATGAGGGTGGGTTTGAAGAAAATGGAGTGTAGTGAAACAGTTTCTCGGCGGCTATCCACGACGAAAAAGGGCGCTCATTGTGGGAGCGCCCTTTTTGTGTTTGCAAAATGCGGTCTGGCCTCGATGTCATCCTGACCGTTCGGACTCAGTGACAGCAGCAACTGGAACCGCCGCACCCTGACTTTTTCTTGATGTTTTCGGGGCTTTCCCCCGTCAACACGCTTGCCGGATACCCAGCCTCATTCAGTGCCGATAACAGGGCATTGCTGTCGGTGTCCCCGGTCACTTTGACCCGGCCGGACGCCAGATCGACAGTCACTTCACCAACCCCGGCCAGCGGCAGCAACGCAGCGTTGACGTGTTTGACGCAGCTGCCGCAGCTCATGCCTTCGACTTGCAGTTCAGTACTGTTCATTACGTAAACCTCTTTTACGGTGAGTGGCAGGTGGTGTGATGACGTGCATCGTGGTTGAACTTGCCACGATGGCAAGGTCAAGCGCTTCTTTCAGGCGGTTACTGCGCCATCGGCATCTTCATCATGCTCGACTGCTGATCCATCATTTTCATCATCATGCCCATCATCTGTTCTGAGTGGTCCTTACCGGCGGACATGCCTTTGCCCATGCCCATACCCATGCCTTGGCAATGGTTGTGCATCATGCCCATGCTGGCCTTCATCGTGGCCATGCCTTCTTGCATGGCGGCCTGGCGCTCGGCCGGGGTTTTGGCGGCGATCATTTTTTCGTGGGCCGCCTGCATTTTTTCCATCTGTTCGCTCATGGCCTTGTCTTGCGTGGCGGCGGTGGCGGTGGCCGGTGTGGCTGGCGCTGTGTCGGGGTGATGTTCCTCGACGGCCATAGCAACCAATGGGCTACTGATGAGCAGTGCGGCGACGAGTGCTTTGAAGTGCGTATGCATGGCAATCTCCAGTGAGTCAGGGACGTACAGGAACTATTGAGCCGCGCTAAAGAGGCGAAGCCAAAGGGGGGGCGGCCGGAACTCCGGACGCTCGAAGAGTGGTTTTAATCGTTGAAGCGAACGAATCGCAGACGCGCTGGCGGCCGGGGTGGCGCCGGGCGGTGTAGGGTGAGAAACGCGAACCGAGTCTGGGAGCGGGCACTCAGAATCAGTGCAGGCAGCAGAAACAGGACGGCCCAAAGGGTGTGTTCGAAGGTGGGCAGGGTCAGAGTGGGGCTCAGCGCTGTGGAGCTGTGTTCGCAGTACTGCAGGCAGCCGCTGGCATGCAGCTCATGACTGTCGACAGGGTCGGCGCTGTGGGTAATTTCATGGGTGGCGGTCAGGTCATGAGGCGGCAGGCTCAGGCATCCCTGGCTCGCCGCTACTGCAAAGGCCAGCAGCCACAGTGCGAGCACTTGGCGGATCAGCAGCGGTAGGTGAGTGCGGAGCCAGAGCATTGTGTGTACCTGATCTGAAGGCTTTTCTTGAGCTTAGCCCCGAGCAAGAGGCCATCATTGATCCATATCAACTGGTGCCCCTTTACGTGACTCCGCGCTCACTTCCATCTCTGGACTCAACGTCCCCAACCAGGCAACCAAACCCACAATCAACACCGCCGCCATCAACTCCACTACCACACTGCGCTGCAATGCATTCGCCGCCACCCGAAATTGCCCCTTGCGCAACGCCAGTTGCAGAGCCGGTCCAAGGTGAAACCGGTTCAACGCGGCGAGCACCAGCATCCCCGTAAACAAGGCGACTTTGATAAACAGCAAAATCCCGTAAGTGCTTAGAAATACTTCATCAAGCTTAAGCCCGACGATGAAGAGATAGTTCACAACACCCGTGACGGTGATGACGACCACAATCAACGCACCCACCGATTCAAACCGTTTCACTGCGCGGGCCAGCAGCCGGATGCGCTCTTCGGTCGGCAGAACATTTTTCGCCATCAACGCAAGCGCCACCAGCGCTCCCAGCCACACGCCAGCAGCCAGCAAGTGCAGGATGTCGGTAGTGAAATGCCAGACACGGCGGATGCCTTCATCCATCGCCCCATGTCCGTTCCAGGCGAGAGAGGCGAGAGCGATACCGCCAGCAATCGCCGCAACCAGCAAGCTAAAGCCGGGGGCACGATGGTTTAGCGTCACCGCCAATCCTCCAACAACCAGTGCGACAAGACGCACGACCCAGGCCAGGCCCATGTCCGTTTCCAACACCATCATCTCGATGTGTGGACGCAACTCGGCAAAGTCCGTTTCACCGCTCATGCCGCTCGCCATCACCACCATGCTCGCGATAGACAACAGCAACCCAAGCGCCGCCGTCCCCGCCAGCATCAACCGAAATGGCAACACAGCGCCCGACACGCGTTCCCGCCCTCTAAGGCTGTAAAACCCAAACAGCGGCAATCCCACCAGCAGCATCAAATCCACATACAAGCCAAACCGCAGGGCAATGCCGATCGAGTCGCTCATTAATCACTTCACTTTGAACGTAACGTTGCCGGTGATCGGGTGTGTGTCCGAAGAGACCGCGCGCCATTCGACTTTGTAGGTGCCGATGGGCAGTGGCGAAAGCGGGGTGATGACCATGGTTTTCGGGTCGCTGCCGCCGGAGACTTTGGCCTTCATCGGCATGGGGGCGTGGGCCATGCCGGGCATTTCGGTCATGACCAGTTTCGCGCCAGAAAACTGGGTCATGAGATTTTCGGAAAAGCGCAGTTCGATTTTGGCGGGTGCTGCGCCGTCTGCACCTTCAGCGGGGGAGGAGGACAGTAGTTTCGGATGGGCTTGAGCGAGTGCGCTCATCAGCAGCCCCAGGGCAACAAGGGTGGTTTTGATCATGCGCATGCGAGGCCTCTTACCGTTTTAAACGGTTGGTTTTTGGTTTTTGTTGAAGCGTTCAGAACCACAGCCGAACGCCGAGGACCAGGCGCGCTTCGCTGCGATCCTCGCCTTCATCGTTGGCGTAGTCGGCGGTTTTGCCGTAAGTGCGGTTCCAGGTTACGCCGATGTAGGGCGCGAATTCCCGGCGGATTTCGTAGCGCAGCCGCAGGCCAGCCTCGGTGTTGGATAACCCGGAACCGATACCCCGTTGCGGGTCGTTTTTGCCGTAGAAGTTGAGTTCGGCTGTCGGCTGCAAAATCAGCCGATTGGTCAGCAGGATGTCGTAGTCGCCTTCCAGTCGTGCGGCGGTTTGGCCACCTTCGCCGATGAAGGCTGTGGCTTCGGTCTCAAGGTTGTACAGCGCCATGCCTTGCACACCGAAGGCGGCCCAGGTTTGTGGTGCGCCGGGTTTGAAATCCTGGCGCACGCCGCTCACCACGTCCCACCACGGGGAGATCGCGTGGCCCCACAGTGCCTGGATTTCGGCGTCTTCGGTCTTGCCGTTGATGCGTTCGCCCTCGGAGCGCAGCCACAGACGGTCGATGTCGCCGCCGACCCAGCCTGATAAATCCCAGGCCAGGGCGCTGCCGTTGTCCGCGTCCTGCCATTCGAGTTTGTCGGCGAGGAAGTAATAGTTGAGTGCGGTGTCATGCACGCCGTGCCCGGTCGGGCTGGCGTACACGGCGGCGCGGTCGGCATCGGTCAGCGTCGGGATCGGCGTGCGGCTTTCGGTCGGCGCGGCGGGCTGCATCTGGCCGTCATCCATGCTTTGCATCTGGCCGTCATCCATGCTTTGCATTTGGCTGTGGTCCATGCCAGTCATCTGGCTATGGTCCATGCCCTGCATGTCGTCGGTGGCGGCCATTGCCGAAGAAAGTGTCAGGCCCGCGGTCACGAGTGCTAAAGAGAGGGGAGTCAATCTGGTCATGGGATGCGCCTCATTCTTCCACGCGAACTTCACGGAACATGCCCATTTCCATGTGGTACAGGAGATGGCAGTGATAGGCCCAGCGGCCCAGCGCATCGGCGGTGACCCGATAGCTGCGCCGGGAGCCGGGCGGCATGTCGATGGTGTGTTTGCGCACCATGAACTCGCCGTTCTCGTCTTCGAGGTCGCTCCACATGCCGTGCAGGTGAATGGGGTGGGTCATCATCGTGTCGTTGACCAACACCACGCGGACCCGCTCGCCGTACTTGAGGCGCAGCGGCTCGGCGTCGGAGAATTTCACGCCGTTGAACGACCAGGCGAATTTCTCCATGTGGCCGGTGAGATGCAGCTCAATGGTGCGGCCGGGTTCGCGGCCGTCCGGGTCTTCGAAGGTGCTGCGCAGGTCGGAGTAGGTCAGGACTCGGCGCCCGTTGTTACGCAGGCCCAGTCCGGGATCGTCGAGCTTGGGCGAGGTGGTCATGGCTTGCATGTCCACCAACGGGTTGTCTTTTTCGGTGTCCGGGTGAGATTGCATACCGGCCATACTGCTGTGATCCATGCCTGCCATATCGCCCATGCTGCCGTGGTCCATCCCGCCCATGCCCATGTCATCCATGGTCACCAACGGACGAGGGTCCAGCGCGGGGATCGGTGCCGACAAACCAGGCTTCGTTGCCAGCGTGCCCCGTGCAAACCCCGTGCGATCCATCGATTGCGCGAACAGGGTGTAAGCCGCTTCGGTCGGCTCGACAATCACGTCAAACGTCTCTGCAACCGCGATGCGAAACTCGTCGACGCTCACCGGTTTGATGTGCAGGCCGTCGGCTGCGACCACCGTCATTTTCAGCCCGGGAATGCGCACGTCGAAGTAGCTCATGGCGGAGCCATTGATAAACCGCAGCCGCAACTTCTCGCCGGGGCGGAATACACCGGTCCAGTTCATGTCGGGTGCCTGGCCGTTCATCAAGTAGGTGTAAGTGGCGCCGCTGACGTCGGCGATGTCCGTGGGGTTCATCTTCATCTCGGCCCACATCGTTCGGTCCGCGACCGTGGCCCCCCAACCTTTTTCGCTGACGTCGTGGATGAAATCACCCACGGTGCGCTTGTTGTAGTTGTAGTAATCCGCCTGCTTTTTCAGCGTCTTCATCAGGCCGACGGCGTCTTCGTCGGTCCAGTCGGTCAACATCACCACGTAATCGCGGTCGTACTGGAACGGCTCTGGCTCCTTGGCATCGATGACCAACGGGCCGTAAACGCCGGACTGTTCCTGAAAGCCCGAATGGCTGTGATACCAGTAAGTGCCGTTCTGACGGACTGTGAATTGGTAGACGTACAGGCCGCCCGGTTCGATGCCGTGAAAACTCAGGCCTGGTACGCCGTCCATGTTGGCCGGCAGCAAGATGCCGTGCCAGTGAATGGACGTGTCGACCTTGAGCTTGTTCCGCACCCGCAACGTCACAGTGTCGCCTTCGCGCCAGCGCAGCAGCGGGCCGGGAATGCCGCCGTTGATGACCATGGCGCTGCGCGGGGTGCCGGTGATGTTGACTGGGGTTTCGCCAATCGACAGATCGAAGTCGGTGCCCGTCAACACCTGGGGTTCGCCAGGGCTGGTAATTGCCCAGACCGGCGTGCGCCATAAGCCGAGACCGCCAAGCAGCCCCCCCGCAGCGAGCCCTTTCACGAAGGTGCGTCTTGTAGTGTTGGAATGCATGCCGTTGTGTTCCCCGTCCGTCAGCCTGGAGCTAGCTTGACGTCGAGGCTAACGAGCGGCACCTTTCAGAAGGCTGAGGCCAAGATTACAATTTTGACAGTTTCGCCGGTGTAGGCGCGTTGAAGCAGGAGGGAGGCGCCACTGAACGGGCGCCTTTTCTTAAAGGTGTTTTTTGGGCCCGGATGTATCAGCCACGGTGCCGCTGCCACAATTGATATACGAAGATGACTTCAACCAACGCTGATCCGGATAGTAAGAAAACAACAGCTGCCCACCCTTCATCGAATCAATCAGGCGGCGAGCAACCGCCGGTCTGACCGCCGGGCAACCGAGGCTCCTGCCAATCCGCCCATTTGCACGGGCCAGGACCGGACTCACATAAGGCGCGCCATGAATCACGATGGCGCGGTCAAACGCGTTGTCATTGAAACCCGGCTCCAGGCCTTCCATGCGCAGCGAGTAGCCATTCTGCCCGACATAACTTGACTGCGTACGGTACAAGCCGAGACTGGTAGCGAAGCTTTCGTTTTGATTGGAAAAGTTGACTGCCATGTTCTCGCCGCTGTTTCGTCCATGGGCGACCAGTTCATGAAACAGCAACTTGCGCTTCTTTAAATCGAACACCCAGAGCCGCTGTTCGGTTGAAGGCAGGGAATAGTCGATGACCGCAAGCCTTTGGGCAGGCGCTTTGCCTTGAGCGATGCTGCATTGAGAGGCGCGAACGGCGAGGTTGATGACGTTGGCGTTAGCTTTCGGCGCCGCTTTGATGAGGGCGGCCGCGAGAGAATCGGCGTAGGCTGACGGTACGGACATTGCAGTCAGTAGCAGGGCCGATAGTAGATAGCCAATACGTAGTGGCGCCATATAGATGTCTCATCATGTTAAGTTCGAGTCTAGCAGTGCGTTGGCAGCCAGGCGTTGAATGCGGGAGATTAAGGATTATTCATGGTGCTTTTAACAAGGTTATTCGTCATAAGCCGCGTATTTTTTATGGGCTTTCTGATCAGCGGCACGGCGCTCGCGGAAACTTCGTCGATTGAGCCTGTAAATGCGCCTAGCTCCATGATCGAGGCTGCAGCGGACGATAACGTCGGTCAAGCGATCCAGGCCTCGCTTGAGCCGTTGAAAACCGCATTTCCGCCGTTGCTCACCGCACCACGCAATCGGCGGGTAGACGTGAGCCATCTGGTCATGGATTTTTATACCCATCGTGCCTATCGCGCGGCGTGGACGAATGACAGCGATGTCGCGCAATTGATCGCCAGCCTGAACGCGACCGAGGCTGACGGCTTGACCCCGGCGGACTTTCATATCGATGAATTGATCCGGTCCCAGACCACGATGCAGACCACGCCGGTAACGCCCGAGCAGCGGGCGGCTTTCGATTTGGCGACAACTCATACTTTCATCACCGCGCTGCTGCAGTTGCGTCGCGGCAAGGTTGACCCTTCGCGGCTCGATATTCACTGGAATTTTGATTCGAATGGCGTCGATCCACGTGACGACGTCAATGCTTTCTTTGCCGCGCTCGACAGTCACGACGTGGCCAAGGCGTTTGCCCAGGCACCGCCGCAAGAGGCGGTGTACGTCGGTTTGCGTCAGGCCCTGGCGCAATTGCGCGGTATCCGCGATCGGGGCGGCTGGCCGAAAGTGGTGGTCGACCATTCGCTCAAACCGGGCATGGACGAACCCGCTATCGCGCATTTGCGCGCGAGGCTGGTCGCGGCCGGTTTCCTCGATCCGCGACTGATCCACGGCACCCAGTACGACGGTGCCGTCACCGCAGCGGTGAAAAAGTATCAAAACGAGCAATACCTGGGCGCGGACGGCATGGCGGGGGCGACGACACTGGCGGCGCTGAACGTGCCGGTTGAGGCGCGCATCGACCAGGTCCGGGTGAACATGGAGCGGGCGCGCTGGCTGCTCTACAAACTCCAGGGCACGTTCGTCATCGTCGATATCGCCGGCTACAAGGTGGCGATGTACCGCGATGGCCTGCCGATCTGGCGATCCCGGGTGCAGGTCGGTAAAGCGGCGCGCAATACCCCAATCTTCCAGGCGCAGATTACCTACATCACGTTTAACCCGACCTGGACCGTACCGCCAACGATCCTCAAGGAAGATATGCTGCCGAAGGTTCAGAGCAATCCCGGCTACCTCGCGGCCAACCGGATTCGAGTGCTGGATCGCGAAGGCAATGTGCTTGATCCGTCGACCGTCGACTGGACTAATCCTCGCGGCCTCACGTTACGTCAGGACGCTGGGCCCGACAGCTCGCTCGGCCAAGTGGTGATCCGGTTCCCCAACGACTATGCGATTTACCTCCACGACACGCCGCATCGCGAGTTGTTTGCCAAAACCGTCCGCGCGACCAGCTCGGGCTGCATTCGGGTAGAGAATCCGCTGCAACTGGTGGAGTTGTTGTTCAACGACCCGGTCCGATGGAACAGCGAAGGCATTCAAAAGCAGTTGGCCAGTGGCAAGACCGAGAACATTCGGCTGCCAGTGAAAGTGCCGGTGTTGCTGGCGTACTGGACCGTGGATTTGGGCAGCGACGGGCGAGTGGCGTTCAAGCCTGATGTGTATGGCTACGATGCGCCGGTGTTGCGGGCGTTGAATCGGCCTTCGCCCGCGCCTGTGATGGAGTTGCACACGGCGGTGGGGTCGGTGGTAGCGGCAGGGCCGGCGCGGCAGTAGGGGCGTGGGCTTGTTTTAATAAGTCCGCCCCCTTTCCGGTTTTTGGTGCAGGCTCTCTAAAGCCCTAGTCCTTCTTGCACCACCGCCAGCAAGTTGTGCTCAGTCAGTGCAACCGCATCCAGTTGCTGTCCGGCCTGCTCTATCGCCTGCAGCCACCAATGCGTCTCGCCATGCTCGTCCACCGTGCGCAGCAATGCGAGTTCTTTGCCTTTGGAGTGAATCTCGACACGCCCGGCGCCATCTTCAGTGAAGCGCGCAACAGGGTCGAAGGTGATGTCATTGCCTTCGATCAGCAATTGATCGATCGCGTAATCGAAAGTCGTACCGTTCGAATCGCTTTCGCACACGTGAGTGGAATTACGCCGCAGTATCAGACCCACCTCGATCAGCGGCAGCAGCCACGCCTCGATCTGCTCATACAGCTCGTAGACTTGGCCGGGCCAGCTGTCGATCATCTGATCCGCGCTGGTAGGCCGGGTATGTTTCAGCTTTGCCGCGAGTTCGTCTGCCTTACTCATTTCGATTCCCTGTCGTGATGTAAGAGTAATCGTAGCTCCTTCAATGCCATCCGGGCTTTGCCCTGCGTCATGTCAGTGACACAAGCGTGACAAATCATTTCTGCTCAACAGTCAGTTGCCCGAGACCGCCAGTTCTCCCCGCAAAAACTCCACCAGATCCCGCTGCAACCCCGTCAACGCTCCCTCGCGGCTGATCAACGCCAACTCCGTCGGCGGCAACTCCGGCAGGTCAGTACACACGCTGTGCTCCGGCAACACTGCCGAAGCCGGCAGCACGGAAATCCCCAACCCCGAAGCCACCGCCGCCTGGATCCCGGTCAAACTGTGGCTGCCAAACGCCACCCGCCAGGGGCGCTGCGCCACGTCCAGCAAACGAATCGCCCGCTGCCGATAAATGCACCCTTGCGGAAACAACGCCAATGGCAACACGCCGTTGGCCGAGTCCACGCCCGCGCCTTTGACCCACACCAGCACTTCCGGCCACGCCGCCCAGCACGGCCCGCTGTCCGGTTCGCGTTTGACCAGGGCGATGTCGATCTCACCCGATGCGAGTTTCTGTTTCAGATCCGTGCTCATGCCGCTGACCGTTTCCAGCCGGGCTTGCGGCCGCGCGCGATTGAAGCCGGCCAGGATCAGCGCCATGCGCCGCGCATCGAAGTCTTCCGGTACGCCGATGCGCAGGATCTCCAGATCCAGGTCGCTGGCCAGCGCTTCAACGGCTTCAGATGACAGGGCCAACAAGCGCCGGGCGTAGTGAATCAGCAGTTCGCCATGCTCGGTGACGTTGACGTTCTGCCCGGTGCGGTCACGCAACAGCAGCGGATGACCGACCAATTCTTCCAGTTTGCGAACCTGCTGGCTCACGGTGGATTGGGTTCGATGCACGCGTTCGGCAGCACGGGTGAAGCTGCCTTCATCGACCACGCAGACGAAAGTCTTGAGCAGTTCAAGGTCAAGCATGGTGGTCTCCTTGATATTTGATTTGCCACTGACGGATCAGTATTAATTTAATTTCACACTATCATCAACGGCTCGTAATCTGAAGATCACCCTTCAGAGGATGCCAACATGACACTCAACAACACCCCGCGCCCCGAATGGCTGACCTTCGATTGCTACGGCACGTTGATCCAGTGGGATGAAGGTCTCAAGGCCGTGGTCGCCGAAATCCTGCACGACAAAGGTGACCACAGCGTTGAAGTCGCTCGTCTGATCGAGGTCTACGACTGCCATGAACATCGGCTGGAGCAGATGCCGCCGCATCGCTCGTTTCGCCAACTGAGCACGCTCGGGTTGCAGCTCGCCCTGGAGGAGTTGGGGTTGGCGAGCCTGCCCGAAGACAGTCAACGTTTGGCCGGCGCGATTCCGCGGATGCCGCCGTTCCCGGAAGTGATCGAGACCCTCGCGAAACTCAAGGCAATGGGTTTCAAACTATGCATCGTTTCCAACACTGACGACGACATCATCGCCGGCAACGTTGCGCAACTGGGCGGGCATATTGATCGTGTGATCACCGCGCAACAGGCGGGGGCCTACAAGCCGAATCCGCGGTTGTTTGACTACGCTCATGAACAGCTCGGTGTCAGCCGTGATCAAGTGGTGCACATCTGCGCCAGCCCGACGCTGGATCACACCGCCGCCCGGGACATGCACTTTCGCTGCGTGTGGATCGACCGTGGCACCGGTCGGCAATTGCTGCCGGACTACCGACCCGATGCGATATTGAGCACGCTGGATCAAGTCGTGCCTCTGTTCACATCCCGGGGCTGGTAAAAACACGGAGACTTCGCCATGGCACACACCCTTGCAGGCCGTTCGCGTGCCGCGCGTTATGCCGACCTCAACCTGGATTCGCAAGCCGTCATCACGGCCCGCACGGAGCTGGCCGCGTGTTTTCAACTGGCCGCGCTGCATGGCCTGGAGGAGGGCATCTGCAACCATTTTTCGGCGATGGTGCCGGGGCGCGATGATTTGTTTTTTGTGAATCCCTACGGGTACGCGTTCGCCGAGGTGACGGCGCAGAATCTGCTGGTGTGTGACTTCCACGGCAACGTCGTCGATGGTGAGGGGCAGCCCGAGGCGACTGCGTTTTACATCCATGCCCGCCTGCATAAACAGCTGCCGAGGGTGAAAGTGGCGTTCCATACCCACATGCCTCACGCCACGGCGTTGTGCTTGCTGCAAGGGCCGCCGCTGTTGTGGTTGGGCCAGACGGCGCTGAAGTTTTACGGTCGCACGGCGGTGGACGAGAACTACAATGGCCTGGCCCTCGATGAATCCGAAGGTGACCGGATTGCCAGTGTCATGGGCGACGCCGACGTCCTGTTCCTCAAGAACCACGGGGTGATCGTCGCCGGGCCGACCATCGCCGAAGCCTGGGATGATTTGTATTACCTGGAACGTGCCGCGCAAGTGCAGCTGATGGCGATGGCAACCCAACGTGACCTCAAGCCGGTGCCCCATGACATTGCCCTGCGGGCCTACGAGCAAATGCGCCGGGGCGATGCCGAAAGCGCACGGGCGCATTTGCACAGTGCGATGCGGCAGCTATCCAAAGGACAATTGCCCCCCATTACTGCGTAGACTAAGCTCACAAAATATAAGGGCTTTGGGCCTTCGCCCATGCCTTGCCCTTACAGGACGAGCTTTGCCAATCCTCACTCAAGACCCACAGCAAACCCCAGGCGGCGCTTTGAAACGGTTATCCCTGCTCAAGGCAGCGGTGCTGTTTATCGCCACGGTGTGCCTGTGTCTCTTTGCTCTGCTTTACCTGCAGCTGGAGCAATCGCGTCGCCACGCGCTGGCAGTGGCGCAAGTCTCGTCGTCGAACCTGGCGCGCGCGATGGCGCAGCAGGCTGAAGACACGTTCATGAAAGCCGACCTGGTGTTGACCAGCCTGGTGGACTGGATTCAGGCCGATGGCTACGGCGCGGCACAAAAACCACGCTTGCAGAAAACCTTCGCCCGGCGGGTGCAGGCACTGGGTCAATTGCACGGGATCTTTCTGTTCGACAAACAAGGGCAGTGGGTCGTGACCTCGTTTGAGGATTTGAATCGTGGTCCGGGCGTGGCGGATCGGGAGTACTTCAAGTTCCACCAGCAGAACGTGTCCACCCTCGCGCACATCGGGCCGGCACTTCGCAGTCGGGAGAATGGCGACTGGATCATTCCGGTCTCCAAACGGTTGAACGACAAGAAAGGCAACTTCCAGGGCGTGGTGTTGGCCGGGATCAAAATGGCCTACTTCGATCAGTTCTTCAAAAGCTTCAGCATCGATGACAACGGCTCGATGTTTTTGGCGTTGACTGACGGCACGTTACTGGCGCGAAGGCCGTTTGTGGAATCACAGATCGGCACGTCCCTGGCCAAGGGCGAAATCTTCCAGAAGCACTTGCCCACTGCGCCTGCCGGCAACGCGATGATCAGCTCGGTGGTCGATGGCGTCGTACGTTTGTATGGCTACCGTCAGCTCGATGCCTATCCGCTGGTGGTCTCGGCGGCATCGTCCAGGGATTCGATACTCAAGGAATGGTACGGCACCGCCTTTCAATCCAGCATTATCGTTGCCCTGGTGGTATTGGGTATCGGTCTGTTTGGATGGGTATTCGTTCGCCAAGTGCGCGTCGGTGTGCGGGTCGAAGCTGATTTGCGCAAGGCCAAGGACGCCCTGAAGCTGATCGCCACTCACGATAGCCTGACCGGCCTGGCCAATCGCCGGCTGTTCGAGCAGGCGCTGGACATCGAGTTTGGCCGAGGCGCCCGGCAGTCGAGTTCGCTGAGCCTGGTCATGCTCGATATTGATTACTTCAAGCGCTACAACGATGCATATGGCCATGTAGCGGGGGATCATTGCCTGGCAGAAGTGGCGCGGGCGGTGAAGGGGTGCTGCCATCGCAAAGCCGATCTGGCGGTGCGTTATGGCGGCGAGGAGTTTGCGGTGTTGCTGCCCGACACCGACCTTCATGGCGCGCTGGTGATTGCCGAACAGATCCGTCGTAGCGTCATGGACAAGAACATCACCCACAGCGGTTCGCCCACGGGTTACGTGACGGTCAGTCTTGGCTGTTACGCGTTTGTACCGACCGGGCACGACAGCATCGAAGTGTTCATAGAGCGCGCGGATGCAGCGCTTTATCAGGCCAAGCATTCGGGTCGAAACCGTTCGGCGGTGCTGTCGATGGAGGGTGGCGTGGAGGCGTTGATGCGCTCTGATCGTTGAAACATTTGTGCCGTTGTTTCAGTGCTGCAACAGTTCATCGTCCGTTTGTCTACCTGTCAGGTCCATCTGCTTTGATCGTCTAGAGTTCCGGTAGCTCTGCTGAACCCGTCAGGTCTCCCCACAGCACGGACGATCGCCAAAATGTTGATACCTCAAGCATTGACAGCCGTTGCTCTAACCCTTGCAGCCTGCGCTGTCTTTCCGCTGGCCAGCCAGGCTCAATCGAATATCTCGCCGCAGGAAGCCAACGCCTTTGTGACGGTGCCTCAGTACCCGTCCGAAGATTTCAAAGCCGTGGTGCAGTCGAATGTCGACACGTTGTATTCGATTGCCTGGCTCGATTTGACCAAAGAGCCGCTGGTGATCACCGCGCCGGACACCACCGGGCATTTTTACGTGTTGCCCATGCTCGACATGTGGAGCGATGTGTTCGCCGCGCCGGGTGGATATGCGACGGACACACAGGCCAGTGAGTTTCTGCTGACGCCACCGGGATGGACCGGAACGGTGCCGGCAGGACTGAATCATTTACCGGCGCCCACGCCCTTCGTCTGGGTCGTCGGTCGCACCGACGTCAGCGGAGCGGTGGACTATGCGACGGTAAACAGGATTCAGGCGGGCTACACCGTGACGCCGTTGTCGCAGGCCGGCAAAAAAACGGAGCCGGTCGCAATCCATGCTCGAGTGGTCACGGCGGGTCGATGAGTGCCGACACTCTCGGCGGGTATGGCAACTACGTTAAGCACACTGAGTAGAGAGCAGCCGAAGATTTCCCGTCATTGGCCGCTTCTACGCGTCCAGCTGCCGGTCCCGCCTCCTGCACCGCCGGTCCCACCGCCGGCAGCGCCCGTGCCGCCGCCCGCACCCGAGCCACTGTTCCCGGCATTTCCACCATTGCCTTCTCTCGATGAGCCGTATCCGCCTTTTTCCCCGTCAGAGGTATATCGCCCTGAGGGTTGATCCGGAGAGTGATTGGGCGACAGGATCGAGCGGCCGCCAGACCAGGGCCGTGTCTCGCTCGCCTCATTGTCGTTGCCGGAGGCTGCGTAAGTGACCCCTGTTGCTGCGGCCAGCAACCCCGTCAACAACAGCGTGGTGATTTTGATATTCATCTGCGCACGTCTCCCAGGATCAGTCGTTACCTGCTGATGGTGTAACGGGGACGGCGGAGGGTGTTGGCGGGATGACGAATGGTGATGACGCCTTCGCGAGCCGGCTCGCTTGTCTCCCGCAGGGATTGCGCTGAACCTGTGGGCGCGAACCTGCTCGCGATGGCGCTATCAAGCGTGACTCAAGCCTCGGGAACACCGTTCTCCCACGCCGACCAATTGTTCAAGATGTCCTGCACCAACGGATTCCCCGTCCGATACAGGTTCTCCAGCGCCGGCACAAACCCGCCCTGATCCGCATACTTGAGCAGGTTATCCACCTCACTCTGACCCGGTGCCGGTCGATCAAAATCGGAACCGGCACGCACCACTGCCAGGCGTTGCACATCCACCAACCCCTCGCGACTGGCGCGCAGCAGCGCTTCATAGGTGGAGTTGTCTTCCTGTTGCGTCGTGCAGTATTCGCCTTTGTTGTCGGTCAGGAGTTTGGTCCAGACCTCGGCACGCTCACTCAAGCGCGTCCCGGAAAACCAGGTGTTGCCCGCCAGCGTGTCGCACCGGGTGACTACCGGCGGCTGATTGGCCGGGGCCGACGGGTACTTCAGACGCCACGCCGCCGATTCCTTGCTCTCGCTCAGTTCAACGTTGTGAGTCAGCGCGAACGCCTTGGCCTGCAACTTCGGATTGAGCTCGAACACTTCGGTCTTGTAATCCAGCGGCGGTTTTTCGTTCGGGCCTTTGGTGTTGATGCCGATGTACCCGGTCGGCCAGTCCTTCGGCGCGTCGCGCGAATCCAGTTCCCACTGGGTGCCGAACTCCACCAGATAATGCGCCCACGCGGCCGTGCCGATGGTCCCGTGTTTCGGGCTGATGCCGGCAATCCCGGCGATCAGGAAATAGCTTTTACGCAGATCGAATTTTGGCGACAGCGCCAGGGCCAGTGTCGAAGCCGCAGCGTTGGTCTGGCCCATGCCGGTGACCATCAGGCACACCTGTTGCGTGTTGCAGCGAATAGTCGGGTACTCGGCGGACAGGCCCGGCACCCGGACTTCCTGCTTGAGTTCCAGGCGATCAATCCAGTTTTGCGCCTCAGGGGCGAACATGGTGATCAGCATCACTTTCGGCTGGATCGGCGCTTCGCTCGCCCAGGCAGTGGAAGAGAGCAGGGCGGCACAGGCCAGGGAAACACGCGTCATTGCATTCATAAAACCTCCAGGTTCAATCAAGCCTCAAAACTGATAACCGATGCCGGCGTAGTAACCCCAGCCATTGGAGCGAGCGCGGAAGTCGCCGTCGCCGAAATTCAACTCGCTGCCATCGTCCCAGTTGCCGCCGTTGTGGAAATAACGGCCGACCAGGGTGAAGCGCAAATGGGTGAACGAGTACAGCAACACGTTGGTGGCGACGGTGGCGTTGGCGGTGCGGGCCGGGTTGTCCTTGTGCAGGTCCGAGCCGAAATCGAAGTTGGTAAAGCCGATGTACGTCAGCGACGCCCCGTTGCTGAAACTGCTGATCGGCACGATGTATTTGAGTTGGGCGCGGTAGCCGTCCCACGAATACTCGTTGCTGGCGCCGTAGTTTTCCCACTGATAACGCCCGTAGAAATTCGCCGACAGATTGACTCGCGAGTGGGTGTCGATGTCGGTGCCCAGGCCGCTGTACAGCGTATTGGCGCGGTTGGCGCTGTTGCTGCCGTGGTCGTAGATCCAGTCGAACGCCACGTAAAGGTTTCTTACCACCCATGGGCACACATAGTGCGCCGTTGTCATGGACATTGAGTTTCTGAGCTTAGGAGCACTCAATGATCCATCGGCGACTTCTCAACTGTCCTAATTCGCACTCCTCTATCCTCAGTAATGAATGGGCTCTTGGTCACTCCATGGGGGCAGCCGTCTCCGATATTCACTTGCCTTGTGCATTTCCACAGGAATCTTATTCATATGATTTTCCCGATGGGAAAGGCTTGCTTTCCTACGTAAGTGCGGTTCGCCCCCAAGCAACGTATATATCCCCTAGCAGGATCTATTCATAAGAAATTGATGCCAATCGAAGTCCTAATTTATGAGCGGTGGTGAGAATCTTGGGGCTTTTTAGGCGGGAGGGGAGAGAAAACCGACTTGAATTCATTGTTTTTTACACTGACAAATTGTAATTGTGTTTTTAACTTATTGATTTATAACGACATTTATTGTCATAGTGTTTTATATAATATTGTATTAACTAAGTTTTTAAAAAGTTGCTTGAAAAAAGAAATAAGTATCTTTAGGGTATGTTGCGTGGAGCTGTTTATCGAGTTTGCAAGAGACTAAAAAATTTCTTGAAGTTGGTTGGCTTTTTTGGTTGGTTGAGATGGCAAGAATTGAGTTCATTAAGTTTGTAGATAAAGAGTTGAATGTTGAGGCGGGGGGTGTTGTTGAGCGGTCAGTGTATGTAAAGACGACTTCTGGGTTCAAAGAAAGAATTGTAGAAAACCTTCCGCAGCTTTATTGGAAAGACGGCACGCCTTGGCGTGAGGCAAATTTGTGGGCAGTAGAGCGCGCTCGGAAAATACTCAGCCGAAATATAAAAATATTTACCATTCAAAATGATTTTTACTCACTGCTTCACTATATGAATTTTTTAGAAGAGAGTGAGATTAGATGGTGGTTTTTTCCCGAACGAAAATCAGAGCGTTGCCTATATCTCTATCGGGGTTATCTAATTGCTTGTCGTGATGAGTATCGAATTCTAGCGCCGTCCACTGCTACAGCTCGAATGAATGACGTATGTAAATTCTACTGCTGGGTTATGAAGAAGCAATTAATTAATTCTGATGCAGTTCCCTATGAGGAAATTCCTGCATCACTGAAGATTATAAATACATACGGCCTATTGCGAACGGTCGATGTAATGAGCAGTGACCTTAGAATTCCAAACGTATCGCGAGAGCGAGATAAACTTGAAGATGGAGCGGTTCCAGTAAGTGAAGGTATGCGAGATCGGATCTTAGATCTAGCGCATCGTTTCAGCTCTGTAGAAATTTACCTGATGTTATTGCTTGGGTTTACAACGGGAATGAGAATTGGGTCAATATGCGATCTGAAAAGATTGACTTTGATTAACGCAGTTAGGGATGTAAAGCAAGGCTCTTATCATTACCTTAAGGTTGGGCCTTCTATTGCGAATGCGCCCGTTGCTACTAAAGGCAATGTAGATGGAGAGGTTATTATTCCATCGGATATTCTTGAGGTTCTAAAGCAATACTTGAGCAGTCCTCGCAGATTAAAGCGAGTTGCCAAAGCTGATCCAGCAGACAAGGATCTTCTTTTCTTGAATTACAATGGAAAACCTTACACTAGGTTGGGTGGAAACAGGAGTAGCGTTGTTAATTTGGAAATTTTTAAGCTTCGAAAAATGTCAAAACTTTGTGGAGAAGATGTGGGGGATTTTAATTTTCACCAAACGCGAGCGACATTTGGGACGCTATTTGTTTTTGGTGCAATGAAGGATGGGGCTAATCTTAATTTCATCCTAAGTACGTTGAAGGGGCTGCTCTTGCATAAGCATGAACGTACCACGATGCTATATATTAAGTTTGTCCAGTCTCATAGTGTAAAGGAAAAATGGGCTAATCGATACACGGAATGCACACTGAGGGATGTTGACTTTAAATGAGTGCCTATCTAAGTATGGATTTCTCCGAGGTGTACGATTACGAAAATAGAACGCCATTAGATCTGAACGTATTTCTCTTTATTGGGGGCGCCTCTAGCAAAGCTAAATCAGTGCAAAAAGCTATTACTTCTGATGGGTTGGGTGAAGTCAGAAAAACAAGATTGCATTTGGTCAGGAAAATTTATGAGTGTTTGAAAGCCAGGCTTGTAAGCGGGTATAAGTTCGTATCTGTTGAATCAGCATTTATTGATCTTCGTTGGTTTTATCGATATGTTGATTCGCTAGAACTCGATCCTACGGTCGAAAATATAATGACCTGTTATATGGGTTGGTCGGTCTCTATTTATAAAAGACAGTTAGAGCATAAAATTTCTGAATCTGTGGGCTTCAAGCAAGTTCGCAGCGTAGGGAAGCTTTTGGAGGACGCCTTAGGGATTTCCCCAGGCAGCCTTACAAAAAAAATCGTTGTGTTAGCCGGGTCTACAAAAAAAAATACCCTTTCAATTGCTGATGATAAGAAGGTCTTGTCCGATTCGATTGTTTTCGGAAGAAATATGGCTGATATAGCTCGATGTCTCACGATGGAGGTTTTCAATGGAAGCCCTCCATTTGAAATTAAATTCGCTGATGGCGCTAGGTTTCAGTACTTTAATAGAAATTCGAAAGCGATTATTTTTAATGGAGATAGCTCACCAGTTATCAATTGTCGAGAGGGCTTTGAATGCTCTTGGTCAGTTGGTCAGTGGAATTCATTTATCAATCTTCGTGTAGAAGCAGAGCTAGAGATTTTCATTTCTCAAACGGGCGCGAATAGTGGTCAGGTTGTCGGGCTTTCCAGAGAAGGAATTCAGATTGGTAGATTTCTGAATGTTTGGAACTTGAAAGCATATAAGCCTCGGCGAGGGGGGGAGGTGATTTACGAGGTTTTTTCTGAGTATCAAAAGCATTTTAAGAAGTATTTAGATTTTTATGATCAGTGCTTTCCCGATGTAAAAGATGGCCCTCTTTTTCCATTGGTTGGCCACAGCGGGTTATCGTTTCGTAAAAAATACACAGGTAATAAAATTCGAAATTTCCTTACGAAATTAGGAAAAAAATATATTGCTTCGAGCTTTAGGCGAAATACACGGGAAAATTGGATAGCACGAAGTAGCGAAGACCCATTTCTCGCTGCAAATATGGCGAATCACTCTTTAGAAACACACGTAAAATCGTACTCTCGCCCGAATCTGATAGTGGCTAGCAAAGAATTTACTGAGTTCTTTTCAATCCAGCACGAATTGCTAATTTCAGTAGATTCAGGTGGATGTGAGGGCTCGTCGCAGCGAGCGAGTTTTGCCAGTGAATTTGCTCCCGCTCCTGATTGTCGTAACGCAGCAGGATGTCTTTTTTGTACCTCTTACAAAGGTATTAACTCATTTGATTATGTTTGGTCCTTGGTGAGTTATCGTAAAATGAAAAATCTAGAGTTGGCAGGAAGCTTCTCTATTAATGCCTCAGACAGTAGCGCTACAGCGGTGTTAGCTAGGATTAAAGAGTTGTTGCAGCAGTTTGTTAGTTTGGGTGATGAGAACAGAGGTTGGTATAGGGATGCAGTAATGCGTGTTGAAGAAGGGAGTTACCATCAGCGTTGGTCTATAGTAATTCAAATTATGGAAAATCTGTAATGGCAGAATATTTTCTTAAAGTTATTGATTGTATCCGATCTGCGGATGCACCAAACTTTGTGTTGCCTTCTTTTCCACCAGCATTAGATTTTCCGGTATCTGTTAACTTTGAGGGCGATGTGGTGTCAAGGTTTGGTTTTGATGTGTGGGATGTAACACAGATGTCAGGACAAGCGAACTCGTTTCATTTTGGAGAATTCGATACACACAGGTCAAAAGCTTGGCAAGACGGAGAGAGTGCTCTTTGTTTTAGGTTGATCATTGCTTACCTTAAGTGGGGTGATAGGCATAGAGTAAAGATGTCTACCATTATTTACTATTACACAAGTCTTAAATCGTTGTTCAAGTATTGTGCGTCAGTTGGGGTTTGTGTTTTAGATCTTCACAAGCGAAACGACTTGGTAAAAGCTATGCCAAGCTTTATTAAAGGGGATTTTCGTAAAACGTTGCATTTGCTTACTGAGTTATATTCGGTGAGAGAGCTTCTTGGTTTTTTTATACTTACGCCATGGCAAATCAGCTCGTTGCTTGAAGTCACCCAAGCTAAGGATTGCAACCAAACTGCTTTCATTCCAGAACGAATTTGGTGTTATCAAGCCAATCGCTGTCTGGAAATGCTTAGAGAGGTCTCAGAAAATAAAGACCGGATTGGTGAGATGTTCAGGTTTTGCGTTGAGGCTTGTATAAAAAATAACGGCGAAATGTCGCGTTGGGAAGGGAAGAAAAAATGGATATCACCATTTGGAGTTATGTCTAAAAGATTTACTAAGGCCACTTATGTTGGAGCTTTCGTAGAAGTTGCTCAATCCTTTGGGCTTAAGGATCTAATGGAAAAATGGATATGCAGGCCAGGAAGAAAACTGGAAGATCTTGCATCCATGGGGGCAGTTCCCTTCTCTACATTTCTTTCTGCTGTGGGGAAGGTAGGTGCGATAACTTTAGTTAATTTTAGCGGTATGCGAGAGGGTGAGGTTATTAAGCTGCGTGCGAATTGTTTTGTCGAGGATGAAGATGAAGATTTTGGTAAGTTTTGTTATTTGCAAGGAGAAACTACCAAGACGATAGAAGAATTCGATGCTCGTTGGGTTACGTCGCCTGCGATGAAAGAAGTTGTTGAGACGATGGCATACATTTCGAAATTAAGAATGGAATGTCTTGAGGCTTTTCCAAATGTAAGTTTTGAAGAGGATGAATTTGAAAATCCTTATCTTCTTCTCCGTAGTTACGAACCCTGGGGGTTGGTTCGGGGAAAAGAAAGAGATACGCCCACCAGCATTCGTACGCATTTGCACTATCGTGAATGGGTTGATTTTTGTCCTGGATTATTTGATCCCTTAAATTTGGTAATTACCGAGGGTGATCTCGCAGTCGCGCAGGCAATTACTCCTACATTGGATTCTTCGCTGTTTGAAGTCGGGAAAATCTGGCCGCTGAGGATGCACCAACTCAGACGAACACTCGTTGTAAACGCAGCTCGGTCAGGAAAAGTGAGTGATAAATCGCTACAGTTTCAGCTTAAACATCTCTATTTAGAAATGAGTCTTTACTATGCGAGGAACTCATCCTTGCTAGGATTCAATTCTGCTATCCGAAAGGAATATGTAGATGCGAGTTTTGAAGCAATTGCAGTTAAGGCTAAACAAGTGTTATCAGACGGGTTTGTATCTTTGCTAAGTGATAAGCACAAGGAAAAACTAGTCGAGTTCATGAATCAATTGGATTTTAATCAATTGATCAGTTTGGCGAGGGAAAGCAAAATTCACATAAGGGAGACGATTTTGGGCGTCTGCATGAACCCTCAGCCTTGTCCTTATGGTGGCTTCGATAACGTAGCGCCATGCGCAGACTGTCTACATGGGTTGGTTAATAGAGAACACCGGCCGATGATTGAAAAGCTGGATAGCTTTTTAGAGAGTCAACTGGCAGGCGAATTGAAGGCTGGGCCGCAGAGAGAAAGTTTTGAGGCGCAGTATAAAGTGACTCAGAGGGTCTTAGATGTTATTGCAATCAGTTAATTTGGTATTTGATACAGCCGAAGCAGCCTTCAGAGCAGCTTTTATAAGACTTAAAATTGATGAGCCGTTAATCCTACCGAAAGGTAGTAAAGTGAGTCAGGCTAATATCGCGAGAGAGGCTGGTTGTGACCCTTCCGCTTTGAAAAAGGATCGATATCCTTTACTCATTCAAGAAATTCAAGATTGGATCAAAGGTAACAACTCTGCCTCTCCAGTTGCAAAGCTAACACTTTCCGCACAACTTAAGGCTAGCAGGGCGCGAAATAGTGAGCTAACAGCCAGGATCATAACTCTTGAAGCGGATCGCGATCATGCGCAAAGTGAAGTGCTTCGTGCGCACGCTCTCATTTTGGAACTGAGCAGTGAGTTGATTAAGTTGCGACCTGAATCGAACGTAAAGGATTTCGAAGCCTTCGCTCGTCAAAGGGCAATGTCGGCGTTTGATGACTTGCTCGATTGATTTGCTTAGTAGGCACGTTCCTAACATTTCTGCGAGTTTCTTCAACGATGCCAGTATGAATTGACCAACCCACTTCAGTCATCATGGAAAGTTTTCACACCATCATTTTCCTCGGCAATGGGCAGCATGCCGGGGATCCAATCTGGGGGCTAAGCATACGTGGTTGCTCTGACGCTCGCACAGGATTGAAGCCTTGAAGGGGGCCATCGATGATGCGTCATAGAGCCGTCTCCTCATGACCTATCGAAGCCCGATAAGCCCTTCAGAGCATCCTATGGATCGAGGCCCCTAAGGCGGAATGTCACCTGTCGCTGTGTATCGATGGCGTAGATGCCTCACCCGTGGTACACAAAGGCTCGAAAGGTGGCTTTTCGCCATCAAACACGGGGTGGGGCAGGGATGCAATTCGTAACGAACGGTCCAGATATCCCAGATGAGCTGCTTCAGGCCCATGAAGAAGGTAGGGTCATCTTCTTTTGTGGGGCCGGTATTTCATATCCAGCTGGGCTCCTGGATTTCAAAGGTTTGGTGCGGCTCATCTACAAGGAGGCGTCGACCACCTTCGATAGCGCCGAGCAGAAAGCTTTTGATAACTATCAGTTCGATGCCACGTTGGATCTACTTGAGCGTCGCTTGCCGAACGGGCGCGCTGCTGTTCGAGATGCTTTGGCGCGGGCTCTCAAGCCCAACATCCGACTCAAAGGCGCGACAGACACGCACGCAGCATTGCTGAGGCTGGGAAAGTGCCGGACCGGTGAAGTGCGTCTTGTAACCACAAACTTCGACCGAGTGTTCGATGCCGCAGGTCGACGCACAAAACAGCGTTTCAATTATTACTCAGCCCCAATGCTTCCTCTTCCCAAAAAAAGTCGATGGGATGGAGTCGTTTATCTGCACGGCCTACTGCCGGATAAACCTACCATTTCCGAACTCAATCGACTGGTCATTACAAGTGGTGACTTTGGACTTGCTTACCTGACTGAGCGTTGGGCTGCCCGATTCGTAAGCGAATTGTTCCGCAACTACGTTGTTTGCTTCATCGGGTACAGTGTCAGCGATCCAGTTCTGCGCTACATGATGGACGCGTTGGCTGCTGACAGAATGCTGGGAGAGATTACCCCTCAGGCATGGGCATTTGGATCTTGTGCGCCAGGAGAGGAAAGCCTGAAGACAGCTGAGTGGAAGGCAAAAGGGGTTTTCCCCATCCTGTACAACACTCAACCTGGGGCAAACTCGCATAGGGGATTGCATCAAACTCTGAAAGCTTGGGCAGAGACATACAGTGACGGAACGACGGGTAAGGAGCGGATCGTCACCACTCACGCTCTTTCCAGGCCTTCGGCCAGCACCCGGCAAGATGATTTCGTGGGGCGTCTGCTATGGGCGCTTTCTGACAAGTCAGGGCTACCGGCGCGCCGGTTTGCAGATTTCAATCCTGCTCCGCCCTTGGAGTGGCTGCTGGGCGCCTTTAGTGACCCCCGGTACTGCTACTCGGATCTCGCGCGCTTTGGTGTTCCTGCTCATGCTGAACATGATCCTAAGCTCAGCTTCAGTCTGGTTCAAAGACCTTCGCCTTACCACTTGGCAGCGCAGATGACGCTGGTGAGCGGGCGCACGGGTCACTGGGATAATGTGATGTTCCAGATCGCTCGGTGGCTTGTTCGGCATCTCGACGATCCAGACCTTCTACTTTGGCTTACTACGCGGGGCGGATGTATCCACGAGCGGCTTGCATTTCTTATTGAGGATCAACTGGGGCGCATTGCCAAGCTTCAGAGCGAAGGAAACACCGCTGAGCTGGATGCGCTTCGCAAAAGCTCACCTAACGCGATACCTGGGCCTCACATGCGCAAACTGTGGGGACTGTTCCTGGCTGAGCGGATCAAGTCGCCTTGGAGAGACCTAGACCTCTATAGCTGGTTGGAGCGGTTGAAGCGAGATGGCCTGACTGCCAGTCTTCGACTGCAACTCAGGGAGTTGCTCTCGCCTGTGGTGTCAATCTCTCGGCCGTTTCGATTTTCAGAAGACCAGGATGTCTCAGCAAAACACCTGCGCGATTTGGTGAATTGGGAGTTGGTTTTAGTCTCCGGCCATGTGCGATCCACGCTCTCCGAGTCGTCTCGTTCGGAGTGGGCACCGGTCTTGCCTTTGCTGCTGGAGGATCTCCAGGCATTGGTTCGTGATGCATTGGATCTTTTGCGAGAACTGGAAAGCGCCAACTCCTTCGAGGATCGTTCGTATTGGGATCTACCGTCTGTTAGTCCTCATTGGCAGAATCGTGGTTTCCGCGAGTGGGTCGTGCTCGTTGAGTTGCTGAGGGATTCGTGGCTGACTAATTTCGAAGAACATCCGGAGGTTGCGGCGAAGATCGCGCACAGGTGGTTTGAGATTCCATATCCAACATTCAAACGCTTGGCGTTCTTTGCAGCCAGTCAGGATGGTGCCATTTCTGCTGATGAGTGGGCTGAATGGCTACTTGTCGAGAATGGTCATTGGTTGTGGTCCACCTCCACTAAACGCGAGGTCTACCGCCTGCTTGTGTTGCAAGGGCGCATGCTGCCCCTTGCCGCTCAAGAAAGGTTAGAGACGGAGATTCTGGCCGGACCTCCTAGAGCAAACTTCGTGGCAGACATTACGGATGATCGCTATCAAGAACACGTAGACCGGGCGATTTGGAGGGTCTTGGCGAAGCTTCAGTACGGTGGGCTTGTGCTGGGTGATCAGGCTCAGCAAAGACTTGATGCGCTGTCCGCAGCCTACCCACATCTGCGCTTGGCAGACAATGAGAGCGACGAGTTTTCTCATTGGATGAGTGGGACCGGAGACCCTGATTATCAGCAGCAGCGTGTTGTCAGGCCTGCACCTTACAAACGTGAGGCACTGGTCCAATGGCTTCGAAATATCCCGGCAGCTGATGAGTATTTCGATGAAGACACTTGGAGAGATGTGTGCCGAAAGCACCTTCTCAACAGCTTGTTTGCTTTGGGTGACCTAGCGGAGGATGGCCAATGGCTCTTGGGTCGCTGGAGGGAAGCTTTCCAAGCATGGAGCGAATCTGGCATTGCTCGAAAATCATGGCGTTATGTTGCTCCGTGGATCAATAGGATGCCAGATCGTGAACTTGAGCAGATTATTCATTACGTAACTCGATGGCTAGATGAGGTATCCAAAGCAGAACTTCAAGATATGGATATGTTTTTGGGGCTTATCCGAAGGGTGATGCATCTGCCCCTGGCAGCGGATACGGGGATGACCAGTAATGGCGAACCGTTAAATCAGCCAGTCACTGAAGCCATCAATCACCCCATTGGGCACGCTACCCAGTCTCTGTTGAATATTTGGGAGAGATCAAGCCTCAGCGACGGTGATGGTCTGCCAGAGAGGATGGGGCAGATTTTCACCGAGCTGTGCGACCCGCAAGTGGAACGATACCGTCATGGCAGGGTACTGCTTGCTTCTAGACTTATCGCTCTGTTCAGGGTAGATGGGGCTTGGACAAGAACAAATCTGCTTCCTCATTTCAGCTGGGCTCGCAATCCTGCTGAGGCTAGAAGGGTCTGGGAAGGCTTCTTGTGGTCGCCCCGCCTGTACCGTCCACTTCTATTGGCCTTCAAAGCCGAGTTTCTCGATACCGCAAGCCATTACGCGGATCTGGGTGAGCACGGGGAGCAATTCGCGGCTATTTTCACTTATGCAGCCTTAGGTCCACTTGATGGGTATACCACGGATGAATTCCGTGATGCCTTCGCGACGTTTCCACTGAAGGCGTTACAGGAGGCGGCTCAAGCTCTATCACAAGCGCTGGAAGGCGCTGGGGAACAGCGGGAGGAGTATTGGCAGACTCGGGTTCAGCCCTTTTGGCAACATATTTGGCCAAAATCCAGGGACCTAGTGACATCTAATATCGCTGAATCATTGACCCGGATGTCCATTGCGGGCGGAAGATCATTCCCGGACATCATTAATGCAATTCACGACTGGCTAGTGCCCATCGGGCATTTGCACTATGTCATCCACCTGCTTGATGAGTCAGGCATGTGCATGGTTTTCCCTGAATCAGCGTTGCGCCTGCTGGCTGCGGTGGTTGGTGAGCAGACTTGGCCGCCTTCTGAGCTGCGCTCTTGTCTTGAATCGATTGCACAGGCCCAGATCGACCTTGCTGAGCGTCCAGAATACCGCAGGCTGACGGAGTACCTGCGTCGTCGTGGTCAGCCATAGTGCGAAGAACCGCTGGTGCAGCGGGCCAGTTGATTTCCTGCAAGGGAAAAAGATGCAGGATGATTGAATCGCGGCTAATGGGTAAAGCAGGGCAAGTAAGAGGTGAGTTTTGTCCGCTCTACAAACACGGCTACGTTAGTGCGATCAAGAAGGTGCTTGCTGAGATTAAGTGATACCTCTGATGAGTAGGGGGGCAACCTAATCGGATACGCTGGGCTCATTCGGGGCGTAGGCCTCGGTCAATACCCGCTTAGGTGGGATGAGTCCAGCGGGTGGTGGTCTTGGTGGTCGTTGCGCTCCCGTTCTTAGTCACCCAGTACTGCGGGGCCAACCAATTTCACCTCAAGTCCATAAGCTCTGTCGGCGCTGATTGAAAACTGACCCACCCTGCCGATTGAAAATTGACCCAGGGCGGATTGCTGATTTTGGCATCAGCAATTGTGGATAAGCTTAGCAGTCGTGTCCCGGTGGAAGAGGCATTAAAGTCCCACCGCATGTGGGCATGCGGCAGGGTATTTTCGGTGCAGATCAAAACAGCTCATCGTCCTCGGCACCATCATTGTCTTTGCGCTTTCGTTCACGTGATTTGATCTTGGTCTGGGCGACCAAGCTGCTGTGTTGCAGGCGGTAGGACTCGTTGCCCGTTTCGACGATGTGGCAGTGGTGTGTCAGCCGATCCAGCAACGCCGTGGTCATCTTGGCGTCACCAAACACACTCGACCATTCCGAGAAGCTGAGGTTGGTGGTGATCACCACGCTGGTGTGCTCGTACAGCTTGGACAGCAAGTGAAATAACAGGGCACCACCGCTCTGGCTGAAGGGCAAATACCCCAGTTCATCGAGTATCACCAGGTCTGTTCGTAACAGCCCTTGAGCGATGCGGCCCGTCTTGCCATCGTACTTTTCGCGCTCCAGCAGATTGACCAGATCCACCGTGGAGTAGAAGCGCACGCGTTTGTGATGCGTCGTGATCCCGGACACAGCCAAGGCGGTGGCGAGGTGTGTTTTGCCTGTTCCAGGCCCGCCGATGAATACGACATTCTGCGCGGTATCGGTGAACTCCAGGTTGGACAGATCCCTGACCAGGCGGGCGTCTGCGCTGGAAGCGCTAAAGTCGAAGCCGGCCAAATCACGATGCATGGGGAGTTTGGCCATATTCATCTGGTGGTTCACTGAGCGCACCGCTCGATCCGCATGTTCTTGTTGGAGAAGATGCTCAAGCAGCCATTTCGACGAGGTTGTTGAGGCTTCGCCTTGCGAGGCCAGTTCTTCCCAGGCGCTGGCCATACCATGCAGACGCAGTTCTTTGAGTTCCGCCTTAAGATCACGCATTGCGAGTCTCCTCATCGGTGGTACGGAGCCGGTCGTAACGTGCCGTATTGGCAACAGGCACTATCTTGAGTTGAAGGCTGGTTTCGGCGGACGGAGGGGCTGCTGTCGATGTCAGTCGAGCCAGGACATTCAGGATGTGGTCAGCACTCAAGCTGCCTGATTCAAGTACCAACTCCACAGCCACTAACACCGCATCGAGCCCGGCGATGGGAACAGCCGCCAGTACCTGCGTCATGATTCGATCACCGTTGGTGTGACGCCTCAGACCGCGTTTTAGCAGTTGCAAAGGCTTCGGCAGATCAGCAAACGGAGCGCCATTGCGCAGCGCTCCGGGCTTGCGCTCGATAAGCGGGATGTAATGCTGCCAGTCAAAACTGACCTGATCTCGATCAAACAGGCGCTCATGACTGGCAATCGTCGTTTCATCGACGATGACTACAATCCGGGAAGGATACAGACGGCTGCTGACCCACTGGCCGACCCGCTCACACGGCACCGAATAGCGATTTCGCGCCACGCTGATCAGGCAGGTGCTGGAGACCCGCACGGTGCGCTCGACGTAGCCATCAAAGGCAGTCGGCATCGGCATCAATTCAGCGCGTTCCAGCTCCAGGACGTCCGCCACGGTCAGCCCGTTGTACTGCGGGTGCAGCAGTTCGCCCCAGAGTGCACGGCAGCGTTGGCCGAGCCAGGCATTCAATTCCTCGAAGGTGTGGAACATGCAGTTTTGAGCATCGAGCCAGATGCGCCGTCGGCTGTCTTGGACGTTCTTTTCAACGATGCCTTTTTCCCAGCCGGAAGCGACGTTGCAGAAGTCCGGGTCGAACAGGTAGTGCGCACACATCACGGCAAACCGAGCATTGACCGTGCGGCCCTTACCCTTGTTGACCTTGTCGACAGCGGTCTTCATGTTGTCGTAGATGCCGCGACGCGGCACCCCACCTAACGCGCCAAACGAGCGGGTATGGGCATCGAACAACATCTCGTGGCCTTGGCTGGGATACGCAACCAACCAAAATGCGCGACTGGCGCACAGCTTCATATGGGAGACCTGGATGCGTCGGAACAGGCCGCCGATCAGCAGACCTTCTTCGCTCCAGTCGAATTGAAAAGCCTCCCCGAGTGCAAAGGTCAGCGGCACAAAGGCTCGTAAAGACTTGCCTTGCTCGCCGCGCCACGAGCGTATAAAGGCGGTGAGCTGGCTGTAGCCGCCGTCGTACCCCTCGGCCTTGATCTGTTCGAAGAGTGCTTTGGCACTTCTGCGGTTGTGCTTTGCCCGAAACGAATCGGCCTTGAGCGCCTGCTCCAGCGTCTCGTGAAATGGACTGAGTTTGTTGAAGGTTGCGCACCGTTGGTACGCCGGCTGAGTGGCTTCGGGTGCTCTGACCCATTTTCGAATGGTGTTTCTCGACAGCCCGGTACGCTTGGCTATCTGATGCAGCGAGAGCTTGTCGCGGAAGTACATCCGCCGGATTTTTCCCAACATTTCCATGCTGATCACCCTGTGTTCTCCTGCTCGAAAAGTGAGCAGAAGCAGTTGAACACCTGGGTCAGTTTTCAGTCGGCAGAACAGCCTTTACTGGGTCAGTTTTCGGTCAGCGGCAACAAGCTACTGAAAGCCGCAGGGTCGTAGCGACAACTGATGGATGGCAGATGAACTGTTTACGAGGTCTCCAGCGAGTACCCGCTTCGCGGAAGTAATCCACAGGGTCTCGCTAGTTAATAGGCGCCGAAGGAGCAGTTTACGTTCGTCTAGTTTGTTCGGTCCTATCGCATCATGTGGTGCAAAGTGGGTGACTGCACAGACTTGCCCACCTACTTGCATTCGGCCTGACCAGTCATTTGCATCGGATTTGACCAGCACAATCCGCAGACATGACTGGCAGAGAACGACCCATAGCCGCCAGTCAGGGGGCAAAGAGAATAGCCGAAAAATGCCATCCACAGTTGTCCGAAGACGGGGAGAATTCGGTTCTTTTACCTTATAGCTGTTAAGATTTTAAATGGTTTCTATCAAATTAAAAAGATTCACTCGAATGGACTGGATTCACACGCCAATCTATCTGTGGAACCTGAGTCGGGTAGCGATAGGGCTGGTATCACTTGCGTCGATGAACGCATTTTCTGGTTGGATAACGTAGAGTTACATTAACAGAAGAGAGAGCTGAAGTTAAACCAATTACAGTGACGAAAAGTCTAACGAAAAGTTTCGAAAGCACTCACTATAGTAAGTATTTCCGGTGATTGGTTTGCCTAGTCATGACAAATTCTAATTTTCTTATTGGTGGAGTCGACGCGTGAACGAAATGAAAATTGCTCTGCCCAATTGCAAACTTGATCGGCCCTGATTGGTTTTGAGATGCCATAACCTTGCGCCATATCACACCCGAGTTGCTTTAATTTAACACAGTGCTCCTCTGTTTCAACACCTTCAGCAACTACTTTCCGGCCAAAAGTTCTTGCAATTCCTATGATGACTTCAGTGAGTGCAAGATCGTCTTTATCTAATAGCATATTACGTATAAATGACTGGTCAATTTTTATTGTTTCTGTGGGTAAAAGCTTTAGATAACTGAGCGACGAATAACCAGTACCGAAGTCATCCAGCGAAAAAGTTACGCCGAGTTTTCGGCAGTTGGAAAGGCACTGAGCCACTTGTTCAAAATTGTCTAGCAACACCGACTCCACAATTTCAATGTCCAACAATTTTGGTGATATGCATGGGTGACAGCTCAATATTTCCTGTAAGCGGTTAGCAAAATTTCGCTTCTGAAAATGAAAGGCAGAAATATTGACACTAATTTGCCATGTATGGCCCATTTTACACCATAATGTAATCTGATCCAGAGCCTGATGAATGGCCCACTCACCTATTTTAACGATAAGATCAGTACGCTCTATCCGCGGCAAAAAAGCCGATGGAAGAACCATTCCCTCCTGCGGATGCTGCCAACGAAGCAATGCTTCAAATCCGATAACAGCCCCGCTGCGCAGATCGACCTTGGGTTGATAGTGCAGCAACATTTCGTTAGCTTCTAAAGCCAAGTCAATTCTTGCAACCGTATCAAAGGCGATTTTCTCTTCTTTTTCCGATGAAACATCAAAGTAACAAACACAATTGCGGCCATTTCTCTTTGCCTGATACATCGCTTGATCAGCATGGCGAAGTAGAGTGTCGGAGTCTTCATTGTCCGCAGGAAACATGGTAACTCCGACACTCGCGGAGATATTTATACCGAAGCCATCAATAAAATAGATCGATGAAATCTCGCCCATGACGCGGTGAATAGCATTTTTCAGCTCTTCAATGTTACTCACGTTCAAGATTAAAACAAATTCGTCGCCTCCTAGGCGGGCCACTATATCATATCCGCGTATAGCTTTTGTCAGGCGTTGGGCTACCGCAATAAGAAGTCGATCCCCGATGGCATGTCCATAAGAATCATTAACTTTTTTGAATCCATCCAAGTCAAGAACCCCTATTGCGAGAGGTTGTTTGTGCCTCGTGGAAATAATCTGGTCTAGTCGTTCGGTCAACAACAGACGATTTGGAAGATCTGTCAGTACATCATGCCCTGCGCGCCATTCCAGAGCTTTAACTAGTTGGTGCTTGTCGGTGACATCAAAACGGATGGCGACATATTTAAGTGCGCAATTTGTTTCTAAGTCGATTAACGCTAATATAGTGCAATCCACCCAGTATAAAGTGCCGTTTTTGGCACGATTACATATCTCACCTTTCCATATTCTTCTATGCAATATGGTGTTCCATAACTCAATAAAAAATTCTGGTGAATGGAAGCCAGAGTTTAATATTCGGTGGTTTTTCCCATACAATTCTTCAGCAGAATAACCGGAAATGGCACAGAATTTGTCGTTCACAAATGTGATATTTCCTGCTAGATCGGTTTCCGAGAAAATGGCGGCCGCATCCACTGCTAAGCGATAACTTTTATACATTTTTTTTCCGCCACGGTGAGGTATGCGCCTAAATCGATATTTGCTATTAAATTGAAGTCGATTGAGAAATTATCTATACGTACATCAGGGTGCACATTGGGTCTGAACTAGAAATGTAGATATTTTCTGAATGAGATGCATTATATGTGTTAAGCAAAAGTTGACATTATCCTAATGTAGGCTAGTTCTCATTTTGAGTTATGTCAAGTATGCGATTTATTGAGATAAAGGAATAGCTTAAATAGCTTTTAGCAATATTAATTACTGAGCATAAATTCTTTTATTTTTACCAAATTTTTTATCGGTTTTGATAGCTCACCGGCAGATCGTCAGATACGTCCGAGCTAAGATTGTCAGGAATTGAAACCTCTTTCAGTTGCCGCAACAACTTAGGCCTAAACGATACCGGCTTGAATTTGCAAAAGCAGTCCCGAGATTCTTCACGGCGTGCACCGTGATTACTCTTGGACGCTATGACTTCAAAACCCAGGCCTTCAATGTGAGAACACCGCAGGGTCGTGGCGGACCCTTCCCGGCTGCCTTTTTCAGGAATATTGGTGACCCTGGTTTGGTGCATGGGTCTGGCTCTAGTAACTTTGAACGAACCGTTTCTGCGACAAGAGCTTACCAAGTCTCTCCGCGCAGCTGGGCTGTTCGAGAAAGCGTGATCGAAGAATCTTTGAAAGACATCTATCTAAGCTCGTTCAGAAGTTTGAAAAGACACGGATCTCTCTATGCATCCCTGGTCTTAGCGTTTTCTGTCGTCCAAAGTAGATGCGGGCCGCTCATTAGGATGGGCATATTGCCTTGCTGGCCACCTTTCAATTCAAGTCGCAAGTTCAAGCTGTTTGTCGATGTGAATCTTTCAGGTATGAATCTAATTTGGGTAACTTGAATGGCCGCTTTTGGCCGATTCTGTTGAAAAAGTCGACCATGGTTTCCGCAGTTGAAAAGTACGCGTCCGAGATTGAAATCTTTACTTTTAGCAGAGGTTTCCAGACGCAGATTTCACGTAGCAGCGTGTAAAAAAGACGTTTTCACCGGTCAATGATCAGGCAGCTTTGGATGACCGACTTTTTGAACAGAATCGGCCGATTGCTGCTGGCCGCAAACGGACCTAGTCGACCTTCAAAAAGGGATTTAGGGCGCTACATGATGTTGTACAAAAACCATTTTCTCCAGAATTTCTTACAGAACCTAAAGATTAAAAAATTGATTTCGACCCCGTTCTTTAGCTATGTAGAGAGCCTTATCGGCTCGGTCCAGTAGTACGTTGTACGGGTGCAGTGGAGCAAATGTATGTACTGAAAAACCAACGCTTATAGTTAAGTGTCCTGTGCTGGAAACTGAGTGCGGTATTCTCAAGTCTCGCACTAGTTGGCATAGAGTTTCGACGTGTCGAGCTGATTGGTCTTTCGTCATGCCGCTGGAAAGAATTACAAATTCTTCACCGCCATACCTGGCTGCAAAATCAGAGCCTCGCTGAAAAGACTTATTCAAACTATCAGCGACACGTATTAATGCTTCGTCGCCAGCTTGATGCCCATAAATATCATTGAATGACTTGAAGTTATCGACATCAATCATGGCGAGAGTCAATGAGTCGCTGTTGCGGCATGCAATTTTACATTGAATTTCGAACTGGGTATCAAAAAAACGACGATTGTAAATGCCTGTCAGCCCATCTTTTATGGATAGTTGTTCGAAGTGTACTTTCATTTCCCTGAGGGACTGGTGTTCGTCGCGAAGTTGCTGCTGTATTAGCATGCGAGGTGTTACATCTTTTTGTATACCTAAAAAATTGCTCACCACGCCATTTTCATCATGAATTGGAGATATGCTTAGCTCATTCCAGAACATCGTTCCATCCTTGCGGTAGTTTCGCAAGGTTACGAGGCAGTATTCCCCTTTTTTAACGGCGTTGTGAATAATTTCAAGCTCAGGCTGTTCTCGATCATTTTTTTGTAGGTATCGGCAGTTAATGTTAGTGATTTCTTCAAACGAGTAGCCGGTCATGCGCTCAAAAGCAGGATTTACAAAAATCAGTGGATTGTCGTCGATAGAATTATCGGAGATGGTGATGCCATCTCGTGAATCCATAACTGCTTGCTTAAGAATTTCAATTTTCATGCAAATTCCGTCGACAGGATTGATTGGAATAGCACTGTTTAAAAAAGGTATAGAATCAAGATGGTACAGCTAATTAACTTGCTTGATGTATAAGTGTAGTCGTTGGAGAAATACAATGTCTGTTTTTTTATGCTTTCGATAGCCGTTGCGATTGATTTCAGTCAATAGCTCCGCAGAAATGGCCCTGGCTGGCTGATTGCGTCAGAAATGACCTGCATCAGGGCATCAGTATTATGGCTTAACTGTTCACTTCTTTTTCGCGCGACCGCTTGCTGGCCGACATCTTTTGGCCGGGGCCGACCCGCTATGAGCGTCCGTATGGCTTCTGAACGGTGTGCAGCAGCATCCTCCGAAAACATTCACTTCGAAGCTGTCTCGATATCGCTTTGATCACCAATTGCTGCAAGAGATATGGTTAAGTCGCGCAGCTTGGCGACGGGAGATCGGAACGCATCATCGCTGATGTGATGAAAGAGCGGGGCGGCGATAGGCCTTTCATCGCGACCAAAGCGGGAAGGCGGTTAGCACCTCATGTTGCTCAAGGATACTCGCGGGCAAATCTGAACGACTTTGTCGAACGATCCCTTATAAACCTGGCCACGGATTGTTTGGACTTAGTACAACTGCATTGCCCACCGACGGAGGTCTATTACCAGCCGGACGTTTTTCAAGTTATGGAGGATATGGTGACCGCTGGCAAGATCCGCAATTACGGGGTCTCAGTGGAAAAAGTCGAGGAAGGCTTGAAGGCTATCGAATATCCAGGGGTTGCGTCCGTTCAGCTGATCTACAACATTTTCCGTCAGAGGCCTGATCAGCTGTTCATGCAGGAAGCCAAACGACGTGGGGTTGCCGTTATCGTTCGCGTGCCTCTAGCCTCCGGTCTGCTTACAGGGAAAATGACCAAGGCAACCACCTTCTCTAAGGATGATCACCGTCAGTTCAATCGACACGGCGAAGCTTTCGATAAAGGTGAAACGTTCGCGGGTGTGCCTTATGACACCGCGTTGGAGGCAATTGAGCAAATTCGTCCGTTCGTACCGGAAGGAGTCACGATGGCCCAGTTCGCTCTGCGGTGGATCTTGATGGAGAGCGGGGTAACCACCGTTATTCCTGGAGCAAAGAATTTACAGCAAGCCAAAGCCAACAGCGCGTCTAGCTCCTTACCGCCTATTCCTGACAAAACTATGCGCGTACTTCTTGATCTGTATAACCGTGAGATTTCGTCCCACGTGCATCATCAATGGTGATCTCTTCGGAGTGCTGAAACTTTAGGCAACCGCGTGATTGCGTCCGACTGACCCTAAGGTGTGAGCTACTTGGCTGACTCTAGCCGGGTAGTCTGCCTAGCCCTTCGACGTAGACATTTCCGTTCTGAAACACCATGACGCTCACCGCCTTCGGTCTCGCCATCACCAGACGCATGCCGACAGGTGCGCCGTAATCTTGCATGAACAGGCTGTATTGCTTGAGCCCGACTACATCTGTGAAGTGTGCAATCAGTGTTGCGTAGTGTTCAAACGTGTATGTGAACTGATCTGGAGTGGGCGCGTCGCTGTTACCAAAGCCTGGGTAGTCCGGCGCAATGAGGTGAAAGCGGTCGCCCAATTGACGCATCAGCCCTTCATACATCCGTGACGAACTTGGCACCCCGTGAAGTAAAAGAACGGAGGGAGCGTTGACGTTGCCTATCTCCCGATAGGCGATGCTCACGCCATCGACCTTCACTTGGCGATAAGACATTTTCGGCATTTCCGCCTGGGCGTGGCCGATGCTTAACATTAGTGGCAATACCAGCAACGTGAAATATTTGAATAGGGGCATCGCCGGTACTCCTGTGAGGTGCACAGCTGTTTTGCGGAGAGGTTTAGGCCAGAGGTGGTTACGCGCTCACACGAATTATCGACAGATCTTCCGATTGGAGGAATGGCTACCAATGACAACACGCTATTTCACAAAGTGAAAGAGTTTCGTCCAAGTTGGCGATGGCAGTCTAGGCGGGTATTCACTGAAAAATGAGATCAAAAGCAAGACGCTGTCGACGAATATGTTTCGCAAAGTTCTTTTGTGTTTTCGGTAGTCTTTACATCGCCTGTGAATTTTGCCGTACCGAAAATGCCGTAGCTAGACGACTTGATTCCCTCGCCGAGCGTCTGTCCATCCAGCTGGAATTTGCGATCCTGAGTTGAGGTCGAGGAAATTCTTCCGTCGACTTCAGCGGGTAAGCGGTCGTTTCTTGGTGCCGGGCTTGTTGTTAGATGAAACATGTAGGTAGGACAGTACACTCTCTGTAAGCTCGGCCGACAATGTTACGGCTTCCTTATTCCGCGTCATAACGGCAGCGACCAAGCCCTCGATCAACGCTAAAACGGCTGAGTTTGAGCTGATCAGTACGGGATGGTTTGCCGCAGCGAACAGTGTGTGATGGCAGATGTTGGCCAGAGGTGATGCGGGCGAATCAGTGATAGCTAACACTGACGCTCCACGCTCTTTGGCAAATCGCGCTAATTGCAGCGTGTCCTGAGAGTAGCGGGGCAATGAGATCGCTAGAAGAACGTCGGCGGGCGTGATGGAGGCCAATCGATAGGCTGCGTTCTCGTTGCCTCCTTCCATACTGATTGCCTGCGCATCAGCAATGAAGGGAATCAGGTTGGAGGCGGCCAGTCCTGCCATGTACGCGCTGTTTCCAAAACCAAGGATGTAGATTTTGCGGGCCTGGATGAGGGCACTGACAAAGGCTTCGAACATCTCTGAAGGATTGTTGGTGTTAGTCGTGCTCAGGTTGCTGGTTGCGATTTGAAGTTGTTCGGTCAAGCCGAATTCGCCCGAGGGTCGATGGGCCATCTCATTGCGCAATTTGTCGACAGGAGAAACCATGTCCTGCAAGGTCGCAACCAGTTCGACCTTCAATTGCGTGTAGCCCTTCAGGCCTATGGCGCGCGCGAGCCGATTGACCGCTGCCGGTGAAGTCAACGACTCCTGGGCCAGCTCCTCGATTGTCAGGGTCGCGGCCTTCAGTGGATGACGCAGGATAAAGTCAGCCACCTTGCGCAGAGAAGGTTGCAAATCCGGTGCAGCCTCGGCGAGGTTGCGCATGATGGGCGCTGTGTAAACGGTGGCATTGCGAGGAGGTTGGAGCATAAGTTGGGCAGGCCTGTCGATCAGTTGCCCCAGTGTATCTGAAGCGAGCGAATTCACGGGAGTGTCGCCTCAATCGGTCAAGAGGCGCCCTTGACGAATGGGTTCGCTACCAGTGACCTTGGCTAGCCAAAGGCCGGGTTGAGCAAACCGCAAGCGCTCACGGGCGTAGAGCACGCCATTCGTGGTGGCGCAAACTCGTGTATGGCGGTCAGTGATTGGATCGAAGACGTCAAACAGCGCGTCCCCTTTGTTTACCCGTGCACCCAATGGTTTCAGGAAAGAGACGACCCCCGCGTGTGGTGCATAAGCATACTGCGCGCCTGCAAATGGCGTAGCTTCACAGGACGAGGAGGGTACTTTGGGCCAGTCACCGCTGATCATCTTCAGGCCCCCCAAGTACGCCAGTATGGCTTCTGCGTGAACTTCGGCCGCGACGTGACCGGTGTCCGCCATACCGCCCAGTTCTATGGTCGTGGCCGTGCAGGCTATCGGAATGGCAGCGTCTGGAAATTGCTTGGCCAACTGGAGCCAAGGGGTGGAGCATGCTTCGTCGAAGGAATCGCCGCCGGCTGATTCGGCCAGTAAAGCCGCACCGGCGCCGAGGCGGTTTGCCAATGGCTCAAGTGAGTCCCAAAGCTGTGGCAGGCTATAAAGCAGAAGAATGGACTCAAAGTCGCAATGCAGATCAAGCACCACATCCGCATCACAGGCGTGAGTCAACAAAAGGCGTTGCAACCCTTCAAGCGTTGAGTTCGCTTGAGGCAGCTCGTTCAGCACTTCGTGCATGGCTGCCCTGATGACCTCCACATTATCCTTGGCCTTGCCGTTCAGGCGCCCGCTAACCCGCGTAGCCACCGCTTCCCCGAGTGACGGGAAATCCCGATTGAAATTTTTGCCGCTGGCAAAGTCGAATCGACCCTGATGAGTGGCTTGAAACATCTGTGACAGCCCTATGGGATTGGCCACCGGAACCAGTTCAATCGTCGCGTTCAGCCGACCCTCTTGCTCCAGCTCGCGCAAGCGCTTTTTCAGCTCGACCGCAACGCGCATACCTGGCAACTCATCCGCGTGCAGCGATGCCTGAATGTAGGCTTTGCGAGGTCCGCTACCAAAACGAAAAACTGACAGACGTCGCTCGATACCCGGGCTGCCCCAGGGCAGCAAGTGCTCAATGTGTTCCATGGAGAGTTCCTGAAGAAAACAAGCAGGAGTCGCAGAATCACAACTCCTGCGCAAGTGATCAGCCGCCGTAGATGTCGTAGTTGAAATACTTGTTCTGAATCTTTTGGTAAGTGCCGTCTGCGCGAACGGCGTCGATAGCGGCATTGAGTTTTTCAGCGGTCGCGGAATCGCTTTTGCGTACTGCAATACCAGCGCCGTTGCCAAAGTATTTTTTGTCGGTGAAGTCGGGGCCTACCAATGCGAAGCCCTTGCCAGCGTCAGTCTTGATGAAGCCTTCATCGATGTTGACGATGTCGGCAAGGGTGGCATCCAGGCGACCGGACGCCAGGTCCAGGAACGCTTCACCTTGGGAGCCGTAGCGCACGACTTCAATACCCGCCGCGGCGAATTTGTCACTGGCATAGCGATCGTAGGTTGACGCGCGCTGAACGCCTACTCGCTTGCCTTTGAGGTCAACCAGCGGATCGTTGATGACGGTGCCGGCCTTCATCGCCAGTTTGCCGGGGGTGTGATAGTACTTTTTGCTGAAATCGACCGATTTAAGGCGGTCGGGCGTGATCGACATGGAGGAGAGGATAGCGTCGATCTTGCGAACCTTCAGTGATGGAATCAATCCGTCGAACTGCTGTTCCGTCCATACGCATTTGACCGCCATTTTCTCGCACAGCGCATTGCCAATGTCGTAGTCGAAACCGGTGATCGCGCCGTCTGCTGTCTTGGACGCGAAGGGCGGATAGGCCGCTTCGATACCTATGCGCAGTGTCTGTTCTTCTGCCATAGCGAATGCGCTCATGGCGCTCATGGCGGTCAGCGCCACGGCGCCGAGAAGTGTGATTGTTTTCATTTTACTACTCCTTACAGCGGGTATCAGGGAGGGTGAATGCGGTCGACGAGCGCGTATGGCGGTTGAGCCGGATCGGGTACGGCACCAGTGATAATGAAACGATTATTTTCACGAAATGTAAAATAAGAAAAATAATATTCTTTGATGGGTGAGGCGATAGTTTTTATTAAAGTGATATAAATAATTGAAAATTAACGATTAATTATTTTTTTGTTACAGCTGTGTGAGTTATTTAGCTCAGATCAGTGGTCTTGATCAGCAAAAAAATGCGGCGTATAAGATTTCGAACTATCTAAGCCTGATAGAGAAATTTTCAGATTGGCGCTTTCAGGATTGTCTGTGAAGCCATTGATGTTCTCCCCACAAAAAGAGCAATACGGATGAGCAAAGTGAGAAAGGGAAGGGTGTTGGTCGCGTTGGCTATCGCTTCTTCGGCGACGTCGGTGCTCGCGGATGGCCATTTACTGGCGGTGGGGGGCATGTTGAGGGCTAGCAATTTGCCCGTGTATCACAAGTTCGTGGATCTGGCGGGCGGGGCTGGCGCGGCAAAGATTGTGATTTTCCCCACCGCCAGTGGCAGCCTGGGTTCGAGCAAACGCTTTCAAGCCGAGCTGGTGGCATTGGGTGTGCCGGCTTCGCACGTCACGATTGCGTCGATCGATAGCAAAAACTACGCGCAAACCATGAATAATCCCGAGGCCGTCAAACCGATCACTGAGGCAAGCGCTGTATGGTTTGTGGGCGGGGACCAAGCGAGAATTGCCAAAGCGCTGTTTAACGCCGATGGAAGTGATTCGCTGGCGATGCAAGCAGTGCGCAAGGTGTATGAGCAGGGCGGAGTCATCGGTGGCACGAGCGCGGGCGCAAGTATTCTCGGCGCGCAGATGCCGACGGCTTACGGGGTTGTCATGGATACGCTGGACTTTGGTGTAGCGAAGTCTGCCGGGCAGCGTGGTGCGGCATTGCTCAAAGGCTCTGGCTTGTTCAAGGCCGGGATAATCGATCAGCACCTGGATCAGCTCGAAGAGACCAGTACCGGGCGAGCCGCGCGCATGGCTAGTTATCTGGTGGGCGATCAGCGTGGCAAGGGGTTCGGGTTGGATACTAACACTGCCATGTGGGTAAAGCCTGACGGTCAGATCGAGGTTATTGGCGAAGGTTATTTGACAGTGATGGACGCCAGCCATGCAACCAAGCAGTTCGGCATCTACGGTACTGAATTGCATAACGTGCAGCTCGCGATGCTTGGCAACGGCGATCACTACAACCTTTCGACAAATGCAGTCTCACCGGCTGAAGGCAAGGAGGTCATCAAGCCGGGCGATGAATACTTGGCAGGTAACCAACTGATCACGGACTTATCTGCTGTGGCAGCGATGCGTCGGGCAGTGCTGTATGGTTTGGCGGATAACACAGCTACGCGTCAGTCGGGTTTGATGACTCGATACAATCCTTCCAATGGATACCATTACGGGTATCGGTTTGATTTCACCAAGGCCCCAGGTTTTGTTGCTCACAGCAAGACTTATGACTCATTGACCAACTACACCGCCCAGGGCGTGAGTCTGGATGTCACGCCGGTTGACGCGTGGTTGAGTCCTCCACAAAAAAATCTGCCCACCGACATCCCGGCGAATCAAGCATCCGATGCGGTGCGAGCGGTGGTTTTTCGCGGGCTCATGACCTGTAACGAGGCCAATGCCTTTGAGCCGGCCCGTGCCATTACCCGAGGGGAGTTAGCCAACACGTTGCAGATGACCTTGGCCGGTGAAATGAAGGTCGACAAGCGAACAGTCTTCACTGATCTGCCGGCGGATTCCCCTTTGTCTGATCAAGTCGGGATCGTGGTTTCCAATGGCTGGATGAAAAGTGGACCAGCGTTCGAAGCGAACAAACCGGTCACCCGGGAAGAGTGGGTTGAAGCCGCCAAAGTTTTGGTAGCTCAAGGTCGCGTAACAACGGTGGTGTCTGATTCGCATAAGGGCGCGACCGTGCGCCGTGATGAAGTGGCCGAACTGATCTCCCGGGCTTACGGCCTTGGAGACAAATCTTGAAGTCGGCTGTGATTCGGCTGCGCAGTCCATGCGCGCTGGCTAAATGAAGTGATTCCGATGCCCCTCGACCAGATTGAGATTTTCGCGCTCTCTAACCTGTTTGCTGGTGAAGAAATAGGTTCGGCTTCGGCTAAGAGTGATAGCCCAATGTTTCGAGTGATTGCGCGCGAGAAAACCAACGCTGGCTTTTACTCGATCATTCAGTGTTCGCTAGAGGGGCGATTGGCAATTGAAGTGAAGGAGCGGTGCTGGACATTCGATCATGCTTCGCTGAGTCAGCGGGGCGTTTTTGTCTGTTGGTCCGATGACAACCAGGCTTTGTGTTTGGAAGCATTCAGTTGTTCGGGTGGATGGCCTGATGTGCTTTTGCCCCAGCAATTGCGTCTCGTGAGCTGCGCCTAGAGCAGACTTCATCGGCAAGCATGTCGATACATCAGGCGCTAACCTCGCGACCTAAGAGGCTCAAGCACTTAGGCAAAGAAAAGCCCGCGTGGGGAGCGCGGGCTAAAGGATTTATAAGGAGCAGAGATCAACGTATCAGATGCGGGTGAAAAATCTGTGAATCAAGCGTATCTGTTACTTTCCAATAACAGGCCGCTGCCCGTCGGTGAACCTCATGGCAGCTATTTCAAGTTTATTTTGCCGCCTTCTCAATCAGGTTAGCCACGGCCTTTGGATTGGACACCATAACAACGTGTGAGCCACCCTTGACCACAACAGTTTGCTTGGAGTGCGCACGCTCAGCCATGAATGCCAGGGCTTGAGGTGGGATGTTCTTGTCTTTGTCGCCGTAAACAAACCACGATGGAACGGTTTTCCAAGCTGGCGTGGTGGCTGCTTCATTCAAAGCAGCGACGGTGACAGGGCGCTGACCAGCAGCCATCAGCCGAGCATCAGCTTCGGATACATCGGCAGCAAACTGGTCGTGGAACTTATCTTGCTGGATGTAGAGATCTTTCCCACCGTCAGCAAGATCAACTGGTGCAGCTAGAGCAGATGCAAGAGTTCCGCCTGGGAAGCGCCCAGACAATTCCGCTGCCGTTTCGCCAGCCTCTGGCGCAAACGCTGCGACGAATACCAAGCTCTTCACGTTTGAGTTGCCATAAGCGGCTTCAGAAATCACAGGTCCACCGTACGAGTGACCGACAAGGACAACAGGCGTCTTGATGCTTTTGATGATGCTTGCAACGGACTGAGCGTCACTTGTAACACCACGCAGTGGATTCGCCGCTGCGATGACGGGGTAGCCGTCCTTTTCCAGAATTTTCACAACACCATTCCAGCTCGACGAATCAGCGAAAGCGCCGTGCACAAGGATCACTGTTGGCTTTACGTCAGCAGCGTGTGCAACGCTTGCGGCAGTGATGGCAGTTGCGAGAGCCAAACCCGAGAGGATCTTTTTCATTTGAATATCTACCAGTGAGGGGGGACGGCGGAATATGTATTGTGCGCTAATTAATCGCTCTAGTAATAATCGTGCAGCATGTAAAATATTTTGTCAATAGCTTGCGATTGAATCGCGCACGTAATAATTTGCTTTCCTAGGTAGCAAGGGAGAAGCAGGTGACCAAATTAAAAATTCCGGAAGACGATTTCGCGCCACTGGATGAGTTTTTATGCTTCACGATCTACTCAACGGGACATGCGCTTACGCAGTTCTACCGTCCGATATTGGAGGCAATAGGCCTAACGTATCCGCAGTATTTGCTGATGGTGGCGCTTTGGGCGAAGGATGATCAGATCATCAAGGATCTGGGTAGCAGGCTATTTCTGGAGTCGAGCACACTAACGCCATTAGTTAAGCGTATGGAAAGCGCGGGACTTATAAGCCGTTGCCGGGATCCAAAAGATGAGCGTCAGGTGCGGGTCAGACTGACGGACAAGGGCAGGACATTGAAGTCGGATGCACTCAAGGTTCCAGGCTGCATTCAGTCGGCAGTAGGGATGACAGCAGAAAATGTCATGGAGATTCAGGCTGCGGTTGCTGGTATCCGTGACCGGTTAATTGAGGGGAGATAACCTTATCTTGTTGGCGCTGATTGAAAATTGACCCACAAGGCATGCGGCAGGGTGTTTATGGTGCAGATCAAGACGGTTTATCGTCCTCGATACTCCTAGGGCACTTACCAACTGGTAAGTACTAGAAAAGCGCCTACCCATTATTCGACAATGACTTCTCAAAACGACCAGAGACTTAATGATCATGAATGGGCAAAACAATCTAGAATTTGCGCAGAACTTCTTACAAAAACTGGGTGCTGGAGACTCTCAAGCACTGGCGCATCTATTTGCTGAGGACGCGCGTTGGGAAATTGCGGGTGATGAGGGGGCACTGCCATGGCTTGGTAAAAAAACAGGCCGAGAGGCTATTGTTGACTTCGTAAGAGATACTGCGGCGTTGATAACAAGCGAGAGTCTCAACGTCCACGATATCCTTGCGAATGAGCATCGCGCATTGATACTTGGTGACCTTGCGTCAGTCGTAAAAGCCACGGGTAAACGTATTGAAACGTCATTTGTACTGGTGCTAGAGGTAGATGACGGATTGATTACGAGCTTTCGAATGTTGGAGGATAGCTTTACCGTATCCCAAGCCGCACGAGGCTAATAAATCTTCCTCATCGTCCGGCATATGGAAATGTCGGAGATGTTACATCCCCCGTCTCACTCTCCCAGGTGCTTCACCGTATATTTCCTTGAGTTCTTTGCTGAAAGCCGCTTGGGATTGATACCCGACTTAGGAAGTAATGTCGCTCAAACCCAAATGTGAATGGTTTAGCAGGTTGACCGCCAACTCCATTCGGACCTGAGTCAATAATACCCAAGGTGAAACTCCAGCCACCCGTACGAAGGCTAGCATAAACGTTGCGCGAGACATGCTTGCGGTTTCAGCGAGACCGTCAACGGTCCACTCATGCGCAGGATCCGCCAGCATGGACTGCCAATCGCGACCTAGCCGCTTATCAGACAGCAACGCCAAGGTGCATGTGTGTTGGCCATGGCTCGCGATGTGCGCGCGGAGGAATTTGACCTTAAAGTACTTTTAGCCCATGTCGATAAAGTAGGGACAAAAAAGGAGACTCTCATGGAAATCAATGCCACTACACGCGCTTCGACTAGAATCACAGAACCCGCAAATACTCCCAAGGCTGTGCCGAGCGAGGCTCCAGGTAACTCCGACCTATCGGCAGTTACCGAAGGTGTAAAAGTGACCTTGTCCGCTGAAGGGGCAGCGAAAGCGTCAAGTGAGAGTGAAAAAAATGCGGACATCGATGCTAGCAATCTGCCGGATGGTGTGAAAAAAATTCTCAAAGTGATCAGAGACATCCAAGAAAAAATTCAAAAGAAAATGGAGGAGTTGGATGCCATTAAGAACGATCACTCTCTGAGCGAAAAAGATCGTGAAGGAAAGGTTCAGGGCATTTTGGCGGAGTTAGGTATTCTCACTAGCCAGCTCACCACTACAACGAATGATCTGCACCGTACAGAAAACGAAATGAAGCTTTCGTCGTCGATGAAAAAACTTTCGAACTCCCTTTCAGCTCCGAGGGACTGACGCACAATGCCGCTGATTGACCCTTCACTACACGTCGCTGGAAAGCTGTGGAGGCGTAACCTGCTTTCAAGGCACCATCGACAGAAGGTTGGTGTACATCTCACTCGCTAATCATTGGCCCCACTGACACGGTCTAGGGCTATCGGTTGAATTGCGACCAACCCCGCCAGTTGACCCCACCGTACCCACGTCGACAGTCATGCGTAAGCGATCTCATGCTACGTATCGCTCTGGGTCTTTTGGACGGGTAGGTTGGATGCGTGTTCGCAAAGCTCTATTAACATTGTTTCACCCTGCACAATTAAGCCATGACATATCTGCCCATTCTCTAAAGCGCCTTTGTTGGTGAAACTGATCCTAGAAGCGATCAACCACTGGAGTTGTCGCAGCGTTCTCCATAACTGGGAGATTCCAATGTTCGGCACTACTCAATCCTGCCCTGGCGGCTCCTATCCGGATACTTCGATCGTTCTTCATCGTGAGCACGAAGCGGGCTTTTTGCTTCCCCAATTCATGGGAGCTTTGGCAAGCGAGGCTAGCGGATTAGGCATGACTGATATGTGCCAACCACGTTCAGACGAAGGTTTTTTTTCAAGGCTTTGTGCCTCACTGATGAAGTCGCTGAAGCTCCGGTTGTTATTCATAAAATGATATTGGACAGCCGGGTGCTGTGCATTCTTACAGAGAACTGAAATGAGCCACGACTTCGATCTATTTGTCATTGGTGCCGGCTCGGGTGGAGTACGGGCTGCACGGTTTGCAGCAGGTTTTGGTGCAAAAGTAGCGGTTGCCGAAAGTCGATACTTAGGCGGCACATGTGTAAATGTCGGCTGCGTTCCAAAAAAGTTGTTGGTTTACGGTGCCCATTTTGCTGACGACTTCCAACAGGCTGAAAGCTTCGGCTGGACAGCTGGCAAGGCGAATTTCGACTGGCCATCGCTTATTGCGAACAAGAACCGTGAGATCGACCGTCTCAATGGCATCTACCGTAAGCTTTTGATTAACAGCGGCGTCACGTTGCTCGAAGGCCATGCACGATTAGCAGATGCGAACCATGTCGATGTAAACGGCCAGCGTTTCAGCGCTGAGCGGATTTTGATTGCGACTGGCGGGTGGCCGCAGATTCCGAAAATTCCGGGACATGAATATGCGATCACTTCAAATGAAGCGTTCTTCCTGGAAGAGCTGCCCAAGCGAATCTTGGTGGTCGGAGGTGGTTATATTGCTGTGGAATTCGCTGGCATTTTCAACGGGCTAGGAGCCGATACTCGGCTGCTGTATCGAGGCGATCTGTTTTTGCGAGGATTCGATCAATCAGTGCGTATTCATTTGGCAGAGGAGCTGACTAAGCGCGGTCTGCGATTAGATTTCAATACTGACATTGTCCAAATTGAGAAGCAGGCCGATGGAAGCTTGCTCGCGACGCTTAAGGATGGGACGCAATTGGAAACTGACAGCATCTTCTATGCCACTGGTCGTAGGCCAATGCTCGATAACCTGGGGTTGGAAAATACGCGCGTAGAGTTCAACGAGGCTGGCTACATTGACGTGAATGAGCACTTTGAAACTCGCGAGCCTTCCATTTTGGCTCTGGGTGATGTCATTGGCGGTGTCCAGTTGACACCCGTTGCGACAGCAGAGGGCATGGCAGTTGCCCGTCGGTTGTTCAAGCCTGAGCAGTATCGACCGGTCGACTATCGCCATATTCCAACTGCTGTGTTCAGCCAGCCAAATATTGGTACGGTAGGACTCACCGAACAGCAAGCGATTGAGCAAGGCCACAAAGTGGTGGTGTTCGAGAACCGGTTCCGACCCATGAAATTGACTCTCACCCAGTCGCCTGAACAGACGCTGATGAAGCTGGTAGTGGACGCAGAATCTGATCGAGTGTTGGGATGCCACATGGTCGGTCCGGACGCGGGGGATATCATTCAAGGCTTAGCGATTGCTCTTAAGGCGGGTGCCACCAAACGACTTTTTGATGACACTATTGGCGTTCATCCGACCTCCGCAGAAGAGTTCGTTACCCTCCGTGAGGCGGTTAGTAGCAGGTGACGGAGGATGGCGATTCCTATACATTTTGCGGCCGCCTCTTGATGGTAAACCTGCTCCATGTCTCTCGCGCTCGAACAACTAGTCGCTGGTACACAGATCCCTTTCGCTGGTAGTCGTGTGACTGTCGTCAGCCCCGAACTGGCAGCGCGTTTCCAGCCGGGGGACCATTTGCTGGTAGAGCAAGTCAGTGGCGAGCTATTGCTGATCCCCCTGCACTCACGACGGCTCAGTTAGCTCAACTGGATTTTGCTTTGCTGACCTCTGACTTCGCTACGCGCATTTGTATCGATGAGTACTTCACCAACGCGAAAATCACGCCAAAGGTGACGATTCAGGTCAACTCCGTAAACACGTTGCTTGAAGTCATCCGAAACACCGCGGTCGCTACCATCCTTCCGAAACCCATCGCCATGCAGGATCGCGCTCTTCAAAAACTGGCCTTGCTCGATAAGGCGCCTCAACGTGGCGTGTCGATTCTCAGGCGGAAAAATAACTACCACAGTACAGCGGCGGTCGCGTTCATGAATTTGATGCTTGGATCCCCGGCAGTGGACTGAGAATAGAGTGCTGACCATTACTCCCAGTGAAATGCTGGATTGTAAATAATGGTAATTCCGCTGTTTGGTAGGGAAGAGCAAGATGACGCCATCGACACGATCACCGGGTCGAATCCAAAAACAACCGGAGTACGTCATGTCCCAACAACCAATCAAGCTTTATCGTCACCCATTGTCTGGCCACGCGCATCGTGTCGAATTGATGCTCTCACTGCTCGGCCAGCCAACAGAGTTGATATTTGTGGATCTGATGAAGGGCGCGCACAAGATGCCCGAATTCTTAGCGCTCAACAGCTTCGGCCAAGTACCGGTGATCGATGATAACGGCACCGTTCTAGCTGACTCGAACGCGATTCTGGTCTATCTCGCTGCTAAATACGGCAACGGTGAGTGGCTGCCCAGTGATCCCTTAGCGCAAGCAAAAGTACAACGCTGGTTGTCAGTCGCGGCCGGTCAGATCAACTCAGGCCCGGCTACGGCTCGACTGATTACCGTGTTCGGTGCCGGTTACAATGCGGAAGATGCGATCAGCAAGTCCCACAGCTTGCTCACGGTCATGGAGCAAGAGTTGGGTAAAAGTAAATTCCTGGCTGGCGATAAACCGACCGTCGCTGATGTAGCAGCTTATACCTACGTGTCCCACGCCCCGGAAGGTAATGTTGCACTGACTGACTATCCTGACGTCCGTGCTTGGTTGAGCAGTATAGAGGCATTGCCAAATTTCGTTGGTATGCAACGTACTGCTACGGGCTTGCAGCAAGCTTGATCGAAATGACGGAGCTACCCGGGAAACATTCCGGGTAAGCTCTGCTGATCGTCTGCGATTTGTCTTCGAATTTTTTGCCTGTCGCGCTAGTCATCTGGACAGGGTTTGCGCGGGTCGCCATTGGCGACACTCTTGGCATTTATGTCTGCTCGCTCTCGCGTTCAGATCTTGCTGTCCCTACGCCACGGCAGAGTCGCCTATGGATCGCTTTCAAGAAATGCAGATATTCATGACGGTGGCTGAAGAAGAAGGCTTTGCCGCCGCCGCACGTCGTCTAGATATTTCACCCCCCAGCGTTACTCGTGCCATTGCTGCCATGGAGGAACGCATCGGCACTCAGCTGCTCTCACGGACCACACGTAGCCTGCACTTGACAGAGGCCGGGCAACGATACTTGGATGATTGCCGGCGAATACTCGGTGAGGTCGATGAAGCGGAGGAGGCTGCTGCTGGCAGCTACTCAATTCCATGTGGGCATCTGACTGTGACAGCTCCCGTGCTTTTTGGTGAGTTGTACATTGCGCCTTTGCTAGCTGAGTATTTGGATCAATTTCCTTCGGTACATCTCAACGCGTTACTGGTTGACCGCGTGACGAGCATGGTTGATGAAGGTATCGATGTGGCGATCCGTATCGGCCATCTGCACGAGAATAATCAGCACGGCATCAAGGTTGGCGAGGTGCGCCAAGTGATTTGTGGCACCCCCGACTATTTTGAGCGATTCGGCAGGCCCCGCCACCCTGGCGAATTAAGCTCCGCCAAAATCGTTATGTCGTCCGCGAGCCATTTGTTAAGCGATTGGCAATTTGAGAATGACGGGAATGCATTGAGCTTTCGCTTCGATCCGCGGTTGGTCGTGACCGCCAATCAAGCTGCTATCAATATTGCCTGCTTGGGCTGGGGCGTGACACGTGTGTTGTCCTACCAGGTGGCTAGTCAGGTAGCGGCCGGTGAATTGGAGGTAGTGCTCCAGGATTTTGAACCACCCGCTTTGCCCATCCAGGTTGTTTATCTTAAGAGCACTCGCGTACCAGCGAAGGTACGTACCTTTGTGGATTTCCTCACGGAACGTCTGGGATGTGATACAGCGCTTAGACCCACTGTTAAAAGTACGCTTTGATGGACCGCTATCATGAAATGCTCATGTTTGAAGCGCTCTCAGAGCGCCCAAGCCTAGCAGGGGCAGCGCGCCGTCTTAATGTCTCTGGCCCGACGGTAGTTCGCGCGATTGCCCGGTTGGAGACGCGTCTCGGAGTGCCGTTATTGCAGCGAAGCACTCGTGGAGTGTCGTTGACTGAGTCGGGTGCGGCATTCATGGCCGATTGCTCCCGCATCCTCAAGGAAATCGAAGACGCAGAAGCATCTGCGAAAGGCCTTCATGTTCAGGCCCAGGGAAATCTGACCGTGTTGCTTCCACTTCTTTTCAGCCGCTATGTGATGACGCCTTTACTCGCGAATTACATGGAGGTTTATCCCGAAGTAAAAGTATTCGCTCATTACCATGATCGTTTTCCGAACATGAACGAGGAAGGTCTTGACGTGGCAGTGCTGGTGGGACATTTGCCCAGTTCATCGTTGATCGCTAGGCCTGTTGGCCATGTTCGTTCGATCGTTTGTGGCAGTCCTGCATACCTCGAAGCCCATGGTGTGCCCGCCGAGCCGGAGGACCTCAAAAGTCATCGGTTGATTGGCATACAAGCTTATCGGGAGAAGATCCACTGGGAGTTTTCCAAACAAGGCATTCAGAACACCATTAAGGCCCGATCACGGGTCAGTTGCACCACTGTTCAAGCTGCCATGGATGCGGCTGCTCATGGTGCGGGGCTTACGCGCTGCTTGAGTTATCCAGCCTACGATTATTTGAATTGCGGTCGATTGCGCCGGGTACTGCAACCTTTCGAGCTGCCAGCGCTTCCAGTACATGTCGTTTACCGAGAAAGGCGTAGGGCCTCGATGAGAGTGCGCAGTTTTGTCGACTACATTGTCGAGGGCCTGCGCGAACATCCGGCAATGCTACCGGATGCTCTTTGAACGATCAGCGACTCACTTTGGCTAGCTGTGTCCCGTATGTGTCCAGGTTTACAGTGTTACGCGTGGAAACGTGTCTGATACCACCTTTGCTACAAACCGACAAACGCACTCCAGCATTTCAGTGAGCGAAACATTGGATTGTGTTTTGTGTTCATTCTCATCGAAGCGATTAAAGCGGAGCATGCGTTTCAAGCAGTTTATTTAAAGCCTCACCGCGGAGATTACTACCCGATGAAACGAGTACTCATGCTGCTAGCCAATGGCGTCGAGCCGATGGAAATGGCTGCGTTTACCGACGTGCTCGGCTGGGCCGATTTGCTCGGTGATTTTCCTCTTGAGTTAGCAAATGCAGGCCTTCGTAGAAAGATCGTAACCACGTTTGGTCTTACGATTAATCCACGTTTTTTGTTGCGCGATTTGGATATCAGTAGCTTTGACGCTTTGGCATTGCCGGGTGGTTTTGAACCGTCGGGATTTTATGAAGAAGCTTTAAGTGAGCCCTTTCTGGAGACCATTCGCTATTTTGTCGAAGCCGGCAAACCCGTTGCCAGCGTTTGTGTGTCGTCGGTATGTCTGGGTGTAGCGGGCGTGTTGCGTGACAGAAATGCGACGACCTATCACCAGGAAGGTGGAAAGCGGAAGAATCAGTTAGTGGAAACAGGTGCTCTGTTCGTCGATCGACCTGTCGTGGTTGACGACAACATCATTACTTCGAGCGGACCAGGCACGGCCACTGAAGTCGCTTTTTTGCTGCTGGAAAAACTCACAGGTTCTGAGAACGCGACGTTTATCCGTCAGAAAATGCGCTTTGCCACTCCTGATCGTAACTGGTTTGAGACGCCACAAGTTCCCGAGGCCCTTATTCAGTAATCAAAAGAGACCGAGCGACTGGAGAAGGTAATGGAGCAGCAGTTGAGCCATCAGCCGTTCATAGCAGGCGAGTATTCGATCGCTGACATGGCGATCTAGCCATGGTTGCTTCAACACGAGAAACAAGGAATGCATTGGACGCCTACCCGCACATTTCCACTTGGCTAGCGAAAATCACTGATCGTCTGGCGGTGATCCGGGCCTACGCTAAAGGAGAGGAAGTTCGTCCATCAGGTCACACCGGTGAAGACAGGAAAAAGTTCTAAAGCTGTCATAGGCACGGTCGCGGGCGACTGATGTAAATGATGTAAATGATGTAAATGATGTAAAGGCGCGCGGGACGCCGTTGTGTCTCGCAAAACCGTGCAGTGCTCCGACCTGCAAGACGCTGGGTTGATGGTATCTAGTGGATGTGTGGTTAGACACATCACGGGGCATCAATCAATACACGTTGGGCGGTGAGTGAACTGCACCTGTTTACGAATACGTAGAGGTGATCATGAATAAAACTGACGAGCCGGGGGGGTCACCTTGGCATGCCGGTGAGCGGCACTTGCAGGAAAGCGTCGGCGTGGCGCAGCAGATGGAGCAATTTGGGCGAAAGGTTGTACGTGACTACATGCCGGATCAGCATCGTTCATTTTACAGCCAGCTCCCGTATCTAGTCCTAGGTGCTGTCGATGAAAAAGGCATTCCTTGGGCGACGTTAATAGAGGGCCCTCCAGGGTTCGTTAACTCTCCCGATTCACGCATTTTGCAAATCGACCGGCTTCCCGCGGATGGTGATCCAGTCAAAGGAGCATTAGATACCGGTGCCGCAGTCGGGCTGCTCGGCATCGATCTAAAGACCAGAAGGCGCAATCGAATGAACGGCAATATCAGCACCGTCTCATCTGGCGGTGTTGCCGTTTCTGTCGTGCACGCTTTCGGCAACTGTCCGCAATACATCCAGTTGCGAAGTGTTGAGCCGGTTAGCGTTGGTCGTTCCTCATCCGATGTTGCAGCGGAATGCCTGAGCGAATTGGACGAGGCTGCAAAAGAGATGATTCGAAAAGCCGATACATTCTTTCTCACCAGCTACGTCGACCTGGACGGCGACTCATCCAGGCGCTCGGTGGACGTTTCGCACCGCGGTGGTAACCCAGGTTTTGTCAGGGTCAAAGGCAATGTGCTGACGATTCCCGATTTTGCCGGCAATCTGCATTTCAATACGTTGGGCAACTTGTTGCTCAATCCCAAGGCCGGTCTGGTTTTTGTCGATTTCTCGTCAGGTGATGTGCTTCAGGTGGCCGGACGCACGGAGCTTATTCTTGAGGGGCCGGAAATCGCAGCATTCCAAGGTTCCGAAAGACTCTGGACCTTAACGGTGGAGCAGGTCGTCAGAAGGCGCGCAGTGCTGGCCCTGCGCTGGGCATTCGAAGGTTTCTCGCCTAACAGTTTGATGACCGGCAGTTGGGAGAAAGCAGAGGGTCGTTTACAGGCTGATGCCCTGCGCGATCAATGGCGGCATCTGCGCGTGACCCGTATCGTTGAAGAGAGCAGCACCATCAGCTCTTTTTATCTGGAACCTGACGATGGCGCGGGGTTGCCGCGTTTCGAGGCGGGGCAGCATTTACCGGTACGGTTTAGCCTGGTTGAAGGGCAGCCTCCCCTTGTCAGAACTTACAGTTTGTCGAGCGCACCTTCTGACAACTTCTTCCGGATCAGCGTCAAGCGCGATGGGTTGATTTCGTCGCATTTGCACGACCAGATTCGGGTCGGGGATATCATCGAAGCCCGCGCCCCTCAGGGACGATTCACAGTGCAGGCCGATGAACATCGGCCATTGGTTCTATTGGCGGCCGGCGTGGGGGTCACGCCCCTGCTATCGATGCTGCGCGAAGTCATTTATGAAGGAGAGCGAATTCGGCGCACCCGGCCGACCTGGTTTATCCAGAGCGCGCGTAGCCTGGCGGAGCTGGCATTTCGGGACGAACTGTTTGAACTGGCGACCCGTGCGAAAGACAAGATTCGCGCCTTGCGACTTTTGAGTCAGCCCGAGCAGCACGCCCGAGAGGGCGAAGACTTCGAGTTGGCCGGTCGTGTGGATGTCGCGCTGCTCAAGGCGCTGTTGCCACTGGACGATTATGATTTTTACTTGTGTGGTCCGGGCGCGTTCACCCAGGCTTTATACGATGGGCTGCGTGAATTACGCATTGGCGACGATCGCATTCACGCTGAGACTTTCGGCCCTTCGACGCTGGTGCGGTTGCGCGACCAGTTGACACCGGCAGTCGAGCAAGTCCCGGCGGCCAGTAGCCCGGTCAAAGTGCTGTTCTCGACGTCTGCGAAGGAGGCGCGTTGGGAGCCGGGAAACGGCAGCTTGCTGGAACTGGCTGAGAGTAGGGGGTTGAACCCGGACTTCAGTTGCCGCGGCGGCTCGTGTGGAACCTGTCGTACGAAGTTGATCAGCGGGCAGGTGCACTATCTGAACTTGCCCGCCGAGATGCCGGAGCAGGGAGAGGTGTTGATTTGTTGCGCAGTCCCTGCGCAGAGCAAGGAGGGCGATGCCCCCCTGGTGCTGGACTTGTAAACGAAACAACGACGGTCTGTTCATCCTGCTGGATGCGGCTGGAGAGCTTCGGCCAATCCGCCTTCGCGCTGGAGTTGGGCCAAATCGTCGTAACCTCCGACATGGCGGTCCCTATGAAAATCTCGGGGACCGTACGCCGACTACTGCGTTTCACCATTTCCTGCTTGATGTTTTGAGTTCCCACATTGGTTTCTGTGTACGGGATCCCTTTGGAGTCCAGCAGCTGCTTCGTACCATTGCAGTACGGGCAGGTACTGGTTGTATACATCGTGACTTTACGCATGAAGAGTACTCCTCGTTTTCGATTACTTTTAGGCAGCGGTTTTTTTTAAGCGGGCTTGTACAGCACAGGCATGGGAGTGCACATGAACGTTGAAAACTCGGAAGCAATACTGCTGATTCCTGGCGGCTACTGGGTTTGGATTGATGTGGATGAGGCCAGCATCGGTGGAACAGGTACTGCTATGCGCTTCGAGTTGCCCTTGCATGCTCACAACCTGCCGTTGATGCATAGCCACGAAACAAAGCTCGTAGTGGCGCTAAGGGGGGAGCTGGATATTCGTATTGGTCGACATAGAATTGCATTGCTGCACGAGGGCGATGCCATACAACTTGAACCGGGAATTGCGCACCGCATCCATCAAGCCGGATCAACCCCGAGTATCGTTGGTGCAGTGCTCTGGCCTGGCGCAGTTGAAGGAGCTTTCCGAGAAATTGCCGCGTTGGTCGAGCGAGGCACCTATCAACGTAGCGAGATGATTCGAATCCTCTCTCGATACGGCGTGATTTGGGCTGAACAACCCCTAACAAATAGTCATCAAACAGTTGTTGTTCGACCTTTCTTCGATTTCATGCGCGAAATGCCTAGTCCGCTGGCTCATGCGCTTGAGCAAATATGGAAATAAGGGGGTGTTTTATCAATTTAGCGTTCAGGGATAGCAAGAGAAAAGAGCCCGCGGATGGCGGGCTCAGTGGCAACAACTGCATCTATTGGGGGGAGGGGGCGTGCAGTCGGTTTCCTCTAACTTCGACCTGTTGACCGATGGCAAACTCTTTGCGCGGCGAGCGCACCACTCGTTCTTCACCGGTATTGCTTCGGACAGCGTAGGCTCGCTCCTCTAGACCTGTAGCCTTTTGCACTTCCCTGCCACCGAAAATCCCTAGTGCAGCTCCGATTAATGCGCCTAAAGGGCCGCCAGCGGCTCCGCCAATTAGAACGCCAGTGCCTGCACCAAATGCTGCCCCTGCCGTAGTGTCCTCAGCTTGCGAGAGGACTTCGTCAGCGCTTGCGTGAGAGAGTGGGAACAGGGAAATTCCAATTGAGAGAGTGACTGCATAAAATTGTCTCATGCTACCTCCGATTGATTAGCATGACAGTATTAGCCATGCAGATCTGGTTAGCGTGCTAATCAACTCGCCGTCTAGCGCTGCTTTTCTATGCGTCTTCGTCAGTTAGCGCAGGTACTCCGCCCTCCTCAAAGACCCAGGTCGGAAAGGCTTGGATGGTCATCCGGGCGACGGCCCAGAGGCCAATGAAACTTTCGTTCTGACTCTTTGATGGGCATGTCGTTGATGCACGCAAAACGGTGCGCCATCAAACCGTTCTCTGCGAACTCCCAGTTTTCATTTCCGTATGAGCGATACCAATTCCCGGAATCGTCGCGCCACTCATAGGCGTATCGCACAGCAATACGGTTTTCGGTGAACGCCCATAACTCCTTGATAAGTCGATACTCCAACTCCTTATTCCATTTTCGCGTAAGGAGCGCCTGAGCCTCAGCCCGGTTGACTGCAAAATCGACGCGATTGCGCCATCTGGTGTCGGGGGTGTAGGCCAATGCGACTTTTTCCGCATCTCGACTGTTCCATCCATCTTCAGCCAGACGAACTTTGAGTGTCGCAGACTCACGGTCAAACGGCGGTAGGGGGGGGCGGGTCTCAGATTCAGCCATGATGACTACTCCACATTGAGGTACATCGGGGATAAAATTTATGGTTCGCTAGAAGCTTAGTTAGGTTAGGAACGATTGGGGCATCTATCGAACATGTTTAGACTAAATAAATCAGCTGGTGTGAAAAGCGACTTCTGGAAGTGATAAACCTTCAGTTAATGCTCCATTGCTTGCACTCAATGTACAAGTAGGTTTTTAGTAATGATGTTAGGGTGGCGGTTTAGAGCAGTCAAAGAACCGAAAGAACTAATGCTGGTTTGGTTATGTAAGATAGGTCTAACGTAAGTTAAGCTTCGTGCTAGATAACATACAGCTGGATGGCATGCTAGCAGTTTCATCTTTCACTTAGTGCAATAGTGAGGGGGTTTACTATTCAATTGATGAGCAAAATATTATGCTGCTTCCTTGGCTGAAACAAGGTGCCCGATGGCTGCACCTTTTTCACAAAGATGACTACTGATACGGGAACGTAACCAGCGTTCACCAGGATCCGTATCTGAAGTCGCACTCCATGACATCGATAGGTCGTCCCCGAAGAGGGCGTTTCGTCGCAATGTCGTAATGTCTATACCTGATCCTACCAACTGGCTTGGTAATTGCTCGCATGGTTGTACTCACCATTCGTTGAGTAGTCGAAACGGGAGATTAGCCTTGTGGAAACGTGCTCAGCTTATCGTGGTTACCCTTGGAATTGGAGTCCTTACATTCGGTTTGGCTGTCAGCACTGTCCTTATGCAATGGCAGCTGAGATAACCAATTGACGCAACCGTTCAGGTGAAGTCCTGCGTCACGGCTGGATTGGCTTGAGTGGCGCCTAGATCTGTTTTGAAAAAATTGCAGATCCAGAAACTGCATGTCAGATACTTTTGTTTAAGGTCGGTAATATTGGCTTAATTCAGGCTGTGTTTTAGCGCATCACTCGGCCATTGGGGTCGACTTCATCCGATTGTAAGAGCCATTTGCAGCGACTACACTCCAGCCCATGAAACGCTATCTGCGGTTTTGCATCATCTTCATGATTAGCTTGGCGCTTCCCCTCAGCGGGATGGCGGGCGTCCAAGCACCGACGGAACCTTGTCCCATGAAGACGATGGGCATGGTGATGATGGATGACATGGGGATGGACTGCTGCAACGAAATGAAAAGCCCTACCGAGCACGGCAAGCCTTGTAAGCCGGGTCAGGAGTGCAAGACGGGCGGCATGCTGCAAGTCTCAATCTTCAAGCCTCCTGTAACTGTATTCAGCCCTGTAGTGCTTTCCTTTTTCATCGATTCCCTACCCGTACAGCCCCCGTCCGGGGTATGGCGACCGCCTCGCGTTTAATTCCTGTCCCATATAAAGCCTCATTCCGCATTAGCGGGATCGACTAGGTGCGCGCATGTCTTTTGACGCGTGCAGTGGATGATCACAGGAATCGTAAACATGAACTCCAAGTGCTATTGCACAGGCTGGTCCTTCGTGGCCGGTCTGGCGGCAAGCGTACTGGCATTGCCGAGCTTCGCTGCCGCATTGACACTCGATGAAGCGTTGCGGCTGGCCGAAAACAATGCACCGTCGCTGACCGCACAAGACGCCAAAATTCAGGCTGCCAGCAGCGCGGCTATACCAGCCGGTGAGCTACCCGACCCCAAGCTGCTGCTGGGTGTTCAGAACTACCCCGTTGGCGGTCCGGATCGCTGGAGCATCGACCAGGACTTCATGACCATGCAAATGGTCGGAATCAGGCAAGAGATGCCCAACAGCGACAAGCGCAAAGCGCGGATTGAGGTCGCCGATGCGGCCGTTGATCGCGCCGCTGCGGAGCGTCGAGTCGAACGTCTGAAGGTACGCCAGTCCACCGCGTTGGCTTGGATCAGTAGCTACTCGGTTGAGCGCAAAGATGCGCTTTTCCAGGACTTCTACAAAGAAAACCGCCTGTTAACCGATACCGTCCGGGCCCAGATTGCCGGTGGTCGCGCTCAACCCGCTGATGCAGTGACACCCAAGCAGGAAGCGGTTCAACTGGCGGAGCAACAGGACGATCTAATTCTCCAAAGAGCACAGGCCCGAGCGGCCCTCAAACGCTGGATTGGTTCCGCCGCCAACGACAAGCCTGTGGGCAGCCTGCCTGAATGGCCTGTCGAAACCTCAAGCTACGCTCATAAACTGCAACACCATCCCGAGTTGGCCGCGTTTGCGCCGATGACCCGTGAAGCGCAAGCCAAAGTCAATGAAGCGGTATCGGAGAAGCAGTCGGACTGGAGCTGGGAACTGGATTACCAGCGCCGAGGCCGTGAGTTCGGCGATATGGTCAGCGTGCAATTTTCCTGGGACCTGCCGCTGTTTCCTGACTCCCGCCAAAACCCCAAAATTGCAGCCAAACAGGCTGAACTCAATCAGCTTGAGGCCGAGCGCGAAGCCCTGTCTCGCGAGCACACCCAGCAACTGGAAAACGAACTCGCTGACTATGAGCGTCTGAATCGTGCTGTGCGCCGCAACCAGGAAAGCCTGTTGCCGCTGGCCAAGGAAAAGGTCGAACTCAGCATGGCCAGTTATCGCTCGGGCAAAGGCGATTTAAACGCCGTTGTTGCCGCCCGGCGTGAACTCATAGAGGCCCGCCTCAAACAGACCGACGTGGAAGAGCAGCGAGCGCTGACCAGTGCGCGTCTGTATTTTGCTTATGGGGAGTCCAGCCAATGATCCTTAAAAAAGGGAACGGGGCATTGCTGGTAGGCATCTCGCTGGCATTAGGTGTTGCCGGGGGTTACTGGGTGGCGCATCAGCGCATGAGTGGACTACCAAATACCACACAGGAGCAGAGCCTCAATTCACCGGGCGAACGCAAAGCACTGTATTGGTACGACCCCATGTACCCGCAACAAAAGTTCGATAAGCCCGGTAAGTCCCCCTTCATGGACATGCAACTGGTCCCTCAATACGCCAGCGGCGCAGGGGATCGTGCGAGCGTCAGCATCGATCCGAGTCTGACCCAAAATCTCGGGCTGCGTTTTGCGACTGTCACCCGTGGGATCTTTGATTCCAGCCTCGACGTGACAGGTGTCTTGGTGTTCAACGAACGTGATGTCGCTGTGATTCAGGCGCGCACCACTGGCTTTGTGGAGCGGGTCTATGCCCATGCTCCCGGTGATGTGCTCAAAGCCAACGCGGCGTTGGCGGATATCTTGGTGCCGGAATGGGCCGCTGCCCAGACAGAGTTTCTTGCCCTGAAGCGCAGCGGGGATGCTGACCTGTTGGCTGCGGCCCGTCAGCGACTGCGGCTCACCGGTATGCCAGCAGCATTGATTGCTCAGGTAGAGCGTGGCGGCAAGGTTCAACCCTACCTGACGCTCACCAGCCCTATTGGTGGTGTGCTGCAAGAATTGAATGTACGTGCGGGTATGACTGTGGCGACTGGCGATACTCTGGCACGCGTCAATGGCTTGAGCAGTGTCTGGCTTGCCGTGGCCGTTCCAGAATCGGATGCCGGAGCGATCACCGTGGGGCAGGCGGTCGAAGTGCGTCTACCAGCCTTCCCCGGGACAATGCTCAGTGGCAAAGTCAGCGCGATTTTGCCCGAGACCAACCCGGACAGCCGCACTCTTCGCGTGCGGGTGGAACTCCCCAATCCCGACGGACGCCTCAGACCGGGTTTGACGGCACAGGTACGCCTGACTCGCTCGACCGGGCAAAGGGTGTTGTGGGTGCCGAGCGAGGCCGTCATCCGCACTGGCCGACGCGCCTTGGTGATGCTCGCCGAAGACGCGGGCCGCTACCGTCCAGTCGAAGTGCACCTCGGGCAGGAAAACGATGGCAAGACGGCGATAGTGACAGGTCTGGAAGAAGGCCAGAAGGTGGTTACGTCTGGCCAGTTCCTGCTCGATTCGGAGGCCAGTCTTAAGGGAATCGTTGCAAACTCGGAGGAAGCGTCACTGCCCAGCGCAGCAACTTCCAGTTTTCATGAGGCGGATGGGCAGATTGTTGAGATCAACGACAAAGAAGTCATGCTCGCCCATGGCCCTTTCAAGACGCTGGGCATGCCTGGCATGACGATGACGTTCCCACTCGCTAACCCGGCGCTGATACAGGGCCTAAAAACGGGTGACAAGGTTCGGATCGCGGTGAGCCAGACCGATGATGGATTGCGTGTTGAGCGCCTGGATAAATCGAGGAGCCAGCCATGATTGCCGCCCTGATTCGTTGGTCAGTGGCCAACCGATTCCTGGTGCTACTGGCGACACTGTTTGTCACGGCTTGGGGTATTTGGTCGGTGCAGAGCACGCCCATCGATGCGCTGCCGGATCTCTCCGATGTTCAGGTAATCATCCGCACTCCTTTTCCGGGACAAGCGCCGCAGATTGTCGAGAACCAGGTGACGTATCCGTTGGCCACCACGATGCTCTCAGTACCGGGAGCCAAGACGGTGCGTGGCTATTCCTTCTTCGGCGACAGCTTCGTTTACGTGCTGTTCGAAGACGGCACTGACTTGTACTGGGCTCGCTCGCGGGTGTTGGAGTACCTGAGCCAAATACAAAGTCGGTTGCCGGCCAGCGCCAAGCCGGCGTTGGGACCGGATGCGACGGGCGTGGGCTGGATCTATCAGTACGCATTGGTAGATCGCAGTGGCGGACACGATCTGGCACAGCTTCGTGCGCTTCAGGATTGGTTTCTAAAGTTCGAACTCAAGACCCTGCCGAACGTTGCGGAGGTGGCCACTGTGGGGGGTATGGTCAAGCAGTACCAGGTGCAGCTTGATCCGCTCAAACTGGCCAGCCTCGGTATCACTCAGGCTGAGGTGACCGACGCTATCGGCAAGGCCAATCAGGAAACCGGTGGTGCCGTGCTGGAGATGGCAGAGACCGAGTTCATCGTGCGCGCTTCCGGATACTTGAAGACGCTTAATGACTTTCGGGCGATCCCGCTCAAACTGGGTTCCGGCGGTGTGCCGGTAACCCTTGGCGATGTGGCCACGATTCAGTTGGGACCGGAAATGCGGCGTGGCATTACTGAACTCGACGGCGAAGGCGAGACCGTCGGCGGCGTGGTGATTTTGCGCAGCGGCAAGAATGCTCGCGAGACCATTGCGGCGGTCAAAACCAAACTCGACGAACTGAAAAGCAGCCTGCCGGCCGGGGTGGAAATCGTCACGACCTACGACCGCAGCAAGCTGATTGACCGCGCGGTGGAAAATCTCAGCCACAAGCTCATCGAAGAGTTCATCGTCGTCGCGCTGGTGTGTGGGATCTTCCTCTGGCACCTGCGTTCATCCCTGGTGGCGATCATTTCGCTGCCGGTGGGGGTGCTGATTGCCTTCATCGTCATGCGCTATCAGGGCCTCAACGCCAACATCATGTCCTTGGGCGGAATAGCCATCGCCATCGGCGCCATGGTCGATGCCGCCGTGGTGATGATCGAGAACGCCCACAAGAAGATTGAGGCTTGGCACGCTGCCAATCCGGGGGAAGAATTGAAGGGTGAGCATCATTGGCATGTAATGACTGAGGCGGCGGCAGAGGTAGGCCCGGCGCTATTCTTCTGTTTGTTGATCATCACTCTGTCGTTCATCCCGGTGTTCACGCTGGAAGCCCAGGAGGGTCGGCTGTTTGGCCCTTTGGCTTTCACCAAGACCTACGCCATGGCCGCAGCGGCGGTATTGTCAGTGACCTTGGTGCCAGTGCTGATGGGCTATTGGATCAGAGGACGAATCCCCAATGAGCAACAGAACCCGTTGAACCGTTGGTTGATCAGGATCTATCAGCCAGCCTTGGATGCGGTGCTACGCCGCCCCAAAGTCACGCTACTGGTGGCGCTGTTGGTTTTTGTCAGTGCGCTGTGGCCAATTTCTCGATTGGGTGGTGAGTTTCTTCCACCGCTGGACGAAGGCGATCTGCTCTATATGCCTTCGGCTTTGCCGGGGCTGTCGGCGCAGAAGGCCGCGCAACTGCTGCAACAGACCGACCGTTTGATCAAGACCGTCCCAGAGGTCGAACATGTCTTCGGTAAAGCCGGACGCGCTGAAACCGCCACCGACCCAGCACCGCTGGAGATGTTCGAAACCACCATCCAGTTCAAGCCGCACGAGCAATGGCGTGCGGGCATGACCCAGGAAAAGTTGGTGGAAGAACTGGATCGAGTGGTACGAGTTCCTGGACTAACCAATATCTGGATACCACCGATTCGCAACCGTATCGACATGCTGGCGACCGGGATCAAGAGTCCCATCGGCGTGAAAGTTGCCGGTACCAACCTGGCGGAAATTGATGCTGCGACTCAGGCGGTTGAGCGAGTAGCCAAGGGCGTGTCCGGCGTCAGTTCGGCTCTGGCCGAGCGTCTGACCGGTGGCCGCTATATCGACGTGGATATCGACCGCAAAGCCGCCGCTCGCTACGGACTGAATATCGCCGATGTTCAGTCCATCGTGGCCGGCGCTATCGGCGGTGAAAATGTTGGTGAGACCATTGAAGGGCTCGCACGCTTCCCGATCAACGTGCGTTACCCACGGGAGTGGCGTGACTCGCTCGGTGCCTTGGAGCAATTGCCGATCTATACCCCGCTAGGTAGCCAGATCACCCTCGGTACAGTGGCGAAGGTCAAAGTTACTGACGGTCCGCCGATGCTCAAGAGCGAGAACGCGCGGCCCTCTGGTTGGGTATACATCGACGTGCGTGGTCGGGACATTGCCTCGGTAGTTGCTGATCTACGCCGGGTCGTCAATGAGCAGGTCAAGTTGCAGCCCGGCATGAGTCTGAGTTACTCAGGGCAGTTCGAGTTTCTCGAACGGGCCAACGCACGACTCAAGCTGGTGGTGCCTGCCACGCTGTTGATCATCTTCGTGTTGCTCTACCTGACGTTTGCCCGCTTCGATGAGGCCTTGCTGATCATGGCCACGCTGCCATTCGCACTGACGGGCGGGGCATGGTTCCTCTATCTGTTGGGATTCAATCTTTCGGTCGCCACCGGCGTTGGCTTTATCGCCTTGGCCGGGGTTTCTGCCGAGTTTGGCGTGATCATGCTGCTCTATCTGAAGAACGCCTGGGCCGAACGTGAAGACCTCGGCGACAGCACTGAGCGTGGATTAGTCGCGGCGATTCGTGAAGGCGCTGTGCAGCGTGTCCGACCCAAGGCCATGACTGTGGCCGTCATCATTGCCGGTCTGTTGCCCATCCTGTTGGGCAGCGGGACCGGCAGCGAAGTGATGAGCCGCATCGCTGCGCCCATGGTTGGCGGCATGATCACGGCGCCCTTGCTGTCCCTGTTTGTCATTCCGGCGGCCTACCGCCTAATGCGGCGACGGCACCTCTCAGTTGAACCCATCAACCCTCAAGGAAAAGTCGTATGAAGCTGACTCTGATTGCATTTACCAGCACCATTATTGCACTGTCAATTTCAGCGCAGGCAGATGACATGCCGGGCATGAAAGTGGACGGTATGGAGGGCATGCAGATGAAGCAGGAAACAACGCAGGCTCCAGTCGCCACCGCCGACGGAACGATCAAGGCTACCGATACTACGAAGCGAACGGTGACCATCGCTCACGTCGCAGCAGCGATTAAGTTAGAATTCGCCCAATGAATCCGACCCATCTGTTGCTCCTGAAGCGCTACGGTCGATACTGAGTTCTTAGGCATTCAATACTGATCAACCAACAAGAGCACACGAGACACCTGCATGAACGAGAATCTGAGCGAAGAAGAAATGCGCCAAGCGCTTTTCGGCACGACGAACAATGATGCCGTACTGGAAGCTCCTGATTTGCGAGTTATGTCAGATCAACAGCATGTCTCGAAAGCCCGGCCGGCTCCGACTTCTCGCTCTCCGAAATTGAAGGTGACGCTTCGTGTAACGGCGGAATTTGAGGGCAAAGCTGAGATGTTTGTTTACGAGGCGAGCACGCTGAGTAGCCTCATTGCTGAGCAGGAAGCGAAGGCGGAAGCGAAGAAGCGCAAGTTTAAGTACTTCGAACTGGTTTCGATTGAATCTGTTTAACTACTTTGCTCGCATCGCCTTAGATTCTCGTTTCAACCAGCAGCTGCGACAGGGCCCGTCAAAAAATTATTGATGCATTGTTGAGTACCAAGCGAGGTAGTGAAAAAGCTGTATATCGTCAGGGGCTATGGCCGAAACCTGTCAAGCGGTTCGCTCGCACAGAAAAGTCGGATGGGAATTTTCCAATCTCGCCACAGTCATTTAGATAACATCAACTGAAAGCGACTTGCGGGTTTCCATTTTGCCTTTGTTTGTTCAGAGCGCAGTCTCCGGTATCGGGTGGTGCTCAGGATAGATGCAGTAATGAGCCGCGCAAGACCTGCTAGATTATCTTTACCACTTGGCTGGAGCCGCTTTCACGAGGCGCGAAAGCAAACTTAACTAGCAGTGACCATTCGACCTGAGGAGCATTACATGTCCAAGCTTTCAGAATATCGTCAGTTAGAAAAACATCTGGCCGAGCAGTTAGAGGCACTTGAAGCACTGAAGGGTGACGCCGGGCTGAAAAAAGAAATTGAATTTGAAACGAAGCTTCGCGATTTACTTGCGAAATATGGCTTCAGTCTCAAGGACGTCGTTAACCTTTTGGACCCAAAAGGCGTACGTCGGGGGGCTGGCGCTGGCGCTGCCGCTGATGCGCCGAAAGCTGGGACTCGGAGACCGCGCGAGGTGAAAATCTATGAACATCCGAAAACGGGTGAGCGCGTTGAAACAAAAGGTGGTAACCACAAGATTTTGAAGCAGTGGAAATCTGAGCATGGGTCTGCGACCGTCGAGTCGTGGCTCAAGAAGTAAAGAACGCGACTTTGACAAAAGGCCCTGTGGGGCCTTTTTTCTGGTCTGAAATCGGTCTGGAATGACTGTGGTGGCTCCCAATAACCTCAATTTTTATGCCTGAACGTTCAGGAGAATTGATAGTCACGCAGCAGGGATGGGTGGCGCCGCAAGCAGAATTTATAGGGAATTATAGAGCGATTATATAGAGGTGCTGGAGATGGCTTTTTCACGACACTGGCCGGTTATCTGTGAGCTATTGATCTTTTCTTGACTCGCGAACTCTGGATGGTACGGGGCGGTGAGTGGTCGCGAGATCGAAGCTCATAAGCGCTCTGGTATGACATATAGCTCCTTGGAGTATGGGGCGCGTGCCAAGGGTCGAAGGTAATTACTCACCAGTGAGCGAGAGTACGTTCACACCGCCACTTCACCTCTGTGCTGAAAAGTGTTCATCAAATGGCAGATTTGTACGAAGAGCGTTGGGACTGGTATCTAAATTTCACGCATTCAGCGTGTAGCCTAGGACTGATCGCCATCCTTTTTCCTAGGCGCGCCGGCAATCATTTCCATCCTGACCTCGCTCATGGCTTTTCCCACCAGGATCTCGATGCTTTTGGATTGATCGCGGTAGAGATAGCACTGGAGTACAAGCGCCAGGGGCGATACACCCATCACCTCGGCCAGATTATCGATCACCTCCAAGCTGGGCGAACGTAGCCCGCGCTCCAGCAGACTGACGTGTTCCCTGCTGACCTTTGGTGGAAAGTCCACCTGAGCGAGATTGGCCTTGAGTCTCATGTCCCTTAAGGCCTTTCCAAACGCTTCATTCAGCTCCCGCATGCGCCACTCCCAAAAAGGAGTATATGGCCACATTGAGAAAATGTTAGCAGCGTACTATAGTACGCATTGCAATGTTCTGGAGACATAATATGTTCGAAACCCGCTCGCAAGCCCGATTGCAGAGTCCGTTTTTCGTCTTGGAAGAAGGGGCGCAACGGTGGGCCTATATCTCACAAACGTCCAATGACGAGTGGTTATTCGTTACGTACGAGACCGTGGATCAACAAATCTCCTCGCAGCAACAGTTCATGATTTCGAGAATACAGTTCTTCTTGGAGCTAGCCACAAGGGACACTCCCGAGCAATTCATTCGCCAAGTGCAGCTCGTATCGCCACCGTGGTTGAATCAAAAAGGTGCCTGGCTGATGGAGCCTCTTTCTGCGATTGGTAGGGTCGATGAGCGGGTCTGCTACGAGCTGATGGACGGACAGGTGTATCCATCAAAATTGCGAGGTCAGACCCGCGTCCCGTTGTGGTCAAAGCGGGCAATGGGTAATGAATAATTTCATCGAAAGGCTTCTCGCAAATCAGTACCGCACTCTGCTCTTCCCGAAAGACTTTTCCGGGGATGCAGTCTTCGGTTTTGAATGCAATGACGGGTGGGCGAATCTCATCGAAGCGACTCTTCGCCTGACCCGGCGACATGCCGAGCTAAAGGCGCTCGACGTGAAGGTTACCCAGGCGAAAGAAAAGTTCGGTCAGCTTCGGATCTACCACAGCGGAAGCGATGAGGATATCGGTTCGGTTTTTGAAATCGCGCAGCTTGCCTCAGGCTGTATCTGTGAGCTGTGCGGCAAGCCTGGCGAAGTGGTAAGTCTTGAGGGGTGGCTCGTAGCTCGGTGCGGGAAACACTCCGCGAGGGGGCATCTCGATCCGATTGAAGCCCACATCGCGGATGAAAAATACATCACCAGCTACACACAAGCCGTGGACGCGATTTTGGCATTTTTCGGAGCCGGCGCAGTGCATTGGGTACAAGAAGAACGCACTGCTTTTGCAGGGCGTCACCCCAGCGAAATGCTGGCGACAGAAGAGGGGTGCCAGGCGATTTTCACTTTTCTGAAGCGGTTAGAACATGGGGTTGGCGTGTGACTTTATGGAACTGATTACTGCCCCAACTGTGGTGATGGCGGATCATCCAAATCTACAGGATCATTTGCGCCGCAAACTGGAATGGGAATTCAGCCAAGGTCCAGTAGATTTGAGGTATGTGCGAAGTCTCGTATCGTCACCGAGGTTGAGGTCGTTCTTCGTCCGTGCTTTCAGCCATTCCGCACTAGCCGAAGCTGGCGACACGTTTCTGGATTCTCGAACGCTGTTGGCGGACTACCCTCAAAAAACCATGGCCATATCGCTCACGAATTATCTGCTTTTGGAGGACGCGGTAGAGGTCGTCGATGAATACAGACCCAACGACTCGTCGCTGATGAAGCTTCAAGTCTGGCCATTCGAGCCAGGAGATCTGAATGAGTTTGCTATGGCGGTCGCGGTGGCGTTGAGTTACACGCCTGCGGAGCTGATGGCCGAGTCGAGGATTTCACTCGCATTAGATGACTTGGTCGGCAAATGGGGTTTCTTTACCGATGAGTTCTGAGCCGATCGATTGAAAAGATTTCGCCTGGTCACAGGGCCGATCGTGCATCGGACAAGTTCGGCGAATCGGATGCCGAGGGCTCCTTGGGGCCGGCAATCCTACCGAGTTAAAATTCATTTCCCTCCGATGCCATTTCTTCCCAAGCTTCGTCTCGATTGTTCTCGGGAGTTTCTGCTAGCAGGCTCTCCAGGGAAAGCCTAGTAGGCTTCAATGGCGCCACAGAATGGACCTGGATCGATGAGCCGGTGGGCGGCTTAACTCTTGGGTCTTCAGGTAGGATCTGTGATGGTTTACGGGTCATGGGTTTGCTCCCCTTGCTCATACGAGTTTAGTGTCCCGCCGGGGGAGCAGGGCTTCAAGGGGATGAATGGCAGGAGCCCTTCAGCCACTGTTGCCTTCGGCGAACCATCGACCAGTGGTGCGAACGCATTAGGACGCTACCGGCACATCCAGATACTCAGGCGGTACCAAAGCGCCCGCGCAGATAAACCTCATTTTCATCTGGAGACGGCTCCAGACCTCGCTATCCCAAGGCGACGCCTTGAGCAAATCACAATACTCGCGAAGCGACTCTTCGAGCGCAGATAGAAATCGTGTGGCATCGATCACCAAGTTTTTCGCGTCAAACAGTTGAGAAGTATCTCTTCGAATTCGCCACCCACCGGTTGTTTCGCCTTGGTGCATGATTCCGCATCGGACGTGCTTGTAGAAGAGTCTGCCGTGCTCTCGCAGGGATGAAAAATGATCAACACGGTCGAAGAAGTGGTTGAAAGCAACTCCGCTGAGACCCGACTTTGCGGAGCCAGTCCAGAAAGCCTCTAGCGTTTCGATCATGAGGCACGCACATGCGATCATCGCGAAGCCGTGCTTATGCTCCTTAGACTCGAAGGGCCTGAGATAGCGCTCCTGAAATCGTTGGTATACAAAATCAGCAATGCTTTCCTTGTCCTTTGCCCGTTTGAAAGCTCGGTAGTCGGCTACGGTAACTGTGCTTGATAGCAGAACAGCTGAGGGGGCGCGTTTGTCCATGATGCGTTGATCCCAGGAGTGTTGATAACTGTAGGAACTAAGTCGTAAGCGTCCGGCCAACACACCTTCCTGATCCAACGCTTAGGGCGATGGTGGACATCTATTTTAAGTGCGCGCCATGTCCTTGCTTCGCAGAGCGGGCTAGATGACTTGGCCGGACCCACTGACTCGACCCGGGCAGGAGTTTGACAGAGTGGATTGACCGAACTTTAATCATGACGCGTTTCCATGGTTTGGAACCGCGTAACAGGGAGAAATTCTCTTTGAGAATTTCAGTAAATACGGAATGAATAAGGAAATTAAGATGTCTCAGTCAACCCAAGAAAAAAGCCAGCAATTAGATCAAGCGCCGGCCCAAACCTTCACGCTGTTCACCCAAAACGGAATCCGGATCACCTTGGATTTGCCCGCCGCATTGCAGATCAACCAGAACAGGCAAGAGCTTTTCTCCTCCGCACCAATCTTGCACAACGACACGACCTTCCCAATTGAATCTGCGACGTTCACCATAAAACTGGAGGACGTGATAGATGCTTCATCCAACGTAATCGCGAACGTGCGTTGGTGGAACAACCAAGTTTTCGAGGGGAAACAGATCATGGAGTTCACTTGTAAAGCGGTTAAGCCCGGCGGAACGGACACGTGTATTCCTGCCTCTTCTGGATACTCTCAAGTCCGGTGGAGCACCTCGGTGTCGAGCGGGCGCGGCACTGAGACCTTCACGAATACCTTGAGCCTTGTCTCGCTCACATACGGACCTTTTCCTCCGAATCATCCGACTGGGCCCACTGGGCCGATTGTCCAGATTGGCTAGCTGATCTGCCACCGCGGCGCCCGGAGTTCCGGGCCTCGCGGTCGTCCTCGGAGCTGCGGTGTAAAGCTAGCTCCTCGCACTCAGCCATGCGTGAAAGCCAAGGGCGAACCATGGGCGCTCGCCTGTTATCAAAAGTCATGGTTGCCAGACGCTGGTTTCCACTTTGGTTTCCAGGGTTTTGCAGTGGTTTCTATGTATGCGTCCGGGCATCCCGTCTTTCGTAACTAAACCGGTTGCCACCGACCCGAACCTCACAGAGAAAGCTACAGCTGCGAACGCGCTGATTGACCCGAATGCGGCAACCAAGCCTATGCGTCCGGCCATCACGCCCTGCGTGATTAAACCGGTTGCCACTTATGCGGCAACAACTGATCGATTTCATTCGCCCGCTGCGTCGGCAGGCGTGTGAGTACATCTTTCAAGTAAGCATACGGATCATGCCCATTCAGCCGCGCAGACTGGATCAAACTCATGATCGCTGCCGCACGTTTTCCGCTGCGCAGCGACCCTGCGAAGAGCCAATTTTTACGTCCAAGAGCCCAAGGGCGGATCTGGTTCTCACACCAGTTGTTATCTATGGGTACGGCCCCGTCACCAAGGTAGCGCGACAGCGCTGCCCAGCGTTTCAGGCTGTAATCGAGTGCTCTGCTGATGGCCGAGCCTTCGGGCACGAGGTCACGCTGGGCGATCATCCAGGCATGCAGCATATTCATCACTGGGACGGCTTTTTCTTGCCGTATTCGGCGCCTTAAATCCGGCTCCAGGTCGCGGACTTCTCTTTCGATTTCGTACAACAACTGGATATAGCGCAGGGCTTGCTCGGCGAGCGTGCTTTTATTCGTAGCGTGCAGTTCGAAGAACTTGCGCCGTGCATGGGCCATGCACCCAATCTCGGTCACGCCGAGTTCAAAGCTGGCCTTGTAGCCGCCAAAATCGTCGCAGACCAGCTTGCCCCTCCAGTCTTGCAGGAAGTTGCGAGCATGCTCACCGGCACGGCTGGGACTGAAGTCATAAACCACCGCTGCCAAGTCCGAGAACTGGCTGGTGGCGTAGGCCCACACATAGGAACGGTGAGTTTTCTTTGTTCCCGGCATGAGCATCTGCACCGGTGTTTCATCGGCGTGGATGACTTGTTGCCCAAGCACTACGTCGCGCAGCGCGTCGACCAGAGGCTGCAACTGCACGCCCGTCACGCCAACCCATTGAGCCAATGTTGAACGTGGAATCGCCAAGCCTGCTCGACCGAAGATCGATTCCTGACGGTAAAGCGGCAGATGGTCAGCAAACTTGGCAATCATGACGTGTGCAAGTAGGCCCGCAGTCGGGATGCCCTTATCAATAACCTGCGCCGGAACCGGTGCCTGGATCAGCGTTTCGCAGTCATCGCAGACCCACTTGCCACGGACATGGCGTTCGACGGTGAACACGCCGGGCATGTAGTCCAGCTTCTCGCTAACGTCCTCACCGATGCGCTTGAGGGCGCAGCCGCATGGGCAGTGAGTGTTGTCCGGTTCGTGATGGATCAGTGTGCGTGGAAACTCAGCCGGTAATGCAGTGCGCTTGGGTTTCTGCTTTTTCTCGGTCGCCGCTGGCACTGTCTGCAAGGCCTGAAGCTCTGCTTCAATCGCTGCGATATCGGTATCGATCAGGTCATCGAGCAAACTGGCCTGCTCAGAATTCATCTGCTCGCTGCGCTTGGCAAACTTCAAACGCTTGAGCTGGGCGATCTCGTGGGTCAGCTTCTCGATCACCGTCTGATCGCGGTTGATCTTCTTGCCCATCGTCTCAACGGTTTTACCCATCGTCTCTACCGTCTTGCCCAGCGTGTCGACCTGGTGGTCGAGCGTTTCGACACGCTGCATCAACTGCGCCGCCAAGGCGCGCAGTTGTTCAGGGGGCAGGTGATCGAGATTGGGTAGCGAAGTCATGGGGCCGATTTTGCCAGAGCAGGCAATTCGCGACGATAGACCGATAGGCTAATGGCAGCCGTTAAAGCAGTGTGATCGAGCCTTCAGAACCTGCGCGTTGCCATGGCAGACCCAGCACCAATGCCTGAAGTTGCTCGGCATCCAGTTCCATCTCAGAACCATGGCGAATGCCAGGCCAGTGGAACTTGCCTTGGTTCAACCGGCGCGCCGCCAGCCATATTCCGAAGCCGTCATGCACCAGCACTTTCATGCGATTGGCGCGGCGGTTGGCGAACAGATAAGCGCAGTGCGGCTGCGCCGCACCGAACACTGCGATCACCTTGGCTAACGCCGTTTCGGTGCCTGCGCGCATGTCCATCGGTTCGGTGGCGAGCCAGATGGAGTCGATGCGAATCATCGCAAAAGGTCTCGAAGAAAAGTCGCACAGGCGGCAGCACTTTCAGTTGGCCAGTTCACTTTGATGGTGCCGCGCGGGTGCTGTATTTCAACGCAGATATTCGATGATGCTGGATGGGAGTTTGCCCCGGCCAGCGGCATGGCTAACGGAATAAATGCAGGTGGGAGCGCCGGGCTTTTCTGCGCTTGCAGCCGAATCCATTTGTGGACGAGGTTTGCGTTGAGGCTATGGCCGAGCGCGACGCTGGCAATCGAAGCGCCGGGCTGTGCACACTCTTGAATGACCTGGGCCTTGAAGGACTTGGAATAGGAACGGCGTGTTGGCTGCATGAAATACCCGCTTAAAAGGCTAGAACTGGTGCCCACTTAAATTTAAGTGCACACCATGTCTTGGCTTTGCGGGGCTGGGTAGATGACTTGGCCGGACGGTTACACTAAGTCGGCCAAGAGCCCGGATACTAAAGGATGTCTCGAAGCTGACGAGCAACCAAATCCATGCGGAAAGTTCGCTTGCCCACTCAGTTTTGCACCGAACGCCGTCAGTCAGATACGGGAATGACGATTTCCTATCTCGCGATGAAGGACTATTTCAAGGCTCGAAAAGTCTTTCATAAATCAATGCCCTGAGAAGGGCGAGAGCACCTAGGTGTCTAATCTAATCAGTCAAGTCCTTTGGTCGTTAGAAAGAGTAAGAGGGGCCGTAATTTCACGCTTACCCGCTGTGCGTCAATCAAGCAAGCGTCCGATGGAGCGATAGCTGTTGCCGGGCAAGCGGCAACAGCTCAGTTCCGTAGCTGTTGAGATCCAGATGTACCAAGCCCCCTATGGACGACCTACACCAGCGTCGCTCCAGGGAAGGTCGGTGCACGTTGAAGCTGCCATTCAATTTGTCGACGTGCTGTGGAAATAATGTCTGTAAACAATAGGCAGCTGACACCTGGTTCAAGTTCTCGGGAGGGGAAGCCATCAATCCGTCCTCCTATTACTAGAATTTTTATTGGCTTACCGGTATATCCGGAAAGCTCATTCCGATACCTAGTTGCTTGCTGGTAGTCCATATAGCTCAGAGAGTGGGAAGGACGCTTAAACTCGATCAGCAAGAACTCCCCAAGCAGGCTTTCATTCAGCAATAAGTCCGGACGAGTCGTGCCTTGTGCCCCAGAATACTTCTGATCCAGTAGCTCTTCGATCTGCCGTTTCAACGTGATATTGGAGCTGAAGATTGTGAACGCAGCGCCCAAAATCCAAAGGTTCACTTCTATAGCTTTGTGTACCGTCGACTCAAGGCAGGCTTCATTTCGGACTAGGCGTTCCAAGTCGTCCAAGAACTGCAATCTGGCCTTGGCTTGATCGACTAGAACGGCCATGTCTGCAAGACCAAAACTCTCCAGTGCATCAGCAAGGTTCACGATATCACCGCGATTTGCTTCAGCGAGGTGCTCGACGATAGAGCGGTATTCGGTACGCTCTACGGCCTCAAGAACGACAAATGCCAGAGCCTGTACCTTGTGGGCAGGTTCGTCGTAATACTTCTTCAAAACTTTTTTGATTGCTCGATCCGCGAACTCGCGCTTGTGCTGCGGCAGCTTTTCCAATCGGCCGGAGACTGCTTTTTGCAAGCGAGCGTGCGCCATCCGCATTTCCATGCCGTGCGTGGCGCGGAAAGCCTCAACCAAATTCTGTTGTACGAAGGCGACGATCTGTAGGTAGGCCTCACTGTTTTCGATTACCGAGTCCCAACCTGCTGTCACATAATCGATCAGCCCGTCGGCCTCGACCTCGCCATACAGCTTCTTTAACAGGCGAGCAGGAATCTCATCGTTATTCTCCAGGCCAAAAGAACCAGGCTTGCCGACCGCTTTTCCTTCCACCATCAGATTAATGCCGGGGCGTCTCAGGCCACTTTTCTTTTTGCTGATCGCGAAACGAAGAATCACCTCTCCTGCATGGGGAAATGTGCCCCGCACCTCAGCAAATTCGCCCTCAAGGTCATCAATACCCAGGGGTTTGCCATTGATGATGATCTTGAAGTCCTTTTGTCGACCGTACTCCATGATCAGCTCTTGGCGCAGGCGGTCAGCACTTGGGTAACGAAGCCCCTGGCGAAGATGCGTCAGTGTCACGCAGGTTCCGTGGTCTTCGGAGCTGCAATCGCTCACCTCTAACGGCAACGTCAAGTGCTCGATATCAGACGCCGACTCAAGATCCTGAATGCCGAGCGTGAACGAAATCTGCTGGCCACGAGCCTTTGTTGTGAGGCACATTACCGAAGCGGACATGAGCCCGGCGAACTTTCCGATCCCTTTCTTACCTTTGATCGGGCGCCGCTTTTTTGATGTGCGTCCATCATTCCGCATCCGCCGATCAGACGCGATTTTCAAATAGTGAGACTCAAGCTCCTGACGCGTCATCCCGTTGCCATTGTCACTCACGACTATCGGACCATCAGTCAATGGCTCAGGCAGTTCTATCACCACCTCTTCAGCATCTGCATCCCATGCGTTATCAACCAGCTCTTTAAGAGCTTTTTCTGTCGTCGAGTAGTCTTGGCTGAGCAACGTTGCCAGTCGGGAGTCAACCTGAAAGTTTGCTTGCTGCATCTCGTATTCCATCACGGAAGGTCGTTGGCCCTCAGGCACATCCAGGACATGCGCGAAAGGCTGTTTCAGCTCATTCTACACGGATGGCCTAATGATGGCTCGATGCGTATGAGAAGTGCGGGCCGTATCGAAATCAATCTTTCAACGTTCAGCCTTAGACGTTGAACCGCGCCGCTGAATCGAGTCCGTCAATGTCGCCTTCTTCAATTTTTAGATCCAGCATCTGGATAACGAGGTCAGCCATGTCGTCTTTAAAATTACGTTCCCCGTCATGGTTAAGAATTCGACCTATCGCTCCAGCGATCACATCTGACAATTGGATCAGAGCGCTATTTTTTGACGAGGCGGTCTGTAACGAGGTCAGTCGCAGCTTATCCTCATACCGTTTTTTGAAGGTTTCCCCTACACGGTCTCTTAGGTCAGAAATAACAAAGGAGTCCAGCGATTGCTCTTCATCCACAGTTACTTCCATCTCTCTGGGTAGATCTATCCTTCCACTTTCTAGCTCATGAGCAGCACCACGCGCAAGCATCAGCTCATGCAGCTTGAGAATTGTTTCTTCAATTGGACGATTGGTTTTTGCTCGCTCGACTGCTATATATTTAAATCCCAGATACTCACGATTTTCTACAATTATTCCAAGGTATGATTTAAGGGTTTCGTAATCGCTTTTACCAAATTTTGTAAAATGAACTTCTCTATTTTTCCATATGGATTTAGCTTTCCATTCGCTTATGGCTTTGCTGATGGCGAATACCGCTCTGCCATTGAGAACCCAAACGGATGCGACAATTACGAATTTGTGCGTTTTCCCTGTTTCATCTGAAAATATATGCACCTTCTTGACGGGTGGGGAGTCATCAATGACTGCCCCTTCCATTTTCTCTTCATTTCTTCTGCGGCCTTTCTTGATTTCACTGTCTGCTAAAAATAGCTCGTACTCGTTTTGTATTTTAGCGCGGGCACGGACTATGTAATGAAGCCGTTCCAGCTTGAAAAGATCTTTCGGTTGAATCCCGCTTTCTTTGTACAGGTCTGGTTGGAATATTTCCCAGTATTTCAATGAAAGTGAAATATCGCTGTTTCGAGTGTGAGGATAAAGGTTGAGTACGTATGCAACTCTAGGCTTCAAGGAAGAAAAATCAGCGGCAGCTACCGAAGATAGAAGCTCTTTTTTCTCCTTCTCAATTTTTTCGTCCTTGGTTAAAACCTTCTTCTCCGATTTTTTCTCGCCATCATCAGGTGGCAGCGGAACAGCTTCTTCAATGGGATAAACCGTGCTCATTACACATTCCTTGTTTTCAAGCTGTACGGGTTTTCGTTGAGTGCTTACAGGTGCAGTATTCCTTGATGATAGCCTATGGCTTGCATTACGTTAGGTGGGCTTTTCAGCTAGCCCGTAGCTAACGGCTGCCGGCAGTATGGTTCGATATAGAGCGTTTCATTGTAGGGGTAGGCATGAAGATTTGGGCGTGTGCGAAGGGTGCTAACGGCTTCATCAATCGGGAGGACGGTCGGTACAAGCTGTTCTTCATTTGGCAAGTCCTCAAGATGCGCCGCCTGAACCCTGCCGAATTCAGCGCGCTTACCTTCTTCAGTACCCATTCCCGCGTAGAGAAGCGCCGTGAGATGGTCGCCGTCAAGAATGGGTATTTTCGGTACAAGAGCGTCGATGTTCAGGCTACTCGATCTGATGATAGCGACGGAGAATCCCTTCCACACGCCTATCTGATAGCCATCCTCTCCCAGCTTCAAACGATCAATTTCAAGATTGGTGATGAGGTCGTCCCATTCACGTTCACACGCCTTGTAGCAGAGGAAACCCGGCTGCGATTCGGGAACGGCAATGTCTACGTTCCGGATCTATATGGCGAGTTCACCTCTGATAACCCCTTCTACCAGAGGTGGGACTGTAGTGGTCAACTAATCCCGGACACGACGTTAAGTTTTTCCTCGGCCCGCGCTGGAGCCAACCCATCGTTGAATTGATGAGGCCGAATCCAGTTGTAGCGATGCATCAAAAAATGGCTGATATCGCGCTGTGCTTCCTGCGCAGTTCGATAGCCCACGGTCGGTATCCATTCTGTTTTCAAGCTGCGAAATACGCGCTCCATCGGTGCGTTATCCCAGCAGTTTCCTCGTCGACTCATGCTTTGGCGCATGCGGTATCGCCACAACCGCTGGCGAAAGAGTCGGCTTGCATATTGCGATCCCTGGTCTGAGTGGAATAGCAGATCCGAAGGCCTGCCACGCTGCTCGTAAGCCATATCCAGCGCTTTGATCACCAGCTCAGCGTCTGGCTTTTCCGACAGCGCCCAGCCCACGATCCGACGCGTACAAAGATCCAGGACGACAGCCAGGTAATGCCACTTTCCTTGCGCCCAAATGTAGGTGATATCGCCGCACCAGACTTGATTGGGCGCAGGCACGTCGAACTCGCGGTTCAATGTGTTCGGGATATCCAGTCTTTCAACTGTTGCTCGTTTGTAGGCATGGGAGCCGGGTTGTTTGCTGACTAAATCAAGCTCGCGCATCAAGCTACGCACTTTGAATCGACCGAGTTGCTCACCGTCTTCACGCATCAGTGACAGGATGCTGCGACTGCCCGCAGAGCTGCGACTTTGCGAGAACAGCTCACTTACGCGACTACGCAATCGAAGCCGTTCAACATCCGGCGTGCGGCGCCGCAGGCGCTGGGCGTAGTAACACGAGCGAGTGACATCAAACACCTTGCACAGCCAATCAACCGGCTCATGTGCCCTCAACTGGTCAATCAGCGCGAACGCTCGTGATCTTCCGACATCAAGAGCGCGGTAGCCTTTTTTAGTATTGATTTCTCTCGCTCAAGCCGAGCAATCCGGGCTTCCAGCTCCTGAATTTTTTGCTGTTCCGGAGTCAGTGCCTTGCTCTGCGGGGTGACGCCTTTATGTTCTTTCTGAATCTGGTCAACCCAGCGGCGTAATGCCGATTCACCAATGCCGAGTGAACGGCTGGCTTCGATGTAGCTGTAGTTTTGTTTGAGCACAAGGTCGGCAGCCTCGCGCTTGAATTCAGGAGTAAAGGAGCGGCGTTGTTTGGTCATCTGACACCTCGATCTGGCGAGCATTCTCGCCTAAATGGGTGTCCGGTTTCATTAGACCACTACAGGCGGCAAGCTGGCGATTGAGATCCGCTACTCCAATTCGTGCAGCATGCAAAAGATCGTCGATTTCCGTGACCACGGGATCCCCATTATCGAAATCAAGATTGCCAAAAGCATTAATATTGAGACCTATATTGATAAAAATGACATTGAGGGAAGCATTGAGCGGGGATATCAGAAAATTAACGACATCGCTTCAACCCAGTTGTTTTGCAGAGTCCTCTCTAACCCAGTGAGTATTGAGTTTCATCAGGATTATGTTAGGCAAACTGAAAAGAATCGATTGGAGCAGGCAGAGAAAAACAGACATGACATGCTGGAAGTTGCCAGGAAGTACCGAGAGGCAGAATCTCTTGCTGCTGATGTTTCCAGGCAGCGAGACAATATTGCTGAAGCAAAAGATTTGCTGGCAAAGGACATGGCGGCTTTGGCGGTTTCAAATGATGGTCTGACGCAAACCGTGCAACAACTAAACGTCGAGCTGGGGGAATACAAGACGGCATATACGAGCAGGGTCAATGAGATCAAAAGCTTGAAGGGCGAATTGGAGAATGCCCAGGCGGGGTTTTGGACGAAAGTCTGGCGGGCTATCAGCTCTGAGAAGGTGTAATCGAAAGCACCTACAAGGGGCTTTTGGGTTTACAGATTATGTTTTTACCTTTTGCTTGGTTTTTTTCTTACTCGATAGCACTGATAATTTCGCTGAAAATACGGAATCGTTTACCCCGTAAGCTCCTTTCAAAGCAATCTTGAATGGGTCGCTCGGTTTCAGGCTCCGTATTGGCTGAGCGACCAGCATTGCGCGTTTTCAACATTGCAACCGAAAAGAACAAAAAATCTACGGAAGCCGGCATATAGGCTGCACCGCTCGATCCTAAGACCTTCGCCTCGATCCGCTTTCCGAAATTGAGGATGACTGCCTAGGCTGGATCAGAAAGATCAGAAAAGGCTGAGGTACGTATTTATGACGCCGATGCGTTGATCAGTGTCTTCCAAACAGGAAGTGATGGGAGTGGGGCCCCCGGCTTTTTTAAGACCTGAGGCGTCGTGGCAAATCGTGGACATGGCACTGATGCGAGTAAACCCTTGCAGGCACGGTGTTTCACGCTTGTCCGTCCATGAGTGATAAACCTTTGCACTCCTACCATTCCTTGAACGGCCCAATGGCCAGGCTGCGGCCGGCGAGGTAGTCGATGGAGATGCGCGGTTCGTGCTCCATGAACACAGGTGAACCGTGGTCCCATGCGCCTTTGTCATGACTGTTGCCGATGTCGAAGATCTTCGGGATGTCGATGTAGCCGTACAACTCGAACGGCCCCTTGCGCCCGAAGTACTCGTACTCCAGGTAAATGTCGTCGGCCGGTTGCGGGCCGAAACTGATGTCTTTGCTGCCGATGACGGTCAAGTCCTGGTTGAACCAGTCCGACAGGTAGACGCCTTTTTTCGGCGGGCTGGCTTCGGGGCTGAGGGTTTCGCCCTGGGCGGATTCTTCGGCGGGGGCCGGTTGCGCCAAAACGGTGCTGCTGAGTAGTCCTGTAACGCTGGCCAACAGCAAGGAAACAGCAAAGGTGCGCGAGCAAGTCACGCGGCTGGACGTGCGGTGCATTAAAAGTCCCTTTTCGTGCGGATCGAAGGCCCGATTCTTCGGGCTTGCGCAGTAATGTCGCGAAAACGTCTGTATCAGCGACTCGCAAACGTTTGCACAAGAGATGCCAATTATTTCAATTCCATGAAAAATAGATGAATTCAGAGTTTTTATTGTCGTTTTGGTCAGGTACGTGGGTAGCTGCTACAAAGCGTGTGGTGTTGCGCCTTGGATTGGCCGCCAATGCTAGACTCGCCCCCATTGTCTTCACGAGGTTATTCCCCCATGAGCGAGCCGATTCGTCTGACTCAATACAGCCACGGCGCAGGCTGTGGCTGCAAGATTTCGCCGCAGGTGCTGGAGGTGATTCTGGCCGGCAGCGGGGCGCAGAATCTGGACCCCAAACTCTGGGTCGGCAACGCTTCGCGCGATGACGCGGCGGTGTATGCGATCGACGACGAACGCGGCGTGGTCTCGACCACCGACTTCTTCATGCCGATCGTCGATGACCCGTTCGATTTCGGCCGCATCGCCGCCACCAATGCCATCAGCGATATCTACGCCATGGGCGGTGATCCGTTGATGGCGATTGCGATCCTCGGCTGGCCGGTGAATGTGCTGGCGCCGGAGATTGCCCGGGAAGTGATTCGCGGCGGTCGCTCGGTGTGTGACGAGGCGGGTATTCCGTTGGCCGGTGGGCATTCCATCGACGCGCCGGAGCCTATTTTCGGCCTGGCGGTGACCGGGCTTGTGCAAAAACGCCACATGAAGCGCAACGACACTGCCACCGCCGGCTGCCTGCTCTATCTGACCAAACCGTTGGGCATCGGCATCCTCACCACCGCCGAGAAGAAGGGCAAGTTGCGCACGACCGACATCGGCCTGGCCCGCGACTGGATGTGCACCCTGAACAAACCCGGCAGCCGCTTCGGCAAGCTCGACGGCGTAACCGCAATGACCGACGTCACTGGCTTCGGTTTACTGGGTCATCTGGTGGAAATGGCCGATGGCAGCAACGTCACCGCGCGCATCGAATACAACCGTGTGCCGCGTCTGCCGGGGGTCGAGTATTACCTCGATCTGGGCTGCGTACCGGGCGGCACCTTGCGTAATTTCGACAGCTACGCCAGCAAGGTCGGGCGCGTGCAGGAACTGCATAAACGGGTGCTGTGCGATCCGCAGACCAGCGGTGGCCTGCTGGTTGCGGTCACGCCGGAAGGCAACGAACAGTTCCTCAAAGTGGCCAGCGAACTGGGCCTGTCCCTTGAGCCGATCGGTGAGCTGGTTGAGCGACAGACCAACGCGGTCGAGGTGTATTGATGTCAATCGACTTCACCGATTACCGCGACATCTTCCTCAACGACCGGCCGATGATGGATACCCGCGCGCCGGTCGAATTCCACAAGGGTGCATTCCCCGGTGTGGTCAATCTGCCGCTGATGAATGACCACGAGCGGCAACGGATCGGCACCTGCTACAAACAACACGGCCAGCAAGCGGCGATCACCCTGGGGCATCAACTGGTGTCCGGCGAGATCAAGGCAGAACGGATCCAGGCCTGGGCCGATTTTGCCCGGGCGCATCCTGAGGGTTATCTGTATTGTTTTCGCGGCGGCTTGCGTTCGCAGATCGTCCAGCAGTGGCTCAAGGACGAGGCCGGCATCGACTATCCACGCGTCGGTGGCGGCTACAAGGCGATGCGCAGCTTCCTGCTGGACACGATCGATCAAGCCGTTGCTCAGTGCGATTTCGTGTTGCTGGGTGGCATGACCGGCACCGGCAAGACCGAGGTGCTCACGCAGCTGCGCAACGGCCTCGATCTCGAAGGTCACGCCAATCACCGCGGTTCCAGCTTCGGCAAACGTGCCACCGGCCAACCCTCCAATATCGACTTTGAAAACCGCCTGGCGGTGGACGTGCTGAAGAAGCGCGCCCATGGCATCGAGCAGTTTGTGCTGGAAGACGAAAGCCGCGCGATCGGAAGCTGCGCGTTGCCGTTGCCGCTGTTTCAAGGCATGCAGCAGTTCCCGATGGTCTGGCTGGAAGACAGTCTGCAAGGGCGGGTCGAACGGATCTTGCGCGATTACGTCGTGGACCTGTGTGCCGAATTCATCAGCGTGCATGGCGATGAGGGTTTTGCGCTGTTTTCCGAGCGTCTGCTGGAGAGCCTGAACAACGTGCAGAAGCGTCTGGGCGGTGAACGGCATCGGCGGATGTTGATCTTGATGGAAGACGCGCTGGCGGAGCAGGCGAATAGCGGGGTGGTGGATTTGCACCGGGGCTGGATCGAAGGGTTGCTGCGTGAGTATTACGATCCGATGTATGCGTTTCAGCGGGAGAAGAAGGGCGCGCGGATTGAGTTTGTCGGGGAGAAGGGCGCGGTTCTTGAGTACCTGCGCGAGCGTGCTATCCAGCGAGGATAACGTTGTTTTTGCCGGCCTCATCGCGGGCAAGCCCGCTCCCACAGGGTTTGTGTTCACCACGGATCCCTGTGGGAGCGGGCTTGCCCGCGATGAGGCCCAAACAGGCGCTATAAACTTTAATGCCGGGAAGGGGCCCGACAGCTTAAGTCGGACACGTCTCCCGTCCATTATCCAGCCCTTGCTTATAACTGTGGCTCTGCAGACTCGCCTTGCCGTTGTGCCACGTCAGCGTAAGCACAAACAGCGAGTCGTAGTCGCTGGATTCCCAGTCTTCAGTGATCTTCTGTTTCTTGCCGACCGCGTCGCCCGCGACCTTGTTGATCAGCTCGGGCAGGTAACCGTGGGACCAGGCCGTGTAGATGACCGAGTTGTGATACTTGTCGTGGAGTAATTCGTCCGCCAGGTCGCTGGTGTCGTTGGCCGAAAAGTTGATGTTCACTGGCAAGCCGAGCTTGATCGCGCTGGGGCTGATGGTCATCAGCGGGCGGATGTAGCTGTAGGAATTGTCCAGTTCGCCTTCCTCGACATTGCGGGTCGGGTTGGCGGCAAAGACATAATTGGCCTTGCCGAATTTTTCCGGCAGCAAGGTGGCCAGATCGATGGCGCGGTTCAAGCCCTGGCAATTGAGCTGGCCCAGGCCGCCTTCGGGTTTTTCCGCGTGACGCAGGAACACCAGGGTCTGGGTGCCGTCTGCCGGTTGGGCGCGGCTCTCGCTGGACTCCAGGGAAAGGAACAACGCGCTCACCGCCAGCAGGGAGGGCAGGACGACATACGCACGTTGCTTGAAGCGATTGGCAAATTTCAAAAGGTTCATCATTTGAATAGGTGATCTTCAGCTTATTCGGTTAAGGCTGACAAACCTTTACACCACGAGCTCCCCGCATCGGGTGTTTTCCATGTCGTTGGGCCGGTCCGTTTCCGAAAGGGCAGTTCTCAGAGTCCTCTGAAGCCCATTTGGTTCGATTCCGGCGAGTGCACCGCAATGTACCGGTTACCTTGCATGGGTTGGATCAGAGGTTATCGACAGGATGTTGCGGATTTATGGACACGGTACACGTAGAGGCGCCGAAGAAAGACTGCAATGTTTTGATCTTGTTCATCAGCAAGATTGATACGAAAAAAGCCGGCTCCTCCATTATGATCAGCGCTACTTTTCCCTGTGGATGCTCCCATGACCGATCTGTCCGCGTTCCCGATTACCCACAAATGGCCGGCTCAATACCCAGACTGGATCCAGCTGTACTCCTTGCCGACCCCCAACGGCGTCAAGGTGTCGATCATGCTCGAAGAGATTGGTCTGCCTTACGAGCCCCATCGCGTGGGCTTCGACACCAACGATCAAATGTCCCCTGCGTTTCTGTCGCTGAACCCCAACAACAAGATCCCGGCGATCCTCGACCCCCACGGTCCCGATGACAAACCCCTGTCGTTGTTCGAATCCGGCGCGATCCTGATTTACCTCGCCGACAAGAGCGGCCAGTTGCTGGCGCAGGAATCGGCGGCGCGTTACGAGACGATCCAGTGGTTGATGTTCCAGATGGGCGGCATCGGGCCGATGTTCGGCCAACTCGGTTTCTTCAACAAATTCGCCGGCAAGGACTACGAAGACAAGCGTCCGCGTGACCGTTACGTCGACGAAAGCAAGCGCCTGCTCAAAGTGCTGGATGGCCGTCTGGACGGACGCGACTGGATCATGGGCGAACGCTACACCATCGCCGACATCGCGACCTTTCCGTGGGTGCGCAACCTGATCGGCTTCTATGAAGCCGGCGATCTGGTGGGCATCAAGGATTTCCCCAATGTCACACGCGTACTGGAGCGTTTCCTGGCGCGGCCGGCGGTGATCCGAGGGCTGGAAATTCCCAAGTAAACCTCTTCGACTTTCTCAAGACCAAGGCAGGCAATGAGCTCATACGATTTCAAGCAAGTGGATGTCTTCAGCCGGGTTGCGCTCAAGGGCAATCCGTTGGCGGTCGTATTTGGCGCAGACAGGCTCAGTGATGAACGCATGGCGGCGTTCGCGACCTGGACCAACCTCAGCGAAACCACGTTCATCCTCGAACCGCGCGACCCTCGCGCGGACTATCGGGTACGGATCTTCACCACCCTGAACGAGTTGCCGTTTGCCGGTCACCCGACGCTCGGCACCTGCCACGCATGGCTTGAAGCCGGTGGCGTGCCCAAGGGCGACGAGATCATTCAGGAGTGCGGCGTCGGTCTGGTGCGGGTCCGCAGGCAAGGCGCGGAGCTGGCCTTTCTTGCGCCGCCACTGATCAGGACCGGGCCGGTGGACGCCGACGTGGTCGAGCGCGTGCGCCGTGGGCTGCGGTTGGAGCCGGGTGCGATTGTCCGGGCTCAGTGGGTCGATAACGGAGCCGGCTGGTTGGCGGTGATGGTCGAGGATCGCCGGCAGGTCCTGGATTTGCAACCGGATCATTCACAAATGCTCGGCCTGGCCGTCGGCGTGATTGCGCCGTGGCACCCCGAGCGCGATGGCGATAACGCGCAGTTTGAAGTGCGCGCCTTCATCTCCGGCGACGGCATGCCGGAAGACCCGGCCACCGGAAGCCTGAACGCCGGGATTGCGCAGTGGTTGCTTGCTGAAGGCCTGGCGCCGGCGTCTTACGTGGTCAGCCAGGGCCTGACCATGGGGCGCGCGGGGCGCATTCAAGTGGAGCAGGTGGGGGATGAGATCTGGATTGGCGGGTCTGTGGTGACCTGCATAAGCGGCACATTGACGCTTTAACCCTTAACCCTGTGGGAGCGGGCTTGCCCGCTCCCACAGGGTTTTGTACTGGACGCGCGATTGTTGCCGAACCGGTAACGGTGTGTTTTGCGCCTGAGGTTTGTGCCCTGCGCCTCGCAGGGCATAAGCTTCGCCCCCTACGACTTTCGTCTTGCCCTCGGTTTTTCAGGAACCCCTCATGTCCAGCCAGTTCCCCGAAGCACGTCCACGCCGTTTGCGCCGCAATGCGAGCCTGCGCAGCTTGTTCCAGGAAACCGAGTTCAGCCTGAACGACCTGGTGCTGCCGATTTTCGTCGAGGAAGAAATCGATGATTTCGTGCCGATCAAGAGCATGCCGGGCGTGATGCGCATTCCGGAGTCGAAACTGGCTGGCGAGATCGAACGCTACGCCCGCGCCGGGATCAAGTCGGTGATGACGTTCGGCGTGTCCCATCATCTGGACAGCAGCGGCAGTGATACCTGGAACGACAACGGCCTGGTGTCGCGCATGTCCCGTATTGCCAAGGATTCGGTGCCGGAGATGATCGTGATGTCCGACACCTGCTTTTGCGAATACACCGATCACGGCCATTGTGGCGTGATGCACAACCACGAAGTCGACAACGACCAGACCCTGATCAACCTCGGCAAACAAGCCGTGGCGGCAGCCCGGGCGGGGGCTGATGTGATTGCTCCGTCAGCGGCCATGGACGGGCAGGTCCAGGCCATTCGCCGGGCACTCGACGCAGCCGGTTTCACCCAGACTGCGATCATGGCCTATTCGACCAAGTTCGCGTCCGCGCTTTACGGCCCGTTCCGCGAAGCCGGCGGCAGCGCGCTCAAAGGCGACCGCAAAAGCTACCAGATGAACCCGATGAACCGCCGCGAAGCGGTGCGCGAGTCGCTGATGGACGAGCAGGAAGGCGCCGATGCGTTGATGGTCAAGCCGGCCGGCGCGTACCTGGACATCATCCGCGACATTCGCGAAGTTTCGCGTTTGCCGCTGTCGGCGTATCAGGTCAGCGGCGAGTACGCGATGATCAAGTTCGCCGCACAGGCCGGGGCGATTGATGAGGATCGCGTGGTGCGTGAAAGCCTTGGGGCGATCAAGCGTGCGGGGGCGGACCTGATCTTCACCTACTTCGCGATGGACCTGGCGCTGGCCGGGATCTAACGGCTAGCACTCATCCCTGTGGGAGCGGGCCTTTGTGGCGAGGGGGCTTGCCCCCGTTGGACTGCGTAGCAGTCCCATAACCTGAAAGCGCGGTGTGTCAAATTTGGCCCGAGCTCAGATATTGGGGCCGCTTCGCGACCCAACGGGGGCAAGCCCCCTCGCCACAAAAGCCCGCTCCCACAGGGATTTTGGGTGTCTTCAGGGGCTGCCAATAAACGGCCGGATTCCGTGCTCCTTGAAGTAGCGCTCAATCACCTTGGGATCGGCCGAGTTGTCGGCAATCGCCACATACGTATCCGGCCGCAGCAGGTAAAACCCGTTACGCCCCAACCCCGCTGCTTCAAACGCCGGCCGCCAGTCGAACACGTGCAACGGCACGTGATGCTCGTGGCACCAGGCGATCATTTCGTCGCTGGTGTCGCCATACACATGCACTTGCCAGGTCAGGCACTTCAATGATTCGAAATTGTCCCCCTCACCGTCGTGCGCCCAGGGCAGGCGATCGCCGCCATGAACATGGCCGGAGACACCCGTGCTCAAGGCTGTCCCACGATAGTTCAGGGTGATCTGCGACACGGTGCGAAACAGAAACTCGCGGGAGGTCTCGAATGAGGCCATTTTCGGGATCAGGAACGGCGCCAGGCGGGTGCGCAGCAAATCGGCCAGGCGCCCTTCGGCGGTGACGAAGGTGAACACCCGGTCGGTGGTGGCCACCAGTTTTCGGGCAAAAGCGATGCGTTCGGTTTCGTAGGAGTCGAGCAGCGTGGCCGTGGCGCCGCCGCTTAAGACGGCCGCGAGTTTCCAGGCCAGGTTGATGGCATCGCCGATCCCGGTGTTCATGCCCTGGCCACCCGCCGGGCTGTGGACGTGGGCCGCGTCGCCCAATAGAAAGGCGCGACCGTTGCGAAAGTGATCCGCCACGCGGTGATGCACCCGATAAGTCGAGAACCAGTTCACCTGATCAATCTGCACCTTCATATGCTCGATGGCCCGGCTGCTGACGTCCTCAAATTGCAGGGTCTCAGCACGGTCGGCGCGCTCGTCGCGCACGGTGCCGATCAAGCGGGCGCGGCCTTCACCGGCTAACGGAAACACCGCGAGAAAGTCCGCTTCATCCAGGTCCAGGTGCAGTTCACCGTTGAACGTCGGCCCGCGAGCCTGGACGTCGGCCACGTAGAAAATCTGCTGGTAGGTGCCGCCGGGAAAACCGGTGTCCAGGGTTTTGCGCACGATCGACCGGGCGCCGTCGCATCCCGCCAGATAACACGCCTGGCAGATTTCCTGCTGGCCATCGGGCAAACGCAGCCTTGCGCTGATGCCATCGCCGGTTTCTTCAAAATTTTCCAGTTCGGTGTTGCGCTCGACCTTGATGCCGAACCCTTCGAGGCGTTCAATCAGCAACTGTTCGTGTTCGTCCTGAGGGAACATCTCGAGAAACGCGTAAGGCGTCAGCCCCTCGCCGATACCGGTCAATGGCAGGCGCGCCACGGGCTCGCCCTTGACCCAGAAATTCGCCGCGTCCACTCGATGACCTTTCTGTACCACGGCATTGCTGAGGTCGAGCTGGCGATAAAGCTCCAGCGTCCGCGCCTGGACCGCCAGCGCCCGCGACGTGGTGCCGGGGGCCGACGTCTTGTCGATAATCCGTACCCGAATTCCCAGTTTGCTCAGCCACAGCGCCAGTACCAGCCCGGTCGGGCCAGCGCCGACGATCAGTACGTCACTACGGTTCATGAGCCTGTCCTCCTCGGTGTGTGGCTCCAGTATGGTCTAGCACGGGCATATGAAAAGGCCGGCCGCCCAACGGAAAAAGGCCCCGCAACCGTGAAGTGGCGGGGAGATGCCGGGCAAGGGGAACGGGGCGTTGCGGCAGGAGTCATAGCCTGCGCCATGCCTTTGATCGTATGGTTAACCCGGTTCAGCAGCGTTGATGGAGCACCATGCAAGCCAATCGATTGATCATGAGCGTCGCTGCATTGCTGGTGCTGGCCGGTTGCGGCACCCAGCGCACTCAGGAGTTGCCGGCCCGAAAACCCGCCGAGGTCAAGGCCGAGATCGTGCGCCTGCTGCCGGCGAAAACCGTCGACCGCCAAGGCTGGGCCACGGACATCTACGCTGCTTTCGCCGCGCAGAACATCTATCCGTCCACGCAAAACCTGTGTTCGGTACTCGCGGTCACCGAGCAAGAATCGACCTTTCAGGTCGACCCACCCGTGCCGGGCCTGGGCAAGATTGCCCGCGAAGAGATCGACCGTCGTGCCGCCAAAGTGCATATCCCCAGCCTGCTGGTCAGCGGTGCACTGCAGGTCAGTTCATCCAACGGTAAAAGCTACAGCGACCGGTTGAATGCGGCGCGCAGCGAAAAAGAGCTCAGCGCGATTTTCGATGACTTCATCGGCATTGTGCCCATGGGGCGAACCTTGTTTGCAGGGCTCAACCCGGTGCACACCGGTGGGCCGATGCAGGTCAGCATCGATTTTGCCGAGCAGCAGGCGCGGGATTATCCGTATCCGGTGGACGGCTCGATCCGTCGTGAAGTGTTCAGCCGTCGCGGCGGCATGTACTTCGGCATTGCTCACTTGCTCGGGTACCCCGTGAGCTACAAGCAACCGCTGTATCGCTTCGCCGATTTCAATGCCGGCTGGTACGCCAGCCGCAATGCGGCGTTTCAGAACGCGGTGAGTCGTGCAACAGGTATCCCTTTGGCGCTGGATGGGGACCTGGTGCGTTACGACGCGATCATGCCGGGCACTACGGAGTTGGCAGTGCGTACGTTGGGCAAACAACTGGGCATGCGCAACACGACCATTCGGGATCAATTGGAGGAGGGCAAAAACCTCCAGTTCGAAGATACCCAGCTCTATTCGCGGGTGTTCGACCTGGCCGAGAAGGCGCAAGGTCGCCGGTTACCTAGGGCGGTGTTGCCGGGAATCGTGCTGCAAAGCCCGAAAATCACCCGCAAACTCACGACAGCGTGGTTTGCCAAGCGGGTCGATGAGCGTTATCAGCGATGCATGACGCGGGTGGGCAAGTGATCGGTCGCAAAAAACAGGCGTAAAAAAACCCGGCTGATAAGGCCGGGTTTTTCGTCGAGTACTGCGGTGAAACCAATCATTTATGCAGCGCGGCTTTCGATCAGGCGGTCAGAGCCACCTTCAGCAACGCGGTTTTCGATCAGACGGTCGGAACCACCTTCAGCAACGCGGTTTTCGATCAGACGGTCGGAACCACCTTCAGCAACGCGGTTTTCGATCAGACGGTCGGAACCACCTTCAGCGACGCGATTCTCGATCAGACGATCCGAGCCACCTTCAGCAACGCGATTCTCGATCAGACGATCCGAACCACCTTCAGCGACGCGGTTTTCGATCAGGCGGTCGGAACCACCTTCAGCCACACGGCTTTCAATCAGACGATCCGAGCCGCCTTCAGCGACAACCGGGTGAGCAGAAGAAGCGGCGAAAGCGTTAACTGCGAAAACCGAGAAAGCGATGCTGAGAAGGATTTGGCGTTTCATGATGGTGTGCTCCGGGGTGTAGTTGTTTGGTATGGAGCCGATCTTACGCCGCGGATTTTTTATGAGAACTTCATTGAGGTGATGGTGAACATCGACGGCAATGATAGGTCGCGCGATACCCCCTCGTGGGCGTGATGGTTCAGTCGTCGGATGGTCGCGATTGGATTGAGCGGCGCTTCTACACTGGATAGCTGGCGCGTGCCCTTGCCCTTGAGGAGTCAATCATGAATGCCAGTGCCTACGTTCCAGCCCACACCGGCCTGCTGCTGGTGGATCCTTACAACGACTTCCTCAGCGAAGGCGGCAAGCTCCACGGCCGCGCTCAACCTGTGGCTGACAGCGTCGGTACGCTGGCCAACCTGAAGAACGTGGTGGCGGCCGCTCGCAAGGCCGGCATCCAGGTTTTCTACGTTCCGCATCACCGCGCCGAACCAGATGAACTGGCGCGCTGGAAACACCCGAGCCCCTATCAACAAGGTGCCAGCCGTGCGCAAGTGTTTGCGCTCGGAACCTGGGGCGGAGAGTGGCACCCGGACTTTCAGCCCGCGGCCGGTGACGTGCTCGTCAAGGAACACTGGGGCGGCAGTGGTTTCGCCAACACCGATCTGGATTACCTGCTCAAACAACACGGGATCGACAAGGTCGTGGTGGTAGGAATGCTCGCCAATACGTGCATCGAAAGCACCGCCAGATTCGCCGCTGAACTGGGCTATCACGTGACGCTGGTGCGCGACGCCACTGCCGCTTTCAGTACCGAGGCCATGCACGCCGCCCATGAGATCAACGGGCCGACCTATGCCCACTCGATTGTCACGACGGCGGAGTTGATCGCGGCGCTCGCCTGATCGCGGTCAGATGACTTTCACTGCCCGTCCGATGAACTGGATCGGTCCGGTGGGCTTGCCGATCGGTGAGCCCTGCGGGTTTTCCAGAGTCAGTTCGAACAGTTGGTTGGGTTGCAGCGGCGGCAATTTGTCGAGCGGGATGGACAGCGTCTGTCCCGGTTTGACCAACCCCAGTGACACCGGTCCTTGCCAGCCATCGGCCTTGGTCCAGAACTCCAGCGCCTTGTCGGCCGGGACCTCGACGATGCCCAGCGGAATCAGCTGGATTTCCCGCGGGTTGCTGGCCTGGATCACCCAGCCCGGTGCCTTGTCCTGGGGGCCGACCAACACCACCAGGTAGGTCGGCTTGACGGTGGTCTGCGTCAGCATCAATGCGCCGAGCAGCAACGTGGCAGCCAGACCTGCACCGGCGAGCCCGCGCCAGAGCGGCAACAGATTCCACCAGGATGAAGACTGAGCCGCGACAGGCGAAGTCGGCCGATTCACGTTATTCACGCTGCGCTCGATACGCTGCCAAAGGTGGGGTGACGGCGGGTGAGGCGCGGCCAGATCGGTCAGGCCGAGCAGTCGACGTTCCCAGGCATCCACGGCGGCCCTTAGCTCAGGTTCGTCGCGCAGGCGCTGCCGGACCTGAGTGCGAAGCTCTGCCGACAGTGTGCCCAACACATATTCGCTGGCCAGTTCATCGAGTTCTTCCGGGGTTTCATTCGTTGGTTTGCTGATCATCCCATGCACTCCCGCAATGCCGTCAGGCTCCGCTTGATCCAGGCTTTGACGGTGCCCAGCGGGGTGCCGAGTTTGTGTGAGATTTCAGCGTGAGAGTACCCGTCGACGTAGGCATGCAGGATACAGACGCGCCTTGCAGGGTCCAGTTGTTCCAGGCAGTGATAAATGCGCCCCGAATGAGCCTCAGCATCGAGTGTTGCGGTGTCCTCCACCTCATCGAAATCGCTTTGAATCTCGCGGCTGTTGTCACGGATGAAGTTCAGTGCCAGATGCCGCGTCAAACTGAACATCCAGCCCCGTGCCGAGCCTCGCGCCGGATCGAACTGCGCGGCGCCATTCCATATCTTGATGAAGGCGTCGTGGACGATGTCTTCCGCCAGCGCAGTGTCACGCACCAGGCGTTTGGCAACGCCCAGCAGGCGCTGACTCTCCTGCACATACAAATCACGCAGGGCCTGACGTTCACCGCGGGCGCAGGCGGCGATGTGGGCTTCGTAATCGAAAAGAGTTTCGGGCAAGGACACTGTATTCAGCCGTCAATAATGGGTCGCAGCCCCGGGCCACAGGACCGGGGCCAGTGCTGAGCAGCGTAGACCAATTTCCCGCAGGCCTTGTTTCAGTTGGCCGCCCAGAAAATGTAATCCGCCTGGTACTTCACCACTTCTTGCTTGCCCTTGTTGGCGGTCGAACATTCAGTGCTCGGGGCCACGCCACCTTTGAGGGCGACGCGCTGGATGTAGCTGACGCCGGTCATCGCACCTTTGCCTTCAGCCGGATTAGCCTTGACCAGTTGGTAGGGCAGGTTGCCCGGACTCGAAGGCGCGACAGCCAACTGGGTGCCGGTGACTTTCGAGCCATCTTTCGCCTGCCAGGTAGCTGGCGGCCCGAAATAGGTGCCGATCTGTTTGCCGCTGCGATCATTGAGTACCGCTTTGGGACCGACAAACAACCATTCGGTCTGGCCGGCAGGATTGATCTTGCATTCGTAAGTAATCTCGCCGACACCGGTGGTTTCGAGGGCGACCTTGTGCCCGTCCGGGACCTTGATGCTGTCGGGCACGCCTGGCTGGGCGTAGGCCATGGAACCTGCGACGAACAAACCGGCAAGGCAAATCAGCTGTCTGGCGTTCATGAATAGCGCTCCGTAAATGAGTAATCTGCTCGGCAGCCTCAGGGCTGCTACAGGTACTACCCATCGGAAAGCGATTTGGATGCAGTGGTATAAAAAGAAATTTTCCAGCATGGTCAGTATCAGATGCTACAACGAGACAATCTTGAAGGGGGGTGCTTATGTATCAGCTCTACGGACACCAGAACTCCGGCGCCGCCGCGATAGAAGCCGCCCTCGAGCTCTGTGAAATCCCTTATCGCTTCATCGACGTCGAGTCGTCTGCAGAGGCCGCCAAAGCCCTGGAGAAACTCAACCCGCTCAAGCAGATTCCCACCTTGCAACTGCCCGACGGCAGCATTCTCACCGAGAGCGCGGCGATCCTGATTCATCTGGCGCTGGCGTTTCCCGAGTCGAACCTGCTGTCGAAAACCCCCGCCGAGCGGGATCAGGCCATCCGCGGCCTCGCGTTCATCGTCAGCAATTGCTACGCGGCCATCGGCATCATCGATTACCCCGAGCGCTGGCTGATCGAGGCGAATCAATCGGCCATGGAAAACCTCATGACCGGCGCCCGTCGACGGTTGCACTGGAGTTGGGAGGTGTTTGCCGATCAGTTCTCGGGCGAGTTGTACCTGGACGACGAGACGCCGGGCGCACTGGATGTGCTGGCGGCGGTAGTGACGCGGTGGGCGGGCAGTCGCGAGCATCTGCGCAATGCCCGACCCGGTTTTTATGCCTGGCTGACACGCATCGACCGCCATCCCACGCTGGCCCCCGTCTTCGCCCGCCACTGGCCAACCTGAAAACACCACCAACCCAATGTGGGAGCGACCTGTGGAGAGGGGATTTATCCCCGTTGGGTCGCGAAGCGGCCCCAAAACCTGCAGCCGCCGTCATTCAGGTAAACCACTTGCATAGGTTTTACGACTGCTTCGCAGCCGAACGGGGATAAATCCCCTCGCCACAGTTCGCTCCCACAGGGATATGTGGTGTGTTGGAATCACTCGCCGCGAATGTACTGCTCCAACTGGCGAATCAATTCAGCCTGTTCGGCGATGGCTTCCTTGACCAGGTCGCCGATTGACAGCAAGCCGATCAACTTGCCGTTTTCCACCACTGGCAGGTGGCGCAGGCGTCTGTCGGACATGATGCCCAGGCAGGTATCGACGGTTTGATGGGTGTCCACGGTGATCACCGGCGACACCATGATGTCGCGAACCGGCGTGCCCACCGAAGAACGGCCATGCAGCACCAGTTTGCGCGCGTAGTCCCGCTCGCTGATGATGCCCAGCACTTCGTCATTCTCCACCACCAGCAAGGCGCCGACGTTCTTTTCGGCCATCTTCATCAGGGCTTCCAGCACCATGTGATCGGGTTTGATCTGGTGCACTTCCTGATTTTTCTGATCTTTCAACTTGAGCAGTTGGGCGACGGTTTTCATGATGGCTTCTCAGGTGTTGTCGTTGTTCTTGAAGAATCGTAGACCCGAGCGCAGAGGGCAAGGCAGAAAGCGGCAGATAACGCGCAAAAAACGTCATTTGGCGGTTTTTCTTCGGTAAACCGGAAGTTTATCGCTAATCCATGGGCTGAACTCAATCCTGTGGGAGCGGGCTTGCGTCCACCTCGCAGAGGGGGCTATCCCCCGCAATGACGCGTAGAATTGCCGCCTGAATCAAATCTTGAGGTTGCAGTGGTGGATTTACAGCAGGGTTTCGTCCTGACCCGGCATTGGCGCGACACCCCGGCCGGTACGCACGTCGAGTTCTGGCTGGCGACGGACACCGGTCCCCAGCGTATCCGTCTGCCTCATCAACCGTCGGTGGCGTTCATCCCGGCTGTCCAGCGCGAGCAGGCCGAAGCCGTTTTGCGCGGCGAAAAAAATGTCGAGCTAAAGCCATTGGCCCTTCAGGACTTCGAGCACCGCCCGGTACTCGGCCTGTATTGCCAGCAACACGGTCAGTTGATGCGCCTGGAAACCGCGCTGCGCAAAGCCGGCGTCGAGATGTTCGAGGCCGACGTGCGCCCGCCGGAACGCTACATGATGGAGCGCTTCATCACCGCACCTGTCCTGTTCGGCGGCACGCCAGGCGACGACGGTCTGCTGCTCGACGCACAGATGAAACCGGCTCCCGACTACCGGCCCAACCTCCGGCTGGTGTCCCTGGACATCGAAACCACCGCTCAGGGCGAGTTGTATTCCATCGCCCTGGAAGGCTGCGGCGAGCGCCAGGTCTACATGCTTGGCCCGCCGAATGGCGACGACAGCGCGGTGGATTTCCAGCTCGACTACTGCGACTCGCGAACCGTGCTGCTCAAAAAGCTCAACGAGTGGTTCGCCCGCCATGACCCCGACGCGATCATCGGCTGGAATGTCGTGCAGTTCGACTTGCGGGTGCTGCACCAGCACGCCCGACAGCTGGGCGTCCCGCTGAAACTGGGGCGTGGCGGTGAAGAAATGCAGTGGCGCGAGCACGGCAGTCGCAACCATTACTTCGCCTCGGCCGCCGGCCGGTTGATCATCGACGGCATCGAGTCCCTGCGCTCGGCGACCTGGAGCTTCCCCTCGTTCAGCCTGGAAAACGTCGCGCAAACCCTGCTCGGCGAGGGCAAGGCGATCAGCACGCCGTATCAGCGCATGGACGAAATCAATCGCATGTTCGCCGAGGACAAACCGGCACTCGCCACGTACAACCTCAAGGACTGCGAGCTGGTAACGCGGATTTTCGCCAAGACCGAATTGCTGACGTTCCTGCTGGAACGCGCCAGTGTCACCGGTTTGCCGGCGGACCGCAGCGGCGGTTCGGTGGCGGCGTTCACGCACCTGTACATGCCGCTGATGCACCGCCAGGGATTCGTGGCGCCGAATCTAGGGAACAAGCCTGCGCAGGCCAGCCCCGGTGGCTTCGTCATGGACTCGCAACCGGGTCTGTACGAGTCGGTGCTGGTGCTCGACTACAAAAGCCTCTATCCGTCGATCATCCGCACCTTCCTGATCGACCCGGTCGGGCTGATCGAAGGCTTGCAGCATCCCGATGACAGCGAGTCCGTACCGGGTTTCCGTGGCGCGCGTTTTTCCAGGACCCGGCACTGCCTGCCATCGATCGTCGCCCGGGTGGCCGAAGGCCGCGAGACCGCCAAGCGCGAACACAACGCGCCGCTGTCGCAAGCGCTGAAGATCATCATGAACGCCTTCTATGGCGTGCTCGGTTCCAGCGGCTGCCGCTTCTTCGACACGCGACTGGCGTCGTCCATCACCTTGCGTGGCCACGAGATCATGCTGCGTACCCGGCAGTTGATTGAAGCCCAGGGGCACACGGTGATTTACGGCGACACCGACTCGACCTTCGTCTGGCTCCGTCGTGCCCACGGCCAGGAAGAAGCGGCGCAGATTGGCCGCGCGCTGGTGGACCACGTCAACCAGTGGTGGCGTGAGCATGTGCGGCAGGAATACGGGTTGGAAAGTGCCCTGGAATTGCAGTTCGAGACCCACTACAAACGCTTTCTGATGCCGACCATTCGCGGCGCCGAGGAGGGCAGCAAGAAGCGTTACGCAGGGCTGGTCACCCGCGCCGATGGCACTGACGAAATGGTCTACAAGGGCCTGGAAACCGTGCGCACCGACTGGTCTCCGTTGGCCCGGCAATTCCAGCAGGAGCTGTACTCGCGGATTTTCCATCGTCAGCCGTATCAGGATTATGTGCGCGACTACGTGCGCAAAACCCTGGCCGGCGAGTTCGACGACCGCCTGATCTATCGCAAGCGCCTGCGCCGTACCCTGGACGACTATGAGCGTAACGTGCCGCCCCACGTTCGCGCAGCGCGGATCGCCGATGACTACAACGATCAGCAGGGCCGCCCCCGGCAATACCAGAACGGCGGCTGGATCAGCTACGTGATCAGCGTCGCCGGGCCCGAGCCGCTGGAGATTCGCAGCGCGCCCATCGACTACGACCATTACGTCACCCGGCAATTGCAGCCGGTGGCGGATGCAATTCTGCCCTTCGTGGACGACGACTTCTCAACCTTGATTGGTGGGCAACTGGGCCTGTTTTGAGTCCAGCAGCTGCAGCGTCCAGTCATCCCGTATGCCGTGGAAATACTGATCCAGTGCCTTATGGAACACGCTGCCTTTGGGGGCGATCTGGGCGAACAGGGTCATCGACGAGTGAAACTTGAGGTTGTCGGGATGTCCGAAAATCTCGGTAATCGTGCGCTGTTTGCTGTCCAGGACCAATTGCGTGCAGGTTCGCAGGCGGGCGCCCAGCTTTGGATGTTCAAGGTAGGCCGCGGCTTCTTCGCGGGAACGGATTGCATAATGTCGGGACATCTCGCTACCGCCCAGTCCGGCGAATTGCGGAAAGACGAACCACATCCAGTGCCGGCGCTTGCGGCCGGCTTTCAACTCTTCCTGGACCCACTCGAACACCGGGTCTTGCGCTTGCACAAAGCGTGGCAAATTGAAGTCGTCGAGCTGATCAGTGCTTCTCATGCAGAAGCCCTCTGACAGTACCGCGATGGCTTAGACCATGGCCAACCGGTGCTTGCGTTGTGGCGCGTGAAACGCGTGGTCCAGCGCCTTCAGGTCCTCGTCTTCGAGCCGCAATTGCGCGGCCTGCGCATTCAGTTGCACATGTTCAGGTCTGACCGCCTTGGGGATGGCGATCACGTCTCTTTGTCGCAGAATCCATGCCAGTGCTACTTGAGCCGGCGTCACGGCGTGATGGGTGGCGATCTGCTTGAGCGCCGTATGAGCCAGCATCGTTCCTCCCTGACCGATAGGACAGTATGCCATCAACGGCTGCCGATGCTGTTGGCACCAGGGCAACAGGTCAAATTCGATGCCGCGCTCTTCCAGGTTGTACAGCACCTGGTTGGTGGCGCAGGCCGGCGAGTTCAATTCCTGCAGATCGTCTATGTCGAAGTTGGACACGCCCCAACGGCCGATCTTGCCTTCTTCACGCAGGCGTTCGAAGGCTTCGACAGTTTCCGCGAGCGGATACTGGCCGCGCCAGTGCAGCAGGTATAAATCGATGTAGTCGGTATTCAGACGGCGCAGGCTGCGTTCGCAGGCCTGGGGGATGCCTTTGCGGCTGGCGTTGTGCGGGTAGACCTTGCTGACCAGAAAGACCTTGTCGCGCAGACCGGCGATGGCTTCACCCACCACTTCCTCGGCGCCGCCTTCGGCATACATCTCGGCGGTGTCGATCAGGGTCATGCCCAACTCGATGCCCAGACGCAGCGCGGCGACTTCCTTGCTGTATTGCGAGGGATCTTCGCCCATGCGCCAGGTGCCTTGGCCGATGACCGGTACGTTGACGCCGGCCAATTCGAGGGTCCGCATGAAAACCTCCTTTTTCCAATCGATAAGTGCTCTCTGGTTGGCAGCAGAATAGCCCGGTGGTTCCGTAGATGTGTAGCTGCCCTGTGGCGAGGGGATTTATCCCCGTTCGGCTGCGAAGCAGTCGTTAAACCAGCAAGCGCTTTACGTCTGAAGGAATATAGGGGCCGCTTCGCAGCCCAACGGGGATAAATCCCCGCGCCACACAAGCCCGCTCCCACAGGTGGGGCAGGCTCGGAAGCTGCATCGAGTGATGCCGGAGGTTTAGTTAGCCGAAAACTTCAGCACGGTGCTCTGGGTATAGGTTTTACCCGGGTCGAGTCGCGTGGACGGGAAGTTCGGCTGGTTTGGCGAGTCGGGATAGTGCTGAGTCTCCAGCGTGAACGCGCCCCAATGCGGATAAACCTTGCCACCCTTGCCCTTGACCGTGCCATCGAGGAAGTTGCTGGTGTAGAACTGCACGCCGGGTTCGCTGGTGTAGAGCTGCAAGCGGCGCCCCGATTGCGGATCACTGACATCGGCGGCCAGTTTGCCAACGTCACCCTTGGCGTCCAGGACCCAGTTGAAATCGAAACCGCCTTGTTTGGGCTCGGCGAATTTCAGTTGCGGGTGATCGGCCTTGATGTTTTTACCAATGGCGGTGGGCTGCGTGAAGTCCATCGGCGTACCGGCGACCGGAGCCAGTTCGCCGGTCGGAATCAGCTTGGCGGTGACCGGCGTGTAGTGGGTCGAATGCAGGGTGACGAGCTGTTTCAGCACATCCCCGTTGCCGGCGCCGGCGAGGTTGAAGTAGCTGTGGTTGGTCAGGTTCAGCACGGTCGGTTTATCGGTGCTGGCCTTGTAGTCGATGCGCAACTCATTGTTCTCGGTGAGGCTGTAGGTGACCTCGGTTTTGAGGTTGCCGGGGAAGCCCATTTCACCGTCCGCCGACAGATATGTCAGGGTTACGCCCACCGAATCCTTGCCTTTGCTCGGCTGGGCTTTCCACACGTGTTTGTCAAACCCTTGCGGGCCGCCGTGCAGCGAGTTGGAGCCGTCATTAAGCGGCACTTGATAGCGTTTGCCATCCAGTTCGAACGCGCCGTTGGCCAGGCGATTTCCGAAACGCCCGATGGTCGCGCCAAAGTACGCGGTGCCGCTCTGATAGCCCTGCACATCGTCGAAACCCAACACCACATCGTCGAGCTTGCCGTTTTTGTCCGGTACTTTCAGCGACTGCAAGATGCCGCCGTAGGTGATGACCGTGGCTTGCAGGCCATGGCTGTTGCGCAAGACGTATTGCTCGACGGGGGTGCCGTCGTTGGTCTTGCCGAAGACTTTGTGTTCGCTGGACAGGCCAGCCGCTTGAGCGGTGAGGGTGGCGATCATCAGGGACAGTCCGAGGCCGGAGAGCAGGTGTCGGGATTGCAGCATGGTTGACCTTCCTTCTTGTTGTTTTTGGTATGTAGTCATACTAATGATCGATTTAACAGGCGATCAAGGAAGGATTTATAGCCTATGTGCAACGCGTTGCAATTAAAAAGTATGACTAATGTGATAGTAGTCGTTCTGGACGCCAAGGTTTACGGACCATCGGCACTGCACTTTTTCAGCTTTGGCGGCTCTATCCTTGGCCAGCCTGCGGCGATCCCCTCCGCCGGCCAATGCCCAAGTTCAAGCACCCATGGCTCGAGTTTTACCCTGTTTCACTTCATCAATCCGTCGCCAATGCCTGCTGCTGGCCAGCCTGTCGATGCTCTTCGCCAGCGGTTGCAGCCAGCAACAGGGCAGCGACTTCGTCAGCCAGTTCCGCGAGGGCAGCCCCCAGGAATTCCTCCAGACCAGCGTCGACCGCATGGCGACCCTGGCGATGCGCGACAACCTCGACAGCCTCTACTTGCTGATGAGCAAGCTCTACCTGCGCAACCCGGACGAGTTGAAAAAATCCGGCTTCCTCGACGCCCGCACCGCAGGCAAGCAAGTGCGCCTGGCCATCGAACAACAACAGCCGCTGCCCACCCTCGGGGGCAAGAAAGACCTGGCGGCGCTGAGTTATGCCATGAGTCCGGAGTTTCTCGGCGACCGGGTCGGCGCCTTCATCTACGCCATCGGCAGCATGTTGGTCACGGCCCACGGCAATCGCCTCGAGTTCTACATGACCGATGCGATCAACCCGACCTTCGTCAACAACGCTGCACGCAACATCGAGAAAGCCACCTGGATCCTGAGCCAGCGGCAAAACAAAAACGGTGAGCCCTTGCTGTTCTCCAACGAAATTTCGGAGGAGGGCAGCAACCTCAGTTTTGCCGTGGAGTTCGGCAAGATCGTCGCGCGGCTGGACCTGCTGACGCAGATGCTGGACGAGCGCTACCGGCGGATCGGTCTGAACTACGCGCAGAGCTTGCTGTTCTTGAATTTCTTGCCTGTGCAGTAAATCAACCCACCGCACTCCTGACACAGCAGATCCCCTGTAGGAGCGAGCCTGCTCGCGATAGCGTTGGCACATTCAATATCAATGTGACTGAAACACCGCCATCGCGAGCAGGCTCGCTCCCACAGGGGATTTGCGTAAACAGGAAGAATAGTAAGTTGTGGAATAACGATAGTCCGCATCGATATAAGTGGTTATAAGAAAAATCGCTATGCTGCGGGCAGTTTTTTCATGCGTTTTTTGCGGGCGTGTTAATGGATTTCGTTAACTTCGGGTTGGTGGTTGCAGGATTGGTCGTCGGCTTTATCGTCGGCATGACTGGCGTGGGCGGAGGGTCGTTGATGACCCCGATTCTGTTGTGGTTCGGGATCAATCCGGCCACGGCGGTGGGCACCGACTTGCTGTACGCGGCCATTACCAAATCCAGCGGTGTGCTGGTCCATCGCAAGAACAACAACATCGACTGGGCGATTACCGGTTGGCTTACTCTCGGCAGTGTGCCGGCGGTGGCGCTGACGCTGTGGTTCCTCAGCAGTTTGCAGACTTCACCCGATGCGATGAACGCCGTCATCAAACAGGCGCTCGGCTTCGTTCTGTTTGCCACGGCCCTGGCGATTTTCTTCAAAAAACGCCTGCTCGACTTCGCCCACAAACGGGCGGGCGGCCATTACAACCCCAGCGGTTCGCGCCTGAATTTTCTGACGGTCATCACCGGCCTGGTCCTGGGCAGCATGGTCGCGCTGACCTCGATCGGTGCCGGCGCCCTCGGCACCGTAGCGCTGTTCATCCTCTATCCGTTGCTGCCGACACGCCGCCTCGTCGGCACGGAAATCGCCCACGCCGTGCCCCTGACCCTGGTCGCCGGCCTGGGTCACGCGAGCATGGGCAACATGGATTGGCACGTGTTGGGTTACTTGCTGATCGGTTCGCTGCCGGGGATTTACCTGGGCAGTCACTTGACCGGTCGCATCTCTGACGAAGTGCTGCGTCCGTGCCTGGCCACGATGCTGGTGCTGATCGGCTACAAACTGGCGTTCTGAGCCGGCACGGCTTGCCGCATCAGGGCCGTGTGAGAATCTCCAGCAGATGCCCGTCCGGGTCATCGAAATAAACCCGCCGGCCACCGCCGTAATCGTTGATCTCGTACGGCCGTTGCTTGCCGGGATCAGCCCACCAGGGTTGCTTGCGCGCTTGCAGGCGTGCGAAGGCCGCATCGAAATCCTCATCGCCGATCAAAAACGCATAGTGCTGGGAAGCGATGGGCGGGTCGTTGTCATAGAAATCCAGCGACACGCCATTGTCGAACTTGACGACCAGCATCGGCCCGAACGGCTCGGGAGCGGGCAGGCCGAGGATCTCGGCGAGGTAATGGGCCGAGATCTGCTTGTCTCGGCACCAGACAATGGTGTGGTTTAACTGAGCGCTCATGCTGGGGGCCTCACGGCGGATCAGGTGGGTCGTTATGGGTGTGAGATTAGCTCAGCCTGTTGCGCAATGACTGCCCTGACCTAAGCTTGGGTCAAGGCGGAACACAATTGCGGTGCGTCACCCGGAACGATCGCCGCGATGCGCAATCATTAGAGCGTGGATATCAAAAGGAGATGCGCATGCTCATCAGGTCTTTGACCCTGACTACCTTGCTGGCTTTCGCCGGCCCCTTGCTCGCCGCCGAAGACGGCTCGCCTCTGGACATTGACAAGGGCAGGGCCCGGCCACTGATTGTGATTGCGCCCAGCACCGTAGACCCGGTCTGGACGGGCCTGAAAAAGTCGCTGAGTGATCCGGCCAACAAGGACGGTATCGCCCAACGCAATATCAGGGTGTACACGGTGCTGAACATGTTCGGTCAACAGGACGGCAAGGACCTCGGCCAACAGGACACCATGGCGCTGATCCGTTCGCTGAAGCTCGGCGCGGGGGCGTTGCCCAAAGTCATCCTGGTGGGCAAGGACGGCGAGAAGAAGTTCGAGAGTTCGGGGGATGAATCAAGGTCGGTCGATTTGAAGAAAATCTTCGACACCATCGACGCCCTGCCGGCGACCGAGAAAGAAGCCGCGCCGCCGACAGTCGCAACGCCCGTCGTCGCCGAACCGGCCGCCAAAGGCGCCAAGGGCGCAAAACCGGGTAAACCGGCGAAACCGGCCAAGCCCCCTGAAATGCCGGACGATTGAACACCCACTGACTCCTGTGGGAACCGGCCCGGTCTTTGTGCGCGCCGCCAACCCCTTGTGGGAGCGGGCTTGCTCGCGAAGGCGTCAGTTCAATCGATATCAATGTTGAATGTGCCGGCCTCTTCGCGAGCAAGCCCGCTCCCACAGGGTTGATGTCGTTACCAGGTGTAGCGATAGCCGACCGTCACTGCCCAAGGCTGTTCGATATCGTTGCCTTTGGTATAGCCCGCTTCGGCGAAGAAGTTGTGTTTTTCAGCCGCCGTCACCCTGACGCCACCCCCCACCTCGGCCCGTGAGCCCGGCAAGCTGCTCGGCAGTTGCTACAAAAAAAAGCGTGTTCGGCGCGGAGATGTCTTGGTTTCATTGGTCTCGGAAATTTCCTGCAAGTCCTGTCGGACTTCATGAACTGGTTTCTGTCAGAGCGCGCCGTTAGCCTTCGTCAGCCACCGCACAAATCGCGGTCGGACGTGGGAATCCGCAACACTGAGGGATCCAGGGACGAAAAAACCAATGGCCAGAAAGGAGCCTCGTCTATGAAGAAGTTCGGCAAGAATGATCCGCAACGCCCAACCGATGCCAGTCACCTGAAGCTCGTCAGGCTGGGAGAAACGACCGGGCACGGCACCAGCATTCGCGTGCGCAAGCCAAGGCGTTCCGTCCCGATCAACCAAATCTTGTCAGTTGCCCCGGGCGTCGACACCATCACCCTCTTGCATCAGGCCTGCGAGACCCTTGCTTCGCTGAATGCCGTGATTATGAGTTTTGCCGACAAGCTGGATGGCTCGAACCGAGCGATGTTGGGGGCGATTCAGCAACTGACAGGGATTGCGGAGTTGATGGTGAATCAGGTTCGGGGCAACCTTGATCCGAGGAACGATGCGCCTGACCCTCAGACGCCGACCCGGCATTGAGCTGACGTAATAACGACAATGGGCGACCTCAAGAGGTCGCCCATTTTTATTGTCAGCATTGACCCCTGTGGCGAGGGAGCTTGCTCCCGTTGGGCAGCGAAGCGGCCCCAAGACCATTTACCTCGGTGTATCTGATAAACCGTGCTGAATGGTTTTGGGTTGGCTGCGCCACCCAACGGGAGCAAGCTCCCTCGCCACAGTTAAGCAGCGTGGGTTATTCGGTCAGGGCACTCAGTATGTTGTGAGCCAGCTTTATTCGCTCCGAGTTCGGGTAATTCTTGTTCGCCAGAATAACGATACCGATATCTTCCGAAGGCACGAACGCGACATAAGCCCCGAAACCACCCGTCGACCCGGTCTTGTTGAACCATGCCGCGTCTTGCGCAGGTTGCGGTGGGTTCAGCCACTGGACTTTATGCGCCGCCATCGCCATCTCCGTCGAGTTGCCATTCAGCAACGTATCGAGGCTGGCCGGATAGTGGTAGTGCTCCCATCCCAACCCCTGCGTCATCTTGCCCACGGTGTAGTAACCGCTGTGAGTCAGGGCGATCGCTTGCTGCAATGGCTTCTCCAGCGTCGCCGGTTTCAGGTTCGCTTCAACATAACGAAGCAAATCCGCCGCGCTGGTTTTTACGCCATAGGCCTCCGAATCCAGTGCGCCCGGGCTCACCCGCACCGGACTGCCATCCTTGCCGTAACCCTGGGCATAAAGCCCCATCTGATCCTGCGGCACTTTGAGGTAGGTGTGCTTGAGGCCGAGTTTCGGTAGCAGGGTTTTTTCCATCAACTCATCAAACGGCTGGCCCATGCTTTTGGCCGCCAGATAACCGGACAGCCCAAGGCTGGGGTTTGAATACTGGCGGTGGGTGCCTGCGGCATACACCGGTTTCCATTGTTTGAAATAGGCCAGCATTTTGTCTGGACGATCGGCCTCGTCAGGGAACTGCAGCGGCAGCCCGCCAGCGGTGTAGGTGGCGAGTTGCAACACGCTGATAGTGTCGAACGCACTGCCTCGCAAGTCAGGCCACACCTGGCTGGCCCGGTCAGACAGGGACAACTTGCCGCTGGCCTGGGCATAAGCTGCCAACGTCGTGGCGAAGGTTTTACTCACCGAACCAATTTCGAACAGGGTGTCTTGGCTGACCGGTTTGCCGTCCTCTTTCGAGGCCACGCCGTAGTTAAAGTAATGCTGTTGGCCATTCAGGGTGATCGCGACGGCTACGCCGGGAATATTCTGTTGTTGCATGACCGGGCCGATGGCGGCTTTCACCAGGGCATCGAGTTGATCGTCGGATTTTGTGGCGGCCATACAGTGACTTGCGCCGAGCAACAGGGCGAAAGCGCTGAAGGACGCCAATCTTGGCAGATGAAATTTGTACATGATTGGAACCACTCTCCATGAGTTGCCATTACTTTAACCGCTACACTCCGAACGGATTGAAAACCGGACGGCTAACGGGCGCGCCAAATCTAGGCAGTCGGGCGACAATCGACAAACGACGATATTTCGGGTTAGCCATTAGAAAAATTTGGGAGTGGACATGATTCGTCCTCATCTGCCGCTGAATGCATTGCGCGCCTTCGAGGCTTCCGCGCGCCATTTGAGCTTCACTCGGGCGGCGGTGGAGTTGTTCGTCACGCCAGCGGCGGTCAGTCATCAAGTCAAAAGCCTTGAAGCCCAGCTTAACGTGACGCTGTTCAAACGCTTGCCCCGCGGCCTGATGATGACCAGTGAGGGTGAAACCTTGCTGCCGGTATTGCGCGAGTCTTTCGACCGGATTGCCGAAACCCTTGAGCGTTTCGAAGGGGGGCATTTTCGTGAAGTGTTGACGGTGGGCGCGGTGGGAACGTTTGCGGTGGGTTGGCTGTTGCCGCGACTGGCGGACTTCCAGTCGAAACATCCGTTCATAGATTTGCGCCTGTCGACCAACAACAACCGGGTGGACGTGGCCGCCGAAGGGCTGGATTACGCCATCCGATTTGGCGCCGGCGCCTGGCACGGGATCGAAGCGCTAAAACTGATTGAGGCGCCGTTGTCGGTGCTCTGCGTTCCGGAAATAGCCGGGCAGTTGCAAGAACCTGCCGATCTGCTCAAGCAGACGCTGTTGCGTTCCTACCGCACGGATGAGTGGCCCGAATGGTTTCTGGCTGCCGGGTTGCCAGCCAATACGCCGGCGCCGAAAAGCATTGTCTTCGACTCTTCGCTGGCCATGATGGAAGCCGCCCTACAGGGCGCCGGCATCGCCTTGGCGCCGCCACTGATGTTTGCCCGGCAACTGGCGGCGGGGGCGATCGAGCAACCGTTCGACATCGGCATCACCACCGGCAGTTATTGGCTGACTCGTTTGCAGTCGCGCCCTGAAACGTCGGCGATGACGATGTTCAAGGAGTGGCTGCTGCAAGCTTCGGGCTGATACAAAAACCTGTGGGAGCGGGCTTGCTCGCGAAGGGGCCATAACATTCAACATCAATGCCGACTGTACGGACGCCTTCGCGAGCAAGCCCGCTCCCACAGGGAATGAGGGGGTGTCGAAAGGTCAGCGCACCAGGCACGGCCGCTTGTTATCGAACTGCCATCCCGGAATCAGAAACTGCATCGCCACGCTGTCATCCCGCGCGCCCAGTCCCATGCCTTTGTACAACTCATGGGCCTTGGCCAGTTGATCCAGATCCAGCTCAACCCCCAGCCCCGGTTTCTTCGGCACCTGCACGCAACCACCGACAATTTGAAGCGGAGCCTTGGTCAGGCGCTGGCCGTCCTGCCAGATCCAGTGCGTGTCGATGGCGGTGATATCACCCGGCGCGGCCGCGGCGACATGGGTGAACATCGCCAGGGAAATATCGAAATGGTTGTTGGAATGCGAGCCCCAGGTCAGGCCCCATTCGTGGCACATCTGCGCCACGCGAACCGAACCCTGCATGGTCCAGAAATGCGGGTCGGCCAGCGGGATGTCCACCGATTGCAGCTGGATCGCATGACCCATTTCCCGCCAGTCGGTGGCGATCATGTTAGTCGCGGTTTTCAGGCCCGTGGCACGGCGGAACTCGGCCATGACTTCACGACCCGAATAACCGTTTTCCGCCCCGCACGGATCTTCAGCGTAGGCGAGCACGCGATGCTGATCACGGCACAGGCGGATGGCTTCCTTGAGTGACCACGCACCATTCGGATCGAGGGTAATGCGCGCATCAGGGAAGCGTTCGGCCAGCGCGGTGACGGCTTCGATTTCTTCGTCGCCACTGAGCACGCCGCCCTTGAGTTTGAAATCCTTGAAGCCGTAGCGAGCGTGCGCGGCCTCGGCCAGGCGCACCACGGCGTCGACGCTCATGGCTTTCTCGTGGCGCACGCGGAACCAGTCGTTGTCGGCGTCCGCTTCGCTGCGATAAGCCAGGTCGGTTTCATTGCGGTCACCGACATAAAACAGATAACCGAGCATCTTCACTTCGTCGCGCTGCTGGCCTTCGCCAAGCAGGGCGGCGACCGGCACGTCCAGATGCTGGCCGAGCAGGTCGAGGAGGGCGGCTTCCAGGCCCGTGACCGCGTGAATGGTGATGCGCAGGTCGAAGGTCTGCAAGCCGCGACCGCCGGCATCGCGGTCGGCGAAGGTCTGGCGCACCTGATTGAGGATCTTCTGATAAGTGCCGATCGGACTGCCGACCACCAGCGAACGTGCGTCTTCCAGCGTCTGGCGAATGCGCTCGCCGCCCGGTACTTCGCCGACCCCGGTGTGCCCGGCGTTGTCCTTGAGGATCACGATGTTGCGGGTGAAAAACGGGCCGTGGGCGCCGCTCAGATTGAGCAACATACCGTCATGACCGGCCACTGGAACCACCTGCATGCTGGTGATGATCGGGGCTTTGGCGGTGTCTTGTGGGTTCATTGTCTTGTCCTTCAAAACAGAGATTCAGGCGTGATTGGACGCTGGTTTGCCCAAGGCAACGACAGGTGCGGTTTTCGGTGTGTTGCGTGCGGCGAAGACGATGATCGCGGCGATGATCGACGTTGCGGCCAGGCCATACAGCCCGCCCTGAATGGAGCCGGTGTGTTCTTCAAGCAGGCCGAAGGTGGTCGGCGCAACGAAGCCGCCGAGGTTGCCCACCGAGTTGATCAGCGCGATCACACCCGCCGCGATCCGCGCATCCAGATAAGCCTGAGGGATCGGCCAGAACAGCGACGACGCGGACTTGAAACCCAGCGCCGCGAAGCAAATCGCCACGAAGGCAAAGATCGGCCCGCCGGTGGTGGACATGAACATCCCGGCTGCCGCAATCAGCAGTGCAGCGGCGACCCAGGCTTGCTGGTGTTTCCATTTCGCCGACAGCGAAGCGAAGGCGTACATGCCGACGATCGAGAGCAGCCACGGGATCGAGTTGAACAGCCCGACCTGAATGTCGCTGAGGTCGCCCATCTTTTTGATGATGCTCGGCAGCCAGAAGGTCGCGGCATAAATGGTCAGCTGGATGAAGAAGTAGATCAGGCAGAACAGGATGATCTGGCGATCCTTGAGCAGCGTGCCCAGCGACGGCTTGATCGGTGTCGCCGCTTCCCGGGCCAGTTGTTCGTCATCGATGGCTTTGACCAGCGCATCTTGCTCGGCACGGGTCAGCCATTTGGCGTCGTGGGGTTTGGAATCCAGCCAGAACCATAAGAACACGCAGAGCCCGACTGAAAACATCCCCTCGATGAAATACATCCATTGCCAGCCGTGCATGCCGAATCCGCTGATCTGCAACAGCAACCCGGACAGCGGGCCGGAGATCAGCGAAGCAATGGCCGAACCGCTGAGGAAAATGGCAATCGCCTTGCCGCGCTCGACGCCAGGCAACCAGCGTGTGAAGTAATAAATCACCCCGGGAAAGAACCCCGCTTCAGCCACGCCCAGCAGGAATCGCAGGATATAGAAGTGGGTTTCGTTCTGGATGAAGGCCATGCAGGCGGCGACCAGGCCCCAGGTCAGCATGATGCGGGTCAGCCAGATGCGGGCGCCGACTTTTTGCAGAAGCATGTTGGAGGGGACTTCGAACAATGCGTAACCGATGAAGAACAGGCCGGCACCGAGGCCGTAGGCGGCAGCGCCGATGCCCAGGTCCTGTTCCATGTGGGCGCGGACGAAGCCGATGTTCACGCGGTCAATGTAGTTGACGATGAACATGATGACGAACAGCGGCAGGACATGGCGTTTCACTTTCGAGATGGCGGACTTCAGGACCGAATCGGCGCCCTCGTGCATCCCGGATACGGATGTATTCACTTGGTTTTCTCCCACTGATTATTTTTATGCGGGGTGTAGCTGGATGTTGCGGTGTTGATAGACATCATACAACTAGCTTTTTTCGTCTTGCAAGCACTGCTGTCCAGCTAAATGGCGCTTTAATGCCGATTTCTTATTCTTTTTGCGGTTTCGTCTGATCTTCTGGAAGGCCATTTACGTCCACTTGTTGAGTGTTGTCATACAAGTGCTGGGTTGATTTCTTGGGGATTCCAGCCAAGCGCAGTGCTACGATTCCGTTAGCCCAGCTTCCGGATGATCGCCATGCAAGAAGACCTCGACGCGCCCGCGCGCAAGCGCACCCACAACCTCGCTCATGACCTGGTGGCCAAGCTGAGCCAGAGCATCTTGCTCGGGCAGATGTTGCCGGGAGACAAGCTGCCGTCGGAGAACACGATTGTTCAGGAGCACGGGGTCAGTCGCACGGTGGTGCGTGAGGCGATCTCGAAGTTGCAGGCATCAGGCCTGGTGGAAACCCGTCACGGCATCGGCACCTTTGTGCTGGAGCGCGCACCGGAGCAGGGGCTGCGATTGAATGTCGATACCGCGCTGGGGGTACGCAGCATTCTGGAGTTGCGCATGGGCCTGGAAACCCAGGCCGCCGCACTGGCGGCTAGCCGTCGCACCGAGCAGCAGTTGATGCAGATGCGCGAAGCGCTCGATGACTATCAAAGTTTGCTCGCCAACAACGACAGCTGCGTCGAGGCCGACAAGCGCTTCCACCTGCTGATCGCCGAAGCCACCGGCAACGTGTGCTTCACCGAAATCATGCAGCATCTGGGCAGCGCCATGATTCCGCGGACCCGGGTCAACGCCGCCGAGCGTGGCGCCGCGGATCTGAGCAAGCTCGGGCAACTGGCCAACCTCGAGCACGAGGCGATTCTCAACGCGATCAAACGGCAAGACCCGGACGCCGCGCGCGCCGCCATGTGGCTGCACCTGACCAACAGCCGCGACCGGTTTTCGGCCGGTGTCTGACGACCGTTTGTCTACTCGATAGCACGCCATTCGCGCGCCTGCTTCCAACGAGTACGGCCCAGATTTGCTGGACCTCATCAGTGAGGTGCGTCATGGCTAACGACTCAATGTTCCAGGGTGGAACACCCAATACCGACCCCACCAGACCCATGCCAGGCACCGACGAGCCGACGCTGGATCACGATGCTCCGCCCGGCAGGGACCCGTCGCTGGACCCGGCTGCCGCAAACGCTGATCGACCTGAAGACTGGAAGGATCCGACTGCTGACGAGGACGTTCCGCCAGCGGATGAGCCAACCCCTTTGTCCGACGACAGGCGATAAAGAGAACCCGGCCAATGTGCCGGGTTTAATGAGATGGTCAGCGATGGCCGGGCAGGCTGGTCGCGATGACGGTGGGACGCCGCTCCAGATTCAACGCCAGCACACTGATCAGCACCACCACCGCACCGACCCCGACCATCAACGTCGGCTGTTCACCCAGGGCAAACGCTGCAATGACCATGGCCGTCGGCGGAATCAGATACAGCGTCATGGTTGCCCGACTCAAATCGATGTGGGCCAGCACAAACGCCCAGGCCAGGTAGGCGAGGGCGCTGGGGAACACACCCAATGCGATCACTGCCATTTGCACCGGCATCGGCGCACTGACGACCTTGCCGGCCAACCCCGGCAGATAAATCAGCAACAGCGCGGTGCCCGACCAGACCGTGTAGCAGACCAGCGTCAAACCGTCGTAGCGCCCGGAATGATGCTTCTGCAACGCGAAGTAGAAACTCCACGACACCGCCGCCAGCAAGATCAGCAACCCGTGCGCATCAAGGCTGCCCAGCCCACGATCACCGGCCACCACAATCACCACGCCGATCAATCCCAACAACACACACGCCCAGCGCCAGGCGCTGACCCGGTCCTTGAACACGAAGCGCGCCAGCAAGGTGCTGAACAGCGGTGTCGATTGCGCCAACACACTGGAGGCGCCGGCGCTGACACTTTGCTGGCCGATATTCAGGGCGACGTGGTGCAGGCTCACGGCAAAGAAACCCAGGACGAGCAGCAGCGGCAAATCGCCAAGCCTCGGCAGGCTGATGCCTTTGAACGCGGCGACGACAGCCATGAATACCGACGCAATCAGAAAGCGCAGCAGCGCCAGGTGGCCGGGGTCATAGGCCTGCAAACCAATGTGAATGCCGGTTGGTGAGTAACCCCAGCAGGCGACGATAAACGCCATGGCCAGGAGAATTTTGAGCGTGTGTGTGGAGGGCTTCATGGTCGATCACCGGTGGGTTGATGCACCGAGTATCGGAAGCCTGATCATTCGCCACAACTGACTTATACTGCGCAAACTGTTCACTTTTGGTGATGTATGGAGCTGGCGCAGATTCGCATGTTCAAGACCGTTGCCGAGGTCGGCAGCATCGCCCGGGCGGCGGAGCTGTTGCATTGCGTGCCGTCGAACATCACGGCACGCATCAAGGCGCTGGAAGCGGAGTTGGGGGTGGCGTTGTTTCTGCGCGAGGGTCGAGGTTTGCGCATCAGCCCGGCGGGGCAGACGTTTCTGTCTTACGCCTCGAAGATTCTGGCGCTGACCGTTGAAGCCAAACGCGCCGTTGACCCTTCGGCCGAACCTTCCGGCCCGCTGCGTATCGGTGCCATCGAGTCCTCGGCCACCGGTCGTCTGCCGCGCCTGCTGGCCAAGTTTCACAAGCGTTATCCCGGCGTCGCGTTGGAACTGACCACCGGCCCCTGGAGCCAACTGCTCGATGAGACCCTCAATCATCGGCTCGACGGTGCAATCGTGGCGGTGGATGTCGAGCGCTCGCAACTCAAACGCACGCCCATGTACCGCGAAGAGCTGCTGCTGATTGCCTCGACATCCCTGGGGCCGGTACGCGATATCTCGGATTTGCAGGACAAGACCGTGTTCATGTGGCCCCAAGGCTGTCCTTACCGGGCGGCGCTGGAGCACTGGTTGCTGCGCCAAGGTCATGCGCTGCCGATTGTCAGCCTGGCCAGTTACGGCGCGATTGTCGGGTGTGTCAGCGCCGGGGCCGGTGTCGCGCTGGTGCCCAAAGGCGTGTTCGATCAGTACGCCAAAGGGGCGGGGTGCGCGGGGTTTGAGTTCCCTGAGCTGACGGCCATCGACAACCTGTTTTACTGGCATGAAAACGCCGGGGTTCACCCGGCGCGGGAAGCGTTTGTGGCGATGTTGCGTGAGGAGTTCGTTTGATCTACGCCCTGACATCCCGCATCAACAACCCGAACCGCAAATCCACCGCATCCGGAATCGGCACATACACCGTATGTCCATCCCCCGGCGCCACTTCGATCGCTTCACCTTTGCCGTTCTGCATCTGATGCAGATCGAAGTGGAAGTTACCCTGGGGCGTCATCAGTTCCATGTGATCGCCCAGGCCAAAGCGGTTCTTCACCTTCACTTGCGCAAAGCGATCACGACGCTCACCGGTCAACTCTCCAACAAACTGCTGGCGCTCTGAAACCGAGCTGCCGTGCTGATAGTTCTGGTATTCGTCATGCACATGTCGGCGCAGGAAACCTTCCGTGTAGCCGCGCTGGGCCAGGGACTCCAGATCCGTCATCAAGCCGCGATCAAATTCGCGACCGGCCACGGCATCATCAATCGCGCGGCGATAGACCTGCGTGGTGCGCGCGCAATAGAAGTGCGATTTGGTCCGGCCTTCGATTTTCAGCGAGTGCACGCCCATCTGCGTCAGGCGTGCGACATGCTGCACGGCGCGCAGGTCCTTGGCGTTCATGATGTAAGTGCCGTGCTCGTCTTCGAAGGCCGGCATCAGTTCATCCGGGCGATTGGCTTCCTGCAACAGGAACACCTGATCGGTCGGCGCTCCGATGCCCAGGGTCGGTTCAGGCCGGAACTGCTGGACGATTTCACCGAGCTGATTTTCCATGGCTTGCGTCGCCGAATACTTCCAGCGACAGGCGTTGGTGCAACTGCCCTGATTGGCGTCGCGCTTGTTCATGTAACCCGATAACAGGCAGCGGCCGGAATAGGCCATGCACAGCGCGCCATGGACAAACACCTCAAGCTCCATCGCCGGGACGTGCTGGCGGATCTCGGCGATTTCTTCCAGCGACAGTTCCCGCGACAGGATGATCCGGCTCAAGCCCTGTTGCTGCCAGAACTCGACGCTGGCCCAGTTCACCGTGTTGGCCTGCACCGACAGGTGGATCGGCATCTGCGGGAAGTGCCGGCGCACCAGCATGATCAGGCCCGGGTCGGACATGATCAACGCGTCCGGGGCCATGGCAATCACGGGGGCCAGGTCATTGAGGAAGGTCTTGAGCTTGGCGTTGTGCGGCGCAATGTTCACCACCACATAGAAGCGCTTGCCTTGGGCCTGTGCCTCTTTGATGCCGAGCGCGAGATTGGCGTGGTCAAATTCGTTGTTGCGCACCCGCAGGCTGTAACGCGGCTGGCCGGCGTAGACCGCATCGGCACCGTAGGCGAAGGCGTATCGCATGTTTTTCAAGGTGCCGGCGGGAGCGAGCAGTTCGGGAGCAAGGAGCGTCATGGCAGTGTCGATCGCAAAAGTCCGCGAGGGTAATCGGCTTGCCCATGGGGTTCATTGATCTGGATCTATGCTTGATGAATAAACGGATGGCACTCGCGCGAACCGTGGCGGACTAAGCATCAGCACGGCTCTTCAATACGAGAGCGCACTGACATGGATCGGACATGAACGAACAGACGGTACACAACAAATCGCTGGTGATCTTGCTCGGGGTGGTCACCGCCGCCTTTATCTGGATTTTGCTGCCGTTCTACGGCGCGGTGTTCTGGGCGGTGATCCTCGGGATTCTGTTCGCGCCGCTGCAACGCCGGATACAACTGAAGTTCAGCTGGCCGCGCAACCTGACGTCGTTGCTCACCCTGAGCATCTGCCTGGTAATCGCGATCCTGCCGGTGATTATCCTCAGCATCTTGCTGGTTCAGGAAGGGGCTGCGCTGTACAAGAGCATCGAAAGCGGCGAGCTGGACATCGCGGGGTATGTGACGCATTTCAAACACAGCCTGCCGCCGTACTTCCAGCATTTGCTGGATCGGGCCGGGCTCGGCGAGCTGGACGGGCTGCGGGAGAAAATCATCAAGAGTGCGGTGACGGGCAATGAGTTTGTCGCCACGCAAGTCTTCAGTTTCGGTCAGGGCACGTTCGATTTTGTGGTGGGTTTTTTCATCATGCTCTACCTGCTGTTCTTCTTCCTGCGAGACGGTGCGGAACTGGCGCGTAAAGTTCGCTCCGCCGTCCCGTTGCAGGAGCACCAGAAACGCCGTTTGCAGCTGAAGTTCAACCGTGTGGTGCGGGCGACCGTAAAGGGCAACCTGCTGGTGGCGATTACTCAGGGCGCATTGGGCGGTTTGATTTTCTGGTTTCTGGACATCCCGAGCGCGTTGCTCTGGGCGGTATTGATGGCGTTTCTATCGCTGTTGCCAGCCGTGGGGGCGGGGATTGTGTGGGCGCCGGTGGCGGCGTTCTTCCTGTTCACCGGGGCGATCTGGCAGGGCGTGGTGCTGGGGTTGTTCGGGGTTTTCGTGATCGGCCTGGTGGATAACGTGCTGCGACCGATCCTGGTGGGCAAGGACACGAAGATGCCGGACTATCTGATCCTCATCTCGACCCTGGGCGGCCTGGCGATTTTCGGCCTGAACGGCTTTGTCATCGGGCCGCTGATTGCAGCGCTGTTCATGTCGAGCTGGGCGATCTTCATCGAAACCAAACCAAGGGTGCAGCTGCCTTAAGCGCTGAGCTGCCCCTGGCCGATTTGTTGCGACAGTGCCTTGGCGGCTGGCAGCGAAGTGAGCGGTCCGCTGATCGGTTCGCCGTCCTGAACCAGATACCAACAGGCGAGCAATCCTAGCTCTCTGAGCGGTGCGGGAACGGCGCTGCCGATGACGGACATGATTTGAACCTGGGCCATAAGTACCTCCACTAATCTATGGAGCCACCTTACGGACCAGCCACTAAAACGGACAATCAACACTTTCGATAGTCGTCATTGATGACAGTGAGTCTTGGGATCAGTCGACCACCAGATCAAGCATGTGGACCACTTCCTGCTCGTTGAGCAGGCCTTTGCGCACCAGGTTTTCGGCCAGCAGCGAAAGAAACTTGGCGCTGCGATGGCCTTCCAGGTGCTTGAGTTCGGTCAACGCGTTGTACACCTTGCTGGAAGTGCACAAGCCGACGATGCGGTGCGGGTTTTGCGTGGGCATGAGGTCGTCCTTGTTTTTATCAACCTGTTGTTTACGGACAGATCCAAGCTTGCGGACCTGGCGTGACATAAATATGACCGTTTTACCCAATGCGGGGGAAGGGCGGGCGCGTCAATCTTGCCAACTTGAACCGCCCACACTGTCCCGACAGCGACCTTGACGCGATTTTTCCAGACCTTTGCCGACGAACGGTCACAAAAAAGCCCCGCTGATAAGGCGGGGCCTGATCGAGGCTGTTACCAGCGGCCATACCCGTGGGGATGGCCGTAGTAGCCGCGCGGTGGACCGTAATAGCCACGTGGCGGGCCGTAGTAAACCGGCGGTGGCGCGTAGTAGACCGGTTGCTGCACGTAGACCGGCGCAGGCTGGTAATAAACCGGTGGCGGTTGTTGTACATAAACCGGCTGTGGCTGGGCGTAGACCGGTTGCTGTACGTAGACAGGCCGGTTGCTGTTGATGATGGCCGAGCCGACGATTGCCGAACCAACGATCGCGCCAAATACCGCTGGACCCTGCCAACCGTGACCGCCGCCAGCCTCTGCCTGCCCTGTGATAGCAAGAGCACCGAGCAGCAAGGCAACTGTGGGGATTTTACGGATCATGATAATTCCTCGGTTCTTCGACCCGGCGCTTGCGTCTGCAATAGACCCAAGGATCGTCGCGGGGATACATCTAAGACAGCGTTTTCTTGAAAATCAGCACAGCCGTTGGGTAAATTTTGTGTAAGGTCTGTACCGGCTTCTTTACGGCCCTTGCGAACCTGCACTGGCACGCCTTAATGATCGATCAGAACGCGATGGAATGGCTAATCCCGTCCATCTGAAAGTGCTTATAGAAGGAGATGTTTCATGCAGATGAACCCCAACCGAGACACCCAACTGTGCATGTCGCTGTCCGGGCGCCCCGGCAACTTCGGCCTGCGGTTTCACAATCATCTGTATGAACAATTGGGCCTGAATTTCTACTACAAGGCGTTCAGCAGTCAGGATCTGCCGGGTGCCGTTGGCGGCATTCGTGCACTGGGCATTCGTGGTTGCGGCGTGTCGATGCCGTTCAAGGAAGCCTGCATTGCGCTGGTCGATGAGCTGGACGCGTCCGCAGCGGCCATTCAATCGATCAATACGATCGTCAACACCGACGGCCATCTCAAGGCCTACAACACTGATTACATCGCCATCGCCCAACTGCTTGATACCCATCGGGTGCCGAAGGAGTCGACTTTTGCCCTGCGCGGCAGCGGCGGCATGGCCAAGGCCGTGGCCAGTGCCTTGCGCGATGGCGGCTATAAAAACGGCCTGATCGTGGCCCGCAATGAGCGCGCCGGTCGGGCGTTGGCTGAATCGCTGGGTTATCAGTGGCAGGCAGAACTGGGTGCCCAGCGTCCGCAGATGTTGATCAACGTCACGCCGATTGGCATGAGCGGTGGTCCTGAGGCCGATCAACTGGCGTTCGACGCTGAAACCATCGCTAGTGCCGAGACTGTCTTCGATGTGGTGGCGATACCCTCGGAAACACCGCTGATCGTGCGCGGTCGCGCCGAGGGCAAGCGCGTCATTACCGGGCTGGAAGTGATCGCGATCCAGGCGCTGGAGCAGTTTGTCCTGTACACCGGTGTGCGGCCGACGGATGAGCAGTTCAAGAAAGCGGTGGAGTTTGCTCGGGGCTGAATCCTCAGATTATTGGTTGCCCGTACAGGCCCCTTCGCGAGCAGGCTCGCTCCAAATGGATTGGTGTCGTACACACATGTTGTGATCGACAGAGACCCTGTGGGAGCGAGCTTGCTCGCGAATGCCGCACCTCGGTCCCCAGGCAAGCCCAATCAGTGGCCGCCACTTTCCCCGCCTATACTCCCCGCCAGCCAGCAAAGACTTGCCGTCCCAACCAACAAACCGTGCCCGAGGTTCCCATGCATCCCCCCATTCTCAACCTGAATCAGGTCGAACTCGAACCGCTGCCGGAAGCCCTGGCGCCCACCGGTGAAACCGCCGGCCGCTACCATCAGAAAATGGCCCGCGTCGGCCAGCAACTGGGCGCGCAAAAGCTCGGTTATCGGCTGTACGTTCTGGAGCCGGGCATGCGTGGCAGCCCGTTTCACAGCCATCGGGTCAACGAGGAGATGTTTTATGTCGTGGCCGGGGAAGGGGAGGTGCGCCTCGGTGCCGAGCGTTTTCCGATCCGCGCCGGCGACGTGATCGCCTGCCCAGCGGGCGGTCCTGAAGCTGCGCACCAGATCATCAACACCAGCAAGGGTGAACTGCGCTACCTGGCGGTCAGCACCCAGCAATCGCCGGAGATTTGCGAGTACCCGGATTCCGGCAAATACGCGGTGATGGACGATTTCAAGATCGACGCCGAAGGCAATGCCTCAGGCTTCGTCGCCATCGCCCGGCCGGGTGACGGCGTTGATTACTGGGATGGCGAGTAGCCCCCCATATCCACTGTGGGAGCGGGCTTGCTCGCGAAGGGGCCATGACATTCACCGTCATCGGTGACTGTTACACCGCTTTCGCGAGCAAGCCCGCTCCCACATTGGGATGTGTGTTGCCGGGTTATTCGAGGCGAGCCAGGCGTTCTTCCAGCGCTGAAATCCGTGCCTCAAGCTCTTCGATCCGCTCTACGGAGACGCCGCTGCTGGTGCCACGTTCGGCCGGGTTTTGCCGGGCGGCGAGGATGACTTCGATATCCGCCGGATCGCCCAGCGCATGCATATATCGGTCTTCGCGCTGCCCGGCCTGGCGCGGAATCAACAACGCCAGCCCACGAGCAATCAAGCGTTCCAGTTGATGCACCACCTGCTCGGCGTCTTCGAAATCATGCATGCGGCCGCTGCGGGTCAGCAGTTCATTGACCGTCTGCGGCCCGCGCAGAAACAGCAGTCCCGCCAGAATCACCTGGGCTGGCACCAGTTCCAGCGCCTTGTCGACCTTGTGCTCCCAGCGATCGGCACGGCTGCCCATCACCAGTTTGGTAAAGCCGCGACCTTCAAGGGCGCGCAGGCTTTGGCCGACCTGGCCTTGTGTCAGGTTCATCACCGGTTCACGACTGGTTTTCTGGTTGCAGGCGATCACCAGTGCATTAAGGGTCAGCGGATAGGTTTCCGGGCTGGTGGCCTGCTTCTCGATCAACGAGCCCAGAATGCGGATTTCCGTGCTGTTGAGCCGCGGTTCGTCGAAGGTCGTTTCTTGCTCAGTGCTCATCGCGCTTTTCCCTATGCAGTCGAAGCATGCAGTCGAAGCCGCCTAGCCTAATCCTTGCTGGATAAAAGACAAGCCGCAGGAGGGGTGGGCATGGCTATAATCGGCCCACGTTTTCCTCCTGTCACCACATGAGACTGTCATGACTATTTCCCTGTATGCCGCTTCCGTTCCTGTTTTCAAACAAATGCTCAACGCCCTGAGCGACGTTCTGAACAAGGCCGAGGCCCACGCCACCGCCAAGAACATCGACCCGAACGCGTTCCTGCAAGCCCGCCTGTACCCGGACATGTTCCCGCTGGTGCGTCAGGTGCAGATCGCCGTTGATTTCGCCAAAGGCGTTTCCTCGCGCCTGGCCGAGATCGAAGTGCCGAAGTACGACGACACCGAAACCACCTTCGCTGAACTGCAAGCCCTGATCGCCAAGGTTCTGGCTTACATCGGCGAGATCAAGCCTGAGCAGATCGACGGCAAGGAAGGCATCGAGATCGTCACCCGTCCAGGTACGCCGAAAGAGAAGCGCTTCAGTGGCCAGGCTTATCTGTTGAGCTATGGCCTACCGCAGTTCTTCTTCCACGTCACCACCACTTACGCACTGCTGCGTCACAACGGTGTGGAAGTGGGCAAGCGCGATTACATGGGCGCGTTCTAAACCGCCCAGGTACAAAAAAGCCCCCGCAGCCTGAGGTTGCGGGGGCTTTTTCATGGGAGTGCACTTTTCACCTGCACCGCAGAACCTGTGGGAGCGGGCTTGCTCGCGAATGGGCCATCCGCTTCAACATAAACGTTGACTGATACACCGCTTTCGCGAGCAAGCCGACTTCCACAGGATAGGGGGTTACGCCAACCGTTCTGCTTTTGCTTCTTCACCCAGGCAAGCCGCGGCGGTGAACAGCACGTCAGTGGAGGAGTTCAGCGCAGTCTCCGCAGAGTCCTGCAACACCCCTATAATGAAACCTACTGCCACCACCTGCATGGCGATTTCACTCGGAATGCCAAACAGGCCGCACGCCAGCGGAATCAGCAACAACGAACCGCCGGCCACGCCCGAAGCGCCACACGCACAGATCGCTGCCACCATACTGAGCAGAATGGCTGTCGGAATATCCACGGCGATGCCCAGGGTATGCACGGCCGCCAAGGTCAGCACGGTGATGGTGATCGCCGCGCCGGCCATGTTGATGGTGGCGCCCAGCGGAATCGATACCGAATAAGTGTCTTCGTGTAGGCCCAGGCGCTTGCTCAATTCCAGGTTGACCGGAATATTCGCCGCCGAGCTGCGGGTAAAGAACGCGGTGATGCCGCTTTCCCGCAAGCACATCAGCACCAGCGGATACGGGTTGCGACGCAGTTTCCAGAACACGATCACCGGGTTCATCACCAGCGCCACAAACAACATGCAGCCCAGCAGCACGGCCAGCAGATGCACGTAGCCGATCAACGCACCGAAGCCGGAGGTGGCAAGGGTCGACGCGACAAGGCCGAAGATCCCCAGCGGCGCGAAACGAATCACCAGGCGCACGATCAGGGTCACGCCATTGGACAGGTCGCCGAGCACCTCGCGGGTCGTGTCACCGGCATGGCGAATCGCAACACCCATGCCAATCGCCCAGGCCAGAATGCCGATGAAGTTGGCGTTCATCAGCGCACTGACCGGGTTGTCGACCACGCTGAGCAGCAGACTCTGCAACACTTCGCTAATGCCACCCGGCGCAGTCACGGCGACGTCATGGGTAGACAGCACCAGACTGGACGGAAACATCATGCTGGCAACCACCGCGACCACCGCGGCGGCAAACGTGCCCAGTAAGTACAAAAACAGAATCGGCCGGATGTGGGTTTCCTGGCCGTGCTTATGGTTGGCGATCGAGGCCATGACCAGCACGAACACCAGAATCGGCGCGACGGCTTTCAGTGCCGAGACGAAGACTTTGCCGATGAACGCCGTGGACTTCGCCACCTCAGGCGCGATCAGCGCCAGGGCAATCCCGGCGATCAGGCCGATGACGATTTGCGAGACCAGGCTCAAGCGTTTCAAGCGTTGCAATAGCGAAGGGGATGAAGCAGTCATAAAACGGCATCTCTGATTATTAGGTGCGGGGGTATCGCGACATCAATGCCAGTGAATGGCCGATGATCAAGGTGTACGTATCGCAGGGCGCGGACTTTATCACAGCGTGGTCTTGATCCTTCAGACCTGTGACGATCTGCCACCCGCACGTTCAACGAGATCGGCAGGTTCGTGCAACCCTGATCGGAAACACTCTGTTAAGATTGCGCATCCTCATTTCAAAGTCATGCCAGTGGGCCTTCGGGCTATCGCTGGTGTCGTCGTTTTCTGGAGTTCTGCATGCTGTTGCCCATCCTTCTGTTGTCAGCCGCCGGTTTTACCGTGCTGACCACGGAATTCATCATCGTCGGCCTGTTGCCGGCGATTGCCCGAGACCTTGAAGTCAGCATTCCCCAAGCGGGTTTGCTGGTGACTTTGTTCGCCTTCACCGTCGCCGCGTTCGGGCCGTTCCTGACCGCCTACTTCGCAAGGTTCGAGCGGCGCAAGCTGTTCATCTCGGTGCTGATCATGTTCGGCCTGGCCAACACCCTCGCGGCGTTTGCGCCGAACATCTGGGTAATGGCCATCGCCCGGTTGATCCCCGCGCTGGGGCTGCCGGTGTTCTGGGCGTTGGCCAGTGAAACCGCGGTTGACATCGTCGGGCCGGATTTCGCCGGGCGGGCGATTGCCAAGATCGGGTTCGGCATTGTCTGCGCCACAGTGTTCGGCATTCCGGTGGGCACGCTGATTTCCGATGCGTTCGGCTGGCGCAGTGCCTTTGGCATTCTGGCGGTGATCGCGTTTGCCAAGGCGTTGCTGCTGTTTATCTACCTGCCGAAAACCAACCTGCACCAGCATCAGGTGAGCTTTCGTTCGCAGTTCAAGATCCTGCGCAGCCCGTTGATGCTGGGCCATGTGCTGCTGTCGATACTGGTGTTCAGCGGCATGTTCACCGCTTACACCTACCTGGCGGACATCCTTGAACGCCTCGCCGGTTTCAACGGCACGGTGGTCGGTTGGTGCCTGATGGGCTTTGGCGCAGTCGGGCTGATTGGCAACTCGTTGGGCGGTCGTGCGGTGGATCGTCATCCGCTGATGGCTTCGGTGATGTTCTGCGCGTTCATGATCGCCGGCATGGTGGCGTTGGTGCCGAACATTCATTCGCCGCTGGGCCTGGCGGCGGCGATGGGGATTTGGGGCGTGACCCAGGCCGCGCTGTTCCTGGTCAGCCATGTGCGATTGATGAAGGTCGCGCCCGAGGCGCCGGCCTTTGCGGCGTCGCTGAACATCGCCGGGGCCAACCTCGGGATTGGCTTGGGCGCGATGGTTGGCGGGCGGGTGATCGACAGCGTTGGCCTGGGCGGGCTGGGTTTTGCAGCCGCCGCGTTTATCCTTGTGTCGATTCTCTTGGCCATGGCGCTGATGACCATGAAGCCGCGCGAAGTCTGCGCCTGACCTTTCACACCTCGGTGAACAGTTCGCGTCGCGCACCTTCGGTAATCGCCACGATGCCGGGGTGCTTGACCTTGCGTTCCACTGAAATGGCGTAGAACGACTCCGTCACGGCGTCGGTCTGGCCAATCAACTCCACGCCGTATTGGCGTTTCACCTCGTCGGCAATCACGCTCGGACCGATGAAAATCCCGCTGCCGGACTGACCGAAAGCCTGCATCAGGGCGCTGTCGTCGAACTCGCCGACGATGCGTGGCTGGATCTGCTGCTCGGCAAACCAGCGTTGCAAGCGGCTGCGCACCACGGTTTCCGGCCCGGGAATCAGCAGCGGTGCGCCATGCAGGCTGCGTGGGAAATCCTGACCGTACTGCGCCGCCAGTTCAGCTGTGGCGAAGAAGCTGATCCCGCATTCACCGAGTTTCTGGCTGTAACCCTTGATGTCCAGGTGCGACGGCATCGGGCTGTCGGAAATCACCAGGTCCAGGCGTTGGATCGCCAGGTCGGCGAGCAAACGTTCGAGTTTGTCTTCGCGACAGGTGATGCGCAGCGGTTCACTCAATTCCATGGTCGGCGCGATGAGGCGATAGACGATGGATTTGGGCACCACATCGGCGACGCCCACCCGGAACAGGATCTGCTGTTCGTTGGGTTGCGCCCGCAGCATCAATTCCAGTTCGCCGCCCAGCTGAAACATTTGCTCGGCGTAGGGCAGGGTCTGACGCCCGGCCTCCGTCAGTTCAAGCTGCCGACCGACTCGTCGGAACAGCTCGATGCCATAGGTTTGTTCGAGCAAGGATATCTGCCCGCTGATGGTCTGCGGTGTCAGATTCAGTTGCTCGCAGGCGCGTACGATGCTACCGGTCTTGGCTACCACCCAGAAATAATGCAATTGCCGATAGTTGAGCATGACGACCTACAGTTCGTAAAAACCGAAGTATAGCTGCTAAAAATACGAATTTTCCTGAAGTGTTTGCCTCCCTAGAATGCCTCGCTATCAACGGGCCATCGTTTCGGCCCGTTCTGTTCATCGAGGAAGGCATCATGAAGCTTAAAACCACGGCACTGCTGATCGCGTCTTTACTGGTACTGGCCGGTTGCGACCAGGCCGAGAAAAGCGCGCAGCAATTGATGGGCAAGGCTGCCGAAACCGCCAAACAGGCGATCGACGACACCCACAAGGCCGCCGAACAAGCGATCAGTGATGCCACCGGCGGCCTGATCAGCAAGAAAGAACCATCGGCCGAAGACAAGCGCAAAACCGAATCTTCGTCCCAGGAAATCTAAACCGTCACAACGAGTCAGGACTGACCCATGGAATACCTTTTAGAACTTGCTGCAAGCCCCACCGCCTGGGTCGCCCTGGCCACGTTGATCGTGATGGAAATCGTGCTCGGCATCGATAACCTGATCTTCATCTCGATCCTGACCAACAAACTGCCCGAGCAGCATCGGCAGAAAGCACGCCGCATCGGTATCGGCATGGCGTTGATTCTGCGACTGGGCCTGTTGAGCACCATCGCGTTCATCGTCCAGTTGACTGAGCCGGTGATCGATATTCTCGGCCACGCGTTCTCCTGGAAGGACATGATCCTGATCGCCGGTGGCCTGTTCCTGTTGTGGAAGGCGACTACCGAGATCCATCACAGCATGGACCCGGCCCCGGATGATCCGATGTCGGCGACCTCGACCGTGACCCTGGGCTTTGCTGCCGCGATCGGTCAGATCCTGATGCTGGACATGGTGTTCTCCATCGACAGCATCATTACCGCAGTGGGCATGACCGAGCACTTGCCAATCATGATCATCGCCGTGGTGGTGTCGGTGCTGGTGATGTTGCTGGCGGCTGATCCTCTGGCCAAATTCATCAACGACAACCCGACGGTGGTGATGCTGGCGCTGGGCTTCCTGATCATGATCGGCATGACGCTGATCGCTGAAGGTTTCGGTGCTCACGTGCCTAAGGGCTACGTCTATGCAGCCATGGCCTTCTCGGCGACGATCGAGGGCTTGAACATGATGTCGCGTCGGGCCAGGCAGAAGAAAATAGCGGCTGAAGCTTAACCCGCGAAAAACGAAACGGCCGCCTGCGCTCGAAAGAGCCCAGGCGGCCGTTTTTGTTGGCGAATCCGAAAGGATCAGTGCGCGGTCGCGTGGTGGACCGGTGGTTTATCGGTCTTGGCCAAAGGCGCCGATTGAACGGGGTGGTGATGGTGCCGACGGGTAATCCGCAAAACGCCCCACAACATGGCGGCGGCCACGGCCAGCCAGCCGGAAATCAACATCACGATTGTCATTGTCAGGCTCATCAGTGCCTCCTCTTTGCCCTGCCTCGGGCACACACTCTTTGCAAATGACAGTCTAGTCGCTGCTGTGTTTCAGGCTATTGACCAAAGGTCGGCTGTCATCAACCAGTTCGCTCTATCGAACGCACTCAACTGCGGTTTAAGGCTATACCGCCGCTGCGTGGCGTCCTATGATCGACGGCCAAGCCGGGAGCGTTTTGCCTGGCGTCTGAACAAGAGAGTGATGATCGTGCGGGTATTTTCTCGAATTCGAACGGCGGCGCTGATAGTCGGCTGCGTTGCAGGTTTGGCCGGATGCGCGGGGAGTGTGGTGCCGGAGATCAAGCGACTGCCGGAACGCGTCGAACTCAGCGGCACGTTCTACCGGGGCCAAGACCATCAAAGCGGGCCTCAGGTGCTGGCCAGCCTGTTGTCGCAGCAGGGCATCGTGATTACGCCTGGATTGCTCGAAAAACCCCTGCACTTGCCGGGCGCCGAGGCCCAGTTGCAGCAGAACATGCAAAACCTGGCGCGTGAGTACGGGATGGTGGTGTATCCCCTCGACAGCAATTTGCCGGCGCTGTTGACCCAGGTCGCGGCCGGCTATCCAGTGATGGTGCGCTTCACTGAAGGCTCGGCGCTCTGGGCTGAGCCGCGTTATGCCCTTCTCGCCGGATACAATCGCCAGAAGCAGACGGTGTTGCTGCGTGCCGGGATGAATCGCCGGAACTTGATGAGCTTCAGTTCATTTGAGTCGGCGTTCAAGGATGCTGGCGGCTGGGCCGTCCTCATCCAGAAACCCAATCAGATCCCCGCCAATGTCGATCAGCAGCGCTGGCTCAAGGCAGCGAGTGATCTTGGCCAGGCCGGTCAGGAACAGGCCGCTGCCCGTGCGAAGAAGGCGCTGACCGCGCAATAACGTTCCGTTCGTCATGTGCCCGGCACCGCCGGGCATACCTGGCCTCTAAAGGACAAGACCCGGTTTCTCCGGGCCAGATCCCAGGAGGCGCCCCCATGGCACATTCCAATACCCCCGACGGTCCGCATTCATCCGAGCATTCTTCGGGTGACGAGTTGGGGTTCGACCCCGATTCGCCGGATCTCGCTGACCCTCAGGTCGATCCCATCGGCCCCGCCAAGGCGCCCCGGGATGTGAAGCCGGGCGACAATCCCAAGGCTCCGGCGAAGCCTTACGACCCACTCGCTGATCTGAAACCCTAACCCTTGGTGAGGTGCGTATGTCTACTGATTCGAGTTTCAACGACAAACGTCCGGACAGTGTTCCTACAACCCCTGAAAAGGGTGTTGATCCGGTGATGGATCCTGATGACCCGCTAAGAGATCCGTTGGCGCGTCCGATGGTGGTTCCGACGGAGCATCCCCATGGCATGAAAGATCCAAGCGCCGGCGATGGTATTCCGGATGACGATCAGATGCCGTTGCCCAACGATTAATGCTAGACGAAAAAAAGCCCCGAATGGTCGGGGCTTTGTTTTTGCTATCGCTGACTTACTTTGACGCTTCAACCACACCGCTCTGACGGTGCTTGAGGTTCTTGTCCGACTTGTACTGCAAGGCTACCGACGGCACGTCTGCGCCTTTGCCGGTTTCCACCCAACTGCGGATGCGGGCGGCATCGGCAAAATGCGTGTACTTGCCGAAGGCGTCGAGGATCACCAGCGCTACCTGGCGATTGCCCATGCTGGTCACCAACACCAGGCAGTGACCGGCTTCATTGGTGAACCCGGTCTTGGTCAGCTTGATGTCCCAGTTTGGCTTGCGGACCAAATGGTCGGTGTTGCGGAAACCCAGGCTGTAGTTGGGTTTGCGGAAGGTGACGGTTTTTTCCTTGGTGGTACTCAACTCGGTCAATAACGGGTACTTGTGCGCGGCGATCAGCAACTTGCTCAGGTCGCGGGCGGTAGAGACGTTACGAGGGGAGAGGCCCGTCGGCTCGACGAAGTGGGTGCTGGTCATGCCCAGCGCCTTGGCCTTGGCGTTCATCGCGGCAATGAATGCGACATAGCCGCCCGGATAGTGATGGGCCAGGCTCGCGGCAGCACGGTTTTCCGAGGACATCAGGGCGATCAGCAGCATTTCCCTGCGCGGCAATTCGCTTTTGAGTTTGACTCGGGAAAACACGCCTTTCATTTCTGGCGTGTCGCTGATGTTGATATTGATGTACTCGTCCATGTTCTGTCGGGCTTCAACCACAATCAGGCCGGTCATCAATTTGCTGACGGAGGCGATAGGGACAACCACATCGGGGTTGCTGGCATAAATGACTTTGTTGGTCTGCATATCCAGCAGCAAAGAGCTGCCGGAAGCGAGCTTGAGTTGTTTCGTGTCTCGGGGTGCCGCGGTGGTCTCCGCAGCGCTGGCGATTGGCGTGATGAACGTCCCTGTAAATGCAAAAAATAGGCTCAGGATGGAAAGACGGATTTTCACGCTGGCAGACTCATAAGGTGTTGATAAGCCGTTATGTAACGGGCTATTTCGTAAAAGCGCGACATTCTGGAGTATGGCTGAATAACTGTCGATGGTTGTTCAAGCAGGACGTAAAAGTCCTTGGGAACATGAAAAAAAAGTCATTTTCCGGCGGATGGTCGATCTTTTACTTCAGGCAAAAAGAACCCCGCCATTGGCGGGGTTCTTTTATTCGTCGCTTATGCCAAAACGGGCACTCAGCTGTGCAGTGTTTCCGCAGCGTACAACGTGTTTTCCAGCAGGCAGGCGCGCGTCATCGGGCCCACTCCACCCGGTACCGGAGTGATCCAGCCGGCGCGAGGCAGGGCGGTTTCGTAGATCACGTCACCGACCAGTTTGCCGTCTTCCTGGCGATTGATGCCGACGTCGATCACGATCGCGCCTTCCTTGATCCACTCACCTTTGACCAAGCCCGGCTTGCCGGCGGCGACGACGACCAGATCGGCACGGCCGACGTGGTCCGCCAGATCCTTGGTGAATCGGTGGGTGACGGTCACGGTGCAGCCGGCCAGCAGCAACTCCATCGCCATCGGACGGCCAACAATGTTGGACGCTCCGACGACCACGGCATTCATCCCGTAAAGGCAAGCACCGGTGCTTTCCAGCAGGGTCATGATGCCTTTGGGGGTGCACGGACGTAGCAGCGGGATGCGCTGTGCCAGGCGACCGACGTTATAAGGGTGGAAACCGTCGACGTCTTTATCCGGACGAATGCGCTCCAGCAATTTGGAGGCATCCAGGTGTTCAGGTAAAGGAAGCTGAAGCAGAACGCCGTCAATTGCCGGATCGTCGTTCAGGCGATCGATCAGATCGGTCAGTGCTTCTTGAGTGGTTTCGGAAGGCAGGTCGTAGGCTTGGGAAATGAAGCCGACCTCTTCACAGTCTTTACGCTTGTGCGAGACATAAACCTGAGAGGCAGGATCGCTGCCGACCAGGATCACCGCGAGGCCCGGCGTGCGCAGGCCTTGCTCGCGACGCTCGTTGACCCGTTTGGCGATCTGCTGGCGCAGGCTGGCGGCGATCGATTTGCCGTCGATTAGTTGTGCAGTCATTGCGCGTGATTAACCATCGAGAGGGGAAAAAAAGAGAACGCATTCTCGCATGTCATGCGGTGAGGGCAAAGGCGCTTGGTCTGCAAATTCCTCTAAGCCCTTTAATTAAATGAATTTTTTATAAAAAGGATTTGACGACCCTCGGGGCGCTCTATACTATTCGTCGCACTTGTCGGGCACAGCCTAGCACTGGATGAGAAGGTCGAGCGGAATTACGGTTCTGCGAGGCTGGAAAGCTCTTAGTTTGTAGTCCTCCAAGAGTACAGATTAATAAGGCGCCCGTAGCTCAGCTGGATAGAGCATCCGCCTTCTAAGCGGATGGTCGCAGGTTCGAGTCCTGCCGGGTGCGCCATTAGGCAGCTTTGGCACAAGTAGCGCAATATGGTGGGCGTAGCTCAGTTGGTAGAGCACGGGATTGTGACTCCCGTTGTCGAGGGTTCGATCCCCTTCGTCCACCCCATATTTCGAAAGGCGCCAGATTAACAGTCTGGCGCCTTTGCTTTAACAGCTTCAAACGCGGATGTGGTGGAATTGGTAGACACACTGGATTTAGGTTCCAGCGCCGCAAGGTGTAAGAGTTCGAGTCTCTTCATCCGCACCAAATAAGCTTCACTCAGGCCGGCTGGCTTGATTGGGGCGCAGCAAGGGAGTTGTTTGGCTTCTTTGCAAGGCAATATGGTGGGCGTAGCTCAGTTGGTAGAGCACGGGATTGTGACTCCCGTTGTCGAGGGTTCGATCCCCTTCGTCCACCCCATATTTCGAGAGGCGCCAGATTTAACAGTCTGGCGCCTTTTTTGTTTTAGCGGTTCGAGTATCAAGCGGCTGCATGTTCTGGGTCGCAGGGGTGGGGTGTTTCATCGTATTTATGTTTCTCGATGATGCCGCGCCGCCCGCCGGCCTTGCTCGCAAGACCGGCTGTCAGGGAGATGATTGGCAACTTCTTCTATATATAGAAGGATGGGTGCAGGGCCCTGGCGTGACTGGCTGTATTTGCTAACAGGGCGAGGCACAACCGTTTGTCCCTCGCCTATAAATTGCCTGCTGCTTTTTTACCCGTTTTCAGTAGGGTGACTTCTTGAGTTTGACCCACTAGAATGCATGCCCTTGATTCTGGGGTCGGAAACGGCCGGCTAACGTCTGTGCAACGAGGAATATCCATGCAAGTTTCTGTTGAAAATACTACTGCTCTCGAGCGCCGCCTGAGCATCACCGTGCCGGCAGAGCGTATTGAGACTGCGGTCAACAAGCGTCTGCAGCAGACTGCCCAAAAGGCCAAGATTGCTGGCTTCCGTCCAGGCAAAGTGCCAATGAGCGAAATCAAGCGCCGTTTCGGTGCCGATGCGCGCCAGGAAGCCGTGGGCGATGTGATCCAGTCTTCGTTCTACGAAGCGGTTGTCGAGCAGAAGCTGAACCCGGCTGGCGCTCCTTCGATCGAGCCTAAATCGATGGAAGCTGGCAAAGATCTGGAATACGTTGCAGTTTTCGAAGTGTTCCCTGAGTTCACCGTTGCTGGCTTCGACGGTATCACCGTAGAGCGCCTGAGCGCTGACGTGGCTGATGCTGATCTGGACAAAATGCTTGACGTGCTGCGCAAGCAGAACACCCGTTTCGAAGTGGCCGATCGCGCTGCCCAGAACGAAGACCAGTTGAACATCGATTTCGTTGGCAAGGTTGACGGTGAAGTGTTCGCTGGCGGTTCCGCCAAAGGTACTCAGCTGGTGCTGGGTTCTGGCCGCATGATCCCTGGTTTCGAAGACGGTCTGGTTGGCGCTAAAGCCGGCGAAGAGCGCGTTCTGAACCTGACCTTCCCAGAGGACTATCAGAACCTCGACCTGGCGGGCAAAACCGCTGAGTTCACCGTGACTGTGAACACTGTTTCCGAGCCAAAACTGCCAGAGCTGAACGAAGAATTCTTCGCTCAATTCGGCATCAAGGAAACCGGTCTGGAAGGCTTCCGCACCGAAGTTCGCAAGAACATGGAGCGCGAACTGCGTCAGGCGATCAAATCCAAGGTCAAGAATCAGGTAATGGACGGTCTGCTGGCCACCAACCCGATCGAAGTGCCTAAGGCTCTGCTGTCCAACGAAGTTGACCGTCTGCGTGTGCAGGCTGTTCAGCAGTTCGGCGGCAACATCAAGCCTGATCAACTGCCGGCCGAGCTGTTCGAAGAACAGGCCAAGCGCCGCGTTGTGCTGGGTCTGATCGTGGCGGAAGTGGTCAAGCAATTCGACCTCAAGCCAGACGAAGCCCGCGTTCGTGAAATGATTCAGGAAATGGCTTCGGCCTACCAGGAGCCTGAGCAGGTTGTGTCTTGGTACTACAAGAACGACCAGCAACTGAACGAAGTCCGTTCGGTTGTGCTGGAAGAACAAGTTGTGGATACTGTTCTGCAGAAAGCTAGCGTGACCGACAAATCGGTCTCTTACGAAGAAGCAGTCAAGCCGGTAGAAGCTCCACAAGCCGACTGATCGTTTTTGCGATAAGAAGTACACACCATAAGCCAGCCTTCGTGCTGGCTTATGCGTATTCAAGACATAACTATTTGGGAGTGACTGCAGAGCATGTTCCGTAATTCGTATATTCAGCAGAACTCTGATATCCAGGCCGCAGGCGGCCTGGTCCCGATGGTTGTCGAGCAGTCTGCTCGTGGCGAGCGCGCCTATGACATTTACTCGCGCCTTCTCAAGGAACGAGTGATCTTTCTGGTTGGTCCGGTAGAGGACTACATGGCCAACCTGATCTGTGCGCAACTGCTGTTCCTTGAAGCGGAAAACCCGGACAAGGACATCCATCTCTATATCAACTCCCCGGGCGGTTCGGTGACAGCAGGCATGTCGATCTACGACACCATGCAGTTCATCAAACCCAACGTATCGACCACCTGTATCGGCCAGGCGTGCAGCATGGGCGCGTTTCTGCTGACCGCCGGTGCTGCCGGCAAGCGTTATTGCCTGCCGAATTCGCGCGTGATGATTCACCAGCCGCTGGGCGGTTTCCAGGGGCAGGCGTCGGATATCGAAATCCATGCCAAGGAAATTCTCTTCATTCGTGAGCGTCTCAACACGCTGATGGCCAAGCACAGCGGCCACACTCTTGAAGAAATCGAGCGCGACACCAACCGCGATAACTTCATGAGTGCAGAAGCTGCGCGTGAGTACGGGTTGATCGATGAAGTGATCGCCCAGCGCCCAGCTTAAAAATAAGCAGCTCAAAATAGGCTTGGTCGGCTGGTCTGATCATTAGCGGGCTTGAAAAAGCCCGCAATAGCCTTCATCTTGTGTTGCAAGCCTATCGGATTTGGATCGAACGAATGACTGACACCCGCAACGGCGAGGACAACGGCAAGCTGCTCTATTGCTCCTTCTGTGGCAAAAGCCAGCATGAAGTGCGCAAATTGATTGCCGGCCCCTCGGTCTTTATCTGCGACGAGTGCGTCGACCTGTGCAATGACATCATCCGAGAGGAGGTGCAGGAAGCCCAGGCCGAAAGCAGCGCGCATAAATTGCCTTCGCCTAAAGAAATCAGCGGCATCCTTGATCAGTACGTGATTGGTCAGGAGCGTGCGAAAAAGGTTCTGGCCGTAGCGGTGTACAACCACTACAAGCGTCTGAATCAGCGTGACAAAAAGAATGACGACGTCGAGCTCGGCAAGAGCAACATCTTGCTGATCGGCCCGACAGGCTCGGGTAAAACCCTGCTTGCCGAAACACTGGCCCGTTTGCTGAACGTTCCGTTCACCATCGCTGACGCAACCACCCTCACCGAGGCGGGTTACGTGGGTGAAGATGTCGAGAACATCATTCAGAAGCTGCTGCAGAAGTGCGATTACGACGTAGAAAAAGCCCAGATGGGCATTGTCTACATCGATGAGATCGACAAGATCTCGCGCAAGTCTGACAACCCGTCGATCACCCGGGACGTTTCCGGTGAAGGCGTGCAGCAGGCCCTGCTCAAGTTGATCGAAGGCACGGTCGCTTCCGTTCCGCCGCAAGGTGGTCGCAAGCATCCGCAGCAGGAATTCCTTCAGGTCGACACCCGTAACATTCTGTTCATCTGCGGTGGTGCGTTCTCCGGTCTGGAAAAGGTTATTCAAAACCGTTCGACCAAGGGCGGCATCGGTTTCAACGCGGAAGTTCGTAGCAAGGAAGAAGGCAAGAAAGTCGGTGAATCCCTGCGTGAAGTCGAGCCTGACGATCTGGTCAAGTTCGGTCTGATCCCGGAATTCGTCGGTCGTCTGCCGGTCCTTGCCACGCTGGACGAGCTTGATGAGGCTGCATTGATGCAGATTCTCACCGAGCCGAAAAATGCTCTGACCAAGCAGTATGCCAAGCTGTTCGAGATGGAAGGTGTGGACCTGGAATTCCGGGCCGACGCGCTGAAATCGGTCGCCAAACGTGCCCTGGAACGCAAGACCGGTGCCCGTGGACTGCGCTCGATTCTCGAAGGTGTATTGCTCGACACTATGTATGAAATCCCCTCGCAGTCCGAGGTGAGTAAAGTAGTGATCGACGAAAGCGTGATAGAAGGCAAGTCCAAGCCACTGTATATCTACGAAAACAGTGAGCCGGCTGCCAAGGCTGCGCCAGACGCTTAAGCGTCAGGCAGCTGGAATAAAGAAGGGGCCTTCGGGCCCCTTTTCTTTTAAAGAGTTTTTAACACCCTCATTGCGCTTGTTTTTTTTCAAAGCAGCCCCCATCTTGGTTTCAAGCTTACTTCCATCTGTTTACGGCCTTATGGCCGCCGTAGAGGCGAAATCATGAAGACAACCATCGAATTGCCTCTCCTGCCATTGCGTGATGTTGTGGTTTATCCGCACATGGTTATCCCGCTGTTCGTGGGGCGCGAGAAATCCATCGAAGCCCTCGAGGCTGCGATGACGGGCGACAAGCAGATCCTTCTGCTGGCTCAGAGAAACCCTGCTGACGACGATCCCGGTGAAGATGCACTTTATCGCGTAGGTACAATTGCGACCGTTCTGCAGCTGCTCAAGCTGCCTGACGGCACGGTCAAGGTTTTGGTCGAAGGCGAGCAGCGGGGCGCCGTGGAGCGCTTCAGCGAAGTGGACGGCCACTGCCGTGCCGAAGTCTCGCTGATCGACGAAGTCGACGCGCCAGAGCGCGAGTCGGAAGTATTTGTCCGTAGCCTGCTGGCTCAGTTCGAACAATATGTGCAGCTGGGCAAGAAAGTCCCGGCTGAAGTCCTCTCGTCGCTCAATAGCATCGACGAGCCAGGTCGCCTGGTCGACACCATGGCCGCGCACATGGCCCTGAAGATCGAGCAGAAGCAGGAAATTCTCGAAATCATCGATTTGTCGGCCCGGGTCGAGCACGTCCTGGCGTTGCTGGATGCCGAGATCGATCTGCTGCAAGTCGAAAAACGCATTCGCGGTCGCGTCAAGAAACAAATGGAGCGCAGCCAGCGCGAGTACTACCTGAATGAGCAGATGAAGGCCATTCAGAAAGAGCTCGGCGACAGCGACGAAGGCCACAACGAAATCGAAGAGCTGAAAAAGCGCATCGATGCCGCCGGCCTGCCGAAAGATGCCTTGGCCAAAGCCCAGGGTGAACTGAACAAGTTGAAACAAATGTCGCCAATGTCCGCGGAAGCGACCGTGGTGCGTTCGTACATCGACTGGCTTGTTCAGGTGCCGTGGAAGGCCCAGAGCAAAGTGCGCCTGGACCTTGCTCGCGCAGAAGACATTCTCGATGCAGACCACTATGGTCTCGAAGAAGTCAAAGAGCGGATCCTCGAATACCTCGCCGTGCAAAAGCGCGTGAAGAAAATTCGCGGTCCTGTGTTGTGCCTGGTCGGTCCTCCGGGGGTGGGTAAAACCTCTCTGGCGGAGTCGATCGCTCACGCCACCAACCGCAAATTCGTCCGTATGGCCCTTGGTGGCGTGCGTGACGAAGCGGAAATTCGTGGTCATCGCCGGACTTACATCGGTTCGATGCCAGGAAGATTGATTCAAAAAATGACAAAAGTGGGCGTCCGCAACCCGCTGTTCCTGCTCGATGAGATCGACAAAATGGGCAGCGACATGCGTGGCGATCCGGCGTCGGCGTTGCTGGAAGTGCTCGATCCTGAGCAGAACCACAACTTCAACGATCACTATCTGGAGGTCGACTACGACCTGTCCGATGTGATGTTCCTTTGCACCTCCAACTCCATGAACATTCCGCCGGCGCTGCTCGACCGGATGGAAGTGATTCGTCTGCCGGGCTACACCGAAGACGAGAAGATCAACATCGCCGTCAAATACCTTTCGCCAAAGCAGATTACGGCCAACGGCTTGAAGAAAGGCGAGCTGGAATTCGACGCTGAAGCGATCCGCGACATCATCCGCTACTACACCCGCGAAGCCGGTGTACGTGGGCTGGAGCGCCAGATTGCCAAGGTTTGCCGCAAGGCAGTCAAAGAGCATGCAATGGAAAAACGCTTCTCTGTGAAGGTCACTGCCGAGATGCTGGAACACTTCCTGGGCGTGCGCAAATTCCGCTACGGTCTGGCCGAATCGCAGGATCAGATAGGTCAAGTGACCGGGCTGGCATGGACTCAGGTGGGTGGCGAATTGCTGACCATCGAAGCAGCTGTCGTGCCGGGTAAAGGCCAGTTGATCAAGACCGGTTCGCTGGGCGATGTGATGGTCGAGTCGATCACCGCCGCGCTGACCGTTGTCCGCAGCCGCGCGAAGAGCCTGGGGATCCCCCTGGACTTCCACGAGAAGCGCGACACGCACATCCACATGCCGGAAGGGGCGACTCCGAAAGACGGCCCTAGCGCCGGTGTAGGTATGTGCACGGCCCTGGTGTCGGCATTGACCGGGATCCCGGTGCGTGCGGATGTCGCCATGACAGGTGAAATCACCCTTCGTGGCCAAGTGTTGGCAATCGGCGGTCTGAAGGAAAAACTGCTGGCGGCTCACCGTGGTGGAATCAAGACCGTGATCATTCCTGAAGAGAACGTACGCGATCTGAAGGAAATTCCTGACAATATCAAGCAAGATCTGCAGATTAAACCGGTTAAATGGATTGACGAGGTCCTGCAAATTGCGCTGCAATACGCGCCGGAACCGCTGCCTGATGTGGTTCCAGAGATAGTTGCAAAGGATGAAAAACGCGAGTCTGACTCTAAGGAAAGAATTAGCACGCATTAGTACGCATTTGCCTGAGTGGCTTGTTGACAGCTTTTTAGAGCCCTTGTTATAAAGCGGCTCTTAAGTGTCTGTAGGCCATTCAGCACACGTTTTTGCTTTCACCAAAAAACTTAGAATCATACTCAAATAGATATAAGGGGACTTAGAGTGAACAAGTCGGAACTGATTGATGCTATCGCTGCATCCGCTGATATCCCGAAAGCTGCTGCTGGCCGTGCGCTGGACGCTGTAATCGAATCCGTCACTGGCGCTCTCAAGGCTGGCGACTCTGTTGTTCTGGTTGGTTTCGGTACCTTCTCCGTTACCGATCGTCCAGCTCGCATTGGTCGTAACCCACAGACCGGTAAGACGCTGGAAATCGCTGCAGCCAAAAAACCAGGTTTCAAAGCCGGTAAAGCACTGAAAGAAGCTGTCAACTAAGTTCGCTTCAGGTTTTTGCCTATCCGGGTCGGGGTCATGCCTGACCTGGCAGCGGAGCGGTAGTCCAGTCGGCAATTTGCCGGTCCGAGACACCGAGGGTCGCAAGTTCGAACCCTTGGTCCGCTCCGCCAGTTACGAGAAGGCGCATCCTCGGATGCGCCTTTCTTCTATCCGGATTCTACCCACGCTCCACGGTTGCCTAATTTTGAAGTTCAACCGTTTCTGGGGGACGCATGCTGCAGAATATCAGGGACAATTCACAAGGCTGGATTGCCAAGACCATTATCGGGATCATCGTTGTACTGATGGCTTTCACCGGTATCGAGGCCATTTTCCAAGCTACGACCAACAGCCAGGATGCGGCCAAGGTCAATGGCGAAGAAATCAGCCAGAACGAGCTGAGCCAGGCGGTCGATATGCAACGCCGTCAGCTGATGCAACAGCTGGGCAAGGATTTCGACGCTTCCTTGCTCGACGAAAAAATGCTGCGCGAATCGGCCCTCAAAGGCCTGATTGATCGCAAACTGCTGCTGCAAGGCGCAGAAGAATCGAAATTCGCTTTCTCCGAAGCGGCTTTGGACCAAGTGATCCTGCAAACGCCTGAGTTTCAGGTGGATGGCAAGTTCAGTCCCGATCGTTTCGACCAGGTGATCCGTCAGCTCGGCTACAGCCGCATGCAATTTCGCCAGATGCTGGCTCAGGAAATGCTGATCGGTCAGCTGCGTGCTGGTTTGGCGGGTAGCGGTTTCGTCACCGACGCACAGGTTCTGGCGTTCGCCCGTCTGGAAAAACAGACCCGCGATTTCGCTTCCCTGAACGTCAAGGTTGACCCGGCAGCGGTGAAGCTGACCGACGATGAGGTCAAGGCTTACTACGACGAACACGCCAAGGAATTCATGACGCCGGATCAGGTGGTCATCGACTACCTGGAATTGAAGAAGTCTTCCTTCTTTGATCAGGTCGCCGTCAAGGACGAAGACCTGCAAGCGGCGTATCAGAAAGAAATCGCGAACCTGTCCGAGCAACGCCGGGCTGCGCACATTCTGATCGAAGTGAACGACAAGGTGACCGAAGCGCAAGCCAAGGCCAAGATCGAAGAAGTTCAGGCGCGCCTGGCCAAAGGCGAGAAATTCGAGGCCCTGGCCAAGGAGTTCTCCCAGGATCCGGGTTCGGCGAACAACGGCGGTGATCTGGGCTACGCAGGCCCTGGCGTTTACGATCCAGCATTCGAAACCGCGCTGTATGCGTTGGCCAAGGATCAGGTGTCGGCACCGGTTCGCACTGACTTCGGTTTCCACCTGATCAAACTGTTGGGCGTTGAAGCACCTGAAGTGCCGACGCTGGCCAGCCTGAAAGACAAGCTGACCCGCGAGCTGAAAACCCAGCAGGTCGAGCAGCGCTTCGTCGAGGCGACCAAGCAACTGGAAGACTCCTCTTTTGAATCTTCCGATCTGGCCCAGCCGGCGCAAGACCTCAAGCTGACCGTTCATACCTCCAAGCCGTTCGGCCGCGAGGGTGGCGAAGGTGTTACGGCCAACCGTGCCGTGGTCACCGCTGCGTTCAGCCCTGAAGTGCTGGATGAAGGTGCCAACAGCACCGCCATCGAACTGGACCCGGAAACCGTGATCGTGCTGCGCGCCAAGGAGCACCTGAAGCCTGCGCAACTGCCGCTTGAAAGCGTCAATGCCAGCATTCGTGCGCAATTGGCCAAGGAGCACGCCAGTGCTGCCGCCAAGACCAAGGCTGATGAGCTGATCGCCAGCCTGCGCGACGGCAAGACGCCACTGGACAAGGCGATTGACGGCCAGAGCTGGAAAGTCACCGCAGCAGCGACTCGCGCTCAGGAAGGGATTGACCCAACCGTGCTGCAAGCACTGTTCCGCATGCCTAAACCTGTCGCCAAGGACAAGCCGACCTTCAGCAGCGTGACCCTGGCCGATGGTAGCCTGGTGATCGTGCGCCTGAACGGCGTGAACGAAGCCGCCGCGCCGACCGAAGAAGAGAAGGCTCAGTACCGTCGCTTCCTCGCCTCGCGCATTGGCCAGCAGGACTTTGCGGCTTACCGCAAGCAGCTGGAAAGCGAGGCCGAGATCAAGCGTTTCTGATGCTTGATTGAGTTGTCCGCTACACAAAGACCCCGGCCGAAAGGCCGGGGTTTTTTATGGAAGAAGCAAAAGCATATTGGCGATCCGTCGGCTGCGTATGTACCGCCCGACTTTTTCCTGTAAATGACCGTCAGTAGATTTGTAAACGTTTTAAGACACTAATCGATGCTCCGCTAAGCATCGATCTGTTGCACAATACGCCCCGGATCGTTTTCCTCAGGATGTTCAATGTTTAAATCAATTCCCATGCGTGTTGCCGGGCTGGCGCTGATGCTGGCCACTGCTGCCGGCTGCTCGTCAAAGAAAGCCCCCATCTATGAGCATGAGAACTTCGATGACTCCGGGACGTTTTCGCGCAATTACCCGGTGACGGATGCGCAAACCTGCGAAGCCGCCCGTCGGGCGTTGCTCAGCCAGGGCTACATCATCACCAGCGCCGACCCGAAACTGGTCAGCGGGCACAAAAGCTTCCAGCAGACCGGCGAGACCCACATGGAGATCAGCTTCAGTGTGGTCTGTGCCGATGACGGCAGCGAAGGGCATCATGCGACCATGTTCGCCAACGCCCTGCAGGACCGCTATGCGCTGAAGAAAACCAATAACTCCGCCAGTGTAGGTGTAGGCGTGTTGGGTTCGGTATCGATGCCGATCGGCTCATCCGACGATTCGATGGTCAAGGTCGCCAGCGAAACCGTCTCGTCGGCCAAGTTCTACGAGCGATTCTTTGCGCTGGTCGAGTTGTTCCTGCCGCCGGAAGCAAAGAAGGCTGCGCACATCCCCGAGAAACCCAAGACCGACCTGGGCATGCCTGAGGCCAAGGCTGCTCCGGCGCCTTTGGCCCCAACGCCGGCTCCTGCGGCGGAACCCGCGCCAGCGCCTGCGGCTGAACCAGCTCCAGCTCCAGCACCTACTGCCTCGGAACCCGTCGCACCGCCGCCTGAAACAGCGCCGATCACCCCGGTTGAAAACCCGGAACCGGCGCCGTCCTCGGAAACCGTTACGCCACCGCCGCAATCCAGCCTGCCGCCACCGAGCGAGCCTATTTCGGCCATGCCTGGCGCTAGTCAGTAATCGATCTACATTTCGGGACCGTGTCAGATGACACCGTTCCCGAAATGGCTTTTTGATTGATCCGCGTCAACCCGGGCTGCAGTCCTACAGCCTCTATCGAAAAAATCCTGTGATAAATTCCTGACCGCCTGCTACGTTTTATAAGTAGCCGCTGAGCGGTGCGCCCGCGTCATTTTTCTTTCACGTGGGCACTTTATGCTCAAGGCGTTGGTCATTTATTCAGGCATTTTTTAAACGAGCGGCAGGGGGATTTCACAATGGACGATTATCAAGAAGAGCTGCTCGAGTATCAGGCGTTTGAACTGGACCCATTGGAGCCAGCGGAAGACGCCACAGAGCTGTAAGCATCACGCGGATTGGCGATGACTGCGGCGAAACTCGCCGGGGGTCTGGCCGTTCCAGCGTTTAAAGGCCCGTTGGAACGCTTCGGCTGAGGCGAAACCCAGCAGGTAGGCGATTTCACCGAACGCCAGTTCCGTGTCGCGAATGTAGGTCATGGCCAGGTCGCGCCGCGTGTCGTTGAGAATCGCGCGAAATTGCGTGCCTTCTTCGGCGAGTTTGCGACGCAAAGTCCAGGTCGGCAGCTTCAGGCGTGCCGCCACTTCTTCCAGGTCGGGTTCCCGGCCACCATTGAGCAACGGCCCCAGCAACTGAGTGATCCGTTCACGCAGGCTGCGGGTGCGTGTCAGTTGCTCCAGTTCCCGTTCACAGAGTTGCAGCAAGTGTCGCCAGGTACTCGGGCAGTGCTCCGGGTTGCGTTGGGCGAGGCTGGCCAGGCTCAGGCGCAGTTGATTCTGTTCGGCGCCGAACTGAATCGGGCAATCGCCCAGCGCGGCATACGCCTCACGATAATCCGGTTCGGCAAACTCGATCTCGATACGCTCGGCGCGTAGCGGGGCAGGGCTCACGCTGGACAATTGGTGCAGCCAGCCGGCGATGATCGAATCCACCACGAAGCGGTTGTAGGCGTTGTAGGGGCTGATGGAATAGAACCGCAGCCACGCGCCCTGAGCGTCTTCATGAAAGCTCGATTGGCCACGATAGTTGGAGCCATACAAGGCTTCGAAGCGAATCAGGCACCGCGCCGCTTCTCGAACCGTCGGTGCCTGGGCGGCGGTGACCCCGGCCAGACCGGCCTGACTCAGACGACTGAGCTGGCCCATGCGCAAACCCAGCGCCGGGTCGTCGGTCAACTGAATGGCACCGTGGCCCAGGCGCATGTAGCGCGGGATCGACAGCCGGGCGCCTGCCTCGGCCAAACGCGCGGCATCGAGGCCGTATTGCTCAAGCAACGGTTGCGGGTCCACACCGTGGCTGCGCACGGCGTCGGCCAGGCTATGAACAAAGCCCACCGACAGATCCCCAAGGCGCATCGGCAGCGGTTTCATGGTTTACAACCAGAGGTTCAGCAAACGCGCGCCACGGGCATTGCCGTCGGCGAATTGTTGCCCGTTGTTGCTGAGGAAACTTTGCCCGGCGCTACCCTTGTCCCAGAACTGACCGCGCAGGAACACGCTCATGCCGGCAATGGCCTGGCTGCTGGGCGGTTGGCCGGTCAGTGTCAGGCGATGCCAGGCCTGGCCTTCACTGAGTTCACCGGCCTTGAGGCTGACGGAGCCTGGCGTCGACAGCCCCTTGTAACCCCGCCACGGTTTGTCCCAGGTGTCGCGGCCGACGACATACGCAGGAACCGCCACCAGATGGGCGCCCTGGGCGTCGAGTTTGCGGTAGTTGTCCGGGTACCAGCTGTCGCTGCCGATCAGTACGCCCAGGCGTCCTGCCGGGGTGTCGACGACGTTGAGCGTGTGCTCGCCATTGGCTTCGATAACGTCTTTTTCAGCGAAGACCGGATGCATCTGGCGTTGCGGCTGGCCTAGTGGCAGCCCGTCGCGGCCGAACACCACGCTGCTGTTATACAACGCACCGTGGCCGACCTTCAGCGTGCCGTCGATGATGCTCGGCTCGGGCAACACAATCGTGCCGGCCACCAGGGTCACGTTGAACGCCTTCGCCAGCCCGCCGAACAGTGCCTGATAGTCCTTGGCCATGCCTTTGGCCTTCATCCGCAAGTGAGCGTCGTCGAGACGGCTTTCGCCCTTGGCGCTGATCAGCGCACGGACGAACTGCACGGGATTGCTCACCGCCAGCCAGTTCATCGCTTCCTTGAGGGTGGTCGCCTGGTACAGCTCATCTTTCTCGCCACTGACCATCAGCCAGGTGCCGATGTGTTCGGGCAGCACGACGATGGTCTTTTCATTGAGCAGGCCTTGGTCCTGAGCCTGCTGCAAATAGGCGGCGAGCTTACGGTGCAGGCGTTCGGGGCTTTGATAGTCGGTGGGGAACAGCTCGGGCTGGATGCCCAGTAGATTGCCGCGATCCGCGGGCGTGCCTTGATCGACCGCGAGGTGGATACGCAGGTCCGACAGGTAATGACCCGCCGGACGGTCCGCAGCCCACATGGCGTAGGTCGTCAGGGCGGCAATCAATGCCATGGAGAAAGTCAGGTACAGAAGTTTGCGCATGGGGAAACAGTCGACAGCCGTGTGCAGGGTTCGCGACTAGGGTAGGGCGCATGCCGGCGCTTGCCAAGGGGCGCTGCACATTTGGATCAATAAGTTGTCAGTTTCGGTCATTGAGTGACAAGGGCGCGACTCTTAGTCTGTCCAACATGACTGACGGGGGCCGAAGAGCTCCTGCATATTTTCCGTGATCGCTCGATGTGGAGTTACAAATGCCCGCCGCTCATTACCCGCACCTGTTGGCCCCGCTGGACCTGGGTTTCACCACGCTGCGCAACCGCACCCTGATGGGTTCGATGCACACCGGTCTGGAAGAGAAACCCGGCGGTTTCGAACGCATGGCGGCGTACTTCGCCGAGCGTGCTCGCGGCGGTGTGGGCTTGATGGTCACCGGCGGCATTGGCCCGAACGATGAGGGCGGGGTGTATTCCGGCGCGGCCAAACTGACCACCGAAGAAGAAGCGCTCAAGCACCAGATCGTGACCCGTGCGGTGCACGAGGCGGGCGGCAAGATCTGCATGCAGATCCTCCACGCCGGCCGTTATGCCTACAGCCCGAAACAGGTCGCGCCGAGTGCCATTCAGGCGCCGATCAACCCGTTCAAGCCAAAAGAGCTGGACGAGGAAGGCATCGAGAAGCAGATCAGCGATTTCGTCACTTGCTCGACCCTGGCGCAAAAAGCCGAGTACGACGGCGTCGAGATCATGGGTTCGGAAGGTTATTTCATTAACCAGTTCCTCGCCGCCCACACCAACCACCGCACCGACCGTTGGGGCGGCAGCTACGAAAACCGTATGCGCCTGCCGGTGGAAATCGTCCGTCGGGTACGTGAAGCGGTCGGCCCGAACTTCATCATTATCTTCCGCTTGTCGATGCTCGATCTGGTGGAAGGCGGCAGCAGCTGGGAAGAGATCGTGACTCTGGCCAAAGCCATCGAGCAGGCCGGTGCGACCATCATCAATACCGGCATCGGCTGGCACGAAGCGCGGATTCCGACCATCGCCACCAAGGTGCCGCGTGCGGCGTTCAGCAAGGTCACGGCCAAGCTGCGCGGTTCGGTGAGCATTCCGCTGATCACCACTAACCGCATCAACACCCCGGAAGTGGCCGAGCAGATTCTGGCCGAGGGCGACGCCGACATGGTGTCCATGGCGCGGCCGTTCCTCGCCGACCCGGACTTCGTCAACAAGGCGGCCGCTGGCCGTGGCGATGAAATCAACACCTGCATCGGTTGCAACCAGGCGTGCCTGGACCACACCTTCGGCGGCAAGTTGACCAGCTGCCTGGTGAACCCACGCGCTTGCCATGAAACCGAACTCAACTACCTGCCGGTGCAGCAGATCAAGAAAATCGCCGTGGTCGGAGCCGGTCCTGCGGGCCTGTCCGCTGCCACAGTGGCGGCGGAGCGTGGGCACTCGGTGACGCTGTTCGATTCGGCCAGTGAGATTGGCGGCCAGTTCAACATTGCCAAGCGTGTACCGGGCAAGGAAGAGTTTTTCGAAACCCTGCGCTATTTCAACCGCAAGTTGCAGACCACCAATGTCGAGGTGTGCCTGAACACCCGTGTCGATGTGGCGAAACTGGTGGAGGGCGGTTATGACGAAATCATCCTGGCCACCGGCATTGCCCCAAGAACCCCGGCGATTCCCGGCGTTGAGAACGCCAAGGTGCTGAGCTACCTCGACGTGATCCTGGAGCGTAAACCGGTGGGCAAGCGCGTCGCGGTGATTGGCGCAGGCGGTATCGGTTTCGACGTATCGGAATTCCTCGTTCACCAAGGCGTGGCCACCAGTCAGGACCGCGAGGCGTTCTGGAAAGAGTGGGGCATCGACACGCATCTGGAAGCGCGCGGCGGTGTTGCCGGCATCAAGGCTGAACCGCATGCACCGGCGCGTGAGGTGTTCCTGCTGCAACGCAAGAAATCCAAGGTCGGTGACGGCCTGGGCAAGACCACTGGCTGGATTCACCGGACCGGTCTGAAAAACAAGCAGGTGCAGATGCTCAACAGCGTCGAATACCTGAAGATCGACGATGAAGGCCTGCACATCCGCATCGGTGAAACCGGTGAGCCGCAGGTGCTGCCGGTGGACAACATCGTGATCTGCGCCGGGCAGGACCCTCTGCGTGAATTGCAGGATGGCTTGGTCGCAGCGGGGCAGAACGTGCATTTGATTGGTGGCGCGGACGTGGCGGCGGAGCTGGATGCCAAGCGCGCGATCAACCAGGGTTCGCGTCTGGCTGCTGAGTTGTAATCAACTCAATCCCTGTGGCGAGGGAGCTTGCCCCCGTTGGAGTCCGAAGGACTCCCTCTATCAGCGATCGTGGTGTGTCAGGTTCATCACTGTCGCCGGTTTGCGGCCGCTGCGCAGCCGAGCGGGAGCAAGCTCCCTCGCCACACATTGGCTGCTAAGATGCCGGTTCTTCAAACAGAGCCGGCATCAATGTTTCTCCCCTCAAACGACTGGCTCCCCCAAGCCCCACTCCAACCCCTGCACCTCGACTGGCTCACCACAGCCAACATCGAAGTCGCCATCCTGCGCCTCGACCAGATCGACCCGCTGATCAGCGGCAACAAGTGGTTCAAGCTCATCGAGCATCTCAAAGCCGCTGACCAGATCGGCGCCCAAGGCATCATCAGCCTCGGCGGTGCGCATTCAAATCATCTGCATGCACTGGCCGCCGCCGGCAAACGCTTCGGTTTCAAAACGGTCGGCCTGCTGCGCGGTCATCCGCAGGAAACGCCGACGGTGAAGGACTTGCAGGCGTTCGGCATGCAGTTGCACTGGCTGGGTTATGGCGGCTATCGCGCGCGGCACGAGGCGGATTTCTGGCTGCCATGGCAGGCGCAATATCCCGACCTGCACCCGGTGCCTGAAGGTGGCGGTGGTCTGCGTGGGGCGCGTGGCTGCATGCAGTTGAAGGCGATGGTCCTTGAGCAACTGGGCAATTTGGGCTGGAGCGATTACGACGGTTGGTGGCTGGCCTGCGGAACTGGCACGACCCTGGCCGGCCTGGCGCTGGCCGAGGCGGGCGAACATCCGGTGTATGGCGCGCTCGCCGTGCCCGACGATCATGGTGTGGCACAGCAGGTTGAATCAATTGTCCGAGAGGCCGGTTTGCAGGAACCGGCTTATGAGCTGTTCGATGCCAGCCGTGGCGGCTTTGCCAAAGTCGATCCGTTGTTACTCGACTTCATCGACCAGACCGAGCAGGTCACGGGTATTTCGTTTGAACCGCTGTACACCGGCAAGGCGTTGCTGATGCTCAAGCAGCACGTCGAGGCTGGAAAATTTGAAAAGGGCACGCGCCTGATCTTCATCCACACTGGCGGTTTGCAGGGCCGTCGGGGGTTCAGTTCAACACTGTAAAAGACACCGAATGCTTTTGTGGCGAGGGAGCAAGCTCCCTCGCCACAAGGTTGGTTACCGCTCACCCGCGCTTGGGCATCATCCGCAGCAGCGTGTTATCGCGCACCACATAATGGTGATAAATCCCCGCCGCCGCGTGCAGGCCGATCAGCCAGTAACCAATGGTGCCACCGAGCTCATGCCAGCCCTCGATTTGCTTGGCCAGTACTTTGTCCTCCGAGATCAGCAACGGCAAATCAAAGCCGTAAAACATCACCTGATGCCCCTTGGCACTGGTCACCAGCCAACCGAGGATCGGCATCGCGATCATGAATATGTACAACGCCCAGTGCATCAACCTGGCGAGCACCGTCTGCCACCGGGGCGAGGCCGGGAAGATTTGAGGCGCGGGGCCCAGGCTGCGGGCGAACAGCCGCAGCCAAACCAATACGAACACCGTCAAACCGAGCATGAAGTGCGATTCGGTGATCAGCGTCCGGCCACCGCTGCCTTTGGGGAAGAACCCGCGAAGCTCGATACAGGCGTAAACCAGCGCCAGCAGAACCAGCATCAACCAATGCAGCGTGATCGACACGGTGCTGTAGCGTGAGTCGGAGTTCTTCCACGGCATACGGTGTTCCTCACAGGGTGGTCTAAAGCGCACCGTTCTTGTTCGACGATGTTCTTTAACTGTAATCCCCTTTGATGGATTTGCCTGTGGCAATTGCAGCGTTCAATGCTCTGGCTCAAGTCTTCGCATAAAAAAAGCGCCAGTTCCGAAACGGAGCTGGCGCTTTTTTGTGGAGCAAGAAACGTTATCAGCTGCTTTGCGGCATCTCACCCTTGGCCAGACGCTTGTTGATGTCGACGATCACTTGCGGCAAGTCGGTGATGGTGTCGATCATGTAGTGCGGCCGCGAACCTTCGAACATGGCGTGGATGCGTTTGCGTTCACTCTCGAGTTGGTCGCTGCCCAAGGCGCGGAAGCCTTCGTAATCCAGACCCAGCGCGTTACCCGAGCAGATCAGCGCCACGGTCCACATGCCGGCGCGACGGCCTTCGAGAATGCCTGGCACGGTGTCATCGATCTTCACGCAAGCCGCGACGTCGTCGATGCCCAGCGCAATCACGTTGGCCAGTGCCTGAGCAGGCCATGGGCGGCCGTTCGGCACTTCATCGGTGGCGACCACGTGATCGGCCACGTAACCGTTGGTGGCGGCCAGTTCGACCACCTTGTCCATGACCTGTTTCGGGTAGCCGGAGCAGGAACCGATCTTGATCCCTTGCTGACGCAGGTTGGCGATGGTATCGAGTGCACCCGGAATCAGCGCCGAGTGCTCTGCGATTTTCTCGATCTGCAGCGGCATGAAACGTTTGTAGATGGCGGTGACGTCATCGTCGGTCGGCGTGCGGCCGAACACGGCACGATAGCGCTCGGCGACTTCCGGCTGATCGCACAGGGTGCGGATGTGGTCCCACTTGCCCATGCCCATCGGCCCGCGGGCTTCTTCGATGGAGACCTGGACGTCGAACTCGGCGAAGGCTTCGACAAAAATCTGCGTCGGCGCGAAAGAGCCGAAGTCGACCACGGTGCCGGCCCAGTCGAGGATGGCGGCCTGGAGTTTGGTTGGGTTTGCGTAGTTCATGGTGATCAGATTCCTGTAATGGCTGGCTAGTCGGTTCTTTGTGGGAGCGGGCTTGCTCGCGAAGGCGGTGTGTCAGTCGACATCAATGTTGAATGTCAGGCCTCTTTCGCGAGCAAGCCCGCTCCCACAGGGGAAATGCGGTGTGGTTCAGATTTCGAGGACTTCCATCTCGCGCAGCACTTCGGCGACCGCCGCCACGGCCGCGTGCATCTCGGCCTGGTTGACGTGTCCGATGCAGCCGACGCGGAAGGTTTCGACCTGGGTCAATTTGCCGGGGTAGAGGATGAAACCCTTGGCCTTGACGCGTTCGTAGAATTCCTTGAACTGGTAGCGCGGGTCTTTCGGCGCGTGGAACGTGACGATGATCGGCGCCTGGATCTCAGCGGGCAGGAAGCTGCGCAAGCCGAGTTTGGCCATGTCATCGAGCAGCACCTGGCAATTGTTGGCGTAGCGCTGATGCCGCGCCGGCAAACCGCCTTCTTCGTTGTATTGCAGCAGGGCTTCGTGCAGCGCGGCGACCACGTGGGTCGGCGGTGTGAAGCGCCATTGGCCGGTCTTGGCCATGTAGGTGTGCTGGTCGTACAAATCCATCGCCAGGGAGTGAGAGTTGCCGGCCGCGTTGGCCAGCGCGTCTTTGCGGGCGAAGACAAAACCCATGCCCGGCACGCCTTCCAGGCATTTGCCCGAGGCGGCGATCATCGCGTCGAAGGGCACCTGTTGTGCGTCGACCGGCAAGGCGCCGAAGGAGCTCATGGCATCGATGATCAGGCGTTTGCCGTGTTGCGCGATGACGTGGGCGATTTCCGGCAGCGGGTTGAGGATGCCGGTGCTGGTTTCGCAGTGAATCAGCGCGACGTGGGTGATGCTGGCGTCGGCGTGCAGCAGACGGTCGACGTCGGCGGCGGTGGTCGGTTCGTCTTCGGCGGTTTCGAAGGTGCTGAACGGGCGACCAAGTACTTCGCAGATTTTTGCCAGGCGTTTGCCGTAGGCGCCGTTGATCAGCACCAGCACTTTGCCGTCGCGGGGTACCAGGGTGCCGATTGCCGCCTCGACGGCAAAGGTGCCGCTGCCTTGCAGGGGCACGCAGTGGTGGCTGTTGCCGCCGTTGATGATTGCCAGCAATTGTTCGCACAGGCTGGCGGTCAGTTGATTGAAGCGATCATCCCATGAACCCCAGTCGACCATCATCGCCTGACGGGTGCGGGCCGATGTGGTCAGTGGGCCGGGGGTGAGCAGGATTGGCTCGGCAGTGCTCATTCTTGTGTCCTCGCAAAAGCTCTCTGTGGGATGAAGCTACGGGACATAAATTGCAATTTCGGGTGCTATCAATCAAATTGTTTGTTGTTATGCCAGCCATCAGTGAGAGTTATCCATGAACCTGTTCCAGCTTCGAGCGTTCGACGCCGTGGCCCGCGAAGGCAGCTTCACCCGCGCGGCCGAGCGGCTGTTCATCAGCCAACCGGCGGTCACCGGGCACATCAAGGCTCTGGAAGAGCATTACCAGATCACCTTGTTGCGCCGCACTGCGCGACGCGTGGAGCTGACGGAAGAGGGCACCAAACTGGCGGCGATCACTCGGGCGATGTTCGGCCTGGCCGAAGAAGCGCAAGTGCTGCTGGAGGCGAATCGGCAGTTGCTGACCGGGCGTCTGGAGGTCGCAGCGGACGGGCCGCACATGGTGATGCCGATGCTGGCCAGTCTGCGTGCGCGCTATCCGGGGATTACTGTGAACCTGCGCTTGGGCAATGCTCAGGAAACCTTGTCGGCGTTGTTGTCCGAGCACGCCGACGTGGCGGTGTTGACTGAAGTCGAGCCGCGCAAAGGCCTGCATCTGCAAGCGTTGAGCGAATCACGGATTTGCGCGCTGGTGCCTGACAGTCATCCCTGGGCCAAGGCGTCCAAGGGCGTGAAGCTCAAGGAGCTGGATCAGGTGATCATGGTGTTGCGCGAGCCGAGCTCGATTACCCGACGGACATTCGATGAGGCTTGCGCGATGGCGTCGGTCAATCCTCGGGTGCTGTTAGAACTGGACAGCCGCGAGGCGGTGACCGAGGCCGTTGCGGCCGAGTTGGGGGTTGGCGTGGTGTCGTCGGTGGAGGTCAGCCACGACCCGCGGGTGGTGGCGGTGCCGATTCAGGGTGAAGGGTTGGTTAACCGGCACATGATCGGGTGCATGGAACGGCGGCGGGATTTGCGTTTGATTCGGGCGTTTTTTGAGTTGGCGCCTACCCGATAGACCGAGGCGCGGCCTTCGCGGGCAAGCCACGCTCCCACAGGGTTTTATGCTGGCCGCAGATCTTGTATACGACGCATAACCTGTGGGAGCGTGGCTTGGCCGCGAAGCGGCCAGACCTGCCTACACCAGACTCTCGCGCACCATCTCCAGAAACGTCGCCACCACCCGCCGCGAACTCTGCTCGCGCAAGCACACCAGCGTCTCTGTCAGGCGCCGTGTGCAATCGGTGATCGGCAACGCACACACCCGCGAATCCGCGCCAAACTCGGCGGCCGACACCACGCCAACCCCAATCCCCACGACCACCGCCTCACGCGCGGCTTCCCGACCTTCCACCTGGATCGCCGGGCGGATGGAAAACCCGGCCTGGGCCATTTCCTCTTCCAGTGTCTGGCGCGTCACCGAACCGATTTCCCGCAGTACCAGTGGTGTGTCGTGCAAATCCGCCAGGCAAATCGATTCGCGATCTGCCCACGGATGATTGCGTGAGACGAAAGCGACCATCGGGTCATTGCGCAGCGGCAGCGAGATCAGCCGCTCGTCACTCACCTCCCGACCCAGCAACGCCAGGTCGGCCTGATAGTTGAACAGGCGAAACAGCGATTCGTCGGTGTTGCCGGTTTCGATTTTCACGCTGATGCCGGGGTAGCGCTCACAGAACCGCGCAATCTGCGGCAACACATGCACCGGCGCATCCACGGCGAGAATCAGGGTGCCGGTTTGCAAGGCCCTGGAGTCGTGCAAGAGCTCCTGCGCCTCGGCCTCGATGACGAACAGCCGTTGGGTAATGGTCAACAAGCGCTCGCCCAGATCAGTGAGGCGCACCGAGCGTTTGTTGCGGTGGAACAGCAGCACACCGAAGCGCTCTTCGAGCTTGCGCACTTGGTCGGAGATCGCCGGTTGCGTGAGAAAAAGCCGCTCGGCGGCTTTGGTAAAGCTTCCGTGGACGGCCACGGCGTGGAAGGCTTTGAGCTGGGCGTGGGAAACCGACATCGGAACCTCCAGTAACAAGCTGAGCTTATATTGGAAATACGATAAATCGATTTCACTTATTAATCAGTAATTGTTTTTATCGACCTCAGCCCCGGTGACTGGTCAGTCGAACAGCATCGGCGGCCATGAGCCTGTGCGTGCAATTGCAGGCCTCATCTGACCGGTATCGCCAAAGGGAAGCCGCGGTATCGAAGTGCTCAACAATAAAAAAACAGGCGTTATTTCTCAATTTCTGCCGGCACACTCACACCCTGAGGTCAGAACCACAATGAACAAGCACATCGGCACTATCAAGCGTTGGCGCGTGCAGATCTTCGCGATCACCTGGCTCGCTTACGCCGCTTTCTACTTCACCCGCAAAGCTTTTTCCGTGGCAAAACTGGGGATCGCCGAAGACCCCACCTTCATGCTCGACAAAATGGCCATGGCCAACCTCGACGCCATCTACCTGACGGCTTACGCCATCGGGCAATTCACCTGGGGCATCCTGGCCGATCGCTTTGGCCCAAGGGTCGTAGTGTTTGGCGGGTTGCTGATTTCAGCGGCAGCAGCCTTGGTGATGGGCAGTTTTGCGACGTTACCAATCTTCGCCACCTGCATGTTGATTCAAGGGTTTGCTCAGTCCACCGGCTGGTCCGGGCTGTGCAAGAACCTCGGTAGCTTCTTTCCCTCTGAACAGCGCGGGCGGGTGCTGGGGTTGTGGAGTTCCTGCTACGCCTTTGGCGGGTTGGTGGCTTCGCCGTTTGCAGGCTGGTGGGCGTATACGCTGATCGGCACCTGGCATGCGGCGTTCTTTTCCAGTGCGGCGGTGGTTGGGCTGGTCGCCGTGCTGTTTTTTATTTTTCAACGCAACAAACCGGAAGACGTTGGCTTGCCGGCGGTGGAACCGGAGCCGCAACTGACGGCGCAAGAGGCCGACGCGCAAAGCAAGATCAGCATGCTGGAACCGTTAAAAGAAATTCTGCGCAACCGCACCGTGCTGGTTCTGGGCCTCGCGTACTTTCTGCTGAAACCGGCGCGCTACGCGATTCTGCTCTGGGGGCCGGTGATCGTCTTCGAGCAGATGCCCTCGGTGGGCAAGGTCGGCGCGGCGATCATTCCCACCGCGTTCGAACTGGCCGGGCTGCTGGGGCCGATCCTGCTCGGGCTGGCCTCAGACAAACTGTTCGGCGCCCGACGCATGCCGGCGTGTGTGCTCAGCCTGTTGGCGCTGACCGTGACCTTGACCTTGTTCATGGGCGCCCTGCATACCGGCAGCGTGATGCTGGTGGTGGCGCTGCTGTTCGTCATGGGCCTGACCCTGTACGGACCGGACTCGATGATCAGCGGCGCGGCCGCGATCGATTTCGGCACCGCCAAGGCGGGTGCCACAGCGGCCGGTTTCGTCAACGGTTGCGGCTCCGTCGGGGCGATTCTCGGCGGATTGCTGCCGGGCTACTTCGACTCGGTCACCGTGTTCATCGTCTTCGCCGGCTGCGCGTTGTTCTCCGCCCTGGTGCTGATCCCCCATTGGAACAGCCGTCCGGCTGGCCTGCTGATCAAAAGCGCTTTCGTGCCTAACCAGGCAATGACCGTAAAACCCCTGCGTACCTGAGGAAAAACCGATGAGACCTTTCTGGCTAGAACAGGCGCTGGAGGCTGAGTCCTGCGTGCCGTGTGAACCTTTGGCTCGTAATACCCGGGCTGACGTGTGCATCGTCGGCGGTGGCTACACCGGGTTGTGGACCGCGATCATGCTCAAGGAGCAGAACCCCGAGCTGGATGTGCTGCTGATCGAAGCGGACATCTGCGGAGCCGGCGCCAGCGGGCGAAACGGTGGCTGTGCATTGTCGTGGTCGGCCAAGTATTTCACCCTGGAAAGGTTGTTCGGCGTCGAGGAGGCGGTGCGGCTGGTCAAGGAATCCGAACGCAGCATTTATGCGATCGGCACCTTCTGCGAACAGTACGGCGTGGACGCCGATTACCGCCTCGATGGCACGCTCTACACCGCCACCAACCGCGCGCAATGCGGCTCGACCGATGCGGTTATCGCGGCGCTGGAGCGCAACGGCATCAACTCCTTCACGCAAAGGCCGGTCGCTGACGTGCAACGGATGGCCGGCTCCAGCAAGCACCTGGAAGGCTGGTTTTCCCCGGCGGCGGCAAGTGTGCAGCCGGGCAAACTGGTGCGCGGTTTGCGCCGGGTTGCCTTGCAACTGGGCGTGAGGATTCATGAGAACACGGCGATGACCGGCCTGGAGGAGGGCCGGCCGGCGAGGATTCAAACCCCCAACGCCACCATCCACGCTGACCGGGTGGTGTTGGCCATGAACGCCTGGATGGCCCGCGCGTTCCCGCAATTCGAGCGCAGCGTGGCGATCGTTTCCAGCGACATGCTGATCACCGAACCGCGGCCCGATCTGCTCAACGAAATCGGTTTGACCAGCGGCGTCACGGTGCTCGATTCGCGGATTTTCGTGCACTACTACCACAACACCCCGGACGGTCGGATCATGCTTGGTAAAGGTGGCAATACCTTTGCCTACGGCGGGCGAATGTTGCCGGTGTTCGATCAACCGTCACCCTGTGCCGGTTTGTTGAAACACAGCCTGAGCGAGTTCTTCCCGGCGTTTGCCGAGGTCAAGGTCGATGCCACCTGGAATGGCCCCTCGGACCGTTCGGTGACCGGTTTGCCGTTCTTCGGCCAGATGAGTGCCAGCGGTAACGTGTTTTACGGTTTCGGTTATTCCGGCAGCGGCGTCGGCCCGTGCCATATGGGCGGGCAGATCCTCGCCTCGATGGTTCAGGGGCTGGACAATGCCTGGACTCGCTCGCCCTTGGTCAATGGCCCGTTGGGTTTCTTTCCGCCGGAACCGATTCGTTACCTCGGCTCATTGTTGGTGCGCAACGCCATCCGCCGCAAGGAGCGCGCCGAGGATCACGGACGCCGGCCACGGCATCTGGATGTGCGACTGGCCAAATTCGCGGCGGCTGCGGGCAAGGCTGACAAGGGCTGATCAATCCTGACGGTTGACCAGCCAATCGAGCAGAAGTCGGCCGTCACTGCGGGGCTGGCGAGCGAGTCGAGGCGCGGGCGGGTTGCTCGCCGCGACGCAAAGCACCGGGCGATCCGGGTCGCTGTCGAGAAAACTGATCAGCACCTCGGTGCCCGCGAGCGGCAGCCTCGACGGATCGATCCGACCGTCCGCCGCGGCGAGTGCCACGGGTAGCCAAAGGCCGGTGGATTGATCGTCATCGGCCGGCGCTGTGGGCCACAACCGAACCTCAATGCGCCCCTGTGCATCCAGCACCGCCGGTTGACCGGCAGGGCCCAACACTCGCGCCGGTTGATAGCCCGGAATGCTCGGCCTGGCCTCAGTCAGCGCGGGGCGGAACACCGTTGACCACGCAATGGCTGTGAATTGGTTGCAGTAACGCCGGGTCATGTTGAAGGTGTCCTCGGCGAGAATCGACGGCTGTTGGCCCTGATGCCGGATTTCGGTGAGCAGCCACTGATCGTTGAAGTTCGCGATGGGATGTTCCGATACTTGCACGATGCAGCCACTGCGCAATTCACTGTGGTTACTTTGCCCCTGTATCTGCCGATGTTGGCAGCGCAGGCGTTCGAGTAAGCGACGACTCGATTGCTCACGCTCGAGCTGTTGCGGCGCAGGCGCCACGGTCAGTGGGGGCGAGGCATGACGCTGGAACAACTCACTGATCACCGGCGCGTGGGTGCCTTGAGTTGATTCGTCGTAAAACGGCATCAACAGCGGTTCCTGGGGAAAGCTCAGGCTGTCATCCGCCAGCACCAGCACATGGCCGTCGCGCTGATGTTCGAAGTGATAGTGGATGCCTTCCTCTTCGCAGAGCCGTTGCAGGAAGGCCAGGTCGGTCTCGTCAAACTGAATGCAAAACGGTCGCACCGGATAACGCCCGTTCGGTAGTTCAAGACGGTAGCTGTGTTCGGGAATTGCGTTGTCGACGAGCAACTGGTGCAAGATGTCGGGCACGCCGAGTTGATGAAACACCCGACGGCAAGGGCGATGGTCCAGTTGTTGAAGCCAGGGCACCAGCACCAGGTCGTAGCCGACCCGGTGCGGGCCACGGTATTCGCGACTGGCGGTGTGCAAGATGCCGTGAATGCCGGTTTCATCCCCCAGGCTCAGGAACGCCGGTTGCTGCAGCAACTGCGTAAGGTTCATGGCCGGTGCCAGGCCGATCACTTCGATCTCGAAACGATAGGGCTGATTGAGACGTTCACGGCCACTGAACCGCAACACCTGCAGACTCAATCCACTGTCCAGGAGGGTCAGGGTGTAGGGACTTTCCTTGTCGTTGTGCATCGAACGCGCTTCTGCCATGGGATATGGGCGCAGAGGGTACGAAACCACGGCCCCTTATAGTCACCGCAAATCGACTTTTCAGAATCGCCCTACAAGCACTGGTGAATATGTCGATTGGTCACGCCGGTGGGCCGGGTGGAATTTTTGGTCGATTGCCAACTTTAGGCCGTATAAACTTGGCGCCATGCGTCGGCCAATAGATGTCTCGGCGCCACAGATCAAGAGAGTGAGTAATGGGCGCACAGTGGAAGGTTAAACACAAAGAAGCGGCATCTAACGCCAAGGGCAAGATCTTCGGCAAACTGGTGAAAGAAATCACCATAGCTGCCCGCAACGGTGCCGATACTGCCACCAACGCACACCTGCGCCTGGTGGTCGAGCAGGCCAAGAAAGCCTCGATGCCCAAGGAAACCCTGGATCGCGCGATCAAGAAAGGCGCGGGCCTGTTGGGCGAAACCGTGCAGTACCATCGCGTGACCTACGAAGGTTTCGCCCCGCATCAGGTACCACTGATCGTTGAGTGCGTGACCGACAACATCAACCGCACCGTCGCGGAAATCCGCGTGGCCTTCCGCAAGGGCCAATTGGGCGCGTCCGGTTCGGTGGCGTGGGACTTCAACCATGTGGGCATGATCGAAGCGTCCCCGGACAGCCCTGACGCCGATCCGGAAATGGCCGCGATCGAAGCTGGAGCCCAGGATTTCGAGCCAGGTGAAGAAGAGGGCACCACCCTGTTCCTGACCGAACCTGGTGACCTGGACGCCGTTCAGAAAGCGCTGCCTGAGCAAGGCTTTACCGTGTTGGCGGCCAAGCTGGGTTATCAGCCGAAAAACCCGGTGAGCGGTTTGAGCGACGAGCAGATGGCTGAAGTCGAGGCGTTCCTGGAAGGCCTCGATAACCATGATGATGTGCAGGATATGTTTGTTGGGTTGGCCGGTTAAGCCGAACTGTTTGTGATTCTATTGTGGCGAGGGAGCTTGCTCCCGCTCGGGTGCGCAGCAGCCGTCGTTTTTGGGACGGCTCCGCCGTCCAGCGGGAGCAAGCTCCCTCGCCACAGGTTTTGTATTTGCCTTCAGCTCAGTGGGAGGCAGCTAACTCCAGTCCTATCTCCCTGAACCCCGGCCGCGCCAACACCTGCGCCTGACAGCAACGCCGTTGCAATTCCTCCAGCTGAACACGCCCGTCATCACTCAACCCCGAATCGATCCGCGCCAGCAATTCCCCCAGCAACACCCCAAATGCCCGCACTTCAATGCGTTGCAGCGCACGGCTTTCAAGGCTGTCGGATGTCGCATGGAACGACGCCGCGCCAAAGTCCCCCAGCAAGCAATCCCCGTGCTCGTTCCACAAGATATTGTGGCCATAGAGATCGCCGTGGGTGATGCCTTGGCGGTGCAAATGCTCCGCCACCGAGGCGATGCCACGGGCTATGCGCAGCGCCACCTCAGCACTGAAACGGGTGTCATCGGCATAGACGTCACGGGTGCAGGACGCCAGGCTCGGCAGCCCGGCGAGATTGCGATAACTCGGATCAATCAGTTGCATCACCAGCCCGGCCTGCTGTTCGGGATGCCCGACGATGCGGCCTTCGACCCGGATCAGATTGGGGTGAATGCCGGCGGTGATGCAGGCGTTCATTTCGTGCAGCGGTGAACCATCGCTGGTCATTTCGCCTTTGTAGAGTTTGACCGCGACTTGAGTGGCCGGTTGGCCCGGTCGTCCCCACGTGGCCCGATGAATCACCCCCGAAGCGCCTTCGCCCAATTGTTGCTCCAGGCGCAGCCCGGACCACGGGATGCTCGCCGTGGCATTGAGGGCCGCCGCATCGGCTTCGGTTTCCAGGGGATTACCGGCGTAGGCCAGCCAGGTCAGGCTCGGCAGGGTCAGCAGCCACTCGGGCAGCTCGGTCAGCTGATTGGCAGCGATGCGGATCAGTTCAAGTCGATGGCATTGGCTCAGGCTTTCGGGCAGGCGCTGCAAGCGGTTGCCGGCAAGCATGAGTTTTTGCAGGTGTGGGCGATGACCCAACTCGGCGGGCAGTTCACGCAGGCGGTTATCGGTCAGGATCAGCCAGCGCAACAGCGGCGGCAGTGCAGCGGCGGGGACCATTTCGATGGCATTGGCCTTGAAGCCGATCATCGTCAGCGCGGCGCATTGGCCGAGGCACGCGGGCAGTTCGGTGAACCGGTTGTCCGAGCAAAACAGCACGCGCAAACGGGTCAGGCGATGCAGGTCATCCGGCAGGCAGCTCAAGGCGTTGCCGCTGAGGTTGAGCACTTCCAGTGAGTCCGCCAGATCGAAGATTTCGCGTGGAAATTCGGTCAGGCCGCAAGCCAGGTCCAGACGGGTGATGCCTGTCAGTTGACCGGCGCGCAGTTGGGCGAGGGTATCCATGGGCGGGTTCGCTTTTGATCGAGGGAGGGCGCGGGGGCCTGGAAATGGGCGACATGATAGCGGCAAAGGCAGGTTGCCTGTGAGGCCGCCTTCGCGAGCAAGCCCGCTCCCACATGAGTCCGAGTCCACCCAGGCAACTCGGTCACCAGTGGGAGCGGGCTTGCTCGCGAAGAGGCCGAAACTGCGACACAAAAACTACGGCTCCCTGACCTCCATCAACTGCCCCAACCGACTCCGCGTACGCGCAAAGTCAATCGCATCGCCCCCCAGGCTTTCACGCAACGACTGCTCACCGACCAACGTCAGGTGCTTGTCCTGATCGTACAAAACGTCAATCAGATTGACGCTGTTGCGCCGCCATCGAGCACGCTGCCAGGTTGGGCAGCTGGTCGATGGTCCAGTCATCGAAACGCCGGCACAGCTCCAGGTAATCCATGACTGCCGTGGGGTGTTCGCACAGGTCGTCAAAGGTAAAACCGATGCTGCGGTCTTCGCAGCGTCGCGCTTGAAGGTGCCGTGCGCCGACCGGCAGTTGCAGGGCCGGTGCGCCACGTTCCGGCAGTTTCAACGCCTGACGTTGCTCCACGGTGCCCGGCCAGACGTACCGTCCCTGGGTAAACACCTGATGCGCGTGGGTTTTCATCTGACTGCGGTAGTCATGGGGCCCGCCGACTTCCATGACCTGCATGCGCGCGTGGATCAAGTCGATCACCGGTTTGAACCGGGCGTGGTAGAGCGGGTTGGGCAACAAACCTTCCGGCGGATAATTGGAGGTCACCAGCAGCAGGATACCCCGTTGGAACAAAGCCTTGAACAGGCGCGTGATGAGCATCGCATCGCCGATGTCGTGGACGTGGAACTCGTCGAAGCACAACACGCGGCAGTCGTTCAGCAACTCATCAAGGGTGACGGCCAGCGCATCGGGCTGATCACGGTGAGTGAACATGCCCTGGTGCAGCCGGGCAAAGAACTGATGAAAGTGCAGGCGCTGTTTTTCCGTGATCGGGATGGCCTGGAAAAACCCGTCGAGCAACCAGCTCTTGCCGCGACCGACCGCACCATGCAAGTAAAGGCCGGGGAGTGTTTTCGCCGATGCACCGAGCAGTGCCGTGGCGTGCTGCGCCATGCAGTCGATCACGCGCTGTTGGCTGTGGCTGAGGGTGTACCCCTGGGCGTGAGCCTTGTGGCGGAAGTAGTCGTGGATCACTCGACCGGACGCACTGGCTGGCGTAGCCGACACCTTGCCGAACAAGCGGCGAAGCGCGGGCCAGCGCGGTGTGAGTCGAGAACGGTTGGGCGGTCGAACAGCCACTGTGAGGTCACCCCGTAATCGTCAGGCAGGCTGCCCGAGCTGCGGCGGAGTAGTGTAACCAAAGGCTGAATTTGCCTGCCAGTGCTGTCGACCGATGACCCGATATCTCAACAGGATTCTTTGGGTTGTAGAGCTTTTTTAAGCCGTTATATCGGTGTTATTCCGCCAAATCCCGGTAGAAAACGCCTGTTGCAGAGGTGCATTGACGATCAGCGGCTGGCGAAATTCGGGTCCATTGCTACCCTGATGTCTAGTAGCCACCCCACACAAGGAAATGGGACCGTGAAAGGAATTAGGGTCGTGGCAATTATAGGTCTGGCGCTCAGCGCGCAAGTGTTTGCCGCCGAACTTCAGGTCGACGTGCGCATCGACGTGCAGCGTGGTTGCCAGGTGATTGGGCAGCAACACCGAGCAGGAATCGAGCAACTGGGCGTGCTCGACTTCGGCAGCACCGCGCGACTGGATGACCCGGCCGGAACGCTGGGCGCGGCGCTGATGAATGAGCGACTGCCACGGCTCGAATGCAACCCCGACACCCCTTATCAATTACGCGTCGACGGCGGCCTGCACGGTGGTGTCGGTGACGTGCGCTACATGGCCGGTTCCGCCGGCAGCAAACCCATCCCTTATCGGCTCTACCAGGACCGGGCGCGACTGATCCCGCTGGCGGTGAATGTCCCGGTGAGTGGTCGTGTACCGGATTCCGGTTCAGTGGATTTGCCCTTGTATGCCCGTATCGAACGGCTCGCGGAGATTCCCCGTGTCAGCCGCTATTCAGACGTGGTGAAAGTGACGGTCACCTGGTAACGAGGAGTGGGTTGGCGCCATGACAAACAGGCACTGGAGGGTGATCGCCGCGAGCTTGCTGGTTCTGCTGGCCGAAGACGCGCAAGCCGCGGTCAGCGGGCAGATTCATGCGCGGCTGACCATTACCTCCGGATGTGAAGTCACCAATGGTGCTGAACCTGGCAGTGCGCCCAGCGATTTCGGCACGCTTGATTTCGGCCAGCAAGGCCCGACCTGGAATCGTCCGATCAACGCCAGCCTGGGCGACGACGGTAACGGCAGGCTGAACGTCGTGTGCAATCCGTCGGTCACCGGGTTCACCGTTACCATTGATGGCGGCGCCCATGGCGACGGCACGACTCGTCGCCTGAGCAACGGCAGCGAGACCGTCCCTTATCAGTTGTTCCTCGATGCGTCCGGAAGCCAGCGCTACAGCATCGGCCAACAACACAATTTCGCTGTCACCAGCGGGGCCCGGATACCGATCCCGGTATTTGGCTCGGTGGTGGCGAATGCCCGAGCGCTACCGGCCGGTGTCTATACCGACACCCTGACGGTAACGCTGGATTGGTAACCCCGTAGAGGACGGACACCATGCACATGCTCGTATCAAGGATAGGTTTGTCATTGCTCGGCCTGACGCTGGTGTCCAGTGCCCATGCCGCGACCACGGTCACCGGCCAGATCACCTCCAGCCTGATCCTGACCAACAGTTGTCAGGTCAACGGTGCCGGTGGTTCCAGCGGCCTGAACTTCGGTGCTTTGAATTTCGGCACCGAAAACAGCCTGTTCACCACCGCCAATGCGCAAGTGCTGGGCGGCGGTGGCGGGGCGTTGTCGATCCTCTGTTCCAGCGGCACCACGCCGGCGGTGAAGGTCCGGGCGGGTGCCAATGACGGCCTTTCTGCCGGCGGTACCCGGGCGCTGGCAGATGGCAGTGGCAACTACGTGCCGTATGACCTGTACACCGACTCCGGGCATTCGCAGATTCTGGCCATCGACGGGGTGATCAACCTTGCGACCAGCACCGGGGTGGCGCAGACCGTGAACCTCTACGGAAAAGCCGTGGGCAAGGCCGGACTGCCGGCCGGCACCTACACCGACACCGTTGCCGTCGAACTGACGTTCTAGCGCGATGACCCAAAAGCACGGCTATGCGGCACTGATCCTGCTGTGTGCGGGGAGCGTGCCGTTGCCGCTGGCGGCGGTGACCAGCCAGAGTTTTCAGGTCAGCGCCACGATCACCGCCGGGTGCCTGGTGGTGGGCGGCGTATCGAATTACGGCAGTCTCGACTTCGGCAGTCAGTCAGCCCTGGCCACCGACACGGTGCAGGTGGCGTTGAGCGCTGGTGTGCAGTTGCAATGCACACCGGGGGTGACGATGAACATGAGTGTCGATGGTGGCCAGTACAACAACAGCGGGCGGCATATGCAGCTCACCACCGGCAGTAACCGTGTGGCGTATCAGCTGTTTCGCGATGCGGCTTTCAGCCAGAGCCTGGGGATTGGCCAGAGTGTTGCCGTGGCCTACAGCGATGCCAATAACATCAGCCTGCCGATTTATGGACGGGTGCAATTACCGGGCAATCAGCCTGGGGGGACGTACAGCGATGTGTTGCAGGTGCAGCTGTCGTGGTAACGCGTCGTTTTGAATAAGGAGCAGGCCTATGAGTTCACCTTCGCAGCGGCATTCAGTCATGCGTTGTGTGGTGTTGATGTGGGTGTTACTGGGGACGGTCGAGGTGCAAGCCGCCAGTTCGGTGCTGATCTGGCCGATCGACCCGGTGCTGGAGGCCGATCAACAGGCCAGTGCCTTGTGGCTGGAAAACCGCGGCAATGAGACCGCCAACCTGCAGATCCGGGTATTCGCCTGGAGCCAGAGCGGCTTCAACGATCAGTATCAGAATCAGCGCGATGTGATTGGCAGCCCACCGGTGGCGAAGATTGAACCGGGTCAGAAACAACTGGTGCGCCTGACCCGCACCCGGGAGATTCCACCGGGGCAGGAACTGGCTTACCGCATCATCATCGATGAAATTCCCTCGGCTAAAACCCCGGCTTCCGAAAACGGCAAGACCGCTGCGGCGATTCGTTTTCAGATGCGTTATTCCGTCCCGTTGTTCGCCTATGGCGCCGGGCTGTGGAGCAAGGAAGACACCACCCGCCAACGCGATCCCAAAGGCGTCGGCTTGCCCGATCTGAGCTGGCGTACGGTGGCGGTGGACGGTCGGCCCTATGTCGAAGTGCGCAATCAGGGCGCAGTGCATGCTCGGCTGACCGATGTGGCACTCAAGCAAGGCGGCCAGACCCAACCCCTGGTGGAAGGCCTGCTGGGTTACGTGTTGCCCGGCGCAATCATGCGCTGGCCGGCACCGGGACCGATGGCCGCCAATCCGGCGTTGCAGGTGCGGATCAATGGCGCGCCGCAGGTTCAGAGCATCACGCCGGCACGTTGACCACATTCCCTGTAGCAGCTGGCGAAGCCTGCGTTCGGCTGCGAAGCAGTCGCAAAACGGTCTCCGCGATTTACCTGAATAACCCCGGTGCCTGATCAAGCGACTGCTACGCAGCCGAACGCAGCCTTCGGCAGCTGCTACAGGTCGTGTGTGCTGTGACAAGGAGGGATCTGTCCATAGACGGACCTAATGCGCGAATGAGCCAACGCCTGGCTCGCAGTTTCCAGCGGCCGTTGTGGGCATTGAGCTGCGCGTGCTGGTTGGTGTTCAACTCTCAGGCCCGGGCCGGTGATCTGCCGCCCCCGCCCAGCGGCATGGAGGCTGTGGCCGATGCACAGTTGTTTCTGGAATTGGTGGTCAATCAGATGAATACCGGACGAATCGTGGCGGTGGAGCAGCGGGGCGGACGCTTCTTTTTGAGCGCCAGCGCATTGCGCGACAGCGGCATCAAGCTGCCTGAAAACACCGGCACCGAAGTCGACCTCGACAGCCTGCCGGGCCTGCGCAGCGAGTACGACAGCGGCGCTCAACGGCTGCTGCTGGAGGTGCCGCCGGACTGGCTGCCGGAGCAGTTCGTCGGCAACCGCCAAGCCTATCCGCGAACGCCAGCGCTGAGCAGTTTCGGGGCCTTGCTCAACTACGACCTGTACCTCAACGACACCGATGACGCCGGCACCTACCTTGCGGCGTGGAACGAAGTAAGGCTGTTCGACAGCTGGGGCACGCTGTCCAACACCGGGCAATACCGCCGCACCTTGTCGGGGAATGCGGTCAGCACACTGAACAACGGTTACCTGCGCTACGACACCACCTGGCGTTACTCCGACGACGAGCGATTGCTCACTTATGAGGCCGGCGACCTGGTCAGCGGCGCCTTGCCCTGGAGCAGTTCGGTGCGCCTGGGCGGTGTGCAGGTGTCTCGCGACTTCGGCGTGCGCCCGGACCTGGTGACCTATCCGTTACCGCAATTTGCCGGGGAAGCGGCAGTGCCGTCCTCGGTGGACCTGTTCATCAACGGCTACAAATCCAGCAGCGCCGAACTGCAGCCCGGGCCTTACACACTGACCAATATCCCGTTCATCAACGGCGCCGGTGAAGCGGTCGTGGTGACGACGGATGCACTCGGCCGACAGGTCTCGACCACGGTGCCGTTCTACGTCACCAGCAGCTTGCTGCAAAAAGGCTTGAGCGATTTTTCAGTGACGGCGGGCACCTTGCGGCGGGACTACGGAATACGAGATTTCAGCTACGGCCCCGGTGTCACTTCCGGCAGCCTGCGTTACGGCTTGAGCGATAACCTCACCCTGGAAAGCCATGCCGAGGCTTCGGATTCCCTGAGTCTCGGTGGCGTGGGCGGTAACCTGCGGCTGGGCAATTTCGGGGTGCTCAATACCGCGCTCAGCCAAAGCCGTTTCGAGGGCGAAAGCGGTCAGCAATTGAGCCTCGGTTATCAGTACAGCAGCCAGCGCTACAGCTTCTCCTGGCAACGCCTGCAACGTCGCGACCACTACGCCGACCTGACCGTGATCGACAGCCCTTACACCACCCTGAGCACACGCAGCGAACAAGCGACCCTGAGCCTCAACCTCGACACCTGGGGCAGCCTCGGTGTCGGTTATTTCGACGTGCGTGCGGCGGATGATTCGCGCACCCGGCTGCTCAACATGACCTGGAGCAAACCCTTGTGGCGCAACAGCAGTTTCTACCTGTCGGCCAACCGCGAAATCGGTGACAGCAACTGGGCGGTGCAGGCGCAACTGGTGATCCCCTTCGATCTGCGCGGCAGCCTGGCCATCAGCAGCGAGCGCAGCAAGAACGGGCAAAACCAGCAGCGGGTCAACTACAGCCGCGCGGTGCCCACCGAAGGCGGGGTGGGTTTCAACCTCGGTTACGCCCAGGGCGACGGCCCGGATTATCGTCAGGCCGACCTGACCTGGCGCCTGCAATCGGTGCAGTTGCAGGCGGGTGTCTACGGCAACAGCGACGCTGAAACCCGTTGGGCCGATGCCAGCGGTTCGCTGGTGTGGATGGACCGTCAGGTCTTCGCGGCCAACCGGATCGACGACGCGTTCGTGGTGGTCAGCACCGAGGGTTTCGCCGACATTCCCGTGCGCTACGAAAACCAGCAGGTCGGCCAGACGGATCGCAACGGCCACTTGCTGGTGCCGTGGAGCAGCGCCTATTACCGCGGCAAATACGAGATCGATCCGCTGAATTTGCCGGCCAACGTGCGCAGCCCCAATGTCGAGCAGCGGATCGCGGTACGCCGGGGCAGCGGTTATCTGCTGGCGTTTCCACTCAGCAAGGTGATTGCGGCGAGCATCGTGCTGGTGGATGCGCAGCAACAGGAATTGCTTTTGGGCAGCAACGTTGTGCACGAGCAGAGCGGCGCACAAACCGTGGTCGGCTGGGACGGTCTGGTGTATCTGGAAAACCTTCAGAAGCAGAACAGCTTGCGGGTGTCCCTGGGGGATGGAAAGACCTGTCAGGTGCAGTTCGCCGTGGACTTGAATCAGGATCAGATTCCGTTGATCGGTCCGTTGGTGTGCCAATGAAATGGCTGGTGTTTTTGGCACTGTGGCTGCCGGGTGGCGCCTGGGCGCTGTGCTCTGTGGTCAGCACCACAGCGGCGGGGTTCGGTTCCCAGAGTTCGATTGCGGTGCGCACCACGGCTCAAACCAGTTCCACCCCCAATGCGGGGTTGAGTTGCAGCGGTTCACTGCTGTCTTTGCTGACCAATAATGACCACTTCTACGCAACAGTCTCATCGACTCAATCCGGCTTGCTCGGGCCGACCGGGGACGTCATCGGCTACACGTTGTACGCCGACAACAGCACCAGCTATCCGATCAACCGGGCCGTGGCATTCGATTTCGCCCGCAATGGCATCATCGACGCCCTCGGCCTGCTGGGCAGCGTGATACCGAAAACCGTGCCCGTTTATTTGCGAACGACCATTGGCAGCAACGTGGCGGCGGGCGTCTACAGCGAGACCCTGAGTATTTTCTGGAACTGGAATTATTGCGCGGGCGTCGGTGCCGGCAGCATCTGCCTGGGGCGCGACATCGGCAGTGGCACTGCGACGTTAACCGTTAACATGACCGTGGCCAACGACTGCACCATCACCGCGCCGAACATCAGTTTCGGCAGTGCGCCGGTGGTCAGCGCCTTCACCGCCGTCACCGGCCAGACCATCAACCTGGCCTGCACCAAGGGCAGCGCGTACACCGTGGGGCTGGACGACGGCCAGCATGCGGCCGGTATCGGCGGGCGTCGTCAGATGATCTCCGGGGCCAATTACCTGGCCTACGACATCTTCAAGAGCGCCGGCACCACCCGCTGGGGCAATGTCGGCAGTGCGCGCCGGGCCAGTTCCGATGCGGAGGTCAACCCAGGCAATGGCTTGGGCACGGGCAGCCAGGTGTTTAACTACAACGCAAAAATCTACACCGACCAGACCACACCGCCGGCCGGGACGTATCTGGACAGCGTGATCCTTGATGTCGGGTTCTAAGGGGCAGGCCGATGTCTTGTGGCGAGGGAGCTTGCTCCCGCTGGGCTGCGAAGCGGCCCCAAAACCATTCACCACGGTTTATCTGAAACACCGAAGTGAATGGTTTGGGGACTGCTGCGCAGTCCAACGGGAGCAAGCTCCCTCGCCACAGTTTCTGTGGTGCTTGTTCGATATCAGGGGGGCAGTGACTACCGCTCGATACTGCGATTCCACCGCGCATTCCACGCCGGGCGCTGTTCGTTGACCTGATCCCAATCAATCGCAATCGCGGTGGTCAGGTACTGCTTCATCGCCTCGACCTGGCCACGTGTCTTGTCGGTGGTCGGCGTGTTCGGGTTGGACGGGATCTGGTCGCCATCCTCCAGCGCAGCGGCCTGGGCTTCAGGTGTCAGCAAAAACGCAGCGAGTTTCTGCGCCAGCTCCGGTTGGGTGTTGTTGGCGATGGCGCACTCGGCCACGTTGAGCACCACGGAGCCTTCCTTCGGCTGCGCATATTCCACCGGCATGCCTTTGAGTTTCAGCGCGGTGACTTGAGTGGGCGTTAACGGGAACAGCGCCGCTTCGTCGGTCTGGAGCATTTCGGAAATCTTCGCCGAACTTGGAATGTACTCCAGCACGTTGCGCCCGACGGTATTCGGCCAAGCCTTGAAGCCCGGTTCGACGTCGGTTTCGCTGCCGCCCTGAATCCGGTTGAACATCAGGAAGCCGTGCAGGCCGAAGGTCGAGGAGGCCATCGACTGGAACACCAGTTTGTCCTTGAAGCGCGGGTCGGCCATGTCCATCCACGACGTCGGCGCGGCCCAGCCGTTCTCCTTGAACAGGCGCGTGTTGTACGCCAGCCCGGTCACGCCGAGACTGACCGCCACGGCTTGATCCTTGATGCGACCCTTGGCCGGAATCTGCGAAAGCGGCGCGCTGTCTTCGAGTTTGTCGCACAAGCCCATGGCGATGGCGCGGTACATAATGCCGTCGTCGAGGAACATCACGTGCATCTGCGGGTTGCCCTTGCTGGCCTGGACCTTGGCCAGGATATCGGCGGAAGTCCCCGGCACGATCACCACTTTGACGTTGTTGGCTTTCTCGAACACCGGCAGCACCTTGTCGGCGTAGAGCCGCTCCATGGTCCCGCCGTTCATGCCCAGATAAAGCGTGGGTTCGGCCTGGGCCTGGGTGACTGTGAACAGGGCAGTCAGACAGGAGAAACCGAGCAGTGCAGTGCGTTTGACGTTATTCATTGGCGCGACCTTCCTCTATCAAGCAACGGAGATGGAGTGAAACCGGGTGATGGAAAACGCATCCAGTGGCGTCTTGGAGGCGCCGCTGCAGATGATCTCGGTGAGCGCCAGGCCCACCGCCGGACCGATCTGGAAACCCGCGCCGGCAAAGCCGAAAGCGTGCAACAGACCGGGCCGGGTGCTGCTATGCCCGATCACCGGTTGGCGATCAGGCAGATAACCTTCGGTGCCGCTCCAGGTACGAATCGCCTGGGCACCTTCAAGAAACGGGTAGAGCTCGACGGCCTGGCGCAAGATCTCGATCACGGCGTGCTGGCCGGGGCGGGCGCGCGCGTCATCGAGGGCAAAACCCTGGCCGCCGCCGAGCACGCAATTGCCGCGCGCCACCTGGCGGGCGTAGATGCCGCCACCCTCGACGCCGGTGCTGGCATTCATCACCAGCGGCAATGGCTCGGTGACCAGCATCGCCGGGTGGCCGGCGTGCATGGGCACCGCTTCGCCAAACTGTGCGGCCAGGTGTCCGGCCCAGGCCCCAGCGCAGTTCAGCAACCAGGGCGCGTGCAATTCGAGGCCGGTTTGAGTGCTGACACGAAAGCGCTGACCGTCGTGTTCCACCGCCGTTACGGCGCATTGTTCATGGACTTGCGCGCCGTGCCGACGAGCCGTTTGCGCGAAGGCGGGGGACACCAGTCGCGGGTTGGCGTGGCCGTCGTCCGGGCAAAACGATGCGCCCACTGCGACGTCGCCGACCCACGGAAAACGCGCGCGCAATTCGCGTCGGTCGAGCACCTGCAAATCGAGACCGAAGCCCTGGCTACTGACGGCATAGTGCTGCAAGGCATGCAGATCGCTGAGGCTGCGGGCCAGTTTCAAGTGACCGCTGCGCTGGTATTCGCCGTCGATGCCGATCAGTTGCGGCAACTGTCCCCATAGCTCGTGGGCCCGTTGCGACAATGGCAACTGCGACAGCGGACGGCCCTGGCGTCGCACGCCGCCGTAGTTCACGCCGCTGGAATGCGAGCCGCAAAAGTCGCGCTCCAGCAGCGCGACACGACGGCCGGCCTTGCTCAGAAACAGTGCGGCCGAGGCCCCGACAATGCCGCCGCCAATGATCACCGCATCGACTTCGATCATGGCTCGACCTCCAGACCAAACGGCAGCGGTTTGATCGGCGCCTGCGCCCGTAATCGACCGATTTCCGACACCGGGCGCCGGCTTTCGCAGGCAATGATTTCCGCCGCTGCGGCACCGCACATCCGCCCCTGGCAGCGACCCATGCCAATGCGGCAATGCGCCTTGACCCGATTGATCTCCCAGTGACCTTCACGCACCACCTGGCGGATCTCGCCGGCGCGCACTTCTTCGCAGCGGCAGACGACCACCTCATCGGCGGTTTCGTTGGCCCAGTGCTCGGGAAAGGCGAAGGCGCGCTCCAGTCCGTGGCGGAATTCGCCGATGCGTTGCAGGGAGCGTTCAAGGTTATCGGGACGTTGCGGTGGAATCAGGTAGCCGATGTCTTCGAGCAACGCCAACGCCGCGCGTTCGCCCGCCATTTCAGCGGCATCGGCGCCCATGATGCCGGCGCCATCACCAGCCAGATAAACCTCGGCGACACTGCTGCGGCCGGCGTGGTCGCGCTGCGGCAACCAGGCGCGGTTGAGTGGGTTCCAGGCGAATGCGCAACCCAGCAAATCGGCGAGTTGGGTTTCACTGCGCAGGCCATGGGCGAAGGCGACGGCGTCACAATCGATCTGCTGTTCACCTTTGGCGTTGGACCAGTCCAGCGAGTGCACGCGTTGTTCGCCGTTGATGCGTTTCAGGGTTGCGCCCTGATGCACCGGGATGCCGTGGGCGGTCAGCCAGCTGCGGTAATAGATGCCTTTGGCCAGCGTCGACGGTTGCGCGAGAAGGCCGGGCAGGGCGCGGGCCTGCGCGCTGAAAGGGGAGCTGTCGAGCACCGCGACCACCTTCGCGCCGGCCTTGGCGTATTGATACGCCACCAGGTACAGCAACGGGCCGCTGCCGGCGAACACCACGCGTTCGCCGATGGCGCAGCCCTGGAATTTGAGCGCGATCTGCGCAGCGCCGAGGCTGTACACACCCGGTAGCGTCCAGCCCGACACCGGAAGAATCCGGTCGGTGGCACCGGTGGCGACGATCACGCGGGAGAATTCCAGTCGTGCGGCACGGCCCACATGCAAGGTGTCCAGCGCACCGTCTTCGGCGTTCCAGACTAGCGTCTCGGGGCGGTAGTCGAGGTGTTCGCGCAGCGCGTCGATCGTCTGATGCAACGCACTGGCCTTACTCGCCTCGAAGCCATACAGCTTGACCGCCGAGCGCTTGAAATTCTCCGGCTGGCGCCGATAAATCTGCCCGCCACCGCGCGCCGCTTCGTCCAACAGAACCGGACGAACCCCATGCGCCACCAACGTCTGCGCCGCACGAATCCCCGCCGGGCCAGCGCCGATGATGACCACCGAATTCATACCCACCTCATGTGTGAACGCCGCTGAACCCCTGTGGGAACGAGCTTGCTCGCGATGACGGCGGTACAGTCAACAGATGTGGTGTCAGACAGTCCGCTATCGCGAGCAAGCTCGCTCCCACAGGGGATCCGGTTTCTGCTGGTAGGAAATGTGTTCATAGGCTGCGCCCCGGTTCGCGGCTGATGTGTTGGCCGGCTTCAAGCAGTGTTGAACAGGCGCGTACGCGGCGGCCATCGCCCAGGCGCACCCAGCAGTCCTGGCAGGCGCCCATCAGGCAGAAGCCGGCGCGGGGTTCGGCGCTGAAGTCGCTGCCGCGCAGGTGTTCGCTGCAGGTCAGCACGGCGGTCAGCAGCGTGTCGCCGAGCAGGCCGGTCGCCGGTTTCCCGTCGAGGGTAAATTCCACAGCCGGGCGGTCGCCTTCGGCCAGTCGTTTCAGCAGTGCCATGGCGCCCTCATTGTTTACCCACCAGCACCCGATCCAGGCCATACACCCGATCGAGCAGAATCATCGTCAGCGCAGTCAGCCCGATCACCAGTGCCGACACCGCCGCCATCATCGGATCGATGGATTCGGTGGCGTACACATACATGCGCACCGGCAGGGTTTGCGTGGCCGGCGAGGTGACGAAAATCGACAGCGTGACCTCGTCAAAACTGTTGATGAACGCCAGCAGCCAACCGCCGGCGACCCCCGGCAGAATCATCGGCAAGGTGATTTCCCGGAACAGCGTGAAACGCCCGGCACCGAGCGATTGCGCCGCGTGTTCGGCGCTGCGATCCAGGCCAATGGCCGAGGCCAACACCAACCGCAACACATACGGCGTAATCACCAGCACATGGGCGAAGATCAGCCAGGCGAAGCTACCGTTGACGCCCATCAGCGCAAACAAACGCAGCAATGCGACACCCAGCACCAGGTGCGGAATGATGATCGGTGACAGAAACAAACCGTTGAGAAAATCCCGGCCCGGAAACTCGAAACGCGTGATCGCCAGCGCCGCCGGCACCGCAATCAGCGTCGCGATACTGGCCGCGCAAAATGCCAGAATCAGACTGTTGTAGAACGCATCGACAAAGTCGGCGCGCTCGAACACCGCGCGGAACCAGCGCAGGGAAAACTCCGTGGTGGGCAGGCTCAGGGTGTTTTCCGGGGTGAAGGCCACGAGGCACACCACCACCAGCGGCGCGAGCATGAACAGCACCACCAGGGCATGGAACAGCAGGGCGAAAGGACCGTTCTTGGACATGACGAGTTATCCCAATGACTTCTTGTATCGGCCTTCGATCATCCGGTTCCACGACAGCATGATCAGCAGGTTGAGCAACAGCAGCGCCACGGCGATGGCTGCGCCCATCGGCCAGTTGAGCTCCGACAGGTATTGGTCGTAGATCAGCGTGGCGACCATCTTCAGGCGTCGTCCGCCGAGCAGACCAGGAATGGCAAAGGAACTGGCGGCGAGGCCGAATACGATCAAGGTGCCCGACAGCACGCCCGGCATGATCTGCGGCAATACCACCTGGCGCATCACGGTGAAGTGGCTGGCGCCCAGCGACAGCGCGGCCTGCTCGGCGGCGGGGTCGAGTTTCTGCAGCGAGGTCCAGACCGGAATAATCATGAACGGCAGCATCACGTGGACCAGCGCAATCACCACTGCGAACGGCGTGTACAGCAACTTCATCGGCGAGCCGCCGAAGGCTTGCAGGGTCTGGTTGACTAGCCCGTCGGCACCGAGCAGCAGGCTCCAGCCGAAGGCGCGCACCACCACTGATATCAGCAGCGGCGTGAGGATCAGAATCAGGAAAATCGAGCGCCAAGGCGCGCCCATGCGGCTGAGGATGTAGGCCTCTGGCACACCGATCACCACGCAGAGCAGGGTGGTCAAGGCGCTGATCCACATTGTGCGCAGGAAGATTTCGTAGAAGTACGGATCGCCCAGCAAGCTGCTGTAGTGATCAAAAGTGAAAGCGTCGCCATTGATCCCCGAGCTGTAGTCAAAGACGTTGAACGACAGCACCAGGGTCAGCAGCAGCGGGATGATCAGCAGCCCGAGGTACAACGCCAGGGCCGGTGCCGACAGCCAGTAACCCTGGCGCCCTTGGCGAATGGCGGCAAGCGTACTCATGCCGGCACCTCATCGACAGTCAGCACCCGCAGCAACGTTGCGTCCCAATCGAGCCCGACTGCCGTGCCTTCGGTCAGCGGTGCCGAACCGTCGTTGCGGCGCACCACGCTGAGTTCGCCCAAGGTCGTCGAGACGCCGTATAACCATTGGCTGCCGAGGAAGAAACGGCTGACAATCTTGCCTTGCAGGCGACCCTGGCCCTGGTCGCGCAAATCGATTTTTTCCGGGCGCAGGCTCAGGGTCAGGTCACCGTCTCTTTGCACCTGGACCACGCCGGCGGCATCACGCTCGCCGGGCAGCAAATTGGCTTTGCCGACGAAGCCGGAAATGAACTCGGTGCGCGGGTGTTCGTAAAGGGTGTAGGGCGCATCGATCTGGGTGATGCGCCCGGCCTGCATCACCACCACGCGGTCGCTGATCGACAGCGCTTCGGATTGATCGTGGGTCACCATCAATGTGGTGATCCCGACTTCGCGCTGGATGCGGCGGATCTCGAATTGCATCTCTTCGCGCAAGTTGGCGTCGAGGTTGGACAGCGGCTCATCGAGCAGCAGCACCGGCGGCTCGATCACCAGGGCCCGGGCCAGTGCAACACGCTGGCGTTGGCCGCCGGAGAGTTCCCGAGGGTAACGCTCGGCGTGCTGATTGAGGCGCACCAGTTTGAGCACGCGATCGACCCGCTGTTGCAACTCGGCAGCGGGCACTTTGCGCATCCGCAAGCCAAAGGCGACGTTGTCTTTGACGGTCATGTGCGGGAACAGCGCGTAACTCTGGAACACCACGCCCAAACCACGGCTGGCGGGTTTGGCGTGGGTGATGTCGCGACCGTCGAGCAGGATGCGCCCGCTGCTGACTTCGACGAAGCCGGCGATCATTTGCAGGGTGGTGGTTTTGCCGCAGCCGGAGGGGCCGAGCAGGGACACGAATTCGCCTTTCTCGACCGAGAGGTCGGTGGCGACGACGGCGTCGATCTCGCCGTAACGTTTGCCGAGTCCTTCAAGTTGCACAAAAGCCATGACTGCGCTCCACCTGAGATTGTTATGCGTCGCCCGAAGGCGCGCTTTTTTGTATGGGCAGATACGAAAGGTGTTGCTGGGTGCGTTGGCGCTCGACTTCAGTCGGCTGCCGCTGTTGTTCGAATCGCCCCTGTCTGGACGCAGAGTAGGACGAAGCCTAGGATGGGCTCAATGGCCTATTTCACTGAAGCGATGACTATTTTCAGTTTCATTCAGTGAGTAAATTTATTGTCGAGAAATCACATGCCTGATTCCATTGAGCGGAATGAAAACAAAAATGAAGTCGGTGTCGGGGCTGTTTCCAGACTGTTTGCGGTATTGCGCAGCCTGGGTGACACCGTCGAGGGCGGGGAACGAGTGACGCAACTGGCGCAGCGCATCGGGCTGTCGCAACCGACCACCCACCGCTTGTTGCGCAGTTTGATGGACGAAGGCATGGTCGAGCAGGATGCACGCAGTAAACGCTATCGCCTGAGCCTGGAGTTTTTCGCGTTGGCGGCGCGGGCCGGCAACACCGGAAACCTGCGCGAACTGGTGCGGCCGTCGTTATTGCGGCTGTCGGCTTCGTTGGGGGATTCGTTGTTTTTGCTGGCGCGCAGCGGCTTTGATGCGATCTGTCTGGACCGCAGCGAAGGGCCGTTTCCGATTCGCACCTTTACCGGCGATATCGGTGGGCGGGTGGCGCTGGGTGTGGGGCAGGGCAGCTTGGCGATTCTGGCGTTTCTGCCGGAGGAGGAGCGCGATACGGTGATCCATTACAACTTGCCGCGGCTCAAGGATTTTCACCTGTACGACGAGGTGTTCCTGCGTTCGGAAGTCGAGAATGTGCGCACGCTGGGTTACGCCGGGCGCAACACTGGCGTGCTGCAAGGCATGGCCGGGGTGGCAGTGCCGATTCTGGATCGCGAGGGGCGGGCCGTGGCGGCGTTGAGCGTAGCCACGGTGAGTGATCGCCTGGGGCCGGATCGTTTGCCGACGGTGGTGGAGATGCTCAAGCGCGAAGCGGCGTTGATCGGGCCGCGGATCAATCCGTTTGATCCGTTGTTGCGCAGGCCATCCCAAGTATTCGGGCAGGGCTGACTACAGGCCAAAATCCACCACATGTCCCTGTGGGAGCGGGCTTGCCCGCGATAGCGCTGGATCAGTCACCATCATTGGTGGATGTGCAACCGCTATCGCGGGCAAGCCCGCTCCCACAGGGTATGTGGTGTGGTCAGAACTGGGTGGTCTGCTTGAGCATCTGCGCCGCCGGTGTATCGCTCGGGCTGACCATCGCATAGTTGTAACCGGCGCCGGACCAATACTCGGCCTGTAATTCACCATCGCTGCGACTGCCCCGAGGCAGCAGGTTGTTTTTCGGCCCGGGTGGTCGCACGTAGAAGCTGATCTTGTGCCCGCCCTGATCCTCGTAAACCACCATCGCCGCCGGCCCTTGCTCGGTGCTGAGCAAACGGCCGCTGACCGGTTTGAATCCCGAATCCGACAAGTCCGGCAGGCGATTGGCGTGAGAGAAATAGCGGTCGAGCCAACCCTGCATGTCGCCGTCGTCGCTGACCTTGTAGTCGGCCGGCAGGATGCCTTGCTGGGCGATCAAACGGTAAGCCTGCATCGCATCGGTCATCGGCGGTGACGCGCTGACCAGCGTCATTTCCCGCGCCTGCCAGCCGCTCAATCCGCCCACGCTGACGGCGATCAACAGCACCGCAGCGCTGGCCAGATGACGGCGGGACTGGCGTTTGATTCGTTGGCGGATCAACGCCGGGTCGAGGTCCGGGTTGGCCGTGTAGTGCAACGCGCCGCTCATGGCCGCGCGCAGTTGTTGGGCGTCCTGCTGCCAGTCGCGCACTTGCGCGGCGGTTTCCGGATTGCTCGCCAAGTAAGTCTCGACCAGGCGTCGGTCGGCGTCGTTGAGTTGATGATCGACGTAGGCGTGCAGGTCGCGTTCGCTCGGGGGCATGCTGATCATTTGAGTATCCGCAGAGAAGGGCTGGTGATTTCGCCGTCGCTGAGTTGGCGCAGGGCCTGACGGGCGCGGGACAGGCGGGACATCACGGTGCCGGTCGGGACGTCGAGAATCTCGGCGACCTCTTTATAACTCAAACCTTCCACCGACACCCAGAGCAGCAGCGCGCGCTGTTCAGTGGTGAGCTGGTCGAAGGCTTGCAGGGTGGATTGGGCAATCACGGTGCGTTCTACCGACGGCTCGGCATCGTCACGGCCGGTAAAGAATTCGAGCATCCGCGCGTAACGCCGGGTGCGCCGATGAGCGTCGAGAAATTGCCGGTAAAGAATAGAAAACAGCCAGGCGCGCAAGTCGCCCTCGGCGCGTTTGTCGCCCCAACTCGACAGGGCGCGCTCCAGGCTCGACTGCACCAGATCGTCTGCGCTGCTGGGATTGCGTGTCAACGACACGGCAAACCGGCGCAGTCTGGGAATGATTTCTCTGAGTTGTTCGTCGATATCGTTCATGAAGTTCTGACTAGTCACTACGCTGTGGTGAGTGTCAGGGAGACGCCCGCCATTGGAGGTTATTCCACGCCTGAAAAAATAAATACCGGGCGATGGAATAAAGCGGTGTGGCGTACGTCTGCTTGTTTCTTCTCACTTGTGGCCGATGGCCCTGGAGTCATTCATGGTAGATCGCTCATCTCCGCCCACCCGGCCACCCTTGAGTGCCGCGAGCCGGGCATTTCGCCTGGCCGGCATTGCTGTGGTCGTCGCTGTTTTGGCCGGGGCTTTTGCCTACGTCAACGGCACACTCGACCCACAGCGCTTGACGCCGAAAAAGCTGATCAATGTGCTGGAAACCAACAACGGCGTGCACCCGGGGTTTCGCCGTAACCACTCCAAAGGGGTGTGCGTGATCGGGCATTTCGAGAGCAGTGGCGAGGCACGCAGCTATTCCAGCGCCCAGGTCTTCAGCGAGCCGCAGACCCCGGTGGTCGGGCGTTTCGCATTGCCTGCGGGCAATCCCTACGCGCCTGACAACAGCGTGCCGATCCGCAGCATGGCGTTGCGTTTCACCCAGGCTAACGGTCAGCAATGGCGCACCGGGATGAACAGCATGCCGGTGTTCCCGGTGGGCACGCCTGAAGCGTTCTATCAATTGCAGCAAGCGCAATCGCCGGACCCGGCCACCGGCAAGCCGAACCCCGCGGCGGTTCCGGCCTTCTTTGGCGCTCACCCGGAAGCCGCGCCGTTCCTGGCCTGGATCAAGACTGCCAAGCCGTCGGCCAGTTATGCGACGGAGACCTACAACAGTGTCAACGCGTTTTACCTGGTGAACGCGGCCGGTCAGCGCCAGGCGGTGCGTTGGAGCATGACGCCGATTGCTCAGGATGCGGCGGGTGCCACGGCGCCTGAAGGGGCTGACTTCCTGGAAAAAGACCTGGTGCAACGTTTGTCCGCCGGGCCGCTGCGTTGGCAGTTGAACATCACCCTGGCGAACGCCGGTGATCCGGTCAACGACGCCAGCAAGGCCTGGCCTGACGGCCGCAAAGTGGTGAACGCCGGCACCTTGGTGCTGGAACGCACGCAACCGCAACTCGACGGCGAATGCCGTGACATCAACTACGACCCCCTCGTATTGCCGGCCGGTATCGAAGGTTCCGACGACCCATTGCTCGCCGCGCGCTCGGCGGGGTACGCCAGTTCCTACCTGCGCCGCACCAGTGAAGTCAAACAGTTGCCTGCCGCCAACGCTAAACAGGAGGCTCATCAATGAGCGCTCAACCTAACCATTTCGCACCGTTGGCGCGGCTGCTGCATTGGCTGATGGCGCTGATGATCATCGCAATGCTGTTTATCGGCGCGGGCATGGTGGCCTCGGTGTCCGAGCGGCATGAATGGCTGATCCATCTGCACGAACCCTTGGGCATCGCGATTCTGTTGCTGGTGATTGTGCGGCTGGTGGTGCGTTTTTCCACGCAGCAACCCCCGTTGCCGGCGGACTTGCCCGGTTGGCAGGTGATAGCGGCGAAGGCTTCGCATGTTTTGCTGTACGCGTTGATGCTGGTTTTGCCGCTGCTGGGCTGGGCGATGATTTCGGCGGCGGGGGACCCGGTGATGCTCAGCAATTCGATTCAGTTGCCGTCGATCCTGCCGGCCAATGCACAGATGTTTGCGTTTCTGCGCAAGGCTCATGGGTATCTGGCGTATCTGCTGTTTCTAACCGTGCTGTTGCATCTGGCAGCAGCGTTGTTTCACGGTTGGGTGCGACGTGATGAGGTGCTGGATAGCATGTTGCGCGGGAAGGATCGCTGATGACCTGTAGCAGCTGGCGCAGCCTGCGTTCGGCTGCGAAGCGGTCGTAATTCGGACACCTCGGTTGATATGAAAGACCGCGGTGTTTGGTTTTACGACTGCTTCGCAGCCGGACGCAGCCTTCGGCAGCTGCTACATGGACCGCGTTGTCAGCGCAGGGTATCGACCATATCGGCAACGGTCGTCAGCACGTCCTTGCCCAATTGCTTGGAGCGCTTGCCCGACCAACCAGTCAGTGCGTTGGGCGCGTCGTTGTTGTCCTTGAAGGGCATTTCCAGGGTCAGCGACAGGCAGTCGTACTTCTGACCAACACTGTTACAGGCCAGCGTCATGTTGGCCTTGCCCGGTTCGTCGCGGGTGTAGCCGTGCTTGGTCTGGAAGTCCTTGGTCAGGTGTTTCAGATGATCGCGGAAGTGGGTTTCGAGTTTTTCAATCCGCGGCGTATAACCCGGGTTGCCTTCGCAACCGGCGGTGAACACGTAGGGGATTTCCTCATCGCCATGGATGTCGAGGAACAAGTCGACGCCGTACGCTTCCATTTGTTGCTGAACGAACAGCACTTCCGGGCTGATTTCCTGGCTGGCGCTCTGCCAGGCGCGGTTCAGGTCCTGGCCCATGGCGTTGGTGCGCAGGTGACCGTGAAAGGCACCGTCCGGGTTCATGTTCGGCACCAGGTACAGGTCGGCGCTGGCCAGCAGTTTGTTCAGGACCGGGTCGTCGTGCTTTTCCAGACGTTCGATCACACCTTCCATGAACCACTCGGCCATGTGTTCGCCGGGGTGTTGCTGGGCAATCATCCAGACCTTGCGCTGACCTTCGGCGCCGGTGCCTTTACGCAATAACTGGATGTCACGACCTTCCGCGCTTTTGCCGGTCGCCAGCAGCTCGGCGCCGGCCTTGGTCTGCGCCTGTTCGATCAGCCAGTCATGACGGCCACGGCTGTAGGGTTCGAAATAGGCAAACCAGGCGTGGGTGGCCGTGGCTTCGAGGCTGAAACGCAGGCAGTCGCCTTCGAAGATGGTCGGCACGCGGAACCAGTTGACGTGGTCGTAGGACGCCACGGCCTGATAACCGTCCCAGGCCTTGTTATACGAGGACTTGCTGGCATTGTTCAGTCGAAACCAGTGCTCTTGACCGACGTGCAGACCGCTGGCCTTGAAATGGAACCACTGGAAATGTTGGCTGCGGGTGTCGGGTTTGATGGCGAGCAGGGCTTGAAGTGGATTGCTGATGTCCAGCACTTCAATGTTGCCGCTGTCGAAATTGGCGCTGATGTCGAAAGAAGATTTAGCCACGGTCATAGTCGATTCCTGAATATGATTTTTATGGCTGCTACTTTACACGCTGGGAGGGGAAAAACCGGGGGAAATTGCGGGTTAAAAGGGGGGCGTCTTCCTTGACGCAGACGCAGCTTAGAGACTGTGCTAGTGATTCTCAAGTGCTATTTTTCTTTAGTTTGGGCCAATGATGCCGGGCTTCTCTTGCCAATGGATATTCTTTTGATATCATCCGCGCCAATCGAATTCGCAACACTTGAAGACTTCATTAGCCTGAAGCCAAAGCCAGAATAACTGGCAAAAAAAAGACCCGGCAAAAAGCCGGGTCAAAAACCGTGATTAGCCTGATGAGGAGATAGTCCAGGAGACCGACCTAAGGTCTCTTGGTCCATCGACTGATCTCGCGATCAGCTGAATGCAATAATAATCATTCTCGTTTGCAAGTCAAATGATTTTATCTGCTCGATTGGAAAATTCTTTTCCGTCTTCCTCAGCAGAGCGTCCGACTCAGACGCTCTGATGCCCCTGTAAAGAGCGATCAATCATCGCCTTGGCCATGTCGATCATATGCACCGTCGAAAAGGCCAGATCGCGCCTTGCGCCGTTCAGGTTGCTGGCCGACTCGTAGGCCGTCGCCGCGGCACACCGCAACAGATCCGACGCATGCACCAGCGCCTCTTCACCGCTGACGGCAGGGTTCACATCAAAAAATCGCTCCTCGACCACCGCTTCTGACACAGTTGGTTTCAAGTAATAGTCCAAGGCTTTTTGCGCGGCGGCGTTACCTTTGGGCGAGGTGAGGGTGGTGTCCATTTGCATATCCGACAGGTCATTGCTGGGTAACGTCATGGCGATGGCAAGCTCCGTGATAGATTCAGATCCGTGAAACAATCCTAGTACGAACTGTATTTGTGACGAGAATTTAAATACTACAATTTGTGTTTTGTTGCTCGGAGTCCGCGACGTATCGTGCCGCCCATGGATAAATGGATTGAGTTGGTCAAAGCCAAGATGAGTGAACTCAAAGTCACTCAGGAAGTACTCGCCGATCGCCTCGGGATGTCCCAGGGTGGCGTGGGTCATTGGCTGAATAAACGCCGTCAGCCGAGCATCGAAGACATGAATCGTGTCTTGCGCGCGCTCGGGATGGATTTTCTGGAAGTGGCGATGGTGATCCGGGAACCCGTGGTGCTGCAGGACGACGAGATGTCCCTGACGCACAAGTACAACCCGTACTTCCGTTACCCGGTCAGTGACTGGCGCCTGCCTGCCGAGGTGCGTGACGGCGAGCTCTCGGTCTACGGCAAGCCGCGATTCGAACTGACCGATTACCACGCTCAGGGCGCGGCCTTCTGGCTCGAAGTGGTCGGCGACGCTATGACCGCGCCGAGCGGAATCAGCATTGCCGAGGGCATGATGATCCTGGTGGACCCGGCCATTGTGCCGGAACCCGGAAAACTGGTGATCGCGCAATGGGCGGACAGCGTCGAAGCGATCTTTCGCAAGCTGATCGAGGAGGGCGGGCAGCGTTACCTGGTCCCGCTCAATCCGACGTATCCGAAAGCCCTGTTCACCGAAGAGTGTCGAATCCTCGGCGTAGTGGTTCAGGCAACGGCTAAATTCTAGTCAGATCGGTCCTCGCAATGCGTAGGACCGATCTTCATTTCACGCTTCTTCCAACTCGACCAACGCACTGCCTTCGCTGACCATCTCGCCTTCCTGGCAATACAGCGCCTTGATCACCCCGGCGTGAGGCGCGCGAATGCTGTGCTCCATCTTCATCGCTTCCAGCACCACCAGTTGCGCCCCGGCTTCGACCGTTTGCCCGGCCTCGACCAGTACGCGCACGATACTGCCGTTCATGGGCGCGGTGAGCCCACCTTGATGGCTGTGGCTGGCTTCGACGGCACTGATCGGGTCGTAGGCCTCGATGCGGCGCAGTTCACCTTCCCATTGCAGATACACCACCTCGCCACGACGGATTGCCCGGTGCTGGCGACGCACGCCGTCGTGTTCGGTCAGCAACTGCTCACCCTTGAGCTGTGCGGTGTGGGTGTCAACGTTACCCAGCGTCAGCGCCCGGTCCTGTCCTTCACAACTCAAATGAAGGGTGGTTTCTCTTGGCAGTCCAGCCCGGAAACCATTGCCCACAGCCCAAGGCGAACTCAGGTCATCAGCCCGCGGAGTACCCGGCTGGCTCTGCGCAAACGCCTGGGCGGCGGCTTGCCAGAACTCATCACTGAGGTCCGCAGGCTCTGGCAACAATTGCTCCTGATAACGCGGAATAAACCCGGTATCCAGTTGCGCCGCAGCGAATGCCGGGTGAGCGATGATCCGGCGCAGGAAGTTGATGTTGGTCTTCAGCCCGCCGATCGCAAACTCATCGAGCATGCTCAACAATCGCAGTCGCGCCTGCTCACGGTCCTCGCCCCAGGCAATCAGCTTGCCGAGCATCGGGTCGTAGAACGGCGAAATCTCATCGCCTTCTTCGACGCCACTGTCGACCCGACGTCCCGGGCCTTCGGCTGATTCGCGATACAGCGCCAGGCGCCCGGTGGCCGGCAGGAAATCATGGCTTGGGTCTTCGGCATACAGCCGCACTTCAATCGCATGGCCGATCAACGGAACCTGTTCTTGAGTCATCGGCAACGCTTCACCGCGCGCCACACGAATCTGCCACGCCACCAGATCGAGGCCGGTGATCGCTTCGGTGACCGGGTGCTCGACCTGCAGGCGCGTGTTCATCTCCATGAAGAAAAACTCGCCGCGCGAATCCAGCAAAAACTCCACGGTGCCGGCGCCGACATAGCCGATGGCCTGTGCCGAACGCACGGCGGCTTCGCCCATGGCGCGACGCAGTTCCGGGCTCAAGCCGGGAGCGGGCGCTTCTTCGACGACTTTCTGATGGCGACGCTGGATCGAACAGTCACGTTCGTTGAGGTACAGGCAGTTGCCGTGTTGATCGGCGAACACCTGGATTTCCACATGACGCGGCTTGAGCAGGTATTTCTCCACCAGCATCCGCGAATCGCCAAACGAGGATTTCGCTTCACGTTGCGCAGAGGCCAGGGCTTCGGCCAACTGGCTGACGTCCTCAACCACTTTCATGCCTTTGCCGCCGCCGCCCGCCGTGGCCTTGAGCAGCACCGGATAACCGATGCGTTCGCAGGCGTCGCGGAAGGTGTCGAAGTCCTGGGCTTCGCCGTGATAGCCGGGCACCAGGGGCACGCCGGCGGTTTCCATCAAGGCCTTGGCGGCGGACTTGCTGCCCATCGCGTCAATGGCCGAGGCAGGCGGGCCGAGAAAGATCAGGCCGGCGTCTTCAATGGCACGGGCGAACCCGGCGTTCTCGGACAAAAAACCATAACCGGGATGAATCGCCTGAGCGCCGCTGGCCTTGGCCGCCGCGATCAATTTATCGATTTGCAGATAGCTGTCAGCCGCTTTGCTGCCGCCGAGGTCGACGCGGATATCCGCTTCGCGGCTGTGCCGGGCGTCACGGTCCGTGGCGCTGTGCACGGCCACGGTGGTCAGGCCCAGCGCCTTGGCGGTGCGCATCACCCGGCAGGCGATTTCGCCACGGTTGGCCACCAGCAGGGTGGTGAGAACAGGTGCGCTCATCAACGCGGCTCCTTGGTGGTGGTCGGGGCTTGCCAGCTCGGCGGACGCTTCTGCAGAAAGGCGCGCAGGCCCTCCTGGCCTTCGGGGCTGACGCGGATGCGGGCGATGGCATTCTCGGTGTAACGACGTAGCGCCGGGGTCAGCGCGCCGTTGCCGACTTCGCGCAGCAAGTCCTTGCTGACGCGCATGGCGGCCGGGCTGTTGAGCAGCAGGTTGTCGATCCACTTTCCCACGTTCTGTTCCAGCTCAGCGACCGGATAGCTCTCCGATAACAGGCCAATCTCCCGTGCCCGTTGCCCGCCGAAACGCTCGGCGGTCAGCGCATAGCGACGTGCCGCGCGTTCGCCAATGGCTTGCACCACGAATGGGCTGATGACCGCCGGCGCCAGGCCGATGCGTACTTCCGACAGGCAAAACTGCGCGTCATCGGCGCCAATCGCCATGTCGCAGCAACTGATCAGGCCCAGCGCGCCGCCATAAGCCGCGCCCTGAACCACGGCCAGGGTCGGGATTTTCAGTTTGGCGAGGTTGTACATCAACTCCGCCAGTTCCCGGGCGTCGTCGAGGTTGGTGTGGTAATCGAGCTCGGCCGATTGCTGCATCCAGGCCAGGTCGGCACCGGCGCTGAAATGCTTGCCGCGGCCGCGCACCAGCAGAAACCGCAGGCTGGAATCGGTCGACACCTTGTCCAGCGCGAGGATCAGTTCGCGGATCATCTCGGCGTTGAACGCGTTGTTCTTTTCTTCACGGCTGAGCCACAGGGTCGCGAAACCTCGTGGGTCGGTCAGCAGTTCGAGGGTGTTGAAGTCGCTCATGATTTTCTCCCGATCACATCCGGAACACGCCAAAGCGGCTCGGTTCGATTGGCGCGTTCAGCGACGCAGACAAGGCCAGGGCCAACACGTCGCGGGTTTGCGCCGGGTCGATGACACCGTCGTCCCACAGCCGTGCGCTGGAGTAGTAAGGGTGGCCCTGTTCTTCGTATTGATCGAGGATCGGCTGCTTGATCTCGGCTTCCTGCTCGGCGCTGAAACCCTGGCCACTGCGCTCGGCTTGCTCGCGTTTGACCTGGACCAACACGCCTGCCGCCTGTTCGGCGCCCATCACGCCGATGCGCGCGTTCGGCCACATCCACAGGAAACGCGGATCGTAAGCCCGCCCGCACATCCCGTAATTACCGGCGCCAAAACTGCCGCCAATGATCACGGTAAATTTCGGCACCTTGGCGCACGCCACCGCGGTCACCAGTTTCGCGCCGTGCTTGGCGATGCCACCAGCCTCGTATTTCTGGCCGACCATGAAACCGGTGATGTTTTGCAGGAACAGCAACGGAATGCCGCGCTGGCAGGCCAGTTCGATGAAGTGCGCGCCTTTCTGCGCGGCTTCGGCGAACAGGATGCCGTTGTTGGCGAGGATTGCGATCGGGTACCCGTGCAGATGCGCGAAGCCGCACACCAATGTGGTCCCGAACAGCGCCTTGAATTCGTCGAACACCGAACCGTCAACCAGCCGCGAGATCACTTCGCGCACATCGAACGGTTGTTTGGCGTCGGCCGAGACCACGCCGTACAACTCGTCGCTGGCGTAGAGCGGGGCGATCGGCGTGCGCAGTTGCAGTTCGCCCAGTTTGCGCCAGTTGAGATTGGCAACACTGCGTCGCGCAATGGCCAAGGCGTGTTCATCGCTTTCAGCGTAATGGTCGGCAACACCGGAAATCTTGCAGTGCACATCGGCGCCGCCCAGATCTTCAGCGCTGACCACTTCACCGGTCGCGGCTTTCACCAGCGGCGGACCAGCGAGGAAAATGGTGGCCTGCTGGCGCACCATGATCGCTTCGTCAGCCATCGCTGGCACGTAAGCGCCACCGGCGGTGCAGGAGCCCATGACCACCGCGATTTGCGGAATGCCCATGGCGCTCATGTTGGCCTGGTTAAAGAAGATCCGCCCAAAATGCTCACGGTCCGGAAACACTTCATCCTGACGCGGCAGGTTGGCGCCGCCGGAGTCCACCAGATAGATGCACGGCAAGCGGTTTTGCTGAGCGATGGTCTGCGCGCGCAGGTGTTTTTTCACGGTCAGCGGGTAATACGAGCCACCTTTCACGGTGGCGTCGTTGGCGACGATCATGCATTCGACGCCTTCCACACGGCCGATCCCGGCAATCACGCCAGCCGCCGGAACGTCTTCGCCGTACACCGCGTAGGCCGCCAGTTGGCTGATCTCGAGAAACGGTGAACCCGGGTCGAGCAGACGATTGATCCGCTCACGCGGCAGCAGTTTGCCGCGCGAGGTATGGCGTTCTTGCGCCTTCGGGCCGCCGCCTTGCTGCACTTGGGCGAGCAGGGTGTGCAGGGCGTCGACCTGTTTGAGCATCGCCGCGCTGTTGGCCGCGAACTCCGCCGAACGGGGGTTGAGCTGGGTATGCAGGATAGCCATGGACAGCTCCGTTTAGCGGGTTTCGTTGAACAGTTCGCGACCGATCAGCATGCGACGAATCTCACTGGTGCCTGCGCCGATTTCGTACAGCTTGGCGTCACGCAGCAGACGACCCGCTGGGAATTCATTGATGTAGCCGTTTCCGCCGAGAATCTGGATCGCGTCGAGGGCCATTTGCGTGGCGCGTTCGGCGCTGTAGAGGATCACGCCGGCGGCGTCCTTGCGGGTGGTTTCGCCACGCTCACAGGCCTGGGCCACCGCATAAAGGTAGGCGCGGCTGGCGTTGAGTTGGGTGTACATGTCGGCGACTTTGCCCTGGATCAGCTGGAACTCGCCGATGCTTTGGCCGAATTGCTTGCGGTCGTGGATGTACGGAACGATCAGGTCCATGCAGGCTTGCATGATGCCGGTCGGGCCGCCGGACAGCACGACGCGTTCGTAGTCGAGTCCGCTCATCAGCACTTTCACGCCGCCGTTGAGCATGCCGAGGATGTTTTCTTCCGGTACCTCGACGTCATCGAAGAACAGCTCGCAGGTGTTGGAGCCGCGCATGCCGAGCTTGTCGAATTTGTTGCTGCGGCTGAAGCCTTTCCAGTCACGTTCGACGATGAATGCGGTGATGCCGTGGGGACCTTTTTCCAGGTCGGTCTTGGCGTAGATCACGTAGGTGTTGGCGTCCGGACCGTTGGTGATCCAGGTTTTGCTGCCGTTGAGAACGTAGTGATCGCCACGTTTATCGGCGCGAAGTTTCATCGACACCACGTCGGAACCGGCATTCGGTTCGCTCATGGCCAGGGCGCCGATGTGTTCGCCGCTGATCAGCTTGGGCAAGTACTTGGTTTTCTGTTCGTGATTGCCGTTGCGGTTGATCTGGTTGACGCAGAGGTTGGAATGCGCGCCGTAGGACAGGGCGACCGACGCCGAGCCGCGGCTGATTTCTTCCATGATCACTACGTGCGCCAGATAGCCCAGGCCAGCACCGCCGTATTCTTCCGGCACGGTAACGCCGAGCAGGCCCATGTCGCCGAATTTGCGCCACAGGTCGGCCGGGAACAGATTGTCGATGTCGATCTGAGCGGCGCGCGGGGCGATCTCTTTGGCGACGAAGGACTGAACCTGATCGCGCAACATATCGATGGTTTCACCGAGGGCAAAGTTCAGGGATGGGTAGCTCATGGGTCACCTTTTGGCTTTTTTGTAGGGTGGGGAGGGCAGTGTTTCGGCTCTCACCTTTACGTTAACGTAAGCCTGTGACGAATGGCTGTCAATCACCCTTTACGTTAACGTCAACTTGAGCGACAGTAGGGCCAGTTCATAGAAGGCGAGCCAACCCTGTGGAGGCCGCCCAACACCCACTAATAAAGACAATAGGGGTCGTCATGGATCAACCCAGTGCAAGCCCGCAGCGCAGCTATACCCGTGGTTCCCAGGACAAAGCCTTGCTAGCGATGACCATCGGCGAGAAGTTCGATCAGACCGTCACGCAATACCCGGACGGGGAGGCGCTGGTCGTGCGCCATCAGCAGTTGCGCTACACCTGGCAGCAACTGGCCGATGCCGTCGACCTGCACGCCAGAGCCCTGTTGGCGCTGGGCTTGCAGGCCGGCGACCGCCTCGGCATCTGGGCACCGAATTGCGCGCAGTGGTGCATCAGCCAGTTTGCCAGCGCGAAGATCGGCGTGATTCTGGTCAACATTAATCCGGCGTATCGCAGCTCCGAACTCGAATACGTATTGAAGCAATCCGGCTGCCAATGGCTGGTCTGCGCCGGTGCCTTCAAGACCTCCGACTATCACGGCATGCTGCAAGGCCTGGTGCCTGAATTGGCGGAGGAATCCATCGGAAAGCTGCACAGCGAACGCCTGCCGGAATTGCGCGGCGTCATCAGCCTGGATGCGCAACCACCGTCGGGTTTCCTGCCGTGGTCGCAATTGGGCGATCTCGCTGCCAGCGTGTCCGCTGAACAATTGCGCGAACGCCAGGACAGCTTGAACTTCGACCAAGCGGTGAACATCCAGTACACCTCCGGCACCACCGGTTTCCCGAAAGGCGCGACCCTCAGTCACTACAATATTCTCAACAACGGTTACATGGTCGGCGAAAGCCTCGGGCTGACCGCCGATGATCGCTTGGTGATCCCGGTACCGTTGTATCACTGCTTCGGCATGGTCATGGGCAATCTCGGCTGCATCACCCACGGCAGCACCATGATTTACCCCAACGATGCGTTCGATCCGCTCTTGACCCTGACCACGGTAGCCGAAGAAAAAGCCACCGCGCTCTACGGCGTGCCGACCATGTTCATCGCGATGCTCGATCAACCCAAGCGCGCCGAGTTCGATCTGTCGAGCCTGCGCACCGGGATCATGGCCGGGGCGACGTGTCCGATCGAGGTCATGCGCCGGGTCATCAATGAAATGCACATGAGCGAAGTGCAGATTGCCTACGGCATGACGGAAACCAGCCCCGTGTCTTTGCAGACCGGTCCTTCAGACGAGCTGGAATTGCGCGTCACCACCGTCGGCCGCACCCAGCCGCAACTGGAAAGCAAGATCATCGACGAAGCGGGCAACCTGGTGCCGCGCGGCACCATTGGCGAACTCTGCACCCGCGGTTACAGCGTGATGCTCGGCTACTGGAACAACCCGCAAGGCACCGCCGAAGCCATCGATCAAGCGGGCTGGATGCACACCGGCGACCTGGCGAGCATGAACGACGAGGGTTACGTATGCATTGCCGGGCGTAACAAGGACATGATCATCCGCGGCGGTGAGAACATTTACCCGCGTGAACTGGAAGAGTTCTTCTTCACCCACCCGGCGGTGGCGGACGTGCAGGTGATCGGGATTCCGTGTTCGCGCTATGGCGAAGAGATTGTTGCCTGGATCAAGTTCCACCCGGGCCACAGTGCGACCGAGCAAGAGCTGCAAGCCTGGTGCAAGGAACGCATCGCGCACTTCAAGACGCCGCGTTACTTCAAGTTTGTGGAAGAGTTTCCGATGACCGTGACCGGCAAGATCCAGAAATTCCGGATGCGCGAGATCAGTATCGAGGAACTGCGCGAAAAGCAGGTCTGACAACTTCTCCCTTGTGGGAGCCGGCCTGTTGGCGATAGCGGAGTGTGCGAACCACCGCGATCGCCAGCAGGCTGGCTCCCACAGGGGCGGTGGTGAAAATCTGAATCGCAGAAAGCACAAAGGGGAGCCGAAGCTCCCCTTTAATTTTCGTTGCGCGTGCTCTTTTTTTATTATTGAGGGGCGGCCTGTTGTTGTTTTTAGTGACCGTGGCCCTTTACCGCTGTTTTTGTCGATCCCCATCCGGGATCAAGAGCAAACGTATTTTTTTGAGCGCTGATCTACTTTTTCGCTGAGCGATCCAACCAGTTCGGGAGCTACCTGAAGGTAGTTTTATTGTTCTCTGTCCGGTTGCGGGTTACTCCGAAAAGCACCCTGAAAAGCACATCCTCTCCAAAAAAATCTGTTAGCTGCGTCTCTGCCGTGTTGTTTTTGTTATGTCAGAGTCGTTACGTCTTATTTTTATTAGGTTTGCCGCTTTTTTTGTTCTTGTTATGCAGTAGAGATAGCAGAAGCCGTGCCAACTTTTAAAAATCGTTATAAATCAAATAGTTAAGATTTTGTCGGATTTTTCCTTCGGGCGAATCCAGACAATTTGTTTCCGTGTTACTCGCTTACGCCCCACGTTTCAGGCGCAGCGGTAACACCTCACGCCTCACTGTGCGCTACGAGCCTTGGCCACGCGCGAGCCGGTTGGTCGCCCCAGCACTGCGCAAATCTGCTGACCGGCCAGAATCAACGCGTCCAGGTCAATGCCGGTCTTAATTCCCAGGCCGTTGAGCAGGTAAACCACGTCTTCGGTGGCGACGTTGCCGCTGGCGCCCTTGGCGTACGGGCAGCCGCCGAGGCCGGCGATGGAGCTGTCGAACACCGAGATGCCTTCCAGCAGGCTCGCATAGATGTTGGCCATGGCCTGGCCATAGGTGTCGTGGAAGTGCCCGGCGAGTTTTTCACGCGGTACATCGGCCGAGACCACGTCGAACATTTTGCGGGTCGCGCCGGCGGTACCGGTGCCGATGGTGTCGCCGAGGGAGACTTCGTAGCAGCCCATGGCGTAAAGCTCGCGGGCGACCCGGGCGACTTGTTCCGGCGCGACGTTACCCTCGTAGGGGCAGCCCAACACGCACGACACGTAACCGCGCACGCTGACGCCGTTTTGTTTGGCCGCTTCCATGATCGGCACGAAGCGCTCCAGGCTTTCGCTGATCGAGCAATTGATGTTGCGTTGGGAAAACGCTTCGGACGCCGCCGCGAACACCGCGACTTCCTTGACCCCGGCCGTGATCGCATCCTCAAACCCGCGCAGGTTGGGGGCGAGGGCGCCATAGGTCACGCCCGGTTTGCGCTGGATCTGCGCGAACACTTCGGCGGAACCGGCCATTTGCGGCACCCACTTGGGCGAAACGAAACTGCCGACTTCTATATAGCCAAGGCCCGCTGCGGTCAGCGCGTCGACCAGTTGCACCTTGTCGGCAACGCTGATGGGTTGGGCTTCGTTTTGCAGACCGTCGCGGGGACCGACTTCGACCAGGCGTACGTGGGTGGGGAGAGGCATGGGGATTCACCTGTGATAGTGGGTGAACGACGATCTACTGTGGGAGCGGGCTTGCTCGCGAAAGCGTCAGGTCTGTCGAAATCAGTGTTGAATGACACACCGCTTTCGCGAGCAAGCCCGCTCCCACACTGGATCTTCGTACGATTATTGGACGGCCTGCTGGCTCTTGATCGTCTGCTCCAGCGCCTGGGTGCAGCGTTCCTGCGCCGTGTCCAGTTCCAGCTTCATCTGCTCGATGTCGAGCATCTGCTGCTCCAGCTGTTCGCGGCGCTCGGCGATCTTGCTCAGCATGGTTTGCAGTTGTTTCTGGTTGCCGCCGGTCGGGTCGTAGAGTTCGATCAGCTCGCGGCATTCGGCCAGGGAAAAGCCAATGCGCTTGCCCCGCAGGATCAGCTTCAGGCTGACCTTGTCACGGGGCGTGTACACGCGTTCCTGGCCACGCCGCTCAGGGCTGAGCAGGCCTTGCTCTTCATAAAAGCGAATGGCCCGCGTGGTGATGTCGAGCTCGCGGGCGAGGTCGGAAATGCTATAGGTCTGGCTGCTCATGGAAGCGCTCGAAGAAGGTCATGGCGCTAAGCTAATGGCAGGTTGACGTTTACGTCAAGGGGCAGGGATCTTCATTGATATCACTGGCCTCTTCGCGGGCAAGCCCGCTCCCACAGAGATCGCGTTATACCTGTGGGAGCGGGCTTGCCCGCGAAGAACGATAACGCGGTCCAAAGCCCTAAACCTTATCGAGCTTCTTCTCATGCGCCGTCACTTGCTGGCACAACTCAATCATTTGTTCGCGCATCCAGCGGTTGGCCGGGTCCTGGTCGGTGCTTTCGTGCCAATAGAGGTGCGTTTCCACCGGCGGCACGTCGTTGACCGGCAAGTTCACCGAGTACAAGTCATGACGACGGGCAAAGCGCTCCGGCACGGTCATGACCATGTCGGTCTGCTGCAACACCTGGGACGCCATCAGGTAATGCTGCGAGCGCAGGGCGATCTTGCGCTGGATGCCCATTTTCCCCAGGGCCAGGTCGACATGCCCCAGGCCGCTGCGGCGGCTGGAAATATGAATGTGCGTCAGCGACAGATAATCATCGAGGGTGAATTTCTCCTTGCCCGCCAGCGGATGACCCTTGCGCATCGCACACACGTAGCGGTCTTCCATCAACTTGACGTGACGCACCTGAGGGTCGGTGTTGAGCGGCGCATCCACTGCGAAGTCGAGACGCCCGGCGGCCAGTTCCTTGGTGGTCTCACGGCGCTTGGACAGAAAACTTTCGATGATCACCGTCGGCGCCAGGCGGCGCAGGCGCTGGAACAGCGGCGGCAGAATGACCGCTTCGGTCAGGTCGGTCATGCTGATGCGATACGTCTTGACCGCCTGCAACGGGTTGAAGATCCGGCTTTCCTGCACCGACACGCGCAACAGGGAGAGGGCGTTACGCACCGGCCCGATGATGTTCTGCGCCATCGGCGTCGGCACCATGCCCTGCGCAGTACGCACGAACAACGGGTCGTTGAAGGTCTCGCGCAGGCGGGCCAGAGCGTTTGAAACGGCTGGCTGGGTAATGCCGACAATCTGCCCGGCGCGGGTCAGGTTGGCTTCGGTGTAGATCGCGTCGAAGACGATGAAAAGGTTGAGGTCGACCTTGCTCAGATTCATTACGCGGCTCTCTTGTTGTAGGGGCGTTTTTGGCCTTGATGATCAGCCGATCATATATCGGTGATGAATGTTAATACACGCCGAGAATAGGCTAGGTAAATTTTCGTAGCTGTTCTAGCATCGATTACATGACCTGAACAACTCCTCTGAACCCAGTCAAAAAGGTAGAGCTGCCCATGGATTTCGCTTATTCGCCCAAGGTGCAAGAACTGCGTGAGCGCGTGACCGCGTTCATGGACACCTACGTTTATCCCGCCGAAGCGGTGTTCGAGCGCCAGGTCGCCGAAGGCGATCGCTGGCAGCCGACCGCGATCATGGAAGAGCTCAAACTCAAGGCCAAGGCTGAAGGGTTGTGGAATTTGTTTCTGCCGGAGTCCGAACTCGGCGCCGGCCTGACCAACCTCGAATACGCGCCATTGGCGGAAATCATGGGCCGTTCGCTGCTCGGTCCTGAGCCTTTCAACTGCTCCGCGCCGGACACCGGCAACATGGAAGTGCTGGTGCGTTACGCCAACGAAGAGCAGAAGCAACGCTGGCTCGAACCGCTGCTGCGCGGCGAAATTCGCTCGGCGTTTGCCATGACCGAACCGGACGTCGCTTCGTCCGACGCCACCAACATGGCCGCCCGCGCTGTGCGTGATGGCGACGAGTGGGTGATCAATGGCAAGAAATGGTGGACCTCAGGTGCCTGCGACCCGCGCTGCAAGATCCTGATCTTCATGGGCCTGAGCAATCCCGACGCGCCGCGCCATGCCCAGCACTCGATGATTCTGGTACCGGTGGATGCCCCTGGCGTGAAGATCGTTCGTCCGTTGCCGGTGTTCGGCTACGACGACGCGCCTCACGGCCACGCCGAAGTGCTGTTTGAAAACGTCCGGGTGCCGTACGAAAACGTTCTGCTGGGCGAAGGGCGCGGCTTCGAAATCGCTCAAGGTCGCCTTGGCCCTGGCCGCATTCACCACTGCATGCGTTCGATCGGCATGGCCGAACGTGCGCTGGAGTTGATGTGTAAACGTGCGGTGAGCCGTACCGCATTCGGAAAACCGCTGGCCCGTCTGGGCGGCAACATCGACAAGATCGCCGACTCGCGGATGGAAATCGACATGGCACGCCTGCTGACGTTGAAAGCGGCGTACATGATGGACACCGTCGGCAACAAAGTGGCCAAGAGCGAGATCGCGCAGATCAAAGTCGTCGCGCCGAACGTGGCCTTGCGGGTGATCGACCGGGCGATCCAGATGCATGGCGGAGCAGGGGTTTCCAACGATTTCCCGCTGGCCTACATGTATGCCATGCAGCGCACCCTGCGCCTGGCCGACGGCCCGGACGAAGTGCACCGCGCGGCGATCGGCAAGTTCGAGATCGGCAAGTACGTGCCGAAAGAGATGATGCGTAGCGGGCAGTAACCCTGTGGGCTGTTGTGGCGAGGGAGCTTGCTCCCGCTGGGGCTCGAAGCGGCCCTGAAATACGGCAACCCGGTGTTTCAGATGTACCGGGTTGCCTGATTTTGCGACTGCTGCGCAGCCGAGCGGGAGCAAGCTCCCTCGCCACATTTGCTCGCATGCAGGTTCAATATACCCAAACCTCAACCCGCCGATTCTTGATCCGCCCCTCATCCGCGCTATTCGCCGCCACCGGCATCTCGGCGCCAAAACCGCGGATCTCGCGAAACACCACACCGCTTTTCACCAGTTCCCGCCGCACTGCCATCGCCCGCAGCTTCGACAACAGATCGGCACGCGCCGGATCGCTCTTGGCATCACCAAACCCAACCAGCGTCACCTGTCGATTGGTTTTGTCGCGCTGCTTTATATAGTCGAGCACCCGCGACAAGTCTTGCCGGGCCTTGTTGTCCAGCGTCGCGCTGCCTTCCTCGAAGCGGAAATTCACCGACAACCGTTGGGCGTGGCGACTTAGCGCTTGATAACCCTCGGGCATCAAGGCGTTCGGCGTGACACTCATGGCTTGCACGGTCTGCGCGATAAAACCGTTAGACGCGACGATTTCCTGCCCTTTGCTGCTTTGCGCGAACGCCACCAACGCTTGTGCCCACGGATTTTTCCCGTTGGGTGGCAGGTAAAAGAACAACCGCCGGGACAGCGGATAATCTTCCGTGGCAATCAGGTTATTGAGCGGCAACATGGCCTGGGACTGGCCATCGGCGATCGCCACGGCTTTGGCCTGGCGCACGTATGGCAAACCGATAAAACCGATGCCTTGCGGATCCTGGCTGACGGCGTCGGACAATTGCTCGCTGGATTCGAAGCGTTTCGCGGCGCTACTCAGCGTTTTCCCACGACGACTGAGGACCAATTCCTTGAAGGTGTCGTACGTGCCCGACTGATCATCACGTGCATACAGATGAATCGTCCCACCACGGCCGCCGAGTTCTTCCCAGGTTTTTGCCTCGCCGCTGAAGATTCGCGCCAGTTGTTCGGTGGTGAGTGGGTTCAGCGGATTTTGCGGATGGAGGATGATCGCCAGTCCATCGATGGCGATGACTTGTTCCGCGCCGGGGCTTTTAAAGTCGCCCAAGGATTTGAGGTCTTCCCGTTCGCTGTCCTTGATCGGGCGCGAGGAGGCAGCAAGATCGGCGGAGGCGGTTTTCAGGGCGCTGAACCCGGTGCTGGAACCATGGGCCGCGACTTCCACCACAACCCGACGCCCCTGAACGGTTTCGCCGACGATGCGTTGTTCGTTGGCTTTATCCGGGATTTCGCTGTGGACCTTGATGAGGCCCTGTTCGCGCATCAGGCCTTCGACCAGCGCCGGCCCCAATGCGGCGCCGATGGTGTTGGAGCCCTGGATGCGCAGGACCGGGCCGTTTTCGGGTGTCGGCAAATCGCCGGCCGAAGCCGTCAATGGCAAACAGGCGCACAGCATCAACAGGAACGATATGCGCAGCGTCATGCCGGCACCTTGTTTGGCCAAAGGAAGTGCCGGGAGAATAAGTCAGTAAGATTTCTAAAAGATGACAGCTGCTAAATGTGGGAGCGAGCCTGTGGTGAGGGGATTTATCCCCGTTGGGGCGCGAAGCGGTCCTGAACCTGTGATTACGGTCTCTCAGAAGAACCGCATTCTCCGGTTTTACGACTGCTTCGCAGCCGAACGGGGATAAATCCCCTCGCCACAGTTCGCTCCCACAGTTGATTTATGTAGATGTCGAGAGGATCAGCTCAACTCAAGCCAGATCGGCGCATGATCGGACGGTTTTTCCATCCCGCGCAGTTCGTAATCCACGCCTGCATCCTTCACCCGCGGCAACAGTCCATGGGACGCCATGATCAGGTCGATCCGCAGCCCGCGCTTGGGCTCGTCCTCGAAGCCGCGGCTGCGGTAGTCGAACCAGCTGAAACGGTCGGCCACGTCCGGGTTCAAGTGGCGGAAGCTGTCCACCAGGCCCCAGTTCTTCAGGCGGGCCATCCACTCGCGTTCTTCCGGCAAGAAGCTGCATTTACCGGTTTTCAGCCAGCGTTTCATGTTGTCCGGGCCGATGCCGATGTCGCAGTCTTCCGGGGAAATGTTCACGTCGCCCATTACCACCACCGGCTGTTCATTGCTGAATTGGCTTTCCAGCAACTGTTGCAAGTCGCCGTAGAAACGCTCCTTGGCCGGGAACTTGGTCGGGTGATCGCGGCTTTCGCCCTGTGGGAAATAGCCGTTCATTATGGTCACCGGCACGCCATTGGCGTCGGCGAAAGAGCCCCAGATGAAGCGGCGCTGGGCGTCTTCTTCATCGGTCGCGAAACCTTTATGCAGCGCAATCGGTTCTCTACGGGAGAGCAGGGCGACGCCGTAATGGCCTTTCTGCCCGTGGAAATACACGTGATAACCCAGCGCCTGAACCTCGGCCAGCGGGAACTGGTCGTCGTGGACCTTGGTTTCCTGCAGCCCGATCACGTCCGGCTGGTGCTTTTCGATCAGCGCCGCCAGCTGATGCGGGCGAGCGCGCAGCCCGTTGATGTTGAAGGAGACGATCTTCATGGTCGGCAGTCCTGGCAAAAGGGCGATGCTAGCTGACCTGTAGGAATCGGGCCAGTGTTGGGGTGAGGGGATTCACTTTGTTCTGTCAGATCTGTATTGGCAGTCAGGGCCTCATCGCGGGCAAGCCACGCTCCCACAGGGTTCTCGAGTGAATACTAAATTTATGTAAGCCACAGAACCTGTGGGAGCGGGCTTGCCCGCGATGAGGCCAGTCCAGTCGATGAAGATCCAGCCTTGGTCTATACCTGTGGGGGAACTGTATTACCACCCAAAGGCTCGTACCAATAAGAGCGCCGCCATTTTGAGTGGCGCCCCCGGGGAGATCTACCGTTATGCCCGAAACCTCGACCGCCATTGCCGATATCCACATGCTCGACAGCGGCTACGCCCACGAAGCGCGCTCCCTGCTTTACCACGCTTACCGGCACGAACCGACCTTCGGCTACCTGTTCGAGGCTGAACGCCCCGGCTACGAGCATCGCGTGCGGGCGACCGTGCGGGAACTGGTCAAACAACACTTTCTCCAGGACTTGCCGGCGATCGGCCTACTAGTCAACGACCGCCTGATCGGCATTGCCCTGATCGCCCCGCCGCAACGCCGACTGGGCATCACTGAAAGCTGGGCCTGGCGCTTGCGCATGGTGCTCAGCACTGGTTTCCGTTGCACCCGCCGCTACCTGGATTACCACGCCGCCGTTGCCGCTTGCGTGCCGTCCGACTCGGTGCACGTTCTGCCACTGCTGGGGATTCATCCGCAGTTCCAGGGCAAGCACTTTGGCGAGCAACTGCTGCAAGCGGTGCACAACTGGTGCGCCGTGGATGAAACTTCCAAGGGCGTGATCCTTGATACCGGGAATCCACGTTATCTGGAGTTCTATAAACGGCAGGGCTACGAGGAAATCGGCGAGGTCGCCGTTGGACCGATCCGCGAACACGTGTTTTTCCACGCCAATCCCCAGGTGTTACAAACAGCAACGGCATAAAGGTAGAACTTTCACGCCACGCCAGGCTCTATCACGCTCCCAAGCTCGTGATAGCATCCGCGCCTATGAAGTTTCCAGGAAGAATTACCAGTGGCGTGCTGATGCTGATCACCAGCTGCGCGGCACTGGCGCAAAGTGAATTGGATGTGCGGATCAAACCGTCCAACGATGAACTGAAAGCCAATATAGAGGGCTATATCGGCAGCCTCGGCGATCGTGACGAAGAAGCCTTGCTGCGCTTCAGTCGTGGCGCCGAGGAACAGGCGCGCAAGGCCGCCCAGGCCTTGGGGTATTACCAGCCGCAGATCGACAGCGACGTGAAGGGCGGCAAGACGCCGCGCCTGATCCTCAACATCGATCCTGGCGAGCCCGTGCATTTGCGCAATGTCACGATTCGCGTCGACGGCCCGGCGGCCTCGCTCAAATCCTTTCGTGTCCCCAAAAGCGCTGCGCTGACAACCGGCGCGGTGCTTAACCATGGCCGTTATGAAGACGCCAAGAAACTGATCCAGAATCAGGCCTCGCGTTATGGCTTTTTCAGCGGCCACTTCACTCATCAAACATTGTCGGTGGACCCGCGTGCCGGCGTCGCCGACATCGACCTCGTCTACGACAGCGGTCCGCGCTATGCGCTGGGCAAGGTCAGTTTCGAGGGTGACACGCCGTTCGATGAAGACCTGCTGCGGCGCATGGTGCCGTTCAAGGAAGGCGCACCCTACGACTCCGAACTGATCGCCGAGCTCAATCAGGCGATGCAATCGAGCGGCTATTTTGAAAGTGTGCGGGTGGATGCGGCACCGACCGCGTCGAAGAACGACGTGATCCCGGTCGATGTCAAACTCGAAACCCGCAAGCCACGGACCATGGGCCTGGGGCTTGGCTATTCCACCGACGTCGGCCCCCGGGTCAAGGCCAACTGGACCCGGCACTGGGTCAACCCGCAGGGGCACAGCTATGGCTGGGAGACCGAAGTTTCTGCGCCAAGGCAGAACGTGGGTGTGTTTTACGACATTCCCCTGGACCCGCCGCTGACCGACAAATTGCGTTTCGCCGGCGGTTACCAAAACGAAGAAATTGCCGACAAGGACTCCCTCAGCAAACTCTTGACCCTCGGCCCTGAGTGGCACAGCAAGTTGCCCAGCGGTTGGCAGCGCGTGGTGTCGCTCAAGTGGCAGCGCGAGGAATACCGGCTCGGCGACGACTCGGGGCTCAGCACATTGCTGATGCCCGGCGTCAGCTATTCCTACCTGAAAAGTGACAACCGCATCGACCCGCACAACGGTTATCGCCTGGAATTCGAAACCAAAGTGGCCAAGGAAGGTTTGGGGTCGGACACCAACCTGGTTTACGGCACTGCGCTGGCCAAAGGCTTGACCACGGTCTTCGATAAACACCGTTTCCTTGGTCGAGTGCAGGTCGGCGGCAGCGCCACCAACGGCTACAAATCCGTGCCGCCGTCGCTGCGCTTTTTCGCCGGTGGCGATCAGAGCGTGCGCGGCTATGACTATCAAAGCCTGTCCCCGGAAAACTCCGACGGCGACCGCATCGGTGGCCGCTACATGATCGCCGGTAGCGTCGAATATCAGTATTCCGTGGCCGAAAAATGGCGGGTCGCGACCTTCGTTGACCAGGGCAACTCCTTCAATACACTCGAACTGCCGAACCTCAAGACCGGCGTGGGCATCGGCGTGCGCTGGGTTTCCCCGGTGGGGCCGATTCGTCTCGACCTGGCCCACGCGATGGACGACGACGGCGGCATTCGACTGCACTTTTCCATGGGGCCTGAGCTGTGAAGCGTGGTTTGAAAATAACGCTGCTGGCGATTCTGGCGCTGCTGATGCTGGTCATCGTCGCCGTGACCACGGTGCTGGGCACAGCGACGGGCAGCCGTTGGGCGCTCGGCTGGGTGCCGGGTCTCACTGTGGAGAATTTCCAGGGCCGACTGGGCGGGCAGTGGAGTGCCGATCATCTGCTGTGGCAGCAGGACACCAGCCGGGTTGAGCTGAGCAAACCGATATTCGCCTGGTCGCCGCTGTGCCTGTTGCGCATGACCTTGTGCATCGAGCAACTGAAGGCCGATCAGGTCAGCCTGCAATTCCCGCCGGGCACCGAAGAAGACAGCGACGGGCCGATCACGCTTCCGGATCTGGACTTGCCCCTGGCGATCGAACTGGGTGATGTGCAGGTCGGCAGTCTGTTGTTCAACGGCAGCGAAGAACTCAAGGGCTTGCAACTGGCCGCGCACTGGACGGCGCAGGGCTTGCAGATCGACTCGGTGAAGTTGCAGCGTGACGAACTCAGCCTGAACCTGTCCGGCCTGCTGCAACCCAGCGGCAACTGGCCGCTCAAGGCCGAAGGCACGTTGACCTTGCCGGCTCCCGAGCCTTGGAGCCTGGCGTTGAAGGTCGACGGCGACCTGCTGAAAACCCTGAACCTGAAAGCCGACAGCAGCGGTTACTTGAATGGCCAGCTGACTGGCGAGCTGCAACCGCTGGTCGACAACCTTCCGGCGAAAGTACGGATCACCGCCGACGGCTTCAAGCCCAGCGCCGATTTGCCGGAAACCTTGCAACTCAATCAACTGGAGCTCACGGGCGACGGCGACCTGAAAAACGGTTACCAGTTGCTCGGCAAAGCCACGCTGCCTGCTGAAAAAGGCCCGGTGGCCCTGGTGCTGCAAGGCAAGGTCGACGCCAACGGCGCACAGATTGCTGCCCTCGACCTGACCGCCAACGACAAGCAAAACCTCAAACTCACCGGTAACCTCGACTGGAGCAAAGGCCTGAGCGCCGACGCGAAAATCGATTGGCTGGATTTCCCCTGGCACCGTCTCTATCCGCTGATCGACGAGCCAGAAGTGGCATTGCGCAGCTTCAATGGTGAAGTTTCCTACACCGACGGAAAATACATCGGTCACTTCAAATCGGCACTCGATGGCCCGGCAGGTGCGTTCAGCCTCGAAAGCCCGTTCAGCGGCGACCTGACAAAAATCTATCTGCAACAAATTCAACTCGAAGCCGGGCAGGGTAAGGCGGTCGGGCATCTGAACCTGCAATTTGCCGACGGCATCGCCTGGGACACCGCGCTCGACCTCTCGGCGATCAACCCGGCGTATTGGGTCGCGGAGTTGCCGGGGACGCTGGCCGGACCCTTGCGCAGCAAAGGCGAGATGAAGAATGAAAAACTCAGCCTGAACGCCGACCTCGACCTCAAAGGCAAACTGCGCGGACAACCGGCGGTGATCCAGGCCAAGGCCGATGGCGCCGGTGAACAATGGAACCTCAACGCGCTGCACATCCGCCTCGGTGACAACAGCATCAACGGCAAGGGCAGCCTGCAACAGAAGCTCGCCGGCCAGATCGACATCAAGCTGCCGCGCCTGGCCCAACTCTGGCCGCAACTGCGCGGTCAGCTCAACGGTCGCCTCGACGTCGCCGGCACGCTCAAAGCGCCGCAAGGCAAGCTCGGGCTGCAAGGCACGCAACTGGCCTTCCAGGACAATCGCCTGCAAAGCCTGAACCTGGACGCGACCCTCGATAGCGCGCAACGGGCGAAAATCGACCTCAAGGGCAGCGGCATTCAGGCCGGTGACACCTCGCTGGGCACGCTGACGGCCAGCGGCCAGGGCGATATCAAGAACCAGAAACTCACCCTGGATCTGCAAGGGCCGAAGCTGAAACTGGCGCTCGGCCTGGACGGCAATCTGGACAAGGGCAACTGGCGCGGACGCCTGGCCAGCGGCGATATCCAGGCCGGCGGTCAGGACTGGAAGCTGCAAGGCCCGGCGAAACTTGAACGGCTGGCGGACGGCAAGATCAACTTTGGCGCCCATTGCTGGATGTCTGGCGCGGCCAGTCTGTGTGGCGAAGACCAGCGTCTGATGCCGGAGCCGAAGCTGCGTTATCACCTCAAGCAATTCCCGATTGAAAGCCTCGCGCAATGGTTGCCGAAGGAGTTCGCCTGGAAGGGCCGGCTCAATGCCGACCTGCAACTGGACCTGCCGGCCAGCGGCCCGAACGGCCAGATCAGCGTCGATGCCAGCGGTGGCACGTTGCGCATGAAGGAAAAGGATCAGTGGCTGGACTTCCCGTACCAGACCCTGCAACTCACCAGCAAACTCACGCCTAAACGCATCGACACCGATCTCAATTTCGTCGGCGGCAAGCTCGGCGAACTGATGGTGCAGGCGCAGATCAATCCGCTGCCGAAAAACAAACCGCTTACCGGTTCGTTCCGTCTCACCGGACTGGATCTGTCGGTGGCGCGGCCGTTTGTGCCGATGGTCGAGAAACTCACCGGGCGTTTGAATGGTAGCGGCACGCTCTCCGGCGATCTGCTGGCGCCGCAGGTAAACGGCAATCTGCTGCTCAGCGACGGCGAAGTGTCCGGGCCTGAACTGCCGATGGAGTTGCAGGGCTTGCAGCTTCAAGCGCAGATCGCCGGCGAAGCGGTGCAATTGAACGGTGGCTGGAAAAGCGGCAAAAGCGGGCAGGGCAGTCTTGACGGCAACATCGCCTGGGGTCAGGCGCTGGTGGTGGATCTGACGCTCAAGGGCTCGCAATTGCCCGTCACCGTCGAACCGTACGCCAAGCTGGAAGTGGCGCCGGACCTGAAAATCTCGATGAAGGATGAGCAACTGGCGATCGCCGGCAAAGTGCGGGTGCCCAAGGGCGAGATCACCGTGCGCGAGTTGCCTCCGTCCACGGTCAAGGTCTCCGATGACACGGTGATCATTGGCCAGCAGACCGAAGAGGGCAAACCGCCGCTGGCCATGAAGATGGACATCGACGTGGTGGTGGGTGAGGACAAACTCAGCTTCGCCGGGTTTGGCCTGACCGCCAACCTGCAAGGGCACGTGCACATCGGCGACAACATGGACACCCGCGGCGAGCTCTGGCTTAACGACGGCCGTTACCGGGCGTACGGTCAGCGGCTGACGGTGCGCCGTGCGCGGCTGCTGTTCGCCGGGCCGATCGATCAGCCGTATCTGGACATCGAGGCCATTCGCCAGACCGACGACGTGATCGCCGGCATTCGCCTCAGCGGTAGCGCCGAGCAGCCGACCACGCAGATCTTCTCCGAGCCGGCGATGAGCCAGGAGCAGGCGTTGTCCTATCTGGTGCTGGGGCGTCCGCTGAGCAGCAACGGCGAAGACAACAACATGCTGGCCCAGGCGGCGCTCGGGTTGGGCTTAATGGGCAGCTCTGGGGTGACCGGCAAACTGGCCAACGACCTGGGGATTCAGGACTTCCAGCTCGATACTCAGGGCAGCGGCAACACCACCAGCGTCGTGGCCAGCGGCAATATCTCCGAGAAGCTCAGCCTGCGTTATGGCGTGGGCGTGTTCGAGCCGGCCAACACCATTGCCTTGCGCTACAAGCTGAGCAAAAAGGTCTACCTCGAAGCCGCCGGCGGCGTGGCCAGTTCGCTGGATATCTTCTACAAGCGGGATTTCTAAGTCCCTCCTGTCCGGGTGCGGTCCCCTGTGGCGAGGGGGCTTGCCCCCGTCGGGCCGCGCAGCGGCCCCAAAACCTGCAACTTCATTCCTTCTGAAATTCGAGAAGCGACGACTGCTGCGCAGCCGAACGGGGGCAAGCCCCCTCTCCACAAGGGATTTGTGAACCGCCATTTATCAGCTCAATAGCAAGCAACCTAACTATTACGTTGACATTCGCTGCCTAGGCAGTAACATCTCGACATACATTCTCTGCCTAGGCAGCTAATTGGTGGTCAGATGAAACACTTCACCCCAGACGAATTCCACACTTGCCATCTCGGCCTCCTGCTCGGGCGCGCTGCGCTGCTCAAGGACCGGATCATCGACACGCACATGGAACCCCACGGCATCACCGCCGCGCAGTTCAAAGTGCTGATCATCATGGCCCAGTTCGGCGTCGATACCCCGGCCGAGCTGTGCCGGCACCTGTCGCTGGACAGCGGTTCGATGACTCGCATGCTCGACCGTCTGGAACAGAAAGGTTTCCTCGCCCGCCAACGTTCCGAGGCGGATCGCCGTCAGGTGCAACTGGTGCTGACCGAACAAGGCCAGCAATTGACTGACCGCCTGCCGGAGATCGGCGCTGATGCCATGAATGAACTGGCTGGCGCGATCACCCCGGATGAGCTGAAAACCCTGGAACAGATCCTCAAGAAAATCCTTGTGGCGGCCGGTGACTCGATCACCTTGCTGCGGGTAGGTGACAAATGAGCAGTAAAACCCTGCGTGTCGGCCTGAGCCTGGTGCTGGCGGCCATGACCCTGGCCGGTTGCGCCAGTTACAGCGGCCTGAATACCGAAGGCGTCAGCCTTGATGCGAAAAACCTCAAGGCCGGGCAATCCCTCAGCGGCGTGACCCTGTCGCCCGCGGCCTGGCCGAAAAGCGACTGGTGGGCAAGCCTCGGCGACCCGCAACTCGACGGCCTGATCCGCGAAGCCTTGCACGACAGTCCCGACATGCAAATCGCCGACGCTCGCGCCCATCAGGCCAGCGCCGCCGCGTACGCCGCCGATGCCGCGCGCATGCCGACCCTCGATGCCAGCGCCGGTGTCAGCCGTTCGCGTCTGGCCCGCGATCAAGACCCGAGCGGGCAGGGCGGCACGTATTCCACCGTGCGTAACATCGGCGCCAGTTTCAATTACAACTTCGACCTCTGGGGCGGTCAGCGTGACGCCTGGGAAGCTGCGTTGGGTGAGGCCCGTGCGGCCGAAGTCGATCAGCAGGCCGCACAACTGACCTTGTCCGCCGACGTCGCCCGCGCCTACAGCGATCTGGGCCAGGCGCACATCGTCTACGACCTGGCCAACGAAGACCTCAAGCGCACCAAACAAATGCTCGACCTGAGCCAGCGTCGCCTGAGCTCGGGGATCGACAGCCAATACCAGTTCCAGCAAACCGAAAGCCTGGAAGCCAGCTCCGAAGCGAGCCTGATCGACGCCGAAAAACGCCTGCAAAGCGCGAAGATTGCGTTGGCCGTGCTGCTCGGCAAAGGCCCGGATCGCGGCAACGAAATTGCTCGGCCGAAGATCCTGCAAGCCAGCGCCGTGGCATTGCCGTCGGTATTGCCCGCCGAGTTGCTCGGTCGTCGTCCAGACCTGGTCGCCGCGCGCTGGCGGGTCGAGGCCGCGAGCAAGAACATCGCCGCCGGTAAAACCCAGTTCTACCCCAACCTCAACCTGAGCGCAGCGGCCGGTGCCGAGTCGTTGCTGGGTGATGCAATGTTCGGTTCGGCCAGTCGTTTCTTCAATATTGCGCCGACGATTTCCGTGCCGATTTTCGACGGCGGCCGCTTGCGTGCCGACCTTGATTCCCGCGACGCCGATTACGACCTCGCGGTGGCGCAGTACAACAAAAGCCTGGTGAAAGCCCTGGGTGATGTCAGTGACACCATCAACCAGTTGCGCGATATCGGCCGGCAGATCGGGGCGCAGCAACACGCCACCGACATTGCCCAGGATTCTTACAACACCGTGGTCCAGCGGTACGGTTCCGGCATCGGTAACTACCTGGACGTACTCAGCATCGAGCAGCAATTGCTCCAAGCCCAGCGTCAGTTGGCCAACCTGAATGCCGAGCAGATCGACCTGTCGATCCAACTGATGCAAGCGCTGGGCGGCGGCTTCCAGGGCGAAACCCTGACCGCAGCCAACGCACTCCCAGCCACGCAGCACAACTAATTCAAGGTATTTGTCATGGCCACTGCCGAAACGACAACACAAACTCCTGACAATGCTCAAGACACCAGCAACCCGCGCAAACGCAAAGTCATGCTGGTGATACTCGCGATCGTGGTGATCCTCGCCGGTGTCGGTGTCTGGGGTTATCACGAACTCTACGGCCGCTGGAACGAAAGCACCGACGATGCCTATGTGAACGGCAACGTGGTGGAAATCACCCCGCTGGTCACCGGCACCGTGGTCAGCATCGGCGCCGACGATGGCGATCTGGTCCATGAAGGCCAGGTGCTGGTCAATTTCGACCCGAACGACGCCCAGGTCGGTCTGCAAAGTGCCCAGGCCAACCTGGCCCGCACCGTGCGTCAGGTGCGCGGCTTGTACAGCAACGTCGATGGCATGAAAGCCCAAGTCAACGCCCAGCAGGCCGAAGTGCAAAAGGCCCAGGACAACTTCAATCGCCGGAAAAACCTCGCCGCTGGCGGGGCGATTTCCCAGGAAGAACTGTCCCACGCCCGTGACGACCTGACCTCGGCGCAAAACGCCCTGGCCAACGCCGAGCAGCAACTGAAAACCACCAGCGCGTTGGTGGATGACACGGTGGTCTCGTCGCATCCGGACGTGATGGCGGCGGCTGCGCAATTGCGTCAGGCCTACTTGAACAATTCCCGCAGTACCTTGATCGCGCCGGTCACCGGTTACGTGGCCAAACGCTCTGTGCAACTGGGCCAGCGTGTCCAGCCGGGCACGGCGCTGATGGCGGTTATTCCGCTGGATCAGCTGTGGATCGACGCCAACTTCAAGGAAACCCAGCTACGTGACATGCGCATCGGCCAACCGGTCGATATCGAAGCCGACCTCTACGGCAGCGACGTGAAGTTCAGTGGCACCATCGACAGCCTCGGCGCCGGCACCGGCAGCGCGTTTGCCCTGCTGCCGGCGCAGAACGCCACCGGTAACTGGATCAAGATCGTGCAGCGGGTGCCGGTGCGGATTCACATCAACGCCGAACAACTGGCCAAGCACCCGTTGCGCGTAGGCCTGTCGACCCAGGTTGATGTGAACCTGCATGACCAGAGCGGCCCGGTGCTGGCGCAACAGCCGCCGCAAAAGGCGTCCTTCAGCACCAACGTCTACGACCGTCAGTTGGCTGAAGCCGACGCGATGATCACGCAGTTGATCCACGACAACAGCGCAGCGGTCAGCAAAACCGCGCAGCGCTGATTCGCCATCACACCAACCCTGTGGGAGCGAGCTTCTGTGGTGAGGGGATTTATCCCCGTTGGGTCGCGAAGCGGCCCCAAAAGCTTTGCGACTGCTTCGCAGCCGAACGGGGATAAATCCCCTCGCCACACAAGCGCCCTCACCACAAAGGCTTGCTCCCACAAGGTCAGCTGCGTCTGTAACAGGCGCAGCGTCCATCAGGTTTCAAAGGATTTGCGATGAGCAATAACGCGTCTTTCACGCCGCCCAGTCTGCTGCTCAGCACCATCGGCCTGTCGCTGGCGACTTTCATGCAAGTGCTCGACACGACCATTGCCAACGTGGCGCTGCCGACGATTTCCGGCAACCTGGGCGTGAGTTCGGAGCAGGGCACCTGGGTGATCACTTCGTTTGCGGTGAGCAACGCCATCGCGCTGCCGCTGACCGGTTGGCTCAGCCGGCGCTTTGGTGAAGTGAAGCTGTTTCTCTGGGCGACCATTCTGTTTGTGCTGGCCTCGTTTCTCTGCGGCATCTCGACCTCGATGCCCGAGCTGATCGGCTTCCGGGTGTTGCAAGGCCTGGTGGCCGGTCCGTTGTACCCGATGACCCAGACGCTGCTGATTGCGGTCTATCCGCCGGCCAGGCGTGGCATGGCCCTGGCGTTGCTGGCGATGGTCACGGTGGTCGCGCCGATTGCCGGCCCGATCCTCGGCGGCTGGATTACCGACAGTTACAGCTGGCCGTGGATCTTCTTCATCAACGTGCCAATCGGCATCTTCGCGGTGATGGTGGTGCGTCAGCAACTCAAGGCACGCCCGGTGGAAACCAGCCGTCAACCGATGGATTACGTCGGGCTGATCACTTTGATCATCGGCGTCGGCGCGTTGCAGGTGATCCTCGACAAGGGCAATGACCTCGACTGGTTCGAATCGAACTTCATCCTCATCGGCGCGGCGATTTCAGTGATCGCGCTGGCGGTGTTCGTGATCTGGGAAATGACCGACAAGCATCCGGTGGTCAACCTGCGGCTGTTTGCGTATCGCAACTTCCGCATCGGCACCATCGTGCTGGTGCTGGGTTATGCCGGGTTCTTCGGCATCAACCTGATCCTGCCGCAATGGCTGCAAACCCAGATGGGCTACACGGCAACATGGGCGGGACTGGCGGTGGCGCCGATCGGGATTCTGCCGGTGTTGATGTCGCCGTTTGTCGGCAAATATGCGCACAAGTTCGACCTGCGGCTGCTGGCCGGTCTGGCGTTTTTGGCGATTGGCCTGAGCTGTTTCATGCGCGCCGGGTTCACCAACGAAGTGGACTTCCAGCACATCGCGCTGGTGCAGCTGTTCATGGGTATTGGCGTGGCGTTGTTCTTCATGCCGACCTTGAGCATCCTGATGTCGGACCTGCCACCGAGCCAGATCGCCGACGGCGCTGGTCTGGCGACGTTTCTGCGGACGTTGGGCGGTAGTTTTGCGGCGTCGCTGACCACATGGATCTGGATTCGCCGAGCGGATCAGCATCACGCCTATATGAGCGAAAGCATCACCACTTATGAACCGGCGACCCGTGAGGCACTGAATGCGCTGGGCGGGGCGGGCAACCCGGCGTATGCGCAGCTGGATCATGTGCTGACCAGCCAGGCGTACATGCTCTCCACCGTGGATTACTTCACGTTGCTGGGGTGGGCGTTCATGGGCTTGATCGTGATTGTGTGGCTGGCGAAACCGCCGTTTGCGGCGAAGGCGGGGCCGGCGGCGTCTGGGCATTGAGTGTACGGCTCAGGAGCCACCCCTCACCCTAACCCTCTCCCCGGAGGGGCGAGGGGACTGACCGAGTTGTTCTTTTGATTTACATCGACCTGGAAGCCCGAGTCGAACTCAGGTCTGGAAAATGATGGAGATCTGCTCCCTTTCCCCCTCTCCCCACTGGGGAGAGGGCTGGGGTGAGGGGTGGCGCTCAGCCGTTTGGCAATGCCAATTGTGGCGGCGTACCAAAATCAAACGGCGCCAGGGCAAACCCTTGCTCATCCACCTGCAACGCCCAGCCCTGACGATCCCAATCCCCCAGCACAATGCGCTTGGCTGCTTGCTCGCCAATCTGCAACTTGTGGATGGCGGGGCGATGGGTGTGGCCATGGATCAAGGTCTTCACGCCATATTCCTGCATGATCCGTGGCACTTCTTCCGGCGTGACATCGACAATGTCATTGGCCTTCATCCGCGTCTGCGCCCGGCTTTCGCTGCGCAGTTTGCGCGCCAGTTTATGCCGTGCGCGCAGTGGCAAGTGCCGCAGGATGAACAGGGTGATCGGGTTGCGCAGATAGCGACGCAGCTTCATGTAAGCCTCGTCGCGGGTGCAGAGGCTGTCGCCGTGCATCAAGAGCACCGGCTCGCCGTTGAACTGCACGACACTCGGGTCCTTCAGCAATGTGCAGCCGGCCTGTTTGCAAAAGGCCTGGCCGAGCATGAAGTCGCGATTGCCGTGCATCAGAAAAATCGCCGTGCCGCTGTCGCTAAGGGTGCGCAGGGCCTGGCAGATGGAACGCTGGAATGGCGTCATGGCATCGTCGCCAATCCACGCCTCGAAAAAGTCGCCCAGAATGTACAGCGCACTCGCCGAGCGGGCGCGTCCGGCGAGCAAATCCAGAAACGCCCGGGTAATGTCCGGGCGCTCCTCTTCCAGATGCAAGTCTGAAATCAGCAGTATCACGCTTCGATGATCTCGGCTTTCTCGATGATCACGTCTTCTGCTGGCACGTCCTGGTGGCCGGACTTCATGGTGGTGGAAACACCTTTGATCTTGTCGACAACGTCGGTGCCTTCAACGACTTTGGCGAATACGGCGTAGCCCCAGCCCTGAGTGGTCTTGGCGCTGTGGTTCAGGAAGCTGTTGTCAGCCACGTTGATGAAGAACTGGGCGGAAGCCGAATGCGGCTCCATGGTGCGAGCCATGGCGACGGTGTATTTGTCGTTCGGCAGGCCGTTGTCGGCTTCGTTCTGGATGCTTGGGCGCTTGTCTTTCTTTTCTTTCATGCCTGGCTCGAAACCGCCGCCCTGGATCATGAAGTTACCGATGACGCGGTGGAAAACGGTGTTTTCGTAGTGACCGGCGTTGACGTACTCGATGAAGTTGGCAACGGTCAGCGGTGCCTTTTCAGCGTTCAGTTCCAGGACGATGTCGCCATGGTTGGTGGTGAGTTTGACTTGGGTCATGATCGTGGACTCTTTTAGGAGATGCGTTTTATATGAATTCGTGGGTTTCGGGGCGTTACAGCCCCCAACCGGTCTGGCCAGCAACAGCCAAGGTGCGCAGTTTAGCGTGCCGGGCGCGAATTTCGAGGCTGTTTTTCATTTGCATCCGATTAAATGCAGCCGTTTTCGGGCCTGCTCTGTCAGCGACTTGACGGCATCGGCTATGATAAGCCCCTTTGTTTTAACAGCCGCTTTGATTTGGCCAACTGGCCGCGCACTTGTACGTTCAAGGATCCTATGAGCAAGCCCACTGTCGACCCTACCTCGAATTCCAAGACCGGCCCTGCCGTGCCGGTCAATTTCCTGCGCCCGATCATCCAGGCGGACCTGGACTCGGGTAAGCACACGCAGATCGTCACCCGTTTCCCGCCTGAGCCCAACGGCTACCTGCACATCGGTCACGCCAAGTCGATTTGCGTGAACTTCGGCCTGGCCCAGGAATTTGGCGGCGTCACGCACCTGCGTTTCGACGACACCAACCCGGCCAAGGAAGACCAGGAATACATCGACGCGATCGAAAGCGACGTCAAATGGCTGGGCTTCGAATGGTCCGGTGAAGTGCGCTATGCCTCGCAGTATTTCGACCAGCTGCACGACTGGGCCGTCGAGCTGATCAAGGCCGGCAAGGCCTACGTCGACGACCTGAGCCCGGAACAGGCCAAGGAATATCGTGGCACGCTGACAGAGCCAGGCAAGAACAGCCCGTTCCGTGACCGCTCCGTGGAAGAAAACCTCGACTGGTTCGCCCGCATGCGTGCCGGCGAATTCCCGGACGGCGCACGCGTGCTGCGGGCCAAGATCGACATGGCTTCGCCGAACATGAACCTGCGCGACCCGATCATGTACCGCATCCGTCACGCGCATCACCACCAGACCGGCGACAAGTGGTGCATCTACCCGAACTATGACTTCACCCACGGTCAGTCGGACGCCATCGAAGGCATCACCCACTCGATCTGCACCCTGGAGTTCGAAAGCCACCGTCCGCTGTACGAGTGGTTCCTGGAGAACCTGCCGGTCCCGGCGAACCCGCGTCAGTACGAATTCAGCCGCCTGAACCTGAACTACACCATCACCAGCAAGCGCAAGCTCAAGCAACTGGTCGATGAAAAGCATGTGTTCGGCTGGGACGATCCACGCATGTCCACGCTGTCGGGCTTCCGCCGCCGTGGCTACACGCCGAAATCGATCCGCAACTTCTGCGAAATGGTCGGCACCAACCGTTCCGACGGCGTGGTCGACTTCGGCATGCTCGAATTCAGCATCCGTGACGACCTCGACCACAGCGCCCCGCGTGCCATGTGCGTGCTGCGTCCGCTGAAAGTCGTGATCACCAACTACCCGGAAGGCCAGGTCGAGAACCTCGAACTGCCGTGCCACCCGAAAGAAGACATGGGCATGCGCGTTCTGCCGTTCGCCCGTGAGCTCTACATCGACCGTGAAGACTTCATGGAAGAGCCGCCAAAAGGCTACAAGCGCCTGGAGCCGAACGGCGAAGTGCGTCTGCGCGGCAGCTACGTGATTCGTGCCGACGAAGCGATCAAGGACGCCGACGGCAACATCGTTGAACTGCGTTGCTCCTATGACCCGGAAACCCTCGGCAAGAACCCTGAAGGCCGCAAGGTCAAAGGCGTGGTGCACTGGGTGCCGGCCGCGGCCAGCGTCGAGTGCGAAGTGCGTCTTTACGATCGCCTGTTCCGCTCTGCGAACCCTGAGAAGGCCGAAGACAGCGCCAGTTTCCTGGACAACATCAACCCTGACTCGCTGCAAGTCCTCACCGGTTGTCGTGCTGAGCCTTCGCTGGGCAATGCACAGCCGGAAGACCGTTTCCAGTTCGAGCGCGAAGGTTACTTCTGCGCGGATATCAAGGACTCGAAACCAGGTGCTCCGGTATTCAACCGTACCGTGACCTTGCGTGATTCGTGGGGCCAGTGATTCAAGGAACCTCTAACGTGCTTTCGATCTACAACACGCTCACCAAGAGCAAGGAAGTTTTCAAGCCGCTGGATGGCAACAATGTGCGCATGTACGTCTGCGGGATGACCGTGTACGACTACTGCCACATTGGCCATGGCCGCAGCATGGTCGCGTTCGACCTGGTGACCCGCTGGTTGCGGTTCAGCGGTTATAACCTGACGTATGTGCGCAACATCACCGACATCGAAGACAAGATCATCAATCGTGCCAAGGAGAACGGCGAGCCGTTCGACGTGCTGACCGAGCGCATGATCACCGCGATGCACGAGGACGAGGCGCGCCTCAACATCCTCAAGCCGGACATGGAACCGCGGGCCACCGATCATATTCCGGGCATGCTGAGCATGATCCAGACCTTGATCGACAAGGGTTACGCCTACGCCCCGGGCAATGGCGACGTCTACTACCGCGTCGCCAAGTTCATGGGTTACGGCAAGCTGTCGCGCAAGAAGATCGAAGACCTGCGCATCGGCGCACGGATCGAAGTCGACGAGTCGAAACAGGATCCGCTGGACTTCGTGCTGTGGAAAGCCACCAAGCCGGGCGAACCGAGCTGGGAATCGCCGTGGGGCGCCGGGCGTCCGGGTTGGCACATCGAATGCTCGGTGATGTCGACCTGCTGCCTGGGCGAGACCTTCGACATTCATGGCGGCGGCAGCGACCTCGAGTTCCCGCACCACGAAAACGAAATCGCCCAGAGCGAAGCGGCCACCGGCAAGACCTACGCCAACGCGTGGATGCATTGCGGCATGATTCGCATCAATGGCGAGAAGATGTCCAAGTCCTTGAACAACTTCTTCACCATTCGCGACGTGCTGGAAAAGTACCACCCGGAAGTCGTGCGTTACCTGCTGGTGTCGAGCCACTACCGCAGCGCGATCAACTATTCGGAAGACAACCTCAAGGACGCCAAAGGCGCACTCGAGCGTTTCTACCATGCGTTGAAAGGCCTGCCGAACGTGGCGCCGGCTGGCGGCGAAGCCTTTGTCGAGCGTTTCACCCAGGTGATGAACGACGACTTCGGCACGCCGGAAGCCTGCGCGGTGCTGTTCGAGATGGTGCGCGAGATCAACCGTCTGCGTGAGAGCGATCTTGATGCGGCGGCGGGTCTGGCGGCGCGCTTGAAGGAACTGGCCAGCGTGCTGGGCGTGTTGCAGCTTGAGGCGGATGACTTCCTGCAGGCCGGTGCCGAAGGGCGGGTGGATGCGGCTGAGGTTGATGCGCTGATTGCTGCGCGTCTGGCGGCCCGTGCGGGTAAGGACTGGGCTGAGTCCGACCGTATCCGCGACCAGTTGACCGCCATGGGCGTGGTACTGGAAGACGGGAAGGGCGGCACGACCTGGCGTCTGGCTGACTGATTGCTGTGTTTGCTACAAACAAAACCCGCCTTGTGCGGGTTTTTGTTTTTTGGGTAGCTGCAAGTCTGGTGGCGCCTCGACTGGCGCCATCGCGAGCAGGCTCGCTCCCACATTGGGTCTTCGCCAGGTTGAGCTCTGTGTTCGACACCATTCCCTGTGGGAGCGAGCCTGCTCGCGATGGTCTCCAGCCGAACGCAAACAGTGCGGCCTGCTTGTCATTCAGCCTGGCGCAACCGCTTGTATAAGGTGTTGCGGCTGACTCCGAGACGCCGGGCGAGGTGCGAAATATTCCCCCCAGCCGCCTGCAACAACCGATTCAAATCCTCGGCATCATTCAAATCCACCGCCAGCGGCTCTTGCGATTCCACCGGCTCCATCTCCAGATCGACAAAAAAATCATCCGGCAAATGCTCCGGCCGTACCGGTTGTTCTTCGGCCATGGCCAGCGCCACCTGCATCACGCTGCTGACCTGACGTAAATTCCCTGGCCACGGGTGGCGGCCGAACAACTCCATCACTTCACGGCTCAATCCGGCCCACTGCGATGGCTCGCGATGCTGTTCCCACAAGCGCTTGAACAGCGCCTGTTTGTCACTGCGTTCCCTGAGCGGCGGTAATTCCAGGGTCAAGCCGCCGATCCGGTAATAAAGATCCTCACGAAACCGGCCGAGCTGCACCTGTTCGCGCAACGAACGGTTGGTCGCCGAGATGATGCGGATGTCCACCGGGAACAGCTCGCTACTGCCCACCGGTTGCACGCAACGTTCCTGCAACACCCTCAGCAGCCGTGCCTGGGTCGGTAGCGGCATGTCGCCGATTTCATCGAGAAAGAGGGTGCCTTTGTCAGCCTTGCGGATCAGACCGATGCTGCCTTTCTGGTTGGCGCCGGTGAATGCACCTTTCTCGTAGCCAAATAACTCGGATTCCACCAGTTCAGCGGGGATCGCTGCACAGTTGACGGCAATGAACGGTTGTTTGCTTCGCGAACTGGCCTGATGCAGGGCTTTGACGAAGACTTCCTTGCCGACCCCGGTTTCACCGTGGATCAACAGCGGAATGTCTTTTTCCAGCAAGCGCTCGGCCTGGCGTACGGCTTTTTCCACGCGACTGTCGCCGAAATGCAGGGTATTTAGGCTGATCGCAGCGGGCGCGGCCACGGCCGGTTCCGCGCTTTTGGTTTCAGAAAACAGTCTAGCTTGAATCGGCATCTGTTTCGGCCGTTTCAACAGGCATTGAAAACGGTTGCGCCCGGAGGCTTGCAGCGCAAAAGGCAGGCCTTCCGGCTGGTTCAGCAATTCCAGCAGCGACACCTTGAATAGGCTCTCGACACTGACCCGGGACAGGCTGATACCCAGCAGATTGTCAGCCCGGCGATTGGCGGACAGCACCTGGCCGGTTTCATCGAAGATCAACAAGCCGGCCCATTGGCTGTCGAGGTTGTTCAACCCGGTGTTGAAGGTCAGTTGAAAATGCTGGCCGTGGAAGAGGTTGAGGATCAGCCGGTTTTCCACGGTCTGGCTCATCATCTTGACCATGCCGAGGGTGTGGGACGGCGGAAGGTAGCTGTCGCTGGACACGTCCAGCACCGCGATCACCTTGCGTTCGGCATCGAAAATCGGCGCGGCGGAACCGGTCATGAAGCGGTTGGCCTTGAGGAAATGCTCATCGTGCTCGATGTGCACCGCTTGCTCGCAGGCCAGGGCAGTGCCGATCGCGTTGGTGCCGCTGCAACGCTCCATCCAGCTGGCGCCGGCGCTAAAGCCGCGGGTCAGGCTCGGCTCGATAAAACGCTGGGTGCCCCAGGACGTCAGCACCTGGCCCTGATTGTCGGCGAGCATGATCAGGCAATTGGAGTTGCTCAGGATATTTTCGTAGTACGGCAGGACTTCCTGGTGGGTGGTCTGCACCAGGGAATGCTGGCTTTCCAGCAACTGGGCGATGCCTTCGGCCGGGAGCTGATCGAACGCCGGGGCGCTTTGATGGTTGAGGCCGAACGCGCGACAGCGGGACCAGGAGTCCTGGATGATGGTGTCGTGGGACAAAACGGGGGCAGGTGCGGCCATGACAGTCAGCCTCTGAATAACGCTTTTATTGTTGTTATAGGTATTTCCCTTGTGGGAGCGGGCTTGCTCGCGAAAGCAGTGGGGCAGTCGACATCAACATTGACTGATCTACCGCTTTCGCGAGCAAGCCCGCTCCCACAGGTTCTGTAATTCTGGCCTTGCTTAAAGGGAGGCACAAAGCCCCAGTAGAGTGTTGTTCACTATTGTTCATTGTCAACGGCTGGATTGTTCAATTGTTCAGTCGCGGTTGTTCATTTCTGTTCAGCAACGAAAGCGGTTTTGTCGCTGCCTTGAACATTTTCAAGGTAGTTCAACAACTTACATTTTTTGGCATGAAACTCGCTCTACAGCCTGGGTCGCTTGACTCCAAATAATAAAAAGGCCGAGCCATGTCATTAACCCTGGAGCACGTCAGCCGCACCGTCGAGGGCCAGACCTGGATCGACGATGCGTGCCTGAGTTTCGAACCCGGATCCTTCAACGTTTTGCTCGGGCGCACGCTGTCCGGCAAGACCAGTCTCATGCGCCTGATGGCCGGGCTGGACAAGCCTGACAGCGGCCGCATCCTGATGAACGGCGTCGACGTCACGCAGCGCCCGGTGCGTTTGCGCAATGTGTCGATGGTCTATCAGCAGTTCATCAACTACCCGACCATGACCGTCTTCGACAACATCGCTTCGCCATTGCGCCAGGGCGGTGTTTCCAACGAGCTGATCCAGAGCAAAGTGCTGGAAACCGCGAAGATGCTGCGCATCGAGAAGTTTCTTCAGCGCTATCCGCTGGAACTCTCCGGCGGCCAGCAACAACGTACTGCGATGGCCCGAGCGTTGGTCAAGGATGCCGAACTGATCCTGTTCGACGAGCCGCTGGTCAACCTCGACTACAAGTTGCGCGAAGAACTGCGTCAGGAAATGCGCGAGCTGTTCAAGGCCCGGCACACCATTGCCATCTACGCCACCACCGAACCCAATGAAGCGCTGGCCCTGGGCGGCACCACCACCATTCTTCACGAAGGCCGGGTGATCCAGAGCGGCAAATCCTCGGAGGTCTATCACCAGCCAAAAACCGTGCTGGCTGCCGAATTGTTCTCCGAGCCGCCGATCAATCTGATGCCGGGCCGCATCGCCGGAAACGAAGTGAGCTTCGCCAATTTCGTGCATTTCCCATTGAATGTGGATTTGCGCCCTGTCGGCGAGGGCGAGTTCCGTTTCGGCGTGCGCCCAAGCCATATCTCACTGGTGCCGAGCAACGACGATGACCTCGAACTCGCGGTGACCGTCGAGGTCGCCGAGATCAGCGGTTCGGAAACCTTCCTGCATGTGCGCAACGAGCATTTCCTGCTGGTGCTGCACTTGCCCGGCGTTCACGAATACGACGTCGATGCGCCGATCCGGATCTATATCCCGACCCATAAACTGTTTGTGTTCGATGCGCAGGGGCGGCTGGTCCAGGCGCCCGGTCGCCGCATCGCGAGGGTTGCCTGATGGCCGAAATCCGTTTGCAGAACCTCGCCCACAGCTACACCAGCACGCCGACCGGTCCCGAGGATTACGCGATCCGCGAGATGGACCACGTCTGGGAGCAGGGCGGTGCTTATGCCTTGCTCGGGCCTTCGGGCTGCGGCAAGTCGACGTTGCTCAACATCATTTCCGGGTTGCTCAGCCCGTCCCAGGGCCAGGTGCTGTTCGACAGCAAAGTGGTCAATGACCTGACTCCCGAGAAGCGCAATATCGCCCAGGTTTTCCAGTTTCCGGTGGTGTACGACACCATGACGGTGTTCGACAACCTGGCGTTCCCGCTACGCAATCAAGGCATGGCCGAAGCAAAAATTCACAGCAAGGTGCAGGAAATTGCCGAGGTCCTTGACCTTCAAGCGCTGCTGAGCAAAAAGGCGCGCAACCTCACTGCCGATGAAAAACAGAAAGTCTCCATGGGCCGTGGGCTGGTGCGCGACGACGTCTCGGCGATCCTGTTTGATGAGCCGCTGACGGTAATCGACCCGCACCTGAAGTGGAAACTGCGGCGCAAGCTCAAGCAGATCCACGAGCAGTTCAACATCACCATGGTCTACGTCACCCATGATCAGCTCGAAGCCTCGACCTTCGCCGACAAGATCGCGGTGATGTACGGCGGCCAGATCGTGCAATTCGGCACCCCGCGGGAATTGTTCGAGCGGCCGACCCACACCTTTGTCGGCTATTTCATCGGCAGTCCGGGAATGAACCTGATCGAGGTGCAGCCACAACCGGGCGGCGTCGGTTTTGCTTCGACGCACCTGCCTTTGTCCGACGCGCAACAGAAACGCATCGCCGAATCGGAATGGAAAACCCTGAAGGTCGGCATCCGTCCGGAGTTCGTGCACGTGTGGGACGAGCCGTTCGATGACGCGATGCAGGCACAAGTCGTACACGTCGAAGACCTCGGCACCTACAAGATCATGACCCTGAACCTCGACGGCGCGCCGTTGAAAGTGCGTCTGGCCGAAGACAAACCGGTGCCGGAAGGCACGGCCTGGATCAGCTTCCCGGCGCAGTGGTTGATGGTCTATGCGGACGATTACCTTCTGCCAGCGCAAGCCAATCATGAGGTGCAGCCATGAACAAGGTGCAGAACAACAAGGCCTGGTGGCTGGTGCTGCCGGTGTTTCTGCTGGTGGCGTTCAGTGCGGTGATCCCGATGATGACCGTGGTCAACTACTCGGTGCAGGACATCTTCGACCAGTCCAGCCGCTACTTCGTCGGCGCCGACTGGTACAAGCAGGTGCTGCTCGATCCACGGTTGCACGACTCGCTGCTGCGGCAATTCATCTATTCCGCCTGCGTATTGCTGATCGAAATCCCCCTGGGCATCGCCATCGCCCTGACCATGCCGACCAAGGGCCGCTGGTCGTCGCTGGTGCTGATTATCCTGGCGATTCCGCTGCTGATTCCGTGGAACGTGGTCGGCACTATCTGGCAGATTTTCGGTCGTGCGGACATCGGTCTGCTCGGGGCCAGCCTCAAGGCGATGGGCATCAACTACAACTACGCGGCCAACACCATGGACGCCTGGGTCACGGTGCTGGTGATGGACGTCTGGCATTGGACGTCGCTGGTGGCGCTTTTGTGCTTCTCCGGGTTGCGGGCGATTCCGGACGTGTATTACCAGGCCGCGCGGATTGACCGGGCATCGGCCTGGGCGGTTTTCCGACACATCCAGTTGCCCAAGCTCAAGAGCGTGCTGCTGATCGCGGTGATGCTGCGCTTCATGGACAGTTTCATGATCTACACCGAGCCCTTCGTCCTCACGGGCGGCGGACCGGGGAATGCCACGACCTTCTTGAGTCAGACCTTGACTCAGATGGCTGTAGGGCAATTCGACCTCGGCCCGGCGGCAGCTTTCTCGCTGGTGTACTTCCTGATCATCCTGTTGGTGTCCTGGCTGTTCTACACCGCCATGACTCACTCTGACGCCAACCGCTGAGGTCCGCCATGAGCAAGAGAAAGCTGATTCCGTTGCTGATCTACATCCTGTTCCTGCTGGTGCCGATCTACTGGCTGCTGAACATGTCCTTCAAGAGCAACACCGAAATCCTCGGCGGTCTGACGCTGTTTCCGCAGGATTTCACCTTTGCCAACTACAAGGTGATCTTCACCGATCCGAGTTGGTACAACGGTTACCTCAACTCGCTGTACTACGTGAGCCTGAACACGATCATTTCCCTGAGCGTGGCGTTGCCGGCGGCCTACGCGTTCTCGCGCTATCGCTTTCTGGGTGACAAGCACCTGTTTTTCTGGCTGCTGACCAACCGCATGGCGCCACCGGCGGTGTTCCTGTTGCCGTTCTTCCAGCTGTATTCCTCGATCGGTTTGTTCGACACGCACATCGCGGTGGCCCTGGCCCACTGCCTGTTCAACGTGCCGTTGGCGGTGTGGATTCTTGAAGGCTTCATGTCCGGCGTTCCGAAAGAAATCGACGAAACCGCTTACATTGACGGCTACAGTTTCCCCAAGTTCTTCGTGAAGATCTTCGTCCCGCTGATCGGCTCGGGGATCGGCGTCACGGCGTTCTTCTGCTTCATGTTTTCCTGGGTCGAACTGCTGCTGGCACGGACGCTGACATCGGTGAACGCCAAACCGATTGCGGCGGTGATGACCCGCACGGTCTCGGCGTCCGGCATCGACTGGGGCGTGCTGGCGGCGGCGGGGGTATTGACCATCCTGCCGGGCATGCTGGTGATCTGGTTTGTTCGCAACCACGTGGCCAAGGGCTTTGCCCTGGGCCGGGTCTGAGGAGCTGATGATGGAATGGATGAGCTGGACTGTCCCCACGGCGGCGTTCTTCATCGCCATTGGCCTGATCCTGGCGGGCATGACGACCTGGGAATTACGTTCGCCGAGTGTCCCTCGGCGTGGTTTCTTGCCGATTGCCACCACCCGTGGCGATCGGCTGTTTATCGGTCTTCTCGGCAGCGCCTACCTGCATTTGCTGGTAATCGGCGTCACCGACTGGAGCATCTGGGTTGCGTTCGCGTTGTCCCTGGTGTGGCTGTTGGCTGTGATGCGTTGGGGCTAGTCGAAATCGATCGGCAATGTTGCTCCGAAAATCAAACAGGAGGTCTCTATGTTCGACAAAAACAATAAGCTGCGACATAGCATTTCATTGGCAGCCATGCTGGCACTCAGCGGTCTGAGCGCTTCGGCCTGGGCCGATGCCTACGAAGACGCCGCGAAGAAATGGATCGGCAGCGAATTCAAACCGTCCACCCTCACGCCCGAGCAGCAGCTCGAAGAGCTGAAGTGGTTCATCAAGGCCGCGGAGCCTTTTCGCGGGATGAGCATCAAGGTGGTTTCGGAAACCATCGCGACCCACGAATATGAATCCAAAACCCTGGCCAAGGCCTTCACCGAAATCACCGGGATCAAGCTGACCCACGACTTGCTGCAGGAAGGCGACGTGGTGGAAAAGCTGCAAACCCAGATGCAGTCGGACAAAAACATCTATGACGGTTGGGTCAACGACTCGGACCTGATCGGTACGCACTTTCGCTACGGCAAGACCGAATCGATCACCGACCTGATGGCCAACGAAGGCAAGAACTTCACTTCGCCGACCCTGGACCTCAAGGACTTTATCGGCATTTCGTTCACCACTGCACCGGACGGCAAGATCTATCAATTGCCTGACCAACAGTTCGCCAACCTGTACTGGTTCCGCGCCGACTGGTTCGAACGGCCGGAGCTCAAAGCCAAGTTCAAGGAAAAGTACGGCTACGAATTGGGTGTGCCGGTGAACTGGTCGGCCTATGAAGACATCGCCAAGTTCTTCAGCGAAGACGTCAAGGAGATCGACGGCAAACGTGTCTACGGGCACATGGACTACGGCAAGAAAGACCCGTCTCTCGGCTGGCGCTTCACCGATGCCTGGTTCTCCATGGCCGGTGCCGGCGACAAAGGCATTCCCAATGGCTTGCCGGTGGACGAGTGGGGCATCCGCGTCGAGGATTGCCACCCGGTCGGTTCCAGCGTGACCCGTGGCGGCGACACCAACGGCCCGGCGGCGGTCTATGCGACGCAGAAATACGTCGACTGGCTCAAGGCCTACGCACCACCGGAAGCGGCAGGCATGACCTTCTCCGAATCCGGCCCGGTGCCGTCCCAAGGCAACATCGCCCAACAGATCTTCTGGTACACCGCGTTCACCGCCGACATGACCAAACCGGGCCTGCCGGTAATGAACGCCGACGGCACGCCGAAATGGCGGATGGCGCCATCTCCACGCGGACCGTATTGGGAGGAGGGCATGAAGCTGGGGTATCAGGATGTGGGTTCCTGGACGTTCATGAAATCCACGCCTGAGAAGCAGAAACTGGCGGCCTGGCTCTATGCGCAATTCGTGACCTCGAAAACTGTGTCGCTGAAGAAAACCATCGTCGGCCTGACGCCGATTCGTGAGTCGGACATCAACTCGCAAGCCATGACCGACCTGGCACCGAAACTCGGCGGCCTGGTCGAGTTCTATCGCAGTCCGGCCCGCGTGCAATGGACCCCGACCGGGACCAACGTGCCGGACTATCCACGCTTGGCACAACTGTGGTGGAGCCACATCGCGGAAGCGGCCAGTGGCGAGAAGACTCCGCAACAGGCGCTGGATGGCCTGGCCAAGGATCAGGACGCGATCATGGCGCGTCTGGAACGCTCGAAGGCGCAAGCCACCTGCGCACCGAAAATGAACCCGGAGCGCGATGCTCAATACTGGTTCGATCAGCCGGGTGCTCCGAAGCCGAAACTGGCGAACGAGAAGCCTAAAGGTGAAACCGTGAGCTATGCCGAACTGCTGAAATCGTGGGAGGCGGCGCGCAAGTAACAGACCATCTGCACTGTTGAACGGCACCTTCGGGTGCCGTTCTTGTTTAACGCTCACTTTCACGTTTCAGCGACTGGCGCACGGCTTTCAGAATCGGGAGGTCGAAGGCATTGTGTCCGGCGAAGAGTAGCCGGCACCGCAGCGGCTGGCGCTGCCGAAGCCACCGCACGCTGGACATGCCGAAGGTGTCTCTGATGCCTTGGATCACTTCAGTATGGGCATCAAGCGAAGGCGCTTCGTCCGTGCATGTGAAGAAGTACTGGTTTACGTGGTAATGCAATTCCAGGCGGATAGCGCGCACGGCTTCGTCGTCCACGAATTCTTCGAGTGCGCTCGGCTGCATCGATTGTCCGCTCAATTGCAAAGTCGCCCTTAACCAGTGGAGGGCCGCCTGACGCTGCTGGATTGCGCAGCCATTGTCCAGGAGTTGGTAGATCGCACCGGCACTGACGGCGCATGCCCCATGTGCCATGGCCGACAGGCCGTCATTCAAGGTTTGATCGTAGGCATTTACGTTGGCTGCAAACGGTACGAATACTGAGACCAGTGTGGTTTTCAGAACGGCCTCTGGATAGCGTTGCTGGTATTGAATGGCCAGCCAGCTGCCCCATGAGACGCCGAGCATGCTGATTTTTTCGAACCCCAGATGCTGCCGCAGGGCGTCGATGTCTTCGACGCAAAGCCCGGTGTCGTTGTGTTGGCGTTCGCCGTGGGGAACGGAGCGGCCGCAGCCGCGCTGGTCGAACAGGATAATGTCGAAACAGCGTTCATCGAAGAACTCGAGATGACGGCTGTCGCTGCAACCCCCCGGTCCGCCATGCAGGAAAAATATCGGTTCGCCACCGGGTGTGCCGTGCCGCTCCCAATAGAGTTGGTGACCGTCGCCGGTCGAGTAGTAGCCACTGTTCACCATTAGGCGGGTGTCCTCAGCCTGTAGAATTGAAACAGTTCTGTGTGGCCGGGCCGGGCCGCTACGCTGGATATCAGTTCAAGCTTCAGCGCCTGCGCCATATAGGGCACGGCGATCAGTACCGGCGTATGGCCGAAAAGGAAAATCGTGCCACCCGGTTTAACGCCGGCTGCCATATCGAGGAGCGCTCGCTGCGCGTCCTTGCGCGTCATCACTTCGGCATTGAGGAAACGAATGATCAGCACATCGCATTGAATACCTGTTGTCGCGATGTGGTGGGCATCGGCCAGGTAGAACCGGGCGGCTGAAGTGCCATGATGCTTTTTGGCATAGTCAATCATCGACGCTGAGCGATCAGACCCCAGGCATTGGCGATCCGGGAGTTCGCCAGCGAGGTGCGCGATGAACTCGCCCGTCGAACACGCCGGGTCATGGATCACCGCGCCGGGTGATGACAGGTTTTTGAGCAGGCTTGTGCAATGCTGGCGAAAATGCCCTTCGTCAGCATCCAGCTGTGTGGCGAGCGATTCATTGCATTGCCAATACTCGGGCGGGCAGACGCACTCTCGGCCGCTGTCATCCATGGCAGGAAACGGAAAACTCACTTCGCTGCCCGACTGCGTCAATGCGTTATGGAACGCGGTTTCTTTCTCCTGCGCAGATACTGCACGGAAATAGATCACGGTGCCTTGATTGCCCCAATGCCATTGCACCAGCGGTCCGAGCAGCATCCAGGGTTGGAGCACGCTGCTGATGTGCCAGCCGACCGTCTCGCAGTATTGCAGGACTTTGCGGCCGACCCATTCGTTGCCGCCGACACGCAATACAAACACATGATGCAGGCCTGAGCCGAAGGGTTCGATGAAACGATCGAGCTCGCCCGGCGATGCCTCGCGCCGGGGGAATGATTGAGCGAGGTGGTGTTCTCGACAAAGGGCAGGGGTCATGCTGCTACTCCCTGATTCCTTTGCAGGCGCCGCCCTCGTGCCTGCGGTATCACCACATTGCCACTGGACACCACAAAAAAACGCTCCAGCCCCGGAATGACGACGTTGACCAGCGTGGTCCCCAACGAGGTTTGATGGAGTTGGGTGACCCCCAGCGCGCGTCCATGCTGGTGGAGATCTTCTGCCAGCAAGTTGATTTGCTCGGCCAACGGGCGTTCATTGATTGTTTCGGGTAAGTCGACCGTGACTTGCTCGCACAAGGTAAGCAGTGGATACAGGTCGAATTGCAGGCAGCGGAGCAGGCGAGGAAATTTGCTCAAGTGCCGTTGCGCGTTACTCAGGTAGTGTTGCAGTCCTGGCTCCGAGGCCCCGTGATGGAGTTGGACGAGTTCGGTCAGCGCCCGCCAGGCGCCATGTCGGGCGCTGATCGAACTACCGCTGCCAAACACGCGAGGATGGGAGGCGGGTTCGGTTGAGAACGCCAGAAAGGTGTGTGGCAGGAATTCAGTGCTGATGTCGATCAGGATGATTTCCGCTCCGATCTCCGCTTCGGCATCCGACCACAGTTGGCCCAATTGTTCGTGATCTGCCACGCGACCGACCCGGCGCAGCACAGGCCGGTTCTCGTAGTAAAAATGCTCCAGCAGAAACAACGAAACCGCATCGCGCTCGATGCATTCATTTGCCGCATGCAAGACCGCTTCGTCGTAGCTCGCGCCAATGGCCGTTCCACTGTTAGAGGCATAGCGCCGTAATACGCCGTAGTTCGTAGAGTCTTGTTCCAGTGGCTGGCGTGAATAGTCGGGAGTGCATAATGCAACGGGGTAAGAGAATAAAGTTTTTTTGAATATGTCCGTGTAAGTTCTGCAGGCTGTCAAAGCATCGGGTTGGTCGGTGAGAGTAGAAAGAACCGTGTCATCGAAAAATAGTGGAGAGTCAGAAAAGTAATGCGGGGCAATACAGTGAATATCGCAGGCGCTGAAATGATCACTTAGATGGTGTTCCAGTGTTTCGTAAAGTGCACCCACCTGGGCGTGATGGAGGTAACCTTTTCCCGCTCCCCTGGCGATGCCCTGTTGATTGCCAGCACTCGCCGAGACATGCACCGCGACAATTTTTTGCCCGAGTATGCGGGGTTCTGCGCGAAGCCCCAGGTTTTCCAGTTCGGCGTGAATCCTCTTTTCAGCCTGCGCAAGGGTGAGTTCTCGTTCTACACGTGTAAAGTTATCCATCGTTCCCTCCCTTGAAAAAAACGGGGGGCATTTGCCCCCCGCTTTCTTAAACGGCTTCCAGTTCTGCTTGTTCATCCTCGGTCAGTTGCAGTTGTTCAATTTGCTCTGCTGTGGGGGTGTCCTGTTGTTCCAGGTCGATAACTTTGTTTGCGTTCCAGCTGACAAGGTAACCCATAGGTAAACTCTCTTTTTTGTTGGATAGTGGAGTGCTTAATCAAGCACGGAGCAACTGTATAAGTTGAAAGTTGGTCGGTCAAAAGTGACGGGGAGTTACGGTGTCGTTATTTCTGGTGTGAGGAAATACATACACATTAATCCGCGATTGACGACTTTGATTCGTAAACAGGGGCGGACGCCGAATAAACGCCGCATTTGCTGCAGCGAAGGGGGAAATGGGATGTGGGAAAATTCAGATAGTTGGGTAGCCAAATTGCAATGATGAGTCTGTTTTCGTTCCTTTACAGATATGCGCGGAGATTTTTCCTACCGCGTTTGAAGTCTCCTCAGACGGCGACGCGTGTTTACCCCTCGAATTCAACCGGCAGAAGTCTTTGCTTTCTGCACAAATGAAAACGCCCCGAACAAGTCGGGGCGTTTGCTTGAGACCACCTTCAGTGCTTTTTCACTCAGTCTTGAGAGGTGCCGTTTTTGTTTGTGCCAGTTCCAGCGCTTTAGCGAGCAGGTCCGTCACTGCGGGCAACGATCCAATGAACGAGCAATTAAAATGGTGCAGACAATTCAAGTCAGTGCAGCCAGTTGCGCTACTGTCTCCGGAAAACGCTCAACCAGGCGGATCAGTGTCGTGGCTTGGGCATTGGGAATTGCCCGTCCCTGCTCCCAATTCTCGAGGGTTCGGGTGTTGGTGCGCAGATACATGGCGAACACGGAACGGGAGAGGTTGAGCTGTTGGCGGATGGCTACCACTTCCTCGGCAGTGATGGGCACCAGCTTTGGCAACTGAACCTTGTGTGTTCGCAATGTGATCTTGCCTAGGCGCTCATCCGCCAGGGCTTCGAGGCCATCCATCAGTTCGGGCGTCAGAGCCATCCTTTTCGTTCCCGATTTCAACGGTAGACCCCGGTCGTAAAAACACCTGTAGGAGAAGTCGACCAGTACGGTGAGCGCATTCGATAAAGGGGAGGAATACCTGGCAGTGGGGCTGGTCTGAAAACGGTGTGTCAATCGATGTCTGAAAACCGCTATACCAAACGCAAAAACGGCACCCGAAGGTGCCGTTTTTTGTGCCTAATAGTCCGCCATCGCGAGCAGGCTCACTCCTACAGTATTGCGAGGTGCCAGCAGGCTTCGTGTACACCGCTAAAGCTGTGGGAGCCGGGCTTGCCCGCGATAGCGGTGGGGCAGTCGATAAAGATGCTGGATGGGCCGGCCCTTTGGCGGGCAAGCCTGAGCGGGCTTGGTATTTCCGTGCACCACAGTTCGTATTTCAATGCTGTATGTTTAAGCGTTTAGGTGTATGAGCAGAACCGTCCCACAATGTTTTCAGGTTGTCCGTCGGACGTCCGTTCTCTAGCCTGTGCACGTCGTTGCCAAATCAGCGATCGGGATTGGAACCCCGCGACTCCACTGAAAGCAAAAGCACCTTTCATGACGTATGCTTGCGCACCTTGATGGTGTGCACTCCGTTATGGCGGCTGTGCGCGGGAGACTTCGAGTCTGTCGGGTTTTCGGTGGCCCGGGTTCCAACCTGCGTACAGCTGCCACCCCTTCGATTGGAACCGAATGGGCCAGCTCCATAGCCACACACCGGAGTTACTTATGAAAAAGCCAACACCCAACCCTCCCGAAGCAGACGCCGTTGCGGACGCCGACTCAACATCCCCTTATGCTTCCGTTGACACCCGAAAACTCCACGAAGCCGCCGACCGCGCGCTCGACTACTACCTCAACCCCACCGCCCAAATCATGGCCGCGCCATACACCCCCAACGAAATGTTCTTCGTAAACCCCAAAGCAGACACAGAGTCGTTGCTGGCCAATGCCTGTGAATCCCTGGCATCGGCCACGGTCATGCTCGGTGACTTTGCTGCGCTGCTGGAAGGCACGCATCGCAGAACGCTGTTGGGGATCGCACAGGTGGTGATGTTGGGCGAACTGGCGGTGAACAAGGCGTTGGACAACGTCGACCCCGCTGGCTGATCAGCGGGACTGAGCAGACACAAAAAAACGCGGCGCCAGAAGGTCCGCGTTTTTACTGAATGGCTGACAGTCGGTTTCGCTTCTGTCAGGCAAGTACCCCAAAGAGTGTTCCGCCGAGATAGGTCACGCAATAGCCTAGAAAAGAATAACCAAGCAATCGAGCGGAAATGATGACCCAGCGTCGTGCGGGTAATGGGAAACTAGCGATCTCGTTTATTGCGTCCGGATCACTTCCCGACAAAAAATCATGGTCCAGTAAAAGTATGGGCGAGATCAGGGAGGATCATAGATAACCCGTAACATTGATCCAGACAAGTATTAAAAAAAACCACAAGGCGCAAATTGTGTTGATGTGACCGGGAATGACCACCCAAGGGCGCAACGTTTTTGGAAAGATCTCTACCTCATCAATCGAGTCTGGATCCATATTGCGAAAGAATTTCAAGGTTAGTAGGGCATATATAATCTCCAGATTTCCTACTTTGAAGATGATCGCAGTATTCTTGTCTCCTCGATGAGATGCGACGAAACGAGAGTTGGTGAAGTGGCTTTGAATCTCTTCTAGTTTGTGGGTTGCTACGTACGCTGAGAATAAGTAGTTCACAAAAAACAATACGAAAAGTGGGACTCCGGATAAGCCAATTAATTGGTCAAAGGTCATTGCTGGTTCACCTCGTACAGTTTTTCGCCGATAAATTCTCCAGCTTGACCACCGCTATCTCCCATTTGTGCGGCAAGCATACCGCTCACAACTAACATGCACGCTAATCCTCCAGTACCAACTGTTCCCACCCCAATCGCAGCACATGTCATTTGTGCAAAAACTGGCGCCAGTCGGCTAGCAATCATTCCGCCTGCAACGTTTCCAGATAGTTTCGAGCCCTCCACATATTTTGCCTGACGACATTCCTCCTCGCGTCCGGTGCGACATGCCTCGTGAATCTTCATCGCCGCTGAACCAGCACCTAGACCAATCGCCACATAACCGCCCGCCTTTATGTATTTAGAGGCTCGCGCCACGCCTTCGATATGAGTTGCATAGCCCGGCAGTTGAGTCGGTACGCCAGCCTTGTTCCAGTTGTGCACGATTCTTCGCGTTGACAAACCTAGCGCCCGTTTAAGTTTCGGATGATCCGGAATACCCGTTGTCTTGCGAACCAAAGGCCCTAAATCGACATCCAGTTTCGTCATCAGCCTTTTGCGTTTCGCAAAAAAATCCGGGGATTTCAGATGGCCATACTGGCGGTACTGCTCCATGTGTAACCGCTCCAGTTCTTTAAGTGTGTTTTTTAGCGTTTCCATATGCTGACCCACCATAAATGACGCTACACCCAACGCTCCGGAAGAAACTCCCAAAAACGGTTCAATCACTTCATGATGCTCAACCATGAACGAAGCCTCTTCATCAGTCAGATCCTTCAGCGCTTCATTCACTTTTTCCGCAGCCGCCATCATCTGCGCCTCTTCGCGTCGGCACATGTAGTTGCGCGAGTCGCTAAAGATGACCATTTGCCCCGGTTTTACCTGTTCACCGAGATGGCGATTGAGCGAGCGGAACTCGCGGCGCAGCACATCGCTGGGTGTAACTTCGTACAGCGAGCGTTCCTGCGCTTCGAGGGTCATGGGTGTCTGGACGATGTGGAAGCCGGACTCTGCCGGTTTGGGCAGAGTGAAGGCGTGTTCTTCTACCAGATGGTGTGCGGGTGCTGGCTCGGGTTTGGGTTTGAAGGCGTTCCAGGAGGCACCGCCGCTATCACCAGTAACGCGCGGTTTCACCAGTGCCCAGTCACCGTTACTGACGGCATCGATGAGTTTTCGTTGGTTGACACCCTGCAGGTAATTGGAGCGATGGAGGCCTACCGCGTTTAGCAGATCGTCGAAGCCGGGCAGATCGTCGGGGCGATTCAGAGACTGGCGGAACTCTTCCATGGCTTGGTAAGGGTCGAGTAGTTGGCTACGTTGGCCATTGAGTTCGCTTTTGGGGATGAGTCTAGTCACGTTCGTGTCCCGATTCGTAAAACGGGGACTTTGGCGAGCAGCCTCAATTTTAAATGCCGGGTGATTCCGTTTTAGGTGTAGGGAAAGTCCGATTTATCCCCAAAGAATTAGCTTTTCCAAAGGAACCGACAATCCCGCATGAGCTTTCAGGGATTGCAGAAGGAGGGCAGGGCAGCGGTAACAAATCCCACAAATGCAAAAACGGCACCCGAAGGTGCCGTTCTTGTTTGTAGCCAGATATCGCCGAGCGATCAGCCCGCCAGACCCGACTGCTGAACCAGCGTCAGCAGCGGTTGTGGGTAGACGCCGAGGAAGAATGCCACCAGAGCGATGGCCAGCAGCATCACGCCGCCTGCACGTTGTTCCCAGTGCAGTTGCGCATCGTGGCGACGCAGGTTCGGCTCGATCAGGTACAAAGTGACCATGACGCGCAGGTAGTAGAAGACGCCGATGGCGCTGCCCAGTACCAGGGAACCGACCAGCCACCATTGGTGCGACTCGACACCGGTGGCGATGATGTAGAACTTGCCGATGAAGCCCGCGGTGAGCGGGATACCGGCCAGGGACAGCATCATCACGGTCAGGACGGCGGTCAGGTACGGACGACGCCAGAACAGGCCGCGGTATTCGTACAGGGCATCCGCGTCACGGCCGTTGTACGGCGAGGACATCAGCGTGATCACACCGAACGCGCCGAGGCTGGTGATCACGTAGGTGACCAGGTACACGCCGATGGCTTCCACGGCCAGACCCTTGCTCGCCACCAGGGCGATCAGCAGGTAGCCGAAGTGAGCGATGGACGAGTAACCCAGCAGACGCTTGAGGTTGCTCTGGGTCAGTGCCAGCAGGTTACCGAACAGGATCGACGCAATGGCGATGATGGTCAGCACGTCGCTCAGCACACCGCTGCTTGCTGCAGGCGAGATCTGGAACAGACGCACCATCACGGCAAACACGGCCACTTTCGAAGCAGTGGCCAGGAACGCCGCCACCGGTGCCGGAGCACCTTCGTAAACGTCCGGGGTCCAGAGGTGGAACGGTACCAGCGACAGTTTGAACGCCAGACCGATCAGCATCATGCCCAGGCCCAGTTGCGCCAGCGAGCTCGGCAAGCCGGTGGCGGCCAGCGCTTGGCCGATACCGACAAAGCTCAGGCTGCCGGAGTCGGCGTAGAGCAGGGCCATCCCGAACAGCAGGAACGCGGAACCGGCAGCCGACAGCACCATGTACTTGATACCGGCTTCCAGCGAACGCTTGTTGAAGAAGGCATAAGCCACCAGACCGTAGACCGGTACCGAGAGCAGTTCCAGACCGATGAACAACCCGGCCAGGTGCTGCGCGCTGACCAGCACCAAGCCACCGGCGGCGGCCATCAGGATCAGCAGGTAAAGTTCTTCACGGTTGCCCGGGTAACCCGAACCGCCATCGCCGAGGTAGGCGTGGGCGAGGGTGACACAGGCGAGGGTGGCGACCAGGATCAGCGCCATGTACAAGCAGGCGAAGGTGTCGATCTGCAGCAACGGAGTCACGGCCAGAGGCGCGACTTTCAGGGCTGGCAGGATCGACAGCAACGCCAGGTTCAGACCTGCCACGGAAATCAGGAAGGTCTGCGAGTGGTTGCGGCGCCAGGCAATCGCCAGCATCACCACGATGATCGTGGCGCTGGTGATCAACAACGGCGCAAGCGCGATAAAGTGTTGAGTCGTGAATTCCATAGCGCTCTTACCGGGCCGAAGCGAGTTGAGTGAAGGCGGTGCCGAGCCACTGCTGCACGCCATGCATCGTCGCGGCAGAGGTGTCGAGGAACGGTTGCGGGTACACGCCGATGTAAATCAGCAATGCCGCCAGACCGACCACCATGATCAGTTCGCGACCATCCATGCCATGCAACACCGCGTCCGACTTGGACGGGCCGAAGTAGGCACGGTGGATCATGATCAGCGAGTAGACCGAACCGAACACCAGACCGGACGTCGCGATGATGGTGATCCATGGGGCGGCCGGGAACGTGCCGATCAGAATCAGGAACTCACCGACGAAGTTACCGGTGCCCGGCAAGCCCAGGGACGCGGCGGCAAAGAACAGGCTGATGGCCGGCAGGTAAGCGATCTTCGACCACAGGCCACCCATTTCACGCATGTCGCGGGTGTGGGTGCGCTCGTACAGCTGACCGCTGAGGATAAAGAGTGCCGCGGCCGACAGACCGTGCGCCAGCATCTGCATCACTGCACCCTGCAGCGCCAGTTGGCTGCCGGAGTAGATGCCGATCAACACGAAACCCATGTGGGAAACGGAGGAGTAGGCGATCAGACGCTTGATGTCGGTTTGTGCAAAGGCCAGGAACGCACCGTAGAAGATCCCGATCAGACCCAGGGTCATGGCGATCGGCGCAAACTCGGCCGAGGCATTCGGGAACAGCGGCAGGGCGAAACGCAGGAGGCCGTAAGCCGCCGTCTTCAACAAGATACCGGCCAGGTCGACCGAACCCGCTGTTGGCGCCTGGGCGTGAGCATCAGGCAGCCAGGAGTGGAACGGTACGACTGGCAGCTTCACCGCGAAGGCGATGAAGAAGCCGAGCATCAGGATGTACTCGGTAGTGAGCGACATCTTGGTTTTCAGCAGATCGGCGTAGTTGAACGTGATCACGCCGGTGCTGTTGAAGTTGACCAGCACCAGGCCCAGGATCGCCACCAACATGATCAGGCCGGACGCCTGAGTGAAGATGAAGAACTTGGTCGCCGCGTAGATCCGGGTTTTCTTGCCGTCCGAAGAACTGTGACCCCAGAGCGCGATGAGGAAGTACATCGGCACCAGCATCATTTCCCAGAAGAAGAAGAACATGAACAGGTCGAGGGCGAGGAACACGCCGACGACACCGCCCAGGATCCACATCAGGTTCAAGTGGAAGAAGCCAACGTGACGCTGGATCTCTTTCCACGAGCAGAGTACCGAGAGGATACCCAGCAGACCGGTCAACAGGATCATCAACAGCGACAGGCCGTCGAGGGCCAGGTGCACGCTGATGCCGAAGCGCTCGATCCAGATGTGCTTGAACTCAAGCGCCCAGGTCGGATCGGCGCCAGGCGCCGGAGCAAATGAATAATCACCGTGGGCCCACAGCCAGAGGCCGAGCGCGAGTTCCAGGGTCATGGTCAACAGCGCAATCCAGCGGGGGAGGGTAGCGCCGAAGCGCTCACCCATCCAGCACAGCAGGCCGCCGATGAAGGGGATCAGGATTAGCCAAGGCAGAATCATGACGGGCTCAATTCCTTTCGCAAGTTCGCAAGGTTCATATCAGACCGCTACCAGCACGATGGCGCCGATGACCAGCACGGAGCCGGCTGCCATCGATGCCGCGTACCAACGCAGTTGACCGGTTTCGGTACGGCTCAGGGCGGTGTGACCGCCTTTGGCCATACGCGGGATCAGACCGATGGTCTGGTCGAGCGGGTCTCTGCGCAGTGCGTGGCTGATCGCAAGGTATGGCTTGACGAACAGTTTGTCGTAGATCCAGTCGAAGCCCCAGGCAGCGAACCACCAGGCCGAAAGGAAGCGGCCGATGCCGCTGTTGGCGATTGCAGTGACGAAACGACGCTTGCCGAGGAACAGCAGCGCGGCCAGCAGGATACCGGCCAGGGCGATGGCGCCCGAGGCGATTTCCAGACTGTGCTTGGCTTCGCCGCCGGCATGGCCGACGCTTTCCGGCAGCACACCGTGCAGTGGCGGAACGATCATGGCGCCGACGAAGGTCGACAGCACGATCAGCACCGACAGCGGCAACCAGTGAGCGATGCCGTGACCGGCGTGCGCTTCGGTCTTCGCTTCACCGTGGAACGCGATGAAGATCAGGCGGAAGGTGTACAGCGAAGTCATGAACGCGCCCACCAGACCTGCGTAAAGCAGACCGTGGTTGCCGCTGGCAAACGCTTCCCAAAGGATTTCGTCCTTGGAGTAGAAGCCTGCGGTCACCAGTGGCAGGGCCGACAGTGCCGCGCCGCCGACGATGAAGCTGGCGTAGGCCAGTGGCAGTTTCTTCCACAGGCCGCCCATCTTGAAGATGTTCTGCTCGTGGTGGCAGGCAACGATCACCGCACCGGACGCAAGGAACAGCAGCGCCTTGAAGAAGGCGTGGGTCATCAGGTGGAAGATCGCGCCATCCCATGCGCCAACGCCCAGCGCCAGGAACATGTAGCCGATCTGGCTCATGGTCGAGTAGGCGAGGATACGTTTGATGTCGGTCTGAACCAGTGCGGCAAAACCGGCCAGCACCAGGGTCACACCGCCAACGACGCCAACGAGGTGCAGGATGTCCGGCGCCAGGGCAAACAGACCGTGGGTACGGGCGATCAGGTAGACACCGGCGGTTACCATCGTTGCGGCGTGAATCAGTGCCGAAACCGGAGTAGGACCGGCCATCGCGTCCGCCAGCCAGGTTTGCAGCGGCAGTTGCGCGGATTTACCGACAGCGCCGCCCAGCAGCATCAGGGTGGCCATGACCATCCAGAAGTCGCCGGCCTGGAATTTCTGCGGTGCCAGCACCAGCAATTCCTGGATGTTCAGCGTGCCCAACTGTTGGAACAGGATGAACAGGCCGATCGCCATGAACACGTCACCGATACGGGTGACGATAAAGGCTTTCAGTGCCGCGTTACCGTTGTTGCGGTTGCTGTAGTAGAAACCGATCAACAGGTACGAGCACAGGCCCACACCTTCCCAACCGAAGTACAGGAACAACAGGTTATCGCCCAGGACCAGGAACAGCATGCTGGCGATAAACAGGTTGGTGTAGGCGAAGAAGCGCGAGTAACCGGCTTCACCGCGCATGTACCAGGACGCGAACAGGTGGATCAGGAAGCCGACGCCGACGACCACACCGAGCATGGTCAGGGACAGACCATCCAGGTACAGCGCGAAGTTAGGCGTGAAGCCTTCCACCGCCATCCACTGCCACAACACCTGGGTGTAGTGACCGCCTTCAGGTGGCGCGACGTTGAATTGCCAGATCACGTAAGCCGTGACGATCGCAGACAGGCCGATGGAACCGACGCCAATCAGCGCCGACAGGTTTTCCGAAAAGCGGCCGCGTGAGAACGACAGCAGCAGGAAACCTATGAGAGGGAATACGAAAGTCAGATAGAGAAGATTCATCCGCGCATCTCGCTGGCAGCGTCGATATCGAGAGTGTGGAAGCGGCGATACAGCTGCAACAGAATCGCCAGGCCAATACTGGCCTCGGCGGCTGCCAGGCTGATCACCAGGATGAACATGATCTGTCCATCCGGCTGACCCCAGCGGCTACCGGCGACGATGAAGGCCAAGGCGGAGGCATTCATCATGATCTCCAGGCTCATCAGCACGAAGAGAATGTTGCGGCGGACCATCAGGCCGACCAGACCGAGGCAGAACAGGATGCCGGCGACCGCCAGACCATGCTCCAAAGGGATAGCAGGCATCGTCATTGCTCCTTGGCTTCGTTACGGCCCAAGTGGAACGCCGTGACGGCTGCGGCAAGCAGCAGCATCGAGGCGAGTTCGACCACCAGCAGGTAAGGACCGAACAGGCTGATGCCCACGGCCTTGGCGTCTACGGTGGTGTGGCCGATGGCCTCACCGCTGGAGTGGCTGAACAGCACGTACAGCAGTTCAACCAGCAGCAGGGTGCCGAGGGCGACCGGGCCGAGCCAGATGCCGGGCTTGAGCCAGACGCGCTCTTGCTGAACCGAGGCGGGACCGAGGTTCAGCATCATCACCACGAACACGAACAGCACCATGATGGCGCCAGCGTAGGCGATCACTTCCAGAACACCGGCAAACGGTGCGCCGAGGGCGAAGAACGTCATGGCCACGGCGATCAGCGAAATGATCAGGTAGAGCAGGGCGTGCACAGGGTTGGTGTTGGTGATCACGCGAAGCGTGGACACCACAGCGATACCCGATGCGAAATAGAAAGCGAATTCCATCTTTCTTCCTTAAGGCAGCAAGCTCTTCACGTTGATCGGCTGGGCTTCATTCTGCGCGGAGCCTTTCGGCTTCCCGGCAATCGCCATACCTGCAACACGATAGAAGTTGTAATCAGGGTTTTTGCCGGGGCCGGAGATCAACAGATCTTCTTTCTCGTAAACCAGGTCCTGACGTTTGAACTCGGCCATCTCGAAATCCGGTGTCAGCTGGATCGCGGTGGTCGGGCAGGCTTCCTCGCAGAGGCCGCAGAAAATGCAGCGCGAGAAGTTGATGCGGAAGAAGTCCGGGTACCAGCGACCGTCTTCGGTTTCAGCTTTCTGCAGCGAGATGCAGCCAACCGGGCACGCCACGGCGCACAGGTTGCAGGCAACACAACGCTCTTCGCCATCAGGGTCGCGGGTCAGGACGATACGCCCACGAAAGCGCGGCGGCAGGTACACGGCTTCTTCCGGGTACTGCAGCGTGTCGCGCTTGCGGAAGGCATGGCCGAAGATCATCACCAGGCTGCGAAGCTGGGTGAAGAAGCCATGCACGATGTCAAATATGTACTTCATGATTCTCTATCCTCACTGAGCCGCGACGGCGGGCGTGTTGAGCAACACGATCGCAGCGGTCACCAGCATGTTGACGAGGGTCAGCGGCAGGCAGAACTTCCAGCTGAAATCCATCACTTGGTCATACCGTGGGCGCGGGATCGAGGCGCGCAGCAGGATGAAGAACATGATGAAGAACGCGGTTTTCAGCGCGAACCAGATGAACGGGATCTGCGGCAGAATGCCGAACGGGCCGTGCCAGCCACCGAAGAACAAGGTCACCAGCAGCGCCGAAATCAACACGATGCCGATGTACTCGCCGACGAAGAACATGCCCCATTTCATGCCGGCATATTCAATGTGGTAACCGTCGGCCAGTTCCTGCTCCGCTTCCGGCTGGTCGAACGGGTGACGGTGAGTCACGGCGACGCCGGCAATGAAGAAGGTCAGGAAACCGAAGATCTGCGGAATCACGAACCACAGGTTCTGCGCTTGATATTCAACGATGTCGCGCATGTTGAACGAGCCGACCTGGATCACGATGCCCATCAGCGACAGGCCCATGAACACTTCGTACGACACGGTTTGCGCCGAGGCCCGCAAGCTGCCCAGCAGGGCGAACTTGTTGTTGCTGGACCAGCCGGCGAACAGCACCGCGTAGACCGACAGACCAGCCATGGCGAAGAAGAACAGGATGCCGATGTTGATGTCCGCTACACCCCAGGTCGGGGTGATCGGGATGATCGCGAAGGCAATCAGCAAGGCGCTCATGGCCACGACCGGCGCCAACGTGAAGATCACCTTGTCGGCGAACGGCGGGGTCCAGTCTTCCTTGAAGAACATCTTGATCATGTCGGCCGCGATCTGGAACGCGCCGAACGGGCCGACGCGGTTCGGACCGTAACGGTCCTGCCAGAGGGCGAGCAGACGACGCTCGACCCAGCTCAGCAGCGCGCCGCACACCACCACGGCGAGCAGAATCACGATGGCTTTTAGGACCGCGATGATCACGTCAATCACTTCAGGCGTGAACCAGGTCATTGAGCTGCCTCCTGCAGACCGTCAACGGATTTGCCAAAGATCGCGGGCGGAATGCCGGCGATACCGGCCGGCAATGCGACCAGGCCGGCACCCAGCTCTTCGTTGATGCGCAGCGGCAGACGCAAGGTCTGGCCAGCGACGTTCAAACTGAGCAAGGCGCCGTCATTGACACCCAGGCGATCGGCTTCGGATTTGGCCAGCGACACGTAAGCGGCCGGAATGCGTTCCTGAACCGGCGCGGCTTTGGAAGAGTTCTCTTCGCTGCCGAACAGGTGGAAGAACGGTACGACTTGCCAGGTGCCCGGTGCCGGGTTGAACGCACGCGGAACAGCAGCGAACCAGTTCAGCGAATCACCGGTGCTTTCGATCAGGCGGGTGCCCGGGTCGCCAGCGCGGATGTGACCACCGACTTCGTCCTGGAACTTGTTCCAGGCTTGCGGCGAGTTCCAGCCCGGAGACCAGGCGAATGGCACTTGCTGACGCGGTTCGACCGAGCCCGAGTAACCTTCCATGGAGAACGAGAACGCAGTGTCGTTATCCTGGGAAGTACGCGGTTCGTGCACGCTGATGTCGGCGCGCATGGCGGTACGACCGGAGTAACGCAGCGGTTCGCGCGCCAGTTTCAGGCCTTTGATACGGAACGCGGCAGACGGTGCGGCATCGACGATGCGCGCCAGTTGCGGCGTGCTGGCGGCGCAGGCAGCAGTGACGTGGTCCAGTTGGGTCCAGTCGATCGGCTGGTTCAACAGGGTTGCGCGCAGGGCATGCAGCCAGCGCCAGCCTTCGTGAACCAGGATGCTCGCGTCGAGGTAAGTCGGGTCGAAGACCTGGAAGAAACGCTGGGCGCGGCCTTCCTGGCTGACCAGCGTACCGTCGCCTTCAGCGAAGCTGGCGGCTGGCAGGACCAGGTGCGCGCGATCGCTGGTGGCGGTCTTCTGATGGTCCGCCACGATCACCACTTTCGCGGCGTTCAGGGCAGCATCGACACGGGCTTTGTCGGTGCGGGTGTACAGATCGTTTTCCAGCACGACGATGGCGTCGGCTTTACCGTCGATCACCGCTTGCAGCGCTTCGTCGACCGAGTTGCCACCGAGCATGGCCAGGCCAAGGCTGTTGGCCTCTGGCACGATCAGGCTGATGGAACCGTTCTTCTCGCGCAGCTTCAAGGCTTTGGCGATGTTGGCGGCGGCTTCGATCAGCGCCTTGGAACCCAACGAGGTGCCGGCGATGATCAATGGACGCTTGGCCGCGAGCAGGGCGTCAGCAATGCGCTTGGCCAGCTCGAGGGCTTCAGTGTCGAGGCCTTCAACCGCTGGAGCGCTGGCGTCGAGGGCGTGAGCCACGGCGAAACCGATGCGGGCCAGGTCGTCCGGTGCTGCGTGAACGCATTCTTCAGCAATGTCGTCGAGCTTGGTTTCAGCCAGGCTGGCGATGAACAGCGGGTTCAGCGCGTGCTGACCGATGTTTTTCACTGCAGCGTCGAGCCAAGGTTGAACGCGCATGGCATCGGCCATGTCTTCGGCTTTGCCCTTGACCGATTGACGCAGGGACAGCGCCATACGGGCAGCGGTCTGGGTCAGGTCTTCGCCAAGCACGAAGATCGCATCGTGATCTTCGATGTCGCGCATGTTCGGGATTGGCAGCGGGCTGTCTTTCAACACCTGCATGACCAGACGAATGCGTTCCAGCTCGGCGGCTTCGATACCGGAGTAGAAGTGCTCGGCGCCGACCAGTTCGCGCAACGCGTAGTTGCTTTCGAGGCTGGCACGGGGCGAACCGATACCGACGATGTTGCGACCGCGCAGCAGGTCAGCGGCTTTATCCAGTGCTTCGTCGAGGGTCAGCTTGGCGCCGTTGGCCAGCTTCGGCTGACGCGGGCGGTCTTCGCGGTTGACGTAGCCGTAGCCGAAACGGCCACGGTCGCACAGGAAGTACTGGTTTACCGAACCGTTGAAACGGTTTTCGATACGACGCAGTTCACCGTAGCGCTCGCCCGGAGAGATGTTGCAACCGCTGGAGCAGCCATGGCAGATGCTCGGCGAGAACTGCATGTCCCACTTGCGGTTGTAGCGCTCGGAGTGAGTCTTGTCGGTGAATACACCGGTCGGGCAGACCTCGGTAAGGTTGCCGGAGAACTCGCTTTCCAGGGTGCCGTCTTCAACGCGACCGAAGTACACGTTGTCGTGGGCGCCGAACACACCGAGGTCGGTGCCGCCGGCGTAATCCTTATAGAAGCGCACGCAGCGGTAGCAAGCGATGCAGCGGTTCATTTCGTGGGAAATGAACGGGCCCAGTTGCTGGTTCTGGTGAGTACGCTTGGTGAAGCGATAACGGCGCTCGTTGTGGCCGGTCATCACGGTCATGTCTTGCAGGTGGCAGTGACCGCCTTCTTCACAGACCGGGCAGTCGTGAGGGTGGTTGGTCATCAGCCATTCAACGACGCTGGCGCGAAACACTTTCGCTTCTTCGTCGTCGATGGAGATCCAGCTACCGTCGGTCGCTGGCGTCATGCACGACATGACGATCCGACCGCGTTTATCGTTTTCGTCGGTGTACTGCTTGACCGCGCACTGGCGGCAAGCGCCAACGCTGCCAAGGGCGGGGTGCCAGCAGAAATAAGGGATATCGAGGCCTAGCGACAGACATGCCTGTAACAGGTTGTCTGCCCCATCGACTTCGAGCTCTTTGCCGTCTACGTGGATAGTGGCCATGGTTCAAAGTTCTTCGTTGGCCCGGTGTCAGCGGGCGTGGCTAATGGAATCTTGTTATTCGTCCGAATCCAAACAGCCCATAAAAGGCGTCATCGAACGAGAAGGCGAAGGGCACGGACCCTTCGCCTTTTTAAGCGTTTACGCGCCGACTACGATCGGCCTTGCCAGAGGCGGGACGACGGCGCTGGTAGGCGCGATGCCGGCTTCGAACTCTGGACGGAAGTATTTGATTGCGCTGCCCAACGGCTCCACGGCGCCCGGTGCGTGAGCACAGAAGGTCTTGCCCGGGCCGAGGAAACCGACCAGACCCAGCAGGGTCTCGATATCGCCGGCTTGCCCTTCACCGTTCTCGATCGCGCGCAGCAGCTTGACGCTCCACGGCAGACCGTCACGGCACGGGGTGCAGAAACCGCACGACTCACGGGAGAAGAACTCTTCCATGTTGCGCAGCAGGGAAACCATGTTGACGCTGTCGTCCACCGCCATGGCCAGGCCGGTACCCATACGGGTGCCCACTTTGGCGATGCCGCCGGCGTACATTTGTGCGTCGAGGTGTTCAGGCAACAGGAAACCGGTACCGGCGCCGCCTGGCTGCCAGCACTTGAGCGTGTAACCGTCGCGCATGCCACCAGCGTAGTCTTCGAACAACTCGCGACCGGTGACGCCGAATGGCAATTCCCACAGGCCCGGGTTCTTCACCTTGCCGGAGAAGCCCATGAGCTTGGTGCCCATGTCTTCGCTGCCTTCGCGGGCCAACGATTTGTACCAGTCCACGCCGTCGGCAATGATCGCCGGCACGTTGCACAGGGTTTCAACGTTGTTCACGCAAGTCGGCTTGCCCCACACGCCAACGGCGGCCGGGAAGGGCGGCTTGGAGCGCGGGTTGGCGCGGCGGCCTTCGAGGGAGTTGATCAGTGCGGTTTCTTCACCGCAGATGTAACGCCCGGCGCCGGTGTGGACAAACAGCTCGAAATCGAAGCCGCTGCCCAGGATGTTTTTACCCAGCAGGCCCGCTGCCTTGGCTTCTTCCACCGCACGGTTGAGGTGCTTGGCGGCGGTGGTGTATTCGCCACGCAGGAAGATGTAGCCACGGTAGGTTTTCAGCGCGCGAGCACTGATCAGCATGCCTTCGATCAGCAGATGGGGCAGTTGCTCCATCAGCATGCGGTCTTTCCAGGTGTTCGGTTCCATCTCGTCCGCGTTGCACAGCAGGTAGCGGATGTTGATGGATTCGTCTTTGGGCATCAGGCCCCACTTCACGCCAGTGGGGAAGCCTGCACCACCGCGACCTTTAAGGCCGGAGTCTTTCACGGTCTGGACGATGTCGTCCTGAGCCATGTCGGCGAAGGCTTTGCGCGCGGCGGCGTAACCGTTCTTGGCCTGGTACTCGTCAAGCCAGACAGCTTCGCCGTCGTCGCGCAGACGCCAGGTCAGCGGGTGAGTCTCGGCCGAACGCTTGATGCGGTTGGCAGGACCGAAGGAAGTCAGGGTCATACGTAGCCCTCGAGCAATTTGGCAACGCCGGCAGGCTGCACATCACCGAAAGTGTCGTCGTCAATCATCAACGCCGGCGCCTTGTCACAGTTGCCGAGGCAGCAGACCGGCAGCAGGGTGAAACGACCGTCGGCGGTAGTCTGACCCAGGCCGATGCCCAGATTGTTCTGGATTTCGCTGACTACCGATTCATGGCCGCCGATGTAGCAGACCATGCTGTCGCAGACGCGAATGATGTGGCGACCGACCGGCTGACGGAAGATCTGGCTATAGAACGTCGCCACGCCTTCAACGTCGCTGGCCGGGATGCCGAGGATCTCGCCGATGGCGTAGAGCGCGCCGTCAGGCACCCAGCCACGTTCCTTCTGGACGATCTTCAGGGCTTCGATCGACGCCGCGCGCGGGTCTTCGTAGTGATGCAGCTCGTGCTCGATGGCCGAGCGCTCGGTTTCACTCAAGGTGAAACGGTCTGTCTGGATAAGCGTGCTGTTCATGCTTAGCGGTCCACGTCGGCCATAACGAAATCGATACTACCCAGGTACGCGATCAAGTCCGCGACCATGCTGCCTTTGATCACCGAAGGGATCTGCTGCAGGTGCGGGAAGCTTGGAGTACGAATCCGGGTGCGGTAGCTCATGGTGCCGCCATCGCTCGTCAGGTAATAACTGTTGATGCCCTTGGTCGCTTCAATCATCTGGAAGGATTCGTTGGCCGGCATGACCGGGCCCCACGAAACTTGCAGGAAGTGCGTGATCAGGGTCTCGATGTGCTGCAGCGTGCGCTCTTTCGGTGGCGGCGTGGTCAGCGGGTGATCCGCCTTGTACGGGCCTGCCGGCATGTTGCGCATGCACTGCTCGATGATCTTGATGCTCTGGCGCATTTCTTCGACGCGCACGATGCAACGATCGTAGGCATCGCCATTGACGGCCAGTGGCACTTCGAATTCGAAGTTCTCGTAACCGGAGTACGGGCGCGCCTTACGCAGGTCGAAGTCGCAACCGGTCGAACGCAAGCCTGCACCGGTGACGCCCCATTCGAAGGCTTCCTTGGTGTTGTAGGCAGCGACGCCGATGGTCCGGCCTTTGAGGATGCTGTTGTCCAGCGCGGCCTTCTGGTATTCGTCCAGACGCTTTGGCATCCACTCGACGAAGTCTTTGACCAGTTTTTCCCAGCCGCGCGGCAGGTCGTGAGCGACGCCACCGATGCGGTACCAGGCCGGGTGCAGACGGAAACCGGTAATGGCTTCGATCACCGTGTACGCCTTCTGACGGTCGGTGAACGTGAAGAACACCGGGGTCATGGCGCCGACGTCCTGGATGTAAGTCCCCAGGAACAGCAGGTGGCTGGTGATCCGGAAGAACTCGGCCATCATGATGCGGATGACGTCGACCTTCTCGGGCACCTTGATGCCGGCCAGCTTCTCGACCGAGAGCACGTACGGCAGGTTGTTCATCACACCGCCGAGGTAGTCGATACGGTCGGTATACGGGATGAAGCTGTGCCAGGACTGACGCTCGGCCATCTTCTCGGCACCACGGTGGTGGTAACCGACGTCTGGCACGCAGTCGACGATCTCTTCACCGTCCAGCTGCAGGATGATGCGGAACGCACCGTGCGCGGAAGGGTGGTTGGGACCGAGGTTGAGGAACATGTAGTCCTCGTTCGCACCGGAACGCTTCATGCCCCAGTCTTCAGGCTTGAAGCGCGCGGCTTCTTCCTCAAGCTGTTGCTTGGCCAGGGTCAGGCTGAACGGATCGAACTCGGTGGCACGGGCTGGGAAGTCCTTGCGCAGCGGGTGACCTTCCCAGGTCGGCGGCATCATGATGCGGGTCAGGTGCGGGTGGCCGGCGAAATTGATGCCGTACATGTCCCACACTTCACGCTCGTACCAGTTGGCGTTCGGCCAGATACCGGTCACGGTCGGCACGCTAAGGTCGCTCTCGGACAAGGCGACCTTGATCATTACGTCACTATTACGTTCGATCGACATCAAGTGATAGAACACTGTGAAGTCGGCGCCGCTTGGCAGCCCTTGACGCTTGGTGCGCAGGCGCTCGTCCACGCCGTGCAGGTCATAGAGCATGACGTACGGCTTGGGCAGGTTGCGCAGGAAGGTCAGGACTTCGACGAGTTTGGCGCGGGCAACCCAAAGCACCGGCATGCCGGTGCGGGTAGGCTGGGCGGTGAACGCCTCGGGGCCAAAACGGTTGTTCAGTTCGACGACCACATCCTGGTCGTCTGCCTTATAAGGCGGGATGTACAGAGCACTGCCTGTAGTCATGGTTATTTATCGCTTTCGGTCAACGTAAAGAATGAAGCCAGTGTCTCGTTCTATAAAAGAAGCAGATCTGGATCAGACTTCGTCGGGGCTGCGCAGGTTGGTGACTGCGATTCGCTGTTCGCGGCGCTGTTCCTTTTGCGAAGGCATCTCGGCGCGGTACACGCCTTGATCACCGACGACCCAGGAAAGCGGACGACGCTCCTGTCCAATCGACTCTTGCAAGAGCATCAAGCCTTGCAGGAAAGCTTCAGGACGGGGCGGGCAGCCAGGCACGTAGACGTCCACGGGCAGGAACTTGTCCACCCCTTGAACGACAGAGTAGATGTCGTACATGCCACCGGAGTTGGCGCACGAACCCATGGAGATAACCCATTTAGGTTCGAGCATTTGCTCGTAGAGACGCTGAATGATCGGCGCCATCTTGATGAAGCAGGTACCGGCGATAACCATGAAATCCGCCTGGCGCGGCGATGCCCGGATAACCTCGGCGCCAAAGCGCGCGATGTCGTGGGGCGCCGTGAAGGCGGTGGTCATTTCCACGTAGCAGCACGAAAGACCGAAGTTATACGGCCACAGGGAGTTCTTGCGCCCCCAGTTGATCGTGCCGTTAAGCACGTCTTCGAGCTTGCCCATGAAGATGTTTTTGTGGACTTGATCTTCTAACGGATCGGAAACGGTTTCCCGTTCGCCAATCGGATACTGCTCGTTAGGAGCATCGGGGTCGATCCTGGTGAGATTGTATTGCATTGCCAAAGCCTCATTGTTTCAGCTTCGCCTGCCGCTTGCGACGAGCTTCCGGAGCCCAGTCAAGGGCGCCCACTCGGAACAGGTAGACAAGACCTGCCAACAGAATTGCTATGAAAACGAGAGCTTCGACGAATCCGGTCCAGCCGCTTTCGCGGACGGACACAGACCAGGCAAAGAGAAAGAGGGCTTCGATATCGAAGATCACGAAGAGCATCGCGACCAGATAGAATTTGGCTGAGAGCCGCAAGCGGGCGCCACCTGTAGGTAGCATGCCGGACTCGAACGGTTCGTTTTTGCTGCGGCCCCAGGCTTTTGACCCGAGGAGGCTGGAGACGCCGAGCATGAAGGCGCAAAGGCCGACGACGCCCAGAAGGAAAATGGCAAAGCCCCAGTTGTGGGCCATGAGTCCTGTCGCTTCGGGCATGCTGGTAATCCTTAACAGAGAGCAAAGGTCTCTGAGCTTGAAAAGAAACAAAGCAGTGACGATATGTCGCAGCAATCAATCCCGCTGATTTTATGGCACAACACGGTGCAAGTAAAATTCAGATAGCGAAATTATTTAATGGAATAAGGACATAGCGCACCTCCGAAGCCCCGCAGCCCATGCGTTGCGGGCATTAGCCGGGTTTTCATCAATATTGTTTTGTAGGGAATGTAACGAACATAGTTGTAGCTAAATGATAATCAATATTGTTTGGCTTGGTTTTTAAACTGTTTAACGGCTGGGTGACTGGGAAGTTGTCTTATATGGCTGTTACTACAAGTAGCGGAGATGGACGTTTTACCTCGGTTTTCTGCGCGCGGTACCGCTCTGGATCAATGTTTTTCGTAGGACTTGAAGGTGCATGCATTCCTGTGGGAGTCGGGCTTGCCCGCGATGGCGGCCTTTCAGTCGACATCTGCAGTGACTGACACACCGTCATCGCGAGCAAGCCCGCTCCCACAGGGTTATGTGGTGTTTGGTAAATCGCGGGCAAAAAAACGCCCCGAACCAGTCGGGGCGTCAGATGTGCGGCGTTGCGGTTAGCTTTCTATTCGGTCCGCAACGGCCGTTAGCTCAGGCGAAGCAGATCAGTGGAACTGTTCTTCTTCAGTCGAACCGGTCAGCGCGGTCACCGAAGACGAGCCACCTTGAATCACGGTGGTCATGTCGTCGAAGTAGCCGGTGCCCACTTCCTGCTGGTGAGCCACGAAGGTGTAGCCCTTCGAAGCGTCAGCGAATTCCTGCTCTTGCAGCTTCACGTAGGCAGTCATGTCGTTGCGGGCGTAGTCGTGCGCCAGGTTGAACATGCTGTGCCACATGTTGTGAATGCCGGCCAGGGTGATGAACTGGTGCTTGTAACCCATGGCGGACAGTTCGCGCTGGAACTTGGCGATGGTCGCGTCGTCCAGGTTTTTCTTCCAGTTGAAGGAAGGCGAGCAGTTGTACGACAGCAGTTGGTCCGGGTATTCCTTTTTGATCGCTTCAGCGAAGCGACGAGCCTCGTCCAGATCCGGCTTGGCGGTTTCGCACCAGATCAGGTCGGCGTACGGCGCGTAAGCCAGGCCGCGAGCGATCGCCTGGTCCAGGCCGGCGCGCACTTTGTAGAAGCCTTCCTGAGTGCGTTCGCCAGTCACGAACGGCTGGTCGTACGGGTCGCAATCAGAGGTCAGCAGGTCAGCTGCGTTAGCGTCGGTACGGGCCAGGATGATGGTCGGAGTACCGGCAACGTCAGCCGCCAGACGGGCAGCGGTCAGCTTCTGTACAGCTTCCTGGGTAGGAACCAGTACCTTGCCGCCCATGTGGCCGCATTTTTTCACGGAAGCCAGTTGGTCTTCGAAGTGAACGCCGGCGGCGCCTGCTTCGATCATACTCTTCATCAGCTCGTAAGCGTTCAGAACGCCGCCGAAACCGGCCTCGGCGTCAGCAACGATGGGTGCGAAGTAGTCGATGTAGCCTTCGTCGCCCGGGCCTTTGCCGGCTTTCCACTGGATCTGGTCAGCACGACGGAACGAGTTGTTGATGCGCTTGACCACGGTTGGAACCGAGTCCACCGGGTACAGCGACTGGTCCGGGTACATCGATTCGGCGGAGTTGTTGTCCGCAGCCACTTGCCAGCCCGACAGGTAGATTGCCTGGATGCCGGCTTTGACTTGTTGTACAGCCTGGCCGCCGGTCAGGGCGCCCATGCAGTTGACGAAATCTTTATCAGGACGGAAGGATGGCTTGGCGCCCTGGGTCACCAGGTTCCACAGCTTCTCGGCGCCCAGTTTTGCAAAGGTGTGCTCAGGTTGAACCGAGCCACGCAGGCGGACGACGTCAGCAGCGGAGTAAGCGCGTGTCACGCCTTTCCAGCGTGGGTTTTCAGCCCAATCTTTTTCGAGGGCTGCAATTTGCTGTTCGCGTGTCAGTGCCATGGAGATAAACCTCGTCGCATAGGTCTGGGGTGGAAAATTCCTGCTCCTGCCAACTACGCAAATTAAAGAAGCGTAAAAGGCTGCTCGCTGACCAGAAGCTTAGGTGGTCAAGTCGGATTCGGCGGGGTTGGCGACGGGATGAACGATGGGCTCGAGGGGAAGTGAGCAGGTAAGGGCGAACTGGCGAGCGGATTCGGGCGTCGTGGGCCTTTATACGAACTTCAGTGTGGAGCCGGGTTACCTAATTACGCTTCCGTCCCTCGGGACAACTTCGTTCCAGTCGGCAACCTCGTCAAACACACCTTGTGGGCGGTACAGACACGAAACGGCTCGCTGGGGTAGATGCGAGCGGCGCCTCGAAGGCCCTTGCCAGGGCCCCTGATTAGCGGGAGCGAGGCCATCATGCCTTTGCTTTTTTCGATCGTCAAACGTTTTGTAGTGCTTTTTTTCAAGCACTACATCTTTGGTCTAATACGACTAATCAGTCAGTTTCCGGTGGTTTAGTCCAAAGTATCGACTTTCACCCGCAGGGTCATGTCATCCCGGCCTTGAGTCGAGTAGCTGCGGGTCAGACCCTGTTTGTCGGCTTGAGTCTGACGGTTCACGCCGGCCAGGGTGATCCACTCGCCCAAGCGTCCCGTGACAGTTGTGTCGGTACTTTGCACATTCACTACATCGGGACGTTCCTGGCTCATACGGTCACGGTTAGTACTGATCGACAAGTGAACGATGTCGCCGGTGACGCTGGCGGTGACATAGAAACCCTGGGTGACGTTGCGGTATTCGGTCTGGCTGCGCAGATCGCCGTAGGAATCGGTCTGGCTGCTGGTGAGCGGCACGCTCTGGCCGACCTGAATCAGTGCCGGTGCGCCTTCGCTGGCCTGAATCTGCTGGATGCCGCCATCGCGGCTGTCGGTGCTGCGGTTGATGATGCGCGTCTGGCTCGGCTTGGCGCCGTTGACTGAGTAACCCTGGTCGCCCTGGAAGTTGTTTTCGTTGGTGTCGACGGTGATGAGCAGGCGCTTGGCGGCAACGTCGAGTTGCGTAACAAGGGCCTTAAGTTCGTCGATCTTGCGCTGATCGGCATTAACGATCAGCTGGTTGCCGTAGGCGCTGACCTGGCCATCCTTGCCGATGAAATCCTGTGCCATCGGCAACATATCGGCACTGGTGCGGTAGTTCAGGGGCACGATCTCGGTGGCCGCCATGGCTGAAAAACTGCACGTCAGCAGCAGCGTGGTGAGCAGGGTGCGTAGGGACATATCCGTTATCTCCGACATCTTGAAGTGTTGATATTGCCAGTTTGTCGGCCCGGCGTGGGGCAAGTTGAATCGCAGACAGCAAAACGCCCCGGCATCGGTCGATGGCGGGGCGTTTTGTGGTGTTCTTGTGGGCCTTTGTGGCGAGGGAGCAAGCTCCCTCGCCACAGGTGTCAAGCGGAGTGCCGCACCATGTCCACATGCGGAATCCCGGCTTCCAGGAACTCCTCACTGACCAGGCTGAAACCCAAGCGCTCATAGAACGCCGTGGCCTGGACCTGTGCGCTCAGCATCTGCTGCTTCAGTCCACGCTTCTCGGCTTCACCGATCACCGCTTGCATCAGCGCATCGCCGACTTTCAGGCCGCGCCAGTCTTTAAGCACCGACACCCGGCCGACGTGACCATCGGGCAACAGGCGTGCGGTGCCGATCGGAAAGTCGCCTTCGAAGGCCAGGAAATGCACTGCCGTAGCGTCATCGGCATCCCATTCAAGCTCGGGTGGAACGGATTGCTCGGCAATAAACACCGTCTCACGAATGCGCCGGATCTCGGCGTTGTCCTTTTGCCAGTCTGCGACACGTACGTGAATTTTATTCATCAGCGAACCCCAGGCTCCCTTGCTTGATCAGTTCGCACAGCAGGCCGCGACCGTCTTCGTCGCTCAGCCATTCGCCCAGGTTGTCGCTGTGCAGGGCGTCGGCAGCGCAGATCATTTTCAGCAGCTCGCGCAGCTTGCCTGGCAGATAACGGCTCTGGCCGCTGGCGAACAGCAGCAGGTCGTCATCGACTTCGGACCAGGCCAGGCGCGCGCTCGGGTTGCGGATCAACACAGCGCCTTGTTCGAGGCTGGCGAGGAAGTCTTCTTCTTCGATTTCTTCCGGGCCGGCAACCAGTTCCGGGTAGCGCGGCTCGGTCATGTACTGGCCGAACCAGGTCAGCAGCAGGCGCTCGTCGCTCATGTGCTCGGCCAGCAAGGCTTTCAGGCGATCAAGGGCGTCGTGCTGGATCTGATGCGGATCGACAGCAGGCACTGCGTCGGCGTCGGTGTAACGCTCTTCGTCGGTCAGGAACTGGCTGAGGAAGTCGGTGAAGTGTGTTAGCACTTCCGAGGCGCTTGGGGCGCGGAAGCCGACCGAGTAGGTCAGGCAGTCATCGACGGCCACGCCGCAATGGGCCAGGCGCGGCGGCAGGTAGAGCATGTCGCCCGGTTCCAGGATCCACTCATCGGTGGCTTCGAAATCAGCGAGGATGCGCAAGTCCGCGTGTTGCAGCAACTTGCTCTCGGAATCGCACATCTGGCCGATTTTCCAGTTGCGCTTACCGTGCCCCTGCAGCAGGAACACATCATAGTTATCGAAGTGCGGACCGACGCTGCCACCCGGGGCGGCAAAGCTGATCATCACGTCGTCGACGCGCCAGCTCGGCAAGAAGCGGAAGTTCTCCAGCAGCTCAGCGACTTCCGGTACGAATTGGTCAACCGCTTGAACCAGCAGGGTCCAGTCGCGTTCCGGCAGTTTGCTGAATTCATCTTCGGCGAAGGGGCCGCGGCGCAATTCCCAAGGACGCTCGCCGTTCTCGATCACCAGGCGCGACTCGACTTCTTCTTCCAGCGCCAGGCCGGCCAGTTCGTCGGCGTCGATCGGGCTTTCGAATTCAGGAATCGCCTGACGGATCAGCAGGGGTTTTTTCTGCCAGTAGTCGCGCAGGAATTCGCGCGCCGTGATGCCGCCCAGAAGTTGAAGAGGAATGTCAGGATTCATGTGTAACCTATTGAAAAAATGCACTTTTCAGACGGGAATAAAAACGCCCGGCGCTGCCGGGCGTCTCAAACGGGTAAAGCGGTCGATCAGATGCGTTTGGCTTGTGCCACAGCGTTACCGATGTAGTTCGCCGGGGTGAGCAGTTTCAGCTCGGCCTTGGCGGCGGCTGGCATGTCCAGGCCGTCGATGAAAGTTTGCAGTGCTTCAGGGCTGATGCCCTTGCCGCGGGTCAACTCTTTCAGCTTTTCATACGGGTTTTCGATGTTGTAGCGGCGCATTACGGTCTGGATCGGCTCGGCCAATACTTCCCAGCACGCGTCCAGGTCAGCGGCGATCTTCTGCGCGTTGAGCTCCAGTTTGCTGATGCCTTTGAGGCTGGCTTCGTACGCGATCACGCTGTGGGCAAAGCCGACACCGAGGTTGCGCAGCACGGTGGAGTCGGTCAGGTCACGCTGCCAGCGGGAGATCGGCAGCTTGCTCGCCAAATGCTGGAACAATGCGTTGGCGATACCCAGGTTGCCTTCGGAGTTTTCGAAGTCGATCGGGTTGACTTTGTGCGGCATGGTCGACGAACCGATTTCGCCAGCGATGGTGCGCTGTTTGAAATAGCCCAGGGAGATGTAGCCCCAGATGTCGCGGTCGAAGTCGATCAGGATGGTGTTGAAGCGCGCGATCGCGTCGAACAGCTCGGCAATGTAGTCGTGCGGTTCGATCTGCGTGGTGTACGGGTTGAAGCCAAGGCCCAGTTCGTCTTCGATGAAGGCGCGGGCGTTTTCTTCCCAGTCGATCTCAGGGTAGGCCGACAGGTGAGCGTTGTAGTTGCCGACAGCGCCGTTGATCTTGCCCAGCAGCGGAACGGCAGCGACCTGAGCGATTTGACGCTCCAGTCGGTAAACCACGTTCGCCAGCTCTTTGCCCAGAGTGGTCGGGGAGGCCGGTTGACCGTGGGTGCGCGACAGCATCGGCACGTCAGCGAAACGGATGGCCAGCTCGCGGATGGCGTCGCAGGTCTGGCGCATCAGCGGCAGCATCACGTCATCACGGCCTTCGCGCAGCATCAGGGCGTGGGACAGGTTGTTGATGTCCTCGCTGGTGCAGGCAAAGTGGATGAACTCGCTGACCTTGGCCAGTTCCGGCAGCTTGGCCGCTTGTTCCTTGAGCAGGTACTCAATGGCTTTGACGTCGTGGTTGGTGGTGCGCTCGATCTCTTTGACGCGCTCGGCGTGCTCCAGAGCGAAGTTGTCCGCCAGGGTGTTCAGCACCGCGTTGGCTTCGGCGGAGAACGCCGGCACTTCGCTGATGCCTGGATGAGCGGCCAGGCGCTGGAGCCAGCGCACTTCAACCAGAACGCGAGCACGGATCAGGCCGTACTCACTGAAAATTGGGCGCAGGGCCTGGGTTTTGCCGGCGTAGCGGCCGTCAACAGGGGAAACCGCAGTGAGCGAAGAAAGCTGCATGGGGTGTTCTCGGACAGTCGGGCAACGAAATGGGGCGCGTATCATACATGAAAAAATCCGCCGGTCCGTTGCCAACTGACCGGCGTATTACGCGTTACAGATCTAAAGCGGTATTGCGGGCGCGGTTCAGCTGCTGCGCATCAGCGGGTAAAGCTCTTTGAGCAACTTGCGGCGGCTGATCACCAACTGCCAGCGATGACCGCCCAACTGCCGCCACAGACGCGCGGAACGAATCCCGGCCAGCAACAGGGCGCGGATCTTCGAGGCGTTGCTCGGTTGCTGCAGGTTGCGCATGTCGCCGTGGACCTGAATTCGTTGGCGCAAGGTGCTCAGGGTGTCCTGGTACAGCGCGCCGCAAGCAGCAATCACGTTTTCATGCGCCGGGCCGAAGTGCTCGACCTGGGATTGAATCTGCGGCAGACGCTTGCCGATCACATCAAGCATGTCATCGCGCTTGGCCAGTTGACGTTCAAGGCCCAGCATGGCCAGGGCGTAGCGCAGCGGTTCGCGCTGCAGGGTGCTCGGGTCGCGCTCCAGGGCGCCGATCAATGCGCGATAGCCTTCGCGCAGATTGATGTCGTCGCCGCCGTACACTTCCAGGGTGTCCTTGGGGTCGCGGATCAGCAGACTGCCGAGCATGCAGGTCAGGCCGGCTTCGGTGGTCTGGCCGGTCTTGGCAATCTTGTCGACGAGGACCGCGGCGAGAAACACGCCGCCCAGCGCCGTCAGTTGCTCCTGAGTGGGGTTCATGCCTTGCTGCTCCATGGCTCTGCGACTTCAATCACGCCGCCGCCCAGGCAGATTTCACCGTCATAGAACACCACCGACTGGCCCGGGGTGACCGCGCGTTGCGGGTCATCGAATGTGGCGCGGTAGCCGGTGGCGGTTTTTTCCAGCGTGCACGGTTGATCGCTTTGGCGATAACGAACCTTGGCGGTCAGCTTGCGCGGCTCGGTCAGATCGATCGGGTTGACCCAATAGATGTCCGAGGCGAGCAGGGCGCGGGAGAACAGGTAAGGGTGGTCGTTGCCCTGGCCGACGATCAGCTCGTTGTTTTCCAGGTCCTTGATCAGCACGTACCACGGCTCGTCGCCGGCGTCTTTCAAGCCGCCGATGCCCAGGCCCTGACGCTGGCCGATAGTGTGGTACATCAAGCCGTGGTGACGGCCGATGACTTCACCTTCGGTGGTCTTGATCTCGCCCGGTTGTGCCGGCAGGTATTGCTTGAGGAAGTCGCTGAAGCGGCGTTCGCCGATAAAGCAGATCCCGGTGGAGTCCTTTTTCTTCGCGGTCGCCAGGTCGTGTTTCTCGGCAATCGCGCGCACTTCGGGTTTTTCCAGTTCGCCGACCGGGAACAGGGTCTTGGCGATCTGTTCGCCGCCGACAGCGTGCAGGAAATAGCTCTGGTCCTTGTTCGGGTCCAGGCCCTTGAGCAGCTCGGTGCGACCATCGATGTCGCGGCGGCGCACGTAGTGGCCGGTGGCGATCAGGTCGGCACCGAGCATCATGGCGTAGTCGAGGAACGCCTTGAACTTGATCTCGCGGTTGCACAGGATGTCCGGGTTCGGCGTGCGCCCGGCCTTGTATTCGGCCAGGAAATGCTCGAACACGTTGTCCCAGTACTCGGCGGCGAAGTTGGCGGTGTGCAGCTTGATGCCAATCTTGTCGCACACGGCCTGGGCGTCCGCCAGGTCGTCCATGGCGGTGCAGTATTCCGTTCCATCGTCTTCTTCCCAGTTCTTCATGAACAGGCCTTCCACCTCATAACCCTGCTCGATCAGCAGGAGAGCGGAAACGGAAGAGTCCACGCCGCCGGACATGCCGACAATGACGCGCTTCTTTTGTGTGTCAGAAGGGGCTGGATCACGCATAGGGATTCAATGAGTGTCTTTAAAAAGGACGCGATTCTAACAGGCCGAAGCCCGCAAGGCTAAAGAGAAGGGCGGATCAGTTCGAGACCGAAGTGAAAGCCTCCCAGATAATCATCGATACAGCGGATGATCAGCTCACTGCGCCAGTTTGCGCGCTGTGCCAGCAATTCGTCACGCGTCAGCCATTTTGCGCCGATGATGCCGTCATCCATTTGATAGTCGGGGTGATGTTTGAGCGGTTTCGCGGTGAAACAGACCCGTTGGTAGGTCACGCCGTTGCTCGGGGCGGTATAGAGATAAATGCCCACCACGCCTGTCGGTTCGACGTCCCAGCCGGTTTCTTCCAGGGTTTCGCGCACGGCGGCTTCGATCAGGGTTTCGTCCGGGTCGAGGTGGCCGGCGGGTTGATTGAGCACCGTTCGTCCGTGCTTGGATTCTTCGACCATCAGGAAGCGGCCGTTGTCTTCGACGATGGTGGCGACGGTGATGTGGGGTTTCCAGTCCATGAGGCATCCTCATATTCGAATAGTGAAACACGGACCCTGTGGGAGCGGGCTTGCTCGGGAAAGCGGTGGGTCAGTCAATGGAAATGTTGAATGTTAAACCGTATTCGCGAGCAAGCCCGCTCCCACATGGGTTCTGTGGTGAGGTCAGAAACAGAAACCCCGGCACTAGGCCGGGGCTTCTTTGCATCCTTGCAACCTTAAACCAGCGCAGCGATCGCGACGTTGAAAGTGTTGCTCGGGCGCATGGCCTTGCTGATCAGCTCGGCATTGGCGTGGTAGTAACCGCCGATGTCCACTGGCTTGCCCTGAACGGCGTTGAGCTCGGCAACGATGGTTGCTTCGTTCTCGGTCAGGGTCTTGGCCAGTTGGCCGAACTGCGCTTGCAGTGCGGTGTCTTCGGTCTGGGCCGCCAGGGCTTGAGCCCAGTACAGCGCCAGGTAGAAGTGGCTGCCGCGGTTGTCGATGTTGCCGACTTTGCGCGATGGCGACTTGTTGTTGTCCAGGAACTGGCCAGTGGCCTGATCCAGAGTCTTGGCCAGAACCAGCGCTTTCGGGTTGTTATAAGTAACACCCAGATGCTCGAGGGAAGCGGCCAGGGCCAGGAATTCGCCCAGGGAATCCCAGCGCAGGAAGTTCTCTTCCAGCAGCTGCTGAACGTGCTTCGGTGCCGAACCGCCGGCGCCGGTTTCGAACAGGCCACCGCCATTCATCAGCGGAACGATCGACAGCATCTTGGCGCTGGTGCCCAGTTCCATGATCGGGAACAGGTCAGTCAGGTAGTCGCGCAGTACGTTGCCGGTCACCGAGATGGTGTCCTTGCCTTCGCGAGTGCGGTCCAGGGTGAACTTCATCGCGTCGACAGGCGCCATGATCTGGATGTCCAGACCGGCAGTGTCGTGATCCTTCAGGTAAGCCTGAACTTTCTCGATCACCACGCCGTCGTGGGCGCGCATCGGGTCCAGCCAGAAAATAGCCGGGGTTGCGCTTGCACGGGCACGGTTGACGGCCAGTTTGACCCAGTCCTGGATCGGCGCGTCTTTGGTCTGGCACATGCGGAAGATGTCGCCGGCTTCAACCGACTGCTCCAGCAAGGTGCGGCCAGCGCCATCGGAAACCCGAACGACGCCGTTGGCCTTGATCTGGAAAGTCTTGTCGTGCGAGCCGTACTCTTCGGCCTTCTTCGCCATCAGGCCAACGTTTGGCACGCTGCCCATGGTGGTCGGATCGAAAGCACCGTTTACCTTGCAGTCTTCGATGACCGCTTGGTAGATGGTCGCGTAGCAGCGATCCGGGATCACAGCCTTGGTGTCGTGCAGCTGACCGTCAGTGCCCCACATTTTGCCGGAGTCACGGATCATGGCCGGCATCGAGGCGTCGACGATCACGTCGCTCGGCACGTGCAGGTTGGTGATGCCTTTGTCGGAGTTGACCATGGCCAACGACGGACGAACGGCGTAGACCGCCTGGATGTCTGCTTCGATCTGCGCTTGCTGTTCAGCCGGCAAAGCCTTGATGCGAGCGTACAGGTCGCCGATGCCGTTGTTCAGGTTGAAGCCGATCTGTGCCAGCACGTCAGCGTGCTTGGCCAGTGCGTCTTTATAGAACTCGGCAACGATCTGGCCGAACATGATCGGGTCGGAGACCTTCATCATGGTGGCTTTCAAGTGAACCGACAGCAGCACGCCTTTTTGCTTGGCGTCTTCGATTTCGGCAGCGATGAAGCTGCGCAGAGCGTTTTTGCTCATGACCGCGCAATCGAGGATCTCACCGGCTTGCACGGTAGTTTTTTCTTTCAGGACGGTGGTGGTGCCGTCTTGAGCGATCAGTTCGATTTTGACGGCGTCAGCGGCGTCGATCAGGGCAGCTTTTTCGCTGCCGTAGAAATCGCCGGTGCTCATGTGCGCGACGTGGGACTTGGAGTCCGCAGCCCAGGCGCCCATTTTGTGCGGGTGCTTGCGCGCGTAATTCTTGACCGACAGCGGCGCGCGACGATCGGAGTTGCCTTCGCGCAGAACCGGGTTTACGGCGCTGCCCTTGATCTTGTCGTAGCGCGACTTGGCGAGCTTGTCGGCGTCGCTGGTCACGGTTTCCGGGTAGTCCGGCAGAGCGAAGCCCTGGGCTTGCAGCTCTTTGATCGCGGCTTGCAGTTGCGGAACCGAGGCGCTGATGTTCGGCAGCTTGATGATGTTGGCTTCAGGCGTAACGGCCAGGTCGCCTAGTTCGGCGAGGTGATCGGCTACGGCTTTGTCACCCAATTGCTCGGGGAAGCTGGCCAGGATGCGCCCTGCAAGAGAGATATCGCGAGTTTCCACGGCGATATCAGCGGAGGCGGTGAAGGCCTCTACGATAGGCAACAGTGAATAGGTGGCGAGGGCGGGAGCTTCGTCGGTGAAGGTATAGATGATCTTCGAGCGGGTGGGCATATTCGGATTAACTCTCTCTTCTTTGCTAAAGCGTGCGCAGAAAAACTCGAGGGGCGCCGGGTAAGCGCGTTCGTTCAAAGTCGTCCATGAGCCGAATGTCGAGATTTGTGCGCGGTGATGTTGGGTGCATCAGTCGAGCGTCAAGCGGGTGGGTTGCGGTAACAACCCTGCTTTTTCAGGCCCAAGTCTCGGCTACTTATTCAGTTGCAGGAAAGGTTGGCCGTCGTGACTCTGTGGTCAGCGGGCGGCATTATACATAGGTAGCTGGCAATCTGCCGATGGTTCATACGTAACGATTCTCGTCCATTGGTCTAAAGGTCGCAGGGGCGAGTGGGGCGTAGAGTCTTGCACCGTGCTTGAGTTTGGCGCTTTTCCCTTTGCTTTCAGGCTTGTACGTCGCGAACTGTGCAGCTTTGCGGCAGATGGTTGGAACATAGGGTTTGCGTGCCGATTTAACTGGGGTACGCTCGAACGAAGCCAGATGTTCAATCCAAACAATGGAGTTCAGCATGGGATACAAGAAGATTCAGGTTCCAGCAGTCGGCGACAAAATCACCGTCAACGCGGACCATTCTCTCAATGTTCCTAACAACCCGATCATCCCCTTCATCGAAGGCGATGGTATCGGCGTTGATATCAGCCCGGTCATGATCAAGGTTGTCGATGCTGCTGTTAAGAAGGCTTACGGCGGCGAGCGCAAAATTTCCTGGATGGAAGTCTACGCCGGGGAGAAAGCGACTCAGGTTTACGATCAGGACACCTGGCTACCTCAGGAAACCCTGGACGCAGTTAAAGATTACGTGGTTTCCATCAAGGGCCCTCTGACCACCCCGGTCGGTGGCGGCATCCGTTCCCTGAACGTGGCCCTGCGTCAACAACTCGACCTGTATGTCTGCCTGCGCCCGGTGCGCTGGTTCGAAGGCGTGCCTAGCCCGGTCAAGAAGCCAGGCGACGTCGACATGACGATCTTCCGTGAGAACTCGGAAGACATCTACGCCGGTATCGAGTGGAAGGCAGGTTCGCCGGAAGCGACCAAGGTCATCAAGTTCCTTAAAGATGAAATGGGCGTCACCAAGATCCGTTTCGACGAAAACTGCGGTATCGGCATCAAGCCGGTTTCGCTGCAAGGCACCAAGCGTCTGGCGCGAAAAGCGCTGCAGTATGTAGTCGACAACGACCGCGACTCGCTGACCATCGTGCACAAAGGCAACATCATGAAGTTCACCGAAGGTGCCTTCAAGGAATGGGCCTACGAAGTGGCCGCTGAAGAATTCGGCGCGACCCTGCTCGACGGCGGTCCGTGGATGCAGTTCAAAAACCCGAAAACCGGCAAGAACGTTATCGTCAAGGATGCCATCGCCGACGCCATGCTCCAGCAGATCCTGCTGCGCCCGGCCGAATACGATGTGATCGCGACCCTGAACCTGAACGGCGACTATCTCTCTGACGCCCTGGCGGCGGAAGTGGGTGGTATCGGTATCGCACCGGGTGCCAACCTGTCCGACACCATTGCCATGTTCGAAGCGACCCACGGTACTGCGCCGAAGTACGCCGGCAAGGACCAGGTCAACCCGGGCTCGCTGATCCTGTCCGCGGAGATGATGCTGCGCCACATGGGCTGGACCGAAGCGGCTGATCTGATCATCAAGGGCACCAACGGCGCGATTTCCGCCAAGACCGTGACCTATGACTTCGAACGTCTGATGGAGGGCGCGAAACTGCTGTCTTCTTCGGCGTTTGGTGATGCGCTCATCTCGCATATGTAAGCGAATCGGCATAAAAAAACCGCCCTCGGGCGGTTTTTTTTTGACTGGATGACGGGGAGCTTCAGCTCGACACTTTCTCCTGCTGGATGGCAGGGGCAGCCTTTTCATTCTCGACAGGGGCGGTTGTAATGTTTACCGCGTGCAGCCCTTTGGGGCCCTGGATGATCTCGAAACTTACGATTTGCCCGGCCTTCAGTGTCCTGTACCCGTTCATATCGATGGCCGAGTAGTGGGCAAAGAAATCAATAAGACCACCGTCCTCGTCACGACCTTCTCTGGCATCGGTGTTAATGAAACCGAACCCCTTGGCATTGTTGAACCATTTCACCTTACCGACTGACATACCCATATCCCTCTGCAACAGACTCCATCACTGGAGTATCATCCAGTACATCCGCAGTCAGATCTTTAAATAAGATTGACTCCGCGGACCTTTTTTACCCACTGTGGGCTCTATTGGTTGTAACACCGTTTTGCCGATAGTCAAGGTGACCGGGCGGTCGGAGTTGAAATCGTCCATAGCCGCCCCCACCACTGTATTTGAACAACTGACGAACCTTTCTTTCCATGCATGCAATCAGCCAGATTCGACTAACATTCAATCAGGATCGCCCGGCTCTCCAAAAAGATCACCCGGAGCCCCACGACGACGATTCCGCAGGCATTGCTGTTCAGGAGGCAAAGCCTGCTTTACAGGCGCCGCCGATGTACAAGGTGGTTTTGTTCAACGATGACTACACACCGATGGATTTCGTCGTCGAAGTGCTCGAGGTGTTTTTTAACCTGAATCGGGAGCTGGCGACCAAGGTCATGCTGGCCGTCCACACAGAAGGACGGGCAGTATGTGGAGTGTTTACCCGCGACATCGCCGAGACTAAGGCCATGCAGGTCAACCAGTACGCCAGGGAAAGCCAGCATCCGCTACTCTGTGAAATCGAGAAGGACGGTTAATCGCCGACCACTTGGGTATGAGGTGAAGCTATGTTAAACCGCGAGCTCGAAGTCACCCTCAATCTTGCCTTCAAGGAGGCTAGATCGAAGCGTCATGAATTCATGACCGTCGAACACCTCCTGCTGGCCCTATTGGACAATGAGGCTGCCGCCACCGTTTTGCGTGCCTGCGGCGCAAACCTCGACAAACTCAAGCACGATCTGCAGGAGTTCATCGACTCCACCACGCCATTGATCCCTGTCCATGACGAGGATCGCGAAACCCAGCCAACCCTGGGCTTCCAGCGTGTACTGCAACGTGCTGTTTTCCACGTACAGAGCTCGGGCAAGCGCGAAGTGACTGGCGCTAACGTGCTGGTCGCCATCTTCAGTGAGCAAGAGAGTCAGGCAGTGTTCCTGCTGAAACAGCAGAGCGTTGCGCGCATTGATGTCGTCAACTACATCGCCCATGGCATTTCCAAAGTGCCTGGGCATGGCGATCACTCTGAAGGTGAGCAAGATATGCAGGACGACGAGGGCGGTGAGTCTTCTTCTTCAGGCAATCCTCTGGATGCTTATGCCAGCAACCTCAACGAACTCGCGCGCCAGGGTCGTATCGATCCGTTGGTCGGCCGTGAGCTGGAAGTCGAGCGCGTCGCGCAGATCCTGGCGCGTCGTCGCAAAAACAATCCGCTGCTGGTGGGCGAGGCGGGCGTGGGTAAAACCGCGATTGCCGAAGGCCTGGCCAAACGCATTGTCGACAACCAGGTGCCGGACTTGCTGGCCAACAGCGTGGTGTATTCCCTCGACTTGGGCGCCTTGCTGGCCGGGACCAAATACCGTGGCGATTTCGAGAAGCGCTTCAAGGCGCTGCTCAATGAGCTGAAAAAACGTCCGCAGGCGATCCTGTTCATCGACGAAATCCACACCATTATCGGTGCGGGTGCTGCGTCCGGTGGCGTCATGGATGCCTCGAACCTGCTCAAGCCGCTGCTGTCGTCGGGCGATATTCGTTGCATCGGATCGACCACGTTCCAGGAATTCCGCGGGATCTTCGAGAAGGACCGTGCCTTGGCCCGGCGCTTCCAGAAGGTCGACGTGTCGGAGCCTTCGGTGGAAGACACCATTGGCATCCTGCGCGGCCTGAAAGGTCGTTTCGAAGCGCACCACAACATCGAATACAGCGATGAAGCGTTGCGTGCCGCCGCTGAACTGGCGTCGCGCTACATCAATGACCGGCACATGCCGGACAAGGCCATCGACGTCATCGACGAGGCCGGCGCCTATCAGCGTCTGCAGCCAATCGAGAAACGCGTGAAACGCATCGAAGTTCCTCAGGTCGAGGACATCGTTGCGAAAATCGCGCGGATTCCACCTAAGCACGTCACCAGCTCCGACAAAGAGCTGCTGCGTAACCTTGAGCGTGACCTGAAGCTGACCGTATTTGGCCAGGATGCCGCGATCGACTCGCTGTCGACCGCGATCAAACTGTCCCGTGCCGGCCTCAAGTCGCCTGACAAGCCTGTCGGTTCGTTCCTGTTCGCCGGTCCTACCGGTGTCGGTAAAACCGAAGCGGCACGTCAGCTGGCCAAGGCGTTGGGCATCGAGCTGGTTCGTTTCGACATGTCCGAGTACATGGAGCGCCACACCGTATCGCGTCTGATCGGTGCGCCTCCAGGCTACGTCGGGTTCGATCAGGGCGGTCTGCTGACCGAAGCCATCACCAAGCAGCCTCACTGCGTGCTGTTGCTCGATGAGATCGAGAAGGCGCATCCGGAAGTCTTCAACCTGCTGCTGCAGGTCATGGACCACGGTACGCTGACCGATAACAACGGGCGCAAGGCGGATTTCCGTAACGTGATCGTTATCATGACGACCAACGCCGGTGCCGAAACAGCTGCTCGCGCTTCGATCGGTTTCACCCATCAGGACCACTCGTCTGATGCGATGGAAGTGATCAAGAAGAGCTTCACGCCGGAGTTCCGCAACCGTCTGGACACCATTATCCAGTTTGGTCGCCTCAGTCATGAGGTCATCAAAAGCGTGGTGGACAAGTTCCTTACTGAGCTTCAGGCGCAGCTGGAAGACAAGCGGGTGCAGCTGGAAGTGACCGACGCAGCGCGAAGCTGGCTGGCAGCCGGTGGCTACGACTCGGCGATGGGTGCTCGACCAATGGCGCGTTTGATCCAGGACAAGATCAAGCGTCCGCTGGCGGAAGAGATCCTCTTCGGCGAACTGGCCGACCATGGCGGCGTGGTGCACATCGACCTCAAGGACGGCGAGCTGACCTTCGAGTTCGAAACCACGGCTGAAATGGCCTGACGTTAACCGCAACAAAGCAAAAGGCGCCGAGAGGCGCCTTTTTGCTGTCTGGGGTTTGTACACCGCACCCTGTGGGAGCGAGCCTGCTCGCGATGAGGCCCGCACATTCAACATCAATGCAAGCTGATCCACCGCTATCGCGAGCAGGCTCGCTCCCACAGGGGGCAGAGTTGATCCATCAAATCGCAGACAAACAAAAACGCCCGGCATAAACCGGGCGTTTTGTATTGACTTGATTAGCGAGCGCGGTAAGTGATGCGCCCTTTGCTCAAGTCATAGGGCGTCAGCTCGACGCGCACTTTGTCACCGGTAAGAATACGAATGTAGTTCTTGCGCATCTTGCCGGAGATATGCGCGGTTACGACGTGCCCATTTTCCAACTCCACACGAAACATGGTGTTGGGCAGGGTGTCGACGACAGTGCCTTCCATTTCGAAGCTGTCTTCTTTCGACATGCAGTAAAGCCCTCGGTGTCCAATGAATGGCCCGGTGCAACTGCGCCAGGCAAAAGCGGCGTGCATTGTGCCCGAAAAATGGGGTTTAAGCCAAGGGGTTCTAGTTCAGGATGACCCAGCGCTGATTAATCAGCAGTTCGATAGGCCGATATTGCGTCTTGTAGCTCATCTTTTTGCAGTTTTTGATCCAGTAGCCGAGGTAGACGGCTTCCAGCCCGAGGCGCTGGGCCTCGGCGATTTGCCAGAGGATCGCGTAGCGACCCAGGCTGCGGCGTTCTTCATCGGGTTCGTAGAAGGTGTAGACCGCCGATAGACCGTTCGGCAGCAAGTCGGTCACGGCCACCGCCAGCAGTCGGCCTTCGAGACGAAATTCGTAAAAACGCGAGAACGGCAGGTCACGTACCAGGAACGTCGAAAACTGGTCGCGACTCGGTGGGTACATGTCGCCATCGGCGTGACGCTGTTCGATGTAGCGCTGATAGAGATCGAAATACTCTTCGCTGAATGTCGGCCGGGCCGGGCGCACTTGCAGGTCGGCGTTGCGTTTGAAGATGCGTTTCTGCTGACGGTTGGGTGCAAATTGCGCCACAGGGATGCGCGCCGGGACGCACGCATTGCAATTCTGGCAATGAGGCCGGTAGAGATGATCGCCGCTGCGACGAAAACCCATCTCAGACAGGTCTGCGTAGACATGCACATCCATGGGCTGACTAGGGTCGAGGAACAGCGTCGTGGCCTGCTCCTCGGGCAGATAACTGCAAGAGTGGGGCTGAGTGGCATAAAACTTCAAACGCGCCAACTCGGTCATGATCAACCCTCGGGAATAAGCTTTGGATTAAGTGTAAGCCACGCGCGCAAAAGTCGCTCAGCAAACCCAGGTGGCGCGGCTGGGTTGATCCAGATGCTGCGCGAGGAAGTTGGCGAAATCGCGTCTAGGAATCGCTCGGGCGCCGAGACTGTGCAGATGGTCGGTCGGCATCTGGCAGTCGATTAGCACAAAACCTGAATCTTTCAGATGTCGCACCAGAGTGGCAAAGCCATATTTCGAGGCATTATCAGCGCGGCTGAACATCGATTCGCCGAAGAACAGCTGACCCATCGCCAGGCCATAGAGCCCGCCGACCAGCACGCCATCATCCCAAACCTCCACGGAATGCGCGTAGCCACGCTTGTGCAGTTCGAGGTAAGCCGTCTGCATCGCGTCAGTGATCCAGGTGCCGTCGGCATACTCCCGGGGTGCGGCGCAGGCGCTGATCACCGAGGCAAAATCCTGATCAAAGGTCACTTGATAGCGTTGCTGGCGCAGCAATTTATTCAGGCTGCGCGAGACATGCAGTTCGTCGGGAAAAAGAACGGTGCGCGGATCGGGCGACCACCAAAGGATCGGCTGGCCTTCCGAGAACCATGGAAAGCAGCCGTGGCGATAAGCCTGAATCAGGCGATCGGCGGACAGATCGCCACCCGCGGCCAACAATCCGTTGGGGTCGCGCATGGCTTTTTCCAGCGGAGGGAAGCTCAGGGTGTTGCGTTGTAACCAAGTCAGCATGGCATCCGGGCTTGCAGAAGGGGAGGGCGGTGGCGGGCTGGAGGGCCCGCCGTAAAGTGTGCCGTCAAACGGTGGGGATGTCGTCGAGGTATTTCTCGGCGTCCAGCGCGGCCATGCAGCCAGCCCCGGCGGAGGTCACGGCCTGGCGGTAAACGTGGTCGGCCACGTCGCCGGCGGCGAACACCCCCGGGATCTCGGTGGCCGTGGCATCGCCTTCGCTGCCACCCCTGACCAGCAGATAACCGTCACGCATTTTCAGCTGGCCCTCGAACAGGTCGGTATTGGGCTTGTGACCGATGGCGATGAACACACCAGCCACCGCCAATTCACTGGTTTCGCCAGTATGACTGTCGCGCAGACGGGCGCCGGTCACGCCGCTGGCATCACCCAATACTTCATCGAGATTCTGATTCCAGTGCAGGCGGATATTGCCGTTGGCGGCTTTTTCGAAGAGCTTGTCCTGGAGAATCTTCTCCGAGCGCAACTTGTCGCGCCGGTGAATCAAGTGGACTTCCTTGGCGATGTTCGACAGGTACAGCGCCTCTTCAACCGCTGTGTTGCCACCGCCGACAACCGCGACCACATGATTGCGATAAAAGAACCCGTCGCAGGTGGCGCAGGCTGAAACCCCACGGCCGGCAAAGGTTTCTTCCGATGGCAGCCCCAGGTACTGCGCTGAAGCGCCGGTCGCGATAATCAGGGCGTCGCAGGTGTAAGTGTCGCCATCACCGATCAGCTCGAACGGCCGTTGCTGCAACTTGGCGGTGTGGATGTGGTCGTAAACGATCTCGGTGGCAAAGCGCTCGGCGTGTTTTTGCATGCGTTCCATCAGCACCGGACCGGTGAGGCCTTCGACGTCGCCAGGCCAGTTGTCGACTTCAACGGTGGTGGTCAGCTGGCCACCTGCCTGTATGCCGGTGATGACAACGGGTTTGAGGTTGGCGCGGGCGGCATAAACGGCTGCGCTGTATCCGGCAGGGCCGGAACCCAGAATGATCAGGCGGGAATGCTTCGGTTCGCTCATAAAAACACCTCATAAGCCTTTGTCACAAAAGAGAATGCATGCTCAAATTGAACCGCGCGTAACGTGCTGCTGGCTATGCTACACCGAAGGGCTTCAAGCATGGCATCGGGCGAACAAACCCGTACAATGCCGTCTGTAACAGTGGTTGTAACAAAATAAGCTGTGCGTGCCGTGTTTATAAAAACCGGGGTGCAGTGTTAAAAGTAGTCCCAGTTGTGCGTGTTAACTTTTTTACCTGCCTGGATTGGGCAGTTTTTATAGTCATTCAACAGATGGACGCGCCACAGGCGCAGGAAAAGAAGCGTTTTGAAGAAATCCACCGCAGCACCTAAACCAGCCGTCGTTCCACTTTGGCGCCAGCATTTGCACTACCGGCTCAAGGAAGGTGCATTGATCGCCATCGGCGGCTTGTGCCTGTTCCTGATGATGGCCTTGTTGACCTATGGCAAGGACGATCCAGGCTGGAGCCATAACAGCAAGATCGACGACGTGCAGAACTTCGGCGGACCGGTCGGCTCCTACAGCGCCGACATCCTGTTCATGGTGCTGGGTTACTTCGCCTACATCTTCCCGCTGTTGCTGGCGATCAAGGCCTATCAGATCTTCCGTCAGCGCCACGAACAGTGGCAGTGGAGCGGCTGGCTGTTCTCCTGGCGCCTGATCGGCCTGGTGTTTCTGGTGCTGTCGGGCGCCGCTTTGGCGCATATCCATTTCCATGCGGCCACCGGTCTGCCGGCCGGTGCTGGCGGCGCGTTGGGCGAAAGCCTTGGCGACCTGGCCAGGAACGCGCTGAACATCCAGGGCAGCACGCTGTTGTTCATCGCACTGTTCCTGTTCGGCCTGACCGTATTCACCGACCTGTCGTGGTTCAAGGTGATGGACGTCACCGGCAAGATCACCCTCGACCTGTTCGAACTGTTCCAGGGCGCGGCCAATCGCTGGTGGGCCGCCCGTGTCGAGCGCAAACAGCTGGTTGCGCAGTTGCGTGAAGTCGACGATCGCGTGCATGACGTGGTCGCCCCGACGGTGACCGACAAACGCGAGCAAGCCAAGGTCAAGGAACGCCTGATCGAACGTGAGCAGGCCCTGAGCAAGCACATGTCGGACCGCGAAAAGCAGGTGCCGCCTGTCATCGCACCTGCGCCGCCCAAGCCGGCAGCGCCGAGCAAGCGCGTAGAGAAAGAGAAGCAGGCGCCGTTGTTCGTTGACAGCGCCGTCGAAGGCACCTTGCCGCCGATCTCGATTCTCGACCCGGCCGAAAAGAAACAACTCAATTATTCGCCAGAGTCGCTGGCCGCCGTCGGCCACTTGCTGGAAATCAAGCTCAAGGAATTCGGCGTCGAAGTCTCGGTGGATTCGATCCATCCGGGCCCGGTCATTACCCGTTACGAAATCCAGCCGGCCGCCGGCGTCAAAGTCAGCCGCATCTCCAACCTGGCGAAAGACTTGGCGCGATCCCTGGCCGTGACCAGCGTTCGTGTGGTGGAAGTGATTCCGGGCAAGACCACCGTCGGTATCGAGATTCCCAACGAGGACCGCCAGATCGTGCGTTTCTCCGAAGTGCTGTCGACGCCTGAGTACGACAACTTCAAGTCGCCGGTCACCCTGGCCCTGGGCCACGACATCGGCGGCAAGCCGGTCATCACCGACCTGGCGAAAATGCCGCACTTGCTGGTGGCCGGTACGACCGGTTCCGGTAAGTCGGTGGGTGTGAATGCGATGATCCTGTCGATCCTGTTCAAGTCCGGCCCGGAAGACGCCAAGCTGATCATGATCGACCCGAAAATGCTCGAGCTGTCGATCTACGAAGGCATTCCGCACCTGCTGTGCCCGGTCGTGACCGACATGAAGGACGCGGCCAACGCGCTGCGTTGGAGCGTGGCGGAGATGGAGCGTCGCTACAAACTGATGGCGAAGATGGGCGTACGAAACCTGTCGGGCTTCAACGCCAAGGTCAAGGAAGCCCAGGACGCCGGCACGCCGCTGACCGACCCTTTGTACAAACGCGAAAGCATCCACGACGAAGCGCCGCTGCTGACCAAGCTGCCGACCATCGTCGTGGTGGTCGACGAATTCGCCGACATGATGATGATCGTCGGCAAGAAGGTTGAAGAACTGATCGCCCGTATCGCCCAGAAGGCCCGTGCGGCCGGTATCCACTTGATCCTCGCGACCCAGCGTCCGTCGGTGGACGTGATCACCGGTCTGATCAAGGCCAACATCCCGACGCGTATGGCGTTCCAGGTGTCGAGCAAGATCGACTCCCGGACCATCATCGACCAGGGCGGCGCCGAGCAACTGCTGGGCCACGGTGACATGCTCTACATGCCGCCGGGCACCAGCCTGCCGATTCGTGTCCATGGTGCGTTCGTGTCCGATGACGAGGTTCACCGGGTGGTTGAAGCCTGGAAACTGCGTGGCGCGCCGGAGTACAACGACGAAATCCTGGCCGGTGTTGAAGAGGCCGGTAGCGGTTTCGACGGCGGCAGTGGCGGTGGCGACGAAGACAGCGAATCCGATGCGCTTTATGACGAAGCGGTGCAGTTCGTCCTGGAAAGCCGTCGTGCGTCCATCTCTGCGGTTCAGCGCAAGCTGAAAATCGGCTACAACCGCGCTGCGCGCATGATCGAAGCCATGGAAATGGCCGGGGTCGTGACGTCCATGAATACCAACGGTTCGCGTGAAGTCCTGGCGCCTGGCCCGGTACGCGACTGATTTGATTTTGAAAGGATGGCGCAGAGATGCGCCACCCGAACTCCCACGAATGTTATGAGGACTCCCATGCGTCTTATCCGCATGCTGTTGCTGCCGGTACTGGCTTTGACCACGCTCTCGGCCCACGCCGATGACAAGGACGTGGCGCGTCTGACCCAACTGCTCGAAAAATCCCAGACCCTGACTGCGCGTTTCTCTCAGCTGACGCTGGACGGCAGCGGCACCCAGTTGCAGGAAACCGCGGGTGAAATGTCCTTGCAGCGTCCTGGCTTGTTCTACTGGCACACCAACGCGCCAGCCGAACAGACGATGGTTTCCGACGGCAAGAAGGTAACGTTGTGGGATCCGGACCTGGAGCAGGCCACCATCAAGAACCTCGACCAGCGTCTGACCCAGACGCCGGCACTGTTGTTGTCCGGTGACGTGTCCAAGATCAGCCAGAGCTTCGACATCAGCGCCAAGGAAGCCGGCGGCGTGATCGATTTCACCTTGAAGCCGAAAACCAAGGACACCCTGTTCGACAGCTTGCGTCTGTCGTTCCGCAACGGCCTGGTCAATGACATGCAGATGATCGACAGCGTCGGTCAGCGCACCAACATCCTGTTCACCGGCGTGAAGGCCAACGAGCCGATCCCGGCCTCCAAGTTCAAGTTCGACATCCCTAAAGGCGCGGACGTCATCCAAGAGTAAAACGCAAAACCTGTGGGAGCGGGCTTGTGTGGCGAGGGAGCTTGCTCCCGCTGGGGCGCGAAGCGCCCCCCAAAATGGGACTGCTGCGCAGTCCAGCGGGAGCAAGCTCCCTCGCCACAGGATTTCGCCAGACTTGAGAACTGCGTAATAAAGCGAGGTTTCAACCGCACGTGATGGACCTGTTTCGCAGCGCCCCGATAGCTCAACCATTGGCAGCACGCCTGCGCGCAGCCAATCTGGACGAGTACGTCGGTCAGGAACACCTGCTCGCTCGCGGCAAGCCTTTGCGCGAAGCGCTGGAGCAGGGTGCCTTGCACTCGATGATCTTCTGGGGGCCGCCGGGCGTGGGCAAGACCACCTTGGCGCGGTTGCTTGCGGAAGTCTCGGATGCGCACTTCGAAACGGTCTCGGCGGTGCTGGCCGGCGTTAAGGAAATCCGTCAGGCGGTGGAGATCGCCAAGCAGCAGGCCGGCCAGTACGGCAAGCGAACCATCCTGTTCGTCGATGAGGTGCATCGCTTCAACAAGTCGCAGCAGGATGCATTCCTGCCGTACGTCGAAGACGGCACACTGATTTTCATCGGCGCGACCACGGAAAATCCCTCGTTCGAACTCAACAACGCGTTGCTCTCCCGGGCACGCGTCTACGTGCTCAAAAGCCTCGACGAATCGGCCCTGCGCAAACTGGTGAGTCGGGCGTTGACCGAAGAGCGTGGCTTGGGCAAGCGGCAACTGACCCTCAGCGATGAAGGCTTCCAGATGCTGTTGTCCGCCGCCGATGGTGATGGTCGGCGCCTGCTCAACCTGTTGGAAAACGCTTCCGACCTGGCCGAAGACAACAGCGAGATCGGTGTCGATCTGCTGCAAAGTCTGCTCGGGGATACCCGTCGGCGTTTCGACAAGGGCGGCGAAGCGTTCTACGACCAGATTTCCGCGCTGCATAAATCGGTGCGCGGCTCCAATCCCGACGGTGCGCTGTACTGGTTCGCGCGCATGATCGACGGCGGTTGCGATCCGCTGTACCTGGCCCGGCGCGTGGTGCGCATGGCCAGCGAAGATATCGGCAATGCCGACCCGCGTGCCCTGAGCCTGTGCCTGGCGGCGTGGGAAGTGCAGGAACGCCTCGGCAGCCCCGAAGGTGAATTGGCGGTGGCCCAGGCCATAACCTATCTGGCTTGCGCGCCGAAAAGCAACGCGGTGTACATGGGCTTCAAGGCCGCCATGCGCAGCGCCACCGAACACGGTTCGCTTGAAGTGCCGCTGCACCTGCGCAACGCGCCGACCAAACTGATGAAGCAATTGGGTTACGGCGATGAATACCGTTATGCCCACGATGAGCCGGATGCTTATGCCGCCGGCGAAGACTATTTCCCGGAAGAACTCGAGCCGCAACCGTTCTATCAGCCCGTGCCCCGTGGCCTGGAGCTGAAAATCGGCGAAAAGCTCAATCACCTCGCACAACTTGACCGTCTAAGCCCCCGGCAGCGGAGAAAATAAGTGATTCCTTTAGTCATTGCGGTCTCCGTCGGCGGTGTCGCCGGAACATTGTTGCGCTTTGCCACCGGTAATTGGGTCAACGCTAATTGGCCGCGGCACTTCTATACCGCAACGCTGGCCGTTAATATCGTCGGCTGTTTGCTGATCGGCGTTCTATACGGTCTGTTTTTGTTACGCCCGGAGGTGCCGATCGAGGTGCGCGCCGGGTTGATGGTCGGCTTCCTCGGGGGGCTGACGACTTTTTCATCCTTTTCACTGGATACGGTGCGCCTGCTCGAAACCGGGCAAATGCCGCTGGCCCTGGGCTATGCTGCCATCAGCGTATTCGGCGGGCTGCTCGCCACCTGGGCTGGCCTGTCCTTGACCAAACTTTGATAACGAGAGACCGATATGCTCGATTCCAAACTGTTACGTAGCAACCTTCAGGACGTAGCGGACCGCCTGGCATCCCGTGGCTACACGCTGGATGTTGCGCGCATCGAAGCGCTGGAAGAACAGCGCAAGACCGTCCAGACCCGCACCGAAGCACTGCAGGCTGAACGTAATGCGCGCTCAAAATCCATCGGTCAGGCCAAGCAGCGCGGCGAAGACATCGCGCCGCTGATGGCCGACGTCGAGCGCATGGCGAACGAATTGAGCGCCGGTAAAGTCGAGCTGGACGCGATCCAGACCGATCTGGATTCGATCCTGCTCGGTATCCCGAACCTGCCGCACGAATCCGTGCCGATCGGTGATGACGAAGACGGCAACGTCGAAGTGCGCCGCTGGGGCACCCCGACCGCTTTCGATTTTCCGGTTCAGGATCACGTGGCCCTGGGCGAGAAGTTCGGCTGGCTGGACTTCGAAACCGCCGCCAAGCTGTCTGGCGCCCGTTTCGCCTTGTTGCGCGGCCCGATCGCCCGTATGCACCGCGCCCTGGCGCAGTTCATGATCAACCTGCACACCAGCGAACACGGTTACGAAGAGGCTTACACGCCGTATCTGGTCCAGGCGCCAGCACTGCAAGGCACTGGTCAGCTGCCGAAGTTCGAAGAAGACCTGTTCAAGATCAGCCGTGAAGGCGAAGCGGATCTGTACCTGATCCCGACCGCTGAAGTGTCGCTGACCAACATCGTCGCCGGCGAGATCGTCGATTCTAAACTGTTGCCGATCAAGTTCGTTGCTCACACGCCGTGCTTCCGCAGTGAAGCCGGTGCGTCGGGCCGTGACACCCGCGGCATGATCCGCCAGCACCAGTTCGACAAGGTTGAGATGGTGCAGATCGTTGAGCCGTCGACGTCGATGGAAGCACTGGAAGGCCTGACCGCCAACGCTGAAAAAGTCCTGCAACTGCTGGAACTGCCTTATCGCACGATTGCCCTGTGCACCGGCGACATGGGCTTCAGCGCGGTCAAGACTTACGATCTGGAAGTGTGGATCCCGAGCCAGGACAAGTACCGCGAGATCTCGTCGTGCTCCAACTGCGGCGACTTCCAGGCCCGTCGTATGCAAGCGCGTTTCCGCAATCCGGAAACCGGCAAGCCTGAACTGGTTCACACCCTCAACGGTTCGGGCCTGGCAGTCGGTCGTACGCTGGTGGCAGTGCTGGAAAATTACCAGCAGGCCGACGGTTCGATCCGTGTGCCAGAAGTGCTGAAGCCGTACATGGGTGGCCTTGAGGTCATCGGCTAAATGGACTATCTGCCGCTGTTTCATAACCTTCGCGGCAGTCGTGTGTTGGTCGTCGGCGGCGGGGAGATTGCCTTGCGCAAATCCCGCCTGCTGGCCGAAGCCGGTGCGCTGCTGCGGGTGGTTGCACCTGAAATCGAACCGCAACTGCGCGAGCTGGTTGTCGGCAGCGGTGGCGAGTGTCTGGTGCGTGGCTACGTCGAAGCGGACCTGGATGGTTGCGGGCTGATCATTGCCGCCACCGATGACGAACCGCTGAACGCGCAAGTCTCCGCCGATGCCCATCGGCGTTGCGTGCCGGTCAACGTGGTGGATGCGCCGGCCTTGTGCAGCGTGATCTTCCCGGCGATCGTCGACCGTTCCCCCTTGATTATCGCGGTGTCTAGCGGCGGCGATGCTCCGGTGCTGGCGCGGCTGATCCGCGCCAAGCTGGAAACCTGGATTCCTTCCACCTACGGTCAACTGGCCGGTCTGGCGGCGCGTTTTCGCAGCCAGGTCAAACGCCTGTTCCCGGATGTGCAGCAGCGTCGGGCATTCTGGGAAGATGTGTTCCAGGGGCCGATTGCCGACCGCCAACTGGCCGGGCAAGGCACCGAAGCCGAGCGCTTGATGCTCGCCAAGATCAATGGCGAAGCGCCGGTCGCCACGGGTGAAGTGTATTTGGTCGGCGCAGGTCCAGGTGATCCGGACTTGCTGACCTTCCGTGCCTTGCGCCTGATGCAGCAAGCCGATGTGGTGCTCTACGACCGCCTGGTCGCCCCGGCGATTCTCGATTTGTGCCGTCGCGATGCCGAGCGGGTCTATGTTGGCAAGCGTCGCGCCGATCACGCCGTGCCTCAGGACCAGATCAATCAGCAATTGGTGGATCTGGCCAAGCAGGGCAAGCGGGTCGTGCGATTGAAGGGCGGTGATCCGTTCATCTTCGGTCGCGGCGGTGAAGAGATCGAAGAGCTGGCGGCCCATGGCATCCCGTTCCAGGTGGTGCCGGGTATCACGGCCGCCAGCGGTTGCGCGGCGTACGCCGGGATTCCGCTGACTCACCGTGATTACGCGCAGTCGGTGCGATTTGTCACCGGGCATTTGAAGGACGGCTCCACCGATTTGCCGTGGGCCGACCTGGTCGCGCCGGCGCAAACCCTGGTGTTTTACATGGGGTTGGTGGGCTTGCCGATCATCTGCGAGCAGTTGATCAAGCACGGTCGCGGGGCGGACACCCCGGCGGCGTTGATCCAGCAGGGCACCACGGTCAATCAGCGGGTGTTTACCGGCACGCTGGCTGATCTTCCTCGACTGGTGGCGGAGCATGAAGTGCATGCGCCCACGCTGGTGATTGTTGGGGAAGTGGTGCAACTGCGCGAGAAACTGGCGTGGTTTGAAGGGGCTCAGGCGCAAGTCTGAACACTGAGTCGCCCCAATCGCTAGCAGGCTAGCTCCCACAGGGGATTTGTGAACGACACAAATCCAGTGTGGGAGCTAGCCTGCTAGCGATTGGGGTCCTCAAAAACGGTACAAACCTCAGGCCCTGCGCCATACCCCTTTCCCACTCAACCGCGCTCGATCATGAGCCGCGGTGAAATCCTGCGCCGGCCCCTTCGGCACAACCCCGGTCGGGTTGATGGTCTTGTGGCTGCCGTAGTAGTGATTTTTGATGTGCTGGAAATCCACCGTCTCGGCAATCCCCGGCCACTGATACATCTCCCGCAGCCAGTTCGACAGATTCGGATAATCGGCGATCCGCCGCAGGTTGCACTTGAAGTGGCCGTGGTACACCGCATCAAAGCGAATCAGCGTGGTGAACAGCCGAATATCAGCTTCGGTCAGGTATTCACCGGCCAGGTAACGATTGGCATCCAACAGCTGCTCCAGTCGATCCAGTTCGGCAAACACATCATCGAACGCTTCTTCATACGCCTGCTGTGAGGTGGCAAACCCGGCGCGGTAAACGCCGTTGTTCACGGCCGGGTAAATCCGCTCGTTCAACGCATCGATCTCACCGCGCAGGGGCGCCGGATAGAAATCCAGGTCATTGCCGGTCAGGTCGTCAAAGGCGCCATTGAACATGCGGATGATCTCCGCCGATTCATTGTTGACGATGCGATTCTGCTGTTTGTCCCAGAGCACCGGCACGGTGACACGACCAGTGTAATCGGCGGTATCGGCGGTGTAGCGCTGGTGCATGAAATCGAAATGATCGAGCTTGTCGCCGGTCGATCCGAGGTTCTGGTCGAAGGTCCAGCCGTTTTCCAGCATCAGCCAGCTGACCACCGAGACGTCGATGAGGCTTTCGAGGCCTTTGAGTTTGCGCAAAATCAGCGTGCGATGCGCCCACGGACAGGCGAGGGACACGTAGAGATGATAACGACCGGCCTCGGCTGCAAAACCACCGACACCTGTGGGGCCGGGCTTGCCGTCGACGGTCAGCCAGTTGCGACGTTGCGCCTGTTCACGCTGGAACGCGCCGTCCTTGCTGCTTTCATACCACTGGTCCTGCCAGCGACCTTCAACTAACAAACCCATGTTCAAGACTCCTCAACCGATAAGCGTTGGAGAGGAGTCTATTCGCATAGGTTCGATAAAATAGCGCAAAGGTTCGGGGGTTATGATCGGTTAAATCGATCTGTCCCGAGCGTCCCAATACTGCTGGGCGGTTTTGAAGGCCTGTTCGCGTGTCTGACCGAGGCCGCGCAGCGCGAGGGCCATGGTCGAGATCAAGGCCATTTGCGGGTAGCTGTCGACCACATCACCACGCCAGACGGCTTTCAAATGCTCGGGATCGAGCGCGGCGGGTTTGACGTGGCGCTGGCTCGACAACTGCGGCCATTCCTCGTCCCAGCTTTCGCCGCCGGTGGTGCCGTACAAGTGGCTGTCGGCGTCCGGGTTGATCTCGATTTCGCCACCGTCGCCCTTGACCACAATCGCCGTGTCGCCGAGCAAGCCGCTGGCATCGCGATGCACCGCCTGGTAACCGGGGTGGAAAATGCTTTGCAGGCCGCAACGAGCGCCCAACGGATTGAGGATCCGGGTGAGGGAATGGATCGGCGAGCGCAGGCCCAAAGTGTTGCGCAGGTCGATCATGCGCTGAAGTTGCGGCGCCCAGTCCACCAGCGGCATGAACGCCAGGCCACCGTTATCGAGTGCCGTGCCGACCTGCTGCCAGTCGCGGCACAACGGAATGTTCAACCCGTCCAGCAATTGCTCGCTGTACAGCCGACCGGCCGTGTGCGCGCCAGCGCCATGCATGAAGATGCGCACACCGTTCTGCGCCAGGCATTTGGCCGCCAGCAAGTACCACGGCAGGTGACGCTTCTTGCCGGCATACGTCGGCCAGTCCAGGTCTACCGCCAGGGCTGGCGGGTTCAACCGTTCACGCAGGGCTTCGGTGAAGCCGGCCATTTCCTCGGCGCTTTCTTCCTTGTGCCGCAACAGCATCAAGAACGCACCGAGCTGGGTGTCCTCGACCTTGTCGTCGAGCACCATGCCCATGGCTTCCCGCGCTTCAGCCCGGGTCAGGTCGCGGGCGCCACGCTTGCCCTTGCCGAGGATGCGCACGAACTGGGCAAACGGGTGTTCGGCGGGCGTTTCGAGAGTCAGCGCTGGAAAGTCGGTCATAAGCAATTCGTCGGTTTGGGCAGGCCCGCCAGTTTCGCGGCGAGTTTGGCAGGGGTGCCTTTGAACAGTTTATTCAGGTGCAGGCTGTTGCCTTTTTCCGGGCCGAGCTTCAACGCGGTGTACTTGATCAGCGGGCGGGTGGCCGGGGACAGCTGGAATTCGGCGTAGAAACTGCGCAGCAATTCGAGGATTTCCCAGTGGTCTGGACTCAGCTCGATGTCTTCGGCGGCGGCGAGGGCGGTGGCCACCTCGTTCGACCAGTCGCTCAGTTCGACCAGGAAACCGTCCTTGTCCAATTCGATGGCGCGAGCGCCGACGGTCATTGAATTCATAACCAGCTGTTGACCTTGTCGTAGTGAATCGACAGCTCGACGAAGGCTGGGTAATCAATGGCTTCGGCTGCGGCGGGAATCTCCAGCGCCCGGGCCTGGGCGTCTTCGGCCAGTACGAACAGTTTCAACGGGCGAGCAGTCAGCGCGTTGAACGGCGTGGTGCCCGGCTGCAACGCGTATACCGCGTCACCGGTCAGCAACAGCGCGTCGTTCGTGCCGATCACGCGCAGGCAACTGGTCAGGCGGTCATCGCCGAACGGGGAATGAGACAACACATGCAAAGTCGACATCAGAGGGTGATCACCTGGTCGTAACGGTCAATAAGTGCAGTGATTTCCTGAGCGGCCAGCACTTGGGCTTCTTCAAGCGAGCGACCGTTGAGGTCCAGACCCCGTTCAGCAGCGCTGTCGCCACAGACAAACAGGTCTTCAACACCGAACATCGGCAGCGCTTGCAGGTTGGCGCTCAGGTCTTTCTGTTGCAGCGCCTTGGCGTTCTGTTTCGCAGCGAGCTGGAACACCCCGTCATCGAGAAACAACAAGCCGATGGGCAGGTCGAACGCGCCGCCGGCCAGCACGATGTCCAGTGCTTCCCGGGCGCTCGGTCCGGACCACGGGGCCTGACGGCTGATGATCAGCAGGGATTTAGCCATCTCAAGCGCCTCCGAAACAGATCAGGCGGTCAGCGTCTTGCACCGCGTCATGCAACTGGCCGAGGCCGGACAATTCCCACGGCGCGCCCACGGCAACGGCGTCACGCTGATAGCGTCCGGCTTCCTCTGCGTTCAACACACCACGGCGCAGGGCTGCGGCGATGCACACCACGCCGTCCAGCTGATGCTCGGTGACAAAGGCGCGCCATTGCTTGGGCAGGTCCTGCTCATCCTGCGGGGTGACTACGCTGCCGGAGGCGTTGTAGACGCCGTCCTGATAGAAAAACAGCCGGACAATCTCATGCCCGCCGGCCAGTGCAGCCTCGGCAAACAGCAAGGCACGGCGCGAGGAGGGCGCATGGGCGGCGGAAAACAGCGCGATGGCGAACTTCATGACGGACTCGATCAGCAAAACTGTGGCCATGATAAAGCTTTATCGGCGGGGCGGCGAAGGGCGTTTACTCCTAGACCGAGTCGCGGCCATCGCGAGCAGGCTCGCTCCCACAAGGGATTTGTGTCGTACACGAAATCGAAATTCTCTACAAAACCCTGTGGGAGCGAGCCTGCTCGCGATGGCTGACTCTCAGGCACCGCTCAACGCGGCATATACCCCAACTGCCACCGCCGCGGAATCTTCAGCGACAGCAACCCGATCGCCCCCGCCAGCAACCCGCTGACAAACATCGCTTTAAGCCCAAGGTAATGTTCCAGCACTGCGCCGAGCACCGCACCGGCAAACATCCCGGTCCAGGGAATCAACTGAACCCGCCAGCCATTACGCCGCTCACCGAGCATCCACCGTCCCAGCCCACGGCCGAAGCGCGACAGGGCGCCGGTGACGTAGGTGAGGCCGACCGGCAGGCCATTCACTTCTTCCACCGCGGCATTGAGCATGCCCATGGCGATGATGGCTGCCAGCAGCGCCGGCAACTGTTCTTCATAAGGCCATGCCGCGGTGCCGCAGAGCAGCATCGCGATGCACAGCAGCAAGGGCAGCGCCCGGCGACCAGCGAGGCGGCTGACGACAATGCCCAAGGCGTTACCGACGACGAAGGTCGCCACAAGAATCAACAGACGCAGTGTCAGCCCGAGATCGCCGTCGCTGATGGCCACGGCGAGGCGGGTGGTGTTGCCGCTCATGAAGGAGACAAAATCGCCGCTGGCCATGAAGCCGATGGCGTCGGTCATGCCGGCGAGTACCGAAAGGGCGGCCACCAGCACCATGCCGATGCGTCCGCGCCATTTCTGTATATGCAGGTGGCCCGGACTGGCGCGAGAAGTCGAAAGGGATGGCAACATCGGCGGAGGTCGTCCTCAGGCAGCGACCGTCACGGTCACTTGGTCAAACCATATAACTCGCAATAGTCCAGCCAGTCCATACCAGCCATCTCGGCCACTTCCTTGTGCACTTCCCTACGCTGGGCCTCGTAGTCTTCAGGCGTCGCGGCAGTCAGTTGCAAGGTCAGCTCCCAGGCAAACAGACCCAGGCGCTCGGCCTCGGCTTCGAAGGCCTCATGCAGGCGCTCGTCGCGGTACTGCGCTGCGGTCTCGCCCTTGGCCTGAGCCAATAGCGGGTTGAGGTTGTCGAGTTCGACCCGCAGTTCAGGGCGCTCATCGAGAAACTTCTTCAGCGCCTGTTCGTGTTGCTGTTCGGTTGCCGCCATGGTCGTTCCTTGAGGCTGGGGTTACGAAGATTGCTTCTTGCTGGCTTTGGCCGCAGCGGCCAGGCACTCGAGGGCAAACTGCTCGGGGTAGGTCATCTGGATCGGCGTGGTTTCGCCTTTGACGGTGCGTTCGCCGTCGAGGATGTAACGAATCCGTTTGTCGGTGACCCCAATTCGCTTGGCGATCCAGGACGGTGTCTGACCAATCTGGCTGATCAGCTTGTCCGCGTATTCGGCGGTCGGTTTGTAATACTCGGCGTTGGGTGTCATGACCTTTCCAGAAAAATGAGCCCGGAAAAATGGGCGATGCAACGTTAATGGCGCGACAGGGTGCGCGAATCGTCACGCGGTGTCGCGGTATAAATGAAGTAAAGCAGAACGATACGCCGTGCCACGGTGATACAGTCCGCTTTTTCTTGATGAGCGAACACAATGCGAATTCTGATGGTGGCGCTGGCCGCAACGTTGCTGGCGGGATGCGCCGGCTCGGTGATGAACGATGCCCGCACCAAAGCCCCGTACAAGACCCTGAACTCGGACAAACCGGAAAAAGTCGTTGCCCAGTGCGTGCAGTTTTCCTGGCAGGACGAGGCGGTGTTCGGTGTTGATGCCGGCGCTTATTTGCAGCCGGGTGAGAAGGGTGGCTCCACCGTCTACACGCGTTCGGCGGAGTCGTTTGTCGACGTGACGACCGATGCTTCCGGTACCGTGCTGAGTTACTACGCGCAGCAGGATGACTTCGTGGCCAAGCGCCGCCTCGCGGCGCTCGCGACCTGCCTCTGATCTGAAGGCTGACGCAATTCCCCCTGTGGGAGCGGGCTTGCTCGCGAAGAGGCCGTGTCCGTCGACATAGATGTTGTCTGACACACTGCGTTCGCGAGCAAGCCCGCTCCCACAGGGGTTTGGTGTGAAGCGCATAAAGGGTTACACGTCGTTGATCAGGCGCTTCTGGAAAAACAGGCGCTTGTGCCCCGGCGGATAGTCGACGATCTGCCCCAACTCGCTATAACCCAACTTCTTGTAGAACTCCGGCGCCTGGAAGTCGAAGGTGTCGAGCCATACCCCGACGCATGCCTTCTCCCGCGCAAGGTCTTCGGCCATTCGCATCAGCTTTGAGCCCAGGCCTTGTCCCCGGGCCTGCTCAGGCACTGATAGCAATTCGATAAACATCCATTGGTAAAACACTCGACCGTAGAGACCACCGAGGATCTCGCCGTTGTCGTCACGCACCAGCAAGGCAAATGTCTCCTGCGTCGAGACACCGGCCTTTGAGGCGTTATAGGCACGCAACGGCAGCAGGATCGCTTGCCGTTCTTCATCCGTGGGGTTCAGCGATTGTTCGATACGCAGGGTCATCCGCTACATCCTTATGGCTTTGGAAAAAAACAGGCCCAAGCCTATCGCGCCAAGCAGCCGTAGTTCCAGCGCTTCAGGTGGAACCCTCGCTCGCGCCTGGATGTCTAGCCTAAACAGCGTCATTCCTGAACGCGGCCAATGAGGATCACCCCGTGAATATTTTTGAAGCCCTGCGTGAAAGTCACGACCGCCAGCGCACCTACGCCAAAGCCCTCATCAAGACCAGCGGTGACACCCCGGAGCGGGTTGAGGCTTACAAACAGCTCAAGTCCGAACTCCAGGCCCACGAAACCGCTGAAGAACGCCACTTCTACATTCCGCTGATGGAGTTTGACAATGGCGTCGATCTCAGCCGCCACGCCATCTCCGAGCACCACGAGATGGACGAAATGATGGAAGAGCTGGATGAGACGGAAATGTCCAGCCCGTCCTGGCTGGCGACCGCCAAGAAGCTGTCCGTTAAGGTTCATCATCACTTGGAAGAGGAAGAGCAGAAATTCTTCCAGATGGCCGGCAAGCTGCTCGACGACAAGCAGAAAGAGACCCTGGCTGGCCAATACGAAAAGGAATACAAGGCACAGCTTTCCTAAGCGTCACCATGACCCCGATTGCTGCCTTTCGTTGTAATCCTTTTGCTACACAGGGCGTAGGATTTGAATCAGGACACTGGTTATATATCCAGTATTTGCAGGTGATCAGCCAAAGCGGCCTCATCCGGGCCACAAATGGGTCGATGGACAAAAAAACCAGCTCCGTTAGGTTGAAGGCCTCTCCTCAGGAAGGAGAGTTCTTAAATCAACGGAGTGAAAAAAATGAACCAACCACAGACTCAACCGCAACTTCGACACGGTCGTGTCACCTCTCCCTCCAGCCGCGGTGCGGTCGCCGTCGAGCTGGGGCTGCTGGGTAACTGGCAAGTCAACGAAATGGAAGGCGGCAAGAACTTCCCATCGCTGACGGCGGGGCCATTTGCGGTGCCGTATCAAACCGACAGCGACAGCGTCACGCCCCCCGCAGATGGCAACATCCTCAGCGGTGGCAAGACGGATGCCCGTGACTGCATCAACTTCACTAACGAAGAAATGAGCCTCAAGCTTGGCCGCCCGTTCACCTGGCCTTTGCTGAACGTCGATCCGGGTCAGACCTTCAAGGTCACCTGGGAATACACCGCGCCCCACGTGACCCGCGGCTACAGCTGGTTCATCACCAAGGATGGCTGGAACCCGAAACAGCGCATCAACCGTGCGCAACTGGAGCCGAAATCGTTCTTCGACGACTTCTATACCCAGGTCCCGTACTTCAGCCATTCCGCTGAAATGAAGGCCAAGGTCAACCACGAAGTGAAACTGCCCGGCAACAAAAAAGGCCATCACGTCATCGTGCTGATGTGGATCGTGGCCAATACCGGCAACGCCTTCTACCAAGCGTTCGACGTGGACTTCAAGTAAGCCTTTGGTGTTCAAACCCCACACGTTCAAGGAATAGAACATGTCAACTTTCGACTTTACGTCACTGAAATCGCCACTCGCCGACGCCGCTTCGTTGATGCCGAGCATTGCCGGCAAAAAGATCCTCATGGGCTTCTGGCACAACTGGCCCGCTGGCCCGAGCGACGGTTACCAGCGGGGCCAGTTCGGCAACATTTCGCTGCAGGATGTGCCCAAGGATTACAACGTGGTGGCCGTGGCCTTCATGAAGGGCAACGGCATCCCGACCTTCAAGCCATACAACCTGTCCGACGCCGAGTTCCGTCGCCAGGTCGGTGTGCTGAATAGCCAGGGCAGGGCGGTGCTGATTTCCCTCGGTGGCGCCGACGCGCACATCGAGTTGCACAAAGGCAACGAACAACCGCTGGCCAACGAAATCATCCGTCTGGTGGAAACCTACGGCTTCGATGGGCTGGACATCGATCTTGAACAGAGCGCGATTGATTTCGCCGACAACAAGAGCGTCCTGCCTGCCGCGCTGAAGCTGGTCAAGGACCATTACGCCGGTGAAGGCAAGCACTTCATCATCAGCATGGCCCCGGAGTTCCCATACCTGACCACTGCCGGCAAATATGTCGGTTACCTTCAGGCCCTGGAAGGCTACTACGACTTCATCGCCCCGCAGTATTACAACCAGGGCGGCGACGGAATCTGGGTGCCGGAAGCCAATAACGGCAATGGCGCGTGGATCGCGCAGAACAACGACGCGCTGAAAGAGGACTTCCTGTTTTACCTGACCGAAAGTCTGGTGAGTGGCACTCGTGGGTTCACGAAGATCCCAGCGGACAAATTCGTGATCGGCCTGCCCGCCAACGTCGATGCGGCGGCCACCGGCTACGTGATCAACCCGGCGGCAGTGGTGAATGCCTTCAAGCGTCTCGACGCCAAGGGGCTTGCGATCAAGGGCCTGATGACCTGGTCGGTGAATTGGGACAACGGGGTCAATAGGGACCGCGTGCCTTACAACTGGGAGTTCAGCCGTCGTTACGGGCCGATGATCAATGGCAAGCAGCTCTCTTCACAGGAAGACAGCGCGCTGCCTGACGTCGCCAGCCAGCTGTAAAAGAAGCCCGGCAGAGATGCCGGGCTTTTTCGTTTTCGCCTACCATGTGGATCTTCTGACGAAAAAAAGGATGCGTTGTGATGGCGAACACAGCCGAAAGGGTCAACATCATTGAGTCCCAGGTGTTGTCCCACGACTGGTACCTGCTGAAGAAAATCACCTTCGACTATCTGCGTAACAATGGCGATTGGCAGCGCCAGACTCGCGAGGTGTACGACCGTGGCAATGGCGTGGCGATTCTGCTGTTCAATCGCGAGAAAAGAACCGTGGTGCTGACGCGTCAGTTTCGGTTGCCGGTGTTCGTCAACGGCCATGATGGTTTGCTGATTGAAGTGGCGGCGGGGCTGCTCGAAGGCGCTGCACCTGAAGAGCGCATTCGCGCCGAAGCCGAAGAAGAAACCGGCTATCGCGTTCACCACGTGCAAAAGGTCTTCGAGGCCTACATGAGCCCAGGCTCGGTAACCGAAAAACTGCACTTCTTCATCGCCGAATATGACGCTGCGTCGAAAGTCAGCGAGGGCGGCGGGCTGGAAGAAGAGACCGAAGAACTGGAAGTGCTGGAGTGGACATTCGACGAAGCGCTCGAGGCGTTTTATCGCGGTGAGATCTGCGATGCGAAGACCATCATGTTGCTGCAGTTTGCGGCGATGAAAAATATCTTCGCAGAGTCCTGAATTTGACTCAGTCCAGTGTGGCGAGCGAGCTTGCTCGCGCTGGGCTGCGAAGCGGCCCCAAAATATTGGCTTCATCGCAGATTTTTGCCAGCGCCGCGCACTGGAGCGGGAGCAAGCTCCCTCGCCACAGAGGTTCCGGGGGATCTGGTTAAAACAGATCGCCCGTTCGGCTAACCCCTGACCACTCGCAACCCTCCAGCGTCAACAACCGCTCCTTCGCCTCAAGCCCACCCGCAAACCCGGTTAACTTCCCCGACGCCCCAATCACCCGATGGCACGGCGCAATAATCGAAATCGGGTTCCTGCCATTCGCCGCGCCCACCGCCCGCACCGCACTCGGGTTGCCAATCTGTTCGGCGATTTCGCTGTAACTGCGCGTCTCGCCAAACGGAATGGTCAGCAGCGCCTGCCACACCTTCTTCTGAAAGTCCGTTCCGGCAAAATCCAGTTCCAGCTCGAAGCGATTCCGCGTGCCGGCGAAGTATTCCTGCAGCTGTTGAACGGCGCGCACGAGGATCGGATTGTCCGGGGCTTCGCTCATCGGCCCGAGCCGTACGCGGTTCGGCTTGTCGTTTTCCCAGAGGATGGCGGCCAGTCTTGAATCTTTCGCAACCAGCTTCAGCTCGCCGACCGGAGACGCCAGGGTGGTGAAGGTGTAGGTCATGCCGGCGAACTCCGCGCAAGGGCTGGACAGAGGCCAAGCATACTGCCTCGACGGGGAGGCGCAATACGCAATCCCAGCCATACTTGCCTCTGCTTTGAAACGTTTCCTCCGTTTTTAAACAGAGCCAAAAAACAAAAAGAGACCGACTCATGAAGTTCGAACCTTTTGCCAAATCGCTGATTGCGACCTCCTTGGCGCTCAGCTGCCTCAGTGCTTACGCGGCCTCGGTGGCCCCGGTAGCGGCCGAAAACGGCATGGTCGTCACGGCCCAGCATCTGGCCTCCCATGTGGGCGTCGACGTACTCAAGAACGGTGGCAACGCCGTCGATGCCGCAGTCGCGGTGGGTTATGCGCTGGCGGTGGTTTATCCCGCTGCGGGTAACCTGGGTGGTGGCGGTTTCATGACCGTTCAACTGGCGGACGGGCGCAAGACTTTCCTCGATTTTCGCGAAAAAGCCCCACTGGCTGCCACCGCCAACATGTACCTCGATAAAGAGGGTAATGTCGTGCCGGAGCTGAGCACCCGTGGCCACTTGGCGGTTGGCGTGCCCGGCACCGTATCCGGCATGGAACTGGCGCTGAAGAAATACGGCACCAAACCGCGCAAGGAAGTGATAGCCCCGGCGATCAAGCTCGCCGAAGACGGATTCGTGCTGGAGCAGGGCGATGTCGAATTGCTGGAATACGCCACCGACGTGTTCAAGAAGGACATCAAGGATTCCGGCGCGATCTTCTTGAGCAATGGCGAGCCGATGCAAGTCGGGCAAAAACTGGTACAGAAGGATCTGGCGAAAACCCTGCGGGAAATTTCCGAGAAGGGCGAAGACGGTTTCTACAAAGGCTGGGTGGCCGACGCTATCGTCACCTCCAGCCAGGCCAACAAGGGCATCATCACCCAGGCCGACCTCGACAAATACAAGACCCGTGAACTGGCGCCGATCGAGTGCGACTACCGGGGTTATCACGTGGTCTCGGCACCGCCGCCCAGCTCCGGTGGTGTGGTGATCTGCGAGATCATGAACATCCTCGAAGGCTACCCGATGAAAGACCTGGGCTACCACTCGGCCCAAGGCATGCATTACCAGATCGAAGCGATGCGCCACGCCTATGTGGACCGCAACAGCTACCTCGGCGACCCGGACTTCGTGAAAAATCCGATCGCCCACCTGCTGGATAAAAACTACGCGACTAAAATCCGTGCCGCGATTGATCCCAAGAAGGCCGCCGTATCGAGCGAACTCAAACCCGGCGTAGCGCCCCATGAAGGCAGCAACACCACGCATTACTCCATCGTCGATAAATGGGGCAACGCGGTATCGGTGACCTACACCCTCAACGACTGGTTCGGCGCCGGTGTCATGGCCAGCAAAACCGGGGTCATCCTCAACGACGAAATGGACGACTTCACCTCGAAAATCGGCGTGCCCAACATGTACGGCCTGGTGCAAGGCGAAGCCAACGCCATCGCACCCGGCAAGGCACCGCTGTCGTCCATGAGCCCGACCATCGTCACCAAGGACGGCAAGGTTGTGATGGTCGTCGGCACCCCCGGCGGCAGTCGCATCATCACCGCGACCTTGCTGACGATCCTCAACGTGATCGACTACGGCATGAACATCCAGGAAGCGGTCGATGCGCCCCGTTTCCACCAGCAATGGCTGCCGGAAGAGACCAACCTGGAAACCTTCACCACCAGTCCGGACACGGTGAAGATGCTCGAAAGCTGGGGCCACAAGTTCGCCGGGCCGCAAGATGCCAACCATGTGGCAGCGATCCTGGTGGGCGCGCCTTCGCTGGAAGGCAAACCAGTGGGCAACAATCGCTTCTATGGGGCCAATGACCCGCGCAGGAATACCGGATTGTCGCTCGGTTATTAAGGGTTGTTTTTCAAAGGGGACAGATCTATTTTCTGTCCCCTGATCCACCGACCTCTCAAGGAAGGAACCATGACTACTGCACTGCTGATCATCGACGTCCAGCATGCCTTGTGCACTGGCGAGTACGAATGCTTTGAGATCAAGCGCGTCATCGAGAAAATCAACGGCCTGAGCGCCAAGGCCCGAGAGGCCAAGATACCGGTCATCCTCATCCAGCACGAAGAAAAGGGCGACCTGCTGCAACAGGGTTCTGAAGGCTGGCAACTGGCCGAAAGCCTGATGACTTCACCGCAAGACCTTCGCGTGCGAAAAACCACGCGAGACTCGTTCTACAAGACCCACTTGCAAGCCCAACTGCAAGATTTTGCCATCGACCGCCTGATCATCTGCGGGCTGCAAACCGACTATTGCGTCAACGCCACCGTCCGCCAGGCCCTGAACCTGGGCTATGACGTGGTGCTCGCCGCCGACGCGCATTCCACCGTCGACAACGGCAACCTCGCCGCCGAAGACATCATCGCCGAGCACAACGCAGACCTGGCGCACTTGACGGGGCCCGTTGCACGGATCGACGTCATCCCGGCCAGCGAAATAGCGATCAAGAACTGAAGATATCGATCAGCTCGCTCAGAAACGCGCTGACCAAATCGCGCTGCCGCGCCGAATGCCGAACCGCCGCATGAAAGCCGACCTCATAACGCAACAGCTCAGGGTTGAGCGGATGCAACTGTCCCAGCTGTTCATGCTTCGCCGCATAGTGCTGCGGCAGAAAGCCCAGGTGCTGGCCCGACAGAATGAGCAGCGCCGCGCCGTCCATGCTGTCGGTGAGCACGGTCAGGCGTTCGATCGAGGTGGGCGCGGGCATTTCCGGCAAGGGGTGGCTGGGCCATACCCAGTCGTAGTCACTGACGTCATCCCGGGTCAGCTCGCCCACCTTCTCGAACAACGGGTGGGCCGGGGCGCAGTAGGCGATCTGGGTTTCCTGGAACAAGGGGAAGTAATCGATGTTGGGCAAGCGGTGCCAGAAGTAACCGATCGCCAGATCGATATGGCTGTTGATGATTTTCTCTTCCAGCAGCGACGACGACAGTTCCGTGAAGTGGAAATACAGGCCTTCATGGCGGGCCCTTAAACGCGCGATGGCCAGGGCGATTTTCTTGTTGGCAACGGGGTCGATCTGACCGAGCAAACCGATGTTGATGTTGCCCGACACCTTGCGATTGATGTGCTGGACCTCAACCCGAAAACCTTCAGCCGCCGCCAGCAACCGGCGGGCCGCCTCGACAAACTGTCCGCCCTTGGGCGTCACCGAAAAACCGCCGCGCCCGCGCTCGCACAGACGAAATCCCACCCGCGCTTCCAGCGTCGCCAATTGCGCACTGATGGTGGGCTGGGTGGTGTTTAGCGCGGTTTGCGCAGCCGAGATGCCGCCCGCCTCAACGACGGTCAGAAAGACCCGGATCAAACGCAGATCCAGCTCCGATACAGTGCCCAGCATGGGGTGTCCCTCAATGTTCATTCACATAGATTCGGATCTATGTAAACAGTGTGCCCGCGATATTTTACAGCCCTGTCTGAGGCCCTACATTGCAATGAAACCGGCGCTTTGCCCATAAAAACAACAATCAACTGCATAGGAACAATCGTATGTCAGGGTCTCCTCATTCTGCGCACGCCCTCGAGGCGAGTGGCGGGTTGGCCATCGAAGGCCACTCGATCGATTACATTCCGGAAAACGAACGTCACGCCAAGCTCAGCAGCCAAGGCCCTTTCTGGTTTTTGGGCAACTTCCACTTCTTCACCATCTCCATCGGCTTTGTCGGCCCAAGCCTCGGATTGTCGGCGCTGTGGACGATGCTGGCCGGTGCGCTCGGGATCATGTTCGGCACGATCTTCATGGCCTTTCACGGCTCGCAAGGTCCCGAAATGGGCCTCCCGCAAATGATCCAGTCCCGCGCCCAGTTCGGTTATCGCGGTGTGATCCTGGCCTTGATGGCGACGATGTTTGTGTTCGTCGGCTTCAACGTGGTGAACATCTCGCTGATCATGAACGGCCTCGAACACGTCTTTGGCATCGACCCGACCATCGTCGCCGTTGCGGTGGTGCTGATTGGTGCGCTGCTGTCGATCTACGGCCACGACCTGATGCACAAAGCCTTCAAATGGGCGTTGCTGGCGACCTTACCGCTGTATGCGCTGGTCACCATCGCCTTGATGTTCGGCGCCGGCCAAGAGGGCGTCGCCCCGGCGACCGATTTGGGCTTCAACTGGGTAGCATTCGCCACGCTGTTTGCCATCGGCGCGAGCTACAACATTTCCTATGCGCCCTATGTCTCCGACTATTCCCGCTACCTGCCGAAAAACACCAGCCGACCAAAACTGATCGCCGCCATCTTCATCGGCGCATCGTTGTCGGGCGGCTGGATGATCGGCCTCGGCGCCTGGCTCGCGCAGCAGTTAAAAGCGGCGGATGCGCTGGTGGCGCTTAACCAGGTCGGATCGTCGATGATCCCGGGCTTGGGCAATGTGCTGGTCATCGTCTCGGTGGCGGGCTTCCTGCCGATCATCGCGCTCAACACCTACAGCGCGATGCTGACGTTATTGACGGGCGTCGACTCGATCAAAAAGATCACGCCGACACCCCGCGCCCGGGTCATGTCGATCTCCGCGATCAGCCTCATCCTGTTGACCTGCGTGCTCTCGATCAAAGGCGACGGCATCGCGCTGTTGAACACCTTCCTCGTGCTGCTGTTGTACTTCCTCGTGCCCTGGACCGCGGTCAATCTGGTCGACTACTTTTTCGTGCGCAAAGGCCGCTACGCGATCCCGCACTTCTTCACGCCGAAGGGCATCTATGGCGCCTGGCAATTCCGCGGGATCGTCTCGTACCTGATCGGCTTTGCCGCAATGGTGCCATTCTTCTACATCTTCGATGCCGCCGCCGGCAAAGAAGTGTTCGTCGGACCACTGGCGCGCATGCTCGAAGGCGTGGACATCGCCTGGCTGGTGGGCCTGGTGGTTTCAGGCCTGACGTATTACCTGCTCAGCCGTTCGATCGACCTCGAATACGAACGCCGAATCATCGACTCCATCACCGAGAGCGACATTGTTTCCATGGCGCATCAACCAGTGGAGGAGGGACGTTGAACAGCGTGAAAAATACCGTGGTCGCCTGCTGCCAGGTGGCACCGAAAATAGGCGACCTCGCTTACAACCGGACCCTGACAGAACGTGCGATTCGCTCGGCGGCGTTGCAAGGTGCCCAAGTGGTGGTGCTGCCTGAACTGGTGCAGAGCGGCTACCTGTTTGCTGACCATGACGAAGCGTTGTCCTTGTCCGAAACAACCGACGGACCAACCTTGCGTCTGTGGACGGCGCTGGCGAAGGAATTGAACGTCGTTGTAGTGGGCGGATTCTGCGAGCGACTGCAAGGCGATGAACTGGCCAACAGCGCGGCGATGATCGATCCCCAGGGCCTGCGCGCCGTGTACCGCAAAGCACACCTGTGGGACGCCGAGAGCGAAATCTTCAGCCCCGGCAACGACGCGCCGCCAGTGGTCGAAACGGTCCATGGACGGATCGGCATGCTGATTTGCTACGACCTGGAGTTTCCGGAATGGGTGCGCCTGCCGGCACTGGCCGGCGCAGAGTTGCTCTGCGCGCCCGTCAATTGGCCCGATGGACCGAGGCCGCCAACTGAGCGTCCGGCGGAAGTGGTGCGGGTTCAGGCTAATGCGTCGGTGAACCGGATGTTCATTGCCGCGTGTGATCGGCATGGGCATGAGCGTGGGGTTGGTTGGGTGCAGGGTTCGGTGATTGTTGATGCGGATGGTTATCCGCTGGCAGGGCCGGCGGAGCAGGGTGGGGAGCAGATTTTGTTGGCGACGCTTAACCTTGCTGAGGCGCGGAATAAGCGGATTAGTGCGCGTAACGATTTGCATCGGGATCGGCGGTTGGGGTTGTATGGATGTGTTGAGGGGTGAAGCGGTATCCCGTTCCTGTTTTGGCATATCAGATGCCGAGGTAGGGAGGGGGCGACTTCTACTTTTTTGTGTAAACCGCTCATGAGTTTTTTAGCGACGTACTGTTCAGGGGCGGGATCTGCCTTACTGCCCACACATCTTCTGGCCGATTTCTGCCTGATACGAAGGACAGAAATCGGCCAATACCTGCCATTAGCTTCGGCAATTTAGGCCTATTCTAAATTGCCTCACTAACCAAAGGACACAGGATGCTCATCGTCTTCAGCGGCCTACCCGGTACGGGAAAAACGACTATCGCAAATGACCTTGCCGTCAGAACAAGTGCCGTGTATCTGCGGATCGATACGATTGAGCAGGCTATCCGAAACTCCGGCGTTCTGGAGAGAGATGTCGGGCGAAGCGGTTATATGGTCGCTAATGAGCTTGCTCTCAGCAATCTTCGTTTCGGAAGCACTGTGGTAGTCGACTGTGTTAATCCAGTCATGGAAAGCCGAAATGCGTGGACCGAAGTCGCTACACGCTCGGGTGCTCTTTTAGTGAATATCCAGGTGGTTTGCTCTGATAAATATGAGCACCGCCGACGGGTAGAAACCAGGAAGATTGATATTCCTGGGCTGACGCCACCAACTTGGCAGTCTGTGTTGGATCATGAGTATGAGCCGTGGGATAACTCTACGTTTGATATAGATACTGCCCTGACGTCTCCGGCGGAGGCAGTGGCAATGATTACTAAACGTTTCTTAATCGAGGAATAGCTTCAGCCAAATGCCCAACGTCGCAAGGGGTGATCACCAGACGCTTACTGCTTTTGACATACGCTTGTGGTCGTGAGCGGCTGCTTTCGGCCGAGGCTGTGTAAAAACGTTTTTCAGCGCGACAGATACTCAAAACCGGACTGGAAATCGCGCTTCTACGCAAAATCCACATCTGCTGACGTGCCGATAAATTTCAGATTTAACGTAGACGCGCACATCTCAATTTTAGCGAAGCGTTTTTACACACTCTGGGCCAAAAGCTGTCATTCCGCGTCGGTTGTTTTCGACCCAGGCTGTGTGAAAACGTTTTAGAGCAAGTTATAGCCAGAATCGGAACGAAACTCGCGTTCCTACGTAAACTTCAGGTCTGCCGACTACTGGCAGATTTACGTAGCAATGCAGACTTCAAAACGGTGGATGCGTTCTAACACAGCCTGGGTCGATTGCTGCCCTTCAAGATGGACACCAATCGGCCAGAAGCGCACGCATAGATTTATCGAGGCCAGCGCGACTCACGCGGGGCCATTAGGAGGCCTCTCTGATCATTTTGAGCGGCCCGCAAATTTCTGAATCAGATGAGTCGAGCCAGAGACGATGAGTAAATCGCCTGGCAGGATCAGGGTGCTCGGCGTGGCATGCTGGAAGTCTTCGTTGGCGCGCTTGAGCCCTACGACCGTTACGCCATATTTTTCACGAATATTGGCGTCGGCAAGTGTGTTGTTTTGAGTCGGCAGCGGGGCGTGAATTTTGGCGATTGCAAAGCCGTCATCAAACTCGATGAAATCAATCATCCGCCCGGAAATGAGGTGCGCGACACGTTCCCCCATATCCGCCTCCGGGTAGACAACATGATGGGCGCCAATACGCTGAGCAAGATGTCCATGTTCGGCAGTCAGTGCTTTGACCCAGATATCCTTGATGCCCAGTTCGGTCAACGCCATGATGGTCATCAGGCTGGCTGCCAAATCGGTACCGATCCCCACGATGGCATGGGCAAAGTCGGCAACGCCCAGTTGGCGCAAGACCATGAGGTTGGTGGAGTCGGCCTGGACTGTATGAGTCAAGAGATCCGCCCAGTCATGGACAGGTTCAGCATCCCTGTCGATGCCCATGACGTCATGGCCCAACCGCATCAACGATTGGGCCACAGAGCTGCCGAAGCGGCCGAGGCCGATCACCACAACGCTATCGCCTTTGGAAAAAGAAAACTGCTCTGTAAACAGAAATTTAGCCAACAATTGGATGCTCCTCTGGATAGCGATAGGGCATGCGGTGCTCGCCCAGGGCCAGTGACGCTGCAAGCGTGATGGTGCCGACCCGCCCGACATACATCAGCAGAGTCAGCATCAATTGGCTCGACTCAGGAAGATTGCCAGTGATTCCGGTGGAAAGGCCGACTGTGCCAAACGCAGAGATGACTTCGAATATGACCTGGTCGGTGGGGAAATCAGTCTCGCGCAAGATAACCAGCGTCCCCAACACAATCATGGCACTGGCAAGCACGAGCACCGTGATGGCTTGGCGTTGTGCTGAGGCGCCGACTCTCCGGCCAAATGCCTCACTGTCACTGTGGCCTCGAATTTCAGCAATAATCAGTATGGCGAGGATGGCGGCGGTACCGACTTTGACACCACCAGCGGTTCCCGCACTACCGCCCCCCACAAACATCAGTAAGTAGTGCATTGCCCAACTTTCTTGGGTCAGCGCGCCGACATCAACAGAGTTAAACCCGGCTGTACGTGCAGAAACAGAAGCAAATGCCGCCGAGAGAACTTTATCGGCAAACGGCATGGGGCCGAGTGTTGCCGAGTTGGACCACTCAAACACCAGCAAAGTAAAAAAACCGCCCAGCAGCAGTATTGTCGTACCAATCAAAGTGAGCTTGGTATGCAGAGACCAATGGCGGGGATCGTTAAATCTGCTACGCAAGTCATGCAGGACGGGAAAGCCGATGCCACCGATAACAATCGCGGTCATGACCGGTAGCAAGATAGATGCGTCGGTGGCATAGCGCATCAGGCTGTCCGGATGGATGGAGAAGCCCGCATTATTGAATGCCGATACGGCATGAAACAGACCGCTCCACGCTGCTTCAGCCCATGACAGGTCATAGGCCAGATGTAATCGGAGGGTGAGCGACAGGGCAATAATGAGCTCCAGGGCAAACGTCACCACAAGCACGAGTTTGGCCACACTGGCAATGTCGCCCATCCCCAATGAGCGTGACTCGAACTGGGCGACCATTTTGGTGCGTAGACGAAAGGAGCTATTGACCATCAAGCCCAGCAAGGTCGCCACAGTCATCATGCCGAAGCCGCCTAGCTGGAACAGCAGCAGAATCACCGACTGACCGAAGGTTGACCAGTAAGTGCCGGTGTCCACTACTACCAGACCGGTAACGCATACGGCCGATACCGCTGTAAAGAATGCAGTCACCCAGGGCGCAGCAGTACCTCCGGCGTGGGATATCGGGAGCATCAGAAGGGCGCTGCCGACGAGTATTGCGGCCAGAAAAACCAGAGCGACAGCCCTGGCTGGATGAAGCAATGATTTCATTTAACGGTCGCCAGCAAGGTCGGGAGGCACGGGCGAGAGCGTATGCGCATCAAGGGCCTCTCAAAATAGGTACAACGGTAGCTCACAGGCACGGTACATTCAGCCGTGTTCCAGAGCATAACCCTGATGCTGGGCGCGAACCCGGGAGCAAGAGGCTCTTTTCTGCGAGAGCCAATTCAGGTGCCGGATGCTACCCCAGATTCAATACCTACATGTATTGCACGGCTGAATGTGGGGCGAAAATTTACTATTTTTTTACGCGCCGTCGGTCCCTTTGTATCAGAGCTTTATGTCAATCACTCAAAAAAGGTGCTAGCCATGTGGAAAGCCCGGGGCCGGAAACGCGGATGACAACAAGCTCATAAATATTTGATTTATCTAGGTTTTACGGTTTTTTTTGGACTTCCCTGGAAGACAAAATGGTGGGCGGGGTAATCTGAACCTACTTTTATCATATTGATTTTTATAGTTGGAATACCAACTGGAATACCTTGCGAAATTACACTCCACTTGACCGCCCGCTTGAACTCAATCTGACAACCAATAGCATCAAAGCTGACCAGCTTGCTTTGTATCCATTATCAGCAGTGAATTGCGCATAGCTGCCGGTGGCGACAGGCTGGAATTGGCCGATAGCTGACTGATTCAAGAGAGCACGTTGCTTTCACACTTGCGACGGTCATCTTGTAAATTCGGCAGTGGCTTCCTGAGTTTTTTCGAAGCTTCCACCGCCTGTAGGAAGTGCGTATCAGCTTTTTCAACAACTCTAGAGGGTGCGTGTTTAAACGCCCTCAAGGTTACGTCCTGAAAGCTACAAAACCTTGCGCCGTTGCCTACGGCTGCACCAGAATCCGCCGGCTTGTGCGCTTTTGGGACGCTCGGTAACTTGATTCGTGTCACTGCCCTTCAGTGATCGGGTTTAGCAGCCCGTCGTGACGAAGCGCATCTGCATCCAGACAGTCAGGTCATTTCATGCCTGCACTTTATGGTAGCTGTGCGCAGGGCGCCCTCGGGCGCGCCGGAGTTCGTCTCTGCCGGTCTGCTAACCTGCACACAGCTGCCACCTTACGTTTAGCAGCGTTCGGTGATGGCTCCATATGTTGGAGACAGAAATATGTTTAAGGCCACACCGAATCCACCAGACACCGATCCAGTTTCCCCCTACGAACCCGATTCAAAAAAACTCAACGAAGCCGCCGAACGCGCCCTCGACTTCCACTTCCCATCAAACGCCGATATCAAAGCCGCCCCGCGTACCTCCAGCAAGCTGTTTTCCGTGGACCCAGAAGCCACTGCCGAAACCCTGGCAGTTTTCTTGGTCGAGACGCTGGCGTCGGTCGATGTGATGGTTCATCAGTTGGTGGATCATTTGGAGGGGGGGTCGCGTTATGCCTTGCTGGGCATTTCAAACAGCATCATGGTGGCGGAAATTACGGCGAACCGGGTGTTGGATAGGGTTGAGCCGTCTAAGTAGTCGCTGACCTGTGGCGAGGGGGATTGCTTCGACTGGATAGCGGGGCGGGCCTAACAGATGGGCCTGCTGCGCAGGCCAGCGGGAGCAAGCTCCCTCGCCACAGGTTGTTTGTTGTTTGTGCTATTTGTGTTCGTAAAAAACGGGACGCTTGGCGTCCCGTTTTTTGGTGGTGGTATCAGCCTCCAGCGCGTTTATTCAACGCCTCTACCGCAGCAGCGCCTGCGCGAGCCAGCAGTCAAGTAGCGGCAAGCCCTCCATCAATCAGGTAGATCGCGAAGGAAAACGTCACGATCGACAGCACGGTGCTGACCAGAATGGAGGTCGCTGCTTCGCTTTGATAGGCGCCGGTCTGGTTCGCAAACATCGCCGGGATCGTCGCCGATGGAAGGGCGCAAAGCAGGATCATCTGTTGTGCGTACAGGCCATGAGTGCCGAGCAGTACCGTGGCGCCGAACATTAACACCGGGTGAATGAGCAGCTTGAGCCCAAGGTTGCCCCAGACTTCACCGGACATTTTCAGTTTCTCCGACGACATGATCAGTCCCAGGCACAGCAGGGATACACCCGGCGTGGCCTTGCCGAGAAGGGTGAAAGACTCCGCCGCAAGCGCAGGCAACTCGACCTGCAGCACGGAAAGCAGAATCCCCAAGGCCGGCGCCCACATCAGCGGACGACGTACCGCCCCTGAAAGGCTCGACAAAAACGCCTGGCCGCCACTGGCCTTTCCATCGGCGATGGTGAGCAACATGGTCGTCAGTGGGATCATCACCAGGCTCGCGACCAGGTTCAGCACCAGCACCGAATAGATGCTGCCCGCGCCGTACATTGCACCCAGGATCGGGATGCCCATGAAGGCGGCGTCGGGATAACCGTTCACGAAGCCCTTGAGCGTTGCCACCTTGAGATCGCGAGTGCTGAACCAGCCGATTGCCAGCGCTATCGTGTACATGCCCATGATGCCGATGAACGTCGCCACGATGAACTTGAAGTCGAAGAGCTGTTCACGGGGCGTGCTCGCCATCCCGACAAAAAGCAACGCCGGGAATATCCAGCCCAGCACCAGCCGGCTGATCAGCAGGCTGTCCGAATGGGTCAGCCGTCCGCGCTTGCCGGCGATGTAGCCCAGCGCGATCACAAAGGCGACGGGCAAGATGGGTCCTACGATCCTGTCTAACATGTCATCAATCCTCGTATTTATTTTTATCAAGAATGTCGTCATGGCTGATCGAGGCCGACACGTCGGCGTCGATCAACGCTGCAATGAACCAGCGGCTTATGGGGTCAAGGTTTGAAGCGGTAGTCCCGGATGACGTCCTGGTCCGGCTCGATGCCGAGCCCCGGCCCTTGAGGTACGTCGATGCGTCCGTCACGCGGAATGATGGCGTCGCCATAGAGTTGCGCTTCGAGATCGAAGTAACGCCATTCGACCAGTGACTTGGCGCCGCCCAGGGCCGCACTTCCATGCACCGCCGCCAGCAGGCCGGGGCCGTCATAAAAGGCGTGGACCATCACGGTGACGCCATGGGCGTTGGCCAGTGCATAGACTTTTTGCAGTTCGGTGATGCCGCCCATTTTGGCGGGGCTCGGCTGCACGAAATCCACCGCGCCGGCCTCAAGCAGGTGCTGGAAGTCCATGAGCGTCGAGGCATTCTCGCCAGCCGCAACCGGGATGCCGCCGTGCGCGCGCACCCTTGCCAGCCCCGAGTAGTCTTCCGGCGGCCACACCGGTTCTTCGATCCAGCGCAGGTTCAACGGGCGAAGTTTTTCGGTCATGTCCAGCGCTTCGCGCACCGTCCACGGAGCGTTGACGTCGAGGGTGATTTCCACGCCGGGACCGGCGGCTTCGCACGCAGCGCGGATGACGTCGATATCCACTTCGTGCAGCTTGAGGTGACGGAAACCGCTGTTGACTGCGCGCTGCACATTGACGCGGATGAGTTCGGGATCGGCATACCGGATCAGGCTTGCATACGCCGCAAGAGACGTGGCCTCACTGCCGCCCAGCAACTGGTAGATCGGTTTTTCGGCGGTTTTGCCCGCGATGTCCCACAGCGCGATGTCAATCGCCGAGAGGCCATAGATGAACGCGCCGCTGCGACCGAAAACATGAAACTTCTTCTGCAGATCGCCCTGTAATTTCTCCCGTCGAGTGACATCGCTGCCAATCAGTTCAGGCGCAAGGATGGTGTCGATCACCACTTTTACCGCAGGGATCGCGGTGAAGCCGAAGGTTTCGCCCCAGCCAACGATGCCGTCATCGGTAGTGATCTTGACCACGAGAGAGTCGACCATTTGCAGGTCTTTCGGCCCCCAGACCCCGCCGGCCGACGGGCCACCCGTGGTGAAGGGAATACGAAGCGGAATGGTTTCAATGCTGGCAATTTTCATAGGATTGCGCCTCAGGCGGGTTGCGAAGCTGGCACGGCGATTTTTTTATTCGTCCGTGCCAGGTTGAGGGCAACGTACATCACATCCTGTTGTCCTTCAACAGAACAGCTGCGCCATTTCGGCAGATTTTGAACTGCTCTTTCTATAAGTAATTGTTTTAATTGAATAATGTGTTTTGTGCGTTCAGCGAATTTCAGTTTCAACTGTCAGGAACAAGTCTTCTGATGTAGATTAAGAAGACAAGTGAGGGGAGAAAAAAGAATGAGTGAAATGAATGTGCAACCCGTAACCCGCCGACCTCATCTGGCCGAGCACATCGCCCGCTCGCTGAGCGACGAGATTGCTTCCGGGCGGCTGCGGCCGGGAGACCGTTTGCCCACTGAACAGTTTCTCTCGCAGAACTTCGGCGTCAGCCGCAACGTGGTGCGCGAGGGCATCGCCACGCTGCGGGCGCAGGGGCTGATTCAGTCTCGCCAGGGCGTAGGTGTGTTCGTCTCCGCCACCTCCCAAGCGTCAGAGCCTTTGGCACCACAGGCGAGTGCGCCGATGCTGGACGGTGACAACACCATCCGAAACATGTTTGAAGTGCGGGCCGTCCTGGAAAGCCAGGCCGCCGCGCTCACCGCGTCGCACATGACTCCGGCCAAGCTGAAAGTCATTCAGGCCGCGGTCCTGCGCATGCAATACGAAGGCGAACCGACCCTGGAAACCGTCAACGCCGACCTCGATTTTCACAGGGCCGTTGCGGCAGCGTCGGGCAACGATTATCTCGAGACGATGATTCGCACAGTGCTCGAGCCAATGCGCGCACTGATCACCATGAACTTCGCGCGGCGAGGCCCGGTGTTCAGCAACATTCCGCATGCAGCGCGCGGGGAGCATGAAGAACTCGTGCAGGCGTTTATCGATCGAAATGCGACGGCGGCACGCCAGATCATGGGGGAACATATCGTCAACGCAGCCTCGCGATTCGGCTACGAAATCACATTTTTCTGATGGTTTGAGTCGAGCGGATCTTGTTTCGTTGTTCTACAACCTGGTCAGGTTGTTCCTTTGGCCTTCCGAGCATCTCGAACACGTCTGTTCCATCAGGAGAGAAGGCGAGGGAATAAGGATGACTTGTCTCTGGTCAGGCACTCGGCACTCCTGTACCAGACGCAAACATCGGCAAGCGTTGCAACATCCAGTTCAGCAGCTCTTGAGCAGGGGCGGCCAACGGTCGGCCGGACTTCACCAACAGTTTTGCTTCAACCCCAAGAAACAACGGATGGTCGATCGGCACCGCCGCCAGGCTGCCATTAGCGATTTCCCGATAGGCCGCGAATTCACCGAGCAACGAAGCAAAACCGCCGTCCTCCACCATGCGCTTGAGCGCCGCGAGGGAGTTGCTGACGAGTACCGGGCGGATCTCGATTTTCTCGGCATACTCGAGCATCTTGATCGCATGACCGATACCGAACGTCGTGGGCGTCAGGACCAGTTGGCAGGCGAGGATATCCTCGACGGTTGCCGCCGCGCCCCGCGATGCCAGCGGATGATCCGGGCGAACCAACAGCATCACTGGTTGCGAAAACGTCGCGCGGTAGTCGATGTGCGGATGCGGCGGCGGATTGTACGCAAGGCCGATGTGCGCACGGTTTTCGGCGACTTCGTTGAGGACATCGTCGACGGGCAGGATGTCCAGCCGCACATCAAGTTTGGGGTACTGCTTGCAGAACGGCGCGAGCACGTTGTCGACCAACGCATCGACATAGCCCTCGCTGATGACGACGCGCACATGGCCTTGCTGCAGGCCCTTGATCGCTTGCAACTGATCTTCGAGTTTCTCTTGGTGCGATCGATAGCCGCGCCAGAACTCCAGTAGGTGCGCCGCAGCCTCGGTGGGCTGAACGCCCCGTGCCTGGCGCTCGAACAGTTTTGCGCCGATTTCCTCTTCCAGCAGCTTGATCTGGCGCGTGATCACTGAGGGCGACGTATTGATGTTGTCGGCCGCGCCACGAATCGATCCGTGAGTCAGCACCTCATGAAAATACCGAAGCCGTTGTTGATTGATTTCGCGCATGCCAGGAACTCTCTCCAGAGATGTAGCGTTGCCTATAAAGCAACACTACACGAACTTAGTTGCTCTTGCTGGTCCTGAGGTGCCGGTGCAACATTCTTTGGCACGAACGCGGACCAACAAGAATAACGGGAGATTCGCATGTCAATTCTTCAGGCGCAGGCACGAAGTGATGCCCTTTCAGCCCTTTACCGCAAACTCAACTGGCGGCTGCTGCCGCTGCTGTTCATCTGTTACGTATTTGCGTATCTGGACCGGATCAACGTCGGCTTCGCCAAACTGCAGATGCAAAATGACCTTGGGCTTTCCGATGCGGCCTATGGCGCGGGCGCCGGTATTTTCTTTCTGGGGTATGTGTTGTTCGAGTTGCCGAGCAACCTGATGCTGCCGAAGGTCGGCGCACGGAAAACCTTCAGCCGTATTCTGGTGTGTTGGGGCATCACCTCGGCCTGCATGTTGTTCGTGCGCAACGTGCCGATGTTTTACGCCATGCGCTTTCTGCTGGGTGTGTTCGAAGCCGGTTTTGCACCGGCATGATTTATTACCTGTCCTGCTGGTACGGTCCCAAGCGTATGGCGCGGGCCATTGCGATCGTGTTTATCGCTGGCCCCATTGGCGGCATTGTGGGTGGCCCCCTGTCTGCGTGGTTGATCACCACGTTCGAAGGCGTTGGCGGTCTGGCCGGCTGGCAGTGGATGTTTTTGATTGAAGGCTTGCCGTGCGTTTTCCTCGGTGTGCTGACTTATTTCATCCTTTCCAATCGACCCGCTGAGGCGCGCTGGCTGAGCCATGAAGAGAAGGGCTTGCTGGCCAGTGAGCTGGGTGAATCGACCGGGCGCGTCTATTCGTTCCGTGCGGTGTTGCGCGACCCGAAAATCTACATTCTCGCCAGCGCCTATTTCTGCATCATCTTCTCGATCTACGCCATGAGTTTCTGGCTGCCGGCAATCCTCAAGGCCCAGGGCGTCAACGACACCATGCAACTGGGCTGGTACGCCGCGATTCCCTATGTCGCCGCCGCTTGCGGCATGTACTGGATAGGGCGCCGATCCGACCGTGTCGGTGAAAGGCGCTATCACTGCGCAGTGCCTGCGGGGATCGGCGCGATCCTGCTGCTTCTGTACCCCTTTGCCGACGGCAACCTGACGGCCGCGTTGGCACTGCTGACCCTGGCAACCGCCATGATGTTCATGGCCTACACCGTGTTGTGGGCGATGCCCTCCGAACACATCAAGGGCGAGGCGGCGGCAGGCGGTATTGCCTTGATCAATACCATCGGTCTTTCCGGCGGCTTCTGGGGGCCGGCCATAATCGGCTGGGCAAAAACCGCAACCGGCAGCGCGAATCTTGGCATCGTTATCGTGGGTGGCGTATTTCTGTGCGCAGCGTTGGTGATCCTGTCGACCAAGCCGAAAACGCGTGACGGCGCGGTGCCTGAATACAGTGCGGGTTGATCTGTCACCTCCCGCGTTCTATGTCATGTTCCGCAAGGAACCCTTTAAAAGAGAGAACTCAAATGCTTTTACACCTGTCGACCTGGGCCGAGATCGGCCAATTTCTTCAACGCAGCCGCACCATCGTGATCCCGATCGGTTCGAACGAACAACACGGTCCTACCGGTCTTCTGGGGACCGACTGGATGTGCCCGGAAATCATTGCCGGTGAAGCGCAAAAAAACGCAGACATCCTGATTGCACCGACCTTCAATATCGGCATGGCCCAGCACCATCTTGGGTTCCCTGGAACCATCTCGCTGCGTCCGTCGACCTTCATTGCGGCGATTGGCGATTGGGTGCGCTCGCTGGCCGCTCACGGGTTTGAAAAAATCCTCTTCCTCAATGGACACGGTGGCAACGTTGCATCGATTGAGGCGGCGTTCTCTGAGCTCTACGCCGAAGCCAGCTTCGCTCGACGCCCAGCAGGGTTCGCGCTGAAGTTGTGCAATTGGTGGGACCTTGAGGGGGTAGGGGAGCTTGCGCGCGAGCAGTTCCCTACGGGGCACGGCGTTCACGCCACGCCGTCCGAGATCGCGGTCACACAATGGGCCTACCCGGACTCGATCAAATCGGCTGAATACTCGCCGCAGATCGCCCCCTGGGGCCCGATCCGCGAAGCGATGGACTTCCGCGCACGCCATCCTGATGGCCGCATGGGCTCGGACCCGGCGCTGGCGACGCCAGAAAAAGGTCGTGACCTGGTCATGCTGGCAGCACAGAGCCTGGTGCGGGAGTTGGACGCTTTCAGCCGCGAATCAATGCCTGGCTAAACCATCGCATCAAGTCTTTTCCATTGGCCAACGCCCGGTATTTCCGGGCGTTGGCACGTCCTGTTTGAGGAAATCCCTATGATCGTTGATACGGAGGGTTATCCATGCCCCGGAGTTTGCACCGAGAAAATTTCAACCACAGGCCTAGCACTTCAGCGACAGCAAGTCCCCACTATTGATTACTCGGTGTAATAAGTGAAATTCAATTCAGGGGCTCTATCACTGTCTGCTCTAGTAATAAGATGGCGCCAACAAACCATTGCTACTGGATAATCGCGTGAAAAAAACCATTATTGCCGCCCTGCTAACCGCTGCCGCTAACTATGCCAACGCCGGCACGGTATTGGTTGTACTGTCGGATCAGGCTCAACTGGACCTGAAAGACGGCAAGGTCATGCAAACAGGCTTCTTCCTGAACGAATTAATGCAACCGGTGCAGACCTTCATCGAGGCGGGTCAAACCGTCGTATTTGCCACCCCTAGCGGCAAGGCGCCAACCGCGGACCAGAAATCCAATGATGTGAGCTTCTGGGGCGGCGATGAAAAGGCCCGTCAGGAAAGTCTTGCGCTGCTGGACACGCTGAAGCTGACCTCGAAGAGCGGCTCGCCGGCAATCAGCTTCGCGCAGGTTCAGAAAATCGGCTACGACAAGTTCGATGCCGTATTCGTGCCTGGCGGCCATATCCCGATGCAGGATCTGCTGAAGGACAAGCAACTGGGCCAACTGCTGACCAACTTCCATGAAAAAGGCAAGGTCACCGGCTTCACCTGCCATGGCACCATAGCCATGTTGTCGGCGATCCCGGACGCGCACGGTTTTGTCTCCGCGCTGGAATCGGGCAAACAGCCGGCAGCGCCAGCCAATTGGATTTACAAGGGCTACAAAGTCACCGCCTTCACCGACGCGGAAGAGGAGCAGGCCAAAGGTTTCCTCGGCGGCGGCCATATGAAACTGTTCCCGCAGGATGGCCTGACGGCAGCCGGTGCTAACTTCTCCGAAGCCAAGCCATGGAGCGAGAACGTGATCGAAGACCGAGAAGTCATTTCCGGCCAGAACCCACAATCGGCCAAGGCAGTCGCCGTAGCCATGCTGGCGAAACTGAAGTAATTCTGGGCGGCCGTCCCGGGCAATCCGGGCCGTAGGTGCTGGGGGTCGATCTGCTTTGGCTCCAGCACCACCGTCTATCCCTTGGTATTGGGCCTCGTACCCAGTACCGGATTGGTCCGAGCCGAAGTCAAGATGTGATCGATAATCTGCCAAGTCGCATCTCACCTGCCTACTTATATGCGTTCGACCTGACCAATTATTTGCATTGCACCTGACTAACCAGATACCAAAGTCGTAAGCGACCGGAATCGACCCGGTGAGGCTGGTGACAGACAGAAATCGGCCATAACCGGCCGCTCGAAAGACGCCTGAGAACATCAAGTCGGAGCTTCGGATGATGTGTTTCTGCTTTGATCATGAGCCAATACAAAACCTCGCGCTGTCAGCCTGGCAGTTAGGAAGCTTAATGCTCGACGGAAGACCGGATGACAGTCGGCATACGGCAAATTATCGAGCGGAGCCCAAAAAAAGCTGAAGGTATGGCCATGGTCATCGAGCGTGTGATGAGTCCATTGCTCCGGCAAGGATGCCCGCGTGAAACACAGCTGGAATGACCATATCTGGTCGAGATGCCCGGCGTCCCAGCAGCCCATTTGCTGACAACCGAGGCGGCTATGCCTGATTCTTCGCTTAATTCGCGCAGAGCGGTCTCAGCTGGAGTTTCACCTTTCTCGATTGTCCCTTTGACCAGTTGTACGCCTGCTATTGGATGGCGGAACAGAAGGATGTGTGCACCAGGAATGCTGGAGAGGATGACGGGGCAAGCCTTGTTCGGTGACATGGCGATTTCCTTATCGACAACGAAGCACACATCTTGCGACCTTAGCCTCGATGTTCAGCTTGAATAAAGCGCTTCATGGGCAATCCTTGCGATGAAATCCTCAGAAATCATAGAAGGGTTCTCGACAATGTTTTGTTCACGATTTCAGCCAAAAATATATCCTACACTTGATCTATTCTGGATCGTGACAACAGACGCAAAGCTTGTTTCCTTCAGGGTCTCGAAAGTACGCCCCATAAAAATTCGGGTGGTATTCGGGTCGCAGGCCCGGAGTGCCTTCGCATGTTCCATCCAATACCAACGCCAAAGCATGGGCGTTGTGTACGATCTGTCGATTAGGTGCTAGCAGAGCAATCATTTGCCCATTTCCTAGCGTCGTAGATTCGCCGTCGAACGGTTTGCCCACCACGAAAAGAGGGCGTGCAGTGTCGGGGTGTTTCCAGCCAGCCCATGGGCGTTCAAGGTCTGTGAACTTGAGATCAAGTCCGAGTATCTGCATGACCCCTTGATAAAACACAAGTGCTCTATTGAAGTCATTCACTCCGATGAATACATGTGAAATCATTTTTGTCCTAAAAAGAGGAAGCCTTCTCGCACCATACCAAGAATTTTCAGGCTGTTTTTAATTCCTAACCTGAAACATACTCCGTCGACCTTGGAAGCTGTTTTTACACAAACTGGGCCGATTGCTGCCTGTTGTGAAGGGCTGCTATCGACCCAGGCTGTGTGAAAGCACAAGCAGCATTTTGAAGTCCTCGCCTTTACGTAAAATCTGCCAGCGTTCGGTCAGTCGGCGAACTTGGAGTTTGCTCAGAAACGCGATGTCCACTCCGATTACAATCGCCGCCGCTGATCGAAAGCGTTTTTCGATTGGTACCCTGTACCTATTCCCGAAGCTGCTTGCGTTACATCCGGCCATCGAGAATGGGTCCCAGGCCTAGTTTCTGAAACGAGCCCGAAACCCTCTCTCTAAAAATAAGCCGCTCTCCATAAAATGATACGTGTGCCGACTACATCGGAGGACGTTGCAATTTGACCCACTCCTGTACGGTTGGTCGTTGCCATTGGCGCTGCGCGTACTCCACCAGCGCGGGTGGTACGGAGTCACCATTGAATATCAGCCGGTTGAGCATCAAGGCCAGATCCACATCGGCGATCGACCATTGGCCGAACAGGTACTCGGGGCTGTCGGCCAGTAGCGTTTGTGCGGCACCGAACAGCTTGCGCGCTGCCGACTCGGCAGCTGGCGACAAGGGGTTTGATTTGAGTCCATAAAACACAACCAATGTGGATCGTTCCTGCCGAATGGGCAGCAGGTCACTTCGCACCCATGCCTGGACTTGTCGTGCCTTTGCATGCTGCATCAGGTCTTGTGGGTAAACCGGCGCCTGGGGGAAAACGTCTTCTAGGTACTCAGTGATCGCCGACGATTCAGATAAGGCGAAGTCGCCGTGCACAAGTGTGGGTACCCGCTGGGTCTGCGAGAGGCTGGCATAGTCCTCTGACTGGTTTTCGGATGCGTCGAGGTCTAGCGGGATCATTTCAAATTCGATGCCCTTTTCGCGGAGTACCACGAAAGCCGACATGGCATAGGGGCTGGAAAATTGAGAGTCAACGTACAAGCGCAGGCGGGAATTATTCACAGGGTCATCTCCTTATGCAGAAGGAGGCACGCTACGAGATCCACAGTGATAAATAAAATTCATGATTTTCATGGGCGTATTCCTGACCGGAATACCTTGTTGCCGCCCGCCCTCGTCTGGCTTCCTTCAGATTGGGCGCGCTCGGTTTTGAGGGTGTTTACCCCGCCACGACAGGTCGCCCGGCTTATCATTCAGCGGTCGTGCTGAAGATCTGTCTCACGGCTATCTCAATCGGATTCAGTCCAGCCGCCAGCTTGAACGGGAGGCCGAGCGCAACCCACGGGGACCAGAGCCCCCTGAGTCGGTCCACGCATCCACATACCGGTCTGAATGGTCTGCGTGGACCAATCGGGTACTTCTTTTTCCAACCCCTCAGGTGAGCTGCGCAAGTTCTAGCGTTTAATTCATCCAGCGAGATTTCACACAGCCTTGGCCGATTGCTGCCCATCGCCAAGGGTTGCTCTGGGTCGAATAGCGACCACCACTCATTGTGACTGATCCACCCTTGTCCTCCCTGAGCGTGGAGGACAAGCCATGAACACTATTGCTACATACAGCCATCAGCCTTGGAACAAGGGAAAGATTGTCGGGCAGAAAGCCCCATTGCGGCAAAAGATTTGTAGGTTGAGCCCGCCAGACACGTCGATGATCTAGAATCGCTCTTGGAAATAAAAGGCGAAGGGAGACGCTGATGAGATTTGAGCTAGATCGATATAATGGAGTCGTGATCGATCCGACTTCACTGCCGGCAGACATTAATAATCTGATCATTGATCTCGAAGAATTAATCACCTATTTGATTCGGCAGCGAAAATCGCTTGCCTGGATCTCAGTCCCGATCGCGTCCGCAGCAAGCATTCCTCTTTTCATCAATGCAGGCTTTACGTTCCATAGCTGCCTGCGAGATGAGCTGACTTTGGTTCGACAACCGGAATATCCAACCTTCGTACCGTTTGTGCCAACACATACCATTGGTGCAGGTGCAATCGTTCTGAGCGACACAAACGAAATTTTGGTCGTGAAAGAACGGGGTAGCAAAGGATTCAAGCTGCCCGGCGGTCACGTCGAAGCAACGGAACGAATTCAAGATTCAATCCAGCGAGAAGTGCTGGAAGAAACAGGAATCGATGCAAAATTTGAGTCAATTGTCGGTTTTACGTCCAAACACCCCTATCAGTTTGGCAAATCCAACCTCCATTTCATCTGCCAGATGAGAGCCTTGACGCATGCTATTAACATCTTGGACGTTGATGAGATCGAGGACGCAAAATGGATTTCGCTGAACGCGTACATTTCGGACCCCACCAACAGCCTCTCAAATCGCGAGATGATTAGCCGTGTTGCTTTCAGCTCAGGGCTGATGGCAACGGACGTTTCAGGGAATAACGGACCGCACCGCAAACATGAAATTTTTATGGCCGTGCCTGCGGTCGTGGCCCATCTTTAACGCCGTTCTCAGAGTGCTCATATCAAATATGACCGCTTTGGGTCGTTCATTTGTGTCTATAAAATCCAGGGACCATTCGGCGAATAGTAGCGGGAGTAAAAGGTGCTTTCAGACAGCTTGCGGAATGTGAACCAGCAAATCGAAAAAACTATCGCTGCAATTCGAGACAAATGCATCGCATCTGATGAAGTCGTCGTAGCTGATTACTTAAAGCAGTACGAGGCAAGCTTGGCGCTAATCGGTACTGGCTCAAAACAAAAGCTGGAGGCGAGCTTGAAGGGGCTCTTGAACTGCACGCGAGGCTACCTGGAAACCATCAGTCATTATGATCAGGAATTTCTCGGTGAAATGTGTGAGACGGAACGACTGATCAAGCAGCTGCTGAAGGACAAACTGCTGTGAGTTGGTGAAAAAGCCTGACATCTACCAAAAAAATATCTTCCCAAGTACGGGCTTATTGGCGGGGAAGACCGTCCGCTTCTGGCCGAAAGCGGTCCTTTCTGATGGGTGTTTTTTGGCCGAAGGGGGGTAGCTTGCACTGGTTTGTAGACCCGTACGCGAGTAGACCGGCAGGCTCGAAAGCGCCCTGTGCATGACAACCATCAAACCGGGTTGAATGAACGCCCCAACGGTGTGTTGCCTCCCTTTTTGTATATCGCAGGGCCAATCAATCTCATCTTCCCCACAGCAACCTTTCAACCTCATCAAATTTGCCGGCGACCTTCAAATAAGTCTCAGCCCATCCACTACTCATGCCCAGCTCCTGCAACGGTCCGGTGGGCGCAAACAACACGGCGACGTTCAACCGCTCAGGCAAGGTACCGGTTTTTAATGAGTGGATCAGGGCGTGTAGTTCAGCTTTCGCCTTGAACTCATCAGCCCAATACGACCAGCAGAAATCATTTCCCGGAATCGACACCAGTTCAACAGCGGCCTCAAGTATGAGGATGAGAGACTCGACAGCGGAATTACACTCCGCTGTTCCCTGGAGTAAGCGATGCAGGTGGCGGGTTTCCATGGGGTATTCCAGGACAGTTTGGACGATAAAAAGTGGGCGAAACATGATCAAACCACCGTGGGCCGCAACTCCTGCGCCAGTTCAATCAGTGCGCGCAATCGCGCCGGCACGAAGCGATGGCCCGAGTAGTAGAGCCTCAACCCGCCAAACGACGGGCACCACGGCATCAACACCGGCACCAGGGCGCCGCTCGCCAGTTCTTCCTGGATGAACCACTCGGAAATGAAACCAATGCCAAGGCCCAACACCACGGCCTGTTTGATGGCCAGCACTTCGTTGGAGGCGAAGCGCACCGGCAGATCCATCTGCACCTTCTGGCCATCGCGCTCCAATTCCCACTGGTAGAGGCCACCATGGGCCATGCGCATGCCGATGCTCCGGTGGGTGAGTAGATCTCGCGGATGCTCGGGCACGCCGTGGCGTTCGAGGTACTCGGGCGTTGCTACCACGAGCATCCGGATGTCACCTGACAGTGCCACGGCAATCATGTCTTGCGGCACAGACTCTGCCAAGCGAATCCCGGCGTCGAAGCCACCGGCGATGATGTCGACCATGCTTGATTCGCTGACGATGTCGATGCGCACTTCGGGATAGCGCTGAGCGTACTGCTTCAATAGCGGATCCAACAGCAGGTAGGCCGCGCCATGCGGTGCATTGATGCGCAATGTGCCGCTGGGTTCATCGGGGCCGACGCTGGCTTCTTCGCCGGCACTTTTGATCTGCGCCAACGCAGGTGCGATGCGTGCCACATAGCGTTGCCCGATGTCGGTGAGGGCCACGCTGCGCGTGGAGCGATTGAACAGGCGCACTTTCAGGCGTGCTTCCAGGCTGGCCACCGCGCTGCTCACGGCGGTAGTGGACATGCCCAACTCCTGTGCTGCGCCGCGAAAACTGCTGCGGCGCGCAACGGCCAGAACCACTTCCAGCTCGGTCATTCCTGTTCTGTGCATGGATTGTCCTGAATATAAGGATGCTTCATAAGCCAAAGGATGGCTTATCGGAATAATGAACCCTTCTTAGACTTCATCACAGAGGCTCGATTCAGGCGAGTCATTTTGAGCGAGGAGTCGCCATGCAACGCAATGAACATATCTACATCAACGGCGAGTTCGTCATTCCACACGGTCAGGAATGGTTCGACCTTCATAACCCGAGCACCGAGAAAGTCATTGGTCAGGTTCGATTGGGCGATGCACTGGACGCTCAGCGTGCCATCGCAGCAGCCAAGGCTGCGTTCCCGGCGTGGGCTCGTACAAGCAGGGAAGAACGAATTTCGGCATTGCAACGCATGCACCAGGCCGTGGCGGCAAAGGAGGAAGAGCTGCTGGAAGCCATCCTCACGGAATACGGTGCGCCTGCGGCTCGCGGGCGCTCGATGGCGACTTATCCGGCCGACGTGATCGCGCAAGCAATCGGTGCCCTGCAGGCGTTCGATTTCGAGGAGCAGGTCGGTATGGCCAGGGTCATTCTCACGCCCGTGGGCGTTGCCGGTCTGATCACCCCCTGGAACAGCAATGCGGGCTTCATCTGCAACAAGCTGGCCACCGCGCTGGCAGCAGGCTGCACTGCCGTCATCAAGCCAAGCGAGATGAGCGCGTTACAGACGCAGGTCGTGGTCAGGGCATTGCATGAGGCGGGTCTGCCACCGGGTGTATTCAATATCGTCAACGGACGAGGCGATGTAGTAGGTGAGGAAATCGCCCGTCATCCCGACGTTGCCAAAATCTCGTTCACGGGCTCGTCCGCTGTCGGTCAGCATCTGGTAAGAACCGGTGCCGACACCATGAAGCGCGTGACGCTCGAGCTCGGCGGCAAGTCGCCCACCGTGGTGCTTGACGATGCGGATTTCCAGGCAGTCATGCCGCTGGTGCTGCAAGCCGGATTTCTCAACAGCGGCCAGGCTTGCATCGCCGGCACTCGTATCCTCGTGTCGCGCAGCCGGTTGGCAGAGTTCGAGCGGATTGCGAAGGAGGGTGTCTCACAGATTCAATCGGGCGATCCACGCAACGTCGACACCGACATCGGTCCGATGGTGAGCCAGAAACAATGGGAACGGGTGCAGCGCTACATCCGTACCGGCCAGGAAGAAGGCGCGAGGTTGTTGGCGGGTGGCGAAGGTCGACCGGAAGGCTTGCATGCCGGATGGTTCGTGAAGCCCACGATCTTCACTGATGCCCACAACCGGATGCGCATCGCGCGTGAGGAAATCTTCGGGCCCGTGTTGACGATCATCCCCTACGAGGATGATGCCGATGCGATCAGCATTGCCAACGATACGGACTACGGTCTGAGCGCCCTGGTGCTGGGGAAAAACTCCGAACGTTGTATGAACGTCGCCCGTCAGATCGATGCGGGACGCGTGCTCATCAACACCCTGGCCCACGAACCGCGTGCCCCCTTCGGTGGATTCAAGCATTCAGGCCTTGGGCGCGAAATGGGCAGGTGGGGGATGAGCGCGTATTTGGAGCCGAAGACGTTGATCAGGTATGACCCGTTGAAATGACTGGGTTCTATCCCGGCAGCCGTAGAGCTCGTTCTCCTTGCCGCCTCGTTTGTGACACAAAACGCCGTTCGCGAATTTCCGTCGCCTTACGCACCGGTGGCGATCATCCAGACGGCTCTTCAATAATGGGGAACAATATGACTTGGCTCAGTGGAAAAGTGCCATTGTCACCGGCACCGGTGCCCATGCGCCGCGTTAGTAGAAAGCCTCACCGCGTAGAGCATTCAGAACGAGTGAGAAGGCTGGAGTTGGCAAACGACGGCTTGGGTAGTACAGGTGATAACCCGAGAACAAAGGACACCAGTCTTCCAGTACTCGTATCAAGCGGCCATCCTCAATATGCGGTGCAAATTCTTCCTCCGGTAAATAGGCGATGCCTAATCCGTTAACTGCCGCAGCCGGGACGTGTGCGCTGGTGTTCACAATGACCTGGCCAACGACACGCACGTTGATCTTGCGACCGCGTTTTTCGAATTCCCAGGCATCAAGTCCGCCAAGGGTTGGATAGCGTATGTCGATGCAGCTGTGATTCACCAAATCTTGCGGATTCTTTGGCACACGATTGCTCGCAAAATAGGAAGGCGAGGCCACTGCTGCCATCCGTACCTTGGGACCGATTGGAACGGCGATCATATCTTTATCGACGGTGTCGCCAAATCTGATGCCCGCATCGAAGCGGTCAGCAACGATGTCTCGAAAACCGTAGTTGATATCAAACTCAACCTTGATATCGGGGTATTCAAGGAGCAAAGGCGTGAGTCGCGGAAGGAGGATTGTCTTCAGGATAAAATCACCACAGGTGATGCGCACGGTGCCCGCCGGCTTGTCACGAAGCTCGGTCAAAGCATCCAGTTCGGCCTCGATCTCGTCGAAACGATGACCAATGGCGTGCATCAGGCGTTCACCCGCGCTAGTCGGCGAAACGCTGCGAGTGGTGCGCGTAAGAAGACGAATCTTCAGGCGCTTTTCAAGCCCGGAAACAGCCTGGCTCAGGGCGGACTGCGTAACACCCAAGTGGGCAGCCGCTCGGGTAAAACTGCCTTCTCTGGCGACCGTCACAAAGGCCAGAAGGTCGTTCAGGTTATGTCGTGGCATCGAAGCCCGCCTATCCAGATTGATTAGCTGTGCTTATAACTACAACAAGCTTTCATTAGATTATCAAGCATGACGCATTCCCGGAGAATGGGGCAAGCCTCACCTGTAATCACAGGCGTGGCTCATACCTCTCGCTGATCCAGACCCATTAATCAGGTCGATCAGCACCTGTTCACTGATGGGAGCACCTCATGAGAAAACTCGTTATTTTGCTCGGCCTTTTGATGGCGTCGCTCTCCGCACTGGGAGCCGACATGTCTAACGGAGCCGATAACTTTTATAAAAGTGAGAAGGTCACGGTGAAGAAGGTGACCTTCCACAATCAGTACCAGATGAAAACTGCAGGAAATCTGTTTGTCCCTAAAGATTTGAAACCCGGGAGCAAAAGCGCAGCGATCATCGTTGGCCATCCCATGGGCGCAGTCAAAGAGCAGAGTTCGAATCTGTATGCCCAGAAACTGGCGGAGCAAGGATTCGTGGCCCTTGCCATCGATCTGTCGTTCTGGGGCGAAAGTGATGGGCAACCGCGCAACGCGGTTTCGCCGGAAATCTATGCTGAAGACTTCAGTGCAGCCGTAGATTACCTTGGCACGCAGACATTCGTTGATCGAAACCGGATCGGTGTCCTGGGCATTTGTGGCAGCGGGAGCTTCGTCATCAGCGCTGCCAAGATCGACCCTCGGATGAAGGCCATTGCCACGGTCAGCATGTACGACATGGGCGCAGCCAACCGAAACGGCTTGAAGCACTCCGTCACTGTCGAGCAAAGGAAGCAAGCTATCGCCGCGGCTGCCGAGCAGCGCTATGCCGAGTTCACCGGAGGCGAAACCAAGTACACCAGCGGAACTGTCCATGAGCTGACGGACAAGTCCAACGCTATCGAGCGCGAGTTCTACGATTTCTACCGCACGCCACGCGGTGAGTTCACTCCCAAAGGCCAGTCACCGTTACTGACCACTCACCCGACGCTGACCAGCAATACCAAGTTCATGAATTTCTATCCGTTCAACGATATCGAAACGATCTCGCCGCGCCCGATGCTGTTCATCGCCGGCGTAAATGCTCACTCCCGTGAGTTCAGTGAAGAGGCCTATCGTCTGGCTGGTCAACCCAAAGAGCTTGTCATCATTCCAGGTGCGGGCCACGTGGATCTCTATGATCGGGTCGATCTTATCCCGTTTGCCAAGCTGACCTCGTTCTTCCAAACCAACCTTAAGTGACACGGATTTGTGAGCTACCAAGCCATGCGCTCTTCGCGGGCGTTGGCGCTTTACGTATTGAAGGAGATCAGATGAGCAGCACTGCCTTACCTATTCAAGCCGCGAGCCGACAGGTATGGGGAGCCGTCCTGGCGATGTCGCTGTGCGCCTTCGCCCTGGTGACTTCGGAGTTTCTGCCGGTGAGCTTGCTCACACCGATTGCGACCGATCTCGCGCTGACAGAGGGGCAGGCCGGACAAGCGATTTCAATTTCTGGCCTCTTCGCGGTCGTCACCAGTCTGTTCACCTCTTCAGTCATTCGCCGGCTCGACCGAAGACCCGTTTTGCTTTTCCTGACAGCCTTGATGATTGCCTCTGGCACGCTCGTCGCTTTTGCCCCGAACTACTCGACCCTGATGGTGGGTCGAGCCATTTTGGGGATCGCCATTGGTGGCAGTTGGTCAATGTCGACCGCCGTCATGATGCGGATTGCACCCGAGAGTTTCGTGCCTAAAGCCATCGCTTTGATCCAGGGCGGTACCGCGCTCGCCACTGCAGTCGCAGCTCCCATTGGCAGTTTCATGGGCGGGCTGATCGGCTGGCGAGGTGCATTCTTCTGCGTGGTTCCGGTCGCCGCTCTGGCGCTCTGTTGGCAGGCATTCACGTTGCCGAAAATGCCTGACCAAAATGAGTCTGAATCTGCACTTGATGTGTTTCGGCTGTTAGGTAGCGCCAAAGTCTCGCTGGGCATGGCCGCAGTGGCATTTTTGTTTATGGGGCAGTTCGCGTTATTCACCTATCTGCGTCCGTTTCTAGAGTTGGTGACCCGCGTTGATGTGTCTGGACTCTCCCTGCTATTGCTGATTATCGGAATGGCCGGATTGGTGGGCACCATGGTGATCGGCTCGGTGTTGAACAGAAGCCTTTATCGAGTGCTGATGATCATTCCACTCCTGATGTCGGGGATTGCTGCGGCTCTACTCGTCTTCGGCAGCTCGATGTGGGCGACAGCCGCTTTGCTGGGTGTGTGGGGTCTGATTGCTACGTGCGCGCCTGTGGGCTGGTTCACCTGGCTATCACGCACGCTTCCCCGTGATGCCGAAACCGGAGGCGGTTTGATGGTGGCGGTTATTCAGTTGGCTATCACGCTCGGCGCGACGCTGGGTGGGCTGCTTTATGACGGAGCTGGCTACCAGGCTACGTTCATCGCGAGTGGACTATTTCTTCTGGTGGCTGCCGTGCTTGCACTGTTCGTATCACGATCGGATCGGCCCCCATTACGATGACAATGCCGCTGTTGCGTAGGGGGAAGTGTGTGAATTTGGGAAGAAACTCCGTGCATTGATGGCGGCAGGGAAAACGGGACGCTTGGCGTCCCGTTTTTTATGGCGGTGGTATCAGCCTCCCGCGCGTTTGTTCAACGCCTCTTCCGCTGCAGCGATTTCAGCCTGGCGCCTGATGATCACGTCGCCTATCGGCGGTCCCTGGAAGCGGCGGGCTTCGAAACCGAACCAGACAATGGCGGTCAGCACCAGGAAGCCAATGGTGATGTACAGCGCCCAATCGTTCGGTGGCTGGATGCCGATGATGAAGATGATCACCATCGAGAGGATCGAGAGCAGGGCAAACACGGTGAACCAGAAGCGCCCCATGTTCCACGGTCCCATGGTCGGCCATTTCGACGTCCCGTAGGTGAACAGGCCGAGCACGATGGGGATGACGAAGGAGAAGAACAGGAAGATCACCGTGCAGGACACGACGATGGTGTAGACCGGTGTTTCACCGATTGAGATCACCGACGATCCCCAGACGAACAGCACCGCGAGGGTGGCGCCGGTCCAGATCGCTGCGACCGGGCTGCGCAGGGTCGGCGAGACCGAGGCCAGTGCTCTGGAGAAGGGCAGGCCGCCGTCGCGGGAGAAGGCGAAGATCATCCGTGACACCGAGGTCACGGTCGCCAGTCCGCAGAGGAATTGCGAGATGAAAATGGCCACGTACAGCGCCGTTTTTACCGTCGGGTTCACTTGCGTATCCATCGCCCAGAAGAACACGGTCCAGCCATGCTTCGCGGCCTCGTCCATGCTTGGCAGCATCAGCACAAAGGAGCTGAGCATGACCCAGCCGAACAGCAACGACCAGACCACCGACATAACCATGCCGCGGGGCACCGACATGGCGGCGTTGCGGGTCTCTTCCGAGGTGTGCGCGGAGGCGTCGTAACCGGTGATGGTGTAGATCGGCAAGAGCAGGCCAAGCATGAAAACCCAGCCGTTCGAGACCTGCGGCCAGACGCTGCCGCCCGCTTCGCCGGAGTAGTTGCTGAAGGTCCACAACCGGGCGAACTCATAGCTGGGCGCCGAGATCAGGCAGACGATGGTCAGCGCCAGTGCCGTGGCGAAGATCAGGTAGCCCGAGAAGTCGGTGAGCTTCGCGGTCAGGCCGATGCCCAGATGGTTACACAAGGCTTGGAGACCCGTGAGGATCGCCAGGAAAATCACCCGTGTCGTGGTGGTGTCTTCCATGCCCATTGCCGGTCCGAAGGCGCCGAAAAAGAAGTAATAAGTACCGACGTTGATCGCGCCGAGCACGGTCACCAGCCCTAGCAAGTTGAACCAGGCCGTCAGCCAGCCGGTGAAGCGGTTACCGAGAATCGAGCCCCAGTGATAGAGGCCGCCAGCGGTGGGGTAGGCGGAGGAGATCTGCGCCATGGCCATGGCGAAAACCCCGGAGATCAGGCAGCCGATTGGCCAGCCGATACCGATGGCCGCGCCGCCTGCGCCGGAGGTGCCCTGGGCGAGTGAGTTGATGCCACCCGAGAGGATGCAGATGATCGAAAAGGAAATGGCAAAGTTGGAGAAAACGCCCATGCGTCGCGAGAGCTGCTGGGCGTAGCCCATGCTGTGCAACACCTTGACGTCATCGTCTTGCGGCTCGCTCGTGCCGGGCTGACTTGCTGGATTCATGTTGTGTGCCCCTTCAGGTTTTGATACGCATCCATCCGGGTCCCGGACGGCCTGGCTTTCAACCCCTTGTCGTACTGCTCCTTTTCCAACCGCTACACACTGTCCATGCCTTATGTCTGGACAGACAACTGCTCTAAATACGGCCGTGATAAGCCGCCGCGAAAATGTTTGCCGCGCCTTCCCGGGTCAATGGCAATGGATTGCCGCCGGCAGAGGGATCGACAATGGCCATGTCCGCGATCAAGTCTGCTTGCCGATCATCCACGCCCAATTCAACCAGCGTGTGCGGCACGCCGATGTCTTTGCGCAGTTTGAGGATGAAGGCCAGAAAGCTGTCGAACCCGGGCGAGGGCAGGCGCAGATAAGCCGCCAGGCGTGTGATGCGCTCTTCGATGGCCGGGCGATTGAATTGCAGGACGTAGGGCATGAAGGTGGCGTTGGTCATGCCGTGATGGGTGTCGTACAGCGCGCCGACCGGGTGCGAGAGGGCGTGCATGCCGCCCAGGCCTTTCTGGAATGCCGTGGCGCCCATCGCGGCGGCGGCGAGCATTTGCGCACGTGCATCAAGGTCGGAAGGGGTGTGGACGGCCCGCACCAGGGCGCTGGCTACCAGGCGCATGCCTTCCACCGCGATGCCATCGGCCAGCGGGTGAAAACCAGGCGCACAGTAGGCTTCCAGGCAATGCGCCAAGGCGTCCATGCCCGTACCGGCGGTGACTTTTGCCGGCATGCCGACGGTCAGGGCCGGGTCGCTGATGACCACGCGAGGCATCATTTTCGGGTGGAAGATGATGCGTTTGGTGTGGGTGCGCTCGTCGATGATCACCGCCGCGCGACCGACTTCCGAACCGGTGCCTGCGGTGGTCGGCACCGCGATTACCGGGGCGATGCTGCTTTCGTCGGCGCGTGTCCAGTAGTCGCCGATGTCTTCGAAATCCCAGACCGGCCGGGTCTGGCCGCTCATGAAGGCGATGAGCTTGCCCATGTCCAGGCCGCTGCCGCCGCCGAAGGCGACCACGCCATCGTGTTTGCCGGCGCGCCAGGCATCGAGCCCGCCCGCGAGGTTGGCTTCGACGGGATTGGGCTTGAGGTCGCAAAACAGCGCGACACCGAGGCCGGCATCACGCAAGGCGTCCAGCGCCGCCGTGGTGATCGGGGCGCGCGCCAGGCCGCTGTCGGTGACCAGTAACGGTCGCTGGATACCCTGGCTGCGACAGACCTCGGCCAGCTCGCTGATGCGGCCGACGCCGAAGCGGATGCTCGTGGGGTAGTTCCAGTTCCCGGTCAGGCTCATGGCTCAGATCTCATGGCGCAAATGGAAGGATTTCGCTCGGGTCAGATGCTCGTAACCCAGGCGCGACAGGGTCACGCCGCGGCCGCTGTTTTTCACGCCGGTCCAGGCCAGGGCCGGGTCGAGGTAATCGCAGCGGTTCATGAACACGGTGCCGGTGTCGATCTCGTTGCCGAGGCGTTCGGCGGCGGCGAGGTCCTGGGTCCAGAGGGAAGCGCTGAGCCCGAACTCGCTGTCGTTCATCAAAGCGATGGCGTCGTCATCGCCGGCCACCGGCATGATGCCGACTACCGGACCAAAGCTTTCCTCGCGCATCACCGACATTTGATGAGTGACGTCGACCAAGACCTGTGGTGCGAGGTAGGCGCTGCCCGGCGCGTCGAAGGGGAAGGCCTTCGGATCGATCAATGCCTTGGCGCCTTTTGCCAGCGCATCGGCGATCTGTCCACGGACGAATTCAGCAGCGCCCGGGTTCACCAGTGGGCCGAGCGTGGTGGCTTCATCCAGTGGATTGCCCAGCACGTATTGATTCGTCAGCACGACGAAGCGCTCGACAAAGGCCGGGTAGATTTTTTCATCGACATAGATGCGCTCCACGGCACAGCAGCTTTGCCCGGAGTTGAAGAAGCTGCCGTCCACCAGGTTTTCCACCGTGTGGTCGAGGTTGGCATCTGCGCGAACGTAGGCCGGGTCCTTGCCGCCGAGTTCCAGGCCCAGGCCGAGGAAGCGGCCCGTGGCGGCGGTTTCCATGGCTTTGCCGGCGTCGACCGAACCGGTGAAGTTCACCTGGTGCACGCGGCCGGAGGCGATGATCTCGCCAGTCTGGCGATGATCGAGCAGCAGGTTCTGGAACAGGCTTTCGGGCAGATTGGCGCGGCGAAATGCTTCGGCGAACCGTTCACCCACCAGCAGCGTTTGCGAAGCGTGTTTGAGGGTGACGCTGTTGCCGGCCATCAACGCCGGAATGATCGTATTCACTGCCGTCAGATAGGGGTAATTCCACGGGGCGACGACCAGCACCGTACCGAGCGGCTCACGTTTGATGTGTCGTCGAAAACCGGCGACAGGCGTGGGTTCAACGGCTGCCAATGCGTCAGGCGCAATGGCGATCATGTGCCGGGCGCGCTCTTCGAAGCCGCGCAGTTCGCCCGCGCCAAAGCGCACCGGGCGGCCCATCTGCCAGGCCAGCTCCGGGACGATTTCGTCTTTCATGGCCAGCATCGCGTCCACCGCAGCGCTGCAAAATGCGGCGCGCTCGCTCAGTGGCCGGCGTCTCCATAAAGCCTGGGCCGTTGCGGCTGCCGTCAGTGCCTGTTCGAGTTGAGTCTCATCGGCACAGCGACGTTCGACATAGACCCGGCCATCGACCGGTGAGATGAGTTGAATCGTTGCAGTCATGATGTCGGTCTCAATAGCGCTCGAAACCGCGCTGCAATTCCCAGTCGGTGATACGCCGGTCGTACTCTTTCTGCTCCCATTCGGCGGTGTGCACGTAGTGGTCGATCACTTCATCACCGAACGCTTCGCGCAACATCGTCGAGCTCTGGAGCGCGGCGCAGGCTTCGCGCAAAGTCTTCGACACCTCCGGCAGATGTTCGTCAACGTAGGCATCGCCTTCGAAGGGCGGCGTGAGGTTGAGCTTCTCGTCGATACCCGCCAGGCCCGCGGCAATCAACGCGGCGAACGCAAGATAAGGGTTGAGATCGGCGCCGCCGATGCGGCATTCGATGCGGATGGATTTGCTGCTTTCCGCACACAGACGAAAGCCTGCGGTGCGATTGTCGCGACTCCAGACCGCCCGGGTCGGCGCAAAGGTGCCGGCCTGGAAACGCTTGTAGGAGTTGATATAGGGCGCGAGAAAGCAGGTGATGTCGTTGGCATATTTCAGCTGCCCGGCCACCCACGCACGCATGAGTTTCGACATGCCGAACTCAGCCTTGGCGTCGAAGAACAGCGGTTTTTTGCCGTTCTTGTCCCATAGCGAATTGTGGATATGGCTGCTGGAACCGGCGGCGTCATACCGCCACTTGGCCATGAACGTGATCGCCTTGCCTTGCAGCTGCGCGATCTCTTTGCAGGCGTGCTTGATGATGACGTGGTGGTCGGCCATGGTCAGCGCATCGGCGTAACGAATGTTGATCTCTTCCTGGCCCGGGCCCCATTCACCCTTGGAGTTTTCCACGGGAATGCCGGACGCCTGCAGATGCTTGCGAATCGCCCGCAGCACCGGCTCCTCGCGAGTGGTCTGGAGGATGTTGTAATCCTCGATGTAGTGGCCGGCAGTCTTCGGCTTGAGGTAATTGCGTTTGTGGATAGCCTCGTAGCTTTCGTCGAACAGATAGAACTCAAGTTCCGAGGCGAACATGCCGGTGTAGCCGCGTTCGCGCAGTCGCTCGATCTGCTTTTTCAGGATCGCCCTCGGGCTGTGCGGCAGGTCGCGCCGATGGTGGTGATCGAGCACGTCGCACAACACCAGCGCCGTGCATTCGAGCCAGGGCACTCGCCGCAACGTCGACATGTCAGGCTTGAGGACAAAGTCGCCGTAGCCTTTGCTCCAACTGGCAGCGGCGTAACCCGGCACGGGTTCCATGTCGATGTCGTCGGCCAACAGGTAATTGCAGCAGTGGGTTTCTTCATGGCCGCTGTCGATGAAAAACTCGACCTGGAATCGCTTGCCGACCAGTCGGCCTTGCATGTCGACCATGCAAACAAGAACAGTATCAATTTCGCCGGAGGCGGCAGCACGCTTGAGTTGATCAAAACTGAGGAGGGGCTCGGTCATCACGTAGTCCTGCGTGAAATGGTTGGGCCTGTCTGAAATAGCTGTTGCAGACGCTCTCCAGAACAACCCAAAACCTGCAGACGCGAGCATCGTGTGCAATAAGCTGCTCTAAGCTTAGCCTACGGTTGCTGAACGCAAGTTTGGCGATCGACGCCAAGTGAATAGGGCTGGGCCTGTGCGCCTATACCGCCCCGCGCCAGAAACAGCGCAATTTTTAAACCTTTCATGTCGTTCACCTTTTCGTCTTGATTGAGCCGGGCTCACCGGGTAGAGACGATGCTAGGGGCTTGGCGCTTCCCCAAATAGCGGTCCGCTGGACAAACACTGTTGCCGGATCGGGCATGAATGGCAGGCGTCGAAAAAGCCAATGGCGCTGCGTCTGCGCCTATGGCATCGTCGAAACAATAAGTCGTACAGCAAACAGGATCAGCACGATGAAGGAGGGTGATGAGGTCGGCGCGCAGCCGTCGATGGCAACGCTCAAGGCGTTCAATCGTTGCGTGCTGCACCTGGGGCGGCTGGCTCGGGAGCGCGGCGCCTCGCAGTTCATCGCTGAAGGCCTGCAAGCGTTCCGCCAACTGGTGCCCTTTGCGTCGGCGTGGTGGGGCGAGATGTCCGCGTCAGCCGGCAACGCACCGCCTAAAAGCTGGATGCACGGGCGCATTAACCTGCCCGAATCGTTTGCCGTTGAATGGCACAAGAGTGCGGGCAGCGACAAATTTTCCCACGACACCTTGAGCCAACCCGGTGCGGTGGTGCGCGACAGCGGCTTCACCGATCCTGATGAAGCGGTGGACGCCTTTGCCCGGCGCCATGACCTCTATCATCCGATGTGCATCACCTTCGAGTTGCCCGAAAGCGGCTTGATGTTTTTCGTCTGCCTCTATCGTGGCATGGATGCTCCGGCGTTCAGCGATAGCGAGGCCGCGTTGTTTTCGGCCTTCTGCGATCACCTGTTGCAGCTGTGGCGATTTCAGGTGCAAGACATGATCCGCGTCGACACGGGCAACGGCGCGAGCGACTTCGGTGTGGCGCGCATGGACGGCAGTCTGCTGTACGTGGGCGCCAGCCTGTGCGCCGCCATCCAGCGCGAGTTGCCCGGGTGGAGCGGTTCGATGCTGCCGGCCGAGGTGATCGGGCAACTGCAAAAGGCCCCTTGCGTGATGCGTCTGGGCCGGTGTGCGCTGACGCTGAGTCCCAACGCAGAGCATGTGATTCTGTCGCTCGAAGCGCAGTCGCGCGCAGCAGTACTCCCGCCACGGGAACGGACGGCGGCGATGCTGTTTGCGGCGGGTCATTCCTATAAAGAAATTGCGAAAATCCTGACCCTGAGCCCGGCGACCGTGCGCACTTATCTGCGCAACTGCTACTTGCAGCTCGGCGTGAAAAGCAAGGTCGAACTGGGTTCCGTCCTGCGAGACGCCACACGCCGCGATTAACGCCACAAATCTCTCCAACTAAAATACAGGCCCCATGTGGGAGCGGGCTTGCTCGCGAAAGCGGTGTATCAATCAACGTTAATGTTGAATTTGATTGCCTCTTCGCGAGCAAGCCCGCTCCCACAAGGGGAAATTGTTGCTGGGCTATTTTTGTTGCCCCTCCTCATTTGTGGAGGTCCCGCAGGCGGCGGCGCTCTATAGGGTATGCCCTGCATATCAGGGGCTTGCACGGCAGTCTGTCCGGGCCACTTCCAAAACTATAAGAACAGAGGTGAGGCAGTTGAAATTTTCCAGGCTGTTTATCGCGGTTGCGACCACTACGGCACTTGCTTCCATGGCGCTCGTGGGGTGCCAGACCCAAAGCACGACGCCCGCCGACACGGTGATGCGCAACGGCTACGTCTACACCGTCGATGGCCAGAACTCCGTGCAGCAGGCGATTGCCGTTTCGGGCGGGAAGATCGTTTATGTCGGCAGCGACGAAGGGGTTTCTGCGTACATCGGCAAGCAGACCCAGTTGATCGATCTGGCCGGGCGCATGCTGATGCCGGGTTTCATTGATGCGCACATGCACCCGGGGGACGGCGGTCGCGCCATGACCTTGTGCGACCTGAAATACCAGACGATGACGCGCAAGGTATTCCAGGAAACCATTCAAGCCTGTCTGGACGCCGACAAGGACAAGGGCCCCGACGTCTGGCTCGAAGTCGGCAGCTGGGATCGCATGGGCATGGACGGACTCGACGGCGACCCGGACAAATCAACGCTGGACGCGCTCAAGACCCAGCGTCCGATCCAGGTCCGCTCCACCGACTTCCATACCGTGCTGACCAACTCCCGCGGCCTGGCCGTGGCCGGCATCAACAAAAACACCGCCAATCCGAGCGATGGCAAATACGTGCGTGACAGCGCCGGCAACCCGAACGGCATCTGCGAAGACGGCGCGGCCGATGCCATGGCCGCCGTGGTGCCGCCCGCCACCGACGCCGAAAAACTCAACCAGACCCGCGCCGCGCTCGACGCGATGCGCCAGCAAGGCATCACCAGTTTCTTCGATGCCTTGTCAGGGCCCGAAAACGGCAAGGCGTTCACCAGCCTGCAGCAGTCGGGCGAGCTGACCGCCCGGGCCTTGCTGGCGATCAAACTGGCCCCGGCCGCTGCTGCTGCGGATCCAACAAAAACCATCGCCGAAGCCAAGGCATTGGCCACGACTTACGATCAGGGCGAAGCCAAAGTCGCGCCGGGCGTGAGCATGCGCCACGTCAAATTGTTCATGGACGGCATCATCAATGCCCCGGCGGACACCGGGGCAATGCTGACGCCGTACTTGAAAAATGCCGGAACCGAAAAGGCACCGAAGTGGACAGCGGGCAAGAACGTCGGTGAGCTGTACTTCCCGTCGCAAGTGCTCAAGCCGTTGCTGTTGCAAGCCGTACAGGCCGGCCTCGACCCGCACCTGCACGCCACCGGTGACCGCGCGGTGCGTGACTCGCTGAACGGCATCGAATACGTACGTCAGCAATTGCCTGGCAATGGTTTTCGCCCGGCGATCACTCACAACGAGTCCGTGGACCCTGCCGACTATCCACGCTTCAAGGCCCTCGACGTGACCGCCAACATGTCCTTCCAGTGGGCCCAGCAGGCACCGTCCACCATCGACGGCACCAGCGATCACCTCGGTGCCCAGCGTTTCGCTCGCATGGAACCGTCGGGCAGCATCGCCCGGGCCGGCGGTCGCGTGGCGTATGGCAGTGACTGGCCTGTCGACCCGCTCGACGAGTTCCTCGCGTTGAAGATCGGCGTCACCCGCTCAGGCGATCCGCAAAACCCACACAGCTACGGCCCCAAGTACGCCGGCCGGCTGAATGCCGACCCGGCACTGTCGCGCACGGAGGTGCTGCGCACCATCACCATCAACGCTGCCGAACAGCTGAAACTGGACGCGGTGGTCGGCTCGGTGGAAGTGGGCAAGTTCGCCGACCTGATCGTCCTGGACAAGAACTTCATGCAAGTGCCTGAGGATGAATTGGCCCGAAATGAAGTGCTGATGACGGTGGTCGGCGGCAAGGTTGTGTGGGCCAAGGCGCCGCTTGTGGCTGGCGTACAAAAGCCGATCCAATAAAGGCCAAACACAAAACCCTTGTGGGAGCGAGCCTGCTCGCGATAGCGGTGTGTCAGCCAGCATAAATGTCGACTGACACTCCCTCATCGCGAGCAGGCTCGCTCCCACAGGTTCTGCGCCATAGATGATCGTCAGTAGCGTCCACCCATAACAAGAGAACACCGTAATGACCCAACAACGAAGTCCCCTGATCGAGACCCGTTCGATCGATTTCATCCCCGAGGCCGAGCGTCATGGCAGCCTCTACAGCCAGTTCACCCTGTGGCTCGGTGCCAACCTGCAAATCACCGCCATCGTCACCGGCGCACTGGCCGTGGTGCTGGGCGGTGACGTGTTCTGGTCGCTCATCGGCTTGCTGATCGGCCAGGTGCTCGGCGGCGCGGTCGTGGCCTTGCACGCCGCCCAGGGACCTAAGCTCGGGCTGCCGCAGATGATCTCCAGTCGTGTGCAATTCGGAGTCTATGGGGCGGCGATCCCGATTGTGCTGGTGTGCCTGATGTACCTCGGTTTCAGCGCCACCGGCGCGGTCCTGTCGGGGCAAGCCATTGCGCAACTGATCCATGTCAGCGACAGCGCCGGCATCCTGATTTTCGCCGCCTGCATCGCGTTTCTGACGATCTTCGGCTATCGGGTCATTCATCTGGTCGGACGGGTGGCCAGCGTGTTGGGCATCATTGCCTTTGCCTATCTGTTTACCCGGCTGATGACGCTCAATGATATCGGCCTGTTGCTGGAAAACCGTCACTTCGGCTGGAGCACCTTCCTGCTGGCCGTGTCGCTGTCCGCGTCCTGGCAAATCGCCTTCGGCCCCTACGTGGCCGACTACTCACGCTACTTGCCGAGCAAAACCTCGTCCTGGAAGACCTTCGCTGCCGTCGGCCTGGGCACCGTGCTCGGCGCCCAGGCGTCCATGGTGCTGGGTGTGTTTGCCGCAGCGTTGGCCGGCGTGAATTTTCGCGGTCATGAAGTGGCAACCATCGTCGGCCTGGGCAGTACCGGGGTGATGGCCTCGCTGCTGTACTTGAGCGTGGTGTTCGGCAAGGTCACGGTGTCGACGCTCAACGCGTATGGCAGCTTCATGTGCGTGGCGACGATCATCAGTGGCTTTCGCAGCCGTCTCGAAATCACCGCCCGCCAGCGCATGGTGTTTGTGCTGTTGATTGTCGCGGCGTCCACCACGTTGGCGCTGCTGGGGCAGTACTCGTTCCTAAACTCGTTCAAGTACTTCATCCTGTTTCTACTGACCTTTTTCACGCCGTGGAGCGCGATCAACCTGGTGGATTACTACTTCATCAACAAGGAACGCTACGACATTCCGGCGTTGTCCGATCCGGCAGGCCGTTATGGTCGCTGGAACGTACGCGGGATCAGCGTGTATGTCATCGGCGTATTGATCCAGTTGCCTTTCGTCGACACGCATTTTTACTCCGGACCGATGGTCGCGCAGCTCGGTGGTGTCGATATTTCCTGGATCGTCGGGCTGGTGGTGCCGGGCATTCTCTACTACCTGCTGGCGAGAACATCAGCGGTGGCGGTGGTGCCTGAGGAGCCTTCAAAGGCCTGAATCAACGACTTACAAAGTGAATGCGCCGGTCTCCGGCAGGTCTTGAAGCGTCTCCTATACTGATCCGCGTTGACAGGTTCAACACAGATCCCGAACGCCGTTGGAACCGCGACTCGCGTTCCGACGGCTTCCCTACGAACTCACCCTCAGGAGAACAATCATGACCATCCGCATTGGCGACGAAGCACCGGACTTTACCGTCGAAAGCACCGAAGGCACGCTGCATTTCCATGAGTGGATCGGCGACAAGTGGGCAATTCTGTTCTCGCATCCCAAGGACTTCACCCCGGTGTGCACCACTGAACTCGGTTACATGGCAGCGCTCAAGCCGGAGTTCGACAAACGCAACACCAAGGTGGTCGGCCTCAGCGTCGACCCCGTCAGTAACCATGCAAGCTGGGCCAAGGACATCGAAGAAACCCAGGGGCATGCGGTCAACTACCCCATGATCGGCGACGAGAACCTGGTGGTGGCCAAGCTCTACGACATGATCCATCCAAATGCCAGCGGCGGCGCACGCACGGCCGTGGACAACGCCACGGTGCGTTCCGTGTTCATCATCGGGCCGGACAAAAAGGTCAAGGCGATGCTCATCTACCCGATGAGCGCCGGGCGCAACTTTGATGAGGTACTGCGCCTGCTCGATGCGCTGCAATTGAATGCCAAGCACACCGTTGCCACCCCGGTTAACTGGCGTCCGGGTGAAGATGTGATCATTCCGACTTCGGTGTCCGATGAGGACGCGAAGAAGAAATACCCGGATGGTTTCAAAACGGTGAAACCTTATTTGCGCACGGTGGCGCAACCGAAGTAACTCATACGTACGGAGACCCTCAGCATGGCCGTTCAAGTCTTGCGCGTCGACACAACGCACATCGACAAAATCGCGAGTCTCTTCGACGCTTATCGAGGCTTTTACGGCCAGCCTTCGAACTTGCAGCAGTCCCGCGGTTTCATCGCCGAACGTATTGACCGGGACGAATCCGTGATCTTTTTCACATCGGACCTTTCCGGTAATGCGTTGGGGTTCGTCCAGCTGTACCCAACATTTTCCTCCATCGACGCCCACCGGACCTGGCTGCTCAGCGACCTGTTCACCGCTCCCGAAGCACGGGGGCAGGGTGTGGGGAGGCTACTGATGAAAGCTGCCCGAGACTTTGCGCTATCGACTGGCGCCAAGGGCATGGTGCTGGAAACGGCTACGGATAATTTCGGCGCTCAGCGGTTGTATGAGTCGTTGGGTTACGTGCGCGACACCGGTTATTACACCTACTGCCTCGACTTGAAGCAGGGTTGACTGAGTCACGTTACCCCTGTTGCCACTGGCGAAGCCTGCGCAGACTCGGCAGCTACACGGCAGGCGGTGATTTTGGCACCAGAAAGATGACCCCATGCGCTTCGGCAATCTCGAGTATCCGCGGCAAATCCTCCGGCACCCTTAATTGATCCACCGCCGCAAAAAACTGCCCGCCCCGTGGATCCGACACCACGCCAATCATCTTCGCGGTAGGGCTGATGTTCTTGTAGGCATGGATGGATCCGCCGGGGATATGCACGTACCCCCCGGCAGAGACAGTGGTGGACTTGCCCGCCACAGTCACTTCGACCTGGCCGTCGACCACGTAGAACGCTTCGTCCCAAGGATGAAAATGCGGCGGCGGTCCACCGCCTTGCACGCCTTCCTGAATATGCATTTCAAAGGGCTTGCTCAGGTCGCCGCCCGCGAGAATCGTGATCGCCTCGCCCACGACATTCACCGGCGCAGGCGCTTGTTCGATGACGTGCACCGTTCGCATGATTACTCTCCGAAGATGAGTCAACACCCACTGAGTATATGCCTGGCGCGTCAGCCAAGCGGCGCCCCCACAAGCCCGTCCGTCAGGGCAAATTCAACGCCAATTGAATTTTTATCCAGGCAAATCGCTCTGCTGATGTAGAGACCTGTTGATTCAGCGTCCTGCCACTGGCCTCAGACCGAGAGATGCGCCCATGACTGCCCTGACACGACTTGAATCGCGGACTGCCGACGAACACCCGATCCCGGACGCCGGAAGCCTGAAACAAGCCTATGAACAACTGCTACTGAGCGACGACCCCGAGCAACGGCGCGCACTTGCCCGAAGCTTTCTTGAGGCGCAGATCGAACACGCCACCGACCTGCCTCAGGAGATGCCGACGGACCTGTCGGCGCTGCAATCGTTCGTCGAGCAGCACAGCGTCGAGGTCGCCCGCCAATACGCCGACTACTTGCAACAACGCAAGGCAGGCGGGCCGCGCCAGTTCTTTACGAACAAGGCGCACGCGCTGTTTTTCCTGCAAGCCGTGGCTCCGACCAAACTGGTTGACGGCGCCTGGCTGTACGGCCTGTTACGTCAGTGGCGCGACCCGCGTTTTGAAGGGCTGATTTGCACTTATCTGGAAGAGTTGGGCGACGGCAACCCGGCGCAGAATCACGTGGTGATCTACCGCAAGCTGCTCGCCGAACATGGCCTGCAAGACACCGGGGTGATCGCCGACGAGCATTATCTGCAAGGCGCGATGCAACTGGCGCTGGGCGAATCCGCCGACGAGTTTCTGCCGGAGGTGATCGGCTACAACCTCGGCTACGAACAACTGCCGCTGCATTTGCTGATCAGCGCCTATGAACTCAGCGAACTGGGTATCGATCCGTATTACTTCACCCTGCACGTGACCATCGACAACGCCAGCACCGGCCACGCGCACAAGGCCGTGCAGTCGGTGCTGCAGCTGCTGCCGGTGGAGGGCGATCGTGAAGACTTTCTGCGCCGGGTCGGGTTGGGTTATCGGCTTAATGATCTGGGGCAGGGCAGTCGCGCGATCATCGAATCGTTCGATCTCGACACCGAGCTGCTCAACATGCTTGAGCGCAAGCGTCCGTTCGGCCAGCACATGCATTCCGACTACTGCCGCTTCGAAGGCAAGACCGTCAACCAATGGCTGTCGGCACCCGAGCAGTTGCCCGGTTTCCTCACCGCCATGGAAAACAAAGGCTGGATCAAGCGTCAGCAGGACCCGCAAGCCAGCCGGTTCTGGCAGTTGATCGAGGGTGACGGTGCCGCGATGTTCGGGGTGTTCAGCCCTTACGAAAAACAGCTGTTGCATGACTGGATCGCCGGCGACTGGACGCCTGAGCACCCGGCCAAAGCGGTTCGCCGGGGCACGAGCGTCGCGACAGAACCGCCGGTGCCCGAAAACGATCCGGACATCCAGAGCCTGCAAACCTCGCTGGACGGGCTTGCCGCACACGAACAGATGCCGGTGTTGATCCCATGGTTGTCGGCGCATCGGCATTCTCATCCGGCCGGCCTGATGGCCACGCGACGGTTCATCGAACTCAAATCCCGCCTGCGATAGGAGCACGGCATGAATCAGGAAGAGCAACTGGGCACGGCCGATCTGGCGCTGGTGCAACTGGGGCGCCGCTTGCAGGCCGATGGCTACCGGTTCATCACCCCGACGCCGCTCACCCATCAGCGGGTCAACGACCGCGCTTTCGGACAGAGCGCTCGGACCCTGCGTGATGTGTTCGGTTGGTCGCGCTCATTCGAACCGGGCCTGCTGTCGACGGATGAACAGTTGCAGTTAGAGCAGGCGGGTGTCCTTCAAGAAAGCAACGGCCGACTCAAAAGCCGCGTGCGCTGGTCCAGTCTGGATGACCTGCTGTTCGTGCATTCAGGGTTTCCGACTGACGCCGCCGATGCGGTGTTCTTCGGCCCGGACACCTACCGTTTCGCGCAGCTGATCCACGCCCATCTGCAGCAAACCTTCGCGCCCATCCGACGCGCCGTGGACATCGGCTGCGGCGCGGGTGTCGGGGCGATTGTGATTGCCCGCGCACGCCGTGAAGCCGAAGTGCTGGCCGTGGACATCAACCCCGCGGCGCTACGCTTGACGGCCGTCAACGCAGCGCTGGCCGAAGTCGCTAACGTTACGGTCGAGGCCAGCGATGTGTTGCAAGACGTCGACGGCAATTTCGATCTGATCGTTGCTAATCCGCCCTACATGGCCGACCCAGCCGAGCGTGCTTACCGCCATGGCGGCGGCGAATTCGGTGAGCAATTGTCCTTGCGCATTGTCGAGCAGGCGTTGTATCGCCTGGCGCCGGGCGGCTCTTTGGTGCTGTACACCGGGGTGGCAATGATCGATGGCCAGGACCCGTTTATCGAGGCGCTGACCCCGCATCTCGAGGCGTCGATGTTCGGCTGGACCTACCGCGAACTCGATCCCGATGTGTTCGGTGAAGAGTTGCTGACACCGGGCTATCAACGGGTGGAGCGGATTGCGGTCGTGGCCTTGATCGTCACGCGCATCGGCTCTGGCATTGGGGGAAGCGTTGAGCCAGCAGGTGCGCCATGAGCAAGAATCTCGACGACTACAACCGCATGCGCGATTTCTCGGCGACCTCTGAACCCGCCGCGAAACGCTCGGGCAAAAAAGCCGCGAAAGACCACGCCTTGCAGTTCTGTATCCAGAAGCACGATGCCTCGCGCCTGCACTATGACTTTCGCCTGGAACTCGACGGTGCATTGAAGAGTTGGGCAGTGCCCAAAGGCCCTTCGCTGGACCCCAAGGTCAAGCGCCTGGCGGTCCACGTTGAAGACCATCCGATCGATTACGCCACGTTCGAGGGCAGCATTCCAGAAGGGCATTACGGCGCCGGCGACGTGATTGTCTGGGACCGGGGCGTATGGATTCCGCAGGAAGACCCGGCCAAGGCCTACGCCAAGGGAAAACTCAAGTTCGAACTCAAAGGCGAGAAACTCGGCGGCCTGTGGAATCTGGTGCGCACGCACATGCCCGGCAAGCAGGAGCAATGGTTTCTGATCAAGCACCAGGACAGTGCGGCGAAACCCGAAAGCGATTACGACGTGGTCGTCGCCGAACCGGACAGCGTGTTGAGCGACCGAACCATCGTCCCCAGGAAGGCAAAGGCCGAGGCTAAACCCAAACCGGTCAAGAAGCCTGCGCGCAAGGTCACGCCGAAAGAACAGTCAGCGCAACTCACCGGCGCGCACAAGGCCAAGCTGCCTGACCAGCTCAAACCGGAATTGGCGACGCTGGTGGAAAAAGCCCCGCAGGGCGAGTGGAGCTATGAGATCAAGTTCGACGGCTACCGGATCATGGCCCGCATCGACCACGACGAGGTGAAACTCTTCACCCGCAACGGCCACGACTGGACCCACAAGCTGCCGAAACAGGCCGAGGCGCTGGCGGCGCTGGGCCTGGAATCCGCCTGGCTCGACGGTGAAATGGTGGTGGCCAACGAGCAGGGCGTGCCGGACTTTCAGGCGCTGCAAAATGCCTTCGAAGCCAACCGCAGTGGCAACATCCTTTACTACCTGTTCGACATGCCGTACCTCAATGGCGTGGACCTGCGCGAAGTACCGGTCGAGGAGCGGCGGGTCGCGCTGGCGACGGTGCTCAAACCCAATCAAAACCCGCTGTTGCGCTTCTCCGACGCGTTCGGCGAAGAACCGGAAGCCTTGCTCAACAGTGCGTGCCAGATGCAGATGGAAGGGCTGATCGGCAAGCGCCTGGGTTCGCCTTACGTGTCCCGGCGCAGCAACGACTGGATCAAGCTCAAGTGCAAGCATCGGCAGGAGTTCGTTGTGGTCGGTTTCACCGATCCCAAAGGTGCGCGCAATGCCTTCGGTGCGTTGCTGTTGGGCCTGCATGACCGTGACAGCGGCGAGTTGCGCTACACCGGCAAGGTCGGCACCGGGTTCAACGAGACCACGCTCAAGCACATCTACGAACAGCTGAAACCGTTGCAGGTGAAAAAGCCGGCAGTGGTCAATCCACCGACCGGTTTTGACGCCAAGGGCGTGCATTGGCTCAAACCGGTTTTGCTCGCCGAAGTTGCGTTCGCCGAGATGACCAAGGACGGGTCGGTACGCCACGCGGTGTTCCATGGCTTGCGCGATGACAAACCCGCCGAAGACATCACTGAGGAGCGTCCGAAAGCCGTGAAAGCCCAGACCAGCAAGAAAGCCGCTGCTGACAAGCCTGCCGCCGCGGCGAAAAAGAAACCGGCCAAGGCAGCGCCCGCGCCCTCACAAATCGGCCTCGGCGAAGGCAAGGTGCGCATCACCCATCCAGACCGGGTAATCGATGCCAGCAGCGGCACCACCAAAGTGCAGCTGGCGGAGTATTACGCCAGTGTTGCCGAATGGATCTTGCCCGAGCTCAAGGACCGGCCAGTGGCGCTGGTGCGCGCCCCGGACGGCATCTCCGGCGAGCTGTTCTTTCAGAAAAACGCCGAGCGCCTGGCCATTCCAGGCATCACTACGCTGGACAAGGACGTAACCGGCCAACCGGTGATGATCATCAACAACGCCGAAGCCTTGATCGGTGCGGTGCAGATGAGCACCGTCGAGCTGCACACCTGGAACGCCACTTCGGACAATCTCGACAAGCCTGACCGCTTCGTCCTCGACCTCGACCCGGACCCGGCGCTGCCGTGGAAAAGCATGGTCGAGGCGACTCAATTGACGCTGTCGGTGCTTGATGAATTGGGGCTCAAGGCCTTTCTCAAGACCAGCGGCGGCAAGGGGATTCACCTGGTGGTGCCGCTGACTCGCAAATTGGGTTGGGACGAGGTGAAGGACTTCAGCCATGCGATTGTCAGCCACATGGCCAAGTTGCTGCCGGAACGTTTTTCTGCGGTGTCGGGGCCGAAGAATCGAGTCGGGCGGATCTTCATCGATTACCTGCGCAATGGTCTGGGCGCCACCACCATTTGCGCCTATGCCGCCCGCACCCGCGAAGGCCTGCCGGTGTCAGTGCCGATCTTTCGCGAAGAGGTCGCCGAGTTGAAAGGCGGTAATCAGTGGAACATCCACAACGTGCAGGAACGACTGGCGGAAGTGGGCGATGAGCCCTGGGCGGACCTGAAGAAAACCCGGCAAGCGATTACCGCCGACATGCGTCGGCGGGTCGGGATGAAAAAATAGCGCCCGGCACAGGTTGCTACCGGATAAACGCCTGCAAATCGCTGGTCAGTTTATCGATCGCCACTTTGAAATCCTTGGCAGTGATTTTCTGGCTGGCGTTTTCCAGTGTGCTGCCAAACACCTTGCGCACCACCTTGGCCACGGTCTGGTTGTTGCTGGGATCGATAAATTCAGCCTCGATGAACAGCGTGGTGTCCTGATCCCGATGCCCGCTGGCTGCGGAAACGCCACCGACGACAGCCGCGACAGGCACCACTTCATACCATTTCATGCCTTCGTTTTCCGCATTCACCCCGGTGATCGCCGCGCGCATGATCAGCTTTTTTGAACCGGCCGGCGCTGACTGTTCGCTCGACACCACCCGGTATCTCTGGCCCAGCACGCCTTTGGTCTTGCTGGTCATGTAGCTCTGCAGTTCATCCAGGGTTTGCCGATTGACCCGCTCGTTGGGCTTGGGCGCCGGATAGAGCTCAAGCTTATTGAAGACGACGGTGTCATAGGCTTTTGGATTCCATGACGGGCTGACCCAGCGCATGGCGGTCTCGCCGCTGCTGGTGGTGACTTGCTGCAAGTTGTTGTAGTTGGACAGGAAGCCTGAGTACTGGTCTTTTTCCGTGACTTTCGAGGTGCACCCGCCGAGCAACAGGCTGGCAAGTGCAGCGCCGATGAACAGTTTCTTCGACAGGTTCATATGTTTTCTACTCCGTAGGTTCAGCGCAGGGTCGGCCCGGTCAGTCCAGGCCGGGGCAAACCCTGGCTCAAACCGGATCCTTCGCCATGAGCGTAGGTTCGGTCGCAGAATTTTCCAGTCGGTTTCAGTGGTTCGACAGAGGATGGGGCGGCGAGCAACATCCGCCGCCCCGATGACAGCTATTTGCCGACCGTACCTGCCAGCAGCGGTGCCATTTGTTCATCGGTCAATGCCGCCTGGACGTCCATCTTCATGATGTCGTTCCACTCCAGCACCCACTTCTGAATAAGCACCAGATCATTGGCTTCTGCGATGCCAAAACCGCTCGAACCACCGACGGCATGCCAACGCCCGAGCATCTGCACGCCGGCCGGTGGGACGGCGCCGGACTTGAGGAAGCGCTCGATCGCTTTGTTACGGTTGTCCGAATTTATCGACCAGCTGACGATGAATAACATTTGCCACCTCCTGTTACGGATTGGCACCTGTTTGTCTGCACGCACCGGGTTGGCGCCGGGACCACGGTGACGCTGTGTCTAGCGCTACTTGCCCCCTGTGAAGGCATAGCAGCGCCCGGCCGTGTGCGTACGACCGCTGATCCTCTTTAATGGCTTTTTTCGAGGTTTGAGCGACGCCTGTTTCACCAGCGAAACATTGGCAGCGGCTTGAGCGGGGAGCGCAGGAATTGCCGCGCGGTTTGCCGGAGCAGCATCCCGTGAAAGCCATGATTGGGCAGCGCCAACTTCACTGATTTGATGTAGGCCCGTGGCAGACCGAACGTCAGCAGGCCGAGGGACACATCAATGACATCGGCGCGTCGGAAGGGCTCGACGCTGAGCGCATGGTCGGCAGCGTAAGGCCGCACTTTGTGGTGCTCCAGAATCAGCGCCGTCACTTCGCCACTCAGGTGCGACAGTTGCCGCTTGGCGAGGTAGTCGGTGGCCAGGCGAACCGAGGGTTCCAGGTAATCGATGGTCTGGTCGGTCCAGATGCCCAGGTCGTGAAACGCCCCCGCGATCTGCACGGCTTCGGAGGGCAGGCCTTCAATACCGCTGATCGCGCGGTAGAAGTTCAGCACCCGGTAAATGTGATTGCGATAACCCGGCAGATCGGTGCCGATCGCCAGCGCATAGGACGTGAGTATTTCGTCGGTAACGGGGAATTCGAGAAGGAGGTTCATCGGTGCGGACCTCAGGCGTCGCGCAACAGGTCATTGGCGTTGAGGATCTCGAAGGCGATCTCCGGGCGCTTCTCCAGGCTGCGACGAATCGCGGCCGGGATCGACTGCCGGGTCTTGCGACACAGACCGGGCAATTCGCCGAGGGTGATGCCGATGCCGCGCATGGTGCGTACTTCGTTGAAGCTGGGGACGATGTCCACGCGGATGCCCAATTGTTCGTACATGCGGTTTTGCAAGCGTTCGAGGTCAGCCAGGCTTTGCAGGTTTTCCAGACGATCGAGCAGACGCTTTTCTTCCTGCCGGGTCAGAAACAGGATGCGCACGTCCGCCCCCGGTGTTTCCAGCAACGGGTCTCGCCCGCAGATGCAGGCGCCGGGCGGGCAGGGTGAGCGGATCGGGGTCGAGGTCGTCATGGGCCTTAATCATAGAGCGGCCCGGACAAATCGTCAGTCGGAAATATCGCTCACAGGAATGATCTGTTCGCCATCGGGCTGAGTCCCGGTGGCGGTTTTCTTTTCCCGACGATCATTGATCCAGTTGTCCACCTGGGCGCCGAACTCGGCCGGGGCTTTGCGCCCGACCCTGCGGGCAAGGTCGAGAATGGTCTGCTGGGCGAGGGCATCTTCCATGCGTTGCTGTGCGGTCATCATCACCGCGTGAACCGAGCAATGTCCTTCCACGGCCCACGTCGGCGGGGAACCGTCAAACAGCGCGCAACGCCCGCGGATATCACGACAATCGAAGATGAGTTTCTGGCCGTCGATGGCGTTGACGATGTCCAGCACGCTGATTTCATCCGCCGGCCGCGCCAGTTTGAACCCGCCGCGCACACCCTCGGTCGCCACCACCAGTTTGGCCTTGGCCAGCTTGGTAAAGATTTTTGCCAGGTAGTCCAGGGGCACGCCTTGCAGTTCAGCGAGGTCGCGCACGCTTGCCTCACGGCTATCGCCGTAATCGCCCACCAGAAAAAGCAGGCAGTGAATGCCGTACTCAACGCCCGCGCTGTAAAGAGACATGGTTATCTCCGACTGAATGAGTCGCCAATGTTACCAGCCGATGGTCAGTGCTGCAACGAGCCATCGGCATGGCTTGAACACCTTTATGCACTGCGAAGCTTGTGGGTAGAAGCTCGCGTGAGGACGGCCGAGGTATCTGTATGAGTGATGATAACCATCGATAGAAGGTCATTGCTTACGTTAACTCGGATCATTATAGTCGCCGTTGTCAGCTCAGCAACGAGTTCAGTCTTTAGTCTTCTTCGGAGTTAAAACAATGAAACAGCACATTCTGGTAATAGGCGCAGGTTTCGGTGGCATGTGGACGGCATTGAGCGCCACGCGCCTGTTGGACATTCACGATCACAACCACGTAGAAGTCACGGTACTGGCGCCTCAGGCCGAGCTGCGGGTACGTCCGCGCTTCTACGAGCCGAATGCTCATCAACTCGCTGCACCCCTCGGCGACCTGTTCGATGCGGTCGGTGTGAAGTTCATCAAGGGCGCCGCAGAAACCATCGACGTGCAGCAAAAACGCGTCGGCTACACCGATGCGTCGGGTGCCAAACAAGTGTGCAGCTACGACAAACTCGTTCTGGCCACCGGCAGCGGTCTCGCGCTGCCCAACACCCCGGGCGTGGCCAAACACGCCTTCGACGTGGACCAGATCGAACAAGCCGTGCGCCTGGAAAACCATCTGAAATCCCTGGCCAACCTGCCGCAAAGCAAAGCCCGCAACACCGTCGTGGTGGCCGGCGGTGGTTTCACCGGGATTGAAACAGCGACCGAAATGCCGGCGCGACTGCGGGCCATCCTCGGTGAAGACGCCGACATCGAAGTGATCATCGTTGATCGCGGCGAAAAAGTCGGGGCGTCCATGGGCAGCGAAATCAGCCATTCAATCGCCGAAGCCAGCTCTGAGCTGGGGGTGAAATGGCGCTTGAAGTCGTCGGTAGTGGCCGTCGATGAAAACGGTGTGACCCTGGACAATGGCCAGCGCATCGACGCCAAAACCGTGGTCTGGACCACCGGTGTACGGGCCAGCTCGCTCACCGAGCAGATCCCGGCCGAACGCGATCACCTCGGCCGCCTGCACGTCGATGCGCATCTGAAAGTCATCGGTCAGGACGACATTTTCGCCACGGGTGATGTGGCCTATGCCGCCACTGACGACATCGGCAACTACGCCTTGATGACCTGCCAACACGCGATCTCGCTGGGGCGTCACGCCGGCAACAACGTTGCTGCGCAAATTCTGGGCGTGGATCCGAAGGCGTACAGTCAGCCCAAGTACGTTACCTGTCTGGATCTGGGGGCGTGGGGCGCGGTGTACACCGAGGGCTGGGATCGCCAGGTGAAACTGGTCAAGGAGGAAGGCAAATCGCTGAAGACCCAGATCAACACGGTGTGGATCTACCCGCCGGCGGCTGACCGTGCAACAGCGCTGGCGGCAGCGGATCCGATGATTCCGGTTGTGGCCTGAGAGGTTGGCAGCGGTGTCTCGATGATACGGCCTGCCTGAAAAAATCCCGCTCAAGTGATCTTTGGCGGGATTTTTTATCAGATGCGGAAGGCTTGTCGGCCTACCAGCAACCATTTGCCAGCCTTCTTCTGCCAGATCTGGAAGTTCTCGATTTCAGTCGGGACCAGCTCAGTGCCCTTGATCGCCTGTGCCGAAAAATGATGGCGAACCAACGCAACATCACCCGAGACGGTGATGGTCTGGTTCTGCATTTCCAGGGTTTTGAAAGCGCTCTTGCCCGTTTCGATATCGGCGATGAAGTCTTTCTTGTCCTGGACCTTGCCGCTGGAGTGCCCGTAGGTCAGGTTTTCAGCGGTCAACGCTTTCAGTTCGGGGATGTTCTTGTGGAGCATGGCTTGCGTCAGATGGTCCACAGCGTCCGCGACATCCTTCTCGCCCGCCGCCGGGGCCGCTGCCACGTAGCCACTGAACAGGCACAGAAAACCAATCAGCACGTTCACTTTTTTCATGGGTATTTCCTTGTTGTTATGAATGACTCGTCGGTCATCGTATAACTTGGCAGAATTAAAATGAAGAGTGGCAAAACGACGAAGCAAGACTTCTATGCTGATAGAAGTCTTGCCGGGTAAAGGGAAGGGCGTCTGGATTACAGCTTCAGGCCAGCATCGACAGCAGAGCACCTTGACGGTCCAGTTTGGCCAGGTCGTCGAAGCCTCCTACATGGGTGTCACCGATGAAAATCTGCGGCACGCTGCGACGACCGCTGCGGGTGAGCATCTCCTGGAATTTGCCGGGTTCCGATTGAACGTTTATTTCCCGGGTGGCGATCCCTTTGCTGGCCAGCAACGCCTTCGCATTGCGGCAATAGGGGCAGGTGTCAGTGGTGTAAAGCGTCACAGTATTCATGGTGTGTACTCCTCGAATTAGAGATCCGCTTCAAGCGTCGATGGCCGGGAAGTCGATGTCGGTCAGCGCCAGATTGTTCAGGTAGTTGGTCAGGGTCTGCGAGGCAATGTGGGCGACCACCTCGATGATCTTGGCGTCGGAGATGCCGGCTGAGCGCGCCGCTTCAATCTGCTCGTTGCTCACGTGGCCGCGACTTTCGGTGATCTGCCGGGCAAGCGTGGCAAATGCGTTGAGTTGGCCGTGTCGGGCGCTGACGATGTCTTGCGCAGACAACCCGGCCTTGCCGGCAAACAGCGTGTGCGCCGCCAGGCAGTAATCGCAGCCGTTGACTTGCGAGGTGGCCAGGAAGATGGCTTCTTTTTCAGGCGCGCTCAGGGACGTTTTGCCCAGGGCCACCGACTGTTGCAGATAGGCAGACAGCACAGCGGGGGCATGGGCCAACGTCTTGAAGACGTTGGGCAAAAAGCCGATTTTCTTTTGCACGCCTTCCAGCAGCGGGCGAGTGGTTTCGGTGGCTTGGTCAAGGCTCAGGGTGTTGATGCGGCTCATGGTGAGACTCCGTCGATTCAAGCGCGGTATGCGCTGGGTACGGGGTCCATGCTAGGGATCTGTGCTGGCTTTGAGGGTGCAAATCGTCGAGGATATGCGACAGATCGTCCAAATATGCTCCCGGGGAGTCGTTCCATGGATCGCTTGTCCACCTTGCTCACGCATTTCGGTGTCAGTGCCGGAACCTTCCACAGCGGGGATTTTTGCGGCGTCACGGCGTTTGATGGCGACCAGGCCACCGGACACATGCATTTGCTTCAGGCCGGCGAACTGACGCTCAAACTCGCGGATGGGCGAGACCTGCAACTCAATGAGCCGACGTTGATTTTCTTCCCGCGACCTTATCGCCATCGGTTGCTCGCCAACGAAACGTCGGGCACTCAATTGGTCTGTGCCACCCTGGAATTCGATGGCGGGGCGGGCAATGCCCTGGCGGCCGCGCTGCCTGATTACCTGGTGCTCGAACTCGAGAGCATCCCGACCCTGGCCGGCACGCTGGACTGGTTGTTTAGCGAAGCCTTCGGCGGCATTTGTGGTCGCGAGGCGATGATGGACCGGCTGTTCGAACTGCTGGTGATTCAGTTATTGCGGCACATTCTGACCAGCCGCGATCAGACGCCCGGGATGATGGCCGGCCTTGCCGATCCACGCCTGGCGCGTCCCTTGAGCCTGATGCATGACTCGCCCGGCAAAGCCTGGACGGTGGCTGAACTGTCGGCAGCGGCCAATATGTCCCGGGCCAGTTTTGCTGAATACTTTCGTTCCGTGGTGGGGCAGACGCCGGTCGACTATCTGGTGAGCTGGCGTATCAGTCTGGCGCAGAAACGTTTGCGTGAAGGCAAATCCATCGCACTGATCGCCGATGAAGTCGGCTACGAAAGCCCCTCGGCGCTGGCCCGGGCGTTCCGGCGCAAAACCGGCACCAGCCCGCGCGAATGGGTGCAGGACGCCAAGCGCCCGCGGTGACCACTCCAGCCGACTGAGCGCATTCCAGTGAGGGAGCGGCGGTGCGGCGATCGGGATTGTGCTCAATCGCCGGGCTGTTTGGTGGGCGTGAGATAGACTCATCAACGGGCATCGAACCGTGGGAGTGACACCTGTGGCGCAATTCAAATGGATTCGTTGATCACCGCTGCAGCGCACGCACTCGCGGCGGGTGATCCCCTCGGCGCGTTGAACCGGGTTGCCTTGCGCGACGATGCCCCTGCGCTGGCACTTCGCGGCATCGCCATGGCGCAGTTGGGCGATCTGGTCCGGGCCAAGGCATTGGTGCGCAGCGCCGCACGCGCCTTCGGTCCGAAAGCGCCGGTAGCCCGGGCGCGGTGCGTGGTCGCCGAAGCCGAAATCGCCCTGGCTTCGCGGGATCTGGCTTGGCCAGTGAAGACGCTCGAAGCGGCGCGAGTGACGCTGGAGGCCCATGGCGATCACTCGAACGCGGCCCATGCGCGGTATTTGCAGATTCGCCGTTTGTTGCTGATCGGGCATCTGGATGAGGTCGAAGGGATGCTCGCCGAGCTCGACCCTGCGCCGCTGCCGCCGGCATTGCGTGCCGTTCATGAACTGGTGGTGGCCGGGATCGCCGTGCGGCGACTCGAAACAAAAAAGGCGCGGTCTGCGCTCGAAAGGGCTCAACGTGCTGCGTTCGACGCCGGCATTCCCGCGCTGACCGCCGAGGTCGAACACGCCGCACAGGTCCTCGACACTCCCGTGGCACGACGGATTGCCCGTGGTGAAGAGCGCCCCCTGTTGCTGGATGAAGTGGAAGCGCTGCTGAGTTCACCGTCACTGGTGGTGGACGCGTGTCGATACGGCGTACGCGGCGCGGGGATGTCGATATCCCTGGCCAAACGCCCGGTGCTTTTTACCCTCGCGCGGGCATTGGCCGAAGCCTGGCCCGCGGATGTGGCGCGGGAAACGCTGATCACCCAGGCCTTTCGCTTGAAGCTCACCGACGAGTCCCATCGCGCACGGTTGCGCGTCGAAATCGGTCGGCTTCGTGCGGCGCTGAAGCCTCTGGCCGGTGTCAGTGCGACGAAGCGCGGGTTTGCGCTGCAACCGCAGATTGCTGACGAGGTTATGGTGCTGGCGCGGCCCGTCGAAGAGCCGCAAGCGGCGCTGCTCGCTTTCCTGGCCGACGGCGAGTCGTGGTCGAGTTCGGCGCTCGCCCTGGCGCTGAAGGCCAGTCAGCGCACGGTGCAACGGGCACTCGATTCGCTGGCGGCGGCGGGCAAAGTGCAGTCCTTTGGCCGCGGGCGAGCACGGCGCTGGATGATGCCGCCGCTGCCCGGATTCGCGACGACTTTGTTACTCACAGCTTGGGTGCCGGGTGACTAGGATCCATTCCACCACCCAACGAAGAGGATGCAACCATGAAGCAATCATCTGCCGAAATCATCCGCGAATACGGACCCTTTCCGGGCGTCGACAGCGTGCATGGCGTGTCTTATGACGGTCAGCACGTCTGGTTCGCTTCCGGAGAAAAACTCAATGCCCTCGACCCGACTAGCGGGAAGACACTGCGCTCGCTTGATATCGCCGCACATGCCGGGACCGCCTTTGACGGCCAGCACCTGTTCCAGATCGCCGAGGATCGCATCCAGAAGATCGATCCTTCGAACGGCCGGGTACTCGGCAGCATTCCTGCGCCTGGCGGCGGTGGCGATTCAGGGCTCGCGTGGGCGGAAGGAACACTGTGGGTCGGGCAGTATCAGGAACGCAAGATCCATCAGATCGACCCGGACACCGGCAAGATTCTTCGCACAATCGAGTCCAACCGCTTCGTCACCGGCGTGACCTGGGTGGAAGGTGCTCTCTGGCACGGCACATGGGAAGGAGAGGAAGGGGAATTGCGGCGAGTAGACCCGAACACCGGCGAGGTGCTGGAAAGCCTTACGCTGCCGACCGGTGTCGGCGTATCGGGGCTTGAGTCCGACGGCGCGGAGCGGTTTTTCTGCGGCGGAGGGAACAGCGGCAAGGTGCGGGCCGTTCGTCGGCCCGCCTCATCCTAGAACGTGAACGCGCGGGACGACCGAGGCGCGCTTTGAGCCAATTCGATCTCCAGCAGGTGTTCAACCAAAACGTCATTGAGAAACCGGAACTGATCGTTGAGCCCGACCACTTCATTGTTGAAGTGGTTGGCGGCGGCCGGTATCAGCAATGCCTCGAAGTTTTTGTCGAACACCAGCGACAGCACCTTGCGAGAGACGAATGGCTGCGAATAGAAGTTGTTGCCGAACACCGGGAAGCTGACGGAGAGGGTAATGGCGTGGATCATGATCTGCGCTCCTCGGCGAGGACAATGTAGGAAAAAACGGTCAAGGTCACGGCCGTCAGGGCCAGACAGGTCAGTAGATGGATCAACATGATTTTCCCCTCCGGTGTGGGGTTTTGCCTTGGGATGGGTTGATCCTGCGCCTGGCGGTTTTTTAGCGGAAGGCAATCATCGCGATGGTGAATATCGACGCCGTTGATGGTGGATTTTTTGGTGTTCTGGAGGGCCTCATCGCGAGCAGGCTCGCTCCCACAATGGTCTTTGGTGAACCACAGATTGGCGAACGACGCTAATCCCTGTGGGAGCGAGCCTGCTCGCGATGAGGCCCATGAAAAATCACTACCAATCCCAAGCGAACAAACCCCGCCACCTATACTCAAATAAATAGGCTTTTCGAGCACCGGACATACCGCCCGGGGAACACTGTAGGAACCGCGATCTTGAACCTGCGTTCGCTGATCGTCGCCGTGATGGTGGTGTTGGCGGGATGCGCCACGCCCCCGCGTGCCCCGGTGGTAGCGCCGATCGTGGTGGTGTCCGAAAGCACCTGGCGCCAAGTGGATCAGGAGATTGTCGCAGCCTCCCAATCGGCCACCGAACAGACCAAAATCTACGCTCGCGGCGCCATGGATTACTGGCGTACCCGGGTCTACCAACTGACCGAAGAGAACTTCATTCCCTGGTTCAGCAGTTACTGGACCCAGGAATGGCTGTCGATGAAGGTCAGCTGGTACAGCCTCAGTGCCCAGGGCGAGCAGGATGCCTCGGCCAAGCGCCTGGCCGCCTATCTGCTGGAGCAATACCAGAAGCGCGTGCTGGCGCCGGTCGCGGTGGAGATCGATCCCGACGCGATTCTCGGCCTGGCAACGGCCTTCTACGTGGACATTGTTCAGGAAGAGCTGCAGCGAATCTCTCAGCGCCACGGCATACCGATGACCCAGCTCAACGGCCGCATCCAGAAAATCCCCGCCATTGCACTGGGCCCGCCGCCCGCCCGGGACGCTTCGCTGTATCAAGTGGTGCGCACCCAGCCGTTGAACAGCTTGCCGGCGTATGCGGCGCTGATCGAGAAGATCCACAAGGCGGGCGGCGACAAAGGGGTGGATAACACGGAGACCGCCATGGCACCGGTGGCCAAGCGCGCCAGTAAACGGATAGAAGCGGAAATGGCCCCGCGAGGAGCGGCCAGTGCGGTGGCGGCGGCCGCCGGGAAACTGGCCGGCGCCCTGATTTCGGTGGGGGTAGCGGGCGTTCGGGCGATTATCCAGGCCAACGATCGGCCGGACAGCGAGGCGCTGATTCGCAGCAGCCTGGGCAACACGTTCGACAAAGCCTGGACGAAACTGGTGCAGAACCCGACCACCGGCGTGATGGCGGGGACGTTGTACATGGCGGCGCAGATCGAGGGCAACCTGGCGGGGAGCGCCGACGTACCGTCGGTCAGTTCGAGCAGCGGCGCTGTCGATTGGAGCCCGATGGAAACGACTAGCCAGCAGACCGTTCCATAACCGAAGGAGAAACACCATGTCCTACGTTGATGGCTTCCTTGCTGCCGTACCCACCGCCAATCGCGAAAAATTCAAGAAACACGCCGAAACCGCCGCAGTCATTTTCAAGGAAAGCGGCGCGCTCAGCGTCGCTGAATGCTGGGGCGACGATGTGCCTGAGGGCAAAGTGACTTCGTTTCCCATGGCGGTAAAACTCAAGGAAGACGAAACCGTAGTCTTCAGCTGGATCATCTGGCCAGACAAGGCCACCCGTGATGCGGGTATGGACAAACTCATGAACGATCCGCGGATGCAGCCGGACGTCAATCCGATGCCCTTCGATGGCCAGCGCCTGGTCTATGGTGGTTTCGAGATGATTGTGAAGGCCTGATCCCGACGAAAGGATCACTCCGGCGACGGGGTGATCCTGCAGCTTTTGCGGTTGCGGATCTCGCTGTCCGTCGGCCGCTCCCTGACGAACTCGAAGCGCGGCTCACCTTCGCTATAGTGAACCAGCCAGCCCCATTCCAGCTCGGACTCATCCTGCCCCGGTTTCGGTGGCGTCGCCCACCATGGCTCTTTGCTGATGATTGCTCGCATGGCCCCCTCCCGTTGATTCGGTTGGTTCAACTATAACGTGCATGTCAGGAGCTGCCAGGCATGACTGACGAATCCCATGAACCGTCCAAACGGCTGTTCTTTGCGCTGAATTGCCCGCCGGAGCAACGCAAGGCCATTGCCCAATGGCGCAGCGCCCTTGAGCTGCGCAGCGGGCGCCCGGTGCCGGCGGACAACTTTCACCTGACGTTGTTGTTTTTAGGGGCTGTCGGCGTGGCGCAGATCGGCGAGATCTGTGTGGCGGCTGCGAAGGTTCGCGTACCGGGTGCGCCACTGAGCCTGGCGCTGGATCGGCTGGATGTCTGGCGCAGGGCAGGGGTGTTGGTGCTGGCGCCAGAACAGGCACCACCGAAGTTGTTGCGTCTGGTGTATGCGCTCGAGCAGGCGATGCTGCCGTTTGGTTTTGAGGAAGCGTCGAAAGAGTTTCGGCCGCATTTGACGTTGATGCGCGACTATCGACTGCCGGTGCCTGAATCTGCGGCGCCACCCGAGTTTTTCCTGCGCGCCGATCGTTTTGTCTTGTTTGAATCCCATAAGGGACGGTATCGGGCGCTGGCGGAATGGTCTCTCGTTCCCGCATAAAAAAGGCGCCCGAGGAGGGCGCCTGAATTCACCTGAACCGAGGAAGCCAGGTGAGGCCGTTCGTCAGAGAGGGTGCAGCGGTGGTAAGTCGCTGCGTGAACGGAAACGGTAATACCTGCCAGCATTGATGGTGAAAGCTCTGGCCTCATCGCGAGCAGGCTCGCTCCCACATTATTCCGTGGTGGAACACAGGCTTGTGAACGACACGAATCCCCTGTGGGAGCGAGCCTGCTCGCGATGGCGGTTTCAAATTCAGCAATTACTTCCCGAGCTTCACCCGCGTCCAGCCCCGGGTCATCACCCGTTGAACACCGATCGGCATATCCGGAATCGCATACAACGTCGCCATCACCGCTTGCGGCGGGTACGACCCCGGGTCATTCCGGATCGCCTCATCCACCAGCGGTGTGGCCGCTGCGTTGGCGTTGCTGTAGCCGATGTTGTTGGTGATCTCGGCGATGATGTCCGGGCGCATCAGGAAGTTCATGAACAGGTAGGCGTTCTCGACGTTTGCCGCGTCCCGCGGGATCGCGACCATGTCGTAGAAGCTGCCGGCCCCTTCTTTCGGAATGCTGTAGTCAATCTTCACCTTGTCGCCCGCTTCCTGGGCGCGCGCTTTGGCCTGCAGCACGTCGCCGGAGTACCCGACCGCGACGCAGATATTGCCGTTGGCCAGGTCGGAGATGTATTTCGACGAATGGAAATACGCCACCGACGGCCGAATCTTCATGAACAGCGCTTCGGCTTCGGCGATCTGCGCCTTGTCCTGGGAGTTCACCGGGTAGCCCAGGTAGTGCAGGGCGGCCGGCAGCATTTCCGTCGGCGAATCAAGGAAACTGATACCGCAGGCTTTCAGCTTTTCCGCGTTTTCCGGTTTAAACAGCAAGTCCCAGGAGTTGGTCGGTGCGTTGGCGCCGAGCACTTCCTTGACCTTGGCCGGGTTGAAACCAATGCCGATCGAGCCCCACATGTACGGGAAGGCGTGGCCGTTATCCGGGTCGCTCGCGGACGCGTTTTTCAGCAGCACCGGATTGAGGTTTTTCCAGTTCGACAGCTTCGACTTGTCCAATTCCTGGTAGACACCGGCTTTGATCTGCTTGGCCAGGAAACTGTTGGACGGCACAACGATGTCATAGCCTGATTTGCCTGCGAGCAGCCGCGCCTCAAGGGTTTCATTGCTGTCGAACACATCGTAGGTCACGCGGATGCCGGTCTCGTCTTCGAACTTCTTGACCGTGTCCGGGGCGATGTAATCCGACCAGTTATAGACGCGCAGAATCTTGTCATTGGCCTGGGCGCCAGTAGCCATTGCGCCCAATAAGGACAGTGTCAGCAGAGTCCTGCCAAACATTTTCATCGGTACAACTCCATTTCTTTTTTATTCAAATCACACAGCAAAATGCAGTGAACACAAAACCCTGCAGTAAGGGGATTTACCTGTAGTGAAGGGATCTATTTGTGGCGAGGGGATTTATCCCCGTTCGGCTGCGAAGCAGTCGTAAAACCATCACACGCGGTGTACCTGATACACCTCGGTTGCAGGTTTTGGGGCCGCTTCGCGACCCAACGGGGATAAATCCCCTCGCCACAGGTTTTGTGTGTATTCCACAGTTTTTGTGTTCACTCACCTCATCAACAACGGCACTACGCCGTCGCTTCTACCCTTCGCTTTTCAGGTTGCTGCCACGACTCGCTCGCGGTCTGGTCCATCGCTTCCTGAATCGCCCGTTTACGGGTGGCTTCGGCGCGACGGCTGAAGTACCAGACCATGAACGTCACGATCGATACCGCCAACAGAATCAAACTGGCCACGGCATTGATCTCAGGCTTCACCCCCAGACGCACCGCCGAGAACACTTCCATCGGCAGGGTCGTTGAACCCGGACCGGACACGAAGCTCGCCAGCACCAGGTCATCCAGCGACAAGGCAAACGACATCATGCCGCCGGCCGCCAGTGAAGGCGCAATCATCGGAATGGTGATCAGGAAAAACACCTTGAACGGCTTCGCCCCAAGATCCATGGCCGCTTCTTCGATGGACAGATCCAGCTCTCGCAAACGCGCCGAGACCACCACCGCCACATACGCCGCACAGAACGTGGTGTGGGCGATCCAGATGGTGACGATGCCACGCTCCATCGGCCAGCCGATCAACTGCGCCATCGCCACAAACAGCAGCAACAGCGACAGACCGGTAATCACTTCCGGCATCACCAGCGGCGCCGTCACCAAACCACCGAACAACGTGCGTCCCTTGAAGCGCGTCACCCGAGTCAATACAAACGCGGCCAACGTCCCCAACGCTACAGCGGCAATCGCGGTGTAGCAGGCGATTTCCAGCGAACGCACCACCGAGCCCATCAGTTGCGTATTGTCGAGCAAACCGGCGTACCACTTGAACGACCAGCCGCCCCAAACGGTGACCAGCTTGGAGGCGTTGAACGAGTAAATCACCAGAATCAGCATCGGCAGGTAGATAAACGACAGGCCGAAAATCAGCATGAACTTTGAAAATCCGAAGCGTTTCATCCCCGACCCTCCATCTCTTTGGCCTGGCTACGGTTGAACAACAGGATCGGCACAATCAGGATCAACAGCATCACCACCGCCAGGGCAGACGCCACCGGCCAGTCGCGGTTGTTGAAGAACTCTTGCCACAGCACACGGCCAATCATCAGCGTCTCCGGGCCGCCCAACAGTTCCGGAATCACGAACTCACCGACCACCGGAATGAACACCAGCATGCAGCCGGCAATGATCCCGTTCTTGGCCAGCGGCACAGTGATTTTCCAGAAGTTGTTGAAGTTGCTCGAACCCAGGTCGGACGCGGCTTCCAGCAAGCTTTGATCGTGCTTGACCAGGTTGGCGTACAGCGGCAGCACCATGAACGGCAGATACGCATACACCACGCCGATATACACGGCAGTGTTGGTGTTGAGGATCTCGATCGGGTGATCCGTCAGCCCGGTCCACATCAAAAACCCGTTGAGCAAACCGTTGTTGCTGAGAATGCCCATCCATGCATACACGCGGATCAGGATCGCGGTCCAGGTCGGCATCATGATCAGCAACAGCAAAACGTTTTGCGTTTCCTTGTTCGCCTTGGTGATCGCGTAGGCCATCGGGAAACCGATCACCAGGCACATCAGCGTGCTTAAAAACGCGACCTTCAACGAGCCGAAGTAGGCCGAGATGTACAACTCATCTTCGGTCAGCAGCGAGTAGTTGCCGATGTTCAGCAGCAGCTGGAATTTCTGCTCGGCGAAGGTGTAGATCTCGGAGTAGGGAGGAATGGCCAGGGCCGCTTCCGAGAAGCTGATCTTCATCACCAGGAAGAACGGCAACAGGAAAAACAGGCACAGCCACAGGAAAGGAATCCCGATGACGAGCTTTCGACCACTCGGCATCAGCCGCATGAACTGCTGATTGAGTGTTTTCATGAGCGCAGTACCACGCCGCTGTCGTCTTCCCACCACACGTAGACCTTGTCGTCCCAGGTCGGACGGGCGCCACGGCGTTCGGCGTTGGCCATGAACGATTGCACGACTTTGCCGCCAGGCAGCTCGACGTAAAACACCGAGTGACCGCCGAGGTAAGCGATGTCATGCACCTTGCCTTCGGACCAGTTGTAACGGGTGTCCGGCTTGAGGGTGCTGACCAGCATTTTTTCCGGACGGATCGCGTAGGTGATCGACTTGTCCTGCACCGAAGTGCTGACGCCGTGACCGACGTAAATCTTCTGCTCCAGGTCCGGGCTGTGAATGATCGCGTGACCTTCCAGGTCTTCTACCACCGTGCCTTCAAAGGCGTTCACGTTGCCGATGAATTCGCAGACCATGCGGCTGACCGGCGCTTCATAAATGTCGATCGGGCTGCCGATCTGCGCGATCCAGCCCAGGTGCATGATCGCGATGCGCTGGGCCATGGTCATGGCCTCTTCCTGGTCGTGGGTCACCATCACGCAGGTCACGCCGACGCGCTCGATGATTTCCACCAACTCCAGTTGCATCTGCGAGCGCAGCTTTTTATCCAGTGCGCCCATCGGTTCGTCGAGCAACAGCAACTTCGGACGCTTGGCCAGGGAGCGGGCGAGGGCCACGCGCTGACGCTGACCGCCGGACAACTGATGAGGTTTGCGTTTAGCGTATTGAGTCATGTGCACCAGGCGCAGCATCTCTTCAACGCGGGCGTCGATTTCGCTGGCGGGCAAACGGTCCTGTTTGAGGCCGAAGGCAATGTTCTGCGCCACGGTCATGTGCGGGAACAGGGCGTACGACTGGAACATCATGTTGATCGGCCGTTCGTACGGCGGCATGTCGGTGATGTCGACACCGTCGAGGAAAATCCGTCCTTCGGTCGGGCGCTCGAAGCCGGCGAGCATGCGCAGCAGGGTCGATTTTCCGGAGCCGGAACCACCGAGCAGGGCGAAGATTTCCCCTTGATGAATCTCAAGCGAGACATCGTCTACGGCGCAGGTTTCGTCGAACTTCTTGGTGACGCGGTCGACTTTCACCAACACCTTTTTCGATGTCTGGTGACCTTCAAGAGCCTTCCTGTAAGTGCTGGAGGCGTTTGCCATGTGAAACTCCCAACAGGTTTCAGTCGTCGGGCCAACTCGGCCTGACTTAAGAGTGGATTGCTAGCCCGGGGCGTGTGGTGCCAGTGAATCCAGCAGTGGCCACCTGTGGGAGCTAGCCTGCTAGCGATGGCGGTGTGTCAGTCGACATTAATGTGACTGGGCCGCCCTCATCGCTAGCAGGCTAGCTCCCACAGGGGGGATTGCGTTTGCTTCACTGGCATCGCCCGGCCTGGGCTAATTCGGCGCCGCCATCCTGGCTGCCTGGGTCGTACTTGTTGTTATTGCAGTGTGTTGTTTCGCAAGTCACGGACGCGCAAAGGCACGCCCGCCGGACTCGCGGGGGCAGTAAAGGGGTGTTTTAAGTCAGCGGGTTTTACGCAGCGCGGCCCGTTGCCGGCACGCATCGCCGAACGCCTGGAAAATACTTAAATAGGGTGGATTCGAAAGGACCTGCCATTCCGGATGCCATTGTACGCCGACGGCAAACGCCTTGCTGTGTTCCACCGAAATCGCCTCGATCAAGCCGTCCGGCGCAACTGCTTCCGAGCGCAATCCCGGCGCCAGTCGGTCAATGCCTTGGCTGTGAATCGAATTGACCATGAACTCCGCCGGCAACTCCAGCGCTTCGAATACACCACCCGGCTGCACCGTCACCGCATGGGCCGGTGCGTATTGCACCGCCAGCTCGGGACTGTCCGCTTCCCGGTGATCGAGCATGCCCGGCAGTTCATGCACCTTCTGATGCAGGCTGCCGCCGAACGCCACGTTCATTTCCTGGAAGCCGCGGCAGATGCCGAGCACCGGAACGCCCGCCGCAATGGCTGCACGCAATAAAGGAAGGGTAGTGGCGTCCCGCGCCGGATCGTGATCCGTGCCGGGGGCACTGGCCGGGCCTTGATAGTGGAAAGGTTCCACGTTTGAAGGAGAGCCGGTCAGCAGCAGACCGTCGAGATGCGCCAGCACATCTTCGATTTCAGTCAAATCGCCTAAGGAAGGAATGACCACGGGCAGCCCCAAAGCCGCAACGCTGACAGCACGCAAGTACTTGTCGCCGCTGATGTGGTAGGGGTGCAGGCCAATCTGTTTGACGCACGCTGTAACGCCGATCAATGGCTTGAATGCCATTTTTATCACCTCGAAGTTTCACACTTGAACGAGCTTTTCTGGAGCTTAGCCTTGTTGATTTTAATTAACAACTCTCATGTAAAAAATTCTAAACGCCGCACGTCTGATCATCAGGGTTTACGCAGTGCGCATGACTAAATTGGCACTCTCGTCCCCCAAAAAGGCCTGAAAATAAAGGTTGAGAGGCCAGGTGTTCGCTATTGACTTCACTTTGCCGTTCGGGTTGACTGGGCTCGCAACAAGGTAGTGAACATAATAATTAACAGCTAATAGGTGCATCATGTCGGTCCCTCTGCGTACCGTTCAACTCAACGAAGCAAACGCATTCCTTAAGAAATATCCTGAGGTTTTGTACGTCGACCTTCTGATTGCGGATATGAACGGTGTGGTGCGCGGCAAGCGCATCGAACGCACCAGTCTTCATAAGGTTTACGAGAAAGGCATCAACCTCCCGGCGTCACTGTTTGCTCTGGACATCAACGGTTCTACGGTGGAAAGCACCGGCCTGGGTCTGGACATCGGCGACTCGGACCGAATCTGCTTCCCCATCCCGGGCACCCTGAGCATCGAGCCGTGGCAGAAGCGCCCAACCGCTCAGTTGCTGATGACCATGCATGAACTGGAAGGCGAGGCGTTCTTCGCCGATCCGCGCGAAGTGCTGGCCAATGTGGTGCGCAAGTTCGATGAGCTTGGCCTGACCATTTGCGCGGCATTCGAACTCGAGTTTTATCTGATCGACCAGGACAACGTGAACGGTCGTCCACAGTCGCCGCGTTCGCCGGTGTCGGGCAAGCGTCCGGTGTCGACCCAGGTCTACCTGATCGACGACCTCGACGAGTACGTCGATTGCCTGCAAGACATCCTCGAAGGCGCGAAAGAGCAGGGCATTCCTGCTGACGCCATCGTCAAGGAAAGTGCTCCGGCGCAGTTCGAAGTGAACCTGCATCACGTTAACGACCCGATCAAGGCCTGCGACTACGCGGTGCTGCTCAAGCGTCTGGTGAAGAACATCGCCTACGACCACGAGATGGACACCACGTTTATGGCCAAGCCGTATCCGGGCCAGGCGGGCAACGGTTTGCACGTGCACATTTCGATTCTCGACAAAGAGGGCAACAACATCTTTGCCAGCGAGGATCCCGAGCAGAACGCCGCGCTGCGACACGCGATCGGCGGTGTGCTCGAGACCCTGCCGGCGCAGATGGCTTTCCTGTGCCCGAACGTCAACTCGTACCGTCGCTTCGGCGCGCAGTTCTATGTGCCGAACTCGCCGAGCTGGGGCATCGACAACCGTACCGTTGCAGTGCGTGTACCGACCGGTTCGCCGGACTCCGTGCGCATCGAGCATCGCGTAGCCGGCGCCGATGCCAACCCGTACTTGCTGATGGCGTCGGTGCTGGCCGGTATTCACCACGGCCTGACCAACGAAATCGAGCCGGGCGCCCCGGTGGAAGGCAACAGCTACGAGCAAAACGAGCAGAGCCTGCCAAACAACCTGCGCGATGCCCTGCGCGAACTGGACGACAGCGAAGTCATGTCGCGCTACATCGACCCGCTATACATCGACGTGTTCGTGGCGTGCAAGGAAAGCGAGCTGGCCGAGTTCGAGAACTCCATCTCGGACCTTGAGTACAACTGGTATTTGCACACCGTTTGAGTCTGAAAGGCCCTCACCCTAACCCTCTCCCAGAGGGAGAGGGGACTGACCGAGTTATCTCAGGACATTCAGCGACCTGACCGATCCAGTCGATTATGGAGTCGGTACAAAAGCTTCAGGTCGCAGGAGTTCCCGAGCATCCCCCGATCAGTCCCCTCTCCCCCCGGGAGAGGGCTAGGGTGAGGGCTGGACCCCAAGCCAAACACATCAGCCAGACACCCCCCCAATTTCCTCTGCGTCGAGTCACAACCATGACAAACACTCGCAGCGACTGGGAGCAACGCTTCCAGTCCCTCACCATCGAAAGCCGCGCCTTCATCGACGGCCAATACCGCCCGGCACTCAGCGGTGACACTTTCGAATGCATCAGCCCGGTCGACGGCCGCTTCCTGGCCAACGTCGCCAGCACCGACGAAGCCGACGCCAACGAAGCCGTGGCCGTCGCGCGCCGCACTTTCGAATCAGGCATCTGGGCCAACCTTGCCCCGGCCGAGCGCAAGCGCATCCTGATCCGCTTCGCCGACCTGATCCTGGCCAACCAGCAAGAACTGGCCCTGCTCGAAACCCTCGACATGGGCAAGCCGATCAACGATTCGATGAACATCGACATCCCGGCGACCGCCAACGCGATCCGCTGGAGCGCCGAGGCCATCGACAAGATCTACGACGAAGTCGCCGCCACGCCGCACGACCAGTTGGGCCTCATCACCCGCGAACCTGCGGGCGTGGTCGCCGCGATTGTGCCGTGGAACTTCCCGTTGATCATGGCCAGCTGGAAGTTCGCCCCGGCCCTGGCCGCCGGCAACTCGTTCATCCTCAAGCCTTCGGAAAAGTCGCCACTGACCGCGATCCGTATCGCTCAGTTGGCGCTGGACGCCGGCATCCCCAAAGGCGTGTTCAACGTCCTGCCAGGCTACGGTCACACCGTCGGGAAGGCGCTGGCGTTGCACATGGACGTCGACGTGCTGGCCTTCACCGGCTCCACCGCGATTGCCAAGCAACTGCTGATCTACGCCGGGCAAAGCAACATGAAACGCGTCTGGCTCGAAGCAGGGGGGAAGAGTCCAAACGTGGTGTTCGCCGACGCGCCGGATTTGCGCGCGGCAGCACAAGCGGCGGCCGGTGCGATTGCCTTCAACCAGGGCGAAGTCTGCACTGCCGGTTCGCGCTTGCTGGTGGAGCGTTCGATCCGCGAGCAGTTCATTCCGCTGCTGGTGGAAGCACTGCAAGCCTGGAAACCGGGACACGCTTTGGACCCGGAAACCACCGTCGGCGCGGTCGTCGATCAGCGTCAACTGGACAACGTGCTGCGCTACATCCAGGTCGGCAAAGACCAGGGCGCGCAATTGATCGCGGGCGGTAGCCGCACCCTCGAAGACACCGGTGGCCTGTACGTGGAACCGGCGATTTTCGACGGCGTGACCAACGCCATGACCATCGCCCGTGAAGAAATCTTTGGCCCGGTGCTGTCGCTGATCACCTTCGACACCGAGGAAGAAGCGCTGGCGATTGCCAACGACAGCATCTTCGGCCTGGCGGCAGGCGTGTGGACCAGCAACCTGAGCAAGGCCCACACCTTCGCCCGTGGCTTGCGTGCCGGCAGCGTCTGGGTCAACCAGTACGACGGCGGCGACATGACTGCGCCGTTCGGCGGGTACAAGCAGTCGGGTAACGGTCGGGACAAATCGCTGCACGCGTTCGACAAATACACCGAACTCAAAGCGACCTGGATCAAGCTCTAATACCTATAAAAAAGCGACGGTCGCCGGCACGCTGCCGGTGGCCATCGGAGAAAGCTATGAAACAAGATTCTGTGAAACAAACCCACGTAAACAGCTACTACGCCGCCACCCGCAACTTCACCGGCGATTTCCCGGTATTGGAGCAAGCGGTGGATTGCGACGTCTGCGTGATCGGCGCCGGCTACACCGGTTTGTCCTCGGCGCTGTTCCTCTGCGAAGCGGGCTACAGCGTGACCGTGCTGGAAGCCGCCAAAGTCGGTTTCGGCGCCAGCGGTCGCAACGGCGGCCAACTGGTCAACTCCTACAGCCGCGATGTCGATGTGATCGAAGAACGCTACGGCGACAAGACCGCCGAGGTCCTCGGCAGCATGATCTTCGAAGGCGCCGACATCATTCGTCAGCGCATACAACACTACGACATCCAGTGCGACTACAAGCCGGGCGGCATCTTCGCTGCGTTGAACAAGAAGCAGCTCAAAGGCCTGGCCGAGCAGAAAAGCAGCTGGGAACGTTACGGCAACAAAAACCTGAAAATGCTCGACGCCGCGGATATCAAGCGCGAAGTCGGTTGCGACAACTACGTCGGCGGCCTGCTCGACATGCAGGGCGGCCACATCCACCCGCTGAACCTGGCCCTCGGCGAAGCCTCGGCCATCATCGGCCTGGGCGGCAAAATCTACGAACAATCGGCAGCCGTGGAAATCACCTACGGCGAACCGATCACCGTGCGCACCGCCAAAGGCCTGGTCCGCGCCAAGTACTTGTTGATCGCCGGTAACGCCTACCTGCCGCAGGGCCTCGACAATCGCGTGACCAGCAAAAGCATGCCGTGCGGCTCGCAAATCGTCGTCACCGAGCCGTTGTCCGAGCAAGTCGCGCGCAGCCTGATCAAAAACAACTACTGCGTCGAAGACTGCAACTACCTGCTCGATTACTACCGCCTCACCGCCGACAACCGTCTGCTCTACGGCGGCGGCGTGGTCTACGGCGCGCGCGAACCGGACGACATCGAGCAACTGATCAAACCGAAGATCCTCAAGACCTTCCCGCAACTGAAGGACGTGAAAATCGATTACCGCTGGACCGGCAACTTCCTGCTGACCATGTCGCGCATGCCGCAATTCGGCCGCATCGAGAAAAATGCCTACTACATGCAAGGCTACAGCGGCCACGGCGTCACCTGCTCGCACCTGGCCGGCAAACTGATCTCGGAAATGATCCGCGGCGACGCCGAACGCTTCGATGCCTTCGCCTCGCTGCCGCACATGCCCATGCTCGGCGGCCGCACCTTCCAGGCCCCACTCACCGCCATGGGCGCCGCGTATTACGCACTGCGGGACCGGTTTGGCATCTAACCCCAACGCGATCCCTGTAGGAGCCAAGCTTGCTGGCGAAGACGGCGGCACAGTCAACATCGATGTCGCCAGAACCACCGCCATCGCGAGCAGGCTCACTCCCACAGGGATTAGCGGTGTACACAAACTCGGCTAACGCACAGATCAATCTGTGGGAGCGAGCCTGCTCGCGATGAGGCCCTATCAGTCACCATCGATATCGCCTGACTCACGCTCATCACAAGCAGACTCAATCCCGCAGCTTGCGTCGCTGAACTGGCTGGCATCAGCGCCCAACAACCTTTTTACCCAACCACTTATCGAACCTGCTGAGCAACACCACCAAACGTGATTTAATACCCGCCTTTCACATTTCCGGGACAGGGAAGCGGTACTTTCGCGGCCAAAAGTCGCCCGCCATCCACCCCCATAACCCTTAAGTATTCCTCGCATAAGGCTGTCATGGACACGGGCTCACGACTCAAACTAGTACGCGAAAGCTACAAACTCTCCCAGCGCGAGCTGGCCCGGCGTAGCGGCGTCACCAATGCCACCATCTCCCTGATCGAACAGAATCGCGTCAGTCCCTCCGTCAGCTCCCTGAAAAAACTGCTGGAAGGCATTCCCATGTCCCTGGCGGACTTCTTCACCTTCGACCAACCGCCGCGCGAGCACCAATACGTATTCCGTGCCAATGAACAGCCGGATCTCGGGCGACATGGCCTGCGGTTGCTGCTGATTGGCGCTTCCGTGCCGAGCCGGCAGATGCGCCTGTTGCGGGAGCAATACGCACCGGGGGCGAGCTCGGGGGAAGAGCCGATTGTGCATTCGGAAGGGGAGGAGTGTGGGCTTGTGACTCGGGGCACTGTTGAGCTGACGGTTGATGGGCAGATCAGTGTTCTCAACGCGGGCGACGGGTATTACTTTCCGACGACGCTGCCTCACAAGTTTCGCAATATCGGCCAGGATGAAGCTGAAATCATCAGTGCCAACACGCCGGCTAACTTCTGATAGCAAAACGGACACCCTGTAGCACCTGCCGTAGGCTGCATCCGCAGCCAACGCCGATGGGCAGTTGCTGCTACAGGGTTTAAACAAAGTAAATGGACTTCACTTCATGACTGCACATCGCATCCGCCCCCTCGCACTCTGCATCTTCCATCACGACGGCAAGATACTGGTCAACGAAGCTCACGACCCCGTTACGGGAAAGCCATTCTTGCGCCCAATCGGTGGCGGAATCGAGTTTGGTGAAACCAGCGCCCAAGCCGTAATACGTGAAGTCGATGAAGAACTCGGTTTATCCATCACCGAAGTTCGCCTGCTCGGCACGCTCGAAAACATCTTCACCTATGCCGGCACGCCCGGGCACGAAATCGTTCAGGTCTACGATGCGAAATTCGTGGATGCCAGCGTCTATGAGCGGCCCCACTTGAACGCTCACGAAAGCGATGGCGCTGCCTTTATTGCGAAGTGGCTGCCGCTCGACAGCATTACTGGCGATACGCCGCTGGTTCCTGCCGGGTTGTATGAGCTGCTAAAGAAGGTTGCACTGCTGGACTGATGCTCGGCCATTAGCAATGGCGCTGTTTGACTTATCGATCGTCAGGATGCGATCACCTTTCAAGGAGCGAAAATGACATTGACTGCTGAAAAGCTGGTCAGCCTGGCGATGGCCAACCCAATAAACGCTGAAATCACCGCACGCTTGCCTTCACTCGGTTTGAATCAATGCATGCTCACGGCTGGCTGCCTTTTCCAGGCTGTCTGGAATCATCAGTCAAACCTGTCGCCAGCGTGGGGGATCAAGGATTACGACGTTTTTTACTTCGATGAGGATTTGTCGTGGGAGGCCGAGAATGAGGTCATCAACTCGGCACAGCGCCTCTTTCAGGATCTTGGCGTTAGCGTCGAGATCAAGAACCAAGCTCGCGTCCACCTGTGGTACAGCCAGCGGTTCGGCGGATCTTATCCTCGGCTTCAGTCAACTACCGACGGCATTGATCGCTACCTGATCGCCGGCACGTGTATCGGGCTGGATATTGAAACGGGTGAGGTCTATGCACCCAACGGTCTGGCCGACACGGAGCAGGGGATTCTTCGCATTAACCCGAAAACTCCCCAGCCGGATTTATTTGAACAGAAGGCGAAGAGTTATCAGGCTCGCTGGCCTTGGCTCAGGATTCATGAGCACGGGTTCATGACTTAGCTTGTAAAAGTGTTGAAAGGTGACTTTCAGGTGTAGGCCAACAGTCGACCGCAGAACACCACGCTGACCCATAACATAATCGAAAAGATCGCCTGGATTTTTGCTATTCCAGGCGCCGCGATGTCGGTGTTCCACCGGTCTACTGAACGGAAGACACCCACATGAAAAAGAGCCGCATTGAGGCCCGCAATACCGATCAAGCAAAGCTTAAGAATAAAAACGCCGTTGGATGCGAAGTCGTGCGGATGGGCTGAAAACATCATCAGCCCTGCCGGGACGATCAATAGCAGGGCCGCCACGCCCCACCTCAGGAGGTGACGAGCCAGTGCCGTCACCGGAAGAGCTCTCGACAGCCCGAGAACCCGCAGATCGAACATGACGACCGAGCCTACCAGCACCACGAAACCAAGGATGTGAACCACCTCGACGATCGGATACAGCCATAACTCGCTTCGCATGGCCGACCCGAGTGGCGAGTCACCCACATAGTCCAGCCAGCCGTCCAGAGCCGATCCACCGCTGGTGCCAGTTGATTGCATCAACGTAACTCGGTGGTTTTGTTGTCGACCGTGATCCGCTCTGCACGCAGTTCATCGGGGTTACTGCGATTCTGATAGCCCACCACCGTAGCCCGTTTGCTAACACTCAGCATTTCCTTGGAAAGACCACGGTTCTCCATGCGCGAGGGTGGCGCCAGCACGACGTTCCAGGTCTTGTCGTCTGTCTTCAGGCGAACGAACCCATGCGGGTGGGAATAACCGGACTCCTCGATCGTTCCGTCCAGCTGCAAGGCTTTGCTCGAGTCGTACTCACTCCAGCCGTGATGAGCAAACACCGCCGATGCCACCAGTAACAATGAGAATCCAAAGGACCCAAGCAAGCGCTTCATGATGCGATCTCCTGTTACGGATTATTGATGACCGTCAGCCTGTTCTGATCAGGAACAGGTCAATCCAGAGAATCTATAAAAATAGTACAAATTCGTGACGAGGGGAGGCCGACCTATTCCCCCTCAAAATTGACAACCCGGATCATTCAAAACACTATCGACCCATGACCTACATCCGCCGCATGAACATGATGTGCTCCTCCATGACCGCCGCTGGCGGGCCGTGAGGTCACGCGTTCATCAGATTTGACGTAGTTACCCAAGGCCCCGCCAGAAATGGACGGGGCTTTTTAGTTCTCCGTCCACCGATTGCTCAAGGAGAACGAAATGTTTGAGATCAGACGCGCCCAGCCAAGCGATGCCCAAACCGCATTCGATATCCGCCTTCAAGCGATACGGCACCAATGCATTGGTGCCTATACCACGGAACAAATGCTTGCCTGGACAGCCGGAGCCTCCAAGGATGGGTATGGCGATTTAATGGATAAGCACTTTTACCTGGGCTGTATTCAGGGTGAACCGGTGGCGACAGGGATGCTTGATCTGGAGAACAGCGAAATCGGCGCGATCTTTGTGCTGCCGGAATTCATGGGGCAAGGTATCGGCTTGAAGATGCTCAACCATCTGGAATGCCTGGCGCGGGAGTTGGGCCTGAAGGCAGTCAATCTGGACGCCACGTTGAACGCGGCTGATTTTTACCGGCGCTGCGGTTTCGTGGGTGACGAACCTGCTATTTACCATTCACCTTCAGGGCTTCAGTTGGCGTGTGTGCCGATGGTGAAGGGGCTTTTGCGTTAATCGGGAAAGGCGGGCAGGGGTAAAAAAAGGTCATGAAAAACCCGCAGTGATGCGGGTTTTTTGTGGCTGAAAAACGCGGACAAGATCTGTTCACTTTTTAATGGCTAGGCCACTTAAGATTCCACCACCTCAATCGTCCATTCTGCCTGCACGTTCTTCGTGACGTATTGGAACGGCACAAACATTCCATATGCTTCGAGGTAGACGTAAATGTCGGTGCTGTATTGGTAAGCATCTTGTACGCAGCTGATTACCTTGGCAGTCCCGGTCAAACTCGGGTGAAACGTGCTGGCGGGTTTCTGCGACTGCACCTCACAGCTGTATCTGTTGTCGACCGGCACCAAGGCTCTGGGACCTTTCCCGTTGTTGGTATAAAGAAGCTGCATATCCTGCGCCGTGTATCGCAGGAGGGCGCCGACCGGCATGTGCGCCCAGTCGCCCTCGAAGCTGAGGTTCGTCAGCGCCTTATCCTCAATCGATATCTCACCTGCACGAGTGCTGAATTCACTTTCCGCCAGGACAATTAGGCCTCGGAACGTGGCTTTGACCCAATGACCGCGTCGGTCTTCATAACGCTCCGTCAGTTGATTGCCTGCCTCGCTTGAAAGGTATGTCGAGTCACGCCCGTTGAGCCGCAAGCCTTCATCTGAATACTGTCTTGGCTCGGAGTTATCCTTGAACACCCGACGCAGGTGCTGAATGCTTTTCTCCGGTTTAGGCATATTCAATGCCTCGATGGCTTTCAACACCGGGGCAGCAACGACGGGGGCCGGTGGTTCGAAGGGCGACTGCTCACGCCCTTCAAATGGTTTGTATTGGTCAAGCGATTGCGGTGTGCCACAGGCCACTTGAATCAGCTGACGCTCATCGGCGCCGAGGCTTTGCAGGCCGATGGCTTTAGGTTCCGTCTGCATGCTTCCAGCGAGCACACGACTGTGAGTATCAAGGTAGAAATGGCTTAACGCAGTCAGTTGTTGCAGGCCGCAGTTGGCCGTCCACCGCTGGCGTACCTGCCCATACAAGGCGTTTTTGCCGGGCATCAACATCTCGCCGGGCAGTACCCGAGCCGTCCAGAAAGTCACCTCATCACCTTTTACTGTCAGGCTGCTGCGGTCGATCATCTGCCAATCCTGATGATCGGGTGCTGACAACACGCGCCATTGAGGAGGTGTTGTCTGGGCACACACCTGCTTCAACTGCGCACTTTGCAGGTACTGACTCTTTTGTTCAGCAGGCAATTGCCGGGCGTCCTCCGAACGCCCCCGCGGGTTGGCGGCGAATAGCGACATTCCCGCTTTGCTGCGGTAAGCCATTTGCGCATCCGGCTGGCTGCAGTGGGCGTCGAAACGTGCCAGATAGTGGAGATCCGGACTTGGGGACGAAGTCACTAGATAGGTGATCCGATCGCCCTCGCGCACGATCGAGTTCGGCTCCGGTGTCTCGAGCAGCACACTGTTGAAAACCGCAAAACCCGGCTGGGCCTCAGGTGTTTTGATTTGAGCGGGTGTTGTTGCTTGGCATCCAGAGAGGATCACGGCAACGGTCAGCAGTGAAAAAAAGCTGAAAGGGCGGAGGAACGTGGCATCCATGCGGGTGTACTTCATTGATAGGGTGATGGCATATTAACATGAGTGCTGGCTGCCAAATAGAACGGCGCTTACAGCGACAAACAGGCATCTGGAGTTCAGGGCTGCGACTCAAACTATGGAGAGGCAAAGATGACTGGGCAGGTTTTGAAGTCGAAGTTGGTGAATTTTCTGCTGGCCGATGCCGATGTGAATTACGACAACGTGGACAATATATATTCCATTGCTGAGGCGGGCAATGTGGGCGCGTTAGGCGATGTGCTGGAGGCTTTCAAGGAAGCCTACGGAGGACTTTGGGTTGGCGGGAAGATGGAGCTGATCCAATCGATGGTTCGTTTGAGTGCCAATGCCATGAATCGCCTCGTTCAGGATGGGACACTGGATATTGAACTCCCACTGGCATTAATCCGGAAGGTCACGATTGAAGGCGGGTTCATGACGAAGATCATCCGACTGGATACCGGCGCTGGCAGCGTTAAGTTTCGGTGTTTTGGTGCGAAGGATGTTGCTGCGATGATAGAGAAGACAATCCTCTTGCCAACTCGACAGGGCTGAACAACACAAAAAACCGCAACTCAATGCGGTTTTTTTTACGATTTAACTTTGATCACTGACTCTTTGGTACATCAAACCCCCGCTGCTCAATCACCCGAAACACATCGCTCACATCCTGGACCATGATCCGGGCGATGTTGGTGACGGTGTTGATGTCGTGTTCGGCGTAGTCGGGGAGGCTGGTGCAGGCCATGAGGTTGAGGTATTTGAGGACGGCGTTGAGGCGTTCGCTGACGCAGTTGTGGAGTTCGCGCAGTGGCGCGTCGTAGTCGATGAGCAGGACGGGGTAGTCGGTGGCGAGTTGGGACATTGGGGTGAAGCGGCGGGGCGTGTTGTTCGTGGTCATTGGGTAGTTCTCTACGAGAGTAAATAGAGGCTCCACCTTTTTGCTGCGAAACAAGTGGGTGGCAGCTGTACGCGGGTTCGCAGACCGAGATGACCTAAACCCGGCAGACTCGAAAGTCTCCCACGCACAACCGCCATGAAATGAAACGCGGGCGAATTTTGCCAGAATTTTCATTCGACGGTTAAGGCCATCTCTTTTTTGGGCTGCGAAACCCTATCGCTAACTTTGGTCAGCGACGGGTCGAATATAGGCGGCGATTTTGGCGTCTGCAAACGGGGTTGTAGGACCGAAATCCGGATTTTGTAGGTGATGGTGGAGACTGCGTTTGGCTGAGTAATTGACGTGAATCCAGAGGTGTTTAGTGCCAGGTGAACCGTGCGCGCCGGGATTGCGGCTGCTGCGCAGCCGAACGCAGGCTTCGCCAGCTGCTACAGGATGTGGACACGTTTAAAAGTTTGGCGGGGTTTGGGGCGGCTTCGCCGCCCAGCGGGAGCAAGCTCCCTCGCCACGGAGGGTGGTTTCCTACACGATTTTCGGAAGGCAAAATCAAAAGATTATGGCTGTCGGCGGCTCATACGCTGATCGAATGGCCAGAAACAACAAAGCCCCAAATCATCGGGGCTTTGTCATTTTGAATTGTGCAGTTTCCAAATCGTTATCGCGGACCATCCGACCTCATTGTCTAGCCTGCGGTGAATGCGGGTTGTGTTCGGTGTGTTTCGGCCCTGCCAACGCCCACGCCACCAGCCCGATCAGCGGCACAAACACGATCACCACGATCCACAGGAGTTTGTTGCTCGATTTGCCTTGGGCTTTGCGCACTCGGTTGATGGCCCATAGTTCGACCAGCAAAAGAACGGCTGTGAGTACGATCCAGATTGTTTCGATTTGCATGGGTCACCCTCCAGATAGTCTCTCTGTTAGGTGGGGTGTGCTGGGCAGGGTTCATTTAATTTTGGGGAGACGTAAGTGGGGCTGCTCGCGATGGAGGTCTGTCAGTCAAATTGATATTGGCTGTCAGGGCCTCATCGCGAGCAGGCTCGCTCCCACAGGGGATTGGGGGATTAGTTAGATCGAGTTGGCCAGTTTTCCGGTCGAGAGGCGGCGTTTGTAGGCGGTGTCGCGGTTGGCCAGCCAATAGTAGAGCGGGGAGGTGATGAGCAAACCGACTAGCCAGGACAGGTCAGCGCCGTTGATGTGTTCGGAGATCGGGCCGACGTACAGCGGCGTGTTCATGAACGGAATCTGCACCGCGATCCCGATCGCATACGCCAGCAATGCCTGCGGGTTGTACCGGCCGTAGATTCCGCCATCGACCTGGAAGATCGATTTGATGTCGTACTGACCTTTGTGAATCGCGTAGAAGTCGATCAGGTTGATCGCGGTCCACGGCACCAGCACCACGAGCAGCACCAGCACCATGTCGACGAAGTGGCCGATGAAGTTGGCGGACGCACCGACGGCGGCGAAGCAGCAGGCGGCGAGGATGATGAGGGACAGGACTGCTCGGCTTTTGGCGGTGGGGATCCAGCGGTAGGCGAAGGTTTGCACCAGAGTGATCAGCGACAGCACGGCGCCGTAGAGGTTGAGGGCGTTGTGGCTGATGACGCTAAGCAGGAACAGCACGAGCATCAGCGGGCCGATGGACCCGGTGGCGAGTTTGACGGCGTCCATGGTGTCCATGCCGACGGGCGTGGCGAGCACGGCGACGGCGCCGAAGATGAACGAGAGGCTGGAGCCGAGGACGGTGCCCAGGTAAGTGGTCCAGAACGTCGCGGCCACGGGCACGTTGGCCGGCAGGTAGCGCGAGTAGTCGGAGACGTACGGCGCGAAGGCGATCTGCCAGAGCGCGGCCAGCGACACGGTGGCGAGCCAGCCGGAGATGTTGAAGCTGCCGCGGGTGAGGAAGTCGGCGGTTTGCACGTGGGTGAAGATGTAGCCGAAGCCGAGCACGATGCCGGCGCCGAGTACCCAGGTGCCGATGCGGTTGAGCACGTGGATGAAGCGGTAGCCGATGATGCCGATGATGCCCGAGCCGAGGGCGCCGATGACGATGCCCACCGGCACCGGAATGCTGTCGACCACGCCGTGCAGGGATTTGCCGGCGAGGACGATGTTGGAGGCGAAGAAGCCGATGTACATGATGCCGGCGATCAGCACCACCAACAGTGCGCCGAGGGAGCCGAACTGGGCGCGGCTCTGGATCATTTGCGGGATGCCCATCTGCGGACCTTGCGCCGAGTGCAACGCCATCAGCACGCCGCCGACCAGGTGGCCGACGAGGATGGCGACGATGCCCCACACCAGGTTGAGGTGGAACATCTGCACGCCGAGGGCGCCGGTGACGATGGGCAGCGGGGCGATGTTGCCGCCGAACCAGAGGGTGAACAGGTCGCGGGTTTTGCCGTGGCGATCTTCGGGCGGCACGTAGCCGATGGTGTGTTTCTCGATGAGCGGGGCGGCGGTTGTTGCTGTGGTAACCATGACGGACTCCAAGGCAATTTGAGTACGTGGACGTACTTCGGTGAGCGCCACGCGGGGGCGACGCTTTTCTTGTTGGAGTGGATGATGTGCGGTGGGGGCGGATAGATAAATTAGTAAGATTGTGGGTATAGACGTTAAAAAATGTATGTCGCCGGGTCGCCGAAAAACCTGTGGGAGCTAGCTAGCTAGCTTGCTGGCGATAGCGGTTTGACAGTCAACATTGATTTGGCTGACAGATCGCTATCGCTAGCAGGCTAGCTCCCACAGGGGGTTTTTTGGGGGTTCAAGATCTTTGCTATTCGGTGATCGATAGCAGCATCCGTTGCAGCATGGTGTCGCAGGCAGTGAGTTGTTCGAGGCTGACGAATTCGTCGGGTTTGTGGCCCTGGTCCATGCTGCCGGGGCCGCAGACGACGGTGGGGATTCCGGCGGCGTCGAACAGGCCGCCTTCGGTGCCGAAAGCCACGGTGCCGAACTCCCGGGAGTCGCAGAACATGGCGATCAACTCGGCCGCTTCGCTGTGCACATCGGTGGCCAATCCGGGATACGCCGACAACTGGCTAAACCGAATCTCGCTCTGTTCACTCACCGCACGCATACGCGGTAAAACCTGCTGCTCGGCGTAGACCTTCAACGCCTGCGCAACCTCACCTGGATCATGCGAAGGCAGCGCGCGGATTTCGAAGTCGAAGCGGCAATCGGTGGGGACGATGTTCAGTGCTTTGCCACCGGAAATCACCCCGGTTTGCACGGTGCTGAACGGCGGATCAAACCGCGTGTCGTGATGCTCAGGCGCTTTGAGTCGGTTGCCGATCCGCCCCAGTTCACCGATCAGTTCGGCGGCGTATTCAATGGCGTTGACCCCAAGCGGCGCGTACGCCGAATGGCATGCTTCACCGTGAACATCACAGCGCATCGCCAGTTTGCCTTTATGCCCGAGCACCGGTTTCAGTTCGGTCGGTTCACCAATGATGCAGAGCATCGGTTTGACCGGACGCTGCTCCAGTTCCGCCAGCAACGAGCGCACGCCGAGGCAACCGACCTCTTCATCGTAGGACAGCGCGATGTGCACCGGCAGCCGCAACCGGGCGTTCACCAACGACGGCACCAAGGCCAGTACGCAAGCGATGTAGCCCTTCATGTCCGCCGTACCGCGCCCGAACAATTTTCCATCGCGCTCGGTGAGTTGAAACGGCGCAACCGTCCACGGCTGGCCGTCGACGGGCACCACGTCGGTGTGCCCCGACAGCACGATGCCCGGCCGAGCCGCCGGGCCAATCGTCGCGAACAGATTGGCCTTGCTGCGCTGCTCGTTGTGGATCAGTTCGCACGGCACATCGAAACCCGCGAGGTAGTCTCGAACAAACTCAATGAGGTGCAGATTCGATTCGCGGCTGGTGGTGTCGAACGCCACCAGGGTTTTCAGCAAATCGCGGCTTGCGCTCATCGGTCGTCTCCGGCAACGCCGTAGCCTGGGGATTTGTCGGGGGCGAGGGCGCGGTCGATGTAGTCCTGAACTTGCGGGCGATAGGCGTCCCAGAGTTTTTCCAACTGGCCGATCGGGTTTTCATCGGCCCAATCCACACGCAGGTTGATGATCGGCCAGGTCAGTTCGCCCACCACCACCAGCGCCGCCGAATGCACCGGCCCGGCTTCGCCACCGGCGGCAATGGCCGCTTTCATCGCAGCGAGCAAGCGGTCGGCGAGTTGGCCTTCGCCGTGTTCGAACGCTTCGACCATGGCTTCGATCACCGCACGATCCGCGAGCATGTTGCCGGCAGCGACGCATTGTTCTCCCGACACCGCGTTGTGGTTGCCGAGGGTTTGCGCGCCACTGAAATGCGCGGTCTGGCCGAGGTGGTCAATGGCGGTGATCTGGCGGTATTGGCTGTAGCCGTTGCGGGTCAACACCTTGTCCAGCGCCTCGGCGGGGGCGAGGCCCTGCTCCATGAGGGCGAGGACTTCCGGGCCTAACGAGGGCAGGGTGATGTTTTGTGTGGAGACGGCGCCGACACCCGGCAGCAGCCATGGGCAACGGGCGCCGACGGCGATGCTGGAGGAACTGATCGCAATGCCGAACTGACCGGTTTCGGGGCAACGGGCGGTGATGGAGAAGGTCATGGGTTTTGCTCCTTGGTTGGCCTTGGCAAATAAAGTGTCTGTGCGGGCCTCATCGCGAGCAGGCTCGCTCCCACAGGGGTTCTTCGGCGAACACAGATTTTGTGTACGACGACTAACCCTGTGGGAGCTGGCCTGCCAGCGATGGCCGCGACTCGGTCTACTCAGGAATCACCGCAATCACATCAATCTCCATCAACCACTGCGGTTGCCCCAGCGCCGACACCACCAGTCCGGTCGAAATCGGAAACACACCTTTCAGCCACTTGCCGACTTCCTGATAAACCGGCTCGCGATACCGCGGATCAATCAGATAAGTCGTGGTTTTCACGATGTGGCTGAGGTCACTGCCAGCCTCTTCCAGCAACTGCTTGACGTTGCGCATGGCCTGCTCGGTTTGCGCGCGCGGATCACCGAGACCTACCAGTCGGCCCTCGAAATCGGTCCCGACCTGGCCGCGAACATAAACGGTATTACCGGCCCGGACCGCTTGGCACAAGTCGTTGTCCAGGCTCTGGTTCGGGTAGGTTTCCTTGGTGTTGAACATGCGAATTCGGGTATGGGTTGGCGTGGACATGTTTAGCTCCTGACAGAAAAAGGCTTAGGCACTGACTGTGGTTTTATGGGCGACCGCGGCCTGTTCAGCCTCGCGTTGCGCCGCATCGTGGTAGTCGAGATAAGAGCGCTGGATGGCGATGTGATCAGCCACGTACTTCGCGTCATGCCACACGCCCCAGATGAACGAAGAGCCGCGACGCGACTGCCACGGCAGGCCAAGGAAATACACGCCAGCTTCGCTCGATACGCCGCGCTGATGCTGCGGCTTGCCGTTGTCGTCGAAGGCATCGACCTTGAGCCAGCTGTAATCGGTGGCAAAACCGGTGGCCCAGATGATCGAGGTGACGCCGGCCATGGTCAGGTCGAGTTCAAGAATCGGATGGGTCACGCATTCGGGATCCGGGAACACGTGGCGGGCTTCAGGTTCTTCCGGCAAGTCCAGACCGTTGCGTTCGATATAGGCGTCGGCGGCATTCAGCAGCGCCAGGTAGTTCTCATCGCCACGGGCCAGGTTGTCGGCCAGGTTCGGCTGGAACGTCGCCACGCCACCGTTGAACGATTGAGTCAGACCGACCAGCGTCATGCCGCGATGAGCCAATCCACGGAAGTCCACGGTGCGGCCGCCATGGGCGCCGCTGACCGCGATGGTCACGTGTTCCCGGCCCGGTTTCATCGCCGCCTGATCCCACTCGCCCAGCACCCCGAGCCACCAGCAGAAATCACGGTTGCGATAAGCGCGAGGAGGGCGGTCGTGAGCGCCGACCGAGAGGTAGACCTTCTTGCCGGCGCGCTGCAATTCATCGGCAATCTGCACGCCGGACGAACCCGCGCCGACCACCAGCACCGCGCCTTCAGGCAGCTGCGCCGGGTTGCGGTAGTCGGCGGAGTGGATCTGCATGAAAGGCTGATCTTTGGGCGCAATCGGCGGAATCACCGGCCGCTGGAAAGGCCCGGTGGCCGCGACTACGCGGTTGGCTTCAATCACGCCTTCGGAGGTTTCAATGGTGAAGCCCGGGCGACCGACATTGCGCTCGACTTTGAGCACGTCGACGCCGGTGCGGATCGGCGCGTTGAATTTCCTGGCGTAGGCTTCGAAGTAATCGGCGACGCGTTCTTTCGGGGCAAATTCGTCGGGGCTGAGGTCGTCAAAATCAAGACCGGGAAAGCGGTCATGCCACGCCGGACCATTCGCCACCAGCGAATCCCAGCGCCCGGTACGCCAGCGCTCGGCAATGCGGCTGCGCTCCAGCACCAGGTGCGGCACGCCAAGTTTGCTCAGGTGTTCACTCATGGCCACGCCAGCCTGACCGGCGCCAACAATCAGCGTATCTGTTTTTATTTTTTCAGTGGTCATCTCAATACCCTTCGAAGTTGGAGTGAGGTCGCGAACGACCTGCCATTTCTTGGGCTCAAGACTAGGGATGACCCTGGTATCGGTAAAATATTATTAAGCTGGCATTTGAGTATAAATAACTGAGGCAGCGGGTTTGCTTGCGCTCTATCGAGCGTACGCCGTAGTGGCGTTGCGGGGTAAGATGGCGCTTTATCAAAGCACCAGACAACCTGTTCGGTAACGTAATGGAGTGGGGCGAGCATTGATCGAACGACGCCAATTTAGCGGAGGCATGAAGGGCAAAAACCTTCGCTACCTGAATGAGCACCCGGATGGGATCCAGCAAACGGTCCGCGCAGGATTCCTGCTGCTCGAACATTTCTCGCTGCCTGCGTTCACCCAGGCGCTGGACACGGTGGTTACCGCCAATCTGCTGCGGCCGGAGTCGTTTTCTTCGCGCACGTTCGGCTTGAACGACGGCGAAGTCATCAGCGATCTGGGCCTGGTCATTCGGCCCGATGCCCGTATCGATTGTTCGGCGGTCAAAGAGTTGGACCTGCTGGTGATTTGCGGCGGCTACAGGACAGAACTCAAGGCCAGCGAAGGCTTGATCAGTCTGTTGCGCACGGCATCGGACCAGGGCATCAGCCTGGCCGGTTTGTGGAACGGTGCATGGTTTTTGGGGAAGGCCGGTTTGCTCGACGGTTACCGTTGCGCGATTCACCCGGAACATCGCCCGGCGCTGGCGGATTTCTGCAAGGCCACGCAGGTCAGCAGCGAGCCCTACATCATTGATCGGGACCGGCTGACGGCGTCCAGTCCTTCCGGGGCCTTCCACATGGCGCTGGACTGGATCAAGGGGCTGTATGGCAAAGCGCTCGTCGAGGGAATCGAGGACATCCTGGCGTTCGAGGAATCTCGCTACCGGCGCATCAAACCGACGGAAAATGTCTGTGTGAGCGCGCCGTTGCGCGAGGTGGTGAAGCTGATGGACGCCAACCTCGAAGAGCCGCTGGAGTTGGAGCAACTGGCGGTTTACGCCGGCCGCTCACGGCGACAACTCGAGCGCTTGTTCAAGGAGCAACTGGGCACCACGCCGCAGCGCTATTACATGGAGCTGCGGATTACCGAAGCGCGGCGGTTGCTCCAGCATACGGAGCTGTCCCAAGTGGACGTGCTGGTGGCGTGTGGCTTTGTGTCGCCGAGTCATTTCAGCAAGTGCTACAGCTCGTATTTCGGCTACCGGCCATCCAAGGAGAAGCGACTCGTTAAATAAGACTCGCTCGGCCACAGAAACCCTATCCTTAATTTAATGCTGTTCACTCAAGACAATGTTCAGCCGAGCATAAAACCTCTGCCGAGGGGGCTTTTGTGGCGAGGGGGCTTGCCCCCGTTCGGCTGCGAAGCAGTCGCAAATCCGGACAACTCGTTTTGTCTGAATGGACGCGGGGGCCGCTTCGCGACCCAACGGGGGCAAGCCCCCTCGCCACAAACGCTCCACCAGGCCACAAATATGGGTGGCATTGCTTGGGAGAGCAGCGTTAATGCATCTTGCTGTGATCAGCCATGCCCAGTGCTCGGGCCTCGGCGTCCACCTTAACGGTCTCTTTCTCGCCCTTGGCGTTTTCCACGGTCAGGGTCAGCGGCACTTTATCGCCTTCCTTCACCTGCGCCGTCAGGTCCATCAGCATCACGTGGTAGCCGTGGGGATCAAAGCTCACCGGCTTGCCGGCCGGCAGCGCGACGGACTCGACCTGACGCATGCTCATCACATCGTCTTTCATGCTGGATTGGTGAATTTGCACGGTGTTGGCGACAGGCGATTGCACGCTGAGCAACTTGCTGTCGCTGTCGGCCTGCAGGGTCATGAACGCACCGGTCGATGGCTGGCCGGCCACGGTTGCGCGGACCCAGGCGTCGTCGACTCGGGTTTGCGCCGATACCTGCCAGGCCATGCCGATCAGGGCGCAGCCCAGGACCAGTTGCTGGACGCGTCGCGAGAACGCGGTGTTTGCGTGAATCGAATTCATTAGCAGACTTCCATGACGGTGAGCAGGTCTTCTGCGCACTCTTTAGCCGTAAGGGACGCGGACAGCCCCAGGCGCAGGTTGCCCCGGGAGTCGAAGACGTAGCTGGTCGCGGTGTGGGAGAGGGTGTAGGTCGAACCGCTCGGGATCTTTTCAAAGAACACACCGAACTCTTTGGCGGTGGCGGCGGTTTCTTCCAGCGTGCCGTGCAGCGCCTCGAAACTCGGATCGAACGATTTGACGTAGGCATCGAGCATTTGCGGGGTGTCGCGTTCGGGGTCGAGGGTGATGAAGATCACCTGCAACTTCTCGCCATCGCGGCCCATCAGTTTCTTGGCTTGCGCCGCACGGGCCAGGGTCGTGGGGCAGACCGCCGGGCATTGGGTGAAACCGAAGAACACCATCGGCATCAGGCCGCGATAGCTGGTGAGCATCTTCGTTTCGCCCTGGGCGTCTTTGAGCTTGAAGGTACGTCCCATGATCTTGTCGCTGAGGTCTTTGCCATACTTGAACGACAGCTTGGGGCTGTCATCGCAGCCGGCGAGCAGGCCAAGCCCCAACAAGCCCATACCGCGCAGGACCGTGCGACGGGTAAACAACGTACTCATGAAAAAACATTCCTGTGTTGCGACGTGAAATCTGCAGCGCCTGATGAGTCAGACGAAAAAAACGCGTGGATATTAACAAACTGTGGCCGTACGTCGCGCATTGTTGGACGAGGGGTGGGTTTGCTACAGGTTATGCGTTGCGGTTGATGGCGAGTATTGGACACATTGTCGCGCGGACACATTCCAGATACATAAGTGCGCTTTGATGGGCACGTCCCCCCATCACAATGAGAGCGTTGCCATGTTCCGTAAACTGCAACAAGCCGCCCGCGTCCTCCGCCAGAGCGCACGTTTGATGGTCGGCGTCCCCGATTACGACAACTACGTCGCCCAGATGGCGCTCAAACACCCGGAAGAACCGGTGATGAGCTATTCGGCGTTTCTTCGTGAGCGTCAGGAAGCCCGCTACGGCGGCAAGCAATGCACCACGCGTTGCTGCTGAATGCCGCCGGGAATGCGCTGATCAGCACAATCTCCTCGCCATTGCGTAACGGCTGCTAAGCTTCGACGTTGCAGCGTCCGAGTCTTCCCGGGATCGGGCGTTGAGCGTGGCCATGGAGTACGACTTCAGTATCAATATCCACTTCTGACAGGGGTGGCGAACGATTGTCGGTAACCTGCACGGAGGCAGGCAATGGTGATCAAGCACGTAGGCCATTCGAGTGCCGAGGGTATTCCCGAGCCACTCGATCGTGAAGAGATGGAACGGGTGCTGGCGTTGTTGCTGGCCAGTCCGGTGTTTGCCAAGTCCAGGCGCATGGGCAGTTTGTTGCGGTTCCTGGTCGATCACGATCTTCAATTTTCCAACATTCCGCTCACTGAACATGCCATCGGCATTGCGGTGTTTCGCCGTGACCCGGCGGTTTACTGCACGGGCGATGACCCGGTGGTGCGCGTCCAGGTGGGCCGGTTGCGGCGCAAGCTCGCGACCCATTACGCCACCCTGGGGCAGCAGGATCCGGTCCGTCTGAGCATACCGGCCGGTTGTTATCGGCTGGCTTACCAGCGACTCAGGCCCAAAAGCACCGCGACTCGCCATCCAGTCCTACAGATTCAGCCGTTTACCTGCATCACCCGCGACGGCGATGACTTCACCCGGGGCTTGTGTGAAGAGCTGAGCTGCCGGCTGTTCGAGTCGTTCGAGCAGACGCAAAGCCATGGTAACCATGTGTTGATGAAGGTGCCGCGAAGCAGCATTAAGGCACTGGACGTTATGCGAGCCGGGCGCGGTAACTATTCCCTTGAAGGCAGCGTGAGGGTGGAGCCGAGCCGTGTCCGGACGTCGGTGCGCCTGATTGATGTCGCTCAGGGGCGCATCCGCTGGTCCGAGCAGTTCGATCGCAATCGACCTTACGGCATCGCGACCCAGGAAGACCTGGCGGAATCTATCTGTCGATCATTGACGGGCTATTTCGCCCGGGGCGGTGGTGACGTTTCCTGAGTAGAAGGGGCAACCGCGAGGTTGCCCCTCGATGCGACGGTTATATCGTTTTCCATTCGCCGCCTTCGTAGAGGCGGGCTGCATCATTAGCGAAGGTAAGGTCGATTTCGATGGACTTAGAGCGTGAGGTGCTGAACATGGTGCTGGTCTGCATATTCTGTTCGAACCACACGAGAATGGTCTCGACGGGGGTCAAAACGGTGTTGCCGGTGACGACCTGGTTGACGGCTACGTAGATGGGTGTACTGATCTGAGTGCCATCGATGCCCGTAGACAACTGGTTAACTCCTGGGTGAATGGGCGCGTAGTTGTTCACCATTGTGAAGGAGGTGGCAGGGCCGCCTGTCACCGCAGGGCCCATCACACCACTGGAATCGAGTATCGCGGTTTGCCCAAGGCCAATGTCAACGGGTTTGGTTGAGGCTTTGACTGTTACGTTGTCCTTGAACACGTTGGAGGCAAACAACTGATACTGAGGCGTCCAGCTGAAGTCGTTGTTGCTCAGGTATGCGTCATAGGACTGCCAGACCACGTTGTAATCTTCGGTACCCACCTTTTTGGCAAAGCACAGCTTGTATTTAGACTGCTTGAGCATTTTCAGATCAGCGTCGGCGATCTCGATCGTGACCACTTTTTGAGTAGCTGCCAGAGTCGACCTCAACACCTTGCCATAGTCGGCAGGGCTCAAGGCCGTGGTGGCTCCAAGAATCGCCTGGACGGCCTCTTGCACGTCATTTTGAAGTTGTTGGCTACGATTGCTTACTGCGGTTGACTTGCTCATGGTTTCCCTCTTCCTTGGTTGTGTTGGGCAATCAATGGGCAGCGGGCAGCGAATCCGACAAGTGATCGGGCAGCACCCTCTAAACACATTGACGGCTTCACAGTAGGCGCACGATTCAGGGCGGCGAAGTGTCTTGGCGTTACAGCGGGAGGGGGGTTGAGCCGGCGAGGTAACAGCCTGCGTAACCGGGTTGTATCAAGGAGTCTGCGAGGTGAAACAGCGGGGCGGCCGCGCGACCGCCCCACCGTGGCCTCATGCCGCCGGGCTGCTCACCTTCGCGTCGGCCCAGACGAAGTTCCAGCTGGTTCGTTTGCCTTTGGCAATCTCGATCAGCTTGTTCTCATACACGGTGTGATTGACCGTGCCGGTGTAAGTCAGCTTCCGGGCCGCGTTGGTCCCGGTGACTTCCCCGGGTTTGCCGCCAGAGTCGGTCATGGCCTTTTTCATATCGGCTTCCGACGGGGCGCTGCTCTGGTTTTTTTCAACGGTTACGAAACTCATGGTGTCACCTCTTCCGTGATGGGGGGATCGGTGGACTGCCGGGTCGAAACATTCTCGAACCGGCCAACACACCGAAGCCAATACTCTATTGGCCCGCCGGGCACCGCAGAAGTGACAACACGCTCGGTAAGGTAACAACGCGGATACAGCAAAAAGCGCGATGTAACGGCTACGTATCAGCCAGCGACATCACTTCGCTTTCCAGTGCCCACCGCCCGATTCGCAATCAATCTTCGATTGGTTCAAGTGTTCCGCGCCGTAGTAATAGGTGGTCACCTGGGCGTTGTCGGGGATGTTGAGCGACTTGCTGTTCTTGTCCTTGCTGGTGGAGTGAGGGTTGGCCAGGGATTCCTGGGTCAAGGTCGCGATGCAGGTGGCCTGGTAATGGTCGTCACACTGTTCGACTTTTTTCTTGGTGCTGCTGAGCATTTCCTTGCTTTCGTTGCTGCATGACCAATCGATGGCGTTCACCGGCATGCCTTCGTACTCATAACAGCTATGGGACTCGACCACCGGAACGGAAGGACTTTGGGATCGGGTCAGGACGTCACAGCCTTCAGCGAATACCAGCGTGGGGCTCAGGCTGGCGAGCAGAAACAGCAGTCTACGGTTCATCGGGATTACCTCTCCAATGGCGCTGCTCAAGATCAAAGATCGGCGCTTATAGGGTTTCGAAAACGTGAAGAGGCGTGGGGTTCAATTCGTTTTGTGATCCCGCAGAAGGACTGCCCTCTCGCTCGCACGAGAGGGCAGGTGCCAGGCTCAGGTGTGATGAATCTCCCGATCCTTGGTTTCCGGCATGAAGCATATGCCCAGAACGGCGGTCATCACGGCGATGACAATCGGGTACCAGAGGCCGTAGTAGATATCACCCGTGGCCGCGACCATGGCGAACGCCACTGTCGGCAGGAAGCCGCCGAACCAGCCGTTGCCGATGTGGTACGGCAGCGACATCGAGGTATAGCGGATGCGCGCCGGGAACAGTTCCACCAGCCAGGCGGCGATCGGGCCGTAGACCATGGTCACGTAGATCACGAGGATGGTCAGGAGCAGCAGGACCATTGGGTAATTGGTCTTGGCCGGGTCGGCTTTCTCGGGGTAGCCGGCCTCTTTGAGCGAGGTGCCGAGGGCGGCGGTGAAGGCGTCGTTCTTGGCCTTGAAGTCGGCGGCCGGCATGCCGGTGCCCTCGAAGCTCTGGATCACCTTGTCGCCGATGCGTACTTGCGCGACGGTGCCCGGTTCGGCTTTCTCGTTCTTGTAGGGGATGGCCCGCTTCGCCAGCACCGTCTTGGCGAGGTCGCAGGAGCTGGTGAATTTGGCCTTGCCCACCGGGTCGAACTGGAACGAGCACTGGTCGGGATCGGCGATCACCGTGACCGGGTTCTTCTCTTGCGCGACGAACACGTCGGGGTTTCCGTATTGGGTCAACGCATGGAAGATCGGGAAGTAGGTCAGCGCTGCGATGATGCAGCCGGCCATGATGATGCCCTTGCGGCCGATGCGATCGGACAGGCTGCCGAAGATGACGAAGAACGGCGTGCCGATCAGCAGCGAGCCGGCAATCAGCAGGTTCGCGGTCTGTGGGTCGATCTTCAGCGTCTGCAGGAGGAAGAACAGCGCATAGAACTGCCCGGTGTACCAGACAACTGCCTGGCCAGCCGTACCGCCGAGCAGAGCCATGATGACGATTTTCAAGTTGTCCCAGCGGGCGAAGGATTCGGTCAGCGGCGCCTTCGAGGACTTGCCCTCAGCCTTCATTTTCACGAACACCGGCGACTCGCTCAGTTGCAAGCGGATGTACACCGAGACAATCAGCAGCAGGATCGACAGCAGGAACGGAATCCGCCAGCCCCAGGCCTCGAAGGCTTCGTTGCCGAGGATCGTCCGGCAAGCAAGGATCACCAGTAGGGAAAGGAACAGGCCCAGGGTCGCGGTGGTTTGAATCCACGAGGTGAAATAACCGCGTTTGCCTTTCGGCGCATGCTCGGCGACGTAGGTCGCCGCGCCGCCGTACTCGCCACCCAGCGCCAGGCCTTGCAACAGGCGCAAGGTGATCAGGATGATCGGCGCCGCCACGCCGATCGTCGCGTAGCCGGGCAGAAAGCCCACGATGGCGGTGGAGATACCCATGATCACAATGGTGATGAGGAAGGTGTGCTTGCGCCCGATCATGTCGCCCAGTCGACCGAACACGATCGCGCCGAAGGGACGCACCGCGAAGCCCGCGGCGAACGCGAGCAGCGCGAAGATGAAGGACGTTGTCTCGTTGACGCCTGCGAAGAAGTGCTTGGCGATGATCGCGGCCAGGGAGCCGTAAAGGTAAAAGTCGTACCACTCGAATACGGTGCCCAGGGACGAGGCGAAGATAACCTTGCGCTCCTCCTTGGTGATGCCGTGGTGGGGCGCGCTGCCCGTGGAAGTGTTGTCGATTGCGGCCATGAGTCTTCTCCGTCGTTCTTGTTATAGGCCGGAGTACCTAATACCTCTTTGCCGCACCCAGGCCCTTGGGCTGATGTCGTCGGATTACGGATTTCGCGAAGCATGCACACAGGTTGACGGCCTCGCATCGCTGCAAGGTTTCCTGAAGCATAATCGGCTTCGCGCAGATATCCACTCGCCATCACTTTCAACCGCTGGATCAGGCCGCAGGGCTCACTTCGCAACCATTCGTTTAATCAATAATCACCATCAAGGAAGGCAAGTTCCGTTTTTCTGTCATGAGAGGAGGATAGCGTCATACCAAAGTCGCCTCTGAAGGAACCTGCGCGATGAGAATCTCTACCATGTTGGCCCTGGCCGCCGTTTTGACCGGCAGTGTTGCCGCCACCGCACCGGCCTACGCGGCTGACCCGTCCTGCCATTTCCTGCCGATGGCCGACAGCCCCGCCAGCTTGCAGCACACTCAATCGGTGGGCGTGCTCTACAGCGAAAACACCCTCAACACCCTCGAATACCTTGAGCAGTACCATTCTGTCGCACTGAACGGCGCGAAGAACCCTGCGCTGGATTCGCGCATCAGCAACGCCTTCGTCAACAGCTCCGATCCGAAGCGGGCGATCAACTGGCTGATGGGCTCGCTGCAAAAACAATTCGCTTCGGTGACCGTCTACGACAACCTCGACGCCGTGGTGCAAGCCCATCCCGATGTGGTGGTGATGCTGGACACCTACAATCGCCTGGTGTCAAAGCGCAACAACCAGGTCGAAGCGCGCTTCCTGGCCAAGTTCTACGACTCGAACCTGCAATACATCGGCAAGGCCGAAGGCTCACGTGAACAGCAGATGCCTTCGGTCTGGGTGCAAGGCAAAGCGGCCCCGGAGATTGCCGCGCAGATTGACCAGCAAAACATGGTGCAGGTGAATGCGTTGAAGCAGTTTGATGCGTCGTTGAAGGCGTTGGTGACGTCTGGTAATGGGGCGCAAGTCGCCAGCTACTGATGCACATTCAACGTGATCCGTTAATCCGCCAAATTTGTGAATTTTCCACATCGAGGTCTGACTGCGCACAATCCTGTGGCGAGGGGGTTTACCCCCGTTCGGCTGCGCAGCAGTCGCAAATCCTGCGCACGCGGTTTATCTGAATAAATGCGGTGGCAGGTTTTGGGGCCGCTGCGCGACCCAACGGGGGCAAGCCCCCTCGCCACAGGTTTTGTGTGCTCCCCTGCATTGAGGTATTGCCGCCCCCCTTGAGGCGGAGGTCGGACAGATGATTCTCGGATCTAATCAAGCGCCGCGCTCATCAGGTGGCGCACGACCTGGGCCTCCACAGCGCCTTCCTCTCCACCTTCACGAAAAACCGCGCAACTCGCCGTGCGGCCGCCATCGACGCAGCGGTAGACCGCAACGACGCTGCCCGGTCCAGCTCCCGTGTGACCGCTCAAGGTGAGCCCACCCTCCACAGTGCCCTGCATCAAACCAAGGCCGTAACCCGGAGCAACCCAGGGACGTCCAGCCATCGGTCCGCCCAGCGTGCGTACGGTTTGCATCTCCCGCAGCAATGCTTGCGGCAACAGATCTCCACCCAACAACCGGTCCAGGCACAGGGCCGCGTCAGCAAGCGAACCGACCAGCAAACCGTGATAGACCCAACCCGGATCGTAACTCGCGGCCGCTCCCATCTTCACGCCATCCAGATCGCCGCGCTTCGTGGCCAGGCGCACCCGCGATAAACCGAGAGGGGACAACACGCGTTGCGTCAGTGCTTCCTCAAGCGCGAGACCTGTCACGCGCTCAATGAGTCTGGCGATGTACAGGTAGCCAACGTTCGAATATCGCCAGCCGTCTCCCGGTGCATAGCGCAACCGGGCGGCATCCAGCCGCTGCAGCATTTCAGCGGCTGGCCAAGATGCCTCATGGCGAGAAACAGCGGCGTGGTAGTCAGCGAGTTCACCATAATCCGCCAACCCCGCCTCATGCCGCAGCAGTTGACGCAACGTGAAAGGACCTTCAGGCACAACATCGTCCAGACCGATCAATCCATCACGCACCAACGACAACGCCGCGGCGGCGAGCACCGTCTTGGTGAAACTCCACCACGGCACGGTTATGTCGGGCTGTTCAAGCGTGAGGAGTGAACCGTTTGAGACAAGGGCGAAATGCATGGGGTGAATGCTCTCGATGGACGCGCCGGGGAGTTTGCCAGAAAACAAAACCGCGATTGTGTTTGCGCAGCGCTTTGGCTAATCTCGCACAAACACGCAAAATCAGGCACAAACATGCAAGATCAGCATTTGGCAAATGAGCTTCCTTCCGTGCGCCGGCAAAAAATCCTTCTGATTCTTGAGCGCGACGGCAAGGTCATGGCCTCGGAATTGAGCCAGCATTTCGCCGTTTCAGAAGACACCATTCGCCGCGACCTGTCGGAGCTGCACAGCGCCGGTCTGGTGCAACGCGTGCACGGTGGGGCGCTGCCTCGTCCCAAGGACACGGGCAAGGATTTCCTCACTCGGGTGGGTGAAACCGATGAGGTGAAAGTGCACCTCGCACAACTCGCCGCGCGACACGTCCGGGACGGTCAGATCGTGATGTTCGATTCGGGAAGCACCACGCTGCAGATCGCCCGGTCCTTGCCTTCGACTATTTCCATCACGGCCATCACCACATCGCCGTTGACCGCGATCACCCTCGCGGAATACCCAGGCATCAAGGTGATTCTGGCGGGTGGGCAACTTAACCTGGCGACGATGTCGGTCAGCGGTCACGAAACCGTGCGTTTGTTGCAGGGCATCAAGGCTGACGTGCTGTTTACCGGGGTGTGTGCGATTCATCCGGAGGTCGGCATCAGCTCGCTGCATTTTGATGAGGTGCCCGTGAAGCAGGCGCTGTTCGACAGTGCCTCTCAAGTGATCGCCGTCACCACGGCCGACAAACTGGGGGCGGTGGAACCGTACATCGTCGTGCCGTGCTCACGTTTGCATACCCTGATTACCGAGCGTCACGTGGCGTCGGGCGACATCGACGACTATCGCAAGCTGGGAATCGAAGTGGTGCAAGCGCACGCCTGAGCGATCAGCCATGCCCCAGCGCAATCGCAAACGACACCACGATCAAGCACGCAAACGCAAAATTGATGTTCATGAAGCTTTCGCCCGAATTATCAGAGGTGGCGCCATCCTGAACTCGCCGCTGAAAAATAAAAAATTCGGCTTCATGATTTAAAAGATCGAAGCAATTGATAGCTGGGTCGCCCACACCTGCAAACAACCCCAAAGATCGCCGCCTCGTTTCACTCGACAGCTGCTACAAGCAACCGGTGTAGCAGCTGTCGAGTGAAACGAGGCTGCGATCTTTCGAACTTAAATCAGGTATTTGTTGAACCAGGCCACTGTCCTGTCCCACGCGAGTTTCGCCGCGGCTTCATCGTAGCGAGGCGTGGAGTCGTTATGAAAACCGTGATTGCAGCCTGCATAAATGTAGGCCTCGTAGGTCTTGCCCGACGCTTTCAACGCTTTTTCATACGCCGGCCATCCTTCATTGATGCCCTTGTCCAGTTCACCGTAATGCAGCAGCAACGGTGCCTTGATTTTCGGCACATCCTCAGCCTTTGGCTGACGGCCATAAAAGGGCACGGCCGCCGCCAGTTCCGGGTAGGCCACCGCCGCCGCATTGGAAACGCCGCCGCCATAGCAGAACCCGGTAATGCCGACTTTCCCGGTGGTCTTGTCGTTTTTCATCAGCCATTCAATCGCCGCGAAAAAGTCATTCATCAGTTTTTCCGGGTCGACAGCCGCTTGTAATTCCTTGCCTTTTTCATCGTTGCCCGGATAGCCGCCCACCGAACTCAGGCCATCGGGGGCGAGGGCGATGAACCCTGCCTTGGCAACGCGTCGGGCGACGTCCTCGATGTAAGGATTGAGCCCACGGTTTTCATGCACCACCACCACCGCCGGCACCTTGCCGGTGGCTTTGGTCGGTCGCACCAGATAGCCGCGGACATTGCCGTGGCCCTTGGGCGATGGATAGGACATGTACTCGGCGAGGATGTCCGGGTCGGTGAATTCAACCTGCTCGGCGAGCGCGTAGTTCGGGCTCAGGGCGGCGAGGAGGGCGCTGGCCGTCAGACCGCCCAACGTGAACAGCGCCGCCCGATCAAGAAACTCGCGTCGGTTGATCTTGCCGTGCGCGTAGTAGTCGTAGAGCTCAAGCAATTCCGGGGCGAAGTCTTTGGCGGTGAGACGGTCCATGGGGGCGCTTCCCGTTGGTTCAGGATCTGAATCAGTAAAGCAGTGTTTGGCGCACGGGCTCAGTTTTCGAAGCACGACGCCAGAAAAACCCATCACCGCCTGCACCGACGGGGTGTGCCGGATATCGCTGTGCACCACCAGCCAGACTTCACGCGCAAGGTCCGCACCCACAGTCTCCATCGCTTGCAAGCCGTAGTGCTCGCCCAGGAAGTATGGCAATGCCGCAACGCCGATGGTCGCCTGGATATTCAGATCATTGCTGTGCAGCAGGATCGGTCGATCGCCCACTTGTTGCTTGAGCCAGAGCTGTTGCGGAGTTTGCTCCATGGTCTGGTCGTAGGCGATGAAGGCCAGATCTTCCGGGGCTGTCTTGGCCAGATAGTCCGCCGAGCCGTACAGGTGGAACTGCACGGTCGCGACCTTGCGTGCCACCAGGTCCGGTTCCTTGGGCCGGCTCAGGCGTACGGCTATGTCGGCTTCGCGCCGCGACAATGAGGTGTGGGAAGCTGGCACCAGGTGAATAAACATCGCCGCAGAGTCTTTGTTTAAACGTCCCCAAGGTTAGCGATTTCGCTCCACGCCCTTCGGCTTTCGATTACTGGGTTGACACAGTCAACTATGACCGTGCTGCCGAAACGAAGATTGCTCAAAGCAAGCTCATTAGCGACAGCACTCGCCCGTTGAGTCGGCAGGCGCGTGAGAACATCTTTCAGATAAGCATAGGGATCATAATGCAAAGGCAGGATCGAAATAATCAGGCCGCCACCTTATTTCCTGTCACGCCATCGACTTCGGGCATGCAGATAGGCAGTCAAATCGCTGTAGCCCAATTGAGCTGCAATCTCCGTTAACGACTCTCCTTGCAACTCAAGATGCAGTTCCAGTTCTGCACGAATCTGATCGAGTAATTGTCTGAAGGTCGTGCCTTGCTCTTCCAGGCGTCTGCGTAGAGTCCTGGGCGTCTGGTGCAGCGCCTTTGCCAGATTTTCCAGGTTAGGAGTTTCACCCCTCGCCAGAGAACGTCGCGCACCTTCGGCAACCTTGGCTGACCAGCCGCTGAAATTGCGATGCGCGGCAATTCGTCGATCTAGCTCCTGAGTCAATAACTCCAACATCCCGTGATGACGGGTCTGCATCGGCAGGCTCAAGCTTTGCGCATGGAAATAGAAGCAGTTAACCGGGCAGTCAAACTCGATACGGTCTCCAAACCACTGGGTGTATTGCTTGTAATACGGCGGACGCGAATGAACGAATTTTGCCAGAATCGGCTGCACATCCTGCCCCGTTCCACGTCGCAATTGCGCGATGGACATCACGCCGTAGTGTTCGATGACATACCGCGCCAACTCTCCTGGTGCATCGACGCAAACCTCGATCCCGACGCCATTTTCATCATTCACCAACCTCACAATGTCTGTGTCCGATGCAAGCGGTGCGTACCGGGCCCAAAGGTGCATGGACGACAAAACGTCGGGGCTATACAGGCAAAGATAAGCCAGGACGTGCCAGTCCTGAGGCGTGAACAGCGCGAACAGTTTTAACCCGATAGCCGGATCAATGCGCGCCGCCTCGCGCCAAAGCTGATTCAGCTCGATCAGGCTGTAATCCGTGCTTTGTCGGGAAACCTGGCTGTCAAGGAAGCGCTCCAGCACTTGGCCCAGCTTGCCTCGATGAAAGCGCTGGGGCGGGCGATTGGCCGGTTCTAGCTCAATTCTGTCCATTTCGCGCATTGGGAAGGCTGACTCCTGAGTTTCTAATGACAAGGCATTGCCCACAAGGGCCTAAATCGAGAGTGCCATGAATATAACAATGCTCGCCAATAACCCTGCTGTGATAGTGGCCGGGATTTTCCTTGCCTTCATTTTGCTAGAGCTTGCCTGTTCCTCGTTTCGTCAGTCGTCAGGCGGCAAACGTGACGTACTTATTGAAGTCGTCGGTTCTGGAATACTGCTGGCGGTCACATTCCCTTTAGTCATGTGGCTAAGTGGCAAGATGTTAAATCAGGCTGTACCGGACATGAAGGACGCGTTGGCCGGAATTCCGTGGATTGCAGGATTTGTATTGTTCTTACTGCTGGATGACATGACCCAATATTGGTGGCACCGTCTGACTCACCGGGTTCCTGCACTTTATGCATTGCATCGTGCGCATCATTCCGCGCCTTACATGAGTGTTCGCATCGTCTATCGCAATAACAGTTTCTACTATCTTCTGATGCCCGGCATCTGGTTGTCTGGCATGCTGATTTATCTTGGGCTTGCTCCTGTTTATTATGTTTATTTGATTTTGAAAATGACCGTGATCTTCGCTGCACATAGCAGCATCGCGTGGGACGACAAACTTTATCGCATCCCCGCGTTACGCCCAATTATTTGGGTTTTGGAGCGAACCTTCTCCACACCGTCCACTCACTCTGCGCATCACGGTTTGACTGCAGAGGATGGCGTTACGCATTACAAAGGCAATTTCGGCAACCTGTTATTTCTCTGGGACGTACTGTTCGGAACCGCAAAAATTACCCGTCGGCGTCCGCCAGCCTACGGAATCGAACACTTGTCAGCGATAAGCTGGAAAGAAGAATTGTTCTGGCCAATCGTGCGCTCCCGCCGTACCGCCCCCAAGGTAGACGCTAACCAGAAGGTGGCGCGATGAGTCGTCATATCGTTTTGCTGTCTGGATCGAACAGATCAAATAGTCAATCAGTCAAGGTCGCCAGGTTTCTGCGCGATCGATTAGAGAAACTTGAGCTTTGTGACTCAAGTGAATTGATAGACCTGGCTTCTCATCGGTTACCGCTTTGGCCAGAAGAAGACACCGAGAGAGTCTGGAATGCCCAGCAATCCATCCTCCAAAGAGCAACTGCACTGATCGTGATCAGCCCTGAATGGAATGGCATGGCTTGCCCAGCCCTGAAAAACTTCTTTTTGTACGCAGGGCTCAATGAACTTGGACATAAGCCTGCGCTCTTGGTGGGCGTTTCAGCAGGGCTTGGCGGGGCATATCCAATTGCTGAGTTACGTGCATCGAGCTACAAAAATAGCCGGATCATGTATTTGCCTGAACAACTCATCATTAGAAACGTAGAGTCGATGTTAAACAGCGAAGAGCCTTCAGATGAAAATGATAGTCGCATTCGGGCACGTGCCGACTGGGCTCTGCAAATACTATGTCGATACGATGCAGCCTTACTCACCCTACGATCTGCAATCGAACACCCGCCAGAGTTCTCTGCCGGAATGTAAAGCCCCGGATGCTGAAGATCGAAAGATCGCAGCCTTCGGCAGCTCACGTTCCACCGTCGGACGGGAGTGGGCGTCAGCCTGTCTGGCCAGCAATTTGATGGGCGTTCAGGCGGCCGTTGCCGGTGGTTTGGGAATTACGGCGTTGGGAACGTCGTTTTTGCAGGAAGGGATGCGGATACTGGAACCGTCGGAAAAGTTACCGGCCTTGCCCTGCACCGAAGTGGCGGTGATTGGCGATGATGTTCGGACTCAGCACTTGGTGCAGCCGTTGATGTCGTTGCTGACGGAGGGGGTTGATGTCGGGGAGCCGTCTGACTTGAGTCGCGTGTTGCAAGCCATAACCCGGGCAACTCGCCCGGGTTATGGACCGTTTGACGTCTAGTGCCCGCCCACCACCATGCTGCTGAACGGCGCCACATACGCCTGCAACGTCACCAATCCACCGACCAGAATCGCCAGCACAATCGAGTGGAAGAACACATAACGCAGAATCTCCCCTTCATGCCCGTACCAGCGAGTCGCCGTGGACGCGACCACGATCGACTGCGCGTCGACCATTTTGCCCATGACCCCGCCGGAACTGTTGGCCGCGGCCATCAGCACCGGGCTGATCCCCAGTTGCTCGGCGGTCACTCGTTGCAAGCCGCCGAACAACACGTTGGAAGCCGTATCGGAGCCGGTCAACGCCACGCCGAGCCAGCCGAGGAGGGTGCCGAACATGGGGTAGAAAATGCCGGTCGCGGCGAAGGCCAGGCCCATGGTCGCGTCGAGGCCCGAGTAACGGGTAAGGAAACCGAGCGCGAGCATGGCCACGATCGTGATGAGTGAGTAACGCACCACCCACAGCGTTCGCAGGTATTGGCGTGCCAGTTGCGGGATGGAATAGCCCATCAGCAGGCCGCCGACGATGGCCGCCAGGAGGATGCCGCTGCCGGTGCTGGTCAACCAGGTGAACTTGTAGACCGCTTCCTCGGTTTTAGCCGTGGGCACCACAGGTGGCACCTTCTCGATCTGCTGGTGAATGGTGGTGAAAGTCACGACCGGGGCGAAGATCGGGTTGGCTTCGCGCATCGGTTTACCTTGTGGATCGAGCTTGGCCGAGTTGGTGGCCGGATCGATCGCCGGACGGGTATCGAACATGTTTTTGAAGCTTTGGGTGCCCCAGGCGAACACGAAGACCGTGAGGATGATCCACGGCATCCACGCGCGCATCACCGCCGGTTTGGCGTCGCTGGCGAAGGCCCCGCTGGCCTCGGGTTTTTGCTGATGCTCCTCGTCGATCTTCGAGTTGTCGACGCGCCCGGACAGGGCGGCGGAGGTGTGGATCGTGGCCGGTTTCCAGACCTTGAGGAAACCGGTCAGGCATGCCATGGAGATCAGCGCGGCGATCACGTCCACCAGCATCGGCCCGTGGTAGTTGGACACCAGGAACTGCGGCACGGCGAAACTGACCCCGGCCACCAGAATGGCCGGCCAGATTTCCAGCATCTTGCGCCAGCCGGCAAAAGCCCAGATCAACCAGAACGGTACGAGCACCGAGAAGAACGGCAATTGTCGGCCGACCATCATCGACAGCTCCATTTCATCCAGGCCGGTGACCTTGGCCAGCGTGATGATGGGCGTACCCAGCGCGCCGAACGCCACCGGTGCGGTGTTGGCGATCAACGCCAGGCCGGAGGCGGCCAGCGGCGAGAAGCCCAGCCCGATCAGAATCGCCCCGGTCACCGCCACTGGCGTGCCGAACCCGGCAGCCCCTTCGAAGAAGGCGCCGAAGCAGAAGGCAATCAGCAGCAGTTGCAGGCGTCGATCGTCGGTGATACGCGCCAGGGAATCCTGCAGCACTTTGAATGAGCCGTTTTCGGTGGTCAGCCGGTGCAGGAAGATGATGTTGAGCACAATCCAGCCAATCGGCAGCAAGCCGTTGGCGGCGCCGTAAAGTGCCGCCGAGCCGGCCATGTTCGCGGGCATGCCGAAGGCGAAGATGGCGATCAATAGTGCCGAGCCAAGGGCCAGCAGGGCCGCCAGATGCGCCTTGATATGGAAAAACGCCAGGGATGCCAGCATCACCACCACGGGCACTGCCGCCATGAGGGTTGAGAGCACCGGGTTACCAAAGGGATCGTAGATTTGCTGCCAGACCATGTTCCACCTCTGCTTTTTATTGTTGGTAGTGCAGGCCCCGGGCGGGGTTGGTGGCATGGAGTATAGGTGGCATTACGCCGCTGTCCTGTGAGGTTCATTTCCGATAACGCCGAGCGTCGGCGTCCAGCGTTTATCCCGGCCGAACTTCTACTACGCTCAGAAAGAATGACTGCAAACCCTGTCCATTCACCACGAGAGGGAGACAGCGATGACTGAACGCCATGAGGAACACAAGGAAACGCTTTCCAACGGATGCAGGATCGAGGTGAAAGCCGAAATATTGAAAGACGGCTCCCTGAAGATGTTCATCGGAGTCTACCGGCCGGACGGCTCGGTCATTGAAGAGGACAATCGCCCGTCCCCCCATATGCTGGACATGGAGGCGGCGTTGGAATGGGCAATCGAAAAAGCCAAAGACATCGGTAACCAACAACATACGTTGTAAGAGCGGTGAACCACCGCTCTTGCCACCGCCGTTATTGCGTACCGAACATGGCGGTCCAATAAATCCCGGCGTCACTCTTTGGATCAACCGCATAGGCCGCGCCCAGTTCGCGGAACTTCGGGTTCATCAGGTTGGCGCAATGCCCGGCGCTGGCCAGCCAGCCATCGACGACCTTGCGCGGGGTGTCTTGCCCGGCAGCGATGTTCTCGCCGATCTCCTGAAAGTTGTAACCCGCCAGTTCCGCGCGGTCACCCGGCGTGCGGCCGTCGCGGTCCTTGTGGTCGAAGAAATTGTTATTGGCCATCGACCGGGAATGTTCCTGGGCCGCAGTCGCCAGCGTTGCGTTCCAGGCCAGCGGCGTGGTTGCGGCGAACGGTTGACCGCCGCACTGGCGCGGCTGGGTGCGGGCGGCGTTGAGCATTTCCAGGAGCTTCTGGCCTTCAACCGCGGCGTCGCCCAGGCGTGCGGTCAATAGGGGGCGCGCGAGCACAATGCGCCAGTCGCGTCCCTCGTGGCTGACACCGACGTCGACGAACTGCGAGTCCAGCACCACTTGGCAGAAACTCTCCTTGATCGCCGTGATGGCGGACTGCGCATCACGCGGCCCGGACAAGGTGATCGCCTGCACGTTGACCATCGGGTACGACGCCCGGGCCATGGCTTGCTGCAAGTCGACGGGCCCGCTGGCCGATAAAACCAGACGCTGATCGCTCGTCAGCGGTGGCAATTCCTGTGACGCCTGACCGGCACACTTTTGCGCCTGGCTGCGGTAAGCGTTGATCGACTCGACCAGTTGCGTTTCTTCGGTGGCCACGGCAGTGGCGGCGAATACCAACCCCAGCGGCAACACGGCAAAACGCACAGCGGATGACAGGACGCGCATGGAATTCTCCCTTGAATTGACTGCGCCCATGATGCGCGATTCCACCCCATGCCGCGCAATGCCTTTTTGTGCTTTGTTGCCAGCGTTTGACATGATTTGGCTACTACACTGAAGCCAAGTCGCCAGACGGGCGCTTCCCTCGACGCCACACAGAGTGTCTCCATCATGTCCTTCAAATGGTCCGTTGTGATTCTTGTGGTTACCCTTGTCGCAGGCCAGGTTATTGCCGACGACCAGCAGCAGAAAAAAGAAGTGGCTGAAGACAAGGCCCAAGTGCTTGAGCACAAGGCCGCTGAGAAGGGCGGCGATCTGCCCGTACCGAAATCCGAGGCGATCACTCAGTCCGAAGTCCAGGCCGTCGACCCGGCCGGCAAGTCCCCGCTGGACGATGCGATTACCTGCATGGCACGCTCCATCTATTGGGAAGCCAAAGGCAAAAACACGGCCGACATGGAAGCGGTCGCCAACGTGGTTATGAACCGCCTCGGCCACGAAGGTTTCCCCGACACGGTGTGCGCGGTGGTCAAGCAAGGTTCCGAAACCAAGAGCTGCCAGTTTTCGTGGTGGTGCGATGGGAAATCGGACACGGTCCAGGAAGAAACCCAATATGCCCTCGCCAAGGAAATCGCGCGCAAGGCGTTGAACAAGCAGCTGCCCGACCGCACCGGCGGCGCGATGTATTTCCATGACCGCACGGTGAAACCGGACTGGGCCAGGTCGTACACCAAAACCTTTGAGACCAAGATGTTCCGGTTTTACAAACCGCATGATGGGTCGGCGAAGTAGGCCGACAGCCATCTGCTTTTTTGATCTACGGCTGATTCCATTTTGGAGGGCGTGGGGTTTTACTACGATGGCTTGAAACCCGTCATGCCACGTAATCGGACAGCCGCCATGCACACCATCGGACTCATCGTTTACCCCGGCTTCCAGGTGCTGGGCCTCGCCATGTGCGCCACCTTCGAGTTGGCCAACATGGCAGCCGACGAGCCGGTGTACAGCATCGCGTTACTTTCCGAGCACGGCGGCACGGTGAAAACCTCTGCCGGATTCGGCGTGGAAACCAGCGCATTCGACCAGCGGATGTTCGATACGCTGCTGGTGATGGGCGACAACCTGATCCGCCCGACATCACCGGGCATGGTCGAGTTTTTGCGCAATGCCAGCCTGACCACTCGACGTCTGGGTTCTATCTGCACCGGCGCGATTGCGCTGGCGGAGGCCGGTTTGCTGGATGGTCGGCGGGCGACGACTCACTGGTGTCATGCGCCGGCCTTGCAGCGGGCGTATCCGAAAGTGAAGGTCGAAGAAGACCGCATCTTCATCAACGACGGCCACATCTGGACTGCTGCGGGCATGAGCGCTTGCGTCGACCTGGCTTTGGCCCTGGTGGAAAAGGATTTGGGCGCGGACGTCGCCCGTCGGGTGGCCCGGCAACTGGTGGTGTATCACCGACGGTCGGGAGGGCAGTCGCAGTTTTCCGTGATGCTCGAACTGGAGCCCAAGACCGACCGCATCCAGGCCGCGCTGACCTACGCCAAACACAACCTCAAATCAGCGTTGTCGGTCGAAGAACTGGCCAACGCCGCCCATCTCAGCCCACGGCAGTTCAGTCGGGTGTTCCAGGCTGAAACTGGCCAATCCCCGGCCAAAGCCATCGAAAACCTGCGGGTGGAAGCGGCCCGGCTGATGATGGAAACCGGCCGGCACTCGATTGATGTGGTGGCCACCGACACCGGTTTTGGCGATCGCGAGCGCATGCGTCGGGCGTTTATCCGTGCGTTCGGGCAGCCGCCGCAGGCGATCCAGCGCGCCCATCGTGCGTGACGTTAGTTGTGTCCTAAAAGGTGGTGTATTCGGCATTTGAGACAAAATATGATTGCCGTAATCTAGATCTCATCGAAGTCCAACCCTCAATGAGATCACCGCCATGACCCTCGTCAAAGCCGCCGCCGTACAAATCAGCCCGGTGCTCTACAGCCGCGAAGGCACCGTCAATAAAGTCGTACAGAAGATTCTGGAGCTCGGCGACCAAGGCGTTCAGTTCGCCGTGTTCCCGGAAACCATCGTGCCGTACTACCCGTACTTTTCCTTCGTGCAGTCGCCGTTCGAAATGGGCGCCGAGCACCTCAAACTGCTGGATCAGGCCGTCACGGTGCCTTCGGACGCCACCGATACCATCGGCGCCGCGGCCAAACAAGCCGGCATGGTCGTGTCGATCGGCGTCAATGAACGTGACGGCGGCACGCTGTACAACGCGCAGTTGCTGTTCGACGCCGATGGCACGCTGATCCAGCATCGCCGCAAAATCTCCCCGACTTACCACGAACGGATGATCTGGGGCATGGGCGATGGCTCTGGCCTGCGCGCCACCGACAGTTCGGTCGGGCGCATCGGTCAACTGGCGTGCTGGGAGCATTACAACCCGCTGGCCCGTTACGCCTTGATGGCCGACGGCGAACAGATTCACGCCTCGATGTACCCGGGGTCGTTTGCGGGACCTCTGTTCACGTCGCAAATGGAAGTCAACATCCGTCAGCATGCCCTCGAATCGGCATGCTTCGTGGTCAACTCCACGGCGTGGCTCAACCCTGAGCAGCAGGCACAAATCATGGCCGACACCGGCTGCCCGATCGGCCCGATTTCCGGTGGTTGCTTCACGGCGATCATCAGCCCGGATGGCGTGGTACTGGGTTCCCTGCAGGAAGGCGAGGGCGAGGTGATCGTCGACCTCGACATGAGCCTGATCGACAAGCGCAAACGCATGATGGATTCCCGAGGCCACTACAGCCGCCCGGAATTACTCAGCCTGCTGATCGACCGTACGCCGGCAGCCCATGTGCATGAGCGTGGTGCTCATCCGCAGGTGGCGGTGATTGATTCTGTGGAAGAGATCAGCCGCTGATTGGCTTGAGACCGCGCCGCCCCCTTCGCGGGCAAGCCTCGCTCCTACAGGTCATACGCCACATCAAAATGGGCGCATGACCTGTAGGAGCGAGGCTTGCCCGCGAAGAGGCCATCACAGGCGCAACAAAAAAAGGGACTTGTCTTTACAGTTCCTGCCCCAAAAAGATCAACGTATTGCCATGGGCCTCAGCCGCGGCACGCTGGTTGTAACTGTCGCGGTGCGAGCAGTTGAAACCATGCTCGGCCTCCGGATACACGACAATTTCCACGTTGTCGTTATTCTCGAAACGCTCGGCGATTTTCTCCACGGCTTCCAGGGAAATGTGGCTGTCCTGCTCACCGAAGTGCATCAGCAACGGCACCTCGATTTCATCGGCGCGGTCCAGATAATTCTGGATGCCGCCGCCGTAGTAGGCGATGGCCACATCCACCAGGCCATTGGTGGCGGTCAAGTAGGACAGCAAGCCGCCAAAGCAGTAACCGATGGACGCGATCCCGCCTTCCAGGCCAGGTTGCGCATCCAGCGCGTCGATGGCCAGTTTGATGTCGGCCTGTGCCTTGTCGATGTCGGTGGCGTTCATCAGTTCGACGGCGCGTTTCCAGCCGGCTTCGTCGTAAGTCAGCTCGATACGGTGGCCGTTGCGCCAGAACAGGTCCGGCGCGATCACCAGGTAACCATCGGCGGCGTATTGCTCCGCGACCGATCGGATGTGTTCATTCACGCCGAAGATCTCCTGGATCAACACGATCCCCGGGCCTTTGCGGGTATGCGGAATCGCCAGGTAAGCGCCGAAGGTGCCTTCGTCGCTGTCGATCTCGATCCATTGGGTGGTCACGCTCATGGTGGCTCCTGTCTACGCAAGTGAGAGGGGAAAGCTTATTGCGGTGGTGTGGCCTGAAAGCTCGGCAATGCCTGAACCCGTTTCCACCAGTCATCGAAGCCATTAACGGCAAACACCTGCGGTGCATCCGGGGTCATTGCCATGTAAGCACAAGCCGGTGCCAGGTAAAAGTCACCGAGGCTCGGATCCTGGCCGGCGACGAAGGGGTCGGAGCCTTTGATTTTCATCAATTCACGCAGGACCATTTTCGAGGTCTCGATGCCTTTGCGACGGGATTCTTCGTTCTTTCCGCCGATAAAGTCGGGGAACAAGTGATAGCCGAACACCGAGCCTAGTGCACCGTAGCCATAAGAATCGTAAATTCCCATGACCATATGTGTGCGGGCACGGTCGTGGGCATTGTCGGGCGTCAGGGAAGGGCCCGGCAGGACTTCGTCCAGATAGGCCACGATCGCGTCGGTTTCGATGATCCGGAAACCGTCGTGATCGATGACCGGCACCTTGCCGAATGGATGGCGCGCCAGGTGTTCGGGCAGGTGCGGTTCGCCTTTCATCACATTGACCTGCAACTGGTCGAAATCCGCACCTTTTTCCGCAAGCAGCATCTTCACTGTGCGCACATACGTACTGCCGTCAAAACCGTAGAGAGTGAGGCTCATGGCGAATGCTCCGTGTTTATGGGAGTGGAGGACGCGCCGGGCTCTGGTCGGTCAACGGTTATGGCGACGCCAGAAGAATCGAGCCAACAGTGCATCCAGGCTGAGCTTGCCGGCACCCGAGAGCAACAGTGGCATAAGGGCGGCGAGGTAGATCAGCGGCAGTTTGAAGTTGCCGTGGCCCTTATTGCTGATGGAGTAACCCTGGGCAAGCTCACTCAATGTAGACCAATCGGCCGGCCAGTGAACGGCGGCGGTCGCGACGATGGTGACAACAATCAGAATGATGGCCGATACCCGTGTTCCGAGGCCGACCAGGATGGCCAGGGCGCAGATCAGTTCAGCCCACATCGACAGTTCCCAGTTCAGCGTGGCCGGCACGTGGTTGAACGGAAACGGGAAGGCGTCCTGGATGTCGGCGAACCAGTTCTCGCCGTTCCATTTTTCCAGGCCCGACTCGAAAAATTCCCAGGCAATGAACAGCCGCAGCGTCAAAGGCGCGAGCCAGCTGCCGGCACGGTCGAGGTTCAGGTGCAGGCCTTTGACGGCCGATGAAATTGAGGTGTTCATGAGCTTGATCTCCGTTCAGTCAGGTGTGCGGGGCAGCAATGGCCCCGCGGCAATGAATTACTCGCCGGAACCGCACTTGCCTTCACCGCATTTGCCTTCAGCGGGTTTTTCCGCGGAGTCGGCCTGGGCCTGGCTGTAGCCGTGGGCCAGTTGCTTCATGCTGAACGCTTCGGATTCGGAAGCCGAAACCACGTTGGACAAGGCCAGGCCGCCGGCAATGATCAGGCCGAGGGTCAGGGAAGAAGTCGAGAGTTTGAACATGGTGATACTCCGTAGCGTTGAGTGAGTTGAGTGCTTTGATCGGCTTGGCCAATCGACAGGCACAGTTCATCAAGCGGGTGTATCTGCGATGTGTCGTTGGTGCGGGGTTTTATGGATGGGGTGTGTCGCAGGCGGGTCTGTACACACTGCGATACATAGCTACTAAAACCTCGAGCTGATGCCCCCCCCTGTGGGAGCTAGCCTGCTAGCGATAGCTGACGGTCAGTCGACATTGATGGTGTCTGACACACCGCTATCGCGAGCAGGCTCGCTCCCACAGGGGGCATGGGTGATTTTGAGATTGTGGTCGGTCAATCTGTGGCCTGGCGCCAGCCAACAGCGTCTAGCCTCCGTGTCCCCGCAATCCCTCGGGGCGAGACTTCGGAACCCGGCATGCAAGCGCTGTTGAACGAGATCCTTGACGCTGTCCGGCCGCTGATCGGTCAGGGCAAGGTGGCTGACTACATTCCCGCCCTCGGCACGGTGCCGGCCAATCAGTTGGGCATTGCCGTGTATGGCAACGACGGCGAGCTGTATTGCGCGGGCGATGCCGACACGCCGTTCTCGGTGCAGAGTATTTCCAAGGTGTTCAGCCTGGTGCAGGCCATCGATCACTCCGGCGAAGCGATCTGGGAACGCCTCGGTCACGAACCCTCCGGTCAACCGTTCAACTCGCTGGTGCAGCTGGAATTCGAGCGCGGCCGCCCGCGCAATCCGTTCATCAACGCCGGTGCCCTGGTGATCTGCGACATCAACCAGTCACGCTTCGCCGCACCGGCGTTGTCGATGCGCGACTTTGTCCGTCGGCTGTCCGGCAACCCGCAGGTCATGGTGGACGGCAAGGTCGCCGAATCCGAATACCAGCACCGCGCGCGCAACGCGGCCATGGCGTACCTGATGCAATCCTTCGGCAACTTTCACAACGACGTCGAGGCCGTGCTGCGCAGCTACTTCAGCCATTGCGCGGTGCGCATGAACTGCGTGGACCTGGCCCGGGCGTTCTGCTTCCTGGCCAACGACGGGTTCTGCAAACACAGCGGCGAACAGATCCTCACCGCGCGCCAGACCCAGCAGGTCAACTCAATCATGGCCACCAGCGGGCTGTACGACGAAGCCGGCAACTTTGCTTATCGCGTCGGCTTGCCGGGCAAGAGCGGCGTCGGCGGCGGGATTGTCGCGGTGGTGCCGGGGCAGTTCACGGTGTGCGTCTGGTCACCGGAATTGAACGCCGCTGGCAACTCGCTGGCCGGCATGGCGGCACTGGAGTTGTTGAGCCAGCGGATTGGCTGGTCGGTGTTCTAAGGCATAGGGGCTGGCGCGGTTAATGACGTTCCGTGGATTTTCCTATACATTTTCCAGCCGCCCCCTGCATGGTGAAACCGCTTCATGTCTCTTGCGCTCGAACGTCTAGTCGCTGGCACGCCGATCCCTTTTGCCGGTAATCGTGTCACTGTCGTCAGCCCCGAACTGGCCGAGCGCTTTCAGCCCGGGGACCACCTGCTGGTGGAGCAGGTCAGCGGCGAGTTGTTGCTGATTCCGGTGGCTGACCAGCAAGCGGCGGCCGTCGCCATCGAGCGCGCCGAAGCAGCATTCACCGCACTGTCCAGCGTCTCGGATCAGGCGATCAGCGCGTTCTTCGATCTCTTCGCTCAGCGCTTGGAAAACCCGGATTGCTGGGCCTTGATCGAGGCCGCCAACCTGGCTGACATCGAACGCGCCAAGGCCCGCGGACGTTCCACCACGCGCTTGCTGGCCGACGAACGCATGCGCCGTGACATGATCGCCGGCCTGCGGGCCTGGCGCGATGCGTCGGCGACTCGCGGCAAGGTCATCAGTTGCGTCGAGCACGACGGCTGGAAGGTCGAGCAAGTGGTGTCGCCGCTGGGCATCGTCGCGTTTGTGTTCGAAGGCCGACCGAATGTGTTCGCCGACGCCGCTGGTGTGTTGCGCACCGGCAACACCGCCGTGCTGCGTATTGGCAGCGATGCGCTGGGCACCGCTCAGGCCATCGTCACTCACGCACTGAACCCGGCCCTCAGCGACGCCGGTTTGCCGACCGGCGCGGTGTCCTTGGTGGAAAGCGTCAATCACGCCGCCGGTTGGGCGATGTTTGCCGACCGCCGTTTATCGCTGGCCGTGGCCCGGGGTTCGGGCCGTGCGGTCAGCCAACTGGGCAGCATCGCCCAGCAGGCCGGCACCGCGGTCAGCCTGCACGGCACCGGTGGCGCCTGGCTGATTGCTGATAAAGACGCTGACGCCCAGCGCTTCGCCGCCGTGGTGCGCAATTCTCTGGACCGCAAGGTCTGCAACACCCTGAACGTCTGCCTGATCCAGCGCGACCGTGCCGCAGAACTGGTGCCGTTGTTCCTCGACGCACTGCAACAGGCCGGCACCGCTCGGGGCCAGGGCTGCAAGTTGCACATCGTCGAGGGCAGCGAGTCGTGGCTGCCGACTGAATGGCAAACCGGCAGCGTCGAGGTGTACCGCGCCGAAGGCTACCAGACCGAAGCGCTGACCGAACCGTTGCCAGAAGATCAGTTGGGCCGCGAGTGGGAGTGGGAAGAAACCCCGGAAGTCAGCCTGAAAATCGTTGATGACCTGGACAGCGCCATCGCCTTGTTCAATCGCTACAGCCCGCAGTTCACCGTGTCGCTGATCAGTGAAGAGGGCGCGGCGCATGAGCGTTTCTACAATGCGGTCAACGCACCTTTTGTCGGCAACGGGATTACTCGCTGGGTCGATGGGCAGTACGCGCTGAACAAGCCGGAACTGGGGCTTTCGAACTGGGAGAGCGGTCGCCTGTTCGCCCGCAGCGCGATTCTTTCGGGAGATGGCGTGTTCACTATCCGTAGCCGCATGACCCAGACGGATCTGTCGGTCAAACGCTGAGCATTCCGGGCGCAGGCAACGATCGCACTATAATTAAGGGTGTGTTTGCGTCTGTGTTCTGAGTGAGGGCTGCGTCATGAAACTTCATTCTTTTCGGAATTACTCCCACGATCTGGAAACGGTCGTCCACGACACATGGATTACCACCAAGGTGAAATCTGCCCTGACCAGGGCCGAGCCGGCCCTTGGCATGAATATCCATGTCAAAACCCATGCGGGCACGGTCTCACTGAGCGGTCGCGTCAACACGCACCGCCAGTGTGAGCAGGTGGTTGCACTGGCCCGGTCGGTGCCGGGTGTCGTCGAAATCGACGCCCGGGACTTGCTGACCCACGTGTTCACGCCTGGCAGTCATCCAGTTCCCCCCAACGCCGAAGAAACTACCGAGCGTCGGCCTTCATCGGAAGACCAGGACGACCACTGATCAGGGCAACCGTGTGAATGCGGCGCTCCCGTGAACCGGGAGCGCCGCGATGCGGGCATTTCAGTTCAAGCAACAATGGATTGCGTTTTCTGGGTGTTCTCTCATGTAAGGCAAAGGCCGACTATCGGCCGATCCCTGAGAGGTGTACCCGATGAAACGCGTCCTCATGTTGTTGGCCAACGGTGTTGAACCGCTGGAAATGGCGGCTTTTACCGATGTGCTCGGTTGGGCCAATCTGCTTGGCGACCAACCCGTGGAATTGATCAATGCCGGCCTGCGGCCGCAGATCGTGACGACCTTCGGGCTGTCCCTCAACCCGGCTCATTTGTTGAGGGACCTTGACCTGGACAGCTTCGATGCCTTGGCATTGCCCGGAGGTTTCGAACCGTCGGGCTTTTATGAAGAAGCCTTGAGTGAGCCGTTTCTGGAGGCCATCCGGCACTTTGTCGCGGCCGGTAAAACCGTCGCCAGTGTCTGCGTGTCTTCGGTGTGCCTGGGCGTTGCCGGGGTGCTGAAAGGCAAAGACGCCACGACCTATCACCAGGTGGGTGGCAAGCGCAAAAACCAGCTGGTGGAAAGCGGTGCGCGTTTTGTCGACTGGCCTGTTGTAGTCGATGGCCGCATCATCACCTCAAGCGGTCCCGGCACGGCAACGGAAGTCGCCTTCGTGCTGCTGGAACAGCTGAGCAGCCCCGCGAACGCCGCGCATATCCGGCAGAAAATGCGATTCCCGACGCCGTCTCGCCAATGGTATGAAACGCCGCAAGTGCCTTGATCTGGCCCGTACATCCGACGACCCGCCACAGGCCGTTTTAGCGAACTACGCTTGAACGCCTGAGCCACAAAAGCCATCACGGGCTTTCGGGCGAAAGACACCTGTTTACGAAGGCGTAGAGGTCGTCATGAATCAGTCGCAGGAGCAGGGCGCGTCACCTTGGCACGCGGGCGAACGGCAGTTGCAGGAAAGCGTCGGTGTGGCCGAGCGCATGGAGGTGTTCGGGCGCAAGGTGGTGCGCGATTACCTGCCCGAGCAGCATCAATTGTTCTACGCGCACCTGCCTTATTTACTGGTGGGCGCCGTCGATGAACACGGCGTGCCATGGGCGACCCTGATTGAAGGGCCGCCCGGATTTGCGCATTCGCCTGATCCCCGTCAGTTGTTACTCGACCGCCTGCCCGCCGAAGGCGATCCCGTCAGGCCCGCGCTCAAGGCGGGTGCCTCGGTGGGGCTACTCGGTATCGACCTGAAAACCCGCCGACGCAACCGAATGAATGGTCGCATCAGCACCGCCACCCAAGACGGTTTTGCCGTGGCCGTCGAACACGCCTTCGGCAATTGCCCGCAATACATTCAACTGCGCGCCGTCGACCCCGGGTCAGTGGGCCGCGCTTCGTCTGCTGTGGCGGTCGAGCGATTGGATGAGCTCGACGAAGCCGCCCGGGCGACCATCGGCAACGCCGATACCTTTTTCCTTACCAGCTACGTAGACCTTGATGGCGACCCGACAAAACGTTCGGTGGATGTCTCGCACCGTGGCGGCAATGCCGGCTTCGTGCGGGTCGAGGGCAACGTGCTGACGATCCCCGATTTCGCCGGCAACCTGCATTTCAATACCCTGGGCAATCTGCTGCTTAATCCGCAGGTGGGCCTGCTGTTTGTCGACTTCGAATCCGGTGATGTGCTGCAAGTCGCGGGGCGCACCGAGATCATCCTGGAAGGCCCGGAAATAGCAGCGTTCCAGGGCGCCGAACGGCTCTGGCGAATGACTGTGGAACACGTCGTGCGTCGCGCCGGTGTGCTGTCGCTGCGCTGGCAATTCGAAGGGTTCTCGCCCAACAGCCTGATGACCGGCAGTTGGCAGCAGGCCGAAGGGCGTTTGCAGGCCGATGCCCTGCGCGATCAATGGCGGTTGCTGCGCGTGACCCGCATCGTTGAAGAAAGCACCCGTATCCGTTCGTTCTATCTGGAGCCGACCGACGATGCGGGCTTGCCGCGCTTCGAGGCCGGGCAGCATTTGCCCGTGCGCTTTTGCCTGGCGGAGGGGCAGGCGCCTTTGGTGCGCACGTACAGTCTGTCGAGCGCACCGTCGGACAGCTTTTTCCGGATCAGCGTCAAGCGTGAAGGCCTGATTTCATCGCATCTGCACGAGCGTGTCCGCGAGGGCGATCTCATTGAAGCCCGCGCGCCACAGGGCCGGTTCACGGTGAAAGCGGATGAGCGTCGACCGCTGGTGCTGCTGGCCGCCGGCGTCGGCGTGACGCCCTTGTTGTCGATGCTGCGCGAAGTGATCTACGAAGGCGAACGCATCCGCCGCACTCGACCGACCTGGTTTATTCAAAGTGCCCGCAGCCTCGCCGAACTCGCGTTTCGCGATGAGCTGTACGAACTGGCCACTCGTGCCAAGGACTCGGTGCGAGCGCTGCGCCTGCTCAGCCAACCCGAGGATCATGCCCGTGAAGGTGAGGATTTCGAGGTGGCGGGGCGCGTTGACATCGAGTTGCTCAAGGCGTTACTGCCGCTGGACGATTACGATTTCTACCTGTGCGGCCCCGGTGCATTTACCCAGGGAATTTACGACAGCTTGCGGGCCTTGCGCATTGGCGACGAGCGCATTCATGCGGAGACGTTCGGGCCTTCCACGTTGGTCCGTCTGCGCGACCAACTCAGCCCGGCCCCGGCACAGGTGCCGGCAGCGGACAGCCCGGTGAAAGTGGTGTTTTCCGGGTCGGCGAAGGAGGCGCGGTGGGAGCCGGGTGGCGGGAGTTTGCTGGAACTGGCTGAAAGCCGTGGCTTGAATCCGGACTTCAGTTGCCGTGGAGGTTCGTGCGGGACGTGCCGCACCCGGTTACTCAGCGGGCAGGTGCATTATCTGAACATACCCGCCGAGCTGCCGGCGCCAGGGGAAGTGCTGATCTGCTGCGCGGTGCCGGCCAAGGGTGATGAGCCCTTGGTGCTAGAGATCTAACGCGGCCACCCATCAAGCAGCTTCGACCGCTTTGCCATACACGGCGCAGGTGGTCGGGTGATCGGCGAGCGACACAAACGCGCGGCTGCCGGCCTCCAGGGCGTCGATCGAACCGGTCTCGATGTCGTAGACCCAGCCATGCAGGTTCAGCTGACCTTTTTCCTGGGCCAGGCGCACGCTCGGGTGCGTCTGGATGTTGGCCAGTTGCGCGATGACGTTCTCCCGGACCATCGAACTCACCTTCGCCGCGTCATCGGCGTGAGGGCGGGATTCGTTGATGACCTTGGCGGATTCGGCGTGTTGCAACCAGCCGCTGACGGCGGGCAGGTGATCCATGCATGTGCACTTGGCGATGGCGGTCATGGCGCCGCAGTCCGAGTGGCCGCAGATCACGATGTCCGTCACGCCCAGTACTGCGACTGCGTATTCGACCGTGGCCGAGACACCGCCCGGATGCGGGCTGTAGGAGGGCACGATGTTGCCGGCATTGCGGATCACAAACAATTCGCCGGGTTCTTGCTGGGTCAGCAGTTCCGGGACCACGCGGCTGTCGGAACAGGTGATGAACAACGTGCCGGGATGCTGGGTGGTGGCCAGGTGTTTGAACAGGTCGGTGCGTTGCGGGAACGCTTCGTTCTGGAACTTCAAGAAACCTTCGATGAGCGCTTTCATGGTGACGTCCTCATAAGTGATGAACAGTGGCTACTCAGTTCGAGCAACCGGTGCCGAATTCGCTGTATTGCAGAATGTGAGTCGCGCCTTTGGAGTCGAGGTAAGTCATCTCCACCGGAACCACGCCGCAGACATCAGCGGCCGGGGTGATTGCGACGACGTGGGCGATGTCCAGGTTCATGCCGTATTGGTAGGCAACGGCGGCGTCCTGGGCTTGAGCCTGGGCCGATACGCCCGCTATCAACGAAAGAACCAGCAGCATTTTTTTCATGGGGCATCCTCCAGACGAATGTGGTGGCTGACAAAGTGTTTGGGGTGTCGGGTCTGGCCCGCACCGGAGTGCGGACCGGTATCAACTCAGAAAGGACGCAGTGGCAGGAACTTGCCGTCGAGGGTGATGACTGCGCGGTGGCCGCCTTCCGGGTCTTCGACTTTCTTCATGTCGAGCTTGAAGTTGATCGCGCTGATGATGCCGTCGCCGAACTGCTCATGAACCAGGGCTTTGAGCGTGGTGCCGTAGATCTGGATCATTTCATAGAAGCGGTAGATGGTCGGGTCGGTCGGCACGCCGGAGAGGCTGCCGCGCAGTGGAATGATTTGCAGGCGGGCCACGGCGTCGGCGTCCAGGTCGAGTTTTTCGCCGACCACTTTGGCGGCGGATTCCGGCAGCGGGTGCTGGCCGAGCAGGGCTGCGGTGACGTAGGCCAGGCTCAGGCCGGTGCCCTCGGCCATGTCTTCGAATGACAGGTTTTTGCGAGCTTTGGCGTCCAGAATTTTGGCGGTCAGTTCGAGGTTGGTGTCGTTATAAGCGTGGGACTGTTGCACGGTGCTTCTCCTATCGGCGTTGTGTTGCTTGGGTGTGAAGCAATCTTCTGCCGATTGATCCATAGCGTCCAAGACCGATATACAATGCTTTGCATAAGTCCTGCCTATAGATGGTGTTCACCATGTTGCTGCGACATCTGCGTTACTTGCTGGCGGTTGCCGACCACGGCGGCTTCACCCGCGCCGCCGAGGCGCTGCACGTTTCACAACCGACCCTGTCCCAGCAGATCCGCCAACTGGAAGAAACTCTGGGCGTGAGCCTGTTCGACCGAACGTCGCGCACGGTCAAGCCGACCGATGCGGGCGAGGCCTACATCGAATGTGCACGTCGAGTGTTGGTGGAACTGGAGGCCGGCAAACGGGCGCTGCATGACGTGAAGGATTTGTCGCGCGGCACCTTGCGCCTGGCCATGACGCCCACGTTCATGGCGTATCTGGTGGGACCGTTGGTGCGCGACTACGTGGCACGATTTCCCAACATCCACCTGCAGATTTTCGAGTTGTCGATGGATGACATTGAGGCGGGGCTGGCGGATGACTCGCTGGACATCGCCATCGCCTTTACTCAGGTGCGAAATGCCGACATCGAGTCGATCCCGGCGTTTACCGAAACCCTTGGGGTGATGGTAGGGCGGGATCACCCGTTATATGAACGCCAGGTCGCGTTGTCCGCTGAAGAGGTGGCGCAACTGGACTTTGCGCTGTTGGCCCAGGACTTCGTCACCCGCACTCGCATCGATGAATATTTTGCCCAGGAGCAAATCACGCCCAAGGTGGTGATTGAGGTCAACTCGGTGAGCACCTTGCTGGAGGTGATTCGACATACGGGCATCGCCACCATTCTCCCTGAGCCTATTGCCACTCAGGACCGGGCACTGCGCAGAATTCCGTTGCTGGGTGAAGCGCCTACGCGCGGGGCGGCGCTGCTTCGGCGCAAGAACAACTATCACAGCGCGGCGTCGGTGGCGTTCATGAATCTGGTGTTGGGCGCGGTGGCGACGGAGTCAGTCGTCCAGTGATTGGCAAACGCCGTTGGGGGCCTTGCCCGTGGAGCTTACGGTCACCGAGTCATCATCGGCGAGAACGATCGAAATCGTCACGCCTGATCCCTTGGCTTCGAAGCTGCGCTCTTTGATCATGGCTTTGGTTTCGGCTTCTACGTTGTTGATCAACACCGGTCCGTCCTGATCCGCGTGAACGATGATTTTTCCGGGGCATTCGACATCGAATGATGGAACACCTTCGATCTTGTTTGCGTGAGCAATCGTTGCAGTGGATAGCAACAGCAGAAATGTCAGGGCATTTTTCATCGCAAGTCTCCATGGGCACAGCAGCGAATACGCTTAACGATAGCTGCATTTGCCGCGCACGAGACAAACAAAAAAAGGCCCCGCTCGATATTACGAGCGGGGCCTTTTTATTGTTGAGCGGCGGGGGAGATATCAGTAGAACCGGTCAATCACCCGAACTTCGTTCTGGTTCTGCATCGAGGCCCACGCCTGTTTCAGCGTTTGCAGAACATGACCGATGAAGTCCTTGTCGGCTGCGGCTTTCTTGCCGACATAGCCTTGGCCGCGACGGTACATCTTCAGTCGGGCCAGCAGGTTCTGGTTGTTCTGGTCGAACTCCGCTTCATGGGCGTGTGGCGACAGGCAATCGATATGAACCTGGCCCGATTTGCTGATCCACAGAATGTGGCTGTCGTGGCTGTCTTTTTGCGCCGCGAAGATGCGAGCCAGTTCATCGATAGTAGGTTGATTGTTCAGATTCATAATATGCCCCTTGACCATTTGGTGATCTTTCAAAGTTGATTCGCTAATACAGGTAGCCCATCGGTTAGTTGATCCCTGGCACCGAAACCAGGACGTCAGCGGTCAGCCGTCAATTCGACGGGGTCTCGCGTCTGTTGCATGTAGTCGTGTTGAATAACTGCTACGCAATAGCGTCACAACGAAGAGAAGCAGCGAAAACCTGGAGGCCACCGCCGACTTTTGAGGGTCGGCCACAAGCTTCATGAGGATTGATCGCCAGCGCTTCTCGTCTTTGTACTGGACGTTCGGGCCAGGTCAGCTTCTTCAATCTGCCTTGTGGGCAGCGTGTATCCGGGAAAAACAGCTCGGCGGTCAGACGAGCTTGCTCAAACATGTTGCCTTACTCCCGATCGGGGAGATGTCTGCATCATGCAAGGGCAAATCGGAGGCGTCAACCGTTATGTAGTGATTATTTTCAGTCACTACATATTGTCGGACAAAGCGCTTTGGAATTAAAAACGGGAGTCGCGAGGTGCCAGTCAGGACGATGGCAGCGGGTGTTGGAAGCGGTAGAAGGTGCAAGGATAACCGTCTACCGGCAGCTGATGCAGGGTGAATCCATCGTCCGCGAGTTCAGGCATCACCGTGGCCCAGAACCGCCGTGCAGGCAGGTTCGCGTCGATGTGGAAAATCTGCCATTGACCGGGGAACCGGCTCAAGAGGGTAGACACGACAAACTTCGCGACACCTTGGCCACGAAAGCGCCGACTGACAAACAAGTAGCCGATGTTGTGCTCGGCGCCGTCGATATGCGTGTCGTCGTCCACGGTCACGAAACCGGCGAGTTCACCGCCCACCTTGACCAGAAATGGCTGGGTCCCAGGCTTGCGCCAGTAATCTTGGTTGGATCGGATGTCGAAGAAACCGTGCTCGCCGAGTTTCAGCGGTAGAAACTCGCTGAAGTCGTGCATGTAGAACTGCATCAGGTTTTCGATCGTTTCCAGTTCGTCGCGGTGTGCGGCGTGCAGTTCAATCGAAGGCATGCTGGGCATCTCTCCAGATGCGGGCCGTCCGTGGCCCTTTCGGGATCACTCAGTGGGGCGCGAAGTCGTACGTGCCACCCGTCTTCAACGCCGCCGCGTAAGCAGGACGTGCCTGGAAGCGTTCAACCCAGGCCGTTACATGAGGGTAGTTGCCCAGCTTGCCCTGGGCGCGGGCAATCTCACCGATAAAGCTCATCTGGATGTCGGCGGCGCTGAACTCGTCACCGAGCAGGTAATCGGACTGGCTCAAGGCCGTGTCGAGGTAGCCGAGGTAGTTGGCCACTTCCGAGTTGATACGCGGATGCAGCGGCGCACCGGCCTCACCCAGGCGCCCGACGTACAGGTTCAGCATCAGCGGCAGCATGGCCGAACCTTCGGCGAAGTGCAGCCACTGGACGTATTCGTCGTAGGCGGCGGTGGACGGGTCCGGTTGCAGGCGGCCTTGGCCATGACGGCGGATCAGGTAGTCAATGATGGCCGAGGATTCGATCAGCTTTTGCGCGCCATCTTCGATGACCGGCGATTTGCCCAGGGCGTTGATCGCTTTCAATTCCGGCGGGGCCAGATTAGTTTTCGGGTCACGCTGATAGCGTTTCAGCTCATAAGGAATGGCCAGTTCTTCCAGCAGCCAGAGAATCCGTTGGGAGCGGGAGTTGTTCAGGTGGTGCACGATAATCATAAACAAGATTCCTGTAGCAGCTGTCGAGTGAAACGAGGCTGCGTTGCTTTTTAGAAAAGGGGGCCATCGCCGGGCTTGAAGAACACTAGACCATCACGGCCCATCCGAAGTGCCCTCACGCTTTGCTGGTCGGTTTCGCCGCGCGCTTGGTGCCCGTCGCTGGCTTGCGCTTGGCAGTTTTTCGTTTGTTTTTCCACGGTGTGGCACCCCGTCCGGCCGGGCTCGCCGGCCCGCTGATGGTCAGGCTCAGGCCGGCGCAACGGGCGACCTGCTTGCTCATCCACGCGGCCTGCTTGGTGACGAATTCTTCCAGACTCATCTCGCCGCTCTGCACCATGTCCAGCGCCTGTTCCCAGATCGCCGTAGTGCCGGGATCGGCAATCGCGCGCGGCACCGCATCGATCAGGCTGAAGGCGGCCGGAGTCGCGGCCAGGGCCTTGCCGTTCTTGATCAGATAGCCGCGGTCGAGCAGGCCCTGGATGATCGAGGCGCGAGTCGCTTCGGTGCCAATGCCGGTGGTGTCCTTGAGCTTCTGTTTGAGCAGCGGGTCTTCCACCAGTTTGGCGACGTTCTTCATCGCCTTGATCAGGTCGCCTTCGGTGAATGGCTTGGGCGGTTGCGTCCAGAGGTCCTTGAGCTTCACGTCGGCCACCGCGTAGTCCCGCCCTTCGGCCAATGCCGGCAGGGTTTGCGGTGCCGGTGCCTCGCGACCCTTGGCCGGGGCGAGCGCTTCAGGCAGGGCGCGTTTCCAGCCCGGCTCGACGATCTGCTTGCCGACGGCACGCAAGGCTTCACCGGCGCAATCGAAGTCCGCCTGGGTGCGGTCGTATTCATGGTTGGGAAGGAACTGCGCCAGATAACGCGCACGGATCAGCGTGTAGACCGCTCGTTGCTTGCCCACCAGTCGATCAAGATTCTTTGCGGCAGCCGTGGGGATGATGCCGTGGTGAGCCGTGACCTTGGCATCGTTCCAGGCCCGTGAACGGCGCTGTGGCTCCAGGTGATCGTTCAAGGCGTCAAGAGACGGATCGGCCTGCCGGAGCGCGGCGAGAATGCCCGGGGCTTCGCTGTGCTGGCTCAACGGCAGGAAACCGCAATCGCTGCGCGGGTAGGTGATGACCTTGTGGGTTTCGTAGAGCGCCTGGGCGATGTCGAGGGTTTCCTGGGCGCCGAGCCCGAGCTTCTTCGAACAGACTTCCTGCAAGGTGCCCAGGTCGAACGGAAGGGGCGCGATTTCACGCATCCGCTCGGTGCGCAACTTGATCACCCGGGCGCTCGCCGCGCTGCTGATGGCGGCGGCCGCTTGCTGGGCCAGCGCCTGATTCAGGCAGCGATCCTGATCGTCACAGACGTCGGAGGCCGCACGCCACTGGGCGGTGAACGCCGTGCCGTCGTGCAACAACTGCACGTCGATGGCCCAATAGGCGACCGGCACGAAATCGGCAATGCTGCGATCGCGATCCACCACCAGCCGCAAGGTTGGTGTCTGCACCCGGCCCACCGGCAACACGCCCTGATAACCGGACTGCCGGCCCAGCAACGTGAACAAGCGGCTCATGTTCATCCCGATCAGCCAGTCGGCCCGGGAACGCCCCAGCGCCGAATGATAAAGGCTGAACGTCTCGGCCCCCGGCTTGAGCGCCGCCAGCGCCTTGCGTATCGACGCATCGTCCAGCGCCGACAGCCACAGTCGCCGGATCGGCCCGCGATAGCGGCAATGCTCCACCAGCTCCCGGGCAATCATCTCGCCCTCACGGTCGGCGTCGGTGGCGATGACCAGTTCATCAGCCTCGCCGAGCAAGCGTTTGACCGCCTTGTACTGGCTGGCCGTGCGCGGTTTGACCGTCATCTTCCATTTTTCCGGAATGATCGGCAGGTCCGCCAATACCCAGCGCTTGTAGCGTGCGTCGTAGGCATCCGGCGGCGCGGTTTCCAGCAGATGGCCGATGCACCAGGTCACCGTGACGTCCGTCCCCAGCCAGCAACCGTCGCCCCGACGCTTGGCGCCGAGTACCGCCGCGATGTCTTTGGCCTGGGAAGGTTTTTCACAGAGGTACAGCTGCATAACCACCATCGTTCATCAAGTGTGCAAGAGGCGCACAGAATGGCCGGTGATGAGCAATGGATCAATCATTATCTGTATGGATGTACAGCAAAGCTGTTGCGTTTGTTTGCGGCAGCCAAAACACCCCGTTCGGCTGCGAAGCCGTCGTGTCGGCGAATTTTGGGTTATACCTGACACTTCGCAGTCTCAGATTCTGAGGCCGCTGCGCAGATGAGAGGGAGCAAGCTCCCTCGCTACATGAGCGGGGCGTAAATCTTGCCCCACAGGTCCATCACCGTCATGAGGAATGCATTCCATGAGCACCGGTCCCAGTCCTGTCATCACCATCGCCGAGCAGCCGGGCTGCCTGTTGGTGAAGTTTCACGGTATTCAAGTGGCCGCGTCGACGCGTGCGCTGGTGCTGCTGGAGGCCAATTATCCTCCGGTGTATTACGTGCCCTGGGAGGACATCGCCGAAGAGTATTACGCCCGGACCGACCACACGAGCTATTGCCCGTACAAGGGTGATGCCACTTATTACAGTTTGCAGATCCCGGGGCATGAGGGCGCTAATGCGGTGTGGCGCTATGAGAATCCCAAAGTGTCGGTGGATCAGATTCGCGGGTATGTGGCGTTCTATCCCGATCAGGTCACGTTTGAGGTGCTCAAAGACGTTGAGTGAACCGCATTGACGGCAACGCAGTGCTCTCAAACCATCCTTGTCGAACACAAAACCTGTGGCGAGGGGATTTATCCCCGTTGGGCTGCGAAGCGGCCCCCTGCGTCCGTTCAGACCGACCGAGTTGTCTGGATTTACGACTGCTTCGCAGCCGAACGGGGATAAATCCCCTCGCCACAAGGGCCCCTTGCCACAAACGTTAAGTAAACGACATTGCCCGCACCCTCAGCGAACAGCTCCCACCAACGTCGATTCATCAATCTGACCAATCGAAGTTACCCCGGTCAGCGTCATGGCCACGCGCATTTCCTTGGCGAAAATATCCAGCATGTTCTCCACCCCGCGTTGCCCATCGGCGGCCAGCGCATAGGCCATGGATCGCCCGAGCAATACGCCTTTCGCGCCCATGGCCAGCATCCGCACAACATCCAGCCCCGAGCGGATGCCCGAGTCGACCAGCACCGTCAAATCATTGCCCACCGCCTGCATGATCGGCGGCAACGCCTTGGTGGTGGAGAGCACGCCGTCCAGCTGCCGTCCGCCATGGTTCGACACCACAATGCCATCCGCGCCGAAACTGACCGCGTCCTTGGCATCCTGAGGGTCGAGGATGCCCTTGATGATCATCGGGCCTTTCCAGAATTCACGAATCCACTCCAGATCGCTCCAGCTGATCGACGGGTCGAAATTGTTGGCCAGCCAGCCCATGTAGTCTTCGAGCGTGACGGCTTTGCCCAGGTACTTCGAGATGTTGCCCAGGTCGTGCGGACGGCCCATGACGCCGACGTTGAACGCCCAGTCGGGTTTGGTCATGGCCTGAAGCATTCGCCGCGATGACGCAAATGGCCCCGACATGCCTGAATGCGCGTCCCGGTAGCGGGCGCCGGGGGTAGGCATGTCGACGGTAAACACCAGATTTTTCACGCCGGCGGCCTTCGCGCGCTCCAGCGCGTTTTTCATGAAGCCCCGGTCTTTCAATACGTACAACTGAAACCAGATGGATTGCTGGCTCTGCGCCGCGACTTCCTCGATCGAACACACCGACACCGTTGAAAGGCACAGGGGAATGCCTTTGTTCTCTGCCGCTCTGACCGCCTGTACTTCACCTCGGCGGGCGAACATGCCCGTCAGGCCGACCGGCGCCAATATGACGGGCATTGAAAGTGGTTGATCGAAAAGGGTGGTTTCCAGGCTCAGGGTTTCGACGTTTTTCAGAATGCGTTGACGCAGGCTGATGCCTGTCAGGTCGGCGCTGTTGGCCCGTAGCGTGTGCTCGGCATAAGCCCCGCCATCGATGTAATCGAACAGAAAACGGGGGAGTTTGCGGCGTGCTGCCTCGCGGTAGTCGGATGCGGATGAAATGATCATGGTGCCTCGGTCTGGTGAGTGTCGGGGCTGTAGAGACCGTTGAGCTTACCTGTGGTGAGGGGATTTATCCCCGTTGGGCTGCGAAGCGGCCCCAGCGTTCTTTCATACTGAATGAGTTGTCTGGATTTACGACTGCTTCGCAGCCGAACGGGGATAAATCCCCTCGCCACAAAAGCCCCCTCGCCACAAATGTGTCGCCCCGGGCTTGAGTGAACAGTATCACCGCAGCGCGGGGCGTTATTTCACGGTCGCTATCAGTTGGTATCCAGATCCACGTTTTTCGTCTCACGCAGGCAAATCATCCCCACCACCAAACTCACGGCGGTAATCACCACCGGGTACCACAGCCCGTAGAAGATGTCCCCGGTATACACCACCAACGCAAAGGACACGGTCGGCAGGAACCCGCCAAACCAGCCGTTGCCGATGTGGTAGGGCAGGGACATCGAGGTGTAGCGGATGCGCGTCGGAAACAGTTCGACCATCAGCGCCGCCAGCGGGCCGTAGCACATGGCGGAAATAATGATCAGCACCACCATCAGCCCCACGATCATCGGCTTGTTGACCTGTTGCGTATCGGCTTGTGACGGATACCCCGCCAATGTCACCGCGCCACGCAAGGCCGCTTCGTCGAAGCCATCCAGTTTCACGTCACCGACGCTGACTTGCACGGCGCTACCGGCCGGGGCCGCTTCGCTCTTGTAAGGCAGGCCCTGTTTCACCAGGAAGGTTTTGACCTTGTCGCACGGGCTGTCAAATTTCGCCTTGCCCACCGGGTCGAACTGGAAGGTGCAGGTGGCCGGGTCGGCCAGTACGGTGATCGGTGCCTGACGGCTGGCCTGGTCAATGGCCGGGTTGGCGTAGTGGGCGATGGACTTGAAGATCGGGAAGTACAGCGCGGTCGCCAGCAGCAAGCCGATCATCAACACCGGTTTGCGCCCGACCTTGTCCGACAGCCAGCCAAAAAAGATGAAGAACGGCGCGCCGATGATCACGCTGACAATCAGCAGGCTGTTGGCCAGGGCCGGGTCCATCTTCAGGAACTGGGTGAGGAAAAACAGCACGTAGAACTGCGCCGCATAGAAGGTCACGGCTTGCCCGGCGTTGATGCTGAACAGGGCAATCAGAACGACTTTGAGGTTTTCCCATTTACCGAAGGAATCGCGCAGCGGCGACTTGCAAAGCTTGCCTTCCTCTTTCATTTTCACGAAGGCCGGCGACTCGTGCAGGCTCAAGCGAATCCAGGTCGAGATGCCCAGCAGCACGATGGAAAACAGAAACGGAATCCGCCAGCCCCAGACTTCAAACTGGTCACCGGTGAAGTAACGGCAGCCGAGCACCACCAGCAGCGACAGCAGCAACCCGAGGGTCGCGGTGGACTGAATCCAGCTGGTGTGGAAACCACGTTTACCCATCGGCGCGTGTTCCGCGACGTACGTCGCAGCACCGCCGTACTCACCGCCCAGGGCCAGGCCCTGGAGCATGCGCAGCACCACGAGGATGATCGGCGCGGCGATGCCGATGCTGGCGTAGGTCGGTAGTAACCCGACGCAGAAGGTCGCCAGGCCCATGAGGACGATGGTCGCGAGGAACGTGTATTTACGCCCGATCATGTCCCCCAATCGCCCAAACACCAGCGCACCGAATGGCCGCACGATGAAACCGGCGGCAAACGCCATCAGCGCAAAGATAAACGCCGTGGTGTCGTTGACCCCGGCGAAAAACTGCTTGCTGATTACCGCCGCGAGGGCGCCATAGAGAAAAAAGTCGTACCACTCGAAAACCGTCCCGAGCGACGACGCGAAGATGACCTTGCGGGTGTCGGGGCTGGTGTCGACGCTGAGCGTGGCGTCCAGCGGCTGAACATGTTCTGACATATCGGTATCCCTCACAGTGATTGTTTTTGTTGTTCCACTGGTGTTGCGTGTTCCTTGCAGCGGGTAATTTTCTACGTCCGTAAATCTGATGCGATCCCCTGTGGGAGCGGGCTTGCCCGCGATGGCGGAGTGTCAGTGCACATCAATGTTGAAGATCCACCGCTTCCGCGGGCAAGCCCGCTCCCACAGGTTCGGTGTGTACTGCAGGGTTGAGGATCAGTTGCGCAGCCTTTTCGGCAATCATCAACGTAGGCGAACAGGTATTGCCCGAGGTGATGCGGGGCATGATCGAAGCATCAGCAACGCGCAGACCGGGAATCCCATGAACGCGAAGCTCGGCATCCACCACCGCATCCCCATCATTGCCCATGCGGCAGGTGCCCACCGGATGGAAAATCGTCGTGCCAATCCGCGCCGCGGCTTCGTGCAGTTCTTCTTCCGTCTGCAAGCTGTCGCCGGGCAAATACTCAATAGGTTTGAACGCTTGCAGGGCAGGGGCGGCGACGATGCGCCGGGTCAGGCGAATAGCATCAGCCGCAACCCGCAAATCCTCCGGATGGCTCAAATAATTGGGTTGAATCAACGGCGCTTCCTGCGGATCAGTGGAACGAATTTCCACGCGCCCGCGACTCTGCGGCCTCAGATCGCAAACCGACGCCGTAAAAGCAGGAAACGCATGCAACGGCTCGCCAAACCGCTCCAGCGACAACGGCTGCACGTGGTATTCAAGATTGGCCGACGTCTGCTCCGGCCCCGACCGGGCAAACGCCCCGAGCTGACTCGGCGCCATCGACAGCGGGCCGCTGCGGTCATACAGATAACGTAGGCCCATGCCCATCTTGCCCCACACGCTGCCGGCGATCTGGTTCAACGTGCGCGCATTTTCCAGTTTGTAGATCAGCCGCAGTTGCAGGTGATCCTGCAAACTACCGCCCACCCCGGGCAGCTCATGGGCCACGCCGATGCCCAGTTTTTCAAGCAGCGGGCGAGGGCCGATCCCGGAGCGTTGCAGGATGCTCGGCGAGCCGACGGAGCCTGCGCACAACACAATTTCCTTGCGTGCCTTAAAGGTTTTCGCCTGACCTTGATAACGCGTACTGACCGCCGAAGCCCGGCCGTTTTCCAGCAGCACGCGGTCCACTTCGACGTCGGTCAGCACGGTGAGATTGACGCGGTTACGGATCGGTTTGAGAAACGCCTTGGCCGCGTTCCAGCGAATCCCGGCCTTCTGATTGACCTGGAAATAGCCGCAGCCTTCGTTATCGCCCTGGTTGAAGTCATCGATGCTGGCAATGCCGGCTTGCGCGGCGGCGCTGCGGAACGCGTCCAGAATCGGCCACGACAGCCGTTGACGCTCGATCCGCCATTCCCCGGCGGCGCCGTGAAATTCCGAGTCGCCGGCAAAATGGTTTTCACTTTTCTTGAACAGCGGCAGGACGTCGTTCCAGCTCCAGCCCGGATTGCCATCGGCGGCCCAGCTGTCATAGTCGCCGGCCTGGCCGCGCATGTAGATCATGCCGTTGATCGAGGAGCAGCCGCCCAGCACTTTGCCGCGCGGGTAACTCAAGGCGCGACCTTGCAGGCCGGGTTGCGCTTCGGTCTTGAAGCACCAGTCGGTGCGCGGGTTGCCGATGCAGAACAGGTAACCCACGGGGATGTGAATCCACGCATAGTTATCGCGGCCGCCGGCTTCGAGCAGCAATACGCGGTGTTGCGGGTTGGCCGACAGCCGATTGGCCAGCAAACACCCGGCCGGCCCGGCGCCGACCACGATGTAGTCGAATTCATCAAGGGAAGTCTGCATCCCTGACCTCGTATTGTTGTTCTTGTTGTCGGTCATCCTAGTTGTTAGCTTTCGTCAAAAGAATGTTAGTTTTTGCGCAGCCGCTGTGCGTTTTTAGACAGCACCTCACCCAGCGTAGACCCAAGGACGACTCATGTTCGACTGGAATGACCTGCGGTTTTTTCTCGAATTGCAGCGCAGCGGGCGTTTGCTCACCGCCGCCCGCCGTTTGAACACCACGCACGCCACCGTCGCCCGGCACATCGAGGCCATCGAAAAGAGCCTCGGCACCGCGCTGTTTGTCCAGCACGCCCAGGGCTACGAACTGACCCCGGCCGGCGAAGCGCTGCTCAAACACGCCGAAGCCATGGAAAACGTCGCGTTGCTGGCGCAAGAGGAAATCACCCAGTCCACCGCGCCACTGGGCAAAATCCGCGTCGGCGTCACCGAAGGGCTGGGCATCATGTTCCTCGCCAGCCGCATGAACGGCCTGTTCGAACGCTACCCCGGACTGGAAGTGGAACTGGTGGCGGTGCCGCGCTTCGTCAGCATCCTCAACCGCGAAGCCGAGATCAGCATCCACCTCGAACGCCCGGCCGCCGACATGCTGGTCACGCGCAAACTCACCGACTATCGCCTGGCGCTCTACGCCAGCCAGGCCTACCTCGACAAGGCGCCCCCGCTGCACAGCCGCGAAGACCTCGGCCGGCACGCGTGGATCGGCTACGTCGACGATTTGCTGTTCAGCCAGGAATTGATGTTCCTCAACAGCTTCTGCCGCAACCCGCAGGTGGTGTTCCACAGCACCAGCGTCATCGCCCAGCAACAAGCGGCGCGCTCGGGATTGGGGATCGCGGTGCTGCCGTGCTACATGGCCAGCGCCGACCCGGAGCTGGTGCCGCTGTTTCCGGATGAGAGCATTGAGCGCAGCTACTGGATCAGCACGCGGCGGGAGTTGCACAAGTCGGTGAGATTGCGGGTGATGTGGGATTACGTAGTGGAGTTGTGTGAGGCGGAGCAGGGGTTGTTGATGGGATAGCCAGGCAGCCCATCACAACACTCTGATCAGCCAAGCAACGAAGCAACCAACACAACCCCTGTGGCGAGGGAGCTTGCTCCCGCTGGGTCGCGCAGCGGCCCCGTCTCTCCCGAAAACACAGGGGACTGCTGCGCAGTCCAGCGGGAGCAAGCTCCCTCGCCACGGGTGGGAGAGTGCCAGATACATTTTCCCAATTGCTCACTCACGCCTCAGAGTCTGCCGATACTCGTTGTCCTGAAAGCCAACTTAACAATGTTGTTGGGATTGCCCTGCCACTTCTGCACGTCGGTCGGGATCGTCTCGTTGCGCACAATACACTTCCATTCCACATCTTTGCCGTCGTCCGCGCCTGGGAACTCTACCCTGCCGGTCCAGGTAGGGTACGCAACAGGACCGAGCTTCACGGCCTTGGCCGGATCCCAGTCCCCTAACTTCGGATGGTTGCCGACAACATAGACGCTGTAGCCCTGCGCCGTGATGCCGTTGTCGCACTGAAAGTTCACTTCGTCTGTTAAGGGCGCCCACACGCCACCTTGGGCCTCGCGGAGCATCGGCAGCATCGCCAACAAGCAAAGGCCCAATGGCAACAGGTAACGATTGCGAAACATGATGAACACCTCAATTCACTCCAATGAACGCAGCGTATCCCCGACCAAACTAAAAATGACCTGTAAGAACTGACAGTTCGTTAGAGCACTTCGCGATAGCTTCCCTCTTTGCTTATCAACCAAGGGCTTGTCCCCACTGGACTGCACCGTCTTCTGGAGTTCAATTCGTGGGCAGTGACTCATTTTTTCTGCATGAAGGCCGATGAAGTTCAAACGATTTCAACGGATGCAGTTCATGAACAAGGCTGTTGCTTTACTGGCGTTCACTGCTCTCATTGCAGGATGCCAATCCATCCTCCTTCCAAGCGGTCTGGACAATAAAGTTTCCCCCGGCTTGCGTTGCTTTGGTTACTGGGGTCATGAGTCCACCAACGCGCTGGAGGCCGCCTATATCCAGGAACTTAGCAAAAGCGGCGATAGCTTATGCAGATCGATCCTCGGCAGTCTTTACGAGAATGGCCATGGTGTGCCCCAGGACATACCGAAAGCCAAGGCTATCTATCAGTCCTTGGCCGACGCCGATCCGAGGGCCTATGGCGAACTCGGCCGCATGGCGGAAAAAGGCATTGGCGGGCCGCCCAACCTGGTTGAGGCCCGACAGTTTTATCAGCGTGCCGTCGCCAAACCCGGGGCTCCCGACAATGAAGTCAAACTGGCTGAGTTCATGGAGTACGGCATAGGTGGCCCCCAGGACTTCCAAGGTGCGCTGAAGCATTACTTGAATTCCGCCGGAGTCATCGACAGCGCCTCATGGGAAGGTGTGGCACGGATGCGCGCCAAAGGGCTGCCCCTGACGACTGAACAGCAGCAGCGCTACAACTACGTCTTCGCCAGCCGCGTGCAGGACGGCGTCAGAAAGAAGAGCGAGGCCATCAAGGAGACCCTGGCGGCGGAGCACACGCCGGTGCCTGCCAGCAAACGTGTGCAAGTACAGCTGGTATATACGCCGGGGTCGGTGGTTCCTGCGATCTCGTTGCTGGAAAGTTCGGGTAATAGAGCAATCGACCAAAAGGTAATGCAGGGCTTCAGCGACTATCGATTCCCCGCCGATCCAATAATGCCCCCGAGCCAGAAGACTTATAAGGCGATTGGTACCCTTAATGGAGAGTTGAAGTGACAGGCTCCAGCCAACACCGCTGAGTTACTCGCAATGACGAGGCGGGTCGAGTGAAGGCGGGGCAGGGTGGTTGCCGGAATTGCACTTGGCGTCCAATCTTAGGCGTGACGACAAGGAGCGTTATCCGACACTCCGTCGCGAAACAGGGAGCTTGCAACATGAGCGAAGAGACAAAAGTGAAAGGCCCGGCGTCGTACTTCCCGTCCATCGAGAAAAAGTACGGCCAGCCGATCAGCCATTGGCTGGATCTGCTTGGGACAGTGAGTGGCAAGAAGCATATGGAAATGGTGGCTTGGCTGAAGGATGAGCACGGTATGGGGCATGGCCATGCCAATGCGTTGGTGGCGCATTATTTGGCGAGTGCTAAAAAGTGAGGCAGCTGTTAACGGCTGGCTAAGTTGTATGGCAATGACTTCAAGGCTGGATGTGCCACCGCCATCGCGAGCAGGCTCGCTCCCACATTGGTTCGGTGTCGTTCGCGAGTGTTGTGGTCGACACCGGCCCCTGTGGGAGTGAGCCTGCTCGCGATGGCGTCGGATCTGACACACCGCATTCAGGCGAGGATTACTCGCTCGGCGGTATCGGGATCACTCAAGCACTCGGCGGCAACTCGCGGGTGGTGCGCTGCAGCGGATCGCGGGGCTGGCTGTCGGGAATGGACAGCGTCGCGCACAACCCACCTTCGGGGCGGTTGGCCAGCGTGATGTGTCCGCCCATCCGCGTTGCGATGGTGTTGACGATGGTCAGGCCCAGACCCGCTCCATGGGCATTCCCTCGGCTGTAAAAACGTTCGAACAACCGCGCGCGATCCGCTTCGTCGATGCCGGGCCCCTGATCCTCGACGCTCAACGAATAGAAACCGTCCGCCTGACTCAACTGCACCGTGATAACGCCATGTGCGGGAGAAAAGTTGGCTGCGTTGCTGATCAGGTTGTTGAGGGCGATGTCGATGGCGGCGGCGTCGGCCACCACTTCAAAAGGGCGATCCGTAACGTCGAAGGCCAGCTCAAGGTTTTTGCTCAGCAACCAGGGCGTCAGTTGCACGAGGCTGTCGCGCACGGTGGCGGCCAGGTCGATGCGCTGCAACACCGGGTCCATGCCTTTGGGTTCGAGGCGGGCCATGGTCAGCAGTTGATTGACCAGCCGGCTGGTGCGGTCGACACCGGCGATCAGGAATTCCAGTGATTCACGGCGTTCCTGTTCAGTGCCGGCCTCCAGCAGGTTTTGCGCATGCACACGCAGCACGGCCAGCGGGGTGCGCATTTCATGGGCGGCGTCGGCGATGAAGCGCCGTTCGCGGCCCAGCACTTCCTGAATCTGCGCGAGCATGCGGTTGAGCGCCGCTTGCATCGGCTCCAGTTCACTGGGCAACGGCGTCAGTTGCAGCGGCTCCAGCGAACCGCTGTGCCGCGCGCGCAAGGTCGCCGCCATGTCTTCCAGTGGCTTGAGGCCCCAGCCGATGGCCATCCAGATCATCGCTGCCAGAATCAGGCTGCCCAGCACATTGGGCCACAAGGTGTGCCGCACGATCCGGTCCACCAGGTCCGAACGCACGTCGTCCCGTTCGCCCACCCAGATTCTCAGGTCGTTCTGTTTGTCTTCCAGCAGGAACGCGCGCCAGTCGCGGTTGTTCAGGTCCACCACGTCGCTGAAACCGGGTTTGGTCGGCGGCGCGTTGAAGGAGGGCGCGCTGGCGGTGTGCACCAGCACTTCACCGTTGCGGTTCCACACCTGAAAGGCCATTTTGGATTCGTAGGGATGGCCGTCAACCCGAGGCTCCGCTTCGCCCAGCGCCTTGTTGAAGGCCTGATACAGATCGGCGTGTTCCTTGCTGGCCATCGGCATGCGCATCACGCCCTGCAACAGCCGGGCGTTTTGCGCGAGTTGCGCATCGTAGACTTCGGCGATTTCGTGGTTGCTGTCGTGCAGGTTGAACAGACTGATCACCGCCACCCCCACCAGCATCAGGCCAATGATCAACGTGAGGGTGCGGCGCCGGATCGACGTCATCGACGCTCCTCCACCAGGTAACCGACACCGCGAATGGTGCGGATCAGGTCGGTGGAGAATTTTTTGCGCAGGTGATGAATGTGCACTTCGAGGGTGTTGCTTTCGGCTTCTTCGTTCCAGCCATACAGCAACTGCATCAGGTGATCGCGGGTCATGACCCGGCCCGGCGGCGAAAGTAATTCGTGGAGCAACTGATATTCCTTGGGCGTCAGCGCCACTGGCTCGCCCTGATAACTGACTTGCTGGGTGCCGGGGTTCAGGCTGATGCCAGCGTGTTCGATCAGCACCTGGGCGCGGCCGGCACTGCGACGCAACAAGGCCCGCAAGCGAGCCTTCAGTTCCGCCAGATCAAACGGCTTGATCAGGTAATCGTCGGCCCCGGCATCCAGTCCGGCAATGCGGTCTTCGGTCGCGTCCCGCGCGGTGAGAATCAGCACCGGCAGGTTGGAACCGCTGTCGCGCAAGCGCCGCAGCACTTCCAGCCCGTCCATGCGCGGCAGACCGAGGTCGAGCACCGCCAGGTCAAAGGTTTCACTGAGCAGCGCATGCAAGGCGCTGGCGCCGTCCTTTAGCCAGTCGACGGTGTAGCCTTCGCGGCCGAGGGCCTGATGGATGCCCTCGCCGAGCGCAACGTCGTCCTCAATCAGTAATAAGCGCACACGGACTCCTGTCAGTTAAGTTTCTTGTTCACGTCCACCAGCAACGTTTCGATCTCTTTGCGTCGCCCGGCGTCGGCGAGTTCCCGGCCTGGTCTTGGGGCGGCTTGCAGGGCCTTTTTCAATGCGGCCTGCGCTTCGTTGTAGCGTTTTTGACGGTAGAGGTGATCGCCCCAGAAGTACAGACTATCGATGCCCTCCGGGTTGAGTTGCAAGGCCTGTTTGAGTAACTGTTCGGCCTTGTCCGAGTCGCCGAAACCGATCGGCCAGCCGGGGACGCGGTCATACAACGCGCCGAGGCTGGTGTAGGCCGAGCCTTGCAGGGCTTTGGGGTCCAGCGTCATGGCTTTTTCCAGATCGGCTTTCGCCGCTTTCACCTTGCTCAGCGCACCGAGTCCACCCTGCGCACCGGCCCAACTGCTGCTGACGATACCGGACCAGATCCACGCTTCCGCCACCGATTGGCGTTCCTGAGTGAACGCGGAGGCCTGGGCCGCCAGCTTCTCGAAGGCGGCGGTGCGTTGCGCTTCCGGGACTTCGTATTGAATGTGCGCCCAGCTTTGCTGGATGCCCTGAAGGCGTTGCTGGTCGGCGGGTTCCAGTGCCCAGACGCTTTGGCTCAGGGCCCCCAGCAGCAGGCACGCGATGATTTTTTTCATGGTTTGAGGTTCTCGTTGTCAGGCTTTTGACTCAGGCGACGGATCAGCGGCAATTGCTTGCGCAAGCCCCGGTCCACCAGATTGGGCAGCAAGCTGTTCAGGCGCACGAAAAAGCGCTCCGGCCAGCCCAGGTACAAGTCGCGGCGGTCACCGGCAATCGCATGCATCACCGCAGCGGCGACGGTTTGCGGATCATCGACGTTGGCCTTGAGCGCATCGTTCAACGCCTGCGCGGCCGGGCTGTTCATGCTGGTGCGGGTGGCGCGTGGGGCGACGTAGAGCACGCTGACCCGGGTGTCCGCCAGCTCCCGGCGCAAGGCTTCGGAAAACCCGCGCAAGGCAAACTTGGTGGCGCAATAACTGGCGTAACCGGGGTAGCCGATGGAGCCGTAAGTCGAGCCGACGTTCACCACCATCGCGCTCTCGGCTTGCTTGAGCAGCGGCAGCAGGGTTTTGGTCAGGCAGATCGGCGCGCTGATGTTCACCGCCAGCATCGCGTGGACGTCGCTGTCCTCCAGCTGTTCGAGCATGGCGAAGTGATTGACCCCGGCGGCGTTGATCAGCAGGTTGACTCCGCCAATCGCTTCGGCCGCGCTCAGCACCTTGCGCCGGTCGGACAGCACGGTCAGGTCCGCACCGATCCAGCACAGGTGTTGCGGATAGCGCTCAAGCAAAGGCAGCAGCGGTTCCTGGTGCCGCGCCACCGCCAGCACCCGGGCGCCACTGGCACACAGCGCGGTCGCGATCGCCAGGCCGATGCCGCCGCTGGCGCCGGTCAGCACCACGCGAGCTTCATGCAACTTCATGCAGGGCCTCCCCGTCACGCGGCAAGCCGCGGAACATGTCGGTGTAAAGCCTGTACACCACTTTGGAAGCGTGAATCACCGCCGCCTGGTCCGCCGGATCGTCAAGGGTGTTCATCAACCGGCGATAGGTTTGCATGTGCTCGATGTCCAGCGAGCCATGGGAACTCAGGTAGCTGAAGGCGTTTTCCGGCAACGCCAGACGCTCGCGAATGCTGCCGGCTGCGTGGGTGGCCAGGGCAATGCTGGTGCCTTCCAGCACGTTGACCATGCCGAACAGACCGACCGGGTTATCGCGAGCAATCAGGTCGTAGAGGTAGCTGACCATCAATTCAATCGGCAGGCTCGGACGACCGTCGCGCACGGCAATGCGGTCGCCGCCGCAGGCTTCGATATCGTCCAGCACCCACTGCTCGTGACCGTATTCCTCCTCGATGTACTCGCACACCGCTTTACGCAGCCATTCCAGGCGCGACGGCAATTTCGCCCCGCACGCCATCATCAACGGCACCGTGTGGCGCACGTGGTAATAGGCTTGCGCCAGGAAAGCCCGGTAGCTTTCGAGGCTGACCTTGCCCTCAAGGGCATCGCGGATGACCGGCAGGTTGAACAGTTCATGGCGTTCGTGTTGCGTGGCTTCTTGCAGCGTGTCGAAAAAACTCATGATGCGGATTCCTCGGAAAATACAGATTCAGTCAGTTGCGCCCGGTAGCGCTCGACGATGGCGTCACGGCGCGGGCGGCCATTGGCGGTAAGCAGGCCATTGGCGGGGGTGAACGGTTGATCGAGACGGGTCCAGTGATGGACCTGCGCATAACCGGGCAGGGCCTCGTTGGCCTCGGCGACGGCGGCAGCCAGTTCGGCGTCGGTGCAGTCCGGGCGATGGGGCCAGAGCAGCGCGTGGTTGTGCGGCATGGCTTCGCCGTAGACGAAGGCCTGTGCGATATGGCGGCGCTGGGTCAGTTCGGCCTCGACCCATTCCGGGTTGACGTTGCGCCCGAAACTGGTGACGAATTGATGCTTCTTGCGCCCCTTGAGGTAGAGAAAACCGTCCGGGTCGAACTCGCCGAGATCGCCGGTCGGCCACCATTCATCGCTGTGCGGCGCCTCGCCCAGATAACCGAGCAAGGTCGAACCCTTGACCAGCACTTCGCCGTCCTCGGCGAGGCGAATCGTGACGTGGGGCAGGGGCTTGCCAACACTGCCGGCACGGCGCGCTTCGGGGCGATTGAGGCACACCACCGAGGCGCATTCCGACAGCCCATAACCTTCATAAACGGGGATGCCGATGCGTTGTGCACGATGCAGCAACTCCTCGGACACCCGAGCGCCACCCACCGCGGCGAAACGCAACGAATAGGGGCTGAAGGCTTTCTGCTCGGCGGCGCTGACCAGCATCAGCAACAACTGCGGCACCAGGATCAGGCTCTCGGGCGCACGGGTCGCCAGGCAACCCAGCAACCGCGGCACATCAACACCGCTGGCCCCCTGAATCCCCAAGGTTTTCTGACTGGGCAAACTCAACTTGGCACCGGCATACAACGCCGCGTAGCACCCGAGGTTTTCCAGCAAAATCGCCAACGGCAGCAGGGCCAGGTGATGCTGCGGATCGCTGGGTTTGCTGGCCTGGTTCAGTTCGCGAGCGACCGTCAACAGGCTCTCGGCGCTGAGGCACACGCCTTTGGGCGTGCCCGTGGTGCCCGAGGTGAAGGTCAGTTTGGCGGTCCCTTGCGGCATACGGTTCGGGCCGCTGAACGTGCGGCGCCAGAATTCCCCGTTTTTCTCGTAACCGGCCGTTTGCAGCTCGTCGTCCAGCGCAGGCTCGGCAATCACCCGTTCCGCCTGACTTTGTTCCAGGCAATGGGCACGTTGAGCCGGGCTGAAAAACGGCGGCAGCGTCAGGCACGCCAAGCCTTCAAACAGCGCCGCTAGGTCCCAGAGCATCGCTTCGACGCCATTGTCCAACGCCAGCGCGATCACCTTGACCTGCTCATCGCGCAGCCGTTGCTGGCGATACACCACCTCGGCGTACAGCGTGGCGTAATCCACCGTCTGCTGGTCACCCCACAACGCGATGGCGCTGGTCTTGCGCTCAGCGTGGCTGCGCAGGGTCTGTTTGAAACGCTCGGTTTCAGGCGACATGGCTGGATTCCTCAACGGACGTCGGCAAACCCAGGCGATTGAACATCCCGATGTTGCGCAAATGAATGAAACCGGCGCGGATGTTGCCGACGTGCACCCAAGGCTTGCTCTCGTAATAACTGCCCCAGTGCTGGCGCTCATCCCCCAGCCGCTCAGGGTCGGCCGCGCACAGCGTCACCGGTTTCAAACCGAGGCGATGAAAGCTGTTGACCAGGCCGATGTTGCCGGTGAACGCCACCCACTCCAGGCCGCCCATGGCCAGCAAGTAAGTGATGGCGATGATGCTCATCCGCGCGCTGCCGGTGTCGCTGGCGGCCAGATTGCCAACCTCGACAATGCCGGCGCGATCCACCGGGCGGTCAGCCGCAGCACTGATCAGCGGCTCGATCGACTCGTCCAGATAACGTTCCAGAAACAACGATTCAGCATTGGCCATGCGCACACCGGCCACCGCACACAGCGTGCCGGCGGCATCGCTCATGCCGAACAGCTCCGGCATGAAGTGGCGGATATCGGCGCCATGAGCCTTACGAAAACGTTGCTGGATAAAGCCTTCGAAGACAGGCCGCTCGACGTCGTCCGGCAACGCTCTGGCCAGGTTCATCGGCGCGGTCTCGGCCTGGCCGAAGCGCAGGGGTAGAGGAATATTCCATTCAAAGTCAGGCATTGGAAGACGCCTCCCGGGTAAGTGTGGGAGGAGTATCGGAGGCATTTCTTAACGGAGTCTGAAGGTGGCAAAAAGACCATAAGTCGCTGTCTTCAGATTGCCTTAAGACTCGGCGGGCAGGGTGTGGCCCGTCGGTGCGGTGACACACCGGACCCCGGCCGCACGAATGACTCGGCAGCCGGCAATGACATTCAAGAGGCCCGTTATGACCCGCGAATCAATGACCCATCGCTATGGAAAACTTTCAATCACCTTGCACTGGCTGATGCTGGCGTTGTTCGTGGGCGTGTATGCCTGCATCGAAATCAAAGGCCTGCTGCCCAAAGGGCATGCCTTAAGGGGAATGTTTCTCGGGCTGCACGGCCTGTTCGGCTTGAGCATATTTGCCCTGGTGTGGATCCGCCTGCTCGGACGCCTGACGCCCCGGCCACCGATTACCCCGGCACTGCCCAAATGGCAGACCGGCGTTTCGCACCTGATGCATCTGGCGTTGTACGTCTTGATGATCGCCACACCGTTATTGGCCTGGCTGATGCTCTCGGCCGGCGGCAAGCCGATGCCCTATTTCGAGTTCTACCTGCCATCGCCGGTGGCGGTCGATCCGGACCTGGCCAAGCAATTCAAGTACTGGCATGAACTGCTCGGCAGCGCGGGTTACTGGCTGATCGGCTTGCATGCGGCGGCGGGGTTGTTCCATCACTACTGGGTCCGCGACAACACCCTGACCCGCATGCTGCCCGGCCGGTCCGACAATGTGGTTAACCAGCGTCAGCTATAAACCCGAACCCGGTGTCGACCAGACACCGGCCATTTCCATTGCCAGCCCGAGACCTCGAATTCACCCCTAACCCCCTGTGGGAGCGAGCCTGCTCGCGATGGCGTCATCCCAGACGCCATCAATTCCAGCCAAGGATTCCCACTTCGATATTCACTGCCTTAAACATGTTTGAGCACCTACGTTTAGAGACACTCAGTGTTACGTCCCAACGGCTACAACGCCTTGCGTCATTACCTACGCGTACGCCAGAATCCGCCGGCTTGTGCGCCTGTGGGGCGGGCTATATCGTTTCCCGGTCACTGAAAAACAGTGATCGGGTTTGGTAGCCCGCTTGTGACAGTCGCATGGCGACACCTTTCACAGTCTCCTTTTTTGGACGCTGCTTTTATGGTGGTCATGCGTGGGGCTCCTTTGCGAGCGCCGGGTTTCCTGTCGCAACCGGTCTACCAACCCACGTATGGCCGCCACTCTTCGTTTGGTAGCGAGGGTGATGGCTCCTTAAATTTGCGATGGGAGCTTCATCTATGATCAAACCAACACCAAACCCACCGGACACCAATCCGGCATCCCCCTACGAATCCCTCGATTCCAAAAAACTCCACGAAGCCGCCGAACGCGCCCTCGACCACTACCTCAACCCAGGTGCCAACATCATGGCCAGCACCCACGAACCCGAACCCATGTTCCTCGCCAACCCCAATTACGACACCGAATCCCTGCTGGCCAACGCCAGCTAATCACTGGGTTCGGCGACGACCATGCTCAGCAATTTCGCAGCGTTGCTGGATAACTCGCACCGCAAGACGCTGCTGGGGATTACGCAGGTGGTGATGTTGGGGGAATTGGCGGTGAATCAGGCGTTGGATAAGGTTGAAGTGAAGGAGTGATTCACTAACCCTCCGTGGCGATCGGGACCTCCGTCGCCATAGAGGGGAGGTTAGTAAGTCAGTAACCGTATGTCGAAGCCTTCGGGTGAAATCGGATCAATGTTGGCTGCTATCGACCAGAAACGGATATTCGCCACAGAGTCGCAATCGACCTATTCGTTAATTCGACCCACAGACTCCTCGCCGGATTATTTGATGGCTAGCCGGCTCCGGCTGATTCGTGCAAAGATCGGAACCGTCTATGGCTTTATGCCGCCATGCTCCCGGCCTTGGAGCATTTTTGCGCGCACGATAGGGAAGTCCAAGTGAACATTGACACTGGTTTTTTTGCCTATGCATCTTATCCCGCAGATATTGGACAAGTTATTGAAAACGCTATGGAAAGCGTTGGTAAACATAATAAAGCTGTATCGGTTGATACCTGGAAAGCCCTTGATATTGCAGGGCATTTCATAGCCGGAGAAGTCTTAGGTGGGATAGATGGCGCAGATTTCTTTCTGGCTGATATTTCAATATTGAACTTCAATGTTACATATGAGATCGGGTATGCAATCGGTAAGTCGAAAAGAGTGCTGCTCGTTAAGAACAAAAGCTTGGCACCTCAAGGGGAGAAAATTTCTGACGTTGGAATATTTGACACTCTAGGATATCGGGAATATCAGAACTCTGCTGAACTGATCAGTATTGTTAACAGTGCAAATTTTACAAAACCAATTGAAATTTCAAATACACCAAATGTTAAAGCCCCGATTTATTTGTTAGATACTCCATTCAAGACGGATTGGTCAACTAGGATAATTTCAAGAATAAAAAAAGCGGGTTTTATATTTAGAAATTTTGACCCAAATGAAATGCCGCGCCTTTCAGCATACGATGCGATATCACAAGTGTCTCAGTCGCACGGTGTAGTAGTTCCACTTCTTTCTTCAAATTCTGCGGGCCATCAAATTCATAATCTACGAGCAGCATTCATCGCCGGCTTAGCTGATGGAATGGGAAAAGCTCTCAGCATTTTGCAAGCTGGTGATGACCCTGTCCCTCTGGACTATAGAGATTTTGTACACGTTACCTATCATCCTGATGATGTTAATCAAGCAATCGAACTCTTCGCTAGCGAGGTGACTCAGGCCTTTCAAAAGCTTGAGCCAAGTAGTAGTAAACAAGAGCGATCATTTCTTAAAAAGTTAAATCTTGGCGCTACCTCCGCAGAAAATGAAATGCGTGATCTAGATAAATATTATTTAGAGACTGATCAGTTTTTAAAGTCTTTAAGGGGTGAGGCCCATCTCGTAGTTGGAAGAAAGGGATCAGGAAAATCCGCGATTTTTCTGCAGATTCGAGACGGTGAACGCGATAAAAATCGAAACAAGAATATTGTTCTTGACTTGAAACCGGATGGTTACAAGCTAATAAAATTTAAAGAAAGGATACTTAGTTTTCTCGAAGAAGGTACATACCAGCACACGGTTACGGCGTTTTGGGAATATGTGCTCTTACTAGAGATTTGTTACAAGATTCTAGAAAAAGATAAAACACGACACATTCATGACCACCGCCTTTACGATGGCTACCGTGAGTTATCAGAACTATTTCATTCTGAAGGGTACGACTATCAAGGCGATTTTTCAGAGCGTATGTCTGTTTTGATGGAGCGAATATATTCGGAATACCAATCAAAATTTGGAGAGGCGAGCAAAGTCAGCTTGTCATCTTCTCAGGTCACCGAGCTTATATATACTCATGATGTTAAGCAACTCAAAACTAAACTTGGCTCCTATTTGGAAAACAAAGAGCTTCTGTGGCTGCTTTTTGATAATCTCGATAATGGCTGGCCAACCTCAGGCCTCCAGCATGAAGACCTTCTAATAATTAGAGCATTAATTGAGGCCACTAGAAAAATAGAAAGACAATTCAGTCGGTCGAACTTTAATGTTAAGACAGTAGTATTCTTAAGAAATGATGTATATGAGCTCCTTGTTAAGGAGACATCAGATCGTGGCAAAGAAGCAAGCGTAGTGCTCGACTGGACAGATCCTGATTTGCTTCGAGAGTTGGTGCGATTACGTATTATTTCTAATGGTCTTGATAGTGGGCTGGACTTCAAAAATGCCTGGCTACGTGTATTTACAAGTCATTTCAGAGGAGAAGAAACATCGCAATATCTAATAGATAGGTCACTGATGCGCCCTCGTTTTTTGTTGAATCTAATCAATCACTGTAAAAGTTTTGCCATTAATTTAAATCATGACCTGGTAGAAAGTGCGGATATAGAAAAAGGAGTTGCAGCCTACTCCTCCGATCTCCTTCGAGATATCGGATACGAGTTAAGGGATATTTCAAAGGAAACAGAGAGTGTGCTGTATGCCTTTATTGCTTCTCCCTCTGAACTTAGCGAAGCAGAAGTGACGGAGACCCTCGTAGCGTCTGGGCTTGATTTGCCGCAGGCAATTAGCGTAATGGACTTATTACTTTGGTACGGATTTCTAGGGATTAGAATAAACTCCGATGAACCTAAATTCATATATGACTTCAATTACAACAAGACATTGATGGATGGAGTAAAGCGCAAGTCGAAACAAGCCGTTAACCTGGTGATTAATCAAGCTTTTTGGCCAGCATTGATGATTGAATGACTATCAATATATTGACGGGTGAGAACTGCAAATTCCATTTGTTGAAGTGCGCAGCCTATTCAAACATAAATACTGCTTAAATATACTTGATGTCAGGTGATATATGGCTAAGAATGATCAGATTTTACTTGATGGAATAATAGATGATCGAATGGAGATAAAGCTTCCATCTGATCGGCGAGACGAAGTTTTCGAATATCTAGCATTCGAACAAATTCTGAAAAATTATGCACTGTCCAAAGATGAAATTGAAGCTGGCTGGGTAGACGGTAGAAATGATGGCGGCATTGATGGGTTTTACATATTTGTTAACGGGAACTTTTTATCTGAGCCCGAGAGTTTTGTGTGGCCGAAGTCAGGATCACAATTAGAGGTTTGGATTGTGACGTGCAAACATCACGATACTTTCAAGCAGGCTACTCTTGATAATCTAGTTGCTACTATTTCCGAGTTGCTCGATTTATCTGTGGCGAGCAATGAACTGCAGGGCGCTTATTCTGATCTTATACTGCGGGCTCGGGAAAATTTAAAACTGGCGTATAAAAAGCTTTCCTCAAAATTAACTGAGTTTTCGTTTAATTTTGCCTATGCCTCTAGAGGCGATACGACCTCAATCGGTGAATCAATCCTGTCCAGGGCGCAGCAAATTGTTTCGCTTACAAAGAATTCATTTAGCTCGTGCGCAGCCAATTTTGTGTTTTTTGGAAGTAGTGAACTCGTAGAGCTATATAGAAAAAAGCCAAATTATTCCCTGGATTTGGAGTTTAATGAGTCACTTTCAAGAGGAGAAAAATATGTTTTGCTGACAAGTCTAAAAGATTATTATCGTTTTATAACCGATGATAATGCCCTGCGCAGGTACCTTTTTGATTCCAATGTAAGAGATTTTATGGGGGCAAATAGGGTCAATGAAGATATAAAATCAACGTTGGAAAGTGACGAGGGACCTGACTTTTGGTCTCTCAATAATGGGGTTACAATACTAACAACCTCTGCCAGCATTATTGGTAAATCCATACGGCTGGATGACATACAGATTGTAAATGGACTTCAAACGACGGAGTCTATATTTCGTTATTTTCAATCTGGGGGTGTTGATAAGGAAAATCGTTCAGTTCTCGTTAAAATCATAGTTTCAACTGAGGATTATGTTCGAGACGCAATAATTCGAGCTACAAATAATCAAACTGTAGTAGAGCTAGCATCACTCCATGCCACTGATAAAATACAACGCGACATAGAAGAAGTGTTGGAGAGAAGCGGCTACCACTATGAGAGACGAACTAATTATTACAAAAACCTAGGGCATCCTCCCGCACTAATTGTGACACCTCTATATTTGGCCTCGGGATTTGTTAGTTTGATATTGAAGTCTCCGCATACTGCAAGATCTCTTAAGTCAAGGTTTATGAGGTCAGATGAATCCTATGATATGGTTTTTTCGCAGAGCGCTCCTATAAATGTCTGGTCGAAGATTGCTGCAATATTAAAGTTCATAGATTTAAACTTGGAGGGCTTTCGTCCGTTGGGGACAAGTGCGAACGAACGATTTCTAAAGAACTGGAGGCATTTGGTAAGTTTTATTTTTGCAGCGAGAAAGTTAAACTCTTTTGACTATAGCGCAAAAGATCTTGCAAGTTTTGATATCGAGAAAATGAATGGCTCAGAAGTTAGGGATGTTTGGGAGTTCATACTAAAAAATTATTCACTAACTCCTTCGGATAATATACACAAGAAAAAGAGCTTTTATGTTGAGGTCGCGAGATTGGCGTCGGAGGAATTTAGCATTCCAGGATTCGATCGAGTGGAAAAGCTTGCTCGATTTGGAGTACAGAAAAAGCCACCTGTGGCTACGCCTCTCCAACAACAAAGAATCCCTAAGGTAAGTTTAGAATTCGCGCTTAGACTGAACGATTACTTACCACCTCAGCCTTGGAAGCCTGGTATTCATCGTGAAGTCTGCAAGTTTTTTAGCTGTTCTAGCAATGATTATTTTGACGCGGTAGGTATTTTAATCAGTGAGGGCTTAAGAAATATCCAGAAAGATGGAGTTGTTTACGATGGTGACGGTAACGTTATCGCTTTTGACTCTGAACGAGTAGACCCCAACTCCTTGGGGCTTTTAAAGAAGTTCGATTAATTATAGTATTCAAATTGAATATATGAATGCTCGCTACTTTGGATCTATTGCTACGGTTCATGAGAGGATGCTTTCGACCCAACGCGGATGTTCGTGAAAAGCAGTAATTGACCGAAAGACCAGGCGCTAACGTTTAGGGCAGAGGAGGCTCTAACATTTGCAGTTTTTGTGCAAATGTCATGATAGCCCCCAACAACGCCTATTAGAGGCCTGCCACGAGATTCGAGCCGAATTCAACTATATGTGTTGCGCTTACAGTTCAGCCTATGTCTATTTGATGCACAGAGCAGGCCATCCGTATTCGATGCGCCAACATGTCTCAACTAGATCCCGACTATGCTTTTCAGCGATTAGTGTCCGAAGAAATTGCCGATCCTCAGGCCCTAGATCCTTCAATTGATCGATCATTCCTTCGTGGAAAAAACTCGCTCGCCATTTTTTGTTACTTAGCGGATAGCGAGAGATTCCGAGCGCTCCGGTTCCAGTATTCTGCTCAGTTAAGGAAAAGTGTAGTCTTAGACGAGAAAAAACGCGTCCTTCCTGACCACTATATACCACATTTAGCTGCTCTCCCTGTGGCGTATATATGTCTGAGGGGGCTAGCCGGTTTTTGTTAAATCGAGCCACCTCATTAAATTTTGTTGCCTTCGCTGGAAGGTTGGAGGGCAAGCTGAGTTTCTCTAATTCGTCTAGCGTAATATCAGATTCAAACCAATACCAGCCAGGCCGGTTCGCCCACAATTCAGCATTCTTATTGCCAACCCACGAGTGCAGAAATGTATTTTCATTCCATTCAGATGAACAACCAAAATCTATCGATCTTCGATTGGACCAAACAACGTTTGCAAGTTTTTTGAGCGTGACCATCAGACTTCTCTGTAGTTATAACTTTTGATTAAGAGGCAGGATTTAACCTGTCTAAATGAGCGCAACGAACGTTTTAAAGCCGTTATGTTGAAATCGTGCGAAGTAACTAAAAAGCACTTGCCCACCGCTCGTATTCTGGACGGAACTCGCCATTTTTCATCATCATCATTTCGGCTTTTAAGAGTTGTTGATCAAGAAGATTTAGATTGAGGTTTAGCCAGTTGCATGCTTGATGAAAGTCGTGGATTTGCTTCTCTCCAATGTTGATTTCTAGCCCTGTGTCGGTGCTTATAGGATAGTTTTTTCTTTTGATGCCTTGAATGACATGTTCGATAAAACCTAGCAGGGTTGTGCCGGAAAAAGGTGAAAGGCTGCATATGTCATGGCGCAAATTATAGTCTCGCCTTATGCGTTTGGGATGAGCCCAGTATCTAGCATGAAGCAGTTTAAGTCTTAATTCGTAATGCTTGATTACTTCTGTATTTACAAAGTCCTTCGTAGATTCTTTGAATTCTTCGAAATTTGCTAGGGTGATATTGGTATTTCTTACGCACTCAAGAGCAGCTTTCTGAAAGCCTTTGTTTGAAATTATGAAACCTCTGTCAGCACCTATGTCTTGGACGATGCTAAGCAAGGCCATTACCTTTTCTTTAGACACATTATTAGACCAGTTCTTGGCTTCGACAATCCAAGTTATCTCTTTGCCGAAGAATTTTGGACTAACCAATATATCAATATCATGACTTGCGCGCGCGCCTTGGGTTCTCACGTTTGTGCGTGCAATTGCGCCAAGAGACTCGAAGTGTTCTTTGATTTTTTCTTGGAACTTATACCAGTCGGAGTTTTTTCTTTTTTGGCTCATGCCGATTCTGATCCTGCTGCACAAAACTATAAATAGACGCCACATGGCGCATTTAAACGTGCCATGTGGTGAGCATTGCGTATAGAGAACAGCGCAACTACTCCGGAATAGAGAGGGCAAGGTGAAGGGTGGATTACGTGCACCATTTCCTGCAGTTCCCTTAGCTGGTGGTGTTTAGGCTTTCGTAAGGCTAACCTCGGAGAGAACCGATCACAATCTCTGACCCTCTGATCAATTTCGCTTGGCTGCTTTTCACCGATTACAGCCTGCCGTAAATCCTGAGATCGACCTTAAGCGGACGGCGCAATGGGCTAATTTATTTGTTGCGATAATGCGGCAGGTCAGGCTTAACACTATCGCGAGCAAGCTTTGCTCCCACAAAAGAGCAGTATGTTTCAGGCAAGAATTTCGAAAGAGGTGCTGGCTAGGCGTTCGCCATTCACCAGAATGTGCACTGCGTGATTGCCTACGTAGTGCTTCCTAGTGGTGAGCTCCTTGATCTGTTGACCACGGCTGACCCGTTCAGTCGCCTTGCCAGCCAACGTCAACGCCTTAAGCTTGAACACCTTCGCCGAAGTGCTGCCATTGGCTTTGACGTAATCAATCGCATAATCAATCACCAACCGCTGACTCTCCGCCACCGTGGATTTCACCGCAAACGACAGGGTGATTTTCTCCCCCAACCGAATCACCGCCGGCTCGACCTTCACCCCAACAATCTCAACCTCAGCCTTGCCACTCGCCCCAATAATCGCCAACGCCCGCTGGTTTCCCTGCTTGATCAAGCTGCGCAGCGCATGCTTAGCAATCCACGCGGTGTGCTTGTTCTCCAGCGACCACCCCTCAATCAAGTCCAGCACCCACTCCGGATGGTCCTTGGTAATGTCATTCAGGTGATTGGCTACCGACTTGCGCACGTAAAGGCTTTCATCCGCCTTGAGGTTGTCGAGAATCGCCGCCGCCAACGTAGGATCACTCTGAATCTGCTCCAACCGAAACGACCACGGCAAGCGCGGTCGACTGCCTTCGCTGGCCAGACGCCGAACATGCTCATTCTCATCCCGAGACCATGCCTGCATCAGCGCCAACGACCGCTCCAGATCGCTGCGCAGAAAATACCGAATCGCAAATTCCGCAGAGCCAAACGCGGTGAAGTATTTGAGCGCTTCCATCGAGCGCTCGAAATCATGCGCGCCATACATCGCCACGTAATGCGGCAGGGAGATGCTGACAAACCCGCTGTTCAGGCGCGGGGCGAGGGCGCGCAGCACTTCGAGGGATTTGTCGTAGTCCAGCGGCAGCACGGCGTGCAGGCATTCGCTGACGCGGGCCATGCGCTGCATGATCGACAGGTCGGCGAGGCCGTCGTTGGCCATTTTCAGGAAGGCTTTGGCGTTGAATGCCGGGTAGACCGCCGTCATTTCAGTTGCGATGTGTTTGAGGCGTTCGGCGTTGAAGATTTCCTTCAGGGCCGGGGCAGGTTGTTCGGCGGCGGTCATGGTCGGGTCCGTTCGAGGGGGCCGGTCAGGTTATCGGGGTACTGATGAAAGCCTCAAGCTTTTCTGTCTGTGCGGCGAATTCCGTGATAGTGGCAGGCTCACGGGTCAAATCATTCCCCTGGGGGATCGACGTTCGCTGACGCTGACGATGGACGCTCGGGCCGGTTCAGGAGGGGAGTTGAGTGGGTCCATACGGACGGTGCCTGTGAAGTACGCTTCCGGGCCGTTTATCGAGGGTTGCGAGCCTGCGCGCTTGAGGATCATGATCCGGTCCTATTGATAAATGAACAGGAAATTTTATGGGCCTCACGCTCCACATACACTCTATGCATATCCTGGAGTAAAGCGCGCCATGGAAGCCAACCGATTGGGTGACATCGCTGCATTTGTCTGCGCCGTAAAGGCTGGAAGCTTTACTGCGGCGGCGGCTTCTCTTGGCCTGACCCGGTCGGCGGTGGGGAAAAGTATAGTTCGCCTGGAAAGCCGGATGGGCGCACGGCTTCTCAATCGCACGACGCGCAAACTGAGTCTGACTGACGAGGGACAGGTCGCCTATGAGCGCTGGCGTCAGATTCTTGAAGACCTGGATGAAGTGGAAGCGACCATGGCCTTGCGTCGTGGGCGGCCCACCGGGACCTTTAAGCTCACGGCACCGCTGTCCTTTGGTCAGCGCCACATTCTGTCGATTCTGGATGCTTATCTGAAGCAGTGGCCTGAACTGCGGGCGGATGTCTGGTTTACCGACCGCTTTGTTGATCTGGTCGAGGAGGGCATCGACATCGCCATACGAATTGGCACGCCCAAAGATGACTCCCAATTATTTACTCGTACCGTGGCTTGGCAGCAATTCGCGACGTGTGCATCGCCTGCTTATCTGGCCCAACGCGGCGTGCCGCAAACGCCCGCTGACCTTGTCGGGCATGACACCATCGCGTTGTTCAGTGGCGAGCGGCCGACCGTCTGGCGTTACCAGACACCTGCCGGCCTTCATCTTTACGAACAGCCGGGGCGACTGAACATCGACAGTTCAGAAGCCACGCGAGAAGCGGCGCTGGCAGGCATCGGCCTGATTCATCTGCCGACCTACATTACGGGTAACGACCTGCGCGATGGCACGTTAGTGGAAGTGTTGAAACCCTATCGCGCACCTCCTGATCCCATCCGAGTCGTCTACACCAGCAAGCGTCACCTGTCCCCCCGCGTTCGCAGGTTTATTGACCTGTTGATCGAGCGTTGGGAAACAGGCGTGCCTTGGGAAAGATAGCGATATTGGGGACTCAGCGGACCGTGTAACGGTCGCGAACTGCTGTTTATCCAGCCTGAGGAATCAATAAATATGTCAGTCATCGTCACTCACGGGACTGCCATTATGACTACCGCCACCCACTTCTCGCCGCCAGCTCAACCGGCCACTTTACCGACCGCCCATCCTTCGCTTGAGCGCCATCCCGGGTTTCAACGCTTGTTTAAACCGCAGGCGCTCACGATTGGCCTGATTTTGCCCCTCGAAACCCACCCGGGCAGACCGGCGCCGACCATGCGTGATCACGTGGAGATGGCGCAACGCGCCGAAGCGCTGGGCTTTGGTGCCTTGTGGATGCGCGACATACCTTTCTACGACCCGGATTATGGCGATGTGGCGCAGATCTTTGAGCCGCTGGTCTACATCGGTTACCTGGCCGCCGCCACCCGCAGCATTGTCCTGGGCACCACGGGTATTGTGCTGCCGACCCGTGATCCGATGTATCTGGCCAAGCAAGCGACGTCCCTCGATCAACTCAGTGAAGGTCGACTGGTGTTGGGGCTGTCCTCGGGTGATCGATACAGTGATTACCCGATGCTGGGCATCGATTATGAATCCCGTGGCGATCGCTACCGTGACGCCTTTTCGGTGTTTCGAACCCTGATCGAGCAGAGCTTTCCGCGTTTTCGCTCCGAGCGATTCGGTGGCTCACACGGAAACCTGGACCTGGTGCCGAAGGCGCCGTATGGCCGCGTCCCGTCAATTGCTGTCGGCCAGGCGCAACAGAGCGTTGAATGGTTGGCTCAGCATCTTGATGGCTATCTTGCCGGCGTCCAAAGCCCGGAGCGGTTGCCATCGTTGGGAGAGACCTGGCACGCCGCCGTGCAGGAGGCAGAGAACCGCAACGCTTTCAAACCGTTGGGCCTGGGCGGCTATTTCGACCTCAGCGACAACCCGGATCAGCCATTCCAGCGCATCCAGGGTGGCTTCCGGGCAGGGCGCAATGGTCTGCGCAATTACCTGGAGCACGCGCAATCTGCCGGTGTCTCGCATATCGCGCTCAACCCCAAGGTCAGCCGTCAACCCTATGGCGAAATCCTCGATGAACTCGGCGAGTACGTTCTGCCGTACTTCCCGTCACATGCCTGAGATCACGCGGAGGAATCACTCATGTCATCACTTTTCGAATCTTATGACCTTGCGGGTCAGCAGTTGCCCAATCGCATCGTCATGGCGCCGATGACCCGCGCTCGCGTCGAGGGCACCGTGCCCTCTGAAGACATGGCGACCTATTACGCCCAGCGCGCCGGAGCCGGCCTGATCATCAGTGAAAGCGCGCAGGTGTCTCCACAGGGACGCGGCTACCTGTATACCCCGGGGATCCACAGCGCAGCGCAAATTGAAGGCTGGAAGCGCGTGACTGATGCGGTTCATCAAGCCGGGGGACGCATGTTCCTCCAGCTCTGGCATGTGGGGCGCGTCTCGCATTCTTCCTTGTTGGACGGACGCTCACCTGTCGCGCCTGTGGCCATGCCCGCCGGTCAAACGCTGGTGCATGCCTACGACAGCGACGGCAAGCCTGCGCAAGTTCCGGTGAGTGCGCCCGTGGCGTTGGATGCCGAGGGGATCCGGCAGGTCATTGCAGACTTTCGCCTGGCCTCGGCCAATGCAATGTCGGCAGGTTTTGACGGCGTCGAAATTCACGCCGGCAACGGGTATCTGTTTGAACAGTTCATCAACGGCGTCTTCAACACGCGTGAAGACCGTTACGGTGGTGCACCGATCGCGAATCGCCTGCGATTGCTGCTTGAGACGGTCGATGCGGTGAGTGCGCAGATCGGCAGTTCGAAGGTGGGTGTGCGCGTGTCGCCTTTTGCCCACCTGGCGGATCTGCACCCGTTCGATGGCGAAGAGGCCACTTGGCTCGCTCTGGCCGGAGCACTGTCGCAACGCCAGATTGCCTACTTGCATGCGAGCCATCTCGGCACGCCGGACTTTCAAAAAGACTTCCGCGCAGCTTACGACGGCACCTTGATGGTGTCGGGCGGGTTCACCCTTGAAACCGCGCAGCAGGCCATCGAAGAAGGTTTAAGCGACCTGGTGGTTTTTGGCCGGCCGTTTATAGCCAATCCCGATCTGGTCAATCGCTTGCGCCATGGCTGGCCACTGGCCGAAGCGGGAAGGGAGGCTTACTACGGCGGGGGAGCGCATGGCTACATCGATTATCCCGCGTACTCGTCGCCAGTCGCAGAAAGTGCATAGTGGACCCGTCGTGCAGCGCCGGGGCAGGTTGTTCGGCGGCGGTCATGGTCGGGTCCGTTCGAGGGGGCCGGTCAGGTTATCGGGGTACTGATGAAAGCCTCAAGCTTTTCTGCCTGCGCGGTGAATTCGGCTATACGCGGGAAGCGTGTGGCATCGACTTGATCCGGTGTCACCAGGTTGGTGAAGCTCCAGGCGACGGCGAGGGTGATGCCGTCTTGTTCGATCAAGGCACCGTTTGCCAGAGGCTGTTTTTCCAGTTCGCGTTCAAGCGCTGAATAGGCTGCGGCGAGTTGGCCTTCGACCCGCTCAACCCAAGGCTGGTATTGAATCTCGGCGGGGCGCAGGTTGCGTTCGTAGTAAAGCTGAACGGACTTTTCGCACGCTGCCAACCCGAGCCCGATCAGACGCCATGCGCGCAGTCGCTGCTTAAGGTCGCCGGGCATCAGGCTTTTGCCGGGACCGGCCAAGGCTTCGAGGTAGTCGATGATCAGTGTCGAGTCGATCAACACTTCGCCGTCGTCCAGCACCAGGGTCGGGGCCTTGACCACGGGGTTGATCTGCTGGAAGTGCTCGAAGTGGCGGAACACGGAAACCGACTCGTGCTCCAGGTCGATGCCCAAATGCTTAGCGGAAATGGCCACGCGCCGCACGTAGGGCGAATCCAGCATGCCGATCAGTTTCATTGCGCCACTCCTTCAGGTGTCCATGTCGGGATGGACTACCTTAGCTGAGGTTCGGCGACCTGCAAACGGCGCGGGGCTAATCCTCGAAACCGACCTGTTCGTGAATCTCGTCGACCTTCAGTTCCAGGCGATAGGCCACGGCGATGAACAGCGCCTGGCACAGGCACAAGGTCGCGCTCAACGAGCGGAAGGCGAACGAGCTGCCTTCATTGACCAGCAGCACGGTGTTGGCGCGTTTGGCCAGCGGCGAGAGGTTGCTGTCGGTGATGATCAGGGTTTTCGCCTGGTTGTGCTGGGCGATGCGCAGGCAGTGTTGGGTTTCTTTGCCGTACGGGGTGAAGCTGATGGCGATGACCAAGTCATTGGCGCGCACGCTGCGCATCTGCTCGCGGTAGCTGCCGCCGAGGCCGGAGACCAGATGGATGCGTTTGTTGGTGTGTTGCAGGTTGTAGACCAGGTAATCGGCCACGGCGAACGAGCGGCGCACGCCGACCACGTAGATGTTGTCGGCATTGACCACCAGGTCCACGGCTTTGTCGAAGGCTTCGTCATCGAGCTCTTGCCCCAGTCGCTCGATGCCGGACAGGGTCGCGTCGATGCATTCGCGGGCGAGGTCGCCGCCGCTGGCTTTCTGCGATTTGTTGGCGATCATGCTGCGAATGCGCTGCTGGTAGTTCTGCACCGGCGTGGTTTTGTGCGTGTACGCCTCGCGGAACAGGGCCTGCATTTCGCTGAAACCGCTGAACCCGAAGCGCTGGGAGAACCGCACGATGGCCGACGGGTGCACTTCGCACTCGCGGGCGATGTCGCTGATGCGGTCGACCATGATCCGGTCGCTTTGCTGGCTCATGTAGCTGGCGATGCGTTTGAGCTGGCGCGGCAGGCTTTCGTATTCGTTGGTGATCAGCTGCAGCAGACGCTCGGCATTGATCGGGGGGCTGACGAGATCGCTGTCGGGCGTGCTCTCGGTCGTAGCCGGCTGATCGGTGCGGGACATAGGGAATCCTTCTGGCTTGTTCTTATAGGGCTGACTTGCGTGTCATCCCCTGACAATAGGTTGGCTGTGCGCAGTCTACAGGGTAGGCCGGAATAAAATCTTGAGCTTGCGGCCGGCGTGAGGTTTGCTGAAACGATGCACTGTGTCTGGAATGCTTTTGTAAAAGTTTATTGGAAAAAATATTCCACGTAAAAATTATTTGGAATAATTATTGATTATTCGGTCCCGGTCGTTTTAGTCTGCATCCCACCAAGAGCGTTCGGCGCCTGAAACGCCCCGAACGCAGGCTGATAAAAATAACAGGAGCCAGCATGGGCCAGACTCGTTTTGCCAGTGGGCGTCAATTGGATCTGATTTGCCTGGGGCGCCTTGGCGTCGACCTCTATGCGCAGCAAGTCGGGGCGCGGCTGGAGGATGTTTCAAGCTTCGCCAAGTACCTTGGCGGATCGTCCGCCAACATCGCTTTCGGCACCGCTCGGCTGGGGCTGAAATCGGCGATGCTGAGCCGGGTAGGGGACGACCACATGGGTCGGTTCCTGCTGGAATCCCTGGCGCGTGAAGGCTGTGATGTCAGCGGCGTCAAAGTCGATCCGGAGCGCCTGACCGCGATGGTCCTGCTGGGTCTCAAGGACCGCGAAACCTTTCCTTTAGTCTTCTACCGCGAAAACTGCGCCGACATGGCGTTGCGGGCCGAGGACATCAACGAAGCCTTTATTGCCTCCAGCAAAGCCTTGCTGATCACCGGCACCCATTTCTCCACCGACGGCGTCTACAAGGCGAGCATCCAGGCGCTGGATTACGCCGAGAAGCACAGCGTCAAACGGGTGCTGGATATCGACTATCGCCCGGTGCTGTGGGGGCTGGCCGGTAAGGCTGATGGCGAGACGCGATTCGTCGCCGATCAGAATGTCAGCCAGCATGTGCAGAAAATCCTGCCGCGTTTTGATCTGATTGTTGGCACTGAAGAAGAGTTTTTGATTGCTGGCGGTTCGGAGGATTTGCTCACGGCGTTGCGTAATGTCCGGCGTTTGAGCGATGCAACGTTAGTGGTGAAGCTCGGGCCGCAGGGTTGCACGGTGATTCACGGGGCGATTCCGGTGCGCCTTGAAGACGGGGCGATTTACCCTGGCGTTCGGGTGGAAGTGCTCAACGTGTTGGGGGCCGGCGATGCCTTTATGTCGGGCTTCCTCAGTGGTTGGCTGGAGGATGCCAGTGACGAGCGCTGCTGCCAGTTGGCCAATGCCTGCGGCGGTCTGGTGGTGTCGCGTCATGCTTGCGCCCCGGCGATGCCGACCCGCGCCGAACTCGATTACCTGTTTAACAGCCCGGTGCCGATTACCCGGCCGGATCAGGACGCGGTGTTGCAGCGGCTGCACCAGGTCAGCGTGCCGCGCAAACAGTGGCGGCAGCTGTTCATCTTTGCCTTTGATCATCGTGGGCAACTGGTGGAACTGGCGCACAAGGGCGGCCGAGACCTGAATGCTATCTGCGAGCTCAAGCAACTCTTTATCAAAGCCGTGGAGCGGGTTGAAACCGATTTGCGTGAGCAGGGTATTGATGCCGATGTCGGGCTGCTGGCTGATCAGCGTTTCGGCCAGGACTCGCTGAATGCCGCCACCGGTCGTGGCTGGTGGGTGGCGCGGCCGGTGGAAGTGCAGGGATCGCGGCCGTTGGCGTTCGAACATGGACGCTCGATTGGCAGCAACCTGATTGCCTGGCCGCAAGAGCAGATCATCAAGTGCCTGGTGCAATTCCATCCCGATGATGAGCCGTTGCTGCGCCTGGAGCAGGAAGCGCAGATCAAGGGTTTGTATCAGGCCTCCCAAGTCAGTGGGCATGAACTGCTGCTGGAAATCATCCCGCCGAAGGATCATCCGTCGACCCACCCGGACGTGCTGTATCGCGCGCTGAAGCGACTCTACAACCTGGGGATTTACCCGGCGTGGTGGAAGATCGAAGCGCAGAGTGCCGAGGAGTGGAAGCAACTTGATGAGCTGATTCAGGAGCGCGACCCGTATTGCCGCGGCGTGGTGTTGTTGGGGTTGAATGCGCCGGCGTCTGCGCTGGCCGAAGGGTTTCAGCAAGCGAGCCAGAGCCAGACCTGTCGCGGGTTCGCGGTGGGGAGGACGATTTTCCAGGAACCGAGCCGCGCGTGGCTGGCTGGTGAAATCGATGATGAGGAGCTGATCCGCCAAGTGCAGGGCACCTTCGTCGAACTCATCGATGCCTGGCGCACAGCCCGCGCCTGAACAAAGTTATGGGGTTGATTGGGCTTGTTGTGGCGAGGGGGCTTGCCCCCGTTCGAGTGCGTAGCACTCGCTATTTTGGGACCGCTTCGCGCTCCAGCGGGGGCAAGCCCCCTCGCCACAAAAGCACCACTGGCCACAAATGATTGGCCGAACATTTTAGAAAAAACAACAAAAGGTGCAGCCATGCCCGCTATCCGAATTGGCATCAACCCGATTTCCTGGAGCAACGACGACTTGCCGTCCCTCGGTGGCGAGACGCCGCTGAGCACTGCGTTGAGCGAAGGCAAGGAGATCGGTTACGAAGGTTTCGAACTCAACGGCAAATTCCCCAAGGATGCCAAAGGCGTCGGTGACGTGTTGCGGCCCTATGATCTGGCGTTGGTCTCGGGCTGGTATTCCAGCCGTCTGGCCCGTCGTTCGGTGGCGGAAGAAATCGACGCCATCGGCAGCCATGTCGAGCTGCTGGCGAAGAACGGCGCCAAGGTCCTGGTTTACGGTGAAGTGGCGGACTCGATCCAGGGCCAACGCATTCCCTTGGTCGAACGCCCGCGCTTCCACACCGAACAGGCCTGGCAGGAATACGCCGACAAGCTCACCGAACTGGCACGTTTCACCCTGTCCCAAGGCGTGCGCCTGGCGTATCACCACCACATGGGCGCTTACGTCGAATCCCCGGCCGACATCGACAAGCTGATGGCGCTGACCGGCAGCGAAGTCGGTCTGCTGTTCGATTCGGGCCATTGCTATATGGGTGGTGGCGAGCCGTTGCAGGTGCTGCGCAAACACATCGAACGCATCTGCCACGTGCATTTCAAGGACGTGCGCAAACCGGTGGTGCAACTGGCGCGCAACAATCTGTGGAGCTTTCCGGACTGCATCATCAACGGCACTTTCACCGTGCCCGGCGATGGTGACATCGACTTTGCCGCGCTGCTCGATGTGTTGCTGGCCAACGATTACCACGGCTGGCTGGTGGTCGAGGCCGAGCAAGACCCGGCCGTGGCCCCGAGCTACGTCTACGCGAAAAAGGGCTACGACACCCTGCGTGCGTTGCTCGACGAGAGGATTGCCTTATGAGCCTGCTGGTCAAAAGCAACGCCCGTGGCCGGACCATGGTCGAGTTGGGCGAGGGTGAACTGGAATACGTCGGCTTCGCCGCATACCGCTTGAGCCTGGGCGAAACCTTGCCGGTGGCGGCGGGTGATAAAGAACTGTGCCTGGTGCTGCTCAGCGGCCGGATCAGCATCAAGGGCGAAGCGCCGGGGCAGGGCGCCTTCGACTGGGACAACCTCGGCGATCGCCAGTCGGTGTTCGAAGACAAATCGCCGTTCGCTGCTTATTTGCCGCCGGGCAGTCAGGCGCAAGTCGTTGCGCTGAGCGATGTGCAGATCGCCGTCTGCGCCGCCCCGGGCTCAGCCGAAAAGGGCCTCGGCCCCCGTCTGATCAAACCCGACACCATGAAGCGCAGCGTGCGCGGCAAGGGTGCCAACACCCGTTACGTCTGCGACATCTTGCCGGATACCGAGCCCGCCCATTCGCTGCTGGTGGTGGAAGTGCGCACGCCGTCGGGACACTCGTCGAGCTATCCGCCGCACAAACACGACACCGACGACCTGCCGCACCAGAGCTTTCTCGAAGAAACCTATTACCACCAGATCAACCCGCCCCAGGGCTTCGTGTTCCAGCGCGTCTACACCGACGACCGCAGCATCGATCAAGCCATGGCCGTGGAAAACAGCGACCTCGTGGTCGTGCCCAAGGGCTATCACCCGGTCAGCGTGCCGTATGGCTACGAGTCGTATTACCTGAACGTGATGGCCGGCCCGAAACGCGTCTGGCAGTTCCATAACGATCCGCAGCACAGTTGGCTGCTCGACCTCTGATTTCACTTTCTGCACGGAGAACAAGAACAATGAGCAACGCCCCGGTCATCGGCCATTACCTCGACGGTCAAGTGCAAGACAGCGGCAGCGAGCGGTTCAGCAATGTCTTCAACCCGGCGACCGGCGAGGTGCAAGCGCGCGTCGGGCTGGCCAGTCAGAAAACCGTCGATGACGCCGTTGCCTCGGCCCTGAAAGCATTCCCGGCCTGGTCCGAGCAATCGTCCTTGCGCCGTTCGCGGGTGATGTTCAAGTTCAAGGAACTGCTCGACCGTCATCACGATGAACTGGCGGAAATCATCAGCCGCGAACACGGCAAGGTATTCTCCGACGCAAAGGGCGAAGTCACCCGTGGCATCGAAATCGTTGAATACGCCTGCGGTGCGCCGAGCCTGCTGAAAACCGAGTTCAGCGACAACATCGGCGGCGGCATCGACAACTGGAACCTGCGCCAGCCACTGGGCGTGTGCGCCGGCGTCACGCCGTTCAATTTCCCGGTGATGGTGCCGCTGTGGATGATCCCGCTGGCGTTGGTCACCGGTAACTGCTTCATCCTCAAAACCTCCGAGCGCGACCCGTCCGCCAGTTTGCTGATGGCCCGCTTGCTGACCGAAGCCGGGTTGCCGGACGGCGTGTTCAGCGTGGTCCAGGGCGACAAGACCGCCGTCGATGCGCTGCTGCAACATCCGGACATCGAGGCGATTTCCTTTGTCGGCTCGACGCCGATTGCCGAGTACATTCACCAGCAAGCCACCTCGCGCGGCAAGCGGGTTCAGGCGCTGGGCGGTGCGAAGAATCACATGATCGTCATGCCCGATGCGGATCTGGATCAGGCCGCAGACGCCTTGATCGGCGCGGCTTTCGGTTCGGCGGGCGAGCGCTGCATGGCGATCTCGATTGCCGTTGCGGTGGGCGATGTTGGCGACCAGTTGATTGCCAAGCTGCTGCCGCGCATCGATCAGCTCAAGGTTGGCAATGGCATGCAGGGCGACAGCGACATGGGGCCGTTGGTGACGGCCGAACACAAGGCCAAGGTCGAAGGCTTCATAGATGAAGGCGTGGCCCAAGGCGCGCAGCTGATTGTCGACGGTCGCGGGTTCAAGGTGCCGGGCGCGGAGAACGGCTTCTTCGTCGGCGCGACGCTGTTCGATAACGTGACCACCGAAATGAGCATCTATCAGCAAGAGATCTTCGGCCCGGTGCTGGGCATCGTCCGCGTCCCGGATTTCGCCAGCGCCGTCGCTTTGATCAACGCCCACGAATTCGGCAACGGCGTGTCGTGTTTCACCAGCGACGGCGGCATCGCCCGCGCGTTTGCTCGCACCATCAAGGTCGGCATGGTCGGCATCAACGTGCCGATTCCGGTGCCCATGGCCTGGCACTCGTTCGGTGGCTGGAAGCGCTCGCTGTTTGGTGATCATCACGCCTATGGCGAGGAAGGCATTCGCTTCTACAGCCGCTACAAAAGCGTGATGCAGCGCTGGCCCGACAGCATCGCCAAGGGCCCTGAGTTCAGCATGCCGACAGCCAAATAATTCACCTGTGCGGAGAACAACAATAATGAGCAAGCCCCTGCGTTTCGCCCTGAACCGTATGGTCGCCCCACGTTTGTCACTGCCCGCGTTCATCGACCTGGCGGTGGCCCTCAAGGCCGATGCCATCGAGATTCGTAACGACCTTAAAGGCGTCGAGATCGAAGACGGTACTTCGGCCGAGCATGTCCGTGAATTGTGCGTGGCCCAAGGCATCACCGTGCTGTCGATCAACGCGCTGTATCCGTTTGATGTGTGGAGTGACGAGCGCCGGGTTCAGGCCTTGAAACTGGCGGCTTATGCCCGGGATTGCGGCGCGCAGGGTTTGGTCATGTGTCCGCTGAATGATCGTACCGATACGCGCAACGAAGCCGAACGCGCCGCCGGCTTGCGCACCGCGTTGAGTGAACTGGCGCCGATCCTGCGTGATCACGGCATTCTCGGTTTCATCGAGCCGCTGGGGTTTGAAGAATGCTCACTGCGCCTCAAGCGCACGGCGGTGGAGGCGATCAAGGCTGTCGGTGGGCTGGATGTGTTCCGGCTGGTTCACGACACCTTTCACCATCACCTTGCCGGCGAGTCCGAGTTTTTTCCCGAGTTGACCGGGCTGGTGCACATCTCTGGCGTGGAGGATGCCGAGGTGCCGCTGGCGACCATTCGCGACGGCCATCGCGTGCTGGTGGGCGAGGGCGACATTCTTGGCAACGCCGCGCAGATCGACACCTTGCTCAGCAGCGGTTACAGCGGCTACCTGTCGTTCGAACCGTTTGCCGACAGCGTCCATGGCCTGGCCAATATCCAGCAGGCCATCGGCGCAAGCATGGATCACCTGAACAAATCCCAGGCCTGACATCGTATTCGAATTGATGGAGATCAACTGTGGGAGCGAGCCTGCTCGCGATGACGGCGGCACATGCAAAATTAATGTCGCCTGAAACACCGCCATCGCGAGCAGGCTCGCTCCCACAGTGATCGCATTTCACAGCACACACCGGATTCAGCTTCAAAGGAAGGTGCCGCATGACCACAACAAGACTGACCATGGCCCAGGCCCTGGTGAAATTCCTCGATAACCAGTACATCGAGGTCGATGGCGTCCAGAGCAAATTCGTCGCCGGGATCTTTACCATTTTCGGCCACGGCAACGTGCTGGGCCTGGGGCAAGCCCTGGAGCAGGACAGCGGCGACCTGATCGTCCATCAGGGCCGCAACGAGCAAGGCATGGCCCATGCCGCCATCGGTTTCGCCAAGCAACACCTGCGGCGCAAGATCTACGCCTGCTCCTCATCCGTCGGCCCGGGCGCGGCGAACATGCTGACCGCCGCCGCGACGGCCACCGCCAACCGTATTCCCTTGCTGTTGTTGCCCGGTGATGTCTACGCCTGCCGCCAGCCGGACCCGGTGCTGCAACAGATCGAACAGTTCCACGACTTGAGCATCAGCACCAACGACGCGTTCAAGGCCGTGAGCAAATACTGGGACCGCATCAACCGCCCCGAGCAGTTGATGACCGCGGCGATCCACGCCATGCGCGTGCTCACCGACCCTGCCGAAACCGGCGCCGTGACCCTGGCCTTGCCGCAAGACGTGCAAGGCGAGGCCTACGACTATCCTGATTACTTTCTGCAAAAACGCGTGCACCGCATCGAGCGTCGTCCGGCCACCGAAGCGATGCTCGGCGATGCCTTGGCGCTGTTCAAAGGCAAGCGCAAACCGCTGATCATCTGCGGTGGCGGGGTTCGTTATTCCGGTGCCAACGAAGCGTTGCAGGCGTTTGCCGAGCGTTTCGATATTCCCTTCGCTGAAACCCAGGCCGGCAAGAGTGCGGTGGTGTCCAGCCATCCGTTGAACGTCGGCGGAATTGGCGAAACCGGTTGTTTGGCGGCGAATCTGCTGGCCAAAGAGGCGGACCTGATCATCGGCATCGGCACCCGCTACAGCGATTTCACCACCGCGTCGAAATCTCTGTTTCAGCATCCGGACGTGCAATTTCTCAACCTCAACATCAGCCCGTGCGATGCCCTGAAACTGGATGGCGTGCAACTGCTGGCGGATGCGAAAGCCGGTTTGCAGGCCTTGACCGATGCCTTGGGCGATTACCGTTCCGCGTGGGGCGATCAACCGCGCCAGGCCAAGGCGCAACTGGACGAGGAGGTCGATCGTCTCTATCAGGTCGAGTACCAGACCCAAGACTTCTCCCCGGAAATCAACGACCACATGGACCCGGCGGTCCTGCGTGAATTCATCGAGCTGACTGGCTCCTGCCTGACCCAGAGCCGCGTGCTCGGCGTGCTCAACGAAACCCTCGACGATGACGCCGTGATCGTCGCCGCCGCCGGCAGTCTGCCCGGTGACTTGCAGCGCAGCTGGCGCAGCAAGGGCGTGAACACCTATCACGTCGAATACGGTTATTCCTGCATGGGTTACGAGGTCAACGCCGCACTGGGCGTGAAGCTCGCCGAACCCGAGCGCGAGGTCTATGCGCTGGTCGGCGACGGCTCTTACATGATGCTGCACTCGGAACTGGCGACCTCGATCCAGGAGCGACGCAAGATCAATGTGGTGCTGCTGGACAACATGACCTTCGGCTGTATCAACAACTTGCAGATGGGCAACGGCATGGACAGCTTCGGCACCGAATTCCGTTTCCGCAATCCGGACACCGGCAAGCTCGATGGTGGTTTTGTGCCGGTGGATTTCGCCATGAGTGCGGCGGCCTATGGCTGCAAGACTTACAAAGTGAACACCGCTGACGAGCTGAAATCCGCGCTGGCGGATGCGCGCTTGCAGACCGTGTCGACGCTGATCGACATCAAGGTCCTGCCCAAAACCATGATTCATGGCTACCTGTCGTGGTGGCGGGTCGGCGTGGCGCAAGTCTCCACCAGCGCCCGCACCAACGCGGTGGCCAAGACCCTGAATGAACGACTGGCCAAGGCCCGTCAGTACTGATTGCCCTGAATCGAACACCAAGGAGTCCTTACATGTCATTAAAGTTAGGCGTCATCGGCACCGGGGCCATCGGCCAGGACCACATTCGTCGTTGCAGCCAGACCTTGCTCAACAGCCAGGTGGTCGCTGTCACCGACATCAATTTGCAGCAAGCGGTCAAGGTCGTTGCCGACCTGAAGCTGACCGCCGAGGTCTACCCGGACGGCCTGGCGCTGATCAACGCGCCAGAAGTCGAAGCGATCCTCGTCACCTCCTGGGGGCCGAGCCACGAAGCGTTTGTATTGGCGGCGATTGCGGCGGGTAAACCGGTGTTCTGCGAGAAGCCGCTGGCCGTCACCGCTGAAGGCTGCCGCAACATCGTCGAGGCCGAAGTGGCCCACGGCAAGCGCCTGGTCCAAGTGGGTTTCATGCGCCCCTATGACGAAGGGTATCGCGCCCTCAAAGCGGTGATCGACAGCGGCCAGATCGGCGAACCGCTGATGCTCCACTGCGCCCATCGCAACCCGACCGTGGGCGAGAATTACAAGACCGACATGGCCATCACCGACACGCTGATCCATGAACTCGACGTACTGCGCTGGTTGCTCGACGACGATTACGTGTCGGTGCAAGTGGTGTTTCCGCGCAAGAGCAGCAAGGCCCTCGCACATTTGAAAGACCCGCAAATCGTGCTGCTGGAAACCGCCAAAGGCACGCGCATCGACGTGGAAGTGTTCGTCAATTGCCAATACGGCTACGACATTCAGTGCGAAGTGGTGGGGGAGACCGGCATCGCCAAACTGCCGGAGCCTTCGCAGGTGCAACTGCGCAGCGGGGCGAAGCTGTCCAACGCGATTTTGATGGACTGGAAGGATCGCTTCATTGCCGCCTACGACGTTGAGTTGCAGGCGTTCATCGACGGCGTGCGTGCCGGGCAAGTGGGCGGTCCGTCGGCATGGGACGGCTTCGCCGCCGCAGTAGCTGCCGACGCCTGCATCGAAGCCCAAAACAGCGGCCAGATCGTAAAAGTCGCACTCCCTGACCGCCCCCACTTCTACGGTTGAGCACCGTCCCCTGTGGGAGCGAGCCTGCTCGCGATAGCGCCAGCACATTCAATATTAATGTCGACTGACACTCCGCTATCGCGAGCAGGCTCGCTCCCACAGGGGGCGTGTACATCCGGCAGCTATTTATAAGGAGAACATTTTCATGCGCATCGGACTTGTCGGCTACGGCCACGGCGGCCGGTTTTTCCATGCTCCGCTGATCAGCAGCCTCCCAGCAACGACGTTCGTGGGCGTGGTCACTCGCTCCCCGGAACGCCGACAACTGCTGGCGACTGAGCACCCGAGCGTACCGGCCTTCGACAGCATCGGCCAACTGGTGGAGGCCGGGATCGATGTGCTGGTGGTGTCCACGCCGCTCAAGGGCCGTCCGGCACTGGTGCTCGATGGCATCGAGCACGGTGTGGCGGTGGTCAGCGACAAACCGTTCGCCGCCGATGCGCAGCAAGCCCAGACCCTGATCACCATGGCCGAGCGCCAGGGCGTACAACTCAGCGTCTACCAGAACCGCCGCTGGGACTCGGACTTCCTCACCGTGCGCAAACTCGTCGAGTCCGGCGCCCTGGGCCCCATCACCCGTTTCGAATCACGGATCGAGCGTTACTCGCCGCAGTCGGTGAACAACGGCAGTGGCGGCGGCTTCCTGCGCGATTTGGGCAGCCACCTGGTGGATCAGGCGTTGCTGCTGTTCGGCCCGGTGACCCGGGTGTACGCCGAACTGGATTACCTGGAAAAAGACCAGGCCTTCGACAACGGCTTCTTTGTGTCCCTGACCCACGCCAACGGAGTGATCTCGCGCCTGGGCGGCAGTTGCCTGCAAAACACCCCCGGCCCGCGTTTTCGCGTGACGGGCACCCAAGGTTGTTACAGCGTCGATGGCCTGGACGGGCAGGAAGCTTCAGCGCTCGCCGGGCTCTCGCCGAAATCCGAGGGTGAGCGCTGGGGCGTAGAAGAGCATCGGCGCTGGGGCTGGTTCGAACAGGGCGAAGTGCGCGAGCGGGTTCCCTCGGAGCGCGGGTGCTGGAACCAGTTCTATTTGCAGCTACAAACCGCGTTACAGAGCGGTGGCCCACTGCCTGTGGAGGCCCGTGATGCACTGGCGACCACCCGCGTTCTAGACGCTGCGCGGTTGAGTTTCGAACGGCGTAAGGTGGTGGAATTGAGCCCGTTTGAGAGCCATGGAACAAAATCAGAATAAAATTCTAAAATGAGTTGATATAGAAATAATATTCCAATAAAGTCATTTCCAGCGAACTGCCTCTCGCTCGTTTTCTCAGCTCTCCCGCTTGCCTGCTTACTGAAAATCGTCACGCCTCATCCATAAAACCAACAAGAATGTGGAGAAAGACTTTTCATGAAGACCAAGATCCGTTTTGCCTCACTGGCCTTGTCCCTGATGTTCGCCAGTGGCGCTGCCCTCGCCGACATGAAGATCGGCGTCAGCATGTCCCAGTTCGATGACACCTGGCTGACCTACCTGCGCGAATCCATGGACAAGAAAGCCAAGTCCTATCCCGACGGCGTGCAGTTGCAGTTCGAAGACGCCCGCAGCGACGTGGTCAAGCAGTTGAGCCAGGTCGAAAGCTTCATCAGCCAGAAAGTCGATGCCATCGTGGTTAACCCGGTGGACACCGCCGCCACCAAGAAAATCACCGAAGCCGCCGTCAAGGCCGGCATCCCGCTGGTCTACGTCAACCGTCGCCCCGATGACCTGAAGCTGCCCAAAGGCGTGGTCACGGTGGCCTCCAACGACCTCGAAGCCGGTGAAATGCAGATGCAATACCTGGCCGACAAGATGGGCGGCAAGGGCGATATCGTGATTCTGTTGGGCGACCTTGCGAACAACTCCACCACTAACCGCACCAAAGGCGTCAAAGAGGTGCTGGCCAAATACCCGAACATCAAGATCGAACAAGAACAGACCGGCACCTGGCTGCGGGATAAAGGCATGACCCTGGTCAACGATTGGCTGACCCAGGGCCGCAAGTTCGATGCGGTCGTGGCCAACAACGACGAAATGGCCATTGGTGCCGCGATGGCCCTGCAACAGGCCGGCGTCGACAAGGGCAGTGTGCTGATCGCCGGTGTCGACGGTACGCCGGACGGCTTGAACGCGATCAAGAAAGGCAGCCTGGCGGTTTCAGTGTTCCAGGACGCGAAAGGTCAGGCCGACGGCTCCATTGACACGGCAGTGAAAATGGCCAAAAACGAGCCGGTTGAACAGGCCGTATGGGTGCCATATCGCTTGATCACTCCGCAAAACGTCGACACGTTCAAATAGCTCGTCCGCCCCATAACAACAATAAGCACGCAAGGTCGCCACCGCGACCTTGCTGATGGAGTACCTGATCATGTTCGCTTCAGCGACTGCTTCAAGCACCCCGTTGGTGGGTATCCAGCCAACCGCAACACTTGTCGATGAGCCGTACCTGCTGGAGATCATCAACGTCAGCAAGGGTTTTCCCGGTGTGGTGGCGTTGTCCGACGTGCAGCTGCGGGTTCGCCCCGGCTCCGTGCTGGCGCTGATGGGCGAGAACGGCGCGGGCAAATCGACCCTGATGAAAATCATCGCCGGCATCTACCAGCCGGACGCAGGCGAACTGCGCCTTCGGGGCAAACCGGTGGTGTTCGACACGCCGCTGGCCGCGCTCCAGGCCGGGATCGCGATGATCCACCAGGAACTCAACCTGATGCCGCACATGAGCATCGCCGAGAACATCTGGATCGGCCGCGAGCAGCTCAACAGCCTGCACATGATCGACCATCGCGAGATGCACCGCTGCACCGCGAAATTGCTCGAACGCCTGCGGATCAACCTCGACCCGGAGGAGCAGGTCGGCAACCTGAGCATCGCCGAACGGCAGATGGTCGAGATCGCCAAGGCCGTGTCCTACGACTCCGACATCCTGATCATGGACGAACCGACCTCGGCCATTACCGACAAGGAAGTCGCGCACCTGTTCTCGATCATTGCCGACCTCAAGAGCCAGGGCAAAGGCATCATCTACATCACTCACAAAATGAACGAAGTGTTCGCCATCGCCGATGAAGTGGCGGTGTTTCGTGACGGCGCCTACATCGGCCTGCAACGGGCCGACAGCATGGACGGCGACAGCCTGATTTCGATGATGGTCGGCCGCGAGTTGAGCCAGTTGTTTCCGGTGCGTGAAAAACCCATCGGCGATCTGTTGCTGTCGGTGCGCGACCTCAAGCTGGAGGGGATTTTCAAAGGCGTGTCCTTCGACTTGCATGCGGGCGAGATTCTTGGCATCGCCGGGCTGATGGGCTCGGGTCGCACCAACGTTGCCGAAGCGATTTTCGGCATCACTCCTAGCGACGGTGGCGAGATTCGCCTCGACGGCGAAGTGGTGCGCATCAGCGATCCGCACATGGCGATCGAGAAGGGCTTCGCGCTGCTGACCGAGGATCGCAAGCTCAGCGGCCTGTTCCCGTGCCTGTCGGTGCTGGAGAACATGGAGATGGCAGTGCTGCCGCATTACGCCGGCCACGGCTTCATCCAGCAGAAAGCCTTGCGCGTGTTGTGTGAAGACATGTGCAAGAAACTGCGGGTGAAAACCCCGTCGCTGGAGCAGTGCATCGACACCTTGTCCGGCGGTAACCAGCAGAAAGCCTTGCTGGCGCGCTGGCTGATGACCAATCCACGGATCCTGATCCTCGACGAGCCGACCCGCGGCATCGATGTCGGCGCCAAGGCCGAGATCTACCGGCTCATTTCCTACCTCGCCAGCGAAGGCATGGCAGTGATCATGATTTCTTCGGAACTGCCGGAAGTGCTCGGCATGAGCGACCGGGTGATGGTCATGCACGAGGGCGACCTGATGGGCACCCTCGACCGCAGCGAAGCGACCCAGGAACGAGTCATGCAACTGGCCTCGGGTATGTCCGTACGCCATTGAATCAAGGGTGAGCAGAGTCCAGGGGTGAGCTGAGTTCAGTGGTGATCAGGGATTCTGTGGCGAGGGGATTTATCCCCGTTGGGCTGCGAAGCGGCCCCAAAAGAATGGGACTGCTGCGCAGTCCAACGGGGATAAATCCCCTCGCCACGAACAAGCTCTCTCGCCACATGCATTTTATTTAAAGGGTGGGTTATGAACGCAATTCTGGAAAACAAGCCAGCAACGGCACCGGTCAAGAGTCGCCGGCGCTTTCCGACCGAGTTAAGTATTTTCCTGGTGCTGATTGGTATCGGCCTGGTCTTCGAAGTGTTCGGCTGGATCGTGCGCGACCAGAGCTTCCTGATGAACTCCCAGCGCCTGGTGCTGATGATCCTGCAAGTGTCGATCATCGGCCTGCTCGCGATTGGCGTGACCCAGGTAATCATCACCACCGGTATCGACCTGTCCTCCGGTTCGGTGCTGGCGCTGTCGGCGATGATCGCGGCCAGCCTGGCGCAGACTTCGGACTTCTCCCGTGCGGTGTTTCCGTCACTGACTGACTTGCCGGTATGGATACCGGTGATCGTCGGGCTCGGCGTAGGACTGCTGGCGGGCGCGATCAACGGCAGCATCATTGCCATCACCGGCATTCCGCCGTTCATTGCCACCCTCGGCATGATGGTCTCAGCCCGTGGCCTGGCGCGTTACTACACCGAAGGTCAGCCGGTGAGCATGCTCTCGGATTCCTACACGGCCATCGGGCATGGCGCCATGCCGGTGATCATTTTCCTGGTGGTCGCGGTGATCTTTCACATAGCCCTGCGCTACACCAAGTACGGCAAGTACACCTACGCCATCGGCGGCAACATGCAGGCGGCGCGCACTTCGGGGATCAACGTCAAGCGTCATCTGGTGATCGTCTACAGCATCGCCGGTTTGCTGGCCGGCCTGGCGGGAGTGGTGGCCTCGGCACGTGCCGCGACCGGGCAGGCGGGGATGGGCATGTCTTATGAGCTGGACGCGATTGCCGCGGCGGTGATCGGCGGCACCAGCCTGGCCGGTGGCGTCGGGCGCATCACCGGCACCGTGATCGGCGCGTTGATTCTCGGGGTGATGGCCAGCGGGTTTACCTTTGTCGGGGTTGATGCGTATATTCAGGACATCATCAAGGGACTGATTATTGTGGTAGCGGTGGTGATCGACCAATACCGCAACAAGCGTAAACTCAAGCGCTGAGTCGTAGAACAGACAGCCAATGCGCCACGCCTGACCCGCGTGGCGCAGCCGTTTGTCTTCTCTATACAGCCGCTCGATTGAATTTCTTGCTATAAACGCACTCCGATAACCACCGCAAAGACTGCCATAGAGCACTTTCCGGGCTTTGTCGGACAAATTCGCTGTCTTTTCAGTTGCTGAGGCCTCAAGTCGGCCTTAGACTGCCGGCCCTCGTAAATTGAGTGCCGGGTGGCGCTTGGAATAAACGGCGCCTTTGCGACGGCCAGACCTGGTCCGCCGGAACGCTCCCTAATTCGCCTTAATGCACGTTTTTTTATAGAGATATCAATGACAAAGGACAAGTTGCTGGCCATGCCGGCGGATGACTACATGAATGCCGAGCAACATGCTTTCTTCTCCGAGCTGTTGCAGAACATGAAAGTCGAAACCCATGAGCGCATCGAACAGAACCGCATCGCCATCGAGAGCCTGGACACCCCAGCCGATCCGGCCGACGCTGCTTCTGTTGAAGAAGAGCGCACCTGGCTGGTGAACGCGATCGATCGCGACCAGCGCATGCTGCCTCAGTTGGAACAGGCTCTGGAACGCATCAAAGAAGACAGCTTCGGCTGGTGCGACGACAGCGGCGAGGCCATCGGCCTGAAACGCCTGCTGATCAGCCCGACCACCAAGTACTGCATCGAAGCTCAAGAGCGTCACGAACAGATCGACAAGCACCAGCGTCAGGCCTGATTTCGTAGCGCCCCGCATCGCGGGCAATCCCGCTCCCACGGTTCACGATGAACCTGGAGTGAGGCTTGCCCGCGATGCTTTTTGCTGTCTGCGAAAACCTCAAGCACTTCTATTGATCTGCTGCAACGCCCACTACTAATGGACCATAGATAATGGCCCTGTAGTGGCGTTTAATGCATGCACAACAATTAGAAGGTTCATGGGGTGACGAAGATGACGAGAGACGGATCTCTGGTTGCGGCAGTGCCTGCACCAGTGTTTTTGCCGAAAAACCCTTGGCTGACGCCAACCCTGCAAAGCGTCGCCCTGATGCTCTTGCTGTGCGGCATGGCGCTGGGTGGCTGGTCGCTTTACCTTTGCCTGCCACTGGCGGTGCTGGTGATCTGGCTGCCTCGACTGCGCACGCGCGCCACTCCCGAAGCAACGGCTGTCGACGGCGCCAGCGCCATCGCCGAGTTGACTCGCGATCTTTCCTACACCACCAGTCATAACGCCTTGTCGGCCGCAGGCGTCGCCTTTTCGGTCAAGCAACTGGCGGACAAACTGCAATCGCAACTCGACGCGGCGGCGCGAATCGTCAGCAACGCCGAAGTGATGATCGCGACCGAAAAAGCCACCTCGACACTTAGCCGCGAAGCCCTCAGTGCCGCCAGCGAAGCTCATCAGAGCAGCGCAGCCGGGCGCACGGAACTGATCAAGTCCATCAGCCGCATGCATCAGCTCAGTCAGCGCGCCAGTAACAGCCGCGAACTGATCGAGGCCCTGAGCCTGCGCAGTGACGATATCCAGCGGGTCACGTTGGTGATTCAGTCCATCGCCAGCCAGACCAACTTGCTGGCGTTGAACGCCGCGATCGAAGCGGCCCGGGCCGGGGAGCACGGTCGTGGATTTGCGGTGGTGGCGGATGAGGTTCGCGGTCTGGCGGCGCGCACGGCGACGGCGACTGGTGAAGTCGGGGAGATGGTCGCCGATATCCAGCAACGCACGGCGCAAGTGGTGGAGCAGATCCGCCAACTGTCCAGCGACCTCGACATCGGTGTCCAGCAGGTCGAGCACACTGGCCAGCACCTGGAAAACATTGCGCGCCTGGCCGCTGGCGTCGAGAGTCAGGTCGGAGAAATCGCCAAGGGCGCGGACACCAACCGCGAGCAACTCGACAGCCTGTTCCACGCCATCGAACAAATGCGCAGTGACCTGGCGGTCAGTGACCAACAGACCCAGCGACTGGCCCAGGCGGCGGTGCAAATGGAAGGTCAGGCCGAAACCATCAGCGAGCGTCTCGCCGAAGTCGGACTGGATGACTACCACCAACGGATTTATGACCTGGCCCGCGAAGGCGCCAGCCAGATTGCCGCGCGTTTCGAAGCGGATATCGATCAGGGTCGGGTCAGCCTCGATGACCTGTTCGATCGCAGTTACCAGCCGATCCCCAACACCAGCCCGGCCAAGTTTCAGACCCGCTTTGATCGCTACACCGATCAGGTTTTGCCGGTCATCCAGGAACCGTTGCTGCCGCGTCATGAAGGTCTGGTGTTTGCCATCGCCTGCACCCAGCAGGGTTACGTGCCGACCCATAACAAAATTTTCAGTCAGCCGCTGACTGGCGATGCGCAGGTTGATACGGTGCAAAATCGCACCAAACGCAAATTCGCCGACCGCACCGGCATCCGCTGCGGCAGCCATCAACAGCCGGTGTTGTTGCAGACCTACACCCGCGACACGGGCGAACTGATGCACGACCTCTCGGTGCCGATCATGGTCAAGGGGCGGCATTGGGGTGGGTTGCGGTTGGGTTATAAACCCGAGAGTCCTCGCTAGAAGCCTGATAACCGGTGAGCGAGCCTGACACTGAACTGTGGCGAGGGAGCTTGCTCCCGTTGGGCTGCGAAGCGGCCCGAAGATGGGACTGCTGCGCGGTCCAGCGGGAGCAAGCTCCCTCGCCACAGGTTATTGTTGACGCAAGACAGCCGAGCTAGTGAACCTGATGCATACGCAGGTTCAGGTCATCGACCACCCGCGCCCAATCGGCGTCTTCACGTAATTGTTCTTTGAGGAAGCCGGCTTGTTGCGGCGTCCAGAACTCGGCATCGATCAATTTCTTGTCGTCGGCCAAAGGCGAATGGCGGGCGATGAAATCGTCGATGGCTTTCTCGCTGGAGTTCAGGCCGAGCTGGTCGAACAAGCCTTTCAAGTCGTGTGTAGGTGAATCCATCTTTATCTCCTTGCGGTCGCGATCTGAGGTGCGGCTTCATTGCATCTGAGGGGGCCGCGCGTCAGGAGTTCGAAAGCGGTGTTGGAAAGCAGGAGAGAGCATAGACGGCAAATCCGACGATCAGGCTTTCAATGCACCGTTATCGACAGCAGTTTTCAGAGCCTGGGCAGCTTCTTTGGCGGCGATGGCAGCGACGTCCGAGGTTTTGAACCAGCGATCCTTCTCGACCTGGTGATACGTCACCGCGGTCAAGGGAGGTTTGGCACGCATGACAATGACTGCCTGGAATTCGCCTTCGACCTCTCTGGCTTCGCCCCGGATAAAAAATTCACCGATATCAAATTCCGTCACGTAGCTGCCTTCCCTTGGAAATATGTTGTTGTATTGAACGCCGTCCGTCCTGGGGACGGATTTCATTGGTCGGGCAGTATGGCAGCAGTTGCCTGCCGGCGGCTGAGTTAAGTCGCCGGTGTGACGAAACGTCTATAGGCATGAAGACAGACGAGGGCGTCAGCCGCGTAGCTCGAATGAGCGGGCGAGGGCGCAGGCTTCGTTATGGCAGCCACGGAAACCTCTTACACGACCCGTGGAAATTTCCTTGATATGGAAGAAGGAACTGCCCGCCAGCACGACCTGAAAGCGCGGCAGCAGAAGGCTTTCAGGCTGCAACTCATGGGGCTGGTACATCGCCGGGTGCAAGGGGGCGGAGCTGTTTGCGCGCGTTGCCTGCGAGGAAGCGAAGTGAGTCATGGTGCACATGTGAAGTCCTTTTCATTGTTTTACCGACGTGTGTACGTCGTTTTGGGTAGTCTCGGTGAGCATGGCTGCTCTAGAATCACCAACACCGGTTGGCGAATGGTGTTCATCTAAAGCAATTTTTTACTGGCGATATGTCGGAAAAGTGCTTTTTTTAGAGAGAAACTTCCCTAAAGTTGGTAATCCGGTTTCCTCTGGCTGCAAGAAGGGCGTTTTCCTTCAACACCTGACGACTTTCACAGAGGACGGCGCGAGGGGTATTCCAGTAATCTCACTGTCCTCGCGAGGCATGAGCACTCTGCTCGGCTCAGGATTTCAATTCGGGTCTTACGGTAAAACTTCGGCATGGCCGCTTTTTTCTGCTGTGCGCTTTTTCTGCGTGCGGCATCAATTTCAGATGTGGGGATGTTTCCTTGGCAGTAAGTAATCTCGATATGCATGCTTTGTTCGTGCTGGGTGATTTGCGCGCAAAGCTGGTTAAACAGTTCCAGTCACGTTTCGTTTACATCACCGAACAGAACGCTGAAGGCATTTACATTGCCGAGATCGACACCGAAGAGGCGTTGGTGGTCGATGACAAGCCAGGGCTCAAGCTCAAGGTCGGTGATCATTTCAGTGCTTCGGTATTGCCCAGTCGTGAAGGCGGCAAGCTCGACATCAAGTTCCGTGAAATCAAACTGACGGTGTACGGGCTGGGCGATTACGCCTTTGTCACCACCGCAGACGGTCACGCGATTGTGTTCAAGGAAGGTCATAGCGTGGTGATGGTCTTCGCCGCCCACCAGCAGTTGCAGGAAGGCCTGACCAAAACCCTGAAAGCCGTAACCGCCAAAGCCGCCAAGTGGCGCAAGGGCGAACTGGTGACGTTCAAGGCCAGCGAGTAATGACCCTGGCCCGCGCCGATTTCCACGAACAGAACCAGGCCAGTGCGCAAGTCGAAGCCCGGCGACTGTTCGAGCAGAAGGCTGTTCTGCAGGGAGGCTGGCTGAATTGGGTGGCGTCACAGATCTACACGCTGCGCCCGGCGGCGTACGCCAGCATGGTAAGAAGAGAGCTGGCAAGCTTGCAGGAAACTTCCGAAAAGTAATTCATGCCCTCTCGAAAGCAGGAACCTCTACTACAGTCAGTTGACTGAGTATTCAGAGGCTTGCGGTCTTCTGTCAGGCCATCCTGCTATTGCTGTGAACAGCACGAGGTGCAAAAGCATGAAAGGATTTCGACGGTTGCTGGCCGTTGCCCTGGCCACGTTGGGTGTGTTGAGTTCACCCGTTCCGGTATCCGCTGCCCAGGCGCCGATTCACTTCGCCGACCTGAACTGGGAAAGCGGCAGCCTGATCACCGACATCCTGCGGATCATCGTCGAGAAGGGCTACGGCCTGCCGACCGACACCTTGCCCGGGACCACCATCACCCTGGAAACCGCCTTGGCCAACAATGACATTCAGGTCATTGGCGAAGAGTGGGCCGGTCGCAGTCCGGTCTGGGTCAAAGCTGAAGCCGAGGGCAAAGTCGTGAGCCTGGGCGATACGGTCAAGGGCGCGACTGAAGGCTGGTGGGTGCCCGAATATGTGATCAAGGGCGACCCGGCCAAAGGTATCAAGCCGCTGGCCCCGGGTTTGCGAAGTGTCAGCGACCTGCCCAAGTACAAGGACGTGTTCAGCGATCCGGAAAGCCCGGGCAAGGGACGCTTCCTCAACAGCCCGATTGGCTGGACATCGGAAGTGGTGAACAAGCAGAAACTCACCGCCTATGGCCTGAACGACAGCTATGTGAATTTCCGTAGCGGTTCCGGGGCGGCGCTGGATGCAGAGATCAGTTCGTCGATCCGTCGTGGCAAGCCGGTGCTGTTTTATTACTGGTCACCGACGCCGTTGCTTGGGCGCTTCAAGCTGATTCAGCTGGAGGAACCGCCCTTTGATGCCGAAGCCTGGAAAACCCTGACGGACGCTGACAATCCCAATCCGAAACCGACGCGCTCGCTGGCCTCGAAGCTGTCGATCGGCGTGTCCACGCCCTTCCAGAAACAGTATCCGCAGATTGCCGATTTCTTCAGCAAGGTCGATTTTCCGATCGAACCCTTGAACAAGGCACTGGCCGAAATGAGCGAAAAACACACCCCGCCACGGCAGGCGGCAGAGGCGTTCATGAAGGCGCACCCAGAGGTTTGGCAGGCATGGTTGCCGAAGGATGTGGCGGATAAAGTCTCCGCCGAGTTGAAGTGATGAGTTTGATACCGCCTTCGTGAACTGGCTCGCTCACACATTGGATCTGCTGTGTTCACAAAAAACACGACGCAGCGATAAAGCAACGCGGCCATCTATGTGCGAGCAGTGCGGGCGAGTTTCATTCAGCGGCGCTTTACCGGCGTCGATAACAAATACCCTTACAAAAACGTTCAAGGAGGTTCATCCTGCTGCGACATTTCACGCTGGATGTCTGAATATGAGCCTGATGATCGCGCAAGGGATGGCTGCCATCTTCCTGTTGATCAGCCTGATCCACCTTTACTGGGCGGCAGGCGGCAAGTTGGGTAGCGAGGCGGCGGTGCCGCGAATATCGCCAGAGGGCGGCGGGGAACCCAGGCCGGCGTTCAAGCCGTCGGGGTTTGCCACGTTGCTGGTCGCGGTGGGATTGCTGTTGATCGCGATGCTGGTGTGCCTGCGGGTCGGGCTGTATTTGCCGACGGTGCAGCACTGGGCGCTGCAATGGGTGATCAGCGCCATTGCGATGCTGATGTTTGCCCGGGCGATCGGCGATTCGAATCTGGTCGGGTTCTTCAAGCAGGTCAAGGATTCGAAGTTTGCCCGGCTCGACACCTGGGCGTATTCGCCGTTGTGTGTGGTGTTGGGGGCGGGGTTGTTGGCAGTTGCCTGGATCTGAGTCGTTGCAGTAATAGCCATCGCGAGCAGGCTCGCTCCCACATTGGATTTTCAGTGAACACAGATTTTGTGTCTGACAGAGATCAACTGTGGGAGCGAGCCTGCTCGCGATGAGGCCCGCCCAATCAACAAAAACGTCTGAACCTAACTCCCGCTTTCCGTGCGCCGGCTACTCACCTCAGCCGGCACATCATCCCCCGCCATGCGCTTGCGAAACAGCGCCGCCCGCGCCAGCAGCAATGTTGTTACCGGCACCGTGATCGACAACAAGATCGGAATCAGCCAGGCATGCAGCACCGGCCCGGACTTGAGCGCCGAAAAGTAAATGATCGACGCCAGCGCCACACACCACGCCCCCAATGTCGAAGCCAGCGCCGGCGGGTGCATGCGCTGGAAATAATCCTTCATACGCACCAGGCCAATGGCGCCGATCAGCGCAAACACGCTGCCAAGCACCAGCAGGATCGCCACCGCAATCTCAATCCACAGAGACAGTTGCGTGTTCATTCGATCACCTCGCCACGCAGCAGGAATTTGGCCAGGGCAAACGAGCCGACGAAGCCGAACAGGGCGATCAGCAGCGCCGCCTCGAAGTAAGTGTCACTGGCATAACGAATGCCCAGCGCCAGCATCATCAGCATCGCAATGATGTACAGGTAGTCCAGCGCCAGAACCCGGTCCTGGGCCGACGGGCCTTTGAACAGGCGAATCAGGGTCAGAATCATCGCCAGGGAAAAAATGAACAGGCTCAGCAGGATCGCGTTCGACAGCAATTCGCTCATTCGAAGATCTCCATCAGGGGGCGCTCATAAGTCACCTTGAAGTGCTCGATAAACAGCGCTTCATCGTCCAGATCGAACACGTGCAGCAACAGGATGCTGCGGTCCAGCGCCAGTTCCGACCAGACGGTGCCGGGCACCACCGTGCAGATCATCGACAGCGCCGCGAGGCCGTTGGCGTCGCGCAAAGCCAGCGGTACTTTAACGAAACGCGAGCGCGGTGGGCGGCGACCAGCGTTGAGCACGCCCCAGGCGACGACGAGGTTGGACACCAGCACGTCGCGACCGACCATAAAGAACAAGCGCAGGATCACCCCTGGTCGACGAATTCGGATCGGCAGCGGCCGCAGCTTGCGCATCATCAGCGGCGCGCAGAGCCCCAGCATCGCGCCGAGCAACAGATTGCCGGGGCTCAGCGAGAGGTTCAGCAGCAGCCACAGCAGCCACAACGCCAGTGACAACCACGGTGCCGGAAACAGATGCTTCATGGCTGCACCTCCAGCATCGCCGCACGGGCTTCCGGGCTCGGCACCACACGCGTACCCAGCACCGCCATGACGTATTGCTGCGGATTGTTCAACGCATTAGCGGCCGCCTGGGTGTAGCGCAGCAGGGGTTCGGCCTTGAAGGTCAGCGCAACGCTCAGCCCCAGCAGGACGATGATTGGCACGCATTCGAAACGGCGCAGCAAGGGTGACGGCCGTTCTTCGGGGGTCCAGAAACGCTGGATGCCCAAGCGTGAGAAGGCAATCAGCGACGCCAGCCCGGACAGAATCAACAACGCCAGCAAGCCCCACGCCGCATTCGACACCGGTTCATCAGCGCCATTGCCCAACCCCAGCGGGTTAAGCAGGGCGCTGAGCAGGCTGAGTTTGCCGATAAACCCGGACAGCGGTGGCATGCCGATGATGAGCAGCGCGCAGGCAATGAAGCTCAAGCCGAGGAACGCCACGGTCCAGGGAATCACCTGGCCGACCACGGCTTTCTGCTCGTCATCGAGGTTGATGCCTTTGGGCGGTTGCAGGGATTCCATCGGCCGTGGCAGCAGGTCGCCGTCGTCGAACAGCGGCATTTCGTTGGCCGAACGGGAGCGCTCGATCAACTCGGCCAGAAGGAACAGCGCGCTCAACGCCAGGGTCGAGCTGACCAGATAGAACAGCGCCGCACCGATCAGGTTCGGCTGGGCGAAACCGATGGCCGACAGCAGGATCCCGGCCGACACCAGAATGCTCAGGCTGGCCAGGCGTTCCAGCCGTTGCGCGGCGAGGATCGCCACGCCGGCGCAGGCGATGGTCGCCATGCCGCCGTAGATCAGCCAGTCTCCGCCAAAGTACGCCGACGCCCCGGCCTGCCCGGAAAACAGCAGGGTCCACAAGCGCAGCAAGGTGTACACGCCGACCTTGGTCATGATCGCGAACATCGCCGCCACCGGCGCGCTGGCCGCCGAATAGGCCGGCACCAGCCAGAAGTTCAGCGGCCACATCCCGGCCTTGGCCAGGAACGCTACGGCGAGAATTCCCGCGCCGGCATGCAGCAGGCCGCGATCGGCTTCCGGCACCAGCGGGATTTTCAGCGCCAGGTCGGCCATGTTCAGCGTGCCAGTGACGCCATAGATCAGCGCCGCGCCGATCAGAAACAGCGACGACGCCAGCAGGTTGATCGAGATGTAATGCAACCCCGACGACACCCGCGCCCGGCCCGAACCGTGGAGCATCAGGCCGTAGGAGGCTGCCAGCAGCACCTCGAAGAACACGAACAGGTTGAACAGGTCCGCCGTCAGGAACGCGCCGTAAAGTCCCATCATCTGAATCTGGAACAACGCATGGAAACTCGAACCGGCGCCGTCCCAACGGGCCATGGCAAACAGCAAGGCGCTGACGCCGATGATCCCGGTCAGCACCAGCATCAACGCCGACAGGCGATCGACCACCAGCACGATACCAAACGGCACCTGCCAGTTGCCCGGCAGGTAGACACCGATCGAGCCCGGCACGCCGGTGGTTTGCGTCCATTGCAGCAACAGCACGGAAATCCCCAGGCCCAGCAGGCTGGAGAACAGGTTGATCTTGGCTTTCAACGGGCGGTGTTTCTCGCCGAGCATCAGCATGATGGCGGCGGTCAGCAGCGGCAGCAGAATCGGTGCAGCGATCAGGTGCGTCATCGCAGTCATTCTTTAGGCTCCCGGCCATCGACATGGTCGGTCCCGGTCAAGCCCCGGGAGGCGAGCAACACCACTAGAAACAGCGCGGTCATGGCGAAGCTGATCACGATGGCGGTCAGCACCAGCGCTTGCGGCAAGGGGTCGGTGTAATGCAGCAAGTCCTGCGGCACGCCGTCCTTGATGATCGGCTCCTTTCCGATAAACAGGCTGCCCATGCTGAAGATGAACAGGTTGACGCCGTAGGACAGCAGGCACAGGCCCATCACCACCTGAAACGTCCGTGGTCGCAGGATCAGCCAGACGCCGGACGCGGCCAGTACGCCGATGGCGATTGCGATGACTTCTTCCATCAGACGGCTCCTTTGGTGGCGACGGATCTGGGCAGGGCTGCGGTCTTGTGACCCCGAACCGATTGGTGGGCGAGGGCGGTGAGGATCAACAGCGTCGAACCGACCACCACGGCGTACACGCCGATGTCGAAGAACAGTGCGCTGGCGATGTGAATGTCGCCGAGCACTGGCAGTTCGAAATGCCAGGTGTGGGTGGTCAGGAACGGATACCCGACCGCCATCGCACCGAGCCCGGTGACCGTGGCGAACAGCAGGCCGGTACCCATCCAGCGCAGCGGTCGCAAGCTCATTTGCGCCTCGACCCACTGGGTGCCGGCGACCATGTATTGCAGGATGAACGCGACCGACATCACCAACCCGGCGACAAACCCGCCGCCCGGTTGGTTGTGCCCGCGCATGAACAGGTAGAAGGACACCACCACTGCAATCGGCAACAGCAGGCGCACCAGCACCGCCGGAACCATCATGAAGCCGAGCGCGGTGTCGCTGGCGTGACGCGGGTTGACCAGGTCGGTGACGACGTCGGGTGCGAGCAGGCGTTGCTGGGCCGGTAACTGCAGGCTTTCTTTCGGCGGACGGAAGCGTCGCAGCAGGGCGAATACGGTCAGGGCTACGGCCGCCAATACGGTGATTTCACCGAGGGTGTCAAAACCGCGGAAGTCCACCAGCATCACGTTGACCACGTTGCTGCCGCCGCCTTCGGGCAGGGCGCGGCTGAGGTAGAACGAGGAAATGTGGTTCGGCGTCTGGCGCGTCAGCATCGCGTAGGACAGCAACGCCATGCCGCCACCGACCACGGTCGACAGCAGCAAGTCGCGGATACGCCGCACGCGCGCCTTGCGCAGGGTGCTCGGCAGTGGCGACACCTCTTCGATCCGGCGGGGCAACCAGCGCAGACCGAGCAGGATCAATACCGTGGTCACCACTTCGACCACCAGTTGCGTCAGCGCCAGGTCCGGCGCCGAGAACCACACGAATGTGACGCAAGTCATCAGGCCGCAGACGCTGACCATGGTCAGGGCCGCGAGCCGGTGATACTTGGCCTGCCACGCCGCGCCGAGGGCACAGGCAATCGCCAGCAGCCAGAGGGTCACGAACACGATCGAGCCGGGAATCTTCGGCCGGTCGCCCCAGCTCAGGCTGCTGTGCAGCATCGGGATCAATCCGGCAAACACCGCTGCGAGGACCACCAGGAATAATTGGGTTTGCAGGCGTTTGGTGCTGACCCGCCGCTCCAGCCGACGGGCCAGGCGCATCATGATCACCAGGCTGCGCTCGAACTGGCGCTTGCCGTTGAACCGGCCAATGATCGGCGGGTATTTGAAGCGCCCGAGTTTGAGCTGATTGCGCAACAGCAGATAGAGCAAGATGCCGCAGGACATGGCGATCAGGCTCATGATCATCGGCGCGTTCCAGCCGTGCCAGATCGCCAGGCTGTATTCGGGCAAGGTTCCGCCCACCACTGGCAGGGCCGCCGCGGCCAGCAACGGGCCGACCACTTGCGCCGGGAAAATCCCCACGATCAGACACGCGAACACCAGCAACTCGACCGGCGCGCGCATCCAGCGTGGCGGTTCGTGCGGGGTGTGGGGCAGGTCGGTGGCGGTCGGGCCGAAGAACACGTCAACGGTGAAGCGCAGCGAGTAGGCGACGCTGAAGGTGCCGGCGATGGTCGCAACGATCGGCAAGGTCATCTCGACCCAGGCCGTGGCGTTGATGAACACGGTTTCGGCGAAGAACATTTCTTTTGACAGGAAGCCGTTGAGCAGCGGCACACCGGCCATCGAGGCGCTGGCGACCATGGCCAGGGTAGCGGTGAACGGGATCAGCTTGATCAGGCCACTGAGCTTGCGAATGTCACGGGTGCCGCTTTCGTGGTCGATGATCCCGGCGGCCATGAACAGCGAGGCCTTGAAGGTCGCATGGTTGAGGATGTGAAACACGGCGGCCACGGCGGCCAGTGGGCTGTTCAGGCCCAAAAGCAGGGTGATCAGGCCGAGGTGGCTGATGGTCGAGTAGGCCAGCAAACCCTTGAGGTCGTTCTGGAACATCGCGCAGTACGCGCCGAGCAACAGGGTGCACGCGCCGGCGCCGCTGACGATGTAGAACCATTCTTCACTGCCGGACAGCGACGGCCAAAGTCGCGCGAGCAGGAACACCCCGGCCTTGACCATGGTTGCCGAGTGCAAATAGGCCGAAACCGGTGTCGGTGCCGCCATCGCATGGGGCAGCCAGAAGTGGAAGGGGAATTGCGCACTTTTACTCAGGGCGCCGATCAGGATCAGGGGTAGCAGGATAGGGTAGAGGTGGTTCGCGCGAATCAGGTCGCCGGCGGCCAGGACCTTGTCCAGGTCATAGCTGCCGACCACATGGCCGAGCAGCATGACCCCCGCCAGCAAGCACAAGCCGCCGGCACCGGTGACCATCAATGCCATATAGGCGCCGCGTCGCGCATCGGCGCGGTGATGCCAGTAGCCGATCAACAGGAAGGAAAAGAGGCTGGTCAGCTCCCAGAAAAACACGATCTGGATCAGGTTGCCGGAGATCACCAACCCAAGCATCGCGCCCATGAACGCCAGGAAAAAAGCGAAGAACCGCGGCACCGGATCGTCCGGCGACATGTAATAGCGGGCGTATAAAGAAACCAGCGTGCCGATGCCCAGCACCAGCATCGAGAACAGCCAGGCGAAACCGTCCATGCGCAGGACGAAGTTCAGGCCCAGGCTGGGCAGCCAGAAGAACTCTTCACGAATGACGCCGCCATCGGCGATTTGCGGGTACAGAAGGGCAACCTGCACGGTGCCTATCAAGGCAACCAGGCCAGCCAACAAAGATTCGGTGTTACGCGCGTTGTGAGGCAGCAATGCCGCCAGACAGCTGCCGATAAAAGGCAGAAGCAGTAGAACTATCAGGGACATAGGCTTCTAATCTGCGGAAGTTTGTGAAGCATCATACGTGCCAGCTCCCCGATCACCAAACGCCAAGCTGTCGCAGAATCCTACAAGGTAGACGGAAAAACCCTGATTCACATTGTTTCAACGGGCTGTATTCAGCAGGTCTGGCCTCTTCGCGAGCAAGCCTGCTTCCACAGTGGATTTACTGTGTACACATAACCTGGGCACAACACAGTTCCAGTGTGGGAGCGGGCTTGCTCGCGAAGGCGATCTACCATACGCCACAGATAATGCGGCTTAACCCTGAGTTTCGCGTTCCAGCTCTTCCTCCGCCGCAGCCGCCTTACCCTTGGTCTTCAACTCACTCACAATCACCGCCGCCACAATCAAACCCGCACCCACCAGCGCAATCGCCGGCAACCGCTCCCCGGCGATCCGCCCGACAATCCCGGCCCACACCGGCTCGCCCGCATAGATCAGCGTCGCCCGGGTCGGCGAAACGCTTTTCTGCGCCCAGTTCATCGCCACCTGGATCGCCGCACTCGCCGCGCCCAAGCCCAGCGCACTGCACAGCAACAACCATGAGAAATCCGGAATCACTTCCTGAGTCGGCACCACCATCAGGAACGACAGCACCGACGTGGTTGCCAGTTGCACCACCGTTACCCGCCGCACATCGACCTGGCCGGCATAGGTGCTGATCAAAATGATCTCCGCCGCAATCGCCACGGCGCTGATCAACGTGGCGATTTCACCGGGACTGAAATTAAAGGAAGCACCAGCCGGCCCGGACAGCAGCATCAACCCGGTAAACGCCAGCATGATGCCGATGCTCGGCATCAGCCCCGGACGCCGCCCCAGCACCAGCCATTGCAGCAATGGTACGAAGGGCACGTACAACGCGGTGATAAACGCCGACTGACTGCTGGGAATGCTCTGCAAACCCACGGTCTGCAAGCCGTAGCCAAGCATGATCGCCACGCCGATAAAGGCACCGGCCTTGAGTTCGAACAGGGTCAGTTCCCGCAGATAACGCCAGGAGAACAGCGCAACAATGATCGCCGCCGCGGCAAAGCGCAGGCCGACGAAAAACATCGGTCCGCTGACGGTCATCGCATGCTGCACCAGCAAGAATGTCCCGCCCCAGACCATGGTGATCAGCACGAGCACGCACTCGGCTTTGCTGAACCGCGAGAAACGGGAAGAAGTGTTCACAGACGTCATGACCTTGCGTACTACCTGAGGGCGACGCACAATGCGCCGAATGTTGCGCAGTATACTGCCCAACCCCACCGAGTGAGCAATATAGTGCACAAAGATTCTCCCCAGCGGGCTTCGGTCCTCCAGCACGTCAGCCAGAACGTCCGACGCCTGCGCCATGCCGCCGACATGAGCCAGACCGCGCTGGCCGAAAAGTCCGGGGTCAGTCGCCGCATGCTGGTGGCCATCGAGGCCGGCGAGAAGAACGTCAGCCTGACCACCCTCGACCGCGTGGCCGAAGCGCTGGACGTGGCGTTCAGCGATCTGATCCAGGCCCCGGATGCCCGCGACCCGAGCCGCATCAACGAAGTCGCCTGGGCCGGGACGATTCCTGGCAGCAAAGCCGTTTTGCTGTCCAAAGCCACCGCCACTCGCGAAGTGGAACAGTGGGAGTGGTGCCTGCAACCGGGGGAGGTTTATCCGTCGCAGCCGGATGCGGAGGGCTGGAGTGAACAGATCTATGTGTTCGAAGGCTGCCTGACGTTGATGCTGGGCGATACCCCCCATGAGATCGCGGCCGGCGAGTTCTACATGTTTGCCAGCGACCAGCCCCATGCCTATCGCAACGAGGGGCCGGTGGCGGCGCGATTTGTGCGAAACGTGGTGATCTAAGCCCTGATTACCGCTCATCGGAAATGAGCGCATACCTGTTATTTCTGACAGTAGACGTTAAACGTCATTGAGCTCTCAATAGCGTTCAGCGCTTCATAACTTCAGCGGTGCAAATTATCTGCTGATAGCGCTTCTCTCGAACGTGTACTAGAAGGAATCAGGAAATGGATTTGGACCCGCTTAAAATTAAAGAAGCTATCGATGGGGTGATCACGATGTCGGCGGTCGAAGAGGGCGGGACGGCTATTATTCCTCCTCTGACTAATCCAAGACCTAATGATGAATGTGAAATTTTCATTAACGGAAAACCTGTTGTCTCCATTTCTTTCCCGGAGCCGGACGATGAAGAAAGAACAGTGCTGATACCAAAACAGGCCTTCCTAGATAACTCCGGTCAGGGGCCGGTACCATTTCGATATGTTATCTATTCGGGAGGCATGGGTAACGACATCCCATCCAAATCAGTTGATTATAAAATTCAGTTGGCTTGAGGTCGGTTTAAGCCTTCCTGTCTTTAAGCAGAGAGGCTACGAAATTAATTTTGACTGTGGTTCAACTGAATGCCCGGCGCTCTGTCAACCAGAGCGCTGAGTATTTCCTTTACATGCTGTTGCTCAAGCAACAGGTAAACGTCAGTTCGCTGCATATTCTTTATCGGATAATGCATGTTTTTTTGCATAACCAGTTGAATAATAAGGAATAGATATTCTGGCACGACTTGTGAAAGAGATCTCGGGTACTTACCCGAAATCCGGAGTCGGCCCATGACAACCTCTGTCCAAACCTCTCGCACCGCCCACGTCATCCACTCTGACGCCGAAGCCATCGCCGTCGCTCACAAGCTCGCCGCACGCTTCGCCGTCGAGGCCAGTGTCCGCGACCGTGAACGACGCCTGCCCGTCGCCGAGCTCGACGAGTTCTCCGCCAGCGGTCTCTGGGGCATCACCGTTCCCAAGCCATACGGCGGCGCCGGCGTTTCCTACGTGACCGTCGCCGAAGTGATCAAGATTATTTCCGTCGCCGACTCATCCCTTGGCCAAATTCCGCAAAACCACCTCGGCGTCCTCGACATCCTGCTGCAAACCGCCACCGAAGAGCAGAGGCGCTACTACTTCGGCAAAGTGCTGCAGGGCTATCGTTTCGGTAATGCCTTCTCCGAATCCAAAAGCAAAAACGCCGGTGCCTTCGAAACCCGCATTCGTTTCGACAAAGCCGGCACGGATTTCGAGATCCACAAACGGCTCAAGCAGAACATCCTCGACAAGGGCAAAAGCGACCTAAAGGACCTGAAGAATTTCGGCAGCGTCTACTACAACTCCGGGCTGGTGAACGCCGCCGTAATGGTTGAAGCGATCCGCACCGCCCAAGGCAAGTTCGGCAAGCGCCCGCTCAATGGCGAGGAAGGGCGCTGGGGACTGGAACACTTGAACATCGACGATGCGCGGCTCAAGGACATGGGCTACTTCGGTTTGATGCAGAACCTCAAGCTGTCCTGCAAGGATCACGAGGGTGGCGGGTCGGCGCGGGTCCAGCAGTGGGACGGCGCCAACTGGACGGTGATCAGCGACTGGATCGCGGCCGACCGCGCGCTGTTGCGGCCATTGATCGACGAGAGATCCACCGCCTTCGCCAAGGAAAAAGGCCTTACGCCACGCACCTGCACCGGGGATGAATAAACCATGAGCCACGCCGCCAGCGACATTGCTGCCCAGGACCTGTTGCAGGTCAAAGACATCGAGGTGATTTACGACGGTGCGATCCTGGCCGTGGCGGGCGTGTCGCTGACGGTGCCCAAGGGCGGCATCGTTGCGTTGCTCGGTGCCAACGGCGCGGGCAAAAGCACCACGCTCAAGGCGATTTCCGGGTTGGTGCGCGCCGAGCGGGCAGAGGTCAGTCATGGGAGCATCGAGTTTCTCGGGCGCGATACGGCCGGTGTCGATCCCAACCTGCGGGTGCGCCAGGGCATGGTCCATGTGCTGGAAGGTCGCCATGTGTTCCCGCAACTGACGGTCGAGGACAACCTGCGCAGCGGCGGGTTTGTCCGGCGTTTGAGCCGTCAGGACATGGCCCGTGATCTGGAGCGCATCTACGCTTGGTTTCCGCGCCTGAAAACCAAGCGCAAGACCCAGGCCGGGCTGACATCCGGCGGCGAGCAGCAGATGGTCGCCATCGGTCGGGCGTTGATGACGCGTCCTACTTTGGTACTGCTTGATGAACCTTCCATGGGTTTGGCGCCTATTATCGTCCAGGAGATTTTCGAGATCGTCGCGCCACTCAATCGCGACGAGCAGGTGAGCTTCCTGATTGCCGAGCAAAACATTAACGTGGCACTCAACTACGCATCGACGGCCTACGTCCTCGACACCGGTCGAGTGGTGCTGTCCGGGAGCAGCGAGGCACTGCTGGTGCGGGGCGATCTGCACGATTTCTATTTAGGTAAACATTGACCAGTGAGAGCGCCATGACTCAAACCCAACGCGCACAGGCGACCGACGCCATCCGCCACGCGGACATCCTGATCGTCGGCGGCGGCCTCAGCGGCGCGATGCTGGCGGCGCAGTTGCTGCGATTGCCCGGCAAGCGTTCGGTGCTGGTGATTGAGCCGCGCGCTGAACTTGGCCGGGGCGAGGCGTACAGCGCGGTCGAGCTGGGCCATACGCTCAACGGCAACGCCGCCCGTATGAGCGTGGAACCAGACAACGCCGACGACCTGACCCAATGGCTGACCGAGCACATCGCGGCGGGTGGCTGGCCGGAGTCGGATGAGCAGCATGTGCCGGTCAGCGAATTGTTCCCGCCTCGGGGGCTGTTCGGTGTGTATGTGCAGCAGCGTCTGGCCGAGGCGCAAGCGGTGGGGGCGGTGAACGGTTCAACGGTCGAGCATGTGCGGGCCGAGGTGGTTGATCTGCAAACCCGCGATGATTCGGTGTTGCTGACCTTGAGTGACGGGCAACGCTTGCAAGGCGCCTACGCGGTGCTGGCCACAGGGATGTTTCCCGCTGCGCGCACACCGCAGACCGAGTCCAGCGGCTTGAACGCTGCGGCGCTGGACCCGTGGGACGTCGCGGCCATGCGCCGGTTGGACCCGCAGTCGACGGTGCTGATCATCGGCTCGGGCCTGACCATGGTCGATGCCGTGGTGTCGCTGGAGCAGGCCGGGCATCGCGGGCCGATCGAAGTGTTTTCCCGTCACGGCTTGCTGCCACATGTGCGCCGGCAACCGCCGGCCTGGGTGGATTTTCTCGCCGAGGATCAAAGCATTCGCACACCTCGACAGTTGGTGCGCGAGCTGCGCTGGCACTGCCGGGACGCCATCGCTCAAGGCATCGACTGGCAGGCGCCGCTCGACACCGTGCGGGCACATATTGGCCGGTTGTGGAATCAGGCGACGGACGTGCAGCGACGGCAATTTGTGCGGCATGTGCGGCCATGGTGGGAAAGCCATCACCACCGCTCGCCACCGTTGAGTGCCGAACTGGTTGCACGGCTGCACGAGGAAGGGCGGTTGCGGATTCAGGCGGCGTCGTTCAAAGGGCTGGAATCGACGGTCGAGGGGCGGGTGAGCATTCGCATCCGCCGTCGTGGTGAGGTTGAAACCACGGTTGTGAGCGGCGCGGCGTTGATCAATTCCAGCGGCATTGAATACGACTGGCGCCGGGTGGCTCGACCGTTACCGCAGCAACTGTTGGCTCGCGGGCTGATTCAACCGGGGCCGTTGGCGTTGGGGATTGCGGCTGCAGTTGATGGCGCAGTGCTGGACGCTGACGGGAAGATCGCCGAACGCCTGTTCGCCATGGGCCCGCCGTTGCGCGGCATGTGGTGGGAAAGCACGGCTGTCACCGACGTGGCGAGCCAGGCCAAAGCCCTCGCCGAACGACTCGCCCGGATTTTGTAGCAGCTGCCGTTGTGGCGAGGGGATAAATCCCCTCGCCACAATGCAAGCTCGACAGCTGTTACGGGATCAATGATCACCTGAAATGAAGAAACCCCGGGTAGATCGGATCTACCCGGGGTTTCTTGTTTCAAGCAGGCCAAAGCCGTTAATCAATAACGCTGATACTTCGAGCCAAACTCAGGGCGGTTTTCAGCGACGTAGAGTTTGCTGGCCTGGCTGTCTTTGTGATCAACGCCGACAGTGTTTACGTTCACTGTTGCCGGTTGGCTGACTTTAGCGGCTGCAACAATTTGCGAGGTGGCGTGTGGGGCAGCGATGGCGGAAGTAGCGCCAAGGACCGACAGGGCGAAACCGAGACCGATGATGCTTTTCATGATGTTGCTCCAGTAGAGTGGGGAGAAGATGTGGCCACTGTAGGGCTGGAGCGTCGCAATGAGAAAACACCTTTGCGCATAGTTGTTATCACGCGCGTTGATCCACGGTCAGCGGGGCAGGTTATCGCTGAGCCAGCGTTGCTTGAGTTGTTCGAGGCGTCCGTCGCGGCTCATTTCCTCCAGGGCCTGCTGCCAGCGCGCCACCTGACGGGCATCGATGAGCGGAGAAAACGCAATGTAGGCGCCTTGCTTCATCAGCGGCATCTGGTAATGCAATTGACTCGGCGCCAGGCCTTCTTCCCGCGCCAGGGCGGCGATGGAGAGGGTGTCCGCCACCACGAATTCGGTACGGCCGAGGCGCGCCAGACGCATCATTTGTTCGGGCGTTTCCACGCCGTATAGGTTGTTCAAACCCTGCTTCTGCAAGTAGCTGTAGACCAGCCATTTTCGTGGGACAACGATGCGGCCCACGCTAACGGCGTCCTGCAAGCTGCGCACCGGTTGTTGGGCGTCATTGGCGGAGTAGAGCGCCGTTTCCACTTCCATCAACGGGCCGACCCATTGGTACTGGCCATCGCGCTCGGCGGTGCGCAACACGGTAAACACCGCGGTGGCCGGCTCGGTGGCGGCGACACGCAAGGCGCGCAGTAAAGGGACTTGTTGAAAATGCACCTGATCGCCGGCGCTTTCGGCCAGCGCCTGCACCACATCCACACCAAACCCCACCAGTTGGTTGCCTTGCTGGAAATGCAGGGGCGGATGGTTGTCGGTGAGCAGGTCCAGATCGGCCGCCACCGCAGTGAATGTCAGGAAAGACAGCAGGCAACCGGCAATGCGCTTCATGAATCGTCCTTGATTGAATGAGGTGCAAATCTTAGTACGGGCTCATTCAGCTGTCTCGGGAATTTGTCGGACTATTTCGACAGATTTCAGGATTTATGGCTTTAGTGCAGGAACATAGGCAAAACACTAAACAACTGTGGGAGCGGGCTTGCTCGCGAAGAGGTCCTGTCAGTCGACATCATTGCCGTCTGACACACCGCTTTCGCGAGCAAGCCCGCTCCCACATTTCGATCTCTGCTGTGTTGTCGAGCTTGCTCAGTAGCGCTGATATTTCGAACCGAACTCAGGGCGGTTTTCCGCGACGACCACACCCCCTTGTACGGCATTCTTCGGGCTGATCAGCGCGACACGTTCGCGCAGTTCTTGCAGACGATCAGCGCCACCTTCGGCGACGCGATTCTCGATCAGGCGATCGGAGCCGCCTTCAGCGATACGGTTCTTTTGCAGGTTTTCAGAGCCATATTCAGCGACGCGATTCTGTTGCAGGCGGTCCGAACCACCTTCCACCAGCAGTTGCTGGATCTGGCTGTGGGACGCAGCGCTTGAGGTATTCGCCGATGCCAGGTTCGACAGGCCGAGACCGCCTACCAGTGCCAGACCGAGTGCCAGGGACGAGACTTTCGAGAAGTTGAACATGGTTGATTCTCCGTGCGCTTGAGTGTGTGGGTCGGTAGCTGCTGCTATCCGGTGAACACAGTTAAACGCCGGGGTGTATCGGTGATGTGTGCTTGAACGAGCTGAAATCGGCTTCTACGTATCCGTTCGGGGTTCTTATACAGACGGATACAAAACCCTTCGATTTTCTACTCCTGTAGCAGCTGCTACAGGGTTTGTGGCGGGAGGGTGAGTTCAGCGCACAAACCGCCGCCTTCGCGGTTGCTCAAGGTCAGCGAGCCGCCGATGGCCAGGGCCAGTTGTTGCGCGATGGCCAGGCCCAGGCCGGTGCCGCCGGTGCTGCGGTTGCGCGAGTTTTCGACGCGGTAGAACGGCATCAGGACTTGCGCCAATTCTTCTTCGGCAATCCCCGGCCCTCGGTCCAGCACCTTTATTGAATGGCTGCCGTCGGCCTTCGATACCACCTGCAATTCGGCGGCACCGGCGAACTTCAGCGCGTTATCCGTCAGGTTGACCAGTACCCGGCGCAGGGCATGCGGGCGCGTGTCGATGACCCCGGCGTTGTCGCCGCTAAGCTCCACGGCCTTGCCCATGTCCTGATAGTCGTAGACCAGGCTGTTGAGGAACGAGTCCAGATTGATCCGGCAACTGGCTTCGGTGGAACCGTGAACGCTGCGGGCATAGGCCACGCCTTCGCGCACCAGGTGCTCGATTTCGCTGAGGTCGTTGGAGAGTTTTTCTTTCTCGCTGGAATCGTCCATGAATTCGGCCCGCAGTTTCATGCGGGTGATCGGGGTTTGCAGGTCATGGGAAATCGCCGCCAGCAGCTGCATGCGTTCTTTCAGGTAGGCGGCAATGCGCGCCTGCATGGCATTGAACGCCCTGGCGGCATGGGCGACTTCGGTCGGGCCTTTTTCGTCCAGATGCACCGCGTGGGTGTTCGGGTCCAGGGTGTCGACTGCTTGAGCGAGGCGGGTTAGGGGGCGGATGGCGACCCGTACCGCGAGCCAGGTGCAGATCAATAGAAGGGTCAGTTGCACCAATAGCACCATCGGCAACCAGGAGGACAACGGCATCACCGACGGCCGGACATCGATGGTCAGCGGGCTGCCGTCGGCGAGTTTCAGATGGGCCTGGAAATGCTGCTGCGCGCCTTCGATGCGAGTGAAGGTGAGGGCATATTGCTCGCCGACAGCGTCCTGGATGGACTGCACCGCGTCGTGGGCATCCTTGAGATTGATTGGCGTGCCTGGCAGGCCTTCGCCCAGCGAGTAGCGATAGGTGCGGCGCTCGAAGCGGGGCACCCAATCAGCGCGCTCGGCGGCCGGCAAGCGGTCGAGGATCGAGACCGCGATCGACACGTCATTTTCCAGGTTGCCCAGCAGCATGGCTTCGGCGCTGCGATAACGCTCGTAGAACTGCACGCCGAACGACAGGCCATGGGCGACGATCAGGCCGGCCAGGAAAATCAGCGACAACCGGGACGCCAGCGTACGCGGCCAATACAGGGCTAGCTTCATGATTCTGTGCCGAGCAATTCCACGGGGTAGGAGAAGACGTAGCCTTCGCTGCGCACGGTCTTGATGTAGGTCGACTCCCGGGAGTCATCCATCAGCCGTTGGCGCAGGCGGCTCACCAGCAAGTCGATGGAACGGTCGAACAGGTCGGCGTCGCGGCCCTGGGTGAGGTTGAGCAACTGGTCGCGACTGAGCACGCGCTGCGGGTGATCGAGGAACACCCGGAGCAAGCGGTATTCGGCGCCACTGAGCGCGACCATCGTGCCGTCTTCGTCCAGCAGATGGCGGGCGGTGGTGTCCAGGCGCCAGCGGCCGAAACCCAGCAACCGGCCGCTTTCGGTGATCAGCAGGTTGGGCGGCAGCATCCGGGTGCGGCGCAGCACGGCGTTGATCCGTGCCAACAGTTCGCGGGCGGCGAACGGTTTGGTCAGGTAGTCGTCGGCGCCCATTTCCAGGCCGAGGATGCGGTCGGTTTCGTCGTTGCGGGCGGTGAGCATCAGGATCGGCGTGGCCTTGTGCTTGCCCGAGCGCAGCTCGCGGCACAGCAGCAGGCCGTCATCGCCGGGCATCATGATGTCGAGCACGATCAGGTCCACGGTGTTGGTTTCGAGAAAGCTGCGCATCTGCCGGCCGTCGGCGACCACCGTGGTGCGCAGGCCGTTCTTCTTCAGGTAATTACCGACCAGTTCGCGGATCTCGCGATCGTCGTCAACGATCAGGATGTGGTTCACGTGTTCCATTGTTCAACCCTCTTGTTATTCGCACGTCGCGCATTCTAGGGAGCCGCATCGCGCCTGCCTGCCGGCCTTTGTATCTCACTGTATCTGGAGGCGACTTTGATACATGGGCATACAAGGCGGCTTTTTTCAGGTGTGGGTGTATCGAACTGTATCGGGTGCGCTGTGTGACACCTTACACCTTGATAATCCCGGTTTTGCGACACATGGCAGATACCTCGGGCCGGTTAAATGGGTTCCATCGAGGCAGGATGACTTGCCTCGCTCCACTGCCCATCGACTTAGAGGACATGATCATGAATTGGAACAGATTGGTTGCCGCTGGCTTCTTTGCTGTCCTGAGCGTTGCGGCGTTTTCGGCGCATGCGGATGTTCAGGCTCGCAGCAGCCACCTGGACATCAAGAAGGTGATTTCAACTGTAGAAGATGGCGGGGCGAATTGCGGGATTGTGAATGCGCGGATGACGTATCTGGATTCGAGCGGTACGCAGAAGGTGCTGGATTACAGCAAGTTCGCGGCGTGTGGCAATCAGGGCGGTTGACCTTGGCGGCCTTCGGGCCGACCAGGTTTCCCCCAGGTGTACAGACATTCCCTGTGGGAGCTGGCTTGCCTGCGATGGCGGCCTGAAAGCCGACCAATTTCTAGCGGATGTACACCAAACCTTGTGGGAACGGGCTTGCTCGCGAAGGCGGTGTGCCATTCAACATTAATGTTGGTTGACACTCCACCATCGTAAGCAGGCTCGCTCCTACAAGGGTATTGGGTGTTTGTCAGACGCCATTTATCACGCAACCACCCGGTAACACGGAACATAAGCCGCGCCACCCGGCAGTTTCATCCGATGCTGCGCAACAAACGCCTTGAGCAGTTGATCAAGCGGATGCATGACCGCCGCATCGCCACGGATCTGATACGGCCCGTGTTCTTCGATCAGGCGGATACCCTTGTCCTTGACGTTGCCGGCGACGATGCCGGAGAACGCGCGGCGCAGGTTGGCGGCCAGTTCGTGAGGGGGCAGGTCGCGGCTGAGTTTCAGGTTGGCCATGTTTTCGTGGGTCGGGTCGAACGGGCGCTGGAAGCCTTCGTCGATTTTCAGCAGCCAGTTGAAATGGAACGCGTCATTGCGCTCGCGGCGGAACTGTTTGACCGCCTTGAGGCCTTGGGTCATGTGGCGCGCGACTTCAGCCGGGTCATCGATGATGATTTCGTAGTGTTGTTTGGCGGCGTCACCCAGTGTCGCGCCGACGAACGCGTCCAGTTGTTCCAGATACGGCGCCGCATGTTTCGGCCCGGTGAGGACGACCGGGAAGGGCACGCCGGCGTTGTCCGGGTGCATCAGGATGCCGAGCAGGTACAGGAACTCTTCGGCCGTGCCGGCGCCGCCCGGGAAAATGATGATGCCGTGGCCCACGCGCACGAAGGCTTCCAGACGTTTTTCGATGTCTGGCAGGATCACCAGTTCGTTGACGATCGGGTTCGGCGCTTCGGCGGCGATGATGCCGGGCTCGGTCAGGCCGAGGTAGCGGCCACCGTGGATACGCTGTTTGGCGTGGGCGATGGTCGCGCCTTTCATCGGGCCTTTCATCACGCCAGGGCCGCAACCGGTGCAGATGTCGAGGCTGCGCAGGCCCAGTTCGTGGCCGACTTTCTTGGTGTATTTGTATTCTTCAGTGTTGATCGAGTGGCCGCCCCAACACACCACGATCTTCGGTTCGACGCCGGGGCGCAGGGTGCGGGCGTTGCGCAGCAGGTGGAAGACGTAGTCGCTGATGCCTTGGGAGGTGCTCAGGTCGATGCGCTGGGCGTCGAGTTCGTTTTCGGTGTAGACGATGTCACGCAGGGCGCTGAACAGCATTTCCCGGGTGCTGGCGATCATTTCGCCGTCGACGAAGGCGTCGGCCGGGGCGTTCAGCAGTTCCAGGCGCACGCCTCGGTCCTGCTGATGGATGCGGATTTCGAAGTCTTTATAGGCTTCGAGGATGGTCTTGGCGTTATCAACATGGGCGCCGGTATTGAGGATGGCCAGGGCGCACTGGCGAAATAGGGTGTAGGTGCTGCCGGATCCGGCTTCGCTCAGTTGCTGTACTTCACGTTGAGAAAGGGTTTCCAGGCTGCCTTTAGGGCTGACGGAGGCGTTGATTACTTGTCGTTGGGTCATTCAATGATCCTTAAAACGATGCCGTTCATACCCGCAAATGGCATCCGAATAGTATGTATCCATGAAAGAAGATGGCACGAACTGCGCGGTATCGCCATGTTCCCCGATTGACGATGAAAAGATGAAGAGGCGCCCAGCATAGCTAAATCCTGCGCAGGGGCGATAATGCCCCGCAGTCTTTTTGCTCACCGAGCCTTTTACCATTGATGCAAGGAACCCCGTCACGATGTTCGAAATCCAGCCGATGAACGCCGAACGCTTTCGACAACAGACGCGACGCAGTACGGTGATTATTGCCCTGATTTTCCTGGCCCTGGCGATGGTGCTGTCCACCACGGCGGTGGCGTTGTTCGGTGAACCCGGGGGCGACAATCTGCGGTTTAACGTCGGCGGCGTGTTTGTCGCGGTGTTGGCGATGGTGGCGCTGATGCGCGGCACGTTCTGGTCTCAGGCGTGGATGGCGCCGGCGGTGTATGGCTGGCAGCTCAAGCGCAGCCTGATGAGCATCACCAATGTGATGCATCAGTTGACGGCGGCGGTAGAGGCGGGTGATCCGACGGCCATGAAACTGCTGCGTTTCTACCACCTTGGCTTGAGCCAGATGCACGAACTGGATGGCAATTCCAGCGATCATGGCCAGTTGAGCCGGGAAATGGAGCAACACAAGGCGCGGATGGAAGCGCTGGGCCTCGACACCGAACAGACGCAGTTGAATCCCGCCTGGCTTGAAGCGGTCAAGCAGACGTCGAATTAAAATCCGTGGTGTGGCTCATCACCCCGACATAAACCCTTCACAACGCTAACAGATCGCCTATCTTGTTTCTGATGGGGCACCGCGATCCACAACTGGATGGGGCTAAAAGGGCGAACGGGAAAAGTCGCCATGTCATAACGATTCAGGGAGCGTCATGGGACATCCGTCCATCAACGACCGAATTGAACACACCCGGCCCACCGTGCCTTGGGAGCCCGAACCGATTGAGTCCCGGGTCAGGGTTCGCTATGCGGTTGTCCTGCTGGTGGCGGTGTGTCTGTCGTTAACGACCATTGTGATCTGGGAAGCCTGGAGCTCACGTCAGTACCATTTGCATGACAAAGAAGTGGCGATGTCCAACCTGGCCCAGACCTTGGCATCGCAAGCGCAATCGTCGATCAAGCAGGCCGATACGCTGCTGTTTACCTTGGTGGACCGCATCGAAAACGAGGGCTTGAACCCGGTGCAGTTGCCCAGATTCAGACGTTTGCTCGCCACCCAGCGCAGTGAGCTGGCCCAGCTCCATGGCTTGTTCGTATTTGACGAAAAAGGCGGGTGGATCGCCAATTCCAACGGCGCGGATATGCCCGGTGCGAACAATTCCGACCGTGAATATTTCATTTACCATCGTGATCATCCTGACCGAGGCCCCCATATCGGTCCGTCGATCAAGAGTCGCTCGACCAGCGAATGGATCATGACCGTGTCACGCAGGATCAACCACCCGGATGGCAGTTTCGCCGGTGTGGCGCTGGCAACGATCTACCTCAACCATTTCCTCGGGCTGTACGACAGCATCGACATGGGCAAGAACGGCGTGATCAACCTGATCGCCGACGACGCCAGCATCGTCGTTCGCCGACCATTCAACGAAGCAGAAGTGGGCACCAGCGTCGCCAAGGGGCCGCTGTTCATGCAGCTGTTGCCCAAGGGCAATTCCGGCACAGCCACCGTCCAGTCTTATGTGGATGGTGTCGAGCGCGTGGTCGGGTTCCGAAGAGTCGATGGTTATCCGCTGATCGTCTTCGCCGGCCTGGACAAGCAAGACGTCCTGGCCGGTTGGCGCGAGGAGTCAATCCTCAGCGCCGGCATCGTGCTATTGCTGCTGGTGTTCCTGGGAGGGCTCGGTTATCGCCTGATTCGCTTCATGAAGCAGCAGAATCACATTCAAAGCGTATTGCTCGATGCCCAAGAGAAGCTCATCGAGGTCAACCGCAGCCTTGAATTGCTGGCGCTCGAAGACGCACTGACCGGGCTTTCCAACCGGCGTCAGTTCGATCTGTTTATTCTCGCGGAAATGGGCCGTGCCCGGCGCACGGTGACTCACCTCGCCATGCTGATGATCGATGTCGATCACTTCAAGAGCTTCAACGATCGATACGGGCACGTGGCAGGCGATGAGTGCCTGCGCAAAATCAGCGCGATCATCAAGGACAACATAAAGCGCCCCGGCGATCTGGCCGCCCGCTATGGCGGCGAGGAGTTTACGGTGGTGCTGCCCGGCACCGATTATGTGGGGGCGTTCCTGGTCGCTGAAAAAATCCGCCGCGCGGTCCAGCAGGCCGGTATCGAACACAGCGAATGCCCGGAAGGGACGGTGACCGTCAGTGTCGGGGTGTGCGCCTACAACCCGTCCTCCCAGGATCAGCCCGACGACCTGGTCAGCGCTGCGGACAAGGCCTTGTATGTGGCCAAGGCCAGTGGGCGGAACATGAGCGTCATTGCCAACTGAATTCAAACGAAGCGATCACTACTTTTTCTCTCTGTTCTCGGCGGGTGTTTCAGGCGGCTCGGCGTAACTTCCACAACCTGATCAGCCGAAGATAGACCACGACGTTGATCGCCAGCACCACACTGCCCAGCGCCAGTTGAATCGCGGGTGTCAGCCCGGCCGGGTAGATGACCGGCCACACGTAATGTTCAATGAAACCACCGCCGTAACCGGTTTGCCCGGCGGCCTGGCGCATGAGGTTTTCCCATTGCGTCAGCGGGCATGGCAGGTGAAAAACCTCCACACTCACGCCCCACACAGCCGCGGGCAGGTGCCACCAGATCAGGGGGCGCCATTTGAGCACCAGCAGCCCGCCGAACAGCACGAACAGAATGAACAGCAAGTGAAACAGCACCAGCCCATCGGCTGCGATCCGGTAAAGCATGTCGACTCCCTGACGCGTTAGGCGAATGGCTCCATGGTACTCGCGTTCTCTTCATTACAGCGGTTCAGCGCCATTCGGCAGGCGTTGCCCGCAAGTGCGCAAGATTGTTCAAGCCATCGACCGCAACTGCTGGCACAGTCTGGCGTCTTTCCCTGGTTGTAGAGCGTTATGTCGAACTCACTCATGCCGCGCAGTGCCTTTCTTCGCGGCGCCGTAGCGATCATGCCGTTGTCCCTGGCGACTGCGCCCTGGGGGTTGCTGGCCGGGTCCATGGCCATCGAGGCCAATCTCACGCCGCTGCAAGGTCAGGGCTTGTCGAGCATCGTGTTTGCCGGTGCAGCGCAACTGGTGGCCATCGGCATGCTCAAGGGCGGTGCCGGGATCTTTTCGATTCTGCTGACCACGCTGCTGCTGACCTCGCAGCATTTGCTGTACGGGATGAGCATGCGTTCGGTGATTTCACCGCTGCCGGGCCGTTGGCGTGTGGGGCTGGGCTTTTTGCTCACTGATGAGCTGTTCGCCCTGACCAGCCAGCATGACAAGCAGCAGTTCAATCGCTGGTATGCCCTGGGCGTGGGCCTGACGTTCTACATCGCCTGGAACCTGTTCACGCTCGCGGGCATCGTCCTGGGCAGCAGCATTCCCGGACTCGAACACCTGGGGCTGGACTTTTCCATTGCCGCGACTTTTATCGCCCTGATCACCCCGGTGGTGCGCAGCGTTCCCACGGTGGTCTGCGTCGCGGTTTCGCTGTTTTGTTCAGTGCTGTTCAGCTACTGGCAATGGGGCTCGGCGCTGGTGCTGTCGGGGTTGGCGGGCATGACTGCAGGTTTCATCTGCAACAAACTCTACATGGGGCGCACATGATGGTCTGGGCTGTGATTATCGGGATGGGCGTGCTCGTCTTTCTGAACCGCTACGTGTTCCTCGAACCTCGACTGCCGCTGCGCCTGAGCAGCAATGCCCGGCAGTTCCTCGGTTTTGCCGTGCCGGGGATGTTGACCGCGATCTGCGGACCGATCGTGTTCATGCCGGACAAACAGCTGAATCTGCAGTGGGACAATCCGTACCTGATCAGTTCGCTGGTGGCGGTGGGGTTGGTGCTGTACACCCGCAATACTTTGCTCAGCATGTTGTTGAGCATGGGGTTTTTCTTTTTGCTGCGTTGGTGGCTTTGAGTCGGGCTTTGGAAATTGTTCTACGCTTAAAGGGGTAATCCTTCAGGAAGAGAGGTGAGCATGGCTAACGAAACCAAGGGTACGGATCTGGATGAAGAAGAGGATGACCCCACGGAGGAAGAACTCGAGCGGCAGAGGCGTTCAAGCCAGACCTGGAAACATGACGACAGTCGAGAGCTGTCAGACCGTGACGAAGAGCGTCCACTGAAGCCTTGAGCGGTCAGCACAAACCAAAAGCTCGCGATCAAGCGCAATGTTGTTCACTCAATCTTCAATCGAGCAAGAAACCTGTGGCGAGGGAGCTTGCTCCCGCTTGAGTGCGCAGCACTCACAACAATCGGCATGGTTATCACATTTTGGGGCCGCTACGCAGCCCAGCGGGAGCAAGCTCCCTCGCCACAAAGACAGGCGTGCCTGAAGTACTGTGATGAGTGAACAGCGCTGCGCAATCAAGCGCAGCGGATGAAGGGGTCAGATCGCCTCATTCCAGCGTATCTGCGTGATGCCCAATTGTTGAGCGCTCAAGCGCGCCGCTTCGAGAGAGGCATGTGCGGCGATCTTTCGCTCGGATTGCGGAAAGGCATGCGCGGAGGCCGAATGAATCGCGTCCACGTCGGAGAACTGTTCAGCCAGTTTGAAAAAGTGCTGACGAACGCCGTCGAGCAAATAATGCACGGCATAGGGAACGAGTTCGCTCATGTATTCCTCCTTAACTGCGCAGGGCTTTGGTTCAGTCTTCGAATGGGTCATTGAAAAAGTCTGCGGTGTCATCCTTGCGCAGATAATGAGGGTTGAAAAAAAGAGGCCCGGTGGCCTCTTCTTCAGAGTGCAAGGGTTTCCGGTTCGTTCAGTCGTGAGTTGAACTGAACCGCGCATCACTTCAAAGATCTTCCAGTGGCGGAAAATCCGGGTGGGAGGCCCGATAGCCCAACGTCTTGTCGAACCAGGCATTCAGCTCGTTGACCATGACCGGCGGTTTGCCGGAGTAGGCCGCGAGGGTGGAACGCAGGATGTCGTTAATATTGGGAATGGAACGCAGGTTTCGGGTCTTTATGTATTGCCCGATAAAACAGTCAAGTTGAAAGCGTTCTGTCAACGACAGGTACACGCAGTCCAGACCGCTGACTTGATTAATTACAAGATCGTCGCGCAACTTAGTTCTCTGCAAGGCTTGTTAAATTTCGGGATTTCCTTGTTTATTGACTCTTTGGTCAATGGGGTGCTGCCGAGGGAAATGCGGCGCGCATGCTAGCTGTAGCGTTTCTAAATGTATGCACGATGATTCAATTGTCAGACAAGCGGTTAATGCGTCCTTTTGCCGCATTCCGGCAAGTGTTTCTATTATGAAACAGTCTGCGTAACGTCTATCTCGTTTGGTTATTCAGGCTCAGGAATGGATCCACTTTAAACCAGCTTGTTAATCAAAATCGCACCCTGGTTCCTGACATTTCCCACCGCTTTATCGACCCTGTACCACTCGAACACTTCGCTGGCTTCACCTTGCATCAGCACCATCTGCTCGGCGCGCTCTTTGGGTGTGGCCGGGTCCAGCCATTCACGGGCCAGTTCCGCTGACAACACCACCGGTCGCCGGTCATGAATGTCGAGCATGCCGCCGGCGCTGTCCGCGGTGATGATGACAAAACCGTCGCCTTCCTTTTGCTCGCTGCCACTCGATGGGAACTGGCCGATCGCCGCGCAGCAGATCGGCGCCCGATCCCGTCGACGAATCAGCCACGGTTGCCTCGTCGAATCGCCGGCATCCACCCATTCGAACCAGTTGTCAATCGGCACAATCGCACGGTGCGGCCAGATCGCCCGGAAAAACGGGCCATGAGCGACTTTCTCGACGCGGGCGTTGATCGGCGCCGCGCGATCCGTCGCCCAATGCGGCCGCCATCCCCAGCGCAACGAATCGGCGTGCAACCCGTCGGGCTCAAGGTGCAGCAGGGCGAGCTGGGTAGTAGGCGCGGCATTGTAGCGGGCCAGCGGTTCATCACCGACATGGTTGATCAGCGCGTCGGGAATGCTCAGCACCGCGACAAAGTCGTGGATGCCACGGTACTGCGAGAGTCGTCCGCACATCGGCTGATCTCCGGCTGGAAAGCGCTGGCTGGAGCGTTCAGCTTAGTCTTCAAATCACAGGGGCACGCTGCAACTCGGTCAGCGACAACGCCTTCAGTTGCGCGAGCAACGGGTCTCGCCGGTCACGAGGATGTGGCAATTCCACAGCCAGCTCCTGACGAATGCTGCTCGGGCGAGCTACGAGGGTGAGCGCTGGAACCAAACACTGTGTAACCTGATCCAACCTCGTCCCGTAGCCACCTGCGGGCCGACAATGGATCAATGGGCGAAGGGTTTTTGCCGTTTAACGTGATGACCTTAACGGTCTGGCCCAAGGCAAACCATGAAACAGCTGTTCAAGGTTCTCTGTGCGCTCGCCATCGCTGTCGCGCTGGCTGGCTGCATTGCCTCACCGATCGAGCTGACCCCGCAGACCGAACAGCGTTTGCGCGAGCAACCACCGATCCGCTTCCTGCTAACCTTCGACGACGGTCCCAGCGCGTCGAGCTTCTGGAACCCGAGCATGACGGTGCTCGACAGCCTTGCGCAGAACCCGGTGCAACCGGGGATCAAAGCAGTGTTCTTCGTCCAGACCGGCGCGCCACGGGCCGGCGACAGCGACATCGGACGCGCAGTCATGCGCCGGGAACAGGCGGAAGGGCATGTGCTGGGTTTCCACACGGCGACTCATTCGCACACCAATCACCGCTCGCTCAGCCCGCAAGAGCTGGAGCAGTCGCTGAGCAAAGGCAGTGCCGACATCGCCGCGATCACCGGCGCGCCGCCTACCCTGGTGCGTCCGCCATTCTGGAATTACGACAAACGTGTGTTCGCCGCCTACCAGCGCCACGGCATGCAACTGTTGCTGACGGACCTGAGCGCCAACGACGGCAAGATCTGGGGCTTCAACGCCAGCCCGCGTCGGCGGGCCAACATGCTGCTGCAACTGTCGGAAGTTCGTGAACGCATTGCGCTGGGCGAGCTGCCGACGGTGGACGGTGTGGTGCCGGTGGTGGTGACCTTTCATGACCTGAATCGCTATACCGCCCGGCATGCCCGCGAATATCTGCAAATCCTCCTGGACAGCGCCCGTGACACCGGGGTGACGGTGGCGCAAAAGCCGTTTTACGATGACACGGCGGCGCTGCGACGGGCGGCGTTGGCGCGCACCGTCACCGACAGTTCCCAGCCAGTGGAATTACCGGGGATCTGGAACTGGCTTTGGGATGGGGATTCTCATTAGAGCGTGAGAAATATGAGAAACGGCCCGTAGGAGCGTAATACTGTTCACTCAAACGCGAGCCCACACATTTGTGGCGAGGGGATTTATCCCCGTTGGGCTGCGAAGCGGCCCCAGCGTCATTTCAGGCAGAATAAGTTGTCTGGATTTACGACTGCTTCGCAGCCGAACGGGGATAAATCCCCTCGCCACAGGTCATTTTTTGGCTGCTCCATCACCGGGGCAGCAACTCATCAATCATTTTCAAGCAATGATTCAACCCCGGCGTCACATCGCCCACGCGCCGGCTGAGGATGATCGGTGAGGTCGCGTTGTCTTCCAGCAGCGGGGTAAAACCAATGTCATCTCGGTGCAGCAACTGCACCGACGCGGGTACCAGCGTGACGCCGATTCCAGCCCCCACCAGACCAATCGCCGTTTGCAGTTCATTGGTCCATTGCGCCACGTGAATGCTCACGCCGTAGGATTCGAACAGTGCAATCACATGATCGGCGTAGCTGGGGCGCGGGTTGCCGGGGTACAGCACAAAGGGTTCCTTGGCCAGTTGGCGCAGGCTGATCGGCCCGGCCAGTAGCGGATGGCCGGCGGGCAGGGCGGCGACCAGCCGGTCTTCGGTCAATACGGTCTGAATGATCGCCGGGTCGTCGATGCGAATCCGCCCGAACCCGATGTCGATGCGCCCGGCCTTGAGCGCCTGTACCTGTTGCAATGTGGTCATTTCCGAAAGCCCGAGCTCAAGCTCCAGGGGCTCGCCACTGCGTAAACGGCGGATCAGTTCCGGCAGCACGCCGTAGAGGGTCGATGGCGCAAAGCCGATGCCCAGCCAGGTCTTTTCCCCCAGACCGATGCGCTTGGTGTTGTCGCATACCTTGGCCAGCTGTTCGAGCAGGGCGGTGGAGTGTTCATGGAAGAAGCGCCCGGCGTCGGTCAGCTTCAGCGGACGGCCGCGCTCAAGCAATAACACCCCGAGTTCATCTTCCAGTTGCTGGATCTGCCGGCTCAGGGGCGGCTGGGCAATGTGCAGCAGCTCGGCGGCGCGGGTGAAGTTGAGGGTTTGAGCCAACACCTGAAAATACCGCAGGTGACGCAGTTCCATGGGGCCTCCAGGCATTGATCAGTTGAATACCTTTAAGGTATCGAGCCAGACCAATTCTATATTGGCCGTGGGGAAAAAGCCGTACGAGAATCCATTTCAGAACTTCAAGAACCTGACGGGTATCGACATGCGTGCAACTGCCATTGAATCGATCGAGACGATCATCGTCGATCTGCCGACCATTCGCCCGCACAAACTGGCCATGCACACCATGCAGAACCAGACCCTGGTGATCATCCGCGTGCGCTGCGCCGATGGCATCGAAGGCATTGGCGAGTCCACCACCATCGGTGGCCTGGCCTATGGCAACGAAAGCCCGGACAGCATCAAGACCAACATCGACAAACACTTCGCGCCCCTGCTGATCGGTGAGGACAGCGGCAATGTGAACGCCGCGATGTTGCGCCTGGAACGCAGCATCCGTGGCAACACTTTCGCTAAATCCGGTATCGAAACCGCCTTGCTCGACGCCCATGGCAAACGCCTTGGCCTGCCGGTCAGCGAGTTGCTGGGCGGTCGCGTTCGTGATGCGCTGCCGGTGGCCTGGACCCTGGCCAGCGGCGACACCGACAAGGACATCGCCGAAGCAGAAAAAATGCTCGACCTGCGGCGCCACCGGATCTTCAAACTGAAAATCGGTGCCGGCGAAGTCAATCGCGACCTGGCCCACGTCATCGCCATCAAGAAAGCCCTGGGCGACCGTGCCAGCGTGCGGGTCGATGTCAATCAGGCCTGGGACGAGGCGGTCGCACTGCGCGCCTGCCGGATCCTGGGCAGCAATGGCATCGACCTGATCGAACAGCCGATCTCGCGCAACAACCGTAGCGGCATGGCACGCCTGAATGCCGTGAGCCCGGCGCCGATCATGGCCGATGAATCCATCGAGTGTGTGGAAGACGCCTTCAACCTGGCGCGCGAAGGGGCCGCTTCGGTGTTCGCCCTGAAGATCGCCAAGAACGGCGGGCCACGCGCCGTGTTGCGCACCGCCGCCATCGCCGAGGCCGCCGGTATCGGCCTGTACGGCGGCACTATGCTGGAAGGCGGGATCGGCACGCTGGCCTCGGCGCATGCCTTTGTCACCCTGAATAAACTGGCCTGGGACACCGAGTTGTTCGGCCCGTTGCTGCTGACGGAAGACATCCTCAGCGAGCCGCTGGTCTATCGCGATTTTGCGCTGCATGTCCCGCAAACACCGGGCCTTGGCCTGAGCCTGGATGAAGAGCGCCTGGCGTTTTATCGCCGCGACAAAACATCCACTTCCGTTCATCAAGCCTGAGGAGAGCATCATGCTATTCCACGTAAAAATGACCGTGAACCTGCCGGTCGACATGAATCCTGAAACAGCCACCAAGCTGAAGTCCGACGAGAAAGCCCTGGCCCAGCGCCTGCAAGAGCAAGGCAAATGGCGTCACCTGTGGCGCATCGCCGGGCACTATGCCAATTACAGCGTTTTCGACGTCGACAGCGTTCAGGAATTGCACGACCTGCTCATGCAATTGCCGCTGTTTCCGTACATGGCGATCGAGGTCGACGCGATGTGCCGGCATCCTTCTTCCATTCGAGACGATGACCGCTGAACCCAGCCTGTTCAGTTCGCTACGCTAATAATTACAAGATGAGGAACCGCCAAAAATGAACGTCAAGATTTCCCACACTGCCAGCGCCCAGAAGTTTCTCGAAGATGCCAGCGGCTTGCTCAACGACGCTGGCGACCCACGGGTCAAAGCCCTGATTTACCGCATTCTGCGTGATTCGGTGAACATCATCGAAGACCTCGCCGTGACCCCGGAAGAATTCTGGAAAGCCGTCAACTACCTCAACGTACTGGGCGCGCGTCAGGAAGCCGGTTTGCTGGTGGCCGGGCTCGGCCTGGAACACTACCTGGACTTGCTGATGGACGCCGAAGACGAGCAGGCCGGGAAGGCGGGCGGTACGCCGCGGACCATCGAAGGTCCGTTGTATGTGGCGGGTGCGCCGCTGTCTGACGGTGAGGCGCGACTGGATGATGGCGTTGATCCGGGCGTGGTTCTGTTCATGCAGGGCCAAGTGCGCAATACCGCTGGCGAGCCGTTGGCCGGCGCGGTGGTGGATGTCTGGCACGCCAACACCGGCGGCACTTACTCTTACTTCGATGCCACGCAATCGGAGTTCAACCTGCGCCGCCGTATCGTCACCGATGCCGAGGGTCGCTATCGCTTCCGCAGCATCGTGCCGTCGGGCTACGGTTGCCCGCCGGACGGTCCGACCCAGCAACTGCTCGATCAACTGGGCCGTCATGGCCAGCGTCCGGCGCATATTCACTTCTTCATCTCCGCGCCGGATCACCGTCACCTGACCACTCAGATCAACCTCGACGGCGACCAATACCTGCACGATGATTTTGCCTATGCCACTCGCGATGAACTGATCGCCCACATCGCTTTCAGCGACGATCCGCAACGTGCGGCGGCCCATGGCGTCAGTGGCCGGTTTGCCGAGATCGAATTCGATTTCACCTTGCAGACCTCTGCGCAACCTGACGAACAACAGCGTCACGAACGGGTTCGTGCACTCGAGGATTGATTGCTGCGCCTTGTGGGAGTGGGCCTGCTTGCGAAAGCGGAGTGTCAGTCAACGTTGATGTGAGGCTGATGGCCCTATCGCGAGCAGGCTCGCTCCCACATTTTGACCGCGTTGGCCCTGAAGAAACCCGGCCAACTGTGGGAGCGGGCTTGCTCGCGAAGGGGCCAGAAGCTTCCACAGGTCAGCCCACTGACACACCGTTGCAGCTACTGCCTTAGAATGGCCCGACAACACCTATAACAACAACGAGAGTGACCCGATGATGCACGCGCAACTATTGAGTCAGCGCAGCAGAATATTCGACCACGCCGACCCTTACGCGGTGTCGGGTTATGTGAATCAGCATGTCGGCAACCATTGCATCCTCATGCCCAGGGCCGGCAGTCCGCTGGCCAGCCTCGGTCATCGCAAATTCGCCAGCCTCGACCTGTGCCGTATCAGCTACGGCGCCAGTGTGCGAGTGACCTCCGGCGCGCTGGAAACGATCTATCACCTGCAAGTGTTGCTGCGCGGCAACTGCCTGTGGCGCGGGCACGGTCAGGAGCATTACTTTGCGCCGGGCGAATTGCTGCTGATCAACCCCGACGACCCGGTGGACCTGACGTACTCCGACGATTGCGAAAAATTCATCCTCAAAGTGCCGACCCGACTGTTTGAGTCGGTGTGCGAGGAGCAGCGCTGGCGCTATCCGGGGCAGGGCGTGCGGTTTCTGGAAAACCGTTATCAGCTCGATCAACTGGAAGGCTTCGTCGGCCTGCTGGCGATGATTTGCCAGGAAGCCGAAGCCACCGAGCAGATCCCACGGGTGCAGGAACACTACGCGCAGATCATCGTCAGCAAGATGCTCAGCCTGATGAAAACCAACGTCATTCGCAGCAGCCTCGGTTCGTCGTCGGCGACGTTCGAGGGGATTGCCGATTACATCGCGCGCAACCTCAAGCAGGACTTCGACAGTGAAGAACTGGCGCGCCAGGCCAGTATGAGCCTGCGTTCGCTGTACGGCTTGTTCGAGCGCAACGCCGGCACCTCGCCGCAAAACTACATCCGGCAGAAGAAACTCGAACGCATCAACCTGTGCCTGAGCGACCCGACCTGCAACGTGCGCAACGTCACGGAAGTGGCCATGGATTACGGCTTCCTGCACTTGGGGCGGTTCTCCGACAACTACCGCAAACAATTCGGCGAATTGCCGTCGGACACCCTCAAGCGCCGGCACTGACTGCAGACGACGAGCACCTGTGGCGAGGGAGCTTGCTCCCGCTCGACTGCGCAGCAGTCGCAAACCTGTGACCCCGGTTTTACAGAATGATCGCGGTTGCAGGTTTTGGGGCCGCTTCGCAGCCCAGCGGGAGCAAGCTCCCTCGCCACAAAGTCAGCGTCGCCCATAGACATCACCCATTGCAGTAATCGGATACACGTCTGCACCTATCGGATAGTCCGCCACATCCCCCCGTCCTAGCATGGCCCTGCCTGAATAAAAACAATGGAGGCGGCGGCCATGTCCCTGCGACCCGAATACCTTCACTCCCTGCTCGAAGACGACAAAGAACAGGGCATCTACCGCTGCAAGCGCGAGATGTTCACTGACCCACGGCTGTTCGACCTGGAGATGAAACACATCTTCGAAGGCAACTGGCTGTACCTGGCGCACGAAAGCCAGATCCCCAACATCAATGACTTCTACACCACCACCATGGGGCGCCAGTCGATCTTCATCGCGCGCAACAAGGAGGGTGTGCTCAACGCCTTCATCAACGCTTGCAGCCATCGCGGCGCGACGCTGTGCCGGCACAAGACCGGCAACAAGAGTTCCTACACCTGCCCGTTCCACGGCTGGACCTTCAACAACTCCGGCAAACTGCTCAAGGTCAAAGACCCGGCAGCTGCGGGTTACCCCGCGAGCTTCAACTGCGAAGGCTCCCACGACCTGACAAAAGTCGCGCGTTTCGAGTCCTATCGCGGCTTCCTGTTCGGCAGCCTCAATGCCGATGTCGTGCCGCTGGTTGAGCACCTGGGCGAGTCGGCCAAGATCATCGACATGATCGTCGATCAGTCCGCCGATGGCCTCGAAGTGCTGCGCGGCTCCTCAAGCTACATCTACGAAGGCAACTGGAAACTCACGGCGGAAAACGGCGCCGACGGCTACCACGTCAGCTCCGTGCACTGGAACTACGCCGCCACCCAGAATCAGCGCAAACAGCGTGAAGCCGGTGACAGCAATCCGACCATGAGCGCCGGGACCTGGGCCAAGCAGGGCGGGGGGTTCTACTCGTTCGACAAGGGCCACATGCTGCTCTGGACCCGCTGGTCCAACCCTGAGGATCGTCCGCTCTACGAGCGCCGCGACGAACTGTCCCGGGACTTCGGCCAGGCCCGCGCCGACTGGATGATCGAGAACTCGCGCAACCTGTGCCTGTACCCGAACGTGTACCTGATGGACCAGTTCAGCTCGCAGATCCGCATCGCCCGGCCGATCTCGGTCGACCGCACGGAAATCACCATTTACTGCATCGCCCCCAAAGGCGAAAGCGACCACGCCCGGTCGAGCCGGATTCGTCAGTACGAGGATTTCTTCAACGTCAGTGGTATGGCCACCCCCGATGATCTGGAAGAGTTCCGCTCGTGCCAGACCAGCTATCAGGGCAGCGTCACGACGTGGAACGACATGTCCCGCGGTGCCGAGCACTGGGTCGAAGGTGCCGATGAGGCGGCCAAGGAAATTGAGCTGCATCCGCTGCTCAGCGGCGTGCGCACCGAAGACGAAGGCCTGTTCGTGCTGCAACACAAGTATTGGCAGCAAACCATGCTCAAGGCCCTGGCCGCCGAACAGTCCGAATTGATCGCAGTGGAGGCCGTGCAATGACCATCACTTATGACGCCGTGCGCGATTTCCTCTACCGCGAAGCACGCTACCTCGACGACAAGCAATGGGACGACTGGCTGGAAATGTACGCCGCCGATGCCTCGTTCTGGATGCCGTCATGGGACGACAACGACGAGTTGACCGAAGACCCGCAGCGCGAGATTTCGCTGATCTGGTACGGCAACCGCACCGGCCTGGAAGATCGCATCTTCCGGATCAAGACCGAGCGCTCCAGCGCGAGCATTCCGGACACCCGCACCTCGCACAACATCAGCAACATCGAGCTGCTCGAACAGGCTGACGGTCTGTGCAAGGTGCGCTTCAACTGGCACACCTTGAGCTTTCGCTACAAGACCGTCGACAGCTATTTCGGCAGCAGTTTCTACACCCTTGATGTGCGCGGTGAAAACCCGCTGATCAAGGCCAAGAAAGTGATCCTGAAGAACGATTACGTTCGCCAGGTCATCGATGTCTACCACCTCTGAGGCGGCCGTCATGACTCATTCCATTGCATTCAATTTTGAAGACGGCGTCACCCGGTTCATCGACGCCGATGTGGGCGAAACCGTGGCCGATGCTGCGTACCGCCAGGGCATCAATATTCCGCTGGATTGCCGCGACGGCGCGTGCGGCACTTGCAAGTGTTTCGCCGAGGCCGGCCGTTACGATTTGGGCGAGGAATACATCGAAGACGCGCTCAGCGCCGAGGAAGCGCAGCAGGGTTTTGTCCTGACTTGCCAGATGCGCGCCCAGAGCGATTGCGTGGTGCGCGTGCCGACTTCATCGCAGGTGTGCCGTACCCAGCAGGCCAGTTATGACGCCACGATCAGCGCCGTGCGGCAGCTGTCCGACAGCACGATCGCGCTGTCGATCAAAGGCGAATCGCTGAGCAAACTGGCGTTTCTGCCGGGCCAGTATGTGAACCTCGGGATTCCCGGCAGCGAGCAGACCCGCGCGTATTCGTTCAGCTCGTTGCAGCGTGACGGCGAGGTCAGTTTCCTGATCCGCAACGTGCCCGGCGGCTTGATGAGCAGCTTCCTGACCGGCATGGCCAAGGCCGGCGACAGCATGCGCCTGGCCGGGCCGTTGGGCAGTTTCTATCTGCGCGATATCCGCCGGCCGTTGTTGCTGCTGGCTGGCGGTACGGGCCTGGCGCCTTTCACTGCGATGCTGGAAAAAATCGCCGAGCAGGGCAGTGAGCATCCGCTGCATTTGATCTACGGCGTGACCAACGATTTCGACTTGGTGGAACTGGATCGGCTTGAAGCGTTCGCCGCGCGAATTCCGAATTTCAGCTTCAGTGCCTGCGTCGCCAACCCCGACAGCCAGCACCCGCTCAAGGGCTACGTAACCCAGCACATCGAGCCACGGCATTTGAACGATGGCGACGTCGACGTCTACCTGTGCGGCCCGCCGCCGATGGTCGAAGCGGTCAGCCAGTTCATTCGCGAACAGGGCGTCGCCCCGGCGAACTTCTACTACGAGAAATTCGCCGCCAGCGCGGCTTGAGTATCAGCAACGACACCGTCTCTGTAGCAACTGCCGAGCCTGCTACAGAGATAGCCGTTCCCGCGAAATTGATTTTCGTATTGAGGTGACCATGAACAGATTTCACGAAAAAGTCGCGCTGATCACTGGCGCGGCGCAAGGCATCGGTCGGCGGGTGGCGGAGCGCATGGCCGCTGAGGGTGCGCGATTGATTCTAGTTGATCGCTCGGACCTGGTGTTCGAGGTGCAGCAACACTTGGCGCAGGACAGTCAGGTGCTTGCCCTGACCGCTGACCTTGAGCAATACAGCGAATGCAGCCGTGTGATGCGCACCGCCGTCGAGCGTTTCGGGCGTCTGGATGTGCTGGTGAACAACGTGGGCGGCACGATCTGGGCCAAGCCTTTCGAGCACTACGAAGAGCAGCAGATCGAGGCTGAAATCCGCCGTTCGCTGTTTCCGACGTTATGGTGCTGCCATGCCGCGCTGCCGTTCATGCTGGAGCAGGGCAGCGGCGCCATCGTCAACGTATCCTCCATCGCCACCCGCAGCATCAATCGCGTGCCGTACGGCGCGGCGAAGGGCGGCGTCAACGCGCTGACCGCCTGCCTGGCGTTTGAAACCGCCGGGCGAGGGGTTCGGGTCAATGCCACTGCGCCCGGTGGCACGGAAGCGCCGCCACGGGTCATCCCGCGAAACAGTGAAGAGCAGAGCACCGAAGAAAAGGTCTGGTACCAACAGATCGTCGACCAGACGCTCGACAGCAGTTTGATGAAACGCTACGGCACGCTGGATGAGCAGGCAGGCGCTATCCTGTTTCTGGCCAGCGACGAAGCGTCGTACATCACCGGCATGATCATGCCGGTGGGCGGCGGCGACCAGGGCTGAGATGACTGCACAAACTTACAGGCGACGCTGAAAGGCTCTGACGATCTTGAGCGTGGCGTCGCTGGTGTTCAGGTTTTGAACCGCGTCCAGCGGATACCACATGCAATCGAAGATTTCATTTTGCGGCCGGGCTTCGTCCGAATTGAGCACCGACGCCTCATAAACATGGTGTCGGGTGCTGCCCGTTTCCAGCTCCATCAGGTACAGCATGCCGTCGACCCCCAGCCCTGTTTCTTCCTGCAGTTCGCGCATGGCCGCACCTGCCGTGGTTTCACCGCGCTCGACTTTTCCTCCGGGCAAGGTCCAGCGGCACCTGGGTTTGCGCACCAGGAGAACATGCCGATCCTGCTCGCAAATGACTGTTGCCCGTACTTTCATGTGTTACTAAACCGTCGCTTGTCATAAAACAGTCATAAAAATGCAATATTCAGGCCGAGGCCCGTGTTTCAAGGGTTGGAGTCGTGGGAGCTGCAGAAAGTGCAAAGGAATGTCGTAAACCCGGCGCGACGTCTGGTCGGCACTTGGGCGAAGGTCGGGTGTAAGGTAGCCAAGTCAATCGTGGCTTATCACTGCCGAAAAGGAGGTGACTATGAGCGTTCCGATGCTGAATAAAATGCACATGAACGGTTATGACGTACTCAGCGTAAACAACGGCCCCTGGCGGGTGTGCACCAAAGGCGACCGGCTCGGAGCCTTTGGCAGCAGAGAGGAGGCACTGGCGTTTGCAGCCGCTCTTCCCGCCTACAAAGCTAGAGCGGGTCGATCGACTGCAAGCCAGAAATCAGAATGAGCGAGCGTTTGAAGCCCTGGTATGCCGGGGCTTTTTTTTGTCTTCAAACCAGGGGCGGGAGGATTTTAAACGTGACATTTGGGTGATAGGGTGGCCGCTTTCAATTCAAGGAAGAAAGCATGTTGAAAGGTCGCTGGGCTGCTCTGGCAATGTTGTCTGCTCTTTGCCTCGCGGGTGTCAGTCAGGCTCACGCCCAGACGCAAGGCGAGATTCACACCAATCAAAAGGTCTGCGATGTTTTCCGTGTTTTGGCCGGATCGATCATGCAGTCCCGGCAAAATGGGGAATCGAAAGAAAGTCTGCTGGCGGTGAAGTCGGGTAATCCCGAGCATGACAAGTTGGGCGCAATGTTGATCAACGAAGCTTACAAAGAGCCCGTTCTCGATTCTCCTGACCTCAAAAGCGAAAAGATCACTTCGTTCGCGGATAAATGGCGAGACACTTGTAATAAACCTGTTTCCGGCTAGCCCGGTACGCCGCACTGGCTAGTAACCTCCACCGCCAGCACGACGACCAGCGCGAATAGAAGCTTGTTCATGACAAGGCTCCCGCTATCGCGCTTTTTGAGTTTTAGTCCGACTGATGATTTTGGCTTTCACTTCTTCGGCATAGCCCGCCAGTCGCTCTTCATCGCCTTGAAATAGATTGCACAACTTCATGGCCGCTTGCGCATCAACATCATTGCCAGCCAGGCGTAGTTGCTCTGCAATGCGCAAGAGTTCCACCGCCGACCACCTCAGGTCTGACGCAAGTCCTTGCAGATCACGCCGAAGTTCATTTTCATCCTCGTTAAGCCACATGATGACCTCCTGCAAATACCCCGCTACAAAAGAGTAGTCCCAATTAACGGACAAGGCGTCTGTTCGTCGGCTGCTCAATGAATGGAAGACGCACCGCTTGTCGGGAGAATGAGCGCGAACGAACAGACGTGATGTCGTACTGAGGTGGCGAATTTTCGCTAGGGCAAGGGAACCTCAAATGACCAGTACCGATGATTTCAGATTCCATGCACATGAGTTGATTGTTGACCTGGACGCAGCCACCACGGAGATGATGAAGCTGATTACGGCCCATCAGTTGAGCGGGCCGGAGTGGGAACGGGTCACTCTATGGCAGCATGAAGCGTATGAGCGATGGATGACGTATTTGAACGAACGGTCTTATCCAGCGCCCGGCGATCACAATGCGGCTCCCTGAGGGCTGATTCTATTGATGGATGTCCGGTCCGCTACGCGCTACATTTCCCGTTTTTCAGGATAAGGAAGCGTCATGCGAATGTTGATTGGGGGATTAGCGATGACGATGCTGGCGGGTTGTTCATTGCCGGCATCCCTGGTTCCAGGTGAGCCTAACGTCAGCAAGTACAGTAATAAACCGCCCAAAGAGTACGCCGCGTGTCTTTTGCCATTATGGCAACAGGAAGTCTCCAGAACGACTCAGACTGCGATTTCCAATGGTTACCGGATCAACGCGCCCAGCATCATCACGGCTGACGAGATTCTGGACATCGTGAAATACAAGGACGGCAGTCGCGTATCGCTGTATCAGGGGCCGCCATGGGCCAAGTCGGACGCGATGCGTAAAGCGGTTCGCAGCTGCTTGTAACACTCGCTTCTTCTGAGCTTCATAGATAAGCGCCGTACGTCGGAATCGAGGAACGGTCATTCATTCAGAAACTTCCAAGTGAAAAACTGGCCTTGGAGGTGGGTGATGAATGACGATCAAAAGAAACAAGCCCTGGCGGCCTGGTACAAACTTCTGAACGAGCCGGAAATTCGCATGGATGTTGAAGAGCAGTACGACGAGTTGCTCAAGACCGCCGACGAGATGGAACGTATCGGGCTGATCAACAGCACGGAATGGCGCAAGTTAGTGAAGGAAGCGGGTACTGCATTTGCAAAAGCGATAGAGGGTGTGGACGGCGGCACGTAGGTGGGCCGCACACTGGCGTTTAAGGTAACTCCTCCCAATTGACCTGTATCAAGCCATGTTCCTGTGCATGGCTGCGCACAGCATCGAAATTTTGTTGGTCGTGATTGTCCCCGTACGAAAGCCCGATTCCCGAATGCAGGCAGGCGTAGTACCAAGCGTCTGCCTCAGTCATGTGGGAGTCGGGTTGTACAAAAATATGCCGAGTCTTGTTGAAGCCATACGTGATTTGAAAATATCGAGGGCGGGTCATCCGAATCTCCAGGTGCTGCCACTACGACATTGATGGCGTAGTGCCAGTTCCTTCTATTTTCGGACTTTTGTCTGCTTCAACAAAACGCCAGGTTTTTCCGGCATTCACTCATGCACGCGCTCATGGCGTGTTCTCGCGGGGGCGCTCAGCCAGCATGCATTGAAGGCACTCAGTGTTGAGCTGCAAGCATTCCTTGTCGGCCTCTATCCGTGTCAGGTAGGTGGTGGGAAGTCTTCGTTTTTCTTCATTGTCGTAGAGGTTGAACCCGATGGGGGCGGTTTTGCAGTAGAAGCGCGTTCCGTTGCGCGTTGATCCCGTTTCCGTGGGTATTGCAGGAACAACAACGAATCTTGGAATCATCCTCGCGTACTCCTTCCGAATTCACCTTAACGTGTAGCGGCTACTGGCCACCACCGCAAGGGAGCGCTTGAAGTATCCGATGAACAGAGCAGATCTGTTGAACTGTACGGACAGAAGCCATCAGGAAGTCGGGCGGCGGCGCTCGACGCCAGAAGGGTTTCCGGTGTCTATCAGCCTTCGCTCTGCCAGGACATTATCAAGAGCCTGGCGGGCATTGCGGTCCAGCTCATTCTCTCTCTCTTTGAGTGCAAGCAAGATTGGGTTGGACCAGGCGCGATAGGTTTTCTCGGCTTTGTAAATGGACGTCATCTATCCTCCTTGATCACGCGCCCGCTGGGGAAGCAGGGCCTCTCGATTCGGTAGAAACCCTAGTCGAGGAAACGGCTTTGCGCCAGTGAGGCGCACTGCAATGGTGCGCCTGGGGGGAGCGTTGCTTGCTCTCTACAGGAGCGCCATTTCGCTTTGATTAGAGGTTTAGAGGCGTAAATCAAATACACAGCAACGATCAGGGATGAACCGGGTAATCACGTTCCGGGGCGACGAGCAAACGATCCAGCTCAACGTGCATGGCCGCCTGCAAAGTAACAACGCCGACACCTTGCGCGAAGCGGCAATCGCGGGCGGCGGCGTGACCCTGCTGGCCGACTGGCTGGTGCGCGACGATGTCGCCGCAGGCCGGCTGACCCGTTTGCTGGAACATTACGAAGTCAATCCCGGCAGTGCGAGCAGTTGCATCAATGCGCTGTATTTACCCAATCACCGGGGTTCCAGCCGCATCAATGTATTCATCGACTTTCTGGAGGAGATCCTCACGCCGCTCACTCCGTGTACCGTCAACCCTTGAGCTCGCGCGGGTCGCTGATCAACATCACTTTGCCCTGAATAGCGGCCAAGGTGTATTCGAGCAATGACGTGCCCCCGTCCCAGTGTCGCGGCCTTGTCCTGCTCCAGTGCCTGTTGCAGAACGACGAGGAAATTTTGCGTCTTCGAGGCCGAGGCAGGGATCACATTGTCCTCTTCCAAATGCCCCTTTACGTATTTGGAAATGCGCGTGGACTGGCTCGCCGAATGGCTGACGGAGGCTTCGACCAACTCACCTTCGACATAACCGATGCGGCTGGTGCTGCAGGCCTGATCGTTGATCTGGTAGTACCGGTAATTCTGCGATTCCGAGTCAGTGGTCAGTTCCAGCTTTTGCCCGGCATACAGTGGCTTATGGTACTGGGCTGTCAGATGTGATTGCTGGTTCTGGACAAGGGTGCGGTTGAGCCGATTCAGACCTTTGGATTGCGTGGCTTGGGAAAAGTCGTAGCTAAACGAATCGAGCTCGCCAGGCCGTGCGGGATTGCCATTTACAGTCTTCTCGGTGACCGTAGCGCTGAAATCGGCGAGGCCGGAGAGTAAGCTGCGGTCGGTGTCTGTCAGGTGGTTCGAGCCTGGGGGCTGCTGCACGGTCACCGCTCATGCGCACGCGGCGCTGGCTTACATCGGCATGCAGATCAAGGGCCTGCGTGCTGTCATCGCTGAGTTTGAACCGTGTGACCAGATCGACCGAAGAAAACACCTTGGAATCGAACTGCATCAGCGCGTCCAGCTTGAGTTGCGGCGGCACCGCAGTCAGTCCTTGAATGGCCGACTCAAAGCCATCCGCCATTGCGCCCAGCGCAGCCAGTTCTTCTTTGCTCAGATCGTGACAACTTGAGGTTTGGGTGCGGGAGGTAAACCTGCGAATTGAAACTTTGAACACCTTCCATCGCGACCGGCCTAATCCTCTATATGAATCAGGAGGGCATGATCATGTCCGAAGCCGCCAGTTATTTCGCGATTGCCGTAGCAGTGATCATCTTGCTCGTTGACCTATGGGCAATTGTCAGTGTGTTCCGCAGTGACAAGCCTGTGGGCATCAAAGCCGCTTGGGCCATCGGGTTGATCGTTTTCCCGGTGCTCGGATTGATTGTCTGGGGGATTGCCGGACCGCGCGGGATCAAGGAAGGGCCTACATCACCTGAACACAGCAAGGGGTGAGCCGATTCAGACGGAGCAAAAAAATCGCCTGATCGCCGGGCCTTTTTCGCCGTTCGTCCAATGCCTGGCACTTGCTCTGCGCTCTCTGCTCTCAATTACTAGCACGGACATCCCGCGCATCAGAACGGAGAACCCGCATGGACATTGATGAAAATGCACCTGGAAACATTTCTCAGGCAGGCGTAACGAGGGGCACGGATAACGAAGCAGGTCACGATCCCAAGGGGAAGGACCCTGAGGTTGCGCTGCCGCCTGTCGATGAAGAGAGGGCGGACGTGGACGCCAACAACTCGGTGTCGAGCGAGCATCCCAGGCCGTAAAGATTTCCAACGCCATGGCAAGACGTCCCGCTGACGGCGATGACATTGGCGACCAAGCCGAAAGGGGCAAGTGTGTCCTGCGCACTTGTCGACCACGTTGATTCTGGTTTTTATCTAAGGTATCGCATAGACCTTGAAGAGCTTTCTGGCCGTCTCGCTGACGCCACCGAGGTACTTGTCGAATGCCTGCTCAATCTCGCCCGACCTGTACATTTCACTGAGCGCAGTATCAACCAGCAAACGGAAATTCTCATCGTTTCGGTCCACTGCCATTGCGGTGGGTGAGTACTCAAAAATGCGTTCGAGCAGCACCAGGCTGGTTGCCGACTTATCTGTGGCGAGGAGGTTCCGGAGCATCATGCGTTCGGCGAAGAACGCGTCGGCTTTGCCTTCGGAGACCAGCGTGAGGCCTGCGGCGGTGTTTTCGACGGTGACCAGAGTGGCCACCACGCCCAGTAGTCGCATCTGCTGACGAATCCATGTTTCGGTGACACCGCCAGCCGTGGCGGCATACGTTTGGTTGGACAGCCCATGGTTGACCGTCGCTCGCCAGGTTGGCCCGGTCCGAGCCACCTTGCCATTCAGCACATTGAGCAACGCCTCTGATGCATCTTGGCGCACCACGGCCGAGAGGCCGGCCGTGTAGATCGGTACCGAGTAGCTCACTACCTTGCGCCGCTCCAGTGTGGGGGGCGTCGGCGTACAAAGAATATCGACCGTCCCCGAGCTGACGGCGCTCATCTCGTCGGTGACCGTGACGGGCAGGTAACGTATTTGCAAGCCGGGCAAACCCAACTCAGTCTTCACCTTGTCGGCGATTTTCAGGCAGAGATCGATGGCATAACCGCTGGCTTTATCGGCTGCCTGGACACTGAAAGGTGCAAAGTCCGGCAGGTAACCGAGGGTGAAGGTATTGCTCGCCCGCACGCGTTCAAGGGTATTGGCATTGGCCAGTACGGACACCAGCATGAGCAAGCAGACGAGCAGCAGGTTGTTGGTGTTGGTCAGTTTCACGTTCATATCCTGATTCCCCGAATTCAGATGTCTGTGCAGTTCTGAAATCAACGGTCAAGGGGTGTCGGCCCGGGTCTGCGCGGCGGGAGATGCCTCGACACTACGTTTGGCGAGGAAACCATAAAGCAGGTAGCCGAACACCAGGACGAGGGTGCCGCCGAACACGGCGTCTCTGCCGCAGGCATACAGGGCGTACAACGAATAGGCCACGGCGACCAATAACAATAGGGTGTTGCGGGTGTACACGCCGAAACCGACTTTGGCTTTGTACATCATGATCAGCAGGCCGGTGGCCGCCGTCACGTAGGGGATGAGGTTGGTCACTGCCGCCAGGCTGACAAGTTTTGCGAATTGGGCACTGGCATTGGGCGAGATGGTCGATAGCGCCAGCAACGTCTGCAACACACCGCAGACCAGCATTCCGACTATAGGGGCATTCCGTGCGCTGACCTTGGCGAACAGTTTCAGGAACATACCCTGGTCAGCCGTCATCTTGGCGGTTTGCGCCAAGGTGAACTGCCAGCCCAGCAGCGAACCGACACAGGCCATCACCGCCAGCGCCATGATGATGTTGCCCACCGTGGGGTTGAACATGTGTGCATAGACGAGCGCGAAAGGGGCCGATGAGTTGGCCAGTTCGGCATTGGGGATGATGCCTTGAATAACGGTTGTCGACAGCACATAAACCACTGCCGCACCCAGCGTGCCAAACAGGCACGCCAGCGGTACCGTGCGTTTGGGATCTTCCACTGCATCGGAGGCCTGTGCTGCCGATTCCATGCCGAGGAAGGCCCACAGGGTCAGGGGAATCGCCTTGCTGATGGCTTCAGAGATGGGCAAGTCGTTCGGGTTCCAGGCGGCAGCCAGCACATCGGGCTTGAACCAGAACCAGCCGATGATGCTCAAGCCGGCCACCGGGATGATCACACCCCACACGGTAATCGCACCGATCTTGCCCGTGATGTCGGGGCCGCCAAAGTTGGCCACGGTGGTCAACCAGAGCAAGCCGACCGTTCCGATGAACAGCGGAATGGCGCCGCTCCCCAGCCACGGCACGAACGATGTCATATACCCCACTGCGGAGATGGCGACCGCCACGTTGGCGATGGCCAGCGAAAGGAAGTACAGATACGAGCAAAGGAAGAACCCTGATTTGGCGTGCGCCTCTTCGGTATAGGCGGATAACCCGCCTGGACGCGGACAGTAGATGCCACACTGGGAAAAGCAATACGCGATGGCCATGGAACCGACGGCAGTGACGATCCACGACAACAATGAAACAGCGCCGAGCTGAGCCATGCTTGTCGGTAACATGATGATGCCCGAGCCCATCATGTTAACTGTCACCAGTGTGGTGAGCCCCATGAGGCTCATTTTCTTGCTTGAGTCGGCCATCGAAAACTCCTTGATCTGCTCAACGCATTGAGCCTGAATCCGGCGTTTGATTACGTGTTGTCGGGCAAGGGGCCGTCCAGAGAAAACACGGCGCCAGCACCATCGGTATAGTCGGTTTGATCGAGAGCGGAAATCTTTGTGAAAGTGCGAAAGCAAATTTCATATTTAGTTGGCGACCGCTTGCTTGAAGGCGCAGAGATAAGCAGGTTGAATTCGTCAGTTGTTGAGTCATCTGATTTGAATCAATCAATCGACAGATTCTTTCCTCCTCGCATTTGAAATCCACACAAAAAATCAGACTTCAACGGGTCTCGAACATCTCGCGAATCAAGTTAGGCGTGCTGCCGGTCCAGCGCTTGAAGGAGCGCCGAAAGTTCGCCGCATCGTTGAATCTCAGGTAGTCCGCGACTTCTTCGTTACTGAATCCCTTGATCTGATAGAGGTACAGCGCCACATGCTTGCGCACCAAATCCACCTGCTGTTGAAATCCTGTGTCGTGTTTTTGCAGTTTGCGCTTGAGCGTGGCGGGGCTCATGGCGAAGGCCAGGGCGGCCTGTTCGAGGTTGGGGGCTTGGCGAACATGGGTTTGAAGGTAGCGATAAACACAGTCGATGAAGCTTGAGGCAAATCCCAATTGTTCGATTTGTCGGTGGGCTTCCTGGCGGGCAACCTGGCCTGCTGTGGCCGAGGCGTCGGGCCAGGACTGAGTGAGATATTCCCGGGGGATGCGCATTTGGTCCAGCGGGCGCTTGAACTGTGTGTGCTCACCCAGATGCACCCAGTATTGCTCGACATAACGTGGCTCGGCATGGCTGAAGCTGCATTCCCACGGCAGGCGCTGGCCACTCTGTGACCGGCTCATGGCCACGATCGAGGTCATGCTTGCCTCCAGCACAAAACGCCACTGTTCACCCGCTCCGCAGCTGTCCAGCCAGTAGAAATAGGCGTGTTTTTCATCCAGCACCAGTCGCGGGGTGGCCAGCGGGCTGAGCAGCGCCTGTAGCTGCACCAGCGTGTCGAGGGCCTGGTGCAGGTTTTGGGCGTGGCGCAGGGCGTGGCTGGCGGGGCCGTAATGCCCCGGTAGCAGGCGCTGGCCGAACAAAAAGCTGCTGTCGTCGGCATCCAGTAAGCGCCGGCTGTTGCCGATCAACCCGAGAAACTGCTGCGGGCTGAGGCGAGTCTGGCCGGCCAGGATGTCGTCATGAAACAGTCCGGTGCCGCGTAACAGACGATGGCTGTCGATTCCCCGGGACAGCGCCAGATCGATCAGGGTTGCTGGCTGGTAATGCCCGGGAATGAAACGGCTGTCGGTTTCGTACCAAGTGGTTTTCAGGGTCATGGCCGGGTCTCAGGCCGTTCTGGCCAGAGGCTGCTTGGCCCGGGCCAGCGCCAGGTTAAGGCGCTTGAGCAGGGCGTCTGGTGACTCGTTCAGTGCCATCACCACCGCCGTGCTCGCCGACAGTTGCAAGCGTTCGCCGTGCTGCCGGGTTTTGTGCGCCAGGCCCTGAACCGCTTGCTGCAGTTCCAGCGCCAGCAACCGTGCCTGGCTCTCGCCGGTGTTGGGCAGTAGCACCACGAAACGGTCGCCGGCCAGTCGGCAGAGCAAGTCCTGTCGGCGCAGGTTGAGCAGCAGCAAATGACTGAGTGCTTGCAGCACGGCGTCGCCTTCGGCATGCCCGAAGGCCTGATTGATGGCCGAGAAGTTGTCCAGGTCCAGCGCCAACAATGATAGCGGCTGTTGTTGACCATGACTTTCCTCAAGACTGCCGGTCAGTTGCCGCTTGAGGTAATCGGCGCCGCCCAATGGCGTGAGTTTGTCGAACAACCGATGCTCGCGGAACAGCCGCTCGCGTTTCTCCATCTGTGCGCTGATTGCCAGTTGTTCGCGGTGCCAGTGATAGATGCCGAGGGTCAGCAATATCATGCCCACCGGCATCGGCCCGGACTCGAGCCAGTGATCCCAGGTGATGCTGTCGGGCAGGCGGATGAACTCGTCGAGGCTGTCGATCCACCAGGAGAAAAAGATGCAACTCAAACCCAGCACCAGGTAATGGGTGACGCGCCCGGCCGGCCGACTCTTGAGCACCAGTCCCAGCCAGACCAGCGCGAGCAGCGCCGAACCGCCTTCACCGACGATGTCCAGCCAGACCCATTCGCTGACCGGTTTGACCTCGCCGCAGGCCAGATGCACAAGCAACCCCAGGTTGGCGGCCAACAGCAGCAGGGCGAGTTTCCAACGGTGAGGTTTGAGCACTGAGAACATGGCCGCGATCCTTTGGCGAAGAAGCAATTCGCGCCAGCACAGCAGATGTTTGTGACACTCGGGTGACTGGGGTGTGAGGTCGAATCAGCTCATGGTCCTGTGGGATTTTCTGGCGAGTGAGGACCTGTGGCGAGGGAGCTTGCTCCCGCTGAAGTGCGCAGCGCTCCCCAACTTCAGTGGGTCATGTAAAACTCATGCGGCCGCTGCGCGACCGAGCGGGAGCAAGCTCCCTCGCCACAGAGCCCGTGTCGATCGGATGCAAACAAGTCATTTCAGCTCACTTCCCTCCCCGAAACCCGGCAAAACCCCGGTTTACCGCACCTCCCGCCAACCCCTGTCACAGAACCGTCATCCCCCGTGCCTAGCGTGCCCTCCCAGTTGCCGGGCCACTTGCCTGGCGTTATCGGACTCTTGGGGGAGGACCACCATGTATAAGCGCAGCAGCACCGCTGGAGTCGTCGGCTTCACGCTCACCGCCCTGGCTATGGCAATCGCCAGTGAACGCCTGAGCGCCGCCGAAGCCGTGGCGAACACCGAACACGTCGAAGTGGTGGGCCAGGCGGCGAGCATTGATCAGGCGCTCAAGGAGCAGCGCAGTTCCGACAGCATCAAGAGCGTGGTGCATGCCGACGGCGTGGCGCAGTTGCCGGACGAAAACGTCGCCGAAGCGGTGCAGCGTCTGCCGGGCGTCAGCGTCGAGCGCGACCAGGGCGAAGGGCGGTTTGTCAGCGTGCGCGGCCTCGGTCCGGATCTGAACAGCGTGACCATCAACGGCACACTGGTGCCATCGCCGGAAAGCGAACGGCGGGCCGTGGCCCTCGATGTGCTGCCCTCGGAATTGGTGCAGTCATTGTCGGTGATCAAAACCCTGACACCGGACATGGACGCCAACTCCCTGGGCGGCACCGTGGATGTTAAAAGCCTCTCGGCCTTTGATCACAAAGGGCTGTTCTACACCGGCAGCAGCGAAGCCAGTTACGACAAAAACACTCACCAGACCAGCCCGAAATTTTCCGGTGCCATCAGTGATCGCTTCAGCCTTGGCGACGGCATCGACAACTTCGGCGTCGCTGCGGCGCTGAGCTGGCAGAAGCGCGACTTCGGCTCGGACAACGTCGAAACCGGCGGCGCCTGGGACTTCGAGCAAGGCGCCAAATTGCAGGAGTTCGAGCAACGCGATTACGACATCAGCCGTGAACGCTCCGGTGGCGGCCTGAACTTCGATTACAAACCCGACGACCTCAGCAGCTATTACCTGCGCACCCTGTACAGCCGCTACAAGGACAGCGAGACGCGCAATTCCACCAGCCTGGAATTCGCCGACCCACTGGCGGCGGGGGAGTTGGGCGATGCCGAAGGCGCCCGAAAACTCAAACAACGGGAAGAGACCCAGGAAATCCAGTCTTACGTATTGGGCGGCGAACGTATGTTCGGCCTCTGGACCCTCAGCGGCCAGGCCGGCTACAGCCGCTCCAGTGAAGACAGCCCGGGTCATATCGCCAACGCCGCGTTCAATGGCACCGACGACTTCGCCGACAGCGGTTTCTACGACACCAAAAAACCGCGACCCCTGATCGGTCAGGGCTTCTACAACCCGGACAACTTCAGCCTCGACAAGGTCGATTGGGAAAAACAGAAAACCACCGACACCGAGAAAAACCTGCGACTGGACCTGGCCCGCGACTACGACCTCAGCGGCTATGCGTCCCAGGTCAAATTCGGCGGCAAGGTCAGCCGCCGCAACAAAGACAACAACCTCGATGCCTGGGTCTATGAAGATTTCGACGATCTGGGTTTCAGCGATGAACAGCTCAACCTCAGCCGATTCCAGAAAGGCACCGTGGACTATCGCCTCGGCCAGTTCGGCCCGGGCATCAGCGGCAGCGGCATCAAGCAGTTGATCGGTGGCCTGAATCAAGCGGACTTCTATGACGAGACCGAATCGCGGGTCAACGACTTCAAGATCAGCGAAGACATCGACGCCGGCTACCTGATGAACACCATCGATATCGATGACTGGCGTTTCATTGCCGGCATGCGCTACGAAGGCACCGAGTTCGAAGCCAAGGGCACGGGCGCCACCGATGGCGAGTTCCAGTCCACCGAAACCAAACGCCGTTATCACCACTGGCTGCCGGGCTTGCATGCGCGCTATCAACTGGACAAGAACACTCAGGTGCGCGCGGCCTGGACCAAGTCCGTGGTGCGCCCGACGTTCGGCCAACTGGCGCCGGGTTTTGTCATCGACGATGACGAGGCGACCTTCGGCAACCCGGACCTCAAGCCGCTGGAATCCAGCAACCTCGACCTGGGCATCGAGCACTACATGGGCCATGCCGGCACGGTCTCGGCGTTCGTGTTCTACAAAGACATCAAGAACTTCGTCTACAACACTGACCTGGCGGGCACCGGCGCCTGGGCCGATTTCTCCGAGGCTCATACGTTTGCCAATGGCGACAGCGCCAAGCTCTATGGCCTGGAACTGGCCTACTCGCAAAAATTCGACTGGCTGCCGGCGCCCTGGAATGGTCTGCTGCTGGGCGCCAACACCACCTTCAGCCGCTCCGATGCCGAAATCGAAGGCTTCGACGCCGCCAGCGGTATCGACCGCAAGCGCAGCATCGATTTGCCCAACCAGTCGGACACTGTCGGCAACCTGATGCTCGGTTGGGAAGATGACAAGTTGAGCCTGCGCCTGTCGGCCAACTACAAGTCCGATTACCTCTTTGAGCTGGCCTCGATCAACGACAAAGCTCACGACCTGCACGTCGATGCCCAGACCTTCGTCGATTTCAGTGCGCGGTATTCGCTGACCAAAAACCTGCAAGTCAGCTTCGAGGCGCAGAACCTCACCGACGAGCCGTATTTCGTCTACACCGGTAACCGCTCCTATAACGGCCAATACGAAGAATACGGCCCGACCTACAAGCTCGGCCTGACCTTTACCCACTTCTAAGCCCCGGGGCGGCAGCCCGGTGCTGCCGCCGTGATGGATGCACGACAAGGACTTTGCCTGTTCATGAGTATTTCGTGGTTACCCAAACACGGTCTGCTGACCACCCTGATCAGCTTGACCATCGGCCAGGCCATGGCGGCCGCGCCGAACCTGAGCCTCACACCCTGGGCGCCGAACCTGGCAGTCGACGCGGTAGCGTTTTTGCCCGCTGAGATTGGCCCTGAACGCCTGGCCGCCAGCGAACGCGACGGCTTGCTGCTGCTCGACGCGCAAGGCAAAGAGTTGGCGCGCCTGAAAGGTTCGTTCAGTAGCCTGGACAGCCGCGCCGCCGGTCAACACGTCTTGGTGGCCAGCCTCGACAACGCTCGCCAACAAGCGTTGCTGGTCAGCCTCGATCCGGCCAAGCGCAGTTGGGGGCAACCGGTGTATCTGCCAACGCGGGATTACCCGGTGAACGGTTTGTGCCTGTACCGCGACGAAGCCAGCAATCTGTTCCTGTTTCTGGTGGGCGAGGAGGGCAAGGGTGAGCAATGGCTGGTGGGCAACGGCGCCACTTTGAACCCGCAACCGCAACCGCAACGGGTGCGCGGTCTGCCACTGCCGCCGTCGGCACAGTTCTGTCAGGTCGACGACGCGGCCAATCAACTGGTGGTCAATGAAGAGAACGCCGGTTGGTGGGCCTACCCGGCGCATGCCGAGGCAGATGTAACACGCACACCTGTGGCGATGCGCGAACCGTTCGGCGAGATCAAACAGGCCGCGGGTGCGATGGCCCTGGTGCCGGGTGGCATCGTCGGACTCGATCCGAAAGCCGCGCAACTGCATCTCTATCAGCAGCAGGGCGAACGCTGGACGGCTCAGGCCACCTTGGCGTTGCCAGGCTTGAGCGAGCCGGAAAACCTCGCCCTGCGCCCGACGGCCAAAGGCTTGCAAGTACTGTTGCGCGACGATGAAAACGGCCTTCTGTATCAGGGCGAACTCAACTGGCAAGCCACGCCGGTGCCCTTGGCGCCGGCGCTGCCGAACGTAAAAGCAGTCAGCCAAAGCGACCCGGTTGGGCGCCAGGGTGATGCCGCGGATGATCCGGCGATCTGGATTCATCCGCAGCAAGCCGCCCTGAGTCGGGTGCTGGGCACCAATAAAAAGCAGGGGCTGATGGCGTACGACCTGCAAGGCAAACTGCTGCAGGAGTTGCCGGTAGGCCGCCTGAACAACGTCGACATACGGCCGAATTTCAAGCTCGGTCAGCAGACCGTCGACCTCGCGGTGGCGAGCAATCGCGATCGAAACAGCCTCAGCCTGTTCAGCATCGACCGCACCAACGGTGAGTTGCGCGAAGCCGGTGAGATCCCCACGCCGCTCAAGGACATCTACGGCATCTGCCTGTTTCAACCGGCCAGCGGCGAACTTTACGCGATCGCCAACGGCAAGGATGGCACCTTCCTGCAATACCGCCTGAGCGCGCCGAACGGCAGCGTACAGGGCGAGCTGGTGCGCCAGTTCAAGGTCGACAGCCAACCTGAAGGCTGCGTCGCCGACGACCAGCGCCAGCGCCTGTTTCTCGGTGAAGAGGACGTCGGCGTCTGGGCGGTGGACGCCCGCGCCGATCAGCCGGCGACACTCAGCAGCGTGATCAAAGTCGGCGCGCAGTTGCAGGCAGATGTGGAAGGGCTGGCGCTTTATCAAAGCGCGGCGCAGGACTATCTGGTGATCTCAAGCCAAGGCAACGACAGCTATGTGGTGCTCGATGCCGAACCGCCGTTTGCGTCTCGCGGTGCATTGCGCGTAGGGCTGAACGCCGAGCTTGGTATCGACGGTGCGTCGGAAACCGACGGCCTGGAAGTCACCTCGGTGAACCTTGGCGGGCGTTGGAGCCAAGGCCTGCTGGTGGTGCAGGACGGCCGTAAACGCATGCCCGAGCAAACCCAGAACTTCAAATTCGTGCCCTGGGCCGAAGTCACCCGGGCCCTGAAGTTGCCTTGACCCGGTCTGTCATCAACGCGTCATCACATTTTCATCGAATAGCTCAACGGCCGTCGCGCATCGGCGGCCCGAGAGCATCAGACAAGGAGTTTCACCATGCAGGCCACACTCGAACACATGACGATCTGGGGGCAGATCAGCGACGCCAGCCTGTTGGTCAAGGCGGTCATGCTCACCCTGTTGCTGGCCTCGTTACTCAGTTGGTACCTGATCATGCAGCGCAGCCTCGTGCTGCAACAGCGCGAACGGCAGATGAATGCGTTTGTGAAGCGCTTTCGCAGCAGCTCGGATCTGCTGCCGCTGTACCGGGACACTACTGACAGCGAGAACGGCGTCGAGCCGATATTTCACGCCGGGCTTCACGAGTTCAACCATCTTCATCAGCACACGGGCAATGCCGCCGACGTGGTGCTCGAAGGTGTGGAACGCGCGCTGTACGTCGCCATCAGCGAGCAGGAAGTGCAGCTGGAGAAAGGCTTGCAGTTTCTCGCGACCGTGGGTTCGGTCAGCCCTTACATCGGTTTGTTTGGCACGGTTTGGGGAATCATGAATTCGTTTCTCGGCTTGTCTCAGGTACAGCAAGCGACGCTGTCGACCGTGGCCCCGGGCATCGCCGAAGCGCTGATCGCCACGGCCATCGGCCTTTTTGCGGCGATTCCGGCGGTGATTGCCTACAACCGCTTTTCCTCGCGCAGCCAGACCTTGCTCACCCGTTACTACGCCTTCGGCAATGAGCTTCAAGTGCGCCTGCATCGCACGTTGCATGGCAAGCCGTTGAACCTGGCCGCCGCAGCCTGAGAGGAGAATGAAGATGCTGGTCAGACCGCAACGCAAGCACGGGCCCAAGGCCGAAATGAACGTGGTGCCCTACATCGATGTGATGCTGGTGCTGCTGGTGATTTTCATGGTCACCGCACCGATGCTCACCCAGGGCGTGAAGATCGAATTGCCCAAGGTCGCCAGTGAAGCGTTGGCCACCGATACCCGCCAGCAAATCCTTACCCTGTCGGTGAAGGCCGAGGGCAGCTACTACTGGAACCTCGGCGGAGAACTGGATACGCAGCACCAGACCGACAGTGCGGTGGGGCTCGATGAGATGCGGGCCAAGGTCGCGCAAATCGTTGCCGAGCGTCATGACACTCAGGTTTACATTCGCGCCGACAAGGACGCCGGTTACGGCAGCGTGGTCGCGGCCATGGCGGCACTGCAACAGGGCGGGGTCAGCAACCTCGGGCTGGTGACCGAGGCTGCGCAATGACGGCGATGATCATGCACGACTCCACCATGACGTTGCCGCGCAGTGCTCCCGGCGGGTTCTGGCAGAACAGTCTGGCGGCGGGCCTGGCCGTGGCGCTGCACGTCATCGTTCTGGCGTTGTTGGTACACGGCTGGTCGCTGGAGAAAACACCAGTCAGTCAGCCGGCAGTTTTGAAAACCCAATTGGTGATGTTGCCGCCGGAACCTCAGGTGCAGGCTCCCGAACGGGCACCCGCAATCGAGCAGCCAGCACCTCCTGAGCCCGTTGCAGCCGCACCCGTCGAGCCGATCAAACCTGCTGTCGATCCACAACTCCAGGCTCAAAAACGCGAACAGGCGGCTTTGGCGCGAAAACGGGTCGAAGATAAAAAACTCGAGCAGCAAGCCGAGCAGCAACGCGAGCGACTGGAGACGCAACGACGTGACCGGGAGACCCAGCAGCGGCAACTCGCCCAGCAGCAAGAACAACGTGCCGAGCAGGCCAGACTGGCTGCCGAACGCTCGCGCCGACCAGCCGCACAGAACGCTGCCGACATTCGTCAGTATTTACCTCTGAGCAAGGAAGCACCGGACTATCCGCAGCGGGCTCTGGACAAGAACATAGAGGGCGATTGCTCGGTGGAATACACCGTCAACCCACAAGGCAAAGTCGAGAATCCCAGGGTGCTTGATGGTTGCCATCCGCTGTTCATTCGACCATCGCTGGCAGCCGCTAACACCTTCCGTTACCAACCGCGAGTCGTCGACGGCCAAGCCGTTGCGGTGCCGGCTGTGCGCAATACGTTCCATTACCGGATCAAATAAGTGCCCAGCCCTCAAATCATTCACTTTGCTCGGGTCTGCTCGATGGTTTCGACAAATGCCTTGACCAGCGGGCTGCGTTCGCGTTTGCGCGTCAATATCAGCAAGGGTGCGGTGGCCCCGGGTTCAGCCAGGGGCCGATAGGTCACGCCGCGCTTGACCAGGGTCTGGGTGCATTGGGGCACCACGGCGACGCCACGGCCTGCGGCGACCAGGGCGATGATGGAGGTGATCTGCTTGCCCTTCGGCGCGGGCAGGGGGATCAGCGCCTGGCGCCGATATAGCGCCTCGATGATCTCGTTCAACCCGGAACCGTAGTCGGTCGGGAAGGCGATCAACGGGTAGGCGCTCAAATCGGCGAGTGTCACCTGTTCTTTCCGGGTGAGCGGGCTGTCACTGGCAATGGCCGCGACCAGCGGCTCGTTGTCCAGGCAGATGGCTTGAATCTCGGCATCGTCGGCGGGCGGCTGCATACGGCTCATGCCGATATCCAGACGTCCCTCGATGAGCTGCGACCATTGGGTGCTGGACGCGCCTTCTTCCACCGTCAGTTGCACATCCGGGTACGCCGAGCAGAAGGTCTGAATGGTCTGGCTGAAAATGTCCGACAGCGCAATCGAACTGGCGTAGCCCACCGCGAGATGACCCGCGGACCCCGCCGCCAGCTTGCTGGTAATGCTCGCCGTCAGATCGACTTGCTCCAGCACCGCCCGGGCGTAGGGCAGAAAGTGCCGGCCCTCGGAGGTGAGCCTGACATTGCGGGTGCTGCGATCGAACAGGCGAAAACCCAGATCCGCCTCCAGTGCCGAAATCTGCCGCGTCAGCGGCGGTTGGGCAATGTGCAGGCGTGCCGCGGCACGGCCAAAGTGCAGCTCGTCGCTGACGAGCAGGAAGTAGCGCAGGCGGCGGAGGTCAATCATCGTCATCCTTGAGGTATCAATCGGTCAGAAATAGGTATTGGATCCTTTCGACGGTCTATCTTATAAAATTGTAAAAATACATTACAGATAATCCAGGGAATCGTCGCGTGAGTTGTCCTCGAGTTGCCTTGTTTCTGGCTGGGTGCGCCGCTTTTATCAACCTTTATGCCACACAAGGGCTGCTCAACGAGTTGGCTGCGGCGTTTCACATTTCCGCCAGGCAAGCGAGCTGGAGCATCACCGTCACCACCCTGGCCGTGGCAATCACCGCTCCCTTTGTCGGCCGGTTGACGGCGCGGGGCGAGCAGCACCGGGTCATCGCCGTGGCCGCGATATTGCTGGCACTGCCTGCGGTGATGGCGGCCTGCTCGGGCAGTTTCAGCGAGCTGCTGCTCTGGCGAGCGGTGCAAGGCATGCTGATCCCGGTGGTGTTTGCCACCAGCGTCGCCTACATCGGCGTGCGCTGGAGCGGCGAGTCAGTGACGGAAATGACCAGCCTCTATGTCGCGGGCACGGTTCTGGGCGGCTTTAGCGGGCGCTTTTTGTCCGGCCTGGTGACCGAGTTCGATGATTGGCGCCTGGCGTTGGCAGTGCTGGCCGGCTTGAATCTGATCATCGGTCTGGGGATTTTCCTGCTGTTGCCGCGCAATCTTCGGTCACCCGTACAAACGCCTGCCGATCGCAAGGCGATGCGCAGCGAATTGCTAAGCAGGCCGTTGCTGGCCACCTACGCCGTGGGTTTCTGCGTGCTGTTCGCCCAAGTCGCAATGTTTACCTATGTCGGCTTACACCTGAGCCGGGCGCCGTTTGCGCTGGGCACCGCTGCGCTTGGTTCGATTTATGCGGTGTTCCTGCTGGCACTGGTGGTGGTGCCGATCGCCGGGCGCATGAGCAAGGCCCGCCCTCGCAGTGAATGGGTGAGGGTGGCGGCATGGCTGGGCGTCAGCGGCTCGGTGCTGACCCTGTGGCCATCGTTGTGGCTGATCGTTGCCGGTCTGGCGCTCAGTTGCACCGGCGTGTTTCTCGCCCAGTCCGCGGCCAATGCCTTTATCACCGCTCATGCCCGGCAAAACAAGGCCGGCGCCGTGGGCGTGTATCTGACCTGCTACTACCTGGGCGGCAGCTTCGGCGCGTTTGTGCCTGGCGTGCTGTGGGAGCAATGGGGCTGGCCTGGCTGTATCGCGTTGATCGCGGTTTTCCAGTTGCTGCCGCTGCTGATCGTGCGCAGTGGCTGGAAGTATTCCCCATTGCCATCAATGCCGCTCCCGCGCCCGCGCCCGTGAATGTGCCTGAAATCATCATCCAACAAGGAAAAAAGAGATGACCGTGAGTAACCTGCTGACGCTGCAAAGCCAGTTGTTGAACGTGATAGAACCGGTGCTGGAGCTGATGCCGGCCGGGGTTTTGAAGCAAGCGTTGGTGGATGCGTTTCGCAGCCAGGAATCGGAATTGCTGGACATCGAAAGTACGTTTCAGACGCTCACCTCACGCCGCCATGCGGCGCCGCAGTTGCGCAAGTTCTTTGGCAGTTGGTCGAAAACCAACAACTCGGCGGCCAGTGTGTCCGGCCTGGCCAACCGCATCACGCTGCTGGCGCGTTCCGAGCAGTGGGGCGAAGCGGCGCAACGGCTCTACCGAATCTGCGGCAACCTGCAACGGATCACCGACGAGGACCTCGGCGCACTGAGCAACACGCTGCATTCCGAACTTTTTTACAACATGGCAACGCGGATCTGCGGTGACGATCAGTGGCTGCTGACAGGCAATTGCCTGCCATCGGCGCAGGCCTTCAAGGACTGGACGGACGCGCAACGCCTGCGTGACCGCGACCTGTTGCAGGGGCTGTTGGTCACCCTGGTTCACGAGGTCTACACCCACGGTGAAGTGGAGTTCATTCATCCGCTGTTCAAGCAATGGTTCGAACGTGACATGGGCGTGCCGCCCGCGAAGGTACGGGCCACCGTTGCCTGGGTCACCGTGCACACCGGCGGCACCGAAAGCAATCACTTCGCCCACGCGGTGGCAGCGGTCGAGGAGTTCGTCGATGTCATGGGCATCGTGGTGGTCAAGTTCGCCGCCCAGGAAATCTTCGGCCAATACCTGCAGCGCAAGGCTGCGGTGATGCGTGAGTGCGGCCAATACCTGGGCTGACAGACCACGATCTGACCAGCGCTTGGGAAAGTATCAATAACGACGGCATCGGTATTGGCCTGTCCTTCAGGTTTTTATCAAGATACTGAGGCTCCGGATCCGGCGTGGATGTGATGTGCCTGAAGTTGGAGATTTACAAACTATGGAAGATTGCAAGGAAAGCCGCATGCAGCTCATTGTTTTTTGCCCGCCGAAAATTCTTTTCCAGCACTCTGCCGCGAGCTGGTCTGCCGCGCTTGGCCAGGGGGGCATGCTGTTGAGCTGTGCCTCGCGATCTCAAGAGATTGCGGCGCATCTGGGCCATACCGTCCACTTTCAGCTCTTCGACAACTTTAACGACAGCGCGCTGGTCGAGATCGATGTCTATGAGCTTGCACGGGAGCTCCATGCGCCGCTGTGTGTGGCGCTGGCCGAGATCGATGTGCTGCGGGTGGCGCGCATCAATGATCGGCTCGGGATTACGGTGGGTGCCGAGGATCGCGCCTCGTTTTACCGGGACAAGTTCCTGATGAAACAACGCACCAGGGACTGCGGGTTTGCCATCGCCGAAATGGCATTGATCAGCAATGCCACGCAAGCGGTTCGCTTCAGCGAGCGCTTCGGTTTCCCGGTGGTCATCAAGCCTTGCGATGGCCGCGGCTCGAACGGCGTGGAGGTGCTCGACGATGCGCAGCAGCTGCGCGAATGGCTGGCCGGGCGCACTTCAAGCACGTTCCACAACCTGATGATCGAAAGCTATGTACGTGGCCGCCATTACATCGTCAATGGCCTGTACATCGATGGCCGCCCGATCCTGGTTTCACCGGTTCGGGTCATGACCTCGGCGCTGGATTTCCTCGGCGGCAAATCACATGACCTGCACATGCTCGACGCCGAGAACCCGATGCGCGACAGGCTGGTTCGCTATGCGCGTTCGCTGGTTGAAGAGGTGCTGCCATCTGATCCGACCATGCTGTTTCATCTCGAACTTTTCGTGGATGGAAATGACGAGATCGTCCTCTGCGAAATCGCCTCGCGGTTGGGTGGGGTGTTCTTCAATCAGGAGCTGACCCACGCCTGGGGCATTGATCCGCGGATGAGCTTCCTGCGCGCGCTGCATGATCCGTTCTACCGTCCTGAGCCAATGGCCGCGCCGCTGCGGATGGTCGGGCATATCAGCATCCCGCCACGGGTCGGTCTGCTGCGCGACGTTCCGCAAACCTGCCCGCTCGACGGTGTCCTGGAGTACCGGATTTCCGCCAGGAAGATGACTTCCTATGGCGGCATGGAATTCACCAACTCGGAAATCCTCAACGCCATCGTGGCAGGTCGGGATGAGGCCGAGTTGCGCGACAAGCTGCATCAGGTCGAGGCCTGGTTCCACGAGAGTTGCGACTGGTCGGACAGCGAAATCGCCGCCGCGATATAGACCCTGCCGTACTCTCATTCGACATTAATCGAGCTGACCTCCCTGGGCTGGACGGACTCGTCACGCCTGCAGAAAAGTGGATATCCAATGAAGACAGTGTTTGAAAGCCTTATCCCGATTCCCGTGGCGGCCCTGGGCGCATGGCTCGGTTACCTGACCGGGCTTCCACTGGGTGAGCTGATCGGCGCGATCTGCCTGGTCACGGCGCTCAGTAAAATGGGCGTGCGCATGCGCATGCCGTATCCGTTCGTGGCCACCGTGCAGTTGCTGCTCGGGGTCAGTGTCGGCTCCATCGTCACCGCCTCGATGATGCATGAGCTGACGGACTTCAGCATTCTGGTCGGTCTGCTCATCTGCATGACCACGCAGGTTTTCGTCGGCTACAACTGGCTACGGCGCATGGAGCGCTGGGGGCATATAGAAAGCCTGCTCGGGTCGATTCCCGGCGCAATGGCGGCGGTGATGACCGTCTCGGGAGAGGAGGGCCCGGCCTCCGGGCGCATCGCGTTCGTGCACATTGTCCGCTTGCTCGCGCTGTTGCTGGTGGTGACGATCATTGCCGGTGGGCACGCCGAAAGCGCGGCGCCGGTACTGGGCACGCTTGATAATTACCTTGGCGTGATCCCTCCGGCGATCGCGGCGGTGGTGGCCGGTTATCTGCTGGAGCGCTTCGATGTTCCCGCGCCTTACATGTTGACCGGGCTAGTTTGCAGCGCGGCGGTCAACGTCGGTTTTCCTCAAGTCCATCTGCATGTTCCCGATCCGCTGGCGATCGTTGCGCTGATCCTGCTCGGCGGCCTGATCGGCATTCGCCTCAAGGACATCACGTTTAAGGATTTCGTGCGTTACATCCGCGCCGGGCTGGTGGTTACTGCCCTGACGTTCTGCACGACACTGCTGGTCGCCTTCGCGTTCAGCAAGCTGACTGGCAAGCCGTTTCTTTCGCTGTTCATGTCGTGGGTTCCGGGCGGTGTCGAGGTGATGACCGCAGCGGCTTTGCTGCTCAAGCTCGATCCTGCCTTTGTGATGCTCAATCACGTGGTGCGGATGTCGATCATCCATATTTCGCCGGCGTTCCTGCCCAAACGGCTGCTGCAGGAAAAACCCTCAGCCTGAACGTAATGGCTGCAAAAAACTTCGAATGACAAGGACTTGATCTCGATGAGTATTGCAATTCACGACCCAACGCTGCGCGACGGAAATCATGCTGTCTCCCATACGCTGAGCCTGCAGGACATTGCCGCCTACTGCCGCGCGGTCGATGGCTGCGGCCTCAGCGTTGTAGAAGTCGGCCACGGAAATGGCCTGGGTGCGTCCTCCCTGCAACTCGGACTTGCGCGCTACAAAGACAGCGAGATGCTCGAAACGGCGCGAGCCAACCTGACGCATTCCAGGCTCGGCATCCACATGATTCCCGGGTTTGCCAGGCTGAGCGATATTGATACCGCACTGCAGATCGGCGTCGACGTACTGCGCATCGCGTCCCATTGCACCGAGGCCAGCCTGACCGAGAGCTACATTGAGCATGCGCGGTCCAAGGGCGCGTACGTCCAGGGCGTGCTGATGATGACTCACATGGCCAGCCCCGAAACGTTGCTCGAAGAAGCATTGAAGCAGCAGGGCTATGGCGCCAATGCCCTGGTTCTGATGGATTCGGCGGGGCACTTTGACCCGGACAGCACCCGCGAAAAAATCGGCCTGCTGGTCAGGGAGCTTGCTATTCCCGTGGGCTTCCATGGCCACAACAATCTTGGATTGGCGGTCGCCAACTCGCTGGCAGCCGCCCAGGCCGGGGCGACCATCATTGATGGCTGCATGCGCGGATTTGGCGCGGGTGCCGGCAATACCCAGCTGGAGGTGCTGTGCGCGGTGCTTGAACGCTACAAATTCGAGACCGGGGTGAAGGTTTTTGACCTTTGCCGCGCCGTCGAGAGCCTTGAGGACTCAGCTCCGGTCAGGACTCCCACGGTGGTGAAGACTGCCAATCTGATCAGCGGCCTCTACGGCGTTTGCAGCGGGTTCGAGAAGCACGTCGCGCGCGCGGCGGCGGAATTTCACGTCGAGCCGCGAAAAATCTATGAAGAGCTTGCGCGATGCAACGCAGTGGCCGGCCAGGAAGACCTGATCATCTCGGTGGCCAGCCGCCTTTCACAACCCGTCGTCGCCTGACTCTGGAGCTGAAAAAAAATGACTTTGAAAACCGCCATCATCGGCAGTGGCAATATCGGCTGCGACATCCTGTGCAAGGTGCTGGCCCATCCGAATCTGGATTGCACGCTGGTTGCCGGTCGCTCCTTGCACTCATCAGGCCTTGCGTTTGCCCGTGAGCGCGGGGTCGCCACCACCGCGGACGGCATCGACGGCCTGTTTGCCCGGATCAACGAATTTGATCTGGTGTTCGATGCCACCTCGGCTGCCGACCATGAAGCCCACGCACCGCGCCTGATCGAGGCCGGGAAAGCGATCATCAACCTGACCCCGGCCTCTCTGGGCGCGTTGTGCGTGCCGTCCCTCAACGGCGAGGAGCTGACCGAGGCGAGCAATATCAACATGATCACCTGTGGTGGCCAGGCTTCCATCCCGCTTGCGGCCGCGATCGCCCGGGCTAATCCGGGCGTGCGCTACATCGAAGTGGTGTCATCGATCAGCGCCGAAAGCGCCGGCCCGGCCACTCGGCGAAACCTGAGCAACTACATCACTACCACCGAGCATGCGCTGAGCCATTTCACCGGCTGCAAGGACGTCAAGGCGATCCTCAACATCAATCCGGCCAAGCCGAATGTCTTTATGCAGACCGCGGTTTCGGCGCTGATCGAGACGGTGGATCTGGCCGCCACCCGTCGTGAAGTGGAACGTGCCGTGGCCCAGGTGCAGTCTGCCGTGCCTGGGTATCAGGTCATCGTCGATTTGCATTACAGCGAGGGCCGCTTGTTCACCATGGTGCGCGTTGAAGGGGCAGGGGACTTTCTCGATCCAAGCGCCGGCAACCTCGACATCATCACGGCGACCGCCACTCACATGGCCGCGCTTATGGCCCGAGCCCGCGTGACCGAACGCGCAGCCTGACTCAGCGTCACGGAGCCACTTTTATGCCTACTCTTTCGCCAGATCTCGAATTTGCACGGTTTTGCCCGATCCTGGGTGTCGTTCAGAAAGTCAGGGAAACCCTGCATCCAGTGATCGATCTCGGTGTCGGTGTGCCGGGTTTTCTTCCGGCGCCGCACATCGTCGAAGCGGCCGTCAAAGCTGCCTGCGAACACACCGGCGGTTATGGCTCAAGCCGCGGAGATGAAGCGCTGCTGGCGGCGTATCTGGGTTACCTGCATGGACAGGGGTTCACGCACTATCGCGAGCAGAATCTGGTGGCCGGCCTCGGCGCCAAGCACCTGTTGTTCAGTGTGCTGCGCGCGATCATCCGCCCCGGCGACGAGATCCTCGTGTCCACCCCTTGCTGGCCGACCTATTTCGACATTGCCGATCTGGTCGGAGCGGGCGTGGTCAACGTCACCTGCTCGGCGCAAACCGGTTTCAAGATGACGGCGCAAGCCCTTGAAGAAGCCTTGTCCGACAAGGTGCAGGTGGTGATGCTGAACTCGCCGGGCAACCCTACCGGCGCCGTGTATTGCGCCGAGGAACTCGCTGCGTTGGCACAGGTGCTGCGTAAAAAGGATGTCTGGATCATTTCGGATGACGTCTATCAGCGATTCGTCTACGACATGGATAGCTGCCCCAGTCTGCTGTCGGTCGCACCGGATCTGAGCGACCGCATCATCAAGATCGACAGCGTATCCAAACTCTATGGAATGCCGGGCTGGCGCGTCGGGCTGTTGGCGGCCAATGAACGAATTGCCGCCGCAGTCACCACGCTCAATTCCAACTCGATCTCCAATATCCCGCCGATCGCGGCGGCTGCGGCAGCGGCGGCCTTCAGCGGTGACCAGGCGTTCTCCTACGCCGCAAGAGACCGCTTGTACAGTCAGCGCCAGGCATTGCTCGCCGACTTGCAGGGGGCGCCACACCTGAGGTTCTGCGAACCAGCGGGGGCGTTTTATCTGTTCATGGATATCAGCCAGGTCCTGGGCAAATCCCTGCACGGCAGGTTGATCGCCGATGACGAGGCATTTTGCGCCTTGCTGCTGGAGGAATACGGCGTCGCGCTGATTCCCGGCAGCTTTTTTGGCGCACCGGGTCATGCGCGATTGTCGTACTCCAGCGATGTCGAGCAGGTCAGGTCCGGGGCCGCGCGCTTGAGAGAGTTCCTGTCTGCCGTTTCGTGATTACCGGTCTGGCAGGGGCGAGGTCTGGCGACGTTGAAGTGTCCTGGAACGGGGGGGGCTGGCTGCGCCACGTCTGCTGCCGGGAGGAAACACACGTAAGGGAAGCGGTTCACTATAAGGAAATACCTTGATGAAAAATGCCTTTGCAATCGTAGGCTGCGGCGCGACGGCTATCGCATTCCTGCAACGTCACCTGGATCGCGTCGCGGCATGCAACGCACCGGCCGGGACCATTTACCTCTTCGAAAAACGCGAAGACTTCGGGCGCGGCGCGGCATATGAGGCTGATTTGCAGAGCAACATCCTCAATACCAAGACAGGTTTCATTACGCCCTATCCGCATCTCCTTGGTCATTTCCAGCGTTGGTTAGAGGACCATCCCGGGGCGTGGCGGCATGCCTTTCCCGAGTTTTGTCCGACCCCGGAGAGCTTTGCTCCGCGGGCCTTGTTCGGCGTTTATTTGCAGCACCAGATCAAGAAGATCGTATTGCGTGGCGCCTCGCTCGGCTGCCAATTGGTGCTGATGAATGCCGAGGTCTGCGCTATCGATCTGATTGACGGAATGGAGACCGTGCGGACGCAATGCGGGCTGAGTATCGCCACGCACAAGGTCTTGCTGTTCTGCGGGCCGTTGGCCAAGAAAATTGATCCGGACCAGCACGACGAGCGCGTCCTGGCGACACCCTATCCGGTTGCGCGCCTGCTCAAAACAATCTCCCCGGACGAGCGGGTGGCCGTCATCGGTGCGCGGTTGAGCGCCATTGACACGGTGATCGCGCTGATCGAGGGCGGGCATCGCGAGTTGATTCGCATGCATTCGCGTAGCGGCTATTTCCCCGTGGTTCGCGCAACCCAGGAGCGCGTCGAGCTCCAGCACCTGACCCGCGAGGGTGTTCGCGCGCTGGTCGCGCAAAACGGGCCTTTGCAGATTAGTGATCTGGTCGCACTGTTTCGCAAGGAACTGGCCGCCCACGACCCGGCCTCGGCGAGTGCCGTGATCCCTCTGCCAGCACCGCCGGCTGACGTCATCAGCTTCATCGAAAACGAGATCAATGCCTCGCAAGCACCGCGTATCTGGCAGGCCATCCTCTATGCAACCAACGGCTTCATCGAACACCTTTGGCAGGCGCTGGACGACACTGCACAAGCCAGGTTCATGAAAGAGTATTTCAGCTTCTTCATGGCTTACCGCGTCTCCATCCCGGCGGAAAACGCGCGCAAGATCCTCGGTTACCTGCGAAGCGGCCAGCTGGAGTTCATCCCCGGTGCGTTTACCGCACCCGAGCCAGTTGATGTGCCGGGACTGAGCATTCGGGTGGCGGGCTGTGAGCATGTCTATGATCGGGTGATCTACGCAACGGGCTTTCCTCGAGATGCGAACCTCATTGAGTCGACCTTGCTGAGCTCGCTGATCAACAACGGCACGGCCACCTGTCATCCTATGGGGGGCATCTGCGTCGACCCGGATACCTACCGCATTCAGGGCCGGACGGGCTCGGCGCGGCAGATTTATGCGGTTGGCGAGCTGACCGTGGGACAGTTCTTCTTCACCTCTGCGCTGGAAATCAACGGGCGACACGCCTTCTGTTGCGCGGACGCGCTGCAATGGCGCGAAGAAACGCACAGGGTTGAGCGCGTGGAAGAGCATGTCTGAAAATCAGCGGCGCGGCAGTGGTGAGTGGCCTGACATTCCGAACGTCTGCCTCTACACACTGGCGGACAGTTATCGAGAGTGGGCAAAGACCTATTTGAAGTCAGAACACGATGAGAATCGAGTTTGAAACAGGTGAAATGAAGCGTCATGAAAAAGACAACCCTGGCCTTCAGTCGCGTCTCACCCAGCCAGGCATTTACTCAAGTATGGCTTTTCACGCAGGGCGGCGAGTTCGGCTGGTATCCCTGGATGGCGGACACCCGAATTGACGACTGTATTCTCGGCTGAATTGCGATGGGCTTTCGTAGCCCACTCGATAACATGCACTCGCCACATCCAGCCCTTCGCCGAGCATCAGACGGCGGGCTTCCTGCAGACGGAGTTGCTTCTGATACTGCAGCGGACTCATGGCCGTCACTGCCTTGAAGCGGTGATGCAAAGTAGAGCTGCCCAAATTGGCTACCCGGGCAAGCTCTTCGATGCGTAATGGTTGGGTGTAGTGGTTATTCAACCAATCGATTGCTCGCGTCACCCGCCGCGTTTGCGAATCACCGAGGGCCAGCTCATACAGACGGCGGCCGTGTACACCTCGTACGAGGCGATAATACAGTTCCCGCAAGGCAAGCGGCGCCAGCATGCCGATGTCCCGTGGCGTCTCTAGCAATCGCACCAGCCGAAGCATTGTTTCCAGCAGGGGAACATCGACTTTTTCAAGGAAAAGACCAAGTTCCGGTTCGTCCGGGACTCCCGTCGGAGGAGCATCGGCGATGACCTGAGCGATGTCCGTAGCCTCGAAATCAAAACGGATACACAGATAGGGCGCCTCGGGGCTGGCCACCAGCACACGACCAGAAACCGGAAGTGTCACCGATACCACCAGGTAACTGAGTGGGTCGTACAGGTAACGGTCGTCACCCAGGCCGATTTCCTTTTGCCCTTGCACGATCAGGCAAAGTGCCGGCTTGTGAACGGTATGGATAAGCTCGGAGGGAGTGTCAAAACGAATGACATGCAGAGGCGCTATGGCGGTCTCATAGAGACCCGGCGCCGGAAACCGTTGTGTCAGTAGACGGACCAGTTCGTCGCGGTAAATGGCTGTGTTTTGAAGGATGAAAGCATCGCTTTGTTCCATTTCAAAGCTCTCACAAATGTTTAATAGGGCCTGCCTGGGGCTGTCCAGGCAGACGGCATACACCCGACATCATCAAATCGCTCATTGCCGAAAAAGAACCATGCCGGCGTGATACAGCACATCGTCCTGAAAATACCCATCGGCGGTGAAGCCGCTATCGTCCCAGTACTGGATGTAGTTGCCCACCATTTCGTAGCGGCCTTGATAGGCGCTCCTGTTTTTACCACGGGCCTCATCGTAACGCCCAGTCTCCAGAAGCTCGTGACGGATGAACCCATCAGCAGTGACCCACATGCCTGCGTAACGATGATCGTGAACGGCGTCTTTGGCATTTTTCATAAGGTGCTCTCCTCGATTCATTGACGTTGCTCAGCTGAGGGGCCTGCCGTGGCCTGTTTCTGCATCCGTTGCGTGTTTTCAGATTACGTAGCTGAGTGGAGCGGCGTTAGATCGAAACTGTCGCAGATTTGCCTGATCCTCTCGGGATCGCCGGCAATGCCTGGCAGGTTCATTGCTGCGGCTGTTCACCCGGCAGTCACGGTCATGCCGCCGTCGGCCATGACCACCGAGCCGACCAGGAAACTGGCCCGATCCGAGGCGACGAAGGCGACCACTTCAGCGATTTCCTCCGGTTGTGCTGCGCGGCCGATGGGGGCGGCTTCACCGTGTCTGGCAAGAAATGCAGGGCCATCGTCGACCACCTCGTTGAGGATATTGGTCACCACATCCCCCACGCCGATGGCATTGACACGGATGCCGTGGGCAATGACCTCGAGCGCCAGGGTGCGCGTCAGTTGGGCAAGCGCACCTTTGGAGGCGGTGTAGGCTGAAATGGTAGGGAAAGCGAAATACGATGCGTAGGACGCGATGTTGACAATCGAACCGGATTGATTAGGGATCATCGCTTTGACCGCTTCGCGACTATGCAGGAATGCCGCCGTGGCATTGACCGCTTGAATGCGCTCCCAATCTTCACGGGTCATGTCGATGACCAGTTTGTTGATGATGATGCCGGCGTTATTGACCAGGATGTCCAGCCGACCGAATTGTTCGACAGCCAATGCGACCGCGCGCTCCGCGGCGCCGTCCTGAGTGATGTCGGCTACCAGGGGGACGAGGCCCGGGCGAGCCAGCGTCTCCACCTCGGGGTTCATATCTTCGGCGATGACCTTCGCCCCGCGGGCGTGCAGCAAAAGCGCGATCGCCTTGCCGATGCCACTGGCCGCGCCAGTTACCAGAGCGACTTTGCCTGCTACTTCGTTTGGCGTGCTGTTGTTGATATCGGTCATGATGTTCTCCAGCGTTGTGATCCAGTAAGGGTGTGCCGTTCCTGCGCCTGCAAGGCGCTGTCATCGGCGACAGGTGTACTTTCACGCAACGAGGGGAAGCCGGCTTTCGCGGGTTTGCCGAAGCTGTCGGAGTTTTGCGCTGAATGTAATTGGGCAAGGCTTGGCGCTCTGTTCAATGAGCGGGAGAAGCGCACCTGGCTTTGCGTAACCGAGTTGAAAAGGACATGTTCATGGCGAATACCGAGCGGCCGTCCCTGGAACAGGCGTCGACATCCTCCCCAGGCATACGCATCACTGGGGAGTCGATGCGTGAATACCTGCCAGGCGAGCCGCAGGCTTTATCCGCGCACCCGGAAATCAAGGACATTGTGATTCAGTTGTTCACCCATTGCAGCGTCATTGAACCCATTCTGGTGCCTGCGGTGGTGGAGCCGCTGCTCGTACTGGTGCTGGCGGGGGCGGCGAGGGTGGAGGAGCGCGTACTGGGTGGAGAGTGGGAAGCGGCAGATGTCAGCGCTGGCGATTTCTTCCTCACCAGTTCCGATGAGCCGTATGAAATGCGCTGGCAGACTCGCGGGGGCGATACCTTCGAAGTCATGCACCTCTATCTGGGTTTACCGCTGATCGAGCAAGCTTCGAGGGAGCTGCTGGGTGAACACGTAAGGGCTGTACGGTTGCGCGATGTATCAGGTGCACGGGACGCACGAGTTGCGTTTGTCATGGAGCAGTTGCGCACTGAGTGGGTCGAAGAGCGCTCGCCCAGCTCCCTTTTCGCCCGCTCTCTGGCACAAGCGCTGGCAGTACATCTTGTGCGCACCTATCTCTGCGACATCCAGCCTGGGCGTCGGGTCAACGCATTACAAGCGTACAAGCTGCGCAAAGTCACTGACGCGATGACTGCGCATCTGAGCGCTGAATTCAGCCTGGCAAAGCTGGCAAGGCTCGCCGAGCTAAGTGACTACCACTTCAGCCGCATGTTCAAGCGTGCTACGGGACTGTCGCCTTCACAGTATTTCATTCGCTTGCGCATGGTCCGCGCGCGGCAGCTGTTGCTTGAGACCCGGCGTAGCGTCATCGACGTCGGACTGGAGGTCGGCTACTCAAGCCCAAGTCACTTCTCCCAGGTGTTTCGTCGTGAGGTTGGCGTAACGCCCAGCGAGTTTCGTGGGGCTTGAGTGCCGCCCCTTAAGCCAGACGATACCATCATGTGCCAGCCCCTGCGCACAGACACGAATAGGCAAAGATTGCGCAGGTTTCGGCACGCGTCGATCAGGCAAGTGCCCTTAACCTTTTCGACGTACCCAGCAGCCGTGCCCGCGCTACCAGCGGTCAGCGCTGACATTCAATGCATAGAGCAGGAGATAAGGATATGTCGAGCATCCACAACAAAGTCGTACTGATTACCGGGGCAAGCAGTGGTATTGGCGAAGCTGCGGCCAGGCTGATCGCAGCCAAAGGTGCCAGCGTGGTGCTTGGTGCCCGTCGTACTGAGCGTCTGGAAAAACTTGTGAGCGAGATCCGGGCCGAAGGTGGCTCGGCAAGTGCCTGCGCGCTGGACGTTACGGATTTGAGTGCAATGCAGGCGTTCGTGGATTTTGCCAAGGCGCAATACGGCAAGGTGGATGTGATCATCAACAATGCCGGCGTGATGCCGCTGTCTCCTCTGGCCTCGTTGAAGGTCGCGGAATGGAACCAGATGCTCGACGTCAACGTTCGCGGGGTGCTGCATGGCATTGCCGCCGTCTTGCCGGGCATGGAGGCGCAAGGGTACGGGCAGGTCATCAATATTTCATCGATCGGCGGCCTTGCGGTGTCCCCGACAGCCGCAGTGTATTGCGCTACAAAGTTCGCGGTCAGGGCTATCTCGGATGGCTTGCGACAGGAAACGGACAAGATTCGGGTAACCGTGGTCTGCCCGGGAGTTGTCGAATCCGAACTGGCCGATTCGATTTCCGATGAGGTGGCGCGAGAGGAAATGAGAGCCTTCCGTCGCGTGGCGCTCAACGCAGATGCCATTGCGCGAGCGCTCGCCTATGCCATCGAACAGCCCGACGATGTTGATGTCAGTGAAATTGTCGTTCGTCCTACTGCTAGCCCGCATTGAGCAGTCTTGGGGAGAAAGCCTGCTTTTTTGACTCGGGCAATTTCAGTTGACCGCAAAGCGCTAGAGTCAGGGTGGGGCTGGGCAAATTACGGAAAAAATGCGGAAACGGGCCATGACGACGTAACAGGAATCGTCTGCCCCAGAAACGACAAAGCCCTGAATAATCAGGGCTTTGTCGGTACAAATATGGCGGAGGCGATGGGATTCGAACTCATGGACCTGTTACAGTCGACGGTTTTCAAGACCGTTGCCTTAAACCACTCGGCCACACCTCCGTTTGCGTTGCGGGCGCCATAATACCTGAATGAAACACACTGTCAAACTCTCTGCATGGCTTGTTACAGAGCGTCTGTTATGATCTTTGCGACTGAACGTTTCAAACCAACAGGAGTGTCGCCATGCGCGAACAGGATTACGCAGTTAATAACAGCGTGCAGGCTGAGCAGCTAGAGGTTAGCCGCGTCCTGCGCAACACATACGGCTTGCTCGCTCTCACCCTCGCATTCAGCGGCGTGATGGCGTTCGTCGCTCAGCAGATGCGTGTCGGCTACCCGAATATTTTCGTGGTGCTGATCGGTTTCTACGGGCTTTTCTTCCTCACCAACAAGCTCCGTGACTCGGCCTGGGGCCTGGTGTCGGCATTTGCCCTGACTGGTTTCATGGGGTTCCTGCTCGGCCCGATCCTCAACCGGTACCTGGGCATGCAGGGCGGCGCTGAAGTCGTCAGTTCGGCTTTCGCGATGACAGCGCTGGTGTTCGGTGGTCTGTCGGCTTACGTGCTGATCACCCGTAAGGACATGAGCTTCCTCGGTGGTTTCATCACGGCAGGCTTCTTTGTGCTGCTGGGCGCGACGCTGGCGAGCTTCTTCTTCCAGATCAGCGGTCTGCAACTGGCGATCAGCGCAGGTTTCGTGCTGTTCTCCTCGGTCTGCATTCTGTTCCAGACCAGCGCCATCATTCATGGCGGCGAGCGTAACTACATCATGGCGACCATCAGCCTGTATGTATCGATCTACAACCTGTTCGTCAGCTTGTTGCAGCTGTTCGGCATCATGAGCCGCGATGATTAATCGCAGGCTCTAAGTAAAAAACCCGCTCAGGCGGGTTTTTTATTGCCCGGAATTAGGGCTCATTCCGTGATGATAATGCTGCCATCGGCCTGCTGGCGGTAGATTGTATAGGGCAGGAGCAACGTATCGAGGGCGCCGGAAATGACTACGTCGATGAGGACAATGGCCGGAGCACTGTCATGCACCTGCGCATCCCGTCCTTTTTGCAGGGGGGCATTGAGCATGCAGAAATCGTAAGTCACGCCGCTGTAGATACGGGGAACGGCACCGCAGTAACTTTTGTACTCCTTGAGATCCTTCGCCGCCACTTCGTCACCGCGAAGCACAGTCTGTACCGTACCGCAACCCGTCAGCATCAACGCCGCGAGTAAAACCACCTGAATTTTCATACCGCCAATCCTTCGCCGGAAAACTGTCAATTTACGCGTTTCCAATCAAAACCGCACTCATGCCATCGGTGGCAAGCGGCGCTTGACCGGTGTCTTCTTGACGATGGCGGTGTTGGTTTCGGCGTGGGTGTTGAGGCGATCGAGCAGGGTGTCCAGTTGTTCCATCGAGCGTACATGCAGGCGCGCGATGAAGCAGTCGTCGCCGGTGACCTTGTCGCACTCGGTGAACTCGGGGATGGCCTGAATCTGCCGCTCGACTTCCTGCAACTGGCCCGGCAACGGGCGTATCCGTACGATGGCCTGGAGTTGATAGCCGAAGCATTTCGGGTCGATTTCGACGGTGTAACCCTTGAGCACGCCACGCTCTTCCAGCCTGCGCAAACGCTCGGCAACGCTGGGTGAGGACAAGCCGCTGATCTGCGCCAGGGCCTTGAGCGAACGGCGGGAATCTTCCATCAATGCGCTGATGAGCACTTGGTCGATGTTGTCGGTCATGGCAAATCCCCTGTTAGGCAGTTGACGGAATACGCCTTGATAAAAAAGGCAGAAACCGAGTTTAGCCTGCTTTTTGCGCTGGAGAAGCCCTTGGGCGGATTGTCATAATTTGGGCTCAATCACAGGAGTCTGATGATGGACAAAACAATACGTCGCGGTTCATTTGAAATGACCGCCGCCATGCTGATCTCCGGGACCATCGGTTGGTTCGTGCTGGTGTCCGGGCAGCCCGTGCTGGACGTGGTGTTCTGGCGGTGCGTGTTCGGCGCCGGCACGCTGTTGCTGATCTGCGCGGCATTCGGCTTTCTGCGCCCGGGCATCCTCACCCGCACCACGTTCTTGCTGGCGGTGCTCAGCGGCGTGGCGATTGTCGGCAACTGGGTGCTGTTGTTCGCCTCTTATTCTCGTGCATCGATTGCCATCGGCACGGCGGTTTATAACGTTCAACCGTTCATGCTGGTGGGGTTGGCGGCGCTGTTCCTGGGCGAGAAAATCACCCTGCAAAAGCTGTTCTGGCTGGGTATTTCGTTTCTCGGGATGCTGGCGATTGTCAGCGCACATGGCGAGCAGGGCGCGAGTGGCAACGATTACCTGATGGGCATCGGCCTGGCGTTGGGCGCTGCGTTTCTGTACGCGATTGCGGCGTTGATCATCAAACACCTGACCGGCACGCCGCCGCACTTGATTGCCCTGATCCAGGTCAGCACCGGCGTGCTGTTACTCGCACCTTTCGCGCATTTTTCGGCATTGCCACAAGCGCCAAGCGCCTGGGCCAGCCTGGTGACGCTGGGTATCGTTCACACCGGCGTGATGTATGTGCTGCTGTACGGCGCGATTCAGAAACTGCCGACGGCATTGACCGGCGCGTTGTCGTTCATCTACCCGATTGCGGCGATTTTCGTGGACTGGTTTGCCTTCGGCCACCGCCTGGAGCCGCTGCAATGGATCGGTGTTGCCGCGATTCTGCTGGCCGCCGCTGGCATGCAGCAGGGCTGGGGCCTGAAGACTCGTCGCGCGGTCACCCAATAAACAGGCGTCAGATGTTCCAGCGCGGCGCGGTCTTGGCCAGTCGCTGGCGCATCTCGCCGATGTTCGATGCGAACTGGCGGATCAATAACCGATACCCGTCCAGCGCGTTATAAACGGGCGCTTCGAGACTTGAATCAACCGGCACATCGACGGGGCGACTGAGGCGCTGTGATGCGCCGGTTTTCAGCGCCCGGGCCATGCCGATCAGTTGCACGCGAATCTGTCGGTGCTCGGCTTTGAAACTCGATTGCAGATGGGCCATGGCGTCGCGATCGTTGGCATCGGGCCGGGTGTTGCCGAGGATCTCCAGGGTGCTGACGCACATCCGCAAATTGCGCTGGATGGCATCGAGCTCAGTCATGGAAATCTTCACTTCCTTGGACACCGACGGCATCAGCGAACGCAGTTGCACCATCGCTGCGTTCAGGCGATTCATGAGCTTCAGGTGTTCGTCATCGGAGACGGACTGACCATCGATGATGCGCCCGTAAATCGTCGCGCAATCGCGCAGCGAGTTGGCCAGGTTGTAGCGCCAGGAATAAACCGCATACGACGGCAGGGCGAAGGAAAAGGCCAGGGCCAACGCCACGCCAATCAGAATATCCACGCCGCGCCACAGTCCGTCGGAGATCGGGTTGTCACCATGCCCGGCGACAATAAACACCGTGATCCCCGCCAGCAACGCGGTGTAACCGCCCTTGCCGATGGCGTGATACGAGAAGAATCCGCACACCACCGACATCACAAAATAGGTCAGCCACGGCATTCCGAGCCAGGCCTGTTGCGCCACCAACAGCAAGCCGATGGTGGCGCCGATCAACGTGCCGACGGCGCGCTCGGCGGCTTTTTTGCCGATGTTGCCGTGGTGCTGCAAACCGCCGATCACCACCAGCATCGTCACCGACGCCCACTCACCGTGGGGCAGGTTGATGCCGGTGGTCAGCATGATCGATGCCAGCAACCCCAGCGACACGCGGACCGCGTGGATCAGCTTGGCGTAGCGATAGCGCCGATACGGGTCCAGCAACGGACGCAGTAGCCGACGCAGCAGCGGTGGCAGTCGATGGGCTCTGAACGTGTTCAGGCTTGGTGTCCTCAGAAGATGTAATCGGTGGTCAGGAAACTCGAACTGCGTCCGCTGATGATCTCGCTGATGAGTTCCTTGTTGGTTTCCTGGAATTTGGTGGCCACCAGCGTGCGAATCGAGAACACTCGCAACGCGTCATGTACCGACAGCGTGCCTTCGGCGGAGTTTTTGCGGCCGTTGAAAGGATAGGTGTCCGGGCCGCGTTGGCACTGGGCGTTGAGGTTGATCCGGCCGACCTGGTTGGCAAAGGTGTCCACCAGCCGACCGACCGCCACCGGGTTGGTGCCGAAGATACTCAACTGCTGGCCGAAGTCCGATTCCAGGACGTAGTCGATCACCGTGTCGAGATGCCGGTAAGGCACGATTGGCACCACCGGGCCAAACTGCTCTTCCTGATAGACGCGCATCTGCGGCGTCACCGGGAACAACACCGCCGGGTAGAAGAACGACGCCCGCGCCTCACCGCCATTCGGGTTCACCACCTTGGCGCCTTTGCTGACCGCGTCCGCGACCAGCGAGTGCAGGTAATCGACCTTGCTCGCTTCCGGCAGCGGCGTCAGCGCAACACCGCTTTCCCACGGCATACCCGGTTTCAGGGTGGCCAGTTTGGCGTTGAATTTCTCGATGAACGATTCGACCACGTCTTCATGGACGAAGAGGATTTTCAGGGCGGTGCAACGCTGACCGTTGAACGACAGCGAGCCGGTCACTGCTTCGTTGACCGCGTTGTCCAGATCGACCTCCGGCAACACGATCCCCGGGTTCTTCGCATCCAGCCCCAGTGCCGCGCGCAAGCGGTGGGGTTTCGGGTGGAGTTTTTTCAGGTCGCTGGCGGCTTTGTTGGTGCCGATAAACGCAAAGATATCGATCTTGCCGCTGGCCATCAGTGCGCTGACGGTCTCGCGGCCGCTGCCGTAGATCACGTTGATCACTCCGGCCGGGAAGCTGTCGCGAAAAGCTTCCAGCAGCGGACGAATCAACAGCACGCCCAGCTTGGCCGGTTTGAACACCACGGTGTTGCCCATGATCAGCGCCGGAATCAGCGTGGTGAAGGTTTCGTTCAGTGGGTAGTTGTAAGGGCCCATGCACAAGGCGACGCCCAGTGGAACGCGGCGGATCTGCCCGAGCGTGTCCTGTTCCAGCTCGAAGCGGCTGGAGCGGCGGTCGAGTTCCTTGAGGGCGTTGATGGTGTCGACAATGTAATCGCAAGTGCGATCGAACTCTTTCTCGGAGTCCTTGAGGTTCTTGCCGATCTCCCACATCAGCAGCTTGACCACCGCCTCACGCTGTTCGCGCATGAGGCCCAGAAATGTTTCGACGTGCTGGATGCGTTCGGCCACGCGCATGGTCGGCCACAGTCCCTGACCCCGGTCATAGGCGCGGACGGCGGCGTCCAGCGCGGTCAATGCAGTTTCAGCGTCGAGCAGCGGCGTGCTGCCGAGGATCACTTGTTCGTCGCCATTTTCGCCGGTCAGGTACACCGGGCTGCGGACTTGGGCGAGGGGGCCGGACCAGGTTTTCAGTTCGCCATCGACCAGGTATTCACGCTGCTCGGTCTGACCGTCGAGGCGGTATTTTTCCGGGATGTCACTTGAATCGGGAAACAGGTTGCCAAGGATATGTGCTGTGGTCATGTCGCTACCCCGTCTGGATTGGGTGATGAACTGATGAATCGTTTTAGCAGACCTCGGTCTCGCTTGTCATGACTCATCTCATCGTTCGGCGGTTCAGGGTTTTCGATCGTGGAACGGCCGGCACCTACGGTCATGGCCTCAGATGCCCCCCTTGTTGGCCCCCAATGCCCTCAACCCGTGCGCGTTGGTGCCTTATTGTTGACCTGTGCCTGATCACAATAAAAAGTGCTCCCCGCGAGGGATGCCCAACGAGAGGACAACCATGCGGGCCAGTCGAGTCTCTGAAAAGCCTAGCCTTTGTTTGGCGTTGATGGGCGGCATCTTCGCCGCGCTGCTGAGCGGTTGTGGCGATGAGCGGAAAAGCCCGGCGGTGCACGGCGACGCGGCCAACGCCATTCCCACAATAAGAACGGCGGATGCGATTCATGACGATGGATTTAACACGGCGCCAACTGCTGCAACGGGCGAGCGTCATTGGCGCCTTCACCGCGCTGGGCTCAACCCCCGCGTTGGCCGAGTTCCTGCGCGGGCCACGGCTGATTCCCTGGCGTAACTGGTCGGGCGGCCAGAGTTGCTTGCCGGCAGCCGCACCTTGCGTCGGCGCCTGACCGAACATGCGCTGACTTTCGAGACGCTGCTGGAACAAGTACGCCAGGCCCGGACGATGAGCCTGCTGGCCAACCCGGACCTGTCCATCGAGCGCATCACCGAAGAAGTCGGCTACAGCGACGTGCGCAGCTTTCGCCGAGCCTTCAAACGCTGGACCGGCATGAGCCCGAGCGCGTTTCGCAATGAATCCCCACTCTCCACAAATCCCATGTAGCAACTGACTTGTGGTGAGGGGATTTATCCCCGTTCGGCTGCGTAGCAGTCGTAAAACCTGAACGCACGGTCTATCTGGCGCACCGAGTTGTCTCATTTCACGACGGCTTCGCCGCCGAACGGGGATAAATCCCCTCACCACAAGGAAGCTGCGACAGGGAGTGCACAGAAAGGCTCATCCCCGGTTAAACTCCGCGCTCTTTTTAAGGAGTTCATATGAGTTACTACCAGCCGGGCATTCTCGCCACCCCCGTTCCGCCTCAAGCCCGTCATATGTTCTTCGCCCTCGAATCCGCCGAAGCCTTGCCAGCCGCGCTCGATAACTTGATGCAGCTGGTGGACGGAAAGTCGGTGGTGGTCGGCTTTGGTGAATCCCTGGTCAAGGCGCTGCACGCGCAGATCGATGGCCTGCGACCGTTTCCGGCGCTGACCGGTGTCGGCGTCGACAACCCGTCGACCCAACACGCGCTCTGGTGCTGGCTGCATGGCGTCGACCGTGGCGAGTTGCTCAATCGCAGCCACGCCATCGAAGACGCGCTGGCCCCGGCCCTGCGCCTGGTGCAGATGAACGAAACCTTCCGCCACATGACCGGCCACGACCTGACCGGCTACGAAGACGGCACCGAAAACCCGCACGACGAAGCCGCCGTGGCCGCCGCGCTGTTGGGCGACGGCGCTGAAGGCCTGGTCGGTGGCAGCTTCGCCGCGATCCAGCAGTGGCAGCACGACCTGAAAGGCTTCCACGCGATGCCGTCCCATGAAAAGGACAACATCATGGGCCGACGCTTGAGCGATAACGAAGAGCTGGATGACGCGCCGATTTCCGCCCACGTCAAACGCACCGCCCAGGAAAGCTTCGCCCCTGAGGCGTTCGTGGTCCGACGCTCGATGCCGTGGATCGAAGGGGATCGTGCCGGCCTGATGTTCCTGGCGTTCGGTTTTTCCCTCGATGCGTTCGAGGCCCAGCTGCGACGCATGAGCGGACTGGAAGATGGCATCACCGACGGTTTGTACCGCATCAGCCGCCCGATCACTGGCGGTTACTATTGGTGCCCGCCGCTCAAGGACGGTCATCTGGACCTGCGCGCCTTGCGCATCGGCTAAGGATCAAGGAGAAAACATGGACGTCGTACGCTGGGGCATGATCGGTTGTGGCAGTGTCGCCGAACGCAAGAGCGGGCCGGCCTTTTACAAGGCGCCCGGCTCGGCGCTGGTGGCAGTGATGGGGCGACGGCTGGAGGCGGTCACCGACTACGCCGCACGCCACGGCATCGCCAGGGTTTACACCGATGCACAGGCGCTGATCGATGATCCCGAGGTGGACGCGGTATACATCGCCACGCCCCCCGACAGTCACCATGCCTATAGCTTGATGGTCGCTGCGGCCGGCAAGCATTGCTGCGTCGAAAAACCGATGGCGCTGAATGCCGGGCAAAGCCGCGAGATGCAACAGGTCTTTGTCGACGCCGGATTGCACCTGTTCGTGTCCTATTACCGACGCTCGCTACCGCGCTTTCAACAAGTGCGGCAGTGGTTGGAGGAGGGGCGGATCGGCGAGGTGCGGCATCTGTCCTGGACCCTGACCAAAGCACCTTCCCCGAACGATCTGGGTGGCGCCGACAATTGGCGCACGAATCCGGTGATGGCCGGCGGCGGCTACTTCGCCGACCTGGCCAGTCATGGTCTTGACCTGTTCCAGTATCTGCTCGGCGATATCGTCGAAGTCGCCGGTTTCACCGCGCGGCAGGCCGGTTTGTATGCCGCCGAAGACGCCGTCAGCGCCAGTTGGCGGTTCGCTTCGGGTGCCCTGGGCATGGGCTGCTGGAATTTCGTGGCGGATCGCCGAGAAGACCGGGTCGAGCTGATCGGCAGCAAGGGCCGGATCAGTTTTTCAGTGTTCGATGAACACCCGGTGCAGCTTGAAGCGTATGAGCACCTGAGCCTGCTCATCGACCATCACGAGCACATCCAGTGGCATCACGTGCTGGGCATGAACGCTCACATCCGTGGCGTTTCGCAGCATCCGGCGGTGGCCGAACAGGCGCTGAAAACCGATTGGGTGATGGACCAGATCCTCAAGCGCACCTGAAACCTCCCGAGTTCACTCACGAAACGGAATCGCTGGATCAGCTGCCGACCACCGCGAGGCTGCGTTGTGGCGCAGTGCCGGTTATCAGCCATTGCGATGCGGTACGCCGAGCGGTCTATGCTTGCCAGTGCGCCCATCGTAATGGGAGAACTCTGATGATCAACGTACGCACCGCCCGCATGCTTGCCGATTACAAGCAATGGGCCGATCAGCGCCTCTTTGACAGCCTGGCCGCATTGCCGCCGGGAGAGGTCAACAAGGCGCGAGTGTCGGTGTTCAAGAACATGATCGGCACCCTGAACCACATCTACGTCGTGGACTGCATCTGGCAGGCTCACCTCGAAGGCCGAGGGCACGGCTTCAAAACCTCACACGATCTGCTGCATCCCGACCTCGCTGATTTGCACATGGCGCAAAGGGAGATCGATCACTGGTATTGCAACTGGAGCGCCCGACAGACAGAGAGGTCGCTGGATAAACCCGTCGAGTTCACTTTTGTCTCGGGCGAAAGCGGCACCATGAGCGCCGGGGCGATGCTGCTGCACGTGGTCAATCACGCCAGTTATCACCGTGGCTGGGTGATCCAGATGTATTTCGACATTCCCGCCATGCCGCCGATGACCGACATGCCGATCTTTCTGCGCGAGACCGATCCGGATTTCAACTCGCTCAGAGCACCGGCAGTTCAGCCGACATGTGTTGGGCAATTCGCGAGCGCAACCAACGTTCTGCCGGATCGTTATCGTTGACCCCGTTCCAGACCATGGACAGTTCGGACAGCACGATGTCAAACGGCGGGTCGTCGGCTCGCAGCTGGTTGCTGCCTTCGATCAACGCACACGCGGCGTAGTCCGGCACCGTGGCCAGCATATCGGTGCCGGTCAGCAAGGCGCGCAGCCCGGAGAACTGCGGCACCGCCAGCACCACCCGCCGCGAGCGGCCGATGCGTGCCAGATCGTTGTCGATGGCACCGGTCAAATCCCCGGAAAACGACACCAGCGCATGGGGACGTTCGCAATACTCATCCAGGGTCAATGGACCCGGACGGTTATCGCCACGCAGAATCTTCACGCTCAAGTCCCGCAACTTCTTGCGCTTGGCATTGGCCGGCAGTTCCGTGGTGTAGCTGATCCCGACGGAAATCTCCCCGGAGGAGAGCATCGGTGACATCAACAGGTAATTCACCCGCCGCACCACCACCACGACGTTCTGCGCTTCTTCGCGTATCTGCTTGAGCAGCGGCGGAAACAGACCGAACTCGGCGTCGTCGGACAGGCCGATGCGAAACACATCACGGCTGGTCGACGGGTCGAAATCCTTGGCCCGGCTGACCGCACCGGAGATGGTGTCCATCGCCGGCTGCAACTCCTTGAGAATCGCCAACGCCCGTTGGGTCGGCTCCAGCACCCGACCGTTGCGCACCAGCAACGGATCGTCGAACAGATCGCGTAACTTCGCCAGCGAAGCACTGACCGCAGGCTGACCGAGGAACAGCTTCTCCCCGGCCCGGGTCAGGTTCTTCTCGAACATCAACGTTTCGAAAATCACCAGCAGGTTCATGTCCACGCGGCGCAGGTCGTTGCGGTTCATGGAGGGGTACTCGCAGGGTTTTTGGGGTCTTTTCAGTAAAGCATCAAACCCTGTGGCGAGAGAGCGCCGGTGATGAGGGGGTTACCTGTGATGCAAGGCCCACCTGAAATGAAAGCCCTACCCGTGGCGCAGGGATTTACCTGTGGCGAGGGAGCTTGCTCCCGCTCGACTGCGCAGCAGTCGTAAACCCTGTGCATGCGGTGTACCTGAATGACCGCAGTTGCAGGTTTTGGGGCCGCTTCGCGACCCAGCGGGAGCAAGCTCCCTCGCCACAGAAAGCGGCGCTTATTTGGGCAGATCAATCTTGTCCAACACCCGGTTCGCGGTGATCTCCGCCACCATGATGCTGTTGGAGATACCCAGCAGGGCGTAGCGCGACTCTCCCTCCAGGTGATCCACCAACTGATGGACCATCACGTCGACCGAGGCGAGTATTTCGACCAGATAGACCGCCAGGGTTTCGGCCGTGGCCTCGGGGTCTACGGAGAACAGGGTGCTGCGGGTTCGCGGGGTGGCTTTGATGTCGGCGTTCGATGGGAAGTGGAAGTCGAGGGCTCGCTCGGCGGCCTCGTTGAGTTTTTTTGAATCGGGTTCATACGGGGATGCCGGATCGGCGTCCGGTGGGTTGGGCGTTACTTTGAACATAGATGCTTCCCTTTTGTAGTAGGGGCCGCAACCATCTCGCGACTAAACGAGGGGGTGGCAGCCGTGCGCAAGTTAGTCGACCGGCAAGGAAAAGCAAAAATCCGGCGCGTCCGAAGACGCCTTGCGCACAGCTGCCATAAAGTACAGGCGAATACCTGACTGACAATGCTCATGCGACCGCTTTAACTTAGCCGGGCGACTAAACCCGATCACTGATGGGCAGTGACGGGAATCAAGTTACCGAGCAGCCCCAAGGCGCACAAGCCGGCGGATTCTGGCGCAGCCGTAGGCAACGGCGCAAGGTTTTGTAGCTTTCAGGAAGTATCTTTGAGGGCGTTTAAACAAGCGCTGTTTCGGTGTTAAACAGGCGAGCGCGACAGGACCTATTCATCCACCCATCATCCCCTCGCCACAGGGGTTTTGTGAACTCCAGACATTGAGGTTTTGCAGGCCAAAAGGTTTTTGATCGCTCCCACGCGTGGGAACGATCAATGCGGGCCCGGCTCGGTCAGCACCTTCCTGAACGTCTCCACCAACGGCCGCAAATTGATCCGGTGCCACGCTGCCCACAAGGGCGTGGTAAACGAAATCCACGGCACTTCCCGCAACACCACGCCCGGCGGTGCGTTGCGGCTCAAGCCTTTCTGAATCATCGCAATCCCCAGCCCCGACGCCACCAGCCCCAACGCGGTGAAAGGCTCGGTGGCTTCCATGCGAATGTCCGGGGTGAAACCGGCGCGGATGCAGGCGCTGACGAAGTCTTCGCGGCTGGCGCAATTCTGGCGGTGTTGCACGCCGATCCATTCCTGATCGGCCAGGTCCGCCGGGGTCAGCGTGGCCTGCAGGGCCAGGGGATGGTGTTCGGGCAGGGCCAGCAGCATCGGGTCGTCCAGCACTTGAAAACCCAGCAGGTCCGGGTCATCGGCGACGGGCGGTTCACTGACCAGCGCGATATCCAGACTACGCTGGCGCAGGCCTTCGAGTTGTTCGGCGGAGCTCAGGTTGTACAGCGCAACGTGCACGCTCGGTCGGTCGACGCGCAGCACCCGCAAGGCATTGGGCAACACGCCGGCGTGCATGGCATTCTCGATGTAGCCGATGCACAAGCCGCCTTCTTCGCCGCGACCGAGGCGTTTGCCCAGGGATTCGAGGCGGCTGGCGTGGGTCAGCAGGGCGCGGGTTTCGGCGAGGAAGGTCTGGCCGTCGCGGGTCAGGCGGATGCGCTGTTGGCTGCGCTCGAACAGGGTCAGGCCCAGGCGTTCTTCGAGCTGGGCGATCTGCCGGCTCAGGGGCGACTGGGAAATGTGCAAACGTTCGGCGGCGCGACCGACGTGTTCTTCTTCGGCGACGACGACGAAGTAGCGCAATTGGCGAATGTCGATCATGTCAGACCTATCAGGACTTAAGTGCTGCGCATTATGTCTTGGACGGTCCGACCATCGCAATCTAGGATCTGCTCAACGGTCAGGCAACTGACCACTGAAACTGACGAGGATTGAATCATGAGCTTGAAAGACAAACTGCCCGGCACGCTGGGTTTCGGTACCGCTCCACTGGGCAACATGTTCCGCGCGATTCCTGAAGACGAGGCGCAGGCCACCGTTCACGCAGCCTGGGACGCTGGCGTCCGTTACTTCGACACCGCGCCGTTCTACGGCTCGGGCCTGTCGGAGATTCGCCTGGGCACCGCACTGGCCCAATACAACCGCGACGACTACGTGCTGAGCAGCAAAGTTGGCCGGGTCATCCTGGATGAAGTCGAAGACGCTGCCGCCCGCGACCTGGGTGAAAAGAGCGGGGTGTTCGAACACGGCCGCCCGAACAAGATCGTCAACGACTACAGCGCCGACGCAACGATGCGCTCGATCGAAGACAGCCTCAAGCGCCTGCAAACCGATCGCCTCGACATCGTCTGGGTGCATGACATCGCTCAGGACTTCTACGGCGATCAATGGCTGGAATACTTCAATCAGGCCCGTACCGGCGCGTTCAAAGTGCTGACCCGTTTGCGCGAAGAAGGCGTGATCAAGGGCTGGGGCCTGGGCGTGAACAAGGTCGAACCTTGTGAACTGACCCTTGATCTGACCGAAGCCCAGCCGGACGGTTTTCTGCTGGCGGGTCGCTACACTCTTCTCGACCACGACCGGGCCTTGCAACGTCTGATGGACGCAGCCCTGGCGCAGAACGTCGAGATCGTGGTCGGCGGTCCTTACAGCTCGGGCATTCTGGCCGGCGGTACGCACTTCGAATACCAGAAAGCCAGCCCGGCCATCGTCAACAAAGTCGAGCAGATCAAACGCATCGCGGCTGCCCACGGTGTCGACATCAAGGCTGCAGCCTTGCAGTTCTCGCTGGCCAACCCGGCCGTGGCGGCGGTGATTCCGGGCTCAAGCCGTCCGGACCGGATTGCTGAAGATGTTGCGGCACTGTCGGCCGTGATCCCCGCTGCATTCTGGCAGGCGATGCGTGACGCGAAACTGGTGAGCGAACGCGCTCCATTGCCAATCTGAGGAGTTTGAGCATGAAGATCGATCTGACTGGAAAACTCGCCATTGTCAGCGGCAGCACTGCCGGCATTGGCTTGGGCATCAGCAAGGCGCTGGCCGAATCCGGCGCCACGGTGGTGGTGATCGGCCGCGAGACGGCCAAGGTCGAACAGGCGCTGGCGAGCATTCGCCAGAGCGTGCCGGGCGCGCAATTGCGCGGCCTGACCGCCGACCTCGGCACGGCCGAAGGGGCTGAGCAACTGTTCGCCGCCGAACCGCGCGCGGACATCCTGGTGAACAACCTCGGGATCTTCAACGAGGTGGATTTCTTCGACACGCCGGACAGCGAATGGACGCGTTTCTATGAGGTCAACGTGATCTCCGGCGTGCGCCTGTCCCGGCATTACGTGCCGGACATGGTCAAGCAGGGCTGGGGCCGGGTGATCTTCTTGTCCTCGGAATCCGGTATCGCGATCCCGGCCGACATGCTCAATTACGGTGTGACCAAAAGCGCCAACCTTGCGGTGTCCCATGGCTTGGCCAAACGGCTGGCGGGCACTGGCGTGACGGTCAATGCGATCCTGCCGGGCCCGACGTTGACCGATGGCCTGGAGCAAATGCTCAAGGACGCCACCGCCGAATCGGGGCGCAGTGTCCGGGAAGAGGCCGACGCATTTGTACGCAAGGCGCGGCCGACCTCGATCATCCAGCGCGTGGCGGATGTCGAGGAAGTCGCCAACCTGGTGGCCTACATCGCTTCGCCGTTGTCCTCGGCCACGACGGGCGCGGCATTGCGGGTCGACGGCGGTGTCGTCGACAGCATGGCGATCTGAATTTTATTGATTGAGAGAGAGCATTACATGGCAAAGGCATCAGCGTTTATTGATATTCCGGCTTCGGCCGATGCGGTGTGGCAATTGATTGGCGGCTTCGACACGCTGCCGGACTGGCTGCCGTTTATTCCGAAAAGCGAACTGAGTGAAGGCGGGCGAGTGCGCAGTCTGCAAACGTCCGACGGCGCGGTGGTGGTTGAGCGGTTGGAGACGTTTGATAACGCTGGGAAGACGTACAGCTACTCGATTTTGCAGGCACCGTTTCCGGCGACTGAGTACCTGGCGACGATCAAGGTAGAGGCTCAAGGGCAGGGGGCTCGGGTGACGTGGTCGGGTCGGTTCACGCCCGTCGGTGTCAGTGAGGCCGAAGTTGAGGCGTTGTTTGCCGGGATCTATCAGGGCGGGCTAGAAGCCCTGCGGGCCAATTACCCAACCTGATAAACGCAGTAGATCCCCTGTGGGAGCGAGCCTGCTCGCGATTGCGTCTTCAGCTTCAACAAAGATGTTGACTGATCGACCGCTATCGCGAGCAGGCTCGCTCCCACAGGGGGGATGTGTCAGTTTGGGAAATCGGGTCAGGTCTGGGAAATCAGATCCTGTCCGCAATCGAGCACCAACCGCGCCCCACCAAGCTCACTGCTGCCCACTTCAAGCGCAAACCCATGCAGGCTGACAATCGCCGCAACGATCGACAGCCCCAACCCGAACCCGCTTTTCTGATTCCCGCCCTCGGCACGATAAAAACGCTGGAACACCGCTTCACGTTCGCTTTCCGCAATGCCGGGCCCTGAATCGAGCACCTCGATTCGCGTGCGCCCACCTTCATTGACCCCGCGCAAAATCACCTCGCCACCGGGCGGTGTGAATTTGATCGAGTTGCTCAACAGGTTCGCCACCGCTTCAAACAACAGCGCCCGATCACCGTTCAACATCGGCAGCGATGCCGGCAGTTGCAGCTTGAACACCAGTTCGCCTTCCTCCGCCAGCGGCAGGTAAAAGTCATGCAGTTCCTGCAACAACGGCACGGGGTCCAACTGGACAAAACCGGATCGGCGCTGGCGATCCTCCAGTTCGGAAATCCGCAGCAACCCGCGAAACCGTGCCATCAGCGTATCCGCTTCACCGAGGACGGAATCGAGCTGCACGGCCAGGGGCGAGCCGTCATCCGCCTGCTGTTGGATCCGGTACAACTGCGCCCGCAAGCGGGTCAGCGGTGTGCGCAGGTCGTGGGCGATGTTGTCGCACACACCCTTGACCTCGTTCATCAGGCGTTCGATGCGTTCGAGCATGGCGTTGACGATGGCGGCGAGCATGTCCAGCTCATCGCGGCGGTTGGACAGCGGCAAGCGCCGGGTCAGGTCGCCGGCGACGATGGCCTCGGCGCTGGCCTGGATCGCCCGAATCCGCCGCAGCGGACGCCGCCGCAACAGATGCCAACCGGCGATGCCGGGCAGGATGGTCAGCGTCACCCCCCAGAGCAGCGCGTGCAGAATGATCCGGGTCACGGCAAACAGCGAACCGTTATCGCGCACCAGCACCAGCCAGCGACCGTCCTTGGTCTGGGTCGCGACCGCGTCGCAACTGTCGGTGGGCAGGCTGGGGTCGTCAGACTCTGCGCAGTCGCCGAGCATGTGAATCTTGCCGTCCAGCGGCAGGCCTTCGGGCATGTGCCGCAGCGCGCCGCTGAGGTAGCGGTGCTGCGAATCGAACAGGCCGTAGGCGTCGATGCCGCGAATGTCAAAGGTCATGCTGACGGCGAGGGCGTCGGCCAATTGCTCGCCCTTAAAGTGCGAAAACAGATGCTGGCGTTGCATCAGCGAGTGCTTGGCCAGGTTGTCCAGGTACGCGGACACTTCGTAGTACATGACCCCCATCAGAATTCCGCTCCAGATCACGAACAGCGAACTGTAGAGCGCGAGCAAGCGGCTGCTGGAAGAGCGCCAGCCGTTAGAGGGGTTCAGCAATGACATAACCCGAGCCTCGCACGGTCCGAATCAGTGGGACTTTGCCAGGCGGATCGATCTTCTTGCGCAGCCGGCCAATGTGCACGTCGATCAGGTTGGTGCCCGGGTCGAAGTGATAACCCCAGACCTCTTCGAAGATCATCATCCGCGAGAGGATTTGCCCGGTGTTGCGCATCAGGAATTCCAGCAACTTGTACTCGGTGGGCAGCAGCGTCAGCAACTGATCGTCGCGACTGGCTTCATGGCTGATCAGGTTCAACTCCAGATCGGCGACCCGCAGCGTGGTCGCCTGGGCGGTCACGGTGTTCTGGCGACGAAGCAGCACTTCAACCCGGGCGGCCATTTCATCGGTGGCAAACGGCTTGGTCAAGTAATCGTCACCACCGGCCCGCAAGCCGCGCACCCGCTCATCGACGTCGGAGAGGGCGCTGATCATCAGGATCGGCGTGGCCACGCCCATGGTCCGCAGCGTGGTGACGATGGCCAGGCCATCGAGCTCCGGCAGCATGCGGTCGAGGGTGATCAGGTCGTAGTTGCCGCTGACCGCACGCTCCAGGCCTTCGCGGCCATTGTCGACCCAATCGACGTCGAGGCCATGGCTACTGAGTTCGGCGACGATTTCCCGGGCGGTCACGGCGTCGTCTTCGATGGTCAAGATGCGGGTCATAGGGCTGGCCTGATAGTCAGTTCATGGCAGAGTGTGGGGGCATTTTGCCAATAAATGCTTGCGGACTTTCTAAATAAAACTTCACGTGAAGGAAAGACAAGAACTCGCAGCCTCGTTTCACTCGACAGCGGCTACAGAGTAATGCGTATTCCCTGTAGCAGCTGTCGAGTGAAACGAGGCTGCGAGCTTTGGATCGTCCAATGCATAAAACCCGCTGCGATTGCCGCTTCCTTGCAATTTGCATGGATTTCGGAAGTTCAAAATTTATAAGTAGTTGAAATAAATCGTTTTATTGAAAGTTGGCGACTGGCACGGTGACTGCAATTACTCATTCGAAGAGTTGTAACACCATCTTTCCTGCCTGGAGCGATACAACAATGAATAGATCCTCTGATGGTTTCTATCCTGCCGCAGAAGAATCAAGCACGCTCTCGGGTGTGTCCTGGGGAGCGATCTTCGCCGGTGCCGCTGCGGCAGCTGCGTTATCGCTGATTCTGGTACTGCTGGGTTTTGGTCTTGGATTCTCGGCCGTTTCGCCTTGGGCTAACGAAGGTGTGAGTGCCAAGGGCCTGGGGATTTCAACGATTATCTGGCTGGCCGTTACACAGATCGTCGCGTCCGGGCTCGGTGGTTACATCGCCGGTCGCCTGCGGGTCAAATGGGCCAACATGCACGGTGATGAAGTCTATTTCCGTGACACGGCTCATGGCTTCCTGGCTTGGTGCGTTGCAACGCTGGTGACCGCGACGCTGGTCGTCGGTTCGGTCAGCAGCATCGTCAGCGGTGGTGTGCAAGCCGGGGCGAGTGTGGTCGGTGGCGCTGCCGGTGTTGCGACTCAAGCCGCGGGCACTGCGGCGGGCAATACCGACAGCGACCAGTATGGTTACTTCGTTGACAGCCTGTTCCGCGATGATCGTCCGGCTGCCGTCAGTGATGACGCTGCCCGTAGCACTGTGACGCGCATCTTCGTCCGCTCCCTGAGCAATGATGGTCAGCTGTCTGCCGAAGACCGCACTTACCTGGCCCAGCTGGTCGCCCAGCGCACCAACCTGACCCAAGCCGATGCCGAACGCCGTGTCGATGAAGTCTATGCCCGCACCCAAAAAGCCGTGGCCGACGCCAAACTGGCTGCACAACAAGCGGCTGACACTGCTGCCAAAGTCGCTGCCTGGACGTCGCTGTGGATGTTCATTGCGCTGCTGATCGGTGCGTTTTTCGCCAGCCTCGCCGCTACCTTCGGCGGTCGTCGTCGGGATGCCGTGGAGTATGTGGAAACTGACGCTTATGTGACCACCACTTCCGTGCCACCTGTTCGCTAACCCAGGAGAATTACCATGCGCTCATTACTGCTGTTCTTTCTTGGCGTGCCAATCCCGATCATCATCCTGATCGCCCTGTTCATGCATTGATCTTCTGAGGCTCATGCCTCTGCCGCTTCCGCCTCGGGTGGAAGCGGCGTTTTGCTTTCTGGCGTCCAATAAAGCGAAGATGCGCCCCTTAGTTTGCATTGACTCAAGAAGGGGAGAAGTACATTGGACAAAAAGGAAATCAAACGGCAACTGGTGGCGATGCTCGACGCCGGGCGTTCCAAAACCGAGACGTTCAAGGCGTTCTCCGGTGGGGCGGTCAAGGATCGGGTACTGGCTTACTGGATTGGGGCCAGGCCGGATCCGGCACTGCGCGAAAAGCACTCACTCAAGGTCAACATTCTGATCGCGCTGACTTGCGTTCAAGCCTTGCTGGGAGCGGTCTCCGGGTTTTACCTGGGCGCGATGATCGGCTCCGGTGCGGTCGTGTTCTTCACCTTGTTTGCGGCATTGGTACCGCTGGCGTTCGCCTGGGGCTTCTACAAGTACGTGCCACAGGCTTACACCATTTACGTGATTCTGACGGTCAGCCAGGTCTCGCGGATGTTCAAGGGTTATGAAGAAGACCCGGTGATGACTGTGGTCGGCGTCGCAATCACCTTGGGCATGGCGTTCTTCGTCGCCTTGGTCAAAAACCTGCTGTTCCCGGACCTGGGCTTCATCGGCGCGAAAAAGGTCAGGGGCGAGTACGTGTTCTCCAACTGATCGACGAGGTGGGGGCGGCGTCTTTCACTGGCCTGGATCAATATTCTCTTACGCAATATCTCCTACCGTAAAAGATCCAAGCCCCTACTGCGGCTTCGACTACATTGCTTTGACGCGCACCCTGTTGCGCTGTCGAAGTACCAGTGCGAGTTTTTACATAGCCGTGGCCCGCAAGGTGTAGTGCAGCAAGGAGCTGTGGAACCTCACCTGAACTCATCATGGATGAACATCGCAATGCCACGCTTAGACAGAACATTTGATATCCAGCCGCTGCTGCGCGCGGATATGACTGTGCACATCAACGGCCAGGCGGTCAGCGCCGCCCTCGGCGAAACCGTCCTCTCGGTCATTCAATCCCTTGGCCTGCGCCAGGTGGCCCGTAACGATCACGACCAAATCAGCGGCGCCTATTGCGGCATGGGCGTGTGCCAATGCTGCCTGGTGAAAATCAATGGCCGGCACAAACGTCGTGCCTGCCAGACCGTGGTGCGTGATGGCATGAGGGTCGAAACCCAAGTCAACCGCGTTGTTGAGCAGGAGAGCGTATGAGCCTGCTTCCGGTGATCGTCGGTGGTGGTCCGGCGGGGATGGCCGCGGCCATTGAACTGGCCCGACACGGCGTGCGTTGCACCTTGCTTGAAGAAGCTTCGCGGCTGGGGGGTGTGGTCTATCGCGGACCGTTGCGCGATGACGTGCAACTCGACTATCTGGGACCGCGCTACTCGCAAGCGCTGGCCACCTTGCATGGCGAGTTTCAGGAACACTCGGCGTTGATCGACGTGCGCCTGAATCACCGGGTAATCGGCGCCGAAGGCACGCGTGCGCTGGTGGTGCTGGACAGCGACGAGCAATTACTGGAAATCGACTACCCGCAACTGCTGCTCGCGGCCGGTTGCCATGAGCGCAGCGTGCCGTTTGCGGGCTGGACCTTGCCCGGCGTTATCCTGCTGGGCGGTCTGCAATTGCAGATCAAGAGCGGAGTGGTCAAGCCGCAGGGGCCGGTGGTGATTGCTGGCACCGGACCGTTATTGCCGTTGGTGGCCTGTCAGTTGCACGCGTCCGGCGTGACCGTCGCGGGTGTGTATGAGGCGTGCGCGTTCGGCAAGATCGCTCGGGAAAGCCTGTCGCTGCTGAACAAGCCGCAGCTGTTCCTCGATGGCTTGAGCATGCTCGCGTTCCTCAAACTGCATGGCATCCCGATGCATTACGGCTGGGGCGTGGTGGCGGCGCAGGGTGAGGGTGAATTGAGTTCCGTGACCGTGGCGCCGTATTCCAGCACCTGGGTGCCGGACCTAAACCGTGCCGAACAGATTCCGGCGCAAACACTTGCGGTCGGCTACGGCTTCATTCCACGCACCCAACTCAGTCAGCAGATGGGCCTGAACCACGGTTTCAGCGACGACGGTTACCTGCGGGCCAGCGCCAATATCTGGCAGCAAAGCAGCGAGCCTCACGTGCACCTGGCCGGTGATATGGGCGGGATTCGCGGTGGCGAAGCGGCGATGCTCGCGGGGCGGATCGCGGCCACGTCGATCCTGTTGCAACGGGACGTGCTGGACGCGGAGTTGGCGTTGGTTCGGCGCAACCGCTATTTGTCAAAACTCAAGGCCATCGTGCGCTTCCGTGCAGCAGTGGACCGCTACACCGAACGCGGCGCCGGGCAAACCGCGCTGCCGGCCGCCGACACGGTGATTTGCCGCTGCGAGCACGCGACCCGCGCCGATATCGACCGGGCGCTGGAGCAGGGCGTGCAAGACCTGGCCAGCCTGAAAATGCGCACTCGGGTGAGCATGGGCGATTGTCAGGGGCGGATGTGCGTCGGCTATTGCACCGACCGCTTGCGCGAAGCCACCGGTCGGCAGGACGTGGGCTGGTTGCGGCCGCGTTTTCCGATTGATCCGATTCCCTTTTCTGCGTTCCACTCCGTCGGCACGGAGGCCGCACATCATGAGTAGGTTTTATGACGTGGTCATCGCCGGTGGCGGTGTGATCGGGGCGTCCTGCGCTTATCAGTTGTCGAAACGCAAAAACCTCAGGGTCGCGTTAATCGACTGCAAGCGCCCGGGAAATGCAACCCGCGCTTCCGCCGGTGGCCTATGGGCGATTGGCGAGTCAGTGGGGCTGGGTTGCGGGGTGATTTTCTTTCGCATGATGTCGGCCAACCGCAAGCGCGAAGCCCAGGGTTCGGCAGTGGTGGTGGACGCCAGCACACCGCACATTTTGCCGCCGTCGTTCTTCGATTTTGCCTTGCAGTCCAACGCGATGTACCCGGCGCTGCACCAGGAGTTGAAAGACCACCACGGGATGGATTTCAAGTTCGAGAAGACCGGCCTGAAGTTCGTGATCTATGACGATGAAGACCGCCTCTACGCCGAGCACATCGTTGCCTGCATTCCGCATCTGGCGGATCAGGTGCGCTGGCTCGATCAGGCGGCGCTGCGCGAGGCCGAGCCGAGTGTCAGCCATGAGGCGAGCGGGGCGCTGGAGTTTCTCTGCGACCATCAGGTCAGCCCGTTCCGGCTGGCCGATGCCTACACCGAAGGCGCGCGGCAGAACGGCGTCGACCTGTACTTCAACACCAACGTCACCGGGGTTTTGCACCACGGTTCGCGCGTCAGCGGTGTGCAGACGGCCGAAGCCGGAGTGTTTCATTGCAACACGCTGATCAATGCGGCGGGTGCCTGGGCCGCGGATTTGAGCGAGCAGGCCACCGGGATCCGGATTCCGGTGAAACCGGTGAAGGGGCAGATTCTGCTGACCGAGCGCCTGCCGAAAATCCTCAACGGTTGCCTGACCACCAGCGATTGTTATGTGGCGCAGAAGGACAACGGCGAAATCCTGATTGGCAGCACGACGGAGGATAAAGGCTTCGACGTGACCACCACGTACCCGGAAATTACCGGGTTGGTGCAGGGGGCTGTTCGGTGTATCCCCGAATTGGCGGACGTCAACCTCAAACGGACCTGGGCCGGGCTGCGGCCGGGGTCGCCGGATGAGTTGCCGATTCTTGGGCCGATGAAAGGGGTGGAGGGTTATCTCAATGCTTGTGGGCATTTCCGCACGGGGATTTTGACGTCGGCGATTACCGGGGTGTTGCTGGATAAGCTGGTTAACAACGAACCGTTGCCGTTGGATATCACGCCGTTTTTGGCGGATCGGTTTGGGGTGGAGGAGGTCGGGTTGAAGAAAATGGCCTGACATCACACCGCGTTATCGTTCATCGCGAGCAGGCTCGCTCCCACAGGGATTGTGTGAACACTGAAGATCCACTGTGGGAGCCTGCTCGCGATGGCGGCATACCTGCCGCCACAAGGCTCAAACCTTACCCGCTTCCCGCTCCTCCATCTGATCCGACTCAAACAACCGCGCCAATTCCGCCCGGGCTTCCTGGGCGGTCTGCAGCACCTTCGCCGCATCGTCATACACCGCATGCTGAGCCTCCAGCACCTGTTCATCGTGATGCTTGAAGCGTTTGATCCGCGCATCGGCCTGCGCCTGGGTCAGCCCCAGCCCGACCAGGGTACGACGGCTCATTTCCAGGCTCGAATAATAGGTCTCGCGAATCGCCTCGGCGCCCAGGTCCACCAAGCGGTGCACATGCTGGCGGTTTCGTGCCCGGGCGATGATCTTGATGTGCGGATAGAGCTTGTGCACGATTTCGGCAGTCTTGATGTTGGTGTCCGGGTCATCAGTGGCGATGACGAAGTATTCCGCCTGCTCGACCTTGGCCGCGCTGAGGATTTCCGGGCGCATCGGGTCGCCGTAGAACACCGGCACGCCGCCGAAGCTGCGGGACAGCTCGATGGTTTCCACCGAGGTGTCCAGCGCCACGAACTTGATGTTCTGCGCCCGCAGGATCCGCGCCACGATCTGGCCCATCCGGCCCATGCCGGCGATCACCACACGCGGAGTGTCGGTGTCGATTTCGCGGAATTTCTCCGGCACCACCACGGGCTGCACTTTCGGCGAATACAGGCGTGCGCACAGCAGCAACAGCAGCGGCGTGACAGCCATGGACAGGGTGATCGTCAGCACCAGCAAGTCGTACAGGCGCGGCTCGAACAAACCCTGGTCGCGACCGATCTTGAACACCACAAACGCGAATTCACCACCGGCAGCGAGCACGATGCCGAGACGAATGGCGCTGACTTTGCCCAGCCCGCCGGCCAATCGGCCCACCACAAACAGCAGCGGCAGCTTGATTGCGATCAGCAACAGGGTCAGCCCCAACACCGTGATCGGTGCGCTGAGCAGCAGGCTCAGGTTGGCGCCCATGCCGACGCTGATGAAAAACAGCCCCAGCAACAGCCCCTTGAACGGTTCGATCTGCGCTTCCAGTTCGTGACGGTATTCAGAGTCTGCCAGCAGTAACCCGGCGAGGAACGCCCCGAGCGCCATCGACACGCCGACCAGGTCCATCAGCCAGGCCGTGCCGATCACCACCAGCAACGCGGTGGCCGTGGACACCTCCGGCAAACCGGTCCTGGCCACCACGCGAAACACCGGGCGCAGCAGATACCGCCCGCCGATCACCACCACCGCAATGCTGCCCAACACGCGCAAGCCGTGATTCAAGTCCTCGGCCGCCGTGGTGGTGTGATCGCCGCCCGCCAACAGCGGCACCATGGCAATCAACGGGATCGCGGCGATGTCCTGGAACAGCAGAATCGCGAACGCCAAACGTCCATGGGGACTGGTCAGTTCCTTGCGCTCGGCCAGGCTTTGCAGGCCGAACGCGGTGGACGACAACGCCAGGCCAAGGCCGAGCACAATGGCGCTGTTTAACGGCTGGCCGAAGACAAACAGCGCCAGCACGCCGATCACCGAACCGGTCAGCAGCACCTGCGCCAGCCCCACGCCAAACACCGATTTGCGCATCACCCACAAACGACGCGGCGACAATTCCAGGCCGATGATGAACAGCAGCAACACCACGCCGAGTTCGGAAATATGACTGACGCTTTGCGGATTGCCGATCAAGCCCAGCACAGACGGACCGATGATGACCCCGGCAAACAGATAACCCAGCACCGCTCCCAATTGCAGGCGTTTGGCCAAGGGCACGGTGAGCACCGCTGCGAACAGAAAAACGACAGCGGCTTGCAACAGGTTGCCTTCGTGGGGCATGACAAAAACTCCATTCACTCAGTACGGCGGGGGCAACAGGATAAAGGTTGGAACCAGACGCGTCAGCAAAGAGCTGGAGTCATGCTGTTACAACTTGCATCAATTGGTTACATTCATAGGATAAGCTGATCAATCTGTCCGTCCCACGAGTGCACACAATGGCGATCAACTTCGACCTCAACGATCTGCAAGCCTTCCGTGCCGTGGTCGAGCAGGGCAGCTTTCGCAAGGCGGCCGATACCGTGCGCATTTCCCAGCCAGCGCTAAGCCGGCGAATCGAAAAACTCGAAGATGCTCTCGGTGTGCGCTTGTTCGAGCGCACCACCCGCAAGGTCAGTCTGACCCAGGCCGGGCGCGGTTTTATGCCAAGTGTCGAGCGATTGCTCGATGACCTCGACATCGCATTGCTGGGCATCAGTGAAGTGGCTTCGACCCGGCTCGGTCATGTCACGGTTGCCTGTGTGCCGTCGGCGGCTTACTACTTCATGCCGCGCGTGATTGCCCATTACCACCGCCATTTTCCTCGGATCAAAGTCAAGGTCCTGGACTCCAGCGCCCATGACGTGCTCAGCGCAGTGGTCAACGGTGAGGCGGATTTCGGTCTGAGTTTCATGGGCACGCTGGATGCCGAGGTCGAGTTTGAGCCGCTGGTGCAGGAGGGTTACGTGGTGGCCTGTCGGCGCGATCATCCGTTGGCCGGGCGCAGCAGCGTGACTTGGGATGAGTTTTATCAGCAGGACTATATTTCGCTGGACAAGACGTCCGGCAACCGCTTTCTGCTCGATCAGGCACTGAGCGGTATCGTGCCGCAGCGACCGAGCATCTGCGAAACCCGCCATGTCACGACGATGATCGGGCTGGTGGAGGCGGGGTTGGGGGTGGCAGCGGTGCCGTTGATGGCGATGCCGGCCGCCGATCATCCGATACTGACGCGGGTGCCGCTGACCGACCCGCAGGTGATGCGCAGTGTCGGTCTGATCAAACGCCGGGGGCGAACCCTGACCCCGGCTGCGTTGGAGCTGGTACGGCTGGTGGTGGAAATGAAAGTGCAGCCACTCGTTATCAGCGGCTGACCGAGTCCAGCCCGGTTGCTTTGACGTCCGGCTGAGCGGCGGAGGAGGCCATATAGTCAAGCAGTGCCTTGGCTTCGGCCGGGTGTTGTGCATTCATCGGGATGCCGGCTGCAAAACGTGTCACCGACTGTACCGATTCCGGAATCTTCGCCACAAAACTGACCCCCGGTACGGGCAGCAATTCGCTGACTTGCTGGAATCCCAACTGGTAATCGCCCGTGGCAACCACCGAACCGACCGGGATTCTGGGGATCATGGTTGATTTGGGTTTCAATTGATCTTCGATGCCCAGGCGCTTGAACAGCTGATCCTCGATGTAAACGCCGCTGGCGCTGTCGGAATACGCCACCGACCGGGCGTCGAGCAACGTCTTTTTCAGGCCGTCCACAGAGCTGATGTCTGGCTTCGGCGCGCCTTCGCGCACCACCAAGCCGATCCGCGAGTCCGCCAGTTCCACCCGTGAAGCAGGGTCGACTTTGCCTTGCTTGATCAAGTCGTCGAGGGCGTAGCCGACCATGATCACTACGTCGGCCTTTTCACCTCGGGCGAGTCGATTGGGGATCGCTTCCGGCGCCTTGCCCATCGACGGGCCCAGGACGGTGTCGAGCGTGTTGCCGGTGGATGCGGTGAATTTAGGACCGAGGACTTTGTAGGCCGCGGTAAAACCCCCGGAGGTCATCACGCGAATCTCTTCCGCCTGGGTGACGGTACTCAGGCCAAGGCTGGCCACCAGGGCCAGGGCTGCAATATTGAATAGCTTCTTCATGGGCATTTTCTCTAAAAGGGCAGGTTCAAGACATCGCCGGTTGCAGGCGACCGGTCGAGCGACGATAGAGATACAGCGTCGCGCACAAGGCGCAGAGCGCGGCAAAACTCATCCAGTAGCCGGGCGCGGCCTTATCGCCGGTGTACTGAATCAAAAAGGTCGACATCGCTGGGGTGAAGCCACCGAATACCGCCGTGGCCAGGCTGTAGGCCAGGGAGAAACCGGCGACCCGTACCTCGACCGGCATGATTTCCGTGAGCGCGGCGATCATCGCGCCGTTGTACAAGCCGTAAATGAACGACAGCCACAGCAACACCAACAGCATGTGCATGAAACTCGGCGCGTTCACCAGGAAGGTCAGCGCCGGATAGGCGGTGGCAAGGGTCAACAACGCCATGGCAATCAGCACCGGACGCCGACCGATACGGTCGGACAAGGCTCCGCCCAGCGGCAGCCAGAAGAAGTTCGACACACCCACCAGCAACGTCACTAACAGCGCATCGGACGTGCTCAGGTGCAGCACGGTTTTGCCGAACGTCGGTGCGTATACGGTGATCAGGTAAAAGGCGGTGGTGGTCAGCGCGACCATCATCATGCCGGCGAAGACGATCACCCAGTTTTGCGCCAGTGTGCGGAACACATCGCCCATGCTCGGACGGTGCTTGCGCGCGGCGAACTCTTCGGTTTCTTCCAGGTTGCGGCGCAGGAAGAAAATGAACGGCACGATCATGCACCCAACGAAAAACGGAATTCGCCAGCCCCAATCGGCAATCATCGCCGGCGCCATCCACTGGTTCAGACCATAGCCCAGCGCGGCGGCGACAATGATCGCCACTTGCTGACTGGCCGACTGCCAACTGGTGAAGAAGCCTTTATTGCCGGGCGTGGCGATCTCCGAGAGGTAAACCGAGACACCCCCCATTTCCGCACCCGCCGAGAAGCCCTGCAGCAATCGACCGATCAGCACAATGGCCGGTGCGAACAACCCGATCGTTTCGTAACCGGGCACCAACACAATCAATATCGTGCCGCTGGCCATGATCGACAGCGTCACAATCAGTCCTTTGCGTCGGCCCACATCGTCGATGTACGCACCCAGCACCACCGCACCCAAAGGACGCATGAGGAAGCCTGCGCCGAACACTGCGAAGGTCATCATGAGTGAAGCGAATTCACTGCTGGCCGGGAAGAATACGGCGGCGATTTGCGTGGCATAAAAGCCGAAAAGGAAGAAGTCGAACTGTTCGAGGAAATTGCCTGAAGTGACCCGCAATATTGCACTGGCGCGAGAACGCCCGGAAGGTATTGATGTTGCCATTGAGCTGTACTCCACCGCTTTTATGACGTGCATTGCCTGGACGCAGTGCACGGTTCTTATTGAGGCAAATGGTGGAACAGGGCGATCGATATGATAAGTGCATTGTTGGCATGCATTAATGCGTGAAGCGGATCAATGAGCGCTGAAGGAATGATTCACCGTTCGCGCAGTCGGAGTTTGGGTATGCCATCAACGGAGGATCACCCATGAACAGCAAAACCCTCATCGCCGCCTTGGCCATTGCCGCTGGCTTTGCCGGTATCAGCCCCATCGTTCAAGCGGATGACCCACCCCAAAAAACCGTCCAGCCCGGGGTCAACAACACCCGCGAGCTGGTGGTCGGCGACCGCGCCCCGGACGTTTACCAACGCAGCGACAAAGCACTGCGCAACTGGAAGGCGAAAGGCTTGAAAGCACCGAAAGAACAGGCGCAGTGGGTGCAGATCAATGACAAGTACATGATGGTGATGGTCACCAACGGGACGATTGTGGACATCACGCCGGTGGAGCGTTAGGCCACCGAAAGACTATTCGCTGTGAGCACGCGCAGGGTTTTCAGTGCCCAACCGATACTGATTATTCCCGCTGCGTTTCGCCTCATACATCGCCAGGTCCGCAATGTGAATCAACCGGTCCATGCTCGGCGCGTGGTCCGGGAACACCGCCACGCCCAGGCTGGTGCCGATGTGGCGCTGGTCGTTGCCGATGGTGATCGGCGGTGACAGTTCGACGAAGATTTTCTGGCAGATGCGGCGTGCCTCGTCTTGCAGGCTGACGCCTTGGGGCAAGCCCTGAAGAATGACCACGAATTCATCGCCGCCGATCCGGGCGACGGTGTCGGTTGAACGGAGGATTTTCTTCAATCGTGTGGCCATAGTGATCAGCACTCGGTCGCCGGCCGTATGCCCGTAATGGTCATTGATCGCCTTGAACCCATTCAGATCGACAAACACCAACGCCACCCGCGTGGCGCTGACGCGTGCCTGTTCAAGCGCTTCGCAAAGGCGCTCTTCCAGCACCAGGCGATTGGGCAGGCCGGTCAACGGGTCGTAATGCGCCAGGTGCTGCAGATAGCTGGCCGAGGCTTTTTCCTCGGTGATGTCGCGCACCACGCCCATCATCTTGATGGTGGCGTCATGGTCGTTCTTGACCACGTTGCCGGTTTCCCGTAGCCAGCGAATGCTGCCGTCGGGCCAGACCACGCGGTATTCCTCATCATGGTTTTCGCCGGTTTCCAGGCAACGCAGTTCCCCGGCCCGGACTCTGGCCCGGTCGTCTGGGTGTACGCAAGCGCAGAACAGGGCGTAGGAGGGCGTCACCTCGCCGATCTTGAAGCCGAACATTCCATAGATGGCGTCTGACCAGTAAAGCTTGTCGGTATCGACATCCCAATCCCAGGTGCCGATGCGAGCAAAGTATTGGCTGCGCTTGAAACGCTCGGCATCGCCGTCCTGGCGGATGTGCAGCCCCTCGGACAGGCTGTCGATCAGTGCGCGTTGCTCAGCCAACTGCTTGTGCAGCGAGCGTTCGCGCCAGATCAGCGCGATGATCAGGGCAAGCATTACCGAGCCGATGGTTGCGCTGGTCCAGACGTCATTCATTCAGGAATTGCCATCGTGTCGTATTGATCCGTGTGCCTTGGTGTGCCTTGGTGTGGCTTAGCTTAGTTGAGGTTAATGCCCAAAATCGTTCCGAATGGGTTGCCAATGGCGCGCATTTCTGGGAAAACGGCGCCCATTGGGCCCTATCGGGCGAGAGAACAATAGAGTGAACGTGATGAATGATGAACTGCAGGTAATCGATCTGGAAGTGGGCGACGGCAAAGCCGCCGTGAAAGGCGCGCTGATCACCACCCAATATCGCGGCTGGCTGGAAGACGGCACCGAATTCGATTCTTCCTACAGCCGTGGCAAACCTTTCCAGTGCGTAATCGGCACGGGGAGGGTGATCAAGGGTTGGGATCAGGGAATTATGGGGATGCAGGTCGGCGGCAAGCGCAAATTGCTGGTGCCGGCGCACTTGGCTTACGGTGAGCGGACGATGGGCGCGATCACGCCGAATTCGAACCTGATTTTTGAGATTGAATTGCTGGAAGTGCTGACGCGGGATGATTGATTGGCGCGTGGGTTGAAATGGCATGTGCAGCGAGGGGGCAAGCCCCTCGCCGCAATCAAACGGTTTTAGCCACTACTCTCGCACCCCTATGAAGAGGTCCAGGTCAGTCGGTAGCTGCACATCGAGTGCCATGGCGATTTGTCGGATTTGTTCAGCGGTCAGCAAGCAGTCCCCGTACGCGCTTTCTTCAAGATTTTTCCAGCCGAGTACACGCATCATTGCGTCTTCAAACTCAGGTAGAACGGTCAATTCGTACTTTAAGACGTCACCCTCGTGATCACCCTTTGAAAATCCACTGATCCAGAAAACATAATGGGCCTCCTGATTTTTGCCCGGATAGTCCTGCGAGGTCTTGCGGGCGGCGTGCCCGTCGCCTGACGGTGGGTTTTGAATCGGAGGTATGTTTGTGTTGCTAGCCATGAGCGTCCTTGTTTCAACTTTTGTAAGCGATGCGGACGCTATCTCAATGGGCATTAAATGGATGTAGGCATTTTCTGAATATTGAGTTGTTGTTGCAAAAGGTACGGCTCGCTACGGCTCTTGTGGTGAGGGATCCGCCTCACCACAGAATTCCGCTAGCCTTTCGGATCGATGCTATCCAGCGCCCGGTTTACCGCCAGTTCGTCCAGCATGACGACCTTCGCAATCCCCAGCGCCTTGCTGCGATGCAGGCCTTTCAGCGGGTCGGCGAAGTCGCTGTAGTGATCAAGCGGCTGCACACCTTCAGACCTGAAATGTCTCCCGATAGGCATACAACCCTGGCGTTCCGCCCGTCATGACAAACAGCACATTGTCACCGCGCTGGAAACGCCCGTGCCTGAGATCGCCCAGCAGCCCGGCAAACGCTTTCCCGGAATACACCGGATCAATCAACACACCTTCGGCGCGAGCCATCAGGTGCACCGCGTTCAGCATGTCGGGCGTCGGCAGACCGTAACCGTCGCCCAACTGACTGCCATCAATGACAATATCTGAAGCCTGAACCACGGCGTTGCTGCCCAGTAACATCAGTGCGTCCTGAGTCAACTTCACGGTCCTGTCCGCTGACGTGTCCCGATCAGACAAGACCGAATACGACTTGACGATCGACGTCCCCCGACCCAGTAACTGGAACCCTGCTGCGAGCCCGGCATGGGTGCCAGCGCTGCCATTGGGCACGATCACCTGGCTAAAAATCAGGCCGAGTTCCGTTTCCTGCTGCGCGATCTCCGCTGCGCAACGCGCATAACCGAGGCTGCCGAGCGGCGTTGAGCCCCCCGTCGGTATCACCAAAACCGTGCGTCCGGCTTCTCGAAGTTGCACGGCGCGTTTCTCAGCCTCGGCGAGTGAGTCACTGCCACCGGCAAGCACCCGTATTTCTGCGCCAAACAACTGGTCGAGCAGAATGTTGCCGTTCAGCTCGTAGTCCACTTCGGATTTTGGCACCGACCGGGTCAGGATCAGTTCGCAGGCAATGCCCAGACGGGCGCACACCGCTGCGGTCAGGCGCGCATGGTTGGACTGGAGACCGCCGATGGTAATGACCGTGTCGACCCCGGCCGCGAGCGCCGCGCCAAGGTGGAATTCAAGTTTGCGCAGTTTGTTGCCACCACCACCGATCAACATGTGATCATCGCGTTTGAGAAACAGGCCGATGCCTTGCGCCTTCAAGCCCAGCAGTTGTTCCAGGCGTTCAGCCCGCTGAATCGGCGTGGGGCCTTGCAACAGGTCGGCCCGCGCAAAAGAACTCAGTGACGTGTCCAGTAGGGTTTGCATCAATGGCGCCTCGTTATGCACTTTATTACAGTGACTCTAGGGACAAAGTCCCGGGTGATAAACGCATCGGCGGTTATTACTCCTTTAACCTGATGTATTGAATGCAAGGCAGGATGATGAGCAAACTCAGGCAAATGGAAGTCTTCGTCGCCGTCGTCGAGGCGGGCAGCTTCGCCGATGCGGCCAGTGAAGTCGGCATGTCGGCGGTCATGGTCGGGCGGCACATCCAGGGCCTGGAAAAATCCCTCAATACCCAGTTGGTCAAACGCACCACCCGCCGCCAATCCATCACGGGCGAGGGGCGCTTGTTTTACGAAGAAGCCAAACTGGCGCTGGAGCAAGTGAGGTACGCGTTCAGTCGAGTGGAGGCATCAAATCCAGAGCCTAGTGGTCTGCTGCGGATCACCGCGCCGATGAGTCTCGGCGTTTCCCTGGTAGGGCCTCTGGTGGCCGAGTTCATGCAGCGTTATCCGCAGATTCAGGTTGAGTTGATTCTCAGTAATGAAGTGGTGGACTTGTACGAAACGTCATTCGATCTGGCGTTCAGAATTTCCGAACTGATCGGCGTCAACCTGCTGGCCACACCATTGCCGCCGTATCGAATGGTGATCTGCGCCTCGCCCCGGTATCTGGAAAAATGGCAGGAACCGCAGTCCCCCGAAGACCTGCACCGTCACCGAATTCTCACCCACACATCCTGGAACAACCGCTTTGCCTGGCCGCTACGAAATGGCGCCAGCGAAGTGCCATGGCCTGAAGGCGCGGTGTTGAAGAGTAATGACGGTCAGGTGCTGTTGCAGGCGGCCGTGGCCGGCGAGGGGATCTTGATGCAGCCCGATTTTCTGGTGTCGGCGGCGTTGGCCAGCGGTGACTTGGTGCGGATCATGGACGCCTACGTTCCGCCGCCCAAACCGGTGCAGATGGTGTATCCGCGCTCCAGGAAATCGCTGCCCAAGTTGCAAGCCTTCGTCGACTTTGTCGCGGGTCGACTGGCGTCCTGAAGCGCAGAAAGATGCAGGGCTAGCGCAGGGTGTAACCGCTGTCGACCACCCAATCCTGGCCGTACACGCTACGTGCGCTGCGGCTCAATTGGACCAGGCTACGCTGCCCCCCGATGGTTTCACTTCTCTACGTGATTGCCTTATTGCCAGGCCTGCCCGCATCGATGACTATGTTTGTCATATAGGGGGAGGGGGTATTGGTATGTCGCATATTCACGAACACAAAGACGATTTGCTCAACCGGGTACGGCGCATTTCAGGTCAGGTCCAGGCTGTGGAGCGCGCGCTGGAGTCCGACGCTGACTGCGCCAAGACCCTGCACCTGGTCGCCGCCATCCGGGGTGCGGTCAATGGTTTGATGGATCAGTTCATCGACGCCCACGCCCGGGAACATGTGGCCCGTCCAGGCTTGAGCGACGAAGCGCGCGCCGAAGGTCTGGAAGAGTTGCTGCAAGCCATCCGTCGTTACTCGAAATAAGGCCAAAACCCATGACACTCACGCCGCAGGCTTCGCGCTTTTCCCACGACCATGTGTTCTTGGGTGCTTCCCATGATGAAAACGCCCGCCGCACCTTGTGGGTGGTTGCGTTGACGTTTTTCATGATGATCGGCGAGATTGTCGCCGGTTACATCACCGGTTCGATGGCGCTGCTCGCCGATGGCTTTCACATGGCGACCCATGTCGGTGCCTTGGGCATCGCGGCGGCGGCCTACGGTTATGCCCGACGTCACGCCAACAACGCCCGCTACAGTTTTGGCACCGGCAAGGTGGGGGATCTGGCCGGTTTTGCCTCGGCCATGGTGCTGGGGCTGGTGTCGCTCGGCATTGCCGTGGAGTCCATCCTGCGATTATTCCAGCCGACCACCGTGGCCTTTACGGAGGCGACAGTGATTGCTGTGGTCGGGCTGGCAGTGAACATCGCCAGTGCCTTTTTACTGGCGGGCAATCATGGGCATCACGGCCATGATCATAGCCAAAGCCATCACCACGAGCACCCTCACGACAACAACCTGCGGTCGGCTTACGTTCATGTGCTTGCCGATGCCTTGACCTCGGTGCTTGCGATTGCGGCCTTGCTGGCGGGCCGTTACCTCGGCTGGGTCTGGCTGGATCCGGTGATGGGCATCGTCGGCGCCATTATCATTGCCAAATGGGCCTATGGCCTGATGCGCGACAGTGCGGCGGTATTGCTCGACACCACCGACGAGCCTGTCGCTGCTGAAATTCGGGAGTTGCTGGAATCGGCGGGTGACGTGCGCATCAGCGACCTTCACGTCTGGCAGGTGGGGCCTGATGCGCGGGCAGCGATAGTCAGTGTCGTAGCCACCGGCCAGGTCAGTGCCGACACTATTCGCGAACGTCTGGCACCGGTTCATGAGTTGTCTCACCTCACCGTGGAGTTTCGCAACGCCTGATGACGCCAGTGGAGCGATCATTGAAATGCGGCAGGCGGCTGTTGAGGGAAGGGCGGTAATGCCAGGTCAGGCAATCCCAATCGGGTTGATGGGCCAGAATCTGCGTCAACGTCGCTCTGGCAATCTGCAGTGCCAATAATTGCCCCGGACATTGATGGCGGCCTTCGCCAAAAGTAAAGCTGCGCCGACGTGGGCGATCCAGAATAAAGGCGTCGGGATCTTCATTGAGCAGCGGGTCGCGATTAGCCGAAGCCAGCAGCACCAGAATCACATCGCCTGCATTGAGGTGTACGCCCTCGATTTCGCACGGTGCCGCGACAAACCGGCGGGTGTTTTGTACGGAAGGGTCCAAGCGCTGAACTTCTGCGATCAAGGCTTCAACCGGCGTCGAGTCAGGCAGAAATAACGGGGTTCGGATCAACGCCACGATCGCGTTACCAATCAAACCGGCGGTGGCTTCATACGTCTGGGAAAACAGGCCAATCAGATTGGCAATCAGCGTGTCGTAGTCGGCCGCGAAACGCTGGCGAATCCCGGCGAGCAGTGCGCTTCTGTTGTCCGGATCATCCAGCAGTTCAACGAAATACCCCCTCAACTGTTCCGCTGCTGCATGGGAAACCTTCAGTTGGGCCTGCTCACTCAGCGGCGACAGACACGCCACGAAATCCGCCGTCAGCTCACTGATCGCCCGGCCCTGAGCCGGCGAGAACCCCAACAGCGCCGCCACCACGCAAACCGGGCCGCGAAACATCGCGTTGTACAGTCCATCGGCATCCGGCGTGATCAGCCTCGCGCTCACCAGCGCATTGACCTCGTCGACATCAATCAACACCAACCCAGGCTCAATCGCCGACCTCGGGCAACGCTGACGCTCACCCTCATTCATCCGCATCAATTGGCCAAATACCTTGCCGGCCATGCCGTCGGCAATCGACTTGGGCACCGGCTCACTGGGCGGTCGGACATGACAATCCGGATGCGCCAGCACCGCCGCAACGGCCCGGGCGCTGCTCGCCACCCACAATTTCAGTCCTTGGTGAAATACCAGCCCACCCTTGGCGCGCAGCCGGGCGTAATAGGGATAGGGGTCGGCATGAGTCGCAGCGGTGATCGGGTCCATGGGGCGCAGCCTTGTTCGTGGAGGGAGAAGTGTTGCTACTATCCCCAGTTCAAAACGGCCTTGATTCGTCCGGGAGCGAAATATGAACGTTGAACAACACGACATCGGCGTCTCGCAAGTGGCCGCGGCCATCGCGGAACCGGCCCGGACGAAAATCCTCTGCTCGCTGATGGACGGCCACGCCCGCACCAGCACCGAGCTGGCGGCGATTGCCGAAGTCAGCGCCTCCACCGCCAGCGCGCACCTGGCCAAGCTCAAGGAGCTGGCGATGCTGCGTTTGCACGTGCAGGGCCGCCATCGCTATTACAGCCTCGCGGACAAACGCGTGGCCCAGGCGCTGGAAGCGCTGATGGTGATCGGCCAGAACACCGCGCCGCCCTTCAATTCGCGCACGCCGGACCGCCTGCAATTCGCCCGCACTTGCTACGACCACATGGCCGGGACGCTGGCGGTCCTGCTACATGACCGGATGCTGGAAAAAGGCTGGTTGCTGGAAACCGACGAGCAGGTTTATCGCCTGAGTGAAAGTGGCGAGGCGCTGATGCAAGGGCTGGGCATCGAGGTCAACGACTTGAACACCTTGCGCCGCCGCTTTGCTTGTCCGTGCCTGGACTGGAGCATGCGTCGGCCGCATCTGGGCGGATCGCTGGGGGCGGCATTGCTGCAAGCGGCGATCAAGCGCAAATGGGTAACGCAGGATCTGGACAGCCGGGCATTGGCATTGACGGCGCTGGGACGCAAGGAGCTTGGCGCACGCTTCGACCTGACGCTGGCGCAGTCAACCCTGCAACCCGTCCGCGAGCAACGCCAACCGCTGCCTGCACAGGATGTGATCTGACCCGACCAAGGGTTCGCTGATGACTTGTGCCTTGGAGATCGACCCTATACTGTATATCCACACAGTAAAAGGCGTGCCCCATGGAACTCATCGACAAGCTCAGCATTCTCGCCGACGCCGCCAAGTACGACGCGTCGTGTGCCAGCAGCGGCGCGCCGAAGCGTAGCTCCGAGGGCAAGAGCGGCCTGGGGTCGACCGACGGCATGGGCATCTGCCACAGCTACACGCCGGATGGGCGTTGCGTGTCGTTGCTGAAGGTTCTGCTGACCAACTTCTGTCTCTACGACTGCCAATATTGCGTCAATCGACGTTCCAGCGACGTGCCACGCGCACGCTTCACGCCGGAAGAAGTGGTGACGCTGACCATGGATTTCTACCGGCGCAATTGTGTCAGCGGGCTGTTTCTCAGCTCCGGCATCATTCGTTCGGCGGACTACACCATGGAGCAGCTGATCCGCGTGGCCAAGCTGCTGCGCGAAGACCACGAGTTCCGCGGTTACATCCACCTCAAGACCATTCCCGAAGCCGATCCGGCGCTGATCGAGGAAGCGGGGCGCTACGCCGATCGCTTGAGCGCGAACATTGAGCTGCCCACCGACGCCAGCCTGCAAACCCTGGCGCCGGAGAAACAGTTGGGCTCGATCAAACAGGCGATGAAAACCATCTACACCGGTGTCCAGACCGTACTTAACGAACCCCGCGCGCCGAAATTCGCCCCGGCCGGGCAGAGCACGCAGATGATCGTCGGCGCCGATGACACCGATGACAGCACCATTCTCCACAGCGCCCAGGCGCTGTACGGCAACTTCAGTTTGCGGCGGGTCTATTACTCGGCATTCAGCCCTATCCCCAACAGCCCGAAAAGTGTGCCGCTGGCCGCGCCGCCGCTGATGCGCGAGCACCGCTTGTATCAGGCTGATTTCCTGTTGCGCAGTTATGGCTTCACCGCTGGCGAGTTGTTCAAAGGGCCGGGCCACCTGGCGCTCGACATCGACCCGAAACTGGCGTGGGCACTGGAGAACCGCGAGGTCTTCCCGCTCGACCTCAATCGCGCCGAAGCGTCGTTGATTGCGCGCATTCCAGGTATCGGCCTGCGTACCACCGAGCGGCTGGTGGAATTGCGCCGTCAGCGCCGCATCCGCTACGAAGATCTGGCCCGAATGCGCTGCGTGCTGGCCAAGGCCAAGCCATTCTTCATCACCAGCGATTACCACCCGCAGCAGGCGGAGGTCACCAGCCACTTGCTGTATCAGCAATTGCGCGACCGGCCGCAGCCGCAACAAATGGGGTTATGGGGATGATCAGTCTGGATTGTGATGACCTGTTCGACATTTGGCGCCAGCAGGCACGCTGGCTGCTAAGTCATGAGGTGGACCCGAGCCGGGTGAGTTGGGCCAGTGGAGGTGTGTCCGATCTGTTTGCCAGCGACGATGCGCCACCCCAAACCCAAGGCCCGTTTCACGCACGAATACCGCGAACGCTGCTGGACACTCTTGAACGCGCGGCTCGTTATCGGGGTGATCAACGTTGGAGTCTGCTGTATGAAGTGCTGTGGCGGGTCAGTCACGGCGACCGCACCGCGATGCTCGCCGGCGACAAACTAGGCAGTGAATTTCATAGGAGAATCAAACAGGTACAGCGTGAAGCTCATCACTTACATGCATTTGTGCGCTTCGTCGCGATGCCTGAAGGTGAGGAGCCGCAATACGTTGCCTGGCATGAACCGGCCCACGACATCCTGCACAGTGCCAGTGAGCATTTTGTCGGGCGCATGGGCCGGCATCGCTGGTTGATTGCAACGCCCAGGGACGGGGTTTACTACGACGGCGAGCAGTTGATCCATCAACGCCAATGCCCGGTTGAATGGCAGCGGCTGGCACAAAACGTCGATGACCCGCACAGCGACATGTGGTTGACCTACTACAGCCACATCTTCAATCCGGCGCGCCTGAACCCGAAGGTCATGCAAGGTCACTTGCCGGCCCGGTTCTGGAAAAACCTGCCGGAAGGCGCGTTGATTCCGGGGCTGATCACCCAGGCCCGCACGGGTAAGCAACAGGATGGTCAGGCGAGCGGAATCAAGGGTAGGGAAGGCAAACGTATTGCGCGGGGAGAAGCCGAACGTCGTTCATAAAAAAGCCCCCCATCGCCAATACGATGGAGGGCTTCGATGCCGCTGGGGTCAGATCAAACCTTAACGATCCAGCCCGCTGGCGCTTCGACGTCACCCGTCTGTACACCGGTCAGCTCTTTGTAGAGCTTCTGGGTGACCGGGCCGACTTCGGTTTCGCTGTGGAACACGTGCAGGTGGTCGTTGTAGCTGATGCCGCCGATCGGGGTGATCACGGCAGCAGTACCGCAAGCGCCGGCTTCCTTGAAGTCGGACAGCTTGTCGATGAACACGTCACCTTCAACCACTTCCAGGCCCAGACGCGATTTGGCGAGTTCGATCAACGACAGACGGGTGATACCCGGCAGTACCGACGGCGAGTTCGGTGTGACGAACTTGTTGTCGTGGGTGATGCCGAAGAAGTTGGCCGAGCCGACTTCTTCGATTTTGGTGTGGGTCATCGGGTCCAGGTAAATGCAGTCGGCGAAGTGGGCTTTCTTGGCCTGGGAACCTGGCATCAGGCTGGCCGCGTAGTTGCCACCGACCTTGGCTGCGCCGGTGCCTTGTGGGGCCGCGCGGTCGTAGCTGGAGATCAGGAAGTTGTGTGGGGTCAGGCCGCCCTTGAAGTAAGCGCCGACCGGAATGGCGAAGATCGAGAAGATGAACTCGGGGGCGGTGCGCACGCCGATGTTGTCACCCACGCCGATCACGAACGGACGCAGGTACAGCGCGCCGCCGGTGCCGTAAGGCGGGATGAAACGCTCGTTGGCGCGGACCACTTCCTTGCACGCTTCGACGAACTGCTCGGTGGACACCTGTGGCATCAGCAGGCGGGCGCAGCTGCGTTGCATGCGGGCGGCGTTCTGATCCGGGCGGAACAGGTTGATCGAACCGTCCTTGCAACGATAGGCCTTCAGGCCCTCGAAGCATTGCTGGCCATAGTGAAGGGCAGTGGAGCCTTCGCTGATGTGCAGCACGTTGTCTTCGGTCAGGGTGCCTGTGTCCCACTCGCCATTACGCCAGTGCGACAGATAGCGCTTGTCTGTCTTGATGTAGTCAAAACCCAACTTGTCCCAATTGATGCTTTCGTTACCCATGACACCCTCTATCACTTAACAACCGCCGAAACGGTTCAAGGCTTCTGACGTTTTTCTGGATGGGGACAACAATACTTCATTCCGGGCCGGTTTCGCAGCCCGGACTATCGGATGGCAGACAGATAAATCGAGTTGACCTCAAGAAATCGCCAGCAGGCTGGCTCCCACAGGAGAACGCATTCAAAATGTGGGAGCTAGCCTGCTAGCGATGAGGCCATCCATGCCGCCATCCATTGTTCTGAATCATAGGTGTAGCGCATGCCCCAAAGCTCGCAGCGCGGCTTCTTGCACCGCTTCGCCCAGTGTCGGATGCGCGTGGATCGTGCCGGCAATGTCTTCCAGCCGCGCGCCCATTTCCAGGCTCTGGCCGAACGCGGTCGACAACTCCGACACGCCCACACCTACCGCCTGCCAGCCGACAATCACATGATTGTCACGCCGTGCCACGACGCGCACGAAGCCGCTTTTGGATTCGAGCGTCATCGCCCGGCCATTGGCCGCAAACGGGAAGCTGGAAACGATGCAGTCCAGGCCCGCCGCCTTGACGTCGTCCGGGGTCTTGCCGACGACCACCAGTTCCGGGTCGGTGAAGCACACGGCCGCGATGGCGGTCGGGTTGAATTCGCGGGACTTGCCGCTGATCAGCTCGGCAACCATCTCGCCCTGAGCCATGGCTCGGTGCGCGAGCATCGGTTCGCCGCTCAAGTCGCCGATGGCGTATACGTTGCGCATGCTGGTCTGGCAGCGGTTGTCGATCTTGATCGCCGAACCGTTCATGTCCAGATTCAGCGCTTCAAGGTTCCAGCCCTGGGTGTTCGGCTTGCGACCGACGGCCACCAGCACCTGATCCGTTTCCAGGTTCAGGGTGTCGCCGCCCGGCTCAAGAACTTGCAGTGTATTACTGGCAGAATCAAAGCCTTGGACGCTGTGCTTCAAGTAAAGCTTAACACCGAGTTTTTTCAGTTCGTCGTGTACCGGCTGGGTCAGTTCGGCATCGTAGGCCGGCAGAATGCGCTCCTGCGCCTCGACCACACTCACGTCAGCACCGAGTTTGCGATAGGCAATCCCCAACTCCAGGCCGATGTAACCGCCACCGACCACGACCAGCCGTTTCGGCACGGACGTCGGCGCCAGGGCTTCGGTGGAAGAGATAATCGGCCCGCCAATTGGCAGCATCGGCAGGTTCACGCTTTTCGAACCGGTCGCCAGCACCAGGTGCTCGCACTGGATACGCGTATCGCCCACGTCAACGGTTTTGCCGTCGATCACTTTCGCCCAGCCTTGAATGACCTGGACTTTGTTCTTTTTCAGCAGGGCCGCGACGCCCGTGGTTAGGCGATCGACGATGCCGTCCTTCCACTCGACGCTCTTGCCGATGTCGAGGGTCGGCGCCGACACGCTGATGCCCAGGGCCGAATGCTGGCTGTGATGCTGCGTCTGGTGGAACTGTTCAGCGACGTGAATCAGCGCCTTCGACGGAATGCAGCCGATGTTCAGGCACGTACCGCCCAGTGATTCGCCTTCCACCAGAATGGTCGAGATGCCCAGCTGGCCGGCACGGATCGCCGTCACATAACCGCCAGGGCCGCCGCCGATGATCAGCAGCGTGGTGTTCAAAGTTTGCATCTCTTACTCCACAAACAGGGTGGCGGGTTGTTCGAGCAAGCCACGAACGGCCTGGATGAATTGCGCCGCGTCCATGCCATCGACCACGCGGTGATCGAAGGAGCTGGAGAGGTTCATCATCTTGCGAATCACGATCTGGCCTTTGACCACCATCGGGCGTTCGACGATTTTGTTGACGCCGACGATCGCCACTTCCGGCAGGTTCAACACCGGCGTACTGACGATGCCGCCCAACGCGCCGAGGCTGGTCAGGGTAATGCTCGAGCCGGAGAGTTCGTCGCGGCTGGCCTTGCCATTACGTGCGGCGTTGGCCAAACGGGAGATTTCGGCGGCGTTGTCCCACAGGCTGCGGGCTTCAGCGTGACGCACCACTGGCACCATCAAGCCGATGTCGGCTTGCGTGGCGATGCCCACATGGACGGCGCCGAGGCGGGTGATGACCTGGGCTTCGTCGTCGTAACGGGCGTTGATCTGCGGAAAGTCGCGCAGGGCGACGACCAGGGCGCGGACCAGGAACGGCAGCAACGTCAGCTTGCCACGGGTTGCGCCATGTTTTTCGTTCAAGTGCGCGCGCAGTTCTTCCACGGCAGTGACGTCGATTTCTTCGACATAACTGAAGTGAGCGGCGCGCTGTGTCGCGTCCTGCATGCGCTGGGCGATCTTGCGGCGCATACCGATGACCTGGATTTGCTCTTCGTCGTTACGCTGAGCGTAAGCGGCGGCTACGGTCGATTGCGGCTGCTGACCCTGGGCCAGATAAGCTTCCAGGTCTTCGTGCAACACACGACCGGCAGGGCCGGTGCCACGGACCAGGCGCAACTGGATGCCGAGGTCCAGCGCATGTTTGCGCACGGCCGGGGAGGCCAGCGGGCGTTCGTCGGCTTCGCGAGCGACCATCGGACCCTGGCAAACGGCGGCCCGTGGCGCTGCGGCCGCAACCGGTTTGCTGGCCACCACGGCTTCAGCTTTAGGCGCTGCAACCGGCGCTTCTTTAACAGGAGCAGGCTGGGCCGACTCTTTAACGTTGCCCGCGCCTTCGACTTCAATGCTGATCAGAATGCTGCCAACCGCCATGACTTCGCCCGGCTGTCCGCCCAGCGCAATCACCTTGCCGTGCACCGGCGAAGGGATGTCGACCATCGCCTTGTCGGTCATGACATCGGCCAGCACCTGATCTTCGACGACCATGTCGCCGACTTTGACGTGCCACACCGACAGTTCAACTTCTGCAATGCCTTCACCAATGTCCGGCATTTTAATAACGTGCGTGCCCATTCAGACCTCCATAACCCGTTTCAAAGCCGCGCCCACTCGGGACGGACCAGGGAAATACGCCCACTCTTGCGCGTGCGGGTAAGGAGTGTCCCAACCGGTGACGCGTTCGATCGGCGCTTCCAGGTGGTGGAAGCAATGCTCTTGGACCAGGGCGACCAGTTCGGCGCCGAAACCGCAGGTGCGGGTCGCTTCGTGAACGATCACGCAACGGCCGGTTTTCTTCACTGACTTGACGATGGTGTCCAGGTCCAGCGGCCACAGGCTGCGCAGGTCGATGACTTCAGCGTCGATGCCGGTTTCTTCGGCGGCGACTTGCGACACATAAACGGTGGTGCCGTAGGTCAGGATGGTCACTTCCTTGCCGGGACGGGCGATGGCGGCAACGTCCAGCGGCACGGTGTAGTAACCGTCCGGCACTTGGGCGGCCGGATGTTTCGACCACGGGGTTACCGGACGGTCGTGGTGGCCGTCGAACGGGCCGTTGTACAGACGTTTTGGCTCAAGGAAGATCACCGGGTCATCGTTTTCGATGGAGGCGATCAGCAGGCCTTTGGCGTCGTAAGGGTTGGACGGCATGACCGTGCGCAAACCGCAGACCTGGGTAAACATGGCTTCGATACTTTGGCTGTGAGTCTGGCCGCCGTAGATGCCGCCGCCGCAAGGCATGCGCAGGGTCATCGGGGCGGTGAACTCGCCGGCCGAGCGATAACGCAGGCGCGCGGCTTCGGAAATGATCTGGTCCGACGCCGGGTATACGTAATCGGCGAACTGAATCTCGGCCACAGGACGCAGACCGTAGGCACCCATGCCAACGGCGACGCCGACGATGCCGCTTTCGGAGATCGGTGCATCGAACACCCGGGAGGTGCCGTACTTGTTCTGCAGGCCTTCGGTGCAGCGGAATACGCCGCCGAAGTAGCCGACGTCCTGGCCGAACACCACGACGTTGTCGTCACGCTCAAGCATCACATCCATGGCCGAGCGCAGGGCCTGGATCATGGTCATGGTGGTCGTGGTCATGGCGGTTTCCAACTCGATATTGTTGTTGTGATCGTTCATGTCAGATCCCCAACTCTTGACGCTGGCGCTTCAAGTGCTCCGGCATCTCTTTATAGACGTCTTCGAACATGGTCGCGGCGCTCGGAATCTGGCCACCTGCGAGGGTGCCGTACTGCTCGGCTTCTTTCTGCGCGGCAATCACTTCGGCTTCCAGTTCGGCGCTGACGGCGACGTGCTCCTCTTCGGACCACTGGCCGATTTTGATCAGGTGCTGCTTGAGGCGCGCAATCGGGTCGCCCAACGGGAAGTAGCTCCAGTCGTCGGCAGGACGGTATTTGGACGGATCATCGGAGGTCGAGTGCGGACCGGCACGGTAGGTGACCCATTCGATCATGGTCGGGCCGAGGTTGCGGCGCGCACGTTCGGCGGCCCAGGCAGAGGCGGCATAAACCGCGACGAAATCGTTGCCGTCGACCCGCAGGGAGGCAATGCCGCAACCGACGCCACGACCGGCGAACGTGGTGGCTTCACCACCGGCAATCGCCTGGAACGTCGAGATCGCCCACTGGTTGTTGACCACGTTGAGGATCACTGGCGCACGGTAAACGTGGGCGAAGGTGAGGGCGGTGTGGAAGTCGGATTCCGCGGTGGCGCCGTCGCCAATCCAGGCCGATGCGATCTTGGTGTCGCCCTTGATCGCCGAGGCCATGCCCCAGCCCACACCCTGTACGAATTGGGTGGCGAGGTTGCCGGAAATGGTGAAGAAGCCGTAGTCCTTGACCGAATACATGATCGGCAGCTGACGGCCCTTGAGCGGATCGCGCTCGTTGGACAGCAGTTGGCAGATCAGGTCCACCAGCGGCACGTCTCGCGCCATCAGAATGCTTTGCTGGCGGTAGGTCGGGAAGCACATGTCATCGACATTCAGCGCCAGGGCCTGGCCGCTGCCGATGGCTTCTTCGCCAAGACTCTGCATGTAGAACGACATTTTCTTCTGACGCTGGGCGACCACCATGCGGTTGTCATAGATCCGCGTCTTGAGCATGGCGCGCATGCCTTTACGCAGGATCTCGGACGGAACGCCTTCAGCCCATGGCCCGAGGGCATTGCCCTGGTCGTCGAGCACGCGGATCAGGCCCTTGGCCAGGTCGGCGGTGTCGGCCGGTTCAACGTCGATTGGGGGTTTGCGCACCGTGCCGGCGTCGGTCAGACGCAGGTAGGAAAAGTCGGTTTTGCAGCCAGGACGGCCCGATGGTTCGGGAACGTGCAGTTGCAGCGGTTCGTACGCTTGGTTCATGGCTTCTACGCTCGATCTTGTGAATTTCTTGTAGTGAGCTGACCGTCATTCTTCGATAAAAGAATTCTTGTCCTACAACAATCATAGGCCCGGCGCAGAAGAATATTTATCTCTGTTTCGTTGCGTTGGCGATCATTTGAGGATAAAAAATCTGCATAAACATAAAAAGCAGGTGGTTTTGTCTCATGCGCAAACTGGACCGTACCGATATCGGCATTTTGAACAGCCTTCAGGAGAACGCCCGTATCACCAACGCCGACCTCGCACGCTCGGTCAACCTGTCGCCGACACCGTGCTTCAACCGGGTCAAGGCGATGGAGGAACTGGGGCTGATTCGCGAGCAAGTGACGCTGCTGGACGCCGACCTGCTGGGGCTGCACGTGAATGTGTTCATTCATGTCAGCCTGGAGAAACAGGTGGAGGAGGCGCTGCAGCATTTCGAGGAAGCAATTTCCGATCGCCCGGAAGTGATGGAGTGCTACTTGATGGCGGGGGACCCGGACTATCTGATTCGGGTGCTGGTCCCGACCATTCAGTCGCTGGAGCGCTTCATGATGGACTTCCTGACCAAAGTCCCCGGCGTGGCCAACATCCGCTCGAGCTTTGCGCTCAAGCAAGTGCGCTACAAAACCGCGCTGCCATTGCCCGCCAACGGCCTGACCCTCAACAACTAAACGCCCCCTCTGTAGCCGCTGTCATTGTGGCGAGGGGATTTATCCCCGTTCGACTGCGAAGCAGTCGTGAATTCAGAGAACGCGGTGCATCAAATAGACCCTGCGTTCAGGTTTTACGACTGCTTCGCAGCCGGACGGGGATAAATCCCCTCGCCACAGTGCCCTGCGCGATAGCTGCTACGGGGCGGGAAAGTCAGAGTTTATTCAGGGGGATTTTCAGGTAGGTCACGCCGTTATCTTCCGCCGGCGGCAAATTCCCCGCCCGCACATTCACCTGGATTGCCGGCAGCAAGAGCGTCGGCATGCCCAACCCGGCATCACGCTGGGTGCGCATGGCGACGAACGCCGCTTCATCGATGCCGTCATGAACGTGAATGTTGTTTTTACGCTGCTCGCCCACCGTGGTCATGCAGCGGGATTCGCGGCCTTCGGGGGGGTAGTCGTGGCAGACGTACAGTCGGACGCTGGCGGGGAAGGCCAGCAGTTTGTGGATCGAGGCGAACATCTGGTGGGCGTTGCCGCCGGGGAAATCGCAACGGGCGGTGCCGACGTCGGGCATGAACAAGGTATCGCCCACCAGGATCACATCGCCGTCGATCAAATAAGCCATGTCAGCCGGTGTGTGGCCGGGCACATGCAGGGCGGTGGCCTTGAGGTGGCCGATCATGAACGATTCGTCCGGCGCGAACAGATGGTCGAATTGCGAACCGTCGCTGCGAAATTCCGGCTCAAGGTTGAACAGGGTCTTGAACACACCCTGGACCTTGCTGATCGACTGGCCGATGGCAATTTTGCCTCCCAGTTCCCGGCGCAGATACGGTGCGGCAGACAGGTGATCGGCATGGGCGTGGGTTTCCAGCAGCCATTGCACCTGCAGTTGATGTTCGCGCACGAAGGCGATGATCTTGTCGGCTTGCGTGGTAGCGGTGCGCCCGGCGGCGGGGTCGTAGTCGAGCACCGGGTCGACGATGGCGCATTGACTGCCAGCACCTTCGTAAATCACGTAGCTGTAGGTGGATGAGGCAGGGTCTAAAAAAGCTTCAATCAAGGCGGGCATGGTGGCCGTTTCTTTCAGGACAAGCCATGAGGGTAGTGTCATTTTCCCTGCGCTGACCAGCCCCGCGTTAATTGATGAAGGAAAAAATCCGCACGGGCTCTATCCTGTCAGTCATCGATACCGGGCGTCCCCGGCTTTTTTCGCGGATCACGAGCGTTTTATGTTGTTGGCAAGTTTCTTTGGGGTGGTGATGGGTCTGGTCCTTGGATTGACTGGGGCCGGTGGCGGCATTCTGGCAGTGCCGGCCTTGGTGCTGGGACTGGGTTTGACCATGACCCAGGCCGCGCCGGTGGCCTTGTTTGCGGTGGGCAGTGCGGCGGCGGTCGGGGCCATTGACGGTTTGCGCCATGGACTGGTGCGCTATCGCGCGGCGTTGCTGATTGCACTGCTGGGGGCGGTTTTTTCGCCGGTCGGCATCTACTTCGCCCATCAACTGCCGGAAAAAATCCTGATGATCCTGTTCAGCCTGCTGATGGTCATGGTGGCCTGGCGGATGCTGCGTCGCGAGCGTCAGGAAGAAGGCCCGAGCGACCATGGCCACGCCAACTGGGGCCAGAAAAACTGCATGCTCGATCAGCAGACCGGGCGTTTTTCCTGGACCGCCAAATGCACCGCGACCCTCGCGGCGCTGGGCGCAGTGACCGGTGTTGTCTCTGGCCTGCTCGGGGTTGGCGGCGGCTTCTTGATCGTCCCGGCCTTCAAACAACTGACCGATGTGCAGATGCGCGGCATCGTCGCCACGTCCTTGATGGTGATCAGCCTGATTTCGGCCATCGGCGTGATCGGCGCGTTTCATGCCGGGGTCAGGATTGATGCATTGGGTGCCGCATTCATCGTCGCCAGCGTGGTCGGCATGATTGTTGGCCGAAAGCTCTGCGCGCGCGTGCCGGCCCGAGCGCTGCAAATCGGTTTCGCCAGCATCTGTGTCGTAGTCGCCGCTTACATGCTGTTCCGGGCGGGCGTCTAGGAAGTACCGGTTCCTGTGGCCGCCAGTCTGCCGGACGGGCGTACGTCCTAAGTTTCGGGTCCTGGTGCGACCCGGTCTTACACCGAATTTGCCGCGCTTAACCTGCCACTCCAAAGCACTTCAAAACCGCCCCCAAGGCAGCGTATGCCGCCGCCGGTCACCTTTCGATAATCGCCTCCGACATCCAGTCCCCCGCTGCGGAGCGCGTCATGCCCAACAATAAGAACTTCAAGCATCGTTACTTGCCTGCCTTCATCGCCAGCCTGTCGACCCTTGGTTTGAGCTCAATGGCCTAGGCCGAGATCGTGCTGTACGACAAGGACCAGACCACATTCTCTACCGACGGCTACATCAACGCCTTCTACGTGAACAGCGATGTGGACCGTGCCGGCGACCAGTACGACCGGAAACAGGCGCGGGTGAAAATGGGCTATCTGCCCAACTATCTGGGTTTCAACATGGGCAAACAGGTCGATGACCTGAAGCTCGGTGCGCGGGCGTCGTTCTGGGTGACCATCAACGACAGCCAGACCAATGGCACCGACACCGCCATCGACGTGCGGCAGTTCTACGGCACCGTGGCCAATCCGGAGTGGGGCGAAGTGCTGATCGGCAAGGACTTCGGCCTGTTCGCCCGCTCCAACATTTTGCTTGATGAAATGCTCGCCGGTTACGGTCAGGTCAGCGATACCCTGGGGTTGGTGGACGGTGGCGGCGTGTCGTTCGGCAATATCGGCACGGGTTATCCGTACCCGTTCCCGACCTCGCAGATCACCTATCGCACCCCGGTGATGGAGGGGTTGCGGGTGGCCGTGGGGATTCTCGATCCGGTCGACACCAACGACAGCAGCCCGTTGGGCAAGGCCTATCAGGAGAACCCGCGTACCGAGAGCGAGGTCACCTATCAGTTCGACGTCGCCGGCGCGAAGATTTACAGCTGGGTCAACGGCAGCTACCAGACTTCCGACAATACCGACTCCACCGTTGAATCGGTCACCTCCAAAGGCGTCGGCTATGGCGTGCAGGCGAAGATGGGCGGGTTGTCGCTGACCGGCTCCGGGTTCCAGGCCAAGGGCATCAACCCGTTCTTCACCAACAACGCCGGCGAACCGACCTTGCGCAACGTCGACAGCGACGGCTACTTGCTGCAGGGCTCGTACAAACTGGGCAAGAATCGCCTGGCCTTGTCATATGGCAAGACCAACGATGACGGCAACGGCGTGGTCGGCAGCGGCGCGGATTATGAGACGCGCGGGATTGCGCTGTTCCATGACGTCAACGACAACCTCAAGCTCGTGGCCGAGTACAACCAGTTCGAAATCAACGGCCACGACACCAGCGCCCAGAACGAAGACACCGACACCTTTGCGGTGGGGGCGGTGTTGAACTGGTAACGGCTTGACAGAGATGACCTGTGGCGAGGGGACTTGTCCCCGTTGGGTCGCGAAGCGGCCCCCTTCGGTTGCGCATCGACCGCAGGGGGCCTGCTACGCAGTCCAACGGGGACAAGTCCCCTCGCCACAAGGGTTCGAACGTCACACTGAACTCATCCCATCGAAGCGCCTGACCGCTACCCAAGTAGCATACGTCGCAGCCCGCAAGCTTCGTACACTCGAGCCTCATACACGCGCACCTGCGGGGGGCGACCATGCAGCAGGTCCAGAGTGAAGGAGTGGTCAGCGGCATGTCCCAGGCCACCGATGCCCAACAAGTCGCTCAGGAGCTCGCGCGGCAGTTATTGCACCCGCACCTGGGCTTCGTGCTGTTCTTCTGTTCCGCCGAGTACGACTTGCAGGCGCTGGGCCAGGCCTTGCAACAGAGCTTCGGCGGCATTCGCCTGGTGGGTTGCACCAGCGCCGGGGAAATCACGCCGCTGGGTTACGGTCGCAACTGCGTGACGGCGGTGGGATTCGACCATCGGCATTTCTCCATCGACGCCGAACTGATCTGCGAGATGGAGCGCTTCAGCCTGATCGACGCCCAGCAAATGGTCGAGCGCCTGGTCAGTGGCTGTCGCAGCAACACCCTGGCGCCGATCAAGGGCAACAGCTTTGCCCTGACCTTGCTCGATGGTCTGTCCAGCCGTGAAGAGATGGTCCTCGCGGCGTTAAGCGCGGCGTTGGGTGACATCCCGCATTTCGGCGGTTCGGCCGGCGACGATAACTACCTGACTCACACCCACGTCTATTTCGGCGGCAAGTTTCACAGCGGCGCGGCGGTGGTGGTGCTGGTCAATACCTGGCTGGATTTCGAGGTGTTCACCACTCACCACATCTTGCCGAGGGCGGAAAAACTGGTGGTCACCGGGGCTGACAGCGCCTCGCGCCGGGTCTTTGAACTCAACGCCGAACCCGCCGCCGAGGAGTACGCCCGGCACATCGGCGTGCCGGTGGCCGAGCTCGACCACCGGGTCTTCGCCGCGCACCCGTTGGCGGTGCGGATCAACGAGCAGTATTACGTGCGGGCGATCCAGCAGGTGCATCCGGACCTGAGCCTGAGTTTTTACTGCGCTGTGGAAAACGGCATCGTCCTCACCGTCATGACCCCCGGCCCGATGCTGCCGAACCTGCAAACCTTGTTTGAAGGCTTGCAGGAGCGGCTTGGCGATCTGCTGCTGACCATCGGCTGCGACTGTTTTCTCAGGCGTCTGGAGCTGGAAGACGGCGGCGGCCTGGAGCAAATCGGTACGTTTTTGCGTGACCAACGGGTGATGGGTTTCAACACCTACGGAGAACAGTTCAATGGCATGCACATCAACCAGACCTTCACCGGGGTTGCCATTGCCCGAGGCCGGTCCCCTGGACATCGTTGAATTGCAGGCGCAGCTCGCCAGTCTGCGCCACGACAACCACAAACTGCAGCGCATCAACAGTGCGCTGATCGAACGGATCGAATCCGGCATTACCCGCGGCAACGACCCGTACGCGGCCTTCCAGCATTCGGTGGTGCTGGCCGAACAAGTGCGTGAGCGCACCGATGCCTTGAACCAGGCCATGGCCGAACTCAAGTCGGGCAATCACTTGCTCAGCGAAGCGCGCCTGCGGGCCGAGACGGCGCATCAGCATTTGATCGATGCCATCGAAAGTATTTCCGACGCCTTTGTGCTGTTCGATGCCGAGCAGCGCATCGTCTTGTTCAACAGCCGCTTCAAGGCGTTCTGGGGGAACAGCCGGGTGCGGATCAACGCCGGCATGCGCCTGGCCGAGGTCAAGCGCCTGATGAGTTCCACCGGTTTGTTCACTGAAGAACCGCGCGGGCATGCCGACGAAAACCTGATCTATCGCCTGCAGAACGGCCGCTGGTTGCAGGTCAGCGAACGGCCGACCCAGGAAGGTGGGCGGGTGATCCTGTTCACCGATATTACCGACGTCAAACTCAGCGAAACCGTGCGCCGCGAGCAGGCGGTGGCGCAGAAATCCCACTTGTTGCAACGGGCGGTCGATAACCTGTCTCAAGGGGTGGCGATGGTCAACGCCGAGGGCATTCTGGAGTTGTGGAACCGTCGTTTCCTCGAGCTCAGCGGACTGGCCCCGGTGGCGGCCCATCGGCCGTTTGCCGAAGTGATCGCCGACAGCGAATTGAACCTGCTGACCCCGGCGAGTCGCGATGCCAACGGGCGGTCCGTGCAGGAATGCGAGCAGCGTCTTTACGATGGTCGGGTGCTGGAAATCCGCACCCATCCGCTGCCTACCGGCGGTTTCGTCAACACGTTCACTGACATTACCGAACGCTACCAACACGCCGAAGCACTGAGCGAAAGCGAGCGCTGGATTCGCCTGATCACCGACCATGTGCCGGCGCTGATCGCCTACCTCAATGCCGATCTGGTCTATGAGTTCACCAACAAAGTCTACGAAGAATGGTACTGCTGGCCTCGCGGCGTAATGCTCGGACAGAGCCTGCGCGAGGTCCACAGCGAGCAGCATTACCAGCGCCTCGAAGCCTACGTGGCCCGGGCCTTGGCCGGTGAGAGCGTGACGTTCGAGTTCGCCGAAACCAACATCAATAATCAGGAACGCTACATGCTGCGTTCCTACGTGCCCAATCGCCTGGCCACTGGGGAAGTGGTGGGGATTTTCGTGTTGATCCGCGACATCACCGAACGACGTCGCACGGCCGAGGCGCTGCATCAGGCTTATCAAAATCTCGAGTTGCGGGTACGCGAACGCACCACCGAACTGACCACCCTCAACGACCAATTGCTGCGGGAAATCGACGAGCGTCGGCGTGTGGAATCGCGCTTGCGCGAAGCCAAACTGGAGGCCGAGCAGGCCAACCTGTCGAAAACCAAGTTTCTTGCCGCCGTGAGTCACGACCTGCTGCAACCGCTCAACGCGGCGCGACTGTTTACCAGCGCTTTGCTGGAACGCCGCGAGCCGGTGGCCAATGCGATTCTGGTGCGCAATGTCAGCAATTCCCTGGAAGACGTGGAAAACCTGTTGTGCACGCTGGTGGATATTTCCAAACTCGATGCGGGAGTGATAAAGGCCGACATCGCACCGTTCGCCTTGAGCGAACTGCTGGAAAACCTCGCCGCCGAGTACACCCAGGTGGCCCGCAGTGAAGGGCTTGAGCTGCATTTCATCCCGTGTTCGGCGTTAGTGCGCAGCGACATCCAGTTGCTGGCGCGGATCCTGCGCAATCTGCTGAGCAACGCCATTCGCTACACCTACAGCGGTCGGGTGGTGCTCGGGTGTCGGCGTCATCATCAGCGGTTGACGATCGAGGTCTGGGACAGCGGCATGGGCATTGCCGAAAATCGGCTTGAAGAGATTTTCCAGGAGTTCAAGCGCGGCGATGTGCAGCGCCCGGATCAGGACCGTGGGTTGGGTCTGGGGCTGGCGATTGTCGAGAAGATTGCCGGGATTCTCGGTCACCGGATTCACGTGCGTTCGTGGCCGGGCAAGGGCTCGATGTTTTCCGTCGAAGTGCCGTTGAGCGCCACCGCCCCGACGGCGCAACCGGCGCTGCTGATGAGTGAGCCGATGCTGGAGCGTCTGCGCGGTGCGCGGGTGTGGGTGCTGGATAACGACGCGGCGATCTGCGCGGGCATGCGCACGTTGCTGGAAGGGTGGGGATGTCGAGTGGTGACGGCGCTGTCGGAGCAAGACCTGGCGCGGCAGGTGGACAACTATCATGAAGAAGCCGACTTGCTGATCGCCGACTATCACTTGGATGACGATCAGAACGGCGTCGATGCCGTCGCCCGGATCAACGCCCGGCGCGGTTCAGCGATCCCGGCGATGATGATTACTGCCAACTACAGCAATGAGCTCAAGCAGCAGATTCGTGAGTTGGGGCATACGTTGATGCACAAGCCTGTACGGCCGATGAAGCTGAAGACGGCGATGAGTCATTTGCTTGGGCCATCCCGTTAATCCCTCCGGACACTGAATCTGTGGCGAGGGAGCTTGCTCCCGTCCGGCTGCGAAGCAGTCGTAAATCAGGCAACTCGGTCTATCTGGAAGTTTGAAGGGGGCCGCTTCGCGGCCCAACGGGAGCAAGCTCCCTCGCCACAGGGATCAGGGGAACCCCAACATTCAACGCCGCAGGTAAGACCCGAAATCAATATCCCCGGCACTCAAGATCGCCTGCACCCGATTGTGCACGTTGAGTTTGCGCAGGATCGCCGAGACATGCGCCTTGACTGTAGTTTCGGCGATTTCCAGGGTGTAGGCGATCTGCTTGTTCGATTCACCCTTGGTCATGCGTTCGAGCACCAGCAATTGCTTGCGGGTCAAGGCCTGGAGCAATTCTGGCGGGAAGCTCGGGTTGTCATTCATGCGCCGGTGGGTGCCGCATTTTTGTGTGCGGATGATGTCCGGCGGCAAGTACACGTTGCCATTGAGAATCTGCTGGATGGCCTCGGTCATTTGCACGCGGGGTGAGGATTTGGTGATGAACCCCACCGCGCCATAGGTGATGGCTTGCAGCACGATCTGCTTGTCCTGCTCGGCCGAGACGATCACCACCGGAATGGTCGGCGCTTCGTTGCGCAGGTTGATCAGGCCGTTGAGGCCGTGCATGCCGGGCATGTTCAGGTCGAGCAGGATCAGGTCCAGGTCGTCGTGTTCCTGCGTCAGCAGCAGGGCGCTGTCCAGGTCAGCGGTTTCCATGACCTCGCTGCCCGGAAAGCCATCGCTGATGACGTTATGGATGGCTTCGCGAAACAGCGGGTGATCGTCGGCAATCAGAATTTTGTACATAGCCTTTCACCTCATTATTTTCATTATGGTGTGGCAACAACACTCACGCGTAAAGCTCAGGGGAAGGGCTCGGGCTGGGCGGGCGTCACGGGCAGATTGGCTGCCTGCCAGGCGTCCAGGCCGTCGCGATACCAATACAGTGTCTTATAGCCCATGGCGGCGGCGCGTTTGACGGCATTCCAGCTCAGCCAGCAGTCGGATCGGCAGTAGAAGACCAGCGGTTGCGCCAGGTCTCCTGCGGTCAATGTGTTCAGGTTACGCGCAAAATAGCCCTGCCAGTCAGCTGTCAGGTCGCCGTCGCCGGTATTGGCCAGCCAATGGCTGCCGGGCAGGTTCTCGTGGGGCTGGTCTTCGATGAAACGGCCTTGAAGCCATTGGCGACGGTAGACGTCGATCAGCACCGGGCGCGGTGTCTGGGTGAGCAGGGTTTGCAGGGCGGCGGTGTCGATGATGGCCGCGCCTTGCAGCTGATTTGGAGTCGGGCTGCGATAAAGATTGATGCGATAGCCGTCGGCAGAAAACAGCGGTGTCTCGGCGTGCGCGGCGCCCAGCAACAGGCTCAGCGACAGCGCAGCAAGGGAAGGGCACAACAGACGACGTTGGGCACGCGGCATGGGGGTTCAATCCTTATAGTTATGAACCCATTACATGCCAGTCTCGGTGCATTGGGAATGCGACGATAGACAGGAAAACCAGTACTAAAGTAGTAATTTCCCCCTGTCTGTCCAACACAAATCCCCACAGGGGGATTTGTGTTGTTAGCTGGTTTTGCGCAGGGCGGCGTGTTGTGGGTTGAAGGTGAGTACGGCCAGCAGGGCGAATACCAGGGTCAGCCCCACGCACACTGCCAGCGCCAGCGGATTGAAGCGCTCATACAAGGCAAACCGCACCAGCTCCACTGCGTGGGTAAACGGGTTCAATGCGCACAGCCAGTACAACCACTCGCTGGACTCGCGCATTTTCCACAGCGGATACAACGCCGATGACATAAAAAACAGCGGGAAGATCACGAAATTCATCACCCCGGCAAAGTTCTCCAATTGGCGGATCGCATTGGACAGCAGCAGACCCAAGGCGCTGAGCATCAACGCCACCAGTAGCAACGCCGGCAAGGCGATCAGCAACCCCATGGCCGGCGGCTGCACGCCATACACCCAGGCAATCGCCAGGAAGGCATACACCTGCAACAACGAAATCAGCGACGTGGCCAACAACTTGCTGCACAGCAGGAAAGTCCGGGGCAGGGGGCTGGTCAGCAGCACGCGCATGCTGCCCATCTCCCGGTCGTAGACCATCGACAACGAACCTTGCATGCCGTTGAACAGCAGGATCATGCAAGCAAGGCCAGGGATGATGTAGACCTCATAAGGAATGTAAGTGTCGTAGGGCTCGATGATCGCGATCCCCAGCGCTGCGCGAAACCCGGCGGCGAACACCAGCAACCACAACAACGGCCGCACCAGCGCACTGAGAAACCGCGTGCGTTGCAGCACAAAACGCAGCCATTCACGCAGCACGATGCCGCTGAAGCATTGCCAATAAGCATTCATCTGGCGGCTCCTGATGTGGTCAGGCGGGTGAAGGCCGAACCAAGGTCGCCACCATGTTCCTGGCTCAAGGCCTCAGCCTGACCGCTGGCGACCAAGCGTCCTTGATGGAGAATCAGCAAGTCATCGCTGGGCTGCACTTCATCCAGCAAATGGGTGGTCCAGAGCACGCTGATGTTCTGCTCGCGGCAAAGGCCGCGAATATGTTGATTGAGCGCCAGACGGCTGGCCGGATCGAGGCCGACACTGGCCTCGTCGAGCAACAACAGGCGTGGCTCATGCAACAAGGCGCGGGCGATTTCCACCCGGCGACGGTGACCGCCATTGAGTTCACGCACCCGCTCGCGACGGCGTTCGGTCAAGGCCTGGCGCGCCAGTTCGGCGTCGACCCGCAGACCGGTCTGGCGCCGGGACATGCCATGCAACGCGGCGTGATAGCGTAGGTTCTGCTCGACGCTGAGGTCCAGGTCCAGCGTGCTTTGCTGGAACACCACGCCCAATTGCTTGAGTGCCGGGCGCGCCGCATTGCGCAACGAACAACCGCCGACCCGGATGTCACCGCGCTGCACATCATAGAGCCGGGTCAACAACGCAATCAGCGTGGATTTTCCCGCGCCATTGGGCCCCAGCAGCGCCGCGAAACGCCCCGGCGCCAGGTTGAAACTCACCTGCCGCAATGCCTCCCGCGCGCCATAGGCAAAACTCAGCTCGCTGACTTCCAGTGCGTTCATGGCGTCACCACCACGCCCCACGGATAGCGTCCGACCTTCACCGATTTGGTCACCTTGAGGTTGTCGACATCAATCACCGACACATCGCCGCTGACGCCGTTGGTGGCCAGCAGTTGCTTCTGATCCGGGGTAAACGACATCTGCCACACGCGGCGGCCGACCAGCAGGTAATCAAGCACTTCAAAGGTCTTGGCATCGACCACCGCCACATGGTTGGCCGGACCGAGCGCGACGAAACCGTACTTGCCGTCGGCGCTGAGCTTGATGCCCACAGGCTGGACCTTGTCTGGGTGCACGCCCTTGATCTGGAAGGTCAAGGTCTTGAGGACCTGCCGGGTGGCGACATCGAGAATGGTCACCGTGCCGCCGATCTCCGCCGAGGCCCAGAGCTTGGAACCATCAGGGGCGAACTCGACGAAACGCGGTCGCTGATCCACCAGCGTGCTGTCGGCCAGGGTCTGGGTGCTGGTGTCGATCCAGTGCAGCATGTTGGTGGTTTCGCTGGTGTTCACCGCCCACTTGCCGTCGGGGCTGACGGCCATGCCTTCGGGTTCGACGCCGACGTTGATCTGGCTCAAGACCTTGGAGGTTTCGGTGTCGATCACGGTGACCAGCGCATCGTCTTCGTTGGAGACGTAGAGCCAGCGATTGTTAGGGTGCAGGGCGAACTGCTCGGGGTCTTTGCCCGAGGGCAACTCCTTGATGATCTTGCGCGTGGCAACGTCCATCACCTGGACCCGATCCGAGTCGCTGGCGCAGATGTACAGCAGCTTGTTGTCGTGGGACAGCAGCAAACCGCGCGGGCGCTGGCCGACGGGCAGGGTGTCGGTGACTTGCAGGGTCTGCAGGTCGATCAGGCTCAGGCTGTTGTCTTTTTCGTTGGAGACCCAGGCGGTGCTGGCCGCGACGTGCCCGGCGGCGAGCAGCAGGGCGCAAGAAAGCAGGGTGCGGCGCATGGCGGATTCCTTTTTTGTTGTCGTTGTTGTGAAGAACCGGATCAGGGAAAGCGGCAGCTGACCTCGGGCTTGTCGTAGCCGAGGCTGTCCATCTCGTTGAAGGGGTGCAGGAAACCGTCCTGCGGCGACGTGCTGACCAGCGCCCGGGGCTGGACGATGGGAATCGGTTGACGCAACTGACCGTTCCACGGCCGATAGCTGAGCTTGCGACCCTTGAAACCGTCCAGCGGCAGTTGATCGCTGATTTCCAGAGCACGGATCGCCATCGGATCGACCTGACGCAATTTGCTCACGGCACTGGCGATGCTGCGCACGGCGATCCAGGACGCGAAATCGCGGTCATTCATCCAGCGCCCGGCCAGCGCTTCGAAGCGTTTCTGCAATTGCGCGGCGCCGTAGGTTTCCACGGTTTTGTGCCAGCCCACCGGGGTCAGGCCCTGAGTGCCGGCGACCGGCCGTGGGTACCAGGTCTGGTAAGGCACGTATTCGCCAAAGTCGCCGCGTTCGTCCGCGACCAGCACCACGTCGTACTCGGCGGTCTGGGTGAACAGCGGCATGTCGGCCTGGGCGCTGCGACGTTGGTCGTTGTCGAAGCTCCAGGCCTTTTCCGCCACCAGTTTCAAGCCGAAGCGTTTGGCGGCGCGGCGCAGGGCGGCGGCGTAGGCCTGATCGTCCGGGGTCGGGCCGACGATCAGCAGCGCCCGCTGCCATTTGCGCACCACCAGAAATTGCGCCAGCGCATCGGCGAGCATCGCCCGGCTCGGCAGGCTGTGCAGCACGTTCGGCAGGCAGTCGGTGGTGCGCAGGCTGTCATCCGGGCTGCCGGCGTTAAACAGCAGACTGTCGGGCAGCACGGCGCTGAGCCTACGCAGACTCTCGACCGGTGCATTCACCACAAACAGGCGCAGACCTTGCGCATGCTGGGCCTTGGCCGCTGCGATCAGGGCGTCCGCGCTGTCGGCGTTGACGCTGACAAGGCTGTAACTCTGGTTGAGAAAACGCCCGGTGCTGTTGCTGTCGGTGATCGCCAGTTCGGCGCCGCGAAGTCCTGCATCGACCGGATCGGGAATCACGTTCGACAGCAACGGGCCGGGGTCAGGTCGAAAGCCCAGGTAGCCGATTTGCACCTGCAATGGCGCATCGGCCGCCTGGCTCTGGGTCGCCAGCCCGGCGGCGCAGGCAATCGCCAGCAGGTAGATCAAGGCGTAAGGGGCAAGCTGGCGCATTTCGGCACTCCATTACAGGTAGCGCCAGCATAGGAAGCCTGCGAGGCAGAATGAAATATGCAGAAAGTACCAGTCAGGCAGTACCAAGGTAGTAGCTCGCCCGGGACGGCGCGGTTTTAGCATGGGCAATAACGGCCATCACACAGGAGGAGATCGACCATGCGAATTCTCAAAGCATTGCTCCTGCCGTTGCTGTTGATCCTGACCCTGATCGGCGTCGACAAGCTGCACGGCCCGCGTCCGGCGCCGTTGCTGGTCTTGCCCGCGACACCGGCGCACTAAGCGTGTCGGCCCTGTGGCGGATCAACCTTTGGGTGTGCGGATTGTTCGCCCTGGTCACGCTGGCGTGCATGGGTTTGCTGGTGCACCAGGCCCTGGCGGACGTGGAGCGTGAGCTGCAATCCGCCGAAGCGGTGGTCGAATATTTGAGCGAATCCGCCGAGCGTGATCCCGCCAGTTTGCAGCCACGGTTGACCGGTAGCCTGCGGCATGTGCGGGTGCGCTGGCTGGAACCCGGCGAAGCGGCACGGCTGCCGGTTCAGGACGGGCTCGATGGGTGGCTCGGGCGTCTGTTGTTCGCCGAAGCCCGGCACAGTGCGCGGGTCCTGGATTTGCGCGATGGCCGGCGCGTACAGATCGCAGTCGATCCCCGGGATGAGATCGACGAAGTCTGGGATTCATTGCAGCAATTGCTGGGCCTGTGTGGCCTCGCCTTGATCTTGAGTCTGCTCACCATCCGCTGGGCTGTACGCCGAGGCATGGGTTTGCTCGATGAATTGCTGCGCGCGTTGCAGCAAGTCTCGGGTGGCCAGCTCAAGGTGCGATTGCGCGCGGAAGGCGTACCGGAGGCTCGGCAACTGGCGGTGCATTTCAATCGCATGACGGAGGCGTTGGAACAGGCCCGCGCCGACAATACGCATCTGACCCGGACGCTGTTGGCGGTGCAGGAACAGGAGCGCACTCATCTGGCGCAGACCCTGCACGATGATCTCGGCCAGTACCTGGCCGGCATACGCGCACAGGCCTGTCTGTTGCGGCTGGTGGCGGATCAACCCGTGGTAGTCGAACGCACGGTGCGCGAGCTGGAACACAATTGCGAACACCTGCAGCAGGGCTTTCGGGCGCTGGTGCACGACCTCTATCCGGTGGTGTTGCACCACTTGCCGCTGGCGGAAGCCCTCGGCTTGCTGGTGGAGCAATGGCAGGCGCGCCAGGGCATCGATTGCCAGTTGCGGGTCAGCGCGCAGTTGCCGGCGTTGTCCGCGTCGAACAAAACCCATCTCTATCGCCTGTTGCAGGAGTCGCTGACCAATATCGCCCGGCACGCCGACGCGACTCAGGTTCGGGTTCGCCTGCAACATCGCGGTGCGCATCTGCGCTTGTTGATCCGCGATAACGGACGCGGCGCAGCGCAGCCACAGCGGCCCGGCGTCGGTTTGTATTCGATGTTCGAACGCGCCCGCAGCCTCGGCGGCGAATTGCGGATCATCAGCCACCCCGGCGCCGGCTGGGCGCTGGCCTTGAGCATGCCTTTGGAGGCGACATGAATATTCTGCTGGTCGATGACCATGCGGTGGTCCGTCAGGGCTATGCGAGTTTGTTGCGGGCATTGTTGCCGGCGATGGAGGTGCGTGAAGCGGCCACGGGGGAGGAGGCGCTGACGCGGGTTCAGGAAGCCGTGCCGAACCTGGTGATCATGGATTTCGGTTTGCCGGGGATCAGCGGGCTGGAAACCACCCGGCGTTTGCGTCAGCGACTTCCGCAACTGAGGGTACTGTTTTTCAGCATGCACGATGAGCTGCCGCTGGTGCGTCAGGCACTGGATGCCGGGGCTTCGGGCTACTTGACCAAAAGCTCGGCGCCGCAAGTGCTGATCGAGGCGGTGCAACGGATCCTCGCCGGCCACGCCTACATTGAACAGCCGCTGGCCACCCAACTGGCGTGCCACCCGCAACAGGACGCCAGCGACCCCCGGTTGCAGAGCATGACCCAGCGCGAACTGGAGATCTTCGTGATGCTTGCCAAAGGTACCCCGGCACGCTTGATTGCCGAGCAGTTGAGCATCAGCAGCAAAACCGTCTCCAACCACCTGACCTTGCTCAAGAGCAAATTGCAGGTCACGTCCCATGCCGAGCTGGTGCATTTGGGGATTGATATGGGGGTGGTGCGGGTCGCCAGCTGACTTGGTAGCCCGGGCAACGAATTTCTAATGTGGGAGCGGGCTTGCTCGCGAAGAGGGCCTCACATCCAACATTAATGTCGACTGATACTCCGCCTTCGCGAGCAAGCCCGCTCCCACAGGGGGTTTGTGTGCATTCAGTTCATTTGTTCCAAGTCGTCGGGCAACCGGTGCAGCCCTCCATATTGGCATCCTGAAAATTCGCATAGTGCTGCCGTGAACCGCTGAGGTTGGCCTGCTCCAGATTGCTTTCGCCCAACTTGGCTTCTTGCAGGTTGGCATCGCTGAGATTGGCGCCCTTGAGATCTGCCTTGCTCAACCAGGTCATCTCCAAATCGGCAGCCCGCAGATTGGCGTTGTGCAATTTCGCACCGGAGAGGCGGGCGAATTGCAGGAAGGCGCCGCTGAGGTTGGCGTCCTGGAATTGCGCGCCTTGGGCAAACATGCCCCAGCCCTGGATCGCCATCAGCGTCGCACCAGTGAAATCAGCCAGGCGCAAGTTGCTCTGTTGCAGGCTGGCGCGGGTCAGGTTGGCACCTTGCAGTTGCGCTTTTTCCAGGTTGGCGAGGTCGAGTCGGGCGTGCCGCAGGTCGGCATCGCGCAGGTCGGCGCCGCTGAGGTTCATGTTGCGCAGGTCCTGATTGCTCAGGTTCGCGCCTTTGAGATTGGCGCCGGGGCATTGGCTGTGATCGGCGATGGTGCAGCCGTTGATGATGAGTGGGGAGTCGTCGTCGGCGAAAACCGGAAGGGCGGCGAGCAATAGCAGTAGAGGCAGATATTTCATGGCAAGTCCTCGAAAGGTGGAGGGCAGCTGGATACACACAAAATCTGTGGCTAACTGAGTTCCTGTGGCGAGGGGGTTTACCCCCGTTCGGCTGCGCAGCAGTCGTTAATCCAGGCAACTCGGTCTCCCTGGAGAATGCAGGGGGCCGCTTCGCGACCCAACGGGGGTAAACCCCCTCGCCACAGAAAGCGTCCTGAACACAGGCAAGCCCCCTGTGAGCACAGGGGGCGAGCAGATTACTTCTGCGCAGTCTTGTTGTCCCAACTCGGAATCTTGAACACCCAGAACGACCCGCCCTGAGCCACCGGTTTGGTCAATTCAGCCATGTCACCGCCCCACAACGGCACCGCGCCGCCATAACCGACGGTCACGCCGACGTACTGCTCGCCATCCTGTTCCCAGGTGATCGGCGGCGAGACGATGCCGCTGCCGGTCTGGAACTTCCACAGCTGCGCGCCGGTTTTCGCGTCGAAGGCCTTGAGGAAACCGTCGCCGGTGCCGGTAAATACCAGATTGCCTTTGGTGGCCAATACGCCGGCCCACAGCGGCAGCGCTTCCTTGTGCTCCCAAATCACTTTGCCGGTGGTCGGGTTCATGGCGCGCAAGGAGCCGACGTGGTCGTCGTACATGCGCTTGATGCGGAAACCCATGCCCAGATAGGCCGAGCCTTTCTTGTAGTTGACCTCTTCAGTCCAGTACTCCTCTTTCCACTGATTGCCCGGAATGTAGAACAGCCCGGTGTCCTGGCTGTACGCCATCGGGTTCCAGTTCTTGCCACCGAGGAACGGCGGCGACACTTCCACCGACTTGCCCTTGGTCTCGCCCGGTAGTGGCTTGGCCGGACGCTGGCCTGGGTTCTCAACCGGTTTGCCGGTCTTGAGGTCGATGTGGCTGGCCCAGGTGATGTTGTCGACGAAGGGGAAGGCGTTCTGCAATTTGCCGTTGTTTCGGTCCACCACGTAGAAGAAACCGTTGCGGTCCGCATGGCCGGTGGCCTTGATCGTTTTGCCGTCCTTGTCCTTGTAATCGAACAGCACCAGCTCGTTATTGCCGGAGAAATCCCAGGCATCGTTTGGCGTGTGCTGGTAGAACCATTTCACCTCACCGGTGCTCGGGTCGACGCCGACCTGGCCGGAGGTGTAGAGGCTGTCGTAGTCGTGGGGATTGCCGTCCTTGGACGTGCGCGCCCAGGTATTCCACGGGCCAGGGTTGCCGGCGCCGACGATGATGGTGTTGGTTTCCGGATCGAAACTCGCGCTCTGCCAAGGGGCACCGCCGCCGTGGCTCCAGGCTTCGACCTTGCCGGTTTCGGTGGTCGGATCATCCGGCCAGGACGGCGCCTTGACGTCGCCGGTGGTGGTGCTGTCCTTGCCGTTCAAGCGACCCATGTGGCCTTCGACGAAAGGCCGCATCCACACTTCTTCACCGGTGTCGGGGTCGCGAGCGAAGAGCTGCCCGACCACGCCGAACTCATCGCCGGAGCTGCCGTGAATCAGAAGGACTTTGCCGGTGGTCTTGTCTTTGATCAGCACCGGGGCGCCGGTCATGGTGTAGCCGGCGGCGTGGTCGCCGAACTTCTTGTTCCACACCACTTTGCCGGTGTTCTTGTCCAGGGCGACCAGGCGCGCGTCGAGGGTGCCGAAGTAGATCTTGTCGCCAAAGATCGCCGCACCGCGATTGACCACGTCGCAGCACGGACGAATGTTGTCCGGCAGGCGATGGTTGTAGGTCCACAGGCGCTTGCCGGTCTTGGCGTCCAGGGCGAATACCCGTGAGTACGAACCGGTGACGTAGACCACGCCGTCGCTGACGATGGCCTGGGATTCCTGGCCACGCTGCTTTTCATCGCCGAACGAGTAGGACCAGGCCGGCGTCAGTTTGAACACGTTCTTGTCGTTGACCTGGGCCAACGGGCTCCAGCGCTGGGCGTTGGTGCCCATGCCGTATTGCAGCACGTCCTTGGTGGTCAGGTGATCATTGGCAATGTCTTCCCATGTCACGTTGCGGGTGGGCGTGGCGGGAGCCGTCGCGGCATAACTTGCCGCGCTCAGCGACAGGCTGCTGACCAGCAGAAAAGCCTGCACGGCGAGGGTCAAAGGGGAAAGGGCGGGTAGCGATCTTATTGTCATGGTTGCAGTTCCCAGTGGAGGTTTTGGCCTGCACAGGGTGGTGCGCCCAGCGTGGTGGCGGATACGGAAAAAGTCCCGCTGTTGCCGGGATAACTTCCCGTGCGGCACCTGAATTGGGTGTGCGCCACAAGCCCTACTACCAAGGGACTAGACGGCGGCCACCAAAGCAGCATGGGGATTGTGCGAAGGCCGTACCAAGATGGGTGCCATAGCCTCTTCAAAGAGGTTTTGCGTGCAATCTTGAGGGCATAACAATGACAACAAAACGCAACGCCTTGCTCGTTGCCGGACTGCTGGCCGGTTTTATCAGTGCAGGCTCCGTCTGGGCCCATGGCAACGTGGTACCTCAGGCCATAGAAACCAAGGGACTGACCCCGATCAAGGAAGCCGGCTTGCAGGTGGATGCCGATGGTTGGGCGGCGGTGAACCCGTATCGCACCTCCCCGGAACACGATAAGGCTGTGGAAATCGGCTCTTCGGCCTACAACCAGAACTGTGCGGCCTGTCATGGCCTGGAAGCCAAGTCCGGCGGCATCGCCCCCGATCTGCGCATGCTCGATGTGGGCGAAGCGGGGGATGAATGGTTCGTCGAGCGCGTGCGCAACGGAGCCGTGCGCGATGGCCGGGTGTACATGCCGAAGATGGCTGATTACCTGAGTCAGGAAGCCTTGTGGGCCGTGCGCACTTACCTGGACAGTGTTCACGTCGAGGAGTAATCCATGCGCCTGTTCGCTGTGTTGATCAGCGCCGTGTTGCTGTGCTGCCAGGTCGTGCAGGCGCAGGTCCGTACCTATGACGAAATGATCGCCACCGGGGAGCTGAAAGTGGCTGTCTACAAGGACTTCGCCCCCTACAGTTTTGAAGACGCCGGCCAGCCCCGCGGGGTCGATGTCGAGCTCGCCGCAGCCTTGGCCAAAGCGCTGGGTGTGCGCCTGACGTTGATCTGGGCGCCCGCCGGCGAGAAGCTCGATGACGACCTGCGCGATTACATCTGGCGGGCCAGTCAGTTGCACGATCTGCAACTGGCCGACCTGATGATGCGCGTGCCATACGACCGCGATTACGCGCAAAAACGCAACGAAGTGGGTGAACTGGAAAACGGCCATGTGGTGATGTTCGGGCCGTACCAGAACGAACAATGGCAAGTCGCCTATGACCGCCGCCGTCTGGAATCGGTGGGCAGCGTCGCCGTGTTCGAACACCACCCGATCGGCGTCGAAGTCGACAGCGTGCCGTCGTTCTACCTGACCTCGGTGTTCAGCGGCATGCTTGCCGGCAAGACTCACCACTATCCCGGCGTGCCCCAAGCGTTTGCGGCGATGAAGGCCGGCGAAGTCGACGCAGTCATGGCCATGCGCGGCGAGATCGACTGGCAGGTTCATGAAGCCAAGGACCCACAAGTGACCTTGGCGGAAAACGCCTACCCGAACATGGGCAAGCAGCTCTGGGAGATCGGCATGGCGGTGCACGAAAGCAACCGTCAACTGGCCTATGCCGTGGAAGAGGCGCTGGAGGTGTTGATCCGCGAGGGTGCGGTCAAAACCATTTATGGCCATTACGGCCTGCGCTATGACGTGCCAGAGATGTATCAACAGTGAACTGGCGAGCGAGTTGCCTGTTGCTCTGCTGGCTACCCTTGGCCGCGCATGCTGGCGCCGTCGAGCCGGGCAAAGACCCGGTGCCGTCGGTGATGTGGGCGTTCTATCACAAGCAGATGCTCGGCGATGCACCGTTCATTTTCGATGACCGGGTGAAGCTGCTGGCACCGCCGTTTGCCGAAGACGCCCGGCAAGTGCCACTGGAAATCGACGCCCGTGCGTTCAAAGGCGAGGTGGTGAAAATCCTCGCCTGGGCGGAACTCAATCCCTTGCCGAAGATCGTTGATTTCCAACCGGTCGACCGCGTCCTGCCGTGGCTGTCGATCCGCATTCGTATCGAGCAGGCCACGCCGTTGCGCGCGGCAGTGCTGACCCGTGATGGGCTCTGGCATGTCGGCTCTACGTTGATCGATGCGGCGGGCGGCGGATGCACGGCGCCGAGTGTGGTGCGCACCCAGCCAGGCTGGGAAGACCACATCGGCGAAGTGCTGGGCGGTCGTTATCCCCGTGGCGAATTCAGCCGTGTGCGCCTGCAAGTGGCGCATCCGATGGACAACGGCATGGTCAGCGGCATCCCGGAATTTTTCATCAACCATGCCGAACTGCGCGACCAAAACGATCAGTTGCTGGCTCGTCTTGAACTGTTTCCCGCCGTCAGCGAAAACCCCAGCCTGGCCTTCGACATCGAGGGGGCAGGGCAGACGCGCCTGTTGCTGCGCGACAACAGCGGCAATCAATTCGATGCGGCCATACCCTGACCCCAAGGAGCGCGTGATGCGCTGGATGCTGCTGTTGTTTTTGAGCCTGAGCCTGCCGGCCCTGGCGGACCTTGACTATGAACTCAAGCCCCGGCAGATCGCCGAAGACACCTGGCTGCTGGAAGGCAGCACCGATAATTTCGCCAAGGCCAACGGCGGCAACATCGTCAATACCGCGTTCATCGTCACCGAACGCGGGGTGGTGGTGATCGATACCGGGCCGTCGAAACGTTATGGCGAAGCAATGCGCAAAGCCATTGCCGCGACCACCGACAAACCGGTGATCGAGGTGCTGCTGACCCATCACCATCCCGACCATGTGTTGGGTAACCAGGCCTTCAGCGACGTGCCGATCGGCGCGCTGCCCGGCACCACCGAGCTGCTGCATCAGCAGGGCGACGCCATGGCCGAGAACATGTATCGGCTGGTGGGCGACTGGATGCGTGGCACCGAGGTGGTGTTGCCGACGCGGACGCTGGCACCCGCCGTCCTCAGTTTTGGGAATCATGATCTGCGCCTGCTGAGCCTGGGTGGGCACACCGGCGCGGATCTGGCTATTCTCGACCAGCAAACCGGCGTGCTGTTTGCCGGGGACCTGGTGTTTTACCAACGGGCGCTGACCACGCCCAACAGCCCGGGGCTGTCGGTGTGGCTGGCGGACATCGCCACGCTGCAAGGCTTGCCGTGGACGCTGATCGTGCCCGGCCATGGGCCGGTGGCGACGGACACGAAACCGTTCGAGCAAATGCGCGACTACCTCGGCTGGCTCGATCAGCTGATGCGAGAGGGTGCAGCCAATGGCAGCGACATGGGCGAGATGATCCGCAGTTCCATACCTGAACGGTTCGCGGCGATCAGCCTGAGCCGCTATGAACTGATCCGCAGCGTCAGTCATCTCTATCCTCGCTACGAGCGCGCGCAAATGACCCGTGTCGATTCCACTGCAAACAAATGAACAACACAGATCCAATGTGGGAGTGAGCCTGCTCGCGATGAGGCCCTCACATTCACCATTGATGTCGTCTGACACACCGCCATCGCGAGCAGGCTCGCTCCCACAGGGGGCCGGTGTCGACCGACATATCCGGTGTTGGTCTCATCCGACCCGGTACTAAGGAACTAGCAATCTCAACACTGCGGGCAATTGTTCCAAGGGCGGCGGCGCCGAAGAATCTGCACCAGACCGGGAAAATTTCCCGGGTATAACAAAAACCGCAGAGGTAGCTGTCATGACCCACCCCGCACGTCGCCAACCCTTCGTCCTTAGCGTGCTGCTCAGTGCCATGCTGTTGTCCGGCACCGCGCTGGCCGGCGTCTCCGATCAGGACATTCTCCAGGACCCCAAGAACCCGGAGCAGATCGTCACCAATGGTCTGGGCGTCCAGGGTCAGCGCTACAGCCCGCTGGATACGCTCAACGTCAACAACGTCAAGGACCTGCGGCCGGTCTGGGCGTTCTCTTTCGGCGGGGAAAAACAGCGCGGTCAGCAAGCACAGCCGATGATCAAGGACGGCGTGATGTACATGACCGGTTCCTACTCGCGGGTGTTTGCGGTGGATGCGCGCACCGGCAAGAAGCTCTGGCAATACGATGCGCGCCTGCCCGATGACATCCGTCCGTGCTGCGACGTGATCAACCGGGGCGTCGCGCTGTATGGCGATCTGGTGTTCTTCGGCACCCTCGACGCCAAGCTGGTGGCCCTGAACAAGGACACCGGCAAAGTGGTCTGGAGCAAGAAAGTCGCCGACCACAAGGAAGGCTATTCGATCAGCGCCGCGCCGTTGGTGATCAACGGCAAACTGATTACCGGCGTGGCCGGTGGTGAGTTCGGCGTGGTCGGCAAGATCGAAGCCTACGACCCGAAAAACGGCGACCTGCTGTGGACCCGACCTACCGTCGAAGGCCACATGGGTTACACCTACAAGGACGGCAAAGCGGTAGAAAACGGCATCTCCGGCGGTGAAGCCGGCAAGACTTGGCCTGGCGATCTGTGGAAGACCGGCGGCGCTGCACCTTGGCTGGGCGGTTACTACGACCCGGAAACCAATCTGCTGCTGTTCGGCACCGGCAACCCGGCGCCATGGAACTCGCACCTGCGTCCTGGCGACAACCTCTACTCGTCGTCACGTCTGGCGCTGAACCCGGACGACGGCACCATCAAGTGGCACTTCCAGAGCACGCCACACGACGGTTGGGACTATGACGGCGTGAACGAACTGGTGTCGTTCAACTACACCGAAGGCGGCAAAGAGATCAAAGCTGCCGCCACCGCTGACCGTAATGGTTTCTTCTACGTGCTCGACCGCACCAACGGCAAATTCATCCGTGGCTTCCCGTTCGTGGACAAGATCACCTGGGCCACCGGCCTCGATAAAGAGGGGCGGCCGATCTACAACGAAGCCAGCCGTCCAGGCGCGCCCGGCACCGAAGCCAAGGGCGGTTCGGTGTTCGTAGCGCCGGCATTCCTCGGTGCGAAAAACTGGATGCCGATGGCCTACAACAAGGACACCGGGCTGTTCTACGTGCCGTCCAACGAGTGGGGCATGGACATCTGGAACGAAGGCATCGCCTACAAGAAAGGCGCGGCGTTCCTCGGCGCCGGTTTCACCATCAAGCCGTTGAATGAAGACTACATCGGCGTGCTGCGTGCAATCGATCCGAAGACCGGCAAGGAAGTCTGGCGCCACAAGAACTTCGCGCCGCTGTGGGGCGGGGTGCTGACCACCAAGGGCAACCTGGTGTTCACCGGTACGCCGGAAGGTTTCCTCCAGGCCTTCAATGCCAAGACCGGCGAGAAAGTCTGGGAATTCCAGACCGGCTCCGGCGTCCTCGGTTCGCCTGTGACCTGGGAAATGGATGGCGAGCAGTACGTCTCGGTGCTGTCCGGCTGGGGCGGCGCCGTACCGCTGTGGGGCGGCGAAGTGGCCAAGCGCATCAAGGACTTCAACCAGGGCGGGATGCTCTGGACCTTCAAACTGCCCAAAGACCTGGTCGTGGCCAAGCACTGATTGCTGCCACTGATCTAAATACCTACACAACCTGTGGCGAGGGAGCTTGCTCCCGCTCGGCTGCGAAGCAGTCGTAAAACCAGCCGATGCGGTATGACAGATGAACCGCAACGTCTGGGTTTGGGAGCGCTTCGCACTCCAGCGGGAGCAAGCTCCCTCGCCACAAAAACCTGCTGATCCCCGGACACCTTCTACTACCAAATAACGAGAGTCCCCCTGCCAACGGCGCATTCGTCTGGCGCGCGAGGCTCTCTACTATCGGTTCATCGCCTGTTTGCCCGACAGGCATCGACCCAGACAGAGGCCCACCATGATCTATGCACAACCTGGAACACCCGGCGCCGTCGTGACCTTCAAACCGCGCTACGGCAATTTCATCGGCGGCGAGTTCGTTGCCCCGGTCAATGGCGAGTACTTCACCAATTCTTCGCCAGTCACCGGCGAAGTGATCGCTGAATTCCCGCGCTCCAGCGCCGCCGACATCGAAAAAGCCCTCGACGCCGCCCATGCTGCAGCAGATGCCTGGGGCAAGACCTCGGCTCAGGATCGCTCGTTGGTGCTGCTGAAAATCGCCGACCGCATCGAACAGAATCTGGAAATCCTCGCGGTCACCGAAACCTGGGACAACGGCAAAGCCGTGCGCGAAACACTGAACGCCGACGTGCCGCTGGCCGCCGACCATTTTCGTTATTTCGCCGGCTGCATCCGCGCTCAGGAAGGCGGCGCCGCCGAGATCAACGAACTGACCACCGCCTATCATTTCCACGAACCGCTGGGCGTGGTCGGGCAGATCATCCCGTGGAACTTCCCGCTGCTCATGGCCGCGTGGAAACTCGCCCCGGCCCTCGCTGCCGGTAACTGCGTGGTGCTCAAACCCGCCGAGCAGACGCCGCTGTCGATCATGGTCTTTGCTGAGTTGATCGCCGACTTGCTGCCACCTGGCGTGCTGAACATCGTCCAGGGTTTCGGCCGCGAAGCCGGTGAAGCGCTGGCCACCAGCAAGCGCATCGCCAAGATTGCCTTCACCGGTTCTACCCCGATCGGCGCGCACATCATGAAATGCGCGGCCGAGAACATCATTCCAAGCACCGTCGAGCTGGGCGGCAAGTCGCCGAACATCTTCTTCGAAGACATCATGCAAGCCGAGCCGCAGTTCATCGAGAAGGCCGCCGAAGGCCTGGTGCTGGCGTTCTTCAACCAGGGCGAAGTCTGCACCTGTCCGTCCCGTGCGCTGGTGCAGGAGTCGATCTACGACGACTTCATGAAAGTGGTGATGCAGAAGATCGTCAAGATCAAGCGCGGCAACCCGCTGGACACCGAAACCATGGTCGGCGCCCAGGCGTCCGAGCAGCAGTACGACAAGATTCTCTCGTACCTGAAAATCGCTCAGGAGGAGGGCGCCGAGCTGCTCACTGGCGGCGCGGCCGAACGCCTTGAAGGCGATTTGTCGACGGGTTATTACATCCAGCCGACCCTGCTCAAGGGCCACAACAAAATGCGCGTGTTCCAGGAAGAAATCTTCGGCCCGGTGGTGGGTATCACCACCTTCAAGGACGAAGCCGAAGCCCTGGCGATTGCCAACGACAGCGAGTTCGGCCTCGGCGCCGGCCTGTGGACCCGCGACATCAACCGCGCCTACCGCATGGGCCGGGCGATCAAGGCCGGGCGTGTCTGGACCAACTGCTATCACCTGTACCCGGCGCATGCTGCGTTCGGCGGCTACAAGAAGTCCGGTGTCGGCCGTGAAAACCACAAGATGATGCTCGACCATTATCAGCAGACCAAAAACCTGCTGGTGAGCTACGACATCAACCCGATGGGGTTCTTCTGATCTCTTAAGCACACTGAAAAACCTGTGGGAGCGGGCCCTGTGGCGAGGGGGCTTGCCCCCGTTGGACTGCGAAGCAGTCCCCTTTTTCGGGGCCGCTTCGCGACCCAACGGGGGCAAGCCCCCTCGCCACAAAAGCCCGCTCCCACAGTGTTATGTGTGGTGTTGAAGACCGCGCTAACACCCCCTACCAACGCACGCCGCCCTCTCGTCCCAAAGTAGCATTCGATCACTTGGCGCCCCGTGCATTAATGGCTTTACCGGAATCACCCGGCACAAGAAGAGGATTGACCCATGTGGAATAAACCCGCGTTCACCGATCTGCGCATTGGTTTCGAAGTGACGATGTATTTCGCCAACCGTTGATTGTCCACCCGGCCAACCGTGGCGTTGGCCGGGCCTGCCTTCTGGAGGCTCCCATGCACATCCGCGTTCTCGGTTCCGCCGCTGGTGGCGGTTTTCCGCAATGGAACTGCAACTGCCGCCAATGCGCCGGGATGCGCAATGGCAGCCTGCGGGCGCAACGGCGCACGCAGTCGTCGATTGCCCTGAGCGACAACGGTGTGGAGTGGGTGCTGTGCAATGCGTCACCGGACATTCGCGCGCAGCTTGAAGGTTTCCCGGAGCTACAACCGGCCCGTCGCTTGCGCGATACGGCGATCGCCGCGGTCGTCCTGCTGGACAGCCAGATCGACCATTGCACCGGTCTGTTGAGCCTGCGCGAAGGCTGCCCGCATTCGGTCTGGTGCACGGAGCGTGTTCATCAAGACCTGAGCAGTGGCTTTCCCTTGTTCCCCATGCTTGAACACTGGAACGGCGGGTTGCAGTGGCAACCGGTCGCGCTCGACCGTGAATCGTTCACCATCGCGGCCTGCGAACACCTGCAATTTCGTGCGATTCCCCTGGTGAGCAACGCACCGCCGTACTCGCCCAATCGCGGCAATCCGCAGCCGGGCGACACCATTGGCCTGTTTATCGAAGACCTGCGCAACGGCGCCAGCGTGTTCTACGCCCCGGGCCTTGGGCAAATCGACGACGAAGTCCTGAGCTGGATGCAGCGCGCCGATTGCCTGCTGCTGGACGGCACGTTGTGGCGCGACGACGAGATGCGCGTGTGCGAAGTCGGCCAGAGCCTGGGCAGTGAAATGGGGCATCTGCCACAGAGCGGTCCTGGCGGGATGCTTGAGGTGCTTGATGACTTCCCACGCCAGCGCAAGGTGCTGATCCACATTAACAACACCAATCCGATTCTCGATGAAGACTCGGCTGAGCGGGCGTTGCTGGAGCGGCGGGGGATTGAAGTGTCCTACGACGGCATGAGTATTGAGTTGTAGCCGCTGGCCCCATCGCTGGCAAGCCAGCTCCCACAGGGTTCTGCGGTGTTTACAAAAACCTGTGGGAGCTGGCTTGCCAGCGATGAGGCCAGACCAAGCACCGCAGAGCTCCCAGGAGAACCACCATGACAGACCAACCCATGTCCCCCGCCGAATTCGAGCAAGCCCTGCGCGCCAAAGGCGCCTATTACCACATCCATCACCCGTTCCACCAAGCCATGTACGCCGGCCGCGCCACCCGCGAGCAGATCCAGGGCTGGGTCGCCAATCGCTTCTACTACCAAGTCAACATCCCGCTGAAAGACGCCGCGATCCTCGCCAACTGCCCGGACCGCGACGTGCGCCGTGAATGGCTGCAACGCATCCTCGACCACGACGGCGTCCCCGGCAGTGAGGGCGGCATCGAAGCCTGGTTGCGTTTGGGCGAGGCGGTGGGGCTGGACCGTGAGCAAATCCTCTCCCAGGAATTGGTGCTGCCTGGCGTGCGTTTCGCCGTGGACGCCTACGTCAATTTCGCCCGACGCGCCTGTTGGCAGGAAGCGGCCAGCAGTTCGCTCACCGAGCTGTTCGCGCCGCAGATCCACCAGTCCCGTCTCGACGCCTGGCCCGCGCATTACCCGTGGATCGACCCGGCCGGTTATGACTATTTCCGCACACGCCTGAGCCAGGCGCGGCGCGATGTCGAGCATGGTTTGCGCATCACCCTGGCCCACTACGTCACGGTCGAAGGCCAGCAACGCATGCTGGAAATTCTGCAGTTCAAGCTCGACGTGCTGTGGAGCATGCTCGACGCAATGAGCATGGCCTACGAACTGGGGCGCCCGCCGTATCACACCGTGACCTCGGAAAATGTCTGGCACCGGGGGATCGCCCTGTGAACCTGATCGAACAGCCACCCGGGCCGCCCTTGTGGTTACTGGCGGAGCTGACGTATCGCTGCCCGTTGCAATGCCCGTATTGTTCCAACCCGCTGGATTTCGCCCAGCAGGGTGAGGAATTGAGCACCGAAGAATGGATTCGGGTGTTCCGCGAAGCTCGGGAGATGGGCGCCGCGCAACTGGGCTTTTCCGGCGGGGAGCCGCTGGTGCGTCAGGACCTGGCCGAGCTGATCAAGGCTGCGCGGGACATGGGTTACTACACCAACCTCATCACCTCGGGCATCGGCCTGACCGAGCAAAAAGTCCGCGACTTCAAGGTCGCCGGGCTGGACCACATCCAGATCAGCTTTCAGGCCGCTGACGAGCAGGTCAACAACATGCTCGCTGGCTCGCGCAAGGCCTTCGCCCAGAAGCTTGCCATGGCACGGGCGGTGAAAGCCCAGGGTTACCCGATGGTGCTGAATTTCGTCACCCACCGGCACAACATCGACCAGATCGCGCAGATCATCGACCTGTGTCTGGAACTGGAAGCGGACTTCGTCGAACTGGCCACGTGTCAGTTCTACGGCTGGGCCGAACTCAACCGCGTCGGCCTGTTGCCGACCCGCGAGCAATTGCAGCGTGCCGAGCGCATCACCAACGAATACCGTGAACGTCTTGAGGCCGAGGGCCATCCCTGCAAACTGATCTTCGTCACCCCGGACTACTACGAAGAACGCCCCAAGACCTGCATGAACGGCTGGGCCAACCTGTTTCTCGACATCACCCCGGACGGCACGGCGTTGCCTTGTCACAGTGCGCGGCAATTGCCGGTGGAGTTTCCCAACGTGCGCGAGCACAGCATCGCGCACATCTGGACCGAGTCATTCGGCTTTAATCGCTTTCGTGGCGATGACTGGATGAAAGAACCGTGCCGCTCCTGCGATGAAAAGCACAAGGACCTGGGCGGCTGTCGCTGCCAGGCGTTCATGCTCACCGGCGATGCCGAGAATGCCGACCCGGTGTGCAGCAAGTCGGCACACCATGGGGTGATCCTCAAGGCTCGCGATGAAGCGGATGCGCCGGGGCACGGGATGGAACACCTGACGTTGCGTAACGAGAAGGCTTCGCGGCTGATCTATCGCGGCTGAATCAAGGACGACACAAATCCCCTGTGGGAGCGGGCTGCGGTGTTCAGGCGGGAAATGCTACCCATTGGTCTGATTGCATTCGCGGAGGGATGGGTTAGTGTGGTTCTACCTTCAAAACAATAAAAACAGGCTTTCCAATGAGCCAGAGTCTCAGCCAGCTGCGTAAATTCGTTTCGCCTGAAATCATTTTCGGTGCCGGTTGCCGGCACAACGTCGGCAACTGCGCCAAGACCTTCGGTGCCCGCAAGGTATTGGTGGTCAGCGACCCCGGTGTGATTGCCGCCGGTTGGGTGGCCGATGTCGAAGCCAGTCTGCAAGCCCAGGGCATCGATTACTTTCTGTATAGCGACGTTTCGCCCAACCCGCGGGTCGAGGAAGTCATGCTCGGCGCCGAGCTGTACAAGGAAAACCATTGCGATGTGATCGTCGCGGTCGGCGGTGGCAGCCCGATGGATTGCGGCAAAGGCATCGGCATCGTCGTCGCCCACGGACGCAGCATCCTTGAGTTCGAAGGCGTCGATACCATCCGCGTGCCCAGCCCGCCGCTGATCCTGATTCCGACCACCGCCGGCACCTCGGCGGATGTCTCGCAGTTCGTGATCATTTCCAACCAGCAAGAACGCATGAAGTTCTCCATCGTCAGCAAGGCCGTGGTGCCGGATGTGTCGCTGATCGACCCGGAAACCACCTTGAGCATGGACCCGTTCCTGTCGGCCTGTACCGGCATTGATGCGCTGGTGCATGCCATCGAAGCGTTCGTCTCCACCGGCCACGGGCCGTTGACCGACCCGCACGCGCTGGAAGCCATGCGCCTGATCAACGGCAACCTGGTGCAGATGATCGCCAACCCGACCGACATCGCCCTTCGCGAGAAGATCATGCTCGGCAGCATGCAGGCCGGCCTGGCGTTCTCCAACGCGATCCTCGGCGCGGTGCACGCGATGTCCCACAGCCTCGGCGGCTTTCTCGATTTGCCCCATGGCTTGTGCAACGCGGTGCTGGTGGAGCACGTGGTGGCGTTCAACTATAGCTCGGCGCCGGATCGCTTCAAGGTGATCGCCGAGACCTTCGGCATCGATTGCCGTGGCCTCAATCACCGGCAGATCTGCGGGCGTCTGGTCGAGCACCTGATCGCCCTGAAACATGCGATCGGCTTCCATGAAACCCTCGGTTTGCACGGGGTCAGTACCGCCGACATTCCGTTCCTGTCGCAACACGCCATGCACGACCCGTGCATCCTCACCAACCCGCGTGAGTCCAGTCAGCGTGATGTCGAGGTCGTCTATGGCGAAGCCCTCTGACGAGCAGCAACGCGCGCTCGCCGGGCTACTGGGATTAGGCAGCCACTCGGCGCGCAAGAGCCACTACCCGGAACTCGCCGCACGACTGGACGAGCTGGAAGCCGAGCGCAATCGCTACAAGTGGCTGTTCGAAAACGCCGTCCACGGGATCTTCCAGGCCAGCCTCATGGAAGGCATGCGTGCCGCCAACCCGGCCCTGGCGCGGATGCTTGGCTATCAGGATCCGCAAGAGGTGCTGTTTTCGCTGGCCGACCTGGCGAGCAACCTGTTTGTCGGCGGCGCTCAAGAGCTGGAGAAAATCCGTGAAATGCTCCAGCGCGAGCGCAGCCTGCACGGCTATGAAACCCAGTTGCGACGCAAGGACGGCACCAGCCTCGACGTGCTGATGAACCTGCTGCTCAAACCCGACCAGGAGGGGCTGGTGGAGGGTTTTGTCGCCGACATCACCGAACGCAAATTCGCCCAGCAGCGCCTGCAACAACTCAACGACGAACTGGAGCAGCGGGTCACCGCGCGCACCGACGAATTGCTGGAAGCCAACCGCAACCTGCAACAGCAGATCACCCAACGTAAACAGATTGCCCAAGACTTGCGCGATGCCCGGGACGCCGCCGAGGCCGCCAACCGCAGCAAGGACAAATACCTCGCTGCCGCCAGCCATGACTTGCTGCAACCCCTCAACGCCGCGCGTTTGCTGATCTCGACGTTGCGCGAGCGCAAGTTGCCGGATGTCGAGCAGGTACTGGTGGAGCGAACCCATCAGGCCCTGGAAGGCGCTGAAGATTTACTCACCGACTTGCTGGATATTTCCCGGCTCGATCAAGCAGCGGTCAAACCGGACGTCGCGTTGTACCGCCTCGACGAATTACTCGCGCCGCTGGTCTCGGAGTTCCAGTCGGTGGCCGAGGCCGCCGGGTTGAACCTGCGGGTGCACATGGGCGATTACGCCATTCATACCGACCTGCGCTTGATGACGCGGATCCTGCGCAACTTCCTCAGCAACGCCTGCCGTTATACAGATGAGGGCGCCATTCTGCTGGGGGCCAGGCGGCGCGGCGATATGCTGCGCCTGGAAGTGTGGGACACCGGGCGCGGGATCGCGGCGGACCGGCTCGACTCGATCTTCCTCGAATTCAATCAACTGGATGTCGGCCGCGCCGCCGACCGCAAGGGCGTGGGTCTGGGGCTGGCCATCGTTGAGCGCATCGCCAAGATCCTCAACTACCGGATTCAGGTTCATTCGCGGCCGGGACGTGGCTCGGTGTTCAGCATCGACGTGCCGATTTCCCATGAGATCCCGTTGCCGATCAGCCTGGCAGCACCGCAGCCGGGCACGGGCAATCCGTTGCCGGGCAGGCGCCTGCTGGTGCTGGACAACGAAGTGAGCATTCTGGACAGCATGAGCGCGCTGCTCGGGCAGTGGGGCTGCGAGGTGGTGATTGCCACGGATGAACACTCAGCGTTGGCCGCTTTGAAGGGGCGGGCGCCGGAACTGATTCTGGCGGATTACCACCTCGATCACGGCGTCGTCGGCTGTGACGTGGTGCGGCATTTGCGCGAGCATTTCAGTCAGGCGATTCCGGCGGTGATCATCACTGCCGACCGCACCGACCAGTGCCGGCGTTCGTTGCAGCGACTCGACGCGCCGCTGCTGAACAAACCGGTGAAACCCGGCAAGTTGCGTGCGGTACTGAGTCAGATGCTGGGCTGATCAAGCTGGCGATAGTGCAGGCTGAAGCCGAGTTCGACGGATTGACCTTGCTCCAGCAAACGCAGCCCCGGCCGCCCGGGCAAGTGATGGGCGTTGACTGGGTGGCTGACCGGTTCGATGCAGAAAAATCCCATACCCACCGGGCAATAGAGTAGGTAGTAATCGCTGCCGCTGGCCTGGCATTCCAGCTCATAACCGAGCTCGGGTTGCTGGATCAGGCAATGACCGTCCCATTCGCAGAAACCATTGTCGACCAGTGTGTCGGGCAGCACTTTGAGCTGATAAAAGTCCCACTCCGCAGGCAGTGCCATGCGTTCAGTTGGCAGTTTCGATCCATCGCATAGCCAGGCTTTTTCAGCCTTGGCCTTTAGCCGGGTGTTGGCGGTGCGGGGAAAGTACGGGTGCAGTCCGAGGCCATGCCACGCGGGGTGTTTGGCCAGGTGAGTGACGTGCAAATCGATGCTCAATCGGCCCTCGCTCAGATGAAACCGCTGCCGGGCGCGATAGGCGAAGGGGTTTTTGCTGTTGAGTTGCAAGACGACTTCGTCATGGGCCTGCGACACCACCTGCCACGGTTGTTGCCAGGCGCTGCCGTGAATCGGCAGTGGATCGGTGAGGCTGTTGGGCTTCAAGGCGAGCCAGCCATCGGGACAGTCGAAGCCCCCTTCGGCGATTCGGTTCGACCACGGAATCAAGGGGTAGCAACCGAGTTTGCCTGGCAGGCCGGTGTTCAGCGCGTGGGCGTCGTTGTGGCGCAGCAGCGGCTGCCCGGTGCTGCGAACGGTCCAGTTGACGAGGCTGCCACCGAGTTCGGGGGCGAGGGTGAGGTGGGTGAGTTCGTCTGTGAGTTCGATGAGAGTCGTTTTCATGGCGTTCTGCAAAGGAATGTGAAAGTGCTTTTGTGGCGAGGGAGCTTGCTCCCGCTCGGCTGCGCAGCAGTCGCAAAGTCAGGCAACTCGGTCTTCCTGAAAAATTGCAGGGGGCCGCTGCGCGACCCTGCGGGAGCAAGCTCCCTCGCCACAGGGAGTCTTGCTCACCAACCGGTTTTACAACACCAAATGCGGCAACCACAGCGACAGCGCCGGAATGTAGGTCACCCCCAACAGCACCAGGAACAGCACGGCGTAGAACGGCAGCAGCGCTTTCACGGTTTTTTCGATGCTGACTTTGCCCACGGCCGACCCCACAAACAATACCGCGCCCACCGGCGGCGTGATCAATCCGATCCCCAGGTTCACCAGCATGATCATGCCAAACTGCACCGGGTCCACGCCAATGCCCAGAATTACCGGCATCAGGATCGGCGTCAGGATCAGGATCAGCGGCGCCATGTCCATCACGGTGCCGAGCAACAGCAGCATGACGTTGATGCACATCAGGATCACGTATCGGTTGTCCGACAGGGTCAGGAACATCGTGGTGATCTTCGACGGAATCTGCATCAGGGTCATGATGTAGCCGAAGCTCGCGGCGAAGCCGATCAGGATCATCACGATCGAAATCGTCCGCACCGTGCGGTGCATCAGTTTTGGCAGCTCGCTCCACTTGTAGTCGCGGTAGATGAACATGGTCACGAAGAACGACCACAGCACCGCAATCGCCGCCGATTCAGTGGCGGTGAAAATACCCGAGAGAATCCCGCCGAGGATGATGACCATGGCCATCAGGCCCCACATCGCTTCGCCGCAGATTTTCAGCGCCTGCTTCAAGGGAATGACTTCGCCCTTGGGGTAGTTGCGCTTTTTCGCGAAGATCAGGCACAGCACCATCAGGCACGCGCTCATCAGCAAACCAGGGACCACGCCGGCCATGAACAGCGACGCAATCGACACCGTGCCGCCCGCGGCCAGCGAGTAGAGCACCGAGTTGTGGCTGGGCGGCGTCAGCAGCGCTTGTACCGAGCCGCTGACCGTCACGGCCGTGGCGAATTCCCGCGGGTAACCACGGCGTTCCATTTCTGGAATCAGCACCGAACCGACAGAGGCCGTGTCGGCCACCGAAGAACCGGAGATCGCGCCGAAGAAGGTCGAGGCCATGATGTTGACCAGCGACAAGCCGCCACGGACAAACCCGACCAGCACACCGGCAAACGCCACCAGCCGCCGGGACATGCCGCCCTCGGCCATGATCGCGCCCGCCAGGACGAAGAACGGAATCGCCAGCAAGGAGAATTTGTTCACACCGCCGGCGACCTGAATCATCAGCGCCTGGAACGGGATGTCGATCCACCACGCGCCGATCAGGGCGGAAAGCCCCAGTGCATAGGCGACCGGCATGCCGATCAGGATCAACGCAATAAAACTGCCCAACAGAATCAACGCGTCCATTCAGGCAGCCCCTTCGCTTTCTTCAACCAGGTCGAAACGCACGACCCGGCGGTTGCTCTGGTCACCGAGCAAGAGTTTTTCCAGGACAAAGATCAGCGTCAGCACACCGCCAATCGGGATCGGCATGTAGGTGATGCCCACGCGCAGCGTCGGCATGGCGCTCATGAACTGGTTCCAGGTCGACAGGCACAGCTTGGTGCCCCAGATGGTCATGAACAGGCAGATGGTCGCCATCAGCAATTGCGAGAAAATCGCCATCGCATTGCGCAGTCGGGGCGCCATGCGGTCAGTGAGCATCGCCACGGCCATGTGCGCGCCGGCGCGGTAACTCGCGGCGGCGCCGATGAAGGTGAAGACCATCATCAGCAAGATGGCGGTGGGCTCCGGCCAGCTTGAGCCGGTGCCGAGCACGTAACGGGCGAAGACGCCCCAGGGAATGATCAGGGAAATCGCCAGGACCGACAGACCGGCGACCCAGATGCAGGCCATGTAAATCCTGTCGTTGATGCGTAGCAGCAGATTCTTCATCGGGTTCCACCGTAACCGGGCGCGCGCTGACATACACCAACGTCAACGGCGCCGGGCCTTTCATGAGGGCAGGGAGGGTTACTGAACGGCTTCGATGCGCTTGATCAGGTCGACGTAAGGCGCGCCGTATTTCTCGCGGATCGAGGCGGTGGCCTCATAGAAAGGTTTTTTGTCTACGGTGATGAACTTGACCCCGGCGGCCTTGAGTTTTTCTTCACTGCTGGCCGTCTTCGCGTCCCACAAAATGCGTTCTTGCGCCTGTGCGGCTTTGGCGGCTTTCTTCACCAGCGTCTGCTGCTCGGGGGTGAGTTTTTCCCAGGTGATTTTCGACATCACGATAGGCTCGGGCAGGATCAGGTGGCCGGTCAGGCTGTAGAACTTGGCGTTTTGATAGTGGTTGTGCTCAAGCAGCGTTGGCGGGTTGTTTTCCGCGCCATCTATCACACCGGTCTGCAGGGCACTGAAGATTTCGCCCGTGTCCATCGCGATACCGTTACCGCCCATGGCGTTGATGGTTTCGATGAACATGGGGTTGCCCATTACGCGGATCTTCATGCCTTTGAGATCCTCGGGGCTGTTTACCGGTTTTTTTGTGTAGATGTTGCGCGTACCGCCATCCATCCAGGCCAGGGCAACCAGGCCAAACTCGGAATCGGTGATTTTGGCCAGGATTTCGTCGCCGACTTCACCGTCAATGACCTTGCGCATGTGCGCCTGATCGCGGAACACGAACGGCATGTTGAACACGTTCACATCCGGCACCACCGGCCCGACGATGCCGAGGCTGACCCGGGCCATCTGGATGGCGCCGACCTGGGCTTGTTCAACCACTTCTTTTTCCGAGCCGAGCACACCGCCGGCGAACATCTTGAAAGTCAGCGTGCCGTTGCTGTCGGCCACCAGGGTTTTGCCCAGTTGTTCTTCGGCCACCACGGTCGGGTAGCCGGCCGGGTGGATGTCGGCGAATTTGATTTCCAGCGCCTGGGCGGCACTGCTGAGGGTGAAGGCCAAGGGGAGTGCAGCGGCGAGCAAGGTGCGTTTGAAGTCCATGGGGGTGTCTCCAGTTTGTTATTTTTTTTGTATTCAAGGCGCAGCGGTGCAGCAGAATCGGTTAAAGCAGATCGTTGAACAGCGGTTCCGGTAAACCTTTGATGCCGGGGTCGAGCGCGAACACGCCGCCGGCCAATGACTGAGGGTCATGGTCGTCACCGGGGCGGATCGAGGTCACGAACAGCGTGTCCAGTCGACTGCCACCGAAGGCGCACATGGTGGGTTTTTTCACGGGGACGGCGAGGGAACGGTCCAGTCGGCCGTCCGGGGTGAAGCGGTGAATCAGTCCGGCGTCGTTGGCGCAAATCCAGTAGCCGCCTTCGGCATCAACGGCGGCGCCGTCGGGGCGGCCGGGGAACTGGTTCATGTCGACGAACAGCCGCCGGTTGGACGGGGTGCCGCTGTCGATGTCGTAATCGAAGGCCCAGATCTGCTGGACCAAGGGATGGGAATCGGACAAGTACATCGTCCGGCCGTCCGGGCTGAAGCCCAAGCCGTTGGGCACGATGAAGCCATCAAACCGCGCTTCGAGCGGCCCACGCTGTCCGGCGCTGTAGCGATACAACGTGCCGTCGGCGGCGTTGGCGCCCATGTTCAACACCATGCTGCCGGCCCAGAAACGCCCCTGACGATCACAGCGACCGTCGTTCAGGCGCATGTCGACGCGGGCGTGATCGACATGCGCGAGCAGCTCGGCGTCGAGGCTGCCGTCGTTGTGCGGCTGCAAATGGAAGAAGCCGCTTTCCATCCCGGCCACCCAGCCGCCGTCGCTGTGACGGGCGATACAGGCGAGCATTTCCGGGGCGGTCCAGGCATGGACATGCCCGCTGTCGGCGCTCCAGCGCTGCAGTCCACCGGCAGGAATATCCACCCAATACAGGGCGTTTTCCTCGGGGACCCAGACCGGGCTTTCACCGACCGCGTTTCGGGCATCGACAATCAATTCGGCTTGCATGGCGACTCATTCCCTTGGGTTTTTGTTGTGGGGATCAAGTGAGGTCAGCGGGTTCAGTCACCGAAAGGGCCGGACGACACAAACGCGCCACCCTGGTAAACCATGGCCGGGTCATCAGCGGCGGGCATCGGCTGCGCTTCGACTTTTTCGCGGAACACTTCGGAGCTGTCCTGAGGAGCAAAGCCCAGCACGGTGGCGAAACGGTTGTCCCACCAGACGTTCTTGTTGTCGGACATGCCGTAGACCACGGTATGGCCGACGTTCGGCGCGTACAGCGCGCGTTCGAGCAAGTGGGTCAGGTCGCCGAAGCTCAGCCAGGTGCTCATCATTCGGCGGTTTTGCGGTTCCGGGAACGAGGAGCCGATGCGGATGCTGACGGTCTCGATGCCGTAGCGATCGAAGTAGAAACTGGCCATGTCTTCGCCGTAGGACTTGGACAAACCGTAATAGCTGTCCGGGCGGCGAGGGCAGTGGGCGTCGATGGTTTCGCCTTGTTTGTAGAAACCGATGACGTGGTTGGAACTGGCGAAAATCACCCGCTTCACGCCATGGCGGCGCGCGGCTTCGTATATATGGAAGACGCCGCAAATGTTGGCGCCGAGGATTTCTTCAAACGAGTGCTCCGTCGATACGCCACCGAAATGCAAGATCGCGTCCACGCCTTCGACCAGTTGGTGCACGGCCTGCTTGTCTGCCAGATCGCAGGTAACGACTTCTTCGCGGTCATCGACGGCCGATGCCATGTTGGCGATGTCCGACAGGCGAATGACGTTGGCATAAGGACGCAGGCTTTCGCGCAAGACTTTACCCAGGCCACCGGCGGCACCGGTCAGCAGCAGGCGATTGAAAGGGGCTGAAGGAGTGCTGGTCATGGAAGTCCCTGAGTACGCAATTATTGTTGTAGGTTGTCGTATGACTATGCCGAAGTATCGTTAGGCTTTCCGAGTCTTGTCAACGCGACTTTGGTTGAAAATGACGGAGGGTCATTTCACACATCTCTGTGGCAAGAAGGGCTTCTGTGGCGAGGGAGCAAGCTCCCTCGCCACAAAGTTAATGTGAGCATGCAAGGAGTGTCTGCTTTACAACAACGAAATCGGGTAGCTGATGAAAATCCGGTTTTCGTCGAACTCGTTGGTGCTGAAGCTCTTGCGGATGGTTGCGTTGCGCCATTTTACATTGAGGTTCTTCAGCGGGCCGCTTTGCACGGTGTAGGCCAGTTCCGATTCGCGGCCCCATTCCTTGCCGTCGGTGATCGCCCCGGTGTGCACGTTATCGCCGCTAATGTAGCGGTTCATCATTGTCAGGCCGGGAACGCCGAGGGCGACGAAGTTGTAGTCGTGGCGCAGTTGCCAGGATTTTTCCTTGGCGTTGTCGTAGCTGGAGTTGTAGCTGTCGTTGGCCAGGGTGCCGCCGCTGGTGCCGTTGACCCGCATCCAGACATCGTCGCCGCTGAGTTTTTGCAGGCCGACGTAGAAGGTGTTGCCGCCGTATTTGGCCGAGAGCATGGCGAACGCGGTTTTGTTGTCCAGGTCGCCGGCGAAGGCGCTGCCGTCTTCCTTGCCGATGAAGTAACCGAGGTTGGCGCCCAGGGTCCAGTCGCCGATGGGCTGGCTGTGGCTCAGGTTGAAATACTGCTGCTGATAAATGTCGCTGAGCTCTGAGTACCAGACGCCGACCTGGGTGCGCTTGTCATTGAAGGCGTATTCGCCGCCGCCGAAGTTGAAGCGGTCCGAGGTGAACGCGGCTTTGGTGTTCATGGACATGTCTTCCATGCTCGCATCGTTGCGCGGGCTGTTCTGGCGGAACTGGCCGCCGTAGAGCGTCAGGCCGCTGATCTCGGTGGACGTCACCTGGCCGCCACGGAAGGTTTGCGGCAGCGAGCGGCCATCGTCGGAACGCAGGATCGGCAGCACCGGCATCCATTCCCCGACCTTCAATTCGGTCTTCGAGATTTTGCCTTTCAGCGCCACGCCCATGCGACCGAAATTGTCGGCAGGGCGGCCGTCGTCGTGGATCGGCAGTAGCTGTGTGCCGCCAGTGCCTTTGCCGCCATCGAGTTTTTGCGAGTACAAGCCCAGCACGTCCACGCCGAATCCGACGGGGCCCGGAGTGAACCCGGACTTGGCGTCGAGGATGAAGTTTTGCGTCCACTCTTCAGCTTTGCCCTGTGGGTAGGCCGGGTTGGTGTAGTTGCGATTGATGTAGGCGTTGCGCAGGTTCAGCGTGGCTTTGGCGTCATCGACGAACCCTTCTGCATTGCTGGTCATGGGCAAGGCGAAGGCCAGGCTGCTGCAACCGATCAGGCTCAGGGTGTGGCGGCGTACGAAGGTCGGGCGAAGGGTGCTGGCGAAGGAGTTGCGGACGAGTTTGCTCACAGTGACGCTCCCTTTTTTCTTGTTGTTTTTATTTTTTGTCATACGTCGTCGTACAACATCGGGGGCGATTATTTGCGAGGCTTTCAGGGGTTGTCAATCAGAAGTTATACGATGACTTAGACAGCTGCCGATATCTGAAGGGCGAACATCGGTTGCGCCAACGGCTGATACGGCGACGAGTCATGGCTCGGAAGCAGAGGTCGCCGCGAGGTAGAGCGGATGCTAGTCTTGGCCAACGCTGTTGCCAGGGAGCCCTCATGGGCAATCACAAGATCGAGATTCGTCGCAGTAACGTCGAGAAGATTTTGCTGGGGGCCGAAAAGGTCTTCGCCGAAAAAGGCTTCGGCGGCACCGCCATGGCTGACATTGCTGCAGAAGTGCAACTGCCGCGCTCCAACCTGCATTACTACTTCAGCACCAAAAGCGAGCTGTACAGCGCCGTGCTGTTGGGTTTGCTGGAAGTGTGGAAGCAGGACGCGTTGTGCTTCGAGATGTTCGACGACCCGCGCGTGGTGCTCAGCAGCTACATCCGCGCCAAGATGAACCACTCCCGCAGCCGGCCTTATGGCTCGAAAGTCTGGGCCAATGAAATCATCCACGGCGCCCCGACGCTGGGCGTGGCGCTGGACGCGAGCCTGTACGACTGGGCCAAGATGAAAGAAGCGAAAATCCGCCAGTGGGTGGACGACAAACGCATCCTGCCGGTGGAGCCTTCAAGCCTGCTGTACATGATCTGGGCTTCGACCCAGCATTACGCGGACTTTGATCATCAGGTGAATATCCTCAATGATCATCAGCCGCTGTCGGACATGCAGTTCGAGCGGGCGGTGCAGACGGTGACGAGTGTGATATTGCGGGGGATTGGGTTGGAGCCTTGAGAATATCGGTGTTCTTTAGAGCCACCCCCTCACCCCAGCCCTCTCCCCAAAGGGGAGAAGGGGAAAGGGAGCTGATCTTCGTTGTATTCAAACCTGAGTTCGACTCAGATTTCCCCGGTCGCAAACTATCTAAAAAACACCTCGGTCAGTCTCCTCGCCCCTTTGGGGAGAGGGTTAGGGTGAGGGGCGGATTTCTGATCAATCAAACATTCAAAGGGCGACATGGTACGGATTCCTCGGATCATGATTCCAATCCAGAAACGGCTTGCCGTTCTCCATCGGCACCATCTCGATGCAATCCTCCACCGGGCAGGTAATCTGGCACAGGTTGCAGCCCACGCACTCGTCATCAATCACTTCGTACTTATGCGTCCCGTCCGCCTGCTTCAGGCTCGCCACCGCCTGGTGCGAAGTGTCTTCGCAAGCGATGTGGCAACGCCCGCAACCGATACACGCCTCCTGATCAATCTTCGCGATCACCTGATAGTTGATGTCCAGGTACTTCCAGTCCGTGGTGTTGCCCACCGCGCGGCCGGAAAATTCCGAAATGCTGGCGTAACCCTGACTGTCCATCCAGCGTGACAACCCATCCTTCATTTCTTCGACAATCCGGAAGCCATGCAGCATCGCCGCCGTGCACACCTGCACCGAGCCGCTGCCCAGGGCGATGAATTCCGCGGCATCGCGCCAGCTGCCGATGCCGCCAATGCCGGAGATCGGCAGGCCTTGGGTCTGCGGGTCGCGGGCGATTTCGGCGACCATGTTCAGCGCAATCGGCTTCACCGCCGAGCCGCAATAACCGCCATGGGTACTTTGGTTGCCGACGGCGGGATTGGCGACCATGCGCTCCAGATTGACGCTGGTGATCGAGTTGATGGTGTTGATCAGCGATACCGCATCTGCTCCACCGCGATGGGCTGCTCGGGCGGCAACGCGGATGTCGGTGATGTTCGGCGTGAGCTTGACGATCACCGGCAGCGAGCAATACGTCTTGCACCAACGGGTGACCTGCTCGACGTACTCCGGCACCTGGCCGACCGCCGCGCCCATGCCGCGTTCCGGCATGCCGTGCGGACAACCGAAGTTCAGCTCGATGCCGTCGGCGCCGGTGGCTTCCACCAGCGGCAGGATGAATTTCCATGACTCTTCGACGCAGGGCACCATCAGCGAAACGATCAGCGCGCGGTCCGGCCAATCCTTTTTGACCTGGGTGATTTCCCGCAGGTTGATCTCCAGCGAGCGGTCGGTAATCAGCTCGATATTGTTGAAACCCACCACTTCACGGTTGGCGCCGAAGAGCGCGGAGTATCGCGAGGACACGTTGACCGCCGCCGGGTCTTCACCCAGGGTTTTCCAGACCACGCCGCCCCAGCCAGCCTCGAAGGCGCGAACCACGTTGTAAGCCTTGTCGGTCGGCGGCGCGGAGGCCAGCCAGAACGGATTCGGGGATTTGATGCCAGCGAAGACAATCGAAAGATCGGCCATTTACGCAGCCTCCACGTTGAGCATCAGTTGAGCGTTGATGGCCTCGGCCGCCTGTTTGCCATGCTGCACGGCTTGCACGGTGAGGTCCTGGTCGAGGCTGGTGCAGTCGCCACCGGCATACACGCCGGGAATGCTGGTACGCAGCTGTTCATCGACCTGGATTCGATCGCCCTGACGCTTGAGTTCGCGTGCCAGTGGATCGGCTAGGGCGCTGGCATCGAAGGCCTGGCCGATGGCTTTGAAAATCGCGTCGGCCGCCAATTCGAAGGTTTCGCCGGTGGTTTGCAAGCGACCTTCTACCAGGTGCGTGCGGGCGAAACGCATGCCGCGCACGTTGCCTTGGTCATTGAGCAGCACTTCTTCGGGCTGCGCCCAGGTCAGCAAACGCACCTGATTGGCTTTGGCGATGTCCTGTTCGTGGCCGGTGGCGCCCATTTCCTCGACGCCGCGGCGGTACACCAGATTCACGTCGCGAGCCCCGAGGCGGGCCATTTGCACGGCCATGTCGATGGCCGTATTGCCGGCGCCGAGGACGATGCAATGATCCGCCAACGGCAGTTGACTCAGGTCATCCGCCTGACGCAGTTCGCGGATGTAGTCGGTGGCCGCGAGCAGGCCGGGCGCATCTTCGTGAGGCAAGCCGAGTTGTTTACTGGCGGCCAGACCGAGGCCGAGGAACACCGCGTCGAATTGCTGATGCAGTTCGCTGAGGCTCAGGTTTTCGCCGAGTTTCTGCCCGTGACGGATTTCGATGCCGCCAATCTGCAGCAGAAACTCAAGTTCCTTTTGCGCGTAGTCATCCACCAGTTTGTATTTGGCGATCCCGTACTCGTTGAGGCCGCCAGCCTTTTCCCGCGCCTCGAAAATCACCACGTCGTGGCCATGCATCGCACTGCGGTGAGCGCAGGACAAACCGGCCGGACCGGCACCGACTACGGCAATGCGTTTACCGGTGGCGGCGGCGCGCTGGAAGGGGTGTTCGCTGAAATGCGCGTTGTCGACCGCGTAACGTTGCAACAGGCCGATCAGCACCGGTGCGCATTCGTGGTCGTTGTTACGCACGCAGGCTTGCTGGCAGAGGATTTCCGTCGGGCACACCCGGGCGCAACTGCCGCCGAGGATGTTCGCCGAGAGGATTTTCTGCGCGGCGCCCTGGACGTTTTCCTGATGGATATTGCGAATGAACGACGGAATATCGATCTCGCTCGGACAGGCGTTCACGCATGGCGCGTCGTAGCAATACAGGCAGCGCGAGGCTTCAAGATGGGCCTGGCGGTCGTTGAGTGGCGGCGCCAGGTCGGTGAAATGGCCGGCGAGGGTGGCCGCATTCTCATAGGGATGCGGGAGGTGGTTCAGGGTCTTGATCACGGTGTTGGCCTCACGGTTATTGAGGTGATGCCTCTGATGGGCATTGATTTTTGTGGCGCTTGTACTGGCGCCATCGCGAGCAGGCTCGCTCCCACAGGGGAGCGCATTTCAAATGTGGGAGCGAGCCTGCTCGCGATGGCCGAAGGCCTCGATTTCAGCGTTTCACAGCAGTCGGCTTATTTTGTTCAGCCCGCTTGCTCAGCAAATCAAACACCGCCGGATACGCCGGTCGTTCGACATACCGCCCGGCACCACGCTCGGCCCGCAAGTCGCCATCAGCCCACACCACCCGGCCCTGGCTCACGGTATGGCTCGGTACGCCACGTACGGTCTTGCCTTCGAAGATGTTGAAGTCGACCTGCTGGTGGTGAGTTTTCGCCGAAATGGTCCGTGTCCCCTCCGGGTCCCACAGCACCAGGTCCGCATCCGCACCCACGCGAATCGCCCCTTTGCGCGGGTAGAGGTTGAAGATCTTCGCGGTGTTGGTGGAGGTCAGCGCCACGAAGTGCTGCATCGACAAACGCCCGGTGTTGACCCCTTCATCCCAGAGCACGGCCATGCGGTCTTCGATACCGGCGGTGCCGTTGGGGATCTTGCTGAAGTCATCGCGGCCGGCGGCTTTCTGCTCGGCGCAGAAGCAGCAATGGTCGGTGGCGGTGGTGTGCAGGTTGCCCGATTGCAGGCCATGCCAAAGCGCTTCCTGATGGCCGCGAGGACGGAAGGGCGGGCTCATCACGTAACCGGCGGCGGTCTGCCAGTCCGGGTGTTGGTAGACGCTGTCGTCCAGCAGCAAATGCCCGGCCAGTACTTCGCCGTAGACTTGCTGGCCCTTGCTGCGGGCGTAGGTGATTTCGTCCAGCGCTTCCTTGGTCGAGACATGCACCAGGTACAGCGGCGTGCCCAGGGTTTCGGCGATACGGATCGCCCGGCTGGCGGCTTCGCCTTCCACTTGGGAAGGGCGCGACAGCGGATGCGCTTCAGGCCCGGTCATGCCCTGGGCCATCAGCTTGCGTTGCAGGTGGTAGACCAGCTCGCCGTTTTCCGCGTGCACCGTCGGCACCGCGCCGAGTTCCAGGCAGCGCTCGAAACTCGCCACCAAGGTGTCATCGGCCGCCATGATCGCGTTCTTGTACGCCATGAAATGTTTGAAGCTGTTGACCCCGTGCTGGCTGACCAGCTCGGCCATTTCCTCGCGAACCTGTTCGCTCCACCAGGTTATCGCGACGTGGAAACCGTAATCCGACGCCGATTTCTCGGCCCAGCCGCGCCATTGATGAAACGCTTCCATCAAGGATTGCTGCGGATTGGGAATCACGAAATCGATGATCGACGTGGTGCCACCGGCAAGGCCTGCCGCCGTGCCGCTGAAAAAGTCTTCACTGGCGACGGTGCCCATGAAGGGCAGTTGCATGTGCGTGTGCGGGTCGATGCCGCCGGGCATCAGGTATTGGCCGCTGCCGTCGAGCACTTCAGCGCCCGCCGGAACATCAAGGTTGTCGCCAATGGCTTTAATCACGCCATCAGCGCAATAGACGTCGGCGCGATAACTTTCATCATGGGTAATAACGGTGGCGCCACGGATCAACAGAGACATTCCGAGTTCCTCGCAGGCAATGACCGACTTATGCCGGTTCTAAATGTTTTATATGAAGCTGACGCAAACAGGAGTATTCCTGTCAACGCTGTCAGGAATAGAAGCTAGTCTGAGTTTATGGAATGAGCAAGAATATTTTTTATAAGCTTATGACTGTTTTAATATATTGATAATTAACGATAAAAACGTTAACTCACCAAAATGGTGTGGCTTCGAACCATTTTGACGCACTTGACAGGTTCTAAAAATGAACGAGATTTCTTATGTGAAATCAGCTGCTTGAGGATGGTCTATGGTTGATGCGCAACTTTGAAAAAAAGATGTATGCACCAGATTGAGCCCTGACTGTTCGGACAACTTGCCTGGCATTCGGCCTGAGTGAACAGGCAAGTCACCGAGGACTTATCCGGACTGTATATAAAAACTGATAAACATCAGTGGGTTGCGGAGTTTTTGTGGAACTGCCCGATGCGCAACAGGGGTGCCCGGCACGCTTATTGATGCCGCCAGCCCCTGATGAGCAAAAAATAATTCAAAGAACAGTGGAGCGGCCATGCAACAGATCAGATCGCAAGTGACCGAGCGCGACGGCTTGTTTGAGCTCGAAGCCGGCAGCGACGTCCTCGACAGTCCCCGTTACAACCACGACATGGCACCGACCAAGGTGCACGAGCGAACCTGGAACAAATGGCACATCACAGCGTTGTGGGTTGGCATGGCGATTTGCGTGCCGACCTACACCCTCGGCGGCGTACTCACCGCCTATTTCGGCTTGAGTGTCGGTGAAGCGCTGCTGGCGATTCTGTTCGCCAACATCATCGTGCTGATCCCGCTGACCCTGAACGCCTTTCCCGGTACCAAGTACGGCATTCCGTTTCCGGTGCTGTTGCGCTCGTCCTTCGGCATTCTTGGCTCCAACGTTCCGTGTCTGATCCGAGCGCTGGTGGCGTGCGGCTGGTTCGGCGTTCAGACGATGTTCGGCGGGCTGGCCATTCACCTGTTTCTCGGTTCGGTGTTCGACGGTTGGAAAGCCCTCGGCGGGACCGGTGAAGTGATCGGCTTCATGGTGTTCTGGGCCTTGAACCTGTGGGTGGTGATTCGCGGTGCGGACTCGATCAAATGGCTCGAAACCCTTTCCGCGCCTTTATTGGTGCTGGTGGGCGTGGGGCTGCTGGTGTGGGCGATGCCGAACGTGTCGATGACCGAATTGATGGCGATCCCACCCAAGCGTCCGGAAGGGGCCAGCGTGGTCAGTTACTTTGCCGCCGGGTTGACCGCGATGGTCGGGTTCTGGGCCACTTTGTCGCTGAACATCCCGGACTTCAGCCGCTATGCGAAAAGCCAGAAAGACCAGATCGTTGGACAGATTATCGGCTTGCCCCTGACCATGTTCCTGTTCGCCTCGCTGGGCGTGGTGATGACTGCCGCCTCGGTCAAACTGGTGGGCGTCACCGTCTCCGATCCGGTCACCCTGATCGGCCACATCCAGAGCCCGGTCTGGGTCGCATTGGCCATGGCACTGATCATCATCGCGACATTGTCGACCAACACCGCGGCCAATATCGTTTCGCCGACCAACGACTTCCAGAACGTCGCGCCCAAGCTCATCAACCGCACCAAAGCGGTGATCCTCACCGGCCTGGTCGGCCTGGCGCTGATGGCCCATGAACTGCTGAAGAAGCTCGGGTTGATCGTCTCGGATGTGAGCCTGGAGACCGTGTATTCCAACTGGCTGTTGGGCTATTCGAGCCTGTTGGGCCCGATCGCCGGGATCATGGTGGTGGACTATTTCCTGATCAAGAAACAGCAACTGGACCTGGCCGGGTTGTATCGCGATGACGTGTACCCGGCGTGGAACTGGTTCGGCTTTATCGCGTTTGGCGTGCCAGTGGCGTTGACGCTGCTGTCGCTGGGCAGCGATGCATTCAGCTGGTTCTACAGCTATGGCTGGTTCACCGGCTCGGCGCTGGGTGGGCTGATTTATTACGGGTTGTGCTCGATGCGGCCTAATCCGACTGTCGTGAAATCGGCGGTGTGAACACTGGCCTCTTCGCGGGCAAGCCCGCTCCCACAGGGATTGAGGTCGTACACAAATGCTGTGTACACCCGATTCACTGTGGGAGCGGGCTTGCTCGCGAAGACGGCCTTCCAGACGCCCAAGAAAATCCCTGAAGAAATCCATAAGAACTGCCTGAGGAGATCATCATGAACGCTGCTGTAGACGTTCTGCAGTCCACCCATCAGCACATCAACCGCGACCGCTTGTGGCAGTCGCTCATGGACCTGGCCAGACTCGGCGCCACGGTCAAGGGGGGCGTCTGCCGCCTGGCCCTGACCGATCTGGACCGTCAGGCCCGGGACATCTTCGTCAACTGGTGCGAAGAGGCCGGTTGCACCGTCAGCATCGACGCCGTCGGCAACATCTTCGCCCGCCGCCCCGGGCGCAATCCGAACCTGCCTCCCGTCATGACCGGCAGCCACATAGACACCCAACCCACTGGCGGCAAGTTCGACGGCTGCTTCGGCGTTCTGGCCGGCGTTGAAGTGCTGCGTACCCTCAACGACCTCGGCGTGGAAACCGAGGCGCCGCTGGAAGTGGTGGTCTGGACCAACGAAGAAGGCTCGCGCTTCGCTCCGTGCATGATGGGCTCCGGCGTGTTCGCGGAAAAATTCACCCTCGAAGAAACCCTGGCCAAGGTCGATGCCGAGGGCGTCACCGTTGGCGAAGCCCTCAACGCTATCGGCTACGCCGGCCCACGCAAGGTCAGCGGCCACGCCGTCGGTGCTTATTTCGAGGCGCACATCGAACAAGGCCCGATCCTCGAGGACGAACACAAAACCATCGGTGTGGTGATGGGCGCTCTCGGCCAGAAATGGTTCGACCTGAAACTGCGCGGCGTCGAAGCTCACGCGGGCCCGACGCCTATGCACCTGCGCAAGGATGCCCTGGTCGGCGCCGCCGTGATTGTCGGCGCAGTGAACCGCGCCGCCCTCGGCCATCAGCCGCATGCTTGCGGCACCGTCGGTTGCCTGCAAGCCTATCCGGGCTCACGCAATGTCATTCCTGGTGAAGTGCGCATGACCCTGGATTTTCGTCATCTGGAACCGGCGCGCCTGGACTCGATGATTGCTGAAGTCCGCGAAGTCATCGAAACCACCTGCGAAGAACACGGCCTGACCTTCGAACTCACGCCCACTGCCGACTTCCCGCCGCTGTACTTCGACAAGGCTTGCGTCGAAGCGGTACGCGGCGCGGCGCAAGGCTTGGGGTTGTCGCACATGGACATCGTCAGCGGAGCAGGGCACGACGCGATCTTCCTCGCCGAACTCGGCCCGGCCGGGATGATCTTCGTGCCGTGCGAAGGCGGCATCAGCCACAACGAAATCGAAAACGCCGCGCCGGATGATCTGGCGGCCGGGTGTGCGGTGTTGTTGCGGGCAATGCTGGCGGCGTCGGCGGCGATTGCCAGCGGCCAATTGGCGGCCTGAAGCGCGAACACGGTCGTAGGCTTTGGCAGCGCATGCGCCGCCCAAACCTGCGATCGACCGTGACTCAGTGGCGCGCTTGCTTCGCTTTGAAGATCAGCATCCCCGCGAGCATCGCCATGAAAAACACCCAGGCCTGCCAATGCCCCGTTGGCAATAACACCAGCGCGGGCCCAGGGCAGATGCCCGCAATGCCCCAGCCGACTCCGAACAACAGGCTGCCAGCGATCAGGCGTCGATCCAACTCGCGACTGACCGGCAGTTGCATCGGCGCCCCCAGCAAAGACGTGGCGTGTTTCACCGCCCAATGAAACGGCGCCCAGGCCACCGCAATGGCAGCGATCATCACCAGTGCCAGGGAGGGATCCCATCGCCCGGTGATATCGAGAAACCCCAGCACCTTGGCCGGGTTGGCCATGCCGGCCAACAGCAGGCCGATGCCGAACACCAGGCCGGCGAGGAAAGCGGTCAGCTTTTTCATGCTCAAACCCCCAACAGATGACGCACCACAAACACGGTCACAAAGCCTGTGAACATAAAACACAACGTCGCAACGATGGAGCGTGGTGACAGGCGCGAGATGCCGCACACCCCGTGGCCGCTGGTGCATCCCGAGCCATATCGGGTGCCGATCCCGACGCACAATCCAGCGATGATCAGTCCCACGGCGCCCGTCTTGAATTCAATGGTCGGCCACGCCTGAAACAGCGCCCAAAGCAGGGGGGCGGCCAGCAGTCCGAGGATGAACACGGCTTTCTCACCTCGACCGGAATCGCCGGATGACATCAGGCTGCCCAGCAATCCACTGATCCCGGCAATCCGTCCATTGGCCACGATCATCACGCTGGCCGCCAAGCCGATCAGAGCACCTCCGGCCAACGCGGGCCACGGGGTGAAGTTAATCGTATCGAGCATCATCGCCATTCTCCGGTCCGGTAAAAATCAGCATGCAGGCACGCGTTAGCTTGAGCTTAGAGCAGCACCTGCAAGAAAACCCTACGACCAAAGATCCCAATGTCTGCCGACGCGTCACAAACCTAATCCGGATAAGTTGACGAGGCTGGAAGCGTCTTTGCTGGTGCAGTAATTAACATCCTCCTCACACGGTCTGTAGCAGCGGCTGCACCTGCTTTGCACTATCCCACCCCCTCGCGGTCGTAATCTTCACAGGGCGGCGCGTCGCTGCGCCGCTGCACCCGTGGAGATCCAATGAGCCAGGACGTCCTGACCACCGAAACCAATCGCCGCCAGTTGCAGCAGATCATCGCCGGTTTGTCCGACGGGGTGATTCTGCTGGAGCTCGACCAGACCATCCTGTGGGCCAATGAAGCCGCGCTGGCCATGCACGGCGTCAGTCGGATCGGCGAATTGGGCGTGAATGCCAAGGAATACGCCAGGCGCTTTGCCTTGCGCTATCGCAATAATCACCCGGTGGCGCCGGAGAACTACCCGATCAGCCGCGTCGCCAAGGGCGAGACGTTCGCCGATGTGCTGGTTGAGGTGACACCGACCGACGACGAAGAACGTACCTGGGTGCATAACGTGCGCAGCATGGTGCTGGCCGACAGCGCAGGCGAGCCGGAGTCGCTGGTGTTGATCATGGACGACGTCACGGAGTGGGCCAGCGCCGAGCAGCGATTCGAGAAGACTTTCAACGCCAACCCGGCGCCGGCGGTGATCTGTCGCCTCAGCGATTTGCGTTACATCAAGGTCAATGCGGGCTTTCTGGAAATGACCGGCTATGCCCGCGACCAAGTGATCGGGGCGTCGACCTATGAGCTGGACATCCTGGACGGGGTAGAAAACAGAGACCTGGCGATCGAGCGTCTGCGCGATCACGCCACGATCCCGCAGATGCAGGCCGAACTGAAACTGCCCGAAGGCGGCAGCAAACAGGTGATCGTCGCCGGCCAACCGCTGGAGTTCAACGAGGAAGACTGCATGCTCTTTTCCTTCGTCGACATGGAGCCGCGTCACAAGGCCGAGGTGGCCTTGCGTCAGAGCGAGGAACGATTTGCCAAGGCGTTTCGCCTGACGCCAGTGCCGACATTGGTCTGCGATGCGCAGGACCAGGTGGTGATCGACGTGAATGAGGCCTTCCTGGACACCCTCGCGTACCCCAGTGAAGAAGTGCTTGGCAAGACCGTTGCCGAACTCGACTTTATCGATGACAAGAGCGCGCGCACCCGGCTGTTTGCGGCGCTGGAGAAGGCCGGAAGCCTGGATAGGGTCGATGTCAGAATCCGCCGGAAAGACTCGACCTTGATCGAATGCACGGTGTCGGCCGACACCGTGAACATTCAGGACAATCCTTGCTACCTGCTGGTGCTGATGAACATCACCGAACGCAAACGCACCGAGCTGGAGCTGGTGGCGGCGATCGAGGAGGTGATGAAAGACGCCTCCTGGTTCACCCGCACGCTCATCGAAAAGCTCGCCAACGTGAAGAACATCAACTCGCCGCAGTTGCCCAGCGTGTCCTTCACCGACCTGACTGCCCGAGAGCGCGATGTACTCGGGCTGATCTGCGAAGGCCTTGCGGACAAGGAAATCGCAGCGCGCCTGAAACTGGCGCCAAACACCGTACGCAACCACGTATCGACGGTTTATTCCAAGCTGGATGTGCACAGCCGCAGCGAGGCGATTGTGTGGGCGCGAGAGCGCGGTCTGTTCTCCAGCGAGTGGCGGCCCAAAGGTCAGCGTTAAGGTGCAAATGCACTAGGCCGGGCAGTGCAAATGGATGTTCTGGCGGGTCGTGGCAGTTCTTAATCTGTAAGGGTGCGAAACGGGCTTTTGGTCGGTATCGCGTCCTCTACGAAACAGCTTAAGGAACAGTCGCATGCTCGGCCAATTCAACAGGTTTTCAGTCGACGGGGTCAGCCGGCCCATGGGTGAATCGCAATGATTTATCTGACGCAATTGCGTGCGCAACTGGAACAGCACTTTTCCCCTCTTGCTTGTGATTGCAGCGTGTCGGGTGACAACTCGGTGACGGTGAAGCTGTATCACCCGGTGTCGGGGCAGGTGGATCTGGTGGTCAGTGGCCTGAGTGTCACTCAGCTCAGAACCCCGGAGGCGGTCGCCTCATTGATTGAGGAGCTGCGTTACGAGCTCGAGAGCAACAACTTGCATCAGCGGCAGGACTCGGTTTCGTAGCTGTCGTTTTTCGCGTTGAAAAGGGGCTAAGGGCCTCATTTGCTGGAATTGGCGGCTGGCTAGGCTATAAGAAATGCGAGGGTATTATTTTCTGTGACCAATCCGCGGCTTCGCGGTAAGGGCGTCGGGTCGCGGAAAGTGTCGATGACTTATCGCGGGACAGCCTATGAACAGTCTTGGGAAACGTGCTTTTTCGTCTCTGTCGCTCGCCTTTTGCGTAGCGATTCTCAGTGGTTGCGCCAGTCCGCCACCACCAGCACCCGTCGCACCGCCGCCCGCGCCTCAACGCACGTGTGAAACCACTGAACAGAAAGAAGTGATGGGCGACGCCCGAGTGACCGAAGAGGTGACCCGGGAGACGACGATCACCCGTTGCGTCACTCAGTAATCCTGAGCGGCTGCGTCGTTGCCTTCTTCGTTGCGTTGAGTGCGACTGACCCGGCACCCTCACGGGTGCCGGAAGCCGTGGGCGTCTGAACCTCAGATGTCCTCGATCCTGATCCAGCGTGATTCGTCTGCCGCCAGCCGGATTGCCGTCGCCAGGCGTTCGACTTCCCACGCTTGCTCAAAGTCAGTGCCACTCTGGGACAGGCCGGCCAGCGCCAGTACCAGGTCGTGCACTTCCAGCGTCTTGAGTTCGTTGTACCCCAACTGATGCCCCGCCGCCGGGCTGAACGCGGCGTAACCCGGCAGGTTCGGCCCAGCGAGCAAACGCTGGAAACCGTCCTGACCGACGCGATACAACCGCAGCTCGTTCAAGCGTTCCTGGTCGAACGCCAGCGTGCCTTGCGTGCAGCTGATCTCGAAGCTCAGGTGATTCTTGTAGCCATGCTTGAGCCAACTGCTGCTGAACGTACCTCGTGCGCCGTTGGCAAACCGCAGCAGCGCGTGGACCTGATCGTCGACCGCAATATGCCGCTGTTCCTGGCTGCCCGCCGTCGCAGGACGCTGGAGATGCACGGTCTGAGTGTCGGCGCACACCGATTCGACATCGCCCACCAGGTAGCGCGCCATCGCCAGCAAATGGCTGCCCAGATCCGCCAGCGCACCGCCGGCGTGATCAGCATCGCAACGCCACGACCACGGTGAAGCAGGATCGGCCATGAAGTCTTCGCTGAACTCACCCTGAAAACTGATGATCTGCCCCAGCTTGCCGCTGTCGATCAGCTCCCGCGCGAGCCCGATCATCGGGTTGTGCTGATAGTTGTAACCCACCCGCGTCACTACTCCCGCGGCTTTTGCGGCCTGACGCATGGCGTTGGCTTGCTGCAGATTCACCGCCAAAGGCTTCTCGCAATACACCGGTTTGCCGGCGGCAAGGGCGGCCATGGCCATGGGGAAGTGGAGGTGATTGGGGGTGGTGATGGCGATCAGATTGACCTTCGGGTCATCGATCAGCTGTTGCCAGTCGGTGTGCGCGGTTTCAAAACCCCAGGCATCGGCACAGTGCCGGGCGCGGTTTGGATCGGCGTCGGCGAGGGCGGCTAGTCTGAGCTTAAGCGGAAGCTCGAACACCGCGCTGACGTTGCGAAACGCCAGGGCGTGGGCGCGGCCCATGAAACCTGTGCCGATGAGTCCTATACCGAGTTCGCGCATGATGGAAGGCCTTTAGATTTTTATTTTCAGAAGGCACTTTATGGAATAAAAATTCTGTTAATGCAATATGCGGAATAAATATTCATCAGGTTGATGGCTTGATCATTCCCACGCGTGGGGGCGAACGGAGCGAACAAAAAAGGCAGCCCCAAGGCTGCCTTTCGTTCATCCGGAGAAATGAATCAGGACAAGAACCCGCCATCCACGTTCAACGAAACCCCGGTGGTGTAGCTCGACGCATCACTCGCCAGATACAGCACCGCACCCGCCATCTCACTCGGATCAGCCACACGCTTGAGCGGGATCTGTTGCAACGCGGTGTTCAAGATCGCCTCGTTCTTCACCAGTGCCGATGCAAACTTGGTGTCGGTCAGGCCAGGCAACAGGGCGTTGCAGCGGATGCCGAACTGCGCGCATTCCTTGGCGAACACCTTGGTCATGTTGATCACGGCGGCCTTGGTCACCGAGTAGATGCCCTGGAAGATGCCGGGCGAGATGCCATTGATCGACGCGACGTTGATGATGCTGCCGCCGCCGTTTTCGCGCATCAGTTTGCCGGCTTCGACCGACATGAAGAAGTAGCCGCGGATGTTGACGTCGACGGTTTTCTGAAAGGCGCTGAGGTCGGTGTCCAGCACGTTGCAGAACTGTGGGTTGGTCGCGGCGTTGTTGACCAGGATGTCCAGGCGTCCGAACTGTTCCTTGATACCGGCGAAGACCTGGCTGATCTGTTCCATTTCACCGATATGGCAAGCAACAGCGGTGGCTTTGCCGCCGGCGGCGATGATCGCATCGGCCACGTGCTGGCAGCCGTCGAGCTTGCGGCTCGAAACGATGACGTGGGCGCCTTGCTGGGCCAGCAGTTTGGCGATGGCCTCACCAATGCCACGGCTGGCGCCGGAAACGAATGCGATTTTGCCGTCGAGGTCGAACAACTGAGTCTTGGACATGGGATTCTCTTGTAAAAAGTCTTGTTATTGGGGCCAGGGGGGGCAATCAGCGCCGCGATCAGAGCGTAGATTTCTGGATGACTTGCAGGCTCATCTGCTCCAGCAGTTTGTTCATGTGAATGAACTGCGCGAAGCGTTTGTCCTGGGTTTGACCGTGGAAGAAGCGGTAGTAGATCTGCTGCACGATGCCGGCCAGGCGGAACAGGCCGTAGGTGTAGTAGAAGTCGAAATTGTCGATCTGGATGCCTGAGCGCTCGGCGTAGTAGTCGACGAATTCGCGGCGGGTCAGCATGCCCGGGGCGTGGCTCGGTTGGCGACGCATCAGTTGCACCGGCGCCGGGTCGGCGGCCTCGATCCAGTAGGCGAGGGTGTTGCCGAGGTCCATCAGCGGGTCGCCGAGGGTGGTGAGTTCCCAATCGAGTACGCCGATGATTTGCATCGGGTTGCTCGGGTCGAGGATCACGTTGTCGAAGCGGTAGTCGTTGTGGACGATGCTGGAAGTCGGGTGATCGGCCGGCATCTTGTCGTTAAGCCAGGCCTTGACCGCTTCCCACTTCGGCGCGTCCGGGGTCAGGGCTTTGTCGTAGCGATCACTCCAGCCTTTGATCTGCCGCGCCACATAACCTTCGGGCTTGCCAAGGTCGCCCAGGCCGTAGGCTTTATAGTCGACCCGATGCAGCTCAACGAACTTGTCGATGAAGCTCTTGCACAAGGTTTCGGTTTGCGCCGAGTCCAGGCCCAGTTCCGGCGGCAGTTCGGAGCGCAGGATAATCCCGTTGACCCGTTCCATCACATAGAACTCGGCGCCGATCACCGACTCGTCGGTGCAGTGCACATAGGCTTTGGGGCAATACGGGAAACCGTCGCGCAACTGATTGAGGATGCGAAATTCGCGGCCCATGTCGTGTGCGGACTTGGCTTTGTGGCCAAACGGCGGGCGACGCAGGACAAATTCCTGCTCCGGGTATTCCAGCAGGTAGGTCAGGTTTGACGCGCCGCCGGGAAACTGGCTGATCACAGGCAAGCCACTCAAGCCCGGAATGTGAGCCTTGAGGTATGGATCGATCAGGCTGGCATCGAGTTCTTCGCCGGTACGGATACGGGTGGACTGGTCAGTAAGCGCCATGCTTATCCCTTCTGCTTATTTTGGAGGCCAGACATCATTGGCTAATCTAATGGTGCGCCGGGGCAGCCACAAGCGTGGCACGGTCTTATAGGTTAGCGTGTTGCTGGATAATCAGCCTTCCTGATGTGCGGGAACGGGCGCGGGGTGGGGCAGGGCTCACGGGGCGAACAGCGCCCCGGCTCTGGACGCTGTCGAGCGTCCCTTCAGTCAGCGAACGAGAACGGCGGAACCGGTGCGGGTAATTCAATGGGGGTCAACACCGGTTGACCGGAAAAGAACGCCACCAGGTTTTTTCCTACCAGCTCAACGGTGCCTTGGGTCGCTTCCGGGGACAAGCCCGCGACATGCGGCGTCAGGATCACGTTGGTCAGCGCCTTGAGTGCCTCCGGCACGTGGGGCTCTGCATCGAACACATCCAGCGCGGCACCGGCAATGCGTCGCTGTTCAAGCGCGCTCACCAGGTCTGCGGTGGCGATCACTGAGGCTCGGGCAATGTTCACGACGAACCCCTTTGGCCCCAAGGCCTCGAGCACTTGTCTGTTGATCAGGTGTTTGGTGCCCAGGCCGCCGGGCGTGGCGACGACCAGAAAGTCCGAAGCGCGTGCCAGTTCGGTCGGCGTCGAGCAGAAGGTATAAGGGACGTCGCTGCGATGCTGGCGGTTGTGGTAACTCACGGTCATGTCGAAACCGGCGGCGGCGCGTTTGGCGATGGCCATGCCGACCGCGCCGAGGCCGAGAATTCCCAGGCGCTTGCCGGCCAGGGAAGGGCGCATGATCTTCGGCCATTCGCCGCGGCGTACGGCGGCATCGCAACGGGGAATGTCGCGCACCAGTGCCAGCAGCATGGCCATGGCATGGTCGGCGACTGAAGAGGCATTGACCCCGGCGCCATTGGTGACGGTGATGTCGCGGTTGGCCGCGGCTTGCAGGTCGACGTGTTCGTAACCGGCACCGATTACGCAAATGATCTTGAGGTTGGGCAAGGCGGCGATTTCATCGGCGTACAAACCCAGGGGGCCGCGGGTCAGCACGGCATCGATCTGGGCGCCATGTCGTGCGATGGCGTCGGCGCGCTCGGCCGGTGTCGGAGCCAGAATCAGGTGAAAGCCCTGATGTTCGAGAATCGGCAAGTAATCATTAATGGTTTCAACCAGTACCAGAACGGTTGCAGGCATGCTGGGCTCCTGTGGGTATTGAATGTCGGATCTCGAATGTTGCTTCAGACTGCTGATTCCAGAGGAGTTTAGCAACGCCCGGGGATTGCACACGCCGTTGATCAGACTGATTGACCTGGTGAGGTCAGAAAATTCCGGGCGGCGTCGAGAATCTCATCGGACAACCCGTCCCCGCGTGTGGCACGCGCCAGCGTCAGCGCACCGACCATCAAGGAATAATCGACCAAGGCTTGCTGGCGATTGGCTTCGGGCTGGTCCGCACCCATCAAGGGCGTAAGTATCTGCAGAAAGGCTTCCAGGCCATGGGTGTAGGTCTGGTACAAACCGCTTTCGGCGGTTACATGGCACATGTCACCGGCAAACGCCGCGACCGGGCAGCTTTCGCCCGGGTTGTCACGATTGGCCGCCGACAGGTAAGGCGCGATGATGCTGGCGCGGGCGGAGACGTTGTCGTCGCTGGCGTCGATTTTCTGCTTCCAGCGTTCCATCGACTGCGTGAACGCCCGGGTGCAAGCCTCTTTCGCCAGCGCTTCCTTGGAGTCGAAGTGACCATAGAACCCGCCATGGGTCAGCCCGGCCGCGCCCATCACATCGACGACGCTGATCCCGTGCAGGCCGCGCTCGCGAAGCAGCCGTGAGGCGGCTTCGACGATGATCTCGCGGTTGAGGTCAGCTTGTTTGCGGGAGACTCGGGGCATGGCGGCTCACAGGTAGGGAAGGTTGATAGATGACGGGCATCATAGCGAACGGTGGGGCGCGCGTCTGGCCGTCACTTCGGCACTGCTGTTAGACCGCTCAAAGCGCGTATTGAGCGATGCCATTGCCAAACGACCAGTTCTCTTTTTTCACTTCCACCAGATTGATAAAGACGTCTTCCAGGCGCACCGCCAGTTCCGTGTTAAGGCTATCGGCGATGGTTTTGTAGAGGAGTTTTTTCTGCTCGATGGTTCGGCCTTCGCTCAGGGTGATCTGAATCACCACCAGGCTGTCGGTACGGCTGATGCCCAGGTAGCCGGGATCAAAGATGAAATGCTGCTCATCGTGCTCGGAAAGAATCTGGAAATTATCGTTTTCCGGCACGCCAATCGAGCTGTGCATGGCAGCGTAGATCAACTGCCCGACACGTTTTGCGAAAGTAGGGTCTTGATGCTTTTTGATGTCGACGCGAACGAGTGGCATGAGAGGCTCCTTAATCAGGGCTGCCGATCAGCAGTCAGGGTTGAAATTACCTGACGCTCATCCTTTATCAAATAGATTTTTTGGAACCATCGTCTTCCAATATATATAGGCATGTTGGGAACGGCGGTAGGTGAACTATAAAAGTTGCCGTTTACTCTTAATCGAATAACAAGCCGATTAGATTCCAGCCTACCCCTATAGTAAAAATGAGAAGAATCAGTATAGATGTAAGCGTTATCGACTCATGGGGCATGATGGTAGCTCCCTAATATAGCAACGTACTATGAGCGGCGAACTTCGGCGTGGGTATTTCATTACCTGCTGAGTGCAGATGCCTTGGAAGTGCCGCTTACCCCGATCTCTTGATTAATATCATAATTAAGATTCAGCAAGCTCTATGCCACACTTATAGAGCCTGAAGTCTTGCCGGTTTAACCAGTTTTATGGGGCTCTTTCGATATAGGGTTGGGGTAAATAAAGCCCGTTTATGGGGGTGTTTCCTCTGAAATGGGGAGGCATTTTCAAGTTGGTTTCGGAGGAGGCGTTGGGCGGATATCAGCCGGTTTGGCGAAGCCCTGTAGCAACTGGAAGAGTGAATGTTTTAGAGGCTTTGGACAGAATGTTGCCGATCGCGTTTGGATGAAATCGATAGCTGCCCCATGAAAGGCAGCTATCGATCCATTGAGATTTTTCGCCCAAGAACACATCACAAACACAACACAACCTGCCACGCTGCGAGCAGCCCTTCAGGCAATTCCTGAGCAGGGCTGCGGCGTTGCTGTCATGTCAGCGTGTTACCGGGGTGCCGAGACCGCCACGGTCACCGTCGCCGGTGTCGATAACGCGCCCTTGGTATCGCTGGCCTGATAGGTAAAGCTGGCGACGAACGACGCTGCGATTGTGGCTGGTGGTGTGTAGATCACACGTGCGCCGTCGGTGCTGACCGCGACCGTGCCCTTGCCGGCGCTCGGTTGCGTTAACCCCACTACTTTAAGTGGCACATGACCGTCTGGATCGGAGTCGTTCGCCAGGACATTGATGGTCAGCGGTTTGCCGTCTCTGCTGCTGGCGCTGTCGGGTTTGGCGACAGGTTTTTTGTTTTCGCCTTCGCCCGTGCGGAAGGTCGGCAGCGCCGCGGAGTTTACATAGGTGACGCCGTCCCAGCCGGGCAGGGGCGTTGGCATCAACTGAAACTGGCCGGGCCTCTCGATGTCCCAGCGCAGCAGCATCGAAGTGTCCTCATGCTGGGTGTTGTGGCAGTGCTCCATGTAGGTCCCGGCGAACTCGCGGAAGCGGATGGCTATTTCCACGTCCACCGAACTGTCGATGCCCTCGCCAATGCGATAAACGTCCTTGCGCGCCCCTTTCTCCCATTCCGGCGGCGCCTTGCCGTCGCGGTTGAGGACGATGCCTTCTTCGAAATGCACGTGCACCGGGTGGCTCCAGCCGTTGCCGCCGTTCTTGATTTTCCACACCTCGAGGGTGCCGTCGCCGGAGAACCCGGCATCGGTCGGACCGTTGGCCAGTTGCGGGGCGGCGCTGATTTGCCGTGAGTCCATCTGGTAGCCAAAACCACCGTCGGTCTTGATGGTCCAGGGTTCTTCGTCGGTGCCATCGGAGCGGCCGAAGATGAACTCGCGATGCCGCGCCAGTTTGAGTTTGGCCTGCACCGTCGGATCGTCACGGTTGAGGGTCAGCGGAATCATGATTTTACCCTCCGGCTTGCCCGGTTTGGCCGGCTCGTACTCGGCAGGGTTCATGCTCACATCCGTGCCGCTGTAAGGCTGAACCACCAATTGCAGGAATTTGCCCACCACCGGGTCGCCGTTGTCCCATTCCAGTCCTTTGCTACCCAGCTTGAGTACTGCTTTGTACTTCCCGGACAGTACATCGGCCAGGCTCACCGGCTCTATCTCCGGCCCCCTGCCGCCCTGGTGCACCATCAGGTTGACGAAGTACAGCTTGTCGCCGGTCTTGATCCCGTTTTTCGCGAAGTTGACGATGATGTCGTAACGCTCGGCGATGCCCTGGGTCGGCAGGATAGCGTTGTGGTCCTGCAGGTCGCCGTCGGCGTCGAGGTCCATGCTGCCGTCGAATGGCACGGCGTGTTCCATGATGTTTCCGTCGTTGCCGATCATGTGGAACGGCACGCGCGCAAAAGACACGTTGGAACCTGCCGGTCCGGGGAATTCACCGCCGGTGCCGGCGATTTCACGCACCAGCGCAATCCTGAAGTAGCGTGATATCGAGCCGTTGAGTATGCGGAAACGATAGCTGCGAGCGCGCACATTCAGGCGCGGCTGGTACTGCCAGTTGACCAGGATCTGATCGCCGAGGAAGCCGTCGGTGTTGAACGGGTTGAACCACAACTGGCCGTTCTTATCCCAGGCTTTGTCGGCCACCATGAGGTTGACGTCATAGTCGCGGTTGCCCCAAGGCAGCGCCGAACCGCTCGGCAGACGCAGGTTGACGCCGTCCTCGACCGCCTCGTTGCCGCGATCCAGGGCGCTGTAGTAATTCATCATCACTGCGTTGCCCTTGTAGACGTTCTGCGCGGTGAAATCGAGCATGTGGTCGTGAAACCAGTGAGTGCTCATGGTTTCGCGCCAGTCGCCGCGGATCTTGATGGTGCCGTTGTTGCAGGTCTTCAGGCCCGGGGTGGCGTCGTTGACGAACAGGGTTTCGCCCGGCGCGCAGGGGAACGCCGCGCGAGGATCTTCAGCCTTGGTGTTGATGGTGTCGTAGCCGGCCAGTTGCATTGGCCAGCGATAGTCGTAGTACTGCCCCGGAAAGAAAAACGCATTGGTATAGCCGTCGCTTTCGGCCGGGTTGTGGCCGTTGTGTTCGTGGGTGCTGAGGGTGTGCAGGCCGAAACCCATGTTTGCGGCAGGGTCTATCGGCAGGGCGTTGTAGTGACGCATCAGCACCGGTTGGCCGTAGCGCACCATCAGCAGTTTTACCGGAAAGGTGCCGTCGAAGGTCCATAGCGCCTTGTGGTTCTGAATCGGCATTTTGGGGTGAAAACGGGTGTCGATGCCTTTGGTGGTGCCCGTGGTGGTCGGGATGTCCGAGGTCTTGTAGTAGAGCCCGCCAGGCCCGAACTCACCGGCGGCGTAGTTGTGCAGTTGTCGGCGGTCGCGCATGCCGCCGTTGAGTTTGGCGCCGACTTGCACGGTTTTGAAGGCGACCTGCGGGTAGAACTCGTTCCAGCGTTGATGGGACCAGCCTTTTCCTGGCGGACGACCTTCGGCTGGCGAACCGACCGGATGGCGGTTGAGGAAGGCTTCAATCTGCGATTTCCAGGGGTTGCGATCCAGCACGTTGGAGTACTGCGACGGAAACGGGTAAAGCCCGGGTTGGCGCATGAAGGCTTCCAGTGCCGCACTCGACGGGCCGCTGCGAGCGATGCTGTTCGGGTCCTGCTGTGGTGCCGGGCCGGCAAGGGGCACAGGGAAGGTCAGTGTCGGTGCGGGCAGGGTCGGGTCGAGTTTTTCCGTGCCGAATTCCTCCATCAGCAGCAGTTGCTGGGTGAAGGGCTGCGCCCCGAACAACGGGCTGGGTTTGCCGTTGGTGGGGACTTTGAACGAGGTTTGCAGGCTCGGCGGCAGTGCGTTACCAGCGAGTGGGGTGTAGCGGTCACCGTACGCGCCGTTGGGCAGGGCAATTGCGCCCTGGTTGGTCGGCGGCATTGTTTTCAAGGCTTCCAGCGCTGCCGCAGGGTCGGCGGGTGGATTGGTGTACGCCGAGGGGTCCGTCGGTGACGGCTGGCTGACATCGTCGAGCGGCACGGCATTGGCAGTGTTGAGAGTAAGGAGCATCGCACAGGGCAGGCTTGACCTGCACAGCAAGTGGATGGAATTGCATGGTGGTTTTGCGCGTTTCATTTTTCACCCCTCGCGTGATGCCCCGCCGTCTCCATGCTCGGGACGACAGCTAATGCGGGTACAAGGAGTGGAGCAACAATTGAGCCATTACAGCAGCGCGAAGAAAAAGTTCAGTTTTATTGACCGGCGGCTTTGAGTGTGACAAGTGATCGAAAAACAGGGTGGGTGACATTCCTCAAATACGGTGGAAAGTCCCCGTTTATGGTGGGTGTAGTGCCCCATTTCTGGGAGTGGTAATTGCCCGTTTTCGACAGTGAAAAATCAGGCCGTCAACAACTGCGAATGCGATTTCATCAGTGCCAGAGCGTTGAGAGTGGTTCAGAGAGGCGGTGATGAATGGCGGGTATTTGATTGATCAAAGTTACCCGGAAGTGGGGGGGGGGCGGTCGGCCCTCATTGGCTCAACCGGCCGACAGGCGAACGTCAGTTGGTGACCAGCAGTTCCGGGCCAAGGTAGTTGTTGATCTGGTCGATATCATCGTCACCCAGGCTGCCCACCGAAGAGGCCAGGCGCAGGCGTGACATCAAATAACGCAACTTGGCCTCGAACAGATCGTGTTGCGCAACGAAGAGCAGTTCTTGGGCGTTGAGGACATCCGAATTGGTACTGGTGCCGCCTTCCTTGAAACCCTTGCGTGTCGAAGTCAGTGAGCGTTCGTTGGACTCCACGGCCCGCTCCAGCGCTTGAATTCGTTTGGCGCCGCTGTGTATGCCGGCATACTCGCGGGTGGTTCCGGAGATGACTTCCTGTCGCGTGGCGTCGAGCTCGTCCAGGGCCTTGAAACTGTTGGCGCTGGCTTGGCGTGTCAGTGCGCTGGTACCGCCACCGTTGTACAGCGGGAAATTGACTTCCAGCCCGATTGAACCGTAGCGGTTGCGTTGATTGAGCTCGGAGATTGATTGGCTATCGCCCGCCGTGTAGCCGGCAACGAAATCCAGTGTCGGCCAGTGGCCTGCCCTGGCGCGCTTCACTTCTTCTTCAGCGAGGTTGCTGCTATGGCGGCGTGCATGGATCAGCGGGCTATCGGTCTGAGCCTTGACCAGCCAGTCTTGCAGGTTGCTCGGTTGTAGCGGTGGCGTATCGAAGGTCGGACGCAAGGTGGTCAGCGATTCGGGCGTTTCTCCGATGAATTCCTCAAGCTTGCGGCGCGCATTGATCAGGTTGTCCTGAGCTTCGATCAGCTCGGCTTCGGCGAGGTCGCGGCGAGCGACCGATTCGTCGATGTCGGTGACCGTACCGGCCCCCAGCTCCATGCGCCGTTTCGCCGAGGCGAGCTGCTCATCGAAGGCACTCAGTTTTGCCTTGGCGAGAATGATGGTTTCGCTGGCCAGGAGCACGTCGAAATAGCTTTCGGCCAGGCGCACTGCGGCGTCCTGACTCTTGGCATCGAACACCGCGACGCTGTAGTCGGCACGCTGTTGACCTTGGCGGTATTCGGCCATTTTCTGTTTGTTGAACAGTGGCTGGCGCAAGCGCACATTGGCGCCCTTGGAGTCGTAGTCCAGATCCCTTTCGATGCCGCTCTGGCGCTGGGTGCCATTGACCTTGTTGTCGTAGGCCGAGGCACTGATCTGCGGTAGCAGGCCGGCCTGGCCAATGGCGCGGTTTTCCAGGCCGGCCTCTTTTTCATGCACGGCGGCGCGGTAGACGGGGCCTTGGTACTGCAGCAGATCCCAGGCTTGTTTGAGGTCCATGGCGCTGGCCGGGAGAGACAGCCCCAGCAGGCAGAAGATCAGGCAATGACGGTCCATTTCATTGCTCCTTGAACGAGCTGTCGACACGCTCGAGCATGGGTTTGAGAAGGTAGCTCATCAAGTTGCGCTCGCCGGTCTTGATGGTGACGCTGGCGGGCATACCGGGACGAATGTGATTGCTGCCAAGCAGGCTCATGCCTTCGGGTGTGACTTCTACCTGAGCCAGGTAGAACGGTTGCTTGCTTTCCTCGTCGAGCAGGCGGTCGGCGGAAACGGTCTTCACGCGGCCAGGGATGTTCGGCGTCTGGGCATGGTTGAAGGCCGGAAAGGCAATGTCCACGGCCAGGCCGGGGGCCATCTTGTCGATGGCCTGTACGGGAATCATCGCGTCGACCTGCAGCGGTTCGTTGTCCGGAACGATTTCCATGATTTTGAAGCCGGGCTGAATGATCCCGCCGATGGTCGCAATGCTCAGTGACTGGACCATGCCATCGATGGGCGAGCGAATCACCGTGTGGGTCACTTCATAGTCCAGCGCACGCAAGCGGTCGGCCAGGGTGGTGTTTTCCTTGGCGGTGTCGGTGAGCTGCGATTCGACTTCCTTCTGGTAATCGTGCTGGCGCTGCAGGATGCGCAGCTTGATTTCGGTGGTCTGGCTCCGTATGCGAGCAATGTTGTTGAGGTTTTCGGCCTGGCCTGCGGAGAGGTCGGCGTTGCTGCGTTCCAGCTCAAGCAACCGGTTGCGCGGCACGTAACCTTCGGCTGCCAGCACGCGGGTGCCTTGTAGTTCCTGGTTGAGGAAGTTGATCTGCGAGGCGCGGGCGCCATAGACCTGCTGCAGACCCTTGAGCTGCACCGCCGACGCTGCGAGGTTTTCCTGCAGGATGCTGATTTCGCCAGCGAGGCCGGCGCGCCGGGTATCGAGCAAACGTTGTTGCAGATTCATGGCGGCCACCAGGCGGTGGTCATGACTGAAGCGCTTGAGCAATTCGGGGTCGTAGTTCACTACATCGCGGCCGTCGCGTTCCGCTTCCAGGCGGTTTTCCACGGTCTTGCTGACGATGTACTGGGCGCTGACCGCACCTTGTTCGGCAACGGCACGCAGTGAGTCGAGGCGGACCAGCTCCTGGCCTTTTTTCACTGCATCGCCTTCGCGTACAAGAATGGCCTCCACGGTGCCGCCGCTCAGATGTTGCACGGCTTTGCGATTGCTGGTGACTTTTACCGTGCCTGTCGCTACCACGCCGGCATCGAGTGGCGCCAGCCAGGACCACAGGAGAAAGCCGCCGAAGCCGGCGAGCACCAGCCAAATGCCCCTGCGCATGGGTTTGCCGACGTCCAGATCCACCACGTTTCTGGGGTCGGTGTGAATCATCTCAATGTGTTGGTTCATTTGCATGATCGGTCACTCCCGTGCTTTGACGGAGGCCAGCGGAGTCGACGCGCCTGCAGGCATCACATTGGACTTGCGCAGCGCTGCGAATACTTCGTCACGTGTGCCAAGCATCTGAACGCCGCCGTCGCGCAGCATCAGCACTTTGTCGACGGCGCAGAGCACGTTGGGACGGTGGGAAATCAGAATGACGGTGGCGCCACGGCCCTTGAGTTGGGCCAGCGCATCGACCAGGGCTTTTTCACCGACGTCGTCGAGGTTGGCGTTCGGCTCATCCAGCACAATCAGATTGGGCTCTCCGTACAGCGCGCGGGCCAAGGCGATGCGTTGCTTCTGGCCACCGGAAAGCGGGCTGCCATCGGTGCCCAGACGGGTCTCATAACCCTGCGCAAAACGCAGGATCATCTCGTGCACTCCCGTCGCTCTTGCGGCGCGGATGACTGCGTCGCTGTCCACTTCACCAAAGCGCGCAATGTTATCGGCGATGGTGCCCTCGAACAGCTCCACATCCTGTGGCAGGTAACCGAGCCAGGGGCCAAGTTCGCCCTTGTTCCAGGTGAATATGTCCGCGCCGTCCAGGCGCACCTTGCCGGCCTGCGCCGGCCAGACGCCGACCAACAGGCGGGCGAGGGTGGATTTGCCCGAGGCGGATGGGCCGATAATGCCAAGGCTTTCGCCGGGCGAGAGGTTGAAGCTCACCCCGCGCAGAATCGTGTTGCCGGTGCCGGGGGCGCCGGCATACACATTCTCCACTGACAGCATGCCAAGCGGCCGCTGCAGCGACATGCTGGGTGGCCGGCGCGGATAGTCTTCAAGCATCTCGTTGAGCCGGCCCCAGGCCGAACGGCAACCGAGCAGTTGTTTCCACGACGCGATGACTTGTTCCACCGGGGCCAGCGCTCGGCCGGTGAGGATCGAGCAAGCAATCATCATCCCGGGGGTGATCTTGCCTTCGATCGCCAGCAGTGCGCCGGCGCCGAGGATCAGCGACTGCAACGTGATACGCACGAAGCGCCCGGTGCTGCTGATCAGGGCGGCACGGTCGGAGGCCAGGGTCTGCATTTCCAGGATGCGCAAATGGCTTTGGTACCAGCGCTTGCCAATCGACGGCAGCATGCCCATGGCTTCGATCACCTCGGCGTTGCGCAGGTTGTTGTTGGCGTAGCAGGCGGAGGAGAGAGCGGCCTGATTGGCTTCGGCCAGCGGCTTCTGCGTGGCCTTTTCGGTGAGATAAGCCAGGAACACCAGAATCAGCGAGCCGATCAGGGTGATCAGTCCGAGCAGCGGGTGGATCAGGTAGGCGACCAGCAGGTACAGCGGCGTCCAGGGCGCATCGAAAAAAGCGAACAGGGCATTGCCGGTGAGGAACTGACGAACTTGCGCGAGATCTTGCAGGGCCTGGGCCGGATTGCCTCCGGCGCGGCTCAGGTTGCGCTCGAATGCGGCCGTGAAAATGCGTCGGTTCAGGTCCATGTCGAGGCAATTGCCGACCCGGATCAACACGCGGGTGCGGACCAGTTCCAGGGTGGACATCAGCAAGAACAGGCCTATCACCAGCAAGGTCAACATCGTCAATGTCGTGACGTTGCGACTGACCAAGGCCCGGTCGTAGACCTGCAGCATGTACACGGCTGGCGTCAACATCATGACGTTGATGACGCCACTAAACCCTGCCAGCGAATAAAAACTGCGGCGCAGGCGAAAAATCGCGTCGGCCAGTTCGGATCGGGTGCTTGAGAGCTTGTGCATTTGATAGTCCCTCACCGAAAAAGCCGGTAGTGCTTGCGGCAAAACCGCATCAGCAAATGTTGTGGCAAACCATAGATGTAGTTGCGAATGCTTATCGTGGACACAAGCGATAGCGTTCTTTGAAAAGTTCCATAAATTTTTATATTCACAAGCAGCAGCGTAGGTGGCGTTTGTCTCTCTAGCGATACAGTTTGAAATAACATTTCGCTCTATTGGTTCATCTGAATATCTATATCTCGTTTAAGAACAGTAAGTTGGCGGGTCAGATGCCAATCGTCTTTTTTTACGTCGTAATATTGACAGCGCATGTCTATAGAACTTTAGTCATGTGCAAGGGCGCCCGTCTGAAGCTTGCCATCGCTTCGAAAGTGCAAGGCACGGTGGTCCTGAAGGAGCACCGCATGTCGATCATTTCGTTCTGTAACACCGTGACGGAGCTGTTCAGGAAGTTCGCTTCGACTTCCCGATTCCATGGCCCACCAGTGGCTCGGAATCGCTCTGCCTAATCGCTCAGCGAGCAATTCCTCCAGCGAATTCCAGGCGCGCATTCACCGGCGCAGGGGACGGCTTTGCCTGCCCCACGCCTGCTCTCGCCAAACACTGAACCAACGAACTGCGCAAGCCAGCACGTGACTTGGCGCGGGAGGATTTATTCGTCCCGAGCCTTTCCCATATAGATCGAGGGCAATCGAAATGGCCAATTTCAACAAGTCGGACCTGGAATTCATCCTCAAGCAAATCTTCATCGCAGAAGCGCATGCCAACGGAACCAGCCTTGGTGATTTATTACCCAACAGTCAGGTGCCATTCGGCCTGCGAACCGTCGATGGCAGCTTCAACAACCTGGTCGCCGGGCAAAGCGAGTTTGGCGCTGCGGACAATTCCTTCCTGCGCCTGCTTGATGCTTCGTATCGTGCGTCGTACGCCGGGACAGGGACGGTGGTCGACCCGCAGCCACGGATTATCAGTAACCTGATTAACGACCAGACCGCCAACAACCCGGCCGCGGTTGCGGCGAACGGCGGTGCCACCCCGATCATCAGTCCCGGTCTGGATGGCGTGTTCGGCACGGACGACGACAAGGAAGTGTTCTTTATCCCCAACGAGTCGCCGGACGTGGGTCTGACCGCCGGCTTCAACTCGTGGATGACTTTCTTCGGCCAGTTCTTCGACCATGGCCTCGACCTGGTCAGCAAGAGCAGTACCGACATCGTATTTATTCCGCTGATGCCGGACGATCCGTTGTTCACACCGGGCAGCCCGACCAATTTCATGGTGCTGTCACGAGCAGTGCGTACGGCCGGCGCGGACGGAATAGTCGGCACTTCCGATGATGGCCAGCCCAATACCACCTCGCCATTCGTAGACCAGAGCCAGACCTACAGCTCCCACCCATCGCATCAGGTGTTCCTGCGCGAGTACGTCCTGAACGCAGCAGGTGACCCTGTTGCAACGGGGCGCTTGATTACCAACCGCGATCTCGGCGCTGATGGCAAATTCGGCACGGCCGATGATGGCGACGGCGAAAGCGGCGGCATGGCGACCTGGGCAGTGGTAAAAGCCCAAGCCCGTGACATTCTCGGCATCAACCTGACCGACCTCGATGTGCACAACGTGCCGCTGCTGGCAACGGATGCCTATGGCAGCTTCATCCGGGGGCCGAACGGCATGCCTCAGGTGGTGATGCGCACCAGTAATGGTGCCGACGGTATTGCCGGGACGGCTGATGACGTCACGCAACTGGTCGAAGGCAACCGGGATGCTCCGATCAGTCTGGCAAGCGCCGTAAGCACCGGGCATGGTTTCCTCGACGACATCGCCCACAATGCCGCGCCGGTAGTCGTCGGAGGGGTTCTGCAGGCGGATGCCGACGCCGATGTCGGCAATGCGCAGCCCGTTGGTGCGGGCGGCAATAACCTGACCTATGACAACGAACTGCTCGACGCCCACTACATTGCCGGCGACGGCCGGGCGAACGAAAACATTGGCCTGACCGCCGTGCACCATGTGTTCCACTCCGAGCACAACCGCCTGGTCCAGCAGTCCAAGCAAACCATCCTGGCCGCCGGAGATCTGGCGTTTCTCAATGAGTGGCTGGTGGACGATGTCGCCGCAATGCCGACGACGCTCGCCGAAATCTCAGCCTTGGTGTGGGACGGTGAACGCCTGTTCCAGGCCGCCAAGTTTGGCACCGAGATGCAGTACCAGCACCTGGTGTTCGAGGAGTTCGGGCGTTCCATTCAGCCGCAGATCGATGCATTCCTTGCACCCAACGGGTATGACACCTCGATCAACCCGGCCATCCTCGCCGAGTTCGCCCACGTGGTGTATCGCTTCGGTCACTCGATGTTGACCGAGACCGTCGATCGTTTCGACCCTGAATTCAATCCGCTGCTCACTGACCCGAACAACCCGGACTCGCAAATGGGTTTGATCGCGGCCTTCCTCAACCCGCTGGCGTTCGCCGGCAGCGGGGCCACTGCTGACGAAGCGGCAGGGGCGATCATTCGCGGTGTGACCCGCCAGCTCGGCAACGAGATCGACGAGTTCGTCACCGAAGCGTTGCGCAACAACCTGCTCGGTCTGCCGCTCGATTTGCCGGCGCTGAACCTGGCGCGTGGTCGCGACACGGGCATCCCCACGCTGAATGAGGCGCGCCGTGAGTTCTACGCATCGACCGGCGACAGCCAACTCAAGCCGTATATCAGTTGGGCTGACCTGGCAGACAACCTCAAGCACCCCGAGTCGCTGGTTAACTTCATCGCCGCCTACGGCACGCATGACACGATTACCTCGGCGACCACGCTGGCCGACAAACGCGATGCAGCCTTGGCGCTGGTATTCGGTGGTCCGGGTGCACCGGCTGACCGCCTGGACTTCCTCAATGGCAGCGGTACCTGGGCCAACGTGACGAAGGCCGGCAAGGATGGGGTGCTGGGCACTGCAGATGACCTGACGGGTGTAACGATCACGGGTGTCGACGACATCGATTTCTGGGTCGGTGGCCTCGCCGAGCAGAAAATGCCGTTCGGCGGCATGCTCGGCTCTACGTTCAACTTCGTATTTGAAACCCAGATGGAAGCGTTGCAGGACGGCGATCGCTTCTACTACCTGTCACGCACCGCTGGCCTGAACTTCGGCACCGAGCTGGAAAACAACTCCTTTGCCAAGCTGATCATGCTCAACACCGATGTGACCCACCTGTCGAACACCGTGTTCTTGACGCCTACGTACACCCTGGAAGTGAATCAGGCCAATCAGTTCACCGGCCTTGGCGCCAACGGCGGCGCCGACCCGACTGGCGGCCTGATGATCAACGGCGTGGAAATCGTGCCACTGGTGATCCGAAACAATCCCGACACCGTTGGTGCGGACAGTAATTATCTGCAATACACCGGCGAAGACCATGTCGTCCTCGGCGGCACCGCCGGCAATGACATTCTCATCTCCGGTGACGGCGATGACACCCTTTACGGCGACGGCGGCAACGACCGTCTCGAAGGTGGCGCCGGGAACGATGCGGTACTGGGTGGCGCGGGCGATGACATCATTACTGACTCCTTCGGCGACAACCGTCTGGAAGGCAATGCCGGCAACGATGTAATCGTGGCCGGTAGCATGCTGGCTGGAGGTAACCTGATCCTGGGCGGCGATGGGCAGGACTTTATCGTCACCACAGAAGACATCAGCACCACTTTTGGCGGTCAGGGCGACGATTTCATCCTGGGTGCCAAGACCAACCTGCCAGCCACCGGCAACGAAGGCGATGACTGGATCGAAAAGGGCACCCAGGACGGTGCGCCTGGCGATAACGCCTCGCCCTTGCTCAACGATGATGTGATCGGCAACGACATCTTCATAGGGGGCGCTGGCTTCGACGAAATGATCGGCGAGGGTGGCGATGACATCTTTGTCGGCAGCGATGCCCAGGACAATATGGACGGCATGTCCGGTTTCGACTGGGTGACCCACAAAAATGACCGGATCGGCGTCACTGTTGATCTGACCATGGCCGCGCTGGCTCAGCCACACGGCAACGCGCCAAACCAGAACAACGGGCCGTTCAATCCAGTCGGCGCATCGCCGGCCTCGATCCTCGACCGGTTTGCCGAGGTCGAAGGCTTGTCCGGTTCGAAATTCGGCGATGTGCTCAAGGGCGATAATATCGATGCAGTCACTATCGTCGACCACGGTGGTACCACCGGCAGTGCGCTGACCAACGTGGCGTTGATCCGGGGGCTGGAGCAGCTTCTGGCGGATGCCGGTTTGCCGACCACCGGCTTTGCCACGGGTAACATCATCCTGGGTGGCGACGGCAGTGACCTGATCGAAGGACGCGGGGGTGATGACCTGATCGACGGCGACAAATGGCTCAACGTCAGGATTGCGGTTTATGACGCCGGCGATGTCAATCATACCGGTCCGGAGATCGCCAGTTTCGACAGCATGGTCGACATGATCCCTTTCATGCTGGACGGTACCTATAACCCGGGCCAGCTCAAGGCAGTGCGGGAAATCCTGCCCGGTACCTCGACGGGCGGGGCGGCTTTCGATACCGCCTTTTTCTCCGGCGTCCAGTCCGAGTATGTGGTGACACGGGACGACCGCGGCACGGCCAGCCTGGCGGACGATGTCTGGACGGTGGCCGATACCGTGGCGGGTCGCGACGGCGTCGATACCCTGTTGCATATCGAGCGCCTGCAGTTCGCCGATACCCAGCAAGTGCTGGTGCCGGGGCTTAATGCGCAACCCGTTGGCAGACCGACCATTGCCGATGGAAACGGCGGGGCGATTACGGTGGGCGACATGCTGACCGTCAGTGTGGCCGGGGTGACCGATGCCAACAACGTCGGGGGTACTCTGAACAATTCTTCGGTGTCCTACTATTGGCAGTTCGAGGCCGATCCAGGCACTGGCGTGTTCGAGGACATCATCCTGCTACCTGCCGGTGACCTGGCGTTCCAGAGTGCCGACGGCACCTCGTTCAAGGTCTCTCCAGATCTCGCCGGGTTGTCGTTGCGGGTCAAGGCGATCTACCAGGATGGTCATGGCACGACAGAAGTGGTGTTCTCGCAACCGACTGCCGTGGTCGCTCCCGGCGCCCCGGTTGTGCCGGTGGCGCAGGCACCTGTCGTCGATGCGACCGCGGGCGGCGAGGGCCTCAACATGGTCCGCTCCGACCTCAACTTCATTCTTGATCAGATCAAGATTGCCGAGGCTGATGCGGCCGGTCAGGACATGCTCTCATTGATCCCGAATATCCGCGCACCCTTGGGCTTGCGTGCGGTCGATGGATCGAACAACAACCTGTTGAACCTCAATGGCATCAACAACACCCAGTATGGTGCTGCCGATAACGTCTTTCCGCGGCTGACCGATCCGGTGTTCAATCCGGCCGAAGGTGCTCCTGCCGGATTCTTTGGCCCCGGCTCGCCGGCCATCCCGGGATCGTCCTATCAGCAAACCAGCGGGGCTGTGTTTGACTCGCAGCCGCGCACCATCAGTAATCTGATCGTCGACCAGACGTCGAACAACCCGGCGGCCTATGCCACGGCGTACGACGCGGGGGCGGACGGTGTGCTCAATTACGGCGTGCCGGACAATGATGACGTGCTCAAGGAGGGTGTGCGGATCGTCGCCAGCCCCGGCATGGATGGCCAGTTCGGTACGGGCGACGACCACGATGTTTACCTGTTCGAGAACACCACCGCGGATGCGGGATTGTCCGCGCCGTTCAATGCCTGGATGACTTTCTTCGGGCAGTTCTTCGACCATGGTCTGGACCTGCTTACCAAGGGCGGTTCGGGCACCGTCTACATTCCGCTGCAACCGGATGATCCGCTGTATGTACCCGGCGGCCACACCAACTTTATGGTGCTGACCCGCGCGACCAACCAGCCAGGGGCGGATGGCGTGCTCGGCACGGCCGACGATGTCCGTGAGCACACCAACACCACCACACCGTTCGTGGACCAGAACCAGACCTACAGCTCGCACCCCTCGCATCAGGTTTTCCTGCGCGGTTATGAGCTGACTGACAATGGCCCCATCGCGACCGGCCGACTGATCACTAACCGTGACCTGGGGGCGGACGGCAAGTTCGGGACTTCAGACGACACCGAAATCGGTGGCATGGCCACCTGGAAGGTGGTCAAGGCGCAGGCCAATGACATTCTGGGTATCCGCCTCACCGATGCCGATGTCGATAACTCTCCGTTGTTGGCAACCGACGCCTATGGCAACTTCATCAAGGGGCCAAACGGCTTCCCGATGGTTGTGATGAAAGGGGCTGACGGTCTTGGCGGCACGGCGGATGACGTTCTGGTCGAAGGCAATCCGCTTGCTCCCGTCGACCTGACCAATGCGGTGCGCACCGGTCACCAGTTCCTCGCCGACATTGCCCACAATGCAGCGCCGGTGTTCAGCGGTGGCGTGCTCGTGCCTGATGCGGATTCCAACATCGGCAACGCAGTGCCGGTCAATCCGCAGACCGGGGCTAACCTGGCCTACGACAACGAGTTGCTGGATGCTCACTACATCGCCGGCGACGGCCGGGTCAACGAGAACATCGGTCTGACCGCCGTGCATGCGATCTTCCACGCCGAGCACAACCGGCTGGTTGCGCAGACGATGGACACCGTCCTCGATTCGGCTGACCTGACCTTCCTCAACGAGTGGCTGCTGGCTCCGGTGAGCGCGTTGCCCGTCAACCAGGCCGAGATCGATGCGCTGGTGTGGAATGGCGAGCGCTTGTTCCAGGCGGCCAAATTCGGCACCGAGATGCAGTATCAGCACCTGGTGTTCGAGGAGTTTGCACGGACCATTCAGCCCCGAGTTGACCTGTTCTTTGCACCGACCCAGGTCTATGACGTCGACCTCGATGCCTCGATCGTCGCCGAGTTCGCCCACACCGTTTACCGGTTTGGCCACTCGATGCTGACCGAAACCGTCGATCGCTACGATGTCGATTTCAACGTGGTGGGCGATCCGAACAGCGCTGATCCCGATCAGCAACTTGGCTTGATCGCGGCGTTCCTCAACCCGTTGGCGTACGCCGCCAGTGGCGTGACGCCTGAGGATGCGACCAGTGCGATCATCCGTGGGGTGACTCGGCAAGCCGGTAACGAAATCGACGAGTTCGTGACCGAGGCGCTGCGCAATAACCTGCTCGGCCTGCCGCTCGACCTGCCGGCGATCAACATCGCCCGTGGCCGCGACGTGGGGATTCCCTCACTCAACGAGATCCGCCGCGACATCTACAGCCAGACCGGTGATACCCAACTCAAGCCTTACACCAGCTGGGTCGACCTGGTCCAACACCTCAAACATCCGGAGTCGTTGATCAACTTCATCGCCGCCTATGGCACGCATGACACGATCACGGCCGCGACCACCCTGGAAGCCAAACGCGCTGCTGCCATGGCGCTGGTATTTGGCGGTACGGATGCGCCGGCTGACCGCATGGACTTCCTCAACAGTACTGGCACTTGGGCCAACGTGACGCGTGCCGGCAAGGACGGGTTGCTGGGGACTGCCGACGATCTGAAGGGTGTGACCGTTACGGGCGTCGATGCCATCGACCTCTGGATCGGTGGCCTGGCCGAAGAGAAAACGCCGTTCGGCGGCATGCTCGGCTCGACCTTCAACTTCGTGTTCGAGAACCAGATGGAAAAACTGCAGGACGGCGACCGCTTCTATTATCTGGAGCGTACCTCCGGCCTGTCGATGAATGCCGAGCTGGAAAGCAACTCGTTTGCCAAGCTGATCATGGCCAACACCTCGGCCACGCACTTGCCAGGCCTGGTGTTCTCGGACCCGGGGTTCTATCTGGAAAGGGACCAGAGCAAGCAGTTCAACGATGGCCTGGGCAACGCCGATCCACTGGGCGAGAACGGCGAGCAGGTGGTCTTCCGCGACAACCCGCTGACCGCGGGGCCGGACACCAACTACATCAGGTACACCGGTGATCAGCACATCGTACTGGGTGGCACCAACAACGCAGACATCCTCATCGCCAGTGAAGGCGATGACACGGTCTGGGGTGACGGCGGCAACGATCGCATCGAAGGGGGTGACGGTAATGACCAACTGCGCGGTGGTGCCGGCGACGACATCATCAGCGACCGCGGTGGCGACGATAACATTCAGGGTGGCGACGGCAACGACGTGCTGCACGGTGGCAACGGCGTCAACCTGATCATTGGCGGTTTTGGTAATGACTTCATCGTCACCGGCGAGGACGCGTCCGAGGCCATTGGTGGCCAGGGCAACGACTTCATCCTGGGCAGCAAAGCCAACGAACAGGACATGGGTAACGAAGGCGACGACTGGATCGAGAAGGGCACCTCGGACGGTGCACCTGGCGACAACTTCGACCCGCTCGGCAACGACCCTGTCATCGGCCACGATGTGTTCATCGGCGCCAGCGAAAACGACAAGTTCAACGGTGAGGGCGGCGACGACATCATGGTTGGCAGTCTCGGCTTTGGTGACCGCTATATCGGTGGTTCCGGCTATGACTGGGCGACTTTCAAGGACCTTGCCCAAGGCGTGTCCATCGATTTCACCGACCGCTTTTTCGATGTACCTCCGGTGCCGGGATCGGGTGCCTCGGCGCTCGTGCGTTTCGACATCATGGAGGGTCTGTCGGGGTCGGCGCACGGTGACTTCCTGCGCGGTAATAGCGAAGACGCAACCTCGCTACCCACCGCCGGCGCGACCGGCAGTGTGTTGACCAACATCAACCTGATCGACGGCCTGGCTGATCTGTTGCCCGCCGGAGCGACATTCTTCGACGGCGGCAACATCATCCTCGGTGGCAGCGGCAGCGACCTTATCGAAGGTCGCGGTGGTGACGACATCATCGATGGTGACAAGTGGTTGAACGTACGCATCAGCGTACGGGCAAACATTGATGGCACTGGCCCGGAAATCGCCACGTTCGACAGCATGGAACCGATGGTGCCGCTGATGCTCAACGGTACTTACAACCCGGGCCAGTTGGTCATCGTGCGGGAGATTCTGACCGGCAATGATCGCTACGACACTGCGGTGTTCTCTGGTAATTCCTCGGAATACCTTGTCGAAGTCCAGGGCGACACCGTTATTGTGACCGACCTGGTGGCGGGGCGTGATGGCGTCGATCGACTGACGGGCATCGAGCGTCTGCAGTTCTCTGACCTGGCGCAAGAGTCCGGAGTGGGCACCGCCTTGAACGAAGGCCCATCGGGTCATCTGGCGATCCTCGACGATGCTACCGGTCTGCGTGACGACACGCCGGTCGCCGGCCAGTTGCTGCGCGTCAGCAATCGGGCGGTACACGACGCGGACAACCAAACCCTGGCCAATCCGACCGGCGCAGTGACCGGTGCGGTGGCTTACTACTGGCAGGTCGAAAACATTCCTGGCACGGGCATCTATGAAGACATCACCGTGGTTGCTGCCGGCGAAGCTACGCGAGCAACCGGCACCACCTACCGGGTGGCGGATGATATAGCGGGCCTGAACATCCGCGTCAGGGCGGTGTATCAGGATACCAAGGGCACACTGGAGATCATCGACTCTTCGGGGAACAGCACGCCGACCGTAGGGCCGACCGTCAACGGGCTTTTGGTGCAAAACCAACTGTTGACCGCTGACCCGTCGAGCATCATTGACCTTGATGGCCTCAGCAATCCGCAGTTCACCTACCAATGGCAGGCGACCAATGGAGTCAGCTTCGTCGACATCGCCGGCGCCACCGGGAGCACGTTCACGCTTGGCCAGGACCAGGTCGGCGATCAAGTGCGCGTGGTGGTCAGTTACGTGGATGACTTCGGTGTGGCCGAAAGCGTGGCGTCCGACCCTTCGGACCCGGTGGCCAACGTCAATGACGCACCGACAGGCGCGTTGCTGATCAGCGACACGACGCCTGAACAAGGCCAGGAGCTGACCGCGCTGACGGCCGGGATTGCCGATGCGGATGGGTTGGGCACCTTCAGCTTCCAATGGCAGCAAGGTATCGGCACTTCCTTCACCAACATCACCGGAGCGACCGCTGCGACGTTCACCCCGGGTCTGTTGCAGAGCAATCTGCAACTGCGGGTGATCGTGCGTTATACCGATGGCTTCGGCACGCTGGAGACGGTGACCTCTGCGGCAACCGCAGCCGTTACGCTACCGCCTGGCGTGGTGCTAGTGGGTACCGCTTTGGCCGACACCCTCACCGGTGGCGCGGGTGCCGATGTGCTGCTTGGCCTGGGCGGGAACGATACGCTCAATGGTCTGGCCGGCATTGACCAGTTGTTTGGCGGCACTGGCAACGACATTCTCAACGGCGGAGACGGCAACGACGTCCTCAATGGCGAGGACGGCAACGACACCCTCAACGGTGGGCTCGGCGCGGATGCCATGAACGGCGGTGCCGGCAACGACACCTTTGTGGTGGACAACGTCGGTGACACCGTCATCGAGGCACTGAATGGCGGTACCGATCTGGTGCAAACCAGCCTGGCCAGCTATGTGCTCGGCGCCAACGTCGAAAACCTGACCTATACCGGTGCCGGTAACTTCACTGGTACCGGTAATGCGCTGGCCAACACCCTCACTGGTGGGGTCGGTAACGACGCCCTCAATGGCGGGGACGGCAACGACATCCTCAACGGCGGGCTCGGCGCAGATGCCATGAACGGTGGTGCCGGCAACGACACCTTTGTGGTCGACAACGTCGGTGACAGCGTCATCGAGGCACTGGGCGGTGGTACCGATCTGGTGCAAACCAGTCTGGCCAGCTACGTGCTCGGCGCCAACGTCGAAAACCTGACCTATACCGGAGCCGGTAACTTCACCGGTACCGGTAACGCGCTGGCCAACACTATCACCGGCGGGGTCGGTAACGACGCCCTCAGTGGCGGGGACGGCAACGATATCCTCAACGGTGGGCTCGGCGCGGATGCCATGAACGGTGGTACCGGCAACGACACCTTTGTGGTCGACAATGTGGGTGACACTGTTGTCGAGGCGCTGGGTGGCGGTGCCGATCTGGTGCAAACCAGTCTGGCCAACTACGTACTGGCTGCCAACGTCGAGAACCTGACCTTTACTGGAGCCGGTAACTTCACCGGTACCGGTAATGCGCTGGCCAACACCCTCACGGGCGGTGCCGGTAACGACGTGCTTAATGGCGGTGCGGGTGCAGACCAGATGGTTGGGGGAACCGGCAACGATACCTACGTCGTCGATGTTGCAGCGGACGTGGTGGTTGAATTGGCGGGTGGCGGTACGGATACCGTGCAGACGTCGCTGGCCAGTTACACGCTGGGTGCCAACCTCGAAAACCTGACCTTTACCGGAGCCGGAAACTTCACCGGTACCGGTAACGCGCTGGCCAACACCCTCACCGGCGGTGCAGGTAATGACACCCTCAATGGTGATAGCGGCAACGACACGCTCAACGGTGGGCTCGGCGCGGATGTCATGAACGGCGGTGTCGGCAACGACACCTTTGTGGTCGACAACGTCGGTGATACCGTCAACGAGGCGCTGGGCGGTGGTACCGATCTGGTGCAAACCAGTCTGGCCGCCTACTTGCTGGGTGCCAACGTCGAGAACCTGGCCTTCACCGGAGCCGGCAACTTCACCGGCACCGGTAATGCGCTGGCCAACACCCTGACCGGCGGGGTCGGGAACGACGTCCTCAATGGCGGCGCGGGCGCTGACCGGTTGGTTGGGGGCGCCGGCAACGATACCTACATCGTCGATACAACCGCAGACGCGGTGGTAGAAGTGGCGGGTGGTGGTACGGATACCGTGCAGGCGTCGCAGGCCAGCTACACGCTCAGCGCCAACGTCGAGAACCTGACCTACACCGGCGTCGGCAACTTCGTTGGCAACGGCAACGTGTCGGACAACGTCATCACCGCCGGGGCAGGTAATGACACCCTCAATGGTGGCAGCGGCGACGACATCCTCACCGGCAACGGTGGTAACGACACGCTCAATGGTGACCTCGGCAACGACACGCTGCTCGGCGGGCTGGGTGACGACCGCCTGGATGGCAGTACCGGCAACGATCTGCTCCAGGGTGGCGATGGCAACGACACGCTGCTCGGCGGTATCGGTAACGACACGTTGTTGGGTGGCAACGGCAATGACTTGATCGATGGCGGTGCTGGCAACGATACGGTCACGGGTGGTGCCGGCAACGACCTCATGGATGCCGGCAATGGGAACGATATCTTCCTGTTCGCAGCGGGCTTCGGGGCCGATCAGATCTTCAACTTCGATGCCAACGCGGCGGGAGGCCAGGACCTGCTCGATATTTCCTCGTTCGGCGTCACAGCTGCGACCTTTGCCGCCACCGTCATCATCACCGATGTCGGTGCGGATACCTTGATCAGCTCCGCAGGCGCTGAGTCCATCCGCCTGATAGGGGTGGCCGACGCAACGACAGTCACTGCTTCGGACTTCATTTTGGCTACTTGAGGTTCTAATCGGTATTGCTGCAGGGAGCGTGTACAGAGGAGGGAGGGCAATGGATGCCCTCCCTTTTTTTATCATCTGTGAAGCACTCCAGTAGCCGTTCAACCAGCGTGAAACAAGTCCAGATAATGTTGAAAACCTATGGAAACGTCTATTGGAGGGGGCGCCAGAAAATCTGATCCGCACAACCACTCCTCAGCTAAGTCTTTGCTTCCGTTCATTAATCCCGGACAATCGCGCCCCTGTTTCGGCCAGGGCGCTGCCCGTCGGATTTTCCGACTCGTCCTGACCGGGTAGCAAATGACCGGAATGCGGAGATCCCACCGGATGAATGATCAGGCCAATAGCGTCGACGAACGCTATGTAGCGGCGGCACCAGCGACTCTCACTAGCTGGAATCGCCATGACACCACCTGGATGCTGGGCCTGTTTGGCACGGCCATCGGGGCCGGTACCCTGTTTTTGCCAATCAATGCGGGGCTGGGCGGTTTCTGGCCGTTGCTGATCCTGGCGGTGCTGGCGTTCCCCATGACCTTTTACGCACACCGTGGCCTGACCCGCTTTGTGTTGTCCGGCCGCGAAGGCGCGGACATCACCGAAGTGGTGGAAGAGCACTTCGGCATCAAGGCCGGTGCGTTGATCACCTTGCTGTACTTCTTCGCGATCTTCCCGATCCTGCTGATCTACAGCGTGGCCCTGACCAATACCGTGGGCAGTTTCCTCGAGCATCAACTGCACATCATGCCGCCACCGCGCGCCGTGCTGTCACTGGTGCTGATCCTCGGCCTGCTGGCGGTGGTGCGTTGCGGCGAGCAGGTGATCGTCAAGGCCATGAGCCTGATGGTCTATCCGTTCATCGTGGCGCTGCTGTTCCTCGCGGTGTTCCTGATCCCGCACTGGAACGGCGGCATCCTGGCCACGGCGTCAACCCTGCCTGAGCCGTCGGCGCTGCTGCACACGCTGTGGCTGGCGATTCCGGTGATGGTGTTCTCGTTCAACCATTCGCCGATCATCTCGGCGTTCGCAGTGGACCAGAAGCGTCGCTACGGCGAACACGCTGAAGAACGCAGCTCGCAGATCCTGTCCCGCGCCCACGCCTTGATGGTGGTGATGGTGCTGTTCTTCGTCTTTAGCTGCGTGCTGACCTTGTCTCCAGCGCAACTGGCCGAAGCCAAGGCGCAGAACCTGTCGATCCTGTCGTACCTGGCCAACCACTTTAGCAACCCGACCATCGCCTTCGCAGCACCGTTGATTGCCTTTGTGGCGATTTCCAAGTCGTTCCTGGGCCACTACATCGGCGCCAGTGAAGGGCTCAAAGGCCTGATCGTCAAAAGCGGTAAACGCCCGGCGCCGAAAACGCTGGACCGTATGACCGCCGCGTTCATGCTGGTGGTGTGCTGGATTGTCGCGACCCTGAACCCAAGCATTCTCGGCATGATCGAAACCCTCGGCGGTCCGGTCATCGCGGCGATCCTGTTCCTGATGCCGATGTACGCGATCCGCAAAGTGCCGGCAATGGCGCGTTATCGCGGTCAGGCGTCCAACGTCTTCGTGACGGCGGTGGGTTTGGTGGCTATCTCCGCGTTGATTTATTCGCTGAGTGCCTGATCAGTGCAGCTCGTTTGATTTGATTTGCTGGAATGAATGACGGCTGATCCGCTTTGCGGGTTGGCCGTTTTTTTGGGGGGTGAGTGTCGGTTCTTGCAGATGTACCCGGAACCCCTGTGGGAGCTAGCCTGCTAGCGATGGACACCCAGACACCGCGTTCAGTCAGACCACACGCGTAATCGTTGACGTCCATCGCTAGCAGGCTAGCTCCCACAGGGAGAATGCGTGCGCTTACACAAAAAACCAGGCATAAAAAAACGCCGCTCATCTCACGATGGGCGGCGTTTGTTATTGCGTTGCGGCGTTAGGCTTGAACGACCGGGATGTTGGCGTTCGCAGCAGCTTCACGGAACTCGGCGATCTGGTCGAAGGACAGGTAGCGGTAAACATCAGCCGCCATGCTGTCGATCTTGCCAGCGTATTCCATGTACTCCTCGACGGTCGGCAGGCGACCCAGGATGGAAGCAACAGACGCCAGCTCGGCCGAAGCCAGGTAGACGTTCGCGCCGTCACCCAGGCGGTTCGGGAAGTTACGGGTCGACGTCGACACCACGGTGGAGTTCGGCTCTACACGTGCCTGGTTACCCATGCACAGCGAGCAGCCTGGCATTTCCATGCGTGCGCCGGCCTTGCCGTAGATACCGTAGTAGCCTTCTTCGGTCAGCTGGTGAGCGTCCATTTTGGTCGGCGGCGACAGCCACAGACGGGTTGGAAGCTGACCCTTGACCTGATCCAGCAACTTGCCGGCAGCGCGGAAGTGACCGATGTTGGTCATGCACGAACCGATGAACACTTCGTCGATCTTCTCGCCAGCAACGCTGGACAGCAGACGGGCGTCATCCGGATCGTTTGGCGCGCAGAGCACAGGCTCTTTGATGTCAGCCAGGTCGATTTCGATGATTTCAGCGTATTCGGCGTCAGCATCGGCAACCATCAGCTCAGGGTTGGCAACCCAGGCTTCCATCGCTTGGGCGCGACGTTCCAGGGTACGCGCATCGCCGTAGCCTTCGCCGATCATCCAGCGCAGCAGGGTGATGTTGGAGTTCAGGTACTCGGTGATCGATTCTTTCGACAGCTTGATGGTGCAACCGGCAGCCGAACGTTCAGCCGATGCGTCGGACAGCTCGAAAGCTTGTTCGATGCTCAGGTTGTCCAGGCCTTCGATTTCCAGGATGCGGCCGGAGAAGGCGTTCTTCTTGCCTTTCTTCTCAACGGTCAACAGGCCAGCCTGAATCGCGAAGTAAGGAATGGCGTGAACCAGGTCACGCAGGGTGACGCCCGGTTGCATTTTGCCTTTGAAGCGCACAAGGATCGATTCCGGCATGTCCAGCGGCATAACGCCAGTGGCGGCGGCGAACGCTACCAGGCCAGAACCGGCCGGGAACGAAATGCCCATCGGGAAACGGGTGTGCGAGTCACCACCGGTGCCGACGGTGTCCGGCAGCAGCATACGGTTCAGCCAGCTGTGGATGATGCCGTCGCCCGGACGCAGGGAAACGCCGCCGCGGGTCATGATGAAGTCTGGCAGGGTGTGGTGGGTGGTCACGTCGATCGGCTTAGGGTAAGCCGCGGTGTGGCAGAAGGACTGCATCACCAGATCGGTCGAGAAGCCCAGGCACGCCAGGTCTTTCAGTTCGTCACGGGTCATAGGACCGGTGGTGTCCTGAGAGCCGACGGTGGTCATTTTCGGTTCGCAGTAGGTGCCAGGACGAACGCCTTTGCCTTCTGGCAGACCGCACGCCTTGCCAACCATTTTCTGTGCCAGGGTGAAGCCTTTGCCGGTGTCGACAGGTGCTTCAGGCAGCTTGAACAGGTCGGTAGGGCCCAAGCCCAGTTCGGCACGGGCCTTGTCGGTCAGGCCGCGACCGATGATCAACGGGATACGGCCGCCGGCACGTACTTCGTCCAACAGTACCGGAGTCTTCATTTCGAAGGTGGTCAGGACTTCGTCAGTGCCGTGTCTGCAGACTTTGCCAGCATGCGGATACAGGTCGATCACGTCGCCCATGTTCATGTTGGTAACGTCGAATTCGATTGGCAGTGCGCCGGCATCTTCCATGGTGTTGTAGAAGATCGGAGCGATCTTGCTGCCGAAGCAGAAACCGCCGGCACGCTTGTTCGGTACGAACGGAACGTCGTCGCCGAAGAACCACAGCACCGAGTTGGTGGCGGATTTACGCGAAGAACCGGTACCGACCACGTCACCGACGTAGGCGATAGGGAAGCCTTGACCGCGCATTTCTTCAATCTGCTTCATCGGACCGGTGACGCCCTGGACGTCAGGCACGATGCCTTCACGAGCCATTTTCAACATGGCGAGGGCGTGCAGCGGGATGTCCGGGCGGGACCAGGCGTCCGGAGCAGGGGACAGGTCGTCGGTGTTGGTTTCGCCGGTGACCTTGAACACGCGCAGGCTGATCTTGTCGGCCAGCACAGGGCGGTTTTTGAACCACTCGCCGTCAGCCCAGGATTGCAGCACGCCTTTAGCGTGAACGTTACCGTTCTTGGCTTTTTCAGCAACATCGTGGAACGCGTCGAACATCAGCAGGGTGTGCTTGAGTTCTTCGGCAGCGACTGGCGCCAGTTCGGCGTCGTCCAGCAGATTGACCAGGGTCACGATGTTGTAGCCGCCTTGCATGGTGCCAAGCAGTTCAACAGCGCGTTTCTTGTCGATCAGAGGGGATTTTGCTTCGCCTTTGGCGAGTGCAGACAGGAAACCGGCCTTTACATAGGCTGCTTCGTCCACACCTGGCGGAATGCGATTGGTGATCAGGTCAACGAGGAAAGCTTCTTCGCCAGCCGGGGGATTCTTCAGCAGCTCGACCAGGCCTGCAGTTTGTTCGGCGTTTAGCGGCTGGGGAACGATACCCAGTGCTGCACGCTCTTCGATATGTTTGCGGTAGGCTTCAAGCACAGTTATTACCCTCATCAGTGGTCCCAAATGGGTGTCCGGGACGCTCATCCCGAAATTGCCGTACTCATGCGCTGCGTGGCGTTGTGGGCCACTTAGCCAGAATTACCGACAATTCCTTACAGAAGCTGCTTTCAAAGTTTTACGCCTGCAGAACGGGGAGCTGATGAGGGTTGGCGTAGCGCTTTTCCCCGCTGGAAAAACCCTTCGCCAACTCCGCTCTGAAGGAACGACTGTGCTCGTGACGCTTTGAAAACAGCTTCTAACGGACATTGGCGCCTTAAAAGGCTGGCTGATTCTACGGCAAAAAAAAATTAAAGGTAAGTTAGCCCCTCAAGATTGAGGGGTGATCAATGTTAGACAAAGGGCTAACATGCCGGCCTGTTCTGCTTTCCCGTGTTTTGCCTACCTATGCCCAATCAGACCATCAAGACCCCCTGCGTCGGCCTCTGTTCCACTGTTTACGGTGATCTGGTGTGCCGTGGTTGCAAGCGTTTCCACCATGAAGTGATCAACTGGAATGGTTACAACGAGGAGGAGAAGCGCGCGGTGTGGCTGCGTCTTGAGCAGCTGCTATCCCAGGTGATGGCCAGCAAACTGGAAGTTTTCGACCCCCAGCGCCTGCGCCTGCAGCTGGAGCAGCGCAAGATTCGCTTTGTGCCGCATCAGTCGGAATATTGCTGGGCGTATCAGCTGATTGCCCGGGGGGCGCGGGTGATCAACAACCTGGAAGCCTACGGGATGGTGCTGATGCCGGAGTTTCGCGACTGGAACCTGCCGGAACTGCGCGATGCCATTGATCGGGAATTCTTTTTGCTGTCGGAGGCGCATTACCAGCGCTACATCGCCCCCGGTTTCCTCCGGGATGCGTTCGGCGGCTGAACACATAACCTGTGGTGAGGGGATTTATCCCCGTTGGGTTGCGAAGCAACCCCAAAATCAGGCACCCGGATGGATCAGACATACCGTGTGCGTCGGTTTTGCGGCGACTGCATCGCCGAACGGGGATAAATCCCCTCGCCACAGGGGCACCGCCTGTCTCAATGCTGAGTCACAATCTCCTCCAGATGGTCCATGATCGTATCCGGCTTCAGCACCAGCACATCGCTCTCCACCGCATCCAGCACCACCTCCGCCGTATTCCCGATCAACGCTCCGGACAACCCTGACCGCGCGACCGTCCCAATCACCGTCACCGCCGCCTGAAGCTTGTGGACCATGTACGGAATCAACACATCCGCCGGACCTTCCTCGATGTGCAGGTGTTCGTCGTCGATATCAAACTCGGCCTGGAACGATTTGCACTGTTCGCGATAACGCGCCTCGATGGTTTCGCTGAGCTGTAACGTCGGGTCCGCCGCCGACAGCATCGGTGACGGATGGGCGCTGACCACATGCAGATGGGCCTTGGCCAGGCTGGCGATGTCGTAACCGTGATCGACGATGGTGGCGTGCAAGGTGCGGTGCTCGCCATCGGTATTGCCGACATCAATGGCCGCCAGAATCACGCCGCCGGTCCACGGTTTCGAGGTTTTCACCAGCAGCACCGGGGTCGGGCAATAACGCAGCAATTTCCAGTCCGCCGGGGTCAGCAGGGCTTTTTTCAGCGGGCTGTCGGGGTAGTGCTGTTTGACCACCAGTCCGCAGCCTTCCGCCTGCTGCACATCGACGATGGTTTCGTGCAGGCTCTCATTCCAGGCCTGCTCGGTGGTGACGCTATAACCGTCCTCGATCAAGGCTGCCTTGAGCACGCCCAGCATGCCGCTATGGTCATGCTTGCGATCGCACACCAGCAAGTGCAGATGCGCCTGGGTCACGCCGGCAATCAGTTTGGCCCGTTTGAGCGCCAGGCTTTCCGAGTGTTCGGGTTCGATGACCACCAGGATGCTGCGAATGGCTTGCATGATCGGGATCTCCAGGAAGGTAAAAAAATACTGCGTTGGACAACTATAGTTCTTCGCCGCCAAACCGGTACTTGATGCATATCAACGGTGGCGACTGGTGGTCTTGCGGCAGGCCGGTATAATCGGCGCCCTTCGATTTATACCTTTTTATTCCGTGAGCCCCATGATCCTTCCCGAAATTCACGAGTTCCTCGGCTGCCGCACCCCCGATGGCTGGGTCCAGGCCGCGCTTGCCGATCAGGAAACCCTGCTGATCGACCACAAGAACTGTGAGTTCAAGGCGGCCAGCACGGCGTTGAGCCTGATCGCCAAGTATCACTCCCACGTCGACCTGATCAACCTGATGTCGCGCCTGGCCCGGGAAGAGCTGGTGCACCACGAGCAGGTCATGCGCCTGATGAAAAAGCGCAAGATCGAGTTGCGTCAACTGTCCGCCGGGCGTTACGCCTCGGGCCTGCGCAAAGTGGTGCGCAGCCACGAGCCGGTCAAACTGGTGGACACGCTGGTGGTTGGCGCTTTCATCGAGGCCCGCAGTTGTGAGCGTTTCGAGGCGCTGGTGCCGCATCTGGACGAAGAACTGGGCAAGTTCTATTTCGGCTTGTTGAAAAGCGAAGCGCGGCATTTCCAGGGTTATCTGAAACTGGCTTACCAGTACGGTGATGCCAAGGACATTGCCCAGGTGATCGACAAGGTCCGCGCTGCCGAGCAGGAACTGATCGAGTCACCGGACGTGGAGTTTCGCTTTCACAGTGGTGTCCCGGCCGCAGCGTAGTTATAAGATCTTACAAACTGTTAAAAACTCTTAAGAGTATGAAACATCGCCAAAAACCGGCCCTTGAGGCCGGTTTTTGCTGCCCGTCATCACCGTCCTGTCACCGATTGGCGCCATAATGCCGCCCACTTCACACAAGGGGCAGCAGACGGTCGTTATGGATAACCTGGGTTTTGGCAAAGTATTGCTGGTGGAAGACGATGAGAAGCTCGCCGGGTTGATCGCGCATTTTCTGTCCCAACATGGCTTTGAGGTCCGCCAAGTGCACCGCGGTGACCTCGCGCTGGCCGCCTTCCTCGAATTCAAACCGAAAGTTGTCGTGCTCGACCTGATGCTGCCGGGGCAGAGCGGGCTGCACGTGTGCCGCGCGATCCGCAGCGTGTCCGATACGCCGATCGTCATTCTAACGGCCAAGGAAGACGATCTCGATCACATCCTCGGCCTTGAGTCTGGCGCCGACGACTATGTGATCAAACCGATCAAGCCGCCGGTGCTGCTGGCCCGCCTGCGTGCCTTGCAACGCCGTCAGACCCCGGACAGCAACGTGTGCAATGCCCTGGAGTTCGGCAACCTGAACATCGACCGCAGCTGCCGCGAAGTGCGGCTGGCGGGCGAGGTCATTGACATGACCACCATGGAATTCGAACTGCTGTGGTTGCTGGCCAGCGCAGCCGGCAAGACACTGTCTCGCGATGACATCCTCAACCGCATGCGCGGGATTGCCTTCGACGGTCTCAACCGCAGTGTCGACGTCTACATCAGCAAATTGCGCGGCAAGCTCAAGGACAACCCGCGCGAACCAGTGTGCATCAAGACCATCTGGGGCAAGGGTTACCTGTTCAATCCGTTTGCGTGGGAGCTGTAAATGCTGCGGTTATTTCTTGGGCTGTTTCTGGTGATGACCGTTGGCCTGGTCCTGGGGCTGCAAACCGTCGAGCGCACGTTCGATGCGCTGCTCGACGGTCAGATGCAGAGCTACAACCGCGAGGCGGTGCGTGGCCAGGCCTGGTCGCTGGCCGAGCAGTTGCGCGATCTGGACGGTTCGGACCGGGAGCAACAACTGGAAGCGGTGCGCCCCCACTATGGCTTGGGCCTGACGTTGGTCGAGAGCAGTCAACTGGCCCTGACCGATCAGGAGAAAGCCGAGTTGGCCCTGGGGCTGCTGGTGATTCGCGACAAGTACACGCAGTTCATCTCGCGCATTGACGAAGGTTCTCAGTTGCTCAGCATCAAGCTGCCGGCCGAGCCCAGCCTGATGCCGTTCTACATTGCCGCGGCGTACCTGATGATCGCGGTGATGATCGGTTTTGTGTTGATGTTCTGGGTTCGTCCGCACTGGCTCGACCTGGAGAAACTGCGCCTGGCGGCCGAACGTTTTGGTGATAACGACCTGTCGTCGCGGATTCAGCTGTCCAAGCGCTCGAACATTCGTGACCTCTCCGAGCACTTCAACCTGATGGCGGCGCGCATCGAAGGCTTGATCGCCAACCAGCGCGAGCTGACCAACGCGGTGTCCCATGAATTGCGTACGCCGATTGCCCGGTTGTCGTTTGAACTGGACCAACTCAAACAACAACCCGATCCAACCCAGAACCGCGAACTGATTGCCGACATGTACGCCGACCTTGGTGAGCTGGAAGAAATGGTCTCCGAGCTGCTGACCTATGCCAGCCTTGAACGCGGTGCCACGGTCATCACCCGGGAAAACATCCAGGCCAACAGTTGGCTGGACAGCGTGGTCGGCAGTGTGGCCCTGGAGGCCGAGGCCGCCGGGGTTCAGTTGTTGATCGTCGAGTGTCAGGTCGATGAGGTGCGCATCGAGCCGCGTTTCATGGCCCGCGCGGTGATCAACCTGCTGCGCAATGCCATTCGTTACGCCGATGAGCGAGTTGAAGTGTCGTTGGTCCGTACCGGTGATCACTACGAAGTGCGGGTCAACGATGATGGCCCCGGCGTGCCGGTGGACGGACGCGAGAAAATCTTCGAACCGTTCTCCCGCCTGGACGCCAGCCGTGATCGCCGCACGGGCGGGTTTGGTTTGGGGTTGGCATTGGTGCGGCGGGTGTCGCAATCCCATGGCGGGCAAGTGGAAGTGGCGGATTCACCGTGGGGCGGGGCGTCGTTTCGCATGACCTGGGCGCATCTGGATTAATGATGTGGTTCTTGCGGGCCCTATCGCGGGCAAGCCACGCTCCCACAGGATCGAGTCGTCCACAAATTATGCGAACGACTCGGTCCTGTGGGAGCGGGCTTGCCCGCGAAGAGGTCATCAGCAACACCGCATTATCAGAAGGTGTACACAAACTGCCCAGCCAAAGAGGTCTGCAGCCTGCGCTCAACAATCGGACTGTCCGCCGCATCACCCGCCAGATACTGCACCGCCAGCACCGTCGAAACACTCCACTGATCATCGATCGGCAATGACCAGCTCAACTCCGCCCCGCGACTCACCAGCCCACCATGAGTGTCATGCGCCCTGAACTGACTGCGTGAAGCCTGCGCCGCACTGACGCCATACCAGGTGCGCACGTAATTACCATCACCAAACTGACTGTTCAGGCTGCCCACGACCTTGCCATAGTCGCCCTCATAAAACGGCGCGCTGATGCTCAGCTTCAGGCGATTCCAGGACGAGCCGGTGTCGTGATCGTCATCGTCCTTTTCCAGCGCATGTTCAAAACTGGCACCGAGAATGATCGGGCCCATATTGTAAGTCCCGTCCAGCCCCAGCGCCGGCCGCGACTTGATCGAGCCCATGCCGTTAAGCTCATCCGAGCCTTTGAATCCGGTCTTGCGATCCTTGCGCACATCGCTCGCGCCGATGTACACGCTCAGACCGAAGTCTTCTTCATCAAACACCCAGCCCAATCCCTTTTCCGTGCCCAGAAAGACTCCATACGGGCTGACCACCTTGGCGCCCAGCAGCGGCGCCACCACGCGCTCATCGCTGCCGCTGTAACGCGGCACGCTGGCGGCACCGGCGCGCAAGGTGTAGCGCCAGTCTTCGGCGTGTAATGAATCGGCGGGAAACAGCAGGCAAAGCGAAGGCAACGACAGACACAGCGAACGTAGCATGGGAACACCCGAGGGGAGGTTGGATGCGCCCATGCTAGGCGGCTGCCGGCCGGCAATCTTTGAGAGCTTTGTCGGGAAACTGTCAAAGACTGTGAAGCAGCTTCAGCGGCTCAAACCCAGGCGTTCATGCCAGTCGGCAATGGACTCTTCGGGATAGACGTCGAACTGCTTGTCCCCGGGACGCATGCTGACTTCCACCCACGGCGCCTTTGAGTCGAGCAACAAGTGCGTGTGTTCCGGCGGCACCGGCAGCGGGGTGTCGATGGCCGATGCAAACGGGTGAATCAGCTCCGGCCATTCGGGGCTATACACCCACAGGCACGAGCCGCAGACCGAGCAGAAATGCCGGCCGAGGTTGCTGCGGTGAGCGCGCTTGTCGCCTTCGTTTTTCAGTTGCGCATGGTAGACCGCGACGTGCTTGCGTCCGCGAACCTTCAGGCTGGCGGCATCACCGGCAATATTGATCGAGTAACCGCCACCGCCCTGGGTCTTGCGGCAGATCGAGCAGTAGCAACGCTGATACGGGTAGGGGTGGGCGCTGGTCAAACGGAACGACACAGCGCCGCAATGGCAGGAACCTTCGAGCTGCATGGGAACCTCCGACGAGGGTTGGGTTTACCCAAGACAGCCTAGACCGTCAGCGAGCTTCGACCGGCACCAGAATCGCATCGCCGGTCGCCACCAGTTTCAACTGGTCACCGGTTTGCGCGAACAGCTCGGCGCGGGCGAACACCTGCTTCTTGCCGGCCTTCACCACGCGGCCCCTAGCGATGAACACTTCACCGACGGCGGGTGCCAGGCAGTTGACCGAAAAGTGCGAGGCCAGCACGTTGCCGGCGACCGTCCCGGCGGCGAATCCGCAGGCCGTGTCGAGCAGCGCGCCGATCAGCCCGGCGTGCAGGAAACCGGCGTATTGCGCCATGTCGGCTTCGCGAAAGGCCAGGGTCAGTTCGGCTTCGCCGCTTGCGGCTGCGGTCACTTCGAAGCCGGCCCAGCGGTTGAAGGCTGAGGTTGAGTTAATCTGTTTGAGTGCGTTGAGCATGACGAATCCCTCCGGTTGAGACACCAACATGCGCCGGGTTTTGGGGGATGTCATGGTGGATAAGGGTGGGTGATGAGCTGTTGGATTTGTGGTGAATGTGCCGGCCCCATCGCGAGCAGGCTCGCTCCCACAGTTGATCTGTGTCGTTCACAAATCCCCTGTGGGAGCGGGCTTGCCCGCGATGAACGATAACGCGGTCCCGCTGGACGGCCACCCATGGCCAAGGCAGCATGGTCGCCTTCATCACCGGGGCTGAATTCATGCGACGACTGCCTTCCTTAGCAGCACTCAGAACCTTCGAATGCGCCGCCCGTCACGCCCATTTCGGCCGGGCCGCCGCCGAGTTGTGCGTCACCGACAGTGCCGTCAGCCATCAGATCCGCCAGCTCGAAGAGCACCTGGGCGTTTCGCTGTTCATCCGCGAGGGCCGACAAATACGCCCGACCATGGCCGCGGGCCGGTTGATGCAAAGCCTGCAGCAAGCTTTCGAACTGATCGGCGAAGCCTGCGATGAATTGCGTGACCCGTCATCGCTGGCGGTATTGCGCCTGGCGGTCACCGCCGAGCTCGCGCAAAAGTGGCTGATGAGTCGCCTCACGGACTTCTACGCGCGCTACCCGCACATCACGCTGCACCTTTACGAACAACCGATCGACGCCACGGCGCCGGGGGAAGACATCGACCTGGCGATCACCTACGGCACGGGCCCGGTCGACAGCAGCGCGTACTTCGTCCGGCCTTTACCGGCGCTGCAATTCTTCCCGGTGTGCAGCCCCGGCCTGTTCAACCAGGGCACGTTGAAAACCCCAAAGGACCTGGCGCGCCACTGCTTGCTCCACGACGATCAGGACGGCAAGACCTGGACCGCATGGCTCACCAGCCATGCCGGTGATCAGCGGCCCCAGCGGCAACTGTATTTCGCCCATGCCGGCCTGGCACTGGAAGCGGCGGTGCAAGGGCAGGGCGTGGCCATGGGCGACAATCTGACGGCTCAGGAAGACCTGCTCAGCGGTCGGCTGGTCCGGCCCTTCACCGCCAGCATGACCGCGCTCGGACAATACGCGCTGGTGTGTGAGCGGGTGCGCCTGGAGCGTCCGGCCGTGGCGCAGATGCTGGAATGGTTCAACGATCAGCTGATCGATTGATGAGTTGAATTCAAGTATTCCGAAATAATCATCGTTGGCGAGGAGGGCGCCGACGACCTTAGCCTGTGGTCATTCCAATTCCCGCTGATGAGGTCTGACCATGGCACGTTTGCTCGATTCCACCCCGAAACTCGACGGCTTCCGCCTGCCTGGCGAATTCGAAACCAAGGCTGGTTGCTGGCTCGGCTGGCCGGAGCGCACCGACGTCTGGCGCAACGGCGCCAAGCCTGCTCAGAAAGTCTGGGTGCAAATCGTCACCGCCATTGCCCAGAGCGAACCGGTGACGGTGTGTGCTTCCGCCGCACAATTCGCCACCGCTCGCCGCCAGTTGCCGCCTCAGGTTCGCGTGGTGGAAATGACCTGCAATGACACCTGGTTCCGCGACAGTGGCCCGTGTTTTGTGGTCAACGACGACAGCGGTGAAGTGCGTGGCGTCGACTTCGAGTTCAACGCCTATGGCGGTCTCGACGGTGGCTTGTACTACCCGTGGGACAAGGACGATCAGATCGCCAGCAAAATCCTCGAAATCGAACGCTTCGACCGTTACCGCGCACCGTTGATTGCCGAATTGGGCGGGATCCAGAGTGACGGCCAGGGCAGCATTCTCACCACCGAACAGTGCCTGCTCAACCGCAATCGCAACCAGCATCTGGGCAAGGAAGAAGTCACCCGCCGCCTGACCGATTACCTCGGCGCCGAGCAAATCATCTGGCTGCCACGAGGTTGCAAGTTCGACGAAACCGACGGCCACGTCGACGACCTCGCGTGCTTCGTGCGTCCCGGTGAAGTGGTGCTGCAATGGACCGATAATTGCGATGACCCGCAGTGGGAAATCTACCAAGAGGCCTACGACATTCTGCGCAGCACCCGCGACAGCCGTGGCCGCGAGTTGACCGTGCACAAATTGCCGCAACCGGATGTGCTGGAATGGACCGCTGAAGAGGCCGAAGGCCTGGACCAGCAGGACAGCACCCATACCCGTCAGGCCGGGACCCAGATCTGTGCGTCGTACATCAATTACTACGCCGGCAACACTTCAATCGTGGTGCCGCTGTTTGGTGATCGCCACGATCAGGCGGCGCAAGCGACGCTGGCTGAGTTGTTCCCGAAACACAAAATTGTCGGCATCGAAAACTCTCGGGAAATCCTCCTCGGCGGTGGCAATGTCGCGTGCATCACCATGCCGCAGTACGCGGCGCCTGCCCGCAACAAACAGGGAGCGTAATCATGGGCCTGCACAAACTGACTCAAGCGTTACTGCTGGTGCTTGCACCCTGGTGTGTGCAGGCCGCCGACACCGCGAAACCGGTGGTGAACCTGTACATCTGGGGCGAGTACCTGGCCCCGGATACCCTGACCCATTTCGAGAAGAAAACCGGCATCCATGTGGTGGTCGATCACTTCGACTCCCTGGAAACGGCGGAGACCAAACTGCTGACCGGTCACAGTGGTTATGACCTGGTGCTGACGGCGGGGCAACACCTGTCCCGGGCGATCCAGAGCGGCGCGATTCAAACATTGAACCTGCAACAATTGCCGCACTTTGCCGGCGTCGGGGAAGAGTTCCGCCAACACATGGCGGCGTTCGATCCGGGCAATCGTTACGCCGGGATCTACGCTTGGGGCACCACCGGGGTCGGCTATCAGGAAGAGGCGATCAAACAGCGCTTGCCAGACGCGCCACGGGACAGTTGGGCGATGCTGTTCGACCCGGCGGTGGTATCGAAATTTGCCGATTGCGGGGTCAGTCTGCTCAACGATCCCAACGAGGTATTTGCCGCGGTCATGAAGTACATGGGGCTGGACATCAACCGCCAGAACCTTGATGACCTGAAGTTGGCCGAGCAACAACTGGCGAAGATCCGGCCGTACATCCGCTACTTCGACAATGACCTGAACATCAGCGACCTGGCCAATGGCAACACCTGCGTGGCGATGTCGTGGAACGGCAACGTCGCCATCGCCGCCGGTCAGGCCGAGGCGGCGAACAAACCGTTCAAGCTCAGTTACCGGATACCGAAGGAGGGCACGTTGATCTGGTTTGACGCCATGGTCATTCCCAAGGATGCACCGCACCCCGAGGCCGGGCTGGCGTTGATGGATTACCTGATGACCCCCGAGGTGATTGCGCCGATCACCGACACCATTCACTACGCCAATGCGATCACGGCGGCGGACGGGTTGATCGATCCGGCGATCCGCAATGATCCGGGGACGTACCCGTCGGCGCAGGTGCGGGCTTCGTTGTATAGCAAGAATGACAATGGCAAGGCGTTCAACCGCGCGCTGATTCGGGCGTTTACTCGGTTGAAATCCGGGTTGTGATTGGCTTTGAGTGATGGGGTGAGTGTGAAATCGCCATCGCGAGCAGGCTCGCTCCCACAGGGGTTTTGTGAACACTCGAGCTCCAGTGTGGGAGCCAGCCTGTTGGCGATGAACGATGACGCGGTCTACTTGCCGGTCATCCGCCACAAATACCAGGAAGCCACCGTCCGATACGGGCTCCACGCCAAGCCGATCTCAACCATCTGTTTGCGCGTCGGCTGCACTTCCAGCCCCTTCAGCCGCCGATACCCCTCACGCACCCCGAAGTCATCCGCCGGCAAAATATCCGGGCGCTCCAGGCTGTAAATCAGCAGCATTTCGACCGTCCAGCGCCCAACCCCGCGCAAGGTGATCAACCGCTCAATCAGCGCCTCATCGTCCATCGCCAAAGCCGTTGCGTAATCTGGCACCACACCGTCCAAAGACGCCTGCGCAATCCCCTGAATGGTCGCAATCTTGCCCCCGGAAAACCCGCAACTGCGCAACTGATCAAACCCTGTCGCCAGAATCTGTTCCGGCCTTGGAAACGCCGTCGACGGATACAACGCCAGCAGCCGACCGACGATCGCATCCCCCGCCTTGGCGTGCAGTTGCTGATAGGCAATCGCCCGCACCAGCGACTCATACGGATCGCGAGCCGCGTGGGGTTGGTGCAGGCACGGTCCGATAGCGGCGATGTGGCGCCGCCAGTCTTCATCGATCGATGACAGAAACTTAGTCGCAGGCAGATAGGGATCGGGCATGGTGATCAAGTATTCCCGGCCGTTTTGAGCAGGGCGTTGATTTCCCCGTACGTGAAGGCCTTAAGGTCACTGCTATCCAGTTTGCCCGTCTCCAGAAACCCTTTGGCCAAGGACGCCATGGCGCCATACAGAAACTCGGCGATGCCCGAACCGGCACTCAGGCGCCGCACGCCGAGGGCTTGCAGCGCTTCAGGCGACGGCAAACCCGGCAGCCCGAGTACGTTGACCGGCAGTGTCGTGCCCTGGCACAGCGCCTTGATTTCGTACTCCGCCGTGACGCCCGCCGCAAACAGCCCGTCAGCACCCGACGCCTGATACAACGCGGCGCGCTTGAGCGTTTCGGCGACGCGATCTTCGGCAGGCACCAAACCCCTGAGGTACACGTCGGTGCGGGCATTGATGAACAGCTTCACCTTGCGCCGATTGGCAACCTCGCGGGCGACTTCGATCTTGCGTGCCAGCAACTCCGGCGCAGAGGCACCGTCCTCGATATTGATCCCGACCGCACCGGCCGCGATCACTGCGTCGACGACTTCGGCCACCCGCGCCAGGTCATCGGAATAACCGGCCTCGATGTCGATAGACAACGGCACCGAAATCACCCGGGCGATGGATTCAACGGTAGATATCAGGCGTTCAAGCGGCAGGGCATTGCCGTCCGCATACCCATGCGCCCAGGCCACCGCCGCGCTGCTGGTGGCCACGGCTTTGCAGCCCAGTTGCTCGACGATGCGCGCCCCGGTGGCATCGGCAACGTTGGTGAGGATCAGCAGGCCGTCGTGGTGCAGTTGATGAAATTGCGTGTCCATCGATTGTCCTTCCTTATGACTTTTTGCAGAAAACCAGGGGATCAGAAAGCGAGTTGTTCGGTCACCTGCACGGCGGCTTTTTCCAGCCTGAGCAAAAACGCCTTGCGCGGTTGTCCTCCACCATAGCCCGTCAACGAGCCGTCTGCACCGATCACCCGGTGGCAGGGCAACACAATCGAAAGCCGGTTGTGCCCGTTGGCCAGGCCCACGGCGCGACTGGCGCCGGGTTTGCCCAACGTCGCGGCAATGGCGCCGTAAGTGCTGGTTTTTCCGTACGGAATCTTCGCCAGTTCGGCCCAGACCTGCCGCGCGAATTCGCTGCCGGGCAAGTGCAGCGGCACGGTGAACTCGGTGAGTTTGCCGGCGAAATACTGCGCAAGTTCCGCTTCAATCTGCTGCAAATGGGCGTTGTGCCCCGGCGCCACGGCATAGCCATAACGGTTCTGCAGTTCTTCGACTTCCCGGGTCAGCGCCGGTCGATCGAGGAACTCCAGCAGCACCAGCCCACGGCGTTCGGCCATGGCGATCATCGGCCCCAGCGGCGTGGTCAGGCGCGTGAACAGCAGCGGCTCACTGTTGGCCGCACGGCCCGGCGTGATGTGGAAGGATTTTTGAAACGCATCGCGAAAACCGCTCAGGGATTCGTAGCCCGAGTCGAACGCCGCGTTGTCGATGGAATCGCCCTGTTTGATACCGCCCAACGCCATGCCCAGGCGCCGGGTGCGCAGCCAGGCGTGGAAGGTCATGCCGAAATGCTGCTTGAACCAGCGGCGCAGTTTCAGCGGTTCAATGCCCTCGGCGACGAGTTGGGCATCGGTCCAGCGCATCTCGGGATCGGCGTCCACCGACTTGAGCAGCGCCTGCACCCAGTCCGGCGCAATGGCGGCAGCGTCCAGCGGCTTGCAGCGCAGACACGCGCGATAACCCGCCGACATGCACTCATCGGCATGGGCGAAGAACTCGACGTTCTCCGGCTTGGGTTTACGCGCCGTGCAACTGGGGCGGCAGAAGATCCCGGTGGTCTTCACGGCAGTAAAGAACACCCCCTCGTAGGCGGTGTCTCGTTCGAGCATGGCGCGAACCATCTCGGCGTGGGGCGGCAGCACAGCGTTTTGTAGGTTCATGAGCTGAGCATAAGACGCGATGAGCCACGCCTCCACCGGAAAATCGACAGAGAATTCCGCGGCCTCAGATCGAGCGTTGATTGACTCGCTTCGACAGCTCCTCAGCGCTCTCTTTGCGTTCCGAATAACGGTCCACCAAAAACTCCTCGCGGCCACGCACCAGCACGGTGAACTTCATCAGTTCTTCCATCACATCCACCACGCGGTCGTAGTACGCCGAAGGCTTCATCCGGCCAGCCTCGTCGAATTCCATGAAAGCCTTGGGCACCGACGATTGATTAGGGATGGTCAACATCCGCATCCAGCGGCCCAGCACGCGCAGTTGATTGACCGTGTTGAACGACTGGGAACCGCCACAGACCTGCATCACCGCCAGGGTTTTGCCTTGGGTCGGACGAACCGCGCCCATCGTCAGCGGGATCCAGTCGATTTGCGCCTTGAACACCGCCGACATCGAACCGTGGCGTTCCGGCGAACACCAGACCTGGCCTTCGGACCAGAGCACCAGATCGCGCAGTTGCTGAACTTTGGGATGGTCGCTGGGCGCATCGTCAGGAAGGGGAAGACCGGAAGGATCGAAAATCACCGTTTCGGCCCCCAGCAGACGCAGAATTCGCGCGGCTTCCTCAGTCAACAAGCGACTGAACGAGCGCTCGCGCGTGGAACCGTAGAGCAGCAGGATGCGCGGTTTGTGGGTGCTTTCGGTTGAAAGCGTCAGCAGGTCAAGATCGAGATTGGGCAGGTCGTCGTTCATCACAGGGCTCCGATGCGGTCCAGTTCGGTTTTCAGTTCGGCGTCCGAAAGGTTTTTCAGGTCCAGCGCGAAGAAGGCTGCAAACCGTTGCTTGATCGTCTCGACGGTGCTGTCGAACGCAGCCTGAATCTCCTGCTCGTTGCCATGCACCTCCGACGGATCGGCCAGTCCCCAGTGGCTTTTGATCGCTGGACCGAAATACACCGGGCACGCTTCCCCGGCGGCTTTGTCGCACACGGTGATGACGATATCGGGCGGAGAGTCGGCGAACACCGAAGAGTCTTTGCTGTAGAGGCCTTCGGTCGAGACGCCGAGGTTGTGCAGTGTTTGCACGGCTTGGGGATTGAGCCGGCCACTGGGGAAACTGCCAGAACTCACTGCCTCAAAACCTTCGGGCGCCAAATGATTGAACAGCGCTTCGCTCAACACGCTGCGGCAGCTGTTGGCGGTGCACATGAAAAGAACTTTGGTGGGAGAGGGGAGTGGGCTCATCGCTGAAGGCTCGCATATATGGATATCCGAATATACGGATGCTTACCCGGGTTGCCAACTCCCTTTTACGAGCCGTTACCTGCGGCGTAGGCGCTGATGGCGATCCATTCCAGCATCAGGAACAACGCGCCGAGCAGTGCAAATTGCGGTGTCATCGAGCGGGTCGGGTCGACGGACTGGGGCAGGAATGCGGTGAAAATCAGGATCGCCTTGGGGATGCAGGGGCCTAGTTTGATGCCTCCATGCCCGGAGGGGCTGTTTTCGGCCAAAAGCAGGCATTAGACGCGTGTACGAACCCAGCGGCTATTCACTGCTCTAAATCCCGCTGTCTGCCGAAGACGTTCACGGCGCCGACGCCCTATTGCATCGGTCTCGCTGATCCCGTCTCGCACCACCCCGAAAGCATGTGAGGTCAGGGTGCGGGGGCTGCCGGTTGTTGATTCCGTACGTCGCACTATCCGGCCATCGACGTCAAGGCCTCCCCAAGGGCGGCCCTGGCTACAGGTAAACTCGAGGCGTAAAAAAGCCCGCGTTGAGCGGGCATCGGAAATCATCCGAACTAATTCAGGCACCTGATTCAGGGTCACTCGCAGGCATACCGCGAGCTTCCTTATCGTTTTCGTCCTGATCGTCCATCTGTGGGTCGGCGTCAGGGTTATCGACTCGACCGCTCTGTCCAGCTTCTGGATGCTCACACGACACCGAGTTATTTGCATCCACGTCAGTCATGTCTTCGTCGACAGGAGCCTCGTCGTCTGGAGGCAGCGGAACTTCGGGCTCGTCCCTCTTGGGGTCATGGCCGGTTTCGTTGTCCGTCGTGCGCGTTTCGGGCTGCTGTGATTTGTTGCCAGGTGCGTTCTCGTCAATGTCCATGCTGAACCTCCGTACTCATGCGCGGGATGTCCGTGCTTGAACATGAGAAACGGCAAAGCGTTACAAGTGCAGCGCAGTGGACGAACGGAGAAGAAAAACCCGGCTCACTGGCCGGGCTTTCTCTCCTATCTCCTATCGTCTGAAAGCGGTGTCTGTTCATCCGCCTCTGGGGTAGTCCTCTCACCAGGATCTTTCCAGTCTTCTGGACGATCATCGCTTGGATTTTTCAACGGATCGTATTTGTTCGGATCGTCTGGATCTAGCGTCGGCTCATCTGAACCTGGCTCAGGCTTGGATGGAACAGAACCTTGTGTTTGGTTTTGAAAACTCGAATCGGTAGACATACCCACCTCACCAATAAGGTCCAGCTTTTCTGGGCCGTAATAGTTTGAATTTGGCAGGTGAAAAGTGTGCGACTGAGCAGATGAGCGGGCAGTAAAAAGCCCAGCGGGCGGCTGGGCTTTTGGAGTTGCACGGACTTGCCCCCCCATCTGCATCACAACTGACCAGTCATTTGCAGCCGACTTGACCAGCGCACGTGGGAATGACGACCGGCAGAGAACGGCCAATTGCTGCCTGTCGAAGCCCTGATATGAGGCTGCTGACTTGTAAAGTAGAACACATTAGAAATGCATTTTTAGCTAATCGATACTGAGTGCGCTCACAAACGAGGCAATGTAGGAGTGAAGCAAAGCGCAGGGACTAAAAAGCACAACGGTTAGCTTCTTTACTTGATGAAGTTGGGGCACAGAAAACGTGATCTGTCCCCATTTACCCCTGTTCAGTACTCAAAATCGGTAGAAACCTCAAAATCGCGGTCAAATTTCATAACAAAGCAACGCCATCTACCGCCCGTATGCTGAAACATGTGCTCGTTCAACTTCGAAACCAACGCCGACACACCCACCTCACACGAATCGGATAAAAAATCCGAATGCCGAACTCCATTTTTAGAGTATGAAAAACTGGACTCAACCCAACCCTCATCTAAATCCAGCTCAGCTTTATAAACAATTTCTTCACAAGCGTTCGGCGCCTCTTCATAAATGAGGGCGGCCAAGGAATTTAAAATCTCCAACTGTTCTTTCATTTAATTAACCACCCTTCTGGTTTAGAAAGCGCTTAGTTTTCGCTTCGCCGTCGATTGTGTACTTTACAACAATGGAGTCAGGTCTGGCAGAGCTGTCGTACAGGTTGTTATGGGCCGGAAGCTGTCATCCACGTATGGCTGCTATGGGTCCAGGCCGTGTGAAAACGCGCTGAATACGTCGAATACTGAGAGTCGCGAGGATTGCCTGTGGAATAAGCGGGCGGAAGCGCGAATTACCTTAGTCAGCTACATAGATGTTTGTAATGCCGATTGGGCCGCGTCAGCGGCCCAATCGGCTACTAACGGGCGAGCCAAGCGGCTGGGTTCACGCCCTGATCGCCTCAAGCAGTCCTGCGATGCCGAAGATGCTCATCATTCGTTTGAGGTTGTAGGCGAGCACATGAAGGCTCATCTCGGTGCTCACTTTCGGCAGGGTTTTGGTCAGGAAGTGGGTACTTTGTTGCCGCTGACCGAAAACTGCTCCAGTAAAGGCTGTTCCGCCGACTGAAAACTGACCCAAGTGTTCGATTGCGCCAATTCAGCTTTCGAGAAGTAGGGCACGAGGCATAAAAATTTCGCTCAACAACCCACTCTAGATCAAATTGCAATCGGCAGGGTGGATCAGCTTTTGATCGGCATCAACAGAATGAGTGATCTCAGCGTTTTGGATCGACTCGCCACTTTCAAAATCGGCGGTGGTCGAAGTCAGCCAGAACAAATGACTACTTCAGACCATCCCTAAACGCCGCTCTCTAATCACTCCATGAACATACAAACTCATCAAAGTTTGAGGCAACAAAGAAGGCTTCACCTGAACTCGGATCAAAAATCTCAACAGCAATGGAGGACGTTTTGAAATTCAGGCAAACCAAGTAGCCACCTGCCTCTCTTGCTACAGGGACCATTTCTTGAGGAAGCCCAGGAGGTTTTCCTGCCCCTAAGTACCATGAGATGGTATACGGAGTCACATCAGGCGAGAACGAAAAGAATTCGCTTATACAAGTCCCTTTGTCGCCATATGAAAATGAAGATATTTCCGGTATGGCTTCATCAGAGTATTTGACTAGATCCAAAAATGAACTTGGGAAAGCTACTCCAAGTAGTTTTTGTACTTGGGAAATCGTATGGCAATCAACTGAGGATGCTGGATCAATCCCGAAAGAATTCCAGTCGAATTTCATATACGGCTCCCGCGCAGTTAATAAATCTGCTCCCCCTTTTCTTGGAGACGGTGGGAGCGTGCAAGTTTATGGGAGCCTATCGTTTCGGCGGGGCAATTTCCGAACCTTGTCTAGATGCATTCCCATTCAGCAAGCAAAAAGGGAACGGGGTTGTTTTCGTGAGTGTATATAAAATACAACTGTCCTATTTTCTTTATTCTGCTGGCGAAAGGTACCACCTGATAAACTCAAAAAATCCACTCCATTTTGGAGGGATCAGGCCAGATACGAAGTCTTCTTGCTGAGCTAAGTCGAAGTCCCAAACGCCACCACTATTTTTGTCCAGCAAGTAACCTCCCTCACCTTGCAAGGAGGTGAAGCCTATGTAATTTTCTGGTAGCTCCCACATGTCGTGAATGAACTCGGTACCCATCAAGATCTGCTCTGTAGGCTCGGATACGTCACAAATGTACTCATCAGATACAGAGCTCTTAAAATTAGCAGGTAGGTAATTTATATAAATACTACCGAACTCGCTGTCTGGAGAGACTCCTAGTTTTTCAAGGGCGCTTATAGCCAAGTCCTTGTCGGTTCTATGTATGCTGTCTGGCTGCTGTTCTATCAGGCTAACTAAGTCTTTGGGTATCATTTTTTTACCTCGGCTGCACGATCCCTCCAATATTGAGGAACCTCTTTGTCAAATAGCTCTCTGTCTACAGGTGCGTCAGGGTTTTTATTTCTTCCATAAGGGTGAATTGCTTTGCCTCCCTTGTCTTTCTTCGTCTGAAGGTGAGTCTTTCGGCTCAGTTCGAAGAGGGGGCCTTTACCATTTTGTCTAGAGTGGTGAAGTTGCAATTGCTCCGGCACACCGTCTTTCATCACAAATGGAGACCCACCTTCCTTAGCTCGTTGATAATTTGACTTTCCTCCTACTTCCATGTCCCAGTCAATGTCTTGCTGGAAGACCTTATATTCATTACCAGTTCCTTTGCCTCGGGCTTTCCATGTTGTCTCTTTTTTAAAGAACTTTGGATTCTTACCGTTCTCAGGCCCCGGGGCATCCGGTGCACCTTCATTTACCTTAGCGCCAGTTTCAGGAGACTCAAGTCTTGATGGAGGCTTACACCCATCCGCTCCCGGACAGTTATCCAACCCCAATGGATCCACCCACCCCGTAGGGTTAGGCACGTACTGGTAGTTGTTCAACCCGCCTGCAAGCTTGATCGGATCCGGCGTCAGATACCGTCCAGTGCCAGGATTGTAGTAGCGATGCCGGTTGTAATGTAAGCCCGTTTCCGCATCGAAGTACTGACCCTGGAAGCGCAGCGGGTTGTCGATTTCCGCAACGTCGAGAGTGGCGAGGTTGCCATACGCGCGGTATTTCGCCGACCACATGATTTCGCCGCTGTAGTCGGTGAGTTCCTGTGGGGTGCCGAGGTGGTCGAGTTGGTAGTAGAACGGCTCGGCTTTGAGTGGGCCTTCACCGTCGAGCATCGCCAAAGGTCTGAAGCTACCCGGCTCGTAGATGTAGCTGCGATAACGGTTGTCGGCGCTTTCGGCGATGAGGCGTTCGCCTTGCCACAGGAACTCTGTGGTTTGACCGTCGACGGTTTTGGCGATACGGCGGCCGAAGGCGTCGTACTTGTAGCTTGCGATGCTGCCGCTGGGGAGGCTGACACCGATGAGGCGGTGTTGGCAGTCGTAGCGGTATTCGGTGACGAGCTTTTGCCCGGTTCCGCGGCGCTCACGGCTCAAATTGCCATAGGCGTCGTAGTCGTAATGGCGATCGCCCTGCATCAGCAGGCGGTTGCCTTTGACGTTGGCAAGGTTCGCGGTCGTCTGGTCGCCTTGGCCGAGCAGGTTGCCTGCTGGGTCGTGGGCAAAACTTTCCGGTGTCGTGCCGCGTACGTTGATCAGTCGGTCGAGCGGGTCGTAGCGGTAGCTGCGACTGCCTTTACGGCTGTCATCAATGCCGGATAGGTTACCGTTGGCATCGTAAGCGTAGCGACGCTGAAACAGATTGCGATCCTGCTGGCTAACGCTGTGAGCTTGGAGGCGGCCTTGTTCGTCGTATTGGTATTGGCTGAGCAACAGACCCTGTTGACGCTGCTGTTCGCGACCTGCGCTGAACTGGTGGGCGGTCAGGCGTGAACCGTTGAGGTCGATGCTGCTCAGTTGACCGCCTCGTTGGTGGTGATAATCAAGCTTGCTGCCGTCCGGGAGGCGACAGTGCTTCAGTTGGCCTACGGTGTCGTACTCGTAACGCAGCGTGCCCCAACCTTGGTGCTCGGTGATCAGGCGGTCTTGCAGGTCGTATTCGTAGGCCAGCGGCCAGTTTCCGTCATCGACGTTCACCAGGCGCCCGAGGGCGTCGTAGCTGTAGTGAATTTCCTCGCCATCGGCCAGGGTTTTCACCAGCAGGCGGCCAGCGGCATCGCGCTGGTACTCGGTAATCAGTTCGTTACCGTCGTCGCCGAACTCGGTTTTCTTCAGCAACTGACCATTAAGGTCGTATTCATAAGCGGTACGACGACCGTCGAAGCCGGTTTCCTGCTGGATCAGGCCGTTCGGGTAGTAGTCGAGGTGATACTGCTCGCCACGTTCGTTTTCGATGTCGCTGAGCAACAGGCGCGCATTGTCGTAGCGGTAGCGCAGTTGGCTGCCGTCCGGGTTGATGCGGCGGCTGACCAAGTGCAGGTTATCGGCATATTCGTAGCGGGTGACTCGGCCCAGTTCATCGCGTTCGGCGGTGACGCGGCCGTATGGGTTGTAAGTGAACGCGCGCGTAGCGCCACCGGGCAGGGTGATTTGCGCGAGCCGGTTGGCAGCATCCCATTGGTATTGGGTGATTGCGCCGCTTTCGTCTTGACGGGTGATCTGTCGGCCCAACGCGTCGTAGCGGTACTTGCGCTGACCACCGTCCGGCAGTTGCTCTTCGAGCAGTTGCCCGAGGTTGTTCCAGCCCAGTTGATGACGACTTCCATCTGGATGACGGATTTCTAGAAGACGGCCCTGGCGGTCATAGTTGTAGTGGGTTGAATTACCGTCCGGGTCAATTTGTTCGGTGATATCGCCTTGGTCGTTGCGCCAATATATCCACTTCGCCGGGCCACGATTCACCACACGAACGTAGCCATGGTAGTACTCGTAGGAGGTTGGGGCGTCTTCTGGTGGAATGACCGCGACCAGCCGGCCTGCTTGGTTGTATTGGTATTCGGTAACGGCGCCGAGTGGATCTTTCTCGGCGATCAAGCGACCCTTGTCGTCGTAGGCCTTGAGGTGTTCCGCGCCGTCCGGGTCGACCTTGGCAACCAGTCGTGCCTTATCGTCGTGGGTGTAGACCTCTTCGCTGCCGTCAGCATTGGTAACCGTGACGCTGCCTTTGTCATCCCAGGCGTAATGCGCGTCCATTTGCGAGAAGCTTGCCCAGTGATGGATGCAGCGCGCCGATTTACCTTCTCTTTCCCATTCCCAGTAGAAACTGGCGCCACCGGCGAGTTGCCGCTCAAGAATGACGTTCTGGTCGTTGTAGGCATAACGCTCGGCTTCGCCGGCAGCGTTTTTGGCTTCGATCAGGCGGTGTTGGGCGTCGTAACTGTAGGTGACCAGGGTCTGGATGGTGCTCCACGCGTCTTCCAGATTGTCAGCCGGGATGAACTGCTGGTAGTCGATGGCGACGATGTGCTTGCGGTCGTATCGCACGAGGAGGGCCCGACCGGCGCCGTTATCGACGCGTTTGATTCGCCCGTGAATGTCACGGGTGATGTGCAGGCGATTGCCGTAGTTGTCGCTGATGGCGATCAGCGTGGCGCCCTTCAACTGTTATAAAATTTCTTTTCTTCCGAGTAGAACAATTGAGCTCGATACTCAGAGGTGCCCTGCATCGGCATCCAGATGGCGCGGGATACGCACGCGGTGAAGATACCCGTGCTCGAATCGTGGCTGCAGCGCTGAAGCTGTTCGGCGAGCGGGGTTTCGAGGCTGCATCAACCCGCGATATTGCAGCCGCTGCTGGCGTAAATGCCCCTGCGTTGAGGTACTACTTCGATAACAAGGAAGGTGTGTACCTTGCGTGCGCGGAGCACATTGCTTCTCACGTGTGGGAGTACATGTCGCAGGTGGTCGCTGATGCCGAGCAGGTGCTCGCGGAGAATGAGAGTCACGATGCCCTAATCGATGCCTTCTGTGCGATACAAGGGCGTGTCGTGGACTTCATGTTCAAGTCGCAAGACTCCTTGGAATGGCAGCTATTCATTGCCCACGGGCAAGGCGGCCAGGGGCCTGCGGCCGGTTTTCACATCATCAATAATCGCCTCAATGAGCCAATTTCTTCCGTGACAACCGCAATTGTTGGGCGTTTGCTGGGGCGAGCGGCCAGCGATGATGAAACGCGGATCAGATCAATGGCGTTGAGCGGCCAACTGGCAGTCTTTCAGATGATGCGCCGTACTGCTCTCACCTCACTGAATTGGGATAAGGTTGATGCGGAGCGGCTTGAACTAATAAAGCGTGTGGTTATCGATCACACCCGCGCGGTTCTGCACGCCATGATCATTGGACGTAGTCCGACATAACCGTAGCTGCCCGACCTACGCCCCTTTCCAATCCCGTAGCTGGACATCCACCATTGGTGGCTTTTGGCCGGTTGTTGCTCGTCTCGACCGGCAGCAATGGGTCCAGGCCGTGTGAAAACGCGCTGAATACGTCGAATACTGAGAGTCGCGAGGATTGCCTGTGGAATAAGCGGGCGGAAGCGCGAATTACCTTAGTCAGCTACATAGATGTTTGTAATGCCGATTGGGCCGCGTCAGCGGCCCAATCGGCTACTAACGGGCGAGCCAAGCGGCTGGGTTCACGCCCTGATCGCCTCAAGCAGTCCTGCGATGCCGAAGATGCTCATCATTCGTTTGAGGTTGTAGGCGAGCACATGAAGGCTCATCTCGGTGCTCACTTTCGGCAGGGTTTTGGTCAGGAAGTGGGTACTTCCCATCCAGTATTTGAGCGTTCCAAAAGGATGTTCAACGGTCTGTCGGCGACGCCTCATCATCGTTGGATCATTTTCCAGTCGTACCTGCATCGCATCGACTACGGCTTCATGTTCCCAGCGCTTTACCCGGCGCTCCTTACCGGTCGTACACTGCTTCTGCATTGCGCAGGACTGGCAGCCCGAGAACCAATAACAGTGCAAAAGCATGCCGTCTTCCACCGAAGAATGCCGCCGGGTCAGTAACTGTCCCGCAGGGCATCGATACTCGTCCGATGCAGCAAGGTAGATGAAGTCCTGCTTACCAAATCGGCCTTCGGCTTTGCTGCCAGATGTGAGGGGTTTCGGTACGAAGGTAGTGATGCCGGCTTGCTCGCAAGCAAGGATTTCCAGACCTTTGTAATAGCCTCGGTCGGCCACCACCGTTAGCGATTCAGCCTCGATTTCTTCACGCGCCTGGTTCGCCATATTGCTCAGTTGCCCACGATCATTACCAACGTTGGTCACCTCGTGGGCAACGATCAGATGGTGTTTGTCGTCGACAGCTGTTTGTACGTTGTAGCCAACCGTTCCGGTGCCTCGACCGCTCGTGGCCATTGAGCGTGCATCTGGGTCTGTGAGGGAGATCTGCTGGTCTGGACTTTCGTGGAGCTGCGCCTCGATTTCCTTGAGTTTCTGCATCTGCTTTTTCAGTGTTTCTATCTTTTCTTTAAGCCGCTCTGCTTTGGCCTCGGCGACTTCGGGTGTTGCCCGATCCGCCGAATCCATCGCCGCCAGATATCGATCAATACTCTGCTCGATCTGCTGCATGCGTGCCTTCACTTTGCCCTGAGTGAAGTTGCGGTCGCGATTATTGACGGCTTTGAATTTGCTGCCGTCGATGGCGATGATCGACTGGGAGAAGAGATTGAGGTTGCGGCAAAGAACTACGAACTGGCGGCATACGCTGCGAATGGCTTTGCCGTTGTCTTTGCGAAAGTCGGCAATGGTTTTGAAGTCCGGGGCCAAACGCCCCGTTAGCCACATCAACTCGACGTTGCGCTCGGCCTCACGCTCAAGCCGGCGGCTGGACTGAATCCGATTGAGATAGCCGTAGATATAGATCTTTAGCAAGACCGCTGGATGATAGGCCGGACGACCCGTTGCAGCAGGATCGACGCCCTCAAACCCAAGTGCGCCCAGGTCGAGTTCATCGACGAAAACGTCGACCACTCGGACTGGATTTTCTTCAGTTACGTAATCGTCCAGGCACTCCGGCAGCAGAGTCACTTGCGTCCGGGCCTCGCCTTCAATGAATCGCTTCATGATCGTCCTCGATACGATCTAGACGATCAGAAGATTAGACAATTGCAGGTGTTTTCACACGGCCTGGGTCGATAGCTGCCCGTCATCAGTGGTAGCTATCGGGTAATGCTAGATATCAGAATGGGGGCTAGAATGAGCCGAACGGCTTGCGTTGATCTCGCCAAGCTTGAGTAGACGCTGATCGAAGGCGTGCATATTTCAACCATTCGCCCGCAACCAACACGCTTCGTCTCACCCATACATGTACAAAAGGTCGTCGATCAGCTCTAGCTCCTGCTGCGTGTACTGGACCTTGTTGTACCGTCTAATGTTCTCAAGCACACCTCTGATCGGAACCTGCCGCGAAGGATCCTGAACAATTTCGATCAGACGGTCGTAATCGGGATCGTTTCCCTTGAGGTATTTTTCAATCAGTTCTTTGAGCGCTACGCGCGCCTCTAGATCGGTTAGCACTGTTACTTCTCCGGCAAGACAATGACCTCATCCACTTTGATGATAGTGGTAGTACCTGGTTTCGGAATGAGTTATCGCGCACCACCTGTACCTTAGCCAGCATACGCTTTCGTGAAGCGTTCCAGGTTCGGACTTTTACCATCAAGCTAATATGGGACTTTTACGATTGGCACGTCGTCCTTATAGAGTTGCAGCGTGTCGAACTTCAATCGCAGGCAACCATCACTCCATGCCGGGGCGGGGGCAGCACTACGGCCATCAAGCAGATTTGGTATCCATGTGGCGATTCAGTGGTTGCAGAAAACTCTGAATGATAGGGTAAATGTAGGGAGCCATTCCGGTCTGTGAGATGGTTTCAATCCCCGCGTGTGCTGCGGGGATTACTTTCCATAAGCTAGGAGCTATTGATAAAGTCCCGCAGAAGAATCCAGGGCGTTCAACAATTCCTGAGCTGGAATAGCGTACTGACCGAGGTTCGCCATATCCAGATCCCCCCAGTCTTGATCATCATCAATTTCCAATATCAGCAAATCGATTTTTTTGAGCTGGAAGAAACTGATGATGTCGCGAATCTCTTTCTCGCGTTGCACCTGATCATTTCCATAGAGCCCACCGGCATAGAAGAAGCCCTTATCACCCATGGCAAGTTTCTTCTGAGAGCCAATAAGGGACATTTTGAAGCGTTGGTGAAGAAATTTCGCGGCTTCCACATCACTCGTCGGTGATGCCGCTGCAATGCTTATTTTGGTCATGGTTTAAAAGTCCTCAGAGATCAGAGGGTTAAGTGGTTTGCCCATGGTGTCTTTCTGGTAGTTACCATCGTGCCACCTGTGTTCATGGGCGACGTCGCGCACGCGGAGCGTGGTTAAGTCGCAGGCCCGAAGCTTGCTGTCGATGGCCATATCGAAGAGCGCAAGATCACGGGTTCGTTCTGCAATTTGAAGCCTTCCCCGGATGGCCCAGATATCTCTCAGTCGGAGTGGAGCTTTCTGCCCAACCAATTTTCCTTTGTTCCAGGGCTGACGGCTGCAGGTAGCGAAGATGTTCATGACTAGTCCTCCACGTGTCGAAGGCAACGACGCCTGATGGTCAATACTTTGTGGTCAAAGGGCAGCTCTGGCGGTGTACCAACCCATCGCTGAGTGAGCGATGTGCGGTCAACGAGCTAATGGCCGCTCGTCGTGAGGTTAAGGCAGCGAAAGTCTCTGGCGATTCTGAGCAGTTAAAGAAGGAAAGGCCCCCACAAAGCGGATCTATTAAATGATTCAAAAAGGTTCGAGGTCGAGCTGAGATGCCATTCGTGTCCTAGTAGATGGCGGTTCCCCTGCAATCGTGCGATGCAGAATGCTAGTAAGTGGTTCTCAATACCTTGGCGCACCATGATCACCTAGCCCGCTTGGCAAATGAATATCCATCGCCCCTCCCTTAGTGTTGTCTGAACTCATCCGAATTACGATCCCTGGTTCCCTCCATTTACGCCTTCAGGATATTTCGAGATCGGACAACGTGAGGAAACTAACAAAATGCGTGCCAACACCCTCCGAAAACCATCATCTTATACTTTTGGCTAAAAACCACATATTTGCCGCGCTGCAAAAAATAATCAGCAATAGACTGCTACACTCCGATTCTCCAGTGGAAAGCTAAGTAAGGCACTCTGAGTGATTTCACTATTCACTCCAACGTTCAGGATTAACTAAATAATATCCAACTATTTGGAGTGCGACGTGACCGTTTTCCCGAACTCATTGACTTCGCCCAGTGGTTGCCAAGGATGCAAAAGCTCCTTAGAACTGGATTTAGATTTCACCTTCGCTTATCAGCCGATCGTGGACGTACGTGATCAGTCGATTTTTGCACATGAAGCATTAGTTCGGGGCCTCAACGGTGAAGGCGCGCTGTCAGTGCTCGAGAAAGTCAACGATCAGAATCGCTATGAATTCGATCAATTGTGCCGCGTTCGGGCTATTTCTACTGCAGCGCAGCTTGGCATGACCCAACATCTATCGATTAACTTTCTACCCAAAGCTGTCTACCGTCCAGAACTGTGCATTCGAAGCACACTCGAAGCTGCACGAGTTAATAATTTCCCCCTCGATCGGTTGATTTTCGAGACGGTTGAGAGCGAATATGTTGATAACAATCACCACCTAACCAATATATTATCAAAATACCGAAAGTTTGGATTCAAAACGGCAATTGATGACTTTGGTGCGGGTTATTCAGGGTTAAACTTATTAGCAGATTTTCAGCCGGATTTTATTAAGCTGGATCTTGCGTTGGTGCGCAATATTCATCTTGACTCCGCTCGCCAGGCTATCGTGCGTGGCATTGTTACAATGTGCGCCGATCTAGATGTAAAAATCATTGCTGAAGGTATAGAAAATTCGGAAGAACGGAATTTTCTTGCCGGCTGCGGAATTTTTCTAATGCAAGGTTTTTGGTTCGCCAAACCTGCATTTAAATCAATGGCTTCCATCGATCCAAGCGCTTGGATATAAGTAAAAATCCACAAAGTCTTATCGATCACATTTAATATTTGGCTAAGATAACAGCCGCGACATCGCCGCCATTATCCACTGGACCGATAAAGCTTAGAATAATAATTTGCAATTGGTCCTTGTCATATATTGGTTGCGGAAAGGGTGAGCACCCTGCATCAAAGGTTGACTGAAGATAGTCTGGCAGAAAGTGCTCAAATTGATATCGAACTTAGCGAGTGAATAGAAATGAATCTTACGTTCGAAGAAGCATCGATACAATCATTATTGGACGCGCCTGACCAACTGGACACTCTAAACTTCGGCATAATTGGTTTTAACGACGCTTCAGAAGTGACGATTTACAATACTTTTGAAGCTACAAGTGCGGGCTTGCGACAGGCACGTGTTTTAGGTAAAAATTTATTTGTGGAAATTGCACCCTGCCTGAATAACGCCATGGTCGCTCAAAGGTTTGAGAATGAACCTGAGTTAGACGTGATTATTTCTTACGTTCTGGCGCTTCGAATGCGGCCAATCCCCGTCAGATTAAGACTACTTAAAAAAATCAATAATAACACCCGCTTCCTACTGGTTGAATGGGCATAAAAATGAGTGGCATTGAGCAGGATAATGACTCAATCGAGTCAGAGTACGAAGCGTTACTTTCATTCATGTATCTGTCACCCGTAGGACTGGTAAGAACCAACCCCAGCGGAAAAATTGATATGCTTAATCCTATGGCAACACAATTGTTGATGCCATTGGTTAAAGCTATTGGCCTTGAGAATCTGTTTGAAACACTTGCTTCCGTTGCGCCTGAATTACGTAACCTTGTGACAAGTTTTAGGGAGTCATGCGGATCAATATGTGTAAATCATAGAATTCACGTGACGTCCGCAGCCGACGGAGGTGTTGTACTGTCATGTACTATTGTGAAGGTCAACGACGATGTTTTGATAACAGTTCTGACTGATATCTCTTGCCAAGTTGCAACTGAAAGGAGGCTAAGGCAGACCGACTCATGGCTTGACGCCATCTATACTGTTGTTAACGATTTCGCAGTCCTCGGTTTGACTAAGCAGGGAGAGATTAATAGGTGGAGTCCCTCAGCAGAGCGTTTGACGGGATACTCGGAATCTGAGGCTATAGGTGAGACGTTGCGCCACTTCTGTAATCTTTCCGCCATGGATGTGCACGTTTTAGGTGAACATCTGGCATTCGCACGTGAGGAAGGTTGGCATTCACGAGACTATTATTGCCAACACAAATCGGGACACAATTTTTTTGCTCAGGCAATGATCGCCGTTTTGCGTGAAGAGGATGATGAGTTCTCTGGATATACTGTGGTGTTTCGGGATATTACCGAGCGAAAGGTGTCGAGCGAGAATCTTGCTGACTTGCTAACTAAAGATCACCTCACAGGTGCAGTTAACCGGGCTCATTTTTTCAACCTTGCGGAGAAAGAGTTTGCTCGAGCAACTCGATATAGACAGTCAATATCGATAATCATGTTAGACGCTGACCACTTCAAACTTGTTAATGATCGTTGGGGGCATCCGATTGGCGACGAAGTTCTGAAGTCAATTGTTAAAGTTTCCGAGGGGGTTCTTCGGCCCGCGGACACTATAGCCCGGTTCGGTGGAGAAGAGTTTGTGATTATGCTGCCCAATACCAACAGCCTCGAGACGTCCGTTATTGCAGAGCGACTCAGGAGCAGCATTGAGGCATCTAGTGTCGATGCTGGTGGCGAGGGAATTAAAATCACCGTCAGTATTGGATGTGCGTCGATGAATGAATCGCGATCCACTCTCAAGCAGTTGTTAGTCTCTGCAGATAGTGCGCTCTATCACGCAAAATCCAAGGGTAGAAACTGTATAGTTGAGATTTGTGAATTCTAAATTGATGGCATCTCGTGGGTTAACACGAGATAGGCAAGTGAATTACCTAGATCTCAAATATTCCTAGAGGGCTTTGTGTTTCTTGATTTCAAGGGTCTCATTAGTTTTTAATAAGGCTCTCTTGCTGCACATGCTTCGCGATACCCAAAAACTCGACCGGATCAATGCCATAGCGCCGTCAGGTTTCTATAGCTCCAATACCCCCGGCATGCGACCTGCAATCCTTGCAATAACCCCTCATGGCGTTGGCAAGCGCGAGCTCATTTTCGTAAAGTTTTTCGAGGATTTCCGGCAGATGAGTGTTTGCTTACTTGGCGACATTTCATCAGCGTGAAAGGAAAACTTAGCAGTGGCAAGACGGCGTGCACTAGCTTCATGGTGATTTAGGTTGTATGACCGAGTTACCAGGGCATGAGCTATCTCCGAGCTAGTAGAGGTTCCCGAATGGCCGCTTCTGGCCGATTTCTGCCTGTTGCGACGGGCCGCAAACAACCCGAAGCGGTCTTTTGCTTTTGCCTGTCTGCGAGTTTATATAACCTCGCGAAATTCGTTTCGCACACTCGTTGCAATATCTAGGCTCCTTTTATGCTGACTGACCAGACCAGGCTACTCGCCCTCGCATTGCTTGAGATCAGGACATTGCTTGCTGATTATCTGGGCAGCGATGTCGATGCTCCAATGAGCGTCCGTGTCGCGGCGCATATGGCCTATGCACTCCACAATGAGGCGGAGGCTGCATACAGCAACGCTGAATTTCAGATCGACCACGCAACTCGGAAAATCGCCGCGATCGATGAGATTCTTGGTGTTACGGATGGTGCCGCGTTGTTGAGCAGATTTGAAATCGAGGCCAAAGTCATTCTGGATAGCGCTCAATCTGGATGACCGCTTCTGGCCCAGAGCTGTCAGTTATGAACCCAGCAGAAGTCCCTCGAGCCTCTTTTGACCTTTAGGGGGATCGCCTTTACAGACGCATTCCCATCTCGAAAGCACGAGTTTCAAACCCGAACTCTGTGTACATGCGAGCAGCGCGTGCATTGAACGGCCAGACGGACAACCTCAAGTCCTGGGCGTCATTTTCGATAGCCCAGTTTTTAACGAGCTGAATAAGCATACGTCCAATACCTTTCCCCCAAAATTGCTCGGCAACACATACCGATCCAATGCGAACAACATTCAGCGGTTGCATCAGCGGCCCAGAGCTTGCCGACAAGCTGGCGGTTATGAAGGCTGCGGCCTGGTGACCGACATTCGCGATGAATACAACCTGACCCGGTTTCTCGAAAAGACCTGACCAGTGAGGAAGATCGCGCGAAAAGTCTTGGGTGGCAGCCGCGTAAATATCGGGGCGGGCAGCGTGGTGCACCGCGTTAAGCAATTGTCCTAACTCACAAATGCTCAATGCGTCTTCTACCGTTGCTGCTCGGTAAGTAATGGCTTCGTCCATGATGTGCAGCTCTCCTTGATTGTATGGGTGGTTCGCAGGGCTCCCGGTCTTTGTCTCATGGCAGGGATGATATTCCAATGGCTGCTTTTGGGCTGTGGATTCAACCGGTCGATGCAACAGATTTGCTAAATCCGCAGGCCGAAAGCAGCCATTCCGGACGCTCCTGCACGCAAGAGTGATCGCCATGGGTGGAAGGACTATCCATTAGTCATTTGATATGTCGGTAGACCTTTGTTGTACGGACCGAAAATCCTGCCCCCTCATATAAACGATGGGCAGATTCACGATCTGGATTGGAGGTTAAATCCAGAGTTTTCGCGCCGAGGTCATGGCTTTTTTCTATTGCTGCTTGTATGAGTGCTTTGCCGACCCCTTGACCTCGAGCACTGGCATCTACTACGACGTCTTCGATCCAGGCACGAATGCCTGTCGGAATGCGAAAATGAATTAGGGTTAGCGCCCCCAAAATGCTTCCTCCACCTGCTGCTCTCACTACCAATAAATCGGAGCACTCTGAATCCACAATCTGCTCCAAATCTTCCATTGTCATCGCTTGAGCGTTTCTGGAAAGCTGTGGGAGAAGGTCATTCAAAGATCTGAGCAGCATAGGATCGGTTTCTTGAACCACCTCGACAATAGCGGATTGGTTTGTCATTAGAGATCCTCAAGTGAAGGGGGGTGAAGCTTCAATGGTTCAATTCGACACACTACCCCAAAGGCTCTGCGAGTGACCGCTTCTGGCCCAGAGTGTGTCATAACCCTTGTTAGCCGCTTCCACTCCGGAATGTTTTGGCTTACTCAGCTAGGTCAGACATCAGTTGCTCACTTCCCTTCAGGTATTTTTCAATTAGCTCTTTGAAGGGGACGCGGGCCTGCAGGTTGGTTCGCATTTTTATTGCTCCGGCAAAATAGTGACTTCATCCGCGTGCGGTGGTGTAGGCAAGTCGCCGTACACTTTTGTTGCTTTTCGTGAGTGCGCGCCCGCTCATTCAACATGATTTGAGGGGGCGTGTTTAAACTCCGCCGAGTTTACTTCTTGAAAGCTACAAATCCTTGCGCCGTTGCCTACGGCTGCGCCAGAATCCGCCGGCTTGTGTGTCGTAGCCCTTGGTTCTATCGTTTCCGTGCCGCTGATCATTCAGCGGTCGGGCTTGGAAACTCGACGGGTAAACGACACGAAAGCACCTCTTCATAACGTATTTTTTTCGCGCTAAGTGCATTGCGTTATGGCGGCTGTGCGTGGGAGACCTTATAGGTCTGCCGGGCTCGTTTACCCTGGTTTTCCAACCCGCGTACAGCTGCCACCCCTTCGCTTGGAAACGAACGTGGCAGCTTCACCAGTAAACGAGGTTTCACCATGTTCAAAGTCACACCAAACCCGCCGGACACCGATCCGGTTTCCCCATACGAACCTGATTCAAAGAAGCTCTACGAGGCTGCGGAACGGGCGCTCGACTTCCATTTCCCGTCGAATGCCGACATCAAAGCCACCCCACGAACACGCAGCACCCTTTTTTCCGTTGACCCCGAGGCCACGGCCGAAACATTGGCGGTTTATCTGGTCGAGACGCTGGCCTCGGTCGATGTGATGGTCCATCAGTTGGTGGATCATCTGGAGGGCGAGTCGCGCTACGCGCTGCTGGGTATTTCCAACAGCATCATGATGGCGGAGATCACCGCGAATCGGGTGTTGGATAAGATTGATCTGCCCAAGTAGGTGCCGCTTGCTGTGGTGAGTGGCGAACTGATGTTTGGCTGTTAATCAGGGCCAGAAGTGACATAGCAGCGACTCGCTGCGTTTCAAACGCGATGACCCCCCAGTGGTTTGCCGATCACTGGGGGCTTTTGTTGGCAGCAAGACCGGCCGGCTTCATAGCAGGTCAAATGCTCCCCGGTCACATGTTGCTTATCGCCTCGTTCTCGTTAAGCACGAAATTTCATGAGCTCCTTCCAGATGTAACCGTAGCTGTAGCGTAGCCATGTAACTTTTAACAAGTCGAAGGTACGTCGTAGCCAACTGTTTTCTCGCGCTTTGAGTTCTTTGGCTAACAACCATTCATCCTTAAAACCAGTCCAGACAGGAGGGACGGGCGTTTCAAGGTTGCTGAAACACACAGGCGCGACCTCTGAGTACAAGATCTCCTCAACGACCTTTGGGTCATAGCCCCGGATTCTTTCTGCGATAGAGGCGTAGTCGACAGAGCTGTCTACAAAAGCCTCTGCCAGTGCGATCTGGATGCTTGCTCGTTCCGCAGGAGTCAGAATATGTACCAATGGGTGTGCTCCTTTTGCTCTGCGTCGAACGCTCCCCGGTCAATAGCTTCGTCCGCTTTAAGCACGAACTCCATCCCAATGCCTACGCCCTTCAGCACTAAACACGGTGCCGGACACTTCCGAGGCTAGCGCACTACCGCAGGTACACGTGTCACCTTTGCGAGCGGCTGCAAGACCGTCGAAGAACACATCAGGAGAACCGGAGGCGATAGCTTTGGAACCGTGCCCCGGGATGGGACAATTGGTTGGGTCGGTAATTCGTGCAGCTGGCTTTGCCATGCTTGACTCCCTGTCAACGAATTTAAAGGGGGGCGACTGTATCAGACTTGCTCTGAAAAATGGCTCGCGAAGCGAGGCATAAGACGAGCTGAGCGACGGCTCCACCGGAAAGTTTGCCCTGGAACTCAGGCGCGGCGCGCCATCAACAGCACCGAAGCCGCCGCCGACAACAACCCGGCGCAGCAACGATTGAATATCCGCTTGCCCCGAGGCTCGGCAAACCAGCGGCGCATGTGCAGGCCCATGTAGGCGTAGGCGCTGATGGCGATCCATTCCAGCATCAGGAACAACGCGCCGAGCAGCGCGAACTGCGGTGCCACCGCGCGGGTCGGGTCGACGAACTGGGGCAGGAACGCGGTGAAGATCAGGATTGCCTTGGGATTGCCGGCCGCCACCAGAAACTCCTGTCGCGCCAACGCCAACACGCCAACCGACGCCCGCGTCACTGCCTGCTCGGCCCCCGGATCGGCGCGCCACAACTGCCACGCCAGGTAAAACAGATACGCCGCGCCGACAATTTTGATGCCATAGAACAGCAACTCGGACGTTTGCAGCACCACCGCCAACCCGGCCGACGCCAAGGCAATCATCCCGGCAAACGCCAGCAACCTCCCGATCCCGGCCACGCACGAGATGCGGTAGCCGTAGCGGGTCGAGTTGCTGACCGACAGCAGATTATTCGGGCCCGGCGCCATGTTCAAGGCGAAGCAGGCGGGGAGAAACAGCGTCAGCGTGGCGAGGTCCATGACAGGTCTCTGGTAACGAGAACGGTACTTTTATCATGGGACCCGGGTGGCATTCCCCGTACAGCGGTGGACGCAAGTCGCCGTACACTTTTGTTGCTCGTGGTGAGTGCGCCCCGTTCATTCAACAGGTTTGAGAGCGCTTGTTTAAACGCCATCAAGTTTACTTCCTGAAAGCTACAAATCCTTGCGCCGTTGCCTACGGCTGCGCCAGAATCCGCCGGCTTGTGCGCCTAGGGCCGGGCCTCTATCGTTTCCGGGTCGCTGCCAATTCAGCGTCCGGATTTGACCGTCCGATTCAATCAAGGCGTACCAGTGCCCAAGAAAAGCGTCCGGCTTTTTTGCGGTGGCTGTGCGTGGGACATCTTCGGGTGTGCCGGATGCCTTGATTTCCGGTCGGTCAACCCGCGTACAGCTGCCACCTCTATTCGTTTGACCGCGAGCGGTGGCGGCTCCACTAATCAAGGAGCAACACCATGTTCAAAGCCACGCCCAATCCCCCGGAAACGGACGACGTTTCCCCCTACGAATCCACCGATTCCAAAAAACTCAACGATGCCGCCGAGCGAGCGCTCGACTTCCATTTCCCATCGAGCGCCGACATCAAGGCCATCCCGCGAACCCGCAGCACCCTGTTTTCCGTGGATCCCGAGGCCACGGCCGAAACCCTGGCGGTTTATCTGGTCGAGACCCTGGCCTCGGTCGATGTGATGGTGCACCAGTTGGTGGATCATCTGGAGGGTGAGTCGCGCTACGCGCTGTTGGGTATTTCGAACAGCATCATGATGGCGGAGATCACCGCGAACCGGGTGTTGGATAAAGTTGATCTGCCTAAGTAGGTGCGGTCTGCTGTGGTAATGGGCTACTGATATTTGGCTGGTAATCAGGGTCGGAAATGGCTTAGCAGCGACTCGCGGCGTTTTAAGCGCGAAGAAAACCCCCAGTGGCCTGCCGATCACTGGGGGTTTTTGTTGCCCGCAACACCGTCCGGCTTCATCAGTCACCGGCGGTTTACTTCGCAAACCTCCTCGCACCCACCACACACAAAATCACCGCAACAGTAACCCCCAGCATGCCGAGACTAACCTGCTCGTGAAGCAACGTAGCCGCCAGCGCCAAGCCAAAAAATGGCTGAAGCAGCTGCAGCTGCCCAACCGCGGCAATCCCTCCTTGAGCCAGTCCGCGATACCAGAATACGAAGCCGATCAGCATGCTGAAAAGCGACACGTACGCCAGGCTCCACCAGGCCGGCGCGCTGATGCCGGAGAACGAAGAGGGCTTCAGCCACCAGGTCAGCGGCGCCACCACCGGCAACGACAACACCAGTGCCCAGGAAATCACCTGCCAGCCGCCCAGGGTTTTGGACAGCTTCGCCCCTTCGGCGTAGCCGAGGCCGCAGGCGAGGATGGCCAGCAGCATGAGGATGTCGCCGGCCGGGGAGGCGGTCAGTCCCTGGGACACGGCGAAACCGACCACCAGCAAGCTGCCCAGGACCGAGAAGAACCAGAACGCCGGCCGGGGACGCTCGCCACCGCGCAGTACACCGAACGCGGCGGTCGCGAGCGGCAACATGCCGACGAAGACAATGGAATGCGCGGACGTCACGTACTGAAGTGCCAGCGCCGTCAGCAGCGGAAACCCGATCACCACGCCCAACGCGACGATGACCAAGGGCAGTAACTGGTGTCGCGCTGGCCGCTTTTCCTTGAACAGCCACAGAATGCACAGCGCCAGCACGCCGGCGATGGTGGCGCGGGCCACGGTCAGAAAGACCGGGTCGAATTCCAGGACGGCCACCCGTGTCGCGGGCAGCGAACCGCTGAAGATCAGCACGCCGATGAGTCCGTTGATCAAGCCGCTGGTGTTCTTTTCCATGGTCTGGTTTTGCAGCTTCGAGGCACGTTCCATTTTGGGCTCACTCAGTCGGGTTGCATGAGGCGCATCGTATGACCGACTATCGATACAATCAAAAAATTGTCATGGATACATTTCCCATATGCCTCGCTCCCGGTACAAGTCGCTGGTGGATGCCTTTGCAGCCGATATCCGTTCAGGGCGTTTGCCGCCCGGTACGCGTTTGCCCACGCATCGCCTGCTTGCCGCCAGCCATGGATTGGCCTTGGTCACTGCCAGCAGGGTTTATGCAGAGCTGGAGGCCATGGGCCTGGTCAGTGGCGAAACGGGGCGCGGGACTTTCGTACGGGAGACTTCGCTGCCGCCCAGCCTGGGCATTCACCAGCCCAATGTTGCGGCGGGGATGATCGACCTCAATTTCAACTATCCGTCCGTGCCGGGGCAGGCCGATCTGCTGCGCAATGCGTTGCGTCAGCTCGCGTTGTCCGGCGATCTGGAATCCCATCTTCGCTACCAGCCGCATGCAGGGCGCCCGCATGAGCGGGCATCGGTCGCGCGTCATCTGGTTGCGCGGGGGCTGACGGTGCAGGCTGAGCAGGTGTTGCTCGTCAGTGGCGCTCAGCACGGATTGACAGTGGCGCTGATGGCGTTGCTGCAACCCGGTGATGTGATCGCGGCAGACGCCTTGACCTACCCGGGGTTCAAGGTGCTGGCCGAAACGCTGCACCTTGAAGTCGTGCCCATTCCCGGCACCGACACCGGGCCGGATCTGGAGGCGTTCGAAAAACTCTGCCGAAGTCGTTCCGTGCGTGCGGTCTACACCATGCCGACGCTGCACAATCCGCTGGGTTGGGTGATGGCCGCCGATCAACGCGAGCGCCTCGTTGCCATTGCGCGCAAGCACGACCTGCACATCATCGAGGACGCGGCGTACGCGTTTCTGGCAGAGGATTCGCTGCCACCGATCGCGCAACTGGCGCCTGAAAGAACGCTGTACGTTTCAGGATTCTCCAAGAGCGTCGCCACCGGGCTACGCGTCGGATTTGTTGCAGCGCCCCTGCAAACGGTGCCCGCACTGGAGCGAACGATCCGGGCGACCACCTGGAATACCCCCGGGGTGCTGACGGCGATTGCCTGCGCGTGGATCGATGATGGAACCGTCAGCCTGCTTGAGGCGCAAAAGCGCGCAGACGCCCAGGCCCGGCAAGCCGTGGCCGACCAGCACCTGGCCGGCCTGCACTTCGTGCGCCATCCATCCTCCTACTTCATCTGGCTGCCCTTGTCGGAAGACGCGCGGGCCGACCAGATCGCCATGGCGTTGATGCGTGAGCACGTCGCGGTATCGACCGCAGAACCGTTCGCGACTTCTGTCCATGTGCCCCACGCGATCCGCCTGGCGTTGGGCTCGGTGGACATGGGCGCGCTTGGCGTGGCGCTGGAGAAAGTGAAGCGGGTGGTGGGGGCTTACACATAGCGGAGCCATATCAAGCCAAAGCCGGATGACTGCAAGTACACCGCGTTATCGTTCTTCGCGAGCAAGCCAGCATCAGACTCACCACAGCGACGCGCCTCGACACATCAACAAGAACTTTGGAATCAACCTTTCTCTCTGGGACTGGATGTTCGGCACGCTCTACGTCACCACCTCGAAGCCGGAAACCATCCGCTTCGGCACCGGTGAGCAGGGCCACGATTGTTACCTGACGGTCTACAGCCTGATCGTCACGCCGCCGAAGGATCTCGTAAAGCATTCAGCTGAGCGAAGGGCGTCACCAAACACAAGCATGACCTACGCTTGTTCACAGACGCATGTTCAGTGAGCAGGGTTTGCTCCTGAGCGAGATTCAATCGAAACCCATAAAAACAATATCGGGAGACTCCATATGCTCGCCTTGTTCCGTCGCTCCATTGCAGTGGCCATGACGGCTGCCGCGCTCACTACACCCGCGTTTGCGCTGGACACCGTCAAGTTCATGGCCCCAGGCTCCGTCGGTGGCGGCTATGACCAGACCGCACGGGACCTGGGCAAAGCTCTGGTCGAGGCCAAAGCCGCAAAATCCGTCACCTTCGAGAACAAGGGCGGGGCAGGCGGCACGTTGGGGCTGGCGCAATTTGCCAACAGCACCAAGGGCGATCCGAATGCGCTACTGGTGGTCGGCGCGATCATGGTCGCGGGTATTGAGCAGAACAAACCGCAAATCACCTTGAAGGACGTGACTCCGATCGCCCGGCTGTTTACCGAATACAACGTGATTGCGGTACGCAAGGAGTCCGAGTTCAAAACCCTGGACGACTTGCTGAAAACCTTCAAGGACAAACCGTCCAGCATCACCTGGGGCGGTGGCTCCAAGGGCTCGATCGATCACATCGGTATCGCCGATCTGGCCAGCAAAATGGGAATCCCTGTCAATAAGGTCAATTACGTCGCCTTCGCCGGCGGGGGGGAAGTCGTTGCTCAGGTGCTGGGCGGCCAGATCAAAGTGATCACGGGTGGTTATGCCGAACTGGGCCAATACATCAGGAACGGTCAGTTCCGTGTGCTTGCCATCGGCGCACCGGAGCGTATTGCCGACATTGATGCGCCGACCCTGAAAGAGAGTGGCTATGACGTGATTATCGGCAACTGGCGCGGTGTCTACGGTGCCTCGGGCCTTACTCCAGCGCAGCGCAAGGAAGTGACCGACGCCGTCGTGGCCGCCGCCAATAGCGAAGGCTGGAAGAAGAACGTCGAGACCAATAAATGGGCACCCAACGTCTTGACCGGCGATGAGTTCGGCACCTTTGTCGACCAGGAGCATGTGCGGTTGCGTGCAATGCTGGTCGAGGTCGGGCTGATTAAATGAACCCGTCTCGTCGAATCATGCCGGTACAACTGGCGATCGGCTTGGGTGTGGTCGCCATCAGTGCGGTACTGGCGCTCGGCGCCTATGGCTTTCCCGAGGAGATGGGGTTCGTCATCCTCGGTGCGCATGTCTATCCCTACGCGTTAGCGGTGTTCCTCGGCGTGGTCGGTGTGCTGCTGTGCTTTCAGGCCGTGACCGGTGGTTTTCGCGAACTGGCGGACCACGATGACGAGTCCGCGAAAGCGCTGCCCGGCGGCAAACTCGGGGCGGGCTGGGTGACGGCGGGACTGGTGGCCGTGGCCATGCTGATCAACCTCATCGGGTTCGTCCTGGCGGCCGGGTTGCTGTTTGCCTGTTCGGCCCGGGGTTTTGGCAGTCGCCGTCCGGTGCGGGACCTGGCCATCGGCATTGCCCTGACGCTGCCGATCTACTGGCTGTTCAACGCCGGGCTCGGGGTTTCCCTGCCGCCCCTGATCAACGCCTGGCTCTGACCCCGGCCCAAGGAGATAAACACGGTGGATATTCTCTCAAGCCTGGCCGTCGGTTTTGCCGCTGCGCTGACGCCGATCAATTTGATGTGGGGGTTTATCGGCTGCTTGCTCGGCACGGCCATTGGTGTCTTGCCGGGGATCGGACCGGCACTGACCGTTGCGCTGCTGTTGCCGATCACCGCAAAGGTCGACCCTACCGGGGCGCTGATCATGTTCGCTGGTATCTATTACGGCGCGCAGTTCGGTGGTTCGACCACCTCGATCCTGCTCAATACCCCCGGAGAGTCGTCGTCCATGGTCACGGCCCTGGAAGGCAACCTCATGGCCCGTAACGGACGGGCAGGGCCGGCCTTGGCGACAGCGGCGATCGGCTCGTTTATCGCCGGCACCATCGCCACGGTTCTGCTCACCTTGTTTGCCCCGATCGTTGCCACGCTGGCGCTCAAGTTCGGTCCTGCGGAGTACTTTGCGATTCTGGTGTTGTCCTTCACCACCGTGTCGGCGGTGCTCGGCGCTTCGATGCTGCGGGGGTTCGCTTCGCTGGGGATTGGCCTGACGATCGGCTTGATCGGCCTGGACTCGACCTCGGGCATTGCCCGCTACACCCTGGGTGTTCCGGAGTTGGTGGATGGCATCGAAGTCGTGCTCGTGGCGGTCGGTTTGTTTGCCGTGGGCGAGGCGTTGTACAGCCTGCTGTATCAAAAAGAAGAGGCGTCGGGCCGCCACCGGCTGACGTCTTTGTGGATGACCCGCGCGGACTGGAAACGCTCCGTTCCTGCCTGGTTGCGAGGTACGCTGATCGGTTTTCCGTTTGGTTCGATTCCGGCCGGTGGCGCTGAAATTCCAACTTTCCTGTCCTATTCCGCCGAACGCAAACTGAGCAAGTTTCCCAAAGAGTTCGCGGGCAACAAGGGTGAGGGCGCCATCGAGGGTGTTGCCGGACCCGAAGCAGCCAACAATGCCAGCGCCACCGGTTCTCTGGTGCCGCTGCTGACGCTCGGTATTCCGACCTCCGCGACGGCGGCGATCCTGTTGGCCGCGTTCCAGAACTACAACCTGCAACCGGGGCCGATGCTGTTCCAGACCTCGGGCGATCTGGTCTGGACCCTTGTCGCTTCGCTGTATATCGGCAACGTCATCCTGCTGGTGTTGAACCTGCCGCTGGTGGGGTTGTGGGTCAAGCTGCTGCAGATTCCCCGACCGTACCTGAACGCCGGCATTCTGGTGTTCGCCACCATCGGCGTGTATGGCATGCGCCACTCTTCGTTCGACCTGCTGCTGATGCTGGCAATCGGTTGGGGCGGGGTGCTGATGCGGCGTTTCGATTTCCCCGTCGCGCCGGTGATCGTAGGCATGCTGCTGGGGCCGATGGCGGAAAAGCAGCTGCGCAACGCGTTGTCCATCAGCGAGGGTGACTGGATGATCTTTCTGACCCAACCCATTGCCGCGTCATTCCTTGCGCTGACGGTGTTGGTGTTGATCGTGCCTCATCTGCTGCACGCTCGGGGCATCAAGTTGCATGAGGATGATTAGGCAGTTTTCTTCAATACGCAGGGCAGGGCGCTCAGTACCTTGAGCGCTGGTTTTCCTGAATTGAAGAAGGTGTGCGATGAGTCTGATTATTTCCATGGCGACGTTTGCGTTGGTCGCTTCGATAACGCCCGGGCCGGTGAACATTGTTGCGTTGAGTTCGGGGGCGCAATTCGGTTTTCGTGCCAGTCAGCGGCATGTGGCCGGCGCCACGTTGGGCTTCGTTTTACTGCTGGTGCTGATGGGCCTGGGGTTGCATGAGGTATTGCGGCTGTGGCCGGCACTGACGCGGGTGGTGCAACTGGCCGGCGTGGCGTTTCTGTTGTTCATGGCCTGGAAACTGGCGGCGGACGACGGCCACATCGACGCGAAAGAGTCGCGCCGGGCGCCGTCGATGCTGTACGGCGCGGTAATGCAATGGCTCAACCCGAAAGCCTGGCTGGCGTGCGTGGCGGGCATGGGCGCCTTCGTCGCGGACGGCGAGGCGCGGTTGGTCTGGCAGTTTGCTGCGGTGTATCTGGTGATCTGCTACGTATCCGTCGGATGTTGGGCGTATGCCGGCACTTTTTTGCGCGGTTACTTGAGTAATCCTGCGGGCATGCGCCTGTTCAACCGGATCATGGCGTTGCTGCTGGCGGTGAGTGCTGCGTACCTTTTGATGCCCTGATCAGCCGCGATATTGCCCCGGTGTGGCCGCCAGATGCTGCTTGAACACCCGCTGAAAATGCGCCTGATCGGCAAATCCCGCTTCCAGTGCCACATCCGCAATCAACTTGCCGTTGCGCAATTGATCACGGGCGAACTGGATACGCCGGTTGACCAGAAATGCGTGGGGCGTCATGCCGTGATGCTGCTTGAAGGCACGAATGAGATAGGACGGCGACAGTTGCGCGGCCTCGCAAATATCTTCCAGTCTGAGCGGGTGCGTGCAGTGGTCTCGAATATAATCCGCCGCCCGTTCCAGCTTGAAATTGGGTTCGCGCAGCGGTTGATCGATCGGGTTGAGCCGCTGTTGCACCTCGGTAAAAAACTCCACCGCCGCACTGTGTTTGCACAACACGTCCTGCAGGGGATCCACCAGGATTTCGTACAGACTGTTGAGGCCGGCGAACAGGTTGCCGTCGCGAGTGTGGGTGATGGAAAACCGGCGGAATGCCGAGTCCTGGCTGAAGCCGAGCTGGTGTTGCAGATCGGTCAGCCAGGGCGTCTCGACGTACAGCATCAGGTACGACCACGGCTGGTCGTCGATCGGATTGCAGGCATGGACGTCATCGGGGTTCATCAACACCACGTTGCCGGCGCTGACCTCGAACTGCGCTTGCTCATGAAGGTAAGTGCTACGTCCGGCAGTGATCGCACCGATGGAAAAATGCTCGTGAGAATGCCGGGTGTAGCAGACCTCACGGCCGTCGGCGATAGAGCGGGCTTCGATGAAGGGCAGGGCATCGTCGCGCCAGAAGCGGGGGGCTGTGTCAGCGTCTTTGGCAACGGTGTGTTTCATCGTGAGTGTCCTCGGCAGGCCAGCACCGGAGTGTATTAGCTCTCGCCGTCAAAGGCTCGCTGCAAGGCGGCGATGTCGAGTTTTTTCATCTGCATCATGGCTTGCATGGCCCGTTGCGATTTCTTCGTGTCGGGGTCTTTCAACATGTCCATCATCGCGACCGGCACGATCTGCCAGGACAGGCCGAACTTGTCCTTGACCCAACCGCATTGCTCGTTCTCCGGATGGGCGGAAAGTGAGCCCCAGAAGTAATCGACTTCTTCCTGGGTCTGGCAGTTGACCTGAAAGGAAATCGCTTCGCTGAACGTGAATAACGGGCCACCGTTGAGCCCCGTCATGGGCTGTCCATCGAGTTCGAAACTGACCGTCAGCACCGAACCTTCAGGCATGCCATGAACCTCCTGGCCAGCCTTGCCGTAGTGGGTGATGGCGGTGATTTTCGAATGATCGAAGATCGAACAGTAAAACTTCGCGGCCTCTTCGGCCTGAGTGTCGAACCAGAGGCAGGGAGTCAGTTTTTGCACACGTTGCATGGTGGTTTGCTCCTCTACGGGTTACTCATGCTGGATTATCAGCGTAGCCAGCTTGTAGGCGATTGGCTGGACCGTAGATCGACATGGGCCCTCAGATATAGGTGTGATCGAGTCTAAATGACAAATGTAGTAGTCATACTGACTATCTCTGAAAATGGTCGATATGACTCGAACTGCTTCAGGGGGCTGATTTACAAGGACTAAAAAACTGGCACGAGACTTGATAAGTAAAACGTACAACTGAACTGCTACGGGAGTACGGAAAAATGTTCGATTTCTTCAGCAATCCTCAGAACGTTCTGCACCTGTCGAGTCGTGTACTGGGCGCTGGCCTGGCGCTGCTTTTGGCAGGCATCTACGGCGCATACCTCTACAACGGCCACCTGCCCATCGTGGTGCTGGTGTCGATGCATGCGATGACCATCATCGGCCCGACCTTACTCAAGATCGGCTATGTCATGCGCCTGCTGGCCCAGCATCGCTTGGGCACAGGCTTGGTAAGGGTTGTGGCCTGATGCGCAGACTCGCTGCTGCCCCGGTCTTCAGTCTCGGCTTTCGACCGTTCTTTCTGGCAGGCGCCGGATTCGCTGCGATCGCGGTGGCGATCTGGGCGCTTTGGCTGTTCGGCCGATTGCCCGGCGCGCAGCCTGTGGGCGGGATGCTGGCCTGGCACCGGCATGAAATGCCGTTTGGTTTTGCCACGGCGATCATCGCCGGATTCTTGCTGACTGCAGTGCCCAATTGGACAGGGCGTCCCGGCCTAAACGGCTGGCCGCTAATGGGGTTGGTGCTAGTGTGGCTGCTGGCGCGACTGGCCTGGTTACTGCCCATTTCCGATAGCCTGTTGCTGGCCTCGCAAGTGCCTTTTCTTCCACTGCTGGCCTGGGCGATCGGACGGGATCTGGTGGCCGCCGGCAAGCGCGACAACTACCCGATTCTGTTGGTGATCGCGCTGATGGCCGGCTGTCAGGGCATAACGCTGTGGGGCATTGCGATTGATGACGCAGTCCTGCAACGGCATGGCGTGTTGTCGGCCTTATGGCTGGTGGCGGCGTTGATGACCGTGATCGGTGGCCGGGTCATTCCCTTCTTCATTCAGCGCGGCTTGAACCGTCCAACGGCCAGTGCGGCTCATCCGCTGCCAACCAAACTATTGCTGCTCAGCAGCCTGCTCGCGGCGATGTCCTTTGCTGGCGGGTTGAACGATGCACCCAAACCCTGGCTGGCTGCTTTATTTCTGCTGATGGGCGCGCTGCATCTGCTGCGCTTGTGGCGCTGGCATGATCGGGGTCTCTGGCGCGTGCCGCTGCTCTGGTCGCTGTACCTCGCGTATGCCTGGCTGGTGGTTGCCGCGCTGGCGATGGCGTTGTGGCACGCGGGCTTGATGCCGCAGCAAAGTCTGGCCACGCACGCCTTGGCGGTCGGCGGTATCGGCGGGTTGATCCTGGCGATGATCGCGCGGGTCAGCCTGGGTCATACCGGGCGCCTGTTGCAGCCGTCGAACACGGTGGTGCTGGGGTTTGCGTTGCTGGTGATCGCCGCGTTGAGCCGGGTGTTTCTGGTGCCGTTTTCCGGGTTCGGTCTAGGCCTTTCGGCGCTGCTGTGGGGCAGTGCTTTCGGCCTGTTTCTCCTGCACTACACCGGCATCTTGCTCAAACCGAGGCTTTAACGTCCCAGCGCACCGCGATCGGCGATCCACTGCGTGGCCATATCGATAAAGGCGCGCAGTTTCGGTTGAGTCTGGGTGCGGCTGGGAAAGTACAGGTACAACGCCGAACTCAGCGGCACAAACGGCTGCAGTACCGGCTCCAGCTGACCGTTCGCCAGCTCGTCGATGATCTCCAGATTGCAGGCGTAAGCCAGTCCGAGCCCGTTCCGGGCGGCGCAGACCAGCAGCTTGCGATCATTGACGAGCACGCTACTCTCGACGCCCACCGTGAAGTCCCGCCCGTCGCGGCGAAACTCCCAGCGATGCGCGCTGCCGGAACTGGCAAAGCGGAAGCCGATGCACTCATGACGGGTCAAGTCTTCCGGGCTGAGCGGTTTGCCGGCCTTGGCGAAGTACGCCGGCGAGCCCACCACCGACCATTGCAGGTCCGGCGTCAGGCGCACGGCGATCATGTCTTTCTCGATGGACTCCCCCAGCCGGATCCCGGCATCGAAACCGCTCTCCATGAGGTCGACCGTCGCGTCGTCCAGGGAGATGTCGAGGCTGACCTGCGGATAAGCCTGACGGAACAGCGGCATCAACGGCTCGATCAACAAGGCGCCGGACAGGCGCGGGGCGGTGATGCGCAACGTGCCCATCGGCTGGTCGCGAAAACCGCTGAGCACTGCCAGGGCTTCATCGATTTCATTGGCTGCCGGGCGCAAACGGGCGAACAGGCTGGCGCCGGCTTCGGTCAATGCCACGCGCCTGGTGGTGCGTTGGAACAGCAGCACGCCGGTGCGCCGTTCCAGCAGTTTGATCGCATGACTGACCGCCGTGGGTGTTACCGCCAGCCGGGTAGCGGCGAGGGTGAAGCTTTTGTGTTCGGCCACCGCCAGAAACTCGGTCAAACCGTCGAAAGGATCGTGATTCATAAAGCCGCCATTATGAAAGACAGTTTCATAGTGCTTGTAACACGAGGGCATTTTTCCGACCAATCTTCCTGCGTACCTTGTGCTCACCCCAACCCAAACAAGGAACTCGATCATGACCACCTCCCACACCTTCAAACGTGTCTGGCTTATCACTGGCGCTTCCCGCGGAATCGGCGCCAAGATTGCCGCAGCGGCTTTGGCCAACGGCGACGCGGTGGTGGCTACTGCCCGTGATGCAAGCAGCGTCACTCAACGTTTTGGCACGCAACCCGCGTTGCTCGCGGTGTCCCTGGATGTCACCAACGAAGCCCAAGGCATTGCGGTTGCCAAGGCAGCTATCGAGCACTTTGGGCGCATCGATGTGCTGGTCAACAACGCCGGTTTCGGTTTGCTGGGCGCGGTGGAAGAAGCCAGCGCCGATGAAGTGCGCCGGGTGTACGAAACCAACGTCTTCGGCTTGCTGAATATCACTCGCGCCGTTCTGCCCTACATGCGCGCCACCCGCAGTGGGCATGTGATCAACCTGTCTTCGGTGGGTGGTTATGCATCGGGGCCTGGCTTTGGCGTCTACTGCTCGACCAAGTTTGCCGTCGAAGGCCTGAGCGAAGCGCTGCACGCCGAGTTGGCGCCGCTGGGTGTCAAAGTCACCGTGGTTGAGCCTGGTTACTTCCGGACCGAATTCCTCGAGGGCAATTCCCTGGTCGAATCCCCGTCGACGATTGCCGACTACGGCGGCACGGCGGGCGAGGTCCGCAAAATTGCCAAAGCCGTGACCCTGAATCAACCGGGCGACCCGGACAAGCTCGCCCAGACCATGATCACTTTGGTGGAAGCGAAAAAAGCACCGCTGCGCTTGCCACTGGGCAGTGACTGCGTCGCGGCGATCGAAGCCAAGAACGCCTTTGTCGCCGAAGAGTTGCAGACGTGGCGTGAAGTGTCGGTGTCCACTGACTATTGATCGCAATCTTTGTGGCGAGGGAGCTTGCTCCCGCTGGGCTGCGAAGCGGCCCCAAAACCTCCAAACCCGGTACATCAGAGATACTGTGCTGGCTGGTTTACGACGGCTTCGCCGCCGAGCGGGAGCAAGCTCCCTCGCCACAGAAGCTCACCTGGCACAAAAGCCCGCTAGTCTTAGTTCCATCCCCACAAAAGCTCACCTCAAGGCCACCCATCGCGGTGGCCTTTTTTTGACCGGTGGTCGATGAACCGGTCTCCTCCGGCATTTTGCGCTTAGCTGTAGGGATAACCCGAGGCGCGCGTGGGCATTTCGTTGTCACAGCGACGCCCCTTCAGAGCACCGTGAGTCTGAGGAAATTGGCAATGCTGACCCTGAACATCAATGGCAAGGATCAGGAGCTGGATGTCCCCGCGGACATGCCGCTGCTCTGGGTCCTGCGCGATGTCGCGCACCTGACCGGCACCAAATTCGGTTGCGGCATGGCCCAGTGCGGCGCCTGCACCGTGCACGTCGACGGCGCGCCGCTACGTTCCTGCATCACGCCCGCCACCGCGGTGGCCCACGGGCAAAAAATCCTCACCATCGAAGGCTTGTCCACCGACGGCTCGCATCCGGTGCAGCAAGCCTGGGCCGAACTCGACGTCGTGCAGTGCGGTTACTGCCAGTCCGGGCAGATCATGTCCGCCGCCGCGTTGCTGGCGAAGATTCCCAAACCCACCGACAGCGACATCGATCAGGCGCTCTCCGGCAATATTTGCCGTTGCGGCACTTACCCAAGGATCCGTGCCGCGGTCAAACGCGCCGCCGAGATCGGTTGATGCCACGTTGAGGGAGTCTGAACCATGAACAGCATCAACCCGGTATCACGTCGCGGTTTTCTCAAGGGCAGCGCACTGTTGGGCGGTGGTCTGGTGGTGGCGTTCGTCATCCCCGGTGCTCATCGCTTTGCCGTGGGCGCGGAGAATGAAGGAAACGTTTTTGCGCCCAATGCGTTTTTGCGGATCGGCAACGACAACGTCGTCACCGTACTGCTCGGCCACTCGGAAATGGGCCAGGGTATATGGACCGGCCTGACCATGTTGATCGCCGAAGAACTGGACGCCGACTGGTCGAAAATCCGCGTCGAACATTCACCTGCATCGGCGGCGGACTACGGCATGGCGGGGTTCGGCGGCATGCAGATCACCGGCGGCTCGACCTCGACCTGGATGGAGTTCGATCGTTACCGGCAGGCTGGCGCGGCAGCGCGCTTGATGCTGATCGATGCCGCAGCCAAACGTTTCAATGTTGCGCCCTCGGCGATTCGCACCGAGTCAGGCGTGGTCATTGCTGGCGACAACCGCGCGACCTACGGCGAACTGGCGGACGACGCCGGCAAGCTGCCGGTACCGGACCCGGCATCGATCAAGTTCAAGGAGGCCAAGGACTGGAAACTCATCGGCAAACCCACCAAGCGCCTGGACACGCCAGAGAAAATCACCGGCCGGGCCAAGTTCGGCATGGACGTGCAATTCGAGGGCTTGATGACCGCCATGGTGGCCCGTTCGCCCGTGTTTGGCGGCAGCGTCAAATCCTTCGAAGGCGCCGAGGCGCTGGCTGTGCCGGGCGTGCATAAAGTAGTGCAGGTGCCCACGGGCGTGGCGGTTATTGCCGACCATTACTGGGCGGCAAAACTGGGGCGCGATGCGCTGAAAGTCGAGTGGGACTTGGGGCCGAACGCCGGCCTCGACAGTCAGAAACTGCTGGAGAGTTTCCGCAAGCTCGCTGCCACCCCCGGCACCTCGGCCAGCAAGGCCGGGGATACCACCGCAGCACTGGGCAAAGCGGCCAAGACCGTCGACGTCGAATACAGCGTGCCGTACCTGGCCCACGCGCCGATGGAACCGCTTAATTGCACGGTGAAAATCAGCAAAGACAAGTGCGAGATCTGGACCGGCACGCAGTTCCAGACCCTGGATCAAATGATCGCGGGCAAGATCACCGGGCTCAAGCCCGAACAGGTCGAGATCCACACTGAGTTTCTCGGTGGCGGCTTCGGTCGTCGGGCCAATCCAACCTCAGACTTTGTCGCTGAAGCCGTGCAGGTCGCCAAAGCGGCAGGCGGGCCGGTGAAAACTGTCTGGTCCCGGGAGGACGACGTCCGTGGCGGTTACTACCGCTCGGCGTTCCTGCATCAGGCTCGCATCGGCCTGGACGCCGGCGGCATGCCGATCGCCTGGAAACATGTGATGGTCGGTCAGTCGATCATGGCCGGCACCATGCTTGAAGCAACGATGGTCAAGGACGGGGTAGACAAGACCTCGGTCGAAGGCGTCGCTGACAGCCCTTACCTTGAAGGCCTGGCCAATCACCAGGTGGAACTGCACTCACCGACCACCGGCATCAGTGTGTTGTGGCTGCGTTCGGTGGGGCACAGCCACACGGCGTTTGTCATGGAATCGTTGATCGATGAATTGGCGGAAGCGGCCGGCAAGGACCCGGTGGAATACCGACGAACCTTGCTCAAGATGCATCCGCGGCATTTGGCGGTGCTGAACCTTGCCGTCGAGAAAGCCAACTGGAAGGCAACGCTGCCGGACGGCCACGCGTTGGGTGTGGCGGTGCACGAATCCTTCGGCAGTTACGTGGCCCAGGTTGCGGAAGTGTCGCAGGACAACCTGAAAATACGCGTGCACCGGGTGGTGTGCGCGGTGGACTGTGGGATTGCGGTCAACCCGATGAGCATCGCGGCGCAAATGGAGTCCTGCATCACCTTTGGCCTCGGCTTTACCTTGCACAGCAAACTGACGTTCAAGGACGGCCAGGTGGTGCAATCCAATTACCACGACTATCAAGTGCTGCGGCTCAACGAAATGCCGGTGGTCGAGGTGCATATCGTGCCGAGCACCGAACGGTCCGGCGGCATCGGCGAGGCCGGTGTCCCACCCACGGCGCCGGCAGTGGCCAACGCGGTGTTCGCCCTGACCGGGCAGCGCTTGCGGGAACTGCCGTTGCAACTGTCAGGGGTGTGAGATGAGACGACATTTGATTCTGGGCGCGGTGGTGTTGATCGGCCTGGCCGGTTATGCCGAAGACCTGTTTGCTGACGATAAGGAAGCCATCAAGGCGTTTGATACGGTGCAGAAGGTTTTCCAGAGCCCGCGTTGCCAGAACTGTCATATCCCGGGTGATTCGCCGTTGCAGTTCGACACTGGAATCCCGCACGCGATGAATGTCGTGCGCGGCATGGACGGCAAGGGCGCGGCCGGTCTGCCCTGCGCGACCTGTCACGCCGAGGCCAATCCGCCCGCCAGTTACGGGCCAAATACACCACCTGGGGCGCCGCACTGGAGCTTGCCGCCCGCGGCACACAAGATGGCCTGGATCGGGCTGCCGGCCGACCAGTTGTGCGCGATGATCAAGGATCGCTCCAGCAATGGGGACCGCGATTTCGCGGCGCTGATCAAGCACGTCAGCGAGGACAAATTGGTGCTCTGGGGCTGGAATCCGGGTGAGGGAAGGGCGCCGGTGTCGGTGCCGCACGACATTTTCGTCACTCAATTCAAGCTCTGGGCCGAGGCTGGAGGACCGTGTCCGGTGCAGGGCAGTTGACCGGCGGTCCGTTAGCAGGGAGTCAAACGCGATAGAGATGGCTCTAAAGGACATACCCATCACAGGAGTGAACAATGTTGGTTTCCGGCAAACCGGCTAAGCCCAGCCCCGATGCAGACAGCCTGCACGGGCCGAACGTACTTGAAACCGGCGTGCAAGAGCGCGACACGATGCGCAACCTGGCACGCGAGTTCGAACACCAGATAACGGCTGTGCAAATGGCGAGTATGGATGAGCTGACATTGTTGACCAACCTGCACGGCTTTCAGGTGCTGGCTCAGTTGTGGCTGGACGCCTGCCAGCATCTGGAGAAACCGGCGAGCCTGTTGGTTTTCGATCTCGACTCTTTCAAGCGCATCAACGAGGTGTACGGCCACAGTGAAGGCGACAATGCCCTGAAGACCTTTGCCGACGTATTGCGCATCGCCTTTCGCGAAAGTGATGTGGTCGGGCGAGTCGGGGATGATGAATTCGCCGTTTTGCTGACCGGTTCCAGCGCTGTGGAAGTCGCCGGGATCAGGACCCGGCTCGAGGAAATGCTCGACGAGCGCAACGCTACCGTCCATCGCTGTTACGACATTCGGTTCAGTGTCGCGCAGGTCGAATTCGACCCCGAGCATCACAAGACGGCGCAGGGCCTGATGGACGCCATCGAGCATGCCCGTCATCAGGGGGCTGTCAACTTTTGACCGGCGACGCTATTGGGCGAACAGCTGATTGATGTCCTTGAACGCCTTGAACTCCAGTGCGTTGCCGCACGGATCGAATAAAAACATCGTCGCTTGCTCGCCCACCAATCCTTGAAAGCGAATCCCCGGTTCAATCACGAATCGGGTGTCGAGGGCTTTCAGTCGTTCTGCCAACGCCTCCCATTCCTCCATCCCCAGCACCACGCCAAAATGCGGCACCGGCACGTTATGGCCGTCCACGGCATTGGTGTGCGCCGCTTCCTGGGAAGCGTTTTTCGGTGCCAGGTGAATCACCAGTTGATGGCCGAAAAAGTTGAAGTCTACCCAGTGGTCGCTTGAACGGCCTTCTTCCAGGCCAAACACTTCGCCATAGAAACGCCGCGCAGCTGCGAGATCGTAAACGGGGATGGCCAGGTGAAAAGGGGAGAGCTGCATCGGGTTTGCCTCGGATCTTCAGGAAAGATGAGGCTGAGTTTAGCGCTGTGCTTTTTGATTGAAAGACGATAGTTTTTGCGTCGAGCTCAAATTATTTCGATCAATCGAGAACGCTTATGCAGCGCGAATTGAAAACCTTCATCGCTGTGACGCGCTATGGCACGTTCGCGGCGGCCGGCATGCACATCGGCCTGACGCAGTCGGCTGTCAGCGCGCAGATGCGCAATCTGGAACAAGCGCTGGGCATTCGCCTGTTCGACCGCACCGGGCGTCAGGCGATGCTTAACGCTGCAGGGCAACGGGCATTGCCGATGGCGCGGGAGATCCTCGAAACGTTCAGTCGAATGGCCGTCAGCGAGGATGTCGGCGAGTATCGCGGCGAATTGAAAATCGGCGCGGTGGCCACGGTCCAGACCGGGCTGCTGCCTCAGGCGTTGTTGCGGTTGAGGCAACAGGCGCCGTTACTGGAACCGAAACTGGTGCCGGGCGTGTCATTGAACTTGTTGAGTCAGGTCGATACCGGCGAAGTGGATCTGGCGATCCTGATCAAGCCGCCGTTCGAGCTGCCCAAAGAGCTGTCGGCGCAGGTGGTTCGCCGGGAACCGTTTGTGTTGATCGTGCCGATGGACCTTGAGGGCGATGACCCGTTGCAGATCCTGGCGAATCACCCGCACGTGCGCTACGACCGCAATTCGTTTGGCGGACGTTTGGTGACGCGGTTTTTGCGTGAGCAGCAGATTGAAGTGCGAGTCGCGCTGGAACTGGATGAACTGGAAGCCATCGTGAAGATGGTCGAATGCGGACTCGGCGTTTCACTGCTGCCCGAGGCCGGGTTATGGCTTGAGCATGGGGCGAAGGTCAGGATCATCCCGCTGGGTGAGCTGACGTTTTACCGCGAGATCGTGCTGCTGCAACGCTACAGCCAACGCACACAGCCGATCCAGCAGCTGTTTGCCAAGTGCCTGACGGCGCCCGCCGACTAAACGCAAGCCCGCTCCCACGGGGATTTGCATCAGATCTGAAACCGCAGGCATAAAAATGTATGGTCAGCCCATCTCCTGCAACCTCATGGGCTGTTTTCGGTAAAGCTGGCTTGCGCTAATGTATCCAGGCTCATTGTGAGCGTTGCTGCAACAACGCTCGACCCTCGATGAGTAGCCGCTCCCGACTGTCCTGAAAAAACCCTCAGCCTCTAAAGCTGATTTTTATGGCAGGTTCTCAGTCGGGCCGTTTGCCGTTTACTGTCATCAGTCAGTGACGTCGCAAAAGCCGGTGGTAAAGCTGTTCAAGCGTTCGGATGTGGGTCGTACTGGCCGCCTTTGGCCAGTACCGCCCACACGATGCGCGCCAGTTTGTTCGCCAGCGCGCACGCGACAACATTGGAGTGGCGACGCGTCAGCAGCTCTCGAACCCAGGGCCCCAAGGCGTCTTCCCGCTTATCGATATGCTGCATGATGGATCGCGCGCCCTGCACCAGCAGTTGGCGGATGTGCTTGTCGCCGCGCTTGCTGATCCCCAGTAGTACTGTTTTTCCGCCCGTCGAATACTGCCTCGGCACCAGCCCTAGCGAAGCGGCAAAATCGCGTCCACTTCGATAGTTCGACGCATCGCCCACATCCGCCAATACCGCGCTGGCGGTGATCGGGCCGATGCCAGGAATACTCTGCAAACGACTCCCGGCATCGTCTTCTTTCAGCTGCTGCTTCAGATCGGACTCGATGTCCTTGATTTCATCATTCAGCTGTTGAATTTGATGATGGAGACGCATCACTACGCCCTTTAGGCGCAACGGAACCGGGTGCTGCGGACGGTTCGCTGGCCAATCAAAGATTTACGGACACGATGCAGGGCTGAAAGCGTTTGTTGCTCTGCGGTTTTGATCGAGCAGAAGCGCATCGCGGGGCGGCTCGCCGCCTCGCAAATCGCTTCGGCATCAATGAAGTCGTTTTTGTTGCCTTTGACGAATGGTTTGACGTACTGCGGGGCGATCAGCTTCACCTCGTGGCCCAATGCACCAATCTGTCGAGCCAGCCAATGGGCGCCGCCGCAGGACTCCATTACCACCGTACAGGACGGTACCTGCGCCAATGTGCTGAGCAATTGGCCGCGGTTGGTTTTCTTGCGCAATACCTGATGACCTTTGGCATCCTGGCCATGCAGGTGGAAACTGTGTTTGCCAATGTCGATACCGAGAAGCGTCATCGTATTCATGAGAGATCCTCCGCCGAAAACGAGAAAAGCCCTGCAAGCGTAAACCTGCAGGGCTTCTCGGTCAGGCTGACCATCTCATTAAACCCGCCAGAACCGGCGGGTTTTTTAGTGGCTAGTGGAAGATCACTCTTCCAGGCTGCCCATCGCAGTGGTGTTGAAACCACCGTCTACGTACATGATTTCGCCGCTGATGCCGGACGCCAGGTCCGAGCACAGGAAGGCGCCGGCGTTGCCGACTTCGTCAATGGTGACGTTGCGACGCAGCGGGGTTTGCGCTTCGTTGGCGGCCAGCATCTTGCGGAAGTTCTTGATGCCGGAAGCGGCGAGGGTGCGGATCGGGCCAGCCGATACGCAGTTGACGCGGGTGCCGTCCGGGCCCAGGGATCCGGCCAGGTAACGAACGCCGGCTTCCAGCGAAGCCTTGGCCATGCCCATGACGTTGTAGTTCGGCATGGTGCGCTCGGCGCCCAGGTACGACAGGGTCAGCAGGCTGCCATTGCGGCCTTTCATCATTTCGCGGCCGGCCTTGGCCAGGGCCACGAAGCTGTAGGCGCTGATGTCGTGAGCGATGCGGAAACCTTCACGGGTGGTGGCTTCGGTGAAGTCGCCGTCCAGTTGGTCGCCCGGGGCGAAGCCGACGGAGTGCACGATGCAATCCAGGCCGTCCCACTTTTTGCCCAGCTCGACGAAGACCTTGGCAATTTCTTCATCGCTGGCCACGTCGCACGGGAAGCACAGGTCAGGGTTGGAACCCCAGCTCTGTGCGAACTCTTCGACACGACCCTTGAGTTTGTCGTTCTGATAAGTGAAGGCAAGCTCAGCGCCCTCGCGATGCATGGCGGCAGCGATGCCGGATGCGATGGACAGCTTGCTGGCGACACCGACGATCAGTACGCGCTTACCGGCGAGAAAACCCATGTGTTGCTCCTCTCTTTCAGGTTATTGCGCAGTGGCCGGAGCCAGGAAAGCGGCTTCCAGCAACTGCTGTGTATACGGATGTTGGGGGGCGGCAAAGATACTTTGCGCGTCTCCCTGTTCGACCACTTGGCCTTGCTTGACCACCATCAGCTGGTGGCTCAGCGCCTTGACGACAGCCAGGTCATGGCTGATAAACAGATACGTCAGGTTGTACTTGGTTTGCAGTGAACGCAGTAGCTCCACCACTTGGCGTTGCACGGTGCGGTCGAGGGCCGACGTCGGCTCGTCCAGCAAAATCAACGCCGGTTTTAGCACTAATGCCCGGGCAATGGCGATTCTCTGCCGCTGCCCGCCGGAAAATTCGTGGGGGTAGCGGTTCCGGGTTTCCGGGTCCAGGCCTACCTCCTTCAATGCCGCAATAATCGCTTGTTCCTGTTCCGCCTCGGTGCCCATCTTGTGGATCCGCAGGCCTTCGCCGACGATCTGGCTCACGCACATCCGCGGGCTCAGGCTGCCGAACGGGTCTTGGAACACCACCTGCATCTCCCGGCGCAACGGCCGAACCTCGGCCTGCGTCAGGCAGTCTAGCTGCTTGCCTTCAAAACGGATGGCGCCTTTGCTGCCGATCAGCCGCAAAATCGCCAGCCCTAGCGTCGACTTGCCCGAACCGCTTTCTCCCACAATCCCCAGGGTCTGGCCTTGGGGCAGGCTGAAATTGATCCCGTCCACCGCTTTGATGTGGTCGACGGTCTTTTTCAGAAAGCCTTTCTTGATCGGGAACCAGACTTTCAGGTCCTCGACCTGCAGCAGCGGCGGGCCAATAACGTTGGTCGCCGGCTTGCCGCTGGGCTCCGCTGCCAGCAGTTCCCGAGTGTACGGATGCTGCGGCGCGCGGAACAACTCTTCGCACGATGCCTGTTCGACGATGCAACCGCGCTGCATGACACATACGCGATGCGCAATTCTTCGCACAAGGTTCAAATCGTGACTGATCAGTAGCAATGCCATGCCCAGGCGGGCCTGCAATTCCTTGAGCAATTCGAGGATTTTCAGCTGAACGGTCACGTCCAGTGCGGTGGTCGGCTCGTCAGCGATCAGCAGTTCCGGCTCGTTGGCCAGGGCCATGGCGATCATCACCCGCTGGCGCTGGCCGCCGGACAGTTCGTGGGGCAGGGCTTTCAGGCGCTTCTCGGGTTCTGGAATGCCGACCATTTCCAGCAGTTCCAGCGTACGTTTGGTCGCGACTTTGCCGATCAAACCTTTGTGGATGCCGAGGACTTCGTTGATCTGTTTCTCGATCGAGTGCAGCGGATTGAGCGAGGTCATCGGCTCCTGGAAGATCATCGCGATCCGGTTGCCGCGGATGTGGCGGATGGTTTTCTCTTTCAGGCTCAGCAGGTCTTGCCCCGAATACTCGATGGTTCCGGACGGGTGCCGGGCGAGCGGGTAGGGCAGCAGTCGCAGGATCGAGTGCGCGGTCACCGATTTGCCAGAGCCGCTTTCGCCAACCAGGGCCAGGGTTTCGCCGCGCTTGATGTCGAAGCTGACGCCTTCCACCACCCGCTGACAGTGGTCGCCGACGACGAATTCGACGGCCAGGTCGCGCACTTCGATCAGATTGTCCTGATTCATTTCACTTCCTCGGGTCGAAGGCATCGCGAGCGGACTCGCCGATGAACACCAGCAAACTCAACATCAATGCCAGCACCGCAAACGCGCTCATACCGAGCCACGGTGCTTGCAGGTTGGATTTACCCTGGGCCACCAGTTCACCCAGGGACGGTGCGCCCGGCGGCAAACCGAAGCCCAGGAAATCGAGGGCGGTCAGGGTGCCGATGGCGCCGGTCAAAATGAACGGCATGAAGGTCATGGTCGAGACCATCGCGTTGGGCAGGATGTGGCGGAACATGATCGCGCCATTCTGCATCCCCAGCGCCCGGGCTGCGCGCACGTATTCCAGGTTTCGCCCGCGCAGGAACTCGGCGCGCACCACGTCCACCAGGCTCATCCACGAGAACAGCAGCATGATCCCCAGCAGCCACCAGAAGTTTGGCTGCACGAAACTGGCGAGGATGATCAGCAGATACAGCACCGGCAGCCCGGACCAGATCTCCAGGAAACGCTGCCCGGCCAGGTCCACCCAGCCGCCATAGAACCCCTGCAAGGCCCCGGCGATTACGCCGATGATCGAGCTGATAATGGTCAGGGTCAGGGCAAACAGCACCGAAATCCGGAAGCCGTAAATCACCCGCGCCAACACATCGCGACCCTGATCGTCGGTGCCGAGCAGATTGTCGGCTGAAGGCGGCGCGGGCGCCGGGACTTTCAGGTCGTAGTTGATGCTCTGGTAGCTGTAGGGAATCGGCGCCCACAGCACCCAGGCGTCCTTGGCCTTGAGCAATTCGCGGATATACGGGCTCTTGTAGTTGGCTTCCAGCGGAAATTCGCCGCCGAACGCGGTTTCCGGGTAGCGCTTGAGTGCCGGGAAGTACCAGCCGTTGTCGTAATGCACCACCAGCGGTTTGTCATTGGCAATCAGCTCGGCGCCGAGGCTCAGGCCGAACAGCACCAGAAACAGCCACAGCGACCACCAGCCACGCTTGTTGGCCTTGAACAGTTCGAAACGTCGGCGATTGAGTGGGGACAGATTCATCTCAATGCTCCCGGCTTTCGAAGTCGATGCGCGGATCGACAAAGGTGTAGGTCAGGTCACCGATCAGTTTCACCACCAGACCGAGCAAGGTGAAGATAAACAGCGTGCCGAACACCACCGGGTAATCGCGGTTGATCGCCGCTTCGAAACTCATCAAGCCGAGACCGTCCAGGGAGAAAATCACTTCCACCAGCAGCGAGCCGGTGAAGAAGATCCCGATAAACGCCGATGGGAACCCCGCGATCACCAGGAGCATCGCATTACGGAACACATGGCCGTACAGCACGCGGTGATTGGTCAGGCCCTTGGCCTTGGCGGTGACCACGTACTGCTTGTTGATTTCATCGAGGAAGCTGTTTTTGGTCAGCAGGGTCATGGTCGCGAAGTTGCCGATCACCAGCGCAGTTACCGGCAATGCCAGGTGCCAGAAATAATCGAGGATCTTGCCGCCCGTGCTCAGTTCATCGAAGTTGTTCGAAGTCAGTCCCCTGAGCGGGAACCAGTCCAGGTAGCTGCCGCCGGCAAACACCACAATCAGCAGGATCGCAAACAGGAACGCCGGAATCGCGTAACCGACGATGATCAGCGAACTGGTCCAGACGTCGAAGTGGCTGCCGTGTCGCGTCGCCTTGGCGATCCCCAGCGGGATCGACACCAGGTACATGATCAGCGTGCTCCACAGCCCGAGCGAGATCGACACTGGCATCTTTTCCTTGATCAGGTCGATGACCTTGGCATCGCGGAAGAAGCTGTCGCCGAAATCCAGGGTGGCGTAGTTCTTGATCATGATCCACAAGCGTTCCGGCGCCGATTTGTCGAAGCCGTACATGTGCTCGATCTCCTTGACCAGCATCGGGTCCAGGCCCTGCGCGCCGCGATAGGCCGAGCCGGCCACCGAGACTTCGGCACCGCCGCCGGCAATGCGGCTGGTGGCGCCTTCGAAGCCTTCAAGCTTGGCGATCATCTGCTCCACCGGCCCACCGGGGGCGGCCTGGATGATCACGAAGTTGATCAGCAAAATGCCGAGCAGGGTCGGGATGATCAGCAGCAGTCGCCGAAAAATATACGCCAGCATCTGATTACTCCGTGCCCGCAGGGTCGGCTTGCAGTTTGGTTTCCACTTCTACCGCAGGTTTCGCATCGGGTTTGACCCACCAGGTATTGGTGCCGATGTCGTACTTGGGAGAGACTTTCGGGTGACCGATGTGGTTCCAGTACGCCACGCGCCAGGTCTTGATGTGCCAGTTGGGGATCACGTAATAGCCCCATTGCAGCACGCGGTCCAGTGCCCGGGCGTGGGCGACCAGGCTTTTGCGCGAATCGGCGTTGATCAGTTGCTCGACCAGTTGATCGACCACCGGATCCTTGAGGCCCATGGAATTGCGGCTGCCGGGTTTGTCGGCCGCAGCGGACATCCAGAACTCGCGCTGTTCATTGCCCGGCGAGTTGGACTGCGGGAAGCTGCCGACGATCATGTCGAAATCCCGTGAACGCACGCGGTTGATGTACTGGGAAACGTCGACCCGGCGAATCACCAGGTCAATGCCCAGGTCGCTGAGGTTGCGCTTGAATGGCAGCAGCACCCGTTCGAATTCGGTCTGGGCCAGCAGGAACTCGATGGTCACCGGTTTGCCGTTGGCGTCGACCATCTTGTCGTCGACGATCCGCCAACCGGCTTCCTGCAACAGCTGATAAGCCTTGCGCTGTTGTGTGCGGATCATGCCGCTGCCATCGGTCACCGGGTTCTGGAAGGCCTCAGTGAACACCTGTTCGGGAATCTTGCCGCGGAACGGACTCAAAATTTCAAGCTGATCGGCGTCGGGCAGGCCGGTCGCGGCCATTTCCGAGTTTTCGAAGAAACTGCGGGTACGCACATAGGCGCCGTTGAACAGTTGTTTGTTGGTCCATTCAAAGTCCATCAACAGCGTCAGCGCCTGACGCACGCGCACGTCCAGGAACACCGGACGGCGCAGGTTGAAGACAAAACCCTGCATACCCGTGGGATTGCCGTTGGGGATCTGTTCCTTGTTCAATAGGCCTTCGGTGACCGCCGGGATGTTATAGGCGTTGGCCCAGTTCTTCGCGCTCATCTCCAGCCAGTAATCGAACTGACCGGCCTTGAGGGCTTCCAGCGCCACCGTGTTGTCGCGGTAGTAATCGGTGGTCATCACGTCGAAGTTGTAGAAGCCACGGTTGGCCGGCAGGTCTTTGCCCCAGTAATCCTTGACCCGCTCATAGCGTATCGAGCGCCCGGCCTTCACTTCGGTGACCTTGTAGGGGCCACTGCCCAACGGGATTTCAAGGTTGCCCTTGTTGAAATCGCGGTTCGCCCACCAGTGTTTCGGCAACACCGGTAACTGGCCGAGGATCAGCGGGAGTTCGCGGTTGTTGCTGTGCTTGAACTTGAACAGCACGGTGAGCGGGTCTTCGGCGACCGCTTCCGCGACATCACTGTAGTAGCCGCGAAAGAGCGGAGCGCCGTCCTTGATCAGCATCTCGAAGCTGAACACCACGTCTTCGGCGCGGACCGGATGACCGTCATGGAAGCGCGCTTCAGGACGCAGGTAGAAACGCACCCAGCTGTTATCCGGGGCTTTCTCGATCTTGCCGGCGATCAGTCCGTATTCGGTAAATGGTTCGTCCAGACCCTGTTTGGCCAGGGTGTCGTAGATCATGCCGATGTCGTCGGCCGGCACGCCTTTGCTGATGAACGGGTTGAGGCTGTCGAAGCCGCCGAACCCGGCCTGGCGAAAGATTCCGCCCTTGGGTGCGTCAGGGTTCACGTAATCGAAATGCTTGAAGTCGGCAGGGTATTTCGGCGGCTCATTGTAGAGGGTCACGGCATGTTGCGGGGCGGCGCAGGCCAACCCGGCGAACAGCAGGCCGCTGGCCTGCAAGAGCAGGGCGCGTACGGGTTTCATCGATCTTTCTCCGAAGATTTAAGCCACCACGCGGAGAGGCCCAGGGTGTAGGGCGGCGTGGTGACAAAGGCGAACCGGTTGCGGTAGGCCAGGCGGTGATAATTGAGGTACCAGTTGGGAATGATGTAGTGCTGCCACAGCAAGACCCGATCCAGGGCTTTGCCGGCGGCCACTTGTTCGTCGCGGGTCTGCGCGGCGAGCAATTGTTCAAGCAGGTGATCGACCACCGGGTTGGCGATGCCGGCGTAGTTTTTACTGCCCTTGACCCCGACCTGGCTGGAATGGAAATACTGCCATTGCTCCAGGCCCGGACTGAGGGTCTGGCCGAGCGTCATCAGGATCATGTCGAAATCGAACTGATCGAGGCGTTGTTTGTATTGGGCGCGATCGACTGTGCGCAGCCGCGCGTCGATGCCAATGCTGGCGAGGTTCTCGACGTAGGGCTGAAGGATGCGTTCCAGGTTCGGGTTGACCAGCAGGATCTCCAGCTGGAGCGGCTGGCCTTTGGCGCTCTCGATCCGTTGCCCGTTGAGCTTCCAGCCGGCCTCGGCGAGTAGCGCCAGGGCTTTTCGCATGGTTTCCCGGGGGATGCCGCGGCCTTCAGTCTTCGGCAGGCTGAACGGCTCGGTGAGCAGCTTGGCGGGTAACTGCTCGCGATACGGCTTGAGCATCAGCCATTCGTGACCGACCGGCAGGCCTGTCGCGGAGAACTCGCTGTTGGGGTAGTAACTCATGGCGCGTTTGTAAGCGCCGCTGAACAGCGTGCGGTTGGTCCACTCGAAGTCGAACATCAGTCCCATGGCTTCACGGACTTTGGTCTCGGCGAAGACCGGACGCCGGCTGTTCATGAACAGGCCTTGGGTCTGGGTCGGGATCTGGTGCGGGATCTGCGCCTTGATCACGTCGCCGCGGCGCACGGCCGGGAAGTTGTAACCGCTGTCCCAGTTCTTCGCCTGGTGCTCGATGTAGATGTCGAATTCGCCGGCCTTGAAGGCCTCGAAGGCCACATCGCTGTCGCGGTAGAACTCCACTTCCATGCGATCGACGTTGTATTTGCCGCGATTCACCGGCAGGTCCTTGCCCCAGTAATCCTTGACCCGTTCGAAAATGAGCTGGCGCCCGGGGGTTACCGACGTGATGCGATACGGTCCGCTGCCCAGGGGCGGTTCGAAGGTGGTGGCCTTGAAATCGCGACCTTTCCAGTAATGCTGCGGCAGTACCGGCAATTCGCCGAGGCGCAGGATCTGCAACGGATTGCCGGCGCGCTTGAAGACGAATCGAATGCGCTGCGGGTTGAGGATGTCGACCCGCAACACTTCCTGGAGGCTGGTGCGGTACTGCGGATGACCTTCCTTGAGCAGCAAACGGTAGGAAAACGCCACGTCGTAGGCGGTAATCGGCGTGCCGTCGTGAAACCGCGCCTCCGGACGCAGGTTGAACACCACCCAGCTGCGATCTTCGCTGTATTCCACCGATTGGGCGATCAAGCCGTAACTGGAGGTTGGCTCATCGCCGGACGGCGCGTACTGGCCGGTGCCGACCATCAATGGTTCGTTGAGCTCGTTGATGCCGTATTGCAGGAAATTAGGGGTGGAAACCGGGCTGGAGCCCTTGAACGTGTAGGGATTGAGCGTATCGAAGGTGCCAAACGCCATCACCCGCAAGGTACCGCCCTTGGGCGCTTGCGGGTTGACCCAGTCGAAGTGGGTAAATCTGGCCGGGTACTTGAGCGTGCCGAACTGCGCATAACCATGGCTTTCGCTGATCGTCGCGCTTGCGGGGGAGCTCAAGGCCAGGCTGATCAGGAAGAGGAGGAGGGGACGCTTCAAGTCAGAGATCCGATCCAGGCGGCTTGGGCTTTGTGGACCGTACAGTAACAGCTTGTATCGACAGGAAAAAGACAGGTGGTTAATGCGTGGTTAATTGCAGACGCGGTAGCTCGGCCAGCCGCAGAACCTGTGGCGAGGGAGCCATGCAGCCACACGATTTCAGCAGACCTCAAATCACAGGCAAAAAAAGCCCCTGAAATCAGGGGCTCGTTTTTAGCGCGGCGAAGACACCGTCAACATCTGCCCAGGCTTCAACGCCTGACCGACACGCGGGTTCCAGCGCTTGAGGTGCTGCATTTCAACGTTGAAACGCTTGGCGACCATATACAACGAGTCACCTTGCTTGACCTTGTATTGGGTCTGCGTTTTTTTCTTGGACGCCTTGCTGTTCGCCGCCACGACGGTGTTGACGCGACCGCCGCTACGTTTGGTGGTGTCTTGCATCACCAGGGTCTGGCCGACCTTGAGGTTCTTGCCGGTCATCTTGTTCCAGCGCTGCAGGTCCTTGACGTCGACCTTGTTGGCCTTGGCGATGGTGGCCAGGTTGTCACCGCGTTTAACACGGTAGGCACGTTTGAGGCTGGCAATTTCCGATTCATCAGCACCTTCGAAGACCGGCTTGAGCGACTTCTTGCTGATCAGTTCCTCAGGACGCATGGTCGAGAGGCTGGCGGTCAGCAACTGTGCCTTGGACGTTGGCACCAGCAAATGCTGGGGACCGTCGATGGTGGTGCGCTGCTTGAAGGCCGGGTTGAGCTGGAACAGTTCGTCTTCGTCGATGTTGGCCACTGCGGCAACCTTGGACAGGTCCATGCGCTGGTTGATTTCGACGACCTGGAAGTACGGTTCGTTGGCGATCGGGTTGAGGTTCACGCCGTAGGCTTCGGGGGCCAGTACAACCTGGGACAAGGCCAGTAGCTTCGGCACATAAGCCTGGGTTTCCGCTGGCAGCGGCAGGTTCCAGTAATCGGTCGGCAGGCCAAGTTTCTCGTTGCGCTCGATGGCGCGACTGACCGTGCCTTCACCCGCGTTGTAGGCCGCCAGGGCCAGCAACCAGTCGCCGTTGAACATGTCGTGCAAGCGGGTCAGGTAATCCATGGCCGCAGTGGTCGAGGCGGTGATGTCGCGACGGCCATCATAGAAACGGGTCTGGCGCAGGTTGAAATAGCGGCCGGTGGAAGGAATGAATTGCCAAAGGCCCACCGCATTGGCCCGGGAATAGGCCATCGGGTTGTAGGCGCTTTCAATCACTGGCAGCAGCGCCAGCTCCAGCGGCATGTTGCGTTCTTCAAGGCGTTCGACGATGTAGTGAATGTAGAGGCTGCCGCGTTCGCCGGCGTTTTCAAGGAAGGACGGGTTGCTGGCGAACCACAGGCGCTGTTGCTCGATGCGCGGGTTGACGCCCAGGTTGTCCTGCAACTGGAAGCCTTGGCGCATGCGTTCCCAGACGTCTTGCGGTATTTGCGGTGTTGGTTTCTCGCTGAGCCAGATGGGTTTCTGCTTGGCTCGCGCGGCAATATTCGGAACGTGTGTCGCTTCGGTCTGCGGCACATGGCTGGAACAGCCCGCCAGAGTGGCGGACACAGCCACCGCTATGGCTTGAGCCAAGCGGGTCAATGCGTCTGAATTGATGGCTTTACGAATAGGTGACGACATTGGCTGGAAGTAAGTTCCGGGCAAAAATGTCGGGCGATTCTAGAAAGCGCACCCCTTGCGGTCAACCATTCAGAATTTTTGTACCAATGGCGAGCCAGGTTAGAACTTATCTTTCCAAGCCCTAAGAGCAGCAAAGACCGCACTCGGAGCCCGGTTTTGGGTTCCATTCCGTTCGTCCACTTTTTCTTTAACGGATGTTTCGTCGACACGCAAAAAGGGGTTGGTCTGCTTTTCAAGCGCCAGAGTAGAGGGCAGCGTCATGATTCCGGCTGCACGTTGCTCGGTAACTTTTTCCAGACGTGCGGCGGTGTCCGGATTGCCCGGTTCGACCGCTGCGGCAAACTTCAGGTTGCTCAGGGTGTATTCGTGGGTGCAGTAGACCAAGGTGTCTTCGGGAAGCGCGGCAAGGCGGCTCAGCGAGGCGTGCATCTGCTCCGGCGTGCCTTCGAACAGGCGCCCGCAACCGGCGGCAAAGAGGGTGTCGCCGCAGAACAGCAGGCCGTGATGGTAATAGGCGATATGTCCCAGGGTGTGTCCGGGCACGGTGAAGACGTCGAAGTCCCACCCCAGCACGCTGACGCGGTCGTTGTCCTTGAGCGCCACGTCCCGGGCCGGGATGGTTTCGCTGGCCGGGCCGTAGACTGTTGCGTCTGTCGCTTTTTTCAGCTGCTCGACGCCGCCGACATGATCATGATGGTGATGAGTGACCAGAATATCGCTCAATACCCAACCCGGATGCACCGCCAGCCAGGCTTGCACGGGCGCGGCATCACCCGGATCGACCACGGCGCAGCGCTGGGTGCTGTGGTCTTGTAACAACCAGATGTAGTTGTCGGTGAAGGCGGGCAGGGCACTGATCTGTATCATCGTCGGATTCGCCAAGCGGAAAACAATGGCGCATCTTAGAACTTCCTGGCGCGTTGGAGAATGCAATGACCGATAAAGCGTTCGCTCAGGCCGATCCTGAGTGGCTGAATTTGATCAGCGCGGCCCGTGAATGGCTGTCCGGGCCCATCGGGCAATTTTTGCTGGACGAAGAACGACGCATGCTCGAAGACGAGCTGGGGCGCTTCTTCGGTGGCTACCTGGTGCATTACGGTCCGTCAGCCCAGACGCCACCGTCTGCACCGCAAGTGCAGCGCAATGTGCGGCTCGGTGCACCGTTGCCGGGTGTCGAGATTGTCTGCGAAGAGCAGGCCTGGCCGTTGAGCGAGCATGCCGCCGATGTGGTGGTGATGCAGCACGGGCTGGATTTCTGCCTGTCGCCCCACGGTTTGCTGCGTGAAGCCGCGAGCAGCGTACGGCCCGGCGGGCATTTGCTGATCATCGGCATCAATCCCTGGAGCAGTTGGGGCTTGCGCCATGTGTTTGCCCACGACGGGTTGCGCAAGGCGCGCTGCATCTCGCCGTCGCGGGTCGGCGACTGGCTGAATCTACTGGGCTTCGCGCTGGAGAAACGCCGCTTCGGGTGCTATCGTCCGCCGCTGGCTTCACCCGCCTGGCAGGCTCGTCTCGCCGGTTGGGAGCGCAAGGCCGGTGACTGGCAACTATCAGGTGGCGGCTTCTATTTATTAGTGGCGCGCAAGATCGTTGTTGGCTTGCGGCCGGTTCGTCAGGAACGTCGCGAACCGATGGGCAAGCTGATTCCACTGCCGATGGCCAAAGTCAACCGTCGCAACATCGAGCCGTAACACACTCTTTATTTCCCGGCCGGGTTCGCCCCGGCCTCGGGCATCGTCGGTCACTGATCGGCGAGCCACCGAATTTTCTGGATAGATTGGCATGAGCGATAGCGTAGAACTCTTCACCGACGGCGCCTGCAAAGGCAACCCTGGCCCTGGCGGCTGGGGCGCATTGCTGGTGTGCAAAGGCGTTGAAAAGGAACTGTGGGGCGGCGAAGCCAATACCACCAACAATCGCATGGAGCTGATGGGCGCGATCCGCGGCCTGGAAGAGCTCAAGCGTTCCTGCGACGTGTTGCTGGTGACCGACTCCCAATACGTGATGAAAGGCATCAATGAGTGGATGGACAACTGGAAGAAGCGTGGCTGGAAAACGGCGGCGAAGGAACCGGTGAAAAACGCTGATTTGTGGAAACTGCTGGATGAGCAGGTCAACCGTCACAACGTCACCTGGAAGTGGGTGCGCGGACACATCGGCCACCACGGCAACGAACGGGCCGACCAGTTGGCCAACCGTGGCGTGGATGAAGTGCGCGGGTACAAGCAGGCTTGATGATTCCACTCTGTCCTGTGGGAGCTGGGCTTGCCCGCGATGAACGATGACGCGGTTTTACTGAAAGACCGCGGTGCCCGCATCGCGGGTAAGCCCGGCTCCCACAGGAAATCACAGCATCAGGATCGCGCTCGCTAGTTGCTGGTCGGAATACTGATCGCTGACCTTTCCGCGGATCCGCAAAAAAGCCGCCTCGATCCGCGCCCCGCGAATCGTCCCCTCGCTCGCCACAAACGCCGCCGCAACATCCTTCGCCGCCAGCACAATCTTGTCGTCGCTGAACGACCCGCTAGTGCCTTTGCTCGAGCTCAACGTCAAACTCACCGTCACATCCGTGCTGATCACGAAACTGGTGGCCTGGGCGCCCGTACCCAACAGGCAAGTGCTCAATAATAGAAACCGTGCGGTCTTCATGACGAAATCAAACCCATGGGAAACAAGCCACGCACGCTAACAAGCCGTACCTCTCCAGACTTTATGAACATTGCTAATGATTGTTAAAAACTGCATGAGCGTCGGTCACTTGGCTGCGCGCGCCGGATCCCGTCAGCGTGTTAACATCGCCGCTTTTGCACGATTGACCCGTTGAGAGCTGAGCACTGATGGCCACCAGATCCGTTGTACTCGATACCGAAACCACCGGCATGCCGGTGACCGACGGCCACCGGATTATCGAAATCGGTTGTGTCGAGTTGATCGGTCGGCGCCTGACCGGCCGGCATTTCCACGTCTACCTGCAACCGGATCGCGAGAGTGACGAAGGCGCTATCGGCGTCCACGGCATCACCAACGAATTCCTCGTGGGCAAACCGCGTTTTACTGAAGTGGCCGATGAGTTCTTCGAATTCATCAAGGGCGCGCAGTTGATCATCCATAACGCGGCGTTCGACGTTGGCTTCATCAACAACGAATTCGCCCTGATGGGCCAGCACGATCGTGCGGACATCACGCAACACTGCTCGATTCTCGACACCCTGATGATGGCCCGGGAACGTCACCCGGGGCAGCGCAACAGCCTCGACGCCTTGTGCAAACGTTATGGCGTCGACAACTCCGGCCGTGAACTCCACGGTGCCTTGCTCGACTCCGAGATCCTCGCCGACGTTTACCTGACCATGACCGGCGGCCAGACCAGTCTGTCGCTGGCCGGTAATGCGTCCGACGGCAACGGCTCCGGCGAAGGCGCGGACAACTCCGCCACCGAAATCCGCCGCTTGCCGGCGGATCGCAAGCCGACCCGGATCATCCCTGCCAGCGAAGATGACCTGGCCCGGCACGTGGCACGCCTGGAAGCCATCGCCAAGTCCGCCGGCGCCCCGTCGCTGTGGCAGCAACTGGTTGAGGCCAAGGCGCAGGCGTGAATCAGGGCTGATGTGACACGGCTTGTGTGGCGAGGGGGCTTGCCTGTGGCGAGGAGCTTGCTCCCGTTCGGCTGCGAAGCAGTCGTCAATCCTGCGAACTCTGTGCTTCTGAAGGAATGCAGGGGGCCGCTTCGCAGCCCAACGGGAGCAAGCTCCCTCGCCACAACTAGTCCTGCTGAATGTTCGAGATTGATGGCCACATGATGGTGCATTCATTGACCCGCTTCGGGGCATCGACGCTCGCCACATCCGCTTCAACCCTCTACCCTGAGCATATTGGCAGGCCATGGTCTGCAGCCTCAGGACACTGAGCCTCATGTATAAAGATTTGAAATTCCCGGTATTGATCGTCCACCGCGACATCAAGGCCGACACCGTCGCCGGTGACCGCGTGCGGGGCATCGCCCGGGAGCTGGAACAGGAAGGCTTCAGCATTGTGTCGGCGGTGGATTACACCGAAGGGCGGCTGGTCGCTTCGACCCATCACGGCCTCTCCTGCATGTTGATTGCCGCTGAGGACGCCAGCGCCCATTCGCATTTGTTACACAATATGGCTGAGCTGATCGGCTTGGCGCGGGTTCGCGCGCCGGACTTGCCGATCTTCGCGCTGGGGGAGCAGGTGACGCTGGAAAATGCTCCGGCCGATGCCATGGCCGAGCTCAATCAACTGCGCGGCATTCTCTATCTGTTCGAAGACACCGTGCCCTTCCTGGCCCGGCAAGTGGCCCGGGCGGCGCGCAAATACCTTGATGGTTTGCTCCCGCCCTTTTTCAAGGCACTGGTGCAACACACCGCCGATTCCAATTATTCCTGGCACACCCCCGGTCATGGCGGCGGCGTGGCGTACCACAAGAGTCCGGTTGGCCAGGCGTTCCACCAGTTTTTTGGGGAAAACACCCTGCGTTCGGACTTGTCAGTCTCGGTGCCGGAACTGGGCTCCTTGCTCGATCACACAGGTCCGTTAGCTGATGCGGAAGCCAGGGCCGCGCGCAATTTCGGCGCTGATCACACCTTTTTCGTCATCAACGGCACCTCGACCGCCAACAAAATCGTCTGGCATTCGATGGTCGCTCGCGATGACCTGGTGCTGGTGGACCGTAACTGCCACAAGTCGGTGCTGCACTCGATCATCATGACCGGCGCGATTCCGTTGTACCTGTGTCCGGAGCGCAATGAACTGGGGATCATCGGTCCGATTCCACTGAGCGAATTCAGCCGCGAATCGATTCAGGCCAAGATCGACGCCAGCCCGCTGACCCAAGGCCGTGAGCCCAAGGTAAAGTTGGCGGTGGTGACCAACTCCACCTACGACGGCCTCTGCTACAACGCCGAGTTGATCAAGCAGCAACTGGGCAACACCGTCGAGGTCCTGCATTTCGACGAGGCCTGGTATGCCTACGCGGCGTTCCACGATTTTTTCGCCGGGCGATACGGCATGGGCACCTCCCGTGGCGAAGACAGTCCGCTGGTGTTCACCACGCATTCCACGCACAAATTGCTGGCCGCGTTCAGCCAGGCCTCGATGATTCATGTCCAGGACGGCGGCGCGCGGCAACTGGACCGCGACCGCTTCAACGAAGCGTTCATGATGCATATCTCCACGTCGCCGCAATACAGCATCATCGCCTCGCTGGACGTCGCATCGGCGATGATGGAAGGCCCGGCCGGGCGTTCGCTGTTGCAGGAAATGTTCGACGAGGCCCTGAGTTTTCGCCGGGCCCTGGCCAATCTGCGCCAGCACATTGCCGCGGATGACTGGTGGTTTTCCATCTGGCAGCCGCCTTCGGTGGAAGGCATCGAGCGTGTGGTAACCGAAGACTGGCTGCTGCAACCCGACGCCGACTGGCACGGCTTCGGTGGCGTGACCGACGACTACGTGTTGCTCGATCCGATCAAGGTCACCCTGGTCATGCCTGGCCTGACGGCGGGCGGGGCACTGAGCGATTGCGGGATTCCGGCGGCGGTGGTTAGCAAGTTCCTGTGGGAGCGTGGACTGGTGGTCGAGAAGACCGGGCTGTATTCATTCCTGGTGCTGTTCTCGATGGGCATCACCAAGGGTAAATGGAGCACGCTGCTGACCGAGTTGCTGGAGTTCAAGCGCAGTTACGACGCCAACGTCAGTCTGGCTACCTGCCTGCCGTGCGTGGCGAAACAGAACGTCGCACGTTATCAGGGCATGGGGTTGCGGGATTTGTGCGATCAGTTGCACGCCTGTTATCGCAGCAATGCCACGGCCAAACACCTCAAACGCATGTACACCGTGCTGCCGGAAATCGCCATGAAGCCGGCTGACGCCTATGATCATTTGGTGCGAGGTGAAGTGGAAGCGGTGTCGATCGATGCCCTCGAGGGGCGAATTGCCGCGGTGATGCTGGTTCCGTATCCGCCCGGCATCCCGCTGATCATGCCGGGCGAGCGGTTTACCGAGTCGACCCGCTCGATCATCGATTACCTGTCGTTTGCTCGCACGTTCGACAGTAGCTTCCCCGGTTTTGTCGTTGATGTGCACGGACTGCAACACGAAGATGAGGGCAATGGACGGCATTACACCGTTGATTGCATCAAGGAATGAGGACCTTTCCGAGTATGCAACCGATCATGAATCCCAAATACCCAGGCCTCTCGGTGCGTGTCGCCGACGAGGGTTTCGCGCCCTATATCTGGGGCAGCGACTTCAGTTTTGAAGTCGCGGCCTATGGCGCAGCCGAAATCGGCAAGCCGGTGGAGCAGTGGCAGGTAACGCCGATCACCCCTTATCGAAAGTGCTACGGCATTGATCCCGAGGAATTCAGCAGCTTCCGCGATGCCGGCGACAGTGCGGTGTTCATGGCCTATCTCGACGACGAGCCCGTCGGCCATCTGGTGGTCAGCACCAACTGGAACGGCTTTGCCCATATCGACGAGTTGGCGGTACATGCGCCGGCGCGCCGTCACGGTGTGGCCAAGGCGTTGCTGGACGTGGCGCAGTTCTGGAGTCGAAAGAAGAAATTGCCGGGGATCATGCTCGAGACTCAGAACAACAATCTGGGAGCCTGCCGACTGTATGAACGCTGTGGTTACGTGGTGGGCGGGATCGATCACCTGCGTTATCGCGGCATCGACCCGAACACCGCCGAGGTGGCGCTGTTCTGGTATCGCCTGTTTGATAATCCGCTGGAAAACCCGCTCAGCTCGACAACATCGCCACGGCTTGTTCCGTGATGATCTCCAGCAACACCTGAACGGCCGGCATGGGCTCGCCGTTCTTCAGGGTCAGGGCATAGAGGTTGATCGGTACCGCAGGCGCCAACGGGCAGGCATCCAGGCCGCTCGATTTGGCCCCGAGAGCGGTGAACGGGTCGACGATTGCCAGGCCTTCGCCGGCCTCGACCATGCTGCGCATCATCTGATGAGTCTGCACCCGCGTCTGGATGACCGGGGCAGGGCGCAAGGCATGCAGTTTGTTGTCGAGCGCCGGGCTCAGCGGATCATGACCTTCCAGGCCAACCATCGACTGGCCGGCCAGATCCTGCAACGAAATGTACTTTTGCTTGGGTTGCAGCCAGCCATGGGGCGCCAACAGCTGGAGTTTGCCTTGGGCAATCACCTGGCAATGAACGTCGGCGTGGTCAGGATCATGCAGGCTCAGCCCCAGATCGCTTTCACGCAGCAGCAGGCTTCTGACGATCTCGCGGGTGGGTTGGCTAAGCAGGGTGCAAGGCGCATCGGGAAGGCGTCGGCGTAGGGCCGCGATGCTGTGGGGTAATAACTGTTGGGCCAGTGGCGGGGTGCAGATGACGCGCAGCGGGTGCGCCTGATATTGCTTGAGGCTGCTGGCCAGACGCTGGACCGGTTCAAGCGCGTCATAGACGCGGGCGATTTCAACCTGTAGCTCCCGCGCTTCGCGCGTCGCCTGCAAACGTCCACGCACGCTGGAAAACAGCATGAATCCCAACTGATCCTCGGCGTCGCGCAAAAGGCCTTCGACCTCGGCCACCGGCAACTGCAGCCATTCGGCGGCGGTGCCCAGGTGACCGGTCTGCAAGAGCGCGTGGATCACTTCGATATGACGTAAACGCATGCGTGAAGTCCATGTTCAGCAGGTGAGGGAGTCAGTGACTGAATCCTAACTCAAGTGCGCGCATATGACTTCTGCTCATAACGCGGAGTTATGAGGCGGTGGTGATTTCCGGCCGGCTGCCGACATAGGTGTCGGGTTCGCGCACGATGGTGATGTTCGATTGCACCAGCAGAAACTGGTTGTCGTCGAGCTTGTTGACGCGATCGCCAATGGCCAGTTTGTAGGTGGTCACAGGCGCCGAGCCAGTGAGGCCGTCATGCGAGGGGGTGGATTCCTGGAACTCATGCACGGAATAAACGCGGCCTTCCGCGTCTCTTGCATGGAACTGACCGACGAGTACTGCTGCCATCTGCTTAGAACCTCTGGAGATAAATCACTCAATTTGCGGTTCTGTAGACCGTGGTTAAGCGAAGTAAGTTTTCCTACAGGAAAAAAATAGTCAGGGGCGGTAAATTCAACAGCCCACTGGGTGAATCGTCATCTATAACTACAAGTCTTTCCATCGAACAGTCGAGAGTCTTCCATGAGCAACGTCTATACGATCGCCGTACTGGTCGGCAGCTTGAGAAAGGAATCGATCAACCGCAAGGTTGCACTGGCCCTGGCCGACCTGGCGCCTGCCAATCTCAAGCTCACTATCGTCGAAATCGGCGACCTGCCGCTCTACAACGAAGACATCGATGGCGCTTCACCGCCGGCAGCCTACAGCACTTTCCGACAACAAGTGAGTTCATCCGACGCAGTGCTGTTCGTCACCCCCGAATACAACCGCTCGGTGCCGGCGCCGCTGAAGAATGCGATCGACGTGGGTTCGCGTCCGTATGGCAAGAGCGCCTGGAGCGGTAAGCCGGGTGCGGTAATCAGCGTTTCACCGGGCGCTGTCGGCGGGTTTGGAGCCAACCATCACTTGCGCCAATCCATGGTGTTTCTGGATGTGCCGTGCATGCAGCAGCCGGAAGCCTACCTGAGCGGTGCTGGATCGGCGTTTGATGAGGCGGGCAAATTGTCCGAGTCGGTAAAGCCGTTCTTGCAGAAGTTCATCGATGCATATGGCAAGTGGGTCGAGCAACACAAGAAAGAGTGACCCAAACGCAGGATATCCCTTGTAACAGGTACCTTGTGGCGAGGGGATAAATCCCCTCGCCACAGGGCGCTACTACAGAGTTCGGTTATTCAGTCTTTGCTTTACTGCATATTCGAAATTCCATATATTCACGCCTCGTTTGTCCAGAGGCGTGTCTCCTCATGTCCAGCTCCCATAGTCCTGTCGATATTTTCAAGGCCCTGGCCGATGACACCCGCAGTCGCATCGCACTGTTGATCGCCCGCGAAGGTGAGTTGTGCGTGTGTGAATTGACGGCCGGGCTGGACCTCAGTCAGCCAAAAATCTCCCGTCATCTGGCGCAGTTGCGCAGCCATGGACTGCTCGCAGACCGCCGTCAGGGGCAATGGGTTTTTTATCGCCTGCACCCTCAATTGTCGCCTTGGGTAATCACGCTGTTACAGGGCGCACTGGCCGATCACGCTGACTGGCTGGCCGCTGATGTTGACCGATTGCAGGCAATGGCTGATCGCCCCGTTCGCTGCTGCTAACTCCGATTTTTTCTTTGAAGGCTGCTCCGCATGCTCATAGCGTCGCTGATTTTTCTGCTGACCATCACCCTGGTGATCTGGCAACCCAAAGGCCTGGGTGTGGGCTGGAGTGCGACATTCGGCGCGGTGCTGGCACTGATTTTCGGGGTGGTGCACTTGGGCGACATCCCGATCGTGTGGCAGATCATCTGGAACGCCACCGGCACTTTCGTGGCGCTGATCATCATCAGTCTGCTGTTGGACGAGGCAGGGTTCTTTGCCTGGGCAGCCTTGCATGTGGCCCGTTGGGGGCGAGGCAGCGGACGCAAGCTCTTTGCTTACATGGTGTTGCTCGGGGCACTGGTGTCCGCGTTGTTCGCCAATGACGGCGCCGCACTGATTCTGACGCCCATCGTGATTTCCATGCTGCTGGCGTTGCGCTTTTCCCCGGCGGCGACCCTGGCATTCGTGATGGGCGCCGGTTTCATCGCCGACACTGCGAGCCTGCCGCTGGTGGTGTCTAACCTGGTGAACATCGTTTCGGCGGACTTCTTCAATATCACCTTCAACCGTTACGCGGCGGTCATGATTCCGGTCAACTTCGTCAGTGTTGCCGCCACGCTGGCGATGCTGATGTGGTTTTTCCGTCGCGACATTCCCAAGGCTTACGACCCCGAACAACTTGAGCATCCGTCGACCGCAATCCACGACAAGGCGACGTTTTATGCCGGTTGGGCGGTGCTGGTGATTCTTCTGCTCGGCTGCTTTGCCCTTGAGCCATTGGGCATTCCGATCAGCGCCATTTCCGCCGTGTGTGCCGCATTGCTGCTGGCCATCGCCGCCCGTGGCCACAAGATCTCCACGCGCAAGGTGATGAAAGAAGCGCCGTGGCAGATCGTGATTTTCTCGCTGGGCATGTACCTGGTGGTGTATGGCCTGCGCAATGCCGGGCTCACCGGGTATCTGGCGGGGTGGCTGGACGGGTTCGCCCAATACGGCATTTGGGGCGCGGCCATGGGCACGGGCGTGCTGACGGCGCTGTTGTCGTCGATGATGAACAACCTGCCGACGGTGTTGATTGGCTTGCTGTCGATCGATGCGAGCCAGGCCACCGGGGTGGTGAAGGAAGCGATGATTTATGCCAACGTCATTGGCAGCGACCTGGGGCCGAAAATCACGCCGATCGGCAGCCTGGCGACGTTGTTGTGGTTGCACGTGCTGCAACGCAAGAATATTCAGATTGGCTGGGGGTATTACTTCAAGGTCGGGATTGTGTTGACGGTGCCGGTTTTGTTGGTGACGTTGGCGGCTTTGGCGTTGCGGTTATCCATCTAGACCGGGTTGGCCCCATCGCGAGCAGGCTCGCTCCCACAGGGGAATGCATTTCAAATGTGGGAGTGAGCCTGCTCGCGATGGGGCCAGCCCAGGCACGACAAATTCAGCCGCTACCCGGCACATTCGGCCAAAGATCCGCCACCAGAAACAACCGCTCCGCTTCCTCCCAGTCCCCGTCTGCATTCTCGATCAGCCGCACCATCAGTTGCGCCGGCGCCAAAGGCTCCAGATCACTGAGCCACGCTTTCAGCTGCGCCGTGTTCCAGGTCTGATCCACCGGATAATGCGCCGGCGCCAGCCAGGCATGGCGGGGCAGGGGTTGCCAACGGCCGAACGGGCGTTGCACGACAAAATCGGCCCAATCCTTCTGATGCAACCAGCTGCCGCGCAAATGCTGCGGATGCGCGCCGTTGGGTGGTTCGGCTTGTCCTGGCCACGGATACAACAGATAGCCGCCCAGCCACAGATGCGCGCTGAACTGCTGAATATCCAGCGCCGCCAGCACCTCGCGACTCTCGGGGCGAGCGGAAATCGGCAATTGATGCTGGGTCAAATGCGCCAGTTTACGATCCAACCGGTCATGGCAACCCGGCCCCAGCCACTGCGCCGTGTCGCGTCCGTCACCGTTCTGCGGCCCCAGATAAAGTTTGATCGCCAGTTCCAGGTGATGCACACCGTCGCGATCGCGCAGCAGCATATCCAGTTCGCCCAGCGTATGGCCTTCGCGGCGGATCGGCATGTTGGCGGCAATCAAATCGATCCCCGGCGCATGGCGCACGGCGTATTGCCACAGCCGTTCGTAATACAAGCCCAGTCGCCGCGTCCTGGCCTGCGCCAGCCAGTGCAGCAAGTCATAACTGTCCCGGTCCAGTTGCCGAAGCCAAAGCTCCAGCCGTTCCGGTGCCTGCACCCAGTCACTGCCGGCCAGCGGGTGACGCTGCGGCCACGGCGTCTCGTCGAGCATCGGCGGCGCGAGGATGACCCAGGCCAGGTCGCGCACTTCGGGGTGGCGCAACTGGTGGGGTAACTGGAGCAAATCGGGAAATAAGATCATCTTGCGAGCATAGCCCTAAACATGAGTACACCCTTGTGGCTGAAAGGATTTTGTCTATCCCGCGCTTTCGCCCATAATCGTGTTTTTCACCGTCGCGCAGGAACCTCATGGAGCAATTTCGTAATATCGGCATCATCGGTCGCCTGGGCAGTTCGCAGGTGCTGGATACCGTCCGCCGACTGAAACGGTTTCTGCTCGATCGTCACCTGCACGTGATCCTCGAAGACACCATCGCCGAAGTCCTGCCCGGTCATGGCCTGCAAACCTCGTCACGCAAGATGCTCGGCGAAGTGTGTGACATGGTGATTGTGGTCGGCGGTGACGGCAGCCTGCTGGGCGCCGCGCGTGCCTTGGCCCGACACAATATCCCCGTACTCGGCATCAACCGCGGCAGCCTCGGTTTCCTGACCGATATTCGCCCGGATGAGCTGGAAGTCAAAGTCGCCGAAGTGCTCGACGGCCACTACCTGGTGGAAAACCGCTTCCTGCTGCAAGCCGAAGTTCGCCGCCACGCCGAGGCCATTGGCCAGGGCGACGCGCTGAACGACGTGGTGCTTCACCCCGGCAAATCCACGCGGATGATCGAATTCGAGCTGTACATCGACGGCCAGTTCGTCTGCAGCCAGAAGGCCGACGGCCTGATCGTCGCCACGCCGACCGGTTCGACCGCGTACGCGCTGTCGGCGGGCGGGCCGATCATGCATCCCAAGCTCGACGCTATTGTGATTGTGCCGATGTACCCCCATACCTTGTCGGGTAGACCGATTGTGGTCGATGGCAACAGTGAGCTGAAAATCGTCGTGTCCAAAGATATGCAGATTTACCCGCAAGTCTCCTGTGACGGGCAGAACCATTTCACCTGCGCCCCAGGCGACACCATCACCATCAGCAAAAAAGCCCAGAAACTGCGGCTGATTCACCCGCTCGACCACAACTACTATGAGGTCTGCCGGACCAAGCTTGGCTGGGGCAGCCGGTTGGGTGGTGGAGGCGACTGATGCTCGATCCCGCGCGTAGCTACGACCTGATCGGTGACGTGCACGGTTGCGCTCTGACCCTTGAGCACTTGCTCGACCGGCTCGGTTATCACAAACAAGGTGGCGTCTGGCGGCATCCATCGCGCATGGCGGTGTTTGTCGGTGACATCATCGACCGCGGCCCGCGGATTCGCGAGGCGCTGCACATCGTTCACGACATGGTCGAGGCCGGTCAGGCGCTGTGCATCATGGGCAACCATGAATTCAACGCCCTCGGCTGGGCCACGCCGGCGCCGCCGGGCAGCGGCAAGCAGTTCGTGCGCGAACACACGCCACGCCACGCACGCCTGCTCGGTGAAACCCTGACCCAGTTTGAAGATCATCCCGGCGACTGGCATGACTTCCAGCAATGGTTCTACGAATTGCCATTGTTTGTGGACGCCGGACGATTCCGCGTGGTGCACGCCTGCTGGGATTCCGGCCTGATCGAACCGCTGCGCGCGCTGTTCCCCGACGGTTGCGTCGATGAGCATTTCCTCCAGGCCTCGGCCGTGCCGGGCAGTTTCGCCTGCACGGTATTCGATCGCTTGCTGCGCGGCACCGACATGCGTCTGCCCCACGGGTTGACCATGACCAGCGGCGATGGCCTGACGCGTTCGTTCTTCCGCACCAAATTCTGGGAAGACGACCCGCAAACCTACGGAGACATTGTGTTCCAGCCTGACGCCTTGCCCGAACCCGTGGCCCAGACGCCCCTGTCGTCCACGGAAAAAAACACCTTGCTGCGTTATGGCGTCGATGAGCCGCTGCTGTTTGTCGGTCACTACTGGCGCAGCGGCAAGCCGGCACCGATTCGTCCGAACCTGGCCTGCCTGGATTACAGCGCGGTGCTCTACGGCAAACTGGTCGCCTATCGCCTGGATCAGGAAACTCGTCTCGATCCGCACAAATTTGTCTGGGTCGATGTCGAGCGGCCGGAGGTGTTGCGATGAGTACCGTTGCTGTTCTACGCCTGCCGCTGGCAGTGGATTTGAGCGGGTTCGTCAAACTGCTGCAACGCATGCAGGTGCCGCATAGGGTCAGCGAAGAGTCCGGCGAGCAAGTGCTGTGGGTGCCGGCCAATATCAGCGAAGACGTGCGTTCCTTATATGAACGTTTCCCGGCGGGCGACCCTGATCAGCAGCTGGATATTCCCGTCGCACAAACCACCAGGCGACCCGGTTTCGTCGAGCAACTGCGCCACGCCAAGGCGACTGCGCTGGTGTTGCTGCTGAGTCTGATCGTTGGTGCGGTGACGCTGCTGGGTGAAAACCTCGACACGCTGCGCTGGCTGACCTTCCTCGATTTTCGCATCGTCGGCGAGTACATCCATTTTGTACCCCTGGCTGACAGCCTGGCGGCGGGGCAGTGGTGGCGTCTGGTGACGCCGATGCTGATCCACTTCGGCATCCTGCACCTGGCCATGAACGGCATGTGGTACTGGGAGCTGGGGCGGCGCATCGAGTCGCGCCAGGGCAGCATCAACCTGATCGGCCTGACATTGTTGTTCAGCCTGGTTTCCAACTACACCCAGTTCGTTTTCAGTGGCCCGACCCTGTTCGGCGGGTTGTCCGGCGTGCTTTACGGCCTGCTCGGGCATTGCTGGATTTTCCAGTTGTTGTCGCCGAACCCGGCTTATCGCCTGCCGCGTGGCGTGCTGGTGATGATGCTGGTGTGGCTAGTGGTGTGCCTGTCGGGGCTGGTCTCGATGATCGGTTTCGGTGAAATCGCCAACGCGGCCCATGTCAGCGGGTTGCTCGTCGGATGCTTGACCGGTTTGTTGGGTGGTTTGTACAACCGCCGTAAACTGGCCGTCTAATCAGTTATGTATTAAAGAGCGGAGCCCTTGATGTCCTCTTTTAACGAAATGATCCAGAACATCACCCCCGATATCTACCAGAGCCTGAAACTGGCGGTGGAGATCGGCAAATGGTCCGACGGTGGCAAACTCACCGCCGAGCAGCGTGAACTGTCGTTGCAAGCGATGATCGCCTGGGAAATCCAGAACCTGCCCGAGGAAGAACGTACCGGCTACATGGGCCCGCAGGAATGCAGCTCGAAGTCGATCAGCGTGCCAAATATCCTGTTCAAGTCGGATGCCGTCCATTGATTGAGATTGGCCGCGGTGCAATCAGCAAAATGTCGACGCGCCTTGACGGGACGGACGTGCAGTACGCGTTTCGTCTGGATGACGTCGAGGTACCGGTCAATCCATTGATCGGCTCCACGGTGCGTCTGGAATACCTGGGGGCGATCCATTGCTCCCATTGCGGGCGCAAGACCAAAACCAGTTTCAGTCAGGGTTATTGCTATCCGTGCATGACCAAACTGGCACAGTGTGACCTCTGCATCATGAGCCCGGAGCGTTGCCACTACGATGCTGGCACCTGCCGTGAGCCAGAGTGGGGCGAGAAGTTCTGCATGACCGATCACATTGTGTATCTGTCGAATTCGTCCGGGGTGAAAGTCGGGATAACCCGCGCCACCCAGCTGCCCACTCGCTGGATTGACCAGGGCGCCCGTCAGGCGTTGCCGATCATGCGCGTCTCGACCCGCCAGCAATCGGGGTTTGTCGAAGACCTGTTCCGCAGTCAGGTGGCGGACAAGACCAACTGGCGTGCTTTACTCAAGGGCGACGCGGTGTCGGTGAACCTGGCTGAGGTTCGCGATCAGTTGTTCGACAGCTGCGCCGAAGGTTTGCAAGGTTTGCAGGAACGATTCGGCCTACAAGCGATCCAGACTATTGCCGATGTAGACGTCCTCGAAATCCGCTATCCGGTCGAGCAATACCCGGCCAAAATCGTCAGCTTCAACCTGGACAAGAATCCGATTGCCGAAGGCACGCTGTTGGGGATCAAGGGCCAATACCTGATTTTCGACACCGGCGTCATCAATATTCGTAAGTACACGGCTTATCAGCTCGCCGTGCATCAGTAAGGACTCCAGCATGCGCACCGAACAACCGAAGATGATTTACCTGAAGGACTATCAGGCGCCCGAGTACCTGATCGACGAGACGCACCTGACCTTCGAGTTGTTCGAGGACCACAGCCTGGTCCATGCGCAACTGGTGATGCGCCGCAATCCCGAGCGCGGCCCGGGCCTGCCGCCGCTGGTGCTGGATGGCCAGCAACTCGAACTGCTGTCGGTCACCCTGGCTGACCGCGAGTTGAGCGACGCCGATTATCAGCTGACCGAAAACCACCTGACCCTGCACCCGACCAGCACCACCTTCACGGTCGATACCAGCGTCAGGATCCACCCGGAAACCAACACTGCGCTGGAAGGTTTGTACAAATCCGGCACGATGTTCTGCACCCAGTGCGAGGCCGAAGGCTTCCGCAAGATCACTTATTACCTCGACCGCCCGGACGTGATGAGTACGTTCACCACCACGGTGGTCGCCGAGCAGCACAGCTATCCAGTGTTGCTGTCCAACGGCAACCCGATTGCCTCAGGTCCTGGCGAAGAGGGCCGGCACTGGGCGACCTGGGAAGACCCGTTCAAGAAACCGGCGTACCTGTTCGCGCTGGTGGCCGGTGACTTGTGGTGCGTTGAAGACACCTTCACCACCATGAGCGAACGCTCCGTGGCGCTGCGCATTTACGTCGAGCCGGAAAACATCGACAAGTGCCAGCACGCCATGAACAGTCTGAAGAAGTCGATGCGCTGGGACGAAGAGGTCTACGGTCGCGAGTACGATCTGGACATCTTCATGATCGTCGCGGTCAACGACTTCAACATGGGCGCGATGGAGAACAAGGGTCTCAACATCTTCAACTCCAGCGCCGTGCTGGCCCGCGCCGAAACCGCGACCGACGCTGCGCACCAGCGTGTCGAGGCGATCGTCGCCCACGAATACTTCCACAACTGGTCGGGCAACCGCGTGACCTGCCGCGACTGGTTCCAGTTGTCGCTAAAGGAAGGCTTCACCGTGTTCCGCGATTCCGGTTTCTCCGCCGACATGAACTCGGCCACCGTGAAGCGCATCCAGGACGTGGCTTATCTACGTACTCATCAGTTCGCCGAAGACGCAGGCCCGATGGCTCACGCCGTGCGCCCGGACAGCTTCATCGAGATTTCCAACTTCTATACCCTGACCGTGTACGAAAAGGGTTCGGAAGTGGTCGGCATGATCCACACATTGCTCGGTGCCGAAGGGTTCCGCAAAGGCAGCGACCTGTACTTCGAGCGCCATGACGGCCAGGCCGTGACCTGCGACGACTTCATCAAAGCCATGGAAGATGCCAGCGGTGTCGACCTGACCCAGTTCAAACGCTGGTATAGCCAGGCCGGCACGCCGCGTCTGGCGGTGAGCGAGTCTTACGACGCCGCCGCGAAAACCTACAGCCTGACCTTCCGCCAGAGCTGCCCGGCGACCCCGGACAAGGTTGAAAAACTGCCGTTCGTGATTCCTGTGGAATTGGGCCTGCTGGATTCGAAAGGCGCGGCCATTACGTTGCGTCTTTCCGGTGAAGACCGTGATCAGGGCACCTCGCGGGTCATTTCGGTGACCGAAGCCGAGCAGACCTTCACTTTCGTCGACATCGCTGAACAGCCACTGCCATCGTTGCTGCGCGGCTTCTCGGCACCGGTGAAACTGAGCTTCCCGTACAACCGCGATCAGCTGATGTTCCTGATGCAGCATGACAGCGACGGTTTCAACCGCTGGGATGCCGGTCAGCAATTGTCGGTGCAGGTGCTGCAAGAGCTGATCGCTCAGCAGCAGAAGGGCGAGAAACTGGTGCTGGATCAGCGCCTGATTTCGGCCTTGCGCACCGTGCTGTCCGACGAGACGCTGGACCAGGCGATGGTGGCGGAAATGCTTTCGCTGCCGGGCGAGGCGTACCTGACTGAAATCAGCGAAGTGGCAGACGTCGATGCCATCCATATCGCTCGCGAGTTTGCCCGCAAGCAATTGGCAGAAGGCTTGTTCGAGGCGTTGTGGCTGCGTTATCAGGTCAACCGCGATCTGTCGAAGAAAACCCCGTACGTGGCCGAGGCTGAGCACTTCGCCCGCCGCGCGTTGCAGAACATTGCGCTGTCGTACCTGATGCTCAGCGGCAAGCCGGAAGTGTTGGCTGCCACTCTTGAGCAGTTTGAGACTAGCGACAATATGACCGAGCGCCTGACGGCCTTGGCGGTGTTGGTCAACTCTTCATTCGAAGAGGATAAAGCCAAGGCACTGGGGAATTTTGCCGAGCACTTCAAGGACAATCCGCTGGTCATGGATCAGTGGTTCAGTGTCCAGGCGGGCAGCACGTTGCCGGGTGGTCTGGAACGTGTTCGTCAGTTGATGGAGCATCCGGCGTTCAATATCAAGAACCCGAACAAGGTGCGGGCGCTGGTCGGTGCGTTTGCCGGGCAGAATCTGATCAACTTCCATGCGGCTGACGGTTCCGGGTATCGTTTCCTGGCGGATCTGGTGATTGAGTTGAACGGGTTTAACCCGCAGATCGCCTCTCGCCAACTGGCGCCGTTGACTCGCTGGCGCAAATACGACGATGCGCGTCAGGCGTTGATGAAGGGTGAGTTGGAGCGGATTCGTGCTTCGGGTCAACTTTCGAGCGATGTGTTCGAGGTGGTCAGCAAGAGCCTGGCCTGAGTCTGGCGATGCTCCCTCAGGGTTCACTTGGGCCCTGTGGGAGCTGGCTTGCCAGCGATGGCGGCCTTCGGGCCGACTATGTTGTGGTTGATCGGGTACATATCCATTCCTGCGGTTATGGCGGCTGGCGGTTTCGCCCTTACGGCGACTCACTTTTTTTTCAAACGCCAAAAAAAAGTAAGCAAAAAAAGGCTCGCCCCAAGCGTCCGGCCCCTCGCCTGGGCTCGGCGTACCTTCGCTGCGGTATCCATCCGGGGACACTGCCCTCCGGTCTGCTTCGCGACGACCTACATGCAGCGTGTTCGACTGCGTCGAACGGCGCTACGCGCCACTCCCCGGATGAACACCTCCACTCAGCCTCCCGACGGGGCGGGTGGGTCAAGATCAAGAGCTGAAGGCGAGCTAACGCTCGGCCTGATGAGTGGTGAAAAGCAAAAGCCGTACGCTCGTCTGCTTTATGTGGGAGTGAGCTTGCTCGCGAAGGCGGCTTGGTAGTCGACGTGTTCTTGCGGATGTACGTAAGCTTCTCGACGGCTGCGATCTTTTTGGCTTTGGCTTTGGCCCCCGGTGTCAGGGTAGTTGTCGTATCTCCGGTTTTATCCAAAGTATTCCGGGGGCGGCAAGAGTATGGTCATGCCTTTCTACTCACCTGAACGAAAAGCCGCACTGCTGAAAATGATGCTTCCGCCACTGAGCCTTTCAGCGGCTGAGGTCGCGCGCCGCGAGGGTTGCAGCGACATGTCTCTCTTTTATTGGCGCAAGCAAGCCGCGGCCAGGGGAACTCAATTGTCCGACGCCAAGCAACCAGTAGAGAATTGGTCAGCCGAATCGAAGCTGTCGATCATCATCGAAACGTCAGCGTTGTCAGAGCTGGAAATCGGTGAATACTGCCGGCGCAAAGGTATTTTTCCTGAGCAGATCACTGATTGGCGTAACGCGTTTATCGCCAACAGCACCAAGCAATCGGCTGTTAAAAATGTAAATGCTGGCCAATCACGAGACGACAAAAATCGCATCCGCGAACTGGAGCGTGAGCTGCGCCGCAAGGATGCTGCTTTGGCTGAAACGGCGGCTTTGTTGGTACTGCGAAAAAAGCTCAATGCCTACTGGGGGAGCGACGACGAGGACAACTGACCTTGTTGCCAGAACGGTATTTACTCGTTGGTTGGCTCAATGAAGCCATCCTGGCGGGCGCCCGCAGGGCGCCTGCTTGTCAGGAAGTAGGCATTTCACTGAGGACGCTGCAACGCTGGAACTTGCCGGAAGAAATCTTGGCAGATGGACGCACGACGACGCTCAGGCCGATACCGAGCAACGCGCTCAGCGAACTTGAACGACAAGGCATCGTGACGCTGTGCACCAGCAAAGCCTATGCGCATCCTTTTATCGCGTGCTGCATGCGGCAGGTCAGCAGCATCATCGCTCCCGAGCTAAGCGACCGCATCGCCATGAGGCTCCGACCACTTACGCAGCGACATCGGCCAATCAGGTGTGGTCATGGGATATCACCTATCTGCCATCGCCGGTTCGCGGAAAGTTTTACTACCTCTATTTGATCGAGGATATCTACAGCCGCAAGGCCGTGGGCTGGGAAGTCCACGAAGCCGAGAGCGGCGAAAAAGCAGCAGCGTTACTACAGAGAAGCGTAACGCTTGAAAAATGCTGGCGTCAGCCTTTGGTGTTGCACTCGGACAATGGTGCGCCGATGAAATCGGTGACGCTACTGACCAAAATGTATGACTTGGGCATCACTCCATCGCGCGGCCGACCACGGGTGAGCAACGACAACCCGTACTCGGAATCACTGTTCAGAACGCTCAAGTACTGCCCGCAATGGCCGCACGATGGGTTTACCAGCGTGGATGATGCGCGAATCTGGGTGAGGGATTTTATGACCTGGTACAACACCGTGCATCGTCACAGCCGAATCCGCTTCGTAACCCCGGCTCAACGCCACGACGGGAAAGACAAAGAGATCCTGGCGCGCCGGGACGCGATCTACGGGCTTGCCCGAGAAAGAAGGCCGGAACGGTGGTCGGGTGAAACGCGTAACTGGAACCCGATCGGGACGGTGTATCTGAACCCAGAAAGGGAGCTAACCGTAGTGGTAAAAGTCGCGTAGCGAGACGGTGGACGCGATAACTACCTTGAAAAACGCCGTTGGCTTTGGCTTTTGACGTTGATCTTGATCTTGATCTCTCGCCCCTTCGGCAGGCCGAGCGTAGGTGTTCATCAGGGGGTTAGGCGCGTAGCGCCGTGCGGCGAAGCCGCACACATCGAGAGGAGGTCGTCGCGAAGCAGACCGTAGGCGATGCCCCCTGATGGACACCGTAGCGAGGGAACGCGGAGCCTCAGCGAGGCGCCGTACGCCGGGGCGAAGCCTTTTGCTTACTTTTCGGCGTCTGGAAAAGTGAGTCGCTGTAAGAGCGAAACCATAAGTCGCCGTTACCGAAGAAACGGATATGTACACCGAACACCGAACACCAAAGAAACCCCAATCACCCCACCTGATACCCAATCATTCACCCAAACCGCATTCCGCCCCAGTTAACAAAACATAACGTGGCGTCGATTGTCAGACCTTTCCAAACCCCGATAGGATAAGCCAGCTTCCGAAGGGGCTCTAGATTGCGCATTTCAGGACTATGCTCCAGAACAGGCAATCCCGATGGGACCCCTTACGGCGCCCTGAAAGGTTGAACGACCTAACAATAATAATGGGGGAAGGTCTATGAGTGAGCCTGTCATGGGTGTGGGTATTTGCCGCCCGCCGGCATTACGCAAGTTCGCGTTGCTGGCCACAGCGCTCTCGCTGTTGGGTTGTGCCGTGCTGTCGGCACCTGCGTTGGCCGCTGCGGCGCCAGCGTCCGACATTGTTTATGCCGTTGAATCTGCCAAAGCCAGCAAGAGCCTGATGCTCGACGTCGTGCACGCCGGCAAGCGCCTGGTGGCGGTCGGGGATCGCGGGCACATTCTGTATTCCGATGACCAGGGCGCGACCTGGACCCAGGCCAAGGTGCCCACCCGGCAACTGCTGACGTCGGTGTTTTTCGTCGATGACAAACATGGCTGGGCTGTCGGCCATGACGCACAGGTCCTCGCCAGCGAGGACGGTGGCGTCACCTGGACCAAGCAATTCGAAGACCTGAAACGCGAATCGCCGCTGCTCGACGTCTGGTTCCAGGACGTCAACAGCGGCTTTGCCGTGGGCGCCTACGGTGCGTTGATGGCCACCACTGACGGTGGCAAGCACTGGGAAGATGTCAGCGATCGTCTCGACAACGAAGACCAGTACCACCTGAACGGCATTGCAGCGGTCAAGGATGCCGGGCTGTTCATCGTCGGCGAGCAGGGCAGCATGTTCCGCTCCGTCGACTGGGGCCAGACCTGGGAAAAGCTTGAAGGCCCGTACGAAGGTTCGCTGTTCGGCGTGATCGGCACGGCTCAAGCCAACACGCTGCTGGCCTACGGGTTGCGCGGCAATCTGTTTCGCTCCACCGATTTCGGCACCACCTGGGAGCCGGTCGAGCTCAAGGCTGCGCGAGGTGCGCTGGAATTTGGCCTGTCCGGCGCAACGCTGCTCGACGACGGCTCCATCGTGATCGTCGGCAACGGCGGCTCGGTGATCCGCAGCAACGACAACGGCGAAACCTTCAGCGTATTCAACCGTCCGGATCGTATATCCGTTTCGGCAGTGACGGCAGCAGGCAACGGCAATCTGATCCTGGCAGGACAGGGCGGCGTTCGCGTCACCTCGCTAACCGGCGCCAGCGCCGAGAATGGCAAAAACGGGTCGTCCCAATGAGCCGGGCAAATAATAAGAAGGCGGGTCTATGACATCCTTGAGCAGTCATCATCAAGACAAGGCGACGTTTCTTGAGCGCCTGATTTTCAACAACCGCCCGGCAGTGATCGTCATCTGCCTGCTGGTCAGCATCTTCCTGTTCTGGCAGGCGACGCTGATCCGGCCGTCCACCAGTTTCGAAAAAATGATTCCCCTGGATCATCCCTTCATTCAAAAGATGATGGAACACCGTAACGATCTGGCGAACCTGGGCAACACGGTGCGCATTTCCGTTGAAGCCACCGATGGTGACATTTTCTCCAAGGAGTACATGGAGACCCTGCGTCAGATCAACGACGAGGTGTTCTACATTTCCGGCGTCGACCGTTCCGGCCTCAAGTCGCTGTGGAGCCCGAGCGTACGCTGGACCGAGGTGACGGAGGAGGGCTTCGCCGGTGGCGAAGTGATCCCGCAGAGCTACAACGGCTCCCAGCAAAGCCTCGACCTGCTGCGCAACAACGTGCTCAAGTCCGGTCAGGTCGGGCGTCTGGTGGCCAACGACTTCAAGTCGAGCATCGTCGACATCCCGCTGTTGGAGTCCTACCCGGACCCGCAGGACCAGGGCAAGTTGCTGGCACTGGATTACCGCAAGTTCTCCCACGAGCTGGAAGAAAAGATCCGCGACAAGTTTGAAGCGCAGAACCCTAACGTGCAGATCCACATCGTCGGTTTCGCCAAGAAAGTCGGCGACCTGATTGATGGTCTGGTCATGGTGGTGATGTTCTTCGGCGTCGCCTTCATCATCACCCTGATCCTGCTGTACTGGTTCACCAACTGCATGCGCAGCACCGTGGCGGTATTGAGTACGACGCTGGTGGCGGTGGTCTGGCAGCTGGGCTTGATGCACTTCTTTGGTTTCGGGCTTGATCCGTATTCGATGCTGGTGCCGTTCCTGATCTTCGCCATCGGTATTTCCCATGGCGTGCAGAAGATCAACGGCATCGCCTTGCAGTCCAGCGAAGCGGACAACGCCTTGACTGCCGCACGACGCACGTTCCGTCAGCTGTTCCTGCCGGGGATGATCGCGATCCTCGCGGACGCCGTGGGCTTCATCACGCTGCTGATCATCGACATCGGTGTGATTCGCGAGCTGGCCATCGGCGCCTCCATTGGTGTGGCGGTGATCGTGTTCACCAACCTGATCCTGCTGCCGGTGGCGATCTCCTACGTCGGCATCAGCAAGCGCGCCGTCGAACGCAGCAAGAAAGACGCACACCGCGAACACCCGTTCTGGCGCCTGCTGTCGGGCTTTGCCAGCCCGAAAGTCGCACCGGTGTCGATCGTCCTGGCCTTGTTGGCCTTTGGTGGCGGCCTCTGGTACAGCCAGAACCTGAAGATCGGCGACCTTGACCAAGGTGCTCCGGAGCTTCGTCCTGACTCGCGCTACAACAAGGACAACAACTTCATCATCAGCAACTACTCCACCAGTTCCGACGTGTTGGTGGTAATGGTCAAGACCAAGTCCGAAGGCTGCTCGCGCTACGAAGCCATGGCGCCGATCGACGAGCTGATGTGGAAGATGCAGAACACCGAGGGTGTGCAGTCGGCGATTTCCCTGGTGACTGTATCCAAGCAGATGATCAAGGGGATGAACGAGGGCAACCTGAAATGGGAAACCCTGTCGCGTAACCCTGACGTCCTGAACAACTCCATCGCCCGTGCCGATGGCTTGTACAACAACAGCTGCTCCCTGGCGCCGGTGCTGGTGTTCCTCAATGACCACAAGGCCGCAACGCTGGACCGCGCGGTGCATGCGGTGCAGGACTTCGCCAAGGAAAACAACAAGGACGGCCTGGAATTCATCCTCGCGGCGGGTAACGCCGGCATCGAGGCGGCCACTAACGAGGTGATCAAGGAATCCGAGCTGACCATCCTGATCCTCGTCTACATCTGCGTCGCTACCATGTGCATGATCACCTTCCGCTCCTGGGCGGCGACCTTGTGCATCGTGCTGCCGCTGGTGCTGACCTCGGTACTCGGCAACGCCCTGATGGCCTTCATGGGCATCGGCGTGAAAGTCGCGACCTTGCCGGTGGTGGCGCTGGGGGTAGGGATTGGCGTGGACTACGGCATCTACATCTATAGCCGTCTGGAAACCTTCCTGCGTGCGGGCCTGCCGTTGCAAGAAGCCTACTACCAGACGCTGAAGTCCACCGGTAAAGCCGTGCTGTTCACCGGCCTGTGCCTGGCGATCGGCGTGTGCACCTGGATCTTCTCGGCCATCAAGTTCCAGGCTGACATGGGCCTGATGCTGACCTTTATGCTGCTGTGGAACATGTTCGGCGCATTGTGGCTGTTGCCAGCGCTGGCGCGGTTCCTGATCAAGCCGGAGAAACTGGCGGGGCAGAAGGGCAACTCGTTGTTCGCTCACTGATCCCTGGCTGAAACAAAAAAGCCGCAACCCTGGTTGCGGCTTTTTTTCATCTGAAGATTCACGCCGGCCCCTGTGGGAGCGAGCCTGCTCGCGATGGCGGTCTACCAGCCAACATCAATGTTGAATGTGAAATTGCCATCGCGAGCAGGCTCGCTCCCACATTGGAGTTGTGGTGTTAGGAGGGATCGGTGCCGAGCACGACGTTCAGTGCACTTCGCGCATCGTCGAGTTGTACGAGAGTGGCATGCCGCGCACCCAGCGCATCACGGTTCTCGATCGCCGTGAGAATTGCCTTGTGCCGAGGCAGCGCCAGTTCATGCAGGTTCGGCCGCTGGTTGGAATGCTTCAGCGCTTCAGCAATCGCCACCGACAGCATGTTGCACAGGTTGGCCAACAGGTCGTTGTGGGTCGCGTCGGCAATGCGGCTGTGGAAATCCAGGTCGGGCTGCAACAGCGCTTCAGGCGTCGGCGCGGCTTCCATGCGCTGGTAGGCTTCGCCGATGGAGGCGATGTCGGCGTCGGTGGCGAATTGCGCAGCGAGGGCGGCGGCAGCGGGTTCGATGATGCTGCGCACGCTGGTCAGCAAATCGAAGAATTCATTTTGCGGGCTGCTTTGCATCAGCCAGTGCAACACATCCGGATCGAGCATGTGCCATTCCTTGCGCTGCTTGACCACGGTGCCGACCCGGGGGCGGGAATACACCAGGCCTTTGGCAACCAGCACGCGGGTGGCTTCGCGCAGCACCGGGCGGCTGACCGCGTACTCCTCGCACAGCAGGGCTTCGGCGGGCAGTTTGTCACACGGCTTGAAGCGCCCGGAAACGATCTGCATGCCCAGTTCCTGGACGATGCGCGAGTGCATGCTTTTGCGGTCGGAGGGTTTGCGGTAATCCATGGGGAACGGCGCGATCCTGTGCGATGGAGATGCCGCGCATGATAGCAGGCGCGGCGCAATCTTGAGGCAAGTGCAAATCAATGTGGGAGCGGGCTTGCTCGCGAAGGCGGTGTGTCAGTCAACAAAAATGCTGAATGCACTACCGCTTTCGCGAGCAAGCCCGCTCCCACAGGGGACTGATGTGATTAGTGGGAGTGGCGGGGCACTTCGGAGCCGCGGCAGCCGACCAGGAAGTCGAAATCGCAACCCTGATCCGCTTGCAGCACATGGTCGATGTACAGCTGGCGATAACCGCCCACGATCAGATTTTGCGGCGGTTGCAGATCAGCCATGCGCGCCGCCAGTTCCGCATCCGGAATATCCAGGTGCAAACGCCCGTTGGCGCAATCGAGCTCAATCCAGTCGCCTTCCTTCACCGTCGCCAAAGGCCCGCCGGCCGCTGCTTCCGGGGCAACGTGCAAAACCACCGTGCCGTACGCCGTGCCGCTCATGCGTGCGTCGGAAATGCGCACCATGTCCGTCACGCCCTGAGCCAGCAGCTTGGCCGGCAAGCCCATGTTGCCGACTTCAGCCATGCCCGGATAACCCTTCGGCCCGCAGTTCTTCATCACCAGAATCGAGTTGGCATCGACGTCCAGTTCCGGATCGTTGATCCGCGCCTTGTACATGTCGAAGTTCTCGAACACCACGGCACGCCCGCGATGTTGCATCAGTTCGGCACTGGCGGCGGAAGGTTTGAGCACCGCACCGAGTGGCGCGAGGTTGCCGCGCAGCACGCAGATGCCGCCGTCGGCGCGGATCGGGTTGTCGAGGGTGCGGATCACTTCGTCCTGACCATAGATCGGCGCGTCCTTGGTGTTCTCGCCGAGGGTCTTGCCGTTGACGGTCAGAGCGTCCGGGTTCGGAATCAGATTGGCTTCACCGAGGCGGCGCAGCACGGCAGGCAGGCCGCCGGCGTAGTAGAACTCTTCCATCAGGAAACGCCCGGACGGTTGCAGGTCGACGATGGTCGGCATGCCGCGGCCAATGCGGGTCCAGTCGTCCAGGTCCAGTTCGACGCCGATGCGACCGGCGATGGCTTTCAGGTGGATCACGGCGTTGGTCGAGCCACCGATGGCGGCGTTCACGCGAATGGCGTTTTCGAAAGCTTCCTTGGTCAGGATCTTCGACAGCCGCAGATCTTCGCGGACCATCTCCACCGCGCGCATGCCGGACATGTGCGCCAACACATAACGCCGTGCATCCACTGCGGGAATCGCCGCGTTGTGGGGCAGGGAAGTGCCCAGTGCTTCGGCCATGCAGGCCATGGTCGATGCGGTGCCCATGGTGTTGCAGGTGCCGGCCGAACGGGACATGCCGCCCTCGGCCGCGAGGAAATCGTCAATCGTTATGGTGCCGGCTTTCACCTGTTCGCTGAGCTGCCAGACCACCGTGCCGGAGCCGATGTCCTGGCCCTTGTGCTTGCCGTTGAGCATCGGTCCGCCGGTGACCACGATCGCCGGCACGTCGCAACTGGCCGCGCCCATCAGCAGTGCCGGGGTGGTTTTGTCGCAACCGGTCAGCAGGACCACGCCATCAATCGGGTTGCCACGAATCGCTTCTTCAACGTCCATGCTCGCCAGGTTGCGGGTGAGCATGGCGGTGGGGCGCAGGTTGGATTCGCCGTTGGAGAACACCGGGAATTCCACTGGAAAACCACCGGCCTCGATCACGCCGCGTTTGACGTGTTCCGCGATCTGGCGGAAATGCGCGTTGCACGGGGTCAGTTCCGACCAGGTGTTGCAGATGCCGATGATCGGCTTGCCGTGGAACTGGTGGTCGGCGATGCCCTGATTCTTCATCCAGCTGCGGTACATGAAGCCGTTCTTGTCGGCGGTGCCAAACCATTGGGCGGAACGCAGGTTGGGTTTCTTATCAGACATGATCGATTCTCTTATTGTATGACTATATTGTTCGAGCTAAGGCGTAACATAAGCTCAAATTTGCCGATTTGGAAGTGTTGTTGGGTAATTAGTATTACTATATAGTCGCTTTCAACGGAGGGATGGCCCTGGCGGTTTTCAGCGAGAGGCGTCCCCCGAGGTTCTATAAAAACAACAATCGGAGACCGATCTCATGAGCCAGGAACTGCGGCTTATTCGTCGCATCACGCTGAAACTGATTCCCTTCCTGATCCTGCTGTACCTGATCGCCTATGTGGATCGCTCCGCCGTAGGGTTCGCCAAGCTGCACATGGGCGCCGACATTGGCTTGGGTGACGCGGCTTATGGCCTTGGAGCAGGGTTGTTCTTCATTGGCTACTTCTTGCTGGAAATCCCCAGCAACCTGATGCTCGACCGCTTCGGCGCCCGGCGCTGGTTTGCGCGGATCATGGTCACCTGGGGCGCCATCACCATCGGCATGGCCTTCGTCCAGGGGCCGCACAGCTTCTATGTCATGCGCTTCCTGCTCGGCGCGGCCGAAGCCGGGTTCTTCCCGGGCGTCCTCTACTACATCACCCAATGGTTCCCGGTTCGCCATCGCGGCAAGATCCTCGGGCTGTTCATCCTGTCCCAACCTATCGCGATGATGATCACCGGCCCGGTGTCCGGCGGCTTGCTCGGCATGGATGGCATCCTCGGTCTGCATGGCTGGCAGTGGCTGTTCATTGTCATCGGCACCCCGGCGATCCTGCTGACCTGGCCAGTGCTGCGTTACCTGCCGGATGGTCCGCAACAGGTGAAATGGATGGACCAGGCCGAGAAAGACTGGCTGACCGGTGAGCTGAAAAAAGACCTGGAAGAATACGGCCAAACCCGCCACGGCAATCCGCTGCACGCCCTGAAAGACAAACGCGTGTTGCTGCTGGCGCTGTTTTATCTGCCGGTGACCTTGAGCATTTATGGCCTGGGCCTGTGGTTGCCGACGTTGATCAAACAGTTTGGCGGCACTGACCTTGTGACCGGTTTCGTGTCATCGGTGCCGTACATCTTCGGGATCGTGGGGTTGCTGATCATCCCGCGCAGTTCCGACCGCTTGAATGATCGCTACGGCCATTTGGCGGTGCTTTACGTGCTGGGTGCTATCGGTCTGTTCCTCAGCGCCTGGCTGACGGTGCCGGTGCTGCAACTCGCGGCGTTGTGCCTGGTGGCGTTTGCGTTGTTTTCCTGCACCGCGGTGTTCTGGACCTTGCCCGGTCGTTTCTTTGCCGGGGCGAGTGCGGCGGCAGGGATCGCGTTGATCAATTCGGTGGGCAACCTGGGCGGCTACATCGGCCCGTTCGTGATTGGCGCGCTGAAGGAATACACCGGCAACCTGGCTTCGGGGCTGTATTTCCTGTCGGGGGTGATGGTGTTCGGGCTGGTGTTGACTGGCGTGGTGTATCGGTTGCTGGAGCGCAAGCATGTGCTGGCAGCGGATCAGTTTGCAGCCAGCGCTCGCGGCGCGACCCGTACCTGAGGATGTACACCGATCAACTGTGGGAGCGAGCCTGCTCGCGATGACGGACTGACATTCAACGCTGATGTCGGATGTGACGGCCTCATCGCGAGCAGGCTCGCTCCCACAGGGAACAGCGGTGATTTGAATAAACAGGAGAATTTCATGCGTTTGGTTCAATTCGAGTTAAGTAACGGCGAGCGTCGGGTGGGCGTGGTCGAGGAGGGGCTGATCCGCGAAGTGCAGGACGCGCGAACGGTGCGGGACCTGGCTCTGGCGGCGATCGAGGCGGGCGTCAATCTTGAGCAGCAGGTAAAAACCCTGGGTCTGGGCATCAGCCATGACTACGCGGACCTGCTGGCCCAACTGCGAATCCTGCCACCGCTGGATCACCCGGACCCGGCGCACATGCTGGTCAGCGGCACCGGCCTGACCCATCTGGGCAGCGCTTCGGCCCGCGACAAAATGCACCAACAGGCCGGCGACGAAGCCGCGATGACCGACACCATGCGCATTTTCAAATGGGGCGTGGAGGGCGGTAAGCCGGCGGCTGGTCAGGCCGGCGTGCAACCGGAGTGGTTTTACAAGGGTGACGGCAGCATCGTCGTGCGTCCGGGTCAACCGTTCCCGCTACCGCCGTTTGCCGAAGACGCGGGTGAAGAGCCTGAACTCAGTGGTCTTTACGTCATCGGCCACGACGGCAAACCGTATCGCCTCGGTTTTGCGGTGGGCAACGAGTTTTCCGATCACGTCATGGAGCGCAAGAATTACCTCTACCTCGCACACTCGAAACTGCGCAGTTGCAGCTACGGTCCGGAGCTGCGCGTCGGCGAACTGCCGCAGCATCTGGCCGGCACCAGTCGCATCCTGCGTGACGGTGAAGTGCTGTGGCAGAACGAGTTCCTCAGCGGCGAGGCCAACATGTGCCACAGCCTGGAAAACCTCGAGTACCACCATTTCAAGTACAGCCAGTTCCTGCGTCCGGGGGACGTGCACATCCATTTCTTCGGCACCGCGACCCTGTCCTTTGCCGACGGCATTCGCACCCGGCCGGGTGACGTGTTCGAGATCAGCCAGGCCGTGTTCGGCGCACCGTTGATCAACGGGATTGCACCGGTTGAAGCAGCGTTCGAGCCCGGCACCGTCGGCACTCTTTAAGGAGACATACATGACCCAGATACTTGGTCACAACTACATTGGCGGCCAGCGCAGCGCTACCGGCACCCTCAAGCTGCAGAGCGTTGACGCCAGCACCGGCGAAGCCTTGCCTCATGATTTTTTCCAGGCCACGCCTGAAGAAGTCGATGCCGCCGCCAAGGCTGCCGCCGCCGCTTACCCGGCTTATCGCAGCCTGAGCGCCGAACGTCGCGCGCAATTTCTCGATGCGATTGCCGATGAACTCGACGCCTTGGGCGATGACTTTGTCGCAGTGGTCTGCCGCGAAACGGCCTTGCCTGCCGGACGTATCCAGGGTGAACGCGGGCGCACCAGCGGCCAGATGCGTCTGTTCGCCAAAGTGCTGCGTCGTGGCGATTTCTATGGCGCGCGAATCGATCAGGCATTGCCGGATCGCCAACCGCTGCCCCGTCCGGACCTGCGCCAATACCGAATCGGCCTCGGGCCTGTCGCCGTGTTCGGCGCGAGCAACTTTCCGTTGGCCTTCTCCACCGCAGGCGGTGATACCGCGTCGGCGCTGGCCGCCGGTTGCCCGGTGGTGTTCAAGGCTCACGGTGGCCACATGGCCACCGCTGAACAGGTGGCTGATGCGTTGATTCGCGCGGCGGAAAAAACCGGCATGCCGGCCGGGGTGTTCAACATGATCTACGGCGGCGGAGTCGGCGAAGCGCTGGTCAAGCACCCGGCGATTCAGGCGGTCGGTTTCACCGGTTCGCTGAAGGGTGGTCGTGCGTTGTGCGACATGGCCGCCGCGCGTCCACAACCCATCCCGGTGTTCGCCGAGATGTCGAGCATCAACCCGGTGATCGTGTTGCCCCAGGCACTGGACGCTCGGGCAGACACCGTCGCCCGTGACCTGACCGCTTCGGTGGTACAGGGTTGCGGACAGTTCTGCACCAATCCCGGTCTGGTGATCGGTATTCGCTCGCCGCAATTCACCGCGTTCGTGCAACAGGTCGCGGGGCTCATCGGCGATCAGCCGGCGCAGACGATGCTCAACGCCGGAACCTTGAGCAGCTATGGCAAAGGCCTGCAAAAACTCCTCGCTCACCCGGGCATCGAGCACCTGGCTGGCAATCCGCAGCAAGGCAATCAGGCGCAACCGCAGTTGTTCAAAGCCGACGTCAGCCTGTTGATCAATGGCGATGAAGTGCTGCAGGAAGAAGTGTTCGGCCCGACCACGGTGTTCGTCGAAGTGGCGGATCAGGCGCAACTCAGTGCCGCATTGAACGGCCTGCACGGGCAGCTGACGGCGACGATCATTGGTGAACCGGCGGACTTCGAACAGTTCAGCGAGTTGACGGCATTGCTTGAGCAAAAGGTCGGGCGGATCCTGCTCAATGGCTATCCGACGGGTGTGGAAGTCTGTGATTCGATGGTCCACGGCGGGCCGTATCCAGCGACTTCCGATGCGCGTGGCACGTCGGTGGGCACATTGGCGATTGATCGGTTCCTGCGTCCGGTGTGCTTCCAGAACTATCCGGACAGTTTGCTGCCGGAACCGTTGAAGAACGCCAACCCACTGCGCATCCAACGCCTGGTGGACGGCAAGCCATCCCGCGACGCCCTCTAAAGGCTGAGCACACAACCCCTGTGGGAGCGGGCTTGCCCGCGAAGGCGGTGTATCAGTCAATACATGTGTCGACTGACACTCCGCCTTCGCGAGCAAGCCCGCTCCCACATTTGTCCTGCGTTGTGTCCGAGTTTTGTGGTCGGCGCTAGGGCGCTGCCACATTGAGCTATCATTGCGTCTTTCCCATTCAAAGATTGACTGCCATGACTGCCGTAGCCGACACCTTGATCAACGCCCTCGAACACTGCGACATGCTGGAAATCGACGGGCTGCACGCTTTCGATTTTTCCCTCGATGAAGACGATAACCTGCACATCGAATGCATGGACGGACGAGCGCTCAAGCGTTGGGAGTTCAGCATTGCGCAGATCACGGCGGCGACTTTCGATACTGCTTTGAAAAGCTGGATCATTACCGGCGATTCCGGTGAGCATCGACTGGTGCCTATGGAGGCGTTCGGCGGCGGTGAAGACGAGGAAGAAGGAAATGAGGATGCATAAGCTCTGGCCACTGTTGATGGCCGGCAGCCTCGGCGCGATGGGCATTGAGGTTGCATCGGCCGACGACTATCAGTTGCTGGTCGGTTCGTACACGGCGGGGCAGAGCGAGGGAATTTATCGTCTGGACTTCGACAGCGCCACCGGGCAGATCAACCCCAAGCCGTTGCAAGTGGTCACCAGTGAAAACCCGTCGTGGCTGACCGTTTCCAAGGATCAGCAGCGCCTGTTCGTGGTCAACGAAAATGGCCCGGGCCAGAAAGACCCGGTCGGGCGCGTCAGCAGTTATGCGATCGATCCCAAGACCCATGCACTGAGCCTGATCAATCAGGTGCAGAGCCTGGGCAACGAGCCGACGCATTCAAGCCTCAGCGGTGACGCCAGCCATCTGTTCGTCAGCAATTATTCCGTGGTTGAAGACCCGGGTGGCACCCTGGCGGTGTTGCCCGTGGGCACCGATGGCAAGCTCAAGTCTGTGGTGCAGATGAGCAGTCACCCGTCTAGCCGGGTCAATCCCGAGCGGCAGATGTCGGCGCATGTGCATTCGACGGTTTCGTCGCCGGACGGCAAGTTTGTATTCTCCAATGACCTGGGCGCTGACAAGATCTTTGTCTACCGCTTCGATCCCAAGGCTAATCCGGAGTTGCCGCTGATTGCCGCCACCCCGGCGTCCGTCCAGTTGCCAGCCGGCAGCGGGCCGCGTCATTTGCTGTTCAGCGCCGATGGCAAACATGCCTGGCTGACCATGGAAATGAGCGCGCAGGTTGCGGTGTTCGATCACCAGAACGGCAAGCTTGAGCAAACCCAGATGGTTGATCTGGCGGCGGGGCAGCCCACGTCCGACAAGGCCGCTGCTGCGCTGCACGCATCGGCCGATGGCAAGTTCCTGTACGTCAGCAACCGCGGCACTGCCAATCAGTTGCTGGTATTTGCCATTGATCCTGCGAGCGGGCATCTCAAGGAGCTGCAGCGTCGTTCGGTGGAAGGTGATCACCCGCGCGAATTCAGCCTCGACCCGAGCGGCAAGTTTTTGCTGATTGCCAATCAGAAGAGCAACCAGATTGTCGTGGTCGAGCGCGATGCCAAGAGCGGTCTGCTGGGTAAAACCGTGCAGAAACTGCCGATGGATGCCCCGAGCGACCTCAAGTTCCTGGTGCGTCAATAGGCCGCAGGCCCCGGTTGATGGGGCCTGCATCCTTGTATTAATGAGACTGATATCTGCTAATGCTACAAAAGATTTCAAGGCGTCAACCTCGAAGGTTAAGTTTGCTTCACGGCCCCACCGGGCAAGCAAGCCAACTGAATCCGAGGAATACCGCCATGAACTTCAATCTCTTTTCCATCATCGCCGCATCCGCCATCTCTGCCACCGTCGCTCTGCCAGCCAGCGCCAACGTTGAAATCAGCGACAAAAAATCCCACGCCCAGAGCTACACCCAGAAATACCTGCAACAGAGCGCCAACTTCTACGCGGCACTGGATCACAAGACCCAAGCCTGAAATTCAAGCCCTGCACCTTTTATGCAGGAGCGAAGTCACTTGCGCCGATCGGGCTGAAAAGCGTCGAGAAACCTGAGTGATGTCGCTCCTGCATAACGCGTTTACGACAGCATCACATTGCCATCAATCAAGCGCTTGATATCACATAGCCACACGTTTAGATTTGACGCTGCGTTTTTGACTCCTTTTCCAATAACAAGGATCGACAGCATGGCGATGCGTCTGGCAGTGGTTCTTCTGTTTCTGTATTCCACCCCCATTCTTTCGGCTGCCCAGCCCGTTCCAGACGAGCCGGATGCGGCCCGTGAGCGCTTGATGAGTTTTATTGAAGACTGAAATAGACTGGCTTAATGATTAATGAAGCTGATGGTTACTATGGAAAACCCTGAGTGGTTGTCACAGCTTTTTTGATCGATTCTGTGGGCTCTGAAACATGCCCACGGAGAACACCATGGCCAGCTCAATCATCACTTCTGCCAAATACGGCGCCTACCTGGCCATAGGTCTTTACGTGGCCCTGGTACTGGTCGTCAGCATTTCGGCGCAATCGCAGCACACGTTTGAAGCACCCGTTCAGGTCGCTTATCCCGCCATCCAGTTCGAACACCGCGCTCAAAACGTGGTGGTCGATCACGAAGACTTGGCGGGAGCGGCAGGGGCATGAAAGGGGGCAAACTCTGGGTCATCGCCTTCCTGGCGTTCATGACCAATGGCTCTTCCCTGTTGGGGATAGGGCAGGGCTCGGCGGGTTCCGTTGCACGGTCCATCGAAGCCAATCACAACCTTGCGCGTAATATTGAAACCGCAAAAGCTCTGGGCTTGCTGGCCGGCAATCCGCCCATGAAACGGCAAGACGATTTCTTCGGGCCGTTCCAGGTGGATTGCTCCGTTCTGGAAATGTGCGAAGTGTTCGCCTAAGAGCTGCAGGCCAGAGAGATCCATTGTGGCGAGGGGGCTTGCCCCCGTTCGGCTGCGAAGCAGTCGTCAATCCTGCAAACTCTATGCACCTGAAGAAATGTAGGGTGCCGCTTCGCGGCCCAACGGGGGCAAGCCCCCTCGCCACAGGGATTGTTACTTGGCCATGATTGCGATGAACAGTTCCGACTCCAGAAACCGCTGCAACCACGCCTGCAACCGCACGTAAGGCGTCTGCCCGAACCATTCGCGATCAACATGGGCGAACTGCCGTATGAACGGCATCAACGCCACATCCGCCAGGCTCGGATGCCCGGCCAGCAAGTAATCGCGCCCCTCCAGCAATTCATCCAGCTTGCGCAAGAACACCTCGCCCGCCGCACGATAGGCTTCCATCGGCTGCTCCGGGTAACGCTCGGCGTACTTGTAACGATTCAGATGCACCTTGAACGCCTGATCGTTCTCTTCAATCAGCGCGGCGATGTGCGCCTGTGCGACGGGATCATCCTTGAGCAACCAATCCTGCGGATCATTCTGCGCCAAGGCCCAGCGCATGATCGCCAGGCTTTCATCGATCACCTGACCGTCGACACTCAGCACCGGCACCGTGCCCTTGGCCGACAGCGCTAGCATCTCGGCAGGTTTGGCCTTCAGGCTGACCTCGACAATCTGCACGGCAACGCCCGAATAGCGCAGGGCCATTCGCGCTCGCATGGCGTAAGGGCAGCGGCGGAACGAATACAGCGTATTCATTTCACCTCCAGGGTGCTCAGGCCATTGCCCTGGCGGTGGACCTGGATCTGCACCGGAATCCGCTCATGCATTTCCTGCACGTGGGAAATCACCGCGACCTTGCGGCCCTGGGCCTGCAAGCCATCCAGCGCATCCATGGCCAGTTGCAGGGACTCCGGATCAAGGCTGCCGAAGCCTTCGTCGATGAACAGCGATTCGATTTTCAGTGTGCTCGACGCCATCGACGCCAAGCCGAGCGCCAAGGCCAACGACACCAGGAACGTCTCGCCGCCCGACAACGAATGCACCGAGCGCAGCTCATCGCCCATCTCGGTGTCCATCACCAACAACCCGAGCATGCTGCCGCCGCGTTTCAGGCGATAGCGCCGCACCAGTTGCCGCAATTGCACGTTGGCGTGATGCACCAGCAAGTCGAGGTTGTAGGCCTGGGCGATCTTGCGGAACGTGTCGCCAGTCGCCGAGCCAATCAACGCATTCAATCGCGCCCAGCGCTGGTATTCACTGTAGGCGTCGGCGATCTGCTGCGCCAGGGCCTGATTGGCGTTCTGCCGACGCTGATCCTCGGCCTGTTCGGCACGCAGTTCGGCGCAGCGGTGTTCGCTGGCGGCGAACAGGTTTTGCAGGTCTGTCAGGGCCGTGGCGAGTTGCTCGGCGTCGAGATTACCGTTGTGTTGCGCCTGATGATTGAGCAGGCGCTGATCGCGCTCCTGCAATCGCACGTTGGCCTGCTCGATGGCTTTTTCGCTTTGCTGCAAGTGCTGCCGCAGTTCGCTGACGTGCTGATCGTCGACACTCAACAGTGCTTCCAGCCCGCCGTCATCCAGCTCCGGATGCAAGGCCCGCCAGTCGGCGATCTTCGCGCTCAGTTCGCGATCCTCGGTTTCCAGGGCCAGCAGACGCTCGTGTTTGGCTTTGAGTTCAGCGGCCAGTTCGACTAACCGTGTGTGCACGGTTTGCAGTTCCTGATTGGCCGTTGCCTGGGCAGTGCGCGCCTGTTCGACGGCTTGATCCAGTTGCTGCTGCCAGTGTTCGGCGCTGCTGTGTTCGCCCAGCCATTGCGTCAGCTGTTGCTGGCAAGCCTGTTGCTGCTCGGCGAGGACGGTGAACTGTTGCTGAGCCGCTTCCAGTGTCTGGGCGCGGGCCAGTTGGCGGTCCTGTTCTTTTTCCAGTGTCTGTTGGCGTTGTTGCTGTTCACCGAGTTCATCGCGTTGCTGGTCGAGTTGCTCCAGACGCTGGGCGATCTGCCGGTCAAGCTGCATGAAGGTCGCAGCCGGTTCGTTGCGCAAGGCCTCCAGCGTATCCGCCGGAAGCAGGGTGCTGAAGGCGCCCAACTCTTCGTCGAGACGCTGGCGATCACTGCTCAGCTCACGCTGCTGATTGCTCAGGTGCTGCGTCGCTTGCAGGCTCGCCGCTTCGGCACTGCGCAGTTGCTGCTGTAGGCGAGCCGCGTCTTGTTGCAGGGTGAGCAGGGCAGTTTGCCGTTGTTCATCCTGGGTGATGCTCTGGTTCAACTGGCTGTTTTGCTGCGCCAGCCAACCGTCGCGTTTGCTCGCGTCCTGCGCCAGCAATTGCGTGGACAACGGATGCGCTTCGAGGCTCGGCGTCAGGCCTTGTTGCTGGGTGGCGAGTTGTTCTTGTTGCTGCAACAGTTCTTTTTGCTGAGCGATCAAGCCGCCGACTTCGCCGCGTAAATCGGTGAGTTTTTCTTTGAGCAGGTCAACGGCTTTCTGCGCATTTGCCTGTTCGCTTTCATCGTGGCGACCGAGGCTTTGCAGCAACGCTTCGGGCTGATGATAAGGATGGTCGGGGCTGCCGCAGACCGGGCACGGTTGATCGTCCTGCAACTGTGCGCGCAATTCTTCGACACTGGCGCTGCGGGCCAGACGCTGACGCTCCAGCAGTTCGCGAGTGACGGTGAGGGTCTGTTCGGCGACGACCAGGTCGTTCTTGGTTTTCACGCCGTCCTGGGTCAGGCGATCACGTTCCTGCTGAGCGCGGAGCTGGCGTTGCGTAAGCTCCGCGCCGCGCTTGTCGATCTCTTGCTGGCTGGCCCACAGCCGGGTCAGTTCTTCGAACGCTCGCAGCTGTTTGCGGTTGTCCTGCAACAGCGTGCCGAGCAGCTGGATCTGTTCGGCCACGGCCCCGGGTTCGGCACCGGCCTCTTTGTAGAGCACTTCCAGATGCTGCTTTTGAGCCGTCAGTTCTTCGCTCGCGCGGGCGGCGCTTTGCTCCAGGGCAGCCAGTTCAGCCTGGCCCTTGTTCAAGCGATTGCCTATCAGCATCAGCTGTTGCAGGCGATCACGGTAGGCGTTCCACGCCTCGCTCAGCGGCGCCAGATGGGTGCTTTGTTCAAGCTCCCCGGCAATCCGCTCCAGACGTGCAGCCACCTGCTTTTGTTGCTCAAGCAGACCCTGAATCGTGTTCTGCCCTTGAGTGCTGGCCAATTCCGCTTGTTGTTTGAGGTCCGCACTCGCGCTGGCGTCTTTGATCAGCCGGGCGAGGGTGCTTTGCGCTTCAAACGCCTGTCGCAGCAGCGGAGCCTTTTCGGTGTGTTGGCGTTGGGCTTCGACCAGCGCGGTCTGCGCAGCGCTCAAGCTCTGTTCGAGTTGCGTCTGACGCTCGTTCAACTCCGCTTGCTGCTGGGTGTGTTGCTGAATCTGCGCCGCCAGCGGGGTGAGCTGGGCGGTGAGTTCGGTCTTGCGGGCGAACTGGTGCCGTTGCGGGGCCAGTTGCTCCAGGCGCGTCAGCTTCAAGCGTTCGCCGGCCAGGCTTTCCCAATGCTGCCGGGCGCTGGTCAGTTGCTCGGTGGCGCTCTGTTGCTCGTCCTGCAATTGACGCAGGTCCTTGAGCCAAGTGTGCTGCAATTCAAGCTGTTTAAGCTGCGACTGCTGGGTCTTGAGTTGCTGCTGCGCTTCGTTGAAACGTTCATCCAGCTCGGCCCGAGCCTCGGTGGACAGCGGCGTCACGCCCGTGGCCTGATCCTGCAACAGCTTGTGCGCTTCGCGGGCTTCTTTGGCTTTGTCGAACGCGCGGCGACCGAGGCGGGTGTACAGCGCGGTGTCGGTGAGCTTCTCCAGCAGTTCGCTGCGCTCGTTGTCGTTCGCCTTGAGGAAGGCACTGAACTCGCTCTGGGCCAGCAGCACGGCGCGGGTGAACTGTTCGAAGTTCAGGCCCAGCACGGCTTCAAGCTGGGTTTTGAACTCGACTTTCTGACTGGCCAGCAACTGATCCTGATCGATGTCGCGCAGACTCTGACGGCTGGCCTGCAGCTTGCCGCCAGCCTTTTCGCGCGCGCGATTGGCTTCCCAACGCGCGCGGTAACGACGGCCGTCGATGCCGACGAAATCCACTTCGGCATACCCTTCGCCGGTGCCACGACGCAGCAAGGTGCGCGGGTCACCGGTGCTGATTTCGCCATCGGCGTCCGGCGCCTTGGCCGACACCTGAGCGTTACTCAAGCGCGGCACGGCGCCAAACAGGGCGAGGCACAACGCATCGAGCAAGGTGCTTTTGCCAGCGCCTGTCGGCCCGGTGATCGCGAACAGACCGGCACTCGCCAGCGGTTCAGCGGTGAAGTCGATTTCAAAAGGTCCGGCCAGGGAGGCGAGGTTTTTCAGGCGGATCGCGAGGATCTTCATGGTTGTTCGCTCTCCATTTGCACATCCTGCAACAGCTCGGCAAAGTCCTTCAGCGTCTGCTCATCGACCTCGCTGCCGTAGCTGTCTTGCCAGGCGCGACTGAACAATTCCTGTGGTGTGAGCTGGTCCAGTTCAATCAACGTGGTGCCGTCATCGACGCCCTCGCGACTGCCGTTGCCGGCGTACTCGGCGGCGATGCGCACCAGGCGCACGGCTTTGCCTTGCAGCGCGCTTTCTACTTGATGGCGCAAGTCGGGTTGCGGTTCGTCGAGCCGCACACGAACCTCAAGCCACGGCTGGCGCTGGATGTCGGCGAGCAAATCGATGTTCGGCAAGTCGGCCAGTTGCAAGAGGATCTCGGCCAGGGGCGCCGGGCCGATACGTTGCAGGTTGACCGCGCGGGGGATCAGTTTCGGTTCGACGCTGACCAGGGTTTCGCCGTCGAGTGTGACGTCGAGAATCTGATGCTGATAACCGATTTCGGAGAAAGACAACGGAATCGGCGAGCCGCTGTAGCGGATGCGCTCTTCACCGTTGACCTTCTGCGGCTTGTGCAAATGGCCCAGCGCGACGTAGCTGATGCTCGGCCCGAACAGACTGGCAGGCAGGGCTTCGGCATTGCCAATGATCAAACTGCGCTCGGAGTCTTCCGACACGGAACCACCGGCCATGTGCGCATGGCTGATGGCAATCAGTGCCTGGCCCGGCTTGCGTCTGGCATTGGCCGCTTCAATCAGCCATTCATGAACCTGACCGATGCCGCGCAGGTAGTTGTCGCCCAACTGCGCGCCGGTCACTTCGGCAGGCCGCAAAAACGGCAGCGCCAGGCACCAGCCGGCAATTTCACCGCTGGCATCCGGCAGCGGTAGCAACAGCCGTTCGGAATCCAGTTGGCCGTCATCCAGCCACAAGACTCGGCCCAGTGCGTGGGTGCGCAAACGGCGCATCAACGGCGCAGGCAATTCGATCCGCGAGCCGGAGTCGTGGTTGCCGGCGATGATCACGATGGTCAGCAACGGTTGCTGCTCGTGGGCGCTGACGATGAATTCGTAGAGGCGTTCCTGGGCTTTGACCGGCGGATTGACCGTGTCGAAGATATCGCCGGCAATCAACAGCACATCGGGCCGGTCCAGCTTCAGCTGGCGCAACAGCCATTCAAGAAAGCAGGCGTGCTCGAAATCGCGTTCCTGGCCGTGCAGGTTCTGCCCAAGGTGCCAGTCGGAGGTGTGAAACAGACGCAAGGCGAACTCCGTAGGAAATAAGGTAATGGCCGCGTGGAAAATGATGGCGGCGAAAGGGGAGAGAGTTTACTGGCAAACACAGTTGATCGCCCGATGGATCTGATCAATCTGCTGACCTGTGGCGAGGGAGCTTGCTCCCGCTCGGCTGCGCAGCAGTCGTAAAATCGGGCGACTCGGTGTGTCAGAAAGATTGAAGGGGGCTGCTTCGCAACCCAGCGGGAGCAAGCTCCCTCGCCACAGGGGCCAGTATTACTTCGGGTAAAGCGGCGGGAGGCCACTGTCCCCCACCGGATCCTGAACCCGCTCGGCAATGGGGATCGCCTTGATTGCCCGCCACAGTTCTTCGCCTTGCCAGTGCTGGCCAGTTTCGCTGTAGAGCGCGCCGTTCAAGCCGTCCAGTGCGTCGGACAGTGGCACGAAGCGGGCGGCCATGTCAGCGAGGGTTTCCGGTTGTTGTCGCGCCCAGGCGTCGAGGGCCTGGCGAGTGGCGTGGGAATCGTTGGCCTGGCAGGCACGCTTGAGTTCGTCGAGGACGGTGCGTGGGCTCGGACCGGTCTGCGCGGCGCGCAGCACCGCCGGTTGCCAGCGGCCACGCCACCAGAGGCCGAAGCCGAGCAGGGTGGTGCAGGCCAGGATCAATGTGCTGAGTTTCCACTTCCACAGGGTTTCGCTGTCGACGCCGGCATTCACTTGCGTGGTGCTCATCGGTGTATCGACTACCAGGCTTGGATTGCTCGCCACTTGCAGGCTTCGGGCCGGCAGGCTGCTGTGTTCCAAGTGATCTTCGAAGGTGTTCCACCAGACCACTTCCACCGCCGGCAACTCGATTGCACCACTGCGGCCCGGTACCAACGCTTCGCGATCTTCACGACTGCCGATCAAACCGCGCTCGGTGCTCTGGTTGCTCAATACCGGTTGATCCGGGTAGCGCCGCAGGCCGTTGACGTCTGTGGCGGGCAGCGGCGGCAGTTGTGAGCTGGCCAGGCCTTCGGCTTTCAAGGTCAGGCTGCGGGTCAGTGAATCGCCCACCTGCGCATGGTCCGGCTCCGGGTTCCAGCTTTCGCTCAGGCTCAGGCTACGGGCCGGCAGCCACGGCAGGTCGGCCGGGTACGTAATGGGTTTGGCCTTGACCGTCAGCAGAATCGGGGCGGAGCTGACACGCATCAGTTTCCCGGATTTCGGCGCCTGACTGGCGGCGTCCTGGGCGGGCTGCGCGTCGACGAGCGTGGCACTGAAGATCTGCGCTGGAATGGTCAATTCGCCGCTGTGTTGCGGGTAGATCGCATAGCGCATTTCGATCACGCCATGACGCAGAGTGTTGATGACTTTCTCGTACGTGCGCGACTCGCCCAGTTGTTCGATGCGCGCATCGGGAATCTGCAGCGGGGTCAGGCTGCTGTCGTCGTACAGCGACACCGAATGGTAGATGCGCAAGGTCAGGATGGCCTGTGCCTGCACGTACACGCTGGTCTGGTCGAGGCTGGCGTCGATGAACACCGGGGCCAGTTTATTCGCGGTGTCCTGGGTTTCGCTCTCGACCACTTGCACGGTGATCGGCTGGCTCTGGACGTCGCCCAGCTGCAACGGTGGAATCGTCACGCTGCCGTTTTCCTTCGGCAGCAACGTGATGATCCAGCGCGTGGTGGCGCGGTTGTCGCCGTTCAGGGTGGTCAGTTGGTTGACCTGGCGGGTGCCGCGCACTTCGAACAGTGGCTCCAGCGGCGCCAGGTCAGGCTTGCCGAACTGCGTCACGTCGTTGGATTCCAGGGTCAGTTCGACCGTCTCGCCAGAGTTCAGGCGACTGCGATCGACACTGGCGACCAGCGCTGCCGCCTGGGCCTCAACGGTGCTGAACAACAGGGCGAGTATGAGAAGGGTGAAGCGGGTCATCGCGTTTTTTCCTGATCCTGATGTTGTTGCTGTTCGTACCAGAATTTGCGCCTGAGCAATTCACCCGGATCATCGGGGATCTTGCGCAGCCATTGCTCCAGCGCCTGACGCTGTTCGCCATCGATATTGTCGCTGGCCGGTCGCATCGGAGGCGTGGTGGTTTGCTCGTCCCCCAATTCGCTGCCCGGGACTTCATTGGCACCCGGTTTCGGCGGCGTTGTCGCCTGCTGTCCGGCGTCCGGCGTGGTCTGCTCGGTATCGGATTTTGGATGGTCGTTGTCCGCCGGTTGTGTAGCAGACCCCGGTGGCGGTTCCTGCGCGTTGGTCTCGGGTTCGTCATCGGCGGATTTCTGCGGCTCGACCGGCGGCGCGTTTTTCTGCTTGAGCAGGCTTTCTACCAGTGCCTTGTTGGTCTGCGCCGGGCGCAAATCAGGCTGGCGTTCCAGCGCCTGATCGTAGGCGTCCAACGCCGCTTCCAGCTCACCGCTTTTGGCCAGGGCGTTGCCACGATTGTAGTGGGCGTGGGCGTCATTGCCTTTGGCGAACCGCTGGGCGGCGCCGCTGTAGTCACCGGCCTCATACAGCGCCACGCCTTGCCATTGCGGATCTTCAAAGTGCTGCGAAGCCTTCGCCGGATGGCCTTGCCTGAGCAAATGCAGGCCTCGCTGATCGGGGCGCAACCACAGATCTTCGAAGTCGAACGCATAGCTCGGTTGCGGCAGCAGGAACAGCAGCGGCAAGCAGAACAACCAGCCACGGCGACCGGCACAAGCGGCGAGCAGCAACAGCGGCAGCAGCAACCAGTAACCCTGATCGGCCCAGGTGTCGAGGTGCAAGGTCTGGCCGTCGTTGCGCAGGGTGCGTGGGCCATCGAGCAGGCCGAGTCCGCGCAGATCGGCATCGTCCAGACGCGCCGGGCGATAGTCTCCGCCGAGGTCGTTGGCAAAGGCCTTCAGGCTTGGGCTGTCAAGACGGGGCACCAGAATCGCGCCCTGATCGTCCTTGAGGAAACTGCCGTCCTCCTGAGCGACCGGCGCGCCTTCGGCGGTGCCGATTCCGAGCATCAGAAACTGCGTCGATTTCCTCTCCAGCACCTGGCGAATGCCTTCACGTTCCAGGTCCGTCAGGGTTGAACCGATCAACAGGATCCGGCCTTCACCCAAATCGCCCTGATTCAACAGCGCCAACGCCTTGGTCACCGCGAGATCGGCACGATGCCCGGCCTCGGGCATCAGCGAAGGCTTGAGCGCGTCCAGCAGATTACGGCTGGTCGACAGGTCATCCGACAGTGGCACCAAAGTGTGCGCGCTGCCGGAGTAGACGACGATGGCGGTCTGGGCGTCGCTGCGGGCTTGCAGCAGGTCCAACAGCTTGCGTCGGGCCTGTTCGAGTCGGTTCGGCGCAACGTCGGTGGCGAGCATTTCCGGCGTCAGCTCCAGCACGACCACCAGCGGGTCGGCGGGTTTCTGGCTGAGTTGTTCGACGCGCTGCCAACTCGGGCCCAGCAAGGCCAGAACGGTCAGCACCCACGCCACGCCGAGGACGACCCACGGCAGCTTGCTGTCGCGACCGTTTCCACCGCTCAGCAGGGCGGCATGAAAGGCCGGTGGCAAGATCATCTGCCAGCGCCCTGCGCGTTTTTGCCGGTGCCAGAGTTGCCAGAGCAGCCAGCCCAATAGCGGCAACAACAGCAGCCACCATGGGCGGAACCAGTACGGCCACAGCGCACTCATCGGCGCCTCCGCAGACGCAGGCGTTTGAGCCGCTGGCGCCAATCAGGCAGTTGCGTTTGCAAAAACAGATCCTTGGTAAACAGCCGTTGCAACGGGTTATCCGGCCAGCGCTCGCGCACCACCAGCAACATGCTCAACAACAATGCCAGCGCCAGAGGCCAGTGATACAACGCTTGCGCCGGGCGGGCCTGGGTCGGTTGTTGAGTCACCGGCTCGAGTGTGTCGAGGGTGTCTTTGATCACCTGCAGTTCTTTGCCATCGTGGGCGCGGAAGTACTGACCGCCGGTGGCTTGGGCGATGGCCTTCAGCGCCGGTTCGTCGAGGTCCAGGCTCGGGTTGATCCCGAGGAAGCCCAGGGTGCCGCTTTGCTCCGGGTCGGCGCCGATGCCGATCGGGTAGATTTTTACGTCTTCTTTGGCCGCCAGCCGAGCCGCGGTGAGCGGGTCGATTTCACCGCCGTTGTTGGCGCCGTCCGTGACCAGGATCAGCACGCGGCTCTGGGCGGGACGCATGCGCAGGCGTTTAAGGGCCAGGCCGATGGCATCACCAATCGCGGTGTTCTTGCCGGCGATGCCGATGCGCGCTTCGTCGAGCCACACCCGCACGGTGCGTCGGTCGAACGTCAACGGTGCTTGCAGGTAAGCCTGGCTGCCGAACAGGATCAGGCCGACACGGTCGCCGTCGCGACTTTCCAGGAAGTCACCGAGCAAATGCTGGACCAGCGACAGACGGCTGACGTCTTCGTCGTGCCACTGCATGTCGGGGGAATCCATGGAACCGGACACGTCCACGGCCACCAGCAGGTCGCGGCCACTGGCGGCAATTGGCAGCGGATCGCCCAACCATTGCGGGCGCGCTGCTGCGATCAGCAACAACAGCCATAACAGAATGAACGGTGCTTGCTGGCGCCAGGCCGGCAGGTTGGCCCGGGCGCGGCGACGGGCCAGGCCTTCGAGGTCATTGAGGAAACTGACTTTGAGCGCCGGTTCGCCACTGTCGGCCACCGGCAGCAGGATGCGCATCAGCCAGGGCAGCGGCAGCAGGGCAAAGATCCACGGCCAGGCGAACTCAAACATGTTTGCGAATCCAGGTATCGACGGCCTGAGTCAGGCCGGCGATGGCCTTGTCGTCGAGTTTGCATTCGGGTTTGTAAGCGCCTTCGACCAGCACCATCCAGCGGGTCAGGCCGGCGGCCGGGCAGCGGTTGTCGAGGAACGCCAGCCATTTGCGTCCATTGAGCGTGTGGCTCTGGCTGTAAGGGTAATGGTTGCGGCACAGGCGTTTGAGCAAGCCGTTAAGCTGTTGCAACCAGGCGCCGGCCGGTGCGCCGTCGTAGGGTTTCGGCATCAGCGCCAGTTCCGCCAGTGCGGCGATACGCACCGGATCCAGCGGTTGTTCGGCACGGACGATCGGGCGTTTGTCCGGAATGAAGCGCCGCGCCTTCCACAGCCCGAAACCGATCAGCGGCAGCAACAACAGCAACAGCCACCAGCCAGGCGCGGGGGGCCAGAACTCGATGGGAGGCGGGGAGATCAGCGGTTGCAGTTGATCGAGGCTGCTCATCGACCTTTCCCCGGTTTTTGTGGGTTCAGGTATTCGCGCAGTTGCTCGACCATCTCACTCTGGGTGCTCAACGGCATCAGCAACACACGGAGCTTTTGCGCGAGCAATTCCCAGCGGGCAATACGCGTTTCGGCCTGGGCGCGGTAGGTCTGGCGCAAGTCGAAATTCAGCGTGTCGAGTTCGAGTTGCGCACCACGTTCGGCGAAGCGAAGCAGCCCGGCGGCGGGCAGGGCGTGGTCCAGTGGATCGGACAGTGGCAGCAGCAACAGGTCGCAATGGCGTGATAACAGGCTCAGTTGCTGTTCAGAACCTTCGGTCAACGCACGCTCATCACAGATCACGATCACCAGACTGCCGGGGCGCAGCACTTCCCGTGCACGACGCAGGGCCAGATTCAGGGAGTCGCGGTTCTGCTCGCTTTCGGTGTGCAGCGACTGATTGACCCGCACCAAGCGGTTCAGCAGCTGCAGCAGGCTTTGTTTGCTGCGCCGGGGCTTGATCTCGTAGTGCTCGTTATCGCCGAACACCAGCCCGCCAACCCGGTCGTTATGGCCCAGGGCGGCCCAGCCGATCAGGCTCGCCGCCTGGGCGGCAAGTACCGATTTGAACATCAGCCCCGAACCGAAAAACAGCCGACGGCTTTGCTCGACCATGATGAAAATCGGCCGCTCGCGTTCTTCGTGAAACAGCTTGGTGTGCGGTTCCTGGGTGCGGGCGGTGACGCGCCAGTCGATGGTGCGCACGTCGTCGCCGGCCTGATAAACCCGCACCTGATCGAAGTCCACGCCGCGGCCGCGCAGCTTGGAGTGGTGCAGGCCGATCAGCGGGCTGCGCTGGCTCGGCGTGGAAAACAGCTGCACTTCGCGCACGCGATGGCGCATCTCGATCAGCTCGGCGAGGCTGACGCGGATGCCCGGCTCGGGCGGCAGGAGGGCGTTCATCGGGGTCAAGCGACGGCTACGACGTCGAGAATCCGCTGGACCACCCGGTCCTGATCGATGCCAGCGGCTTCGGCTTCAAAGGAAAGAATGATGCGGTGGCGCAATACGTCAAACAGCACCGCCTGGATGTCTTCCGGGCTGACGAAGTCGCGACCGGCCAGCCAGGCGTGGGCCCGGGCGCAGCGGTCGAGGGCAATCGAGCCTCGCGGGCTGGCGCCATAGGCGATCCACTCGGCCATCTCCGGATCGAACTTGGCCGGGGTGCGCGTGGCCATGACCAGTTGCACCAGGTATTCCTCCACGGCGTCGGCCATGTACAGACCGAGGATTTCCTTGCGTGCGGCGAAGATCGCCTGCTGGCTGACCCGGCGCTCGGGCTTGGTTTCGCCGTTCAGGGCTTCGCCCCGGGCCTGTTGCAGGATCCGGCGCTCGACGGCGGCGTCCGGGAAACCGATTTTGACGTGCATCAGGAAACGGTCGAGCTGGGCTTCGGGCAACGGATACGTGCCTTCCTGCTCGATCGGGTTTTGCGTGGCCATCACCAGAAACAGTGGCGACAGCTCGTAAGTGCTGCGTCCAACGCTGACCTGGCGCTCGGCCATGGCTTCCAGCAGTGCTGATTGAACCTTGGCCGGGGCACGGTTGATTTCGTCCGCCAGCACCAGGTTGTGGAAGATCGGGCCTTGCTGGAACACGAAACTGCCGGTTTCCGGGCGATAGATTTCCGTGCCGGTGATGTCGGCGGGTAGCAGGTCGGGAGTGAACTGAATGCGATGGAACTGGGCTTCGATGCCTTCGGCGAGTTCTTTGATGGCCTTGGTCTTGGCCAGCCCCGGTGCGCCTTCGACCAGCATGTGGCCGTCGGCGAGCAAGGCGATGAGCAAGCGCTCGATGAGTTTTTCCTGGCCGAGAATCTGCGTTGAAAGAAAGGTTCGCAGCGCTAGCAGCGCTTCACGATGTTCCATCGATGACTGTTCCTGGAAAGGGTGACCGAAGACGTTCGAATAACGCCAGGGCTGGGGGCGTTACTTTAATGCATCGCGGGGGGCGGCGACTAACGGCATTTTGTGCAAAGTGTGGGAAATGGTTGGGGAAATTGTTGGAGATTTGTACGGGCGGGGTATTGCGGTGGCCTTTTGGACGCCTTCGCGGGCAAGCCAGCTCCCACAGGTGACCGCATCGTTTGATTGAAATGCGATCAATGTGGGAGCGGGCTTGCTCGCGAAGAGGCCGGTCAAGGCACCCTCAAATCTCGCTTATATAGGTGCCGGTCCCCTTGAGGATGTTTTGCAGCGTTTCTTCAACGTCAGCCAGATCGCTGGCATCGGTGCTGTGAATGATCTCCAGCGAATCATCCCCATTCAACGCATCCGCATCCGCCGCGGCGATTTCGATCAGCAAGCGGGTAGGGCTCAAGGTCACTTTCACGCCGTCCAGGGTCGACGGTTCGCCATCAAGGGTGATGTCCAGCGCGTCTTCGTCCGGGTAGCGGGTCATCAGAAACATGTCGCCCTGTTCGCTGTGGCAGCAGAGCATGGCCATGTTGTCTTCTTCGTCATCGCACGGGTTGACGATCAAGAGTTGGGTGGTCATTTGCATGGGGAAATCCTGGCTCGGCGAGCGTTGAGAGCGCAATAAAAGGCGATTCTGCCAGCCCGCGGGAATTTCTGCTTGGCTGAGTGTCAGAGGATGTGTCGTGAACGCTCAGCGTGTTGCTGGTCATTTCGGGTACGCAAAAGCCGTAAAACCGGGGATAAAACGCCCGTTTTCCTGCACGACTGCTAGTGTTGTTCGAGGCGTATGCCGCGAGCTGCGTACCGATGACCGAATATGTCGCAGCGCCGCAAGCACAGGCCTTGCCGCACTCGTTAAGCTGCGCATCGAATGGATATCCGTAAAGACATTGTGCAATTCATCGCACAGGCGTTTTTGCCGATAGCCATCCATGGAAGGTGAATGTGACCTGAGTGTCTCGTCCAGCTTCACCCACCTGTCATCCTGTTTCCTCTGCCCGAGAATCAGGAACAGGGTGACGGATCGCCCCGAAAGGGGTTTTGCACGCGACGCTTCCATCAATAACAAGCCCAAGCGGAGTACCACAGATGGCGTTCTTCACCGCAGCCAGCAAAGCCGACTTCCAGCACCAACTGCAAGCGGCACTGGCCCAGCACATCAGTGAACAGGCACTGCCACAAGTGGCGCTGTTCGCTGAACAATTCTTCGGCATCATTTCCCTGGATGAGCTGACCCAGCGTCGGTTGTCCGACCTCGCCGGCTGCACCCTTTCTGCGTGGCGCCTGCTTGAGCGCTTCGATCACGCGCAACCGCAAGTGCGCGTCTACAACCCTGACTACGAACGCCACGGCTGGCAGTCGACCCACACCGCGGTCGAAGTGCTGCACCACGACCTGCCATTTCTGGTGGACTCGGTGCGTACCGAGCTGAACCGTCGCGGCTACAGCATTCACACCCTGCAAACCACTGTGCTGAGCGTGCGTCGCGGCAGCAAGGGCGAGCTGCTGGAAATCCTGCCGAAAGGCACTCAGGGCGAAGGCATTCTGCAAGAATCGCTGATGTACCTGGAAATCGACCGTTGCGCCAACGCGGCCGAGCTCAATGTCCTGAGCAAAGAGCTGGAGCAGGTTCTCGGTGAAGTCCGCGTCGCGGTCACCGATTTCGAACCGATGAAAGCCAAGGTCCAGGAAATCCTGAGCCACCTGGACAGCAGCCAGTTCGCGGTTGATCCAGAAGAAAAAGCTGAAATCAAAAGCTTCCTGGAATGGCTGGTGGGCAACCACTTCACGTTCCTGGGCTATGAAGAATTCGTGGTTCGCGATGAAGTCGACGGCGGCCACATCGTCTACGACCAGGATTCGTTCCTGGGTCTGACCAAGCTGCTGCGCACCGGCCTGACCTACGATGACCTGCGCATCGAAGACTATGCCGTGAACTACCTGCGCGAACCGACCCTGTTGTCGTTCGCCAAGGCTGCACACCCAAGCCGTGTGCACCGTCCGGCCTACCCGGACTACGTGTCGATCCGTGAAATCGACGCCGACGGCAAAGTCATCAAGGAATGCCGTTTCATGGGCCTGTACACCTCTTCGGTGTATGGCGAGAGCGTGCGGGTCATTCCGTACATCCGCCGCAAGGTCGAAGAAATCGAACGCCGTTCCGGCTTCCAGCCCAAGGCTCACCTGGGCAAGGAGCTGGCGCAGGTGGTCGAAGTGCTGCCACGCGATGATCTGTTCCAGACCCCGGTGGACGAGCTGTTCAGCACCGTGATGTCAATCGTGCAGATCCAGGAACGCAACAAGATCCGCGTGTTCCTGCGCAAAGACCCGTACGGCCGTTTCTGCTACTGCCTGGCCTACGTCCCGCGTGACATCTACTCCACCGAAGTGCGCCAGAAGATCCAGCAAGTGCTGATGGATCGCCTGAAAGCCTCTGACTGCGAGTTCTGGACCTTCTTCTCCGAATCCGTGCTGGCTCGCGTACAACTGATCTTGCGCGTAGATCCGAAGAACCGTCTCGACATCGACCCGGTCCTGCTGGAAAAAGAAGTCGTGCAAGCCTGCCGCAGCTGGCAGGACGACTACGCCAGCCTGATCGTCGAAAGCTTCGGCGAAGCCCACGGCACCAACGTGCTGGCTGACTTCCCTAAAGGCTTCCCGGCCGGGTACCGCGAGCGCTTCGCTGCCCACTCGGCCGTGGTCGACATGCAGCACCTGCTGAGCCTGAACGAAAAAAATCCACTGGTGATGAGTTTCTATCAGCCACTGGGCCAGGTCTCCGGTCAGCGCGAGTTGCACTGCAAGCTGTATCACGCCGACACGCCGCTGGCGCTGTCCGACGTATTGCCGATCCTGGAAAACCTCGGCCTGCGCGTGCTGGGCGAATTCCCGTACCGCCTGCGTCATAACAGTGGCCGCGAGTTCTGGATTCACGACTTTGCATTCACCGCTGCTGAAGGCCTGGAACTCGATATCCAGCAACTCAACGACACCTTGCAGGACGCCTTCGTCCACATCGTGCGTGGCGATGCCGAGAACGATGCGTTCAACCGCCTGGTGCTGACCGCCGGCCTGCCTTGGCGTGATGTGGCGCTGCTGCGTGCCTACGCCCGTTACATGAAGCAGATCCGCCTGGGCTTCGACCTGGGTTATATCGCCAGCACCCTGAACAACCACACCGACATCGCTCGCGAGTTGACCCGGTTGTTCAAGACCCGTTTCTACCTGGCGCGCAAGCTCACCGGCGACGATCTGGAAGACAAGCAGCAACGCCTGGAACACGCGATCATTGCCGCTCTGGACGAAGTCCAGGTGCTGAACGAAGACCGCATCCTGCGTCGCTACCTGGACCTGATCAAGGCCACGCTGCGGACCAACTTCTACCAGACCGATGCGAACGGCAAGAACAAGTCCTACTTCAGCTTCAAGTTCAACCCGCACCAGATTCCAGAGCTGCCGAAGCCAGTACCGAAGTTCGAAATCTTCGTTTACTCGCCACGCGTTGAAGGCGTGCACCTACGTTTCGGCAACGTCGCTCGCGGCGGTCTGCGCTGGTCCGACCGTGAAGAAGACTTCCGCACCGAAGTCCTGGGCCTGGTAAAAGCCCAGCAAGTGAAGAACTCGGTCATCGTGCCAGTGGGCGCCAAGGGCGGCTTCCTGCCGCGCCGTCTGCCGCTGGGCGGCAGCCGAGACGAGATCGCGGCCGAGGGCATCGCCTGCTACCGCATCTTCATCTCGGGCCTGTTGGACATTACCGACAACCTGAAAGACGGCGCGCTGGTTCCGCCGGCCAACGTCGTGCGTCATGACGACGATGACCCGTACCTGGTGGTCGCTGCGGACAAGGGCACTGCGACCTTCTCCGACATCGCCAACGGTATCGCTATCGACTACGGCTTCTGGCTGGGTGACGCGTTCGCGTCCGGTGGTTCTGCCGGTTACGACCACAAGAAAATGGGCATTACCGCCAAAGGCGCGTGGGTCGGCGTTCAACGTCACTTCCGCGAACGCGGCATCAATGTCCAGGAAGACAGCATCACCGTGGTGGGCGTCGGCGACATGGCCGGTGACGTGTTCGGTAATGGCTTGTTGATGTCCGACAAGCTGCAACTGGTCGCAGCGTTCAACCACCTGCACATCTTCATCGACCCGAACCCGGAGCCGGCGAACAGCTTCGCCGAGCGTCAGCGCCTGTTCGACCTGCCGCGTTCGGCCTGGTCGGATTACGACACCAGCATCATGTCCGAAGGCGGCGGGATCTTCTCCCGCAGCGCAAAAAGCATCGCGATTTCCCCGCAGATGAAAGAGCGCTTCGACATCCAGGCTGACAAGCTGACCCCGACCGAACTGCTCAATGCCTTGCTCAAGGCCCCGGTGGACCTGTTGTGGAACGGCGGTATCGGCACCTACGTCAAAGCCAGCAGCGAAAGCCACGCCGATGTCGGCGACAAGGCCAACGATGCACTCCGCGTGAACGGCAACGAACTGCGCTGCAAAGTCGTGGGCGAGGGCGGTAACCTCGGTATGACCCAACTGGGTCGTGTCGAATTCGGCCTCAATGGCGGCGGTTCCAACACCGACTTCATCGACAACGCCGGTGGCGTGGACTGCTCCGACCACGAAGTGAACATCAAGATCCTGCTGAACGAAGTGGTTCAGGCCGGTGACATGACCGACAAGCAACGCAACCAGTTGCTGGCGAGCATGACCGACGAAGTCGGCAATCTGGTGTTGGGCAACAACTACAAGCAGACTCAGGCCCTGTCCCTGGCGGCCCGCCGTGCTTTCGTGCGGATTGCCGAATACAAGCGCCTGATGAACGATCTGGAAGGCCGCGGCAAGCTGGATCGCGCCATCGAGTTCCTGCCGGCTGAAGAGGCAATCAACGAACGCCTCGTGGAAGGCCATGGCCTGACCCGTGCCGAACTGTCGGTGCTGATCTCCTACAGCAAGATCGACCTCAAGGAAGCGCTGCTCAACTCCCTGGTGCCGGACGACGACTACCTGACGCGCGACATGGAAACCGCTTTCCCGCCGAGCCTGGTGAGCAAGTTCTCCGAAGCCATGCGCCGTCACCGTCTGAAGCGCGAAATCGTCAGCACCCAGATCGCCAACGATCTGGTGAACCACATGGGCATTACCTTCGTTCAACGACTCAAAGAGTCGACCGGCATGAGCCCGGCGAACGTGGCCGGTGCCTACGTGATCGTGCGTGACATCTTCCATCTCCCGCACTGGTTCCGTCAGATCGAAGCCCTGGATTACCAGGTCTCCGCCGACGTGCAACTGGAGCTGATGGACGAGCTGATGCGCCTGGGCCGTCGCGCCACGCGCTGGTTCCTGCGTGCCCGTCGCAACGAGCAGAATGCTGCCCGTGACGTCGCGCATTTCGGTCCGCACCTGAAGGAGTTGGGCCTCAAGCTCGACGATCTGCTCAGCGGCGAGATCCGCGAAACCTGGCAGGCGCGTTATCAAGCGTACGTCGAAGCCGGTGTGCCGGAGTTGCTGGCGCGCATGGTGGCTGGCACCACGCACCTGTACACCCTGCTGCCGATCATCGAAGCTTCCGACGTGACCGGCCAGAACCCTGCAGACGTGGCCAAGGCTTACTTCGCCGTGGGCAGCGCGCTGGACATCACCTGGTACCTGCAACAGATCAGCGCTCTGCCGGTTGAAAACAACTGGCAGGCCCTGGCCCGTGAAGCGTTCCGTGATGACGTCGACTGGCAGCAACGTGCGATCACCATCTCCGTCCTGCAACAGGGCGACGGCACTCTGGACGTGGAAACACGCCTGGCGCTGTGGATGAAAGAGCACAACGGCATGATCGAACGCTGGCGCGCCATGCTGGTGGAAATCCGTGCCGCCAGTGGCACTGACTACGCCATGTACGCGGTGGCCAACCGTGAACTGTTGGACCTGGCGTTGAGCGGGCAAGCGGTAGTGCCTGCACCTGTCACTGCCGCGGCCGAGCTGGAACCGGCTGCCTGATCAGGCGTTGACTGAAAAAGCCCCGCATTGAGAGATGCGGGGTTTTTTTTGCCTGCAGGTTTTGTGTTGGCTGATCTGGCCTCATCGCGAGCAGGCTCGCTCCCACATTGGAATGCATTTCAAACTGTGGGAGCGAGCCTGCTCGCGATGGGGACATTAGCCTTAATACAACTTCTGAGCTGTTGTGTTATCAATCATCGACACTTTGTTTGTCGGTCTGGTCAGTAAATTACTGAGCGACTGGTCAAACTTCTGCAGTGCCCTGACTTGCACATTCTGCTGTTCGTTAATATCCGCCACGATCTCTTCACTGCGTTTGTAATCCGCCCATACCGGACTCAACGCTCTGGCATCATGCCCTTGTGCAGTGCCGATGTAGTTGAAGTTGGAGTCATAGAACTGCGCACTTACATTCGCCTCGATATCCGAACTGCGCGACATCATCAATTGGCTGCGGGTGTCGACAATGGCGACCACATCGGGCTTCGCCGCCTTGAGGCTTTGCATATTCGGGTACACGGTTACCGAGCCGAACTGACGTTGCAAGGATGCCTTGACCCAATCTACCGCATGGTCCGGTCTGGAGGTGGCGACGTAGGCGTCGTGGATCGACTGCACCAGCAGGCTCTGGCCGAAACCGGTGCCGGCGTTGGCTTGGTAGTGCTGCAGGTAGGCACGATTGGTCTGGGTGTTGCGGCTGTAGACGACGCCCAACGAAACCTGGCTGCCGTTGGGAACCTGCGTGGCACTGCTGCGGCCAACCGGTTCGCTGAAGAGGCCGTCCGGCGAAGACACGGCTTTGGGCGCGGTGGGAACCGAGCAGCCGGCCAGGAGGACGGTCATTGTTAATGTACTGACGAGCGCAAGTTTCATGGTGTTTCTCCAGTGAAACAACTTGAGTCGGAACGTTGTAATGTCGGATTAATCCCGCGTGGGTCCAGACTAAACCTGTCGTTGCTGAATGAAATAGCCAATGACCGAACTTGTTGGGCGGCCAATAGTTTAATTAGGTTTAAAACATGCCCGGTAATGACGCAGGGAAATAAAAAGACCCGGAAAGTTAATTCGGGTCTTTTTATTTATGGCTATCTCTTCAGCTATCAGTTTTCCAAAGGGATCAACACTTTTTCGTCCGGCGACAAGACCATGAATACCAACAGCTTGGCAGGCTTGGTTGCACTGGCGTTTTTCGAGACCAGGTGTTCCGAACCGGCTGGTTCGTACCAATACTGCCCAGCCTTGTAGGTGGTCGCTTTCTCGCCCTTCACTTGCGAGGTGACCGCGCCATCAAGGACGTAGGCCATGGCGGTGCCGTCATGCTTGTGGGCAATCGAGGATTGGCCGGGTTTGTAGTCGACCTCGATCATCATGGCTTTTTTGCCAGGCACGTTTTTCAGCGCCTCATCCTGCAGAACCGTGACCTTCTCTGACGGGTTTTCGTGGGCAATGGCAGTCGCTGAAACAGTCAGGGCGAGGGCGGTTAACGGAGCAGCAAGGAAACGCAAAGCTTTCATGGTTCTTCACCTGCGGTGGTTTGTTGTCAGAACCAACGATAGTCCGCAGGTGGGGCCAATCAAACAGCCAATATTCGTGAAGGTGAGGGGACCAATCCAGCCCATGATTGATGTAACTGCCCTGTGGCGAGGGGATTTATCCCCGTTCGGCTGCGAAGCAGTCGTCAATCCTGCAAACTCTGTTCGTCTGGAGGAATGCAGGGGGCCGCTTCGCGGCCCAACGGGGATAAATCCCCTCACCACAGGGTATCTACAGGGCGTTCAGCGGATCGGGAAGCTGTTGAAATCGACGGAATTAGCCAACTGGCTGTCGATCAGGCCAATAAAGCCTTGTACTTCGGGGCAGTTGAAATGCGATTGCATGGCCGCTTCCGATTGCCAACGGGCGCTGACGGTCCAGCGGTTGCTGTCCTCGGGGCAGCGGTCGACCATATAGGAATCACAGCCCGGTTGCTGGCGCAGGGTGTCGACAATCTTTTGCAGTTGCTTACCCAGTTCTTCCGAGCGGCCGGCGGCGGCCTGCACCATTACGGTATTGGTCACTTCGTTGGACATTGCTCACACTCCTGAATCAGGCCGGACGAATCCTGCTCATTGAGGGATAACGCTTATGCAGGATAGGCCTGCACCTTGGGACCGCCAATAGCCAATCGCCGGATAAAGCCGCAGACCAATCGGTCAGGCCACCTGCTGCAAAATGTCACGCAAACGGTCCAGGGCGATGTCGATGTCCAGGGTTTCTATGGCGCCAAAGCCCAGGAAAAACCCGGCCCGTGGTGTTTGCTGGTAGAAAAAGCTGTCGATGGCGTAGAGCCCGACTTCGACCTTCTTGGCCAATTCGATCACCAATGGAATATCGATAGGCACTTTGCACATAACTGTCATGTGAAACCCTGCCGTGGTGGGCACAGGCTCGAGCCAGGGTGAAAGGTCGTCTGCCATACGTGTCAGGATCCGTTCGCGGCGCCCGGCATAGATCGTATGACAGCGTCGGATGTGCTTGAGCAGGCAGCCTTCGGCGATGAATTTGGCCAGTGCCCATTGGGGCAGGGTGGAGGTGTGCAGGTCGGTGAGCTGCTTGGCGCGGATCACGGCTTCCAGAATCGCCGGCGGTAACACCGCATAACCTAGCCGCAGCTCTGGCAGCATGGTTTTTGAAAAGGTCCCGACGTAGGCGACAATGCCGCGCTCATCCATGCTCTGCAGTGAATCGGTAGGCCGGCCTTCGTAGCGGAATTCGCTGTCGTAATCGTCCTCGATGATGATCGCGCCCAACTCATAGGCCCGTTCCAGCAGCGCCACCCGGCGTGCCTGACTCATCGGCATGCCCAGCGGGAACTGGTGGGACGGCGTGACATAAATCAGCCGGGTTCCCAAGGGGATCTTGTCCACCTCAATCCCTTCGGCATCCACCGGCACCCCGATCACCGTGGCCCCATGGGTGCCAAACAACAGGCGAGCCGGCGGGTAGCCAGGGTCTTCCATGGCGACAATGCTGCCTGGACGCGTCAGCACCCGGGAGATCAGGTCCAGCGCCTGCTGCGCGCCGTTGCACACCACCACGTCTTCGTCCTGGCAATTGACCCCGCGGGAAAACGCGATGTGCCGGGCGATGGCGTTGCGCAGCGCCGGCAAGCCTTCGGGCAGGCTGTAGAAGCCTTTTGAGGCGGCAATCTGGCGCAACGCGTGGGAGGTGCAGCGCCGCCAATCGTCCTGCGGAAACTGGCCTTTGCTGGTGGCGCCGCCGATGAAGTCGTAGCGTAACGAGCCTTCCAGCGTTGGGTGGCGCAGAAACACCGGCAGGTTGCGCCAGGACTCGATCACCTCAAAGCTCGCCAGCTGCGAATGGCTTTGCTTGGGTGCGGCTTTGGCTGTGCGGGCATTGACGAAGGTGCCTTTGCCGATCACTCCGGTGAGAAAATTCTCATAGGTCAATTGCGCATAGGTGTCGGAAATGGTCTTGCGCGAAATGCCCAGCTGTTCGGCCAGCAAGCGGCTGGGCGGCAGCTGCGTCCCGGCTGCCAGACGGCCGGATTCGATGGCGCTGCGCAGTTGGTTGTACAACTGGCCTGCCAGGTCCTTGCGGCCGTTGATGACAACATGAAGTTCCATACCGGCGAGGCTCCCGGGGCGATTGAGGCGCGTGTGCGTCGCGCCAGATTACCCGCATGAGCGGCTGCGCAGAAGTTGCGTGGACGAAAAACCGCGGATTGGTCTGGCGGCGAGTGGTCCACGACTTTTTCGCTGAATTGGATCTGTAAGGTCCGCGCATCAGCGCCTACCTTGGAGGTCTCTATTCGATCCCAGAGGCCGCCCCCCATGAGTTCCCGCCTGGATTACTACAGCGCATCGCCCAAGGCGATGAAAGCGATGATTGCCATGGAGGCGTTGACCAGCAATCTCAGTATCGATCCGGCGTTGCTGCATCTGATCAAGATCCGCGCCTCGCAACTCAATGGCTGCGCCTTTTGCACCGACATGCATTCGGTGGACGCCAGGCGCCTCGGCGAGACCGATCGGCGTTTGTATTCGATTGTGGTGTGGCGCGACAGCGGCTTCTTCAACCCTCGCGAACGCGCCGCGCTGGCCTGGACCGAAGCAGTAACGCTGCTCTCTGAAAGCCATGTGCCGGATGACGTCTACGCCTTGGCTCGGGAGCAGTTCAACGAAAGTGAAATGGTCGACTTGACCATCGCCGTCACGACCATCAATAGCTGGAATCGTCTGGCGGTGAGTTTTCGGCAACCCCCCGGCGGCTGAATCGATTTTCCGCTTCGGCTGTCACGTCAGGTTCATAAACGCTGCGCAGGATGAGGGCTTCAAGGATAGATCGACAGGAGTCATTGATGTCATTCATGGAATCCACCCGCGCCGCCGGTATCGATCCGGTACTGGCGCAGTCTTTCCGGGTCAGCGCCCGTTGCGGTTGTTTCATGCAGGCGGCCCGCAGCCTCAATATCAAATCAACCCAGTTGCGCAAACACCTGGCGCAGCTCGAAACGCAATTGCAGTGTTCGTTGTTCAATCATCAGGACAATGGCCTGGCCTTGAGCCGCGAGGGGTTGCAGCTTCAGGCGCAACTGATCGCTCTGGCCCATGAACACGACGTGCCGGTGATCGAACAGCCGTTGATCCGCCTGGCTGTTTCCGAGTCGATTCTGCACGACATCCTGGGCCGCGACCTGGTGTCGCTGCTGCGACGCAACGCCAGCGTGCGCCTCGACATCATCACGTTGGACAGTGAGCTGTCGCTGCAAGCGGTCAGTGCCGACGTGGTGCTATGGCTGGCGGGCCCCGAGTCACCGCTGCCGGGCCCGAGTTTCCCGATCAGCGAGCCTCAGCCTTTGGCCCGACTGGATTATCTGCCACACATCGCCAAACGGTATTCACGGGTTGCGGCCCGGCCCGACAGCCTCGATGACCTGGCCGATTTCATGCTGGTGCAATGGCAGCCGGACCGTCAGGTCGAGTGTTTCCGGCCGTGGAATGGCGTGGTGGATCAGCGTTTGGCCGGTGTGGTGCAGTTGCATTCTTATGAGCTGATGCTGGAGATGATCCGTTGCAGCGCCTGCATCGGTTTGCTGCCCAATTACATCAGCCAGTTTGACCGGGGGCTGGTCGCGTTATCGGGATTGTTCGACCAACCGATGCAGCGCCAGGTGTGGATGGCGGTGAATGCCGAGTCTGCGGGGCAGGCGGAGGTGCAGATGATCGTCGAACTGATCCATAACACCTTCAATGAACGGCGAGACTGGTTCGTAAGTTGAAGGCTGTCCCTTTGTGGGAGCGGGCTTGCTCGCGAAAGCGGAGGGTCAGACAAATCAAAGTTAACTGACCCACCGCATTCGCGAGCAAGCCCGCTACCACAAAGGTTCTCGCCAGACAGGAAGAGCGCGTTATAGAGTGATCGGCCATGTCTGCATCAAGGATGAGTCACCCATGCCCGCCACCGATTCTGTCATCACCCTCGAACGCTTCAGCGAATCCCACATCAACGGCGTCACCGCGCTCTACAACGATCCGGCCATCACCCGTCAGGTCCTGCAAATGCCGTTTCAATCCACCGAGATCTGGCGTCAACGCCTGGCATCGGACAACGAGCGGCTGGTGAAACTGGTGGCGCTGCATCAGGGCGCGGTCATCGGCAACATTGGCCTGGAGCAATTCTCGCGAATTCGCCGCAGCCATGCCGGCAGTCTCGGCATGGCGGTCGCGGTGGAATGGCAGGGCAAAGGCGTGGGATCAAAACTGCTGGCGGCGGCGCTGGACGTCGCCGACAACTGGATGAACCTGCAACGGGTCGAGCTTTCGGTGTACGCCGACAACGAAGCGGCCATCGGGCTCTACCGCAAATTCGGCTTCGAGACCGAAGGCCTGTTCCGCGACTATGCCGTGCGTGACGGCCGACTGGTCGACACCTTGAGCATGGCGCGCCTGCGTCGCACGCCAAGGTCTGACTGACTCAGTCGCCCAACGCGAACGCCACCGCCGCCTGCGCATGCAGTGCGGTGGTGTCGAGCAAGTGCAGGGCGCTGTGCTCGGGTTTGATCAGCAGGCCGATTTCGGTGCAGCCGAGAATGATCGCCTGGGCGCCTTGCCGGGTTAGCGATTCGATGACCTGCTGATAAATCTTGCGTGATTCCTCGCTGATCACCCCGACGCACAACTCGTCATAGATAATCCGGTGCACGGCCTGGCGTTCCTCTGTTTCCGGCACCAGCACCGTCAATCCCATCGTGCTCAGACGATCCTTGAGAAAGTCCTGTTCCATGGTGAAGGCAGTCCCGAGCAAACCGACTTTCAGCGCTCCAGCGTCCACGGCGGCCTGGCCGGTCGGGTCGGCGATATGCAAGAACGGAACACTGATCGCTGCCTGAATTTGCCCGGCCACCTTGTGCATGGTGTTGGTACACAGCACCACGCACTCGGCGCCTCCGGCCTCGAGCCGGCGCGCCGCATCCACCAGAATCGCCGCCGCATCGTCCCAGCGCCCGGCATGCTGGGCCTGTTCGACAGGGCCGAAGTCGACGCTGTACATTAACAATTTCGCCGAACGCAACGGCCCGAGCCGGTCGCGAACCTGTTGGTTGATGAGGCGGTAATACTCGGCGCTGGACTCCCAGCTCATGCCGCCGATAAGGCCGATGGTGCGCATGGCGTGCTCCTGTTGTTGGCAACCCTTTGCGAGAGAGTGTCCAGTGGATCCCGGTTTCGATCTATCAGGAAATTTCACATGCCTGACGTCATGAGTCAGCGTTTGTTCGACGGCAAAGTCTGCCTGCAACTCTTGCCCCGTGCGGCGTACAGCGCGCGTGACGCGGCGCAGTCGCAAACGCTCGGGGTCACGCTGGAGCGTCAACAGGGCGTGCACGCCATCGATTCTGACCGTCGAATGGATTTCGATACCTTGCCCGGCGTCCTGGCTTATACACCGATCGGCGTCGAGGTATTTTCCGAGTCTGCCACCGGCGGTGAATACCTGCTGATGCGCCTGGACGAACAGTTTGCCGAGGAACAGTTACCCAGCGTCACCCACCGTATGCAGTCTTCAGGCAATCGACCTGCGCTGGCTCTTGCACGAGACTTGCGGCGACTGTTGCTCGCGCCGCAGTCTGATCTGCTGGCGTTTGAGCAATGTGCGCTGGGGCTCGTCGAATTGACCCACCGGAAAATCGACACCCCGCAGCGGATCACGTCCACGTCCTTCGCTCGTGTGCTGGACCAGATCGCCGAACAGTTCCAGCAGCCTCTGACGAACGCGCAATTGGCCGACACCTACGGACAAAACCCGCTGCGTTTTCTTCGCGATTTCACCCAGGCGATCGGCCTGACGCCCCATGCTTTTCTGGTGGAGGTGCGGCTTCAAGCGGCACGCCGGATGATCGAACACACAGACCTGACCCTGGCCAGCATCGCCCTCGATTCGGGATTCGCCCATCAGTCACACATGGGCAGTGCATTTCGCAAATACCTGGCCATGACCCCCAGCCAATACCGTTCACGCTTTTAGTCGTACGCCGATCCCGCGCATCTGCCATGCTCAACGTCCGCAGCACCGCTTCAACCAAAGGAACACCGCAATGGACGACGTACAGCAACTGGGCGAGATGCTTCGCCACTATGCAGAAAGCGAAGCGCACAAGAAGCAAGTGTTTGAGTCGCAATCGGCCGTGTGGGCGACGCGCATCGGTGAACTGTTCGACCAGATCCAGCAGTGGCTGGAACCGGTCCAGGTGCCGAATCTGCTGGAAGTGAGTCGCGAGGTGTACGTCGCTTCAGGGCCGAGCGTTCCCGTCGAGACGTCGACGTTCAAGACCGAGAAACTGAGCATTGTCATCGCCGGCAAACCGGTGGAGTTTGTGCCGGATGTGATGGGCGCCGGTGGTCAGATTTCACTGGCGGTGATGGGCTTGACGGCTGCCCGGTATGGCAGCATTTCGCTGGTGTGCCTGCCGCCGGCCACGAATTGGCAGTGGCGCAAGACCAATGGGCTGAAGGATCCGGATACGTTTGCGTTCGATGCGAACTTCCTGGCGCAGCAGTTGCAGAGCCTTATTCCCCGCGAACGCGGTTGAATCCACCAATCCATTGTGCGGCCGAGCTTTTGTGGCGAGGGGATTTATCCCCGTTGGACTGCGCAGCAGTCCCTTTTTTGGGGCCGCTTCGCGACCCAACGGGGATAAATCCCCTCGCCACAAAGGCTGCCTCCAACATTAGTCAGGTGAGGTGTCAGATTTCCAGGTTGCCCCAGCCTGTTTTAGCTTCTTCCGGCGCCACTGCTTTCACGGTTTTCCCCGTCGCCAACTCCACCCGCCGCGCCACCTCAGGGTCATCCGCAAACGGAATCAGACTCGCATCCTCCAGACTCTCAGCCGTCTGGTGTTTCAGGCAATATTCAATCGCCAGCCAAAACCCCACGACCCCAAACAGATTCAGCACAATCTCGGTCATCTCAAACCTCACGCAAACTGCGCATCACGTTCAGCCATCGCCACGTCCGCCACCCGCACGGTGCGCCACACGTTGTACGCCATCAGCAACATCCCGCTGAGGAAGAACACCCCGCCGGCAAAGCGCACCACAAACCCCGGATGGCTGGCCTGCAAGGCTTCCACAAACGAATAGGTCAACGTGCCGTCGTCGTTGATCGCACGCCACATCAACCCTTGGGTGATGCCGTTGACCCACATCGAGGCGATGTACAACACCGTGCCGATGGTCGCCAGCCAGAAGTGCAGGTTGATCAGCGGCGTGCTGAACATCTGCTCGCGTCCGAAGACTTTCGGGACCATGTGGTAAATGGCACCAAAGGTGATCATCGCCACCCAACCGAGAGCACCGGCGTGGACGTGGCCGATGGTCCAGTCGGTGTAGTGGGAGAGGGCGTTCACTGTCTTGATCGCCATCATCGGCCCTTCGAAGGTCGACATCCCGTAGAAGGCCAGCGACAGCACCAAAAAGCGCAGGATCGGGTCGGTGCGCAATTTATGCCAGGCGCCCGAGAGGGTCATCATGCCGTTGATCATCCCGCCCCAGCTCGGCGCCAGCAGGATCAGCGACATCGCCATGCCCAGTGACTGCGCCCAGTCCGGCAGCGCGGTGTAGTGCAAGTGATGCGGACCGGCCCAGATGTACAGGGTGATCAGTGCCCAGAAGTGCACGATCGACAACCGATAGGAATACACCGGCCGGCCGACCTGTTTCGGCACGAAGTAATACATCATCCCGAGGAACCCGGTGGTCAGGAAAAAGCCCACGGCGTTGTGCCCGTACCACCACTGCACCATGGCGTCGGTGGCCCCGGAATACACCGGATAGGACTTGAACCAGTCCACCGGGATCGACAGGTGATTGACCACGTGCAGCATCGCGATCACCACGATGAACGCGCCGAAGAACCAGTTGCCGACATAAATGTGTTTGGTCTTGCGCTGCACCACGGTGGTGAAGAACACGATGGCGTAAGCGACCCACACCACGGTCATCCACACCGCGCCGGAGAATTCGATCTCGGCGTATTCCTTGGTGGTGGTGTAGCCCAGCGGCAAAGTGATCAGCATCACCACGATCACCGATTGCCAGCCCCAGAAAGTGAACGAGGCCAGTTTGTCGGAGTACAGCCGCACCTGACACGTGCGCTGCACCGCGTAGTAACTGGCGGCGAATTGCGCGCTGCCGGCAAAGCCGAAAATCACCAGGCTGGTGTGCAGCGGGCGCAAGCGGCCGAAGGTGGTCCACGGCAGGTCGAGGTTCATCTCGGGCCACACCAGTTGCGAGGCGATCCACACCCCCATCGCCATCCCCACGACACCCCAGACAATGGTTGCCACGACGAATTGGCGCACGACCTTGTAGTTATAGGCCTGTCCGATTATTGCTGTGCTCATGGTCAATGCTTCCACGGTTGCAAAGTCTTGCCAGGCCACCCGGACTGGCATGCCGTCAACTGTAGAAAGCCTGCCTTAAACAAAACAGACTCAGAAAAACCGAGTTTATGCGGATCAGATACGGGGCATACCTGCGGTGATCTGACGCACTCTGATACGGTTTTTTAGTATTCAGGTGAATCTGTAACGCGCTGCGCCGCAGGTTCATAGTCACTGCCTCAACGAGCCACAGAGCTCGGCACCCACCGCAATCCCTGTGGGAGCGGGCTTGCTCGCGAAAGCGGTATGTCAGCTGACGGAGAAGTTGAATGACACTCCGCTTTCGCGAGCAAGCCCGCTCCCACAGGTTCTATGCCAGATCCTGATGAGGTAGCCACATGTATCAGTACGACGACTATGACCGGGCCTTGGTCTTCGAACGGGTTGCGCAGTTTCGCGATCAGGTCGAGCGTTTCATGGCGGGCGAATTGAGCGAGGAAGAGTTCCTGCCGTTGCGCCTGCAGAACGGCCTCTACATGCAAAAGCACGCCTACATGCTGCGCGTGGCGATTCCCTACGGCACCCTGAGCGCCACGCAAATGCGCACGCTGGCGAGCATCGCCCGGGACTACGATCGCGGTTATGGCCACTTCACCACCCGGCAGAACATGCAGTTCAACTGGATCGAGCTGGCGCAGGTGCCGGACATTCTCGAACGCCTTGCCCAGGTCGAAATGCACGCGATCCAGACCTCCGGCAACTGCGTGCGCAACATCACCACCGAAGCGTTTGCCGGTGTCGCGGCGGATGAGCTGATGGACCCGCGACCGCTGGCCGAGATCCTGCGCCAGTGGTCGACCATCAACCCGGAATTCCTCTACCTGCCGCGCAAGTTCAAGATCGCCATCTGTTCGGCGGAACAGGACCGCGCCGCGATCATGATGCATGACATCGGCCTCTACCTTTACCGCGATGACAGCGGGCAAATGCTGTTGCGGGTCATTGTCGGCGGCGGGCTGGGACGTACGCCGATCCTTGGCTTGCAGATTCGCGAGGGTTTGCCGTGGCAGCATTTGCTGTCCTACGTCGAGGCGGTGCTGCGGGTCTACAACCGCCACGGCCGGCGCGACAACAAGTACAAGGCGCGGATCAAGATTCTGGTCAAGGCCCTGGGCATCGAAGCGTTCGCCAGGGAAGTGGAGGAGGAATGGCAATACCTCAAGGACGGTCCGGCGCAATTGACCGACGTCGAATATGAGCGGGTCGCCAGTGCCTTCGTATCCCCCGACTACCGTTCGCTGTCCGACACGGACCTGGATTTCGGCACGCGCCTGGCCGAGAACCCGGCCTTCGCGCGTTGGGTCACGCGCAATGTCCAGCCGCACAAGGTCGCGGGCTACACCAGCGTGGTGTTGTCGACCAAACCGGGTTTCGACTCACCGCCCGGGGACGTGACGACCGCGCAAATGCTGGCCGTGGCCGAGTGGTCCGAGCAGTTCGGTTTCGGCGAGATTCGCATCGCCCATGAACAGAACATCGTGCGGCCGGACGTGCCCAAGGCCGATCTTTATACGCTGTGGTGCCTGGCCTGCGAGCAGGGCCTGGGCTGCGCCAACATCGGCTTGCTGACCGACATCATCGCCTGCCCCGGCGGCGACTTCTGCGCGCTGGCCAACGCCAAATCGATCCCGATTGCCCAAGCGATCCAGGCGCGTTTCGAGGACCTGGATTACCTCCACGACTTGGGTGACATCAGCCTGAACATCTCCGGCTGCATGAACGCCTGCGGTCACCACCACATCGGCAACATTGGCATTCTGGGGGTCGATAAGAACGGCAGCGAGTGGTACCAGATCACCCTCGGTGGCAGCCAGGGCAAGAACAGCGCCTTGGGCAAGGTCATCGGCCCATCGTTCAGCGCAGCTGAGGTGCCCGGGGTGATCGAGCGGATCATCGCCACGTTCGTTGACTACCGCGAGAGCGAGGAACTGTTCGTCGACACCTTGCAGCGCATCGGTCTGGAGCCGTTCAAGGAGCAGGTGTATCCGAAGATGCTGGAGGTTTCGGCATGAACAATCTGTTGCGACTGGAGGAGGGTGGCGCGCGGATTGTGACTGACGATCCGTGGGTGCTGGTCCGGGACGTAGAGGGTGAGCTGCCGGACGGGTCGGTGATTTTGCCGCTGAGTCGCTGGCTTCAAGCGCCAGCACCGCATGCGGTCTGGCTGGGGCCGGACGATGAGGTGGAAAGCCTCAAGCCCTGGTTCGAGAAGCTGCCCTTGATCGCCCTGGATTTCCCGAGTTTTCGCGATGGGCGCGGTTACAGCCAAGCGTATTTGCTACGAACTCGATTGGGCTGGACCGGCGAATTGCGCGCGGTCGGTGATGTGCTGCGCGATCAGCTCAGCCACATGCGCCAATGCGGGTTCGACAGCTTTGCGGTGCGTGAAGACAAATCCGCTGAGGACGCGCTGAAGGGACTGGCCGGGATGAGTGTGCTCTATGGACGTTCAGTGATTGAACCGCGGCCGTTGTTCAGAAGACGCTGACACGAGAGTGTCAGATTTTTTGTAGCAGCTGTCGAGCAGCGCCCTGTGGCGAGGCGTGCTCTTGTATTTTTTCTTGGGCCGATGATGGCATTTTGGTAGAGTCCGCAACTCGAAAGGGAGTCAGTCAAGAAAGGAGTCTGGTTTGAGTGTGGGCAAGAAGGTTTTGGGGCTGATTGCGCTGTTGCTGATGTTGGCGCTGTGGGCCAGTTATTTTTATGTGTTCAAGGAAAACCGTGACGGCCAGTTGGGCGGAGCCTTCGACAGTACGGCCTGGTGCGGCACGCCACTGGCCAGCGATGCCGCGGCGCTGGGCAGGGATCAACTGACGCTGCGCATCACCAACACCGTGCGCGGGGAGTTCATGCTCAGTGGCGCCGTGGTGGTGTCCGAGCGCACCTTCAACCGCTACGACCTGGGTCGCAACGAACTGCGCCTGCGCCTGGAACCCCTGCAGTGGTCGTTCGGCGTCACGCCGATTTTCCTTGAACAGGTCAAGGTTCAGCCGCTGAGCCGCAACCTCGCGTCGGCCAGCAAAAGCGCCTACGCCGAACTCGAACCAAGGCCCATCGGGGTTCAGGGCCGGGCCACGGATTTTCCCTTCGATACCTACCGCTACGGCTACAAACCGGTGCTGTACTACCTCAAGGGCAACGAGCGCATTGATCTGAGGTTCAAGAACATCACCACGCTGATGGAGATGTCGAACACCTTCACGCCGATCCAGAAGTACAACCGCGTCGACTTCATCAACGAACGCAACTCGATGATCCGTGACGAGGACTACAAGGCTTACGGTGCCCACGAATGCGCGTTCAGCGTCGAGCGCAAAGGCTCATTCAAAGTGATCGTGCTGCTCTTGTTGCTGGTGCTGTGCCTGCCGCTGCTGCACGTGTTCTACCGCGATGAGCCGGGGATCGATTTTCTCGCCACGCTGGTGAGTATCGGTGCGATCCGGGTCTTGTTGGTGGGGCCGATGAAAGACTTCCAGCTGTACACCATCGACTTCCTGTTCGCCGGGGTGATTATCTTGGTGGGCACGGTGTCGTTGATCAAGGCGATGCGGGCGAACAGTCGACGGGAGTTGGCGTTGAAGAGTGGCTCTTCGTGGTGAAGACCCGGCGCTTGTGAGCCATTGCGCAGCGATAGATGAATATTGTGCTTTTTGAAAACAAAACGCCGTGTGTTAGCTATAACTGTAATTCCCCTATGCAATACCGTTGTCGGCCTTCTGACAGGAGTTACAGCATGAAGCTTGCGTTAATGATGGGCACGTTGTGCATTGCCTCGATCGGGGTGGTGGGATGTGCCAGCAAAGTCGTTGAGCCGGACCAGTATTCAGGTTTTCTCAAGGACTACAGCCAACTCAAGGAAGCCAAGTCGCCCTCCGGTGCGACGGTGATGCGTTGGGTCGACCCCAAGCTCGACATGAATAAATTCACCAGCGTCTACATTGAGCCGACCCAGCTGTATCCGAAACCGCAACCGACGGTGAAAATCCCGCAGGCCACCCTCAATGGCATCACCGGTTACTACGACCAGGCGCTGAAGCGTGAAGTGGGTAAATCCCTGCCATTGGCCGCAGGTCCCGGCCCAGGCGTGATGGTAGTGCGCGCTGCAATTACGGCGGTGAGCAGCAAGACAGAAGGGCTGAAACCTTACGAAGTGATCCCGATTGCGCTGGTGGCCGCGGCGGTCAGCACGGCCAGCGGTATTCGTGATCAGCAGACCGATCTGGCTACCGAAGCGGTATTCCTCGATGGCGGCAACAACCATGTGTTAGCCCAGGTCGTGCGCAAGGGCACCGGTAAACCGCTGGAAAACGACTCTCAGGTGATGAAGGCCGATGATGTGAAAGGGGTGATCGATGGCTGGGCGTCGGATTTGCATCAGTCGTATCTGAAGCTTAAGTCCAAATGATGCAGTGAGGCTGATGGCCTCTTCGTTGGCAAGCCCGCTCCCACAGGGAAACGCGTAAACCTGTGGGAGCGGGCTTGCCCGCGATGAGGCCTCAATAACAACACATCAATCAATACTCAGCCCGCGCCAACCGATTGTAATGGCTGATCAGCGAATCATACCCACGCGTCACCGCATAAAAATCATCACTCAATCGCTGTGGTTCAGCCTTGTTCTTCCAGTCCCTGTGCAGAGCATTCAAGGCATCCAGATACGTCTGTGTTGGCCTGGCAATGTGCGACCAGAGATAACGGGGTACTTCGTTACGATTTTGCGTTTCCGGTAATTGGTATCGGCTGAACTGCTGCCGGTAATCCCAGGCCAATTGCAGTTCAGCGATGGTTTTAGCCAGTGCCTGCGGCGTCAGGGTTCGATTGTTCACACCCTCGGTTACAAGGTTCAGCGTGTCCCTGGCCTGGATCATGTAGGCCAGCAAATACCAGTGAATGTCCTTGCCCAGACGTGCTTCGATCAGATTGAGTTGCTCGCGCCGTTGTTCAAGGTCGAGCGATTCAACCTGCTGCCTCAGTACCGTTGACGCCGTGAGGTAGTCCTCCGCCCTGGGCCTGAATTGATCGGCAAAGGCGGGCTGCACCTCACTGATGGCGGTCGAAAAACGCGCCTGTCGGTAAAAGGTGATTTGCTGCGTAAAGGGCGTCACTTGCTGTAATGCCTGCGCGTAGGCATCGGCTTTCAACGCCAGCGGTGGGTCGTAGTTCAGTAGCTTGAGTTTTTCGCTTATTTTCGGCGAACAGATATCCCTTTGAATGCCGGGCGCATCACTGGCCCCGTTGTCGTCAAAATCATGCTGGTTGGCGATCCAGTCTCGCACCGGTTCCGCAGGTTGCTTCGGCGATTTGTACAGTTCGTAGGCGACCCGCCAATGCACGTCGACCCGGTTGATGCAATCGATCACCGGGCTCAGGGCGTTGGCCTGCGCGGTGAGCGGAGCGTCGTGTCGATCCAGCCACAAATCGATGCGGGCGACAAATTTCGAAGAACCGGCCAGCCCCATCAGGATCAGCATCACAATGGTGGCCACCGGGAACAGCCATTTCGGGTTCATGGCAGTTTCTCCTGGCCGTACCACTGCTCAACAGTGGCCGGTGCGTTGCATTCGCTGGCGGTAACCGGCATCCGGCTGCACAAGCGTTCGGTCCACTGTTGCAGGCCCTGGTTGCGGTTGACCGTACCTTGGCTCGAGATCACTTTGAACACGCCGAGTATTAAAACCAGCACCAAAATGCCCGCGCCCATCAGGCAGCGTTTGAGCAAGGGGCTGGCGTGTTGCCACGAAACCTGCGGTCTGACCTCCCGCCGGCGTATAAGTCCGACACCCGTCAGTGTGGCGGCGTAAACGATGCTGCCGACCACGCCATATACGTTGCCGATGCCCGCCGCCATCGCAATGCAGGGAATCAAGTCACGCAGCACGCCAAACGGCAGGGGCATGAGCGAGGGCGAAAGGCGCACACTCAATCGGTCGTCCAGCAACCAAAAGCGGTGGGCTACGTGCGCCGTCAGCCAGTTGAGTACCCAACCGACGAGCGCGAATATCACCGACCAGAACACGGCGACGCCGATCAATCCGCCCAGACGCGTGCCCAACGGCGCGTACTGAACAAAGGTGCCGATCAGGCAGGCAAGGACGATCCCCAGGTACATCGGCCAGCTGTCGTAGGCATGTTCCCACTCGCGCCAGAAGAACGGCGTGCCACCGGGCAGGCCTGCGCAGATGTCCGGGTGGTGCGCGTACAACGCAGAGCTGAGTTTGCGGCATTGTACCCAATCGCCTTCGCGCAAGCGTCGGGCGAGGGCGCGGCGTTGATTGAATGAGCCCGGCGCCAAGAGCAGATGGGCAGCGCGATGCTCCGGCGTGGCGGCGGGTTCTGCGGCGAGACGCCGTTGCCCGGCCAGGAATATCGGTGCTTCACGACGCTCGGCCAAGCGCTTGCGCTGCTGCGATAACGCTTCGATCAGCTCTTCGTCCAGTTCCAGTCGCTGCCAGAGACTGAACCAGTGAAACGTTTCCATCGCCCATTCGAGCAATGTTTCGCAGGTCTCGAGGTGTTCGACGCAATGCCTCAGCACCGCATCTTCCATGACATCGGCCGCGCCATGTTCGACGGCGATGGCATGGCGTCGTTCGAGCTCGACACGGCTGATTCCGTCCAGCGAACGGCTGACCAGTTGCAGCGTGTCGACTTCAACCACCGACAGCCCGGTCAGGTCCCACGAAGCTTCGTCGTCGGAGTCATCCTCGCGCAGTTGCTCCCATTCCTTGATGCTCAGCGCTTGCTCATAGGCCTCACGCAGGCGCTGGAAGCCCTCGGGGTCTTCATCCGGGCGCGTCTGTTTGAGCAGGATGGCGTATTGGCGTTTGATACGGCGCGTATCGGCATCGGCCGGGAGGCCGAGGAGGGTCCAGCAACTCATTGCGTGTGCAACTCCATGAAAACCCGCGACGCGACAGCTTCCCTGAAACCGGGGGATGGTGGCAGTTTGATTTTGCGCACCCTACCTGTTTCCCGTCGAAAAGTCCTCGGGTCTTGCCTTCAGTCGCCGATCACAGGGGTCAACAGGGGCATTTCCCATTGGCCGCTGGTGACTTCCGGTTTCGGCAGGTACAGGCGTAATACCCCGAAGAACGGGCCTTCTGGCGCTGGCAGCCAGTTGCTTTGCAAGTCCTTGGGCGGTGCCTCGTTTTGCAGATAAAGGGTCAGGCCACCGTCGGCGTCGAACTTGAGCTCGCGCAGCATCCGCGAGTTGATCAGATAGCGATTGATCGGGTTGGCCACCAGCAATTTGTTTTTGCCGTCGTACATCGTCAGCGACCAGAACGCATCGGCTGGGGGCAGGGCACCTTTGTCGAAATGCAGGGTGTAATCGTGTTTCGAGGCATCGAACGGTTGGCCATCCTTGTCGACGAAATAGCCGATGTAATTCGCCTCTTCGGCCGAGTTGCCGAAGATCCCCATGTTGGCGCCGGCGTAGCGGTACAGGTAATTGCCCTTGAGGTGATCGCGGGTGCCGTAGAAATCGCTGCTGGTGACCTCGTGAGTATCGACTTTGTCTTTCTTGAACCGGGCGAATTCGGCCTTGGCATCACTGATACCGTCTTCCAGGGCCTGGCGTTGTTCCGATGTGAAGTCGTGCAGTCTGAAAGGCATGCCGGCTTCTATACCGATGGTCTTGAAGCGCGCGAGCAGGTCCTGTTCCGCGTCCTGCGCCGGGGCGAAGGCCAGCATGAAATTCAGGTAGCGGAACAGGTCCGGCGTATCGCTCATGGTCGGAGTGGGTTTCGGCCAGGCAATCTTCGGCGCGGCGGGAGGGGCCTTCTTTTTGACGTAGTGGCTCAGCGTTTCGACTTTGTAGCCTTTCTGGACTTTCTTGACCTTGGCCAGGTCCTTTTCATCGAGCAGCTGCGTGCGATACAGGGCGTAGGCAATGTTGGTTTCGCTGCGCAGCATTCGATCCATTTTTATCGGTTGCTGACCCTGCCAGTTGGGGCCTGCGACCATGAAGTGTCCGCCGTTGTTGCCCGTACTGCGGGTGCCCAGGTACGCAAAGTTCTGCGTGTAGGCGTCGATCAATTGCACAGAGTAGTAACGGTGCTCGTCGATGGGCGGCAAGGTCAGCACCACCGGTTCGGCGCGCAGGTCCATCCAGACGAACGAGTAGGGCGTGTCGGCGTTGGGTGTGACGAACGCAGTGTCCTTGGCGGTGAACGCCTTCGCGGTGTTGCCGATCCGGTTGAACGGCGCCTTGAAGTTCGCGCTATTTTTGTCGACCGCCTGGGAGTAGAGGGTTTTGTACATCTCCACCACCGGGAATCCGTACAGGTAGGCTTCCTTGGCGATGCTCCGGGCTTCTTCAGGCGTGGCGGTGAAGTCGGCCCAGGCGCTGGTGCTCAGGGCGAGCGACAGCGCGGTGAGCAACAGGCGGTTATTCATAAAATTCCTTATTGAACCCTTGGGCGTCTTTCCACGGCCGTTGCGTCGTCGTTTGCCGGACGGGACGGCAGATCGATCACCAGCGGACCGGCAGAGAGCCAGGGGATCGCTTCATGGGCCCGTAGACTGTTTTCCAACATCTTGCCGACTCGGGTATCGAGGTCCTGGGCACCGACGCCGCAACTGACGAACATGGTCATCAGGCTGTAGCCGGCCAAGCGAATTGCACCGTGCATAGAGATATCCTCATTTACCGAACGTGACATTGAGCCCGGCGAACAGCGTGAACTGCAGCAGGCCATCGCCTTTGCGCTCCACGGTCCACTGCGGTTCGATGAAGGCGTTGAGAATATTGGCCCCGGATTTCCACACTTTTCCGCCACACAAATCGAGTGGGATGTAATGGGTGTCGTTCCTTACCGTTTACGACGTAATCTCTTTCCTTTCAAGCCTGTAGGACACGTCTGTTGAAGTTAGCAGCTAACTTCGGGTTAGCCAGTCGGTATGAGGGTGCATTGGATTTTTGAACAAGTTTTCGGAGTTTGTTTGTGTACTGGAGTTAATGCGAATCAGGGGGGGTGGTCGCGGACAAGCTCGCGCCGGTAGGAGCGAGGCTTGCCCACGAAGAACGATGATGCAGTGGTGTTCCGTTTAATGCCCTGAACGGTTCAACGCTTTTTCATCTGCTCGCGAATCCGTTCTTCCTGCTCGCGCAGTTGCGGGGTGAACTCTTCGCCGAAATCTTCGGCCCCATATATAGGGCGAATCTCGATCTCAGCTTCGGTACCCGGCATCGGATTGGGGCAGCGTTTGACCCACTCGATCGCTTCCTCTTTCGACTTGACCTCCCATATCCAATAACCGGCGATCAGCTCCTTGGTTTCGGCGAACGGGCCGTCGATGACCGTGCGTTTTTCGCCCGAGAATCGCACCCGGGCGCCTTTGCTGCTCGGTTGCAGGCCGTCGCACTCAATGAGGATGCCGGCCTTGGTCAGCTCTTCGTTGTAATTGCCCATCGCGGTCATCAGTTCCTCGGTGGGCATAACACCGGCCTCGGAGTCCGGGCTGGCTTTCACAATGATCATGAATCGCATGGTCTTGTCTCCGCTGGATTGTGGGTGATTCGCTGTCTAGTCGAATAACCGGGGCCTGAATCGACAACGCTGACGAAAGTTATTTGTACGCGCCAATCTGTTTTCGACTCGCCGCCTGGATAGCTCTCGACTGTCGGTGTAATGGCCACCCTATAACTATGTACCGCACCGGACCACTGCTCCATCGACATGCTGTGCCCTACAGACAAGGAGTGACTGTATGGCACAACAAGTACATAACGATGGAACGTCAGGAAGTGTCGTCATCCGGTCGGGTCCGCCCGCTTCAAGCGGTGGTTCCGGTGGAGGTGGCGGCGGCGGAGGGGTTTCAGGCGGGTTCGGTAAAACCAGCAAGAAAAAGAAGAAGGCCCGAAAGCGGGCCATAGAGGCCGCTCGTCAGGCAAAGGAAAACGAGCGTGTGCAGGCAGGTATTCAAGCGCAAGCCTTGGCGGCTCAAGCTCAAGCTCAAGCTCAAGCAGCCGCGGCACGGGCTCAGGAGCAATCTCGCGTTCAGGCCTTGCACCAATTTCTCAACGGCCTGGCCCAGCGTCATGACGCTATCAGAACCGAGGTGGACCGAAGTTTTGCGGTTAAGGCCAGTCAACTCGCCCCCTCCCTTGAACATGAAATCTCCGGTGTTCGACGACCGCCGGACAGCGGTTCGAGCGAGCGTTGGCAGCTATACACCATCACCAAGGAAAAAAACGAAATTGACGGGCTGATCGCCCGAAAAACCGCAGAGCTCAATGCAAAGAACGCTGTTGCCAGGTCCTTTGATGGACACGATCCATTCACCCGCACTTCGAACGATTACCTGACGCGACTGGGGGCGTTCGGGCAAGCGCTCAATGACGGTCACCAGATCTGGGAAAGCGCTTACAACGCTGCCCACGAAGTGCGGCTTCTATCCGCGCAGATAAACGCGCTCACGGAAAAATCCAATGCGCTTGCCAGACATCATGCCGAGCAGACCGTTGTCTGGCGTGAGCGGGAAGCGGTGTGGGAGGCGCTCCGTCAGTTTTCCGAGCAGCGCGATGCTCGAGTCCGGTTCAAGCAGCAGGCTGATGAAGACTCTCGCGTCGAACGGGTCAGGCGGGTCAACACGCTGACTGTGCCCATGTCGACAACGGCCGCCGGCGGGATGTTTTTGACCCGTGAGGGTGTGCTCGTTGCTCAGGACGTCGCGGCGGCAATCGAGGCTGCTTCCAGAGCTGCGGGCAGGCTCCTTGGCGATTTTGCTCGCATTGCAGCCAGAACAGGACCGGTATTCGTTACTGCCATGGTGTACTCGCCGACGCTTGGCAATGGCGAGCTGACGCCCGAGCAACGCAGGCGCCTGTTCCATTCAGTCGGCGTGCCGGCGCAATCGCTGGGCCTCGCTGACAGCAGCGTCTTGCAATCGATCGCTGATGCGGGCGGATCGGTTGAAATGGCCTATCGGCTCAAAGCCGAAACGGTGCCGGAAGGCACCGCGATCATCGCCGTCAGTACCGGAGGCGGCATTGACGCACAGGTTCCGGTCGTCAATGCAGTGCTCGATCTTCTGACGGGGGCCTATCACGCCGAGATCCCCGGATATCCCGGCAGGCACTTGCAGTTCACTCCAGACGTCCCCTCTCTTCGGACAACGGCGAGTCAATCCGGATTGGCGGTGATCACTGCGCAGGTCCAGAGCATCCCGGAGGGTGTCGATCTACGCATACAGGATTGCATTGTGTGCGTGCCAGGCCTGCCACCGACTTACTTCTCTTTCGGTTTGCCGGCGATGGGATCTGGTGTCGTCACCGGCATCGGTCAACCCGCCGGCCTTGACTGGTGGAAAACAGCCAGCCAAGCGAGCGGTGCAGCTATCCCGGTACAGATTGGCGATCAGTTCCGTGGCCGGGAAGTCAATTCGTTCGGGGCCTTCGATGAAACGCTGTGGCGAACAGTTGGCGAGTACCCGGCCCTTGTCGCCGAATTCGATGAGGTGAACAAAAAACGCCTCGAGCAAGGCTTTGCACCCTATGCCCCGAAAAACACCTGGGTCGGTGAGCGGCGTGAATTCGAGTTGCGTTATCAAACGCTCGCAGAGCTTGGCGAAAACCCGTTCAACCTCGACAAAATCAGCATTACTACTCCGCAAAGCAGCCAAGGACGGCTGGGCATAACACCGGCAATTTTGCCTTGGCCAATACGTCCTGTTGGCGTCGGTACCTGGATACCCCTCGTTCCACCGGGGATCGAACACCTCGGTCCTACAACTTCACCGGTCATACCGTCGATTCCTGCGGTTTATCCCGGTACTCCGGCCATCCCGGTCCTACCTCAAAACGAGACGTTTCCGGCTGTTGATCAAGGTCTGGTCGGTGGCAGTATTCCCGGGTTCCCGGCGGACATGGAGTTGCCTTCGTCGGATGTTCTGTTTCTTGACCGGCGGGATGATCCGGGTGTCGCAACCGGGGTTGGGCAGTCGGTGTCAGGAGTCTGGCTGGGTGCAGCCGCTCGTGGGGAGGGAGCGCCTATTCCTTCGCATATTGCGGATCAGTTAAGAGGACGGGAGTTTGCTAACTTTCATCGATTCAGGGAGGCTTTTTGGAAGGCAGTGGCCGCTGACTTAACTTTAAGTACTCAATTCCATGCCACAAATTTAAGGTTTCTGCGCAAGGGCACTGCGCCATTTCCTATCGGAAATGATCAGTACGGAGGTCGAGTGAAATACGAGCTCCATCATCAGATAGAGATTGCGCAAGGAGGGGCGGTGTACGACATGGATAACATTGTCGTAATGACGCCGAGACGACACGTTCTCGTACATAAGGGTGGTCAGCACCTATGAAAAACTATTCACGTATCGAAGATTACACAGAGTCTGAGTTTCTGGAATTTCTTAGAGAACTATTTGATGGTGGAGAGGATTTGACGGCTGATGAGTTTGATCAATACATGATCGAGCGCATCAAGCATTTCGAGACGATCACAGAACACCCAGACCGCTCAGACGTCATTTTCTACCCCAAGGAAGGCCAGGAAGACAGTCCCGAAGGCATCCTGAAAGCAGTCAAGGAATGGCGCGCACTCAATAACAAACCCGGCTTCAAGCCGGAGTAATGCAGTCACCTCGAGCGAAAAACCATCTGCTCATCATTAATGAGCAGATGCATCTATCTTGCAGCTGTTAAGTGTCTTCTCTACAAGGAAAAACCAGGGATGGAACTCAAAGCAACACTCAAGGATTACACCGAGCCGGAATTCCAGGCGTTGGTGAACAGAATATGGGCCGTCGATTTGCCTAAAGTGGACCATGACCGACTCATCAACCACTTCGACCGGATCGTCGGCCACCCCAAAGGCGCAGATCTGTTGTTCTACCCTGCAGAGGACGATTACAACGGTCACACCACGGGCTCGGTTGTGTACTACGTCAAAGACTGGCACCACAAGAAAGGGCAGCCTGCATTCAAGGGTGAGGGCATCCCCATGCCGAGCTCCAATGCCAATTGGCCGTCCACTCCGATGACGTTTGCCCAAGTGACGCAACTGCGCATCGCTCAAAGTCTGGCAGCGGCACAAAAAGTCGTCATAGACGTGGCAACTTCCCAGAATGATGTTGAGCCAGCGTTAAGCCTTTTAGAGCGCCGTATCAAGCATCTGCGCAGCCAACAGAACGCTGAAGTGGACATCCGTGGGCGTGAGGCGGACATCCGCAGCCTCGAAATCGCTGAATTTGATACACGTCTGGTGGTCAGGCGCTACGAGTTCTGGGAAATGAGGCTCAAGTTCAAAAGGGACGCTGCCCAACGCGATTTGACTTATGGCCGCGCCGAGCAAGCACAGTGGCAAAACATCGCCCAGTTGATCACTGCCACTGAGTCTCGGTATCTGGCGACGTTGAGCGTCGTCAGGCAGCGCCTGAATCACCTGCAAATCGAGGCTGAAACGTTACTGATCAATGCGCAAACCCAACTGGTACGCCAACGCTATCAGGGAGGAGTGGGTCCCGTTCAGACCCCGGGCCTTTTGTTGGCGTCACTGGGCCACGTCAATTCGCGGCCCGGCGTCTGGATCGATGGGGCGCTTTCACAACCAATGGAAATTTACCGGATCGCTCTGCAAAAATCGGTGCGTTCTGCGGTGGCAGAATTTACCTGGCAGATCACCTCCCGTACCGAAGCCCATCAGGGTCAATACGCGGCGGTTCTACGAATGGAATTTTCAAGTCGCGCCGAGGTTGGCAGGTATGCGGTGTGTGTGCCTTTGCACGAGTTCCAGCCCATCGAGGGGCATGATTGGCACGACCTTGCAGCAAACGCGGCAGACGTGGACATTGCTTTCAGGATGATCAGCGGTACATACGATGTTCCCGCAGGGACGCTGTCTCAAGGCGTGAGATTGATAAGCACGCTGTTACAGGTGGCCATAACGCCAACGAATGGCAACACCTTGTCGTCCAAAGTGAAGGTGCGCCCCGCGGTCTGGAAGGACACCATGCAAGCTTACTGTTTCACCGCCGATGGACCGGCCCCGGTCACTGTCAGCTGGCGCGCACCTGCGGCGCTTGAAACCACACCGGACCAGGGGTCGACCACCGAGTATCGCCTGGGGTTTTTGCAATCTCCGCCTGTTCCGTTATTGGAGCCATTTGATGGCACGAGCGAGATCAAATTCGATGACTACATCGTTGTCTTCCCGGCAGGCTCCGGGGTGGACCCGCTTTACGTCATGTTCCGGGACAGAAGAGAGTTTCCGACCCCCGAAACCATAAATTGATGTGCCTGCCACGCTTGCCACTTCACTTCCTGCCAAACAATGGAATGCAAATGCCTGTGTTGCAAATTACTACGCTCATCCCCGGCCGGACACCGGCGCAAGTCCTCGATTACTGCCTGGAAGGCGTCAACTTTCCGAAGATCTTCCCGGGGCGGGTGACGCTATTAAGCAATATCGACTTAAGCAATCTTCGAATCGAAGCCGGGCGCCAGTTCCGTTTTCGACACTGGATGTTCAATTTCATACCTGCCGATTGGACCGTGGTGATTCGCGAGGTTGGCGAGCATCATTTCATCGATGAAATGCTCAAGGGACCAATGGCTGCCTTTCGTCATGAACACCGGGTGGAGACGGGAGAGGGCGGTACGCTGTACACCGATCATGTGACGTATTCGGCTTTCGGTGGCGCGTTGACAGAGGCGCTACTGGTAAATGCGTATATGCGCCGGATCTTCGAGGCGCGACACCGCAATATGTTGCGGTTGCTGGCCTGACCCCGACCCTGTGGACCTTGTGGCGAGGGGGCTTGCCCCCGTTGGGTCGCGAAGCGGCCCCATAGCCGAAGTTCAGGGGACTGCTGCGCAGTCCAACGGGGGCAAGCCCCCTCGCCACAAAGGCTCGCTCCCATCAGGGATTTGGGTTGTATACAAGTTTTGTACAGGGGATAGGTCGTCGGACCATTTCGTGGTTAACTTCGGCCTCTTCAAAATTCTCCACAACAACGTCAGAAGGACTCCGTTCATGGCTCAAGTCACTCTTAAAGGCTCCCCGGTTCAAGTCAACGGCCAATTGCCACAAGCCGGTTCCAAGGCGCCAGCCTTTTCCCTGGTTGCCGGCAATCTGTCCGACGTGACCCTGGCGAACTTCGCCGGCAAGCGCAAAGTGCTGAACATCTTCCCAAGCGTCGACACTCCGACCTGCGCCACTTCGGTCCGCAAGTTCAACGCCCAGGCCAACGACATCGCCAACACCGTGGTGCTGTGCATCTCGGCTGACCTGCCGTTCGCTCAAGCACGCTTCTGCGGCGCCGAAGGCCTGGAAAACGTTCAGAACCTGTCGACCCTGCGCGGTGCCGAGTTCATCGAGAACTACGGCGTGGCCATCGCTGATGGTCCTCTGAAAGGCCTGACTGCCCGTGCGGTCGTGGTACTGGACGAAAACGACAACGTGCTGCACAGCGAACTGGTCAAGGAAATCGCTGAAGAGCCGAACTACGAAGCGGCACTGGCCGTTCTGAAATAAGTAAAGCATTACAATTGTTAACGGCCTGGCCCTGTCCAGGCCGTTTTCATTTGTGCTTCAGTGTCTTAGATAAATCTCCTGTTACGTAAGCCGAAGGTAAATTGCCGGTAAAGGCGCTTTGCTTAATACCCACCAGTGCTTATCGTTCAGCCTCCTGTAGAAAGAAGCTCACGCGCCCAATGGTTGATCATTCCATGCAATCCTCCGCTTCCCGTAAACCTCGTCGCTGGCTCCTCGGCCTGCTTGTCCTGTTGGTCATCGCTGGCCTTTGCTGGAAATTCTGGCCCGCCGGTACTGCCAACAAGGACGGCGCTGCGCCGAAAGCCGTGGCCGGCCACACCGGCAAGTCGGGGGGGATGCGTCCGGGCTTCGGCGGGGCGACCGGGCCGATCCCGGTGCGCGTGGCGCCGGCGGTCAAGGGAGATTTCCCGTTGTACTACAAGGCGTTGGGCACCGTTACCGCGCTGAACACCATCAATGTGCGCAGCCGGGTGGGCGGCGAACTGATGAAGATATCTTTTGAAGAAGGGCAGATGGTCAAGGCCGGCGATCTGCTGGCGGAAATCGACCCGCGCCCATACCAGAACGCCTTGCTCCAGGCCGAAGGCACGCTGCTGCAGAACCAGGCACAGTTGAAAAACGCTCAGGTTGACGTCGAGCGTTATCGTGGCCTGTTCAAGGAAGACAGCATCGCCAAGCAAACCCTGGACACCGCCGAAGCACTGGTCGGTCAGTACCAGGGCACGGTCAAGACCAACCAGGCGGCGGTCAACGACGCCAAGCTCAATCTCGAATTCACCAAGATCCGCGCGCCGATTGCCGGACGCGTGGGCCTGCGACAGCTGGACGTCGGCAACCTGGTAGCCGCCAACGACACCACGGCACTGGCGATCATCACCCAGACCCAGCCGATCAGCGTCGCCTTCACCTTGCCGGAAAACAGCCTCGACGTGGTCCTGGCGCGCTATCGCACCGGCGCCAAGCTGCCGGCCGAAGCCTGGGACCGTGGCGACACCAAGTTGCAGGCCACCGGCGTGTTGCAGAGCCTGGACAACCAGATCGACGTGACCACCGGCACCCTGAAATTCAAGGCGCGCTACGAGAACCGTGATCAGGCGCTGTTCCCCAATCAGTTCGTGAATGTCCACTTGCTGGCCGACACCTTGAAAGACGTGGTGCTCGCACCTTCCGCGGCGATTCAGTTTGGCACCAACGGCACCTTCGTCTACGCCCTGGACGGCGACAAGAAAGTCGCGATCCGTCAGTTGAAAGTCGGCGCCAGTGACGGTGAAAACACCGTGATCACTGAAGGCCTGGCCCCCGGAGATCGAGTGGTCCTGGAAGGCACCGACCGCTTGAAGGAAGGCAGCGAAGTGGAAGTGGTCAACGACACCAAGGACGTACCGACCACCCCGACCGGCCACCTGCAAGGCAAATCGGCGGCCAGCTCGACTGAGCCGGCGACCACCGACAAGGCGAAAAAGGGCGGCGCATGAACATCTCGCGGCTGTTCATCCTCCGCCCGGTCGCCACTACGCTGAGCATGCTGGCCATTATCCTGGCCGGCGTGATCGCCTATCGGCTGCTGCCGGTGTCGGCATTGCCTCAGGTGGATTACCCGACCATCCGCGTCATGACGCTGTATCCCGGCGCCAGCCCGGACGTCATGACCAGCGCCGTGACTGCGCCGCTGGAGCGTCAGTTCGGGCAGATGCCCGGCCTGACCCAGATGGCGTCGACCAGCTCTGGCGGCGCATCGGTGCTGACCCTGCGTTTCAGCCTCGACATCAACATGGACGTCGCCGAGCAGCAGGTGCAGGCCGCGATCAACGCCGCGACCAATCTGCTGCCCAAGGACCTGCCGGCGCCGCCGGTGTACAACAAGGTCAACCCGGCGGATACCCCGGTGTTGACCTTGGCCATCACCTCTAAAACCATGTTGTTGCCCAAGCTCAATGATTTGGTCGATACGCGCATGGCGCAGAAAATCGCCCAGATCAGCGGCGTCGGTATGGTCAGCATTGCCGGCGGCCAGCGTCAGGCGGTGCGGATCAAGGTCAACCCGGAAGCGTTGGCGGCCAATGGCTTGAACCTGTCGGACGTGCGCACCCTGATCGGCGCGTCCAACGTCAACCAGCCCAAGGGCAACTTCGACGGCCCGACCCGGGTGTCGATGCTCGATGCCAACGATCAACTGACCTCGCCCAAGGACTACGCCAACCTGATCCTGGCCTACGCCAACGGCGCGCCGTTGCGCCTCAGGGACGTGGCCGAGATCGTCGACGGCGCAGAAAACGAACGTCTGGCAGCGTGGGCCAATGAAAACCAGGCCGTGTTGCTGAACATTCAGCGTCAACCCGGGGCCAACGTCATTGAAGTGGTCGACCGGATCAAGGCCTTGCTGCCGAGCATCACCGACAACCTGCCGGCCGGTCTCGACGTTACGGTCCTCACCGACCGCACCCAGACCATCCGCGCCTCCGTCACCGACGTGCAACACGAATTGCTGATCGCCATCGCCCTGGTGGTGATGGTGACGTTCCTGTTTCTGCGTCGGGCCAGTGCCACGATCATTCCGTCGGTGGCTGTGCCGCTGTCGCTGATCGGCACCTTCGGCGTGATGTACCTCGCCGGTTTCTCGGTCAATAACCTGACCTTGATGGCCCTGACCATCGCCACCGGTTTCGTGGTGGACGATGCGATTGTGATGCTGGAGAACATTTCCCGGTTTATCGAAGAAGGGGATAGTCCCCTGAATGCCGCGCTCAAGGGCGCCAAGCAGATCGGCTTCACCCTGATTTCCCTGACCCTGTCGCTGATCGCGGTACTGATTCCGTTGCTGTTCATGGCGGACGTGGTGGGGCGGCTGTTCCGCGAGTTCGCCATTACCCTGGCGGTGGCGATCCTGATTTCCCTGGTCGTGTCCCTGACCCTGACGCCGATGATGTGCGCACGCTTGCTCAAGCGTGAACCCAAGGAAGAAGAACAGGGTCGTTTCTACCGCGCCAGCGGCGCGACAATTGATTGGATGATCGCGGCTTACGGGCGCAAGTTAAAGTGGGTTCTCAAGCATCAACCACTGACATTGCTGGTGGCGATCGGTACCTTGGCGCTGACGGTGTTCCTGTACATGGTCGTGCCCAAGGGCTTTTTCCCGGTGCAGGACACGGGCGTTATCCAGGGCATCTCCGAGGCGCCGCAGTCGATTTCCTTTGCGGCGATGAGCGAGCGTCAGCAGGAACTGGCCAAGGTCATCCTGACGGATCCGGCGGTGGAAAGCCTGTCGTCCTACATCGGCGTCGACGGTGACAACTCGACCCTCAACAGCGGTCGGCTGCTGATCAACCTCAAGTCCCACAGCAACCGCGACCTGAGTGCCACCGAAGTGATCGCGCGCCTGCAACCGGAGCTGGACAAGCTGGTCGGCATTCGTCTGTTCATGCAGCCGGTGCAGGACCTGACTATCGAAGACCGCGTCAGCCGCACGCAATACCAGTTCAGCATGTCGTCGCCGGACTCCGAGTTGCTCAGCCTGTGGAGTGGTCGTCTGGTCGACGCACTGGCACAGCGACCGGAGTTGACCGACGTTGCCAGCGACTTGCAGGACAAGGGCTTGCAGGTCTATCTGGTGATCGACCGCGATGCAGCGTCGCGGGTCGGTGTATCGGTGTCGAACATCACCGATGCGCTGTACGACGCCTTCGGCCAGCGGCAGATTTCAACTATTTACACCCAGGCCAGCCAATACCGCGTAGTGCTGCAATCGCAGTCCGGCGAGAAGATTGGCCCGGACGCGTTGAACCAGATTCACGTCAAGACCACCGACGGCGGGCAAGTGCGCCTGTCCAGCCTGGCGCACATCGAGGAGCGGCAGGCGCAGTTGGCGATCACGCATATCGGCCAGTTCCCGGCGGTGATGATGTCGTTCAACCTGGCACCCGGCGTGGCGCTGGGGCATGCGGTGGAAATCATCGAGCAGGTGCAGAAAGACATCGGCATGCCGATTGGCGTGCAGACTCAGTTCCAGGGCGCGGCCGAGGCGTTCCAGGCCTCGTTGTCGAGCACCTTGCTGCTGATTCTGGCGGCGGTGGTGACCATGTACATCGTGCTCGGCGTGCTCTACGAGAGCTACATCCACCCGATCACCATTCTCTCGACCTTGCCCTCGGCGGCGGTCGGCGCCTTGCTGGCGCTGCTGCTGAGCGGCAATGACCTGGGGATGATCGCGATCATCGGCATCATTTTGCTGATTGGCATTGTGAAAAAGAACGCGATCATGATGATCGACTTCGCCCTGGACGCTGAACGCAACCAGGGCATGGACCCGGAAACAGCGATCTATCAAGCGGCGCTGTTGCGTTTCCGGCCGATTTTGATGACCACGTTGGCCGCGTTGTTTGGCGCGGTGCCGTTGATGCTGGCCACCGGTTCCGGCGCGGAATTACGCCAGCCGTTGGGTCTGGTGATGGTCGGCGGTTTGCTGGTGAGCCAGGTGCTGACGCTGTTCACCACGCCGGTGATCTATCTGTATTTCGACCGCCTCGGCCGACGCTGGGGTCGCAAGTCTGAAGCCGCGGAAGCGGTCGAGCAGCCATGAACCTGTCCGGACCTTTCATCAGGCGCCCGGTCGCGACCATGCTGCTGAGCCTGGCGATCATGCTGCTGGGCGGCGTGAGCTTCGGCCTGCTGCCGGTGTCGCCGTTGCCGCAGATGGATTTCCCGGTGATCGTCGTCCAGGCCAGCCTGCCGGGCGCCAGTCCTGAAGTGATGGCCTCGACCGTGGCGACGCCGCTGGAGCGCTCCTTCGGCGCCATCGCCGGCGTCAACACCATGAGCAGCCGCTCCAGCCAGGGCTCGACCCGGGTGATTTTGCAGTTCGACCTCGACCGCGACATCAACGGCGCGGCCCGGGAAGTGCAGGCGGCGATCAACGCCTCGCGCAACCTGCTGCCGAGCGGGATGCGCAGCATGCCGACCTACAAGAAGGTCAACCCGTCCCAGGCGCCGATCATGGTGCTGTCGCTGACCTCCGACGTACTGGAAAAAGGCCAGCTCTACGATTTGGCCTCGACCATTCTTTCCCAGAGCCTGTCCCAGGTGCAGGGCGTCGGTGAAGTGCAGATCGGCGGCAGCTCCTTGCCGGCGGTGCGCATCGAACTCGAACCCCAGGCGCTCAACCAGTACGGCGTGGCCCTGGACGATGTGCGCAACACCATCGCCAACGCCAACGTGCGCCGGCCCAAGGGCTCGGTCGAAGACGGCCAGCGGTTGTGGCAGGTGCAGGCCAACGATCAACTGGAAAAAGCCAAGGATTACGAGTCGCTGATCATCCACTACGCGGACGGCGCCGCGTTGCGCCTGAGGGACGTGGCCAAGGTCAGCGATGGCGTTGAGGACCGCTACAACAGCGGCTTCTTCAACAATGACGCGGCGGTGCTGCTGGTGATCAACCGCCAGGCCGGCGCCAACATCATCGAGACGGTCAACGAAATCAAGGCGCAGTTGCCAGCGTTGCAGGCGGTGCTGCCGGCCAGCGTCAAATTGAACCTGGCAATGGACCGGTCACCAGTGATCAAGGCGACCTTGCACGAAGCGGAAATGACTCTGCTGATCGCCGTGGCGCTGGTGATTCTGGTGGTGTTCCTGTTTCTCGGTAACTTCCGCGCCTCGCTGATTCCGACCCTGGCGGTGCCGGTGTCGCTGGTCGGCACCTTTGCGGTGATGTACCTCTATGGGTTCTCCCTGAACAATCTGTCGCTGATGGCGCTGATCCTGGCCACCGGACTGGTGGTGGATGACGCCATCGTGGTGCTGGAGAACATTTCCCGGCACATCGATGAAGGCGTACCGCCGATGAAGGCCGCCTACCTGGGGGCTGAGGAAGTCGGCTTTACGTTGCTGTCGATGAACGTCTCGCTGGTGGCGGTGTTCCTGTCGATCCTGTTCATGGGCGGGATCGTCGAAAGCCTGTTCCGCGAGTTTTCCATCACGTTGGCGGCGTCCATCGTGGTCTCGCTGATAGTCTCATTGACACTGACGCCGATGCTTTGCGCCCGTTGGCTCAAGCCGCACACGCCGGGGCAGGAAAACCGTTTGCAGCGCTGGAGTCAGCGGGCCAACGAGTGGATGGTCGCAAAATACGCGACCAGCCTCGACTGGGTATTGCGTCACCGCCGGTTGACTTTGCTCAGCCTGATCGTGACGGTCGGCGTTAACATCGCCCTGTATGTCGTTGTTCCTAAAACTTTTATGCCGCAACAGGATACCGGTCAACTGATCGGTTTCGTGCGCGGCGACGACGGTCTGTCGTTCAGCGTGATGCAGCCGAAAATGGAAATCTTCCGCCGCGCCGTGCTCAAGGACGACGCGGTGCAAAGCGTCGCCGGTTTCATCGGCGGCACCAGCGGCACCAACAACGCCTTCATGCTGGTGCGCTTGAAACCGATCAAGGAACGCAACATTTCCGCGCAGAAAGTCATCGAGCGCCTGCGTAAGGAAATGCCCAAGGTCGCTGGCGCGCAATTGATGCTGATGGCCGATCAGGACCTGCAATTCGGCGGCGGTCGTGAACAAACCACGTCGCAGTATTCCTACATCCTGCAAAGCGGCGACCTCGGTGATTTGCGCGAGTGGTACCCGAAAGTCGTCACCGCTCTGAAAGCGTTGCCGGAGCTGACGGCGATCGATGCCCGTGAAGGGAGAGGGGCTCAGCAAGTGACCCTGATCGTCGACCGCGATCAGGCCAAGCGCCTTGGTGTCGACATGGACATGGTTACCTCGGTATTGAACAACGCGTACAGCCAGCGGCAGATCTCGACGATTTACGACAGCCTCAACCAGTACCAAGTGGTGATGGAGGTCAATCCGAAATACGCCCAGGACCCGATTACGCTCAAGCAGGTGCAGGTGATCACCGCCGACGGCGCGCGGATTCCGCTGTCGACCATTGCCCATTACGAAAACAGCCTGGAAGACGACCGGGTCAGCCACGAAGGCCAGTTCGCCTCCGAAAGCATTGCCTTCGACATGGCGGAAGGCGTCACGGTGGAGCAGGGCAGTGCCGCCATTGAGCGCGCGATTGCCAAGGTCGGCCTGCCGGAAAGTGTGATCGCGAAAATGGCCGGCACCGCCGATGCCTTTGCGGCCACGCAGAAGAGCCAGCCGTGGATGATTCTCGGCGCACTGGTGGCGGTGTATCTGGTGCTGGGTGTGCTGTATGAAAGCTACATCCATCCGCTGACCATCTTGTCCACGTTGCCGTCGGCCGGGGTCGGCGCGTTGCTGTCGATTTATGCGCTGGGTGGTGAGTTCAGCCTGATTTCGTTGCTCGGGTTGTTCCTGCTGATCGGCGTGGTGAAGAAAAACGCCATTCTGATGATCGACCTGGCGCTGCAATTGGAGCGTCATCAGGGCATGGCTCCGCTGGAGTCGATTCGCAGTGCTTGCCTGCAACGTCTGCGGCCAATTCTGATGACCACCCTGGCGGCGATCCTCGGCGCGTTGCCGTTGCTGCTGAGCCGTGCCGAAGGGGCGGAAATGCGTCAGCCGCTGGGTCTGACCATCATTGGCGGGCTGATCTTCAGCCAGGTGTTGACCCTTTACACCACCCCGGTGGTTTACCTCTATCTCGATAAACTGCGCCATCGCTTCAACAAATGGCGTGGAGTGCGTACCGATGCTGCTCTGGAAACTCCGCTATGACTGACCGTTCGCTTATCAATCTGGCCACGCCGTTGGCCGCAGCCCGGGGCTCGCGCTTGCTGAGCCTGGCGCTGTGCGTGGCGATGCTCAGCGCTTGCGCTGTCGGCCCGGACTACCAGCGCCCGCCAGCCGCCGCGCCGGTGCAATACAAGGAAGCCGCCGGCTGGCGTCAGGCCAGCCCGAGTGATTCCCTGGCCCGCGGCGCCTGGTGGGAGTTGTATGGCGATCAGCAGCTCAATGGCCTGATCGAAAAACTCAACAGCTCCAACCAGACCGTCGCCCAGTCTGAAGCCCAGTACCGTCAGGCCCAGGCCTTGGTGCGCAGCGCCCGGGGTGCGTTTTTCCCGACGGTGGATCTGACCGTCGGGAAAAACCGCTCCAGCCAGGGCACCGGCAGCAGCAGTTCAAGCCTGACCAGTTCCTCCAGCGGTATTCGTGACACCTACACCGCGCAGGCCGGGGTCAGTTGGGAGGCGGACATCTGGGGCAAGTTGCGCCGAGGCCTTGAAGCCGACACCGCCAACGCCGAGGCCAGTTTTGCGGATCTGGCGGCGATGCGCCTCAGCCAGCAATCGGAGCTGGTACAGAACTACCTGCAACTGCGGGTGATTGACGAACAAAAGCGCCTGCTGGAAGCGACCGTCGAGGCCTATCAGCGCTCGCTGAAAATGACCGAAAACCAGTACCGCGCCGGCGTCTCCGGCAAGGACGCGGTGGCCCAGGCGCAAACGCAGCTCAAAAGCACCCAGGCGGACATGGTCGACCTGATCTGGCAACGTGCTCAGTTCGAAAACGCCATTGCCGTGCTGATCGGGCTACCGCCAGCCGAGTTCGACCTGGCCGAAACCAAGAATATTCCGGCGTTGCCCGAAGTACCGCTGGGCCTGCCTTCGCAGTTGCTCGAGCGTCGCCCGGACATCGCTTCCGCCGAGCGTTCGGTGATGGCGGCCAACGCCAACATCGGCGTGGCCAAGGCCGCCTACTACCCGGACCTGACCCTGAGCCTGAACGGCGGTTATAGCAGCAGCACCTATGCCAACTGGATCAGCGTGCCGAACCGCTTCTGGTCGGTGGGGCCACAACTGGCCATGACCCTGTTCGATGGCGGCCAGCGATCTGCCGAGGTCGATCGCAGCGAGGCCGCTTACGACGAAACCGTCGCCAAGTACCGCCAGACCGTGCTCGATGGTTTTCGCGAGGTGGAAAACTACCTGGTGCAACTCAAGGTGCTGGAAGACGAAGCCGGCGTGCGCCAGGAAGCACTGGATGCCGCGCGTGAATCCCTTCGTTTGACGCAAAACCAGTACAAGGCCGGGGTGATTGCGTACCTGGACGTGGTGGTTGTCCAGGCCACCGCGTTGAGTAATGAACGCAGCGTGTTGAGCCTGTTACAGAGTCGGTTGATTGCCAGTGTGCAGCTGATTGCGGCGCTGGGTGGTGGCTGGGACGGAGCGCTCCAGGTAAGCGAAAACAAGTAGAGCAACCCTGTGGCGAGGGAGCTTGCTCCCGCTCGGCTGCGCAGCAGACGCAAATCGGCTGACGCATTCTTCCTGACCGACCGCGTTTGCCTATTTGGGACGGTTTCGCCGTCCAGCGGGAGCAAGCTCCCTCGCCACAAGTTCGCAACTTGAGGCTTTGCGACGATCAAACAAGCGTTTCATCGGTTTGATGGCCATTTGATTACTTTTGTCAGTGCGTTCTTTTGTGCAATCAGTACAATCGCCCGTTTTGCCCTCCCGAGAACGGAAGCAGTACGGGAGGGCGATCGCGAGATAGTCACATGCTCATCGGTAGCTATTCCCCCACGCTGGTAATCATTTCGCTCTGCGTAGCGATCCTCGCCTCTTATACCGCGCTCGACCTGACCGAGCGCATCGCGACCGCCAAAGGCCGCGCCGTGTTTCTATGGACGGCGGGCGGCGCCTTTGCCATGGGCGTTGGCGTGTGGTCGATGCACTTTATCGGCATGCTCGCGTTCACATTGCCCATCGACCTGGGTTACGACTTCACCCTCACGGCACTCTCGCTGTTGACCGCGATCCTGTCCTGCGGCTTTGCCCTGTGGCTGGTCAGCCAGCCCCGGCTGCCGTCCTGGCAACTGGGGTTCGGCGCGTTGCTCATGGGCGCCGGGATCAGCGCCATGCATTACACCGGCATGGCCGCCATGCACATGCAGCCGGGCATCGATTACGACCCGACGCTGTTTGGTGCGTCACTGCTCATCGCCGTTGGCGCCTCCGGTGCGGCGTTATGGATCGCCTTCCGCCTGCGTCAGCACACGCCATACGTAGGCCTGCTTCGCGCCGGTGCGGCGGTGATCATGGGCCTCGCCATCGTCGGCATGCACTACACGGCCATGGCCGCGGCGCGCTTCCCGGACGGCAGTTTCTGTGGCGCCGCCATCAGCGGCTTGAACGGCAAGGGCCTGGACAACCTGGTGCTGATCACCACGCTCGCGGTGTTGAGCATCGCCTTGCTGACTTCGGTACTCGATGCGCGTCTTGAGGCTCGCACCGCCGATCTGGCGCGCTCGCTGACGGAAGCCAACCGCGAACTGACCCAACTGGCCCTGCACGACACCCTCACCGGTTTGCCCAATCGCATGTTGCTGGCCGACCGCATCGAGCAGGCCATGTCCAAGGTCCAGGAGCAGGGCGGTTGTTTTGCGCTGATGTTCATAGACCTCGACGGCTTCAAACCGGTCAACGATGCCTTCGGCCACCACATGGGCGATCAGTTGTTGCGCGAAGTTGGTTTGCGTTTGCGCGAGGACATGCGCAGTCAGGACACTTTGGCGCGCATCGGCGGCGATGAATTCGTCCTGCTGGTGCGCCTCAGCGAGCCAAACGACGCGCTGAACGTGGCAGCGCGGCAGGTCGGGCTGATCGGCAGTGCGTTCCGGGTCGCCGAACACGACCTGCAGATTTCCGCCAGCCTCGGCATCGCGTTGTACCCGGGCAACGGCCAGACCGCCCAGGAATTGCTGATGAACGCCGACGCGGCGATGTACCACGCCAAGGGCGCCGGGAAAAACGGCTACAGCTTCTTCGACGCGTCGATGAACAGCAACGCGCGCAAACAGCTGCAATTGCTGCAGGATTTGCGCAATGCCCTCGAACAGCAGCAGTTCAGCCTCTATTACCAGCCCAAGTTCGACGCCGGCAATGGTCGCCCGGTAGGCGCCGAAGCGCTGCTGCGTTGGGAGCATCCGACCCAGGGCATGCTGCTGCCGGACAAGTTCATCGATCTGGCGGAAAGGACCGGGCTGATCATTCCCATTGGTGAATGGGTGCTGAACGAAGCCTGCCGCCAGATGCGCGAGTGGTACGTGCTCGGCTATACCGACTGGCGCATTGCGGTGAACCTCTCGGCGTTGCAGTTCTGCCATGCGGGTCTGGTCAAGAGCGTCTCCAAAGCCTTGGCCACGCATAAGCTGCCGGCCAATAGCCTGACCCTGGAAATCACTGAAACCACCGCCATGAGTGATGCCGATGCGAGCATGACGGTGCTTCAGGAACTCTCGGAAATGGGCGTCGACCTGTCCATCGACGACTTCGGCACCGGTTATTCGAGCTTGATGTACCTTAAGCGACTGCCGGCCAACGAACTGAAGATCGACCGCGGTTTCGTCCGCGATCTGGAACACGACAGTGACGACGCTGCCATCGTCTCGGCCATCGTTGCCCTCGGCCAGGCGTTGGGCTTGCGCATCGTCGCCGAAGGCGTGGAGACCGGCGTCCAGCAAGACTTCCTGACCAAACTCGGTTGCGATTCGTTGCAGGGCTACCTGCTCGGACACCCGCTGCCGGCGGATCGCTTCATGGCCGACATTGTTCGCGGGGAACGATTGGCGACGGCTTGAATACCGTTGTGATTGATGTGAGTCCATGCAAATCCGTGCAATGGCGGGTATTCTTGGCCCCGACTGCTTACGCGTGAAGGGGGAAAGTCAGCATGGACAAAGTCATTGTCATCACCGGCGGCGGCCGTGGTATCGGCGCCGCAACCGCGCTGTTGGCCGCCGGGCTTGGCTATCGGATCTGTATCAACTATCAATCCGACGAATCGGCCGCGCATGGCGTATTGGCGCAAGTCCGCGCTTTGGGCGCTCAAGCCATCGCGGTGCGCGCCGACGTCAGCATCGAAGACGAAGTGATCAGTCTGTTCCACCGGGTGGACACCGAACTGGGTCGAGTCACCGCGCTGGTGAACAACGCCGGCACCGTCGGGCACAAGTCCCGCGTCGACGAAATGTCCGAATTCCGCATCCTCAAAACCCTCAAGACCAACGTCCTGGCACCGATCCTCTGCGCCAAGCACGCGGTCATGCGCATGTCGCCCAAACATGGCGGGCAGGGCGGCAGCATCGTCAACGTGTCCTCAGTGGCTTCGCGTTTGGGCTCGCCTAATGAGTATGTGGATTACGCCGCGTCGAAAGGCGCGCTGGACAGCTTCACCATCGGTCTGTCCAAGGAAGTGGCGGGCGAGGGGATTCGCGTCAATGCGGTGCGACCGGGGTTTATCTACACCGATTTCCATGCGTTGAGCGGTGATCCGGATCGGGTCAGTAAGCTGGAGTCGGCAATTCCGATGGCCCGGGGCGGACGGCCGGATGAAGTGGCAGAGGCGATTATCTGGTTGCTGTCGGACAAGGCGTCATATGCGACCGGGACTTTTGTTGATCTGGGTGGTGGTCGTTAACCGCTGAGACTTGTGTTGACCGGGCTGGCCCCTTCGCGAGCAAGCCCGCTCCCACCGTTGATCGCGTTACCCCTGTGGGAGCGGGCTTGCTCGCGAAGGGGCCATGCCAGACAACATCCAACTCTCAGAACGACCGCACTATCCGCCCCAACGTCTCCATCGCCTTCTCCGACTCCTCGGTCCACGGGCTCCCATAATTCAGCCGAATACAATTCCTGAACCGCTGCGTCGGTGAAAAGATCGGCCCCGGCGCGATGCTGATGCCTTGCGCCAGTGCCATCTGAAACAACTTCAGCGAATCCATCTGCGGCGGCAGTTCCAGCCACAGGAAATAGCCGCCGGCCGGTTGGCTGACGCGCGTCTGTGCCGGGAAGTAGCGGGCGATGGCGGCGAGCATGGCGCTTTGCTGTTCTTCCAGGGCGTAGCGCAGTTTGCGCAGGTGCCGGTCGTAGCCGCCGTGTTGCAGGTAGTCGGCGATGCCCGCCTGGGCCGGCATCGAGGCGCACAGCGAGGTCATGAGTTTCAGCCGTTCGATCTTCTGCGCGTATCGCCCAGCGGCAACCCAGCCGATCCGGTAGCCGGGGGCCAGGCTTTTGGCGAAGGAACCGCAATGCATCACCAGCCCTTCGGTATCAAACGCCTTGGCCGGTTTCGGCGCCTGTTGTCCATAATAAAGTTCGGCGTAGACATCGTCCTCGATCAGCGGCACCTGATGGCTGCGCAACAACTCGACCAGCTCCTGCTTCTTCGCCTCGGGCATGGTGGCGCCCATCGGGTTCTGGAAACTGGTCATGCACCAGCAGGCCTTGATCGGGTGGCGTTCCAGGGTTTGCGCGAGTACGCCCAGGTCGATACCGTCACGCGGGTGCACCGGGATTTCGACGGCTTTCAGTTTAAGCCGCTCCAGGATTTGCAGGCAGGCATAGAACGCCGGCGCTTCAATGGCCACCAGGTCGCCGGGTTCGGTGACCGCTTGCAGGCACAGGTTCAGGGCTTCCAGTGCGCCGTTGGTGATCAGCAGTTCTTCCATCGGCAGCATCAGGCCGCCGACCATGTAACGCAGGGCAATCTGGCGTCGCAATTGCGGGTTGCCCGGTGACATGTCGGTGACGACCATGCGCGGGTCCATGTCCCGGGCGGCGCTGGCCAGGGAGCGGGACAGGCGCTGCAACGGGAACAGCGTCGGGCTGGGGAAGGCCGAGCCGAACGGCACGGTGGTCGGGTCCTTGATCGAGTCGAGGACCGAGAACACCAGTTCGCTGACGTCGACTTCGGTGGATTCATTGACCTGGCTGCTGATCACCGGCTCCGAGAACGGACTCGGCGCGTGCGCGTTGACGAAGTAGCCGGAACGCGGCCGGGCGCGGATCAGGCCCCGGCGTTCAAGCAGGTAATAGGCCTGGAACACGGTGGACGGGCTGACCCCATACGTCTGGCTGGCATAGCGCACCGACGGCACGCGCTGACCGGGGCCTAGGACACCGGAGCGGATCAGTTCAGCGATGTCGTCGGCGAATTTTTCGTAGCGTTTCATCGAGTGCCTGGTGTGAAGTAATTCAATGGGTACGCTGTTGTGGCGAGGGAGCTTGCTCCCGTTGGGGTGCGAAGCGCCCCCAGAATTTACGACTGCTAAGCAGCCGAACGGGGCAAGCCCCCTCGCCACAGGGCACCGCAGTCTAAGGGATCAACGGTTCATCGGCGCAACAAACCGGCTTTTGGCCACGCTATAAATGTCCGGTTCGTCGCTGTCGGCAATCTTGAAATTGATCGTCTGCGAGCTGCTGCTTGGCCGTTCGGTGGTCATGGCCACCGACACCGGCACATCGACAATCTCACCCGGCGCCAGGCTCAGCTCGGTCTTGCCTTGCAGGACGAAGCCTTCGCCGTCCACCAGGCTCAGCCGGTAATCCTGACGCAGCTGGGTCTTGTTGATGACCTTCAGGCTGTAGATGTTTTCGATCTGCCCCTGACTGTTCTCGCGGAACAGGCCACGGTCCTTGCTCACGTCCAGCGACACCATCGGCCGTTCGACCAGAGCGAGGGCGAGGGCACCGATCATCACCAGCAGCACCGCCGTGTAACCGATCAGCCGCGGCCGCAGCAGATGAGTCTTGCCACCTTGCAACTCATGCTCCGAGGTATAGCTGATCAAGCCACGGGCGTAGCCCATTTTGTCCATGATCGAATCGCAGGCGTCGATACACGCCGCGCAGCCGATGCATTCCATCTGCAAACCGTCACGAATGTCGATCCCGGTCGGGCAGACCTGCACGCACAGCTGGCAATCGATGCAATCCCCCAGGCCCACCTCGGCCGGTTTCACCTCACGTTTGCGCGGGCCACGGTTTTCACCGCGGGCGACGTCGTAGGAAATGGTCAGGGTGTCCTTGTCGAACATCACGCTCTGGAACCGCGCATACGGGCACATGTGCATGCACACCGCTTCACGCAGCCACCCGGCGTTGATGTAGGTCGCGCCGGTGAAGAACAGCACCCAAAACAGACTGACACCGCCCATTTGCAGCGTCAGCAGCTCTTCGGCCAGGGGCCGGATCGGCGTGAAGTAGCCGACAAAGGTCAGCCCGGTGAGCAGGCTGATGGCCAGCCACAGCGTGTGCTTGGCCGAGCGGCGGACCAGTTTGTTCAAGCCCCATGGCGCGGCTTGCAGCTTGATGCGCTGGTTGCGTTCGCCTTCGGTGATCTTCTCGCACCACATGAAGATCCAGGTCCAGGAGCTCTGCGGGCAGGTGTAACCGCACCAGACGCGACCGGCAAACACGGTGATCGCAAACAAGCCGAACGCGGCGATGATCAACAGCGCCGACAGCAGGATGAAGTCCTGGGGCCAGAAGGTCGCGCCGAAGATGTGGAATTTGCTCTCGGAAAGGTCCCAGAGCACCGCCTGACGGTCGCCCCAGTTCAGCCACACGGTGCCGAAGAACATCAAAAACAATACGCCCGCGCCGCTCAGGCGCAAGGTGCGGAACAGGCCGGTGAAACTGCGGGTGTGGATCAGGTTGTCGCTGGACTTGGCCTTCATCTTTGGACGCGAAGGCTCAAAGCTCTGTACTAAAGGGACGCTTTCTACGGTTCGGACGGGGATTCTTTCGCTCATGGTCTTTCGCTCATCAGCCTCCATCAGGCATGAGCACTATGACCAGCGATCTGTTTGCATAACAGACTCAGGTATTGCAATAAAAAGCGGATCAGATGGGCTTTGATCCGCTGCCTGCGACAACTTGATGCACCCCGTCACAGCGGGACGCAGACGCCTATAACAGGCGCCTGCGGGCGGTGTTGATCCGCATCAGTCAAATCACCGAATCACTGTCAGTGGCTTTCAAATGCTTACGACCGTCCACTGCGCCTGCTACGGTCAATGCGTCGGCTTCTGCTTCGGTGATGTAGACGCGCTGGCCGTTGAGCTCAACCGCCGACATGGCTTTTTCCGAGTCGGTGATGATCGTGACATCGGGGCACAGGCGAATTTCTTCGCCGTTCTCGGTAACGAAAAAGCAGGTCTGGTTTTCGATGCGCACAGTCATGGAGGTGTCCTTTTTTTAGCGGGTTCTAAACTGTTAGGGCGCATCCGACGGACATCGTTCTGTGCAACTGATTAATGGTCGGCGCGGTCCATCCTCCCATAATGATCAATCACAAGGATTGCACCATGAACGCCTGGTGGCATGAGGTTTGGGTAACGCTGCAAGCGGAGTTCGCCGACATCGGCGATGCGTCACAACTGACGCGTATCACCGTGAGATTGCTGATGGCTGCGATTCTTGGCGGCATTCTCGGCTTCGAGCGCGAGCAAAAGGGCAAGGCTGCCGGGGTTCGTACTCACATGCTAGTGGCGCTGGGCGCGGCACTGTTTGTCCTGGTGCCACAGATGTCCGGCTCCCAGGCCGATGCCATGAGCCGGGTGGTGCAAGGGGTCATCGCCGGGATCGGCTTCCTTGGCGCCGGCACCATCCTGAAAAACCAAGAAGGTGATGAAGGCCACGTCAAAGGCCTGACGACCGCCGCCGGGTTGTGGATGACGGCCGCCATCGGCGTCTCGGCCGGGTTGGGTCGAGAGGCGACGGCGGTCTTGAGTACGATACTGGCGTTGGCGATTTTCAGCGTGATGCCGAAAATCGTGCAACTGCTCGACAGGGATAAAGACGAGCAGGAGCGGCCGTAGTCATCACTTGGGCGCAACGATCACCGGCGGCATCGTGCCCGGTGGATCTTCTCTGGGCGGTGGCGTGGTGCCGGGCGGCTCTTGCTCGGGCACCGGTTCCGGTTCGGTCGGCGGAATGGTCGGGGTGTCGATGTTCGGATCAGGCGTCTCGGCCGGGATAGGAATACTCATCGTTGAAGCCTCCAGTGGCACATGGCGTAAGTCGTGCTTAAGTGAGTTGACCGTCGCGCGAGGGATTTGATTCCCCGGCAAATGGGCGTGAACTTTTCCCCGCGCTTGTCGCTCGGAACCTAAGTGAGTTCATTTCGGGACCGACGGTTCTGCGTGAACGACGAACAGACACAAGAGCGTCCATGGGGCGTTAAGGAGAGATGCTCGATGACTGCTGAAAAACCGACTGAGTTGAACTACAACCCTCATATGCCGCTGTCGCAGGCGCTACTGCTGCCGCGCATTGCTATTGAAAGCATCATGCCGACCCTCGATGGCGGGCAGTTCGCTGCCAAGGCCGTGGTGGGCCAGGACGTGGTAGTCACCGGCAAAGTGTTCGCCGACGGCCACGACAAACTGGCCGTGCGCATCCGCTGGCGTGCCGATGGTGACGAGGCGTGGCAGAGCGAGGCCATGGCCGAGCTCGGCAATAACGGCTGGCAGGGCCAGTTCCGGGTTGAGGATCAGGGCCGGTACGTCTTTTGTATCGAAGCCTGGATTGATCAGTACGCGAGCTTTCTGTATGAGATCGAGAAGAAACACATCGCCGGCGTGCCCATCAGCCTGGAGTTGCAGGAAGGGCGCAATCAGGTACAGCAAGCGGCCGAGCGAGCAGAAGGGCCACTGAGCGAAGCACTGGCGGCGTTGCACCATGAGCTGTCCGGCCTGCTCGAAGCCGAGCAGGTCGCCCTGTTTCTGCACCAACGCAGTGCTGACCTGATGGCCCAGGCCGATCACCGCGCTTATCTGAGCCTCAGTCCTGAATTTCCGCTGGACGTCGAACGGGAACTGGCCCAGTTCGCCAGTTGGTATGAGCTGTTTCCGCGCTCGATCACCGACGATCCGGCCCGCCACGGCACGTTCAACGACGTGCACTCGCGACTGGCGATGATCCAGGACATGGGTTTCGACGTGCTGTATTTCCCGCCGATCCACCCGATCGGTCGCAGCTACCGCAAAGGCCCGAACAATTCATTGACCGCCGGCCCCGACGATCCGGGCAGCCCGTATGCCATCGGCAGCGAGGAAGGCGGGCACGAGGCGATTCACTCCGAACTCGGCACACGCGAAGACTTCCGCCGATTGGTGGCAGCCGCGGCCGATCACGGACTGGAAATTGCCCTCGATTTCGCGATCCAGTGTTCCCAGGACCACCCGTGGCTCAAGCAGCACCCGGGCTGGTTCAACTGGCGCCCGGACGGCACGATCAAATACGCCGAGAACCCGCCGAAAAAATACCAAGACATCGTCAACGTCGACTTCTATGCCAGCGATGCGATTCCGAGTCTTTGGGTCGAGTTGCGCGACATCGTGGTCGGCTGGGTCGAAGAGGGCGTGAAGATCTTTCGCGTCGACAACCCGCACACCAAGCCGCTGCCGTTCTGGCAATGGCTGATCGCCGACGTGCGGGCGTTGTACCCCGAAGTGATTTTCCTCGCGGAAGCCTTTACCACGCCAGCGATGATGGCGCGGCTGGGCAAGGTCGGTTACTCCCAGAGCTACACCTACTTCACCTGGCGTAATACCAAAACCGAACTGGCGACCTATTTCACCGAGCTTAACGAGTCGCCGTGGCGCGAATGCTACCGGCCGAATTTCTTCGTCAATACGCCGGACATCAACCCCGCATTCCTCCATGAGTCCGGACGCGCCGGTTTTCTGATCCGCGCCGCGTTGGCCACCATGGGCTCCGGATTGTGGGGCATGTATTCGGGCTTCGAACTCTGTGAAGCGGCGCCGGTGCCTGGGAAGGAGGAATACCTCAATTCCGAGAAGTACGAGATCCGTCCGCGGGACTTCAACGCGCCGGGCAACATCATTGCCGAAATCGCCCAGCTCAACCGCATCCGCCGGCAGAACCCAGCGTTGCACACGCACCTGGGCTTGACGGTCTACAACGCCTGGAATGACAACATTCTGTATTTCGGCAAGCGCAGTGCGGATGGCAGCAACTTCATTCTGGTGGCGGTCAGCCTCGATCCGCATAACGTCCAGGAAGCGAACTTCGAGTTGCCGCTGTGGGAAATGGGCTTGCCCGACGACGCCAGCACCCAGGGCGAAGACTTGATGAGCGGCCATCGCTGGGCCTGGCACGGCAAGTACCAGTTCATGCGGATCGACCCGGCGCATCAACCGTTTGGCATCTGGCGAATCACCACTTCCTGAAGGCACCGCAGATACCTGTGGCGAGGGAGCTTCTGTGGCGAGGGGACTTGTCCCCGTTGGGCTGCGAAGCGGCCCCAATCTGCTTAGAGACCTCATTAACCAGATCAAAAGTAGGCGACTGCTTCGCAGCCGAACGGGGACAAGTCCCCTCGCCACAAAGCCCTATACCCAAGCGACTGGCTCGGTGGTGGCTATTTCGAATTCAACAGGAGTTTCAAATGGCGAAGAAACCCAAGGCAGCCACCTTTATCAAGGACCCGCTCTGGTACAAGGATGCGGTGATCTACCAGGTACACGTTAAGTCTTTTTTCGACTCCAACAATGACGGGATCGGCGACTTTCCCGGCCTTATCGCCAAGCTCGATTACATTGCCGACCTCGGCGTCAACACCATCTGGCTCTTGCCGTTCTATCCGTCGCCACGGCGCGACGATGGCTACGACATTGCCGAGTACCGTGGCGTACACCCAGACTATGGCACCATGGCCGACGCCAAGCGTTTCATCTCCGAGGCCCATAAACGTGGCCTGCGGGTGATTACCGAGTTGGTCATCAACCACACCTCGGACCAGCACGCCTGGTTCCAGCGCGCACGTAAAGCCAAACCCGGTTCGGCGGCGCGGGACTTCTACGTCTGGTCCGATGACGACCACAAATACGACGGCACCCGCATCATCTTTCTCGACACCGAGAAGTCCAACTGGACCTGGGATCCAGTCGCCGGCCAATACTTCTGGCACCGCTTCTATTCGCACCAGCCGGACCTGAACTTCGACAACCCGCAAGTCATGAAAGCGGTGCTGTCGGTGATGCGCTACTGGCTCGACATGGGCATCGACGGCCTGCGGCTGGACGCGATTCCGTACTTGATCGAGCGCGACGGCACCAACAACGAAAATCTGCCTGAGACCCACGACGTCCTCAAGCAGATCCGTGCCGAGATCGACGCCAATTACCCGGACCGCATGCTCCTGGCCGAGGCCAATCAATGGCCGGAAGACACCCAGCTGTATTTCGGTGACACCGACAAGAAAGGCCTCAACGGCGACGAATGCCACATGGCGTTCCACTTCCCGTTGATGCCGCGCATGTACATGGCGCTGGCCCAGGAGGATCGCTTCCCGATCACCGACATCCTGCGTCAGACCCCGGAGATTCCGGCCAACTGTCAGTGGGCGATCTTCCTGCGCAACCACGATGAGTTGACCCTGGAAATGGTCACCGACAAGGAGCGCGATTACCTGTGGAATTACTACGCAGCCGACCGTCGGGCGCGGATCAACCTCGGTATTCGCCGCCGCCTCGCACCGTTGATGGAGCGGGATCGTCGTCGCGTGGAACTGCTCAACAGTCTGCTGCTGTCGATGCCGGGTACGCCGACGATGTATTACGGCGATGAAATCGGCATGGGCGACAACATCTACCTCGGCGACCGTGACGGTGTGCGCACGCCCATGCAGTGGTCGATCGACCGCAACGGTGGTTTCTCCCGCGCCGACCCGGCGAGCCTGGTGCTGCCACCGATCATGGACCCGCAATACGGTTACCTGTCGGTCAACGTCGAGACCCAGGCCGGCGACCCACACTCACTGCTGAACTGGACCCGACGCATGCTCGCCGTGCGCAAGCAGTCCAAGGCCTTTGGTCGCGGCACGCTGAAAATGCTCTCGCCGAGCAATCGACGGATTCTGGCCTACACCCGTGAATACACCGGGCCGGATGGAAAATACGAAACCATCCTGTGTGTTGCCAACGTCTCGCGCAGTGCGCAAGCGGCGGAGCTCGACCTGTCGGCCTACGTCGGCATGGTGCCGGTGGAGATGCTCGGCGGTAACGCCTTCCCGCCGATCGGCCAGTTGAATTTCCTCCTGACCCTGGCGCCTTACGGCTTTTATTGGTTCGGACTCGCTGCGGAGAATCAAATGCCGAGCTGGCACGTAGAACCGGCGCAAAGCCTGCCGGACTTCACCACATTGGTGTTGAAAAAACGCATGGAAGAACTGCTCGAAGCTCCGTCTCGCGGCACGCTGGAGCAAGGCATCCTGCCGAACTGGCTGCAAAACCGTCGCTGGTTCGCCGGCAAGGACGCGGCCATCGAGAAGGTCAACCTGGCCTATGGCGTGCGCTTCGGCGACGCGCAGCATCCGGTGCTGCTGAGTGAAATCGAAGTCACCAGCGGCGGCCAGACCAGCCGTTACCAGCTGCCGTTCGGCTTCATTGCCGATGATCAGGTCGGGCCGGCACTGCCGCAGCAATTGGCGCTGTCTCGAGTGCGACGTGGCCCTCAGGTGGGGTTGATCACCGATGCGTTCAGCCTGGAAAACTTTATCCGCGCGGTGTTGCAAGGCATGCAGGAAAGCACCGTATTGCCTTCGGACGGCGGCGAGATTCGTTTCGAACCGACTGCCGAACTGGCCAAACTGGGCCTGAACGCAGAATCGGAAGTGCGCTACCTGTCCGCCGAGCAGTCCAACAGTTCGGTGGTGATCGGCAGCAGCCTGGTGCTGAAGCTGATCCGCAAGGTCGCCTCGGGCGTGCACCCGGAACTGGAAATGAGCGCCTACCTGACCAACGCCGGTTTCAGCAACATCTCGCCGCTGCTGGGCTCGGTGGTTCGCCGCGATGCCCAGGGCGAAGACAATCTGCTGATGATCGCCCAAGGCTATTTGAGCAATCAGGGCGATGCCTGGGAATGGACCCAGAACAACCTCGAACGGGCACTGCGCGACGAACTGGCCGACGCCATGTCCGAGCAAGAGCAACACTACAACGCCTTGGGTGAACTGAAAGACTTCGCCGGCATGCTCGGCCAGCGGCTGGGGGAAATGCACCAGGTGCTGGCGGCCCCGACCGATGACCCGGACTTCGCGCCGCAGGTCACCACGCAGAAAGACGCCCTGGCTTCGGCCAAGGACGTCGCGGCTCAGCTGGAACACTCGCTGAAGTTGCTCAAGCAACATCAAAGCGAACTGAACCCGGCGGACAAAGCGCTGGTCACTCGTTTACTGGACAACAAAAAAGCCATCCTCAGCCATGTCCAGGACCTGGGCAAAAAAGCCGTCGGTGGTTTGCGCATTCGTGTCCACGGCGACTTGCACTTGGGGCAGGTGCTGGTGATCAAGGGCGACGCTTACCTGATCGACTTCGAGGGTGAGCCGGCTCGGCCGTTGAGCGAGCGACGCGGCAAGCACAGCCCCTATAAAGATGTCAGCGGCGTGTTGCGCTCCTTCGATTACGCCGCGGCGATGGCCATCAACGTACACAACGTCGACAACACGGCCGAGGCCCAAGCGGCACGGCAACGGGTAGCCGACCGCTATCTGAATGAAGCAAAACAGGCATTTGTCGACGCTTATCGGCTGGCGGCAGCTAGTCTTGCTCATGCGTGGCAAGATCCGGAAGGCGAGGACGCCGCGCTGGCGTTGTTCGGGCTGGAGAAGGCGGCGTATGAGGTGGCGTATGAGGCTGAGAATCGCCCCACTTGGCTGCCGGTGCCATTGCACGGTTTGTATGGATTATTGAGTGGGCTTAAACCCTTTTCCGATCTTGGTGGAGAGTAGTTATGAGTTTCTCGAACAAGGAACAGGGTCACGCTAAAGAGGCGCTGCTGCCCAGATCGCGGGATATCGACGCGCTGGTTCGCGCCGAACATCAGGACCCTTTTGCAATTCTCGGCCCCCACGGCGATGACGCCGGTGGGCAATTCATTCGGGCTTATCTGCCGGACGCACTGAGCGTTCAGGTACTGGCCAGGGACTCCGGGGAAGAACTCGGCAACCTCGAAGCCACCCAGACCCCGGGCCTGTTTGTCGGTCACTTCGACAGAGCGCAGCCGTATCTGCTGCGCACCCGTTGGGCCGGCGGCGAACAGGTTTCCGAAGACCCTTACAGCTTCGGCCCGCTGCTCGGCGAGATGGACTTGTACCTGTTCGCCGAAGGCAATCACCGTGACCTCAGCGCCTGCCTCGGCGCGCAATTGAAGAACGTCGACGGTGTCGACGGCGTGCGTTTCGCCGTGTGGGCGCCAAATGCCAAACGGGTGTCGGTGGTCGGTGACTTCAACAATTGGGACGGTCGTCGGCACCCGATGCGCCTGCGCCATCCCACCGGGGTCTGGGAAGTCTTCATTCCGCGCCTGCAGGCGGGGGAAACCTACAAGTACGAAATCCTCGGCGCCCACGGCATTCTGCCGCTCAAGGCTGACCCGATGGCCCTGGCGACCTCGCTGCCGCCGGATACGGCGTCAAAAGTCGCTGCACCCTTGAACATCGATTGGCAGGACCAGGCGTGGATGCAATCCCGTGGAGAGCGGCATCTGCCGAGCGCGCCGCTGTCGATCTACGAATTGCACGCCGGCTCGTGGCAATGCGAGCTGGACGATCTGGGTGAAGTGGCACGCCAGTACACCTGGCACGAGCTGGGCGAGCGGCTGATTCCTTATGTGAAGGAACTGGGCTTCACCCACATCGAACTGATGCCGATCATGGAACACCCGTTCGGCGGTTCCTGGGGTTATCAGCTGCTGTCGCAATTCGCCCCGAGTGCCCGCTATGGTTCGCCGGAAGATTTCGCGGCTTTCGTCAACGCCTGTCACCAGGCTGATATCGGCGTGATCCTCGACTGGGTGCCGGCGCATTTCCCGACCGATACCCACGGTCTGGCGCAGTTCGATGGCACCGCGCTGTACGAATACGGCAATCCGCAGGAAGGTTTTCATCAGGATTGGGACACGCTGATCTACAACCTGGGCCGCACCGAAGTGCATGGCTACATGCTCGCTTCGGCACTGCACTGGCTCAAGCATTTCCACGTCGATGGCCTGCGGGTCGATGCCGTGGCGTCGATGCTCTATCGCGATTACTCGCGCAAGGCCGGGGAGTGGGTGCCGAACCGTCACGGTGGGCGCGAGAACCTCGAAGCCATTGACTTCCTGCGTCACCTCAACGACGTGGTCAACCTGGAAGCGCCGGGTGCCTTGGTGATAGCCGAGGAATCCACCGCATGGCCGGGTGTCAGCCAAAGCACCCAACAGGGTGGACTGGGCTTCGATTACAAATGGAACATGGGCTGGATGCACGATTCGCTGCATTACATCCAGCAGGACCCGGTGTACCGTGGCCATCACCACAACGAGCTGAGTTTTGGCCTGGTGTATGCCTGGTCCGAGCGCTTCATCCTGCCGATCTCCCACGATGAAGTGGTGCACGGCAAACATTCATTGATCGACAAGATGCCCGGTGACCGCTGGCAGAAATTTGCCAATCTGCGGGCCTATCTGAGCTTCATGTGGGCGCATCCCGGCAAGAAGCTGTTGTTCATGGGCTGCGAATTCGGTCAATGGCGTGAGTGGAATCACGATCAGCAACTGGACTGGTACCTGCTCCAATACTCGGAACACAAGGGTGTGCAGAAACTCGTCGGCGACCTCAATCGGCTGTACCGCGAAGAGCCGGCAATGCATGACCAGGACGACGCGCCGCAGGGCTTCCAGTGGTTGATCGGCGACGATGCGATCAACAGCGTTTATGCGTTCTTGCGCTGGAGCAAGGAAGGGCGGCCGGTGCTGGTGGTGGCGAACTTCACGCCGGTGCCGCGCCAGGCCTATCGCATCGGCGTACCGTTCGCCGGGCGCTGGGGCGAGATGATCAACAGCGATGCGGCGATGTATGCCGGGTCCAACTATGGCAACAGCGGCGGAGCCTTTACCGAGGAAGAGCCGAGCCATGGTCAGGCGCTTTCGCTGGTGTTGAATCTGCCGCCGCTGGCGGTGTTGATCTTGCGGCCTGAGGGTTGATCTAGAACCGAACCGCTCCATTCGCGAGCAAGCCCGCTCCCACATTGGTTTTGTGTACGACACAGCTCCAATGTGGGAGCGGGCTTGCTCGCGAAGGCGTCCGACCTGACACCGAATCACTCAAACCGAAAAACCTCACCACCGCATCCGCACCCCAAGACTCCCAATCAACCCGTTCAAATCGTTGTCATCCACATCACTGCTGTAATCGGCGCTGACGTAAAAACTCACCGCAGGCGTGACTCTGGCCACCAGCCCCAACCCCACTTCGACCGTCGATGAATTGCGACTGCTGCTGATCTTGTCGACCTGATCGAGGGTCACGGTATTGCCGGTGTACACGGTGTGCCACAAGTTGGTCCGCACATAGGGTTCGACGCCCAGGCCATTGATGTCGTAACTACCTTTCAACCGTGCACCGACCCGGCCGCTCCATGACGTCAGGTCGCTGGACGATGAATTGCTTGAACCGGCATAGGGCGTATCCAGGGTGATGCGCTGATTGATCAACTGCGCTTGCGGTTCAACCACCCAGTTTTCGCTCACGCCAATCGGGAAACCGCCTTCTACCGACAACGTTACCGCGCTGCCTTCGGTCGCCATCCGCGCGCCCTGGTCGTTACGGCTGTAGCCGTTGACCCGCCCGCCACTGGCCGACAAATCCACGTGCCAGCCTTGTGGCCCGGTCAGGCTCCAGTAAGCGCCGAGGCTCTGGCCTTGCAGGTTAAGGGTGTCGTTTTCAGGGGCGGCGAGTGCGCGACTGGTCAACAGACCGTTGCTGTTGCCTTGTAACTGGGTCATCCCGCCGATCAGACCGACCCGCTGGGTATGGCCACTACCGCTCTGCAGGGTCAGGATCGCCGGGCCTTTGAATTCGGTGCTGCCGGGGATTGAATGACTCTGGGTCATGACATCGGTTTGTGCTTGGCGCGATGCCTGACCGTAAAGCTGATCCCAGGCCGAAGGTGCGGCATCTTCGATGGTCAGGCGTGAACTTCGTGTATCGGAGGCGGCGCTGAAGTGGCCGGGGTAGGGGGCGGTGACAGTGATCGTTGGCAAGGTCATTGCCGGAACATCCTGGCGATACCAAGGGGCGGTTTCTTCTTCTGCCGGCCCTGCTTGCACCTCCATGGAAGAACACAGCAGCAGTGAACTCGAGACAGTGCAAAAAGTGACTTTGATCTCTTCTTGGGTGAATGAAGTTTTCATGGGGGTCTACCTTGCAATCGCATGCCGTATCTCGCTCTGGCGTCTCTCCTACCCCGAATGAGGGGCGACCGAATGGATTGAGGCAAGCCGCTGGCCGCCCGATTTCGCGGGTGTCTGGAGGTTTGCCCCTGGTGGATTTCCGGGGGTAGTAACGTGAAGCTAAGAAGACCCTTGACAGGTCGTCAAGAAAATGGCCGATAAGTGGTAGTGTTATTTTAGTGCTTGCAAGTGACTGATTTTTGCCGCGTATCTAAGTTCTTGTTTGTTCGAAAAATCGTCAAAAACCCCGCGTGCCAGAGCCTTTGGATAGTGGGCTATCGGTCTGCCGGGGTGAGGTAGAGTGCAAGGTTGTACCGCTGATCCGGTGTCTCGATTCTGTCAGTAATGCAGCGCTGAGATGAACGCAAGGTGACCGGCGTCTTCACGCCGGTTTGTCTGTCTGGCGAACAGGGTGGGCCGCGACTAGGCTGAATAGTCAGCCATGAAATTCGGCGGCACCCCGGTGCAAGGACAGGAGCGGAACCCATGAAAACCCAACCCAGTGTTTTCTGCCTGATGGTCACCCTGGCCCTTGCTCCGGGGGCTCGCGCCGAAGAAGCACCCCCGGCGGACACTGCCCCGACGATCAACCCTCAGGTGGTCGACAAGTTGATTGATATGGGCGACTACCTGCGCAGCCTGTCGAAGTTTCAGGTCGACGCCGAAGTGTCCCGCGATACCGTTCTGGAGACCGGTCAGAAGATCAAGTCCGAGGCGGCCACGACCCTGAAAGTGCTTGGGCATGATCGAATGTACGCCAGGACAGAAGGCGATATTCGAACGCGGGAATTTTTCTACAACGGCAAGAAACTGACCCAGTACTCACCGTACCTCAAGTACTACACCACGGTGGATGCTCCGCCCAAGGTGGCCGAAGCCCTGCACATGATCGAAGACCATTACGGTATTCAGATCCCCATGGAAGACCTGTTTCTGTTTGGCAGCGATCAGGCGCAGATCGATGCCCTGAAAGAAGCCCTGTACGTTGGGCCCTCGACGATCAATGGTCAGCTCTGTGATCACTTGGCCTTTCGGCAGGAGGGCGTCGACTGGCAATTGTGGATCACCCGTTCCGAGAAGCCGCTGCCGTGCAAACTGGTGATCACCACCACCGACGAGAAGAGCTTTCCGGAATACAGCGCGGTGTATCGCTGGAACCTCAAGCCTGGCCTTCAGGAGTCGATGTTCACCTTCAAACCGGCCAAGGGCGACGTGGCGATTCCGTTGAAGAAGGCCGCTGAGCAGGGAGGGGAATGACATGAACCGGACAATGTCGTGGAGCCTGTTGTTATCGCTCGCCGCTGCCACCATGCTGACCGTCGGCCTGATCGCCGAAGCGGATGCCCGACCGCGAGGCCAGGGGCAGGCAAGGGCCTCGGTCAATCGAGCGCCGGCACCCAATGCCCAGCGGGCGCAGCGGATGAATACCTCGCAACGGGCGACCAATGTGAATGCGGCCAATCGGGTGAACTCAGGCAACCGGGTCAATGCCGGGAACAACGTCGGCAACCGCACCAACATCAACAACAGCACCCGTAACGTCAACATCAACAACAATCGCGATGTCGACATTGATGTCGACGGGCGTGGCCGCTATGGCTACGACAATCACTACCACCCGATCGCCGCGGCGGCGGCTGTGACCGCGACGGTCGCGGTGACAGCGGCCGTGGTCGGCTCGATCTTTACCCCTGCGCAAATGCCCACGAGTTGCGTGGAGGTCATGCAGTACAACACGTTGTACATGCAGTGTGGTTCGACCTGGTATCAACCGCAGTATCAGGGCAGCAATGTGACCTACGTCGTGGTCAACGCGCCTTGACGCGCTGACCACTTAGAGGTGCACTTCGACCGCCAACGGCAAGTGATCCGACAGGTGCGTCCAGGGTTTGTTGCCGAGGATTCGCGGGTTGTGGCTGCTGGCGTTGCGCAGGTAGATCCGGTCCAGGCGCAGCAGCGGAAAGCGCGCCGGGTAGGTTTTTGCGGGTCGGCCATTGTGGCGCTCGAACGCTTCGTGCAGGTAATCGCGACGGGCGAGGGCGGCGTTGCCTTGTAGCTGCCAGTCGTTGAAGTCGCCGGCGATGATCACCGGCGCATCGTCGGGCAGGGATTCGAGCAGCAGGCAGAGCAGCTGGAGCTGCAACTGGCGATGACTTTCCAGCAGGCTCAGATGCACGCAGATTGCGTGGACTTCAGCGTGCCCCGGTACGTCGAGGATGCAGTGCAGCAACCCGCGCCGTTCGGGGCCGGTGATCGAGACGTCAAGGTTGCGGTGTTCGCGAATCGGGTATTTCGACAGCAGCGCGTTGCCGTGATGGCCGTTGGGATATACGGCGTTGCGGCCGTAGGCGAAATCGCTCCACATGCTGTCGGCCAGGAACTCGTATTGCGAGGTCTGCGGCCAATCGTTGTAACGTGAAGAGTGCCGATCGTGCTCACCGACCACTTCCTGCAGGAACACCAGATCGGCCGACGTACTGCGCACCGCTTCGCGCAGCTCCGGAAGGATGAAACGCCGGTTGAGGGCGGTAAACCCCTTGTGCGTGTTGACCGTCAGCACCCTCAAGCGATGAATCGCCAGGGGCGAGTCCAAGGGCACTGATTCGACGGCTCGCTGCTCGGCATCGCTGGTCACGTTCACTCCTCTGAATCTGGGCTGCTTAGTCATGCGACTGATTCAGCGGCGGGCAGTTCAGTTTGAGCGACAGCCAATCCATGTGGGAGCGGGCTTGCTCGCGAAAGCGGTGGGTCAGTCAACATTGATGTCGCCTGAGACGCACTCTTCGCGAGCAAGCCCGCTCCCACAGGGGATTTGGGTTGGACGGGGAATGGGGTCAAACGAAGACGACTTCATAGGGCAGGCGCATCCGTTCCAGGATCACCCTGGGCAGTAGCGGTGCGATGCCGATGGCCGGTTCGCCGTCGAGCTGGCTGGCGTAGGCGTGGGTGGCGTGGCTTTTGCGCGCGACGGTCCAGGTGTCGAGGCGGATTTTGCGGGCACGATGCCAGGGAAACAATCCTTGATCCCGGGTGGGCCAATGCCAGGCCCAGACCGGCAGTTCGTTGATCGTCGCGCCGACCATGCTCGCTGCATTGGCGCTGGCGCGGCCGACGGCGTCATGATCCGAGGTGCCGTCTTCGCGCCAGGTGCTGAACACCACGTCACCGGGGCGCAAATAACGGGCGATGAATTGCGTCAGTTGGGTTTCACGCTCGGCCAGGGCGTTGTCGGTGAAGCCGCCGCGAATCCACTTCAGGCTGTGCATCGGCAATCCTAGCCGGCGCAAGGCTTCGACGCTTTCCTGGCCGCGAAACACACTCAGGCGCTTCTCTGACCATTGCTGCGAACCCGGATGGCTGGCGCTGCCATCGGTGATCGATATCAATTGCAAGGGATGACCGAGGGAGGAAAGAAGTTGAAGCAGGCCACCACACATGACCACTTCATCGCCGGGATGCGGCGCGATCACCACCGCGCGGGCGCCAGCAGGGACCAAGGTCTCGGTGTTGATAACGGGGATGTTGTCCAGTTGCTGGGCGTTGTTCCAGATCTGTCCCGGCAAGCTGCTGTCGATGATGGAAACGGGTTTCATCGGGCTACGTCCTTGTTCTGTTTGATAGCAATAGGCAGCGCTCCATACCCTGGATTGCCGCGAGCAGAGTATTGCTCAAGTCAGGCTGTTCGTCGCGTGGTGGTGTTGTCTGAGCCGGTTTTTTTTAACCAACCTGTGCCAGGTCCCGCAAATAGTCGCCAAAACCGCCGCGGGCCCGGCTGTCCAGTCGGGCACTGGTGAGCACTTGCGGACGATGGCTCCACGCGATGTTCGCGCCACAGCGTTCGAGTTGCCGCACCAGTTGCACATCTTCATCGCAGGCCAGCGGTTCGAAACCACCGGCGCGCCGGTAGGCGTCGGCACTGATGCCCAGGTTCGCGCCGTGAATGTGCCGATGGCCGTCGCGGGCCTGATAATGCTGGTGATAGCGAATCTGTGCCGACTCATCGATCGACTCGTGCCATTCGTCCACCGTGACCGTGCCGCACACGGCATCGACGTCGAGGGCCAACTGCGCCACCAGCCAATCCTGCGCCACACGGCTGTCAGCGTCGGAACAGGAAATCCAGCGCGCCCCGCGATCCAGCAGAAACCGCGCCCCGGCGGCGCGGGCCTGACCGACGTTACGCGCCTCGATCACCAGGCTGTGCACCGGGTAAGCACTGACGATCTCCAGGGAGCGGTCGGTGCAACTGTCGAGCACCACCAACACCTCGACGGTTTCACCGCCCAGCAGTTCATGTTTCGCGGCGAGCAGGGCCGCTTCAAGGCAGTCTTCGAGCAAGTCTTCTTCGTTGTGCGCGGGGATCAGAATGCCAATCATCGCAGACCCTCCAAAGCCGCCACGGAGCGAGGTTCACGACTCCAGAGTTCCAGCAGGAAATCCGCTTCCTGATGCAGGACCAGGCGCGGTAAAGGCAAATGTTCGTGCAGCAAGTCATGCACTTGCCGGGCATTCAGCGGGCAATCATCGATGGGCGGGCGCCAGTGGCAAGCCAGCAGTTGGCCGTCGGCGGTCAGCGACTCTGCGGCCTGTTCGATCAGGCGTTTCAGGTCGTCGGCGTCGAGGTAATAGCCGATCTCGCTAAGCACGATCAGATCGAATTTTTCGTCCGGCCAATCCGCGGGCAAGCGAAGGTGACGGACTTCGGCGTGGTCGAACGGGCCGAGTCGGGTGCGGGCCAGCGTCACGGCTGCGGGGGCGGTGTCGCAACACAAAAGACGATCACAACGACTGGCCAGCTCAAAGCTCAGCTCGCCGTTGGCACAGCCGGGCTCGAAGATTGCGCGGTAATGCGGGCGGGGCAGTGCGGCGAGGGTGATTGCGCGTTTGCGTTGTTCATACCAGCGCTGACGAAAGGACCAGGGATCGTCGTTGCCGGCAAACAAACCGTCGAAGTAGCGATCCTCCACGCTCATAAAAACACCACCTCGAACGGTTGCAACAGTCGTTCCAGCACATAAGGCGCCAGCACTGGCGGCAGGCCGATTTTCGGGTCACCTTCCAACTGGCTGGCAAAGGCGTGGATCGCATGGCGTTTGCGCGCGACCAAATGCGGCGCCAGCAGGATCTTCCGCGCCCGCTCCCACGGCACGAAACTGTCTTCGGGCGTTGCCCAGTGCCAGGTCCACACGGGCAATTCGTGCACGGTCACCCCCGCACGTTTCGCCGCTTCGGCGCTGGCCCGGCCCACGGCTTCGTGATCACAATGACCGTCTTCGCGCCACGTGGTGAACACCACGTCGTTGGGGCGCAAATGACGTTCGATGAATTCGCTCAATTCGTGTTCTCGAGCGGCGACCTGGCTGTCCTTGAAACCGCCGCGCAGCCATTTCAGGCTGTGCAGTGGCAGCCCAAGACGGCGCAAGGCTTCGACCGACTCCTGAGGCCGCACCGCGCTCAGGCGCTCCACCGGCCAACGCTCGGAACCCGGATGACTGGCGCTGCCGTCAGTGACCGAGATCAATTGCAAGGGGCGGCCAGCGGCGGCGAGTAACTGCAGGAAACCGCCGCAGCCCAGCACTTCGTCATCCGGGTGCGGGGCGATGATCACCGCGCGGGCGCCTTCCGGCACCAGGCTCAGGATATCGATCACCGGCAACTGCGCCAGGTGGCTGGAGGTCTGCCACCGATGAAGTGGCGTGCCTTGGCCGACGATAGGGTTGGTTTTCATAACGTCCATGTTCCGCTGATGACGGTCTGACCGAGGGCGGCGAGGTCCCGCTCGGCGTGGCTTTGACGCAGGAATACCGGCAGGTCGGCGATCAATCGGGCGAACTGCCGATCCTTGCAATAGGGGCCCGCCCCGAGAGCGTGGCCGACGTGCAACAGGACTTGTTCAGCAGCGTGTTCCATCACTGCCCGGGCGCGCCGGGCCAGCACTTCGGCGTCGTCCAGCGGCGCGGCGTCGATCATCAGTGCGCTGACCCGCAACACTTCGGCAGCCGCATGCAACGCACTGTCGACGGCGCCCAGATGGGCGAGGGCGTGGGGTTCATCATGTTGAGCGCAGTGCGTGCGCAGGCGTTCGGCGATGCTCTGTGCCGCGCCGTACCAGCAGGCGGCAATGCCGATGCCGCCTTGCCAGAAACCGGGGCGATTCAGGTAGTCTCCCCGGTAGCCGATGGCTTGTGCTTCGGCGCCTTCGAACAGCACCTCGACGCTGCCGGTGGCGCCCATGCCGACCGCTTGCCAGCCCTGATCGGTGATGGTCACGCCGGGTTGATCCAGCGCCACCGCGACCAGTTGCTGGCAGTCCTGATGATCCCAGGCCGTGAGCAACGCATGACTCAACACCGCCGCGCCCGAGCACCAGGCCTTGCGCCCGTTCAGCAGGACCATATGGCCCTGTGGACGGACGCGCACCCGCGCCTGTGGTGGTTCGGCCGCCCACATGCCCCACGTGCTGCCCGGGGTTGGCGAGCCACCGAGTTGCTGGATGATCGCCAGCGCATCGGTGTGGCCTTCGTACAACTTGCACAACCCCAGGTCATGAGCACCGACCTCGGCCAGGCGCTGGAACCGTTCCAGCGTCTGGCCGCTTCCCGGCAGCGGAAGCTGATCAAGACCCGCCTCCACCAGCGCCCGCAGGCACCGGCCTAGCGCCTGAGTATCGGCGTAGTCCGCTGGCTGGCGATCGAGAAACGCTTGAAGGTCCATTTCACTCATCTTCCTCATGCTGCAATTCGAACAGCAGCAGCGAGCGACCGGTGACGGAATATTCGACACCGAACTCGAAGCGTTCCTGCCCGCGAATCGACGGTTGATTGGTGTCGATCATGCACGTCCAGTGACCGCCGTCCGGCACTTCCGGCAATGTGAAATTGACGATGTCGTGGTGCGCGTTGACCACCAGCAACAAGGTCGCGTCACCGCCTTTGCGACGGATACCGGTTTCCTGGGCACGGCCATCCATCAGCATGCCGAGGCAGCGGCCGTGGGCGTCTTCCCATTGTTCGATGCTCATTTCGCTGCCATCCGGGGCGAGCCAGGTCACGTCCTTGACGCCGATGTCTTCGTTGTAGTTGCCCACCAGGAAACGTCCGCGACGCAGGATCGGATAGGCCAGTCGCAGCTTGATCAGGCGCTTGACGAACTTGAGCAGGGCCTTGCCGTCTTCGCTCAGGTCCCAGTTGACCCAGCCGATCTCGCTGTCCTGGCAGTAGGCGTTGTTATTGCCATTTTGTGTCCGGGCGAATTCGTCGCCGGCCACCAGCATCGGCGTGCCTTGGGACAACAGCAGCGTGGCGAAGAAATTGCGCATTTGCCGCAGCCGCAGTTCGTTGATTTCCGGGTCGTCGGTCGGGCCTTCGACGCCATGGTTCCAGGACAAGTTGTTGTTGCTGCCGTCCTGATTGTTCTCGTCGTTGGCTTCGTTGTGCTTGTCGTTGTACGACACCAGGTCATTGAGGGTGAAACCGTCATGCGCCGTGATGAAGTTCAACGAGGCGTAAGGCCGCCGGCCGCGCTGGTTGAACATTTCGCCGGAAGCGGTCATGCGGCTGGCGAAGTCCGCCAGTTGGCCGTCGTCGCCTTTCCAGAACGCACGTACGGTATCGCGGAATTTGTCGTTCCATTCGACCCAGCCCGGCGGGAAACCACCGACCTGATAACCGCCGGGGCCGCAATCCCAGGGTTCGGAAATCATCTTCACCTGACGCAACACCGGGTCCTGACGGCAAGCCACGAGGAAGCTGTGACGCTCGTCGAAGCCGTGGTGGTAACGACCGAGAATGGTCGCCAGGTCGAAGCGGAAACCGTCCACGTGCATTTCCGTGGCCCAGTAACGCAGGGAATCGGTGACCATTTGCAGCACGCACGGGTGACTCAGGTCGAGAGTGTTGCCGGTGCCGGAATCGTTGATGTAGTAGCGCTTGTCATCGGGCATCAAGCGGTAATACGAGGCGTTGTCGATGCCGCGCATGGACAGGGTCGGGCCTTGCTCGTTGCCCTCGGCGGTGTGGTTGTAGACCACGTCGAGGATTACTTCCAGATTGGCTTCGTGCAGGTGCGCGACCATCTCCTTGAACTCGGCGATCTTGCCGCTGGCCAGGTAACGCGGGTCCGGGGCGAAGAAGGCGATGCTGTTGTAGCCCCAGTAATTGGTCATGCCTTTGTGCAGCAGATGCTGGTCGTTGACGAAGGCGTGGATCGGCAGCAACTCAACTGACGACACCCCGAGCTTGCGAATGTGTTCCAGCACGTCATCGACCATCAACCCGGCGCAGGTGCCACGCACGTTCTCGGGGACGGAAGGGTGACGCATGCTGATGCCGCGCAGGTGGGTTTCATAAATGATCGTCTTGTCCCACGGGATGCTGACCCGTTGATCATTGCCCCAGGTGTGAGCCGGGTCGATGACTTTGCACTTGGGCACGAACGGCGCACTGTCGCGCTCATCGAAACTCAAGTCAGCGTCCGGGTGGCCGATGGTGTAGCCGAACAGCGCTTCGGACCATTTCAGCTGGCCGACCAATTGTTTGGCGTAGGGGTCGATCAGCAATTTGTTGTGGTTGAAGCGATGGCCGTTGGCCGGGTCGTACGCACCATAGACACGGTAGCCGTAGATCAGCCCCGGATGGGCGTCGGGCAAATAACCGTGGTAGATCTCGTCGGTGTATTCCGGCAGTTCGATGCGCTCCAGTTCCACCTCGCCGGCATCGTCGAAAATGCACAGTTCGACTTTGGTTGCGTTGGCGGAAAACAAGGCAAAGTTGACCCCCAGACCATCCCAGGTCGCACCCAGCGGGAAGGGCAAGCCTTCACGGATTCGCGAGGCCTCGGCGTGAGGTTCTGGCGCGGCATTCTTTGGATTGGTCATACATGCTCCTGCAAAAAGGGTAAACGAATAACGTGGCGCCACGAAACCCTGTGGGAGTGACCTGTGGCGAGGGGATTTATCCCCGTTCGGCTGCGAAGCAGTCGTAAAAGTCTATGTTGCAGCGAAAATTTTCAGGGCCGCTTCGCAGCCCAACGGGGCGGTGCGACGTTTCGCTAAATCCCCTCGCCACAGTCGCTCCCACAGGGGGACAGTATTTCAATTCACAATGGCTCTTTATTTCGGGCGAGCGAGCCCACGGTGGCCAGGGGGCTGGCCACGAGGTCAATCAGGAAGCGATAGTGAAGCGTCAGACAGCAGGCGGTTTGCGCGCTGCTTTAGGCTTCTTCTCTGCAGCTTTTTCGCCGGGCGGAATCACCTTCGACGCCGCAGCAGGCTTGGCCTTGGCTTTCGGTTCCGGGACCTTGCCATTGGCGGCTTTGGACACAGCAGGTTTGGCAGCCGTTTTACTGCCGGTAGCCTTCGGCGATTTCTTGGGGGCCAGGGCTTCGGCTTCAGCCAGTTTGCGAGCCATCTCCCAGTGCCGGGCTTCCTGGCCCTCAGGCTTTCCTTCCGATTCCCAGATTTGATAGGCAAATTCGCGAACGCGTTTATCGTCGGTACTCATCGCAATACTCCTGAACTGAACTCAAGCTTGGGTAAACGTTTGAATAAAGAGATTGACCGGGAAATCCCCCAGCGCGGCGCTGATCTTCAGCTCCCTGTGGTGTGTGACTGCTGTGCTCGAAAAAAGTCCCTTCAGATTTTCCTCGGGGGCGGTGAACGGTAATTTCACCCGCGTATCGCCCCAGCGCAGCGCATCCACCAAGGGGGCGGCACTGTTTCCCAGCAGTGGGGCGCAACGGATCGGTACGATCACGATGGCCCGTTTTCCTTCATGTTCGCGACAAAACGCCAGCACTCGGTGAGCCTGACTGCCGAGGACTTCGAGGGCGTGATACGTCCCTCGCCGAAACAGCTCGGCATGCTCGGCACGCAGGTTCAACACCTGCTTGATCAGGGTCTGCTTGATGCGCCCGTCACGCCAGTTGGCCAACAGGTCAGGCAGGTTCAACGGCACCTGCATCGCCTGTTGGCGGTTGACGTAATCCACTGGCCGGCGGTTGTCCGGATCGACCAGCGAGAAGTCCCAGTATTCGTTGCCCTGGTACAGGTCCGGGATCCCCGGTACGGTCATGCGCAGCAAGGTTTGCGCCAAACCGTTGATTGCGCCGGGCGCGGTAATCGTTTGAACCGCTTTGCCGAGGGCCGCGCGTAACAGCTCACCCTCGGGGCTCAGCAGCAGACGCTCGATAAAGAGCTGCATGGCTTTTTCATAAGGCTCGTTCGCCGCGCTCCAACTGCTTTGCAGCTTGGCTTCGCGCAACGCTTTCTGCTGCCATTGCCACAGGCGTTTAGCGTAGTCCTCCAGCGCGGGCTGATCGTCACTGCGCAGGTCCAGCGGCCAACTGCCGAGGATCGCCTGATAGAGGATCAACTCATCGCCCGCCGAGGGCATCTGATCGTCGTCACGCAAGGGCCGGGCGAGTGTTCGCCAGAGCGGAACCTGCTCGGCGTACCAGGCACTGCGTTCACTCAACACCGCCAACCGCGCGCGAGTGTCTTCACCGCGTTTGTGGTCGTGGGTGGCGGTGGCCAGCAGGTTGTCCGGAAACTGTTCCAGGCGGTTGATGCAGACGGCATGGAAGTCAGACACCGGCGCACTGAACTGCTCGGTGCTGAAGCCCACGTCATTGCGCGACAGCAGCACCGCCGAGCGATAGAACGCAGTGTCTTCCACCGCTTTGGCTGCCGCCGGGGACGTCAGTTGCTGGAACCGCACGCAAGCGTGCTTGAGGATCTTGCGCGGGCGTCCCACCGGGCGTTTGCGCCACGGCTCACCGCCCAGCCAACCGGCCAGACAATCCAGCACCGGCCAGTCGGCCTCGCTGAGGGTTTGCCGTGCCCCGTCCATGGCTTGCTGGAAAAACACGTCGTCTTCGGCAGAACGGCCACGCGGGCTGATGTAAGTGCGGTACACCGGGAAGTGCACGATCAGTTCCTGCAAGGCCCGACGGATCGCGCCAAGGGTCAGGTCGCGGGTCATCAGGTCGTCCCGGGCCACTTGCAGCAGCGCCTGGGCGACACTTTCGAAGTCACCGGCCAATGAACCGTTGAGAATCTGCTGGCGCGCCAGTTGCGCTTCCTGACGGAAGTCGGCGGGCCGTTCGCTGTGGCGATTCCACAGTTCACCCAGGGTTCTGCCACCGTCGGGATCGTGCTGCAGCAACGACAACTGGTTCATGAATTCATAACCGGTGGTGCCGTCCACCGACCAGTCGCGGTGCAGGGTTTCGCCTTCTCCGAGGATCTTCTCGACGTAGATCGGCAGGTGTCGGTCAGGCGACAGCGTATCGACCCGACGCCGCAGTTTGCGGCAATAACCGCGTGGGTCGGCGAGGCCGTCGATGTGGTCGATGCGCAAACCGTCGACCAGGCCTTCAGCCACCAATTCGAAGATCTTCGCGTGGGTCGCTTCGAACACGGCGGGGCGTTCGACACGCAAACCGCCCAGCTCGTTGATATCGAAAAACCGCCGCCAGTTGATGTCATCCGCCGCCGTGCGCCAACTGGCCAGGCGATAACTCTGGCGTTCAAGCAGGTGATGCAGGCGCTGGAAACCCTCGGGTGTCAGGGAATCGTAGGCGCTGAGATTCTGCTGGATGCATTGCAGGAGTGCAGGGTCGCTGGCCAGTTCACGTAACTCTGCCTTCAGCGGTTGCGCCAGGCTGTGAGCATCGGTCTGGTAGCTCAATGCACTGAAGCGGTCGGCGAGAAACCTGAGCGGTTCGTCGTCGGTTCGCAGCAACTCACCGTAGCTCGACGGGCAGATCGGGAAATGATGCTCGTAGTGCTCGACATAAAACGCGCCGCGCTCTGCATCGAAACGCAAGGGCAGGGTGCCGTCCTGCAGGGCGACACCGTAATCGCTGCCGAGGAATGGCAGCAGCAACTGGCCCTCCATCAACGGATCAGGCGAGTGCCATTGAATGTCGAAGAACTCGCCGTAAGGGCTCAGGCGTCCCCATTCCAGCAAGTCCAGCCACCACGGGTTATCACTGCCACCGACGGCCATGTGGTTGGAGACGATGTCGAGGATCAGCCCCATCTTGTGCTCGCGCAGGGCCGCGACCAAACGGCGCAAGGCGGCTTCACCACCCAACTCGGGGTTGACCGTGGTCGGGTCCACCACGTCGTAGCCATGCATGGAGCCGGAGCGGGCGGCGAGCAGTGGCGAGGCATAAACGTGGCTGATGCCCAGGCTGGCAAAGTACGGCACCAGCGGCACCGCTTGATCCAGGGTGAAGCCTTTATGAAATTGCAGGCGCAGGGTCGCGCGCAGCGGTTGGATTAACGGATGAGTCATTGGTCACGCTCGCCAGCCTGAAGTCGCGCACAGGCGAGCAATTCCAGGCGCCGTGCGGCGTCCGGGTCATCGAGCAGCGCTTCGCTGCCGCCGGGCAGGCGCCGCGACCAGTTGGGGTGCGTGTCGATGGTGCCCGGCAGGTTGGCCTGCTGTTCAATGCCCAGGGCATCTTCCAGCGGCAGCAACACCAGCGGTGCCTTGGTATGACCGAGGAAACGAACTGCGGCATCCAGCACCTGGTCGGTTTCATGGGACTCTTCGCGAAAGTTTTGCGGGTCCTCGCTCAGCACACGGCGCAGGCCTTCGCGCTCGCGTTCACGGTGCTGGCGCCATTCGATTTCACCCGTGGCATCGACCAGGCCCAGCCGGGCATTCCAGTCGATATCGCGGCCATGCCACCAGCCATTGAGCGTCGGCAAGTCATGGGTGCTGGTGGTCGCGAGGGCGTTGTCCGGCCAGTCGAGAATCGATTTGAAGTGCGCGTTGTCCTGTTCGAACAACAACACCCGCATGCCGAGGATCGAACGGGCGATGAGTTTTTCCCGCAGGCCATCCGCCACGGTCCCGAGGTCTTCGCCCAGGACGATCGCCTGATGACGATGGGATTCAAGGCTGAGCAAGCGCAGCAGGTCGTCCACCGGGTAATACAGATAGGCGCCGTCAGCGGGCGGCGAATCATTGGGAATCACCCACAGCCGTTGCAGCCCCATGACGTGGTCAATGCGCAAGCCACCCGCGTGGGCGAAGTTGGCCCGCAGCATTTCGATGAACGCGCGAAAGCCGTTGCGCACCAGGCCTTCCGGAGAAAACGCGGAAATGCCCCAGCCCTGGCCGGTACGGTTAAGAATGTCTGGCGGCGCGCCCACCGTCAGTGAGGCGAGTAATTCGTCCTGGCGACTCCAGGCCTGACTGCCACCGCCGTCGGCGCCCACGGCCAGGTCCGCGATCAGGCCGATGCTCATCCCCGCGCTGCGGGCGGCGGTTTGCGCGCGCTCCAGGCAGCGGGTGATCAACCATTGGCTGAACGCGAAGAAGCCAATGCGCCCGGCGTTCTCTTCGGCAAATTCGGCAAGGGCGGCACTGCGCGGGTCGCGCCATTGTTCTGGCCACTCGCGCCAGTCGAGGGTTTCACCCTTGGCAGCGCGGGTTTCTTGAATGGCCTCGAAGCGGCAATGATTTTCCAGGGCTTCGCCGGCAGCATGGCGGAAGCTGCTGAAGTCGGCATGCAACGGGTGTTCGCCCTGGACGAAGCCTTCGTACAAGGCTTGCAGCAAACGATGCTTGGCTTCGGCGGCCACGGGCCAGTTAATCAGCGGCTGTTCTTCCAGCTGTTGCAGTTCAGCGGCCAGGCCGGTGGCGTCAATCGCGGCCCGCCATGCACGCTCGCCGAGGATTGCACCCGGCGCGGCATAGAGGCTGTTGAGAAACAAACGGCTGGACGGTGAATACGGGCTGTAGCGCTGGGTGTCGCTGCCGAACATTGCATGCAGCGGACTGATCGCCAAGGCCTCGGCGCCGCGTTCGCCGGCCACTCGGGCGAGGTCTTCCAGCGCCTGGGTATCGCCGAATCCGCAATCGCCAGGTCGACGCAGCGAATACAGCTGCACGCTCAGGCCCCAGGTACGCGGAATCGGACTGTCCACGGCATCGCCGACGCTGTAGCAACGGGTCGGCGCTACAGCCAGGGTAAAGGATTGCCCGTCGATGCTGACGTGTTGATACCCGACCGGAACCAGACCCGGCAGCATCGCCTCGGCATCCAGTTTCAGGTTAAGCCGTGAGCCATCTTCCAGGTGGATCTCACACGGCGTTTCGGGCTCAAAGAAATGCGCCAGATCGAGGCTGACACCGAAATCGGCTGTGATCAGCGGCGGCAGATGCCGGGTCTGTTGCACCTCCTGCAATTGCAGGAGGCTGGCGTCGATTTCCTGTGCGGTGCTGGCCGGGTGGCCGAGTCCGATCAGGACGTTACGCAATACCGATGGAGCGACTTTCTGCGGGCGGCCGTTGGCGTCGATCCAGTCGACTGCCAAACCGGCACGGCTGGCCAGTATTTCCAGTTGCGCATCACTCATTGGCGCTCTCCATCCGGGGGTAGCAAGGGGGCTGCGGCCGTGAGGCTGACTAGCGCGCAATACGGGGCAAGGGTGCCCTGTTCCAACAGGCCGGCGGACTGAGGTGGAGTTTCGAACAACAACCTGGCGTCGGCCTGTGGGGAGTGGACCACTGGCGTGTCGCTGAGGTTCAGGTCAATGCGCAGCTGTCGGCCATTACCCAGTAGCCAGCGCGCCGTCACCGCACCTTCGGCCAGCACCTCGGCCCCCAGGGCCTGGGCCCCCGGCAGATGCGGGATGATGTGGTCATGACGAATCCGCAACAGCTGGTGATACAGGCCCTGCATGGCCGATTTCCGGGTGGCGGTCAGTTTCGGCCGCGACGCTTCAAAGGTCTGTTGCGCGTTCGGATCGGGGATCTGTTCGCGTTTATGAGGATCAGTAAAGGCGCTGAAGGCTGCAAATTCATTACGTCGTCCTTCACGAACCAGTTCCGCCAGTTCACCGTGGTGGCTGGTAAAGAACAGGAACGGTTCCTCGGCCGCGAATTCATCGCCCATGAACATCAGCGGAATCATCGGTGACAGCAACAACAGCGCGGTAGCGGCTTTCAAGGCGTCGAGGTCGGTCAGTTGATGCAGCCGCTCGCCGAAGGCACGATTGCCGATCTGGTCATGGTTCTGCAAGAACAGCACAAACGCGCTGGGCGGCAAGTGACCACTGGGCTCGCCCCGGGTTGTACCGTGGCGGGTCACGTGGCCCTGAAACACGAAGCCCTGACTCAGGCAGCGCGCCAATTGTTCGGTGGGTTTGTCGGCATAGTCGGCGTAATAGGCGTCGGTTTCACCGGTCAGCAACACGTGCAACGCGTTGTGCCCGTCATCGTTCCACTGCGCGTCGAAGCCTTCTTCCAACAGGCTGGCCTGGTTGTGTTCGTTCTCGACCGTCAGCCACACATGCCGCGCCGGATCGGTCTGTTGCCGGACCCGTTGCGCCAGTTCCTGGAGAAAGTCCGGGCTCTCGATGGCGTGCACCGCATCCAGGCGCAAGCCATCGAAGCGGTATTCCAGCAGCCACATCAGCGCGTTGTCGATGAAGAAGTCCCGCACCTCGCGCCGCCGGAAGTCGATGGCTGCGCCCCAAGGCGTGTGCTTGTCTTCGCGAAAGAAGCCCTTGGCGTAGTGATGCAAGTAATTGCCGTCCGGGCCGAAGTGGTTGTAGACCACGTCGAGAATCACCGCAAGACCATGGCCGTGGGCGGTGTCGATCAGGTGTTTGAGTTGTTCGGGAGTGCCGTAGGAGGCTTGGGGCGCGTAGGGCAGAACCCCGTCGTAGCCCCAGTTGCGGTCGCCGGGGAACTGCGCCAGCGGCATCAGTTCGATCGCGGTGATGCCCAAGTCGACCAGCCGCGCCAAATGCTGCTCGACCTCACTGAAGCCGCCAAGTGCACCGACGTGCAATTCATAGATCACGGCCTCATTCCAGGGCCGACCGGTCCAGGCGCTGTTCTGCCATTGATAGGCGAGGGGATCGACCACCACACTCTGGTCGCCGATATCGCCGGCCTGCGCCCGGGAGGCCGGGTCCGGCACCTCCAGTTCGCCATCAATGTTGTAACGGTAACGCGTACCCGCCGGGCAGCGGGTCTTGATCACGAACCAGCCATCAGCCTGAGGCAGTAGCGGCAAGGATTGTCCATCTTCCAGTTCGACACTGACGTAAAACGCATCTGGCGCCCACAAGGCAAAACGCGTGTGTTCTGCGTCCAGCATGATTGCGCCGTGGGGCCAGGTCTCAAGGGTCCGTAACGGCATCGGTGAAAACCTCTTTTTTACTGCCTGCCCGATTTACCCAGGGCTTTGGCGACAAGTTGTTCGTAGAGTTCGGCGTAGGGTTCTACCGCCTTGCACCAGTTGAAAGGTGCGGCCATGGCGCGGCACCGCATGGCGTTGAGCAGGCCGGGGAAGGCAAACACCTTGAACGCGCGGCTCAGGGCTTCCTGGTAGCTCTCGACGGTGGATTCGTCGAACAGGAAACCGGTCACGCCGTTTTCAATGGTGTCGGCCAAGCCGCCGGTGTTGCGCGCCACCGGCAGCGAACCGAAGCGCTGGGCATACATCTGGCTCAGGCCGCAAGGCTCGTAACGCGACGGCATCAGCAGGAAATCACTGCCGGCGAACATGCGACGGGCGTCGGTTTCATTGAAGCCAATGCGCACGCCGATTTGCCCGGGGAAGCGCAGGGCCAGTTCACGCATGGCTTGTTCTTCTTCCGGCTCGCCTCGACCGATGATTGCGATCTGGCCACCGTTTTCGACGATGTATTCGGAGACCGCTTCGGTCAGGTCCAGGCCTTTTTGATAGACCAGGCGTGAGACCACCGCAAACAGCGGGCCTTCGGAGTCTTCCAGGCCGAACAGCTCACGGACATGGGCGGCGTTGACCGCTTTGCCATCCCAGTCGCCGATGCTGAACGGGCAGAACAAATGCGGATCGGTGGCGGCGTCCCAGCTTTCATCAATACCGTTGGGAATACCGCTGAGCAGACCTTGCTGGGTCTTGGCGGCGAGAAAGCCGTCGAGACCGCAGCCGAAGGCCGGCGTGGTGATTTCCTGGGCGTAGGTGGCGCTGACGGTGGTGATGTGGCTCGAATAGGCCATGCCAGCCTTGAGGAACGACATCTTGCCGTAGAACTCCATGCCTTCCTGTTGTAAGGCATGGTTGGGAATGCCGAGTTCCGGGCACGAACCCAGGCTGGTGACACCTTGATAGGCCAGGTTGTGAATGGTGAACAGCGTCGGGGTGCGCTGTCCACGCCAGTGCATGTAGGCAGGCGCCAGGCCGGCCGGCCAGTCATGGGCATGCACCAGATCCGGGCACCAGTGGATTTGTGCAAGATTGGCGGCAATATCGGCGGCGGCAAGGCCCAGGCGGGCGAAACGAATGTGGTTGTCCGGCCAGTCGCGGCCGTTGTTGGCGCCGTAAGGCGAACCTTCGCGCTCGTAGAGCTCGGGGCAGATCAACACGTAAATGACCAGACCGTCCGGCATGTCCATGCGTCCGATCTTGCAGGGCGGCAGTGCGGCATGCCCACCGAGTTCACCGATGATGTGAATCGGGTTTTCGCTGTTCAGCACTTGCGGGTAACCGGGGATCAGCACCCGCACATCGTGCAGCAGCGCCATCGCTCGGGGCAGGGCTGCGGACACGTCACCCAAACCGCCGGTCTTGACCAGATCGGCAATTTCGGAGGTGACGAACAACACCTTCTTTCTATTCGGGTTCTGACTGGCAGCCGGTGTCAGCGTCTTGGTGCCCGGTACGCTGATCGATTGGGCGCTCGGAGCATTCACGGCGCTCGATTCGCCGACCTGCTGATGAGCACGCTCTCCCTGAATATCTAAAGCCGCACTAATCATATGAATCTCCCGTGTTGTTGATCTAATTCCAGGTCCGGCACAAACGGTGTTCGTGGCCAAATCCTGTGGCCGGGCGCAAATGCGCTTCGCATCGGTGAGCAATGCTGCCCCATGCGCTAATGCAGAAAGGGTGGAGGGGCCTTTGCAAGGAATGCACCAGTCGCTAAGGCCCTACCTTTAACCTGACCCCCGGTCAGGACCAAAAGTTTCGAGTTTCTTACCGCCAGATGACTGACCGGTTTTACCTCGCGAAAATGAGTCTAGGCCAGATCCTAGAGCGGGGCAGGTCAAGTGGCGAAATTGTTCGACAATCGGTGGAAAGAGGGTAAAGGCACAGCGCCTGTAGGGGGAAACGCACCGACGAAGGGCAGGTTTATTTTTCAGAGTGGGTCAAAACGGGACTGGCCAGTCAGGGAAATGGGCGTGGTTTGGAGCCAAATGCACCATTGCGGTGCGAGGTGTGTGGGGGCTGAGGGCCCCATCGCGAGCAGGCTCACTCCTACAGGGATTGCGTAAATCCTGTGGGAGCGGGCTTGCCCGCGATGAACGATAACTCGGTTTCAGCTGAGCAAACGAATCGGCTCGCCCGCCGACCACGCCTGAATATCCTCGATCATCTGTGAAAAGAACTGATGGTAGTTCTGCTGGCTGACATACCCGACATGCGGCGTCGCCAACACATTGTCCAGCGTTCTGAACGGATGGTTCACCGGCAAAGGCTCCACGTCGAACACATCCAGCGCAGCCCCCGCCAGCCGATTCTTCTGCAACGCCTTGATCAGCGCCGTCTCATCGACAATCGGGCCGCGGGCGGTGTTGACCAGCAGCGCCGAAGGTTTCATCCAGGCCAGCGCCTGGGCGTCGACCAGTCCCCGGCTGCGGTCGCTGAGCACCAAGTGAACCGACAGCACGTCAGCCTGTTCGAACAGCTCTTGCTTGCTGACATAGGTCACGCCCGCTTCGGTGGCGCGTTCGGCCGTGAGGTTTTCGCTCCACGCGATCACCCGCATCCCGAACACCTGACCGAACTGCGCGACACGTTTGCCAATGCTGCCAAGGCCGAGGATCGCCAGCGTCTTGCCGTGCAAATCGCCGCCCAGGCCTTGCTGCCATTTCCCGGCGCGCAGGGCATTGGCTTCGACCACGAGGTTGCGGGTTGCGGCCATGATCAGCGCCCAGGTCAGTTCCGGAGCGGCGTGTTTGTAGCTGTCGGTGCCACTGACCTGGATGCCCAGTGCTGCGGCGGCCTTGAGGTCCAGCGCGGCATTGCGCATGCCGCCGGTGACCAGCAGTTTGAGTTTTGGTAACTGACGCAGCAGCTCTTCATCGAACCGGGTGCGTTCGCGCATCACACAGATCACCTCGAACTTGCCCAGACGCTCAGCCAGTGTTGCGTTATCGGCAGGGTAGTCGTGGATAAAACTCACCTCGCCGAGGCTCTCCAGCACCGACCAGTCGACCACATCACGGGCCACGTCCTGCCAATCATCGATCACCGCAATCTGCACAGCCATCAGCCTTACCTCATTAACGCACGGGATTGGTTTTGTTCAGCCAGTCGAGCAATGCCTGGTGGAATTTCGCCGGTTCTTCCATTTGCGGCGCGTGGCCCATGCCGGGGAATTCAACCAGGGTGGACTGGGGAATCAGTTTCGCCACTTGCTTGCCGAGCACGTCGTAATGACCGAGCTTCGCCTTGACCTCCGGGGAGGCAATGTCACTGCCGATGGCCGTGGTGTCGGACGTGCCGATCAGCAACAGCGTCGGCATCTTCAGGTTCTTGAACTCGTAATACACCGGCTGGGTGAAGATCATGTCGTAGATCAACGCCGAGTTCCACGCCACTTGCGTGTGCCCCGGGCCTTTGTTCAAGCCTGCCAGCATGTCGACCCAGCGATCGAATTCAGGCTTCCAGCGGCCGCCGTAATAGGTGTTGCGTTCGTAAGTGCGGATGCCGTCGGCGCTCAGCTTGAGTTCGCGCTCGTACCATTGATCGACGGTGCGATACGGCACGCCGAGGGCTTTCCAGTCTTCCAGGCCAATGGGATTGACCAGCGCCAGTTGCTCGACTTGATCGGGGTATTGCAGCGCATACCGCGTGGCGAGCATGCCGCCGGTGGAATGCCCAAGCACGCTGGCCTTCTGGATGCCCAGGGCTTTGAGCAGTTGCTGGGTATTGGTCGCCAGTTGCTGGAATGTGTATTGATAGTTGTCCGGTTTGCTGGAGGTGCAGAAACCGATCTGGTCCGGCGCAATAACCCGGTAACCGGCTTCGCTCAGGGCTTTGATCGAACTGTCCCAGGTGGCGCCGCAGAAGTTTTTACCGTGCATCAACACCACGCTGCGCCCGTTGGCCTTGCCGTGGGCGGCGACGTCCATGTAACCCATCTGCAGGGATTTGCCCTGGGATTCGAACGCGAAATGCTTGACCGTGTAGGGGTACTCGAATCCTTGCAGTTCCGGTCCGTATTCCGGGCCTTCAGCGTGGGCCAGAACAGGCAGTGCAGCCGTCAGGAACAGGCCGGGCAACCAGCGCGAAAGAGCAAGGGACATGGGTGGACTCCGTAGGAAACGGCCGATGCTGGATCGGCATGATTAGGGCGACATTAAACACAGGCAATTGCCACCGCTGATCGTTCAACCGATCCAGCCCAGCGTGGCCAGGGCCAGCACCCCGTAACGAGCACCTTTGGCGAGGGTCACGATCAGCAGGAACCGACCCAGCGGCTCGCGCATGACGCCGGCCACCAGCGTCAGCGGGTCACCGATGATAGGCACCCAGCTCAGCAGCAATGACCAGTGACCATAGCGTTGATAGTGTTTTCGGGCCTGTTCCAGATGGCGCGGGCTGACCGGAAACCAGCGTCGGTCGCGAAACCGTTCGAGGCGACAGCCGAGCCACCAATTGACCACGGAGCCGAGGACATTACCCAGCGTCGCGACGGCCAGCAGCGACCACAGCCAGTACTGCTCGCTGAGCAACAGGCCCACGAGCAGCGCTTCGGATTGCAAAGGCAGCAAGGTCGCGGCACCGAATGCCGCAAAAAACAGCCCGATGTAGGCGCCGCCGATCAATGGGCCGGGTAGTCCGCCACCACCACATCAGTGCCGTCCTTTTTCAGGCCGATCACTTGGTAGGCATCGCTCATGCCGTCCATTTCCATGCCCGGCGAGCCCATGGGCATGCCCGGTGCCGCAACACCCAGCAGGTCATCGCGTTTGCTCAAGGCCAGGACTTGATCCGCCGGCACATGACCTTCAACGAATTTGCCGTTGATCAGGCCGGTGTGGCACGACGCCAGGCGTGGAGGCACGCCGTGCTGTTGCTTGAATTCGCTCATGTTGGATTCGACGTGGTCTTCAACCTTGAAGCCATTGGCTTCCAGGTGGCTGATCCATTTTTTGCAGCAGCCGCAGTTGGCGTCACGGTGGACTTCGATCGGGACCAGGTCGGCGGCCTGGGCCAGGGAGGAGATGAAAAGGGCGCTCAGGGCGACCAGACGCAGGTGGGTTCGCATGGGGATTTCGTCTCGGGGTGGCGGCCAAAAAGATGCATTTTGACCATTTTTCGCGGCGAAGAGATACGAGGTTGTTTCGAAGTAATACAGCAAACGCTGAGCCATTGTGTTGAAGGGGGCTGTTGTGGTGAGGGGAGTTATCCCCGATGGGCAGCGAAGCGGCCCCAAAAAATCTACGACTGCTGCGCAGCCGAACGGGGATAAATCCCCTCGCCACAAAAGCTCCGTACCACCACAACCTTTTACTACACCAGCTCCCTGGCCACAGGGAGCTTGTGTCATCGGGCAGCAGTCAACGCACCTTGAATCGCCCCATGATCGAGCTGACGCGCGCGTTGGCTTGCAGCAGTTGCTGGGTGTTGAGCTCACTGGCCTGGCCGCTTTTCACCAGCTCATCCACCATGTGGCGGATTTGCACCATGCTGCGGTTGATCTCTTCGGTTACCGCGCTTTGCTGCTCGGCAGCGGTGGCGATCTGCGTGCTCAGGCTGTTGATGTGGCTGACCGAGCCGGCCATTTCATCCAGCCCCGTGTTGACCCGCGCCGTGGCATCGGCGGCGGACTGGCAGCTGGCCTGGGTGTTTTCCATGGCGCTCACCGACGAACTCACGCCTTGGGTCAGGCGCTTGAGCATTTCATTGATTTGCGAGGTGCTGGCCTGGGTGCGAGCGGCGAGGGCGCGGACTTCATCGGCGACCACCGCGAAACCGCGACCTTGCTCACCGGCCCGGGCTGCTTCGATGGCGGCGTTGAGCGCCAGCAAGTTGGTTTGCCCGGCAATCGCGCCAATCACCCCGAGAATCTCGGTGATGCGCTGCGCATCCTCTTGCATGCTTTCGACTTTATGAGTAGCGCTCGCCACCTCGTCGATCAACGCGATCACGCTGCTGGACGCTTCTCCGACCACGACCCGCGAACGGTCGGCGTTTTCATTGGCGCGCTGGGTGAAGGCCGCGGTTTCGGCCGCATTCTGCGCGACGCTTTCAGCCGTCGAACTCATCTCGGTAATCGCCGTCACCGTCTGATCGGTTTCAGACGCGTGTCGCACCAGAATCTGGCTGGTGTGGGCCGAGGTGCGTTGCAGGTTGTCGAGGCTGGACGCCATGGCGCCGGTGGCCTGGGTGACTTCGCCGATCATGTTCTGCAGATAAATGATGAACGCGTTGACCGAGTGCCCGATGGCGCCCAGTTCGTCTTCGGCGCGGATGGTGATGCGCTTGGTCAAATCGGCATCGCCAGCGGACAGGGCGTCGATGTTGGCCTTGAGGATTTTCATGCGCTGGATCAGTTGGCGAATCGCGTAGATCTGCAGCAACACCAGCAGGATCACCATCGGAATTTGCAGCAGGCTCAAGGTGCTGAGCACGTCGTCACGCTGGGCGGTGATCAGCTTGGTCGGCAGGGCGGTGGCGAGGAACCACGGCGTGCCTTCGATCGGGCGCATGAAGAAGGTGTTGGCTTCGCCGTTGTTGTCGAACTCGACACGCTGCGACTGATCACGGTTTTGCAGGCCGGCCTTCACTTGACTGGCGAATGGCGAGTTGCCGGCCAGTTCACTGATGTTCTTCAGCACAATCGGCCCATTGATCCGCGAGCTGTTGCTGATGATCTTGCCGTCGGCCTCGACGATCAGCATTTGCGCGCCGAGGTCTTTTTCCTTGCGCGCGATCAGGTCATTGAAAAAGCCCAGGGTCACGTCGATGGTCGAGACGCCATACGCCGCACCATTTTTCTGAATGGCCATGGCGCAGTTGGTGCGTGGCTCGGCGCTGGCGTCATCTTTGTAGGCCGCGGCCCAGGCGCATTGGCCTCGCGGGGTTTGCATGCCGCCCTTGTACCAGGTCTGGTCGTAATAGTTGGGGGCCGCGTCGCTGTTCCAGAAGGTATTGACCGCCAGCTTGCCCGAGGCGTCGCGGTGCCAGAAGGTGCTGAACTTGTTGCGTCCGGCCTCACGCTGGCCGGGCAACGGCCAGATCCCGCCACCGAACACTTTCAACTCGCCGTACTGATCGACCAGTCCCGGCAGGACGGTGTCGATGGCGGCGCTGTCGAGCAACGCAATGGTCTGGGTGATGCTGCGTTGTTGCGCTTGAACCTTGTTCAGTTCGCCCTGGATTTGCTCGGCCACTTCGGCGATGCGGTTGAGGGCGACCTGTTCTTCGGTGTGACGAAGTTTAGGCGCGACCAACTGGCTGATGCCGACCACTGTCAGGACAAACAACAGCAGGATGAACAGGACCAGAAACAGCGTGTAGCGAGCCTGGATGGTGCGGAATGCGGGCATGGGACCGGTCCTTGTGCAGCGTTTTTATTGTGGTTTTCGATCAAAAGATCGGCGCTTCGAAGGGCTATCGGCCTGCGAAAGACGAGCTTTAGGTACGAACGTACAAGATGCGGGCGGGGTGACGGACGGTCGGGTCATGAAGGTGTCGATGTGGATACAAACGAGGCTGATCAGTTGCCAGTCCAATGACGGCGAGTTGGTATAGACCAATGAATCAAGGCACTTGGTGCTTTGTATCGTGAATGTACGAAAATTGTAAAAACCGCAAATACTTGTTGGTATGGCAAGTTGCCACGCTGATACTTGGCCGCTCTAAATCGGGGTTAACAAGGAGTTTTTATGGTCACGCCGTCGGGAGTGCAATCATGACTATCGGCTACGCCGGGGCTTGGACATCCAAGGCAGGTTTATTGGTTCAGGATACGGGCGGCGGCAAGCCTATCAAGCAAAGCGCCCGGATCAAGCAAATGCTGTCACTGGTGGGGAGCAATCCAAACGCGCTGAGCACGGCGAAAATGGATGCAATGAAAATCCATCGAAACGTAAAAGGTTTCGATCCGGAAAATGTCTCCGCCAAACAACTGGGCAATCTCAGTTCCTTTTTGAGAGGCAAGGGACTGATTTCCGACATCACGTGGATGACGTTGATGAATGCCGGCGACAAGTTTGACCGGTTCGGCGTGCAGAAAGACCCGGATGCAAAATTCAATGCGCTGGAGTATTTCGCCACGCAACTGGACACCATCCAGAGCAACAGCATCAAGGGCGACAAGTATTCCGCTGGCCTGATCCCGGAGTTCAAGACCGCAATCTACGTACTGCAGAACTTGCAGACTTACGGCAAGGGCAATGGCACGACGGTGCCTCCTACCGATGGTGGCGTCAGCTCCAAGGCCTGACGCTAGGTGTGCTGGCCCACTCAGGCTGAGTGGGCCAGGCCTGGCTACCGCTCAAGCAACTTCATGACTTCCTCTGGATAGCGCAAGCCAGCGGTGGCATTGGCCGGGAAGATCGCCTCCAGCGCGTGCAACTCGTCACGGCTGAGTTTTACCTCCAGTGCAGCAACATTCTCTTCAAGGTATCTACGCTGTTTGGTCCCCGGAATCGGGATCAGATAATCACCTTGCGCCAGCACCCAGGCCAACGCCAGTTGGCCCGCCGTCACCCCTTTGTCGGCGGCCAGGGCCTGCACTTGCTGCACCAGCAACAGGTTCTTCGCAAAATTATCCCCTTGAAAGCGCGGGCTGAAGCGACGGTAATCGTCGGCGGCGAAGTCATCCGCGCTTTTCAGTGCGCCCGTCAGAAAACCTCGACCCAATGGACTGTAAGGGACGAAGGCAACGCCCAGGCGCTGACATGCTGCCAGGCAACCATTTTCTTCCTGATCGCGGCTCCACAGCGAATATTCACTTTGCAGGGCGCTGATGGGATGAACCTTGTGTGCGCGCTCCAGCGTGTCGGCTGACGCTTCACTCAAGCCCAGATAACGCACCTTGCCGGCTTTGACCAACTCGGCCATGGCGCCGACCGTTTCCTCGATGGCCACCTGCGGATCGATGCGGTGCTGGTAATACAAATCCAGGGTTTCAACGCCCAGGCGTTTAAGCGTGCCGTCGATAGAGTCGCGAATGTAGTCCGGGCGACCGTTGACGGCCCGGGCACCGGGATTGGACGGATCGCGGACGATGCCGAACTTGCTGGCCAGGAACACCTGCGCGCGCTTGCCGACAATGGCCTTGCCGATCAGTTCTTCGTTGGTGTGCGGGCCGTACATGTCAGCGGTGTCGAGCAAATTGATTCCCAGTTCCAGCGCCCGGTGCAGGGTGGCGGTGGCTTCGCGGGTGTCGACACCGGTGGTATAGAAATCGGTCATGCCCATGCAGCCCAGACCGATGGCAGAAACCTGCGGGCCATTTTTGCCCAATTGACGTGTTTGCATGAAATCAACTCCCTGTGGTGTAAGCCCCTAGTGTTGACCTCGACAGAAACAAGATAAACCGGCTAAAACTGCTATCACTGTTTGCAAATTCTAAACAATCACTTGGAGCGCTCTGACCAATGGACCGCTTTAACGCCATGCGCGTGTTCACCCGAATCGTCGAGTTGGGCGGCTTTGCCAAAGCGGCAGACAGCCTGCAGTTGCCCCGCGCTTCGGTGACCATCCTGATCAAGCAGCTTGAAGCGCATCTTGGTGTGCAACTGTTGCAACGGACCACGCGGCAAATCAGCCTGACCCTCGACGGTGCGGCCTACTACCCGAGATGCGTGCGATTGCTGGCTGATCTGGAGGAAACCGAAGCAGTGTTCTCCGCCGCTCGCCAGAACCCCAAAGGCCTGCTGCGAGTGGACATGCCGTCCGGGATCGGGCGTTTGATCGTGATTCCCGCATTGCCGCACTTCACCCGTCGCTATCCCTTGATCGAACTGGACATCGGCTTGAATGACCGACCTGTCGACCTGATTCGTGAAGGCGTCGATTGTGTGCTGCGCGGCGGTTCGGCGCTGGATGACTCACTGGTGGCGCGGCCGCTGGTCATGCTCGATCAGGTGACCTGCGCCAGCCCCGATTATGTGGCGCATTACGGCGCCCCCCAAACCCTGGCGGACCTCGAGGGCCATCGGATGGTGGAGTACTTCTCCAGTGCAACCGGAAAACGCTTCGGCCTGGACTTCATGATCAACGATCAAATCCGCCAGGTAGATCTGCCCAAGCATGTCTCGGTCAACAGTGCTGATGGTTACATTGCGGCCTGCGAGGCAGGCTACGGGCTGGTGCAGACGCCGTACTACCACGTTGCCCGTCAATTGAAGGAAGGGCGTTTGTGCGAAATCATGAAATCGACGCCGCCCCCCGGAATGCCATTGACGGCCCTCTATCCCCCACACCGCCAGTTGTCCCGGCGGGTAAGGGTGTTTGTCGACTGGCTGGTGGAGCTTTGCGCGCAGCCGGGCAATGACTTTCACAGAAAAGACTCAAGCAGCTGAGCGAGCGCTGGCCAGTGTTTCGGTATTGCGCTGCAAGTCGTCGTGCAGCTGTTGCATGTAGGGGCAATGCAGGTTGAGGGATCGAGGCTGCGCTCCTCTATGAAACAGGGCGAACCATCCATGATTGCCGGGTGCGGGCATCAACCCGGTGAAGGTGAAACCCAGCAGCGTCAAACTGCGCAGGTCTTCGGTGAAGTGCCGTGATAACGCAACCCGGGTCGAGATCATCCAGTGACCGGGCAATTGCCGGATCTGGTCGAGCAGGCGTTTGCTCAAGCGCTGAACGACCATGTCGAAGCGGTGATGATGTTGCTTGATCTGCAAGGGCATCGAAGGTGGTGCTGGTATTTGCGGATGAGTCCCGAACAGCGAACACAGGTGCTGCATAAACCCTCGATAGCGCTCAGGCCAGGGAATGTCAGGGAGCGGGCGCGCGTGGCCTTCAACCACGTAGCAACCCATCACAATGGTTTCCGGGTGCGGCTCGCCGAAGGGCGAAGGGACGTAGTCGGGAAGCACGCCTGTGCTGTGGAAGCCGATGTTTGCAGCCATGCGTTGAGTGTACGGGTGGTGGGTCACTTGTTTGATCACGACACTCTTGAAGCCCAGTGGTCCGGCCTGCAACAGTAACTCCCGGCCCAGGCGGGTCGCGATACTTTGCCCCTGCGCGGCGGGATGCACCACGCTGAGCGCCAGTTCCGCAGTTTGCGGGAACACTTCCTGGCACAACGCGGCATGCCCGAGAACCCTTACGTCGTCCACCGCCAGCATCGATTTCCAGCGGCCGTCGGCAATGTGCTGGCTGATCATGTTCGGCAGGTAAACATCCGGTTGAACGTAATGATCGCCATAGACCTCACGAAACAGCTCGCTCACGGCGCGGGCGTCGGAAGGGCGAAAGCGTCGAAAAATCAGGTGAGACATCACGCAGTCTCCAGTGATGGCGCGTCATAGGTGCGCAAATCCAAGACCCGCATCTGTTTTCCCGAGCGAGGGTGAAGCTTCAGTTCGGTGGCAGGGCAGGACAGCACCCGCAGCTCCAGCAACCCTTCGCGATTCAGTTGCTCGAGCGCGGGATAGTGGGTCACAAGCGCTGCATACAGCGCCTGGCACATCGCAGCGGTGGTCAGTGCTTGAGCGCCGGGCACCCATTTCACACTGACGATGTCCTTGTAGCCGTCATGTTCGATGCGCAATTGCCACTGATCGGTATCGGCAACGCGCTGGACGATCTGCAGAATTTCGTCGATCAACAACGACATAGACCCCACCCGAACCCGCTGACTATGGGCGCTACGTCCCTTGAGGGCGAATTTGCGCATCGGGGTTGTGCCTGGCTCACGCCAGCAGGCGCGGTCGCCCACCGGATAACGCAGCAGTGGCATCAGTCGGCGTGTCAGGTTGGTCACCACCAACACTCCAGTACGGTCGCATTCTTCGATGACTTCGCCGGTGAGTTCATCGACGATTTCCAGCAAAGTCTGCGGTTCAAACACCCTATGCTCGCCCAGGGCGCAGTCTCGGCTCGTCGCCCCGATCAGACCCGCATCGACGCTGGCATAGCCGATTGAGGCGATGCGCACGTTGGGAAACACCTGGGTGAATATTGCCATTTGCGGGCCGAACAGGCTTTCGCCGCCGTACAGCAACGTTTCAACCCCACACAGAACCCGCTGATGCTGGTTCAGGTAGGCCGCAAAGCGCAATAACTGCGCCGGCACGCCGACCAGCACGTTGATCCGGTGCTGATCCAGCGCATCCGCCAGGACATCCATGCTGACTTCGCCAGTGAACGGAAACTCACAGATAGACCGTTTGACGTGCGTCAGCGAGTCGTGGATGAACAGAAAGCTGGCGTAGAGATCGCCGCTGAAGAACAGATTGGCGACGCGGTCGCCGTTTTTCAGTTGGCAGGAAATACTGTCGCCGAACGTGCTGACCAACGTTTGCCATTCATCCTTGGAATACACCGATAGTTTGCCGTGGCTGGTTGAACCCCCCGTTTTGAACACCAGCCCGTTACTGATCTGTCCGGTCAGTACGGGCCATTCAGTTAGATCGTTACTGTCTGCCCAATAGTCGGCAACATTGGTTAATGGAAGGTCTTTTAAAGTGTTTCCTTCCAATGGCAAGTGTTGCAGGTGTTTGCGATAGAAGTTTGAGTGTTGCCTTATGTAATTCACGAGTTGTTCAAGCGAATAAGGTGTGTTCACCGGGTTCTCTTATTATCAGGCGTTTCTACGGTTGAAAAACTGGCAACAGGTTTATTTCCTGTTATCGATAACTAACGGTGTTTTCCCGCTGTGTTTGTTTCTGGTGAACCCGGATTCAGCGCACTGGTGAACTTCCACCGTTAACAGTGCAGCGTTCACGGCATTGGCCAATGCTTCATGGTTCAACAAGTTTGCATAAACCTTGTCGGCATTCAGGTTCGCTAGAACCGTCAGTCGCTCCCGGCCATCGAGGGCATGGTCCAGGACCAGTTGAACAGGCAAGCCGACACTCTCCTGTAGTGCCAACGGAGAAATGAATTCCGTGCCCATGCGAATCAGCTTGCCGTGACGCTGCAGCAATTCGAATCGCGGAGAGTCGAGCCCGCACGGACAGGCTCCGGGTATCCAGCGCCCGGTGTCGCCAACGTCGTACCGGCGCACGCTTTGGCCTTGCCGGGCGCGGGAGGTGAATAGCAACCGGCCGACCTCATCGGCCTGCACCGGCACATCGTGTTCGAGATGCACGATTTCCAGATGCTGTGTGTCGCACATCAAATGAAAGACGCCGTCCTCGGTCGCCGTGCAGGCATGCCCCAGCGGGCCGGCGTCGACCGAGCCATAGATCGCCGAGCGAATCGTCAAAACCCCGCAGCTTTCCATCAGGCGCAGGCTGGCCTCGCCGGGGTGCTCACCACCGAGGAACACTTTGCTGATGCCGGCGTACGCGCGAAGTCGGCTTTGTTCGTTGAAAAACAGGCGGTGCAACGTACTTGGCATGCCGATCAACACGGTAATTCGGTGGTCCACAATCAGCTGGGCAATTTCACTGAAATCATCATTGTGCGGCGCGCCCATGGGGAAATGCGTAACGCCCATCTGCTCCAGAACCTTGGTGAAACTGGAGAAACCTCCATACAGGCTGCCGCCGTAAAACAGGTTCATCGCCCGGTCTGTTGATGGGTCGAGACCGGCGGCAAACATGCCGTCAGCCGCGGCGCGCATCTGCCGTTGAAAGTCGTGATAGCTGAACCCGGCCAGGGCCGGCGTGCCGCTGCTACCGCCGGAACGGAAATACAGCTGTGCAGAGGCGTTGATCGGTTGGGTCATGAACGCGGTTTTGTCCATGATCGGTTCGTGACGTGTATCGGGAGCGGGAGGTGGCGCATCGAGCGTTGCCCGACCAGGCACTGCTTCCGGCGGCAGACTCACTGAGAGGCGACGACTGAAGCGTGACAGCGCGTAGACGCCGTCATGGGGCTCCCCGGGGTAACCGTCATGAATCGAACCGCACGGGGCGATACGCGTGACGCCGGCATTGACCAGCGTGCGTATCAGCCCGGGCGTCTGTGCAGGTGAGCAAATCAACGCGCAGCTTTGCAGGACCGTGCGCCAAGGCAACAGCGTCTCGGCGATCAAGTGTTGCGGCACCGGTTTGAGTAGCAACGTGCGAAACAACGGCGAGGGCGCGAGCGTCTGGTTGTGATCCCAGATGACTCTCCATCCGGGGCCGGCCCAGACCTGAGCAGTCCGGTTTGCAAAGCAATGTTCCAGGCGCGCCATGGCGGTGCGGGTGGTGATCTCCGAAGCCTCCTGGTCTGTCGGAATCAGCGCCGGCCAGTGTGAGGCACGACGTGTGAACGCTTCGGCCAGACGTTCACCCAGGTCCCGCAAAACCGCCGGATCGTTGCTGTCCACCAGTAGCCATTGCGGGCTGGAACACGCTTGTTGATCGAGGCTGCACACTTCATCCACCAACGCGTCCAGCGTCGAAGGGCTAGCCGCGTCGGGCGACAGGTAAGCGAAACTGATCCTGTGGCCCCAATCGATGAAGCGACACCCGGCCGGGATCTGCTGACGAATCGCCTTGAGTGCTTGTTCACCGCCCCAGGCGGCGACACCATCAGCGTGGGTGCAGAGTCGCGTTATCTGAGTAGTGCTGACCGGCAACACCGCAATGAAATCAGCCAGCTTGCCGCGGGTATCGCAGTGCACCAGCGCCGCGAGTAACCGGGCGGTCAATCCATCATCGCTGGAGCTGGGGCGCAGCCAGTTGATGTTACCGGCCAACAGGCTTTCGACGACCGCGCAGAACGCCAGCATCGGCGCATTGCCCGGCGTGATGTGAACCACCAGACCCAGCGGGTGCCAGCTCTCAAAGCACGCTTGGCGGTAATCGATACGCCGCAGGGAGCGCGGTTGCACACCCAACTCTCGCTCAAGCTTGGTGACGAGGTTGCTGCGTTGGCAGAAGTCGACAAGCCCCAGTCGTTGACCGTCGTCGAGGGGCACGTCCAGCCTGCCAGCCTGCAATTGCAGGATAAAACGGGCCGCTGCGTCGATCACGGTGGCGCTGTCAATCGGCGCGTTCAGCAGCCGTGGCAGTTGTGGGTGCAGTTCACCGAGGGCGGTTTCGAGGCTGACGTCGTCACGCAGTTCGCCATGGATCAGGTACATATCAGGCTCCTCCAATCAGTTCAGACGCGGCCATTGCGCAGCTTCGGCTGGCGCTCGTGCCGGCGCGTCCATGCAGTTCAAACCAGTCGGTCTGCAAGCCGCATCCGCAGCTAGCTCCGGGGTGCAGCGTCGCCAGATCCCCCATGACCACGGCATGCGCGGGGCTGGAAGAAATGTAGGGCGACACGAACTCCAGCAACCCGCGCCGGCCGTAGGGCTGGACGGTGAAGTCGGATGGATTGCGCACGAAGACCTTCGAATAAACCGGCACATGAAAATGCTGGTGAGCACACTGGATATAGGGCACGGCATGCTCGACCGCGCCGTAGCCGTCGCGGCAGCGGGACAGGTCGATACCCAGTTGGCGGTTGATCCGTTCATACAACTGCGACAAAGGAATTTCCTGCGCCGCCTGGGTTTTCCAGCCGCCACCGAGAAACACCAGTGACTCGGCCGGCAACTGCAGATCCGCCACGCCGGTGTCTGCCATGTGTTGCAGCGCGTGGGAAAGGAACGCGGGGAAGCCGAGAATGCGCACCGGTAAACCTTCCTCTGCGAACGCCTGCAAGGCGCGGATCACCCCAAACAGATCGAACGCGTGACCTTCTCCGGTCAGGCGCAATCCGTAGGCGACGCGGTTGACCGGCGCGTAACTGCACAAAAACTTGTCGGTGTAGGCGGTGCCCAATGTGATGGCGGCCTTGGGTTCGTAGCTCAGGAGCAAGTAGTTGCAAGGGGTGTCGGGGGTGTCCCAGCCGTAATGGCGAAAAATGTGGCTCACCATCCCTTGGGCGGCGGCCATGCTGCGCTCGTCGTAGCGCAAGCGACTCTTCTGGCCGCTGGTGCCGGAGGATGTCAGCTCCAGCGCGTCTTCGCCTGTGGGACCGAACAACAAGTGACGTTTGAAATAATGGGCGAAAATCGGTGGCAGCCTTGACCAGTCATCCAGTGTCTCCAGGTCTCGTGCAACGAGACCGTTAGCATTGAGCCAGCGCTCGTAGCCGGGCGTGTGGTGACAATGAAACAGGCTTATTTCCCCCATAGCCTGGTCGAACAGGCCTTCAGGCACGGAATCCAGGCAATAGGGGTGCGTTAACGCGCAAAGCGCATCGGTGTGGGGTAAATGGATCATCGAAGGACCTATCGAGTGGGGTCAGGCAGCAAGCGGGGGAAGGGCGCGCCGCAGGAACAGGCGCAAGGGCAGCAGGCACAAGAGCCCTGCGACACCCGCCATCAGGGCGAAGGATTCGTGACTGACGCCAGCGCCGGCCGCTGCCATCAGCGAGCCGCCGCCGCCCATGACGGCGATCGAAATCATGCCGATCATGGCCGAGACCAGGCCTTTGCTGTCGTCGCTTGAAAATAGCGCGAGCCGGTACAGTGCGGCATTGCTCATGCCCAGGCCGATGGCGTAAAGCGCCAGGGCGCTGATCAGCAAAGGCGTCGACGCACCGTAGACACTGCTGGCGAGCAGCGCGATAAGCCCACCGCAAAACGGCCAAAGCGCGTATCGAATCAGTTGTGGCAACTCATTGTTGGCAATCAATCGGTTGAGTATCAGGTTGCCGAGAATGACTGCCGCAAATACCGGGATTTGCCACAGGCCGTACTCAAGCGACGAAAACCCCTGGTTCTGAATCAGCAGGAGTGGCGCCAGTCCGATCCAGGCGATCAATGGCAGGCTCATCACGCCTAGTGCAACAGAGGCCGTCATGAATCGCAGGTTGGTGAGTAAAGCGACATAGCGGCGAAAGGTGCCACGCCATTCAAAGGGCATTGCAGCCAGGCGCTGACCATCGTGGCGCAAAGTTCCCACGGTCTCCGGCATGAAGATGAACAGCGCAACCCAGGTCAGCACGCCAATGATGCCCAGCAGTAAAAACAGCTCCCGCCAGGAGATCCATTCCAGCAACAAACTGCCCAGCAAGGGCCCTAGAAGAGGTGAAAGCAGGGCAACATTCCCTAGTAGCGCCATGATTTTTACTGCATCGGCTTCGCAGAAGACTTCTTGCAAGGCCGGATAGCTGACGGCAATGACAAACCCCAGCCCCATTCCTTGAACCAGACGCAAGGCGTTGAAGGCATATATGGTTTTCACGTTGAACGTGGCAACGCAGGCCAGGGCGAATAGCCCGCAACCGATAAGCAACATTCTGCGGCGACCGTACTGATCGGACAGCGGCCCGATCAGCCACTGCAGGAGAACGCCCCCGGCTAAATACAAATTAAAGGCATAAGGGACATGTTCGGGACTGGAATTCAGTTGTTGGGTGACAGTTAGCATGGCCGGCATGATCATATCGCTGGCCATATAAGTGAGTAGTTCGAAAAGAGCAATTGCGATGCAAAACCCGAATAATCGAATGGGGCTTATAGTTATCAAGGCGCTGCGCATGGAGTTCCTTCGGGGGGGGCTTAAGTTATAAAGTAAGTTCTCAGGTGGTGGAGCAAGAATAGTCATTATCGATGAGTAATTTCATTGCGATAAGTGAGACACCAAATTTCAGAAGTTTTGCGGCCCGTCTAGTGCGCGGGTCAGAGAGCAAAAGAGAGAGTTTTTGTGAAGTGACTTACATTAGTGCAGGAGAAATCCTACACGAAAATACCCGCTACTAAGCGGGCATATCGAAAAGTCTTACAGAGTGCGTTTGTATTTTTACAAGTGATTAGTTTTGTACTTTCGAAGAAGCTTTAACGGTGCTGGTAATAACCAGGTCCACCTCTGTCGTAATGGTGGTCACCGTGCCAGCCCCCGTGGGGGAAAACGATGCAACCGCTAAGGGTTAGCAGAGCGATCAGGGGAATCAGCAACGTGATTCGACGTAACATTTGAAAATCCTCAAGGTTATCGCTGCAATAAAGCCAAATCTCTTCATCGGCTGTAACATGAGACCCCGTTTGCAGCGTCCCATTCCCGCACAAAGGTAGGGGCTTGGCATGCTTTCAGATACAAACCGGACACATTTTTCAGGTTCAGGAACTCGCAATGACTCAGTCGCAACGTTTGAAATACTCGATTCTGATCTCCCTGGTGGTGCTGGGGATCATGTTCGGCCTTTCGTATCTGCAAAACGCAGGTGTCATCAGCGAGAAGCTGTTTCAGTACATCGCCATCGGCGTGGCGGTGATCGTGGTGGTGATCAATGGCGTGATGCGTCGCAAGGTCAAGCCTTGAGCGACGCATTGAACTGATCAGTCGCGATGAAGCAGGGCTACAGCGTGTGGATGCAGGCTGTAGCTTTTGTCCGCGTTGTGCGTGATTACGCCTTCGCTGCACAAGCGTTTCAACACTTCTCGCACACTGAGAAAGGACAGGGGGATATCCAGGTCCAGCAAGTGGCCATGCACGCCGCGCACGCCCAGGCTGCGCTCGCTTTCGGCGGCGGTCAGCAAGGCGTCGATGACCTTGAGTCGAATCAGGCTGGTTCGCAGTCCATAGCTTTTGAGCAGCAACCTGATCCGCTCGTTGCCATTGCGCTCGCCTTGTTGGCTGAAGACCCCGGAGCTCATGGCTGAACCCTTGGGCGCGTGACTACCGTCCGTTGGCAGTTGCGAGTTGTACATGCAAAAACTCCTTTTCCGAGCCGGCCAGGAAATGTGATGGGTGCTCTCATTGAATAAGACGTACGAGCACACCAAATAATGAACGCCCGAATGTAGAAAATTCGTCACTGGCATGTCAGCAGCCTGTGAGATGGCTGGGAAAAGCGCCTTTCAGGGCCTAAATTTTTGTCGTCGATTTCGTTCCTAGGGGAAGGCGCGGTGCGTGTTTGACGCAGGGTGTTTGTCTTTTCGATCAGGAGCGAGCGTGATTATTTCCAGGCAATTAACCAGGTTGAGCCTGGCGGGCATGTTGGTGGGGCTGAGTCTTGCGGCAAGCGCGCGCAGTACGCCCGAGGAGGCGAGCGCCGATATTCGCCGCACCAGTTTTGGTGTGCCGCATATCCGTGCCGAAAACGAGCGTGGTCTCGGTTATGGCATCGGTTACGCCTACGCCCAGGACAACCTGTGCTTGCTGGCCAATGAGATTGTCACCGTCAATGGCGAGCGTTCACGCTATTTCGGCCCGGACCAACTGACGGTCGAGGAGCGCGAAAACCAGGTCAGCGATCTGTTCTTCACCTGGCTCAATACCCCTGACGCCGTCGCCGGGTTCTGGAAGGCGCAAACCTCACCAGTGCGTGATCTGGTCGAAGGTTATGTTGCGGGCTACAACCGCTCGCTGAGCGAACGCCGCGCACAGGGTTTGCCGCAGCAATGCCAAGGCGAATGGGTACGCGATATCACCTCGCAGGACCTGGTCAAGTTGACTCGCCGCCTGTTGGTCGAAGGCGGAGTGGGGCAGTTCGCCGAAGCGCTGGCGGGGGCGACGCCACCCAAGGCCGTCACGAAGGCCGCAGGCGAAGGGTCGTCGTTTCAGCTGGCGGCCACGCGCATGCAGCGGTTCGCGCTGGATCGCGGCAGCAATGCGGTGGCGGTCGGCAGCGAGCGGTCGTTCAATGGCCGTGGGATGCTGCTCGCCAACCCGCATTTCCCCTGGATTGGCGGGATGCGCTTCTATCAGATGCACCTGACCATTCCCGGCAAGCTGGATGTGATGGGCGCGGCGTTGCCGGGGCTGCCGATGATCAATATCGGGTTCAACCAGCACCTGGCGTGGACCCATACGGTGGACACGTCCAAGCACTTCACCCTGTATCGCCTGCAACTTGATCCCAAGGATCCGACTCGTTACCTGCTTGACGGCAAGTCGCTGCCAATGGACAAGCAAACCGTGACGGTGAACGTGAAACAGCCCGACGGCCAGACCCGGGTGGTGTCTCATGTGGTCTATAGCTCGCAGTTCGGTCCGATCGTGCAGTGGCCCGGCAAACTCGACTGGGACAATCAATACGCCTACAGCCTGCGCGATGCCAACCTGGAAAACGACCGGGTGTTGCAGCAGTGGTACGCGATGAATCAGGCCACCAGCCTCAAGGATTTGCAGGCCTCGGTGCACAAGATTCAAGGCATCCCGTGGGTCAACACCCTGGCGGTGGATAGTCAGGGGCAAACGCTGTACATGAACCTGTCGGTGGTGCCGAACGTCAGCGCCGACAAACTGGCCAAGTGCAGCGACCCGCGCATCGGGTTGCAGATGATCGTGCTCGACGGCTCCAACAGCGCTTGCGCGTGGGACAGCGATCCGAACGCCGCGCAACAGGGTATTTATGCGGCGGACAAGTTGCCGCAGCTGCTGCGCAAGGATTACGTACAACACTCCAATGATTCTGCGTGGATGGCCAACCCGGCGCAGCCGCTCACCGGTTTCTCGCCCCTGATCAGTCAGGAAGGCCAGGCACTGGGGCTGCGCTCGCGTTTCGCCCTGGATCGATTGAGCACGCTGAGCAAGGCCGGCCTGATCTCGGCGGCGGATTTGCAACGGATGGTGATGGACGATCAGGTCTATCAGGCCGGGCAAGTGATGCCGGATCTGTTGCAGTTCTGCGCTGGCGATCTGGGCGCCGATGCCGCCACGCTCGCGCCGGTATGTGCGAGCCTCAAGGCGTGGGACCGCAGCGCAAATCTGGACAGCGGGCTCGGGATTGTTCACTTCCAGAACGTAATGGAACCGTTGCAGCAAGTCCCGGACATCTGGCGAGTGGCATTCGATCCGAAAGACCCGCAACACACACCGCGCGGGCTGGCGCTGGATAATCCGCAGGTGAGCCAGGCCATACGCGAAGCGATGCTGGCGTCGGTGGAGCAGGTCAAAAAGCTTGGGCTCAAGGATGAAAGCCGTTGGGGCGACATTCAGGTGGTCAGCAGCGGCGGCCAGCAGACGCCGATCCACGGCGGGCCAGGCACGCTGGGCGTGTACAACGCCATCCAGAGTGTGCCGAGGACCGATGGCAAACTCGAAGTCATCAGCGGCACCAGCTATTTGCAAGTGGTGACCTTTGATGACAAAGGCCCGCACGCGCAAGGTCTGCTGGCCTTCTCGTTGTCCAGCGATCCGGCGTCGAAGTACTCCCGGGATCAGACCCTGGCCTTTTCGAAGAAGCAGCTGAGCCCGTTGCCGTTTACCGAGCAACAGATCACGTCAGATCCGCAGTACCAGGCGCAGACGATTCGCGAGCAGGATGAAAAAGCCGGGAAGGTGGCCGCTCATTAAGAAAAGGTGGTTCAGCAATAAAGAAGGCCGCATCCCGTTAAGGGTTGCGGCTTTTCAGCTTTTCGGGGTTTGTTGCGGGATCGAATTGAGTACCGGATTACCTTCCTTGTTTCGGGTCAGGTAGACCGGCAGCACTTTGGGCAGGGAAGCCACCAGGTTGTTGAGTTCCTTGATGTTGTAGATGCCACCCAGACGAATCGTGCCGGTGCTATGGTCAGCGACCATGATCGGTTTGCTCAGGTAACGGTTGATCAACGGCAGGGCATCGTTCAACGACAGATCATCAAGCACCAGTTTGCCGCTGCGCCAGGCCAGGGCGTTGTCGTTGGGATAGGTCTGATTGATCTGCGGGGTGAAGTCGCCGTGTTTATAGCGCGCCTGCATGGCAGGTCCGAGACGCAAGCCATCGCCCGGAAGATCATCGTTGCTGCTGACCAGCACTGAGCCCTCAATCAGGTTCACGCGTACCTGATCCTCGTACATCCAGACGTTGAATTTGGTCCCGGTGACCCGAATTCTTCCCTCCGCTGCCCTGACAACAAAAGGGTGAGCCAGGTCGTGGCTGACACTGAAGAAGGCCTCGCCTTTTTCCAGCGTGACCCGGCGCTGATCCTTGTAGTTGCTGAACGTCAGCTCGCTGTCCAGGTTCAACTCCACTTGGCTGCCATCGCTCAGGGTGACCTGACGAACCGTGTCGCTGGCTTCGAAGTGCTGATACGAATTTGGTAGCCAACCCATGTTCCAGCCGCTGTACGCCGCCAACGGCAACGCCAGGGCACAAACGGCGGCGGCAATACCAATCGTGCGCCAGGGTGTGGCAGGTTTGAAACGAGCAACCGGTGCGACGGCTTCGGGACGCGGCAAATCCCCCGCGACTTCCCAGATTTCCAGCATGGCCTCGTACTCGAACGCATGCAGCGGATGAGCCTCTCGCCACTGTTCGAAGGCGATCCGCTCTTCAGCGGTGCAGTCCACGGCGTGCAGACGCATGCACCAGTGCGCAGCGGCATCGGTGATGGCGTCATATTCGGCTTGCGAGAGAGAATTGTCGGTCATTGACTCATCCTGATTTCCCACATTCTAACCTTGTGGGGAAGCATGCGAGAACAGCCGTCATGGCAATTAACCATCAAATGGGAATTATTTTTGACATCAGGGCGTGCTGACGTGCAGTTGACGGCCCAGATGACTGATCAGCCAGGCGACGCTGTCGGCGTTTGCAAGTTGGACCGACAGCCTGGCCATTGGGTCTTTCCTGAATATGTGGCGGGCACCGCTCAGGTTTTCTGCGCCGGTCAAGGCCAGGATATGCTCTCTCACACTATCGGTATCTTCACCGGAAGTGCTGCCCAGGTCCTCCCACACCTCGGTATCCGGATCCTGGACCATAAACAACCGGGTAAGAGGGGTCTTCAGCGACAGTGCGGTGCTTTGCAGTTCGCGTAATGCTTTTTTCAGAGCGCTGGCGGTCGGGGTCGCTGTTCCGATCAGATCGGGAAAAGGTCTGCCGGAATCAAGGTACGAAATATCCGAGGCCTTGCAGGCAGTGTGGGCGAGCTCATGAATCAGCGTCGTCGCTCGGGCATGGGTATTGATAGGGAAGGCAGTGTCGGAAAGATGCTCGCGGTAATGATTGAATCCGGGGGCGAAGAATTTTTCTGCCAGATAGATCCTTTGTTTTACATCCGTTGGAACGGTAAAGCCGAACGTATGTTCCGCCCCTTCGATCAGCCTGCCCACCACAAAACGCTTCGATTTGGGCTTCCTGAGCGAGGGATCCAGCAACGCTGCAAAAATATCGCCCACCACTTTTTCAAGTTTTTCCAACTGGGCCGCTGACACCGACGGCACGTCGATAAAATCCATGATGAGCTGATGTACGGGAGTGACTGTTCCATCGGTCGATTTGAGCAATTCCAGATTCCGAAACGCATTCCAGGCATAGGTGGTCGCCAGGTCCTGCGCGGAATCAATCTGACGCGCCTTCTTCGGAAACAGCTGGCGGATCCGGTGCATGCCATTGGCGTCGACATTCATGCCCTCCCAAACCGTCAGGGCCGTTTCCAGCCGTTTGACGAGGCCGGGCCGTTCTGCCGACGATTGCCTGTCCAGCATCCATTGTTTCGCGACATTCTGGCGCAGTCGAGGCCCCCTTTTTTTTCCGTCGCTGATGCGCCAGCGGGTGCCATGTTTGGCGACGGGATAGACTTTGCCCTCGACTGCCCCGAAGCGCTTTTTGGTTGTCGGGTGCGTGTAGAGCCCAAGCGTAGAGTCGTGTGTCAGCGACCCAAGGTCGGCTTCGAGGCTTTCATGACGCTGCAGACGAGTGCGTTCCGGTGCCGTTATATCGACGTTCTGCCACTTGACTCGGGTGTCTTGGGGTTGCGTCGCCGGCGCGACTGGCGACGAAGGTTGCTGCGGTTCATCTCCCAGCGATAGGCGTAACGAGGCCAATTGTGAAATGCCGCTGATAAACGCGCTGATCGCCGCGCCCCATTTGTGCGTCTGGAGGTCCTCGGCGGACTGCTTGATATCGCGATAACTGCGCCACACCGTGAGGGGGTAAGCGAGTTTGCCCATGCAGAACGAAAAGGCTTCGTGCACATCTTCGCCCAGCACATGCTTGATGGTTGCCCATTCGCGTTGCTTCTGGTTATCCGACTGAAAACCGAGCAATCGCCCCAATAGCGCGGCATTGTCATTGAACAAATGCTTGAACAGATTACCTTTGACTGGATTGGACGCCAGTGTGACCGGCGTCAACTGGGGGCTGGTGGTCATCATCCGGTATTGCACATGCGTGCGGTCAGGCTGTGGGAGGTTCATGAGTACCCAATCCAACAATCCGCCCTGGTTCTTCAGTTCCGTCAGCAAGTGTGTTTCGTTGGCGTATTCTTTGACCCCGTGCTGCGGGCTGTGAGGCGCGACAAGCACGTGTGGCGCCTTGCTATCGGCCTTGGAACCGATCAGATAAACGCCAGGCACTTTGATCGACTGCCCGTTCCCGATACCCAGAAACTCCAGCGGACGAATGATCGCGTTCGCACCCTCGATTGCCGCACGGGCGATGGCGTCGGGCATGTCCATGACTTGCCGGATCAGGTCAAACCCCGTCTCGCTCAGACGCTCCTGGAGTTTTTCCGAGTGGGCGTAGTGCATCAGTTGCCACGGTAATTGGGTGTAGAACCGTTTCCTGCGCCCCGCGTTTGCCTCCGTGTCTGCGAGGGCGTCACTCAAGATCTTTTGTTGATGCTCGCCCGGTTTCAGGTTGCGTATCAGGTCTCTGATGTAGCTTTCGTCCATATCCTCAGGAATCACAGTGGCATCCAGCGACACCAGTTTGAAATGGGCCTTATCCAGATCCTCAAGGTGATTCAACGCAAAATCGGTCAGGATTTGCGGCCTGACCGCAGCGCCTGGGCGTGCGTTGATACGGACCTGGACTTGATCCGGATCTATGTTGAACGTGTCTGCCTTGAGCTGTTTCTCAAGTTCATCGTGAGCCGTACGGCGCAGTGACGGAATACCGGCCAGGTAGTCCCGGTCGTCTTTGACGTTATCGAGGTATTGCTGCAGCAGTTCGCCCTGCAGAATCAAGTCTTTGATCGGCGCTTTTGCCAGCCACGCCGGCAGTTTTTGCCGGGTTGTCAGAGACTGGGCAATGTCCTTGGCGCGGCGTAGTCCTGTCTGGGGCTTGCGTAGTCCCACCAGATTCAAAAGGCTGGCGAGTGGCGTGGCGGGGAGCTTCGTGGCGAGCGCGCGGCCGACCATCGTTTCGTCCAGACAGACATAGGGTTTTTGCAGGTAATCGAGAAAATGGCCAAAGATCCGTTGCAGCGGCGCCAGCGTGTAAGTCGTTCCCGGCAAGCGCTCGCTGCGGCCAAGGTTTTCTAAAAGGGTTGTCCGCTGATCATCGTCTTTGAGACGTCGATCGAGTTCGTCCAGCAGCGGCGTCAGAGCCTTGAACGCTTCGAATCCGAACGCAGGTGTCCACAAGATCGCTTTGCCCGAATGCACAGGGTCCAGGCCACCTCGCTCAGTCAGCAAAAAACAACTGGCCAGTTTCAGCACGTCTGTCCCAGCGCCGGCCTTTAATGCCAGGGAGAAGACATCGGGCAAGAAACCGTTTAATGCCGCGCGTTGCAGGTGTACCGGGGAATCGAGCACGGTACTGACGATGGCCTGTTCCGTCGGCCCCAGCGTGCGGGTGACAGCTCGCAGCTTCAGTTCACTGCGCAAGGCTGTTGACAAGGTATGCGTAAAACTCGATTGCAGGCTCGCCACCGATGAGCTGACGAGGTTCAGCGCCTCGGTCAGCGTGCTGGTTGTTGCGGGAATGGCCGGGTGGTTTTCAAGGCGCTGATCAAGCGCCTGCTCAACGGTATCAAGCAGTGCCAGTTCGGCTTTGGCCGACTCGGCGCGCACAGTAGCCGGTCGCGCGCTCCGGCGATGGTCGACCCGGGTACTCCAGCGCCCCCCGGCGTCGCTGGTCAGCAGTCGGTCATCAATCAATCCCCGGACGTCCAGCGCCTTATCAATCAAGGCATAGGGGTTTAGCGTGCCTTCACTTTCGCGGTACAGGCCCAACGCATGGCTCAGGTTATCCCGCTGTTTGATCAGGATGTCGGCCATCAATTGTTTAAACACCGGGCCGACGATCGTTTTGCCTTCAATCACGCGCTCATCTGGCTCGAACGCAAGAAAGGTCTCGCGTTCGTTCAACGACATGAAATTGAATAACGTGTCGTCATGTCCTTCGCTTTTCATCATCTGCAGCACGATTTTCTTGATGGCTGGCAGATTGCTCGTCGCCTCGATACCTCTGGATGGGGTGTACAGAAAGCCCAGGGTGTTGACGCTCCCGATCATCAACGTCGAGGCCAGCTCGGCGAAATGCTTGAGGGGCGCGGTGACACGTACCTTTTCGATACGAAGCGGGTCTCTTCTGTCGGGCGTCAGGCTGACATTCATCAGTCGCAGGTATTCCTGCGTCGTCAACGTCCCTTGTTGACGCTGGTTGAGCAGTCTCATGTGGAAGGTGTCGCGCAGGCACTCGGTGAAGAATTCCAGCCGTGACAGCCCGTTGCTCATGGCCGTATTCCAGAATGTGCCGAGCAGGCTTTGCAGATGGGGCGTAAAGCTGTGCGCGATCTCTTTTATCGCGTTCTCCCAGGCTTGGTTGTCGGCGTCGCTGCTCACGCCGTGTTCGGGGTTGGAAAAAACCCTGGAATCACCCGCAGGCCAGTGATGGGTCAGGTAAAAGTGCAACAGCGCATCGATCAGTGAGTGCGAGGAAATCGTATGCTGGTCTTCACCGTCGTCGAAGGCTGAGATCGTCCTGACATAACTCTTGAGGCGCGTCAGGCGCTGGTCCAGTTTGGGGAAGGGTATTTCCAACGCATTCCTGAGGGCGTCGTCGAGCATCGATTGCAGGGTCGGCGTCTTGACCAGTTCAGCCATCATCGTCGTGATGTTTTGCGCCTGATTGCGGTCGAGGATGAGCTGCTGGTCCTGGAAGACCGCGCCTTTGATGTCTTCCGTTGCAATGTCGGGTACGGAGGCAGCGGGCAATGCGCTGCGTTGCTCGATGGAGAGAAATCGCAGCAGCTCGCGCTTGCCGGTGTCCTGCGCCAGCCACTCCTTGAGCCTGCTGTTGAGGTCGTCCATGTCGGCGAATTTGATCAGGCCTTTCCATGGCGTGTAGAGCGTGACTTCGCCGTCGTCGGGTCGACTCATGGCGAAGGCTCCGGCTATTGGGATATCCGGGGTGCCCGTCACCCGCAGCAACAGCTGACAGGCGAACATCGGGTCTTTTTGCATGATGCGGGCGATGTGGGTGGCCAGGTACACGTTATTCAGCCACTTCAGATCATCCATCGAGAACGTCAACGCTTTCTCGCGATCCCCAGGCTGTTTAGCCTTGGAGGCACGTTCTGCTTCGTCAAAAAAATACGGCAGGGCGGGATCAGTCATGTGTTTTCCTCAGTGTTACGACCGGCGGTTGGTCGCGGGTCGTCAGGTCGGGAAAAAACACTACGGTCATTGGAAGGCGTCGGTGCGGTACATATTGCTTGAGAAGAGCAAGCGCTCGAGACTTGACAGGACGCCGGTACAACAGCGCTTAATCGACGTCTGCTGTTGGTTGCCATGCAACCTCGTTTCCCCTGGTGCCCGTATTCAATAATAAAACTGGAGCTTCAGATGACCGCAACGCCCGAAGTGGCCGTCAGTTCGACCACCCCCTCGCTCGATTTCGACGCGCTCGTTCTATTGCTTGAGCAAATTTTTCTGCGCCACGGCACCTCCGCCGATGTCGCCAAGACCCTGGCGCTGAATTGCGCCGGCGCTGAACGCGATGGCGCCCACAGCCATGGCGTGTTTCGTATTCCAGGTTATGTCTCGACGCTCAAGAGTGGCTGGGTCAATGGCCAGGCCGTGCCGGTGGTCGAGGATGTTGCATCGGGGTTTGTCCGGGTCGACGCGGCTAACGGTTTTGCCCAACCCGCGCTGGCGGCGGCCCGTGCACTGTTGGTGGAAAAAGCCCGCAGCGCCGGGATTGCGGTGTTGGCAATTCGTAACTCCCACCATTTCGCGGCACTGTGGCCGGATGTCGAGCCGTTTGCCTATGAAGGGCTGGTGGCGTTGAGCGTGGTCAACAGCATGACGTGCGTGGTGCCACACGGCGCCGACCGGCCGTTGTTCGGCACCAACCCGATTGCCTTCGCCGCGCCCCGGGCTGACGGTGAACCGATTGTCTTTGACCTGGCCACCAGCGCCATTGCCCATGGCGATGTGCAGATTGCCGCGCAAAAAGGTGAGCGCCTGCCGGCGGGCATGGGCGTGGACGGCCTTGGTCAGCCGACTCAGGATCCGAAGGCGATTCTGGAGGGTGGCGCGTTGCTGCCGTTTGGTGGGCACAAGGGTTCAGCGCTGTCGATGATGGTCGAATTGTTGGCGGCGGCACTGACCGGCGGCAATTTCTCCTTCGAGTTCGACTGGAAGAACCATCCGGGAGCCAAGACGCCGTGGACCGGGCAATTGCTGATCGTGATCGATCCGAGCAAGGCGGCCGGGCAGAATTTTGCCGAGCGCAGCCAGGAACTGGTGCGTCAGATGCACAGCGTGGGGCTCAAACGCCTGCCGGGTGATCGACGTCATCACCAGCGAACCAAGTCGAATGCCCAAGGCATTCAACTGGATGCCCAGACGTTGGCGAATTTGCGAGCACTGGCAGGGCTCTGAAACCGGAGCAAAACGCGGACAAGAAAAAGGCGAGCGCAATGCTCGCCTTTTTGCAGTGTGGCTATTGAAGCGGGACCGTTTAACGGCGGCCCAGCAACAACCCGACCACCAGGCCGAAACCGGCTGAGATGGCGACGGTTTGCCATGGATGACCACCGATGTAGGTCTCGGTCGCGTCGACTACCGGTTTAGTGCGGTCGCGAACACTGGTGACCGAATCCCGGGCCTGCTGGAGTTTCTGGGCGATTTGCCCACGAAGGGTCTCTGCTTCCTCACCCACTAATGAAGCGCTGCTTTTCAGCAGTTTTTCCGACTCTTCGATCAAGGATTGAAGTTCGCTGAATGCCTGATCCTTGATCTGGTCATTGGCGACTTGTGTGGCTGTTTTCCGGGCCATTGGGTACTCCTTGCAGGTAAATGGGCAGTGAACAATGGAGTCTGCGGCAACCGAAAAAGTTGCAGTGAATTTGCGCACTGACTGTGAGTCGAGGAAAAATCCCGAGTCAGACATTTCGTCCTACAGTGTAAGATGGCGCCTATTTTTACGCAGCAGGTAACTCCCCATGAGCTTCAATCTGGCCGACAAACCCCTGGCTGAGCGCGCAGCGCTTGAAGATGAGAAATCCCGTCTGTTCGACCTCTGGCAAAGCAACCTTGGCAAATCCAAGGGCGAAGCCGCGCGGTTGTTTGGCGAGCGGGCCAAGCGCAAAGGCAAATGGGCGGAATGGGTTCGTGCCGAACTTGACGCCATGTCACCGCCGGAATTCGCGAACATGGTGCGCAGTGAAGTGAACCGTTTGATGGCCGCCAAGTAAGACCGGCCTCAGGCAAAACTCGCGACAATGGCCTCGCGCACTTTCAACACCACCGGATCGAGTTGCGTGCTGGTACGCCAGCCCAGTTCGATCGGGTAGCGTGGCAAGGCCAGAGGGCAGGGCAGCAGCGCCAGTCCGCAGAGCGCCGCAATGCTTTTGGCCGCGTGGGCCGGAATGGTCGCCACCGCCTGACTGCCCTTGAGCAGGTGTGGCAATGCTGCAAAGTGCGTGGTCGAGGCGCACACCCGCCGATTCAGCCCCAACGCTGCCAAGCCCTCATCGGTGATCCCGATAAAACCGCCCGATGACACCAGAATGTGCTCGCGGGCCACAAACTCTTCAAGGCTGATTGCCTGTTGCCCCGGTGCCAGGCTGAGCGAATCCACCAGGCACAGATAACCGCCTTCCCCCAGCACTTGGCGGCTGAGCAATCGCTCGGTGAAACCGCCCGCGGTGATTGCCAGGTCGATGCTGCGCTCCATCAATGCCTGAGCGACGATCTGACTGTGCGTCTGCCGAAAGATCAGGCGTAATTTCGGCGCGCTTAGGGCAATGGCCTCGATCAACCGCCGACCGTAGGCGATCTCGAAATCATCCGACAACCCCACCGTGACCGAACGTCCGTCGTAATGATTGGCCGCCGGATCGACCATCGCCAGGCTCTGCCGGCATTTGTTCAGCGCGTCACTCACCACCGGTTTCAACTGGTTGGCCCTGAGCGTCGGCGCCAGACCACGGCCGGTGCGCACGAACAGCTGATCGCCATACAGCTCGCGCAACCGTCGCAGCGCCGCGCTGACGGCCGATTGCGTGACGCCCAGGCGCAACGCCGCACGGCTGGCGCTGGACTCTTCATGCAGCGCTTCGAAGACTTTGAGCAGGTTGAGGTCAACGGTCACGATATTCATAAGGTTCATATCATTCAGCAGTGAATCGGGCTTTATTGATGATCCGGTGGCGCCTGAGAATGAGCAACACCTCATTGCTTTCGGAGTGACAGACATGACCAAGTCCATTGTTGCAGCGTTGCAAATCGGCGCCTTGCCCGGCGGCAAGGCCGAGACCCTTGAACAGATCCTTGCGTGGGAAAACGCGATTATCGAATCTGGTGCCGCGCTGGTGGTCATGCCCGAAGCGTTGCTGGGGGGTTACCCCAAGGGAGAGGGCTTTGGCACTCAGCTGGGCTACCGGTTGCCGGAAGGTCGTGAAGCCTTTGCCCGCTATTTTGCCAACGCCATCGACGTGCCCGGCGCCGAGACTGAAGCGCTGGCCGGATTGTCGGCCCGCACCGGGGCCAATCTGGTGATCGGCGTGATTGAGCGCGCCGGCAGCACGTTGCATTGCACGGCACTGTTGTTCGATCCGCAGGCCGGGCTGGTCGCCAAACACCGCAAGCTGATGCCGACCGGCACTGAGCGTCTGATCTGGGGCAAGGGCGACGGCTCGACGCTGCCGGTGATCGACAGCCAGGTCGGGCGCATCGGTGCGGTGGTGTGCTGGGAAAACATGATGCCGCTGCTGCGCACCGCGATGTACGCCAAAGGCATTGAAGTCTGGTGCGCGCCGACGGTGGACGAGCGGGAAATGTGGCAGGTCAGCATGCGCCACATCGCCCATGAAGGACGCTGCTTCGTCGTCAGCGCGTGCCAGGTCCAGGACTCACCGCAGGCCTTGGGCATGGAGATCGCCAACTGGCCGGCGGATCGGCCGTTGATTGCCGGCGGCAGCGTAATCGTCGGCCCCATGGGCGACATTCTGGCGGGGCCGCTGCGTGACGGGGCGGGGTTGCTCACCGCTGAGATCGACACCGACGACCTGATCCGCGCGCGGTACGACTTTGATGTGGTCGGGCACTATGCGCGCCCGGATGTGTTTGAGCTGAGCGTTGACGAATGTTCCAAGCCTGGGGTCCGCTTCACCGCATAACCCACCCGTGAAAGCTGATGTTGTTCACTCAATACCATCTTCAGGCGAGCACGAAACCTGTGGTGAGGGGATTTATCCCCGTTGGGTCGCGAAGCGGCCCTCGCGTTTGTTCAGACAGGTCGGTTTGTCTGGATTGACGACTGCTTCGCAGCCGAACGGGGATAAATCCCCTCGCCACGGGCGCTCCCACAGGGGATATTTATCGTCGGTTTTACCGCGTGCCGGTCGTAGACCCCAGGCTCAGTTTGCCGGTGTCCACAAAACGCATTGTGCCAAACAAGCCACCCGCCAGTTTGCCGCGCAGCACGTAAGGCAGGTTGTTCAGCGTTTGCGTCTGGCTCAGCCCCAATGTCTGGCGTATCACCGAGAACGCCGAAACGCTCACCGGCACGCTCAGCACGGTTTCGGAAAAGCGTGCAATCGAACCCGACTGATCACTGACTCCGGAAGCCAGCGGCTGGCCATTGACCTCCAGGTCCAGCGCCACGCCGTTGTAGTCGATTGGTGTTTCATTGGGATTTTGCACGCGGATCTTCACGGCAAAGCGCACTTCCATGTCCTGGCTTTGCAGCGGTTCGATGCCGACCACATTGATGTTCAACGGGTCGCGATGGGGGAAGAGGGCGCAGGCGCTCAGGGAGAGCAACAGCAGGGAAAGGATGACGGCGTGGACGCTGCGCATGTAGACGCTCTCATAAAGAAAAGGGCTGAACCACTAACGGCTCAGCCCTCGAGTCTTTCTTAGCGGTTCAACTGTGCGACCGCCGCAGGTCGTGCGGGTTCACCCTTGGCCGGGACATCGGGGTTTTCCATGACCTGCAGGATCGAAGCTTCCGGGTCGAAATCGTCCTCTTCCAGCTCGATGAACTCCTCGGGCAGGAAGATGTTCAGCACGATAGCGCACAACGCGCCGACGGTGATCGGCGATTCGAAGATGTTGTGCAGCGCCTTCGGTAGCTCGCGCAACACGTCCGGGACCGCCGCGACCCCCAGCCCCATGCCGATGGAAATCGCCACGATCAGCATGTTGCGCCGATGCAAACCGGCTTCGGCGAGGATCTTGATCCCGGCCACCGCCACGGTGCCGAACATCACCAGTTCCGCGCCGCCGAGCACCGGTTTGGGCATTAATTGCAGCACTGCGCCAATCATCGGGAACAGTCCCAACAGCACCAACAGACCGGCGATGAAAAACGCCACGTAGCGGCTGGCCACGCCCGTCAACTGGATCACGCCATTATTCTGGGCGAAGGTCACCATCGGCATGCTGTTGAACACTGCCGCCATGGCCGAGTTCAGGCCGTCAGCCAGCAGGCCGGATTTGATCCGGCGGATGTAAATCGGGCCCTTGACCGGCTGCCGGGAAATCATCGAGTTGGCGGTCAGGTCGCCAGCGGCTTCCAACGGCGACACCAGGAAAATCACCGCCACCGGCACAAACGCGACCCAGTCAAAATTGAAGCCGTACTTGAACGGAACCGGCACGCTCATCAGCGGCACGTCGGGCAGGCTGGCGAAATTGACGTCGCCCATCAGCCAGGCCACGACGTAACCCAACGTCAGGCCAATGACGATTGCCCCGAGGCGCAGAAAGGGCACGTCGACCCGGTTCAACACCACGATTGTGCCGAGCACAAGCGCTGCCAACGCCAGATGACTGGCCGCGCCGAGGTCTGCTGCGCCGAAGCCGCCGGCGATGTCGGTCATGGCGACCTTGATCAGCGACAGGCCCATCAGGGTAATGATGGTGCCGGTCACCACAGGCGTAATGAGCATCCGCAGCTTGCCGATGAACTGGCTCAACACCACTTCGATGAACGCGGCGAAAAAGCACACGCCGAAGATCGTCGAGAGGATTTCATCGGTGCCGCCACCCCGAGCCTTGACCATGAACCCGGCGCTGAGAATCACGCTGATGAACGAGAAGCTGGTGCCTTGCAGGCACAACAGGCCGGAACCGATCGGGCCGATGCGCCGCGCCTGAACAAAGGTGCCCAGACCCGAGACAAACAGCGCCATGCTGATCAGGTACGGCACTTCGCTTTGCAGACCGAGGGCACCGCCCATGATCAGGGTCGGGGTGATGATTCCGACAAAACTCGCCAGCACATGTTGCAGGGCGGCGAAGACCGTGGCGGTGAGATGGGGGCGATCGTTGAGGCCGTAGATCAGGTCGGAACGGGACTGGGGTTTTGCATGTTCGGAAGAGGTCACGAGGAAAGCGCCAGGGGCCAGGTCAAAAAATGGAGGCGCAGGATGCCAGCAGCGGCCATCGAGGGCAAACGATACATCGGCGGGATACACGCCACAGGTCCGTGCGTGTTCATGCAAACGCGGCGAGCAGGTCTTCTTCAAATGCCTTCTGCGCATCTCCCGGCACCTGCGCACGATGGCGCGCCAGGTGAAATGCCACGTCAAAACTCAGGTCATCCCGGCGTACGGCGCGTAGCAAACCTTTGTCTTCCCAGCTACGGGCGAAATGATCGGGCAAATAACCGACATGCTTGCCGGAAAGAATGAAGGCGAGGGTACCTTCGACCTGCTCGGACCGTGCCGAACATAATTTGCCTTGAAACGGCTCGTCACTACGAAGGAAACGATAAGGATGATCAACCCGGTCACACGCCTGCAACGCCAGATCATCCGGCGCATCATCGGTAAACAACGGATGCCCCGGGGCGCAGTACAGGTGCTGGGTTTCGCTGAACAGTTCGCGGTAGTCAAACGCGCTTTGTACCTGGGAGAAATAGCCGATCGCCAAGTCCAGTCTCTGTTGCAACAGCAGGCGTTCCATTTCCCCGGGCATGGCACTCATCAACTCGATGCGCACTGACTCGTCCCGCTCACGAAAACGCCGGATCGCACCAGCAACTTTCTGCAGCACCGATTGATCAAGGGCTTCGGACAGGCCCAGGCGCACTTCGCCGATCAACCGTCCCGCCACGCCGTTGGATTGATGACGGAACGCTTCGATGGATTCAAACAGCCCACGCGTCGCACTCAGTAACTGTTCACCCTTGGGCGTGATCCTGAATCCGCCTTTGCCGCGACTGCACAGGCGATAGCCAAGCCGGGTTTCGAGTTTGGCCATTTGCTGACTGATGCTCGATTGGCTCAAGCCCAGTTCCCCTTGCGCCGCGCTGAACCCGCCGCATTCCACCACGCGGACAAACAAGCGCAGCAGTTGCAGGTCGAGGTCGTGGAGTTGACCGAGCATCAAACATTACTCCGCAATAAAGTCAGGTTAACAAACTTGATATTTCGCCAATGTATCCGAGCGCGCACGCTGCAACCACTTCCTCTGGTCAGGTGTTTGTCATGGCTCCCGTATTCAAGCTGTGTTTACCCGCGCTGTTCCTCGCCATCGCCGTGTCGGCCCAGGCCGAGGAAAAGACGCTCAACCTCTACAGTTGGGCCGATTACGTGGCGCCCGAAACCTTGCAGCGTTTCGAACAGGAAACCGGCATTCACGTGCGTTACGACACCTTCGATTCGTCCGAAGTGTTGGAAACCAAACTGCTCACCGGTGGCAGTGGCTATGACGTGGTGGTGCCGTCTTCCAGCGTACTGGCCCGAGGTTTGGCGGCCGGGGCGCTGAAGGAGATTCCTCACGAAGGGCTCAAGGGTTACGCCAACCTCGACCCGGACTTGCTGGAAAAACTCGCCGCCGTCGACCCCGGCAATCGTTTTGGCGTGCCGTATACCTGGGGCACGCTGGGTTTGGGCTTGAATGTCGAGGCCGTGAAAAAACGCTTGCCGGATGTCCCTCTCAACAGCCTCGATCTGCTGTTCAAGCCGCAATACGCCAGCCAGTTGAAGGACTGCGGCATCGCGATTCTCGATTCGCCGCAAGAGGTGATCGGCCTGGCGCTGCACTATCTCGGTAAAGATCCCTACAGCACCGACAAGGCCGATCTGACCGCCGCCGAGGCGTTGTTGCATCAGCTGCAGCCCAATGTGCTGTACGTCGCTACCGGGCGGCAGATCAATGATCTGGCCAACGGCAGCGTGTGCCTGGCCTTGACCTACAACGGCGACGCCAGCATGGCCGCCGACCAGGCGCGCAAGGCCAATAAACCGTTCGAGGTGGCCTACCGGATTCCCAAGGAAGGCACGCTGGTCTGGCAGGACAACCTGGCGATTCCCAAGGACGCGCCGCACCCCGAGGCAGCCCGGGCGTTCATCGAATTCATGCTGCGCCCCGAATCCGTGGCGGCGCTGACCAACACGCTGTTCTTTGCCACGGCCAACCAGGCAGCGACGCCGCTGGTGGATGAAGCCGTGCGCACCGACCCGGACATCTACCCCTTGGCCGACACCCGCGAACGGCTATACGCCGACCGCAGCATGAGCCTCAAGGACATGCGCACGCGCACGCGCCTGTGGACCACTTTCCGTAGTCGCCAATAAATAAAAAGGAGATCACCATGGACGCCCCGATGCAAAACGATCAGGCCCTGACCCGCGACAGCCTCTATGGAACTGCCGCCGAAAGCACCTACGCCGGTATCACCAGTTTTATGCGCCGTCGCTACAGCCGTGATTTGCGCGGTGTCGACGTGGTGGTCAGCGGTGTGCCGTTCGACACTGCCACCAGCAACCGTCCCGGTGCGCGCTTCGGACCGCGCGGCATTCGTGCCGCGTCTACCGGGATTGCCTGGGAGCGCCACTGGCCGTGGACCTTTGACCCGTTCGATCATCTGGCGGTCATCGACTACGGTGATTGCGACTTCGATTACGGCTCGCCGCACTCGGTACCGGAAAGCATCGAGGCCCACGCCGAGCAGATCCTGAACGGCGGTTGCGCAATGTTGACGTTCGGCGGCGATCACTTCATCAGCTATCCGCTGCTCAAGGCTCATGCGCGCAAACATGGTCCGCTGTCGCTGATTCACTTCGATGCGCACAGCGACACTTGGCCGGACGAAGAGGGTAAGCGTGTCGATCATGGCACGATGTTCTGGCACGCGGCCAAGGAAGGACTGGTGGATCCGTCGCGCTCGGTGCAGATCGGTCTGCGCACCACCAATGATGACCACCAGGGCTTTCAGGTGCTGGATGCGCGGCACGTGCATCGGCAAGGGTGTGAGGCGATCGTCGAGGCGATTCGTGCGCGGGTGGGGGATAACCCGGTGTACCTGACGTTCGACATCGATTGCCTCGACCCGGCGTTCGCGCCAGGCACCGGAACGCCGGTGTGCGGAGGTTTGAGCACGGTGCAGGCGCTGGAAATTCTCGGCGGGTTGCGCGGGATCAATCTGGTGGGGATGGACGTGGTGGAAGTGGCGCCAGCCTACGATCATGCGGACATCACCTCGCTGGCGGCGGCGACGTTGGCGATGGAGATGCTGTGTTTGTACGCGGCCAAACACAAAACAGACCGTTAAAACACAATCCCAATGTGGGAGCGAGCCTGCTCGCGATAGCGGATTTACATTCAACATCGTCGCTGAATGCAATGGCCTCATCGCGAGCAGGCTCGCTCCCACAATTGGATCTGTGTCAGGCCACGGGAATGATTGGCAGGTCGAGAGTTTCACCGCCGCTATACCGCGCCATCGACCCGGCAATGGATTCATGCGGCACACCTTTCGCCATCTCACTCACCCCATCCAGCCGCGATAACTGATCAGCGCTCATTTGCACGTTCAGCGCGCCCAACGTCGCATCGAGTTGCTCACGAGTGCGCGAGCCCAGGATCGGAATCAGCGCCGTCGTCGAGCGTTTGGCCTTTTCCCGCAGCCAGGCAATGGCCACGTGCGTCGGACTGGCTCCAAGCTCCGCCGCAACGGCCAGCAAGGTATCGAGCAGGGCGGTTTCCCGTGCACTTTTTTCGGCGTGAATCAGCATGCCGAGTTTGGCGGCGCGGTTGTCACCATCACTGTTGCGGTACTTGCCGGTCAGGAAACCGCCACCCAATGGCGACCATAACGTCGCGGCAAGGCCCAATGCCTCGGCCATCGGCAGTTGTTCACGCTCAGCCGTGCGCTCGGCGAGGCTGTACTCGGCTTGAATCGCTGCAATGGGCGAAAAACCGCGCACTTCGGCCAACACATCCGCACGAGCGATGCGCCAGGCCGGGAAGTTCGACAGCCCGGCGTAGTGAATCTTGCCGGCACGCACCAGATCGTCGAAGCCACGCAGGATTTCTTCCATCGGCGTGACGCCGTCGCTCATGTGCGCCCAGAACAGGTCGATGTGATCGGTGTTGAGCCGTTTCAGGCTTTCTTCCACGGCACGAACCATGTTCTTGCGGTTATTGCCGGTGTGGGAAATGCCCGCGGCGGGTGTGGTCCCCAAGGTGTATTTGGTGGCGATGACCAGGCTATCCCTTTCCACTGCAATGAACTCGCTAAGCATGGCTTCCGACTGCCCGCCCTGATAGCCGTTGGCGGTGTCGATAAAGTTGCCGCCGGCCTCCAGGTAGCCATCGAAAATGCGCTTGGCTTCGTCACGCTCGGCGCCATGGCCCCAGCCGGTACCGAAGTTGCCGGCGCCCAGCGCCAGTTCCGAAACCCGCAAGCCGGTTTTGCGACCGAAGACTTTGTAATGCATGAGGTGACTCCTGAGGAACAACGGCGGGATTTATTTAAATGTCTATCAACATGTATTAAATATGATGCCAGTAATATGAGCCGTCAAGGCGCTTTTCCATTCAGGGCAAAACAGCCGACCGCCGGGGGTAACGTTGTCAAACTCAGCACAATCTTCAGTCGAGCAAAAAACCTGTGGCGAGGGAGCTTGCTCGCGCTTGAGTACGTAGCACTCATAAAAATCTGCGTTGCTGTCTCATTTTGGGGCCGCTACGCAGCCCAGCGGGAGCAAGCTCCCTCGCCACAAAGTAGGTGTGACTGAGAGTCCGCGTAGCATTTTGCTCCTGCCAGTTTCTGACAGCAGCCTCTGCTAAGCTCCGACGACTTCTCAGGAAAGAGACTACAGACGTGTCGCGTACCACTCGTTTACTCACGTTGCTGCAAGTGCTGCGGGGCAAAAGTCGTCCCGCTACGGCTGCAACGCTGGCCAGTGAATTGGAGATTTCCGAACGCACGCTGTACCGCGACATCGCCGAGCTGACGGCGCTGGGTGCACCGATTTTCGGCGAAGCAGGGGTTGGTTACGTGTTGCGCAGCGGTCTGTTCCTGCCGCCCTTGATGCTCAATGCCGACGAAACCGAAGCCATCGTGCTCGGATTACGTTACGTCGATCAGCGTGGCGACGAGGTGTTGAGCAAAGCTGCGGCCGACGCCTTGGCGAAGATTGCTGCGGTGTTGGCGCCTGAAGCTCAGGACGCCTTGCGCAACCCGACGGTGCTGCCGGGCCCGCGCGGTTATGGCTATCCGCAAAATGCCGTGCCGTTGAACGTGTTTCGCCAGGCCATCCGCGATCAGTCCAAGCTGAACATCGACTATGCAGACGCCCATCAAGTGCCCAGTCAGCGGTTGATCTGGCCACTGGCGCTGGGTTTTCTCAATGAGGTGCGGATCATCGTCGCCTGGTGTGAATTGCGCAGTGCCTACCGCACGTTTCGCACCGACCGGATCTCGGCCGCCACTGAGCAGGGTGAGCGCTATCCGGGGCGACGCAGCGACCTGTTGCGCACCTGGCACAAGCAGATGCAACTGGATGACGCCGGGTGTTTCACTCCTGACAAGAACTGACACAGACCTGTTCTAGCATGGCTCCAGAATCAAACAACAAGGAGCCGCACCCATGTCCAATCCAGCCTCTTCACTGGCACCCGCCATCGCCGCCTACATTGCTGCCGCCAATGCCCGCGACACCTCGCGGGTCGGCAGTTTTTTTGCTGAGGACGCCAACGTGTTCGATGAGGGCCAGCACCGGATCGGCACGCAAGCCATCGCCCAGTGGATGCAAGACACCGCGCAGCGTTATGAACCTCGGGTCGAAGTGCTAGACGTTCAGCAACGTACCGGCAAAGTCTTGGTGCACAACCTGATTTTCGGGACGTTTCCCGGCAGTCCTCTGGAGTTGCGCTACATGTTTCGCCTCAACGAACAGGGCAAGATCGCCCGGCTAGACATCTCTCTGTAAATCCGGGCGCCGTGGCATACTGCCGCGCATGAATGTCGACTCTCCCCTAAGCGCCTGGCAACACGCCATTGAACAAAAGGGCTTCGTCCAGGACGAAGCCCAGGAACATGCCGTGTGGGCGCTGCAAAAATGCCACGAAGCCTTGCACGAAGGGCGCACGCCAATCACCGGCGTTTACCTTTGGGGCCCGGTCGGACGGGGTAAGACCTGGTTGATGGACCAGTTCTACCAAACCCTGAAAGTCCCGGCCCGACGCCAACACTTCCACCACTTCATGGGCTGGGTGCATCAACGTTCGTTCCAGCTGACTGGCACCGCCGACCCGCTGAAGGCGCTGGCCCGTGAGTTGAGCCAGGAAGTGCGGGTGTTGTGTTTCGATGAACTGTTCGTCAACGACATTGGCGACGCGATCATTCTCGGGCGTTTGTTTCAAGTAATGTTTGAGCAGGGCGTGGTGGTGGTTTGCACCTCCAATCAGCCGCCGGACCAACTGTACGCCGACGGCTTCAACCGCGACCGTTTCGTGCCCGCCATCGAGGCGATCAAACAGCACATGCAGGTGATCGCGGTGGATGGCGGCGAAGACCATCGCCTGCATCCGGGCGCTGCGCTGCAACGTTATTGGGTGGCGGATTCCGGGCAACCCAGCGCGCTCGGTGAAGTGTTCAAGGCGTTGACCGTTGGCCAGTCAACATCCAGCGAGCCGATTACGGTCGGTTATCGCTCGATCAACGTGGTAAAGGCCAGTTCGACGGTGCTCTGGTGCCGCTACGCTGACCTTTGCGAACAACCGTTCGCCGCCATGGACTTCATGGCGCTGTGTGACACCTTCAGCGCTATTCTGTTGAGTGACGTGCCCAATCTCAGCGCGCAAAAACGCGAAGGACGTATCGCCCGAGGCACCGAGGACGGTGCCGAGCGGGTCGTGGCCGGTGATCGCGAGCTGCCGCAATTGTCGGTGCCTGACGATGGTGTCCGGCGTTTCATTGCCTTGGTGGACGAGTGTTACGACCGCAAGGTGCCGCTGTACCTCGAAGCGCGGGTGCCGATGACGGCGTTGTACACCGAGGGCTATCTGGAATTCCCGTTCCGCCGTACGTTAAGCCGTTTACAGGAAATGCAGCTGCAACGTTTCGCCGAAGCCTGATGGCCGGGAGCCGCGAATATGAATCAGCCTCTGTCTCACCATTTGTTGACCATGGCTTATCAGAATGCCTGGGCCAATCATCGACTCGCCAAGGCCTGGAATCAGTTGAGCCCGGCCGAACTGGTGGCGCCTCGGGTCAGCTTCTTCCCCAGCCTCATTGCCACCCTCAACCACATCCTGACCTGCGACTGGTTTTACGTGGATGCGCTGGAGCGGGAACTGCGCGGTGACGATCCGCACCCTGATTGCCATGTGTTCTTCGCCGAGGACGAACCGTTCACGGCGGGCGCCGATCTGCAGCGTGAACAAGCGCATGTGGACCGTCGCCTGATTGCCTACTGCGAACAATTGCGCGACGCTGACCTGGGCCGAATCGTGACCATCGCCCGGGACACGCCGCAACATGACAGCCGTTTGCGCCTGCTGTCGCACCTGTTCGAGCACCAGCTTCATCACCGTGGCCAGGTTCACGCGATGCTCAGCGGCACCTCGGTCAAACCGCCGCAACTGGACGAGTTTTTCTGTGCCGGTGAATCGCAGTTAAGAGCCAATGATTTTGCCGAGTTGGGCTGGACCGAAACGCTGATCTGGGGCGTTTGAGGCAGGTTCGGGTTGTCGCCGATTGCGCCTCGCGATAATGTCCGTCGACCTCCCGGCGCGAGCGACGCGCCGGGACCACTTGACGGGACGTTGACGATGGAAATGGAATCCGCAGAAATTCTGGTACTTCAAGCCAGCTACACCAATCCGCTGCATGCCGAGGCTATCGGTGTGGTGCTCAATGCGTACGCCGAAGACCCGATGGGCGGCGGTCAGCCACTGTCCGAAGACATTCTGCAACAACTGCCGGGAGAGCTGGCGAAGCGTCCCCATGCGTTCAGCGTACTGGCGTTTGTCCGTGGCGAACCGGCCGGGCTGGTCAATTGCTTCGAAGGTTTCTCGACGTTTGCCTGTCGGCCGCTGGTCAACGTGCACGATGTGTCGGTAGCGCCGAAGTTTCGCGGTCTGGGGCTGAGCCAAAGAATGCTGCAAAAGGTTGAAGACATCGCCCGCCAACGGGGTTGCTGCAAAATCACCCTGGAAGTGCTCGAAGGCAATGCCGTCGCGCAGGCGTCCTATGGCAAGTTCGGCTTTGCGCCCGGCATGTTCGACCCGGCCCATGGCCGCATGCTGTTCTGGACCAAGGAGCTTTAACGCCAAATGAACAGCCTCGATGGTGCGCAGGGCAGGGCTCCCGTGACAACAGACAAACCGTGGGCGATTTTCCTGATCTTTCTGCGTCTGGGGCTGACCTCGTTTGGCGGCCCTGTCGCGCATCTGGGCTATTTTCGCAGTGAGTTCGTGGCGCGTCGGCGCTGGCTGAGCGAAGCCGCGTACGCCGAATTGATCGCCCTGTGCCAGTTTCTGCCGGGCCCGGCGAGCAGTCAGGTGGGCATGGCGCTGGGTTTGTCCCGTGCCGGGTTTTCGGGGGCATTGGCGGCGTGGGCGGGTTTCACCTTGCCTTCGGCGTTGATACTTACGCTGTTGGCAGTCGGCATCACCCACGGTGGCTGGGCGTTGCCAGCGGGTTTGATTCACGGGCTGAAAATCGTCGCCGTCGCCGTGGTGGCCCAGGCCGTGTGGGGAATGGCTCGTACGTTATGCCGAGGTCCGGTGCGCGTGGGCATCATGCTGGTGGCGACGGTCGGGGTGCTGCTCTGGCCAACGACTGGCGGGCAGTTGACGGTGATGGCCGTGGCGGCGGTGATCGGCCTGGTCTTGCTGCACAACGCCAATGCGACGCCACGGGAGGGCTTGTCTATTCGGGTCAGTCGCGTGGCCAGCTGGCTGGCGATTGCTGTGTTCGTGACCTTGCTGCTGGGGTTGCCGCTGATCGCGCATCACTGGCCGGACTCGATGTTGAGCTTGTTCGACGGCTTCTACCGCACAGGCGCGCTGGTGTTTGGTGGCGGCCACGTCGTGTTGCCACTGTTGCAAAGTCAGGTGGTGAATACGGGGCTGCTGAGCAATGACGTGTTTCTCGCCGGGTATGCCGCTGCTCAAGCGGTGCCGGGGCCGCTGTTCACGTTCGCGGCGTTTCTGGGAGCCTCCATCAGTGGCTGGAGTGGGGCGCTGGTGTGCGTGCTGGCGATTTTCCTGCCGTCGCTGTTGTTGGTGATCGGCGTGTTGCCGTTCTGGCAGCGCTTGCGTGGCAATGGCCGGGTGCAAGCGGCGCTGGCCGGAGTGAATGCCGGGGTGGTCGGGTTATTGCTGGCCGCGTTGTATCAACCGTTGTGGACCAGCTCGATTTTCAGCCCGCTGGATGTCCTGTTGGCGGTGCTGGCGTTGATGGCGCTGCTGTTCTGGCGATGCCCGCCGTGGTTGCTGGTGCTGCTGGGTGGTTTATGCGGCGTGGTGCTGAGCGCTTGAAACCTTTCGATCGGGCATGAAAAAGGGCGTCCACCAGGACGCCCGTTAGTCATCGTTTATTTAGGCCGATAAGTTTCGGTCACTTGTGCGGTTTGATCGTTCGGAACCCTCAGTTCAATAGATCTGGTTTCGACGCCATTAGCTTGCTGTTGTTTGAGATGCAGGGTTTCGAAGTAATACCGCATGCGCTCGGCGCCGCCTTCGGCAAATGCGGTGGTCGAACCGAACATCATCAGACTGGCGAGGATCAACGCAGTACGTTTCATGGTTTGCCTCCCACTACGGATATCGGGTGCCTTTCATCCATGAACCAATGTTGCCGGGACATTATCCGCCGATTCCGGTATTTGGGAATCAACCGCGTTAAAGCTTCCAGTCCAGGCTCAAGGTGACTGTGCGCGGGTCGCCCCAATAGACGCCGTTGTAGAACCCGACGTTGTCGTAATACTTTTTGTCGAACAGGTTGTCGACGTTCAGCGAAGCGGACAGGTGCTTGTCGAACTCATACCGCGACATCAGCTTGACCACGGTGTAGGCCTCCTGGCGAATGTTGGCGCTGGCGGTGATGATCTCGCCATCAGCGCCACGACCGACCGGGCGTCTGGCGGCGCGGTAGACGTCGCTTTGCCAGTTCACCGCGCCGCCCACGGTCAGCGCCTGCCAGTCGCCGGGCAGGCGATAAGCGGTGGAGAAGCGGAACATGTTCAACGGCTGGTTGGTGTTGTTGCGCTGCTTCTCGCCATTGGCCGAGTGGGTGTAGGTGTAGCCGGCCGTCATGTTCCAGCCCGCCATCACCTCGCCGGAGATCTCGGCTTCAAAGCCCTGAACCTTGTTGCCTTTGCCGCCCGATCTGAAGAATTCCTCACCGGTGACCGGGTCTGGCGGTACGGAATCGTCGAGTTCGGCGACGTTGTCCTGCTTGCTCCAGAACACCGCAGTGGCGAGGTTGAGTCGCTCTTCCAGCAGGCTGCCCTTGAGCCCCAGTTCATAGTTGCTGCCGACCACCGGCTCGAGGTATGTGTGATTGCTGTCACGCTCGTCCTGCGGCTTGAAAATGTCGGTGTAGCTGACATACACCGTGTACTCGGGCGTTATGTCGTAGAGCAACCCGGCGTACGGCGTCCACATGTCGTTGTGTTGCTGGCGGGTGGTTTCGACACTGCTCAGTTGCAGATTGCCGTCGTACTTGTTGGCCGTTTTCGAGATTTCCCACGTTCCGTAGCGACTTCCGAGGACTGCGTGCAGGTCGTCGGTCAGGGTCAGGCGCGTGGCCAGGTAACCGGCCTTTTGCCGGGTGCTTTCATCCGAGCCTTTCAGTCCGGTGACGGTGTCCGGGAATTTGGGAATGCCGCCCATGTACTTCCAGTCGGGAACCCTCTCGTAATCCGCCGACCGTGGGCCGTCTACGGTGTAGGGGTTGTCTTCGCTACGCTCGGCTTCGCCATAGCCGATCATCATTTCGTGTTCACGACCGAACAGCGAATAAGGGCCGGACACGTTGAAGTCATAGGCCTTCATTTTCTGCGTGCCGACCATGTGGCTGACGTTGGCGAACATGCCGCTGCGATCCGCCTCGGGGAAACCGCCACCGCCGTAATAGATCTTGCCGTCGGTGTCACTCTCGCGATGGGTGTAGGCCGCCTTGAGGTGCCAACCGGCACCCAGTTGCTGGTCCAGCGTGGCAAACGCGGTCTTGTCCTTCAGCGGCCAGGAACTCCACGGCGTGGCCATGTTGGTGGAGCGTCCGAGGTTGGCTTTGCTGCCGTCAGCGTTCCAGTACGGCACGGTGCCCCAGGACGTGCCTTGCACCTGTTTGTCCTGATAGTCGTAACCCACGGCCAGCACGGTGTCGTCGGTCAAATCGGCTTCGAGAATCCCGTAGCCGACTTCCCGTTGCAGCGCGTACTTGTCACGGTAGGAACCGCTGTCGCGATAGGCCAGCACACTGCGACCGCGCAGGCGCCCGTCGAAGGCCAGCGGCCCGCCGACGTCCACATAGCTGTAGTAATCGTCATAGCTGCCGCCGCTGACACCGGTCTGGGCGGCCCATTGTGCGGTCGGCCGTTTGCGCACCATGTTGATAGTCGCGGAGGGATCGCCGGCGCCCGTGGTCAGGCCGGTCGCGCCGCGAACCACTTCGATGCGGTCGTAGATGATGGTGTCGGAATCGGATTTCATGTAGCTGAAGGTGTTGAGCATCCCGTCGATCTGGAAATTGTTGATCGAGTAACCGCGGGACGAATAGCTGACGCGGTCCGAGTCGTTGTGCTGAACCACCACACCGGTGGTCTGGCTCATGGCTTCGGACAATGTACCGAGTTTGAAATCGTCCATCTGCTGGCGCGTGACCACGGACACCGACTGCGGCGTTTCCTTGATCGACAGGTTCAGCCGCGTTGCGGTGCTCATGGCGCCGGTGGTGTACGACTCGGTGTTTTCGGTGGTAGTGCCCAGCCCCTGGGCGGTCACATTGGTGGCACCCAGTTCAAGGGTGCGGCTCGGCGCATGTTCCGGGGCGGTTTCAGCCAGCAAATCGGGGCTCAGGGCAGCACTGCACAGGCCCAGGGTAAAGGTCATGGAACGGGTGATAGGCGCGAACATCGCAGCCGACTCCTTGTCTTCGAGGGAAAAATTCCGTTTGTTCAAAGACGAAGGGGGGAGAGAGGATTTAGGTCTAAACGAGAATTATTGTTATTTTAAGGTGTTTCGGAGACGTTAAAGCGGGCGGCTGGTGTAAACCCTGTGGGAGCAAGCTCCCACAGGTTCCTCTACATATTGAAAGATCGGAGCCGATCCCTCAGGACATCATTTCTGCGCGACTGACGGATCGGACGGCGTGCTTTTCGGTTTCATCAGGCTGAAATCGATCAGCGGGCGCGACTGACGTTCATATGGATTGCCGATCATCAACGGCCGCGGCGTGAAGCTGTCGCTGACCAGGCTCTTGCTGCGGTCCAGTTCATCAAAACTCAAGCCCGCCAGATCGGCCCAGGTGTGGATCAGCTGCGAACTGCTGTAAGGCCGCCCCAGGTCAGCGGCAAAACTCCAGTCGTGGGTTTCACGCCATTTCGGCGAAGCCCAAGCCATGAACGGAATGGTGTACATCGGTGCCGTCGGCTTGGCTTCGTTGCGCCCCAGCGTACTGTGGCCCACGGAGTCGAAGACATCTTCGCCGTGGTCCGAGAGGTACATCAGGAAGCCGTTCGGGTCGGACTTGGCGTAATCCTTGATCAGGCTCGAGACGACGAAGTCGTTGTACAGCACCGCGTTGTCGTAGCTGTTGTACGTCGGCACCTGATCGTCACGCACGCCGTCCGGCACACCCTTGCGATCGGTGAACTTGTTGAAGGTCGGCGGATAACGGTACTGATAGCTCATGTGCGTGCCGAGCAAATGCACCACGATCAGCTTGCGCGGCGCGGCGTCCGCCAGGGCCTTGTTGAACGGCGCGATCACGTCGCCATCGTACTGCGCGGCATTCTGGTTGCGGTTGTTGTTCAGGTACACCTGCTCGTCGGCTTGTTCAGAGAACGTCGTGAGCATGGTGTTGCGCTTGGTCATGGTTTGCTGGTTGGTGATCCAGAAGGTCTTGTAACCCGCCTGTTTCATCATGCTGACCAGGGACGGCGTGGACAGGTACAGGTCCGGGTTTTCCTCGTCGGCGAAGGTCAACACCTGCTGCAACGCCTCGATGGTGTACGGGCGCGGGGTGATGACGTTGTCGAAGACCGCCATCTGATCCTTGAGCTTGTCCAGTTCCGGCGTGGTTTCACGCGGGTAACCGTAAAGGCTCATGCGCTGACGGTTGGTGGACTCGCCGATCACCAGCACCAGGGTCGCTGGCTGGTTGGCCATCGTGTCCTTGAGGTTTTTTAGCGGTGGAATCTTGCTCGCGCTGTCGAGCATGTCTTGCATGCCGGCCAGGGTGTCGAGGTAACGGTGATACGCCACCGCCATCTGCCAAGGCACCGCCGGCTCGATACGGGTTTCGAATTTCTCGAAGCCGCCGGCCAGGCTGCCGGTGCGCGCGGTTTGCTTGATCAGCGGGTAACCGACCACGGCCACCAGGATCGCGGTTGCGGCAACCAGTGCGCGGCCGCGAGGCATGTACACCGGACGCAAGCGGGTCCACAGGAAATACGCGAACAGCGTGTGGGCGAGGAACGCCGCCACCATCCACCAGGCGAAATACTGGGTCATGTATTCGCCCGCTTCAGAGATGTTCGATTCGAACATGATGAAGATGACGCTCTGGGAAAATTCCTGCTGATAGATGAAGAAGTAACCCAGGCTGGCCATCGAGCAGGCCCACAGCACCACGCCGATCAGCGCGGCCATTACCCGCGTCTGCTTAGGGAACATCAGCATCGGCGCGAGCCAGATGGCGCTCATCACAAAGGCCTGGCGGAACCCGGTAAAACCGGAGGTGCCCGTCAGTTGGATCAGCAGTTGGGTAATGCCGGAAAAATACCAGAAGAACAGGAACAACCAGAGAAATCCTGCCCAATCGAAACCTTTCGCAGTCGTAGTGCTGCGTTTGAACACACTCATTCAGCGCTCCAGCCAAGAAATCACGTCGACACGTCGGGAGCCTTCCATGTTGCCGACGAACGGAAGCCGCGCGGATACCGAGCGGCCATAATTCGCGGGAGTATCAACAAGTTGATGTGAAAACTTTGTGAGTCGCCGTAAACGGCAAGGCAGGGATGCGGTGTCGGAAACAGCAGAAGGCTGCTTCCGAATCAATCAAGGGAATCAGGCGTGTGGAGCACGCTGGGTGACGGGCAAGGGCTGAGCCGAAGAGCTTTGTGTGAGTAAGCGCAGCTGCGCGAGCTCCTGCTTCAACAGGTCGCGCTCTTCTTTCAACTGGCGCAATTCATCACGACGGATCGTGACGTAAAGGGTTTGTGCTGGCCGTGCTGCTTGTACTGTGCCCATTGCTCACCTCGCAAATGGCTGTCTCAACTGTAAATCCGCCCCGACATCGGTGCTTATTTACTATCGGCGCCAATTTTGATTTCTTTTGCCCCTGATGGGAACTTTTTTATTTTTCATGGTCGTTGTGTCTTCAGTTCGATTTCTGACGTTATCAGTCAGGATCGGGCACAATGCCCGGAAACTTCACGCCAGCGCTCTGGACTAACCCTCATTAGTCGCGTTGGGCTATAACCTTTGACACACTTTATTTGTAGTAGGGAGCATCAGCACATGCAACTCGGGATTATTGGACTGGGCCGCATGGGCGGAAATATTGCGCGTCGCCTGATGCTCAACGGGCATACCACCGTTGTTTACGACCGCAATACCGCCTTCGTCGACACCCTGGCCGCAGAGGGCGCCAAGGGCGTCATCGACCTGCCGGCGCTGGTCGCCGGCCTGGCCAAGCCACGTGCGATCTGGGTCATGCTGCCGGCCGGCGCACCGACCGAAGACACCATCGACACCCTGAGCACCTTGCTCGAAGCCGGCGATACCATCATCGACGGCGGCAACACCTTCTATAAGGACGACATCCGCCGGGCGAAAACCCTGTCGGAGAAAGGCCTGCACTACATCGACGTCGGCACGTCCGGCGGCGTCTGGGGCCTGGATCGCGGTTACTGCATGATGATCGGTGGTGAAGCCGAGGTGGTAAAACGCCTTGATCCGCTGTTCGACAGCCTGGCGCCGGGCATGGGTGACATCCCTCGCACCAAGGACCGCAAGTCGGAAGACGATCGCGCCGAGCGCGGTTACATCCACGCAGGTCCCGCAGGCTCTGGCCATTTCGTGAAGATGATCCACAACGGCATCGAGTACGGAATGATGCAGGCCTTCGCCGAAGGCTTCGACATCCTCAAGACCAAGGCCAGCGAAAACCTGCCGGAAGACCAGCGCTTCGACCTGAATGTGGCCGACATCGCCGAAGTCTGGCGCCGTGGCAGCGTCGTGTCGTCGTGGTTGCTCGACCTGACCGCCGACGCACTGGCCAGCGATCCTAAACTCGACGGTTACTCAGGCTCGGTGGCGGACAGCGGTGAAGGCCGCTGGACCATCGAAGCCGCCATGGAGCAATCGGTGCCCGTACCGGTGCTGTCGAACTCGCTGTTCTCCCGCTACCGTTCGCGCGGCCAAGGCACCTTTGGCGACAAGATTCTCTCGGCCCAGCGCTTCGGCTTCGGCGGCCATGTGGAGACTGCGAAAAAATGACGCGTCTGATCCGTAATAAATCCAAGGCAGAACCCGCACCACCGACCACGCTGTTTTTGTTCGGTGCCCATGGTGACCTGGTCAAGCGCTTGCTGATGCCGGCGCTGTACAACCTGAGTCGCGACGGTCTGCTTGGCGATGGACTGCGGATCATCGGCGTTGACCACAACGCCATCAGTGACGAAGCCTTTGCGCAGAAGCTCGAGGATTTCATCCGGACTGAAGCGGCCACCAAAGTCGGCAAGAGCGATGAAGCCCTTGACCCGGCGCTGTGGGCCAAACTGGCCAAAGGCATCAGCTACGTCCAGGGCGACTTCCTGGACGACAGCACTTATCAAGCGCTGGCGGCGAAAATCGCCGCCAGCGGCACGGGCAATGCGGTGTTCTACCTGGCCACCGCACCACGTTTCTTCAGTGAAGTGGTGCGCCGCCTCGGCGCCGCCGGCTTACTGCAAGAGACACCCGAAGCGTTCAGAAGGGTGGTGATCGAGAAACCGTTCGGCTCCGATCTGCACACCGCTGAAGCGTTGAACGCGTGTTTGCTCAAGGTAATGTCGGAAAACCAGATCTACCGGATCGACCACTACCTGGGCAAGGAAACCGTGCAGAACATTCTGATCAGCCGGTTCTCCAACAGCCTGTTCGAAGCGTTCTGGAACAACCATTACATCGACCACGTGCAGATCACCGCCGCCGAAACCGTCGGCGTGGAAACCCGTGGCAGTTTTTATGAACACACCGGCGCGTTGCGGGACATGGTGCCCAATCACCTGTTCCAGTTGCTGGCGATGGTGGCGATGGAACCGCCGGCAGCCTTTGGTGCCGATGCGGTCCGTGGCGAGAAGGCCAAAGTGGTCGGCGCGATACGTCCGTGGTCAACGGAAGAGGCGCGGGCCAACTCGGTGCGTGGCCAATACACGGCTGGCGAGCTCGATGGCAAACCCTTGGCCGGTTATCGCGAAGAAGCCAACGTCGCGCCGGACAGCAATACCGAAACCTACGTTGCGTTGAAAGTCATGATCGACAACTGGCGTTGGGTCGGCGTGCCGTTCTACCTGCGCACCGGCAAGCGCATGAGTGTGCGTGACACCGAGATCGTCATCTGCTTCAAGCCTGCGCCGTATGCGCAATTCCGTGATACCGAAGTCGATGAGCTGCAACCGACCTACCTGCGAATCCAGATTCAACCCAACGAAGGCATGTGGTTCGACCTGTTGGCCAAGCGGCCCGGGCCGGCCCTGAAAATGGCCAACATTGAGCTGGGTTTTGCCTACAAGGATTTCTTTGAAATGCAGCCGTCCACCGGCTACGAAACGCTGATCTACGATTGCCTGACTGGCGATCAGACGCTGTTCCAGCGCGCCGACAACATCGAGAACGGCTGGCGCGCCGTGCAGCCATTTCTTGATGCCTGGCAGCAGGACGCGAGCGTGCAGCGCTATCCGGCCGGCGAGAATGGCCCGAAGACGGCTGATGAACTGCTGGCCCGCGACGGTCGCGTCTGGCACGGCCTCGGATGAGTGAAGTCCTGCAACAGCCCATCCGTTTTCTGCTGAGCGACATGGACGGCACCTTGCTGCTGCCCGATCACAGCCTCAGTCAGCGCACCATTGAGGCCGTTCGTTCCTTGCGCGAGGCTGGTGTGCTGTTCAGCCTGGCCACCGGCCGTCCACCCAAAGCCATGCTGCAGCAGATCGAAGCCCTCGGCGTCGACCTGCCAACGGCGGCGTTCAATGGCGGCACGATCGTCCATCCGGACGGTAGTTTGCTGGTTGCGCATTATTTGCCGGCCACCGCTGCGCTGACGGCGCTGGCACTGTTTGCCGATCAGCCGGACGTTGAAGTCTGGGTGTTCAGTGGCGGTGACTGGTTGCTCAAGGACCCGAACGGGGTGATGGTCCCGCGCGAGCAGCACGGTCTCGGCTATCCGCCGGTGGTGGTCGAGAGTTTCGAGCCGTTTCTGACGCGCATCGACAAGATCGTGGCTACCAGCAACAACACGCAATTGTTGATCGAGCTGGAGGCGCAACTGTTGCCTAAAGTGGAAGGCCAGGCACAGGTCTCGCGGTCGCAACCGGTGTACCTGGACGTGACGGCGATGCAGGCCAACAAAGGCGCCGCATTGGCGACACTGGCCGAGTTTCTCGGCGTGCCGCTGGAGCAGACTGCCGCGATGGGCGATGGCGGCAATGACCCGGCGATGTTTTATTGTGCCGGGTTGTCGATTGCCATGGGGCAGGCGGAAGAAGCGGTGAAGCGCCAGGCCGATGTGGTGACAGGCGCCAACACCGAAGACGGCGCGGCACAGGCGATCGAGCGGTATATCCTCCCTCGCTAGTTCACTTAAATCCCACTGTGGGAGTTGGCCTTTGTGGCGAGGGGGCTTGCCCCCGTTGGACTGCGCAGCAGTCCCGTTTTTTAGGGCCGCTTCGCGACCCGACGGGGGCAAGCCCCCTCGCCACAATGCCCGCTCCCACAGGTTCAGTGTTACAGCCAGAAACTGACGGCGTACCAACCCAAAACACCCATCACCACCGTATACGGCAACGCCATCAACACCATCCGCCCATACGACAGCCGAATCAGCGGTGCAATCGCCGACGTCAGCAAAAACAGAAACGCCGCCTGACCATTAGGCGTCGCCACGCTCGGCAGGTTGGTGCCGGTATTGATCGCAATGGCCAGCGTTTCGAAGTGCTCACGGCTCATGTGCCCGGAGACGAATGCCTGCTTCACTTCAGTGATGTAAATGGTTGCCACAAACACGTTATCGCTGATGGCTGACAACAAGCCGTTGGCTATGAACAGCATGCCCGGTTGCTGATCGGCCGGCAGCGCCAGCACCCACTGGATCAACGGCGTAAACAGCTGCTGATCGTGGATCACCGCGACCACTGCGAAGAACACCACCAGCAATGCCGTGAACGGCATGGCGTCCTTGAACGCGTTGCCGATGCGGTGCTCGTCGGTGATGCCGGTGAAGGCGGTGATCAGCACGATTACCATCAAGCCGATCAGCCCCACTTCAGCCACGTGAAACGCCAGGCAGCCAATCAGAATCAGTGCCGCCAGCCCTTGAACGATCAGGGCTGCGCGTTGCCGCGAGGTACGCTGGGCGTTGTCTTCGGCCGCATAATTGGCCAGTACCGCGCGTACGTTGTCCGGCAGCAGCGTGCCGTAACCGAACCAGCGCAGTTTCTCCAGCAGCACGCAGGTCACCAGGCCGGCGACCAATACCGGCAATGAAACGGGCGCGACTTTCAGAAAGAACTCGGAAAAGTACCAACCCATCTCGTGACCAATCAACAGATTCTGCGGCTCGCCAACCAATGTGCAAACACCGCCCAATGCCGTGCCCACGGCGCCGTGCATCAGCAGGCTGCGCAGGAAAGAGCGGAACTGGTTGAGATCGTCATGATGCAGTTTGGGCAGGTGCTGGTCATCGCTGAACCCACTGTCCTGACGCGGATCGTTGCCCGAGGCGACGCGGTGATACACCGAATAGAACCCCACCGCAGCGCTGATGATCACCGCCGTCACCGTCAAGGCATCAAGGAACGCCGACAGGAACGCCGAGAGAAAGCAGAACATCAGGGCCAGCAGCGCCTTGGATCGAACCCCCAGCAGCAAGCGCGAGAACAGGAACAGCAGCAGGTCTTTCATGAAGTAGATGCCTGCCACCATGAACATCAGCAGCAGGATCACCGGAAAGTTGTGCACTAGCTCGTCGTAGAGCGCCTGGGGCGTGGTCATTTTCAGCAGCAGCGCTTCGACCAGCAGCAACCCGCCGGGTATCAGCGGATAACACTTGAGCGCCATGGCCAGGGTGAAGATGAATTCCAGCACCAGCAACCATCCGGCTGCCACCGGACCGACCGTCCACAACACCAGTACGTTAAGTATCAGGAAGCCGACAATGCTCGCCTTGTACCAGCGGGGGGAGTGGCCGAGAAAGTTGTGCGCGAAGGCGTGGGCCATTGAACCGGACATCGGCTACTCCTTGTATTAAGAAGCGCGCAACTTGCCGTAAGCCGAAGGGAAGATCAAGGGTGGGAAAATTCGTTGGCCTAACCGAGATAGCGCGCCACGATCGCCCGGTAGTTACCGTCCAGCGAATAACCCGCTACGACGATGCCTCCATCCGCTTGAACAGCCACCGACGTGGCGGTATCCAGGCTGCGGCCCAGGCGGGTGCGAACCCAGCAGGTGCCCTCGGCAAAGCCAGGATCCAGCTGTCCGCCCGGTAAATACCGGGCCAACAGAAAGTCGGCTTCAACTCCGCCAATCGTGGCGCCCACCGCCAGCACGCGACCGTCTGGCTGGAGCTGGGCGGCGTTCCACTGGCAGCCGCTGCGCCCGATCTTCAGCAAGTGTGGCTGGCCACTGTTGCAATGAACGTCCGGGCGACCGTTGCTGTGCAGTTTCAGCGCCAGGCTATGCATCGGGTCGCGGCTGCTGCCAAAACACTGCAAATCGCCATTTTCCTGCTGGACGATCTGACTGACCTGAGCGCTGTGCCCCTCAACACTGAAGGTCATGAAACCATCCACGGCGAAGTGGTCATCCAGGCTGCCGTCGGGGAGGTAGCGCGCCAGCAAGCCTTCTTCAGGGAAATTGATCGAGCCGCCGACCATGATCCGACCGTCCCGCTGCACCATCAGGCTGCTGAGCCAGGAGTTCATCAGCAAATGCCGGACCATGACAAAGCCGCGACCGTTGAAGGAGCTATCGAGCTCACCCGTGTCGGTGAGGCGAATCAGCAGGCCTACGTGGTCGGCCAGTTCGAAGGGGTGATTGGCCAGCAGCAGGATGCGACCGTCAGCCTGAACCTGGACGTCGCAGGCTTCGGCTCCCGGTACGCCAGGAGGAAGCCAGGCGTCGCGCACGCCCCGTGACAGATTTCCCGGCAGGCGTATGACGCAGCATCCATCGTCGCCAAAGTCTCTGAGTGGTTGACCTTGCGAGTCAAACATCGCCAGAGCCGGCAGTGTCTGGTGAGCGTCTTCATAGTGCAGGCCGGCGACCAGGATGTTGCCGTCTCCCAAGACCAGGACCTTGCCCGCCATGGCCTCATAACCGCGCTGGAATTGCCCGATGACACTGCCGCGAGTACCAAATGCCAGGTCCGCGGAACCGTCTTCAAGCAAGCGAGCCAGGCCAAAGCAATGGCCGCCCCGAGTGCCGACTTTCGCCGCTACCAGAATGCGACCGCTGGAATCGATCGCCACGCTGTTGGCGATGCTCGACGTACTGGCGGCGAAATACACCTGGGTTTTGCCATTGGAGGCAAAATTTTTATCGAGGTGACCGGCCGTGTATTGCGCCGCAGGTTGGGCAAAAGCAGTCTGGTCTGGCATGCGCGCGTCTCCTTGCGAGCTGACCGAAACCCGGGGAACGGGAGGGCAACTGCGTGTGCAAAACATTCAATCCCTGAACGCTCGATTGCACAACCGTAACAACTAACAGGTGGAGGGTCGCTTTGTGCCAGAACAGTGTCTTTTCGAACCACTGACAAGCCTGCCAAGTAATTCGAGGCGAGTAGGCAGGATGAAGAGGTGCAGTGACTACCGGAAGTAGTCCGCTAAAGGAAGGTGAGGGGGCGGATCACATTTAAGTCATCCGCCAAAGCACCTTAGTGCGGCATGGACCATGATTGCAGTGTGTAACCTTCTTCGCTCAATTCGGCGCGAGCTTCTTCCAGCAGGTGTTCAAGTTGCGCTGGGTCAGAATACGTACTGCATGGGATTTGCGTGCGGCCGATGTGGGCATTGGTGCGGTCGATAATGGTCAGGCTGAGTTCGCCATTGCCGTCTTGTGGGGCCCAGGCCACGCATTGAAAAGGTTGGAATGCGCGGTTGGCAATCAAAAGAGCTTCGTTGATACGGAGCGGGGCGGTCATGGGATCTTCTCTCTATTATGCCCAATCAAGTGACAGGCCGTCGGTTGGGCTTACCGTTCGGCTGGTTACTTGTACTGATGCATTCAACCGGGGGTCAGGTCACACCCAAATCAAAAGAAATTTCAACTTTCTTTCATATACTCAACGCAGGGCGGTTTTTGAAAGCTGAATGAAAGGTTGAACTCGTTAGGTAACTAACAAACCCGTTCTTATAACTAATAAAGCAATATCCCTATAGTCAAACGGTACAAGGTAGTGTCAAATTCTTGCTAATGTTACAGCCAGATCCGCCAAACGACTGTTTTTAATAATATTTCCTAAAGTTTGGCGTCAAGGAACAGTCATGATCGAAACGCCTGCGTTACGACGTCTGTTAGTAGTAGATCCCTGCGACGACTGCCATCGTCTGTTGCCGGGTCTGCGCTCTGTGGGCTGGGATGTTGACAGCTGTTCCTTGGAGAACGCCGGCGACCGAACGTGCGATGTCGGTCTGTTGCGATTACAACCCTTTCATCTGGAACGCCCCGAAGCCGTCAAAGAACTGATCAGCCGCAGCGGTACCGAGTGGATTGCCGTTCTCAACCAAGAAGTCCTGCGCCTGCAAAACGTCGGTGACTTCGTCTGCGAATGGTTTTTTGACTTCCATACCTTGCCGTTTGATGTCTCCCGGGTGCAAGTCACGCTGGGCCGGGCGTTCGGCATGGCGCGCCTGCGCGGGCAGGGCACGATTCATATCGATCAGCCAGAGCACGAACTGCTTGGCGACAGCAAACCGATTCGCGAACTGCGCAAATTACTCAGCAAACTGGCACCCACCGAGTCTCCGGTATTGATTCGTGGTGAAAGCGGTACCGGCAAGGAACTGGTGGCCCGCACGCTTCATCGACAATCCCAGCGTCACAACAGACCTTTCGTTGCAATCAATTGTGGGGCAATTCCCGAACACTTGATCCAGTCCGAACTGTTCGGGCATGAGAAAGGCGCCTTTACCGGCGCCCACCAACGCAAGGTTGGTCGTATCGAAGCGGCGAATGGCGGCACTTTGTTCCTTGATGAGATCGGTGACCTGCCACTGGAATTGCAAGCCAATCTGCTGCGCTTCCTGCAGGAAAAACACATCGAGCATGTCGGCGGCAGCCAGCCGATTCCAGTGGATGTGCGGGTATTGGCGGCGACGCATGTCGACCTTGAGGCCGCGGTCGAGAAAAAAACCTTTCGTGAGGATTTGTACTACCGCCTGAACGTGCTGCAAGTCGTCACTGCGCCATTGCGTGAACGCCATGGTGACTTAGCGATGCTGGCCAACCACTTCTCCCATTTCTACAGCCATGAAACCGGCCGCCGCCCCCGCAGCTTCAGCGACGACGCCTTGATTGCCATGGGCAAGCATGACTGGCCGGGCAATGTCCGCGAGCTGGCCAACCGGGTACGTCGCGGGTTGGTGCTCGCCGAAGGCCGGCAGATCGAAGCGCGAGACTTGGGGCTGCTCAGCCAGCATACGATTCCTGCGCCGATGGGCACGCTGGAAGACTACAAGACCCGCGCTGAACGCCAGGCCTTGTGCGATGTACTTAATCGCCACAGCGATAATCTGAGTATTGCCGCCAAGGTGCTGGGGATCTCCAGGCCTACCTTCTACCGTTTGTTGCACAAACATCAGATCCGTTAGACGCAAGATAAAAAGCTTACAAACACAAAAAAGCCCCGCCGGGATTGAAGTCGCAGCGGGGCTTTTTGTTGTGGATCAGAAGTAGTACGGGAATTTCAGGCTGAAGGAAAAGTCAGGCGAGTCATCGGTCAAGCCGATGGCCAGGTTGGGTACGATCGTCAAGTTGTCGGAGGCGGCCAGGGTCATGCCGATGTTGAAGTTGGCCGAGTTGTAATCGCTGTTGGAAATCGACTGCCAATCACCACCGTCCGGCCTGATCTTGCTCTTGCGGGCGAACTGATCGGTGAACGAGAACGACATACTCATCTTCTCGTTCAAGGCGAATGCAATGCCGGCGCCGATCTGCCAGGAATCGCCCAGCTTCACGTCCCCTTTCACCTTGGAGCCGACTTGAGGACTGATGTCGCTGAAAGAGTCCTGCACGTTGTAGGTGTAGGACAGGCTGCCGAACAGCACGGCAGGGTCGAAGGTCTTGACCAGCGAGATACCCGGGGTGATCGCCCAGACACCGTTGCCGGTCGGCAAATCCTCGGGGACGGAGAGGTTATCGTTGGTCGGGTCGCTGACCAGCTTGATGCCGTAAGGGTCTTTGCCGGTCGGTGCCTTGACGCGCAGTGTAGCGACCGCGTCGGGCAGGCTTGCCGACTCATCCAGAAACTTGTAGGCAACGCCAACGTTCACATCGCCGATGGTCGGGTCGCGAGTAACGGTTGCGTCAGACGTCACCGGGCCTGCGCCACCAGCCCCACCGGAGGAGTACGTCGATTCGCGATAAACCACGGGAACGTTAATGTCGAACTGCCAGCGCTGTGCCACGTTGTAGCGGGCGGTCAGGTCCAGGGTCCAGTTGTCGGCCTTGATGCGGTCGAGGTTGATGTTGCCGAGGAAAATCGAGTCCAGTGCCAGGAAGCCGTTGAGCGTTAATGCACGGGTATCGTAGTGCGTGTAGGTCAGGCCTGTTTCGACACTGAACTTGCCGCCACCGAAGAAGCCGCTGGCTTCGTCATACAGGTTGGAAACGCTTTGCGCAGGCTCCGAATCCTCCTTGAGCGACTGGCCGTATGAACTGCCGGTGGTTCCCGGCGCTCCGGCGGCCACCGCCTGGCCACCCCTGGTGCCTTCGGCGGGGGATTTGGTCAGGCGTTTGGGAGCCGGTGTTGCCGGTGCTTCTTCGACTTGGCGAACGCGTTGCTCGAGTACCATCAACGCGTTCTGTTGTGCTTCGTAACGCTGTTTCAACTCCATGAGTTCTTGTTTTAGGATTTCGACCTGGGGGTCCGGTGCTGCGTATAGCATTGAGGCCGGGGCCAGGCTACTCAAACATACCAAAGCTCTGAACGTAAAAGATCGTTGCATGGGTTAGCCGTCCCTTCTGACTACATCTGATGAGACTGAGCGTAGATCAGAATCCGAGAGTGCGAAGGCCTTTGAGCTGGTCCAGATTGCCGCTCACCGATCCGGCTGATGGCACGTTGTCACGCAGCACCACATTGAAGGACGTGAGGTTACGGACCTGGTTGCTGCTGCCGAGCAAAGTCGTGTTCTGCATCAGTCCACCCTGGGCCAGGCGTTGTACGGTACTGCCCTGGTTGTTGTTGGCCACGATGTTGAATTGCACACCCGTACCGGTCGAGGAAACGCTCATTGAGCCCGCGCCATTGTTGCCGACCAATGTCATGCCTGCCGCCAGTGCCTGGCCTTGCTGTTGGGTGACTGGCGCCTGGTTAGCCTTAGTGACGCTGATATCGACGTTGTTGTAGGCCGTATTATTGTCGCCGGCCGCCCGCACGACCTGGGTGACACCTTCGGTGGTGTTGAGGCCGCTGCCGCCCGTGACGGCGCCGGTGCCGGTACTTTGCGAGCGCGCGGAGCCATTACCTTTTTCATCGATCATCGACACATAGAACTGTGGCTTGATGGTCGATTGTTGAATTTGCATCGTGGAAGTCGCGCCGATCACTTCACCGTTGGCATTTTGCCAAGTGCTCGTCATCGCAATGCCGAAACTGATGATCCGTCCCGGCATGACATAGCGGCCTCGCAGCGTCGCCAGTTCCTGATCTTTGAGTTCAATGGGTTTGAACGTCTGTGCCTGGGTCGGCAGGCTGGCGGCCAGGCAAACCACGGCCAGCCAGAATGGAGTCTTCATTGGATGCTCCCGGAGCGTCATGCTCGCTTGTTATTAGAAGAAGTCGCTTTGGATAAATCCAAAATCCATCAACTCTGCGTCCTGCACCGGGCTGAAGGCGTTGATGCGGTTCCTGGCGGTCAGTGGCATGGGCGGGTCGAGCAGCGCGTTGTTTTTGTCGTAACCCTGGCCAATGACGGCAAAGATGATGCCGTTCCAGCCTTTTATGAAGTCGTCTACTTTGTAACGTTTATGTCCGAGTACCGGATCGCCGATATAGACCCAGCCCTGATGGACTCTTTGCATGACCACAAAATGTTTGTAGCCACGGATATCCATGAGTACCACCACCGGAATCCGGATATCGCTCAACGTTTCCGGCGCTACCCGATAGCCACGGGCCCGCATGCCGATACTTTCCACGTAACGCTTCATGTCGAGCATGGAGAAGCCCTGGACGCGGACAAGGTCTTGATCGGAGTGAGCCAGCATGCCTTCGATGATCTGTTCTTCATCCACGTCGAGCCAATAGGCTTGGCGCAAGATGGTTGCCAACGCCGCTGCGCCGCAACTGAAGTCGGTTTTCTGTTGCACCAGGTCGGCAAATTTACGCTCGCGTACGCTCTGGATCGGCTTGTACACAACAGCGCCGCCCGGCAGGATGGACAGCGGCATTTGTGCGGCCTCGATCACGGTGGCCACGCAAAGCAAAATTGCCAAGGCGATTATGCGCATGGTGGGACGCCCCCTGATGGTGTTGAAAGAGGCCCCCGTAAGGGGGCCTCCAGAGACAGCATTTAGAACGATTGGTTGGAAATGGCCAACGAGTTGCTTTGTTGGTTGCCCACACCAGCCGCCACGTTGACGCCCAGGTTGCCGCTGCCGCCGTTCACCGAACCGCTCAGGGTTGCAGTGTTGGTCACAGGGTTGGCCCAGCCAGTTGGAGTCAGCACTTGATAAGAGTAGGTGTTGCTCAAATCATAAGAGCTGCTTTCACTGTAGGCTTTCGCTTTTGCGTACTCAGACTCGGACGATTTGCTGCCCGATTTTTCGTACGAGGAGTCAGACGACTTCGTGTACGACTTGTCGTACGATTTTTCGAACGACGAATCGCGAGATCTGTCGTACGAGGAATCGCGCGATTTGTCGTACGAGGATTCGTGCGACCTGTCATACGATTTGTCTATCGAAGCATCAAGCGTTGCGTCGAGCGATGCGTTAAACGATGCGTCGGACGAACTGCTGCGAGTGCGATCGCCCCAGCCATTGTTGACGGTAGAGGAGCTGGAAGCCGCCGCAGTAGCATCCAGCGTAGCGTTCAACGAAGCATTCAACGAAGCACTCGAAGAACCGCTAGCACTGCTGCTGTTAGAACCGCTCGCATTGCTGCTGTTCGAGCCGCTCGCATTACTGCTATGAGAACCGCTTATATCAACGCTTTTTGAACCGCTGGCGTCATAGCTTTTGGAACCGGCTTTGTTCCAGCTGGAAGAAGCGCTTTGACTGCCGCTTGCCTCAAACGACTTATCTTTGGAGAAACTGCCGCTCGCCGTATTGGTAACGGTGATCGTATCAACGCGGTAGGTCCGATCAGCGTTGTTGTTCACGATCAGGCCGGGACCGTTTTGAACGGCGGACGCGGTGGCGGTTGCATTACCCAGTGGAGCATTGGCGTTGGCAATTGCCATGGTGTTTTTCTGCTGGTTCAGATCGCCGCCAGCAATGTTGATACCCATGTTGCCGCTGCTGCCGCCGCCAGATCCGCTCATTACGGCAGAGTTGGTGGAGCCAAAGTTATCGACGCGGTTATTGTTGCTGACTTGCCTCACGTCAGCGGTGGCAGTGGCCGTGCCGAACACAAAGCTGTTATCGATCGCGGCGTTGTCGGAGGCTGCGTTGGCGATGGCGGCGGCGTTGTCTTGCTGGTTGCCGGCACCGGCCGCCACGTTGACGCCGACGTTGCCGCTCGCGCCTGCGGCCGAACTGCTCATCTCGGCCGAGTTTTCTGTCCCTTCATTCCAGATGCTATTGCCGGTACTGTTCTGCCGGTCCGTCGCATTGGCAGTCGCATTGATTGGGACCATTCTTGCAGGAGGGGTTTGTTGTTGGCCACCGTTGTGATGACCATGATGGTTGCCACGCCGATCATTTTGCCCAGCTTGTACAGCAACAGCCATGACCGCAGCAATTGCGAAAACCAGAGGCTTTAGTGCCATCGAAGGTTTCATGGTGATTCTCCGTACTTATTTTAGGTTAAGTGTTGTTTCTTACCTTTTGGGTCAATCCACGACCCGTACGCTCAGGGTGTTGGCCATGCGGTTTCCCACCCCGGCGCTCTGATTCAACTGGATCACCCCACGGCTACCGGTGAATGCCTGGTCACTGGTAGTGACCTGGCGATAGCCGGGTGCAGAGTCAGTTGGATCGGAGTTGTTGAGCAGCGCCACGTTCTGTTGCATGAGGACGCTGTCGTCGATACTTTGCGGCTGTTTACTGATGCTTATCCGCAGTGCGTTGGCTTGCTGGTTACTGGCACCTGCGCTCTGGTTGACACCCAGTACGCCGTTGCCGTGGCTGAAGGAGTCACCCTGAATGTTGGACTGGGCATCAATTCTGGGGTCGACAACGGTGCGCAAACGCTGGCGAATCTGCGTGGTCGCACTGGCATTGGTACCAATGGCGATGGCCCGGGCGTTGGCCTGTTGCTGAAGATCGCCCGCCGCCTGGTTGACGGTGAGGTTGCCTTGGTACTGCATACCCGAACCGTCGATGTCGGCGTTATTGATGACGGGAGGTTGGGCAAAGGTCGATGCACTGCAAAACATGGCGATCATCAGCAGCGTACGATTCATCTTAACGGTCTCCCGTTATGATTTTCAGAGCACCCAGGCCTTGCTGGATGTTGGAATTGACCATGTTGGCAATACCATTGCCCGAATTTCCCGAACGTCCGGCAGGGAGGTTGGAAAGTTGGGTCTGGTTGCTGATATTGCCGCCCAGGTTGTTGGTGTTTTGAGTGACCAGGCGGTTGATGCCTGCACCACTGGCGACGTTGGCAAAGTCGCCGTCGCTCAACTCGTTCGTTTGCTGGAGGATTTGTCTGGACGGGTTGGCATTGACGGTCGTGGGGTTAGGGTCGGGGATGACCGGCGGGATGGTTGCATTGCGGGTCTGCACATCACGTTTGATCGTAATAATGCCGTTGTCAGCCTGTACCGGCAGGCAGATACCAGATCCCAATACGCATCCAATCATCAATAGGCTGTAGATGCTTCTATCAAATTTCCCCACGGCGGCAATTCCTTCTGTAAATGAAACGCTGGCCCTTATCAGCGTTGCGAGGTAGAGAGCAGAAGGTGTGCCGCTTTCTGTTTTTCTTTCAAAAACAGGTGGTTGACTTAAATTGTCGGGGTGGTCAAAAAAATTATGTAACGCCACTGAGACAGAGCCACGCAAAAACGCCGTCCATGCGGGCGGCGGTGCTCGCTGGGGGCATTGAACGAAGGTTGTATCACTGGCTTAACATTTTCTTGCGGGAACGCTCGAGCCGCTTTAGATCGCGGGTTTGCGCAGGAATGGGTGTTTCAGGGATGGACAGTTTCGGCGGGGTGGGGCCCCCAGGTCAGGCCTTGAGCAAGCGCGTCACAGCTTCGAATGCCGCGTCCTTGCGCTGTTGCCAGTCCCCTTGCAATACCTGGCAAGGCTGGCGGTGCAGGTCAAGCCATTCGCGGCTGGCCTGGAAAAACGTTTGGCGTTCTGCCAATTGCGGTTGGCAACGCTGCCCGTCGTCATGCCAGGCCACGGTTTCAGGGCTTAGCAGTAAATGCAGGTCGTAGTGCCGCGCCAGCAATGCGTGCTCGATCCATGCCGGGCAAGCGCCAAACAACGTGCGGCTCCAAAGGATATTGCTGAGTAGATGCGTATCGAGAATCAGCAGTGACGGTTGCCGGGCTCGTGCTTCGTCCTCCCACGTAAGCTGGCCATGAGCTATCGATGTAATGTCATCGTAGCGGGTTTCTCGAGCTTCGCTTTCGATAAAGTGCCGAACGTACTCTTCGACCAATATGCCGCCAAAGTTGGCGTGTATCTCGCCCGAAAGCCAGCTCTTGCCGCTCGATTCCGGGCCAGTGAGTACCAACACTTTCATGCGTGCAAGGCCGGGTCAGCGCGCCATTCACGCCAGCCTTGTACGGCAAGCAACAGGAACAACGCATAGAGGGCAGCAGTCAGGTACATGCCTTTATAAAGAAACAGCCCGACGAAAATCACATCAAGGGCGACCCACAACGGCCAGCACTGCACGCGTTTTTGCGCCATCCATAACTGTGCCACCAGGCTAAAGCCGGTCAGTGCAGCGTCGAGCCACGGCTGCGCGGCATCAGTCCAGTGCGCCATGGCGGCACCCAGCAACAGACTGCCGATGGCGCCGGCTGCAAGGCTCGTTGCGATCGACTTTCCATCGAGCAGGCTGACCTGCCGACCGGTATTCGCCTCACCCGCGCGGGTCCATTGCCACCAGCCGTAAATCTGCAGCGCGGCGTAGATCACTTGCAGGAGCATGTCCGAATACAGCTTCACTTCAAAAAAGATCCAGCTATAAAGCAGCACCATGACCAGACCGATCGGCCAGCACCAAGGGTTCTGTTTGACCGTCAACCAGACGGCAATCACGCCGAGGGAGGCGGCAAACAGTTCAAGCCCGGACATGGGGATTCCTTGGGGAAAACGAAATAGGGGGGCGGATTGTACCGGCAGGCGTCGCCAAGTAGAACCGGCTCTCGCGGTCTGTAGCAGCTGCCCTGTGGCGAGGGGGCTTGCCCCCGCTCGGCTGCGAAGCAGTCGTAAAACCTGAACGCACGGACTATCTGATGCACCGCGATGTCTGAATTCACGACTGCTCCGCAGCCGAACGGGGGCAAGCCCCCTCGCCACAGGGCAGCTGCTACAAGGGCGTTGTTACACCCGGAACTGTTTGAGAAGGCTGTTCACCTGCTCGCTCAAGTCCTTGAGCCGAACGCTGGCCACACTCGATTGCTCGGCTGCCAGCGCAGTGCTGTGGGACAAGCCTGCCGCCTGGGTGACGTTCTGATTGATGTCTTCCACCACATGGGCTTGCTGCAGGGTCGCGCTGGCGATCGAGGCGTTCAGTCCGTTGAGGTTGCGCAACGCCTGGCCGATTGCATTCAGGCTGGCGCCTGCCAGACCGGCCTGTTCGATGGTCAATTGCGACGCCCGGCTGCTGTCGCCGATCACTTTGACCGCCGCTTCGGAGTGAGTTTGCAGGCGTTCGATCATCGACTGGATCTCCGCCGTGGATTTCTGCGTACGCTGGGCCAACAGGCGCACTTCATCGGCCACCACCGCAAAGCCTCGACCTTGTTCACCGGCCCGGGCGGCTTCGATGGCTGCGTTGAGGGCCAACAGGTTGGTTTGCTCGGCAATGGAGCGGATCACCTCCAGCACGCTGCCTATCTGGGTACTTTCAGCCGCCAGGGTACGAATCACTTCAACCGCTTGATCAATGGTGCCGGACAGTTTGTCGATCTGCTGCAAGCTGCCATCAATGTTGATCTGGCCCTGCTGCGCCTGGGATTCGGCATCGCGCATTTCGCTGGCCGCATGTTCGGCATTCTTGGCCACGTCCTGCACGCCGTAAGTCACTTCATTGATCGCAGTCGCCACCAGTTCCATTTGCTGGGACTGTTGCTGGCTGCGCTGCTGAGCCTGTGCGGCGTCGTTGCCCAATTCGCTGGAGGACTGGCCCAAGGCACTGGCGGACACTTGCAGCTCGCTGATCACCCCTCGCAGTTTGGCGGTGAAGGCATTGAAGTGCCGGGCCAACTGAGTGACTTCATCCTGGCCATGGGTGTCGAGGCTGCGGGTCAGGTCGCTTTCACCGCTGGCAATATTGGCCATGGCGTTCACCGTGGCCTGAAGCGGACGCACGATGCTGCGAGCAATCATGATCACCAGCAACGCCATGATCAGCGCAATCACCAGGCCGACGAAAGAAGCCTTCCAGACCTGGGCATGGAACTCCGTCTGCATGTCATCGATATACACGCCGGAGCCAATTACCCAACCCCACGGCTCGAACAGTTTGACGTAAGAGGTTTTTTCAACCGGATCGCTGGCACCCGGTTTAGGCCAGCGGTAGTTGACCGTGCCGGCGCCCTTGGCCTTGGCCACGGCGACCATTTCGTTGAACAGTGCAAACCCGTCGGGGTCGCGGATCGCCGAGAGGTTCTGGCCATCGAGTTTGGGGTTGGCCGGGTGCATCACCATCACCGGCGTCAGATCGTTGATCCAGAAATAGTCGTTCTGGTCATAACGCAGCCCGCGCACGGCGGTCAGTGCCTGTTTCTGCGCGGCATCGCGGGTGAGCGTGCCGGCGGTTTCCAGGCCATGGTAGTAAGTCAGAATGCCGCTGGCGGTCTGCACCACGTGCTGGGTTTTCTGGGCCTTGGCCTGATACAGGTCGTCATGGATCTGCTTGAGCATCAACACGCCCAAGGTTAATAACATCACCACCGACACGATCAAGATGAGCCACAAGCGTCGGCTGATCGACACACTGCGCAAGCTGTTCATAACGCTGTCACTCCGATTTCTTTTTCTTGTAATAAACGATTGCCAGCATCCAACCACGCTTTGCCGGTCGGGCATATGCGACCCAAGTCTCATTACGCGGCAGCGTTATCGAGGCTTGTCTGATAGGATTTCGGCCCCGCGCGGAAAAACCTGAATCCAAGTTGATTTTTCACGGAATTTTTACGGTTTCGTCTGGATCCTTTGTGCGCGGGACTTCGGCTACGCTTGGCGCAGTGAACGATTAAAAAACTAACGGGGCATGCCTTGGCGCATCGCCTTTGGGGGATTGATGGATCTTTGGACCGCCTTTCAGGCATTGATTCTCGGGGTTGTAGAGGGGCTGACGGAGTTTTTGCCCATTTCGAGTACAGGCCACCAGATCATTGTGGCTGACCTGCTCAACTTCGGTGGCGAGCGCGCCATCGCTTTCAACATCATTATCCAGCTGGGGGCGATCCTGGCCGTGGTGTGGGAGTTTCGCCGCAAGATCTTCGATGTGGTCACCGGCTTGCGCACTCAGCCGAGCGCTCGACGCTTTACCGCGAACCTGCTGATCGCCTTCATGCCGGCCGTGGTGCTGGGGGTGATTTTTTCCGATTTGATTCACCACTACCTGTTTAACCCGATCACGGTGGCCACGGCATTGGTCGTGGGCGGTATCGTCATGCTCTGGGCTGAACGGCGCCAGCACGAAGTGCACGCCCACACCGTCGACGAAATCACCTGGAAAGATGCCCTGAAAGTCGGTTTTGCCCAATGCCTGGCCATGATTCCCGGGACTTCACGGTCCGGCTCGACCATCATTGGCGGTCTGCTGTTCGGGTTGTCGCGCAAGACTGCCACGGAGTTCTCGTTCTTCCTGGCGATGCCGACCATGGTCGCGGCAGCGGTGTATTCAGGCTACAAGTACCGCGACCTGTTCGTGCCGTCTGACTTCCCGGTATTTGCGCTCGGCTTCGTCACGGCGTTCATCTTCGCGATGATTGCCGTCAGGGCCTTGCTGGTCTTCATCGGCAGTCACAGCTACGCGGCATTCGCCTGGTATCGCATCGCGTTCGGCCTGGTGATCCTGGCTACTTGGCAGTTTGGCTGGGTCGACTGGACCGCGGTCAATCCATGAGTGACGCCAGCGCGCGCAACAACCCCGGACGCCGGTCCGGGGGCGAGCGGTTCCAGCATCCACGGCTGAAACTGCTGGTGTTGGCGGTCCTGTGCGCGCTGCCGCTGACGGGCTCGGTGTCGCTGTGGCTGCACGGGGTTTCGCTGATTCCCCTGGCGGCCTATGGCATCGTCAGCGTGCTGGCGTTCTTTCTGTACTGGAGCGACAAGCGCAAGGCGCGCGCCGACAGCTGGCGGACCCCGGAAAACGTGTTGCACGCGGTGGAACTGGCGGGCGGTTGGCCGGGTGCCCTGCTGGCTCAGCAGGTGTTTCGGCACAAGACCCGCAAGGTTTCGTACCAGCTGGTGTTCTGGCTGATTGTGCTCATGCACCAGGTGTTCTGGATCGATCAGCTGTTTCTTGGCGCCCATCTGTTTGCATTGTTCTAAAAGAAAGAACACTAAAGCAGCAGGCTGACCTGGGTACGCTTGGGCAGCTTGCTCACCACCAGTTGGTGCGAACGTTTCAACAATTCCTGCAGTTCCTCGGCACCCAGCGGGTAGGGCGTTTGCATGATGATCCATTGCGCCCGCGCCAGATACGGCGCCGGGTGGATGCCCGGACGGTCGCAATGCCCGAGGAACAGGTCCTTGTCGACCTTGAACGCCAGGGAATCGCCGCGCAGGTTCTGCAAGGCGAACATCTTGTTCCCGGCAATCGAAAACACCCGAACGCCTCCCCATTTGTAGTCTTCCCGCGCGCCGGGCAGCGCGAGACAGAATTGCGCGACGTCCTCTTCGCTCATGCGTCCAGCCTTCATATCAATCGGTCCCCGCAGGCATTGAATGATTCGATCAGATGGTCGATCCAGGCCCGCACGGCCGGCATCACGCCGCGCCTATGAGGGTAGACCGCTTGCAGCCAGCCGCCAGGCAATGACCAGTCGGGCAGCAACTGCACCAGCGAACCATTTTCCAGTTCCTGTTCGCAATACATCATCGGCAGCATGGTGAAACCCTGGCCGGCGAGCGTGCAGGCCTTGCGCACGATGAAATCGTCGATGCCCAATCGCGCTTCCAGGCTCAAGTCATAGCTTTTGCCCTGTTGATCGAGCATGCGGATGTGCACCATGCGGTCGGCTTCCAGCGCGCCGAGCACCGGCAAGGTTTTCAGGTCTTCGGGGTGGTTGATCTCACGGCCGTGCAGGAAGGCCGGGCTGGCGACCATCGCCATCTGAGCCTGGCGTAAGCGACGAGTCACCAGTAACGGATCCTCATCGCCCAACTCACGGACGCGCAGCGCGACATCGACGCCCTCGGTCACCAGATCGACCCGGCGATTGAGCAGCATGACTTCCAGCTGCACCTGGGGGTGTTTTTCCAGGAATCTGCTGATCACCGTCGGCAGCATTTCGTGGGCCAGGCCGACGGGGCAGGACACCCGCAAGCGTCCCCGGGGTTCGCTGGACATGCTCGCAACGGCCTCATCGGCCATCTCGGCTTCCAGCAGCATCGCCTGACAATGCCGCAGGTAGCGTTCGCCCACCGCCGTCAACTTGAGCTGGCGGGTGGTGCGTTGCAGCAGGCGCGCGCCGAGGCGTTCTTCCAGCTCGGCGATGCGTCGCGACAGCCGGGACTTGGGAATCCCCAGCAAACGCCCGGCCGCTGCGAAGCCGCCGGCTTCGACCACCTTGGCGAAATAGTAGAGATCATTGAGGTCTTGCATGACTGGACATCCGATTGTTCTATCAGTGGGACGAACTATCGCATTGTTGCGGGCTAATCAGCTATTGGTTTCATCTGTAGGATCCTCCCCATCAGATCGCCCGGTGGCGATCCTCACCTGGAGATCCCTTATGAAACTGTTGCATATCGATTCGAGCATTCTTGGTGACAACTCGGCTTCCCGTCTGCTGAGCAGCGAAGTCGTCAAAGCCTGGCAAGCCGCCGAGCCATCCGCCGTGGTGACCTACCGCGACCTGGCCGCTGATGCCATCAGCCATTTCTCCGCCACCACCCTGGTTGCCGCCGGCACCACCGCTGAGCTGCGCAACGCCGCACAACAGCACGAAGCCGATTTGAGCGCCACCACCCTGGCCGAATTCCTCGCGGCTGATGCTGTTGTCATTGCAGCGCCAATGTACAACTTCACCATCCCGACCCAGCTCAAGGCCTGGATCGACCGCATTGCCGTTGCCGGTCAGACCTTCCGCTACACCGAAGCCGGTCCTGAAGGCCTGTGCGGTGGCAAGAAAGTGGTGATCGTTTCGACATCCGGCGGTCTGCATGCAGGTCAGGCGACTGGCGTTGCCCACGAAGAGTACTTGAAGGTGCTGTTCGGCTTCATCGGCATCACCGACATCGAGTTTGTTCGTGCCCACGGCCTGGCCTATGGCGACGAAGTGCGCACCAAAGCCATGAGCGACGCTCACACGCAGATCAGCGAGCAATTGTTCGCCGCTGCGTAAGACTTGCGTAAAGCGCTTAAACAGCTCAGGCACCACCCAAAAAACTCTGTATTCTGATCACGCAAGTGCCAGATACGGAGTTTTTTGTTTCTGGCTATTACAGATTGTGGCCCGGGTTATGCAGTCTGGGGTTACCGACTCCGGTCCAGTAATAAGGTGGGGCATCCCATGGTGCGTCTTTGTGCAACGTTTCTGATTTGCCTGCTCAGCAGCCTGAATTCAGTGCACGCCGCGCCTGCGCCGCATCCTCACTGGAGCGTCGGCTTTCATGAAATGAGTTTTCTCGACCCGCTGGATTTGCAGCCGATGCGCGCCATTGCGTTCTATCCCTCCAGCGACCGGGAGCACACCAGCAAAATCGAGGGTTACACGGTCGAAGCCGGCGAAGACACCCGCGTTGCCATGGGTCGCTTCCCGATGTTGATGCTGTCTCACGGCAACACCGGAACCCCGCTGGCATTGCACGACCTTGCCACCTCGCTGGCGCGCAAAGGGTTTGTGGTGGTGGCGGTGATCCATCCCGGTGACAACTCCAAAGACCACAGCCGCCTCGGTACGTTGAGTAACCTTTACGGCCGGCCCATCCAGATTTCCGAAGCCATTACCGCAACCCTGGGTGATCGCATGCTCGCGCCGTTCGTCAATGCCGATCAGGTTGGTGTGATCGGTTATTCGGCGGGAGGTGAGACGGCGCTGATCCTCTCTGGAGCGACGCCTGATCTGGATCGTCTGCGCCGCTATTGCCAGGAACGTCCTGACGACCATGATGCCTGCAACACCCAAGGCGAACTGATTGTCGACCGCGACGACTTGCAACCCGTGGCGGATCCCCGCGTGCATGCGTTGCTGCTGATGGCGCCGCTGAGCCTGAAGTTCGGCCGCCACACCTTGGCTGACGTGCATGTGCCGGTGCTGCTCTACAGCGGCGATGGCGACAAACTGGTGGCATTTGACAAAAACGCCGCCGCCCTGGCGCGCAAACTGCCGATCGCGCCGGACTTCAAACTGCTGGCCGGGGCAGGGCACTTCGTGTTCATGGCGCCCTGCAATGAAGAGCAAATCGCCGCCATGCCGGCGCTGTGCACCGATGCCGACGGCGTCGATCGCGAAGACATTCATCGCAACATGGTGTCCGAAGCCGGGCGGTTTTTTTCGCATGCGCTGGGCAAGCCTACCCGGGCCGGGATGCAGACCGCGGATCAGTGATTTTCCCCGAACTCCTGTGGGAGCGGGCTTGCTCGCGAAGGCGGTGTATCAGACAACATTTATGTCGACTGACACTCCTTCTTCGCGAGCAAGCCCGCTCCCACAAGGGATCACAGGTGTCAGGCCATTGAGCGGCGTTTCAACAGTAAGGTCAGTCCGAGTCCGGTCACCGACAACATCGCCGCACTGAAGAAAATCCACGAATACCCCAGGTTCAACGCCACCGCGCCCATCAACGGTCCGGCAATCGCCAGTGCCAGATCGAAAAACACGGCATAGGCACTCAAACCCGCGCCGCGACTGGCGTTGGGCACTTGCTTGATCGCTTCAACCCCCAGCGCCGGGTACACCAGCGACAGACCGAACCCGGCCAGCCCCGCGCCGATCAGCGTATAAGCGGTCGAGGGCGCGAGCCACAGCAGCACCAGGCCCACGGTTTCAATGCTCATGCAGGCAATCGCCGAGGTGAAACCGCCGAAGCGGCTGATCGCGGAGATAAACAGCAACCGCGACAAAATAAAGCAGATGCCGAAGACCGTCAGGCAATAGGCCGCACCGGTCCAGCCACGACTGACGTAGTAGAGGGTAATAAAGGTCGTCAAGGTGCCGTAACCGATCGAGGCCAGGCTCAAACTCGCACCAAACGGTGCAATGCGCCCGAACACCGCCCAGAACGGCAGGCGTTCGCCGCGAATCACCGGTACCGAAGGCTTGTTGCGGATCAGCACCAGCGCGGCCAACGCCAACAGCGACAGCACGATCCCAAGGCTTGCAAAGCCGTACTCGGCGACCATCACCACACCCAGCGGCGCCCCGATCGCAATGGCGCCGTAAGACGCAATGCCGTTCCACGAAATCGAGCGCGCGGTGTGCTCCGCACCGACCTGGCCCATGCACCAACTGATCGTGCCCACGCCAATCAAGCCCTGGGCGATGCCAAGCAACAAGCGGCCGGCAATCAGGATCAACAGGCTCAGCAACGGAAAGCTTTGCAGCAGCGTTGAAATCAACGTCAATACGCCGCTCAACACGATCCCAGACAGACCGTAGACAATCGCCCGTTTGGTGCCAATGGTGTCCGACATGCGCCCGGCCATGGGCCGGCTGAGCAGGGTGGCCAGGTATTGGGAACCGATGGTCAACCCGGCGACGATTGCGCTGAATCCCAGTTGCTCATGGACATAGCCCGGCAACACCGCAATCGGCAGGCCGATGCAGAGGAAGGCAATAAAGGTATAGAAAACGATGGAGACGATCTGCAGGGTGATCGCCATTGAGCTTTGCGGTGGCAGTTGCTGCACAGACATGACGGCTCGTTCGCGGGCGGCGGCGGGAGAGCTGCATCATGGCTTGGGTAGGGAATAAAAGGAAGCAGGCTAACTATATCGGGCCTCGAATTTTGCGGTGCTATTGAGGGCCTCTTCGCGAGCAAGCCTGCTCCTACAGGGGGAACGCATTCAGAATGTGGGAGCGGGCTTGCTCGCGAAGGTTTCAGCACCAACGGATTTTTGGGCCCTGAAACGCAAAAAGCCCCGTCACAAGGACAGGGCTTTTCATTTATAGCGAACGCTTAGAACACAACGCCCTGGCTACGCAGGTAGTCATCATAAGTCCCGCTGAAATCGATCACGCCGCTAGGGCTGAGTTCGATAATGCGGGTGGCCAACGACGATACGAATTCACGGTCGTGGCTGACGAAAATCAGCGTGCCCGGGTAGTTCTCCAGCGCCAGGTTCAGCGCTTCGATGGATTCCATGTCCAAGTGGTTGGTCGGTTCGTCCATGATCAGCACGTTCGGCTTTTGCAGGATCAGTTTGCCGAACAGCATGCGACCTTGCTCACCACCGGAGATGACCTTGACCGACTTGAGGATCTCATCGTTAGAGAACAGCATCCGGCCGAGGGTGCCGCGAACGATTTGCTCGCCGCCCTGGGTCCATTGGCCCATCCAGTCGAACAGGTTGCAGTCGTCTTCGAAGTCGTGTGCGTGATCCTGAGCGTAGTAGCCCAGTTCCGCAGCGTCGGTCCACTTCACAGTACCGGCATCCGGGGTCAGTTCGTTGACCAGGGTGCGCAGCAGGGTGGTTTTACCGATACCGTTCGGGCCGATGATCGCCACGCGCTCGCCGGCTTCAACGACAAAGCTGAAGTCCTTGAACAGCGGCTTGCCGTCGAAGCCTTTGGCCATGCGCTCGACGATGACCGCCTGACGGTGCAGCTTCTTGGTTTGTTCGAAGCGGATGAACGGGCTCACACGACTCGAAGGCTTGACTTCGGCCAACTGGATCTTGTCGATCGCCTTGGCGCGCGACGTGGCCTGTTTGGCTTTCGAGGCGTTGGCCGAGAAGCGGCTGACGAACGATTGCAACTCGGAAATCTGCGCTTTCTTCTTGGCGTTGTCCGACAGCAGCTGCTCGCGGGACTGGGTCGCCACAGTCATGTACTCGTCGTAGTTGCCCGGGAACAGGCGCAGCTCGCCGTAGTCCAGGTCAGCCATGTGGGTGCACACGCTGTTCAGGAAGTGACGGTCGTGAGAGATGATGATCATCAGGCTGGAGCGCTGGGTCAGGATGTTTTCCAGCCAGCGGATGGTGTTGATATCCAGGTGGTTGGTCGGTTCGTCGAGCAACAGTACTTCAGGATCGGAGAACAGCGCCTGTGCCAGCAATACACGCAGTTTCCAGCCTGGGGAAACCTCGCTCATCGGGCCGAAGTGCTGTTCGATGCCGATACCCAGGCCCAGCAGCAATTCACCGGCACGGGATTCGGCGGTGTAGCCGTCCATTTCGGCGAATTCGGTTTCCAGCTCGGCCACAGCCATGCCGTCTTCTTCGGTCATTTCCGGCAGCGAGTAGATGCGGTCGCGCTCGGCTTTAACCTTCCACAGCTCTTCGTGACCCATGATCACGGTGTCGATGACGGTGAATTCTTCGTAGGCGAACTGGTCCTGGCGCAATTTACCCAGACGCACGTTCGGCTCGAGCATGACCTGGCCGCCGGACGGCTCGAGGTCACCGCCGAGGATTTTCATGAAAGTCGACTTGCCGCAACCGTTGGCGCCGATCAGGCCATAGCGGTTGCCCGCGCCGAACTTGACCGAAACGTTTTCGAATAGCGGCTTGGCGCCGAATTGCATCGTGATGTTAGCTGTAGAGATCAAAGGTTTTTCCTGCGAAGCATTCAGAGTAGCTAGGGTTGCGGCAGTACCGATTCAGTACCCGTTTCCGGTTTTCAAACCACGGGAAATGCATCCCGGTCAGAAGCGGAAGGTCCATCTGGCAATAAGTGGACAGCAGCAGTTGGAGCGCTTGGCCCGAGTCGAAGTGCGCTGAGACGGGGTTCATTCCCGTCATCAACCAAGGGGGGCGCGTAATGTTTGGCGGCGATTGTACTGGTCTGGCTCTTTAAACGATAGGGCGTTAAGGCCGCACGGGCGCTTTGGCGGCACCAGCGGACAGATTTTCACATTTGAAGGTTAACTATTGGTTACAAAATGAGACTAAAATGCCACTTTCCACCAGGCGCCGACCGTCGGCGCAGGCTCAAGGACGTGCCACCGGGACCGCTGTTTCGTATTCAGACGCTGCACAAGTCCCCTGTGCCGCTAGGTTGGCCGGGGAAGCAGTTTGTTCACCTCTGACGTGTGACGATTTCTGTGAAACTGATCATTGCCGCTATCTATGTAGTATCCATTGCCTATGTCCACCTGCGCGGTCGGGTGCGCCACAAGCTGGGTCGCCAACTGAGCGATCACTCGTCGTTTCTCGCGCCGATCAATTGCTTCCTTTATCTGTTCTCGAAAATCCCCAACAAGCCTTACCTCAATCCGGCCGATTTTCCGGACCTGAGCCCGTTGCAGGAGCATTGGGAAGAAATACGCGCCGAAGGCCAGAACCTGCTCAGGGCCGGGGAGATCAAGCGTTCGAACCAATACGACGACGTCGGTTTCAACTCATTCTTCAAGACCGGCTGGAAGCGTTTCTACTTGAAGTGGTATGGCGACAGCCATCCTTCGGCGACGAAACTCTGCCCACGTACCACCGAGCTGGTGCAAAGCATCGGGTCGATCAAAGCCGCGATGTTCGCCGAGTTGCCGCCGGGGTCCAAACTGGTCCGCCACCGCGATCCCTACGCCGGCTCGTACCGTTATCACCTGGGCCTGGAAACGCCCAACGATGCCGGTTGTTACATCAATGTCGATGGCGAGAACTACCACTGGCGCGACGGTGAAGCAGTAATGTTCGACGAGACCTTCATTCACTACGCCGAAAACACCACCCAGCAGAACCGTATCATTCTGTTCTGTGACGTCGAGCGTCCGATGAAGTATCGCTGGGCGGCGGCGTTCAATGGCTGGTTCAGCCGTAACGTGATGTCGGCGGCGGGCGCGCCGAATGATGCGGGGGACAAGACCGGTGGCATCAACCGTCTGTTCGCCAAGATTTACAAGATTCGCCTGCGGGGCAAGGCGCTGAAGAAGAGTAATCGCAAACTTTACTACCTTGAGAAGTGGGCGATTTTTGGTGGGTTGCTTGCATTCTTTGTACTGATCTGAACTCTGCGTCGCCGCTTATTACGCCATCGCCAGCAGGCTGGCTACCAAATGCATTCCAACTGTGGGAGCTAGCCTGCTGGCGATGGGGCCGGTAGATTCTCCGAAAAACGCTCAGACACTCCGTACGATCAACCACTCGACCGCTTCGTGGTTTTTTTCGCTGCTGCCGATTTCTCCGCAGCCTTCGGTTTCGCAACCGTCTTCCCGCCAGCCTTGCCCCCCAAACTGCGTTTAAGCAACTCGGTCAAATCGATAACATCCGCCGTTTTACGTTCCTCTTCACCCGTCGCCGTTTCCACATCCTCGATCTTCCCTTCATTGGCCTTCTTCTCGACCAACGCCATGATCTTGTCTTCAAAACTGTCGCGGTAATCCTCAGGTTTCCAGTCCGCGCTCATGTCTTGCACCAGACGCTTGGCCATGTCGAGCTCGCCCTTGGCCAGTTCGGGCTTGGTCACTTCAGTGCCCAACTCCAGCGTATCCAGGCTGCGCACTTCAGCGGGCCAACGCAGCATCACCAACACCATCGCCGATTCCAGCGGCATCAACGCCGCCAGGTGCTGACGGGTATGCAGGACAACGTGGGCGAGGGCGACCTTATTGGTCTTGCTGAGAGTTTCGCGCAATAACGCATACACCTTGCCGCCGCGTTTATCCGGCGCCAGGTAGTAGGGCGTGTCGATGTTTTGCAGGGGGATCTGTTCGGCGTCGACAAAGGAAAAGATGTCGATGGTCTGCGTGGATAACGGGTGCGCCGACTTGATCTCGTCCTCGCTGAGCACCACGTAGCGGCCCTTTTCGTATTGCACACCTTTGACGATATTTTCCTTGGTGACTTCCTTGCCTGTGACCTTGTTGACGCGCTTGTAACCCACCGGCTCCATGCTGCGGCTGTCGAGCCAGTCGAAATCCACCCCTTGCGAAGACGTCGCCGAGACCAGCGCCACAGGGATATGCACCAGCCCGAAACTGATTGCGCCTTTCCAGATTGCCCGTGCCATGGTCGTCTACTCGCAAGTGATGTGTTCAGGTGACCCGCAGCGCGGCGCAAAAGTTTCAGCGGGCTGCGGCCCGGTCCTGCTGGGCCGTCAACTGGTGTTACATCTTGTGAAAGAGGTTTTAGTTAACAAATCCGAACCCCGGGCGTAGCGTGCTATCGAAGATCCTATCCGCGCTGCCGTCCAGAGGCCTTCCATGAACCGATTCGTGCTCGCCTGCACCGTACTGGCATTCAGTGGCCTGTTGAGCAATCTGGCCCGGGCCGACGTTCCTTCTTTACAGCTGGCCCAAAGTCCGACGGGCGCCGGCAATAACAACCCTTACAACAGCCCGATCCGCCGGGCCAATCCCAATAGCATGCAAGGCACGCAGCCGAGTGCCCCGGTCATTCGCGGGCCGAACACCGTGCCCGTGCCGCGGCCACCCACGTTGGATAACGGCGGTATCGGCAATCGCTATCCCCAGAACCGAACGGCGCCCGCCAGCCCTCCCAAATTCATTCCCAATCCGCCTCATCGAGACGCAGACACCAGCAACCGTTGAACGGCAGGACAGCGTTCTTGCCAGCCATTCGAACGACAAAAGGAATCGTGCATGTTGCGTAAAACCCTCTTGGCCACCTTCTGCGCCAGCGTACTGATCACCGCCACGCCCCCCGTTCTTGCGGCGCCGTCCCAGGAAATGAAAAGCGAACAGGGCACTCTTGAGGTCACGCAAGTCGCCAAAGGACTTGAACATCCATGGGCCCTGGCGTTCCTGCCTGATCGCAAGGGCATGCTGGTCACGGAACGGCCCGGCGACCTGCGGGTGGTCGGTTACGACGGCAAGCTGTCGGCACCGATCGATGGCGTGCCCAAGGTCTGGGCCAAGGGGCAGGGCGGCTTGCTGGATGTGGTGCTGTCACCCGACTTCAAACAGGACCGCACCGTGTATCTGTCCTACGCCGAAGGTGGCGGCGCGGGCGACAAGGCCGGCACGGCGGTAGGGCGGGGGCAATTGTCCGAAGATTTGAACACCCTCAAGGATTTCAAAGTGATTTTCCGCCAGGAACCCAAGCTGTCAGTCGGCAATCACTTCGGCTCGCGATTGGTGTTTGATCGCGACGGTTATCTGTTCATCACCTTGGGTGAAAACAACGATCGGCCAACCGCCCAGGACCTCGACAAGCTGCAAGGCAAGGTCGTGCGGATCTACCCGGACGGCAAGGTGCCGGACGACAACCCCTTTGTCGGCCAGGCCGGGGTGCGTCCGGAAATCTGGTCCTATGGCCAACGCAATCCGCAAGGCGCGGCGCTCAATCCGTGGACCGGCGTCCTCTGGGAGAACGAGCATGGCCCGCAGGGTGGTGATGAAATCAACATCATCGAACGCGGCAAGAACTACGGCTGGCCGCTGGCGACCCACGGCATCAACTATTCCGGCCAGCCGATTCCGGAAGCCGAAGGCAAGACCGCTGAAGGCACCGTGGGGCCTCACCATGTCTGGGAAAAGTCGCCGGGCATCAGCGGCATGGCGTTCTATGACGCTGATCGCTTCAAGGCCTGGCAGCACAACGTGTTCATCGGTGCGCTGGTGAGCCAGGAGTTGATTCGCTTGCAGTTTGATGGGGACAAAGTGGTTCACGAAGAACGCTTGCTCGGTGAGCTCAACAAGCGCATTCGCGATGTTCGGCAGGGGCCGGATGGGTATTTGTATGTGCTGACCGATGAGGACGATGGCGGGCTGTACAAAATCGGCCTGAAGTAACTGGTTCCTGAAACCACCACTTACCCTGTGGGAGCGAGCTTGCTCGCGATAGCGGCGTATCAGTCACCAACAGTGTCGGATGTGAAACCGCCATCGCGAGCAAGCTCGCTCCCACAATGGATGGGTGGCGTCACCGGGCATACAAGATAACTGCCGCCCGAAGCTTGCCCCGGCCAAAGCTGCACATCTTCTCGAACTCTCCATGGCTGACGGGCAAATGCTGGCAGTCCATCGGTTGACGATGCTGGCTGTGGTCCACATCCGGGTCGTGCAGGTAGACGAATTCGTCATCGCAATCGGTGACGATCACCCAATGCGGCGCTTTGGAGCGGGTCAGCCGATAGCTGCTGATCAGCACCAGCGGTTGACCGCCATCGTTCAGTAACCGAGGAAGGTCCAGCGGACCACCGATCACTCGCTCCACATCAGTTTCTTCCAACTGTGTGGTGAATTCGTCGTGCACCAAACGCATTACGTCTTTTTTATGCTCATCGCGCACGCCATCGAGGAACAACGGTCCCGCCATGCTCAGTTGCAGCCGCACCCGAAAACCCCGACGCCAGGCCGCCAGCGCCAAGCCTTGAGGGCTGCAGCCGCCATGACCTGAGGTCATGAACACCGTCGTCGCCTCGCGCCAGATTTGCAGTTCCTCGCGACGTTCCAGCCATCGATCACCTTGCAGCGCCCCCATGGCCATCAGCAGGCAAGCCGGTCCACAGGTGAAATCGGTGGTTTGCCGGTACCAGGGCACCTTGATGTTGCGCGAATCGCGGTGCTCAAGAATGCGTTTTTCCAGGCGCAGCGCATCGGCATGGTCCTGGTAATAGTCATGGATCAGCGCGAAACGCCGGTAACCGTTGCGCTCATACAAGGCAATCGCCGCGGGGTTGTCGATGCGCACTTCTAGCCGCAAGTAGGCACAATCATGTTCTAGGGCGCAGGATTCGATGCGTTCGAGCAACTGCTTGCCCAGCCCACTGCCGCGCGCCCCGGTCGCGATGGCAATCGAGTAAAGCCGCGCCAGCGAAGTGCCTCGGTGAAACAGCACCACCGCGTAGCCGACCAATTGCTCGCCACGCTGGGCCACCAGTAACTGGCCATGCGCCCGGGTGATCATCCACAGAAAGCTGCGACCGTTGAGCCGATCCGTGGTGAAACATTGTTGTTCGAGTTCCAGCAGTGCGGGTAAGTCTTCAACCACCGCCAAGCGAAAGACAGTATTCATATGACCGCCGTAAAAGTTGCGTAACGAAACGGGACTTTCGAAAAAGTTCGTGCTTAATAGGAAAGGTCTTGTTCTCCAACGGATCAATCACTATGTCAGCGGTACAAGGTCATTGGCGCGAAGTATCCGAGCAAACTTTGCCGGCAGCAACTTATTTAAATGACGCAGGCAGAACTTCCAGTCAGTTGATTATCATCGTCGAACGCAAGGAAGACTGGGCCTCGTATTTTCCCAGCGAGGATATTGTCAGCGCCCAGGAATACCTCGAGCAGACGCGGGACAACGAACAGGGCAAACGGGTCCAGGTGATCAACCTGTGCCGCAGCTACAAGTATCTGGGCCACGGTTATTACTGCTCGTTGCTTGCCGAAGCGCGGGGGCACAAGGTCATTCCGTCGGTGCGGACCATCAGCGAATTGACCAGAAAATCCCTGTACGGCCTGGCGCTGGACGACCTGGACAAACCCCTGGAAAAAGCCCTCAGCAATCACCTTTACAGCGACACCGAAGGCTTTACCCTGACGTTGTACTTTGGCAAAACCAACATCGAGCCGTTGCAGGATTTGGCGCGTCAGTTGTTTGAAGTGTTTCCGTGTCCAATATTATTAGTTGAGTTTCGCCGAACTAACGGCTGGCACATCGAAGGTATAAAGTCCGGCGCCTTGCATAGGTTGCGCGAAGACCAGGAAGATCAATTCGCTAACTCTCTGGACAGTTTCAGTCGCAAGATCTGGCGCGTGCCGCGTTCACGACGACTGGCCCGTTATGACCTGGCCATCCTGCATGATCCGCAGGAAGCCTTGCCGCCCTCCAACGCGAAGGCGCTGGATAATTTCATACGCGTCGGCAAGACCTTGGGCATCGATGTGGAGTTGATCGAGCGCAAAGACTACGCGCGCATCGCCGAATACGACGGCTTGCTGATCCGCGAGACTACCAGCGTCGACAACCACACCTATCGCTTCGCGAAAAAAGCCGAGAGCGAGGGGCTGGTGGTGATGGACGACCCGACGTCGATCCTGCGCTGCACCAACAAGGTCTACCTGACCGATCTGCTCAAGAGCCATCAACTCGGCATGCCGGCCACCGAAATCCTCTACAAGGATCGACCGGAAGATTTCGAAAGGGTCGGCGAACGCCTGGGTTTTCCCTTGGTGCTGAAGATCCCCGACGGCTGCTTCTCCAGGGGCGTGATCAAGGTCGAAAGCCAGCAAGCCTTGCTCGAAGCCACCGCCGAATTGTTCGAACACTCGGTGCTGTTGCTGGCCCAGGAATTCTTCTACACCGAATACGACTGGCGCATCGGCGTGCTCAACCGCAAACCGATCTTCGCCTGCCAATACTTCATGTCCAAGGGCCATTGGCAAATCTACAACCACAAGGCCAAGGGCCAGGACATCAACGGCGAATGCCGCACGCTCGCGGTCCACGAAGCCCCGCGCGCCGTGGTCGACCTGGCTGTGAAAACCGCCAACCTGATCGGCGACGGCCTTTACGGCGTCGACCTCAAGCAATCCGGCGACAAGGTGGTGGTGATCGAAGTCAACGACAACCCCAACATGGACGCCGGAATCGAAGACGCGTACCTGCAGGACGATCTGTACTCGCTGGTGCTGGAGGAGTTCGTCCGTCGGCTGGAACTGAAGCGTCGCGGCCAGGCCTGGTGATCGGCCGATGATCAGAAGCTTTCAACTGGTCGGCGGCGCCTTGCAATCGGTCGAGCGACTAGACGCTGAGGTGATGTTGTTCAGCAATCCCGATGCCGCCGAACGGGATCTGTTGCACAGCCATTTCAAGCTCGATGAGCACGCGCTGGCCTCGGCCCTGGACCCTGACGAGGTGTCGCGCATCGAGTTCCACCCCGACAACCTGTTCCTGATCTGGAAGCGCCCGGAGAATTACTCCGGCGCCGGCAGCCTGGCCTTTGAAGTGTCGTCCTGTGGCCTGTTGTTTTCAGCGCAGCGATTGCTGGTGATTGCCACCGACGATGCGCCGCTGCACGGGCTCGGCACCCGGCAGCGGTTGAATACGCCGCTGGATGTGCTGCTCGATCTGCTGTTCAACAACATCCATCACTATTTGGGTCATCTGAAGGTGATCAAGCTGGTTGCCCGGGAGTTGCAGCAGAAATTCAACGCCTCCATGCAGAACCAGCACCTGATCCAGATGTTCAACCTCAGCGAAAGCCTGATCTATTACATCAACGCGATTCACAGCAACGGCGCGGTCCTGACGCGGCTGCGCAATCACGCGGCCAAGGAACACTTCAGCGCCGAAGCCATCGGCCTGATCGACGACCTGATCATCGAAAACAACCAGTGCTACAAACAGGCGGAAATCTATTCCACGGTGTTCTCCGGGCTGATCGATGCCCGGGGTAACCTGATGAACAACAGCATGAACAACCTGCTGCGCAAGCTGACATTAATTAACGTGGTGTTTCTGCCGTTGAACCTGATTGCGAGCATTGGCGGTATGTCCGAGTTCAGCATGATGACCCGGGACACGCCGTGGTGGGTGTCGTATCCGTTGTTTCTGACGGCGATGATGGTTGGAGCGGGGGCGATGGTGTTTGGGCTCAGGCGGTTGGCGAAATGACGGTGTTGGCAGTCAGGCCGCAATCGCGGGCAAGCCCGCTCCCACAGGTTAGGTGTCGTCTGTAAGAACACCGATAACCTGTGGGAGCGGGCTTGCCCGCGATTGCTTTAGCAGCATCAAAACAACTTCCGAATCAGGCTTGCTGGCTCGCATCGACGCAATTCCTGCGGTTCTTAAGCCCCCGAACCACGAGGTACAACAACGGCCCGACAGACACGAAAACCGCCGTGATCAACAAATACGGAATCACCGACAACCCCGACTGCCCACGCTTGCGCGCATCGTGATATATCCAGATCCCGGCCAGAATCGCCAACAGATAAAGATCAATCACCACCTGCGCAGTATCCGGGCGTGACATCAGGCTGATGCCGAAGTCGATCAGCGACTGCTCCGCCTGGAGCATCACTGAAACGGTGTAACCGGCAAAGGCGATCAGGGCAATCAGGGGCAGGGCGACAGACTTCATGGTTTCCTTCCTTGGGACAATGAGCGGTGGCGCCAGCCTACAGAGGCCGAAGAAAATTGGCCATTGACTTGCCTGCAACGCCCGGCTAATTTCCAGCCATGACTTCCACCGTATTGCGCTGCCAGCCAAGCATTATTACCGCCATTCCTTATTTGGCGGGCTAGCTCACGACTGCAGCACCCAACCCGCCCTAGAGGCGGGTTTTTACTTTCTGTCTCCTGGGGCCCGATCAATGTCAGGAGACGACCATGAGCAGCACCCCCGCCCAGCAGGCCTTGCTTGAGCACTACGTGAAAAAGATCCTCGCCGCGCCGGTGTATGAACTGGCCGTGCGCACACCATTGCAACCGGCACCGGCGCTGTCTGAGGCCTTGGGTAACCGGATTTTGCTCAAGCGCGAAGACCTGCAACCGACCTTTTCATTCAAGATTCGTGGCGCTTACAACAAGTTGGTGCAACTGAGCGATGAGCAAAAGGCTTGCGGTGTGATCACGGCTTCAGCGGGCAATCACGCCCAAGGCGTGGCGTTGGCGGCGCGTGAGCTGGGGATCGCCGCCACCATTGTCATGCCCCGCACGACGCCAGAATTGAAAGTGCTTGGGGTACGCAGTCGTGGTGCCGACGCCGTGCTGCATGGCGAAAGCTTTCCGTTCGCCCTCGAATACGCCCTGAGCCTGGCCGAGCAAGCCGGTTGCACCTTCGTCTCGCCGTTCGACGACCCGGACGTGATCGCGGGGCAGGGCACGGTCGCCATGGAGATCCTGCGCCAACATCAAGGCCCGCTGGACGCGATCTTCGTCCCGGTGGGCGGCGGAGGTCTGATCGCCGGCATCGCGGCGTACGTCAAATACCTGCGCCCTGAAGTCCGCATCATTGGCGTCGAGTCAGAGCATTCCGCGTGTTTGAACGCCGCATTGCAGGTCGGTGAGCGGGTTGTATTGCCCAACGTAGGAACGTTCGCCGATGGCGTGGCAGTGGCGCAAATCGGCGCTTATGGATTTGAAGTGTGTCGGTTTTGCGTTGATGAGGTATTGACCGTCAGCAACGACGAACTCTGCGCCGCGATCAAGAATATCTACGACGATACCCGCTCGATCACCGAACCTTCTGGCGCTTTGGCCGTGGCCGGCATCAAAAAGTACATCGCTCGCAGTGGTGCACGCGGTCAAACGCTGGTCGCGATCGACTCAGGCGCCAATATCAATTTCGACAGTTTGCGGCATGTTGCCGAGCGCGCCGCGTTAAGCGGCGCTTCAGCATGACGAGGGGCGGCGGCCTTATTCCTGGACGGCGTTCTCGACCTTGCTCGACGCCGACCAGATCCGATAGCGGACTACGACGTCCTTGGGCACGTAGAGCACGATCGGCAACTTGCTGTTGTAGCGAAGCATGAAGCCGTCACCGACCACAGGTACGAACTCCTTTTTACTCTTGCCGTCGGGGCAGGCCATCATCGTGCTCATCGGGCCGATGACTTTTTCCAGGCGGTAAAAGGGGTAACCCCAGCCTTCAAGATTCTTTTCTTCAAGGATACCGCCCAGGCGTTGGCGATTGCAGTCTACGGTCAGGGTCTTGCCGGCCAGCACCTCAACCTGGAAGTTTTCTTCCTGGGGCTGCGGCGCTACATGAATGACCTGGCGGGTTAATCCGCTCTCGGCTTTGGGAAACGGCGCGACCGCTTCGAGCTTGGCGGCATGGGCCGCGCCGGACAATCCGGCCACAATCAGCCCGACGGTAGTGATACAGGTCAATGAACCCATAATGCCTCCTTGCGTGTGAGTAGGGTCAGCGGATACTGGATTAACTGGTGCATTTTTACCGCCGTCCATCACCAATGCAAATACGTGTGGGAATGTATGCAAATTGCAGGGCTCAAGCAGCCCTTTCTTGCAGATTGCATGAGCCATTTATAGGCAAATCCGCTAAATCATTGATTTGCCGATGAGCTGCACGGCGAAATTTGCGGCATGTTTTATGCTCAAGCAGATCTTAGGTTGACCGGGACATTATTGAGTCAGCTCTGGAACGAGAAAACGGCCCGTTGTTGAGGCGTAGAAACCCCGCAAAGGAAGTAAAGCGGGAGATCTCAGCACCGCCGACGTTGGATATTAATTGGCAATCTCACAATTAGGAGAGGGTCGCCATGTTTCTTTCTGCCTTGGAGTTACGCAATATCGTTGAAAGCAGTTTTTTGCCGAAACGCTGTCAGTGCACGCTGTCGCCGGACCTGTCGATGACCGTCAAGGTGTATTCCGACCGTGAAACCGATCACCTCGATCTGATGGTGACCGGGATAAATGCCAAACACCTGAACGGTTGCCGTGAAATCAACGACCTGATTGCAGGGCTACGCTCTGAGATGCAGCATCGGGAAGCGAATCGACCATTGCATCCCGACAGGAAGGCGCTTTAACCTGCAGTTTCGAGTTCTGCTGACACGCGCCGGGTCTGGATAAACCCCAAGCCCAGCGCCGACTCGACCACCACAGCCAGCAATATGCCCGGCCCGGCATGGCCATTGAGCCATTCGCCGAAACCCAGCACTGCCAGGCCAAAACAGCCGACGGTAAACCCGGTGCTCAGCGCATTACGGGTAACAGACGGCGCCTCGTTTCGAACCAGATAAAACATCACGCCCAATGCCGCGAACAGCACCGCACTGCGCCGCGCGACAAACCCTGCCGCCGATGAAAATTCAATACTCCAGATCGCCAGCAGCCAATCCGGCATCAAGCCCCAGACCAGGGCCAGCAGAAAACACAGAAGGGAAGTGAGGGTCGACAGGGTGCGAAACGATAACTGCATGGCGAATCCTTGCGGCAGTGAGGGGGGGCGCCAAAGCATAGCGCCAGATCCCTCACAGGAGTACCGCAAAGTGCAAAATCAGACCTTTCAGTCAGTTCTGATAACTGCACGCGTCAGAAAGCTTCCGGTAGCTGATTTCTTCGGGTTTGCCTGACGTGTCGACGTACTTCATGTCGGCCGTGATCACTTTGCATTCCAGTGTGTTCGGTTCAGTCAGGGCGACCACTTTGCCGATGTTCAACGGCATGCCGTAGTGATAGGGGGTGGCTTGCGAGGACGACGTGTCATTGGCCTGCGCAAGACCGGTAAATGCGGTGCAGGCGAGGGCGGAAGTCATCAGCAGCGTACGGATGTTCATGGGGCGATCTCCAGTGCAGACGTTGAGTCAGCTCGACGGATTGAGCGTCGAACCTGCCGCACTGGGCGTCAGAGGAACCTGAGGGCGTGCGGTCCAGTAAAGTCTTGGACCGCGCGGTTAACGGATGGTTAACCCGGCTGAACGCCGCCTGTCGCGAGGTTTTTTTCTGTCGGATGATTCGTTAGGAAAGCGTCTACGAAGTCTTCGGCTTGGTCCTACAAGGGCAGGCGCCTTGTCGACTTTCGCCGGATGGGTTGAAGCGATTACTGTTTGGGCTCGCTGCAAAATCAGCGGACAGGTTTGGTCACCTGTGAGAACAGTGCACATATGTGTGCCATGATTCGCCAAGCGGACATCTACGTCCTTATAGCGCATCGTTGTGGCGGCTGTGTGCAGGACGCCTTCGGGCGAGCTGAGTTACTGTTCTCGGTTGACCAAGCCTGTATACAGTCCGCCTCCCATCGTTTGGTCACGGTGGGGCGGTTACTTCAAAACAGATGAGTAACTTTCTATGACAACGCTAAACGCATTTCCCGATCGCTACCGTTCAATCAACAGCAGCGTTACCGACTCAAGTCCCTTGGTGATCGACACCGAAGCCAATCCCCAAGACATCCTCGAAGCCGCTCTACAGCGGGTCCGGGCCTCCAGTCAGCTGCTTGAAACGCTCCACTGCCAATGCTTCAAGCACGGCGATGTTCAGGATATCCCCCACATCACTCATGCGGTTTACCTTCTGACTCAGGATGGTTGTGATCTGTTGCAGGTTGCCCAGCAGCGGATGATGGGGTGGAAGGCGCCGGTCTGACGCCACTGCGGTACATAACAAGCCAGTCTCCTGCGGACACTGGCTTGTTTACACGCGTACCGAGTTAAAGCATTCCTGAAAACTACGCTGTCCTCAGGTCACTGCTGCTTGCATCAGGAATCATCGCGAGCTGGACCTCGACACTGTTTTCTTTTTTTGCCATCCAGCGATCTACGTTGATTTTATGTTCCGGCGCTTGAGTGGCGGAGCCGTAGATGTCCTCAGGCACTAGTTTGAGGAAGCTAAGGGTGTGAATCCGTTGTCTTGATGTATCAAGCCGTCCAATTTCTGCTCTCAACACATTTGCCTCTTGCTGGTACTGCCGACGGTCAGATTGGTAAGCGAACCTCAGTTCAGCTTCTTTCGCCTTCAGCCGCTCCTGCATCTCTTGCAATTGGTAGTAAACCTGGTCGTACTCTGTTTTGGTAACCACGGTAGTCCCGCTTTCCTGGGTTTGCTGCCAGCGGCGCAATGTTGCCCAAGCGTACGGAATGTAGGAGGGCACCATGTAGTGATCGCTCATCTGGAACAGTTGCATCACAAAAGCATCACGGTCGGGCATATCGCCGAACTTTTTCAATGCCTTGGTGCAAGCCGCCTCTTCGATAGAGTCGCAACCTGGGTCCCAGAGAACCGCGGATTGCTCGCGCCCTTTAAAATGAACGGGCATGAAATGGTGCAGATTACCCTGGTGTTCGTATGGAGCACCGCCAGTTCGCGACAGGCCTATAGCGAAAATAAGTGCGCCTAAAGGGGCGGTGACAAAACTGAGGACCACGCCGGGCATCCAGATACTTTTGCGAGTGTTCATCCAGGGCGCGGGAACACTTGGAATAGGGTCGTTGCTGTTGACCATGCGGTGATGGGCCAAGTCTGCCGCGCCGTTGACGAAGTCGGCGTCACCGGCTCGTGGCGAGCCGTAGGTATAAAGCAATATGTCGTACGCATTTGGACTGCGTCGTAATGCTTCTGCGAGTAACGTCGCGATTGCCCCGCCTAGGCTATGTCCGCAAATAATGATCTTTTGCCCAGTATAAAACTGCTCAAGATAGACTTGAATGAAGGTGCTCATCGCCTTATAGGCTGTGTAGAAACCTTGGTGCGTTTTGCCAACACCTTCTTCAAACGGTACTTGCTCCGCATCGGTGTCTCGCACAAAGTCTACGAGCTCCAGAGTTCCGCGAATGGATATTAGAATGACTGCGTCATGGTGAGTTATGAATGCCTGTGTATTAGTACCACCTTCTATTTCACTATCATCAAAAAAATGCCATTTTGCTGGATGTTCCTGAGCTAAGCCCAATCCAGTTTTGTTTTGATCATAGAGTGTTGGATCGAACGGCAAAATCTCGAAGCGCTTTGAGTAAGGCACATCTTCATAAAGCGGGTAGTAGCGGGTAGTTTGGGCTGCGTTGATCTTCCAAGCCTCTCGGAAACTAGCCAGTTCATTACCAAAAAGATTTCCGACGCTAGGGTTGAGAGGGAATTTTATAGTGTCAGTTGGCTGTTCAGGCGGCTCTTGACCAAAGTTGGCATAGCTCAAGCTGGCGAACAGTGAAAGTTGATATAAATTTAAGGCGCTGAATTCTTTGTCTTTCGATAACATGGGGCGAAAAGCGCGGAGTGGACGGACTTCAAGCACTGTGTGTTTATTGGGTAATAGCGCCACGCCAAATAGTTCGGACTCCTCGGGCCCGAAACCGATATCGCCCATGACTTTTAACAAATTGTAATTCGGTGGATATTTTTTTTCGGACCTAGGAGGGAGGTGAGCACTTTTTTTCACTAGGTCTCGAACTTCAACGTGGAAGAACTGATCAGCACCGGCCTTTGCTGGGTTGTTTTCGACACGTAAGCCATCTTTTCGAACAAAACGGGTTTGTTCAGCGTTGACTTGGAACTGAGTGATGGGTAATGGATATTTTTTCCGTTGCGAAAGAGCTTTGTAATATTCGTCAGCTCCTGAACATGGCGCATTCAGAGTCAGAACCACCGGTCCTTGGTAATGATTGAAAATCTTGGCAGATCCGTTGCCATCCAATACACCTGGGTATTCTTGGCGCGCACTGTCCACTAATACATAGGCAAGACCAGCATAGGGTTTGCCGCTGCCTGTCTCGTCCACCACTTGGAAACTGATCCAATCGCCTCTCAGTGGGCAGGCTTGTGATTTTTCACCCAATAAAGGCTTGCATGATGCCTTCGGCTCCATAGTAAATATCCTTATTCAGTACAGTTGGGATAAACAGTGCAGTCACGTCCATCCGGCATCTTAAATGGTTTAAATTTGGTCGTGTTTCCGTTACAGAATCCGTAGGGGTCCTCAATGCTTTTTCCTAAGCATCGCTTCCAACCTTCGGGAAATTTGATCCAGGTGTCTCCCATATAGGGAAGCTCTTCTTGTGCTAATGAGAATACGACTGTTAAAGACTTTCCCGAGAGCTCGTCGCGCTGTATGGCTTCGGGTGAAGCAGGGGCTGCGACTGCCTTGCAACTAAGTATCTTACTGATATTATTTTTTGGTCCTACTGTTCGAAACAGCCATTGGCAATCTTTTTGAAGGGTGTCTGGGGGTGTTATTTTTGAGGTGTTAGTTGCTTTGTCTTCAAAAGAAATCCCAGTATAGTCTCTTCCGATGTTTAGGCGGGCTGGGCCGTACTTTGCGTCTACTTCATAACCAAAACTTTTAAGTACTAAAGGGCAGCCTCCTTCGTCGCTTATAAGTGGGACTGTGAAGTGTGCTGTTTGCGCTTTGTTGTTAAGATCTTGTTTGAAAAATTTTTTGCCTGGGTGGTTTTTCCCTTGGCGAGATGGGACTGTACAACTCTCTCCCGTACGAGGCACATAGGATGCTTCGCCTTTAATACTGAATCCGGGTGGCAGTTCAGTGATCAGCGTGAAGCTATCCTGTTGTGCGACGGAGCAAGCTGTAGCCCCAAACGTTCCCAAACCGATAGCCGCTGCTCGAACAAGTCCAGTGTAAAAGTCTCGATAAAACATTTTATAGTCCTTGTTCGGTGCAGTTGGGGTAGACAGAACAATCACGTCCATCCGGCATCTTGAAAGGTTTGAAATCGGTAGTATTACCATTACAGAATGCATAAGGGTCTTCCAGGCTCTCACCCATACAGCGTCTCCAGCCATCTGGGAATTTCACCCAGTTATCACCTACAGCGGGTCTTTCCTCGCTTAAAATTTTGAGTTCTACTTTTATTGTCTTTCCCGCAAACTGAGCACGAGGCATTGGACCCTTTGCTACTGAATCTCTTGTCAGTTCGGGCGTTGCTACAGATTTACATTTCAGAATCTTAACGATGTAACGATCAGGTCCAGCGGTGCGAAAAAACCATTGGCACTGCTTCTGCAATACCAAGACTGGGGGAGGGCTCGGACTTTCTGCGCTTCCATCCCGAAACGAAACGCTTGTATGGGCCCGACCTACATTTCGAAAGTCAGCACCATATTTGGCGTCAACCTGATATCCGAAGTTATCAAGCACCAAAAGGCAGCCACCTTCATTGCTGGTCAGTGGCACTTCGAAATTCGCTGTCTGAGCTGCGTTATTAAGCTTTTGCTCAAAGAATTTTAAACCTGGGTAGTTTCTTCCTTCGCGAGCCGGGACTGTGCAGCTTTCCCCCGTACGCGGCACATAAGACGCTTCACCTTTAATGCTGAACCCAGGCGGCAGTTCCGTCAGCAACGTAAAACTATCGGCAGGCTTGATGGCCGAACAGCCAGAAGCCGCCACCACGCCCGCCGCAGCGAGGAACAAAGGCAAACGTCCAGAAAAGTGTTCAGCCGCAAACGCTGTTGCGCCAGCCGCCACAGACTTATTCACGCTCTGGTTTGCCCAAACTCGCATCAAACACCCGCTGACACCGCGCAAAATGCTGCTCTGGGGTTTCACTCGGTAATGGCTGCCAAGCCACGTCGTCCGCGCATTTGGGATCAAGTCTGAGACTGAGCATGAATTCGCGTTGTTCTGGCGTGTTCCATTGCCAGGTTTCAAGCAGGTCCATCTGTTCTTCCAGCCATTCGCGGACATTGCGGGTTTCGGAGAGTTTGGCGGCGGCTTCGGTGTGGTACACCAGCAGCCAACGTTTCAGGTTTTCGCGCAAGATGCTGCGGGTACGCTCCGGCGCGTTTGGAATTCGCAACCACGGCGCGGGGTTGGGCACCGGGTATATTCCGGGCTTGGGGTTGTCCGCACTTTTCCATTGCTCCTCGTCCCAATACAGCACGCTGCTGATCGGGCCTAACAGCAACGGCCATTCGGTTTCGCTCAAGTTAGCGAGGCATCGAGCAATCACCCGATTGTCCTGAAAACGGAACAACGATCGTTCGCCGTCTTCCTCAATGACCATCCGCGCCTGCCAGTGTTGGGTCAGGCCGTCGAGGTCGGCTTTTTCCATGCTGCCGATCCAACCCCAGTTGCGCTGCGGGTCGTCCAGCAGTTTGCGGAAGGCATCGGCGTTGGGTTCGTGCAATTCGGTCAGCCACGGGCTGATGGCGGCGAAATCGGCATATTGGGTGCGTCGATAGAGCTGCACCGAGCGCTTCATCAATCCGGCGCTGTAGAGCGAAGTGACCGGGTTCGGCTCAGCGAGGCTGTCCAGGGCCAGGATCAGCACGCGATTGAGTTTTGCCTGTTCGCCGAGCCAGTTGTTCAGTGCGTCGCTCATGCAGCAGTCCCCAGATCGCACTTGCCTTCACGGCAGGCTTCGCAAATCGGGCAGCGTATGTCGCCCGACGCACGGGCGGCTTTGGCCATGGCCATTTGTACGGCGGCCGGGACGAGCAGGGCGCCGGCTTTGTCCTGAGCGGCGGCCCACGGGATGACGGGCGGCAAAATCTGAATCCCTGTCCCCACCCCAGGCGACCCCCCGGTGTTCACTTTCACCTCAGCCCCACTGATCGTCACACCCCCCGCATCAACCTTGACGAAACTCCCGCCAGCCTTGGCCGTCAGTTCCATTCCGCCTTCAACCACCACCTTCTCGCCAGCGTGGTAATGAATCTCCTGACCCGCCTCGACAAACTGCGCCGTCCCGACCTTCACATGCTGGGTCGCCGCCACGGTCAGGTGATCATCCGCCCGCGCTTCGGTCTTGCGGTCCAGATGGGTAATCCGGTGTTCTTCAACCTTGAACTCGCTGAAAACATTGGACTCGACCGTGTCATGGCGTTCATTGCCGATGCGGATTTTCTGGTCGTGTTCGATGTTTTCATCCCAGTCGCGCTGGGCGTGCAAGTAGATTTGTTCCGCGCCTTTCTTGTCTTCGATGCGGAACTCGTTGTAACCCTTGCCGCCCGGTGAGCTGAGGGTTTTGAAGGTGCTGCGGGTCTTGTTCGCCGGCAGGTCGTAGGGGACGACGTTTTCCTTGTGGAACAGGCAGCCGGTTATCAGCGGTTGGTCGGGGTCGCCTTCGAGGAAGGTGACGAGGACTTCCATGCCGACCCGCGGGATGGCGATGCCGCCGTAGGCACTGCCGGCCCAGCCGGTGGCGACGCGTAACCAGCAACTGGTCTTGTCGTTGGCCTGGCCGTCGCGGTCCCAGTGGAATTGCACTTTGACGCGGCCGTATTCGTCGCAGTGGATTTCTTCGCCGGGCGGACCGGTGACGATGGCGGTCTGGCTGCCGAGGACTTTCGGTTTCGGGTGTTCGAGGGCAGGGCGGAAGTGCGCGTCCCACGGGGTGGCGAGGAAGCGGTTGCGGTAGCCCTGATGGAAATCGTCTTTGTTGTGGGTGACGTCGCTGGTGACGTTTTTGCCGAGCACTTGCGGCTGCTTGCCTTCGTGCACGACTTCGAGCAACAGCCAGAGGTCGTTCCACTCGGCGCGCGGGTGTTCGCTGAGGGCCATGAAGTGGCCGCTGACCAGGGTGGGCTCGTCGCCTTTGCCTTCGGCGAGTTTGTAGTCGCTGCGATGGCGTTCCAGCGCGCGGGTCGCCAGTTGTTTGCCGCGTGCGCGGTCGGTGAAACGGCCAGGATAGTCGTAGTCTTCGAGGTCTGGAGCGAAGGTACTCTTGGCGGCGCCTTCGGGCAGGATGCGTGGTTTTTCGAAATCGTAGTCGCGGCGGCTGACGCGGGAGGTGCGGGTTTCCAGGCGCAGGTTGAAGCGCTTGATCACCGGTTTCGTGGCGGCCATGCCGGAGTCTTGCTGGTAGGCCACGGGCGCGAGTTTGCGGAACACCGTCTGGTCATCGCCGAAGACGAGTTTGTGGCCGCTGGCGCTGTGTTGGAAGTGGAAGTGAATGCCTTCCTCTTCACACAGACGCTGGATGAAATGCAGGTCGGATTCGTCGTACTGCACGCAGTAATCGCGCTCGGGGTAGATCGCGCCGAGCTGGAAACTGTAGGCGTCAGACAGGATGCCGCGCGCCTCAAGTACCTGGGCGATGACTTTCGGCACACTTAAATGCTGGAAGATCTGCTGGTCATGGTTGTGGCGCAGGTAAGCGAGTTGCGGGACCAGGCTGATGCTGTAGCGCGTCAGGCTTTTGCCGGAGTCGCCTTGCTCGATGCGATAGACCAGACCGTGAATGATGCCTTCGCCGGTTGCGCCGAAGGTCAGGCAGCCAGGCTTGTGCAGCAACTCTTCGAGCTTCAGGTCGGGACGGGCGCTGACCAGTTCGATGTCGAAACAGAATGGCTGATTGAGGGTTTCGCGACCGACGAAGCTGAGCACTTGCAGGTCAACGGAAACGCCTTCCAGCGTCAGGGAAATATGGGTTGCGTTCGCGTCCAGCATGCCTTTAATTCCGTCCTTTGAATAAGCTGGTGCGGATGGTGCAGCATTAAACCGCCTCGTTCAAGGCGCAAATGCCGTAGGCGTGGATGCCTTGGGCTATCAGGAAAACCCCTAGGTACACGGTTTGGGCCAATGAATGCTGGACTTAGTTCGTCATCCGTTCCTGAACATGACAGCGTCACACCTTTGCGGCGATCCCGAATTGACAGTCATTTCAGGCTTTCGATGGTGTGACCGTTGGATTGGCGGCGTGTGTTACATCGCCATCGCGAGCAGGCTCGCTCCCACATTGGATCGTTGCCGGGCACACAACCTGTGTTCACTGAAGATCTACTGTGGGAGCGAGCCTGCTCGCGATGAGGGCCTTACATTCAGCGCATTTCCAACTGCTGCCGATACGGCAAATCCGGCCCGGTCTTGCTGCAGGTCAGCGCCGCGGCACTCACCGCAAACCTCAACATCCCGTCGATTTGCCCGCGCTCAAGCGATTGCACACCCTCAACTGAATCCAGTTGCTGCTCCGTCAACCAGGTAATCAACGCCGCCTGGAACGTATCGCCCGCGCCCACGGTATCAGCGATTTTCACTGCGCTCGCCGGCACTGACCATGAACCATGCTTGCGGCTGAACACCGTCGCACCTTCGCCACCGCGGGTCAAAAACACCAACTGACAGCGATGCTGCAGCCAGCCTTCAATCACCCTTTGCGGATCCTGTTCGGGATACAGCAGGCCCAAATCCTCATCGCTGACTTTGATCAAGTCGGCCAACTCAACCAGCGTCGCAATCCGCGAGCGCCACAGGTCGATGTTGGGCTCGGGATTGAGTCGCACGTTTGGATCAAGGCTGATCAGGCGTTTACCGCTTTCACGCTGCACCAACGCCAGCAGCGTGTCGGCAATCGGCTGCACCACCAGGGAAAACGAGCCGATGTGTAAACCGCGCACGTCAGGCCCCAGCTCCGGCAGGTGCTCGGATTTAAGCTGACGATCTGCGCAACCTTCACCGCGAAAGCTGTAGTGCGGCGAGCCATTGGCGCCGACCGCGACCATTGCCAGCGTGGTCGGTGCGGCGAAGTCCACCAGGTAATCGGGACGCACGCCTTCATTCTGCAAAACCTGCTGCAAGCGTCGGCCCAAGTAATCGGTCGACAACCCGGCCAACAGCGCCGCGTCCACACCCAATCGCCGAAGTCCGACCGCCACGTTAAACGGCGAGCCACCGGCAATTGCCTTGAAATTCACTTTTGAAGCAAGCCCGCTAGCGTCGTCTTCACTGAAGAAATCGAACAGCGCTTCGCCACACACCAGATACATAATTATTCGCTCGTTAAAGGGTTGCAACATGCTGTTGATAGCGTTCATAGGCCTGCTGACAGGCCGCCACATTTTGCGCAATCGGCAAGGTTTCACTGGCTGGATCGAGCTTCACGCAACGCTCGCAAAGGTCCGCCAGACTGTCCTCGTGGCCGTTTGCCCAAGACTTGCACCACGCCGCCTGAATCGCCGCGCCGAGGGCGGCGGCTTCGCTTTGTTCGGTGCAGATGACCGGGGTGTTCATGATGTCGGCGACGATCTGGCGCCACACCGGGCTTTTCGAGCCGCCGCCGATCAGGCAAATGCTGCGGCTTTGTAAGCCATTCTGGCGCAGCAGGTCCAGTCCATAACGCAAACCGAAGGTCGTGCCTTCCACCACGGCACGGCACAGGTTGGCTTGGGTCAGGTTGGTCATGGTCAGGCCGAGCAGGCTGCCGGTGGCATGGGGCAGGGCGGGGACGCGTTCACCGTTGAGGAACGGCAACATGCACACGCCGTCGGCACCGATGGGTGCTTTTGCCACCAGATCATTGAATTGCTCGATATCGAGCTCGAACAGCTCACGAATGACCCCGGTGGTGTTGGTCAGGTTCATGGTGCAGATCAGCGGCAGCCAGCCACCGCTGGAAGAACAGAACGTCGCAACCGATGCATCCGGGCTGACTTTCGGCTGGTCGGAATAGGCGTACACCGTGCCCGAAGACCCGAGGCTCATGGTGATCGCGCCGGGCTTGATGTTGCCGGTGCCGATCGCGCCCATCATGTTATCGCCGCCCCCGCTGGACACCAGCGCCAGGGGGTTGATGCCCAGGTGTTCGGCGATGCGCGGCAGGATCGTGCCGACCGCTTGATGCGCGTCGATCAACTCAGGCAGCGCGGCTTGCAGGCGGCCGGTCGGGTCGATGTCGCGCAGCAATTGCAAATCCCATTGACGGGTCCGCACGTTGAAATAGCCGGTGCCGGAGGCGTCACCGTACTCGCTGCAACTGCGGCCGGTGAGCCAGTGGTTGAGGTAATCGTGGGGCAGGAGGATGCGGGCGATTCGGGCGAAAATGTCCGGGTGCTGTTCTTTGCTCCACAGCAGTTTGGACACGGTGTAGCCCGGCGCGATGACCACGCCGAGGCGTTCCAGTGAGCCCTTTTCTCCGCCGAGGTGAGTCAGCAGACGGTCATTCTCCGGGGTGGATTCGGTGTCGCACCAGAGCTTGGCCGGACGCAACACCTGGCCCTGTTCGTCGAGCAGCACCAGGCCGTGTTGCTGGCCGGAGACACCGATCCCGAGGATGTCCTGACCGTCGACATTCGCCGCGAGTAACGCGCGGCGGGTGGCCAGGGTGAACGCTTCCAGCCACTGGCTGGTGTCTTGCTCGCGACGACCGTTGGCACCGCTGATCAAGCTGTGCACGGCGGCGCCCTGACCGAGGACTTGCCCGCTGTGGGCGTCGAGGATCACGGCTTTGGTGCCTTGGGTGCCGCAGTCGATGCCGAGGAATAATTGTTGGTTTGCCATCGAAGGTCCTTGGATCGTCAGGTTCAACATATGGGCTGCCTGTCAGTCCGTCATCGCGGGCAAGCCCGCTCCCACAGGGATCAACGTCGTTCACAAATCTGTGTTCCACCACAGACCACTGTGGGAGCGGGCTTGCTCGCGAAGACGGCAGTGGTTTCACCGCCGCACTTACGCCAACACCCGCTCCAACGTCCGCGTCACACCCACCTCCCGCAAGCTGTTGCAGCACCATTCAAACGCCGCCACAAACTCGGGTGAATTCGGAATCGCCGTACCGAAAATCTCCTCAACCTCCAGCAACCGCTGCGTGATCAACGCATCATCCGCCACCAACGCCTGGCAGAACGTCGCCCGTGGATCGGGTATCGAGTAGGTATCGCCATTCTCATCCACCCCCTTCAAATACAACGCCCAGGCTGCCACCACCAACGCGGCGCGCTTGGTCTCCTGGCCATCGGCAATCAGGCGATTGATCGTCGGCACGGTGAACTTGGGAAACTTCGACGACCCGTCCGAACACACCCGCTCCAGCTGATCGGCAATCGCCTGATTGGAGAAACGCGCCACCAGCGTGTTCTTGTAGTCCGTCAGATCAATCCCCGGTACGGGCGACAGTTGCGGTGTGACATCCAGGTCCATGTAGGCACGCATGTAGCGCACGAACAGCGGGTCATTCATGGTCTCGTGAACGAAGCGATAACCCTTCAAAAACCCCAGGTACGTCAGGGCCAGATGACTGCCGTTGAGCAGTTTGATTTTCATCTCTTCATAGGGCGTGACGTCGTCGGTGAATTGCACGCCGACCTTTTCCCAGGCCGGACGCCCGTTGACGAATTTGTCTTCCAGCACCCACTGCACAAACGGTTCGCAGACCACCGGCCAGGCATCGTCCAGCGCATGTTTGTCGGCCAGTTGCAGGCGATGTTCGGTGCTGGTCATCGGGGTAATGCGATCGACCATGGCGTTGGGGAAGCTGACGTTGCTCTCGATCCAGTCGCGCAGATCGGCGTCGCGTAAAGCGGCGAACGCCAATAAAGCTTTGCGGGTGACCGCGCCGTTGTGCGGCAGGTTATCGCAAGACATCAAAGTGAACGCCGGCGTGCCGGCAGCGCGGCGTTTGGCCAGCGCGGCACAAAGAAAGCCGAACACGGTTTTCGGTGCGTTCGGGTTCGCCAGGTCGTGCTGGATTTGCGGCAGGTGCGCCATGAACTCGCCGTTGCTGTCGTCGATGCAATAACCGCCTTCGGTGATGGTCAGCGAGACGATGCGGATCTCTGGGCTGGCGAGTTTGTCGATCAACACCTGCGCACCGTCTTCGGCCAACAGCATGTCGCGAATCGCGCCGATGACCCGGACCTCTGTGTCATCGGTATCGCCCAGTTCGAACAGAGTGAAGAGGTAATCCTGCTCCTTCAGATCGTCCCGGGCGCGGCGGTCTTCGGCGCGCAGGCCGACCCCGCAAATTGCCCAGTCCAGGCCTTCGCCGGTATTCATCAGCGCGTCGGTGTAATACGCCTGATGGGCACGGTGAAAGCCGCCGACGCCGATGTGGGCGATGCCCTGGCGCGTATCGCTCAGGGTGTAGGCGGGCAGGACCACCTCGGGGGCGAGGCGGTTCAGGTTGTGTTTGTTGAGTTTCATCACAGGCTCTCTAAATCAGGCCGCTGCGCGCAACGGGCGGGTCAGCGCCACGCCGTCGGCATCGAATAAATGGCAGTGTTCGGCGTCCAGGTGCAGGCTCAAGGCTTCGCCGTAGCGGCTGGCCAGGTCGCCGCGAACGCGCATGGTCAGCGCTTCGCCGGAAGCGGTCACGACGTGGCAGAAGGTGTCGCTGCCCAGGCGTTCGCTGACGTCGGCAGTGACTTGCAAGGTGCAATCGCCGGTTTGCGCGAGGTTGAGGTGCTCCGGACGAATGCCCAGGGTAACGGCGCCGCCGACGTTCAGATTGGCGCCAGTCAGCGGCAGTGTGATGCGGGTACCGGCGTCCAGCAGGACTTCACAGCTTTGGCTTTCGACGCGGGTAACTTTACCCTTGAGGAAACCCATTTTCGGCGTGCCCAAAAACCCGGCCACGAACAGATTGGCTGGCTGGTGATACAGATCCAGCGGCGAGCCGACTTGCTCGATTTTTCCGCCATTGAGGACGACTACTTTGTCAGCCATGGTCATCGCTTCGACCTGGTCGTGGGTCACGTAGATCATCGTGGCCTTCAGGTCTTTGTGCAGACGCAACAGTTCCAGACGCATCTGCACCCGCAGAGCGGCGTCGAGGTTCGACAGCGGTTCGTCGAACAGGAAGATTTTCGGGTTGCGCACGATGGCGCGGCCGATGGCGACCCGTTGACGCTGGCCGCCGGAGAGTTGCTTCGGCTTGCGCTCCAGCATCGGCCCCAGCTCAAGGATGCGCGCCGCTTCGCCGACTTTCTTTTCCACTTCGGCTTTCGGCACGCCGGCCAGGTCGAGGGCAAAGGACATGTTTTTGCGCACGCTCATGTGCGGGTACAAGGCGTAGGTCTGGAACACCATCGCCAGGTCGCGCTTGGCCGGGCTGACTTCGGTGATGTCGCGGCCATCGAGTTCGATGGTGCCGCCGCTGACTTCTTCCAGCCCGGCGATCAGGCGCAGCAAGGTGGATTTACCGCAGCCCGACGGGCCGACGAAGACCACGAATTCCTTGTCGTTCACTTCCAGGTCGATGCCCTTGATGATGGAAAAGCCTTCGAAGCCTTTTTGCAGATTCTTGATTTTCAGGTTGGCCATGGTGGCGCTCCTTTGTGCTTATTCTTTGAGGGCTATTTCACGGCGCCAAACGACAGGCCGCGGACCAGTTGTTTCTGGCTGATCCAGCCGAAGATCAGGATCGGTGCGCAGGCCAGCGTCGAGACCGCCGACAACTTGGCCCAGAACAACCCTTCGGGGCTGGAATACGAGGCGATCAGCGCGGTCAGCGGCGCGGCTTTCGACGAGGTCAGGTTCAGCGACCAGAACGCCTCGTTCCAGCACAGGATCAGTGACAGCAGCACCGTGGACGCCAGTCCGCCCTTGGCGATCGGCAGCAGCACCCGGACCATTTCCTGCCACAGGGTCGCGCCGTCCAGGCGTGCGGCTTCGAGGATGTCTTTGGGGATGTCCTTGAAGTAGGTGTAAATCATCCAGACCACGATCGGCAGGTTGATCAGCGTGTAGATCACGATCAGCGCAATCCGTGTGTCCAACAGACCGAAACTCTTGGCCAGCAGGTAGATCGGCATCAATACGCCCACCGGCGGCAGCATCTTGGTCGAGAGCATCCACAGCAGCGTGCCTTTGGTGCGCTGGGTTTCGTAGAAAGCCATCGAGTACGCCGCCGGCACCGCGATCAGCAGGCTCAGGGCCGTGGCGTTGAAGGAAATCACCACCGAGTTCCAGGCGAAGCTGAAGTAATCGCTGCGCTCGTTGATGTGCAGGTAGTTCTCCAAAGTCGGCGTGAAGATGAACTGCGGCGGCGTGGCGAAGGCGTCGATTTCGGTCTTGAAACTGGTCAGCACCATCCAGAAGATCGGGAAGAAGATCAGGATCGCGATGGCCCAGGCCAGGGTGCCGAGCAGCAGGCTTTGCAGGCGGCGGGATTGTTGAAGGGTCATGGCGCAGGCCTCAGGTCTTGTCGGTCAGGTTTTTGCCGATCATGCGCACCAGCACGATGGCCGCGATGTTGGCGATCACCACCGCGATCAAGCCGCCGGCGGACGCCATGCCGACGTCGAACTGCACCAGCGCCTGGTTGTAGATCAGGTACGCGAGGTTGGTCGAGGCATAGCCGGGGCCGCCGTTGGTGGTGGTGAAGATTTCGGCGAACACCGAGAGCAGGAAGATGGTTTCGATCATCACCACCACCGCAATCGGCCGGGCCAGGTGCGGCAGGGTCAGGTGCCAGAAAATCGCGATCGGCCCGGCGCCGTCGAGGCGTGCGGCTTCCTTCTGTTCCTGGTCGAGAGACTGCATGGCGGTCATCAGGATCAGGATCGCGAACGGCAGCCATTGCCAGGACACGATGATGATGATCGACAGCAGCGGGTAATGCGCCAGCCAGTCCACCGGCTGCGCGCCGAACAGTTTCCAGACGTAGGCCAGAATCCCCGACACCGGGTGGAAAATCAGGTTCTTCCAGATCAGCGCCCCGACCGTGGGCATGATGAAAAACGGCGAGATCAGCATCACCCGCACGATACCGCGGCCGAGGAATTCACTGGCTTCCAGCAGTGCACTGATCAGCACACCCAGGACCACGCTGATCAGCAACACGCTGCCGACCAGCAACAGGGTGTTGGTGGCGCCCGGCATGAACCCCGAGTCGGTCAGGAAATAGGTGAAGTTCTCCAGCCCGACGAACTCGTTTTCACCGGGGTAGAGCAGGTTGTAGCGGATCATCGAAAAGTAAACGGTCATGCCCAGCGGCACGATCATCCACAGCAGCAACAACGCCACCGAGGGGCTGACCAGAAACCAGCCGGGATTGGCCAACCGGCTTTTACGCACCGGTTGGGGGATGTCCATGTGAGCTTTGGCAGTTGAAATATTCATGGCATTTAACCGATTAGGACAGACAGACGAAGATCAAAATGTGGGAGCGGGCTTTTGTGGCGAGGGAGCTCGCTCCCGCTCGACTGCGCAGCAGTCGCAGAGCTTTTGGGGGCGCTTCGCACCCCAGCGGGAGCAAGCTCCCTCGCCACAATTTGGATGGCTAGGGGTTATTTGGGATAACCGGCGCGCTTCATCTCGCGTTCAGTGGTTTGCTGGGCGGCCGCAAGCGCCTGGTCGACCGTGGTCTGGCCGATCAGCGCCGCCGAAAACAGCTTGCCGACCTGGGTGCCCACCGCCTGGAATTCAGGAATGGTCACCAACTGAATGCCAATGTAAGGCACCGGCTTGAGGGTCGCCTTGCTCGGGTCCGCCGCTTTCAGCGATTCCAGCGTGACCTTGGCAAACGGCGCTGCACTCATGTAAGCCTCGCTGTAGGTCGAGGCCCGAGTGCCGGGCGGCACGTTGGCGATGCCATCTTTTTCAGCAACCAGCGCGCCGTATTCCTTGGAGGTCGCCCAGGCACTGAAGGTTTTCGCCGCGTCCTTGGCCTTGGAACTGGTAGGGATCGCCAGCGCCCAGGAGTACAACCAGGCCGAACCTTTATCGGTTGTCTCGTGCGGCGCGTAGGTGAAGCCGACGTGCTCGCTGACCTTGCTTTGGGTCTTGTCGGTGACGAAGGAGCCGGCGACGCTGGCGTCGACCCAGATCGCGCACTTGCCGCTATTGAACAGCGCCAGGTTCTCGTTGAAGCCGTTGCTGGACGCGCCCGGCGGGCCGGACTTCTTCATCGTGTCGACGTAGAAGTTCAGCGCGTTTTTCCACTCGGGACCGGTGAATTCCGGCTTCCATTGCTCATCGAACCAGCGCGCACCGTAAGCATTGGCGACGGTGGTGATCAGCGCCATGTTCTCGCCCCAGCCGGCCTTGCCCCGCAGGCAGATGCCGTACTGTTCTTTGTCCTTATTGGTGAGTTTGCTGGCGAATTCACCGATCTGGGTCCAGGTCGGGTGCTCGGGCATGGTCAACCCGGCGTCCTTGAACAGGTCGGTGCGGTAATAGGTAATGGAGCTTTCTGCGTAAAACGGCAGGGCGTAGAGCGAGCCCTTCACCGAAAGGCCTTCACGCACCGAAGGGAATACGTCGTCGAGAGCGTAAGTCGCAGGCAAATCCTTCATCGGCTCCAGCCAGCCCTTGGCGCCCCACAGTGCGGCTTCGTACATGCCGATGGTCAGCACATCGAATTGCCCGCCTTGGGTCGCGATGTCAGTGGTCAGGCGTTGACGCAGGACGTTTTCTTCCAGCACCACCCAATTGAGCTTGATGTCCGGGTGCTCGGCCTCGAAGGTTTTCGAGAGCTTTTGCATACGGATCATGTCGCTGTTGTTGACGGTGGCGATGGTCAGGGTCTGAGCGCCGAGGCTGACGCTGCTGAGGGTCATGCAGGTGAGGGCAAGCAGAGCTTTTACAGAAGGTTGCATCGTGCACTCCTTTTCTGCACCCGATGGGGGACAGAAGGACAGTTATTGTTTTTGTGTCTTCCGACGGCAGGAAGAATGTGCACTGATTACAGCCTTCAATTGAGGATGAGACAAATCATCCATCGCACTTGAATCGATACTATTTTGCACTGGAGTTTTCAGCAGAAGGCACAGGAAAGCGCCTCTTCTTGATAGTGTGACATCGGATATGTACAGGTTTCAGGCCGTAAATACAGCACTTGTGGGAGCGGGCTTGCTCGCGACAGCAATGTCAGCCACATCAATTATGAATGTGCCGAGGCCATCGCGGGCAAGCCCGCTCCCACAAGAATTGTGTTTTTAACCTAGATTCTGTTCAGTCAACCGCTGTACCGCCAACCGCCGGTAATGCGAAGGCGTCATGCCCTTGAGCTGCTGAAAACGCCGATTGAAATTGGAAATATTGTTAAAGCCGGATTCGAAACACACATCGGTCACCGGCTTGTCGCCATCGGCCAGCAACTCGCAGGATTTGCTGATGCGCAGGCGATTGACGAACTCGATGAAGCAGCGGCCGGTAGCCTGTTTGAACACCCGACTGAAGTAAGTCGGCTTCATGCCCAAGTGCTCGGCGACTTCTTCCAGCGGCAAGTCGCGGGCGTAATGCGCAAAAATGTAATCCACCGCCCGGTTGGTGCGGTCGATGTTGTGTTCATCCGCCAGTTGCGGCGTCGTGGCGCCCGACAGTAATTGAAAGTCGTCCGACGCCGCGAGCAGCTCCAGCAGAATGAAAAAGTGCCCAAGCCGGGTCACGCCTTGAGTGTCGGCGATGCGTTGCATCAACGTCGTCGCCTGGCGGATGGTGTGCTTGCATCGAAATTCGATGCCGTATTGCGCACGCTCCAGCAAAGGGGCCAGGGATTTGAGTTCAGCGAACACCTGATGACCGCTTTCGAACAACTCATCCGTAAAGTTGACCAGCATGTCGCGTTTGGGCACGACCTCATCCTCGGCCACCTGACTGATCCAGTTGTGAGGCAGATTAGGCCCGGTCAGGAACAGGCTTTGCGGGTAAAAGTTGCCAATGTAATCACCGATGAACACCTTTCCGGAACTGGCGACGATCAGGTGCAGTTCGTATTCCTTATGAAAATGCCAGCGCACCAGCGGGCAGGGGAATCCATGCTGGCGATAGATGATCGACAACCCGTTGTGGTCGTCCATCAGTTCGTAGGAGGGGTCGGTGACTCTGGCGGTTCGGGTCATGTCAGGGCGCTTCTTATTGTCATTGCACCCTGATCATGCCTCTTTCCGGGTAAGGAATGCCAGCGTACAGCGACCCGGTGTCAGGCGGGTTCCCGATCATGCAAGGCTTCGCCGTAAACAGCTTTCATGCTGTTGGCGCTCCAGCAGTAGCGGACTATTTCCGACTCCTCGAAGAAATCCGTGCTGATGACGCTGCAGCGGGTGACCCAGTCGCGGGTGGTGTGAAACCAGTCGTTGATCTGGGTCTTGATGTGCTGGGGCCCGCCCAGCAGCGAATAGCATGTCGCCGGCAACGACCACAGAAATGTCGTATAGGGCGCGTCTATGAGCGTGGTGCGGATATGGGAATGCAGGTCGCTGGCGTCAGTGAATACCTTGCCATTCCACTTATGCGTGATTGATGGCCAGAAATTATCGCTGTACACCGCGAGATTCGGCGGTGCGGCTAGGACAATACGGCGCTGTGAACTGTCGCTCTTGAGCTGCTCGATGGTCCTGAATGCACCCCAAGCAGAGATCAGGCGCAAACGCAGGCGGCGCATCAGCAAATCATAGAGTTGCGAGTGGTCGAAAGGTTTTGACGCATCACCCAGCTGATGGAAATCGAAGAGGATGAACTCGTCGGGATTTTCATCGAGGAAAGCCGTCACCGCGTCGATCAACTCATCAAGAATGCGGTGGGATTGGTAGCCGTTGTGATGGAAATAGAACACCGGGTCTTGTGGGCCGGCGGTATAGCCGAGCCGAATATCGAACGCTCGTGCGCCATTAGCCAATTGCCAGGCAAATGAATCGTTCTGGCAGGTCGTCCAGTTACCGAGCACCACCTCGTAGTTGGGTGCCTTTTTGTCCATACCGGCATTGTGCGTGCCGGGCCAGACAAGATCGGTCAGCTTCAACCGGCCGATGTCGAGTACGTTACTCATCCACCGGCGTTTATCTAATGTGATTGCTGTATTGCGGGTCATGACAGTTCCTTGTCGTTGATTCGCTCCATCCGTGAGCGAAACCGTTCAGGTGAGGATGTGGCGACGTGCCACATCCGTATTGATCGCCTGCGTATAAAGGCTTTCATGACCCAGCATAGAACGGTGCGACAGCATTGCCAGTCGCGGAAATACTTGCTTAAAAATTGCCAATTAATGGCGCTGCAGCTAATGGGCTCATTTGGCGGCTTTACTTAAATTCACCGCTCGGCAGTACGAAACAATCTTGCTCTCTTCAATAAAATCGACGTTGATAATGTTGCACCGGGTCGCCCAGTCGCTTTTATTCGGGTCAAACCACACGCCAAGTTCATCGTGAATATCAACCGGGCCACCGAGCGCGCTGTAACTCGTCGCGGACAGAGACCACGGTGCCCATGTGCCTGGCGGATATTTCATAACTTTTATAATGTACTGTTCCAATTCGGTGGCGCTCGTAATGCCGTTGCCAGACCATTTGTGCTCGACCTGTTCAATGAATACGTTTTGATCCAGTGCCTTATTCCTGGGGGCCGCCACCAAAATGCGTTGCTCGGAACTGATTTGTCTCAGTTGACGGAGGTTGAAAGTCCGATTCTTTGCAGGGATCAATCGCCATCCCAACATGTGGACAATCATTTTGTTGAAGTAAGTAAAATCAAACGAGTCCCCACTTAACTCATGAAAATCGAGAATGATAAATTCATCGGGGTTCTGCGTCAGAAAGTTCCGGACATCGGTCACAAGGTGTCCCAAGGTGCGACCATTGCGGTAACCATTGTGATGGAGGCAGAATTTCCCAAGCCCTGGGGCGTCGGCGTCGTATGTCAATCGGATGTCCAGCGCGCGGGAACCATTGCGAAGCTGGGAGTAAAACGAGTCGTGCTGACAGGCCAGCCAATGGGCACCGGGGATAAGCGGCCAGGACGCTTTCCAGTCGCTACCGGCATTATGGGTGCCCGGCAGTGTCATCTCGAAGAGCGACAACGTATCGATGGCCGGTGTAGCGGCCATCCAGTTGTCCGTGGCGTAGTTATTCTGAACAATAGTGTCCATTTAATGCATCCTTGCATTGATGTGTTTCATTAAAATAAGTTGTGCCAAGCCTGTTGATCAAACTTGGGTTCGGCGTGTTATTTATAGAGCGGGTAACAGGCTTGGTCAATAATCGTGACGATGCAAAGTATGTATCGCCTGTGTGCCGCCGCTAAATCGGATTCCTGTTTTTAGCTTCAATCCATTGCCCCATGTATTGCGTACTTTTGTGGTGGTGATGACGCAACATGCTGCCCGTAAAGTTCTGGCTTCTTAGTTGCGACAGGTGTTGTTGGCAATGCAATAATTTTTCAATCAGGGCGGGGCCATGTTGCGACTGTCGATATCGATCAGCCAATAATACTTGCCCCCGGGATTGGGCCTCCCTCCAAAGCGCTTCTTCCTTGTAAAGCTGCACGGCGCAATCGGCGAATTCCTGCGCCGTGCGGGTCACGGCTCCAGGCCAGCGATGATCACCCTGCATGGCCTCGGCGCCGATGGGCGTCGTCACCGATGGCGTGCCACACAACATGGCGTCGACAATCTTGCCCTTGATCCCGGCGCCGAAGCGCAACGGCGCCAGGCACACACGTGCCACCGACATCACCTGCAAGGCGTCTTCTGCCCAGTTCATGATATGAAACCCTTGGGCCGGGTTATGCAGCGCGGTCGCTTTGGGCGGTGTGTAAGCGCCGTAGATATGCAACTGGGCCGAGGGCAGTTGCTCACGGATCAGTGGCCAGATGGCGGTTTTCATCCAGAGGACGGCGTCCCAGTTCGGCGCATGCCGGAAGTTGCCGATGCTCAGGAAATGCGCCCGTTGTTCGAACGGTAGCGGCGTCGAGTCCGGTACGTCGACCATCAACGGACACCAATGCAGCAAGTTGCGTGGCATTCTGAATTGCTCGACCAGCAACTCGATTTCCACTTCGGAGATCATCAGGTTCAAGTCGCAACGATACAGCGCGGCAATTTCTCGTTTGGCTAGATCAGTGTCTGCCATCAACTCGAACTCTTCGCGCAACGCTGGTACAAACAACTCGCTGAAATCATAGTTGTCGTCACTGGCCTTCAAGCGTTCCTTGAGCCGTTGATGCCGGGCATGGCGCAGGCTTTGCAAATCCGATGTTTCAAGCACACGCAACGCGTCAGGACAGTGTTTCTCTACACGCCAGCCAAATTGCTCTTCCATCAAAAACTGGTCGAACAACACGATATCCGGCGCCAGTTCGCTGATGAACGCGTCGAAGCTGCTGTTGTTCAACTCGACAGGCACTTCACGAATGCCCAGTGCTGTCAGATCAGCTCGATGCTCGCCGGTCCCGGCCGGGCTGCTGAACGTAATGTCCCAACCCTGCTGCAAGAACGTTTCGAGGATCTGCATGACATGCCCACTGGCCGCCGAAGAACGGGGCTCGGGCCAGACGTAACCAATAACCAATACTTTGGTTGCGCGGGGCTGACTCATTAACGGGTATTCCTTGGTGCGGGTAGAGGGCAGAGGAGAAACGGCAGGGCGAAACGACGAAATTCAGGCAAGCATGCCCTTGACCTTGTCCCGCAGTTGATCAATCGAGAACGGCTTGCCGATCACGTGCATACCTGCCGGCACATCAATGCTCTCGGCATAACCGCTGGCAAACAGGATCGGCAGTTCAGGGCGCAGCATCCGCGCTTGAGTTGCCAGTTCGCGGCCATCCATCACCGGCAAACCCACATCGGTCATCATCAAGTCGATGTACTGGTCTTCATCATTGAGAAACTCCAGGGCCTTTTCGCTGCCATCGGCCTCAAGGACCTTGAACTCCAGTTCCTCCAATACATCGACGATCAGCATGCGCACGATGGCATCGTCTTCTACTACCAGGATGATGGACGGGACGGAGGACATAAGAGGGCTCTCAAGTTAGGTTCAGGGGCGCCGGACGATCGAAATCGCCGGTCTCTTGCATGAGTAAGTGGCGGATCCCGACAAGTTCCCAACGCGGTGCAAAAAAGAATAGCTGCACAAGAACCGGCAAGGATAACCGCTCCCTTTGCTCCGGAGCAGCAAAATGCGGCAATTCGCACGCAAAGACATCAGAGTGTTGGATCAAGGTGCCACTTCTGGGGCAAACTCCCTGCTTTTCAACAGTTCGACAAGGCCTTCCCATGACCCCTGCGTCTTCGGTTGATGAGCAACGATTCCGTAAACTCCTGAGCCGCAACATCAGCCTGCCGCTGGGTGTCGGTGTGCTCAGCGCGGTGTTCTTTGTCTCGCTGATCACTTACCTGCTGTCGGTGATCCAGTGGGTCGAACACACCGACCGGGTGATCAATAACGCCAATGAAGCGGTGAAGCTGACCGTTGATCTGGAAACGGGGATGCGCGGCTTCCTGCTCAGTGGCGACGAACATTTCCTCGACCCTTACGAAACGGCCAAGCCGAGAATCGCGGTAGCGCTCAACACCTTGCTCGAACTCACTGCCGACAACCCGGTACAAACCGATCGTCTGCACCGGCTCCAGGCCTTGCAAAAAGACTGGGCCACCTACGCGCAGACGATGATCGAGTTGCAGCGTTCTAGCGGCGATTACCGTAGCGCGATCAAAGCGGGCCATGGCAAACGGCTGACTGACGAGATCCGCAAGCAATTCGAAGACGTGATCGACATGGAGCAGCAGTTGCGTACCACGCGCAACGAAGAAGTGCGTCGTACCACAATCTGGAGCATTTCCCTTTACCTGTTGTTCATTCTTGGTATCAGCGGGTTGCTGGCCTACATCGGTCGCCGTGACTTGCTCAATCTTTCCCAAAGCTACAGCGCCAACCTCGCAGCGCAACAGGCCAGCGCCTGGCGCCTGGAACAGCAAGCGTGGCTGCGCAATGGCCAGACTGAACTGGCCGAGCAGGTATTGGGTCAACTGTCTCTTAATGTGTTGGGGCGCAATATCCTGCAGTTCTGCGCCCAATATCTGGGCTCCGCCGTCGCGGCTATGTATGTGCGTGAAGAACATGGCGGCCTGACGCGAGTGGCGTCTTACGGTTTTTCTCGCGAGCAGGAAGAGCGTGAACAGCAAATCTACAGCGATGAGGGGATTGTCGGCCAGGTGGCGCGACTGGCTCGCTTGATCCGTCTGGATAACGTGCCCGGCGACTACTTCAAAGTCTGTTCCGGTCTCGGCGAAGGCCTGCCGCATAGCGTACTCGTGGTGCCGACCAGCGACGATGGTCGGGTCAACGGCGTGATCGAACTGGGCTTCCTGCGCCCCTTGGACGAACGCGACGTCGAGTTGCTTGAGCTGATTGCCGGCAACATCGGCACATCGATCGAGGCGGCTCGCTATCGTCAACGTTTGCAGGAAGTACTGGCCGAAACCCAGCAACTCAACGAAGAGCTGCAAGTCCAGCAGGAAGAACTCAAGACCGCCAACGAAGAACTCGAAGAGCAGTCGAGGATCCTCAAGGAATCCCAGGCTCACCTGGAAACCCAGCAAGTCGAACTGGAACAGACCAACGAGCAACTCGCCGATCAGGCGCAGATCCTGGCCGATCAGCGTGATGCGATGGACCTGAAAAACACCGAACTCAATCAAGCCCAGACCCAGCTTGAAGAGCGCGCCGAAGAGTTGCAGCGCTCAAGCAAGTACAAGTCCGAATTCCTCGCCAACATGTCCCACGAACTGCGCACGCCGTTGAACAGTTCGTTGATCCTGGCCAAGTTGCTGGCAGAAAACCCTCAGGAAAACCTCAGCACCGAGCAGGTGAAGTTCGCCGAGTCGATCTATTCCGCCGGTAATGACTTGCTCAACCTGATCAACGACATTCTCGATATTTCCAAGGTCGAGGCCGGCAAGCTGGAAATGCGCCCGGAGAACACCAGCGTTGCGCGACTGGTGGAAGGTCTGCGCGGGATGTTCGAGCCGATGGCCACAGACAAGAAGTTGAAGTTCGAAGTCGACTTGCAACCCGGTTCGCCGATGATGCTGTTCACCGACCGTCAGCGTCTGGAACAAGTCATCAAGAACCTGTTGTCGAACGCAGTGAAATTTACCGAAAAAGGCACCGTCAGCCTGACGGTGGCGTCCCAGCCAAACGACGGCATCGCCTTTATCGTCCGCGACTCCGGGATCGGTATCGCCTCCGACCAGCAGGAAAGTATTTTCGAAGCCTTCCGCCAAGCCGACGGCACTACCAATCGCCGGTATGGCGGCACGGGCCTGGGGCTGTCGATTTCCCGGGACCTGGCCGCGTTGCTGGGCGGTTCGATCAGCGTCACCAGCGAACCGGGGCAGGGCAGTGTCTTCACTTTGGTACTGCCTCAGCAATACGTTGAGCCGAACGAAGTGCCGGTCGCACCGATGCAGGCCACGCCAGTCGCCATGGCACCGAGAGCAGCAACGCCTGCGCTGGTGCCGCTGATTGCCGAAGTCGACATCCCGCGTTTCGACGATGACCGCAGCAAGGCGCCGTTCACCACCCGTTGCATCCTGGTGGTGGAAGACGAGCCGAATTTTGCCCACATCCTCTACGATCTGGCCCACGAACTGGGTTATCACTGCCTGGTTGCCCACGGCGCCGATGAAGGCTACGACCTGGCCAAGGAGTTCATTCCCGACGCCATTCTGCTGGACATGCGCCTGCCGGATCATTCCGGGCTGACCGTGCTGCAGCGCCTGAAAGAGCATGCCGAAACCCGCCATATCCCGGTGCACGTGATTTCGGTGGAAGATCGGGTCGAGGCCGCCATGCACATGGGCGCCATCGGTTATGCGGTCAAGCCGACCACACGCGAAGAGCTCAAGGACGTGTTCGCCCGCCTCGAAGCCAAGCTGACCCAGAAGGTCAAGCGGGTGCTGTTGGTGGAAGACGACGATTTGCAGCGCGACAGCATTGCGCGTCTGATCGGCGACGACGACATCGAGATCACCGCCGTCGGCCTGGCCCAGGAAGCCCTCGATCTGCTGCGTACGACCATCTTCGATTGCATGGTCATCGATCTTAAGCTGCCGGACATGCTCGGCAACGAACTGCTCAAGCGTATGTCCACCGAAGATATCTGCTCGTTCCCGCCGGTCATTGTCTATACCGGACGCAACCTGACCCGGGACGAAGAGGCCGAACTGCGCAAGTATTCGCGCTCGATCATCATCAAGGGCGCGCGCTCACCCGAGCGTTTGCTGGATGAGGTCACACTCTTTCTGCACAAAGTCGAATCCAGGTTGTCCCATGATCGCCAAAGGATGCTCAAGACCGCGCGCAGCCGCGACAAGGTCTTCGAGGGCCGCAAGGTGCTGCTGGTGGACGACGATGTGCGTAACATCTTCGCCCTGACCAGCGCGCTGGAGCAAAAGGGTGCGGTCGTGGTCATCGGCCGGAACGGTCGTGAAGCGATTGAAAGACTGAATGAAGTCGAGGACATCGATCTGGTGTTGATGGACGTGATGATGCCGGAGATGGATGGCTTCGAAGCCACCATCGAGATCCGCAAGGACCCGCGCTGGCGCAAGCTGCCGATCATCGCGGTGACGGCCAAGGCCATGAAGGATGATCAGGAGCGCTGCCTGCAGGCCGGCTCCAACGATTACCTGGCCAAGCCCATCGACCTGGATCGCCTGTTCTCGCTGATTCGCGTGTGGTTGCCGAAGATGGAACGCATTTAGTGGAACGTATTGATTCAGTGGAGCGAAGCAGCGAAATCGAATTGCGGTTGTTGATCGAGGCGATCTACCTCAAGTACAGCTACGATTTTCGCGATTACTCCGGCGCTTCGATCAAGCGCCGGGTCAATCACGCGTTGGTGCAATTTGAGTGCAATACCATTTCGGCACTGCAAGAAAAGGTGCTGCACGATCCCACCGCGTTCATGCAGTTGCTCCAATTGCTGACGATTCCGGTCAGCGAGATGTTTCGCGATCCTTCGCACTTCCTGGCTATCCGCAACGAAGTGGTACCGCTGCTCAAGACCTATCCGTCGATCAAGATCTGGATTGCTGGCTGCAGCACAGGCGAAGAGGTCTACTCGATGGCAATTCTGTTGCGCGAAGAAGGTTTGCTCGACCGCACCATCATCTACGCTACCGACATCAATCCGCGCTCGCTGGAAAAAGCCAAGCAGGGGATTTTCTCCATGGAGAACGTCCGCGCCTACACTCACAACTACCAGCAGGCAGGTGGCCAGCGTTCGTTCGCCGAGTACTACACGGCGGCATATGGCTATGCGATTTTCGACAAGACGTTATGTGAGAACGTGACCTTCGCCGATCACAGTCTGGCAACCGACAGCGTCTTTTCAGAAACCCAATTAATTTCGTGTCGTAATGTTTTGATCTACTTTAATAAAAAGCTGCAGGACCGAGCATTCGGTTTGTTCCATGAATCCCTTTGTCATCGTGGATTCCTGGTACTGGGCAGTAAGGAAACGCCGGATTTTTCGGCCTTCGGCAACCAGTTTGTGCCCTTGGTCAAACAGGAACGGATCTACCGTAAATCATGAACAGTGCAGCGGATTTGCCTTCTATAGAAGCTATTGTGATCGGCGCTTCGGCCGGTGGGGTGGAGGCGTTGCTCAACATCCTCAGCCCGTTGCGTGAAGGTTTCCTGCTGCCGATCATTGTGGTTCTGCACTTGCCCGATGAGCGTCGCAGCCAACTGGCCGAAGTCTTTGCCCGCCGGGTGGCGATGCCTGTTGTGGAAGCCAGCGACAAAACCGTCGTGGAAGCCGGAACAGTGTATTTCGCTACGCCGGGTTATCACTTGTCGGTGGAACAGGACCGCAGCTTTTCCTTGAGCCTGGAAGAGCGCGTGCACTATTCGCGTCCTTCCATTGATTTTCTGTTCGAGTCCGCTGCCGATGCCTACGGTTCAAGCCTGGCAGCCGTGTTGCTGACCGGCGCGAACCGCGACGGTGCGCGCGGGTTGGCTCAGGTCAAACACCGCGGTGGCCTGACCATCGTGCAGGACCCGGACGAAGCCCTGGTCGCGACCATGCCTCAGGCTGCGCTGGATTTGCATCAACCGGACCACATTCTCCCTTTACGCGGCATCGGCCGTCTGCTTGTCGAGCTGGAACGAATAGCATGCTGAGTAACATCCAAGCCAAACTGCTGATTGTCGACGATCTGCCGGAGAACCTGCTGGCGCTTGAGGCGCTGATCAAGCGTGAAGACCGCGTGGTCTACAAAGCCTTGTCCGCCGACGAAGCCTTGTCGCTGCTGTTGCAGCACGAATTCGCCATGGCCATCCTCGACGTGCAGATGCCGGGCATGAACGGCTTTGAACTGGCCGAGTTAATGCGCGGCACAGAGAAAACCAAGAACATCCCGATCGTATTTGTCAGTGCCGCCGGCCGTGAGCTGAACTACGCGTTCAAGGGCTACGAAAGCGGTGCCGTGGATTTCTTGCACAAGCCGCTGGATATTCACGCGGTCAAGAGCAAGGTCAATGTGTTCGTCGATCTGTATCGCCAGAGCAAGGCGATGAAGCAACAGGTCGAAGAACTGGAGCAGGCTCGCCGCGAACAGGAAGCGCTGCTCAAGCAATTGCAGACCACCCAGAACGAGCTGGAACAAGCGGTGCGCATGCGCGATGACTTCATGTCGATCGTCGCCCACGAAGTCCGTACGCCGCTCAATGGCCTGATCCTGGAAACCCAGTTGCGCAAGATGCATCTGGCCAGGAACAACGCGTCAGCGTTCACCCTCGACAAGATGCACGCCATGGTCGACCGTGACGAGCGGCAGATCAAAAGCCTGATCCGTCTGATTGAGGACATGCTGGATGTGTCACGCATCCGCACCGGCAAGCTGTCGATCCGCACGACAAAATTCGACCTCGTGCAATTGGTCAGTAACCTGTTGCAAAACTTCGCGCCACAGGTTGACGCCGCAGAGTGCTCCGTGACGTTTACCGCCGAACAGCCAGTGGTCGGCAACTGGGACGAATTTCGCATCGAGCAAGTGATTTCAAATCTGCTGACCAACGCCTTGCGTTATGGTGGCAAGAGCCGGATCGATGTGAGGGTCTACTGTCACGAGGGTCAGGCACGGGTCGAAGTGCAGGATCGCGGGATTGGTATCAGTGAAGAAAACCAGAGGCGTATTTTTCAGCAGTTCGAACGGGTGTCAGCCAAGACCGTGGTCGCGGGGCTGGGACTGGGGCTGTTTATTTCCGAACAGATCGTCGCCGCCCATGGCGGCTCCATCGCCGTCGAGAGCAAGATCAACGAGGGCGCCTTATTTCGCGTTTGTCTGCCGCTGTAGGAAATCAGCCGGATAAACGCAACCTCTGATCGACCCTATGGTCGTATCAGCAGCTATTGACCGAACAAAGGCTTCCCATGAGTGAAGATGCACAAGATGTAGTACTCATCGTCGAGGATGACCCCTCGATTCTGATGGTTTTGTCCGCTTACTTGTCGGGTGAGGGTTACCGGGTTCTGCAGGCCGAAAACGGCGAGCAGGCCTTCGAAATACTGGCGAGCAAGCCGCACCTGGACATGATGATCACTGACTTTCGCCTGCCTGGCGGGATCTCCGGCGTGCAGATCGCCGAGCCTGCCGTGAAGCTGCGACCGGAACTCAAAGTGATTTTTATCAGCGGCTATTCCCAGGAAATCCGCGAGACCGACAGCCCGATCACGCGCAAGGCGCCGATTCTCGACAAGCCGTTCGATCTGGATAAGTTGCAAGAGCTGATGCAGGACATGCTGTCGTAATCGACCCGCAGCCCTCGTCATGGGGGCTTTCAGATGCGGATCATCTCCCGCACCTTGGCCGTCAACAGGTCGAAGGTGAACGGCTTGGTGATCATCTGCATGCCAGGGTCAAGGAAGCCGCCGCGCACCGCCGCGTGTTCGGCATAACCGGTAATGAACAACACTTTCAGATCAGGCCGGTACTGCCGCCCGATTTCCGCCAGCTGCCGGCCGTTCATTCCAGGCAGTCCCACATCGCTGATCAACAGGTCGATGCGCTGGCCGGAGTCGAGAATCGGCACCGCGCTGTCGGCATCGCCTGCTTCGACGAACGCGTAGCCCAATTCACTCAATACCGCACTGACCAGCACGCGCACTGCCGGATCGTCTTCGACGATCAGTACGGTTTCACCGTCCTGGGCATGAGGCGCGTGGGCGATATTCACCCGTGTGTCCTCGACCACATCTCCGTTGTAGCGCGGTAGATACAGGCTCACTGTCGTGCCGTTGCCCACTTCACTCTCGATGGTCACGTGGCCATGGGACTGCTTGCTGAAACCGTAAATCATCGACAAGCCCAATCCGGTGCCCTGGCCAATCGGCTTGGTGGTGAAGAACGGATCAAAGGCCCTGTTGATGATGCCTTCCGGCATGCCGCTGCCTGTGTCGGTCACGCGTAGCACAACGTAATCACCCGGTTGCAGGTTGCTCTGGGCTTGGGTGAAGCTTTTGTCCAGATGTTGATTTGAAGTAGTGACCACCAGCTTTCCGCCTTCGGGCATGGCGTCGCGCGCGTTCAGCACCAGGTTGAGCAGGGCGCTTTCGAGCTGATTGGGGTCGGCCGCGGCCACCCACAAGTCCTCGCTCAACTGCATGTCCAGTTGAATGCTTTCGTTGATGCTGCGCTGCAAGAGTTCGCCCATGGACACCACCAGGGTGTTCATTTCCACGGGTTTGGAATCCAGCGACTGGCGGCGGGAAAACGCCAGCAGACGATGTGTCAGGCCCGCCGCGCGATTGGCGGAAGTCACCCCCAGATCGATCAGGCTGTCCAGGTCCTCGGTGCGGCCCCGGGCCAGGCGTCGACGCAGCAACTCGAGGCTGCCGATGATGCCGGTCAACATGTTGTTGAAGTCGTGGGCGATGCCGCCGGTGAGTTGGCCGACCGCTTCCATCTTCTGCGACTGCCTTAACGCTTCTTCGTTGTGGCGCAGTTGGGCGGTACGTTCCTCGACTTGTTGCTCAAGGGTTTCCAGAGTGTTTTGCAGCCGCAATTCGCTTTGGCTCAGGTCAATCAACCGGTCCCTGGCTTCATACTGTCGTCGTCGCCCACGCAACGCGGTGGTGACCAGGCTGATCAACGTCACCGGATGAAACGGGCGCTCGAGGAAGGTGACGTTACCCAATTGCGGGCCAAGGCGTGACGCGGGGTTCTGTTCCGGGCCGCCGTGGTGGGTCAGCAGCACGATCGGCAGGTCTGACCAGGCTGGTTGTTCCTCGATCAAGCCCAGCAGCGGTTCGAGATCGCAACCCAGCAAGGCTTCCGAAGAAATCACCAGCAGGCCGGCACCCAGCGCCAGCTCGCGGCACAGCGTGACCAGATCCCGGGTCACGATACCTTCGAATCCTGCTTCGTTGAGCATCATCAGCGCAATCTGGCTGTCGCGTCCCAGCGGCGCGAGAATGATCGCGCGCTCGGACATCGCCTCGACCGCATTCACCGGACATCATCCTGAAGGAGTGGCTGGCTGGCGCCCATATAGGTCGGTACGCCGCGCAATACGCCCTGGAACGCATCCAAAGGTTCACCGATGGTCATGCCCGTGCTGCCGATGCGGTATTCGCGAATGGTCGATTCGTGGCTGCCGGTGCGTTTCTTGATGATTGAAATGGCCCGGCGAACCTTGCCCAGGGCTTCGAAGTAACGCAACAGAATCACCGTGTCAGCCAGATAAGTAATGTCGACCGGCGCCTGCATGTCCCCGACCAGCCCATGTTGGGCGACCGTCATGAACGTCGCGGCGCCTCGGCGATTGAGGTACAGCAGCAACTCGTGCATGTGCAACACCAGCGCGTTTTCCTCGGGCATCGCCGCCTGATAGCCGTTGATGCTGTCGATGACCACGGTTTTGATATTGCGCTCATCGACACAACGACGAACCCGATGAGAGAACTCGCCGGGGGACAGTTCCGCGGCGTCGACTTGCTCGATCAAAAGGTTGCCGGTGTCTTGCAGCGCTTGCAGGTCGATGCCCATGTTTTTCATGCGCTCAAACAGCAATCCCAACTCTTCATCGAAGATAAACAGCGCGGCTTTTTCACCCCGGGCGACGGCGGCTGCAGCGAAGATCATCGAGATCAGCGACTTGCCGGTGCCGGCCGGGCCGAGAATCAGCGTGCTGGAACCAGTCTCGATGCCACCGCCAAGCAGGGCGTCCATTTCCTTGATGCTGCTGGTCAACTGCTGACGGACGTAACCGCCGCGGTGTTCTGCCGCGACCAGCCGAGGGAACACATGAACGCCATCGCCCATGATGGTGAAGTCGTGATAACCGCCACGGTACTTCTGGCCGCGGTACTTCACGACGCGGATACGCCGGCGTTCGGCGCCATAGTTGGGCGTCAGTTCTTCCAGGCGAACCACCCCGTGCGCCACACTGTGCACGGTTTTATCGAGGGATTCGGTGGTCAGGTCATCGAGCAACAGCACCGTGGCGTCATAGCGCACGAAGTAGTGCTTGATCGCCAGAATCTGCCGGCGATAACGCAGGGAACTCTGGGCCAGCAGACGGATTTCGGAAAGGCTGTCGAGGACCACCCGGGTCGGCTTGACCCGTTCGACCACTTCGAAAATCTGCTTGGTCGCTTCGCCCAGCTCAAGGTCCGAGGAATACAGGAGGCTTTGCTGATGCTCGGCATTGAGCAGACTTTCCGGCGGGGTCAGTTCGAAGATGTGGATGTTTTCATCCAGCTCCCAACCGTGGGACAAGGCCCCTTGGCGCAGTTCGCGCTCGGTTTCGGAAAGCGTGATGTACAACGAGCGCTCGCCGGCACGGGCGCCGGCCAACAGAAAATGCAATGCGACGGTGGTTTTGCCGGTACCGGGTTCACCCTCCAGCAAAAACACATGGCCGCGGGACAATCCACCGGCCAGGATGTCATCCAGACCTTCGATGCCGGTGGCGGCTTTTGCACTGAACAACTCGTTAGATGTAGACAAAAAAAACCCTCTCATGACTAGGGGAAGCGAGGCAGCAGGCCTGAAGTGCCTGAATGGACTGCCTGATCACTTGACCTTTTGCCGTGGCGACGGTTCAACCTTTTTGTTGGCGTAGCGGAGGGTGCTTTACAAGCCTTGTTGCAACGCCGGGTCGTCTGGGTTGAGCTGTTCCAGCTGCGCCAAAAGGATTTGCACGTTCTGCAGTTGTCCGCTTTCTTTCCAGTAATTGATCAACAGCAGCCGGGCCTTGCGATCGGCCGGGTGGCGCTGGACGATTTCCTGCAGCTGTTTTTGTGCCGCTTCCAGCTCTTGCTCACCGTGCAGTGTAGTCGCCAGATCGTAGCGATAGTCCTTGTTGTTCGGTTCGATCTCGACCGCTTTGGACAGACCGAGCAGGGCGAACTCGCTTTGCCCGTGATGCAGCAACCAGAGGCCCAAGGCATGTTGCAAGTAGGCCGAGTCGGGCTGCGCCTTCAACTGTTTCGCCAGCAACTGCCGCGCTGCGTCGCTTTGGCCCTGTCTGTCCAGGACATCAATCTGCATCACCAGCGCCGGCAGATTGCCCGGGTCCAGTTGCACCGTGCGTTCCAGCGCCTGCTGCGCCTCTTTCAGTTCGGCATTGTGCAGGTGCAGGCGGGCTAGTTGGTATTGGGTTTCGGCGCTGGCGGGTTGACTCTTCAGGACCTGTTCCCAGGCATCGATGGCTTGTTGCAGCGGTCCGAAATACAAGCCCAGGTCATCTGGCGACAGGCCCAGCAGTGCGTTGATCGCGGCAAACCGCACGCTTTGTTCGCTGTCATCGAGCAACGGTCCGATCAGCAGGCTGCGTTGCCCACTGGGCACCAGTCCGCTGATGCTTTTGATCGCTGCAATGCGCACGTCAGCCGAAGGGTTCTGCAGGTCTGCGTCTGCCAGTTTCAGTGCATGCGGGCTCGGGTAATTAGGCAGTTCGGCATGCAACCAGACACGGCGTTTGACCGACAGGTCAGGGCGACCCAGTTGCTGGTACAAAACTCGTGCGGCCCCCGGTTGCCCGGCGCGCGCCTGGGTCAACGCTTCGCTGTAGCCGCGCTTGATGGCTTCCGGCACCACGGGTGTCGTACTGCGCAGGAAAAACCAGGCAAGGGCGATGGCGAAAAGGACACAGAGGCTGATGAGGAAGTAACGGCGGGACTGGGGCATGCAGGAATCCGGGGGCTGGCGGCTTTTGCAAAGCTGTCAGCTTCGGTCAGGTAGGCGTGTGAGTCAAACCCTGACTCGGTTCAATGTCGACGATTTGGCCTACAGGTCGCGTCGACATTGAAACCCGTCTAAGCCCTGAAGCAGTGACTACGCTTGCTGGAGATGCCTCCACGAGTGTTCCCATGCAACCGCTGCTTCAGTACTTCAAGGCAATGCTCAACCCCGGGCAAGGGGTGCTGTTGTTCGCCTTGAGAACCATCACGGCCGGGCTGCTGACGTTGTACCTGGCTTTCCTGTTCGACCTTGACCAGCCCAAGTGGTCGATCATGGCAGTGGTCATCGTCAGCCAGCCATTGGGTGGCATGGCCCTGGCCCGCAGTTTCGGCCAGGTCATCGGTACCACGCTGGGTGCGGTAGTCGCGGTGTTGATCATGGCAATCTTTCCCCAGGCGCCGATGCCTTTCATTCTTACGCTGGCCTTGTGGCTGGCGCTCTGTACCGCCGGCGGCACCTTGTTGCGCTACACCAGTTCCCAAGCCTTTGTCCTCAGTGGTTACACCGCGGTCGTAGTCGCGTTGCTGGCGGTGCCTGATCAGGACGGCACGTTCCTGCTGGCCGTCACCCGTGTCACCGAGACGCTACTGGCGGTGGCCTGTGTTTGCGTCGTCAGCCTGCTGACCGCGCGCCCGGAGACGGTGGCCCGGAGTTACTTCGCCAAGATCGATCAAGTGATCAAGCTGCTCGCGACCCACGCAGCAGCGGTCATCCGGACCGAGGAGAGTGAGGGCGATTTCCACCGCAGGCAGATGCAATTGCTGGGTGAGATCAGCGCCCTTGACGGGCTGCGACGGCACTTGTATTTCGATGCGCCACGGTTGCGCAGTGCCAATGGTCTGGTGCAGTTGCTGGGCAATCAACTGGTGCTGCTGACCTCGCGGTTGACGGCGCTGCGCCACCAACGCGAACTGCTGGCCGAGCGCTGGAAGGGTGATCTGCCCGAAGAGATCCAGCTGCTGCGCGCGGAAGAACTGGCCTTTCTCGATGAGTTAGCGGTGAAGGGGCGCACCTTGTCGGCCGAAGCGCGGCACCATTTCACTGCGTTGCAACGGCGTTTCGATGACCAAGCCTACAAGGCCGAACAACTCACCGAGACGATGCCCGCCACCCTGCGTTCGCTGGCCTGGGCGTTGCGCTGGGAGCAGGCGCGGATGTTGGAGCAACTCGGGCAGATCCTGGAACTGAGCGACGCGATCCAGGACGGCCGCGAGGCCAGTTGCGTGTTCCGAGGCCAGGAGAATCCGCTGCATCTGGATTTCACGCTGGCGGCGATGAACGCGATTCGTGCATTTTCCGCGTTGCTGGTGGCCGGTCTGATCTGGATCGAGACCGCCTGGGACGGCGCCCGTGGCGGGATGATCGTGGTGGGGATTCTCTGTTCGCTGATGGCGACGTTCCCCCGGCCGTTGCTGGCCGCCCAGAGCTTTGCCAGGGGGTTGGGCCTGGCTTTGGTGGTGTCTGCGTTCTATCTGTTCATGCTGGTGCCGATGATCAGTGACTTCGAGTTACTCGCGTTGTTGCTGGTCCCCTTGCTGTATGCCGTCGCGGTAGGGCTTTCCAGCCCGGCCACCACCGGCACAGGCATTGGACTGGGCCTGACGACCATGTTGTTGCTGGGCCCGCAAAACGCAGGCGTCGGCCAAAACACCGCCATTCTGTGGTTCGAGTTTGCCGGTGCGTATATCTATGCCGCGGCGCTGGCGCTCAGTGTCTATGCGTTGATCTTTCCGTTCCGGCCGGTCTTGCGGATGCGCCGACTGTTCAACGAGAACTGCGAGCAGGTCTACGCCTTGCTGAAGACGCCAGCCACCGATGAGCAACAGTTTGCCTTTGAGAGCCGCATGGTCGATCGCCTTACCATGATGTTGGGCCTGTTGCCGGCCACCCACGACAAGCAATCCGGCGAACTGTTTGAAGTCAGTCTCGGCTGCATGGCACTGGGCGTAGCGTTGAACCAGCTCCGACAGCAGGGGCAAAGCAACACCTTGCTCAATACCGATCAACAAAACCGTTTGTTGGCCTCGGTCCGGGAGACCGGCAGGTTTGTCGCTGGGAGACCCGGTATTGACGTTGACCGGTTGCTCGGACACTTGCACACCTTGGGCGATGAAATGGACGACTTGCAGTTAGTCGTGCATGAACACTTGTGGTCAGTGTTCCGCATGCGGGTGGCGCTGCTGATCGTGGTGTCGTTTCTTGAACGTCATCGCAAACATTTTCAACCCGAAGAACCGGAAGGAGTGCCGGCCCTTGCCCATTGATCTGGAAATAGGTGGCGTCTACCTCCCGCCAATCGCCCAGGCCTTGCTGCTGGCCTTGCCGATTTTTCTGCTGCTGGACTGGATCCTCAGACGCATGGGTGTGCTGCGTTTCGTCTGGCATGAAGCCTTGTTCGAGGGTGCGTTGTACGCCTGCGTGTGCGCAACGCTGATCCTGGTCATGGGAGCCTGATGCCTTGAAGAAGATCCTTGCCCGACTCGCGACTGTTGCGGTGGTGTTGCTGGCCTTCGTGCTTGGCTGGTTCGCCTGGGAGCATTACACCCGCGCACCCTGGACCCGGGACGCTCGGGTTCGCGCCGATGTGGTGACGTTGTCCGCTGATATCTCGGGGCGTATCGTCAGATTGGGCGTGCAGGACAACCAGCATGTGGACAAAGGCCAGTTACTGCTGGAAATCGACCCCGCGCGCTACAACCTGGCGGTGGAGCATGCCAAACGCTCGGTCGAAGTGGCGAAAGCATCCCTCGGCCAGTCCGAAGCGACGATTGTCGCCAGCGGAGCATTGCTCAGGCAGCGTCAAAGCGAAGAGCGTCGACGCCGCACTCTCAAGGAGCGCGCCGCTATCTCTGGCGAAGAATGGGAAAAATCCAGCACGGACGTGGCGGTGGCCCAGGCCGAGTTGCTGCGTAATCAGGCCAACCTCGGTTTGGCTCAAGCCAATGTGCAACTCGCCATCGCTGCTTTGACGCAAGCTGAACTCGACTTGCAGCGCACCCGGGTCGAAGCGCCCGTCAGTGGTTATGTGACCAACCTGCTGACCCGGCAGGGCGACTACGCCACGGCGGGGGGCGCGTTGCTGGCATTGGTCGACAGCGATTCGTTTTATGTCAGCGGCTACTTCGAAGAAACCAAACTGCCGCGAATCAGGGAGGGCGACCGGGTCAGGATTGAATTGATGAGCGGCGAAACCTTCGGTGGCACCGTGCAGAGCATTGCTTTTGCGATTGCCGATCGGGAAAACCTGCCCGGTAACCGCCTGCTGGCCAACATCAACCCCAGTTACACCTGGGTCAAACTGGCGCAACGGGTGCCGGTGCGGATTCAGATAGATGCCGACTATGCCGCCAGGAACCGCTTGCGGGCCGGGACCACGGCCACCGTCACCATCCTGGAAAACCACAAATCTCAAGATCAACCCTAACCCTGTGGGAGCGGGCTTGCCCGCGATGACGGTCGAACATTCAACATTGATGGTGGCTGACCCACCGCAATCGCGGGCAAGCCCGCTCCCACAGGGATACGCGTTGCATTCGGAATGAGCAAAAAAAAGCCCCGCGACCGAATGAGGCGCAGGGCTAAAAAATTGGTTGGTTGCGGCCAACCAAAGGAGCTCTTTAAAAACTTACTTACTTGCTAGCGACCGTCTCTGGTTGCCAGCCACCGCCAAGGGTTTTGTAAATCGCGACAATGCCGCGATAGAGATCGGTTTCCGCCGAGGCTTGGGTATCTTCGGCCGCCAAGCGCTCACGTTGGGCATCCAGCAGGACGAGGAAGTCCACGGTGCCTTCGCGGTAGCGAATCTCGGCCAGGTCCGCGGCGGCACGGCTCGCTTCGCTTTGACGGATCAGCGAGATCAGTCGTTGCTGACGTTTGCCATAGTCGCTGAACGCGTTTTCCGACTCTTCCAGCGCAAGCAGCACTTGCTGTTCGTAAGTCGCCAGCGCGCCTTCGGCGTCGGCATCGGCGCCACGCAAACGGGCCCGCACGCTGCCCAGGTCAAACGCTGCCCAGGTAATGCTTGGGCCGAGCGCCCAGGCATTGGCCGCCGAGGAGCCGATTTGCGAACCTCGCCCGGCCGTAAAGCCAAGGAAGCCGCTAAGGCTGACCCGAGGGAACAAATCAGCCTTGGCCACACCGATACGGGCCGTGGCGGAGGCCAGTTTGCGCTCGGCGCTGAGGATGTCCGGACGACGTTGCAGCAACTCACCCGGATCACCGATCGGCAAAGCCTTGGCAATCGCCGGCAAGTCTTTTGGACTCAAGTCGACGGCCAGCTTGTCCGGACGCTCGCCCAGCAGGGTGGCGATACGGTTTTTCTGCCGAACCTGTTCGGCCTGCAATTGCGGCACGCTGGCTTCGACCGAGGCGAGGCGTGCATCGGCACGCTCCACGTCCAGTTGATCGCCGACGCCGGCATCACGCAGGCTTTCGGTGATCTTGCGCGATTCCTGCTGGTTGTTCAGGTTGGCCAGGGCAATCTTTTCCCGCAGTTGTGCACCGCGCAGTTGACCGTAGGCGTCCACCAGTTCGGCAATCATGGTGACTTGCAGTTGGTACAGATCGGCTTCGGCCGCTTGCTGCTCGGCGTCGCTGGATTCCAGGTTGCGCTGGATACGGCCAAACAGGTCCAGTTCCCAGGCCATGTCCAGGCCCAGGTCGTAGCGTTCGCTATTGACCCGTTTGGTGGTCTGGCCCGGAATCTGGCCTTTGCCCAAATCACTGCTGGCGCGGCTGGTGATGGTGGGCATGGCGTCATTGCTGACGTCATCGCGAATCGCCCGGGCCGCTTTCCAGCGGGCGAAGGCCACGCGCAGATCACGGTTGCCTTGCAGCGATTGAGTCACCAACTGGTTGAGGGTCGGATCTTCGAACTGCTGCCACCAGATGCCTTCGAAACGCGTGCGGTCGAAGTTTTTCTGACCGGCAGCGCCATCGGTGGCGGTGGTGATGTTTGCCGGTTCAGTCGCTGGAGTCTTGTAGTCAGGGCCGACGGCACAGGCACTCAGGGCCAGTACCAGAAGGCTCGGCAGGAAGGCTTTCAGGCTCATTGTTGCGCCTCCAGTTGCTTTTCCAGTTTTAGCGCCTTGGCCGCTTTGCGCTTTTCACCGCGCTCCACAAAGTTACGGATCAATACGTAGAACACTGGCGTCAGCAACAGGCCGAAGAAGGTCACCCCGAGCATCCCGGAGAACACCGCCACACCCATGGCGTGACGCATTTCGGCACCGGCACCGCTGGAGAAGACCAGAGGCACAACACCCATGATGAACGCGAAGGAGGTCATCAGGATCGGACGCAGACGCAGACGGCAGGCTTCCAGTACTGCGGCGAGCGGGCTGAGACCTTCGTCCTGCTGTTTATCCTTGGCAAACTCGACGATCAGAATCGCGTTCTTACACGCAAGTCCCACCAGTACGATCAAGCCGATCTGGGTGAAGATGTTGTTGTCGCCTCCCGAAGCAATGACACCGGTAATGGCCGACAGCAGGGTCATCGGTACGATCAGGATCACCGCCAGTGGCAGGCTCCAGCTTTCGTATTGAGCGGCGAGCACCAGGAACGCCAGCAATACGCAGAGCGGGAACACGAACAGCGCGGTGTTGCCGGACAGAATCTGCTGGTAGGTCAGGTCGGTCCATTCGTAGGTCATGCCGTTCGGAAGTTCTTCCTTGAGCAGTTTCTCGATGGCGGCCTGAGCCTGGCCGGAGCTGTAGCCCGGGGCTGCTGCACCGTTGATTTCAGCAGTGATGAAGCCGTTGTAGTGCATCACGCGGTCCGGCCCCGAGGTGTCGCTGACCTTGATGAAGGTCGCCAGCGGGATCATCTCGCCCTTGTTGTTACGCACTTTCAGCTGACCGATCTGGTCCGGCTCGAGACGGAACTGCTGTTCAGCCTGAACGTTGACCTGATAGGTGCGACCGAAGCGGTTGAAGTCGTTGGCATACAGCGAACCCAGGTAGATCTGCAGGGTGTCGAAGATGTCGCTGACAGCCACGCCGTGGGTCTTGGCTTTTTCCCGGTCGATGGCAGCATCGACCTGCGGCACGTTCACGGTGTAGCTGGTGAACAGGGCGGCCAGTTCCGGCACGTTGTGGCTCTTGGTGATGATGTTCATGGTTTCTTTGTACAGCTCGTCGTAGCCCAGGTTGCCCCGGTCTTCGATCTGCAGGCGGAAACCACCGATGGTCCCCAGGCCTTGTACCGGCGGCGGCGGGAAGATCGCCATGTAGGCTTCTTGAATCCCGGCGAACTGGCCGTTCAATGCACCGGCAATCGCACCGGCGGACATGCTCGGGTCTTTGCGCTCGTCGAACGGTTTCAGGGTCACAAACACGATGCCGGCGTTAGGGCTGTTGGTGAAACCGTTGATCGACAGGCCCGGGAAGGCCACCGCACTTTCCACACCCGGCTGTTTCAGGGCCAGGTCGGACATGCGCTTGATCACATCTTCGGTACGGTCCAGGCTCGAGGCGTCCGGCAGTTGCGCGAAGGCCACCAGGTATTGCTTGTCCTGGCCGGGTACGAAACCGGTCGGGGTGTGGGCGAAACCGAAGAAGGTCAGCACCATCAGGCCTGCGTACAGCAGCAGGGCGATACCGCTGCTGCGGATAACCCGCGCTACGGTGCCGACATAGCCATGGCTGGCGCGTTCGAAGAACCGGTTGAACGGACGGAACAGCCAGCCGCCCAGTAGTTTATCAAGCACTTTGGTAAAGCGATCTTTCGGCGCACTGTGGCTCTTGAGCAGCACGGCGGCCAGGGCAGGGGACAGAGTCAGCGAGTTGAACGCCGAGATCACGGTCGAGATGGCAATGGTCAGGGCAAACTGTTTGTAGAACTGGCCGGTGAGTCCGGAAATGAACGCCGCCGGGATAAATACCGCACACAGCACCAGCGCCGTCGCGATGATCGGCCCGGTCACCTCTCGCATGGCTTTCTTGGTGGCTTCGACGGGCGTTTCTCCCAGCTCGATGTGCCTTTCCACGTTCTCCACCACCACGATGGCGTCGTCCACCACGATACCGATGGCCAGTACCAATCCGAACAGCGACAGGGCGTTCAGCGAGAAGCCGAACAAGTGCATCACCGCAAATGTACCGATCAGCGAAACCGGCACCGCCACCAAGGGAATGATCGAGGCACGCCAGGTTTGCAGGAACAGAATCACTACCAGAACAACGAGGATCAGCGCTTCGAAGAGGGTGTGGACCACCGCCTCGATGGAGCCGCGCACGAAGATCGTCGGGTCATAGACGATGCTGAAATCCATGCCTTCCGGGAAGTTCCTCTTCAGCTCGGCCATTTTGTCGCGAACTTCGTTGGAGATCTCGATCGCGTTGGAACCAGGGCGCTGGAAGATCGGGATCGCCACCGCCGGCTGGTTGTTCAGCAGCGAGCGCAAGGCGTATTGGCTGGACCCCAGTTCAACGCGAGCGATGTCTTTCAGACGCGTGATTTCACCGTTGTCGCCGGAGCGAATGATGATGTTCTCGAACTCTTCTTCAGAAACCAGACGGCCCTGAGTGTTGACCGACAGCTGGAACGCAGTGGCATTCGGTGCAGGCGGTGCACCCAGTGCACCGGCAGCGACCTGACGGTTCTGTTCACGAATCGCGGTTACCACATCGGTGGCAGTCAGGTTACGCGAAGCGGTCTTGTTCGGATCGAGCCAGACCCGCAGCGAGTAGTCGCCCATGCCGAACAGTTGCACGTCACCGACACCGCCCAGACGCGCCAGCTCATCCTTGATGTTGAGCAAGGCGTAGTTGGACAGGTAGAGCATGTCGTAACGTTTGTCCGGGGAGGTCAAGTGCACAACCATGGTCAGGTCGGGCGACGCCTTGTCGACGGTGATACCGATGCGCGTCACTTCTTCTGGAAGTTTTGGCTCAGTCCGGGTCACGCGGTTCTGAACCTGTACCTGCGCGTTGTCCAGGTCGGTGCCCAGGGCAAAGGTGATGGTCAGGGTGATCTTGCCGTCAGCGGTGGATTGCGAGGACATGTACAGCATGTTCTCGACGCCGGTGATGGCTTGCTCCAAAGGAGCGGCCACGGTTTCACCGATGACTTTCGGGTTGGCGCCCGGGAAGTTGGCACGGACCACAACGGTCGGTGGCACCACTTCCGGGTATTCGCTGATCGGCAACTGGAACAGCGAGATGGCGCCGGCGATCAGGATCAGCAGCGAAAGCACCGCTGCGAAGATCGGCCGTGAGATGAAGAATTGGGAAAAATTCATCGGAGTTGTCGTCCCTTAACCGCGTGGAGTCGCAGCAGCCAGTTTCACAACCGAACCCGGCGCGACCTTGGCAGGTGCGACTTGGGGCAGGTTGCTGGCTTCCAGCGCTTGTCGTTGTTGTGCGAGTGCCGCGAGGGTTTGTTCGCTGGCCATCGGGATCACTTCAGGGGTGACCGGTGAGCCAGGGCGAACCCGTTGCAGCCCCTTGACGATGACGGTGTCATCCTTGTTCAGGCCGCTGCGCACGATGCGCAAACCTTCGATCTTCGGACCGAGCTCGACCGAGCGATAAACCGTCTTGTTGTCGGCATCCATCACCAGCACGAACTTTTTACCCAGATCGGTACCGACCGCTTCGTCGTTGATCAGCACGGCGGAGTAGGTGCCGCTACCGACCAGTTTCAGGCGAGCATACAAGCCAGGGGTGTACTGGCCGTCGGCGTTATCGAAGACCGCGCGGCCGCGGATGGTGCCGGTTTTCGGGTTGACCTGGTTGTCGACGAAGTTCATCACACCCTGGTGCGGGTTGCCGTCTTCGTTGGACAGACCGAGGTAAACCGGGGTGGTTGCACCGCGTTTGCCCTGACGCGCGAGCTGGGTGTATTTGAGGAACACGCGTTCGTCAGCGTCGAAGTAGGCGTAGACCTTGTCAGTGGAAACGACGCTGGTCAGCGCGGTGGTATCGGCGGTCACCAGGTTGCCGGCGGTGATTTCCGCACGGCTGACGCGACCACTGATGGGCGCGGTGACACGGGTGAAGCTCAGGTTCAGTTTGGCCAGGTCCAGTTGCGCCTGGAGGGCACCGACGGCGGCGCGGGCTTCTTGGGAAGCGCTGGTGCGCGAGTCAGCGAGTTCCGCGGAGATGGCGTTGCTCGCACGCAAGCGTTCACCGCGCTGGGCTTCGTTTTCGCTGCGAGTAGCGTTGGCGCGACCTTGGGCAACCAGTGCTTCGAGGCGGCGAACCTCAGCCTGGAAAGGGCGTGGGTCAATCTGGAACAGCAAGTCACCTTTCTTGACCAGTGCGCCTTCAGTGAAGGCCACTTCATCAATCTGGCCGGAGACCCGTGGACGAATTTCTACGGTTTCTGGCGCTTCAAGGCGTCCTGTGAATTCGTCCCACTCGTTGACCGGTTGTTCCAGCACCTTGGCGACACTGACTTTCGCCGCAGGCATGGTAGCGGCAGACTCCGGAGCCTTGCCGCAGGCGCTCATCACCAGTACGGCCAACATGGCCAATGGGAAGCGCAAATGTTTGAGTGACTGTTCCATGGATGCATCCGCCAATGTATTGAGATGGGCGGATGATGAGCGGCGGGGTGGTAGGGCACGAATCGAATGAAGCGAAGGTAACTATCATTCGGAATGATATAAGTCTGATGCCAGCCCTCTAGCATGCGCCTTACATTCGATGGGGATCAATTGGCTTGATGACAATTCTGTGTTGCGGGGAACGCAAAGAGCAATCTTGGAGACCGAGGTGCGGCCTTCGCGGGCAAGCCCGCTCCCACAGGGAATTGTGGTGCTAATTAAATCCCTGCAGGGGCGAGGCTTGCCCGCGAAGAGGCCATCAGCCCCCACAAAAGATCAGCATCACGCCAGGCTATCTGGATCCCCGAAGAACATCTGAATCCTGGACCGCAACCAACGCTCACCCGGGTCATTGTCCTGCGACCCACGCCAAGCCATGTGCAATTCAAAGCTGCGCACCGGCAACGGCGGGTCTTCAGCCCGCACACCGCCAGCCGCTGTCAAAGCATCGGCGGTGTAATCCGGCACCGTCGCGACAATATCGGTGCCGCTGAGGAGAGTGCTTAGCCCGTTGAACTGCGGCACTGCAAGCACCACATGACGCTTGCGACCGAGCTTTTCCAGTTCTTCATCTATAAAGCCGCTCAGGTCGCCGGCAAAGGACACCAACGCATGGGGACGGGCGCAGAAGTCATCCAGGCTCAACGGCCCCGGTACCGTGTCGGCACGCAGCAGCTTCGGCATGCTGCGGCGCAGCACTTTGCGCTTGGCGTTGGCCGGCAGGTCGGCGGTGTAGCTGACGCCGATGGAAATCTCGCCCGAGGCCAAGAGGCTCGGCATCAGGATGTAGTTGGCCCGGCGCACCACCAGCACGATACCCGGCGATTCGGCACGCAGACGCTTGAGGAGCATCGGCAATAGCGCGAACTCGACATCGTCCGACAGGCCGATGCGGAACACCGCCGTACTGGTCGCCGGATCGAATTCCGCCGCACGGCTGACGGCGGTAGAGATCGAATCCAGGGCCGGGGAGAGCAGGGCGAAGATTTCCACCGCGCGAGCGGACGGCTCCATGCTGCGCCCGGTGCGCACGAATAAAGGATCATCGAACAGCCCGCGCAGGCGCGACAGCGCCGCACTGATGGCCGGCTGGCCGAGGAACAATTTCTCCGCAGCACGGGTCACACTGCGTTCGTGCATCAATGTTTCAAAAACGATCAACAGGTTCAGGTCGACACGACGCAGGTCATTACGATTCATCTGGAGTCCTGGCAGAGTCATCAAGCTTGACGAGAGCGGCCATATGAGAACAATGGCCGGCATGAATATTACGGGGAAAGGCTGCTACTCTGCACCGAATAATTCAGTTTTCCTGGAACGGATCCTCCAGATTTTCAAGACAACCGTTGATCCAACGGATGCTGCGGAATCAATGACAGGCATGTCGACTATTAATAGCCACTGATAGTCTTGGGTAGAAAGCCCAGATAGAGTTCAGGGCATTAGAGGTTTCTTTGACGAGGTTTGCGATGTCACGCACGATCCGTTTTCACAAGTTTGGTCCAGCCGAGGTGCTCAAATGCGAAGAGCATGCGGCCGCTCTCCCTGCGCCGGGCGAAGTGCAGGTGCGCGTCGAGGCGATTGGCATCAGCTGGTACGACATTCTCTGGCGCCAGAACCTGGCCTCATCCCACGCTCGTCTGCCTTCTGGCCTTGGCCATGAAATGTCTGGCGTTGTGACCGCGGTCGGCGAGGGCGTCGATGATCTGGAAGTCGGTGACAAGGTCGCCAGCTTCCCGGCTGAAAGCCCGAACGACTACCCGGTTTACGGCGAGCAGATCGTTCTGCCTCGCTCGGCACTGACCCGTTATCCGGACGTGCTCAGCCCGATTGAAGCTGCCGTGCATTACACGCCGCTGCTGATTGCCTACTTCGCTTATGTCGACTTGGCACGGGTCAAGCCTGGCCAGTTCGCTTTGGTGACTGATGCCAGTCACTGTGCCGGTCCTTCGTTTGTGCAACTGGGCAAGGCATTGGGTGTGCGGGTAATTGCCGCCACCAAGACCGCTGAAGAACGTGAATACCTGCTGTCGCTGGGTGCCGAAAAAGTAATCGTCACTGAGGAAGAAGATCTGCTTATGCGGATCAACAAAATCACCGACAACCGCGGCGTGGACGTGGTGTTCGATGGCCTCGGCGGTCCGCAGATGTCACTGCTCGGTGATGTGCTCGCGCCTCGTGGCAGCCTGGTGTTGTACGGTCTGCAAGGCGGTAACCAGACACCGTTCCCGGCCTGCGCAGCGTTCCAGAAGAACATTCAGTTCTTCGTTCACTGCATCGGCAACTTCACCGGCAAGCCGGAACTGGGCATCATCCAGGACCAGGTCGCACTGCAACGTGCCTTGCGCGACATCAACCAGCTGACCGCCGACCGCGTGCTGCTGCCACTCAAGACTCGGGTCTTCCCGTTTTCCGAGTTTGTCGAGGCTCATCGCTACATGGACGAATGCCCGTGTCGCGAACGGGTCGCCCTGCAGGTCGAGCCGGCCTGACGTTCCTGAAAAAAGTCCGTGCTTGCACGGACTTTTGCATTGCCCCTCCGAAAATTCGAGACGTCCAGTCAATCTGCGACGAAACCGTTCAGCAACTGAACTGGTTTTTGCTCTCAATCTGTATCTTCTAATCACCTTATAAGCCCCGATAATTGAATGATTACTTTCATCTCAAGGAATGAGCTATGGCTGGGTATTGGATAGATACTTTTCATTGCGCTCCGGTAATACAAACTCAACAAATAGCGCGTTATCGATCATTTGCCGAAAAATTAATGACGACTTCTTTCTTTATTTCTCGTGCTACATGTCTGTGGGACTCTGTCGGATATTTCCTAGGACTCATCATTCAGTCGCAGGGTGCTTGCTCTGTGGGGCTTTGCAGCCATCGCAAACGAGTGGCGGCATAAGTAAGCTCGATTCATTTCAAATAATTACAGAAAACTAAGTGTTAGGATTTGATATCAAGCCCAGCACTTTAATCATGACAGGCAGCCGTTTGCGCAATGCATACAGTTGTTTGCGTGACATCGAACCTATGCGTAACAGGTAAACAATGATGACCCATACCCATGAACAGGCAATGAACTATGTTTATCAGCAAGTATTGCAGCGATTGCTGAGTTTTTTCTCTCGCGCCGAACGCACGGCATTGCAGCTGATGATTCAGCGTTTGGTGGTCGCGGCTGGGGGAATAGAGCGTATCGGAGAATACAAGGTGTTGGCGATCCAGTCCGGGGCCCGCGACAGTTGTTACACGCTTGCATTGCTGCGTGCCGCGCAACTGAGCATCGCCGGCCGAGCCCCTGCAACCTTCAAGCTGCGCGTGGCGACTTTGCGCACGAACGGAGCAAGCTCGACGGCCCTTGAAAACATCCATCGCAGTTTCAGCGCGTTGTTTCTCTACGACGATCCTCGGGTCGAAGTGGTGATGGTCGATAATCGTGAAGTCCTGCCATTCAATCATCTGGCGTCCGTCTCCGAGGCGGGCCGCGAGTCAAATCGCCTCAATCTGCTGATGGTTGGCCACCGAAGAGCCTGGACCGGGCCGCTCGATCTATGGGATGACGGGTACCTGGCAACCGGCGAGTTTTATGGGCAGATCTCTCGTTGGGATCGGGGCGTCGATGCATTGGTCAGCAGCGATACACCTCGTCAGCAAAAGCAGTTCATGGATGGGTTGGACCGTGCAGCGCAAAAGGCCGGTCTCAAGGCATCGAGTTACCCTGAATCCGGGTACGAAGAGCTTTTCGCGCGAGTGGATGAACTGGGCGGCGATTGCTATCGCGAGTTCTATGCCGGACATGGCCACGCCCAGTGGCGTCCGGCCGAATGTTTTGAGGCCTGTAGGCGCACGACCTTCATCGATATTCACGACATGCTGGTCAGCAACCTGGAAGATCGCTGGCCACTGCTCACCGATTTCCTTGGTTTTCAACCTGACGAACTGGCGGTCCAGCTCAGTGATAACGAATTCGTCAGCCTGTCGATTTTCGCGCACGTTCGGGGGCTGGAGGCTTGTTATGTTCACGGTCGCACGTATGAAGCGGGCGTTGCCGAATACGTGCAGCGGACCTTGGTGATGATGCGTCGCAAACAACTTCCCGAGCGCTTTTGCGAGCAGGCTCTGGAGAAGTTCAGCAATCCGACGACAATGTCTGACCAGCGAGCACGGGCATCAACCGAGGCCCAGAAAAACCTCGGTTTGAGCGAGGCTCAGCTCGTGTGTTTGCTGTTCGCACCCTTTGTCGAGAATGGCGCCTCGCTTGAGCGCTTTTTGCGCCAATGTCATCCCGGCATGCTTGTGGCGTTGCCCGACCTGCACCGGGCGATGCAGGGCAAGCCGGCACCCGAGCAGGTTCTGCAATGGATGGCCGACGTCAGCGGGCTGCCCGTCACTCTGATCGGCACGCTTTACCGCATGGGACCGGTGGCCCGGGGTGAGGTGCCTGGCCCTCAAGTCGGCGATACGCAAGTGCAAGCATTGGACATCGACGCGAGTACAGCTGCGAGTGGCGAACGGTCAACGGGGCATTGAGAGTGCCGGATTTTACCGCGTTCATCCGCAAGCGCCCCGTGCGTAGCGTGTTCGGTCGTTACCCATGAAAGGACCACGCGAAACCGACTTCGCCTATCAGGCGGTCTACCGTTACCTGACTAACCTCATCAACGAACCGGTCAGCGACACGCGGGTCCGCCTCCCTTCACTGCGGCAGTTGGCAGACCGATTGAGCGTGTCGATTTCGACCATCCAGTACGCCTATTCGCTACTGGAAAAGGAAGGCCGAGTGTACTCGGTCGCCAAATCCGGTTATTACGCATTGCCGGTGTCGTCCATTCGCCCGCTCAGCAGCGGCAATGACCTGCTCGAAACGGTCTATGTGAATGCCAGACGTCCGGGAATGCTGGTGTTGAGCGCGGATGAACCGGCGTTGCTGCAGCCCCTGGACAGCCCGTTACTGCTCCTCGAAAGAGAACTGCTGCGTCAATACCCGCGCCAGCCGCAAACGACTTCACAACCTTGCGGTGAACTGGAACTGCGCGCCGCCCTGGCCGCACGATATACCTCCTCTCCGGCACGCTGCTGGCACGCCGATGACGTCTATATCGGCGCCGATTTGCGTGGCGTCCTGGAGATACTGATCGCCGTGCTGTGTCTCAAAGACGCCACGGTCGTCGTCGAATCACCCTGCGACTGGACGATTTTGCGTTTGCTTCAGGACGCTGACGTTCAGGTCATCGAGCTCCCCCTGCTAAGCAATGGCAGCCTGGACCTTGAGCAGCTGACGCAATTGCTGGAGACCGAGCCGGTTCGGCTGGTCATGCTTTCATCCGGCCTCAACATGCCACGCGGTAGCGTGGCTCCTCAGAGCAACAGGCAGGCAGCCGCTCAGTTGCTGGAGCGTCATGGCAGCTGGGTGCTGGAGAACGACTGTTACGGCGAACTCGAATTCGAGTCCGACGGACTGCGGTTTCGCGATCTGCTGAACCCGGATCGGCTGATCGTCTTCTCCACCTTCGAAAAATCCATCGGGCCGGAGGCGCCTTATGGCTTTGTGCTCTCGCGGCAATTGAGCGTCGAACTGCAGCGGCACTTCTTGTTGCGCTCATTCCGCTTGTCGCCGATTCGCCAGAAAGCCATCGCACGGCTATACAGCAATGGGCGAATCGATCAGCACTTGCTGGTCCTGCGGCGGCTGCTCAAGGACCGCAAGGCGCACATGACCCAGCTGTTGCAGGAACGTCTGGGTGATGCCTTGCACTTCGTCGACCCCGTAGGTGGTGCGACGATCTGGGTGCGGTCTTTGCGTCAGGTCGATGTACGTCGGGTGTTTCAGCGTCTGCTCAAGCATCAGGTGGTGATTGCGCCGGGGGAACTGTTCAGCCTCCACGGATTGCACGCGCAACACTTGCGCCTGAGTCATACCTTCGGCGGCGACCACGACCTCCCGGCGGTCATGGGTTTGCTGGGCGATGCGTTGCGCCTGGAGTCCATTGACTGACCAGGGCCGGGGCGCGTTGGTGATTGATAACATTTCGCCCGGGATCGATAACGTCGCGCTGCGGTCAAACTGCCAGTAAACTGCATTCCTATTCCTGAACCACTCTATTCCAGAGGTTTTGCATGACACTCAGTCCTTTTGCGGGCAAACCGGCACCGGCAGAATTGTTGGTCGACATCCCGCGACTGGTAACGGCCTATTACACTGGCCAGCCTGATGCCGCTATCTCGACCCAGCGTGTTGCCTTCGGCACGTCCGGACACCGAGGCAGCTCGTTCGACCTGAGTTTCAACGAATGGCACGTTCTGGCGATCAGCCAGGCCATCTGCCTGTACCGTGAGGCCCAGGGCATCGACGGTCCGCTGTTTGTCGGCATCGACACTCACGCGCTGTCCACTCCGGCCGGCGTCAGTGCCCTGGAGGTGCTGGCCGCGAACGGCGTCACGGTGATGATTGCCGAGGGTGACGAATACACACCGACTCCGGCGATTTCCCACGCGATTCTTTGCTACAACCGTGGACGCACCTCGGGCCTGGCGGATGGCATCGTGATCACTCCGTCGCACAATCCGCCGCAAAGCGGTGGCTATAAATACAACCCCACCAACGGTGGACCGGCCGATACCCACATCACCAAGTGGATCGAAGCCAAGGCCAACGAACTGCTGAGCAACAAGCTGGCTGGCGTCAAACGCATCAGCTACGAGCAGGCGCTGAAGGCCGGCACGACCCATCGCCACGATTACCTCAACACCTATGTCGCCGACCTGATCAACGTCATTGACTTCGATGCCATCCGTGACGCCAAGCTGCATCTGGGGGTCGATCCGCTGGGCGGAGCGGGGGTGCGTTATTGGTCGGCGATTGCCGAGCATTACCGTCTGGACCTTGAGGTGGTGAACAAACAGGTCGATCCGACGTTCCGTTTCATGACCGTCGACTGGGACGGGCAAATCCGCATGGACCCATCGTCGAGCCATGCCATGCAAGGCCTGATCGGCCTGAAAGAGCGTTATGACGTCGCATTCGCCTGCGACCCGGATCACGATCGCCATGGCATCGTGACCCCGTCCGGTGGTCTGCTGGCGCCGAACAGCTATCTGGCGGTATCGATCGACTACCTGTTCCAGAACCGTCCGCAGTGGCGTGCCGACGCTGCCGTGGGCAAAACCGTGGTCAGCAGCGGCTTGATTGATCGCGTGGCCAAGCGGCTGGGTCGTCGTCTTTACGAAGTGCCGGTCGGTTTCAAATGGTTTGCTGATGGTCTGTTCGACGGTTCGCTGGGTTTTGGCGGCGAAGAAAGCGCCGGTGCCTCGTTTTTGCGCAAGGACGGCGGCGTCTGGTGCACCGACAAGGACGGCTTGATTCCGGCATTGCTTGCCGCTGAAATGACCGCTCGCACGGGTCGTGATCCGAGCCAGGCCTATCGTGCGTTGACCGATGAACTTGGCGAGCCGTTCTCGGTACGCGTCGATGCAAAGGCCAATCCTGAACAGAAAGCCTTGCTGAGCAAGCTGTCGCCAGATCAGGTCACCTCGACCCAACTGGCTGGCGAAGCGATCCAGAGCATCCTCAGCCATGCGCCGGGCAATGACCAGGCCATCGGCGGCTTGAAAGTCATGACCGAGAACGGCTGGTTTGCGGCACGGCCTTCGGGGACTGAGGACATCTACAAGATCTACGCTGAGAGCTTCGTCAGTGACGAGCACCTCAAGCAGTTGGTTGCAGAAGCTCAGACCCTGGTGGATGGCGCTATTTCTGCGAAGTGATTGAGGGACTTGTGGCGAGGGGGCTTGCCCCCGTTGGGTCGCGAAGCGGCCCCGGCATTTCCCCGGCTATACCGCGATATAGATCTGACGACTGCTTCGCAGCCGAACGGGGCGATGGGGCGTTCCGACAAGCCCCCTCACCACAAAGGTTCAGATGTAAAAAGGGGCGACCATCAACGGTCGCCCCTTTTTTTGCCCTGCATTTACCCGATCAAGCCAGATCCACCAACACAATCTCACTGTCTTCGATGGCAGTCACTCGCAACACCTGCTCATCCGCCACCGCCACACCGTCTCGGGCTTGGGCCCGCAAGCCATTGACCTCAATGACCCCGGTAGCTGGAACCAGATAAGCGCGACGACCACTGTCCAGGTGATATTCAGCGGATTCACCAGCCTTCAGGTTCGCCGCCACCAGCCGTGCATCAGCGCGGATTCGCAGGCTTTGATCATCGCCGGACTTGCCACTGGCCAGGGTCACGAAACCTTCGCGCTGACCTTTCGGGAAAGGCTTGGCGCCCCAGGAAGGGGCCAGGCCGGATTCATTCGGAATGATCCAGATCTGGAAGATCCTGGTTTCACCCGCCTCCAGGTTGTATTCGCTGTGGGCAATCCCGGTACCGGCACTCATGACCTGAACGTCGCCCGCTTCAGTGCGACCCTTGTTGCCCAGGTTGTCTTCGTGGGTAATTGCACCTTCACGAACATAGGTGATGATTTCCATGTCTCGGTGCGGATGTTTCGGGAACCCGGTGCCCGAGGCAATCACGTCGTCGTTCCATACCCGCAGGTTGCCCCAGTTCATACGTTCCGGGTCGTGGTACTCAGCGAACGAAAAGTGGTGATGGGCATCCAACCAGCCATGGTGGGCGCCGCCCAGGGATTTGAAAGGTCTGAGTTCAAGCATGATCGTCTCCTGAAAAGGTTCGTCATGGGGCTGAGCGCCTGAGCCACGAAACGAGAACCGGTGGTTGATGGCGGGCATCATCTATCAGGCACCAATCGATAAAAAGCGTAAAAAATGCCTCATCATGATCGAATTAGTTGATGTCAATTAACCTCGAAATATTCTCACCCAGCCTTCACTTCATCGTATAAGCCAATGACCTGTAAGCATTTCACTAGAACTCAACGGCAAATACGGACACCATAGCCCTCGTCAGCCTCACACCCTGGAGTCCGCCCGCGTGCCGCAACACACCCCCGATCTTCCTCCCGAACTTCGCCCCTTGGCCGAGATGCCATTGCTCAAGCGCCTGGCCGCGCGTTTCTTTGGCCATGGCCTGACTCGTCTGCGTGCGCAACACCGTGCGTCGTGGCTACACGGGCAAGCCGATGGTTTTCGCAGTGGCCATAGCGCCGGGGTCGATTACGGCTATAAGGAAGGCAAAGCCGAGGGGTTGGAAGAAGGCCGACAGGTCTTGCTGATCCGCGATTCGCGCTCAACCGAGCACCGGCCACCTAACGTCGACGAAAACTTGTTCGACGATTGGCGTCTGCCTTTGAGCGCCGAGCTGAAGAAGCGGATGAAGGCTGATGTTGCCCGACTGTTGCCCCCTCACGCCCAGCCAAGCGCCGCCCAGTGGAAGATGATTTTCAGCGACACGCCTTCGACGTCGGTGATTGCCGGGGCCGGCGCGGGCAAGTCGACGACGCTGGTACTGCGCATATTGCTGCTGACCCATTACCTGGGCTTCGAGCTGAGTTCGATGACCGTGGTGACCTTCACCCGCGAGTCGCGCAAGGACTTCATCAATAAGCTGATCGAGTTGTTTGCCTTGTGGGATCGGGCCCTGAGCCTCAAAGAGGCGCGGGATCTGGTGCGCACCTTCCACTCGCGAATTCTGCCAATGGTTCGCAGCCTGCCGGGTTTCGAGCGCCTGCAAGCGTTCGAAAACCTTAGCAATCGCGCGCAGAACGGCGATGAGGAGGTCGACAGTAACCCCTTTGACCTGCGCATCAACGACGCCCAGCGTCAGCAACTCAATGCCTGTTTTCACAGCCTGCATACCCGCGATGAGCGTTTTCGCGAACTGATAAAGCCATTGTTCCGTCATGCCTTGCAGCTCAAGGAGCTGGAGCGTGATCACCCCGACGTGCAGAAACGCATGGCGGTGACCGAGTTGGCGGCCAAGCGTGACGAAGAACTCTGCGACACGATTGAAGACCTGTGGTTTCGCGCAGGCGCGTGGCCAATTAAAGGCATCGAGCCCAATCGACAGACCTTCGACATCAATGGTGCGACCTTCCATTGTCACGGTTACATCCCGACGCTGGATGCCTGGGTGGTGCTTGGGTTTGACCCTCGGGAAAATCCGCAGGTTTGCCGCCCGAATGCCAAGTTGACCGTTCGCGCGGAATGGGCAGTAAAGCGCACCCTGTTTCAAGCTTTCTGCCGTAAGCCATTGATATGGATAGATAGTTACGAGTCTTCAAAGCGCATGTTGGCCTCCCTGGCAAGCGACGCCAGCGCCGGGCCGGGCTTCGATTACAAGGTCAAAGGCGAATTGGGATCGGCACCCTTGCTGGACTGTTTTGTGGCCGCCGCCGGGTTTATCGAAAACCTCGGCCTGGATGTTCCGAATGCCGTCAGCCAAATGAGTTTCGCCAAAGATGACCCGGACCGGTTTTTCTTCGAGGCTCTGAGTCTGTTCTGGCGCGCCCTGGAAGATCACTTGCTCGATCAGAAACCTCCGGTGATGACCTACAACCGGATGTTTGCCTTGTTCAGCGAGCATTCTCCGGAAAACCTGAAATTGCTCAGTGATGATCTCCTGAGGCCGCTATCTCATCTGATGATCGACGAATTTCAGGACGTATCGCCACAGATTGTCTCCTGGATCCGTGCCAGTCTGGCCGAGATCCGCAGTCGCGGCCCGGCGATGCACGTCGGGCGTGGTGCGCAACGCTCATCCTTGCTCTGTGTTGGCGATGACTGGCAGTCCATTTATGGCTGGCGTGGCAGTTCGCCGTCGTATTTCATGGAGTTCAACAAGGAATTCCCGTCGCCGAGCACGACTAAAGTAATGCTCAGCGACAACTACCGCAGTCATCAGCACATCATTGATGCCGCCGAGCATATCGTTCGCGCAGCGCCATCGATCGCTGGAAAGAAGGCCAAGGCTACCGGTGAACCCAAGGCACTATTGCCGGTAAACGTCATGGATCGAGACGATCAGGGCATGGCTCAACGCCTGATCCAGCACTACCGACAGGGCGATTCGATCTTAATGCTTTATCGAAAAAGCAGCGATAAGCTATTGATAGAGCAACATATTCAGTCGGTAGTTAATGTGGATTCTAGCTTGCCGTACAACGCTCGCCGCATCAAACAGCTGACATACCACAGCGCCAAGGGCCTGCAAGCTGACGCGGTGTTCTTGCTCGGTGACTGCCAGCACCTGACCAGTTCTCCTTACAAGAACCAGGTCTATCGCATGGCGGGACTTGGCAAGGCTGGCGACAACGAGCCTTACGACAACGCACAAAAAGACGAAATCCTGCGACTGGCGTATGTCGGCATCACTCGGGCAGTGAGTCATTGCTATTGGTATGTCGAAGGTCAGGACACGCAGGCGGCGAATATGCCCAAGGCATCGGACAGGGTTGGCAAGGACAAGCCGTTCTTCGCTGATCATCGCCAGGGTCAACAACTGGCCTGAACCCGAGGCCCACAAAAAAGCCCACATGATGTGGGCTTTTTGTTGGGTGTTTGACCTTCAGGCATAACTCTTGAGGGCCACGGGAGGAATGAAAGACTCAAGTTCGTCTTCCACGGCTTCGATTATTCGTTCTACGTCCGCAGCATTCATCACAGTTGCGCAAGGAATGCCTGCAATGGCGATCATGGTCTCGCCACTGGCTCGGTCAAACAGGCGGGCAATCATGCTGCCCGGCGCGTCCATGCTCGCCTCGAATCCCATGGGATGAAAATGCCAGCGCATCAGCTGGCAGGCGTTTGGAAAGGTAACTTTGCTGAATGACCCTTTATTCATGTGTTGCCCGCCTTCTTCATCGAGCGCTTCCTTTAGCTCATGTTAGGAGGGAAGAGCCTTCAATGGCTCAACCGGTGACTGCCTTTAAAAGTAGCACCCAGATGTGAAAACCATGTGATTTTTTTCAGTCCGTTTGGCGATTGGTCACGTTTTTTTGATGTGGATCACGTGCCGGGCCTGGCTCGACACTGCGCCGATTCGCTCTGGTCATTGAAGCCGTTACCGAACTTCGGCAAGCTCGGTTTTTTTCGCCGAGTCCTTTATGCACGCCGATGATGATGGCCCCCTGCAAACCCAGGCCACGGGCGAGACGGTCATGCGCTACCACCTGTGCTGGAAACACCGGGATCTGGACGGTGTGATGGCGCTTTATCACCCGGACATTCAGTACAACGACTTTTTCCAGAACCGGGTCATGGGCCTGGACGAGTTGCGCGAGTACGTGCGCGGCAGCATGCCGCGTAACCCGGATGAAGCGCTGGAGCATTCGGATCGCATACGCCTGGACGGCAACACAGCGTTCATCCAGTACAAGATGACCTTGCGCGGCGGCGAAGGGCTGGTGTCGTTCCGTTCCAGTGAGGCCATCACGGTGCGCGACGGGTTGATCTGGCGGGTCAACGAATACGCATCCCTGGTGCGCGAACAACCTCAAAGCAGCACCGCTGCGAACGTGCGCCCGGCCGCCAGTCGTCTCGGGCTTTCGCCGCGCCAGCTGAGTTTCATGGCTGAGGACTTGCAACAGTATTTCCAGCGCCAACAGCCTTATCTGGACCCCGAACTCGACCTGCAACGGGTGGCGAAGGAGTGCGGCTACAGCCGTAATCAGATTTCCTATCTGCTGAATCAAGTGCTGGGCCAGAGCTTCTATCGCTATGTGAACCAGGCACGGCTGCAACATTTGCTCGCAGCCCTGGACGCCGTCACGCCGCCGGTGCGCATTGATGAGCTGGCGTTTTCCGCCGGCTTCAATTCGTTATCGGCGTTCTACAGTTGTTTCCGCCAGCTCACCGGGCTGTCGCCCAAGGCTTACGTCAAACAAATTTCTTTGCGTGCACGCGCGCACGACAGTCCCTGAGCCCACGCACTAGGATCGACGCCATCGAAGTTTGAGTGGCGGAGTCTGGCATGTCGGCGTGGCGCACTATCAGTTTGTGGATGGATCAACTCGACGAGCCGTTGTTGGCACGTCCTGCGCTGGAGCACGACCTTGACGTCGACGTAGCCATCATCGGCGCTGGCTACACCGGACTTTGGACCGCGTATTACCTCAAGCGTCTGGCGCCAGGCCTGGACATTGCCATCGTCGAGGCGCAAACCGCCGGTTTTGGTGCGTCGGGCCGTAACGGTGGCTGGCTGATGGGCAACCTGCTGGGCGAAGACCGTCTGCTGGCCGGTTTGCCGGCGGAGCAACGTCGCGCATCCTTCGATCTGCTGCACAACATTCCTGATGAAGTAGAGATAGCCATCGAACGTGAGGGTATCGACTGCGATTATCGCAAAGGCGGCGTGCTGTACTGCGCCGCGCGTTATCCCGAACAGGAAGCCAGCCTGCGCGAATACCTCGATAAGCTGTACAGCCAAGGCCTGACCGAAAGCGATTATCGCTGGCTCAGCCCTGAGCAACTGGCGCAACAGATCAGAATTGCGAAACCCTATGGCGGTATCTATGCACCGCACGTTGCGACCATTCACCCGGCAAAGTTGGTGCGAGGCCTGGCAGAAACGGTCGAGCGAATGGGCGTTAAAATTTACGAAAACAGCGCGGTCACGCAGTGGCAGTCGGGGAGTTTGCGCACCGCCAAGGCTCAGGTTCGCAGCCGCTGGGTCGTGCCGGCGGTAGAGGGCTATTCGGTCACGCTGCCGCCACTGGGCCGCTATCAGCTGCCGGTACAAAGTCTGATTGTCGCCACTGAACCACTGTCCGCCGCGACCTGGGACGAAATCGGCTTGAGCCGTGGTCAGGCGTTCAGTGAAAGCAGTCGGCAAGTCACCTATGGCCAGCGCACGGCCGACAACCGCCTGGTGTTCGGTGCCCGGGGTGGCTATCAGTTTGCCGGCAAATTACGCCATGACTTTGACCTGACCACCAGCGAAGTGGAATTGCGGCGCTACCTGTTCGGCGAATTGTTCCCGCAACTCAAGAACGTGCGGATCACTCACGCGTGGGGCGGCAACCTGGGCATGTCCCGGCACTTCAAGCCGCACATGCTCTGCGATCACGCCAGTGGCATTGCCTTGTCTGGCGGTTATGGCGGGGAGGGCGTCGGCGCCAGCAACCTGGGCGGCAGAACCCTGGCGGACCTGATTCTGGAACGCGATACCGAACTGGTTCGCCAACCCTGGGTCATGCCCCAGGGCGGTCTCGACACACTCAGGGCCTGGGAACCCGAACCCTGCCGCTGGCTGGGTTACAACGCAATCATCCGCAGCTTCGTCCACGAAGACCAGACCCTGGCCAACCCGGCTACGGCCCCTTGGCGCCGCAAGCTGGCGAGCAAGGTGGCGGGATTCATGGAAGGTTTCATGCACTGAACAGCACGTTTTCATCTACAGGCTTAATCGACAGGTACTCCCATGGGCATCACGCAATTCAAGAACACCGCAACACTGGAACTGGAAGAGTCGAACCCCGTCGCCGTGCCGCTGGGAACACCGGTGGCGATGGCTTCGACCACCAGCGTCGAGCGCGACGATGGCGTCGAAACCGGCGTCTGGGAATGCACGCCCGGCCGCTGGCGTCGGCAGATCGTTGCCCAGGAATTCTGTCACTTCATCCAGGGCCGCTGCACCTTCACCCCCGACGACGGTGAAACCCTCTACATCGAAGCCGGCGACGCACTGATGTTGCCGGCCAACAGCCTCGGCATCTGGGACATCCAGGAAACCGTGCGCAAGACCTACGTTTTGATTTTTTGATTTTTGATCCTTTGATTGCCTGCCAATAGCGCTCCAACAAAAAAAACGGCCCATACAGGAATCGACTCATGATCCGAAAGACACTGACCCTCGCACCCTTTGCGCTTGTCGCGTCCCTGAGCCACGCGGCCGAGACCGTCAAGATCTACAACTGGTCGGACTACATCGCCCCGGACACCACTAAAAACTTCCAGAAAGAAACCGGAATCGCCTTCAGCTACGATGTCTACGACAGCAACGAAACCCTCGACGGTAAGTTGATGACCGGCAAATCCGGGTACGACGTGGTGTTCCCGTCCAACCATTTCATGGCACGGCAGATTCAGGGTGGGGCGCTCAAGAAGCTCGACAAGAGCCAGTTGCCGAACTGGAAAAACCTCAACCCGGTGTTGCTCACCGCGTTGCAGACCAACGACCCGGGCAACGAGCATGGCTTCCCGTACCTGTGGGGCAGCACTGGCATCGGCTACAACATCGCCAAGGTAAAAGCCGTACTGGGCGACAACGCGCCGGTGGATTCCTGGGACCTGATTTTCAAGCCCGAGAACATGGAAAAGCTGCAAAAGTGCGGCGTCGCTATCCTCGACAACGGCCCCGAACTGCTGCCTGCCGCGCTGAACTACCTGGGACTGCCGCATCACAGCAAGAACCCGGAAGACTACAAAAAGGCTGAAGCGCTGCTGATGAAAGTCCGGCCATACGTCAGCTATTTCCACTCATCCAAATACACCAGCGACCTGGCCAACGGTGACATCTGTGTAGCGGTCGGTTTCTCTGGCGACATCCTGCAAGCCGAAAACCGAGCGAAAGAAGCCAACAATGGCATCGACATCGGCTACGCCATTCCCAAGGAGGGCGCCGCCATCTGGTTCGACATGGTCGCCATGCCCGCCGATGCCCCGGACGAAAAGGCCGGCTACGCGTTCATGAACTACCTGCTGCGCCCGGACGTCATGGCCAGCATCAGCAATCACGTGCACTACGCCAATGGCAACCAACAAGCCGACAGCCTGATCGACCCAGCCATCAAGAACGACACCAAGGTGTATCCGAGCCCGGAGATGATGGGCAAGCTGTTCGCGCTGGAGGCCATGCCGCTCAACATTGACCGGATTCGGACGCGGGTGTGGAACAAGATTCGGACGGGGAGTTGAGGGTTCATGTTTTGTAGCGATTGCAGCGGGTCGGGCTTGATGGCGACGCTGTAGATTCCGGGCCACCTTTCAATGGATCTGGAGGCAATGGAATGCCTGTTTGTTCAAATGCGGGCCTGCTACGCACTGGCCGTTTTTCTGAGCCAGGACGTATTTATCTGCTGACGGCTGTCGTTGACCAACGGCAGCCGTTTTTTGCTGATTGGCGGTTGGGAAGGCTGGTTGCTTTGCAATTGCGCGAGGCTCAAGAAGGCGGCTGAGCTGAATTGTTAACTGGGTTGTGATGCCGGATCATCTGCATTGCCTGGTGCTACTGCACGACAAGTCATTGGCAGAGTTGATGTGCCGAATAAAATCGCGGAGCAGTTTGGCGGTCAACCAGGCGTTAGGGCGGCGAGGGCGGTTGTGGCAAAAGGGCTATCACGATCGGGCGGTTCGCAGGGAGGAGGGCGTGAAGGATCTTGCTCGATATGTCGTGGCTAACCCGATACGAGCGGGTCTGGTAACACGTGTTCATGATTACCCGCTGTGGGATGCGTTCGGCTGCGAAGCAGTCGTCAAAATCTCACACTTACTACAAATACGTCTGATATCAATCCACTGGCACACATACTAATAAGTCCGAAAAAACGAGACGCCTTCGACAAAAAATAACTTACCCATATTTAATATTTAAATACGCAATTGTCAGACAATTAGTCCGAACACCATCAACTTGAAACTATATTTCGACAGCGCAGGCATTGTTTCCGGGTACTTGCTGGAGCAGAACAATTTGACGTCAAAAAAAATGTAGACGTTTGATTTCGAATTGTGTCAGTTTTCTTTCGCCTTCATTGGGCGAGTGATAGGACGATCTCGCCAGAGATTGTCGCTATCTGACAAAAACTGTTCCATTGCTAAACAAGGAAGTGTGTTTATGTCGAAAGTTAAGAACAACGCTATTGATCTTGCCGAACAGGCTTTTTCGCCATTGCAATCATTGGCTGTGCCCAGTTCCGCGTACAACCAGATCGACAGCTTCAGCCATCAGTATGACCGGGGTGGCAATCTCACGGTCAATGGCAAACCTTCCTATTCCGTCGACGAGGCAGCAACCCAATTGCTGCGTGACGGCGCTGCCTACCAGGACAAGGACGGCAGCGGCAAAATCGAACTGACCTACACGTTCCTGACCTCGGCGTCGTCGAGCACCATGAACAAGCACGGGATTTCCGGCTTCAGTCAGTTCAGCGCCCAGCAGAAAGCCCAGGCCGTGCTCGCCATGCAATCCTGGGCCGATGTGGCCAAAGTCACTTTCACCGAGAAAGCCACAGGCGGCGACGGTCACATGACCTTCGGCAACTACAGCAGCGGCCAGGACGGCGCAGCGGCATTCGCCTACCTGCCTGGCACCGGCGCCGGTTATGACGGTACTTCGTGGTATCTGACCAACAGCAGCTACACGCCCAACAAGACGCCGGACCTGAACAACTACGGTCGTCAAACCCTGACCCACGAAATCGGTCACAGTCTGGGCCTGGCCCACCCCGGCGACTACAACGCCGGTGAGGGCGCGCCGACCTACAACGACGCGACCTACGCGGAAGACACTCGCGGTTACAGCCTCATGAGCTACTGGAGTGAAAGCAATACCGACCAGAACTTCAGCAAGGGCGGCGTCGAGGCGTATGCGTCCGGTCCGCTGCTGGACGATATTGCCGCCATCCAGAAGCTCTACGGAGCCAACACCACCACCCGCACCGGTGACACCACCTACGGTTTCAATTCCAACGCCGGTCGCGATTTCCTGAGCGCGTCTTCGTCGTCGGACAAGGTCGTGTTCTCGGTATGGGATGCGGGCGGAAAGGACACGCTGGACTTCTCCGGCTTCACCCAAAACCAGAAAATCAACCTCAATGAAGCCTCGTTCTCCGACGTTGGCGGCTTGGTGGGCAACGTTTCCATTGCCAAGGGTGCCACCATCGAGAACGCAATCGGTGGTTCGGGCAGCGACCTGCTGATTGGTAATGGCGTGTCCAATGAGCTGAAGGGCGGGGCCGGCAACGACCTCATCTACGGCGCGGGCGGTGCGGACAAATTGTGGGGCGGTACCGGTTCGGACACTTTTGTGTTCGCGGCCAGCAGTGACTCCAAGCCGGGTGTAGCGGATCAGATCCTCGATTTTGTCAGCGGCCTGGACAAGATCGACCTGACCGGCATCACCAAAGGCGCAGGCCTGCACTTCGTGAGTTCGTTCACTGGTGCGGCAGGCGATGCAGTGTTGACCTCCTCGGGCGGTAATAGCCTGTTGTCGGTGGATTTCTCCGGGCATGGCGTGGCTGATTTCCTGGTCAGCACCGTTGGCCAGGCGGCGTTCTCGGACATCGTGGCCTGATACAAGGCTAAAAGGAGCGCGACGCTTGATGCGCCGCGCTCTGTCCTTGCATCGATGTGCACTGTGCGTAAGGCTACACGCCGGAGTTGAAAGTCCTATGACCCTTAACGCCTTTACCTACAGAACGACCGCGTGGCTGTTGGCGACGCTGATGATGTTTCTTGGAGATGTAGCCATGGCAAGCAGCCTGAAATTAGCAGACCCCTCGGAACTCGCCGGGAAATGGCAGGCCACCCTGATAGCCAAGTCGGACTCGCCGGAGTCTCAGGCTTTGCAGGATAAACCGTCGAACGTTTGCGTCATTGAGCTTGTAGCGAACCAGACCCTGGGCGAGGGGGCGGATTGCCTCGGCGCGTGGCTGCATGACACTGCGGTTGGCTGGTTCCCGGAACCGGACGGCATCGCAATCACCGGCAAAGAAGGCTCAAGAATCGTGTTTTTCAGCCGACAGCATGAAGGGCTTTATCAACGCACCTTGAAGTCGGGTCTGATCATTACGCTCCAGCGCGTTGCGCCATAAGCGCAAAGTGCCGACCGACGCAAGTGTTGGATATAAAGCCCGTAGTTGCCGTTAAAAGTGACAGATCAATAACCAGGCTTTTATGTAAAGCATAAAAAGTTGTTGTTCATTTGTAAGCGCTGACTGGCAAAGAATGTCTCGACACGCGTGCGGACAGTTAATTGAAACCTCGCCAAAACAGGGCGAGGAATATCATCTCAGGAAAAATCAATGAAGATGGCGAAGGCCCCAGCCACCGCACCGTTATTCAAGGCACTGGGCGACTATAAAAGCATCCTGATCAGCGTCGGTTGTTTCACCGCGTTAATTAACGTGCTGATGCTGGTTCCGTCGATTTACATGCTCCAGGTCTACGACCGCGTGCTGTCTTCGCAAAACGAAACCACCCTGGCCATGCTGTCGCTGATGGTGGTCGGGTTTTTCGCCTTCATCGGTTTGCTTGAGATCGTACGCAGTTTCATCGTCATCCGCATCGGCAGCCAGTTGGAGCGCCGTTTCAACCTGCGGGTCTATCAGGCCGCGTTCGAGCGCAACCTGCTCAAGGGCGAGGGCAACGCCGGGCAGTCCCTTGGCGATCTGACCCACATTCGCCAATTCGTCACCGGGCCTGCGCTATTCGCGTTCTTCGATGCGCCGTGGTTTCCGGTTTACCTGTTCGTGATCTACCTGTTCAACGTCTGGCTCGGCGTTTTCGCAACCGTGGGCGCAGTGGTGCTGATCGGCCTCGCTTGCCTGAACGAGGCGATGACCAAAAAGCCCTTGGGCGAAGCTGCAGGGTTTTCCCAGAAGTCCAGCCAACTGGCCACCAGTCACTTGCACAACGCCGAAACCATTCAGGCCATGGGCATGCTCGGGGTGTTGCGCAAGCGCTGGTTCCAGGTGCATTCGCGTTTTCTCGGTCTGCAGAATCAGGCCAGCGACACCGGCGCCATCATCAGCTCCCTGAGCAAGACCTTGCGTCTGTGCCTGCAATCCCTGGTTCTGGGCTTGGGCGCTTTGCTCGTGATCAAAGGCGACATGACGGCCGGGATGATGATCGCCGGCTCGATTCTGATGGGCCGGGTCCTGAGCCCCATCGATCAACTGATCGCAGTCTGGAAACAATGGAGCGGCGCCAAGCTCGCCTATCGTCGTCTTGATTCGCTGCTGCAAGCCTTTCCACCGAGTGATGAAGCCATGGCGCTGCCGGCGCCGAAGGGGCAGATCACCTTTGAACAAGTCAGCGCCGGCCCTCCGGGGCAACGTGCCGCGACCCTGCACATGGTCAATTTCAGCCTGGGTGCCGGCGAAGTGTTGGGTGTGCTTGGCGCCTCCGGCTCCGGTAAATCGACCCTGGCCCGTGTGCTTGTCGGCGTCTGGCCAACCCTCGGCGGCACTGTGCGGCTTGATGGCGCGGACATCCATCGCTGGAACCGCGACGACCTCGGTCCGTATATCGGGTACTTACCCCAGGACATCGAATTGTTCAGCGGCAGCATCGCCGAAAACATCGCCCGGTTTCGCGAGGCCGACCCACAACAAGTCGTCGAGGCGGCGCAACAGGCCGGCGTCCATGAGTTGATCCTGCGCATGCCGCAGGGCTACGACACGGTGCTCGGCGAGGACGGCAGCGGTTTGTCCGGCGGCCAGAAGCAACGGGTGGCATTGGCCCGCGCGCTGTACGGCAAGCCAAGCCTGGTAGTGCTGGATGAACCCAATTCCAACCTCGACACCGTGGGCGAAGCGGCACTGGCCGGCGCCATCGCGCAGATGAAAGCCCAGGGCACCAGCGTGATTCTGGTGACCCATCGTTCCTCGGCCTTGGCCCAGGCCGACAAATTGCTGGTGCTCAACGAAGGTCGTTTGCAGGCCTTTGGGCCCAGCCAGGAAGTGCTCAAGGCACTCTCCGGCGCCCAGGAACAGCAACGCGAAAAAACAGCGCAAGCACCGGGCGGGCTCAGCATGAGCCGCCAGTATCAGCCCACGACAAGGAATTCGGGTGTATGACCAGCGCTCGCATGAACACTGAAAACGAAGCGACGATGGAACACGATTACATCGCTGAACGCCCGGAGCGTGATGCGCGTTTCTTCGCCCGCATGGGCTGGATTCTGGCGATCGTCGGCGCCGGCAGTTTCTTCACCTGGGCAAGCCTCGCGCCACTCGACCAAGGCATTCCGGTGCAAGGCACGGTCGTGGTCTCCGGCAAGCGCAAGGCCGTGCAATCGATGAGTAACGGCGTGGTCAGCCGGATTCTGGTGCGCGAGGGCCAAGTGGTTAAGCAGGGCCAGCCGCTGTTTCAGCTCGACCAGACTCAGGTCGCCGCCGACGTGCAATCGCTGCAGGCGCAATACCGCATGGCCTGGGCCAGCCTGGCCCGTTGGCAGAGCGAGCGGGACAACCTCAAACAAGTAAATTTCCCCGCCCAGTTGAGCAACGATCCTGATCCGCGCCTGGCCTTGGTCCTCGAGGGCCAGCGGCAATTGTTCAGCAGCCGCCGCGAAGCGTTTTCCCGCGAGCAGGCGGGCTTGCGCGCCAGCATCGAAGGCGCGAGTGCGCAACTGGCCGGCATGCGCCGCGCACGGACGGACCTGACGGCCCAGGCCAGCTCCTTGCAACAACAACTGAGCAATCTGCAGCCCTTGGCGGACAACGGCTACATCCCGCGCAACCGCTTGATGGAGTACCAGCGGCAACTGTCGCAGGTGCAGCAGCAATTGGCGGAAAACAGTGGTGAAAGCGGCCGGGTCGAGCAGGGCATTCTCGAGTCGCGCCTGAAGTTGCAACAGCACATCGAGGAATACCAGAAAGAAGTCCGCACACAACTGGCCGACGCGCAGCTCAAAAGTGTGACCCTGGAAGAGCAATTGACCTCCGCCGGCTTCGATCTGCAACACAGCGAAATCATCGCTACCGCCGACGGCATTGCGGTCAACCTTGGGGTTCACACCGAAGGTGCTGTGGTCCGCCAAGGCGAAACCTTGCTGGAGATCGTGCCGCAAGGCACTCGCCTGGAAGTGGAAGGGCACCTGCCGATCAACCTGATCGACAAGGTCGGCACCCACTTGCCGGTGGACATTCTGTTCACCGCATTCAACCAGAGCCGTACACCGCGTGTACCCGGCGAAGTCAGCCTGATCTCCGCCGACCAGATGGTCGACGAGAAAACCGGCGCGCCGTATTACGTGCTGCGCAGCAGCGTCAGCGACCAGGCCATGGAAAAACTCAACGGGCTGGTGATCAAGCCCGGCATGCCGGCGGAAATGTTCGTGCGCACCGGTGAACGTTCACTCCTCAACTATTTGTTCAAACCGCTGCTCGACCGGGCAGGCTCCGCGTTGACCGAGGAATAAGGATGTTCGGCTGTATGAATAAGCTTTCAATGCTCACAGCCACCCTGGCGTTGCTGACGTGCAACAGTGTGATGGCCGCCATGGGGCCGTTCGAGATCTACGAGCAAGCGTTGCGCAATGACCCGGTGTTCCTTGGTGCGATCAAGGAGCGCGATGCGGGCCTTGAAAATCGCATCATCGGCCGCGCCGGGCTGTTGCCCAGGATCGGTTACACCTACAACAAGGGCCGCAACACCTCCAAGGTCACGCAAATCAATGAAGGTCGGCCGGACTTCACCGAGGACCGCAACTACAGCAGCTATGGCTCTAACCTGACCCTGCAACAGCCATTGCTCGATTACGAAGCCTACGCGGCGTATCGCAAAGGCGTGGCGCAATCGTTGTTTGCCGACGAAGCCTTCCGCGGCAAGAGCCAGGAATTGCTGGTTCGTGTGCTGGAAAACTACACCAATGCGCTGTTCGCCCAGGATCAGATCGACATCGCGCTGGCCAAGAAGAAAGCCTTCGAACAGCAGTTCCAGCAGAACGAGCAGATGTTCCGTCAGGGCGAGGGCACGCGCACCGACATTCTTGAAGCCGAGTCCCGCTACGAGCTGGCGACCGCCGAGGAAATCGAGGCGCGCAACGAGCAGGATGCGTCCTTGCGCGAACTGGGCGCGCTGATTGGCGTGCCGGCCGTCGACATCACGGACCTGGCGCCGCTGGACCAGAACTTCCAGACCTTCAGCCTGCAGCCGGCCAACTTCGACACTTGGCACGAGATGGCCGTGGCCAACAACCCGAACCTGGCCTCCCAGCGCGAGGCGGTGGACGTTGCGCGTTATGAAGTCGAACGCAACCGCGCCGGGCACTTCCCGAAAGTCAGTGCGTACGCTTCCGTGCGTCAGAACGAGTCGGAAAGCGGCAACACCTACAACCAGCGTTACGACACCAACACCATCGGCATCGAAGTCAGCGTGCCGTTGTATGCCGGTGGCGGGGTGTCGGCGTCGACCCGACAGGCCAGCCGCACCATGGAACAGGCCGAGTACGAACTGGACGGCAAGACCCGGCAAACCCTGATCGAACTGAGGCGGCAATTCAGTGCCTGCCTGTCGGGGGTGAACAAACTGCGGGCTTATCAGAAAGCCCTGAAGTCGGCGGAAGCACTGGTGGTCTCGACCAGGCAAAGCATCCTGGGCGGTGAGCGGGTGAACCTGGATGCGTTAAATGCCGAACAACAACTATTTACCACCCGCCGGGATTTGGCACAGGCAAGGTACGACTACCTGATGGCCTGGACCAAGTTGCATTACTACGCCGGGACCTTGAGCGAGCAGGATCTGGCCAAGGTGGACGAGGCGTTCGGCCAGGGCCCAAGGACCCAATGATTTCCTGACGTAACACCCCTGTGGTGAGGGGATAAATCCCCTCACCACATGTTTCGCCAACTGCACAGATGCGTTGCGGCCCTTAATGGGCAACCAGAATTCTAAAAACGCCAAAAAAGCGAGAAGTGATGAACATGGACGTACAGATCAAGCCGATGTCGGTCGGCACGTTGTTGCTCTGGATTTCAGTAGCGCCCGGCTCGGCCCAGGCGCTTTATCAGGAAACCGGCACCCTGGGCGATGCCGCCAGTTGGCGTACCGCAGAATTCCAGCGCGATTGGGGTCTGGCCCGCATGCAGGCCGATCAGGCGTACGCCGCCGGCATTACCGGTAAAGGCGTAAAAATCGGCGAGCTCGATTCAGGCTTCGATGCGTCCCACCCCGAATTCGCCACCGACCGTTACCACGCGGTGCTGGCCAGCGGCAGTTACGTCGACGGTTCACTGTTCAATGTCGACGGCACCCTCAACGCCAACAACGACTCCCACGGCACCCACGTCGCCGGCACCATCGGTGCGTCCCGCGATGGCACCGGTATGCACGGCGTGGCGTACAACGCGCAGGTCTACGTCGGCAACACCAACAAGAACGATAGTTTTCTGTTTGGTCCCAATCCGGATCCGCACTACTTCAAAGCGGTCTATAACGCCTTGGCCGACGCTGGCGTGCGTGCGATCAATAACAGCTGGGGCAGTCAGCCGCCGGACGTCAGCTATCGCACCCTCGGCGATCTGCACGCCGCTTACGCGCAGCACTGGAACAAAGGCACCTGGCTAGACGAAGCGGCGGGCGTTTCCCGACGCGGCGTGATCAACGTGTTCAGCGCCGGCAACAGCGGCTACCCGAATGCCAGCGTGCGTTCGGCCTTGCCGTATTTTGAACCGGACCTGGAGGGTCACTGGTTGGCGGTTTCGGGGCTGGATCAAAGCAATCAACAGAAGTACAACCAGTGCGGCATCGCCAAGTATTGGTGCATCACCACCCCCGGCGCGAAGATCGACAGCACCATTCCCGACGGCGGTTATGCGATCAAGTCCGGCACGTCCATGTCCGCGCCACACGCCACCGGCGCTTTGGCGTTGGTGATGGAACGCTATCCGTACATGACCAACCAGCAGGCGCTGGAAACCCTGCTGACCACCGCCACCCAACTCGACGGTTCTGTCACCCAGGCGCCGAATACCCGCGTCGGCTGGGGCGTGGCCAACCTTGAACGGGCGATGCGCGGGCCGGGGCAATTGCTTGGGCGCTTCGACGCCAATCTGGGGGCAGGGCAGAGCGATGTCTGGAGCAACGACATCTCGGACAACGCATTGATCCAGCGGCAGAGCGAAGACACCGCCGAACGCAGTGCCTGGCAACAGACCTTGAGCATCAAAGGTTGGCAGAACGGTGTGCCGGCCGGTGCCAGCCAACAGGACCAGACGGATTACGCCGTCGGCATGGCTCGCGATTCAGCCGCCGCCAACCGGGTCTACGAAGGCAGCCTGATCAAGTCCGGTGCCGGTCGCTTGATGCTGACCGGTGACAATAGCTATCGCGGGGCAACCACGGTCAATGGCGGTTTGCTGTCGGTCAACGGTTCGCTGGCATCCCGTGTGACCGTCAATGACAGCGGCACGCTGGGCGGGTCGGGACGAATCGGCGCCCTGACCGCCAACCGCGGCGCTACCATCGCGCCGGGCAATTCCATCGGCACCTTGCAGGTCGCTGGCGACGTGACGTTTGCCCCCGGTTCGACCTACGCGGTGGAGCTGTCGCCGACCGACAGCGACCGCATCATCGCGGGCGGCACGGCCACCGTCAGCGGCGCGACAGTCAGCCTGTCGCTGGAAAACAGCCCGACCTTGCTCAGCACCCACCAAGTGCAAAGCCTGCTCGGTCATCAATACAACATCCTGCAAGCGGCCGGCGGCATTCAAGGTCAGTTCGGTGCGGTGCTGCCCAACTATCTGTTCATTGGCGGCAGCCTCGATTACGCCGCCACCGGTATTCAACTGAGTGTGGAGCGCAACGATACGACGTTCGCCAGCGTCGGCCAGACGCCGAATCAGCGCGCCGTTGCCTCAGCTGTGGAAGGGCTTGGAGCGGGGAATCCGGTTTACGAAAGTCTGCTGCTGTCGCCCACCGCAACGTCCGCACAGCAGGCGTTCCAGCAGTTGTCGGGGGAAATTTACCCGGCGTTGGGCTCGGTGCTGATCAACGACAGCCGTTACTTGCGTGATGCGGTCGGTGAGCGACTGATTGACGCTAAAGGTTCTCAAAGCAATGGCTGGATCAAAGCGTTGGGGGCTTGGGGCAAGACCGACGACCGCCATGACACCGCCGGTTACACCACCTCGATTGGCGGCTTGCTCGCCGGTGTCGATGGCGCGATCGACGAGCAAACCCGCATCGGTCTGGTCACGGGCTACAGCGACAGTTCCGTGAGCATGGGCTCGGGCACCCATTCATCGGCCAAGGTCGACAGCTATCACTTGGGTGCCTATGCCGGCCGCGAGTTGGGCGCCTGGCGCCTGAGTGCTGGTGGTGCCTATAGCTGGCATCGCGCCGACGTCAAACGTGACCTGCAATACGGCGACGTCAGCGCCAAACAGAAAGCTAAAGTCGATGCCGGCACCACTCAAGTGTTCGGTGAGGCGGCGTATCGCCTGAACCTGCAACCGCTGGCGCTCGAACCCTTTGCCAATCTGGCTTACGTGCACCTCGACACCGAAGGCTTCACCGAGAAAGGCGATGGCGCCGCACTGAAAAGCAGTGGCGACACGCGGGATGCGGTGCTCAGCACCTTGGGCGTGCGCGCGTTGAAAACCGTGAACCTGTCCAGCCAGCAGCAACTAGACCTGAGCGGCAGCCTCGGCTGGCAGCACAACCTGAGCAATACCGATGCTGAAGAACATCTGGCATTTGCCAGCGGCAGCACGGCGTTCTCGGTGGAAGGTTCGCCAATGGTGCGTGACGCGGCGCTGATAGGCGCCCATGCCAGCCTGGCCCTGAGCCGGGATGTTCGCGTGAACCTCGATTACACCGGCCAACTGGCCAGCCGCGAGAAAAGTCATGGCGTAGGGCTGAGCCTCAATTGGCAGTTCTGACGCGACCCTTGTAGCAGCTTCACACCATGAAAGTGTGCTTTTCAAGGCACAGGATTTCGCAACACAACTAAGGACGGTAGCTGGATGAATAAGAAGTACAACAACCTTGCCTTGCTCTGCGCGCTGGCCTCGATAGGCACCGCACAAGCGGCGCCCTACGTGGAAAGCGGTCGAGCAGGGGATCCCAACAGCTGGCGCAGCGCCGAATTCAACGCGGACTGGGGCTTGGGCGCCATCAACGCTCAGGATGCCTATGCCGCCGGTTACAGCGGCAAAGGCGTGAAACTGGGGATCTTCGATCAGCCGGTGTACGCCCAGCATCCGGAGTTTTCCGGTGCCAACAAAGTGGTCACCTTGGTCACCAGTGGTATCCGCGAATATACCGACCCGTATATCCCGGTCAAAGCCGGCGATGCGTTTGTGTATGACGGTTCACCCTCGGTCGGTTACGACGGCAAGCTCGGCTCCCACGGCACTCACGTCGGCGGGATCGCCGCGGGCAGCCGTGACGGCAACCCGATGCACGGCGTGGCGTACAACGCGCAGATCATCAGTGCCGACAACGGCGATCCGGGCCCCGAAGACGGGATCATCCTCGGCAACGACGGCGCGGTGTACAAGGCCGGTTGGGATGCGTTGATCGCCAGCGGCGCACGGATCATCAACAACAGCTGGGGCATCGGCATCACCGATCGTTTCGATCTGGGCGGCCGTGACCCGGCGTATCCGCACTTCACCGTGCAGGACGCGCAGCTGCAGTTCAATCAGATCCAACCCATCCTCGGCACACGCCAGGGCGGTGCCTACGATGGTGCGATTGCAGCCGCTCGCAGCGGCATCGTGACGATCTTCGCCGCCGGCAACGACTACAACCTCAATACCCCGGACGCCATCGCCGGCCTGGGCTATTTCGTCCCGGAAATCGCGCCGAACTGGATGACCGTCGCGGCCTTGCAGAAGAACCCGGACCTGAACAGTCCGGACCTCTACAACATCAGCACCTTCTCGTCGCGCTGCGGCTACACCGCGAGTTTCTGCGTGTCGGCACCGGGCAGCAAGATCTTCAGCGCCGTCATCGGTGGCACCAATGCCGATAACATGACCATCGGCTACGCCAACAAAAATGGCACCTCCATGGCGGCGCCGCACGTTGCGGGCGCGGTGGCGGTGCTGATGGAGCGCTTCCCGTACATGACCGGAGCCCAGGTCGCCAGCGTGCTGCGCACCACGGCCACCGACATGGGCGCACCGGGTGTCGACGCGCTGTACGGCTGGGGCATGATCAACCTGCGCAAAGGCATCGATGGCCCGGGGATGTTTGTCACCGAGCAAGACATTCCCGAAGAGTTCCGCATCCAGGGCGCCTACGGTTCCAGCCAGTTTGTCGCGGACTTGCCGGGCATCGGCGCGATCATCGATGCAGGCAAACCGACCGAGCGCGTGTGCAATGACGTGCAGTGTGGGCGGGACGTCTGGCGCAACGACATTTCCGGCCATGGCGGCCTGACCAAGCAGGGCATCGGCACGCTGGTGCTGACCGGCGCCAACACTTATGCCGGCCCGACCCTGGTCAATCAGGGCCGATTGGCCATCAACGGCTCGCTGCTCTCGTCGGTCACCGTCAATGACAGCGGGATCCTCGGCGGTAACGGCCGCATCGGCGCATTGACCGCGAAAAGCGGCGGCACCGTGGCGCCGGGCAATTCCATCGGCACCTTGCAGGTATCGGGCGACGTGACTTTCGAGCCCGGTTCGACTTACGCCGTGGAGTTGTCGCCGACCAGCAGCGACCAGATCGTCGCGGGCGGTAAAGCCGTGATCGACGGCGCGACCGTCAGCCTGTCCCTGGAAAACAGCCCGACCTTGCTGACCACCAGCGAAGTGCAATCCCTGCTCGGCAATCAATACAACATTCTGCAAGCAGCCGGCGGCATCGAAGGGCGGTTTGGCGCGGTCCTGCCGAACTACCTGTTCATTGGTGGTGCGCTCGACTACTCGGCCACTGGCATTCAGTTGGCGGTAGAGCGCAACGCCGCGTCCTTCGCCAGCGTCGGCCAAACCCCGAACCAACGTGCGGTTGCGGCTGCCGCCGAGCAATTGGGCGCGGGCAACGCGCTCTATGAAACCCTGCTGCTGTCGCCGACCGCCGCCGTCGCACAACAAGCCTTCCAGCAACTCTCCGGTGAGATTCACCCGGCGATCGGCACGTTGCTGATCAACGACAGCCGTTACCTGCGCGACGCCGTCGGCGAACGCCTGCGTGAGCGTGATCTGTTCGATGCCGCGGCACCGACCGATGACCGCAGCAACGCCTGGGTCAAAGTCCTCGGCGCCTGGGGCAAGAGCGATGGCGGGCATGACAACGCCAGCTCGAACAGCTCCATCGGCGGCTTGCTGGCCGGTGTCGACGGTCTGATCACTGAAGATACGCGGCTGGGTTTCGTCACCGGTTATAGCGACAGTTCGTTGAGCATGGGCGATGGCACGCATTCATCTGCCTCTGTCGACAGCTACCACTTGGGCGCTTACCTGGGCCATGAAATCGACTCACTGCGTTTGAGCGTCGGCGGCGCCTACAGCTGGCATCGCATCGACGTGAAACGTGACCTGCAGTTCGGCGACGTCAGCGGCAAACAGAAATCCAAGCGCGATGCGACCACCGCGCAACTGTTCACCGAAGCCGCGTATCGCCTGGACCTGCAACCGCTGGCACTGGAACCGTTCGCCAACCTGGCTTACGTGCACCTCAACCGCGACAGCTTCACCGAGAAAGGTGATGCCGCCGCGCTCAAGGGGGGCGAAGACAACCGAGACGCCGTGCTCTCGACCCTCGGTGTGCGGGCGAGCAAAGCCATTGCCCTGTCGGACAAACAGCAGCTGGAACTGTCTGGCACTCTGGGCTGGCAGCACAACCTGAGCAACACCCGTTCCGAAGACCACCTGGCCTTTGCCAACGGCAACACCGGGTTCAGCGTGCAGAGCGTGTCATTGGATCGTAACGCCGCCGTCATTGGTGCGCGGGCCGGTCTGGCGGTGGCGCAGGATGTGCGTGTGAGCCTGGATTACAACGGCCTGCTGGGCTCCAACGAGAAAGACCACGGTGTAGGTCTGACACTCGATTGGCAGTTCTGAATTCACGCAAAGGAAGCAAACAACATGGGACTGTTTGATTACAAAAATGCAGATGGCAAGGCGTTGTACAGCGACGCCATCGCGCTGACGCTGTACGCGTACACGCCCACCGGTCAGCCGCTGCCGGCTACCGGATGGGCGCCGATTGGCGCTACGCAGCTGGGTTATCAAGGCAAGGTCGGTGCTCAGGGCACCTTCTATGGCGAGAAGGACGGCTTCACCAGCGCCGAAGCCGAAGTGCTCGGCAAGTACGACGCGGCGGGCAAGCTGATCGGTATCGGCATTGCCTTCCGTGGTACCGGCGGCCTGGGGTACAGCGACACCTTCGGTGACATGAAAAACAACCTGCTGGCCGCCGTCGGCCCGGTGGATTACGCGACGAACTACGCGAAAAACGCCTTCGACAACTTGCTCAAGGACGTTGCCGCGTTTTCGATAGCCCATGGCCTGAGCGCCAAAGACGTCATGGTCAGCGGCCACAGTTTGGGCGGGTTGGGCGTCAACAGCCTCGCCGAACTGAGCGGCAACAACTGGGGCGGGTTCTTCAAGGACGCCAACTACATCGCGTTCGCTTCGCCGACCCAGAGCGCCACGGGCAAAAACGTGCTGAATATCGGCTACGAAAACGACCCGGTCTTCCGGGTGCTCGACGGCACCACGTTCAGCAGCGGTTCCCTGGGCAAGCACGATGGACATCAGGACTCGGCGACTAACAACATCGTCAACTTCAATGACCAGTACGCGTCCACGGCGCAGAACCTGGTGCCGTTCAGCATCCTCAATCCGCTGAACTGGTCGGCCCACGGCTCATTGGGTTACGCCGACGGTTTGAACCGGGTGATCGACTCGCGCTTCTACGACCTCACCGACAAGGACTCGACGCTCATCGTGTCCAACCTGGCGGAATCGTCCCGGGGCAACATCTGGGTCGAGGACCTCGGCCGCAGCGGCGAGCCGCACACTGGCGGCACCTTCATCATCGGTACCGACAGCAACGATTTGCTCAAGGGCGGCGCCGGTAATGACTTCATCGAGGGTCGCGACGGTAACGACCGGTTTCGCGATGACGGTGGCTACAACATTCTGCTGGGCGGCAAGGGTAGCAACACCTTCGAGTTGCAGAAGCCGTTGCAGAACTTCAGTGTTGCCAACGATGGCGACGGCACGCTGTACGTGCGTGATGCCTACGGCGGCCTCAGCATGACCCGCGACATCGGCGCGCTGGTGAGCAAGGAGCCGGGTTCATGGTGGGGCAGCAAGGAGGTGACTTACAGCGTCACCGCCAATGGCTTGCTCAATGGCAGCGAATTGACCCACTACAACCACTCGCTCAACGGTGACGCCTACGGCAATACACTGGCGGCCAGCGTCGACGGCGACTGGTTGTTCGGTAACGCCGGCGACGATTTGCTGCGCAGCGACAAAAGCCAGGTGACCTTTGTCGGTGGCGCGGGCAACGACGTGATGCAGGCTTCGGGTGGCAACAACACCTTCCTGTTCAGCGGCGCCTTCGGTTTTGACGCGATCAATGGCTACCAGGGCAACGACAAGCTGGTGTTCCTCGGCGTACAGGGCGCGGGGCAGGGCTACGACTACAAGCAACACGCTTCGCAGTCGGGTCATGACACGGTGCTGAAGATTGGCGATTTTGCCGTGACCCTGGTAGGCGTGGGGCTGGACGGCCTGTCGGCTTCAGGCATTACGTTTGCGTAAAGGCTGCATGCACTAAATGCTCCGGGGCGCCTCGGGAGCGAGGCGTCCTGGTTGTGAGCTATCTCTGACAATTCCAACAAAGAGAGAGGCAATACCCATGGGTGTGTATGACTACAAAAACTTCGGTACAGCCGATTCCAAAGCGTTATTCACCGACGCGATGGCGATCACGCTGTATTCCTATCACAACCTCGACAACGGCTTTGCCACCGGTTACCAGCACAACGGCTTCGGCCTTGGCTTGCCGGCGACCCTGGTCACCGCGCTTCTGGGCGGCACCGATTCCCAGGGCGTAATCCCGGGCATTCCATGGAACCCCGATTCGGAAAAAGCCGCACTGGAAGCCGTGCAAAAAGCCGGCTGGACACCCATCACCGCCTCGCAACTGGGCTATGACGGCAAGGTCGACGCTCGCGGAACGTTCTTCGGCGAGAAGGCCGGGTACACCAGCGCGCAGGTCGAGATCCTCGGCAAGTACGATGCTCAGGGCCATCTGACCGAAATCGGTATCGCCTTTCGCGGCACCAGCGGCCCGCGAGAAACCTTGATCAGCGACTCCATCGGCGACGTGATCAACGATCTGCTGGCGGCGCTCGGCCCCAAGGATTATGCGAAAAACTACGTGGGCGAAGCTTTTGGCAATCTGCTCGGCGACGTCATGGCCTTTGCCCAGACCAATGGCCTGTCGGGCAAAAACGTGCTGGTCAGCGGCCACAGCCTCGGCGGGCTGGCGGTCAACAGTCTGGCTGACTTGAGCACGGACAAGTGGTCCGGGTTCTACAAGGATTCCAACTACATCGCCTACGCGTCCCCGACCCAGAGCAGCACCGACAAAGTGCTCAACGTCGGCTATGAAAACGACCCGGTGTTTCGTGCCCTCGACGGATCATCCTTCAACCTGTCGTCGGTGGGCGTGCACGATGCCGCCAAGGCTTCGGCGACCGATAACATCGTCAGTTTCAACGACCACTACGCCTCGACAGCGTGGAATGTGCTGCCGTTCTCCATCCTCAACATCCCGACCTGGATTTCGCACTTGCCGACCGCCTATGGCGACGGCATGAACAGGGTGATCGAATCGAAGTTCTACGACCTCACCAGCAAGGACTCGACGATCATCGTCGCCAATCTCTCGGACCCGGCGCGCGCCAACACCTGGGTTCAGGACTTGAATCGCAACGCTGAAACTCACAAGGGCAGCACGTTCATCATCGGCAGCGACGGCAACGACCTGATTCAGGGCGGCAAGGGCAACGACTACCTGGAGGGTAGGGACGGCAACGACAGCTTCCGCGACGGTGGCGGCTACAACATCCTGCTGGGGGGCAAGGGCAGCAACGTGCTGGACTTGCAGCAGTCGGTGAAAAGTTTCGATTTTGCCAATGACGGCACGGGCAACCTCTACGTCCGTGATGCCAGTGGCGGCATCAGCATTACCCGGGACATCGGCAGCATTGTCACCAAGGAACCGGGGTTCCTGTGGGGGCTGTTCAAGGATGACGTGACGCACAGCGTGACGGCCAATGGTCTGGCGGTCGGCAACAACCTGACCGCGTACGCGTCATCGGTGAAGGGCGGCGCGGGGGCCGATACGCTCAAGGCGCATGCAACGGGCGACTGGCTGTTTGGTCTGGACGGCAACGATCATTTGATTGGCGGCCAGGGCAACGATGTGTTTGTCGGCGGGACGGGGAATGACCTGATGGAATCGGGAGGCGGGATCGATACGTTCCTGTTCAGCGGTGCGTTCGGCCAGGACCGGGTGCTGGGGTATCAGGCAAACGACAAGCTGGTGTTCCTCGGGGTTCAGGGGGTAGCGCCGAATGATGACTATCGGGCTCATGCCACGGCGGTGGGGCAGGATACGGTGCTGACGTTTGGCGCTGATTCGGTAACGTTGGTGGGGGTTGGGCTGGAGAGTTTGGCTGGCTCAGGGATTGTAATCGCCTGATGTTGATGTGGCGCCAGTAAGGGCCTCATCGCGAGCAGGCTCACTCCCACATTGGATCTCCAGAGTTTGCAGGATCCCTGTGGGAGCGGGCTTGCCCGCGAAGAACGATAACGCGGTAAACCTGCCTGAATTCGTGACCCAACAGTCACCTGCGGACTCCAATACCTTGCAACAACAGGATTGAGTACTGGATCAGGAGATTAAGGAACGTGAGTAACAGCAAGAAGCACCTCATCGGATTGGCACTGGCCCTGTTATCGGCAAGCGCCACCGCGGAGTTGCCTCACAGCTCGATTTTGAGCCGCTATGGCATGACGCCAGATCAACTGCCGACGCCGGCATCGCCGGAAACCGTCGAACCCCTTGAAGAGAAAAGCCGCTTTCAGCTCCAGCCGGAGCAGCCTTTTGTGACCTTTCGCTCGGAGCAAAAGCATCCGGAGATCACCGGAAATATCAGCATCGATCACGCGATGCAGCAGGAATATGACCGCTGCCAGAAGATTAATGAAGAGCTGAGAAGGCGAGGGGGGAAGTTCATTTCGTGCGATAACAGCACGCCGTGGATGCCTTAGGCTTTTGGCGTCTGTGAGGGACACATCGCGGGCTTGCCCGCGATGAACGATGACTCGGTCCTCAGTCTTCCTCGCGAACCGTGGCCACGTCGTTGGCATTGACCTTCACTTTCGCGCCAGAAATATCCTCGAACTCATAGAAGCCGTCCTTGGTCTTGGTTTTCGGCATGTCCTTGGTCAAATACTGGGTGCCGTTCTGCAACGTCACGACCGTTGGCGTGGAGCAACCGGCCAGGGCCAGGAAGGCCGCCGCTGCCAAAGGCAAACCCAGAGTCTTGATATTCATACCCACCTCTCAAATGCTTGAAATAAGCCGCTATGCCGGTTGGTGCCGTGGAACGGCAGAAAGTTCGATGGCCACCTGAAAATAAACAAATAGCGCCGCCGCTTATCCTTTTCCGTTTGCACAGGATACGCCGTAGCTGGTATCTGTACGCATAACCAGTACTCGCTTGCCATGGCCCTTTTTCCCTGTGACTGCAAATCCTCTCGACGACCCGTTCTATTACTTGAACAACTTCATGCAAGTGCTTGATTGGCTTGAACATCGCTATGCCGATGTGCTGAGCGTCGAGGAGCAAGCCTTCATCCGTGATTTCCGTCGGCAACCCCGCGAGTCCCGGGCGCTGCTGGTCAGGATGGTGATGCGCAAGGGCCTGCATTTCAGGGCCGGCAAATTGAGTTACCTCGAAATCGGTGACATTGCCAGCGCTGCCGAGCCGTTGCTGGCGGCAGGCTGGATCTCTGATCAGTCGCCGTTGCAGATCGAGGAACTGTTCGACGTTCTGCTCAAGGCCGAGATTCTTCACTGCTTCGGTGCGGTCATTGAGCAACCGAAAGGCAAGAAGACCGAATGGCTGGCGTTCCTGAGCGAGCAGTTTTGCGAAGCACAAAGCTTCGCGCAATGGTGCCCGCAGCTGAACGACCGACTGTTCACGTTGACTCTTATGGACCTGTGTGACCGCTTGCGGCTGATGTTCTTCGGCAACCTGTATCAGGATTGGTCGGAGTTCGTGCTGGCCGATCTCGGCATCTTTACCTATGAGAAAGTCGAGTTCTGCGTCGAGTCCCGAGGCTTGCGCTGCCGTGAAGACGTGGACGCCTGCCTGTTCCTGCATCACTGCCAGCAACGTTTCGAGGCCGGTGAAGACGTGGCGGTCATTGTCGAGCAGATCAACGAATTGCAACTCGATAACCCTTGGCTGCAACGACGTCGCGGCAAGTTGTTGTTCCAGATCGGTCAGCACTGCGAACGCATGGCGGATTTCTCCACGGCGCTGACGATTTACCGCGACTGCGTCTATCCCGGCGCACGCGTGCGACTTATTCGTGTGCTGGAGCGCTGCGGTGAATATCAGTTGGCCCTGCACTTGGCCATGCACGCGGAACAATCGCCGGAAAGCGCCACCGAGCATCAGCATCTGCTGCGTGTGTTGCCCAGGCTGCGGCGCAAACTGGGCGGGCCGGCGATGAAGCGGCCGTCCCCCCGGGAAATGCTGCGCCTGGACCTTCAGTTGCCAAGGACCGATCTGGCGCTGTCGGTTGAATATTACGTTCAGGCGCATCTGGCGGAGGATTCGGCGCCGGTGCATTACGTCGAGAACAGCCTGATCAACTCATTGTTCGGGCTGTTGTGCTGGCCGGCGATCTTTGCCCCGTTGCCGGGAGCGTTTTTCCACCCGTTCCAGCGCGGGCCGGTGGACTTGCTCAACGAGGACTTCCATGCGCGTCGAGCTGATTTGTTTGAGGCGTGTCTCGCCGAACTCGATGACGGCCGCTATCTAGAGACAATTCGTGAACGTTACGTCGCCAAGTGGGGCGTGCAGTCACCCTTCGTGTTCTGGGGCGCGCTGAGCGAAGAACTGCTGGATCAGGCGCTCGATTGCCTGCCCGCCGAACACCTCAAGCACTGGTTCAACCGTCTGCTGCTGGACATCAAGGCCAACCGTGCCGGCATGCCCGACCTGATCCAGTTCTGGCCGCAGCACAAGACCTACCGCATGATCGAAGTCAAAGGCCCCGGCGATCGCCTGCAAGACAACCAATTGCGCTGGCTGGAGTTCTGTCACGAACATCAGATGCCGATCGCCGTCTGCTATGTGCAATGGGCGGAGCAGAGCGCTTGAGCTACAGCATTGCGGTGCGGGCGCTGTGTGAATTCACCGCCAAGGTCGGCGACCTCGACCTGCGTTTCACCCCGTCTCCGACCGCGCTGGAGGGCATTGTCGGGCACCGCACCGTCGCCTCGCGTCGAAGCGAAGGCTATCAAAGCGAAGTCGCCCTCGAAGGTTTGTACAAAACCTTGAAGGTAAAGGGCAGGGCGGACGGCTATGACCCGGCGCAAAACTGCCTGGAAGAAGTCAAAACCTATCGCGGCGACCTGAGCAAGCAGCCGGCCAACCACCGGCAATTGCACTGGGCCCAGGCCAAGGTCTACGGTTGGTTGATGTGTCAGAAGCTGGACCTGGGGCAGATCAATCTGGCGCTGGTGTACTTCGACATCGTCAGCGAAGAGGAAACTTGCCTGGTCGAGGCCTTCAGCGCCGGGGAACTGCAGCAATTCTTCGAGCATCATGGCGAGTTGTTCCTGCAATGGGCGGAACAGGAAATGGCCCATCGCGCGGCGCGCAATCACGCGGCGCAGCAACTGGCGTTTCCCCATGCCGACTTTCGTCCGGGGCAGCGGCATCTGGCGGAATCGGTGTTCAAAGCGGTCAGCACCGGTCGTTGCCTGATGGCTCAGGCACCGACAGGCATCGGCAAAACCGTGGGCACGCTGTTTCCGATGCTCAAGGCCTTGGCACCGCAGCAACTGGACAAGGTGTTCTTCCTCACGGCGAAGACGCCGGGTCGCAAATTGGCGCTGGACGCCGCGCAAGTGATCCTTGATAGCGCCGATGCGCCGCCACTGCGGGTGTTGGAGATGATCGCCCGGGACAAGGCCTGCGAACACCCGGACAAAGCCTGTCACGGTGAATCCTGCCCGTTGGCCCAGGGTTTTTATGATCGTTTGCCAGCCGCCCGCCAAGCCGCCAGTGAGTTGAGCCTGTGGAACCAGAACGCATTGCGCGAGGTGGCATTGGCGCATGAGGTTTGCCCTTATTACCTGAGCCAGGAAATGGCCCGTTGGGCAGACGTGGTGGTCGCCGATTACAACTACTACTTCGATTTCAGTGCGTTGCTGTTCGGGCTGGCCCAGGCCAATAACTGGAAAGTCGCGGTGTTGGTGGATGAGGCGCACAACCTGGTGGAACGCGGCCGGCAGATGTACAGCGCCACACTCGATCAGTCGACCCTCAACGGGGTACGAAAAACCGCACCGGATGCGCTGAAAAAACCGTTGCAGCGGGTCAATCGTGAGTGGAATGCCCTGCATAACCTGCAATTGGCCCCGTATCAGGCGTACGACAAGGCACCGGAAAAACTCCTTCAGGCGTTGTCGTCGTGCAGCGCGAGCATCGGCGATTATCTCAACGACCACCCCCAGGGCCTGGACAGCGCCTTGCAGGGTTTTTACTTCGACATGCTGCAGTTCTGTCGCGTGGCCGAGCTCTTCGACGAGCAGTTCCTGTTCGACATCAGCAAGCGCGACCTCGAGCGCAAACAAAACCTCTCGCAACTGTGCCTGCGCAACGTGGTGCCGGCGGGTTTCATCCGCCCGCGCCTGACCGCTGCGCGCAGCACGGTGCTGTTCTCCGCGACGCTGAGCCCTCGGCATTACTACGCCGACCTGCTGGGTACGCCGCCGGACACGGTGTGCATCGATGTGGAATCACCGTTCCATGCCGACCAGTTGAAAGTGCACATCGTCAGCCAGATATCTACCCGATTTGTCCATCGTCAGGCGTCCCTCGAGCCGATTGTCGAACTGATCGCCCGGCAATTCAGCCAACGCCCCGGTAACTACCTGGCGTTTTTCAGCAGCTTCGATTATTTGCAGCAAGTGGCGCAGTTAATGGCCGAACGACACCCGCAAATCACTCTGTGGTCACAGTCCCGGGGAATGGCGGAAGGGCAACGTCAGGCCTTTCTCGATCAGTTCACGGCGCACAGCCGGGGAGTCGGTTTTGCGGTGCTGGGCGGCGCGTTCGGCGAAGGCATCGACTTGCCCGGCGCACGCCTGATCGGTGCGTTCATTGCCACGTTGGGGCTGGCGCAGCTCAATCCGGTCAATGAGCAGATGAAACATCGAATGGCGGCGATTTTCGGTGCCGGTTATGACTACACCTACCTGTATCCCGGGGTGCAGAAAGTGGTGCAGGCGGCAGGGCGGGTGATCCGCACCCAGCAGGATCAAGGCGTGGTGATGCTGATTGATGACCGCTTCGGCGATAGCAAGGTTAAACAATTGTTGCCGCGCTGGTGGGCGGTTGAGCCGACGCATTTTCACTCTATTGCGTAGGTTTTTTTACCTTTAAAAACAGTGACATATCTTGAAAGACTCGCTCATTTGAACAATCGGGGAGTACGAGCTTTATTCAAAGGGCCGGCATCACTTTTCAGCCGGTTCTTTGATAAGGAGATCAAGGTATGTCAGCTGCACCGAATTACGCTTACACCTCTGAGCAAGTTACCGCCGCATTCAATGAAATAAAAACCGAGCTGTTTCGCGGTAAAACGGCCGAGGTGACGCCCAAAATTCTGGTGGTTGCCGGATTGCAAGGGTCGGGTAAAACCTTTCTGTTGGAAAATAAACTTCTCCCGTCCGAGCGCTACGAAAATTATGTTCGCCTCTACCTGCCCAAGTATCGACAAAAACACCCCCAATACGCGGAGATGATCAAGATCAGTGTCCTGCATGCCTATGAACATACAGAGGCCTTTGTCCTGGAAGTCAGCACCAAGATCTTCACCGAAGCCTTTACCCTCAAATACAACATCATCATGGAGTGCGCGTTCGACGACATCCGTTTCGCTACGTTTGCGCCACTGGCGACGGCGGCCGACTACCAGTTCGAAACGCACATCGTTGCCTGCACGCAGGAATTCGCTCACGTATCGAGTATCAAGCGGGCACTTAAAAGCCTGGAAAGCCGTGAACTTGAACGATTTGTCACCTACAAGGACCTCGACGCCAGCATGAGCAATGCGCGAGCGATCATTCTGGCCTTTGAGGTCGCCTCGAAAGCTGTTAGCGGCTCGCAAATCTCCGTGTATGAACGCGGCCTCGGCGTATTGAATGAGAGGGCACTGCGTCTGCATAACACCTACACCAAGGCTGTCGATGGCACCCCCTCGACAGCGCCGAACCTGTACAGCGCCTATGGCAACATCATCAACAACGACATCTACACCCCTGCCGAGCGTGACGAAATGATCAAGGAGTGCCACTTGGCGTTACTCAAAACTCAAACCTACGCCCAGCTTGTCCCTGACTTCGTCTACAACGACCTGTACGCCTACATCGTCAAACACGTGTACCGATAAGTCGTATCCATTCGGCGGCGAAGCGATGACAGTCTCCCGGCCAGCGAGCGGTCAGCAACTGGCCATCACGGACGACGAAACCTCGTTGTGGCCGGTCCGCCGAATCACGCACTGCCAGGAATGGCCCACGCAGGAAATCCGTCGGACTGGACAGTGCTGCGGTGACTTCGGCTTCGACCGTTTGGGGATAGGTTCGGTAGTAGCGTCCGAGCCAGGCGGCGGTGATTGCCCAGGCAGGCAGTTCCATGGCATTGGCCACCAATGCGGTGACCTTGCGACCCTGCAACACTGAAAACCCGGAGACGGGGTCAAGCGTGCGGGCAAGCAGCAGCACGCCGTGACAGACCGCTGCGACCGGTTTGTCTGCCTTGAAAAAGTGCAGGACGATCCGTCGGGCCTGCTCGGACTCCAACAGGCTGCGCATGCCCTTGGCATGTCCGCCGGGAATCAGCAGCCCGTGGAACTCGCCGGGGTCGACATCGTCATAGGACAGCGGATTGCGAAATGTCGGGTCTTCGATCATCCGGGCGTAGCTGGCAAGGTCGGCCTTGCGTGTCATCAGTAGCGGGTTCAATGGGCCGAAGCCGATGTCCACCAGGCGCGAGTCGGCGTAGGCGGGCAGTCCCTCGGGTGACGCGAAGCGCACCTCGATGCCGGCCTGGCGCATGGCTTGCCACGGAACGCTGCTCTCAGTGGGATCGTAGTCGCAAGTCGGTAACAGAATCAGAATCATCGGGGCGCCTTGAAACCGCCAGGAATGGCGTTTGGCGTCGAGAATAGGTGGTCTGAGCGCTATGCTCCAGTGCACGACCGTTTTCTGGCTTACCAAGTCCTCGGTTTGTCGCATACTCCACAAAACAATAGTCACGGGTGTGATCGATGAGCGATATCCAGTCCAAAACCAAATCTATCGAGGAAATGCGCTTTCGCCTGCTGATTGATGCCGTGGTGGACTATGCGATTTACATGATTGACCCCGATGGCATCATCACCAGCTGGAACGCTGGCGCCAAGCGGTTCAAGGGCTATGAAGAGGCGGAGATTCTCGGTCAGCATTTCTCGCGGTTCTATACCGAAGAAGACCGACGCATCGGCTTGCCCCAGCGTGCACTGGATACGGCGACTCGCGAAGGCCGTTTCGAGAGCGAAGGCTGGCGGGTTCGCAAGGACGGCTCGCACTTCTGGTGCCACGTTGTGATCGATCCGATTATCGATCCGAACGGCAAGCTGCTGGGTTTTGCCAAGATCACCCGTGACCTGACCGACCGCAAAATGGCCGAGGAAACCCTCAAGCAAAGCGAGCAGCAGTTTCGCTTGCTGGTTCAAAGCGTCACCGATTACGCCATCTATATGCTCGCCCCGGATGGACGCCTGACCAACTGGAACCTTGGAGCCCAGCGCATCAAGGGCTACCGGCCCGAAGAAGTCATCGGCCAGCATTTTTCGATCTTCTACACCCCTGAAGACCGCGAAGCCGGGGAACCGCAACGCGCGCTGGAGACGGCTACGCGGGAGGGTCGCTTCGAAAACAAGGCCTGGCGCGTGCGCAAGGACGGTACACGGTTCTTTGCCCATGTCGTGGTCGATCCGATCTGGGGCGAAACGGGTACGTTGCTGGGTTTTGCCAAAATCACCCGTGATATCACCGAGGCCACGCTTGCACAGAAGGCCCTGGAGCAAACCCGTGAAGCGCTGTTCCAGGCGCAGAAGATGCAGGCCATCGGCCAACTCAGTGGAGGCATTGCCCACGACTTCAACAATCTGCTGACCGTCATCCTTGGCAACCTGGAAATCGTGCGCAAACGCGTGGGAGAAGATCCGAAAGTCACTCGATTGGTGGATAACGCCACCCAGGGTGCCTTGCGTGGCGTTTCCCTGACCCAGCGCATGCTGGCTTTCGCAAGGCGTCAGGAACTCCAGTCCGAATCCGTTGAGATACCTGCGCTGGTAGAAGGGATCAGCGGACTGTTGCGCAGCTCTCTCGGGCCTTCCGTACAGCTCGAAACACGCTTTTCCCCTGACCTCGTACCGGTCGTGGCCGATGTCAATCAACTCGAACTGGCGGTGCTGAACCTCGCCACCAATGCCCGGGATGCCATGCCCAACGGCGGCAAAATCATCATCAGTACCCGGACCGAAGAAATCCCCGATCAATCAACGTTAATGCTGGAGGCCGGCCAATATGTCTGCCTGAGTGTCACCGATACGGGAGAAGGGATGGATGAGGCCACGCTGGCCTCGGCCATGGACCCGTTTTTCACCACAAAAGGCGTGGGCAAGGGCACGGGGTTGGGGTTGTCGATGGTCCACGGCTTTATCGAGCAATTGGGCGGGCGATTCATTCTCAAGAGTCAGAAGGACATAGGCACCACCGCTGAACTCTGGATACCCGCAGCCACCGCTAATTCGGTCATCAAACCCGCTGTAGCGGAAATGGAAGCACCACCGGTGGCTCAATTGTGCGTATTGGTCGTGGACGATGACAGCCTGGTGTTGACCAGTACCGGCTTGCTGCTGGAGGACCTCGGCCATCGGGTGCTCAGTGCGGTGTCCGGCGTACAAGCGCTGGAGCTGTTTAACACCGAGCAGCACATTGACCTGGTCATTACCGACATGGCGATGCCACAAATGAATGGCGCGCAATTGGCGAAAGCCATCCGGACACTGAGGCCAGACCTGCCGATTATTCTCGCCACGGGTTATGCCGAGCGCCTGGAAGGTTTCGCGACCGAACTCCCGCGCTTGTCCAAACCTTATACCCAACTCAATCTGGTGGAGGTCATTGCCTTGGCCATGAAATGATTGGCACTGCGCTCAGCCGTTCGCGTTCTTCCTGAAACCGCGCAAGTTCATGGCACACAGGCAAAACTGCAACACGATCAATGCATAGGCGTGGGTGTGGTAACCCCAGATCACCCACAGCAGGTTGCTGACGATAAAACAGCTGAAGCCCCACACCCTGCGCGAGGGTGTTTGTGAGCCGATCAACCACGCTGCCAGCACCGTGACCAGCATTGCCGGCCATTGCACCCAATCAAGAGAGTCCATGCGTGTCCTTAAAGTCAGAGTCTGTATCTGAGGGGACCACGGCGGCGAAGTAGCGTTCGAGCGAACGCGCATTGAGTCCGGCTGAACTTTACTCGGAAAGGTTTCTTCTAAACGCTTTCCCAGCCCATGTGTATGTCCCGTGCCCAGAATACTGACCGAACCTGCCGCCGAAGAAGCTTTATCCGAGCACAACGCCAAGATGTTCGGCTCACCAAAGGAGCGCCTGGATTTCTACCGCCGGGAAATCCAGTACGAAACCAGCATCCTCGCCAATCGAACCGATGCTTACCTGGCAGCGCAATCGTTTCTTGTAATTGCCTTCGCGTCCTGCATGTCCAACCTCAATCCCGAGTGGGGAAAACTCTTCACCCTGGTGGTGCCGCCGTTCCTTGCGTTGCTTGGGCTGCTCAGTTCGCTGAACGCCTGGCCGGGGATTCGTGCAGCCTACGACATCATCGATCACTGGCACTTCAAGCAGAGTGAGTTGTTGCGCAGCGAGCCATTGATGGGGCTGGCTTACGATGAGTCGCCGCTTTTCAGCGAAATGGAATCGTCCCACAAGGGCTATCGTAAATCGCTGCTGTTTTCCGTGCGCACGCCATGGATCTTCGCGACGTTCTGGGTTTTGCTGGGCAGCTACGCGGTTTACATTCAGGTGACCAACCCTGGCGGCTGATCCGCACATGCAAAAAGCCCGGCAAATGCCGGGCTTCTTTACATAAGTCACCCCAATCATGCTGCCAGATTAGGCGTGCTCATTTCTTTCTTGTACTGGGCTTTCAGCGTTTCCATCTGCGCACCCAACTCTTCGAGGGTGGCTTTGCCCAGCAGCTTTTTGGCCTGAGGGAACATTTCGGTTTCTTCTTCTTCGATGTGGTGTTCCAGCAGCTCCTTGACCACTTTCACACGACCTGCGAATTCCGGGGTGGATGGGTCGGTGACTTTCAGGTCCGGCAGCACCAGCGAATCCACAGTGCGATGTTCTTCCTTGGCTTCGTAATACATGACGTCCTGTTCCTTGCCTCCGGCCTTTTTATACGCTGGATACAAGACTTCCTCTTCGAGGCGGGTATGGATGGCAATTTCCATTTCAAGCTTGGCCAGCAGTTCGGTGCGTTTTTTAACGCCACGCTCGGTGGACTCGCTCAATTGGGTCAGGATGCCCTTTACGCGTTCATGGTCGGCTTTCAACAGGTCGATGGCGTTCATGGTCGAATCTCTCAAATAGTCACGGGGATGGGCGCAAACGGTCTCATGGCCGTAGGTCGCTCATTGTCCTGCAGCATTTGTCGTGCCGACTTTGATTCATCAATAAAACCATATAAAACAACAGGTTGAAAAGGCTGATGGCAAACTGAGGTCGTGCAGGCTGCATGAGTCCGGAAATTGACTCATGCAGTTCGCGGCGTGAATTTTCCCCTCGGAAAATGTGAATTTTTAGCGTCTTGCCGCCGATCAGATTCGCACCACCGAAACCGTGCTTGCCACCTTGAGACTGAAGGGTCGCAGTCTAAGCGGTACCGGTGATGTAACACCTGACTACCAGGCAGCAAAGAACCCGGCAAATAGCCGGGCTCTTTAGTCAGTGAGCCACAGAATCAGGCGCGCCTGGTGGGCGGCGGCTCAAGCCCGGTCTTCAAGCCGCTGGCGCAACCGGTGAGAGTTGTTCACCGACATCGGGATCGGCGGGAAATCCTCGTTGAGCACGCGCAGATGCTCGATCGCTTCCTGAAACTTCAGATCAGCCTTCCTGCGCATCGCTCGATAGCGTTCAAACCGTTCCATGTCCATCTCGCCGCCCTCAAGCATCTCGAAGGCGCAGCGGTTCAACGCCTGGGCGTCTTCGAACATCTGGCGATTGCATTCCAGGGCGAACGCCCGGCAGGCTTTGATTTGATCGGGGGTTGAACATTGGATCATGACCGGCACCTTAATCTTTTTCGAGGTCCCTTTTTGAAGGCATCGTTGCCACAGTGGAACCGAACCTGTCGGGTCCCGCCGTGCTGAAAAATCAGGCGGAATTAAGGTTGTGACTACCGGGTTGCGCAGGGATTTCAAATATCTGAATGCAGAAATTCGATGGATCTAACCGTGAACAGTTAGGCAAAAAATCAAATAATCTGTTTCTTATGCCGCTCATAGCGAGCGAGGATGGGTTGCGTACTGATGCCGTGGATCAGAATGCTCAACGCAACCACGGACAAGGTCAGGTCCATACACAGCGTCGACACAGACTGGCCCAACCCGTGATTCACGGCATAGAACAGGTAAAACAGACTGCCGATGCCACGTATGCCAAACCAGCCGATCAACATTCGCTGGCGCCAATCGAGCAATCGCCCCCACGGCATCACTGCGACACTCAAAGGGCGAATCAGGAAAAACAATACCCCGCCGAGCAGCAGGGCGCGCCAATCCCAGTGAGCGATCAGCACAACGCCGAGCAGCGTAACCAGAAACACTTCCATGGCCCGCTCCACAAGGCTGCCGAAGGCGAGCATGTCACCCATCATGATGCCCGCGGCGACCTGAGTGTCTTCAAGATTGTCGGTATCGCCATGCACAGCGTGTTGCGGTTCGACGTTCTGGTGACCGACCACAGGCTGGACCAAATGCTCGGCCGGCAGTTCGTCACTGTCTGTGGAGCTGACTTCCTCCTGGCGCAATCCGAGGCCGGCGGCGAATACCGACAAAAACCCGTAGGCGTGGATCGACTCGGCTCCGACATACGCCAACGCGATCAGGGCGAGGGCGAGGTAATCGTTCGGGGACAGCGTGCTGTCATCATTCTTGATACGCAGCGCCAACGTCAGGCGCCCGATGCCGCGTCCCATCCCGTAACCCGTCAGCAAACCCGCCGGAACGGCCCAGATCAGACTGTGCAACACCCAGTCGCCAAACCAGCCGGGATTACCCTCGTGTTGCAGCAGGAGCAGGCCAAGGATCACGAACGGAAACGCAATCCCGTCATTGAGCCCGGCTTCACCGGAGAGGCCAAACCGCACGCTGTCGTCATCCCGCGCGTCGTTGACTTGGACGAGCGCGGCGAGCACCGGATCGGTAGGCGCCAGGATCGAGCCGATCAGCACTGACGCGCCCCAAGACAATTGCAGCGCGTAATGCAGCAACAAGCAGATGCCGATGATGGTCAGCAGCATGACCGGGCCGGCCAGGCCGATCGCAATCCTCCAGTTTTTATGCTTGAGCGGCGAGCGCAATTTCAGGCCACAGACAAACAACGAAAAGATCACCGCGACTTCCGTCAGGTGCTCCATCCAGATCGAAGCCTCAGCGGTGTCCAGCTTCAACAGCCCAAACCCGGCCGGCCCGATGGCAGCCCCCAGCACCAGGCACACCGCAGATGTGGTCACCGGCATCCAGCGCAGGTAGGACGAGGTCAGCGCCAGCGTCAGCAGTACTGCACCCAACACGGCCACCCATAAAATGAAACTCATGTTCGGTTCTCGCAGGGGGTGGGCCGCGTGTGTGGGCCTTTAGGGATCAACCGACCGTCGCGCGCAGGTATTCAGGCGTCAGCACGTTGAACCACAGCAGAATCATCTCAACCAGAATAGTCACCAAAACGAGAAGGCCGACGCCCCAGACGCACGCCGCATTCAGCAGGCCTTGCTCCTTGCGTTCGTGCATGAAGGTTGGCAGGCCGACAAACAGCAAAAACGTCGAGTAGAGGGAGGCGGCGCCCAATACCGCAATCGCCAGCCAGCGACTTGGGTACAGCCCGGCAAACCCGGCCAGAAAGAACGGCGTCGCGGTGTAGGCGGCAAAACCGATGCATTGATTGAGGGTCGGCCGCGCGTCGAAGGTGCGCGACATCCAGCGGATGAATCCTCCCATCACAGCCACGCCGGCGATGATGGTGATGTACAGCAGCACGCAGAGTTGCAGGGCACTTTGGGTGCTGAGCTTGACGGTTTCGTTCTCGGCCAGGCTCCAACCGACATAAGTGGTGCCGATGAACAGGCAGACGGCAGGGATCAACGCGAGCAGCAGCAAATGCGCGAGGTAATGGCGCGGGTGTGCTTCCTCTTCGCGACGAATATCCGTCCAGGCGAAGTTGGGTTGGGTGAAGAGTTTGACGATAGGTGCGGACATGACGACCTCCTCGAACGGCCCGTGATGGGGGGGCTAAACGTATTGATCAGGGAGATTTGTCAGGGGTTCATTTTTTTGCGCGCTCGCTGAGGTCTATGTAGCAACTGCCGAGCATCGCGAGGCTGCGTTCGGCTGCGAAGCAGTCGTAAACCCGGCACGTACGGTTTACCTGAAACATCGTGGCTGAATGGTTTTACGACTGCTCCGCAGCCTCGCGCTGCTCGGCAGCTGCTACAAGAAATCGATCACAGCATCGGTTTACCGCCAGTCACGCCATAGCGCTGGCCCGTGATGTAGCTAGCCTCGTCCGACGCCAGCAGCACATAAATCGGCGCCACTTCCACCGGTTGCCCCGGGCGGCCCAGCGGGGTTTGCGAGCCGAAGTGCTGCACCTCTTCATCGGGCATGGTCGATACGATCAGCGGCGTCCAGATCGGTCCCGGTGCCACGCTGTTCACACGGATGTTTTTCGGCCCAAGCATCTGCGCCAGGCCGCCGGTGAAGTTGGCGATCGCGCCTTTGGTTGTGGCGTAAGCGAGGAGAGTAGGTTTGGGCATGTCCGAGTTGATCGAACTGGTGTTGATGATCGAACTGCCGGCCTTCATGTGCTTCATTGCGGCCTGGCAAATCCGGAACATGGCCGTGATGTTCACGTCGAAGGTCATCACCCATTCTTCGTCCGGGATGTCTTCGAAATTCTCGTGAGTCATCTGGAAGGCCGCGTTGTTGACCAGAATATCGATCCGCCCAAAGCGCTCAACCGTCTTGTCCACCAGAGCCTGGCATTGCGCTTTCTGCGCGATATCGCCGGGCAGCAGCACGCATTGGCGTCCGGCCTGTTCGACCCAGCGTGCGGTTTCCTGCGCGTCTTCATGTTCATTGAGGTAGGCGATTGCGACGTCGGCCCCTTCACGGGCGAAGGCGATGGCCACCGCGCGGCCGATGCCGCTATCTGCCCCGGTGATCAGGGCGATCTTGCCGTCCAGCCGGCCCGAGCCTTTGTAGCTTTGTTCGCCACAGTCCGGGTACGGCTCCATTTTCTGTTGGGAGCCGGGAACCGGCTGGCCTTGTTTGGGAAAGGGTGGTTTTGGGTAGTCAGTCATGGCAAATCTCCGATCTCGAGGCACAGGATTCAAAGGGTTGACCCTGGTGTTTTGCCATGAGTTCGGTTGGATTTCGTGTTGCGCAAAAGCAGAAGATCGCAGCCTCGTTGCACTCGACAGCTCCTACAGGGAAACGCGAATCCCATGGAGGAGCTGTCGAGTGCAACGAGGCTGCGATCTTTGTTTTTTAGCGGTCGAGCAAGCTGCGCTCCATGTGCGCCAATCCTTCTTCCAGCAATGCCCGTGGGCAGCCGAAGTTCAGGCGCACGAATTGCCGGGCGTTATCGCCGAAATCCAGGCCAGGGCTCAGGCCGACCTTGGCATGGTCCAGGAAAAATTGCTGCGGGTTGTCCAGCCCCAGCGCCGAGCAATCGAGCCACGCCAGATACGTGCCTTGCGGGATGTTCATCGTCACACCCGGCAAACGGCTGTGAACCGCTTCCACCAGATAATCCCGATTGCCTTGCAGATACGCCTTCAAACCCGCCAGCCACGGGCCGCCTTCGCTGTAAGCCACGCGAGTCGCTTCCATGCCCAGCGGGTTGACGCTGTCGACCATGCCGCAACGGGCATGATTGACCCGCGCCCGCACCGCCGAGTCCTGAATGATCATGAAGGAGGTTTTCAATCCGGCAATGTTGTACGCCTTGCTCGCCGACATCAGGGTGATGGTGCGCTTAGCGATCTCAGGGCTGAGCGAAGCCGTGGGGATGTGCACGCGCCCGTCGAAGCACAGCTCGGCGTGAATCTCGTCAGAGATGATCCACGCGTTGTGTTCAAGGCAGATATCGGCCACCGCTTGCAGCTCTTCCCGTGGGAAAACCTTACCCAGCGGGTTATGCGGGTTGCTCAGCAAAAGTGCACCACCGCCTTTCAGTGCCTGACTCAAGGCCTCGATCTGAGTGCCATAGGTGCCGTCGGCCAACGCGTCGAACTCCAGTTCAACCTTGTTCAAACCCCAATGGCCCGGGGCATGGCGCAGCGGCGGGTAGTTCGGCACCTGGACAACCACGTTCTGTTGCGGCTCGACCAGCGCCTTCAGCGCCATGTTGAAACCCGACTCCACGCCCGGTAGGAAGATCAGTTCCTCCGGCAGTACGCGCCAGGCGTATTTGTTCCAGAGGTCGGCGACGATGGCGGCGCGCAAATTGTCCTGAGGCACGCTGTAACCGACCATCGGGTGTTCCAGGCGTTTACGCAGGGCTTGCAGGATGACCGGCGGCGCGGCGAAGTCCATGTCGGCGACCCACATCGGCAACACGTCGGCCGGGTAGCGGCTCCACTTGGTACTGCCGGTGTCGTGGCGGTCGAACACCTGATCAAAATCGAAGGTCATGCTCAGTCTCATAAAGGCCGGTTGGATATGGCGCCCATGATAATCGCCAAGCCCCGTGGGAGCGAGACGGTAATAGTCCGAACAACACAAAACCCTGTGGGAGCGGGCTTGCCCGCGATGGCGGTGGGTCAGTCAACATGATGCCGGGTGTGCCGACGCTATCGCGGGCAAGCCCGCTCCCACAGGTTGTGGTGTGATGCCTGACGACACCGTGCTGCCCGATGGTCGGTTTTCATGCAGTCAGTTCTCCCATTGGCTAGAGTTTCAAATGTCGGTAGCTACGCTGCCGGCACCGTGATCGTCCAGATAAACCCGGCAAAAGTACCGGGTCTCCACCTGATCAGGAGTGCACGATGGACCTCAACCGTCGTCAGTTCTTCAAGGTCGCTGGTATCGGCCTTGCGGGCTCGAGCCTCGGCGCGCTGGGCATGCTCCCGGCGCCTGCCTTCGCCGAGCAGGTACGCCATTTCAAACTCGCCCACACCCATGAAACCCGCAACACCTGCCCGTACTGCTCGGTCGGCTGCGGGTTGATCATGTACAGCCAGGGCGATACCGCCAAGAACGTCGCGCAGAGCATCATCCACATCGAAGGCGATGCCGACCACCCGGTCAACCGCGGCACGCTGTGCCCCAAAGGCGCGGGCCTGCTCGACTTCATTCACAGCCCCGGGCGCCTGCAGTATCCGCAAGTGCGCAAGCCCGGCAGCAGCGAGTGGACGCGCATCTCCTGGGATGAAGCGCTGGACCGCGTGGCCGACCTGATGAAGGCCGACCGCGACGCCAACTTCATCGAGAAGAACGACAAGGGCCAAACGGTGAACCGCTGGCTGACCACCGGTTTCCTCGCGGCTTCGGCGGCGTCCAACGAAGCGGGCTACATCACCCACAAGGTCATACGCAGTCTCGGCATGCTGGGGTTTGATAACCAGGCGCGTGTCTGACACGGCCCGACGGTGGCAAGTCTTGCCCCGACGTACGGCCGTGGTGCCATGACCAATCACTGGACCGATATCGCCAACGCGAATCTGATCCTGGTGATGGGCGGCAACGCAGCAGAAGCGCACCCGTGCGGTTTCAAATGGGTGACCGAAGCCAAGGCGCACAACAAGGCGCGTCTGATCGTGGTCGACCCGCGTTTTACCCGGACCGCCTCGGTGGCCGATTATTACGCGCCGATCCGTACCGGCACCGACATCGCCTTCATGGGCGGGCTGATCAATTACCTGCTGACCGAGGACAAGATCCAGCACGAGTACGTGCGCAATTACACCGACGTATCGTTCATTGTCAAAGCCGGGTATGGCTTCGAGGACGGCATTTTCAGTGGTTACGACGTGGCCAAGCGGGCGTATACCGACAAGTCCGGCTGGGGTTATGAACTCGGCGAGGACGGCTTCGTCAAGGTCGACCCGACCCTGCATGACCCGCACTGCGTCTATCAATTGATGAAGCAGCATTACAGCCGCTACAACATCGAACTGGCGAGCCAGATTTGCGGAATGCCGGTCGATGCCATGCAGAAGATCTGGGAAGAAATCGCCACCTGCTCGCAACCGGGCAAGACCATGACGATTCTCTATGCGCTGGGCTGGACCCAGCACTCGATCGGCTCGCAAATCATCCGCAGCGCGGCGATGGTGCAACTGCTGTTGGGCAACGTCGGCATGCCGGGCGGCGGCGTCAACGCCTTGCGCGGGCACTCCAACATCCAGGGGCTGACCGACCTCGGCTTGCTGTCCAACTCGCTGCCGGGCTACCTGACCCTGCCGGGTGATGCCGAGCAGGATTACACCGCCTACATCACCAAACGCACGCAAATGCCGTTGCGTCCGGGGCAACTGTCCTACTGGCAGAACTACAGCAAATTCCACGTCAGCCTGATGAAAGCCTGGTACCGCGACAACGCCACGCTGGAGAACAACTGGGCTTACGACTATTTGCCGAAACTGGACATTCCCAACTACGACATCCTCAAGGTGTTCGATTTGATGGGCCAGGGCAAGGTCAACGGCTATATGTGCCAGGGCTTCAACCCCATCGCCGCGCTGCCTGACAAAAACCGCGTGATGGCGGCACTGGCCAAGCTGAAATGGCTGGTGGTGATGGACCCGCTGTCCACCGAAACCTCAGAGTTCTGGCGCAATGTCGGGCCGTACAACGATGTGGAAACCGCCGGTATCCAGACCGAAGTGATTCGCCTGCCCACCACCTGTTTCGCCGAGGAGGACGGCTCGCTGGTCAACAGCAGCCGCTGGTTGCAATGGCACTGGAAAGGCGCCGACGGACCGGGCGAAGCGCGCACCGACGTGCAGATCATGAGCGAGTTGTTCCTGCGCCTGCGCCAGCGCTATCAAGCCAAGGGCGGCGCTTATCCCGACCCGATCCTCAAACTGTCGTGGCCGTACAAGATTGCCGACGAACCCTCGCCGGAAGAACTGGCGCGAGAAATCAACGGCTATGCCACTGCCGATTTCACTGATGCCACCGGCGCGACAATCAAGAGCAACGCGCAACTGGCCGGTTTCGGCCAGCTCAAGGACGACGGCAGCACGGCTGCCGGTTGCTGGATTTTCTGCGGCAGCTGGACCGAGACCGGCAACCAGATGGCCCGGCGCGACAACAACGACCCATACGGCATGCATCAACATCAGGGCTGGGCCTGGGCCTGGCCGGCCAACCGGCGGATTCTCTACAACCGCGCTTCGGCCGACCCGCAAGGCAAACCGTGGGACGAGAAAAAGCGCCTGGTGTGGTGGAACGGCAAAGCCTGGGGCGGCACCGACGTGCCGGACTTCAAGGCTGACACGCCACCGGAAGCCGGGATGAATCCGTTCATCATGAACCCCGAAGGCGTCGCGCGATTCTTCGCCGTCGACAAGATGAACGAGGGCCCATTCCCCGAGCATTACGAGCCGTTCGAAACCCCGATCGGTATCAACCCGCTGCACCCGCAAAACAAGAAAGCCACCAGCAACCCGGCGGCGCGGATCTTCGATTCGGTGTGGGATTCCCTCGGGGTCGCCAAGGACTATCCGTACGCGGCGACGAGCTATCGCTTGACCGAGCATTTCCACTTCTGGAGCAAGCATTGCAAGCTCAATGCGATTTCCCAGCCGGAACAATTCGTCGAGATCGGTGAAGTGCTGGCCAAGGAGAAAGGCATCGTGGCCGGCGATCGGGTCCGCGTCAGTTCCAAGCGCGGGCATATCGAAGCGGTGGCGGTGGTGACCAAGCGGATCCGTCCGTTGCAGGTCAACAATCAGGTGGTGCACCAGATCGGCATCCCGCTGCACTGGGGATTCACCGGCCTCACGCGCCACGGTTACCTGACCAACACCCTGGTGCCGTTCCTCGGCGATGGCAACACACAGACCCCGGAATCCAAGTCATTCCTGGTCAACGTGGAGAAAGTCTAAATGGCCAGCCAAGACATCATCGCCCGTTCGGCCACTACGACTGTTTCGCCTTCGGTGCGCAATCAGGAGGAAGTGGCCAAGCTGATTGACACCACCAAGTGCATCGGCTGCAAGGCCTGCCAGGTCGCCTGCTCGGAATGGAACGAGCTGCGTGACGAGGTCGGCCACAACCTCGGCACCTACGACAACCCGCAGGACCTCAGCGCAGAAACCTGGACCCTGATGCGCTTCACCGAGCATGAAACCGATGCCGGCAACCTCGAATGGCTGATCCGCAAGGACGGCTGCATGCATTGCGCCGAACCCGGTTGCCTGGCGGCGTGCCCAAGCCCGGGAGCGATCATCAAGCACGCCAATGGCATCGTCGATTTCGATCAGGACCATTGCATCGGCTGCGGTTATTGCATCACCGGTTGCCCGTTCAACATTCCACGGATCTCGCAAAAGGATCACAAGGCCTACAAATGCACCTTGTGTTCAGACCGCGTTGAAGTGGGGCTGGAACCGGCCTGCGTGAAAACCTGCCCGACCGGCGCGATCGTGTTCGGCACCAAGGAAGACATGAAGGAGCACGCCGCCGAACGCATTGTCGACCTGAAAAGCCGCGGCTTCGATCACGCCGGTTTGTACGACCCCGAAGGCGTGGGCGGCACGCACGTCATGTACGTGCTGCATCACGCGGACACGCCGACGCTCTACGCCGGTTTGCCGGGCAGCCCGACGATCAGCCCGTTGGTGGAATTGTGGAAGGGTGTGAGCAAACCCTTGGGCTTGCTGGCGATGGGCCTGGCGGTGCTGGCCGGGTTCTTCCACTACGTGCGCGTCGGCCCGCAAGTGGTTGAAGAGGATGAGTTGCCGCCGCTCAACGACCCGGCGGTGCATGAAGTCGATCCATCGGTGCACACCTTTGATCCGCGCGGGGAGGACAGACCATGATCCGCAGACAGATCCTGCGCTACACCTCGAACCAGCGTACCAATCACTGGCTGGTGGCGATTCTGTTTTTCATGGCGGCGCTGTCGGGGCTGGCGTTGTTTCATCCGGCGCTGTTCTGGCTCAGCCATCTGTTCGGCGGCGGACCGTGGACGCGCATCCTGCACCCGTTCATGGGGGTGGTGATGTTTGTGCTGTTCCTTGGTCTGGTGATCCAGTTCTTTCGAGCGAATTTCTTTATCAGCAATGACCGCTTGTGGCTCCGGCGCGTCGGGCGGGTGATGCGCAACGAAGAAGAGGACGTGCCGCCCATCGGCAAGTACAACCCGGGGCAGAAACTGCTGTTCTGGATCTTGCTGCTGTGCATGCTGGTGTTGCTGTTCAGCGGGTTGGTGATCTGGCGTGCATATTTCAGCGAATACTTCGGCATCACCTCGATTCGCTGGGCGATGCTGCTGCATGCAGTGGCCGGTTTTGTGCTGGTGCTGAGCATCATCATCCACATCTACGCCGGCCTCTGGATCAAAGGCTCGGTCAGCGCCATGGTGCATGGCGGGGTCAGCCGGGCTTGGGCGAGAAAACATCATGAACTCTGGTATCGGGAAGTGACCCGGGACGAGCACCCTGATCCGCCGATCAACAAAAAAGGATAACGACTTGGCGACGATTCTTGAGCCGGGAGAGATCGAAGCGGCGGCGGGTTCACCACCGTTCCTGCACCTGCCACCGAGCAACCTGTTCGCGTTGCGGGCGTTGCGTCTGGAGAAACTCGCGGAAGGGCACCCGCTGGCTGATTACCTGCGACTGGTGATCGACCTGTGCCGCGCCCAGCAGAACCTGTTGGACGATCCACCGTTGACTAACCCGCTTGATCCTGAACGCCTTCAAGTGTGCCAACAACACGGTTTGCCACCGTTCGCCGCCGACAGTCTGGTGCGCGAGGACACCTGGTTGGCGTATCTCGATGCCTTGTTGCAGCGATACTCGCCATCGCCACACTCTGCTGTCGAGAAAGCCGTCGCCACCTTGCGCAACGCCAATAGCGGGCAACGCAAAGCCTGGGCAATCGCCTTGGTCAGCGGCCAATATTCGATGCTGCCGGCGGCGCTGGTGCCGTTCCTCGGCGCGGCATTGCAAGCCGCTTTTAGTCACTGGCTACTGAGTACGCCAAACCTCGTACTGAAACCCGGCGACAGCCTCAGCCAGTGCCCGGCCTGTGGTTCGCCGGCCATGGCCGGAGTCATCCGTCACCGTGGCAAACACAACGGTTTGCGGTATCTGGTGTGTTCGTTGTGCGCCTGCGAATGGCACGTGGTGCGGGTCAAATGCGTGTATTGCGAACAAAGCAAAGGCCTGGAATACGTCAGCCTCGATGACGACCGCCATGCCGCCAATCAAGCGCCATTGCGCGCCGAAACCTGCCCCGGCTGCCACAGCTACCTGAAACTGCTGTACCTGGAAAACGACGCCGAAGCCGAAGCGCTTTCCACTGACCTGACCAGCCTGATGCTGGACATGCGGCTGGAACAGGAAGGCTACGTGCGCCCGGCGCCAAATCTTCTGCTGGCACCCGGAGGCGACTAAGCACAACGGCTACACTCAGGCGCGACAGTCAACGTTTGCGGGAGCGCCTGATGCCTGCCAGATCCGCCAGCCCAGCCTTGCGGCTGCCTTCCATCGACAGTTTGCTGCGCCACCCGGCGTGTCAGCCTTTGGCCGAGCGTTACGGGCGTGACGCGCTGCTGGCCAGTCTGCGGCAGTTGCTCGATGACCTGCGCGAGCCGGTGCTTTCAAGCCAACTCGACGCCATTGAACTCACTCCCGAAGTCTTGGCCGGCAGAGCCGGCGAGCGCCTGGCCCTGCGGCATCGCAGCCACGTACGCCGGGTGTTCAACCTCACCGGCACGGTGCTGCACACCAACCTCGGTCGGGCGTTGTTGCCGGACGAAGCCATCGAAGCCGTGCAAATGGCCGCCCGTTATCCGCTCAATCTGGAATTCGACCTGCACAGCGGCAAACGCGGCGACCGTGACGACCTGATCGAAGGCCTGATCCGCGAACTGACCGGCGCCGAAGCGGTGACCGTGGTCAACAACAATGCCGCCGCCGTGCTGCTGACGCTCAATAGCCTGGGCGCGCGCAAGGAAGGGATCATTTCCCGGGGCGAGCTGATCGAAATCGGCGGCGCCTTCCGCATTCCCGACATCATGGCCCGGGCCGGCGTACGGCTGCATGAAGTCGGCACCACCAACCGCACCCATGCCCGGGATTACGAGGCCGCAATCGGCCCGCGCAGTGGCCTGGTGATGCGGGTGCATGCGAGCAATTACGCCATTGAAGGCTTCACCGCCCGGGTGCCGACGGCCGAGCTGGCTGCGCTGGCGCATAAGCACGGTCTGCCACTGCTCGAAGACCTCGGCAGCGGCAGTTTGCTGGACCTGACGCGCTGGGGTTTGCCCGCCGAACCCACGGTGCGCCAGGCGCTGATCGATGGCGCGGACATCGTCACCTTCAGCGGCGACAAATTACTCGGCGGCCCTCAGGCCGGGTTGATCGTGGGTCGCAAAGACCTGATTGCGAAGATCAAAAAGAATCCGCTCAAGCGTGCGCTGCGGGTCGACAAATTAACGCTGGCGGCCCTCGAAGCGGTATTGGGTCTGTACCGCAATCCTGATCGACTGGCCGAACGGCTGCCGAGCCTGCGCCTGCTGACCCGACCGCAAGCCGACATCCTTGCTCAAGCCGAACGCCTGCAACCGTCATTGGCGCAGGCCGTGGGCGATGGCTGGACCGTCAGCGCGCTGCCGGCGCTGGGCATGATCGGCAGCGGCAGCCAACCGGTGGCGCGTCTGCCGAGCGCCGCTTTATGCCTGCGACCACAGGTCAGCAAGCGCCTGCGCGGACGGCAATTGCTGAACCTTGAGGCCGCGTTTCGTCAGCTGGCCATTCCGGTGCTGGGCCGACTTGACGACGACGCGCTGTGGCTCGACCTGCGCCAACTGGATGACGAAGCCGCGTGGCTGGCGCAACTCGATCAATTGCAGGTGCCGGGGTGATCGTCGGCACTGCCGGGCACATCGACCACGGCAAGACGTTATTGCTCCAGGCCTTGACCGGCCAGGCCGGCGACCGTCGGCGGGAAGAACGCGAACGGGGCATGACCATCGACCTCGGCTATCTCTACGCGGCGTTGGAACCGGGCGCGGCATTGACCGGTTTTATCGACGTGCCTGGTCATGAACGCTTCACCCACAACATGCTGGCCGGTGCCCAGGGCATCGATCTGGTGTTGCTGGTGGTCGCCGCGGATGACGGCGTCATGCCGCAGACCCGCGAACATCTGGCGATCGTCGAACTGCTGGGCATCCCTCGAGCCTTGGTGGCGATCAGCAAATGCGACCGGGTCGATCCTGCCCGCGTGCAGGCCGTGCGCGAGCAGATCGAAACCTTACTGGCGCCCGGACCTTTTGCCAGCGCGCCGCAGATTGCGCTGTCGAGCGTGACCGGGGAGGGCGTCGAGGCTTTGCGTCAGGCCTTATTGGATGCGCAGCGTGATGTCCTTCAGCGCAGCACGAGCGGCGGTTTTAGGCTGGCGATTGATCGTGCCTTCAGCGTGGCCGGTGCCGGTATCGTGGTGACCGGCACCGCACTGTCGGGCCAGGTTGTTGTGGGCGACACGCTGATGCTCGGTCCGCTAGGAAAAACCGTGCGCGTACGTGGCTTGCATGCGCAAAATCAAGCCGCGGACAGCGCATTTGCGGGCCAGCGAGTCGCGCTTAACCTGAGCGCCGAGCGTCTTTCACTGGAGCAGATTCACCGGGGTCACTGGCTGGTGGCGGAGTGGCTGTATGCGCCGACCCAGCGGCTGGACATCGATATGCAGTTGCTGACCAGCGAAGCCAAGCCCTTCGAGCATTTTCAGCCGGTGCATGTTCACGTGGGGACTCAGGACGTCACCGGGCGAATAGCGCTGCTGGAAGGTGCCAGCGTTGCGCCAGCCGAGCGTATGTTCGCGCAAATCCTGCTGAACGCCCCAGTGCAGGCGGTGAAGGGCGATCCTTTGATTCTGCGTGACCAAAGTGCCCAACGCACCCTCGGCGGCGGTCGGGTGCTCGACCCGTTCGCGCCGACCCGACACCGCCGCAGTCCCGAGCGATTGGCCCAGCTCCAGGCGCTCGCCACCCATGATGCTCTGGAAGATGTCCTGCCTGCGTTATTGCTGAACAGTGAAACCGGGCTCGATCCGCAGCGCCTTGAGCGCCAGTTCAACCGGCCGCGTGACACCTGGGTGCTGCCCGCCAATGTCCGTTTGATCGATACACGCCAAGGGCCGTTGCTGTTCAGCGCTGACCGCTGGGAGTCCCTGAAAGTGCCGTTGCTGGAACAGCTGGCACGCTTCCACCAACTCGAACCCGACCAGATGGGACCCGACCGGGATCGCCTGCGCCGCTTCACCGGCACTGCGCTGGACCGTCCGACCTTCATCAGCCTGCTCGACGAACTGCTCGCCAGCGGCGCCCTGCATACCAGCGGGCCGTGGCTGCATTTGCCCGAGCATCAGGTGCGCTTGAGTGAAGACAATGAAGCCCTGTGGCAACAGCTGCAGCCGGTGTTCGAACAGGCCGGGTTCAATGCCCCTTGGGTGCGTGATCTTGGTCATGACGAAGCGGCGGTGCGCCTGCTGCTGCGCAAAATGGCGAGGTTGGGATTGGTGCATCAAGTCGTCCGCGACCTGTTCTACACCGACGCAATCATCCGCCGATTGGCGGCTATGCTTGTGCAACTGGCCGCGCAGGACCCGGTGATTCAGGTCGCGGCGTTTCGCGATGCAGTGGGCCTTGGCCGTAAGCGCAGCATCCAGATTCTCGAATACTTCGACCGGCTGGGCCTGACCCGACGCTTTGGCGACAAGCGCCATCTGCGTCTCGACAATGCCTTGGCGCAACGATCAGACAACTGACTTCAAGGAAGGCAATCGCGCCCGGTGGCGCGGCCGGGCTTCAAACCCGGTTGGGGACGGCATCCGTTCCCGGGCAGGTTCGACTCCGGCTGCCTTCCGCCATTTCCAGCGCCATTGATCTCCTGTGGGAGCGAGCCTTTGTGGTGAGGGGGATAAATCCCCTCACCACACAAGCCCACTCCCACTCTGGGACGGTGGTCACTGCATTACATTCCCCTCACAGATGCCCGACGTTCAGCGGGTACTGGATGACCACGTACACCCGATCAATGTCATCGCCGGCCTGCGCCGTATTAGCCCGATGCGACACATGGGACAGTTGCAGGGACAACCCCTTGGCCTTACCGGACTGCACGATGTAGCGCAGGTCGATGTCGCGTTCCCAATGCCGGCCACCATCGCCTTGTTGTGGCACATAGTTACCGATGGACTCATCAAAAGGGTTGTAGGCGCCGCCCTTGGGCGCATGGGTGCCGTCGATCTGGCTGCCCATGACGTAGCGCGTCATGAAATTCAGGCCGGGTATCCCGAAGGTGCTCAAATCGAGGTCGTAGCGTGCCTGCCACGAGCGTTCGTGGGCGCCGTTGAAGTCGGCGTATTTGATCGAGTTGGCGAGGTAGATCGAATCGCCGCCGACAAAATCGAACGGCGTGTCGCCATTGATTTTTTGATACGCCAGGGTGAAGGCATGCGCCGCGACGGTGTACTTGCCCGAGAGGCTGAACGCGGTGTTGTCGATGGCGCCGGCCAACGCTTTGCCGGTGTCCTGCGTGTGGTAGAGGTTGGCGTCAAGCAACACCCCGGGCTGCTTCAGGTGCAGGTTGGCGTAATACTGGTGCCAGGTGTCGGTCAGTTCTGAAGCGTAGAGCGCGCCGCCGACGGGGCGTTGGGTAAACAGGTCGGTGCCGAGAAACGTAATGCCGCCGGCCTCGGTGTTGGCACCGTAGCCGTAGAAGTTGCCCTTGCCCGAAGAACTGTCCTGGTTCTTGAACGCTGTGAAATGACCGGCCACCAGATTCATGTCATCGATTTCGCGGCTGTTCAGCAGCAAGCCTGTGGCGTATTCCGGTTGCAGGCGTTTGTCCGCGGTGTCGAACACCGGGGTTTCCACCATCATTTCACCGAAGGCCAAAGTGGTTCGCGAGGCTCTGATTTTCAGCGCGCCGCCGCCACTGGAATAGCTGTCTTCGCTACGACCGTCATCATTGACGGGCAGCAATCCGGTTCCGGAATGCCCCTTGCCGCCATCCAGTTTCAACCCCCAAAAGGCATGGGCATCCAGGCCAAAACCAAGCGTGCCGGGTGTGAAACCGGATTCAAAAGTGCTGATAAAGCCTTGAGCCCATTCCGCTTTATAGCTTTTGCCTGTCGGCGAAGGGGAGCGGTAATCGCTGTTGAGGTAGAAGTTACGGCTGAGTACATCAAGCGTCGCGCCATCCACAAACCCTTGTGCGGGTTCATCCGCCAAGGCGGTTCCGGCGAATAGCATCGACAACCAAAAGGAAAGGACTTGCTTGCGAAACTTCATCGTCAATCACCACAAAGCAACGACTGCGCAATGTCCGCAGTCGCTGGCTATTTACAGGAAAAGCGCTTAGTGGCCTTCCGAGGCACCGAACATGGTTTTGGCGTAGATCAGGCCAAGACCATAGGAGCCACCGTTGGCAATCGAGGTTTTCACGGTTTCTTCGTAGGTCTCGGTACGCGCCCAGTCGCGCTGCAGTTCGAGCAGGTATTGCAGCGAGGTCATTGGGCGGGCGCCGATCTGGATCATGCGCTGCATGGCCATTTCATGGGCTTCGGTGCTGACGTCGCCACAGGCATCGGCGATCACGTAGACCTCGAAACCCTGGTCGATGGCCGACAGCGCCGGGCCGACGATGCACACCGAGGTCCACAGGCCGGCGAGGACGATTTTCTGTTTGCCGAAGGCGTTGACTTCAACGGCGATGCGCTCGTCTTCCCAGGTGTTCATGCTGGTGCGGTCGATGACGTTGTGTTCCGGGAACACTGACTTGATTTCGTCGAAGATCGGCCCGGAAAAGCTCTTCTCGGCGACGGTGGTGAGGATGGTCGAGACCTTGAAGCCCCGCGCGGCCTTGGCCACCAGTGCGGCGTTGTTGCGCAGGGTGACGGCGTCGATCGACTTGGTCGCGAAGGACATCTGCGATTGGTGGTCGATCATGATCAGGGTGTGGTCGGTCGGGGTCAGCAGGGTTTTGCCGGGAACGGCTTTGGCGATGGTCATGGCGAGGTCCTTACGGGTGAGTGAGGAGGCCATGGTTGCGTAGATTCGGGCGGGGATATTGAGTCGATGTGCTGTGTTTGGGATTTTTGCGAGGACGCGTGAAGAACGGCCCCGCACACTACCGGTCAGTGTGCGGGGCAGTCTGTCATTGCATCACATAACGCCCGGGTGCCGATTCAATCGCCGTGTATTGCGCGTTGCCCGTGTGCAGCACGGAAGCCTGGCGCTCGCCGGACTGCTCTGCGAGCCAGACGAACCAGTCATTCCACCAGCTACCGGCATGTTCCTGGGCATTCATGAACCAGGTTTCAGGGTCCTTCGTGACCCGATTGTTGGTCCAGTAATGGCGTTTTTCCTTGGCCGGCGGGTTGATGACCCCGGCGATATGCCCGGAGGCACCCAGCACAAAGCGCTTGGTCCCGGAGAGCAATTGGGTGCTGGCATAAGCGCTGCGCCACGGCACGATGTGATCATCATGCGTTGCGAGGATGTACGCCGGCGCATCGATAGCGCGCAGGTCGAGTTTGACCCCGCAGCAGTCCAGCTCGCCGGATTTCAGATCGTTCTGCAAGTAGGTGTGGCGCAGATACCAGCAGTACATCGGGCCTGGAAGGTTGGTGCTGTCGTTGTTCCAGAACAGCAGGTCAAGGGGAATCGGCTTCTGGCCCTTGAGGTATTTGTCGACGTTGTAGTTCCACCACAAATCGTTGGGGCGCAGCAGCGAGAAGGTGTTGCCCATGTCCTCGCCCTTGAACAGGCCGATGGGGCCATCCAGGCCGCCGATGGTGCGCTCGCGGTAGGCCACCAGTTGCTCGTCGACGAAGATGTCGATAGGGCCGGTGTCGAGGTAATCGAGGAAGGTGGTCAACAGGCTCACGCTGCCGATGTCCTTGTCGCCGCGCGCCGCCAGTACGGCCAGCGCCGAACTCAACAGCGTGCCGCCGATGCAGAAGCCAACGCAGTTGGGACGTTGCTCGCCGCTGATCTCGCGGGTCACTTGCAGGCCTTTGATGATGCCGGTTTCGATCAGGTCATCCCAGGTGGTGCCGGCGTGCGCCTGATCGAAGTTGCGCCACGACATCAGGAACACCGGGTGGCCTTGTTGCAACAGATGGCGAACCATCGAATTGTCCGGGCGCAGGTCGAGGATGTAGTACTTGTTGATCGACGGCGGGACGATGAACACCGGGCGCCGGTACTGGGTTTCGCTTTGCGGGTAGTACTGAATCAGCTGGAACAGTTCGTTCTCGAACACCACTTCGCCGGGCGTATTGGCCAGGTCGACGCCGACGGTGAAGGCGCCGCTGTCGCACTGGCGCATCTTGCCTTCCTGCAGGTCGCTGGCCAGGTGCAACAGGCCGGTGAACAGGCTGCCACCCTGAGTGTCGACGACGCGCTGCAAGGCATCGGGGTTGCTCGCCAAAAAGTTGCTGGGGGCTCCGGCGGCAATCGCTTGCTCCACCAGGTACAGCAGGCGCTGGCGGGGTTTCTTGTCTTTGATCGGCAGTTTATCGAGCAGCTTCAGCAGGAAACCGGCATTGAGCAGGTAGAACGCGGCGAGGGAGCCGAACAGCGGCGTGCTCCAGTTGCCGCTGGCAAAACGTCGATCTTCAAAGGAGAACGGCTGGCCGGTCAGCAGCCGCTGGCCCAGATCACCCCATTGGGTTTGATACTCGGTTTGCAGGCTTTCCAGGGTGGTGCGCGGCAGGTCGAACCACTCTTCGTATTCCTGGCCGGTGAACCATGGATTGGTGCTGACCCACAGGCGTAATTGTTGCACTGCAAAGGAGGCAATGAACGGGACTTGGCCGGACCAGAAGGTGTTGAAAGTGTGCGCGTTATTGTCCATGGAACTCCTTGCCCACATCGCAAAACCGGGCGAAAAAAAACCGCGGTGCCGGAATTCGGCACCGCGTCAGCAGTCAAGCAAGCAGTCCTGTGTTTCTTGTTTTTATCGTTCGATGACCAGGCTGACGCCTTGGCCGCCACCGATGCACAACGTGGCCAAGCCTTTTTTGCCGTCACGGCGAATCAGTTCGTGCACCAGCGACACCAGAATCCGCGCGCCTGACGCGCCGATCGGATGACCCAGCGCAATCGCGCCACCGTTGACGTTGACCTTGTTCGTGTCCCAGCCCAGTTCTTTGCCGACCGCCAGCGATTGCGCGGCGAACGCTTCGTTGGCTTCGATCAGGTCGAGGTCGTCCAGGCTCCAGCCGGCTTTCTCCAGCACCAGGCGAGTGGCCGGTACCGGGCCGATGCCCATGATCGACGGGTCGACGCCTGCGCTGGCGTAAGCCTTGATGCGCGCCAGCACCGGCAAGCCGAGGGCTTGGGCCTTGGCGGCGCTGGCCAGCAGCAACACGGCGGCGCCATCGTTGAGGGTCGACGAATTGCCGGCGGTCACGCTGCCGTCTTTCTGGAACGCCGGTTTGAGGTTGCTCAATGCTTGCAGCGTGCCGCCCGGGCGCGGTTGTTCATCCGTATCGAACACCAGCGGATCGCCCTTGCGCTGAGGGATCAGGATCGGGGTGATTTGCCCCTTGAAGTAGCCCGCTTCGATGGCGGCGGCCGCTTTCTGTTGCGAGGCGGCGGCGAAGGCGTCCTGATCTTCGCGGCTGAGGCTGTACTTCGTGGCCAGGTTCTCAGCGGTGATGCCCATGTGGTAGTCGTTGAAGGCGTCCCACAAACCGTCTTGAATCACGCTGTCCTGCAATTGCGCATGACCCAGGCGCAGACCGGTGCGTACCTTGGGCAGCACATACGGCGCCAGGCTCATGTTTTCCTGACCGCCGGCAATCACCAGCTCGGCGTCGCCGCAACGGATCGCTTGAACGGCAAGCTGAACAGCCTTGAGGCCCGAGCCGCAAACCTTGTTCAGGGTCAGGGCAGGGGTGGTAAAGGGCAGGCCGGCCTTGATCGCCGTCTGGCGTGCCGGGTTTTGCCCCGAGCCTGCGGTGAGGACCTGGCCGAGGATCACTTCATCAATTTGCGCGCCGTCCAGACCGGTTTCTTCCAGCAGACGGCGAATCACCGCGGCGCCCAGCTCGGTGGCTGGAATCGCCGACAAGGCCCCTTGAAAACTGCCGATGGCGGTACGTGTAGCGGCAACGATTACGACTTCGTTCATGCGTGACCTCATTAAAATTTTGTCCAGCGGGAACAGGGCGTCCTTGCCCTGATCGGTCTACTGCATGTTCATGCCGCCGTTCACCGAGAAGTCGGCGCCGGTGCTGTAGCCCGATTCATCGGAAGCCAGCCAGGCAACGATCGAAGCGATTTCTTCGGGTTGGCCGAGGCGCCCGACCGGGGTGGCCGCAATCATGGTGTCGAGGATGTCCGGGCGGATGGCCGCGGTCATGCTGGTCTGGATGTAACCCGGGGAGACGGTGTTGACGGTCACGCCCTTGCCGGACACTTCCCGCGCCAGGGCCATGGTGAAGCCGTGGATGCCGGCCTTGGCCGCGCTGTAGTTGGTCTGGCCGAACTGGCCGCGCTGACCGTTGATCGAGGAAATATTGATCACCCGTCCCCAGCCCTTGGCCAACATGCCTTCAATCACCTGCTTGGTGGTGTTGAATACGCCGCTCAGGTTGGTGCCGATGACCGCGTTCCAGTCCTCGGGCGTCAGCTTGCGAAAGGAGGCATCGCGAGTGATGCCGGCGTTGTTGACCAGCACATCGATCGGGCCGAACTGTTCGCGCGCCATCTCGAAGGCCTTGCGCGTCGACTCCCAATCGGTGATGTCGCCGTAGACGCATTCGAACTGATAACCGGCCGCCAGTTGAGTGGCAATCCAATCATTCTTGCGGGCGGAATCGGCGCTACAGCCGACGATGACCTTGAATCCTTCCTTGTACAGGCGCTGGCTTATCGCCGTGCCAATCCCACCCATACCACCTGTGACCAACGCAATACGACCAAGCGACTTCATAAGCTCCGTTCCTTTTTTGTTTTTGCGCTGCAAGATGGGCGATTGTTCGGTATTGGCGGGGGATGCGGAAGTGTTGGGAGGTGACGGCGTGGTGTCCAACGGTGCCACGAGCGGTTTAGTTGCATCGGGGCGACGAATGGCTCGAAACACTGGCGAAAAGTGAGGAGTACCTATACTGGGATCAATATTGGCAACGAAACAACCCGTTAGAATTTTGCTTCATCGCAGATCAGTCATGGCTCCGGACAGGATGTTCGGTTCCACAGGTCATTGAGGACGCCATGTATAGAATGAGTTCAGGCTATGCCAGCGTGCTGGTAAATACGCTCTCGGCTCAAGGACTGGATGTCGCCAGTCTGTGTCGGGAGGCTGGACTAGACATTGATCTCGCGAACAAACCAGGAGCGTTTTGCGAGCGAAAGGCCATTTATCGACTCTGGGGCCTGGCCGCTGAGGCCTCGAGCGATCCGGACATTGGCTTACGGGCCTATGGCAGTTTTCACCCCGGCAGCTTTCAGATCATCGGCTACACCATGATGTCCAGCCTGAATCTGAAAAAGGCCCTTGAACGCCTGGTTCGTTTCAGTCCGTTGATTGGCACCGGGTTCAGTCTTTTCTTTACCGCGGAACAGCAACATTACCGGTTGTCCAGCCTCGACCATCAACAGCATGGTTCGGTCAAACCGCGCCAGTACACCGATGCCGCTCTGGCGTCATTGCTGAGTTTTTGCCGCAAACTGTTGGGCGGCGACGCACCGCATCCCTTGAGCGTTGAGTTCACTTATCCCGAGCCCGAAGACATTTCCGAGCATCGACGCCTGTTTGGCCCCAACCTGCAATTCGACGCGCCTTACGACAGCATTCTGTTTGACGGGCAGGAGCTGATGCGACCGCTGAGCATGGCCAACGAAGCGCTGGCGGTGCTGCATGACAGTTTTGCCGAGGCGCAATTGGACCTGCTGTTCGGTTTTTGCATTGTCGGGCGGATTCGCGCGCTGATTACCGAGCGCTTGAGTCAGGGCCAGGGGCAGTGCGACATGGAGTCGATCGCAGCCGCCTTGAACATCAGCAAGCGCACGCTGCAACGGGCGCTGGAGAAGGAAGGGACACAATTCAAGGACGTGCTGAGCGCGGTGCGTCGGCAATTGGCCGATTTCTACCTGCGCCATTCTCACTTCAACATGAAGCATGTCGCGTATCTCCTTGGTTTTCATGACCACAGCAGCTTCAACAAAGCCTGTACCCGCTGGTTTGGCATGACACCGGGGCAGTATCGCTCCGATGTATCGTTCGAGATCGAGGAAACCGCGCCGGTGTGACGCGGTGAACTGCTCTAACATTTTGTAAACAACGAATCCTCTGTGGAGCGCGCTTTTGTGGCGAGGGGATTTATCCCCGTTCGGCTGCGAAGCAGTCGTAAAACCATTGTGCGCGGTGCACCTGATACACCGCGGTTTTCGATTTTGGGGCCGCTTCGCAGCCCAACGGGGATAAATCCCCTCGCCACAGAGCTCGCTCCTACAGGTTGCTCATCAGGGTGCAGGAGGTTTCTTCGCGCCTTTTTTGACCTTGGCCGGTTTGCGCGTTTTGGTCGGCGTTACCGGAGCAATCGGCTCAGCGACAACCGCCGGGGCCTTTTGTTTGACGGGCTCTGGTACGACCACCGGTGTTTTCGTCTTGATCGGCTCCGGATTTGTCGCCGGGGCTTTCTCCTCGACAACATCGGCTTCACCCGGTGGTTGAGTCAGGTTGAAACCCGGCAGCGGCACATCAAGCAGCGTGTGCAGCTCACACCAGAACGGGTTATCTGCGCCGCTGGTCAGCAATTCCGGGAGCAAATTGGCGACGGCCGCCAGCACCTGTTGGCGTTCTTCGACCTCGGCCAGAATCAGGGGCAAGCTGTGCAGGCTTTCCTGTGGGTGGGTGGCGACCAGGAGTTTTTGCAGGCGCAGGGTTTCGCGCAGGTCGAGTGGCTCGGCGCTGTAGTCCTGCAGCAGCACCTGCAATTGCAGGATCAGTTTCTCGACGCTTTGCTTGCCTGGCTGATCGCTGTCGCGGCCCAGCAGAAACAGGATCCGGATCAAGGCTTCCATCAAACCGCCCAGGGGCAGGGCGTCCTGAAGGCGTTCAATCAGGACTTTATCGTGCTGCTCGGCATGCGCGTGGAGATCGCGCGCCGATGTGTTGCCGCTGAGGCAGTTGAGCAGGCCATACACGCCGTAAAAACTCATTTCCTGAGCGGCATCACGCAGGTCCCGATAGCCGTTCAAGGCGTCCTGAATCTGGTTGGAAAACAGATCCTGCCAGGCCAGCAACGGATTGGACGGGCTCGCCGGATGGCGATCCTTGCTCACCTGGGCGGCACTGCCAGCCAGCCACCAGAGCGCCGGGTTCAGGCTGTTCCACATCACTTGTTGCTGGTGGAACGGGTGTGCCTTGCGCATCATTTCGGCGGTCGGCTCGTTGATTAACTGACGCAACCACGGCCGTACACATCCGTCGTAAAGCGTGTTGTTGAAATCGGAGGCACGCTCGACTAGCGCGAATTCGCGATCGTCGTCACGGGCCGGCTGCACTTCACCATGGATGTCGGTGATACGCCGTGGCTCGAAACGCACGGCGTACGGCGTTGGCGAATTTTCCGGCAGGTCATCGATGAGCATTTCATAGAGACCGCCCGGCAGTTCGTTGATCGCGTCGACGGCTCCCAGCAATTCGCGGTGTTCACGCCGCGCGACTTCGCCGGAAACAAAGATGCCCAGATGACCAATGCTCGCGTGCCGCAGGTAAACAATGGTGCGACCGGCATTTTGCAGGGCGAGGTCGCTGGGATAGACGTCGATGATCCAGTCCAGCGCCTGCTGCGGCGAAGTAATGTTGTCGCCATAGGAGCAAAACACCACCACCGGCACTTCGATGCGTTTGAGGTCGAGCCCGCTGCTCTTGCGCCCGAGGCCACCCGATAACTGATTGCCGATGAACAGGTCGTCGACAATCATCTCGATCTCTTCGCCATTGAGCAGGGTCGGGCTGCCCCACCAGCGTTCGAAATCCAGGAAGCGCGGGGCCTCGCTGTCGACTTCGCTGAACAGGTGGTAGTACTTGCCCCACAAGGCGTTGGCCGGGTCGAGGCTTTCGAAATTGCTCACCAGCCAGGTGCCGTCGAAACGGTCATTGCCCAGGTCGCTGCCCAGGCGCGCCATCCAGCCACCGCCCAGCAAACCGCCGGTGTAGCGCATCGGATTGCGGCCATTGACGCCAGCCCAATACGACAGCGGTGCACCATTGACGATGATCAGTCCCGGCAGTTCCGGGCGGGTCGCCGCCAGGCCCATCAATGCCCAACCAGCCTGGCAATTGCCAATGACCACGGGTTTGGCGCTGGCGGGATGCCGGGCGCTGACCTCTTCGATAAACCGCGCCTGGGCTTCAACGATGTCCGCCAGGGTTTGGCCCGGGCGTGGTGAATGGCTGAACGAGATGAAATAGGTCGGGTGGCCGGCGCGCAGGCTTTCGCCGATCACCGAATCCTGTTTGAAACCGCCGATCCCCGAGCCGTGGCCGCCGCGCGGGTCAATGATGATCACCGGCTGCTTTTTGCTGTCGAGCTGTTGCCCGGGGCCCGCGAGGATCTGCAACAACGAGTAGTTGACCGGGCGCGGCAGGTCTTCGCCGGCGACCAGGGTTTGATGGTTGAACTTGAGCAGCAGCGGATACCCGGCGCGTTCATGGGCCAGGGTGTTGTCGCCGCGCTGACGCAAGGTGTCCCAGAACAGCACGCTACGTTGGCCAAGGTCGGTGAGGTATTCCTGCCAGTCTGCGGCGGTTGGCTGTTTGAGCAACCCAAGGCTTGAAGGCGCGTAGGTTTTGGCCTGGCGCTGTTGCACGGCGTCAAGAACGTTGCGGGTGTTGAGGCGCTGCAGATGGTTCAGATGCTCGAACAAACCGGATGGAGCAGAGAACCCTTCATCGTGCAGCGCAATATTTTCTTCCTGACCCATCGTGGACTCCTGACACCCTGCGTGGGAACGTCGCCCTGACTACTAGAAACCAAGCCGGCCGTTCGATTATCACGAGTGTATAGGGAATGTAGGTCAAGGAAGCGAACTTTATTGTGCGCTGCACAAAATAGCCGTTGCCAAATTGTTTTGTGCGCTGCAATATTCAACCTAACGCGATGGCTGGCAGGATCGCTTCGCGTCCTCAGGTCCATCCGGGCCTTTAAGTACCAGGAGATTCAAGCATGTCTTTTTTCAATTCGGAAAAACTGCAAACCGCTCAGAAAGCCAACCTCGATCTTTTGCAGCAGATCAGCGGCAAAGTCTTCGCCAGCGTTGAACAGCTGAGCCAGTTGCAGTTCAAGGCACTGCGTGACTCCACCGAAGAGCACTTCGAAGGCGTTCGCAAGCTGTTGGCCGTGCGTGATCCACAAGGTTTTGCTGATTTGCAGGCGTCGTTCACCCAGCCGAGCGCGCAGAGCGAACGTCTGGCCGAGTTCAATCGTCAGGTTCAAGCGCTGATCGTGGGCACGCAGTCGGACATCGCCAAACTGACGGCGAGTCAAGTCGAGGCGGGCACCCAGCAGGTGAATGAGTTCGTTGAATCGATCAGCAAGAATGCACCGGCCGGTTCCGAGCCAGTCGTGGCGGCCTTCAAGTCGGGCCTGGCGAATGCCAGTACCGCGTTTGAAAGTGCACAGAAAGCCGTGAAACAGGCTTCCGATGTGGCTCAGAGCAATTTTGACGCGGCCACTGCCGCCGCCACCAAAGCAGCACCGGAAGCGGGCGCCAAGACTACCAGCGGTAACAAGTAAGTCATATCAGGCCAGTTGCACAAGCAATGGCGATGGGTTTATTCCCCATCGCCATTTTTTTTCGTCCCGTTATCGGTGCCCGGCTTGGCGCCAAACATGCCGAACAGGTTCTGGGTATTGAGGTACAAGGCCTTGGACTGGTCGACATACTGACGCATCAGGTCCTGCATGACCGGGGCCTGTTGATGCATGAAGTCGCTCCAGGCCTCGGACGACTGCGCGCCGGTCTGCGACTGAATGTCGATAACGGTCTGGATGCTTTTGTCCAGGTAGCTGCCGAGCGCGCCTTGGTACGGACCATAGAACTGGATAATCCCCATCAGCATCTCGCTGGTGAAGATCGGCTCTCCGCCGCTTTCGGCTTCCAGAATCACTTGCAGCAGGATGCTGCGCGTCAGGTCTTCGCCGCTCTTGGCATCGACCACCTGAAACGCAACTTTATCGACGACCAATTGGCGCACATCCGCCAGCGTCAAATGACTGCTGGTGTGGGTGTCATACAGTCGGCGATTGGGGTACTTCTTGATCAGACGGGGCGTGTTCCGACTGTTATCTGGCATGCGGGGCGTCTCGTGGCGAGCCTGGTTTGCAGGCATCTTAACCTACTATGGCCACTGCCGCGGGATGGGGTAGGTCGGGAGCAATATCTTCGGTGCTTCTGAGGCCGCCATCGCGGGCAAGCCCGCTCCCACAGGGATCTGGGGACACTGAAGATCCCTGTGGGAGCGGGCTTGCCCGCGATGAGGGCCGCCGACACGACGAAAAACCTGAAGAAAAAAAGGGAACCCGCCGCCAAGCGAGTCCCCCTTGTGAAGCCTGAATCGTTACCAGATCGGCAGGGTGTAGCTGACAATCAAGCGATTCTCATCCAGATCACTGCCAAAGTTGGTCGACCGCACCGTTGCATTCCGCCATTTCACGCCGACATTCTTCAGCGGGCCGCTCTGCACGACATAACCAATGTCGGTATCACGTTCCCACTCCTTGCCTTGCGGACGATTGCCGCCCAGGTCGATATTGTCGCCGGTGATATAGCGGGTCATGAAGGTGAGGCCCGGCACGCCCATGGCCGCAAAGTTGTAGTCATAACGCGCCTGCCAGGACTTTTCGTCCTTGCTGGCGAAGTCGCCGATCTGCACGAAGTTCACCAGGAACGCATCGGTGCCGTTGACGTAGGCAAAACCGGTGTCGCCGCTCATGCCTTGATAACCCAGGCCAAACGCATGCCCGCCGAGGCTGTAGGTGAACATCGCGCCAATCGCATTGTTGTCGACATTGCTGCCGCCATCATCCGTGGAGCGAGCAAAACGCAGGTCCGTTTTCAACGACTGCCCCGTGGTCACCGGCATCACGTAGGTCAGGTTCACCAGGTGCTGACTGTAGAAATTGTCGAGGTGGCCGTAGCTGTAGCCGGTGGCGAGATTGCTGGTCCACTTGTAGTTGAGGGCGGCGAAATCGAAGCTGTCACTGTCGACATGCCGCGTGGTGATGCCTTTGGCGCCGGTGCGGGTGATACCCATGTCCTCGTAGTCCGAGGAGTCACGCTGATTGACCTGGGTCAGCCGCCCGGCATCCGCCGTCAGGCCTTCAATCTCCAGCGAGGTCAACTGACCGCCCTTGAAGGTTTGTGGCAACAGCCGAGAATCGTTGGCCAATACCGTTGGCAGTTTCGGCAGCAGTGTGCCGAGTTTCAGGGTGCTTTTGGAGGCGCGCAGTTTGGCGGTCACACCCAGTTCGCCGTACTCGTCCTGCGCCCCTTTGCTCGTGTCGCGATGGCGTTTGAGCAGGCCGGAGCCTGCGCGATCAGGGCTGGAATCGAGTTTGACGCCGACCAGGCCAATCGCATCGAAACCGACGCCGATCAAACCGTCGGTGAAGCCCGACTCATAGCGCAGCAGAAAACCCTGGGCCCATTCCTCTTGTTTGGATTGGGCGGCGTTGTCCTGGCGATAGTCACGGTTGAAATAGAAGTTGCGCAGTTCGAGGCTGGCCTTGCTGTCTTTGACAAAGTCCGCAGCAGCGGGGGCCGAGAGGCTGATGACGCCGCCAGCCAGTAACAGTCGGGTAGCGAGGGTGCGGGTGTTGCGGTCCATGGTGAAGCCCCTTTGTTTTTATTATGGAAAGACAGGTCCCGCGGCCCTCGCCAGGCAGGCGAGGGCTTATCAATAAAAAAACGCGGACGCCGAATCGAGAGGAGCGTGGCGCCGCGTCGGTTCAATCGTTAGAACTGTTCGGCGCTCAGGCCGTACAACGAGGCGCTGCCGGCGAGAATGGAATGCTCCAGGCTCAACGTGCGCGGGAGCAGGCGGCGGATGTAGAAATCGGCGGTGGCGATCTTCGCGCCGTAGAACTTGGGGTCGTCGCTGAGTTTTTTCTTCGCGACCTGGGCCATGCGCGCCCAGAGCCAGGCGTAGGCGACGTAACCGAACAGGTGCAAATACTCGACCGAAGCCGCGCCGATTTCGTTGCGATTGGTCGCGGCCTGGTCTTGCAGCCAGTCGCTGAGGTTTTCCAGACGCTGCACGGCATCGAACAGTTGCACGGAGTAGGGCGCGTCGGGCTGATGGGCGAAACGACGGATCTCCCCGGTGAATTGACGCAGCGCGAAGCCGCTATCGGCCAACACTTTGCGGCCGAGCAGGTCCAGCGCCTGAATACCGTTGGTGCCTTCGTAGATCTGCGCGATGCGCACGTCACGGACCAATTGTTCCTGGCCCCATTCGCGGATGTAGCCATGGCCGCCGAAGACTTGCTGGCCGTTGATGCAGCTTTCCAGACCGGTGTCGGTGAAGAACGCTTTGGCCACTGGCGTCAGCAGCGCGACCAGGGTCTGGGCGCTGTCGCGCTCCTTGGCGTCATCGGAAAACTTCGCCAGGTCCAGTTGCTGTCCTACATAACTGGCAAACGCACGGCCACCTTCGGTCATGGCTTTCATGCTCAGCAGCATGCGCCGCACATCCGGGTGGACGATGATCGGGTCAGCCACTTTGTCCGGGGCAATCGCACCGGTCGGGGAGCGGCTCTGCACACGTTCACGGGCATACGCCACGGCGCTCTGATAGGACGCTTCGGCGCAGCCAATGCCCTGAATGCCGATGGACAGGCGCTCGTAATTCATCATGGTGAACATCGCCGCCAGGCCTTTGTTGACCTCGCCGACCAGCCAACCGCTGGCGCCGTCGAAGTTCATCACGCAGGTGGCCGAGGCCTTGATGCCCATCTTGTGTTCGATCGAACCGCAGCTCACGGCGTTGGCATCGCCGAGTGAACCGTCGGCATTGACCAGCACCTTGGGCACGACGAACAGCGAGATACCTTTCGGCCCCGCAGGCGCATCCGGCAGTTTGGCCAGCACCAGATGAACGATGTTTTCGGTCAGGTCCTGATCACCACCGGTGATGAAGATCTTGCTGCCGGTGATGCTGAAGCTGCCGTCAGCCTGAGGTTCGGCGCGGGTGCGGATGATCCCCAGGTCGGTGCCGGCGTGGGCTTCGGTCAGGCACATCGAGCCGGCCCAGCGACCTTCGTACATCGGCGGCAGGTAGATTTTTTTCAGGCTCTCGCTGGCGTGGGCATCCAGTGCCAGGCAGGCACCGGAACTCAATGCCGAATACAGGGCGAAACTTGAGTTGGCGCCGTAAAGCATTTCTTCGAACTGCACGGCGAGCATTTTCGGCATGCCCATGCCGCCGAAATCGGCGTTGCCGGAAAGGCCCACCCAGCCGCCTTCAATGAAGGTGGCATAAGCCTGTTTGAAGCCGATCGGTGTGCTGACCTGGCCATCGAGCCACTGGGCGCCTTCTTCGTCGCCGCTGCGATTCAACGGCGCAATCAGGTGCGAGGTGACTTTCGCCGCTTCCTCAAGAATGGCGTCAGCGGTGTCGGCGTCGACATTGTCGGCCAAGGCCGGCAAGCGCGCCCACAGGGCCGGGGCATCGAACACTTCATGCAGCACAAAGCGCATGTCGCGCAGCGGGGCGTTGAATTCGGGCATAACGTGAACCTCAAAAGGTGTGCGGTGGGCACGGCGCCGCAATGGCAGGCCGTGCCCTTTCAATCAATGAGCGCAAGCGCTGGCGGCACCGAGGCCGGTCTGGGCGCGAACGAACTGGTCGGCGTAGGCATCACGCTCCTTGTCGGCCCGCACGCTGCGGTCGAGTTTGGAGACGACGATGATCACGAAGAACGCCAGGGGCATGGAGAACAGTGCCGGGTGGTCGTACGGGAAAATCGCTTGGGCATGACCGAGTACGGTGACCCAGACGGCTGGCGACAGGATCACCAGCACCAGTGCGCAGATCAGGCCAGCGAAACCGCCGATGATCGCGCCTTTGGTGGTCAGGCCTTTCCAGTACATGGCCATGATCAGCACCGGGAAGTTGGTTGACGCGGCGATGCCGAAGGTCAGGCCCACCAGGAACGCAACGTTCATCTTCTCGAACAGAATGCCCAGCAGAATCGCGATGATGCCCAGGCCAACCGTGGCCATGCGCGTCACACGCATTTCCTCTTTCTGACTGGCTTTGCCTTTTTTGAACACCGTGGCGTAGAGGTCATGGGAAATTGCCGAGGCACCGGCCAGGGCCAGCCCGGACACCACCGCCAGAATGGTGGCGAAGGCCACCGCCGAGAGGAAACCGAAGAACAAGTTGCCACCGACCGCTTTGGCCAGGTGCATGGCAACCATGTTGCCGCCGCCGATCAAGGCACCGCCGACTTCACCATTAACGTAGTACTGCGGGTCGGTGCCGATGATGACCATCGCGGCAAAGCCCAGGGTGCACACAACGAGGAAGAAGAAGCCGATGAAACCGGTGGCGTAGAACACCGACTTACGCGCTTCCTTGGCGTTCGGCACGGTGAAGAAACGCATCAGGATGTGCGGCAGACCGGCAATCCCGAACACCAGGCCCAGGGACATCGAAGCGGTGTTGATCGGGTCGGCGAGCATCGAGCCCGGGCCCATGATGTTCCAGCCACTAGCGTGGGCCTGGACGGCTTTGTCGGCCAGGGTTTCGTAGCTGAAACCGAACTGCGACATGGCCATCACCGCGAGGGTGGTGCCGCCGGCGAGCAGCAACACAGCCTTGATGATCTGCACCCAAGTAGTGGCGATCATGCCGCCGAAAATCACGTAGACCAGCATCAATGCGCCAACGATCACCACGGCAACCGGGTAATCGAGACCAAACAGCAATTTGATCAATTGACCGGCACCGACCATCTGCACGATCAGGTAGCAGCACACCACCGTCAGTGAACCGAACGCGGCGAAGATCCGCACTTTGTTCTGATCCAGGCGATAGGACACGATGTCGGCGAAGGTGTAGCGGCCCAGGTTGCGCAGACGCTCGGCCATCAGGAAGGTGATGATCGGCCAGCCGACAAAGAAGCCGATGGTATAGATGAAGCCGTCGTAGCCTTTGGCGAATACCAGGCTGGACAGCCCCAGCAGCGTGGCGGCGGACATGTAGTCACCGGCAATCGCCAGACCGTTCTGGAACCCGGTGATGCCACCGCCCGCGGTGTAGAAGTCCGACGTGGATTTGGTTTGCCGCGCAGCCCACCAGGTAATCGCCAGCGTGCCCAGCACGAAGACGAAGAACATGCCGATGGCATGCAGGTTCAGCGGTTGTTTTTCCACCACGCCCACGGCCGGGGCAGCGAGGACGAGGGAGGCCGGCAACAGGCCGGCAGCGGCGAGGACGAGCTTACGAAGCAGGTTCATTACTTGCTCTCCTCGAGAATGGCGGCGCCCAGTGCATCGAAGCGGGTGTTGGCGCGGTAGACGTACCAGCCAGTCAGCAGCCAGGAAAAAATGATGATTGCCGCGCCCACTGGCATACCCAGGGTCAACATCCGATGTTCGGCGAGCGGCGCATGCAGCCACTGCGGGGCAAACGCCACGACCAGCATGAACCCGTAGTAAGTGCCCAGCACCGCAGCGCTCAGCGACCAAGCCAGGCGCGAACGGCTGCTGACCAATTGCAGGAACTTCGGATTGGTCCGAATGCGTTCGCAACGTTGGGTATCGGTTGAATGGATGTCGATCATGGGTGGCTCCACATGTGTTGTTATAGGCGTTTGAACGGGGCTGAATTCGGCGTACACGAGCCCGAAGCGGCAGGTAAGGCACCTGCCGCCGGGTGGGGACAACGTCGGTTCGGGTTAGAGCGCTTTAGCCCTGTCGCGCAGGACGTACTTCTGGATCTTGCCGGTGGATGTTTTCGGCAACAGGGTGAAAATCACCGTGCGCGGGACTTTGAAACCGGCCAGGTGCTCGCGGCAGAAACTGATGATGTCGGCCTCGCGCACGTCCTGGTGATCGGCCTTCAAGGTGACGAAGGCGCAAGGCGTTTCGCCCCATTTTTCATCGGGACGGGCGACCACGGCGGCTTCCATCACGCCCGGATGGCGATAGAGCACGCCTTCCAGTTCGATGGTGGAAATGTTCTCGCCGCCGGAAATGATGATGTCCTTGAGCCGGTCCTTGATCTCGACATAACCGTTGGGATGACACACCGCCAGGTCGCCGGTGTGGAACCAGCCGCCTTCGAACGCTTCGGCGGTGGCGGTCGGGTTCTTCAGGTAGCCCTTCATCACAGTGTTGCCGCGCATGAAGATCTCACCGATGGTCTGACCGTCGCGTGGGGTCGGTTCCAGGGTCTTCGAGTCGCCGACCATCACGCCTTCAAGCGTCGGGTAGCGCACACCCTGACGGGATTTGATCTGTGCTCGTTCTTCCAGCGGCAACTCATCCCATTCGGCATGCCAGGCGCAGAGCGTTACCGGGCCATAGGTTTCGGTCAGGCCGTAGACGTGGGTGACCTTGATGCCCATCTCTTCGACAGCGCCGATCACTTTGGCCGGTGGTGCAGCGCCGGCAACCATGGCGTTGACCGGGTGATCGATGGCCGCTTTCGCCGATTCCGGCATGTTGACCAAGGCATTGAGCACGATCGGTGCAGCGCACAGGTGCGTGATCTGATGCTCGCGGATCAGGGTGAGGATTTTCTGCGGATCGACGCGGCGCAGGAACACATGCACGCCGGCCATTGCGGTGATGATCCACGGGTAGCACCAACCGTTGCAGTGGAACATCGGCAGGGTCCAGAGGTACACCGGATGGTTGCCCATGGCCCAGGTCATCTGGTTGCCCAGCGAGTTCAGGTACGCGCCGCGATGGTGGTAAACCACGCCTTTCGGGTTGCCGGTGGTGCCGGAGGTGTAGTTCAACGAGATGGCTTGCCACTCGTCGGCCGGCCACTGCCAGGCGTAATCCGGATCGCCTTCGGCCAGCAGCGCTTCATAGTCCAGGTCGCTGACGGCCTGGCCTTCACCGTATTCCGGGTCATTGACGTCGATGACCAGCGGCGGGTGATCGAGCATGCCGATGGCGGCATGAATCACATCATGGAACTCGCGGTCGGTGATCAGCACCTTGGCTTCACCATGCTGCAGCATGAAGGCAATGGCTTCGGCATCCAGACGCACATTGAGCGGGTTGAGCACTGCACCGATCATCGGCACGCCGAAATGCACTTCCAGCATCTCGGGGATGTTGGGCAGCATCACCGCCACGGTGTCGTTCTTGCCGATGCCGCGACCGGCCAGCGCCGAGGCCAGACGACGGCAACGGGTGTAGGTCTGCGCCCAGGTACGACGGATCGAACCGTGGATCACGGCCGGGTAGTGAGGGTAAACGCTGGCTGTGCGCTCGATGAAGCTGAGCGGAGACAAAGCAATGTGATTGACAGCCGAAGGGCCTAGCCCTTGTTCATAGATCGACATGACGGGTACTCGGTGGCTGATTGTTAGCTCTATGGATGGCCTGTTCAGCGTAGCCGCTGAGGTCATCCTTTATGTCCGGTCTGCTTTATATAACAATCTGCCACACATATGGAAGTACAACCTACGCAGTATAGTAGAAGTACTATATTTGATTCTTCGGCTTCCAAATGAATGCGGCGATACCTCTAACGCCGGTATATTCTTGGCTCCCCCGGACAAAGCGGACCTGTGATGACCCTGACTCCCGTTCGATTGCACAGCTGGTTGCGCCTGCAACGCGAGGGCGTGTCCCTGGCCGCCCGGGCGGATGCGTTGTGCCGAGCGTTGCAGGAATGTCCCGAGGTACGCCGGGCGGTTTATCTGAGCTGGCAACCCAATGCGCGGATTTACAGCCACGAGGGCGCCGCCCAGCATTTCCCGCCGGGCCTCGGCGATCCGTCGCTAGCCAGCGATCAGCTGCTGTTCGATCGGCTGGGCGAAACCGGCCGCCTGGACCTGACCCAAGTGCGGCAACTCGATTGCTGGCTGTCCGGGCGGTTGCGCCGCGCCGCTATCAGTCATGGCCAGGTGTTTGATCTGGCCTTGCAGGCGGGGCAGACAGGGCTGTTGCTAGTGGAAGTCTGTGACGGCGTGAGCCTCGACTGGCTGGGCTGGGTCCAGGATTTGCTGACCACCTTGCTCAGCAGCGTCAACGGCATGCTGCGGGGGTCGCCGCTGTTAGGCCACGATCCGCAACCGAGTCTGTTGCTTGATGCACAGGGCCGGCCGCTGGAGTTCAACGCGGCGCTGCTGGCGTTGCTCGCGGAAAAGCCGCTGACCGAGGTGCTGGGTTTTCTGCCGGTCAATCACCGGGTGCTGGTGCGCGCCTGCCTTGATCAACAGCGCGCTATCGAAGGGGTTGAAGCGCAGTTCGAAGCGCAGATCCTGATCTGGACATTTATCCCCGATCCCCAGGACAACCGCGTGCTCGCCCGTTGCCGCGACGCCACGGTACAAGTGCTGGCCGAGCGCGAAGCCGCCACGGCACGCCGGTTGTATCGACTGATCATCGAGAACACCACCGACCTGATTTCCCGCCACACCCCGGACGGGCGTTTTCTCGATGCTTCGCCAGCGTCCTGGACATTGCTCGGCTACTGGCCCGAAGAGCTGCGCGGGCAAATGGCCCAGGGCCTGTTCCACGGCCAGGACCTGGCCAATCTGGTACAGCGCGCCCGGGATGCGCTGGAGCAGGACGGATATCACACGATGACGTACCGCATTCGCCACCGTGCCGGGCATTACCTGTGGTTCGAAACCGCCAGCCGGGCGATTCGCGAAACCTACACCGGCGCGGTGGTTGAAGTGGTCAGCGTGTCCCGGGACATCACCGCCCGGGTGCAGGCCGAAGAGAACAAGCGGCGTCTGGCCGAAGTGGTCGAGGCCAACACCGATCCGGTGTTGTTTATCGACCCTGAGGGGCAAGTGACTTACCTCAACCCGGCGGCGCGGCGCATCCTCGGCATCGATGAGCAGCAACCGATGCCGGCCCTGGCGCAGTTGTTCGCCAGTGCTGACCTGACACGCCTGCAACGTGACGGCTGGAGCTGCGCCGAACGTGACGGCGTGTGGAGCACCGATGCGCGGCTGCAGCCCCCCGGTGGCGGCACGTCAGTGCCGGTGTCGCTGGTGCTGCTGGCGCACCGTTCGGCCGGCGGCGAGCGTTATTACTCCTTGGTCGCCCGGGACATGACCGAGCGCGAACTGCGCGAGGTGCAGCAGCGCCGCCATCAAGACGAACTGGCGCACACCGCACGGCTGGTCACGCTGGGCGAACTGGCCTCGGGCATTGCCCACGAAATCAACCAGCCATTGGCCGCCGTGGTCAATTACGCCAATGCCAGCCAGCGCTATTTGCAGACGCTCGATTCCAACCCGCAGGCTGCCGAACGAGTGGCCCAAGGGCTGCAACGCATCACCCAACACGCCACCCATGCCTCGGAAGTGATCAAGCGTCTACGGGCATTTCTGCGCAAGGGCCAGCGGCGCATGCAAGCGCTGAATTTTACCGACGTCGCCCGCGAAGCCGTGCGTTTGTGTGCCTGGGAAGCGAGCAATTGCCAAGTGACAATCGAGGATCGACTGCCGGATAATCTGCCGCCCGTTTATGCCGACCGGGTGTTGCTGGAGCAGGTGCTGCTCAATTTGTTGCGCAACGCCATCGATGCCAACCGCGAACAACATCCGGGGCAGCCCTCGCTGATCGTGATGACGGCGGAGCAGGGCGGTGGTGCCACCGTGGAAATCCGTGTGCAAGACCAGGGGCCGGGCGTCAGCGAACCCGAACTGGAGCAGATATTTACCCCGTTCTATACCAGCAAGGCCGATGGCCTGGGCCTTGGCTTGTCCATGAGCCGCAGCATCATTGAAGGTTTCGGCGGTGAATTGCAGGCCCGACGTCAACCGGTCGGCCTGCTGATGTGTTGCCGCTTGCCGCTGGCCGGTCCAACAAAACAACAACAGGAATAATGCAATGGCAGGTGTGACGGAGCACGTGGTGTATGTGGTCGACGATGACCAGGGCATGCTCGATTCAACGGTCTGGCTGCTGGAATCGGTCGGGCTCAAGGCCTTGCCGTTCACCAGCGGCGTGGAGTTTCTCAGTGCCTGCGATGCCACGCTCGATGCCTGCGTGCTGCTCGATGTGCGCATGCCCGGCATGGGCGGTTTGAACGTGCAGGAAGAAATGCGCGCTCGGGAGCTGAACCTGCCGATCATTTTCGTCAGCGGGCATGCCGATGTGCCGATCGTGGTGCGCGCGTTCAAGGCCGGCGCCCATGACTTCATCGAGAAACCCTACAACGAGCAATTGTTGCTGGACAGCGTGCAGCAGGCGCTCAGCAACTGCGCCGCCAACCGTTCGGGCAATCATGGCCATGACGCCTTGCAGGCCCGCTTGCTGACACTGACCCCCCGCGAGCGCGATGTCTTGCTGCCGCTGGTGCAGGGTTACACCACCCGGGAAATCGCCGAGCAACTGGGCGTCAGCGCAAAAACCGTCGACCTGTATCGCTCGCGGGTGATGAAACGCATGCAGGCCAATACCTTGCCGGACCTCGTCGGCATGGCCATCGCCGCCGGGCTGGTCGATCCGTTGAAACTGCGTTGATACCTCGCGCCGGGTATTGAGCGTCTATGCTGGGCTAACCATCCCCACCGTTGCAGTGACCTGCAAGGAGGCATCCGTGGAGCCCACGCCCTTTTCCGAGAAAACGCTCGCACGCACGCTGCTCGATGTGCTGATTCGTGCCGGGTTAATCGCTGTCCTGGTGCTTTTTTGTTTCGAGATATTCAGCCCGTTCCGCGACCTGATGCTGTGGTCGCTGATCCTGGCGATCACCCTCTATCCGCTGCAAGAGCGACTCAGGGGGAGCCACAAACCAGGGCACGTGGCGACGCTGATCATTTTGATCGCAATTGTTATCCTGATGGTGCCGATCTACCTGCTGGGCACCTCGATTGCCGATTCGGTCGAGCGGGCGATGGAAGTCGTCAAGAGTGGCGGCTTTCATATTCCGCCACCGGCCCCGTCAGTCGCCAGTTGGCCGGTGGTCGGCCAGCCGCTCACTGATCTATGGATACAGGCCTCAACCAATCTGCCTGACCTGACGGAGAAGTACATACCGCAGATCAAACACGTCAGCCTGGGCCTGTTGGGCAAACTGGCCGGCGTCGGCATGGGTTTCCTGATGTTCATCGTGGCCTTGATCATCGCCGGAATCTTCATGGCCCATGGTGAAGGCGGCAGCCGCGCCGCCGTTCAGATTGCGTCAAGATTCAGCGGTCCAGTCAAGGGGCATAAAATCGCCGAACTGTGCACCGCGACCATCCGTGCGGTCGCACTGGGCGTGGTGGGTATCGCCTTTATCCAGATGCTGCTGGTCGGGCTCGGTTTTGTCTTCAAGGGCATCCCCGGTGCCGGCCTGTTGGCCTTGGCGGTGCTGCTGCTTGGCATCATGCAGTTGCCAGTGAGCCTGATTACGTTGCCAGTGATTGCCTTTGTCTTCGCCACGGAAGGCGCCAACACCGCGACCATTATTTTCGCCATCTATGTGTTCATCGCCGGCCTGGTGGACAACGTCCTCAAACCTTTGCTGTTGGGGCGCGGTGTCGATGTGCCGATGCCGGTGGTGCTGATTGGCGCCTTGGGCGGCATGGTTACCAGCGGCATCATCGGGCTGTTCATCGGCCCGGTGGTGCTTGCCGTCGGCTATCAATTATTCTGGCAATGGGTGCAGGATCAACCGCCGGAGGTTGGAGGGCCGCCACTATGACTGCGCAGGAAGATGAACTGCTGGATCAGGTGCTGATCGCCCACGGCGGTCTGGAGCGCTGGAACAGTTTCAATACCGTTCGCGCCACGCTGGTGACCGGCGGTTCGCTCTGGGGCGCGAAAGGGCTGACCCAGGACAGCGCCCCTCGCCAGATGACCGTTTGGCTGCATGAACAGAAAGCCTCGGTAACGCCCTTCGGCGGCCCGGATAAACGGACCGCCTATACACCCGACAGAATCGCCATCGAAACCACGGACGGCACGGTGATCGCCGAGCGCCAGGCACCCCGGGAATCCTTCCGCGATCACGACGTAGACACCCCGTGGGACCCACTGCATCGCGCCTACTTCAACGGCTATGCACTCTGGTCCTACCTGACCATGCCTTTCCTGTTTGCCTTGCCCGGTGTGGTGACCGAAGAAATCGAGCCGTGGCAAGAAGGATCACAACACTGGCGCCGCTTGCGGGTGCACTTCCCCGAGCACATCGCCACCCACTGCGCCGTACAGGATTTCTACTTCGGCGCAGACTTTTTGCTGCGTCGACACGACTACAACGTCGACGTCAGTGGCGCCATGCCGGCCGCCCAGTATGTGTCTGACTACATCGAAGCTGACGGGCTGCGCATGCCCGGCAAGCGGCGTGCCTACCGACGCGGGTGGGACGGCCAGGCCAACAAGGATGCGTTGCTGGTGGCCATCGACCTGAGCGAAATCGGCTATTCATAACGCACCGCGGAGGAATGAATCATGACCGTACATTCCTGGGAAAAGCTCTACCTGGATGACCTGAGCCTGGGTCAGCAGTTCGAAAGCGACAGCCTGCGCGTCCATCGCGCCTCAATGCTGGCTTTCGCTCAGGAGTACGACCCACAACCGTTTCACCTCGACCCTGAGGCCGCCGAGATGAGCCTGTTCCGTGGCCTGGCCGCCAGCGGCTGGAACACCGCTGCGTTGACCATGAAACTGCTGGTGGACAGCGTACCGTTGGCGGACGGCATCATCGGGTTAGGCATCGAACTGAGCTGGCCGACACCGACTTACCCCGATGACCTGTTGCACCTGCAATGCACCGTGCAGGCCATCGACCCGTCCAGCACCAAACCCGACCGGGGCGTGGTGACGATGTTCATGGAAACCCTCAATCAGAATGACAAGGTGGTGCAGCGAGCCACTGGCAAACTGTTGGTCTTCAGGAGACCGCCGCCTGACTGAAAAGTAGTTATAGGTTCCAGGGCACGCGCATGATGGCGCAGGCCAGATTTCACCAAGTCAGTCGAGTGCGCTCTGTCGATGGCAGGGACCGGAGGAGGCGTTGTGAAACCATTTCTGCCCAGGCCCAGCGCCTCAACGATGAACATGTTGCGTGAGGGTTGCCTGCAACGCCGTGACGCGGTGCCGCAAGAACTGACGGAACAAGCGGTCATCCCGGGCATCCCGAATGCGCGTTACTGGCTGGACCGGGACCTGACGTCGTTCATCCGGGATGCCAGCCTGGCCAATGATCGCGAGGTCGAGGCGCTCGCCGACACAGAGTTGCCCCCCGACGCGCTGCCACTGGCTTACTACCTGGCCATTTCGGGGGGCGGCGACGCCGGCACCTTTGCGGCGGGCATCATCGCCGGCTGGAGCTTGCATGGGAGCCGACCGCCTTTCAAAGTCGTCACTGGTATCAGCGCGGGCGCCCTGGTCGCACCGTTCGCTTACCTGGGGCCTGAGTACGACAACATCATTCTGGGAATCTGCAGCGCAATCGGTCCGAAAGATGTTTTCCATGCGCGAAGTGTGCTGACCCGCCTGGCCAGCGACGGCATCGCAGACAGCAAGCCGCTGGCGCGCCTCATTGCCAAGTACATCACCGCCGACGTGCTGGCGGCCATCGCCGCGCAATACGCCAAGGGACGGCTGCTGATGATCGGCACCACCGACCTCGATGCCGGACGGCCCGTCACCTGGAACATGGGTGCGATTGCTTCCAGCGGAGCACCGGGCGCGCTGCACCTGTTTCGCAACATCATGATCGCCTCGATGAGCATTCCCGGCGCCGTTTCACCGGTCATGATCGATGTGGAGGTCGACGGGCAACAGTTTCAGGAAATGCACGTCGACGGAGGCGTCCTCACCCAAGTGTTCCTTTACCCGCCGGGCACCGTAATGGCGCTGAACAGCGTGGCCGGCGCGCGTATCCGCCGGGCCCGGCATTTCTACGTCATTCGCAACGGCAAACTGGAGCCGCAGTGGGCCGGCACCAAGCGCCGGACCTTGAGCATCGGCGGCCGGGCCATCAGCACCTTGATCCAGACCCAGGGCATCAGCGACCTCAATCACATCTACCGGATTGCCCAACAGGATGGCGCGGACTTCAATCTGGCGTACATCGGCGGCGATTTTATCTGTCCGCGCAACCAGAAATTCGATGGCGAATACATGAAGCGCCTTTTCGATTACGCCTTCCAACTCAGCACGAAAGGCTATCCGTGGCATAAATCGCCGCACACCTGAGTTGTCCGAATGAAAATTATGCTGTAGTTTTTCATGAAATTATAAAAAGATAATTTCATGAGGCTTGTATGTTTCAGCAGTCCACGCAGCATGTCGCCAGCTATTACGCCCACAGTTGCGCCGATCGCCTGACCACCCGGCCAGCGCTTTGCGGCGAGCAAACCACTGAGGTGGTGATCATCGGCGCCGGCTTCAGCGGTTTGCACACTGCGCTGCGCCTGGCCTTGGCCGGCAAACGCGTGACGCTGCTGGAAGCCAGCCGCGTGGCGTGGGCCGCATCGGGGCGCAATGGCGGGCAGGCGATTCTCGGCTGGTCGTGCGACATGCCGCCCCTGGAAGCGGCGCTGGGCTACGAACGCGCGCGACGGTTGTGGGACGGCATGCGCTGGGCTGCGAAAGAGTTGCGTGAATTGCCGGCGCGTCATGGCTTCGACTGTGATTATCGCGCCGGCCATTTGTGGACATCGGTGATGCCCCGTCGGGTCGGTCTGCTCACCGAGTGGCAGCGCGAAGCCAGTCACAAGTGGGGCCACGATGGCTTGCAGTTCATCCATCGTGAGCAACTGCCGGAATGGGTGGCCAGCGAGCGTTATCAGGCCGGACTCTATGACCCCGAGGGGGGGCATCTTAATCCGTTGAAACTGGCCCTCGGCCTGGCCACCGCCATCGAACATGCGGGCGGGCGTATCCATGAACAAAGCCAGGCGTTGAGTTACCGAGAGGAGGGCGGTCAGTTCCGGGTGCACACCGAGCTCGGGTCCATTCGCGCGGATGTGCTGGTGCTGGCCTGCAATGCCTATCTTGATCGGCTCGACCCGCAACTCGCCAGTTGCGTGTTGCCGGTAGGGACTTACCAAGTCGCCACCGCACCGCTGACAGCCGAGCAGGCCACGGCGCTGTTGCCGAGCAATGTCTGCGTCACCGACAACCAGTTCGTTCTCGACTATTTCCGTCGTACGCCGGACAACCGCTTGCTGTTCGGCGGCGGCTGCACTTACCTGGGCGGCATGCCCAAGGACATTGCCGGTGCGACCCGGCCATTTCTGGAACGGGTTTTCCCGCAGCTCAAAGGCGTCGAGCTGGAATTCGCCTGGGGCGGGCATATCGACCTGACGCTTAAACGCACGCCGGACATTGGCCGTTGGGGTGATCGCTACTGGCTTCAGGGTTACTCCGGGCATGGCGTACTGCCGACGCTGGCCGCCGCCCGCGCCGTGTCCGACGCGATTCTCGGCCAGAGCGATGAACTGGCGTTGTATCAGGGCTTGAGTAACCCCAGCTTCCCCGGCGGTAAATACCTGGCCGCGCCGCTGGAAGCCATCGGCAAGGCGTGGTATCGACTGCGCGACAGCATCTGATGAATCACTTGGCGGAATTCCGGGCATGAACAAGCAAGAAGAAATCGCTGCGCTGGCGATCCTTATTCACGACCTGCGCAAGCACAAGAAATACACCTTGAAGGACTTGGCCGACCAGATCGGTCGTTCCGTCGGCTTTCTGTCACAGGTCGAACGCGGCCTGTCACGGCCCACCGTGGCCGACCTGACGGCGATCAGCGAAACCCTGGGCGTGCCGACCACTTACTTCTACAGCCTGCCCAAACCCAAGGAACTGCCGTGGGTCACCCGGCCGGATGAACGCCGTACGCTGTATTACGCCAATGGCATCACCGACATTCTGGTGTCGCCGAAGATGCGGGCGTCATTTTCCATGCTCGAAAGTCACCTCGAAGCCGGCGCCAGCAGTGGCGAGCGGCACTTGAGTGACAGCTCGGAGCAGGGCGGTTACGTGCTCGAAGGCGAGTTGACGCTGTGGCTGGGCGATGACGAGGCCGTCACCTTGCAGGCCGGCGACAGCTTTCAGTTCGACAGCCATACCCGTTGCCGCTACGGCAACCTCACCGAGCAGCTCACGCGAGTGCTCTGGGTCTACACCTGACAACCACAATAGGACCAACCATGATGGACGCTGATCTGCTGGCCGAGGTGCGCGCCTTTCGCCAACGCCACCCTGATGTACGTTATGTCGACCTGATTTCCCTGGACATTCCGGGGCACTTCTACGGCAAGCGCTATCCCGTTGAAATGCTGGAAAAGGTCGCGGCCGGCAGCGCGCTGAAGCTGCCGCAAAACTGCGTGCTGCTGGGTGTACAAGGTGGATTGTTCAAGATTGGCGACTACTGCTTTAACGACGGCGACCCGGATGCGCTGCGCCGCCTGGTGCCGGGCACACTCAAACCGGTGAGCTGGGAAGCGCAACCGCTGGGGCAAATGCTGATCACCTCGGACGGCACCGAGCAACCGATCGTGTTCGAACCGCGCCAGGTGCTGGCGCAGGTGTTGGACCGGCTCGCCGGCAAGGGCATTCATCCGGTGGTGGCATTCGAACTCGAGTTCTATCTGTTCGATAAAAAGCTGCGCGACGGGCTGCCGCAGTTTCCCCGGGATGACCTGACCGACGATGCCGACGATCAACCGAACATGCACATCGAGCGCCTGTCGCGCTTTGCGCCGGTGCTTGATGACATGGTCGAGACGTCGCAGGCGCAAGGCATCGACACCACGGTGATCACCGCCGAACTCGGCCCGGGCCAGTTCGAAATCAATTTCGGCCATCTCGACGATGGTTTGCGTGCGGCGGACTGGGCGGCGTTGTTTTGTCGCAGCACCCGTGGCGTGGCCCTGAAACACGGCTACCGCGCCAGCTTCATGGCCAAGCCTTACTTGCAGCACCCGGGCAGCGGCATGCATGTACACGTCAGCCTTTATGACGCCGCCGGCAATAACATTCTCGCGGCGAATCAGCAGCAATCACTGCGTCATGCCGTGGCGGGATGCCTGGAACTGCTGCCGCATTGCATGCCGATCTTCGCACCGAACCAGAATGCTTTTCGTCGTCTGGGCGGCACGACTAACATCGCCACGCGGGCGAGCTGGGGCTTCGAGGATCGTGATGCGTGCCTGCGCATTCCGGAATCCGATGCGAAAAACCTGCGCATCGAACATCGCCTGTCGGGTGCCGATGCCAACCCGTATCTGGTGCTGGCGGCGATTCTGGTGGGACTCGAACATGGCCTGGAAGCGGGCAACGAACCGATCCTGCCGCTTAACGAAGACCGCAGCAGCGGGGTCGACTTTCCGCTGGAGATGCTCGAAGCGGTGCGCGCCATGCAGCATCAACCGCAGTTGCGCGAAGGGCTGGGGGCGGAGTTCGTCGACGTGTATTGCGAGAACAAGCGCCAGGATCATCTGGCGTTCATGCAGGAGATCAGTGCCCGGGAGTATCGCTGGTATCTGTAATGCACTTTTATAAAGCTTTCGTGGTGCGTCATGCACTACGCCAAGGCAGAAACGGCAGAACCGATCCCTGACAAACCCCGGCGCAAGCCTTAAAACACTGATATTCAGCGCTTGGCACAATCGCTGCATTACATCGATCAGGCCCACCGTAAACGCAGTCGAGTGGGCAGCCCCCTCGGTCAACGACGATCGATTCGTGGGCAACATCGGTGGGTCAGGCATAGACGTCTGGTTTCAACACCGCAAAAGAACAGGCAAAGACGCCTGGAACCGCAAGGTTTCAGGCGTTTTTTTTTGCTTTTTGAACCGTGATGGGCTTAGCCGGGTGCTTCTTATGAATTCCAATGTGGCCGCGTTGAACAAGCTGCAAACGCTGATCGTGATCGGTAACGGCATGGTCGGACACCATTGTGTCGAACAGCTGATCGAGCGCGGGGCGCTTGATCACTATCGGCTGCACGTCTTCAGCGAGGAGCCGATGCGTGCCTACGACCGGGTGCACCTTTCCGAATACTTCACCGGCCGTGATGCCGAATCGCTCGCCTTGGGTGAAGCTTCGCTGTACCAGACTCCGGGTGTCACCTTGCATTTGGGTGTGCCGGTCCTGGAAATCGACCGCGCCCGACGCCAGCTGGTCACCGCCCAAGGCTGCGTCGCTTACGACAAATTGGTCCTGGCCACCGGGTCCTATCCGTTTGTGCCGCCGATCGAAGGCGCCGAGGGCGATTCGCGCCTGGTGTACCGCACCCTTGAAGACCTCGATGCGATCCGTGCCGCTGCGTCCAATGCCCGACGCGGCGTGGTCGTCGGCGGTGGCTTGCTCGGGCTGGAAGCCGCCAACGCCCTGAAAAGCCTGGGCCTGGAAGCCCACGTGGTGGAATTCGCCCCGCGCCTGATGCCGGTGCAGCTGGACGAGCAGGGCGGCCGTGCGCTCAAGGCACAGATCGAACGCCTCGGCGTCGGTGTGCACCTGTCACGCGGCACTCAATCGATCAGCGCCGGCGAGGAATACCGCTATCGGATGAATTTCGCCAATGACGAATTCCTTGAAACCGACCTGATCGTGTTTTCCGCCGGTATCCGCGCCCAAGACACCTTGGCCCGCCAGTGCTCGCTGGAAGTCGGCCCGCGTGGCGGTGTGGTGATTGACAACCAATGCCTGACCAGCGATCCGCACATCTACGCGATCGGCGAGTGCGCCGCGTGGAACGGCAGCATCTTTGGCCTGGTCGCCCCGGGTTACCAGATGGCCCGCGGTGTTGCTGCACTGTTGTGCAACGAAGCCGCCGAGCCGTTCATGGGCGCGGACATGTCGACCAAGCTCAAGCTGCTGGGCGTCGACGTCGGCTCCATCGGCGATGCGCACGGCAGCACGCCGGGCTCGCGCAGTTATCAGTTCATCGACGAAACCACCGCCAGCTATCGCCGCCTGGTGGTCGATGCGACCGGCAAACACGTGCTCGGCGCGGTGCTGGTTGGTGACAACAGCTATTACGACACGCTGCTGCAATACATGCAGAACGCGATCGCACTGCCGGCGGAACCTGCGAGCCTGATTCTGCCGTCGTCCGAAGGCGCGCCAACCCTGGGCCCGGGCGCATTGCCCGAGTCGGCCACGGTGTGCTCGTGCCACAACGTCACCAAGGGTTCCATCTGCTCGGCCATCGACGGTGGCTGCACCGACCTCGGCCTGCTCAAGTCGCAAACCAAGGCCTGCACCGGTTGCGGCGGTTGTGCCGGGTTGCTCAAGCAAGTGTTCGAGCATGAGCTGATCGCCCGTGGCGTCAGCGTCGACAAGAGCCTGTGCGAACACTTTGCCTACACTCGCCAGGAGCTTTACGCGCTGGTACGGGTTGAAGGCGTGATCACCTTCGAAGAACTGCTGGCCAAGCATGGCCGTGGCCACACCGGTTGCGACGTCTGCAAGCCGGCGGTGGGCTCGATCCTCGCGTCGTGCTGGAACCAGCCGATCATGGACGCCTCACTCGTGCCGTTGCAGGACACCAACGACACCTTCATGGCCAACATGCAGAAAAACGGCACCTATTCGGTGGTGCCGCGCATCCCCGGTGGCGAGATCACCGCCGACAAACTGATCGCCATCGGCGTGGTGGCGAAGAAATACGACCTCTACACCAAAATCACTGGCGGCCAGCGCATCGACCTGTTTGGCGCGCAGTTGCACGAGTTGCCGGACATCTGGGCCGAGCTGATTGAAGCGGGCTTCGAAACCGGGCATGCCTACGGTAAATCGACTCGCACGGTGAAGTCCTGCGTCGGCAGCACCTGGTGCCGTTACGGCGTGCAGGACAGCGTGCAAATGGCGCTGACCATCGAGGATCGCTACAAAGGCCTGCGCTCGCCGCACAAGCTCAAGTTCGCGGTGTCCGGTTGCACCCGTGAATGCGCCGAAGCCCAGAGCAAAGACGTCGGCGTGATCGCCACCGAGAAAGGCTGGAACCTTTACATCGCCGGCAACGGCGGCATGCGCCCACGTCACGCCGAGCTGTTTGCCACTGACCTGGACGATGAAACCCTGATCCGCTACATCGACCGCTTCCTGATGTTCTACATCCGCACCGCCGACAAATTGCAGCGCACTTCGGTATGGCGTGAAAGCCTGGAAGGCGGCCTCGATTTCCTCAAGGACGTGATCATCCACGACAGCCTTGGCCTGGGTGAAGAACTCGAATCGCAGATGCAGTTGGTGGTCGACCGTTATGAATGCGAGTGGGCCAACGCCCTCAAGGACCCGGAAAAACTCAAGCGTTTCCGTACCTTCGTTAACGATAAACGCCCGGACCCGGACATCCACTTTGTCCAGGAACGCGGCCAGCGGCGCCCGATCATGGCCGCCGAACTCAACCTTATCCCTGTCACCGAGGAGATTGCCTGATGAGCCAGCCCACTACCCGCCGCATCGCTTCCCTGGAAACCGCCGACGCTTGGCAAACCGTGTGCGAACAACAGGACCTGGTCAGCAACTCCGGCGTGGTCGTGTGGCTTGACGGCGCGCAAGTGGCGCTGTTCTACCTGCCCGGCGCTGAGGGCAAGACCCTTTTCGCCATCGACAACCATGACCCGCAATCCGGGGCGAATGTCATCGGCCGCGGCCTGGTCGGCAGCATCAAGGGCGATCTGGTGGTTGCGTCGCCGATCTACAAACAGCATTTCCGGCTTGAGGACGGCAGTTGCCTGGAGTACCCGCAACAGCGTTTGCGGGTCTGGCCAGTGCGGTTGAACGGCGGGGTGGTGGAAGTCGGGGTGGTTTGACGGTCATTAACGGCATTGGAGGCAAGTATGAAAACAGCCGCACAGCTGCTCAAACTCAAGGTCGTGCAAAACCGTCAGGTGCATAGCATCGCGCCTGACGAAATGGTGCTGGACGCATTGAAGCTCATGGCCGAAAAGAACGTCGGGGCACTTCCCGTCATCGAGAAAGGCCAGGTGGTCGGGGTGATCAGCGAGCGCGATTACGCCCGCAAGGTCGTGTTGCAGGGACGTTCTTCGGTGGGCACGCCGGTGCGTGACATCATGAGCGCGCCGGTGGTGACGGCGCCGAGTCAGCAGAGCATCGAGCGCTGCATGGAAGTCATGACCGACAGCCATCTGCGTCATTTGCCGGTGGTGGACGACGGTGAACTGATCGGCCTGTTGTCGATTGGCGATCTGGTCAAGGAAGCCATCGTCGAGCAGGCCGATCTGATTCGGCAGCTGGAGCATTACATTCGCGGGCACTGAAACGGTGGGTGGTCTTGCGCCAAGGCCATCAGCCGACCGGCTCGACGGTACAACTCATTTCCCGTGAGCCTGGTTTCTGGAAAAGCACCACGCCGCCGTCCTGCCAGAAACTGTAGTTGCCCTGGTAATCCTTGCCGGTATAGCGGGTGCCTGATTCGCTCGGTACCTGGTTCAGGGTGATCGCGGTGTTGGCCCATTTCAGGTACACGACACCCGGTTGTGTGCTGAAGAAGGTGGCGGCAATCAACGCGTTGAACCCCGCACAACGATACGCGAGGGGGCCTTCGGTGAGTCGGTCCGGGTCCTTGGTCCGGACAATGGCCGAGCCTTGGCGCAGCTGGTGCGCACGTTCGGCATAACTGCGGATGACGCAGCCTTTTTGCTCCGGTCCCGAGGCACACTCGTTGCGGGCCGCGATCCAGAACTGCTGGTCGATGATGATGCTGTCCGGGGGCGGCACTGAGCGTTGATCCGTGAGCGCGAGGCGATAAAGGCGCGTCAGTTCATTGTCCATCTGCATCAGTTGCGGATCACGACAGATCAGCTTTTCGACGGAGGCCTTTGCCTGGGCACAATCGATGCCGGGAGGGGGGGCTGCATTGGCGCAGGTGCTCACCGCCGCGCACACGCTGGCAGCGAGCAGACAGGTGAAAAGGGCCGTGACCGTTTTCATGTTGGCTTCACCCAGATCATTGCTTGATGCCCGGATTGCCGTGGGTGTACGCAGTGTAAGTCAGTGCTCAAAACTTGCCACACCCGCCCGGCGGCGGGTGTGCCTCAGAATCGATCCAGACGGTACGGATCAATGGCTGGTAACCCATCGGCAGCGGTCGCCGGCGAAGCCAGTTGCGCGATGAGTTCGGCAGTGACCGCGGCCTGCGTCAGGCCCAGGTGCTGGTGACCGAAGGCGAGCAGCACCTTGCCGTCGCACACCCGGTCGATGATCGGAAGGGAGTCCGGCAAGGACGGGCGAAACCCCATCCATGGTGTCGCCGCCTCAGCGCTCAAGTCGCGCTTGAACAGGCCGTCACTCAGCCGGTGCAACTGCCAGGCGCGTTCCATCACCGCAGGCCGGTCAAGGCCGGCGAACTCGACGGTGCCGGCCAATCGCAGTCCATCGGCCATCGGGGTCATGATGAACTTGCGCTCCAGCGAGGTGACGGCGAACGGCAGCCGTCCGTGTTCATGGGGCAACATCAGGTGATAGCCGCGCTCGGTATCCAGCGGCACCTTTTTACCGGTCAGCGCTGCCGTCAGCTTCGCGGAGTGCGCGCCGCAGGCAATCAAGGTCTGGCGGGCGGTTAATCGGCCCTGGTCGGTGATGAGCGAGACGCCGTTCTCCTGCAGGTTTGCGCCCAGAACCTGCTGCTTGAGGAAATGCACGCCGCCGGCCTTGGCGGCATGGACCAGTTCGCAAACCACCCGGTAAGGGTCGAGAAAATGCCCGGTGCGCGGAAAGAACAGCCCGCCCTGAATCAGCTCGCTGAGTTGTGGCGCGGCCTCGCGTACGGCGTTGGCGTCCCAAAAGTCGACCGGCACCTGTTGATGACGCATCCGTGCCTCTAGCGCTTCGATCGCCTGACGCGAGTCGGCGCGCTCGAACACCAGCAACGAACCGTCCTCACGCAGCAGATCGGGGCGGGCAATGTCCCCCAGCAGACGGTGCCAGGCGCCAAGACTGCTTTCATTGAGCGCACGGATACCGGCCACGGTCCGCTGGAAGGGAGCCGGGCGCAGATTCAGCAACAGGCGCGTGAACCAGGGCAGGGCGCGCGGCAGGTATTTCCAGTCCAGGCGCAGCGGGCCCATCGGGTCCATGAGCATGCCGGGCAGGCGCTTGAGGATGGACAGGTCGGCGATTGGAAACACCTGTTCGGTCGCCAGATGCCCGGCATTGCCGAACGAGGCTCCCCGGCCGGGGTCCTGCTGGTCGATGACCACCACCCGCAGACCCTGGCGTGCCAGTCGCAGGGCGCAGGCGACGCCGATGATGCCGGCGCCGACCACGGCGACATCCGCGTTGTCGTGCGGGTTGTTTGCAGCGGGGGAGTCAGACATTTTCCTGGGTTTCCCTCTGGCCATCGAGCAGGCGACGCAACTGCAACGGATTGCTGTGCTTGAGCGCGGCAGGCAACAGGGAATCCGGGAAATCCTGATAGCAGACTGGCCGCAGGAACCGCAGAATGGCCGCCGTGCCGACCGAGGTCGTGCGCGAGTCGGAAGTAGCCGGGAAGGGACCGCCGTGGACCATGGCGTCGCACACCTCGACACCGGTTGGCCAGCCATTGACCAGCAGGCGACCGGCCTTGCGTTCCAGTGCAGGCAATAACGCTTGGGCGCTTGGCAGATCGGCGTCATCCAGGTGCAGGGTGGCGGTCAACTGACCTTCAAGGTGTTCGATGACCTGATGAATTTCGTGGTCGTCGGCACATTGCACGATCAGCGATGCAGCACCGAACATTTCTGCCTGCAACATCGTGTCGGCAAGGAAATCCTGTGCCTGAGTGACGAACAGATGGGCCTGGCACTGGTTCGGCGTTTCACCCTCAAGGCCGTTGGCGGACGCCTCGACACGTTGAAGCATCGAACCGACGCCTGCCTCATAAGCTTTGAAGATCCCGGGCGTGAGCATGGTCTGCGCGGGGCTGCGCCGGACGAGGTCCGCCGCCGCGTTGATGAAACGATCAAGGGCCGGACCTAGACGGGCAATCACCAGGCCGGGGTTGGTGCAGAACTGTCCAGCGCCTTGGGTCAGGGAGGCGACAAACCCTTGGGCCAACGCTTCGGCGCGGGATTCCAGGGCAGTCGGGAACAGCAACACCGGGTTTATCGAGCTCATTTCCGCGTACACCGGAATGGGTTCGGGACGTGCCTGGGCCGCCTGGCACAACGCGATGCCGCCACTGCGCGAACCGGTGAAACCCACAGCCTTGATACGCGAATCGGTGACCAGGGCGATTCCGACTTCGCGGCCGGAACCGAACAGCAGCGAAAACACACCTTCGTGCAGCGCACATTTCGCCACGGCCCGGGTCACCGCGCGGCCCACCAGTTCGCTGGTGCCGGGGTGCGCGCCATGGGCCTTGACGATCACCGGACAACCGGCGGCCAATGCCGACGCGGTGTCACCGCCAGCGACCGAGAACGCCAGCGGAAAATTGCTCGCGCCGAACACGGCCACCGGCCCCAGCGGCACCTGCCGCTGACGCAGGTCCGGGCGCGGCAGGGGTTGGCGTTCAGGCAGCGCTGTGTCGACCCGAACATCCAGCCATTCGCCGGCCCGCACGGTGCGGGCAAAGGTGCGCAGTTGCTGGCAGGTGCGGCCACGCTCACCCTGGATACGCGGGCGCGGCAGGCCTGTCTCGGCGACAGCCCGCTCGATCAGCTCATCGCCCACGGCTTCGATTTCATCGGCAATCGCTTCGAGGAACTGCGCGCGTGCAGCCAGTGATGTTTCGCGATAGCTGTCGAAGGCTGAACTCGCCAGAGCGCAGGCTTGTTCGACATGCTCGTGGGTACCACCGGGATAGGCCGGTTCGAGCGGTTTGTCGGTGGCGGGATTGATCGCCCGGATCGCTTCGCGAGTGCCGGTAATGGCGTGCTGACCAATCAGCATCTGGCCTGTCAGAGTCATGGCGCTTTCCTGGAAAAGAGGGTGGCCCGCTGTGGTTTCACAGCGGGTGCGTTCAGGTGAGATCAGGCGACGTTCTGTTCTGCCGACCAGTTTTTGTACCACTGGCGGAACAACGTGTACTGGTTCTCGGCGTAATGACGCTGGGCATCGCTGAGCGCATCGGTCTCGTTGAAATGCAGCGTGTATTCCTTGTCGCCATTGAGCACCATCAAGTGCTTGTAATAGAGCACCAGGTCGCAGCCTTCATCAAAGGACGACAGGACGGCCAGCGCCGATTCCAGCTCCCTCGCCAGGCGACGAGCCTTGGCGTCGCCTTTGGCTGCCTGCTTGCTCAGGGCGACCAATTGCAGCACTTCGCGGGGCAGCGCGTTGCCGATCCCGGTGATGGCGCCGGTGGCATTGCAGTTGACGAAACCGTGTACCACTTGAGTATCGACACCGACCATCAGGGTGACGTCATCGTCCTTGGACGTGATGTTCTCGGCGGCGTAGCGCAGGTCGGCGGCACCGCCGAACTCTTTGAAGCCGATCAGGTTCGGGTGTTCGCGACGCAGTTCGAAGAACAGATCCGCACGGGTGGCGAACCCATAGTAAGGGCTGTTGTAGATCACCGACGGCAGATTCGGGGCCGCCTTCAGGATGGCGGAGAAGTGAGCTTTTTGCGCGGCCGGAGAGGCGCCCCGGGACAGAACGCGCGGGATCACCATCAGACCATGGGCGCCGACTTTGGCCGCATGGGCGGCGTGGGAAATCGCTTCCCGGCTATTGACCGCGCCAGTACCGACAATCGTCGGAACGCCGGCGGCAACCAGGCGGGCCACGCCTTCCTGACGCTCGCCTTCGGTAAGCAGGGGCCAGTCGCCCATGGAGCCGCAATACACGACCGCACTCATGCCGATATCAATCAGTTCGCGACCTTTGGCCACCAGCGCGTCGAAGTCGGGTTTTCGCTCGGCCGTGCAGGGGGTCATCAGTGCCGGAATGCAGCCAGTGAAGATGCTATCGCTCATTGTTGTAACTCCTTGAAGCGTTCATTCAAATGGATTGAGGGAAGTGCCGCGTGGTCGCTCAAATGCCCCACGCGAAGGGATCCTGTTCGTCGATCAGCAGCGTGCTGTCGGCGGTCATGAAGGCCTGGCCGGTAATGAACGGGCGCACACGTTCGCCTTCCCATTCATAGCTGCCGACGAATTGGCTGGCAGTGATGCTCGCTTGTACCCAAGGCTCACCGGCGGCCAGTTTTCCATCGGCCGCCAGGCACGCCAGTTTGGCGCTGGTGCCAGTGCCGCAGGGCGAGCGGTCGTAAGCCTTGCCCGGGCACATGACGAAGTTGCGGCTGTCGGCCTGGTCGTCGTCGGCGAACAATTCGACATGGTCGATGAGGGCGCCGTCCTCGCCGTGAATGCCCTGGGCTTCAAGGGCTTTGAGCATCGCCCAGGTGTATTCGGTGAGGGCTTCGACGTTGTCGAGTTGCAGCACCTGCCGGTGGTCGGAGACCAGGAAAAACCAGTTACCGCCCCAGGCGATATCGCCATAAACGCAGCCGTGTCCGGGGACTTCCACCGACACCTGTTGACGGTAACGGTAGGCGGGCACGTTGCGCAGGGTCACGGTGCCGTCGTCATGCAGGGTGGCGCTGACCGGGCCGACGGGGGTGTCGATCTTGTGCACGCCGGGGGCGATGTGCCCCAGGTAGTGCAACGAGTTGACCAGGCCGATGGTGCCGTGACCGCACATGCCGAGATAACCGGCATTGTTGAAGAAGATCACGCCGCAAGTCGCATCCGGCGAGACCGGCTCGCAATACAGCGCGCCGACCAGCACATCGTTGCCACGGGGCTCCAACAGGCAGGCTCGACGCCAGTGGTCATGCTGATCGCGCAGCGCATCGCGCTTCTCGACCATGGTCTGGCCGGGCAGCTTGGGAAAGCCGCTCATCACCAGGCGAGTCGGTTCGCCGCCGGTGTGGGAGTCAATGACATGAACCCGTTTCATAAACCTATCCTTTAGAAGTGCGCAGGGGCAGGGCGCTGGGCCGTTGTGGTGCAGGCGCGAGTCAAATCGGCTTCGCTTTCATCGTCCTCGGATTCCAGACGGACCAGATGCGCCGGAACGCCAGTCGCCGCGCCCCAGCAATAGATGCCCAGTGCGCAGACCGCCACGACCAGAGTGTCGAAGGGATGGCTGAGGACGCCCAGGCCACCGAAGCTGCCGAGTTTGGAGAGCACGATGGTCACGGCGTAGAAGCCGATCAGCCATGCGGACGAGCGTACTTGTTGGGTCAGGCTCAGATGCTGGGTCGGCACAAAACGACCACACATCAGGTACACGACGAACATCAGAATCTGCAGGCCCAGCAGCCATGACACGGTGCTCCAGCCCGACCAGTAGACGATCAGCGCCGCGATGACGAATGACAATGGACCGAGGACGCTCATCCACTTGACCCTGAACGGGCGCGGCATATCCGGCGCATTGCGGCGCAGCGCGGCAACAGATACCGGCGCGACGGCGTAGCTCAACACCAGAGCGGCGGAAACCACATTGATCAGGGCTTCCCAGGAGGGGAAGGGCAGGGTCCAGAACACCGACAGGGCGAAGGTCAGCCATAGCGCCGGGCGCGGGATGCCGGATTGTTCGTCGATACGGGTGAATACCTTGAAGAAGGTGCCGGTTCGCGCCCAGCCATAGATCACGCGGGGTGTTGCGTTCATATAGATATTGCCGCAACCGCTGGGGGAGATCACCGCGTCGGCGACCACCAGGTAGGCCAACCAACCCACGCCCAGCGCCAGGGCGATGTCGCGATAAGGCAGGGCCAGTTCCTTGGCGACACCGGCCCAACCGTTGGCCAGCATCTCGGTGGGCACGCCGCCGAGGAAAGCGACCTGCAACAGCACGTAGATCAAGGTGGACAGCAGCACGGACAGGATCAGTGCAATCGGAATGGTCCGTTGCGGATTCTTCACTTCGCTGGCCACCGATATGATCGGCGTCAGTCCCAGGTAAGCGAAGATCACACCGCCGGCGGACACCGCCATCTCGATGCCCGACAGGCCGAATGGCGCGAAGCCTTGTGCCTGGAAGTTTTCTGGTTTGAAGAAGGTGAACAGCACACCGATGACCAGCAGCGGGACGATGAACTTGAACACGCTGACCAGGTTATTGGCCATGGCGAAGGTCTTCACACTCCGGTAGTTGAGCAGGAAAAACAGGCAAAGCAGGCCGAATTGCACGAGCCAGCCGATGATCGTCGGATCGCTGGAGCCGGCCTTGGTCAGCTCCGGAAACCAGGCGGCGGCATACTGCCGGGAGGCGACCACTTCGATCGCCACCAGGCTGGTGAAAGCGATCAGCGTGATAAAGCCCATCAGGTAGCCGAGCAACGGACCATGGGAATAGACCGGATAACGAACCACGCCCCCGGCACGCGGCAGCGCCGCCCCCAATTCGCAATAAACAATGCCCAGCAGCAGGACGGCAAAGCCGCCCAAGAGCCAGGAAAATATACCGGCCGGCCCCGCAATCGCAGAGACGTGACTGGCTGCAAACAACCAGCCGGAACCGAAAATGGCGCCCAAGCCGATAAACGTTAGGTCCATCAACGAAAGTTGTTTTTTGAACTTGCCTTTGCCTGACATAGCGTCGCCTTCTTGTGAGTTATTGGATAGGCAGGTGTGCATGCAATGGCGATAGAGTGAACGCGTCAGGACGCTGGCGATTGATGTTTTGCATGGATGCGAATGACGAAATCAGCACAATGCGGATGGCTGATCCGGCTATGTTCCTATCAGCTCGACACGGGGTAAGCCTTGGGGCAATCTGCCTGCGCGCGCCTCAATAACGCCGCTGAAAGGCACTGGACAACGTGCTGAGCGAAGAGGGCGCAAGCGTGTTTTTTCAGTGGGAGATCAAGATTGATGACGCAGAACGCATTGGCGATCCTGTGCCAGGGAAACGACCAGAATCGTCCCGATACCCTCGAAGCATTACTGGCGGGCGTGGCACTTCTGTTGCCGATGCTGGATGTGATCCCCAATGCCGCGATCTTTATCAAAGACATCAAGGCGCGCTATGTCATGGCCAACAGCACGCTGGTTCAGCGCTGTGGATTGAAACAGTTGCAACCGCTGCTGGGGAAAACCAGCGCCGAAGTTTTTCCAGAACAATTGGGGCCGGGCTACACCGAACAGGACCGTCGTGTACTGGAACAAGGCTTTGTCCTGGAAGACCAACTGGAATTGCACTTGTACGGCAGTCGAGAACCCGGTTGGTGCCTGACGCATAAACGCCCGCTGTATAACCGCCACGGTGAAATCATTGGCCTGGCCGGGATTTCGGTCGACCTGCAATCGGCCAGTGACACGCATCCGGCTTATCAACGGCTGGCCGCCGTGGATGAATACATTCGCGCGCATTTCAATCGCCGCATCACCTTGGGCGAACTCACGCGGATCGCCGGCATTTCAGTGGCGCAACTGGAAAGGTATTGCAAACGCGTGTTCCACCTGACGCCGCGGCAGATGATTCAAAAGGTTCGCCTGGAACACGCACACCGTTTGCTGCACACCGAGATTCCCATTACCGACGTGGCATTGCAGTGCGGCTATACCGACCACAGTGCGTTCACTCGGCAGTTCAAGGCATTGACTGGATTCACGCCACGGCAGTATCGGCAGGCGACGGGGTATTGAGTCGGACCGAACCCTGATCGGAGATAGAATTGAGACCCGTTAGCCAGAAACCACGTTAGAGTGTTCATCAATGTCTGTTCATAAGGGCCCTTCACTCGATACGCGTAGCCGCGCCAAGCGGTTCCAGCGAGCGAACCGGGCAAAAAAAACCGTGTATCAATCGTTGTTTGAAGAATGAATCCTCCACTGTTTGTTTCGCTAGATGGGCCCAAGGGAACCGGCAAAACCACACTGTTGGAGGCCGTTACGAAAGTACTGAGGGCGGACAACAAAAAGGTGATCCGACTTTCCGAGAGTAAAAGCGATCCCTTTAGGGGTGAAACAATGGCCCTCGTTAACAAGCTCGTCAGAAATCCCACCCGGGATTTGGAGTTCGAGGTTTGTGAGCGCCTTGCGGATAGCCGTACCTGGATTTCCCGGCACGTGCTGGCAAAACAGCCACCCGGCAGCATCATCTTGATCGATCGCTGGTACCCGTCTGATGCCGCGTTCCGCCGGATAATTCCGTTTGCGCAGATCCTGCAGTTGAACATTGATCGAAACGTGCGAGTGCCAGACCTGCATGTCGGGGTTGTCACCGTCCCTGAAATTTCATGGGCGAGGGCTGCGGCACGATCGCGTGGGCTGAGCAGTACGGTGATGCATAAGCTGGAAGAACATGTCGCTTGTACCCAGGCGTTCGAGCGAGCGATTGCAGATAACGGCTGGGTTTTATGCCGTAATGAAGGAACGATTGAAGACGCAACGATGCAGGTGATTTCGGAGATCTATAAAGTCCTTTGATGCCCTTTAGGCGAAGTTCGCTGCGCTGGCCTTGATGCGGTTGAGAGCGTTATAGATTTAGATCGTTAGCGGGATCGAAGGGGGATTTTGGGGTGGTCGATCCAAAGCAACACTCCATCCCATGCGCCACGCTAATAGAAAGCCTCGCAGCATAGAGCATTCAGAACAAGCGAAAAGACGGGTGTTGGCAAGCGACGGCTTGGGTAGTACAGGTGATAACCCGAGAACAAAGGGCACCAGTCCTTTAGGACTTTTACCAAACCGCACCGGCACGGTGAGCATCGTTTTCGAATTGCAGAAATGAATAAAGCATCAATGCACCGTTTCACTCGGGCACATAATAACGACGGGGAGATACATCAATGCCTAATGCGGTTCTTGTCAGCAGAACCATTTTGTTTGGAGACTGTGATCCTGCGGGAGTGGTTTACACTCCGCGATTTTCATATTTTGCTGTAGAAGCTATTTATGTAGCCCTTGATAAGTGGTTGGGAGTGCCCGGGCTTAGAACTTTGATGGGGTTTGATATATTGCCGCCAGTACGCGCCATGTCATTTGAGTTGCTGGCGCCTGTGACATGGGATGATAAATTAAATATTAAAGTCGGCGTGGCCAAGTTGGGTGCTCACTCTTTCACTTTTTTGGTTGAGGGTTTTTTAGATAATGGAACACTGTCCTTCGTCGCGAATATCACACATGTATGTGTCTCGCCAAAAACCAAAGAAGTTGTAGCCGTGCCAGCCCAGTTGAGAGCGCTTCTTTCATAAAAGCGTCAATGGTGGACAAGTCCAGCAGCAGTGTCCCGGCGACAGAGGCACTAAGCCCCACCGCATGCAGGCATGCGGTTTTCGTCCGGGCAGAAAATATCAGCCGGCCATCGAAGCGCTGCCTGCGTCCTGGTGGCGGCGGAACACTTCTAGTGCGTGACAGGCTAATGGCCAATCGAAAGCAAGCGGGTGTGCTATTACCTGACTGTTTCTTATAGTGATGCCCTGACCACCAATGGGCAATCAACTGGCTGGGCTCCCGATTCTTCAAGGGTCTCGATCAAGTGCCGGGCAGCCTTGCGACCGATCTCGTAGTACGGCAGTTGCACCGTGGTCAGCGGCGGGATGAACAGCTCGGCAATGCCGATCATGTTGTCGTAGCCGAGCACGGCGACATCGCTGGGAATTTTCAGGCCACGGCCCAACAACAGCTGATAGGCACAAAACGCAATGCGGTCGTTGCCACAGATCAGAATATCGAATTGGGGGCGACCATCAATGATGTGCCGGTCGAGGATGGCGGCGGTTTCACCATAGGCGTCATGATCGGAAAGGTCGTATTGCAGGAGCGCGTCAGGCGCTAGTCCGAATGCCTGGCAGGCACGCTGCATGCCTTTTTGTCGGAGCCCCCAGGCCAGACTCTGTTTTGGCAGATTGATACAAAGAGGGCGCCGATAGCCCTGGCTCAACGCATGATGTACCGCTCGATACTGCCCCGTTTCGTCGTCTGGCACATAACTGACCAGGCGACTGTCATCTGCCAGGCAATTGGCGAGTACCAGGGGTTTGCTCTTCAAGCGCTCGGGAATACTCACGTGGCGAAACCCCATAGCGCTGAAGATCAACCCGTCGGGACGGTGCGATAGCATCAGGTCGATATTCTGGTCGGTGGGCGGGTTGCTTAGCAGGTTGAGGATAAAGACATTCCAGCCGGCTTGTTGCGCAGTCTGTTCGATGGACAGCAGCAACTCGACCGCGAACGGTGTGGTCGCAGTGTCCAGAGCGAACACACCGATGGTGCGCGACTGGAGGTTGTCGCCGCGCATCTTGCGCGCCGACAGGCTCGGTACGAATTGCAGTTCATCAATGGCGAGACGTACCCGCTGAAGGGTTTCGGGGCTCAGTTTTTCCGGATTGTTGAGCGCTCGAGAAACCGTCATCAGGGACACGCCGGCCAGCTGTGCAACGTCTTTCACTGAAGTCATGCGTGGCGAAACCGGTCAGGTTGACGCAGGATCATGACACATGGCCCGCGCTTCTCGCGACTCGAATGAGGCTGCTCATAGCCATCCCGAGGCAAGAGGCCATGCCCTGGGAATCGAGACACGCCCGCCGGTCCCGCTTGCGAGAAGCTTTACACCCAGACTATCGCGTTGTGGATAGATGCGACTGCTGAGGCTGAAGCGCCCGTTTTCGTCGAACACCTCAATGGACGAGCGATCGAGGAACACACGCAATGCCAGTAACGCTTGTGTCGGGTCTATCGCCACGCTGCGCTGACCGGTGACTTGCGCACCCGAGCGGTTGCGGTCCAGCACCAGGCGCTGCAGCGCCGCATCGTAGTAGAGCAGGGTTTGTTCATCGCCATCGTCGCTGCAGCGCAACGCGATTCCCAGGTGGCCGTCGGTACAGCCGAGTAAATCCAGGTTCACATGGATTTCGAGCATATCGCCGTTCACTCCTGGCACCCACTGGGTGCCCGACGCCTCCCACCACGGCGTGCTCGGCAATAGCGTCTTGCGCAGAGCGGTGAGCTCCCGTGCGGGAAACACGCACAGGCGATCTGCGCACAGTTCAAGTTCGCGTGGCAACCCGAGCATGCCGCACCAGTGATGGGCCTGGCTCGGCATCGGGCTGTCCCACATGTCGAGCCACGCCCACACGAGGCGCCGACCATCGGCGGCCAGTAGCGTTTGCGCTGCATAGAAATCGTGGCCGTTATCCAGTTCGATAAAAGGCCCGCCCATGAAGTGCCAGTCGCTGTCGAGTCGACCCACGCGATAACCCGTCTGGTACTTGTTGAGCCGTTCGTAACCTTGGGATGACATGCCTTGGGGGGAGTACAGCAGCACATCGCTTCCGTTCAGTCGGAACAGATCCGGGCACTCCCACATATAGCCATCGCCCTCGCTGCCACCGGCCACATAGTCAAGGAACTCCCAGACGTGCAGATCCGTGGAGCGGTACAGCGGGAGCACCGGCCTGTCGCCCAGACGTGCGCCGGCAATGAGGTACCAATAGCCATCCTCCTTCCATACCTTGGGGTCACGAAAGTGCATGATCGTGTCTTGCGGTGCGGTCTCGATGACGGCGCCATGCTTGACGAACCGGACGCCATCGATGCTGGTGGCCAGGCACTGGACCTGACGGATGAAGCGCTCGTCACCCACTTCCCCCAGCCAGGTGTGCCCCGTGTAGATCAGCGCCAGGGTATCTCCGCACACCACCGCACTACCGGAAAAGCAGCCGTCACGGTCGAATTCATCGTCGGGTGCCAGCGCAATGGGCAGGTGCTGCCAATGAACCAGATCGGCACTCTTGGCGTGCCCCCAATACATCGGCCCCCATTTCGCTTCGAAGGGGTAATGTTGATAGAAAACGTGATATTCGCCACGAAAGAACACGACCCCGTTAGGGTCGTTCATCCAGCCTGCCGGGGGGGCGATATGATAACCGGGGCGATAGTCCTCGATGACGCGAGACAGGCCGTCACTCAGCGCACGCTGCGCAAGGTCAAGGGTAGAAGGCATTGGATCGCTCATGTGATTCGAAGGCAAGGTCATAGGGCCCGTGCTCGGACTGAGCGCAGAGAGACATCATTCGGCTGGTTTTCCATGGCTTGTGGGTGGCGCTCCAGGGCCGTGCCGTCGTCGTCGAACAGGTGCAGGTTGTCGATGTCCAGCTGCAGTTCGACCCGATCGCCCACCTGCCATCCGGCGTTGACCTCGCAACGACAGATCATTGACTCGTCCCGCCCCGTTTCGAGGTGCACATACGTTTCGCTGCCCAGGTATTCGACCCCGATCACGACGATGCCGACGGCTCCATCAGCCTTTTTGAGCGAAATGTGCTCCGGGCGAATCCCCAGGCTCAACAACGTCCCCGCCGCCAGGTTCGAGCTGTCGAAGGGCAGGGTGGTCATTCCCAAAACGGGGGTGTCGACCTCGCTTGTTTCGCCCGGGGCATGCAGGCGCGCCGCCATAAAGTTCATTTTGGGTGAACCGAGAAAACCGGCCACAAAGCGGCTCGCCGGGCGCTCATAGAGATCGCGCGGTGAGCCGACCTGCTCTACGTGACCGCCATTGAGCACAACAATTTTGTCGGCCAGGGTCATCGCTTCCACTTGATCGTGGGTGACGTAGATCATGGTCGAGCCCAGTCGATCATGCAGCCGGGCGATTTCGTTGCGCATCTGCACCCGCAACGATGCATCCAGATTGGAGAGCGGCTCATCGAACAACAAAATGTCCGGCTCCCGTGCCATGGCTCTGCCCATTGCCACACGCTGACGCTGTCCTCCAGAGAGTTCTTTTGGTTTGCGTTGCAGCAGTTTGTCCAGTTGCAGGATTTGCGCAGTTTTCAGCACGCGCTCGCGCAGGCTGGTCTTTTCAGTCTTGGCCAGTTTGAGACCAAAGCTGATGTTGTCGTAGACGCTCATGTGCGGGTACAGCGCATAAGACTGAAACACCATGCCGACGCCACGCTCGCGCGGCTCCAGGTCGTTGACCCGACGCCCGTCGATCAGCAGGTCGCCGCCGCAGATCGAATCCAGTCCAGCGATCAGTCGTAGCAGGGTCGATTTTCCGCAGCCCGAAGGGCCGACGAACACCACGAATTCACCCGCCGCGATTTCCAGGCTGACGTCGCGAAGAATGCGCATCCCGCCCAATTGTTTGTTCACGTTGTCCAGTTTCAATTTGATCACGATGCTGTTCCTTGTATTTGTTGGGCATCAACCCTTTAACGCGCCGGCAGTGAGACCGGAAACGATTCGGCGCTGGAAGATCAGCACCAGAATCACCAGTGGGACGGTGACCACCACCGAGGCGGCCATCAACAACCCCCAAGGCAACTCATGAGGGCTGCCGCCGGAAATCAAGGCGATGGCGACCGGCACCGTGCGTTGTGTGTCGGTGAGGGTGAAGGTCAGGGCAAACAGGAACTCGTTCCACGCTGCGATGAAGGCCAATAAGCCCGTGGTGACCAGTGCGGGCCAGAGCAGCGGCAACAGCACGCGGGTCAGCGTGACCCAGGGGGACGCTCCGTCCATGATTGCTGCTTCTTCCAGTTCATGGGGCAGTTGGCCCATGAACGTGGTCAGCACCCAGACGGTGAAGGGCAGGGTGAAAATCGTGTAGCTCAGGATCAATGCCCAAGACGTGTTGTACAGGCCCAGGGCGCGAATCACTTCGAACAGCCCCGACAGCACAGCGACCTGGGGAAACATCGACACGCCTAGAACCATCATCAAGACCGTGCCACGTCCACGGAATTTCACCCTTCCCAAGGCATAGGCTGCGGTGACACTGAGGAACAACGCCAGCGTCACAACGCTAAGCGCAACTACCAGCGAGTTACCGATAGCCCGCAGGAATGAGGCTTGGTGGAGTACCGCCGCGTAATTGGAGAAGTCGGGGCTTTCGATCCAGTAGCTCACCTGGAACAGGGCACTGGATGGCTTCAGCGAAGTCACGATGGCGTAGTAGAAAGGGAAGACCGCATACAGCAGCAAAACCCCGATCAGACACCAGAATCCGAGGCGCAACAGCGCCTTTTTGAGTAGGCGCAGGCTCATGACCGAACCTCCATTTGACGGCGTCCGAGGTAGAGATAAAGCATGGCGATTGCCGCAACGACCAGAAACAGCAGAGTCGAGGCCGCACTGCCATAGCCAACATCCTGGAACTCCACCAAGTGTTGGCGGGCATAGACCGACATGCTCATGGTGCTCGAAGAATTCGAGGTCAGCACATAGATGACGTCGAATACCCGCAGGGAATCGAGGATGCGGAAGATCGCCGCCACCAACAATGCAGGCATCAACAGCGGAAGCGTGACGCGCCAGAACACTTTCAATGGATGAATGCCATCGACCCTGGCGGCTTCGTAACAATCGCTCGGCAACATCTGCAAGGCGGCCAGCATCAGTAGCGTGACAAAAGGTACGGTCTTCCAGACGTCGACGATGATGACCGCCCACATCGACAGATCCGCATCTGCTGTCCAGGCCAAGGGGGCATCAATCAGACCGACGCTCAGCATCATGTGATTGATGATGCCGAACTGGTCGTTGAGCATCCATGACCAGATCTTCGCCGAGACAATGGTAGGAATCGCCCAAGGAATCAGAATCAACGCACGCACCAAGGAGCGGCCGGTGAACTTGATGTTCAACAGCAACGCCACCAGTAGCCCCAGGACGACTTCCAGTCCTACCGACACCACGGTGAAATGCAAGGTGTTGCGCACAGCGTTCCACCATTGAGGATCAACCAGGATGCCCGACCAGTTGGAGCCGTTGTGGAACAGATAATTGCTCAAACCTATGAAGGTTCCGCCACCGGTGTCCGCCAGGTTGGCGTCGGTCAGGCTGAACCAGAATGTTCGCAGCAGCGGCCAGGCGGCCACCAGGGTCAGACACAGCAACATGGGTGTCAGAAACAGCCAGGCGGCGCGTACTCGGCGGCGCTGTACAGGCGTTTCCCTGGTGAGCAGCAGCTCGTCACAGGGGGCATGGATAGTAGAGACAGACATGGTGATTTCCTTCCTTGTGGCTTACCAGTTCCGGCGTTTGATGCGCGTGAGTTCGCTTTCCAGTTCAGCCAGCGCCTGATCGACAGGCAACTCGCCCGCCAGCACGCCATGCACTCGATCGAAGAACGCGTTGGAGACCCGTGGATAGCGATCGGCGGTTATTGACGCGGGGCGCATGACCCCTTGGTTGAGAATGCTGAGGAGTTGACTGTAATAAGGCATGGCCGCGAGTAACTCGGGATCCTGATAAAGCGACTCGATAACCGGGTTATAGCCACCTACCAAAGCTCGCTGTTTTTGCTGCTGGGCACTGGTCAGGTAGGTCACCAGTTCTGCGGCAAGTTTTGGATGGGCGCTGTAACGCGATACCGCCAGACCCCAACCACCGAGGGTGGAGGCATGGGTGCCGGACATGCCGCCGCGGGGCAGGGGAGCGACGCCGACTTTATCTTTTACGGCACTGTCCTGGCTTTGTACCAGGGCCCAGACATAAGGCCAGTTCCGCATGAACAACGCATTTCCCGACTGGAATACGCCACGCCCTTCTTCCTCGGTGTAGTTGAGTACGCCACGCGGGGAGATGTCTCCTACCCAACTTTTCGCCAGGGCCAAAGCAGTTCTTGAGGCCTGACTGTTGACCACGATATCGCCTCGTGGGTTGACCAGTCCGCCTTCCGGTTGGCTGCTGATCCACTCCAGCGCATTACACGTCAGCCCCTCGTAAGCGCGCCCCTGAAAGATGTAACCCCATGCATTGGGGTTCCCGGCAGTGCGCTCTGCCTGTTGAACATCCCTGGCGGTAGCGGTCATTTCCTCCCAGGTCTGGGGAACCTGCTTGGCGTACTTCTCAAGCAAGTCCTTGCGGTAATACAGCAGGCCCGAGTCGGTGAACCACGGCATCGTCACCAGCCGTCCATTCACTGTGGCGTTATCCACCTGTGCCTGGAAGTAACCGTGAGTGGCGTTGGCGGGCAGCACCTCACGCAGATCCATCAGGTGTTTGGCCAGCATCCCCGGCCACACCATATCGATCTGAATGATGTCGATGTCGCTGGACTGCGCACTGAGGATTTGTTGGTAGAACGACAACCTCTCGGTCGCCGAGTTAGGCGTGGAAACCACCTCAACGTTGTTGCCGGTCTGCTTCGACCAGGTCTCGACAGCTTCCTTGCACAGTTGTAATTCCGCACCCACTGCACCGCACGAGATCGTCAAATCGGCTGCGCTCGAGAGCGATGGAAGCCCGGCACAAAGGGTAAGCAGTGCTGCTGGAAGGAGAGATTTGAGCAGTTTCATAAAGCCCTCTTTATTTTTGTTTTTAGAAAAGTTAACGTTAACATCGCCAAATGTAGCAGCGTATTTGCGATGAGGCATCCTTTTTTTCGTCGATTGCGACAATTCGCAACTCACGAAAAATGGCCGGTCGCGGGAACAAAACAATAAAAACAAAACAGGGAAATCCACATGCAGAAAGCACCAGGCTGGCTACTCGCAGGCGTGCTCGGCACTTCGGCGGCAACCTCTCAGGCCGCGACTCTGGAAGAACGCATGGCCGCGTTTGAAGCCCGTGCCGCCGCAGCGGAAAAGCGCGCAGCCGCAGCCGAACAGGTAACCCAGGCACTCGCCAGGGAATTGCAGCAGATCAAGCTCGCCACTCCCGCCTCGCAGCCCGTTGCGTCCACTGCGACAACCATTGCGGCGCCCACTTTGGACACCCGGCTGGCAAAACTCGAAGCCCGTCAGCAAAGCATGGAGAAAGAGAGCAGTACCGCACACCTCACTGACGGGTTCAGCTTCAAGGGCTACGCCCGTTCCGGATTGCTGATCAACGATGGGCTGGGTGGTGGTCGTGGAGGACCTTATACAACCCCGGCCGGTTCAGTCGGTGGCGCCGTCGGGCGACTCGGCAATGAAGACGACACCTACATGCGCATCGACCTGTCGAAAGAGGCCTATGCGCAGAACGGCACCCATTCCAAATTCACGGTTTCCATCGCCGATGGTGTGGAAAGCTCCAATGACTGGACGGCCGACGAGAGCAACCTGAACGTGCGTCAGGTCTTTACCGAACTCGATCATCTCGCTGCATTCAAGGGTAATTCAGTGTTCGAGAACGCCACCTTGTGGGCAGGTAAGCGCTTTGATCGAGATAACTTCGATATCCACTGGCTGGACTCGGACGTTATCTATCTGGCTGGTACCGGGGGTGGAATCTACGATGTGCAGATGAACAAGAATTGGCGCTCGAATTACTCTTTGATCGGGCGTAACTATGGGGATTTCAGTGAGGGCGGCATCAACGCCGATGTGGAAAGCTACATCCTGACCTCCAACCAGTTCTTCGATAATGGTCAATGGCAGTGGATGTTCAATGCCATCGGCTCAAAGAAAAACGACATTGGCACTCGCAGCAATGAAGCAGGTCTGGCGCCTGCGGATTCTGGCTTGCACAGTATGCTGGCCAATCATCAGAAAACCTTTTTCGGCAGAGAAGGCTTCTTCAAAACCGCGCTGCTCTATGGGCAAGGTCTGGGGGCAGAGGTCAAGAACGTCGGCTCGGATGGTGAGCTGATTGACGATGCCCGCGCTCTACGTCTGGCACTCTACGGCGAGACTCCCATTGCGCCTGGTTGGCGCATCGGTCCCAGCTTGTTGGCCGAACAAAGCAAGGATAGATACGTCAAGGGTGACAATTACCGCTGGATGACCCTGAACATGCGTTTGGCCAATGAAATCAACAGCAACTTCGAGATGGCTTACGAAATGAGCTGGCAAACCATGAACCTCGACCCGAAGGGGTATCTACAACGTAATGCGGTCGACGGTAACTTCTGGAAATTCACGATCGCCCCGACATTTAAACCTGACGTTGGAGACCTGCTCACACGTCCTGAACTGCGTGTGTTCGCGAGCTTCATGAATTGGTCTTCGGATCTGGACAGATACAGTTCCTCAGACTCCTTCGGCAAGACGGACTTCAACGCCGGAGGTGTATGGCAATACGGTATACAAATGGAAACCTGGTTCTAATGTTTGAACGCGTCGGCCAACACACCGCGAAAAAGAGGAGGAGGGTGAAGCGTGTTCTTGATCTGCTGATCAGGTCTCCGCGAACCTCCATTACTGTCGAGTCGGCTCTAGGCTGCCCGGGAACGGATTCTTCCCGGCGCCCGGGCGAATCAGTGTGCGAACGATCTGAAGTCGCGTATCTGTCAGGCTGCGGAAAATTTGCCGTTTCAGATTGCCGATCAGGGCGACCAGGTTGTCGGCTTGACGACCGCTTTGGAGCCAGATGGCGTAACCGTCCTGTAAAGCCAGAATCGCCTCGAAGTGGCAGGCCAGGATTGCGTCATCAATTGAGGTCACTCGCGCGTGAATGTGCCGCAATAATGTTGTAAGCGCGGTGCCTGAGTTTTAGGAACGAGTGTGGGCACCGGCGCCGCATCTTCAGTCTGCATGAGCAGCGGTGCGCGCTGACTGAAGAGAAACGGCATTCAATGACTCGCCGTGAATACGTTTGCAAATGGCCCGTTTTGAGACTGGACGTCAGAAGCGAATTTGTCGAATCAGTGCCTTACGAGACTCATGATGTCAGGATTTCCAAATTAACGGACACCCCCTAACTCCCTGAATGTCCGAAGCTTTCGGTTAATTAAATTTTCTTATGTTGGAATTTTCACTACAAAATCCAACATCAAAAAATTTCCAACATAAGAAAATTATCCAATTAAAACAAATATCTAAAAGAAATTTATTTTGAAGGTTTTGATTTTCTCAGAAAAAGGGCTATACCTTCGATTTCCATGTAGTCGTGGGAACGGTCATGAAATCTGGCGCGTTTTCAACCCTCGATTCGCTGGCCAACACAGGCCATTCCATACGGGAATATCTGATTTCCGGCACAGCTGAGCGCGTTATCGACCAACCCCAGGCTAATCATTGGACGCCCCATAAGCCACGAGGGAGCGCTTTCAAATGATCGAAGTAGGCAACCTGGTTACTGAAAAAGGCCCCGATAACGAGCTCTACAAAGCCCTGGAGGTAGTAGATCGCGATCGCCATCTCGTAAAAATTCGCTCAGTGCTCACTGATGCAATAAAGGTTGTTGATGTCAACAATCTGATCCCCGTGACGCCCAGCGACATTATCAAAATGCAAGAGGGTGTCAAAGGGCGTGCCGAAGATTTAGATAACGACGTATCGGAGGATCCGATTACACAAGAGCAATACGCACTTGCGCAGGATCGGTTTAATGCATTCAAAAAATTCAAAGATGGGCATTTCAAAACTAAAGAGCAGGTCTACTCTGAGTTGAATATTAGCCGGAGTACTTTTTATAATTTGCTTGACCAGTTTGATGAGAGCGTTGGTGTCGCGTCGATGATCGTAAACTCTAAGGGGCGGAAGAAGGGCAGCACCCTGCTGACCGAAGATCAAGAAGACGCTATTATGTACTGTTACAATACATATGCCGGCGAAAACTGGACACTCTGTTACCTCCACTCAAAGCTTCAAACAGAATGCTCTGAACGCGGTATTCCCTGCCCATCCCTGTCGGCCATGCGCAAGCGGATAATGCGCATCGACCCTGAGGATAGAGTTGCTCGTAGGGAGGGTGAACGCACCGCAGACGATACATATGTCCTCCGGAAGTCGAGGAGACTTACCCGCGCCCTGCAAGAGGTGCAGCTTGATCATACTCTGGCCGACATCTTCCTGCGCTCCGAAGTCGACGGCGAGCCCATCGGGAGGCCGTATCTTTCATTAGCTATTTGTCGCCACACGGGCGTTATTGTAGGATTTCATCTTTCCTTCGATCCGCCAAGTTCTCGGACAGTCTCGAATTTGATGCTGCATGCTCTCATGCCCAAAGTAGCATTCATGGAAGAACTTGGCCTAGGCGGGCTGCTTTATCCGTACTATGGCAAACCAGAAGTCGTATTTACGGACAATGCCAAGGAGTTTCATGCCAAAGCATTTCGTCGTGCCTGCGATAAATGGAACATTAAAGTAAAATTCCGTCAATCGAAACAAGCAGGAGGTAAGGTCGAAAGGACTTTTGGATCTTTAAATACAAAATTTATACATTTGCAGCGCGGAACAACCTGTTCACGTCCTAAGCGGACAAGCGACTTTGACCCAGCTAAAGGCTCTGTAATGGCATATAGGGAGTTTTTGATCGAGTTGACTAAGGCGATTTGCCAATACAACGAAACTGCGGACTACTCTGGCAAATCTCCAGCCCGACGCTGGAAAGAATATTATACTGGTGCGGATGGTCAAATGCTGCTGCCGGAAGCCATACTCAACCCTAAACGCTTTGCGCTTGAAATACTGCCAGAATTCTCAATCACGTGCACAAACACTTACGCAGAATATCGCAGCATCCAATACGATATCGGGGAGGCCAAGGATCACACTCGCCGGAAACTTCTTGTCAAACCCGATGCGCTCAATATTCACACGATCTGGGCTTATTTGTCGGCCGAGGATAGATGGATCGAACTTGATGCAATCGACGAAGATCTCCCTCGCACGATGACGGAGTACTTGCTCCGGAAAAAACTGCTTGATCAGCCAGGCTATCTAAGTCTCGAAGGCATCAAAGCCACGCAACTTCTGAACGAAGGGCATGCGCAGAACGAAGCGAAGTTCCGGCGTGCCCGGGAGGCCGGCCTCGTCGACAAGCAGTATCACTCCCGGAGTGAGCGCAAGCCGAAGTTGCCAACCACCTACATCAAGCGTGATTTCACACAACGGGCATCCGCGATGCTCGGGGAGAGCTAGATGAACCATCTCAGTGAAGCCGCACGCACGTATATGGACAAATCTGACGAGGAGCGAATCCAGGCGTGTCGCCGGAAGATTTTCATGGCCATGCCTGAATTCATGAAGACCTACGACATAGTTTCTGACCTTGTCGCTGCCGAGCGATCGGACAGCAACATTGGTCTCATCATCGTGGGCCCACCCGGCGCTGGCAAGACGACCATAGGCAAAAAGATCGCAGAGGTTTTCGAGGACTCGCCGCATGGCAAAATTCTGTACATCGACCTGGCCAACTACGCGGAGGACATGGATCTGCGGGCTATTTTGCACCGTGCGTTGGGGGTGGTCAAAACACCCCATAATCCTTACACCGCCTACGATAACGTCCATGAGGCGTGGCGCTTGATTAGGGAGAAGAACATTCGTTGCTTGGTGCTGGATGATACTCACGATCTGGGGCGTGCAGTCAGTGCTAGGCGTGGCCAGGCAAATCTCACCGCCTTAAGGTCATTTTCCAACGCCGACTACGGGCTCACGGTGATCATCATTGGCATCAAAGAGCTCTACAAGGTGCTCGAACCCGATCCGCAGCTCACAAGCCGCTACACGATCCGTCGGGTGACGATTGAGGAATGGAAAGCAGATAGCGAGTTGCTGGCAAACTTTCTCACGGGTTACGTCAGCCATCTTCCGCTCAAAAAGGAGTCCATCGTTGACGGTATGGACTTCATGGCTGCAGTCGTTAAGTTGCGGGGTAACACCAGGGCCATCACGGATTTGCTCCGTGCTTGTGGCATTGAGGCCATCCGCAGCGGGCAGGAGTGCATCACGCTGGAGTTGTTTAAAACCATGCACTTTGAGTACTTCGGTATGTTAAGCGTGGAGGACATCGTGCTGGAGTCGGATACTGAAGCTGGGTCAGCGCAGAGTACTCAAGTCGTCCTGGAGCAGCGTCGCGCAAAGTCCGGGAAGCGCAAGCGCACTCCGAAGGCCCCCAGTATCCCGGCAACCCCAGAAATTTTTGCATTCACGGGCTCCTAAAACGTCGGCGCCCTCAAGATAGCTTGTTGTGCCCGAACAGCATTACGAATAGGGCTCTCTGAGGCGCTGTAGATCGTTTCTCTACCACTACACAGGTCGGCCAAGGCCGACCTGTATTTCGTGTCGACACGCGTGGCTGGAGGCAGGATGGGGCGATTTCCGCGGTGGATCAGCTCCTCAGATAACGAATCGGTGCTTCAGCGATGCCTGAAGATAGTCCGAAGCTCCCTCGCGCTAACAGCAACCCGTCAGGCGGCAAACAGTCACAGCGTAGAGCAGCATGCAACAGCGCAGCAGTCACTACCACACCAACCCAGAAACGAAGCTCCCAAGTCCAATGCTGACACCCAGGTAATCTTGCTTTCTGGCGATGCTGGCTGCGGTATGAGCGCGCTAACTCATCAATTATGCAGGAGGCTCTGCCGGCAAGGCATCAACGCGTTGGAGTTGCCGGAAATACCTGTTCACCCGAACCCGACGTTGGTTGACGGGCTTGTGGAAGCTCTGGGGTTGCCACCTCAAATGATGGCGGGTCAGAAGGCCCAGATTGAGTCCATCTACAACGCTACGTTTAAGTTGCGCGATATTCAGGTAACCATCGTGAATGACGTGCAATCGTATATGAGGCGTCCGTACAGCAATGCTTCGCCGGTGGTGACCCAAATCGCCGGGTTTATCCACTCCGGGATTTCAAAATTTGTTTTCTTGAGCGCCACTACGCGATGTTGCGACGCCTTGGCTGAGGGCCTTCAGGTTGAAGGGATCACGTACTCGAGGATACACGTGCAGAGAATGCCATTCGGTGCCAATTACATCGGTTATGTCACCGATGCCGTTGAAAGGTTGACCGGAATTTCCGAGCTCCCTGGGTACCTGCCGTTAGAGCTGTACCAGCTTTCAGATGGCTTGATCGGTATGACCATGAGTCATATTCGGTGCTTGGTAGCTCCCTGCTCTAAAACGAGACGCTCCGACACGCCCCAGAACAAAACGTGGTTCGGCGGCTTCTGTCGGCCCGCCGATGATGAGACGTTCTCCTCCTGGCTCATGCGGAACGCGTTCAATAAGGGCGTTTGGTGGATAACCGGTAGAGAACTGGACGATTGCCGGCAAGCAGCGAGGTTGTACAGGGGGAGGGACGTAGATCGCATTTCAGACCTGATAGCGGCCGGTAAGGGCGGTAAAGTATTGTCGAAAGCGCTCGGTATCCCAACGCTCGCCGGTACATTCGAACTGCAAGATACCCGGGTGTTTCCGAGTGACTACCTTTTAGCGTATTGCCCGCAATGCCTGGCTGATGATGTGGCGTGTGGGCGACTTCCATCATGGCGCAAAGCGTGGAGGCAGTACGGGTATTGCGTGTGTGATAAGCACGAGATGCCCGTAACGCTCTCTGTTCTGCAACATCCCAATCCTGATCCTTTCTTTAGGGCGTGGGAGGCGTTCACTGAATACGTCCAGTCGCCACTTTTCCGGCTTAAAAGAAGGTTGGTAAGCGGCACGCTCTCTAATGAGAAACTGCAGATGCGGGAACGAAAGGTAGGACTACTGATCTTGCGGGTTCAAAGCTGGATACTAAACGAGGTTCTCACTGGCAGCTGTCCTCATCTTTCCTCCATCGGAGCTCGGTTTTTACTAAACGTCCTTTTACACGAGCCGATTCACAAAGGATCGCCGGGCGGATTCGCTAGAGCGTATTTCGACTCACGAGACCTAGCTCATGTCTTCTATACGAGCAATCGGAATTCAGGTGATCTTCATGGACACTATCTGACCGCAAGCCCCCGGCAAACCCTGACAGCCTATCTCCTGATCGGCATCGCTTATGACGTGATTAAACGACCGGAAGCAGCCTTTCTTCAAAGCGTGTTGGGAGTCACCCGCGCAGCTTTTCCGACCTGCCGTTCCGAAGTTTCTCACGCTGCGGTCACAATATTCACGCCCGAACATTGGGCAGCTATAACACGTACGGCGAAACGGGACTTATCCTTCGAGGATATATTGCAGCTCGATTGGATTTTTAAACATGAGTCGAAACGCAAATGATCTGAGGATAATATCAATCAAATGCACTTCGGCTATCGTGTCGTATTTAAGAGTGTTCTGTTCATGCACTGAAAAGTTAAGAAATGGAGCAATAGCGACCCACTTATTAACAGATTTTTAGCTATTTGTGATGACGAGCCTGAACCGGATAATGTGCGGATTAAGACCTTTATTGACAAAAAAGGTCAGCTATACTGACTTCGTAGGCTACGGTACGAGGTTTGATTGCCATGACTAAGCTATTGACTCGTAAGGATTTAGAGCGAGAGCTGGCCCAGGCCAAACAGAGGCTTGCTCAGCAGAGCGAGGAGCTTGACACTCTACGGGAGCGCATGGAGTCTACGAGATCAAGAGATTTCTTTGAGAAATTTTATGCTATTGCTGATCGATACGGTTTTACTGCTGAAGAAGCTCGCGCAATAATATTAAGTGATAGTGCTCAAATTTCTGATGAGCAATGGGATGTTCGTCAGAGACAAGTTTCAGAATCGCTCTCTAATTCGTTGGAAGACCTGTTTGAGTTCGCCTGCACGGGCGAGATAGGACAGACTGCGCTACGTAAAGTCTTGGATACTGGGTTGGCTAAGCACAGCCGTGAGGTGGAGGAGAGCGCTTAGGCACTTTTCATAACTGGCTACGAAATTCAATGATAGCTCAAGCGGACAATGTATGTGAGTAACGGGTCAATGTGTTGGTTAAGACTGAGAGGAGAGTAAAGTGGCATCTGTGATTTTGCGACCCAAGACTAAAGAGTATCTTGAAGGGCTTAAGAGGGCCATGGATGGGTCTGCGCTTGCCCTCCAGGCGGGTTACAAATATTTGTTCCTCAGTGAAGTCTGTCATCTGCTGGAGGCCTACGATTATTCATTGGATGACATTCGCAAGATTCTAAATGGAGATTCTTCACCTCAGCCATCTTTTCCATATCGCTTATCCAGGGGTCATAGAAAAAATGGCGTCCCGGTTCGTTCGGATTCACAAAGCACCGGCCCCGTAAAAGGGGTGACTCGCAAAGAGAAGAGCTATCGGAATCCTCACACTGGAGAAACTATCTCGCTACGAAGTAGTAAGAATAAGGTACTAAAGCTGTGGCAACAAACGTATGGGGTTGAAGCCGTTGAGCAGTGGAGACTGAATGTCTAAGCATGCTAAATCTCTGCTCGAGACGGAGTTACGTGTCATAGACTCAATATCAGAGAGCCCAGTCGGCAATATCGCCTAACGAGTCCAAAGTGAAAGAAGCTTGCAGCCACTGTTCGCCAATTTGAACGTCCACATCATGGTTGAGGCGATGATGTTTTTTGCTCAGGGAGTGAGACAGAAGCGGTGAGTGCAGACGCCATCGCTAATTCTCCAAAGGAATCTGAGCTGTCGATGTAGCGCATAGCTGACTTCATATCCTTCCATCCGACGTACTTCATCAGTGCTTTTAAATCCCAGCCGTTCGCTGAAGCCCAGGTCGCGAATCCGCGTCGCATGGAATGACTGCTATAGAGGTCAGCCGATACGCCAGTCTGCTCGAAGATTCGTATGCGTCCGGGCATCCCGTCTTTCGTAACTAAACCGGTTGCCACCGACCCGAACCTCACAGAGAAAGCTACAGCTGCGAACGCGCTGATTGACCCGAATGCGGCAACCAAGCCTATGCGTCCGGCCATCACGCCCTGCGTGATTAAACCGGTTGCCACTTATGCGGCAACAACTGATCGATTTCATTCGCCCGCTGCGTCGGCAGGCGTGTGAGTACATCTTTCAAGTAAGCATACGGATCATGCCCATTCAGCCGCGCAGACTGGATCAAACTCATGATCGCTGCCGCACGTTTTCCGCTGCGCAGCGACCCTGCGAAGAGCCAATTTTTACGTCCAAGAGCCCAAGGGCGGATCTGGTTCTCACACCAGTTGTTATCTATGGGTACGGCCCCGTCACCAAGGTAGCGCGACAGCGCTGCCCAGCGTTTCAGGCTGTAATCGAGTGCTCTGCTGATGGCCGAGCCTTCGGGCACGAGGTCACGCTGGGCGATCATCCAGGCATGCAGCATATTCATCACTGGGACGGCTTTTTCTTGCCGTATTCGGCGCCTTAAATCCGGCTCCAGGTCGCGGACTTCTCTTTCGATTTCGTACAACAACTGGATATAGCGCAGGGCTTGCTCGGCGAGCGTGCTTTTATTCGTAGCGTGCAGTTCGAAGAACTTGCGCCGTGCATGGGCCATGCACCCAATCTCGGTCACGCCGAGTTCAAAGCTGGCCTTGTAGCCGCCAAAATCGTCGCAGACCAGCTTGCCCCTCCAGTCTTGCAGGAAGTTGCGAGCATGCTCACCGGCACGGCTGGGACTGAAGTCATAAACCACCGCTGCCAAGTCCGAGAACTGGCTGGTGGCGTAGGCCCACACATAGGAACGGTGAGTTTTCTTTGTTCCCGGCATGAGCATCTGCACCGGTGTTTCATCGGCGTGGATGACTTGTTGCCCAAGCACTACGTCGCGCAGCGCGTCGACCAGAGGCTGCAACTGCACGCCCGTCACGCCAACCCATTGAGCCAATGTTGAACGTGGAATCGCCAAGCCTGCTCGACCGAAGATCGATTCCTGACGGTAAAGCGGCAGATGGTCAGCAAACTTGGCAATCATGACGTGTGCAAGTAGGCCCGCAGTCGGGATGCCCTTATCAATAACCTGCGCCGGAACCGGTGCCTGGATCAGCGTTTCGCAGTCATCGCAGACCCACTTGCCACGGACATGGCGTTCGACGGTGAACACGCCGGGCATGTAGTCCAGCTTCTCGCTAACGTCCTCACCGATGCGCTTGAGGGCGCAGCCGCATGGGCAGTGAGTGTTGTCCGGTTCGTGATGGATCAGTGTGCGTGGAAACTCAGCCGGTAATGCAGTGCGCTTGGGTTTCTGCTTTTTCTCGGTCGCCGCTGGCACTGTCTGCAAGGCCTGAAGCTCTGCTTCAATCGCTGCGATATCGGTATCGATCAGGTCATCGAGCAAACTGGCCTGCTCAGAATTCATCTGCTCGCTGCGCTTGGCAAACTTCAAACGCTTGAGCTGGGCGATCTCGTGGGTCAGCTTCTCGATCACCGTCTGATCGCGGTTGATCTTCTTGCCCATCGTCTCAACGGTTTTACCCATCGTCTCTACCGTCTTGCCCAGCGTGTCGACCTGGTGGTCGAGCGTTTCGACACGCTGCATCAACTGCGCCGCCAAGGCGCGCAGTTGTTCAGGGGGCAGGTGATCGAGATTGGGTAGCGAAGTCATGGGGCCGATTTTGCCAGAGCAGGCAATTCGCGACGATAGACCGATAGGCTAATGGCAGCCGTTAAAGCAGTGTGATCGAGCCTTCAGAACCTGCGCGTTGCCATGGCAGACCCAGCACCAATGCCTGAAGTTGCTCGGCATCCAGTTCCATCTCAGAACCATGGCGAATGCCAGGCCAGTGGAACTTGCCTTGGTTCAACCGGCGCGCCGCCAGCCATATTCCGAAGCCGTCATGCACCAGCACTTTCATGCGATTGGCGCGGCGGTTGGCGAACAGATAAGCGCAGTGCGGCTGCGCCGCACCGAACACTGCGATCACCTTGGCTAACGCCGTTTCGGTGCCTGCGCGCATGTCCATCGGTTCGGTGGCGAGCCAGATGGAGTCGATGCGAATCATCGCAAAAGGTCTCGAAGAAAAGTCGCACAGGCGGCAGCACTTTCAGTTGGCCAGTTCACTTTGATGGTGCCGCGCGGGTGCTGTATTTCAACGCAGATATTCGATGATGCTGGATGGGAGTTTGCCCCGGCCAGCGGCATGGCTAACGGAATAAATGCAGGTGGGAGCGCCGGGCTTTTCTGCGCTTGCAGCCGAATCCATTTGTGGACGAGGTTTGCGTTGAGGCTATGGCCGAGCGCGACGCTGGCAATCGAAGCGCCGGGCTGTGCACACTCTTGAATGACCTGGGCCTTGAAGGACTTGGAATAGGAACGGCGTGTTGGCTGCATGAAATACCCGCTTAAAAGGCTAGAACTGGTGCCCACTTAAATTTAAGTGCACACCATGTCTTGGCTTTGCGGGGCTGGGTAGATGACTTGGCCGGACGGTTACGAAGATTCGACGAAGAAGGGGTATCAGGCTGCCGGAGTTGATGCCGTCCTTAGACAAATTACCCCAGCGATCCACTTTCCTAAATACTGGCCCGCGCGCAATGCCGGCGACGGTGACCCAGTTGATGTACGCCTGCACAGGGCAAAGCTTCCTAAGGGCCGGGGGGTGGAACGAAGTACCCAGATGTTGTCGATCGCCTTTCGTGTGCGGGAGATAGAAAGTGATTCCTTTCCCTGATTCGGCTTGGGTGTGTTCGACCTGAAGACGTGCCAGCTCGTCACCCCGGAACCCGCGCCAGAACCCGATCAACACCAGCGCGATGTCTCGCCGATGCCTGATCATTCTTCCCAATTCACCGCGCTCCGCCGCGAGAGCTGCCTCTCGCTCGAGCCAGCTTACTGCTTGTTCCAGGTGAAGTAGAAGGAGAGGGGCTGCCTGTTTTTCTTGGGTCGGATGCAACGTCCGGATGCCCTTGATCATTTGCCTAACCGTCGGCGTTTTTGTGGGATCCGGGAAACCCTGCGTGACGTGCCATTGCGCCAGCGCGGCCAGGCGTTGCTTGAGCGTGTTGATGGTGTGCTTGTCCGCGTACTCGGCGAGGTAACGCACGATGCCATCGCCAGTCGCCGGTAGAAACCCACCCCAGGTCACTTCGAAGTGTTCTATCGCTGCACGGTAGCTGCGCCGGGTGTTTTCCCGGGTACCGGCCTGCAGGTAACGATCAACCTTGTTCATCTCGACCCTTCTACGCGAAACGTGCCATTTCCGGCGACGGAAAAAGCTAAAAACAGACTTATGATGCGATAACGCTCGATTATTTGATCATAGAAACTCGATTTTTGTGATTGATTTTTTGTCTTAATGTAATATGTAAATACACATTACATTTACACTACGAAATCGTAGGAGATGACATGGCACGGGGCGGTATTAACAGGGCAATCGTCCAGATAGCACGGGATGCGCTGATCGCTCGAGGTGTAAATCCCAGCATCAACGCTGTGCGGGTCGAGCTTGGAAATACTGGTTCTATGACGACCATTGCCCGATATCTAGGCGAACTCGGGAAAGGAGATCCACTCCCGATGGGGCGCCGAGAACGCTTGAGTGATGAACTCAGCGGTTTGGTTGGTCAGGTGTTGGATCGCCTGCTTGAAGAGGGCGCCGAAGAAGTGGCCGAAGCCCGAGCTGAGCTCGATAAGTACCGAGCGTCAGTCAATGAGCAACTTTCGCAAACGCAAGCCGCTCTGGCGGAATTGCAACGCCAGCACGATAACCTTCAGGCAGCGCTCGACATCCAGGCCGGAGAGCTGAGTACGTGCCAAAGCAGTTTGCAGTCCGAGCTCACTCGCAACGCTCGCCTGAGCCAAAGCTGTGCTGACCTAGAAGTACGGGTACATGAGAAAGACGAGCAGGTTCGTTCGCTGGAAGAAAAGCACCTGCACTCTAGAGATGCGCTTGAGCATTACCGTAATGCTGTCAAGGAGCAGCGAGATCAGGAGCAGCAACGGCACGAAGGACAGGTGCAGCAAGTTCAGGTTGAGCTGCGCCAACTCCAGCAGACATTGATGGTCAAGCAGGACGAACTGACTCGACTCAACAGAGATAACGAGCGCTTGCTGAGTGAGGCGCGGCAGCAGGCCAAAGCAGCGACGACGCATGAAGACGCGGCGCTTCGATTGACCGGTGAGATTGCCGCCATGAAGACAGCAGTTGCCAAGGCTGACGGTGCGAAAGAAGCACTTCAGGAACAGCTTGGTCTGTCCCACGCGGAATCTAGGCGGCTAGAGGAGGGCCTGTCGCGGGCAAGTGCGCAATTGACCGAAGCCCAAAGACTGTCGGAACAATATTTTGCGGAGCTCACTCAGTTACGGCAAACCATGGATCACCCTGCCGTTGAAAACCAGAGCAAAAACCAAATCGAAAACCAAAGCAAAAACGCCACAAAATAAAACCAAGGGAGAGTTAGATTGATCAAATTTGACGCAGCGTGTAGCGGTACTGTTGCAAGCACTCTTGACCAAAAATATGCGCATGAGCGCCTGAATCAGATAGTTTTTTCTGACGATTTTTTGGGGCCACTTAAGCGCATTGGGCGAGTCGCGTCTCGTGTGACTGCGGTGACACCTAAAGTGGGCAGGAGGGAGAACCTTCATGCGTAGAAAGCAAAAAGGCGCTGAGAAATTCTAGGGGTTGTTTTGACTTGTGGCTTCTGATTGGGAAGGTAGCCTAGATGGCGGGTTGCTTTCATCCCTACCTAGGAGCTTTTATGCAGTTGAAAAAAGGTTACATCCTAATTCCCGCCCTCATCGGGCTGGTCATCAGTACGATGTTCCTCGTCGTTCAAACCCGAGCGTTCGATCTGATTGAGTGGAATTACAACTTCTGCCATGCGCTGTACGGCTTTACCTTTCCTTTCGTGATGAGCTATCTCTCATTTGAATTGAGCAAGGTGCAGAAGATTCCTCTGATCCTAGTGATCAAGCGAATCCTGAGCATCCCCTGGTACACCTGGCCTTTGGCATTTGTGCGTGTGATGTGGCGATCGATTGTGCGAGATGTCAGCGAAGGGATTTGCTGGATCCCGCTCGCCGGCGTTGCCTATGTTCTCTTGGGTTCGATTGGTAACGAAGTGTTCGTCGACCCTGCGACCAATGGAATCCCGTTTACCTTGGCCTATGAGAATTTCGTGGCTGACGTCTTCGGCATGTCGCTATTTCTGCTGGTCACCTTTCCGTTTGTGACGCGCCAGAAAAAAGCACGAGCGTTGTTAACCAGCAACGCATAAACCATTCTCAATGGAGGCGGCTGCGCCGGTAGGCAAGTAATCACACCCCTCCAGACCGGCGCAGACCCTCGCTGAATAGCCAGAACAAGCCAAACAGGCTTTATGTTTTTGATCGTATGAGGCGAGGTGTTACAGGAATCACTCCTCAATGCGCTTCCAGATTCTTCCGACCGTTGATGTCGGAATACCCAGAATGTCCGAAGCCTGCTTTTGAGTCAGCCCGTGTGCGCGGCATCGGAGTACGGCGTCGACCTTCTCCGGAGGAGTGCGCTGACCTGGCAGCCGAGGTTTCAAGGCGCCGTCTACGAACTGCGTCGGCAATCCCTCCAAAACCCCCAGATCTTTCAGCTTCTTGATCTCTTTGTTGAGGTACTTGAGAAAGTCTTCGGGGGACTGCTGTTTTTGAAAACTCGCCGCAACGGCGAGGAGAGCCAGCGGCTCTACATCCAGATGTTCAGCGAGAATTTCCAGCGTGTCGAGGGTCACACTGGCCTTGGCGTGCTCCAAGTTATAGACATGCTTGGCATCCAATTGGCCATGGAAATCTTCTTTCGCCAGGCCACGGGCCGACCGAACGAGGCGGATGACTGCTGCCAACGGATCTCTCAACGGCATTACAAATCCCCAAAGCTGAGGATAAAGCCATATTGATCAATCCCAATCCATGGAATATAGTCCCCGTACTGGGATTATCACTTGGCCACGGCTTTCCCTTGGATTGTCCTTCGCTGGGTTGAACCTGATCCAGGCGCATGCAATCCGTGCTGATCTTCTCCTTGCGTCTCTACTCGGCTAGCCCGAAAGGTGTGAGTGGTAAGACGGTTATCAATATATCGCCTAATCGAAGTTGCCGGTTCACCATGAAGCTCCAAATTTATTCAGATTTGCACAACGAGTTCGCCTCCTTCGCGGCGCCTATTGGCGCCGCGGATGTCGCCATTCTCGCGGGCGACATTCATACGAAGACCAGAGGTGTGGTGTGGGCCGGCGAGACCTTTTCTTGCCCGGTGATTTACGTCTGCGGCAACCATGAGTTTTATGGTGGCCACATCGATCACACGCTGGAAAAAATGAAGGAAGCTGCCTCACCGCACGTCCATGTCTTAGAAAATGAGGTCTTTGTTTGGAATCAAACACGGTTCCTTTGCGCCACTGGGTGGACTGATTTTTCCGCTACCGGCGATATCGGGGCCGCGACGCGAATTGCATGGGAGTGGATGAATGATTTCCGTGTGATCCTTGCTGATGACAGCTTCCGTAAGCTGCGCCCCTGTGACCTGGTCAACCGAAATCATGCAACGCACGACTGGCTTGCCCATGAACTGGATAAGCCTTTCGACGGCAAAACAGTTGTCGTGACGCATCACGCACCTGTGCCCGAAGTGGTCGGGGATAAGCATGAGGGGCATCTGATCGCTGCTTACACCAACGGCTGGCATGCGCTTCTGGAAAAAGCGGATCTCTGGGTTTTCGGTCATACGCATCGCGCCATCGACGTCAAGCAAGGCCGGTGTCGCGTGGTCTCTAACCCACGCGGCTACCCACGGGAAGACATTGGTTTTGATCCTAGTCTGGTGGTCGGCCTTTAATGAGTGCGGTCAGAGGTCATGCGCCCACTGAGTGCGCCTTCAAACCGGTGAAACGGTTCCGGCACATGTCGACCCTGTCTACATTCAATGCTGTGAACACGCCTGTCGGTGTCCGATTTTTTCATGATATGCGGACTTTGAATGATGCATAAAAAAGACCAAACACGACCCTTGCTGACTCAGATGAACTCCTTAGGCGCAGCGGCATGAGTGAGGGAGACCTTGGCCCGTCGATTCCGGCAGCAGTCGTCATGGCAATGGCGATGGATTTCGGTATGCCCATCACAGCGTATTTGCTTGCAGCCGTCGACAGCCCTCCAATACTGATGGGGACAGTTTATGGCGACACAACGGGGCGCTTTCGCGAAGGCGCCAGCATCCGCACGTCAAGGATTACAAGCGTCGACTTCGTCAATGGCTATGCAATATGTCAAACCATTGCAGGAAGTCGGTACTTGATAGTCAGTTGGGCGCCCGGCGGCAACAACCTCTATATGAATCGGATTTATCACTGAGCCATCCGCAAATGCGGATACGCGTCGCAAAAAAGCTTCGGGTTATCCAGGTGGTAACGGGATCGGGAAAATGATTCTTGGCCTGGTACCCGCGGCAAGAGTTGAAGCGAGATTATGAATACAAGAGTTACGAATGCAGACCTTCTGGGCGATTTACTGTTCGGCTCAGCACTCCCTCTAGGAGGCTCAAAACTTGGCGACGATGAGTTGATCGAATTGGCCGCCGATACCTTCAGGGAAAAGCCTTTTTGCATCGTCAGACATTGGATGGTTTTGGATGTGATGCTCCCAGAATTTCAGGAGCGAGAAATCAAAGCGCAGGGGCTTGAGGCAACACTTTTATACGCCCAATCCGCGGTGTTCGACAGCCAGAACACGTACAAGCCTGGCGATCGGATCGTAAGCGGATATCAACGTGATTTTGACGGTTGCTTTTTTGAAAGTAACGACACGATCTTCATCCTGGCAGGCCGAGGCGCGCGCAAGCATGCGAGCTTTCCCGCTGTCCAGGCACTATCTGTGTGTGAGTAAGCGAGCACAAAATCCAATGATTGAAGATCTGCTGCCTGTCCTGCGTGATCGTTACCCAACGTTTTTCTGCAGCGCGCCTCTTCGCGAAATCGGATGCCTGCCAGGTTGGCTGGATTTAATCGATGAGCTTTGTCGCACGCTGAAAACTTACATGGATGCTCACCCTGAGCTGCCGTCGATTCAGGTGCGTCAGGTCAAGGAAAAATTCGGGGGGTTACGCTTCTACTATTCCGGAGGTGATGCGGCGTGCCGTGAAATGATTACTTTTGCAGAGCAGCGGTCAATGTCGATCTGCGAGGTTTGCGGGCAAGCCGGGACTTTGGGAGGGGAGCGATGGATCAGCGTGCGATGCCTCGATCACGTCAACTGGTCACCTTGCAGCGATTGCGCGTGAACCAGGGAAAGCTCCTTGTTGAATTCATGAAAACGGACATTTGGGTCACTGTGAATTGGCCCTCGCCAGGCATTGAACTTCACGATGTCGTTCGGCGCCGTATGCCTTTTCGCCCATTTCAGTTTCTAGCCGAGATGTTGTGTATCGATGAAGAGCTGCTTGGTAAGCACATGGGTTGTCGGCGCTGATTGAAAACTGACCCACCCTGCCGATTGAAAATTGACCCAGGGCGGATTGCTGATTTTGGCATCAGCAATTGTGGATAAGCTTAGCAGTCGTGTCCCGGTGGAAGAGGCATTAAAGTCCCACCGCATGTGGGCATGCGGCAGGGTATTTTCGGTGCAGATCAAAACAGCTCATCGTCCTCGGCACCATCATTGTCTTTGCGCTTTCGTTCACGTGATTTGATCTTGGTCTGGGCGACCAAGCTGCTGTGTTGCAGGCGGTAGGACTCGTTGCCCGTTTCGACGATGTGGCAGTGGTGTGTCAGCCGATCCAGCAACGCCGTGGTCATCTTGGCGTCACCAAACACACTCGACCATTCCGAGAAGCTGAGGTTGGTGGTGATCACCACGCTGGTGTGCTCGTACAGCTTGGACAGCAAGTGAAATAACAGGGCACCACCGCTCTGGCTGAAGGGCAAATACCCCAGTTCATCGAGTATCACCAGGTCTGTTCGTAACAGCCCTTGAGCGATGCGGCCCGTCTTGCCATCGTACTTTTCGCGCTCCAGCAGATTGACCAGATCCACCGTGGAGTAGAAGCGCACGCGTTTGTGATGCGTCGTGATCCCGGACACAGCCAAGGCGGTGGCGAGGTGTGTTTTGCCTGTTCCAGGCCCGCCGATGAATACGACATTCTGCGCGGTATCGGTGAACTCCAGGTTGGACAGATCCCTGACCAGGCGGGCGTCTGCGCTGGAAGCGCTAAAGTCGAAGCCGGCCAAATCACGATGCATGGGGAGTTTGGCCATATTCATCTGGTGGTTCACTGAGCGCACCGCTCGATCCGCATGTTCTTGTTGGAGAAGATGCTCAAGCAGCCATTTCGACGAGGTTGTTGAGGCTTCGCCTTGCGAGGCCAGTTCTTCCCAGGCGCTGGCCATACCATGCAGACGCAGTTCTTTGAGTTCCGCCTTAAGATCACGCATTGCGAGTCTCCTCATCGGTGGTACGGAGCCGGTCGTAACGTGCCGTATTGGCAACAGGCACTATCTTGAGTTGAAGGCTGGTTTCGGCGGACGGAGGGGCTGCTGTCGATGTCAGTCGAGCCAGGACATTCAGGATGTGGTCAGCACTCAAGCTGCCTGATTCAAGTACCAACTCCACAGCCACTAACACCGCATCGAGCCCGGCGATGGGAACAGCCGCCAGTACCTGCGTCATGATTCGATCACCGTTGGTGTGACGCCTCAGACCGCGTTTTAGCAGTTGCAAAGGCTTCGGCAGATCAGCAAACGGAGCGCCATTGCGCAGCGCTCCGGGCTTGCGCTCGATAAGCGGGATGTAATGCTGCCAGTCAAAACTGACCTGATCTCGATCAAACAGGCGCTCATGACTGGCAATCGTCGTTTCATCGACGATGACTACAATCCGGGAAGGATACAGACGGCTGCTGACCCACTGGCCGACCCGCTCACACGGCACCGAATAGCGATTTCGCGCCACGCTGATCAGGCAGGTGCTGGAGACCCGCACGGTGCGCTCGACGTAGCCATCAAAGGCAGTCGGCATCGGCATCAATTCAGCGCGTTCCAGCTCCAGGACGTCCGCCACGGTCAGCCCGTTGTACTGCGGGTGCAGCAGTTCGCCCCAGAGTGCACGGCAGCGTTGGCCGAGCCAGGCATTCAATTCCTCGAAGGTGTGGAACATGCAGTTTTGAGCATCGAGCCAGATGCGCCGTCGGCTGTCTTGGACGTTCTTTTCAACGATGCCTTTTTCCCAGCCGGAAGCGACGTTGCAGAAGTCCGGGTCGAACAGGTAGTGCGCACACATCACGGCAAACCGAGCATTGACCGTGCGGCCCTTACCCTTGTTGACCTTGTCGACAGCGGTCTTCATGTTGTCGTAGATGCCGCGACGCGGCACCCCACCTAACGCGCCAAACGAGCGGGTATGGGCATCGAACAACATCTCGTGGCCTTGGCTGGGATACGCAACCAACCAAAATGCGCGACTGGCGCACAGCTTCATATGGGAGACCTGGATGCGTCGGAACAGGCCGCCGATCAGCAGACCTTCTTCGCTCCAGTCGAATTGAAAAGCCTCCCCGAGTGCAAAGGTCAGCGGCACAAAGGCTCGTAAAGACTTGCCTTGCTCGCCGCGCCACGAGCGTATAAAGGCGGTGAGCTGGCTGTAGCCGCCGTCGTACCCCTCGGCCTTGATCTGTTCGAAGAGTGCTTTGGCACTTCTGCGGTTGTGCTTTGCCCGAAACGAATCGGCCTTGAGCGCCTGCTCCAGCGTCTCGTGAAATGGACTGAGTTTGTTGAAGGTTGCGCACCGTTGGTACGCCGGCTGAGTGGCTTCGGGTGCTCTGACCCATTTTCGAATGGTGTTTCTCGACAGCCCGGTACGCTTGGCTATCTGATGCAGCGAGAGCTTGTCGCGGAAGTACATCCGCCGGATTTTTCCCAACATTTCCATGCTGATCACCCTGTGTTCTCCTGCTCGAAAAGTGAGCAGAAGCAGTTGAACACCTGGGTCAGTTTTCAGTCGGCAGAACAGCCTTTACTGGGTCAGTTTTCGGTCAGCGGCAACACACATGGGTATTTCTTCCGAACTCATGTCGAGCGCGACGACTATAGGATTTTTTCCTTTGTGCGAGAGCCGACGCCTGTATGGATTGATTGTTGCTCTACAGGCGTCCTACGAACTGTTCGAAGGCGACGCACAGGCAGCCGGGGCTTTCTTACGCTCGCCGTTGCGTTGTTTTAACTCAAAGGCTCCTTTGGAAATGCTCATTACGGAGGAGGGCGCGAGCGCCGTGATCGATCTGATCGGACAGCTCGAACACGGCGTGCTCACCTGATCGGTTTCCTTTTTACGCGCTGACAAAAACGACGCCGAAATGGGAGCCTCTTGAAAGAATATTGCGCGGTAGTCCAGATGCTGACTTTGTTGAGCGCTGACATTTTTCACCGGCCCGAACGGTTGCAGCCGTTTCACTAAGGGTGATCGGACAGCATGCCATGCAAAGCCACGTATAAGGGGTAGGGGATGTATAGGGAGCGTGATATGGCCATTTGGAGGTCTGTGTATGAGAAATTTGGCGTCACGACGTTTGTGAGCCTTATTGAAGCGGCGCTCGACAGCTACAAGCCTATGCCTAGGGTTGATTGGCCCACTCGAGTTACCGTATCCGAACTCGGGTTACCGTGCGTTCAGGTATTGCAAAACGTAGTGAGCGGTCGAGATTTATATGCCCGCATCTCAGAGAACTACATCGAGATCGGATCGCGTTTAACAAATCATTTGTCGCATCAACTGCAATGGCATCTCGTGGTCAATAACCTGGCCACTGACCACATGAAGGAGGATCAATTGGTCAGAGATTTAGGGCTGTAACTGGCTGACTTGCTGCCGCGTCGCCGTACTTTCGAGACGATCCTTTTGACGCGTGTCATTTACTTCAGCCCGCACCTTGAGGGTCGGGTACAGCAGTCTTGCGCTACCAAACCAGGTCAGCTTCCCGGACTCTTTTTTTGTGTGCGACAGGCTGGTGGAGAGGAGGGGATAGTCGGCGTCGCGAACCAAGAGAAATTACGCGAGACGGTGAGCCGCTAAATGCTCCATGTCTCGAATCCAGACCCTCAGAAAACGACGCCAGTCATGGGCATAGCTTCCTTGCGAAAAACGTTCGGCGAGCGCGTTGGCTGCTTCGAATCTCGTTCGCCAAATTTCAGGTATGTGGTGGTCTAGAACGATCACGAAATGGTGGCCGTCGCTGCTTTCGTACGGCGTTTCCGGTACAGAGTCTCTCAACTCATCGATCGTCACGGTCTGAGCTTCCCCATGAGGTTGTTCGAGATCTTGTCGCTCAATTTCATCGAGAATTCTCAGGAGAGGTTTTGCGCGGTCATCGCCGGGTCGCAATTCCTCCAGATCCCACAAAGCCGCCCGCCTTGCACGCTCACGCTGCCACAGGCTTTTCAAATCGACTGCCATCCAGGTTTCCTTAATTCACATTCTGCGCTGACGTGTATCGGCAGGAGTGGAATTAATTTCAGTCACCACCTTCCTGGACGACCCAGACGTTTCTACACCTAGCGCAATTGTACGCTGTTAGGCGTTTAGATCTGCAACCACGCATCACACACCCTTCAAACAGAAGAAAATCGGTGCGTTGTGGATGCTTGCTGGTCAGTGTCAACAAAAATATATTTTCAGATCTCCCCTTGAAATTTTTTTTCAGCGACGGATCTTTATATTTGAGGACAACAGAAAAGCAGAGGTCTCGGAGCTCCATCTTTCGAAGTTTCTGCTGAAGAAACGGTGTGTTTTTTTTGCTTTTGCAGTGCTTCTGCTTCGGGCCTTTTCTTGCGATTTATCCTGCTAACGCTGATGTGTGATTGCCGTATGGCCATAGCAAAATCGCCACTTCGCGGCGTAAGCCGCTGCTTTCCAGTTTGATTTCAAAACAACGAGCATTTTCTTAAAAAATACTCATGCCGGACAACTTTCAAATGAGGGGAAGTCCGCGTAGGAACTGGAGAGAACAGATGGAACAAGAACTTGAGTTGGAGGTTTGGCGTTTGGCGCATCGGACATGTGGCACGCCGGCGTTTGTACGACTGATTGAAAAGGGGGTCGACAGTTTCAGGAGAAATCCTGGGTACGATCCTTCCCTGAGACTGCACGCCTCAGGGATTGGCGTTGATAGCATCAGGGTGCTACGTGAGGTGCTGAAACGTCGTGGTATCTATGCAGGGCCAACTGCAGGCTACGTTGAGCTCAGGTCTCGTCTGAATTTGCATTTGCGAGGACATTTGCAATTGCATCTTATGGAGGCGGGGCGGGCCACCGAAGAAATGAAAGCGGATCAGTTGGGTCGAGATCTGGGGCTCTAAAAGGATCCGTTTCAGCATCCCACCTGTCTAAATTTTTCGGCTGAGATTGACCGCAAGCAGTCTTCGACGTTAACTGTATGCATATACAGTTTATGTTAAGGCATGCCTCATGAGCGTCACCATTCTCGGCCCGCTGGTGGAGGGGGGAGTCCAGCTCCCTTTTTACTTGTTCAAAGTCCCTGCAGGTTTCCCATCCCCTGCGGCTGATCACCTTGAGCAACACATCTCCATCGACGAGCTTCTGGACATTCGAGCACCGCATATCTACCTGGTGCGCATCGAGGGAAGCAGCATGGAAGGTGCTGGAATATTCGATGGGGATATGGCTGTGGTTGATCGCTCGATCACCGCTGAGCATGGACACATCGTTATTGCGGCTGTGAATTGCGAGCCGGTCTGCAAGCGTCTGTGCAAACGTGGGCCCAACATCATCTTGATGTCCGAGAACGTAGGTTACCCGCCGCGATACATCCTCGAAGGCGATGAGCTGATCATCTGGGGGGTGGTGACATTCAGCGTGCGTGCACATGATCCAAAAGCCTAATCCCGTCTTCGCCTTGATCGATTGCAACTCCTTCTACGCGAGCTGCGAGCGCGTTTTTCGTCCAGATTTGGCCAAGACGCCCATCGTGGTGTTGTCGAACAATGACGGGTGCGTAATTGCACGTAGCGCAGACAGCAAACCGTTCGTAAAAATGGGTGAGCCGTACTTCCAGATCAAGCACAAGCTTAAGCAACATGGCATCGTCGCGTTCTCTTCGAACTATGCGCTTTATGGCGATATGAGCGAGCGCGTGATGAGCGTAATCGAGTCGCTAGTACCGGCTGTTGAGGTCTACAGCATCGATGAAGCGTTCGCTGATTTGGCAGGTGTGCCAGGTGATCTCGAGGCGCTCGGTCGGCGAATTCGGGCACAGGTATATCGGAGTACCGGCATCCCGGTCGGCGTCGGCATTGCCGGTACGAAAACGTTGAGCAAGCTCGCCAATCACGCGGCCAAAAAATGGCAGGTGCAGAGTGGCGGTGTCGTTGATCTACGTGACCAAGTTAAGCGCGATTGGGTACTCAAGAAATGCTCGGTCTCGGACGTATGGGGTGTCGGACGCAAGATGACTCTTCACTTGGAGGGTATGGGCATTAAGTCAGCTTGGGATCTCTCCAAAACCGATCCCTGGACGTTGCGCAAGAAATTCAGCGTAGTGATTGAGAAGACGGCACGGGAGCTCGCGGGTACGCCATGCCTTGAGCTCGATGAACCTGACCCACCGAAGCAAGAGATCTGCTGCAGCCGGATGTTCGGCAAGCGTCTCACCGACATTGGGCCGATCAAAGAAGCCGTGGCTACCTACATGCAGCGCGCTACCGAAAAGCTCCGCGCTCAACAGTCGCTGTGTAAGAAAATTCGAGTCAGCATCCGCACCGGGATGTTCAGTCCAGAGGAAGCCAAGTACGCCAACGGTGTACTGGTGGAATTGCCCTATCCAACAGACGACGTTCGGTTGATGACAAAAGCTGCGGTGGACGCGGTGGATAGGGTCTTCCGACCTGGCTTCAAATACAGCAAAGCCGAGGTACTCCTAGTCAACCTATGCTCAAAAGGCGAGTACACCGAAGATCTCTTTTCGATCTCCCAGCCGGTCGCCACTGAAAAGGTCATGACAGTGCTGGACTCCATCAATAAGAGATGGGGTAGGGGAACACTGCGCTCGGCGAGTGTGCCAATCAATCCTGATTGGGGGATGCGGCGGGAGATGATGAGCCAAAGCTTCACCACACGTGTGGATCAGCTTTGGACTGTGTACTGCAAATGAGTAGGTCTAAAGCTGGTGAACAGATTTGATTTTGAGTTGCTTTCAATGTCGAACTTGGCAATGGGGTTGACGTAGGAAATACGCCGTTCGAGGAGGAGCTGTTCATTGGGGCTAACGACGTCAAGGCCTCAGCACGGTTTTATGATCGTCACGCCAGGCTGGGCTTCGCATCGCTAAATGCAATTTTCGCCTTCGGAAAAAAAGCCTCCGATTATCGCGGCTCGGCTTTTACTGAACTGCTCGTGGAGTCACCAGACCGGGGCTCAGTTTGCAGGCTATACAATTCCGACAAACGATAGAATCACCAAGACAATCACGACTGCTCCAACGATGTAGATAATATTGTTCATAACAACCTCTCTATCTCAACAGGGTGTACTACACCAAGGTGCCTAATTCAAATGACACCCTGGTTCGCATTTCCGTTCCGTAAAACGTTGCGACCTCGCATCATTCTCTCGTCGCCACTGGGCGTTCTGGCTGCTGGGACTACTGCAATGGATGCTACTTACTGATCAAAGTGAACGCCGTTGCTTTATGTAAGTCCAAGTTTTGGTGTACCGTTAGGAAACTAACCACATAGAGATTTCTCATGTCCAAACTCGCAGAATTTCGTCAGCTCGAAAAACACCTAGCAGAACAGCTACAAGCGCTGGAGGCCCTCAAAGGTGATGCTGGCCTTAAGAAAGAAATCGAATTCGAAACAAAGCTTCGGGCTTTGCTGGCCAAGTACGGCTACAGCCTGAAAGACATCGTCAATCTGCTTGATCCACATGCCAGTCGCAAAGCACCTGTGGCAGAGCAAAAATCCGGCAGCCGCAAACCTCGCCAAGTGAAGATTTACAAGAATCCTAAAACTGGCGAAGTCGTGGAAACCAAAGGTGGCAACCACAAGACGTTGAAAGAGTGGAAAGCTGAATACGGCTCCGACACAGTCGAATCTTGGCTGACCAAGTGAGTTTGGTTTGAGTACAAAGGGCCCGAGAGGGCCCTTTTTGCTGTGTGGATTTTATTCAGAACTGGTCTTTACCTGGTCACTGATAAGTTGGGCCAAAATTCGTACAGGCTCGGTAAAACTCTGCCGAGACCGATGTACGAGCCCGATATCACGATGGAAGGTGTGCTGTCCGAGGTCGAGTGCTCGTACACCCGCAGGCCATTCCTGGTGGGTTGCTGTCTGCGGCACTAGAGCTACACCGACACCATTTTCAACTAGCTTGATGATGGCCTCCAGTTCATCCAGCTCGCAAACTTCACGCAAGGTGAAATGCATCTGCCGAAGGAAGCGATCCACTTGTCTGCCCCCGAATGATGATCGGTCATACCGTATGAACGGTTGGCTGGAAAGTATTGCTGACCAATCTTCTCCCGGCAGTTCGCGCGGCACAATCAGACGGTAGGGCTCGAGCGCCAAGGTCGTCCAGCGCAGATCGCTTTGAAGCGAGAAGGGCGGGCGAATGATTGCGGCCATGTCGATTTCGCCGGCATCCACGAGGTTGACCAACTCCATGGATAGTCCCGGGATTACGCGGGTACGGCATTGCGGGCATTGTTGGTGAAACTTGGCTAGTGCATCGGGAAGATAGGAGCGCTGAACGGAGGCGATAGCACCGATGTTCACCAGTACGCTCGCAGGAAGTCCCACCGTGGTAGAGCCCAGATTATCGTAAAGACGAAGCAGCTCTTGCGCTTGCAGGAGTATCTGGTGGCCCATCCTGTTGAGGTGAGCCGAGCGTCCCTTCCTGTCGAATATCTCAAAGCCGAGCTCGGCCTCCAGACGCTGAATCTGGGCGCTCACCGCTGCTTGGGTGAGGCCGATTTTATTCCCGGCAGCGGCAAACGTACCTTCCCGTGCAACGGCGATGAGTGTTTTCAGTTCTTTGATCATTCACAAATAATAATTGTGTTTCTAAGAAAATTATATTGATTTTTTTGCTTGGTTAGCCGCCCTACGATGTACCTATCCCCCGGCAACGGCCCGAACCTACAAGCCGATGTCGGTGGGACGGCGGAGTTTGAAGCGTCGCTAAAAAACAACGACCAGCATTCATATGCTTCGTCCTTCACCAACAAAAAAACCGCATTGGAGTTCTGATGAGCCTCTCGCCTTTCCACCTCGCAATTCCCGTTTACAACCTCGCTGGCGCACGCACATTTTACGGCGAAGTGTTCGGCCTGGAAGAAGGTCGTTCCAGCAACCAGTGGGTCGACTTCAACTTTTATGGCCACCAACTGGTTATTCACGAACACCCAAAAACCGCTTCCCAGGAAAGCGTCCATAGCAACCCGGTAGACGGCCACGACGTACCTGTTCCGCACTTCGGCATCATCCTGGGCTGGGAAGAATGGGAGGCTCTGGCCGAGCGCTTGAAGTCTTTCGGCACAGAGTTTGTGATCGAACCCTACATTCGTTTCAAAGGGCAGGTAGGCGAGCAAGCCACTATGTTTTTGTTTGACCCTTGTGGCAATGCCCTCGAATTCAAGGCGTTCAAGGATATGAGCCAGCTCTTCGCTAAATAAGAAAAGTGTAGGCACAACAGCGTTGTGCCATTTGAACTCAAGTGAGCTGGAAGCTCATGAATCTAGCAACTGCCAATTAACGCAGTCCTTTCATTCCAACAAGAAGGCTAGACATGAAACGTATTCCCTTGGTGTGGCAAATCATTGCCGGGCTGTTGCTTGGCGTGCTCGTCGGTTGGTATTTCAATACCCATCCGCAGTATCAATCTTGGGTCAGTGCAGAAATTCTGAAACCGCTTGGCGATATCTTCATCAAGATGATGAAGATGGTCGTTGTACCGATCGTGTTCTGTTGCATGATCCTCGGCATTGCAGGAGGCGGCGATAACAAGTCATTTGGCCGTATGGGCATAAAATCGCTGGGGTATTTTTTTGCGATCACCGGCCTGGCGATTGTGATGGGTCTTTGTTTCGCGAATATCTTCGAGCCTGGCACAGGCACTGATATTTCCGGCATTACGCATAGCGCTGCGTCCATTACGATGGAGCCTTCGAAGGGGGCTCTGGTGATTGTGCAGAACATCGTCCCGGACAACGTCTTTGTGGCAATGTCGGAAGCAAAACTGCTGTCGGTGCTGTTCTTCGCTGTCCTGTTCGGCATGGCATTGAACTCGCTACCTAGAGAGAAAAGCGCGCCAGTGGTCGCGCTGGTTCAGGGTATTTCCGATGCGATGTTCAAAGTCGTCTCAATCGTCATGGCTTATGCGCCAATAGGCGTGTTCGGCATGATCGGCGCTACCGTCGCAACCTTTGGCTTTGCCTCGCTATTACCCTTGCTCAAGCTGATTGGAGTGGTCTACCTGGCACTGATTGTCTTTGCATTGGTGGTACTTGGCGGTATTTGCTATCTGATCGGCGAGAACATTTTCAAGCTGATCAAGTATTTCCGGAATGAGCTGATTCTTGCGTTCTCGAGTGCCGCATCGGCAGCGGTCATGCCGCAGCTGATGAGCAAGCTGGAGAGCTATGGAGTCCCACGCCGAATCGTAAGTTTTGTGGTGCCAGTGGGGTATGCATTCAATCTGGATGGTGCATCGATTTTCCTGGGCGTTGCGACGATTTTTGTCGCTCAGCTTTATGGAATTGATCTGTCGTTGTCTCAGCAGATCTTGCTGGTGGTCACAATGGTGCTGACCTCCAAAGGTGCTGCAGGGGTGCCTGGATTCGCCATCATTATCTTGTCTGCGACGTTGGCTTCTGCCGGTCTTCCATTGGAAGGGGTGGCGCTTATCGCTGGCATCTTCAGGATCATCGATAGCGGTACCACCACATTGAACGTGTTGGGGAATGCCATTGCACCGTTGGTTATCGCCAAATGGGAGAGGGCGGCCCTTGAGCCTTCACGAGTCAATCCGGTAACGCAAAAAGCATAGCAATCCACGAGTAGAGATCTGATAGGTAACGCTAACGACTCAGTCAATTCGTCAGGTGGGGTGAGAGCTTGTAGACGACCGGTCTATTTTTGTGTAGGCTGCCTTCCCTATGAAGAAACCTATCCAAGATATGCGACAGCACATTATCGATGTGGCCAAGTCGCTGATGACCAACAAGGGTTACACCGCCGTGGGGCTGTCAGAAGTGCTGACAACCGCTGGTGTACCTAAAGGGTCGTTCTATCACTACTTCCGCTCAAAAGAGGAATTCGGCCAGGCGCTGCTCGAAGAATATTTTCAGGAGTACATCGGGCGCGTCGATATCGTGATGGCCGCAGAAGGAACCGGAGCCGAGCGGCTACTGGGCTATCTGCACTACTGGGCAAAGACGCAAGCGTTCGATCATCCCGAGGAGAAATGCCTGGTGGTGAAACTGGGCGCTGAAGTCTGCGACTTGTCAGAAGACATGCGCACGGTGCTGGAGGAAGGCACCGCGCTGATCATTCAGCGGATCATGCGTTGCGTCGAACAGGGCATGGCCGATGGTTCCATCTCGCCGACCCAGGACGCGGCGATATTAGCCGAATCGCTTTATCAGCTATGGCTGGGCGCTTCGCTGTTGGTCAAGGTCAAGAAGACCACGGCCCCGTTTGAAACCGCACTGATCACAAGTAAACGCCTGCTGGCCTAGGGGCGTTTTTTTTAACCAAATTACTAGACGACCGGTCTAATATTTGAGGTATTCAACATGATTGATAACAGTCATAACACCGACCTTTTTTCGCCCACGCAGATGGGCGCCTTGCAACTGGCCAACCGTATTGTCATGGCTCCGGTGACACGCAGCCGGATGGCAGAGGACGGCGTGCCGAATGAACTGCACGCCACTTACTACGCCCAACGTGCCGGCGCAGGCCTGATCATCGCCGAAGCCACGAACATTTCTGCCCAGGGCCGCGGCTATGCGATGACGCCGGGTATCTGGTCGGAAGAACAGGTGGCAGGCTGGAAAAAAGTCACTGACGCGGTACACGCGGCAGGCGGCAAGATCGTCAGTCAGCTATGGCACGTAGGCCGCTTCTCCAGCGTCGAGTTACAGCCAAACGGCGAGGCACCGGTCGCGCCCTCGGCAATCAAGGCCGAAGGCACGACCTACACCAACAATGGCATGGTCGAAGTGTCCATGCCTCGGGCGCTTGAGACTTCAGAGATCCCGGGGATCATCGAGCAGTACCGGCATGCGGCAGAAAATGCAAAGCGAGCCGGTTTCGATGGTGTGGAAGTCCATTCTGCCAACAGCTATCTGCTCGATCAGTTCCTGCGTGATTCCACCAACCAGCGCACTGACCAGTACGGCGGCTCCATCGAGAACCGGACGCGGCTGACGCTTGAAGTCACCGAAGCCGTGGTCGCGATCTGGGGCAGTGACCGGGTCGGCATCCGTCTTTCGCCGGTGACACCTGACGCTGGCAATACACCTCCTGACAGCAACGTCATGGCGACTTACGGCTACCTCATTCAGCAGTTGAACAGATTCAACCTGGCCTATCTGCACTTCGTCGAAGGCGCCACCGCCACTTCTCGTACCGTTCCGGAAGGGGTGGATCTGGACGCGCTGAGTGCGCAGTTCGAAGGGCCGTTCATTGGTAACAACAACTACGACCTGGATATGGCGCTGGAACGACGGGCACAGGGCCGGATTGACGCGGTAGCGTTCGGTCGTTTGTTCATTGCCAATCCAGACCTTGTAGAGCGCCTGCGTCGTGGTACCGAACTGACCATCGCGCCACGTGAGAGTTATTACGGCGGAGGCGCCAAGGGCTACACCGATTGGCCAACGGCCAACTCCAACTAATCACAGGTTCCCCCTGCGTCGACTCGGCGCGGGGAGGCTCCGTCGCGAACGCATTTCGCCGCACAAGAGGCACTCAAGTATGAATTATCTGCAAAACAAGGTCGCCATCGTCACTGGCGCATCTTCCGGCATCGGCGCCGCCACCACTCGTGCACTCGCCGCACAGGGTGTCCGCGTAGTAGCGGCAGCACACGATCAGAAAGGGCTGGAAGCGTTTGTTGCAGAACTGCTTGAGTCAGGCAGCGATGTGGTTGCCTTCACCACCGACGTCACTCATCTGGATCAAACCAAAGCGTTGGCGAAGTTTGCACAAGACACCTTCGGCGCCGTGGACATCTTGGTCAACAACGCCGGCCTGATGCTCTTTTCCAACTGGGTCGATCTGGCCGTGCACGATTGGGAAAAGATGATCGATGTGAACATCAAGGGCTACCTCAACGCTATTGCTGCTGTATTGCCGTTCATGCTTGAACAGAAATCCGGGCAGATTCTCAACATGGACTCTGTTGCAGGTCATCAGGTCGGGCCGGCGGCGGGTGTTTACAGCGCAACCAAGTTTTTCGTCCAGGCCATGACCGAATCCATGCGCAAGGAGTTGGGCGTGCAGCACGGTATCCGCGTCAACACAGTCAGCCCCGGCGTGATCAATACCGGCTGGGCGGACAAGGTCAGCGATCCTGAAGGGCGCAAGGCTGCTCAGGAGCTGAACCGGATTGCCATTGCGCCTGACGATATCGCCCGTGCTGTGATTTACGCGCTCAACCAACCGGAAAACGTCACCGTCAACGATCTGATCATCTCGCCGACACGCCAGGATTGGTGATCGTTGGTGGGCCATGCCCGCGCCCATACAGAGCTGATGGGCAATCGGAAATTTTTCAATCAGAAGTTCATCATGAGCAATCCAACTTACGTCCAGGAATACAACGCGATCGTCGACGTGCTTAGCCAATACAACGAAGGTGGGGCCAAGGCTGACAGCGCTTTGATGAAGCCCGCGTTCAACGAGCAGGCCACCATGTTTGGGGTCGACGGCGACAAGCTCGTCGGCGGCGCGATCCAGAATCTGTATGAAGTCATCGACAACGTATTCCGCCCATCTCCCGAAGCCAAAGCCGCGATCGTTCGCATCGACATCGTGGGCACTGCCGCCAGTGCTCGCGTCGATACCGACAACGTTTCGGGATTTCGTTTCACCGACTTCTTCAACCTGCTGAAGGTAGAAGGCAAGTGGACGATCGTCAGCAAGATTTACCACACCCATCCGAGCGCTTGAGCAATCGAGCGCCTGTGGCGAGGTGTGTTGTACCTCGCCCTTATTGAAAGGAAAGAACCATGTCAAAGAACATCAAGACAGTACCGACTTCCGAGTACAACGCTGTCATCGCTACCGCCAATCAGTACGTTGAAGGTCTGCGTGTGGGCAGTGCAGAAGGCGTTGCCCAAGCTTTCCATAAAGACGCCGTGATGTACGGTTTCACTAATGGCGAGCTGCTTGGCGGCCCGATCAAGAATCTGTTTGATTTCGTCCAGAAGAACGGCAGTGCCCCAGAAATCACGACTCGGCTCGACATACTGGCGATCACACCCACGACAGCCGTGGTGCGTGTCGATATGGAAAAGGATGCGATCGGTGCCGACTACAACGACTACCTGACCCTGATCAAAATCGACGGCACCTGGAAGGTCATCGCCAAGGTTTATCACCAGTTCGAAGGTTGAGCGTCCACCGATCCCGGTTGAGTCAATGCCGGGGTCGGAGCTCGTTTATCGTCAAATGGAGAAGCGATCATGAGTAAGGTTTTCATCATTGGCGCCGCTGGCAAAGTAGGGCGGCGATTGGTTAAGCAACTCGTTGGACGAGGTCACGAAGCGATCGCACTGCATCGGAACCCTGAGCAGGGAAGTGAGCTAGCGGCTCTGGGCGCGATGCCCGTTAAAGGCAATTTACTTGAGCTTGATCCCGGGCAAATGGCGCGACTTATGTCGGAAAGTGATGCCGTGGTCTTCACGGCAGGGGCAGGCGGCGCGGGTATGGATCTGACCAATGCGATTGATGGGCGGGGATTGGAGTTGGCAGTGGCCGCAACTGTTCAAGCAGGTGTCCGGCGTTTCATTCTGGTCTCGGCCTTCCCCGATGCGCTGCGTGGTAGCCCGGTATCCGAAGGTTTCGAAAATTACATTGCCGTGAAAAAACGAGCTGATGCTCACTTGGTGGGGACGGGTTTGGATTGGGTGATTGTACGCCCAGGAACGCTTCTGGATGACACAGGCACTGGCAAAATCCGTGCTGACGTCGCTATTCCTTACGGTGAAGTTTCAAGAGATGACGTGGCAGCGACACTTGCCGAGTTGATCGATCAGTCCAAGGTGAGCCGGGTCATTATCGAACTTACTCAGGGTGACACGCCAGTCTCCGACGCGGTTCGCAGGCTTGATCGTGGACGTTGCTCGCAATGAAGTTGATGTTGGTTGGCGCTACCGGTCTTGTTGGGCGCGAGGTACTGAAACAGGCGCTCGATGATCCACGAATCAGTCAGGTGGTTGCACCGACTCGCTGTGCGCTTGCTGCGCATCCCAAGTTACATGCGCCTCTAACAGACTTCGACAATCTACCGGAAACAGTCGACTGGTGGCGGGCGGATGCCGTGATTTGCACATTGGGTACGACGATGCGGCGCGCTGGATCGAAAGACATTTTTCGACTTGTTGACTACGAGTACCCGTTGGGTGTGGCGCGCTTGGCCAGGATGAATGGCGCCTCAGCATACATTCTGAACTCGGCCACCGGAGCAAACCCAAACTCCGGCTTTTTCTACAACCGGGTAAAGGGAGAGTTAGAGACATCTCTCGCAAGGCTTGATTTTGAATCACTCACTTATGTGAGGCCCGGTGTCATCAGTGGGGCGCGCGAGGAATTGCGGTTGGGTGAGCGTGCACTGGTAGTGGTACTGGGCCTGGTGGGGAGATTGTTACCCGTTCGCTGGCAACTTAACCCCGCGTCGCGAATCGCCCAGGTGTTGCTCGAATCAGCCCTTGAACACAGACCGGGTGTTCACATCATCACCTCCGAGCGCTGCATTTGAGCAAAGGTTAGTTGTTTTTTCAAAAATAGATAATTTGAACGGAGGTACACAATGCCAATGGTTGAGTTTTCCGCTGTCTTGGACAGCAATACAGGACACGCCTGGAGCGTGTTGAAAAAATTTGGAGAGATTCATAAATGGCATCCGTCGATTGTCGAAAGCAGCATTGAGGACAACCAACCTGATGGATTGGTCGGCTGTATTCGCAGACTCACGCTGGCCGATGGCGCAGTTGTCAGGGAGCGTTTGTTATCGGTCGATGATCACAATACAACGCTATCCTACCGCTTCGAGGAGGCTCCATTACCGCTGGACAACTATGTTGCCACGGTGAAATTGGCCTCTCTCACTGGACAGTCCAAGACGTTCATCAATTGGTCTGCAAGCTTTGACCTGCAAGATTTGAATACAGCAGACCACTACCAAGAACTCATACGAGGACTGATCATGGATGGTCACAATAGTCTTCAGTTGTTTCTAATCCGGCATTAAACATTTCAAAGAATTGACACGTACAGTCTTGGCTAGGCAAGTATTCTAAACTTGAATACAAAGGGCCCTGGAAGCTGATGATAGTCGGCTAAATATATCCAGCATTTGACGAGACCTAATTATCTGGAGTAATACAGCGCCTGATTGTTGGGTGCCGGGTGAAGTCGCCATCGCTTGGGCACGAGAGGCGCCGCCAGCCCCAGCATTTCCACCAATATTTCGCTTGGCAAGATGGATTTGTTGGCATGATCGCCGATCACGTTAGGGCGTATTGAGGCCAAAGCAGTGCTGAAGCACAACGCCCTCGCGTGATCAAATGGTGGAACAGGAGGCGACCGAACTTACCGGTACCGCAGAGCGCCTGAGTTCCAAAATCTTACGCTCATGAACAGCTCCCCATTCCCGCATGGCACTCACCAAGGGCGCGAGAGAATTACCTAATTCCGTCAGCGAATACTCCACCTTTGGCGGCACCTCGCGATAGATTTCTCGATGAATAACCCCATCAATCTCCAGCTCTCTCAACTGGAGTGTCAGCATCCTCTGAGTGATATCTGGGATTAGGCGCCGCAGTTCGTTGAAGCGCTTCGTTCCTGACATCAAGTGGAACAGTATGAGCGATTTCCATTTTCCACCAATGACACCGACAGTAAACGCGACGGGACAAGCGAAGGCTTCAATTTCATCTTGAGGGTTACATTTTTTCACTGCTGTCACCATGGTATAAAAAGTGTGCCTACAGCACATAATTGTGCGTACTTACGCGTAGGTGCTGTGTAAGCTAGCATGATTCCATATTGACCATTATGGAATCCGCTAGATGAGCTTGTTGCTATCCCCCCACCAAATCAAAGGCCTGAAACTGAAAAACCGGGTCGTCATGTCCCCTATGTGCATGCACATGGCAGCGGATGATGGCTTCGTCACTGACTGGCACCGTGTTCATTATGGGGCGCGCGCTCTGGGTCAGGCGGCGCTGATTTTTCCCGAAACGTTGGCTATTCAGGCTGCCGGTCGTATCGGAGCCGGTGACCTTGGTATCTGGAGTGATGAACACGTTGTCGGCTTAAAGTCTTTGACTGAACTGCTTCACAGCTTTGGTGCAAAAGCTGGTGCCCAAATCGGTCATGCAGGGCGCAATGCCGATCTGCCCAACCTTATTCATATCGCACCTTCGGCGATTCCGTTCACGGATACCAGCCCTGTGCCACGTGCACTCTTGGCTGACGAAATTCCGGGTTTGGTAAAGCTCTATGGCGATGCCGCACGACGCGCCAGTGAAGCAGGCTTTGATGTGCTTGAGATCCATGCCGCACATGGTTATTTGCTGAGTGAGTTCCTCTCTCCACTCGCCAATACCCGCGACGACGAATACGGTGGTGATGCCCAGCGTCGCTATCGCTTCCTGCGCGAAGTGCTGGAGGAGGTCAAAACGCATTGGGGCGATCGCCCTTTGTTTGTTCGGATATCCAGCTCTGATTACGCCGAAGGTGGAAATACGCCTGAGTCATTCCTTGAATACGGTCGCTGGATGAAAGAGCAGGGCGTCGATCTGATCGACTGCAGCTCCGGCGGGATCAAGATGATCAAGGTTCAGACCTATCCAGGTTACCAAGTCCCGGCTGCTGAGTTGCTGCGTAAGGAACTGCATATTGCTACAGGGGCCGTGGGTGTAATCCAGAGTGGTAGTCAAGCCGAAGAAATCCTGCAGAACGGCCGAGCCGACCTGGTGTTTGTCGGGCGGCCAATGCTGCGTGATCCATTCTGGGTGCGCACTGCGGCGGATGATTTGAAAGAAATCATTGAGATTCCTGCTGCCTACACTCGTTACGGTTCTGTATGGCTTGATACCAAAGCGTGAATTAGTCCACGTCCTAAGCGGGCGGCTGGAAGGCGCTAGTCCTCAACCCAATCCAACGAAGCAGGAGTAAAACCATGAGCAAACCTACTTACGTACACGAATACCAAGCCATCACCGAGGTGCTGAACAATTACATTGAGGGCTGCAAGCAAGCGAAGAGCAGCATCATGAAGTCTGCTTTCAATGAGCAAGCGACAATGTTTAGCGTCGATGGCGACGGTAAGCTGGCCGGCGGCGCAATTGCAATCCTGTTCAAGGGGATCGACGAGGGTTTTCGCCCATCTCCAGATGCACCGGCAGCTATCGTACGCATTGAGATTGTCGGTACGGCGGCTAGCGCGCGCATCGACGCCAACGACATGTCAGGAATTTCCTTCACCGACTTTTTCCATTTGTTGAAAGTCGATGGCCAGTGGACGGTCGTCAGCAAGATCTTTCACACCCACGTCGCGTCTTGAACCTCTGTCGTCCTTGAGCCTGCGGTAGTTGAGGCTTCCCAGCACTCAGACATAAAAATGGAAACGTCATGAAAACCCTTACCTCTGCTCTCGCTCCTACCGTCGTTGCTCTTGCGCCTGGTACTGCCTCCGCCACCACATACCCGGGAGTTGAGCACAACACGGCGAAACTCTTGCAATCGCTTGAAGGTGGCCAGACGCTCGACTCCATGACGCCGGTCGATGCCCGTGCCGCGCTGGCGGGTGCCCAGGCTGCCCCCCAAGTGGCCTTGCCGGCAACTGATGTCAGCGAGATGACGATACGAGTCAACGGCAGCGATCTGAAGTTGACCATCGTGCGTCCGGTCGGTAGCCAACAGAAGACGCTGCCCGCGTTCATGTATTTCCACGGCGGCGGCTGGGTGTTGGGCGACTTCCCGACCCACGAACGACTGGTGCGTGACCTGGTGGTAGGCTCGGGTGCGGTGGCGGTCTTCGTCAACTACAGCCTCTCGCCAGAGGCGACATATGGCGTCGCCACCGAGCAAGCCTATGCCGCGACAAAATGGGTCGCCGAACATGGCGAAGATATCAAGGTAGACGGCACTCGCCTCGCCGTAGCTGGCAACAGCGCAGGCGGGAACATTGCCGCCGTAGTTGCCCTGATGGCCAACGAGAAGGGTGAACCCGCACTGCGCTCGCAAGTGTTGCTGTGCCCAGTTACAGACTCCAAATTTGACACGCCGTCGTACAAGGAGTTTGCCAACGGCTATTTCCTGACGAAGGACATGATGGCGTGGTTCTGGGACAATTACGCACCCGACGCCGAGGCACGCAAACAGATTTACGCTTCTCCACTGCAGGCAACGAGCGAGCAACTGAAGGGCTTGCCGCCGACGCTGATCCAGACCGCCGAATTTGATGTTTTACGCGATGAAGCTGAAGCTTACGGCCGCAAGCTCGACGCTGCGGGTGTAGCTGTTAAGTCGGTACGCTACAACTGCATGATTCACGATTTTGGGCTTTCGAACGCATTCAGCCATCTGCCGGCACCTCGCACCGCGATCGAGCAGGCATCTCAAGAGCTCAAAACCAGTCTGAGTGAGTAGTTTCAAGAAAAAAGAATCCGCAGGTTACGGTGAATCTGCAGAAATCATCGTTGAAACACATCGTTGGTTTCACTGCGAAGCTACAGTAGCATCAAAGTTTTTCGGATCGCCCGCTGTGTTTTTGCAGTTGAGCATAAATTAATACTCGAATTACTTATTAAATTAAGAGTTAAAAATGAAAATTACTTTTATAAAGAGTTTGTTTTTTGTCGCCCTGATTTCGAGCTTTGGCGCGATTGCTCAAGCAGAAAACCTACCGGGCGACCCACAAGTTATCAGTAATAAAACAATGAACAAACCTACGTACGTAGACGAATACCAAGCTATCACTGAGGTGTTGAACAAGTACATTGAGGGCTGCAGGCAGGCTAAGAGCAGCATCATGAAGCCCGCGTTCAACGAACATGCAACGATGTACAGCGTCGGTGCCGATGGAAAGTTGTCCGGCGGAGCGATTCCAATCTTGTTCGATGGGATCGACAAGGATTTCCGCCCATCTCCTGACGCAAAGGCTGCTATTACCCGCATAGAGATTGTCGGTACTGCCGCTAGTGCTCGAATCGACGCCAACGATATGTCAGGCATCTCTTTCACCGACTTCTTTCATCTGCTGAAAGTCGAAGGCAAGTGGACTGTGGTAAGCAAGATTTTCCAAACGCATATAGCGCCCTAATGACTTGAGCCGTCCGGCGGCTTAAAAACGAGATCTACACCTAATAGCGTAAAGCAAACTGATACAAGGTGTGGATTGAAAAAAGCTACTGGGAGGCTCCAGGAGGTTGCTCATATAGACCTGAAAAAATTTGGGCATGAAATGCCTACAATGTTTCGGAACGCCTCATACGAGACGAATTATTACAGAATCTGACAGAGCGGCAGTAGATGTTGGGTATGGCTGTGCACCGAATTTTCCCCCCAGTGACTCGTAACACCATCCGGCCAGCACATCTTCCTGGCCCCATCGCTTTAATAATCTGTGTCAGGAAGATGTGTTGGCCGGACTTTACTTTCGAGAGTGGGCAGATTTAGGATCAACGTAGCGAAATAAAAGTTACCCCTCTCGAGTGGATGACTCGGCTCTGTGGTCATCAGTAGGATAAAGACCTCGCCATTCTTGCGACGCTTTCCTGTACCCACTGCTCTGCTATGGGGTGCGTAGCAGGGATAAAAAGGCCCGATTCACTGACCTCCTTTTCGCGATGCATTGGCATTGAGTAACTGGTGGGCATAGTCGCTGGTGGTTCTTCTAACTTCGCCATCTCAAGGTTTTTTAGCGTGATGCGATACCAGCCGCTCCCGAATACGGCCACCTGGAAGCAGGAAAGGAGCAGTTTAGAGAGATGAGTGGGAGACACGAAGTAGAGGCCAGCCGAACGACCTTGCACAGGCACACTTGCATCTGTCTCGATGAGAATCAGCCCGTCGTCGAAAACCCGCCAGGTTGTATCTCCCGACTTCAGGCCGGTAAACGATTTGTCATCCCAATCTGAATAGCCTTGCTTGAGTGTTGCGAGGCCCAAGCTAAGAAGACTTTGAAAAATCTCATCACGGCGCTGAGACGCTTCATGCACCGCTTGATTCTCGGTAGGCTGCGGTAAATATGCGAACTCGAGGCGCGGTGCGTACGAATGGCTTCCGTAAGCACGCGAGTTCGAAGCCCCATTTAAGCGTTCTAGAAACTCCTTTTCGGGAACAGAGCTTTTGGACTTTTCCATCCTGGTAAGGCCTTGGATGATCGCCGTTAGCAACTCCTGCGGGCCGGAAAATGAGGCGCGAAAGAAACCTAGCTTGTAGTCAGATACTTCGTTGACGAACACGGCCTGCTTTTCATCAAATTCCGTCTGCTGAATGAAGACCAAGATCGGTTTTCGCCTGCTGACTGCTTGGCGAAATTCCTGCTGAGTAACCGACATACCGGGCTCAGGCTCGTAGCCGTAGTTAACGCCCAAAATGAGCACAAAGACGTCGCACTGATCAACCTCTGTCAGGCAGGCATGCTCGGAGGAATAGGTGCGGGCTCCAAAATGCTCACTCATGATCGGCTTCATATCCAGAGCTTCTACAGCGTCCTTTGCAGCCGCTCTGAATTGCTCAAATCCCCTTACCACCGAGCTTATGAATACCTTCATCTGTTCCTCCTCAAAATGCTGGCGCCTGTCGATTTGACTGATGCCTAGTGGGATTGTTTCCAGAAACCATCACCTACAGCGTCGAGTGCTCAGCGCCGTTGACCAGATATCATGATCGCACCGTGAGCAGCGTGCTTGTTGCCCTGCATGAATAGATTGTGCAAAGCCACAACTCACGCAGCAATAGAGTCCCGAGGCGGGCACTTTTATAAACTCCGCACTATGCTCTAAAGGTAAGACTGACAAACCAGGGCGAACGTCTTCTTGATCGTAAAAATAAAGACTGATGTCGCCATCTGTTTCCATAAGCGCCAATCTTACTTGGCCTAAGTGCTCAACGCCCCGTTGTCGAAGCTCCATCAATATTTCACTCGATGAAATATTCAGCTTCTCCAAGGATTTAGGTTCATATAAGCCATTGCGAATGACGGTTACAGGTAGACCATCAATCCATGCTTCAAATTTCTTGCTTTTGGTCATGACCAAAACGGTCATGCGATAGAGCAGCAACAGCGTGAGGAAAACGACTGCGACGGGCAACAGTGGTACATCATGGTAGAAGGACACGTCTCCGGCAGCGGAGCCCAACGTCAATATCACGACCAACTCAAAAAGTGAGAGCTGTCTTATCCCGCGCCGGCCACTTGATTTTAAAAACAAGAAAACGGCAAGAAAGGCAAAAGTTGCCCGAAACCCTACCTCTAGCAAAAATGATAGTGGAAACTCATCTATCAAAATCCGTTGAATATCAAAGGGAGACATCATCACCTCTTTTTTGGTTTTTTAGATAATCATTGAATTGTGCGAGTCCTGCCCATCTAAAGAGTTACATCCTCTGAGTAGCTCCACGGGGGCGATGAAAACGGTCTAGTCGTGGAATTTGAATCTCCATTGCATGAACCTTAGCCTCGATTCACCAAAGAATGGTGAGCCTGATTTGCACAGTCCTTTACTCACCGGAAGGCTTGCTAGCGAAGGCGCGGAATCAGCCCTGTAGGTGCTTGTCGTTTCGCTGGCACGGATTTTACGATCCGGTAAGGTGGGTGAGGGATAGACCTGCGGGCAGCGCGATCATTGCCACCACCCACTGGATGATCGCAACGGTCTGTGTGCGTTTCCTGACATCAACATGAATCTCACGGTGCTCATGACGCCAGAGACCTGACCTAATGCAATTTTTCACACGGAGAATTCCAGAATGGCAGCGCATCATAAAGAGAAACACCCAATAGACAACATTGGTTGGCTGCGCGCTGCCGTATTGGGGGCCAATGACGGAATCGTTTCAACTTCAAGTCTGATTCTGGGCGTAGCCGCCTCTCACGCAACTCACAACAGCATCCTTATAGCGGGTGTCTCTGCTCTCGTCGCCGGTGCTATGTCGATGGCTACCGGAGAGTACGTTTCCGTGCAGTCCCAAGCCGACACGGAAGCGGCTGCCCTAGAGGCGGAGCGAATTGAGATTCAGGAAAATCCGAAGGGCGAGAATCGTGAACTGACAGGAATTTATGTTGAGCGAGGACTTGAGGTGCCGCTTGCAAAAGAAGTCGCGACTAAACTAATGGATCACGACGCCTTGGGGGCGCATGCCCGAGATGAGTTGGGAATCACCGATGCGATGAGTGCAAAGCCATTACAGGCTGCTCTTGCATCTGCGCTAAGCTTTGCCGTAGGTGCGGCACTACCATTACTCGTGGTCGTAGTAGTTCCACAAGAACATCTCATCCCAGTCATCGTCGTCGCGTCGTTGGTCTTCCTTGCTATCCTTGGCGGCTTGGCGGCCAAGGTCGGCGGGGCGAATATTAAAAATGGGGTTTTACGTGTGACTTTTTGGAGTGCGCTTTCGATGGCGGTGGCAGCAGGAGTCGGTACCCTGTTGGGAACCACAGTATAATACCCGGAGCGGGTTCCAGAATTAAATTCTTGATGGTGAGAGTGGGCCTTTATACAAGGATGGAACAGGGTTTATATATTTGAAGGCAAGAGAAAAGCAGCGCTGCCCCCACACACCTTTATCCGATAGGATGCCGCCGGTTTTTTCTTCTGTTTTCTTTAGCTTTTTAATCCCACAGGATTGAAAGCTGGAACAGAAGCTGAAACTGAAACGCAGGCCTTGGGGCCCATCCTATCAAGCATGCTAGCGCATGCCCCGACGCTACTGCTCGCCACGAAAACCTAGGCGGAGGCGGCATACGAATTGCAATCAAGTTACCTTCACCAACCGGTATAAGTTTTGATACAAAAGGATCATTTCTCGGGTTTCACGACGTTCAGAATTTTCCTCTAAACCCTCACCCTGCACGTCGTGCTGCTCGAGCAATTCATCCTCTTCCTCGTGAACTTCCAGGACTGAGGATGGCACCAGTTCCAGTACTCGGTTGTGACCACGTTCCGCGAACAAGCATGCGCCCTTGGCTGTGAGAACTATCGACTGCCGAGCTTTCAAGAACGAAAGGATTGTTTGTTGGCGACCTCGCGAGTCAACCAGCAACAACCGGGAACGGTGCGTGGCGTCCTCCCTAATCCACAATCCACAATCCACGCTCATCGCACTTTAAGAACGTAGGCTGGTTTAAATTTGCCGACACGGCAGGATCGTTGCGGGCTTCGGTCAACTGATGAACCACACCTTTTTCCTTTTCTGTGAAGAGCATACGGCCATCATTGCAGCGAGTGACCAAGCAGGGTACTTATGACGAGCGCGAAGGCTTTCGGCCTTGGAATTACGTGACCTGCAGGGAGGACATTGAAGGCCAGGAAGTCTGGCGGATCAACGTCGAGGTGAAGCGTGGTGATTCCGCTTGCAGCGGCTGACCATGGGCTGGTGCAGGTTGCTGAGCACGAGGTCGGGGCGCGGATGATGGCGGAGCGCCCAACGCAAAGATGAAATCAGGAATAAATACCCTTCGGCAGTCGTTAGTGAATGACCAACGCTGACGTGGGAGATATCCAGTTCAATTCGCGGATTGGGATGGGTGGTAAGCCGGCTTCACATGTTTGATAAGGATGAACCCACCGTGCCTAGAATTTTGACTTCCCAGATAAGTGATACCGCACTAAACGAGCGCAATGCCAGGATGTTCGGATCGCCAAAGGAGCGCCTGGATTTTTACCGAAGAGAGATTCAGTACGAAACCAGCATCTTGGCTAATCGAACTGACGCCTTCTTGGCATCTCAGTCTTTTTTGGTCATCGCATTTGCCTCTTCTATGGGCAATCTCAACCCCGAATGGGGCAAGTTGTTCACGCTGGTAGTACCACCGTTTCTTACGTTGCTTGGAGTGCTAAGTTCGTTGAATGCTTGGCCCGGTATTCGTGCGGCATACGACATTATCGGCCATTGGCATTTCAAGCAGAGCGAGCTATTGCATAGCGAGCCTGTAATGGGATTGGCTTATGACGAGTCGCCTTTATTTTGTGAAAGAGAGTCCACGCAAAAGGGGTATCGAAAGGCGTTGCTGTTTTCGGTGCGCACACCTTGGATCTTTGCGACATTCTGGATATTGCTTGGCATTTGGTCGGTTTGTATCCAAATCACAAATCCAGGTGCTTGAGACGTAAACAGAGAGGTAAACCCTTGCTGTTTGGGACTACTTTTCTTCAGCCACCTAGCAGGCTCCGAACATCATCAGCTCTGCGCCCAAATGAAAACTCGATCACAGATTATAGGGTGTACCATCGATAGGTGCCCATCAAAAATTAGTGAGCCATGTCCAGGGAAAGCGAAGAGGGCCGCCAGATCGTAGCTTCTCTGGCGCGCCGGGTCGGTGACATTGCTGATCTTGCAAAGACCGCCCACGCAATTATTTCAACCTTGCAGGATATGGACGCAGCCCTCAGGCCCATCATCGGCCAGCAAGGGGTTGTCGCGCTTTATCGCCGCAGCCTCCATCTGTGCGTTTCCAATCATCCGCGACTGGCCGGCACCTGTGACAGAGTGCAGGCAGGCATGGATCTGATTGCCCTCAAATCCGTAATCGTTGAGCAAAGCGACGCCGATGCGCTCTTTTTCGGTGAAGTGTTGCTGACTACCTTTTACGCACTGCTGACCACGCTGATCGGGCCCTCGCTCACCGCACGTTTGCTTCGTGGTATGTGGGAACCTTTATTGAGCGACACCCCTTCGCAGGAAAATTCGCTATGAGCACCAAAGTGACTATCAACCGCCTGGCCACCGGTGTGCCAGGGCTAGACGAGGTGCTGGGCGGAGGACTGCCTGAGTTTTCGTTCAACCTGATCGCCGGCCCGCCGGGTTGCGGCAAAACTACCCTGGCGCACCAGATGATGTTTGCCCTGGCCACGCCCGAGCGCCCGGCGCTGTTCTTTACCGTACTGGGCGAGCCGCCGCTGAAGATGTTGCGTTATCAGCAGCAATTCGACTTTTTCGACAGCGAAGCGATCAACCAGTCGATCCGCTATATCAACCTGACCGACGACACCCTGGCCGGGAATCTGGACGAAGTGCTGCGGCGCATCGTCAGCGAGGTGGAGGCTTACTCCCCGGCGCTGGTGTTCGTCGACTCTTTCCGTTCGGTGGTGCTGGCCAGCCAGACTCAGGACAACCCCAACAACAACCTGCCGCAGTTCGTTCAGCAACTGGGCATGTTGATGACCACCTGGCAGGCGACGACCTTCCTGATTGGCGAATACTTCAACGAAACCGACACCAACCCGATTTTCACCGTGGCCGATGGCCTGATCTGGCTGCGCCAGAGCGTTCAGCGCAACTCGATGGTGCGCAAGATAGAAATCATGAAAATGCGCGGACAGCCAACATTACCGGGGCTGCACACCTTCCGCATCGGCCCCTCGGGGATAAAGGTCTTCTCGCCTGCAGCGTCAAATCTGACGGAAGTGCCTCTGGAATTCCCGATCAAACGCCTGAAGATGGGTGTCCCGCAGCTCGACGAAATGCTCGGTGGAGGCCTACCTCGGGGTTATTCCTTGCTGGTGGCTGGGCCGTCGGGGTCGGGCAAAAGCATCCTGGCGGCGACGTTCCTGGCCGAAGGCGCACGCAACGGCGAAACCGGCGTCATCGCGGTGTTCGAACAACGGCCCAATCATTTTCAAAATGCCGCCCTCATTCAATTGATCCAAAACGGTCAGGTCGGCTTGGTGGACAGTCGCGCACCGGACTTGTCCATCGACGAAATCGTGCAGTTGCTGCTCAGCGAGATCAGCCGACTGAAAGCCACCCGGGTGGTGATCGATTCGTTGTCGGGCTTCGAACTGGCGCTGGCGCCGACCTTCCGCGAAGACTTCCGTGAATCGCTGTCGCGTATGGTCACCGCGCTGACCAGTGCCGGGGTCAGTGTGCTGATGACCTCAGAGCTGGAAGACCGCTACACCGACTTGCGTTTCAGCCCTTACGGCACGGCATTTCTCACTGACGCGATCATTGTCCAACGCTATATCGAAGTAGAGAGCCGCTTACTGCGGATCATGGCAGTGGTCAAGTTGCGGGCCAGTGCCCACTCCGATGAGCTGCGCTTATACCGCGTCGATGAAAATGGCTTGCAGATTGGCGAAATGCTTCATGACCAAGAAGGTCTGCTCGGAGGCCGACCTACAAAGCGGATTTCAGGTGTACCACATCCAAGAGAAAAAAATGCTTGAGCCCGACTCATGAGTAATGTCGATGGCAAGAAAGAGCGTGAGATCGCTAATGCCGCTAACGAGCTCTTCCTGCTTGGCCAGCCGTTGAAGCGCGCGCCGTGCTGGCAGCCTTGCAAAAAGAGTTGAGCGACGCTAGCAACCCGCTGGTGGACAGTCAGCAGATCGAGCAAGTGATTGAGGCCGATCAGCAGTTGGTACCGGCTAAACTCCTCGTGCAGTCAGACGCAGTAGTTGCCCCTCGTTTGGAAGAACAGCGGATGTATCAGGAACTGCGTGAGGCTAATGCGCAATTGGTCATAGCTGCGCTCAGCGCTCAAGACCTTCAAGCTGTAGCCGAGCGCGCACTGAGTCAGCAAAAAAGCATACTGGCGACAGTGGCCCATGAGCTACGTAACCCATTAACACCTATCAGCATGATTGCAGAACGTATGGTTCGGATGCCTAGTGACGAACTGCCTCGAATGCGGGAGTTGATCGAGGGCCAAGTGCAACATATGTCACAGCTGGTCGACGATCTGCTGGACGTCTCCCGTGTCAGCACTGGGAAGTTGCGACTCAATCGCCGCGATGTCGACATGATTCAAGTTCTACGTGAGGCCATTGATGCGTGTCGCCCTTTAATGAGCGCACAGGAGCAGCGTTTCGACGCCCATCTTCCCGATGGCATCTTGATGGTAAATGGTGACCCGGGGCGCCTCGCGCAGATTATCCACAACCTTCTGGCGAATGCGGCTAAATACACCCCACCCCACGGTGGAATCGCACTGTCTTTAACAGTAGCGTCCGACGTTTTGAAGATAAAGATTTCCGACAATGGAATCGGTATTTCCGCTAAAGCACTCCCGTTTATTTTCGATCCCTATATTCAAGACGTGCATGCCGTCGGCTTCAATGGATCAGGCTTGGGCATCGGACTGACGGTCGTCCGCGAGTTGGTTGAGGCGCACGGCGGTAAGGTTACTGGTATGAGTGAGGGTGATGGCAAGGGTAGCGAGTTCGTGGTCACGTTACCGTTGGCGATCCATTCAAGCGGATAAAAAAGGCGTGGACGCTGATTTATCTGAGTCCAGGGGCACGCGCCAGATCCCACCAGGCATTACGATGGCCGTCCTTCGCTATGGCTGTACGCGAATTCCTCTGCCAGGAGCACAGCGATGAAGAGCCCGCACCGATGATCGCCAACGGCATGTTAAAGCCAAGCCCACCGGAAGCTAGGGCGTAAAGCCCTAGCGGATAGCAGATGTCACTTTTTCTTTTTCTCCGGCTTTTCTGCCTTCTCTGATTTCTTAGCCTTTTCTGGCTTGCTATCAGCTTTTTTTACAGATTTCTTCGGTTCGGCATCTTTTTTCTTGTCTTTCTTTTCGGAGGATTTCGAAAGAGCCGAGGCAGCAGCTGATTTCTTTGCCGGTGATGACTTTTTGTCTTTTAATTCCTTGCTGGCTTTGGAAGCTTCACCTTTGCTTTTCTTCTCGTCTTTAGCCACGTTGCCCACCTCTCGGAGTATGCCGCTATTGGCAAATTGCCTGTGGGATTATCCACAAGCTGATCATTAGGAGAGCGCGTCTAAAAGCGGTTCAAATTATTTTGAAGCGTCGAGACAGGCTTTGGGTGATGGGCTTCCACCGCAATCTGGTGTAAGAGCTCATTAAGGAAGGGTTGCCGATTCTCCCGGTGTATCTCGGCAACTCGGTTAAGATGCGTGAATCCAATGAGCGGTGCCTACCCTTGATTCATTTCGACAGGCATCACAAGCTGACAGGCCAGTTCGTTGAGCTCTTGAATGTGTTGGAGGAAGCAAAGTGAATCAGCGCTGCTCAATCTGACCTGTCTACCGCCACCGCAATGCCCACCGATGACGCGGGCATTGAAAGATTTGGAAATAGTACATTCCATCGACTTGAAGCCGGGTGATCACAAACGCTGCTTAACTGAGATTGTCGTTTTCTCAGATCACTGTTCGAGCGGAGGAGAAAGGAATGACTGGCAAAATGCGGGTGCTGTTTGTCTGCGCCAAGAATGATGTCCGTTCCCTGTGGGCAGAAGCGCTGCTTCGCCACACTGACTCCTCAAACTTCGAAGCTTTTAGTGCTGGCCTTGAGCCTGGTGAAGTTGATCCGACAACCTTGGAGTCTCTCGAGCACATAGGCATAGAGACCAATGGCCTGCGCAGCAAATCAATCGGTGAATTTGAGGGGCAGGAGTTCCATTACGTGATCACACTGTGTGACAGGTCTTCCGAGGAGGCAGCACGGATGCCGACCTCCGGCGAGGTCATCGTGTGGAGTTTTGAAGACCCGACGACCAGTGAGCGACATGAACCTTTTCGACATGCGCTTCAGGAGATTCACGACCGGATTAAGATGTTTGTCACGGTAAAGACTAGGCAGTGAAGATATGAGCGCTCAGCAAATTTATCTGCAAAAAGGATGAGCTGATTCGACTTCCATTTATGCATGCAACGTAATGTCTCGTGCCAACGAGCCTCAAACCCCGTAGCGTTTATTTCCGCCAGAAGTGATGCAGTAACGACCGACTCTTGGGCCGATGAAGACACTGCCTGAAGAGCAGGAGCATGAGGAACCGTAGGCAGGCGTTTGCTTGCGAGGTGCTGTGCTGTTGGTTCCATCGGCGATTTTCGATCAGAGGCGACGGAGCAGTTCGATCCGCTGCAAAGGCTTTTGGATAAAAGCCATTGTTCCGGCTGACCGTCGATGCTGATTCGCACCCAATCATTACTCTTTTCGAAGACTTGAACCTCGTTACGATGAGTCAACGGCGACTCGATTGCACGCTTTAGCCCGAAAGATTAGTGATGAATGTTCGGGGCGGGTGGGGAATATTTTTGAGGTGAGTGGCGATCACCTTGAGATCGAAAAGCGATTGAAAGAATTCGATGGGATTGGCCAGAAGACTGTTAAAATTTTCATGCGTAAAGTACGCAGGTTGCTAGCCTAATCGTACGTGCTCACCTCATGAGTTTGTACGCCCTCGTAGGTACGTTTTGTAAATTCGGATAATCATCGAGCGCAAGGCTGAGCACGTCTCTATCCTCAGGTTCGAGCTTCGGTTTGTGAATCACTCCAACTTCAGCGTCAAGTGGCTACCGCCTCATAGCTACCGATACACCGAGCCATTGAGGTCGATCAACTGCTACCGCACCTATGGCACCCAACTGTTTGAATATTTGAGCCTACCGCCGCACGCGAATTTAAGTGTCAAAGGCGTAACCAAAGACTGGATGATGGAGGAGAGCAGCAGCGATCTAAGTTTAGTGTGAGGCTCTGATGCCAGAGCTAGTAAATAGTTGTTTGAGCCAAACTTCATAATCTGCTGCAGGCATTGGGCGTCCATACAGGTACCCTTGGCCTTGATCGCATCCTATATCTTTTAGAAACCTGTTTTGCTCTTCGGTTTCAACGCCTTCTGCTATGATTTTGAAGCCCAGAGCATGTCCAAGCTCCACGATGGTTTTAGTAATCGCCACATCACTGGGGTCGAGAGGTAATTCTTTAATAAAAGTCCGGTCAATTTTCAAGCTGTTGATGGGTAAGAGCTTAAGATAAGCTAAAGAAGAGTACCCTGTGCCGAAGTCATCGATGGCGGTCGTTACACCAAGACTTTGTAGCGTTCTTAATACCTCTCTCGAATGTTCTGGGCTCGCCATCATTAAGCTTTCAGTCACTTCAACCTCTAAAACACTGGCAGGCAAATCATATTCTTCCAGAGTGCTTCTGATGGTTTCGATGAAATCGCTTTTGTCGATTTGCAATGCGGCTACGTTCACCGCGATTACCCCGGGTTCAATTCGCCGATCACTCCACCGCTTTATGTCCCTGCAAACGATATCAATTACCTGCTCACCGATCTGAATAATCAATCCTGTAGTTTCTGCCAAAGGAATAAAATCGGCAGGTGAAATAAGCCCCTTTACAGGGTCGCGCCAGCGTATCAGCGCTTCCGCTCCCTCAACATTGTTATTTAAGAGGTTTATTTTAGGTTGATACCAAACTTCGAATTCATGGTTTTGCACCGCTCGCCTTAAAAAGCGTTCGCTGTTCAATCTTTCTTGAGCGCGCAACGTCATCTCTGGCTGGTAAAAGCGATAGCCGTTACGTCCGCACTCTTTGGCACCATACATGGCCGTATCAGCCTGCCTCAGCAACTGCTCTGGCGTTTCGGAATCATAGGGCGCAACAGATATTCCGATGCTGGCCGTCAGCAGAGTAGATGTGCCTTTTAAATCGAAGGGCTCCTGCAGCGCATTCAACAGTTTTTTCGCGATGATAATGGCATCGGTAGGGTGCGCAAGATTGTTCAGAATCAACGCGAACTCATCTCCACCTAATCGCGAGACAGTGTCCTCCGAACGCACGCACGATAAAAATCTGGTCGCTGCCTGTTGTAACAGCAGGTCTCCCATTGAGTGGCCAAGACTTTCATTCACTGTTTTAAAACCGTCCAGGTCTAATACGATCACGGCCAAGGATTGGTTGTAGCTCAGAGTCAGGTCGAGCGAGTGTTGCAATCGTTCGTGGAACAGCGACCGATTAGGGAGAGCCGTCAACGGGTCGTAGTGCGACATGCGTTCGAGATCAGTCTGCGACTGATTGATGGCTGACATGTCGGAGAATACGGCAACGTAGTTAATGACTTTGCCAGCATCATTGTAAACTGTATTGATGGTCAACCATTCTGGATACTGCTCTCCATTTTTTCTACGACTCCAAAGTTCGCCGCGCCAAAAACCTGTTAATTTCAGGTTGTCAAGGATGTCGCGATAGAATGCATTGTCTTGTTTTTCGGAAGTCAGGATGTTGTGTTTCAGGCCTATGGAATCTTCGGCGCTGAAGCCCGTAATTTTGGTAAAGGCGGCGTTGACCGATAATATATGTCCACGTGCATTGGTGATGATCACTCCGTCAGCAGTATTATCCAGAACGATGCCGGCGAGACGAAGCTGTTCAATATTCTGTTTGATTTCGGTGATGTCAGTAGAAATCCCCAATACCCCAGTGGCTTGCCCTTCGGTGCCTCGCAATACGCACTTTGTCGTCAAGTAGGTATGCAGTTTTCCATGCTTGAGGATCTGATCTTCAAAGCGAAAGATTCCGCCCTTTGAGAGCACTTTTTTATCGTTGTTCCGAAGGGTACTCGCTTCTCCAAGGGGCAGATGCTTTTCTCGCGTGCTGCCCTCCATCTCTTGGAATTTGAAACCCGCCGTTTGTTCAAAAAGGCGATTGCACAGGCGCAGCCGTCCTTCGGTGTCATACACATAAATTAGAGAAGGGGCGTTATCAACAATATCCAGCAACAAGGCTTTTTGGGTCAGTAAGGCTTCTTCAGCCTGTTTCCGGTCAGAAATATCGCGTACCACGGCGTACAGCATCGGCTCGCCGGACAGCGTTACCGCACAAAGTGTTAATTCGGCAGGAAAGACAGTCCCATCAGCGCTTCTGTGTAGCCACTCAAAACGATGCACGCCATTCGCCAGGGCAGTTTCAAGCATCACTTGTGCTTTGATCGTGGTCGATTGGCCATCGCTCTGCAGTATCGGCGAGATGTCGGTTGCCCTGATCCGATGTAGCTTCGCTAGATCATTAAAGCCGAACATCTTGATGGCCGCTGCGTTCGCATCGGTGCAAATGCCTCTTCGACTCAGGATGCAAATGGGATCGGGAGAACGCTCAAAAAGGGCTCGGAAACGAGCCTCACTTTGTACCAGAGATAACTCCACGGTTTGGCGATCTCTGATTTCTTTCGCAAGCTCTGTATGACGCTGGTGTATGACCCTGTTGCTTTTGCTGAGCTGGGCTGCGAAATATGTGAAAAACCCGGTACACGTGAGGGCAATGAGAAAAAGAGGAGAAGTGAATAAGGAGGTGGTTGGCCAACCGTTCACGGGTATCGCCGCAAGTTGCCAGGTGCCACCGGGCACCTCGACATCGGTGGTGACAGCTTCTTCCAGAAAGACCCGGCCGTTCCCGAAGAACGTGTCTCCACGGGCACCCAATCCGTCTTTTCCGCGAACTGCTACCTGGAGGCTATCAGGCACGTTAACGCCGCTAGCGTTGAGAAGGGGGGCAACATCTGCAACCACCGATGCGTTACCCCAATAGCTCTCTTCGTCGGTTGAATTTTTCACAAAAATCGGACGACGATAAATAAACCCTTGACCGCCTTGCACTAACTCAACGGGGCCAGCCAGCAGTGACGTTTTCTGCTTACGAGACCGTAAAAGCGCGTCGTATTGATCGGGTATCTTGCGATAGTCCATGCCTATGACTTTCTCGTTTCCTTCAACGGGAAAGACGTTACGCACGATATCGTTGGGGGCCAACGCGATGTGGTGAATATGGGATTTCGACGAAATAGCTTGTTTGGACATGCCGACAAAATGCTCGGACGAAATTCCGCCATCCAGCCTAAGCAACTGCGCTATGCCGTCCGTGACGTCAAAGGTCGAGCGCACTTCACTTTCAAGTTGTGTCCGCACATTCGCTAATTTTGAAATAACTTGAGCTTTCGCCTCGAAGGATTTTTCTCGTACATCAAAGTTGCCAAGAGCTACAGAAAGCGCGACTCCAGTGAGAAAAATGCTTACCGGTAACCAACAGGTACGCCACAAGTTTTGGTGCGCGTTACCTAACACAGATTCATCCTGATTTGCATGTGCCGCTCGTGATTTTTTCAAGCGTCACTCCTAAGGATCAATCATTTTAAAGGCTCCTGCGGCATCGCCTGGGTGCACCGTGATTCGCTTCAGAGTGATTCCATTTGATAAGATCGGCTGCAGGCCGCACTTGGGGGCAGAAAATTGAAGAAAGAATGAGATTGAATGAGGAAAAGGGGCTCCTCTACTGAATCATCAAGAATCGGATGGTCAGAGTCACCCTATATCAGCTGACCGCAGCTGAGCTGGATAGGTTCACATTTTCACGACAAGCGTTAGGGGGGGAGGGAACCCCACTTCTCGTGAGCCATTTAAGCAAGTTGGCTGACTGACGTCGGTGTCAATTACCAGCCAACAGGCCTCTAACAGTGGCAAGGATCGAATCGATGTTGAACGGCTTTTCCAAAACAGCATTGAACAAATCTGATTTCTTCATACCGATGTGGCTTGCGCGCCGCTGATCAAGATGATCGGTAAGTGGTTAACTGAGGGCAAGGCGCGGATGGCTTTGGCGAATTCGAGTCCGTCCATGACAGGCATCATGAAGTCGGTGATGATTAAGGCAGGCCGCTCTCGCTCAAACACCTCTAGACCTTTTTGGCCATTGCTGGCTTTCACGACCATGAAGCCTTCATCCTCGAGCGCGTAGCAGAGAATATCAGCGATTAAATATTCGTCGTCGACGACCAGGATACCAACAATTCTGATCCCCATGACTGATAACCCCTCGTGCAAGTGGGCGGTGACGTCACTCACTCTGGCATAGCGATACGATTATGGGCGGAGGCGTCCATCCCATTGCCTACTTGATGCTGCGCGTCGAGACGACGGGCATGTAACTCACCATCACAAAACAGTTATTTGGATTGCGGGTGCAACGGTAGCGTGACGATAAACTTGCTGCCGAGCCCTAAGCCACCGCTGAACACGCTTACCGAGCCTTGGTGCCCCTCGACCAATTCGCGAACGACTGTCAGACCAACCCCCAGGCCTGTGCCGTTTACCCCAATCGCGTGGGCGTCCTGAACGAAGGGATCGAAAATAAAAGGCAGAACCTCAGCGCTAATACCTATTCCGGTATCGGAGAAGGTCAAGGTGATGTCCTCGGTACCGGCACCGACTACTAGCTCGATCGAACCATTATTGGGTGTGTACTTGGAGGCATTGCCAAGCAGGTTGCATAAAATTTGCGTCAATCTGAGCTGATCGCCATTGATCATCAGCGGGCGACTTGGCTGGTGTACGACAAATTGCTGAAAGCGTAGATTGATCGCTGGACGACAAACATTGACCGTCTCATCGATAATCGTTGCTATGTCCACAGGCTGGAAGTTCAGGTTGAGCTTGCCTGTCTGGGCCCTGGATACGTCCATCAGGTCGTCGACCAGCCGCGCAATATGGCTCGTCTGACGCTCAATAATTGCCTGTATAGTAGCCAACCGTTCAGGGGAGGAGCGCATCAGCATCCCCGCCGCCAGGGTTAGCGGTGTCAGTGGATTGCGCAACTCGTGGGCAACTATTGCCAGAATTTTTTTCTGCTTATTAAGGGCGTCCTCCGCAGCGGCCTGGAGTTGTTGCGCGTTGAGGGCCGTTAATACCAACTGCTCGTTGGCCTCCCGCAATTGAGCACGCCGTCTTTCGTATTCCCCGGGGGCTATGTAGTGGTGGGCGCCGGGGTTTTTTTGTGTCTGGATAATGAAGAGGCGGGTAGGCAGCGGTACTGGAGGCAAGTCGGTGCTATGAAAGGCTACCCCTAGACCATGCCGTTTCGCCCGATACATTGCCGCGTCAGCACAGTCGATCAACGTGTGCGGGTCATCTCCATCTTTCGGGTAATAACTCACTCCAATGCTCGCTGCCAGTTGCAGAACTTGATTCCCGATAGGATGTGGCACTCCAAGCGCCTTGATTATTTTCTCGCAGATACCCAATACATCGGCATGGCTGGTAGCGCCTCCCAGCAAAATAATGAACTCGTCCCCGCCGTATCGTCCAACCGTATCGTTCTTGCGTACCGCGCCACTGAGTCGCAGTGCAGCCTCCTTGAGCATTTCATCGCCGGCACTATGCCCCAAAGTGTCGTTGATCAATTTGAAGTGATTTAAATCCAAAAAGAGTACCGCGAGACCATTTCCGTCCGGCTTCGCCTCTTCGACCGCCTGGGCCAACCGTCCGAGTAGCAATCTGCGATTGGGTAGCCCCGTCAATACATCGAGCTGCGCGGCGTGAGAAACTTCACGCAGTGCAGTGGCTGCCTGTTCAACGCCAACTTGGGCTTGGAGAAGCGCCAGTACCAGTTGTTCATTGGCTTCGATTAACTGCCCGGACTGGTGGTTTTCCAGCACTTGGTGCTGAGTGTTCACGACTTTCTGCTCAAGAGCATCAAGCTTTAGGCGAGCCTCCTGAGTTTTTTGAACAACCAGAGTCAGCTCGATGCTCGCAGCAGCGAGCGCTTGTTTGTCGTTGTCCGTTTCGCGGTTCACGAAAGCGCCCCAAGTTCATCCGTCTCAAACTGCGGCAACGGCATTTGATTGTTCTTCTGAGTCGGGCGGCCCCCTAAGAGACCTTCTTGCTCAACAAGCATTTTGCTAATACGAATGCCGTAATCGTCGATTTGGTACAGGCGTAACTCATCGGAGTAATCGCTTGCACGAACCTTCTCCTCTGCCATGACTCGCAGCAACCGACTTTCAATTTCGATACAGCGCTGAACAATAATCGTATCGGTCGAGAACGCCATGCCGTAAGGGCTGAAGCGGAGGTCGGTGATGTACCGGATCGAACGCGTCACTGCTTCGTTGTCGAAGAACTCAAACTGCTGCTGATACCGCAACATCTTTAATGGCGGCTCACCCAGCACGATGAAATACAGAGCTGGTCGTTCCGGTGTAGCCAGGGCGAACATCATGTGATGCGCCAGCGTTTTCTTTCCGCAGCCCGGTGGGCCGGTGATCAGATTGAACGAAAACTCCGGCAATCCTCCGCCTAGCACCTCATCCAGTCCTGGCACACCTGTGCGCAAGCGATTGATTGTCATTTTGGTATTCATGACGAGGTATCCTGCGCAGGGGTGTCGCTAAAAGAGTTTTCCCACACGGGCTGCAACAGACGTTCGGATAGAGAAGATCCTATAAACGAGATCAGCAGCTCATTCAGAGTCTTCAGTAAATCGTCACCATATGCTGTGGCTGTGTCGCTGGTTTGCTGCGCGAGCAGGGATCTCAACCTAGAAAAGTCTTTCTCGGGGTTGTCGTTGAGGCTGGAGAGACAATTGTGACGTGAGGCACAGATAAAAACGCTTCGCCTATAAAGCGCTAACACTCCTCCCTGGCCAATAATCGGCGCGAGAGTAGTATAAATATCCCTGAATGTTGCCACTACCGCATTGGCGATTTGTCCGGCGTTCGGAGTGTCCCCGGCGCGTTTAGCCGTCGATGCCGAAATCCTACGGCTATCATCCCTTTCCATGCATAGGTATCACTTCATGATGATATTTCTCGATGTTACACCCTGTTCCCCAGATCAACAGGCCTATTTTCAGCAAGGGATTTTGCGGGCGACTCCCGCTATTGTACAGGTAAAGTATCACTAAAACTTAACGCTTCCACTCTCCGACTTTGAACTCTGGCACATCGGTTACGTGGACACCATTACCTGTAGCGTGAGCATTTGAGTAGGTGTATTGGCCAGGCGCCTACTTTATGCTGAAATAGTTGCCAGTATTCAGGTACGTAGACTTCTGTGAGCGCTCAGCTCGGTTTCATTGCTCGTCGTGGGCTCATTGGCGATGACGGCTGCCAGGCTACTATCAATTGATTGACGGCGTTAGGAACTAGAAATGAAGTGCTTTCTGTGAATTTTCTTTATCCAACGGATCATCGATAGTAAGGGTTGATGTTCGGCATTTGAAGAAATGGGAATGTGTCGTACGACAATCTACAGGTATCGAGCGTATTTACATAAAAAGCCCATTCGATATGTGCTCATTGAGCAAAAAAAACAAACTTATCAAGCCTTGTTTAGCCCCGGCATCCTTGCGCGAATGTCGATTCAGCTCAGTTTGGATACTAATCGCTTGTCAGTGATATTAGTAGCTTACGAGCAGAACGCAAGCTTCTCGCGCACCAGCCTGGGTGGAAACACAGCCTGATGAAGTTGAATCTCAGCATGTGGGGCCTAAATTTGCTGGCTTTAATTCGACTCAATGCGTTTGTGTTGAGGTCTGTGAGAGAATTTTGCCAAGCGCTAAAATGGCCTGGCAACCGAATTTGTACGAAAGTGTCAGGGGCAAATCTCAGAAAATAAATAAATGCCTTGAATAATTAGTATTCGCTTTCGAAAACGATAGGGTTATTTTTAGTAACCTAAACAGTTATTTAGAGCGGCATATGTATAAATTAGCGAGCCCGCTTCGAGATTTAATCGTATCCAATGACTTTTTCATGCTGGATAGATTTATGCGTTGTAGACCAAAGTACTATGTTTTATTAATAACGATTGAAATCAGGAGGTTGAAAGACCATGGCGTATCGATAACAGGGGCGAGTTTTTTTTTCGGGATTTAATTTTATGTTTTTTACATTTAAAAACCTTTGTAGTGCTAGGATGCTGCTAGCCATCTAATAGCAAAACAAATTTTATCATATAAAGTTTTTATGAAAGTCAGAAGTATTACCATTGCTACTAGGGCCACGCTTACAGTCCGATTGGGAATTGCTCAAATTACTATTGTACTTCGCGGATGAGCGGGAAAATGAATCTTACATTCGAAGAAACATCGATACAGGCATTATTGGCAGCACCTGACCGATTGGATACTCTAGACTTCGGTATTATTGGCTTCAACGACGCCTCAGAAGTGGTGGTGTACAATACTTATGAAGCCTCAAGTGCGGCCTTAAGACAGACACGTGTTTTAGGTAAAAATTTATTTTTGGAAATTGCTCCCTGCTTGAATAATTCTATGGTCGCTCAAAGATTTGACAGTGAATCTGAGCTGGATGTGATCATTCCTTATGTCCTGGCGCTTAGAATGCGGCCAATACCCGTTAGGTTAAGGCTGCTTAAAGATAGCAATACTAGCACCCGCTTCCTATTGGTTGATCGGGCGATTTAAAAATGATTAGTGATGAACAAGATAATGATTCAATTGAGTTAGAGTATGAAGCACTACTGTCATTTATGTATCTATCGCCCGTAGGGCTGGTAAGAACCGACCCCAGCGGAAAAATTGATATGCTTAATCCCATGGCAACACAATTGTTGATGCCATTGGTTAAGTCTTTTGGTCTTGAAAATCTTTTTGAAACACTTGCTTCCGTGGCGCCTGAGTTACGTAACCTTGTAACGAGTTTTAGAGAGTCATGCGGATCAATATGTGTAAATCATAGAATCCACGTGTCGTCCGCAGCCGACGGAGGTATTGTACTTGCTTGTACAATTGTAAAGGTCATCGAAGAGGTTCTAATAACAGTTCTGACTGATATCTCTTGCCAAGTTGCAACTGAACGGAGGCTAAGGCAGACCGACTCATGGCTGGACGCCATCTACACGATTGTTAACGATTTTGCAGTTCTCGGCTTGACTAATCAAGGAGTAATTAATAGCTGGAGCCCTTCGGCAGAGCGTTTAACAGGTTATACGGAATCCGAGGCTGTTGGTGAGACGTTGCGCCGCTTCTGTAGTTTGTCTGCCATGGAAGCTGATGTTTTGGAAGAACAACTCACATTCGCACGTGAAGAAGGTTGGCATTCACGAGACTATCTTTGCCAATACAAATCAGGGCACTTTTTTTTCGCTCAAACAATGATCGCCGTTTTGCGTGACGAAAATGACGAGTTTTCTGGCTATACCGTTGTGTTTCGAGATATCACCGAGAGAAAGGTGTCGAGTGATAATCTGGCCAATTTGCTCACTAAAGACCACCTCACAGGCGCAGTTAATCGCGCTCATTTTTTCAACTTGGCAGATAAAGAATTTGCTCGGGCAAATCGATACCAGCACTCAATATCGATAATCATGCTAGACGCCGATCACTTCAAGCATGTTAATGATAGCTGGGGGCATCCAATTGGCGACGAAGTTCTTAAGTCTATTGTGAAAATTGCTGAGGGAGTTATTCGTCCCGGAGATACTATAGCTAGGTTTGGAGGCGAAGAATTTGTCGTTATGTTGCCTAAAAGCAATAGCCTCGATGCTTCAGTTATTGCGGAGCGACTAAGGAGCAGCATTGAAGCATCTAGTGTCGATGCTGGTGGTGAGGAAATCAAAATCACAGTCAGTGTTGGGTGTGCCTCGATGAGTCAATCGCGATCCACTCTCAAGGAGCTGTTAATCTCCTCAGATAGTGCTCTCTATCATGCAAAAGCCAATGGTAGGAATTGTGTAGTTGATATTGATGACTGCTAATTTATGGCATCACCTGGGTTAACAAGAGATATGTCGCAAAGACATTAATGAAGATATTTAGGAGACGTGCCAGCTGTTCCCGATACTGAAGAAGACGCAAGCAGCATGCGGGCACGATTGACACGACGCACAACTCGGTTTAGGGCAACGTATGCGCGCTCTGAAAGGTGGTTAGGTTTGCGACGATAGTCACGGATCAGGTTGCGTGTGAGCTCCAAGTCAGTAAGGTAGCTGAAACGGCATATGAGATTTCTCAGCAGACCGATGTTAGTGTTCAACACGGCGCGGTCGTAGGGATGACCACCTTTTATCTCCAATCGAATCGAAGCTCTGCAGCAATATAGGCGATTTTTGCAGAGAAAAAATCCTGGCGGTCGGTGACTTGGACTCGGAGTTAGTACCTTGCTAAACGACAACCAATATTTGGTGTTTGAACAGGGGACTTTATTAGACCGGACATTGCTGGAGCGTTAACTTATCAAGTCCGTACGGAGTTAATCTTGGCGCTCCAATTATCCGAGTTGCTTCTTCAACAGTGCGAGTTCAGCTTCCAGTTCGCGCACTCGCTCGCTAGCCTCAACCTCGACGCTGACGTCCTTCTGGATACCGATGAAGTAGGTGAGTTGATCTGCGTCGTTGAACACTGGGGTAATCGACAGTTCGTTCCAGAAGGCGCTGCCGTCCTTGCGATAGTTGCGAATGACTTGGCGGCAGGGGAGAAGGTTCCTTATCGCCTCGCGGATTACTGTCAAACCAGCTTGGTTACGGTCATCACCCTGCAGGAAGCGGCAGTCCTGGTACAGGATGTCGTCAACGCTGTACCCCGTCAGGCGCTGAAAGGCGGGGTTGGCATAGATCAGGATGTTTTCGTCGCCTTCCTGCTCTGCTACCACGATGCCGTCGTTGGATGCTTCAACCACCAGTTTCAGCAGTTCTGCGTCGATCATTTTCAGAGCCCCAGTGAGTGACATCTCATTTTCAGCGGTTACCCGCCATACACGGAGTAATCAGTATAACCCTCGGCATACCGCCATACAGTATGGCTGAGTTCTGAGGGTTCAGCGGCCAATCGTTCGCGATTCTGGCTGGTAGATCCGGGGTGGCCATGAACGTACGGCCGAAAGCGACAAGGTCGGCCAGTCCTGAATCCAGCAACTGTGTAGCGCTTTGTGCAGTGTACCGACCGGCGTAGGTGATCGCCCCGCTGAAGGAGCTACGGACTGCGCGACGGAACGATTCCGGCATCCGTGGTGCATTATCCCAGTCCGCTTCGGCGATGGAGAGGTAAGCAATGCCAGCATACTCAAGAACTTTGATCGCTTCGATGTAGGTGGTATGAGGATCGTCTTCAACCATCCCTAGGTAAGTGCGCTCCTCATCGGTGCTGCTGACAATGGCGCGAAACGGACGCCAACCTTCTCTTTGCCAATACACTCGGCTACCCCAGCAACCACCTCACGCAAAAACCGTAGGCGGTTGTGAAGGGAGCCGCCGTACTGGTCTTCGCGATGATTGCTATGGACTGAAATGAACTGATTGACCAGGTAACCATTGACGCAATGTAGCTCAATACCGTCGAAGCCTGCTTCCATGGCATTACGTGCCGCCTGAATACAAAGCTGTACAAGTTCTTCTACTTCACGGGTGGTCAGAGCTCTTGGGGCTGATGGCCTCACCAAGGCTCCGGCACCTGGTTCTGTTTCTATGAAGACACTCACTTGTTCGGTCGCAATGGCAGAAGCCGAAACAGGAGCTGCACTCTCAGGTTGCAGGGAGGTGTGAGAGACGCGTCCTACGTGCCAGAGCTGCTCGAAGATACCGCCTTCGCGGGCATGCACAGCTTCGGTCACTTTAGGCGATCCAGCGATCTGCTCGGTTGTATGGATGCCTGGAGTCCAAGCATAACCTTGTCCCCGGGTTCGATCTGAGTGCCCTCGGTAACAATCAAGCCCGCACCCGCGTAACTCAATGGTAAGCAGGCGGTGGTGGTACTCAAGGTGAGCACGAAGGAGATGGGACAATTCGAGTAATGCTGGGAGCAAACAGATTCTCCGCAAAACACTCAGAGTATTGATCGCCTCGATTTATAAAAAATCAGGGTACCTTATCCCTAGTCAATGTTCTGAGGCGGCCATTTCACGTTAGGCAGTGTTTCATATTCGGGCCTTGCGAACAGATAGCCTTGATAGAAGTAAATGCCGAGGGCTAGTAACTGCTGTAATTCAGCATTGGTCTCTACGCCCTCTGCAATCACTTCAATATTGAGCGCCTTGCATACACCGAGGATGCCTTGGACGATTGCCTGTCGAACCGGGTCAGTGCCTATGCTACGTACCAGGGTCATGTCCAGTTTTATGATGTCGGGTTGAAACTCTGCCAGCAAATTGAGCCCCGAGTACCCAGCACCGAAATCATCTATCGCTGTCTTGAAGCCTTTAAGGCGATATTCTCGAATGATGCTTTTTAGATGTTCCTTGTCCACCAGTTCTTCGTTTTCGGTGATCTCGAAAATCAGCCTTTCGGTAGGAAATCCAAATCTGCGTGCGGCTTCAAGCGTCGCACGAATGCACGTGGCTGCTTGATATACCGCATTGGGTAAGAAGTTGATGCTGACAAAGCAGGGTGTTTGTAAGCGCGAAGCAAGCTCAACAGCCTTGACTCGACATGCTTGGTCAAAGGCATAACGGTTCTGTTCGTTCACCTTTCCAAGAATGGCAGCGGCACCTCTGCCATCGCAACCACGTACCAAAGCCTCGTAGGCAAAAATACTGTTGTCGCGCAGATCTACGATTGGCTGGAACGCCATACTGAACTCAAAATCCAGTTCATTGCCCTCCCGGCAGGCGCTACAAGGAGATAATGGTGGTTATTTTTCGTTCATTCAAACCCCGCTTTCAATCACTATCCATGTGTCGATCAAACCAAGATTTTGCACATGCCGCAAGGCTGAATCATCTAGCTAATGTCGACGAGAAATTGCTGATCGCCTTTACGACTTGGCGAGCACTATCCTGAATATCCAGGATTACTTGACCAGCCTCACCGGCTAATTTGACTCCTTGTTCTGCCTTGTCTTTACTCGCCTCCATCCTGGCCACTGCCCCCTGGGCCAATAAACGATTGTGCTGCACCACCTCGACAATTTTGATGGTGGCCTGGCTTGTGCGCGAAGCCAGATTGCGCACTTCGTCAGCGACCACCGCAAAACCTCGACCCTGCTCTCCGGCACGAGCGGCTTCGATGGCGGCGTTTAGCGCAAGAAGATTCGTTTGTTCGGCGATGCCACGGATGGTCTGCACGATGCTGCTGATTACTTCCGACTGCTGGCTGACATCATTGATACCTTCGGCTGCGTGATTCAATTCGCCAGCCAGGCTTTGCATGACATCCACGGTCTCCTGCACCACTCGGGCGCCTTCGTGTGCTGTATTGTCGGTTTTCAGTGAAGTCTCGTAAGCCATGCGTGCTGCTCGTGACTCAGTTTCCTGCTGGAGAACCTGAGCCGTGATATCGCTCGCAAACTTAACTACTTTGTAAAGGCTGCCGCTGGCGTCGAACACCGGATTGTAAGTCGCACGTAACCAGACGATTTGTCCCTGGTTGTTGAGGCGTTTGAAGTTACCGGAGAAAAATTCGCCGTGATTCAGGCGCTCCCAGAACTGGCGATACTCGTTGGATTCACTTTCGCTACGCTCACAGAACAGACGATGGTGCTTGCCAACAATCTCATCCAAGCGGTAACCCATCACTGCAAGGAAGTTTTCGTTGGCGCTGATGACTTCTCCCTGCCGGTTGAACTCAATGGTTGCCATGGAACGGTTAATCGCTTTGATTTGGCTCTCCTGCTCTTGTTCCTTCCGCACCCGGTCAGTTACATCAGTAGCAATCTTGACGACCTTAATCACCCGTCCAGAGGCGTCGCGAACAGGGTTATAGCTGGCCTCCAGCCAGATCTCACGCCCCTGTTTGTCCAGGCGCAGGAAGCGGTCGTTTATGAACTCACCATTACTCAGCCGTGACCAAAAACCTTGATAAGCGACGCTGTTGGCGTATTTCGGTGTACAGAATAAGCGGTGATGCCGGGAGTGAATTTCCTCAAGACGATAGCCCATTACGCTCAGAAAATTGTGATTGGCGCCGAGGATCGTGCCATCAGGTTGGAACTCAATCAGAGCCATGGAACCACCTAATGCTGCGAGGGTGGCTTCGTAGTCAGCCAAACGCTGCTTGCTGATGGTCAGTTCTTTTTTGATTTGCGAGTTGAACATACGAACCTCAGTGGCTATGGACTGCTTGGCACTTTCATCAATCCAACGCAAAACCTATACAGCGACATGGTGATTGTACAAGAAATTTCCAGATTGAACACGAGGGAAGCATGTTGATCGCGAGTAATGCGATGATCGGGTAGGGGATTGCGCTCCGGCAATAGACTATCGGTTTACGTAGCTTTTGCACTCTCGGCAGAGCACTCGATATCCGACTGAAAGGGGCGTGCGGATTGCACCTCAAGTGATTTTTGTGGCCTAAATTCCTAACGTTTACAGCACGAGAGCGTCAAGGCGAGGGTTCAATCCGATCACAACGGATACCAATAAATAGCGGTTGGGACTCATTGGCGCCTCTGCGCAGGTCATTGATGTATAGCGCGCAGAACGGGCATTCATCGATAAAGTAAGGCGTCACCGCCTGCTGATCAGTCTTGTGCGAATTTCAGGGTCTTGTATAGGTTTGTATCAAGTAAGCACAGGAACACACTGAGGATGGACGCTATTCTTTGCGCCTTGAAATCCACCGCATGCCTTGTCTCGGCATGACCAATCGGGTGGGGTGATAAGTGGCCTGCAGTTCATGGTCGAGGATCAGAAAGGTGCTGTCACCGGCACCCCCCCCTGAAACGTGAACCAAGCCTAAGGAGTGAGCGTGGTCATTGCTTAAGGTTTTGATGCCGAAAAAGTTAATCGACAGTGCCGCCCTTTTGAGTAGGGCGGCTGTCTTCACGTTCGTGCGGTATCCATTTGGTATCGTTTAACGATCAATTTCCTCGGTATGTGGAGAAGCCGTAAGGGCTGAGAAGTAACGGGATGTGATAGTGAGGAACGGTACCGTCCACTTCAAAAATGACGGGCACCTCCGGAAAGAAGCTGGACGTTTTGTGCGCCTTGAACCACTCACCAGTCTTGAAGGTGACACGGTAGGTACCTTTCTCCAGACCCCGACCTTCCGGATACAGCCCGGTGATACGACCTTGCTCGTTGGTTGCCGCGCTGTTGAGCATGTCCCAGTCTTTCCCATCCTGTTTTTCCAACGTGACATTGACTCCAGGGGACGGCAAGCCATCCTGCAAGTTGAGTACATGCACGCTCAAAGGATTTGTTGCCGCTGATGCAAGGGCTGAAATGGCACTCAATACAGCGCCAGCGAACAAGCTTTTCAATACAGTCATGGTGATGTCCTTAGTTTTTAACGGCAGGTAGAACTTTGTTGATAGCGATCTCTGCACAACCTTCATCGTTTGCAGCGCCACCCGCACCGGCCACACCGATGGCGCCGATGACCTGACCCTCGAACTTCAATGGCACGCCTCCGCCCAGCAGCAGCAACTCATCAAGGGTGTTGAGGTTTTCAGCCTCTGGATTAGCGCGAGCGCGTTCAGCTAGCAACCGCGTCGAAGTCTTGGTCGACAGGGCGGTATAGGCTTTGCGTTGCGCGGCTAACGTGTTGTGTGGGCCGACATTGTCATCGCGTTGCACGGCAACCAGATTGCCGCCTCGGTCAACAACTGCGGCAACGGCTGTGCGGCCATCGGCGTGACAGGCGGTCAGCGCGGCCGTTAGCAAATCGTTGGCCATTGCAAGTGACACGTCCTTGCGCTGCGCAACCTGATCCGGGGCTGCAACGGCGAATGCAGAGTTCATTGCGAGTGTGATCAGCAATGAAGTCGATAGGCTTGTACGCATGCTGTTTCCTTGGTTGGTTGAGTCTGTCTGGGTCATTGCCAGACATCATGACCAGCCCGCTCCGTCAGAATGATTACCTCCTGATTACCAATATGTAATGTGAGAAATCAGCGAAGCGGGCTAGCCTGTGCGCCAGTCCTGGAGGAAAAAATGCGTATCCTGGTGGTTGAAGATGAAACGAAAATGGCGGATTACCTGCGTAAAGCCCTGACTGAATCGGGCTATGCGGTAGAGATCGCCCTTGACGGGCTGGACGGCCAGCATTTGGCACAGGAGAGTGAGTTCGATCTGATCATTCTGGATGTCATGTTGCCGGGGTTGGACGGCTGGCAATTGCTGCAAATCATCCGGCGTAAGTGGCAGACCCCGGTACTGTTTCTTACCGCACGTGATTCGGTTGATGATCGGGTCAAAGGGCTGGAGTTGGGGGCTGATGATTATCTGGTGAAACCCTTTTCCTATGCCGAGTTGTTGGCACGCGTACGCACTTTGCTGCGCCGTGGCCCGCCTCGCGAGGTGGAGCATTTTGTGGCTGGCGACCTGAGCCTGGACTTGTTGCGACGCAAGGTAACGCGCAACGGCGAGCGCCTCACCCTGACCAACAAGGAATTCGCCCTACTGCACTTGCTGCTTAGTCGTGAAGGGGAAGTGCTATCTCGTTCGTTGATTGCCTCACAGATCTGGCAAATGAACTTTGACAGTGACACCAATGTGGTGGATGTCGCTATTCGTCGCCTGCGGGCCAAGATTGACGATCCATACTCACTTAAGTTGATACACACAGTGCGTGGTATCGGTTACATGCTCGAGGTGCAATCCTGAAACTGTTTCCGCGCACCCTGAGTCTGCGCCTGGCGATCATGTTCGCGTTGGTCAGCGCACTGTTACTGGGCTCCATTGGTTTTTATCTTTATCAATCGTTACAGCGAGAGATTGCCTGGCGCGATGATCAGGCCCTGCTGGGGCGCCTGGAGCGAATGCAAGCATTGATCAGCGATAGCGACAGCATCGAGCAACTGCAAGGTCGACCCAAGCTCTACGAAAACATGTTGGGCAATCGCGACAATCTGCTATGGATTGTCGATGGCACCGGCAAGGTGTTGATCGAAATCAACCCTGTGGGTATGACTTTTCCAAAGTTGCCGGCTGCACCCCAGGCTCGCCTCGTTGACGATCACTCTTCCGAGCCAGTGCGGCTTGCCTGGCAGGATGTCACGCAGGGTGATCGCGGTTTGACCCTGATCGCTGGCAAGTTGTTGAGTGAGCGCGACCAAATGCTGAGGGCCTACCGACTCAAGCTCTGGCTGGCCATGTCAGTCGGCGCGCTGTTGGCTTTCGCATTCGGCTGGTGGGTGAGTCAACGAGGCTTGCACCCTGTGCGACTGCTGGCCAAGCGCGCCGCTGGAATCGATGTGCAGCATCTGCATCTGCGGCTGGACGAGTTTAATGAACTGGATGAGCTCAAACTGCTGTGTAGTGCCCTCAACCAGATGCTTGCACGCCTTGAGGACGGATTCGCCCAGCTTTCACGCTTCTCGGAAGACCTCGCCCATGAGATGCGAACCCCGCTTGGCAACCTGATGGGACATACCCAGCAAGCTTTGAGGCGCAGTCGCTCTATCGAGGACTATCAGAATTTGCTGGTTTCCAATCAGGAAGAGTATGAAAGGCTGGCGCGAATGATCGACAGCATGCTGTTTCTCGCTCGCACCGAGCAGCCAAACGCCTGCGCAAAATTCGAGCAAATCAACCTGCACGATCTAATTGAGCAACTATGTGAGTATTTCGAAGGCGTGGCGCAAGAGCGAGATGTGCAACTGATAAACCAGACCCGGCATCAGTTGCTGGGGGATCCAGGTTTGATCCGTCGAGCATTAGCTAACTTGCTGGCTAATGCGCTGCGCTACGCAACTCCCGCCTCTGCAGTGACGATCAGCAGCGAGATTTCGGAGGACACGCTCGAAATCACGGTGCACAACCACGGCGAGCCGATTGCAGCAGAACATCTTCCACGATTGTTTGAGCGCTTTTACCGGTGTGACCCATCACGCAATCAACCCGATGATTCCGGTGGTCTGGGATTGGCCATCGTTCGTTCGATTATGCAACTGCATGGCGGTTGTATAACCGTTGATAGCACTGACGCAGGTACGAGCTTTCACTTGGAGTTTCCCCTTATAAACGACTGAGCTCGAACCGAAGGTATTGCACACGACACAGCGAATGCTGGCAAATTGCCCTATAGTGAGTTTCGTTGCAGTGATGACCATCTAGGAAGCAGCAAATGGGGCTCGAAAATTTTTCTTTCGAGCACATGCGAAAGGGGTAGTCGCAAGTGCAGAGCAGAAATCGTATCGGATCTGATCCCTTGGGAGTTGTTTTCAATGCTCAGCGACCTTCAAATCGGCATTTATCGGTCGTTCACCCGCGATCTCGTTTAGCTTCAACGGTGCTTGCCAAGGCTCGGCTCTCGCTCTGCGCCTTGGAAAAGTTAAAGTGATGCTTACTAGGCGGCGCAGCTCCCTAGCAGGTTTCATTATCCTCGCTGTCGGATTGGTTGGTTTTTCAGCTCTGTTACTGCTGAAGTCCGAGACTGAACGTAGAGAAAAGCGTTTCTCGGAATACGTGCAGAATATTTCCGGCATCGTGCGCAATCAGCTTGATACTAATGAGGCTGTGTTGGCCGGTTTCTCTGCATTTCTTCAGGCCGTCGATCAGAGCGATACGGAAGCTGCGGCCCGGTATGCGGCAGTCGTTTTAGCCGCTTATCCTCATATTTACATGCTTGAGGCGGCGAGGGCGGTACCCATCGCCGAACAGTCGGCTTTTGAAGATCTGTTGCGTCGTACTTGGCGTCCAGACTTCCAACTCAAGGATTTTCCGAGTCTCACTCATCAACCTGCACAACATCAGGTCTATCTCAATGAGACTTGGCCTGTGTTGTTCATGTACCCGTTACTCCCTGAATCCAGTTCGATCTTTGGCGTCAAGCTAGAAACCGTCGCCTATCTCTCCTATGCGTTGGCTCGAACCCACAATAATCAGAAGCCGGTCGTATCTCCTGTTTTCTCAATGTATGAGGGTGGTGACGCTTACATTCTGATGCAGTCAGTCAGTCGTCCTGAACAGGATCGAGAGAACACTCGCCCCAATTTCTTTGGTAGCACGATGGTGTCTTTGCTTTTGATCAAGACGGATTCGCTACAGGATGCTGTGAGTTATGCGAACGTAGATCCCCTGGTTCGCGTCAGTGCTGTCCTGAAAACCGCTGCAGGATCTCAAAGCAATGTCTTTTCAACGCAGACCGAGCAAGCCGGTATCCTGGATCGCTTCCTATTACCGGCGCTATCTGACCGAGTCGAGATCAGGAGTGTTTCACAACCGATGACCTTGTTGTTTGAGCGTCAGTTGCGATTGGGCGATATTCTGACAGCGGAAACATTGATCATCCTTGCGGTTCTCGCGGGGGCATTCGTGCTTGTGCCTGTGGTGTTGATTCGGCATTTCAAAGCGATCGAAAAAGCAGAGGTTGAACACGAACGCTCGGCTTATCTCGCAACACATGATGTTCTAACCCAATTGCCGAATCGCTACCTCTTCGCCGACCGTTTTGACCAAGCCCTCTCAAACTGGACAGTGCGTGGGACTGCGTTCGCCGTTCTGTTGATAGATCTGGATCATTTCAAGGACATTAACGATAAGCATGGCCATGAGGTGGGTGACCAGGTTCTCAAGGCAGTCGCCAATCGCATGCTTCAGGTCACTCGTTCTTGTGACACCGTCGCACGCTACGGTGGAGATGAATTCGTGATTCTGATCACGGATCTTATCAACTCAGAGAGTGCTGAACTCAACGCTGAAAGAGTGCTGGAAGTCATTGCGCAGACAGTAGCGACAAGCGCAGGAGAGCTGTCACTGTCGTGCAGTATCGGAGTCTCTCTGTGCCCTGATCATGGCCAAAGTTTGGGCTCATTGCTGAAAGCGGCGGATCAGGCGATGTACGGCGTTAAACAACTGGGGCGAAAAGGAGTCGCGATGACTGATTCCCCGGAAGCTTGAGGTGCTTATAGGATATTCAGGCTCAATTAATCGCTAAGTTCGGCAACAAAAACCCAGGGAGCCAGGCTTTGTTAAAGGTTCTCTGGATGCAGATATCATTTCTGCATATCGGCATTCCGACTTCTGATGCGGCCTACTAGCTTGAAACACCTTTCAACCCTTGTGTGATTGAGAAACCGCACGCGTCTCTCTAGATTTGATGTCGCAATGCCGGGCCCCTATGACAGCTACCCGCTGCCATGTCGGAGTTGCAGTTTTTATAACTTCGACACTTAGAGGAGGGGCTCATGACTGCCCTAGAACCGTTCGTTCCGGCCGAGTTCCTCGGCACCGCCACTTGGTTGTGGCTAGTCTTTATAAGCATCGTGATAGGCCTGTTGGTCTTCGACCTCGGGGTTCTCCACCGTGAGCAGCGAGAAATCGGCGTTACTGAAAGTCTGCTGCTGTCTGCTGGCCCCGGCGCTAAGCGTTGCGATAAAAGCGTAGATCCTCGGGTGCTTTGAGTCCCTGCACGAGACGTACTCTTATCTGCTTCACGTTCTCACCATTCTATGCTCCTGCGCCGTTGGCAACGCTCCGAGCAGTAGCGCACCTCAGCCCAGCAGCGCGCCCATTTCTTGCGCCAGGCGAAAGGCAATCCGCAGACCGCACACGCCTTTACGGGCAGTTCACTCTTCTTCAAAACGACTCCCCTGCATCGAGTTTGGCGAGCAGTTTTTGGCCCCGTTTCCAGAGCGCGTCCTGCTTGGCTTCAGTCATCCGATCGAGGTTCTTGTAGACCATGCCCATGCGCTGATTGCTGCGCAATAGGTCGCCGTGACGCATCAGGAAATGCCAGTAAAGCGAATTGAAAGGGCAGGCGTCGTCGGTCGTGCTTTCACTGACTTTGTACGCGCAGTTACGGCAGTAATCCGACATGCGCTTTATATATTGGCCACTGGCGCAGTAAGGCTTTGAGCCTAGGTAGCCGCCATCGGCATGCATCACCATGCCCAGTGTGTTGGGCAGTTCGACCCAGTCGAACGCGTCCATGTAGATCGCCAGGTACCAGTCGCAAATCTGGCTCGGCGCGATGCCGGCCAGCAGCGCAAAGTTGCCGGTCACCATCAGCCGCTGGATGTGGTGGGCATAGGCATGTTTCAAACTTTGGCCGATCGCCTGGCCCATGCAGTTCATCTTGGTGTCGCCTGTCCAATAGAACTCTGGAAGCAGCCTGCTGTTACCAAACAGATTGCCGCCGGCGTAGTCGGGCATTTTCAGCCAGTAGACGCCCCGTACATATTCACGCCAGCCGATGAGTTGACGGATAAAGCCTTCGGCGGCGTTTAATGGAATGTTGTGCGCCCAATACGCTGCCTCGACGTCGCTGCACAATTGACGCAGATCCAACAGGCCAATATTCAGCGCGGCGCTGATCCGCGCATGGAACAGGAAGGGTTCATCACTGACCATCGCATCTTGGTAGTCGCCGAAGGCTGCCAGACCCCAGTCGAGGAAGTAGTCCCACAACGCTTGGGCATCGGCGTGGGTTACCGGGTAATCAAAAGTGTCGAGTGCGCCGTAGTGGCTGGAGAAGTTTTTTGCGACCAGCTCAAGCACTTCCTGGGTGATTGCATCGGCTGAAAATCGCACTGGCGAGGGAGCTCTCACTCCTTTGGGCAGTGCCTTGCGGTTTTCGGCATCAAAGTTCCAGGCACCGCCGACCGGGCTGCCGTCGCCGTTGAGCAACAGACCACTCTTGCGTCGCATCTCACGGTAGAAGAACTCCATGCGCAGCTGCTTTTTGCCTTCGGCCCAGGACGCAAACTCGAGTCGGGTGCAGAGAAAACGGGTATCGGTATGCCACTGAATCGCCAAGCCGCAATCTTTGATCGACTGCTCCAGGCGCCAGTCACCGCATTCTGTCAGGTGCAACTCATCCGGTTGCAGCAGCGACTGCCAGCGCCGTAACTCGCCCGGCACCGAGCCGCTATTTTGCGGATCATCGAGCGTGACGTATTGCACGCGGATGCCGCGCTGCTGCAACGCCTCAGCAAAATGGCGCATGGCACTGAAGACCAGCGCGATTTTTTGCGGATGATGGGGCACATGGCTGGCTTCCTCCATCACCTCCACCAGCAAAACCGTATCGCGCTGCCTATCCAGCCCCTTCAATGAGGCCAGGTCAAAAGACAACTGGTCGCCCAAGACCAGGCATAGTCGGTGAGTCTTATTCATTCGACAGAGTCCAACGGAAGGTGACTCACCAAGGCGCAGTCAGCGAGAAAGGAATGCGTAACGGCTCAATGCGCCCTTCACGTGAGCCGCACATCTCGTCATGGACGCACTGCTGCACAAGCACGCAGGGAAATGGCGGGACAAACTGCAACAACTCACGCAGGTGATTGATGGAGCGAAGGCGCATAGGCTTTGCTTCGTCGTCCAGCAGTGTGAACTGGCCTTGATCCAGCCCGACTCGCGCCAGATAAAAACCGCCTTCCAGAGACAGCAGCTCCAACTCTCGTACTTCGCCATTCGCGGCCCGTTCGGTCAACGCTTGCAGATTCAAGGTTCACTCCCTGCCTACCACGGTAGGCGTTCTCCGTTATAAGCAAAGAAATTGCCGCTGTCGGCAGGCGCCAAGCGGTCAATCAGTGATAACAATTCGCGGGCAGCGAGGCTTGCAGGCCTGGCGGCAGAAGCGCCTTTAAAGGGCTGGGACAGGCCCGAGATGACCGTACCTGGATGAAGAGTCAGCAAGCGGGTCTGAGGGCGTGTTCGTGCCAGTTCGATCCCAGCCGTTTTAATCAACATGTTCAACGCAGCCTTGGAGGCGCGATAGGCATACCAGCCGCCCAAACGGTTATCACCGATGCTGCCCACCTTGGCGGAGAGCACTGCCATCGCACCACGAGGGTCAAGCAAGGGCAGGAAGTGACGCAAAACCAGTGCAGGGCCGAGTGTGTTGACTTGGAATATCGCCTGGAGCGCATCCGCTTCAATAGCAGAGTAACTTTTTTCAGGCTTGATATCGTCGCGATGGAGCAGACCGGCAGCATGCAAAATCAACTGGTATGGGGCTTCTTCAGCTAATTCATCGGCTGCCCTGGCGATACTGTCGGGCTTTTCCAGATCCAATCCTGGAGCACTGTTGCGTCCCAGCTCACGAACAACCGAGCATCTAGGATCTTCGTTGAGCAACTCACAAAACGCCTCGCCGAGCGCTCCACTGGCGCCTATCACCAAGGCACGGTAGCCCTCGCCAAGGGAGTTCATCTCAAAGGAACTGTTCATTTAGCCTCTCCGCAGACAGACGTGATTTATTGGCGCTAAGCGAGTCGCCCTATCAGTTGCAGGAACTCGAGACGCGTAGCGGATGACTCGCGAAAGGCCCCCAGCATCACTGAGGTCGTCATCACAGAGTTTTGCTTTTCCACGCCCCGCATCATCATGCACATGTGCTTTGCCTCAATGACCACGGCCACGCCGGCCGCATCGGTGATGTGATGGATGGCATCAGCAATTTGTTTTGTGAGGTTTTCCTGGATCTGTAAGCGGCGGGCGAACATATCGACGACTCGGGCGACCTTTGATAGACCCAGTACCCTTCCTGTGGGGATGTACGCGACATGAGCCTTGCCGATGAAGGGCAGCAGGTGATGCTCACACAATGAATACAGCTCGATATCGCGCACGATGACCATTTCATCGTTTTGCGATTCGAACAGGGCACCGTTAGTCACGTCTTCCAGACTCATCGTGTAGCCGTTGCAAAGGTATTGCATCGCTTTGGCTGCGCGCTTGGGCGTGTCCAGCAGTCCTTCACGCTCAGGGTTCTCGCCTACGGCGACGAGAATTTCCCGGTAATGCTCGGCTATTGATGGGTTCATTTAGACTCCTCGCAGCCATGCTGCGCTTAATGTGGCGGCAATCCTTGGCAGTAGGGGAGTGCCTGCTGCTAACCAGAAAAAACATTGTTCACCAGATCAGCTATGACCCAGCTTCTTCGTCCGGCCATGACAAAGCGAAGCTTTCTAGGTCTGCTTTGTTTTCAAAGTGGGCCGCTCGTCAGGTGCGGGTTTTGACTCCGGCACCCCGCAACGGTCATCGACACAGCGACGGCGGCCATCAGGGTGAGGAAGCCACGCCAAATGGGGGCGTATGCGGCAGAAGAGGCGATAACCTAAAACAAGCAGCGGTCGGATGGCACGCCATGTCAATGGCGCAGCCCAAAACCCCAAGCCGGCGGCTCGCCAGCTCCACAAGGTGGCGTCCAGACCGGTTACCCAGCGGCCATCGGCGAAACGGGCGTGCAGCGAGGACTGCATTTGCTCGAACGTGAACCCGAGTACCTTGGCGTCGAACGCTCCGCTGCTGATGTCAATAAATAGCAGTCGACTTTCTGCGGCGTGTCGATGCAGGATCTTGATTTCGCGCGCACACAGCGGACATTGACCGTCAAAGTACAGCGTCAGTGGCCAATCCTTTTTATTGTACATTTCTATTGGCCTTGTATAGGTTTTGCACAAGATATGCTGAAAGAAAAGGACTGACAATGGGCCCGCCCTAAGCCACGCTGAAAAATGCGACCTTCTGGGTAAGACGATCAGCAAGCTGCGCTAACTCCTGGCTGGCCGTTGCAACTTCACGAGAGCCAGTTGCCGACTGCACCGTTGAGCTATGGATGCGCGTGATATTTTGCGCAACGTCTTCGGCCACGACGCTTTGCTGGATAGATGCGCTGGCGATTTGGGCATTCATGTGGTTTATAGCGCCGACTTGCTGGCTAATTTTAGCTAACGCCGTCTGGGCGTTGCGGGTTTGCGCAACGGTGTGGCTTACCAGTTCGCAACTATTACGCATGGTTTGTGCAGCAGTTTCAGTACCGCTCTGCAAGGTGCCTATCATTTCGCGAATTTCCCGCGTCGACTCCTGAGTTCGATTAGCTAGAGAGCGTACTTCATCGGCCACAACTGCAAACCCTCGGCCATGCTCACCTGCTCGGGCCGCTTCGATGGCAGCGTTCAGCGCCAACAGGTTAGTTTGCGTGGCAATTGAATTGATTACCTCGATCACTATTTCAATCTCTTCACTACGCTTGGACACCTGTTCTACGGTATTGGTAGTTTCAACAAGTGTGTTGGCTAATTGTTCAATAGCGAGAGTGGTGTCCGAAACGACGCGATTACCGCTTACAACTTCAGCATCGGCTAGACGCGTTGCGTCCGCTGCTTGAGATGCATAGCCCGAAACTTCATTGACCGTTGCCGCCATTTGCGTGATTGCTGTTGCCACCTGCTCGGCTTCGTGGGTCTGCAGGCTGATTTGGCTGTTATTGGCAGACGATGTGGTCAACATATGCCTGGATGAATTGTTGACCTCTTGAGCAGCAATGCGTACTTCACTGATGGTGTCAGCCAAGCGGCTGAGGGCGGTTTTCAAAACGCCCATCACACTGTTCGGATAATCGGTATCAATCGTTTGTTGCAAATCGCCCGCGGCCAACCGTTGGATGGCCTGTGCAACCTGAGTCGGATCAGCACCCAGCGTTGACTTGACGAAGCGAATAATAGAGATTGCCAGGATGATGCTCAGCAGCAGCGCTATCCCGGTGGCCATGAGCATCAGTCCGCGAAACTCACTAGCGGTGGCTTGTACCGCACTGAGTTGGCTTTTGATTGAGGCTTCTTCATAGTCAATCAATGCATTCACGCGTTTCAACCACTCGCTGTATTCACCGGAGGTTTGGCGCAGCAGCAAAGCCTGTGCACCAGAAATATCCCCGGCGCGACGCAGGGCAATTACCGATTTAGTAGAAGCTAGCGTTTGCTTTTCAATGTCTTTAATCGCCCGTAACAGCTGTTGCTCCTGCGATGTTATTCCTGCAATTGCGAATAGCTGATCCATTGGTATGGCTGAATCGGAGTAAGCCTGTTCTAGATTGATAACTTCATTGAGGTGGACGTTTAAGTCTTGTTCACTATCCACCAACACTGCGTCCCGAATAGCAATGGCCCGGTTGTGCACGCTTCCGCGAAAGTTAATAGCGTAGCGTTGAATCTTTGCCGCATTTTTGCTTACGTCTTCCAGGGTGGAATCGATAAAACCCACACGTTGAATGCCCACGGCGGTGATTAGTATGAGCAACGACACAATTACGGCGAAGCCAAGCCCTATGCGCGAGGCTAGTGAGATTGAGTTTTTCATGGGCTGAGCTCTTAGATAGACCCTGTACGGGCAAGACGTGGTGGTTCCATTTTGCTATCCATGTCAAGGGCTGCTTGTGTGCCTCTACCGCCGATTTGAAAGTGACGACAGCCTGGCGAGGCACGAGCGCGAGCAGCTGGTGATAGCTGGCTGATGGCAGAGTGACACACATCGCGGAAAACCTATACACGAATTTAATTTTGTATAGGTTTATTGCTTCTCGCAAAGTCGAAGCGCTGCTGGCAGTCGCAGTCTGGTTTCGGTTATGCACCAAGATGGCGAGCGGATCGGCTCGTAAAATGCTAAGTGGCCCGATGAGTGAACTGGGATTGGTCAGCGAGAACCCGGGTTCTTATGCTTAAAAGCGACGGTGAACCTTTTTTACGATGCTTCCAATCGACTCATGTCCGGTCGTGCTTCTCATCGGAAATTGACTGTGGTCGCTTGCGATGGTGGCTCATAGCCGCTAATAGTGAGGAGGTGCTTGGAGAGGATGTGAAGATGATGTCGAGATTTGTTGTTGTCCCTGCAATCCCAACGGAAACGGGATCAATGCGTAACGGATCGCGCTTCTACTGCCAGACTGTACCTATAGGCTTTAACCTCTATGACAATGAGGAGAAGCTTCGGCTGAAGACTACCTATCAGATCCGAGAAGAAGCCGAGGGTGTTGTTGCGTAAAGAATAAATGTAGAAACAAAGGCCGCATTTGCGGCCTTTTTTTAGGGTGTTACTCGTGTGAATGGCCAAGCTCAGCGCTTTCGGAGGTTGCGCCTTTTTCACCGCCGCCGCATGCCGTCATCAGGCCAAGGAAGCAGATCAGGAGCATCGAACGGATCAGGGTTGTTGAGGTTTTCATCGGAAGACTCTTCAAAAATAGATGAAATAAAATGGCCTGTGGTCAGGCTGAACTCTGTATTCCTGGCTGTAGAACAGCCATCGCTGCTTCGGATTACTGTTTGACGCTCAAGTAATTACCGGTCGTTTTCAGTGAGATGGTCACGTCGTTGTTGCTGCGATTACGCCAAAACCAACCGTGGGTGCCGTCAAAAATGGCGGTGAACTCACCTTTGTCACTTTTGACTTGCTTGCCCTTGTTGTAGCTGTGGAAGTACCCCTTTTCACCGTTGAAAGGCTCTCCATGGGTGTCGTAGTTCACAGGCCCACCAGCCGCTGTCCATTCATAGCTGACGGTTTTGTTCTTCAACATTTCCAGCTTGATTTCTGTCCCTTCACCTGGCTTGAGCGTGACGGTCATTTGATCCGTCTTCAAAGCAGGGTCAGGTGTCGCCACCGGCTGGGCAGCAGGTTTCGCAGTAGGTTGGAATTGTGCAACCTGCGGAGCTGGAGCTGGAGCTGGAGCTGGAGTTGGAGCTGCTGGTTGCGCTGGCGCGGCATCCGCCAAAGCTTCCTGGGCAAGGATGATCTTCAGTTCGCCCATCTGGGTCAGACCCAGTGCGCGGCCCACACCCGTAGGATCAATGGCATATTCCGAAGGCATGACCACTGTCACCAGCAGGCCGACCGCAGTCAGCAGTGCAATGACAGTCGAACGCACCAGTTTGCGAGTGCTAGGCAATTCATTAACAGTTGGAAGCGGAGTATTGAACATGGTCAGAATTCCTTACGCGGAGACAAACAGGCCGGTGATCTGGTAACCCATCAGGAGGAAACCGGCACTCATCATGGCGACGTTGGCGGTATAGGCGTGGCGCCAGAAACTGCCCGTGCGACGCCAATACCCCATCAGAATGAGAATTGCGCTGAGAGCCAGCAATTGGCCGATCTCGACGCCGACGTTGAACGCGATCAGGTTCGGAATCAGGCCATCAGGCGAGATTTCGTACTCCTGGATCTTTGTGGCCAGCCCGAATCCATGGAGCAGGCCGAAGATCAGCGTGGCCACCTTAGTGTTGGGTTGGAAACCGAACCAGCGCTGGAACGCACCCAGGTTATCGAGCGCCTTGTACACCACCGAAAAACCGATAATGGCGTCGATGATGTAGGAGCTGATGCTGACCTCTGTAAGTACGCCAAGCAGCAGCGTGACCGAATGGCCTACAGCGAACAGCGTGACGTAGAGCCCCACGTCTTTCAGGCGATAGAGGAAGAAGATCACCCCGAACAGAAACAGGAGGTGGTCGTACCCAGTCATCATGTGCTTGGCGCCCATGTAGATGAAGGGCAGCAACATGACGCCGGAACTTTCCTGGATGAAGCCCTTGTCACCTTCCGCGACGGCGTGAGCCATCGCCTCGGGCATCCCGAGGAAAAGTGCAGCGACAAGTAAAAACAACAGCAGTAGCGGGCGGTGCGATGGCGCAGTGAATGCGACAACGCCGCTCATCGAGTGCGAATGCATAGATCAATCCTACGTTGCAGGGATCAAAGGCCGCAGTGCGGCGATGGTCAGGATGCGAACGAAGGACGGGGTGGACGCTCGATCAAGAAAATCGGCGGACGAGGAACGGAATATTGCCGTGCATCAACTCGTATGGACAGCTTCGGCTGTGCAGCCAAACTCAAGGCGGACGTGAGCTGTGGCGTTTCGTGCTGATGGTCAGGGGTCAACGGCGAGTGGTAATGATCCGAGTAGCTCGCACTCGACGTGTCAGCCTGTTGCTCATGGGAATGATGGGCGTCTTGTGCAATCTCCCAAGCTGGCTGTTTAGATGTCACCGACAACGTATAGGTATGCCCGGCCCAGGCCACAAACATGGCGAGAGCAAGCGCGATTACCACCGTCGTTGTCAGTGTTCTGCTGAACATGGCGTTAGGGATTCAACTCGTTTTATAGGGCTTTTACGCGTTTGACCGCATCCCCCTAGGGGGGATAGGATGCCAGCGTAATTCATTGAGGCCTGAGGCTCAAGTCATGAGTGAGCACGAACACGAACACAGCCATCCCCATACCCACCAAAGTCACGAGGCGATCATCAAGCGTCTAAAGCGGGCGGACGGTCATTTGCGCGGCATCATCACCATGATCGAAGAGGGTCGTGAATGCGTGGACATTGCTCAGCAGCTGCACGCTGTTGAAAAAGCAGTGTGCCAAGCTAAGCGCACGCTGATCCAGGATCACATTGACCACTGCCTGGAGGACACCGTTTCGGCGTTGGGCAATGGCGAGCGCGCACCACTGGAAGCCTTCAAGCAAATCACCAAGTACCTCTAGGTCTGACATGCCCAACTTCGCTGAACTGCTGCAACAAGGCGGGGCTCACGCCTGGCTGTATTTCCCGAGTGCTATTTTGCTCGGTGCCTTGCATGGCTTGGAACCGGGCCATTCAAAAACCATGATGGCGGCCTTTATCGTGGCCATCCGTGGGTCGGTCAAACAAGCTGTTTTGTTGGGACTGGCCGCGACGCTGTCGCACACCGCAGTGGTGTGGTTGGTCGCCATCGGCGGCATGTACCTGGGCAAAGGCCTGGATGCTCAAACCACTGAGCCGTACTTCCAGCTTGCGTCCTCTGCACTGATCATCGTGATTGCGCTTTGGATGCTGTGGCGTACCTGGCGCGGTGAGCAGATGTTCAAGTTCGAGCAAGCTGATGACCACCACCACGGTTCGCATGACCATGGTCATCATGATGAAACTCATCGAATCGATACCGGCCACGGGCGCATCGAACTGTCGATTTTTGAAGTAGGTATGCCACCGCATTGGCGCCTGAAGACATTGACCGGACATGCCTGGGCTGCCTCAGATGTTCGCCTGATGACTACCCGTCCAGACGGCAGCACCCAATCGTTCTCTTTCGTCGAGCGCGGAGGCTTCCTGGAATCGGCAGTCGATATCCCGGAACCTCATGAGTTCAGTGCTCGCTTGAGTCTTGGGCATGCGGGCCACTCCCATGATTATGATCTGGACTACCAGGAGCATGATCACGGGCATGCGCATTCCGAACTGGAAGGTCTGGAGTTGTCGATTGACGGCTATCAGGATGCGCATGAGCGTGCGCATGCCAACGATATCCGTAAGCGCTTCACCAACCGCGAGGTAACCACGGGCCAGATCGTCATGTTCGGTTTGACGGGTGGTTTGATTCCTTGCCCTGCCGCCATTACCGTTCTGCTGCTCTGCCTTCAAGTTAAAGAGGTCGCACTGGGAGGCATGCTCGTTCTGTGCTTCAGTATTGGCCTGGCGCTCACGCTGGTCACTGTCGGTGCTGCTGCGGCCATTGGCGCTAAACAGGCTTCCAACCGCTGGCCATGGCTTGGCACCGTTGCTCGTCGTGCGCCGTATCTCTCCAGCGTACTGATCATCGGTGTTGGTCTCTACGTGGGCTTCCATGGCTGGATAGGCCTAAACGTATAACGGGCTTCGATTGCTGAAGAAGTAGCGTTGGAGGTCGACATGAAAGAGGTTTTGCGTCATGCCATAACCGAGGCGTTCCATGAGGCTGGGCTCGCTATGAGGGCCCATGACTTTCAGGCTGCCTACCGCTGGATTGAGCGTGCGCACATCCTTACCCAGCGTATGCCGCTGGCTCACGCGAAATCTCATTGGCTTATGTTGAGCCTGGGGTTGCTGACGAAGGATTGGCGGGAGGTTGCAGGTCAGCTTTCTCGGATCATTGCCGCGTTGTTGTTTTCGAGGATCTGGGTGCCTGTCGGCAACACGGGAAGAGCGCGCGTCAGTGCTTTTGCCGCCATGCCGCTTTCTGCCGATCTAGAGGAACTGTTGCGCGAAGACTAGCGCACCCCACTGGCTCTTCTTTCCACAACCCTGAAACTCAGATGCACGGATGTTCCCTGATCTTCGTGGTGGGTCAGACTGGCTTCTCCACCAAAATTTTCCATGATCTGCTTCACTATGATCAGCCCTATACCGAGCTTGCCTTGCTTGGTGGTGTAGAAGGTCTTGAAAGCCATCATTTCCTGTTGTCGTGACGTTCCATCCCCGGTGTCACCAATGATGAGATGCAGCCACTGATGGGTGTCATCCACGTTCGCATGGATGGTTAGCTTCCCGCCTCCCGGCATAGCCTCTATTGCATTGGCAATGACGCTATTGAGAATTTGAGAAAGCAAAAGTGGATTGCTGATGATCCGGGGTGTCGGCTCATTGTTGAACTCGACCTGGATTCTTGATTGAGCCAGTTGCGCGCTGTAGCCGGCCAACGTGGCCTGTACCACATTCATCGGCTCCACCAGTTCCGCCTCTCCACGAATCGGTCGCAAGCACAGCAACAGTTCATGCACCCACTGCGACATCCGATCCACTTGGCTGACAATATCGTCGATGTTCTTCTTGGCGGGTTGGCCCTCCGTTTCGTTCGCCAGTTCTGCGCTGGAGCGGATACAGGCCAAGGGGTTGCGCAGACTGTGGGCGACTGCCGTGGACATCTCGACCAAGCCCACGTAAGTCTTGTTGGCGACGAGTTGCGCCTCTTGTGAGGCCAACTGAATCGATGCCCGTCGAACGATCCAATACAGCCCGAAATAAAGCAGTAGACCGCCCAGTGCGGTAGACAGCCAGATGATCCAGTGGCCCCGGTTAAGGCGTTCGATCAAATCGGCTGGTTCCTTATAAATTTCCACCACAGCCAGGGTATTCCCCAGATCATCTACAAGGGGGATGTAGCTCTCGATGAAGAACATTTTCGGTGCGAGCAAAAACTGCTGTTCGGGACGGCGTTCATCAGCATTGCTGTACTTAGTGGAAACCCTGTCTTTCGAGCTGAATGCCGCTTCAAGTGCTTCGTCGTTGAGGATTTTCTGTCCAATCAGTTGCGGATTGGTTGACCACATCACCGTCCTAAGTGGCGAGTAGATGCTAATCAGGAGTGAATCCGGGAGGTGTTAAAGGTGGTCGAGGAACTCGGAGCGGGCACGGTGCCGATTCAGCGCCATTTCTTCCGACAGCATTCCATATGGGGTGGCTGCCAAAACGTCACCCATCCGCATCCCGGACAACCCGTGGTGACGGATTTCACCCACAGCGATGGTCTGAATAAATTGCGCCGACAGCAGCGCGTCGCGCTCCAGGCTTTCGATGACCAGGAAGCGAGTCGATACTGAACCCAGCCCAAAAGCTATCGCGCTGATCAGGATGAAGCTGATGATCGAAAACCAGCGCAGGAGATTTGGTTGTCTGGTCGAAGCAACTGAGTCATCTGCTACCCGATGTAGGCGCCTAAACAATACTGATATTGCAGGCATGATAGCGTCCTATAGAGAATTTCCTAACTACACCTTCAATTTGAATTTCTCAATGAAGCCTAGGTGACATCCAGCATTCTCTATGCCAAATGTTCGCTACCAAGCAATGATGGTGCGCGCAGCCCGTATCTGAATTGCGCTGCGTTGAAACAGGAAAATTAAATCCGCGACCGTTCCGACAATCAGACACGAGCATTGGGGAAATACAGCCAACTCCGGGGAAAAATCCCCTTTGATTGGGGCGCGCAGGGCCGGGATTTTTTATGGTTAAAGCGATGGGTTAAATATCTATTTTTGACACGTAATTCTGTCTTAATTGATGTCAGGTGTGATTGCCTACATCACACCTTGACGACCGGGCGCTGTTGAAACATGACCAATTGTAAGAGCCATTTGCAGCGACTACACTCCAGCCCATGAAACGCTATCTGCGGTTTTGCATCATCTTCATGATTAGCTTGGCGCTTCCCCTCAGCGGGATGGCGGGCGTCCAAGCACCGACAGAACCGTGCCCAATGAAGACGATGGGCATGGCGATGATGGACGACATGGGCATGGACTGCTGCAACGACATGAAAAGCCCTTCCGAGCACGGTAAACCTTGCAAGCCGGGCCAGGAATGCAAGACGGGCGGCATGCTGCAAGTCTCGATCTTAAAGCCTCCAGTAACCGTATTCAGCCCCGTAGTGCTTTCATTCTTCAGCGATTCCTTACCTGTAAAGACCTCGTCCGGGGTTTGGCGACCGCCCCGCGTTTGATTCCTGTCCCACATTGAGCCTCATTCCGCATTAGCGGGATGGACTAGCTGCGCGCATGTCTTTTGACGCGTGCAGTGGATGATTACAGGAATCGTAAACATGAACTCCAAGTGCAATTGCACAGGCTGGTCTCTCGTGGCCGGCCTAGCAGCAAGCGTGCTGGCATTGCCGAGTTTCGCTGCCGCATTGACGCTCGATGAAGCATTGCGGCTGGCAGAAAACAATGCGCCGTCGCTGACCGCACAAGACGCGAAAATTCAGGCTGCCAGCAATGCAGCCATCCCTGCTGGTGAATTACCTGATCCCAAGCTCCTGGTGGGCCTGCAGAACTACCCCATCGGCGGCCCGGATCGTTGGAGTATCGACCAAGACTTCATGACTATGCAGATGGTCGGGGTCAGGCAGGAGATGCCCAATAGCGACAAGCGCAAAGCGCGTATCGAAGTCGCCGATGCAGCTATTGATCGTGCTTCTGCGGAGCGTCGAGTCGAACGTCTGAAGGTGCGCCAGTCCACGGCGTTGGCCTGGATCAGCAGCTACTCGGTTGAGCGCAAAGATGTGCTGTTCCAGGACTTCTACAAAGAAAACCGCCTGCTGAGCGATACCGTCCGGGCCCAAATTGCCGGTGGCCGCGCTCAACCCGCCGATGCGGTGACACCCAAGCAGGAAGCAGCTCAACTGGCGGAGCAGCAGGACGATCTGATTCTCCAGAGAGCACAGGCTCGAGCGGCCCTCAAACGCTGGATTGGCTCCGCCGCCAACGACAAGCCTGTGGGCAGCTTGCCTGAATGGCCCGTCGACACCTCAAGTTACTCTCATAAACTGCAACACCATCCCGAGTTGGCAGCGTTTGCACCGATGACCCGCGAAGCGCAAGCCAAGGTTCGTGAAGCTGTGTCGGAGAAGCATTCAGACTGGAGCTGGGAACTGGATTACCAGCGCCGTGGCCGTGAGTTCGGCGATATGGTCAGCGTGCAATTTTCCTGGGATCTGCCGCTGTTTCCTGACTCTCGCCAAAACCCCAAAATCGCAGCCAAACAGGCGGAACTCAGTCAGCTTGAGGCCGAGCGTGAAGCCCTGTCACGCGAGCATACCCAGCAACTGGAAAACGAACTGGCTGACTATGAGCGCCTGAATCGTGCGGTACGCCGTAACCAGGAAAGCCTGTTGCCGCTGGCTAAGGAAAAGGTCGAACTCAGCATGGCCAGTTATCGCTCGGGAAAAGGCGATTTAAACGCGGTTGTTGCCGCCCGACGTGAACTCATCGAGGTTCGTCTCAAACAGATCGACGTGGAAGAGCAGCGAGCACTGACCAGTGCGCGTCTGTATTTTGCTTATGGGGAGTCCAGCCAATGATCCTTAAAAAATGGAACGGGGCATTGCTGGTAGGCATCTCGCTGGCATTCGGTGTTGCCGGTGGTTACTGGTTCGCACATCAACGCATGAGCGGAGTACCTGTTGCCAGCCCGGAGCAGAGTCCCAACTCCCCAGAGGAACGCAAGGCTCTGTATTGGTACGACCCCATGTACCCGCAGCAAAAGTTCGATAAACCGGGTAAATCTCCTTTCATGGACATGCAACTGGTTCCTCAGTACGCCGGTGGCGCAGGAGATCGTGCGACCGTCAGTATCGATCCGAGTCTGATTCAGAATCTCGGTCTGCGTTTTGCGACAGTCACCCGTGGAATCTTTAACTCCAGTCTCGACGTCACAGGAGTCTTGGGATTCAACGAGCGTGATGTCGCTGTGATTCAGGCCCGCACCACTGGCTTTGTGGAGCGGGTCTATGCCCATGCTCCCGGCGATGTACTCAAAGCCAACGCGGCGTTGGCGGATATCCTGGTGCCCGAGTGGGAAGCCGCCCAGACAGAGTTCCTTGCCCTGAAGCGCAACGGTGATGCTGACTTGTTGGCTGCCGCCCGCCAACGACTGCGGCTCACAGGGATGCCGGCAACACTGATTACTCAGTTAGAGCGTGGCGGTAAGGTTCAGCCTTACCTGACGCTCACCAGCCCTATTGCCGGTGTGCTGCAAGAGTTGAATGTACGTGCGGGTATGACCGTGGCGACTGGCGACACTCTGGCGCGCGTCAATGGCTTGAGCAGTGTCTGGCTAGCCGTGGCAGTTCCAGAATCGGATTCCGGAGCTATCACCGTGGGGCAGGCGGTCGAAGCGCGTCTGCCAGCCTTCCCAGGAACAACACTCAGTGGCAAGGTCAGCGCGATTTTGCCCGAGACCAATCCGGACAGCCGCACCCTTCGGGTACGTGTCGAGTTACCCAATCCGGACGGGCGCCTCAGACCGGGTTTGACGGCGCAGGTACGCCTGAACCGCTCGACCGAGCAAAGTGTATTGTGGGTGCCCAGCGAGGCGGTGATTCGCACTGGCCGACGTGCCTTGGTAATGCTCGCCGAAGACGCGGGCCGCTACCGTCCCGTGGAGGTGCAACTCGGGCAGGAAAGCGATGGCAAGACGGCGATATTGAAAGGCCTGGAAGAAGGACAGAAGGTAGTTACCTCTGGCCAGTTCCTGCTCGATTCGGAGGCCAGTCTTAAGGGCATCGTTGCAAGCTCAGAGGAAGAGTCACCATCCAGCGCAGCAGCCTCCAGCTTTCATGAAGCGGATGGGCAGATCGTTGAGATCAACGAAAAAGAAGTCACGCTCGCCCACGGCCCCTTCAAGACGCTGGGCATGCCTGGCATGACGATGACTTTCCCACTCGCCAACCCGGCTCTGATGCAGGGCCTTAAAACGGGCGACAAGGTTCGGGTCGCGGTGAGCCAGACCGACGATGGCTTGCGTGTTGAGCGTCTGGAAAAATCGGGGAGCCAGCCATGATTGCTGCCCTGATCCGTTGGTCAGTGGCCAACCGATTCCTGGTGCTACTGGCGACACTGTTCGTCACGGCTTGGGGCATCTGGTCGGTGCGGAGCACGCCCATCGATGCGCTGCCCGATCTCTCGGATGTTCAGGTGATCATCCGCACCCCTTATCCGGGGCAAGCGCCGCAGATTGTCGAGAACCAGGTGACCTATCCGTTGGCCACCACCATGCTCTCGGTGCCGGGCGCCAAGACGGTACGCGGTTATTCCTTCTTCGGAGATAGCTTCGTGTACGTGTTGTTCGAAGACGGCACTGACTTGTACTGGGCTCGCTCGCGGGTGTTGGAGTACCTGAGCCAAATACAAAGTCGGTTGCCGGCCAGCGCCAAGCCGGCGTTGGGGCCGGATGCGACGGGGGTGGGCTGGATCTTTCAATACGCATTAGTGGATCGCAGTGGCGGACACGACTTGGCACAGCTCCGTGCTCTTCAGGACTGGTTCCTTAAGTTTGAACTCAAGACCCTGCCGAACGTTGCAGAAGTGGCCACCGTGGGTGGCATGGTCAAGCAGTACCAAGTACAGCTCGATCCGCTGAAATTGGCCAGCCTCGGTATCACTCAGGCTGAGGTGACCGAAGCCATCGGCAAGGCCAATCAGGAAACCGGTGGTGCCGTGCTGGAGATGGCGGAGACCGAGTTCATCGTGCGCGCTTCGGGCTATCTGAAGACGCTCAATGACTTCCGGGCGATCCCGCTTAAGTTGGGTGCGGGTGGTGTACCAGTGACCCTTGGCGATGTCGCAACGATCCAGTTGGGGCCGGAAATGCGGCGGGGCATTACCGAACTTGACGGCGAAGGCGAGACCGTCGGTGGCGTGGTGATTTTGCGCAGTGGCAAGAATGCTCGCGAGACCATTGCGGCGGTCAAGACTAAACTCGACGAACTGAAAAGCAGTCTGCCGTCCGGGGTGGAAATCGTTACCACCTACGACCGCAGCAAGCTGATCGACCGCGCTGTTGAAAACCTCAGCCACAAGCTGATCGAAGAGTTCATAGTCGTCGCGTTGGTTTGTGGAATCTTCCTCTGGCACCTGCGCTCATCCCTGGTGGCGATCATCTCCCTGCCTGTTGGTGTGTTGATTGCCTTCATCGTCATGCGCTACCAAGGCATCAACGCCAACATCATGTCCTTGGGCGGGATTGCCATCGCCATTGGCGCCATGGTCGATGCCGCAGTGGTGATGATCGAGAACGCCCACAAGAAGATTGAGGCATGGCACGCGGCCAATCCGAGGGAAGAACTGAAGGGTGAACGTCATTGGCATGTAATGACCGAAGCGGCGGCAGAGGTAGGCCCCGCGCTGTTCTTCTGTTTGTTGATCATCACCCTGTCGTTCATTCCGGTGTTCACGTTGGAAGCTCAGGAAGGACGGTTGTTCGGCCCTTTGGCTTTCACCAAGACCTACGCCATGGCGGCAGCGGCGGGATTGTCAGTGACCTTGGTGCCAGTGCTGATGGGCTACTGGATTCGAGGACGAATTCCCAGTGAACATCAGAATCCGTTGAACCGGTGGTTGATTCGGATCTATCAGCCAGCCCTGGACGCAGTCTTGCGTCGACCAAAGATCACTCTGCTGGTGGCGCTATTGGTTTTTGTCAGTGCGCTATGGCCAATGTCTCGCTTGGGTGGCGAGTTTCTCCCCCCGTTGGACGAGGGTGACCTGCTCTATATGCCTTCAGCTCTACCGGGATTGTCGGCGCAGAAAGCGGCACAACTGCTGCAACAGACTGACCGTCTGATCAAGACCGTGCCTGAAGTCGAACACGTCTTCGGTAAAGCGGGGCGCGCTGAAACCGCCACCGACCCCGCACCGCTGGAGATGTTCGAAACCACCATCCAATTCAAGCCGCACGAGCAATGGCGTCCAGGCATGACCCAGGAAAAGTTGGTGGAAGAACTGGATCGAGTGGTACGAGTCCCTGGGCTGACGAATATCTGGATACCACCGATTCGCAACCGTATCGACATGCTGGCTACGGGTATCAAGAGTCCAATTGGGGTGAAAGTTGCCGGCACCAACCTGACGGAGATCGATGCCGCTACTCAGGCGGTCGAGCGGGTGGCAAAGGATGTGCCCGGTGTCAGTTCGGCTCTGGCTGAGCGACTGACCGGTGGCCGCTATATCGACGTGGATATCGACCGCAAGGCCGCCGCCCGCTACGGACTGAATATCGCCGATGTGCAGTCCATTGTGGCCGGCGCTATCGGCGGTGAAAACGTCGGGGAGACCATTGAAGGGCTTGCACGCTTCCCGATCAACGTCCGTTACCCCCGTGAGTGGCGTGACTCGCTAGGCGCTTTGGAGCAGTTGCCAATCTACACACCGCTAGGTAGCCAGATCACCCTCGGCACGGTAGCGAAGGTCACGGTCACTGACGGGCCGCCAATGCTCAAGAGCGAGAACGCACGGCCTTCAGGCTGGGTGTATATCGATGTGCGTGGTCGGGACATTGCTTCTGTGGTCGCCGATCTACGCCAGGTCGTCAATGAGCAGGTCAAGTTGCAGCCCGGCATGAGCCTGAGTTACTCAGGGCAGTTCGAATTTCTGGAACGGGCTAACGCACGCCTCAAACTGGTGGTGCCTGCCACGCTGTTGATCATCTTCGTGCTGCTCTACCTGACTTTTGCCCGCTTCGATGAGGCGTTGTTGATCATGGCCACGTTGCCATTCGCATTGACTGGCGGGGCATGGTTCCTCTATCTGTTGGGGTTCAACCTGTCGGTCGCAACCGGGGTCGGCTTTATCGCACTGGCCGGTGTTTCTGCCGAATTTGGCGTGATCATGCTGCTCTACCTGAAGAACGCCTGGGCCGAACGTGAAGACCTCGGCGACAACACTGAGCGTGGGCTGGTTGCGGCCATTCGCGAAGGCGCTGTGCAGCGCGTTCGACCCAAGGCCATGACCGTTGCCGTGATCATTGCCGGCCTTTTACCCATATTGTTGGGCAGCGGTACTGGTAGCGAAGTGATGAGCCGCATCGCCGCGCCTATGGTCGGCGGCATGATCACGGCACCCTTGCTTTCCCTGTTTGTCATTCCGGCAGCCTATCGCCTGATGCGTCGCCGGCACCTCATAGTTGAACCCATCAGCTCTCAAGGAAAAGTCATATGAAATTGGCCATGATTGCAGTTGCTAGCACCGTAATTACGCTGTCTCTTTCTGCCCTGGCAGAGGACATGCCGGGCATGAAAATGGACGGTATGGAGGGCATGCAGATGGAGCAGGAAACAAAACAGGCTCCAGTCGCTAAAGCCGAGGGGACGATCAAGGCTATAGATACTACGAAACATACGGTGACCATCTCCCACGGAGCTGTTCCAGCCGTACAGTGGCCGCCGATGACTATGGCTTTTTCCGTAAAGGAGGATCAGCTGACAGGGCTGATGGCCGGAGACCGTGTATCGTTTTCCTTTCGGCTAGATGGTGGCAAAGCCGCAATTGTTTCCATTAAAAAATGAGACTGTAGTGATGAAAATTACCGGCACGCTCTGTCGCGCCGGTTTCTCCCCAACATTGAGCTGCACATTGTCGCCAACCTTGAAGTCGGGGTTGCTGCTGTCCTCACCCGCGTAGCAATCACACCCGGGTACCCGCCTGCGGCGCAGGCTGATTGAGACTCTGGAGGATAAAACTCGTGAAATCGCGTACCTGCTTGATCGTGAATCGGGGGCTCCGCTTTAAAGCCTCATGACGGGGGCCTGATTTGTATAAGTCTCCCATGCTGTCGGGCGAGCGCCGATGAGCCGCGCGACAAGTTTGAAAGTTTTTTGCGGTTGGAGCGATATTCGCCTAACGCCCCGGGGGCGACTGACTGCAACGGTCGATCAGTCGCAGACGGTAGGTGCTCACTGACGTTTGCAGCTCAGAACCATATCGCCGAATTCATTGAGGCTGCTGAAGTCTTTACCGCCCTGTCGGTTCAGAAGAAACCCCGGTATGCCCACGGCGTTGGGGCCATCACGGTCACATTTTTCAGAATCGCCGATCATGACCACATTGTCGCCTCCAGAGTAGTAGCTGGTGTCTGCTCCCAAAAGCTCACATGTGCCCCTGTAAAAGAAAGGCTCGGGCTTCATGGCCCCGAGCGCGAAGCTGAAGCCGTACGCATCCACAGTCGGGAACAGCCGCCGAATAGGCCACGCGTAAGGTGCAGCTAAATTCGACGCAACAGCTGTTTTGATGCCCTCAGCCTGCAGCTTTTCGACCGCGCGAAGACCATCTTCGAACGCTTCAATGCTCTGAAGATCGGCCTCTAGATCTCCTTCAATATCAGCCATGTGGGCTGAGTGGATTTTGATTCCAAACAGCTCTGCTGCCTCGGCCAAATTCAGGTTACGAGTCAGGATTTGACGAAGGTCGTCTGGGTGGGTCCGGCGCCCTTGTCGAGTACCTTCTCTCAAAATTTGGCGATAGGGGTGTCGGCCTTGGGGAATCTGAAGGAGGGTGCCGAAGGCGTCGAATAGAACGAATTTGATAGGCATCTGGGCGCTTGAGTGGATGGCGGGGACGAAGCCGACCCGCAACATGGGCAGAATATCTTGGATCAACAATGAGTGGTGGTGGGCCGCTCCTCAAGCGTTGTGCACGCAACGTTTCAACCGCGAGCTTCCAGATCTCACCCTTTCTCGGAATCGTCATCGAGATGCGAGCTCCAATTGGGATGGCCCTGAATAGTCACTGAGAACTTCGGGTGCTTGTTAATTCGGACGCTGGGAAGTTCATCATCTGTCCGCTATATGCCCTTATCCCACGAATTTTTAAGATGCTGAGCCAAAGCCTCCTTCAATTCAAGCAACGCCTCTCGCAGTCGTGAATCCTCACGAGCATCGCCTGAGTTCGGATTGAACGTTTCAACGTGCCTGAGTAAAGCTTCGGTGTCGTTTGTGTTGAGATCAAAAACAATCATGTTGAGTTCGAGGATTTGGGGGAGAGGCTCGCATTAGCAGGCGAATCCGTGACTGAGTTTTTCGAGCTCAGCCTTTACGAGTTCGTATCCCGCTTCAGTGGAAGCGAGTTCCAATGGTGTGCTGCCACTTAAGGCGATTTTCGGTTGGTGCAGCCAGGTATCGGCTTTGTCTTTGTTGCCAAATACCAGCTCGGCTTGAAGCTGAATCAGCTCGACGTAATTCATTTTCGGGCCCTCGGGCGACTCACCGACGTTCGTTCGGTATCAGTTGGCGGTCGACGTCGATGCTGGGGCCTTGGCGCAATATTCGCGAAACGCCTTGATGCCACGCGTGATGATCAATATTGGCTTAACCATGTAGCGATAGCTGACGAACAGATTGAGCGCGATCCAGGCTAGCTGGTAGGACGAGCCGTGAAATCCTCCGTGGTGCGTGCTGTTTTGCCAGAAGCCATAAGCAACAAATATAGTAAAGATGGCGACCGCCAGAGGCAGGATCCCTAGCCTTCCTAGGGAGACGCCAATGAAGGGAATCGTGACCACCGAACGAACAGGCTCTCCGGCTACCTGAATGGCCCAGATTCTGTTGACCTTGTCTTTGCCCAGTTGAGCCGTCACTCGAACCCGATCCCCTGCCTTCACATGAGCGTCCAGCACATCTGGGATCTCGATCGGTTCGAGTTTTTTGCCGTCAATTTTCCAAAAATGGTAGCTCACCATGTCGCCGCCGAAGCCGCGCGATTTCTCGTCGAGCCGGCCGTCTACGATCTGCATTTCCTTCATCTTGAGTCCCTGTCCGAGCGCTTGGAGTGATGGCAAAAGGATATTTCTGCCAAATACTAAGGATTACTTAGTATGCGGGCAAACCGAATCTAAGAATCTCTTAGCCTTTTGCGGCGAGAGAAAATGGGTACGTTCGGCAAGCGTTTGAAAGAGGCGCGCAAGGCAAGAGGGTTTTCACAGGAGCGTTTGGGGATTGAGGCGGGCATTGAGCCGGCCACAGCTTCGGCGCGGATGTCTCAATACGAAAAGGGCGTTCACCTGCCTGGTGAAAGCATTGTGAAGCAGATTGCGACGGTGCTGGATCTACCCGTGGCGTATTTTTATTGCGCAAACGACGATGAAGCTCATCTGCTGCAATGCTTTCATTGCCTGAAACAAGATGATCGAAAACAAGTGGTCGAATTGGCCGAGAGCCTTGCTTTCAGTTAATGATGCCCATCCGTTAGATTGGCAAGCTTTCCAAATGGCCTCCGCGCTACTGACAACGGCGCCTTTTCTTCGTTGTCGGGTGAATCGTCACGAACGCCATGTGAATTTAAGCCGGACACAGGTGTTCCCTCCGCGAGCGGTGCTGGGAGTGTTGGCAGTATTTTGGCTGAATCTGGATATCGGCGTGTGATTTCGGAGGGCGGCTGGCAACGACAATAGGCGCTCATTTATACAATTGCCGAGCCAGCTGAAATATTCACATCGCTTGATTCAAGGAGTTTTCTGAATGCTGGTGCAAGAGGCAGTGAGCTTTACTAAAGAGGATCAACGGATCCTGGATTCTTTGATGCCTGGACAGGAGGGATGGCACACGCCGAGTGATCTGGAGTGCTTGCCCACCTGCCCATATTCAAGTCGGTGTGACGGCCATGGGCCGGCAAAGAAAGTTTGCTCAGATGATTGGAGACGAGCGCGATGGGATGAAGATTCCTCCAAGGTCTTCGTGCATGTCCTGAAGAACTTTGATTTTTACAACCAGGGCGATTTATTGCATTTAACCACCCAATCAAATCAAGTAGCGGGGCTTCATTTCAAATTCCTGAAAGCAAGGGAAAGCTTGGTTGCCCCGGAGTATGCGGAAGGATCTCTGCAAATGACCACGCATCGTCGGCGTGAGCGAGCCAAAGGTGTTTCTCTGCAGCTGAAGAACGAGCGTTTTTCCCAAACAGAAAAGCTTGAGTGTGAGGCGTGTGGCGTTGATTTTTACGCGCTTTACGGCACGGATGGCTTTCGGGTAATTGAATGCCATCACCAGATCCCACTGGCTCATGCTGACCATAAAGGGAAAACCAATGTGGAGGATTTAGCGTTGCTATGCGCGAATTGCCATAGGCTCGCTCACACATCGGAGTCACTGTATCTAACTCAGGCTTTGCGCCAATACGTTCAGGGGAAGGCAGGTAAATAATGGAAGTCTCAGCGCGGCTTTAGAACCGCGCTGAGCGTCTTCCCTGCATGCTCCCATTCGTATCCCAGGGAGATACTGGGTATCAAATCTTCTTGGGTTAACCCAGGCCATCAGGTGGGTTTTGCGCTGCGTTTGCGTTCTCACGCTCGATTGTATGAGGGAGAGATATGGTTCATTAGCTCTTCAAATTCTCCTTCAGAGGCCGAATACAGCGGTTCGAATTGCCCCTCATCTCCCGCAAAGACATATTGAGAACAGCGACACGCGTCTGCGTCCTCTTCACAGTTTTGGCAGGGGGAGGAGCAAATTTCTATCATTCGATCGATCGCCGTCGAAGGGTCAAAAGGATCGTAGGTATCGGAGTAACCCCCATGCCAAATGATCACTTCACCTTTGGCAAATTCCAGCACACTCTCTGCACTGTCGAACTCCCAATTAGCCAAAGCCCTTAGCGCTGGCAGAAGCACAACCCGGCAATAGTCGAATCGGTAGTTTTCCAGATGACATAGCACGCAACCCTCATCCTCCACTAAGCTCTGAAAAGAAATCTGCCCGTAGCGCTCACCAAGGCTCTTGTATCGCCGAGGATCAACTCGAATATGTTTGAGCGCATTGTTGATCGCATCGATCAACTCCATTTTGCGGTTACTCAGATACGCACCCGATACCGCGAATTTTTCGTCAAAGGACTTCACGAGATCAGTGCGACTTTCTTTTATCCCGGCGGCCGATCGGATGGCCTGCAAGTAGTCAACACTGTGGGCCACAATCAAATTCACTCCAAAAGCCTGATGGAGCAAAACCTCATTGTTTCTTACTTTCGCCTCCAACTCTTCCTTTGCAGGCTCAAGGATGAATTCAATGTAGTGTTTGTAATCGTCGCAGGCGTCTCGGATAGAGGAGGTCATTTCGACCACTGGCCGAGACGTCGAGTCATTGATGATTGCCATTGAGTTTCCTTGTTTATTCGAGGTCAGGCGGCATCAGCGGACGCCGTCCGCCTTACACATCCCTCTGTGAGATACCGCTGACTGCCCACTGAATGATGTCACTTTTCGAAGGGAGTCAGAGGTGCTGACTCTATCCTCAAAATACGAATGGACAATTTGTGCTGTGCGATTTCAGTGGGTATTCATGCGCAGTGCTTTTGCGATGAAGCCCATTGATATCGCCATCCTCTTGACCCAGCGATAGGTGAGCGTCGGATTGGTCACCAGATGGTAACGATCATTGAGATCCTGAATTCGAACCAGGATCTGCTGGCGCTCGATAGCGGAAAGATCCCGCTGCATCAGGTGTGCTTCCAATTTAGCCAGCTTGGCTTCGTACTCACGTGTCCAGGCGGGCCTTAGGTAGTTCTGAATCTTTTCCAGGTTCAGGTAGAGGACTCCAGCAGCCGAGAGCGTGATGGAACTCGTCACGATGGTCAGGTCACCTTGATTCCACAAGGTGGCGAGTGCCATACATGGCGATAGTGCAACCAGACTTAGGTACAGCAGACGCTTTGGAGGATCTTTCCTGTCTTCCGGAGCCGTGCGCAGCAGAGCAGTGAACATGGATTCGTCCTTCAGTGGATTCGAAGCGGATGCTCTCATAAATTATTTGGCCAGAGAGGCCAGAATTTGTTACCGATTTTATGCATGGCCGCCGCTCTGCCAAAGCGCCACTCGCAGGCTTCTGAGACCGCTGACGGCAGTTATTTTCTCGATGACCTTCCGAAGCCCAGGTTGCCCGCGATTTCAGGCACTGCAAAGAATCAGCTAGGCACCAAAGCGCGTTCACAGCTTGTTGATTAACGCCTCTGTCAGCCGCCGAATTTCCCCAGCTGCATGCGAGTGCGCGTCGACGTCCGCAAAAGAATGGAAATAGCAATAACCATTCAAGAACGCCCGGCTTTCATTGTAATGTTCGATAGCAACTTTGTATGAGGCCGTCATTTCGGTGGAGAGTATCGGGAAGTCCAGCGCTCGGTTCATCTGATAAATGCGCTCGCGACGCAGGGTCTGCGCACGCTCGGCTTGCTTCCCTTCGTGAAAGCCCAAATCTAGCTGGTCATTTGTTCAGGACTCTGGGTGATGGACAACGAAGAGGGACGTTGCCTGCAATGGCATGCAACGAATCCGAAAGCGACTAAGGCTCGATCCAGGTCGACTTCGGCTAGATTCAGCTAAACCTGCTATTGAGGTACGATAGCTGACATGCGTTGCACCCAGGCAAATGTCCGGGAAACACCACTCCATGGAGGGAATCAATGTCTGACCAGAACCGTCACCTTTCGTTGTTTGAGGAAGACTATCTTCTCCGTGAACTGGGCCCGGTTGCGCACGTGCCGCAGGTGGCGCTGACTGAGCTTGTGGCCAACGCCTGGGACGCAGGCGCGAGCAAGGTCGATCTGTTTCTACCTACCGAGCTTGGCGGTACCCTGACCGTGGTCGATGATGGACACGGAATGTCTGCCCAGCAGTTCAGGAAACGTTGGATGACGCTTCGATATAATCGTCTCAAGCACCAAAGTGCCAAAGTTGAATTTCCCAAGGAGAGGAGCTCCAAACTCAGGAAAGCCTATGGGCGTAACGGGGTGGGTCGACATGGGCTGCTATGTTTCGGTGATCAGTACCAGGTCGACACATGGCGCGACTCCAAGCTCAGCACCTTCGTGGTGAGTACAGAGTCTGGGCCCAGTCCGTTTGTGGTGCGTTCAGAAGAGTTTGCCGAGCGTGAAGGGGCTGGCACACGGCTGTCTGTTTCAGTCACCCGCAAGATGCCGGATGTCAAAGAAATCATCACGGTACTCGCCGCACGATTCATCCATGACCCGGGATTCCAGATTCGAGTAAATGGTACGCCTTTGACCTTGGCGAAACTTGAGCAGCATGCCCGCACGCACGCCCTGAAGCTGAGTGATGGCCGCACGGCAAAAGTCATCGTCATCGACTCCACACAGCAGAACCATTCGTCCATCCACCAAGGCGTGGCATTTTGGGTTGAACACCGACTCGTGGGTAACCCCTCTTGGGTCATCGGCCAGGTCGCGAACTTCGATGGGCGTACGAGGTTCGCCAAACGTTACAAGGTTATCGTGGACACTCAGGGCTTTGAAGGTCACGTGACCCAAGACTGGACAGGGTTTCAGTCGACACCTGCCGTCGAGGAGTTGTACAAGGCCGCTGCGGAATGCATCACTCGGGTGGCGGATGAACTGGCGACAGAGGTCGTGGAGGCCACCTCCGAAGATGCCCTGGTACAGAACCGTTCAGAGCTCAAATCCCTGGGGCATGGTGCTCAACTCGAAGTATCAGAGTTCACGAAAGCTGTCGCCCAGGCCCACCCTATGGTGTCTCCAGAATTTCTCGCCACGGCGGTGAAAGCAGTCATCAACCTTGAGAAGTCCAAGAGCGGGGCATCCTTACTACAAAAGCTGGCTAACCTGCCTGCGACCGATATTGAAGGCTTGGATTCCCTCTTGGCAGACTGGTCAGTTAAGGACGCATTGCGCGTGCTTGACGAGATTGATGGCCGGCTCTGCGTCATTGAGGCCATCACCAGGCTGGCGGAAGATCCTGAGACGGATGAGCTCCACACCCTACACCCTCTGATTCTGCGATCCCGCTGGTTGTTTGGCCCCGAGTTCGAGTCGATGGAGTACTGCTCAAACATGACGTTGAAAAGCGTTGCGAAACAGCTCTGGGGGGATGGCGACGCCTCCTTTGCCAACGAGCGTAAGCGACCAGACATCGTGGTGCTGCCAGATCGATCCACAGTACAACTGGTGGGTATCGAGCATTTCGATCCTCAAGATGCGTCTATCGTCCAGATGCAGAACATCCTTCTGATTGAGCTCAAGAAAGGCGGCTTCAAACTCAATCGGCAGGAGGTCAACCAGGCCGACGGGTACGTCCAAGACATCGCGGGCTCAGGCTACGTCAACGGCTCACCGTTCATAACGGCCTGGGTCGTGGGGCAGTCGATCGCTGCCGGGGTTGGTACTTCCAAGACGGTAGGGGATGAGTCCCGTAAGTACGGGCAAGTCCGAGCTACTACTTATGGAGCTTTGGTTAGCACAGCCAACTTGCGGCTGATGCGGTTACGGAAAACCTTGGAAGACCGGTACGACAACATCAAAACGGACGCGCTCCTCGTCAAGGTATTGTCGACCCAAGAGCAGGGCAACCTCGACCTTGACGCGTCTCGTGCTGCTGAAACGCAGGACACCGCTATCAAGGAAGCGGTCTAACAACAGAGGAGGAGGAGAGCTGAATTTCGTGATCAGATTTATTGCCTGAATTGATCCTCAGCTCAGGCTTTCATTTGTAGGATGCTCTACAGCTCATGACTTTCAGCCCACGCTCTCTCGAAAAGCTGCGAGCGCGTCTGGATGTATAGTTCGGTAGAATGAAAACCCACCGCTGATTCCAGCTTGCCGGCCTTTCCGAAGTCACTGCTAGAGACCCAGACAGTATCAGGAGCCACCAGGACGGCTTTTGGACCTATGTCACGGTGCACAGCGATCCGGAGCCAGGGCCTCGCTGCCTTCAGGGTTTTAGCGCCAGCAGTGGCGTCTGCGTGCGCCACTATCCATATGTCTCGGGGCCGCTTATCCAGAATTTTCGTGATGTAATATATATCAGGCAGACCACGGGTCAGGATCAAGATTTCGCCGGTGGCTTTGCTGATTTGACTCAAACGCGTAGCCCATGTCGACGCGCCAATGGACATCTTTGCGTCCGAGCATGAAAAAGCGAATCCGCCGCTGTCATCGCTGAAAGCCATGTCATCTTCACCCCATTTGTCTAGTGCATGATCGTGGCATAGAAGGACGTATGAGGTCGACTAGCTTGCTCGACACGTTTTGTTCCATTCTTTCAAGAGTTAGGGGGTGAACGGCCTGTGTTGGAATGGCCGAACGAATTCCTCAGGCCTCGCGTTCTTGGGAAGGGCCAGATAGCATTCCCAATTCGGCATCTGCAAAGTTTTGCGCCACAATCACTCGCGTTGAAGTTTCTCCACAGCGCTCCGCACGCCCCCAGCTTTGGGTGATACTTGAGGAAGGTGGGTTAGATGGATCCCTACAAACGCAAACACTACGTAAGAAGAATATCCAGTGAAATCGGTTCAATAGGCCAAGCCTTCGAGGCATTCGGGGGGCTAGTCCTGAATCTGGTTCTCAAGGTGCCGGTGAGCTCTCGAGGAATCAATCCCAGAGGTTTCCCCGTTGCAGGCGTTGTTGATGGAGTCTCGCCGGACGGTTCTCACGCTGCAGAGTATTCCGCCGTTGAGAAGTACTTCGCGTCTGCCATGGACAAAGCACAGTCTGACGTGCGCCATGTGCTGGCGAAAGCTCCACATGCCAAAGAGATCTACTTGCTCGCCAGCGCTTTAAAGGCTCCCCAGATCGCTCAGGCCTTTGAAACTAAAGTGCTTGGTTGGCCAGAAATGAAAGGTCGATCACTCCATGTCCTGGGGGCTTCAGAAATCGCGGATGCGATCATAGAGAACGGCCTGGACGACGAACATGTCGTTCGCAAACTGGGCCATTACTTACCATCCCTGTCTCGTTTCTCAGAAGAGGAAGCGGCACAAGCACTTGTTCCTCAGATAGACCCCGCGCGCATCCCCCGGCCAGAAGTGGACGGATTGCTTGATAAGCTTTTTGCTGAGCGAAGCTGTGTGATTCTCGCGGGCTTGGCCGGTAGCGGGAAGTCGGACGCGGCGGCCGCTTATGCTCACCGTAACTGGCACAAGTACCACACGGTGCTGTGGCTTCCAGGGGGGGATCTGGAGAGAATCGAAGATCTCCAAGCGGTACCAATCACTCGAATGGGCGAACGCCGCAACGTAGCAGGCCTACTGAAAAGTCGCCCGTGCTTGGTGATCATTGATGATGCAAAGGAGCATTTTACATCCGGTGCGCTTTCATCGCTGTGCGGGCCAGGATCCCATGTGTTGCTAACCCGTAGAGCCCTCTCAGTTGACGCACACGGAATTCCTCCGATGTCACCATGGGATGCCCAGCAATTGCTGACGCGAAACCTGTCACCCTGTCCAACTCGGACTTGGGACAAGATTTGGCAGTCTGTCGGAGGGCATCCCCTAACCATCAATCTACTCAATGCAGCGGTTTGCGAAGGTGCGTCCTGGGCCGACATTGAGCAGGATTGCCAAATGCCTGGAACGCTCGAATCAAATGGCCAAATATTGGCCGATCGGCTGCTCGGTCGATTACGTATTGCTTCTGAGCAGGGGCTTGCATTCTTTGAATGGGCGGGCAACTCGCAAATTGATTACAAGCTGATGGTGGCGTTGTCCACTCCAGCGCTGGCAAGGACGTTGCGCAAGTACGGCCTGACCGCCCCGAGTAGGCCAGGAGTTTTACGCCTCCACGATGTGGTTTATGCCAGCCTTTCAGCCCAGACCTGGTGGACGCAGTCTCATCGGGATGCAATCACCGACAAGGTTTGCGCTTACATGGGTACCGTTGCGTTGGGTACCGATTTAGCTTTTTGGTCGGCAGCGATCAACCTGCGTGTCAAGATTGAGCGCCTGGTTGAAGGGGGAGATCGTAGACCCGCATTCATCTACGCCATGTTATCTACATGGGCGCCGTCGGAGGTACGACCAGATCTGTTAGCCAACCCACGCATGGATGCCGACCTGATAGGCGAAGGCGCTAACCCCGCTTCGCCGATAGCGACGATGGCCCTGATTGAGACGGTTGAGAAACTCTATCTGCATGAGAAAATCACCTCCCGCAGCGACGCACAGCACATGCTTGGTGAACGGATTGAGGTATTCGACAAGCTGGCTGTAGCGAAAGGGTTAACCATCAAGCAGCAGTCTGAGATCCAGCACCACAAGGGAAAGGCACTTGTACGCCTGAACCGTGAGGCTGAGGCACTCACCATTTTCGACGCAGTCTTGGCCGGGCCTCATCCCTTGCCGGAAACCGAAATCCAGATCATGCGCCTCTTCAAGAAAGGTGGCCCTCTTAATCAGGAGCGTGCTGCCGATATTGCCAATGGAATTTTCACTGCAGCCGCTTCCAACGAGCCGGTCTCCCATTCAGTGTTCTTTGCCGCGGTTGAGCTAGCGACCTGGCTGCGACTCGCTGACCTCATTATTAAGCATGAGACTCTCATCACTACGATGCTCGTCGAGGCAGCAGAACTAGGCATCTCCCAAGCTCTTCAGACGATGTCCTCCATTTCAAGATTCCTTTCAAAGGAAGCCCCCGATTTTCTAAACAGACTCATCTCGGCGATCCCTCCTAAAGTCATTGATGAACTGCCTCTTCCGCAGGACAGGTTTGCTTGGGCCGATATTCTGTTTGAAGCGTCACGTATCGCTGATGCCTCTGCTGAATCACAACGGGCAGAATCATTGCGTCTGTTCGAGACGCTCCCGCCTGAGAGTTTCCACAGCCAGCGCCATGCTGAGTTACTGCTGCTAATGCAAAGACCTGAAGAAGCCAAGGCATTGCTGAGTACACGAGAAGACTTACAAAACGGCCCCTTTGCCCAACGACTCATGGCAATTGCTGAATATCAGCTGGGGCATCCGACCGTTGCTCTAAAGTGGATTGACAGTGCGTTCGAACATCTGTCACCCAAGCAGTCGAAGTACCGATACGAGTTTCATGAACACCGTTTCGACTTCCTCGCCGCGATCCCGGGTGCATCACCTTTAGCTGAGCTCGAAAGAGCGATTGAGCTGAGTGCCTCCGGGAAAGAGCACGAGCGTTTGAAAGGTCGGTTAGCAGCTTTTCTGAAGGGTCGGTAAGAGCCAGCCGACGGAGCAACCCAGAATTGAGAAACAACTGCCGAGGATTGCTCGGTAGTTGGTCTCATTCGAGCGTTTCACTCTTGTTCACCTCGAAACAAAAAGCTCTGTCTCGGTACATTTGGCGTTTCTTTGCCTCCATCACGGATTACTCGAATGCTCGGCGTTAGCCTGAATTCCAGCAGCATCGCTACCTACGACCACTTAACCCAAACCATACATTTAAAACGAACTGAAGAGCCTGACCTGTTGAAACTCACCGAGGCCATCTACGCCCCAAAGTGGGATGCAGGCCTTGCATTGGTCGACGGCGCACACAACGTACTTGCTCCGCTGGCGCATGAGACCCGTCACTGGCTCGACATGAATTGTTCAATCAGGGGGCTCAAAACGCTGAAGGCGATTTTTGAACTCCAAGCCAATCCTGTGGCAGGTAACCCTTCGGTGAAGGCGCTGAAGCGAGACATTACTCTCAATCGTTTCATCGAACGTTTTGAACACCAGGATTTAGCCGCTCGCTATCCTTGGCAGGTCGATTTTAGCCTTAGCATCCCGCATTCCCACGAGCAAATCGAACACATTTCCCTATGCTTTTACGGAGGGCAAGACCGTTCTCGTAATACCATACTGTTCAAGTCCCCCATCTACCTCGGAAGCCTACTGGAGACATGCGCTGTCTACCAAGAGCAGCGTGATATCCTGCCTTTGTTTTTGCGGGAGGGTCTTCCTCAAGGCGCCCGTGATGAAGCCGAAGCGAAAGCTCTGCGTCTTTTTCAAGATCCCACTGCTCCGGAATATCACGCCATCACTCATGCTGTCTCGAGTGCAGCACGCCAGCCCGAAGCAGTCGATGGAATCTCGCTCGCCGCAGGTCTTTGTACGTTGCTGCTGAATATGCCAACGCAGATGCTTAAGGACAGTTGCCAACGGTTTGAGGATGCACTGGGTAACAGACGTTACGGAAACGGCCACGTCTTAGCGGCCGACCAGTTGAGGCGCATGGTAGGGGTTTCTCCGGAAGCAGCACTAATCCATAGCGTCGTGAACGAATTGGCTCGTCGCTCAACTGCCGGTGCGTTGTCCTTCAGCACTGACTTGATCTTCGATCTGGTGCCATTCTGGCGCAAAAGGCAGGATGAATTCTTCGAGCGCAGCCATGCCCATTTCGTGACGCAAATCAGCCAAATCAAAGGGCCTGAGTATTTCCATGACGCCGTTCCTGCACTGATTGAGAACAATCGGTGGCTGATGGAGCAAAAGTCCTTGGACCTGACCCTAGGCGGGCTACCGAATCGCCCTCCGATCATCTTTGGTGATGGATTTGTACTGAAAGGTGCTGATGCTTTCGAAGGCTTGGTACCTAATTTTGAGAGTGCGGATAACTCCGTAGTAGCATCCCTGCTGAACATCCAGGAACTGAGCCGTGACGCTGGATAAGGGCGGCATATCAGGGCTTTCGTCAGTCCCTTCATGAGCACGGTCTAATGATGATGAGCCCGTGCATGGGTTAGACACTCGCAGCCTGCTCAACACCAGCTAGATCAGGCGAGCCGCAGGCTGTGCCAAGCCATAGACTCAATCAAAAGCGACCCTTCCTCAGCTTCTCGGCAACCGGATGATCCTCTGCAATCTGCCGGGCTGCGTGAAGCGGGGAGGGAAGCCGAAGAAAACCATCCCACAATGGGGCATTCTTGCACCAGTATCCGGCCTGCAGCGCCATCTGGTCTTTGTTTGCAAAGTTGCCTTCCTGGATCATCACAAACTCCGTCACTCCCAGCTGCTGCCACGAATCCTTGAGCTGCGACTGGGTGACGTCGTAACGGGTGTGGTAACGGTGAGAGCGCACCTTATTGAAGGTCTTCGAGTAAGACGTGAAGTAATACACCAGTTCCTGGTGCTCAGCTTGGTGCACGCCGATTCGATTTCCTATGAACATCGGCGCCAGAGGTGAAAGTGACTGCACACCGGTCATTTGAGCTGTTTGATAATCAGACCGCGTGCGTATCAACCAAGCGTTTTTTGGAACGGGAGGCAATCCTTGGCCTGCGCCATCATTCATGCCTGGGTACAGGCGCTTCGCACCGGCGTTGATGTACACAATCAATGGACTCTCGGCCACGGCAGTAGGCGCGAGGAGTGCTTGCCTGATCAGCAGTTTGGCAGCGTCCTGATCCAGCAACTTCGGGCTTGCATGAATGGCACAGAGTCCTTCGCTGTAGCTTTTCCACTGACCTGGTTGACCACCTGCACCATCAACGTAGACCTGTAGATACCGGGTATTGACCAAGGAGCGCGTGATCACGGGCAGGTAAGTGTTGGACTTTTGGAGGTAATCGACATAAATCGAAACGACGGTCGTATTGGCCGGGATGCCTGCGGTACGTTTCAGTGGTAGCGGAACATAGCCGGTACCACGAGTCGCATCGATGAGGCTGTTGATGGCTGGGTAATCGACATGCGGATCAGACTCCTCAGTCTTGCCTTTGCGCAGCCGACTCTTCAATCCTGGAGCAGTGCCCTTCGATGACGTGGCTCCTTCACCTTGAGACGGCAGGTGGAAGATGAATTGCGTTGAGATCCCATGTTTGGCGCAGAGTGTCCGCAACACATGCTTCGGATCGTTTTCGTCCTTCGTGGCCACCTCGGGGGTTGTTTCGATAATCGCGGCGTCCGGCGCCAGGCTGGTCAGCCGTGGCAACAATTCATGGGTAAACCAGTTCTGAATGTCCATCGAGGTTGTCCTGGAAGTCAGTACCCGTTGCGCATCCTTGCACTGGATCTGCTGGAGTAGGACTTTAGGCTTGGGCTTTTCCTTGAACACGGGAGAAAGAGACTCCAGGTTTTCGTAGGCCGTGTTGATGCGCATCATGATGTCCGTGTGCGCGGTCACTACTGCGATTCGAATCGGCCGCTCTGGCTCGTCTGACGTTTTGTCTCGCTGAGCGATGAGCCGGCCCACATAGCGCGTCAGCATGGGCTTGGCTGAGATCAGGGTCTTCTGGACGTGAAAGCTTGCCTGGTCGAGGATGACCGTACCGACGCCACTGCCAATGGGCGAGCCAATCGGCGTGTGGGCATGAATCGGCCGGAGGGCCCCGGCCATAGAAATCTCATCGCCACCCAGCGCCGGCAAACTTCCTTCGCCCATGTGTTGGATGAGTTCGGCGGCAGGACTGGTGTAGACGGTCTGAAAGTGACCATCATCTGTCCGCAATGTGCGGATCTGGAACTTGGAAATTCCGCGAGCGGTTTTGATCCAGGTCGAGTGTGTGGTGTGACGCCACTCGGGCAAGATATGGCTCAGGTGAACCGTAACGGACGCGTACTGACTGGGCACCTTGTGCAGCAACAACAAACTCGTTGAAACGGAGTGCATAGCCACTGCGCGGCGATCGCCACGTTCGTAGAACAGCGGGTTGTCCCAGGCAAGCAAGGAGCCATCGCTGCAGACAGAGAGGTTTAACGGGACGGAAGACTCCATCGGTTTGCTCGATAATTGCTGCGCGAGCATCCACGGTACAACCTTGTAAGCCACCGTTGACTGTCGTGGGTCGTGCATTACGTCAGATGCATGGATAGGAATTGGGCGCTCTGGCACGAGCAGATCGATGAAGTCCTGTTGGCCTGGCATTGCTTTGCGCAGGATGTGCTGAGCCCATACGTTGATTGCCCGGTTCAGTTTGCCTGGGTCGATGGGCTTGAGTGACGCGATGGCTGGCGCCTCCTTGCTCTTGAGCAGTTGCGCGTTCACCCATACCGGGCCGCCTGACAGGTAACTGAGAATCTCTTCAAGTGACTCAGTGGGCAGATAGGGCTTACCGAAATGATTGGTGAGCAGTTGCCATCCATTCACGAAATCCCGTGAAGCGTGGTATTGCATGACGGGAGGAAGCTCGTCCGGGTCGAATCGGAACAGGTTAGTCCTCAGGGAAATCGTCATCAGGTAGCCCCTCTGTCTCTTGCGTGCCTGCAGTGGCTTGCGGGCCTACCGCTTCGATGTAAAGCGTCATGGCTTCCACCAGGCCCGCATGGTGCGTTGAAAATTCACTCCAGTGGCCATCCTGCTTGAGCTTCTCGATCGTCCGATTCAAAAGCATCGCCCAAGTGTAGCGGCTGTCGAAAAACGCCGCGTCAGCTAGATAGCAGGTGACGGGCGTGCCGCCACGCCTGGCACGCCCGACAAGCTGGGTGAGTGTCACCAGCACGTTCATGATGGTGAAGAACCGTATGCCTTTGGGTTGGCTGTAAAAGTAGGGGGGAGCCAGCCGGATGCCATTGAGTATTCGGTTCGCCATGGCTCGCTCCTTCAGTAGCGCCAGCCCCGGGCTGGGGGACGCTTCCACGCTTTCACCAACGCTGTAGCAAAGGTGTGCAAGGTTGTTGCCTGGCTGATCGGAAGAGGGCAACGGTCGCACACAAACGACTACTCCACCCAAGGCCGACTTCCCGTCCCTGGTCACTATGTTGTGACCACGCGCCATTGGGTAGATGGAGCTAACCATCAATTGCACATCAGCATTGGGGCCATCGGCAAACTCCACGAGATCGTCGTAAGTGAGCTTGTTCGCCAGGGGCAACCGCTCCTGTCGATCGGCTTTCTTGCCTCCCCGAATCCATACGACTTTGCGCTGGCCCGCTGAAATCTCGTAGAGCGTCGAGGCGAGTTGCTCTGCCTCGGCATCACTCCCCGTGACCAACAGCAATCGTGCTCGATGGCACGTGCTGTCATCTTGCTCCAATGCTGCTAAGCGACTGGTAAGCCATGGCCACAGCTCATAGGCCAGATCCCGGACATGAATGAGTCGAGAATCAAGCGATGCCCCCGATACATGCACTGAGACATTGACGTTTTCGAAGCGAATGTTCCCCTTGGCATCCGGTACGTCAATCAGCGTCTTTGCGTTCAAGTCGAAGCAGCTGGCGCCAGGGAAAAATGCCGTGGCACTGAAGCCAATAAAGGTGCGATTCACGCCGGCATGGATTTTCGATGTCAGGTTGGGCAGGTATTGAAGCGTCCGGTGAGGGTCGCCGGACATCGCCACTACCTGGAGCGACCACGTGTCCCGTCCATCCTGCTTGCGTTTGAATCCGTAAACTACACGCTGGAGAGGGCCAAGCGGCGTAGGGCTGAAGGGTGCTGATCCTGAAAGATCCTGCTGCACCCTCAGTGCTGCGGCTACTTTAGCGCGCGCCAGAACGGGGACATCTGCATAGAGGGTGCGAAGACTGCTTTCAATAAAGTGCAAACTCGTCCTGATGACCAATGACGACCTGAGCCTTTCGAGCTTTTTGTCGTTCAGCCGCTGCCCCAGGTTTTTCCGCTTCGCCAGCGTGCTGAGCAGCGCGCCGATGTTGACGACTACCTCAACCGGGCTCGGCAGTGGGTCGTTGTGTGAGAAGGCTTGCAAGAGTTCCCGCAGCGGCGCCAGGTGGGGAGGGATGGCCTGCTCACCATATCCGCAGACGCCGTCTAGCGCCAATGGATCGACGCCCAGGTAATCAGCAATCATCTGATCTTCTGCCCGCTCCCACACGGTCTCGCGGTCAGGCCAAGTGAGATGCTTCAGGGCCAACTGGAGCAGCCGTGTGGTATGGAGAATCACTGCATTGCACGCCCGTTGAGCACGGTACAGGGTAGACGCGTCGACGTCGGGAATGCTGTCTCGCCCAAAAATTTCCATATGTAGCTCAGCAAGGCTGCTGTGCTCGATGTGATTACTCAAAGGGAGTTCGAAGACGCTGGTATCGATCGCACTCAGCAGCAACCCATCGATCTCATCGACCATGAAGAGCGAGGCCGAACGGAGCAGCAGTTCGAGCAGGCTTCTCGACTCTCCGCCACCACCTTCTGTAGCGATGCGTGTGGTTCCGGAAATCAGGGCATGGTGGTTGACCACCACTATGTCGGCCGCCAAAGCTTGTTCGAGCATGGTGCGCTTGCCACACTGATTCAAAAACGGACAGCTACGAATGCGCTTGAACGTCTCCCGCCCCCGACGCTCGCCTGGAAGCTGCAGGTTGAAGCAGGGCTCCTCATCGCGCGGGCTCACGCTCCCGTCAGTGGCACAGGCATCGAGCAGGCATCGATAGTCGTAAGGATGATCCTCCCTTGCGCGGGCGAAGTAGTAATCACCCGCCTTGGCTATCCGGCGCTGGGAGTGCAGCGGGGCGATCTTCAGGTGAGGGGCCACGACCGGTACCGAGCGCTTCAAGGCTTCAACCATGTTGCGTACGTCAGTCAGGTTGGGCACCGCGATCACCACGCGATGGCACTGCAAGGCGGTGTGGATGCCCATCAACTGCATTACAACGGTTTTCCCCGTCCCAGTCGGCGCATTGACCCGATAGAACTTCCCGGCATGCGCTTCTACGTAACCATCGTTGCGCACGATTGCATTCAAGGAGCTTCGGTGGCTTTGGTGCAGATGGTTCGCGGGGTCACATCCCGCTTGATCCAGTGCACTGGCTATCTCGTAAAGCGAAGCCTTCTCCCAGGAGAACGTCGTGACATCCGAGGCCTCTACCAAGGGTAGACGGGTATCATCCAACACCAACCGCGAACGCTGCGCCTCGGAGATCACGAAAGTGCGGTAGCCATCAGAGTGTGTCTCCCGGAGGAGAATCTGCCCTTCAGTGGGCCATTTAGTGCATGACGGGGCAGTGGACTCCGTCTTGATGGCGTAGAGCTTCTCCTCGATCAGGCCGTCCAGGTCGAAGCCCACTTGAAAATAGTAAACATCAGTCTCCTTGAGGCGAGGAGGGGCTTGCTGGTCACTCAAGAGATCAGCCGCCGCTACCCGAAACGGCGCACCACCACCGAAGATTATTCGCCCGGCCTCTTCGAGAAATCGTCCAGTCTGGTTCAGGTCGACAGGGCGGTACTTGATGAGCGTGATGATCTGGTCGCGCACCCTCTCAGAAGCACTTTCCCAACCGCTCCAAAGATGGGGGCGCCCCACCAGGAATACTTCGGCATCAGCAAGGGTTGGCTCCTTGCTGATGTGCTTGATGGCCAACCCAAGCGCAAGAGCGGTGGCATTTTCAGTTAGCGTTGGCATAGTTTTTTCACCCAACGCAGGCACTGAGACTCAGACATGATCTGCCTGGGCGAGCACTGCTCATCAAGCGTGTGCAGGTATTGCGCCTGGTAGTCAGGGATGACGATGACCGTATCCGTTAGCGGAGTGCTGGCCAGGTGTTGCCCAAGGTTCTTGGTGGAATGCCATACCTTGGCATCCAGCGAGTAGGTTCGATCATCGAGGGTGAAGTGCAGGTCAGCCTGATCAACGTCGGGCCACAATTCGGCAGATACGCCCAGCCGACTGATGCCATCACGCAGGCGCAGCTCCAGTAGCCCAGGAATCAAGGTAAATGTCCACAGAGGTGGGGTGAGCCGGTACTTGTTCTTGGCAGGGTGTGGTGGTATTACCTTCGCGTTTCTAACGCTCACCAGTTCGTCATCCATCCACTGAAAAATTCCGACCGTTTGTTCACACCAGTGCGCGCCACAGGACACAGCGTGGCGGTGAATTTCCATTGGCCATCCACAGCTCGGGCACAGGTAGACCTGACCCAAACGGATCAGATGCTGAGGGATTGGCTCGTACAGCGAGTTGAAACTGACTTGCAGCGGGATCAAAAAGTCGAGGCTTCGGTCAGCATCAACGACACCATGGTCGATCAGAAACATCCGGAACAGCCGGTACTCATCATCCCCGCGGGGTCGCGTTCTGCAGAGGTCGCGAACGTTCTTCACGATCTGTTGAACACGCTCCCAGCCAACGCGAGGATTAGTCTCCAGCGCGATCGCATTGCACAGCATGGTGGGCTCGTCAGCAAACTGCAGTACGCCTTGGTACCCTTGCCTGAAACGGCTATCAAGCCATTGCTCAAGTGGCAGGCTTAGACAGGAGAGCAGGGTGGCGATTGTGCGGGGAGAGGATCCAGGCTCCAGCCACCAGAGCAATGCGCTGGCCTGACGCAGAAGGTCGTGCCGCTCGGCGTGCTGACGGGCATCGAGCTGCGCAGCCTTCACAATCAGGCTAAGCAAGCGTTGGGCGTTGCTGTCCACTGAGTCCATAAGCCCCCCTTGAATTGGAAGCATGCGTCCCTGCGCAGCATCGTGCTCGCATTTCTTACTATCTGATCAAGCAGGCTGGCCCAATATATCGGTAACCGCAAGACAGCCGGTCGGGCCGCGGTTAAAGGGATGGCCCCAGCGACCTAGCGCAAAGCCCATGATGCCTGGTCTGCTGTCTCGTCTCGGTTTCATATCGGGAGGGTAGTTCCGATAAATGGCGACGCGAGCGTGATGATAGCGATCGATTACCATACCGACGTTTCCAGAGCGAGGAAGCATGTTGCAGTATGTTCGCCCGACGCCAGGACAGTGCAACGTCTTGGGCTAGCAGGATTTAATACGACCGAATCGAGTAGCCCTCGACAGGCTTTCGTGGCATACAGCTACCGCATTCAGGGAGGAATGGTTCTAGCCAGGCTGGCGCTGGGCAAACCCTCTCCCTGCCACGGAATCAGGATGGGGGCAGCGCTGTGTACCTTTCGGCTTTGAAAATCAAAAATTTCCGTCAGTTCGGCCATGACAATCATGCGCTGAACATCCAATTCAATGAAGGCGTGACTGCTCTCGTAGGTGAGAACGATGCGGGTAAAACTGCCGTCATCGATGCGATCCGGTACGTTTTGCAGACCCGGGATGCTGAGTACCTTCGATTGCAAATCGAGGACTTCCACATTGCCAACGATGGCACTCAGGCGGAGACCATCACCCTCAGATGCACCCTGGAAGGCCTAAGCGTGGCGGAACTCGGCGCTTTCGCTGAGTACGTGACGTACACCGGTGGCGTTGGGCGACTGTACGTTCACTGGTCGGCTCGCCGCGTCGTTGCATCGGCCTCCACCCGCAAATGGGTCGATATCTCGGTTCGATCGGGTGAGAACGGAGAAGGCCCGGCTTTGGATGTGGGTGTACGGCAACTGTTAGCCACTGCATACCTGAAACCACTGCGGGACGCTGAGCGGGAAATGTCCCCAGGCCGCAATTCTAGGCTGTCCCAGGTATTGAGCAGTTTCCCTAATATTGAGGCGGGCAACTCGTTCGATTCGGCTGCACTCCCGGTCGACCTCTCTGACGCAGAAGCGCTGAGCATTGCCGGCATGGGCGATCTCCTGCGCCACCTTGTGAACCGCCACGGTGCCATCGTCTCCGCTCAAAAGGAGATCAACGAAACTTACCTTCGCCCACTATCCCTCGCTGGCCAACCCCTCACGAGTAGCATCGGTTTTGGGGAAGCCAGGACTGATCCAGCCAAGCTCAAGCAGATCCTGGAGCGATTGGAACTGGGGCTGCTGGATCATGCCACTGGAAAGGCGCGAGGCATCTACGGGCTGGGGTCAAACAACGTGTTGTTCATGGCCTGCGAATTACTGCTGCTCGGTAAGGAGCCCGACGGACTCCCGCTGCTCCTTATCGAAGAGCCAGAAGCCCACTTGCATCCGCAACGTCAGCTCCAATTGATGGAGTTTCTTGAAGCAGCGGCGAGGCCTTCGGCAGGCTTGAGGCCGGTTCAGGTCATCCTCACCACCCATAGCCCCAATCTGAGCTCGAAGATACCGTTGCAGAACTTGGTGCTAATGCAACGGCAACAGGCCTTCTCGCTAGCACAGAGTCAGACCTGCCTGGCGCCTGATGATTATCGCTTCCTCAGCCGCTTCCTGGACGTCACCAAGGCAGGGCTGTTCTTCGCAAAGGGCTTGCTTGTCGTGGAAGGCGATGCGGAAGCAATCTTGCTGCCTTCGCTTGCTCGACGCTTGGGTAAGGATCTTACCAAGCACGGCGTATCGATCATCAATGTTGGCGGTGTAGGGCTGCGGCGCTACTCAAAAATCTTGCAACGCAAAGATGCTTCAAAAGGCGAGATCACTGTGCCTACGGCATGCATCACCGACATGGACGTGATGCCGGACTGCGCGCCCGAGATTATGAGTTTGAAGGGGGTGAAGGGGTCGGTCTGGCCAGACAAAGCCGACCGGCGCTGGCGCGCCATGAAAGACTTTGGTATCACCCCGGCCGACCTTGAAAAAGGTCTCAAGGAGCATCGCGACAAGCGAACCGAGAGCGATGGGCAATGTGTGCGCACGTTCGTTGCCGACCACTGGACGCTCGAATACGACCTGGCGTTCCAAGGCCTTTCGAAGGAAGTCCATCATGCCGGATACCTGGCCATCAATGAGGACAAAATCGATGAAGGCAAGGAAACCAAGGACAGCCTGTTGAAAAAAGCGGACACGGCCTTCGCTAAAATCCAGTCCACCTATACCACCGAGGAAGCTCGGTGCTCCGCGATCTACAAGTTGTTTAAAAGGGCCTCCAAAGCGATCGCAGCACAGCACCTGATCGACCTGATTGACCAACGTTTCGAAGCTCGCACCCTGGATGCCATAACGCTGCGCGGGCTGCTGCCCACCTACGTTGTTCACGCGATCGAATATGCGACGGGGGGTTCAGCACTGGCCACGACCTCCAGTTCGGCTCACACCGTGACCGTGCCCACTGCACCGAATCCAGGATCGGCTGACCCGGTGGAGGAGGTCGCCAAATGACACTCAACCAACTGGTTGCCCCCATCACTGACGCCGATGTGGACTGGGTCATGGATCTGATGGGGCTTGAGGCGCTAGACGAGCCTCGTCGAGATTTTCTGAAGTCGATGGATACCGTTGATGTTGCGGCCTGTCCCGGGAGCGGTAAAACGACCTTGGTAGTGGCGAAGCTGGCGATTCTGGCACGCCATTGGAAGAGCCGTATGCAAGGAATCTGCGTGCTATCGCATACCAACGCGGCTCGAGAAGAGATTGAGAAACGGTTAGGCGGCACCGAGGTGGGGCAACGGCTGCTGCGTTTTCCTCACTACATCGACACCATCCATGGTTTCACCGGCAGATTCCTGGCCTCGCCATGGTTACGCTCGAAAGGGATTACGTTGCAGGCCATTGACGATGAGGCCACGCATAAAGCACGTCGAAGGGAGCTGACGTACCGCGAGCACTTAGGTGCACAAGCCGCCTTCGAGAAGAAATTCAAAAGTCTTCACAGCTTGCGGATCAGGTCTGCTGATTTCGACCGACCCCTCGGCGCTGAAGATATTGGTTTTGCGCCACACACGGCCACCTACAAGAGTGTGGTGAAATCGCTCAGTGGCGCAGCCAAGGCTGGCTACTTCTGCTTCGATGAGGTGTTCGTGCTGGGCCACGCCTTACTCGATCAGGAGGCGGGCGTGGGCGCTGCATTACGCGTGCGCTTCCCTTGCGTCTTGATCGATGAAATGCAGGACACCCAACCTGATCAAGCGGGCGTGCTTCAGCGTGTCTTTCCCCACGATGACCCAGACGTCCGAGTCATTCGCGTCGGCGATCCAAACCAGGAAATCTTCGAGAAGAAGACGCCAATGCAGGATCCGTTCCCTGATCCGGGCCGTCAGCTGGAGATCGCCAGCAGCTTCCGCTTTGATCAGGCCATTGCATCGATCGCCAACCCCTTTGCGTATGTCCCCATCACAAATGGTTTAGTAGGATTAAGGGCGCCGTGTACGCCAGACAGTGTCCCCAACACGATCATCGTCTTCCCTGACGAAGATGCGACCCAGGTATTGGATGAGTTCGCAAAACTGGTGCTTAAGCATCTGCCGACGGAAACCCGCAAGGCGGGTGTGTTCGCTGTCGGTGCGGTACACCGGCTTGAGAACTTCAAAGAGAACCAGTACCCAAAAGCCTTGGAGCATTACTGGCCATCCTATCGGTCTGATACGACCAAGACATCGTTCAAGCCTCGCACGTTCGCCGAAGGTGCACGCATTGCTCGGCGTTATGCGATGCGAGAGCCTACAGCCGCTTCAGCCGTTGAGCTGCTGGCTTACTGCCTGGCCAATCTGAGCGTATTGGCGTTTCCTAATAGCCCGGTGCAACTGAGAGGCCGACACCACGCTTCAGTCGAAGAGATACTCACAACCAAACCTGAAGCGTTCGCTCAATACCGCGAGTGCATCCAGCAAATTCTGTTCGTGCCATCGGAGGTCACAGAGCATGATTGGATCAAGGTCATTTCACCCAAGCTCTTGCTGCTGGCAGCTGTTCTTCATGATGTTGAGGGCGTAGCAGTTGATCTCCAAGCCCATCTGTACCTCGCTTGGGAGCCTGCACCCGCAGCCACTGAAGCCGGAGAAAGCGGCGGATCACTGATAAACACTTACCGATTCCAGGAGGGCGCCGACGGCGTCGATATCCGGATGTCATCCATTCATTCGGAAAAGGGCAAAACCCATTCTGCGACGCTAATTCTGGAGACCTTCAGGAAGACCCACTTAATTCAAAAGCTCATGCCGTGGCTTGAGGGCCAAAAGGCCGCTGCCAAGAGGCCACCGGACAGTGCTAAGAAAGACATGATGCTGATGTACGTGGGGATGACCCGGCCGACTCACATGCTGTGCCTGGCCATACGTCAGAGTACCTTGGGGGAGGGCGCCACTGGAGAGAAGCGCAGGGCGGCGCTCAAAACAGCCGGATGGTCGATTTTGGAACTGACAGCTCTGGCTCCAGTGCCAGCTACTCCGTTGCTCCCGTTACGCGAGGGGCAAAAACGCCTTTCGCTATGAATGACTGAGAGTAGGCCGGATCAAATAGAGAAATTTATTAACCCCTGAGTCGCGATTGCCCTTCCAATACAAACAGAAGGGCAATCGGGGGATCAGTCAGGCGTTGCCGCCAACCACTCTCACGAATTCATCCTTGGCATCCTTGTCGAACAGAAATACCCCATGCTTGTGGTGCTCAGTCTGCGACATGACATAGTAGAGTAGCTCTGACCTCTCACCATCGGATTTCTCGATGAGCTTCTGCAGAAGGGTGAGGCATTCTAGCTGTTTATGGGTAAGCGATTTCTTGGCTTCAGCCAGATCTGCAGCGCTCGTCTTGGCGATAAAAGTGAAATAGTTTTTGAGCAGGCCGCTTATCACATCAGAAACCTGGACAGGCGGGAATTGCTTGGAGTCCACAAACTCGAATTTGCTGGAGGCCAGCACGCCGTCCAAAGTTGAGACCTTTTTAAAGCTCTTCTCGATCTCAAATTCATTGTCAAAAATATGGTGCGACGAAGCGAAGAGGCTAATGCTGTGTCGGTAGAATACCGACAAACCGTCAATGAGTTTGTAGGGATCAGAGGTGTACACCATGTCCAGCGACTCGATGTTTCGACACAAATCAAAGAGTTTCGATAGGCTGATAGTGCGCGACAAGTCTTCCTTGCTCATCTTGCCACCAAGGCGAGCCGAAACCTGTCGATTTTTCTTCGCCACTTCGTTCAGCCGCTTGATGAAAGGTGCTGCATTCTTGGACGTTACGTTGGGATATCGATATTTTGAGAGCGCTGCTAGGAAGTCCCCCTTGTATTTGCACATGAGGTAATACAAGGCGTCCTTGTGGTAGTCCACATATTGCCGCCTCCCACCCGCCGGAGCGTAATTCAACATGCCGTGCTTGTCGGCATGGTCACAGCAGTCATCGATGATGTCGACCAGTGACCAATACTCCATGTTCAGATTCATGTAGTGGAGATAGTAGTCAGAATCAAGCAGCCATTTTAGAACCTGAGTGACTTTCGCCGATTTGAGATTGTCGAGAAAGCCCCCCTTTGCCACTTGCTTGAATTTGAGCTCAGTTGCAGTGGGTGGCAGTTGGAGTGAGTCAATCAGCTCCTGACAATTACTGGTTGCGTGGGCACCCTTGCAAGCGATGCCGGCCAGCACAAAGCAAGGGGAGGGGTTTTCGTGAGAGTCCGTGTTGAAACGGCCATTCGTCAAATATAGAGAACGGATGTTATTCGATTCGTCATAGTAAAACGTGTAACTCATTTGCCGCTCCTTTCAGTTTTGCTTCCACGGCAGGAATCACAAGTTCAAACGAAATCTCGCAAGATGCCCCCTTGTCAGTCATCGATGAAGTACGAGTCAACAGTGATCTGGGGGGGGGGCGGGCATGCTACCTGCCGATCTAAAGAGTTTGCGGGTTTGCAACCCTGTTGGGATCATCGCCACGCGAAGATGGCAAAATGCCATGCGCCTACCTCGCTTGCAAGCGCCAGAGGCTGTAAGAGTGTTTTTTGAGGTGGGACGTGGGGACTTGCTAGACACGTCGTCACCGTACCGAGAACGCCTTCAAGCTGGAAGTAACGATTGTCGATCTCGAGAGATAGGAGCACTTGGCACAGTGCATGGACACTGTGCTGCGCAAGCAACCGATCACTGAAGGTCTAAGGCCTGTTTCCTGAATACCCTAGACTAGCTACCCAATTACGCGAAATCGCGTGAAGGTTATAGGCCAGATTTCGGCAGCACTCTGGTGTGAAGAATGTCGGCGTATCCTCACGGGAATTCACATACTCAAGGATGTTGCCATGGCAGAGGTTGTGCCGCACTCGGGCTATTTCGACGTTCTGGCGTGTTGGTAGATTCGATTCGAAATCCTGCTCACCTGGAAACGCTAAACCGTCGATTGAAATGCCATTGGCTCTAGCTTGACGCAGCAGCGAGTTACTCAGCAGCGCGATATCGTCAACGTTGGCGACCTGAGCAGGAGCTTTCACTTGTGCCATCGTGTTGCGTAGTGACGCCTCGATTGCAGTAAGAAATCCCGCGCATGCTGGAAGGTAGAGCTCGTGCTTCAAGGCATCATAGGCCTGAATGAAAAGCCAATGATTCTCTGCACCCAATCAATGCAGGCGCCAATGGTCGCGTTCGTCGAATGCCCCACACTGATTTCGCAGAAAATGCTCAAGATCGTTGCCTGGAAGATCACGGTGGTCATTCACAATGTTTACCTCATCACAGCAGCCTAGGAGCCTCGTAGAGCTCCTGGGCTCCACGACAGTCGCGAAGTCTACACCCGCGGATAGCAACAGGACGTCATAGGGTGTTTGGGTTAGAGATCCATTGCAACACCTCATCGACACCTGCGCGATTACCCTGCGCACGCAGGGTCTTACAGATCCCGAATGGAGCTTCCTCTCTACAGCGCTCTGCAAATTGGACGAAATTCTTATCTGCGGAGATGAAGACGTCCGCGTCAACCAAGTGTGCCGCCAGTCGAGCGTCACCAGGCGTGCCGGTGGTTATCTTGTGCCAAGCCTGGAGAAACTCAAAAGACCCTCGTAGCCACTGCCGCGGAACCGCTACTGGATCGAGCTCATGAAGCCATAGCCGATTCATCGACTCAGGCGATGAAAGCATGGCGGCAACATCAATCTCGGAATCCAGCCATTCACTCACCGCACTTTCGTGAACACGGAGTTCCGTCATGAACATATGCAGGCTAGGTACACGCCAGTACTGAACGGGGGCACCTGACCAGCCTGGAGTACCGGTTTCTGGGATATATCCGACTTTCTGCAAGTGGTGATGGCTAGCAGGTTTGATTTTCTCCATTCGCTTTCTGATAGCGAATGCCTGTTCAACCGCCAGGCGCTTTTCTTCGTCCCGTCGAACGCTTTCGTTTGTTTCAACGGACTCTATCTCCCGGCGCGCACGATCCCAGAAACCACCATTGCGTCTTACCCAGTCATACCTGAGACGATTGAACTCCGCCATCTTCGGCTCGGCAATGGCCCACTCAGGGCGTAGCCTCATTATCTCTGCCTTGATCTCGGCGCATTCGCTGAACACCTCAGGCATCAGTCGCTTCCAGTCTTTTTTTGTAAGCAACTGAATCAGCCTGCGGCGTCCGACAGGCTCTGACATCTCTTGCACTTCATCTACCACAGCGGGAGAAACGACGATCTCCACGCCTGCCGCCCGGGCGCGCATAGCCAGTTCGTTGCCCGCGTCCTCATTCGCTATGTAGCTCCAGATGTTCGTGTCCAAAAAAAACCGCATCAATGCTGCCTCAATCAAAGAAAGTTGTGAACGTACTACGCTGTGAACACCCTCAGATTCTGGATTAGTACACGTCAAACATCCATCGCGATGCAGAGTTTGTGACACGGCACGCCAGAGCCTCCCGTGAGCGAACGGATGATATGATCAGCATCCTCTGATGGTCTTTCCACGCAGCTCGAGTTGTGCCTGCGAACATTGTTGATCGCCGCACGCCGTGCATACCTTCCTGTTACTTTCTCGCTGCCTTGCAAGGTAAATCTAGGAACAAGGAGCATGCCGTTTGGTAAGCGCGGGGCGTGCGACGGAAGAGATATTCTCTGGACGCTGATAGCATCAGAGCCTGGGCGATTGCTCATGGATGGAGGCCAAGTGCGGCAGATGAGCGTGCAACGCTGGCGGCCAAGACCGTCGCACTGAAAACCACATCTAAATTGATCGACTCAATGCTGCTGAAACTACCTATGCCAACTGGGTAGATGCTGCAGAGTAATAACGAAGGATGCCCGTTGAATTCGTATGGTCAGAGTTTGCAGCTGCTCGCACACGAGGCTGCAGCTTGATTCTGGCCACTAATATCCAACCTTTCTTGTTGTGTCGGCTCAAGCTCTGTCGCGGCAAGGCCTACGTGAAATAAGGAATTCAGACATGTCGTTCGCAAACGTGCATCAGGCAGCGATGAAGCAGCAAAGCCGGAAAGGTCGCTGCCTGCATTTCAGTGATGGACTGCAATGTAACGAGATCATCTCGGCCCACTCGATACAGAAGCGGGGGCAACTGGGCCTGATTGCTGAATCTGGTCACGTATATCGACTCAATGCAGATCTGTCGACGCTGAAGGAAACAGAAGGCAAACCACTGCCGAAAAAAATAGGAGTCAATCGCGCGTCCACCTTTCCCGGGATGTGCAAGCAGCACGATAACAAGCTCTTTTCACCCATTGATGACCACCCGCTGGCTATCGATCACCATCAGGTGGCGTTGTACGCATACCGCAGCATCTGCCGAGAATATTTTGTCAAAGAGAACGCATCGATCTCTCTCACTGAAATGCTTGGGCACCCAGGACTGACTTCCGAGCAGAGCCAGTGGCTGACCGGTGCTGCCTATGGACAGTCTCTAGGGTTTGAACGGCTCAAACGGCATAAGCTCATCTACGATGGCTGCCTCGCGGCCAACGATTTTACCGGTCTGAAGTTCATTGTCTTTGGGTCGACGTCTCGATGCTCGCTACAAGCCTCGGGGCTGATCTTCCCTGATTTTGATTTTCAAGGTCGTCAGTTACAGGACTTGGGCCCCGAAACCAGGGACTTGGATCTCCTGGTTTTCTTCACAGCCCCCACCGAATATGGTTGGGCATTTATCCTCGCATGGCATGAATCAAGCGATCTAAGCTGCCAGCGATTCATCAACTCCTTGGCGAAATCAGGGCGCGATGGCGGAAAGATTGAGGACATGCTGCTCCGATTTTCGCTCGCGTGCTGTGAGAACCATGCGATTCGAATCTCCTGGTGGGATTCGCTACTAACGGTTGCGAAAAATCAGGCGATAGATTTCATGGCGGTTATGGCGGATCCGACCTTGGGAGTACGAGCGGACTACCTGGCGACGGGTTGCGAGGGATTGGCGGACTGGTCATTTGACAACGTTCGAGATGTACGGTGATCCGCATGAATGGCCAGAGCACCTTGGGGGAGGGCGCCGCTGGAAAGATGCGCAGGGCAGCGCTCAAAACAGCGGGGCGGTCGATCTTGGAGCCGACAGCACAGGCTCCGAGGCCATAGCTACTGCGTTGCTTCCGTTACGCGCGGGGCACATGGACGTTTCGCAAGCGCTCGAAGTACTGATCACATTCAAGCGCATTAGGAGGCCATGAGCCTTCCCTCGGCATTACAGGTTGGTATCTGATCCCATTCCACTTAATTGGGATCGTTCATCCATGCTTCGACTTCGGCACTCCAATCCTTAGCGCAAAAATCTAGTGTCGGCCAATAGTTCTGGAATTTGCTGTAATCAAGTTTTAATGCCTCCGCCCTGGATTTTTTGTCAATAACGATCCAAGCGGAATACATTCTAACTTTCCAGCTGTCCGCGGAGAGCAATACATCCCCAATATCTAGACGCCCCCCTAATCCATAAAATCGCGTATTGAAAAAATCAACTCCAACGCGAGCATAGTTAGGCTGGCGCCGGGCGATTTCGTCAACCATGTGGTATAGCAGACCGATTCCTTGAAAAATTGATCGTTCAATTGACTCTTTTTTTTCTGTGGTGTGTTCTGCCTCTAACACGCGCCCAACATGAGTTTGTAATAGCCGAACATCGATGGAAAAGGTAGGCATGATCTGATCCTAATTTAATATCATGATTATCAGGCTAACAATGGATTTTTGGATGGCGCAAGAGTTTTCGGGTTGACAATTCAAATAAGAAGGTTAGAGAACTGGCCGTTATTAGGCAAAGTCTGCCGTGGATCGGATAAAATTTAAACATAATTACTGCGATGAATGGCTTCCGGAATCAGGATTGCAAACATTCGGCCAGTTACCTCGTGGTTGGCAGCACACTGTCTTTAGCTCAGAATGTACAAACGCGAGCTCTCTTCGTCCGAAGCTGTCCTTGATAGCTCATAGCAGAACAAAACAGATATCGCAGTTTTCTATAATAAAAAACTATGACCGTAAGGATAGAAGAAGAGAGCAGCCCACAAGCAACGGCTCCCTATAAAACAACAGCCGTCCTATTTATCGCTATAATTATCGCCAATCTATTTATGTAATAATCGAGCGTCGTATCTATCTGATATAAAAACGAATCTGCAGATTTTAGGTAAGGCTCCGTGTATTCTTTGTGTTTAATATTCGGCGCCGCGACCCTGAAACTTAATTTTCAATAAACACCTAATTAAACGAATCCTCAATATTCGGCTAATACGCACTAAAGCCGCTCGTCATCGCGACACCTTGGAAACCTTGACATGCAGCTTTGCTCAGCTACCGTAAACTATCGAGCACTTACACAAGTTGTATTGAGCCAAACTCAAAAATTATCACCCAATAAACACGTACAAACAATAGAGGACTTAATTTAAAAAGAAACTCATTAAGCGCACTTTTAAGACAAAATCACCAGATGAGTTATCCAACATTTATCACAATCACTCTCGATTCGAATGCGACATTCAGGGCCACAATCACTTGGAGACAACGATGGCTAATTTCATTGATAAGGCAGCCGATGATGCCGCAACAATATTGTTTCTTTCGGGTACAGAGGTCGATTACTCGATATTGAAGGAGGTTCTGGCGGGATGCCTTGGCTATGAATCTTTCAGTGCGCTAGAAGACGACGAAAATAACCTCGAACTCCCATACCATCTTGAGGATGCTGAGGCACTGGTGATAAACGTGGCTAGGGGAGCAGTGCGCGCTACCCAGCTATTTGGCCAATCCGAACCCATCATGGCAGCTTGTATAGGCGCCATTGAACGCACCTGTCAAATCTACCCGCAGCCCAAATTGGTTTCGCCTTCGAGTGGCTTTTCGGCTGACGCTAAAGCCTCCGGAATATCGGTTTATCTCGGGCTCGAGGACTTTTACTCCCGCCACGGTATCAACGCTATAAGGCGCTCCCTAGCCGCTAATGAAGATCTTGCCGTGAAGTTTGGTGAAGGCTGGATGGCGGTTGGCCGTTTTTGTGTGTCCAATACTCTTAGCCACTGCGTGACCGAGAACTTCTGGTGTGCTAGCGAGTATTGGACACTAAGGGGTGACTGTACCTGGCAACGTCCAGGCCACCCCGGGTGCTCAATTGACGGGCTGATCACATATGCGAGAGCGGGGCGGACGGGACTGATCTTTGACTCGCAAGACTTCAACGTGGGCAACACCCATAAGCTCACTGTGAAGCTTAAAATTTTCACCCCTGAAATTTTCGTCCAGAGAAAGGACGGCTCAATGCACCAACCTCAAATTGCGCTCATCTACGACCCCATATCCCAGTGCATTTTGGCAAGTGCGGTATCCGTTGAGGGCGACACTACGCAATTGGCAATGGGTGCCATTCAGGATTCATTCCGGGGATCCAGGGCTAGCGGCGCTGCGGGACAATCAGAGATCCGCCAATTCGTACTAGACACTGTTGAAATGGTAGACAGGCGCGATATCAGAGCGATGAGTGAACTCTGTAAGCAGTTGGGCATTGTTGTTGAGCCTGCGCGAACAAGGTATGCAGGACGCACGGAGCGCTTCATCTCATCGATGAACAAGCGCATTGTTAATCACTTAGGCGACAGTGCGAAGTCGCCCACGGTACTTTCACTAGACCAGGCAATTGACTGCGTGGCGAATCTGAAAGTGCAGTACAACAACACCGTCCGTGTCGATGTTCCAGAAACCCCCATTCAAAGCCGGAAGCGTTACCTCAAATCCTGACTCTTCACTATCCGTGGCGCCGCGCCAGCTAGGTTTTTGCAATGCACTTATGAAAATGCCTCGCTGGCTTGGCGCGATCGTCCAACGGAAACGAACGAGCCATGCGTGGAAGGTCTGACAGCGCCAAGGGCGCTCCACACCGAATCAAACCTTTGGATTTATTAATGCGTAACTCGAATTGCACCACATCCGGGTCACCATGCATCGTGTTAGCAATCGCGGCAATATTAGGGTTGTGGGGCAGGGGATTGAGCTCATTCCAATCCGAATGCCCCAGCCTCAACTGATTTTCCTACCGGCCAAGCCGCCGGCCGGGAACCCTATAATCGCTCCCCAAACCCAGCAACTCCCGAGCTAACACTGCAAGCGGAGCGCGCAGGCGTGAGGATGGATGCCCGCCAGGGTCAAGACACGCGCAGGGCGCGGGCTTGATTCACGACAGCCGCGCTCGAAGAGCCACGCCCATCGTTACTTCTTCTGCCAATGAGTTCGACACGGAGGGCCGTGCAGCTTCACATTGTCAGATGTAGGCGCCCCGTGAATATCATCGAGACCACCTATGAGTGGTCGGTTTTTTACAGGCGAGTTCCAGATTCGCACGCGCCGAACGCCTCACTTGGCTGAACGTCAACTGGGCGAGTTTTGCCGCGGTTTCTGCTGCGTCTAGCAATGTCTCATCATTCCTTGCAGCATCAGCAATAGCGACCCGATGTCGCCGAATCATGGTCTGGACACCTTCGCTAGCCATGACTTTCGAACTCTGAGTTTCCGTCAACGTGCAGACATCAGGGAGCGCACCTCCGGTTGGCAGTCCTCGAGATTCAACATAATCCTTCAAAATCCCAATGAACTGGGTGCAGAGCGGGCGCTCAGTTTCCAGAGGTGCCCCCGGGTTATCAATGTATACCCAGGAACTGCAGCGAGGCGGATCAACAGGTTCGGGCGGGTGCTGGTAAGTCATAAATTGGCTGAGCAAACCTACGTGCTGGCCGTCCCGAGACAAGCCGGATAGCGGAATAGTCGTGAATCTGGCCACCGCGAGCATGAATCGGCACATCTCGTACTCAGGACTGGTTAGGCGCCAGCGTTCGAGGTGTGCGAAGAGCCAATCCATTTCGAGGGGCGATAGATTGGCAGCGTCCAAGCCCTTATCAGACGGGGTTTCAGGAGGCTTGGCCATCACAGGAGCCGGCTGTTTTCGAACGCCGATACGCCACAAATATTGGAGAAAATGGAAAGTAACTCCATGGACTTGGCGCATCACCGTGCTGACGATCGGGGCCTTGGGGTCGGGTCGGTAACATGGGCGCCAGCTCGGATTGATTGGCTGATTTGTGAGAGCCGGATAGCCACTGAGCAAGAAGCGAAATCCAGCCGGACTCTGAGCGACCCAATTGTCGTCAGGCTGTTTTATAAAGTGTAGAAATCGCGTCAGGCTCTCGGTATCCCACTCGGTCATGGGCCGCCGGTCAACCAGGAAACTCCAGTTCAGGGCCATATGCAGCACAGAGGTGTAGTCGCTGTATCGACCTGCCCAAGGTGTTTGCTTGATTTGCATCGATTCGAGGATGAAATCCGCCGCGTGACGGCACATTTCGACTGGGCGGCAGGACGGGTCAATGTCGGATAACCGTCGCAGAACATGGATGTTTGCGGGGAAATCCATGCCTTCGTCTAAGCAGCGAACGAACACCCACATCGTAGGGAAAATGGGGAACGGGTTTGACGTCCAGTTCATAAGAAATGCACGTTTTGTGAGCTCAGGAAAAGTGTAGTTCGGAGAACTCAATGTGGCCGACGTAGGACTCGCCGTGATTATTTTGGAACGGTGATCCGCGGAAATGCTTTGATGCGGTGTCGAAGTCTTCGTCGATAAACGATCGCGAGATGCTTCAACTTATTGGCAAGAGATGCTTACGCCGGCGAGCAGATGTCGATTGTTGCTTGTCGCTTGTCGGCCGATGGAGATCCGTCGATGGGTGGATGTTTGGCAGATCAAGGGAAGGAGTATGATCAATCGACTGGAGATTCTCGGGGCTGAGATTTCACGCCCAGAGCATCCAGTATCAAAAAACGATTCTGAAGACACAGGATCGAGCAGAAAAGGGCAAGCCTATGAATTCTCAAAGGTTCTTGCGTCCAGATTTAGAAATTTTCCGTCCAGTAATTACGAAAGGCTGACACATGAACATTTTTAACATAGCACCTCGTTTAACATAATATACATTACACGTAACATTATGTTTCGAGATTAGCCCGGTTATTGCACCCAGATTTTGAGGCGATCAATTGGCCAGGCTCCTCATTCCTGCGTCAACTCTCCAATCAGCTGCGAATGCTTCGGGAATTGCTCGCTGAGCTTCTGCCGATTACCCAACTCCATATCCGCATAATCAAACCCGGGCGAAACCGCTTCACTGATCAAACCGTATCCCGACAATCCATCCGTAAGCCGCGAGGCTTTCCAGACACCGCCCGGCACATGCAGCTGCAAACATTCTCCGGCGATAACGTCGCTGCCCATCACCACAGTTTTCAACGAGCCGTCTGGAAAAATCAGGCTGTACTGAATCGCGTCTCCCAAATGGTAGTAATGCACGATGTCTGATTGGTTGAGATGGAAATGGCCTGTCGGCGAATCCTGGGTCAGCAAATAATAAATGGATGTCATCAGGTAACGCGGGCCGCTATCTGTTTCAACCATGGCATGGCGATCCGACTGGAAAGTCCTGCGGTAGAAACCACCTTCGGTATGAGGCTCCAAATCCAGTGCTGCGATTAGTGCATCAACGCCAGGAACGACGGTTTTGAACACATTGTTGGTCATTTGGCTTGAGCCCTCTCATTAAGTGACTATCAACCTTTATATATATATTGATTATAACTAATCTAAATGCCTGTTTAGTTTAGTTATATAAATTGTTCAACCCTAGCGACCGACCAGCGACGTTTCGAGCAATGCATCCAACCCCATCGGCTTGGCAAAGTAATAACCCTGGGCCTGCCCAGCGCCTATTTCGCGCAGCAAGACCAGCGTCGCTTCATCCTCGACACCTTCGGCCACCACGCTAAGGCCAAGCGATTCAGCCATTCGTACAATCGCCCGCACGATCGCGCGGCTGCGGGTGCTGGTGGTCAGTTCGAGGATGAATGACTTGTCGATCTTCAAGCCGCTGAAACGGTATTGATGCACGTAGCTCAGGGATGAAAATCCTGCACCGAAGTCATCGAGCACTACCGACATGCCGTTGTCGGCCAATTGCTGCATGTTCTGCCGGGCAATAGCCGGCTCGGCCACCAATGCACCTTCGGTCAATTCCAGGCAGATCCGCGACGGCGCAACCTGGTGCAGTGCCAACAGTGCAAGCACATCACTGGCAAAGTCCGGGCGCGTCATGCTGTAACTGGAGCAATTGACGTGCACCGCCGGCCAATTGGCGTGCTGGGGTTGTGCGAGGATCACTGCGACGCTGGTGAGCATGTACAGGTCCAGTCGACCGATCAGACGCAATCCCTCGACATTCGGCAAAAACTCACCTGGCCCGATCACTCGGCCGCCCGGCTGATGCCAGCGGATCAGCGCTTCAAGTGCCAACAGTTCGCCGCTTTCGACGCTGACAATCGGCTGGAAATACGGCAGCAATTCGTCGGTACGTTTGAGCGCATTGCGCAAGGCCCCTTCTCGCTCCATCTGGTCCGAGACTTCGCGGCGCACCTCCTGATTGAACACCGCGTAGCTGTCGCGACCGGCACTCTTGACCCGGTACATCGCCGCATCGGCATCGCGCAGCAAGTCGGCGGGTTCGTGATGGAACTGACTGTCGGCGCTGACAATACCGATACTGCAGGACGAAAAAACTTCATGGCCATTGATGAAAAACGGCAGGTCAAACGCCACCAGGATCCGTTCGGCGATTTCGATCAGCACATCCAGCGGCGCCTCGGGAGCGAGTACCGAAAACTCATCGCCCCCCAGTCGCGCGAGCATGTCGGTGTCGCGCAGGCAACTGCGTAAACGGTGGGCGGCCTGCATCAACAGCAGATCGCCAAAGTGGTGACCGAGACTGTCGTTGACCATCTTGAAACGATCGAGGTCGATGAACATCACCGCCAGGTGCCCGCCTTCGCTGCCGAATCGCGACCAGGCCAGATTGAGGCGCTGTTGCAGGTAGGTACGATTCGGCAGCCCGGTCAGCGCATCGTGGGAGTTTTCGTGCTGCAACTTGGCATTGGCGTGATCAAGTTCGCGTGTGCGGTTCTGCACCCGGGCTTCGAGCTTGAGGTTGGCAGCGTGGATCGCTTCGGCGGCCGTGCGTCGCGACAACGCTGTATCGATGTGCCGCGACACGAACGTGAGCAGTTCCTGGTCACGCAGCGAGTAGCGCACCTGCGAGGTATAGCTTTGCACCGCCAGCACGCCACGCACCACGTCGCCATCGAACAATGGAATGCCCAGCCAGGAGTAAGATCGGACAGACTCATGGCCCAATTCGATTTCGCCCTGTGCAGACAATCGCTCAGCCTCGCCCGAGTCAATCAGGCAAGGTCGACGCTGGCGGATGATGTACTCGGTCAAGCCCCTGCGCCCACGACGTGCCTTTGGACAAGTCGTCTGTCGCTCATCGACATAATAAGGAAAGGTCACTTCACCGGTCGCGTCGTCGAACAACGCGATGTAGAAGTTCTGCGCGAACAGCAGATCACCGACGATGCCATGCAAGGTTTGAAACAGTTCGGCCATATCGCCAGGCTGGCTCGACAGTTCAGCAATCTGGAATAGCGCACTCTGCAGATGTTCAGCGCGCTCTCGCTCTGCCACTTCCTGCCTCAATGCGGCGTTGAGCGCCGAAAGCTCGAGGGTGCGGCGCATGACAATCCCTTCCAGGTTCTCGCGGTGCAGAATCCGGTCCAGCGCCATGGCCACGTGACGGGCCACCACCAGAAACAGCGCGCGGTCTTCAGCGCTGTAGGTGCGGGAAACGTCGTAGACCTGCATGGCCAGCATGCCAAACACGTCATCCGAAGCATTTTTCAACGGTGCGCCCATCCAGAACTCGGGACGATCCCCCACGCAATAGAAGCGGCCCTCGGCCTGAGCCGCGCGAATACCGGCGGCGTCAATCAGCAACGGCTGACCCGTGGTCAACACCTGGCCGGTCAACGACAGGTGCGAGGCATCAAGGTATTCGTAGTGCTCGGCCTCCACGGCATCAACGTCGATGATGTCGACGTAATACGGGTAGTCGATCTTGCCCGTGTGCGGGTCATACAGCGCGAGATAGAAGTTCTCGGCATCGATCAGGCTAGCCAGCAACTGGTGAACCCCCACCAGAAACACTGACCGGTCGCGGGTCGAACTGGCGAGATAGGTAATTTCATACAGCACACGCTGAGTAATCTGCGCACGGGCCAGGGTGTTGGTTTGTACTTGAATGCCCAGGCGCTGCGCAAATTCTGCGAGCGCCGACTCCTCGGCGTCATCGACTGGCGCGAGTACCCAACCCAGCACACTTTCGCCTCTGCCGGTTGGCCAGCGGTGCAACTGCCGAGTCAGGCAAAAGGCTTCGAACTCTTCATTGGCAACGCTGGATGGCCACTGCGCCTGTGGGTCGCCCTGCCCGACCAAGTGCATTTGTTCACCGGCGCGGTACACCACCCATGCGGTGGTGTGGCACCAGTGGCGCGCTGAGGCCAGCAATTGTTCGACCGCGTCGTCGTTGCCAGTGTTGGACATGCCGACAGATTCCGAACTTCCGTTTAGTTGAGCGGCGACAACGTCGCAATCGATCGATTGCCGCGGGGAGTCGGTCAATGGACGAACACTCATCAGCGCTCCCTGAGCCAAAACTGGCGATACTCATTTATTATTTTCCGGCACTACGCCAGAGAGCCTCCCGTTTAAAGCTTATATACGTTTTTATCAATCGTTTTATTCGCTTTAGTACAAACCTACGGGTGTGCCCCAACAAGTTCCGCCGGGCGTTCGGTGGCCCTTGATGGAACGGGCGCAATGTTTCGCAGCAGGAAATGCGACAGCGCCGGGATAAGGATCAGCGCACCGAGCATGTTCCAAAGGAACATGAAGGTTAGCAGGATGCCCATGTCCGCCTGGAACTTGATCGGTGACCAGGCCCAGCACACCACTCCGGCGGCCAGGGTGATGCCGACCAGACCCACCACCCGGCCGGTGAACGACACCGCGTTACGGTAGGCCTGTGCCAGCGGCAAGCCCTGGCGCTGGTAGTGCAGCTGCACGCTGAGTAAATACAGCGCGTAATCCACGCCGATCCCGACCCCCAAAGCGATCACCGGCAACGTCGCCACCTTCACGCCGATGCCCATGACCACCATCAAGGCCTCGCACAGTATCGACGTCAGCACCAGCGGCAACAGCGCCACCAGCGTGGCGCGCCAACTGCGGAAGGTGATCAGGCAGAACAGCGTCACCGCCGCGTACACGTAAAGCAGCATCGTATGGTTGGCTTCACGCACCACGATGTTGGTCGCCGCCTCGATGCCAGCGGTGCCGGCGGCCAGCAGAAATTGTCGGTCCTCGGTGCTGTTTTCCCTGGCGAATCTGTCGGCGATGGCGACCACTGCGTCCAGGGTTTCTGCCTTGTGGTCCTTGAGAAAGGCAATCACCGGCATGACCGAACAGTCGGTATTGAACAATTCCGGCGCATTGACCGAAGCCTGCTGCGCGGCATAGTTCAGCACGTTCTGGTTGCGTTGGATGCTGTTCAGCTTGGGGTTGCCCTCGAACGATCCCGCGGTGATCTGGCGCACCGCGTTAACCAGCGATGAAGTCGCTTGTACACCAGGGTATTGCTGCAGTTCCCAAGCCAAACGGTCGGCCAGGATCAGCGTCTGATAATTCAGGCAGCCTTCCGGCGGAGTCTTGATCATCACCGCGAACAGGTCGCTGGACAGCGCATAGTGGCTGGTGATGTAAGCGTTATCGCGGTTGTAACGCGAGTCCGCGCGCAACTCCGGCGCGCCGCTGTCGAGGTCGCCGATCTGCAGTTGCAGACTGACCACAAAGCCTGCGATACCCAACGCCACGGCACCGAGCACGATACCCATGGCCCACTTGCGGGTGGTGAAACGGTCGAGCAAATCCCACAGTTTGCCAAAGCCGCGACTCTGCGCAGCGCGGTTGTCGATCTTCAGTGCGCGCTCGGCAGCCTTGGCGCCAACGCCGATGTAAGACAGGGCCACCGGCATCAGCAACAGCGATGTGAAGATCAGCACCGCGACGCCGATACTGGCAGTAATCGCCAGGTCCTGGATCACCGGAATATCGATCAGCATCAACACCGCAAAACCCACCGCGTCGGCCAGCAACGCGGTGACACCGGCGATAAACAGACGCCGGAAGGTGTACCGCGCCGCCACCAATTTATGGGTGCCAAGGGCGATGTCCTGCAGGATGCCGTTCATCTTCTGCGCGGCGTGGGACACGCCAATGGCGAAGATCAGGAACGGCACCAGCACCGAGTACGGATCGATGGCGTAACCCAGCCAGGCCACGATACCCAACTGCCAGACCACCGCCGTCAGCGAGCAGAAAATCACCAACAATGTGCTGCGCAGGCAACGGGTGTAGAGGTAGATGATGACGAACGAGGTGACCACGGCCAGACCGAAAAACATCATCACCTGGATCAGGCCGTCGATCAGATCACCGATCAACTTGGCAAAGCCGATCACGCGGACCTTGTACTTGCCCTGCCCCTCCTCCCCCGCCTGGCGTGCCTTGCTGTCGCCGGCAAACTCGATCTTGTCGCGCAGTTGCTCTTCAAGCATCTGTGCGAACGCGTGGTAATCGATGCTGTGACCGGTCGCCGAGGTCTTGTCCTGCAGCGGCACAATCAACATGCTCGATTTGAAATCGCTGGCCACCAAGCTGCCGACGATGCCCGCGCGGTTGATATTCTGGCGTAGCTGTTCGATGTCTTCGGGGGAGCCGTGGTACGCATCGGGCATCACCGGGCCACCCTGGAAACCTTCCTCGGTCACTTCGTTCCAGCGCACCGAAGGGCTCCACAATGACTTCATCCAGGCGCGGTCAACGCCTGCGGTGAGGAACAAGTCGTCGTTGACTTGCTTGAGCACGGCCAGGTATTCGGGGTCGTAAATATCGCCCTGGGTATTCTCCACCACCACCCGCACGGAACTGCCCAGGCCGCGCAACGATTTGCGGTTCTCCAAAAAGTTTTTAATGTAGGGCTGGCTCTGCGGAATCATCTTTTCGAAGCTGGGACGCAGCTCCAGGCGGGTAGCCGCCATGTAGCCCAGGACCAACGTGATCAACGCCATGAACAGCATGAACAGCGGGCGGTAATTGAATACCCAGCGCTCCAGCCGGTTGCCGGAGTGCTGATCGAAGTCACGCAAGTGGCGGATCACCGGCATGGTGTCTTGCTTGATGTTTGCCATGTCTGGGTACTCGCTCTTATCGATTCGGTTGTTACTTGACGTTCAGTACGCGTGCACCACGGCTGCCCACCAACACCAGGCTGCCGTCGGGCGCCTTGATGGCGCCGGCTGATGGGGACAGGTTTTGCTGAGGCACCAATGTCAGGCGCGCGCCGTCTACGTGGACCAGCATTTGTCCTGCCTGGCTAAACAGCAGGTATCGACCCTTGGCGTCCACCGTGGCAGTGGAGATGCTGACCTGCAGGCCGGTCTTGAGCGGGGTCCAGCTGGAACCGCCGTCGAGGCTGCGAAACACATGCCCGCGCAGACCGTAGACAAGTACTTCGCCAGGCCGGCCAACTGCCCCGAAAAAGCTGCCCTGATAAGGCGAATCGAGTGCCACGAAACGCTGGCCCGGGTCATCCCACTTGAGCAACAACCCCTGTTCGCCAACGATGTAGAGCGCATCCCCCGTGGAGGCGATGGCATTGAGGTGCAACCCTTGCGGGTTGTCGGTGCGGTCCTGGAACGGTGTCCAGTGATGACCGCCATCGTCGGTACGCAGAATCAGGTTGAACGCACCGACCACATAACCGGTTTTTTCGTTGGCGAACCAAACGTCGAGCAGCGGCTTGTCGGCGCCCTCCTCTGTCAGCCGCTGTCCGTCGGCGGCGAGCGTCGCCCATTGCTCATTGGCCGGTTCGGCGCGGGCCAGCGCACCGTAATGTTCAACCAGCAACGCACCGATCTGCCGACCGTCCAGTTGTCTGGTCCAGGTTTCTCCGGCATCGCTGCTGTGCAACACCACGCCATCATTGCCGACCGCCCAGCCCTGGGCTGCTGAAGGAAAACTGACGGCATTGAGGTCGGCACTGACCGGTACGGCGGCCTGTTGCCAGTCTTTGCCGCCATCATCGGAATAGAGAATGTGGCCACGTTGCCCGACGGCGACCAGCCGCTCTCCCGCACGGGCCACGCCCAGCAACGGGCTGCTGACCGCCAGGGCGCTGGCCTTGGCCGGCTGGTCCAGCACGTCGACGAAGCTGGTGGCGTGGGCAAAGCCCTGCAACAGAGCAAGGGCCATGCCCAGCGCCAACTGCCGGTACTTTTTGTACGAACACATACGGCGTCCTCATGAAAAAACGGTGCCGGGCGCACGTCGCGTGCAGCCCGGCGTTGCAACAGGTCGCTTTAGCGAATACCGGCGCCCGCCAGGGACTCCGGCGACCACTGCGCCTTGGACAGCGAGTCGATGTAACGGATGCCGCCGTAAGGGCCCACCACACCGTTGATGTTGTAGGACCCGCCGATCAGGTCGTAGATCATGAAAGGCGTGGAGTCAGGAACCTGCTTGTCATAGCTCTGGCTGAGGAACGCGAAAGAACCACGGTAGAGCTGACCGCGCGCGTCGTACTGGTCAGAAGCCAGTGCGGCCCAGCTGTCTTCATCCAGGTAGAAGCGGCGCTTCTGATAGACGTGACGTGCACCTGCCTTGAGGTTGCCTTCCACCACCCACACGCGGTGTTTCTCCCAGCGTACGAAGTCGGGCGCAAGGTGATTGGGCGTGGTCAGGCTTTTCGGATCCTGGGCGTAGGTCAATTTGTAGGTGTTGTACGGCACGATCATTTCTTGCTTGCCGACCAGCTTCCAGTCGTAACGATCCAGTGCGCCGTTAAACACAAACACATCGTCGTAAGTACCGGCGCCGGCAGTCCCCGGGTTCGGCGTGTCGTACGCCAGGTTCGGCGCCAATTTGACGCGGCGCTGGCCCGGCAGGTACTGCCAGGCGCGGCGCGGCTGCTCCAGCGGGTTGGCCGCATCCTTGAGCATGATCGACTCGCCGGCCCGACGCGCCGGCCCGGTGTAATACAACTTCATCTGGTAGTACACGTCAGCGCTGCTGATGGGCTGCGCCATATTTTCGTAGATCGGGTAAGTGATGAACGCCTGCCCCGTGGTCGCCAGGCTCGCCACCCCGGCCGAGTCGACGTTCCAGGAGTCGTACTTGGAGTTGATGTTGACGCCCTGATAACGCAGCAGGAAATTCCACATCGCCTCGCTGCCCGATTGCGGAATCGGGAACGGCACTCCGGGCAATACGTTGTCGATGGCCAGCCCGCCTTCCAGCGACTTGGCGCCATTGGCGTTCTTCACGCTGTTGTCCAGCACCGCTTGCGGCAAGGCGACGGTGCGATGGGTCGGGTAGACATCGACGCGGTAGCTGGGGAAGCGCTTGGCCAGTTCAACCGTGGTGGCACTGAGCATGCCCTTGTACTGATCAACGTTCTTGCCATCGATCACCAACACCGGTTTCTCGCTGGCGAAAGGGTCCGGACGCATGCTGTCGCCGGCCTTGAAACTGGCCGGGGCGGTGGTCAACCCGCCGGCATAGGCGGGAATGGAACCGTCGGCGCTGGCGGCTTTTTCGGCGCCGATCAGGGTCAGGCTGCTGCCCAGCCGGGCGGCTTCTTGTGTCGATACGGCTGCCTGTACATGAACGGCAGCGGCCATGGCCAGGGACGCGGCCAGCAGAGTTGGGACGAATTTCATGGGTCATACTCCTGCTTAGTGACTAAGTATTGGGTGAATCAGAAGGTGGTTTTCAGCGTCAGGTACAGCGCGCCACGGTCTTCGGTGGTCGCACCGCCGCCCGAGAAGGCTGAATAGCCACCGGCGTAGCACGCATAGTTTTCGTTACCGCTGAAGGCGTTCGGCGTGGAGCCGTCGCCACTTCCGGCGTTGGCAGCACCGGTGCTGTTGCCGCTGACATTGCACTTGTCAGCCTTGCCGAAGGCGTCCACGTACTTGAGGTCTACGAAGTACTTGTTGTAGATCGCTGCACCGACGCCTAACGCATAGTTGCCGGTGTCTTTCGCGCCACCGCCAGAGACAGGTGAAACACCGTCCAGCCCCACGTTGACGGACATCGGCAGGCTCATGTCCACGCCCGGGAATACCTGGTACCAGGTCGGCGTGAAATTGACCGCGATGCCCCAGTTGTCACGGGTCGGCGCATCGAGACCGCGGTAAGTGCTCTTGCCCTTGTAGAGCGCCTCGTTCTTGCTATCGAGCTTGAGCAGGTTGCTGTAATAGAGCTCGGCGAGCAGAACCGCCGAGTCGAACACCGGGGTCTTGGGCAGGGTCATCAGACCGTTGATCGTCCAGTGCAGCGTGTCGCCGGTGGCGCTCATGCTGTCGCCATCGTGCGGGGTGTCGTAGATGACACCGGTGGCCGCAGTTCGCGGAGGCAACAGACCGAGACCACGCCCCAGCCCAAGCGGACTGCTGGTGCTGACAATCGCCGGGATACTGGCCAGCGGCATGTGATGGCGGATGTTCAGGTCACTGCCGACGCTGATACCGCCGATGTCCTTGGACAGGCTCAGGCCAAAGATGTCGATCTTGTCGGAGTACGCCAGTTGATAGGTGGCGGTGCTCAGCGAGTTCAGTGTGTTGACCACCGCCGGCACTTGACCTGCCGGGGCCGTGCCATTGGCATTGGCCGAGCTCAAACCCCTGGCGTCGAGCCAGGCCTGAGGCAAAATGTCCGACGTCTGGCGGTAGTAAACGCCGAGGGTGCCGTCCAGCCAGGCGGGCGACCATCTGGCCATAACGCCCCAATCGCCAGAATTACGAGGTGTCAGGTCATCGCCACGACGCACGTTGGTCAATGCGTTGCAAGGTGCCAGGCCGCAACCCAACGGGCTGCCTGGGACCACGGAATTGGTGTTGCCCAGCAGGAACGACTGCGCGCCGAAACCCACCAGATCGGAACCGCCATAGTAGGTGCCCGCCTCTGGCAGGCGCGCGGCATCCCAATCGAAGAAATACTGGGCACCCACCGTCAGCTCGGGATTGACCGTGAAGGACATCGACATCTGGTTGCGCGGGACAAACAGCTCCTTGGCCTCGGTGCCGGGCGATGCCGCCAGCTTGGCCAGGTCCAGGCCAGCCTGGCCGTAGCTGATCGAATGCACCGGGTTCAGGATGGTTTCGCCCCAGAACACGTTGTGTTGCCCGGCCTTGACGCTGAACAGCGACTCCTCGCCCACTTCGGTGCTGTAAAACACGAAGGCGTCGAGGATTTCCCCGGAAGGACCGGTGTAGTAGCGCTGGGCGTAGTTGCTCAGGTGGGGACTGCCGTTACCGACATTGTCGCGAGTCACGGGCGCCAGGCGCGGGTCATTGGCGACCAGGCCCGAGGTGCCGCCATTGCCGTTGACGAACGGGTTGGAGTTGGAACCGGTGTTTTCATAGGCCTTGTCGTACCAACTCGCGGCACTGACACGAAAACCCATGTGGTCCTTGTAGACCACATCCATCTCGGTCAACAGGTCGACACGGTGGGTGATGTTGGTTCCGGCCTTGCGAAAGTTGTAGTCGCCGTCGTTGTTGTTCGGCGTGCCCAGCATGCGCTTGTCCGCACTTTCGGTGCGCACGCCGTAGTTGTACTTCACGGTGTTATCAAAACGCACGGCCCAGTCAGGATTGCCGGTATCGAGCTCGACGGCGTGGGCCACCGGCATGGATGCAGCGAGAATGGCCAGGGCCAACAGACTGTGACGCGAAGGGTGTGTGTGGCCGTGACTCTTATTGTTATGCATTACGGTGTCTCCGCCATGTTGTACTTATTTTTAAGCGCAGCTTTCCTTGCACAGGCCCTGGTGAAAGGGCCGGCGTTTTTTTCTCGCGTCAGAGCAGTTGCCGGACGTATCGCGGCCGGCCAGATGCCTGACTAGCGATCCAGTTCGAGAATGAGTGCTTCGGCTTGCGGGCAATGGCCAAAGCCCGAGGCAGGATTGAGATGGCCGACCTCGCCGAGGTTGACCAGTTCGCTGCCCCAGTCGCGGGCCATCCGGGTGACGGCCTCGAAGCTCGCTAGGTGATCATTGGTGCTGCCGGCGACGATGCTGCGAAAAGGCAGAGCGCCGGCAGGCAGAGGGTCCCAGCCGTGGGTTCGAAGGGTTTCAGCGGACGGATAGCCCTGGGGCCAGGAGGCATTGAGGTCCGGCGGCGTGGCCAGCAGCGCGCCCTTGATCGGGGCGCGATGCCGGGCCGCCCAGTGCGCGACCATCAGCACACCGGCGCTGTGGGCGACGAGAATCACCGAGCCGTCGATCTGCTCCAGTTCCTGCTGGAGCGCCCGGACCCGGGCCGCGCAGTCGAGCTTGTCGGTTTCAAGCGGCGGGACGCTGCGCACGTTGCTCAACCGGGCCTCCAGCAGCGTTTGCCAGTGCTCGGCAACGTGGTCGCGCAGACCCGGTACGATCAGAACGGTTGCGGCAGTTTGCAGTTTGTTCACTTGAACACCTTCGCCTTCACGATGACTCGACTGGCTGTGTTGCCAGCATCTTTTTGTAGGTCCGACATTAAAGAGCCCACACCCGGTTCGCTTTTCATTTGACGACAGCGATTTTTCTTTTGATGACACCGGGATTGCCGCCGATCAGTCGTCGTTGAGAAGCTGAAAACGCCTCTGCAAAAACTTTTCATTTCATGACGTGCTGGCTATAGTCGGCCACGCTCATTTCCATCGAGTCCCCACCAGGGAAGACTTCTGCATGACCAAGCTTGTTCGCGCCGCCGTCTTGACCAACTACCTGGAAGTGGCCCACTACCTGGCGCTCAATCCCCATGATTTGCTGGCGAACGTCGGACTGAGCAAGGCCCGCCTGCAAGCCCCCGAGCATCGTATTCCGATCGATTCGGCGGTGCGCCTGCTGGAGGATTCGGCGGCGGCCAGCGGTTGTCAGACCTTCGGCCTGAGCATGGCCGAATCGCGTCAGCTCTCGGATTTCGGCGTCGTCAGCCTGCTGCTGACTCATCAGCGAACGCTGCGCGATGCGTTGCACGTGTTGGTGAATTACCGCCATCTGATGAACGATTCCCTGGCGATCTTTGTTGAGGAAGCGGGCAGGATGGTGATCATTCGCGAGGAAGTGGTCACCGAGTCCCCCATGCCCTGTCGCCAAGCCAATGAACTGGCCATTGGTGTGATGTTCCGGCTCTGCGCCGCCCTGCTCGGTGCGCATTGGCACCCCTACAGCGTCAACTTCACTCACCAGGCTCCGGACAACCTGCAGCTACATCGGCGTCTGTTCGGTTGCAACCTGGAGTTCGGCAGCGAGTTCAATGGCATCGTCTGCCCCGATGCCAGTCTCGACATGACCAACCCTCAGGCCGACCCGGCCATGGCCCGTTACGCCCAACGCTACCTGGACTCGCTGCAGAGCCCCGAAGGACCGTCGACCCTGTTCGAAGTGCGCAAGGCCATCTACCTGCTGCTGCCCATGGGGCGCGCCACCATCGAGCAAATCGCCCAGACCTAGGGCATGAACGTGCGCACGCTGCAGCGTCGCCTTAAAGACGATGGCTGCGCGTTCAACGACCTGATCAACGAAGTGCGCCGCGACCTGGTGCTGCGTTATCTGGAGAACCCGAATTACTCGCTGGGCCGGATCGCCGACATGCTCGGCTATTCCATGGCGAGCTCTTTCACACGCTGGTTTATCACGCAATTCGGCATGCCGCCCGCCACCTGGCGCAGCACGCAAAAGCCCGGTCTTTCCAAGGCCTCGACGGACACCCCACCCTCCCTTGGCCCCACATAATCCTGAGCAAAAAAAACGGCGACTGCTGGTGCAGTCGCCGTAAAAAACCGGTGCTTGTGACGCCGGTCGAGTGCCGCACGACGCTGGAGTTAACGCAATGCGGCGGCTGTGGAACAGGGTGCGGCATGCCGTGGGACTTACATCCCCCAGCGCAGTAAAAGCAGCACAAGAATCACAAGGAACACGGTCTCCCCCACCATCAGCAGGATCGGCTTGAGGCCAACGGCGGCCAGTTCCTTGAGTTGGGTTTTCATGCCCAGGGCGCTGATCGAAACCACTAGGCACCAGCGCGACAATTCATTGATCGCCCCCTGCACCTGCGGCGCGACCCATCCGGTGCTGTTGATACAGGCCAGAATCAGAAAACCGACAGCGAACCACGGCAACAGCGGCGGCCGTTTGCCTGTGGGGTCGGCACCTTGCATTCGCGTAATCATGGCCGCGCAGACGATCACTGGCAGCAGCATCGCGACACGCATCAACTTGACGACCGTGGCCGTATCGCCGGTCTCGGTCGACAGGCTGTAACCGGCGCCGACCACCTGGGCGACATCGTGGATGGTCGCGCCCAAAAACACCCCGGCCACCTGCGGCGACAACGACAGCCAGTTGGCGATCATCGGATAGACGATCATTGCCAGGGTTGAAAGCGCCGACACCCCAATCACGGTAAATAACGTGGCACGCTCTTTCTGCGGATGGTTTGGCAGCGCCGCCGCCAGCGCCAAGGCTGCCGAGGCACCGCAGATGGCGGTCGCCCCGCCAGTGAGCATCCCGAACAAACGCTGAAAACCCAGAGCCTTGGCCGCGATCACCGAGACGCCGATGGTCACGACCACCAGAATCACCACCAGGGCCACCGGTTTCCAACCCAGCGCCGCCATCTGTTCAAGGGTGATGCGCATGCCCAGCAACGCCACGCCGATGCGCAATACAGTGCGCGCCGTGAACTCGATACCGGCCTTGCACACGCCGTCACTCGCCAGGAAGTTGAGCGCCATGCCCAGCAACAAGGCAAACAGCATCACCGGCGCACCGTAATGCTCGGACAGAAAGGAAGCGGCAGCCGCGACGATCAAGCTGACGATGAAGCCGGGCGCCAACTCGCGCGTTCGGCTATGGATTCGGGTGAGAGCAATGGCGCTCATGGCGCGGACTCCTGGGAAACGATGACAATAAAGGCCTGGTCGTCGACCACCTCGACCGGGTAGTTGGCGACTTTGAGTGCGTTGGAGTTGAGCAAATAGCCGCTGGCCAGATCGAAACGCAGCCCATGGGCGCAGCATTGAATCGTTCGCCCGTCGAGGCGCCCGCCACACAGCGAGGCGCCCTGGTGCGGGCAGCTATCGTCGATGGCGAACAAATGCCCGTCGACGTTGAACAGCGCCAGACTTTTGTCTTCAAACTCGAACAGCGCACGGCCACCGGCCTGCGGGTGTTTGCCGGCAGGTACGGGAATACGTTTGATCATGCCGGCTGCCGCTCGCGATCACTTTCCTTGAGTGCTTCATTCATGGCCCCGAGCAGCGCCTGGGCAGGTTGTGCTCCGATCACTGTCATACGGCCGTCGAACTGAAAGCCTGGCACGCCACTGGTCGCTCCGGGGAATCCGTCAAAAGGCGTGGCGTCGCCCTTCAGGCAATCGAGCACCGTGTTCGTATCGACGCCGCAGGAGCGGGCAATCGCGAGCAACGTCTCACGGCAACCGAGGTTTTCGCCTTTGCGGAAATAAGCGGCGAACAGTCGTTCGAGCAACATTTCACGCTGAGTAGCATTGCCCAGCGCGCTGACCCGCTCGAACAAACGATGGGCGTCAGCGGTGTTGGGCATCGTTTCGATGCGGCCGAGGTCGATGGCCAGTCCAACTGCCCTGGCAGCCTGCTGAACCTGGGCCTGACGCACGGTCATGGCGCCGGCATTACCCAGACGCTTGCGATAGAAATCGGCGAAGGGTTCACCTTCTACCGGCAACTGAGGCAGCAACTGCACCCCATGCCACGCCGTGGTGATCTGCACACCCGGATGGCGACTGCGAAACTGGACCTGCGCATGCTCCAATTGGCGCTTGCCGATCAAGCACCAGGGGCAGATGAAATCGAAAAACACGTCAATCCGTAAACGACCACTCACAACTTCACCTCGCACGCTGCTGTACCGGGCACGTCATCGACGCGCTCATCCCTCATCCGAGCGATGTCTTTGTGGTAATGACACAGGGCATAAAAGAACACCGCCGCCGCCAGGACACTGACGAGGGGCACCAGTTGGAAGGCGCCGTGCAGGCCGATCACATCGGACACTCGGCCGGTGATGAACGGCCCCGGCGCCAGGCCCAGCATGTTGTTGGCCAGGGTCAAGGTGGCGAACGCCGTGCCGTGGACCGAGTGATGGGTCAGATTGGCAACCATGGCCCCGGCCGGGCCGGTGGTGCCCGCGGCAATCAGCATGCCCAGGCAGATCATCCCCAGTTGCGCAGGCCCCGGCGGCAACGCGAAGGCCAGCGACAACAGCACGCAGCTGCCCAGGCAGTATGCGATGGCCAGGGACACCTTGCGCTCCGGTGAATGACGGCACAGACGGTCACTGAGCATGCCGCACAGGATCATCCCCACGCCGCTGCACAGCACGATGATCGCTGCCATGCCCCCGGCTTTGTCCGTGCCCATGTCGTAGTAGCGATTCAAATAACTGGGCATCCACACGATGACCGTGCCGCCGACGAACAGTTGTAAGCCACTGCCAACATAAGTGGCGATCACCGAGCGGCTGGAAAACAGCGTGCGCAACGGGTGCTTGATCGTCGCGGCGGCCTTGCTCACCAAGCGCTGCGGGGCGATGCGTGCTTCCTTGACGATGATCGGGTAAAGCATTGCCAGGACCAGGCCGAACAGCGCCATGCCGGCAAACGACCAGCGCCAGCCAAGCTTGGCCGCGATGGCGCCGCCCAGGGCCATGCCCAATACCGATCCAAACATGCCGCCCGCCATGAAGGCACTGGCCAGCGTGGCCCGCATATGTTTGGGGAAGACGGAAATCACCACCGCGATGCCGACGCTGCCGTACGCCGCTTCGCCGACGCCGACCATGAACCGTGCAATGAACATCTGCTGATAGTCCTGCGCCACTGCGCAGCCCAGTGTCGCCAGACTCCACAGCAAAGCCATCAGCGCCAGGCTCTTGACCCGGCCGAAGCGATCCGCCAGCAATGACAGGGGAAATGTCAGCAGCCCCACCATCAGCGCGACAATGCCACTGAGCAGGCCGAGCTGACCGTCGCTCAGGGCCCATTCGCCCTTGAGCATCGGAAACACCGCGTTCAGCACCTGGCGCGACATGTAATCGGAAATCAACAGCCCGAACGTCAGGGCGAAGACTATCCAGGCATATTTGCGCGCAACCACGACAGCACCGTCGTCATCGTCTGCGGCGATTGGGTGAAAGGCCATGCAGCCTCCTCAAAGCTTTGTTTTATTGTTGTTATCAAGCGCGTTGCAGTGCAGTGAGCGGGAGGCCACTGACCTCCCCCTTCGTCTGTCGATCAGCCGCGTTGCGGCACACCTTTCTGCCCGGCCTTGCGGTTGGGGGCCATGCCGTTGGCCAGCAGCGTTTCTTCAATGCTCTGGTACTGCACGCCGATGCGGTAGATCTCACGGGCTTCTTTGCCGGTGGCGATTTCGCGACCCAGTTCATGGGCGATGCGCACAGTCTGCTGGATCTGCGCCACTGAGCCGAAACGATCGCCCTTGTGATCAATGATAGTGTCTTCATTGCCCACACGCGGGTGCATCCCCATGGCCATCGACATGGTGTTGAACGGCATGACGTTCTTGAGCAGCGACTCGGAGGTCAGGGTGCAACCGTCTGGCGCGCGGTGGATGAAGTTGAAGAAGTTGAATGGATTGGGGCCATCGAAACCGCCGCCGATACCGATCCAGGTCAGGTTCAACGGGCCCTTGTAGACGCCCTTGCGCACCAGGCGCTCGAGGGTTTCCAGCGCGTGCATGCCGGTCAGCTGGAAGTGCGGCTGGATGCCGTTGTCCATCAGACGCTTGAGGTGCTCGGCGACCCACGCCGGGCCTGCCGGCACGGTCATCTCGCTGTACGCTGCCTGAAAAAGGGGGTTGGCCAGGGACGTGCCTTCCAGGTATTGCGGATAGAGCAGTTCCATGATGTTCATCTGGGTGGTGTTGATCGCCACGGTCACCTGATCCGGTTTTGGCGTCAGCTCGGCCAGCATGTGACGAGTATCGTCGGACAACCACTTGGCCGCTTCTCCATCGCTTTCCGGCGCGAAGGAAATCGAGCCCCCGACCTGAATGATCATGTCCGGCACGGCTTCACGCACACCGGCAATCAACTCGTTGAACTTGGACAGGCGCTTGGAGCCCTTGCCGTCCAGTTCTCGCACGTGCAAGTGCAAAACCGTTGCACCGGCCTCATAACAATCCACCGCCTTCTGCACCTGCTCGTCCATGGTCAGCGGGATGTCTTCGGGAAAGTCTTCCGGCATCCATTCCGGGCCGTACGGGGCCACGGTGATGACGACCTTTTCCATGTTTTCCGGGTGCAGGGAATCGTCGAAGAATTGCATGGGTTACTCCTGTTCTTATTGGTTATCCGCCCAGCCGGGATCGTGCCCGGTGGGCGCAGTGACGAGTGCGAATGCAGAGGGGTCGATCAGTAAGTCTTGTCGCCGATGATCCCGGCACGCTCCATCTTGCGGTGGCACGGCGGGTAATCCATGACCGCGTAGTGCTGGGTGCTGCGGTTGTCCCAGATGGCGATGCTGTTCGGCTTCCAGCGCCAGCGCACTTGATACTCGGGGATGTACGCCTGGCTGATCAGGTAACGCAGCAATTCACTGGCGCCCGGATTGGCGTCCTGGCCGAAGCGCACGCGCTCGGGAGTGTGGTAGTTGCTGAAGTGGGTGGTGAAGGCGTTGACGAACAGCACCTTTTCCCCGGTTTCCGGGTGGGTGCGCACCACCGGGTGTTCTGCGTCCGGGTACATGGCTTTGAGTGCCAAGCGCTTTTCGACCGGCATGGCCGCGCCAAAGCTGGCTTCAATGCTGTGCCGGGCGCGCAGGTCGGCGATCTTCGACTTCACATCATCAGGCAGGTTTGCGTAGGCTTCGACCATGTTCGCCCACATGGTGTCGCCGCCCACAGGTGGACATTCCACGCAGCGCAGCACACAGCCCATCGGCGGCGCCTCGCGCCAGGTTGCGTCGGTGTGCCAGGCGTTTTCGTAGCGGTCCATCGGTTGGTCCGGCTTCTTGTAGATGCGCACCAGACCCGGGTGATCCGGGTCACTGCCGGCCACCGGATGATCCTCCAGGTCGCCGAAACGACGGGCGAAGGCCACGTGCTCGGCACGACTGATGTCCTGATCGCGTAAAAACACCACGCGATGCGTGAGCAACTGGGCACGAATCTCGGCAAAAAGACCGTCGTCATGGATCGCGTCGGCGAGGTTGACGCCGATCAGTTCCGCGCCGATGTTGCAGGTCAATTGTTCGACTTTCATGGCTGGCCGCTCCCTTAAATGACGAAAATCGACGAGCCGGTGGTCTTGCGCGATTCCAGGTCACGATGGGCCTGCACGGCATCCTGTAGAGCATAGTGCTGGTTAATCTCGATCTTGATCCGGCCGCTGCCGACGTGATCGAACAGCTCGCTCGCCAGCGCGGCTTTTTCCGCAGGATCGGCGATGTAGTCGGCCAGGGCCGGGCGGGTCAGGAACAGCGAGCCTTTCATCGCCAGCATCACCGGATCAAAGGCCGGGATCGGACCGGAAGCCGTGCCCACGCACACCATCAGGCCGCGCCGCTTGAGCGAGTCCAGGGAGCCCATGAAAGTATTCTTGCCCACACTGTCGAACACCACGTTGACGCCGACGCCGTCAGTCAGCTCACGAACGCGCTGGGCGACATCTTCATGGCTGTAGTTGATGACATGGTCGCAGCCATGGGCGCGGGCGATTTCACCTTTGACGTCCGTGGAGACGGTGCCGATGACCGTCAGGCCGAGCAACTTGGCCCACTGCGAAACGATGAGCCCCACACCCCCGGCGGCGGCATGCAGCAGAATGCTGTCGCCGACCTTGAAATCATAAATACGCCGCATCAGGTACGCCGACGTCAGGCCGCGCATGGTCATGGCCGCAGCGGTTTCGAAGCTGATGGTTTCCGGCAGTTTGATTAGCGGTGCGGCCGCGATCAGGCGCTCGGTGCTGTACGCGCCCAGCGTATTGAGAAAACCGGTGTAGGTAACGCGATCGCCGACTTCGACTTGGGTAACGCCCTCGCCCACAGCCTGTACGACGCCAGAGGCTTCAACGCCCATGCCGTTAGCCAACGGGATCGGGTAGGTGCCATTGCGAAAGTAGGTGTCGGCATAGTTCAGGCCGACGGCCACATGACGCAGACGAACCTGACCCGGGCCAGGTTCCCCGACCTCGACGTCTTCATAACGAAGGACTTCGGGACCACCGGTTTCGTGGAAGCGGATGGCTTTGGCCATGTTTTCTTATTCTCCAGTCTGCAATGCGTCGATTTACGCTGACTGGACTGTAGGACGCCGCCTGATGAGACGCTTCTCATCAGACGACAATGGCTTTTCATTTCATGACAATCGTCAGAACTTCTCAGCGACCCGTTTGAGCGGGTAATTCGGTTCACGGTAGCCCCCCGGCCGCTGCCGTTTAGGCAACTTCACTTTCTCGCGCGGCACCTCCTCATAGGGAATACGGCTCAGCAAGTCGGTGATGATGTTCAGGCGCGCCCGCCGCTTGTCATTGGAGTTGGCCACCAGCCACGGGGCATGTCCGGTATCCGTCGACTTGAACATGTCATCGCGTGCCCGGGAATAGTCATACCAACGGCTGTAGGACTTCAAGTCCATGGCAGTCAGCTTCCAGATCTTGCGCCCATCCTTGATGCGTTCCTCAAGCCGGCGAGTCTGTTCTTCAGGGCTTACTTCCAGCCAATACTTGAGCAGGATAACGCCCGAGTCGACGATGGCGCGCTCCACCAGAGGGATGGCCTTGAGGAAACCGGCGACCTGCTCTTTGGTGCAGAACCCCATCACCCGCTCGACGCCCGCACGGTTGTACCAACTGCGATCGAAGATCACCACTTCGCCGGCCGCCGGCAGATGCGGCAGGTAGCGCTGCACATACATCTGGCTTTTTTCCCGGTCGGTGGGCGCAGGCAGCGCCACGACCCGGAAGATCCGCGGGCTCACCCGTTCGGTCAGCGCCTTGATCGTCCCGCCTTTGCCGGCCCCGTCGCGGCCCTCGAAGACAATGCAGATCTTGATGCCCTTGTGCTTGACCCACTCCTGCAACTTCACGACCTCGACATGCAACCGGCGCAGTTCGCTCAGGTAGTCCTTGTTTGACATCTTGACGCTGTCGTCGCTTTTTTTGGTGCGTTTCTTGTCCTTTGCCATGACCCAGACCTCACGAGTGCCTCATTCGTTTATCGCCATGAACCAACCGCGTCAGTCTAGTCCATGGCGCGACTGTCTACCGTCATCGAGCCTCTTCTTGCCGATCCACCGGGTGGGTCAGCACATAGCTGTCGACAGCGGCGCCAATTGTTGGAAAAAACGCCTGTTCGCCCAGCTGCTCGAAGAGTCCGAACCGCTTGAGCTTGTCCTTGACCGGGTCTTTCATTTCGGCAATACACAGCTCGATGCCAGCGGCGTGCAACGTTTCGGTCAGTTCAACCAGCATGTCAGCAGAGGTCACGTCCACGCTGGTAACCGGTTCCGCCGTCACGACCAGCCACCGCACTGGCGTCGGCGATGCCGCCAAGGCACTCAGCACGCGGTCCTGAAACTGTTCGGCATTGGCGAAAAACAGCGGTGCATCCCAGCGAAACAGGACCAGTCCGGGGATAAGGCGCGCCTCGGGATAGCGCTGGATGTCATGGTAGCCCTTGAGACCTTCCACGCGTCCGAGCACTGCAGAATAGGGACGCCAGCCATCCCACAGGAATTCGATCACCGCAATCACGATAGCCAGGCCAATGCCCTCGATTGCTCCGAACACGGCCACGCCCACCGTGCAGGCGATCGACAGCCAGAACTCCCAGCGTTGCATGCGATAAATTCGCCGCAAGTCGCTGACCTCGATCAAGCCGATGGCCGATGCAATAACGACAGCCGCCAGTGCACTGGTGGGTAAATGCTGCAGCAAGTTCGGCGCCACCATCAGCAGCAAGGCGACACACAGCGCGCCGACCACGCCGGTCAGCTGGGTTCTGGCACCGGCAGCCTCGGCCACGGGAGTGCGCGACGAACTGCTGGACACGGGAAACCCCTGAAAGAACCCGGCGGCCAGGTTGGCGATGCCAAGCCCGACCATTTCCTGGTTCGGGTCGACATAGGTGCGCGTCCTGGCGGCATAGACACGGGAAAGCACGCTGGTGTCGGCGAACGAGATGAGGGCCACCGCGCAACCACCGATCAGCACGGGGACGATATCGGCGGTCGTGATCCAGGGGATGGCAAAAGAAGGCAAGCCCTGCGGGAGGGAGCCGAGAATCGATACATTTGCCCGCTCGGCGAGGTCCAGCGCACCCACGGCGACGGTCGCCCCAACCACGGCAATTAGAATGCCCGGCACGCGCTTCTGGCCTTTGAGCAGCAAGATGACTGCCAGTGTGGACAGGCCGACCGTGAACACGGTCCAGTTGGTTTCGCCCTCCATGACCGCCGTGGCGATGGCCCACAGGTTTCTCAGCGGCCCGTCAGCTTCGATCGAAAAGCCGAAGAGTTTCGGCAGTTGGCTGATCAATACGGTCAGGGCTATCCCGTTCATGTACCCGTAGCGGATCGGTTTGGACAGCAACTCGGTGACGAAGCCAAGACGCGCGATCCCCGCCAAGACGCAGACCGTCCCTGAGACGATGGCCATCATGCCCGCCAGGGCGACTGCGCGCTGCGGATCGCCGCCGGAGAGTGGCAGGACGACGGCGAGGATGACCGCCACCAATGAGGAATCCGGGCCCAATACGAGAATCCGACTGGGCCCGAAAAACGCATAAGCGAGTAGCGGGACGATGGTCGCGTAAAGACCATAAATGCCGGGCAGGCCTGAAGCTTGCGCGTAGGCGATGCCGACCGGCACCAACATTGTGGTCAGCACCAGCCCGGCCATGATGTCGTGCCGCAACCCGGCAATCGGGTATCCGCGCAGTGTCTGCAGTCCCGGCATCCAGCGACCCCAGCCGGTCTGATCGCCCGCCTTCACCCGCGGTGCAATACGCCCCGGCTCCGGGACTGGGGGCGAAACATTGGAGTCGCTCATAACTCGGTGGCCGCTGAATGGCTGAAAAAAAAAGCATAGCCGCTGGCGAACGCGCATGCCTCACCGGGGAGCAATCAGGTAGTGCGACGACGGCGAAGGCAAAGAAAAAGCCCGGATGACCAGCGATGACGATCTTGAGATCGCTATCGCTGGTCATCCGGGCTCCATGAGAGCGACCCGTTACCTAAGTGCCATTATTCAACAACACTTCGGCCCAGCCTTGCTGCCGTAACGTGCCTCCTGGCGTTCCCGAAAGAACACCTCATAGCTCATCACCGGTTTGTCCGGGTGTTTGCTCTGCATATGTTCGACGTAGGTGTCGTAGTCCGGCATCCCCACCATCAGGCGTGCGGCCTGACCGAGGTATTTGCCGAGACGACTCAGGTCATTGAACATGGGCGCCCTCCTCCGTCACGCTTGCGGCAGCGCCTGGTACGGTGCTTCTTTATCCGTACGCTCCTTGGTGCCCCAGGCGGCGATGCCGACCTTGAGCGCAAAGAACAGAATGCTGAAGACCACCAGCAGGAACAGCGCCGTGAGCGTTGCGTTGGTGTAAGCGTTGTAGATCACGTGGTGCATCTGGTCGATGCTTTTGGCCGGGGCGAGGATCTGACCGTTGGCCAGCGCATCGCTGTACTTCTTGGCCAGCGACAGGAAACCGATCGCCGGGTTGGCATCGAACAGCTTGATGAAGCCTGCGGTGGTGGTGCAAATCAGCAGCCACACCGCTGGCAACATGGTCACCCAGACGTAGCGCTGGCGTTTCATTTTGATCAGTACGACGGTCGCCAACATCAGCGCGATACCGGCCAGCATCTGGTTGGAGATGCCGAACAATGGCCACAAGGTGTTGATGCCGCCCAGTGGATCGATCACGCCCTGGTACAACAGATAACCCCACATCGCCACACAACCGGCAGTTGCGATCAGGTTGGCGGTCCAGGACTCGGTGCGTTTCAGGGATGGCACGAACGAGCCGAGCAAATCCTGGAGCATGAAACGTCCGGCACGGGTGCCCGCATCGACGGCTGTCAGGATGAACAATGCTTCGAACAGGATCGCAAAGTGGTACCAGAACGCCATGGTGTTTTCACCCGGCAGAACGTGGTGCAGGATCTGCGCGATGCCGACTGCCAACGTTGGTGCGCCACCGGCACGGGCCAGAATGGTGGTTTCACCGATGTCCTTGGCCACCGCTTGCAGCGCTTCCGGGGTGATTGCAAAACCCCAACTGCTGACGGTCTGAGCAACCGAAACAGCATCGGAGCCCACCAGCGCCGCCGGGCTGTTCATGGCGAAATACACGCCCGGTTCGATTACCGAAGCCGCGACCATGGCCATGATGGCGACGAAGGATTCCATCAACATGCCGCCATAACCGATGTAGCGGGCATGGCCTTCACTGGCCAACAGTTTCGGCGTGGTGCCGGAGGCAATCAGCGCATGGAAACCGGAGACCGCGCCACAGGCGATGGTGATGAACAGGAACGGGAACAACCCGCCTTTCCATACCGGGCCAGTGCCGTCGATGAACTGGGTCAGTGCCGGCATTTTCAGGTCGGGCATGGTGACCAGAATACCGATCGCCAAAGCGACGATGGTGCCGATTTTCAGGAAGGTCGACAGGTAATCACGCGGCGCCAGAATCAGCCACACCGGCAATACCGCGGCGACAAAACCGTAGCCGATCAACATCCAGGTGATCTGTACGCCACTGAAGGTAAAGGCTTTGGCCCAGACCGGATCAGCGGCAATCTGCCCACCGAGCCAGATCGAACCCAGTAGCAACAGCACACCGACAATGGAGATTTCACCAATGCGGCCCGGGCGGATGTAGCGCATGTAGATGCCCATGAACATCGCGATCGGGATAGTCGCCATCACCGTGAACATCCCCCACGGGCTCTCGGCCAGGGCTTTCACGACGATCAGCGCCAGCACCGCGAGGATGATGATCATGATCAGGAAGCAGCCGAACAGCGCAATGGTGCCAGGGATGCGGCCCATTTCCTCACGGACCATGTCGCCCAGCGAGCGGCCGTTGCGGCGAGTGGACATGAACAGGACCATGAAGTCCTGAACCGCACCGGCCAGCACCACCCCGGCGATCAGCCACAGCGTGCCGGGCAGATAGCCCATTTGCGCCGCCAGAACCGGGCCGACCAGCGGACCCGCGCCAGCGATGGCCGCGAAGTGGTGACCGAAAAGGACGTGTTTGTTGGTCGGCACGTAGTCCAGGCCATCATTGTTGATGACGGCGGGCGTGGCACGATTGGGGTCGAGTTGCATCACCTTGGTGGCGATGAACAGGCTGTAGTAGCGGTATGCGACGAGGTAGATAGCGACGGCTGCGACTACGATCCACAGGGCGTTGATCGCTTCGCCGCGGCGCAAGGCCACGACACTTAGCGCGAACGCTCCCAGGACAGCCACGGCAAACCAGGCGAGGTGTTTAGCCAGACGGGGCATAGCGTGTCTCCTGCCGACAGCCAGTGACTGCGGCGGTAATTTTTATAATTGTGTCCGCGGTGCGGAGCTGGCCCAATATCCCCGCATGCCGTCTACAAATAAATCCGCGTTACTACGTACGTGGCGTCTACGTAGTTCTACGTAGACGCCACTGATCTTTAAGCTGAAATGCAAAACCTGTGGGAGCGGGCTTGCCCGCGAAGGCGGTGTAACAGCCAACAGAGATGTTGGATGTGATGGCCTCTTCGCGGGCAAGCCCGCTCCCACAGGGTTTTGCATTTCAATAGGCGGACACCACCGCCGCAGGTCATTCCGTCCAGCACCGCTACTGGAGCCGCGTATCTTTGGCATATGATGCCGGGCCATCGCCTTCCCTCGGTCCGGCCAGGAGCCAAGATGCAGCTCAAACACAAAATCGTCGCGCTCGGGATTCTGCCGCTGGTGCTGGCGATCGCCGTGATCTGCGCGCTGGTGATTTCCCTGAATCGCCAGCTCGGCGATCAACAGGCGCAACTGATCGAAGACAGCATTCTGGCGAGCAAGCGTGCCGAGCTGAAAAACTACGTGGAAATGGCGCAAAGCCTGATCGCGCCGCTGTACGACGACGGCCACGGTGACGAGCGTGCCCAGCAAAAAGTGCTGGAGGAACTGCGCAAACTCAGCTTTGGCATCAATGGCTACTTCTTCGTCTACGACCGCGAGGGTCGCAGCCTGATGCACGCACGCCAGACGGAACTGGTGGGCAAATACCTGTGGGACATGAAGGACCCGCACGGTTTGCCGGTGATTCAGGCGCTTCTCAAAAGTGCGCAGTCCGGCGAAGGTTTCCAGCGCTACGCCTGGAACAAGCCCTCCTCCGGCCAGGTGACCGACAAACTCGCTTATGTGGTGATGCTGGATCGTTGGGGCTGGATGCTTGGCACCGGCATCTACCTGGAAGACGTTGAACGCGCCACCCAGCAAGCACGCGACGAAGTGGCTCACGGTATCCGCAAGACCATGCTGGCGATTGCCGCCGTCGCCCTCGTGGCCGTGCTGTTTGTCTTCGCCAGCGGCATGACGCTCAACGTCAGCGAACATCGTCTGGCGGACAAAAAGCTACAGCGTCTGACCCAGCGGATCGTCAGCTTGCAGGAAGAAGAGCGATCACGGGTTTCCCGCGAGCTGCACGACGGCATCAGTCAGGTGCTCGTCTCCATCAAGTTTCAGTTCGAACTGGCCAGTCTGCTGCTGGAGAACGACCAAGGACAAGACAAGGGTTTGAGCACGCTGAAAGACGCCACGGCGCGCCTCGGCGACGCGATTGGTGAGGTTCGCAGCCTCTCCCATGACCTCCGTTCGTCACTGCTCGACACCCTGGGCCTGCCGGCGGCGATCGGCCAGCTCGCCGCAGAATTCGAGCAGCGCAGCGGTCTCACCGTGACCTACGACGACAATGAGTTCGACTGCGATCTGGTGGAAGGCGCAGCGGTCTCGCTGTTCCGTATTGTGCAAGAAGGCCTGACCAACATCGAACGCCATGCGCAGGCTAAAAACGTTTCGATTACCCTGCACGGCTCGGAAGATACCGTTCGGCTGACCGTGATCGACGACGGGATCGGTTTCAACGTCGCCCAGGTCGAACGTCGCCACGCCGGCATTGGCCTGCGTAATATCCGTGAGCGAGTCGAACATTTTGGTGGGCGTTTCGACCTGATTTCGATGCCCGGCAGAAGTGAGCTGGACGTGCTGCTGCCAATGAAAATGCCGGGCACAAAACGCTGACTCGCCCCCTTACAACAAGAGTGAATACCGCGATGAACCTGCCCCACCCGATCCGCGTCGCCCTGGTCGACGATCACTCCCTGGTCCGCGACGGGATCAAAGCGCTGCTGGCGGTCATGGCGCCCCTGGAAGTGGTGGGCGAAGCCGAGAGTGGCGCGCAGGCCATCGAGATGGTCGGGCGCTGCCAGCCAGACTTGCTGCTGGTCGACATCAGCCTGCGCGACATGAACGGGCTTGAATTGACCCGCGTGCTGCGCGCCCAGTACCCGTCGCTGAAGGTTCTGGTGCTGAGCATGTACGACAATTACGAATACGTGAGTGAGTCGGTTCGCGCCGGTGCCAGCGGCTATGTGCTGAAGAACTCACCGTCGCGGGAAATCATTGCGGCCATCGAAGCCATCGCCAGTGGGGGCACGTTCTACAGCGCCGAAATCGCCCAGCGGCTGATTGCCGAAAAAAGCACCGACAACGAGCTGACACCCCGCGAAAGCCAGGTGTTGTACAAAATGGCCCAGGGGCTGAACAACAAGGAAATGGCGCGCGAGCTGGACATCAGCGTGCGCACCGTAGAAACCCATCGCCTGAGCATCCGCCGCAAGCTCAACATCGATAAACCCGCGGCGCTGGTCAAATACGCGATCGATCACGGGATCATTTCGCGCTAGCAGGCAGGCCTCACACCGCGTCTGGATTGACGACCTTTGCCGTGCGGATAAACAACGCCCGCACCTTCTCCCAGAAATTGCCCCCCAGCACAAAAAAGCTGCCGATCAGCATGGCATCGCCCAGCAATTGAAGCTGCCAAAGGTTCGGTCTGAACCCCGGCCAAAACGTGTCGACGTAGGGTTCAAGAAAGGCCGAGATCAACGGCAGGCAAAACATCACGATACCGATCCTGTGACGGATCGGCCCCACTTCGGTATCCATGGTCGGCGCCAGCCCGGATACGTAACCGAACAGCTTGCTTTTCAACTGCTGGAACCCGGCCTTGCCCATGACCGCGATGACGATGATCAGCAGGACTTTGTTACTGATGAACAGAACACCGGTCAGCGCAGCGACTCTTGAACCTGGAATATCGAGCGCCGCGGCAATCGGCACCATCAGCCACGACCCCAACATGACACAGATAATCGCGATGCCTACTTTGAAGCGCCAACCAGCGGAATGCGGTTCGACATAACCTTGGGGGTTACTCATGAGTGTCCTGCCTATAAGTGATCGCAGAAGGTTTGAGGGTGCTTGAGAAGCTTAGCAGCCGGTTGCTCATTTGGACGGCTATGCTCCAGTGACCTTTCCCGGTTGGACGATACGCGATGCATCGAGGCCGTTCCTTGCTGAGGCTGCCAGGCCACCTCCTCTTGTTCGCTGCACTTGGCCTGAGTGGCTGCGTGCGGCTGGGGCCGGACTTCCAGCCACCGGGCGAAAAATGGGTCGAACGCTGGAACACCGCCGCCCTTGAACAGGCCAGTCAGCGCGCAACCCATCCGGATATCCGCCAGTGGTGGCAGGTCTTCAACGATCCGCTGCTCAATGAGCTGATTGCCGCGTCCGATGCGCATAACTCCAGCCTGAAGATCGCCGGCCTGCGCGTGATGGAGGCCCGTGCCCAATTGGGCATTGCGCAAAGCGGTCTGTACCCGCAACTGCAGCAAGCCAGCGCCGACAGCTTGTACTTCAACCGCCGGCAATCCGGTGGCACCAATCCTCAGGACAGCCATTTCTGGCAATACAGTGGCGGGTTCGACATTGGCTGGGAGCTGGACTTCTGGGGGCGTTTCGCCCGCGCCATCGAATCGTCCGACGCCAATTACTTTGCGGCCCAGGCCAACTATGAAGACGTGCTGGTATTGCTGCGCGCCCAGGTTGCCGACACTTACTTCTCGTTGCGCACCACCGAGGCGCGGTTGCGCGTCGCCCGGGAGAACGCCAAACAGCAAAAGCGCAACTTCGAGATCACCGAAAAGCTGTTCAACAGCGGCCAGCAAGCCGAACTCGACCTGCAACAGGCCAAAACCCAATACCTTGGCACATTGAGCACCATCCCCACCCTTGAAGACCAGTTGCAACGAACCCGCAACGCCTTGGCCGTGTTGATCGGGCAAGCGCCGGGCGCCTTACCGTTGCTGGTGAATAACGAAGGCTTGATCCCGCTGGTCGATCGCGCCGTGCTTCAGGATGTACCGGCCAATCTTTTGCTGCGTCGGCCCGATGTGCGCGCCGCCGAGCTGAATGTCGCGACCCAGTCGGCGTTGATCGGCGTGGCCGAAAGTGATTTCTATCCGTCGCTGACCTTGCTCGGCAGCATCGTCTGGTCGGCCGACACGCTCAACGGGACGTCCCGGAGCCTGGACCTGATCGGCGGCCCCAGCCTGCGCTGGAACCTGTTCGACCATGGCCAGATCAGCAACAACGTGCGCATCCAGGATGCGCGGTTGCAGCAACTGATCGAGGCCTATCGCGACAAGGTCCGCCAGGCCGCGCGCGAGGCTGACGATGCCGCCACAGGCTTGATCAAATCCCTGGAGCGCGAACGCATCCTCAGTGAGGCCGAAGTGGCGGCCAAACGCTCACTGGTGCTGGCCAGCGCGCAGTACCGCGAAGGTTACTCGGACTTTCAACGCGTGCTGGATGCTCAGCGCGCATTGCTCGAACAGCAGGACAACTACCTGGTCGCCCGCAGCAACGCCGTGAGCAATCTGATCGCCCTGTACAAATCCCTGGGCGGCGGTTGGTACAGCGCCCAGCCCAAAGTCGATGAAGCCACCCGCCAGCAGATGGAAAAACGCACCGACTGGGGCGACCTGCTGAGCGAGCCCGCCGCCCCTCTGCCCCACAAGGTAAACAGCCATGAGTGAAGTCGCGCAGCCTGTCCCCGAGGCACCTGCCCCCAAGCCTCCCGCGCCTGCCGCCGACCCGGCGAAAAAAGGCATCAAATGGGTGCTGATCCTGATCCTCCTGAGCCTGGCGTGGTACTTGGCGGCGGACCGCTTCACGCCTTATACACAACAAGCGCGAGTGGGGGCCTTCGTCATTCCGGTCGCCTCGGAAGTGGCCGGCCGGGTGATTCGCGTCAACGTGCGCAACAATCAGGACGTCAAGGCTGGCGATGTGCTGTTCGAAGTGGACCCGCAGCCGTATCAGATTGCCGTCGACCGCGCCCGTGCCGACCTTGAATCGACCCGTCGGCAAATCGGCGCCAGCACCGCCGGCATCGCGTCGGCGCAAGCCAATTTGCGCGCTGCCCAGGCCAATGAACTCAAGGCGAGACAGGACAATCAGCGCCTCGAAGGTCTGTACCGCGAAGACCCTGGCACCATTTCCGTGCGCCTGCTCGAAGTGTCTCGCGCCAACCGTGAACAGGCGGTCAGCCAGGTCGCGGCCGCTCGCGCCGAAGTGCAACGTGCGCGCGAGCAAGAAGGCGGCAGCGAGGAAGACAACGCCCTGCTGCGTAGCGCCGCCACGGCCCTGTCAAAAGCCGAGCTGGACTTGTCCAATACGCAGATTCGCGCCCGCTCAGCGGGGCTGATCACCGACCTGCGCACCGACGCCGGGCAGTTCGCCGCGGCCGGTGGCCCGGTCATGACGCTGATTGCCATCCACGATGTATGGATCAGCGCGGACATGACCGAAAACAACCTCGGCCTGGTGAAAGTCGATACGCCGGTGGCGATCGTCCTGGATGCACTGCCCGGCGAAGTGTTCGATGGGCGGGTGCGCAGTGTCGGGTATGGGGTCAGCGTCGGCCAGCCTCCCGCGCCCGGTACCTTGCCTGGCGTGCAAAACAGCCGCGACTGGCTGCGGCCGGCCCAGCGGTTCCCGGTGATCATCGAGTTCTCCGAGGACGCCCGAAAAGCCTTGCGTGACAGCCGCGCCATCCGTGCCGGCGGCCAGGCCGAAGTCATGGCCTTCCCTACCCAGGGCAATCCGCTGAACCCGTTGGGCCGGGTGTTTGTGGGGTTCATGAGCTGGTTGTCGTATGCCTACTAAACGCACGCCCCGGGAACAGCGCGCATTGCGCCTCGCCACGGGCACGGCGTTGTGCCTGGCCGCGAGCTTCGGCCTGGGATTGCCGATCCCCTTTCTGGCGCCGGTGCTGTGCCTGATCCTGCTGGCCTCGATCAACCGCCCGTTGCCGTTCAAGGCCGCGGTGGTGCTCGCACTGGCCGCGATGTTGACCACGGGCCTGGGCCTGTTGCTGATCCCGATCCTGCGTTATTACCCTGTCACTGGCGTTCTGCTGATCGGCTTGAGTCTGTTCCTGGTGTTCTGTTTTGGACTGCGCGGCGGCAATGCCCTGATCGTGACGTTTCTGGTGATTGGCCTGACAATGATTTCCTCGGCCGGGGTCGCCGAATTCGATCTGGCGGCGATGGTCATCGGCGCTCTGGTCAAAGGTTTATTGCTCGCCGTTGCGGTCATGGCGCTCAGTCATGGGTTATTCCCGGATCCGCCCAATGCCCCTTCCCCGCCTCCCGCGCCCGCTTTGCCCGCCGAAGAAGTCAGTCGGGTGGCGCTGCGTGCAACCTTGATCGTGTTGCCGACGTTCTTGCTGGCCTTGATCGACCCGGCCGGTTACCTGCCGATCATCCTCAAGGCCGTCAGCCTGGGTCAGCAAAGCTCCACGACCAACGCCCACACCGCCGGCCGTGAACTCGTCGGGTCGACCTTGCTTGCCGGTTTGCTGGCGATCCTGTTCTGGAGCGCCCTCAGCCTGTTTGTGCACCTGTGGATGTTCTACTTGTGGATGCTGCTGTTCGGCCTGGTGCTCGCGCGCAAGCTGTATGCCCTGAGCCCGACCCGGTTCACCCCGGGGTTCTGGCTCAACACGTTGATCACGCTGATCATCCTGTTGGGCCAATCGGTTCAGGACAGCATCGCCGGCAAGGACGTGTACACCGCGTTTGCGGTGCGCATGGGCTTGTTCCTTGCCGTCACGTTGTATGCCTGCCTGATGGTTTATCTGCTGGAGCAGCGGCCACAAAAAGCTCAGGGATTGACCTGATAGCCCTTGCCTTGCAGGCAACTGGTGTACGCCGTCGAGGTGTTCGCGGCACTGGTTTTTTCTTGTGCCCGACGCTCCTGACGCTGACGCGAACCGCCGACCACCGCCCCCGCCGCGGCGGTCTCTTTGGCGCGATTCTGCCGATAGTCCTGCTTCACGTCGTCATCGACACGATCATAAGCCTCGTCATGCCGATTCCCACGCACTTGTGCCCCGGCCGCTCCGGCGGCGGCCCCCACGGCAGCACCTTTCAGGCGCCCTCCTGAGGGAGACGGCGCCGTCGACGCAGCCTGGCTGGCCGCGATGCTGTTGCATTCATTGATGTCCAACTGGGTCTGTTGCGAACTCTGCCCTTTCATCGGAACGACCGTTGCAGCCCAAACCGGGGTGCATGAAACCGACAAGAGAACGCACAGGCCAAAGGACGATACCTTGCTCATTTTGACCTCCAACGCAGCTCGTCACTCTGCAAGAACGCAGGCTGGGTAAAACGCTGACGGCTGATGACGGGCTCGATTCAGCAACAAGAAGTGTAGATCACCCGGCACTCGCTCTCCGTTGGAGGCTGCTAATTGAGGGCCTGAATTAAGGGGTCACCTGGTATCCCTTCGCCAGCAGGCAGTTTGTGTACGCCTGCTTCGTGGCGTCATCGCCTCCTTCATAAAACTCGTCATGCTGACGCCCGGGCTGTTCAGCCACGGTTGTACCTGCAGCAGGCGCCGCCGCAGTGCCCTGGCTGAGCGCTACGTCATGGCAGTCATCAATATCGAGTCGGGTTTGTTGCGAGGTCTGTCCCTGCACCGGCACGACCGTTTCGGCCCAGGCCTGGGTGCATGAAACCGACAACAGAACGCACAGGCCAATAGACGGAATCTTGTTCATGGTGACCTCCCCGGGGCCTTGTTGAGCAACCAAGAGTGTAGATCACGCGGCATCCACTCCCAGCGCGGTATTGCCTCTTCCGGACAGTCAGCAGGATTCTTTTCGATCGTTTTGGCGTGATGGCCTACCCTCATAGGTTGAGCGACCCACAACAGAGTCGAGCACTCCCATGCGTAATGCATTGAAGTTAATGATGTTCGTCGTGCTCACGCTGCTTGGAACCAGTGGCGGAGTGGTGTCGGCCGCCGACCTGCCGGCGACGCCAACCCCTATGTCAGGCACCGCGACTGTTGCTATCTCCCAGAGTGATCTGCTGGAACTGCAACTCCGCCTTGACCGAATCAAGCAACAGATTTCGTTGGCCAATAACCTTACCCAAATGACCGGCCTGCAAGACTCCGTGCAATCGTTTATCAACGATGTGGACAGCCTCCAGTCATCCCTGCTGCCCGAACAGAAGCAACTGCAAGCCCAGCTTGATGTGTTGGGCCCGGTATCACAGGAGGATGTCGCGTCCGAGAAAACGGATATTTCGACGCAAAGGGCCTTCCTCTCCGAACAAAAGACCAAAGTCGACTCCAATCTGAAAACCCTGACGGCGCTTCGAAACAATGCCGCCGACCTCATCATTCAAATCGCCGGCATTCGCCGCAGCCTGCTGGAAACCGAAGTCACGTTGCGCAGCGGCAGCATCCTGGGCCCGGGATTCTGGGCGCCGTTGTTCAATCCGCTGAAGGAGGACCGCCAGCGGCTGAGCAATTTCCTCCAGCAGGCCTCCAGCGCCATCAAGAATGCCTGGCAACCCGGCGAGCGTCTGTTTGCCGTCGCCTTGATCTTGCTGGCCGTGGGCATCTGGTCCTGGGGCCGAAGAATCGCCGAGCGCGGGCTGACCTGGGTGTGTATTCATCGAATGCCGGAAGGACGTTTGCGGCGAAGTTCGCTCGCACTGGCTTCCGTTGTAGCCACGGTATTGGCCACCGCTATTGCGATGCAACTGCTGTTTTATGCGCTGACCCGACAACTGCCGTTGACGCCCCTGATTCAGAACTTTGCCGAAGAATTCGAAAAAGTCATCTACGTCTGCATCCTGATTACCGGCCTGAGCCGGGCGATGCTATCGACCAAACATCCCTCCTGGCGACTGCCGGCGATTGCCGATCCCGTGGCACTGGCGATCCAGCCGTTCCCCGGGATGCTGGCCGTCACGCTGCTGATTCTGGTGGGCCTGGCACAGATCACCAACGTCACCGGCATGAGCCCGCCCGCCATCCTCTTCGGCCGGGGTTTGATCGCGCTGGCGGTCACCCTGATTATCGGTACGTTGTTCCTGCGGGCCAGCAAAGTCCGCAGAGCCGTGGCGGCCACCGGGGAGGCGCCGGAATCGAGTACCACCGTCGCCGGCCTGATTTACTCATTCGCCGGTATCGCCATTGTTGTCGCGATGATTGCCCTGCTGATCGGCTACATCTCCCTGGCGCGATTCATCACCTACCAACTGGTCTGGGGTTTTATCATCCTGTCCGGCTTCTACTTGCTGACCCAGTTGTTCAGAGACAGCTGCGAGTACCTGTTTTCTCCCAAGAGCCCCAGCGGCAAAGCGCTCAAACAGTTGCTCGGGATCGGCGATGTGCGTCTTGAACAAGTGTCGATCATTCTGTCCGGGGTCGGTCGTGCCGGTTTAATGCTGCTGGCGGTCATTTCACTGTTTGTCGGTGGTGTCGGCACCACACTCGGGCAATTGTTCACCCAGACGTTCGCCATCCTCGGCGGCGATGGCCTGCGCAAACTCAATATCATCCCGGGCCACTTGTTGAATGCGCTTCTGGCCCTTTTCGTCGGTATCTACCTGATTCGCACACTGCGCCGATGGCTGGACAACGAGTTCCTGCCCAAGACCGACATGGACCCCGGCATGTGCGCTTCCCTCAGCACACTGTTCGCCAACATCGGCTATGCCCTGGTGATTCTGCTGACACTATCGTCTCTGGGCATCAAATGGACCAATCTGGCGTGGATCGTCAGCGCCTTGTCGGTGGGGATCGGTTTCGGCTTGCAGGAAATCGTCAAGAATTTCGTCTCCGGCCTGATCCTCCTGACCGAACGCCCGGTCAAGGTCGGCGACCTGATCAGCATCAGCGGCGTCGAAGGCGACATCCGCCGCATCAACGTCAGGGCCACGGAAATACAACTCAGCGACCGCTCGATCGTCATCGTGCCCAACTCACAACTGATTTCGCAGAACCTGCGCAACGTCACCCTCGGCGGCAGCGCACAAGGGGTGGCGACACTGGAACTGATGTTCCCGCTGGACATTGACCCCGAGGAGGTACAAAACCTGCTGTACACCACCTACGCCGAGCACGAAACCATCCTCGACAAACCGGCGCCCTTCGTTCGGTTCAGCAAACTGAGCCCCGAGGGCATCACGCTGACGGTCACCGGTTACGTCAGCAGCCCGAGGATTGTCGGCACGACCAAGAGCGATTTGCTGTTTGAAATCCTCAAACGGTTGGGCGCGGCGGGTATTGAGCTGGCGAAACCTGCATCAACCACTTGATAAAACCGGCTATGGCGACGTCAGTGTTGCGCGAGCGTTAACCGCACGCTTGAGCGTTTCACTCGGCAGCTCCTTGAACAACGCCCGGTAACTGCTGGAAAACCGCCCCAAATGCCAGAACGACCAGTTCATCGCCACTTCGGCGACGGTGGTGTCATTCGGTGTTCGCGCGAGCAATTCGCGGTGTGCGCTGTTAAGGCGGCGCAGGCGCAGCCAGTGGGTCGGCGTCATCCCGGTGAAAGCCTTGAACGCGTGCTGCAACTGCCGCAGGGAAACCCCGGCGACCTGGGACAGCTCCAGCAGGTTGAGGGTTTCTTCCGGTGAATCGGCGGCCCATTCGCCGATGCGTTTCATCACCGCGCGTTCTTCGGTGCGGCGCTGCAGGCCGCCGCGATCGAGGCACACGCAGGCGTTGTCGAGGATGTACAGGCAATCCTCGAGCAGTTGCTGGGTCAGCGCTTCTTTGCTGGGCGGGTCGAGCGTTTCGGCGAGCCGGGTCAAGGTGCCGCTCAGCCAGCGGCTGAACAAGGCGTTCTGCCCCGAGTTCAGCGGTGACATGAACAAGCCTTCCAGCCGTGCGACATTCAAACCGTGACGCTGAACGAACTCCGGACCGAACACCACCGCGACTTCCTGATAGTTCTCCGGGGTGATCCAGATGTTGCGGCTTTCGCCATTCAACACATACAGCGCGTTGTCGCTGCGATCGAAACAGAACGCCAGCGAACCCTCGGGCGCGCTGAAATTCTGCTCGACCCGGGTGTTCATCTGCTCTTCGTAAATCTCCACGCCTTGCAGGTCCAGGTAGCGCACACGCCCGGCGAAATGCCCCGGCGACATCTGCTGATAATGCTGGACCCAACCCGGCGTGGCGCGGATTTGCGCGGCGACATCGTCGGTGTTGAACGCTTGAACCTGGATCGGACTGGACGCTGACATGAATGACCTTACGCACTCGTTTGGTGCGTTTTGGTGCTGCTGAAAGTGGATAGATGGAACCGCAAGGCTCGCCCAAGATAGTCGTCAACGCGTCTCAGGGGAAGTGTGTGGTGGATGAAACCACCCTCCCCGGCGTTAATAAAACCAATAACGAGGTCTTTATGAATGCCCCTTTCGATCAGCTGTTCACTTGGCTGAAAGATCACAAGATTACCGAAGTCGAGTGTGTCGTCAGCGACCTGACCGGCATTGCACGCGGCAAAATCGCACCCACCAACAAGTTCCTGCATGAGCGAGGCATGCGCCTGCCGGAAAGTGTGTTGTTGCAAACGGTAACCGGGGACTTTGTCGACGACGACATCTACTACGACCTGCTCGACCCGGCCGACATCGACATGGTCTGCAAGCCCGTCGCCGACGCGGTCTACGTGATTCCATGGGCCATCGAGCCGACCGCCATCGTGATCCACGACACCTTCGACAAGTTCGGCAACCCGATCGAACTGTCGCCGCGCAACGTACTTAAGAAAGTCCTGCAGCTGTACACCGACAAAGGCTGGCGGCCGATTGTCGCGCCGGAAATGGAGTTCTACCTGACCCAACGCTGCGAAGACCCGGACTTGCCACTCAAGGCACCGCTGGGCCGTTCGGGCCGTGCGGAAAGCGGTCGTCAGTCGTTTTCCATCGACGCCGCGAACGAATTCGATCCGCTGTTCGAAGACGTCTACGACTGGTGCGAACTGCAAGGCCTGGACCTCGACACGCTGATCCACGAAGACGGCCCGGCGCAGATGGAAATCAACTTCCGTCATGGCGACGCGCTGGACCTCGCCGACCAGATCACCGTGTTCAAGCGCACCATGCGTGAGGCGGCGCTCAAGCACAACGTCGCCGCGACCTTTATGGCCAAGCCGATTGGCGATGAGCCCGGCAGCGCCATGCACATCCACCAGAGCGTGGTCGACATTGCGACCGGGCAGCCGATCTTCGCCAATGCCGACGGCACGATGAGCGAGCTGTTCCTGCACCACATCGGCGGCCTGCAAAAGTACATTCCGAAAGTGCTGCCGATGTTCGCGCCCAACGTCAACTCGTTCCGCCGCTTCCTCCCGGACACTTCGGCACCGGTCAACGTCGAATGGGGCGAAGAAAACCGCACCGTCGGCCTGCGTGTGCCGACCTCCACGCCGGATTCGATGCGCGTGGAAAACCGCTTGCCGGGGGCTGACGCCAACCCGTACCTGGCGATCGCGGCCAGTTTGTTGTGCGGTTACCTGGGCATGGTTGAACGCATCGAGCCGAGTGCGGCGGTGCAAGGCCGAGCCTACGAGCGCCGCAACCTGCGCCTGCCGATCACCATCGAGGATGCGCTGACGCAGATGGAAGAGAGCGAAACCATCGGCCGGTATCTGGGCGACAAATTCGTGCGCGGTTACGTGGCGGTCAAGCGTGCCGAACACGAGAACTTCAAACGGGTGATCAGCTCCTGGGAGCGTGAATTCCTGATGCTTAGCGTCTGACATTTGCGTTGTCTGTGAAGGCCTCATCGCGAGCAGGCTCGCTCCCACAGGGGAACGCATTCCAAATGTGGGAGCGAGCCTGCTCGCGATGGCGGCCGCCAGGACACCAGAAAAAATGCGGAAGAATCCAATAATTAGAAGAGGTGTCGAATGCGTCTATTGAAATCCATGGTTCCGGCCGCGCTGGCCGTGCTGTTCAGTGCTGTTGCCCAGGCTCAGCCCACCGTCAGCGTCTACAACTGGACCGATTACATCGGCGAAACCACCCTCGCTGACTTCCAGGCCAAATCCGGGATCAAGGTGACCTACGACGTCTTTGATTCCAACGAAACCCTGGAGGGCAAGTTGCTCGCCGGCCGCACCGGGTATGACGTGGTCGTGCCGTCCAACCACTTTCTGGCACGTCAGGTGAAGGCCGGCGCGTTCCTTAAACTGGACCGCGCGCAGTTGCCCAACTTCAAGAACCTCGACCCGAAACTGTTGGCGCTGCTGGAGAAAAACGACCCGGGTAACGAGCATTCCGTGCCGTACCTGTGGGGCACCAACGGCATTGGCTACAACGTCGACAAGGTCAAGCAAGTGCTCGGCATCGACCGCATCGATTCCTGGGCCGTGCTGTTCGAGCCGGAAAATATCAAGAAGCTCAGCCAGTGCGGCGTATCGATGATGGACTCGGCCGATGAAGTGTTCCCGGCGATTCTCAATTACATGGGCATGGACCCGCGCAGCGAGAACCCCGAGGACTTCAAAAAAGCCGAAGCCAAGCTGTTGAGCATCCGGCCGTACATCACCTATTTCCACTCGTCCAAGTACGTGTCGGACCTGGCCAACGGCGACATCTGCGTGGCTTTCGGCTATTCCGGTGACGTGTTCCAGGCCGCGAACCGGGCCAAGGAAGCCAAGAACGGCGTGAACATCGCCTACGCGATCCCGAAGGAAGGCAGTAACTTGTGGTTCGATCTGTTGGCGGTTCCTGCCGATGCCGGCAACCAGAAAGAAGCCCACGCCTTCATCAACTACCTGCTCGATCCGCAAGTGATTGCCAAGGTCAGCGCCTCCGTCGGTTACGCCAACCCGAACCCGGCCGCCAAGCAATACATGGACGCTGAACTGGTGAACAACCCTGAGGTTTACCCGCCCCAGGCAGTCCTCGACAAACTCTACATTTCGACCACCCCGCCCCAGGCGATCATGCGACTGATGACCCGTTCCTGGAGCAAAGTGAAGTCCAACCAATGAATAACGAACACGCACATTCCTATTACACGGCCACCGCCAATGGCCTGACGTCCTACCCCACGCTGGCCTCGGACCTTGCGGCCGATGTCTGCGTGATCGGCGGCGGTTTTACCGGGGTCAATACCGCGATCGAACTGGCTCAACGCGGGCTTTCGGTGATTCTGCTGGAGGGCCGGCGGATCGGCTGGGGCGCCAGCGGACGCAATGGCGGGCAACTGATCCGCGGCATCGGGCATGACGTCAGCGGTTTCACCCGGCATGTCGGTGAGGACGGCGTGCGCTATCTGGAGCGTGCGGGTGTGGAATCGGTTGAACTGGTGGGCAATCGCATCCGTGAACACGGGATTGAGTGCGACCTGCGCTGGGGCTTCTGCGAGCTGGCCAACACCCAGGCGCAGTTCGCGGCGTTCAAGGCGGAGCAGGAAAGTCTGGCCGAATCAGGTTACGCCCATGAAACCCGTCTGGTCGGGCCGGAGCAGATCCGTCAGCAAGTGGTGGATTCAGGTGTGTATGCCGGTGGCCTGATCGACATGGGCTCGGGCCATTTGCACCCGCTCAATCTGGTGCTGGGCGAAGCAAAACTGGCGCAATCCCTTGGCGTGCAGATCTTCGAGCAGAGCCCGGTACTGGAGTTGATCCATGGCAGTACGGTGCAGGTTCGCTGTGCCGGTGGCACCGTGCGCGCCGGCAGCCTGGTGCTGGCCTGCAACGCACACCTGGAAGAGCTCGAACCGAAACTCAGCGGCAAGGTACTCCCGGCGAGCAGCTACATCATCGCCACCGAGCCTTTGGCACCTGAGGTCGCCGCGCAGTTGATCCCGCAGAACCTGGCGCTTTGCGACCAGAAAGTCGGTCTGGATTACTACCGGCTCTCGGCGGACCGGCGCCTGCTGTTCGGTGGCGCCTGTCATTATTCCGGGCGCGATCCGGCCGACATCACGGCGTACATGCGCCCGCAGATGCTCAAGGTCTTCCCGCAATTGCGCGATGTGCGTGTCGACTATCAATGGGGCGGCCGGATCGGCATTTCTGCCAATCGTTTTCCGCAGGTTGGCCGCTTGAGTCAGCACCCGAATGTGTTTTATGCCCAGGGTTACTCGGGGCATGGGCTGAACGTCACGCATTGGTGCGCGAAGCTGTTGGGCGAAGCGATTCATGCCGGGCACAGTCAAGGGTTTGATGTGTTCAGCGCTGTACCGCACATGACATTCCCCGGTGGGCCGATGCTGCGTTCGCCACTGCTGGCGCTTGGGATGTTGTGGTATCGCCTGCGCGAACTGGTTGGCTGAGTACCTGTGGCGAGGGGGCTTGCCCCCGTTGGAGTGCGAAGCGCTGCCAGATATTTTGACAGTTACCTGAATTTTGGGGCTGCTGCGCAACCCAACGGGGGCAAGCCCCCTCGCCACAGGTCGCCGTCTATCCCAATGAAATGTTTAGGCCTTTCGATTTGCTCAATCGCAAGGCACTTCTATATTGAGGAGGTGCTCTGACTTTCCTGCGTTCTGGCGAGTGCGGCCTATGGCTACGACTGACCAACTGATCATCTGCGAGCACTGCGACTGCGTGTATGAAAAAGTCACGCTCGCCAAACATCAAAAAACCCTGTGCACGCGCTGCGGCGGTGTGCTCCAGCGCTATAACGGCCTGACGGTGGAACAACGCCTGGCGTTGACCTGGACGGCGTTGATGCTGTGGATTTTCGCCAATTTCTACCCGGTCATGAGCATCAGCCTCAAAGGCCTGAAAAACAGCGCAACCCTCTGGGATTCGGTCTTGGCCCTGAGCCTGGGACCGATCACCTTCATCGCCATGGTGGCCGCGATCTCGATGATCATCGCGCCGATCTTCCAGCTGTTGTTGTTGATCTGGGTGCTGAGCTACGCCCTCGCCTCCCGACGCGCACCCGGCTTTAAATTCTGCATGCGCTGGCTGGAAACCCTGCGGCCCTGGAGCATGCTCGAAGTCTGCCTGCTGGGGGCGATGGTCGCGGTGATCAAACTCGCCGGGCTGCTGGATGTGCTGCCCGGCATCGGTCTGTTTGCGCTGGCCGTGCTCAGCCTGATGATGATCCGCATCGCCGGGCGCGATGTCCGTGATCTGTGGGACACCTTATGACAAGGCCTCCGGTCGCCAGCGAACTCAACCTGTGCCTCTGTCACAGCTGCGGGCTGGCTTGTGACATGACCCATGATCCCCACGAATGCGAGCGCTGCGGCGCGCCACTGCATCGGCGCAAAACCAACGCGCTGGCCCGGACCTGGGCCTACCTGTTGGCCTCGTTGGTGTTTTACATCCCGGCCAATCTGTTGCCGGTGATGAACACCAAAATGGTCGGCAACGGCGCTGACAGCACGATCATGAGTGGCGTGCTGGATTTCTGGCAGCACGGCGCCTGGGACATTGCCCTGATCATTTTTATCGCCAGCATCGCGGTGCCGGGCATCAAGTTCGGCGCCCTGATGCTGTTGCTGGTCACGGTGCAGCGCGACAGCCTGTGGGCGCGCAAGGAACGCTCGAAGCTTTACCGTTTCGTCGAGGTCATCGGTTACTGGTCCATGCTCGATGTGATCGTGGTGGCCCTGGTGGCCTCACTGGTGAAGTTCCAGGCCCTGGCCGATATCGAACCGCGCCCGGGCATTCTGTTTTTTGGTCTGGTGGTGGTGTTCACCATGCTGTCAGCGATGAGTTTTGATCCGCGCATGATCTGGGATCAGGAGCGCGATCAACCCTCACAAAACGAGGAGGACATGGATGAAGTCGCAAGCCACTGACGGGCCGCAAGCCCCTGGGCAGGCCCCCATCAAGACCCGTCGATTCAGCATTTCGATGGTCTGGATCGTGCCAATCGTTGCGGTACTGGTGGGCATTTCCCTGGTCGTCCACAGCATGATGCAGGAAGGCCCGACCATCACCGTCACCTTCAAGACCGGCAACGGCCTCACCGCCAACAAGACCGAGGTCAAATACCGCAACGTGGTGATCGGGCAGGTCTCGGACGTGGAACTGAGCGACGATCAGAAGAGTGTCAACGCCACGATCAAACTCGCCAAAACGGCGGAAAGCTTCACCCGCGAAGACTCGCAGTTCTGGGTGGTGCGCCCGCGTATCGGTGCCGGCGGCGTGTCGGGCATCGACACGTTGCTTTCCGGTGACTACATCGGCGCCGACATAGGCCAGGCCAACAACCGCTCGAAAAACTTCACGGGTCTGGAAAATCCGCCACCCATCACCTATGGCGAGCCGGGCAAACGCTTTACCTTGCACACCCAGGACCTCGGGTCGCTGGACATTGGCTCGCCGGTTTACTACCGGAAAATCCCGGTCGGCCAGGTCGTGGCCTACGCCCTGGACCCTGACGGCAAAGGCGTGAACATCGACCTGTTCATTCACTCACCGAATGACGCCTATGTCACCGAAAATACCCGGTTCTGGAACGCCAGCGGCATCGACGTCAGCGTGGGCGCCAATGGCTTCGCAGTGAAGACCGAGTCGTTGTCCTCGCTGTTGGTGGGCGGCATCGCCTTTCGCGCGCCGGAGTACAGCCCCAACGATAAACCGGCGCCGGAAGAGTATGCCTACGAACTGTTTTCCGACCAGCAAACGGCCCTCGCCCCGCCCAGTGGCAAGGGCCAATACTTGAGCCTGCGTTTCGACCAGGCCCTGCGCGGCCTCAAGATCGATGCACCGGTGGAGTTCCTCGGTGTGGAGTTCGGCAAAGTGGTGTCGATCAATCTGGATTTCGATGCGAAAAAGCGCACCTTCCCGGTCAACGTCGGCATCGTGATCTACCCGCAGCGCCTCGGTATGGCCCACACCAAAATGCTACAGGCGCTCAATCATGATCCCAATGATGAAGCTGCGGGTGTGCGGTTGATGGGCACCTTTATCGAGAACGGTCTGCGCGCCCAGGCCCGTAGCGGCAATCTGCTGACCGGCCAGCTGTACATCTCGCTGGATTTCTACCCCAAGGCCGAGAAAGTCGCGTTCGACCCGAGCGTCCGTCCGGTCAGTATTCCCACCGTCCCCGGCAGCCTCGAACAGTTGCAGGAGAAACTGGAAGGCATGGTCGACAAGATCAATCAACTGCCGATCGGGCGGATTGCCGGCAATCTGGACAGCAACCTCGTCGAACTGCGCAAAGGCCTCGCCCAGTTCAACGCCAAGACCTTGCCGGGCGTGCAAACCACCCTGGCCGATGTCAGCAAGACGCTGCAATCGGCCAGTTCGACCCTGGCCGAAGACTCACCGCAGCGGGAACAGTTGACCCAGACCCTGGACGAACTCGGACGCATGTCGCGCTCCTTGCGTGAACTCTCGGATTACCTGGGACGGCATCCGGAATCGCTGATTCGCGGCCGACCCAATAATGCCGCACCGATCGACCTACAGGCACCACCGCGCAACTGACCACAGGAGCAACACCATGGCTTTATCGCTGAAGATCACCTTGGTCACCGCGCTGTTACTGCTCACCGCTTGCCGCAGTGATCCAATCCAGTTCCACACCCTGATGCCGACCCAATTGGGCACTCAATCCAGGGCCGGTGCGGCGGAGATTCAGATTGAAGGCATCAGCGTTCCGCCTCAGGTTGATCGTCCGCAGATCGTCATCCGCCAGGGCAACAGCGGCCTGGCCATACTCGAAACCGAATGGTGGGCCGCCAGTCTGGTGGATGAATTGCGCAGCGCCATGGTCGATCAACTGCTCAACACTAACCCTCAGCGCAAACTGTCCGTGCGCCTGGATGTGCAGCGCTTCGACTCAATTCCAGGGCAATATGCATTGATCGACGTCAAATGGCGCCTGCGCAACCTCGGCGAAAGCGATGCCACGCTGCTGACCTGCCGCAGCACCTTGCAGACCCCCTCCGGCCCCAGCATCGATGAATTGGTGGTGGCGCATCAAAACAACGTCAAGCGTCTGGCCGCGGCGATCAGTCAGGCTGCCGGCGGAGCGTCGAGAGGCTGCCCATCCAGTCAATGATGACATCGTTTGATTCAGATCCATCGGGCAAGGAGCCGAGGTGCTGCTAATCTGAATGAAAATGACATGCATTAACGGTTTCTTTGACGTTATTTTCTCATTTTGCTCTCTACATTCCCTGCGACTCACACCCTGCAAACGGTTCGCATCGATTTGCCAGCGAATAGACGTGCATGACTTCCAACAAGAACAGGAGCTGCCGACAGAATGATCCCCCCTATCCCTTCCTTCCTCAAAACAGCCTTGCTGGCCACCACACTGCTCAGCGCCGGACAGGTGTTTGCAGCGGACGACGGCATCGTGGTCTACAACGCGCAACACGAAAGCCTGACCAAAGCCTGGGTCGAGGGCTTCACCAAGGAAACCGGTATCAAGGTCACCGTGCGCAATGGCGACGACACCGAGATGGGCAATCAGATCGTGCAGGAAGGCGCCGCCTCCCCGGCTGATGTGTTTCTGACTGAAAACTCCCCGGCCATGGTGCTGGTGGACAATGCGGGGCTGTTTGCACCGGTTGCGCCAACGACGCTGGAGCAAGTCGATGCGGCTTATCGTCCGGCCCACGGCAAATGGGTCGGGATCGCCGCGCGCTCCACGGTGTTTGTCTATAACCCGAGCAAACTGCCTGAAGCGGACCTGCCGAAATCGCTGATGGACCTCGCCACCCCCGCCTGGAAAGGTCGTTGGGGCGCTTCGCCGGCCGGGGCCGATTTCCAGGCCATCGTCGCTGCCGTGCTGGAACTCAAGGGCGAAGCAGCCACACTCGAATGGCTCAAAGGCATGAAAACCAACTTCACCGCCTATCGTGGCAACAGCTCGGTGCTCAAAGCGGTTAATGCCGGGCAGATCGACAGCGGCGTTATCTATCACTATTACAGCTTCGGCGACCAGGCCAAGACCGGCGAGAACAGCAAGAACACCGCCCTGCACTACTTCAAGCACAAGGATCCCGGCGCGTTTGTCAGCATTTCCGGTGGCGGCGTTCTGGCATCCAGCAAACACAAGGAACAGGCCCAGGCATTGCTGAAATGGATCACCGGCAAGGACGGCCAGGAGATTCTCAAGACCGGCAAATCGTTTGAATATGCCGTGGGCAAAAACGCCGAATCCAATCCGAAACTGGTGCCTTTGCAGCAGCTCGACGCCCCTGCGGTCGATGCCTCAAAACTCGACAGCAAAAAAGCCGTGGAGCTGATGACTCAGGCGGGACTGCTTTAAGTGATGCCTGAAACCCTGCCAACGGGTATCCCCACGGCGATACCCGACAACCTGCGACGCCGCGCCCGCGGCATCTTCGCCGGTCGCGGGGGCGCGTGGGTGGTCGGTTTGTCGGTGCTGGTGTCGCTGCTGGCATTGATGCCGATTGCCTTCGTCATCGGCGTGTCGATACAAACCGGTTGGGCGACGCTGGTGCCGCTGGTATTCCGGCCACGTGTCGGCGAATTGCTGGTCAACACCGTGTTGCTGGTGGTGATCACCATTCCCCTGTGCGTGGTGCTTGGCCTGGCCCTGGCCTGGCTGACCGAACGCACCAACCTGCCGGGACGACGGGGCTGGTCGTTGTTGGCCACCGCGCCGCTGGCTGTGCCGGCGTTCGTTCACAGTTATGCGTGGGTCAGCCTGGTTCCACCGATCCATGGCCTGTTTGCCGGGGTGCTGGTCTCGGTGATCGCCTACTTCCCGTTCCTGTACCTGCCGATCGCGGCGACCCTGCGCCGGCTCGACCCGGCGATCGAAGACGTCGCCGAATCCCTTGGGCTCAAACCCTGGGCAATCTTCTGGCGAGTGGTGATACCGCAACTGCGCCTGGCCATCTGCGGCGGCGCCTTGCTGGTGGGTCTGCACCTGCTGGCCGAATATGGCTTGTACGCAATGATCCGCTTCGACACCTTCACCACGGCGATCTTCGATCAGTTCAAATCCACCTTCAACGGCCCCGCCGCGCACATGCTGGCCAGCGTGCTCGCCCTGTGTTGCCTGCTGATGCTGACCGTCGAATCCGCCGCTCGCGGCACAGCGCGTTACGCCCGGGTCGGTTCCGGCAGCGCTCGTGAACAGCGGGTTGTGCGTCTGGGCGCGCAAGCCACCGTGTTCGGATTGATCCTGCAAATCACCACCTGCGCGCTGGCACTCGGTGTGCCGCTGATCACCCTTGGCAAATGGCTGATCGCCGGCGGCACGCAAGTCTGGGACCTGGCCGAACTGATGCCCGCGCTGGAACAAACCCTGCTGCTGGGGATTTGCGGCGCAATCCTCACCACGGGCGCCGCCATTCCGATTGCCTGGCTGTCGATCCGCTCACCGGGGCGGCTACAACGATGGCTGGAAGGCTGCAACTACATCACCAGTTCGTTGCCCGGGATCGTCGTGGCCCTGGCCCTGGTCACCATCACGATTCATTTCGCCCGGCCTATTTACCAGACCACGGTCATGGTGTTGCTGGCGTATCTGCTGATGTTTTTGCCCCGCGCCCTGGTAAGTTTGCGTGCAGGCATTGCGCAGGCGCCGATAGAACTGGAATACATGGCGCGCAGCCTCGGCCGTTCGCCTGCGCGGGCCTTGTGGCTGATCACCCTGCGCCTGGCCGCGCCGGGGGCTGCCGCGGGTGCTGCGCTGGTGTTTCTGGCGATCACCAATGAGCTGACCGCCACTCTGTTGCTCGCCCCCAACGGCACGCGCACCCTGGCCACCGGTTTCTGGGCACTGACCAGCGAAATCGACTACGCCGCCGCGGCGCCCTATGCCCTGCTGATGATTGTGCTGTCGCTTCCGTTGACCGGACTTCTTTATCACCAATCCAAACGAACGGCTGGCCGATGAACGCTCTGGAACTCCACTCGATCTGCAAATGTTACGGTTCTCAGCGAGCGCTGGAGAACGTCAGCCTGTCGGTGCCCAAAGGTAGCCGAACAGTCATTGTCGGCCCCTCAGGTTCCGGCAAAACCACGTTGTTGCGGATGATCGCCGGCTTCGAATTTCCGGACACGGGCAGTATTTCGCTGGATGGCCAGACACTCGTCGACGACACCCATGAAGTCCCGGCCCACCAGCGCCTGATTGGCTATGTTCCCCAGGACGGCGCCCTGTTCCCGCACATGACCGTGGCCGCCAATATCGGTTTCGGGTTGGCGACCAAGGGTGACGCCAAACACCAGCGAGTCGCCGAGCTCATGGACAGCGTGGCTCTCGATTCGAGCATGGGCAAACGTTGGCCCCATGAGCTTTCCGGCGGCCAGCAACAGCGTGTGGCACTGGCGCGGGCCCTGGCGCAGCAGCCGCGCTTGATGTTGCTGGATGAGCCGTTTTCGGCACTCGATACCGGCCTTCGCGGCGCCATGCGCAAAATGGTCGCACGGTTGCTGAGCGACGCCGGCGTCACCACCATTCTGGTGACCCATGACCAGAGCGAAGCGTTGTCGTTCGCCGATCAACTGGCGGTGATGCGCGACGGTCGGCTGGTGCAGTCGGGCCATCCGCTGGACCTTTACCGCTATCCGGACGATGAACAAACCGCGTTGTTTCTCGGCGACGCCGTGGTCATGCCCGCCCGGATCGAGGCCGGCTGGGCCCATTGCGATCTGGGCCGAATTCCGGTCAACAACCACCGCAACAACAAATCGGCGCAGATCATGCTGCGCCCCGAGCAGCTGCAATTGGTCAGCATCCAGCCCAGCCCGACCGAAGTCGCCGGGTGCCGCGCCGTGGTGACCGAGCGGGATTTCAGCGGCAACACCTGCACCCTGACCGTGGAGTTGCAGCCTACCGTTGCCGGCGACCCGCACGGTCGATCATTGATGGTGCGCGGTTCCGGCATGTACGCGCCACCCGCTGGCAGTGCGGTTCACGTCTCGACCATCGGCCATGCCCATGTGCTGAGCGAACCGTGAACATCAGAGATCGAAGCGATCCACCGCACGCCGCCGCTCGTTGTCGTCGCGCACGTCGTAGTTGGCCGTTGTCTGGATGTTGCTGTGATGAGCGAGTTTCTGCGCGATCGACAGGTCGTGTTCTTCGATCACCCGGGTAATGAACGAACGCCGAAAATCGTGGGGCATGATTTTCACCCCGACCTGCGCGCCGCGCTGACGGGCGATGTAATAGATCGCGTGCTTGGTGATGCGCTCGCGGGTGATGTGGCTGCCACGACGGATGCGGTTGAACAGAAACGGGTCGTCCACCTCGCCTTCCTTGAGGTGCGAACGGCGCAGTTCCAGCCAGGCCTGTAGTTTTTCAAAAGCCCAGGCCGGGGCGTATTTGATCAACTGTTTGTTGCCCTTGGCGGTGACCTGCAAGCTGCGCTCGCTGAAATCCACCTGTGACAGGTCCAGGTTCACCGACTCGGATTTACGCATCCCCGAGCCATACAAAATCCCGATGATCGCTGCGTCTCTCAACCCTTGAGGACGCGGGTCAGCGGCACACACCGCCATCATTTCCTGAATCAGCGAGCGCCGCAGGTTGCGGCCCTGGGACAACCGAGTGCCGGCAATCCCCTTTACCGTACGCATTTTCAGCAGGTGTTCCTGGCTGATCAGGCTCATGCGCCACGCTTCGTTCATCACCCCGCGCACCGCGTTGACGTACAGCGAAGAGGTGTTCGGCGCGTACCCGTCTTCGCGCAACGCCGCGACCAGCGCAATCACGTTGTCGGGCTGGAGTTGATGCCAGGGAATGTCCTCGACGTTCATGTCTTCGAACCCCAGACGGTCGGCCGCATCCTGCAAAACGTAACGCATGGTCAGCTGACTGGAGGGCGCCAGTCGGGCCAGGTAGACGGTCATTGGGTTGGTCTTTGAAGCAATAGGATCAGTATTAGCTAAGTCAATCAAACGAAACGGCCTTGAGTGGAAACAATTCAGTAAAGACAACTAAGGATTGAAACATTGTTCATATAAAGGGGGACACTTCTGTAGGACCATTCTTCTAAAAATCGCGATAAACGGCAGAAGCCTGAACAGCGGCTGTATGACTTTCAGATAAACGATTCGAAGACCGTTTTTTCATGTTCCTTTTACAAAATCGGGCATAACCTTCAATCAACCCGACGAACCCTTGTGGGGCGTCACGCTGCCGGTCGCGGTCCGGAAAGTCAATTGATGGCTTCCTGCTCCGTCAGCCAAACCCTTGAAAACACGCATCTTTCGGCGATTTCGCTGAAGGGCGTCGTTCGCCCGGAGATTCTTATGAATGAGGCGTTTCTGCCCTTCTCCCGCCCCACTATCGGCGAAGAAGAAATCGCTGCTGTAGAGCAAGTACTGCGTTCCGGCTGGATCACTACCGGGCCGAAAACCCAGCAACTGGAAGAGCAATTCGCCCACTATGTCGGCTGCCGTCATGCCGTTGCACTTTCTTCGGCTACAGGCGGCATGCACATCGCATTATTAGCCTTGGGCATCGGTGCGGGCGACGAAGTCATTACGCCGTCCCAGACATGGGTGTCTACCGCCAACATGATTTGCCTGCTGGGTGCCAAACCGGTGTTCGTCGACGTTGACCGCGACACGCTGATGAGCGACCTGGCCAGCATCGAAGCAGCCATAACACCGCGCACCCGGGCCATCATTCCGGTGCATTACGCCGGTGCCGCCTTCGACCTCGATCCGCTTTACGCCTTGGCCGACAGACACGGCATCCCCGTCATCGAGGACGCCGCCCATGCGGCAGGCACCTTCTATAAAGGTCGGCATGTCGGCGCGCAAGGCACGGCGATCTTTTCGTTCCACGCGATCAAGAACATGACCTGCGCCGAGGGCGCGATGTTCGTCAGCGACGATACCGCGCTAGCCAACCGGGTACGCATGCTCAAGTTTCATGGTCTGGGTGTGGATGCCTACGACCGGCTGACCCATGGCCGTAGACCTCAGGCACAGGTGATGGAACCGGGTTTCAAATACAACCTGGCCGACATCAATGCCGCCATTGCCCTGGTGCAGCTGGAACGTCTGGACGCGATCAACGCCAAGCGCACCGAGCTGGCGCGTGCCTACCTGCAACGCCTCGAAGGTTCACCGGTGCAACCGCTGGCCATTCCGACGTACCCGCAGCGGCACGCCTGGCACCTGTTCATCCTGCGCATCGATGCCGAGCGCTGCGGACTGGATCGCGATGCCTTCATGAAGTCCTTGCAGGAACAGAACATCGGCACCGGCATTCATTTCATCGCTACGCATCTGCACACCTGGTACCGCCAGCGTTTTCCTGACATTTACCTGCCCAACACTGAATGGAACTCGGCGCGCCTGTGCTCGATCCCGTTGTTCCCCGACATGACCACCGATGACGTCAATCGAGTCGTCGATGCCATTGAACACACCCTGGACGCCAGCCTGTGAAACCCTATCCGATCCGTTGCGTGTCGATCGTCATCCCGGTCTACAACGAACAAGACAGCCTGCCCGAATTACTGCGGCGCACCGAAGCGGCGTGCCAGCAGCTGCACCATGACTATGAAATCGTGCTGGTCGATGACGGCAGCCGCGACAACTCCGCGCAAATCCTCGAGGACGCAGCCAATCGCGAGTGCAGCCCGGTGGTGGCGGTCATTCTCAACCGCAATTACGGCCAGCACGCGGCAATCATGGCCGGGTTCGAGCAGTGCAAAGGCGATGTGGTAATCACCCTCGACGCCGACCTGCAAAACCCGCCGGAAGAAATCCCTCGCCTGGTGGCGCAGGCAGAGCTGGGCTATGACGTGGTCGCCACGGTGCGTAGCAACCGCCAGGATTCGGCGCTGCGCCGTTGGCCTTCAAAACTGATCAACCTCGCCGTGCAACGCTCCACCGGCGTCGCCATGAGTGATTACGGCTGCATGCTCCGCGCCTACCGCCGCAGCATCGTCGACGCGATGCTCGCCTGCCGCGAACGCAGCACCTTCATCCCGATCCTGGCCAACAGTTTCGCCCGGCACACCACGGAAATCCTGGTGATGCACGCCGAGCGCGAACACGGCGAATCCAAGTACAGCCCCATGCGCCTGGTCAACCTGATGTTCGACTTGATCACCTGCATGACCACCACACCGCTGCGCCTGCTGAGCATCGTCGGTTTCGCCATGGCCGGATTGGGCGTGGCGTTCGCCACCGCGCTGATCATCCTGCGCCTGGTGTTCGGCGCCGAATGGGCCGGCGACGGCGCCTTCGTGTTGTTCGCCGTGCTGTTCGTGTTCACCGGCGGGCAATTCATCGGCATGGGCCTGTTGGGCGAATACCTGGGCCGCATGTACAGCGACGTCCGCGCCCGCCCCCGGTTTTTCGTCGAGAAGGTCCTGCGTAGCCAACCCGCCCCCCCGGCGCCGGTTCTCACCTTTGACGGCCTCACTTCCACTTCTTCCGATCAGGTTCTCTCATGAGCGCAAAAGCTGTTGTCTTCGCCTATCACGATATCGGCTGTGCCGGCATCGAAACCCTGCTCGACTCGGGCTTCGACATCGCTGCGGTGTTTACCCACGCCGATGATCCGAAGGAAAACGCCTTTTACGCCTCCGTTGCGCAGTTGTGCGCGCGCAAGGGCATCCCGATTCACGCCCCGGAAGATGCCAATCACCCGCTGTGGATCGAGCGCATCAGCCAGCTCAATCCCGACTACCTGTTCTCGTTCTACTACCGCCACCTGCTGAGCGAACCGCTGTTGGCCACGGCCCGCCAAGGCGCATTCAACCTGCACGGCTCGTTGCTGCCCCGCTACCGCGGTCGCGCGCCGGCCAATTGGGTGCTGGTCAACGGTGAAACCGAAACCGGCGTGACCCTGCACCGCATGGTTCAGCGTGCCGACGCCGGCGCGATCATCGCTCAGCAACGGTTGGCCATCGAGCGCAGCGACACGGCGCTGAGCCTGCACGGTAAATTGCGCGTGGCCGCCATCGACCTGCTGCGCGATGCCTTGCCGGCGTTGCTCGCGGGTCAAATCAGCGAAACCGCGCAGGACGAATCCCAAGCCACGGTGTTCGGTCGTCGCACCGCGGCCGATGGCAAACTGGTCTGGCAAAAACCGGCCGAAGAACTGTTCAACCTCGTTCGCGCCGTCACCCAGCCTTACCCGGGCGCATTTTGCGCCGTGGGTGAGCACAAGCTGATTGTCTGGAGCGCAGAAGTCGCCAAGGGCAATGAAGGCCTGGCGCCGGGGCGGGTTATCAGCGTCAATCCGTTGCGCATTGCCTGTGGCGAAGACTCTTTGGTGATCAGCGCCGGCCAGCGCAACGACAACGGCTTTTACCTGAGCGGGCCGCAACTGGCCAACGAACTGGGGCTGGTCGAGGGTTCGGTGTTGCGTGGTGCCGAGTCTGGCCGCGCGCCGCGTCGCACTCGGGTGCTGATCCTTGGCGTCAACGGGTTCATCGGCAATCACTTGTCCGAGCGTCTGCTGCGTGACGACAAATACGAGGTGTACGGCCTCGACATCGGTTCCGATGCCATCGACCGCTTGCGCAGCCATCCGCGTTTTCACTTCGTCGAAGGCGATATCAGCATTCATTCCGAGTGGATCGAATACCACATCAAAAAGTGTGACGTGATCCTGCCGCTGGTGGCGATTGCCACGCCGATCGAATACACCCGCAACCCGCTGCGGGTGTTCGAACTGGACTTCGAGGAAAACCTGAAACTGGTGCGCTACTGCGTCAAATACAACAAGCGCGTGATTTTCCCTTCCACCTCCGAAGTCTATGGCATGTGCCAGGACCAGAACTTCGACGAAGACAGCTCCAACCTCGTCGTCGGCCCGATCAACAAGCAGCGCTGGATCTATTCGATCTCCAAGCAATTGCTCGACCGGGTGATCTGGGCCTACGGCCAGAAAGGCCTCAACTTCACGCTGTTCCGGCCTTTCAACTGGATGGGCCCGCGTCTTGACCGTCTGGATTCGGCGCGGATCGGCAGCTCCCGGGCCATCACTCAATTGATCCTCAACCTGGTGGAAGGTACGCCGATTCGCCTGTTCGACGGTGGCGAGCAGAAACGCTGCTTTACTGACATCGCCGACGGCGTCGAAGCGCTGGCCCGGATCATCGACAACGAAAACGATGCCTGCAATGGTCAGATCATCAACATCGGCAACCCCGACAACGAGGCCAGCATCCGCCAGTTGGGCGAAGAGCTGTTGCGTCAGTTCGAAGCGCACCCGTTGCGTGGCAACTTCCCGCCGTTCGCCGGTTTCCGCGACGTGGAAAGCAAGGCTTTCTACGGCACCGGCTATCAGGACGTGTCCCATCGCAAACCGAGCATCGTCAACGCCAAGCGCCTGCTGGACTGGACGCCAACGGTGGAGATGAGCGAGACCATCGGCAACACGCTGGATTTCTTCTTGCGCGAGGCCATGTTCGAGCAAGCGGAGCGCTCTTCAAAAGAGGCATGCTGATGCAGGCAGGCCTTCGAATCGATGTCGACACTTACCGAGGCACCCGCGAGGGCGTGCCGCGGCTGCTGGACATCCTCGATGAAGCGCAGGTCAAGGCGACGTTTTTCTTCAGCGTCGGGCCGGACAACATGGGGCGCCATCTGTGGCGCCTGATCCGCCCGCAATTCCTCTGGAAAATGCTCCGGTCCAACGCCGCCAGCCTGTATGGCTGGGACATCCTGCTGGCCGGCACCGCCTGGCCAGGCAAACCGATCGGCCGCGACCTCGGGCACCTGATGCGTCAGGCCCGGGATGCCGGCCATGAAGTCGGCCTGCACGCCTGGGATCACCATGGCTGGCAAGCCAATGCCGGGCGCTGGAGCGACGCGCAATTGATCGAACAGATCCGCCAGGGCGTGGACAGCCTCAGCGATATCCTCGGGCAAAAAATCGAGTGCTCGGCGTCTGCCGGCTGGCGCGCGGACGAGCGTGTGATCGAAGCCAAGCAAGCCTTCGGTTTTCGCTACAACAGCGATTGTCGTGGCCAATGCCTGTTCCGGCCGACGCTGGCTGGGGGTGGATTGGGAACGCCGCAGATTCCGGTGGACCTGCCGACCTTCGATGAAGTGGTGGGCCCGACCGTCGCAGCCAAGGACTTCAACAGTTTCACTCTCGATCGATTCACCCCCGAAAAACTCAACGTCTATACGGTTCATGCCGAAGTAGAAGGGATTCTGATGGCCAACGATTTCCGCCGACTGCTGGCCGATGCGCGCCTGCGTGGCATCGGCTTCAAACCTTTGGGCGATTTGCTGCCCGAAGCCCTCGACACCTTGCCAACAGGCCGTGTCGTGCGCGGCACGCTCGAAGGCCGGGAAGGCTGGCTGGGAGTGCAAGGCGTATGAGTCAACGCTGGGCACTGCCGCTGCTGCTGGGGATTTTTCTGTTGGCGTATCTGCTGCCATTGAGCAGCCATGGCTTGTGGATCCCCGACGAAACCCGCTACGCGCAAATCAGCCAGGGCATGCTCCTGAGCGGCGACTGGGTGTCGTCGCATTTCATGAACGTGCGTTATTTCGAAAAACCGGCAGCCGGTTACTGGATGATCGCCGCCAGTCAGGCGCTATTTGGTCAGAACCTGTTTGGGGTGCGCTTTGCCTCGGCCCTAAGCACTGGCCTTAGCGTGATGCTGTGTTTCCTGATCGCCAGCCGACTGTGGAACGAACCGCGCAAGAGCTTTGCCTGCGCGCTGCTGTACATGAGTTTCACCGTCATTGCTGGTGCTGCGGGCTACGCCAACCTCGATCCGCAATTCACTTTTTGGGTCAATCTGAGCCTGGTCGCTTTGTGGTTTGCGCTGGACAGTGTCCGCCGTGGCCCGCGCCTGATCGGCTGGGCGGTGCTGGGACTGGCGTGCGGCATGGGTTTCCTGACCAAGGGTTTCCTGGCCTGGTTGCTGCCGGTGCTGATCGCCCTGCCCTTCATGATTTGGCAAAAACGCTGGCGTGAGCTGCTGGTCTACGGTTCGCTGGCGGTTGTCGTGGCTATCGCGGTGAGTCTGCCGTGGGCGCTGGCGGTTCACGCCCGGGAGCCCGATTACTGGCGGTTCTTCTTCTGGCACGAACACATCCGTCGCTTCGCTGGCGACGATGCCCAGCATGATGCGCCGTGGTGGTTTTATCTGCCGTTGCTGGTCGCCTTCAGTTTGCCGTGGGTGGGTTTATTGCCTCCCGCTTTGAAGCAGGCATGGCACACGCGCGCGCAGGCCCCCATCGGGTTCCTGTTGTTGTGGTTGCTGATGCCGCTGCTGTTTTTCAGCCTCAGCAACGGCAAGTTGCCGAGTTACATCCTGCCGTGCCTGCTGCCACTGGCGTTGTTGCTGGGCCACACGCTCGCCGACCGCTTGAAGCTGGAACAGGGCCGGGCCCTTGGGATCAACGGCTTGCTGAACCTGCTGTTGGGCCTGACCACCCTGTTCATCCTGATCTATCTGCAACTGCAAAAGCCGATTTACGACCATGAACTGCACAACCTCGTGCTGGTGTTCATCGGCCTGATCGGCTGGATCATGGCCAACCTGCTGCAAGCCTTCAGACCCCTGCAATGTTGGGCGGCGCCGGCGTTCGGCAGCCTGCTGCTGATCGGGCTGCTGCCCGCCGGGCTGCCCGATACGGTAGTGGCCAACAAGATGCCCGACCAATTCATCCGCGAACATGCCCGGGAACTCGGGCAGACCGACCGCCTGCTGAGCAACGATCTCGGCGCTGCGGCCGCCCTGGCCTGGCGCCTGAAACGCCCGGACGTGGCGTTGTACAACACGATAGGCGAACTGAAATATGGCCTTGCTTATCCTGACTCGGTGCAGCAGCGCGTCGATCCCGATCAGGTTCAGCAATGGATGCGCAACGCCCGGCAGAGCGGCTCGGTCGGCGTGGTGATGCGGGTCAAGGGTGAGGACGAGCTGCAAGAAATCGAACGCCTGCCCAAGGATGGCAAACGCTATGAACAAGGCAATCTGGTGATTCTGATCTTTCCTCAGGGTGCGTCATGAGCCTGCTCCTGTTGTTGGCCGCGTGCCTGCTGACCTGCCTGGGCCAGATCGCCCAGAAGTTCGCCGTCGAGAGCTGGCGCGCGAAGCCGTCGGCCTGGGGCGAGAAACTGCGTTCGCCGTGGTTGTGGCTGGCACTCGCAGCGCTGGGTGCAGGCTTGCTGGTCTGGCTGCTGGTGTTGCAGCGCCTTGAAGTCGGCATTGCTTATCCGATGCTGAGCCTGAATTTCGTACTGATCACCCTGATCGCCCGCTTTGTCTTTCACGAGCCCATCGACCCCCAGCACTGGCTAGGCGTGGTGCTGGTGATTGGCGGCGTGATGCTGCTGGGGCAACACGCATGAGCCTGCGTCGCGGAATCACCTTCGCCATGGGCAGCGTACTGCTCGGCAGCGCGGCGCAGTTGGGCATGCGCTGGAGCATGACGCGCCTGCCATCGCCAGAACATTTACTGACTTCCAGCATCGATCCGACGGCAGTCGCCGTGGTGCTGGGCGCGATCCTGGCCTACGCCCTTTCAATGCTCTGCTGGCTGGCCGCCCTGCGCGATGTGCCGCTGGGCCGGGCCTATTCGCTGCTGAGCATCAGCTACGCGCTGGTGTATCTGCTGGCGGCCAGCCTGCCGCTGTTCAACGAAACGTTCAGCCTTTCAAAAAGCCTCGGGGTGGCCCTGGTCATGCTCGGGGTCATCACCATCAACACCCGTCCAGCTCGCGCGCCCGAACTCAGGAGTGGCTCATGAAAATCAGTGTATTTGGTAGCGGTTACGTTGGCCTGGTGCAAGCCGCCGTCCTGGCGGAAGTCGGCCACGACGTGGTCTGCATGGACATTGACGAGAAGAAAGTCGAGTTGCTGCAACAAGGCCACGTGAGCATCTTCGAACCGGGTCTGGCCAGTCTGGTGCGTGAAAGCCTGGAAGCCAGGCGGCTGCAGTTCACCACCGACGAAAAACTCGCAGTGCAGCATGGTCAGGTGTTGTTTATCGCCGTCGGTACGCCGTCCCGGGACGATGGCTCGGCGGACCTGCGTTACGTGTTGTCAGTGGGTGAAGCGGTAGCGCGGCACCGTGAGCAGCCGGTGATTCTGGTGGAGAAATCCACGGTGCCGGTAGGCACGGGCGACACCTTGCGCGCGCATATCGACAAGTGCCTGATCAAGGTCGGCCGCTTGCTGCAGTTCGATATCGTCTCCAACCCCGAGTTTCTGAAGGAAGGCTCGGCCGTGGCGGACTGCCGGCGCCCGGACCGGATCGTCATTGGCTGCGAAAGTGATGAGGTGCGCGACGTGATGCGTGACCTCTACGCGCCGTTCAACCGCAACCACGACCGCATCATGTTCATGGACCTGCGCAGCGCCGAGCTGACCAAGTACGCGGCCAACTGCATGCTGGCGACCAAGATCAGCTTCATCAACCAGATCGCCGAACTGGCCGAACACTTGGGTGCAGACATCGAATCGGTGCGCCTGGGTATCGGCGCCGACTCGCGCATCGGCTACCACTTCATCTACCCCGGCTGCGGTTATGGCGGCTCGTGTTTCCCCAAGGACATGCGCGCATTGATCCACAGCGCCGAAGAGGCGCACTGCTCCAGCGATCTGCTGCAAGCGGTGGAAGCGATCAACCAGCGGCAGAAGCACAAGCTGTTCGAGCGCATCAATGCGTTCTACCAGGGCGACTTGCGCGGCAAGACGTTCGCAGTTTGGGGGCTGGCCTTCAAACCCAACACCGACGACATGCGCGATGCGCCGAGCCGGGTGCTGCTGGAATCGCTGTGGGCCGCCGGCGCCAGCGTGCGGGCGTTCGACCCGGAAGCCATGCAGGAAACCCAGCATCTGTATCCCGACGAGTCGAAGCTGATGCTGATGGGCACGCCGGAATCGGTATTGGCCGGTGCCGACGCGTTGATCATTTGCACCGAATGGCAGCAGTTCAAGGCGCCGGATTTCAACCTGATCCAGCAGCGCTTGAACGCGCCGGTGATCTTTGACGGACGCAATCTGTACGACGCTGAACGCCTGGCGCGCAATGGTTTTCTGTACTTCCCGATGGGGCGTGGGGAATCGCGCAAGTTGCCGATTCCGCATCAGCAATGGCCGGCGGCGCAGGTCGTCGCTTGATTGCGTTGCCACAACCCCTGCAGCTGTTGTGGCGAGGGGGCTTGCCCCCGTTCGGCTGCGAAGCAGTCGTGAAACCTGCAAATGCGGTGTGACTGACGGAATGCTGGGGGCCGCTTCGCAGCCCAACGGGGGCAAGCCCTCTCGCCACAGGAGCGCCCGAACCACAAAGCAGGCTAGTCAGCTGCTACAGTGGCGCGCATGAATTTTATTGTCCGTCGTGCCCAACTTTCCGACACCGCCGCCCTCCCTGCCATCGAGCGTTCGGCGGCTGAACTGTTTCGCTGTGACCCTTCACTGGCCTGGCTCGCCGATGCTCAGGTGCCCGATGCTGAACACCATCAACGGGCAATAGAGACGGATGACGTCTGGGTGGCACAATCGGTCGATGGCGTACTTATGGGATTCGTCAGTGCGGTTGAAATCGACAACGAATTGCATATTCAGGAACTGTCCGTCAGCCAATACTTTCAAGGGCGAGGCGCTGGACGAAAGTTGCTGTTAGCGGCCATTGAATATGGCCGGAATCGAGAACTCGATGGTCTGACCCTGACCACGTTTCGCGATGTGCCTTGGAATGAGCCGTTTTATCAGCGCATGGGCTTTGAAACATTGAGCCCGGCACAACTGAGCCCACGTTTAACAGCAGTATTGAACAACGAAGTGGCCCACGGTTTACCCGGCGAACGCCGTTGTGCGATGCATTTGAACCTTAGACCGGCGCCTTCAGATCCACACCCAACGCCCGCGCAAACGCCTTGACCAGCGGACTGCGCACGGTGTTGTGCCGCAGGATCAGATTGAACGGCGTGACGATGCTGATCAGGTCCGGGCGCACCGCGCGAAATTGCCCCTGAGCCACCATCGATGCGGCGTAATGCTGCGGCAGAAAGCCCAGGAAGCGCCCGGTCTTGATCAACAATGCCACGGCTTCCACCTGGGTCGCCGACGCGGAAAAACTGTCGTAGTGGGCAAAATTCAGTTTGTCGCGATGAATCGCGTAGCGGTGGTTGATGAACTCGTAATCCTTGAGCATATGGCTGCCGATTTCGGCATCCGGCACCGAGAACAAGGGATGGCCGACCGCGCAGTAAACCTCCGAGCGTTCTTCATAGAGCGCGTAGTAATCAAACTCTTCACGCTTCTGATAAACCGGGACGATTCCCGCCACTAACCGCCCCTCGACCACGCCTCTTTCAACTTCATCCAGTTGCGACGCCTGAAGTTGAAACCTTACTTTAGGCGACTCTTCATTCATCCTTCTAAGTGCAGTAACTAACGGCGAATGAGCATCAGAGATTGTATTGTCAATAACCCCCACACCCAGATCACCGACAAGTTCATTCTGCGCTGAACTAAGCCGATCACGAAAGTTGTCGACCGAGGCAAACAAGTCGATGGACGCCTGATACACCAGGCTGCCTTCTTCGGTCAGGTGAAAACCTTCCCGGCCTCGGGTGCACAGGCGCATGCCGATGCGGATTTCAAGGTCGGAGATCTGTTTGCTGATGGCCGCCAGCCCCACATTCAGCTCGTTCTGGGCCGCACTGAAACCGCCGGCCTCGACCACGGCCTTGAACACTTTGAGCAGTTTGAAATCCAGCCCACTGAGGGTCAGCGGCGCGCGATGCGACGTTTTCAGCGGCGGGTTTCCGGAATTGGAAAGTGGGGTTTCCATAATGCTTATTTACCTCTGGCGCCCTATTCAACACTCTGTGTCCAACAACAAAAACAGTGCTGGTAAATAATAATGACCACAGAAAACCAGGCTTGGCAACCGCTAATAATCCCCGTACTTCAGTGCCAACTCACTGATTTCGAACTATTAAAAGCTGACACTTCGATCAGCTCTCGCAACGATGCAACTGCCCTCTTGAAACCTGCTTTGGCCTAACCACGCCCGAATAATGTCCGGCGAGTGTTCAGGGCCTTGCACACCGATTTCAGTTCGCTTTACCGACGAGGAAAACAACAATGTCTCAAACCACCGACCGTCTCTGGGGTGCGCGCTTCAAAAGCGGCCCGTCCGAAGCCCTGGCGGCCTTGTCCCGTTGCCCTGAGCGCTACTTTCGCCTCACCCCGTATGACCTCGCCGGTTCCAAAGCGCATGCCCGTGAATTGCAACGCGCCGGACTGTTGAGCGAGCAGGAAACCCTGACCATGCTCGATGCGCTGCAGCGCATTGGCGATGACTTCCGCGCTGGCAGCATCGCGCCGACCCTGGATGACGAAGACGTCCACACCTTCATCGAGCGCCTGCTGACCGAACGCCTCGGCGCCCTCGGTGGCAAGCTGCGCGCCGGGCGTTCCCGTAACGACCAGACCGCCAACGACCTGCGTCTGTTCCTGCGCGATCACGTGCGCACCCTGGCCGTTGAAGTGCTGGCCTTGCAGCAAGCGTTGGTGGATCAGGCCGAGCAACACATCGAGAGCATCTGCCCGGGTTTCACTCACCTGCAACAGGCCCAGCCGATTGTCTTCGCCCACCATTTGCTGGCCCACGCGCAATCGATGCTGCGTGACGTGCAACGCTTGGTGGATTGGGACAATCGCACTTCGCTGTCACCACTCGGTGCAGCGGCCATGGCCGGTTCCGCCATCGCGCACCTGCCACAGCAGTCGGCCAAGGAAATGGGCTACAGCGGCGTCTGCGAAAACTCCATCGATGCGGTGGCAAGCCGCGATCACGTCGCCGAGTTCCTGTTTATCGCCAGCATGCTCGGGATCAACATCTCCCGCCTCGCCGAAGAATTCTGCCTGTGGTCGTCGCGGCAATTTCGCTGGGTCGCGCTGGACGATGCCTACGCCACCGGCAGCTCGATCATGCCGCAGAAAAAGAACCCGGACATTGCCGAACTGGCCCGGGGCAAGGCTGGCCGTTTGATCGGCAACCTCACCGGTTTGCTGTCGACGCTCAAATCCCTGCCGCTGTCGTACAACCGCGACTTGAGTGAAGACAAGAATGGCGTGCTCGACAGCGTCGACACCTTGTTGCTGGTGCTGCCAGCCATGGCCGGAATGGTTGCGACCATGAAGGTCAACGTCGAAGAACTGCGTCGTCAAGCGCCACTGGGCTTCACCCTCGCCACTGAAGTTGCTGACTGGCTGGCGGTGCGCGGCGTGCCGTTCAAGGAAGCGCATGAAATCACTGGTGCGCTGGTCCAGGCCTGCGAGAAACACGATATCGAACTGTGGGAGGCCTCCCCGGCGCTGCTGGCCGAGATCGACCCGCGCCTCAAACCGGAAGTGCGCGACAGCCTGACCCTCGAAGCCGCCATCGCTGCGCGCAGTGGCTGGGGCGGCACCGCGCCGCAGCAGGTGCGCGAGCAGATCGGCCGCTTGAAATCCGCCCTTGCCGCGCAGCACGAGTGGACCGAGAACTATCAGGGTTTCCGACTCTAACGGCCGCCACGCATAACCCTGTGGGAGCTAGCCTGCTAGCGATTTGGCTCTGTCTGACAACCATTCGCTGATTGACACACCGCAATCGCTAGCAGGCTAGCTCCCACAAGGATCTGTGTTGGATTTGAAAGAACAGTGTACGGAGAAACAACATGAGCCAGACTCAGGCAGAACGACTCCAGCGGGAGCGAAAACTGGCGGAAAACCAGTTCGACATCACCCAGTACCACCACGTCCCCCGGCGTTACTACGGGCGGATTTTCTTCGCCACCGTGATCGTCATTGCGATTCTCGGGCTGGTGCGGGCCTTCGCCGAAGGCAAGATCGAATGGTCGTACATCGGCCAGTTCCTTACCTCACAGGCGATCATGTGGGGTTTGCTCAACACCATCGTCATGGCGGTCCTGGCGATGGCCCTGGGCATCGTCTTCGGGGTCATCACGGCGATCATGCGCATGTCGGCCAACCCGATCCTGCGTTATGTGGCAGTGACCTACACCTGGCTGTTTCGCGGTACGCCGCTGATTCTGCAACTGCTGTTGTGGTTCAACCTGGCGCTGATCTTCCCCACCATCGGCATCCCGGGTCTGTTCGAAATGGACACCGTGAGCCTGATGACGCCGTTCGTGGCCGCCCTGCTCGGTTTGAGCATCAACCAGGGCGCTTACACCGCCGAGGTGGTGCGTGCCGGGCTGCTCTCGGTGGACACCGGCCAGTACGAAGCGGCCAAGTCAATCGGCATGCCGCGCCTGCAAGCGCTGCGCCGGATCATCCTGCCGCAAGCCATGCGCGTAATCATTCCGCCGGTCGGTAACGAGTTTATCGGCATGGTGAAAATGACTTCGCTGGCGAGCGTCATCCAGTACTCCGAACTGCTCTACAACGCCCAGAACATCTACTACGCCAACGCCCGCGTGATGGAGCTGCTGATCGTCGCCGGTATCTGGTACCTGGCCACCGTCACCGTGCTGTCCTTCGGTCAAAGCCGTCTGGAGCGTCGTTTCGCTCGCGGCGCCGGCAAGCGTTCTTGAGGAGTCGAACATGAGAAGCATCGTCAAGGCCGTGAGCCTGAACAAGTATTACGACCAGTTCCACGCGCTCAAGGACGTCAACATCGAAGTCGAGCAAGGCGAAGTGCTGTGCATCATCGGCCCGTCCGGCTCCGGCAAAAGTACCTTGCTGCGTTGCGTCAATCAGCTGGAAAAGATCGACAAGGGCGGCCTCTGGGTCGACGGCGAACTGGTGGGCTACCGCGTCGTCGGCAACAAACTGCACGAACTCAACGAGGCGCAGATCGCCCGTCAACGCCTGTCCACCGGCATGGTGTTCCAGCGATTCAACCTGTTCCCGCACATGACTGTGCTGCAAAACATCATCGAAGGGCCGTGCCAGGTGCTCAAGCGCTCGCCCAAAGAGGCGCACGAAGAAGCCTTGGAACTGCTCGCCCGCGTCGGCCTTGCCGACAAGCGCGACAGCTACCCGATCGAGCTTTCGGGTGGTCAGCAACAACGCGTCGCCATTGCTCGTGCATTGGCGATGCGTCCCAAGCTGATGCTGTTCGATGAACCCACTTCGGCACTCGACCCGGAACTGGTCGGTGAGGTGCTGTCGGTGATGCGCGACCTCGCGCAAACCGGCATGACCATGATCGTCGTCACCCATGAACTGGGCTTCGCCCGTGAGGTTTCCAACCGCATGGTGTTCATGGACGGCGGGCAGATCGTGGAGGCTGGAAGCCCCGAAGAAATACTAATAAGTCCGCAAAACCCGCGCACCCAAAGCTTCATTTCTGCCGTTCGAACCTAAGCGCCAGCTGGCGTAACAACACTCATAAGAGAACGACCATGAAGAACATAGTTATCCCCGCAGTACTCGCAAGCGTTATGTCTTGCGGCTTCGCCTTCGCCGCCGAGCTACCGGCCAGCATCAAGGAAAAAGGCGAGGTCGTGGTAGCGATCATGCCGAACTACCCGCCGATGGATTTCAAGGACCCGGCCACCAACACCCTCACCGGTCTCGACGTTGACCTGGGCAATGCCCTGGCCGAACGTCTGGGCGTGAAGATCAAATGGCAGGAAACCGGCTTCGAGCAAATGATCAATGCGCTGACCACTGACCGCGTGGACATGGTCATGTCGGGCATGACCGACACCGCCGAGCGCCAGGCCAGCGTGACCTTCGTCGACTACTTTACCAGCGGCCCGCAGTTCTACACCTTGCAGAAGAACAAGGACTTCAACGAGATCACCGACCTGTGCGGCAAGAAAGTCGGCACCAGCCGCCGTACCACCTTCCCGGCGGAAATCGCTGAATACAGCAAGGCCCACTGCGAAGCCGCCGGCAAACCGGCCATCGTGGTCGTCGGCACCGAAGGCTCGGCCGACGCCCGCGCGCAACTGCGCCAGAGCCGTATCGATGCGGCGATGCAGGGCAGCGAGACCCTGCCGTATCTCAAGACTCAGGAAAAGGATATGTACAAGACCGTGGGCCTGCCGATCTCCCAGCAGTTCACAGGCCTTGGCGTGAGCAAGAAAAAGCCTGAGCTGAGTGAGGCGTTGAAGGTGGCATTGCAGAGCATGGTGGATGACGGCACTTACCAGACCATCCTGAAAAAATGGGATCTGGAACTGGGTGCAATCAAAACCGTGACCATCAACGCCGGCAAGTAATCTGGTTCGAAATCGCCCCCTCACCCCAACCCTCTCCCCAAGGGGGCGAGGGGGCTGACCGAGGTGATCTTTCGAAATTCTGCGACCTGCATTACCGAGTCGAGCTCAGGTTTTGAAAACCCTGGAGATCGGCCCCCTTTCCCCCCTCTCCCCTTTGGGGAGAGGGTTGGGGTGAGGGGTCGATTTTGACCGCACCAACGATCAACAACCGGAGCGCCACAACGATGTCCTCCTCACCCCAACCCACTTGGCCCGACCAGCACAAAGCCTGCCTCGCCCTGGCCTTCGACCTTGATGGCCCGACTGGCGATGCGATGCTCAACGGCTCGATCTGGCGCAAGCCTGAGTATTTCGGTTTCGGCGGTTACGGCCCCTATCGGGCCTTGCCACGCATCCTCGATCTGCTCGACGACTACAGGATCCCGACGACGTTTTTCGTCCCGGCCTGGGTCGTGGAAAACTGGCCAAAGCAGTGCCAGGCGATTGTCGAGCGCGGGCATGAGGTGGCGTACCACGGCTACAAACACGAATCCTTTTACGCCCTGACGCTGGAACAGCAAAAGGACGTCATGAAGAAATCCCGCGAGGTGTTCTGGAAGCACCTGAACATCCGCGCCGAAGGTTTCCGCACCCCGTCCGGTGACTGGCGAGCCGAGACCCCGGCCATGCTGGTGGAAGCCGGCGTGACCTACTCCAGCAGCATGCGCGGCGATGACCGCCCGTACCTGGTGAAAGTGCCGGGCCATGAAACGCCACTGGTGGAAATCCCCGGCCGCTGGGAAATGGACGACTACGCCTCCCTCGCCTACACCCGTGCGCCGGACTTTCCTTGCGGGCTGGACCGCACCGCCAGCTACGAACTGACCCTCGACAACTGGTGCCGCGAATACGACGGCGCCATGAACGAGGGCCTGTGCCTGACCACCCTGTTCCACCCCAAAATCACCGGCAAACCCGGGCGCATCCTGCTGCTGGAGAAACTCTTCGAACACATGCGTCAGCGCGACGACGTGTGGTTCGCCACCTGCCGCGAAGTCGCCCAGTGGTGGCTCAAGGAGCATCACCATGGCTGATTCCACCGTCTGGCCAAAAAGCTACCGCTGCGCCGTGGTCCTGACCGTCGATTACAACGACGTCCACGGCATCCTGACCCAAGCGCCGGAAGTCGCCGGGCGCGACAAGACGCTGTCGGTCTGGCGTTACGGCAGCCAACGCGGCGTCGACCGTTTACTCGGTTTGTTCGCCGAACTCGGCGTAAAAAGCAGTTGGTGCATTCCCGGCATCGTCGCCGAGGAAAACCCGGAACACATCAAGGCGATCCAGGCCGGCGGGCATGAAATCGCCTGCGCCGGCTATCGCCATCAGAACTACGACCTGCTCGATCTCGCTGAACAAAACGCCGAGATCGCCAAAGGATGCGACGCACTGACGGCATTGACCGGCCAGCGGCCAACCGGGTTCCGCATCCCGGCCGGTAATGGTGCGCCGGGCTTCATCGAGGCGTTGAGGGACCAAGGCATTCGCTGGTCCTCATCGTGGCGCGGCGATGATTTGCCGTTCGCCCACCCCACGGCACCCGAAGTGATCGAGCTGCCGTTGCACTACGAACTGGAAGACGAACCCTACTTCGCCTTCAACCTCAGCCCGGCGGTGCCGCCGGCGCAATCGCGAATCGCCTCTTACAGCCACACCCTGGGCAACCTGCAAATGGACTTCGCCGGGTTTCATCGGTTTGGCCTGTGTTACGTGCTGCGCCTGCACCCGGAAATCATCGCCACGCCGGGGCGGATTGGCGTGTTGCGAGAACTGCTCCAGGGCATCCAGCAGCACGATGATGTGTGGATCGCCACGGCTGGCGAGGTCGCGCAATGGTGGGCGGATTCCCCCGTACCCGTGACCGAGGATCACCCGGCATCAGTGTATGAACGGCATTATCGGGATTACCTCGTATGACTGAACGCATGCAGCGACTGGCGCAGTTTTGCGTCGACACCAATTTTGAAGACTTGCCACCGGCCCTGGTGGCGCAAGCCAAACGGCACATCCTGGACACCTTCGGCGTGACATTGGCCGGGGCTGGCAGCGAAGTGGCGAAACAGGCGCGTCTGGTGTTTACCGGTGAGTCCGGCGACACCTTGGTCTGGGGCACGGACCTGCGGGTCGGCGCCGCTCAGGCCGCGATCCTCAACGGCATCGCCGCCCATGCCCTGGAACTGGACGACACCGGCGGCTGCGACCACTCCGGCGCGGTGGTGCTGCCGGCGGTGATGGCTGCGGTGTCGATGCAAACGGAACCGGTCAACGGTCGCGAGTTGATGACCGCCGTGGTAATTGGCTACGAAGTCAGCCGTCGCGTGCTCGAAGCCTGCGGCGGCTACTCGGCGCACAACGGCGCGGGCTGGCATTCGACCGCGACTTGCGGGGTGTTCGGCGCAGCAGCGGCGAGTGCGCGGATTCTCGGCCTGGACGTCGCGCAAACCGTGTCGGCACTCGGCATCGCTGGAAGTTTCAGCGGTGGTTTATGGGCCTTCATCCACGACGGCTCGCAGAGTAAAAAGCTGCACAGCGGTCGCGCGGCCGAAGGTGGATTGCTGGCGGCGCGGTTTGCTCAACAAGGCATCAGCGGGCCGAAGAAGTTGTTCGAGGATGCCTGGGGCGGGTTTCTCAGAACCCTGGCCGGCGTGGCTTCAGACCCGAGCGCACTCGATGCGGATCTGGGCGTCGTGTGGAAACTCGCGCGCTGCTCGATCAAGCCGTACGCCGCGTGCCGGGGGACGCATTCGGCGATCGATGCGTTGGGGTTGTTGCTGGATCAACTGCAGGTCCGCGCCGATCAGATTGAAGACATCGACGTTTCGGTGTGCGGGTTTCTTCAGGACATGTGCGGTGGCCAGGAGGTCCGCACCCTGGCGGCAGCGCAGATGAGCCTGCCGTATGCCCTCGCCGCTCGGCTGGTGCATGGGCATTGCCGGCTGGAGGCGTATGACGAAGCACAACGGAGCGATCCGCGGATTGCCCACTGGATGTCGCGCATTCGTCTTGAAGTGGACCCGCAACTGTTCGAGGATGGCGAGCCCGTTGTCAGCGTGCGGACCTTGGATGGTCGGCAGGCGAGCCTGTGTGTCGACCCGCCATTGGGTGCGCCGGGGAATCCGTTGAGTGATGCGGCGCTGGAGGAGAAGTTTTTCAGTCTGGCGTCGCGGGTGATGCCGCGGGAGCAAGCGGCAGAACTGCTTGAGCAATTGTGGCGGGTTGAAGAGCTGGAATCTGTCGAGGCACTGGGTGCATGGCTTGGGGGTTTGGGTGGTCGTTAAAACCACCCCTCACCCCAGCCCTCTCCCCACAGGGGAGAGGGGAAAGGGAGCTGATCTTCATGCTCTTCAAACCTGAATTCGACTCGGAGTTTCAGGTCGATGTAACTCGAAAAACACATCGATCAGTCCCCTCGCCCCTCTGGGGAGAGGGTTAGGGTGAGGGGTGGATCCCAAGCCAAACACCAAAATAAGGACATCCGCACCACCGTGGCCACTTACTCGCTCGTAATCCGCCGGTTGATGATCGTTTCGCTGACCATCGTCGTCAGCCGCGCCATCACCAGCCCGCTGCTCACCTTGTTCCTGAGCAACAAGCTCGGCCTCAACCAACAAGACGTCGGCTTGTTGCTGGGTATCGCGGTGTTCATCGCCACCCTGCTCGCGCTCTACGGCGGTTACATCATCGACCGCCTCGAAAAGCGCCGGCTGCTGATCCTCGCCATGCTCTCCAGCGCCATCGGTTTCGTGCTGCTGACCTTTGCCGAAAACCTCTACCTGACCACCGCCACCCTGGTGATCACCGAAACCGCCTCGGCGCTGTTCCTGATCGGTTCGAAGGCGATCCTCAGCGAAAACCTGCCCATGGGCCAACGCGCCAAGGCCTTTTCGCTGCGCTACACCCTGACCAACATCGGCTATGCCACCGGCCCGATGCTCGGCGTGGTGATTGCCGGCGTGTACCCGATTGCGCCATTCCTGATTGCCGGCGGCATCGCGTTCTTCAGTATTTTCCTGATGATCGGGATTCCCAAGGACTCGGCCCAGTCACCTGCAATTGGCCAGCCCCAGAGTTTTCTCAAGACGCTGATCACCCTGAAAAACGACCGCACCCTGATCATGTTCACCTTCGGCTGCCTGCTCAGCACCGTGGTCCACGGCCGCTTCACCTTGTACCTGTCGCAATACCTGCTGGTGACTCACGACTCCAAACGGGCGCTGGAAACCATGGCTGCCCTGCTCGCCTGCAACGCCATCAGCGTAATCCTGCTGCAATACCAGATCGGTCGTTTCCTCAAGCGCGAACAACTGCGTTACTGGATCGCGGGCGGCACCAGCCTGTTCATCGTCGGGCTGATCGGCTTCAGCCTGGCCGACAGTCTGGTGAGCTGGTGCGTGGCGATGTTCATCTTCACCCTCGGCGAAATGATCATTTACCCCGCCGAATTCCTCTTCGTCGACACCCTGGCCCCGGAAGAACTGCGCGGCAGTTACTACGGCGCACAGAACCTCGCGGCCCTCGGCGGTGCGCTGAGCCCGGTGATTTGCGGATTCCTGCTGATGCACACGCCGGCACCGACGATGTTTTACGCATTGAGCGCGTTAACAGCCATGGGTGGGTTCCTGTGTTTCATGAGTGGCCGCCGCGTCGCTTTACAACAAAAATAATGCACTCAAACTGCATTAATATGAATTTGTCAGCATCGGCAATGAACGGCACACTGTGTCCCGTTCCTCCCCCAATAGTTGGAACTCTTTCAAGGGCTTTCTGGGTTTCCCAGCTAAGCCTTTTTTTTTCCTGAATTTTTACCAACGGAACGTTTGTCTCATGCTCGCTCGCTGGTTACCCGCCGCCGTCAACACCCGTCCTTCCGAATGGAGCCGCGCCGCCATTGGCATGTCCTTGGGAACGCTGTTCAGCGTCTGGCTGTGCGCTCAAGTGTTCGGCATGGAAGTGGCCCAGCATCTGATCGGGCCGCTGGGTGCCTCGGCGGTGCTGCTGTTCGCGGTGTCCTCCGGTGCCCTCGCGCAGCCGTGGTCGATTCTCGGCGGATACTTGAGCGCCGGCGTTGTGGCGCTACTTGTCGCTCACGTACTGGGGCGAACCCTCGGCAGTGCTTGCCTGGCGGCCGGCATGGCGCTGATTCTGATGTGCTGGTTGCGTTGCCTGCATCCGCCGGCCGGGGCGTTGGCGCTGCTGTTGGTGTTGGCCGACCCGGCGACCATCGCGCTGGACTGGAAAGCTCTCGGCGCGGTGATGCTCGCCGCATTGACCATGCTGCTCAGCGCCCTGGCCTATAACAACCTGACGCGCATTCGCTACCCCAAACGTGCCGCAGAACCGGTGGCCGTGGTGCCGGCCGATCATCCGCCGATCGACAGTCAGGCGATCACCGCGCAGGACTTGAAACTGGCGTTGGCGGAGATGGAAGCGTTCTTCGATGTCACGCCGGAAGACCTTGAACAACTGATTCATATCAGTGAGTTGCACGCTAAACGTCGCAGTATTGGTGAAGTGTTGTCACGTCGCGCATAGCGTCGCAGGGATCGAACAGCGATCAACACGTCACCTTGCCTGCCGATAATCTGCAACTAGACTTCCCGGCGGGCTCTGATGATGCCAAACGCTGAAAACCCTGTGGCGAGGGAGCTTGCTCCCGCTGGGCTGCGAAGCAGCCCCAAAACTGCAACCGCGAAACTTTCGGACACACCGCGTCATCCGGTTTACGACTGCTGCGCAGCCGAGCGGGAGCAAGCTCCCTCGCCACAGGTAAGTGGACCACCTCAGGTAAGTTCTCTCTTCAGAATTGAAGCTAGCCCTGCGGGCCGACGTTATCCAGCACCCGGTTCGCCGTAATCTCCGCCATCATGATGCTGTTAGAAATACCCAAAAGCGCGTAACGCGACTCCCCCTCCAGATGATCCACCAACTGGTGCACCATCACATCAACCGAGGCCAGCGTCTCGACCAGATACACCGCCAGGGTTTCAGTCGTGGCCTCTGGGTCTACGGAAAACAGGGTGCTGCGTGTTCGCGGGGTGGCTTTGATGTCGGCGTTCGATGGGAAATGGAAGTCGAGGGCTCGCTCGGCGGCTTCGTTGAGCTTTTTGTAATCGGTGGATTCGTGGGGGGAAACGTCGTCGGTTTCGGGTAGGTTGGGTGTTGGTTTGAACATAGGTGAAACTCCTTGTGCTACCAAAAAAGGAGCCATCACCCTCGCTACCAAACAAAGGGTGGTGGCCATACGCAGGTTGGTAGACCGGGCACAAGGAAACCGGCGCGTCCGAAGACGCCCTGTGCATGACCACCATAAAAGTCGAGACGAAAAGACGCCTCAATTTATGGTGCGTTGCACTCTTGTGAAAAACCGGGCTACCAAACCCCATCGCTGTTCTTCAGCGACGGGGAAACGATAAAACCCAGGCCCAAGGCGCACAAGCCGGCGAATTCTGGCGCAGTCGTAGGCAACGACGCAAGGATGTGTAGCCTGAGTGAGTTTCTGAAGATGTCTATTAAACAACGCTGTTTAATTCTCGCCCTGGCTGAACGGAAGCGTTCTTCGACGTCACCCCGGAAGACCTTGAACAACTGATCCATATCAGTGACTTGCATGCGAAACATCACAGCATTAGTGAAGTCCTGAGCCAAAGTTCCTGACGACACGCCTCCCCCATTTAGAGCCATGCAAATATGCAGGAAGCACCTGCACATATCCCGGTTGTACATCACAAATTTGCACTGTTACGATCCAGCATCGCTCGCGCGCGAGCTTCTCTATAAAGAACAATAAAAGCAGGGAGTTAGTGATGACTGCTCAGGTTTCATCGAAGGGGACTTGGTCCATGGATGCCACCCGAAACGAAGTGCTGGCCGAGGTTCGCAACCACGTCGGTCACCTGACCCTCAATCGCCCCGCCGGTCTCAACGCCATTACCCTCGACATGGTCCGCCACCTGCAGCGCCAGCTTGATGCCTGGGCGTTGGATTCCAACGTACACGCGGTGGTCTTGCGCGGTGCCGGCGACAAAGCGTTCTGTGCCGGCGGCGATATTCGCTCGCTGTACGACAGTTTCAAAAGCGGCGACACGTTGCACCAGGATTTCTTCGTCGAGGAATACGCCCTCGACCTCGCCATTCATCACTACTGCAAACCGGTGCTGGCCCTGATGGACGGTTTTGTCCTCGGCGGCGGTATGGGCCTGGTGCAAGGCGCTGACTTGCGGGTGGTTACCGAGAAAAGCCGTCTGGCGATGCCGGAAGTAGCCATCGGTTATTTCCCGGACGTCGGCGGCAGTCACTTCCTGCCACGGATTCCCGGTGAACTGGGGATTTATCTGGGCGTCAGCGGTGTGCAGATCCGCGCGGCCGATGCGCTCTATTGCGGTCTGGCCGACTGGTACCTGGAAAGCGAAAAACTCAGCACCCTCGACGAGCAACTCGATCAGCTCGAATGGAGCGATACGCCGCTCAAGGACCTGCAAGGCTTGCTGGCGAAACTCGCGGTGCAACAACTGCCCGATGCGCCATTGGAAGCGTTGCGCCCGGCCATCGATCACTTCTTCGCCCTGCCCGACGTGCCGAGTATTGTTGAGCAACTGCGCGAAGTGACGGTCGCCGACAGCCATGAATGGGCGACGACCACGGCGGATCTGCTGGAAAGCCGTTCGCCGCTGGCGATGGGCGTGACCCTGGAGATGCTGCGTCGCGGTCGGCACTTGAGTCTCGAAGACTGCTTCGCCCTTGAGCTGCACCTGGACCGTCAGTGGTTCGAGCGCGGCGACCTGATCGAAGGCGTGCGCGCCTTGCTGATCGATAAAGACAAAAAACCGCGTTGGAACCCGCCGACCTTGCAGGCGCTGTACGCCGAGCACGTCGCGAGTTTCTTCAGCGGTTTTGACCAGAGCGGGAGCTGAGCCATGCACGATATCGAATTGAGCGAAGAACAAGTCATGATCCGCGACATGGCCCGGGACTTTGCCCGCGGCGAAATCGCGCCCCACGCGCAAGCCTGGGAAAAGGCCGGCTGGATCGATGACGGCCTGGTGGCGAAGATGGGCGAGTTGGGTCTGCTAGGCATGGTGGTGCCGGAAGAATGGGGCGGCACCTATGTCGACTACGTCACCTACGCCCTGGCGGTGGAAGAGATTTCGGCCGGTGACGGCGCCACTGGCGCGCTGATGAGCATCCATAATTCCGTGGGCTGCGGCCCGGTGCTCAATTACGGCACCGAAGAACAGAAACAGACCTGGCTGCCGGACCTGGCCAGCGGCCAGGCGATCGGCTGCTTCTGCCTGACCGAGCCGCAAGCCGGTTCCGAAGCCCACAACCTGCGCACCCGCGCCGAACTGCGCGACGGCCAATGGGTAATCAATGGCGCCAAGCAATTCGTCAGCAATGGCAAACGGGCGAAACTGGCGATTGTCTTTGCCGTGACCGATCCGGACCTGGGCAAGCGCGGCATCTCGGCGTTCCTGGTGCCGACCGACACCGCCGGTTTTATCGTCGACCGCACCGAACACAAGATGGGCATTCGCGCCTCCGACACCTGTGCGGTAACGTTGAACAACTGCACGATTCCCGAAGCCAACCTGTTGGGTGATCGCGGCAAAGGGCTGGCCATCGCCCTGTCCAACCTCGAAGGCGGACGCATCGGCATCGCCGCACAAGCGTTAGGCATTGCACGCGCAGCGTTCGAAGCGGCGCTGGCTTACTCGCGGGATCGGGTGCAGTTCGACAAGCCGATCATCGAGCACCAGAGCATCGCCAATATGCTGGCCGATATGCACACCCGGCTGAATGCCGCACGTTTGCTGATCCTGCACGCGGCGCGGTTGCGCAGTGCCGGCAAGCCGTGTCTGTCCGAGGCTTCACAGGCCAAGCTGTTTGCGTCGGAGATGGCCGAGAAGGTCTGCTCGTCGGCGATGCAGATTCATGGCGGGTATGGGTATCTGGAGGATTACCCGGTGGAGCGTTATTACCGGGATGCGCGGATCACGCAGATTTATGAGGGGTCGAGCGAGATACAGCGGATGGTGATAGCTCGGGAGTTGAAGCATTACTTAGTGTGATGGCTGGAATTGGGGGGTGGTCTTGAAATCCACCCCTCACCCCAGCTCTCTCCCCATAGGGGAGAGGGGGAAAGGGAGCAGATCTTCAAGCTTTTCAAAACTTGAGTTCGACCTGATATTTCAGGTCGCCAATTTTCTACAATCACATCGGTCAGTTCCCTCGCCCCTCTGGGGAGAGGGTTAGGGTGAGGGGGTGGATTTCAAGGCCACCCCCGCAATATCACTTACCGGTGAACTCGGCTTCACGCTTGGCAATAAACGCCGCCATCCCTTCCTTCTGATCCTGCGTCGCAAACGCCGCATGGAACACCCGACGCTCAAAGCGCACGCCTTCCGACAGGCTCACTTCAAACGCGCGGTTGACGCTTTCCTTGACCATCATTGCAATCGGCAGCGACTTCTTGGCAATCAATGTCGCGACTTTCAGGGCTTCTTCCAGCAATTCATCTGCCGGTACGATCCGCGCGACAATCCCGCAACGCTCGGCTTCCACTGCATCAATCAAACGCCCGCTCAGGCACATTTCCATGGCCTTGGCCTTGCCCACGGCGCGGGTCAGGCGCTGGGTGCCGCCCATGCCCGGCAGCACGCCGAGGTTGATTTCCGGCTGGCCGAATTTCGCGTTATCGCCGGCAAGGATGAAATCGCACATCAGCGCCAGTTCACAGCCGCCGCCCAGGGCAAAACCGTTGACCGCGGCGATGATCGGCTTGCGGCGGTTGGCCACGCGATCGCTGTCGCTGAACAGGTCGTCCAGATAGATCTGCGGGTAGGTCAGCTCGGCCATTTCCTTGATGTCGGCACCGGCGGCGAAGGCTTTTTTGGAGCCGGTCAGCACGATGCAGCCAATGTTCGAATCGGCTTCCAGGCCATCGAGGGCGTGGTTCAGTTCGCTGACGATCTGCGCATTCAACGCGTTTAGCGCCTGCGGACGGTTGAGGGTGATCAGGCCGACGCGACCATGGGTTTCCAGCAAAATCGTTTCGTAGCTCACAAATGGACTCCTTTTAAAGATTGCGCGAAATAACCATGCGTTGAATATCGCTGGTGCCTTCGTAGATCTGGCACACCCGCACGTCGCGGTAGATCCGCTCCAGCGGGAAGTCGTTCAGGTAACCGTAACCGCCGAGGGTTTGCAACGCCGAGGAGCAGACCTTCTCGGCCATTTCCGAGGCGAACAGCTTGGCCATGGACGCTTCGACCAAGGCCGGTTTGCCGCTGTCCCTCAGTGCCGCTGCGTAATGCACCATCTGCCGGGCGACGGCGATTTGCGTCGCCATGTCCGCCAGGCGGAAGGCTACGGCTTGATGTTCGATGATCGGTTTGCCGAAGCTCTCGCGTTCACGGGCGTAGTCGCGAGCCGCTTCAAACGCGGCGCGGGCCATACCCACCGATTGCGAAGCGATGCCGACACGGCCGCCTTCGAGGTTGGCCAGGGCGATCCGGTAACCCTCGCCCTCCTCACCCAAACGATTGGCCACCGGCACTTTGACGTCTTCGAAGAGGATCTGACAGGTGTCGGAGGCGTGCTGGCCGAGTTTGTCTTCGACTCGGGCGACTTTGTAGCCCGGCGAATCGGTCGGCACGATCAGCGCCGTAATGCCGCGCTTGCCGGCACTCGGGTCGGTCACCGCGAATACGATCACCACCCCGGCGTTCTGCCCGGAGGTGATGAACTGCTTGCAGCCGTTGAGCACGTAGTGATCGCCTTCCAGGCGCGCGCGGGTTTTCAGGCCGCTGGCGTCGGAGCCGGCTTGCGGTTCCGTCAGGGCAAAGGCGCCGAGCATCGCACCGCTGGCCAATGGCTTGAGGAAGCGTTCTTTCTGATCGTCGTTGCCGTACTTGAGGATCGGCACGCAACCGACCGAGTTGTGCACGCTCATGATGGTCGAACAGGCGCCGTCACCGGCCGCGATCTCTTCCAGGGCCATGGCGTAGGCCAGGTAACCGGTGTCGCAACCGCCCCACTCCTCCGGCACCAGCATGCCGAAGAAACCCAGCTCGGCCATCTCGCCGATGGCTTCCTTGGGGAAGCGATGCTCGCGGTCCCACTCGGCAGCGAACGGTTTCAGCCGTTCCTGGGCGAATTGCCGGGCGGCGTCGCTGATCTGAAGTTGTTCGTCATTGGGAATCATGCCAAATCCTTAAATGGGTCAAGACACAGAACCTGGGGGAGTCTTGTGGCGAGGGGGCTTGCCCCCGTTGGGCCGCGTAGCGGCCCCAAGAATCTGCGAGCGCTGCGCACTCGAACGGGGGCAAGCCCCCTCGCCACAAAGCCCGCTCCCACAGGGGCTTGCGTCAGCCTTAGTAGAGGCATTCCACCGCCATGGCCGTGGCTTCACCGCCGCCGATGCAGATCGCTGCAACGCCGCGTTTCAGGCCTTTCTGGCGCAGGGCCGAGAGCAAGGTCACGAGGATCCGCGCACCAGACGCACCAATCGGGTGGCCCAAGGCGCAAGCGCCGCCGTGGACGTTGATTTTCTCGTGGGGGATTTCCAGTTTGGTCATGGTCACGAGGCTGACGACGGCGAACGCTTCGTTGACTTCGAACAACTCGACGTCATCCACGGACCAGCCGGTTTTCTTCAGCAGCTTCTTGATCGCACCCACCGGCGCCACCGGGAACAGGCCCGGGGTGTCGGCAAACGCGGCGTGGCCGTGAATCACTGCCAGCGGTTTCAGACCTTGTTTCTGTGCTTCGGACCGGCGCATCAGCACCAGCGCCGCCGCACCGTCGGAGATCGAACTGGAGTTGGCCGCCGTCACCGTGCCGCCCTCGCGGAACGCCGGTTTCAGCGAAGTGATCTTGTCCAGCTTGGCTTTTGGCGGCTGTTCGTCGTTGCTGATCAGCACCTGTTCTTTGCCGACGGTCACCGTGATCGGCACGATCTCGTCCTTGAAGTTGCCATCCTTGATCGCCTGCTGTGCGCGGGTGGTCGAGGCGATGGCAAACGCGTCCTGGGCTTCGCGGCTGAAACCGTTGGTTTCGGCGCAATCCTCGGCGAAGGTGCCCATCAGGCGGCCCTTGTCGTAGGCGTCTTCGAGGCCGTCGAGGAACATCGAATCGAGCACGCGGCCATGGCCCATGCGGTAACCGCTACGGGCGCGGTCCAGCAGGTACGGCGCGTTGGACATGCTTTCCATGCCGCCCGCAACGACCACGTCGGCGCTGCCGGCGACGAGCATGTCGTGGGCCAGAATCGCCGCTTCCATGCCCGAGCCGCACATCTTGTTCAGCGTGGTGCAGCGGGTCGATTTATCCAGCCCCGCGCCCAACGCGGCCTGGCGCGCCGGTGCCTGGCCGAGACCGGCGGGCAGTACGCAGCCAAACAGCACTTCTTCGACCGATTCAGGGGCGATACCGGCGCGTTCGACCGCTGCACGAATCGCAGCGGCACCGAGTTGCGGTGCGGTCAGGCTTTTCAGTTCGCCCTGAAAACCGCCCATCGGAGTGCGGACGGCGCTGACGATAACAATAGGATCGTTGGAAGTAGTCATGACAAATCCTCCTTATTTGGCGGCCATGCGCAAGGCACCGTCGAGACGGATCACCTCGCCATTGAGCATGCTGTTTTCAATGATATGCCTGACCAGCGCGGCATACTCGTCCGGTTTGCCCAGGCGCGGCGGAAATGGCACGCCGGCCGCCAGGGAGGCGCGGACTTCCGGGGTCATGCCGGCCATCATCGGGGTTTCGAAAATGCCCGGGGCGATGGTCATCACGCGGATGCCGAAGCGCGCCAGTTCACGGGCGGCGGGCAAGGTCAGGCTGACGATCGCGCCTTTGGACGCTGCATAAGCCGCCTGACCGATCTGGCCATCGTACGCGGCCGCCGATGCGGTGTTGATGATCACGCCGCGCTCGCCGTCGGCATCCGCTTCGGTTTCGGCGATGGCCGCCGACGCCAGACGCAGCATGTTGAAGCTGCCGATCAGGTTGACGTTGATCACCTGGCTGAAACTGGCCAGCGCGTGCGGGCCGTTCTTGCCGAGGATCTTCTCGCCCCGCACGATGCCGGCGCAGTTGACCAGACCGTTGAGGCCGCCAAAGGCTTTTACCGTCGCTTGCACGGCAGCTTCGGCGGCAGCTTCGTCGCTGATGTCCGCCACCACGCTTTGCGCACCGAGACGTTCAGCCTGTGCCGCAACGGCCTCGGCGTTCATGTCCACCAGCATCACTTTCGCGCCCGCTGCGACCAGCATTTCAGCGGTGGCCGCACCGAGGCCCGACGCACCGCCGGTGACGAGAAAAACCTTGTTTTCGATCTGCATCATTGTTTCCTTGATTCAAGCTGAAACGTTCTTCGCGGCGGCCTCTTGAGCCTTTGCGATTTCCTGGTTGCGCAAGATAAAGCGCTGCAATTTGCCGCTTGGGGTTTTCGGCAACTCGCTGACAAATTCGATTTCACGCGGGTACGAATGCGCCGCCAGACGCTTGCGCACGTGTTGGCGCAGTTCTTCGGCCAGTTCCGGCGTCGCGCGGTATTGCTCACAAATCACCACGAAGGCTTTCACCAGTTCGGTACGCTCCGGATCGGGTTTGCCGACGACGGCGGCTTCGATCACGGCCGGGTGTTCGATCAGCGCACTTTCCACGTCGAACGGGCCAACGCGGTAACCGGAGGTGGTAATCACGTCATCGCTGCGGCCGACGAAGCTGATGCTGCCGTCCGGGTTCCACTCGACGGTGTCACCGCTCAGGTAATAGTTGCCGACGAACGCTTTGGTTGGCGCGCCTTCGTAACCGGCGAACCAGCACATCGGTGACTGGGTACGGTCGATGGCGAGGATGCCGGGCTGACCGACGCCGAGTTCCTTGTATTCGTCGTCGAGCACCACGATGCGGTGACCCGGCGAGGCGAAACCGGCGGCGCCCATGTGGATCGGGTGTTCCAGGCCGTGGTGATTGCACAGGACCATGCCCAGTTCGGTCTGCCCGTAGTGGTCGTGAATGACCACGCCGAGGTTGTCGGCGAACCAGCGGATCACTTCCGGATTCAGCGGCTCGCCGGCGCTGCTGACAATGCGCAGTTTGCCCTTGATCGATTTGGCGAATTCATCGCCGCCGGCAATCAGCAAGCGGTAGGCCGTCGGGGAACCGGTGAGGTTAGTGATGCGGTATTTGTTGATGACCCGGCAGGTGCTTTCGAGGGTGAACGGGCCGTCGTAAAAGGTGATCGGATGCCCCATCGCCATCGGCCCGGTAACGCCGAAATAGATGCCGTAGGCCCAGCCCGGATCGGCCACGTTCCAGAACGCGTCTTCGGGGCGCAGGTCTACGGCGTCGCGGGTGTAGCTTTCGAAGGCGACGATGGCCTTGAGCGGCACCGACAAGGCTTTCGACGGGCCGGTGGTGCCCGAGGTGAACATCAGCAGGAACGGGTCTTCGCCGGTCAGCAGCACCGGTTCGCACTCGGCGGAGTAATTGGCCAGTTCGGCCCAGAAACTGTAATCGCCACGGACAATGCCTTGGCCTTTCGCACCGCCGACGGTGACGATGGTCGGGCAGTCAGCAACTTCAGCGAGTTTGGGGCGGTTGACCGCGTCGGTGACCACCACTTTGGCGCCGGAGCTACTGAGACGGTGCTCGATGGCTTTCGGGCCGAAGGCGGTGAACAGCGGCTGATAGACCGCGCCGATGCGCCAGGTCGCGAAGACGGTGATCAATAATTCAATGTTGCGTGGCAAGAGGCCGGCGACCTTGTCGCCCCTCTTCACGCCTTGGGCCAGGAGGAAATTGGCAAAACGCGCGGCCTTGTCCTGCAGGTCGCTGAAGGTGTACGTCGCGCTGGCGCCGTCGCGGCCTTCCCAGAACAGCGCAATGCGCCCCGGCAAGGCATGCCGGTCGCAACACTCGACGCAGGCGTTGAGGGCAGTCAAATCACCGGCAAGAGCGGCGTCGACGGTGTGCTGATAATTGAACTGTGACGTGGCAGACAAGTAATCGCGCATTGCCAGAATCCCTCTGTATTTTTGTTAGGTTGGGGGAACCGTAAAAACCACAGAAATACTCGCCCCGCGCGGTGATCGGGGCAATGGTCAAAGCTATCAAGTTGTCTGACTGGTTTGGCCAAGGTTCAAGAGGTGGGTTGCCTTTCCGGGCCTGCTCGCGATGGCGTCAGCCCTGTCAACACAGAATCCGGATCAGTGTGCTTCGTTGAGGATCAAGCTCCGGTAATGCCCCGGATTCGACCCCGACCACTTGCGAAACGCCTTGTAGAACGAACTCGCATCCGCAAACCCCAACCGCGCAGCGATTTCGGCGAAGCTGATGTGCGGCTCGGCCAGCCACACAATCGCCAATTCCTTGCGCACGCTGTCCTTGAGCCCTTGATAAGTCTGCCCTTCTTCCGCCAGCCGCCGGCGCAAGGTCGAGGCCGACATGCACAGTTGTTGCGCCAGCGGTTCAGTCTCCGGCCACTGTTCGGCAGGCAACTGCCGCAGATCATGCTTGATCCGGCTCGCCAGGCTTTCCGGGTCGCGGTACTTGACCAGAATATTCGCCGGCGCATGGGCCAGGAACCGCTTGAGCTCTTCCGGGCTGCGCTTGATCGGCAGGTCCAGGCAATCGGCCGAGAAAATCATCCGCGTGCGAGGCCGATCGAATCGCAGGTTCTCGGAGAACATCACCTGATAGTCATCGCAGAAATCCGGCTCCGGGCAGCGCAGTTCGATGGCCAGAATCGGTATACGTCGCCCGGCCAACCAACAGGCGACACCATGCACGATCATCCAGTAAGTGAAATAGGTAAAGGCGCGGCGCGGGTCCTGGTCGTCTTCCAGCAACACGATCTCCGCCAGGCTTTGCTGATGAACCAACTGCGCGGGCATGCGTTCGAGCATCAACGACAGAAAACTCAGGCCTGAGGTCAGGCCGGCCGCCAGGCTCGGCTGGATCATCGAGCTGCGACAGAGAAACTCAAGGCTGCCGGACTTGAGCTTGCGCGGGTCCATGCCAAAAAACTCGTCATCCCCGCGCCGGGCGAGCAAGCGCCATAGCCGCGCATAGGCAGTGGCCGGGACCCGGGCATCGGTGGTGTGCAGCAGCGCCGGATCGATGCCGACCTTGTTCAACACCTCGTCGGTGGCGGCTCCAGGGGCGCAGCTTTGCAACAGGGCTTCGCGCACCAGTTGAATGGCGATGGTGTCTTTTTCCGACATTGAGCGAGGTGGGCCTTGTTCTTGTTTGAGTGCCGGCATATTAGCGCAGCCGTCAGTTCAATGCAGATCCCATGGACAGCCAAAATCCCTGTGGGAGCGGGCTTGCCCGCGATGACGGCTGCATATTCAAAATAAATGTCGACTGACACTCCGCCATCGCGGGCAAGCCCGCTCCCACAGGGATTAGTGTGATCTTCAGAGTTGTTCAGGTTAGGTTCAGGTAAATGCCAATGAATGCCATTTGGGAATTAGTGTCATTATGTTACAAATTAGCACCCTATCTAATTTCGCGACGGTGCTGAATGCTTGTCCCTTTTTTGATCATGCTGCGCGAAGGCATTGAAGCTGCATTGATCGTTGGCATCATCGCCAGCTACCTCAAGCAGACAGGCCGTGGCCAGTGGATGCCCGCGGTGTGGATCGGCGTGTTCCTCGCCGTTGCGCTGGCCCTGCTGGTGGGCGGTGGTCTGGAACTGGTGAGCGCCGAGTTCCCGCAGAAACAACAGGAACTGTTTGAAGGCGTGGTCGGCCTGGTGGCCGTCGGCATTCTCAGCTCGATGGTGTTCTGGATGCGCAAAGTGGCGCGTTCGATCAAGCACTCGCTGCACGTCTCCCTCGATCACGCGCTGACCGGCTCCAAACATCAGGTGACCGCGCTGATCGCCATGGTGTTTTTCGCCGTGGCCCGCGAGGGTCTGGAAACGGTGTTCTTCCTGCTCGCGGTGTTCCAGCAGAGCGAAGGCCCGGCAGCGCCGATTGGCGCCCTCCTCGGCCTGATCCTTGCGGTCATCGTCGGGTTCCTCATTTACACCGGCAGCATGCGCTTGAACCTCGGCGCATTCTTCCGCTGGACCGGTCTGTTCATCCTGGTGGTCGCGGCCGGCATTCTCGCCAACTCGGTGCAGGCGCTGCATGAGGCCGGGGTGTGGAATCACCTGCAAACCGTGCTCTTCGATTTCAGTGCGACGCTGCCGATGGACGGCCCGGTAGGTTCGGTGCTGGCCGGCATGTTCGGTTACCAGGACGCGCCGACGGTCAGCACCCTCGGGGCCTATCTGATTTACCTGGTAGTGGCGCTGGTGATGTTTTTTCTCCCTGCGCCCGCACTCGCTGAACAACCCTCTTCCGTTTCCAGCCAGTAAGGGCACCCATGCCAAATCAAGCCCCTCTCCAGGCCTTGCCTCCCCGCGCCTTGCGCTGGGCGGTGGCCGGTTCGGTGATCGTGATGATCGCCGCCGGTGGCCTGTTCTACTACGCCTCGAAAATGGCCGCCGCCAAGCGCCAGACCAACCATGATGAAGTGCTGGTGACCATTCACTCGCACAGCTGTGAGCCGAATGCGCTGACCGTTCCGGCGGGCCGCGCCAGTTTCCGTATCGTCAATCGCTCGGATCGGGCCGTTGAATGGGAAATCCTCGACGGCGTGCTGGTGGTCGAAGAACGGGAGAACATCGCGCCGGGCCTGAGTCAGGTCATCAACGCCAACCTGCTTCCCGGCGACTACGCGATCACCTGTGGACTGCTGAGCAACCCGCGCGGCACTTTGCACGTGACCCCGACCGCCGCTTCCGACGCGGCGGCCAAGGCCAAACCGTCGATGGTCGCGTTCGTGGGGCCGTTGTCGGAATTCCGCGTGTACCTGAGCAGCCAGGGCAGCGCACTGATCAAAGCCGTCGCCGCCCTTGAGCAAGCCATCGCGGCCGGTGACCTGAGCCAGGCACAAGCGCTGTATGTGCCTGCCCGCGCGGCCTATCAACGGATCGCGCCGGCTGCCCAGCGTCTGGCCGAGCTGGACAACGCGATCAACGCCCGCGCCGATTACTTCGAGAAACGCGAGCAGGACCCGGCCTTCAGCGGTTTCCACCGGATCGAATACGCGCTGTTCCAGCAACGCAACCTCGACGGCTTGACGCCGGTTGCCCAGCGCATGAGCAACGACGTCACCACGCTTAAGCAGCAACTGCTCGCCCAGTCGCTGCCACCGGAGCAACTGGTGAGCATTGTCGTGCGCGATCTCAACAGCCTCTCCGATGTGCGCGCCAGCAGCGGCGAAGAAGAGCGCTACAGCCACATCGACCTGAACGGTTTTGCCGCCAACCTCTTTGCTGCGCGCAAAGTCGTCGACCTGTTGCGCCCGTTGTTGACCAAGTCTGCCGCCGAGTTGCTGCCCAAGATCGACGGTGCGATCACCGCGCTCGATGCCGAACTTAATGGCCTGAAGGTCAAGGACGGCTACGCGACCTATGACACGGTCACCGCCGAACAGTGCAAACAGATCGCCGACAAGACCAAGGCCCTGGCCGACGCACTCGACGCCATCGATCCCGCCCTCGGCCTCTCCGGCCTTTAAGCAGAAGACTCAAAACGATGAACGATTCAGAACACTTCAACCTCCAGCGTCGCCGGGTATTGATGGGCATGGGCGCCGCCGGTGTCGCGCTGGCAGGCTCCGCACTGAGTTGCCCGGCGATGGCCGCGAGCCCCGCGCAAGTCACCGAGGCGCCGAGCAGCGACAAGACCGAAGACCGCCACGCGTTCCACGGCCAGCACCAGACCGGCATCGTTACCCCGCGTCCGGCGTCCGGCATGTTGGTCTCGTTCGACGTGTTGGCCAGTGATCGCGAGGACCTGGAGCGGCTGTTCCGCACCCTCAACGAGCGCATCGCGTTCCTGATGCAGGGCGGCCCGGTGGCGCAAGTCGATCCGAAACTGCCGCCGGTGGATTCAGGAATCCTCGGCCCGGTGGTCACGCCGGACAACCTGACCATCACCGTGTCGGTGGGCGAATCGCTGTTCGACGAGCGCTTCGGCCTGGCCGCAGCCAAACCGAAACGGCTGATGCGCATGGTCGGTTTCCCCAACGATGCACTGGAAGCCGATTGCTGCCACGGCGACCTGAGTTTGCAGTTCTGCGCCAACACCACCGACACCAACATCCACGCCCTGCGCGACATCGTGAAAAACCTGCCGGACCTGCTGCTGGTGCGCTGGAAACAGGAAGGCAGCGTGCCGCCACAGGCGCCGACGAAACCCGGTGTACCGGCGCAGAGCGCACGCAATTTCCTGGGTTTTCGCGACGGCTCGGCGAACCCCGATTCCAACGACGCCAAGGCCATGGACAGCATTGTCTGGGTGCAACCGGGCAGCGACGAACCGGCGTGGGCGGCCAATGGCAGCTACCAGGCGGTGCGGATTATCCGCAACTTCGTCGAGCGCTGGGACCGCACACCCTTGCAGGAACAGGAAAGCATCCTCGGGCGCATTAAAAGCACGGGCGCGCCCATGGGCGGCGAACATGAAACCCAGCTCCCGGACTATGCCAAGGACCCGGAAGGCAAGCTGACCAAGCTCGACGCGCACATCCGCCTCGCCAACCCGCGCACCGCCGCGACCCAGGCCAACCTGATCCTGCGCCGGCCGTTCAACTACTCCAACGGGGTGAACAAAAACGGGCAGCTGGACATGGGCTTGCTGTTCATCTGCTACCAGGCCGATCTGGAAAAAGGCTTCATCACCGTGCAGACCCGACTCAACGGCGAGCCGTTGGAGGAATACCTCAAGCCCGTCGGCGGCGGTTACTTCTTCACCCTGCCGGGTGTGACGAGCGACAAGGACTTCATCGGTCGCTCGCTGCTTGACGCTACCTCACCCAAAACAAACACCTGATCAACCCCCACACGGAACCGTCCCATGAAAAAGTCGCCACTCGCGTTATTGCTGACCCTTGGCTTGCTCAATACCCCGCTTTCGGCTTTCGCGGCGACGGTGACGGCGCCGTTGGAGCTGGTGCAGCCGATTTCCGATTACAAAATCTACGTCACCGAGCAACTGGATGAGTTGGCCAGCCACACCCAGCAGTTCACCGATGCCGTGAAAATAGGTGACCTGGCCACCGCCAGGAAACTCTACGCGCCGACCCGGGTTTACTACGAGTCGATCGAGCCGATTGCCGAGCTGTTCAGTGACCTCGATGCGTCCATCGACTCTCGTGTCGATGACCACGAAAAAGGCGTGAAAGCCGAAGACTTCACCGGTTTCCACCGCATCGAGTATTCGCTGTTCTCGGAGAACAGCACCAAGGGCCTCAATGAACTGGCCGATGGCTTGAACAAAGACGTCAAAGACCTGCAAACCCGCGTGGTCGGCCTGACCTTCCCACCTGAGAAAGTGGTAGGCGGTGCTGCTGCGCTGCTGGAAGAAGTGGCGGCCACCAAGATCTCCGGTGAAGAAGACCGCTACAGCCACACCGACCTGTACGACTTCCAGGGCAACATCGACGGCGCGAAGAAAATCGTCGACCTGTTCCGTCCGCAGATCGAGAAGCAGGACGCGGCGTTTATTGCCAAGGTCGACAAGAACTTCGCCAGCGTGAACAAGATTCTGGCCAAGTACAAAACCAAAGACGGTGGGTTTGAGACGTATGACAAGGTGAAGGAAAACGACCGCAAAGCGTTGGTTGGGCCGGTGAATACGTTGGCTGAGGATTTGTCGACGTTGCGTGGGAAGCTGGGTTTGAACTGATTTTTTTGTAGCGTCTGAGCGGGCCTCTTCGCGAGCAAGCCCGCTCCCACAAGGGGTTTGTATCGTTCACAATTTCAGTGTCGGAGCGGGCTTGCTCGCGAAGGCATTATCACTGCCGCCGATATTCCTCCTGCCAAGCACACAACCCGCGCTAACATCCCCCGCCAATAACAAAAGCTCACGGAAGACTCACCATGACCACCCCTGCCTTCGACCTGCGCCCACTCATGGTCGCCAACATGGCCTGTTCCATGTCGATGATGGCGTTCGTCTCCCTGATCGGGCCGATCGCCCGGGTGTTGGGCCTGGCCACCTGGCAGGCCGGCGCGGCGGTGACGGTGTCCGGGGTGATCTGGATGTTGCTCGCCCGTCCGTGGGGCCAGGCCAGTGACCGCTATGGCCGGAGACGGATTCTGCTGGTCGCCACGGCCGGCCTCACCCTTGCTTACTGGGCCTTGTGCCTGTTCATCGACGCCTCGCTGCGGTTTCTGCCGTCGGCGCTGCTGGGGTTTATCGGGTTGATGATCGGACGCGGCCTGATCGGCGTGTTCTATGCCGCGATTCCGGTGGGTGGCAACGCGTTGATCGCCGATAACATCGAGCCGCAACACCGAGCCAAAGCCATGGCTGCCTTGGGCGCGGCCAACGCCTGCGGCCTGGTGATCGGACCGGCGATTGCGGCCTTGTTGTCGCGCTTCAGCCTGAGCTTGCCGTTCTATGCCATGGCGGTCCTGCCGTTGCTGGCGTTCGTGGTGCTGCACTACAAGCTCAAGGGGCAGGAACTGCACCTGCGGCAAGCGCCGCGCAAGGTTCATCTGAACGATCCACGGCTACGCCGCCCGATGGCCGTCGCGTTCGTGGCGATGCTCTGTGTGTCGATTGCGCAGATCACCGTCGGTTTTTTCGCCCTCGACCGTCTCGGCATGAGCCCGGCCGATGCCGCGCAAACCGCTGGCATTGCCTTGACCATGGTCGGTTTCGCGTTGATCTGTTCGCAACTGGTGGTGCGCCGGCTCGAATGGCCGCCGCTGCGGCTCATCCGCGCGGGCGCGCTGGTGGCGGCCGTGGGCTTTGCCGGCAGCATCCTGGCGGATACAGCATGGGGGTTGTGGCTGTGCTTTTTCGTGTCGGCGGGCGGGATGGGCCTGATCTTTCCGTCGTTCGCCGCACTGGCGGCCAACGCGGTCGATGCCTCGGAACAAGGCGCCACCGCCGGCTCCATTGGTGCCGCGCAGGGCTTTGGCGTGGTTATCGGGCCGCTGGCCGCGACGTTGATCTACGACATCGAACCGCGCCTGCCCTATCTGGTCGCCGCTGCGCTGTTGCTGTTGGTGGCCCTATGGCCACAACCCCGGCAACACTGAGCCTTACAGAATGCGATAGAGCAACCGCTCGATCCGTACCCGGCTGACGCGCTTGAGGAACTTGGCCACCGCCGCCGGGTATTCCAGCAGCGTCTCCAGATCCTGATAACGCTGGATGCGCGTGGTGTTCTGGAAAATCTCGCCCAGTTCTTTACTGCGCGGTTCCAGCAGTTCGCCTTTCGGGTCGTCGATCAACAGCGCGTTTTCCAGGTCAAGACGGAACGCCCGTGGATTGAGGTTATTGCCGGTCAACAAGGTGTAGCGCTTGTCGATCCACATGCCTTTGAGGTGATAGGTGTTGTCGCCATCCTTCCACAAATGCAGGTTCAGCTTGCCGCTGTCGATGCTGTGCTGATGGCGTTTGGCGAAGCGTCGCAGGCTGATCTCGTAGAGATACGGCAGCGCCGCGATCACCTTGAATGGCTCGCTTGGCGGGATGTAGAAGTCGTTGGCGGTCTTGTCACCGACCACGATGTCAATCTTCACGCCACGGCCCAGGGCCCGGTTGATTTCCCGGGTCACCGCCAGCGGCAGGTTGAAGTACGGGGTGCAGATGGTCAACTGATGCTGAGCGCTGGCGATCAGTTCGCAGATCACCCGACTCAACGGGTTGTTCTTGCCCACACCGAGCAACGGACTCACCGACAAACCGCCCTTCGCGGTACTGCCGGCCGTGGTGTCGTACGCCGCGTGCTTGAGGCGGCTGCGTAAATCGCCAATGTCGTTGCGCAGGCTGCGGGTGGTCGGCAGGTTCGGCAGGTCGAGGCGATGCACCGCTTTGGAGGCGACCAGACCGTGCTGGATCAAGTGCTGCATGGAATCAGCCAATGCGGAGTTCCGCAGCAGGTGATAACGGTCGTAGCGGTACTTGTCGAATTTGTGCAGGTAAACGTTGTTCAGGCTCGCGCCGCTGTAGATCACGCAGTCGTCGATCACGAAGCCTTTCAAATGCAGCACGCCAAACAGCTCGCGGGTTTGCACCGGCACGCCGTAAACCGGCACAACACTTTCGTGGGTGCGCGTCGCCTCTTGATACCAGGCGGAGTTGCCCGGCTGCTTGCCGGCACCGATCAAGCCGCGCTGAGCGCGCAGCCAGTCCACCACCACGACCACGTCCAGTTCTGGACGCGCCAGTTTGGCGGCGTGCAAGGCATCAAGGATTTCCTGACCGGCCTCGTCCTGCTGCAAATACAACGCGACGATGTAGATGCGCTGGGTGGCGCTGGCGATTTTTTCCAGCAGGCAACGACGGAACTCGGCAGCGCCGGAAAGAATGGTGACGGCATCGGCGGTCAGCGGAAAACTGCGCAGTTTAGGCAGCAGAGAGCGTTTGAAAAGCGACGGCATAGGGCTCGCAAAGGGTCAATTCCGAAGAGTCCGAGAGCTTACACCATGGATGGGCTTGGGTCTTGCTGGCGTCTGTGCTACCCCCATCGCTAGCAGGCTAGCTCCCACATTTGAAATGCATTCCCCTGTGGGAGCTAGCCTGCTAGCGATGGCTTTTTAATCAACAATAAAATATCCGCTTGACCAAGGAGAACGATCGTTCTACTGTTTGCCACATGAACGAACTAACCAGCAACGACACACGCGACATCATTCTGGATGTCACCGAAAAGTTGATCTATAAAAGTGGCATCGCCGCCACCGGGATGGATCTTCTGGTGAAAACCGCCGGCGTCTCCAGAAAAAGTATCTACCGTTACTTCGCCAACAAGGAGGAGCTGACCGTCGCCGCCCTGCAACGCCGCGACGTGCGCTGGATGCACTGGTACCGAAGTGAAGTCGATCAGGCTGAAACCCCGGCCGACCGCCTCCTTAACCTGTTTGCCGTGCTCAAGGCCTGGTTCGCCTCCGAAGGCTTCCGTGGCTGCGCATTCATTAACACCAGCGGCGAAACCGGCGACCCGCAAGACCCGGTCCGCCTGGTCGCCAAAGACCACAAACAGAAGCTGCTCGACTACGTGCGCGAGCTCTGCACCGAACATGGCGCTACCGACCCGGAGACGTTGGCCAAACAGCTGCTGATCCTGATCGACGGTGCCATTACCGTAGCGCTTGTGATGGGTGATCACAGTGCCGCCGATAATGCGCAATGCATGGCGCGAAAGTTATTGGACCTGTAACACTTGAACCAAGCCCGACAACTTGCTTGAACTTTAATTTGAGAGGGAGACGTTAAATGTCTAACGCAGAAGTTCGTCCGCCATTGCCGCCCTTCACCCGTGAATCGGCCATCGAAAAAGTTCGCCTGGCCGAAGACGGCTGGAACTCCCGTGATCCGGAACGCGTGTCGCTGGCCTACACCCTGGACACCAAGTGGCGTAACCGAGCCGAGTTCGCCTACAACCGCGAAGAAGCCAAAGGTTTCCTGACCCGCAAATGGGCCAAGGAACTGGATTACCGCCTGATCAAGGAACTCTGGGCCTTCACCGACAACCGCATTGCAGTGCGTTATGCCTATGAATGGCACGACGACTCGGGCAACTGGTTCCGTTCCTACGGCAACGAAAACTGGGAGTTCGACGAGAACGGCTTGATGGCCAACCGGTTTGCCTGCATCAACGACATGCCGATCAAGGAAAGCGACCGCAAGTTCCACTGGCCGCTGGGGCCTCGTCCGGATGATCATCCGAGTCTGTCCGACCTGGGCCTGTAACTTCACCTAAATCCATTGTGGGAGCGGGCTTGCCCGCGATGACTGACTGACATTCAACGATGATGTTGTCTGTCACTCCGCTATCGCGGGCAAGCCCGCTCCCACAGGGATCTATTGTGTTCAGACGACAGCCGTCTGCTTCTTGATAGCTGCTTTCGCCTCCAGCTCCCGCACCAGCGGCAACACCCGCTTGCCGAAATACTCCACTTCTTCCTGGAAGTGCAGGAACCCCGCCAGCACCAGGTCCACGCCCACCGCTTTCAACGCCACGATGCGCTCGGCAATCTGTTGTGGCGTGCCGATCAGGTTGGTCTTGAAGCCATCGTTGTATTGCACCAGATCCTCAAACGTCGATTTCGCCCAGTTGCCCTCGCCCTCTGGTGACGCCCTGCCCGCTTGCTTTGCCGCGTCACCAAAGGCACTCACTGCTTCCGGATCGGCCTGATCGATGATTTGCGCCAAGACTGCCCGGGCCTCTTCTTCCGTGTCGCGGGCGATGACAAACGCATTCACGCCGATTTTCACCGAGTGATGATTGGCTGCCGCCTTGAAGCGGATGTCGTCGACCTGAGCCTTGATGCCTTCAGGCGTGTTGCCGTTGGTGAAGTACCAGTCCGACACCCGCGCCGCCATGTCCCGGGCTGCGCGGGAACTGCCGCCCTGGAATATTTCCGGCTGGCCCAGTGGCTTGGGCTTGAGGCTGTAGTTGTCGAAGCGATAAAAGTCACCACGAAAGGTGAAGTTCTCCTGAGACCAGATGCCTTTGAGTGAGCGAATGAATTCTTCGGAACGGCGATAACGCTCGTCGTGCTCGAGCCAGTGTTCGCCAATCGCCTGGAATTCGCCCTTGAACCAGCCGCTGACGATATTCACCGCGACCCGGCCGTTAGTCAGTTGATCGATGGTCGCCAGTTGCTTGGCCGCCAATGCCGGTTGCCAAGGCCCCGGCAGGATCGCGGCGATCACCTTCAGTTTGGTGGTTGCGGCCAGCAGCGCATGGCTGAAGGCGACCGACTCGTGCTGGAACTCGGCACCGTAACCGGCGGTGAAACGAATCTGCGTAAGCGCATATTCGAACCCGGCCTCTTCAGCCAGTTGCGCCAGCTTGCGGTTGTAATCGATGCCCCAGTGGGTACGTTGCTCGATCTTGCTGACCACCAGCCCGCCGCTGACGTTCGGCACCCAGTAGGCAAATTTGACGGCTTGCTGACTCATTGGCATGTCCTCGGGACGTTGGGAAGTCCTTGGGTCAGAGCAGCAACCGTGCCAGTGCTGGTTACTTGTGAGAGAACTGTGGCGAGGGAGCTTGCTCCCGCTTGAGTGCGCAGCGCTCACAAAAATTCTGGGGCCGCTGCGCAGCCCAGCGGGAGCAAGCTCCCTCGCCACAGATGTCGGTGTGTCCGGGGCAATTTGCGGATGCGCTGTTGGCTGGGCAACAGTTGGGCACTTCTGAACAGCGACCATGTCGCGCAAAACCTGGCCTGAAGTGCCAGGCATGGTCCGTGCAATCCCTCCTTGGCATTCACTGCCCAAGGAATCCTCCCATGACCGAACACCAGATCATCAACCCTCTGTCCATCGGCACTGACTATGAGGCACTGGCCTCAAGATTCCGGCCGATCTTCCAGCGCATCGCCGCCGGCGCCATAGAACGTGAGCAGTCCCGCAGCCTGCCCTTCGAGCCGATTCAATGGCTCAAGGACGCAGGTTTCGGCGCCGTACGGGTGCCGGTGGAATATGGCGGTGGCGGCGCGTCCGTGCCGCAATTGTTCGAATTGCTGATCGAACTGGCCGAAGCCGATTCCAATGTGCCCCAGGCCCTGCGCGGGCATCTCGCCTTTGTCGAGGACCGCTTGAACTCGTCGCCGGGACCGGGCCGGGATTTGTGGTTCAAGCGCTTTGTCGACGGTGACATCGTTGGCAATGCCTGGACCGAAATTGGCAGCGTGGCCATCGGCGACGTCATCACCAAAGTCTCGCCCCACGGTGATCAATGGCGACTCAATGGTGAAAAGTTCTACAGTACCGGCAGCCTGTTTTCCGACTGGATCGACGTGTACGCCCAGCGTAGCGACACCGGCGGCGATGTGATTGCCGCGGTCCGCTCCCGCCAGCCCGGGATCGTGCAGAGCGATGACTGGGACGGTTTCGGCCAGCGCACCACCGGCAGCGGCACCTCGCGGTTTATCGACGCTGAAGTGGACGCCGAGAACGTCATCGACTTCGCCACCCGCTTTAAATACCAGACCGCGTTCTATCAGCTGGTACTGCTGGCAACTCTTGCCGGGATCGGCCGCGCGACATTGCGCGACGTGGCACATCAGGTGCGCGAGCGCAAACGCATTTACAGCCACGGCAATGCTCAGCACGTCAGCCAGGATGCGCAGGTTCAGCAAGTGGTCGGGGACATCGCGGCATGGGTGTATGCCGCAGAAGCGAGTGCCTTGAAGGCTGCGGAACCGGCGCAACGGGCGTATCTGGCGCGGTTCTCGGGTGATGAAGTGCTGGAGCGGGCAGCGAATGTCGCGGCGGAAATCGAATCGGCCAAGGCGCAAGGGGTGGTTTCTGAATTGATCCTGCGGGCGACCACCCAGTTGTTCAATGCGCTGGGCGCTTCGGATGTTCGTGAAGGGAAATCGCTGGACCGGCATTGGCGCAATGCGCGGACGGTGTCGTCGCACAATCCGCTGATCTACAAGGCGCGGATTGTCGGGGACTGGACGATCAACGGGACCGAGCCGCCGTTTGTGTGGCAGATCGGGAATGGGCCGCAGCCAAAGTGATGTGTTGTTTGGGCTGACGCCATCGCGAGCAGGCTCGCTCCCACAGGGGATTTGTGACCGCCACAGATCCAGTGTGGGAGCGGGCTTGCTCGCGATGGGGCCAGACGGGTCGCCGCAAAGTCAGGATCTAGGTAAGATATCGGCCCTTCCCCGCAGCCCCTTGCTGCACCCCGCCGAATAAGCAGATTTCCATGCCTTTCGAACTCAGCGTTGACCTCACCACTCTGGCCATTCTGGCCTTCGTCGCTTTCATTGCCGGTTTCATCGACGCCATTGCCGGCGGTGGCGGTCTGCTGACCACTCCGGCGCTGTTGACCGCCGGCCTGCCGCCGCACCTGGTGCTGGGCACCAACAAACTGAGTTCGACTTTCGGCTCCGCCACCGCCAGTTTCACCTTCTACCGCCGCAAGCTGTTCCATCCAAGGCAGTGGGTGCACGCCATCGTCGGCACGCTGGTCGGTGCGCTGACCGGCGCCGTGGTCGCGCATTACCTGCCCGCCGAATGGCTGAACAAAATGCTCCCGGTGATCGTGTTCGCCTGTGGCCTGTATTTGTTGTTCGGCGGCACGCCAAAAGCGCCGCTGGACAGCGACGCACCGATCAAGAAAAAGTGGCAATCGACCCAAGGCTTCAGCCTCGGTTTCTACGACGGCGTGGCCGGTCCGGGCACCGGCGCGTTCTGGACCGTCAGCAGTATGCTGATGTATCCGATTGACCTGGTGAAGGCCAGCGGCGTCGCGCGCAGCATGAACTTCGTCAGCAACATCGCGGCGCTGTCGGTGTTCGTGTTTTCCGGGCAGGTGGACTGGATCATCGGTCTGAGCATGGGCCTGTCGGTGATGGTCGGCGCGTTCTTCGGGGCTCGCACCGCCATCAGCGGCGGCGCGAAGTTTATTCGCCCGGTGTTCATCACCGTGGTGCTGGGCCTGACCGTGCGGTTAGCCTGGCAACACTGGTTCAGCGTGGCCTAAGCGCCGCGCCACGTAGACGTCGATGAGGTAACGGGCAATCGAGCGCGACGCCGGCAAAGGCGGCAACTCATGCACGTTGAACCACTGGGCGTCTTCGATCTCGTCTTCCTGGCAGACAATCTCGCCGCCAGCGTACTCGGCGTGAAAACCGAGCATCATCGAGTGCGGGAACGGCCAGCACTGGCTGCCCAGGTACTGGATGTTCTTGACCTCGATCTGCACCTCCTCGCGCACTTCGCGAATCAGGCAATCCTCGGCTGACTCACCGGGTTCGGCAAACCCGGCCAACGTGCTGTAGACCCCAGTCACAAAGCGCGGCGAACGGGCCAGCAGCACTTCATCGCCGCGGGTCACCAGCACAATCATGCTCGGCGAGATGCGCGGGTAATAACGCAAATCACACGGCTCGCAGTACATCGCCCGTTCACGGGGCACTTGCGTCGCCGCCTGGCCACAGTTGCCACAAAAGCGATGCTCGCGATACCAGGTGCCAATCTGCGCGGCATAACCGAGCACCTTGTACACCGTGTGGTCGCCATCGAGCATGAACGCCCGCAGGCCTTTCCAGTTGCAGCCCGGCACATCGCTGTGACTGCGCAATTCCAGCAGATAGACCGGTTCACCATCGAGGTGACCGATGCCATGTTCGGCCAGGATCGACAAGTCCTGACGCTTGAGCCATTCGCGAGGGAACAGCGCGCCATTGTCATCGAACAAAAAGCCTTCGGGGCTGCGAGCCACGGCCCAGCCGCCGGGTTGATCGGTGTCCAGTACTGCAGTGGTCCAGCGTGAAGTCATGTTTAATCAATCCAGAAATTCGGGTTTCTGTTTGCTCATATGGGCGGCCATGGCCACGCGCAAATCGGTGGATTGCAGCATGGCGGCGTTCCAGGTGGCGACGTATTCGAGGCCGTCGTCGATGCGGTGGTCGCGCATGTAGCTGATCATCTCTTTGGTGCCGGTGACCGCGATCGGCGACTTGCTGGCAATTTCCCGGGCAATGCCCATCACTCCGTCCAACAGGCTGGCAGGGTCGCTGTAAACGCGATTGACCAGACCGATACTGCGCGCTTCCTCGGCGCCGAAGTTGCGACCAGTGTAAGCCAGTTCACGCAGCATGCCGTCACCGATGATCCGCGGCAAGCGTTGCAAAGTGCCCACGTCGGCGGCCATGCCGATGTCGATTTCCTTGATCGAGAATTGCGCGTCTTCGGCAGCGTAACGCATGTCACACGCGGCAATCAGATCGATGGCGCCACCCAGGCAATAACCCTGAATCGCTGCCAGCACGGGCTTGCGGCAATTATCGACGGCATTGAACGACGCTTGCAGGGCGAGGATTTTGCGGCGCAGCAGGCGTGCATTGCGGCCGACGTCCTTGCCCAGTTCATTGGCCACCCCGGCCAGCATCATCAGGTCGATGCCGGAGGAAAAGTGCTTGCCGGCGCCACTGAGCACCACCACCCGGGCTTCGTCGGTGTCGTCGATCCACTGGAAAATCTCGATGATCTCGCTCCAGAACGCGGCGTTCATCGAATTGATCTTTTCCGGGCGGTTGATCTGCACATGGGCGATTTTATCGGCCAGTTCAACGGTGAACGCGGTGTACTGAGACATGGCAGTGATCCTTTACCGGGGTAGAAATGAGGCCCGGACTATAACAAGGCATCTAGGTGGGGAGTAAGGCAGTGGTTCGGCCAAAAGCGGGACTGGCTCATGAATCTTCAGTGGATGGGCTTGCTCGCTAAGGCCGCACCGCTGAATCAACTGCCCTTCACCGCCACAAACGCCACAGTTTCATACGGCACGGTCACCACATCCTTCCCGCGCAACTCAGGTTCCCCGGCTATCAACGCGTGCAGCTGTTCATCCACGATCTTGCGCTGCTCTTCAGGCAATGCCGCAATAAAACTGGTCGAGCGCACCCGATTGAAAATCACATCCTCCGGCGCTCCCGTGTGCCCATGGCTGAAATGCTGCGCCTGCAACGGCCCGAACGCCGGATGAGGAAAGGCCCGACGCCAGGCTCCCGTGTAATAGCGCGGCGTATCGCCTTCCAGCGCATTGACGATCGCATCCAGTTTCGGCACCCAACTCACCTTGGTGTCCCGCCGGTTCCACACCAGGCCCAGCTTGCCGCCGGGCTTGAGGACCCGCGCGATTTCGGTCAAGGCTTCGGTGCTGGCAAACCAGTGAAAGGCCTGGGCGCAGACCACCACATCCACCGAGGCATCGGGCAGTGGGAGATCCGTCGCCGTGCCACTGACTGCCAAAACGTCCGGGAAGGCCAGCGTCAGTTTTTCAAGCATCTGCGCCACCGGCTCCACCGCAATCACCTGCGCGCCGGTCGCCACCAGTCGTCCGGTAAATTTACCGGTGCCCGCGCCCAAGTCGATGACGGTGGTGTCCGCATTCAATCCCAGGGTCTCGCTCAGCCACTCGGCCACTAGTGGCGGATAATCCGGCCGCCCGCGTACATAAGTGTCGGCGGCGGTTTTATAGCCCGTGGCGGCAGAATGATGGACCTGATCTTTCATGGCAGTGCTCCCGATCGACAACGAATGCTGTCGAGCATAGCGCCTCGATTTGCGCTTTCCCTGCCAAAGAAATGAATAATTGTTCACCCTGCGGTGTTCTCCAATCAACACTTCATGAGAATTGCCCGTGAACAACCTGAACCCCGATTCACCGCCCCGTTACGACCGCCTCACCATGAGCCTGCACTGGCTGACTGCACTGCTGGTGATTGGCCTGTTCGCCAGTGCACAGGTTTGGCAGCAACTGGAAAAAGGCACGCCGTTGCGCAAGGAATTGCAGGCGCTGCACATTTCCTGCGGCATCTTGTTGGCCGTGATCGTGATCGGCCGACTGCTCTGGCGCATGTCCCGCGGACGTCGTTTGCCATCCGCCAATCAGGGCGCTATGAATGTGCTGGCGACGACCGCGCACTGGGCGCTCTATGCTTTGTTGTTGAGCCAGATTGTGCTGGGTTTCGTGTTTCGCTGGGCCCAGGCAGAACCTTTCAACTTTTTCGGCCTGTTCGATGTCCCAACTCTGCTGACGTTCGACAAAAGCATGCGTTCGGTCTTCGGCGGCCTGCACGAACAAGTGGCTTGGGCCATCATCATTCTGGCCGGTCTCCATGCGGTCATGGCGCTTGTTCACCATTACGGCTTGCGCGACAACACCTTGCGCCGGATGCTGCCCGGGCGTGGTTCAAACTGAAACGAATTCAACTGCGGAGCCTTGCTCATGAACATCCGTCTTGCTGTTTTCGCCGCCGCCCCGCTGTTGCTTGCCGTGGCATTGTCCGGCTCGCTGGCCCTGGCCGATGGCGACGATGACGCCCCTGCCAAACCCAACTGCCCCAAAGGCCAGGTTTTCGACACCAAGTCGCAGAAGTGCATGATGCAGACCAGCCGCCTGGTACCGGACGCCGACCGCACCGATTACGCTTATCGCCTGGCCAGGGACGGTCGTTACGAAGAAGCCCTGGCGCTGCTCGACACGCTCAAGAATCCCAATACCGCCAAGGCCCTTAACTATCGCGGCTACGCCACGCGTAAACTGGGGCGCACCGACGAAGGCATCGGTTATTACCTGCAATCGGTCAAACTCGATCCTCGGTATGCGCAAGTGCGTGAATACCTCGGCGAGGCCTACGTGATCAAAGGTCGGCTGGACCTGGCGCAAGAGCAGTTGCAGCAGATCAAATCGATCTGTGGCAGCACGTGCGAGGAATACCAGGACCTGGCCGAAGCCATCAACGATTCATCGAAAACCTGACACACCGAACAGATGGAGGTCGCCATCGCCAGCGATCAGACAATACGAGCAGAACTGGGCCAGCATCTGACGCGTTTATGGCGTTACGGCCTGCTGCTGTCCCGGCAACGACATGTCGCCGAAGACCTGGTGCAAGCCACGTGCGTTCGGGCGCTTGAGCGTGCCGGGCAGTTTGTACCCGGCACTCGCATGGACCGCTGGCTGCTGAGCATTCTGCATTCGATCTGGCTCAACGAAGTACGCTCCCGGCGGGTGCGCCAGGGTCAGGGTCTGGTGGATGCCGATAGCCAGTTGTCGTTTGACGGTGAATCCGTGGCGCAGACCCATGTGCTCGCCGCCCAGGTCATCCGCCGCGTCGACGCCCTGCCCGAGGCCCAACGCGAGACGGTGTACCTGGCGTATGTCGAAGGCTTGTCGTATCGCGAAGTCGCCGATGTGCTTCAAGTGCCCATCGGCACCGTCATGAGCCGCCTCGCCACTGCCCGGGTGAAGCTGGCGGAATATCCGCCGCTGCACACAGTACCGAACCCTTTCACGGGAGAACGTCGATGAACGACCGAACGACACCCACGGACGAGCAACTGGTGGCGTACCTCGACGATCAACTTGATGCCGACCAGCGCACCCGCATCGACGCGGCCATTGCTGAAGACTCGACACTCAACCTGCGCCTGCAATGGCTGGCCCGCAGCAGCCTGCCGTTCAAAGAAGCCTACGACGAACTGGCTCAACAGGCGCCCATCGACCGCTTGCAGTCGATGCTCGACACCTTGCCATCGCCTGAACGCCCGGCCCTGAATCGGCGCTGGTTCCTTGCCGCTGCGGCGAGCCTGGTGGTGGGCGGTGTGGTAGCGGATCGTTTGTTTCTTGGCTGGCAAATGAGCCAGGAAAAGAGCAATTGGCGGGGCCTGGTCGCCGACTATATGTCGCTGTACGTGCCGCAAACCCTGGAGCACTTGCCCGTCGACGAAGCTTCGCAACGGGCGCAATTGCGCACCATCGACGCGCGGCTGGGCTTGAGCCTGACGCCTGCGCAACTGGCCCTGCCTCGGTCCGAATTGAAGCGTGCGCAAATCCTCGAGTACGACGGCATGCCCATCGCGCAGATTACTTATCTGGATCCGTCGCATGGTCCGATAGCCTTGTGCGCCAAGCGCTCCAACAGTGGCAGTCGGCATTTCACCCATGAGATTCGGCACAGGATGAATGTGGTGTATTGGGCGGACATGGAGCATGCGTGGATGCTGATCGGGCATAACCCGGCGGCGGAACTGGAGAGCATGGCGAAGTTATTGCGCAGCCGACTTAGCGCGTGAGCGAAGTTGTCCTATGCTTGGCGTCCGTTTTCCAAGGAGGAACCTAACCATGCCCAACGCTTCTCGCACAGCCTTGCTGGTCATCGACGTACAGAACGACTTCATTCCCGGCGGCCAACTGCCGGTGCCTGAAGGTGACCTGATCGTGCCCTTGATCAATCGCCTCGGCGGCCAGTTCAAACAGGTCATCATCGCCCAGGACTGGCACCCGCCGGGCCATGCTTCGTTCGCCTCCAGTCACCCCGGCCGCGAGCCTTTCGACGTCATTCAGCTCCCTTACGGCGAACAAACGCTATGGCCGGACCATTGTGTTCGAGCGACCGCCGGGGCCGAGTTGCACAAGGATCTGGACCTGCCCCACGCACAATTGATCATCCGCAAAGGCTGTAATCCGGACATCGACAGTTATTCGGCGTTTCTGGAAGCGGATCGCACGACTACCACCGGGCTGGCCGGCTATTTGAAAGAACGCGGCGTCGATACCGTTTACCTGGCCGGCCTCGCGCTGGATTTCTGCGTGATGTTTTCGGCGCTGGATGCACGGGCGGCAGGGTTCAATGCGTTTGTGGTGATGGATGCGTGCCGGGCGATTGATCTGGACGGATCATTGGCAGCGGCGATCGAGCGAATGCAGGTGGCTGGGGTTGGGTTGATTCCCTCCACCGAAGTACCAGGCTAATCCCCTGTAGCAGCTGCCGTTGTGGCGAGGGGACTTATCCCCTCGCCACAGGTGTTACGGGTGTCAGGGCCTCCGGTCAGGTTCGGAACAAACCTACAAATGAACCGCCGGTTTCACGCGTTCAGGCTGTTGACTGCCTTACCTCACTCCCTATCCTCGCGTCCGTCACGACTCATTCGTGATCGGGTTTGACGGCTCGGTAATTCCAAGATGCGCATAGTTCTTCAACTTTGCTCGTGCACTCGTGTGCCCGCGTGCAGCTTAATGGTGACTGTGTGCGGGGCACTTTCGAATGCGCCGGGTTTCTTGGACCGGTCCGTCAACCTGCACACAGTTGCCACCCAATTCGTTTGACGGCGTAAAGCTTCATTACGCTGGGCCAGCCAGCAAATGCTCGGCACCGCACGCTCACTGGTGCAAGCCATCAATCGATGGCCTGCGCGACGCCCAAGCGGGAGGTGAAGCATGAACCCGCACATGCCGATGACCAACAACGACTGCGACATTCCGGTGTTTCTGGTCGCAACCCAGGCACCGCTGGATGTCTTGCACAGCAACGCGTCCACGCGTTTCCTGGCCGTCACGCAGATGATGGAAAGCCTGGCCAACCTCGACATCACCCGCGCCAGTGGCGCAGACGTGCCGCAGGTTACTCATGCGGCGACGCTGCTGCGCGATGGGGATACGCCGGAAATAGTTATCTCAGTAAGAGAATGAAAAATTATCCAGTACAAACCAGTCTCCTCCTGAGTTTTGGAACTCTATCCGCACAATACCGGCCTCGGAACAAACTATTTTATTTGCAGAGTTCAAGTTCAAGAGCAAAAATTGCTGCCCTAACAATCCGTTTACCCCATAAAAATATGCGACATTCGTGGCGTCATTCGTCCCCCCGTACCAGAACGAAACTTCGTTGCATGGTTTCTTCAGGTGTAACGCAATGCGTTGTACTCCCGGGTGTTTGTAACTGATATGTAAAACTTGAAGTTCTGTTTTCGCCGGAATGGTAACGAACCCATCAGTAGTCGGTGCGATCCCCATCATCCCGCCCCCTGATACAAACCCTATTCTCATAGTTGAGGTTTCGATCGTTTGACCTGAAACTACAAGTTGTGTCAATTGACCATCAAAATTTTCAGTGAGAGTACGCTGCACAGTCAACTCACATATCGGAAATAAAACCGGCCTAACCTGATCAGTATTCTGACCGAGAAAAACACTCAAGCTCACATTTGCCTGACTGTCATGTTTCAGACTTTGCAGTTCTTTTCTCCGCAAGGGCACCCTCAGTCCGGAATTCACCTCTTGCATTGTGACTTTATATGCTTTAAGTAGCGGAATCACATACTCGCCGCCTTCGCTACTGATCCCGACGCACTTGAGTTCAACTTCTTGCCCTTCCCGAATCCCCAACCAAGGCAATACCTTCACCTCGGCATCACCTTCAAACTCGCTCAAATTCAACACCTTGTCATCCAGCGCCTGAGGCACCTTCGGCGTTGGCAGTCTCGGATCGCCGTCGACAATCTTCTGCACCGTCAACAATGTCGGCTTCGACCGGGTCTGGACACCGTTTCGCATCAGATCCCACAGCAAGCGGATGACCGTACCGTGTCGAGCAACCAGATCCCGAATTGTCAGCGTGTTATTGACCCGCTTATTGGCATTGAACACCTTGGCGGTAAACGTCGGCAGACCGTCCGCCGTGACCGGTCGGGCATGGAGTTGGCACTGGTCACCCGACTGTGCCTGGGCAAACTCGATACGGGCGATTAGGCCTTCCGGGAAGGCCAGTGCATCAACCGCCAGCCCCGGCTGGCCAACCACGGTCACCGGCGACAGATCAATCAGTGCCTCACCAATCACGTCAACCGTAGTCGTGAAGGATCGCCCAACTTCCTTACCACCGCGCAGCAGCTTGTATTTGAAACTGGCCGAACCGCCCACTGCCTTAACGAAATGAGCGTGGGGCACCGACAGTTTGTAAATGAACGGTGCGCGATCCACGGTTTCCTTAAGAATCAGCACCTCGGTCGAGCCCGTCGCCGAGGTGAACGTGCAGGTCAGTTCAATGACGTCGTTCTTGAGCCATGAACGTTGCGCGTGGACTTGAGCAATCGCTGCTCTCCCCGCCAGCTTGCCCAAATCGATGCTGTCCGGATCGTCCGAGGCGTCGTTCGGGTCTTCGCTGACCAGAGGTGGTTCGTACCATGTGCCGTTCAGGCTGATGAACAGTTCGATGGCCGCCGACCACAGGGCATCCAGATCCACGCTGTTTCCGATCCAGTCCCACACGGTATAGGTCACGACGCACTTCGGAGTGTCACCGATCTTTTTGAACACCGCTTCGTCGATCAAGATCTCCACAGGCTTGCCGGATTTCGCCTCCTCTTCCGAAACCACATGCTCGATCGACTCGCCGCCGCACCTCACGCGGATCTTGTCAAACGCTCGGGTCAGGGGATACAACGCCGTGCAAATCACTCCTTTTCGGGCCTGTTCAGGGTCTACTCCGTCGTCCAGCACGCATGGCGGCCGAATATTGATCGTCAGTTCAGAATGCCATTCGTGGTTACCTTCGAGATCCTTGAGGCCTGGCCGTTGCTTGTGAAACCATGCCCGCAACGTCGTCGACGAGTCGATGTTTTCCGAGCCGCGCCGGACGGTGTAGTGGATTTCATTTGGCCCGTTGAACAGCGCTTTTACTGGTAAATACAGTGTGAAGAATTTATCGGTCAAAGACTCCACGATAGCGACGGACACCACAACACCGTTGAGATAGAGGTCGATGTTGTCACCGACTTCCTGTTGCGCATAGGCGTCGACAAAGACTTTCACCCCTTGCGGATAAAGGTAGGTCAGCGCCAGTGGGATCCCTACGTGCGCATCAACCGGGGCGGGCACGACATCTTTGCAGCCGGGAATTCGTGGGGCGTAGAGGGTCAGTACGGGAATGTCGGTCATGGCAGCGCTTCCAGTCAGTAACGCCGCTCAAGGTGGAGAGAGGCTTCATTGATATGAGAGCGCTATGGTCGGGGGCTTGGCTACTGTCATTTCTGACAGGTGGGGCCTGGGAATTGCTACCGTCTGTCGGCTGGCGCGTCAGTGTTCTTTCAGTCATGCCGCATTGGCTGGTTTCGCGACTGCTTCGCAGCCGAACGGGGGCAAGCCCCCTCGCCACAGGGTTCGGTGTTGGATCAGGCGGAGGTGGGGAGCCACAATCGGAACCGTGCACCACCCAACGGCGACGATTCGACGGTCAGCGTGCCGCCCTGCGCTTCCAGCGCTCGACGGCTGATCGCCAGCCCCAGGCCAAACCCACCCGTTGCCCGGTCGCGGCTGCGGTCCAGTCGATAGAACGGTTCGAATATCCGCTCGCGTTCATCATCGGGAATACCGATGCCGTCGTCATCGACCCAGATTTCGCAACCCTTCGCGCACACCTGCACGCCAATCTGAATGCGCTTTTCGCAGTAGCGCATCGCATTGCGCAGCAGGTTTTGAATCGCGCGAGCGGTAAGTCGCGGATCCAGCACAAAGCGTTCGAGCTGCCCATGCAGCACTACATCGATCACGATGTCCGGCGATTCCAGCTCTTCATCGACGCTGCCCAAAATACTGTCGATAAACTCATCCAGCGACACTTCGACCTGCTCCGGCAGCCGCGCCGGGTTTTGCAGTCGGCTGTAGGACAGCAACTCCAGCACCAACTCATCCAGTTCCCGAATGTGCGCGACCAGCCCCAGCAGTCGTTCGCGGCTGGCGGCCGGCAAGTCGTCGGACAGCGCCAGGGCCAGGCCGAAGTCCAGCCGCGTCAGTGGCGTGCGCAGTTCGTGGGAGACGGCGTTGAGCAGGTCGCGTTGCTGGTTGAGCAGGTTTTCGATATCGCCGGCCATGGTGTCGAAGACGTTGGCCAGGCTGCCGATGTTGGAGTGCGGGGAAATCTGCGTGCGCTCGTCGAGGTGGCCTTTGCCGAAGCGTTCGGCGGTGCCTTTGAGGCGTTCCAGGTCGCGCCAGTGCGGGCGCAGCCACAGTAACAGACAGGCGAGCATGGTCGCGCCGATCAGGACGTTGATGCTCCAGTACAACAGGCTGACGTCCATCGGGTCCGGCGGCACGACCATTTCGACAACGGTCTGCGGGTTCAGCGGCGCCACGGCCAGAGTGCGCCAGCCCCAGTCGCCGATGCGCACGACGTTCTCGCCACGCTGCAAACGCTGGCGTTCATCGGGGGTGAAATCGGGGTCGTCATGGCGGGTCAGGACGATCTGCAGCGGCGCGAATTCCTTGTCCATCTCGCTCGCCAGCGCCGGCCACTGCGCTTCGGGCACGGCGTGGAACTGTTTGACGATGAGGGTTTGCAGCCCGCGCGAATAATCGAGGTTGTAGGTGACAAACCGCTCATGGAATACCTTGATCACCAGGTCCGGCATCAAGTAGATCGCCGCGCTGTACGAAACGATCATCACCAGATAGAGGCGAAACAGGATCCTGAACATCGTCTCAGCATTCCCACTCGGAACGGCTGAACAGGTAGCCCTTGCCCCACACGGTCTTGATCTTGCGCGCCTCGCCCGCGTGGTCGTCGAACTTGCGCCGCAATTTGGAAATCGCCACGTCCACCGAGCGGTCGGTGCCGTTGAATTCGATGCCGCGCAGGCGTTGCAGGATCTGGTCGCGGCTCAACACTTCGCCGGCATGCCGGGCCAGCACCACGAGCAGGTTGTATTCGCCACTGGACAGTTCGACCAGTTGTTCGCGCCAGGTCACGGTGCGCTCGGACAGGTCGATGCACAGGTTGCCCATGAGGATGCGGTCGTTGGCGGTCTGCGGTTCGCTGAGGCTGCTGCGGCGCAACAGCGTGCGCACGCGGGCCAGCAACACGCGGGGCTCGCAGGGTTTGGTGACGTAATCGTCGGCGCCCATTTCCAGGCCCAACACCTGGTCGTGGCTGTCGTCGCGGGCGGTCAGCATCAGGATCGGCAATGTCGCCGAATCCGCCCGCAGCAACCGGCAGACTTGCAGGCCGTCGAGCCCCGGCAGCATCAAGTCGAGGATCACCAGGTCCGGCGGATTGACCCGCGCCCGCTCACGCACATGGTCGCCACGGCTGATCACACTGACGCAATAGCCATTGCGTTCCAGGTAGCTGGCAATCAGTTCGGAGAGCGCGGTGTCGTCTTCGACCAGGAGGATATTGGGCATGGGGTGTTTCCAGAAAGTGCAGTGGCGCCTGTCAGGCCGCCATCGCTAGCAGGCTAGCTCCCACAGGGATTTGATGTGAGCACAGATTTTGTGAACATCCCCAATCTACTGTGGGAGCTAGCCTGCTGGCGATGACGGCATGACCGTCGCAAAAAGTTTCAAGCGGCCAAGGATATACGCCCGCGCCCGCCCGTGAGTAAAACCCTTACACAATTTCACACAGCACCAACAAAGCTTCACCGCTACTCTCCTCGCCTCCCCGTAGGATGCGGGCAGTCATTATTGGGGTATTTACATGTCAAAGAACCTGCTTGCCAAGCTCAGCCTGATGGCTTTGGCATTGACACTAAGCGCTTGTGACAAGTCCTCAAGCGCCGAAGAACAGGCGCCTCTGGCCACGGTCCGCGTCGAAACCATCGAAGCCCGGCCCTTGTCGATCACCAGCGAATTGAGCGGGCGGATTGCCGCGCCACGGATTGCCGAAGTGCGTGCACGGGTTGCCGGCGTCGTGTTGCAACGCGCCTTTCGCGAAGGCAGCGACGTGAAAAAAGGCGACGTGCTGTTTCGTATCGACCCGGCGCCGTTCAAGGCAGACCTGGACAGCGCCGAAGCATCCTTGCGCAAGGCTGAGGCCAACGCCTTCCAGGCCAAACTGCAAGAACAGCGTTATGCCCAGTTGATCGAAGGCAACGCCATCAGCGGTCAGGATTACGACAACGCCCGGGCCAGCGCCCGGCAAACCGCCGCCGACGTCGCCGCCAACAAAGCCGCCGTGGACCGGGCGAAACTCAACCTCGGTTACGCCACCGTCACCGCGCCGATTTCCGGGCGCATCGGCCGTGCGCTGGTGACGGAAGGCGCACTGGTCGGGCAGAACGAAACCACGCCACTGGCACTGATTCAGCAGCTGAACCCGATTCACGCCGACCTGACCCAATCAACCCGCGAACTCAACGACCTGCGCCGCGCCTTCCGCTCAGGCCAATTGAAAGAAGTGGGCCAGGGTCAGGCCAAGGCCACGCTGATTCAGGATGACGGCAGCCTCTACCCGCTGCCGGGCAAATTGCTGTTCACCGACATTACCGTCGACCCGGGCACCGGCCAGATCATCGTGCGCAGCGAATTCCCCAACCCGGACCTCGATTTGCTGCCGGGCAGCTTCGTGCGGGTGCGCCTGGAGCAAGCGGTGAACCAGCAAGGCATCAGCGTTCCGCAACGGGCCATTCAGCGTGACAGCGCCGGTATCGCCCAAGTGCTGGTGCTCGACGCCGAGCAGCGCATCGGCCAGCAACCGGTCGAACTGGGCGCGGTGCAGAACGATCGCTGGATCGTCACTGGCGGCCTCAAACCCGGCGACCGCATCGTCACCGAAGGCCTGCAACACGCCAAGCCCGGTGAAAAAGTCCAGATCGACAACACCCCTCTTCCACTTGCCCAGGTTTCTGGTCAGTAAGCAGGACGCTTTTTTATGCCGCAGTTCTTTATCGATCGCCCGGTGTTCGCCTGGGTGGTCGCCCTGTTCATCCTGCTGGCCGGCGCGTTGGCCATTCCTCAGTTGCCGGTGGCGCAATACCCCGACGTCGCGCCACCGCAGATCGAAATCTACGCCGTGTATCCTGGCGCCTCGGCGCAGACCATCGACGAGAGCGTGGTCAGTCTGATCGAGGAAGAGCTCAACGGCGCCGATCACCTGTTGTATTTCGAATCCCAGAGCAGCCTCGGCAGCGCCACCATCAAAGCCACTTTCCAGCCGGGTACCAACCCTGAAATGGCCCAGGTTGATGTGCAAAACCGCTTGAAAGTCGTGGAGTCGCGTCTGCCACAAGCGGTCAATCAGCAAGGCTTGCAGGTGGAGAAAGTCTCCGCCGGTTTCCTGTTGCTGATCACCCTGACCTCCAGCGACGGCAAGCTCGACGATGTGGCGCTCAGTGATTATCTGGCGCGCAACGTCATGAACGAGATCAAGCGTCTCGACGGTGTCGGCAAGGCCCAACTGTATGGCGCCGAACGGGCGATGCGGATCTGGATCGACCCGCAGAAGCTGATCGGTTTCAACCTGACCCCGGCCGACGTCAACGCCGCCATCGTCGCGCAGAATGCTCAGGTCTCGGCCGGTAGCATCGGTGATTTGCCGACGCGCACCACCCAGGAAATCACTGCGACCATTCTGGTCAAAGGCCAATTGTCGACGCCGGAAGAGTTCGCCGACATCGTCCTGAAAGCCAATCCCGACGGTTCCACTGTCCGGATCAAGGATGTGGCGCGAGTCGAGATCGGCAGCCAGGAATACCAGTTCGGCACGCGCCTGAACGGCAAGCCGTCCACCGCCGTCAGTGTGCAGTTGGCGCCGGGCGCCAACGCCCTGAGTACCGCGACCCTGGTGCGGGCGAAGATGGATGAACTGGCGCGCTATTTCCCGGCAGGCGTGGAATACAAGATTCCGTACGACACTTCACCTTTCGTCAAAGTCTCGATCACCAAAGTGGTTTTCACCCTCGGCGAGGCGATGCTGCTGGTGTTTGCGGTGATGTTCCTGTTTCTGCAGAACATCCGCTACACGCTGATCCCGACGCTGGTGGTGCCGGTGGCGCTGATGGGCACCTTTGCGACCATGCTGGCGCTGGGCTTCTCGATCAACGTGTTGACCATGTTCGGCATGGTGCTGGCCATCGGCATTCTGGTGGACGACGCCATTGTGGTGGTGGAGAACGTCGAGCGGATCATGGCCACCGAGGGCCTGTCGCCCAAAGAGGCGACGCGCAAAGCCATGACGCAGATAACCGGGGCGATCATCGGCATCACCCTGGTGCTGGTGGCGGTGTTCATTCCGATGGCGTTCATGCAGGGTTCGGTCGGGGTGATTTACCGCCAGTTCTCGCTGTCGATGGCCACCTCCATCCTGTTCTCGGCGTTCCTTGCTCTGACGTTGACCCCGGCGTTGTGCGCGACGCTGCTCAAGCCGATTGCCAAGGGCGAGCACCACGAGAAAACCGGTTTCTTCGGTTGGTTCAACCGTGGTTTCGAGCGGTTGACCGCGCGTTATCAAGGCTGGGTCGCCTATGCACTGAAACGCACCGGTCGATATCTGCTGATCTACGGTGTGCTGCTGATCGGTCTGGGTCTGTGCTTCAGTCGTTTGCCCTCCTCGTTCCTGCCGGTTGAAGATCAGGGTTACACCATCACCGACATTCAGCTGCCACCGGGCGCGAGCAAAAACCGCACGGTGCAGGTCGTCGAGCAAATTGAAGCGCACAACGCCACGGAACCGGGTGTGGGCGACAGCACGGTGATTCTCGGCTTCAGTTTTTCCGGCAGCGGGCAGAACGCCGCACTGGCATTTACCACGCTCAAGGATTGGTCGGATCGGGGCAGCGACGACTCGGCAAGTTCCATCGCCGACCGCGCCAACATCGCGCTGAGCCAGATCAAGGATGCCGTGGCCTTCTCGGTGCTGCCGCCGCCGGTTGACGGCCTCGGCACCTCCAGCGGTTTCGAGTTTCGCTTGCAGGACCGTGGCGGCCTGGGTCATGCCACGCTGATGAAAGCGCGCAGCGAATTGCTCACCGCCGCCGAGAAAAGTCCGATCCTGATGAACGTGCGCGAAAGCGCACTAGCCGAAGCACCGCAAGTGCAGCTGGAAGTCGACCGCAAACAGGCCAACGCGCTCGGCGTGTCGTTTGCCGACGTGGGCAACGTGCTGTCCACGGCGGTCGGTTCGGCCTACATCAACGACTTCCCCAATCAGGGGCGGATGCAACGGGTGGTGGTCCAGGCCGAAGGCGATCAGCGCAGTCAGGTGGCCGATCTGCTGAAGATCCATGTGCGTAACGATGCCGGGAAGATGGTGCCGTTATCGGCGTTTGTTCAAGCGAAATGGATTCAGGGGCCGGCGCAATTGACCCGTTACAACGGCTACCCGGCGATCAGCATTTCCGGTGAGCCGTCGCCCGGTCACAGCACCGGTGAAGCCATGGCGGAAATCGAGCGGCTGGTTGCGCTCGGCCCGGCGGGATTGGGTCAGGAGTGGACCGGGTTGTCATTGCAGGAACGTTTGTCCGGCAGTCAGGCGCCGATTCTGCTCGGTTTGTCGCTGCTGATCGTGTTTCTGTGTCTGGCGGCGTTGTATGAGAGTTGGTCGATTCCGACGTCGGTGCTGTTGGTGGTGCCGCTGGGTGTGCTCGGCGCCGTGCTGGCCGTGACCTTTCGCGGAATGCCCAACGACGTGTTCTTCAAGGTCGGGCTGATCACCATTATTGGCCTGTCGGCGAAGAACGCGATCCTGATCATCGAATTCGCCAAGAGCCTGTATGACGAAGGCCATGACCTGATCGACGCCACGCTGCAAGCGGCGCGTCTGCGATTGCGGCCGATTGTGATGACGTCGCTGGCGTTCATTCTGGGTGTGGTGCCGTTGGCGATTGCTACCGGGGCCAGTTCGGCCAGTCAGCAAGCGATCGGTACCGGAGTGATTGGCGGGATGATCACGGCGACGCTGGCGGTGGTGTTTGTGCCGGTGTTTTTTGTGGTGGTGATGAAGTGGGTGAAGCGCATGAATAAAGGGTGACTACCGCCCTCGCGGGTGATGACAATAGTTTTCACCCGCCGAACACAAGTCTGGCCTCAGCCAGAAAAAATCCACTTCAGTTATAAAAAACAGGACTCTTACACCTGTTATATCTGACAGTTACTTAGGAACGATCAAACACATAAGCTGTTTCCTGCCGCGCGGCAATTAAATACTCCCCTACCGGTTCAGGAGCGCATATGGAAATCACCACCACGGGCTTTATCACAGCGAAGTTGAATGACGAGGTCAATTTTCACGGAGACAAGAAACCGACTCTTTACCATGACCCTGTGTACAATTTTTGGGTCGCGAATTCAGCTGATGTAAAAGACGACGGGCAAAGCTTCTTGATCGAGCTGCGGATACCGGATGAGGGAGATGTGACGAACAAGGAGTATTCCATTGACAGTGACTATTCAAACCTTGCCACCGCCAAGGCAAGCTGGATTGAATTTCGGGATTCTAACTGGACGCCTTTTCTGGCTAAATCGGGCAAAATAAATGTAACGATCGATACTAAGCAACAAACTGTAACGGGCACTTTCAACTTTACCGTTCGCCTTTTAGAAAACAAGGAGCTTGTTGTCAGTCAAGGCTTATTGGAGATGAAAGGCTTTGAAGTCCTGGCAACTTCAAAGGCAGATACCGCTGGCACCTTCACGGCTGCGCTTGAAGGTGGCGCGTATAAAAAATACAACGCCAATCAATTTCTACTCGAGGCACGTCCCGGGAATCCGGAGGTAGGCCTGAAGGTTCCACATTGGCTGGCCTGGTCCCAGACCTATTCAGACGGTGTACCCAACCGCCCGCTGGATATAGTCACTATCTCATTTGCACGCGACCTTGGACCTGGCACTTTTGAACTGGACGCATGCAAGGATAAAATCCTCGTCAGTTACAACGAGGTTTATCCGGGAGCGGCAGGCTATCCGGCAAAAAGCGGCAAACTGGTGGTCGAGCAAGTGCCCGCGGATGGTTCATCGCATGGTTTGTTCACGGGCCGCCTGGAATTCATCAGTGAAGTAGCCTCCAACGGGACGCAGATTACGTTCAAAAATGGAGTTTTCACTTTAGACAGTAATCCTCAAACCCCTTGACGCTTTTGACCTGCCCCTTGATTGACCTGAAAGGCAGCGCTTGATGCACCACTCACGGCAAGGCTATGGTGCTGCAGAGCCCCTGACCGTGAGTCTCCATGCCTTTCCTCGCCCGCACCCACCCTCGCCTGTCCGGCGCCACCCTCCTTGGCGTCGCGGCAGGCATTCTGGCTCCGGCCGATTCGATCATCAGCAAAATCCTCATTGGCTGGAATGTCGGGGTCTGGACGTACCTGATCCTGATGCTCTGGCTCACCACGCGCGCCAAGGCCCCGGACGTGAAGCGCATTGCCGAAGTCGAAGATGAAAACGCCGGTCTGGTGCTGTTCGTGGTGTGCATCGCCGCGATTGCCAGCCTCGCGACCATCACCTTTGAACTGGCCGGCAGCAAAGACCTGGAAACCACCCGCAAGCTGCTGCATTACGGCTTCACTGCGCTGACGGTTCTCGGTTCATGGCTGCTGATCGGGGTGATTTTCAGCGTGCATTACGCCCGTCTGTTCTACACCTGGGACGGCAAAGACCTGGCGCTGCGCTTTGCAGAAGGCCTGGAAACGCCCAATTACTGGGACTTCCTGTACTTCTCTTTCACCATTGGCGTGGCGGTGCAGACCTCGGACGTCGGCGTGGCGACCCGGGGCATTCGCAAAATCGTGCTGGCACAATCGCTGATCGGTTTTTTGTTCAACACGGCGATCCTCGGCTTCTCGATCAACATCGCGGCAGGACTGTTCAACTGATGCGTGCACAAACGTTCTAGGCATCGACCTCGGCATCGGCGTTAAATAAACCGGCAATCCGTCCCACAGGTGCAGCATGACCACTCACAACTGGATCGATCTGGCCCAGGACGCCGATACCGGCATCGAGACCCTGCGCGCGCATTTCCAGGGCCACGCCTACGACCCGCATTGGCACGACAGCTACCTGGTGGGCGTCACCGAACAAGGCGTCCAGCAATTCAATTGCCGGAGGGCGACGCATCAAAGCACGCCGGGCAAGGTATTCCTGCTCGAACCGGGTGACATCCACGACGGCGACGCGCCGACTGAAGACGGTTTCACCTATCGCATGCTGTACCTCGATCCGCAGTGGCTGAAACGTGAACTCAGTGCCGTCTTCGAAAATGCCCCCGACAACAGTCAATTGAGTTTCGCCAACACCCTGGCCAGCGATCCACGACTGGCCCACGCCACCAGCCTGGCGTTTCAAACGCTGCATCACGGCGAGCTGAAAATCGTCCGCCAGACCGCGCTCGACAGGTTGCTCGAACGTCTGACCAGCCATTTACACTGGCGCACCCGTTACGGCGAAGACCCGCGCCTGCCGTTGGTGGCGCAGAGGGCTCGTGAGTATCTACACGCCAATGCTCAATACGATATCGGCCTCGATCAATTGGCCGCAGCAACGGGTGTCGACCGTTTTCGTCTGACTCGCGCCTTTAAGGCCGCCTATGGCATGGCACCCCACGCCTACCTCGTGCAATTGCGCCTCGCCACGGCCCGGAGAATGCTGGCCCTTGGCAGTCAACCGGCAGCAGTGGCGATGGAACTGGGCTTTGCCGATCAGAGCCATCTGGGCCGCTGGTTTGTCCGGGCATATGGCTTGACTCCGGCGCTGTACCGCAAGCGCTGCTCAAATCTTCCAGACGCATGACCCGAACTTTGTGAGGATCGGCTCCAGAGATCATTCACGGAGCCCGCTGCCATGTTGTCCACCGTTCCCACACTGCTGCCATTTTTGCTGTTCGCTTTTGTCGCGTCCATCACGCCGGGACCAACCAACATTCTGGTGCTGAGCAACAGCGCCCGCTTTGGCTTCAAGGCAGCGCTGCCGATCATTTTCGGCGCCTGTGCCAGTGCGGCGCTGATTGTGTTGCTGGTGGGGAGCGGTGTGGGTGAGTCGCTCTCCGGATTGCCAGGGGTGCAATCGCTGATGAAATGGGCCGGGATCGCCTGGCTGAGCTTCCTGGCATGGCAGATTTACCATGCGCCGCTCTCGACATTCACCGTGGATGGTGGAAAAAGACGCGAGTTTGGATTGTGGGCAGCCGCGAGCTTGCAGTTGGTCAATCCAAAAACCTGGATGATGGCGTTTGCCGTGGTCGGTGTGTTCGCCGGGGTCGGCGATGATCGTCAACTTCAGATTATCGGGCTGTCGCTGGCATTTTTTCTGGTTTCGCTGCCGTGCCTGACTGTTTGGGCACTGTTGGGAAAGGGTGCAAACCGATGGCTTGGCTCGGCAAAGGCCCTCCGGCGTTTTAATCGCGCAATGGCGTTACTGCTATTGGTTTCTGCCTGGCTTGCGCTGATGTGACGCGAGTCTTTAGCTAAAAAAATGCCCCGAAACGTTCAGGGCATTGTTGTATCGAGTTAGCTGAGAATCGCTGACTCCATCAGAAGAAGTAGCTCAACCACAAGTTCCCACTCCAGTCCTGGCTGACCGTCTTGCCTTTGCTGCCACCGACTTGACCGGACACTTGCCAGTTTTTTTGTGCAGGCGTCCACTTCAGGCGTACACCGTATTCAACGGCACTGCGACCACGATCGTCATCGAAGGCGTCATCGTCATTGATCGTGACCTCGTTGGTTTTTACAAACTCATGAGTGACGGCGGTGACCAGACTCGGCTCCAGCACACCCCCGCCTTCGAGCGCAATTGCTACCCCGCCCCGGATGCCGACTTTGCCTTGAAACGAACGCATGGCATCGCTTTCTACTTCCAGCCCATTGTCCAGTCGATAGTTGTCGCTCTGGGTGATGGCTGTGGCCAGTTGCACTTTAGGTTCGATAAAGTAGCCGCTGTCGAAACGAATATGTTTGCCCACCGCCACCGACCCGCTGACACCCAATGCTTTGAAGTCACCTTTGGCAGGTGTGCCATCGCTCATGATGACCTTGGCCTTGTGATCAAACTCGTTGATCTTGGCCATGACGTTAACGAAGACACCGCTTTTAACATCGAACGTATTGCCATAGACACCGGCGTTCAGGCTTGTAACCGTTGCACTGGATCCGTACTTGAGATCCATCTCGGTATGACTCGACCCGAAAAACCCTCCCAACACCCATAGACGGCCCGCCAAATCGACCGCCGTATCGGCACCTGCAGTGATTCCCCTCTGGTTCTGGGTATACCCGTCGCCGTAGGCATTCTTGACGCTGTATTGATTGCCGTACGTGTGCACCCAGACGCTGTTGCTGAGGTTCATGACCGCGTCGTCACCGGCTGCACGTAACGAACCCATCTGATTGTCGCTCATGCCACGCTCACCCACCTGCTCGCTGAGCATGGTTGTTTCAGCGTACGTGATACTGCGCGCGCTGCCTGCCAGTGCCAAGGCCGTATTGGTCGACTTACTGACTGTCTCCTTGTCCGGGCGCAGGTACAAGCCCTCGCCTTCCCTCGCCAGCCGGTAGACAAACGTGCCGCCGTCCACTGTTTCCCCATTATTCAAGCTGACGTCAGCGTTGCCCGAATTGATAATGCCGATGTGTACGTCCTCGGCAGTCAGCGGATTGTTGCCGGTAGCGGTGACATCAAATTTAATTTGACCGTCCGCGTGCCCGGCATTGAAAAAATCGGTATTGCCGGTGCTCAAGTCTGTCCCCGTGAAAACAGTGACGTTGCCGGAGACGTTAGCGACATCCAGCCGAAGGAACTGCTCGTTGGTGCCCATGCGCACGATGCCGCCGTTGGACGTCAGGTTCTGTATGGCGTTATCCCCGGTCATCACCCACTGCGCCGCGTTGTTGATGCTCAGATTGCCTGAATTGTTGACTTTGCCGGTCAATACCGACCCATTGTCCAGCAGCACGTTGCCATTGATACCGGTAACTACATCACCGGTCATGCTGCTGCCATTGGTCAGCGCAAGGCTGGAAACATTGTCGGCATTGCCGTTGAGCACAGAGCGGTTGTCCAGCGACACGCTGCCATTGGCATCGGAGAGCACGTTACCGGTGATACGACTGCCATTGTTCAGTGCGAGGCTGACGACATTGTCGACATTGCCGTTGATTGCAGAATTGTTGTTTAAATTGACCGTTGCCGCTGTCCCCGCAACAGCCTGCACATTACCGTTCAACGTGCTGTTGGAATCAAGGCTGACCTGAGTGACATTCTGCAAATTGCCATTGATGGAGGCTGCGTTTTTCATCAACAGCGCAACGGTGCTGCCGGTATCGGCAACGACATTGCCATCCAGAGCACTGCCGTCAATGGTGAGATTGGCGGTGGAGCGATTGGTCGCTTGCAACAGGTTACCGTTGCCACCGATCAGCTCGCTGGTGCCAGAAATACTGATATTCGCAACTGTACCGGCAGCACCCGAAGAGCCCAATAAGATGGCTGACCCTGTTCCCCCCGTTACACGGGTACTGTTCAACGTCACAGTGTTGGCATTGACACCGGTTAAATCAGTGTTGATTTGCAGGCCGTTCTTCTCTCCGGACAGAACGCTGCCGTTGGCCGAAAGCGTCGCCCCACCAAGCCTCACACCATAACTGTCCGAACCCGTGCCTCGGACGGTGGAGTTCTCGACGTTTAATACGGCAAAGCCCACCGCATCCGCGCCATTCAGGCCGATGATCGTGCTTCCTCCCTTGACCGTCGCGCTCGAAGACGCCGGGGTAGTGGTATTGCGACCCAAGAGAAGACCGAAACTGTTGGTACTGATGATGGTGCTGTTGTCGATAATGGCGCTGCTGTCGATCAGTTGTATCGCCCCCCTGCCAGCCGCGCTGTTTACAGTCGCACCAGAGAGGTTTACCACTGAAGTGTTGGCATCGATACGGGCGCTTTGACCGCCATTGAAAACGACGTTGGCATTTGATGACGAGATGGTCAGCGCCTGTGCGTTATCAATGGTTAGTGTGCCCCCTTGGGACACCACCCAGGCTTCCGGTGCGGGTGGGTTCGTGACGACTGCGCTCTCACCTGGATTTAGTGTTCGACTGAAGGCCTCGCTGGAGGATAGAAGTGCCGCAGCAATCACTAACTTCTGAAAAGTCACAGAGGGCGGAGATTTAAAACAAAAATGCATGGGGAATTCCTCAAACTGCGCAACTACTGACATTGCTTTTTGGCAGTATTGAAAGCTCCCACCAAAAAAACGTTCGACACTTTAATGAGAAAATCGAGACTTATATGTAGGAATATTCCTTAACAAAAGAGGAATTATTCTCGCCGACTGTAGCGTGTCTACCGTTCCCTTGCCGTTAACACGGGCAATCACGAAAGAAACATCCGTGTCTCTCTCGCGACACCGATCAGCTAATACGCCAACTAAAGAGCAGCCGGAGCAGGTGTCAGATCGCAATAATTGAAACTGTTGCTGATATTGTCGATCTGTTTGATGACTGGGTCAGACGATTGCTGTCCATTGATATCGGTCGTGTACCAATACTTGCCATACGCTATTGCTCCCCTGACAGGTTGTGCCAATTTGAAAATGGCAGGGTTGGCCACTGGCGCGACATCAGGAAGATTGGCGGCTTTGATCTCATAATCTCGAGAGTCTTCAGTACCAGCAATCAGATCAGTGCATGCCACGTCCCTGTAAGCTGCGAAATGTGCTGTAATCGTTTTACCTGGTGGTAGAAGCGGATCTTTTGGAATCTGCAAGCCTAGAACCATGCTACTGGTTGGAGTGATCATGCCGTAGCATTCGATGTAATCACGCAAGGCCGGATTGCGGACCCTGATTGTAGGTGGAGGTAAAGGTACTGCTGCACCAGCAACAGTCACCGGTTGGTTAAGGGATTTCATTACGTTTTTATCACTATCTGCCTTCTGAATGGTCCAGTGAGCATCTACTGTGCCAATGGGCAACCTGGATATGATCTCTGCCGAAACAGGAACATCAAATTCATCCGCATCTTCAAATGGATTAAATTCACCTACAGGCTGACCATTAATGAAACACTTCGCCAACTCGGCCGAAGTAATAGGAGGCTGACCGATTGCAAAGGTAACTTTAAATTTGCCCGGACTGTTTCTGTCACCGGGCCGCAAGTCGTTAGGCGTATTCGAGGCACCCGTCACTACAGGCAACACGAGATCTCTGTTGGTAAGATCTGGAAGATCCGGATTCGTAGGTCCCGCATGGTCGAATGCCAACGTGATGAGTTGAACCGGAGATTCAGCGTTTGGAATACCGGTTCGAAAGATCTCATACCAGATATTGGCCATTTTAGGCTCATCGGCATCGTTAAATATTTGGGAGAGATCCGTGTATGTCAGGGCAAACGTTAAATTGGTATTGGCGACCCACGGTTGGGAGGTAAGATTTACAGAGTTAGTTGCGTCAGTGGCGTCTTCAATGGTGATGAAAATTTCATCGCCTGGCTCTGCATTCGTGATGAAAGCGCTTTCAACGATCGCGGTTATCCCGTCGGCAAAATCGTCCAGATAAAGTGCCGTGGTATAGTTCGGATCGGTTTTCGGTACCAGAGGACCTTTTGTTGAAACTGGAGGTTGTGCCAATGCCAGTGTCAGTACGTCACTTGCGGCAGACTCCCGACTTTCATTACCAGGCAGATCTGTCCATTGATACTGAATTCTGACGCGGCCGTTTGGAAATGTGCGTAACACGGTGTTGTCGATAGTAAATGCGCCGCTAGCGGGTACCGCATCGTTCCACACCTCGACTCTCTGAGCGCCAGAAATCAACCAAACGCGAAGATTTTCGTCAAGACGCCGCAGCGGATAACCAACGTTCACGGTGAAATTCAGGTCGGCGTTAGCCGGCTCCGCCAACCAGGCTTCGTTAATTGTGCGTTGCGCATCCGAGGGTGAATTAACGAACGCGGGGGTTGGCGTTGGTACGGCGAGCGTGACAACGGCATTGCCATTGGCGTCTGACCTTTTTGAACCAAACGGTGCAGTCTTGTCGATAACAAACTCCAACACATTGGAGGGTTCATTAACACCGCCCCCCTCTTTGTAGAGTTGAAACATAACTTCATGAGTGGTGGGCGTTGCCGGTGTTGGAAGTTCTGGAAACAAGCTTGCTGGTAACGGGATCGGTATAGTCCCAACCGGCCGGGTAGCAACCGGACCAAGTGCAATTTTTTGACTCCACGTTGTCAGCGTCTGGCCTTTAACACCGTATTCCAGCTCCAGTTCATCCTCGTCAAACTCTTCTGCAGTGCGGGTAAAGTCAATCGTCACAAACCCGGTGTCCAGCACGCTTTTGGCGATCAGACCGTCTGCAAGTGTGTCTATAGAAATATCAGCCAAGGGGTCAATATTCTTGACACCGTTGAATTCAGGTCTTGGAGTTCTTGGTACGATTTTTATAGCCATTTTTCCATCTCCTTGTGTATTCAGGCCGAAAGGGCCGCTTTCGCCAGGTGTTACCCTGTCTATTTTCACCAAACCTTTTTTCGACTCGCCGACAAGTCGCCCGCCTTTGAACAACTGCCAGTGAGCAATGGCTGAATCATTATCAATAAGTGGCTTGACATTGGGGTCAAACGGAACAACAAACAGCCAATGTCCATTTATATGCTTCGGCTCCAGCGTTATCTCCCAGTCACCGTAAGTACCCCGCACTGGTGGCCCGCTTCCATTCAAACTTGAATACCCTTGCCAATATAATTTGGCTTTATCGCCATCTGCCGCAGGGCTATTGGCTGTAGGTATCAAAACGGTTGCTCCGCAGGTCAACGGCGGTACTGTCTCGTTATTCAAGTAACCCCAAATCGTTGCATGGGGAAACGTAGGTTCATTCAGAACAAGAATGGGCGTGTGATCTATCGTCAGTTTTCTTTCAGGTGATGGATCCGCGATGCCACCGCTCGCTTTCCAAACCAGGTAGGACAAAAGCGCAACGCCGTCAGTTGCGAGGTGCGCTGGCGTCAAATTGAAATAAAGATAAGGTGGTTGTGGTGGACTATAGAATTCTGTGTAGAGCCTTGTAACAGTGCCACCCTGATCCAGTTCAATCCAAAGTTCGTCCAGTGGCTCCGGGTCGGGCCAGTAAGGAATAATGATTCGAGTACCATTAAGCAAAATATTGCGCGGCACGTATCCGTCGAGATCATTATCATCAATACCTTCCACCGATAGCGGGCTCGCTAGAATCCCTGTACTTCTATCGGTCGCCTTCCTCATCGTCATGATGTACTCGCCCGTTCACTTTAATTACGCGGAAGATTTGAGATTCTTCTGGGGGAGATTAAGCGCTCAGACACTGCACCTGCCTACTGTCAGATATGACAGGTAAAGCTACCGTTCGTCGGTTTTAAACGGGCTTTTGTCCATTCCCACATCAAATGCTTCTTGACGGAGATGTGTGGAATGATGTTTCCTGAAACCGGTTTCATAAATTTACGCAGCAGACTCCGACAATAAGAAAATCAACGCCATGAACGACTTCTCCACCGCCCAACGCAGCCGTGTAACCATGCTCGATGTCGCCGAACGCGCCGGCGTATCCAAGGCCAGCGTCTCGCGCTTCATCGGCGATGACCGCGCCCTGCTCTCCGATGCCATTGCCCTGCGCATCGAGCAGGCGATTGCCGAACTGGGCTATCGCCCCAATCAGATGGCCCGTGGATTGAAACGCGGTCGTACGCGCCTGATCGGCATGCTGGTGGCCGATATCCGTAACCCTTATTCGATTGCCGTGATGCACGGGGTGGAAACCGCTTGCCGTCGTCATGGTTACAGCCTGGTGGTGTGCAACACTGATCGCGATGACGAGCAGGAACGTCAGCACTTGGCGCTGCTGCGCTCGTACAACATCGAAGGCTTGATCGTGAACACCCTGGGCCATCACCGCGATGAGTTGCGCGAGTTGCATCGGGAAATGCCGATGGTGCTGGTGGATCGCAAGGTCGAGCAGCTTGAGAGCGATCTGGTCGGGCTGGACAATCCGGCCGCCGTTGAAATGGCCCTCGCCCATTTGCAGGAGCGCGGTTACCGCGATGTGCTGATGGTGACGGAGCCGTTTGACGGCACCAGTTCGCGGATTGAGCGGGTGAGCAGTTTCAAGGCACAAATCGCGCAACGCCCTGCTTTAACCGGCGCGGTTGTTGAGACCGGCAACGAACTGACCTCACGGCTGAAAACCTTCCTGAACACGCCCGGCCCTGGCCCGAAAGCGTTGTTCTGCGCCAACGGCATTGCGGCGCTGGCCAGTACGCATTCGTTGCGCGAGTTGCAGTGCAATCTGTTTGAGGATTTGGGGCTGATCGCGCTGGATGATCTGGATTGGTATCCACTGGTGGGCAGCGGGATTACGGCGCTGGCCCAGCCGACGGCGGAGATGGGCGCGAGTGCCTTTGAGTGTTTGCTCAAGCGGTTGCGCGGGGATGATGGGCCGGTGCGGACGATGGATTTTTCGGCGCGGTTGATTGTGCGTGGGTCGACCCTGGGGGATTTGCGGTGAATGTGCGGGCCTCTTCGCGGGCAAGCCCGCTCCCACAGGGATCGGTGGCGTTCACAAAACCTGTGGGGGCGAGCCTGCTCGCGATGAGGCCCTGAAGAACAGCAGAAAACTTAAGACAGCTCCTTTTTTTTGAACAAAAATGAAACCGGTTTCAGAGGTGCAAAACAATGAATAAACCACCCGTTTCCATCAGCCTGTCGAGCTATGGCGCCGACCTGGTCCGCCAACGCGGCCAAGGCAGTTTTATCGAGGTCTTGGCCGCTGCCGGCGCCTCGCGCATTGAATGGCGCGAAGAGTTGCTGACTGATGAAAATCCGCTGCAACTGGCCGCCGACACCCAGGCCCGAGGTCTGGAAAGCATCTATTCCTCGCCGATGGAGTTGTGGCTGGCCGGCCAGTCGAGACCCAATCCTCAACTGCTCACCACACTCCAGCGCGCCGAAATATTCGGCGCCAAGTGGCTGAAAGTCTCCCTGGGCTATTTCACCGACAACAACGATCTCCAGGCCTTGAGCCGAATCCTCGCGCAAAGCCCGGTGCACTTGCTGGTGGAAAACGACCAGACCTTGCACGGCGGTCGTATCGAACCGTTTCAACGTTTCTTCGGCGAGGTCGAGCAACACAACCTGCCGATCAAGATGACCTTCGACATCGGCAACTGGCAATGGCAGGACCAGTCCGCCGCCAGCGCGGCGCGGTTGCTCGGACGGCATGTCGGCTACGTGCATTGCAAAGCCGTGGCGCGCCGGGCCGACGGCAAACTGGTCGCCACCCCGCCGGTGGCCAGCGACGTGCATCTATGGGAACAACTGTTGCGGCACATGGGCCATGGCGTGATGCGTGCGGCGGAATATCCGCTGCAAGGCGATGACCTAGTGCAGTTGACCACCGAACACGTCGCCACCCTCGCCCGCCTCGGCCAATCCCGCCGGGAGAGTGCTCATGTCTGAGTTCGATATCCTGTCGTTCGGTGAAACCATGACCATGTTCGTCGCCGAGCAGAACGGTGATCTGGCGGCCGTCAGCCAATTCCACAAGCGCATTGCCGGGGCGGACAGCAACGTCGCGATCGGCCTGTCGCGGCTGGGGTTCAACGTGGCGTGGCTGAGCCGGGTCGGTGCCGATTCGCTGGGGCGGTTCGTCGTCGATACGTTGGAAAAAGAAGGCCTGGATTGCAGCCATGTCGCCATCGACCCGGCACACCCGACCGGTTTTCAACTCAAGTCCCGAGCCGACGATGGCAGTGATCCGGTGGTTGAGTATTACCGCCGTGGTTCGGCAGCCAGTCACTTGTCGGTGCAATCGATCTCCGAGCAGTTGCTCAATGCCCGCCACTTGCACGCCACCGGCATTCCGGCGGCGCTGTCTGCGTCGACCCGGGAAATGTCTTTCGAATTGATGTCTCGCATGCGCAACGCCGGGCGCAGTGTGTCCTTCGACCCGAACCTGCGCCCGAGCCTGTGGGCCAGCGAACAATTGATGATCACTGAGATCAACCGCCTCGCCGCCCTCGCCCACTGGGTGTTGCCGGGGTTGAGTGAAGGCCGTTTGCTGACCGGATTTGAAGACCCGGAAGACATTGCCGCGTTTTACCTCGATCAGGGTGCAGAAGCGGTGGCGATCAAGCTCGGCCCGCATGGCGCGTATTACCGCACGCCTCTGGATCAGGGTTTTGTCGCGGGCGTGCCGGTGGCAACGGTGGTCGATACCGTCGGCGCCGGTGATGGCTTTGCCGTCGGCATGATCAGCGCCTTGCTGGAAAACCACAGCTTTGCCAATGCCGTGCAGCGGGCCAACTGGATTGGCAGCCGGGCGGTGCAGAGTCGAGGGGATATGGAGGGGTTGCCGACCCGGCTTGAACTGTCTTCTGAATTTGAGGCCGCCATCGCGGGCAAGCCCGCTCCCACAGGATCGAGTCCAGACGCAAAACCTGTGGGAGCGGGCTTGCCCGCGATGGGGCCCGCCTAGTCACCGCAATATTTCCCCGTTACCTGCTGCGACAAAAACAACAAGCTCAGGAGCACCACCATGAAAACCGCCTCACTCGCCACCCGCCGCTGGTGGTACATCATGCCCATCGTCTTCATCACCTACAGCCTGGCGTATCTGGACCGCGCCAACTATGGGTTCGCTGCCGCCTCCGGGATGGCCGCCGACCTGATGATCACCCCCGGCCTGTCGTCGATGCTCGGCGCGCTGTTTTTCCTAGGCTACTTTTTCTTCCAGGTACCGGGCGCGATCTACGCGCAAAAGCACAGCGTGAAGAAACTGATTTTCGTCAGCCTGATCCTCTGGGGCGGGCTCGCCACACTGACCGGCATCGTCTCCAACGCCTATTGGCTGATCGTGATCCGCTTCATGCTCGGCGTGGTCGAAGCCGCGGTGATGCCGGCGATGCTGGTGTACCTGTGCCACTGGTTCACCCGGGCCGAACGCTCGCGGGCCAACACTTTCCTGATCCTCGGCAACCCGGTGACCATGCTCTGGATGTCGGTGGTGTCGGGTTATCTGGTGCAGCATTACAGCTGGCGCTGGATGTTCATCATCGAAGGCTTGCCGGCGGTGCTCTGGGCATTTATCTGGTGGCGTCTGGCCGACGACCGCCCGGCCCAGGCCAAGTGGCTGACCGACCAGGAGAAGCACGACCTGGAAAGCGCCCTCGCCGCCGAACAGGTCGGCATCAAGGCAGTGAAGAACTACGCCGAAGCCTTTCGCTCACCGAAAGTAATCATCCTGGCGTTGCAGTTTTTCTGCTGGAGCATTGGTGTCTACGGTTTCGTGTTGTGGCTGCCGTCGATCCTCAAGGCCGGCGCACAGATGGACATGATCGAAGCCGGCTGGCTCTCGGCGCTGCCGTACCTGGCCGCCGTCATCGGCATGTTGCTGGTGTCGTGGGGCTCGGACAAATTGCAGAAGCGCAAACGCTTCGTCTGGCCGCCGCTGCTGATTGCCTCGATTGCGTTCTACGGCTCCTACGCCTTGGGCGCTGAACATTTCTGGTGGTCCTACACACTGTTGGTGATTGCCGGCGCCTGCATGTATGCGCCTTACGGACCATTTTTCGCGATTGTCCCGGAGATTCTTCCTGCCAACGTAGCCGGCGGCGCGATGGCGCTGATCAACAGCATGGGCGCGCTGGGTTCGTTTGGCGGTTCATATCTGGTCGGCTACCTGAACAGCTCCACCGGGTCGCCCGGTGCTTCTTACCTGCTGATGAGCGGTGCGTTGATGCTCTCGGTGGTGCTGACGATTTTCCTCAAGCCCGGCGCCAGTGACCGGGTCGTGGCCAAGGCCGCTGCGCAACGGCCAGTGACGGCTCACCCTTGAATTGAAGTTGAGATGATGACGATGACGATGAAAAAGCAGGTCGTGCTGTACAAGAAACTCTCGCCGCTGTTGATGGCTCGCCTGCATGAGCGCACCGAGGTGACGCTGATCGACAATCTCAAGCCGGAGGGCATCGCGCAACTGCGCGACGCCCTGCCCCGCGCTCACGGACTGCTCGGTGCGAGTCTGAAGCTGGACGCCGAACTGCTTGATCTGGCGCCCAATCTTGAAGCCATCGCCAGTGTCTCCGTCGGTGTCGACAACTACGACATCGACTACCTGACCGAGCGACGCATCCTGCTCAGCAATACGCCGGACGTGCTGACCGAAACCACCGCCGACACGGGTTTTGCGCTGATTCTGGCGACGGCGCGGCGCGTGGTGGAGTTGGCCAACATGGTCCGCGCCGGTCAGTGGAACCGCAACATTGGCCCGGTGCATTTCGGCACCGATGTGCATGGCAAGACGCTGGGCATCATCGGCATGGGGCGGATTGGCGAGGCGCTGGCGCAACGTGGGCGTTTTGGCTTTGGCATGCCGGTGATCTACCACAGCCATTCGCCGAAACCGGCGGTTGAGCAACGTTTTGATGCTCAGTACCGCAGCCTGACGGAGCTGTTGCAGCAGGCCGACTTCATTTGCCTGACGTTGCCACTGACGGCTGAAACCGAAGGGTTGATTGGCGCTGCAGAGTTCGCACTGATGCGGCCGGAGAGCATTTTCATCAACATTTCCCGAGGGAAAGTCGTGGATGAGGCAGCGCTGATCGAAGCGTTGCGCACCGGACAGATTCGCGCGGCGGGCCTGGATGTGTTTGAGCGTGAGCCGCTGAATGTTGACTCGCCGTTGTTGACGTTGAACAACGTGGTGGCGACGCCGCACATGGGGTCGGCGACGCATGAGACACGGGAGGCGATGGCTCAATGCGCGGTGGATAATCTGCTGATGGCGTTGGCTGGGGAGCGGCCCAAGAATCTGGTGAATGTTGGGGCGTGGCAGGCTTAGGACATTTGACGCCTGTCAGGCAGCCATCGCGAGCAGGCTCGCACACAGTGGATTTGTGAACGCCACAGATCCCCTGTGGGAGTGAGCCCGCTCGCGATGAGGCCGGCACTGACAACACAAATCAGTCAGGCGCGCCGCGCTTCCAGCAGGTCCGCCGCACACAAGGCGATTCGCCGACAAGCATCGGCCAGTTTCACTTGATCCACCACCAACCCGATCCGGATATGCCCCGCCGCACTCGGCCCGAACGCCTCACCGGCCAGCACAGACACGCCGTACCCCTCCAGCAAACGCTCGGCAAACCCTTGGGCACACAACCCGGTCGGGCGCACATCGACCATCACGAACATCCCGCCATCCGGCCGGACCGGTCGGAGCCCCGCGCAATTGCTCAACCGCGCACACACCAGATCGCGTCGCTGGCGATATTCCTCACGCATCAGCGCGACTTCCGGCAGGTCTTCATCCAGCGCCACCTGCGCGGCTTTCTGCACAAAATCGGGAATACCGAACAGCATGCACAACGACAAATGCACCAGATGCTCGGCCAGCATTTTCGGGCCGATCGACCAACCCACGCGCCAGCCGCTCATGGCGTGGGACTTGGACAAGCTGTTGATGGTCGCGGTGCGTTCGGCCATGCCCGGCAGGCTCGCCGGGCTGGTGTGCTCACCCTCGAACAACAGATCGCTGTAGACCTCGTCACTGATCAGCCACAGATCATGGCGCACGCACAACGCGGCCAGCGCTTGCCAGGTCTTGAGCGGCAAACTGGCACCCGACGGATTGTTCGGACTGTTGAGCAACAGGACGCGGGTCTTCGGCGTGATCAGCGCCGCCACATCCGCCGGGTCAACGCGAAAGCCGTCCTCCGGGCGCACCGCCACCGGCACCACTTTGGCGGAGCAGGCGCCGAACACGCCTTCGTAGGTGACGTACATCGGCTCGGCAACGATCACCTCATCGCCTGGATCGAGCAGGCATTGCGCAACCGAATACACCGCACACTGCGCCCCCGGAAACACAATCACATGATCGGCGTCCACCGCCTGACCACTGCGCTGTCGATGGCGCCGCGCGATGCTGCTGCGCAATCCGCGACTGCCACGCACCTCGGGGTAATGCGTGTCGCCGGCCCGCAAGCTGTCGATGGCGGCCTGGACGATGGGCGGCGGTGTGTCGAAATCCGGATCGCCAATCGACAGAAGCAGCACATCGATTCCCTGCTCGCGCATTTCCAGCGCTCGGTCATGAATCTGCCAGGCTGCCGCTCCGTCGCCGGCGATTCGTTGGGTCAAGGCTGAATAGCGCATGTAATTCTCCTGTCGCGCGCGGACTCCCAGCCACAACCCTATCTCAAATCACGAAACGCGCCACCATCGCATTCAAATCCACCGCCAGGCGCGACAGTTCATGGGTCGCGGCGCTGGTCTGATTGGCACCGGCGGCGGACTGGGTGGCGAGGTCGCGGATGTTCACCAGGTTGCGGTCGACTTCACGGGACACCTGGGCCTGTTCTTCCGAGGCGCTGGCGATCACCAGGTTGCGTTCGTTGATCAAGTGGATCGACTGGGTGATCTGCTCCAGCGCCACACCGGCGGCGCGGGCCATCTCCAGCGTGCTTTGGGTGCGCTGATTGCTTTGCTGCATCGACGAGACCGCTTCGCCCGTGCCGTTCTGGATGCCGGCGACCATTTTTTCGATTTCCTGGGTCGATTGCGCCGTCCGATGAGCCAGGGCCCGGACTTCATCCGCGACCACGGCAAAACCACGTCCGGCTTCACCAGCACGCGCCGCTTCGATCGCCGCGTTGAGGGCCAGCAGGTTGGTTTGTTCGGCGATGGCGCGGATCACGTCCAGCACTTTACCGATGTCGCGGCCTTGCGCGGCCAGGCCTTCGATCATCAACGAAGTGTTTTGCACGTCATGGGTCATGGTCTGGATCGCGTCGACGGTTTCCACCACACGGTCCCGGCCTTCGCGCGCGGCTTGGGTCGATTGGTTGGACGCTTCTGAGCGTCGACACGGCGTTGCGCGCGACTTCTTCCACGGCGGCGGTCATTTCGTTGACGGCGGTGGCGGCCTGTTCGATTTCGTTGTTCTGTTGTTGCAGGCCGCGGGACGCTTCCTGGGTCACGGTGCTGAGTTCTTCAGCTGCGGCGCCCAGTTGCGTGGCGGAGCCGGCGATCTGTTCGATGGTTTGGCGCAGGTTGGCCTGCATGACGGACAAGGCCCCGAGCAAGCGCGCTGGTTCGTCCTTGCCGTCAACCTCGATGGCTTTGGTCAGGTTACCGCCGGCGATGGTTTCGGCCGCCGCCACGGCGCGGTTCAGCGGTGTGACGATGCTGCGGGTCAACAGCCAGGCCAGCAGCACGGTCAAGAGCGACGCCACCACCGACACCGCGATAATGCCGGTCACGGCGGTGTTGTAATTTTCTTGCGCGATAACACCGGCCGCTTTGGCGCCCTCCTGGTTGTACGCCACCAGTTTATTGAGCTGTTCGCCCATCTGGTCGGTGCCTTCCTTGATCCGCGTGTTGATCAAGGTGCGCATCTCATCGACTTTGTTCTGGCGTGACAGGTCCAACATCTCGCGCTGCGCTTGTATGTATTTGTCCAGCGTGGCGCTGAACACTTTATACAGCGCCGCTTCGTCCGGGCCCGCCTTCAATTCGGCATAACTGGCCTGGGCCTTGCGCGCTTTGTCGGTGAGCACGGCAATCCGGGCTTCAGCTTCCTGCAGACTGGCCGGCTCGCGGTTGACCAGAATGCGGAACGACAGAATGCGCATGCGCAGGATGTTTTCGGTGACATTGCCCAGGTACCCAACGCTGGGCAGTTGGGTACTGCCCATCTCGACCGAGGCGTGGCGGATGATCGACATGCGGTTCACCGCGAATACACCCAGCACGATGACGAGCAAGGCAATGAACGCAAAACCCAGGAAGGCTCGAGGCGCGATATTCAGATTACGCAGGGACATAGGACGATACTCGGGTGATTGAAGCGGCGAGCGTCCTTGCGGTGATGGCTGAGTGGCGGGCATGAGGCGCGCGCGGGGTCAGCGTGGCGCCACTGTTGTAATAGGTTTGTGTGCGCCTATTGGATGTATCGGCTGGGGATGAGGTTTTTCGCGGGGATCTCAGAAAAATATTTTTGCTGGGCGACATCTGTTTCAACGCTGAAACACAGTGGCGGCCCTGATGAACATTTGTGGCGAGGGAGCTTGCTCCCGTCCGGCTGCGCAGCGGCCGTAGATTTTGGGGCCGCTTCGCAGCCCAGCGGGAGCAAGCTCCCTCGCCACAAGATTCCTGTGTGCTGACAGTTTTGGTCAGCGCTTGCGGCTGGCCATCCGCCAAACACGCGCGATATCACTCGCCCGATCACGCAACAACCGCGGCGCCTCGGCACACGCCTGTTCCAGCGTCATCGGCCCGCTGGCCAAGGCAAACGCCGCATCAATGCCATGTTCATACAACGCCTGATAACCCTCACCCAACGTCCCCGCGATCACAATCACCGGCACGCCCTGCTCACGGGCAATGCGCGCCACGCCAAACGGCGTTTTGCCGCGCAACGTCTGGGCGTCAAAACGGCCTTCGCCGGTGATGACCAAGTCAGCGCCCTTCACCGCTTCTGCGAGCCCGACCAACTCGGCGACGACTTCCACGCCCGCCTTGAATTGCGCCTCCAGAAACGCCTTGGCCGCAAACCCCAAGCCACCCGCCGCGCCGCTGCCCGGTTCGTCCTGGACGTCCTTGCCCAACGCCTGGGCGCAGAGCTTGGCGAAGTGCCCGAGGGCAGCGTCCAATTGCCGGACCTGCTCAGGCGATGCACCTTTCTGCGGACCAAAAATCGCCGAAGCGCCGTGAGGACCGCACAGGGGATTGTTGACGTCGGCAGCGATGTCGAAGCGCACCTTGTCCAGACGCGGATCGATTTCACTCAGGTCGATCTGAGTCAGGTGCGCCAACGCCAGACCACCCGGTGCCAGCGTTTGCCCCTGCGCATCCAGCAACTTCACGCCCAACGCTTGCATCGCCCCGGCGCCGCCGTCGTTGGTGGCGCTGCCGCCAATGGCCAGGATCACCCGTTGCGCCCCGGCATCCAGCGCGGCGCGAATCAGTTCACCCGTGCCAAAGGTGCTGCTGACGCACGCATCGCGTTGCCCCGGCGCAACCAATTGCAGGCCGCTGGCTTCGGCCATTTCGATGATTGCGGTGTGGGTTTGCGGCAACCAGCCCCACGCGGCATCGACGGTGATGCCGAGCGGACCGCGAACCTGGGTCCTGCGCAATTCACCTTCGCACGCCGCCAGAATCGACTCGACCGTGCCTTCGCCACCGTCGGCCATCGGGCATTTGACCAACTGCGCGTCAGGCCAGACCTGCGCCAATCCCAGAGCAATGGCATCGGCCACACCTTGGGCACTCAGGCTGTCCTTGAACGAATCGGGGGCGATGACGATTTTCATGCGAATTCTCCAGTTCCAATGCGTTCCATGCTGCCAGCAGCCCCGAACAATAACGCCGGTCCGCTGCACAAGCGGGGGTGGCGTTTATTGTTCATTTCTACAAACCTTGCCGACCTACACACTTGTTGTAGCAGCTGACGTTGTGGCGAGGGGATTTATCCCCTCGCCACAGGGCAGCTACAGAAAGAGGGCTTCAGTCGGTTTGGGGGAGGAGTTGGACGCCTAAGTACAGCGCAAGCATCCCGTCCAGTTTCAGCGGGTCAACCCCGCTCAACTCGGCAATCCGCTCCATTCGATAGCGCAAGCTATTGCGATGAATCCCCAGCGCATCCGCACACGCCTGACTCTGCCCGTCGTGCTCACACCAACTGCGCAAAGTCGCCAGCAGTTGACCGTTGCCATCCTTGGCGATGACTTTGCGCAGCGGCTTAAGCAATTCATCCAGCGCATCATCATTGCGATGCCGCCACAGCATCACCGGCAGCCGATACCGGTGGAGCGTCAGCAATCGCGATCGCGGCAACACATCGCGCCCATACGCCAGCAAATCGCCGACCCGTCGATAACAGCGGCGCAACCCGGACAACCCATCCGCCTGCCCGCCCACGGCAATACGCAAAATGTTCCAGCCTAGACCGTCGAGTTTCTCCAGCAGCCGATCATTCTCGATCGCCTGACTCGCCGGCCGGCACCACAGCAACGAAGACTTCGCCGAACTCACGCACCAACTGTCCGGGTACCGCGAGGTCAGCCAGGCACTGAGCGCATCCACCGTTTGCCCCGGCCCATGCTCCATGCCCAACTCGAACAGATACGGCACCCGGGTCATCTGCGGCTTGAGCCCCAATTGCTGCGCTTCATCCAGCAAGCGCGGTGAATCCCCGGCCTCGCTCAGCAGCAACGCCAGTAGATCGTCGCAACGCTGACGCCGCCATTGCTGCTCGGCCTGCTGATTGCGCTGGCCGACCAGCATCTCCGCCGTCATCCGCACCAGCTCGGCATAGGTGCGCAATTGCTCGGGCTCGCCGGTAATCCCCAGCACACCAATCAGGCGCTGATCGAGCAACAACGGCAGGTTGATCCCCGGCTGCACGCCTTTGAGATGAATCGCCGTCTGCGCGTCGATTTCCACCACCCGCCCGTTGGCCAGGACCAGTTGCGCGCCTTCATGGCGGGTGTTGATCCGCTCCGGTTCGCCGCTGCCGAGGATCAAGCCCTGACTGTCCATGACGTTGACGTTGTACGGCAGGATGGCCATCGCCCGGTCGACGATGTCCTGGGCCAGGTCGTGATCGAGTTCGAACATATCGGGATCCTTGAAAGCGTGATGGGGCGGGTTGTTCACCCGCACAGGGCTGGGTTGCAAACCCTGTGCTCAGGCACAAAGACAGCAACCCCGAGGGTGGCCGAGACTCTCTGGGCGATCAACGTTACCCTGCGCATCGCAAAAAATCATAATAAAGAGAGAGCCCGCCATGTCACAGAGCGCCGCCGCTACCCAGGCCATCGTTGACGACAAAAACGCCGTCTACAAACGCATCACCCTGCGTTTGATCCCCTTCATCTTCATCTGCTACCTGTTCAACTACCTCGACCGGGTCAACGTTGGATTCGCCAAGCTGCAGATGCTCGACGCACTGAAATTCAGCGAAACCGTGTACGGCCTCGGGGCCGGGATCTTCTTTATCGGCTACGTGCTGTGCGGCGTACCGAGCAACCTGGCACTGACCAAATTCGGTCCACGGCGCTGGATCGCGTTGATGATGATCGTCTGGGGCACGCTCTCGACCTGCCTGCTGTTTGTCACCACCCCGACCGAGTTCTACACCTTGCGCCTGTTCACCGGCGCGGCCGAAGCCGGGTTCTTCCCGGGCGTGGTGCTTTACCTTTCGCAGTGGTTCCCGACCTTCCGCCGTGGCCGCATCATGGCGCTGTTCATGTCGGCGATCCCGGTGTCCGGCCTGCTCGGCAGCCCGTTTTCCGGCTGGATACTTAACCATTTCGCCGCCGGCCAGGGCGGGTTGGCCGGCTGGCAGTGGATGTTCCTGCTGCAAGGTATTCCGACCGTGATCCTCGGCGCCCTCGCCTATTTCCTGCTGAGCGACAGCTACGCCAACGCCAAGTGGCTGACGCCGTTTGAGCGTTCGGTGCTGGAAGCCGACCACGCCATCGATCTGGCCAACAAACCGAAAACCTCTACCGACTCGTTGCTGGCCGTATTCAAGAACCCGGCGATCTGGGCGTTCGGTTTGATCTACTTCTGCATTCAGAGCGGCGTCTACGCGATCAACTTCTGGCTGCCGTCGATCATCAAGAACCTGGGCTTCAGCGATAACCTGGTGATCGGTTGGTTGAGCGCGATTCCGTATCTGCTGGCGGCGCTGTTCATGTTGATGGTTGGGCGCTCGGCGGACCTGCGCAAAGAGCGTCGCTGGCATTTGGTGGTTCCGATGCTGATGGGCGCGGTGGGCTTGCTGATTGCCGTGAACTTTGCCACAACACCGGCCATCGCGATTCTCGGTTTGACCATCGCCACCATGGGCGCCCTCACTGGCCTACCGATGTTCTGGCCGGTGCCTACGGCGATGTTGAGCGCAGGCGCGGCGGCGGGCGGTTTGGCGCTGATCAACTCCATGGGGCAGATGGCGGGTTTCCTGAGCCCGTACCTGGTGGGTTGGGTCAAGGACAGCACCGGCTCGACCGATGCCGCGCTGTACATGCTGGCGGGTGTGATTGTGTGCGGGAGTTTACTGGCGCTACGCATGACCCGAACGCTGCGGGTGTAATGATCGTTCCAACGCTCCGCGTGGGAATGCAGCCCGGGACGCTCCGCGTCCCCTTCCCGAGCTGGAACGCGGAGCGTCCCTAGAGGCATTCCCACGCAGAGCGTGGGAACGATCAATCTCCAACAGAAACGGCCCTTTCGGGCCGTTTTTCATTTTTCGTTTGCACACACGTTTTATGTGGGCGGGCACACTTTTGTGAACACCCAAGCTTTTGTGGCGAGGGAGCTTGCTCCCGCTGGGCTGCGAAGCAGCCCCAAAAGCTGCAACCGCGAACTTTCAGGCACACCGCATATGCCGGATTTACGACTGCTGCGCAGTCGAGCGGGAGCAAGCTCCCTCGCCACAGGTAAGTACACATCCAGTGGCAAGTGCGCTCTTTAAGCTAACCCTGCGGTCCGACGTTATCCAACACCCGGTTCGCCGCAATCTCCGCCACCATGATGCTGTTGGAAATACCCAAAAGCGCATAACGCGACTCCCCCTCCAGATGATCCACCAACTGATGGACCATCACATCGACCGAGGCCAGCGTCTCGACCAGGTAAACCGCCAGGGTTTCGGTCGTGGCTTCGGGGTCCACGGAAAACAGGGTGCTGCGGGTTCGCGGGGTGGCTTTGATGTCGGCACTCGACGGGAAGTGAAAATCGAGCGCTCGTTCGGCGGCTTCGTTGAGCTTTTTTGAGTCGGGGAATTCGTAGGGGGAAACGTCGTCCGCTTCTGGTGGGTTTGGCGTTGGTTTGAACATAGATGAAACTCCTAATTGAGATTAAGGAGCCCTCACCCTCGCTACCAAACGAGTGGGTGGTGGCCATACGCGGGTTGGTAGACCGGCAATTAGGACCCGGCGCCCCCGAGGGAGCCCTGCGCATGACCACCATAAAAACAGCGACCTGAAAAGGCCTGCAAACGGTGGCGCTATGCGCCTAATTGCCGGGCTACCAAACCCGATCGCTGATATTCAGCGACGGGGAAACGATAAAACCCAGGCCCAAAGCGCACAAGCCGGCGGATTCTGGCGCAGTCGTAGGCAACGGCGCAAGGATGTGTAGCCTGAGTACGTGTCTGAAGGTGTCCGTTAAACAGTGCTGTTTAATACTGTCGCGCCTGCGCCGATAAATTCACTTTTCTGCGCCCGAACGTTCTGGTATTTGATTGAAGCTTTCCCACCGGTAAAAGGATTTCGTCATGAGCTATCGCACGCTGGGTCATTCGGGTTTACAGGTGTCGACCCTGACGTTGGGCACCATGATGTTCGGCGAACAGACCAGCACCGAAGATTCCCTGCGGATCATCGACAAGGCCTGGGACCAGGGCATCAATTTCATCGACACGGCGGACGTTTACACCAACGGCCGTTCCGAAGAGATTGTCGGCGAAGCAATTGCCGGCAACCGTCACGAATGGGTGCTGGCGACCAAGGTCGGTTTTGGCCCGGTGGATGGCGTGCCGAACCGCGCCGGTTTGAGTCGCAAGCATATTTTCAATGGCCTCGATGCCAGCCTGACGCGTTTGGGCACTGACTACCTCGACATTTATTACCTGCACCGCGAAGACCACAACACACCGCTGGAAGTAACCGTGTCGGCGATTGGCGATTTGATTCGTCAGGGCAAGATTCGCTATTGGGGGCTGTCGAACTATCGAGGTTGGCGGATTGCCGAGGTGATTCGGGTGGCGGATCAATTGGGTGTTGATCGGCCGGTGATCAGCCAGCCGCTGTACAACATTGTCAACCGTCAGGCCGAGACTGAGCAGATCACTGCCGCGCAAAACTATGGTTTGGGCGTGGTGCCTTACAGTCCGTTGGCGCGGGGGGTGTTGAGCGGTAAATATGCACCCGATGTCAAACCGGATGCCAACAGCCGTGCCGGACGTGCGGATAAACGCATCCTGGAAACCGAATGGCGCGTGGAGTCGTTGCGCATTGCCCAGCAGATTCAGGAATACACCCAGGGGCGCGGCGTGGGGATTGTCGAGTTTGCGATTGCGTGGGTGTTGAACAACAGTGCCGTTGCTTCTGCCATCGTCGGGCCGCGGACGGAGGAACAGTGGGATGCGTATACCAAGGCGCAGTCGGTGAAGATCACGGCGGAGGATGAGGCGTTTATTGATTCGCTGGTGACGCCAGGGCATTCGTCGACACCGGGGTTTAATGACGTGAGCCATTTTGTGTCGGGGCGTAAATCGCGTACGACTTGAGATTTATCGCGGGCAAGCCCGCTCCCACAGGATTTGTGTTGATCCGCTGGCGGTGATTTGACGCGAATACTTGTGGGAGCTGGCTTGCCTGCGATGGCGGTCTATCATTCATTGCGATGTTGGAAATATTGAGCACCCGACCAATATTCAGCACAAAAACCACGTATCCTCTGCGCCCCGTTTCACCTTCGACCTCGCGAGGGCAGTTTGTCTAAAGGTATCGCTTTATCGGTTTCAGCCTCGGTGCTGTTTGCCGTCATGTATTACTACACGTCGTTGCTCACGCCTTTGAGCGGCGTGGAAATTTTCGGTTGGCGCATGCTGCTGACCGTGCCCTGCATGACCGTGTTCATGGTGGTCTCCGGCGAGTGGAGACGCGTGACCGATATTCTTCGGAGCCTTAACGGCCAGCCGAAACTGATCGCTGGCCTGATCGTCTCCTCGGCCCTGCTTGGTGTGCAGCTCTGGCTGTTCATGTGGGCGCCGCTTAACGGCTACAGCCTCGATGTGTCCCTCGGCTACTTCCTGTTGCCGCTGACCATGGTGCTGACCGGGCGGCTTGCCTATGGCGAGCGCCTCTCCTACCTGCAAAAAATCGCCGTGGTGCTGGCCTGTCTCGGGGTGGTCAACGAGGTGTATCAAGTCGGTGGTTTTTCCTGGGCGACCTTGCTGGTCTGCATCGGCTATCCGCTGTATTTCATCCTGCGCAAACGTCTGGCCGCCGACAACCTTGGCGGTTTATGGCTGGACATGGCGTTGACGCTGCCGGTGGCGTTCTGGTTCGTGCAGAGTGGCGAACAGGGTTTCGGCGTGTTTGACCAACATCCGTGGTTGTCACTGCTGATCCCGATACTCGGGGTGATCAGCGCGTCGGCGCTGGTGGTCTACATCATCGCCAGCCGGTTGTTGCCGTTCAGTCTGTTCGGGCTGTTGAGCTATGTGGAACCGGTGTTGCTGCTGGGCGTTGCATTGCTGCTTGGGGAAAGCATCAAGCCCGGAGAATGGCTGACCTACATTCCGATCTGGCTGGCGGTGGTGGTGTTGATGTTCGAAGGGTTCAAGCATTTGATGCGTCAGCGCAGACCTTAAATACAGCACAAGCAAATGTGGGAGCCAGCCTGCTGGCGATTGCAATCTGTCAGTCAACATCAATGTTGACTCTGAAGACGCTATCGCCAGCAGGCTGGCTCCCACAGTTTTTAGCGGTGAGGCGGATTACTCGGTGGCAAGTACGCCACGACGAACCTGATCACGCTCGATCGATTCGAACAGGGCCTTGAAGTTGCCTTCGCCGAAGCCATCGTCGCCTTTACGCTGGATGAATTCGAAGAACACCGGGCCCATCAGGGTTTCCGAGAAGATCTGCAGCAGCAGACGCTTGTCACCTGACTCGGACGAACCGTCCAGCAGAATGCCGCGCGATTGCAGCTGATCAACCGGCTCACCGTGGTTCGGCAAACGGCCTTCGAGCATTTCGTAATAGGTTTCCGGGGGCGCGGTCATGAAGCGCATGCCGATGCTTTTCAGGTGATCCCAGGTCTTGATCAGGTCATCGGACAGGAAGGCAACGTGCTGGATGCCCTCGCCATTGAACTGCATCAGGAACTCTTCGATCTGACCGGCACCCTTGGACGATTCTTCGTTCAACGGGATGCGGATCATGCCGTCCGGTGCGGTCATGGCTTTCGAGGTCAGGCCGGTGTATTCGCCCTTGATGTCGAAGTAACGGATCTCGCGGAAGTTGAACAGTTTCTCGTAGAAGTTGGCCCAGTAAGCCATGCGACCGCGATACACGTTGTGGGTCAGGTGGTCGATGATTTTCAAGCCTGCACCGACCGGGTTACGGTCCACACCTTCGATGAACACGAAGTCGATGTCGTAGATCGAGCTGCCTTCGCCGAAACGGTCGATCAGATACAGCGGCGCGCCGCCAATGCCTTTGATCGCCGGCAGATTCAGTTCCATCGGACCAGTCTCGATATGGATCGGCTGGGCGCCGATTTCCAGCGCGCGCTTGTAAGCCAGTTGCGAATCCTTGACGCGGAACGCCATGCCGCACACCGACGGACCATGCTCGGCCGCGAAGTACGAGGCGACGCTGTGGGGTTCGTTGTTGAGAATCAGGTTGATCTCGCCCTGACGATACAGGTGCACGTCTTTGGAGCGGTGGGTCGCGACCTTGGTGAAGCCCATGATCTCGAAGATCGGCTCCAGGGTGTTCGGGGTCGGCGATGCGAATTCGATGAATTCAAAGCCCATCAGGCCCATCGGGTTTTCGTATAAATCTGCCATTTTGGCGCCTCATCATTTTTTAGAATTAACGGAACGTTAGATGCTAAGAATGCTGAAGCCGGCGGGTGGCGCGCAGGAGATGCCCCGCACGCTGCGGGCGAGGAAGTCACCGTAGATCAATTGAAACCCAAAACTCTTCATTGTCGACCCAAGGCTGATGCGGGCGAGTCTTCTGCTGCCAGAAGACGATTATTATTGTATGCGTAACCCGATTCTACACAGCGTAAATAGGTTTGTCCGCCTTCTGTATCAAATCCCCTTTTTCCCTGATCGCGCAAGGGGTTTGTTGCACAGGAAAATCCCCACAAGAATCAACCCTCCTCCCAGGCACATCGCCAGCGTCAACTGCTCGTCCAGCAGCAACGCACCAAGGATCACGGCGGTCAGCGGATTCAAGGCAATGAACACCCCCGAACGCGTCGCGCCAATCTGGCGAATGCCGTCGTAATAGCCAATGTAGGCCAGCGCCGAACCCAAGACGCCCAGGTACATCAGGCTCAACCATTGTTGCGGACCGAGGCTGATGAGCGCGCTGACACTCAGTTCACCGCGCACCGCACTGGTCACCCACAGCATCAGCGTGCCCAGCAGTATCGAATAGGTCACCGTCTGCACCGCCCCCAGCGAGTGGTTTAGCTCTTTGGAGCACAGCGAGTAAATCCCCCAACCAATCACGCAGCCGAAAATCAGCAGGTCACCGATCCAGGCGTCGGCATTGCCGGTCAGCAGCTGCGGGTTGCGGCTGACGATCACCAGGCTCGCCCCGACGATGCACACCGCGATCCCGATAACCTTCGCCCGACTCAAGCGCTCCTTGAACAGCAGCCACGACGCCAGCCCAATCACGGCGGGGTTCAGCGCCACAATCAATGACGCACGCGAAGCGTTGATGTAATGCAGTCCATAAAAGAAGCACAGGTTGTAGAAGAAGATCCCGAAGAAGCCCAGCAACGCCAGTTGCAGCCATTGCCTGCGGCTCGGTTTCGCCAGTGGCACCCGGGCAAGCAGCAAAAACAGCAGCAACGCCACGCTGGCCAGGAGGAATCTCAGACTGGCTGCGAACAAGGGGCTGAGGCTGTCCGCGAGAAACCGGCCGGCCACGAACGTGCCGCCCCAGATCATGGTGACGGCGGCGAGTTTGAAATAAACCGGCACATCCGATGACGTTGTTTGCGCGTAAGTATTCATAAGGCGTCGGGACTTCAATCAGGGTAGATGACGTATCATTCGACTAATGCACGATCATCGTAAAATGAGTAAATCCTCATGACCCTGACACAACTCGAGATTTTCTCGCTGGTCGCCGAACTGCGTGGCTTTACGGCGGCGGCCAATCGGTTGGGGATTTCCCAATCAGCGGTGTCGCATGCCTTGAAGTCGCTGGAACAGGAATTGGGTGTCGAGTTATTCAGGCGTCACCAGTCCCATGTTGAACCGAGCGACATCGGCGAACAGCTCTTGTCGCGTGCTCGGGCGATGCTCGGGTTGGCCAACACGTTGCGTCAGGAAGCCGCCGATGCTCGCGGAATGAAGCGTGGCACCCTGCGCATCGGCTCGTTCGGTCCGACTTCATCGATCAAACTGCTGCCGCAGATCCTGCAGCACTACCGCGCTGCCCACCCTGGTATCGAAGTCCACATCGATGAAGGTCCGGACCGGCAGATTATCCAGTGGCTGGAAGAGCGACGAATCGATATCGGTTTCGTGGTGCTGCCAGAAGATCGCTTCGACACCTTCGCGTTAATGGAAGACCAGATGGTTGCGCTGCTACCCTGCGAACATCCGCTGGCAGTTCGCGACCACCTGAGTTTGAGCGACTTGTGTCACGACCCGTTCGTGCTGACCGAAGCCGGGTCCTCGGAGCTGGTTTCACGGCTGTTCAGTGCTGCCCGGCTGACACCGAACATCCGTTATCGCTGCTCGCAGTTGCTCAGCACCCTCGACACCGTGGGCCGCGGCGACGCCTTGACCGTGGTCGCCGAAAGCTCATTGCCCGACGACGACAGTCGCTACGTGAAAAAACCACTGATGCCACCGGTTAAACGGCAGGTCGGTCTGGCAGTGCTCGACCAGCGTCAGTCGTCACCCGCAACGCTGGCGTTTATCCAACTGGCTTCAAGCCTTGACTATGGTTGAGCGGCATAAGTGTTGACGGCCATCTATCATGCCCACTATCTGAACTCTTTATGGGAGGCGTGCCGTTGTCCTCCCGGCTTTTGAGAGCCGTCTTTCATCCTCCCAGGCTTTGCGAATGCCACTGAACGCCAAAACCCGCCATAAACGCGGCAAACGAATGGCTGTAACCATTTTGAGCGGGTTGCTTCCGGTGCTCTTGGGGAGTCTCATCCTCTATGCGCAGGCTGAGCGTGCGCTCGAGCAAAGCACTGAGCTGACGGCCGAAGAAGCCATCCGCCAATTCGAACTGATGCTCGACAATACCGCCCAGGCCGCACGGGAATTGTTGCCGCTGGCCGGCCAGACCTGTAACGACGTCAAGTTGGCCCTGCGCGAACAAGTTACCCGCCGACCGTTCGTGCGCTCGACGAACCTGGTGTGGGACAACAACCTCTATTGCAGTTCGTTGTTTGGTGATTATCAGGAGACGGTCAATCCGGGCGACTACACCCAGGGCAAGTTGTGGTTGATGAATGGCAACCCGGTCACGCCCAATACCGCACTGTTGGTGTATCGACTCAGCGAAGGTAACCAGGGGGCGCTGACGACCCTGGACGGTTATCACTTGAGCAACGTGTTGCGACTGATTGGTCGCAAGACATTGCTGTTGTTGCAAGTCGGCCCTGATTGGTTGTCCGCCGACGGCAAGGTTCACGAAGATGCCCTGCCCGCCTTGCCCGTGGCCAAAAGCAAACTGACATCCTCGCGTTATGCCTTTACGGTCGCGGCCGGTTTTCCCGAAGGTGAAACCTGGCGTTACATGAGCAGCGAGTACCCGCCGCTGTTCAGTTTGCTGATCTTCTTCGGCGTGGTCTCGGGCGCAATCGGGCATGTCCTGCAACAGCGTTCGTCGTCCCCCAGCCACGAATTGCGGCGCGCGCTGGAGGCCGAAGAGTTTGTTCCGTACTTTCAGCCCGTGGTGTATGGCGATACTAAAGCGTGGTCCGGGGCCGAAGTGCTGATGCGCTGGAATCATCCGAAGGAAGGCCTGGTGCGACCGGACCTGTTCATTCCTTTTGCCGAACATTCCGGGTTGATCGTACCGATGACCCGCTCGCTGATGCGACAGACCGCAGTGTTGCTGGCGCCTGCTGCTGCGTCCTTCGACGGCCCCTTCCACATCGGGATCAACATTACCGCCAGCCATTGCAAGGACCTGGAGCTGGTCGAGGACTGCCGGGAGTTTCTCAGTGCTTTCGCGCCGGGTGCCATCAACCTGGTGCTGGAGTTGACCGAGCGCGAACTGATCGAGCCCACGACCATCACGCTCCAATTGTTCGAGCAGCTTCATGCCTTGGGCGTAATGATCGCTATCGATGACTTTGGCACGGGTCACTCAAGCCTTGGTTATCTGCGCCAGTTCAATGTGGACTTCCTGAAGATCGATCAGAGTTTTGTCGCGATGATCGGCGTTGACGCGCTTTCCCGGCACATTCTGGACAGCATTATCGAACTGTCGGCCAAGCTTGATCTGGGCATCGTCGCCGAAGGCGTGGAAACCGAGGAGCAAAGTGACTATCTGGCCGCACACGGCGTGAACTTCCTGCAAGGTTATTTGTTCGGTCGACCGATGCCCGGCACAGAATTCATTAATGCATTAAGGCACCATTAACCTGCGGTTCTAAGCGACGAGGCAACGAAGCGGCGCACCAAATTGAATCAAAAGACTACTGTTGTTACATGAAGAAAAAGACAGGATTTACTCTTGGCCAATTAACTACTACAATTTTTCGTGCCTGCGCTAGATTGGCAGGTGAGCCACTATCACCGAGTCGCTTCAAGGCTCTTGGCTTATAGCTTTGTTTGCGGTTGGTCTCAGCCAAACACACTATTGGAGTAATGAATTTGTCCAGACTCGCTGAATATCGTGCCGCTGAAAAGGCCCTTCAAGACCAGCTCAAGCAGCTGGAATCGCTGAAGAATGACGCCGGACTCAAGAAAGAAATCGAATTCGAAGAAAAGCTCCAGGGGCTGATGAAAACCTACGGCAAAAGCCTGCGCGACATCATCGCCATCCTCGATCCGAACCCGGCAAAATCCGGTCTGCAGGCAGCCGCTCCGAAAACCCGCCGCGCTCGTGTGGTCAAGGTTTATCACAACCCGCACACCGGTGAGCTGATCGAAACCAAAGGCGGCAACCACCGCGGCCTGAAAGCCTGGAAGGAACAATACGGTGCCGCTACCGTAGATTCCTGGCTGCGAGGTTAAGCACTCGCGGTGATAAAAAAAGCCCTGCCGATGCAGGGCTTTATTTTATGGACGACCTTTGAATTCAGCGAGCGCAGCCGATCAACTCGGTACTTGCCGACTCAACTTTAACGCTTAATCCGTTTAGGTATCTAAAGATTTCGGATCGTGCTGAAATCTGCAGTCATGCAAACCGGCCACTAAAGTTTCAAGCTGTTACGGGTCGCCGCTATTTCATCCTGACTTGCCTTATAAGCCTCAGCCTGCCCCGCGTAGGAAAGAACATAGGCTTTATCGGCGTCCACCGCCGCAACCAATGTTTGCGACAGAACATGTCGACCATTCTGTGTAATCGTACAGGTAGTTTCCAATCCCGATAAGCGGCTCAAGGTTGCTGGATGGATTTTGTTGCAGACGCTTTGATAGCCGCCTTGAAAGAAGTCCTTCTGCACCGACTTGCGCATTTCCAGCAATACACCTTCCAGATTGACCTGATGACCGCGCTCTACTTGTGTCATGGTCAACTCCATTACCATTACCGGCGTGCCGCCCTGGTCGTTTTTCACGGCACGCTGGCGTGAAACCGTTGAGTTGGCATCGTCCAGCGGGACGGCCTCGACTTCCCAACCTTCCGGCCACGTCACCACTGGCGTATCCGCATGAGCGCTGGCAATACCCGACAGCAGGCAGAACAGAACGAAGGTTGATTTACAGAATCGGATCATTGCAATGAGCACTCACGAATTGAACCGTAAAGTCTGAGCCTCACCCGTCCGTCAGGCAATAGCCGACTGTTTGCGTTTGGTGATGTCCCAGCCCTTGCGTATCATTGTCGCCATTCGTTAGCCCCACTTATTTTCCGGAGGGCCCATGAGCCTGCACGAATTGAACGCTTTCCCCGGCGTTACCGCCCAACCCGACACCGCCACCCAGAAGTTCGTCTTCAACCACACCATGCTGCGTGTCAAGGACATCACCAAGTCCCTGGATTTCTACACGCGCATCCTGGGTTTTTCGCTGGTAGAAAAACGCGACTTCCCGGAAGCCGAGTTCAGCCTGTACTTCCTGGCGCTGGTCGATAAAAACCAGATTCCGGCCGATGCTGCCGCGCGCACCGAATGGATGAAATCCATCCCCGGCATTCTCGAACTGACCCACAACCACGGCACCGAGAACGACGCAGATTTCGCCTACCACAACGGCAATACCGACCCGCGCGGTTTCGGCCACATCTGTATCTCCGTGCCGGACATCGTCGCCGCATGCGAGCGCTTCGAAGCACTGGGCTGCGATTTCCAGAAGCGCCTGAATGATGGCCGCATGAAGAGCCTGGCGTTCATCAAGGATCCAGACGCTTACTGGGTTGAAATCATCCAGCCAGCGCCGATGTGACACTTAGCCCGCTCCCACATTGGGAATGCGTGAGACACAAAAAACCCCATGATCGCTCATGGGGTTTTGTGTTTTCAGTGTCGGCGTTTAGGCCGGTGCGGAGGTACGGATCAAGTGATCGAATGCGCTCAGCGAAGCCTTGGCGCCCTCGCCCACTGCGATCACGATCTGCTTGTACGGCACGGTAGTCACGTCACCGGCAGCGAACACGCCCGGCATTGAAGTTTCACCACGGGCATCGACGATGATCTCGCCGCGAGGCGACAGTTCGATGGTGCCTTTGAGCCAATCGGTGTTGGGCAGCAAGCCGATCTGCACGAAGATCCCTTCCAGTTCGACGTTACGCAGTTCATCAGTCTGACGATCCTTGTAGCGCAGACCGTTGACCTTCTGGCCGTCACCCAACACTTCAGTGGTTTGCGCACTGGTGATCACGGTGACATTCGGCAGGCTGTGCAACTTGCGCTGCAACACCGCATCGGCGCGCAGCTGTACATCAAACTCCAGCAACGTAACGTGAGACACGATGCCCGCCAGGTCGATGGCCGCTTCGACGCCGGAGTTACCGCCGCCAATCACCGCTACACGCTTGCCTTTGAACAGCGGACCGTCACAGTGCGGGCAGTACGCAACGCCTTTGTTGCGGTATTGCTGCTCGCCCGGGACATTCATTTCACGCCACCGCGCACCGGTCGCGAGGATCACGGTCTTGGCTTTCAGGGTCGCGCCGCTGGCGAAGTGGACTTCGTGCAGCTCACCACTCTTGCCCGGCACCAGTTTGTCGGCCCGCTGCAGGTTCATGATGTCGACGTCGTATTGCTTGACGTGTTCTTCCAGCGCCACCGCCAGTTTCGGCCCTTCGGTTTCCTGCACAGAGATGAAGTTCTCGATGGCCATGGTGTCGAGCACCTGCCCACCAAAACGTTCAGCAGCCACACCGGTGCGAATGCCTTTACGAGCGGCGTAGATCGCGGCCGAAGCACCGGCCGGGCCACCGCCGACGACCAATACGTCAAAGGCTTCCTTGGCGCTGATCTTTTCGGCTTGACGCTCGATACCGCTGGTGTCGATCTTGGCAAGGATTTCTTCCAGGCCCATGCGCCCCTGGCCGAAGTTGACGCCGTTGAGGTAAATGCTTGGCACGGCCATGATCTGACGATCATCGACTTCAGCCTGGAACAGCGCACCGTCGATGGCGACGTGACGGATATTCGGGTTCAGTACCGCCATCAGGTTCAGCGCCTGGACCACGTCCGGGCAGTTCTGGCAGGACAGCGAGAAGTACGTCTCGAAGCTGAACTCGCCTTTTAGCGAACGGATCTGTTCGATCACTTCAGCACTGGCCTTCGATGGGTGGCCGCCGACTTGCAGCAGCGCCAACACCAATGAAGTGAATTCGTGGCCCATCGGGATGCCGGCGAAACGCAGGCTGATATCGGCACCCGGGCGGTTGATCGAGAACGATGGTTTGCGTGCATCGTCACCGTTATCGAGCAAGGTAATTTGGTTGGAAAGACTGGCAACGTCTTTGAGTAATGCGAGCATTTCCTGGGATTTCGCACCGTCGTCGAGGGAGGCAACGATCTCGATCGGCTGGGTGACCCGTTCCAGGTACGATTTCAACTGGGCTTTAAGATTGGCGTCCAACATACGGGCGATTTCCTTTTTGAATTCGAAAAAAAACGCCCGAGCGAATCTCGCCCGGGCGTTTTTGAGGGCGGTTGCGGCTTACTTAGGTGCGGAAACCCGCCCTGATAGTGCTTTCACAGACTTAGATCTTGCCGACCAGGTCCAGGGACGGAGCCAGAGTGGCCTCGCCTTCTTTCCACTTGGCTGGGCAAACCTGGCCTGGGTGAGCAGCGACGTATTGAGCAGCCTTGATTTTGCGCAGCAGCTCGGAAGCGTCACGGCCAACGCCGCCATCGTTCAGTTCAACGATTTTGATCTGGCCTTCAGGGTTGATCACGAAGGTGCCACGGTCAGCCAGGCCAGCGTCTTCGATCAGCACGTCGAAGTTGCGGGAGATGGCGTGAGTCGGGTCGCCGATCATGGTGTACTGGATTTTGCCGATGGCTGGCGAAGTGTTATGCCAGGCAGCGTGAGCAAAGTGGGTATCGGTGGAAACGCTGTAAATCTCGACGCCCAGTTTCTGGAACGCGTCGTAGTTGTCAGCCAGGTCTTCCAGTTCGGTCGGGCAAACGAAGGTGAAGTCGGCTGGGTAGAAGAACACGACGGACCACTTGCCTTTCAGGTCAGCGTCCGACACTTTTACGAAATCGCCATTTTTGAAGGCGTCAGCTTTGAACGGTTTAACTTGGCTGTTGATGATAGGCATCGATGACTCTCCGTCAGGGTTGAAATGATTGGTTGAGAAGTTGATGGGGTGAATCCTACCCACTCGATCGCCGCCTGGCTCATTGGCAAAGCTCATGCTGCTGATTGGTTTTCGCTATTAGGGGACAGTATTAATAGAAGAAAACGGTATCTAGCGCGACAATGGCTTTTCAGCGACCCGGGCCATTCCGAGAAACGGGCTGGCTTCAACATAGCGCATGGCTGACTTCACATCCTTCCATCCCACGTAATTCATCAACGATTTCAAATCCCAACCACTTTGATGGGCCCAACTGGCAAAACCGCGCCGCAGGGAATGGCTGGTGTAGTGCTCGGCGGGGATACCGGCACGCTCCAGGGCTTGGCGGAGCAACGGGATCACGCTGTTAGCGTGCAAACCCTCCTCGCTCAAGTTGCCCCAACGGTCGATACCGCGGAACACCGGACCGCGGACCAACGCAGCTTCGGTGATCCATTGGATATAGGCGTGGACCGGGCAGAGCCGCTGCAAGGCCGGGGTTTGGTAAGTCTTGCCGAGATTTTCGCGATCGCTCTTGCTGCGTGGCAAGTAGAGGGTGATGCCTGAACCGGCGCTCGCCTGCACGTGCTCGATCTGTACGCGGCACAACTCATCGCTGCGAAATCCGCGCCAGAAGCCCAGTAAGATCAGCGCGGTGTCGCGTCGGGCGCGCAGCAAGCCCGGCTGATCGTTTTGCGTCTTGGCGGTTTGCGCTTCCAGTTCCAACCACGCCACCACTTGCTCCAGATGCTGAAGTTGCAAGGGCTCGGCCTGTTTCTCCTGCGCCGGGTGCAGCGCACGAATGCCTTTGAAGACCTTGCGCACCACCGGCGACTTGGTCGGGTCAGCGAAACCCTGGCTGTTATGCCACTGCGCCAGCGCTGACAACCGCAGCTTCAACGTATTGATCGACAGCACGCCCGCATGAGCCGCGAGGTAACGCGCCACGCTGTCGCTCGTCGCCGGCAGGTAACCACCCCAATGGACTTCGAAGTGTTCAATGGCCGCTCGATAGCTACGCCGGGTGTTGTCGCGGGTGGCGGCTTGCAGGTAGCGATCCAGATCGGTCATGGGCTCATCTCTCGAAAACGTACCGCTTTAGCGGTGTAAAACCCGCCGTACGGCGCATCACACGGGGTAATACCAGTATATCCCGCATTAGCATCCTACATTTTTTATCTTTTTATAAACGATGGTACACTGCGTACTATAGTGGCATGTACCACAGTACGAAATCGTAGGAGAACACATGGCTCGTGGCGGCGTAAATAAAGCGGTAGTGCAGGCGGCACGTTTGGCAATCCTTGCCCGTGGCGAAAACCCCAGCATCGATGCAGTACGGATCGAGATGGGCAATACCGGCTCAAAAACCACCATTCACCGCTATTTAAAGGAGCTGGATGACGGCGGCGAACGCGTCGAAACGCCCTCAGAGCCCATTGATGACGAACTGGCTGGTCTGGTTTCGCGTCTGGCGCAACGCCTGAAGGAACAGGCCCAAGAACCCATCGAACACGCACGCGCGCAGTTCGATCAGCAACGTAAAGAACTGGAAATCCACCTGACTGCGGCCCGGCAAGACAACGCGGAATTACACCAGCAATACGAGATTCAAAGCCTGGCGCTGACTCAAGAGTCCGAAGCCCTGCAAGAAACCCGCTCCATGCTGCAGGCAGAACAAACCCGCAACGCCGGACTGAACCAGGCACTGGCCGATTTCGAGCTGCGCTTGCAAGACAAGGACGAGCAGATCCGCTCACTGGAAGAAAAGCACCTGCACGCACGCGATGCCCTGGAACACTACCGCAACGCCGTCAAGGAACAGCGCGAGCAAGAGCACAGCCGCCACGAAGGCCAGGTGCAGCAGATTCAAATGGAATTGCGCCAGGCCCAGCAAAGCGCATTGGTGCGCCAGGATGAGATCACTCAGTTGCATCGCGACAACGAGCGCTTGCTCACCGAGAACCGTGGAACGCTGCGGGAATTGGGATTGCTGCAGGAGCAACTTAAACACACTCACAGCCGCCAGGACCAACTGCTGGAGCAGGTCAACCGCATCGACAGCGAACGCACCCTCCTCCAGGAACGCTTGCGTGCCGCCCTGCTGGAAAGTCAGTCGCTCAAGCAGAGCGTCGACGAGCAGTCGCAGATCAACAAAGGGCTGGAGATTGAATTGCTCAAGACTCAGGCGAGCCTCGATGAAAGCCTGCGCCTGGCGGCTGTCACTGCAACAGCGCCAGACGCATCAGAGGCCGATAAAAACGATTAACCGCTAACCGGCGTACGCATGGTGACGAACTCTTCGGCGGCAGTTGGATGCACGCCAATTGTTTCGTCGAAGTCGCGCTTGGTCGCGCCAGCCTTCAAGGCAATCGCCAACCCCTGAACGATCTCACCGGCATCCGGCCCGACCATGTGGCAACCCAGGACCTTGTCGGTCTTGGCATCGACCACCAGTTTCATCAGCGTGCGCTCCTGGCATTCAGTCAGGGTCAGCTTCATCGGGCGGAAGCGACTTTCGTAGATCGTGACCTCGTGGCCGGCCTCGCGAGCCTCTTCCTCGCTCAAGCCAACCGTGCCGATGTTCGGCAAGCTGAACACAGCAGTCGGGATCATCTTGTAATCCACCGGACGATATTGCTCAGGCTTGAATAGGCGACGCGCCACGGCCATGCCTTCAGCCAGCGCGACGGGGGTCAGCTGAACACGGCCGATCACATCGCCCAGCGCCAGGATCGACGGCTCGGCGGTCTGATACTGATCATCGACCTCGACGAAACCTTTCTTGTCGAGTTTGACCCCGGTGTTTTCCAGCCCGAGGTTGTCGAGCATCGGACGGCGACCGGTGGCGTAGAACACACAATCCGCCTCCAGCTCACGACCGTCCTTGAGCGTCACCTTCAGGCTGCCATCGGACTGCTTGTCGATACGCTCGATGTCGGCGTTGAATTGCAGGTTCATGCCGCGCTTGGTCAGTTCTTCCTGCAAGTGCTTGCGTACCGCTCCGTCGAAGCCACGCAGGAACAGCTCGCCGCGATACAACAACGTCGTGTCGGCGCCCAGACCGTGGAAGATCCCGGCGAATTCGACAGCAATGTAACCGCCGCCCACCACCAGAACGCGCTTTGGCAGCTCCTTGAGGAAGAACGCCTGGTTGGAACTGATCGCGTGTTCATGCCCCGGAATCTCCGGGATCTGCGGCCAGCCGCCGGTGGCAATCAGGATGTTCTTGGCGGTGTGCTGCTCGCCGTTGATTTCGACCGTGTTGGGGTCGACGATCTTGGCGTGGCCTTCATGCAAGGTCACACCGCTGTTGACCAGCAAGTTGCGGTAAATGCCATTCAGGCGATTAATCTCGCGATCCTTGTTGGCGATCAGCGTTGCCCAATCGAACTTCGCCTCGCCCAGCGTCCAGCCAAAGCCCGAAGACTGCTCGAAGTCTTCGGCGAAGTGCGCGCCGTAGACCAGCAATTTCTTCGGCACGCAGCCGACGTTCACACACGTACCGCCCAAGTAACGGCTCTCGGCCACAGCCACCTTCGCTCCAAAACCGGCAGCAAAACGAGCAGCCCGTACACCGCCGGAACCGGCACCAATCACATAAAGGTCAAAATCGTAGGCCATTTTCAATCTCCTCGGCAGGAAACCAGCATACCCGCAGACGTCCGTTGGGCAAGCGCTGCAAGCGATATGGGGGCGGAAAATGAAAAAGCCACCCGAAAGGTGGCTTTTCAATACAAGCGGGTAAGGCGCTATCAGTAAGCCTTGCCAGTCTTGTAGAAGTTCTCGAAGCAGAAGTTGGTCGCGTCGATGTAGCCTTCGGCGCCACCGCAGTCGAACCGCTTGCCTTTGAACTTGTAGGCCATGACGCAGCCGTTCTGGGCCTGCTTCATCAGGGCGTCGGTGATCTGGATTTCGCCACCCTTGCCTGGCTCGGTTTGTTCGATCAGGTCGAAGATGTCCGGGGTCAGGATGTAACGACCGATGATCGCCAGGTTCGACGGTGCATCTTCAGGTTTTGGCTTTTCAACCATGCTGTGAACACGGTAGATGTCGTCGCGGATCATCTCACCAGCAATCACGCCGTACTTGTGAGTTTCTTGCGGATCGACTTCCTGGATGGCAACGATCGAGCAGCGGAACTGCTTGTACAGCTTGACCATCTGGGTCAGGACGCCGTCGCCTTCGAGGTTGACGCACAAGTCATCCGCCAGGACCACAGCGAACGGTTCGTCACCGATCAACGGGCGACCGGTCAGAATCGCGTGGCCCAGGCCTTTCATTTCGGTCTGGCGGGTGTAGGAGAAGGAGCAGTTGTCGAGCAACTTGCGGATACCGACCAGGTATTTCTCTTTGTCGGTGCCTTTGATCTGGTTTTCCAGCTCGTAGCTGATGTCGAAGTGGTCTTCCAGGGCGCGTTTACCGCGACCGGTGACGATGGAGATTTCAGTCAAACCAGCGTCCAGTGCTTCTTCGACGCCGTACTGGATCAGTGGCTTGTTTACCACCGGCAGCATTTCTTTGGGCATGGCTTTAGTCGCTGGCAGGAAGCGAGTACCGTAACCGGCTGCTGGGAACAAGCATTTCTTGATCATATAAGTCCTTGAAAGGGCTGTGTGTACGAGTTTCGGCGCAGTCTAATCAGGCGGCGTGCACCTTACAATGCCCCGCGCTGGCTAACCGATGCCATCATAGAGAAATATTCCCGCGGATAGTTCCATCCGGATTTTTGCGCGGTCAAATCAGCGTAGCTCAAAGAGGCCGGCAAACTGGACCACCATACGCTTATCGCCCCCCAATGCGAGCATTTGCCGGTATCATGGCGACTTTGAACCAGTGAACGAGACAGATAGATGACCGCAGCAAAAATCATCAACGGGTACACGGTCGACAAAGGAAAAGATGGCCAGTGGCACATTACCGCCACCAATGGCGAAGATGTTTCCGGGCCGTTACCCAGCGAAGCGATGGCGATTGAAGTGGCTTCGGTGCTCGACTACACACCTCCCGCGCCGAAGCGACGCGGCAAGAGTCAGGACTGATCGCCTGCGGCACTCGCAGAGCCCTGCCATCGAGCAGGGCTTTTTTGTGGGCGGGTGCAAACAAGTGGCCAATCGCTATAACCTTTTCACACTGGCGCTGTCAGAGCGTCTAGCCCCCCTCGCTGAAGACGACTATGAACATGAACAGATTTTTGCCCCTGATTGCACTCCTGGCCCTGAGCGGCTGCGCCACTTCCGAAAAGATGTACCTGAACAACGGCGAGCAAGGCCTGGCGATCGACTGCTCCGGTGAAGCCAACTCCTGGGCCACGTGCTACGAAAAAGCCGATGCCTCTTGCGCCGGCACCGGCTACCGGATTGTCGGCACCGACGGATCACCGTCGACCAAGGAAAGCGACAAGACCCTGGGGGTCGACGTCGGCAACTTCAAAAACCGCAGCGTCGTGGTGGTCTGCAAGTAAGGCGCCCTGCCCTACATGTGAATTTCGGCGAATTTGATCCCGAGGCCGCGCACGGTCTCGATCAAATCGTCGAGACGGCCAAACGATTCGACCTCATCGTTATCGTCCACCAGGAAATAACTGCGCCCGGCGCTTTTCTTGAAAAACACGATCCATTCCCCGGGGTTCGCCGGATTCTGAATGACGTGGGTGGCAGAGATCAGTCCCTCTGCATGGCGTTCCCGAACTTGCTCTCGCTTCATGCGCGACTCCAGAAATGACAATGCCGCCAAAGCATGACTTTGACGGCATCAGTATGAACGGTGGCCAGTCTATCAGCCGGAAATGCACGCATTGGCGGCTTTTTGCACGTCTTTCGGACGCACCGGCACATTGGACATGCGCTCATGCAGCTTGATACCGCTGCCACCCGAGCGGTCTTCGATGTCGAATACGGCTGCCGGGGCCGACGAGAATTTCGCCGGCACGATTACACGCATCCCGTCCTTGTGCGACTCCACTTGCAGGGCGCCACGACTGTCGGCCAGTTTTTCAACCAGGCATTGCGCGTACTCATTGGGCTTTTTGCCTGAGATCACGTTCATGGTAGGCAACGTCTCGTTAATCTCCGAGACATTCGCACAGCCACTCACTACCAATGCCAACGGCAAGACCAACACACCCCACTTCATACAAAACCTCCGATAAAGACCCTCCGACAGCACAAATGCTGATTTTCTCCGAGGTTCGTTGCGTTTATCGCTCATAGAATTCCGAATAACTGTTTTTAATTGTCAAAGCGAACCCCGACGACCGGATAATAACCTGTTCGGGCTGATAAACTGCGTCAATCGCCCATGCTATCGTTTTGATTTTGTAGAAAAAGCCCTTCTGGAGGCGCCTCATGAAATTTATCCACCAGCGCGAGCACCTCAATGAAGACGACATTGTCGTCATCCAGTGCTCCCAAACCTGCAACATTCGCTTGATGAACGACGCCAACTTTCGCAGCTTCAAGAACGGCGGCCGTCATACTTATCACGGCGGTGCGTTCGACACGTTCCCGGCGCGGATTACTGCACCGAGCACCGGTTTCTGGAACATCACCATCGACACGGTCAACCGCCGGCCGATCAGCGTGACCCGCAAACCGACCCTGACGCACTCGATCAAGATCATCCGTCGCTCCAGCACAAAACTGAGCTGAGTGACGTTCCCGCACGAATAAAAGAAGGTATGACCGTGGCCCAAACGACCAAGTACGTCATCAAATACAAACTCAACGGCGAACGCCGTTTCGAATTTGCCCAGCTCGAAAACGGCACCGAAGAAGAAGCCAAGGCCGCGCTGGACGCCATTCATGGTTCGAGCGAAGACGTCATCAGCGACATCGCCGTCAGCAAAGCGCTGTAACGCGACCCGGCACCCGGAGCGACAACAAGGACGTCATGCTCCGCGCCTATATGAATTCCACCGCAAGCGCCGGAGTGTTCACTCCCTTGGCGCTCCCTAGACTGGCCACCTCGACCTTTGGTTAAGGAGTCAGAACATGTCTACTTCCTCGATTCGCTACATCAGCGGCACTTCCAGCCTTGGCCTCCTGTTACTGGCATTCAGCGCCGAAGGCCTGTGCGCGTTGTTGCTCGGTGACGACTTGATCACGCTCGAGCAGGATCTGGCACGGCGTTTCCCTGGATTGCCAACTCCGCAGCGCGATGAAAGTCTGATGCCGGCCTTGGAGCAAACCCTGCGCCACCTCGAAGACCCGCGCATTGCACTCGATCTGCCGCTGGACCTGACCGGCAGCGTATTTCAACGGCGCGTCTGGGAAATCCTGCGACAGATCCCACTCGGCGAAACCGCCAGCTACCGTGATATCGCTCAACGCCTCGGCAAGCCCGGCGCTTTTCGGGCGGTGGCAAATGCCTGTGGAGCCAACCCTGTGGCCGTAATCGTGCCTTGCCATCGGGTGCTGCGCCAGGATGGCAGCCTTGGCGGCTATCGCTGGGGACTGGAGCGCAAACGGCAGTTGCTGGACCGTGAGGTTTCACGATGAGCGAGCAAACCTTCGATTCGCTGGACTGGGCAACCCTGGAGCAACAACTCGATCAGGATGGCTGTGCCGTCATCAAGTCGCTGCTGAGTGCAAAGACGTGCAACGAAATCAGCGCCCTCTACGCTCAGACAGCGCCCTTCCGCTCTCAAGTGATGATGGCGCGTCATGGCTTTGGCCGTGGCGAGTACAAGTATTTCAAATACCCGCTGCCGGACACGGTCGCCCGACTGCGCAGTGCGCTCTACCCTTGTCTCGTGCCAATCGCCAATCGCTGGTACGAATGCATGGACCTGCCGATCCGTTTTCCTGAAAGCCACCAAGCATTCCTGCAACGCTGCCATGCCGCCGGTCAGGAGCGCCCGACGCCGTTATTGCTGCAATATGGCCCGCAGGACTACAACTGCTTGCATCAGGATCTGTACGGAGAACACGTGTTCCCGCTGCAGGTGGCGATTCTTCTGTCAGAACCGGACGAAGATTTTACCGGCGGCGAGTTTGTGCTGACCGAACAACGCCCGCGGATGCAGTCACGCCCGCAGGTGATCGGCCTGAAGAAAGGCGATGGTGTGATCTTTGCGGTCAGCCAGCGCCCGGTCAAAGGCGTTCGCGGCTATTACCGGGTGACGATGCGACACGGCGTGAGTCGCCTGCACAGCGGAAAACGGCATACCCTTGGAATCATCTTTCACGATGCGTTATGACCCCATGATCCCGACCACCTTCGATCTGTTTGCCGATGCCGAGCCCGAACAGAAACCCAGGCGCGAGCAAATCGGCGAACAATCCTACGTCTTGCGCGGCTTTGCCCTGCAGTGGATAGATCAGTTGCTGCCGGCACTGGAAGCGATTCTAACGGCCGCCCCCTTTCGGCAGATGGCCACGCCGGGCGGTTTCACCATGTCGGTGGCGTTGAGCAGTTGCGGCACCTGGGGCTGGACCACGGATCGCAGCGGTTACAAATACACACGCAACGACCCGCAGACCGGACAACCTTGGCCCGCGATGCCCGACGTGTTTTTCGAATTGGCACAAGCGGCGGCCCGGGAAGCGGGATTTGTGGACTTTATTCCTGATTCCTGCCTGATCAACCGTTATGTCCCCGGCGCCAAGATGTCATTGCACCAGGACAAAGACGAAGGTTCCTACGCCGCTCCGATTGTTTCGGTGTCATTGGGATTGCCTGCCATCTTCCTGTTCGGCGGGTTTCAACGCAGCGATAAAAGCCAACGCGTGCCATTGCTGCATGGCGATATCGTGGTCTGGGGCGGCGTCGATCGTTTGCGTTATCACGGCGTGCTGCCGATCAAGGACGGCCATCACCCGCGCCTGGGCGAACAACGGATCAACTTCACCTTTCGAACCGCCGGATGAAACCCTCGAATTCAACCGCAAGACTCGGGGTGCAGCGCTGTTGCCGGATGGTTAATCTGCATGAAACGAGTCAACGGACATGAAGCCATGACAACTCATTCGACCAGGCTCGCCACCGAAAACGATCCTCGCTGGGCCGCCGTCGTTGCACGAGATCCCAGCGCCGACGGGCAGTTTGTCTACGCCGTGAAAACCACCGGAATCTATTGCCGTCCCAGTAGCCTGGCGCGCTTGCCGAAACCGCAGAATGTCGAATTTTTCGACACCGCCGAGCAGGCCCAGGCGGCGGGATATCGCCCGAGCAAGCGAGCCACAAGGGATCAAAGCGACGTGGCCGCACAACATGCGGCAACCGTAGCGGCCGCCTGCCGACACATCGAGTCCGCGGAAAATCTGCCTGCGTTAAAGGAACTAGCGAACGTAGCGGGCCTGAGCAGCTTCCACTTTCATCGCGTATTCAAAGCCGTGACCGGCCTCACACCCAAGGGTTACGCCACCGCCCATCGTTCACGCAAGGTTCGAGAACGCCTGGCCGACGGCGGTTCGGTCACCGACGCCTTGTACGACGCCGGGTTCAACTCCAACAGTCGCTTCTATGAGTCGGCCGATCAGTTGCTGGGCATGACGCCCGGTGATTACCGTGCGGCGGGCCAGAACAACGATATCCGCTTTGCCGTCGGCCAGTGCTCCCTGGGGGCGATTCTGGTGGCACAAAGTGAACGCGGCGTTTGCGCAATTTTGTTGGGAGACGATCCGCATCAGCTGGTCTGCGACCTCCAGGACAAGTTTCGCCGTGCCAATCTGATTGGCGCCGATCATGCGTTCGAACAGCTGATCGCCAAGGTGGTCGGTTTTATCGAGGCGCCGGCGATTGGCCTGGACTTGCCGCTGGACGTGCGTGGTACGGCGTTTCAGGAGCGGGTCTGGCAGGCGCTGCGGGAAATTCCAGCGGGCAGCACCGCCAGCTACGCCGATATCGCTCAGCGTATCGGCGCGCCCAAAGCCGTGCGCGCCGTGGCCCAGGCCTGCGGCGCGAACAGTATCGCGGTAGCGATTCCGTGCCATCGCGTGGTGCGCAGCGACGGCAACCTGTCGGGCTATCGCTGGGGTGTAGAACGCAAGCGCCAGTTGCTGGAACGCGAGACTCGCTAATCAGCGATTCACATCAACTACAACCCGCCCGCGCAATTGCCCGGCGAGCAAGCGTGGCGCGGCGTCGATGGCTTCGCTCAAGCCGATCTCATGGCTGATCAGCGGTAGCAACGCGAAGTCCAGATCCTTGGCCAGACGATTCCAGGCTTCTATCCGCTTGGCTTTGGGTTGGGTCACGCTGTTGATTCCGGCCAATGTCACGCCGCGCAAAATGAACGGTGCGACGGAGGCTGGAAAGTCCATGCCTTGCGCCAAACCGCAAGCGGCGACCGTGCCATTGGCCTTGGTGCTGGCGCAAGCGTTGGCCAACGTGTGACTACCGACGGAGTCGATCACCGCAGCCCAACGCTCCTTGGCCAACGGTTTACCCGGCGCGGACAGCGTGGCGCGATCGATGATCTCGTTGGCACCCAGTTGCTTGAGGTAATCGTGCTCGGAGGTGCGGCCCGTGGATGCCACGACCCGATAGCCGAGTTTGCTCAGCAGCGCGATGGCGAAACTGCCTACGCCGCCGTTGGCCCCGGTGACCAGCACTTCACCCTGCTCAGGCGTGACGCCGTTGTGTTCCAGCGCCAGGATGCACAACATCGCCGTGTAACCGGCGGTGCCGATTGCCATGGCCTGGGCCGCGGTGAATTCCTTGGGTAGCGCAATCAGCCAGTCACCCTGGAGGCGTGCCTTTTGTGCCAGCCCGCCCCAGTGCCCTTCGCCCACACCCCAGCCGTTGAGCAGTACCTGGTCACCGACCTTGTAGTCCGGATGATTACTGACTTCGACCGTACCGGCCAGATCGATCCCTGGCACCATCGGAAATTTCCTGACCACCGGACTGCTGCCGGTGATCGCCAGGCCATCCTTGAAGTTCAGCGTGCTGTACGCCACGCGTACCGTCACATCACCCTCGGGCAGCTGGTCGTCATTGATCTCTTGCAGTGTCGCCCGGTAACCGCTGTCGTCTTTGTCGATCAAAATACCTTTGAACATCATCGCCTCTCAATGGAGTCAATCTGGGTGTGGGGCCATTGAAATACCACAAAGAAACATCGCGCCGTACAAGACTTTAGCCAAACCGCCAACGCGCCGAGCGTTTCCATGACGTGCGGCTACGCTTTTTTTCCGCGCTTATGGAAGACATGAAAACCTCCCGGATACAAAAGTCGGCTGGCCCTGCGACAGCCATTGCTGGTAAAAAACCGGTTCTACCCGTCGGAGAATCATTGAAATGAGCCAATGGCCAGACACCCGCATCCTTGACCTGCTCGGCATCGAACTGCCGATCATCCAGGCGCCCATGGCTGGCGCTACCGGCTCGGCCATGGTCATCGCCGCGAGCAACGCTGGCGGCCTGGGCTCGATGCCCGCCGCAATGCTGAGTATCGAGCAGTTGCGCGAAGAGCTGAAGACGATTCGCCAACACAGCCAGCGCCCCTTCAACATCAACTATTTCTGCCACCAGACGCCGGCGGCCGATGAGCAACGTGCCCAGGACTGGAAGAATTTGTTGGAGCCGTACTATCGGGAACTGGGCGTCGATTTCGAGGCGCCTACCCCGGTGTCCAATCGCGCACCTTTCGATCACGCTGCCTGCGAAGTGCTCGAAGAATTTCGCCCCGAAGTTGTGAGCTTTCACTTCGGCCTGCCGGAAAAATCCTTGATGGATCGCGTAAAAGCCACCGGGGCGAAAATTCTCTCCTCGGCGACGACGGTCGAAGAAGCCATCTGGCTGGAGCAGCATGGCTGCGACGCGATCATCGCCATGGGCTACGAAGCCGGCGGGCATCGCGGGATGTTTCTCAGCGATGACTTGAGCAGCCAGGTAGGCACATTCGCCCTCGTGCCTCAGGTCGTCGACGCGGTGAAGGTGCCGGTGATTGCAGCGGGCGGGATCAGCGATGCACGGGGCGTTGCGGCGGCTTTTCTGTTGGGCGCTTCGGCGGTGCAGGTGGGGACGGCCTACTTGTTCACGCCGGAAGCCAAGGTCAGCGCGTCTCACCACAAAGCATTGCGCACGGCCAAGGAAAGCGAGACTGCGGTGACCAACCTTTTCACCGGCCGCCCTGCACGGGGGATTCTCAATCGGGTGATGCGCGAAATCGGGCCCATGAGCGATAAAGCACCGGCCTTCCCGCTGGCTGGCGGAGCGTTGATGCCGTTGCGGGCGAAAGGTGAGGCGGACTTCAGCAATCTCTGGGCTGGGCAGGCGTTCACGTTGGGGGTTGAAATGGGGACGGCGGAGCTGACTCGGCGGCTGGCGGAGGAAGGCTTGGCCAAATTGCTTCGTCGGTAGCGAACGTTGTTGTAGCAGCTAACTTGTGGCGAGGGGATTTATCCCCGTTCGGCTGCGAAGCAGTCGTCAATCCTGACAACTCACTGTTTGAACGGACGCTGGGGCCGCCTCGCAGCCCAACGGGGATAAATCCCCTCGCCACCGGCAACAGGTCGTGCGCAATCTCAGTACCGACACATTCCGTTGGCAGGCATTTCGCTATATATTCCGCTATACAGCGTTCCACCCCCTCGTTGCATTTGCCGATAACGGAGCCGTTTCATGAGCATTCGTGCCTCACGTTTTGCCCCCACCTGCCTCGCAAGCCTGCTCGCCGTATTCGCCTTCGGGTCCGCCCAGGCTGACGAAATCCAAGTGGCCGTCGCCGCCAACTTCACCGCGCCGATCCAGGCCATCGCTGCAGATTTCGAGAAAGCCACCGGGCATAAACTGGTCACTTCCTTTGGCGCAACCGGTCAGTTCTACACCCAGATCAAAAATGGCGCACCGTTCGAAGTGCTCCTCTCGGCGGACGACACCATCCCGCAAAAACTTGAGGCTGAAGGCGACACCGTCAAGGGTTCGCGCTTCACCTACGCTATCGGCACACTGGCGTTGTGGTCAGCCAAGGAAGGTTACGTCGATGCCAAGGGTGATGTGCTGAAAGCGAACGAGTACAAGCACCTTTCCATCGCCAATCCGAAAGCGGCGCCTTACGGCCTGGCCGCCACTCAAGTGCTGGCGAAGCAGGGCCTGACCGACAAGGTCAAAGACAAGATCGTTGAAGGCCAGAACATTACGCAGGCCTATCAGTTCGTTTCCACCGGCAACGCCGAACTGGGCTTCGTGGCCTTGTCGCAGATCTACAAAGACGGCAAAGTCACCGGCGGCTCGGCCTGGATTGTTCCGGCCGACCTGCACGACCCGATCAAACAAGACGCGGTGATCCTCAATAAAGGCAAGGACAACCCGGCTGCCAAGGCGCTGGTTGACTACCTCAAGGGGCCGAAAGCCGCCGCGATTATCAAGTCCTACGGTTATCAACTCTAAATGACGCTGACGAGTGCCGACTTTTCCGCCATCTGGCTAACCCTGAAACTGGCGTCCCTGACGACGGTTATCCTGCTGATCATCGGCACTCCGATTGCGTTATGGCTGTCGCGCACCCAGTCCTGGCTGCGTGGCCCGGTCGGGGCGATCGTCGCCCTGCCCCTGGTCTTGCCGCCCACAGTGATTGGCTTTTATCTGTTGCTGGCGCTCGGCCCGAACGGCTTTGTCGGCCAATTCACCCAGTCGCTGGGGCTTGGCACGCTCACCTTCAGTTTCGCGGGGCTGGTGATCGGTTCAGTGCTGTATTCGATGCCTTTCGTGGTCCAGCCGCTGCAAAACGCTTTTTCTGCCATCGGTACTCGCCCACTGGAAGTGGCCGCAACCTTGCGCGCCAATCCCTGGGACACCTTCTTCAGCGTGATCCTGCCGCTGGCTCGACCCGGCTTCATCACCGCGGCCATTCTCGGTTTCGCCCACACCGTCGGCGAGTTCGGCGTAGTGCTGATGATCGGCGGCAACATTCCCGACAAGACCCGCGTGGTCTCGGTGCAGATCTACGATCACGTTGAAGCCATGGAATACGCCCAGGCCCATTGGCTGGCCGGGGCGATGCTGGTGTTCTCCTTTGTCGTGTTGCTGGCGCTCTATTCCAGCCGGAAAACCAAAACAGGCTGGAGCTGATCGATGATTCATACGCGTCTGAAACTGCGTTATTCGGGATTCGCCCTGAAGGTGGATCTGCAACTGCCAGGCCGTGGGGTGACTGCACTTTACGGTCATTCCGGCTCGGGCAAGACCACGTGCCTGCGCTGTATTGCTGGCCTGGAGCGGGCTGAGCAGGGCTTTATCCGGGTCAACGACGAAGTCTGGCAGGACAGCGACAAGGGCATTTTCGTACCTCCGCATAAACGTGCGCTGGGGTATGTGTTTCAGGAAGCGAGCCTGTTTCCTCACCTGTCGGTGCTCGCCAATCTGGAGTTCGGCCTCAAGCGTATCCCTAAGCAACAACGCCGGGTCGACATGGCGCATGCCACCGAACTGCTGGGCATTGGTCATCTGCTGGACCGCCATCCGCAGCACCTGTCCGGCGGTGAACGGCAGCGAATCGGCATCGCCCGCGCGTTGCTCACCAGCCCCAAACTCCTGCTGATGGATGAACCGCTGGCGGCGCTGGACAGCCAGCGCAAAAACGAGATCCTGCCTTACCTGCAACGCCTGCACGATGAACTCGACATCCCGGTGCTCTACGTCAGCCACTCGCAGGATGAGGTCGCCCGCTTGGCCGACCACATCGTCCTGCTCAGCGACGGCAAGGCGCTGGCCAGCGGCCCCATCGGCGAAACCCTGGCGCGTCTCGACTTGCCCCTGGCGCTGGGTGACGATGCCGGCGTGGTGATCGAAGGCCATGTCAGCGCCTACGATCCCCACTATCAATTGCTGACGTTGCAACTGCCCGATACCAACATGAGTATTCGCGTGACGCATGCGCCGATGACTCCGGGCCAGGCATTGCGCTGCAAGGTCCAGGCGCGTGATGTGAGCCTGAGCCTGCAAGGCGTCGAGCACAGCAGCATCCTCAATCGCTTACCGGTGACGGTGATCAGTGAAATCGGCGCCGACAACGCCGCCCACGTGCTGATCCGATTGAACGCCGCCGGGACGCCCCTGCTGGCACGCATCACCCGCTACTCCCGGGACCAGTTGGGCGTGCACCCCGGCCAGCAACTCTGGGCGCAGATCAAAGCGGTGGCCGTCCTGGCGTAAATCTGTCGGCACCACGGCGAACGGGCGCGGTCAATGGCTGTACAGGCCCCCTGACTTCGTTGCCAAGGATTTCTCGCCATGTCCGATACCGCGCTGCCCGATGTGCTGCCACCCGACCTGCATTATGTCGACGACACGCAGCCTGGAATCACCCGCAAGCGCTTGCGTGGCAAATTCTGCTACTTCGATCCCGCGGGCCAGCGCATTACCGATCCAGACGAAATCAAGCGCATCAATGCCCTCGCCGTGCCGCCGGCCTATACCAATGTGTGGATCTGCGCCGATCCGCGCGGCCATCTACAAGCCACCGGGCGTGATGCTCGCGGTCGCAAGCAATACCGATACCACGCACGCTGGCGCGAAGTGCGCGATGCCGACAAATACTCGCGCCTGCGGGACTTTGGGCTGGCGCTGCCGAAACTGCGCAAACAGCTTGAACCCCTGCTGGACGCTCCGGGGTTCAGCCGGGACAAAGTCATGGCGACCGTCATTACTTTGCTCGATGCGACGTTGATCCGCGTCGGCAATACGCAGTACGCCCGGGAAAATCGCTCCTATGGCCTGACCACCCTGCGCAGCCGTCACGTCGAGGTCAACGGCAGCGCGATCCTGTTCCAGTTTCGCGGCAAGAGTGGGGTCGAGCACCAGATCACCGTGAAGGACCGGCGCCTGGCGCGAATCATCAAGCGCTGCCTGGAAATTCCCGGGCAAGACCTCTTTCAATACCTGGACGAAAATGGCGAGCGCCATACCGTCAGCTCCTCAGACGTCAACGCCTACCTGCAAACCCTCACCGGTGCTGACTTCACGGCCAAGGATTACCGCACCTGGGCGGGCAGCGCGCTCGCATTGTCGGTGCTGCGCGAATTGCAGTGGGAACCCGAATCGGACGCAAAACGGCATGTGGTGGAGATGGTCAAGAATGTCGCCAGGCAACTCGGCAACACCCCGGCGGTGTGCCGCAAGTGCTACATCCACCCGGCGGTAGTTGAAGGCTTCATGCTCGGTGCCTTGGCCCAACTGCCGCGGCCGAGACTGCGTAAAGGGCTCAGGGCAGAGGAAGTCGGGCTCGCCATGTATCTGGAGAAGATGATCGAGGCGGCCGAATCGACGAAATGACCCGCCCATTTTTTGCACGATCGCCAAGAACTTCTATAGTTGATGTGGACATGAATCAGCTGCGGTGACGCCATGGAAGACATTTTCGTTGTGAAGCGTTGCAACAAGATCATCATTCATGGCCGCCGGGCCGGAGAAGCCGGCCACCCACCACCCGACGCGGCGGAGTTTTATCGAATCTTCGACACCCGCACCTTGGGCTTCTGCGGTGACGACTACGATTGTGAAGAAGATGCCCAACGTAAATGCCTGCAGCTCAATGCCAAGTCACAAGTGACGGCCCGACAAGCCTGAAGTCCGGGTCTATACTGAAATCAGCTGAAGGAACAGCGACCCCATCGGCAGAAAGCTCGCACACAGCGGGCTTTTTGCTGCTATTTGCCAGGTTTCTTGAACGGAGGTGTTTGCCATGTCCGAAAAAGAGTCCATCACCACCCTGCTCACCCTGCTCGACTCCCGCCAGGCTCGACTTGCCGCTGCGTGCAAGGAGATTGCCGACTGGGTAGATCATCAAGGAGGGCACCCGACAGCCCTCAGAATTCGTGACCGCCTGAACGACATCGAGAAAGACGCGCCACTGATTCGAAATACCCTGTCTTCGTTAAAACCTGTCGATCCCCCTCTTCCGCGGTTCAGATGATCCGATCTGGACGCGCGATTCGAGAAAGGGCCTGATACAGGGAGTATGAACGGCGACTTCATCGTCACCGTGCTCGTGCCTGTCTGATTATCTTGTGTTGCACCCGCACCCGGCCTGGCGCTGGGCTTTTTTTTGCGACCGTCTTTTCACGTAATGTTCACAACACACGCCTTACAGTGAACCACTCCTTTGAGAAATACCCTGGTCTGCCCGCATGCAGACCTTTTTTTTGCCCGCCAGTCAGCCGGCGAACGTCACTGGCTGCTGGAGGTCAAACAATCACACGTCACGAAGGAGACGTTCCATGGTCACCCACTTCAAAGTTGGCGGGCATCTGGCCTGCGGTCACAAGGGCAGCAATCTCACCTCAAGCAGCGAATTGACCCGCGTCAAGTGCAGAAGCTGCCGAAACACCGACGCGTTCAAGGACGCGCGCAAAGCCGAACGTAATGCAGCACGCCGTGCTGCGCGCAAGGCCAAAGTCACTCACACCGCCAATGACTGGCGCGCAGCCTGGGTAGAACGGCTTACTGCCATGGCCGGGCTGCAAAGATTACCTCGTGGTTTTACTGGCCAGCCTTTTGTTTAGAGGGCTGATTCGATACCTGGGTCGACTTTGCTCGACCCAGTCCTGTCGATGCCTCGGGCGTATTCATGCTCGCGGGCTCCATGATTTCAGCGAGCGACATGCGCTTGAACGCTTCAAACAACCTCCTCCCCTCTTCGGGCGCACAAGAAATGGCCAGGCGCATGGTCGCTTCACCGAGTTGCCAGATCAGAAAGGCACAATCCGTAACCCGCTGTGCATCGCGGCCTGGAAAAACCCGCAACATCGCATCGGCTAGTATTCCGCCCGCCACACGACTCTCCTCCAGCTCCAACGCCAACAACTGCTTGTCCGCCTGCATGCCTGACCAGATATCACGCATCGCGGGCTCGGCCTGAACGATTTCGTAATACTGATCCAGCAGGCTCGAATAAGCATCCGCCAACCCTTGGGCATCCTGAACCGCTACCAATGCCTCTTCGATACAACGGCGGCTTGCAGCGTTGTAGCGCTCGGCCAACGTGCGAATGACCGAGCTCTTGTCGGGAAAGTACTGATAAAGCGATCCGATCGAGATCTCCGAGCGCTCGGCAATTTCGCTCATCTTGACCTGGTCGCTGCCCTTGGTCGCGATCAGTTGAGTCGCCACAGCAAGAATCCGCTCCTGCCGCTCACGACTGCGTTGTTGAGTGGGATTGCGTCGGCTCGGCTCTGAAACAGATGGCTCAAGCCCGGCGGCGACTTTCTTTGGCACTGGCGTAATTCCGTTAATAACATGACGAGCACTCACCTTAGCACCAGCCACGGATGCCCCCAAGCGCTTATGTCCGTACGTCGGCTTCCTTTCTAAGGTTGGTTGACGAAATAACGTGAGGGATTATCATCTTTTTAACGTGAGTATCACTCACATTAAACCGATGGAGATGAACGCGATGAAATCCGCTCAAGACACTTTCCTCGTTCTCGGTGCGACCGGTAAAACAGGCAGCAGGGTCACTCAACAGCTCAAAGCCTTGGGGTTGCCTGTGCGCCTCGGGTCGCGCAATGCGAATCCGCCCTTCGACTGGGAAGACCGGGCGACTTGGGATGCAGCGCTTGATGGCGTTCACGCGGTTTATATTTCCTATCAACCGGACCTCGCCATTCCGGGTGCCGTCGAGACGGTTCAGGCGTTTACCGACCTGGCCGCCAAAAGCGGTGTCGGCAAACTGGTGTTGCTGTCCGGACGCGGCGAGATCGAAGCGGAACAAGCCGAACGCGTCATTCAGAACAGTGGTGTCGACTGGACGATCTTGCGAGCCAGCTGGTTTTTCCAGAACTTCAGCGAGGCGCATTTTCTGGAACCGATTCTTCAGGGAGAACTGGCCCTGCCCGTCGGCAATATCGCGGAGCCCTTCGTTGATGTGGATGACATTGCAGAAATTGCCGTCGAGGCTCTGACCCAACCCGGACACTCACGCCAACTCTATGAATTGACCGGACCTCGCGCGCTGACGTTTGCCGAGGCGGTCAGTGAGATTGCTCAAGGGACCGGGCGCGAGATCAGCTTCGTCGCTGTTACGCCGCATGACTATCGGCAGGCGCTGGAACAGGCACAACTTCCAGCCGAGCTGATCGACCTGGTGCTGTATCTCTTCACGACGGTGCTCGACGGACGTAACACACCACTGGCTGATGGCGTTCAGCGCGCACTGGGCCGGCCCGCGCGAGATTTCAGCGATTATGTGCGGCGCACGGCTGCTACCGGGGTCTGGCAGAAACAGGTTTGAGGTCGACGAGACGGCCTGTCAAAAAATCACGGAGCAGAAACGACAAAGGCCTGCATGAGAAAACTCATGCAGGCCTTTGATATGTATGGTGCCCGAAGCCGGAATCGAACCGGCACGCCCTTACGAGCGGGGGATTTTAAGTCTCTCGTGTCATTTACTTGTTTGTATAATAACATTGACAAATTTAACTAAAAACACCTAAAACCGCCGTAATACCGCCGCTTTACTGCTAAAAAAGCAACCACACTTCTAATTCGTCAAGTTATTATCTCGTTTTTTACCATCCCAAGAACGGCGGCTTGTTACCAAAAGGTTACTAATCATTTGGCATCTCGCGAAAGACACACTAAGCTCTGTTACCAAAATTGTGCCGAGCCGCTCATGACCGCCAAAAAAGCCAAAGAATCAGTCCTGGAAATCGTGTTCAAAAAGAAGGAGATCGACAAGATGCCCTTCGCCGATCCTGGCACCGAACGACAACTCAAGGACGCTGACTCTCCACTTCGCTTACGCATTGGCACCGGAGTGAAGCGATTCTACGTCAACGGTCGCAACGCCAGTGGCAAGCTCATCAAGCGAAACATCGAGCACGACCCATCGGCTTATGATCTGGACGATCTCCGGTCTAAAGCACGCGCCATTCTCGATGAAAAAGATGCGGAAATCGAGCTAGCGAAAGTCGGCGGAAAAATCACGCTGATGGATGCCATTGAGCTGCGTTTTTCCGCTTTTGGTATCAAATCTCCGGACAATGAACACGGACGGAAGGTAGCAACCCGCCTACATTATGAGCAGGTCTTAAGGAGGTATGCGGACGATTGGCTTGATTTGGACATGCGCCAGATCAGCGAGCAGATGTTTGAAACTCGATATAAGGCTTTGAAGGAAAGCTTTCGCATAAAGCGAAGTAAAGGGGTTCCAGTACTCGACGCGGCTGGAAAAGAAATTCCGCAGCTCGATGAGAACGGCGAACCAAAAAAGCAAAAAACAACGGCCAGAATCCTGAGGACGTACATTTCAGCACTGTACTCTTTTATCCGTGAAAACAAGGATGATCCTGCATTTGCTGACCCTACCGCCATTCTGAAAAGAACAAAGATCAAGGATACGATACCGCGTCGAAAGCACGACATTACGGTTGAGTCAGCAACAAAATTCCTTAACGCTGCCCTCAAGTTTCGGGAGGAGCAACCGGGCCGAGGTCGCAGTACGAATCAGGCCCGAGCATGCACAAACGTGATTTTAACCAACGTTTTTGTAGGAATGCGCAGCGGTGAGTTGAGAAGGACATCAAACTCAATGCTAATGCTTTCAAAAACAGGCTCTCCAATTGGGTTCGATTTCACCGCCGAGTATGCCGATCAGTACCTTAAGACTTCAGGACGATACGTCGTCGCCTTTTCAGACGTGTTGAGGTCGATTGTCGTCGAGCAGTACGACCCTCAGAAAACGTATCTTTTTCAAAGCGATGTAAGAGATGCACCGCTGTCTGAGTCCTCTCTTAGGCCTTATATGGCAAAGATTTGCGAGTTGGCGGGCATCAAGCGCTACAACCTGAACGCCATGAGGAACTTCTTCATCAACCTCGGTGGTCGCGCAGGGATTGGTGACGTTGAAATGAAGCACCTTGTGAACCATTCGACGAAACAGAACATCACAGACGGCTACGCAAACCTCAAAAACGACTTCGACTATCTGCTCAAAAACAGCCAGAAAGTCACTGATTTCATCATGAGGGAATGCGGAATCTCGAAGGCGGAATTTGGCATTGAGCAGGGCCAAGCGAACGAGCTGCAACACGCGATGGAGCTGTTTGACAAGTTCGATCCTGAGATTCTGAGGCTCGTGATGGAAATGCATGAAAAGAAACTGGCCGGAAAGTAGTTATTATATTGACAAGTAAATAAAGCAACGTCATAATAGTGACTGTTGGAACGTTTTGTTTTTTGCGTGTCAATTTGGTTCGGCGACCAAACAAAGGGGCTCTCGGTGAGAGCCCTTTTATTTTGCCTGAAATAGGCCCGTGCCCACAGGCGGCTAAGGACGACGGCGCGGAACATCCTGAGATTCAGGCGTTCCTCCGCCAAGAGCAATCAACCGTTTGGCCGTTTGTATCCGAACAAAAACCCTCAGCGACTCTTCAAAAATGCTTTCTTTATTCATTTCCGCATCGGCCATCTCTAAAGCTTGACGGTAAAGCTCGTCATCAATTTCGACTGTAATTTTCATATGACCGCCCTTACGTCAAGAATCGAAAACCTACGGGAACACCCCATTTTCAAGCTGGCCAACAAGCCTCAGAACGAATTTCGCCTCGACCTCAGTGCTCAACATGTCTAACGGCCTGCGACCACCCAGGCCATACACGGGGCTTTGAAGCCAGGTTTTTGCTGACAAACTATTGCCTTCGAAAAGATCCAGGGCGGCAAGAATGATGGAGGCTAGGCGGAAAATGGAGTCGCTTTCATAAGTGTTGAAGCGCCCTGCCCTGAACCGTCTGATCAAAGTTGTTGGGCTCAGGGAGATGGCTTGGCAGAGAGTTTTTGTGTCGATTTGGATGACCTGGGAGAGGCTTTGAATGGTGTTGATGGAGAAGCCCTGGTGCAGCTGAGTGAGCAGCTCAGAACCGCCCGAAGGGATGCCGAGGCGATCCCAGGGGGTTGGAGCTAGTGCTGCTGAATCAGGCCGGTATTGACGCATTTTTGCCTTTGCTAACCGAACGGGTACGTTTTAATTTAGCAGGAGGACAGACCTCACTGATGAGTTTTTTCATGCGGCGCTCACGCTTTTTCAGCACACTCTCACTAAGATCAGCTTCAACTGGCTGAGTAATCCCAACGCGTTTCTCTGCATACATACAAGCCGTAGCGTACAGCTTTGAATTTATAGTGTACTGATCTTCATCATCTTTCGAAACAGAAAGAGTGAATCCCAGCAATCCCAAAAGATTCTTGACGGTTATGTAATCGTTTTTCGAACTCACAGAAACGTCGAATAGAGTTTTTGTCAAGAGGGTAAATTTGGATATCTGCTTCCCGTCCCACTTCATCTTTTCACTCTTAAGATTCTCGACGAAATTTGAGCATGACACCTTTGTGAAGACCCCACTATTTGCAAACCCAAGCACATCTCTAAGCAGACTTCCAACGGCTTCGTCTTGATAAGTTTGGCAATCTGTATTCATTAAGCAATTAATTCTGGATATCAACTCGATGCCATTTTTACGAACAACAAATTTTGCATTTTCCTCGCTAAATGCTCCGTTAATACCCATAACGTACGAAGCAATAGACTTTTCAAGCATCCAGGCTTGGCCCGTTGAAACCCCAGTCGTTTTGATCTTTTGATCTATCTCATTTAGCTCAAAATCTGACAGGTATGTGGAATTCATGAAAACCGCTTCTTTCTTGTCCAAAACCTCGGAGTTACTCTTTTTTCGTAATAAACCGCTATTTCTATCAGAAACATGATCTGTGTACGCAAATATTACGTTAAATCCAAGAACCTTGAGTGCATCTACAACAAATGGCTCATAGTTATTTCTTGACCAGTTTTCTTTAGATATAATGTTGCAAATTGAATGACCTAGGCTATCTGATATAAACTCTTGAGCTTTTGCGTATATTTCATCGTGTTCGAATGCCCGATCAATAATTTCTTTTGACGCCATTTTGAATGCGATAGAATTTATGTCAATCGGAAGCGAGCGATTGTATTTTCGAGCAAAGGCGATTGACACAGTTATAACACAACGAAAACGCTTAATATTTTGAAGAATTGTCGAAGGGCTGACAGTACCCTTAGAATCAATTACAACGTTGGTAAATTCTGGAAGACATGTCCCCCAACCCGGACCTATGAATGGAGAGCAAATAACTACATCCAGATTTTTCAATGCTTCATCTGGATTTCTTGAAATATCTAGCACACCGCTTTCATTACGATTCCTGTCATCGGCATGCACATACTTAGCACGGAGGCCGCGCTTTTGAAATTCAAGTTCAAGACCACGCCCCTTTTCGATTGATCCGTCAAACATGTAGCCCGTTTTGACTCCATGAGTCTTGAAGAGATTTTCAATCAAATCGAGCATTTCATTATCCGTTCTTCCAAGAGTCACTTCGATCTGAGAATAATTATTGACTCCAGGATCGTAACAACTGATGTTTTTACCGCTTTCAGTCTTGATGATATCAATTATATATTGAGGCATAAATGCATCAGCAATATGCACCGCTTTTGCATTTCGAATTTGATTGAATAGAAAGGACCAGCCCTTCTTTTTATCTGCCATCGTTCCTTCGTAGAACGCAGAGCCATTGATCTGCTCGCTGAGCCGCACCATTTCATCAATTTGAAAAATTTCACACTTTTCCATAGTTTCTTTGAATTGAGGGCGAAGAGCTGAGTTATGCGTAGTGCGGAGTGCCGTTCTTGGCTTTCCATTACTTTCAACAATAGATCTGTAATGATCGACTTTTCCGAGATGCTTATCCAAAATTGCAACGTTTGGGACGGTCTGGACAGGATACATTCCGGCTAGCTCGGCTTCCTTATAGAGCTTATCCATCGTGAAACTTTTACCGAAACCCATCCCAGCGACAAGCGCAAAGGACCAGTTCAATCCAATGTCGCTGTAATCGTTAGAAAAAACTTTTGCTGGGCGAATCATTGCTTTCACTTGGGCTACGAATCTTGCACGAAATTGATCGTACGAAACGAGCAGGATCTCCTTAATGGAATCAGAGATGTTTGCTGCACTTATAATACAGCGTAATGTATCACTGCTAAATTTATGAGCAAGGCCATTGAGAGCCCGATTCACTCTGAAGGATATTTCTGTAGCTTGTTCGGTCGAGTCGCAGGACTCTATCAGCGTTTTGATGGTGGCGATACGATTATCGACAGGGACAAACTTCATCGATGCATCTATGAGCGGGAAGTCACGCTCCATCGCAAAGATAGCTAGATCTGTATTTTGAGAATGAATTGCAAATGGTACGCCCTGGAAGGCCAGATCAAGAGCGCGCTCTTTCAGATCCGACAGGGTGGGCATGGTTACAATAGAGAAATTTTCGTGTCTATCGATCTGCGTCGATAGGGTTAGAACGTTCATGGATTATCCTTTTTATATCAATTTTACTTCGGCTTTCATAGTATAACGTCCTTTTTCGTAATTATCAAGCAATGTTAGTTATTTTACCTATAAAAGAAGTTATTTTTTCTTAAGGGATGACTTGATTCCCTGCAAGCCACGTAGGACGAGGCTTACAGCGCTTTCAGCGCTAAAGTGGCCAGCGGGTGGTTGTGCTTACGATTGGGAGTGACAATCCCCTTTTAAATCAGTATGATCCGTCTCTGCCGCAAGGCATGCGGGGTTGGCGAAATTGGTATACGTAGCGGACTTAAAATCCGCCGCCTCACGGCATGCGGGTTCAAGTCCCGCACCCCGCACCATTTTTATTTTATAGAACACACCTCTTTCTAATCTTCCGTACCCCCCCCCCCCCTCTCTAACAACAGCCACCCCGCTGGACAAATTCAGGCGCTAGCCTGGACTGCTTTTTCCTCGCCAATTTCTTCCCGAAAAATCAAAATCTTTTCTAAAGAGATCCGGTACAACTTTTTGGAAGCTGAAACCCGCTAAAGACGTGGCCTCCAGCCAATTCCCGATGTGAAATTTCGGCCCGAAAATTGACCCGAAAAAGGTTCCTCATCACCCATCAATTGTCAGCCAGGTAAACAGTCGCCGCCCTCAAGACAAAACGCTATAATGAGTTTCAACAGGGAGATGTTATGGTAATTTTAGGGATAGACCCAGGACTAAGCGGCGAATTGGCGTTTTTGGAAAACGGACGGCTGCTCGAAATAGTAGATATCGAAGCGTCTCAAAGTCGCATCAACAGCGTTCATCTCGCGCCCCTCATAACAGCGACACAACCCAGAGTTCGCCATTTGTGAGTGCGTCACAGCTCGTCCAGGACAGGGCGTTACATCGATGTTCACGTTCGGTCACGCCCTCGGATCAATTACCGGTGTGTTGGCTGCTCTCGGCGTTCCACATGCTGATCAGACCCCAGGCATGGCAAGGCCATTTCAGCATTCAATGAAGCTCAAAAGAAAAGCAGATTCACAAGCAAGAAATCGCAGATCTCGCCCAGCGCCTTCTACCGCCCCCCTGCATGGCCCAGAGGCGGCTTGAGGGATGGGCGTAGCGATGCTCTTCTGCTTTTCCCACTATGGCCATCAACACCTCTCAGGTAGCACCCCGGAAGCACTCATCCAGTCACAAAAGCCCAAGGCCAAGAAAACGACAAACAGTAGGAAGAAACCCAACAAAACCGGCATTTCTGCCTCTGACACTGTCGTCCTATAAAAGCAAAATGGAAATCGTGTGGACTCAACGGAGGGCTCCGGCCCCTGTTCTATAATCGCTCTATAATCCCCTATAAAAGGAGATGGGCCTCGCTCCTAGTCTTCCAGCCCCAGATCTTTCCTGATGTCCGCTGCCGAATGCACTGGCTCCATCCCATTGCGCACACGCTTCAGGATTTCAACGGAAAGGTAGTATTCCTCCAGTTCCGGAAGTCCACGGACAACGATTTCCCGTAGAAAATACGCCTTCGGGCGACCGGTACTCGCTGCCAGGAAATCCAGTCTCCGATGGGTTTCAGGGCTGAGTCGAACTGACGCCATTTCTACGCCTCTCTATGATCGCTAAGACCATGGTTCGCCAAGGCGGCCTACACATGGATGGCCTTCTGTTGAACATCCCTGCGCTCGACCTATCAATGACTTGGAGTGCCACCTCAGATACGGAATTGGCGAACGTTGGTAGCGCTCCCGTATCAGCGATCACCACTGTGAAAAAGGTGCAACTCTTGGCCTCCTCGTTTCAAAGTAGTAAGCAGCGTAAAAATTTTCTTCATCAATCAGGCATCAAACCCAGTCATTGTTGTATTTGTTGACGATTGAAATTAAGCCTCTAGCATGTTTCCGTATGTTTTAAAGCATCTAGCCTAGTTTACATTAGACCTATCTTACATAACAAAAGTATCGTTAGTTCCTCTGGTTCTTGGACTACTGCATGCGGCCAACTTAACATCGACGGAGCGCGCCCAGGCGGCGTGATTGCGACGGTCAGATACGCAATTGCTAGACTTGAACAAACATTGCGAAACTCTGAAAAAAATCACAACGAACCAAAAAATCTTTATTCCCGATGTACCTTCAATTTGGAGAAGTCATCATGGCTGAATCTGAGACCCGTCCCCCGCTACCGCCTTTTGATCGTGAGTCTGCAATCCTTAAAGTTCGTCTGGCTGAAGATGGATGGAATAGCCGAGACGCAGAAAAAGTTGCCTTGGCCTATACCACCAACACCAGATGGCGCAATCGAGTCGATTTCGCGGTCAACCGGGCCGAAGCCCAAGCTTTCCTGACACGAAAATGGAACAAGGAATTGGATTATCGACTGATCAAAGAGCTATGGGCGTTCACCGAAAATCGTATTGCTGTCCGATACGCCTATGAGTGGCACGACGATTCAGGGAACTGGTACCGCTCGTACGGAAATGAAAACTGGGAATTCGCAGAAAACGGTTTGATGGCTCATCGTTTTGCCTGCATTAATGACATGCCCATCAAAGAGTCAGAAAGAAAGTTTCGTTGGCCGCTAGGCCGTCGACCCGACGACCATCCGAGCCTTTCAGAGTTAGACCTCTGATGAGGGTTGGAGGCTCGCTCGAAAAGACAAAGATACTCAGAAGGCTAGCGATAGGCGGAGCTTTGATAAGGCCGCTGATGGTTATCAACATGGCGGGTACAGCTGTGCTTGCCAATCGGAGGCAGCATGAAACGCTTTTATGTAGTTACCCTTACCATTGGACTTTCCCTATTACACGCCACGTCCGCGAGCGCTGACGAGGTGCTTTCGCAAGCTGACGACACCACAGCTGGCGCGGCATTTGGAGCAGGTACTGGCGTATTAATTGGCGGAGCCGCAGGCGGTCCCTTGGGCGCACTAATAGGAGCTGGGCTTGGACTTTTAGGTGGACGGGAAGTGCAAAAGGCTACTGGCCTAGAGGAGCGTGCCTACACAGTCCGTAGCAACACCGGTGAAGAACGAGTGGTCCGTTCGCCGCGTGAAGAGTTTGCCATCGGTCAACAGGTGGACGTTAGAGGGAGACGACTGCATGCCACCTCTCCCTAAATATTGCAGTGGTCGCCATTGAGCCCGCCGCCCGCGGGCTTTTTTTCACTTGCAATCCTGACTGTTGCCGCTGACCGAAAACTGACCCAGTAGAGGCTGTTCTGCCGACTGAAAACTGACCCAAGGTTACAGTGTCTAAGCACATCTAAGAACTCGAAGGCCATTTGCGCGTCCGTCTTATCTGAGCGTTGCCCCTTGAAGTCACCACGAAAAGCGCCGCGGGATTAACACCGAAGATCACTAGATTTAATGGATCACTGCATTGCGATTGGAGAATGAGGCTATCGTCCCTCAATTAATCGATCACGGATACCTGCAACCGCAGCCTGAATCTCCATGACTTTTTCTATGTTCATTCCCACTGCCGACTGGATGCAGCCCGGGACTTTTAGTGCTTCAGACTTCAACGCCCTTCCCTTGTCGGTGAGCTTAACCCGCACCTGGCGCTCGTCTTTCGGGTCCCGGCAACGGGTTATGAAACCCGCGCTTTCCAGACGCTTTACCAACGGGGTCAGGGTGCTCGACTCAAGGAACAATTTGCTGCCCAGATCCTTGATGATCTGATCATCCTTTGCCCACAGGGCCACCATCAGCAAATACTGCGGATACGTGAGACCTATGGCCTCCAGAATCGGCCGATAAAACTGCGTCAGCGCATGGCCTGTTGAGTAAATCGTAAAGCACAAAAACTCATTCAGTGGCGCGAAACCATCGCCACGAATTTCTGATTCAGACACCTGCATCTCCCCCTCCTACGTATGGAGACAAAATATTACGTGCACGACTCAATCGCAAGCTATTGACAAAAAAATATACTTGCAGCACGATTTGTACCGCGGCGATTTGTTAGCGCGCAAAACATATTTTGCCCCTCCCTTACTGGTAGACATTCAAATGAAAAAGATTTTCTCGGGTTTAGCACTCGCAACTGCCTTCGCTACCGCCAGCCTCGCGTACGCTGCTGACGTCAAGCCAACCGTAGTTCTAGTGCACGGCGCTTTTGCTGACTCGTCGAGTTGGAATGGCGTGATGAATATTCTGCAAAAAGATGGCTATACAGTAATCGCAGCGGCAAACCCATTGCGCGGCGTAACAAGTGACGCCCAGTCCGTTGCGAGCATCGTCAAAAGCATCAAGACGCCCGTTGTGCTGGTTGGGCACTCTTACGGCGGGCCTGTCATTAGCGAAGCTGCTTATGGCAACCAAAATGTGAAGAGCTTGGTTTTCGTCGCTGCATTTGCGCCAGAAGCTGGCGAAACGGCAGCGGAATTGTCGGGCCGTTTCCCAGGCGGCACACTGGGCGGTGCCTTAGCTCCCCCTGTCGACCTGGCAGATGGCGGCAAGGATCTATACATCGATCAGGGCAAATTTCACGACCAGTTTGCCGCCGATGTATCCGAGGCTGACGCTCGCCTGATGGCTGCCGGTCAGCGTCCCGTTACCGTTGCCGCTTTGAACGAGGCGGCTACCGAGCCGGCTTGGAAGACCATTCCGTCATGGTTTGTTTACGGCGACAAAGACAAGAACATCCCACCTCAGGCCCTGGCTTTCATGGCTGAGCGCGCACACTCCAAACAAACAGTTGTCGTTAAGGGTGGCTCACACGTTGTCATGGTGTCCAATCCGAAGGCTGTCGCCAACCTGATCGAAAAAGCAGCAAAGTAAAAACTTGGTAACTGCTATGAGGTTCGGCCGTTGGCAACTATCTGAATGCCCAATAGCTCTATCCACTCTAGAAGCCGTAAGAACCTAAGGCACCTAAAGTATGTGGCCTTACTCTGCAATCAGATTCTTCACAGCAAATAACTTTCGTTAATCTCGCTCCTTCTGCATTTATTTAGCCCGCGCTTCCACGCGGGTTTTTCTTGCCTTATCGCGTCGGAACTTGCATCTCCTTCTGTCTGATCCGCATATTTTTTAGAGATCTGACGCTGTACCGAAAAAAGCCCTGCGCCAACAATGAGTCAAGTATTTTCTAAGGCGGGTTATCTCAGTGCCCATCAAATGGTCGTTACGCAGCGATTCAACAACACAAACTTGGGTCCGGCGATTGGATAGCCTTCACCTGCGAGGTTCGTTGTCTAGCTACATTTTTTAACGGATCTTCCAGCACATATGCTTGCCGCGTCGGCACACATGAGCGCCCGAATCTAACAGTTAATTTTAACACTCCAGTTCGTCTGATCCACCAGCCGCTGTGTGAATCAAGGAGCTGCACAGGAAGCATTCATGAACACGTTGTTAAGTCGTCGCACGATCTTACGTGGTATGAGCGTGTTAAGCCTTGGCATGCTTGCCGGTTGCGAATACAGCAGCAAGCTGTCCTACAAGCACGGAACGGACCTCAGCGACAAGATTATGGGACGAACCTTCAAACTAACAGACGCCCAGGGTGAGACGAGGCTGCTGACCAGCTATCGCGGCTTGATGCCGATGATTTTCTTCGGTTTCACCCAGTGCCCCGCGGTCTGTCCGACAACGTTAGCTCGTGCGGCACAGGCCAAAAAACTGATGGGTCGCGATGGCGATAGGCTGCAAGTGATCTTCATAACTTTGGACCCCGAACGCGACAAGCCAAAAATGCTAGACGCTTACGTCAAGTCGTTTGATCCGAGTTTCGAGGCGTTGCACGGCAACTTGGAGGAAACCGCCGCAGTTGCGAAGGAGTTCGGTGTTTTTTTTGAAAAAATCCCCAGTGGAACGAGCTACACCCTCTCCCACACCGCGACCAGTTTTGTTTTCGACTCCAGAGGCAGCTTACGATTGGGGCTATCGGCGTCTCTTACTGCTCAAGAATTTGCAGAAGATCTGCTCACCGTTATGGAGATCTGTTGATGCCAATAAAAATTACAAATATTCCATTTTTGAAAAATGTGATACGGCTGCTCTTCGGTTTTTCATTGACGGTCTTGGCCTGGCAGGTATCGGCCGAAATTCAAGTAAAGAATGCTTGGGTCCGCGCAACGGTCGCGGGGCAGCAGTCATCCGGCGCATTCATGACGCTAAAAGCGAGCAAAGATAGCAAGCTGTTGAGCGTACAATCAGCAGTTGCGCCGACTGTACAAATTCATCAGTCAAGCATGAAAGACGATGTGATGAGCATGCATCAAGTTGAGTACGTTGCACTGCCAGCTGGAAAATCGGTTAGCTTCGAACCACATGGCTACCATGTGATGCTACTTGAGCTAAAGGCACAAATTAGGAAAGGCGATACCGTGCTGTTGACGATCATCGTGGAAAACGCTGACGGTGAAATAGATAGAATTGGCGTCGAAGCAGAGGTTAGGTCACTGGGCACTGATGATCACGGTGACATTCACAAGCAGCCTTAAAGACTCTCTACCGCGATCACTGCTCAAGCTAAGCGCCACCCCGGTGGTGATTGACCTTGCATTGGTCACCATATGAGCCTTTTTGACGATCCCGTAATCCGATCGAAGTATCAACGCTTAACGAGCCCCATGAAATACAGGCCACCATTTCCTCCTGACAAAAAGGGAAAGGCAACCGCTATCCATTGGATTGAATAAAACTTGGGCAATCGCTTTTAGTCTGAAGCCCCACGAAAAACAACCCTGATCCGTCCGCTATACTGATTTGACCCATTGCTGCAAAGAAACTTCAAGCATGGCAACCAAAACTGCAATTGTATTTGCTGGCGGTGGCAGCTTGGGTGCTGTCCAGGTGGGCATGTTGCGGGCTTTGATTGAGGCCAATGTTCGATTTGACATGGTGGTGGGCGCTTCGGTGGGCGCCATCAACGGTTCCTACTTTGCCGCAAGGCCCGATGTCGAGGGCGTCGAGGCGCTCGCCGATTTCTGGCGCGGCCTGAGTAAAACGGACATATTTCCCCTGTCCTGGCTCGATACCTGTAGAGGACTGATCAAACGGCGCGGCTTTCTGTTGCAGCCGGCGGCCTTGAACCGACTGCTGAGGCAGGCGCTACCCATTCGCCGCATTGAGGATGCGGCGTTGCCCCTCCACATCGTCACCACTGACCTCCTCAGCGGTGCCGAGACAGTTCTGTCCAAAGGCGAACTCGGGCAGGCTTTGCTGGCCAGCGCTGCCATCCCGCTGGTGTTCCCCTGCGTACAAATTGCCGATCAGTTCCTGATTGACGGTGGAGTGGCAAGCAATACACCAATTTCAAGTGCCGTAGCCCTAGGGGCCACCAACGTCGTGGTGGTACCCACCGGAGTGAGCTGCGCCCTACCGCAACCGCCCCGAGGCTTGATCGCTTTAGCCCTGCATACCGTTAATCTGATGACCATGCGCCAGTTGGTGAGCGACATCGAACACTTCCGCACCCTCACCAGCCTACATATCGTCCCGCCTTTGTGTCCCGTGGATGTCTCGGTGTTCAACTTTGCCCAGACGGAGTCTTTGTTGCAGCGCGCTTACGAGCAGACCCTCCGGTGGCTGGACGATGGGGGGCTTGAGCGCACTAAGGTACCGGGTGCCCTGACGATCCACTCACATCTCCATGATCATTGAGTGTCCGCTGATCTAAGCGCCAAGCCTGAGATTCGAGCGTAAGCGTCCAGTCAACACAACATTCGAACTCGCATTCGGGGGCGATGGCGTCCGCATAGGCAGCTTGATATGGACAAGAAACGTTTCTGTTATCGATCAGGCTGCCATTGTGAGTGCTCTGGGCGACCTTCCCCCATCCAGCCACGCTACGTCCTGCTCCGTCCAGATGTGATACTCGGGCCTAGAGCCAGGCTCCTCCGGGACACGGCTGCTAAGCTGATCCACAATTTCTGATGCATGAATTAGCAATCCGCGCTGGGTCAATTTTCAATCGGCAGGGTCGGTCAGTTTTCAATCAGCGCCAACATGACGGCCATTGTCAGTCGGTTTTTTTCGGCCTATCTTATACACAACCTATACAAGAAGATCCGTCATGCACAAGAAAGAGCAGTGGCCACTCACGCTTTACTTTGACGGGGAATGCCCGCTATGCGCTCGGGAAATCAAGTTTCTGAACCAACGCGCCAAGGACGCCCGACTGCGATTTGTTGACATCGGCAGCGATGAGTTCGACGCAATGGCCTTGCGCATACTGCGGGTTACCGATGTACTTCGTACCCGATAACGACAGGCAACGGTTCGATATCGAGTGCGAGCATTGCCATAAGGTCAACATAGTGAGTTGAAAGTTTGGGCAACGGGCGTTTGGTACACAGGATTATCGCGGCCATTGAGGCCGAGCTGGAGGCGCTGCAAGCCACGCCCGTGTCGACCGAGAGCAAGCAGAAGCCTAAGCGTACCGCGTTACCACCGCTGTTCCCGCGTACTCTGATCCACCACGAACCGGATAACACGCAGTGCACCTGCGGCTGCGCCCTCAAACGCATCGGCGAGCATGTCAGCGAAAAACTCGACTACACGCCGGGCGTATTCACCGTCGAACGTCATATCCGTGGCAAGTGGGTCTGCGATGACTGCGAAACGCTGATCCAGCCTCCGGTACCGGCACAGATCATTGACAAAGGTATCCCCACGGCCGGTCTGCTTGCGCAAGTAATGATCGCCAAGTACGGTGATCATTTGCCACTGTATCGCCAGGAACAGATCTTTGGCCGGGCCGGCTTGGCCATTCCCCGCTCAACTCTGGCGCAATGGGTCGGCACCTGCGGTGTGCAGCTGCAACCGCTGGTCGATGCCTTGCGTGAGGTGGTACTCGGTCACAATGTGGTACACGCGGACGAAACCCCGGTGCAGGTGCTCATGCCGGGCGCGAAGAAAACCCATCGCGCCTATGTCTGGGCCTACTCCACCAGCGCGTTTGCCGATATCAAGGCGGTGGTTTACGACTTCACCCCAAGCCGTGCGGGCGAACACGCTCGCCGCTTCTTGCAGGGCTGGAAGGGCAAGCTGGTATGCGACGACTTTGGAGGTTATAAAGCCAGTTTTTCACTCGGGGTGACCGAAATCGGCTGCATGGCTCATGCCCGACGCAAGTTTTTTGAGCTGCACGCCACCAACAAAAGCCAGCTGGCTGAACAGGCTCTGCGCTACATCCAGGTGCTCTACGAAATAGAGCGAGAGGTTCGCGACCTGGAGCCGGATTTACGCCGCCGAATACGGCAAGAAAAAGCCGCACCAGCGATGGATACGTTGCATACCTGGATGATCGCCCAGCGCGAGCGCGTGCACGACGGAGTGGCTATAGCCAAGGCCTTGGATTACAGCCTGAAACGCTGGATGGCATTGTCACGCTATCTCGATGACGGTGCGGTGCCTATTGATAACAATCACATCGAGCAACAGATCAGGCCGTGGGCTCTAGGACGCAAGAATTGGTTCTACGCAGGATCGTTGCGCAGCGGTCAACGTGCGGCGGCGTTGATGAGTCTGATCCAATCGGCCAAGCTCAACGGACATGATCCGTACGCCTATTTGAAGGACGTACTCCAGCGGCTGCCAACGCAACGGGCGAGCGAGATCGCTGAACTGTTGCCGCATAGTTGGATGCCGTTACGCAACCTGTAACGCCCGTTCGCTTACGTTGCTTACGTTGCTTACGTTGCTTACGTTGCTTCCGCATAAGTGGCAGCCGGTTTAATTACGCAAGACGGGATGCCCGGAGCGCTTACAAAGTGAGTTTGTGGACCGAAGCATGCTGTACACCGGCATCTCACGATCAAAGCGACTGGCGTTGATCCTAAGTACCCAAGAGATTGTGCAACAGGGCGTAGCTAGGCCGAACCGTAGTGACACCTTGTGCGTTGGCTTCTCGATTTGATTTTGATGGTCATTTCTTAGACCACTACAGTATTGTCAAAAAAATCACGGAGTGTCTGCCTGTGCGAAGCACGGGTAGAAACCGTTCTATTTATTAACAACACACTAACGAGCGAAGCGATCAGCCTTGGATATGGAAGTGGTTAGGCTCTGCCTGACCGCTTCCCAAGCCCCTCGGGCGGCGTAGAGCAGGGTCTGGGGCAGCGCCCCAGGGTATTGCTGCTCTAGATTTTGTTGGAATTCCCCCCTATTTTTTGATCCGAAGACGGTTTTTGACTAAGATCTCGATATAGGCGCTATTTAGTTACAAATAATATTAACTTGTTAGTCACTATTGATAGTAACATTTTTTGCATCACTGAATTGTAAAGCTGGCACCCCATACTCGATTCGTTGCATCACGCATCTACCATTTTTTAGGAGAAACATATGTCCGACAACAAAAACATTACAAGCCCATTAGATACTAGGCGCATTGATGTAAATGATCCGAACGAAGTGCGTAACTGGTGCAAATCCATTGGCTGTACTGAATTACAGCTGTTAAGGGCTGTAAGAGCCGTAGGCACATGGGCCAGCGATGTGAAAGTTCATCTAAACAAGTAACGCTCCTATTGACGAGCCTCTCCCTATACGGTGGAGGCTCGTCTGGCCGTAAAATCTAGACGATCATCTACTAGGCTGCTGCGATCTCGTTTTGCGAGAATCAAAGCCCCATCCCGCATCGACGAATAGCTACACCGCCTTTCAAGGTAGTTGCCGCTTCAACCGTCTGACTTACAGAAAACTCTTTGTATTGAATAGTTACCATCAGGCTCATCCAATAGCTAAGTAGTAGAGTCAAAACGATGAAGCTTAGGATTGGTTAGAAACGGCGCGTCAGTTTTTATTCTTTTACATACACTGCCGCGGTGGGTGGACGGAATGTCGTGGCGAGAGAGCGAAGAGAACCTCTTCAAGTGGGCAAGCGAATTGCGCGATAGACTTCACAGTGGACTCTATCTGGCGATGGCCTCACGCCGGGTCTAGATTGCTGGCGGCAGGCAGCGCCCGCTGGGCATGCTCCTTGTACAAAAGGCAACGGTGACTGGTCTGCGGTTGTTGGCCAAGCAGGCGCGCATGCCCCCAGGCAGCTAACCTTTTCTTTTTACCTCAAGGAAATTTTGCCATGTCAGCTGACTCTCAACTTCATGACGTGCTCGAAAAGCTCCATGAAAACCAGCTCGCGCTGGCCGACGCCATTGAGTCGATAGGAATGTGGATAGATCAGAGAGGTTCCACTGGAGTTTCCAGTCATGTCCTTGGAGCCATCGCCACGCTCGACCTGAACGCCGAATGCATTAGGAATGGTATCGAATCATTGAAGAATCAGTGAGATGACAACGAACGAACGAACGAACGAACAATGCAAATGACGGTGCTGTGAAGCGATTTACTGGCTTTGTAGGCTGTGCATTGGCAATGACCCACCCCTTAATCATAGGAGTTTAATCGTGCTGATCAGTATCGAAGAAGCGGACAAATACTCTGAAGGTATTGTCGTCATCGGCGCTTGTCGCGTCAGATTTCGTAAGTATGCGGAGGCCGAAGCCTTCGTTGAAAGGCTGAAACAACGTATAAATGCGCCACATACATTGCCTATCACTATCCACCGACCTTTAGCAGGCCCGCCTTTCAAAAGATGACTTCCAACATATCGTCATCATATTGCAACTATTGCACATCAATATTTACGTTGCTCCTCGCTTGTTCTTTTTTTCTGCTGCCACTTTAGGCAGCTTTTTTTGCCTGAAAAATTTGGCAGCGAATGTGTCAGGTCTACCAATTGAGTTTCTGCTTTTTCAAGGGCGGTTGCCGCAGAAGACAACCAGGCCCGCACCAGCGGCTGCAAGTCGGTTTCGACCTGCGCTTTTTGACACCATTGATAATGATCATGCCAAGAACCCAATGCTGATTGCAGCTCCTTCAGCGATTTAGCTGTATGTCTCGAAAAGGGCGATAGCTCGGGAAACGCTTCGGTCAGATAACGGGTTCGCTTGACAAGTATTCTCAATTCGTGACGGTCAAATTGAGTGTCATCCACGGCTGTATGTAGCCTATCAATCTGTTTTTGAAACGTTTTCTTAATTTTTTGCCGAGCATGGTTCAAATCGCCATTGATTTCAGCCATACGAAAATTAGTCGGCCAATCATCCAGTTGAATCATCAGCGTCTTGATTGTCGAGCCATTAACAATTCTGGAGTAGCTTGAAACTAAGCGAGACTGCCTGGATTGCGCTTGCCTTGGAAAGCCTCTTTCTTCGAGTTCCTGAATCATCACCTCCAAATCGCGGGTCGGTGTCGTCAGCCTTCCGACCTCAGTCGCTGCATCGCTCAACGCTGTGACTTCATTCATTGACCGAAACGGCCTCAACAAACTTCTGATACGTCTGATGGCAATCCTTAGATCGTGCAACGCTTCATCGTCGGTTCTGGATTCCAAGCGAGCGAGCGCGTGATACACGGCGACCTGAAGGGTCAAAATTTCTGCCACGAACCTATCTACAAATGACATTCAGTGAGGCTCCATTGAGAGACTATGCGCTGAGATTAGCAGAGGCCGAAAGCTGCACCATGCACCTCTCAGGGATCATGATTGCTTGCCAGCCGGCTGCACCTCTTAAGAGTCAATCAAGCTTACGAAATGAGCACGCCCAGGACTCACTGTGTCGCCAACACGGTAATCTTGCCTACTACAAAGCGTGCTGACTGTGGCTTACAATCAGGTTTCAGCTTTAAAGCGGATGCTTGCCTCTTTAGCATCGAGTCCTGATCAATGATCAAAATCACTCCAGCTCAAATAGAATCCCGACAATATTGCCCCCCAAGGATCTTAGCTATGCACTCAACGCTGGATGTAGTTCGCGCTCAAATGCAGGAGGCGGAGCCGATATTGAAACGACTTGATGAGGAGCTTGAAGCTATTAACTTTGACCCAACTGTCCCTTCAAGCGTCGACGCAGCCACCGAGAAGGTCACAGCAATTATAGATACGCTGCTGGCGAGCTTTAAGGCAAACCCGATACTTGGCCCGTTAGCCGACCAACTGAAATATCAATATCTCGACTCGATTCAACACCAAGTTGCTTCAGCTCAAGAAGAATGAAATTCAAAGCTAACGATTATTTGTAGTTAGCCTGAAGTTCTCTAACCTTCGATCATCTCAGCCAGCAAGACCTGTCTACTAGAGGCGTGAGGTGGAAGGGCGATTGCTTTTCTTACAGCCTCTACATCTTCCACCAGAATCACCTGAACCTGCGCACGCGTGACTGCGGTGTAGATGAAAGTGCGATCCTGCACTCGTGCCTTACCGGTACGATTGCTCACCTGCCAACGCAGCGGGCGAGTGAAATCTTGCAGTTGCTTCCGCATAAGTGGCAGCTGGTTTAATCACGCAAGATGTGATGCCCGGACGCATACCTTGAAAGGGCTGAAGAAAGCACAGGGATAGCCACTTGTTCTGGATGACCGCTATGGGTCGATTTTGTTGAAAAAGTCGGCCATGGTTTCCACGGCAGAAAAGTACGCGCTTGAGATTAAAATCTTTACTTCGAGCAAAGGAATTCCGGGCTCAGATTTTGCGTAGCGGCGCGCAAAAAAGGCGTTTTCAGCGGTCGGTATTCGGGCAGTCTGGAAGGACCGACTTTTTCAACAGAATTGGTCGGTTGCCGTCCTTCGCGACAAGCAAAAATCGGCCAAAAGCAGCAGTCCAGACGCTCCCAGGAAAGTTTGGATAGATTTAGCTTCACTGTCTGGTTTTGACGGTGATGAACATTTTGATCCGGTCGTGAATTTCCTGGAGAGCATGACGAAAAGGCTCATGCCTCTCACTGATCGTCGGATCTTCAAAGCTCCACGCTATCACCTCGCCGGAAGATGGCATCCGAGTTGCCTCCTCGGACGATTTATCACACAGAGTGATTACGTAGTCGAACTGCTTCCCCTCAAGCTCTTCGATTGCCTTACTACGCAGCCCCGTGTGGTCTACGCCGATATGATCGAGAGACTCCAAAGTGCGTGGGTCGATCCCATTGGCCGCAAGGCCAGCGCTAAAGGCTTCGAAGTGCACCGAGTCAGTATGTCGAAGAAGTGCTTCTGCCATGAGTGAACGAACGTCATTTTTTGCGCAAACGAACAGCACTCGAAATTTGTCAGCCATGACTTTCTCCCCCAATCTCAGTCTGTTGAACCAGTAAGCTTAGTCGACGGGAAGCCGCCCCGTTTAGGACTGGCTTTCAAGCAAGCTGAACAGCGCCGCGAATTGCCGGGTTAGCTTGTGTTGCGGTTCCAGATAGATCAGCGGCCTGCTGGCTTGATGTGACTCACGCATCTTCACCGAACTCATCAGGTACGCTGGCAGCACCGGCATGCTCTCGGCAATCAACTCGTCGAGCAGTCGTTGCGGCAGTGCGTTACGAGTTTGGAATTGGTTAACGACAATACCTTCAACCTCCAACCTCTCGTTATGATCGCTTTTGATCTCCTCGATTTCTCTCAGCACACCGTAAATCGCTTGGCGAGAAAAGCTGTCGCAATCGAAAGGGATCAAACAGCGGTCAGCGGCAATCAGTGCCGAAACACTGTAAAAATTCAGACCCGGCGGAGTATCCATATAGATCCGCTCATAGTCTTCGTCGAGCCGGTCGAGAAGCTTGCTGAGTTTCTGAATTTTGTAGCGGGTCTCCAGCTTGGATTGCAGCTCACCCAGCTCCGACGATGCAGCGATCAAATGCAGGTTATCGAAGGATGTTTCATGAATATTGGCTTGAGCTTTCTTTGATGCGGGCCCTGGGAACAGAGTCTGCTTGAAGAAATCGGCAATCCCAACGGGAACGTCCTTTCCGCTGAGACCAGTCAAATAGTGCGTAGCATTGGCTTGGGCATCCAAATCTATCAGTAAGGTGCGGTATCCTTCGAAGGCACTGATGGCCGCGAGGTTACAAGCGATGCTGGATTTGCCGACGCCACCTTTTTGATTGAACACTACGCGTCTCATGAAATGTCCCAAAATTTATCGTATGTGGACATATCTCTTCCCCTGAGTTTACAGGCCAGCATGATCAGGCCTTTGTATCCTCTCGCTAGCATATCGTACCTGGAGTAATCGATTGCCTTGGCCATTGCGTAGCGGTGTCTCCCGCTTCATGCAGGGCTAGAAGACTCGTTTATCGGGCATTCCAGGCTGCTCTGTAATAGGTGGGCGGGTGATGTATTACCAAACTAGGAGAGCTTACAGACGAGCTGTTCGAGATTGAGCGGCCACTATTTAAGGATGCTGTAGGGCAGCAGTCGGAGTTGGGTTTTGGATAACTGTGATGATCCGCCCCCCCGCCTTGGCGCTGCTAAGCTTTGAGTTCGCCCTGAGGAAATGCCGCCATGCCAGCAAACACTGATTTGCCGGACGTTCTCGAAAAACTCCACGAAAACCAGCTAGCACTTGCCGACGCCATTGAGTCGATAGCGATGTGGATAGACCAGAGAGGATCCACAGGTGTATCAAGTACAGCGCTGGGAGCGATAGCTACACTCGACGTGAACGCCGAGGCCATCAGAACGGGAATTGACTCGCGGAGAAAACCATCGGATGAACCCGATTAACCAATTCGCCATGTCGCTTCCGATTCAATACCCGGATCTCGAAAGGGTACGAGCTTCTCTGACTAGGCTCATAGTGGGCCTGGACCACCACACGAAGGGATTCTAGTGATGCAGATCAGAATCGAAGAAGCGAACACACCCGAAGGCTGGCTTGTCTGGATAGGCGCCTGATGCGTCCAATTTCGCAGCTATGCAGAAGCCGAAGCCTTTGTGAAAAGGCTGGAAGACCGGATAAACGCAGCCCACCCATTGCCGATCAGCATAAATAGACCTGTGTTAGAGAACTCTTAAGACGTTGGCTTCGAAATGGCTACAAATCCGTCATCGTTTTGTAATCTTGCGCCAGTAATACTCAGATCATTCAACGCGTGTTCGTTTCTTCCGCTGCCCTCCAGGCAGCTTTTTTTTTGCCTGATGATTCTGGCAGCAGTTTTGCCAAGCCTACCAACTGGGTCTCTGCTTTTTCGAGCGCGGTGGCAGCGCAACTCTGCCAAACCTTTTCCAACGAACGCAGGTCGGATTCGATCAGCGCCTTTTGGCACCATTGATGATGGTCATGCCAGGCACCCAAAGCCGATTGCAGGGATTTGAGAGAACTCGCCGCTTTACGCGATAGCGGTGACAGATTGGGAAACGCTTCAGTGAGATAGCGCGTTCGCTTGACCAGGATGCGCAACTCGTGACGATCAAACCCAGTGTCATCCACCGCAGCGTGCAAACGGTCGATCTGCTTTTTCAGCGCTTTTTCAATTTGAGGCTGAAGGTGCTTTAAACCGCCGTTGACTTCAACTGAGCGGAAGGTGGGAGGCCATTCATCCAATTGAATGAACAGGTTGTTGAGGGCTGGGCTCTTTAGAATCTTGGAGTAGCTAGACGCCAAGCGTGCTTTTCTGAGCTGAGCCTGACCAGGAAAGTCCCTGTCCTCCAGTTCCTGAATCATCACCTCAAGGTCACGAGCGGGCGTGGTCAGCCTCCCCACTTCCGCCGCCGCATTATTCAGCGCCGCGACTTCGCTCATAGAACGCATCGGTCGGAGCAAGCTCCGGATGCGCCTCACAGCTATCCTGAAATCGTGCAATGCCTCGCTATCAGTCCGCGCCCCCAATCGAGCACGCGAGTGATACAGAGCAACCTCTAGAGCCAATATCTCAGCGACAAACTTGTCTACGAATGACATTCGGTCATCTCTTTGAAACGGTATAGACACGAGCTTAGCAGAAGCATGGATCATCAATTATTGCCTGCGCTTCAGTGTTGCTACGCCATTCGTGACCGGTCACAGGAAAGAACCTCCGACTACAGATGCTCGCATGAAATGTCTGCGCTGGGTCGGAACACATCGGCGAATTCACCAAGTACGAGGCGGTGATATGAGACAATTGGTCATCGTATCCAGGAGGTCGACTATGCATTCTTTACTTGATGAACTTCGTACGCAGATGCAGGACGCTGAACCGGTATTGAAGGTTCTGGACTTGGAGCTGGAAAAAATACAGTTCGATCCATTAGCTCCAGCAAGTGTCGAAATTGCCAAGGCTCAGGTAGACGCACTGATCGAGACTCGCTTGGCAGCTTTCAATGAAAATCCAATACTTGGCCCACTGACTGAGCAACTTAAAACTCAGTATATCGAGGCCATCCAGGAGCAGGTTGAGGACGCGCCTGGCCACGAACAGAATAAAGTTCCAACCTAATCGCGTTAGTGAAAGCGTTCAAAAAATAAACCATGCTGCACCGCGCTACGGCCTCGATTCACTACAAGGTAACCACTTAAGGCAATAACAAGGCTTCGTGGATTTCAATGCTTGGCGACTCGACCGTCATGCGCTGAGTATCAAGCCACTGGCGCATCTTTACGGTGTCGAAAATCTGCCCTTGTTCCATGAGCGTCAGGACGAGCGATTGGGAGACTCGATACCTGCCACAGCGTCCACAGCTTCGCTCTTCCCATCCAGCTTGATTTTCGATGGTGTCGGCATCACCCGCGCATATGAGGCAGCTCATGAGCGTCCTCCTGTCTTGTTATTTTGCTTTGGCAAGGCCCTGCGGCGACGCGCTTTTTGGCCTCTCGCTGCACACTAAGCCACATCCGTGACAGTCGGGAGCGCCCCTGGACCGGTGGCAATGTTTTGTAGAGATAATTGCCACCTGTCGCCTACCTGCCCAAGGAGGAGGAGTACGATCAATGACGTAGGAAAACTGTCATGTCGAGGTTCTAACTTGGATATTTAGGCTTCATTAGGTAGGTGGTTAGAACCATGTCACATACCGAGTCGCACCCCAAGTCGCCAGCACAAAATCCGCGAGTAGCTGACGGCACGAATGAGATGCGAGCAGCACTAAAATCGCTGCTGTTCTTGCGCAGAAAAATGCAGAGTGCAGCAGACTCCGCCATTGACCTTTCACACATCCACCCGGACTACCATTCCAGCGCAGTCAATCTGCTCAGCTACCTGGCCCTTCGACGGCACGATATCCGATTGCCGCAAAAACAGCTGGCTGGATTAGGGCTGTCATCTTTAGGCCGCTGTGAAGCGGATGTTCTGGGTTCTGTTGACCGGATAATTAATCTGCTGCAACGCGTTACGTCGGGTGAAGAGCATTCTGTCCTTCCGGTGATGGCTCCATCGACGGCACTTGATTCATCCTCATTGCTGGATCACGGATTGGCACTTTTCGGTTCTCATCCCAAGGCCAGAGCAGTCCGTATCATGGTGACCATGCCCAGTGGAGCAGCTGACGATTATCGAATGGTAGAAAGCCTGCTTGCGGCAGGGATGGATTGCCAGCGAATCAATTGTGCCCATGACGATCCAGACACATGGCTACAAATGATTGAGCATTTACGTACCGCGAGTAAGAGACTCGGAAAACCCTGCCAAGTGGTTATGGACCTTGCCGGCCCCAAGCTGCGAACGGGGCCCATAGCCCTTCGGCCGCCCGTGATGAAGATCCGGCCAGCGCGTGATTCATCCGGCAACGTGAAAAAGCCAGGCCAGGCCCATTTGATCAGCGATGCGAATCACCTTGGCAACGACTGCATACTGCTGCCACAAAAATGGCTTCGGCATATCGAGGTCGACGATGTGCTGAAGTTTCGTGACTCCAGGGGTTCAAAGCGTGAAATGAGAGTATCTGAAGCTGATGACTTTGGTTGCTGGGTAGAACTTCACAGGACCGCTTACGTCGTGCCGGGGACAGCCCTGAAGCTGAAGGCACCTCGTGGCCGCAAGCCATCGGCGAAGGTCCTGGCAGTTCATCCTCAACCTCAGACAATCAGGCTCCACGAAGATGATCTGCTAGTGCTGTGTCAGGAGAATCTCGAAGGGCTCGCGGCCAGCTACGATGATGACGGCAATCTGATTTCGCCGGCACGCATCAGTTGCAACTCATCGGCCATATTTGAAACAGCGGTGGTGGGTGATCCCATCTGGTTTGATGACGGCAAGATCGGTGGGGTGATCGTCGCCAGACAGACCGATGCGCTAGAGATCAAAGTCCACCATGCCCCTGATGGCGTGAAGCTCAAAGCTGACAAAGGCATAAACCTACCGGCGACCGATCTTAAACTTGGCGCACTTTCCGACGATGACATCACAGCCTTAGAATTTGCCAGCCAACACGCCGACATCGTCGAACTCTCGTTCGCTAACGAAGCGAAGGATGTCACCGCCCTGCTCGGTCATCTTGAGAGGTTGAATTCGAACAGTCTCGGGATCGTACTCAAAATAGAAACCCGCCGTGGTTTCGAAAATCTCCCCGAGCTACTACTGGCAGGGATGCGTAGTCCGCGCCTAGGCGTGATGATCGCGCGCGGCGATCTCGCTGTGGAAACAGGATTTGAGCGCACAGCTGAGTTACAAGAAGAAATGCTCTGCCTCTGTGAGGCAGCACATGTCCCCGTCATCTGGGCCACTCAGGTACTCGAAACCTTAGCAAAAACCGGCGCACCTACGCGCGCAGAGATTACCGATGCGGCCATGGGTGTTCGAGCCGAATGCGTGATGCTGAACAAAGGGCGGCACATCCTCAAGGCCATCGCCACCCTTGATGACCTGCTCAAGCGAATGCAAAACCATCACGACAAAAAGCGAGACATGATGAGGAAACTCAACGTAGCGCGGCTGCCCACACAATTAGGCTGATTTGTACAGCCTCTACCAAGCTGCGCTCAGCCAATTCGAGCAGTAATGTCTTTCGTCTAAGGCCGACAAAGTCGAATGACTGCAATGGGTCGATTCTGATGAAAAAGTCGGCTTCGGTTTTCACGGCAGAAAAGTACGCGTGTGAGATTGAAATCCTGAATCTTCGCAGAGGTTTTCGGGCCGAGATTTCACATAGCAGCGAGCTAAAAAGGCGCTTCCACCGATCAATGTTCCGGCATTTTTGGAAAACCGACTTTTTCAACAGAATCGGTCGTTTTCTGCCCGTCGCGAGAGGCAGAAAACGGCCGATTGTGTTGAAAAAGTCGGTGCTTCCAGACTGCCCGCGTACTGACTGCTGAAAACGCCTTTTTTGCGCGCAGCTACGAGAAATCTTAACCCGGAACCCTCTGCTCAAAGTAAAGATTTCAATCTCAAGCGCGTACTTTTCTGCCGTGGAATCCATGGCCGACTTTTTCAACAGAATCGGCCAAAAGCAATGGGATGGACTCCTCCTCACTTCGGCATCTTGAGTGCCAGACTGAAGGTGCGAACCACAGTCAACAGTGAGAAGGAGTCCACACATGAAGTTTATGCGCATTGGGGTCGACCTGGCCAAGAACGTGTTTCAGATCCACGGTGTGGATTGCCATGAGCAGCCGGTCTGGCGGCAGCGGCTGCCACGTGATCGCTGGCTTCAAACGGTGCTGGAAAAGGTCGAACCTGGTTGTGAGATCGGCATGGAGAGTTGCGGTGGGGCCCATCATTGGGCGCGGCAACTCGAAGCTCGCGGATTTAGAGTCAAGCTGATCGCCCCCCAGTTCGTTAAACCTTATGTCAAAAGCAACAAGAACGACGCGAACGATGCCGAGGCGATCTGCGAAGCGATGAGCCGTCCCAGCATGCGCTTCGTCGCCATCAAGACGATCGAACAACAGGATATCCAGGCGACGCATCGCATCCGGGCCGGCTTAATCGAACAGCGGACGGCCAAAGCCAATCAGATCCGTGGGCTGGTTGCCGAGTACGGCCTCGTTGCACCGAAGGAATTACTGATGCTGCGTCGTGCGATCCCGTGCTGGCTAGAAGATGCGGATAACGGTTTGACGGCACGCTTTCGTCGTCTGCTGGATGGCTTGTGGGACGACCTTCGTGCGCTGGATGAACGCGTATGCAAACTCGACGGCGAGATCACTGCGATCGCGGCAAGCGAGCCGTCCGCCGTCCGTCTTCAACAGCTGCGCGGCGTCGGCCCAATGATCGCCACAGCGCTCGTCGTCGCTCTCGGTGATGCCCGTCAGTTTGCCAATGGCCGACAGTTTGCCGCCTCGCTGGGACTGACACCGAGGCAACACAGTTCTGGTGGTAAGGATCGATTGCTCGGTATCAGCAAGCGCGGTGATGCGTATCTGCGAACATTAATGGTGCATGGCGCACGCTCGGCGCTACGCACAGCCAAATCTAAAGAGGATCGACTCAGCCAGTGGGCCGTTCGTTTAGCCGAGCGATCGCATCCCAATGTGGCCGCTATTGCGCTGGCCAACAAAACTGCACGCATGGCTTGGGCGATGCTGCGTCACGGCACTGATTACCAACCGGATCAGGCAGCGGCCTGATCTATTTACCCGACGTGTTCCACGTGAGAAACAACTCTTAACCACGATTGCAAAGCAACCTGAACTATGGCAAACCGGTCGAACCGGCGTCGGCAAAACCCTCTAATGTCTAAGTGCGAAAAGCACGAAAAAGCAATCGGGAGCTGACGCGCGAATAGCCCATCATGGCCCTGCATCGAAACGTTGCCGTATTTAGAGGCCGAATATACGTGTGCAGTCGGCACGGGCGCCAAAGCAACGGGGCTTGCAATGAGGAGGAGTCCATATACGGACGTTCCAACTACGTCTGCTTCTGGTCAAAAGCCGCGTACCGGCTGTGTCTAAGAAGTAAGTTGCGATTCAATGGGATGGACTCCTATTCACCTCAATATTTTAATTATCAGGCAGAAGGGGCGAACCACAGTCACAGTGAGAAGGAGTCCACACATGAAGCTAATGCGCATTGGGGGCGACTTGGCTAAAAACGCGTTCAGAACCAATCCACTGCGCTGATCACCCTATCGCAGTCGTTGGCTAGATAGTCACGGTTAAATCCACTGTGTAGATGTGATTTCCAGACTGGCAGTTAACGGGATGCCTCTGCACCAACCAGACCTCCCGGAGCTGCTTGGAGTTTGAGGTCGCGTCGGGCTTCCTCCCAGGTATCGTACTGGTCTGACGTTAGGATCTTGTTAAGAGTTGGCGTGTGCTTACCTTCCCAGTTAAGTGACATGAGGCAAACCTTGGCGGCGGCCTCCCGCGCTTCCCGTGCAATCTCGGCATCTACCCAAGCTTTCCAGGGCAGGACCTCCGTCCACCCGTATTCTGCGAAATTGCACCCTACTTGACCACCCAAGCGCACAGCTAATGACCACCTATTTGCATTCGACCTGACCAGTCATTTTGATTGGATTTGGCTAGGTCAGTTGTACTGATCTCAAACTTGCGACGATAGTCAGTGGTGGAGTCGCTGGATAACTAGCGATTTTCAACCCCACTACCATTGAAGCCAGCGCGGTCCGAGCAGCGCACCGATAACGGTTGGTATCAACATGCCAAGCAAGTACCAGACGCCCCAGAACGGGACTTCCATTTCAGGGCAATGCAGGCAATAGGCAATGGTAGCCATCGCCCCTGAAAGCAGTCCGCCGCAGGCGCCGGCCAGTCTCAGGCGAGTGGGTGCCAACCCGCGCAGCGCCCAAAAGACCGCAATGAACCCCGGAATCGAAAGCAAGGTGATGTTCAGCGAACACACGCGCCAGGTTTTACCGAAGATCATCGAAGCACGTCCGTCAGGGGCTGCTGTCATCAGGACATAGAGGGCGCCCGCCCACACCGCTGCAACCGCAGCAATGACCAGCAGTTGTCCGGCGCCTGGCGAAAGTCCGGGCCTCGCCAGGCGCACAACCTGGCTCAACGCGCCGACCATCAGGCACAGGGGCAAGGCAATCTTTGCCCAGAAAATCGGAGTTGCCGCCACTTCAGCCAGATCCGGACGTGCGCCAAACATGACCATCACCAGCAAGAAGGCCGTTATCAGACCGACCAGCACCGCGACGCCGAAACGCTTTACGAGCGCATGCCGGTCGACCGGTGTAACCCCGGTCGCCAGCATGGAAATAAGATCGTCAGTTTTCATCGTGTACCTCTAATCCTGTCGGCCAACGCCTTAAGCCCGCGATGGATGCCAATCTTTACCGCTGACTCCGAAAGCCCGGTCATTTGCGCGGACTCGGCGACCGACAAGCCTTCAAGCTTCACCTGCTGGATCGGCAAGCGCTGCCGCTCAGGCAGTTGCTCAAGTAACTTGCCGAGGTCGCGATGGGCCTGCTCCGGCTCCAGATGCGGCTCGGCAAACAGCTCCGCCACATCGTCGAGCGAGTCATTGAGTAGTTCATGGCGTGATCTGCCTCGAAAAAAATCTGTGAGCTTGTAGCGGGCTATGGCAAAAACCCACGCCGTCAGTGGCTGATCTGCCAGGTACGTGTTGCGGCTGTTATGAACAGCCAGCAAAACCTCTTGCAGCAAATCCTCGACTTCACCTGGTTGTCGTTGGAGTTTCGCCCGCAGAAAGCCGCGTATATGACCACTTAATTCCGACATGAATACACGGTAAGCCTGTTCGTCTCCCTTTAAACCGGCGAGGAACAGGGTCTGAAGATGCATCTCCCGGCTGCGCAATGCGTCGTTATGTGTAGTTCGTTCCATCGTCTGCTCTAGTTACACGAAGGGAAAAAATATTTCGTACCTACATGATGACGCCAGCGCTAATGACGAGCAGCGGATCATGCTAGCGCTCAAGGGCATAAGGCAACCAGCGGATTTATTTTGCGATTCTGAAAAATATTTTGCGATGCCTGTAACCGGATATGAAATCTCAGCGAACTACTTTTCGGATCGCAAGCACAGCGCACTCCTGCACTGATGCGACGCCCCCTCATCATGACCCCGGAGAATAACCATGAACAATCTGAAACTCGCCGCCCTCGCCGTTGCTTTCTCTTCCTTCGCAGCTGGTGCTATCGCCGCCGAGACCCCAGCCGCAGCCGGCGCCATGGAAAAATGTTACGGCGTCGCCCTGGCCGGTCAGAACGATTGCAAAGCCGGTGCAGGCACCACCTGTGCGGGCAGCGCCAAAATGGACTACCAGGCTAACGCCTGGAAAAACGTCCCGGTAGGGACTTGCACTTCCATCAAGACCCCAAAAGGCATGGGCACTTTGGCACCGAAGTAACTTCCACACCACGGGGCACACGCCAATCATGAAGAATCAAATCCAGATAGGGGCCGGACTCGGCCTCAAACCGAACCACTATCAGGACGCCTTCGACTGCACAGACGAGGGGCTCTGGTTCGAAGTTCATCCGGAAAACTACATGGTCGGTGGTGGCCCCCGTTTGGCATGGCTGGAGGCGATTGGTAGCCGACATCCACTGTCGTTGCACGGTGTATCACTCTCGTTGGCGGCCGATTGTGCGCCGGACGCAGAGCACTTGAAGCGTCTAAAAGAACTCGCTGACCGCATTCAACCCGTATTGGTTTCCGAGCATCTGGCCTGGTCGGCCTGGCGCGGCCAGTACCATCCCGATCTGCTGCCATTTCCCCGCACAGGCGAGGCATTGCGGCGCATAACCCGCAATATCCAACGCACACAAGAGGCGCTTGGGCGTCGAATCGCGATTGAAAACCCGACCCATTATTTACAACTCGATCTCCATGACTACAGCGAACTCGATTTTCTGACTGAGTTGAGTGAGAGGACTGGCTGCGGCTTGTTGCTGGACGTCAACAACGTGCACATCAGTGCGCACAACCTGGGTTTTAACGCCGCCGATTATCTGGATGCCTTTGCGGCCGACGCCATCATGGAGATTCATCTGGCGGGGTTCACCAAGGATCCGGGTGAATCCACGTTACTGATCGACAGCCATGATGCCCCTGTCGCGGAAGATGTCTGGTCGCTGTACCATCGGCTGATCGAGCGGATCGGCCAGCGTCCGACACTGATCGAACGCGACGACCACATCCCCGCTTTCGACGTTTTACTGGCCGAGCGCAACCGAGCGCAGACGTTATTGAACCTTGGGCAAAACCTGCAATTGAAGGTGGCGATATGAACCCCTCACTCGCAAGTTTTCAGGATGCCTTCGTGAGTGCGTTGTTTGGCACTGAATCATCCACGATGGACTCGCTGACCCAACAACCAGGCTTTGCGGTCTATCGCAATACCGTCCTCAAGGGCACGACGGACGCGTTGCTCGCTAATTTTCCTACCATAGAACGGCTGGTCGGCACCGACTGGCTCAAAAGCGCTGCCACCATACACGCCCGGCTTTCACCGCCAACGGATGCCCGATTGCTGAACTACGGAGCGGACTTCCCCGACTTTCTCGACCGCTTCGAACACGCGCAAGACATGCCGTATCTGGGCGACGTCGCCCGTCTGGACCTGCTCTGGACACAGGTTCATTGCGCCGCTGATGAGTCTGGTCTTGGGCTGAACGACTTGGCGCAGTTTCCCGCAACGGAATTGGGCAACTTGCGGCTGACACCACGGGACACCGCCCGTTGGGTCTGGTTGCCGGACTGTCCTGCCTACACGATCTGGTGCGTCAATCGTGAACAACGGGAAATGCCTGAAAAACTCGAATGGCAAGGTGAAGGTGCACTACTGACACGCAAGGCCAGCCTCGTGCATTGGCAGGCTGCCAGTGCCGCAGACTGTGCCTTTCTCGACGCCTGCGCGGCCCACCTGCCCCTCGATGTCGCCGCTGACAGGGCCATTGATGTCGAGTCTGACCTGAACCTGGAAAACCTCATTATTCGCCTGGTGAGTGCTGACGCATTTGTAACGGCGGAACTCCTGACAACCAGTTAATGAAGCCATCAACGGAGCACAGCATGGATAATATCCACACCCGCTCACCTGCCGACGACAATTCCTTGCGTAGCCTCTGGAACCGCGTTGCAACCCGATTGGGCAATCTGATCAGCGATTCGTTTCTGGTGTTGGTGGCACGCATCGCCATCGCCGCCATTTTCTTCATGTCAGGGCGCACCAAAGTCAGTGACGTTCTGACGATTACGCCGAGTACCTACGAACTGTTCCGTACGGAATACGCCTTGCCTCTGATCTCTCCAGAACTGGCGGCACACCTTTCGACCTACAGCGAGCACCTATTTCCACTGCTGCTGGTACTTGGGCTGTTCACCCGTCTATCCGCCTTGGCATTGCTGGGTATGACCTTTGTCATCGAGGTTTTCGTTTACCCCGATGCCTGGCCGACGCACCTGTCCTGGGCGGGATTGCTGCTAATCATCATCGCACGCGGTGCAGGAGCACTTTCGCTGGATCGCAGACTGGGCATCCGGTGATCCATTCACGTATGAAGAAACTCTTGGGCAGGAGTATGCGATTAGTTAACGGCACCCCGACGGCACACATCCAGCGTGAATCGTTGGCTACAACGTGCAGACAGCGGTCGATACGCAGCACCATTTGATCGTTGCGCATGAGGTGACCAACGTCGGTTCCGACCGCGATCAACTCAGCTCGATGGCCAAGCAAGCCCGCGAGGCGACACAAGTAGCCTGATCGAGAGCTACGCTAATGCCTAGTGAGGCCCGGTCCATCAAAATCAGCAGTGGCGCACGAACATGGTTTTCTCTTTACTGATGGCGTTGGTATTAGCGTTCCTGATTGGCTGGGTTTCGCAGCGCATGGGTATGTGTCTTGTCAAAGCGAGCGAACAATTGCTTGCGGGGCGCCCGACCTTGTTTGTGGCACTGACATCGTGTGGATTGTTCGGGTTGATGCTGGCCCCGCTCTATCGTTTCTCCGAGGTCAGCCTGCCGTTGTACTCGCCTGGTATTTCCTATCCTTTACTGGTTTCGGGAGGCTTGTTGTTCGGGGTGGCATCGGTGCTAAACAACGGTTGCAGCGTAGGCACGCTGACCAAGTTTGCCTGTGGCAATTTCAATAAACTGTTCACAATGATCGGCTGGGTCCTGGGGATCGTGCTCTGGCATTACATGCGCATGATGCCCGAACAGAAGACCATTCTGATGCCGGAAATTTCCAGCCGCCATTACTGGCTGTTGATCGGTGTAGTGGCACTGGTGCTGATATTTTTGGTCGGCATACATGGTAATAAACACCTGGTGCTCTCCAGTATCCTGCTGGGTGCGTTGACAAGTGCGCTCTATACGTTAGAACCGTTATGGACACCTAGTGTGTTTTTTTACAATGTTGCGCAGATGTTCTGGCAAGCCGATATGGCAATCAGCACCCGGCGTATTGCGGTGTTCGTTATGTTGCTGGCAGGTATGCTAAGTTTTACCCTGTACAGGAAAACGTTCCGTTTCGAGGCCTTTACCCCATCAAAGGTTGGCGTTCATTTGTTGGCGGGTATTTTGATGGGGATCGGGGCTTCGATGATGCTCGGCGGTAACGACTCGCAAATACTGTTGGTGTTTCCAACACTGGGCGTTACTTCAAGCATTCCACTGGTGTCGATTGCCACAGGCATTCTGGTGTCATTGTGGTGCAAAAAACGCGGTACGAGTTGAACTCGTCAAAACCAACCACTTGAAGCTGCCTTCTTGAATTTTGGCATTTCATTAATCCACAAGCCGCAGAATTTAACTTACTGTAAGACGCCGCGTACATCACTCAATTTCATACCAACAGCACATGCTTGACTGACGGCCCACGCCTACCAGCGCCGTTGGCTGGCAATTGCCTGGACTTGTTTCACTTGTTCGATCCGGGCTGTGTGAAAACGTAGCGAGCAGAGGCAGAACAAGGCAAAAAATAGGCAAGAAACGGCCTGGGTCGCGCCCGACTTTACGAGTTGTAAATGAGCATTCCGAGCCTGTTTTTAACGCAATAATGCCGAGCGCATTAGTTTTCACACATTCTACACCCGGACAGGACGCGCAAGAATTTTTTGCCGCAGATCGGCTAGTCCAGTCGATTGAAAGTGCCTAGGCACTTGTCGACACTTCATCCCACGCAAAAGTCAGAAGCCATTTCAAAGATACTGGCTCGTGATTAGGATGAAGAAAAAAAGTCCCCTAGTGCAGGCATTGGGGCTATGGCTGATTTCATCCGATTCTGTTGAAAAAGTCGGTCCTTCCAAGCTACTCGCGTACTGACTGCTGAAAACGCCTTTTTTGCGCGCAGCTACGCGAAATCTGAGCCCGGAATCATCAAAAGTAAAGATTTCAATCTCAAGCGCGTACTTTTCTGCCGTGGAAACCATGGCCGACTTTTTCAACAGAATCATCCATTAGCTGTCCTTCACGAAGGGCAGCTTTGGGTCGATTTTTGCCTGTCGCAACCGTCACCTTTGGGTCGAAAACGATCGCATAAGCAGTTGCTGCAATTCCTTCCCAGCGAAAAAAGTCGAAGCACAATGGATCTAAAGCCGCATCATTGGGAGTGGACTGAACGGATGGGAAAGCAGCCGATTCAAAGACAATTTTAAAAGACGAAGGTGAAAGCCCTTGTCCGGAAAATAACCGAAAACCAACTGGCGCTGAGTTTTCGTGATGCCAAATGCGAGAAGACCGTGTGTCACGTCCACCCAATCAGCTTTTCTGAAAATCTCCACCAGCCCCTGCGGGTCGCCCTGGCTGCGTAAGATCTTATGATGATTCTGAATCATGGCGATGATCTCCTCGCACCAGCCATGACGACCGGTTTCCTCAAGAAAGTCCTTGGCTAGGCCTTCGGATGGAGCCAAATAGTCGAATGTCTTGTGAGTCCAGATACCGAGGTCATGGAATGCGCCGGCGATGGCAACTTTCTCAAGATCAACCCCAGTAAGTGAACTCATCAATGAGCAAAAATTGATCATTCGGTACACGTGATTTCGATAGGCCAAAAAATCTGAGCCTAACGCCATGTGGTTCCGTTGAAGAAGATCGTCTAGCAGCTCGATTTTGGTGATCATCCCTTCTCCTTTCGTGCCTCGACTCGCTATCCAGCATACTCAGTATTTAGTAGCACCGTGTCATCCGGTGATAACACCAATCTTGTGAGTTCGGCGCCCAGCTTTAAAGGAGTAATGGCTCGTATTCGGTCCAGCCTGACTTCACGCACCGCCTCCGCGAAACCGAGACATAAGAATTCTCCGTGATGCTGATTAATTCTTATCATTAACGCCAAGGCCGCAAACTGGCCGCCCTCCTTCAGCTCTACCAAAACACGATAGTGATGCCTGCACGCGATCGCTAGATACTCATGCAGCTCACGACTGATCGGCTCGTACGAATTTTGCGAAAGCTGGTTCAATACCCTCAAATCTCATCCTTGGAGGTTGGCCATCAAAAGCAGTCGTCGAAGGTTTATTAAATAAGGAGGAAGTCTCGATCAGACTGAGCAGCATGAGACGCCGGTTGAAAGCATTAGCTCGGGCCACGCTTTTGCATTCAACGCCTCGCCTATCACGATGCTTCTCGGCTGGTAGCGAACCGCGTCACGCGGTACCGGCTAGACGGTGTGACCTGCGGATACTCACAATTTGTGCGGCCGCGCCTACCAGGTAAATCAGGAAACAAACCCCGACCAGCATCTTGAGTGCAGGGTCTTCTGGACCAGCAAAAACTGGGTGGCCCACGGGTACTCTCGTTCCCGTTTCAGTGAGGCCGGGGATGAAGTGGAAGAAGAAAGTTAGTGAGTAACCCAAAACAGCAATGTACCGGTAAAGGCCACGCTGGCTAGCGGGGCTCTCTGCCAAATAAGCGATGGCCAACACAATTAGTGTTGTGATTGACAGAATATGCGGAGCGCCAAAACCTCCGTGATGAAAGATAAACAGCCCTGTGATACTGGTTGCTACGGTGAACCACACGTAGATCCGACCTGAGCGCGTGCGAGAGTTGATTTCGCCGTGATTCAGGAGAGTAACGATTGCTCCGGCGACTGCTACTAGGGCGAGGACTGTGTGCAGCATGCCGAAAGGTGTCATACCCAACATAAGACGGCCTCCAACTAAGGCGCTTCGGTGGAGCTACGCGCCGTTTCAGATATGTGCTTCTCAGGATTTTACAAATGCCAGAAGGTCGGCATTCAGCCGTTCCTTGTGGGTGTCGGTAATGCCATGAGGAGCGCCTTCGTAGACGATCAGTTTGCTGTCCTTGATCAGTTTGGCCGAAGCACGACCCGCTGCATCGATCGGTACGATCTGATCGTCATCACCATGAATGATCAGCGTTGGCACATCGAACTTCTTCAGATCCTGGGTGAAATCGGTTTCCGAAAACGCCTTGATGCTGTCGTAGGTGTTCTTGTGCCCCCCCAACATGCCTTGCATCCACCAAGCATTGATGACGCCTTGCGATGGCTTCGCACCAGGGCGGTTGTAGCCAAAGAATGGACCGCTCGGAATGTCGATGAACAACTGAGATCTATTGGCTAAGAAGGCTTCGCGAATGTCATCAAAGACCTTAATGGGCAGGCCGTCGGGATTGGCTTCAGTTTTGACCATCAAGGGCGGCACGGAAGATATAAGCCCGGCCTTCTTCACGCGTTTGGTGCCATGACGACCAATGTACCTCGCCACCTCGCCTCCGCCCGTGGAGAAACCGAACAGGGTCGCGTCCTTCACATCAAGGTGGTCGAGCAACTGCGCCAGGTCATCCGCATAGTGGTCCATGTCATTGCCGTCCCAGGGTTGGCTGGAGCGGCCATGACCACGCCGGTCGTGGGCGATGCAGCGACAGCCGTTGGAAGCTAGGTGAAACATCTGCGACTCCCAACTGTCCGCGTCGAGCGGCCAGCCATGGCTGAAGACCACAACCGGGCCTTTGCCCCAATCCTTGTAATAGATGTCTACGCCTTCTTTGGTGGTGAAAGTACTCATGGTTTTACGCACTCCTTTGGAGGTTTTCTGGGTGGAAGCGGGTGTAGCTGATTGCGAAGCCGCCAGGCTCAAGCCCGGCAGCCAGGCGCCGATCGCCAGGACTGCGCCGCCCATGAGGAGCGCGCGCCGGGCTTCATCGATGTCGAATTTTTGTTTTGTCATGATTCCCTCGAACTGTTGCCATGGCTGAAACCTCACTGCGTATCGAGCAGCGGAATCACGAAACTCACCAGATTCCACCGCGTGACCTCCTCTTCCCACTCATCCCCGCTGGCAGCCGTCAACGGGAAAGCCAGGTTGGCCACGATCATCCGCTCGCCCTGGACCGCACCGCCGGATGGAAACAGCAATCCCTTGGGCGCACCGTCTGCGCCGATGCCAAGAAATTGCCCGACACGCGCCCTCACCCGACCCTGCTCGTCGAGGGCGACCATCGCATCAGACTGATTGGACGCCACCCATAAAAAGCCATCGTGAAACAGCAAACCATCCGCCCCGAAAACACTTTCAGCGAGGACGCTCACTGGCCCTCCGGGCATCGGCATGCGCAATACGCGACCATCGCCGGCATTGTTGATGTAGAGCAGCGTTTCGTCGGCATTGAATGCGAGCCCGTTGGCGCCGAATGGCAATGCGGCTGTCGTGGCGAACAACGGATCACGGGCGATGGTTGACAAGGCGCAAGGCGCGCACGAGGTAGCCTTGTCGACGCGATAGATCGCACCTTGAAAAGAGTCGGAGATGTACAAGTTGCCGTGACGATCGAAAACCATACCGTTAGGACCGGGCATGCCCTTGGAACCAAAGGTGATCACATCCTGGCTGCCGTCCGGATTATCGACGTGGCGCGGCGGTGGCGCTGGGGGCGTCAGCGCGAGGAATGTCAGAAGGTGCTCGACGGGGGTTGCGGACGTGAAATCGGCAGCGATGCGTTGCAATTTCGCAGCACCAAAATTCAGGATGTAAATCTGGTTACCCTTGAATTCGACGCCAGTGAGTGGCGTCTGACCAAAATCACGCTGGGCAAGTAGTTTGCCGTCGGCCGAGTAGCGGAGCAGCTGGTTGTTGCGCAATGTCGCGGGAGCACGTACGTCAAAAGTGCCGACATATACTTCGCCATTCAGCGGATTCACCGCCAAGCCCTCGGGATTACGAACCCCTTCAGGAAGTTCGGCGAAAGGTTTTACCGGCCCGTACATCACGTCCAGCTGCGCCGCGTTGATTAGGCCGACCGGTAACAAGGCGCACACCACGGCCATGCAGAGCCTTATGCTCACTTCTGACACTCCCATCACGGTGAGTCGGACAATCAAGCGGATTTGCTTACAGGTTCGACACTCAAAGCATGCGCAAACTGATCACGTGCGGACTACGTAAATTCGGCAAGTTGAACAGCTGCAAGCAGATTCACGAAACTACGCCGTCAAGAGAATATCTCGTGATTTGCCGGTTTTACGTAGTGCAGTCCTTCAGATGGAGAGAACCTTGGCCTAACCCAGTTTGATCGCAGGTTGAGTGGAAAGCCCCAGGCAATGATCTTGATTACAAACACGGTGCCGTCAACGGCGCGTCCACCTGGCAGCAAGTGAAGCGTAAGCCAAGAATGGAGAGGGTGATGGAGTAATGAAACGCTACGACGACTAACCGATTCGCCAGCCCGAGTTATGCCATCAGGCCGGAAGGGCGAACATACATTGCGCTCGATAGATCAGGAAGTGTTTTGGCGTCGGACAAAATCGCTTCCTGCACACCCGTCGACTGCACCTGGCACGCGTAGTGCTAGTCTATGCAGAGTATTGGTCGAGGGTGTAACGAGGAATCGCTTCTCCGCTCCACCCCTACAATGTAGAAAAGTCTGCAATAAGCAATCGGTACGGCCTTTCTGCTAATCGAGAATTGGTGAGGACAATTTAAACAATCAATTGTCTTGTTGACGGGTCCAAATACCCAACTTGATTATGGGTTGAGCGTGAAAAAAACCAATAACTTGGCAGACCGCCGATCGATTTTAAGCGAACCAAAAATTTTATAAATGCGCACGTACTCCCATACGCAAACTATGAGACTTAAGAGAAAATCGACGATCATAATGTCTACCACAAGTACAAATAACCACGCACTCGACTTGGGTAATTTCAACTAAACATAAGTTCAGATGCATTATATCTCTGACACTAAAACTGATATATGTAGACAACCATTGTATGCCCTAGTCGTTCAGGAGTTCCCTTATGCTTAGCGCTCAAGACCGTGCCATCGTGAAATCTACTGTTCCTCTTCTGGAAAAGGACGGTGAAGCCCTGATAACTCACTTCTACCGCATGATGTTGTCCGAGTACCCGGAAGTGCGCCCGCTATTCAACCAGGCGCACCAAGCTTCCGGCGACCAGCCGCGCGCTCTTGCCAATGGCGTACTGATGTATGCGCGACACATCGACCAGCTCGACCAGTTGGGCGACTTGGTGACCAAGATCATCAACAAACACGTTGCTCTGCAAATCCTGCCGGAACACTACCCGATCGTCGGTAACTGCCTGCTACGCGCCATCGGGGAAGTGCTGGGCAAGGAAATCGCCACCCCAGAAGTCATCGCTGCGTGGGGTGCGGCTTACGGTCAACTGGCGGAAATCCTGATCGGTGCCGAAACCAGCATCTACGACCAGAAAGAACAGGCACCTGGCGGCTGGCGCGGAGCGAGAGAATTTATCGTGTCGGCCAAGGTAAAGGAAAGCGCGGAAATCACATCGTTCTATTTTGAACCGGCAGACAAAAGCCCGATTCTGGCAGCAGAGCCAGGCCAATACATCGGCATGAAACTGATCCTCGATCGAGAAGAAATTCGCCGTAACTACTCGCTGTCGGCCCTCGCGAACAAAGGCCAGTACCGTATCAGCGTTAAGCGGGAACCCGGTGGTCGCGCCTCTAACCATCTGCACGATGAGTTGCATGTTGGTTCGAGCATTCTGCTTTTCCCACCGTCGGGGGAATTCACTCTGACACATAGCGACAAGCCATTGGTGCTGATCAGCGGCGGCGTCGGCATCACCCCGACTTTGGCGATGCTTGAAGCTGCCCTGGAAACCGAGCGCCCAGTGCACTTCATCCACTGTGCCCGTAACGGTGTGGTCCACGCGTTCCGCGACTTCATCGACGGGCTGGCTGAGCGTCATCCACAACTCAACCACTTCTACTGCTATGCCGAAGATGATGGCGTCAGCCCGGCCGCGCACAAGATTGGCCAATTGAGCCTGGAGCAACTGGAGGAGTGGCTGCCAGCTGAGCGTGACGTGGACGTTTACTTCCTTGGGCCGAAAGGCTTCATGGCAGCGGTCAAGCGTCATCTTAAGGCGCTGGGTGTGCCTGAGAAGCAAAGCCGTTACGAGTTTTTCGGCCCTGCCTCCGCGCTGGAGTAACGTATAGATCAGAAAGGAGGTATGTCCCGAGGCACCCATCGAGGATCCTTCGCGGGCAAGCCACTTTCAAGTTTTCGGCTCCCAAGCAAAAAAAGGAAAAGGTAACATTTGGGCAGTTACAACAAAAGTTGCGGTGCATTCTGTATGTGACTCGAACAAGTATAGATAACGCATGACCAACCAATCTGATTTAACAGAAAGTTGGTACAATCGCTCAAGCGGTAATTTATCGACGAACCGTTTTTTGGCAAAAACGGAACTCAGCGGAAAAGTTGCGAGCATGAACAACTAGTTTGCTTAGTGACGCGACAGATAAATAAATTGTGCGCCTGATCAGGTTTCTGATTTTTCTTCCGCTGCATTTAGAGTGTGACGTATGAATGAAGTTAACGATTCAAACAGGCACTTGGAGCAGATCCGTCGCTCGCCTCTATTTCGCTGGGCCCTAGCCCTACAATGGCTGGGAATTTTTCTATTTTTACTTGCGCTGGGTCTTGCGCTATTTTCTGATCTGCTTCAGGTGATTGGAGGAGTCACCCTAATTGCAGTGCTTGGAATGCTAGGTTTGCTGTCACTCGTGCCAGCACGTTTTATTTTGACGGTTCAATTGATGTCGCCTAAACGCTCTCATCATGCAGACGCAATCAAAAAGCCGCCTGATGTCTAACTCTTTCAAAACGCCTACTCTTAATTGTTTCCCACCTGTTAAATTTTAGCATTTACCAGACAAAGCCAAGCAATAAACCAAGCTCAACCAGATAAATTCGCACCGTATGTCTTCTAATGAGGATTATAAATAGAGCACTATATAACTTATACCGGGCGGAGGCTTGATCCTCCCCACCGCTGAAGCGGGTCGCCAGTTGGCGATTAACGTGGCCAGACTGTCCATCAAGGTCAACAAACTTGATGATGCCGTTCGCTCCAGACTGCGGCCTAGCTCGATTGCAGGGGACGACCTATCTTGGCGAGCATTTAGCGCCAATTAGGTCAAAACGACACAGCTGCGGTCATTCTGACTACATTCATAATGCAGTCACAATGACAGCAATCTGCCCAAATATCTGATTTTCCTTATTATTTTAATTGGCACGCTTTCTGATGAGGTCATCTTCCCTTATTTCGCAAACCCAAGGAGAGATCCAATGATTAATGAATTCGAAAACCGTCTCGCAGTAGTGACTGGAGCCAGTTCCGGTATTGGGCTGGCCGTTACCCACCGCCTGCTTGAAAACGGCGCAAAGGTTCTGGCGATGGCTCGTAATACCGGCGGTCTCAGCGCATTGATTGAGCAGTTCGAAGACAACTTGTTTCTACTGGACGGCGATGTAACCCTCGCGGACGATCAAGTCAGGCTTGCACAATGCGCAGCGGAAATCGGCCCAGTGCATTTTCTGGTACCCAATGCTGGTATCGCACAACTGGCTGATGGGCTGGACATATCGGCTTTCGATCGGCAGTGGGCAGTCAATGGCGCGGCCGCGCTCTGTACATTGAGCAGCCTGCGCAGCCAACTGGCGGACAAGGCCTCAGTAGTGTTTATTGGAACATTTTTGCAACAAAGCACTTTTCCTGGTCTGGCCGCCTACATTGCTTCCAAGGCTGCACTAAGGGCGCAAGTGCGCACACTGGCGGTCGAACTCGCTCCCCAGGGCGTACGCCTTAACATGGTTTCTCCAGGGCCGACGGCGACGCCGATCTGGAACACCCTTGGTCTCGATGACGAAGCACTTGGCGCTGTCGCCAGCACGGTAAAGCAACGCCTATTGGCTGGCGAATTTTTGGAGCCGGGTGCCGTAGCGGATGTCATCCTTTTCCAGCTGAGCCAAGGCGCACGAAGTGTGTTTGGACAGGACTGGGTAGTAGATGGCGGCTACACCTTGCGTTGAAACTTCTGCCGCTCGTCTCGGTAATACGAATTATGCCCTTCTGACAGACATGCGAGATGCGGTCTGTGACCACACGGCAGTCTAAATTGTCCAGCCTTGTCCTCCCTCAACCCGAGGACAAGCACACAATTGCCTCATATCGGGATCAGCCTTGGAGCAAGGGAGCTTGTAGACAGAAGGCCCCTCCCCGCTCAATTAGAGATGACTGAAAACCACGTCAGCTCCCAAATTGCGGAATAGAAACGAGATCTGGCTCTCATCAACTCGGTAATCGACAGCAAACTGCACGCCTTTAGGTTAACCAAGCTGCGAGTACGAGACATTGTATATAGGAGCGTCTGTCATCAGGAGCCATCGTGATACAGTAGAAACTTGCTCAGATCTTCTCTCAACCAAGCAAGTCGATGCAAGTGTTGCAACCATTGGTCTTGACACGACGATGGAGAGCACTAATGCGTTTTTCTAATACTATAAATGGTCTTTTTAGAAAATTTTAAAAGGAAAAAGGTGACAGGCGTTGTTTTTGTCAAAAACATATATGCATTTCCGACTTTCACGAAACTTCGAGTTGCAAACACTTCCAAGCATACCCGCAATTGGCTTCACCTATCAGTTCACTACGTCATGCTGCGCCGCTGCCGGCATCCTCGCCGGCTACAGAGGCAAGATAAACACCATGACAATGGAGTGGCTAGTGCTCACGTCTGACACTCCCATCACGACGACTCGAACAACCAGCAAATTAGTATAAAAGCTCCAAACGACTACAGCATGCGTAAATCAAAAAAGTCATAACTACGTAGATTCGGCAGATGTAGGATTTCCAATGTTTGCAGAGCAAAAAATTCCCCATGTGGAAAAGTTCCTAAGTTTGCCTGTTTTACGTAGTGCGTATCTGGAGATGGGGAGAGTCTTGAACAACTCGTTCCACTTGACTGAGCTGGCTAGGAGGTGGAAATGGAAAAGCACCTAGGCACACTTTTGAATCCACATCCCGCGCCGTCAGCCGCGCGCATGGGCTGGCAACAGGCGAAGCGCCAAGCCAATATCGATAAAGTGTTGGAGTTGCTGCAACACAACGATGATCACGCGATTAGCTTATCCGACCTGCGTCGCTGTGCCGGTATCAGCGAACGTACATTGCGATCGATTTTCAAGGAAGTGTTCGGCGTCGGTCCCAATCGTTACTTGCATATCCGCCGACTTCATTTGGTCCGAGTAGCGCTGTCGATCGCCAATCCGAATACGGGGTCTGTTAGTCAGATTGCATGTCGATTCGGCTTCTCAGACGCCGGACGTATGGATTCTGATTACCACCGGATCTTCGGAGAGTACCCCCGTCAAACGCTCATCAGGACGCTGCTTTGAGCCCTAGGTTCGTGCAGACGTCAACTCCTTCGCGGTCTTTAGCGATTGCGCCGGCAGCACTCCAAAATACTGGCGATACAGACTGGCGAACCGGCCAAAGTCCCAGACGCCGAAGCGCGCACAGATAGTGGTAATCGTATCCTCGGGTCCGGCGTGGCGGATGGCGTCGCGAATCCCATGCAAGCGGCGAATCATCAGATACCGATGCGGGCTCATGCCCAAGTATTCGTTGAACACATTGCGTACAGTGCGCTCCGAGGCACAGGTGGCCTGACAGAGGTCTTCAGTGTAAACGGACTGGATCTCCAGCGTATCCAGCAATTCCAATGCTCGCTTGAGTATCTCTTTGTGATCGCGATGGTGCCGTGGTGCGGCGTGAAGCGGGTCTACGGGCAGCAGCATGCGGAAGACCACATCCATCACCTCCCGCCGTGCGGCCTCCTCAGCCGACTCGTTGTGCAGTATTTCGGGGGTTTGGGCCTCGATCTGGAACAGACGACGTGCCAGCCATAGCAACGGACCGAGATTACGCTGGGCATTGCTGACCAGGTTGCGATGCAATACGCAAAAGTCAAACTCATCCTCACGCACCGATGCCCAGCGCAGCACCAACTCGCAGGACATCGCCACCGTTAGCCAACTGGCCGGGCTTTTTGCGTTGATGTGGAACATGGCATTGGGCACCATCCAGCCGATGCGTCGGCGATTGAACGGATGGCCGTCGACCAGGGTGGACTCATGCCCCGTCAGCGGCAGGAAAATGTTGAAGTAGCCGGGCAGGCCGATACCCGTGTACACCGTGCCTGCGCCCTCGCGCCCGCTCATCAGGGCCACGCCGTTCAAATCGACGACGTTAAGTTGCCAGTCCCGTTGCTGCCGCGTGCGCAGCACATAGCGGCCCTGAACCCCGTACAATGCCTCTTCGAATTCGTCGAATTCCGAGCAAATCAGCTGCATCGCCACACCTCACCTGTCCCGAACAGTAGAAGGCAGCCTCCGTGCCAGATCGGTCCAGGTGATCAGCATAGACCACGAAATGGCAGGCGGATGGACGACTATGGCCGTCCATCCGCCTGCCCGGTGCAATGGATCAACGGCTCAGATATTCGCTGGTGGATATGACCGGCGCGTAACCGAAACTCAGTGCAGCCATAAACGCGGCATGCACATGCGCGGCCGGCACCTTGACCCCATTGAACTCCAGGTCGAGCGTGGCACAGGCGTCGTGCAGTACGGTGGTGGTGTAGCCGAAGTCGATCGCCGCGCGGGTCATACCGTCCACGCACATGTGGCTCATATTACCGACGACCACCACTTCGTTGACCCCGTGCTGATCTAGTATGGCTTTCAGTTCGGTCTCACGGAACGAATTGATGAAGTGTTTGAGCACCACGGGCTCGTCTTCGCGATTTTTTGCGCTGTCGTGTATCTGCGCACCCTCACTGCCGGGGCGGAAAAAGGGCGCGTTATCGTCCTTGAATTCGTGACGAATATGCACCACCAAATCGCCGCGCTCACGAAAGCGATCAATCACTCGCGCCGCCTGGGCGGCCGCGTCCTCGACGTGCGAAAGAGCCCATCTGCCACCTGGAAAATAATCGTTTTGGATATCAACGACCACGAGTGCTTTCTTGTTCGAATCAGTACTGCCCATGATTTTTCTCCCAATCGCGTATTACAGAAATGGGGTGGCCTGCCGGGCTTGTCCCTTCAAGTTGGCCGGACGCCCTTAGACTTACTTCGCATTTTCCAATTCTTGCGCTACGAGACTCAGACCAAGTGCTTGCGCCACTCCATCACCGTATGCAGGATCGGCCTTCGAGCAATTGACGATATGGCGGTGCTTGATCATCACCGGAGCGTCACCCATAGCCCGTGCCGTATTCTGGAACAACAGTTGTTGCTGAAGCGGCGTCATTAGTCGAAAGAGATTACCGGGCTGCTCGTAATGATCTTCGACCACACTCTGATCCCAATGGGCCGCATCGCCGTCCAGGGCCAGCGCCGGCTCGTGGAGTTGCCTGTGATCCTGCCATTCGCCAAAACTATTGGGAAAATAGGACAACGTTGAACCGAGGTTGCCATCAGTGCGCATTGCACCATCGCGGTGGTAACTGTGGAATGGACACCGTGGTGCGTTGACCGGGATATGGTTGAAGTTCACGCCCAGCCGATAGCGCTGTGCATCACCATATGAAAACAGGCGTGCCTGAAGCATTTTGTCTGGCGAAAAACTCACGCCAGGCACAACGTTAGCGGGCGAAAATGCCGCTTGTTCAACCTCGGCAAAATGGTTTTCCGCGTTCCGGTTTAGCTCCAGTACTCCTACCTCTTCAAGCGGAAATTCGCCATGTGGCCACACTTTGGTCAAGTCGAAGGGGTTGTGACGATGCGTACGAGCCTGTTCCTCAGTCATAGTTTGTATGCACAGTTTCCAGCGTGGAAATTCGCCGCTCTCAATGCATTCATAGAGATCACGCAAGTGGCTCTCGCGATCGCTGCCCACTACCTCGGCCGCTTCTCGGAAGAAGAACACAGGGGTGTTATTGCCAACGATGTCCCAGTTACCTTCGTCGGTATACAGCTTCACCGCAAAGCCGCGAATGTCGCGTTCGGCATCGGCGGCGCCGCGCTCCCCCGCCACAGTGGAAAAACGCACGAATGCCGGCGTCTGCTTGCCGACCTCGGCAAACAGACTGGCTTTGCTGAAATGGCTGATATCGGCGGTGACGGTGAAGGTTCCGTAGGCACCGGCACCCTTGGCATGCATGCGCCGCTCCGGAATAACCTCCCTGTCGAAATGCGCCAGCTTTTCCAGCAGCCAAATATCTTGCAACAGCGCAGGCCCGCGTGGCCCAGCAGTCTGGATATTGAGGTTGTCGACGACCGGCGCGCCGGTGGCGTGGGTCAGGTTTTTATCGTTCATCAGGTTGACCTCTCAGGGCACTAACGAAGCAATTCGACCAGATCGCTAGTGGTAACGATGGCATGCGCGTATGTCGGTCCATTGATCTCATGCGCCGCATTCATGGCCTCTTTGGAAAACGCTGCTGTGGCGTCCTTCACAAGCGTCACGTGATAACCCAACTCAGCCGCAAATTTTCCGGTCGTCTCGATACAGGTGTTGGCCAGCATGCCGACGATGATGACTGTGTCGATGCCGTGTTGTTTGAGCTGGAAATCAAGATCTGTGTTGGCAAAGCCGCTACCGCCCCAATGTTCCTGAATGACCACATCATTCGGTTGCGGTAAAAAATCAGGATGCCACTCCCCTCCCCAACTACCGGCGGCAAAAACCTGGGCCTTGCCTGCGCCCAATTGATAAGGGCTAGGGTGCTTCCATCCCTGGAAATCCTGCGGCGTGGAACGATGATGAGGAACATAAAAAACAGGCAGCCCCGCACTTCGAACTGCCGTGACAACTTTGCAAAGATTGTTTAGCGTGTCGACCGAATCAGCGATTGTTTTGGCTAATCCCGACAGCTTTCCTCCCTCGCTGAGGAAGTCGTTATAAGGATCAACCAATAACAAGCCGGTGCTCTTGCGAGAATAATTGGCAGCGCTCATGAGACCTCCAGGAATGGCGTTATTGGAGCCTTTAGGCCTCAGGGCTTTTCCTTGGCATTCCATGTACCCGGTAAAGAAAGATCACCCGATGCGACATCCCATACCGAACTCACACACAGCAGTGGGTCGTGCAGGTCGGCGTTAACCTTAAGCCCTGCCGTCACACCGTCGTATTTGAAGTTCTCGGGAAATCCAACAGCTGCCAAGGGCACTTGGATTGTCACTGTGTCCTTGCCGACATTGAGGCCATAACCTGGAGAGTCGATGTACAGCGGAACGCCAGGCCAAGTCGCCGGCATCTTCGGCTTCATTCCCTTGGGAATATCGCGGACTTTCAGACCGCTGGGCCCACAACTGGCTTCTTTGGTCAGCACCACCCAATGGGAATGCCACAAGCCACCATCATTGTCTTTTTTGCCGTCGTTGTTCTCATCCAGCTGGGGGGTATCGTCGAAGTCAGGGTGCGACGTCAGTGCCAGAGCGAGGATCCCGGACTTGGCTTCGAACCCCACGGCGTCGCTGCCCAGACTAGTTGGCCAGACATAACTGTAAACATCCGAGCCAGCGAATTTTCCGGTGGATTTCGGCGTGCTGCTGCCTGCTGTTCCGGCGACTACTTGCTGAAAGACAAGGTTATTGCCTTCACGATAAATATGCGTGTGGACCAGATCAAACGCAGCATCTACTTGGCTTTTGGCGCTATTGATGCCCCCCGGCTCATGTGCCATCAAAGGCAAGCTCACCGCTGAGCACATGATCAAACACGATAAACGTCGCATGCTTCGCCCCTCGAATTAAATGATTCGCTCAGTGCACGCGGGGCTTTCGCATCAGTTTCGCCAGCATTTTTTAGTCCGGTAACTGCTGGCAGCACTCAGCCGTTTGGCACCATTCGTATCTTGTGAACGAGCGGATGATCCGGAAATACCAACACGCGAGCTACGTAAAAACGGCAAATTGCGAGGAGCGCGTCTCTCATGATGAACACGTCACTGACACGGAAATCCGTCAAGTAATGGACGAGCATTGGCGCAACGTGGAATACGGCCTATGCCTTAGGACCTTCCAGCCTTGGGTTCCAATCTTCGATCTGGCTTTTTTCCAGCCGCTTTTCAAGGGTTCGTCGCCAAGAGGCAGTTAGCGGCAAACCGAGACATTCTTCAATCTGCTCTTTACTGAACCCGGAGCTAAACAGCACTGAGGCGACACGTGCGACGGTCCAGGCTGGATAGCGGCGCTCTACCAGTGCGATTCGATCACCAGTGACAATAGTTCCCCCTTCCAGCACTCGGTAATACCAGCCCGTCCGGCCGGACCGCTGGACACGCAAGGACATATCCTTCACAGCCAAACGGTCGTTGAGTTTCCAACAGGGCATTCGTCCCTGGGAAATTTGTAAAGTGACAGTACCCACCTTAAAGCAGTCTCCGAGACAAACCGTCTCTTCGGTCCATCCCAGCGTGCTGAGGTTCTTACCAAATGCTCCAGGGGCTTGCAATAGGGCAATCGGCCCAAGCTCTCGGACCCATGCGGAGTAGTGGTCGAAGGGGTAATGATGAATCGCTTTCTCCGGCCCGCCATGAACGCGTGGATCACCCTGCTCGTCTCCGACCAAACCCATTTCGGTCACGGCGACCTGATGACAGGGCGACTTCAAAATTCCGCTCAACGATCCTCTTCGTGTATAGGGCACTGCCTTGCCTGTCAGGATCGTCTTGATAGTCGGGTGGTCAGACATTTCTACCTCGCCGCTTTGTAGATTCGCTCAAGGGATTATTCGGATTGCTGTCGCACGACATCGCGTACTGATCACGCACAACAGCTGAATTGCATGTCAAAAGATGATGCTGGAAGGCTCACGTGGAGATGCCCAATGTCCGAACACGCTCTTGCATTCTTTCTGCAATCTCGACCGCATCAGAAAGAACTGTATTGGGCAAAACGCAGGCGAACTCTTCGCCACCATACCGAGCGACTAGGTCGTAGGGCCGTCTAACCGTTTCAGATAACGTTTGGGCAACGGATCTCAAGCAGTCATCTCCAGCCTGGTGTCCGTACCGGTCGTTGTAGCGCTTGAAATAGTCGACATCCACCAAAATGAGCGATAGCGGCTTTTGCTCTCGAAAGCACAGACGCCAATCCGCCAATATGTCCTCATTAAATTTGCGTCGATTGGCCACCCCAGTAAGACCATCCATCAATGCCATGGAACGCAGCAGATCGCTCTGTAGTTTCAAGGTTAGATGTGTTCGTACCCGTGCTCTGACAATGGTGGTATTGATGGGTTTGCTGATGAGGTCCACCGTGCCAAGCTCCAGACCTAGCACCTCATCTGACTCCTGCTGCTGTGCGGTAATGAAGATGATGGGGATGCCCTGGGTTGCAGAGTCAGCCTTGAGTCGACGGCATACTTCATGCCCATCCATGCCTTCCATGGTAAGGGGCCGGGGAACACACCTTCCTCACCCGGCCGATAAGGGCGATTGTGTCCGCGTATTTTTAAGCGGACGCAATTGCCCTTAACGCAAGGATCGCCATGCGCCAACGTAAGTCCTACCCGAAAACCGATGCACGCTGGGTGTATCTTCGCGAACCCCGCGCTCCTAGGCGATATGCGTCGTCTAAGTTTTTTGATCGCCACAAACCGCTGCGCAGAGCGCCATACAGAGGTTTAATGTGGTCTACCCTCAGGCTTCGAGCGTAGCGATTATGTTTGTGCATAGAACACTCTCAGCAGCGGGAAACTAACAAGCCTCACCAATCAACGATTTGTACCCCACTGTATCCAACGCCCGATTTGATACGTTTCACGTCAATCCGAGCAACTTTACGACACAGCGCAGATACCTCAGGCCGGTTTAATGGGTTCCATAGAGGCAAGACGACTTGTCTCACACAGACCCCATTGCTACCCGGAGAAATAATCGTGAATTGGTACAAACTCACTGCCGCCATTGCTCTCTCGGCTTTGAACCTAGCGGCGTTCGCGGCTCATGCCAATCCGCAAGAAGCGTCGCAGCCAACGGAACAGGCTGCGCACCTGGACATCAAGAAAGTGATCTCCATTGTAGATAACGACGACGGAAACTGTGGCATCGTCGATGCTCGCATGACCTACCTTGATTCCACCGGTAATCAGAAGGTTCTTGAATACCGCAAATTCGCAGCGTGCGATAACCAAGGGGGCTAATACGCTCACTGCCGTCGATAATGGATCCAGCAGCGCAGTGGTCATCTTGGCGTCGCCAAACACACTCGACCATTCCGAAAAGCTGAGATTGGTGGTGATGACCACGCTGGCGTGTTCGTACAGCTTGGACGGCAGGTGAAATAGCAAGGCACCACCGCTCTGGCTGAAGGGCAAATACCCCGGCTCATCGAGTATCACCAGGTCTGTCCGAAGCAGCCCTTGAGCGATTCGGCCCGTCTTGCCGTCGTATTTTTCACGCTCCAACAAATTGACCAGATCCACCGTGGAGTAGAAGCGCACACGTTTGTTATGCGTCGTGATACCGGATACGGCCAAGGCGGTTGCCAGGTGTGTTTTGCCTGTTCCAGGCCCCCCATGAACACCACATTCTGCGCGGTATCTGTGAACTCCAAGTTGGACAGATCCTTGACCAGTCGGGCGTCTGCGCTGGAAGCGTTGAAGTCGAAGCCGGCCAAATCACGATGCATGGGGAGTTTGGCCATGTTCATCTGGTGGTTCACTGAGCGCACCGCCCGATCCGCATGTTCTTGTTGGAGAAGATGCTCAAGCAACCATTTCGACGAGGTCGTTGAGGATTCTCCTTGCGAAGCGAGTTCTTCCCAGGCGCTGGCCATGCCATGCAGACGCAGTTCTTTGAGTTCCGCCATAAGATCACGCATTGCGAGTCTCCTCATCGGTGGTACGAAGCCGGTCGTAGCGGGCCGTATTGGCGACAGGCGCTACCTTGAGTTGAAGGCTGGTTTCGGCGGACGCAGGTGCTGCTGTCGATGTCAGTCGCGCCAGGACATTCAGGATGTGGTCGGCGCTCAAGCTGCCTGATTCAAGTACCAACTCCACCGCCACCAACACGGCATCGAGCCCGGCGATGGGAACAGCAGCCAGTACCTGCGTCATGACTCGGTCACCATTGCTGTGACGTCTCAGGCCGCGCTTGAGAAGCAGCAACGGCTTCGGCAGATCGGCAAACGGAGCGCCAATGCAAAGCGCTCCCGGCTTGCGTTCGATGAGCGGGATGTAATGCTGCCGGTCAAAACTGACCTGATCTCGATCAAAGAGGCGTTTGTGGCTGGCAATCATCGTTTCATCGGCGATGACTACAATCCGGGAAGGATACAGACGACTGCTGACCCACTGGCCGACCCGCTCGCAAGGCACCGAGTAGCGATTTCGCGCCACGCTGATCAAACAGGTACTGGAGACCCGCACGGTGCGTTCGACGTAGCCGTCAAAGGCGGTGGGCATCGGCATCATCTCCACTCGTTCCAACTCCAGGACTTCTGCCACCGTCAGCCCGTTGTACTGCGGGTGCAGCAGTTCGCCCCAGAGAGCACGACAGCGTTGACCGAGCCAGGCATTCAGTTCTTCAAAGGTGTGGAACATGCAATCTTGAGCATCGAGCCAGATGCGTCGCCGGCTGTCTTGGACGTTCTTTTCGACGATGCCTTTTTCCCAGCCGGAGGCGACGTTGCAGAAGTCCGGATCAAACAGGTCATGCGCGCACATCACGGCAAACCGAGCACTAACCGTCCGGCCTTTGCCCTTGTTGACCTTGTCGACAGCCGTCTTCATGTTGTCGTAGATGCCGCGACGCGGCACTCCACCTAACGCGCCAAACGAGCGGATGTGGGCATCGAACAACATCTCGTGGCCTTGGCTGGGATACGCAACCAACCAAAATGCGCGACTGGCGCGCAGCTTCATGCGGGAGACCTGGATGCGTCGGAACAGGCCCGCCAATCAGCAGACCTCTTCGCTCCAGTCGAATTGAAAGGCCTCACGAGTGCGAACGTCAACGGTACAAAGGCACGTAGAGACTTGCCTTGCTCACATCGCCACAAACGAATGAAGGCGGTGAGCTGGCTATAGCCACCCTCATAACCCTCGACCTTGATCTGCATGAAGAGCGCTTTGGCGCTCCTGCGGTTGTGCTTTGCCCGAAACGAATCGGCCTTGAGCGCCTGCTCCAACGTCTGGTGAAATGGACTGAGTTTGTTGAAGGCTGCGCACCGCTGGTACGCCGGCTGAGTTGCTTCGGGCGCTCTGACCCATTTTCGGATGGTGTTTCTCGACAGTCCGGTACGCTTGGCTATCTGATGCAGCGACAGCTTGTCGCGAAAATACATCCGCCGAATTTTGCCCATCATTTCCATGCTGATCACCCTGTGTTCTCCTGCTCAAAAATTGAGCAGAAGCAGTTGAACACCTGGGTCAGTTTTCAGTCGGCAGAACAGCCTTTACTGGGTCAGTTTTCGGTCAGCGGCAACACGCTTGGCCTTTTGTGCGAGTTTTCCTATCACTCGGACGACGATGGCAGAAAACATGATGCCAAACGGCAGCACGTACCAGGCACTCAACGGTATGCGCTTGAAATTGGAGTAGGTGAAGACTGCTGCCAGCACCCACATCCCGCTGACGTGCAGAGCTTTCCAGGCTTTGCGGCCGATTAAACGCGTCGTCGTTTTGAATGAGGTCAAGGTCATCAATATTATGAATAAATAACCTATTGAACCCGGGATGTTGCCAACGGTGGTACGACCAGGCCAGAACTCCGGATTCAATTGACCATAGGTATAAATCAGAGCCGCATGCACGAGGTGGGAAAATGCAAAGGCTAGGCCGATGAAGCGTCGTTCGCGTACTAGGGTTTTGGAGAGTGGCGAAGGTACCAAAACCGCGAATGCGGAGGCAGTGAAAGCGGCTAGGAACAGTGCAAAAGAAGTGCGTGCTGTGGCGCGGATCGCGGTACGAGTGGCTTCTATCAAATCAGGGTTAAATGCCAAGATCAGCGCAGTCATCGACAGGACAAGTAACGACAGCAAGCCGAATAATGACCAGCCATGGTAGCGAGGTATTTGGGCGTTCATTGCAACACTCTTGAGAAAGGGCCGAGCCTCGTTTGTTCGGTAGTCGGCGAAGAGCAAAGTGTTACAAGCGGGTGTGTTGACGATGTGTCCAAAACCTACCTCAGTGAATCACGATGTATACCGGGTGGGGTCAGATACATTTCAGTACAGACCGTGGACCATAGCTCGCGAACGTCATGTACCGATTCTCCTCAAGGTGCCCCACATAATTCGCAGCGTGGTTGTACACAGCAGTACTCAGTAATTCGCTTAAAAACTGTTAAGCAAACAGGTTTGCGGGGCCGGCTTTTCAGCGTTGGGCCTTAAAGTACTTTTAGACGCCGTCGATAAAGAAGGGTAGCTCGACCAAACCAATGACGTACTCACACTCAAAATTCCTACGAGACTGCCATGATTGCCACTCGTCAAAGTCTCCCGCTAGGTACACGTCCATTGGGTGTTCAAGTCCGTTGTGCTGAGCAAGATGCACCTTTGTTTTAGGGACTGTGAGAGAGGGTAAGAGGCTTGTGAGAAGCTGAATCAGCATGTCGTGGCTCTAGTGAGTTTGTGGACGGCAATCGCCCAAAATTCGCTGCAATTGCGTAGGGATTTGAGGTCTAGGTTCATTGATGGTTGGCTGATGCTTTTGAACGTCATGCACGCCAGTTTTTTAAGGATCTGAGGCTGTGCAGGCTGGGTGATGACGTGCTGTATCGCATGAGCCGGGTCTTGCTGGGAATCGAAGCTGTATGTGGTGGCGCGAGCTGGACGAAGCCTGATGAGAGATCTCTGGGTATGAGTCTCATCCGTGAAGGGCTGGAAGAACACTCGCCTTGCCAGGCGGTAAGCGCTACTGGATATGACGTGTGCCGTTTCTTCCGGGTATTGGCTGATGAGGCGGAGAGTCTGAGAGGGCAGAGCATCAAAACCGATTCTTATGGCTATATCATTTGGGTAAAACGTCAGATAGAGACCGTACATCGTGTCTTCGAGGTCGATCAATCCGCTATCCATTTCCACCACTCCGTGTGTATGCCAGATCTGTAGATTTTATTACCAAGCGCTCAGTTCGGGGGTGAATGGTGCCACCTTGCTGAGTCAATTGTAATGGCATTGAGGGTATGTCTTCGCGAGCGGTTGCGTCGAGCGGTGACAGGGCTATTGGAAGACCGAGGTTTCTCCTTTCCGAACCACTCACCATTTCTAGTGACATGAAGGTCAAAGTGCACCCTACCCTCCCTCCACGCCTCACGCAATTCATCGGGTGTCACGGCAACAGGCGCGAAAGCAGTCGCCGGTTTGCCATTGATGAATGCCGAACCCCATCGAAAGCTCCCGGAACAGGTGAGCCCGCATATTGGCAGCAACCCTGTCCCAGTGTTGCCGAAGCTGGCCAGCGGTTTATAGTCTTAGACTCCCCTCCCTGGTGCAGGCTGTGGTCATGACCAAAGTCACAGTTGATTCAGAATTTCGAATTAAGATTCCTCAAGACCTGCGCGACGGGTTTCCTGCCGGTTGCGCTGTCAGCATCGAAATAGATTCCGAGGGTCGTCTTCTCATCTCCCCGCATAAGTACACGCTTGATGATCTGCTGACTGAGACGCCGCCAGATTCAATCATTCGCGATTGGGATGCTATGAGCCCGTTGGCCGTGAATAGGAGTAATTGACCTAGTAGCCATTCACGTCGCTCGTCCACCGGGGCTTGGCGATTCGGAAAATCGACCTATACTGTATTTATGTCCAGTATTTGCGCGTGATTCCATGAAAGCAGTAGATGTTCGCCCGATTGTTCCGTCTGATGAACCCAAGCTAATGCAGCAGCTCGGCCAACTGGCCTGTGGCTTTCCCTCACCTGGGCTCGACCACGAAGAACCTTCTTTGTCGCTCGATGAGCTTGTTGGTATGCGCGCACCCTCAATGTTCGTGGGTCGTGCAACCGGTCGCTCGATGACAGGAAAAGGGATTTTCGACCGCGACTTTTTGATAATCAATCGAGCCCTCACGCCCGCCCAGGACGACGTGATCGTTGCAAGGATCGGATCTGAATTCACCGTGAAAACGTACTGCGTTTCCAATGGTGTTCCATTTCTTCAGGCCGAAAATCCATCTGGCCCACCTATCCGCCTGGGAGACGACGAAGAGTGCGAAATCTGGGGCGTTGTGACGTTCAATTTGCACCCGCTGCGTGGAGCATTCGCATGATCACTTTCCAGCAGCTCCTGGCGATGAAGTGGTCCAGTGAACAACTGAAGATTTACATTGAAAACACGCTGACCGCTGAGCAAATCATTGAGCTGAATAACCAAGGCGTTGAACATCTAAAGTCGCTGAAATCTGACATGGGCTGCCATCAGCAGCTCGGCTTGCTAGACCCCAAGGATGACATATGAAGAGATTCGGCCTCGTTGATTGGTTCGCTTCGCTAGCGAGCCTGCTGTCGCGCCCTGGTCCATGAAGCAGCAGTTGCTTGGCAAAAATTACACAACCCGATGGGAAGACGTTATGAGAGTGAACGCATGATAAATAGAGTAATGGCGAACGAGCCAGACCTGCTAAAGAAGCTTCTGAACGTGCTGCAACACCATCCGAAATCTTCGGAGGGCCTTATAGATATTGAGCGGGTGAAAGATTACGTTTCAACTCCGAGGCTCGCTGATTTTCATGTACGCGGCCCCCGAGGAGCCGATGTGATCAGGGGGTATTTCGAAAAAGCGAGGCCTTCTGATCCTGAAATACGAACTCACAACGGCGTTGCATTAACCGAAGTCGGTGACAGCTTTCTCAGCGAAAGAACAATGCTTGCTGACGGCGTGCAGAAAACGTATGCCATCTCTATTCACGAGCTGGAAGAATTCAAGCGAGGCAAGGATATTGTCCTGGATGACGAAAATTTCGAGCACGATTACTCGGATGTGAATGTCGCGAGCATTCAGATTTGGCCGTTCAATCCAGCAACGCTTTCGGAAGAACAGCTCATCTTGGCAGTCGCGATAAGCTACTCACCAAGAGATTGGCTCGTCCAAGAAAGAGTTGCTGGCGCTGTCGATCAGCTCATCCGGCCCTTGGGTTTCTACGTTAACTGGGACAACATAAAGTTCTAACCCGGCTTCGCCGTAAGCTGGCCAGCGGGTTTGAGGGTGGTTGCCGATCGTTCTCATGAAAGCCAGGTAAATCGCTGTAACCCTACCCAATAAATCCACCGTGTCAAAAACGTCTCTGCGCGAAATCAACAGACCTACGGGCACTGCAAAAACCCGGATTTCAGACAGCAGCGAAACCTATCCAATGTTTTTTTGTTGTCAAACCAAGGGGTCTGAGCGTGAGCGATGATCGAGAAAAGTCGGTAGATCCACTGGCGTCCATGGTATCTGCTGCCCGATGCAAAATCTGAAGTGCGGACCGCTAGAAGCTGCGGCCGCCGGATCTTTCGAGGGTTCAGCGGCACTCAATCGGTGCCAACTACCTGCAAAATAGTTTGTCACAAAACAGCAAGAAGTTGGGTGAATTTGCGGTCTGTTTGGCACTGCGGTTTGGGCCCAAAAACGTCGAATTTGGAGGTATGAGGCAGGCTCTCGGACGCGCTGATTTGATTCCAAATCGGCTCCTGGGCTTTGTAATCAACGGGTCTTCAGAAGGCCCACACCCTCAACTTGGGTGAGCGGGACATCGAAGCACGCCGTGCTTTCGATACATGCTGCTGATCAGACGTTATTTGCCGATCGTCAGTTTTGGGTTCTGCCTCATGGGATGCCGCGCCTAATAGAGCAAGGCGCATTTCTTCTTCGCTCAGATTTTCTTTCATGTCGCTGTCTCGTGTACTTTTGCCCATCAAATTTCCAAAGGGGGAATGAGAAGTTTGAAATTTTCGGCAGAGGAGTCCTGAGCGTAAACGAAAGCAACGCCCATCTCTCCTCCATTGGCGGGCCTAGCAAATTATGACGCAGGGCATCCCCTCATAAAGCTGTAGCAAGCCGCTAAAACTCATCGTGGGAAATTTTGCCAAGAGAAAACCACCTTGGAAAACTCACGACGACACGCTCCAATCGTCATTAGATTGGCGTCATTTTATAGCGCTGACATTTTTTTGACCGGCTCCCTTGAAAGGCCATTTGCCACCCCCAGATATACTCGCTCGGTGATGTGGTGTTCATTTTCATAAGGACAAAAAATAGATGGCAGCCCCTCGGATGATTGATCGTTTTACAGGCTCGGCGGGACGAGCCTCGTTGATTGAAGTACTTCTGGAGCAGCGCTTGATTTTGGGCAAGGAGGATCTGGCAACCCGGTTTGCCGAGGTTGGGGAACTCGTTCAGATTGAGAAAGATCGCGAATTCATCACGCAAGGGGACCAAGATTCAGACGTTTATTTCATCATCACTGGCGCAGTCGAAGTGCGGGTGCATGATCGTACAGTTGCTGCTCGCGGGCCACAGGATCATGTGGGTGAAATGTCTGCACTGGTGCCCACGGCGACCCGCTCTGCAACAGTAGTCGCTACGGAACCCACCTTGGCATTGAAGGTGCCTGCCCACGACTTCAAAGCTGCGGCGGACAATCACCCGTCAGTGTGGCGTCATGTAACCAAGCAACTTGCGGAACGGCTTACCCAGCGAAATCAGCACGTGCGACCGTCTCATGAAGCGGCGCTCGTCTTCATTATCTGCTCTACCGAGGCCCTGCCAGTAGCGCGAGAAATACAAAATCAGTTTCAGCACGATAAGTTCTTCGTAAAAATTTGGACTGAGGGCACCTTCAGGGCATCGCAATATGCTCTTGATAGCCTAGAAGAACAGCTCGACGAAAGCGATTTTGCGATCGCTATCGTGACGCCTGATGATCTCGTTGAAAGCCGAGGGGAGGAGCAAGGTGCCCCGCGAGACAACGTCATTTTCGAGCTTGGACTTTTCGTCGGCCGCCTCGGCCGCCCTCGTTCATTTCTCGTCGAACCCCGTGGCGACGAGGTTCGGCTTCCGTCAGACCTCAAAGGAATCACCACTATCGGCTACAGCACGCGCTCGGCTCAGGATTTGGCCTCGCGGCTTGGCCCTGCCTGCAACCAAATGCGAGAAATTTTCAACGAACTGGGCCCGAAGTAATTTCCAGGGACCTGCCTTAAGGCTACTTCAAATAAAGGTACGCAGAATACGTACCGATTGGGGAGAGGATGATGAGCAAGAACTGGAACCATGATCGAGCGCTTCAGCACATCAACAAAAAACTGAAAGACGTAGAGAGCGTCACTATCAAAGACTATGTTCGCGACATGTCGCTGCAATCGATTCCGACGAACGTTGCGTATCGGGTTGATGGCGTCCACCTTTACGCGGATATCCAAAATCTGAGCGACATGCTGAACATTACGGCAGTCGAAGGTACCGATTGCCATAAGCGGACGCTGCGCTTCCTGGATCAGCACTACCGTGCGGTGAAACGCATTCTGGACCGTGTTGATGGGCGTCGTGTCGACTTTCACAGCCAACGTCTACATGCGCTTTTCACTAAACCCTACAACAGCGATACAGACGCTGAGAAGAAGCGCGTGCAGCGCGCAGTAGCCACCGCGCAATTGATCATCGATGTTCTTGCTGAGACGGGTGATGATGATCAGCAAATTCCAGCTGCGAAGGTTCGTATCGGCATCGATAGCGGCTTAGCACTGGCAGTCAACAACGGCCGTAATGGTTATCGTGAGCCCTTATTCCTTGGCGACCCGGCGAACCATGCTGCCAAACTCGCTAGCAACAATACGGCCCGCGGCATTTACCTCACCAATGCGGCCCGAGCTGCAATAGACCTTGTTGAGAAAGACTCCCCTGAAAAGTCGGCCCTTTCCAAGGATGAGGTGAGCGCGTGCCAAGACGCTACGAAGCTTGGTGTGACTGCGGAAGACATCGTTGAAGAGTGGCGAGAGGATTTGAAAAAGAACCCTATTGGCATTTTTCAGTTTTCTCGACAGACCCCGCCGCTCTGCAACATGGACATCATGGCGCTTACACCTGGCAACTCTAAACGGCAGGAAATGGTGAGCCTGTACGCGGATATCGACGGCTTCACGGCTTACGTTGCCGATAACATCGACGACAACGCAGAGGATGTAGTCCGCACCCTGCACGTGCTTCGAGCAGAAATGGAGCGGGTAGTAACGTCCGATTTTGAAGGGCGCCGGGTGCGGTTCATTGGCGACTGTATACAAGCGCTCACTTGCGAGGGTACATCGCAGACCACTGATGAAGAAAAATCTGTGTCCGAGTCTACCCGGCTCGCCGGTGCACTGCGAAGCAGCTTCAATCTTTCTATCGATCGATTGAAGGAATCGGGATACGAAAGCGGCGACCTCGGGCTGGCCATTGGTTTTGACCTCGGCCCGGTTTCGGTTACTCGCCTAGGACGGCACGCTGATCGCGTACGTTGCGCGATTGGCCGCAAAGTCATCGAGTCAGAGAATCGTCAGTGCGCCTGCAAGGGCGATGAAACTGCAATCGGCCAGGCAGCATATGACGCCGGCTCTGAAGCGGTGAAAAAGCTATTTGGTACTCGTCGAAAGGTTGCCAATCTAGACTACGTAGAAGCCACAGAGGGTTTGGCTGACGACGGGGATGAGTCGGCAAAGAATGCTCGTGCGGCTGCTTATGCTGGTTCTCCTGCCATCATCAAGTCAGACGAGCGCATAGTTGAGCCTTACATGACTGGTGTGCTTGAAGAAGTAGGCTTGCGTTGAGCACAGCACTTCACTCACTTACGCAGATTGCTCCCGATTACGGGGGCACCTGCGTTCAATCTCCCAACCTAGCCGGCATCTTGAAGTTGCCGGTTCAACTGGTTGATGGCCGGACAATACCTTATGTCTTAGAGGTTCGCGATTTTGACGGTGTTGTTTCGGTGCGTGAGGAGATTTCCGAGCACTTACCTCCATTTTGCCCGGAAAGGCACATCAACTCAGACGGTACCTTTTGCCTAAATTACTCACCGGTCCATTCTTTGAAGATTGAGGACGAAGCGACTGCTCGCGCCTGGATGGAGACAGTTTACAAGTTTTTGAAACTACAGGAGCGGGCGAAGGGGCTGCGCAAGTGGCCAAACGACAAGGCGTGGGCACATGGCAATGCCGCGCGCCATCAGATGCGGGTGCAGGCGGCTGTAAAAGTTCTGGGTAAAAACCTGGCGAAAGCGCAGTCCTCGCGCTTACTTACGGTTAGGCGTAGGTACTCAAAGGGCCGTGCAATTTTTGAATTGCTCCATAACGGTGAATGCCTATGCCGGGTTTGGGAAGCTACAAGAAAGGTCGCGAATCAGAGTAGGAAATGCCTCTGCGGGATTTCTGGGAGACGACGTCCCAAGGCGCTCCGGAAATGCCTTGACCATGGCGCGCAAGTGGTAGAGCTAGTGCTAGCGCTGCATGAATGGGACCTGGAGGAAAAGCGCTACTGGGATACTATGCAAAACAGGATGTGCTGTGGGACTTGCGATAACTGTCCGCTTGCTTCTTCCAGCAGTGGTGCTGCGCCCGACTTGACTGCGATCCATCAGACGAACTTGCTGTGAGTCACCGTAGTGATTTGGAGGTGCTAAGCTTTTCTCCTCTCAGGAGGACCAAGCTCATTCAAGCGTTCTCACACATCTAGCAAAAGGCCCATTTTGTGAAAAATGCGACCTGACGTTTTACTCAAATTCTGGAGAGCCCCTCTTAAGACGGAAAGCTCGCGCACATCCACCGCCAAGCCGCACAAGCGATCCATGACAAATTACCGTCTGTTGGCAGACACCATTTGCTCCTTTGTTAAATGGCCATGCACCTCGATGGCCCCCTTTCGGCGAAGCCAGCAACACTGAAATTTTCCTTGGGCTAAACTGTATTCGGATGCTGGAGATCTGCAATGGCGCACCGCAAAAAGCAACATACTCGGACTAAACACAGCCCCTCCATCCCTGAAACCTCTACGATTGAAAATTCTCGGCTGGGTCCACGCAAGCCGAAGCTTGACCTGACAACACTCTTAGCTGAAACGCCGAACGACAGCATCGACTTCGGTTGGGAAATTTTGCCGCCCATTGGACGTGAGTTTCGATGACCTGCATTAACGCGGCTAACCGTCCGGTTATCTATGAAGGTTGCAGCGCGTCACAACCCACCCTTGTATTACTTCAGACGAAGCGGCACCACCACAAATATCACATGTGATATTTGATAAATCCTCAGCCAACTTGACAAGTTCATGAATAATATCATCACCGCCAGTATAGTAAAATCTTAAGCCTCCATATTTTTCCTTAACCTGCCTTGCCTCTACTTGCAACAGATTGTTGGCATCGACATGACGTTGAATCTCCCCACAAAGTGTATCAAGAAGCACAAGCCAACCGTCTCCGCATTCAAAACCAAAGTAATCATAACCGCCGACAATATCGTGCGCCTTAAGGCGGAAAATTTTTGAATATTTCTTGCATAGATATGCCTCGAATTCAGGCTTCATTCGAGCTATCCATGGGGCAGTTCGACGACGCCATTTCTTCCTCGATGCGCTGTTTCAATGCGACCATGGGAATAGTCCAATGTTGCTCTACTTTTTGAAAGCTAAACCGCCTAATTAATTTACTCCCAGGGCTTTGCTGATCGACCACCTCGCAGCTTGTCACGTTTTCCAGCCCCAAATAGAAAAAACCCACCTCGCTTTGAATTGATATTAGAAAATTTAACAGCTCTAAGAAGAAATCTTTTATCAATGTATCGAACACGCAAGGAATATTCGATATAACCAGCGTATCCTTTGACCACCCTGCGCCACTGGCTTGTATGCGAAAACAAATATCTAACGCCTGATCACAGTGGAGCGAAACATTTTCGTGACAACTATCGTCAACAGTAACATTACTGCTCGGGTATCTCTGCTTATAAAAGGATTCAATACGATGCGAAAAAATTTCTTTGGCATTAGACACGCGCACCCATTCAGGGTGGGTCGGTTTAGCCGCAAAAGACAGACCCGAAAATCCCCCTGGCGGTAGCAAAGGTTCAAGCCCTCGCCCCAATCCACGCTTCTTAGATCGAGTCCCAGTTTCAATTCCCGCTCCACTCTCGTTTCTTGAATTCATCAAATGCGCTCCAGAATTAATTGCCTTTTTAATTTAAACAGAAAACACAGTCAACATTTATTTTTACGAATCGCAAAAGTATGACATCAAGTAGAGCTGAATAAAACTGAACGATCGAAAAGTATATTTTCCGATATTAGGAATTATCGGAAACATAGCCACCCTGAGTTGGCAGTATCCTTTCTGGGTTCACAGACTTGGCCGCTTCCATTATCAGAATAACCCTAAATACATCACGGCACTCAAGAAAATTTTCTTAACTCACGGATTCTCTACGGCTGACTCTAAAAGCCAATGCCATAGACGAAACAACAGCGGCTAAAACTTAGTGCGTGGATCCTCTTCTGGTCGAGACTTACCACCCAAGTCCGAGCTACCTCTGCGCCAGGCTGCTCGATAAGCTTGAACACGCTCAGCTGTTGATCTCTTTTCTAATGGTCTGGTCGACGGTTACTTTTACATCACTTGAACCCATCGTCTTACATCAGAAACACCCACTCACCATTACGCCGCAAAAATGACGGAATGAACCGGCAAACCGAGTGCAACACGATGGCCGACACGGGGGGTCGCATCGCTATATCGTCATAGAAAGCTCTACAGATCTTTCACCCTCACCCTTTTTCTCGCTCATGAATCACAATTATATTTTACCCACCTTGACTTTCCCAAAACCTCCGCCAGTCGGAGGTTATAGAATTTTCAATATATAAACGCAAAAATATTTTAGTTGCATGCAAAAAAAGCATTGTCATACTCGAAAACAAATAACAAACCAGCGAATGCATGTTCTTTGTTATTAACAGATAAAATGATCAAAACGATTCCATTAGATTAAACCCCACAAACCAATTAGAGGACAAATATGCATAACTACATCGCATTGGGCGTAGGCAGCCCGTACCCACTTGAAACCCCTTGCCATGAAGGCGCTGCGGCTCAATTTCTTGTAAAACCAGGAAACATCTTGCAAGTAATGATGCCCTCGATTATTAATTCAGAGCTATCCGCACTAAAAAAGGGCAAAATACGTGCTGGATTCATAACTCAAGGTAAAACAATTTTTATACTTTTTGAAATTGGCGACATCCTGTTTGAGTGCCCTTTTAATCCAAGCATAATTCCTCAAGATCTCATTTCTATTCCTGACCTAACAAACGCAAATCAAAGAATGGTAGTGGATATGCACGTCATTGATACTGACACCAACAACCTCTGCGCTTTGCGCTCATTCACCTTGGCACCAGTTCTAACAGAAAAATTCATCACCCACGCAAATAAAATAAGGGAGACGGCAAACGTCATTTGTGAGCCCGAAAATATCAGACACCAATCACTTATAAGCATGTTTAAGACCGCTAAACTATATAAATGCGGTGTGTAGTGCCTTTTAGACGATCCGGACATTTTGGATATGAGCGTTGCAAGGATCCAGCTTTGGCCTTTTGATCCTAGTGAGCGTTCTTTGGAGCAACTGACACTGACACTGGCAGTTGCAGTTGCAGTTGCAATCAGCTACTCGCCTATGGCTCATGCAAGAAAGAGTTGCCGGTGCAATCGATGCTCTCATCCATCCACTGGGCTTCTACGTAAACTGGGACAACATCAAATTTTTACACGGCTTCGCCGTAAGCTGGCCACCGGGTTTGAGGGCGGTTGCCGATCGTTCTCGTGAAAGCCAGGTAAACCGCTACAACCCTATCCAATTGATCTACCCTGTCAAAACGGCTTTACGTGAAATCAGCAGATCTACGGTGCATGCGAAACACCGGATTTCACGTAGCAGCGAAACCTATGCAATGTTTTTTTGTTGTCAAACCAAGGGGTCTGAGATCGTGAGTGCTGATGGAGAAAAACCGGTCGATCCGCTTGCGTCAATTCGGCACATGCTGCCCGATATCCAATCTGAAGATGCTTGGCTCGGGGAAAATTACCGGGGCTGGCAAAGCTTTGCCAACGCCTTGAAAATTGCGAGCGAAGATTACGACACTGAAATCGTCTGTCGGCCTGAGCAATGCTTCCTTCGCGTCGATTGCTTCTTTGCCCCGCCACACATCAAAACTCTTGGTTACGCCGTTGAAGCAGCGACGAACCAGATCTGTCAGCGCTGCGGCGAGTTCCCCGCTGAAAAAGAGGTCATTGATGGCTGGATCTGGAAGCTGTGCCAGCGGTGCATCAAGAAGGGCAAATCACGCTGATTCTTACGCCCTGGGGACGTAACGCTGTGTCCGTTTTAAGAGGGTGGAAAATGCAAAATGAGCCAACTTTCAGTGGATTTTCAGGAACAATTTGGTAGCACATGCCGGCATGTGTACACACATTGTTCCAGGCGTGAAAAAGCCCGTTCTGAACCGAGCTGCTTGTTTAATCTGTTGATATTTTGGGGTGTCTTGTATGAGGCTATCCGCCTCATCTTTTCATGAGCCCGCCATTGGGCAGAAATCTCTCAAGGCCAGAGCATCGAATCGGTAAAGGCGCACCTCCACGAAGCCGAGGGAAAGTTGATCCAAAACGAGCGTAAGAGCCTCAACACCCAATTACACACCCAATTACACCCATTTAACGCCATTCAGCCTAGGAATGGGTGTGAATCAACCTGTGATGCTCTTCCTTAGCTCTTTGAACATCACCCTGCCCTCCCTCGCAGCTATCCGCCCATTACGCGGGCCTTCAATTTTACCTTGCCCAGTTACGTCGTCTTCCAACGACGCTCCAAGGGCACACCACGCAGCACGAATATCCAGCAACTCGTCAACGGTGTACAAGTCGTCACCCTTGAACCCGGTGCGATGCTGATGCCTCAGAATTCTGGAAGAGATTTCCAAAATCGACTGAATGAGGGACTGAGTATCTATTCCATCAACTGGTCCTTTCGGGAACGCTGGCCCACGTTTCTGACTGGACATTGCGCTTTTGATCAGACCTGTCTGTACTTCAACCACCGGATGGATGATTCCGCTGAACTCACCCACTTTAGCCTGAGGATCACCGAAATCTGTCCGAGTTTTCAGGACTGGCGTGCCGCCCAATTTGCCAGCAGCAGCAGCGTCGATGAATGCTTTGTGAATGCGTGAAATCTGGGTGAATCTCCAGGATTCAAATTCGACCGCTTGTTCAAGGGGAATCTCAGCGTGAGCTATTGGCTCCAACAGGTCGAACGATGCGATCTGGATCGTCGTGCTTTTGCGTACGCCTTTGAGTGGATCGCCGTTTGCATCGAATGCAGCAACAGCTAATGAAACTGATTTGAGAACGACTACGCGGTCACAGTTTTGAGTCATGCGAATATACATTGATTGTTACTCCTTATTATTGTTCTTATGTTTTAATTATAACATGTAAGGATGAGTTCTGAAGCACACTAAACGTATTGAATTTAGCGCTTAGTTGATTTATAATAGAAGAATGATACGGAAGTCCTAATAGTCCTTCTAAGCATGATTCTGACGATCCGGAAAGACGGGTACAAGGACTTACGTTTCATCAAATTTGCAGTACAACTTTTGCTCGAACACACCTGAGCGTTGGCTTTGGGCTCCGGTGTTTTGTTTTTTTGGGGCAAATAAAAACCGGGAAGATCCCGGCTTTGGTTATGCTTCTAGTTTCTGCTCTGGTTCAGCGACAGTGACACCTCTGCAAAGGGATGCCAAGTATTTCACCTGCTTTTCAATCTCTTCCTCAGCGACCAGTTCCATTACATCAATCATATCTCCCACAGGCAGATCGACCCCCGCTGGTACATTTAGCCGTAAGGCGGTATCCGGCAGCTCATTCGATGGAGCCATTTCTTCGAACTCGACTTCAAGGCCATCAAAGAAATCGTCAATTGCGCGCTTAATTATGCTCAACATTAGCTTCATGATTTTAGCGACGCGCTCTGCCTCAATTTCAATTTCGACCTCGTTCCTAGATTTCTTTCTAAGGCGAAGGTGGAAAGAAGCATTGAACCCGAGGTAGCTTGAGCCCGCGTCCGCATAGATACCGAACAACCGCCCCCTATTCTTTACGTATGACCGCATGCGTACGTTGTTCTGTGGAAGCTTTACGTACACACGCCTGAACGCAGTCACGCACCCAGCCTCCTGGTACGTAGGCATGGGGTTCTTTACGCTCTGGACGAGGGTATAAGCATTAGGAGGCAGGCCGAGTAAACCGTTGTCACGTGACGGATTGTAATTGATGCCCTCCTTCCGAATTAGCTGCTCAAACGTAAGGCGCGTGCCTTTTAGCTTTGAGCCAGAGATCCATCTGCCGTCCGGTCGGTTTAATTTGAACATGATGCCTTTAATGTGCGTAGGGTTCTTTGCCTCAGTTTTGACCTGGGCTGCTACACCTCTTTCATTCAAAGCCAAAACTAGTTCGGAGAATGTTTTTGGCTTGCCCTCTTTCCATAAATCTCCAAAAATCCCTCTGAGTATTTTTGCCTGATCATTACCCTTTCTAAATAAATCTCCGTTTTTGGCGAAGCAATGATCAGGATTCTCTATGGCCTGCAAATTATATTTGGCCTCAAGCTCTCGGCATGCTTCCCAGCCTTTTTTATATCCACTGCTATCACTAACAACTGAGAATTGAGGTGGACGAGGTTTTCCATTTGGCGCTATTTCACCATGAATCATATGAGCGCGACATGCAACAATGTGAACATGCTGGTTATCAGTGTCGTTATGAACGGTTGCAACCCATTTTGCGCCCTTTCCATAGCCTAGGGCTTTCATATAATGTTTGGCGCAGTCTAACAATTCCTTATTGCTGAGTGACTCGCCTGTTGCCAACGAAAGCATATAGTGTGCAAACAGTTGCTTAGATGTCCCCTTATATTTATTCGCATGACCATTCATCTCAGCAGCAATCTGAGAGGTATCGACCTCGACACGCCCAGTTCCGTCACTGTTTATAGAACGTACCAATGGGTCGCCCGCAATGATATTACCTCCTAAAAATTCAATGAATGGGCGCTTTTCACGATCCTTCTCCAGCTCAGCAAAAATGTAGGAAACTCTGCTTTCCGATGAGTCTGAATAATCAAATTGTTCATTAATCATTTTATTGCTCCTTTTTTATTATTTTTATTGTGTTAGGAAGCTTTCTATCATTTCGATTTTTCCGAGTAAGCCGTGAATCGTATCCACTACATCTTCCGGCAATTCAGACTCACTGGCGTACTGTTCTAAATCGTGGCACGAGAAGGCCAAACCCCCTAAATAGGCAGAGGCTGCCTGGATTTGTGGGTTGTTTGCAGTCGAAATTCTGCGCTTGCTACAAAACTCCAGGATCTTTTCCCTAAAAAGCCCAGATATCGTTGGATAACCCAATTCCTCGCTTACACCTTTGATTACACTGAACTCGTCCAGGGTTAAATACACCTTGAATGCCTTGCTCTGACGGATTTCTTTGCGAGGCGCACCGCCTTTGTTCTTAATCAATACCTTCGACATGTCGCTCACCATTTATTATTTTTATTTTTTGGCTTTTAGTTTTTTGATTCAAATCGCGCAGAACCCGCAGGGTTTGAGCAGAAGCCCGTCGAAAGCACCGTGTACCAGAGAATCGAGGTATCACGGGGCTGTGAGACATAGCTTGCAGATTTAATCAAAAAAAATATTATATCACCTTAGTATTGACTTTTTTGAAGCTTTATTAATTTTTTTTAATTATTTTCTTGCAATCTATCCTCTATCTACTATGCTTTGAGGAAGGTGATGGTTTTCATAGCGTAAAGTCAGCCCTGTCTACGTATGCGTTCAGACCAGCTGACGCTGAAATCGGCCAGCGGGTTGATGTGTAGGCTTAACCATCCTTATGCGTGACGAAAATTAGAAGTGAAGTGCATGCCTGAAAACGTAGAACTGGCATTGAAACAAGCGGAGTACGACGATGGAAGAGCATGCACTTTCAGTAAAACCTTTGCGTATTGACACCACAACGCAACACCCGTTTTTCAAGATGTTGCGTGGTGCATTCGGCCATAAGCCCAGCGCACCAGGGCTTAAAGAGGAAAAATACATGCGGCCCAGAAAGGCAGAGACCGACAAACTAGTTGATAAATGCGGCGTCTTGTATTGGAAATGGCAAGAGTTGCTCGAAAAAAATGAAGACGACGTTGAGTCTGAGCGCCAAGGGAACAAGCGGATGGGTCGTCCCCCAGTACCGCTTAAAACTCTGCGCCAGCGAGCTGAACTGGCCTATACCGAAAAGCTGGCTGAACTGCGAGAATACGAAAAACAGCTTGGCCGTGATGAGATCCCGGAAGATGACATCATTGAGAAAGGCGAGCGTCTCCGCGAGAAAGGCCCAGGTCGCCCCAGTATCAGCGAGATAGGCAGAAAATATCGGCATCTACGACGCAAACTAAAGCATATGGAAAACGCAATAGCTGCAATCGATGACTCCAACTCGCCTGTTTATGATGGTCTCGGCCGACCGGCAATGTCATCGCGTGAACGAGTTCAGTATTATCAGCGCGACATTGACGCCATCAAAAAGGAGATTGAACTTGAGATGTCGAAAATGTCGTCTATGGAATGCACAAAAATTATGCTCGACAATGCGCGCATTGATCGGCGTGATTTGAATATAAGGCTGAGAAAAGAGCCTGAAAACGCTGAGGTCATTCAGGATCTGATTTTGAAGGTATCCATTGAAATTGACTCGCTGCATCAAAAGCTAGAAGAAGAATGGCGTGCTTCAGAGCCAGTGATCCAAACGCCGCTGATTACGCAAGTCGTTCGCTCACAACGAGAATATTCGCCAGCTGTTTCGGAACTCATTCGAAAGCTGGAATCTCAGCTGATAGTAACGAATCCACCATCCGAATTGACCCTAGAATCGCTGGAAAAATATAAGGCCGAAGTAGCCCTAGCAAATGAATTCAACGGGGCTATTGTTAGCCAAATAGAAGCACTGAAATCCGTTTAACCGAATATCAGCCAAGGACGGCTCGCCTCTTACACCAAAATACATTGAGATCAAAATGTCAAAAATTGCAGAATTCAAAGCCCTCGAAGCCCAGCTCGCTGAACACATGCGTCAGCTGGATGAAATGAAGAACGATGACGGCCTCAAAAAAGAAATTGAATTCGAAACCAAGCTTCGCGCTTTGATGGGTGAATATAGTGTTTCACTGCCTGCGATCATCGCGTTGCTCGACCCTAGTGCTCGCCGCAGTGCTAAGCCATCCGAACCCAAGTTGGTTCGCAAAGCGCGCTCTGTGAAGCGCTACAAAAACCCTCACACCGGCGAGCTAATTGAAACCAAGGGCGGCAACCACAAGCTCTTGAAAGAGTGGAAAACCGAGCACGGTGGTCAGGAGGTTGAATCCTGGCTCCAATGAGGCATCGGCCTATAGTCGGCCTATAATCATCTATAATCGACTATAAAGATCACGCCCCCAACAAATCAAGCGCCCTTCCCCTCCGGATCGGCGCTTTTTTTGTGCCCAAGCTCAGTCAGACACGCCGAAATCACGCTCGATTTCAGAGATGCCCATGCGATCAAAATCTTCAAGATTCGCATGCCGAGAATCCCTGACTGAAATGAATGAGTCTAGCCATTTCCAGCCTGCCACAGGACTGCCTTTCCGCCCTATCAGCAGTGACTCGCCGAGATGAATAGCATCGCTGCCATCTCCTCCACAAGCCGCCCTGACCGCTTCCAGGAGCACCAGATCCGTCAATTTTGGTTCCCACTCCAACACTCCGGTCGACTACTCCCAGGGCCTTCGTGGTGGCCAATTGTTACCAAAATGGCCTCAAAATCACATCATTAAATCCTGTTAATGGCGGCGTGTTACCAATTTGTTACCAAGAGGTTTTTAAAAGAAAAACAAAAAACCCGCGCAGCCCAGAGGCCATGCGGGTTTCAGATAAATACTTTAAGCTTTAATAATTAACGAGCGGGGGATTTTAAGTCCCATGCGTCTACCAGTTTCGCCATTCGGGCGGTAGCGCGGTGAAGCGGTCTGGCTTGTGCAACAGAGGACGAAATATATACATCCCGTCCCGGTGAAGCAAGTTCGCAGATACCCTTTTCAAGACAAAATCTTGCAAGGCTGCGGAAATAAAAAAGCTCCGTAAATCATAGATCTACGGAGCTTGTTTATAGTGGAGGCCGAGGTCGGAATCGAACCGGCGTAGGTGGATTTGCAATCCACTGCATAACCATTTTGCTACTCGGCCTCAAACATTTGCTGTCATGTAGCGCGACGTCAAATGCATACAAACTTGGAGCGGGAAACGAGACTCGAACTCGCGACCCCGACCTTGGCAAGGTCGTGCTCTACCAACTGAGCTATTCCCGCGTCTTGGTGTGGCGCATTCTATAGAATCCAGAAGCCCCGTCAACCCTTTGATTCAAAAAAGTTTTATTTCTTTTCCACGTCGGTCTTCAGATGCGGCCAGGCAGCCCGCAGGTATTGGACCATGGACCACAATGTCAGCCCGGCAGACACCAGTAGCAAGGCATAACCGATCAAGACCCAGAAGGTGAAGTCTGACGGATTAGCCAGCAGGATCACCAGCGCCAGCATTTGCGCGGCGGTTTTCCATTTGCCCAGGTTCGACACGGCGACGTGAGCGCGTGCGCCGAGTTCGGCCATCCATTCGCGCAGTGCCGAGACGACAATTTCGCGACCGATGATGACGGCGGCCGGCAGCGTCAGCCACAGGTTGCCGTGTTCTTGCACCAGCAGCACCAGCGCAACGGCCACCATCAGCTTGTCAGCCACGGGATCGAGGAAAGCCCCGAACGGTGTGCTTTGTTCCAGACGACGGGCCAGATAACCGTCCAGCCAGTCTGTGGCGGCGGCAAATGCGAAGACCGAGGCAGACGCCAGGTAGCTCCATTGGTAAGGCAGGTAAAACAGTAAAATAAAGATCGGGATGAGCAGGACGCGTAGAACGGTAATCAGATTAGGGATATTCATCGGCACAACTGGCTACGAGGTGAGGTGGCATTCTACTCGCTGTGCAGATTTGCATAAATCAACTCTGCGAGCTTTTTACTGATCCCGGGTGCTTTGGCGATCTCTTCGATGCTGGCACGAGACAGCTCCTGCAATCCACCAAAATGTTTTAACAAATCGCGCCGCCGTGTCGGACCGACGCCGGCAACCCCCTCAAGTGTCGAGGTGCGACGGGTTTTGCCACGGCGCGCGCGGTGCCCGGTGATGGCAAAACGGTGGGCTTCGTCGCGTATCTGTTGAATCAGGTGCAGCGCGGGGGAATCGCCGCGCAAGGTGAATTCGTGGGCCGCGTCGTTGAGGTACAGGGTTTCAAAACCGGCCTTGCGCGTCGCGCCCTTGGCCACGCCCAACAGAATCAGGTCAGGCACTGCCAGTTCATTGAGCACATCGCGAGCCATCGACAGCTGCCCCTTGCCGCCGTCCACCAGCAGAATGTCCGGCAGCTTGCCCTCCCCGTCCTTCAGCTTGCTGAAGCGTCGGGTCAGGGCCTGGTGCATGGCCGCATAGTCGTCGCCCGGGGTAACGCCTTCAATGTTGTAACGACGATAGTCGGACTTGATCGGGCCTTCCGGACCGAACACCACGCAAGACGCCACGGTGGCTTCGCCACTGGAATGGCTGATGTCGTAGCACTCAAGGCGCTGCGGCGGCTCGTCCAGATTCAACACTTCGGCCAAGGCATCGAAACGTGCGGCGACGTGCTGACGGTTGGCCAGCCTCGCGCCCAACGCTTGCTCGGCATTGGTGACGGCCAGTTGTTGCCAGCGCGCTCGGGTACCGCGCACCCGATGGCTGATGGTCAATTCACGACCGCGCAACTCTTCTATGGCTGTGATGAGCGTCGGGAAGTCCTCGTGAACCACGTTGACGATCAGTTCGCTCGGCAAGTCGCGCTCGGGACTGGTAATGAAGTACTGCCCCAGAAAGGCCGCCATGACCTCGGAAACGTCTTCGTCGATGCCGACCTGAGGGAAGAAGTTCTTGCTGCCCAGCACCCGCCCACCGCGCACGCTGATCAAGTGAACGCAGGCGCCGCCCGGATTGACGAACGCAGCAATCACATCTATATCGCCCGTTCCACCCTCCATGCTTTGCTGGTCCTGGACCCGGCGCAACAGTGAAATCTGATCACGCAGCTCGGCCGCGCGTTCGAACTCGAGGTTGATCGCCGCTTCTTCCATGCCGGCGGACAACTCGTCCGTCAGCGCATTGCTGCGACCTTCGAGGAACATCACCGAGTGGCGAACGTCTTCGGCATACACCTCGGGCTCCACCAGCCCGACGCACGGGGCCTTGCATCGTTTGATCTGGTATTGCAGACAAGGACGCGTACGGTTCTTGTAATAGCTGTCTTCGCACTGGCGAACAAAAAAGGTCTTCTGCAGCAGACTCAGACTTTCGCGAATGGCGCCCGCGCTGGGATACGGACCGAAATACTTGCCCTTGGCCTTTTTCGCACCGCGATGGATGCTCAGGCGAGGAAACTGGCCATCCGAGAGAAAGACGTAAGGGTAGGATTTGTCGTCGCGCAGCAGGATGTTATACGGAGGACGCCATTCCTTGATCAGCGTCTGCTCAAGCAGCAACGCTTCCGTTTCGTTAGCCGTGATGGTCGTTTCGACCTGGGCGATACGGGCGACCAGCGCAGCGGTCTTGGGCGCGAGACCGGATTTGCGGAAGTAGCTCGACAAACGATTTTTCAGGTTCTTGGCTTTGCCGACATACAGCAGACGTGCATCGCTATCGAACATGCGATAGACGCCCGGACGCCCACTGACCGTGGACAGAAAAGCGCCTGGATCGAAGACTTCAGTCATTTTCAGAGGCTGGCATCGACCATGCCGTGACGCACCGCCAACAGCGTCAGCTCGACATCACTGCTGATCGAGAGCTTCTCGAAAATGCGGTAACGGTAAGTATTGACCGTTTTGGGTGACAGGCAGAGCTTGTCGGAAATGATCTGGACTTTTTGACAGCCGACAATCATCAATGCGATCTGGATTTCCCGCTCCGACAGCGCGTCGAAGGGCGAATCGTTGGTCGGCTGAAAGGACTTGATCGCCAGCTGCTGGGCAATCTGCGGGCTGATGTAGCGTTGCCCGGCAAAGACCAGGCGAATCGCCTGGACCATTTCCGGCAACCCGGCGCCCTTGGTCAGATAACCTGCGGCACCGGCCTGCAACAGCCGCGTAGGAAACGGATCTTCTTCGCACACGGTGACCGCGACGACTTTGATGTCCGGATGACTGCGCAATAACTTGCGCGTGGCTTCAAGACCGCCGATCCCGGGCATCTTGACGTCCATCAGCACCACATCGGGTTTCAACTCACGCGCCTTAAGCAGGGATTCCTCCCCGGACTCAGCCTGGCCGACTACTTGCAGGCCATCGATGTCAGCCAGCATTCGAGTAATGCCTGTACGAACGAGATCATGGTCATCGACTACTAGCACCCTAATCAAGCAGACACCTCGCGATATGGTCTTATTGGGTTGCCGGACACCTTAGCAAAAAGCGACTGGCAGACCTAGCGGCAAGCGCTATATAAAAAGTTTCAATACATCTTGAAAGGCTTGTCGCCAGCGTGTTTCAGCGATGTAGCTCATCGACATCGCGCTGCATTCTCAGGAAACACTCGTCTTGGCCGACTACCTTCAGCCCTTTTCGCTCATACAGTGCCTTGGCTGGATTCGTTTCAAAAACTGTCAGGCGTAACGCCGGACGCCGTTCCTTGCATGCCATGGCAAATACCTGATCGATCGCCCAGGAACCGGCGCCCTGCCCCTGGAACGCTTCGAGCACGTGCAATTCGCGGATGTACAAGGCTCTGGCGTCGCGACTGAGACTGACATAACCCACCGATAAGTCGCCGCACACGATCACCCGGCTCTCGCGCCCCGCCCAAGCCACATTGAACGCCTCGTCCAGCCAGAGCAGATCATTCTGAATGTAATAGCGGAGCATATTGCGACAGGTCAGCTCGCGAGCGAAGTCAAGGTCGCCGGATGTCGCCGGACGCCAGTCAAAAGTCATTAAAACCTCCGCGGACGGCAATGCTCAGTGCCGTCATGGTTTGTCCTTGTGGCATCACGCGTTGACCGAAGCGCGAAGTGTGTCATAAACCCCGATGCGCTCAAGCGATAGAAAACAGGATCGGTCATCGATAGCATTTTCTGATTGAAACGGCGCACCGGCCTCTAGTAAGCTCGGCGCATTCATTGGAGACAGACCATGTTCAACGCCCTCTCACAGCTTCGTACCGCCAGCGCCCCGCGCTCGGTTGCGGCTGCCCGGGCGACTGACGTTTGTGCTCCGGTCAGCTTTTATTTTGGGTATTGGTTTAGCCACTGGCGCGCCTGATACCCACACGGCGCCCATTTTAAAGGGGTCGCCGCCAGAGAATTCTCAACCCCCGGTCGGCCTCCCGACCGGGGTTTTTGTTTTTTCAGCCCCACTCATTTTTAGCGACACACCAGACAACCAGAGGATTCACGAAATGAACTACGCCACTTATTACCGTTACGACAGCTTTTCCGCCTGGCGATTTAGCAGCCTCCGCTCGGGACAGCCTGCCGCCTCCGATCGGTCACCCACAGGTGGCAAGCACACACACGCAGCCAATCCGGCCAATTGTCGAACACCCCAGTAGGGCCGAGCGCGCGGGAACGAACCCGCCGCCAGCCCAGGAAGCCTGAATATGAACTCGTCCGTCTCTGCTCTGCCGCTGTCCACCTTGAGCCCTGCCAATGAAGCGCTGACCCTGCGTCTGCCCAGCTCATTGCAACTCAAACAGCAACTGCCCCTCAGCAATGCCCTGACCCGGCAAGTCGCCGATCACCGCGATGCGGTCCGTGCGATTCTCAACGGTAAAGATTCCCGTCTGCTGATCATCGTCGGCCCTTGCTCGATTCACGATCCCCAGTCCGCCCTCGAATACGCGGCCAATCTCGCTCGTCTGGCCTCCGAAGTCAGCGATGAAATGCTGCTGGTGATGCGCGCCTACGTCGAAAAACCCCGCACCACGGTCGGCTGGAAAGGCCTGGCCTACGACCCGCAGCTCGATGGCAGCGATGACATGGCCGGCGGTTTGACGCTGTCACGCGAACTGATGCGCGAAATGCTGCGCCTCGGCTTGCCGATTGCCACCGAACTGCTGCAACCGATGGCGGCTGGCTACTTCGACGATCTGTTGAGCTGGGTCGCTATCGGCGCCCGCACCACCGAGTCGCAAATCCACCGGGAAATGGCCAGCGGCCTGAGCATGCCGGTCGGTTTCAAGAACGGCACCGATGGCGGTGTCGCCGTAGCCAGCGACGCCATGCGTTCGGCCGCCCACCCGCATCGCCATTTCGGCGTCGACAGCCAGGGGCATCCTGCGATCATTCAAACCCCAGGTAATCCCGACACCCATCTGGTGTTGCGCGGCGGCCATCGCGGGCCGAACTACGATCGCGACAGCGTCACCCAGGTAAATAGCGATTTGGCCAAACTGAAGATCCCGGCACGGATCATGGTTGACTGCAGCCACGCCAACAGCGGCAAAGACCCGGCGCGCCAGCCCGCCGTGTTCAACGATGTGCTGGAGCAACGCCTGCAGGGTGATTGCTCGCTGATCGGCATGATGATCGAGAGCCATTTGTTCGAAGGCTGCCAGCCATTGAGTCCATCGCTGCGCTACGGCGTATCGGTAACGGATGGCTGCCTTGGCTGGACCGCAACCGAACAACTGCTGCGCCAGGCAGCAGAGCGGTTGCGAGCACAGAACAGCGTCCAGCAACCGGCATAACCACTGCCGACCTTCCAGCCCTCGATCGAGGGCTGGGCGTCTGAAAAGCGAATCGGTTTACAGGTAAACGGCGTGCGCACGGTAGGCCGTTGCAATGATGTGCGCCACGAACGACAAAAAGATGTCCAAATATTCCGAACAGGACCTCAAGCTCTTTCGAACTTTCCTACGTTTTCTATACCTTTTTCATCAGCTTACAGCGGATTCCTCATACATCGCCGAGCTGCCGGTGTGCTTTAGAGTGAGCCCATATTCACACCTCTGAACCACCGAGAAAAAGGAATGAACATGCTACGGAATGCAACCACTCAGTATCCAATCCTGCTGATCCACGGGCTCTTCGGCTTTGATCGCATTGGTAAAGTCGAACTCTTCCATGACGTCAAGCAGGCCCTCAGGAGTGCTGGCGCAAGAGTGTTTGTCCCCCACCTCTCGGCAACCCAGAGCAACGAAGTGCGCGGCGACCAACTGTTGGCACAGATCGAACGGGTGCTGGAAGGAACCGGCGCCCGGCAAGTCAACCTGATCGGCCACAGCCAGGGCGCCCTTGCGGCACGTTACGCTGCGGCCATCGCGCCGGAGATCATCGCGTCTGTGACTTCGGTCAGCGGCCCGAACCACGGCTCGGAACTGGCCGACTTCCTGCGCAAGGCATTGACACCCGGGCGCCTGCCGGAACATGTCGCATCCACGGTTGCAACGCTGTTTGCGGACTTTGTGTCGTTGCTCAGCGGCCACCAGGCCCTGCCGCAAAATGCCGTCGCCGCGCTGAATGCGTTGACCACCGAAGGTGTGGGCGCTTTTAACGACAAGTACCCACAAGGGCTGCCGAAAACCTGGGGTGGCAAGGGCCGCGAATTGGTTAACGGGGTGCGCTATTACTCCTGGAGCGGGATATTGCAGGGCGATCTCCTGGACAAAGGGCTGGATGCGATCGATCCGCTGCACGGTTTCCTCCAGGCCTTTTCGCGCTATTTCACCACCGAAGCAGAGCAGAATGACGGCATGGTTGGCCGCTACAGCTCCCATCTGGGCAAAGTTATCCGCTCCGACTATCCACTGGATCATCTGGACAGCCTCAGCCAAACCGCCGGGGCACTGCGCAAGGGCATCGACCCGATTACCTTGTATGTGCAACACGCCGAGCGCCTGAGAAAGGCTGGCCTATAATCCGTGCGGAACTTTGACGAGAAATAGGCCACTGAATCCGGTAGGCTCCGCACTTTACTGAACATTGAAAGGAGTATTTTTCCATGGCTAAAGCCACTGCCCGTCACATCCTGGTTGCCTCTGAAGACAAGTGCAACGAACTCAAAGCCCAGATCGAAGGCGGCGCCGATTTCGCCGAAGTTGCCAAAGCCAACTCCACCTGCCCATCCAGCCGCCAAGGTGGTGACCTGGGTTCGTTCGGTCCAGGCCAGATGGTCAAAGAGTTCGATACCGTCGTCTTCAGCGCACCGATCAACGTAGTGCAAGGCCCGGTGAAGACCCAGTTCGGTTATCACCTGCTGGAAGTGACCAGCCGCCAGGACTGATCAGCGCCCTGGTTTTGTGTATGACGGCCCACCTTTTGGTGGGCCGTTGTGTTTCGGTTATGTAATACGGCTGGCGAGGGACGCGCCGCTAGCGTACAAATTGCGGTTATCGATCACCCGGCTCTAAGGCTGACAATGCGACTGGCTTTCCCCACTTTGTTGTTCACTGCCGTGGCCCTGCTGTTGGGCGCCACCGGTGTGAATGCTGCACCGCAACAGGCGTTGACCGTGTACGGCGAACCGGCGAAGTATCCCGCCGGCTTCAGTCATTTTGCCTACGCCAACCCGCAAGCCCCCAAGGGCGGCACAATGCGTCGCTCCGCCATCGAGATCGGGCATTTCGACCATATACTGCCGTACATCGACAAAGGCATCGGCGTCACGCAAATCGACGGTTTGCTCTACTCGCCCCTGGCCCAGCGTTCGCTGGACGAGCCCTACACCGTTTACGGCTTGGTGGCACAGAAGATGGAGCGCTCGGAGGACGGCATGTCCCTGCGCTTCTACCTGAACCCGAAGGCGCGTTTCGCCGACGGCACCCCGATCACAGCCCAGGACGTGCGCTATACCTTTGACCTGCTGATGACCCAGGGCAGCCTGCGTTATCGCACCCAGTTCGCCGACGTCAAAGGCGTCGAAGTCGAAGCGCCGCTGACGGTTCGGTTCGACTTCAAAAGCAACGAAAGCCGCACCCTGCCCCTCGATATCGCCACCTTGCCGGTATTTCCCGAACACTGGTGGAAGACCCGTGATTTCGCCAATGGCGGTGGTTATGAAGCACCACTGGGCAGCGGCCCGTACAAAGTGGGCAAGGTCGATTCCGGTCGCAGCATCACCTTCGAGCGCAACGCCACCTGGTGGGGCAAGGATCTGCCGGTCAGCCGCGGCCTCTATAACTTCGATCATTTCAGCATCGAGTACTTCGGCGACACCGACGTCGCACGCCAGGTCCTGCGGGGTGGCGCCTATGACTACAACCGCGAATTCTCCGCCACCGGCTACTCGATCGGCTACGAAAGCCCGGCCCTGAGCGATGGTCGACTGCAAAAAGCGCATCTGGCCAAAGAAGCCCCGCAATCGGCCCAGGGCTTTGTCTTCAACCTGCAAAACCCGATGTTCCACGACCGCCGCGTGCGCCAGGCCCTGGCCATGCTCTGGGATTTCGAGTGGAGCAATCGGCAGATGATGCGCGACCTGTACATTCGCCAGCAGAGTTTCTTTTCCAACACCGACCTCGCCGCCCGCAAACTGCCGGATGCCGGCGAGTTGGCGATTCTCGAGCCACTGCGTGGGCAGATCCCCGACGAGGTCTTCACCCAAGTCTTCGAAGCACCGAAAACCGATGGCAGCGGCCTGATTCGCGACAAGCAACTGCTGGCGCTGAACCTGCTCGAGCAGGCCGGATGGAAACCCGATGGCGACCAACTGGTCAACGCCGAAGGCACGCCGCTGAGCTTCACCTTTCTGGTCAGCCAGAACGGCATGGACCGACTGCTATTGCCGTATAAGCGCACCTTGAAACAGATCGGCATCGACCTGAACATCCGCCGCATCGACTCCTCTCAGTACGTGAATCGCCTGATGAGCCGCGACTACGACATGATCGTCACCGGCTATCCGGTCACCACTTCCCCCGGTGGCGAGCTGTTCAACTACTTCGGCTCGATCTCGGCCAACGACCCCGGCGCCAACAACTACATGGTGCTGAAAAACCCGGCGGTCGATACGCTGATCAACGGGCTGGTGCGCGCCAACACCCAGCCAGAAATGCTGCGTTACGCCCATGCGCTAGACCGGGTGCTGCAATGGAACTACTACTGGATTCCCAACTATTACCCGCCGGGCACTTCGACGGTGTGGTGGAACCGCTTCGGCATGCCCAACGAGCAGGCCAGCAATGACGAAGCCATCGAAAGCTGGTGGGAGGTGAGCTCCACGCCGCTGACCAACCAGCAGATGACGGCCGAGAAAATCCGCCGTGGCAAACCCGGAGGGCCGCATTGATGTGGGCTTATATACTGCGGCGCCTGCTGCTGATCATCCCGACGCTGGTGATCATTCTTCTGGTCAACTTCGTCATCGTCCAGGCCGCACCGGGCGGTCCGGTGGAACAGGCCATCGCGCACTTACAAGGCATCGGCGGCGCGAGTGTCGGCGGCGGCTCCGGGGAAACCATGTCGGGCACCTCCCGGGCCAGTCGCGGCCTCGACCCGCAATTGATCAAGGACATCGAAAAGCAGTACGGCTTCGACAAGCCCGCGCACGAACGCCTGTGGCTGATGCTCACCAGCTACGCGCGCCTGGACTTCGGTAAAAGTTTTTTCCGCGGTGCGACCGTCACCGACCTGATCCTGGAAAAAATGCCGGTGACCATTTCCCTCGGGCTCTGGGCCACGCTGATCACCTATCTGGTGTCGATCCCGCTGGGCATCCGCAAGGCCGTGCACCATGGCAGTCATTTCGATATCTGGAGCAGCACCGCGATCATCATCGGCTACGCGATGCCGGCGTTCCTGTTCGCGATGTTCCTGATCGTGGTCTTCGCCGGTGGTACCTCGCTGAACTGGTTCCCGGTGCGCGGGCTGGTTTCGGACAATTTCGAATCGCTGTCGACCGTGGGCAAAATCGCCGACTACTTCTGGCACTTGGTGCTGCCGGTGACGGCGTTGGTGATTGGCGGTTTCGCCACCCTGACGATCCTCACCAAGAACTCGTTCCTCAATGAAATCACACGCCAATACGTGGTCACCGCACGGGCCAAAGGCTTGAGCGAACGACGCGTGCTGTACGGCCATGTGTTCCGTAATGCGATGCTGCTGGTGGTGTCGGGGATTCCCCAGGCGTTCATCAGCGTGTTCTTCGCCGGTTCGCTGCTGATCGAAGTGATCTTCTCGCTCGATGGCCTCGGGCGCATGAGCTATGAGGCTGCCGTCTCGCGGGACTATCCGGTGGTGTTCGGCTCGCTGTTTATCTTCACGCTGTTCGGGCTTTTGATAAAACTGATCGGCGACCTGTGCTACACCCTGGTCGACCCGCGTATCGACTTCGCCGCGAGGAACGCCTGATGTTCCAGCTCTCGCCGTTAGGCCGCCGCCGCTTCGAACGCTTCAAGAAAAACCGCCGGGGCTGGTGGTCGCTGTGGCTGTTCATAGGCCTGTTTCTGCTGACGCTGGGCGGCGAGTTGATCGCCAACGACAAACCGCTGGTGGTCAGTTATCAGGGGCAGTGGTACTTCCCGGTATTCAAGCGCCACACCGAGCAGGAATTCGGCGGGCAACTGCCGTTCCAGGCTGACTATCGCAGCGACTACGTGCAGAAGCTGATTCACAAGGACGGCGGCTGGATGCTGTTCCCGCCGATCCCGTTCAGCGACGACACACCCAACTATGAACTCAATAAGCCGGCGCCGAGCCCACCCTCGAGTGTCAATTGGCTGGGCACCGACGACCAGTCCCGGGACGTCATGGCCCGGGTGATTTTCGGTGCGCGGGTGTCGATCCTGTTTGCGTTGATGCTGACCTTGGTCAGTGCGTTGATCGGTATCGCCGCCGGTGCGCTTCAAGGCTATTACGGCGGCTGGGTCGACCTGTTGGGTCAACGCTTGCTGGAAGTCTGGTCGGGGCTGCCGGTGCTGTACTTGCTGATCATTCTGTCGGGCTTCGTTGAGCCGAATTTCTGGTGGTTGCTGGGGATCATGGCGCTGTTTTCCTGGCTGGCGCTGGTCGACGTGGTGCGCGCCGAGTTCCTGCGCGGGCGCAACCTGGAATACGTCAAGGCCGCCCGGGCACTGGGCCTTTCGGATCGAAAAGTCATCGTCCGGCATATCCTGCCCAACGCCATGAACGCGACATTGAGTTACCTGCCATTCATTCTCACCGGGGCCATCTCCACCCTCACGGCGCTGGACTTCCTCGGCTTCGGCATGCCGGCGGGCAGCGCATCGCTGGGCGAGCTGATCGGCCAGGGCAAGCAGAACCTGCAAGCGCCGTGGCTGGGGCTGACGGCGTTTTTCACCCTGGCGCTGATTCTTTCCTTATTGGTGTTTATCGGCGAGGCGTTGCGCGACGCCTTTGACCCCCGATCCTGACGCGGACTGTAGATATGAGTACCAACCTGATCGAAATCCGTGACCTCAGCGTGGCCTTCAATGGCCAGACGGTGGTGCGCAACCTGTGCCTGGACATCCGTCCCGGTGAATGCCTGGCGTTGGTCGGTGAATCGGGCTCCGGCAAATCGGTGACCGCCCACTCGATCCTGCAACTGCTGCCCGAGACAGGCACCCAAACCACTGGCAGCATTCGCTATCGCGGCAAGGAACTGCTCGGCGCCCCGACCCAGGTGTTGCGTGAGTTGCGCGGTAACCGGATCGCGATGATCTTCCAGGAGCCGATGACCTCGCTCAATCCGTTGCACAGCATCGAAAAACAGATCGGCGAAACCCTGCTAGTGCATAAAGGCCTGACGGGCAAAGCGGCGCAAGCGCGGATTCTGGAATTGCTGCAACTGGTGGGTATCCAGAAGCCCAAGGAACGGCTCAAGGCCTACCCCCACCAGCTGTCCGGTGGCCAACGGCAACGGGTGATGATCGCCATGGCCCTGGCCTGCGAGCCGCAGTTGCTGATCGCCGACGAACCCACCACGGCGCTGGACGTGACGGTGCAGCGCAAGATTCTGATTCTGCTCAAGTCCCTGCAACAGCGGCTCGGCATGTCGCTGCTGTTGATCAGCCACGACCTCAATCTGGTGCGCAGCATCGCCCAGCGCGTGTGCGTGATGAAGGCCGGGGAAATCGTCGAAGAGGCCACGTGCGAAACGATCTTCACCGAGCCGAAACACCCCTACAGCTGCGTGCTGCTGAACGCCGAACCGGAAGGCGAAGCCCTGCCCCGGGACGAGCGCGAGAACGTGCTGGAAGTGGACAATCTGCGCGTGCAATTCGCCCTCGGTGGCGGGCTGTTCCAGCGCAAGACTTACCTGAACGCGGTGGACGGCATCAGCCTTAACATTCAACGCGGCAAAACGTTGGGCATCGTCGGCGAGTCCGGCTCGGGCAAGTCGACGCTGGGTCAGGCGATCCTGCGCTTGCTCGATTCCGAAGGCAGCATTCGCTTTCAGGGCGAGGCGCTGGACGGCCTGACGCAAAAGCAGCTGCGGCCATGGCGCAAGAAAATGCAGGTGGTGTTCCAGGACCCCTTCGGCAGTCTCAGCCCGCGCATGTCGGTGGCGCAGATCATCAGCGAAGGGCTTGAAGTGCATAGTCAGCTGACCGCTGAAGAGTGCAAAGCCGAAGTGATTCGCGCGCTGGAAGAAGTCGGCCTCGACCCGCAAAGCCGCAATCGTTATCCCCACGAGTTCTCCGGCGGCCAGCGTCAGCGCATCGCCATTGCCCGGGCGCTGGTGCTGAAACCGGCACTGATCCTGCTCGATGAACCGACCTCGGCGCTGGATCGCACGGTGCAAAAACAAGTGGTCGCCCTGCTCCGCCAGCTTCAGGAAAAACACGGACTGACCTATCTGTTCATCAGCCATGACCTGGCGGTGGTGCGCGCCCTGGCCCACGACATGATCGTGATCAAGGACGGCAAAGTGGTGGAAAGCGGCGCCAGCCATGACGTGTTCGATTCGCCGCAGCATCCGTACACTAAAGAGCTGTTGGCGGCGGCGCATTCGCGGTAGGCATAGGACCGCGTCGCCTCAATCGCTAGCAGGCTAGCTCCCACATTGAATCGCGGTCCACTGTGGGAGCTAGCCTGCTAGCGATAGGGCCCGCCAAGACAACACATATTCTGGATCTGACCTCTATGAACACCACCGAAAACCTCAAGGATTACCAGCGCGTTCGCCTGCTGGCGATCCGTTCGCTGTTCGAAATCATCGAGCAATCGAGCGAAGGCACGGTGATTGTCGACCGCGACGCGAACATCGTCTGGATGAACGAGCGCTATGCCCGGCGTTTCGGTCTGGAGTCCGCCGAAGTGGCCATCGGCAAGGCCTGCGAAAGCGTGATCCCCGGCAGTCTGTTGCGCGAAGTCGTGCGCACCGGCCGGCCGATCTTGCTGGACATGCAGGACACGCCGAAAGAACCCCTGGTGGTGATGCGCCTGCCGATTCATGACGACGCCGGCGCGGTGATCGGCGCCATCGGTTTTGCGCTGTTCGACGAGTTGCACAGCCTGTCGCCCATGCTCAAACGCTACCTGAGCATGCAGGAAGAACTGGCTTCCACCCGCTCGTTGCTGCGGTCGCGGCAGACCAAGTACAACTTCGCCCACTTCATCGGCACCAGTGCCGCCAGCCTCGAAGTCAAACGTCGCGCCCGGCGCAGTGCCAGTGCCGAGTCGCCGGTGCTGTTGCTCGGCGAAACCGGCACCGGCAAGGAGTTGCTGGCCCAGGCGATCCACGGCGCTTCGCCGCGCGCGCACAAAGCCTTCGTCAGCATCAACAGCGCGGCGATTCCCGAGTCGTTGCTGGAAGCCGAGTTCTTCGGTACCGCGCCCGGCGCCTTCACCGGCGCCGATCGCAAGGGCCGCGCCGGCAAGTTGCAGATCGCTCAGGGCGGCACGCTGTTTCTTGATGAAATCGGCGACATGCCGCTGCCGCTGCAAAGCAAGTTGCTGCGCGTGTTGCAGGAAAAGGAGTTCGAGCCGGTCGGTTCCAATGAAGTGATCCAGAGTGATGTGCGAGTGATCGCGGCCACCTCCACCGATCTGGAAGCGGCGATCAAGCGTGGCGAATTTCGCGCCGATTTGTATTACCGACTCAACGTGCTGCCGATCAACGTGCCGCCCCTGCGCGATCGCCTCGATGACGTGCCGGCGCTCAGCGAAGCGATCCTTGAGGAACTGCGCAGCCAGCATGAACTGAACCGCGAAGCCTTGGACCTGCTGGGGCAGCACGCCTGGCCGGGGAATATTCGCGAACTGCGCAATGTGCTGGAGCGCGCAGCGCTGCTCAGCGATGACCTTGTGCTGAATGCGGGGGATATTCGCGCGGCGATTGGGACGTTTACGCCAGTTGAGCGTGTGGCGCCGAGGGTGATTGAGGCGGTTGCGCATGAGACGTTCAGTGAGGCGCGGGAACGGTTTGACCGGCAATTGATTGAAACGGCCCTGGCGCAATGCGGGGGCAAGGTGATCGAGGCGGCGGCGCGGTTGGGGCTGGGGCGGTCTACTTTGTATAAGAAGATGGTGGCGTTGGGGATTGTTGAGTCTCTATAGAGAGACATTGATCTCTATTGGTAGATAGGGCCTCTTCGCGGGCAAGCCCGCTCCCACAGGGTTTGCGCCGAGCCATAAATTCAAAGGCAACCACAAAACCTGTGGGAGCGTGGCTTGCCCGCGAAGACGTCCGTACAGCCACTACAAATCTCTAAACAGAGACAAATAATTCAAAACCGCCTCACAAATAAATAAATATCCTTATATTTCAACACCTTAAACAAATGGCACGAATCTCGCTAAAGCCCTCTCCCACAAAAGATCCACCCACAAAAATAACAATCCAGGAGACACACCATGAGTGTGATCATTGCCTTGGCAGCCCTCACGCTGCTGATGCTCGCGGCCTACCGTGGCTACAGCGTTATTCTCTTCGCCCCGATTGCCGCCCTCGGCGCTGTCTTGCTCACCGACCCGTCCGCCGTCGCCCCTGCCTTTACCGGGGTGTTCATGGAGAAAATGGTCGGCTTCATCAAACTGTATTTCCCGGTGTTCCTGCTCGGCGCGGTGTTCGGCAAGCTGATCGAGCTGTCGGGTTTCTCGCGCTCGATCGTCGCGGCAGCGATTCGCCTGCTCGGCACCCGCCAGGCGATGCTGGTGATCGTGCTGGTCTGCGCACTTCTGACTTACGGCGGCGTGTCGCTGTTTGTGGTGGTGTTCGCGGTCTATCCGTTTGCCGCTGAAATGTTCCGCCAGAGCAACATTCCCAAGCGTCTGATCCCGGCGACCATCGCCCTCGGTGCGTTCTCGTTCACCATGGACGCCCTGCCCGGCACCCCGCAGATCCAGAACATCATCCCCAGCACCTTCTTCAACACCACCGCGTGGGCGGCGCCGTGGCTGGGTGTGATCGGCGCGATCTTCGTGTTCAGCGCCGGCATGCTGTTTCTCCAGCGCCAGCGCAACAAGGCTCAGGCGTCCGGTGAAGGCTATGGCACCGAACTGCGCAACGAGCCTGAAACCGCGCCCGACATCAAACTGCCGAACCCGTGGATCGCCCTCTCGCCGCTGCTGGCCGTGGGCATCATGAACCTGCTGTTTACCCAGTGGATTCCGCAGTGGTACGGCAAGACCCACAGCCTTGCGCTGCCGGGCATGGCCGCTCCGGTGACCACCGAAATCGCCAAGCTCACGGCGATCTGGGCGGTCCAGGCCGCCTTGCTCGTGGGCATCATCATGGTGCTGGTGTTCGGCTTCAAGGCGATTCGCGGCAAGCTGGCCGAAGGCAGTCGCAGCGCTGTCGGCGGTTCGCTGCTGGCGGCGATGAACACCGCATCGGAATACGGCTTTGGTGCGGTGATTGCTTCCTTGCCAGGGTTCCTGGTATTAGCCGATTGGCTCAAGAGCATTCCCAATCCGCTGGTCAACGAAGCGATCACCGTGACCCTTCTTGCCGGCATCACCGGTTCAGCGTCGGGCGGCATGAGCATTGCGCTGGCGGCCATGGCCAATGACTTCATCGCAGCGGCCCACGCGGCCAACATCCCGCTGGAAGTGCTGCACCGGGTGGCCTCGATGGCCAGCGGCGGCATGGACACCCTGCCGCACAACGGCGCGGTGATTACCCTGCTGGCGGTGACCGGCCTGACCCACCGCGAAGCCTACAAAGACATTTTCTGTATTACGCTGATCAAGACCCTGGCGGTCTTTGTGGTGATCGGTACTTTCTACGCCACTGGCATTGTGTGAGGTATTCATGACGACTCTTTCGGGCAAGACTGCACTGGTCACCGGCTCCACCAGCGGCATCGGCCTGGGCATCGCCCTGAGCCTGGCCAAGGCTGGCGCCAATCTGATCCTCAACGGTTTCGGCGATGCTTCCAAAGTGATTGCCGAGGTTGAGCAATTCGGTGGCAAGGTCGGCCATCACCCGGCCGACGTCAGCGATCCGGCGCAGATCGCCGACATGATCGCCTACGCCGAGCGTGAGTTCGGTGGCGTGGATATTCTGGTGAACAATGCCGGGATCCAGCATGTGTCGCCAGTGGAAGACTTTCCCGTGGAGCGCTGGGATTCGATCATTGCAATCAACCTGTCGTCGGTGTTCCACAGCACCCGCTTGAGCCTGCCGGGCATGCGCGCCAAGGGTTGGGGACGGATCATCAACATCGCTTCGGTGCACGGCCAGGTCGGATCGGTGGGTAAGGCTGCATACGTGGCGGCCAAGCATGGTGTGATCGGCTTGACCAAAGTGGTCGGGCTGGAAACGGCAACGACCAATGTGACCTGCAACGCCATTTGCCCGGGTTGGGTATTGACTCCGCTGGTGCAGAAGCAGATTGATGATCGCATTGCCAAAGGCACCGACCCGCAACAGGCGCAGCATGATTTGCTGGCCGAAAAGCAGCCGTCGCTGGAGTTCGTCACGCCGCCGCAACTGGGTGAACTGGTGTTGTTCTTGTGCAGTGAGGCCGGCAGCCAGGTGCGTGGCGCGGCGTGGAATATTGATGGTGGGTGGTTGGCGCAGTAATTAGTCACCCCCCTGTGGCGAGGGAGCTTGCTCCCGCTGGGTGGCGAAGCCGCCCCAAATGGGTTGCACCAGCCTATTTACGTCTGCTGCGCAGCCGAGCGGGAGCAAGCTCCCTCGCCACAGAAGCCTGCTCCACAGTAGCCTGTGTGTACGCATAAGAACAAAGAGGCAAGCCATGTCCGACATCCTCTGGCAACCCAGCGCCGAGCGCATCAACAAAACCCGCATGGACGCCTTCCGGCGCTTCGTCATAAAGCGGCACAACATCCACCTCGACGACTACCCCGCCCTGCACCAATGGTCGATCGATCAGCGGGTCGCATTCTGGCAGGCGATCGTCGACTTCTTCGACATCCGTTTCCACGATCAACCGGACACGGTGCTGCTGGAAGGCCTGCAAATGCCCAGCGCCCAGTGGTTCCCTGGCGCCACGCTTAATTTCGCCGAGCACCTGATGCGCCGTCGCGACGATGCCATCGCGGTGATTGCCATTGGCGAGAACGGCCAACGTGAACACCTGACCTGGGCTGAACTGGCCGAGCATGTCGCCGGTTTTCAAAACAGCCTGAAAGCCGCCGGCGTCGGCCTCGGCGACCGGGTCGCTGCGTGCATGCCCAACACCTGGCAAACCTTGGTGGCCATGCTCGGCACCACCAGCCTGGGGGCAATCTGGTCCTGCTCATCGCCGGACTTCGGCACCCAGGGCGTCATCGACCGCTTTGGCCAGATCGAACCGAAAGTGCTCATCACCTGCGCCGGTTACCGCTATGCCGGCAAGGACATCGACCAGACCGCCAAGGTCAATGAAATCCTTGAACGCCTGCCCTCCTTGCAACAGTTGATCGTGGTGCCGTATGCCCGGCCACAGGCACACATCGAGCAGTTCCACACCCGGGCCAACGTAACGCTGTGGGATGATTTCTACGACATCGGCGGCGAGCCGGATTTCGTCCCCGTGCCTTTCGCCCATCCGCTGTACATCCTTTATTCCAGCGGCACCACCGGCGTGCCGAAATGCATCGTCCACAGCACCGGCGGCGTGCTGCTGCAACACGTCAAGGAACACGGCCTGCATTGCGATCTCGGCCCCGGCGACCGACTGTTCTACTACACCACCTGCGGCTGGATGATGTGGAACTGGCTAGTCTCGGCCCTGGCCGTGGGCAGCGCAGTGGTGCTGTACGACGGCTCGCCGTTTCATCCAGAGCCTCAGCGTTTGATCGACCTGATCGACGATGAACGCATCAGCGTCTTCGGCACCAGCCCCAAGTTCCTCGCAACCCTCGAAACCAACGGCGTCAAACCGCGCGAGAGCCATGACCTGACCAGCCTGAAAACCTTGCTTTGCACCGGATCCGCCCTATCGCCGCAGAGCTACGATTACGTCTACCGCGATTTCAAGAGCGACCTGTGCCTGGCCTCAATGTCCGGCGGTACCGACATCGTTTCCTGCTTTGTGAACAGCAACCCTTTTGAACCGGTGCGCCGTGGCGAAATCCAGGGCAAGAGCCTGGGCATGGCGGTTGAAGTCTGGAACGACGACGGTAAACCTGTGATCGGCGAAAAAGGCGAGCTGGTCTGTACCCGGCACTTCCCTGCAATGCCCATCGGCTTCTGGAATGACCCACAGCAAGAAAAGCTGCACGCTTCATATTTCAGTCAGTTCCACGGCGTCTGGGCCCAAGGCGATTACGCCGAACAACTGCCCCACGGCGCGATGATGATCCACGGGCGCTCTGACGCGGTGCTGAACCCCGGCGGTGTGCGCATCGGCACGGCGGAAATCTACCGTCAGGTGGAAAAAGTTCCGCAGGTGCTGGACAGCGTGGCCATCGGTCAGCAGTGGCAGGATGACGTGCGGGTGGTGCTGTTCGTTAAGTTGCGCGACGGTGTCGAACTCGATGAAGCCTTGCAGCAGCAGATTCGCCAGGTCATCCGCGCCAACACCACGCCCCGGCACGTACCGGCGAAGATTGTCGCGGTGACCGATATTCCGCGGACCATCAGCGGCAAAGTCGTCGAATTGGCGGTGAGGAACGTGGTGCATGGGCAGAAGGTGAAAAACACCGATGCGCTGGCCAATCCCGAAGCGCTGGAACAATTCCGCAACCGCCGCGAACTCCAAACCTGAAAAAGATCCACTGTGGGAGCGGGCTTGCTCGCGAAGGCGGAGTATCAGCCAGCATCAACGTAGGCTGACACACCGCTTTCGCGAGCAAGCCCGCTCCCACATTTGATGGATTTCAGTCTATTAATCCCCACTCTCCCGAGGGCGGTTGAGTCGGCGGTGACGCATCGCTATGCAACTTCAGCCGCAAGCGCAAGTTGTTCACCGAATCCGCATGCTTCAACGCTTCCTCCTCATTGATCGCCCCTTCGACAACCAACGCATACAGCGCACCGTCAAACGTCTGCATCCCCAATTCCAGCGATTTCTCCATGATCCCCTTCAGCTCGGCAAACTCATTGCGCCGGATCAGGTCACCGATGGTTGGTGTCCCCAGCATCACCTCCACCGCCGCCCGGCGCTGCCCGTCGCGGGTACGCACCAATCGTTGGGACACGAATGCTTTGAGGTTGTTGCCCAGATCATGCAGCAGCTGCGTATGTCGCTCCTCAGGGAAGAAATTGATAATGCGGTCCAGCGCCTGATTGGCGTTGTGCGCGTGCAAGGTGGAAATCACCAGATGACCGGTATCGGCAAATGCCAGCGCATGCTCCATGGTTTCGCGGTCGCGGATTTCGCCGATCAAGACGACGTCCGGCGCCTGACGCAGGGTGTTTTTCAGGGCAGCATGAAAACTGCGAGTATCGACGCCGACCTCACGCTGGTTAATGATCGACTTCTTGTGCCGGTGAATGTACTCGATCGGGTCTTCGATGGTGACGATATGGCCACTGCTGTGACGGTTGCGGTAATCGATCAGCGCCGCCAGGGAGGTCGACTTGCCGCAATCGGTGGCGCCGACGAACAGCATCAGGCCTTGTTTGAGCATCACGGTTTCGAGCAGCACCGCCGGCAACTTGAGGTCTTCGAAGCGCGGAATGTCGAGCTTGATGTTGCGTGCCACGATTGACACATCGTTGCGTTGCTTGAAGATGTTGACCCGAAAGCGCCCGACACCTGCCAGGGAGATCGCCAGGTTCATCTCCAGTTCGCGATCGAACTCCAGACGTTGTTCGGCGTCCATGATGGACTCGGCAATGGCTGCGACTTCCCCCGGTTTGAACGGTTGATCGGTCAGCGGTTTGAGCACGCCGTCGAACCGTGCACTGGGTGGCGCGCCGGGGGAGAGATAGAGATCGGATCCGTTCCGGTCAGCCAGTATCTGCAACAGTGCATCGATTTCCATGGCAAAAAGCACCCGCGAAGCATTCAATGAAAAAACAATGACCCCAAACAGGTCATCCAGCGTCTACCGCCCTGCAAGGATAGTAGACGCCGCCACACCGACTTAAGCGCAGGACAATTTGATGAACGCATCACCGACGGGCAGCGATGCCCAGGCCTTGATCGCCAGACTGGACTGGACACGCACCCCGCTGGGCGCTGCCAGTACCTGGCCACAGAGCCTGCGCACCGCGGTGGACATCGTGATTCACTCACCGATGCCCATGCTCTTGCTGTGGGGCCCGCAGCTCACACAGATCTACAACGACGGCTTCGCCCTGCTTGCCGGCAGCAAGCATCCACACGCTTTCGGACAACCGACGCACCAGATCTGGCCTGAACTCCAGGACTTTACCGACCCCATTTACAGCGCCGTCCTACAAGGACAGGTGCGAACCTACAGCGAACAACGCTTTACCTTGCAGCGCGACGAAGGTGATTCCGACTTCTGGCTCGACCTGACCTACAGCCCGATTCGCGATGAAAACGCTCAGGTCGCTGGCATTCTGGTCACCGCCATCGAAACCAATGAACGCCGCCGCATCGCGCTGGAACTGGAACAGCGTTCAGCCGCCAGCCTCAAGGCCCAGCACGAAACCGAAGAGCGCCTGCAACTGGCACTGGCAGCCACCGACGCCGTCGGAACCTGGGACTGGGACATTGGCGAAGACCGCTTCATTGCCGACACCCACTTCGCCGAATTGCACAACATCGACCCGCTGCTCGCCAGTCAGTTGCCCATCAGCGCCTACCTCCAGGCCGTGCACCCGGAAGACCGCGCGATGGTCGCCCGCAGCATCAAATACTCCATTACCCACGGCACGGAATACGCCGAGGAATATCGGCTGCTGCGACCCGACGGCCACCTGCGCTGGGTGTTTGCCCGCGGTCGATGCTACAAGGACCACCACGGCCGGCCGATTCGGTTCCTCGGCGCCGCGCTGGATCTGACCGAACGTAAACTCACCGAGCAAGCCCTGCGCCAGAGCCAGACCGAGCTGCAACTGATCATCAACGCCATGCCCATTCTGATCAGCTACGTGGACAGCGAAGAGCGCTTTCGCTTGAACAACGCCGCTTATCTCGACTGGTATGGCCTGACGCCCCAGGAACTCTACGGCCGGACCATTCGTGAAGTGTTGGGCGAAGAAGCCTATGCCTTGCGCGCCGAGCACATCGCCTTGGCAATGACGGGCAAGCCGTGCTGTTTCAGCATCAGCACCCCGCACCGGGACGGCAGCATCCGCCATGCCCTGATGAATTATTTGCCGCGCCACGGTGCCGACGGGGCGGTGAATGGTTTTTACATCTTCGTGATCGACGAAACCGAGCGCAAACAGACCGAAGAAGCCCTGCGCAATCTCAACGAAACCCTTGAGGAACGGGTCGCCGCCCGTACCCAGCAACTGGCCGAAGCCAACCAGCGGCTGCAAAACGAGATGTTCGAACGTGAGCGCGCCGAAGATGCCCTTCGCCATGCGCAGAAGATGGAAGCGGTTGGCCAGCTCACCGGCGGCATCGCCCACGATTTCAACAACATGCTGACCGGGATTATCGGCAGCCTCGACCTGATGCAGCGCTATATCGCTGACGGGCGCGCCGCCGAGATTGGCCGTTTCACAGAAGCCGCGGTGTCCTCAGCCAATCGCGCCGCGGCCCTGACCCATCGCCTGCTGGCGTTCTCACGGCGCCAGTCGCTAGATCGCAAGCCGCTGAATGCCAATACGCTGGTGCACTCCCTGGAAGATTTGTTCAGCCGAACCAAGGGCGACCACATCGAGCTCAAACTGCTGCTGGCCGACGAGGTGTGGCCGGTGAGCACCGACGTCAGTCAACTGGAAAACGCTCTGCTCAACCTCGTCATCAACGCCCGGGACGCCATGCCCGATGGCGGCGAGTTGTTGATCGAAACCGCCAACGTGTACCTCGACGGCAGCGACATCACCACACTGGAACCGGTCAAGGCCGGGGATTACGTGATGATTGCCGTCAGCGATAACGGCACCGGGATGACACCGTCGGTGCTGGCCAAGGCTTTTGACCCGTTCTTCACCACCAAACCCATCGGCCAGGGTACCGGCCTGGGGTTGTCGATGATTTACGGGTTTGCCCAGCAATCAGGCGGGCACGTCAGCCTGTTCAGTTTGCCGGGCAAGGGCACCAGCGTTCGCCTGTACTTGCCGCGGTTTTATGCCATGGAACCGGAAAACGTGCTGATGCCGTTGACGGGCGAAGCGCCGCCAGCGATTGCCGGTGAGACCGTGGTGTTAGTGGAAGATGACCCGGCAGTGCGCATGCTGGTGCTCGACCTCCTCAACGAGCTGGGCTATCACGCCCACGAAGCCGAGGACGCGAAGACCGCCCTGCCCTTGCTGGAATCCAACCTGCGGGTCGATCTGCTGGTGACCGACGTCGGCTTGCCGGGAATGAACGGTCGACAGCTGGCAGAAATCGCGCGTCAGCACCGCCCCGAACTCAAAGTGTTGTTCATGACCGGTTACGCGGAGAAAGCCGCCGAGCGCCAGGGCTTCCTGGAAGAAGGCATGGACATGGTGGCCAAACCGTTTTCCATCGACCTGCTGGCCAACAAGATTCGCACGATGATCGGCCAACCGTAGTGAGTTGAGGCATAATCGCGCGCCCCCGCCGCCACCAATGTTGCAAGGTACGCCCCATGAAAGCTCAAGCCCGCCATATTCTGGTGAAAACCTCGGAAGAAGCCGAGCAGCTCAAACAACGCATCGCCAAGGGCGAAGCCTTTGATGTGCTGGCCAAGAAATACTCCACCTGCCCGTCCGGCAAACGCGGCGGCGACCTGGGTGAAGTGCGGCCAGGGCAAATGGTCGGGGTGATCGATGCGGTGATCTTTAAAAAACCGCTGCGCGTGGTGCATGGACCGATCAAGAGCAAGTTCGGGTATCACCTGGTGCAGGTGTTTTACCGGGATTGATGGGTTTGGCTTAAAGGCCTCATCGCGGGCAAGCCCGCTCCCACAGGGGTTTTTGAGTCGCATGGGATAGCAGCCACACCACAAATCCTGTGGGAGCGGGCTTGCCCGCGATCCGATGGCGCAGCCAGCGGCCATCCACGGATCATCTCGGGATCAGCGCTCCGGGCACCTGAATCACCCGACTCGCCAACCGATGCCCCGCTTCAGCCGCTTCAACCGCACTCCCACCCTTGAGCCGGCTGGCCAGATACGCCGCACTGAAGGAATCCCCCGCCGCCGTGGTGTCCACCACCCGCTCGACCTTCTGCGCCGGCACTTCAAACGACTCGCCAGCACAGCGAATCAGACACGCCTCGGCACCGCGCTTGAGCACCACTTCGGGTGTGCCAATCTGTTCGTAAGCGGCAAACACCGCCTCGCAATCGGAAAAATGGAACAGAGCCTGCTCGTCATCAACCGTCAACAACGCCAAGTCAACATAGGGCAAGACGCTGCGATAAGCCGCCCGTGCCTCTTCGACTGACGCCCACAGGCGAGGTCGATAGTTGTTGTCGAAGACGATCCGCGCATCCCGCTGCCGGGCCTCGATCAGGGTTTCCAGCAACTTCTCCCGACCTTGCACACCGAGCACCGCCAGGGTAATGCCGCTGAAATACAGCACGTCGTAATCCGGCAGCGCGGCCAGGATCGGCGCGGCGGCTGGCGTGGTAAAGCAATCGCGCACGGCCGCTTCGTTGCGCCAATAGAGGAAACGTCGCTCGCCAGCCGCATCGGTCTGGATGCAGTACAAACCGGGCAGTCGCCCGGGCAGGCGCTGGACCATGCTGAGCCCGATGTTTTCATCGGCCCAGGTCTGGCACATGGCATCGCTGAAACTGTCGTCGCCCAGCGCGGTGACGTAATCGACGACGCCGCTCGCGCCCAGTTCCCGGGACAAATAGACCGCGGTGTTGAGGGTGTCGCCGCCGAAGCTTTGTTGCAGCGTGCCGTCGGCGCGCTGTTGCAGCTCGATCATGCACTCGCCGATCAGGGCGATGCGCGGGATGTTGGGGCCGAGGGTGTTGATGGTGTTCATTGTTGTGGGGTCTCTGGTATTGCGGTGTTGTCTGGTCGGCCGCCTTCGCGAGCAAGCCCGCTCTCACATTGGATCTTCAGCGTTCACAAGATCCCTGTGGGAGCGGGCTTGCCCGCGAAGGCCGCACCTCGGTCTCAAGCCTTAGAAACAGGTTTCCATGGTTTCGATGACGTTCAACTGCTCATCCACCAGACATCCCGTGCGCCATTTGTCGAACGTCAGGCACGGGTGCGACGTGCCGAACGAAATAATGTCGCCCACTCGCAATTCAACCCCAGTCGCCACGGTCATGAACGCATGCTGGTCCATCACCGCTGTCACCTTGCAGGCACTCACGTCGTCGCCAATCGCCGGCACCACGCCGGCCTTGTAACGCAACAATGGCACCGGCAAACCGGCGTCATAAGCCACGTCGCGTTTACCCAGGGCGATCACCGCGAAACCCGGCTCCGGCAACGACTGCACATGCGCCCAGACTTCCAGCGCCGGGCGCAGGCCCTCGTGCAGATCGCTGCGCCGGTCGAGCACGCAGCATTGCGCTTCTTTGTAGATGCCATGGTCGTGAGCCACGTAGCTGCCGGGGCGCAATACGCTGAGGAAACGTCCACCCGCGTTCTGCGCTTCGAAGGACTCAGCGATCAAGTCGTACCAGGCCGAACCCGAGGCGGTGATGATCGGCTTGGGAATCGCAAAGGCGCCGCTGTCCTGCAACTGCACGGCCAGACGCACCAGGGACGCAGCGAATTCACGAATGCCCGTGACCGCATGATCACCATGGATCACACCTTCGTAGCCTTCGATACCGGTCAACGCCAACGCCGGTTGTGCGCCGATGGCTTTGGCCAGCGCGACCACTTCCTCTTCCGTGCGGCAACCGCAACGGCCACCCACCACGCCGTACTCGATCATCACGTTCAAGCGCACACCGCGAGAGGCGAAATACGCGCCGAGGTCGGCGACGTTGTCCGGATGATCGACCATGCAATGGAAATCGAAGGTCGGGTCCGCCAGCAAATCGGCGATCAGCGCCATGTTCGGCGTGCCGACCAGTTGGTTGGCCATCAGCACCCGACGCACGCCATGGGCATAGGCCGCGCGGGTTTGCGTGGCGCTGGCCAGGGTGATACCCCAGGCGCCGGCGGCCAGTTGGCGGCGGAACAGCGCTGGGGTCATGCTGGTTTTGCCGTGGGGCGCGAGTTCGGCGCCGCTGTTGCTGACAAACGCTTGCATCCAGCGAATGTTGTGCTCAAGCGCTTCGCGGTGCAGCACCAGCGCAGGCAGGCTGACGTCGCGTACCAGGTTGGCGCCGGTCTGGGCAAAGCCCTTTTCCACGGCAGCAGTATGTTGGGCAGAAGACATGGTCGAACTCCTCACAGTCGCGGCTGCAGCCAGCCGCTGTTATTCGTTGATACGCCGGGCCAGGCTATTGGCGCTGTCGATCAGCACCCGGCGATAGTCGTCGTAGTTGTTCTTGGCGTCGTCCCGCGGGGCGACGATGCACAGGGTCGCAATGGCCACGCCGCTGGGGTCTTTGACCGGGGCGGCGAAGCAATGGGTGAAGGTGTCGGCGACGCTATCGAAGGAGAAAAAGCCATCGATATCAGCCTGACGGATTTCCTTGAGAAACTGCTCCAGCGGCAGCCGGTCGCCGTCGGGCAGGATGAAGTCGTCGTGGTCGATCAGGTCGACGATTTCCTGATCGCTCAAGTGCGCCAGCAGCAGGCGCCCGGATGCGGTCCAGGGGATTGGCGCGTTCTCGCCGATGTCCGAGGAAATGCGGAAATGCCGCTCGCCCTCTTTCATCAATGCCACCGTGTATTTGCGCCCGTTGAGCAGGCACATCTGCGCGGTTTCGTGGGTCTGGCTGACGATTTCCTGCAAGGCGTGATCGGCCTCACGGGTCAGGTCGAAATGGCGCAAATGTGCCTGCCCGAGGAAGTACAGCTGACGGCCAAGGTAGACGTGACCGTCCTTGCCCACGGGCTCGAGAATGCGTCGTTCCAGCAGGGAAGCAACCAGCTCGTAGATCGTGGATTTCGGGCTGTCGATGCCGCTGGCGATTTCATTCGGGCGCAGCGGTTTGCCGACTTCCTTGAGGAAATCGAGGATATCGAACGCCCGGTCCAGACCGCGAGCCCGGCGCTTGATGGTGTCTTCGGTCATGTCAGTGGTTCCCATACAAAGTGCCGGGAGTTTACCTGGAGTGCAGCGACAACCGTCAGGTCGCCATCGCTAGCAGGCTAGCTCCCACATTTGGAATGCGTTTCCCTGTGGGAGCTAGCCTGCTAGCGATGAAGCCCCTCGGTTCAGGCCTTTTTCTTGTACGCGATGCAGTCGATCTCGACCTTGCAGTCGACCATCATGTTCGCCTGCACACAGGCCCGGGCCGGTGCGTGTTCGCTTTTGAAGTACTCGGAAAACACCTTGTTGAAACTGGTGAAGTCCCGCGGATCCTCCAGCCACACGCCAGCACGCACCACGTCTTCCAGGCCATAACCGGCCTCTTCGAGAATCGCGATCAGGTTCTTCATGGCCTGGTGAGTCTGCTCGACGATGCCACCGGTAATGATCTCGCCGTCCACCGCCGGCACCTGCCCGGAAACGTGCAGCCAGCCATCGGCTTCAACGGCTCGGGCGAAAGGGCGAGGCTGACCGCCAGCGGCGGTGCTGCCGGTGCCGTAACGAGTAATGCTCATGAGTGTTTCTCCTGATTGAAAAGATAAAAGTCAGAACCGCGTGTTCTTGAGAAATTCCGCCAGACGCGGTGATTGCGGGCGTTCGAACAGTTCCTTGGGAGGCCCCTGCTCTTCGATCCGCCCCTGGTTCATGAAGACGATTTTGTCCGACACCTCGAAGGCAAAACGCATCTCGTGAGTGACCAGCAACATGGTCATGCCTTCATCGGCCAGGCCCTTGATCACGTTCAGCACTTCGCCGACCAGTTCCGGGTCGAGGGCCGAGGTCACTTCGTCGAACAGCATCAGGCTCGGGTTCATCGCAATCGCCCGGGCAATCGCCACGCGCTGTTGCTGACCGCCGGACAACTGACCGGGATAGTGGTCGCGCCGCTCCAGCAAGCCGACCCGCTCCAGCCATTTTTCCGCCAGCGCCACGGCTTCGTCCTTGTGCAGCTTCTTGACCTTGAGCAAGCCGAGGGTGACGTTCTGCAACGCGGTCAGGTGTGGGAACAGGTTGAACTGCTGGAACGCCATGCCAGTCATGGCCCGATGGCGGGCGATGACTTTTTCCGGGTGGCGCACGCGCTTGCCGTTGACCTCGTCATACCCGATGGACTCGCCGTCGAGCATGATCTGCCCGCCCTGGAATTCTTCGAGCATGTTCACGCAACGCAGCAGCGTGGTCTTGCCCGAACCGCTGGAGCCGATCAGCGTGACCACGTTGCCGCGCTGCATGGTCAGGTCGACGCCCTTGAGCACTTCAAGCTTGCCGTACTGTTTGTGCAGGCCGCGAATGTCCAGCAGGGCCTGGTTTTGTGTCGAAACTTGAGGTTGAGTCATGGCAAGGCCACCCGCTTTTCAATGTGCCGGCCGAGTAATTCGATGGCGTAGTTGATGACGAAAAACAGAAATCCGGCGAACAGGTAAAACTCCAGCGTCATGAAGGTGCGGGCGATGATCTGCTGCGTGCTGAGCAGCAACTCCGCCACACCGATGACCGACAGCAAGGTCGAAGCCTTGACGATCTCCGTGGAGGAGTTGACCCAGGTCGGCAGGATCTGCCGCAACGCCTGGGGCAACAATACGTAGCCGAGCGCTTGGTAAAACGTCAGGCCAATCGCCTTGCTCGCTTCCATCTGGCCGCTGGGCAACGCTTGCAACGCACCGCGCACAATCTCCGCCACGTGGGAGCCGCAAAACAGCGTCAGCCCCAAGGCGCCGGCCTGAAACGCACTGATCTGCCAGCCCAGTGCGGGCGCCATGTAAAAGCAGGCCAGCACCAGCACAAACACCGGCGTGCCGCGAATAATGTCCACGTAAAACCGGAACGGCGCGCGCATCCAGAACTTGCCGTAAGTCAGCACCAGACCGGCGACAATGCCGACCAGCGTGCCCAGCAAAATCGCCAGGGCCGAGACCTGCACACTGGTCAGAAAGCCTTGCCACAGCACTTCGCGGGCAACCCATAACTCATGTAACCAACTGGGTGATTCGTACATGGGGCCTCCTATCGGCGGATCGCCAGACGCTGCTCGAGGTAACGCAGCATCATGGCAATGAGGTAACAGGCCGCAACATAGAGCGCTGTGGTCACCATCCAGGTTTCAATCACCCGGTAGCTCTCGACATTGATCTTGCGTGCGTAATAGGTCAGCTCCGGCACCGCAATCGCAGCGGCCAGCGAGGTGTCCTTGAACAGCGAGATGAAGTTGTTCGACAAGGCCGGCAACACATTGCGCAACATCACCGGCACGGTGACGTAGGCCTTGACCTGCCACTCACCGAGACCGATGGCCAGTCCGGCTTCACGTTGTCCTTTCGGGATGCTCAACAAGCCGCCACGGAACACTTCAGTCAGGTACGCCCCGGCATACAGCGACAGGGTGATGATGAACGACGGGATCTTGTCCAGACGGATCCCAAGGCTCGGCAAGGCAAAGTAGATCAACAGAATCAACACCAGAATCGGCGTATTACGGATCACCGTCACATACACCGACGCCAGTACCCGTAATGCACGGTGCTTTGACAGCAAAGCAAACGCCATCATCAGGCCGATCACGCAACCGATGGCGATCGACACCAGCGCCAGTTCGAGGCCCAGACCGAGCCCCGCCAGCAAGGTGTCGAAATCGCGCCACACGGCGGCAAAGTTCAACTGATAGTTCATGGTCAGCAGTACCTTTTGAACGGGGCGATGCATCACCGCCCCGCTCTCACGGGATCATTTGAATTCGACAGGGAAACCGATGGCTGGCGACGGCAGATCGACACCGAACCACTGCTTGAAGGACGCCGCGTAAGTCGGGAACTCAACGCCGGTCATGGCTTCATGCAAGGTGGTGTTGACGAAGTTCAGCCAATCCTGATCGCCGCGTTTGACCGCGCAGGCGTAGGTCTGAGGGCTCCAGGCGTAAGTCGGGCTGCGATAGCGGCCAGGGTTCTGCACCATCAGGTATTTCACCGACGACTGATCGGTGGCAGCGGCGTCGGCACGGCCGGAGTTCACGGCCTGATACATCAGGTCCACGCTGTCGTACTGATCGACCTTGGCTTTAGGCAGTGCCTGGTGCACCAGCTCTTCGGCGTACACGTTCTGCAGCACGGCCACGGTGACGCTGTCGTTCGCCGCTTTGAGATCTTCGATTTCCTTGTACTTGCTGTTGGCCGGCAACAGCAGGCCGACGCCTTCGCGGTAGTACGGCAAGGTGAACGCCACCTGCTGGGCGCGGCTGGCAGTCACGGTGATGAACTGGCAACTGATGTCGACCTTGTCGGTCAGCAGGTTGGGAATCCGCGCATCGGAGGACTGCACCACGAATTCAACTTTGGTCGGATCGTTGAACAACCCCTTGGCAATCATTTTCCCGATATCGATATCGAACCCCTGCAACTTGCCATCCGCTCCCTGGAAGTGCCACGGCGCATTGGTACTGCCCGTACCCACAATCAGTTTCCCACGGGACAGCACGCTATCGAGCTTGCTGTCCGCCGCCTGGGCCACGCCCATGGCAGCAGCCGAAGCGGCGACAAGAAAAATACACGCTTTGAACAAAGAAGGTCGGCGATGCATGGCAAGCACTCCAGGGTGATGTTTATTCCGCTATACCGGACGTTGGTATGTAACAACGGAATAGACAGCAGAAAGTGTGCCACAGGATCGGCGCGGAATCCTAGGGGTGAGGTAAAGCTAATGAATTCAACCGGATAGTTAATATTCAAGTTGAACGGCTGCATTGCGCGGTTCGTGGGAAAACGCTACCCCAAGCAACAAGTTGGGTAACAAGGCCACATTTGGGTGCGTTGTCACCCACTCAGAAGCGAGCGCGAACGAGGAAGAAATACCGATTTTCACGGTGCCGTTCGTCTGGAAGTGTGCTTTACCTGTCAGATCTGACAGTTGTGGTGACGCTGATATCAGCGCTCAATCTCTTCACCGTCGCCGGGGCGTATGCCAAGTGATGGAACACCGAATTGATGTATTGCCACTGACAGGAGTTTTTAAATGTCCCAACAATCCGAAAAAGATAATTCCAATTTACTGCTCAACGGTAATTTCCTAAACGGCGGTACGCACTGGAATCCTAACTCGCAAGCCAAAGTCAGGTTTGAAGAGGGTCACTGTGCCTTGCAGGTCGATGCCCTGATTACTCAACGCGTCGAAATCAACGCGGAAGGTGACTTCGAGTTTTCCGTGCGAATGAAAACGGACAGCGGTTCCGCGTGTCGAGCAACATTGGAGTTGCTGCCTTCAAATCAAACCGTTCATTTCAACATTGGCGGCGGCATTCCATGGACGAAGCAAGAACAGATTGTCAACGCGCCTGCTGGCACCACCGAGATGATTGTAACGTTGAGCGCAAACGATGGTACCCGAGGCGAGTTTGGGTCCTGTTTTGATTTTGCCTTGCTCATTCCTTTATCAAATTGAGCAGCTCTACCTAGGCTGGCCATCAATTGGTAATCAGCCTAGGTTCACTCCCCCGCTAAAAATAGTCCCTGTGCGTTTGTTGAATAAAGAGATTCCAATGCGCTCGATAGCTGCCCACAACGCGCTGCCTCCGGTCTATCGCAAATCCCTGAAAACCTGGCGTCCAGTGATTTTGTACTTTGGCAGTCAGCACTGTCCGGCCTGCGATTGGGCCGGGCCGATCTTCCGCCAGATCGCCGAGTCTTATCGGCATCACGCGGACATCTACATGCTGGATACGGGTGAATCACCTCGGCACCCGTGCGTCACCGGGACACCGACCGTGCTGTTTTACAAGGACGGGAAGCTGCTGAAAAAGCTCAAGGGCATCGGCACTGAACAAACCCTGCAGGAAGACTTCGCCAGGCACATCGGAAACGTGAGACCGGCAACGGTGGCCCGTAAACCGGCTCACGATCTGGCGTGGTTACGCCAGACCCTTCGCAGACTGTGCACTGTTCCTCGGGCGCGAACGTTGATGGGGGTTTGAGAGGATCGTTCCCACACGTGGGAACGATCTAAACAGCGCGCACCAGCAACACCCGCGTCACCCGCCGCTCCTCAACCGCCGCCACCGTGAGCCGCCAGCCTTCCCACTCGTGGCTGTCACCGATCATCGGCAGGCGATCCAGCAGGCTGACCACCAGCCCGGCCAGGGTTTGATAGTCATCGGTAGGCTCTGCCGCAAAACCGGTCCGCTGTTGCACCCGCGCCAGGTTCAACGCGCCGCTGACCATGAACCCACCCTGCTCCTCGACCACATCCGGGCCCTCGATTTCGCTAGCGTCCGGCAACTCGCCGGCAATCGATTCGAGAATGTCAGTCATGGTCAAGACACCGACAAAGTCACCGAACTCATTGACCACGAACGCAATGTGAGTCGAGGCTTTGCGCATCTGTTCCAAGGCATTGAGGATCGAGTAGCTGTCCAGCAAATTGATGGTCTTGCGAGCCAGATACTCAAGACCTGGCTGGTTACCAGCCAGGTATTCCTTGAGCAACTCCTTCTTGTGCACGAAGCCCAGCGGCTCATCCACCGCGCCATCGCGAATCAGCGGCAGGCGTGAATAGGACGAGTTCATCAGGCGCGTGCGAATGGCTTCGGCATCATCGGACAGGTCGATGTGATCGACATCAGCGCGCACGGTCATCAAGGTGCGGATCGGTCGCTCGGCGAGTTGCAGCACACCACTGATCATCACCCGTTCGCGCCGGTCGAACAGACCTGTGCTCGGTGCTTCACCGTTGTCCAGCATGTCGGCAATCTCCTCGCCAACCTCTTCCACCGCGAGCGTGCGGCCACCCAGCAAACGCATCACGGCGTGGGCCGTGCGCTCACGTATCGGTCGCAGGCCCTGCACCGATTTTTTACGGCGAGCCCGGGCAATCTGGTTGAAGATCTCGATCAGGATGGAGAAACCGATGGCCGCGTACAGGTAGCCCTTCGGAATGTGGAACCCCAAGCCTTCAGCAGTCAGCGCGAAGCCGATCATCATCAGAAAGCCCAGACAGAGCATGATCACTGTCGGGTGTTCATTGACGAAACGGGTCAGCGGCTTGCTGGCGACGATCATCAGGCCGATGGAAATAATCACCGCGATCATCATCACGGCCAGTTCATCGACCATGCCCACAGCGGTAATGACCGCATCGAGGGAGAACACCGCATCGAGCACCACGATCTGCGCCACGATCGGCCAGAACATCGCATAAACCGCATTGGAAGCGCGCTGGCCGACATGGCCTTCGAGTCGCTCGTGTAATTCCATGGTGGCCTTGAACAACAAGAACACACCACCGAACAGCATGATCAGGTCACGGCCGGAGAAGCTCTTGTCAAACACCTCAAACAACGGCTGAGTCAGGGTCACCAGCCACGAAATACTCGCCAGCAGGCCCAGGCGCATCAGCAACGCCAGGGACAAACCGATGAGTCGCGCACGGTCACGTTGCTCGGGTGGCAGCTTGTCGGCCAGGATGGCGATAAACACCAGGTTGTCGATGCCCAGCACCAGCTCCAGCACAATCAAGGTCAATAGCCCCAGCCATGCGGTGGGGTCAGCTATCCATTCCATAAAAACGTCTCGATCTCTTCAGTAAATTCAGAAAGCCGGGCACGGCAAGGCGCGGCGCAGAGGCCGTGGCGGTGAAGTGACAAGGGGATTCGGAAGTCGGAAAACCGGATGTTTCGCGTGCATCAAGACCGCGTGGAAGCGCGAGGAGAAAGGATAACCGGGAGGCTCCAAAAGGGTGTTCATGCAAGTCCTGAAAGGAATATGGCCTTGGATCGTACAGGCGAAAGCGACATTTCCTACAGTTGGAAATCATTACAAAAATTGTAATCAGCGCTTTTTGACTTGCTCGATGTACCTGACCACCGCTGCCGACTTCTCGAACCGCCGATGAATCAACGACAACCACGATGTCGCCTCGCAGCCCTTGATCGCCCGGTACAACACACCCGGCAATCCGACATGCCCGACCACCGACTCCGGCACCACCGCCACGCCCTGCCCCAACGACACCAGCGCAATCACCGCCACCAGCCCGCCCGGCTGCGCACCCAGTTTCGGTGCAAACCCGCCCTCGGCGGCGACTTGCAACGTCCCGCTGATTTGCTCCGGCAGGATGAACGTCTCGCTTTGTAGATGCTCGGGACTGATGTCCGGCAGATGACACAGCCAGGACTCGGTGGACAGCGCCAGCACGAAGCCTTCCGAATTCAGACGAATGGCCTCCAGGCCGTCAGGCAGAGTCATGGGCGAGCGGACGTAACCAATGTCGAATCGTCCCTCGACCACCATGGTCGGCAATGACGCCATGGGGCTTTCCCGCACGTTCAGGCTGACGTCCGGGCACTCGCGACTGAAGGCCTGCACCTGCCTTTGCAGCACCCCCGAGTACACCGCCGACGCCACGTAACCCAGTTCGATATGACCGATATCGCCGCGTCCGGCGCGCTGGGCATTTTGCTGGGCGTACTCGAATTGCCGCACCGTCGCCTCGGCTTCGATCATTAGTGCGGCACCGGCCTCGGTCAGGCTGACTTCACGGGTCTGGCGCACGAACAGTCGCGTGCCGAGTTCGTTCTCCATGTCCTGAATCTGTCGAGTCAGCGTCGGAGGCGCGATACCGAGTTGTTCGGCGGCGCGGGTAAAGTTGCCTTGCCGGGCAACGGCCAGAAAGTAGCGGAAATGCCGTATGTCCATGGGTGCATTAGCTCAAAGGTAATGAAATCCCGATAACAGGCTAATAAAGCCTGTAATCGATCGCGATAAGCTCAGTGCCAATCACAGTAGAGAGCCAACCTCATGTACGTCAAACCTCTTTTCGCCGTCGCGGTCATCGATCTTGCCCAAAAGGCAATCACACCATGAGCCGGGTCAGTCCACGCCTGACACTGCTGACAGCCTCCGGCGTCTGCTCGCTGATCGTGCTCGACACCAACATCGTGGCCGTGACCCTGCCGACCATCGCGCGGGACCTGGGCGCGAACTTTGCCGACATTGAATGGGTAGTCAGCGCCTACATGCTGGCGTTCGCAGCGTTGTTGTTGCCGGCAGGCAGCATCGCCGACCGCTTTGGCCGGCAGAAAACGCTGCTGTGGGGCCTGGGCATTTTCATCCTCGCCTCCATCGGTTGCGGAGCGGCGCCCACGGCGTTGTTCCTCGACATCGCGCGGGCGGTCAAGGGTGTCGGCGCGGCCTTATTGTTGACGTCGGCGCTGGCCTCCATCGGCCACACCTTTCACGACGAAGTCGAACGGGCCAAGGCCTGGGCGTTCTGGGGCGCGTGCATGGGCGTGGCGATGACCGCCGCGCCGACGGTCGGCGGGGTGATCACCGAATATGTCGGTTGGCGCTGGATCTTCTACCTTAACCTGCCGGTGGGCGCGTTCCTGATGTTCATGGTCTGGCGCGCCGTGCCGGAATCCCGGGACACCCAGTCGGCGCGCCTCGATCCTTGGGGCAGCCTGGCGTTCAGTGCAAGTTTGCTGTGCCTGATCTGGGGCTTGATCGAGGCCAACCGCATCGGCTGGAACAACCCGCTCACCTACGCCCGGCTCATCGGTGGCGCCCTGCTGTTGGGATTGTTCGTGCTGATTGAGCGGATGCAGCAGCGGCCGATGGTCGACCTGCAATTGTTCAGGCATCCGCGTTTCATCGGCGCCCTGCTCGGCATGTTTGCCTATGCAGGTTGCGCCCAAGTGATGATGACGTTGTTGCCGTTTTACCTGCAAAACGGCCTGGGCTTCTCGGCTATCGCGTCGGGGTTGGGGATGCTGCCGTTTGCCGTGACCATGTTGATTTGCCCGCGCATCGGCGCTCGCCTTGCCCATCGTTTTGCACCTGCGACGCTGATGGCGGCGGGTTTGACCCTTGTCGGGAGCGGCAACCTGCTGAGCGCCTGGGCCGTCAGCAGCGGCGGCTACCTGCCCTTCGCCCTGGCCATTGCCGTGACGGGCGCCGGGGCCGGCTTGCTCAATGGCGATACGCAAAAGAACATCATGGCCTGCGTCCCTCGCGAGCGCACCGGCATGGCGTCCGGCATGAGCACCACCATGCGGTTCAGCGCGATCGTGCTGGCCATCGGCGTCTTCGGTGCGTTGCTGTCCAGCCATACCGAATTGCTGTTGCGCACCAGCCTGTCGGCGCAAGACGCGCAATGGCTCGGACAGTCCAAGGGCATTGCGTCACGGGTGGTCGCCGGTGACATGACGGCAGCGATGAACCTGCTTCCGGAAACCGCGCGTGCGTTGGTCGAGCCGTTGGCACGTCAAGCGTTCGTCGGTGGCTTCAGCCTGCTGCTTTTGGTCGCCGGTTTGCTGGCCTTGCTGGGGGCGTTGGTGGTTGGCACCTTGATGCGCAATCCGATCCCGGCACAGAAAAGTTTTTCCCTGGGCCTGGAATAAACCCCGACGGGGCTCGTCGTACTGCCACTGAAATCGTTCAGTAGCCACTACGAGAGCCCATCATGAAACGCATTCTGTCCGCCCTGTTTCTCATCAGTCTGAGCGGTGTTGCAGCGGCCGCTTCCGTCGATAATTCCAGCACGCCGAAAGTCGAGGACTATAAGTATTCGACCCCGCTTCATATCGCCAAAGTGCTCAACATGACCAGCAGCGATGGGTGCGGTCCCCTGCCTCGGGAGATGACCTACATTGATACTGCGGGCACCACTCACGTCCTGCGTTACCAGGCCTTTGGCGAAAACTGCCTTGGTCAGAACTAATGCTTCATCGACGCCAGCACCCGCTCGGCATTCTCACCGCAGGCCATCCCTTCGGGCCGTGCCTGGATGTTCTCGATCAACCCCAGTAACTGCGCCTTGCTCTGAGCCAGGTGCAGTTGCATCGCTTCGATCTGTTCGACTTTGCGCCCCAGGCTCGCCACCAGTTCATCGTGTTTGAACTCGCCTGTCACCGTGTCCGGCAATAACAACTTCAGCTCTTCAAGGCTGAACCCGGCCTGCTGCGCGCACTGGATGATCTTCAGGGTTTGCAGGACTTGCGGCGGGTAACGTCGATAGCCGTTGGCCAGGCGTTCGACTTGCCGGATCAGGCCTTGAGCCTCGTAAAACCGAATGCGCGACGCGTTCAACCCGCTCAACTGCGCCAATTCACCAATCTTCATCTCGGCCTCATTTGCCTGCTTGACATTAAAGTTAACTTTAAGCTTAGCCTCTACGCATCACTGATGAGGAGTCAAGCATGTCGCCTTTCCAAACGCTGAATTTGCCCAACGGCCAGACCCTCGGCAATCGCATCGCCAAAGCCGCAATGGAAGAGAACCTTGCGGATACCGGGCAAGCCCCTTCCAGTGCGCTGTTTCAGTTGTATCAAGCCTGGGCCAAGGGCGAAACCGGCCTGCTGTTGACCGGCAACGTGATGATCGATCGCCGCGCCATGACCGGCCCCGCAGGCGTGGTGCTGGAAGACGAACGGCATCTTGAGCAGTTCCGGCAGTGGGCGACCATCGGCCGATCCGGCGGTGCGCACTTTTGGGTGCAGCTCAATCATCCTGGCCGGCAGACCATGGCCAACCTCGGCCAGCAAGCCTGGGCACCGTCGGCCGTGGCGCTGGACCTGGGTTCGTTCTCCAAGATGTTTGCCGAACCCAAACCGATGTCGGAAAGCGATATCGCCGAGGTCATCCAGCGCTTCGCCACCAGTGCAGCACTGGCGGAAAAAGCCGGCTTCACCGGCGTGCAGATTCATGCCGCACACGGCTACCTGCTCAGCCAGTTTCTCTCGCCGTTGACCAATCGCCGCACTGACCGTTGGGGCGGTTCCCTGGAGAATCGCGCCCGTCTGCTGCTGGACGTGGTCAGCGCCGTTCGCCAGGCCGTGTCGCCAGAGTTTTGTGTGGCGGTAAAACTCAACTCGGCGGACTTCCAGCGCGGCGGTTTCGACGCCGACGACGCCCGGCAAGTGATCCTGTGGCTCAACGATCAGAACATCGATTTGCTGGAACTTTCCGGGGGCAGCTACGAAGCGCCGGCCATGCAAGGCGAAGCCCGCGACGGCAGGACCTTGGCGCGGGAGGCGTACTTTCTGGAAATGGCCGGCGAACTGGCCAGCGTCGCGAGTATGCCGGTGATGGTGACCGGTGGGATTCGACGCCTGGCCATCGTCGAACAGGTGCTCGATAGCGGCATCGCCATGGCCGGTATCGGCACGGCGCTGGCCATCGAACCGCAGCTGGTCAGGCGCTGGCGCGAAGGCCAGGACAGCCATCCGCAATTGCCGCCGATCCGCTGGAAGCGCAAACCGCTGGCGGCCCTGGCGAGCATGGCCGTGGTGAAATTCCAACTGCATCGCCTGAGCCGTGGGCGCAAGACCCGGCCACAGGTTTCGGCGATATGGGCGTTGATCCTCGATCAGTTGTACATCGCCCGGCGCACGCGTCAGTACCGGCAGGCGATGGGCAAGTAATCACACATCCGGGTGAGTCATGGGTGCCACCGTGTTGTCCTCTTTTAATCGCGAGGACAATTCATTCATCAGTGGAGCACCCCATGGCGAAAATCAACCTTGCCCAACAACTGGCAACCACCCTTGAACAGGCCGGCGTCAAACGCATCTGGGGCCTGACCGGCGACAGCCTTAACGGTCTGACCGAGGCCCTGCGCACCATGGACAGCATTGAGTGGATGCACGTGCGCCACGAGGAAGTCGCCGCGTTCGCCGCCGGTGCCGACGCGGCGGTGACCGGACAACTGGCGGTGTGCGCCGGCAGTTGCGGGCCGGGCAATCTGCACTTGATCAACGGGCTGTACGATTGCCACAAAAACCATGTGCCGGTGTTGGCCATCGCCGCGCAGATTCCATCCTCGGAAGTGGGCCTGAACTACTTTCAGGAAACCCACCCGCAGGAACTGTTCAAGGAATGCAGCCACTTCGTCGAACTGGTGAGCAACCCGGCGCAGATGCCTCAGGTGCTGCATCGGGCGATGCGCAGTGCCATCCTCAATCGCGGCGTCGCGGTGGTGGTGATTCCCGGTGACGTGGCGCTGCAGGAAGTCGAAGACAACCTCAAGCCCTGGCCGGCGCTTTCAAAGCCGCGCACCCTGCCCGCGCCTCAGGACCTGGATCGGCTGGTCGAATTGCTGAGTCAAAGCAAAGCCGTAACGCTGATGTGTGGCGCCGGCTGCGCGGGTGCCCACGATCAGGTGGTGGCGTTGGCTGACGCCCTAGGCGCGCCGGTGGTACATGCGTTGCGCGGCAAGGAGCACGTGGAGTGGGACAACCCGTTCGACGTCGGCATGACCGGGCTGATCGGCTTCAGCTCCGGTTATCACGCCATGCTCAACTGCGACACGCTGGTGATGCTCGGCACTGACTTTCCCTATCGCCAGTTCTATCCCACCGACGCCACCATCATTCAGATCGACCACGACCCGCAAGCCCTCGGCCGGCGCACTACGCTGGATCTGGGCATCGCCGCCGACGTTAGCGAAACCCTCGCCGCGTTGCTGCCGCGCCTGCCTTATCAGGGCGACCGGAGCTTTCTCGAGTCATCCCTCAAACACTACCAAAAGGCGCGTCAGGGGCTGGATGACCTGGCTCAACCGTCGGCGCCGGGTCGGCCGATTCATCCGCAATACCTCACTCGCCTGCTCAGTGAACTGGCCGATGACGATGCAATCTTCACCGCCGACGTGGGCACGCCGACGGTCTGGGCCGCGCGCTATCTGAAAATGAATGGCCAGCGCCGGCTGCTCGGCTCGTTCAACCACGGCTCCATGGCGAACGCGATGCCTCAGGCCATCGGCGCGCAAGCGGCGTTTCCCGGGCGACAGGTGATTTCGCTGTCCGGCGACGGTGGTTTCAGCATGCTGATGGGGGATTTCATCTCGCTGGCGCAACTGAAGCTGCCGGTGAAAATCATCGTCTACGACAATGCCTCGCTCGGCTTCGTGGCGATGGAAATGAAATCCAGCGGACTGCTGGACACCGGCACCGACCTGCACAACCCCGACTTCGCCGCGATGGCCAACGCCATGGGCATTCTGGGGATTCGCGTCGAGGAATCCGAGGCGCTGGAACCGGCCTTGCGCCGGGCGCTGACCCATGACGGGCCGGTGCTGGTGGACGTAATAACGGCGACCCAGGAACTGGCGATGCCGCCGTCGATCAAGCTGGAACAAGCCAAAGGGTTCAGTTTGTACATGCTCAAAGCGGTGATGAGCGGGCGTGGGGATGAGGTGATTGAGTTGGCGCGCACGAATCTGTTTCGCTGACGCGCTGAAACCGTGTCGCCCCCATCGCTAGCAGGCTAGCTCCCACAAGGATCTTCGTCATAAGGAGATCCAATGTGGGAGCGAGCCTGCTCGCGATGGGGTCTGTGAGGTCAGCAATTACTGCCCGGAAAAACGCAGTCGCGACAACTGCCGCAAATTCCCCTCAACATAATAATCATCAGTCCAACGGTCATCCGCCGCCAACGGCTTGACCTGCTTGAGCGCCAGTTTTTTCGCGTAATAGCGAAACCGGTAATGCTCATAAAACCGCAGCAATTCCAGACCATAACGGTCCGCCAGGTCAGTATCGCCGCGGATGATCAGGTAGTTTTCGTCATTGCTGTGACTGGCTGCCGCACTGAGGTTATGGCTACCGCTGATGATCGTCGGCGAATCGCTAGTGAAATCCGTGACGATGGCTTTGGTGTGCACCAGCAGGTTGCCCTTCTGGCCTTCCTTGCTTTCCAGGAGCCAACCTTCCAGGCCGGTATTGAGCAGCGCAACCGTGGTGAACTCGGCGGTGCGGTCGGCGTGAAATCCGGTGATCTTGCTCGCGGAGTTTTGCAGGCCATAGCGCAAAATGTCGTCGTGGGGTTCGCCGAGTAACGCATTGAGGATGGCGTCGGGCAAGGTGAACGCGGTGACGAACAGCAGGTCTTTTTTCGCCGCATTGATGATGTCGACGAACTCATGCAAGTCGCCCTGACCCGAGCGCGGGGAAAAGCCGGCGAATATCGGTTGCGTCGGGTCCATCGGGTTGTGTTGCGTGATCCATTTCCGCGTGGCACCGACGTCCGCCGGTGTGCTCCAGACCTGCTCGAACATTTGCAGGTAGCTGGCGCCGACCCGAGGATCGTCCAGCACATGCACCACGTTGGCCTGGCGGTAGATGCCGTTAGGGGTGAAGTTAGTGCTGCCGCAGAGCACCGCTTCAGGCTGACGCAGACCCGCGCCGTCGAGCCGGCTCAGGACCATAAACTTGTTGTGAAAAATACTGTGGGTGACGCGCCCGCGCTTGTTAGCCGCCGGGATCTTTTCCAGGCTCGCCTCGTTCATGGCGGTGGTGTCTTCGTCTGGTTGCGCGTGATAAAGGACGCGAAGGTCCACGCCCCGTTCCTGCGCCGCGTTCACCGCCTCGACAATCACCGGCAACTGGTACTCGTAGATGGCGATATCCAGTGCCCACTGGCCATCGACGGCCCGCTCGATAAACCCCAGCAAACGCCCGAGCAGCCCGTTCTCCAGCCACTGGCGCGGGGCATCGGGCCAGGCTTCGATGGGCAGTCTGTCTTGGCCGCTGAGGAGTGTGTCGAGCTCGGGAAACTTGCGCTGGAATGCCTGGCTGGCAGCCACGGCGCGGTTGAAATTGACGCTTTGGTTGCCGGGATGACCGTCATCGGAAATGACCGTCACCTCCAGGAACTCACCCAGTTGCGGCGCATCGACGCTGCCGTAGGCCAGATAGATTCGGTAATGGATGGTCAGCCCCGGATTGACCGCGTAATCGGCCCAGCGAAATTTCTGAAACGGCGCGATATCGCTCGGGGTGGCGCGATATTGGGGGAAGGTATGGGCCTTGCCCGGGAACGTCAGGCTATTGAACAAAAACAGCCAGGGCTTGCTCCCCTGCTGTTTTTCGATGGCGAAACCCAGCAGGCCTTTGCGACGGGGTTCGGCCACGTCCATGGCCAACAGCACACCATTGGTGCCGGCGTAGACTTTGACGCGGAAGTCGTTCTGGGGGTTGACGGCCAGTACGCGCATGATTCATTCCTTTGATCGAATGCATTCAGAGCATAGGGGAGCGATGCGGATTCGCCATGAATATCCGGAATCGAGGTGATGCCTTCGCGAGCAAGTCCGCTCCCACAGGGTTTGTGAACGCCACAGGTCCCCTGTGGTCGCGGGCTTGCTCGCGAAGGAGCCCTTGCAGACAACACAGTCCTCAGCCTGAAACCAGCGCATCAATGTGCCGATAATCCGCCTGCAACTCTGCCGCCATCTGTCTGGCCCGCCCTAATCGAATCGGCCCGCGCTCGATATCAATCAATAATCCCGGACAATCCAGAACCGGCAACCCCGGCCATTCCTTCAATCGCCCATCGGTCACCAGCAGCAGCCTTTGCTGTTCCGCCGGAAAGCGTTTTTGTCGCGCCGCAAGCCAGCGCCCCGCTTCGCCCAGCGCAGCCAACATCGGCGTACCGCCGCCCGCACCCAAGCCATCGAGCCAGGCACGCAACCCCGTCGACGCTTTCAAGCCTTGCACCTGCCACTTCGGCGCCTGGCCGCTGGCGGTCAGCAAAGCCAGGCGCGCGCGCTGTCGATACGCATCGTCGAACACTTGCGCGAGCAACCCCTTGGCATCGCTCAATGCCTGATGACGGCGAGTCGAGGCCGATGCGTCAACGATCACCAGCCACAGTTCATGAGGGCAACGGGTGCGCAGGTGGAACAGCACATCGCTGCGCTGACGCGGCCGGCCATTGAGCAAGGTGCCGGGCCAGTTGATCGAGCCGCTGCGCGCGGCGTGGCGCTTGCCCTGTTTACCGTTATCCAGCCGTCCTGCGCGGGGTCTGGCATTCGCCCCCGCGTCAGATCGAGGGCGAATGCCTAGGGCTTTTTTGGCCAGCTCGGCACTTCACGGCGGGCGCCGACCGGCAGCGCCTGAGCGGGCATTTCACCCCATTGGCCCTGGCCCTCGCTCGGGCTGGAAGACTGCGCCGAGGGTGACTGATTGTGTTGCGGCGCCGGAGGCGATGGCTCGCGACGGCGATGACGCAGGGCGAACTCGGCAACGGCGTCGATATCTTCCTCGCTGATCGCACCCGCTCCTCGCCAGGCGGCGTGGGCCCGGGCCGCGCGCAACCAGACCAGATCGGCGCGCAGGCCATCGACACCGGCGGCAAAACAGCGCTCGGTGATCTGCGCCAGTGCTGCATCATCCAGAGGGATGCTTGCCAATGCGCTGCGCGCCTTCTGGCAACGTTCTCGCAACGACTGTTGCTGGCTTTCCCACTCGACGCAGAAACCTTGGGGATCGCTGTCGAAATCCAGACGCCGACGGATGATCTGCCCGCGTTCGGCCGGTGCTGTATGACCACTGAGGGCGACGTTCAGGCCAAAACGGTCAAGCAGTTGCGGCCGCAGTTCGCCCTCTTCCGGGTTCATGGTGCCGATCAGGACGAACTTCGCCGAATGCCGATGGGAAATCCCGTCGCGCTCGATCAGGTTGGTGCCGCTGGCGGCCACGTCGAGCAACAGGTCGACGAGGTGGTCGGGCAACAGATTGACTTCATCGACGTACAGCACACCGCCGTCAGCCTTGGCCAATACGCCGGGGGAAAATTGTGCGCGGCCTTCGCTCAGGGCGGCGTCGAGATCGAGGGTGCCGACCAGCCGTTCTTCGGTGGCGCCGAGGGGCAAGGTGACGAATTGACCGCTGGCCAGCAAGTCCGCCAGGCCTCGGGCGAGGGTCGACTTGGCCATGCCGCGTGGGCCTTCGATCAGCACGCCGCCGATCTTGGGATCGATGGCGGTCAGGTAGAGCGCGAGCTTCAGATCGTCGGCGCCGACCACGGCGGAGAGCGGGAAATGTGGGGTGTCGGTCATTTTCAATACTCGGTCATGGTCGATAGCAGGCACACCTTGTACCTTGTGGGAGCGTGGCTTGCCCGCGAAGCGTCCGGTCAGTCGATATCAATGTTGAATGTGAGGGCCTCTTCGCGGGCAAGCCCGCTCCCACAGGTTCTGCGGCGCATCAGCTGTCTTCTTCTATGTCCAGCAACAGGTTTTCCAGCGCCTCGCGATACGCCCCCGGTTCCTGCCACATCCCCCGCTGTTGCGCCTCGAGCATGCGCTCGGTCATGTCGCGCAGCGCGTGGGGATTATGCTCGCGGACAAAATCCCGGGTCGCCGGATCGAGCAAATACGCATCCGCCAGCAACGCGTATTGATGATCGTCGATCAGCTGAGTCGTAGCGTCGAACGCGAACAGATTATCCACCGTCGCCGCCAATTCAAACGCGCCTTTATAGCCGTGACGTTTGACCCCGTCGATCCACTTCGGATTCGCCGCCCGGGAGCGGATCACCCGGTTCAACTCTTCCTTCAAGGTGCGAATCTTCGGCAAGTCTGGCTGACTGTGATCGCCATGGTAACTGGCCGCCGCTTCGCCGCTGAGGCTTTCCACGGCGGCGAGCATGCCACCCTGGAATTGGTAATAGTCGTTGGAATCGAGCAAGTCATGCTCGCGGTTGTCCTGGTTTTGCAGCACGGCCTGAACCTGGCTCAGGCGCTGGGCGAATTGTTCGCGAGCGGCGGTGCCTTCATCGGACCCGCCGTAAGCGTAGCCGCCCCAATTCAGGTAAACCTCGGCCAGGTCCTCGCGGCTTTGCCACAGGCGACCGTCGATGGCGCCCTGCACACCTGCGCCATAGGCACCGGGTTTGGCCCCGAAAATGCGCCACCCGGCCTGGCGCTTGGCCGCTTCTTCATCAAGGCCCGATTGCATCAACGCTTCGCGCTCGGCGCGCACTTTGGCGGCCAACGGGTTGAGGTCGTCCGGTTCGTCCAGCGCGGCGACCGCTTGCACGGCGGCGTCGAACAGGCGGATCAGGTTGGCAAAGGCATCGCGGAAGAACCCGGACACGCGCAAGGTCACGTCCACGCGCGGGCGGTCGAGCAGGCTCAGCGGAAGGATTTCAAAGTCGTCGACCCGTTGACTGCCAGTGGCCCAGACCGGGCGCACGCCCATCAAGGCCATGGCCTGGGCGATGTCGTCGCCGCCGGTGCGCATGGTCGCCGTGCCCCAGACGGACAGGCCGAGCTGGCGCAGGTGATCGCCGTGGTCCTGCAAATGCCGTTCGAGAATCAGGTTCGCCGACTGGAAACCGATGCGCCAGGCGGTGGTGGTTGGCAGGTTGCGCACGTCCACCGAATAGAAATTGCGCCCGGTGGGCAGCACGTCCAGACGACCGCGACTCGGCGCACCGCTGGGACCGGCCGGGACGAAACGACCGCTCAGGGCATCGAGCAGGCCGCGCATTTCTGCGGGGCCGCAGGCATCCAGACGCGGGGCGACGACTTCGCACAGGCTGTCGAGGATGGCGCTCACTTCAGACCAGGGTGCCTCCTGTGGGAGCGGGCTTTTGTGGCGAGGAAGCTTGCTCCCGCTGGACTGCGCAGCAGTCCCATTTTCTGGGTCCGCTTCGCGAACCAACGGGAGCAAGCTCCCTCGCCACAGAGGATCGTTCCCATGGGGTTCGGCGTCGGTATTCAGAGTTCGCGCGATGAGTTGAGCGGCGAACAGTTCTAGGCGCTCTCGGGTATCCCCGGCGGTGCGCCAGACTTCATCGTTAATTGATTGCAGTTCAACGGGACGCGGTCCGGTCCACGGCTCGGCCAACGCGCAATCCAGCGGATCAAACCCCAACTCGAACGCCTTGGCCAACGCCCGCAACAGACTCGATTGCGCCCCACGACCATCGCCACGGGGGATCCGCAACAGCGCCAACAACGTATCAATGCGCAAACGCCCGGTCGGCGACTCGCCAAAGATGTGCAAGCCATCGCGGATCTGCGACTCTTTCAAGTCGCACAGGTACGTGTCCAGCCGAGGCAACCAGATCGCCGCATCGGCGTCGCTGTTGAGCTTTTCGTCCAGTTGCAGTTCACGGTCGATGTGCGTGTCGCGCACCAGTTGCAGGATGTCGCGCTGCAACTCCCGGGCGCGGCGCGGGTCGAGCAACTGCGCTTCGTAATACTCGTCCGCCAGCAACTCAAGGTTGCGCAACGGTCCGTAGGTTTCGGCGCGGGTCAGCGGCGGCATCAAGTGGTCGATGATCACCGCTTGGGTGCGACGCTTGGCCTGGGCGCCCTCGCCCGGATCGTTGACGATAAAGGGATAGATATTCGGCAGCGGCCCGAGCAGCGCATCCGGCCAGCAGTTTTCGCAGAGCCCGACGCCTTTGCCCGGCAGCCATTCAAGGTTGCCGTGCTTGCCGACGTGAATCACGCCGTGGGCGCCATAGGTGTTGCGCAACCAGAAGTAGAACGCCAGGTAGCCGTGGGGCGGTACCAGATCCGGGTCGTGATACACCGCGCTCGGGTCGACCTGATATCCCCGCGCCGGCTGAATGCCGACGAAGGTCAGGCCAAAGCGCAGCCCGGCGATCATCATGCGTCCGTCGCGGCACATCGGATCGCTGTCAGGCGTGCCCCAGCGCTCCAGCACGGCTTGCTGATTGGCTTCGGGCAAGGCCTTGAACATCGCCCGATAGTCGTCCATCGCCAGGCTTTGCTGACAGGGACGCTGGTCAATCGTGTCGAGGTCGTTGCTGACGCCGCCGAGCAATTGTTGAATCAACGCAGTGCCGCTTTCCGGCAACTCGGCGGGCAGCGGATAGCCTTCGGTGTGCAGCGCACGCAGGATGTTCAGCGCGGCAGCCGGGGTGTCGAGTCCGACACCGTTGCCGATGCGACCGTCGCGGGTCGGGTAGTTGGCGAGGATCAGCGCGATGCGTTTTTCGCTGTTTGGCACCCGCGCCAGATCGATCCAGCGCCGCGCCAGTTCGGCAACGAAATCCATGCGTTCCGGTTGCGCCCGATAGCACACCACGTCCGACTGACTGCGCTCACTGCGCCACGCCAAGTCCTTGAAGCTGATCGGTCGGCTGATGATCCGTCCGTCCAGCTCCGGGAGCGCGATGTGCATCGCCAGATCACGCGGGCCGAGGCCCTGCTCGCTCGCGAGCCAACCGGGCTCGTTGTCCTGGGCGCAAATCGCCTGGATCACCGGAATGTTGCGGCGAAACGGCCGCAAATGCGGCGCTTCAGGGCTTGATTGCGCGAAGCCGGTGGTGTTGAGAATCACCCCCGCCTCGACTTCGTCCAGCAGGTCCTCGACCACCGTCAGGCAGCCGGGCTCTTTCAAACTGGCCACGGCAACGGGCAACGGGTTCAACCCCGCCGCCTGCAAACGCTGGCAGAAAACATCGATGAACGCCGTGTTCGCCGCCTGCAAATGCGAGCGATAGAACAGCACCGCCGCCACCGGTTGACCGGCCTGCCAGTCGGCTTGCCAATCGCTCAGTTCAGCGGGGCTTTTTTGTGGATGGTAAATCGCTGTGCGCGGCAGGGTTTGCGGCTCGGCCCAGGCGTAGTCGCGATCCAGCCAGCGATTGGCCAGACAGCGGAAGAAATCCAGGGCATTGGCCATGCCGCCCTGACGCAAAAACTGCCAAAGCCGGTCGCGGTCTTCGGCTATCACGGTGCTCAGGTCACTGAGCTCCGGGTCAGGACGATCATCGCCGGGCACCAGAATCAGTTGCACACCACGTTGGGACAGCTCCACCAGACGCTCGACACCGTAACGCCAATAGGCGATGCCGCCGTGCAGCGAAATCAGGATCACCTTGGCATGGCGCAGCACTTCGTCGACATACAGGTCGACCGAGGCGTGATTCTGCACCTGCATCGGGTTGGCCAGACGCACGCTGGGGTAATCGTCGGGCAACTGCTGCGCCGCTTCGGCGAGCAACGCCAGGCTGGAATCGCCGCTGCACAGGATCACCAACTCGGCGGGGGTTTGTCCAAGGTCGGCAATGTTGTCATCCGACACGAAACCGCCGGGCTGGGTCCTGAGCAGGTGCATGGCTTAAACGCTGAGCGCGGCGCGCAATTGCGCTTCAAGCAGCGTGGCGTCCAGTTCCTGGCCGATCAGCACCAGGCGCGTGGTACGCGCTTCTTCGGCGCCCCACTGACGGTCGAAATGCTTGTCGAAACGCGTGCCCACGCCCTGGATCAGCAAGCGCATCGGCTTGTTCGGAATCGCCGCGAAACCTTTGACGCGCAGGATGCCGTGCTGGACCACCAGTTGGGTCAGCGCGTCCAGCAGCAGGCTTTCGTCGGCTTGCGGCAGTTCGATGGAGATGGAATCGAAGGCGTCGTGATCATGATCGTCTTCACCTTCATGGTGGTAATCGTGATGGCTGTGACGGCTGTCGATGTGTTCTTCGGAACCGGCACCGAGGCCGATCAACACGTCCAGTGGCACACGGCCGCTGCTGGCTTCGATGACTTTGACGGCGGGCGGCAACTCTTCGGCGACTTCCAGGCGTACACGGGCGAGGTCTTCAGGGCTGATCAGGTCGGCCTTGTTGAGGATCACCAGGTCGGCGCTGGCCAGTTGGTCGGCGAACAGCTCGTGCAGCGGCGATTCGTGGTCCAGGTTCGGGTCGAGTTTGCGCTGGGCGTCGACCTGGTCCGGGAAAGCCGCGAAGGTGCCGGCGGCAACGGCCGGGCTGTCGACCACGGTGATGACTGCGTCAACGGTGCAGGCGCTGCGGATTTCCGGCCACTGGAAGGCTTGAACCAGCGGCTTTGGCAAGGCCAGGCCCGAGGTTTCGATCAGGATGTGATCAAGGTCGCCGCGACGGGCGACGAGTTCGCGCATCACCGGGAAGAATTCTTCCTGGACGGTGCAGCACAGGCAGCCGTTGGCCAGTTCGTAGACGCGGCCGTTGGCTTCTTCTTCGGTGCAGCCAATGGAGCATTGCTTGAGGATTTCGCCGTCGATGCCCAGCTCGCCAAACTCGTTGACGATCACCGCGATGCGGCGGCCCTGCGCGTTGTCGAGCATGTGCCGCAGCAAGGTGGTTTTGCCCGAGCCGAGGAAGCCGGTAACGATGGTGACGGGGAGTTTGGCCAGTGTTTTCATCGGATGCCCTTTGGCAAGGTGGCGGGCATACGGGACGACAATCGCAGCGACGGGCGCGCGCGGAAGAGTTCGCCACCGGATCACCCCGCCCGGTTGTAGTGAGAATCTGTGTCGAGGCAGGTCTCCTGGCTGACGGTGTGCCAAATGCAGATTGGCATTCGCTGCGCCTTCCCGCGAACCCGCTGGACAGGGTTTGCAGTGGCGTGGCAGCGAACATCACCGTTCACAGTTGCGGGGGCAGCCGCGGCATCGACCGCGTTCCCTTCTTAGCTTCGGCAAATGCCGAAGAACCTCGAAAGCGCAAGGCTACGCATCGTGTGGGGGCGGGTCAATGTCTCGTGAGACCTCACGCCCCCCTGTGGCGAGGGAGCTTGCTCCCGTTCGGCGGCGAAGCCGTCGCAATACCTGCTTGAGAGGTACGCCTGAAGGAATGCCGGGGGTCGCTTCGCAACCCAGCGGGAGCAAGCTCCCTCGCCACAGGTATTGGGTGTCGAATGAGAACCCATGGCAATTGACGCCAAACCCCCGCCCATGCTCTCCTACACGCCTTGTTACGGGTGCCCTTCACAGGGTGAAACGGGAAACCGGTGAATCATGTGCTTTACTCAAAGCCATGTCAGTCCGGTGCTGCCCCCGCAACGGTAAGCGAGCGAAGCGTCAGATCCACTGTGCCAGCAGTTCGGCATGGGAAGGTGATGCTTGCAGGTTCCGGCGAAAGCCAGCACCCCTCGTGAGCCCGGAGACCGGCCCGCAACACAAAGTGACCACTACGATCACTGAATAACAAACCCGCGGTGGGCGGGCGCTGTTGAACCTCTGCGTGCCCGACTCGCAGGGGTCTTCCATGCGCTCTATTCACCCGCTGACAGACCAGAGGGAAGCGCCATGTCGATCATCAGCAGCACCGGCCACAGCACCGCCAGCACCACCACAACCCTGAGCCAACGCCTGACCGCCGCCGTGTGTGCGTCGATCCTCGGCGCGTGTCTCGTCTATTTCGCCGGTTTCTCGCACATCGAAGCGGTGCACAACGCCGCGCACGATACCCGTCACAGCTCCGCCTTCCCGTGCCATTGAGACCTGTCGACATGATCAAGCGTATTGCGCAAACCGCAGGTTTCAGCGGGCTGCTGGCCGCCCTGTTGCTGACCCTGCTGCAAAGTTTCTGGGTGTCACCGCTGATTCTGCAGGCCGAAACCTACGAAAAATCCGAGCCGGCCGCGGTTGAAGTCCACGAGCACGCCGCCGGTGTCGCCGCTCACACTCACGACGCCGAAGCCTGGGAGCCGGAAGACGGCTGGCAGCGCCTGCTGTCGACCACGGGTGGCAATCTGGTGGTGGCTGTCGGTTTCGCCCTGATGCTCGCCGGTCTCTACACCTTGCGTGCACCGACCAAAACCTCTCAGGGCCTGCTCTGGGGCCTGGCCGGTTACGCGACCTTCGTGCTCGCGCCGACCCTCGGCCTGCCGCCTGAACTGCCGGGCACTGCCGCGGCTGATCTGGCCCAACGGCAACTCTGGTGGATCTGTACGGCCGCTTCCACCGCCGCCGGCATTGCGTTGATTGTGTTCAGCCGCCACTGGCTGATGAAGATCCTCGGCGTGGCGATTCTCGCCGTTCCGCACGTAGTCGGCGCGCCACAACCGGAAGTGCACTCGATGCTCGCTCCGGAAGCCCTCGAAGCGCAGTTCAAAATCGCTTCGCAGTTGACCAACATCGCGTTCTGGCTGGCCCTGGGCCTGATCAGCGCCTGGTTGTTCCGCCGCAAAAGCGATGGCCAATACCACGCATGATTGATACCTGCACGGCGCCGACTTTAGTGGTCGGCCTGGGCTGCCAGCGCGGCTGCCCCGCCAGCACGCTGCGGGCGTTACTCGATCAGGCACTGCAGGCTCATAAAATCGGACTTCACCAGATCAAGGCCCTGGCCAGCATCGACCTGAAGCGTGATGAGCCTGGCCTGGTCGAACTCGCCGAACAACTCGCGTTGCCGCTGATGTATTTCAGCAGTGAGCAATTGAAAGGTTACAAACCGCAACTCAGCCACCATTCGGACATCGCGTTCGAACGCACCGGCTGCTACGGCGTGGCGGAAAGTGCCGCCCTGGCCCTGGCCGAACACCTGGCCAAGGCACCGGCGAAACTGCTGATTTCACGACAAAAATATGCCCAGGCCACCCTCGCATTGGCCTGCGTTGCGTAAGATCCCCGATAATCCCCACCTCCGATCATGAGCAATCTTCATATCAAGCGTTGCCCGAGCCCTTTTTCCAACAGACTCTTTATTCAAAGGAACGGACGATGACCGTCTACTTCATTGGCGCAGGTCCCGGCGACCCGGAACTGATCACCGTCAAAGGCCAACGGCTGATTCGCAGTTGCCCGGTGATCATCTATGCCGGCTCTTTGGTGCCTGCCGCGGTGCTCGAAGGCCATTGTGCCGAACAGGTGGTCAACAGCGCTGAATTGCACCTGGAGCAGATCATCGAACTGATCAAGACCGCCCACGCCAACGGTCAGGACGTCGCGCGGGTGCATTCCGGTGATCCGAGTCTTTATGGGGCGATTGGTGAGCAGATTCGCTATCTGCGTGAACTCGGGATTGCGTTTGAAATCGTTCCCGGGGTCACGGCGACGGCGGCGTGTGCGGCGCTCTTGGGGGCGGAACTGACGCTGCCCGACGTCTCACAGAGTGTGATTCTGACCCGCTATGCCGACAAGACCGTGATGCCGGCCGGTGAAGAACTGGGGAGCCTGGCGCAGCATGGGGCGACCATGGCGATTCATTTGGGCGTGCAGCATCTGGAAAAGATCATCGCCCAATTGCTGCCGCATTACGGCGCAGACTGCCCGATCGCGGTGATTCACCGAGCGAGCTGGCCGGATCAGGATTGGGTGGTGGGGACGATTGAGGACATTGCCGGGAAGGTTGCGGCGAAAGGGTTTCGGCGTACGGCGTTAATTCTGGTGGGCCGGGTGTTGGGAAGTGATCAGTTCAGCGAGTCGTCGCTGTATCGCGCGGGGCATGCGCATCTCTACAGGCCCTGAGCCAAGCACAACGCTGAGATAAGTGGCTCTGTGGTGAGGGGATTTAGCGAAACGTCGCACCGCCCCGTTCGGCGGCGAAGCCGTCGCTAAACCTGATTGCGAGGTGCACCCGGAAGAATGCAGGGGGCCGCTTCGCTGCCCAACGGGGATAAATCCCCTCGCCACAGGTAAGTCCATTCACTCACAGATAATCGATCACCCATAAAAAAACGGCACTCACGGGTGCCGTTTTTTCATTTCGCAGCGAACACCTTAGTAGTAGGCGTTTTCTTTCTGCGTGTGGTCAGTCACATCGCGTACACCCTTGAGCTCGGGAATGCGCTCGAGCAAGGTGCGCTCGATGCCTTCGCGAAGGGTGACGTCTGCCTGGCCACAGCCCTGGCAGCCGCCGCCGAACTTCAGCACCGCGATGCCGTCTTCGACCACATCGATCAGGCTGACCTGACCGCCGTGGCTGGCCAGCCCCGGGTTGATCTCGGTTTGCAGGTAATAGTTGATACGCTCGTTGACCGGGCTGTCGGCGTTGACCATCGGCACTTTGGCGTTGGGCGCCTTGATCGTCAGCTGGCCGCCCATGCGGTCGGTGGCGTAGTCGACAACCGCGTCGTCCAGGAAAGCTTCGCTGAACGAATCGATGTAAGCGGTGAAGCTTTTCAGCCCCAGCGCGGTGTCTTCAGGTTTCTCTTCGCCCGGCTTGCAGTAGGCAATGCAGGTTTCGGCGTACTGGGTGCCAGGCTGGGTGATAAAGACGCGGATGCCGATACCCGGGGTGTTCTGCTTGGAGAGCAGATCAGCCAGATAATCGTGGGCGGCGTCAGTGATGGTAATAGCGGTCATGGAAACTCCTCGCAGGCTTGGGCGCAGTTTACGCCAATCATCGCGCCGTACAAAGTCCTAGTATTTTTGTCGGGAAAGAGCCGGAACAACGTTGCTTGCCGATTCGCCGTCAATCCAGCCTTTAAGCCACCGATAGCTGCTTTTTTCCACAAATTCGTAACTTGCCCAGGAGGCCACACCGATGGTCAGCACGCAAACAGCGAACATCACGTAGGGATTTACCCCATAACGCTGTGCGAAAAATCCGCCGGCAGACAGCACCAGCACGTGCATCAGGTACACCGAGTAGGAACAATCGCCGAGCACCTTGAACAGCCGGGTGTTCTCGAAAAAGCGTTCCAGCGCCATGCACGCCATCACCAGCACCGCACTGGGCACGCCCCAGGCGATGAAACGTGGCTGCGGTGCCAGGTTATAAATCGCCAGCAATGCGCCGCCAATCCCCAGCAAGGGCAGCCAGAAACCGGGTTTGATCCAGCCGCGCCGGTAAATCATGCCGATGGCGATCCCCAGCAGAAACTCATAAACAATGTCCGAATGGTAGAACTCGCTGATCCAGCCATATCCGGTCCAGGCCTGACACACCACAAACAACAGCGCGCCAACAATCAGCAGCCGAACCTGCAAGCGAAACAGCAATGCCCAGGCAAACAGCACGTAGAAGAGCATTTCGTAGTTCAGCGTCCAGCCGACATTAAGCGTCGGATAAATCCCGTAGCCGCCGGGGTTTTCCGTGGGAATGAACAACAGCGACAGCAGGAAATGCGACCAGTCGATCGTCTGATCCGGCAATACAGGCTGTGCGAACACGACCACCAGCGCCATCAGCACCGTGTACAGCCAGTACGCCGGAACGATGCGAAACAGTCGATACAGAAGAAACCGCCCGGGCGGCAGCGATTTGCCTTCGGTGGACAGGAAGATCACCAGCCCGCTGATGACAAAGAAGATATCAACGCCCACCGCGCCCTTATCGATGAACATCTGCCCCACCGGGCCACGGGCCTGGAAGTCGAAGAAAATCTGCATAAAATGGTGGCAGACCACCGTCCAGGCCGCGACGGCGCGCAGTGCCTGTACTGAAATCAACATGGTGGCCCTCCGATCGCTAATCTCCAAACCACCACACATCCGCTGTGGGAGCGAGCCTGCTCGCGATAGCGGAGTGTCAGTCGATATTGATTTGCCTGATACACCGCTATCGCGAGCAGGCTCGCTCCCACAAGGGATTGGCGGTGCCTATGAAATCCGACACCTGCTCACCCTTAAAGGTCGATCAAAGATTCTCGTACCGGTTCATGTCCAGCACGCCCTCTTCCACCGGCTCGGTTTCGTGGATGTAGCGGCTCAGGTCATGGAAGTAGAACCAGAACTGCGGATGGCTGCGGCGAATACCCCAGCGCTCGACGATTTTCTCGAAACGGTGCGCGTCCTTGGCGTTTTCCATGGCATCGACGAACGCCGGCACCTGGTCGGCCGGAATGTTGAACATGAAATTCGGATAGCTGCTGAGCACGCCCGGAAAAATCGTCACGGTGTCGAGCCCTGGCTGATAACGCCGCGACTCACCGAGCAGGAACGCCACATTGCTGTGGGCCCGGTTGCGCAACAGGCTGTAGACCTCGCGCTTGCCGCTCGCCGTCTCGATGCGCAGCATGGTCGCCTCCGGCAACTGATCGATGACCTTCAAACCCGCCGCCGGGCGTGACGTCAGGCGACTCAAGGCCTGCTCGGCACTCTGCAATGCCGGGTCGATGTTCGGCCGCGAGCAGTAAGCGCCATCGCAGCGGTTGATTGGATCGGGCCTGGCATTGAGTTCGCCGTAACGGGTCAACAACTGCATCGCGAAGTCGCGTTTGGGATCTTTCTCATCCAGTTTCAGCGCCGTTGGCGTGTCGTTGTCGATGGCTTCGTAATCCAGCCACATCTTGAATTGGCCGCCGGCCTGATACCAATCGTTGAGGTAATCGTCCCGTGAATCGGCCGGCATCAGGCGCAGGAAATTCTGCTCTGCGCCGTTGCGGATCAGGTCGAAATACAGGCGCGTCTGCGCTTGGTGCGACACGTTGCCGAACACGTCGAAGTTGACCGCCAACTGATAATACGTGCGCTCCAACAGCGGAAAGTCGAACAGCCAGAGGGTTTGCGGCACGTCGCCGATCAGGCCTTTGTTTACCGAAGCACTGTCGAAATGCCGAAAGATGCTCAACAGCGCGTTGTCATTGCCCGCCCACAAGGTCGACCAACTCGGTGCTGGCAATTCCCCGTAATTGTCTCGACGCAGCGCTTCGTACTCGTTGCGTTTGTTGCGGTAGTCATGCCACAGGCTCAGGACGCTGCCCACATCGTCGTTCTGCCCCGGCATCGCCAGCAACGGCGTGGCCTGGCCGCGGTAGTTCGGGTCGGTGATGTAGAGGTCGTGTTCCGGCGCCTGGAACAGTGCCCAGAAGTGATCACGGATCACGTCGGTAGCAATCTGGCCACGGCAGACCGGCCCACGAATGAAGGTGCGCACAAAGTATTCGGCGTTATCGAGCATGAACTGATAACGCGCCTGCGCCGGGATCGCTTCGAAAGTGGTGAACGGATTGGCCCGGCGTTCCGGACCGTACCCCGGCAAGGCGTTGACCTGCCATTGACCGTTGTAAAACAGGCTTTTGATCCGCGCCATCTTCGCTGCGCTCAGCGGATAGGTGATGTGGGTCTTGTGCACGATTACGCCTTGCACCGGCCACAAGCGGTAATACACCTGAGTGCCCGGATCGTCGTTCGGGCGCCGGGTATTGATCAGATCGATCGGCTGGCCAGTCGGGGTTCGCGAACGGACCCACTGGAAGAAGTGCCCCGGCTCGCCGTCCTTGAAATAGAGATGAGCGAGGAACCAATGCTCGAATAACCAGCGGCCGACCAGGCTTTGTCTGGCACCCGGCGAATTGAGCAGATTTTCCCACTGCACCACCTGTAACGCTTCTTTCGCTGAAGGCACCAGGCCTTGCTCATCAATGGGCGCGCCGGAGGCCAGCCAGCGTTGCAGCGTCTGGTATTGCTGGTCGGTCAGGCCGGTGACCGCCAGCGGCATGCCTTCTTTCGGATGGGTGCTGGCGTAGCCGCCGAACTCCGCCGGCATGGCGCACATGTTTTCCCGGTTCAAGCCCAGGACGATGTCTTGCGGCAACTTGGCATTGGGTTGCAGCGGGGTTGTGTGGCCCAGCTCCAGCATTCGCGCCATCAAAGCAGCCTGGCTGCCTTGGGCGTCAAGGACCGAATAGAAGCCCTTCTGCTGCCAGGCGCGTTTACCGAACGCGTCATAAAACAACCGGGTCGGCGCGGCGGCCTGGCTGCGTTCGCCATCGTAGACCGGGGATTTGGTCGCGCCACGCGACACCCCTTCACCGCTGCCCAGATTGAGCTGACAGGCGGAGTCGTAGCAGGCATGGCAGGCCACGCACTTTTCGGTGAAGATCGGTTGGATATCCTGCGTGTAGGAAATCGCCGGACCTTGCGCAACGGCACCCCAGCTTAAAAGCAGCATAAATATGCTGGTGATGACGCGATACGACATGTCCCTGATCCTGATCCTGAAAAAACGCCGCGATTCTACCGGGCCAGCACGCGCCCCAACATGAGCGATATTCATGAAAAACCGGGACATGCTCTAAAACCGCACAGGTTTGCTATTATCCCGGCCCTTCGTCATGGTCTTTTCGAGTAGTCCCAATGTCCGATCGCAGTGTTCGCCTTCAAGCTCTCAAGCACGCCCTCAAAGAGCGCATCCTGATTCTCGATGGCGGCATGGGCACGATGATCCAGAGCTACAAGCTCGAAGAGCAGGATTACCGGGGCAAACGCTTCGCCGACTGGCCGAGCGACGTCAAGGGCAACAACGACCTGCTGGTGCTGACCCGCCCTGACGTGATTGGCGGCATCGAGAAAGCCTACCTGGATGCCGGCGCCGACATTCTGGAAACCAACACCTTTAATGCCACCCGGATTTCCATGGCCGATTACGGCATGGAAGAGCTGGCCTACGAACTGAACGTAGAAGGTGCCCGCCTGGCGCGCAAGGTCGCCGATGCGAAAACCCTGGAGAACCCGGACAAGCCGCGCTTCGTTGCCGGCGTCCTCGGCCCGACCAGCCGCACCTGCTCGCTGTCGCCGGACGTGAACAACCCCGGCTATCGCAACGTGACCTTCGATGAACTGGTGGAAAACTACACCGAGGCCACCAAAGGCCTGATCGAAGGTGGCGCCGACCTGATCCTGATCGAAACCATTTTCGACACACTGAACGCCAAAGCGGCGATCTTCGCCGTGCAAGGGGTGTTCGAAGAGCTGGGCGTCGAACTGCCGATCATGATCTCCGGCACCATCACCGACGCCTCCGGCCGCACCCTGTCCGGCCAGACCACCGAAGCGTTCTGGAACTCGGTGGCCCATGCCAAGCCAATCTCCGTCGGCCTGAACTGCGCCCTCGGTGCCAGTGAGTTGCGTCCGTACCTGGAAGAGCTGTCGAACAAGGCCGGCACCCACGTTTCGGCGCACCCGAACGCCGGCCTGCCGAACGAATTCGGCGAATACGACGAATTGCCGTCGGAAACCGCCAAGGTCATCGAGGAGTTCGCCCAGAGCGGCTTCCTCAACATCGTCGGCGGCTGCTGCGGCACCACGCCGGGCCACATCGAAGCCATCGCCAACGCCGTGGCCGGTTATGCGCCACGTGTTATTCCGGAAATCCCGAAGGCTTGCCGCCTCTCCGGTTTGGAACCGTTCACCATCGATCGCAGTTCGTTGTTCGTCAACGTCGGCGAGCGCACCAACATCACTGGTTCCGCCAAGTTCGCCCGGCTGATCCGTGAAGACAATTACACCGAAGCGCTGGAAGTCGCCCTGCAACAGGTTGAAGCCGGCGCGCAGATCATCGACATCAACATGGACGAGGGGATGCTCGATTCGAAGAAGGCCATGGTGACCTTCCTCAATCTGATTGCCGGTGAACCGGACATCTCCCGCGTGCCGATCATGATCGACTCCTCGAAGTGGGAAGTGATCGAAGCCGGCCTGAAATGCATTCAGGGCAAGGGCATCGTCAACTCGATCAGCATGAAAGAAGGCGTCGAGCAATTCATTCACCACGCCAAACTGTGCAAGCGCTACGGTGCCGCAGTCGTCGTGATGGCGTTCGACGAAGCCGGCCAGGCCGACACCGAAGCGCGCAAGAAAGAAATCTGCAAACGCTCCTACGACATTCTGGTCAACGAAGTCGGCTTCCCGCCGGAAGACATCATCTTCGACCCGAACATCTTTGCCGTGGCCACCGGCATTGAAGAACACAACAACTACGCCGTGGACTTCATCAACGCCTGCGCCTACATCCGCGACGAGCTGCCGTACGCGCTGACCTCGGGCGGCGTTTCCAACGTGTCGTTCTCGTTCCGTGGCAACAACCCGGTGCGCGAGGCGATTCACTCGGTGTTCCTGCTGTATGCGATCCGCAACGGCCTGACCATGGGCATCGTCAACGCCGGCCAGCTGGAGATCTACGACCAGATCCCGGCCGAGCTGCGCGACGCGGTTGAAGACGTAGTACTCAACCGCACTCCGAACGGCACTGACGCCCTCCTCGCCATTGCCGACAAGTACAAGGGCGACGGCAGCGTCAAGGAAGCCGAGACCGAAGAGTGGCGCAACTGGGACGTCAACAAGCGTCTGGAGCATGCGCTGGTCAAGGGCATCACCACGCACATCGTTGAAGACACCGAAGAATCGCGCCAGTCGTTCGCCCGCCCGATCGAAGTGATCGAAGGCCCGCTGATGTCCGGCATGAACATCGTCGGCGACCTGTTCGGTGCCGGCAAAATGTTCCTGCCGCAAGTAGTGAAATCCGCTCGTGTGATGAAGCAAGCCGTAGCCCACTTGATCCCGTTCATCGAGCTGGAAAAAGGTGACAAGCCGCAAGCCAAGGGCAAGATCCTGATGGCCACGGTGAAAGGCGACGTGCACGACATCGGCAAGAACATCGTCGGCGTGGTGCTGGGTTGTAACGGCTACGACATCGTCGACCTCGGCGTGATGGTCCCGGCGGAGAAGATCCTGCAGGTTGCCAAGGAGCAGAAGTGCGACATCATCGGCCTGTCCGGTCTGATCACGCCTTCGCTGGATGAAATGGTCCACGTCGCCCGTGAGATGCAGCGTCAGGACTTCCATTTACCCCTGATGATCGGTGGCGCGACCACTTCCAAGGCGCACACGGCGGTGAAGATCGAGCCGAAGTACAGCAACGATGCGGTGATCTACGTCACCGACGCCTCCCGCGCCGTGGGCGTGGCGACGCAGTTGCTGTCCAAGGAATTGAAACCGGCGTTTGTCGAGAAGACCCGCCTGGAATACATCGACGTTCGCGAGCGCACCGCCAACCGCAGCGCCCGCACCGAACGCCTGAGCTACCCGGCCGCCATCGCCAAGAAGCCGCAGTTCGACTGGAGCGCCTATGAGCCGGTCAAACCGACCTTTACCGGATCGCGTGTGCTGGACAACATTGATCTGAAGGTGCTGGCCGAGTACATCGACTGGACGCCGTTCTTTATCTCCTGGGACCTGGCCGGCAAGTTCCCGCGCATCCTCACGGACGAAGTGGTCGGTGAAGCCGCCACCGCGCTGTACGCCGACGCCCAGGAAATGCTTGCCAAACTGATCGACGAAAAACTCATCAGCGCCCGCGCAGTGTTTGGCTTCTGGCCGGCCAACCAGGTGCGCGAGGATGACATCGAAGTCTATGGCGATGACGGCAAGCCACTGGCCAAGCTGCATCACCTGCGTCAACAAATCATCAAGACCGACGGCAAGCCAAACTTCTCCCTCGCCGACTTCGTCGCGCCGAAGGACAGCGAAATCACCGACTACGTAGGTGGCTTCATCACCACCGCCGGCATCGGTGCAGAAGAAGTGGCCAAGGCCTATCAAGACGCTGGCGACGATTACAACTCGATCATGGTCAAGGCTCTGGCCGACCGTTTGGCCGAGGCCTGCGCCGAATGGCTGCACCAGCAAGTGCGTAAAGACTACTGGGGTTACGCCAAGGATGAGACGCTCGACAACGAGGCGCTGATCAAAGAGCAATACACCGGCATCCGCCCTGCTCCCGGCTATCCGGCCTGCCCGGATCACACCGAGAAAAGCACCCTGTTTGCCTTGCTCGACCCTGAAGCCAGCGAAATGCAGGCTGGCCGCAGCGGTGTGTTCCTCACCGAGCACTACGCAATGTTCCCGGCAGCGGCGGTCAGCGGCTGGTATTTCGCTCACCCGCAGGCGCAATATTTTGCGGTAGGCAAGATCGACAAAGACCAGGTGCAGAGCTACACGTCGCGTAAAGGGCAGGAATTGAGCGTGACTGAGCGGTGGCTGGCACCGAACCTCGGTTACGACAACTAACCCAGTGTCATGGCCACAATACTGTGGCCAACAGAGATCCCCTGTGGGAGCGGGCTTGCTCGCGAAGACGGTGTAACAGTCAGCGAAAGTGTTGGATGTTACGGCCCCCTCGCGAGCAAGCCCGCTCCCACAGTTGTTTTGGGTCGTTCACAAATGTGCGGATCAACCCGCTCCCACATTTGGTTTGTGCATGCCGGGGATTGTCTATGCTTAGCTCTCACACATAAGTGACGAGGGGTTTATGGACGATCCAGTCGACAACAAGCCGCCGAGCTTCTGGCAGATGCTGCACAGTGTCATGGCTGCGGCGTTCGGGGTGCAGAGCGGGAAGAACCGGGCGCGGGATTTCACCCACGGCAAGCCGAGTCATTTCGTGATTCTGGGGATTCTGTTCACGGCGGTGTTTGCCCTGACGCTGTTTGGCATCGTGCAATTGGTGGTGCATCTGGCGGGACGTTAGTGCATCAGGGTTTTCAGGCTGAACGGATAGCGATAGGACGTCGGCCGCCCCTTGGCCGACAAGCGACGGAAGTTCACCCCGTAATTCGGCGATGCGCCCATGGCCAGCAACCGCTTGGCCTGGGCCTTGTCGATCAATTGCAGTAACGGAATCAGCCGGTCGCGCCCGCCGTACTGGTCCAGGTCCACGCCCTGTTCATGGTCATGCAACTCCACGAGCGCCCAACCGCCCAACGTGAAGTGTCCGCCCAACAATACGCTCAAGCGCCCGTCAACCATCGCCTGCAACGCGGCGGGCGACGCGTTCACTCCGCTGAACAACGCATCTTTGCCGGGCACTCCACCCGTCTCCGAATACGCCTGCATGGCGCCAAACGCCATTTCGTCATTGGCCGACCACACCAGCGAGACCTTCGGATAACGCCGGAACAGCAATTTGGCTTGTTCATAGGCCCGGCCCTGGGTCCAGCCGCCGTAAACCAGTTGGCGCAAACGCACTTCAGGGTGCTCGGCCAAGGCGCGCATCATGCCTTGCTCGCGCAACTGCGCCGACGGTGTGATCTTCAAGCCGGAAAACGCCAGTAGCTCGATGACCTCGCCGGGCGCTACCGGGGGATGCTGGCGGATCAGATCCTTGAGCATCAGGTAACCGCCCTCCTCGTCGTTCGGCACCAGGCTGCCCAATCGATCGGAGCGTTCGCCCAACAGACTCAGCTGGTTGGCCGTCAGCGCAGCGTTGACCGTGAACAGTTTGACCCCGCTGCCTTGGGCCAGACGCAAAATTTGCGGAGCGACATACTGTTCGTTGACGAACACCAGATAGTCCGGACGATCAGGACCTTGCAGCGCAAGACGGGCTTGCGCCACGGTGAGTTCGGGCATGCGTTGGGAATAGAGAATCCGCAGATCGATGCCCAGATCCGTGGCAGCCGCCTGCATAAATTGCGAATAGCTGACCCAGAAGGTTTCATCCGTCTTCCCGGGATTCAGGAACAACACCGATTCCGCATGCGCAGCAGGGCCGTAAGCCGCGCCAAGCATCAGCAAGAAGGTGTAGAAAAACTTCAACATTAACGTCCGAGCCCCCGAAATTTCGCCGCGCATTATAGCCAGCGAAGCCCCGGAAAACGGCGTTTATTCCGGCTTTTGTCCGACAATCGTCGGAACCGGGCCCGGACGGGGTCGGTTATTGATGGCTGACCCAAAATACCGCAGTGCCCACGACCAGGATGATCAGGAACAGAATCGCCCAAGCATCGACCGTGCTGTCAGGCTTTGTCGCTTTGGTAGGGTTGCTCATTGCATCGCCTCTTGTCGGTTTTATCGGTGATTGCATAAAGACTCGACCACAGTAAAGACGACGATTGCCCGCACGACAAATACGGGTTTATCAATAACGGCTCTCGTTAGTCGTTTTGGTTCTTTACATATACTCAAACATCACTTTTGCGCATAACTGCAAACTGGTATCTTGCCCCGGCTCCATAGGGAGTGCGCGGCCGTGCGCGCAGAATTGCCGAGGCAGTACCGGAGACCTCCAGGCGAAAAAACGCAACGGGATCCGACCGGCCCAAGCCTGAGAACAGGACTTATATGTACGTATATGACGAGTACGATCAGCGGATCATCGAGGACCGCGTCAAGCAGTTCCGTGATCAGACCCGACGCTATCTGGCAGGCGAGCTGAGCGAAGAAGAATTCCGCCCCCTGCGCCTGCAAAACGGGCTTTATATCCAACGCTTCGCGCCGATGTTGCGGGTGGCGGTGCCTTACGGCCAACTGACTTCGCGCCAGACGCGAATGATGGCCAAGATCGCCCGCGACTACGACAAGGGCTATGCCCACATCAGCACCCGGCAGAACGTGCAGTTCAACTGGCCGGCGCTGGAAGACATCCCGGACATTCTCGCTGAGCTGGCCACCGTGCAGATGCACGCGATCCAGACCAGCGGCAACTGCCTGCGCAACGTCACCACCGACCAGTTCGCCGGTGTCGCGGCCGATGAGCTGATCGACCCGCGCCCATGGTGCGAGATCGTTCGCCAGTGGACCACGTTCCACCCTGAATTCGCTTACTTGCCGCGCAAGTTCAAGATCGCCATCAACGGTTCGACCTCCGACCGTGCCGCCATCGAAGTCCATGACATCGGCCTTGAGCCGGTGCACAACGCCGCTGGCGAACTGGGTTTCCGTGTGCTGGTCGGTGGTGGCCTCGGCCGTACGCCGGTGGTGGGCGCGTTCATCAATGAATTCCTGCCGTGGCAAGACCTGTTGAGCTACCTCGACGCCATCCTGCGGGTCTACAACCGCTATGGCCGTCGTGACAACAAGTACAAGGCGCGGATCAAGATTCTGGTGAAGGCCCTGACGCCTGAAGTCTTCGCGCAGAAAGTCGACGCGGAAATGGAACACCTTCGCGGTGGCCAGACCACGCTGACCGAAGCCGAAGTGCATCGCGTCGCCAAACACTTCGTCGATCCGGACTACAAGGCCCTGGATAACCAGGCTGCCCAACTGGCCGAGCTCGACAAGGAACACCCGGGTTTCGCGCGCTGGCGTACCCGCAATACCCTGGCCCACAAGAAGCCAGGTTATGTGGCGGTGACCCTGTCCCTGAAGCCGACCGGCGTTGCACCGGGCGACATCACCGACAAGCAGCTCGACGCCGTCGCCGACCTGGCCGATCGCTACAGCTTCGGTCAACTGCGCACCTCCCACGAACAGAACATCATTCTGGCCGACGTTGAACAGACCCAACTGTTCGCGATGTGGGGCGAGTTGCGCGAGCAAGGTTTCGCCACGCCGAACATCGGCTTGCTGACCGACATCATCTGCTGCCCCGGCGGCGATTTCTGCTCGCTGGCCAACGCCAAGTCGATCCCTATCGCGGAGTCGATCCAGCGTCGTTTCGAAGACCTGGACTACCTGTTCGACATCGGCGAGCTTGACCTGAACATCTCCGGCTGCATGAACGCCTGTGGTCACCACCACGTCGGCCACATCGGTATCCTCGGGGTGGACAAGAAAGGCGAAGAGTTCTATCAGGTATCCCTCGGTGGCAGCGCCAGCCGCGATGCCAGCCTGGGCAAGATCCTCGGCCCGTCCTTCGCCCAGGAAGCCATGCCTGATGTGATCGAGAAGCTGATCAACGTGTACATCGAACAACGTACCGAAGACGAGCGTTTCATCGATACTTATCAGCGTATTGGCATCGACCTCTTCAAGGAGCGCGTCTATGCAGCGAATCATTAAGAACAACGAAGTCGTCGACGAAACCTGGCACTTGCTGCCCAAGGACTTCAACATCGACGAGATCAGCAACTGCGACGACCTGATCGTCCCGCTGACGCTATGGCGTGAACACAGTCGCATGCTCAAGGCCCGCGATGGCGGCTTGGGCGTGTGGCTGGATGCCGATGAAGAAGCCGAAGAAATCGGTGACGACGTCGATCAGTTCCAGGTGATTGCCCTGAATTTCCCGGCCTTCACCGATGGTCGCAACTACTCCAACGCCCGTCTGCTGCGTGACCGCTACGGCTTCAAAGGCGAACTGCGGGCGATCGGCGATGTGCTGCGCGACCAGTTGTTCTACCTGCATCGCTGCGGTTTCGACGCATTTGCCATTCGCGCCGATAAAGACCCGTACGAAGCCCTTGAAGGCCTCAAGGACTTCTCGGTGACCTATCAGGCCGCCACCGACGAACCGCTGCCGCTGTTCCGTCGCCGCTGATCGTCACACCTTGAACCCCTCCCGGGGTTCAAGGTTCTCCCTTTACGGCGCGTCTATCGGAAACGGCTGCCCCAAGGCCACCCAATCCCGATAAAGCCGGGCACGGCCTTCAAGTGCCGTGAACAGCGTAAACGGATTTTCCGGGTCGACCTGAGCCTCTTCAATTTCCTGAACCAGTTGTGCCCATAGCACCTCTGACGCATCGGCGTCGCCGAGAAGTCGCCACATCCTTGCCTGTAGCGCCAGATAGTCGACCCGGAAATCCGCCGTCAGACTCAGTCCATCCGCTATTCTCAAGAACCGGTCGCCATGGGGCCTGGCTGCCAGTCTCTGCCATGTCAATACTCGGGCTTCCCGTTGCCCGCTATCGCCTTCGCGCAACCAATCGATGGGGTTGCCGTAATTGGGGCCGGGTTCGCTTAACCACAGGTTGATTCCTGTTCGCCGCCGGTGGTCCACAAGACGCAACAGGGTGTCCTCGTCCGTTAACTGATTGCCCTGCAACAGCACGCGATCCCTGGCGATAGCTTGATTCAGCACCGGCCGGGGAACCCGGTTTATCCAGTTATTGCGCAAGTCCAGGCTCAGCAGATAAGGCTCGTCCATAATCCCGACCGGACAAGATCTGATCCGGGTACGTCTCAAGTCGAGCCAGCGCAAGTCGTTCATTCCCAGCACCAAAGGCGGGACACCTAGCGGGTTATCGCTCAAAACCAGGGTGCGTAAACGGGTCAGGTCAGTCAGTTGAGCAGCCGCGGGCTCACTGAAAGTCAGGTTTGTCGACCTGAGATTCAGCGTAGTGAGATGCCGCATCTGATTGATTGCAGGAGGCAGGGAGCGTTGTGCGTCGCCGCCTGGGTTGAAGTGACTCAGGTCGACATTTTCCAGATTCAGCACTTCAAGATTTGGAAAGCTTTGAAGAAACCCGTTCAGGCTTTCGTCTACGGTCAGGTGGAAGCTACGCATCGATAACTCAAGAACGTCGTTGAACCGAACATTCAAATCGGGTAGCCGGTGGTAATTCTCGAAGTCGAGATCCAGCTTGACGCCGCGTATCTGATCCCCTGCCGGGAGAACATCCTGCGGCGGTCTGCGCTGTTGCCAAATGTCGACCAACTGCTCCGCCAACTCATTTCGAATGGCACGTTCGTTTTGTATTTCAATCTGCTCCAGCTGAGCGTTATAGGCTTCGATTTGGGCAGCGTTCAGTCCCGCCGCTGCGGGATCATTCGCGTTCAGAAAATCGATATCCATGTCATGGACGTCGTCCTCCACCTGATTTACCCAGGCGGTCAGGTCGGTGTCGAGTTGCTGCAGCTGTTGCTTCAACCACTCAATGTGAGTCTGTGCGTTTACGCCTTCCCGTTGCAGAACCGCATCCGCCTGGGCATCGGTGAACTCCGGATAGACCTCTTTGAGTTGCAGCCGCATCATCTGGTGCGTCAGCGCCTCGGACTGGGGCGTTGACGGAAAGCCGCCGCCTCTGAGTCCCTGCGGCTCGAAGGGTAACCGGGCGTCCATTCTCCCGAGGCCGAGTCTGAATTCTGACCGGGGTAATGCCTGATCACTGATTTTCAGCCGCAATTCACTGGCCGGATCAAGCGATACCAAATGCAACGCTGAACGCTCGTCTTCTGACAGCACACCCAGCAGCGCTTGGTAGAAGTCAGTCTGCATGCCGTGATGCAGGTAGTGATCGCTGGTCTTGATCAGGTGTCGGACGTTCGTTGCGTCAAGTGGACCGATGCGGTCCAGCACTCTTCCGATGGCGGTTTGATCGAGCACATCGATCCGAAGGCTTTTCGGCCAACCGGGCAGATTCTGGAGTGAGTGCAAAGCCAGTGTGTCCGACTCCGGATTAACGACGGAACGAAGATATAGGCCTTCATAGGCTCGATTGAGCCGCACATGCTGCTGGTATTGCCGTGCCTTGCCGTCCAGGCGTGCGAACACTTGCCTGACCTCCGTCACGTTGGGCGCCGCTTGGATATTCACGCCGTAGCGGTCGAGCATTTGTTCAATGGCGTTTTTGGGCAGTCCCGGATATTCGCGTTGAAACAGCCGAACCCACTCATGCTCCGAGTGTTGAAGCGCTGCGTAACGGCTGTTGAACGGCTCGGCTGCGCCGCCCGGACCAAGCTCCTGATCGATCTTGAAGCGACTGATGGTGTCAGCCAGCAGAGGCGTCGGTGGATGCCCTGTCTGCATCAGCCGCAACATATCGTCGTCTATCGCGCTGACTTTGCCGATCTGTGCCAGGACGTCATCACTGAAAGACGCCACGGACGGGCCGATGCCGCGGATCAGCTCGACCCGTGTCGGCAGTGCCAGGCTCGTTGGGTGTGGCGCTGAGGCAACGGATATTTCCGTCGCAGGTCTCACACCTTCTTCTGAATGGGCGACCGCGGTTTCACCCTTCAGCGCCACCTCAGCGGCTATCGGCAGCGCATTCAGCAAACCGAACACGGTGCGCGTCACGCCTTCCGACCGTTCGCGCGGGGTTTCACCGTTTACTGCCTGATCAAGACCGTAACCGGCGTCAATAAGCCCGGCCAGCGCCAATACGCCTTCGCCTCCCGGAACGAACAACGCCAAGGGCGCGAACCGGTTGATCCATTGCACCACCGGTTCGACAACCGCACTTAAATTGTCACGATTGACCTGTGCATCGGTACGAATGCTTTTGATACTGGCGCGGGCCGCTTGCTTCATGGTCAGCACCAGTTGCGCAAACGGATCGGTCGCCGATGGGGGATCGTCGTAGCCAATGTAATCGGCGGGGCTCCAGTAACCGTCGTTATTGAAAAAACCGGCGTTGCTGGTCAACCGGTGTATCGCGGGGTATTGCGCCATGCCGTCCAGTGCCGTGAGCACGCCCGCATGAAACGTACCGTCCTCGCGATCATCTTCGGCAAAATGGGCGGCCAACGCCTGTTTTGTCTCGCTGGGCTTGCCCTGCTCGACAACCCATTGGTGCAGTTGAGTGGCATCGGTGAATTCGTGCAGCGGGGAAGAGTTGCCCGGGATGTACAACAGCACCCGGGATCCGGAAGTATCACGGAACGCCCAGATATCTGTTGCGGTGTAACGGTATAGCTTCAAACGGCCGGCCCTGACGGACAACGGGGTGTGCGTCGCCGCTTGCAGTTGTTCGATGGTCAGCGTTTGCCATGTCTGACCGGGCGGCAAGCCAGCCGCTTGCATCGCGAGTTCAAGTCCTTTTTGAGACAGGCATCGTTCCTTGAACTGCAACCAGGCCGTCATTACGAACGCAGCTTTGACCGATGTCCTCAAGGCGTACGGTCTGGACGCCATGAGCATCTCGTCAGAAGGCCAGGCCTGATCAAGATAGGCCTCGTATACGCGCTTGAAGTCCAGCTCCCAGATCCATTTCTTGAAGTCGGCCGGCCTCAGTTTCAATTGTGAGGCGGGACCGTAAGTCTGCGGAGTTGTTTGCCGATAGATGCCTTCATAGGTTTCGTGATTGCCGCTGCCGTGATCGGCGAACTCGTCGACATGCTCGACAATCCGCACCGTCGGTCCGACGTCTGGCGGTGTGTACAGACCAAAGGCGGTCTCGGCAAAACGCCCGTCCCCAACCGTCTGATAATTTGAAAGCAGCGCTTGCAGCAGCGACCGCGAGCTCGCCACCTGGCCCTGCTGGAAACCGTTCTCCTCTGGGTGGCCCTTGTAGTGGTAATCGAGGGTGACCATCAGCGTCGTCTGCGGGTCAATGTCCTGCCCCCATTTTTCCTTGATCAGACGTTCGCCCCATTGGCCGGGCGTTTGTGGAATGGCGATGTCCAGCGCAGCTTTCAGTTCGTCGCGCATTCGCAGCGACGGGGCCGGATGAGGACCGGCAACGTGGTGAAGGAGATCATTCATGGCGCAATCCATTGCAGTCAATTCAGGTCTGTCACCCTACCCGACCTGACTCCAAACGAAAGCGCGACCGATCGACAATGGCATTAGGAAAATTCGTTATTTACGCAAGAAGCATGAACACGTTCTGAAGGCCAAAAAAAACCGTGGGCATTCCACGGTTTTTTTACTGACGGTGATGCCTGGGACGATTACCAGAAACGTTGCTGGGTCAACCGGCTCCACCAGCTCAGCAAGACGCGATCGACCGAACCACTGGCCGCCATGCCGATGCGCTCCTGAAGGCTTTTACGTTCGGCGTAATGCAAGTGGTACAGCTCGGACTTCTTCGCCCGTTCTGCGAGGTATTCGTCACTGGTCTTGAGCTCGTCCACCAGCTGTTTGTCCAACGCAGCGATGCCGAGCCAGATTTCGCCGGTGGCGACCTCGTCGATGGCCAGTTGCGGGCGATAACGCGAAACGAAGTTCTTGAACAGCTGATGGGTGATGTCCAGGTCTTCCTGAAACTTCTCGCGGCCCTTCTCGGTGTTTTCGCCAAACACGGTCAAGGTGCGCTTGTATTCGCCGGCGGTTAGAACTTCGAAGTCGATATCGTGTTTTTTCAGCAAGCGATTGACGTTGGGCAACTGCGCCACGACGCCGATAGAACCCAGGATTGCGAACGGGGCGCTGATGATCTTCTCGCCGATGCACGCCATCATGTAGCCGCCGCTGGCCGCGACCTTGTCGATGCAAATGGTCAACGGCACACCCGCATCGCGAATGCGCGCCAGTTGCGAAGACGCCAGGCCGTAGCTGTGAACCATGCCGCCGCCGCTTTCCAGACGCAGCACAACTTCATCCTTTGGCGTCGCCAACGTCAACAGCGCGGTGATCTCGTGGCGCAGGCTTTCAGTGGCCGACGCCTTGATGTCGCCGTCGAAATCCAGCACGAACACCCGTGGCTTGGCCTCGGGTTTCTTCTTTTGCTTTTTATCGGTTTTAGCCTGGGATTTGCGCAAGGCCTTGAGCTGGTCCTTGTCGAGCAAGGTTTGCTCCAGGCGTTCACGCAGCTCTTTGTAGAAATCATTCAGTTTACTGACTTGCAACTGCCCGGCCGACTTGCGCCGCCCCTTGCTGCGCAACGCCGCGAAACTGGCCAGGACCACCAGAATGGCGATCACCAGTGTCACGGTCTTGGCCAGGAAACTGGCGTATTCGGACAAAAACTCCACAGTGACTCCTTCAAAAACGATGCGCAGCCTGATAAACGCGCGGGATAACTCAAGCATACCCATGCTCCGCCTCGGCGGCCAGCCGTGAAACCTCTGGCAACAAGCCTGTAACGGGCATTTCAAACAAGCGTATGTTTTTTCATTGACAGCTCACTGCCATACTCATAACCTCGCCAGACCTTCAACGTACCGGGATGACGCGGACGTGGGCAGCATCTACTTGATTCGACATGGCCAGGCCTCCTTTGGTGCAGACGACTATGACGTCCTGTCGCCGACCGGTGTTCGCCAGGCAGAAATCCTCGGCAAGCACCTTGCCGAGCTGGGTGTCAGCTTCGACCGATGCCTTTCGGGCGACCTGCGCCGCCAGCAGCATACGGCCACCAGCGCGCTGGAACAGTTCGCTGCCGTGGGCCTGCCGGTGCCGACCCTGGAAATCGATTCCGCCTTCAACGAATTCGACGCCGACGCGGTGATCCGCGCGCTGCTGCCAGCCATGCTGGAGGATGAACCCGAAGCACTGGAGATCCTGCGCAACGCCGCGCAGAACCGCGCCGAGTTCCAGCGCATCTTTGCCCTGATCATCGAACGCTGGCTTGCCGGCACCTATGACACGCCGGGGCTTGAAAGCTGGCTGGGCTTTGTCGAACGCGTGCAGGCCGGTCTTCACCGCATCCTCGAAAGCGCCGACAACACCCAGAAAATCGCCGTGTTCACCTCCGGCGGCACCATCACTGCCCTGCTCCACCTCATTACGCAAATGCCGGCACGGCAGGCATTTGAACTGAACTGGCAAATCGTCAACACCTCGCTCAACCTGCTGAAGTTTCGTGGTCGCGAGGTAGCACTGTCTTCTTTCAACAGTCATGCGCACTTGCAACTGTTGAAGGCACCGGAACTCATCACGTTTCGCTGAGTCCGGACTATTGTGACCCTGGCTGTAATCACCAGCTGTAATTACCCTGCTCTTATTACCCAAGAAAGGATCGAACCATGACCTCCGTAGCTGATGCCGTACAAGCAATGAAAGCCAAGTTCAACCCAGCCGCCGCTGCCGGTCTGGACCTGGTATTCGGTTTCCGCATCGACGACACCAAGAACTTCTCGCTGATCGTCAAAGACAGCACCTGCGAGCTGCAAGAAGGCGAAAACCCTGATGCCCAGGTCACTCTGGTGATGGACGGCGATACCCTGCAAGGCATCGTCGACGGTTCGACCGACGGCATGCAAGCGTTCATGGGCGGCAAACTGCGCGCTGAAGGCGACATGATGCTGGCCATGAAACTGTCCGAGCTGTTCCCGGCCTAAGCGCGCCGCTCCCGGTCTTCGGGAGCACGTCTGGCTGCAAACGAATCCCGCCCCTCGAGGCGGGATTCGTCGTTTTCTGCCTCCGGAAAACGGCTACCTGTGGATTCACCGTCTATATTCCTTCTGGCCGCATGCGTCAGACATCGGCTGCTTGCCTCCCAAATGAATTGCGTGGAGCACTGCCATGAGCCCACCTGACGACCACGACGGTTTCAATCGCCGACGTGTACTGCAAGGCCTTTCGGCAGGTGCCGTCGGTGCCTGGATCAGCCCGCTATTCGCAGGGAGTAAAACCATGCCCGATGCCCCCGCCGACCTCATTCTGTACAACGGACGCCTGCACACTGTCGATCGCAAGAAACCCCAGGCCAGCGCCGTCGCGATCAAGGACGGACGCTTCGTGGTGGTCGGCAGCGACGCCCAGGCCATGGCGCTGCAGGGCCCCGGCACGCAGATCATCGACTTGCATGGCCGCACGGTGATCCCCGGCCTCAACGACTCGCACCTGCACCTGATCCGCGGTGGCCTGAACTACAACCTCGAACTGCGCTGGGAAGGCGTGCCGTCACTGGTCGATGCCTTACGCCTGCTCAAGGACCAGGCCGACCGCACGCCGACGCCACAATGGGTGCGAGTAGTCGGTGGCTGGAACGAATTCCAGTTCGCCGAAAAACGCCTGCCGACGATTGATGAGCTGAACAAGGCTGCGCCGGATACCCCGGTGTTTGTTCTGCACTTGTACGATCGCGCCCTGCTCAACCGCGCCGCGCTGAAAGTGGTCGGTTACACCCGTGACACGCCAAACCCGCCGGGCGGAGAAATCCAGCGTGACGCCAACGGCGATCCCACTGGCATGCTGATCGCCCGCCCGAACGCGATGATTCTCTACTCGACCCTCGCCAAGGGACCGAAATTGCCACTGGAGTATCAGGTCAATTCGACCCGCCAGTTTATGCGCGAACTCAATCGCCTCGGCGTGACCAGCGCCATCGATGCCGGCGGCGGTTATCAGAATTACCCGGACGACTATCAGGTCATCCAGCAACTGGCCAAAGACCAGCAGCTCACGGTGCGCATCGCCTACAACCTGTTTACGCAGAAGCCCAAGGAAGAGCTGACCGATTTCAAAAACTGGACCAGCACTTCCCATTACGGCCAGGGCGACGACTTCCTGCGACACAACGGTGCGGGGGAAATGCTGGTGTTCTCGGCGGCGGACTTCGAGGATTTCCTCGAACCGCGCCCGGACCTGCCGCAAACCATGGAACAGGAGCTGGAACCGGTGGTGCGCCATCTGGTGGAGCAACGCTGGCCATTCCGCCTGCATGCCACCTACAACGAATCCATCAGCCGCATGCTCGATGTATTCGAGAGGGTCAATCGCGACATTCCGTTCGATGGTTTGCCGTGGTTCTTCGATCACGCGGAAACCATCACACCGCAGAACATCGAGCGGGTGAAAGCCTTGGGCGGCGGCATCGCCATCCAGGATCGCATGGCCTTTCAGGGCGAATATTTCGTCGACCGTTATGGTGCCAAAGCCGCCGAAAACACGCCACCGATCGCGCGCATGCTCGCCGAAGGCCTTCCGGTCGGCGCCGGCACCGACGCCACGCGGGTGTCCAGCTACAACCCGTGGACTTCGATGTACTGGCTGGTCAGCGGCCGCACCGTCGGCGGACTGGAGCTGTACCCGCAAGGCTTGAGCCGCGATACGGCGCTGGAGCTGTTCACCCACGGCAGCGCCTGGTTTTCCTCCGAACAAGGCAAGAAAGGCCAGATCAAGGTCGGGCAACTGGCGGATCTGATTGCACTGTCGGCGGACTACTTCCACATCGACGATGAAGCGATCAAATGGATCGAGTCGGTGTTGACCATCGTCGACGGCAAGATCGTCTATGGCGCCGTCGAGTTCGAAAAACTCGGGCCGCCGCCCGTGCCGGTGGTGCCGGAATGGTCGCCCGTGGCCAAGGTGCCAGGCCATTGGAAGCCCATGGCGCCGCTGACGGCGCAGATGCATCAATGCGTCGGCGCGTGCGCGGTGCATGCGCATAGTCATGAGCGGGCACGGTTGTCGTCAGCCCCTGTCAGTGATTTCCAGGGATTCTGGGGGGCGTTTGGCTGTTCCTGTTTCGCGTTTTGAACAAAGACCTCACCAACACCGACTATCCCCTGTGGGAGCGGGCTTGCTCGCGAACGCGTCTTGTCAGCCGACATCAATGCTGAATGACAGGATGCCTTCGCGAGCAAGCCCGCTTCCACAGGGGTACTGCATCGACTTCTCAAACTGTATAAGCCGTCGCGAACCCATCCATCCCCTTCGTTCGCTACCGCCGCCATCGCAAACTCGTCTAAAAAACTGTTAGTTCTTACAGGTGCCAGTACGAGTGCGTCCGCTCTACTCTTTCAACTGACAAGCAAGCCGGAATGGTTTGACCCAAATCAACTTCCAGCGCCTGTAATTCCCGCACGATAACTTGCATCGAAGGCCAATGAAGGCCCAGTCGAGGCCGATGGCCAGTGGTGATTATTCATCCAGGCATTGTCGGTGACCGGGGCGCCAGCGCACTCGACTGGGCCATCACCCATAAGCTGACCCGTTGGGGTGTCACTGCGCTGCAAGCCGTGGAAGAAATGGATGCCGGGCCGGTCTGGTCCACCTGCGAGTTCAACCTGCCCCAAGGTCTGCGCAAATCCGAGCTGTACAACGGCCCGGTCAGTGATGCGGCGGTCCGCTGTATTCTTGATGTCGTGGACAAATTCATCGACGGTTATGTGCCGGTACCTTTCTCGCGGTGCGTGACGACGCGGTCTTGGTCGCCACCGGCGATCGCAGTGTGTGGATCGGTTCGTTGCGCCGCAAACCCCGGCCCGGCGAAGAAACCTTCAAACGTCCGGCCCGGCACGTACTGGCTGCACAGCTGAACGACGTGCCCATCCTCCACGGATCGATCGCCTCAACCCCTGACACCGAAACCTATCAACCGATCCGCTACCGTGAATCAGGGCCTGTCGGTGAGCTGACCTTCGAGTTTTACAACGGCGCCATGAGCACCGAGCAATGCCAGCGACTGGTCACCGCTCTGAGCTGGGCCAAATCCCGAGCCACCCAGGTGCTGCTGATCAAGGGCAGGCGCGGCAGTTTCTCCAACGGCGTGCACCTCAACGTGATCCAGGCCGCCGAGGCGCCAGGACTGGAGGCCTGGGCCAATATCCAGGCGATCGACGACGTCTGCGAGGAATTGCTCAGTGCCCGGCAATTGGTGGTCAGCGGTCTGACGGGCTGTGCCGGAGCCGGGGGCGTGATGCTCGCGCCGGCCGCCGATTTTGTCTTCGCCCGAGCGGATATCGTGCTCAACCCGCACTACAAAACCATGGGGCTGTATGGCTCCGAATACCGGACCTACAGCCTGCCCCGCGCCGTCGGCCCACAGATGGCGGAAAAACTCTGCGAGGAGTGCCTGCCGGTCAGCGCGACCCAGGCGATGCAACTGGGCATGGTTCAGGAGATCGGCCCACGCTGCCCGGAGGCGTTTGGCGTATGGTTGTTGCAACGGGCGGGCAATGCGCTGACCGATCCGGCCTATGCCGCTGTGCGCGAGCGCAAGAACCGGCTCGACACTCAACTTCTGCAGCATTGCAGAAATGCCGAGCTGGAGGAGATGGAACTGGACATGGTGCACAACCGCAGCCAATTTGCCGAGAAGTGCCGTCACTTTGTGTTCAAGCGCAAGGCGTGTGGCACCCCGATGCGACTGGTGGCGCAGTGGGCACGCCAGCGCAGTCGGACGCAGCCGTTCGCCGCGGCAACCTGAGCCGGCCCGCGTATATCCGTTTACAATGCCGGCACTTCCCGCACCGGCCTGCCCATGGACATCGATCTCGCTCGCACCTTCCTGGAAATTGTCCGTCACGGCAGCCTGGCTGCCGCGGCTGAAAAACTCCACGTCACCCAGACCGCAATCACGGCGCGCGTGCAAAAACTCGAGAGCCAATTGGGCAGCACGCTGTTCGTGCGCAACCGCGCCGGGGCGCGGCTGACGCCCAATGGCGAGGCGTTTGTGGTGTACGCCAATCAACTGGTCGAAACCTGGGAAGCCGCGCGTCGGGACTTGCCGTTGCCCGAGGGTTATCACGACGTGCTGCACATCGGCGGCGAGGTCAGTCTGTGCAACCCGCTGATGCTCAGTTGGGCCGGCGAATTGCGCGAGAAGATTCCCAGCCACGCGTTGCGCATGGAAATCCGCGATGGCGAGACGCTGTTGCGGCAACTGGAACTGGGAGTGCTGGACGCAGCGCTGGTCTATCAGCCGGAATACTGGCCGCGCCTGCAAGTCGAGCAGATCCTCGAAGAAAAACTCATCCTCGTACGCCTCGCCGGGCGATCCGATCCTTACGTGTATATCGACTGGGGTCCGGATTTCCGCCGCCAACACGATGCCGCCCTGCCGGAAAAAGCCAAGGCTGCCTTGAGCTTCAACCTCGGTCCGCTGGCCCTGCAATACATCCTGGAAAACGGCGGCAGCGGTTACTTCCGCACCCGCGTGGTCCAGAGCTACCTGGAAAGCGGCGTGCTGGAGCCCGTGCCCAAAGCTCCGGAATTCAGCTACCCGACCTACCTGGTCTACTCGCGCGATCGCGACTCGACGACCCTTCAACGGGCCTTCGACTTATTGCGTGAAGTGATCAAGACCGACGACGACTGGTCCCAACGCTGGAACCCGCTGACCTGATACACCGGATCATGGCGCTTGTGTCATCCAGGTTTGCCCGAGGCTGCGCGGGCAGATCAGCTAATCTGCTGGTGATAACAATAACCAGAGGTGACCGCAGTGAGGCAGACCACCCAGGCATTTCGCGACCGCTATCGCGCTGACATTCATCCGCTCTACAACCCCTGGCTGCACGGCACCTTTGTGCTGCTGTTCGGCGTGCTGGCCATCGGCGGGTTCTGGAGCACCGTGCATCAGGTCCAGCCGCTGGAATGGCTGGCGGTGCCGTTGACGCTGCTGTTCTTCAATTTCGGCGTGTACATGGTGCATCGGCATCTGGGGCATCACAAAAAGAGCTTCGCGCGGATGTTCTACGCCCGCCATGCCGGCGACCATCACAGCTTTTTCGCCCCTGGGCACATGACCTACGACAGCGCTCGGGACTGGCGGGTGATTCTGTTTCCGGCCTGGTTGATCGTGTTGCACACCGTGGTCATCACCCTGCCCCTCTGGTGGCTGCTCAAGCAGGTCGATGCCAATGTCGCGGGACTGTTTGGCGGCTGCCTGGTCCTTGGGTACCTGATGTACGAGGTGTTTCATGCCTGCGAACATTTGCCCCCGGACAACCCCGTCACACGCCTGCCATGGATCCGCCAGATGCGTCGCCTGCATGAACTGCATCACCGCCGCGAGCTGATGCAGGAACGCAATTTCAATATCGTCTTTCCGCTGATGGATTACCTGTTCGGCACCCTGTACTGGGAACCGGAGCCTGCCCCCTTGCCCTTGACGAGAACGGCCATGACCCGCATGCAGCACCAGATCGCTATCGCTGGAAATCCGATAGATGTGCTCGCCTATGCCAGCACCGTCACCCGGTGGCCGGAGTGGCATCCGTCGTCCCTCAAGGTCGAGGGGCAAGGTGGCCCGCTGCATGCCGGCCAGCGGTTCGAGGAGGACATTCGTGCCGGCGGGCGTACGGGGCACTTGAGCTGGGAGGTCAACGAATACTTGCCAGGCCGCCGCTGGAGTGCCAGGGCGCGCGGTGATCATGGGTTGTCGCTGGTCGTGACCTACGAATGCGAGGCGCAAGGCGAAGGCACGCGTTTTGTGCGGACGCTGGAGTATCAGTTTTCGGGCCTGGCGATGCGTATCACCAATCGATTGCTGCTCAAGCGGCGTATCGAGCATGAGTCCGCAGCATCGATGCTGGCGCTGCGCGAAATGGCGCAGAAAAACCTCACCCCTGCGGGAGTCAGCGTGTGAGAAGAGCCTTCAGGTTTCGCCATCTGCTGTGGCTGCTTATCATCGTCCTCGGCGCTTTTCTGTTGTTTTTCCCGACCAAGGTTCGGCCGGTGGCCTGGACACCGTCGCCGGCGCCTTCCCTCACCAGCGGTGTATATGCCGACAATCAGCGTCTGAAAGGGGTGGAGCGCGTCGGCCCGGCCGGCATCGAAGGGCCGGAGGCGCTGTTGCTGGAAGACAACGCGCTCATCACCGGGCTGCACGATGGCCGGTTGATCCGCACCAGCCTCGACGGCAAGGACACCAAGGTGCTGGCCGATACCGGTGGCCGGCCTCTGGGCCTGGCGCGGCACCCGAGCGGGTTGCTGGTGATCGCTGACGGCGTCAAAGGTTTGCTGTCCCTGGATGCCCAAGGCCGGCTGATCCCGCTGGCCACCGCGGCCGACGACGTGCCTTTCGGTTTTACCGATGACGTGGTCATCGACAAGTCCGGGCACTACGCCTATTTCAGCGACGCCTCCAGCCGCTGGGGCTACGGCAGGGATGGCGAGGCGATCATCGAGCACGGTGGCGATGGACGTTTGTTGCGCTATGACTTCCAGACCGGCAAAACCTTGGTGTTGCTGGACAAGCTCGAGTTTGCCAACGGCGTGACGCTGGGGCCGGATGACAGCTTTGTGCTGGTCAACGAAACCGGCGCTTACCGCATCACCCGCTTTTGGTTGAGCGGGCCGAAAGCCGGAACCCACGACGTGTTTATCGACAATCTGCCGGGCCTGCCGGACAACCTCGCGTTCAATGGCCGCGACCGTTTCTGGGTAGCGCTCTACGCACCGCGCAATGCGCTGCTCGACGCCACGGCACCGCACCCGTTCGTGCGCAAGATGATCGTGCGAGCGATGACGGTCTTGCCCAAACCGGTGGAAAAGCGCGCGTTTGCGCTGGGCCTGGACCTTGAGGGCAAGGTGATTGCCAACCTGCAGGATGCGGGCAATGGCAATTACTCGCCGATTACCACGGTGCGCGAGTATGGGGACTGGTTGTATTTGGGTTCGCTGAAGGCCATGAACATGGCGCGCCTACCCCTGACCACGGCCCTCCAGAAGTAAGACACAAACCCTGTGAGAGCGGGCTTGCTCGCGAAGGCGTCGTGTCAGTCGATATCTGCTTTGGCTGATATATCGCTTTCGCGAGCAAGCCCGCTCCCACAGGGGATGTGTGGTGGATTGGGTTAGCGGGGATCGATCTCGTTATCGCGCACGGCGTTATCCGATTCTTCCCGCACCCGTTCCGGGTCCATCGCGGTGGAATCGTCCTCATCCAGCGGGAGCACACCCTCATTGTTCGGCAATTCGTCGATGCCCGGCTCGTCTTCCGGGTTGACTGTCGTGCGGCCGGGGCTCAGCGGTTCGGGATGAGTCGGGATGGGGTCGAACCCGCCCTGCTCTTCACTAGGAAATTTCGGGTTGGTCATAAGGCACCTCGCAGGGAGTCGAAAGGGTCGGACTCTGATCTTTCGAGGTGCCGGTTTTGATCACCGTTCCAATTTTTCAGTCACCGGTTGTCGGTGAGTGGGCAAGGCGCGTCAGGATGGCGATTGGAGCCTATCAACGATCTTTTGCTTAACCTGTACACGCGCCTCCTTGAGCTTCTTCAGTGCGTCATCGCTCGGCGCATCCGATTGTGCGGTTTCAGCCTTGACTACCTCGGCGTCCGCTTGCGAATACTTGTTGATCAGTGAATCCAGTAACGGATCCTTGGAGCGTTTTTGCTGGATATCTTCCTTTGAAAGTTTCAGGTCCTGATAAAGGTCGTGTGGCACCGGCATGGAACACCTCCGTTTGTTGATCGGCAGCAAACGCGATCAATTGCGTTCGCCAACTATCAGAATGGCCTCGGTTGACGGGTTCTGTCGACCGCCTATCAGACCAGCGGTGTCCGTTCGTCGTCCGGCCGCAAACCCGATAAAACCTTTGCGTGAGCGCCTGCCTCCATTGAATAACGATCACCTCGATCGCTTACCCAAACCTGTGTGGAGAATAACCAATGGACGGATTCACCCTGCGCCACCTCGCTCTGGCCGTAGCTTTGAGCACCAGCATGGGCACCGCTTTTGCCGCCACTTCCAATGACTTTGTCGACAACGCGGCCGCGGGCGGTATTGCGGAAATTGAAACCAGCCGTCTGGCGCTGGAAAAAAGCTCATCGGCCGACATCAAGGAATTCGCCACCATGATGATCACCGATCATTCCAAGGCCAACGATGAACTGGCGGCCTTGGCGAAAAAGAATGACATCGAAGTGCCGGACGAGACGACGCTGGTCAAACAGGCCAAGGAAAAAATCCTCGACATGCGTGATGAGTCCTTCGACGCGGCCTATGCCAATAATCAGGTGAAGGCCCACGAAGACACCATCAAGCTGTTTGAAAAACAAGCCAACACAGTGACGGATGACAAGGTAAAAGGCGCCACCGAGCTGAAAGGCTTCGCGCAAAAAATGTTGCCGGCACTGGAAAAACACCTGGAGATGGCGAAAAAACTCCAGGCGGCTCACCCAAGTAAATAACCCACAAAAAGAAGGCCGCATCGATGGATGCGGCCTTTTTGCATGCTGCCGGAACTAGCCGCCATCGGTATCGATGTCGGCATCCGTGTCTTCGCCGGGTTTCGGCCGGTCGGGTGTCGGTTTGAAACCAGGGCTGAACTCATTGTCGTTATCGGTGTGGAGATTCTTCTGATCCACCGCTGCATCGGCGCTCTGCGAGCCGGTGGATTGGCTCTGCCGCTGACCCTCTGGCGCGGCTTCACCCGGAGTTCGCGGGTCTATGGCCGGGTCATTGCGGTCGACCGGCGTTCCCGATTGATCCTGTTGTTGTGTCGATTCGTCTTTCATACGTACCTCGCTTGTGACGGCCAGCCCGATTGAAACAGCCGGGGCCTTGAAAGTTCGAAGCCATCCCGGCACAGGGGTTCAATCCAATGGACCGCCCGCCGCCAGAATCAAGGACAAAAAAAACCTGCCCGCAGCAAACAACTATTTCAGACGGCAAATGTCACTGATTCGGGCCGATTGTTTTTTGGGGAATCAGCCCGTCATATTTCAGGAGCACAAGGACATGGCAGCAATGCAAATCAGCACACTCGACGCGATGAAAAACAACCACACGCAGTTGCTTGGGGAATGGATCACCAGCCTGGAAGCCAGTGGTGCCAACCGTAATCTCAAGGACCAGGATCTAAAGCAGCAGACCACGGACTTCCTGCAACTGGTGGTCGCGGGCCTGGAAAACGGCAACAGTCAGAACATCGCCGCGCCGGGCTGGGATGAGGCTCGACAATTCCTCGAAAAACTCTCCCACAGCCGCGCCCTGCTCGGCCAGGATTCGCACCAGACTGCCAGCTTCATTTTCTCGCTGAAAGGCCCGCTGTTTTCCTTGCTGCAAGCTCACTACAAAGACAATCCGGGCGTATTGGCCGAACAGCTCTGGGAAGTGTCTGAGCTGCTCGATGCACTGGGCATGCACACCATCCGCACCTTCCAGAAATCCCGTGAAGCGGTGATCAAACGTCAGCAGGAAGAACTGCTGGAGCTCTCGACCCCGGTGGTCAAGCTCTGGGACGGCGTGCTCGCCCTGCCGATGATCGGCACCCTGGATTCGCAACGCACCCAGGTGGTGATGGAATCGCTGCTGCAACGGATCGTTGATACCGGTTCGGAAATCGCCATCATCGACATCACCGGCGTGCCGACCGTCGATACCCTGGTGGCGCAGCACTTGCTCAAGACCGTGACCGCGATCCGCCTGATGGGCGCCGATTGCATCATCAGCGGCGTGCGTCCGCAAATCGCCCAGACCATCGTTCACCTGGGCCTGGACCTGCAAGGCGTGGTCACCAAGGCCAACCTGGCCGACGCCCTCAAACTGGCTCTGACCCGCCTGGGAATCACCGTCAGCAAGGCAGTCTAAGCCGATGGATAGAATTCCAATTCTGCAGATGGGCGACCTTCTGCTGGTGACCATCCAGGTCGACATGCACGACCAGCTCGCCCTGACGCTTCAGGACGATCTCTCAGAGCGCATCAGCAAGACCACGGCGCGCGGGGTCCTGATCGATATCTCCGCCCTGGACATGGTCGACTCATTCATTGGCCGCATGATCGGGACGATTTCCGGGCTGTCGAAAATCATGGACGCCGAAACCGTGCTGGTCGGCATGCAACCCGCCGTCGCCATTACCCTGGTCGAACTGGGCCTGACCTTGCCCGGCGTCAGCACCGCGCTGAACGTCGAGCGCGGGATGAAACTGCTTCAGGATCGAGTACGCGAGCAATGACTCTGCGCAGCAGCGGCACTCAGCCGATTCAGATCGAGCAGGACGTGGTCCTGGCCCGGCAGACTGCGCGCAAGCTGGCCACTGAATGCGGCATGCGCCTGATCGACCTGACCAAACTGGTGACCGCCGTCAGCGAGCTGGCGCGCAACACCATGGTGTATGGCGGTGGCGGCGACATGGATTGGCAGATCCTCGACGAAAACTCGAGGGTCGGTTTGCGCCTGACCTTTCGCGATGAAGGCCCGGGCATCCCGGACATCAAACTGGCCATGACCGACGGCTGGACCTCCGGCAGCGGCCTGGGCCTTGGCCTGACCGGCGCCAAGCGGCTGGTGGATGAGTTCGAACTCGACACCGCGCCCGGCCAGGGCACTCGCATAACGATCACCCGATGGACATGAATATCGCGGGGTCGCTGACCCAAGTGCTGTTGATCGAGGACAGCAGCCAGATCGGCTTTGCCCGGCGCACCGCGCAGAAGCTCGCCGAAGACAATGGTTTCGACATGACCGATGCCGGTCGCGTGGCGCTGGTGGCCACGGAATTGGCCAGCAACGTGCTCAAGCATGCAGCCCAGGGCGAATTGCACCTGCGAATCCTGCCCGGTAAAAGCGCCAACGGCATCGAAATGCTCGCGGTGGACCGTGCCCAGGGCTTTGACCTGCAAGCGTGCATGACTGACGGGTTTTCCACCGGAGGCACTCAGGGCATAGGCCTCGGTGCGGTGTCGCGCCAGACCGAGGTCTTCGATGTTCACACCGACTCGCGCGGCACAGTGTTGCTGGCCCGTTTGTACCCGCGCGCCAGCAAGGACGCGGACTTGCGCATCGGCATCAGTCAGCACTCGCTGCACAACGACCCTGCCTGCGGTGATGTCTGGCACCTGGCGTTCGACGGGGCAAACCTCAGCGTTTTGGTGATCGACGGCCTGGGCCATGGCGAAGAAGCCGAACACGCTGCACGCGCCGGGGAAAAAGCCTTCGCCCTGGCACCGTTCGCCTCGCCGGTGTTCCTGCTCGAAGACATTCACCACGCGATGATCGGCACCCGCGGCGGCGCCCTGGCGATTGCCCAATTCGACGGCCACCGTGGCACGCTGAAATTCACCGGCATCGGCAACATCGGCGGCAGCCTGATCAGCCCGGACAAGTCCCGTGGCCTGGCGTCCCACCCGGGGATCGTCGGCGGGCAATACCGCAAAGCCCAGCCTTTTGATTATGCACACGTGGACGGACATCTATTGATCATGTACAGCGATGGCCTGCAGTCCCGCTGGAACCTGCACGACTACCCTGGCCTGGTGCACCGTCATCCCGCCGTGATCGCTGCGGTCCTGCATCGCGATTTCTGTCGCGGCCGGGACGATGTCACGGTCCTGGTCGTTGCCTTGGAGGCCGCCCATGGCTGAGTCGCCCCTGCCGTCTATCGACGAACAATCGGCGCTGATTGCGCACTTGCAGAGTGAATCTGCAGCACTGCGCGAAGAGCTCGACGAAACCAATCAGGGCGTGCTCGCGCTGTACGCCGAGCTCGACAACCAGGCTGAAGAACTGCGCCAGGCGTCGGACCTCAAAAGTCGCTTCCTGTCCTACATGAGCCACGAGTTTCGCACGCCGCTCGGCTCGATCCTGAGCATTGCCAGCCTGCTGACCGATGAAATCGACGGTCCGCTGAGCCCGGAGCAACACAAGCAGGTCGCGTTCGTCAGCACCGCCGCGCGGGAGCTGAGCGACATGGTCGACGACTTGCTCGACCTTGCGAAAATCGAGGCCGGACGCATCACTATCTCACCCGCCTGGTTCGACATGTTCGACTTGTTTGCCGCCCTGCGTGGCATGTTTCGGCCTATCGTCGACGCTACGGCGGTGGATTTGATCTTCGAAGAACCGGTGGGATTGCCGCGCCTGTACACGGATGACAAGAAGCTGGCGCAGATCCTGCGCAACTTCATTTCCAACTCGCTGAAGTTCACCACCCGTGGCGAAGTGCGGGTCTCAGCCTCGCTCGAAGGTTCCAGCCAGGTACGCTTCGCCGTCACCGATACAGGAATAGGTATCGCTGCCGAGCTACATGGCGCATTGTTCGAGGACTTTTCCCAAGTCGATTCGCCGCTGCAAAAACGCCTGCGCGGTACGGGCCTGGGCTTGTCGTTGTGCAAACGCTTCGCCGCACTGCTGGGTGGCGAGGTCGGGGTCGAGAGTACGCCCGGGGTCGGTTCGACCTTTTTCGTGATCATCCCGCTGGCCATCGCCATGGAGCCTGCCGATGAAACGTGAGATCCGACTGCTGATTGTCGATGACAACGCCGCTACGCGCTATGCGCTGCGTCGACGCCTGGAGCCGCACGGCTACCTCGTGCTGGAGGCCGGAACCGGCGGCGACGGCCTGGCGCTGATCGACAACGAATGCGTCGATGCGCTGATTCTGGACGTCAACCTGCCCGACATGAGCGGCTTCGATATTGTCCGCAAACTGCGTGCGGAACCGGCCACGGCGTTATTGCCGGTGATTCACGTGTCGGCGGCGTCGATCCAGACCGGAGACATCATCACCGGCCTGGATGCCGGGGCCGATGCCTACCTGATCCATCCCGTGGACCCGGACGTGTTGCTCGCGACCCTGCGCACCCTGTTGCGGGTGCGTGAGACGGAAAACGCCCTGCGTGATAGCGAGGCGCGGTTTCGCGAGATTTTCGTCAACGTCTCGGCGCCCATCGCGGTGCTGGACGCCCAGTTCAAAGTCCATGAATGTAATCATGCCTTCTCCCGACTGATACAGGACAACCGCGACCCGGACTCCTTGCGCGATTGCTTCGCCGACCAGCAGCAGGCGATCCTCGATGAACTGCGCCTGCGCCTGACCGCCGGGGAACGCTGGAAAGGCACGCTGAACATGCGCATCGAGGGCGAGCTGCGGGAAACCGAGTGGCAGATTTCCCCCTACCGCACCCCTGAACTGAGCCTGGTGTTCGTCGAGGATGTCACCGAACATCGTCACCGCGAACGCTCGCACCTGGCCCGTCTCGACGATGCCACGTCGCAACTGGAACACGAGATCGCCGCGCGCGTGCGCACCGAGAGCCAGTTGTTGCAAGTGCAGAAAATGGACGCACTGGGCAAGCTCACCGGCGGCATCGCCCATGACTTCAACAACCTGCTGACCGGCATCATCACCAGCCTGGAATTGATCCAGAAACGGGTGGCCGATTCGCGTACCGACAAGGTCCAGTTCTACGCCGAAGCCGCGCTGAACTCGGCCATGAGTGCCGCTTCCCTGACCCATCGCTTGCTGGCCTTTGCCCGTCAGCAGCCGCTCAACACGCGGCCGGTGGACATCAACGAACACATCCGCTCCCTCGAAGAATTGCTGGTGCGCACCATCGGCGAACACATTGCGCTGAAACTCGAACTGACCTCCAAAGCCGCGATAGCCCTGGTCGATCCGATCCAGCTGGAAAGCGCCGTGCTCAACCTGGTGATCAACGCGCGCGATGCCTTGCCGCAAGGCGGGAATATCTGGGTCAGCACTTACGCGGCGTATTCCCACGGAGACCTGAAACTGGCGGACGGGGCGTATGTTGCGCTGTCCGTGCGCGATGACGGAACGGGCATCGAGCACAATGTGATCGACAAGGTCTTCGACCCGTTTTTCACCACCAAGCCACTGGGCCAGGGCACCGGGCTGGGGTTGTCGAGTATTTACGGGTTCGCCCGCCAATCCGGTGGCGACGCGCACATCCGTAGCGTGGCCAGCCGCGGCACCGAAGTGACCATCATGCTGCCCGCCAGCGCCGACCCGAGCACCACGCAAGCAGAACCTGCGAGCGTCGATCAACAGGGCTCGGGTGAGCATGTACTGATTGTCGAAGACATGCCGTCGGTGCGCATGTTTGTCACCGAAGTGTTGGTGGACGCCGGATATCGCTGCACCCAGGTGGGCGATATCGAAGACGCCCTTGAACGCCTGAAAAACGACCCCTCGATTGATCTGATGCTCACCGACGTGGGGCTGCCACGCATGAACGGCCGGGAACTGGCGGATGTCGCCCGAGGCTGGCGTGAAGGGTTGCCGATCCTGTTCATGACTGGTTACGCAGAAAATGCGATCAACCGTCAGGTGTTCCTCGGTGAGGGAATGGAGATGCTGATCAAGCCGTTTCAGATCAATGAACTGCTGGACAAGGTCCGGCGCACGCTCGACTGCGCCTGACAGGCCGCCTTCGCGAGCAAGCCCGCTCCCACAGTGGATCGGTGTGACTCCCATATCCTGAGTCCACAGAGATCAAATGTGGGAGCGGGCTTGCTCGCGAAGAGGCCAGCAAAACCACCACACCTCTCAAGCTACGCCTAAGGTCCTGGCCAGGAACGGGGCCGTTCGGCTCTTCTTGCTCTTGGCCACTTTCTGCGGCGTGCCGGCAACGACGATCTTCCCGCCCTGATCCCCCGCCCCCGGCCCGATATCGATCACCCAGTCACTCTGCGCAACCACACGCATTTCATGCTCGACGACAATCACCGTGTGCCCCGCCACCACCAGCGTATTCAACTGTTCAAGCAGCCGGTCAACGTCCCGGGGATGCAAACCGGTGGTCGGTTCATCGAGCACATACAAGGTTGCGCCACGCTGGTTACGTTGCAACTCGGTTGCCAGTTTGATGCGCTGGGCTTCGCCTCCCGAGAGTTCCGTGGCCGGCTGACCGAGGCGCAGATAACCCAGGCCGATGTCGCGCAGCACTTCCAATGAACGACGAATGCCCGGTTGCTCGGCGAAAACCTCCACCGCTTCGTCCACCGTCAACTGCAACACCTGGGCAATGTTCAAACCTTGCCAGGTGATCGCCAGCGTCTCGGGGTTGTAGCGAGCGCCATGGCAGGTCGGGCACGGTGCATAGACGCTGGGCATGAACAGCAACTCGACGCTGACAAAACCCTCACCTTCGCAGGTCGGGCAACGGCCCTTGGCGACGTTGAAGGAGAACTGTCCGGCGTCGTAGCCCTCGGCCTGTGCCTGGGGCGTGGCGGCGTACAGTTTGCGCACGTTGTCGAACAGCCCGGTGTAGGTCGCGAGGTTCGAGCGCGGCGTGCGGCCGATGGGTTTCTGATCGACCTGTACCAGGCGCTTGATCGATTCCAGCCCAGCTGTTACCTGGCCGCCGCTGACCTGTGGCGCATCGTCCTCAAGGCTCAACTCTTCAGGTTCGCCGGCATTGGTGCCGCGCCCCAGATGCGCACCGACCAATTCCAGCAAGGCCTGGCTGACCAGGCTTGATTTGCCGGAACCGGAAACACCGGTCACCGAGGTAAAACACCCCAAGGGAAACTCGACGCTGAGGTCGTTCAGGTTATTGCGCGTGATGCCTTCCAGGCGCAGCCAGTCGGTCGGCTTGCGGCTGGTCCTGACATCGGTGACCTGCTTGGCGAACAAGTAGGCGCGGGTCTGGGAGTCCTTGATTTCCGCCAGTCCCTGGGGCGGTCCGCTGTAGAGGATCCGTCCACCATGCTCGCCCGCCGCCGGGCCGACATCGATCAACCAGTCCGCGCGACGCATGGTTTCCAGATCGTGCTCGACCACAAATAGCGTGTTGCCCGCCGCCTTCAAGCGTTGCAGCGCTTCGAACAGCGCTTCGCCATCCGCCGGGTGCAGACCCGCCGATGGCTCATCCAGCACGTAGATCACGCCGAACAACTGCGAACCCAATTGAGTGGCCAGTCGCAGCCGCTGCAATTCGCCGGATGACAGCGTTGGCGTGCTGCGCTCCAGGGCCAGATAACCGAGGCCCAGGTCGGTCAGAGTGCTGACCCGCTCCAGCAAATCCTGAGCGATCCGTTGCGCGGCCAGGCGTTTTTCAACCGACAGGTTTGGCGTATGCCGCACATCCGGCGCGTTGGCATGAGCCCTGGCGCCGTGGGCTACACGCTGTTCACGGGCCTCGCGGGTCTGACTGTGAGTCAACACTTCGCCCGCCTCGTCAACCTGTTCCAGGTAACTGTGCGCCGCCACCGGTTTCAACACCTCGGCCACTTGCAGCAACGGCATTTGCGACAGCTCGCCGATGTCATAACCGGCAAAGGTCACCGACAACGCCTCGCGCTTGAGCCGTTTGCCGTCGCACAACGGGCACGGGCTGCCGAGCATGAATTGCGCGACGCGTTTCTTCATCAGCGCACTTTGCGAGTGGCTGAAGGTGTGCAGGATGTAACGTCGGGCGCCGGTGAAGGTGCCCTGATAGCTGGGCTCCATTTTGCGTTTGAGCGCGACTCTGGTTTCTTCCGGGGTGAGCCCGGCATACACCGGGACGGTCGGCGTTTCCTCGGTGAAGAGGATCCAGTCACGCTGCTTTTTCGGCAGCTCGCGCCAGGGTTTATCGACGTCGTAGCCCATCGTCACGAGGATGTCGCGCAGGTTCTGTCCTTGCCACGCCGTGGGCCAGGAAGCCACCGCACGCTGGCGGATGGTCAGGCTCGGGTCGGGGACCATCAGGGCTTCGGTGACTTCATAGACCCGACCCAGACCATGACATTCGGCGCAGGCGCCTTGAGGCGTATTGGGCGAGAAGTCCTCGGCATACAGCATCGGCTGGCCCGGCGGATAGCTGCCCGCCCGGGAGTACAGCATGCGGATCAGGCTCGACAGCGTTGTCACGCTGCCCACCGAAGAGCGCGTACTCGGTGTGCCGCGCTGCTGTTGCAGGGCCACGGCCGGTGGCAGGCCTTCGATGGAATCGACGTCCGGCACGCCCACCTGGTCAATCAGCCGCCGCGCATACGGCGCCACGGACTCGAAATAGCGACGTTGTGCTTCGGCATACAGGGTCGAGAACGCCAGTGATGACTTGCCCGAACCCGAGACGCCAGTGAACACCACCAGGGCATCCCGGGGAATATCGACGTCAATGTTCTTGAGGTTGTGTTCCCGGGCACCGCGTACCCGGACCATGCCGGAAGGAGGGTTGGAGGTGCGCTTTGACGTCATCGGGAGCCCTTATTAGATTGCAGAAAAAACACAAGCCCTGTGAGAGCGGGCTCTTGTGGTGAGGGGGCTTGCCCCCGTTGGGTCGCGAAGCGGCCCCAAAATGGGACTGCTGCGCAGTCCAACGGGGGCAGCCCCCTCGCCACAGACCCGCTCCCACATGTGGAGGTGGTCAGCCGCTGAGGACGGTACGGATCATGTGCATCAGCGCTTCGGGCCCATAGGGTTTGCTCAGCAGATGGGTATCCGGGCTAAGTTGGTGATTGCGCGAAATGATGTCCCGGGTGTGGCCGGAGGTAAAGAGCACCGCCACAGGAGGATTTTGCACCTTGGCCCAGGCCGCCAGGTCCGAGCTTTTGATCAAGCCGGGCATGACCACGTCGGTGAAAATCAGGTTTACCGATACGCCCTCCAGCAACATCTGCATCGCCTGGTCGCCGTTGGCCGCGGTCAGGACCTGATAGCCCTCTTCGCGCAGCAGCTCCACCGCCGAGCTGCGCACCGCTTCGTTGTCCTCGACCACCAGAATGGTTTCGTGCCCGCCCCGTTGGGGTAAATATCGCAGCGTCGTTTCAGTCGGCAACGCGTGCAAGCTGCGCGGAAAGTAGAGCTGTACCCGAGTGCCCTGCCCGACCTCGCTGGAGATGTCGATATGCCCGCCGCTCTGTTTGACGAAGCCGAACACCATGCTCAATCCCAACCCCGTGCCCTGGCCGTCACCCTTGGTGGTGAAGAACGGCTCGAACGCCTGCCCGAGCACTTCGGGCGACATGCCGGCGCCGGTGTCAGCCACTGCGACGCGCACATAGTCGCCCGCCACGATGCCCTTGCCGACACAGAATTTACGGTCGAGCGCGACATTCTCGGCGCTCAACTCAATGGTCCCTTCGCCCTGCATCGCATCACGGGCATTGATCGCCAGGTTGAGAATGGCGTTTTCCAACTGGTTGCGATCGACGTTGATGTGCCAGGGCTCTTGCGGCACCTGCACATTGATCTGGATGGTTTCCCCCAGCGCCCGCTGCAACAACTCGCCCAGGCCTTCGAAGATCTGCTGTGGATCGCACACCGCCGGCGACAACGGTTGGCGCCGGGCAAACGCGAGCAGTTGCGACGACAGTTTGGCGCCGCGTTCGACGGCCGCAATCGAAGCGCTGACCCGGCGCTGCACATTGGCGTTATCCGGCTCATGCCGCGCCAGCAAGTGCAGGTTGCCGGCGATCACCTGCAGCAAATTATTGAAATCGTGGGCCACGCCGCCGGTGAGGCCGCCGATGGCTTCGAGTTTCTGTGATTGGCGCAATTGTTCTTCAGCCGCCAGCCGCGCGTCGACTTCGTCGGCCACGCGCTGTTCCAGGTTGCGGGTGAATTTGAGCAAGGATTCTTCAGCAATCTTGCGTTCGTGAATGTCGATCAACACGCCGGGGAAGCGGAACGGCTCGCCCTGCTCGTTGAACTCGCAGCAGCCGCTCGCCTGCACCCACAGATAGCTGCCGTCGGGTCGCAGAACCCGGTACTCGGCATTAAAGGGCTCGCCGGTGGCCACCGATTGATTGACTTGTTCCTGGACCCAACTGCGGTCGTCAGCGTGAATCTTGGCTTCAGCGATGTCGGTAGGAAGGTCGGCGAGGTTCTGCTCGGAGGGGTAGGAAAAAGTCCGGGCGAAGCGCTCGTCGCCGGACAGTACATTGCCCTTGATATCCCAGACGAACGAGCCGAGTAACGCCCCGGCATTGAGCGCCAGGCGCACCCGTTCGTTGTCGGCGCGATAGGCGTCTTCGGCTTCCTGGCGTCGGCGTTCGGAAATCACATGTTCAGTGGTTTCAACGACCATCGCCATGACCCCGCCCGGGCAACCTTCATCATTGGCGACCGGGCTGTAATAGAGGTCGAGCCAAACGTCTTCGGGGACCCCGTTGCGCAGCAACTCCAGCTCTTTATTGCGATAGGACAAGGTGCCACCCGCCAGACAGGTATCGACCACATGACGATTGAACTCAGCCACTTCCGGCCAGCCCAGCTCCACCGGAGCACCCAGCAGATAAGGATGGCGGCCACCGGCAAATTGCGAGTAGGCGTCGTTATAGATCATGTAACCCGCCCGCCCCCAGAGCATCACCATCGGCAGTGGCGACGCGAGCATCAGCTGCACTGTGCTGCACAGGCTGGCGGGCCAGGCGTCGATGTTTCCAAGCTCAGTCTGGCTCCAGTCGAACGCGCGGATGCGCCCGGCCATTTCACCGTTCCAGCCGGCACACCCGTGGCTATCAGATAGAAACTGCATCGACTGGCTTTATGTCCCTTTGATTGGCTGGCTTGCGGAATCGCAACGACGAGAGGACGACGCGGGCCCGTTTGTTTCGAGCACTACCGACGCCAATGGTTTCATAGAGATTAGCCGATTCAAATCGTCCGGGCTCTTGTGACGAAGAGCTTGCTCCCTCGCCACACAAGCTTCCTCGCCACAAAGGTGATGGCGAATATTAAACCTTAATCAGGTGCTTGAGTGGGTGGTAGCCGGTTTTCAGTGTGGCGGCCTTTGGGGAAGTGTTGATGGCGTCATGTGCGAGACGAATTGATCGACCCGAAAACCTTGGGCATCGATCAGTTGCGGCTGGATGCGATCGGGCGCATGGGTAGGCATGGCTATGCGCGGACGCGCGATTATTTCGATTTGCCGACGCGTTCGTTGCAGGCGTGGACGGATGCGCCCGGCGGCGGGGAGCGGTTTTGGCCTGTCACCAAGTAGACGAAATTCACCGAAAACTGTGGCGAGGGGGCTTGCCCCCGTTCGGCGGCGCAGCCGTCGTGAAACCGGTGTATGCGGTGTGTCATAAGAAATGCGTTGCCAGCTTTGGGGTCGCTTCGCAACCCAACGGGGGCAAGCCCCCTCGCCACAGAAAGCAGTTCACCACATAGGCTCCTCACCGCGGGAGCCTCTCAAAGCAGACTGGGTTCAGTCAGTACCGTATTTCGGCGAACGCGGTCCATACAGCAAGCCCGCCGGTTGCCCCGCCGACAGCAGCCGCGCACTGGTCACACCGGCAATCGGGTGGCCGGCGTCAGTGGAGCTGTTGATCACTTGCTTGACCGCGGCGGTAATCAGCATGCCAACCAGACCACCGCCACCGTTGTTGCCGCCCTCTTCGCTCGACGCCCGGGCCGAGCCGGTCCACAGGGTGGTGCCGCTCTTGAGGTCTACCAGTTTCGCAGTGGCGGTTACCACCGTTTCACTGCTGATGATCAGGTAGCGCGTGCCGTAGTCGGTCACGGTGATGTACAGCGCCGCGTCGGCACCGAAGATTTCCTGCAGCTTGTTGGCCGGTGCCTGATGAATGTCCGCCGGTGTGGTCAGGCCATTCTGGCGGAATGTCTCATCGACCAGGGTGATCGGCAGCACGTAGTAACCGGCTTCCGCCAACGGGTACGTGACCTGCGACAACATGCTGTAGGACGCCTTGACGTCCGGCGAGTTGTTCAGGGGCGGCAGTACCAGAATGGTTTTCGGACGGGCTTGCTTGTACGCCGAATAATCCACGGTCTTGGGGCTGACGCAGCCGCCGAGCACGGCCAGCGCCAGCAACCCGACCAGCAGTTTCAATGCGCGCGCGATCATTGGATGTCTCCGGTCTTGGCGTTTTTAAGCAGAAAATCCATGTACGGCGTCGACTCGGGAAACAGGGTTTTCTCGGTCCTTAACTGCTGCACCATTTGATCGTCCTTGCCCATGCTCAGGTACAACAGACCCAAATGAGCGTGGTAGCCGGGCGGCGGTGTCTTGCCGGTGGACCTGATCTTCTGCAGGTCACGTTCCAGCGCTTCGGCCTGGGCTTCCTTGGGTTCTTCACCCTTGAAGTACTCGTAGACTTGCGGCTGGTAGCTTTCCCACTGGTAAAGGGTTTTCGGGCCGGCGCAACCGGCCAACAGGCCACTGACCAGCAATGTCGACGCCATCAGCGCCCACGACACATACGTCTTGAACATGCTTTTACCGCTCCTTGTCATCAACCTTGATCAGTTACCCGGTTTCCATGCCCCGGCATTCATGCCGTCCACCAGGCGATTGATCGCCTCGCGCATGGCCAGGTCGAGCACTTTGCCGTTGAGGGTCGAATCGTAGGCAGCGGTGCCGCCGAAGCCGATGATTTCACGGTTGGACAAGGCGTACTCGCCCGCGCCCTGAGTCGAATAAACCACTTCGGAGGTGCTGATATTGACGATGTTCAGGTTGACCTTGGCATAGGCCACCTGGGTCTTGCCGCGACCGAGAATGCCGAACAGCTGGTGATCGCCGGTCTCTTTGCGGCCAAACTCGGTGACATCACCGGTGACTACAAAGTCTGCACCCTTGAGGCGCTGGGACTGCCCCTTGATCGCGGCTTCCTGCTGGATCTCGCCCATGTTGTCGCGGTCCAGCACGCTGAAGCGGTTGGTTTGCTGCAAGTGAGTGATCAGGATGGTCTTGGCCTGACCGCCGAGGCGATCCACGCCGTCGGAGAAGATGCCGCGCATGTAGCTCGAACGGTTGTCGAACTTGCCGACTGCCATCGGTACGCGAACACCGGCATAGGCCACGCTGGCGCTTTCGACTTTGGCGACCGGCAAGGCGCGCGAGCTTTCGGTGGCGCACCCGGCCATGCTGCTCAAAAGGGCAATCGCTGCCGCCGACACCAACATCCGAGAGATCATTCTCACTGTGCATTCCTTCTGAAAAAACGGTTTATCCCGGCACGGCAATAGCCAGCCGCTGCGGGGGGCAGCGGCGAAAAAAGCGAGGGGGAGTCGAATCGATAATCGACGTGCTGGACGTCGACGGCCGGCATTATGCCAAAGTGCCATCATCGTGGACAGTGTTTAATTTTTTATTGGCGCCAATGCATTGGCTGCCGTATTGATCGTTCCCACGCGAGCGTGGGAACGATCAGTGGCGATCAGTGGTTGGGATCAGTGGAAATCCCGGCTGCGTACGCTGATGCCATCCAGCAAAGGACTCAAGTCGCTCAGGCGTCCGGCAATCAGGTGTCGCACCTCGCCTTCCTTTTCCCAGCGGCCATCGACCTTGAGCAATTGCGAGCCGACGAGGACTTTTCGCTGCCGGTCGGCGAGGTCGCGCCAGACGATGACGTTGATGTTGCCGAACTCGTCTTCCAGGGTGACAAAGGTCACGCCACTGGCCGTGCCCGGCCGTTGCCGACCTGTGACCATCCCGGCGACGCTGACCGGGCGCCCGTGTTCGACTTCCATCAGCTCTTTCGAACTGCGGCAACGCCGGGCTTTCAATTCACCGCGCAGCAACGCCAGCGGATGCGGGCCGAGGGTGGTGCCGACACTGTTGTAGTCGGCCAGCAGGTCCTCGCCCACCGTGGGTTTGGGCAGATAGATCGCAGGTTCTTCCTGGCTCGGCAGGCCGGCAAACAAACCGAGCTGCTTCTGCACCCCCGCCACTTCCCAGCGCGCCCGATGACGGTCTCCCGCCAGGCCACGCAGCGCACCGGCGTCGGCCAATTGCTCCTGGGCACGGGCATCAAGCCGCGCACGCTCGCCCAGGTCAGCGATGTCGACAAATATCCCCTTCGCCCTCGCCGCTTCGATGCGCCGGGCATCGTCCTCGCGAAAGCCCTTGATCATCCGCAGCCCCATGCGAATCGCCGGTTGCGCGCCGGTAATCGGTTCGAGACTGCAATCCCAGTCACTCGCGCGCACGTCCACCGGGCGAATCTGCAAATGGTGCCGGCGCGCGTCCTGCAGAATCTGGTCCGGGCTATAGAAACCCATGGGCCAGCTATTAATCAGCGCACAGGCGAAAGCTGCCGGCTCGTGGCATTTCAACCAGCAACTGGCGTAGGTCAGCAAGGCGAAACTGGCGGCGTGGGACTCGGGAAAACCGTAGCTGCCAAAGCCCTTGATCTGTTCGAAGATCTGCGCGGCGAACTCGGCCGTGTAGCCGTTTTTCTTCATCCCGGCGGCCAGGCGATCCTTGTGCGGTTCCAGTCCGCCGTGGCGTTTCCAAGCGGCCATGGAGCGGCGCAACTGATCGGCCTCGCCGGGGCTGTAGTCGGCGGCGACAATCGCAATCTGCATCACCTGTTCCTGAAACAGCGGCACGCCCAGGGTACGCTTGAGCACGACTTCCAGTGCCGGGGACGGGTAAACCTCCGGTTCCTCCTTGTTTCGCCGGCGCAGGTACGGATGCACCATCCCGCCCTGAATCGGCCCCGGACGGACGATCGCCACCTCGATCACCAGGTCATAAAACTCGCGGGGCTTGAGCCTCGGCAGCATCGACATCTGCGCCCGGGATTCGATCTGGAACACGCCGATGGTGTCGGCACGGCCGATCATGTCGTAGGTTGGCGAGTCTTCGGCCGGGATCGTCGCCAGGCTCAAGTCCAGATGGCGATGACGGCGCAGCAAATCAAAACAGCGACGGATCGCGCTGAGCATGCCCAAGGCCAGAATATCCACCTTGAGCAGCCCCACCGCGTCGAGATCGTCCTTGTCCCATTGAATGATGGTGCGCTCGGCCATGGCGGCGTTTTCCACCGGCACCAGCGTATCCAGCGGCTGCTCGGAAATCACAAAACCACCAGGGTGCTGGGACAGATGTCGGGGGAAACCGATCAGTTGCCCGGTCAAGCTCAGCACCCGGCGCAGCACCGGGCTCTCGGGATCGAAACCGCCTTCAAGCAGGCGCTCCACGGGAGGCGTTGTATCGCTCCAGTGGCCGCAGCAATCGGCCAAAGCGTTGATCTGATCCGGCGGCAGGCCCAAGGCCTTGGCCACGTCGCGCACCGCGCCGGCCGCGTGATAGGTGCTGACCACCGCCGTGAGCGCCGCGCGGGTCCGGCCATAACGCTGGAACACGTACTGCAAGACTTCTTCGCGCCGTTCGTGTTCGAAATCGACGTCGATGTCCGGCGGTTCATTGCGCTCTTTGGAGAGAAAACGTTCGAACAACAGCGTGGTGCGATCCGGGTCGATTTCGGTGATGCCCAAGGCAAAACATACCGCCGAATTCGCGGCAGAACCCCGCCCCTGACAGAGGATTTTCTGCTCACGGGCAAACCGCACAATGTCATGCACCGTCAGGAAGTAGCTTTCATAGCCCAGTTCGGCGATCAGCTCCAGCTCCTTGTCGATCTGCACCAGCACCTTGGCTTGCGGACCGTTTGGCCAGCGCCACGCGACACCCTCTTCGGTCAGATGCCGCAACCAGGATGTGGCCGTCTGGCCTTCCGGCACCAGCTCGCGAGGATACTGGTAACGCAACTGGCCGAGGTCGAAGGTGCAGCGCCGGGCAATGGTCAGCGTTTCATCGAGCAGCGCTTGCGGGTAGATCGATTGCAGGGCATCGAGGCTGCGCACATGCCGCTCGCCGTTCGGATGCAGGCGCAACCCGGCCTCGGCCACCGGCAGGTGATGACGGATCGCGGTCATGGTGTCCTGCAAGGCGCGCCGTCCACGGCTGTGCATGTGCACATCGCCGCTGGCCACCGCTGGAATCCGCAGTTCCCGCGCCAGTGTCAGCAGTGCGTCCAGTCGTCGGGTGTCGTCCTGTCCGCGATGCAACTGCACGGCCAGCCACAGGCCATCGGTGAACGTCTGTTTCAGCCAGTGACCGCTGGCAAAATCATCGACCGCGTCCGGCACCCACAACGCCAGCAGCCCCGGCATCGGCTCGCTGAAGTCCTCACGCAGCACCTGATATTGACCTTTCTGCGTACGGCGCCGCGCCCGGGTAATCAGGCGGCACAGGGTCTGGTAACCCTCAAGGTTTTCCACCAGCAGCACCAGTTTCGGACCGTCCTCGATGCGGACTTCGCTGCCGATGATCAGCGGCAGTTCCACCGATCGGGCCGCTTGCCAGGCGCGGACGATGCCCGCCAGGGTGCATTCATCGGTGATCGCCAGCGCTTGATAGCCGTGTTTTTTCGCCCGCTGAAACAGCTCAAGGGCACTGGACGCACCGCGCTGGAAACTGAAGTTCGACAGGCAGTGCAGCTCCGCATACTCGACGCTCATGCGAACCAGCCTTGCAGCCACAGGGGACCGCCCTCACCCACTGCACGGTAGGCCCAGCCCTGCTGGCCGGAACGGGTTTCGATCAGGTAGTAATCGCGGCGCACATCATCGCCATCCCACCAGCCGGACTCAATGCGCTCCGGCCCCATGAGAATCCGTGTCGAGCCTTCGTGTACGGCCTGCGGCTCGGTCAGCAACCAGCCCGGACGCTGCACCCCCGCCAATCCCGCACACAGTTGAGTGTCGGCCCGCGCCTGCCACGCGCACTCTGGCCGGTGATCGGCCTGGAAGCGCAAGCCATGCACGGCGTCATCGCCGAGCCGTGCGCGCAAGCGTTCGCGCAGTTGCTCCCAGGGCAAGGACTGCTGCGGACGGTCGTCGAACAGTTCCTGACGCTGCGGGACGAAGCTCGGCAAGTCCTCGGCGCGCAACCGAAAACCGCGCACCGGGGCCTCGACCTGGACCTGTTCCAGCCGCCCCCGGGCCAGTTCGAAGAGCATCGCCGGATCGCGCTCGGCGCTGAGCAGGCCGACCTTGATCACCGTGTCCGGCAAGCCGGCGTGCTCCAGGTGCAGGTCGAAACGCTGCACGCCACTGTCGCGGCCGCAGAGGAAGGCCGACAGATCGCCGGTCAAGCGACGTAACGGAAACAGCAGCGCCTGATGCGATTGCACATCAAAGTTGAGCTCGATGCGCACATCAAATCGGTCCGGCGGCAGGTAGAACGCCAGCGCCAGCCGCCGCTCACCGAACAAGGCATCCAGGTGCTTGAGCACCTGCGCCTCGAACCGTCGCGCCAGGCTATTGCGCGGCAACGCCTGCACCTGATTCAAGGTGCGCAACCCCATGCGCGACAACGCCGTGGCCACCGCCGGTTCCAGGGCAACCCGGTCGACAGGCAACTGCCCCAGGTGATAGCGCAAGGCTTGATCGTCCGGCACCACCAGTCCGTCATACACGTTGGCCAACACCCGCGCGGCCACCGGGTTGGGCGCGGCGACGATGCGGTGACGGAAGCCAAGCTCGCCGAGCTCGGTACGCAACCGCGCCTCGAACTGCGGCCAGGGCCCGAACAATCCCAGGCTGGATTCAATTTCAAACACCACGGCACGCGGGTAATGCACGCTGACCTGGGAGCTGAAGCGATAGGCCCACGCCGCCAGGAACTGCTGCCAGTGTTCGATCTCGGCGACGTCGTATTCAGCCGTGACAAAACCTTTGCTCAAGGCCTGGGCGGCGGTCATCGACTGCCCCGGACGCAAGCCCAGTGCCCGCGCCGGAGCGTTGACCGCTTGCAGCACCCGGCGCTGTGCCGGGCCGGTCAGCAGCGCCAACGGTTCATCGGGATCGGGGCGCTGACGCAGTACCGCGTCCAGCGCCAATTGCGGGAAGAGAATGCAGACCCAACGCATGGCAACCTCAATGCCCCACAGGGAAGGCAATCGGTGCCGAACGGGCCAACCCGCCACGACACTTGAGCACGCGTAACTGTGCAGGCCGGGCATCGATGGCGATGCGCAGGGCCGCGGGCGAAGGGTTGATGGCTTCGTTGATCGAGCGGTAAGCAAACGCCAGGGTCGAGCCGGTTTCCGCCGCCACCTGCAAGCGCCGCAACGCCCGGTCATCGGCCTTGTGCGGCCAGCACAGCACCGCACCGCAACTGCCCGAGCGCAGGCATTGTTCCGCCGCCCACAGCGCATCGCGCTCGCTGGCCTGGATGATCGACAACTGGCGCAGATCGACCCCGGCATTCTGCCAGGCCTGGGGATACGGCACGTAAGGCGGCGCCACCAGCACAATGCGCTCGCCCGCCGCCGACAGCCGCGCCAGCGCCGGCCACACCAGCTGCAACTCGCCAACGCCCTGCCCGGCCAGGAGGATTTCCGTCAGCGCCGCTTCCGGCCAACCGCCCGTGGGCAACGCCGCGTCCAGCGCGGCATGCCCGGTGGGTTGCGGGCTGACCGCCGGTGGCGCAGGCCGGCCCTTCCAGACCTGGCCGCCATTGAACAGCGTATCCAACGCAACGACGGCGCCCATCACCCTTGCCTCACCAGACCGCAGAACACCCCTTCGATGGCCAGGTCCTGACTGGCCTCGACGATGATCGGCTGATAGGCCGGGTTGCGCGGCAGCAACCGGACAACGTCGCCGACCCGCTCGAAACGCTTGATGGTGACTTCGCCGTCAAGCCGCGCCACGACGATCTGGCCGTTGAACGCCTCGGGATTGCGGTGCACGCCCACCAGGTCGCCGTCGAGAATGCCGTCCTCGATCATCGAATCACCCTGGACCCGCAGCATGTAGTCCGGCACCCGCGAGAAGATCGACGGATCAAGCAGCAAACGGCTGTGCACCTCGGCATCGGCACCGATCGGCGCACCCGCCGCGACCCGGCCGAGCACCGGGATGTCCAGCAACTCGGGCCGCGCCGGTTGCCCGAGCAAACGGATGCCCCGGGCCTGATGCGGGTTGACCTCGATGAATCCGGCTTCGGTCAGCGCCAGCACGTGCTTGCGCGCCACGCTGCGGGAGGCAAAACCAAACGCCTCGCTGATTTCAGCGAGGCTCGGGGACTGACCGTGCTCCGCGATTCGATCGCGGATAAAGGTCAGGATGGCAGTACGGCGGGGGGTTAAAGTCGTCATGGAGTACATTTGTACTCTTTCGGCTTTTTTCTGGCAAGGACCGCCAGTCAGCTCAAGCCACGCGACGCCAGAAACCCTGCGATGTAATCGATGAACGCCAGCACTTTCGCGGTTGCCCGCCGATGACTGGGGTACACCGCCAGGATGTACGAGCCAAAACTGTCCGGATCGATGACGTAATCGGCCATCACCCGCACCAGCCGCCCGTCGGCGATGTACGGCGCAGCGCTCCACAGCGGCGTGTGCAGCAAGCCGCGCCCGGCCAGTGCGTTGGCCAGCAGCAAGTCGTAATTGTCGCTGCGCAACCGCGGTGACTGCGGTTGCGCCAGGCTCAAACGTTGCCCGTCGCGTTCGGCCCACCAGAATTCGCGGCTGAGCAACGGATGACGGTAGAGCAGCCATTCGTGGTCATCGAGGGTGTCCGGCGTGACCGGCAACCCCTTGCGCGCCAGATAATCAGGGCTGGCGCACAACGCCAGCCGATTGCTGCCGACGACGCGGGCGATCAGCCCCGGCAAATCGTCATGCCCCTCGCGCAACGCCAGGTCGTAGCCGCTTTCCAGCAGGTTGACGAACTCATCGCACAAATCCACTTGCAGGTTGATCTGCGGATATTGCTCCAGAAAACCGCCGCACACCTGATCCAGAAATGCATGCCCATACGCCAGCGGCGCGGTGATTTTCAGGTTACCGCGCAGACCATGCTGCAACTGCTCGATTTCCTCGCCGGCCTCGTCCAGCCGCTGTAAGACCTGGCGCGCGGTTTCCAGATACAGACGACCGGATTCGGTCAGCAAAATCCGCCGGGTGCTGCGCTCGAACAACCGGGCGCCGAGCTCCGCCTCCAGATGATTGACCGCTTTGGTCAGGGCCGACGGGGTCTTGCCCAGTTGCTCGGCGGCGCGGCTGAAACTGCCCAGTTGCGCGGTGACCACAAACATTTTTAATGCACCCAACTTGTCCATTCTTTTTCCATTCAGGCAAAAACGTTTTTCGTGAGCGAGGCGTTCTGCTGGCCGTGACAAGCCACTAATCTGGCCATCAGACGCAATAACAAGGAAACATTCAATGAAAAGATTCATTCCGAATCTATTGGTGGCCGCCGTCAGTTTTGCCTCGATGGAAGCCATGGCCGCCGCCGATCTGGTGCTGATCAATGGCAAGATTTTCACCGCCGACCGCGCCCAACCGAAGGTGCAGGCGTTGGCGGTACAGGACGGCAAAGTGCTGCAAGTCGGCAGCGATGCGCAGATCAAGGCCCTGATCGCGTCGGGCACCAAAGTCGTCGACCTCGGCGGAAAGGCCCTGATGCCCGGCCTGATCGACAGCCATTCCCACGCGGTCTTCGGCGGCCTGGAAATGGTCTCGGCCAACATGGCAGACGAGGTGGTCGACCTCGACGAACTGGAAAAACGCCTGAAAGCCTGGCGTGACGATGGCAAGGCCCGGCATGGCGATGTGTTGAGCGTGGCCGGCATGAGTTCGACTTATTGGGCCCAGGCCGAAGCCCTAGGCAAGAAATTCAACAGTGGCGAATGGGCCAAGGTGCCCGTGGTGTTCGCCGGCAGCGATCACCACACCGCGTGGGCCAACAACGTGATGCTCGAACGCGCCGGGATTGATGCGGCGCTGCTCAAGTCATTGCCGGACGCCGAGAAAGACACGATCGGCAAACTCGCCGATGGCAGCCCCAACGGTTTCCTGGTGGACGCCGGCTGGGATCGCGTCGCCTCGAAGATGCCGGTGCCGAGCCCCGCCGACATGCTGAAAGCCGCGCAATCCGCCGTGCGCTACAACAACAGCCTCGGTATCACCGCGTGGATGGACCCCGCCGCCAACGCCGCGCCCGGCGAACCGGTGTTCGCGCTCAAACCCACGGAGAAAACCGTTGGTGTGCTACCGGTGTACAAGGCGCTGGCCGAAAGCGGCGGCATGAGCGCCCACGTCGCCGCGCTGTTGGTGGCCAACCCGAAAAGCGTGCCGGCCGATCTCGACACCCTGGACAAGGTCCGCCAGCAATTCCAGGGCATCCCGAACCTGACCTTGCCCGGGATCAAGATCTTCGCCGACGGCGTGATCGAATACCCGGCGCAGAGCGCGGCGATGATCGATCCGTACAGCAACTCGCACAAACAGGGCGAACTGCTGATCGATCCGAAGCGCTTCGGTGAATTGGTCAGCGCCATCGATCAGCGTGGCTGGCTGGTGCACATCCACGCCATCGGCGACCGCGCGGTACGTGAATCGTTGAACGGCATCGCCCAGGCGCGCAAGGATCGCCAGAGCGGTGTGACCCACTCGATCACCCACCTGCAAATGGTCAACCCGAAAGAGTTTGCGCGGTTTAAGCCGCTCAACGTCATCGCCTCGATGCAACTGCTGTGGGCCAGCGCCGACGAATACACCCTGGACATGATCAAACCGTATGTCAGCGCGCAGGCTTTCCGTTATCAGTACCCGGCGCACTCGTTGCTTAAACAGGGTGCGACCATCGCCGGTGCGAGTGACTGGGCGGTGTCTTCTCCCAATCCATGGAACGCCATGGCCCAGGCCATCACCCGGGAAGGTCCGCTGGGCGTGTTGAATGCCGATGAGCGTATTGACCGCGAAACCATGTTCTACGCCTACACCCTCAACGCTGCCCGCACCATCGGGCTGGAGAAGCAAATCGGTTCGTTGAGCCCTGGCAAGCAAGCGGATTTCATCGTGCTGGACCGCGACGTGTTCAGCGTCGACAACAAAGCCCTGCACGACACCCAGGTGCTGCAAACCTGGTTCGCCGGTCGCGAAGTCTACGCACCGACGCTCTAAGAAAAATCAGCTTCACCCGCTGCCCTGCCCCGCGTTTGTCGCCGGGGTTCGGCGCAGCCTTGCCGCAAAAAATCTGCCCATAACAATCACAATAACGGGACGCACCCCATGAAAGCTTTCACCCTGTTCGCCCTCGGTTCCTTGAGCCTTCTTCCCTTGAGCAGCCAGGCCCTGCCCTTGAATGACGATTTCGCCCTGCTGGTCGACCTGACCCTGGCCAGCGACTACCGCACCCGTGGCATTTCGCAAACCCAGAATGACCCTGCGGTGCAGGCCGGTTTGACCCTGGCGCACAGCAGCGGCCTGTACCTCGGCGCATGGAGTTCAAACGTCGATTTCGGTGGCGGTTTGAAAGCCCGGCAGGAAGTCGATTACTACGCCGGTTGGCTCTGGCAAGCGACCGATGCGGTGAGCCTGGACCTTGGCTATCTCAAATACGCTTATCCAAAGGAAAGCCAGTTCAACCAGGGCGAGACCTACGCAATCCTCAGCGCTTATGGCGTGAAGCTGGCGGCCTATTACTCCGCGGATGCGCCGGGGATCGACAGCAAACAGAGCTCACTCTACAGCTACGTTGGTTATGAAACCGAGTTGCCTTACGACACGGGCTTGAAACTGCGATACGGAAACATGGATTTCAAGGACCCGCACCTGTACACGATGTCGGGCGATGTCGAAGACTCGTACCGCGAATGGGAAGTCAAACTGTCCCACGAACTGGCCGGTGTGATGCTGGGCTTGAGTTACATCGACACTGACCTGTCGAAAAGCCAGTGCGCCAGCAACTGGGGCTTCGACGATGTGTGCAGCGCCACGGTGGTGGCAAGCATCAGCAAATCCTTCTGACCCAAAGGGAATTCGGCCGTTCCCAGGAGTGAGGCGTGTCATGTAAGGCCACGGGTAAACCGCCACGGTGGGTCATGCCTGATTCCCTTTTTGCCGGTCGATCCGCAAGCGGTACTGGAAGGCATCGCCACGGTAGTAAAGGTGTTCGAAGTGCACGGGAAGGCCTGCGGCATCGTGGGTCAGGCGCTCGATGCGCATGATCGGCGAACCGGCCTCGACGTTCAGCGCCTGGGTCAGGTCGCTGTCGGCCAGCACCGCGTCGATGGCCAGATCCGCGTGATCAAGCGCCAGGCCGCAGTCGTTTTCGAGGATCAGGAACTGAACGCAGGCTTGCCTGCGGTTAGCCGATTACGTCGTTGATGAGAACGGGAAAAGCCGTTGCACCACCCGATCGGCCAGTGCCAGGCAACTGGTGAGCCCCGGGGATTCAATGCCGAACAGGTTCACCAGCCCCGGCACGCCATGCTCGGCCGGGCCGCTGATGATGAAGTCGGCGGCGGGTTCAGTCGGGGCGGTGATTTTCGGGCGGATGCCGCTGTAGGCCGGTTGCAGGCTGTCATCGGGCAATGAAGGCCAGTAACGGCGGATCGCCTGATAGAACCCGTCGGCCCGGCGCGGGTCGACGCGGTAATCGATATGGTCGACCCATTCCACGTCGGGCCCGAAGCGCGCCTGGCCGCCGAGATCGAGTGTCATGTGCACGCCCAGCCCGGCGCTTTCCGGTGCCGGATACACTAGGTGCCGAAACGGCGCCCGGCCGCTGAAGCTGAAATAGCTGCCCTTGCACCAGCGTGCCTCGGGAACGTGCTGCGACGGCAAGCCTTGAATCTGGCTCGCCACCTCAGGCGCGGACAACCCGGCGCAATTGATCAGCTCGCGACAAGTCAAGGTCATCGGCTGTGCGCCGCCCATGTGCAATTCGAAACCCTGTTCGATGCAACGGGCGGACACCAACGGTGTGTGGAAGGCAATTGAAGCGCCCGAGGCTTCAGCGTCTGCCTGAAGCGCCAGCATCAACGCATGGGAATCGACGATCCCGGTGGACGGCGACCAGAGCGCGGCGACGCAGGACAGCGCCGGTTCAAGCGACTGCGCCTGCCCGGCGTCCAGCCATTGCAAGTCATCGACGCCATTGCGCCGGCCCTGCTCCAACAATGTCTGCAAGGCCGCGCACTGGCTTTCATCCGTGGCCACAATCAGCTTGCCCGGGCGCTGGTAATCGACACCGCGCTCATCGCAAAAGGCGTACAGGCGCTGCTTGCCTTCCACGCACAATTGCGCTTTCAGGCTGCCGCTCGGGTAATAGATGCCGGCGTGGATCACTTCTGAATTGCGCGAACTGATGCCCACGCCAATGCCCTCGCCGGCTTCGATCAGGATCACTTCGCGCCCGCTTTGGGCCAGCGCCCTGGCCACCGCCAGGCCCACCACGCCGGCTCCGACCACCACACATTCGATATCGACGCTCACCTGCCCTCCGCTCATGTCAAGCCAGCCCCCGCTCCCGATAATCGATCAGGCTGGAGAATATCGCCAGCAGCATGGCCATGACCACGAAGAAGATCAGCACCAGGAAATACGACCCGGTGAACTGCACAATCAGCCCGATCAGGATCGGCACGATCACCCCGGCCATGTTGCCGCAGAAGTTCATGGTGCCCGCCAGCACGCCGGTTTTCGAGGTGCCGCCGAGGATCGACGGAATGCACCAGTACATGCCGCACCAACGAATGAAAAACATCGCCACGCAGAGCAGGCCGATCGCCTTGCCGGCCTCATTGGTATAGGCCACCGCCAGCATGCACAGCGCCGCAACCAGCGCTGAGCCGCTGAACATGCTGCGCATCACCAGATTGGGCGAGGCGCCGCTGGTTTTCCATTTATCGCCCAGATACCCGCCCACCAGTTCGCCGACGAAACCGCACATAAAGATGAGGAAGGTCGCGCCGCCCATGCTGGAAATGTTCAGGCCGTGGGTCTGGTGCAGGTAGCTCGGCATCCAGGTCAGCAAACCGTAGAACACGCTGAGAATGCAGCAGTAACCGGCGAACATGGCCAGCACCGAACGGTCCTTCAGCAGTTCTTTGAGAGGGATGCTGGTCACCGCACCGGGTTGGCTGACTTTGATATTGCCCTCGGTGATGTGCGCCAGTTCCGCCGCGTTGACACCAGGGTGTTCGCTGGGATGGTTGCGGATGTATTTCCAGGCCAGCACACCGGCAAGCATGGTGCCGATGCCTGCGATCACAAAGGCGATGCGCCAGGAATCGAACCAGCCGATCAGCCCGGCAATGATGATTGCGCCGAAGGCACTGCCCAACGGCGCGCCGCCATCGACCAGCACCGCGCCGCGACCGCGTTCGTTGGGGGTCAGCCAGGCGCCGTTCAGCTTGGCCCCGGCCGGCATGATTGGCGACTCGGCGATACCCAGGCCCATGCGCGTGATCATCAGCGTGATCCAGTTGTGCGCACCGGCGGCCAAGGCCTGGAAGGCGCCCCAGGCAACGGTCGCGATGACAATGACGCGGCGGGTCTGAAAGCGGTCCAGCAGCATGCCGCCGGGAATCTGCATCAACGCGTAGGACCAGAAAAATGCGCTGAGCATCAAGCCTTCCAGCGCGGGCGGGATCTGGAATTCACTGGAAATCAGCGGCAAGGCCACCGACAGCGAAGCGCGGTCGATGTAGTTGATGGCGGTCAGCAGCAACATGATGAGGAAGATCCGCCAGCGCACGCTGGTGGGACGTTCGGTGGCAGACGCGGCGGCGAGCCGCAGGGTTTCGGCACTCGGATTGTTCATGAGGGGCGCACTCTTATTGTTGTGGATACGAGCCGCCCAATGCCTGTCAGTCAATGTTCTGAATACCGCAATCCCCTGTGGGAGCCAGCCTGCTGGCGATGTCGGCAGACCATCCAACATTCATGTGACTGACCCACCGCTATCGCCAGCAGGCTGGCTCCCACAGGGGATTGCGTTTTGACTGACCGGCATGAGGCAAGCGGCCCCACTCTAATCACACCCCCGAGTACTGAATAATGATGGGATCTGATTGGGGGATCACCAAACGTCATCCCCCGAAAAGATCAGAACGTCCCCGGGAAGCTGCCGCCGTCGAGCAAGAGGTTTTGCCCGGTGAGAAAACCGGATTGGGCGCTGCAAATGAATGCGCAGTAAGCACCGAACTCATCGGGCTGCCCGAAGCGCTGGGCCGGCACGTGCTTGCGCCGCTGCTCGCTGATGCTTTCGACGCTGGTGCCATTGGCTTCGGCGGCAGCGCTCAGGGTCTTGTGCAAACGCTCGGTCTCGAACGGCCCCGGCAGCAGATTGTTGATCGTCACGTTGTGCCCGGCCAGCCGCGACTGGCGTGCAAGCCCGGCGATGAAACCGGTCAGGCCGCTGCGTGCGCCATTGGACAGGCCCAGCACATCGATCGGTGCCTTTACCGCGCCGGAGGTGATGTTGACGATGCGCCCGAAACCTCGCTCGGCCATGCCATCGACGCAGGCCTTGATCAGCTCGATGGGCGTGAGCATGTTGGCATCCAGCGCCTTCAGCCAGTCTTCGCGCTGCCAGTCGCGGAAGTCGCCCGGTGGCGGGCCGCCTGCGTTGTTGATCAGGATGTCCACCTGCGGACATGCCGCCAGAACCTGCTCACGCACCGCAGGCGTGCTGATGTCCCCGGACACCGTGCGCACTTCGATGCCCGGCGCCAGGCTGCGCAATTCTGAAGCCGCAGCTTGCAACGTTTCGTCGCCCCGGGCGTTGATCACCAGGTTGACGCCCTCCTTCGCCAAGGCCCGCGCACACGCCAGCCCCAAGCCCTTGCTGGCGGCGCAGACGATGGCCCAGCGACCTGAAATACCCAAATCCATGACGATGCTCCTGACGGTTGGAAAACCTCACGTTACCACCGCAACCCGACACGCCGGGGGATGACAAAGGGTGATCGGCGGATCAGACCTTTTCATTATCGGCCGCCTCCCACGCTTATTACTGTCTGCGGACCAATAAGAACCGGAGAAACCCATGAACCCGTTCCAGTTTTATTTCCCCACCACCTTGAAGAGCGGCAATGGCCTGGTGCGTCAGGCCGGTGCATTGCTCAAGCCCCATGTTCGGAAAAAACTGCTGGTAGTCACCGACGCAGGGCTGATGGCGTCGGGCGTGATGGAAGGTTTTTTTGCCTCGCTGGCCGAGAGCGACATCGGCTATGAAGTGTTTTCCGGCGTCGAGCCTAACCCCACCACCGATGTGCTGGAACGCGCCGTGGCCTTCCTGAAAAACCACGACTGCGACTCGGTGATCGGCGTCGGTGGCGGCAGCAGCATCGACACTGCCAAGGTTGTGGCGGCCATGGCCACCAACCCCGGCAACATCCTCGACTACGAGGGCTACGACAAATTGCTGCACCCGCCCCTGCCGATCTTCGCGATCCCGACCACCTCCGGCACCGGCAGCGAATGCACCGCCTCCACCGTGTTCACCAACACCAAGACCCTGTTCAAAACCGTGATCATCAGCCCGGCACTGTTTCCGAAACTGGCGATTCTCGACGCCGAGCTGACGCTCAAACTGCCGCCGTCGATCACCGCCGCCACGGGCATGGACGCCTTGACCCACGCCATCGAATCCTACGTCTCGAAGCAGGCCAACCCGGTCAGCCAGGCCCTGGCGCTGCAAGCGATCAAGATGATCTGCACCCACCTGCCGAAAGCCTTTTTCACGGGCTCCGATCTGCACGCCCGGGAGCAGATGCTGCTCGGCTCTTTCCTCGCTGGCGTCGCGTTCGCCCAATCGAAACTGGGCAATGTGCATGCGATCTCCCACACCTTCGGCGGCGTCTTCAACATTCCCCATGGCATCGCCAACGCCACGCTGCTGCCCTACGTCATCGAATACAACCTGGCCGCCTGCCCGGAACTGTTTCGCGAAATCGCCATTGCCATGGGCGAAGACGTCGACGGCCTGAGCCCTGCCTGCGCCGGACACAAAGTGGTGGAGCACGTGGTGGCGCTGAACAAGGCCATCGGCATTCCCGACACCATCAAGGACCTGGGCGTGGACCTGGACTACATGCCGCAAATGGTCAGCGATTCGATGCGCAGCGGTAACGTGCTGGTCAACCCACGCCTGACCACTGCCGCCGACATCGAACGAATCATCAGCAACGCCTGGCACGGCATTCATTCCTGAGAGACGACTCCCATGTTCTACGAAATGCGCACCTACACGATTCAAATCGGAAAAATGCAGACCTACCTCAAGCACTTCGAAGAGGCCGGGCTGCCGGTGATCTCCCGCTACACCACACTGGTGGGCTGGTGGTACACCGAAATCGGCGAGTTGAATCAGGTGATCCATATCTGGGCCTACGAGAGCCTCGATGACCGGATCAACAAACGCGCGGCGTTGTATCAGGATCCGGACTGGCTTGAAGGTTTTGTGCCGAAGGCGTTCCCGATGCTGGAGAAGATGGAATCGAAACTGCTGATTGCCGCTGAGTTCTCCCCGATCAAATAACCCCCTGCACGGACCCGACAGGCAACACAAAAAACCTGTGGGAGCGGGCTTGCCCGCGATAGCGGTATGTCAGACGCAACAATGTCGACTGACACTCCCTCATCGCGGGCAAGCCCGCTCCCACAGGGACTGTGTCGGCCTGCCGAATCTGCTCAAACCAAGGACAACCTCATGTGCGACCACAATCCCAATAACACCGCCGCCGAACGTTCTCCCGACATCAAAGCCTTGCTCGAAGGCTTGCCCACCAACTGGGGCAAATGGGGCCCGGACGATGAAGTCGGCGCCCTGAATTACCTGCAAAGCGCAGAAATCCTGCGCGGTATCGCCTCGGTCCGCCAAGGCAAGACCTTCACCCTGCAAGTGCAGATCGGCCATCCCAAGGGCGAGCCGTTGTGGCCCGGCCGACGCCCGTCAATGCGCGTCAATGTGCTGGACAAAGGCCACTTCCTCGCTGGCAAGACCCACTTCGACGGCCACGTGGAATACGCCGACGACGTGATCTTCATGCACCTGCAAGGCTCGACCCAATACGATGCGCTCGGCCACGTCTGGCACGACAACAAGCTGTGGAACGGCTACGACGCCATGAGCACCATCGGCAGCATGGACAAGGCCAGCATCCTGCCGATTGCCGAGCGCGGGATTGTCGGGCGGGCGGTGCTGATCGACATGGCGCGCCATCGCGGCAAGTCCGTGCTGGACAAGGGCGAGACCTTCAACCACCTCGACCTGCTGGCCGCTGCAACGGCGCAAGGCATCGAGATCCAGAAGCGCGACATCCTGATCATCCGCACCGGCTGGATCGGCTCGTTCTACGAGCGTGAGCCTGAGGAGTTCTACAAGGACTTCGCCGAGCCGGGCCTGACCTTCAGCCGTGAGTTGGTGGAGTGGTTTCACCAGATGGAAATCCCCAACCTGGTCACCGACACCATGGCCAACGAAGTGGCGGTCGACCCGACCACGGGCGTGCTGATCCCGCTGCACAACGCCTTGATGCGCAATCTGGGCGTGACTTTCACCGAAGTGGCGTTGCTCGATGAACTGGCCAGCGATTGCGCCGAAGACGGCCAGTGGCAGTTCCTCTACACCGCCGCGCCGCTGAAGATCGTGGGCGGGACTGGTGCGCCGGTGAACCCGATCGTAATCAAGTAATCAGGTCCTGCTTCAGTTCGTTGATCAGCAGGGTCGCCGCCGGAGACAAGTCGGCGCCGGCCCGGCTGATCACGCCATAAGGCTCAATCAACGCGCGCATGGACACCGGCAATTTCACCAGCAAATCGTGTTGCTCGCAGAATTGCGCGACTTCCACCGGGATCACTGCCAACAAGGTCGGATCCTGCTGCACCAGCAGAATGGTGGCGAAGGTCGATGAGGTTTCCAGCGGATAACGCGGAATCTCCAGCCCCGCCTCATTCAACTCACGCTCCAGCGCCTGGCGCATCGGCATGTCCTTGGGGTAAACCACCCAGCGGTAATCGCTCAACTGCGACAGCTGCAACGACTCGGCACGGGCCAGCGGATGGTCCTTGCTGGCGACCACCGCCAAGGGCTCTTCGCTGAGTTCGATGCAGTCGTAGGCGTCCGAACGCTGGCCGACGCTGGTGCGACAGATCGCCAGGTCCAGCCGCCCCTGGTCCAGCAACCCGAGCAACGTGGCGCTGGTGTTTTCCACCAGTTCCACGGACAACTCCGGCTGTTTGAGGCGCAACTCAGTCAGGGCCCGGGTCAGCAACGGCACCGCGCCCATGATCACGCCGACCGACAGCCGCCCGCCCTGGCCCTGCATGATGCTGAGCATTTCTTCGCGCAGGTGCTCGACATCGCTGTAGATCAACCGCGCATAACGAATCATGCAACGGCCCATTTCATTGGCGACCAGGCCTTTGGGCTGGCGTTCGAACAGCGGCATGCCGAGCAACGACTCGACCTCGTGCAACGCCTTGGTGGCGCCGGACTGGGAAATCGAGATCTGCTCGGCGGCCTTGTGCAACGAGCCTCGATCGTCCAGCGCGATCAGCAACCGCAGTTGTTTGAGTCGAAGGCGAGAAGCGATGCTGCCAAGGGAAGGAACCATGTCGGTGTGTGCTCGATTCAATGGACAAATCCGTCAGAGCCCACGCCGCCATTTGCCGGCGCGGGCCAAAAGGTCAGCTCAGGGGCGCCCTGCTCCACTGGCCGTCAACCAGTCGATTGAGGCCCAGCGGATTAGCGTTTTGCAGCGCCTGGGGCAGGTACTCATCAGGATAGTTCTGGTAGCAGACTGGCCGCAGGAAGCGATCAATGGCCAAGGTACCAACCGAAGTGCCGCGCGCATCCGAGGTGGCCGGATACGGCCCGCCGTGCACCATCGCATCGCTGACTTCGACGCCGGTCGGGTAGCCATTGAGCAGCAACCGTCCGACCTTATCTTCGAGCAATGGCAACAGCTCACTGAAGCGATCCAGGTCCGCCGGTTCGGCAATCAGCGTGGCGGTCAGTTGACCGTGCAAACTGTCGAGTACGGCGCGCAGTTGTTGCGGGTCGGCGACCTCCACCACCACCGTGGCCGGGCCGAAGATTTCTTCCTGCAACAGCGGATCGCCGTCGAGCAACAAGTGCACATCGGCCTTGAACAGTTGCGGTTGTGCCTTGGATTCGCCCTGTGGATGACCACCCAGGTGCTCGACCCGCTCGTGGGCCGCTATGTGTTGAAGGCCTGCACGATAGCTTTCCAGCGTACCGGCGTTGAGCATGGTCTGGGCCGGTTGGCTGCCCATGTTCTGCGCGAAGCCTTTCAGGAACTCGCTGAACTGCGGCGAGCGCAGCCCGATGATCAGGCCGGGGCTGGTGCAGAACTGGCCGCAGCCGAGGTTGATCGACGCGGTCAGTTCCTCGGCGATTTTAATACCACGGGTGTTCAGCGCTTCAGGCAGCAGGATCACCGGGTTGATGCTCGACATCTCGGCGAACACCGGGATCGGTTGCGGCCGTGCGGCGGCCAGATCGGACAAGGCTCGACCGCCCTTCAATGAACCGGTGAAACCGACGGCTTTGATGCCCTCGGCCTTGACCAAAGCCTGGCCGACACCCGCACCGTAAATCATGTTGAACACGCCCGAAGGCATGCCGGTACGCTGTGCTGCGCGCACGATGGCGCTGGCTACGCGGTCCGCCGTCGCCATGTGTCCGCTGTGGGCCTTGAACACCACCGGGCAACCTGCAGCCAGCGCCGAAGCGGTATCGCCACCGGCCGTGGAAAACGCCAAGGGGAAATTGCTCGCACCAAACACGGCGACCGGGCCGACGCCGATGCGGTACTGACGGATGCCCTGTCGCGGCAACGGCGTGCGTTCAGGCAATGCCTGATCGATCCGCGCGCCGAGAAAATCACCGCGCCTCAGCACTTGGGCAAACAAGCGCATCTGGCCTGTGGTGCGACTGCGCTCACCGCGAATCCGCCCCTCGGGCAAGGCGGTTTCCTGGCACACCAGCGCGATGAAATCGTCGCCCAGTGCATCGATTTCATCGGCGATAGCGGTTAGGAATTCGCCACGTCGTAGCGGCGAAAACTGGCGAAAAGGTGCGAAGGCTCGCGTGGCCGCCGCCACTGCCAGCGCGACTTCCTGTTCGTTGGCCTGATGAAAAACGTAGGGCAGCGGCTGCCCGGTGCTGGCGTCGAAACTCTGCAACGTCTCACGGCCCAGGACACTGCGCTGCCCGTCGATAAACTGCTGGCCCAAAATAGCGGACATCAAAAACTCCCTCGCCCGCATTCGGCAGGCGATCACTCGAATTGAAGGGGTACGCCTAAGGCGCACGCTTCACTTTATTGGCCGGGGTGATGGGCAACAAATGACAACAACGGGCCGGGGGATGAGTGTTTGTCATCCCCCCGGCCCGTCATGTGCGAACAATCGGTGTCAGTGAATCGCAACCGGGTTGATGTTGACCTGGGTCGAGCCCTTGTACAGGGGCTGCCCCAGCACAAACATGAACTCCCAGGCCTTGTCTTTCACCAGCGCGCGGCTGTCGATCAGTTCAAGGTTGTAGATGCCGTTCTTGGCCAGCATGAACTGGTTGACCGGGAATTCCTGGCCGTCTTTCGCCGGGTAAATTTCCGAAGCCCAGGTGTCGCCACCGAACGCGACGATCTGTTTGTCCGCCAGCCACTTGGCCGCTGCCATGCCGATGCCCGGTTCCACGGCGAGGAACTTCTCGTTGTCCTTGCCCAGCAGTTCCAGCCAACCAGTGTTGAACAGCACCACGTCGCCCTTCCGAATGCTGATGCCTTGCAGGTCCAAGGCCTTCTGAATGTCGGCAACGCTGAACTCGGTTTTCTCCGGCACGATGGCGCTGCCGTACACCGCGGTCATGTCCAGCACCACGCCGCGGGTGACGATGGGCGGGACTTTTTCGATGCCGAGTTTCTTCACGCCTTCAACGGTGACAAAGTCCGCGGCGCGGTTGCCGTTGTAATAGACGTTGTCGATGCCGATGTGGCCGATGCCGTTGAGTTGGGTGCCGACGCCGGTCCAGCCGACCACCAGTTCATCGTTGAAGGTGAATTTGTTCGGCCCCATGGTAGTGCCGCCCGCTTCGCCCGGCTGGATGTTGGTCAGGTGAAAGCTGCGGTGACGGAAGGCCGGCAGGGTTTTGTCGATGGGCACGGCCAGCGGGTAGGTTTTGCCGGTCTTGATCAGTTTCGAGGCGTTGATTACCGACTCGGCGTTCAGCAGATTCAGCGCGCCGATTTCGTCGTTGGCGCCGTATTTCGAGGGATACCATTTTTCAGCATCGGCAGCGTGGGCGGCATTGACGGTGAACAACAGGGCAAACGGCAGTACCAATCGGGTCAGCATGAGCGGGTCCTTGTGAGGTTGCAGTGGACCCAAGGTACGCAGCCCGTGGGTGGGGAAACAGACAGGGATGGGCAATACAATTGTTCTGGATTGTCACGAGTGACACTTGTAGGAGTAAGCCGGTGTGCATTTAGAGGGCTGGCAGCCATTTCGTCGTTTGAAGGTTGATCTCTGCCGGCCGCAATGACATAAACCCCGCAAATCCGGCCGTTTGAATCGGCGTCGCTGACAGCCAAGACCATGAACGAAATCACCCGGACACCGCATCCCGATCAGCCGCGTTCTATCGTGTTCGTCGCGTTCCCGCAGATGGGCCTGCTAGACCTGACCGGGGCGCAAACCGTGTTCTGGGCTGCCTCCAAAGCCTTGGCCGAGCGCAGTTTGCCGGGTTACATCCGGCACACCGCAAGCCTTGCCGGCGGGCTGATTCAGACAGCGGAAGGCCTGGTGGTAGAGACCTTGCGATTGAGCGACCTCGACGAACACTCGATCGATACCCTGATCGTCCCCGGCGCGCCGGATATTCGTCACGCGATGGACAATTCCCAGGCGTTGGTCGCCTGGCTGAAATCGGCAGCGGTCAACGTCAATCGCACCGCTTCCGTGTGCAGCGGCGCTTTCCTGCTGGCGCAAGCCGGTTTGCTCGACGGCCGCCGCGCGGCGACCCACTGGGCCATGTGCGACATGCTCATGCGGGGTTTCCCGCTGATTGAAGTCGACAGCGATGCAATTTTCATTCAGCAAGGTTCGGTGTGGACGTCGGCGGGTGTCAGCGCCGGTATCGACCTGGCGCTGGCCTTGGTGGAAGCCGACTGCGGCCGTGAGGTGGCGCTGGAGGTTGCCCGGGAACTGGTGGTGTTTCTCAAGCGCCCCGGCGGCCAGGCCCAGTACAGCCAATTGCTGCAATCGCAAACCGAGGACGGTGCTGCCTTCGACGATTTGCACCTGTGGATCGCGCAAAACCTGAGCAGCGAAAAGCTGACCGTCGAAGCGCTGGCCGACAAGATGCAAATGAGTCCGCGCAACTTTGCCCGGGTCTACAAACTCAAGACCGGCCGCACCCCGGCAAAATCGGTGGAAGTGCTGCGCCTGGAAGCCGCCCGCCGCCTGCTGGAAGAGTCCGAGCGCAACATCGATCAAATTGCTCGACAATGCGGGTTTGGCGATGAAGAACGCATGCGTTTTACCTTCCAGCGTAATCTTGGGATTTCGCCGAGGGATTATCGCAATCGTTTCTCCCGTTAATCACTGAGGCAGTAACTAACTGTCATTTAGCTGAACCAATTCAAACTTCAATATAAAGAGTCGATGTTTTTCCATTCAACTCCGCATTTAGCGGCTATTGAAGGTTGACTTCACCGACCTCCCTGAGTAAATTGCCCGGGCCTTCAACGAAGGCCTTTTTTCAACTTACAAAAGAATCCAATGGACACAGTATCTAGTCGCTGTCGGGTCACTGCGAATTTGCGGAACCTGGCACATAACCCAGTAAATGACGGGACTCGACTTTTCGGTCGGATAAGCTGCGCTAGAGCATGATGCTCCACCGTAACTTGCCTCACCGGTGTCCGTCCGGTCCAGAGGCATGTTATGAACTTCAAAACCACCATAATGCCGGGCGTACGCGCCTTCGCATCGACCATGCGGGTCAAGCTGTGCCGTGAGCGTCTGCTGACGACTCGGGTCAGCGCCCCGTTTTCCACCCTTTCTTCCCCGGCCAAGGCACACCCTCGTGCCAACTGGCGCGTCTGCCCGATGACGGGTCGGCTTCAGCAACGCTGGAGCTTCGACGACAGTCAGGAACCACCGAGTCGGCGCATCGCGCGCCTGTTCGGACTGACCCTCAGGGCTCGCACTTTCTGTTGATCTGAAGGCACTTCAAAGTCCTTCCCTCAACGTTTTCCTTAATAGGGAATTCGACAACTTCTTATTGCCTGTTAAAACATAAAATAATTGGAGTTAGTTATGGACGAAGCCAGTAGACGGTTCGCTGCGCATCAACTTTCCATTGATACGCAGCGAACGTTAAAACACAAGTACACAACACTTCCGAATCGATCGCCTGTTTGCGACTCGACATACATTCGCTCGCCTATGAATAGATGAGTGGACCGTGTGTCGTGCCGCAAGACGGCGGCAGGAGCACACACCATGACGACTGTAAAAACGCCGGATATTCGCGCCAAAGGCGCCAGCAACGACAACGCCAAACTGTCGATGCGCGCCGCCCGGGAAGCACAAAACGGCCTGGCCGTGACCCTCGCCAACCTTAACGCCACCCCTGACGGTTTGACCGAACTCGAGGCCGAAGGCCGGCTGGCCCGTGCAGGCTTCAACGAAGTCGCCCACGACAAGCCGCCACACGCCCTCGTCCAACTGCTCAAAGCCCTCAACAATCCCTTCATCTATGTCCTGCTGACCCTGGCCGGCATCAGTTTCTTCACCGATTACTGGCTGCCGATCAGCCAGGGCGAAGGCGACGAGGCGGACCTGACCAAGGTCATCATTATCATGACCATGGTCACCCTGAGCAGCCTGCTGCGGTTCTGGCAGGAATACCGCTCGGCCAAATCCGCCGAAGCGTTGAAAGCGATGGTGCGCACCACGGCGACTGTGCTGCGGCGCGGACAAAACGGCAACCGCCCGGTACTGCGCGAAGTGCCGATGCGCGAACTGGTGGCTGGCGACATCGTCCAGCTCAGTGCCGGCGACATGATCCCGGCGGACATCCGCCTGATCGAATCCCGTGACCTGTTCATCAGCCAGGCGGTGCTGACCGGCGAAGCCTTGCCCGTCGAGAAATACGACACCCTGGGCGACGTCGCGCAGAAATCGGCGAGCCGCGCCGCTGCCGATCAATCCAACCTGCTGGACCTGCCGAACATCTGCTTCATGGGCACCAACGTGGTCAGCGGCACGGCCAAAGCGGTGGTGGTCGCGACCGGGCCGCGCACCTATTTTGGCTCGCTGGCCAAAGCCATTGTCGGCTCGCGGGTGCAAACGGCCTTCGACCGTGGGGTGAACAGCGTCAGCTGGTTGTTGATCCGCTTCATGCTGGTCATGGTGCCGATCGTGTTCCTGCTCAACGGTTTCTCCAAGGGTGACTGGAGCGACGCGTTCCTGTTTGCCCTGGCGGTCGCGGTCGGCTTGACCCCGGAAATGCTGCCGATGATTGTCAGCGCCAACCTGGCCAAAGGCGCGATGGCCATGGCCAAGCGCAAAGTGGTGGTCAAGCGTCTCAACGCGATCCAGAACTTCGGCTCGATGGACGTGCTGTGCACCGACAAGACCGGCACCCTGACCCAGGACAAGATCATTCTTGAGCACCACGTCGACAGCCACGGCCGGCGCGACGACAAGATCCTCGAACTGGCGTGGCTCAACAGCCATCACCAGAGCGGTCTGAAAAACCTGATGGACCAGGCAGTGGTGCAGTTCGCCAACGAAAACCCAAAGTTTCGTATGCCGTTTGCCTACAGCAAAGTCGATGAGTTGCCGTTCGACTTCGTCCGTCGGCGCCTGTCGATCATCGTCAAGGACAGCCGCGACGATCACCTGATGGTGTGCAAAGGTGCGGTCGAAGAGATGCTGACCATCGCCAGCCACATTCATGAAAACGGCACGGTGGTGGCACTCGACGAACAGCGTCGCAAAGACCTGCTGGCCCTGACCAACGAGTACAACGAAGACGGTTTCCGGGTGCTGCTGGTCGCCACCCGCGAAATCCCGAAAGCGCAGAGCAAAAACCAGTACACCACCGCCGATGAACACGAGCTGGTGATTCGTGGCTTCCTGACTTTCCTCGATCCACCGAAGGAAACTGCGGGCCCGGCGATTGCCGCGCTGCGCGACATGGGCGTGACCGTCAAGGTGCTGACCGGCGACAACGCCGTGGTGACCTGCAAGATCTGCCGCGAAGTCGGGCTGGAGCCCGGCACGCCGCTGCTCGGGCCGGACATCGAGAACATGGACGACACCACCCTCAAGCTGCGGGTCGAGGAGCGCACGGTGTTCGCCAAGCTGACGCCGCTGCAAAAATCCCGGGTGCTCAAGGCGTTGCAGGCCAACGGTCATACCGTGGGTTTCCTCGGCGACGGCATCAACGACGCCCCTGCCCTGCGCGATGCCGATGTCGGCATTTCGGTGGACAGCGGCACCGACATCGCCAAGGAATCGGCCGACATCATCCTGTTGGAGAAGAGCCTGATGGTGCTGGAGGAAGGCGTGCTCAAGGGCCGCGAGACCTTCGGCAATATCATGAAGTACCTGAACATGACCGCCAGCTCCAACTTCGGCAACGTGTTCTCGGTGCTGGTGGCCAGTGCGTTCATTCCGTTCCTGCCGATGCTGTCGATCCACCTGCTGTTGCAAAACCTCATGTACGACATCTCTCAGCTGTCGCTGCCGTGGGACAAGATGGATAAGGAATTCCTGCGCAAACCACGCAAGTGGGACGCGAAGAACATTGGCCGTTTCATGCTGTGGATCGGGCCGACCTCGTCAGTCTTCGACATCACCACCTTCGCCCTGATGTGGTACGTGTTCGCCGCCAACAGCGTGGAAATGCAGAGCCTGTTCCAGTCCGGCTGGTTCATCGAAGGGCTGCTGTCGCAGACGCTGGTGGTGCACATGTTGCGCACGCAGAAGATTCCGTTCTTCCAGAGCACGGCAGCGTTGCCGGTGATCCTGATGACCGGGTTGGTGATGGCGCTGGGTATCTACATTCCGTTCTCGCCACTGGGCACGCTGGTCGGCCTGCAACCGTTGCCGTGGGCGTATTTCCCGTGGCTGGTGGGCACCCTGCTGAGCTACTGCGTATTCGCGCAGATCATGAAGACGATCTACATCCGCCGCTTCAAGCAGTGGTTCTGAGGGCCTGACAAACCCAAATCACCTGAACACCACAATCCCATTGTGGAAGCGAGCCTGCTCGCGATAGCTGACTGACATTCAAAAGAGATGTCGACTGATCCACCGCTATCGCGAGCAGGCTCGCTCCCACAGGGGAATGTGCTTAACCCTATCGAAAAAGGGAGACTCCTGATGTCGGGAACTACTCTACTGATCAACCTCGCAGGCGCCATTGCACTCTTGCTCTGGGGCACTCACATGATTTCTTCGGCGTTGTTGCGCGGCTTCGGCACGCCGCTGCGCCAGTGGCTGGGCCACAACCTGAACAACCGCTGGATGGCGCTGCTGTCGGGCATCGGCATCACCGGCATCTTGCAAAGCAGCACCGCCGTCAGCCTGATGGCGACGTCGTTCACGGCCGCCGGCACCCTGGGGCTGGCGCCCGCGCTGGCGGTGATGCTCGGCGCCAATATCGGCTCGACCCTGGTGGTGCAACTGCTCAGCGTCGACGTTTCAATCCTCACGCCCATCGTGTTGCTCGCGGGTTTGATGGTGTTCCGGCTGCGCGATGACTCACGCTACGAAAGCGTTGGCTGTGCGCTGATCGGTCTGGGGCTGATGTTGCTGGCCCTGCGCATGCTCGGCTCGACACTGGCGGAAGTCGAAGGCGCGCCGGTCTTCCAGCTGATCATGCAGAGCCTGGACGGCGACCTGCTGATTGCGCTGCTGGTGGCGCTGATCCTCACGTGGCTGTGTCATTCCAGCGTCGCCGTGGTGTTGCTGATCGTCTCGCTGGCCGCCACCGGCCTGTTGTCGGCCACCACCCTCATCGCGCTGGTCCTGGGCGTGAACATTGGCGGTGCGCTGCCTTCGGTGATCAATGCCGGTTCCAGCGTCGGCCGACGTTTGCCGCTGGGCAATCTGCTGGTGCGGGCGGTCGGCGCCCTGGTGGTGCTGCCATTTGCCGGACTTCTGGCCGAGCTGAAGCTGGAGCCGTCGGTGCTGGTGGTGTCACTGCACACGGGGTTCAATCTGCTGCTGGCGCTGGTGTTCATCGGCCTGACCGATGTGCTCGCCAAGTGGCTGACCCATGTGCTGCCGGCGCCGGAGCGGGATGTCGATCCGGGCATGCCGCACTACCTCGACGAAGCGGGTCTGGAAGTGGCCAACATCGGCCTGTCCAACGCGGCCCGCGAAGCCCTGCGCATGGCCGACATGCTCTCGGCGATGCTCGGCCGGTTGGTGCAGCTATTCCACACCTCGGTGCCAGCCTGTGCCGATGAAGTGCGACGCATCGATCAATCCCTGGACCTGCTGGGCGCGGCCATTCGCGCTTATCTGGCAGACATCGGCAAGGAAGGCATCAGTGACAACGATGCCGATCGCTCCCAGGAAATCCTGCTGTTCGTGATCAACCTCGAACATGCCGCGGACATTCTTTCCAGCAGCCTGACGCAGTTGGCCATGCGCCGTTTGCGCCGTGGCGAACAATTCTCGGCCTTCGAGCTGGGCAACATCGCGCCGCTGCACGACGCGCTGCTGGAAAGCCTGAGCCTGGCGATCACCGTGTTCCTGCGCGAAGACATTCCCACCGCGCACCACTTGATCCATCGCAAGGAGACCGTCAGACGGCTCGAAGCGCACGCCAGTCGCGAGCACTTTCGCAAATTGCAGGAAGACAAAAACACCTGGGCCGAGTCCGGCGACATCTTCCAGCGAGTCCTGCGTGACTACCGCCGCGTGCATCACCACATCGCCGCCTTGGGCTACCCACTGTTGGAGCGTGCCGGTGAACAACCGGTCGAGAACACCGACCTGACCAAGGAAAACCCGTCATGCGCCTCTTGATCTGCGCGGGTCGCCATTACACCGACAGCCGTCTGTGTCGGCGCGTGCTCGACGCCTTTCAGCGTATGCACCCGGTGCGCGTGCTGATCCATGGCGGCAATCAATACCTGGGCGGCGACATCGAAGAATGGGCCCGAGAACACGGCGCCGACATCGTGCGCTACCCACCCAACTGGCAGCGCCACGGCAAGTCGGCTGAACGCCCTCCAAAAAACTTCGAGGTAACACTCATGCAAAAACCCACTCGTCTATTCGCGTCCTTCGTGCGCAGTCTGCCAGCCGCTCAAGGCCGGCGCCTGCGGCGTAATCTGATGTTCGTCAGCCTCACCCTGGGCCTGATTGCGTTGCTCAGCATTATCTCCAGCGCCAACGCTGCCGGCGGTGCGTATGCAGTGGATGACGCCGGAATCAATGCGCCCGGCAAATGCAACATCGACGCCTGGTACCAGAACGGTCGGCACAGTTCATCCAGCAACAGCGTGGTGTCACAGGACTGCACGTTCAAGGGCCTGCCCAACGTGCAACTCGGCGCCGCCGTGCAGCACAGCCGCGATGACGGGGACTCGGAAACGCAGTTGAGCCCGCAATTCAAGACACAAATATTCTCTCGGGATGACCTTGGCCTAGAGCTGGCACTGGCGGGTTCAGCGCACTTTGCCTTCAATCGGGGCCATGCTTTCGATGGCGCCGACCTGAACCTGCCTTTCACCTACCAACCGCTGCAAACCCTGCGCCTGAACCTCAATGCAGGCTGGACACACGCCTATGACGAGGGCGAGCAACATCATCGCTGGACCTGGGGCACCGGCGTCGAATACGACCTGGCCCGTTCCCTGACGCTGATCGCTGAACGCTATGGCCAACAAGGCGGCGAACAGGCGTGGCAGGCCGGGCCGAGGTTGCATATCGGTAAGCGGATCGATGTCGATCTGGTGGTGGGACGCAACCTGACGGGGGAACGTGATCAGTGGCTGACAACCGGGGCAACGCTGCGGTTTTGACGGTGGTCGGTGATGACACCTGGAGCGGGTCATGCGCTCCAGGCGTAGTATTTCAGTGCCTCGTCTTGCGCTCCAGCAAACGTACGCCGAGTGACAGCGGATAACACAGCGCAAAATAAATCGCGCCGACGAGGATGTAGATCTCCAGCGGCATGAAGTACACGGAACTCAAGTCCTGCGCGCGCAGCATCAGGTCGGGTGCCGCGATCAGCGAGGCCACCGAAGTGTCTTTCAGCAGCGAGATCGCGACGTTGCCGATCGGCGCCAGCACGATACGAATGGCCTGGGGCAACACGACCCAGCGCAATACCTTGAGATGAGGCATGCCAATCGCCTTCGCCGCTTCCACCTGCCCCTTGGGCACTGCCTCCAGCCCCGAGCGGTAAATCTCCGACAGGTAGGCCGCCGCGTTCAATCCCAGTCCGATCATCGCCGCTTGAAACGAACTGAACTGAACGCCGATTTCGGTCAGGCTGAAATAGACGATGAACAGCTGCACCAACGCCGGGGTGCCGCGAAACACTTCGATGTAGATCAGCGCCGCGCGGCGCAATGGCCGGCTGCGCGACAGTCGTGCCAATGCCACTAATAAACCGACGACCAAGCCGATGACCAACGCCCCAAACGCCAACTGGAGGGTGGCCCAGGCTGCGGCCAGCAATTCGACATGGGTTGCTTCCCACAATTCGCCATAGCCCATATCAATGCTCCTTGACGACTTTGAGACGGCGTTCGGTGCGCGCCGCCCAGTGGGAAAGCATCAGGCTCAACAGCAGGTAGATGGTCGCCAGCAGGAAATAAATCAGGTTGGTCTGGTAGGTTTCGCTGACCAGCATCCGCGCCTTGAACGTCAGCTCCGGCACCGCCGCCGCCGAGGCGAGCGAGGTGTCCTTGAGTAACCCGATGGCGAAGTTGGCCATCCCCGGAATCGCCACCTTGAACGCTTGGGGCAACACGATGATGCGCATCGCCAGGGAGCGGGTCATGCCGATGGAAAATGCCGCCTCGCTTTGCCCGCGATCGATCGTGCGAATGCTCGAACGGAACACCTCCGACAGGATCGCCGCACCGTTCAGCCCGAAGCCGATAATCGCCGCGCCGATGGCCGGTAATGTAATGCCGATATAGGTCAGCCCGAAGTACAGAATGAACAGCTGGGTGAGGATCGGTACGTTGCGAAAAATCTCCAGGTACACGCTGGCAACCAGGCTCAGCACGCGACTGCGGGAAAGACGCATCAACGCCAGGCAAAACCCCAGCAACGTCGCCACCACAAACGCGGCAGCCGTGAGCCCGACAGTCGTCAATGCACCGATGCCCAGCACATTCAAAAAGTACGGGAGCATGTCGATGGCTTTGTTCAGGGCAATGGAATCGAACATCGATCAATGCTCCTGCACGGCACGGATGAAGGAGCGGGTGCGTTCGACCTGGCTCTCGCGGAAAATCTGCCGCGGTGGGCCCTGTTCGACGATGTTGCCGTCGGCCATGAAGATCACCTGGTCGGAGACGCTTTCCGCAAAGTGCATTTCGTGGGTCACGATAATCATCGTCATGCCCTCCTCTGCCAGCTTGCGCATGACGGTCAGCACTTCCCCCACCAGCTCCGGGTCCAGCGCCGAAGTGGCCTCATCGAACAACATCAGCTTGGGTTGCATCGCCAGCGCCCGGGCGATGGCGATGCGTTGCTGTTGCCCGCCCGAGAGCTGTTCCGGAAACACGTCACGTTTGGCGAACATACCGACCTTGTTCAGCAGGTCCTCGGCCAGTTCCACGGCTTCGGCGCGGCTGCGTTGTTGCACCTTGAGCGGCCCGAGGATGATGTTGTCCAGCACCGAAAGGTGCGGAAACAGGTTGAAGCGCTGGAACACCATGCCGATCTCGGTCCGCATGCGGGCCAGTTCCTTGTCGCTCATGGGCACTTTGCGGGTGCCCACCAGACGCTGGCCGATCAGTTCGTTATCGATGTAAATGTCGCCTTTGGTCGGCTCTTCCAGGTAATTGACGCAGCGCAGCAAGGTGGTCTTGCCCGACCCGCTGGGGCCGATGAGCGAGATCTTCTGACCCTGCTGCACGCTGAGGTCGATGCCTTTGAGAACGTCCAGGCTGCCGAAGGACTTATAGAGCCCTTCGATGCGCACCAGTGGGGTTGATTCAGCCATGAGCTATGTCCTCGACTCAGGCAAAGGCCTGACTGAAATCCCGCGGTTGATGCTTGAACGGCCCGATGAGATTGCCTTGCTCGTCGCGGTCGACGCCGATGCGCGGGTTCTTGGTCGGAGGCACGAGGTAATCGGGGTTCTTGATCCCGTATTTGGCGAGGACCGGTTTGATCTGATCCGTGGCTTTGAGCCAGCGCAGGCCCTGATTGATGCCGTCGAACAAGTCCTGGTGCTGCGGATGGACGCCCCAGATCGCTTCGAACTTGGCGGTCAGGCTGGGGAAATTTTCATCGTAGGACATCGGGATCTGTTTGAGCTTGAGGCTTGGGTCTTGAAGGATCATGTAGTCGATGGTCGGGGCATCCAGCACTGCGAAATCCAGGCGCCCGGCGCGCACGTCACGCAGGCAGGAGTCGGTGTTGTCGTAGAGTTTGACCTCCTTCACCCCCTCGATTTTCTTCATGTCCGGGATGGTGAAATAGCCGGTGATGGCACCGATGGTGCGGCCCTTCACGTCGTTGACGGTGATGGCGGTATCGAACGGCTCGCTGTCGCGCATGATCACGTAGGCACCGGTGTAGAACACCGGGTCGGTCAACAGCAGGATCTTGGAGCGCATCGGGTTCCAGGCGAAGTTGCCACCGAACCAGTCGGCGCGCCCGGATCTCACTGCTTCTACCACGGCCGGGAAACCCATGGTCAGCACATCGAGCTTGAGTTCGAGGCGGTCGGCAATGATCTTCAGCAGTTCCAGATCGGTGCCGACCGGAACGCCGTCGCGCAGTGCGCCCAAGGGCATGTCGCCCAGGCAGGCGGCGGTCAGGTAGCCGGGGCGTACGGTTTTGATCGGTTGCCCGGACGCGAAGGCAAAGGACATCGGGCCCATTGCGCTTGCGGCCAATGCAGCTAACGAACCGTAGCCGGTGGCTTTGAGAAGGCCGCGTCGGGAAATACCTTGGGTATCAAACTTGAAGTCGGACATAGATCACCTATGGGCAAATTGTTGTTTTGACCGGTACAAGCCTTACAACTCAATCGCCGTCCGTGGCTGGATTTCCCTGTGTTCTATGACCGCGTCGGCAACCCCGCCAGGATGTCGATGGCGTTGACGTGGGGCTTGCCGAGCTGCTGGCGACGGCGCTTGAGCACCAGATAGGCAGCGCAGACCACGCCGAGACTGACGAGGCTGGCCAGGAACTGCGTGCGCAAGGATTCTTGAAAGGCCATGGCGACCAAAACACCCGCTATCACTGCTACCACAGCATAGGACAGCCATGGGAACAGCCACATCTTGAGGGTCAGCCGGGCCGGCGCCGTGGCCTCTACCTGACGGCGAACCTTGATCTGCGCAAGCGCCACGGCCAGGTACACAAACAGCATCACCGCACCGGAGGCGTTGACCAGAAACAGGAACACTCCTTCGGGGGAAATGATCGCCGCCATGATCGCGATGTAGCCGATCACGCTGCTGAGCAGCACCGCCGCCCTTGGCACTTTGCGTCCGGTGAGGGTCGATAGTTGCGCCGGAGCATCACCGCGCTGACTGAGGCCGAACAGAATCCGCGAAGACACATACAACCCGGAGTTCAGCGCAGAAAGCACGGCCACCAGCACCACCGCTTGCATGATCATCGCGGCACCGGGAATGCGCATGACTTCAAGTGCCGCCACGAACGGTGAATGGCCGGCCACGATCTGCCCCCACGGCACCACGCAGACAATCAGGAAGATCGAGCCGACATAAAAGGTGATGACCCTGAAGATCACTGAGCGGGTCATGTTGGCCACGTTCTTCGACGGATCATCGGACTCAGCGGCGGCGATGGTCGCGATTTCCGCACCGCCCACGGCGAAGATCACTGTCGGCACACCGGCAAGAATCGCGCTCACGCCGTAAGGCATGAAGCCGCGGTCATTCACCAGATTGCCCAACAGGTCGCGGGTGCTTGGGGCAAAACCAAACAGATAGGCGCCGAGTACAAAGATGAAGACGATGATCGCGAACACCTTTAATGACGCGAACCAATATTCGAACTCGCCGTAGGACTTCACGGACAGGCAGTTGATGGCGGTCATGATCGCCAACAGGCTCAGGCCGATCATCCATGCCGGCAGCGGTATCCATTGCTGAAGGATGTTAGCCCCGACTACCGCTTCCACCGCCACCACAATCACCCAGAAGTACCAGTACAACCAGCCACTGGTGAAGCCGACCCAATTGCCCAGGCCGATGCGGGCGTACTCGGTAAAGGAACCGACACCGGGCAAGGCCACCGCCATTTCACCGAGCATGCGCATTACCAGCATCACCACGATGCCAGCAGCGAGATAACTGAGGAAAGCTGCCGGGCCAATGGCCTGGATGGTTGCACTGCTGCCGACAAACAGGCCGGCGCCGATGATTCCACCGAGGGAAATCATCGTGATATGGCGCTGACGCAGCGCCCCGCTGAGGCGTTGTTGGCCGGGTTTTGTATCGGTGGGCTGGGCGTTGTTCATTGGATGACCTCCGCTTCATGGTCTGGGGTCGATCGACCGGATAATTTCATCGAAGACTTTGCACGAGGGGGACAACACACCGGATACTCTGTGCCGCTCGCGATCGAGCCCAAGAGTCGGTGCTGCCGGGAAGCCATGGACAAGCCTGGCTGGAACGTTTCGAGAGTCATGTGCGTACCCGTTGGGCTGAGCATGGCAGCCATTTTCTTATTGTGTTGCATGACAAGCATTACAACTCACACACTAATCACGGTTTTTTAGCTTGTCAATGGGCTTTGTATCGGATAAAAAGCAATACAAATTTGCTTATTGTCTTGCTACAAGCATGACAAGCAGGGAAAAGCACCATGAGTCAATTCGAACAATTGCTGGATGAACTGAAAGCCAGCGCCGCGTTGCAACGCGACAAGGCAGAAACCCTTTACGCCCAGTTGGCCGATTCACTGGCCGAAGCGATTGCCAACGGCAAGCTCAAACCGGGCGAGCGTCTGCCGCCTCATCGCGAGTTCGCCAGTGCGCTGGGGGTGAACATCACCACGGTGACCAAAGCCATGGCGGTGTTGCAGCAAAAAGGCCTGGTGGAAAGCCGTCCGGGCCGTGGCACCCAAGTCGCGCAGCCGCGGCATCCGGCTGCGCAGTTTCAGTCGGCACCGAGCAATGACCCAGGCACCGTCGATCTGAGCGTCAACCGCCCCGCCACCGATGGTTTCAATCGGGTGCTGGCGCAGTTGCTGCCGCGTCTTTCCAGCGACCCCCGCTTTGGCGACATGAAGGACTATCACCCGTCGGAAGGTCCGCTTTGGGCTCGTGAAGCGGCGGCGCAATGGCTACGCCATACCGGCGTCGAGGCCCAGGCTTCGCAGATGCTGATCGTCGAGGGCGCGCAGCACGGTATCGCCAATACCTTGCGCAGCCTGACCAACAGCGGCGACACCGTGCTGGCCGACAGCGTGACCTATCAAGGCATCAATGCCTTGTGCCGTTCTCTGGGTCTGATCCTGGTCGGCGTCGATGCCGATGCGCGCGGGATGTCGCCCGAAGCACTACGTCAGGCCTGCGCTGAACATCAGCCACGCCTGTTGTTTCTGGTGCCCTCGATCCACAACCCGACCGCCATCACCCTCGACGCCAAACGCCGCGAAGAACTGGCCGCAGTGATCCGGCAAACCAACCTGCTGGTCATTGAGGACGATGTGTACCGGCCGCTGCTGGACCAATCGCCCCCGGGCTTCGCCGCGCTGATGCCGGAGCGCACGATTTATATTTCGGCCCTGTCCAAATGCATCGCGCCGGGGTTGCGCATGGGCTTTGTCATGGCCCCGGCGCCATTGGTGCAAGACATCGCCGCCATGCAGCGCATCGACTGCTGGAGCACATCGCCGCTGACCGCGCTGATTGCCACCCGGCTGATCGAGGACGGGCATGCCGACCAACTGGTCTCGGAACAGCGCGAAGAGTTACGTATGCGCCAAGCGCTGCTGGCCACGCATCTTGAAGGCCTGGAATTTCAGCACAGCGCTACAGGCACCCACGCCTGGTTGGTGTTGCCGGAACCCTGGACCGGTTCGCGTTTCGCTCGCCTGTGCCAGGACCGCGGCGTGGTGCTGCTCGCCGGTGGCGCCTTCACCCTGCGTCCGGAACTGTCGCCGCAAGCGGTGCGCATCAACATCTCGGCGGCCCTGTCACGGGAGCAGCTGATCAACGCCTTGAACGTCATCAGCCAATTGGCGCGCCAGGGTCATCTCTACATGCACAACCGGATCTGAGGACATGACACAGCCCGTTCATTGCGAAATTGCCGTTATCGGCGCAGGCGTTGTCGGAGTTGCCACCGCACTCTGGCTGCGTCGCCAGGGTTATCAGGTGGTGTTGCTGGAGCGCGATGCCATTGCTTCAGGGGCGTCATACGGCAATGCTGGCACCCTCGCGCCGTATGGCGTGATGCCGATTGCCCAGCCAGCGTTGCTGAAAGCGATTCCGTCGCTGCTGTTTTCGAAGGAATCGCCCTTCGTCATCAACTGGGCGCGTCTGCCCCGGCTGATGCCTTGGCTGCTGCGGTTTCTCAATGAATGCCGGACGTCGCGTTGCGAAGCGAACACCCTGGCGCTGACAAAAATCCTCCAGCACACCTACAGCGGCTATGCGCCGTTGCTCGCCGACTCCCCGCAGGCCGAGCAGCATTTGCGCCACAGCGGTTGCCTCTATGCCTACGGCACCGAGCAAGGATTTGCCGGCGCCCAGGCGGCCATCGAGTTGCGCCGCTCCCTGGGCATTGCGCAACAGGTGCTGAACGCTGCGGATGTCGAACAGCTTGAACCCGCGTTGGCTGGCAAAGCAGTGGCCGGCATTCTGTTCCCGGAGTCGTCGCACATGGACGATCCGCGGGCCTTTATCGAAGCCTTGGCCGCGCCCTTGATCGCCGAAGGCGCGCTGCAACAGGCAACGATCACCGGCGTGCAACGCCAAAGCGATGGCTTGCATCTGCTCAGCAGCGAGGGCAAGACCTGGCGCGCGGACAGGGTTGTCCTGTGCGGCGGCGCATGGTCGGCAGCGCTGGCACGCCAGGTCGGGGATCACATTCCCCTGGATACCGAACGTGGCTATCACATCGAATTCGATCTGCAAGACACGCTGCTCAACCGCCCCTGCTGCCCGGTAGAAAGCGCGTTCTATATGACGCCCATGGCCGGTCGTTTGAGGGTGGCGGGCACGGTGGAGCTCGGCTCCATCAACGACCCGGCCAATCCGCAGCGTTTCGAGTATCTGGAGCGGCATGTACGGCGTGTCATGGGCCTGACAGAACCAGTCGCCCGCAGGTGGCTCGGGTTCCGTCCTTCCCTGCCAGACTCGTTGCCAGTCATTGGTCCGTCACCCAACGAACCGCGAATGATCTACGCCTTCGGCCACCAACACCTGGGCCTGACGCTCGCCGGGGCAACCGGGCAGTTGGTCGCCGACTGCATCGCCGGCAAAGCCCCGTCCTGGCTGGACAGTTTTTCAGTGCAACGCTTCTGAGTGGCGCCCTTTACAGGAGAGCAGTTGATGCAAACCATCGAGCGTATACACACAAACCCGCGCATGAGCCAGATTGTCATCCACGGCAAGACCGTGTACCTGGCCGGGCAAGTCGGCGACCCCGATCATGACGTCGCCGATCAGGCCCGTGACGCGCTGGCGCGGATCGACGCCTTGCTCGAAGAAGCCGGGTCGTCCAGAAAACAGCTGCTGCAAACCACGATTTGGCTGGCTGACATGGCGGATTTCAAAGCGATGAACGCGGTGTGGGATGCCTGGATACCCGCAGGCCACGCACCGGCCCGCGCCTGTGGTGAGGCGAAACTGGCGGATCCGCGGTTGTTGGTGGAAATCATTGTCTGTGCGGCGAAGGGCTGAGTTTTTCAGGGGGGTGGCCGCAAACGTATAACGCACCCACAGGGAACTCCTGACGTGCGCCAAGCATCCTAAATGTGAGGTACTCCCTTTTTGCTTCACGCTTCAGAGGACATTGCTATGCGCCGTCTGATTATCATTTCTTCATTCATGTTGTGTTTGCCCTTCGGTTCGGCCTTCGCCAAAGTGGACGCAGGCGATGTCGCCACCTCTGCGGGGGTTTCCGCATCGCTGTACTCGACGTTCAAGGACCACAAACTGGCGATTCCCGCCCGCGATGACGCCTCCAGCTTCGTTGCCAGTGGCGGTACGATTCGCGGTGTGTACCTGGAGTCGGTGTTGAACCAGATTCGCCAGGAAAATCCCGGACTCAAAGCCAGCGACGAAGAACTGGCTAGAGCCATCCTGATCCGGGAAGGCGTTGCTGCCGGCCAATGAAGGTTTAAAAATTAACGGTGGGGCTCGCGACAGCCGGAGAGTGTGCAGCCCTGCCTTGCTTCACCCCGCGGGCAAACGTGCCCACCCGGCCACCAACTGCGCGCTGATGCTGACCCCGCCACACACCACAATCACCACGTCATGGGCTGCGGCGATCGCCGGATGGTCCAGGTACGCCACTGCCAATGAAACACCGCACGCCGGTTCGACCAACTGGCGCAGGTCGTTTGCGTAACGCACAACACCCATGATCGCCTCGTCATCACTAAGCACCACACATTCGTAAGGAAAATCGAGGAGGTGCTGCACCGGCCATGCCGCCACTTTTGCAGCGCCCAGCGATGTCGCGACGGTGTCGATGCGCGCCAACCTGACGGGATGTCCAGCCTCGATAGCCGCAGCGAAGGACGCCGCGCCTTGGGTTTCGCACGTAATGATCCGGCAATCCATGCGGTTGTGTCGGATCAATCCAGTCAGCAGGCCCGCCAGCAATCCTCCGCCGCCCACCGACGTCACCATCGCATCGACCTGAGGACAATCCTCAAGCACTTCATCGATCAGGGTGCTGTGCCCTTCCCACAACACGGGATGATCGAAGGCTGGCACGTATTCGGTATCCGCATCCTGTGAAAGCTCTTTGGCCCGTTGATTGGCCTCGTCCCAGACTTTGCCGTGAACGATCACCTCAGCGCCGGTTTTCCTGATCCTGGCGCGGGTGGTTTCCGGGGTGGTGTGCGGCACGACAATGCAGGCTTTGAGCCCGAGGGCAGCGGCGGCCATGGCGGTGGCAAAACCGGCGTTGCCACCGGAAGGACACACGACTTTGCGCTTGCCCTGCGCCTTTGCCTGACTGCACAGAAGGCCCATGCCACGCAATTTGAACGAGCCGCTGGGTTGCAGGTTTTCCAGCTTGAGCCAGATGCGCCGGGTCGGCGTTGACAGGCCTGGGTGCAGAATCAAGGGCGTTCTGATGTGAAGCATTGTGTGCTCCCTTGGGCAGCACCGGCTTGTCGAGGTTTTCGCCAAGCCGGTGGTGAACAGTCCTTATCCAAGCTTAGTTCACCCTGCCCCCTGGGGTTATGGACTTACCGGTAGCGCGGGGCCGCCGATGAGTGACCAAACGAACCGGACAGCACTTGGCGCTGAGCCTCGTAAGCGTCCCATTTTTCGACCTCGTGCAGCCCCGGGATGGTCACCACTTCCCCTTGCGCCAACCCGACCAGCGCGGCATCGACCATGTCCTCGGCGGACATCACGATCTCTTGCGGCAGGTTCTCCACCGGGTTGCCCGCCTCGCTCCAGAAGTCGGTGGCGGTGGCGCCGGGCAACACCGCCTGGACGCGAATGCCTTTGTCGGCCAGTTCGTGGTGCATCGATTGGCTCAGGCTCAGCACAAACGCCTTGCTCCCGCCATAAACGCCATTGAGGATTTCCGGAGCGATGGCGACGATGGAGGAAATGTTGATCACGGTGCCGGCGCCCCGTGCAACGAAGCCAGGCACCACGGCATAAGAAAGACGCATCAGCGCAGTGACGTTGAGGGTGATCATGTCCTCCATGGCGTCCACCGGGCTTCCAAGCAACGGCATCACACCGCCAACACCGGCATTGTTGACCAGCAAGGTGATGCTCGCATCGTTGCGCAGAATGCTTTCCACCCGCAGCAGGTCGGCCTTGTCTTTGAGGTCGGCGGCGACCACTTCCACGGCGCGGCCGGTTTCGTTGCTCAAGTGGTTGGCCAGGGCGTTGAGTTTGCCGTGGCTGCGGGCGACCAAAATCAGGTCGTAACCCTGCCGGGCGAGACGGTCGGCGTAGACCGCGCCAATGCCCGAAGAAGCGCCAGTGATCAGTGCGGTGCCTTTGGATGAGAGAGCCATGTTCAATTTCCTTCACAGTGAGGCGATAAGGTCGCCGGGTGTGAACCGTTATAAATTGACTCCCGCTCGTCTCAAATGACGTTTAAAATACGTTTTTCGGACACTGGCTTTTCGAGGGCTTCATCATGACTTCCGTGGCGTTTGTGGTTTTCGAGGGGTTCCAGTCCATGGCGCTGGCGGCCATGCCGGTGTTCGAGTACGCCAACTTCAGCGCCGGTGAAGCGCTTTATGAGGTCAGCGTGATCTCCGAAGATGGCCGTTCCCTGCGGGCTTCCGGCGGTTTGAGCGTCGGTACCCAGGCGTTTGATGAGCGGGCGTTCGACACCGTAATCGTGGTCGGCGGCGATTCGATTCTCGAGCAGGCGCCCGAGGGTGTGTTGGCGTACTTGCGCGACAGCGTAAAAACCGCACGGCGCACGGCGTCGATCTGTTCGGGGGCGTTCGTGCTGGCGCAGGCCGGTCTGCTAGACGGACGGCGCGCCACCACGCATTGGGCGTATGCGCGGGATCTGCAAGCACGCTTTCCATCGATCAAGGTGGAAGAGGACCGAATCTACGTGATCGACGGTTCCATCTGGACCTCCGCTGGCATGACCGCGGGCATCGACCTGGCGCTGGCGATGGTTGAAAAGGATCATGGCGCTGACCTGGCCCGTTCGGTGGCGCAGAAACTGGTGATGTACCAGCGCCGCGCGGGTGGTCAGTCGCAGCATTCGGCCTTGCTGGAACTGGAGCCCAAATCCGACCGCATTCAGACCGTCCTCGGCTACGCCCGGGAACACCTGACATCGGCGTTATCGGTGGAGCAACTGGCGGAAGTGGCACGTCTCAGCCCACGACAATTCAGCCGCACCTTCCGCGCCGAGACCGGGCAGTCCCCGGCCAAGGCCATCGAAAATCTGCGCCTGGAGGCGGCGCGGCAAATGCTCGAGCGCGGACGGCTGACCCTCGACCAGATCGCCGCCGAGGCCGGCTTCACCGACCGCCGCCGCATGCGCGAAGCCTTCCTCCGGGCGTTCGGCCAACCGCCGCAGGTCATTCGGCGTAATGCCAGGTTGCAGATGACGGCGTGAGCGTCAGCGCGGGGGAAGCGCTGCTCGCAGGTCGACCGTTTTATACAGCGGCATTAATCACAGGGCCACGCCATCGGCCTGGGCCAGCGGCATCAACCTTTGCATCGCCACCTCGAAGGGGTCCATCCACGCAGGCATCGGGGGCGACCCCTCGTCGAGCGGCTCGAAAAAATCATCCCAGTGAATCGGAATCACCAGCCCCTTCCAGGGTTTTCTCGCAGACCCGATTCAAACGGTCCATGCACCTCTGCTTTTGCCTGACCGAAACGTTTCCTGACGCCAGCCCAAACCGGCGAATCGGCATGAACATCTACACTGAAGACATCGGTGCAAAGCGGGAATGGGTGCCCATGAAAATCTCGGCCAGGCTGGCGTTTTTCGCCATCGTCTCCACCCTCGCCTACCTCGGTCTCGCGGTGTGGGGTTTGGGCGGGTTTGCGGCGTTCTTCACCCATGCGCCGCTGGTGGTCGTTGTTATCGCCACCTTGGTAATGGTCGTTGCCTCGTTGTTCACCGAGGTTAATCTGAGCCCAGGGGAACGTGAGGACCGGGCCAACCGCTGGGTGCTGCCGGCATTCGGCGTCATAGGACTGTTGAGCGGGTACCTGCCGGCCTACACCGACCGCATCGACTTCTGGACCTTCGGCGGTGAAGGCGTGCGCTGGGTGGGGGCATTACTGTTCATTCTCGGCGGCGCGCTACGGCTGTGGCCGGTGTTTGTGCTGGGTAAGCGGTTTAGCGGGTTGGTGGCGATTCAGCCGGGGCACAGTCTGGTGACCGAAGGGATTTACCGCCGCTTGCGCAACCCCAGTTACCTGGGGATGTTGGTCATCGCCGTGGGCTGGGCGCTGGCGTTTCGCTCGGGGGTCGGGCTGTTGCTTGCGGCGCTGACGGTAATTCCGCTGATTGCGCGGATTCATTCGGAAGAGGCGTTATTGAAGGCGCAGTTCGGGAATGAATATGAGGCTTATTGCGCCCGGAGTTGGCGGTTGATCCCCGGGATTTATTGACCCTGCACAGTCCCAATGTGGGAGCGAGCCTGCTCGCGATAGCGTCGGCACATCCAGCATCTGTTTGACTGAAAGACCGCTATCGCGAGCAGGCTCACTCCCACATTAGAGTGGGTGCAGGCGGATATGGTTATCGGGAGCCACTTGCGCCGCAACGGAGTCATAGCTGGCCAATGTCGCATGCACCGTCTGAATCGGATGGTCATGAGTCGAGGTGATGATCACAAGATCCGCCCCTGCCGCCTCCGCCGCAAGAATGCCCACGGCGGCATCTTCAAAGATCAGACAGTCAGTCACCTCGACTTCCAGCCGTTGAGCCGCCAGTCGGTAGCCCGCAGGATCCGGTTTTCCGGCACTGACATCTTCGGCCGTGATCATGACATCAGGCTCAGGAATCCCGGCTGCCGCCATCCGCCGCAACGCCAGCGCCTTCGGTGCAGAGGTGACGATCGCCCATTGCCTGACTGGCAAAGACCTGAGGAAGTTCGCCGCGCCGGACACCTCGACAATTCCTTCCACGTCTTCGATTTCCGCTTGGGTAATCCAGTTGGCTTCTGCCTCGGCATCCACCCCAGGCAACGCCAGACGGTTGATGGTGTCGATGGCGCGGGCGCCGTGAATGGTCGGCAGGAAGGACTCGACATCCACGCCGTGGCGCAGGGCCCAGGTGGTCCAGATCCGCTCGGCGGCGGCGATGGAGTTGAGGACAGTGCCGTCCATATCGAACAGGAACGCGCGATACGGCGTACTAAAAACGGATTCGTGTGCAGACAAGGATGAGCTTCCTTCGTGTGTCAGGCAGGTCCGTCAATGTACACGACCTACAGAAGCTTTCGCGACTTGAGGGCCCCCGTGACACAATCCAGCAGTTGCCCCAACGCCCAGGGTTTCTTGATGAACGACACCGCATGTCGCACCCCGGAGGATTCGGGGGTTTCAAAACCGGACATGATCATGATCGGCTTTTCGGGCCAGCGATCGCCGAACTGATTGGCCAAGTCCGCACCGTTGAGCTTGCCGGGCATGGTGATGTCCGTGAGCAACAGACCGACCTCGTTGGCGTGTTGTTCCAGGTATTCCGATGCGGCATCCGCGCTGACCTGTGGGTGAACGACAAAGCCTTCGTCCTGAAGAATTTCACAGAGAAATTCCAGTATCAGCGGGTCATCTTCAACCACCAGAATCAACCCGCCAGGAAGTTGCTCGCCCGCCGTCGGTATTGGACACATGACTTTGCCACTCCCTGATCGCATAAATGATTTCGCGGGCTCAAATCCGCGGCCTACAGGTATGAGCAGCGGACTCGGCAGAAATTCATTTTTGATACAGGAAGGTGACGAAATCAGGCGTCCTGCAGAATCAGGTCGGCGCCTACAAAGAATGAGCGCATGTTAGATTTGCGCCTTCTTAATTGGCAGACTCGTTGTCCATGTCCGAAAAAATCGCTTCAAACATCTGGACCTGGTACGGCCAGGATGAGTACCGATGCATCATCCTTGTCGGTGAACTTTGCTCGGCACTGGAGTTTTTAGCCCTTGAGGCGGCGGCACAGGAGCGTGAGATCAGTTGCTGTCTCGAGTGTAGTTTTGACGATGATGTCACCCAGTATATCGACGCTTTTCTTCGGGATTACGCAGGGCCGCTGACGCCCGAATTACGTCAGGGACTGGAAGCCTTGCAAGCTCGCTACTATCACTTGAGTGATGCTGCGCTGCTGTACCGCGAAGGCGAACGGTTCACCCAGGAAGAATGGCAGGCAATGCGGGTTGGCGCGCGCCATGCTCTGGACATGATTGGCTGGGATGAAGTCAAGGAACACATGGGTTCATTGACCGATGACTGTCACGCTCAGCTTAAAAAATGGGGGTGACTGAAGATGCAAAACGACGACCACTTTTGACGCGGGCACTAAAAAACCCACTGAATCGTTTGCCGCCTCGAAACCCTCCATCAGCTCAATTGTGGTTAAAATGCCGCCCCCTCAAACTGCTGGCTCCTGCCCGATGAACGCTGACGCTCTCTCCACCCTTCACGACCATTTGCTGACCGCCCTGGCCGATGCCCCCGCGGAAACCCGCCGGCTGTTCCATGGTCGGGGCCGGTGCTGGCCCGGGCTGGAGCAATTGACCGTCGACTGGCTGCAAGGGGTGGTGCTGGTGTCGCTGTTCAAGGAGCCTGAAGCGGCGCAGCTGGAAGCATTGAAGCGGTTGCTGATGACGGTCACTGAATCGGCGCAGTGGCAACAATCAGGGGCGCACACCCTGTTGCTGCAACACCGCTACCTGCTGCAAAGCACCACCGAATGGCTGCTTGGGGAAGCGATCGAGGAATTGATCATCACCGAGGGTGGCCTGCGTTATCGGGTGGACCTGGGCCGCAAGCAGAACACAGGGTTGTTCCTCGACATGCGCTACGGTCGCGACTGGGTAAAGGCCAATGCAGCAGGCAAGCGCGTGTTGAATCTGTTCGCCTACACCTGCGGCTTTTCGGTCGCCGCCATCGAGGGTGGCGCCGAGCACGTGGTCAACCTGGACATGTCCAGCCCGGCCCTGAACCGTGGTCGCGACAACCATCGGCTCAATGGCCACGACATGAGCAAGGTGAGTTTTCTCGGCCATGACTTGTTCAAGTCCTGGGGCAAGGTGATCGGCAAAGGGCCTTATGACCTGGTGATCATCGACCCGCCATCCTTTCAGAAAGGCAGTTTTCTGCTGACCAAGGATTACCAGCGGGTGTTGCGTCGGCTGCCGGAGTTGCTCAGCCCCGAGGGTACGGTGCTGGCGTGCATGAACGACCCGGCGTTCGGGGCGGACTTCCTGATCGACGGTGTGATGCGTGAAGCGCCGGGGTTGCGGTTTGAGCGGCGGCTGGAGAATCCGCCAGAGTTTGCGGATGCCGATGTTGAGTGCGGGTTGAAGGCGTTGGTGTTCAAACTCGGGAGCTAAGTGCTGTTCACTGTGGGAGCGGGCTTGCCCGCGATGAGGCCGTCAGATCCAACATTGATTTCGTCAATTACACTGCCATCGCGGGCAAGCCCGCTCCCACAGGGATCTGTAGCGGACCCAAGATCGGTGGGCGGCCTCGGATCAACGCGGCTGCAACACCAGCGCAAACAGCTCGCCGTGACCGTTCACGTTGAGCTTGTGATAGAGATTGCGCCGATGCACTTTCACCGTCTCCGGGGAGATGCCCATTTGCTGGGCGATGGCTTTGCTTGAGAAGCCCTGGAGAATCAGTCGAGCCGTTTCGACTTCGCGTACGGACAATCGCGCGTCGAAGCGATCCAGCAGGGTTGCCAGATCGCCGGCCACGGCCTCGGCAGTGGTGCCTTGCGGCGGCATCAACTGCGAATGCCGGCGCATTGCCGACAGCACCCAATCCCGCACACACAGCAAACGCCCCTGCTCTTCGAGGGTAAAACGCGTCGAGCGCCCCAGCGATAAACCGAGCACGGCGCCGTCGATGTTGACCATGAATTGCAACTCGTCTGCGCCCACCACCGAACGGAAGTAACTCAGGTAGTACTCGCTCTGTTGAAACTGGTCGGGGGCCACCGAGTCGAGGCTGTGCAAGCCATCGGCGATGCTGGCACAAGCCGCCTGGTAAAAGGGATCGAGCAGGTACATGCCAGCGCTGTAGTGCGCCAGTTCTTCGTGTTCGGTTTCACTACCTTTAGAGTCGAAATCGATCAGCAAACGCGGCACTCGTCCCGCTCGCATTACGGCCACCAACGCGTTGTCCAGCGGCACCAGCAGCCGCAGCGTGTCGACCAGCGCGCGCCAGAAACCGTCCTGGCCCAACCCGCCAAATACCCGCGCCAGCCCCTGGTGCACCGGCAACTCTTTCAACAACGCGTCCACGCACTACCCCTTTCGAGTAACCCATGATGGGAATGGGTGTGTCCCCCGCCTGCCGATACGCTGCAAGCACCTGTTCATCACCGGCCTGCAGCAGGCCAGGAGTGCCGCATCATGAGTCGTCGCCGTCAACAGATCAATCTTGGACTGAGCGCATGTTTGTGCGTTTCGCTGTCGGCGGTGGCTGCCGAGGGGCCCACGGTTCATGTCTACAACTGGTATGACTACATCGGCCCCACCACCCTGCACGACTTCAAGCGCGACACCGGTATCGAGCCGGTCTACGACACCTTCGACAGTGCCGAAGTACTGGAAGGCAAATTGCTGACCAGCCGTAGCGGATACGACGTGGTGGTGGCGAGCAACTTCAGCCTGCCGACCCTGATCAAGGCCGGCGCCCTGGCACCACTGCCCCGCGCGCAGCTTCCAGACTTCAAGAACATGGACACCGAGCTGCTGGCGAAACTGGCCAACAACGACCCGGGCAACCTGTACGCCGTGCCATACCTGTGGGGCACCAACGGCATCGGCTACAACATCGACAAGGTTCGCGCCGCGCTGGGCGACAAGGCGCCGGTGGATTCCTGGGACCTGGTGTTCAACGAAGAGAACCTGGCCAAGCTCGGCCAGTGCGGCGTGGCGATGCTCGACTCGCCCTCGGAGATGTTGCCGGTCGCCCTGCACTACCTGGGCTTGCCACCCAACAGCACCAACCCCGAAGACTACAAAAAGGCCGAAGCGCTGTTGCTCAAGCTGCGTCCGCACATCGCCTACTTCAACTCCTCGAAGTTCATCAGCGACCTGGCCAACGGCAACATCTGCGTGGCGGTGGGCTGGTCCGGCGCGATGCTCGAAGCCAAGACCAATGCCGAGCAGGCCAGGAACGGCGTGAAGATAGCCTACAGCCTGCCGAAGGAAGGTGCACCGGTCTGGTTCGATACGCTGGTGCTGCTCAAGGACGCACCGCATCCGGAGCAAGGCCTGGCCTTCATCGACTACCTGATGCGCCCCGACGTCATAGCCCCGGTCAGCGATCACCTGTCGTACCCCAACGGCAACCGCAGCGCGACACCGCTGGTGGCCGAAGCGACCCGCAACAACCCGGCGGTCTATCCGTCAGCTGAAGCGATGGCCACGTTGTTCACCTTGCAGCCGTTGCCGCCGGCCACCGAGCGAGTGCGCACGCGGATCTGGAGCAAGGTGAAGAACGGGCAGTAATGCGCCCCCCTGTGGGAGCGGGCTTGCTCGCGAAGGCGGAGTATCAGGCCAAGAAGATGTCGACTGACACTCAGTTTTCGCGAGCAAGCCCGCTCCCACAGGTTTCGTACCTGCCGGATAGTCCCCCCATTTTTCTGCCACGAATTGAAGATGAGAGAAACGATGAAACCACGTGCCCGCGATTTGAATATCCAGTTCGGCCAACTGCAACCCGGCCCCCTCAACGCCATCACCGATGTTCCCGGCGTGCGCGTCGGCCACAGTGATGTGCGTGGACGGACCGCCAATGGGCGCGACATCTACACCGGCGTGACCCTGATCGAACCGCGTGCCGGATCGACCAACCAGCAACCGTGTTTTGCCGGCGTCCATGTGCTCAACGGCAACGGCGACGCCACGGGGCTTGAGTGGATTCGTGAAGCCGGATTGCTGACCAGCCCGATCGCCTTCACCAACACCCACAGCCTGGGCGTGGTGCGGGATGCGCTGATTGCTTTGGATCGCGAGGCTCAGCCCGATGACGGACGACTTTACTGGAACATGCCGGTGGTGCTGGAGACCTTCGACGGCCTGCTCAGCGACATCAACGGTTTTCATGTGAAGCCCGAGCATGTGGCCGAGGCCCAGCGCAATGCCATCGGCGGACCGGTGACGGAAGGCGCAGTGGGTGGTGGCAGCGGGATGATCTGTCACGAATTCAAGGGGGGCATCGGTACGTCTTCGCGGCAATTGAGCAGGGCGCAGGGAGGCTGGACCGTCGGTGCGATCGTCCAGGCCAACCATGGCATTCGCAATGAGCTGCGCGTCGATGGTTATCCGGTCGGGCGTTATATGGAACAGGCAGACTCACCGTTCCTCAGGGCATCGCTGCCCTATCCGGGCATGGGCTCGATCGTCGTGTGCCTGGCCACCGATGCACCGCTGCTGCCGCATCAATGCACGCGCCTCGCACAACGCGCCAGCCTCGGGCTCGCCCGTACCGGCGGCGGCAACGAAGACCACAGCGGCGACATTTTCATCGCATTCGCCACCGGCAACCAACACGTGCCACCCGCCGCTTACGAAGGGAAAGGTGCGCCCACCTGCGACAACCTGCGCATGGTCAACAACGACCACATCAGCGAGTTGTTTTTGGCCGCGACTGAGGCGGTGGAGGAAGCGATCATCAACGCCGTGCTGGCCGCTGAAACAACTGAAGGTAACGGCCACACTGTGCCGGGTCTGGACGCAAAAACACTGCTCAAGGCATTGCGTCAGGCCGGTTGGCCAGGGGAAACAGGCGGGATCTGAAGACTCGATTTAACGAGGCCGCCCGATGCAGTGCATCGGGCGGCTATCGATTAGTCTTTAAGGATCAGCAGCGGTGTGTCTTTTTTCACGAGGTAGGTCGCCAGCTCCGAGGCTTTGCCGTCACCGACGTTCTTCGCAACATGCACGGTGCCTGCGGGGATGTACAAGGAGTCGCCGGCTTTGAGCGTCACTGGCGCCCGTCCTTCTAGTTGATACTCAAACGTGCCCGAGATCACGTAGGCGACTTCGACGCCAGGGTGCGAATGCTTGGGGGATACGACGCCCGGATCGAAATCGACACGAACCTGAATGACCTCACCCTTGGAAATGTCGAGGTCCTGGCGCACCAGGTCCGTGCGATGAAGGCCGGTCTGCCAGCTTTTTGCCGGAGTGGCTTGCGCGGGCGCTTTTGCTTCTTCAGCCGCGAAGGCGTTGAGTGATACAGCGGCAGCCAGGGCGATGCCGAGCAGGCCTGCGGTGTGACGGGATGTGATACGGGACATCGCAATTCTCCAATGAATGCCGCGGTTGCGGTGGCTTCATTACGAGGTCGCGGTGTATCGCGCAAGTGTCGAGAACAGCATGGTTTTGTATGCCCAGGTAACGACTGGCGCCGGGGATACGTTCGGATACAACCGCGGACGCACGTCAGTGCGGTACGCCGAACTTGGTCACGATGTCTTCTGGCTTGAGTGCTCGTCCGTCCGTTGAAACCAGCTGCAGTTTCTGGATCGGCTGACGATCCTTTGCGTCGACCATGACGGATCCCGCTTCGCCGGGCTCGTACAAAAACTCGTTACCCCATTGGGACAGGGCAATCAGGACAGTCTGCAAGGCCCTGCCCTTTTCGGTCAGCACATACTCCTTGTAAATGCTCCCGTCAGCCGCCGGTTCCATGCGCATTACACCCTCTGCCACCAGGCCTTTGAGGCGGGCACTCAGAATGTTCTTCGCGACATTCAGGCTTTTCTGAAAATCACTGAAACGCCTGGTGCCAGACAGCGCATCACGAATGATCAGCAAGGACCACCAGTCGCCAATCAGATCCAGGGACCGAGCGACCGGACAGGGACTGCCCTGCAAGCTTTTGCGCTTCACGTAAACGAACCTCCGGCAAAAAGGTGCCAACGCTGACGCAAATCAGTCAGATGGCAGGTGGTTGCATAATACAACCAACGCTGGTAAAAATCACTCCCATCGGTTTCATTATGAAACCGACAACCCGATTTCGAGCGATACCCTGTGCCAGACGCACAGTGATTTCGCCTTCAATGGTTGCATGATAAAACCGTAGGAGATTCCCAATGAAACTGGCTGGAAAAACTGCATTCATCACCGGCGGCAACAGTGGCCTCGGCCTGGCCACCGCCAAACTGTTCATCGCTGAAGGCGCAAAAGTGGCGATCACCGGTCGCAGTCAAAAAACCCTGGATGAAGCCCGGGAAGCGCTGGGTCCAAACCTGTTGGCGATCAAGGCGGACCTGACCGATGTTAAAGAGATCGAGCGCGCCGTAGCAGAAGCCGTCGCGGTATTTGGCAAGCTCGACATTGTGTTCGCCAACGCTGGCATTGCCGGGCAGACCCCGGTTGGCGGCACCACATTTGAAACGTTCCAGAACATCATCCAGACCAATCTCACCGGCACGTTTTTTACCGTGCAGGCAGCCGAACCGCATCTCAACCCAGGGGCCTCGATTATTTTGAACGGCTCGGTTCACGCCGTCATGGGGTGGCCTGGTTACAGCGCGTACGCAGCAAGCAAGGGCGCCGTTCGTTCCATGACCCGCGTGATGGCTGCTGAATTTGCCCCGCGTGGCATTCGCGTCAACCAGATTACCCCCGGGGCCGCGCGCACACCGGTATGGAACCCGCACACGGTGAAAGTGGGAATGGATGCGCTGGAGGAAAAACTGAACACTACGATCCCGCTCGGTCGCATAGGCGAAGCTGACGAAGTGGCCACCGTCGCCTTATTCCTTGCCTCCAGCGACTCTTCGAATGTCGTAGGCGCCGAGATTGTTGTCGATGGCGGTGCAACCAGTTCGCCTCTGGGCGCACCGGCTCACCGAAAAAACTGGCAGGCGTAACGGGTTTGTATCGGTGTGTATTTTCGCTGGCGATCTTACACAGCGATACACAACCACCTGATCAGGACATATAGGCACTACATAAAAGTGAAAAAGTGGGGACCTCACCCGTTCGCCCCTTAAACCGGCGACATACCGGGTGATGCCCCCAACACTTAGCAGGAACCCGTCATGATCAATGAAATCGACACCGTTCTGTATACCGGCAAGACCCACACCACCGGCGGCCGCGACGGCGAATCGAAGAGTTCGGATGGACGTCTGGACGTCAAGCTTTCCCCACCCGGCTCTTCCGGAGCTGGCACCAACCCCGAGCAACTGCTGGGTGCGGGCTGGTCGGCCTGCTTCATCGGCGCGATCGGTAAAGCGGCTGCCGCGCTGAAAGTGACCTTGCCGAGCGGCGTCGCGGTTGATGCTGAAGTGGATCTGGGCAAGACCGAAAATGCCTTCTTCCTGCAGGCGCGCCTCAATGTCAGCCTTCCGGGCCTCGACCCGGTTGTCGCACGGGCGCTAGTGGATGCCGCGCATCAGACCTGCCCGTACTCCAAAGCGACCCGTGGCAACATCGACGTCGAGATCAATCTGGTCTAAACCGGGCACCGCGTTCGGCCTGTCTTCCCCGGCAGGCTGTACCGGCTTGTTCCCTATAGCATTTATCCATCCTGCCGCCCTTGCCCAAGGACGAAATCGGTCTAAAAAGTCCGGTTTGCGTTTCGCAGGCTTTGCTATTCTGAATTCTGTAGGTGAAGACGCAGACTGATGCGCAAGAGGATAGCGAGGAAGCGTAGGGCGCGCTCCTAAGGGTACACGGTTAGAAAGACGCTCCAAGGTGAGGTCCAGCCCTTATGCCGTGTGAAGCAGGACAGCACAAAACTGTTCTGTCAGAAGCCTGATAAACCTTGTAAGCCAGAGACCAGCGCTGGCCACCTACTCGATTCCGAAGCCCGCCCTGTGCGGGCTTTTTCATTGTGCGCAGGAACCGGGAGCCAATCCCACCTCCCAAAACCCGCCCATTCGTCGCCAAGCACGCGTCTACCCTATTGACTTCGATTGGCGACTGCGCGAGTATTATTTCCATCGCATACGATACAAACGTATACGTCATACACACCCACTATACCTTTGAGGATTCACCCCATGAGCAAGATCGAAAAAGTCCTGGCCTCCGGCAAAACCCACACCACCATGAGCAGCACCGGCACCACTTCGCGTGGCCATAACGGCACCCTCGACATCGTGCTGACGTCGCCTGGCAGCGACAAACCCGTTCATGAATTCAAAGGCACCCAACCGCACCCGAAAGCCGAGCAATTGTTCGCCGGTGCCTGGTCGGCCTGCTACATCGCCGCCGTCGGTCTTGCCGCCAAGCAGCGCAACGTTGAGCTTCCATCCGATTTGTCCGTCGATATCGAAGTCGACCTCGGCCAGACAGGCGACGCTTACTTCCTTCAAGCACGCCTGACACTGCGCGCTCCAGGTCTGGATCAAGCTGTGGCGACTGAAATCGCCCACGCCGCCGACCAGATCTGCCCGTACTCCAAGGCAACCCGGGGCAACATCGACGTGGCCCTGAACGTTCTCACGGCTTGAAACACCGCGAAGTTTTGACATCAACCGGCATTCTAGAAATATTACACATATCGCATGCGATGTAAGCGCATACGAATAACAAACTTATTAAACATTCAGGTAATCACCCATGAGCAAGATCGAAAAAGTACTGGCCACCGGCAAAACCCACACCACCGCCAGCAGCACCGGCAACACCTCGCGCGGCCATAACGGCAGCCTCGACATCGCCATCTCGTCGCCCGGCAGCGCCCAACCCGCGCATGTGTTCGCCGCCACCCAGCCGCACCCCGCCGCCGAGCAATTGTTCGCCGGTGCATGGTCGGCCTGCTACACCGCCGCTGTCGGCCTGGTGGCCAATGACCTGAATGTGGTGCTGCCGGCGGACATGTCCGTCGACATCGAAGTCGATGTCGGTCAGACCGGTGCCGAGTACTTCCTTCAAGCTCGCTTGACCCTGCGCGTGCCCGGCCTGCCGGATGATGTTGCAAAAACCCTGGCGCACACCGCTGACCAGATCTGCCCATACTCGAAGGCGACCCGTGGCAACATCGACGTAGACTTGAACGTCCTCACGGCGTGACGCACCGCGCGGCGGGTTCGACGTTGCCCTGCTCGTCGGCCCGTCGGAAGGCAGAAACGAGGTTCTCGGGCGCGACCGGTCTGATGCAGAATGAGTTCACGTCACTGCAGACGTCGATCAAGACCCTGTGCAACAACCTGATCAAATCAATCAACACTGAGGAGCAAGCGATGACCACGCACACTGAAACCGCAATCCTGGCCGGTGGCTGCTTCTGGGGCATGCAGGATCTGATAAGGAAACAAAAAGGCGTGTTGTCGACTCGCGTCGGTTACTCCGGCGGCGACGTACCGAATGCGACTTACCGCAACCATGGCACCCACGCTGAAGCGATCGAGATCGTGTTTGATCCGTCCATCATCAGCTACCGGGAGATCCTTGAGTTTTTCTTCCAGATTCATGACCCATCGACCGCCAATCGTCAGGGTAACGACATCGGCCTCAGCTATCGCTCGGCGATTTTTTATCTGAACGAAGAGCAGCAAGCGGTGGCCGAAGACACGGCGGCCGATGTCGATGCCTCCAAACTCTGGCCCGGTCGGGTCGTGACTGAAATCGTTCCCGCGGGGCCGTTCTGGGAGGCAGAGCCGGAGCATCAGGACTACCTCGAACGACTGCCGACCGGTTACACCTGCCACTTCATTCGGCCGAACTGGAAATTGCCAAAACGAGCGTGACGCGGCGGGGCCTGGGTTCGCGCAACGCAACCCAGGTTTTGCGTCGGGTTTGGGTACCCGGGTGGCATTCGCCCTGATGAAAAACCAGAGCGAATGCCAGCCGAATTCAAGGCTGCCGGGGTCCTGTGCAACATAGAATCTCCCACAGATTTTTCGCGTCTATCCAGAATTCAGGTTTCTGGCTGCACCACGCCCCGCTCCTCCAGCAAGCGCACAAACATGGTCAAACTCTGCGATACCGTGCCTCTGCGCCACACCAGCCAGGTGCGCAAATACCGGAAGGATGGCGACAACGGCCAGACGCTCACCGTGGTGCAGCCCGGCATGCTTTCGAGCATGCTGCGCGGCATCAGCGCCAGGCCGGCACCGGCGCTGACGCAGGCCAGCATGCCGTGATAGGACTCCATTTCGAAGATTTTGCCGGGCACCGCCGCGTCCTTGCTGAACCAGCTTTCGAAGTGGTGTCGATAGGAGCAATTGGAGCGGAAGGCATAGATGTTTTCGCCGTTGACCTCCCGCGCGCGGTGGATCGGGGCATGGTTGAGCGGCGCGATCAGCACCATTTCTTCCTCGAACGCCGGCACGCCTTCGAGTGCCGGGTGCAGCACCGGGCCATCGACAAACGCCGCGGCCAGTCGGCCTGACAGCACGCCGTCGATCATGGTCCCGGACGGTCCGGTGGACAGGTCCAGCTCGACCTTGGCGTGCTTCTGGTTATAGGCGGCCAGCAGCTCGGGAATGCGCACCGCCGCCGTGCTTTCCAGCGACCCCAGCGCGAAAGTGCCCTGGGGTTCTTCACCGGCCACCGTCGCCCGGGCTTCCTGCACCAGGTCGAGAATTCGCCGGGCGTAATCGAGAAAACTCCAGCCGGCAGGCGACAGGCGCAGGCGGCTTTTCTCGCGGATAAACAGGTCCACGCCCAGGTCCTGCTCCAGCTGCTTGATCCGTGTCGTCAGGTTCGACGGCGCGCGATGGATGTGCTGGGCGGCCACGCTGATGCTGCCGTGCTCGGCCACTGCCTTGAAAATTTCCAGCTGAACCAGATCCACAGTCATTCTCCAAACGTGAACGATATGCTCAGCATTATTCAGTTTCCAGAAAACAAACGCCACTTTAACCTGAACGCATTCCCACCCTAGCAGGACGGTGCCATGACCAACGTATCCAGCCTCACCCACGCCATTTCGATCAACCCCGCCACGGGCGAGCAGATCGGCCACTACCCTTTTGAATCCGATTCGGCGCTGCAGGCTGCGCTGTCCCGTGCCGCTGCCGGGTTCCGCGTCTGGCGCAGCACAGCAGTTGCGCAACGCTCGCAACGGTTGATCACCCTGGCCGGGGTTTTGCGCGACAACGCGGCAGCGATGGCGAACATGATCACCCTGGAGATGGGCAAGCCAATCACCCAGGCGCGCGGTGAAATTGAAAAATGTGCGCAGCTCTGCGAGTGGTACGCCGAACACGGCCCGGCCATGCTCAGCGCCGAACCGACGCTGGTTGAAGGTGGCAAAGCGCGCATCGAGTATCGCCCGCTCGGCCCGATTCTCGCGGTGATGCCGTGGAATTTCCCGATCTGGCAGGTCCTGCGTGGCGCCGTTCCCGCGCTGATTGCCGGCAACACCTACGTGCTCAAACATGCGCCGAACGTGATGGGCAGCGCTTACCTGCTGCTGGAAGCCTTCAAGCAAGCCGAGTTCCCTGAAGGCGTGTTCGAGGTCATCAACGTCACGCCGGAGGGCGTTTCCACAGCCATCGCTGATCCACGCATCGCCGCAGTGACCCTCACCGGCAGCGTCCGCGCCGGCATGGCCATCGGCGCGCAGGCCGGTGCAGCGTTGAAGAAATGCGTACTGGAATTGGGCGGTTCGGATCCGTTCATCGTGCTCAACGATGCCGACTTGGACGAAGCAGTCAAAGCCGCCGTGATTGGCCGTTATCAAAACACCGGGCAAGTCTGTGCAGCCGCGAAACGCTTGATTGTCGAGCAAGGCATCGTCGAAGCATTCACGCGCAAGTTCGTCGAAGCCACACGCAAACTGGTGGTCGGCGATCCACTGGCCGCTGACACTTACGTTGGCCCGATGGCTCGCTTTGATCTACGAGATGAACTGGATCAACAGGTGCGCGACACCTTGGAAGAAGGTGCGACCTTACTGCTGGGCGGCAAGAAGGCTGAAGGCCCGGGCAACTTCTACGAGCTGACCGTGTTCGGGGATGTCACCGACCAGATGACCTCGTTCAAGCAGGAACTGTTTGGCCCGGTGGCCTCGATCATCACCGCTCGCGATGCTGCTCATGCGCTGGAATTGGCCAATGACAGCGAATTCGGCCTCGCCGCGACGATCTACACCGGTAACGTCGAACGTGCCCAGCAGATGGCCGGCGAGCTGGAAACCGGTGGAGTGTTCATCAACGGCTACTGCGCCAGCGACCCGCGCGTCACCTTTGGCGGCGTGAAGAAAAGCGGTTTTGGCCGCGAGCTGTCGCACTTCGGCGTACGTGAGTTCTGCAACGCACAGACGGTGTGGCTGGATCGCCGCTGATAGCCTCCAATAGCCCGGGAGTCTTTAACTCCCGGGCCAAGTTCTATTCGTTCAAAAAATACACCTTGTTCACAATCATCCAGCGTTCATTGATTTTCAGTAACGACAGATAATCCGTGAACCGCATGCCAACGTAGTCATCAATGACTTTCACGGCGGCGGCATCACCCGTTATGTCGACGCTAACGGTTTGCCAGAACGGTTCGACCTCTTTCGCTGCCGGGCCTTCAGCCTTGATCGCGCTGATAAAGTCCTCCAGCGATAACCATTCCAGCGTTTGTTGAAAGTGACCGATGATGCGACAAGCGGGATGAAAAGCCTGCCGCAGCAACGCTTCGTCCGCGAAAACCATGCCCTCCACGTAATTGCGCACCACAACGCTGATGTGCTCCTTGTCCATCGATTGAGCCGTCATGTCATACCTCCAACTGACTCATCCCACCTGAAAAGTCTAGCACTGCACCCCGGACATTCTTGGGCGGCGGCTATGCTGATGAGGGCAAATTTTCAGGAGGAGCTCAAAGATGTCGCTGACGTTTTACTTCCCTCCGCTTGCCTTGTATTGCCACAAACACGCTCAGCCGACGATATCGATCAACTGCTCACGCTGCGCACCGGTCAACATCGGCCCGAAACCGGCGCCGGCGTTGTCCGCCATGTAGCGCGGATTGCCGGTGCCAGGGATCACGCAGGTCACTGCGGAATGCGACAGCAAGAACTTCAGCGCCATCTGCGCCCAACTGTTGACCCTCACGTCCGCCGCCCAGCGCGGCAAGGGTTTGTCCTTCAATCGAGCGAGCAAGTCACCGCCGCCGAACGGTCGATTGCAGATCACCGCCACGCCGCGTTCGCGACACAGCGGCAGGATGCGTTTCTCGACGCCACGGTCATCCAGCGCATAGTTGATCTGCAAGAAATCCAGCGGCTCGGCCTTGAGCACTGCTTCCACCTCGTCATACGCCGAGGCCGTGTAATGGGTGATACCGATGTAGCGGATTCGTCCTTCTTCTTTCCATTTGCGCAAGGTCGGCAGATGGGTTTGCCAGTCCAGCAGGTTGTGGATCTGCATCAGATCGATGCGATCGGTTTGCAGCAGCTTGAAGGACTGCTCCATCTGCGCGATGCCTTCTTCGCGGCCCCGGGTCCAGACCTTGGTGGCGAGGAAGGCCGGCGAGCGCGGCTCGTGAATCGACAGCAATTCACCGGTCGTTTCTTCCGCCCGGCCGTACATCGGCGAGCTGTCGATCACCGTCCCGCCCTTCTCGAACAATGCACGCAGCACGGCGGGCAGCTGCTTATAGGCGGGGCTCGACGGCGCGACATCAAAACCGCGATAAGTGCCCAACCCGACGATGGGCAAAGGCTCGGAGCTGGAAGGAATGGCGCGGGTCAGCATGTTCTTGCCTCCTGTTTCCTTCGACGGCGTGGTTTCTGCAAAGGCCGGACCGAAGGTAAAAACCGCCGAAGCCCCGGCAGCCAGCGTGAGTATTTGGCGACGCGTGTATCCATCAGTGTGGCTCATGGAATGGCCCTTCCACCTTTTTGCTGTCAGCCCGTTGTTCCTGGTGCCTGGCCAGCCACAGGCTTAACCAGCCCCACAGCCCGGCAAACGGCACGATCACCAACGCTATCAGACCAAAACCGGCGCCCAGTGCCGTCAAACCCACCGACAACCAGCCACTGGCGGCATCTCCACCGCGATACACCAGGGTTTCGATCACATTCTTGGCCTTGTACTTTTCCTCGCGGCTCACCACGGTCCACAACACCTCGCGCGCCGGACGCACGATGGCGAACTCGACGGCGCGGCGCAGCCCCTGCGCCAGGGCGACGGTGGCGGGCACGGGCGCCAGGGCCATGGCGGTAAACGCCACGATGGTCGCCAACGGCAACGCCACCAGCGCCCCGCCGACACCGACCAGACGAATCAACGGCGCCGTCAGCAGCAGTTGAAAGATCAAGGTCAACGCCGACACGATCAAATCGACCACGGCGAAGAATTGCGTGCGGCTGGCCACATCAGCATAGCTACCCGCCACAATCCGTCCCTGTTCGAAATACAACAAGGTCGCGGCGCTGGTGTGAAGCAGCATGAACAACACCAGCCCCAGCAGATAGGGCGAGCGCACAATCAGGGTGATCCCGGCCAGTATGCTGCCGCCCATGCGCCGATCATCCCGCAAGCGGCTGCCGGACTGCGATCGGGTCCGGGACAGCAGCGCCCGATAGCAGCGAACCGCGATTTCCAGCAACACCGCCGCCGCGACGGTCAACGCCACCGGGCCCAGGCGCGTGGCCATGGTCGCGGCCAGCAACGGCCCGATGAACGTGCCCAGGGTCCCACCCGCCGCGATGAACCCAAACAGCCGTCGTCCTTGTTCACTGGAAAAGCGGTCGACCAGCACGCTCCAGAAAATGCTGACGATGAACAGGTTGTAGATGCTGATCCAGACGAAAAACACCCGCCCGACGGCCACCGGCGCGACGTGATTGGCGATCAACACACCAAACACCAGCATCGACACGGCAATCACGCGATAGATCAACGGCACGAAACGCGTGGCAGGCAGCCGCGAGGCCAGCGCACCAAACACCGGCACCATCAACAGCATCACCACGAAGGTCGCCGAGAACAGCCACTGCAATTTGTCGGCACCGCCCTCAAGCCCCAACGCATCGCGCAGCGGTCGCACCAGGTAATAACTGGCCAGCACGCAGAAATGGAACGCGAACCCCAGCATCAGGGCGGTTCTTTCGCCGGGTTGCACGTTGAGCCACTGTGCAGCGATGGGCATGGGCGCCCTCCTCTGTAGCCGGGCTCGGAGTGCCCCGCTACCGATGAACTAAACTCTGGCTCCAATCCCGTGGATTGGGTTCCTCAGCCCAGAGCCGTCAATGTCGCCCACTAAAGTTAGTCGAATGCCACGAACCCTGGTGTTAATCGTCGTCATCCTCGCCGCGTTGTACCTGGCGCTCTGTGCGGCGCTGTTCGTGTTTCAGCGTGCGCTGATCTACTTCCCACAGCCCAGCGCCATCGAAACGCCCGAAACGCTACTCAAGCTGACCGTAGAGGATGCCGAGGTGAGGGTGTCGGTCAGGCCCCACGATGGGCCAAAGGCGTTGATCTATTTCGGCGGTAATGCCGAGGACGTCTCTCGCAACCTGCCCGGGTTCGCCCAGGCGTTTCCGGAGCATGCGATCTATTTGCTGCACTATCGAGGTTTCGGCGGGAGCTCCGGTTCGCCCTCCGAGGAAGCCATCCAGCGCGATGCCATGACCTTGTTCGACAAAGTCTACGACAGCCATCCGCACATCGCCGTGGTCGGACGCAGTCTCGGTTCAGGCGTCGCCGTGCGCCTCGCCAGCCAGCGCCCGGCCTCGAGCCTGATCCTGATCACGCCCTACAACAGCCTGGAAGACCTCGCCGTGCGCCAGTTCCCGTGGTTTCCGGTGAAGTGGCTGCTGCAGGAGCGCTTTGAATCATGGAAGTACGCGGCGCACATCACGATGCCGACGCTGCTGATCGCGGCGGAGCACGATGAAGTCATACCGCGCTCCAGCACCGAGCAGCTCTTCACGCATTTCGCCAAAGGTGTGGCCACGCTGCGGGTCATACCGGGCGTGGGCCACAATTCCATTTCCGAGAGCCCTGAATACCTCAAGCTGATGGGCGCAGCCCTGTGAACAAAATAGCTCAGCCACCTGTAGCAACTACCTTGTGGCGAGGGGATTTATCCCCGTTGGACTGCGCAGCAGTCCCAAACCAGGCACCGAGTTTTATCTGGAAAATCGCGTGAGGCTGGACTGCGACTGCTTCGCAGCCGAACGGGGATAAATCCCCTCGCCACAAAGCCGCAGCTACACCCTGGAGGATCCATTTGGTCGCGACGAAAACGACCTGCCGATCGATGCCATCGTGCGCACGATCGAGCGGGAGATTCTTGCAGCGCTGGGGGAAACACAGCTGCCTCCGGCACTCGAGCCGGTGGATTTCGTGCTGGGCTGAAACGCAGGACTCATCGCTGATAAAAGTCGCGATACCACGTCACAAATTGCTTCACACCTGCTTCTATTTCTATGTGGGGCGAGAAGCCGACCCAGTCTGCCAGCGCCGACACATCGGCCCATGTCTTGATGACATCGCCCTTTTGCATCGGCAAATAGTTGCGCTGGGCTTTTATGCCCAGCGCCGTTTCCAGGCATTCGACAAACTCCAGCAACGCGACCGGTTTCCCACGGCCGATGTTGAAAATCCGGTTGACGCCATCAGCCTCCTTGTCCGGTACCGGCGGCTTTGAACGCAAGCGGGCGATGCTTTCGACAATGTCGTCGACATAAGTGAAGTCGCGCGCCATCTGGCCATGGTTGTAAATATCGATCGGCCTGCCATCGAGCATCGCTGCGGTAAAGGTGAACAGCGCCATGTCAGGACGTCCCCACGGCCCGTAAACGGTAAAAAAACGCAAGCCGCTGGCGCGTAGACCGTAGAGATGGCAGTAGCTGTGGGCAAGCAATTCATTGGCTCGCTTGCTGGCGGCGTACAGCGAAACCGGTTGATCGACCGGGTCATCGACGCTGAACGGGAGCTTGTTGTTGGCGCCGTACACCGAACTGCTCGACGCATAGATCAGATGCGCAGGCCGATAGTGGCGGCAGGCTTCCAGCACGTTCAGAAAGCCCACCAGATTCGATTGCGCATACACATCCGGGTTATCCAGCGAATAACGAACCCCCGCTTGCGCCGCCAGATGCACGACCTCGGTGAACCCACTGTCTTTGAATAACGCCATTAGCGCCGGCTTATCGACAATGTCCATCGTCTGAAAACGGAAGCCGTGCAACTCGCTCAATTGTTTGAGCCGAGCGTGTTTCAATTCCACGCTGTAATAATCGTTAAGGTTGTCGATACCGACAACTTCCTGCCCCTCCAGGCACAATCGTTTGACGGTGTGATACCCGATGAAACCCGCCGCACCTGTTACAAGAATGGTCATGATGGTTATCCCGCTTGTCCAACTCCAAGCAATTAGTTATAGCGTTGCAATAGCCTTGGATCCAAATTCTATTACAAGACCCAATAACGGTAATCAGCCTCCAGACCCTCTTCGCAGCGCACGACTATAAATATCATAAAAAGTTTAAACCGTTCGACGGAAAACAAATCAGCTTAATAAACAAATACTTGACTACAACCGAATGCAATATTGGACAAAAGGCATGTTTTTTGACAAGGAACGTTTGACAGATTATCGAGACTGGTCAATAACTACCCGTGGTCTGGTGGAACAGAATACGAGTGCAGTTTTTTTGTTTGCGCTGGTTCGCCAGATAACTTCTGAGATCCTCGTTTTTGATGGCCCCCTGACAGGGACCCTGCGGTAGCTTTGCCTACGGTAAAATGCTCAAGCTTTATAACCAATGCACCGTCAGATATAGCGCACTTGCATCACCCACACTGTTTCAATAATGAGACATGTCATGACTCATTATTGATACACAATAACGCATCTAATAAGAATAACCTCTCTGTTTGGCTTAAATACTCTTTGGGCCTTAATAGAGCCTCCTGCCTGCCTAAACTTTCGATATTCACGAGGTTTACCAGCATGTCAGCCATCAGCTCCGAGCGTTCCAACTGGTATTTGTTGCAATGCAAGCCTCACCAGGATGAACGCGCCCACATCAACCTCCTTCAACAAAACTATGTCGTGTTCCACCCTCAACTGTTGAGTGAACGCATCCTTCGCGGCAAACGACACCGCGTACGCGAGTCGCTCTTCCCCGGGTATCTGTTTATCCATCTTGGCGGTAACGATAACTGGGCCCCCATACGTTCCACGCGCGGCGTCAGTCGTATTGTCGAATTCAATCACGGTCCTGCGACGGTGACCGAGCACGTCATCGAGCATCTGCGTGCGCGCTGTAGCGAATCCGCAGAATTCCCCAATGACCCACCCCTGACGCCCGGCGAACCCCTGCAAATCATCCGCGGTCCGCTGTCGACGCTTGAAGGTGTTTTCATCGCTCCCCATGGCTCTGAGCGCGTCATGATCCTGATGCAGTTTCTTAATCGGGAACAGATTATTTGCTTGCCATTAGGTGACCTTGAACGTCAGCACGCCTCGTTCCACACCACTCTCTAACTCTCTAACTCTCTGACTTCAATGTTTTTTCCAGGAGCCATGACATGGCCTTGAATTCACGTTGCCCTTTTGCACTGATCATGGCCTCTCTCTACCCTGGAATGGCCTGGAGTATTGATCCGGCGCCTATTGATGTTTACGGGTTCGATTTCACCCCCACCTTTCTGTTTTCAGAAAGCCATGACGATAACTTCCGGGAGGTGGAGAACAACAAACAATCCTCCATGATCACCAAGCTGGTGCCCAACTTCGAACTCAAGGCGGAAGATCGCAACAGCGCCACCCGACTGATCTGGCAGCCTGCCCGCTACATTTACCATGATGAGTCGGACGCCTCGTACACCGCACAACGGGTGCGGGCGGATAGCGTCATGGAGTTCACCGACCGACACCGTCTGAAACTCGAAGCCGAGTATCGAAAATACGAGCGTACCGAATCGACGGCGGTTGAGGGCGTCAATGACAAACTCAATAACAAACGGGTGAATGGCCTCTACACCTACGGCGCCAAGAGCGCGGACAATCAGATCGATTTCGGCGCCAGCTACGCAGAACTCCGCTACGACAATGCCGACGGCATCAATGACGACAAAGAGCGTAATACCGCCGGCCTGACCACCACCTGGTATCACCGCATCGGCAGCAATACCCGTGGCCTGCTCGAATACGACCACACCCAGTTTGATTACCAGCAGCCTGACAGCCCGCGCAGCAGCAAATCCAATGCCGTGCTCGCCGGTGCCGTATGGGACATCACCGCAAAGACCACCGGTAAAGTCCGTGTCGGCTATGAGAAAAAGGACTTCGACAGCAGCGAATCCAAAGACCTCGACAACCCCACCTGGCAAGTGGACTTGCAATGGAAACCACGCACTTATTCAACGTTCACCTTCGTGGCCCGTCAGGCCCTCGCCGAGGGCGACGATGGCGCCGATGCCGTCAAGTCGACCTTCACTCAGGTGGGTTGGCGCCATGGCTGGACCGAACGGATCACCACCGTGGCACAAGCCGGGTTCGGTCGTTATGTCTATGAGGGCCAAAGCCGCACGGACGACCTGCAGGACTACAACCTGGCCGTGATCTATGCGATGCGCCGGTGGCTGGATATCGAACTCGGCTATCGGTTCCGCGATAACGACTCCGATGCCGACAACGAAAGTTTTACCCGCAACGTGGTTCAGATCAGCTTCAACGTAAGCCTCTAAGAGGGTTTCGCCATGAACTCACACACGCTTGGTTTGTTGTTCGCACTGGCGGTTCTGCCCAATACGTATGCAGCAGACCCCGGCACCCAGTACAAACTGGCCGCTGGCGATGTCTTGCGCATCATCGTGTTTGGCGAACCGGAGTTGAGCCTGAAGAAGATCCGCCTTAGCGATGCCGGCACCTTTTCCTACCCCTTTCTGGGTGAGATTTCCGCGAAGGGACTGACTCCCGGCCAAGTCGAAAAAATCATCGTCGACGGACTCAAACAAGGGTATCTGATCGACCCGAAAGTCAGTTTGAGCCAGATCGAATACCGTCCCTTCTACATCAACGGCGAAGTGAAAAAACCCGGCAACTATCCCTTCATCCCTGGGCTGACCCTGGAGAAAGCCATTGCTCTGGGCGGTGGCTTGACCGAACGGGCGTCGATCAAACGCGTGACCATCGTGCGCGGTGATGGCGGCACCACACTCACCGACGAAGTCACCCGAAGTACAACGATTGCCCCCGGCGACACCATTTCCATTGCACAAGGGTTTTTCTGACCATGGACAACAGCCCTAGCCCCTACGTCGAACGTCCTCTTCAAACGCATGTGCATCAGCCGTACAGCGAGCATCAGGACACCATTGACCTGCTCAACATCTGGAGGGTGATCTGGCGTGCCAAATGGACCATCGGATGGCTGGTGCTGTTCTGCTGTGCACTGGCGGCGATTGCGGTGTCGTCTATTACCCCGCAATACATCGGCAGCACTACCTTGCTGTTCAACGATAAAACACCGCCGCTGATGTCCTTCCAGCAGGTCAAGGATTCAGGCAGCAATGCCACCGAATACTTGCAGACACAACAAGCGCTCCTGCAATCGCGAGACCTTGCCGAACGCGCGGTGAAAAAACTCGGCCTGACGACCCACCCGGTCACCGACCCGCGCCAGCAACCGAAACCGTGGTTCACGCCGCGCAAATGGCTGGCGGACCTCGAACTTGACCAATGGCTGCCAGGATTGGGCACGTTGATGCCGGTGAAAGACGTGCCCAGCGAGGAAGATGTCTTCAATCAGGTCACGCAGAACCTCATGCTGCACACCAGCGTCAAGTTCGTCGGCAAGAGCCAACTGCTGGAAATCGAGGTCGAATTGCCGGACCCGGTCCTGGCGGCGGCGGTGGCCAACGCGCTGGCCCAGGGCTTTACCGACAGCCAACTGGACACCAGCGAGAAGTCCTCGCAGACCACCACGGCGTGGATGAACACACGACTGGTCAAGCTGCGTGACAACTTGCGCGCCGCCGAGAAAAAGCTTCAGGGATACCGCGAAGAACAAGGCCTGGTCGACGTTGGCGGGGTCGCAACCATCAGCGCCAACGAACTGGAAATGACCGGCAATCGCATGGTCGACGCCCGCCGCAACCGCGCAGAAGCCGAGAGCGAATACCGCCAGGCGAAGGCCCTGAGCAGCGGCGACTTGAGCCGGCTCTCCAGTGTGCCGGCGGTCTTGAGCAACCCGTTGGTCCAGCAATTCCAGGCGGACCGAGCCAAGGCGCAAGCCAAGGTCGATGAGCTCGCGGGGCGCTACGGGTCGAAACACCCTAGCCTGATTTCCGCGCAATCGGAATTGCGCGCCGCGACCACCAGCCTGCAGTTACAGGTTCAGCAAGTGGTCGCCGGGATCGAACGCCAATTCCAGCTGGCCTCGGCCAGTGAAGCCTCGCTCCGCCAATCCTTCAACAGTAACAAGGCGCAAATCCAGGACATTGCCCGCAAGGAATTCCAGCTGCGCGAGTTCCAGCGTGAAGTCGACAGCACGCGCGCCCTGTATGAAACCTTCGTCACCCGCTTGAAGGAAACCGCCGCCACCGCCGACATGGACTCCACCAAAGTGCGCATCGTCGATCCGGCCATTGTGCCTGTCGAAGCGAGCAAGCCCCGTAAAACATTGATTGTGGGGATCGTCGGGTTAATCGCGACGGTAATCGGCATGGCGCTGGCGTTGCTCATGGACAAACTGAGCAACACCTTCAAGACCGATGAGTCGATTGAAAGCACGCTGAACATTCCGCTGCTCAGCGTCGTTCCGCTGGTCATGAAGAAAAGCCGTCGGCAACTGGCGCGGTTGTTCGAAGACAATGAAAATCCGCGCTTCTCCGAGACCATTCGCAACCTGCGCACCTGGCTGATGTTGCAAAGCAGTGACATGCCATCGCAGGTGGTGCTGGTCACCTCGACCGTCGCCGGTGAAGGCAAAAGCACGATTGCCAACAACCTGGCCAGCTCACTCACACCCCTGGAGCGTGTGCTGCTGATCGATGCCGACATGCGTCAGCCAACCCTGTCGCTGAACTTCGACTTTCCGCCTGACAGCCCGGGACTGGCGAATGTGATCGCGGGCACTGCCCGGCTCGAAGACTGCATCGTTTCGGTGGGCAATCTGGACATGCTGCCAGCCGGGAGGATGGCGCCTGTATCGCAGGATCTGTTCACCGCACCGCGCCTGCCGTCTCCTGCGGACCCACTCAGTTCGGCACGCCAGCCGCCGCCACAGGACCTGCTCAGCTCACCGCGCATGGCGCGCATGCTGGAGGTGCTCAAGACGCGTTACCGCCACATCATCATCGACTCCCCCCCTGCAGAGATGATCAGCGACGCGCTGTTGCTGGCCAGGCATTCGGATGCCGTGATCTATGTAGTCAAGGCCGACAGCACACCGATCAATCAGGTGCAGCGAGGCATTTCGATGTTGCAACAAAGCCACGTGCCGGTGTTTGGCGCAGTGCTCAATCAAGTCGATCTGCGCAAGGCGCGCAAGTACGGCTACAACCATTCCCGAACGTTCTACAACTACGACTTCGCGCCCCGGTAACTACCCCGCGCGGCAGCCTGCCGTTACACCGCTTCTGCCATCACGACACCTTGCTTCACCTCTGCCGACTCCTCAAAAGCCTGCGGGAGCCACGCCTGCCTGCTCCATCAGCGCCGACGAATCCATTCTGCCTCGAGGTCAAGCCCATGACTCCGCAGTACACCGCTCATATTGCACATCGCCGAGGCCTGACGTTCTGGGGCCAGTGGTTGTGCGCGATGACACTCGCCATCTCGCTGCTGACGCTCCTGGTGTATTGGCGTGTCGGCAGTCTGACCAGCGAATACCGCATCCTGATGATTCTGACCGTGCTCGGTTCGGTGCCCATCTACAGCATGATGCAGGTCTACCACAAGCGACATGGCCTGGTGGTCGGGCTCGGCCGGTTACTGGCCGGCTGGTTGATCCTGCTGGCGGTGCTGGCGGCCATCGCGTTCATCACCCAGACCAGTGCGATTTACTCGCGCCAGGTCATCATGGTCTGGGCCGTGCTGGGCTTTTTTGTTCAGGCGGCGAGTTTCCTGCCCTTGCATTACTTCGCCCGGCTGCATTCGCGAATGATCTTCAAGGAACGTCGCTCGGTGATCATCGGCACCTGCCCGACCGCCCATGAACTCGCGAAAAAGCTCTCCCGGCCGAACCGTGCGCAGGTATTGGGGTTCATCGCCGCCGCCGATAACAGCGGCCCGGCACCGAGCATTCTGCCGTTGCTGGGTCACGTCGACGGGATCCGCGAGATCATCACCCGCCTCGACGTACGCCGCGTCTACATCGTCCTGACGATGGCGCATGCCGCCACCATCGAAGCGCTCTACATCGACCTGCTGGACATGAACGTCGACGTGGTGTGGATCCCGGATTTCGGCAGCATGGTGCTGCTCAATCACTCGATCTCTGAAATCGAGCGAATGCCGGCGATCTACCTCAACGAGAGCCTGATCAGCTCGCACCCCGCCAGCCTGTTTTGCAAGGACCTGTTCGAACGCAGCCTGGCCGCCGTGGCCATTGTTGTCCTCAGTCCATTGCTCTTGATGGTGGCGATTGCCGTTAAGCTGACCTCCGCCGGTCCCGTGCTGTTCAAGCAAAATCGCCACGGCTGCAATGGCGAAGTGATCAAGGTCTGGAAATTTCGTTCGATGCGCCTCCACGACGATCGCGAAGTGCACCAGGCCACCCGTGACGATGAGCGCGTCACGCCGCTCGGACGCTTTCTGCGCCGCAGTTCCATCGACGAGTTACCGCAGCTGTTCAACGTGTTGTTCGGCCAAATGGCCCTGGTCGGCCCCCGTCCGCATGCCGTCACACACAACATTTACTACACCGGCAAAGTCCGCGCCTACATGGCCCGTCACCGCCTCAAACCGGGGATTACCGGGTTGGCCCAGATCACCGGGCATCGAGGCGAAACCGAAACGGTGGAAAAGATGCAGCTGCGCGTCGCCCAGGACCTCAACTACATCAACCAATGGTCGCTGTGGCTGGACATCAAGATCCTCATCAAGACGCCCTTCACCTTGTTCTCGAAAAACATCTATTGACCCCTGCCCATCGTTGATCGCTGTCACGACGACCCGAGGTTTGATCATGAATGTGAGCGTATTCGGTATTGGTTACGTGGGACTTGTCCAAGGCGCCGCGCTGGCGGAAGTGGGCCACAACGTCCTCTGCGTGGATGTCGACGCCGACAAGGTGCAGGCACTGAAGGACGGCACGCTGCCGCTCTATGAGCCGGGGCTGAAAAGCCTGGTCCATAACAATTACCACAGTGGACGACTGCAGTTCGGCACCGACCTTGCCAGCGCTGTCCACCATGGCGATGTGCTGTTGATTGCGGTGGGCACACCGCCAGACGAAGACGGCTCGGCAGACCTCAAACATGTACTGAGCGTTGCGCAAACCATCGCGCTGAACATGGACCGGCATCACATCATCGTCGATAAATCCACCGTCCCCGTCGGGACCGGCGACCAGGTGCGGGCGCACATCGAGCAGGTGCTGGCCGACAACGGTCGCGGCGACCTGACCTTCGACGTGGTCTCCAACCCCGAATTTCTCAAGGAAGGTTGCGCGGTCGAAGACTGCATGCGCCCGGACCGGATCATCATCGGCACCGACAGCCCGCATGCCGAAGAGGTCATGCGGGAACTGTACGAACCGTTCAATCGCAACCGCGAAAAGATCATCGTCATGGACCTGCGCAGCGCCGAGCTGACCAAGTACGCCGCCAACAGCATGTTGGCAACCAAGATCAGCTTCATGAACGAAATGGCCAGCCTCGCCGAAAAACTGGGTGCCGATATCGAAATGGTCAGGCATGGCATCGGCTCCGATCCGCGCATCGGTTACCAATTCATCTATCCGGGTGTGGGCTACGGCGGTTCTTGTTTCCCCAAGGACGTCAAGGCGCTGATACACGCCGCCGCCAGCGTCGACATCGACGCTCGGTTACTCAAGGCCGTCGAGTCGCGCAACGACGAACAGAAAGCCAGCCTGTACACGAAGATTTTCAATCACTTCGACGGCGCACTCCGCGGCAAGACCTTTGCCCTGTGGGGCTTGAGCTTCAAACCCAACACCGACGACATGCGTGAAGCCCCCAGCCGGGTGTTGATGGAAGCCTTGTGGCGCGTCGGCGCCAGCGTCCAGGCGTTCGACCCCAAAGCCATGGAAGAGGCCCAGCGCATATATGGCTCGCGCGATGACTTGACGCTGGCGGGCACCAAGGAAGCGGCGCTGAAAAATGCCGACGCCTTGATCATCGTCACCGAGTGGCAATCGTTTCGCGCGCCTGACTTCGACCTGCTCGGCCGGCAGCTCAAGCAACCGCTGATTTTTGACGGACGCAACTTGTTCGATCCGCAGCGGTTGAGCAAACGCGGCTTTACCTACGTCTCCGTGGGTCGCCAGACCTGCCCGGTCATCTGAAAGGAGTCGCGCCATGATCAGGTTGCAGATAGTCAGGCATTACTCACCGAAGTTACTCGACGCCAATCAGGCTTATTCCTTCATCAACTTTGCGTCTATCGGCTGCCTTTTCGAACAGGCCCCAGGCACCGTCGCCTACTTTTGCGACGGCATGCTGATGTCGACGTTCATGTCGCGCGTGACCGGACGTACGATCGGCCGGGTCAGCTTTGATTTCACGTCGATTGCCGACGCTGTGCTCAGCAGCGCCGAGCAACAGGGCAAGCGCGTGTATTTCGTCGGCGCCCGCCAGGCTGAACTGGATCTGTTTGTCGGCAAGATCAAGAGACTCTACCCCCGGCTGGCCATTGCCGGTTATCACAATGGCTACTTTGATGCGCCCCAGGCCCGGTGCATTCAGGCCGACATCTGCCGCAGCGAAGCCGACATCCTGATCGTCGGCCTGGGTGCCGGGCTGCAGGAGCAGTTCGAACAGGATGCGCTGCGCGCAGGTTTTCGCGGTGTTGCCTTCACCTGTGGCGGGTTCATACGCCAGGAAGCCATGGCCACGCGGCCTTACTACCCGGCGGTGATCAATCACCTGCATATGCGCGCGTTTTATCGGATGTATCGCGAGCCCCATACGATCAAACGCTACCTCATCGACTACCCCAGCAACTTTTTGCACCTGTTGACGATGATCGTTCAGCGCAAAGTCGCCATCAGCGTTGGGGAATGACCATGCACATCCTGTTCATTCTCAAGGACTTCAAAACGGGCGGCGGCATCGAGCGCGTCCAGCAGCGGTTGTCCGAGCAGTTTCTCAAGGACGGCCAGCGTGTGAGTTTTTTCATCATGAACGGTGACACGCCGGACACTGTAGGTGCGCTAACGCTGGGTAGCGGCAGCGGCCTCTTCGGCCTGCTCAAGTCCGTTGTGCTGTTGCGCCGGCTCATTCGCCGCGAGGGCGTTACCCACCTGATTTCCGCCAAGGAGCAGGCCAATCTCTGCACCTGGTTCGCCACCCTGGGCCGTCCTTGCAAAGTCATCTATAGCCGTCACGCGGCACTGGATTGCACGGAACAGAAAACCGGCCGTTCAAGCCTGCGCCTGCTCTATTCGTTGTACCTCTGCGGCAGCGGCAAAGTGGTCACGGTCTCCACAGCCTTGCGCCAGTCCCTCATCGACTGGATGCCCTGGGGTCGGCAACGGATCCGCTATTGCCCCAACGCCGTCGTCACCGAACAACTGCTTCACGCCGCACAAGCGCCGCTGCCCGCCGATTTGCCCCGCGACTATTGGTTGAGCCTGGGCCGACTGGTGGAACCTAAAGGGTTTCATCTGTTGCTGGAGGCCTATGCCCTGGCGTTGCGCAGCGAAGCACTGCCGGATCTGGTGATCGTCGGTGACGGTCCCTTGCTCGACGCACTGACCACTCAGGCCAACCGACTGGGCATCACGCACCGGGTGCATTTCACCGGTTTCCTGAGCAATCCCTATCCGCTGCTGAGGCACGCACGGCTGTTCATTCTGAGCTCGGTGCAGGAAGGCATGCCGACCGTCCTGATCGAGGCGCTCGCGCTGGGCACACCCGTGCTGGCATGCGACTGCGAGACCGGGCCCAGGGAACTGCTGGACAACGGTCGACTGGGTCAACTGGTTGCCGTGAACGATGCACCGGCGTTAGCGCGGGGAATGCTGCAAAGCCTGGCGGCACAGAACGGCGTTGCACCCAGCGCAAAAATGCTCAGTGACGCCATCCATCCGTACACCAGCCAGTACGCCGCACAAGCGTATTACCAGGTATGGAACCAATGAAAAAGTTGCTGATTATCTTGCATGACCTCAGCGCAGGCGGGGCTGAAAAAATGATGGCTCGCCTTGCCGGTGCCCTGGTGGACGCAGGCAATGACGTGACATTGCTGATGCTAACCGGCGGCGGTTTCCATGCGGTGAACCTCGACCCGCGTGTCAAGAAAGTCGAATTGCAAAGCCAGCGCACCGCCCGTGCGGTGCCGGCCCTCGCGCGATTTCTGCGTGCCAATCGCTTCGACGCACAACTGGCGGCCCTCACTCACGTCAACGTGGTGGCCATCATCGCCGCCTCACTGTCAGGGACACTGGCACGGCTACACGTCAGCGAACGCAACACGTTTTCCCATGACAAGCACGTCAACCCCGGCTTCATGGTGCGCCTGGCGTACCGGGTGGCACCGCTGTTGTACCGCCTCATCCCCAACCCTGTCATCTGCGTCTCGCGAGGCGTCGCCCAGGACCTGGTCGACACCACCCTTGCACGTCTCAAGGACGTGACCATTGCCGACAATCCAGTCCTCGATGACGACTTTCGCGACAGGCAACCGGGGCCGCCTAGCCACCGTTGGCTGCTGCAAAAGCCCAGCCCGGTGATTGTCGCCGTGGGGCGCCTCGTCCCGCAAAAAGGCTTTGATACCTTGATCGACGCCTTCGCGAGGTTGCCCGACGCCACCGTTCGCCTGATCATTTTTGGCGAAGGCGCGCTCCGGGCGCCGTTGCTTGAGCAGGCACGCACGCTGGGCGTGGCCGATCGATTCGACTTGCCAGGCTACACCCGCGATCCCCTGGCAGAAGTGGCCGCGGCCGACTGCTTTGTCCTGTCGTCACGTTTCGAGGGCAGTCCCAACGCGCTGGTCGAAGCCTTGTCCACTGGCACCCCGGTGGTGTCGACACGCTGCCCCCATGGCCCGCAAGACATTCTCATGGGTGGCCTCGTCGCGCCGCTGGTGGCCGTCGACGACCCAAGCGCGTTGGCGCAGGCGATCGCCCTGCAACTCTCGACACCGCCAGACCTGCAACGCCAGTCCCGCATCGAGGCCGCCGCGCGTTTCATGAATGCCAGCGCGGTAGAAACCTACCTCGCCGCGTTGCTCCGCAGGCCATCGCCATGAGCACACTGGAAATCAGATATTCCACGCTACGCGACGCGTTCACGTTGTTCGGCGTGCTGTTCTACATCCAGGTGATTACGTTTGTCCTCAGCCTGGGTGGCGCCTCCAGCTTCGGCGACATCGATAAAGACCTCGAAGGCAACGTCGCCAACCAGATCTGCGGTCTCATCACCCTGCTGGTGCCCTTGTTCTTCTTCATCCGCAACAAGGTGTTCCTCAGCAAAACCTTTTACCGCAGCAACTTCTTTCTGCTGCTGTTCATGTTCTGTGTGATCGCTTCAATCGGCTGGTCCCACGACCCGATGCTGAGTTTCAAGCGGTTTATCGCGATGCTCAGCGTGGTGTTTTTTGCCGGTTTCATTGCCTACAACTACCCCCTTGAAAAAATCACCTTCATGCTCGGCTGTGCCATCGGCGTGGCGGCGTTGATCGGATTGATGCTCGCCGTCGTCATGCCGGACGTCGCGTTCTTGTCCGGTGGGATTCGCGACGGCGCCTTCAAGGGGATTTTCGCCGAAAAGAACGCCGGGGCACGGCTCAACGCAATCGCCATCCTGCTGTTGCTGCCGATGATCCGCCAACGTAACCGCTGGGCCCTCTTCTGCTCGTTTTTTTCACTGATCGCCATCCTGCTCGCCCAGTCGGCGACCGGCGTGGCATTGATCATTTCCGGCACGCTGAGCTACTGGTATTTCCTCACCCTGATCCGCTTGCGCATGCACCGCTCGCAGTGGCTGTTCTTCGGTTGCACGCTGGTGTTCCTGCTGGTTTGCCTGTTGCTGTACAGCCACGTTGCGTGGCTGCTGGAGATCGCCGGTCGCGATCCGTCGCTCACTGACCGCACGTTGATCTGGGAGCTGCTCGCGCCGTTTGTCGACCAACAATGGTTCAAGGGTTACGGCTTCGGTGCCTTCTGGGCCAGCCCCGATGCCAGTGTCTTCATCAATCGCTGGGGCTACATCGGCAACGCCCACAGCGGCTACATGGAGACCCTGCTCAACGGCGGCGTTATCCAGTTGACGGCGCTGGCGTTGCTGCTGGGCGAAGCGCTGTTCAAACAATACCGCGCCGTAACGGCGAACCAGGCGGCCCGGTTCCGTGCCAGCGCCCTGGTCATCATCGGTTTGTTCGTCGTCACCAATTATGTGGCGTACGTGATTCCCAACTATCGCTCCGCCGAGTTCCTGGTGTTCTGCACATTGGCCCTGTCATTTCGGCATCACCACGCGACATTCCCCGAGTTATCACCGACACCCCTGCGTCAGCGTCCGTCTGGCAGGGATTTAGCGCGCGATTCAGCCCAGGCGTGACAAAAAGGAGAAACACCCGTGCCCAACCAAGCCTCCCATTTACCTCATTCAGTGTGCGTCGTGATCCCGATGTACAACGGCGCCGACAGCATCGAGCAAACGCTGGCGTCCCTGGTCGAGCAGACCCGGCTGCCCGATCACGTCATCGTCGTCGACGATGGTTCCACCGATGACGGGCCACAACGGGTCAGGGACTTCGTGGCGCCGTACCGCCTGACGCTGTTGCAGCAGGCCAACGAAGGCCAGGCCAGTGCCCGCAACCACGGAATGCGACACAGTGAAGAAACGTTTGTGGCGCTGCTCGATGCCGATGATCAATTTCGTCCGCAAAAGCTCGAGCTGCAATTGGCGCTGTACGACGAACTCACTCGTCAGGGACGGCCGGTGGGGCTGATCGACTGCTACACCCAGGTCAATTACAGCGACGGCCGGCGGCAACTGGACAACCGGCGCAAGAGTGGTCGGCATTTCTACGATTTCATCCACGCCAACGTCCTCAATGGCGTATCCACCGCGCTGGTCAAGCGCGAGGTGATCATGCAGTACGGCGGCTTCGATGCCAGCCTGCGTTACTCCGAAGACCGCTTCATGTGGACCCGGATCGCCGAACACTGGGAGGTCCACACGGTGCCGCAGGTGCTGCTGGAGCGCACGGTCAACGGCGGCAACATGACCGCGCAACCGAAAAAATACTATGGGAACAAACTCAGGTTCATCGACGTGTACCTCGCCCGCTATGGCGAGCAGCTCAGCAAGCAGCAACGGATCGATTTCGTGCTGGGCAACCACACCGATTTTCTCAATGCCTTTTCCCGACGTGGCGAGCATGCCGAAGTGATCGGCGTGTACCGGCGAATGCTGGAGTATTCCTGGCAAACGCTGATCTTCGCCAACGGCAAACCGACCTTGCGCTACCTCTATGCCTGCGCTCGAACCCTGCGCAAGGCAAGGGCCTCAACCACCGCCCATTGAACCGGTATTCGCCATGGCCAATCACCGTCTGGTGACATTGATCTGGATCTTCACCGAGAAATTCGGCCTGATCTTCCTGTCGATGATTACCTTTGTCGCGTATGCCAGGCTGCTGTCGCCGGCAGAGTTGGGTGTGGGCACCGTCATCATTGCCATCGTCGAGTTGATCGGCCTGGTGTATTCATCGGTTCTGGAAGACCCGCTGGTACGGCTCGAACGGCTGGAGGACAAACACATCGCCACGGCGTTCTGGGCGGCGGTACTCGTCAGCCTGGTGTCCATCGTCGTCATCTCGGGCGCAGCGATGCTGTACACGCCCGATCCGGTGTTGCAATGGATGACGGCGGCGGCCTCGGTGAAAATCCTGTTCACCATGATGGCGCGGGTCTATGTGGCGCAAATGCGCCGCAGCGGTAACTTCAAGATGCTGGCGTCACGCACCTTGCTGGGCAAGGTGTGTGGAGGTGTCGGCGGCATCGCTGTCGCGCTTTGGGGGTTCGGGGCCTGGGCGGTCGTTGCCCAGGCACTGATCATGGAGTTCGTCTCCATCATCGTATTGATGCGCGCGGATCCGCGACGCATTGCCTTTCATATTGACGGCCCGTTTTTGCGCGAACTGTTGAAGGCCGGCACACCGGTGGCCGTCAACGCGCTGAGTTCGCAAGCGCTGCAACGCGGGGTCAACGTGGTTTTGGGCATGACGGCCGGCACCAACGCGGTGGGCATGTTCAACATGGCGATGCGCATCATCGATCTGCCGCGCACGGCGATCTACCACGGTCTGATCAGTTATGCGCTGCCGGTGTTTGCCCGGCGTAGCGCCGATCCATCACGGTTGCGCGCGATCATCAGCGATTCGACCGCCGTCAGCGGCTTCCTGCTGACGCCCCTGTTCATCGGCATCGCACTCACCGCGCACGACGTGATCCTGTTGATCTTCGGTGCCAAATGGACCGAGGCCATTCCCCTGCTGCAAGTGCTGGCGTGCACTGCTGCCATCGGCAATACCGCCATGTACGCCACGACCGCACTGGTCGCCGTCAATCGCAGCCACCTGACCATCAAGGCCGAAGTGGCAACCACGGTACTGGCTCTGGCGCTGGTTTACAGCTTCGGCAGTCTGTATGGCGGCATGGCGGCCGCCCTCGCTCTGCTGGCGAGGATGCTGATCATCACGCCGCTGCAAATCCGCGGACTCAACACGGCCATCGGTTATGGCTGGCACCGATTCTTCGACGCCAATTACCGCAGCATGATCGCCTCGCTCGTCATGGCCGCAACCGTCCTGATGGTGGCTCCCCGAATGGGCTTTGAAGGCTATCTGAACCTGATTTGCACCATCGGTATTGGCGCCCTGAGCTATGCCGTGGCGTACAGCGTATTGCACCCACGCTGGCCGCAAGAATTCAAAACGGTATTCACCGCCCGCTGAATTCCCCCCCTGAGACAGGAACACCTCACCATGTCTAAAACCACGCTTATTACTGGCGGGGCCGGCTACATTGGCTCCCATACTGCATTGGCGCTTATTAATGCCGGGCACTCTGTGCTGGTGCTCGACAACCTGTGCAACAGCTGTCGAGAGTGCATCGCGCGCCTTGAGCTGCTGACCCACACCCGGGTCGATTTCATCAATGGCGACATTGGCGACTCGGTCTTGCTCGACCAGATTTTCAGCCGTTACGACGTCGATGCCGTGGTGCATTTTGCGAGCCTCAAATCCGTCGAAGAAAGCCTTCGCAAGCCTTTGGACTATTACGCCAACAATGTCGCCGGGACACTCAATCTGTGCCGGGCGATGGTGCGTCATGAAGTCTTCAATCTGGTGTTCAGCTCCTCGGCGACGGTGTACGGCGACCCTGCGCAAACCCCGATCCTGGAAGACATCGGCACCGGCAAACCGGTCAATCCCTATGGCCGCACCAAACTCATGATCGAGGAGTTGCTCACCGACCTGTGCCACGCGGACCCACGCTGGAGCATTGCCTTGTTGCGCTACTTCAACCCGATCGGTGCCCACGAAAGCGGGATAATCGGCGAAGACCCTCGCGGGCGCCCCGCCAATTTGCTGCCGTGCCTGACCCAGGTGGCGATCGGACGGATTCCCGAACTCACGGTGTACGGCTGCGACTATCCCACCGTGGACGGAACCTGCGTGCGCGATTACATCCATGTGGTCGACCTTGCCATCGGCCACCTCAAGGCGCTGGAGGTGTTGCAAGGCAAAGGCGGCATCAACGCCTGGAACCTGGGCACCGGCATCGGCTACAGCGTGTTGCAGATCATCCAGAGTTTCGAGGACATTACCGGTATCACCATTCCCTACCGCTTCGCCCCGCGACGTGCCGGTGACATTGCCAAATGCTGGGCGGACCCGAGCAAGGCTGGACGTGAGCTGGGCTGGAGCGCGCAACGCGACCTGGAACAGATGATCGTCGATACCTGGCGGTGGCAGTCGCGCAATCCGCAGGGGTATCAGTCGGCCCTCGACATACCGGCCCTGGTGACGGCGAAGTAATGCAGATGCTCAGCCACTATCTGCTGGTCCTGCTGTGGTCGGTTTCACTGGCTGGCACGGCGGCGCAAGCGGCCTCCCGTCCGCCGGCCAGCGGCCTGGTGCTGTGGCTCGACGCGGCCGACGCATCAACCTTGACGGTCGATGCGCAGGACCGTGTGCAGTCCTGGCGCGACAAATCCGGCCATTCCAACGACGCCACGGCAGACGATGCCGCCTTGGCACCGAAGCAGGTGGCGAACGCCCTGAACGGTCAATCGGTGCTGCGTTTCAGTGGCGTTTCGGGGTTTCTGGGCAAAAACATCCGCAACGCAAAAGGCCCGGTCACGGTATTGCTCGTCTCCCTTCGGCCAGAAGAAGCCAATGTTGACCCCTGGCAGCGACTGTTCAGTTCGCGACCGCAAATCGCCAACAACGATAACGTGCTGCCGAATTTCGCCATCAGCCTGCGCGAGACCTCCGCGTATGCGCCGACCATTTCCGTGCTGGAGCTGTTCGATGTGCCGATCGGTCCGTATGCCGTCGGGCGCAACGTGGGTGGCAAGGACGAAAACTTCCGCGGCGACATCGCCGAAGTGCTGGTCTACGACCGCCCGTTTGCCTCCCTCGCCGAGCGGCAACAAGCGTTTGAGTACCTGGCGGACAAATGGTCCATGGTCGTTCCCAGACTGGCCGACACCTGGACCCGTGTCGGACCGCTAGGCACGTTGCCGGTCCATACCAACCCCGACCTGCCGCTGTCTGATCAGGCCAATGCCGGCCAGTGGGCACTCGACACCAACCTGTCCGACGACTTCAACGGCCCCACCCTCGATCTTGCACGTTGGCACGTCAACAATGCCCAAGGGAACGAATCGCTCGGACGCAAACCGGCGCTGTTCAAGCCGGACAATGCAAGGGTCCACGATGGCCACCTGAACATCGTCTTCCGCAAGGAAACCTTGCCGCAGAAGTACGTCAAGCTCGGCTTCAAGGACTACTCCTCGGCGATGGTTCGCACCCTTTCGCGTGGGCTCTTCGGGTATTACGAAGCGCGCGCCAAACCCATGAATTCGGCAGGCTCCAGCGCCTTCTGGCTGGCCTGGACGGGCATGGCCGACAACGCCACCGAAATCGACATCTTCGAAATCGGCGGCAAGACCAAAGGCGCGGCGCTCGACCGTTCGTACAACATGAATGCCCACCTGTGGGCCACGCCACAAAGCACCGAACATATTGCCGATGGCAGCACCTGGATCAGTCCATGGCGCCTGGCGGATACCTTCCATATCTACGGCTTCGACTGGCAGCCCGACACCCTGCGCTGGTATGTCGATGGCGTGCTGGTCCGGGAATCGAAGAACCACCATTTCTTCTTCCCGATGCAGATTGTCTTTGACAGTGAGGCGATGTGGCAGTGGTTCGGCGTGGTTGACGATGCTGACCTGCCCTCTACCTTCAGCGTCGATTACGTCAAGGTGTGGCAACGCAGTCGATAGCCGCCACACCAGATCGACAACCGCCCGGGTCAAATCTCTATCGGCAGATGGTCAGTTTTTCAGTTAGCGCTAACACGTCTGGAGCGCATTAAAATGATCAAACGCCGGCTGAATGAACTGGATTTGCTGCGCTTCCTGGCGGCTATCGCAGTCGTGTTTTTTCACTATGCCTTTCGCGGGTATGCAAAGGGCGACATGTCGACTATGCCCTACCCGCTATTGGCTGAACCTGCCAAGTACGGTTACCTGGGTGTCGAACTGTTTTTCATGATCAGCGGATTCGTCATCCTGATGACCGCTTCGAGCAATAATCTCAAAGTGTTTTTCATCTCCCGCGTCGTTCGTATCTGTCCGGCTTTCTGGGTGTGCTGCACCCTCACTTTCGTAATCACACTTGCCATCGGACAACCCCGGTATACCGCTGATCTTTATCAATACATTGCGAACATGACTTTTCTGAGCGACTTGATGGGTATCGCGCCGATCGACGGCGTTTACTGGTCTCTGTTTGCAGAAATCAAATTTTATCTAATGATCTCCATTGTGCTGGGCTTCAAGAAAATAGAAAAAATAGAGACCTACCTCGTGCTTTGGCTGCTGGTCTCTGCCATCGCTGAAGTATTCACGTTAGAAAAGATGCGTTCGGTACTGGTGACCGATTACGCGGCCTATTTCATAGCGGGGGCAACGTTCTACCTGATATGGGCCAAGGGCATCACAACATCACGGGTTCTGTTGTTGGCAGGTGCATTGGCGTTGGCCAACTTCACCGCCATTGTGTGGGCCCAATTGCTCGAAACAAAATATTCGACTGAATACAATCCTTTGATCGTCTGCAGCATCATCATCCTGTTCTTCATGACGTTTTTCCTGGTCGCCACGAACAGGACGGGAGTCATAGGGACATTGAACTGGACTGCATTGGGAGCGCTGACCTACCCGCTTTATCTCTTACATCAAATGATCGGCTTCATGATCTTTAACATCGCTTATCCGGCGGTGAATCCGCACCTACTGCTTTGGGGCACTATCGCCTTGATGATCGGTGCGTCTCATATCATCCACAAACAAATAGAAACCCCGATGGCCAGGTCAATGAAAAAATTCCTTTCATTATCCTTCAAGCGTGTCGAGGTTAATAAGCCGTAACCGAGCGTACAAAGTCGCTGAGCGCTCATGCCGATCAACGGATAGTCGCGAAGGCCTTACGTTGGGGTTGGGGTACATATCCGTTTCTGCGGTAACGGCGGGTATTGGTTCCGCCCTTACGGCGGGTCACTTTGGAAAAGCCCCAAAGTAACCAAAGGGCTCTTGCCCCTGACGTTCGGTACCTCGCCAAGGCTCGGCATGCCCTCGCTCCGGTCCTGCTCCGTGGGCCCGCCGCCATCGGCCATCCATGCCGGGGGCGGCTAACCCGGCATCCATGCCGGGTTGCCCACTGCGCAGAACCTCCACTCGGCCTCTCGAGGGGGCGACTACCGCCACAGCACCGCGAGGCGGCCCTCGGGCCGGCCTGGCTCTTCGTGTGAATGCATTTCCCCTGTGGGAGCTAGCCTGCTAGCGATGGACGTTAACGATTACGCGTTCGGTCTGAATGAACGCGGTGTCTGGACGTCCATCGCTAGCAGGCTAGCTCCCACAGGTTTTTTTGGCGGACATGACATGGTGTTCACTACCGATGACCTTGACGCACATCAGGTCGGCTATCAGTCCGCCTCGTTTTGGTTTTTGATCTGCCCCGTCGGAAGGCCGAGCGCAGGTTCTGCGCAGTGGGCACCGCGGCCGGGATGCCGCGGTAGCCGCCCCCGGCCATGGATGGCCGATGGCGGCGGGCCCACGGAGCAGGACCGGAGCGAGGCACCGTACGTCAGGGGCGAAAGCGTTTGGTTACTTTGCGCTTTTCAAAGTCACCCGCCGTAAGGGCGGAACCAATAGCAGCCGTTACCGCAGAAACGGATATGCCCCCCGACACCAGCCACCTTCAAATCATCGGCGAAGCACTCACCACCCGCAGCGCCAACCCTTCATAGGCATCCAGCGTAATAGTGAAATCCCCCTCCTGCGTCAAATCCCCTTCAACCCGCTCGTTGATGATGTCGACCACCGGCCCCGGCGCAATATTGGGCAGGTGCAAGGTTTCGGTGATCGGCGTCGATCCGAAATTCAGCGCGGTGATTTGCGTCCCCTTACCGGCCGGCAATTCGTGAACCATGACCAGCAGCCCGGGATGCTGCACATCCGGAATCAGGATCTGACGACTCGCGGCAATGTCGTAGGCGCGACGCGCGGCGAGGATTCTTTTGAGTTGCGAGACGAACGAATCCGGGTCCTTCAATTGACTGGGCAAGCTGCCATACAAGGTCTTCGGACGCGGCATTTCACCCGCGGACAGTGGCGCATCCGGATTGAGGTCCACCAGATCGTAGGCACCGCGGTGAATCCAACGCGTGTCACCATCGCCCATCAAATCCTCGACCTGCTCCGCCGGCAACGGTAGCGCGCCGACAAGGTCCCAGCCGGACAGCGCGAACACACCCGGCTGCATGGCGTTGTACATCACCAACAGCAAATGCACTTGGCGAATCTGCTGGATATCCGCCGCTGTGATCGAGTCGAGATCACGAATGCCCAGCGCCGCCGTGATGATGCTGGCGGTGGTGCACGACACGCCGTTGGTCACGAATTTCAGGTTGTAAGGCGCGTGCTCGCCCGCCAGACGTTCGTACATCTGCTCACGAATGTGTTCACGCAAGATGCTGCCCGGGAAGGTCTGCCCCTGATAGAGATAGGTGTCATGGGCGTGCAGCGTCCAGAAATGCACCAGTTCCAGGGTCAGTTCGTCGTGGTTCTGCAGGGCATGGATCAGCGAACCGGGGTCGATGCCGAGGGTGTGCATCTGCCGCAGCATCAAGCGCAGGAATTCGGTGTCGCCCATCAGCAACGCGTGCTGGTAGGCCGGTCGGGTGATGAAGTCGTAGGAGAGATCGGCGCCGCCGTGGGACATGCTGGCGATGTCGTCGACGGTCAGGTTCAGCTCCTGGAAACTGAAACCGCCGGCCTTGCGGATCGCCCCGGCGAGCAACTGGTTACCGGTGATCGATAACGGGTGGCTTTCAGACCAGGCGGTGCCGTCGAGCTTGCGCTCCACGCCGAGGAATCCGTTGGCGTCCAGACGCAGGATTTTCGCGCCCATGACGTCAATGGCGTGCAGGGCATCGCCGATGATCATCTGTTGTGCGGCGAAGGTCGGGTCCAGCCAGTTCAGCGACGGCTGCCCTTCCTTGAAGTAATGCAGATAAACCCAGCGCCGTGGTTTGCCATCGACGCCGATCACGATCGGAGTCGCGCTCCAGTCGGTTTCCTTGACCCCCGGCTCGAAGAAGATCACGCGCTGCAACTGGCCGACGATGTAGTGCTTGTCCCGGAGCACGTCGACCTGCATAGGGCTGAGATTTTGCGCATCACGACCGTCGGCGATGTCCGGCAGCAACGGCCAGTCCTCCTCGCGGATTTCGACCATGTGGTAGAGACCCGGGTAGTCTTCGTAGGCCATCTCGGCCAGGCGGAAATCCGCGCCTTTGCCGGTGTGCGAAGGGATCACGTCATCGATGATCACCGCGTTGTGCGCGGCGGCCATGCGCACCAGCGCCTGGAGCTGCGCCTCGGTGCCCAGCTGCGGGTCGATCTCGAAACTGATGCGGTCGAAATTGCCGTCAATGGTCGGTGTGCGTTGGGTGCCAGTCAGGCCGCCAGACATTTTCAGCGGACCGTTATGAATGCCCTGGATGCCGATTCTCGACAGCGCATGCCATAAGGTTTCATCGCCCAGGGCTTCCAGCACGGTGCCGTCTTCGCGAGTGACGATGGACGCCGGGTAGGCAGTGAACCACACCGACGCCAGGGCCGAGGCATCGCGGGGCCGGGTATGGGCATAGGGCTGTTGCCACAGCCGACCTTGCCCCGAATAGAGCTTGGCCCGCTGCCGGGCGGCATGAAGCATCGATTGTTCAACCAGCCAGGTCACATGATTTTTGTCAGCCGCGGTCATAAAAACTGTTACCTGTTGTCGGGGTAAATTTGCGCTTGGCCATCCCATGCGTACCTGCACCGGCGGACCCGTCCTTTTCATATGAGGCCCTGAGGCGGCATTCGTTGCATCGACGCTGGACGAATCAGAGCCCGCCTGCTGTTTCAAGTCATACCTGGGAATGAGTTGTTAACACCTACATATCCCCGCAGACAACCTAGGCATAAGTGACGCACCTGCGCGTCTCTTTAAGATACAGCCATCAAATACCCACGCTTGATCAGACAAAAAACGTTCCTGGGTCGCGTCACTACGACGGTCTCTCGCGGACCGTTGCACGCATGCAAAACCCTTGTTGCTTGAACATCCCTTGATCAAATAAGGAGAACAGGATGAAAACTCCAAACGTCGTATTGGGCATCGCCCTGCTTGCTACCACTGGCTTGATAACGGCAACGATTCACGCCGCCGAACCTCGCGACGCAGCTGCCAGCGGCAGCCGAACAGGCGGAGATCGGGATGCTGTTGCACCGTTGGTCCAACACGCTTCCGACAAACCCACCCACCCGCACGTTGCCGAAGGCGGTGCCGATCGCTTGAAAGAACGGCAATTGGCGTCGGACGGCTCTGATCGCCTCAAGCAGAACCGTGTCGCCGATGGTGGCTACGACTCCGGTTCAGACATGAACGCCGACTTCTGCTTCGCCTGCCGCTGATCGAGCATTGATTCAGGGCTCGGCTGACGGGCTCGATAAACAGAAAGCCCCTCCATGAGGGTAATGCGGTTCACTTAAGCGCGGTACTTCAGACACAGCTACTTTTGTGGCGAGGGAGCTTGCTCCCGCTGGGCTGCGTAGCGGCCCCAAAAATCCGACAACACCGTCGATTTTTGTGAGTGCTCCGCACTCAAGCGGGAGCAAGCTGCCTCGCCACAGGTTCTCTGTGACTGAAGAGGTTTAAGTGAACAGCATCACCTCCACGAGGGGCTTTTTTCATCCGCCAATATTCAGGACGATTTTTGGCCGAAATTCAGGGGTTTATGTCCTATTGAAGGGCAAACATTTGCTTCTAGCATAGGCACCCGACTCCGCCCCCTCGATACCAGGAGTGCATGACCGAGATGAACAACAACAGGTCTTTCAATGCGCGCAAAGCCTTTCCATTTTTCAACAGTGCCAACGGCAAAGGGCAACGCATACCCTGCGAGACGAGCATTGGTGCAGCGATCGGCATCAGTTCCAACCCGCTGATCAACGCCCTGGGATGGCTGATCGGGCTGGTGGTGGCGTGCGGCATCGTGATCATCAATTCCGAGACACACACTGACCTGGCCCCGACGATTCTTTACATCACGTTGCTGTTGATGGCGGCGAACCTGTTTTCAATCAACGCCGTTATTTCAATCGCGCTGATGTGCATGCTGCTGCTGACGGCGACCTTTTTTTATAACGGCGGCTATCAACGCTGGGACTCGACAACGGGGTTCTTCCGCTGCCTGACCGCGCTGTCGGCGATCACCTTCCTGGCGCTGCGCAGCAAATATGCTGCCGACCGGCTGCGTCATAACGAGGTGTACCTGATCGGCGCCCAACGCCTGAGCCAGACCGGCAGCGTCGGCTTTCGCGCCGGCGCCGAAGCGATCTCTTGGTCGGATGAATCGGCGAGGATTTTTGAGTACCCGCTGACCGAAGCCCCGACCTTCTCCAAGGTCCTGGCACGCACTCATCCCGACGACCTTGCGCTGGTGCACGAGATCTTTGCCAAGGCGACGCGTCATGAAGCGCTGATTGAGGTCAAGCACCGCTTGTTGATGCCGGATGGACGCATCAAACATGTGCACATGATCGCCAGTCCGCTGTTTACCCAGCATGAGCGCTCCAAATACGTCGGCGCACTGATGGACATCACCGCCAGCAAGCAAGCCGAGGAGGCCCTCTTCTGCGCCCAGGCGCAACTGGCCCACGTCACCCGCGTCACCTCGCTGGGCGAGCTGGCCGCGTCGATTGCCCATGAGGTGAACCAACCGCTGACGGCCATCACCAGCAGTAGCGAAGCCTGTCGTCGCTGGCTCGACCGTCCCGTCCCGGATCTGAACGAAGCGATCGCTTCCCTGGACCGCATCATCGCCAGCTCGTGCCGCGCCAGCGATGTCATCAGTCGCATCAGGACGCTGTCACGCAAGTGTGGGCCGCTGCGCCAGAGTGAGTCGCTGAACGACATCGTCAACGAGACGCTGAGCCTGGTTCAACAAGAGTTGGCACACCACAAAATCAGTCCGAAGGTCGATTTGGCCGCGTGCGCGGGTCGTGTCCATGCGGATCGGGTACAGCTGCAGCAAGTGATCATCAATCTGATCATCAACGCATGCCAGGCCTTGGCGGAGGTCGAAGTCTGCGAACGAATTCTGCACGTACGCACGTGGGTCAAGGACAACGAGGCGGTGGTGGAAGTGGCTGACCTGGGACCGGGCATCGCAGCCCATGTCCTGCCGTCCTTGTTCACCCCCTTTTTTACGACCAAGGACAACGGCATGGGCATGGGCCTCTCCATCTGCCGCTCGATCATTGATTTTCATGGCGGCAGGATCTGGGCCACCAGCGCCATCGGTCACGGCGCCTCGTTCAAGGTCGCCTTGCCGCTGCTCGTCACCGTCGCCCACTAAACGGCTTGAACACCAGGACAACTGCTCCCAGGGAAGCTCCATGAACAAATACCACCCCATGAACAAAGTCAGCAACACCGAGCCTTTGGTCTTCATCGTCGATGATGATGCGCCGCTGCGTGAAGCACTCGGCAGCCTGCTGCGTTCCATCGGCCTGCAGGTCGAGCTGTTCGGTTCTGCTGCCGACTTCATGAAGTACAACCGTCCGGACATCCCCAGCTGCCTGGTGCTGGATGTGCGATTGCAAGGCTCCAGCGGGCTGGATTTCCAGCAGGAGCTGGTGGCCGCCAACATCAACCTGCCGATCGTTTTCATGACCGGGCACGGCGACATTGCCATGACAGTCCGGGCGATGAAGGCCGGCGCGGTGGATTTCCTCGAGAAACCCTTTCGCGAACAGGACTTGATTGATGCGGTATCCGCTGCCCACGCACGGGACAAGGTGCGGCGCGAGTCGGAGCGCGAAAACGATGAGTTGCGCAGCCGCTTTGCCACGCTGACCCCCAGAGAGCAGACGGTCATGGCATTGGCCGTGTCAGGCCTGATGAACAAGCAGATCGCCGGGGAAATCGGCTTGAGCCAGATCACCGTCAAGATCCACCGCGGCCAGGCCATGCGCAAGATGTTCGCCCGCTCGTTTGCCGACCTTGTCCGAATGGCGCAAGCGCTGGGAATCAACCGCCCTTAGGGACGGGTCTATACGCAGGTATACTGTGTCGCGCTGGGGGATTGGGTATCTTGCAGTGATGGCGGGCACTCTTTATGGGCTACCCGATATCACCCAGGTACTTAAATGTCCTACCCCTTTATCATTTCCGTGGTCGACGATGACGAGTCGGTTCGCATTGCACTGGACAGTTTATTGCGCTCCAACGGCTACACCGTCCGGGTATTCGCCACGGCCGAAGAGTTCCTCTCGACTAACGGTCCGCTGATCACCTCCTGCCTGATCTCCGATGTTCAAATGCCCGGCCTGTCGGGCATTCAGATGTATGAAGAACTCTCAGCCCGAGGCATTCACCTGCCGGTCATCTTCATCAGCGGATACCTGGATTCCCTGCCCCAGGTCAGCGCTACAGCCGTCAAACCCGTCGCATTTTTTCCCAAGCCATTCCCCTGTGGCGAATTGATTGCCTGTATCGAAGACATCCTCAATCGCTCCGCTTGAGCCCGCTCATCTGCGGTCAAATCACTCGGTCTGTGCGTTTTCATTTTGCCCGCTTAATACACGGGTATGCCTTGCTCATACTCATGCGTGTTTGCACTGACCCCAGGTAGAAGTGTCCCGCCCTCTCCCCGTCGATAACATCTCCCTTGTCTTCAGGTGTAGGGCGGTGACTGGCGTGTATGGCTTTTTTGAAAATCCGTATCGGGTGTTGAAGTTGTCTCATGTGCTGCTGATCGGCGGGCTGATCATGCTGGTGGTCGGGATCATCCTGGCCTACGGCTGTGATGCCTACCTGACGCTGCCTGCCCTGGTGGGCGCGCATGCCATGACGATTCTGGGCCCGACGGCGATCAAGCTTGGTTATGTCATGCGGCTGCTGGCCTATAACCGCCTGCGCTCAATCTGAAAGCGCAACTGCACGGCACCGCTGCCTGAACCACCTTTTATTAACGACCCGGCCAGCTCCCTCCTTGCTGAACCGGCGATTCCCAAGCGCCCGCCAACCCGTTTTTTTGGTGGGCTTTTTTTTGCTTCGAATTTACGCCGCCGCGCGTTCATTGTTCAGGGCTGGCAACGCAATGGCGAGCGCAAGGCCGATCAGTCCCGCAGCGACCACAAAGGTGATTGCCATGCCATGGGCGACCGCTTCCGGGGCTGCGCTGGTGATGTCGGTTGTCGATGACGCCAGCGCAAACACCGCCCCCATGACCGAGGCGCCGGTGATGAGTCCGAGATTGCGCGACAGGCTGAGCAGGCCGGCAATGACGCCGCGCTGATCCTGGCTTACGCCGTTCATGATCAACGTGTTGTTGGCCGCCTGAAACAGCGCATAGCTGGCGGTGATGACGGCGATGGGCGCGAGGTAACCGAAGACGCCGAAACGCGTCGGCATCATCGACAGCACGCCAGCACCGAGCGCCATCGCGACGAGCCCGAAAGCGGTCATGCGCTGAGCGCCAAAACGGTCTGCCAGGCGTCCGGCAGGTACGCCAGCCAACGCGGCCACCAGCGGGCCGACTGACAACGTGAGCCCGACCAGCGCTGCATTCAACCCGAGTGCGCCTGAGAGATAGAACGGCCCGACCACCAGCGTCGACATCATCACCGTCGAGACCAACATGCTCATGGCCAGGCTTGCGCTCAACCCCCGGTCACGCAACAGCGTCAGTTTGATCAGCGGCGATGCAACCGTCGCCTCGATGAACAGGAAGACTCCGCTGCCAGCAGCGGCGATCAGCAATAACGCGAGGTTGAGCGAACTCCAAACCCCTTCCCCCAACGTTATTGCCAGTGCATACGCGCCGAGTGTCAGCGCCAGCACCAGCGTGCCTGCAACGTCAAAAGCACCGCGTTGAACCTTCGGCATTTGGCGATCAGCAGGCAAGTAGATATACGCGAGCACCCCGTTCAAAATGCCCAGCGGCAAGTTGATCAGAAAAATCGCCTGCCAGCCGAAACCGGAGATCAGCACGCCGCCCAGCGCCGGACCCAGCGTGGTGCCGATCGCCGACATCGTGCCGAGCAATCCCATGGCGCCGCCGGTCTGCGCCTTGGGGACCGTCTCGCCGACAAACGCCACGGTGAGCGCCAGCATGATCGCCGCGCCGAGGCCTTGCACCGCTCGCGCGGCGACCAGCCACCACAGCGACGGCGCCAGACCACAGGCCAGTGACGCGAGCGAGAAGATGCCGATGCCGGCCAGCAACAACCGGCGACGACCGACTATGTCGCCCAAGCGTCCGGCGCTGACGATCAGCGTCGTGATCGCGAGCAGATACGCGAGGACGATCCACTGCACTTGCTGGAATGAGGCGTCGAGTGCCTGGGACAAAGTCGGCAAGCCTGCATTGGCGATGCTGGTGTCGAGCGAAGGCATCAACATCGACAACGAAAGGCTGGCGAGCGCCCAGCGGACCGAGCGGGATTGCGTGATGGTTTTCATGGTTGGGCCATTGATGAAGTGTTGACCTTCAGCGTATGCCCGCGCCTGATAGGGCGGAAGACGCACCACTTGCACTTGATACCTGCACGCAACGCCATGTCACCGCCCAGCCGTGCTAACGTTGAAGCATGACAACTCCTGACCTGAACCTGCTGATTACCCTCGATGCGCTGCTCGCCGAAGGCAGTGTGGCGCGTGCCGCCCAACGACTGCGACTGAGCCCGTCGGCGATGAGCCGGGCGTTGGCGCGCCTGCGTGAAACCACCGGCGACCCACTGCTGGTCCGCGCCGGACGCGGGCTGGTACCGACACCCCGAGCGCTGGAACTGCGTGAGCAGGTCAGCCAACTGGTGCAGCACGCCGAAGCGGTGCTGCGCCCCGCCGTGCAGCTCGACCTCAAGCAGCTAGTGCGCACCTTCACCCTGCGTACCAGCGACGGCTTTGTGGAGAATTTCGGGCCGGCGCTGATTGCTCGCCTCAGCGAAGAGGCACCCGGCGTACGGCTGCACTTTTTACAGAAACTGAACCAGGACAGCGCGCTGCTGCGAGACGGCACGGTCGATCTGGAGACCGGCGTTGTCGCGGACACCACCAGCCCGGAAGTGCGCACCCGCGCGTTGTACCAGGACCGTTTTATCGGCGTGGTACGCCCGGGTCATGCACTGAGCAAGGGCAAGATCACCCCCACCCGGTATGCGTCCGGCCGGCATGTCCTGGTCTCGCGACGCGGGCGGGACAAAGGGCCGATGGATGACGCCTTGAAACCGCTTGGACTGGCGCGGGAGATCGTGACCATCGTCGGCGGCTTCTGCGCAGCGCTGGCGCTGGCTCGGGCGTCGGACCTGATCGCTACGGTGCCCGAACGCCACACCCACAATCTGCGTGCCGGCCTGCACAGTTTTGCCCTTCCGGTTTCAACGCCGGTGATCACCATTTCAATGCTCTGGCACCCGCGAATGGACGCCGACGCCGCGCACCAGTGGTTGCGCGGATGTATTCGCGAGGTGTGTGCGGGGTCGCTGGATTAGCGCTTATTGAATGCTTTCGCACCCTGTGGGAGCGGGCTTGCTCGCGAAAGCGGTGTGTCAGTCAATGTATGTATTGCAGGCAAGGCCGCCTTCGCGAGCAAGCCCGCTCCCACAGGTTCGGCGGCCAAGTCGGCGAACCGGGTCTAGACTCAATGCGTTGCTTCGGGCCACACCGGTCAGGCCAGCGATCTGGATATGAGGGAACGTCATGAGCGACAAAGTTGATTTACGCAAGTACTCCTCGCAAGTGGTCGACGGCGTGGAGCGCGCGCCGGGCCGTTCCATGCTGCGTGCCGTGGGCTTCACGGATGAGGACTTCAAAAAGCCGCAGATTGGCATCGCCTCGACGTGGGCGATGGTCACGCCGTGCAACATGCACATCGACAAGCTCGCCGTTGAAGCGGAAAAAGGCGCAAATGCTGCCGGCGCCAAGGGCGTCATTTTCAACACCATCACCATTTCCGATGGCATCGCCAACGGCACCGAAGGCATGAAGTATTCGCTGGTGTCGCGGGAAGTGATCGCCGATTCCATCGAGGTGGTGGCCGGTTGCGAAGGCTTTGACGGCCTGGTGACCGTGGGCGGTTGCGACAAGAACATGCCGGGGTGCCTGATCGGCATGGCGCGGCTGAACCGCCCGTCGATCTTCGTCTATGGCGGCACCATCCGCCCGGGCGCCGGCCACACCGACATTATTTCCGTGTTCGAGGCCGTGGGCCAAAATGCACGCGGCGATATCAACGAGATTCAGGTCAAGCAGATTGAGGAAGTGGCGATCCCCGGTCCCGGTTCCTGCGGCGGCATGTACACGGCCAACACCATGGCTTCTGCCATCGAGGCATTGGGCATGAGCCTGCCGGGTTCCAGCTCCCAGGACGCCGTCGGCAGCGATAAGGCGTCCGACAGTTTCCGCGCCGGTCAGCAGGTCATGGAGCTGTTGAAGCTGGACCTCAAGCCACGCGACATCATGACTCGCAAAGCGTTCGAGAACGCCATCCGCGTGGTGATCGCCCTCGCCGGCTCGACCAACGCCGTGCTGCATCTGCTGGCCATGGCACATGCAGTGGATGTCGAACTGACGCTGGATGATTTCGTCGAGTTGGGCAAGGTGTCCCCGGTGGTGGCCGACCTGCGCCCCAGCGGCCAATACATGATGAGCGAGTTGGTGGCCATCGGCGGCATCCAGCCGCTGATGAAACGCATGCTCGCGGCCGGCATGTTGCACGGCGATGTGATGACAGTGACCGGCAAGACCCTGGCAGAAAACCTGGAAAACGTGCCCGATTATCCCGAGGGCCAGGACGTGATCCTGCCGTTCGACCAGCCGGTCAAAAAGGACTCTCATCTGGTGGTGCTGCGCGGCAACCTTTCACCCACTGGCGCCGTAGCCAAGATCACTGGCAAGGAAGGTTTGCGCTTTGAAGGCACGGCGCGCGTTTATCACGGTGAAGAAGGTGCGTTGGCCGGGATTCTCAATGGCGAAGTCAAAGCCGGCGACGTCATCGTCATTCGCTACGAAGGGCCCAAAGGTGGGCCGGGCATGCGCGAAATGCTCTCGCCGACGTCAGCGGTCATGGGCAAAGGGCTGGGCAAGGAAGTCGCGTTGATTACCGACGGCCGCTTTTCCGGTGGCTCCCATGGTTTTGTCGTGGGGCATATCACGCCGGAAGCCTTTGAGGGCGGGCCGATTGCGCTGATTGAAGATGGCGACACGATCACCATCGATGCAGAAACCCGGCAGATTACGGTGGATGTATCCGACGCTGAATTGGCTGAGCGCAAGACCCGTTGGGTGCGCCCGGAATCCAAATACAAGCGCGGGGTGTTGGCCAAGTATGCGAAGACTGTGTCCAGTGCTTCGGAGGGGGCGGTTACGGATAAATATCTTTAGGGATGGGCGCCAGACCTGTGGTTTTGCGTTGCCTGATCTGCCGCCTTCGCGAGCAAGCCCGCTCCCACACTTGATCCGCGTCAAACACAAAACCTGTGTTCAATGAAGATCCAATGTGAGAGCGGGCTTGCTCGCGAAGAGGCCTTCACAATCACTGCAAATCAATGGATCGGCACACGAACCTCAAAGCCGAAACCGATCCACCGACTGCGACAGCTTGCCCGCCAAGGTCGACAACTCATCGGTCGTCGAAGCCGTCTGGCCAATCACCTTGCTGTTGCCTTCCGACATGCCCGCAATCATGTCCACCTGATGGGCGATTTCGTTACTGGCCAGGCTCTGCTCACCGATGGTGCGGGTGATGTCGTTCACCAGCTCGGTGGTGTTGAGCGTGGCCTGGAGGATTTCGCGGATGGCGCGTTCGACGTCGGCGGTCACGGCCATGCCTTTGTCGACCTGTGCAACGCCCGCCTCCATGCTGGTCACCGCCTCGCGGGTGCTTTGCTGGATGCGCGAGACCATGCTGGCAATTTCCTGCGTAGAGGCGCTGGTGCGTCCCGCGAGGCTGCGAACTTCGTCGGCCACCACGGCAAAACCACGGCCCTGCTCACCGGCACGGGCAGCTTCGATCGCGGCGTTGAGGGCCAGCAAATTGGTTTGATCGGCGATACCCTTGATCACCTGAATGATGCTGAAAATCCCCTCGGACTCCTTGTCCAGCGTGCGGATCACTTGGGCTGACTGCTGCGCCGAACGGGCTATGCCATCCATGTCGTTGACCACTTGATGAATCACGCGACCGCCATCCTTGGCCAGTGCCTCGGCCTGGTTAGCCATGTTCAGTGCGCGTTCGGCGTGACGGGTGATTTCCTCGATGCTCGCGGTCATTTCACTGGCGGCAGCGGCCATGGTGCTGGCGGCGACGCTCTGCTGCTGGCTGCTGTCGGCGACCTGGTGGCAGCCACTGCTTAACTGCACGCTCATGCCACTCACGCCGTGAGCGTTGCTGCGAACCACCTCGATCATGCCGCGCAAGTCGCGCTGCATGGTGGCCAGACTGCGGATCAAGGCACTGGCTTCGTCGTTGTGGGTCGGTTCGACGATCGGCTCGCTCAGGTTGCCGTGGGCGATGCTTTTGGCAATGCGGCTTGCGGTCTGCAACGGCCCCATGATGCTCAGAATCACCCAGCGGCCCTGGATAAGCAGTAACAGAAGGCTGGCGATCAGGACGATACCCAGCGTGAAGTTGGCGCTGCTGATGGCCTGCTCAGTGCTTTTGCTGGTCTGTTGGGTGTTGGTTTCGATCACCTCGCTGAGGGCCGCCATCTGGTCTTCCAGCTGGCTGAACGCGGTATTGAAGGTGCCCAGTTCATTTTGCGCGGAATCCGGATTTTCCAGCGCCAGACCGACAATGCGCTCGGCCGCACCGATGTAGGTATCGAGGCTCGGCTTGACCTTGTTCAGGCCGGTCTTGATGGTGTCATTGACCGGCAGCTTGAGGTTTTCACCCAGTACTTCACGAAAATGCGCCGCATGTTCCTCGATGGAACTGCGCACCTCGGCTTTGCTGCTGGTGCTTTTGCCCAGACCGACCACCATCGCAGACAGCACATCGGCGCGCAGTGCGTCGTGCATCATGTCGGCTTCAAGGTGATTGCGCAGCGCGGTCATGCTGACCTCGTTGTCCTTCACCGCCTCGGCCATCCGGGTGTTTCCCACGTAACTGACCAGGCTCACGATCAACGCGGTGAGCAAGCTCGTACCAATCAGCAGCAACAAGCGTAATTTTATAGACATGGGGTAACCCTCTCGGTACGTCGCATTTATGAACACGTTATCGGCTGCGCCGGCAAGTCTTTGAAGCCTGACGCCGGACTTTCGGTGTTTTGCGACATGCGGTAGTGACAGCCGGTTTTTCCAGCGCAAATTTCCCCTCTTCACGCCTGAACCTAGTGCCTGAACCCAAGTCTTAGCCGAGCCGTGAATTCCCATTGCCGCTGTCATCTCATCAGAGCTGCCCGTCACATGCGCCAACCTCGCCATGCCTTTCGTCTTGTTTCGCTCTGTTTCATACCTTTGCTTCCTCTGTTTGCCGGCGGATCGAGCAAGAGCCGCCGGTTACCGAAGCCGGCAGATCGGCGAAAACATCGCCGCCGGGCAGAGCTCACCGGGCAAGGCAATGGCAGGCTGGCTGGCCAGCCCCGGGCATTGCGCCAATTTGATGAACCCTATGTTTACCCAGGTGGGCGCGGCGTATGCGGCGGACGCGCGCAGTGATGAAGGGGTTTACTGGACGATGGTGTTTGGTTCGCCGTGATCCTGATTCTGCGCTGTCGCTTTCTGAGCGGTGAAGTCATGGCCAAACCTTGCGCCGGGCCGCTAAAGTGGCGCGACGAAAATCAGGGAACCGATGAACATGGATGAGCTTCACCAAGGCAGTTGCCTATGCGGCGCCGTTGAATATCACGTATCCACTGAACTGAAAGCCGTCACCCACTGCCATTGCAAAATATGCCAAAAGAGCCATGGAGCGGCATTCGCGACGTATGCGAGCGTTCCCAGGTCGGCGATTTCAGTAATTGCGGATGCAACGGCGCTCAAGGGCTACGAATCGTCCAAAGGCGTCACACGCCAGTTCTGCTCCCACTGCGGGTCTTCGCTGTTCTGGTCAGATTCGAAGGGGGCGTTTTCGGACTGGGTTTCGATAGCGATCGGTACGCTGGATACGCCTTTCCTGACCTTAAAGCAGAAACACACCTGTATTGAGTCCAAAGCGTGCTGGTACGAAGCCGATTCGCTATAGGCGCTTGCGCGCCAGCCGCTGCTTCCAATTGCCACCATTGGCGCGCTGACATTGCTCTTCAGAATCAAACTGCACATGGGCCGCGACCGATCTGACGTGTACATCCGCTTCGCTTAATGCTGTCGCCGTCAGTTCGACCATGCGCTCGCCCTGCCCGCTCGCCAGCGCCTGATCCTTGTTGGCCTGGGTGTCGAAAACCCAGATGACTCTGAGGCTGGAAGGAAATTCGTGGTAATCGACTTCGTGGGTCAGCCATTCAAATCCGACGATTTGCGCTTTGGCCGTTTCGCATGCCTCAGTCAGGGTGGCAATCAATCGACGCTCGATGTGTGCCTGATCGCGTTTGCTTAAACCCATGGGGGAATCCTTTGATGGTCGAAAGGTTAAACCGCTCTCAATCGTTCACTTCGTCAGGCACTCGATGTTCCCGGCAAATCAAGTTGATTTCGCCGGACTCAAGGGGTTCTTGAGTCAGTTCACAGAAGGCCGCGCCTGCCACTGTCCGATGAAAGCGGCAGCTTCGGCAAAGACCGAAACTCGGCACATTTTCGCCTTGCTGGATATTCCTCAACAGCTCCAGCAACAACCCTTCCAGATCCTGTGATCGAGCGCCCATGCGCTTGGCGGCTGCGACCAGAAAATCCGGTGGCATCACTTCGTTCAACAAGGCTCTGGCCGGCGCGGTCAGTTCCAGGTGCACGCTGCGCTTGTCCTTGGCGTCCGGGGTCTTGATCAGCAGCCCATGGCTTTCCAACGCCTTGAGCGATTGCGACACCGTGCCCTTGGTCAGCCCCAGATACTCAGTCACCGCCAACGGTGTGTTGGAGTAACGATTGCAGCGCCCCAGATACAGCAGCGCGCTCAGTTGAATCGGCTGCAGATCCGTCAGTTTCGGGTGCTCGCGAAACCAGACGCGCGTCAGGCTCGACAGTCTTTCCAGCAGATCGAACAACACGTGGCAATTCCAGATCAATAGTGTTGATAAATAGTATCGGATAAAAACCATATTGACAAAAATCAGTCTTGCCTTAGGCTAGTCGGTATCGATTCGAAACTATAAATCACAAACAACCGAGCTGGAGGTAATCATGAACTCTGCACTGGCACTGGCCATCAGCACCCTGCTGGTAGCACCGGCATGGGCCCACGATTCGTCAGGTATCAGCAGTGAGAAGAGCAAGACTGACGCGGCGTTCGATCTCGTTCATACCCGTGTCTTCAAGGAAGGCAACAACCTGGTGTTCGAACAATTGGTCGACGGCAAGGCCGGTAGTCGGGTGCCGTCGGCGAACGGCGCTTTCGCGGGTGCAGACGTTTATAGCTATGTCTGGCCTACCAGCCTGGACAGCGAAGCCGTGGGGTTCGAAGCGAAGTCGGGCACTCTCGCCCTGGCACTGACCTCGCACCCGGACTTCGACGACACCCCGCAACTGGACGAAAACAAGGATGGCAAGAAGGATAACGATGGCGGTTTGTGGCATTCCCACTGGGTGGTGCTGACCAAAGATGAAAGCTGCGGCCCCGGAGGCTTGAAGGTTCGCGACATCCCCAAAGATGCCAAGCCCAAGCTACCGGCGACCTGGCCTGGCGCGCCGATCTACATCGACTCCCCCGGCTACGACCTGAGCGTCGAGAAAAACGCCGCGAAAATTCGCGTGCCGCTGGCAGCCGTGGGCTTCCCTGAAAGCTTCAACTATGACGGCGTGACTGCGGCACTGAAGGTCAATGCCGACCTGCATAACCCACTGCTTTGCGTAAGCAGCGTCTATGACATTGCCTCGGGAGACCTGTCCCTGCCCGGCACCTGGAAACTGAAGGAGAGCAAATGATGAGCGTAAAAGTATTCGATACCCACGTGCGCACCAAAGATGGCCGCTACCTGCATTTCGATGTGTTGATCGACAGCAATGACCCTGAACTGGCGAAGTCCTACGCCCGCCGCTTCCTTGATGAACAGGGCGTTCAGGACGAAGATATTTCCCAGAATGAATGCCGGTTCTGCCACGTCGAACCGAGCAATCCGGTCGTCGCCGAGGCGATCAGCAAGCAAGGTCATTTCATCATCAAACTGCAAGGTTGCCAGGAGTAACGAGATGAACGCGTATCAGCCTTTGAACTGCGATCTGCACGACTATCTGGAGATCGCCTGTCTGCGCGGTTATCAACTGGATATCGAGCTGAACGATGGCGCACGCCTGCTCGCCAAAGCGCTGACGACGCGAACCTCCAGCGACAAGGAAGAGTTCCTCTGCCTTGAAACGGCTGACGGCCCGCAGGAAATCCGTCTGGATCAACTGCTGGCTGTCACGCCGCTGGACGCCCATGCGCAGTTCGGGCGGGTGGTGTTTCAGGGAGACGTTTGCAGTTTTTGAGCGTCCATCACTGGTGTTTCAATACAACACGGCCCCGGCATCACGCATGAAATTTTCAATGGTCTTGGGCCCTACCCCTTCGAATGCCGCCAAGCGTTTTTCGGACGCCTGGCGGCTTTCACTGGCGCGCTGAATGTTGCCGATCTTCCCGGCGCACTCTTCTTGCAGTCTGGCGCTCAACTTTAGCAATCGCCGGGCCGTGGTTTCGTCATAACGCACGTAGTGAGCTTCGCCCAACATGCCGACCAGTTGCCGGTGTGTGCAATGCCCAAGTTTGAGTGCGGTATCTCGCGCATGTTTTTCGACGATGACGCGATACGCTTGCGCGGCAATTTCCGCCTGAATCCGCTTGCCCATCAGAAAGCTGGCGATGAACCATTTGAACAAGCCACTTTTGCCCTCGTGCTTCAGATCGATGCCCAGATCGGTGGCGCTGATGGTTTTGTTCATGCTGTTGAACCCCGGTTCACGCAAACGAGATCACCGAATTCTCTAGCCCCGCTCGCCGTTGAGCATGGCCTGATGAAACGTCGGCAGTTCTTTCAAGGCATACAACGACGCCTGCCGCAGCACGGTATCCCGACTGCCGGAGAATCGCTGCTTGCGGCTGAACACCGCCATTTGCTGCCCCGCCATGAAGGCCCAGGCGAAGCAAACCGTGCCTGCCGGAATGCCGTCGACATCCTCCGGCCCCAACAGCCCCGTCGTGGACACCGCGACGCTCGCCGGGCTGTCGCGCAGCGCGCCGATGGCCATTTCCCGGGCCACTTGGCAGCTGGTGAGATTAAAGGTCTCGATGGTGATCGCACTGACCCCAAGCAACCGCTGCTTGGCCTCGGGTGAGTAAACCACGTAGCCGCTTTCAATCAGCTCACCGCTGCCGGGCACCTGTGCCAGCAGCGTAATAATGTTGCCCGCCGTGCAGGATTCGGCGGTGGTCAGCCGCAAGTCGTGCTGACGCAGATAATCGACGACTGTTTCAACGATCGACATTGCAGTTAACCCGTTTTGCGCGTTTGAACCCCTATCGAACTTCAGCCTCAGCTGTGCACCAGCGAAGTTCATCAACCGCTCCCCTTCCTGACTGCTCGGTGATAATCCTCACCCGCGATGGCGAGCAGATACGCTTGATCCGCCTCAACCCTGAGGTCGCGCCACTCCTGCCAGCTCACGATGCCCAGGCGATCCATCTCGTCAGACTGACGAATCAGTTCTTCGTGATAGGCGTCGGGACACTCCATGCGCAGCCTCAAATCCTCAAGGGCAAGATGCCAGGCGTTGAGCGCTCGCAGCTTTAGCTCTTGAGCCGGTGTCAGCAGATTGGCAAACGAGTGCATGGCAGCGCCCCCCGAGAGTTCTTTCAGAATGGATCAATCCATCGTGAACACGGTTCAGGCATGCCGACCAAAGGCAGGTTTTTCAAGGCTGCGCCCCAATGGCTACGTGACGACCTGGCGGATGAAGGTGGCGCAGGACCTGCTGTGCGACGGAGTTCAGATCAAGGTGATCGCTGCGTCAGCCGGGTACAGCTCGCAAGCTTCTTTCTCCCGCATTTTTGCGTCTTCCAACGCTTTAAGTTTTATACTTCTGTCCCCGCGGCCAATACACCGGGGTGCGTTATCGCCACCCCCCATGGAAGACGTCCGCGCACGACACATCAATCGAATGGAATCCATCACAATGAGTTTCACTGCTATACAAAAAGTATCCACTAAAGCCTGGTTCGCGATTGTGGCCCTGGTGACAGTTCTAAGCGGCATTGCAACGATTTACGCCACGTTTCACGAAGCCAACCCCAACAATCCCCGCTTCATCGGTCGCTGGACGACCGATTACACCTACCCGTTCACCAACGGCACGTTCGAATTCAAGGGCATGACCGAGTATTTCCGCACAGGCCGGTACAACGTCAATGGCATTGTCATTCTTGACGGAACCGCTGAATCCAAACCCTACCATCTTGAGTACAGCGTAAACGGTGCCGGCAGTTGGACCGCCGATTCCAGCCTGCTTTCGTTCACGTTGGCTGACATGAAGTCGATGCCCAAGTCATACGTGATCAACGGCACGGCCGTTCCCCCCTCGCTGGTTGCCAGGTTGGCTGGGCCCTCCATGCCTACCTTTAGCGACGGTTTAGCGTCCGGCGCTTCCGACGAATTCAAAATCCTGACGATCAAGGACGATGAAATAACGCTTGAGGGTAAAGACCCGGCGGGGAATGCCTTCACCCTACAGACATACAGACAGCACTAGGTTTGTGCGGGGCTGATCTGAAAACTTCAGTGGCTATGCTGCCGTCTTCGCGGGCAAGCCACGCTCCCACAGGATTTGCGTCGTTGACATGAGGAGTGATCGACAAAAATCCCCTGTGGGTGCGTGGCTTTGCCCGCGAAGAGGCCCATAAACTACCCAAATCCTGATGACTCGACTGTCACTGCCACGGCCTTTGCGACTAACGGTGATATCACCTTACAGCCCGCCTCAATCCCTCTAATTCGGCGGTCTCAGACACCCAATCAAACTTCGCACATCGACGCGGCAGCTTGTTACAAATACCCGCTTACAATTTAGCCAATCATAAAACCCGATCGTGTACTACCGAGTGTTACGTTGAGCGCCTAATCGGGCCATGAGATGCCAACGTAGTCATGCGCATCAAACTTCCCAGTGTTCCTGCCTTATGTGCCTACATCACTCTGTCCTGCCTTTTTGCAGCCGCGTGGGTGATCAATCCTGCCAATACGCATTCTTCCTTTGCCCTGATCAGTCCAGTGATGGCAGTGGCCGGAAAAGTGGCCGAGCCCATTTATACCAGCCGGTTCGCCTCCTCCGGGCTCGTCGATTTCGTGCACTCCTCAGCGGTCACCGCCTTGCCCGACGGCAGCCTGATGACGGTCTGGTTCGCCGGCTCGCGCGAAGGCGCCGCCGATGTGCAGGTGCGCTCCGCCCGGTTCGATTCGAAAACCGGCGAATGGGGGGCGGAGCAGGTCCTGGCGACTCGGGACTCGACCCAACAGGGCACTCGGAAATACATCCGCAAACTGGGCAACCCGGTGGTAGCCCTCGCGCCGGATAACCGCGTGTGGTTGTTCTACGTGTCGGTGTCCATGGGTGGCTGGGCCGGTAGCGCGGTCAATGTGATGGTTTCCGACGACTTCGGTGAACACTGGTCCGCTCCGCGACAGCTGATCACGTCGCCCTTTCTGAACATCAGCACCCTGGTCCGCTCGGCACCGGTGTTTCATGCTGACGGGTCCATCGGACTGCCGGTCTACCACGAGTTTCTGGGCAAGTTTGCCGAGTACCTCTACCTGAGCGCCAATGGCGATGTGATCGATAAATTCCGCATCAGCCACGGCATGAATTCCTTGCAGCCCACGGTGGTTCCGCTCGACGGCCAGCGCGGCATTGCCTTGCTGCGTTATGCCGGCAACACCCACCACCGTGTTCTGGCGGCCCGCACCGAAGATGCCGGGCAAACCTGGAGCGAGCCCTATCCGCTCGATCCCTCGAACCCGAACTCCTCGCTGGCAGCCGTCGCGACACCCGAACACGGCTTGCTGGTCGCACTCAACGACCTGCAGGAGGGACGCTTCAAGCTGAGCCTGTACGGGACCGATGCCAAAATGGACGATTGGCGCTCATTGCGCGACCTGGATAAATCACCTGATCCACAGGGCGCTCCGTTTTCTCCTGAAGCCTACAAGGAGATCATCGGCAGAGAGTTCCGTGGGTCCAGCGGTGCGCGCCGCCAACCGCTGGAAGCGGAGTTCCTGGATAACCTCGACAACCGTGTCTGTAAAAACCAGGAGTGTGAATTCGAATACGAATACCCGTATTTCATCCGCAGTCCTGACGGCATGTATCACTTGGTTTATTCCTGGAACAACACCTTCATCAAGCACGTTACCTTTAACGATGCATGGCTTAACGAGCGTCTCAAATGATCAGCCTGTGGCAAGCCCATGTCAGCTTCGCAATGATCATCTTCCTGGTGCTGCCTTCGTTCGGCTTGCCCAGAATCTCGCGGATCGTACTGCTGGCCGCATTGCTGGCCGTCAGCTTCATCTCGCCGGACGGTTTGTCGTTTGCCGCGTATTTGCGCAGCTACATTGATGACCTGGCGATCACCACCCTGGTGTTCATGGCGTGGGGCTGCTTGCGCCGGCTGGACATGTTGCCACCGGCACGGGGCAAAACCGGCGTATTGATCCTCTTCGCCGCGATGGCCGTGGTGCTGTACCCGGCCACCCTGGGCATGAGTGATCTGGACCCCTATCGCTTCGGGTACAGCCCGCGGCCCATGTTGATTCTCTTCGCCGCGCTCACACTGGGCCTGTTTTACCTGCGCAATGGCCTGGCCGTCTTGATGCTGGCCAGCGCAACCCTGGCCTTCATCGCCGGGATCAAGCCTTCGCAAAACTATTGGGATTACCTGGTCGATCCGCTGCTGGGTCTGTATTGCTGCGGCGCCCTGCTGATGCTTGCCGTACGCTGGATGTATCGCCGCTCAAACAAACGCCGTACTGCGATGAGCGACCAGATTAAATCCGCTTGAGATTTAACGACTTTTTAACAGGGGAACAGGGATGGGTTGGCTGCACTCGAGACGTTTACATTACTGGCTAGGCGCTACAGCGATTGCGTTCGTGCTGTTTGCACTGCTGAGGGTGGTGTTCTTCTTCGGCTTTTCCGGGTTCGAACCCAAAGCCCTGAGCGACACACAAGGCGTCTGGGAAACCCTGAGCATCGGTTTTCGTTTCGATCTGCGCCTGGCCATCCTGATGATGTTGCCGCTGGCGTTGCTGGCCTGGATTCCGCGCTGGAACCTGCTCCGCAGCCGTCTGCTAAGGCGCATCGCACGCGTCTACCTGGTCGCAGTCCTGAGCGTACTACTGCTGATCTACATCATCGATTTTGGCCATTTCGCCTACCTGGGCGTGCGAATCAACGCCACTGTCCTGCGCTTCATCGAGGATGCGCAAATCTCCCGCGACATGGTCTGGCAGACTTACCCGGTGATCTGGATTTCGCTGGGTTGGCTGGCCACGGTCGCGTTTGTGACCCTGGCGCTGGTGCGTCTGGAAAGCGTCACGCTGGATCGCCCTCGCAAAATCATTCACCCGCTCTCCGCAACATGGGGCGGCGCGGTCATGGTCGTGCTGGTGCTGCTGGGCATTCTGGGTCGTGTGGAAAACATGAACCTTGAAAACCCGGTGCCGTTGCGCTGGAGCGATGCGTTCTTCTCGGGCAATAACCAGATGGCCGCGCTGGGCCTGAACCCGGTGTTGTTCCTCTACGACACGGTCAAGGTCGGCCAGTCGCGTTACGACGAAGCGCAGGTGCGCGAACATTACCCGGTCATGGCCAACTACCTGGGGGTCGAAAAACCCGATCCGCAGACCCTGAATTTCGTCCGGCACCAGGCACCACAACCGTACAAAATCCCGGGCTCACGTGCGCCGAACGTCATGTTCATCATGCTTGAATCGCTGGGCACCAGTGCCGTCGGCGCCTATGGCAATCCGATCAATCCGACGCCCAATCTCGATCGCCTGGCCACCCAGAGCTGGTTCTTCGAGCACTTCTACGTGCCAGTGACAGGGACCGCGAAAACCGTCTGGGCCAGCATCAGCGGGGTGCCTGATGTCACGCGCCAGGAAACCGCGACGCGTAATCCGCTGATCACCCAGCAAAACACGCTGATCAATGCGTTCACCGGTTACGAGAAGATCTACACCATCGGCGGCAACTCCGGCTGGGCCAACATGAATGCCCTGATCCGGCAGAGCATCGACGGCGTGCGCTTGTTCGAAGAGCGCGACTGGAAATCGCCGGTGGTGGACGTCTGGGGCATTTCCGATCTGGACCTGTTCAAGGAAACCGATCAGATCCTGCAAGCACTGCCCAAGGACAAACCGTTCTTCGCGTATGTGCAGACGGCCGGCAATCACCGTCCGTTCACGATTCCCAAGAGCAATGACGGCTTCGAGGTCAAGCACCCTACCCTGGCCGAAGTACAGGCCGCAGGATCGCGCAGTGTCGAGCAGTACAACGCCGTGCGTTTGCTGGACTTCAATCTCGGACGCTTGATGGAAATCGCCAAGGCCGGCGGCTGGTATGAGAACACCATTTTCGTGATGTTCGGCGACCACAACACCCGCATCGCACAGATCCCGTTCCTGGCACCGGCCTACGAGCAACTGGGCCTGGAAAGCAACGCGGTGCCAATGATCATCCACGCACCGGGCTTGATCGGAACGCGCAAGGTCAAGGAAGCGGTTGGCCTGGTGGACTTGCTGCCCACCGTGGCAGGCATGGCCGGTCTTGAGTTCCGTAACAGCGGCATGGGCCGTGATATCCAGCAGCCCGCGCCAGAAGGCGAACGTGTGGTGCCGCTGGTATTGCGTGAAGGCACGTTCCCGTTGATCGCCGGCGTCACGCAACACTACATGGTGCAGATGGAGCACGACGGCAGCTCGCCAACCCTTCACGACCTCGCCTCGATGACGCCACGGGACAACGTTGCCGAGAAAAACCCTGAAGAGTTCAAACGCCTGTCGGCGCTGACCCGCGCCCTGCATGAAACCTCACGGTTGATGCTGTACCAGAACGTTCGAAAGTAACCGTTCAGGCCTGAAAATCCGCGTCTATGCTTCGGATAGACGCGGGTCCTCCCCGCAACATCCGTAAAAGACTCTGCCTATTACCTCCTAATACTCCACCTATTAGCTGACTCCCCAAGTGGGGTCTAACCTGTATCCAGCGCTGGCGGAACAAGCCGGCCGGTTTAGTGCTGATAAGGAGACAGGAATGAGTCCGAAGCTTGACTAGGCCACCCGTGGGCCACCGCCGCTGTCCAATTCCCGTGTGGTCCAGACGATCAGTTGATCCAACTGTTGGTCCTGCAGCCTATGTCATTGCATTCGCTCGTTGCTATCTAACGCCCACCCCGGGCCGATAGCCGGATGAAACACGACCAAAGGTAGCTCACACATGGCAAATGAATCGAAATGCCCGTTCAATCACGCCGCTGGCGGTGGCACGACGAACCGCGATTGGTGGCCGAACCAACTGAATCTGAAGATCCTGCACCAGCACTCGTCCCTGTCCGACCCCATGGACGAGGGCTTCAACTACGCCGAAGAATTCAAGACCCTGGACTTTGAGGCGGTCAAGCGTGACCTCACGGCGCTGATGACCGACTCGCAAGACTGGTGGCCAGCGGACTTCGGCCACTATGGGCCGCTGTTCATTCGCATGGCCTGGCACGCCGCAGGCACGTACCGCACGGGCGATGGCCGTGGCGGTGCCGGCTCCGGTCAGCAGCGCTTTGCACCGCTCAACAGCTGGCCGGATAACGTCAGCCTCGACAAGGCGCGCCGGCTGCTCTGGCCGATCAAGCAAAAGTACGGCCGTAAAATCTCCTGGGCGGACCTGATCGTCCTCACCGGCAACGTTGCACTGGAGTCCATGGGCTTCAAGACCTTTGGTTTTTCCGGTGGCCGTGCGGACGTTTGGGAACCGGATGAAGACGTCTACTGGGGTTCGGAAAACAAATGGCTGGGCGGTGACACCCGCTACGGCAAAGACAGCGCTCCCGTGGAAGCTCCCGGTGACGGTCCACTTGTCGCCGAACCCGGTAAAAACGAGGAGAGCCGTACCGAACACGGCCGCAATCTCGAAAACCCGCTGGCCGCTGTGCAAATGGGCCTGATCTACGTCAACCCCGAGGGCCCGGAAGGCGAGCCAGACCCGGTCAGATCTGCCATAGACATCCGCGAGACGTTCGGGCGCATGGCGATGAACGACGAAGAAACCGTGGCGCTGATCGCTGGCGGTCACGCCTTCGGCAAAACCCACGGCGCAGGGCCTGCTGACAACGTCGGTGCCGAGCCCGAAGCAGCAGGCCTCGAAGCCCAGGGCTTTGGCTGGAAGAACAACTTTGGCACCGGCAAAGGCCCGGACACCATCACCAGCGGCCTGGAAGTGACCTGGACCACCACGCCCACAAAGTGGAGCAACAATTACCTGGAAAACCTGTTCGGCTTCGAGTGGGAACTGAGCAAAAGCCCGGCCGGTGCACACCAGTGGGTTGCGAAAAACGGCGCGGGCGCCGGCACCATCCCGGATGCTTTCGACCCGTCCAAACGGCGTAATCCGACGATGCTGACGTCGGACCTGGCCTTGCGCTTCGACCCGATCTACGAACCGATTTCTCGGCGTTTCCTGGAAAATCCGGATCAACTGGCCGATGCGTTCGCCCGCGCCTGGTTCAAGCTGATCCACCGTGACATGGGCCCTCTCTCCCGCTACCTCGGCCCGGAAATGCCCAGCGAAGAATTGCTGTGGCAAGACCCGATCCCGGAGGTCAACCATGCCTTGGTCAACGACAGTGACGTCGCCGCGCTCAAGAGCAAAGTGCTTGCTTCGGGCCTGAGCGTCTCGCAGCTGGTATCGACGGCGTGGGCAGCAGCTTCCACCTTCCGTGGCTCCGACAAACGTGGCGGCGCCAATGGGGGGCGTCTGCGTCTGGCGCCGCAGAAATCCTGGCAAGCCAACCAACCTGATCAACTGGCGAATGTGCTGGCGAAACTCGAAAGCATCCAGAGCGAGTTCAACAACAGCGGCAAGAAAGTCTCGCTGGCTGACCTGATCGTGCTGGCGGGTAACGCGGGCGTCGAACAGGCGGCGAAAAATGCCGGTCACAGCGTCACGGTGCCGTTCACCCCAGGGCGCATGGACGCTTCGCAAGAGCAGACGGATGTCGAATCCTTCGGCTTCCTCGAACCCATCGCCGATGGCTTCCGTAACTACCTCAAGTCCCGCTACAGCGTGTCGGCCGAGCATCTGCTGATCGACAAAGCGCAACAACTGACGCTCACCGCGCCAGAAATGACCGCGCTCGTGGGTGGCCTGCGCGTGTTGAACACCAATGTCGGGCAAACCAGACACGGCGTGTTCACCCAGCAGCCAGAAGCGTTGACCAATGACTTCTTCAAGAACCTGCTGGACATGGGCGTGGAATGGAAACCGACCTCAGAATCCAATGAAGAGTTTGAAGCACGCGATCGTAAAACCGGCGAAGTGAGGTGGACCGGAACCCGTGTTGACCTGGTCTTTGGCTCTCATGCGCAGTTGAGGGCGCTGGCTGAGGTTTACGCGAGCAGTGACACGAAGGAGAAGTTTGTGAAGGACTTCGTGGCGGCGTGGACCAAGGTGATGAACCTGGATCGCTTCGATGTGAAGTGATGCACTCGTTGAATCGGTAAGGCTTGAAAGGACCACCCCGACCCGGTGATACGGGTCGGGGGAATCCCTCTGAACTCACCTGACTATATAAGCTGCTGGGTCTTCGCGATCCGAGCGTGTTTCCAGCATCTCGATGGCCAGCGCAGTAAAGCAGTAACTCTTGTCTGCCCCAAAAACGATGACACCCTCGTCACAGAGGCGCCTGAGCACTTCCCGCACGCTGATAAACGCTAAATCGGTTGAGAAGGATTGCAGATAGGAATGCACTCCGCGCACACCGATGGGCGTTCCGTCTCTCGCGGCGACCAGCAAGGCATCGATCACTTTCAAGCGAATAAGGCTGGTGCGCAATCCGTAATAGCGAAGCAACGCCCGGATGTGCTCGTTGGAACTGCGCTCGAAATCGAATGCCCGGTGAGCAGACGTCGATTGGAATTTCAGAGTTGCGAGGGTCGCCGATGCTGAGGTGTTTAACATTCGAATACTCCTTTTCAAATACTTTCATGCATCAAGAAATGCACACGTGGTTATTCACCAAACGTTACCGCCGACGACCCGCCGCCATTAGAAATCGACCGTAGCCGACAGCTGCAGCGTCCGCGGATAACCCGCAGAGAACGCACCATACGAGGCGACGCCAGACCAGTACTCTCGATCGAAGACGTTCTGCACCGTGGCGCGGAACGTCGTAGGTCGACCTTCGATTTTGGTGGTGTAGCGAGCGCCCGTGTCGAAGCGCGTCCAGGCATCCAGTTCCTGGGTATTGGCCTGATTCACATATTGGCTGCCGGTATAGATCGCGCCGCCAGTGAGCGTGAAGCCCTCCAGCCACGGGGTGTCCCATTCGGCCCAGAGGTTGGCTTGTACGTCGGGCACGCCCACCGGTTCGTTGCCTCGGTTAGCGGCTGTGGCGGAATCCGTCAGTTCGCCATCGAGGAAGGTCACGCCGCCCATCAAGCGAGTACCCGGCGCAACTTCGCCGAACATGCTCAGCTCAACGCCGCGGTTGCGTTGTTCGGCCTGCACCGAGAACACGTTGCCTGCGCCGATTTCTCCGCTGGGCTTTTCAATCTGGAACAACGCCAGGGTAGTCATGAACGTGCCATGTTCATATTTGACGCCGATTTCGTGTTGCTTCGACTCATAAGGCGCAAAGGTTTCACCGGAGTTGGCGGCGGTGCCTGGTGCTATATCACCTTTACTCAAACCCTCGACATAGTTGTAGTAAAGCGACACGTCTTCCCAGGGTTTGACCACCACGCCGACCAGCGGCGTCGTGGCGCTGTCGTCATATTTAGAGCTGACCGAACCTGTCGCGGTGTAGTTACGCGACTCGATGTCCTGTTTACGCACACCCAAGGTCAGCTGGATGCGGTCGTCCAGCACGGACAAGGTGTCGGTCAGCGCCACACCGGACAACTCCGACTCGGAAATGCGCAGCACCTTTGGCGCGTGGAGGAATTGTTCGGGCACCTCCACCGGGTGGTAGATGTTCGAACGGATTTCGGTTCCGTTGGTGATGCCCCGGGACAATTCATCCTGATACCGGGTCGCCATCAGCGTGGTCGTGTGGGTGACCGGCCCGGTGGCGAACACGCCACGGATACCCACGTCGGCCGTCGAGCGATCGACGTTGAATTTGTAGTAGCCGGGAATGTTGCTGGTATCGCCGGCGTTGTTGAGGATTCTCGGCACCTGGTCGGACTTGCGCTTGACGTCTGCCTTGCCGCCACCGGCATGGGCGAATACGGTGACCGCGTCAGTCAGATCATATTCGCCGCCCAGCAACGCCGACTGCTCCCTGGTGTCGGACCATCCCCAATCCTGCGTCAAGTTAGTACGACCATTGGGCGCAGAGGGAATATCGACACCCGGCGCCACCGTAAAGGGCCGCGAGGGAGCCTCGAAGCTTTCTTTCTGGCTGATGAAGTCAAGGTTCAAGCGCAGTCGCTCCCCTTGATAATCGAGCGCAATGGCCCCGATATCGACCGATCGTTCCTGGTCGTCAACGGCGGTATCGCCCCCCTGGAGGCTGCCGTTGAAGCGCACGCCGAACTGGTTCTCGTCGCCAAAACGACGGCTGATATCCAGATGACCGCCTGCTTGCGAGTCCGACGCGTAACTCGCGGTAAAGCGCGTCAGGTCTTCGGCCAGTGGCCGCTTGGGCACGATATTGATCACGCCGCCGACACCGCTGTTCGGCGAGATCCCGTACATCAAGGCCCCCGGCCCCTTGAGCACTTCGACGCGTTCGGCGTAGTCGGTGAACACCCGATAGTTGGGCGCCACGCCATACACGCCGTCGAAGGCCAGCTCGCCCAGGTTGCCTTCGCCCACCGCGAAACCGCGAATGAAAAAGGAATCGACGATGCCGCCGGTTTGACCGGTGGAGCGCACTGATGGATCTCGTTCCAGGGCATCGGCAACGGTCATCGTTTGCAGGTCGGCCAATGTCTTGGCGGTGTAGCTGGTTACACTGAACGGCGTATCCATCACATCTTTGTTGCCCATCATCCCCAGGCGCGCACCGCGAGCAACCTGCCCACCGGCAATGACTCCCGGCAGCACGGTCGGGCTGGTGTAATCGGCAGTGATGTTGGTAGAGCCGAGTGTCAGGCCATCGGCATTCGGGTTTGCCGAAGCGTCAGGTGTCTTGGCGACGTCAGCATCCTGTTGCTGTTGGGCGGCAGCCCAGGTGTTGGCGCTTCCTGCGACCAGGGCAAAACTCAGCATGGCGGTACGAATGGCCTGCGTTAACGCGCGCTCACCGCATGGTCGACTGGCAACGGACATGACGTAAGGATCCTTTTGGGCAAGAGAAAATGGTAATCACTCCTATTGCCAGTCGACCCGCGAAAAAGTATCACCCTCTCTTCGAAAATTTTTGGGCTCCTCGGCCGTAAAGCCGAGGAGCCTGCCCGGTCAATCACACGTACAGGCAGTCGAGCGGTATCGCGATCACCGGCAAGGCCGGGTCGAACGCATGCCGCGTGGTCTTGTACGGAAACAGCTCGCCACGGGCAATCGTGGTGAAAATCCGTGCCACCTCGAACGTTTGCCCGGTCTGCCAATGCCACACACAAACGCGCGGGTCGGCGTAATCGAGCTGGATGCACGGGACCCTTTTCAACCCCAGTTGCAGCGCCGCGTTGAACCGGTGATTGCCGTCCATCACGATGCCTTTCGAGCGCTCGACGATGATCGGTTCCAGCCAATGCCCGGCCCGGATGATGGCCTCGCGCAGCAACGCCACATTGGCTGGATCGACCTGTTCCGACTGCAACACATCGCACATTGGCCGCAGCGCAATCTGATAACCGTGCCCCATGATTCATCTCCTGTTCGACGGTGGCTCAGCAGGCATCGGCCTTGGCAACCAGCGCGTATCGACTGGCCACGTCCAGCAGACGCTGCGCCTGTTCGATGAGGGGCAGATCGACCATCTCACCGTCCACTTGCACCGCATGACTGCCTCCGGCCACGGCGCTCAAGACTCGATCCGCCCAGGCCAGCTGGCGCGCATCAGGCAGGAAGGCCCGCTGGACAGTGCCCAACTGTGCGGGATGGATGCAGAGCTTGGCGCCAAACCCCAGGGAGCGGGCGTAACGCGACTCCTGCGCAACCACCGTCATGTCACTGATCGCCGGTGTCACGCCATCGATCGGTGCCGGCAAATCGGCGGTACGCGAGGCCAGCACAATCCGGTTTCGAGCGAACAGAAAGGCCTCGGGGATCTGGCTGCAATTGATATCCAGGGAAAAATCCAGCGAGCCAAATGCCAGGCGTGCCAACCCCGGAATTTCGGCAATCGCCTCGACCTGTTGCAAGCCTTTGGCGGTCTCGATGATGGCGACGATCTTGAGTTCGGGATTCCATGCCAGCAGGTCTTCGACGACCCGGAACAAGTCCTCGGGGCGTTCCGCCTTGGGCAGGAAAATACCCGCGCAGCGCTCGGGATAACGCATGTCCCTGAGCCAGGTCAGGTCTTGGCGAAAGAGCGCACTGCTGACGCTGTTCAGACGGATGTAACGCTGGCAGCGCACCGTCGGCGTGCTCTCCTGCCAAGCCCAGATTGCGGCTCGCGCGGCGGCTTTGCTTCCCGGATGAACGGCATCCTCGAGGTCAAGAATGATTGCATCCGGAGCCGCATCGACCGCTTTGGAAAAACGTTCGGGACGATTGCCTGGAACGAACAGGTAGCTGATGGGAAGCGTGGCTTGGGTGCTGAGACGATCAGTTGTCATGAATCTCTCCTTGGCATGCATCAGTCGTGGGTTTCAAAAAAAATTCGGGTATCTGCGGCGTTGAATTTCCGAGCCTGGAAACGGCGTGTTGCATCAACCTTCAACGCCTTGTTCATCAAGGTTTTAAGGTGTTTTTTCAGGCAGGAACGCATGCTTGCAAGAGCGTGCAAATAATCGCTTTTGCACTCTTGCTCAACGGGTGGACATCCAAAATATTTGAAAACCTTACTTGATAATCGTTCGCGTTAGCAATATTGTTCTCGCCGCCAAGAGAAACAATTCTCGAATCAAAGCAAGCGTTCATGTTTACGGGAAGTACAGAGCAGTGATGTCATTTGAATGTCAGCTGCTGGCACTTTACAAGAGGTTAGGCCATCAACTAATGGCCGAACAATCTGTCCCTATAAACCTTATGGAATGGGGTTCTCATGCAATTGTTTTGTATAGCATTTATGACGACTATTACCCCTGACACATTCTCGGGTTTTATCTGGCATCCGCCTCCTGAATCATTAAGCGCTCGTGCCTGACGAGCGCAAAGATCACACCTATCGATAACGTTTAGTTGTCGAAATATGAATGGCGAGATTTTCGATGCCAAGGGTTAACTATGCCTATTACAATTGCGTCGTCATTAGATGAACGGATTGAAGTTCATCAGCCAGAACTGCTTAAACCGCTGCTCGACCCTGTTGTGGCACAACTGATTCATCACTATCCGCAAACACTTCTGGAACTGGTGTCTCAATACGGATCTCCCTTGAATCTGGTGTGGCCACATGCTTTTGAACTCAACACCCGCGCCCTCTTGGCGGTGTTGAAACAGCACGATGTGCAGCACGCTATTTTCTATGGCGCCAAAGCCAATAAATCCCAATGCCTGCTTGGCGCGGCATCAGACTCTGGCATCGGCATCGACGTTTCAAGCCTTCACGAAATGGACGCAGCGCTGCGATCCGGCCTACCGGCGCAACGTTTGTGCGCCACGGGACCGGCCAAAACCACGGTGTTTCATCGGGCATTGGTGCAGGCCGGCTCACTCATTTGCGTGGACTCCCTGGAAGAGTACGGTCACCTCACTGCGCTGATCGAATCCATGCCGGAACCCGTGAAAGCCAGGGTTTTACTGCGTTACAGGCCACAGAGCTGCCCGAGCAGCCGTTTCGGAATGGGTGCGAGTGAGGTGCTTCAATGCCTGCAACACCTGACTGAACACCGCGAAACTTTCCACTTCGAAGGTTTCCATTTTCACCTCGGCGGCTATGGATTCGAAACCCGGGTACAAGCCTTTCGTGAGGTCAGCGGTTTCGTCGAAGCGGCGCGGGAGATGGGGTTAAACCCAACCATGATCGACATCGGCGGAGGCTTGCCGATGCGTTATGTCGAGCCTCAGGCCTATAGCAGTTTTTTACAAAACGATAATGAGCCGAGCAACTACGAAAACCAGAAAGTTCCAGCCTCTTTTTACCCATACGGCAGTAGCCTGACTGCCTGCCAGTGGCTGGCCTTATTTCTCGAAGCTGATTATTCAGCAGGACAGTCCATTGCGAGCTATTTGAAAGCCCAGCCTTTAACGCTGGCACTGGAGCCCGGCAGAAGCCTGGTGGATCAGGCGGCCATTTCCGTGTTTCGCATTACACGCACCAAACAGCTGACAAACAACAGAACCGTCATCTTTGTTGAGGGCAGTAGTTTCAGCGCTTGCGAGACGTGGTTCTCATCCGAATATCTCGTGGACCCGATACTCATCAGCTCCGGCCAACTACCGCACTCCCCGATACAAGCTTACATCGCCGGCCACAGTTGTCTGGATGACGATGTCATCACCCATCGCTTGATCAATTTCAGTACTTCACCGCAGGCGGGTGACTTATTGATTTACGTTAATACCGCCGGTTATCAGATGGACTTGCTGGAGAACGAGTTTCATCGCCATCCCCTGCCCCGGCGATTGATGGCGACCTGTTGTACGGAAGGTAACTACGCGTTTTCACCGGACTACTAAAAGGGAATATTTCAAATGATACTGAATAAAGTCTCGGACCTTATTGGCAATACGCCAATGTTGGGTATTGATGTTCCTGATACGAACGCCAGGTTGTTGCTCAAGATTGAAAAGAACAATCCCGGCGGCAGCATAAAAGACCGCATGGCACGCAACATGGTGCTCGCGGCGCTCAAGTCAGGAAGGCTGAAACCAGGTGGCGTGGTCGTCGAATCGTCTTCCGGCAACACCGGCATCGGCCTGGCCATGGCGGCCGTCGAGTTCGGCCTGCATTTCATCGCTGTGGTCGATCACCACGCGGCTCAAGACAAGATCGCCGTGATGAAGGCACTGGGCGCCGAAGTCCGGTTTGTCGCGGGGACCTACCGCGAAGATGAAGTCGCCGTGGTCGAGCGCCAACGGTTAGCGGCCGAACTCGCGTCGCAGATTCCGGGCGCGGTGTTCATGAACCAATCCGACAATGCCGCCAACGCCGGCGGGTATAGCGATTTCGTGCGCGAAACCATTGCCCAGGCCGAAGGTCGTGTCGGCGCCTACGTCGGTTGTGTCGGCACCGGCGGCTCGATGACAGGAATCGCTCGAGGGCTGAAACTGCACAACCCCGACACCGTCACTGTCGCTGTCGAACCGGCCGGTTCCATCGTCTTTGGCCATCCCGGCTATCCGTACTATCAATCAGGCACCGGCACCCCGGCCGGGGACACCGTGGGCCTGGTGCTCGACTACAGCTGCATCGACCTGGGTGTGCAAGTCACCGATTCCCAAGCCTTCGAAACGGCACGGTACATCGCTCGCAACCTGGCCTTGCTGGTCGGTGGATCCACTGGTGGCGCCATCTTCAAAGCACTGGAACTGATTCACAAAGGCGTGCTGACCGGCAACGTCGTGGTGCCGATCGCCGATGGCGGCGAGAAGTACCTGCGCACAGTATTTGACGACAAATGGCTGGAAGAACGCGACCTGCTGGACCCGAATGTCGCGCCGCAACTGGATATCTGGCTGGGTAAAACCCAATGGCTGGACTCCGTCTCCACGCCTCTGCAATTGAGCGTCGCATGACGCTTCTCCCACACAGGAACGCCTCTCAATGAAACCGCTGAAAGTCGCCATCTGTGGCGGAGGCAGGACCGGTCACCTCAATGCCATCCTGTTCAAACAGCTGCCCAATGTTCAGGTCTCGATGCTCACCAGCAACCTGGAGATCGTTGATCAACACGCTCGCCATACGCCGATGCAGGCGTTGATGCCGGACGGCTCGACGCTGAGCGCCCGGCTGGACCGGGTGACCACGGATGCCAGCGCAGCCGTCGAGGATGCCGACATCGTCATCATTACCGTGCCGGCCCATGCCCGGCCGCACACCCTGCAAGCGATTGCCCCGCATCTGAGTTCGAGCAAACCGGTGTACATCGGTGCGATCCCCGGCTTCTGCGGTTTCGACTGGCTGGCCGAAGCCACGCTGGCCGACCGGCCGAACCTGGTGATCTGGGGCATGAAAGATGTCCCGCACACGGCGTTCGATCTCAAGCCCGGGCTGTCGATCAAAATGGGCGGCGGCAAAAGCCAGTTATACGTGGCGACCCACGCCAGGGAGTCGCAAGCCTCCCGCCAGCACCTGCAGGACATGCTCACCGTGCTCTACGGCCCGTGCGTGACGATGCTCGACAACTACCTCGAAATCACCCTCACCCCGGGCAACCCGATCATGCACAGCTCGGTGATTTACGGGCTGATCGGGCCCTACGGCCAATGGCATCGCAAGATCTTTCCCCAGCGCATGTGCTGGTGGACCGAATGCCCCGAATTGGGCGCCTATTTCCTGGAGCGCATGGATCAGGAAAGTCAGGACCTGTGCGCCGTCATCAGCCAGCGAATGGGTGTCGACCTGTCTTCGGTCAAATCCCTGAAGCAGGAAATTGTCGAGGCGTACGGTGAACAGATTCGCGACCAGAGCAGCATGCTGTCGATCCTGCGCACCAATCAGGCCTACAACGACATCCTTGCGCCCATGGTGCCCGCCGATGACAACCGCGCCGGTTACGTGATCGAACGCGAGAGCCGCGCCTTCAACGAAGACGTCGCCTACGGCCTGGTGCTGCTGGTGGAAATGGCCAGGCGTTTCGAGCTCAAAGTTCCCTACATCGAGGAAGTCCTGCACTGGAGCGTTTCCTACATGCAAGGCCTGCGCGATTCGGCGCTCGATTACTTTCCAAGCCAATGGCCGCGCACGGCATGAGTCGCGCCCTCGCCTCTTCATTTACTTATCGACGAGCAGATAGCTGATATGGATGACCTCAAAACACTGATCGCCTACTCCCGCAAAAACGCCATGCGACGGTTGATTCGTTGCCTGTTTGCCGAAAACATTCTGGACCGTTCGACCCTGGTTTTTTCCGCCGAGGGGAACCAGGCCACCTACCCACTGAAGAACGCCCCTGCCCACGTGTTTTTCACTGAAATCGCCATGGGACCGGCCGACACCCTGGTCAACGACGGTGACGTGGTGCTGGTGACCGATGAAGGCGTCCGCCAGGTGATTCACAGTCATCAGGACTTGCTGTACGTGCTGCGTGACAGCTTCGACTTCGAACCGACGGATGAAGGCATGGCCGGGCTCAAGTCGGACATGGAAAACAGCCTGCTGAACGATGCCCATGCTCGCCAGTATCGCCAGGAATGGAACGCGCGCCTGGCCGACGCCGCCAAAAGCCATGGCCTCGACAGCCTTACCGACTATCTTCGCCAACACGCCAGCACCAAAGATGCGGCCATCCTGCTGGACCAATGGGGCTCGCTGGAAGGTCACCCGTATTATCCGACGTGGAAATCCCGCCCGGGCCTGAGTGACGCCGAAGTCGAGCAACTGTCGCCTGAATTCAACGCCCACGTACCGCTGCGTATTGCAGCGTTGCGCGCCGACATGGCCAAAAGCGAAAGCATGCCGCACGTCACCAGTTACCACGCCTGGTTTGCCACGAACTTCCCGGTGCAATGGGAACAATGGAAGGCTTCGCTGAATGACAAAGGCCTGGACGAAACCCGGTGGCTACCGCTGCCGATTCACGCCTGGCATCTGCAGGCCTACGTGCTCAAGACGTTTGCCGCGGAAATCGAAGAAGGCATCCTGATCACTGAGGGGCCGGACCTTCAGACCCTGCCGACCATGTCGTACCGCACGATGATGCCGGTGCTCGACGAAACAGCGCCGCTGATCAAATTGCCGATCGCGTTGTGGATGACCAGCGAGCTGCGCAGCCTGCAAGCGAAGTCAATTCACATGGGGCCGCGCATCAGCACGGTGATCACCAAGATCCTCGCCGCCGAAAACGGCTTCGACCAGCAACTGGAGATTTTCCCGGAAGAGATCGGCGTGCGTTATAAAAACGCGATCACCCAGGACGATGCGCCTGGCCGTCATCTGTCAGTGGTCTATCGCGCCAGCCAGCAGGCGTTTGAACGCAGCGACGATTGCCTGCCGATTACCGTGGCATCGTTGTTCACCCGGTTGCCCGGCAGCGGTCGTCCGCTGTTTACCGACCTGATCGAACGCGACGGCGTTCGGGCCAGCGCCGACACGGTCGAGACCTGGTTCCGCCAATACGCCAACGTGGTCACCCGCCCGGTGGTGGCGATCTATCTGCTGTACGGCATCGGGCTTGAAGCACATCAGCAAAACACCATGGTGCTGTTTTCCCCCGATGGCAAAGCACGTAGTCTGCTGATCCGCGATTTCGGCGATGGCAGGACCTATGCTCCGTTGCTGGAGGAACGCGGTTACACCCTGCAACCGCATGTTCAGCCCGGCATCTTGCCGACGGTGTTCGTCGAGGATATCGAGCCGGTGCGCATGTTCGTACTGGACGCGGCGTTCCTCACGCACCTGCACGAAATGGCCCTGTGGCTGACGAAGGAGTACGCGTTGAACAACACCCGGATGTGGGAGATCTTGCGTGAAGAAACCGAGAACGCCTTCGCAGCCGTGCGTGACCGGGTCTCGCCAGCGCTGTGGGAAGTCGAGCGCAAAGCGTTCGTTCAGGACCCATGGCCCACCCGGTCGTTGTTGCGCATGCATTTGATGCAGTACTCCAACTATCGTTTGCAGCACACGCTGACCAACCCGCTTGATGCTGTTTAACCACCGAGGCTGACTCATGTCCCATGCAGGTCCCATCCAGGGTTCGCGAGTAAGAATCCTGATTTATCTTCTGTTCGCGATCCAGCTCATCTCCATGGGCGCGATGGAAATGAGCGGGCCGTTCTGGCCCGTCCACCTGCGTGGGCTGACCGCTTCGGAATCGGTATTCAGCTTCGCCAGCATCGCCGTCTACGTCGGTCCGATGCTGGGCATTATCCTGACCAGCGCCTTCTGGGGCCGTATCGGCGATCGCTACGGCCACAAGCTGATGATGATCCGCGCCCTCGCCGGTTTGTCATTGACCCAGCTTGGCCTGGCCCTGTTCAGCGACATCTGGGTGATCCTGATCCTGCGCTTCCTGCAAGGCGCTTTCGCCGGGTACATCGCCCCGGCACAGGCTTACGGTGTCAGCATCGAAGCACCCTCGCGGCGGGCGCGATTGTTTGCGATCCTGCAGATATCGACCAACGTCGGCTCGTTGCTCGGCGCCGTCGTCGGTGGCCTCATCCTCGATTACGCGACCTTCTTCTGGATCAACATCATCGCTTCGGTCCTGTGCGCCATTTGCACCGTGGTGGCGGCCGTGACGTTGCCGGATGTTCCGCCCGTAAAGAAAACGCCGGTCGTGGACACGGCGACTCCGGTCAGGCGCTCAGGCAGCGTCTGGCAAGGTTCGCCCCTGTTGTCGCTGCTGGGCGTCATGGGCATTCTGCTGTTGGCGCGGATGCTGCCGCAGACCTCCTTCTCGCTGTATGTCAGCTCGGTGTTCGAGGTCAGCAACTCGGTCGTCGGCTTGTGTTACGGCTTGCTGGCACTGGGTTTCATCCTCTCGGCCACCGCGTGGTCGCGCTACTTCGAGCACCGCACCCAACAGGAAACCCTGCACCGCATCACCTACATTGTCATCGGCTGCGTGGTCCTGACCGCGGTCGCTGGTGTCACACGCAGCCCCGCCGTGTTTGTCATTGCCTACTTCATATGGGGCGTACTGCTGGGCGCCACCACACCAGTGCTGATGGCCCTGATCTCGAAAACAGCCGACAGCTCACAACAGGGCTATGTGCTGGGGATTGCGCAGAGCACCGCGCAATTCGCCTCGATTGCGGGGATCTCGGCCGGTGGTTTGCTCAGCCAGGTCTATGGCTTGCAGTACACCTACCTGTTTGTGTGTCTGGCCTATGTCGTCGCGCTGATTCCCATCATCGCCCTGCGTTACTGGCCGGTGGTCATGCAAACGAGCCAAGCCCCACCCGGCGACTGATTTAGGAGTCTTGCGTTGAACATTGCACAACTGCGTGCCGACACCCCCGGTGTCGAGCAGCTGATTCACTTTAACAATGCCGGCGCGGCCTTGATGCCCGACCCGGTGATCGATGTCATGACCCGCCACCTTCAATTCGAAGCCAGACTCGGTGGCTACGAGGCGGCCGGGCAACGTGCGGCTGAACTGGAGAATGTCTACGGCGCCATCGGCCGCCTGATCAATGCTGACCCCGACGAAATCGCCGTCATCGAAAACGCGACCCGCGCCTGGGACATGGCCTTTTATTCATTGCCGCTGCAACCCGGTGATGTGGTGCTGACCTCCACCACCGAATACGCCGGCAACTTCATTCCTTATCTGCAGCTGAAACAGCAGCGCGGCATTGAAATCCGGCTCATTCCCAACGATGAACAGGGCCAGGTTTCACTTGGCGCCTTGCAGGACATGCTGGGCGATGAGCGCGTCGCGTTGGTGTCTTTGCCGATGATCGCGACCAACGGCGGACCGGTTCAGCCCATCGAGCAGATCGGTGCGCTGGCCCGGGATGCCGGCGTGCTGTTTTTGCTCGATGCCTGCCAGGGTGTCGGGCAAATGCCGATCGATGTGCGCAAAATCGGCTGTCACCTCCTCGCCGCGACCAGCCGAAAATACCTTCGGGGGCCCAGGGGCATGGGCTTTCTATACGTTGAAAAGTCGCTGTGCCAAAACCTTGAACCGGCGTTTCTCGACCTGCATGCCGCATCGTTGCTGACGCCAGACACCTTCAAGATCCGTGACGATGCCCGCCGCTTCGAAAACTGGGAATGCAACGTGGCCGCGAAACTGGGCCTGGGGGCAGCGGTTGAATACGCACTGGCACAAGGCATCGAGCCGATGTGGCAGCGCATTCAGCAACTGGCGAACCACTTGCGGCATCGACTGGCCGAAGTCCCTGGCGTCACACTTCGCGACAGAGGTGCCCTCACGTCCGGGATCGTGACGTTCACGCGCCAGGACAGCAGCGCCGCACACGTACAGCAATGGCTTGCGGGACAAGATAAACGGATCAACGTCTCCACCTCGACATTCCGCTCAACCCTGCTCGACATGCAGCAACGAGGTTTGCAGGAAGTCAGCCGCGCCTCGGTCCACGCTTACAACACCGAAGGCGAAATCGACGCCCTGATTGAAGCGCTGATGCGCATGCCGCGAATCTGAAAACGGGATGCAGAATCGCCCTTGCGTCGGAGCGTCTTTGTCACTTAGCATTGGGAATACTTCTCAATTGCAAAAAAGCCGCCGCCATGAGCGATACCCTTCCCGCGAATAACAGCAATCATCTGCGCGCGATCGAAGCCCTGTACAGCGGCCATCACGGCTGGCTGTACGCCACGCTGCGAAAAAAACTGGGTAACGCCATGGATGCGGCGGATCTGGCGCAGGACACCTTCACTCGCATACTGGCCTCCCAGGTCACGGTCATCGAGCAACCCCGGGCCTACCTGAGCTGCGTGGCCAAGGGCATTCTGGTCAATTGGTATCAGCGCAAGGCACTTGAACGCGCCTACCTTGATGCCCTCGCGCACCTGCCCGCGCCCGAAGTGCCTTCGCCGGAATTGCGCTTCATCGTGCTGGAGACCCTGCACGAGATCGACGCGATGCTCGACACCCTTCCCCCGCTGGTCAAACGCGCATTTTTGCTGTCGCAGATCGGCGGCCTGAAATACGACGACATTGCCGAGCAGTTGAACGTCTCGCTGATCACCGTCAAGCGCTACATGAAGCAAGCCTTCGTGCAGTGCCTGATGCTGGTGGAATAAATGCTCACTCGGCGCAATGACCCGCAGCTCGACCCCAAGGTGCTTGAAGAAGCAGCCGAATGGCTGATGCGCTTGAGTGAAAGCGAGCTCAGCGACGCCGAGCATGCCGAATGGGAATGCTGGAAGGCCAGCACGCCCGAACGTAATCGTGCGTGGTCGCGCGCGCAGTTGCTGCAGAGCAAGCTCGGCGGGCTGCCATCGTCCTTGGCGATGTCGGCACTGGATCGCCCGAGCAATCCCGAACGTCGCGTCGCCCTGGGCAAACTGGCGATGCTCCTGGCCGTTCTGCCTGCCGGTTGGGGCAGCTGGAAACTGGTGGAATCACAGCAATGGTCCGCCGATTACCGGACGGCCGTGGGTCAGCGACGCGAATTGACCCTCGCCGACGGGTCGAATATCACCCTGAATACCGACACCGCCATCGATGTGATCTTCGACGCCAATCAGCGGCTCATCAACGTGCGCGAAGGGGAAATACTGGTGCAGACCGCCCCCGATACTTCGCCGCTGGCACGCCCCTTCCTGGTCAGCACACGCCAGGGCCGAATGCAGGCATTGGGCACGCGATTTACGGTTCGCGAACTGCAGCCCCGCACCCATCTTGCTGTACTGGACGGCGCGGTGAGGGTCGAATTGTCAGATAGCAGCCAAGCAGTCCCGCTGATCATCAACGCCGGACAACGCACCGATTTTTCATCCCGCACGTTTGGCCAGGTGACCCCGACAGACCGCTACGTCGGGGCCTGGACCCAAGGCATGCTCATGGCCGACAAGATGCGTCTTGCGGATTTCGTCGCCGAGTTGGCGCGTTATCGCAGAGGCTTCGTGCGGTGTGATCCGACCATTGCCGAGCTGCGCATTTCCGGCGCCTTTCCGATCAGCGATACCCAGCGCACGCTGAACATGCTGGTGCAAACCTACCCGATACTCGTCACCGGTCACTTGAGCGGTTACTGGGTGACGCTCTCTCCCGCCTGACCTCGTGCCAAAAAAGTTGCCGCAAGGGTGATACTTTTTTTGATCTCAACTGGCAAGGACAGGAACAACCTTTTCACCTCGTCCATAGGTCATCCATTCATGCTCGTTGCGCGGCAACCACGGCCGGACCGTCTGCTCAAGCCAGTGATTCGCAGTGTGTTGCTCAGCCTTGCCTTGGCCGGTGCCGCGTGCCCGCTTGTCTTGGCCGCCGTACCGTCGCAACAGGACTCCACGGTTGTCCGCGCCTACAACATTGCTCCCGGACCGCTTGGCGCAACCCTGTCGAGTTTTGCCGTGGATGCCGACATTGCCTTGTCGTTCCAGCCCTCGATCACCGAAGGCCTGGTCAGTCCGGGGCTGTCCGGTACTTACTCCACACAGGAGGCGACTACACGGCTGCTGGCCGGAAGTGGCCTGGAAATGGTTTTACGCGACGACGGCAGCTACACCCTGGTGGTACACCAGTTGACCCTGGAAGAAACGGCGATCAATGGCACCGACCGACGTACCCAAGGCTTGCCCCCGGTGTATCCGGGAGGCCAGGTCGCCAGCGGCGGGCGCCTCGGCATGCTGGGCAATACCGATGTAATGGACGCACCCTTCAGCGTCAGCAACTACACCTCGACGTTGATCAAGGATCAGCAGGCGGTCACCGTGGGCGATGTGCTGGAGCGTGACTCCTCGGTGCGTTCCACGGGCCAGACCGGAGGCATAGTCGATTCGTTCTTCATTCGTGGATTTCCGGTCGGTGAAGGCAATCTCGGTGAACTGGCGTTCGACGGGGTTTACGGTGTGGCCTCCAACTACCGGGTGTTCACCGAGTACGTCGAACGCATCGAAGTGGTGAAAGGTCCTGGTGCCCTGCTCTATGGCATGTCACCCAACAGCGCCGTTGGTGGCGTGATCAACGTCGTGCCCAAGCGTTCTCTTGACGAGGATTTGACCCGGTTCACCGCCAGTTACGCCATGGATTCGCAGCTCGGCGGCCACCTCGACGTCAGTCGACGGTTCGGTGAGGAACGCCGGCTCGGTGTTCGGATCAACGGCAGTGTCCAGCAAGGCGACACGGCCATCGACAAGCAAACCCGGGACATCGACATCGGCGCCATCTCCCTGGACTATGCGGGTGATCGCCTGCGGACTACCTTGGACCTGATCAGCCAGCAAGAACAATTTGACGCCGCGTCCCGACCGTTTCTCATCGCTCCCGGCGTACCGATCCCCTCTGCGGCCAACGGTCGTACCAGCGTGAGCCAGGACTGGGGTTGGTCCGAAACCCGTGATCAGTCGGCGTTGTTCGGCGGCGAATACGACCTTGACGATGCCCTGACCGTATTTGCTCACGCCGGTGGCGGCAAATCGGAGGTAGCGCGGATGTCCGATCAGACTCCGACGATCATCAATGCGGCCGGCGACACCTCTTCGATTCCCGGCTACTACAAATTCGAAGTCCAGCGCTACACGGTCGACGCTGGTGCCCGCCTGCGCTTCGAGACCGGGCCGATCAGTCACAGCACCGCACTGCAAGTCACCCGTTATCGCGATGAGTTGTCCCGAGGCATCATTTCCGGCCCGGCAATACTGTCGAATATCTACCACCCGGTGGACCGTCCAGAACCCTCGATCGCCACACCGGACACCCCGAAAGTCTCCGAGAGCGAACTGTCAGGCGTGGCCCTGGCCGACACCCTTTCAGTGCTGGACGAGCGCTTTCAAGTCACCGTCGGCTTGCGCAAACAGAACATCAAATCCGATAACTACAATGCGGCCGGGACGGTCACGACCTCCTACGACAAAAGCAAAACCACGCCGCTGTTCGGCGTCGTCGCCAAACCCTGGGACCACGTGTCGTTCTACTACAACTACATCGAAGGCTTGAGCAAGGGTGACACCGCACCGTCCGCCGCCTCGAATGCGGGGGAGATATTTTCACCTTACATCTCCCGGCAACAGGAAGTCGGGGTCAAGGTCGACTACGGCAGCTTCATGTCCACACTTGCGCTGTTCCAGATCAAGAAGCCCAGCGGCGAATTGGCCTCTGGCGTGTTCTCGGTACAAGGCGAGCAACGCAATCGCGGTGTGGAGCTCAATGTGTTTGGCGAGATCGCCCCAGGCACCCGCCTGCTCGGTGGCGTAACCCTCCTCGACGGCGAACTGACCCAGTCCGGCGTTGCCGCCAACCGTGGCAATAAACCGGTCGGTGTCCCTGACGTTCAGGCCAACCTCTGGGCCGAATGGGACACGCCGTGGGTCGAGGGCCTGACGCTGACCAGTGGCGCGATCTACACCGCCAGCCAGTACGTGAACCAGGCCAACACCCAGGAACTGGATGCCTGGACCCGCTTCGATGTCGGTGCGCGCTTCGCGACCCGCATTGCGGAACACCCGACCACATTGCGCGCCACCGTGCAGAACGTGTTCGACCGCGAGTATTGGTCGGGCGTCGCCTCGTACGGAGCGTTCTCCCAAGGTTCACCCCGCACCCTGCTGCTGTCGGCCACCGTCGATTTCTGAAACGTTCGGCCCGGCGACTTGCGTCGTTGTCCGATCTGACTTCTGTAAAGGAATAAACCATGGTTACCTTCTTCCGACGATCTCAAACCTTCGCTGCGCTGCTGTTCGCAGGACTGCTGGGCCTGTCGCTGTGCGCTCTGACGCCACGCCACGCGCTCGCCGCCGACCCGGATCCCGCGCTCGCCACGGTGACCGATTTGCTCGGGCGCAAGGTCAAGGTTCACCTTCCGGTCAGGCGGGTCATTCTCGGCGAGGGTCGCCAGTTGTACCTGGTCGCCGCGCTGGATACGCAAAACCCCATTGAACGCATCGTCGGTTGGCGCAAGGACCTGATCCAGTCGGACCCGGACACCTACGGCGCCTATCTGCGCAAGTTTCCCGCCATCGCCAAGATCCCGACATTCGGCGGTTTTGAAGACGGCACTTTCGACATCGAGCAGGCGATCTCCCAGCAACCCGATGTGATCATCCTCAATATCGAAGCGCAGCACGCCACCGAAGACGCGCGCTACATCGAGAAACTCGACGCCCTGGGGATTCCCGTGGTGTACGTCGACTTTCGCAACAACCCGATGCAAAACACCGAGCCGACCATGCGCCTGTTCGGCCAGCTGTTCGGCAAGGAAGCGCGCGCCGAGGCCTTTATCGATTTTCGTAACCAGCAGATCCACCGAGTCACCGACGTCATTGAAGCGCGCCACCCTTCCCGCCCCAGCGTGTTTATCGAGCGCATCGGTGGCTACACGGATGATTGCTGCCTGAGTTTCGGCAACGAGAATTTCGGACTTTTTGTCGACATGGCCGGTGGCAACAACATTGCCCGAAACATCATCCCCACCACCTTCGGCCAGTTGAACCCCGAGCAAGTCATCGTCGCCAACCCGGACCAGGTGGTTGTCACCAGCGCCAACTGGGAAGCCTTTGCACCCGGTGGTCATTGGGTCGGGGTAGGCCCCGGTGCAGACATGACCCAAGCCCGGCACAAACTGGGGTGGTACACACAACGTCCCGCCTACGCGGGCATCAAGGCTCAGGACGACCACGCCTTTCATGCCATCTGGCACCAGTTCTACAACAGCCCCTACCAGTTCGCGGCCATCCAGCAACTGGCGAAATGGTTTCATCCGACGCTGTTTGCCGATCTCGATCCGGACGCGTCATTGCGCGAACTGCATGAGCGATTTCTGCCGGTGCCTTACGAGCCCGGCTACTTTGTCAGCCTGGACAAGCCTGAGGTGAAGCAATGAGTTCATTGAACGAAGCAATGGTCGTTCAACGCGACACCTACCGTCGACTGGTGCTGCGCAAACGCCTGATCCTTGGCGGGCTCCTGGTGTTATTGATTTGCAGCGTGCTGCTTGACCTGGCCCTTGGGCCAGCGAGCTACAGCCTCACTGAAGTGCTCGGCGCGCTGTTTTCGCCGGACACCGCTTCAGCGCAAGTACGCGTGGTGATGTGGGAAATCCGTCTGCCCGTGGCGCTGATGGCCGTCGCGGTCGGTGCCGCGTTGTCATTGGCGGGCGCACAGATGCAGACGATCCTCAACAACCCGCTGGCCAGTCCGTTCACCCTGGGCATTTCTGCTGCCGCCAGTTTCGGCGCTGCCATGGGGCTGGCCTTTGGTGTGGCGCTGTTCCCTCTGGCGGCGCAGTACATGGTGCCCGTGAATGCGTTCATCATGGCCATGCTGTCCGCGCTGCTGATCCACTTCCTGAGCCTGCGCCGTGGTGTCACCGCCGAGACCATCGTGCTGCTCGGCATTGCCCTGGTGTTTACCTTTAATGCGCTGTTGGCCCTGGTGCAGTTTTTTGCCACCGAACAAGCCGTCGCGGCCGTCGTGTTCTGGACCATGGGCAGCCTGACCAAAGCCACCTGGCCGAAACTCGGTGTGATTTGCCTGGTCATCCTGATCACCCTGCCGATCTTTGCCAAGCGCGCCTGGGCATTGACGGCCCTGCGGCTGGGCGATGACAAGGCCGCGAGTTTCGGGATCAACGTGCGCAGTCTGCGTTTTCAGACGCTGATCATGGTCAGCCTGCTCGCCTCGTTCCCGGTGGCCTTTGTCGGCACCATCGGGTTTATCGGACTGGTCGGTCCGCACATCGCACGGATGCTGATTGGCGAGGATCAACGGTTCTTCCTGCCAGCCTCTTTGCTAACGGGCTCGCTGATACTTTCCGCCAGTTCGGTCGTCAGCAAAACCCTGATCCCGGGCGCGATTTTCCCCATCGGCGTCGTCACGTCACTGATCGGCGTGCCGTTCTTCATATCTCTGATTCTCAGCGGGAAGAAAAACTCATGGTGAAGATCCAGCTCGATAACCTCGGCGCCCGTTATGGGCAGCGCGAGATCATTTCAGGCGTCACCACGGCCGCCTTCACGGGGGGTCAGGTGGTTGCCGTGGTCGGGCCGAACGCAGCGGGTAAATCCACCTTGTTCAAACGCATGGCCGGGCTGATTGACGGGCCGGGCCAGGTCATTCTGCAGGACTCGAAAAAGGGTCATCAGGGCATCAGCTACATGCCGCAGGGCCTGAACGCCAGTGCCCGCCTGACGGTCTACGAATCAGTGCTGCTGGCGCGTAAGCAACTGACACCGGGCTGGGTCGTCCACGACGATGAATTGAAGCTGGTCGACGAGATTCTCGGCGCGCTCGGAATTACCGAACTGTCCTTTCGCAACCTCGGTGAACTCAGCGGCGGCCAGCAACAGTTGGTGTCCATCGCACAAACGCTGGTGCGCGAACCGGAGATCCTGCTGATGGACGAGCCGACCAGCGCACTGGACATGCACCGGCAGGTGCAAGTACTGAATTTCATGCGGGCACTGGCTCGAAAACGCGAGGTCATCGTGTTCATCGCGATCCACGATCTGAATCAGGCGTTGCGCTTTGCCGACCAGGTATTGGTGATCGCCAACGGGACGACCCAAGGCAGTGGACCGAGCAACGAAGTGATTACCGAGCGGATGCTGCGTAACGTTTACAAGGTCGAGGCGCGGATAGAAACCTGCAGTCGCGGGCAGCACCATATCCTGATTGACGATATCGTTTGATCACGTGAGCCATCCCGGATTGAGTGACGTGTCAACCACTGGCGGCCGAGCCGGATTCAACGAGGATCCGGACTCAGGGCTGGCGCTGGACCATTGAGAAAAGCACTCCAGACTTCATAAGCATCGTGATGTCGTTTAGTCGCAACGTCCCAGTCGGGCCCGGAAACACAACGGGATGACACCAGCGTCATCATGCCCATCGTGGCAGCATCCAGTTCGATCAGCAGTGCATGAGAATGGATTCTGAAGTCTTCTAGCGAAGTCATAATGTAAGTCCCAGCGGATATCACCGCTATCGAGAAGCAAGCACCTCTCAGGGTGTTGAGTGCCACCACCCCGAATAATTCATATTTTCCAACGTCATCCTGCAATCACCTGTTGCTCTCCTCGATTGTCCCTTTCTGGTTGACAGTCAAACCGTTTTCACCCTCTTTTCCCCCTTCCTGCAGATCATTAATCTGAGCCCATGTTGAACGAAGCCACTTACCCCTCTCGATAAAGGATTTCATCATGAGCAACGCCACTTACAACCGCCTGAACAAAGACGACGCCGTAGTGTTGATGATCGACCACCAGACAGGTCTGATCTCGCTGGTGCAGGACTTCTCGCCCAACGAGTTCAAAAACAACGTACTGGCCCTGGCTGACGTGGCGAAGTTCTTCGAACTGCCAACCGTCCTGACCACCAGCTTCGAACAAGGTCCCAACGGCCCACTGGTACCGGAGCTCAAGGAAATGTTTCCGGACGCGCCTTACATTGCCCGTCCTGGCCAGATCAACGCCTGGGACAACGAAGACTTCGTCAAGGCGATCAAGGCGACCGGTCGCAAACAGCTGATCATTGCCGGCGTGGTGACCGACGTCTGCGTGACCTTCCCGACGCTGTCGGCCCTGGCTGAAGGATTTGAAGTGTTCGTGGTCACGGATTCTTCCGGCACCTTCAACACCACCGTGCAACAGGCGGCGTGGAACCGCATGACCCAAGCCGGTGCGCAAATGATGAACTGGTTTTCGGTAGCCTGCGAGTTGCAGGGCGACTGGCGCAACGACATCGAAGGCCTGGGCAACCTGCTGTCCCAGCGCATTCCGAACTACCGCAACCTGATGAACAGCTACTCGGCATTAGCAGCCCGCCAGGCGTAAACCTGACGCGCAAAAACCAAGGCCCGCTTTTGCGGGCTTTTGGCCGTCTCCTGCCTGTACACCCCGATTTTCAATCGAACCCCTCCTACCCCGAAAGGTCTGCATCTGTATTGCCCCTCTGGATTAAGCTGCCATGTCTGCGCACCACAGCCTTGTTGTACTCGCTCGGGGCGGATATGCCGCTCGAGGCGTTCTTTACCTGATCATCGGCATCTTCGCGTTATTGGCGGCTCAAGACTCGACTAAACCGAAGGACAGTCACCGGAGCCTCGAGGCAGTGTTAAGCCAGCCTTTCGGTTATGTATTGGTCGGATTGGTGGTGGCCGGCCTGCTCGCATTCGCCTGTTGGCGAGTGTTGCAAGCCATACGCGACGTCGATCATCACGGTAACGATATGAAGGGGCTGGTCATCCGGGCAGGATTGTTCGCAGGAGGTTTGGTCAACGGCGCGCTGGCGTTTTTTGCGTTGGGCTTGCTGATCAGCGGCATCCGAAACTCGGGGGATTCGGGCGGTGGGCAAACCAAGGATCTATTGGCAGATCTGTTGTCCTGGGAACACTCGAATGTATTGGTGTACCTTGTCGCACTCATCCCTCTCGGCGTAGGCATCGCTCACATCATCAAAGGCTGGAAGTCCACGTTCGAACAATATTTTGAAGCGGACGAAGACGTGATGCGCTACGTCCGCCCGGTCTCTCGGTTCGGCCTTATCGCCCGTGGCGTGGTGTTTATCGAGATCGCCCTGTTGCTGATCATCAGTGGCTCCCGCTATAAAGCCATGGACCCACCCGGCATGAAGGAGGCGCTCGATGCGCTGCAGAATCTGCCGGCCGGCGGCGTGATTTTGATGGTGATGGCCTTGGGCTTGATCGCCTTTTCGGTCTACAGCTTGTCCGAAGCCGCCTGGCGCAAGATCAACATGGATGTGCCTGGCGTACCGGGCGCATAACGGCATGAACGGCATGAACGGCCGACAGCATCTTGCAAACCCACACCGCTGACCTCAACCAAAGGACTGATGATGACCTTTCTGATTTTTCTTCTGGCCTGCGCGGCCGCGGCCAGTACAGGCATTCTTTTCAAACCGGGCCAATGGTACGAATCGCTCGTCAAACCCAGTTTCACGCCACCCAATTGGCTGTTCCCGGTCGCCTGGTCGATTATCTATCTGCTGCTGGCCTGGGCCGGGTACCGGTTGTCCCTGATACCTGGAAGTCAGGTGGTGCTGGCGTTATGGGCGGCGCAGATTGCCCTGAATACGCTGTGGACACCGGTGTTCTTTGGCGCGCACCGCATTTTCGCCGCCATGGTGATCCTGGCGCTGCTCTGGCTGGTGGTGGCAGCCATGGTGGTGATGGCAATGCGGCTGGATGTAATCACGGGCCTGATCCTGTTTCCATACCTTGTGTGGCTGTGTGTGGCGGCTGCGTTGAATTTTTCTATCTTGCGCAATAACCGCTGATGGAGCATTCCGAACTCGCTACTCAAACACCTTGGCCTGCTGGCGAGCAGACGTGGGCGCAAGTGCGCAACTTCAACAAGAAGCTCGCCTGGTTGCCGCGCTTTCGCATCCGCAATCGCATCACGCCTCGGGTGATCCAGGCGCTGCTGCGCGCCAGCCAGATCGGCGGCGCGGGTCAATTGCTCAAGCATGGGCTCAAGGCGCAAACAAAGGTGATTGGGGCGGGCGGCGTGCCCGTGCGGATCATCCGGCCGAAAGGCAAAGCAAAGGGCGTTGTGCTTGATTTCCATGGCGGCGGATGGGTGATCGGCAATGCGCAGATGAATGACGGTTTTAACGTTGCCATGGTGAATGAGTGCAACGTCGCAGTCGTCTCGGTGGATTACCGGCTTGCCGTATCGACTCCGATTGAAGGCCTGATGGAGGACTGCCTTTCTGCCGCTCGCTGGTTACTGAAGGACTGCACCGAGTTTGCGGATCTGCCCGTCATTGTCGTGGGCGAATCGGCCGGGGCTCATCTGGCGGCGGCAACGTTGCTGTCGCTGAAAAAATCGCCCGGCTTGCTGCAAAGGGTGAGCGGCGCGCTGTTGTATTACGGCGTCTACGATTTGACTGGAACCCCGAGCGTTCGCGCAGCACCCCCTGAAACGCTGCTGCTGGACGGTCCTGGCATGGTTGAAGCGTTTCGCATGCTGACGCCGGGCCTGAATGACGAGGAACGCCGGCAGCCACCGTTATCACCGCTGTACGGCGACTTTACGGATTTCCCGCCGGCGCTGCTGTTTGCCGGCGAGCTGGATCCCCTGAGAGACGACACTCTCGACATCGCCGAGCGCTGGAGGCAATCGGCACCTGTCGAGATGCACTTGCTGCCGTCTTCTCCCCACGGGTTCATTCATTTTCCGACGGCGATTGCACAGAGCGTGCTTGCGTACAGCCGGCAGTGGATAACGGCTCGAATCGACGGGTGAGGTCAGTCCGCTGTGACTCACGATTCGCCGTCAACCAGCCTCACCCTGTGGCAGTCAGAGGGTCCGAGTTTATGCCCACTTGATGAACGAACATCCATCGGCATCAGAGGTTGGCCAGACGCGTTGTCCAGCAGTACAGAACGCGTCTCCTGGGGCTGGAACAGGTAACGTTCGCCCCACTGCCTCATGCTGACCACCACCGGAAAGATCTCCCGTCCTTTGTCCGTCAGGACGTACTCCTTGTAGGCGCTTCCATCTGATGCGGGTCGAACGTCGAATACCCCGACCTCAACCAAGGTTTTCAGGCGCGAAGCCAGAATATTTTTGGCCACGCCCAAGCTTTTCTGAAATTCACTGAAGCGGCGAATGTCGTCAAAAGCGTCGCGAATGATCATGAGCGACCAGCGATCCCCGATGGCCTCCAGTGTTCTCGCTACCGGGCATTCGCTGCTCTGCGGTGAAATGCCTTCAACCATCGTATTTACCTTTTGGATAAGGGTTGCCAAGTCTGCCGACCAAGCTGGTTGCAATTTGAAACTTGATTCAGCAATATTCGAATCCAGTTTTTATTTGAAACCAGTTTAACGCCATGGAGGCGTGCATGACAGCAGATACCGACACAGTCGCCCAACGTAGCACCAGGCAGCCTTCGGGATTGCCGCCTGGGGAAACCAGGACCGACCAGTCTGCGGGGCTTTCTCCGGCGCTCACGTTATTGTTTTCGGTCACCTGCGCACTGGCCGTCGCCAACGTCTACTTTGCCCAACCCCTGCTCGCTTCAATGGCTGAAAGCCTTGGCGTCAGCTCAGGATTGATCGGAGTGGTGGTGACGGCCACTCAGGCTGGATACGCACTGGGGTTGCTGTTCATCGTACCGCTGGGCGACCGGGTCAACCGTAAAAGGCTGATTTTGACCCAAGTGATACTGTCTGCCATTACGCTGGCGGCCGTCGGCGCCTCACAGCAATGGCTGGCGCTTTTAGGCACCATGATCGTGATGGGTTTACTGGCCGTGGTGGTTCAGGTGCTTGTCGCCTATGCCGCCGCGCTGGCAACGCCCTCGCAACGTGGGCAGGCAGTGGGGACCATCACCAGCGGAGTTGTCCTGGGCATTCTGCTGGCGCGGTTTACCTCTGGACTGATTGCAGACATCGCTGGCTGGCGCGCCGTTTATTTCGTTTCCTCAGGATTGATGCTGAGCCTCGCGGTGGTGCTATGGAAGTCGGTGCCTGCCGCCGTGTCGGCACGCAATCAGGACACCTACCCAGCGCTCATCGGGTCGCTCTTCAAGCTGTTCATGACCGAACCGGTTTTAAGGATCAGGGGTTTGTTAGCCTTGCTGATCTTCGCTGCGTTTTCCGTGCTGTGGACCGCCATGGTGCTACCGCTGAGCGCCCCGCCACTGTCGCTTTCACACACCGCCATCGGCCTGTTTGGCCTGGCCGGCGTCGCCGGTGCCCTGGCGGCGAGAAGAGCCGGCCAGTGGGCCGATAGAGGTTGGGGACAACGCGTGACCGGCATTTCGCTGGGGCTGCTGACGCTTTCCTGGTTGCCCATTACTTTTGCCGAGACGTCCTTAGTCGCGCTCGTCTGCGGTGTGGTCTTGCTCGACTTCGCGGTGCAAGCCGTACACGTCACCAACCAGAGCCTCATTTTTGCGGCACGCCCCGACGCCCAAAGTCGCATGGTCGGCGCCTACATGTGCTTCTACTCGGTCGGCAGCGCGCTCGGCGCGGCATCCGCAACCCAGGTTTATGCGCTCTGGGGCTGGACGGCTGTGAGCCTGCTGGGCGCGTTGATCAGTGCTGCAGCGTTGCTGCTGTGGATGCTTACGAGCCGACGCTCAATGACCCTTCAAGGAAGATCAGCATGAAAGCCAGACACTTACTACTCGCCATCTCGATTACAGCCATTTGGGGCGTGAATTTCTCGGTGATCAAACTGGGCCTCACCACCGTTGACCCGCTGATTCTTGCCGGCATTCGCTTCACGCTTTGCGCACTGCCAGCGATCTTTTTCATTCCGAAACCCGACGTACGGACAGCGTGTCCTCCGTGCCGTGCTCAGGCATCAACCGGGTTGATCCGCGACCGTGATCTGCGTCAGCCCTACCCGCTCGGCCTGTTGCAGAATCTGCGCCGGCGTCGCGTCTGCGGTGGGCATCATCAGGCTGTTCTCAGCGTCCCCATAATGCAGCTGTAGCAAGTGCATCGCGGCCTCATGGACGGGCAGCTGAGGCTGTTCCAGTTCAAACAGGTAGGTGCGGGGTTCGCCGTTGAACAGGTAATTCAGGGTCCATTCGTGCATGGTGGAATCCTCTTATTGGAAAAGTGCAGCTGATTATCCTGACTTAACGATCAGCTTTTCGTTCAACTCTTCGACCAGGAAACAGCCATAGGAAAACTCGTCGAACTCTGATGGAGCCGTCGTTACCATGGAAATCGTTTCAACAGGAGGAATGCAATGGAGCTGAAGTTCAGTCACGTCGATGTACTGGTCAAGAATCTCGAAGAAGCCTGCGCTTACTACGCACAGATTCTGCAAGCCAGGATCTCTAAAACGCTCGTCTGGGAACGCGGTGGCCTGCACGTGCGCTACGCGATTGCGTTGATCGGTCAGGAGCGTTTCATGCTGGTGCAGCCGTTGGCGGGGAACCTGAAGGATCTGCTGGATTGCGCGGGCGAAGGCATGATTTACCGCCACTGCTACTCCACACCGGACATCGAGAAGGCCTATGACGACTTGATCGCCGCGGGTGTTCAGCCAGAAGACGAAAACGGAAAACCACTTGCCCGCGCGAACCTGCAATCCCCGTCAGGGACCCGCATCATCTGGTTGCCCAAGCGCTTTGGGCACTTCTCCATCGAGATACTGGAAGACAAGGCGCTGGAGGCATTTATCGAGGAGGCGTTTGCTTAAGGGAGGAGGCGGCGAATGCCCGCTTCCGCCCCGCCCCCGCTTCACGCCCTCAGGAAGTCATGTCCATTTTAGCGGCCGTCAGTCGTAGAACGGCTCAACCGACACCCGACTGCCGACAAAAAAGCTGTCGGCCACCAACCGCAGCGGCTGGAGGTCCAGGTCGCTGGCTTTGTCGCCAATCAGCTGTTGGAAATGTCGATACACCGCCGCGTACTCGCCCTCCTCCGAGACGGCCTGGCGCACGCCGTCGATAGTCAGGAGTGCACCACCGTTGTCCAGGCGCAGGGTGCCTTCGGTGCTGCGGATTTCGATGCTCCAGAGTTCGTCATGACCGTGGTCGAAATCGAACTCCGCGCGGACATCGAGGTGACGCGCGTCAGACATTTTGATCGAAGCGGCAATCGGCGACTGGCAGTTATTGGGGACTCGCAGTTCGGCAGACTCGACGAACAGCGGCAGCGCCAGCAAATGGGTGACGATCGACAAGGCATTGATGCCCGGATCGAAGACGCCCAGGCCTCCGGGTTGCCAGATCCAGGCCTGGCCGGGGTGCCATTTGCGCACGTCTTCCTTCCAGTCGATCTGCACGCTTTGCAGGGTGCGGGTGGCCAACCAATCACGGGCGGCCTCGATACCCGGCGCGTAGCGTGAATGCCAGGCGAACAAACCGCTGACGCCTTGTTCTTCGGCCTGGCTCACCAACGCCATCGCCTCACCCAACGTGGCGCACGGTGGTTTTTCTACCAGCACGTGTTTGCCTGCAGCCAGCGCTTGTTGCACCAAAGCAAATCGTCCCTGCGGCGGTGTGCAAAACGCAATCGCATCGACCTGCGGGCCGTTTTCGAGCAACTCGCTCAGGGACTTAAAGTTCTCGACCCCGGCGCAAGGCTGCCCTTGCGTGGCGACAGACACCAACTGGAACGCGGGGTTGGCGTGGATAGCGGGGACGTGTTGATCCTGGGCAATCTTGCCGTAGCCCACCAGACCGAGACGGATCGGTTGCATCGATGACTCCTGATTGTTTTTGTATTGGTACGCAAGCCGGCAAGATTACGTTTGTACAGCGGCGAAGTCATTGATGACGTGCTGACGCTGCACCCAACAGGCGAATTTGAACGCTGCCAGCGCCTGGAAACGACCTTTACCCGGGTCCGCCAGCTATTGCCAACCGCCTCCAGCAGCGCTCTGCGCCGTCCATTCGGTGCCCCCCCCCCAAGAAGGCTGCTATGTGCGCCAGCGAACAGACGAACAGCCCTTCAGGTCTCCACACTCAAGTTGAAAAGCTACGTCCGGCAAGTACTGCCCGGTGCTGGCGCAATGCGTTGGCGTACCTATCAAAATGCACGCAATCGCATCATGCGTTTCAGGCTCAGGACCTTATGAACAGCATATGGACACGCATACAGAAGGTATTTCCCCGCTCGTCCGGCTTTTGGCGGACTCATCTGTTTCCCCAGCCCCGATTCAAATACGAGCCCATCTTGCGCTCGGAGCTTTTTAGCGCCGACCAGATGGCCAGTCACGGCATCGCCCTGGCCGGGCAGCATCGCCTGACAACGCTGTCTGCGCGGGACTCGATGCTGCACCGGCTCGATGATAACGAGCAGTTGCTCAAACGCAGCTGCACGGCGCTGACCAGCGCTCAATTGTCCAGCCGACGAGTGACTCCGGCAGCGGAATGGTTGCTGGACAATTACTACCTGGTCGAAGACCACATCCGCACTGCCAGGACGCACCTGCCCAAAGGCTACAGCCGTGAGTTGCCACGCCTGATCAACGGCCCGTCCGCGGGACTGCCACGCGTCTATGACATCGCACTGGAGACCATTTCCCATGGCGACGGTCGGGTCGACGAAGACAGTCTGAGCCGCTTCATTTTCTCTTATCAGACCGTGATGCCACTGGCGCTGGGCGAACTGTGGGCAATACCGATCATGTTGCGCCTGGCGCTGATCGAAAACCTGCGGCGCGTGGCCTCGCGGGTCATGGCCAACGCCGACGAGCGCAATCTGGCTGATGACTGGGCCGAACGCTTGATCGAAACCTCGGAACAGGACATCAAGAGCGTGGTGCTGACCGTTGCCGACATGGCTCGCTCCGCACCGCCGATGACCCCCGCCTTTGTCGCCGAATTCACCCGCCGCCTGCAGGGCCAAAGTGCAGCCCTGGCCCTGGCGCTGAACTGGATCGAGCAAATGCTCGGTGAGACCGGCTCCAGCATCGAACGCCAGGTGCAGCTCGATGCGCAACAACAGGCAGCGGATCAGGTGTCCATAGGCAACAGCATCGGCAGCTTGCGTCTCTTGTCCGCCACGGACTGGCGCGAGTTCGTCGAGTCAATGAGTCACGTCGAACAGATTCTCCACGAAGACCCGGCGCAGGTTTACCGGGCGATGGATTTCAAAACCCGTGACAGCTACCGGCATGTCATTGAGCGCCTTGCCCGACGAAGCCCCCAGCACTCGGAAATCCAGATCGCCCGCGCCGCGATCAATCTCGCCGCAGCCGGAGCCGCCTCGGTCTCCTGCCCAGTGCTGGCTCACCACGTCGGGTATTACCTGATCAGCGCCGGGTTGCCGACCCTGGAGCGACGGCTCATCGCCCGAGTACCGCTTCATGAGCGCTGGAAACGGCTGTTGCAGCAGTCGCCGCTGGTGTTTTACCTGGCGCCGGTGGCTTTCCTGACGCTCATCTTCGCCTGGCCCCTGCTGGCTTCTGCACAGCGCGATGGAATGCCCGATGCGGCGCTTCTGCTGATGGCGATTCCATGCCTGATCATGACCAGCCGACTGGCAATCAGCCTGATCAACTGGTTAGTGACGTTCAGCCTGTTGCCGACGACGCTGCCGAAAATGGATTTTGCCAACGGTATTCCCGATGGCGCGCGAAGCCTGGTGGTGATCCCGACGCTGATCGCCAGCCTGGCCGATGTGGACGAACTGGCGGAAGGTCTCGAAGTGCGCTTTCTCGCCAACCGCGACAGCAACCTGTATTTCGCGTTGCTCAGCGATTTCCTCGATGCGCCTGAAGAGTCTCAGCCACAAGACGCCGAACTGCTCACACAGGCGTCCCGTGCAATCACCCTGCTCAATGAAAAATACGCGGATGGACTCGGCGACCGATTCTTTCTGTTGCATCGGCCACGGCGCTGGAACGCGAGCGAACACGTTTGGATGGGCCACGAGCGCAAACGCGGCAAGCTGATCGAGCTCAATGCCCTGCTGCGCGGCAATGGACAGGACCGTTTCAACGCCATTGTCGGCGACATCACGCCGTTGCGCGGCGTGCGTTACGTCATCACGCTGGACACAGACACCCTGCTGCCGCGCGATGTCGCTCGCCAATGTGTGGCGGCGATGATGCACCCGTTGAATCGTCCGTTGTTCGACAGTGCTGGCGAGCAGATCATTTCCGGCTACGCGGTGTTGCAACCGCGAGTCGGCATCGGCCTGACCAGCGCCACGCGCTCGATCTACGCCCGGCTGTTTGGCAGTGATGCCGGTGTCGATCCTTACACCCGGACGGTGTCGGACGTTTACCAGGATCTGTTCCAGCAAGGTTCCTTCATCGGCAAGGGCATCTACGATGTCGATGCGTTCACCTGCGCACTGGAAGGCTGCTTGCCGGATAACCAGATTCTGAGCCACGACCTGATCGAGGGGTGTTATGCACGATCCGGCCTGCTCAGTGACGTGCAGGTCTACGAGCAATACCCCTCGCGCTACGGTGCCGATGTCAATCGCCGGCATCGCTGGATACGCGGCGACTGGCAGCTGCTGCCGTGGACTTTACCCTGGGCGCGCAACGCCGATGGCAAATGGGTGCGCAACAGGCTGAGCGTCATGGCACGCTGGAAGATTCTGGATAATCTGCGACGCAGCCTGGAACCGCTGGCGCTGTTGTTGATGTTTGCATGGGGCTGGTTTGCCAGCAGTCAGCCCATGAACTGGACCCTGACAGTCATCGGGTTGATGGTGATTCAACCGTTGCTCCGGGCGGTGACCGATCTGATGCAGGCCCCCGCCGATGTGTCCTTTGGACAATACCTGAGGGCGTTGCTGGCAGATCTTGCGAAGGACCTGGCCCGGGCATGCCTGACGCTCGCCTGGCTGCCCTTCGAGATGTTCTACAGCGCCGATGCAATCCTGCGCTCGCTCTGGCGAATCGGCTTTAGCAGACGCCGGCTGTTGCAATGGCAGCCCTCGCGCGAGGTGGAGCGCACGACCGATAACCGTCTGTCCGGCCTCTATCGCCAGATGTGGATCGAGCCGGCATCGGCCCTCATCGCGGTGGCCCTGTTGGTGAACGACCCGCAGACGCTGGCCATCGCCAGTCCGCTGCTGTTGTCGTGGCTGGTGGGCCCCTGGATCGCCTGGCGGCTCAGTTTGGCGCCCAGGCAGTCGGTGTTTGCCCCCTCGGCAGATGATCTGCGTTTCCTGCGGTTGCTGGCGCGCAAAACCTGGGCGTTCTTCGATCAATACGTCGGGCCGCAAGATCACTGGCTGCCACCGGACAACGTGCAGGAACAACCCCGGCCTGCCGTTGCCCATCGGACCTCGCCGACCAACATGGGCATGTCCCTGCTCGCCCATCTGGCCGCTCGCGATTTCGCGTACTTGAGCACCGAACGACTGCTGTCCCGGCTTGCGGCATCGCTGGACAGCATGGACGGACTGGAGCGTTATCGGCAGCACTTCTACAACTGGTACGACACGCTGACCCTCGAACCGCTGCGCCCGCATTACGTCTCCACCGTCGACAGCGGTAACCTGGCGGGCCTGCTGCTGACCTTGCGCACCGGCATCGAGCAGCTTGCAGACGCCCCGCTGTTCAGCCCTGCCGTGATCAAGGGTCTGCGCGATACCCTCGATATCCTCATAGAGTCCCAACGCGCTTCAGGGACGGATGAAAACGCCCTGAATCAATTGCGAAAAAGCCTTGAACAAGGCTCGCAAACGGCGACCACTGACGCGTTGGCAGAGCTGCTGCAAACCTCTCACCTGATCGTCACAGGCCAGCAAGCGGACACCGATGAGGAAAGCCTCTACTGGCGAGAAGCGTTTACCCGTCAATGCATCGACTGGACAGAAGAACTGCAACGCTATCGCCTCCCTACCCCCCTGGTGACGATGGAGTCGCCTGGCACCTTGCGTCAGCTGGCAGCGCTGAATTGCGCTGACTGGGCAATCGACCATCACCCTCGAATCGAGCAGGTCCGCACCGACGCCAGGGAGCGCCTGAAGACCCTGGAACGTCTGGCCTTATTAGCGACGTCATTGGCGCAAATGGATTTCTCGTTGCTTTACGACAATCAGCGTGACCTGTTCGTCATCGGTTACAACGCCGAAGAATGCCGGCTCGACACCGGCTATTACGACCTGCTGGCATCCGAGGTGCGGCTCACCAATTTCGTGGCCATCGCCCAAGGACAGATTCCCCAACGCGCCTGGTTCACCCTGGGAAGACTGCTGGGCGAAAACGCTGGCATACCGACGTTGCTGTCCTGGTCGGGGTCAATGTTTGAATACCTGATGCCAATGCTGGTGATGCCCAACTATGAAGGCAGCCTGCTGGACCAGACTTGCCGCGCCGCCGTGTCGGTGCAAATCGAGCATGGCAACAGGCTGGGCATTCCCTGGGGCGTTTCGGAATCGGGTTACAACACCGTCGACGCGCACTTCAATTATCAATACCGCGCCTTCGGCGTTCAGGCGCTCGGGCTCCAGCGCGGGCTAAGCAATGACGTCGTCATAGCGCCTTATGCCAGCGCCCTGGCGTTGATGGTCGATGCCGATGCGGCCTGCAAAAACCTGCAACGCCTTGCCCTGCAAGGCTCTTCGGGGCGTTTCGGCCTGTATGAAGCGGTGGATTACACCGAGGCCCGCTTACCGCGCGGCCAACCCTTCGTCGTGGTCCGGTCGTTCATGGCGCACCACCAGGGCATGAGCCTGCTGGCCTTGATCAGCCGACTGCTCGATCAACCGATGCAACGGCGATTCGAGTCCGACCCGGCGCTGCAATCAGCCCTGCTGCTGTTGCAGGAGAGGGTGCCCAAATCCGCCGCGCCCTACCTGCAAACCGCCCAGGCGCCGGCACTCGGCGATGTTGGCCAAGGCCAGGATTCGGGGCTTCGGGTGTTCTCGGATCCGGGACGCAAACGTCCAGCCGTGCAATTGCTCTCCAACGGTCGCTACCACGTCATGCTGACCAGCGGCGGCGGTGGTTACAGCCGCCGCAATGAAATGGCCGTCACCCGTTGGCAGGAAGACACTTCACAGGACAATTGGGGGATGTTCTGCTACCTGCGCGATGTCCAGACCAACACGGTGTGGTCGGCTGCGCATCAACCGACTTTGCATAAACCCGAGAGCCACGAGGCGATCTTCTGCGACTCCCGGGCAGAGTTTCGCGCACGCAACCTGGATTTCGACACGCATCTGGAGATTGTTGTCTCGCCTGAAGACGACATCGAACTGCGCCGCCTGCACATCACCAACCGAGCCTCATCCGCCAAGACACTGGAGATCACCACCTACGCCGAAGTCGTGCTGACTTCTCCCGGCAACGACGCGATGCACCCGGCATTCAGCAAGCTGTTCGTGCAGACCGAATTACTGCCGGCGCTCCAGGCCATTGTCTGCAGCCGCCGCCCCCGGGCCAACGATGAACCGACGCCGTGGATGTGCCATTTGCTGGCTGCACACGGGGTGGACATTGATGCGATCTCGTACGAAACCGATCGCGCCCGGTTCATCGGCCGAGGGCGCAGCCTGGTGTCACCTGCCGCCCTGGATGCCGATTGCCAGCGCTTGTCAGGCAGTGCAGGCCCGGTGCTTGATCCGGTGGTCGCGATTCGCTGCAGGATTACCCTGCAACCCGGCCAACAGGCAACCATCGACCTGGTCACCGGAGTCGCCGACAGTCGCGACGATTGCCTCTATCTCATCAACAAATACCGCGACCGTCACCTCGCCGACCGGGTGTTCGACCTGTCCTGGACCCATAGCCAGGTGCTTTTGCGTCAACTCAATGCCACGTTGTCCGACGCCCGTCTGTTCGAGCAGATGGCCTCGTCGCTGCTTTATGCAAACGCCTCGATGCGCGCCGACAATGCAGTGCTGATTGCCAATCGACGCAATCAGCCGGGACTCTGGGGTCAGGCCATTTCCGGCGATCTGCCTATCGTTCTGCTGCAGATCCAGAGCCTGGACAATATCGCCTTGGTGCAGCAGTTGATTCAGGCCCACGCCTACTGGCGGCAAAAAGGGTTGGTGGTCGACCTGTTGATCTGGAACGAAGATCAGGCGGGCTATCGCCAGCAACTGCAGGACGCGATCATGGGCCTTATCACCTCCGGCAGTGAAGCCGCTTTGCTGGATCGTCCGGGCGGGATTTTTGTGCGCCCCGCGCAGCAGATGTCGACAGAAGATCGCGTGCTGGTCCTTTCGGTGGCCAGGCTGGTGCTGAGCGAAGAGCTGGGCAGTCTCGCGGAACAGATTCATCGACGCAAAGGATTGCCGTTGCACGCGCCGTTTGTTGCGAGCCGGCATTATCAGGCCGGGCCGGCACCGGTACGACCGAACCGTCCCTCACTGCTGCTGGGCAATGGATATGGCGGTTTCAGCGACGATGGCAGTGAGTACATTGTCACCGGGCTGGCAGCCAATCCGACACCCGCGCCCTGGGTCAATGTGATTGCCAATGCACACCTCGGCACCGTGGTCTCGGAAGCCGGCAGTGCGTATACCTGGGCCGAGAACGCCCATGAATTTCGCCTGACGCCGTGGCACAACGACCCGGTCACCGATCGGAGCGGAGAAGCCATTTACCTGCGCGATGAAGAGACCGGGCACTTCTGGTCGGCATCGCCTCAGCCCTGCCCCGGGCAAGGCCCATACCGGACCCGCCATGGTTTCGGCTATAGCGTGTTCGAGCATGAAGAGGACGGCATTTACAGCGAGCTGTGGATCTATGTAGCGCTGGATGCGCCGATCAAATTCTCGCGACTGTTATTGACCAACCGCTCGGGACGCAGCCGATCATTGTCGGTCACCGGGTATGTGGAATGGGTGCTGGGCGATCTGCGCAGCAAGTCGGCGATGCATGTGGTCACCCAATCGGATCCCGCCAGCGGTGCCTTCTTCGCCCGCAACGCCTACTCGGTGGAGTTTTCCGAGCGGGTGGCCTTCTTTGACACCGACACAGTCGATCACGGTATCAGCGGCGACCGTACTGAATTCATCGGCCGCAGTGGCAGCCTCGCCTCACCGGCAGCGATGCAACATGAAGGGTTGTCTGGGCGCATGGGGGGCGGCATGGACCCTTGCGCCGCCCTGCAAGTGTCGGTTGATCTCAACGATGGCGACAGCAAGGAAGTCATCTTGCGCCTTGGGGCGGCCTCGTCCAGCAATGCCGCTACCCAACTGGTGCAACGCTATCGGGGCAGACTGGCGGCCGCAGCAGAATTGCAAAAGGTACGGGAACACTGGCGCTCATTGCTCGGGGCCATTCATATCGAAACATGCGAGCCGGCGGTCGATGTCATGGTCAACGGCTGGTTGATGTATCAGGTCATCGCCTGCCGATTCCAGGCCCGAAGCGGCTACTACCAGTCGGGTGGCGCCATCGGTTTTCGCGATCAGTTGCAGGACAGTATGGCGATGATCCATACCGATCCGGCCACAGTGCGAGCGCATCTGTTGCTGTGCGCCGCCCATCAGTACGTGGAAGGCGACGTGCAACACTGGTGGCACCCGCCGATGAATCGAGGGGTTCGCACCGCCTGCTCCGACGACTTTTTGTGGCTGGTGGCCGCCACCAACCGCTATGTCGAAATGACCGCCGATGTGGATGTACTGGAAGAGCCCGTCGGGTACCTGGAAGGACGCTTACTGGCGGCTGGCGAGGAGTCCTACTATGACCTCCCGGGCGTATCGCACCTGCGAGAATCCCTTTACCAACACTGCGTGCGCGCCATTGAACATAGCCTGCGCCGCGGTCATCACGGGCTGCCGCTGATGGGCTCGGGTGACTGGAACGACGGCATGAATCGCGTCGGCCATCTGGGTGCAGGAGAAAGTGTCTGGCTGGGCTTCTTCAGTTATCAGGTGCTGGAGCAATTTGCGGTGACCGCCCGCCTGCACGGTGATCACGCATTTGCCAGGCGCTGCAGCGACAGCGCGGTGACACTGCAACGCAACCTCGATCAAAGTGCCTGGGACGGCGCCTGGTATCGCCGTGCCTGGTTCGATGACGGGCAAGTGCTCGGCTCGGCGAGCAATGAAGAATGTCGCATCGATTCCATTGCTCAAAGCTGGTCAGTGCTGTCAGGGGCCGGACCTGCCAACCGCCAGATCAAGGCCATGCAATCCTTGGATGAGCATCTGATCAAACGTCGCATCCGCGCCGTGTTGCTGTTTGATCCACCGTTCGACAAGGGCACCCTGGACCCGGGCTATATCAAGGGCTACGTGCCTGGCGTGCGCGAGAATGGAGGTCAGTACACCCATGCCGCCGTCTGGGCGGGCATGGCGTTTGCGCAGTTGGGTGAAGCCGGCAAATCGTGGGAACTGCTGAATCTGATCAACCCTGCCGCGCCGGCCAACAACGCTCGAATCGACACCTACAAGGTCGAGCCCTATGTCATGGCCGCGGACGTCTACGGCGCCGGTCCCCATGCCGGGCGCGGTGGCTGGACCTGGTACACCGGTTCCGCCGGCTGGATGTACCGGCTGATTGTCGAATCATTGCTGGGCGTACTACGCAGCGGCCGTACGCTCAGAATCGAACCGTTGATGCCCGCTCACTGGCCGGGTTTCATCTTGCACTACCGCTTTGGCAAAACCCTCTACCACTTTGATGTGCGTCAAGGCAGTTCGGCCTTCACCTCGATGACCCTCGACGGCCAGCCATTGACTGACGCAGCGCTGACACTGGAGGACGACGGCCTGGAGCGCTGGGTTCAGGTCGATTGTCGCGCCCGATCACCCAGGCCTCAGGCGCTGGAATACGAGCACACCGCCGATGAATAGACATTGACCACCCGCCGGATGCGCATGGGAGTACCCTGAGTCGGCACACCCCTGTTCCGCCAAGGATGCTCTGCCATGCCTGCTTCTCCCAAGCCAAGCGACAATCATCTCCTTGCAGCGCTGCCGGCCGACGACCTCCAGCGCCTTGTTCCGCACCTGGAGCAGGTCAGCCTGGCGCTAGGCGATGTGCTGTATGAACCGGGAGACACCTTGCGGCACGTTTACTTTCCGACGGACTCCATCGTGTCCCTGCTGCATGTCACGGAAAACGGCTCATCAGCAGAGATTGCCGTGGTCGGAAACGAAGGGCTGATCGGTATTGCGCTGTTCATGGGCGGCGAAAGCACGTCTAGCCGCGCGGTGGTGCAAAGTGCCGGAACTGCGTTTCGTCTGCCCGGGCAAAAACTCAAGAAAGAGTTCAACCGTCATGGCGACCTGCTCCTGCTGATGCTGCGTTACACCCAGGCGCTGATCACACAGATGTCACAAACCGCCCTGTGCAACCGCCATCATTCGATCGATCAGCAACTGTGTCGATGGCTCCTGCTGTCGCTGGAACGCCTGCACGGCAATCGCCTGAACATGACCCAGGAGCTGATCTCCAACATGCTGGGTGTGCGCCGCGAAGGCGTCACCGAAGCAGCCGGCAAACTACAGCGCCAAGGCGTCATCGAGTACAGCCGAGGCCAGATCACCGTACTGGATCGAGCGCGCCTCGAACGACTGAGCTGCGAGTGCTACCTTGTGGTCAAGACCGAGACCGATCGGCTGCTGCATTACACCCGCCGTCAGGACGAGTGATGCGTTCAGACTGATTGCCAGCTGCGATACCGACTTCTGTCAATCGTTCAGTACCGATAAGTTGCCTGCACCGAAATGCCATTCGCACTGTTTTCATAGTAGGCGCGGTATTCCGGTTGCAAACCGGAGTTGTTCGACTGCTTGACAGAGACTTTGGAATCCCAGAGATAACCATAAGCAAAGTCTATCGTCAGATCGGGGTTCGGCGAGTAAGCGCCGCCAAGGGTCACGGCCTGGCGATTCCCGACCGGAATGCGCACGCTGCGATCGGCATTTCTGATGGGCGACGGATCATAGGCGTAGCCTGCGCGCAACAGCCATTGCTGGTTCAATTGATAGGATGCGCCTACCGCAGTGGACCACGTGTCGCGCCAGTTCATTTCTTCAGTCACACGGCCCAGGCCGGCCGCCTGGCCCAGGGGGGAAAGACCGCTGTTGATGGCCTCGACCTGCTGGATCCGGCTCCATCGTGTCCAGGTAGTCCCCAGGTATCCGGTCCAGCGACTGTTGAATCGATGGGTGATGGACGTGTCCACTGATTCGGGCATGGTCAGATCCAGCTTGGCGTCATAACTTCCGTCCAGCGGGACAACGCTCGGGGAACCGGAAACGTCGGTATGCCCCTTGAGGTGATAGTTCACCTTCGAGTGATAGGTAATCCCCCAACTCGTTGCCTCACTGAAATCGACCAACAGGCCGACGTTGTAGCCAATCGCCGTGTCGTCGCCTTTGATGGTGACCAGGGTGTCCTGACCGTTGTTCAGGGCACCAGTGGCCAGGTAATTCTGAAGCTTTGCATTGAAACGGTTCAGGGTCGGCCCGCCACCAATGGACACGAAATCATTGATCCGCCAGGCAAGGGTGGGCTGAAGGGTTATCTCCTTGGTCGTGCTATAGGAACCATGGTAACGGCCTTGAAAAGAGCGCTCGTAATCATTGATCAGGCCACTCGGGGCATAGAGGCCCAGCCCCATCGAAAAACGCTCATCAAGGGGTGTCGACATATAGGCGAAGGGCACGACGCCCAAAGGGACCGAATCCCCTTTGTTGGTTCCTGCTGCACTGCTTTGCGCATCACTGATGTCGTCACTCACCGACACGAGCGCAGCCCCGCCGGAAATCTCGCTGCGTTTCAATTTGGTCAAGCCGGCAGGGTTTCCGTAAATAGTGCTGGCATCCAGCGCCGAAGACGACCTTCCCGCATACGCCGTTCCTGCACTGCTTGCACTTTGTTCGTTAAGGGCAATGCCATTGGCGCTTGCAACTGTAGAGGCGCCAAAGAGTGCCATGGCACCGGTGAACTTGATCCAGGCAACGCACTTTCGCTGAGCAAAGAGACACGGAATCACACGGCTTTTGAGTTTCATTTTCCACCTCTGGTTTATTGTTTTTATTGATTTCACGCAGGCAAGGCTTCGCCGTCCTGTGCACTTTTCAGTGCCGGTTGGCGTTGATCGACGTTGTGTAAAAGGCCCTGGCTAAACAGCGCCAGGGCTTGATGGCCGGATTAGAATCAGGGACTTAACCAAGCCACTCGATTTGAAAGCTGTAGCGCCCCAGGAGCGGAGCCAATAGTTCCTGGCCAGTTCCGGCCCGGATGCAGGCGACATGCCCACGGCGATTGTCCTGCACGACCTCGACAGCAATGTCCAAAAGCCCCAGGCGCCCTGCTTCCTGACGGACGACTCTGGCAATCTCGCGCTGCTGCAAGGCGGGTTTGAATATCTTGCCGACGGCCGTCAGTGGCAACGCACCAAGGATTTCAATGCGCTTGGGCACTGCTGCTCGCTCGCTGATGTGCAGATGCGCAAACGCCTCAAGTTCTTCGGCGTTGCACACTTGCCCGGGGCGCAGCTGAATGTAGGCTACCGGCACTTCGCCCGAGTAGGCATCGGGGCTGCCGATGGCAGCGGCCAGGGCGACGGCGGGATGCGCTTGCAGAGCCTCCTCGATTTGCTTGGGATCGATGTTGTGACCGCCGCGAATGATCAACTCCTTCTTGCGACCGGTCAGCCAGAAGTAACCCTGCGCATCCTGACGACCCAAGTCGCCCGTATTCAGCCAGCGCTGACCGTCGATATCGATCCAGAGGCCGTGGTTATGACGCTCCTCCAGATAGCCTTCGAAAAGATTCGGGCCGCTGATCGTGATGAGGCCGATCTCATCCACTTCGGCGTCACGCAGGTACGCTCCAGCATCGTCGAGCAAGACCGCGCGCATCTTCTGGTAGGCGATCCGTATCCCGATGGAGCCGATACTACGCTCGCCATGGGGCGGATTGATTGAGGAAACGCAGGCCCCTTCAGTCAGGCCGTAACCTTCCAGGATCTTTACCCCGGTCCGGCGCTCGAACTCGCGGAAAAGCTCGGCCGGCATGGGCGCGGCGCCACACATTGCAAAGCGAAGACTGGAGAGGTCGCGGCCCTGCCATTCGTTTTGCAGCAGTGCGGCATAGACAGTCGGTACGCCGGAAAAGAGGTTGATTCCGAAGTGCTCGACCATCTCCCAGAACCGTGCAATCACCCCCTCGCCACGGTACCCATGAGGTGTCCCGAGTATCACATGATCGCCTTGAGTCCACGACATCAACCCGGTCACCATTTGTCCATTGACATGAAACAGCGGCAGGCCACAAAAGATCACCTGTCCACCACTGCGTGGCTGCAAGTGAGCGGCCACGGCCCATGCATTGAAGACTTCCGAGCCATGGGTACGCGCGGCGATCTTGGGCAGCCCGGTGGTGCCGCCCGTACAGATGTAGGAAGAGCACTCATCCGGGCGGATTTGCCGACCGCTCTTCAGGTGGGTGTGCGGCTGAGTGCTCATCAGCGATTGCCAATCGTGGATCTCGATATCGCGGTGCTGGCCTCGCTCCATCAGTGCCGCGGCTTTCAGGGCACCACGCACCGGCTCGGGGGCATAGGGTTCCATGCTGACCCAGACCACCTGCCGGACCGTGGGTAGCTGATGCAGCTGCGAAGCCAGTTTGGGCCACAGATCGCTGCCCGGCGTCGGCGCGAGTGTCACCACCACGGATACCTTCGCGGCATTGAGCAAGCTCGCCATCTGCGTGGCCTCGAGCAGCGGATTGATAGCCATGACGATGCCGGCCGCCTCCCCGCCCCAAATCGTGAAATGGGTTTCCGGCAGATTGGGCAGGATGAAGGCCAGCACCTCACCCGATGTTATGCCCAGGTCATGGAAGGCATTGGCCGCGCGGGTGATCTCCGCGAAGAGCCGGGCGTAATCCCACTCAAAGGTGTGTTTGAAATCCGCAGCATCAGCGAAGAAACTAAGCGCCGGTGCCTGCGGGTTGCTCTCGGCCGCCTGGCGCAGCGCTTCATACGTGCTGGAAGCCAGGCCACGCTCCGACAACGGGACTCGTTCGAGACGTTCGATGTCGCACAGGGTCTGCACCACCATCAGGCTTGCTCCACGACGCGGTTGCGTTGCACGCCGAGGTCGACCACGCCATCGGCGCTGCGAATGCGTGCCTCGACCACGTCTCCGGCCTTGAGATATTGCGTGCGCCCCTCTTGCGCCTTGAGGAAAAGTTTCCATTTGGTGGCTTCTGGCATCAGGGCCGCAATGCGCTGTTTGGCAGGCGAAGGAATCGTCAGAGCGCAGCCCGCAGGCGTGCCGGTAGCGATCAGGTCGCCAACGTCGAGATCTTGCACGGACGAGAGCTCGGTCAGGGTTTCAGCGGGGCCGTAAACCAGGTTGGCCGTGCTGTCGTTCTGTCGCACCTGGTCGTTGACGGTCAGGCGCAGTTGCAATGCTTTGAGGTAATGCATGTCCTTGGCATCCAGCAGACAGAGGTACGGGCCGACCGGACCAAAAGTGCGGAAGCTCTTGCCCTTGTAGAACTGCATCTGCGGAATCTGAACGTCTCGCGCCGAGTAGTCGTTTACGATGACGACGCCTGCAATGAACTCATGCAGATTGGCGTCGGTGACAGCAACAGCACCGGTGATCGCGCGCTTCATCACCAGACCCAGTTCAATTTCGTAATCGAGGAAGCGCACGGTGCGCGGCTTGATCAGGTCGCTGTCAGCCGCCACCAGGCAACTGGTTGCCTTGCTGAAGATCATGTTGAATTTCTTCGCGTCGGGGTCCATGCCCGACTCGATCATGTGCTGACGGTAATTGGCGCCCTGGCAGACGAACTGCTGGTTACGGGTCACCGGCGACAGCAGCTTCACTTCGCCCTCCGCAAGCTCTGTACCTTTTAAGTGAGCGAGGTCATCGATACTGTTCTGGCGAATGAAGTCACCGGTGGTTTCAAAAACACCGGGGACCACCGTAATACGGCCCTGGCGAAGCACGCCCCAGTGGATACCGTTCTCAAATTCGAAGCGGACGATGTGTACAGCAGACATTGAAGGTACTCCTGGAGCGGCGTTTGTCCCGGGCTCGGTGGCGCGGGAACTATGGTGTTGTTCTGAAACGGGGCCGGCAACGGTGTAGACCCACGCACCGCCAGCAATCAAAGCGCCGGCTTTAAGTACGTCCCGTCGACGAAACCGGGTTGAGTTTTTCGACATGGCGGCTCTACCCGAACATCCGCATGAGGGTCATCAACTTGCGCAAGGTCAAATCCGGGCTGCGTCGTAGGTTGCGGATCAGTGCACGCAGGTTGGCCAGGCTTATCTTGGGTTTGGTAAAACTCTTGGGCATGCGCTGCCCCCACTGGGCCATTGCCTCTGGGCTTACCGGATGAATACCCGTCGGCCGAGTGGCCGTGAACAGATCCCCGTCGCAGTAATGCTCGTGCTTGTCGCCCCATGGGTCTTGCCAGTAATCGAAGATCTGGCTGCCCAGAATGTGCCGGCCGATGCCCCATGAGTGTTGCCAACCGCGCTCGCGCAGGACGCGTTGCCCCATGCCCACCGCGTCTGCATCGACGACTTCATAGGCGCTATGGCTGTAGGTCGCCATGAACCCTTGCGCAATCGCGAGCGTATGGTGATCCGCGGGACTGTCACCAAGATCAAGGCGCATGAAAGTGACGATAGGCGTGCCGTCGGGAAGCACCTGCACATCGCTGGGAATCAACCCGAAATGCTCCGTATACCAGGCGCAGGTCGCCTGATAGTCGGCCACTTCAATGACGATGTGGCCAAGTTTGAGGACTTCAGGGGGCGCAATCGGCGGGCGCTGCGTGGCATTGATTCGTGGCTGCTCGTGCGCCAGATTCCAGTGCAGAGGCGCTCTGTGTGCCAGCGCCTTGCCGGGGGCCTGGTCGCAAACCGCTTCCACGATAAAACCGGAAGGATCGGTCAGCCGGACGGAAAACCCTTTGCCAGGATGCTCCGACTTTTCTACCGATGACGCCCCTGGAATTTGAGCGAGCTTTTCCAGATCTTCAAGCGACGACACTGCGAGTCCGAAGCCGATAAATCGTGCCTGCTCGGCACGATGGACACGGTAGCAATAGGAAGTGGCGTCGGTGGCCCGCAGATACAGCGTATCGGCGTCCTGCCGATTGACCGTCAGGCCGAAGTCGGTCAGGAACCGCGCCGCCTCATTCAAGTCCGGCCGTTGAAAGATCAGGTGAGTCAGATCCCGGGCCTTCACGGTCGGTTGTGGATGCCGGGAGGGTTGTGGTGTCGCCAACCGGTGCAATTGGTTTATGTCATTCATTGTTTTTGTTTTCCGGTTTTTTCAGGGCAAAGCAGTCCCGAACCCCTGAAAAAACAGGGGTGTTTTCTAGTTGAATCAGTTAGGGCTCAGTCCAGAGACGGAAGCGCCGGCAACTCTATTGTCGCCATCGCGCGTGCCTCATCCGGTGGCACACCCAATGCCCGCAGTACCAGCTCGGCGGTGTCAGAGCCCGATTCGCGCCACGTCCGGTGACCTTCCAGCACCAAGAAAATCGAGCCCAGTACGCTGCTCGATATCAGCGTCAGCACTGAGAGCAACTGCGCCTGCTGAAACGTGTAGCGCCCGGTGGAAAGCCCGCTCAGAAGGTCCGTGGTCGCCTGGCTGCTGAACATTTCGCGCAATGACGCATTGCTCATGGCGAACTTATGGATGAATGCCCCCCACTGGGAATCCTCGTGCGCTCGACGGATGAAGAATCGAATGCCATTGGCCAGGCGCTGCGCCGGATCGGTGAGGGAATCGAAGCTCTTGTTGACGCGCTCATGCATCTCCCTCGCCAGTTGGCCAGCGACGGCTTCGAACAGGCTTTCCATGTTGTCGATGTTGCTATAGACGGTTCCACGCGCCACGCCGGCCTCTTGTGCGAGGTCGAGAATGTTCACTTGTGAGGTGCCTCTTTCAGCGAACAGCCGAAAGGCGGCTTGATGAATGCGGCGCTGTGTTGGATTCAGGGATTGCACGGTGCTCTCTCCAGGATTACCTTATGGCCATATTGAACACGCGTGTTCAGTTATCGTCAACAACGTTTTGGCGCTGAAGCACGTCCAACTCAACGGAAACCGTTATATGCCGATGGAAACGGATGGATACGACTAGACCGCCGGCAGGTTTGGCACATGAAAAATGAACACGCGCGCTCAGCTGCACCGTATCTCTGACAGGTGATCAATTTGGTTTGCTGAATCACATCAGATCAGGTGGGTAGCGGCTTACCAGCGATTTTCCGGGCTTTGGCGGGTGTCACGCCCAGAGCCTGGAGCGTCATTTCCGCGACCCGCACATCGTGCTCCGCGCCCGCACGCCCTTCGACAACCGAGCGCATTGCTCCGGTTGTGCAGGATAAGACGATGTCCAGGGCGACCCCTTCGTCCACGTAAGCAAAAGTGCCCGCGCGCAGCCCCTCACGCAGATCGCCCAGGACATGGGCAGCCAGACGCGAGCGCATGGTCTGGTCGAAATGGATGATGCGCAGCAGCGCATTCGCCCATTGGTGGTCGGCGGCGGCCCGACAGACAAACATGCGAACCCCAATCGAAAGCCGCTGCGCACCGCACTGCTCGTCCGCGCTCAAGACGGATATGGCATCGGAAAACTCGGCGGCCATGGCAATGCCCACGGCCTCCAGTACTTCGTCGCGCGTTCGAAAATAGTTGTAGATGGTGCCGTTGGATACCGCAGCTTCCGCGGCGACTTCGAGCAACGCGATTTCCCCCACTTCCTTGCGTGCAACAAGACGCAACGCCGCGTCCACCAGGCCGCGACGGGTGCGCTCGCGTTTCTTGTGGCCTCTCGTGAGAGGTTCTGGTTCAGCAGCTTCTAAAGGAAGAATGGGGGAATGCATGATCAGGCTCGTAATCTGGTGGGCTCGTTGATAGTAATGGAAACGCTATCAACCGTGGCGTCTTCGCTACCCAGCAGGCTCCTGCAATCTCGAAGCAGACTGCCCACCTCTGCGCCTGGGGCGTGATGCATGATGATCCGGTCGGGACGAACCGCGACCAGCGTTCCTTTGGGAGCCAGTGGCAGGATGTCATGGTTCATGTCTTCAATGAAGTCACAGCCGCCGCCGGAGCGTTGGCCGCGTGTTCTGACCTCGAGGAAATGGCCGCCCATTTTTCCCCAGGCAATGATCTGATCAGGGGTGAGCAGTGACAACGGGTCTACACCGAATCCAACCAGGGTCAGGTTGTCTCCAAGCGCATCGTCGCTCAGCTTGATCTGCTTTTGCAGGGTGCGAATCCAGGCTTGGGGAAACAGGCTGCCACGCACCAGTTTGTCGCCCCGCCGATGCTGCACGAACAGGCCGTGTGTGAAGGTGTTCTTCGGCTTGATGTCCAACTGCTCGAAGTACCTCCTGGTCGCGGGGGTCAACGCCAGCGTGCGCATCAGGCCGTGGATGAAGAACGCTGCAATCTTGTTCCTGGGCATCACCAGACGACCCATGAGTTTTGCCAGATTGATCATCGCCTGGGCATGGGGACGGCGCTCTACGTCATAGGTATCGAGTATTGCAGGGGCGGCATGGCCGCGAAGAACCCAGGCCAGTTTCCAGGCAAGGTTGGCGCCATCTCGCAGCCCCGCTACCAGGCCTTGCCCGACAAATGGAGGGGTGATGTGCGCAGCGTCGCCAGCGAGAAAAACGCGACCCTTGCTGAATCTTTTGCAGCAGCGCGCGTGGAATCGATACACCGCCTTGCGCTCGATTTCCAGCTCCTGCGGGTTGATCCATGGCGCGATCAACCGGGCGATGCTTTCCGGGCTTTCCAGTTCTTCCCGGCATTCACCGGGTTGCAGCATGAACTCCCAACGCTCCCTGCCGCCCGGGGCAGGCATGTGCGGCGTTGGGCGCTGCGGATTACAGATAAACTCAATGTGATCAATCGCTGACTCATGCCGGTTTTTGACATCGACAATCAGCCAATCCTCTGCATAGGTCTGCCCTTCGAACTCCTGGCCGATCAGTGCTCTGATCCTGGAGCTTGCGCCATCCGCACCGACCAGGTACTGGGCGCGAACGGAATGCGATTGCCCGTCTTGATCCCGTACGGAGGCGACAATGCCATCCGCCTCCTCGACCAGACTTTCAAGCTCGAAGCCACCCAGGCTGGTCACTGACTTCAACCGGGAAACCTGGCTGCGCATCGCGTGTTCGAGGTCGGGTTGATAGAACGTAACCAGCTTCGGATGACCGTCGATGCACCCCTCGGTATTGGCGCGACCGAATTGCCCGAGCACCGGGGAGTGCATTCTTACTTCAGGAATAGCGATCTTCTCGAAAGCGTCTTCCGACAAACCAGCGAGTTGCAGGATGCGCAACGCCTCGTTGTCCAGCGCAATGGCGCGAGGCATCAGGACGACCTCATGGGTCTTGTCCAGCACCAGGGTCGTGACCCCATAGCGGCCGAGCAGCGCCGCAATGGTTGCACCTACCGGACCGTTACCGATGACCAGCACGTCGACGGTGGAGGGAGGCAATTGGCAAACGTTCTTGTTGTTGTTCATCTCGAGCCCTTGTTGTGATTGAAGTCGTGAGGCACGCAGGTCTCATCGTCAGGCAGGGTCAAGGTATTCAATATTGAAACTAATTTCAATATTGAAATTGCTGTCATTACATTCGAAAGATCATTTCCGGACCACCATGAGAGAAATTCGAGGCGTCAGGCGCTTGCAAATCGAGTTCGAGTTGAAGCGAAGAATGCCCACTCATCGATTCCAAGGCGCTTCGTCAACAGCTTCAATGCCGTATTGCGCGCGGGCCTTGGCATGAGCCTGCGTATCCACCATGGCGAGCGCCGCCAGCACGATGTGATAGCGATCGACTTCAAAAAAGTCGCGCAAGGCCGAACGCGTGTCGCTACGGCCAAAGCCATCAGTTCCCAGGCTATTGAAGGGCGCCTGTACATAAGGCGCGATGAGTTGCACATACCCGCGGACATAGTCACTGGCTGCAACGATCGGAACGAGTCCTGGCAGGCAGGCCTGCACATGACTCGTGAACGCGAAGTCCCCGCCGAACAGTTGCTGACGTTGCACTTCACGTGCGTCGCGAGCCAATTCGGAAAAACTGCTGACACTCCAGATTTCGCTGCTCAGTTGCCATTGTTCGTCGAGGATCTGTGCCGCCGCTATCACCTCGCGCAAAATAGCCCCCGAGCCCAGCAGGCGGACTGCGGGGGTATCGGCGCCCACTCGTTCATACAAGCGCATGCCGCGGATGACATCCTCATACTGGCTCGGCTCGAGTGACGCCTGAACGTAGTTTTCGTTGGTCACTGTCAGGTAGTAAAACTCATCCTTTTGCTGCTCGAGCATGCGTCGACATCCATGATCAATGATCACGGCTGCTTCACTGGCAAATGCCGGGTCATAGGCCCGGCAGTTGGGCACAGTCGATGCTATCAACTGGCTGGAGCCATCCTGATGCTGCAGCCCCTCCCCGGCCAGCGTCGTCCGCCCGGACGTGGCGCCGATCAGAAACCCTCGCGCGCGCTGATCGGCAGCGGCCCAGATCAAGTCGCCGATGCGCTGGAAACCAAACATGGAGTAATAAATGTAGAACGGCAGCATGGCTTCGCCGTTGACGCTGTAAGACGTTGCCGCGGCCGTCCATGATGAGATTGCGCCGGCCTCGGTGATGCCCTCCTCCAGCAATTGCCCGTCGGTCGACTCCTTGTAGTACAACAGGGCATGGGCATCTTCCGGCTCGTAAAGTTGCCCGACTGACGAGTAGATACCGATCTGGCGAAACAGATTGGCCATGCCGAACGTGCGCGCCTCATCGGCGACGATGGGGACGATGCGGGGTCCCAGTTGTTTGTCCTTGATCAGGTGGGTGAACAGCCGCACCACGGCCATCGTTGTTGAAATTTCTCGATCATCGGCACTCAACGCGAAGCGCGCATAACTGTCGAGCGGCGGGACGCCAATGGTCGCTGCCTGGCTGCTGCGCTTGGGAAGGTAGCCGCCCAGCGCACGACGTTGCTGATGGAGATAACGCAACTCGGGACTGTCATCTGCCGGTCGGTAGAAGCGAAGCTCCTCCACCGCTTGATCGTCCAGCGGCAAGGCGAAACGATCACGAAAGGCTTTAAGGGCATCGACATCGAGTTTTTTCTGCTGGTGAGCGGTGTTGCGCGACTCACCGATCTGGCCCATGCCATAACCCTTCTTGGTTTTCGCCAGGATCACAGTCGGCCGGCCCTTATGCCGCCTGGCCGCCTCGAACGCCGCGTGCAACTTGCGAAAATCGTGTCCGCCCCGGCGCAGGGCTTCGATCTGCTCGGTGCTCATGTGTGAAACGAGTGCTTGCAGTTGCGGATCCTGGTTAAAGAAATGACTGAGGTTGTAAGCACCGTCATTGGCGCCCAGGGTCTGGTATTGCCCATCCACCATCTGCGAGAAATGACGCAACAACGCTTGCCCGTGATCCCGGGCAAACAAGGCATCCCAGTCAGATCCCCACAGCACTTTGATTACATTCCATCCGGCTCCGCTGAAAAGCGATTCCAGTTCCTGGATGATCTGGCCATTGCCCCTGACCGGACCGTCCAGGCGTTGCAGGTTGCAATTGATCACAAAGGTGATGTTGTCCAGGCTTTCACGTGCCGCCAGTGACAGCGCAGCGATCGACTCGGGCTCGTCCATTTCGCCATCGCCAAACACGCCCCACACCCGGCGGCTATCCGTCGTTGCAATGCCGCGGTGCTGCAAGTAACGCAGGAAGCGCGCCTGGTAAATCGCATTGATGGGGCCGATGCCCATCGAGCCCGTCGGAAACTGCCAGAAGTCAGGCATCAACCAAGGGTGCGGATAAGAGCATAAGCCTCCGCCGTCGACCTCTTGCCGATAGCGTTCCAGTTGCGCCTCTTGCAGACGCCCTTCCAGAAAGGCTCGTGCATAGACGCCGGGCGCAGAGTGCGCCTGGAAGTACACCAGATCGCCCCGCCCCTCGGCGTTATCGGCCCGGAAGAAATGATTGAAGCCGACCTCGAAAACTTCTGCGGCCGAGGCGAAACTGGCAATGTGGCCACCGAGTTCGCCGTAGGCTTTATTCGCTCGCGCCACCATCGCCAAGGCATTCCAGCGAATGATCGAAGTGATGCGTTCCTCCATCACCAGGTCGCCGGGGTACACCGGTTGTTGCTCTACCGCCAAGGTGTTCTGGTAGAGCGAATGGGCGTTGGACGCTGATTGAATCCCGAGGCGGTTGGCTTGCTCGGCCAGACGCTGCAACAGGAAGCGGACCCGCGGGGCGCCTGAGACCCGGGCGACACCCGCCAGGGCGTCAAGCCACTCGTTGGTCTCGATGACGTCAATGTCCTCGTGGACAGGTGTTGCAGCCTGTGGCTGTTGCGCAGAATCTTTCACAGCAGAGCCCTCGATACATAGGACTGACCATCAGACGCACTGAGTGCGTCTGGCCGGTTAAGTAGCTGATGCAGCACTGAGTCACTCTAAGTCGAAATCTGCTCAAGGAATATAAGCTGCAAGGGTTCGGCCAGCAGGTCGTCGCTGGCGGCGGCAAACCGCTGAAAGTACGGCATGGCAAAATGCGCATCGAGTGCAGCCGGATCCTTGAAGGCCTCGCGCATGAAGAACGTGCCGGGTTCATCCTGTCGTTCAAACAAGACGTAATCCAGGTTTCCTGGCTCCTCTCGTGTCGGTTCGATCAAGGCCAGGAGTGCTGCTTTCAAGGCCTGCTGCTTACCCGCTTTAGCCTTGAGGACCGCAATCGATAAGTGGAACCTGGGTTCCCGCGCCGATATAGCCCGGCGCTGGGCCATTGAAGGCGAAGGCATCGCCTACAAGTCCTGGCTGGATGTGAGCGCAGATGTCACGGCAGGACGACTTGTGGTGTTGATGGAGAATCATCCGGGTGAGGGTTTACCGCTGAGTCTGGTCTGTCCCCATCGCAAACAGGTATCCCCGGCTGTTTCCCGACTCCATGCCAGTTCGTGACACTAAAGCCAGTTTGACTGGTCACGCCACTTTCCTGCGGGCAAAACAAAACCCCAATTGCTTTCGCAATTGGGGTTTCGGAATTTAATCTTGACGATGACCTACTCTCACATGGGGAAACCCCACACTACCATCGGCGATGCATCGTTTCACTGCTGAGTTCGGGATGGGATCAGGTGGTTCCAATGCTCTATGGTCGTCAAGAAATTCGGTAGCCAGGTCGTGGGCCCTTGCGGGTTCACGCTCCAGCGAATGGGTATGTGACAGCTTGGTGTTTTGTGAGTATCTCGAACTTTCGGTTCGTTTCGTCTTCACACACCGCAATCTGGTGCTCTTTCGCCTTTGGGCTCGAAGCAAGCAAATTGCTTGGGTGTTATATGGTCAAGCCTCACGGGCAATTAGTATTGGTTAGCTCAACGCCTCACAGCGCTTACACACCCAACCTATCAACGTCGTAGTCTTCGACGGCCCTTCAGGGGACTCAAGGTCCCAGTGAGATCTCATCTTGAGGCTAGTTTCCCGCTTAGATGCTTTCAGCGGTTATCTATTCCGAACATAGCTACCCGGCAATGCCACTGGCGTGACAACCGGAACACCAGAGGTTCGTCCACTCCGGTCCTCTCGTACTAGGAGCAGCCCCTCTCAAATCTCAAACGTCCACGGCAGATAGGGACCGAACTGTCTCACGACGTTCTAAACCCAGCTCGCGTACCACTTTAAATGGCGAACAGCCATACCCTTGGGACCGGCTTCAGCCCCAGGATGTGATGAGCCGACATCGAGGTGCCAAACACCGCCGTCGATATGAACTCTTGGGCGGTATCAGCCTGTTATCCCCGGAGTACCTTTTATCCGTTGAGCGATGGCCCTTCCATACAGAACCACCGGATCACTAAGACCTACTTTCGTACCTGCTCGACGTGTCTGTCTCGCAGTCAAGCGCGCTTTTGCCTTTATACTCTACGACCGATTTCCGACCGGTCTGAGCGCACCTTCGTACTCCTCCGTTACTCTTTAGGAGGAGACCGCCCCAGTCAAACTACCCACCATACACTGTCCTCGATCCGGATAACGGACCTGAGTTAGAACCTCAAAGTTGCCAGGGTGGTATTTCAAGGTTGGCTCCACGCGAACTGGCGTCCACGCTTCAAAGCCTCCCACCTATCCTACACAAGCAAATTCAAAGTCCAGTGCAAAGCTATAGTAAAGGTTCACGGGGTCTTTCCGTCTAGCCGCGGATACACTGCATCTTCACAGCGATTTCAATTTCACTGAGTCTCGGGTGGAGACAGCGCCGCCATCGTTACGCCATTCGTGCAGGTCGGAACTTACCCGACAAGGAATTTCGCTACCTTAGGACCGTTATAGTTACGGCCGCCGTTTACCGGGGCTTCGATCAAGAGCTTCGCGTTAGCTAACCCCATCAATTAACCTTCCGGCACCGGGCAGGCGTCACACCCTATACGTCCACTTTCGTGTTTGCAGAGTGCTGTGTTTTTAATAAACAGTCGCAGCGGCCTGGTATCTTCGACCGGCATGGGCTTACGCAGTAAATGCTTCACCCTCACCGGCGCACCTTCTCCCGAAGTTACGGTGCCATTTTGCCTAGTTCCTTCACCCGAGTTCTCTCAAGCGCCTTGGTATTCTCTACCCAACCACCTGTGTCGGTTTGGGGTACGGTTCCTGGTTACCTGAAGCTTAGAAGCTTTTCTTGGAAGCATGGCATCAACCACTTCGTGTTCTAAAAGAACACTCGTCATCAGCTCTCGGCCTTAGAATCCCGGATTTACCTAAGATTCCAGCCTACCACCTTAAACTTGGACAACCAACGCCAAGCTGGCCTAGCCTTCTCCGTCCCTCCATCGCAATAACCAGAAGTACAGGAATATTAACCTGTTTTCCATCGACTACGCTTTTCAGCCTCGCCTTAGGGACCGACTAACCCTGCGTCGATTAACGTTGCGCAGGAAACCTTGGTCTTTCGGCGTGGGTGTTTTTCACACCCATTGTCGTTACTCATGTCAGCATTCGCACTTCTGATACCTCCAGCAAGCTTCTCAACTCACCTTCACAGGCTTACAGAACGCTCCTCTACCGCATCACCTAAGTGATACCCGTAGCTTCGGTGTATGGTTTGAGCCCCGTTACATCTTCCGCGCAGGCCGACTCGACTAGTGAGCTATTACGCTTTCTTTAAAGGGTGGCTGCTTCTAAGCCAACCTCCTAGCTGTCTAAGCCTTCCCACATCGTTTCCCACTTAACCATAACTTTGGGACCTTAGCTGACGGTCTGGGTTGTTTCCCTTTTCACGACGGACGTTAGCACCCGCCGTGTGTCTCCCATGCTCGGCACTTGTAGGTATTCGGAGTTTGCATCGGTTTGGTAAGTCGGGATGACCCCCTAGCCGAAACAGTGCTCTACCCCCTACAGTGATACATGAGGCGCTACCTAAATAGCTTTCGAGGAGAACCAGCTATCTCCGAGCTTGATTAGCCTTTCACTCCGATCCACAGGTCATCCGCTAACTTTTCAACGGTAGTCGGTTCGGTCCTCCAGTTAGTGTTACCCAACCTTCAACCTGCCCATGGATAGATCGCCCGGTTTCGGGTCTATTCCCAGCGACTAGACGCCCTATTAAGACTCGCTTTCGCTACGCCTCCCCTATTCGGTTAAGCTCGCCACTGAAAATAAGTCGCTGACCCATTATACAAAAGGTACGCAGTCACCCAACAAAGTGGGCTCCCACTGCTTGTACGCATACGGTTTCAGGATCTATTTCACTCCCCTCTCCGGGGTTCTTTTCGCCTTTCCCTCACGGTACTAGTTCACTATCGGTCAGTCAGTAGTATTTAGCCTTGGAGGATGGTCCCCCCATATTCAGACAAAGTTTCTCGTGCTCCGTCCTACTCGATTTCATGACTAAGAGATTTTCGCGTACAGGGCTATCACCCACTATGGCCGCACTTTCCAGAGCGTTCCGCTAATCTCAAAGCCACTTAAGGGCTAGTCCCCGTTCGCTCGCCACTACTAAGGGAATCTCGGTTGATTTCTTTTCCTCAGGGTACTTAGATGTTTCAGTTCCCCTGGTTCGCCTCTTAAGCCTATGTATTCAGCTTAAGATAACCATCTTATGATGGCTGGGTTCCCCCATTCAGACATCTCCGGATCAAAGTCTGTTTGCCGACTCCCCGAAGCTTTTCGCAGGCTACCACGTCTTTCATCGCCTCTGACTGCCAAGGCATCCACCGTATGCGCTTCTTCACTTGACCATATAACCCCAAGCAATCTGGTTATACTGTGAAGACGACATTCGCCGAAAATTCGATAATACTCAATTAAGAGCAACTCACAAATTTTACCTTAGCCTGATCCGTTACCAGTGAAAGTAACGTTCAGTCTATCTTTCTATCACATACCCAAATTTTTAAAGAACGATCTAATCAAAGACTAGAAATCAATATTCACAACGGAATACTCATTTCTAAACTTTAACTAAGCAGACCACCTTAAAGGCTGGCCTCTCGTCTTCTTCAATGAATCAAGCAATTCGTGTGGGAACTTATGGAGCAGCTGATGTCGTCGATTAAGGAGGTGATCCAGCCGCAGGTTCCCCTACGGCTACCTTGTTACGACTTCACCCCAGTCATGAATCACACCGTGGTAACCGTCCTCCCGAAGGTTAGACTAGCTACTTCTGGTGCAACCCACTCCCATGGTGTGACGGGCGGTGTGTACAAGGCCCGGGAACGTATTCACCGCGACATTCTGATTCGCGATTACTAGCGATTCCGACTTCACGCAGTCGAGTTGCAGACTGCGATCCGGACTACGATCGGTTTTCTGGGATTAGCTCCACCTCGCGGCTTGGCAACCCTCTGTACCGACCATTGTAGCACGTGTGTAGCCCAGGCCGTAAGGGCCATGATGACTTGACGTCATCCCCACCTTCCTCCGGTTTGTCACCGGCAGTCTCCTTAGAGTGCCCACCATTACGTGCTGGTAACTAAGGACAAGGGTTGCGCTCGTTACGGGACTTAACCCAACATCTCACGACACGAGCTGACGACAGCCATGCAGCACCTGTCTCAATGTTCCCGAAGGCACCAATCCATCTCTGGAAAGTTCATTGGATGTCAAGGCCTGGTAAGGTTCTTCGCGTTGCTTCGAATTAAACCACATGCTCCACCGCTTGTGCGGGCCCCCGTCAATTCATTTGAGTTTTAACCTTGCGGCCGTACTCCCCAGGCGGTCAACTTAATGCGTTAGCTGCGCCACTAAGAGCTCAAGGCTCCCAACGGCTAGTTGACATCGTTTACGGCGTGGACTACCAGGGTATCTAATCCTGTTTGCTCCCCACGCTTTCGCACCTCAGTGTCAGTATCAGTCCAGGTGGTCGCCTTCGCCACTGGTGTTCCTTCCTATATCTACGCATTTCACCGCTACACAGGAAATTCCACCACCCTCTACCATACTCTAGCTTGTCAGTTTTGAATGCAGTTCCCAGGTTGAGCCCGGGGATTTCACATCCAACTTAACAAACCACCTACGCGCGCTTTACGCCCAGTAATTCCGATTAACGCTTGCACCCTCTGTATTACCGCGGCTGCTGGCACAGAGTTAGCCGGTGCTTATTCTGTCGGTAACGTCAAAACACTTACGTATTAGGTAAATGCCCTTCCTCCCAACTTAAAGTGCTTTACAATCCGAAGACCTTCTTCACACACGCGGCATGGCTGGATCAGGCTTTCGCCCATTGTCCAATATTCCCCACTGCTGCCTCCCGTAGGAGTCTGGACCGTGTCTCAGTTCCAGTGTGACTGATCATCCTCTCAGACCAGTTACGGATCGTCGCCTTGGTGAGCCATTACCTCACCAACTAGCTAATCCGACCTAGGCTCATCTGATAGCGCAAGGCCCGAAGGTCCCCTGCTTTCTCCCGTAGGACGTATGCGGTATTAGCGTCCGTTTCCGAGCGTTATCCCCCACTACCAGGCAGATTCCTAGGCATTACTCACCCGTCCGCCGCTCGCCACCAGGTACAAGTACCCGTGCTGCCGCTCGACTTGCATGTGTTAGGCCTGCCGCCAGCGTTCAATCTGAGCCATGATCAAACTCTTCAGTTCAAACATCTTTGGGTTTTTAAGAAACCCTAAACTTGGCTCAGCAATCGTTGGCTACATCTTTGATTTCTCGCGGAGTAACTTGTGATGCTGATAATCTTGTTGACTATCAGTCTGACCCCACAAGCACCCACACGAATTGCTTGATTCAGTTGTTAAAGAGCGGTTGGTTAAGATCTTTCGTCTCAACCGAGGCGCGCACTCTACAGCACGACTCCTCAAGTAGCAACCCTTAAAAACTCCTGATTTTATTAACAAAATCAATCGCTTAAGCCAGAAGCAGCATCACACTGCTCGTTAGCGGGAGGCGAATAGTACAGTATTCAAATACGTGGTCAACCCTCTTTTGAAAATTCTTTTCCCTTGCCCACGCAGGTGAGTGCGGGCTGCAAGTGGCACCCTGTTGCAGCACGCCGCAATCCCCCATGGACTGTTGCTGGGCTCGATACTCGCGAGCGCGTTGATTGCCAGCAACCTGCACTTCTCGCCCACCCTGCCCTTCGGCCTTGGCTACGTGCAAATCGTGTTGGGGATCGCGACCGGTCTGATGTTCACCTCGTGGGACAACCGCACCGTGGCGGCCATGTTGCCCAGCCTCGGTTTCATGCTTCTGTGCCTGACAGTCCAAAGCACGGTGGCAGGTTTCTGGTTGTTCAGGGTCTCGGGCTGGAACGTCAAAGACTCAATGTTATCCGTGTACCCGGGCGCACTCGCCGCCGTTTTCGACTTGATCGAGTCCGAACGCGCGTCCGGCAAAGTGATCGTCGCGCACCTGGTTCGACTGTTGTCGATCACCTTGCTGGTCAGTTTTCGCATTCCCGGGCGCTGGCGTACATGCCGGGCGCCATCGAAACCATCGCCATCGTCACGTTCAGTGGCGGGCTCAACGTGGTGTTCATCCTGACGCATCACATGGTGCGGATGATCGTGCTGCACCTTGCACCGGCGCTGATCGTGCAGGCGCGGCGCTGGCGGGCACTGGCGGGCAGAGTGATTGCTGAACACAAACCGGCAACGCCTCCCACTGTGGAGGCGTTTTGCTTTGTGCTGACGGGAGGAAGGGACTAAGCGGGAGAGATCGTGGCCAAGGCGCCAATCAAAATGGTTAACACCAGAAATCCACCGAGGAAAATTGCCATCTTGCCCATAGGGCCTCCTACATTATGAGTTTACGGTGCAGTGACTGCGCGGCTGCGGACCGTGCTGTCATTGTGAGCTGCAGGCGGGGTGCATTACAGGGGCAGATGGCGACGGAAAATACGGATCAGATCGTTTAATTGGCAGCTACCGGTCAGCTCATTGTGGCGAGGGGGCTTGCCCCCTCGCCACAAATAGGTGGAGTTACTCTTTTGGCTCGACGTTATCCAGCGCCTGGTTCACGGCCAATTCCCCTAGCATCACCACTTGCGTGATGCCCAGCAGTGTCTTGCGGTATGAGTTGTCGAGCAATGCCGCGAAGTTGCTGAGCATGGTGGTGGCCGAACCCAGTGATTCGCTGGCGTTGGCCAGCAGGGATTCGGTGTCGTACTTGGGGTTGGCGAGGAACATGGGTTCGGGTTCATTAGTGCTCGCCATGATGTGGGCACCCGGGTTGAGGTGGTGGTCGAGGGCGCGTTCGGCGGCGTCGTGGAGTTTTTTCGAATCGAGGGATTCGTAGGGGGATGCCGGATCGGTTTCCGGTGGGTTTGGCGTAGGTTTGAACATAGATGAAACTCCTGGAATAACTAATGAGGAGCCATCACCCTTTGCTACCAAACGCAGGGTGGCGGCCATACACAGGTTGGTAGACCGGTCCAGGAACCCGGCGCCCCCGAAGGAGCCCTGCGCATGGCCACCATAAACAACAGAGATTCAAACGACCTCTGCAAACGGTGGCGATATGCGCCTGGAATACCGGGCTACCAAACCCGATCACTGTTTTTCAGTGACCCGGAAACGATAAAACCCGTGCCCCAGACGCACAAGCCGGCGGATTCTGTCTTACGTGTAGGGGGTGGCGCAAGGCGTTGTAGCCTCGATGCGGTAACAGCAAGCTTCATTTAAAAGTGTCTGGTTTTTCTGTTTAAACAAGCTGCGAGCGAGCCACATCCGATCGTCACTTCAACAACCACCGCGACATCAACCGCGTCGTCAACGGCATCAGCCAATACACCATATTGAACGACACCAACCCGGCAACCGTGACCTTGAATACCCCGACAGGCAGCCGTAGATCAGACAGCTCCAGCACCACCGCCAACCCCCAAGGCAAAAACACCGTCAACGGCAAAACGATCATCCACGACAGCACCCATTGCTTCCATCGCGCAACAGCCACCCGCCCCTGCACCGGCTCAAACCAGAATTTCGAATCATCGTCAGTGCGATGGTAGTCCTGCCGCAACCAAGGCAAAGACTCGCGCAACAACGCCTGCCGCACATGGGATTCCAGCCAAGCCACAACATGCCCCTTGCTGACAAAGCGCAAAATGATCGCGTACCGCAGGTGCGAGCCAACTGGCTTGACCACATCTGTCGCCAGGTAACCCGGAAACTGCCGATGGGCGTCGATGGTTTTGTTCATCCATTGCTCATACAACGCCTGATGCTGCGGATTGACCTCATGCACAATCACGCTGACGCCAATCTCGCGGTCAATGCTCATGGCTGCTGCCGCCTGAGCAGGGCCCGCTGGTAGATGCGTTCGCGCGCCAGAATCATCGGGTCGTGGCTCGGTGCAATGCCGTCTAGCAAGCGTCCGGGGTTGAAGTCGAGGCGCTGCTGGGCGAACTGTTGTTCCTCGGCGGGGACTAGCGCACCAAGGGTCAGAATCCCCAGTTCAACTTCATCGTGGCTTCGCGACCAAGGAATCGAGCCGTCTTCGATGGCATCCCCGGGCGCCGCCAATTGCACCACCAGACGCATCTTCACAACGCCCCGACCCAATCGTGCACCGATTTCGTCCTGCAAATAATCCGCCGGCATCGCGGCGGCTTGCTGCTCGCTCCAGGCCGGCTCTGCCCGCAACGGTTCAATCCGGTAGCGACCGACATGCGCTTCGCCCTGTCGGTTAGTGAACACCAGCGCGTTGATGCCGAAGTACTCGGCGGTCGCGTAACTGCTCGGCGCGGGCTTGGGCGTCTGCAGAAAATGCTCGGCTCTTGGGTGGCTGGCCAGGAAGGCTTGCAGCGGAAGCGGGTCCGGTGGTGTGGCGACATTGGCGGCAATGCCTTGCAGAAAACTCAGGAAGTCTTCGGGGGTGGCCACCGGAAAGCCGTCGAACGAATGGGTCACGATATCCGTGAGCCCGCCATCCGGCAGAGTAAACCGAACGGCCAAGCCATGAGGACTGGCCGTCGGGTCACCGTCCTCGGTAGCGGGCACGCCGCTAAAGTTGGAGAACCTCAGTAACACCGGCACCGGTTGTCCCTGCAAATGGGACGCCCGACTCAGTACAGGCGCGGGCGGCGACGCAATAAAGGTTCCGCTGAGCAATACACCCTTGGCATGGGTCGCACGGAATCCCGGGTGATGGCCGAACGTCGCGGTCAGCGCATCAAGTAACGCGTCGTAAAGTCTGTCCTTGGACATGAGGGCACTTCTCATGGGTGACACATCATTCTCATGGGCGGCAAAGGCAGAGGACGCGGTGAGCGTCCCTGCCAGCAGCGCGCCGATCAATAATCGGGTGGGCCGCACTGGATTCAACCCTGGCGCAGGCCGGGATTGAGGGCGATGTGTTTGTACTCGACAAAATCATCCATGGCCGCCACGCCGTTGAGGCGCCCCTGCCCCGACTGTTTGAAACCGCCCTCCTCAAACTCGTCGTAGACCACGGCCCAGTCATTGACCCACACCGTCCCCGCCTCCAGCTCGCGAGCCACCCGCAGCGCGCGGTCGACGTCGCGGGTCCAGACGCTGGCCGCCAGGCCGAACTCGCTGTTATTGGCCAACTCGATGCCCTCGGCTTCGCTGTCGAACACCTGCAGCGTCAGCACCGGGCCGAAGGTCTCGTGCTGGACGATGGCCATCTCCGGGTCGCTGACCCGCAGCAAGGTCGGGCGATAGAACGCACCCTTGGCCAACGGCCCCTCGGTCACCGGACCACCGCGAACGATGACTTGGGCGCCGGCGGTGATCGCCTCCTTCACGATTTGATTGACCCGTTGCACATTGGGCTTGTCGATCAATGGCCCCATCTCGCTGGCCGCATCCGCCGCCGGCCCAACACGCACCGCTTGCAGTTTTGCGGCCAAACGCTCGGTCAACGCCGTGGCGATATCCCGTTGCACCAGCAGCCGCGAACCCGTCATGCAGAACTGACCAGCGAACACCGTCAGGGCTTTCACCAAAGTGGGCACGGCGGCATCAAGGTCGGCGTCGTTAAACACCAGCATCGGCGTCTTTCCACCCAGCTCCAGGCCAAAGCGCTTGAGGTGCTGGGCACCCGCGGCTGAAATCGCCCGACCGGTGCTGGTGCTGCCGGTGAAACTGATCACCGGAACCCGCGGTGACTCCACCAGATGGATCGAGCCGGCTGCGCCCTGCTCGCTGAACAGATTGATCACGCCACGCGGCAGCGAGGGTGCCTCGCTCATGATCCGCGCCACCAGGCAGTTGGTCTGGGCGGTTTGCCCGGGCATTTTGATGACCGTGGTGCAACCGGCCGCCAGTGCTGGTGCCAGCGAACGAATCATCAGCACCACCGGCGAGTTCCACGGCACGATGATACCCGCCACGCCGACGGCCTGACGGATCACCAAAGAGATCTTGCCGGGTTTTGGCTCGGCCGCTCGCCCGTATTCGGCACGGGCCAGCGCGGCGTAATAACGCAACTTGGAGGGCACCATGCCGACCTCAAACCCGGCTTCGGGCCTGATCTTGCCGTTTTCCAAAGCCAAGGTTGCGATCAGCTCATCGGCGTTGCGTTCGAAGGCATCCGCCAATTCCAGCAACACCTGTGCGCGCAACTGGCGGTCATCTTTCCAGGGGGTTTCAGCAAACGCCCGTTGCGCAGCCTCGATGCCTTCTTGCGCTTCGTTCAAGCCGCCTTCGGCGTACCGACCGATCAGCTCGTAAGTCGCGGGGTCGATAGAGTCTTTGTAAACGCCGGAGTCCAGCCATTGGCCGTCGATCCAGTTCAATACCGGGGTGCTGTTCATAGAGGCAGGTTCCTGAGAATTAAGCGTAGAGACGGGCAATGTGCTCGGCAGTGGCAATCACGGTGATGTTGGTGGCGACCGAGGGCACGTCGGGGAAGATCGAGGCGTCCACCACGCGCAAACCCTGCACACCGATGACCCGCGCTTGCAGGTCGACCACCGCCCGCGCATCCCCCGGTTTGCCCATCGGCGCCGTCGAGGTCGGGTGGTGATAGGTGTCGAGGCTGGCTTTGACGCTGGCCAGCAACGCCTCGTCCGAGTCGTTGCCTTGACCGGGGTTGAGCTCGGAATGGATCAGGTTATTCAGCGGCCCCGTGGTGCCGATTTTGCGGGCCAGGCGGATGCCATCCAGCAGGCGCTGGCGGTCCTTGGGCTCGGCGAGAAAATTCAGGTCGATGTTCGGTGCCACGAACGGATCACGACTGGCCAGCGTCACCTTGCCCCGGGACAGTGGCCGCGTCAGCGCAACCGCAAGCACGAAGCCGACGCCGGTCGGGCTCTGCTCATGAGGAAACAAGTGAGTGGCGGTGATGTGCAGATCCAGCTCGCCATTTTCGGCACTACGGCTGTGGGTCCAGAGCTTGGCGCCGATGGCGGGCGACTGGCTGCCGATCACGTCAGGCTTGGCGGCATAAGTGTTGTAGTAGAACGGGTGATCCACCAGGTTCTGCCCGACCGTCAGCTCCGCGATTTGTGGAATCTGCAACGCACGCAGATCCTCGCCAGGCCCAATACCCGAACGCAAGAGGATCGCGGCACTGCCGTAGCTGCCGGCGGAAAGGATCACTTCACCGGCCAGCAACTTCTCACCGTTGGCCAGTTGCACACCGATCGCACGCTTGCCGTCGAACAGCACTTTGTCCACCAGGCTGTCGGTTTGAATGTGCAGGTTGTCACGGGCGCGCACCTCTTCGGTGAGATACGCCATACCGGTGTTGACCCGCACGCCGTTGACGATGTTCATCGGGTACGGGCCTACGCCATGGGCATCAGCGCCGTCGAAGTCCTCGATTACGCGGTAGCCATTGGCGAAGGTCGCGTAGATGAACGCGCGCTGCATCGGCGTGACGTCGGCCTTGCCGAGTTGATGCACCGGCAGCGGTCCTTCATGGCCGTGCAACGCGCTCGCACCACCGCTGTGGGTTTCCAGTTTTTTGAACGACGGCAGCAGCTCTTCATAGCTCCAGCCCGGCAAATCCCAGCGCTTGAAGTCGGTGGCGCGGGCACGGATGGCCACCGCGCCGTTGATCGCCGAGCTCCCTCCCAACACCTTGCCGCGCAAGGCGCCGATGGGGTGATCGATGTAGCCCGGCCGGCTCTTGTAACCCCACTCGAATTCAGGATTGGCGTTAGCGCCGACGATGTCGCTGCTGGCAACGATCTCGGGGTAATTGTGCGGGCCGTAGCTGTGGCCTGCTTCGAGCAATAACACCTTACGCGTGGTGTTCTCGCTCAAACGACGGGCCAGCACCGCGCCGGCCGAACCACCACCGACAACGATCACATCAACCGGCGCGCGGTGGGTGGCGCGCTTGCCGGCGATACCGCTGGACTCCAACGCCTGTGCCAAACCACTGCCCGCCGCCAACGTCGCAGCGGCCACAACTCCTCCGGCCAAAACCGCACGGCGAGCAGGATTGTTAAGGGTACTCTTCATCCGTCTTCTTCCCTGTCAGACGCCAGATTGCGTCTGTTGGGAAAAAGCATATGGGAGGGCGCGCCGGCTCATAAGCCACTGAAAAACGATTCGACGTTCCGTTTTTCTCGAACGAAATCAACTCGGTGGCGACGCGTGATCCGCGAGCATTTGCTCCCACACCGGTGGGCTGCCGATTTGTTCGATGAGGAAGCTGGTCAGCGCATGCAGCTTGGGCGACGCTCGCTGGGAACGCCGGTACACCGCCGAGATATTGCCGCCACGCGGGGCATAAGGCGCCAACACTTCTTTGAGTTCACCGGCCACAATCGCCTGCGCCGCCAGAAAGGTCGGCAGAATCGCCAGGCCCATGCCGGCCTTGGCGGCTTCCATGAGTTGATGGCCATTATTGGTGCGCATCCGACAGCGCACGCGGAACGATTCCAGGGTGTTGTTCACCGGCAGCGTCCACATGCCGTGGGGTTCGCGGTTCACATAGAGCATGGCAAAATGCTGGGACAACTCTTGCGGGGTTTGCGGCGTGCCGTGAGCGGCCAGGTAGTCCGGGCTCGCGCAGATGATGTGGCGGTTGGGCGTGATGGTCTTGGCGACCAGCGAGGAGTCCGGCAACTCGCCGATGCGGATGGCCGCGTCATAGCGCTCTTCGTGCAGGTTGACGTGACGGTCATCAAACTCGATATCCAGCCGCAACTCCGGGTAACGCACAGCGAAGGACGACAGGATCGGCGTCAGGTAGCGAATGCTGAAGGCCATCGGCGCAGCAAGTCGCAACACGCCGCGCAAGCTCGATTGAAACACCTGCACCGCGTCTTCGGCGTCCTCGACGTCGGCCAGAATCCGCACACAATAACGGTAAAACACATCGCCCGACTCCGTCAGCCGAGCCTGACGCCCGCGCTCCAGCAGGATGCTGCCCAGGCGTTTTTCCAGTTGCTGGATGCGCAGGCTGACCATTGATTTTGCGATACCCAAACGCCGAGCGGCTTCGGAAATACTGCCGGTGTCCACCACCATGACGAAAGAATGCATCTCGGACAGCTTGTTCAAATTTTAGTAATCCAGAGAAAAATCGGGGGCATGCCCAAATACTAGCCAGTTAAGCCGTAACGCAAACTTTGTAGCAGCTGGCGCAGCCTGCGTTCGGCTGCGCAGCAGTCGTCAATCCTGAGCACGCGGTTTTTCTGATCCACCGTGCCGTCTGATTTCACGACTGCTTCGCAGCCGAACGCAGGCTGCGCCAGCTGCTACGGATTGCGTTATGGCTTAAATGACTGACGGGATTGTTTGATGGCATCGGCCAACTTTTCCGCCGTCATGATGACGGTCGGGTTCAAGTTGATCAGCGGGATCTCGGGGAAAATAGAGGCATCAATAACGCGCAATCCTTGCAGGCCGTACACGCGCCCTTCCTCATCCACCACGGCGCCCGGGTCATCCGGTAAGCCCATCGGTGCCGTCGAGCACGGATGCTGCAAGGTTCCCACGCCTTTTGCCAGCGCCGCACGAATGTGACCGTCGCTGTCGTCAGTCGCTGGGCCTGGATAAAGCTCTTCCACGATCAGGCTCTTGAGCGGTTCGGTGGTGGCCAGTTTCCGGGCCAGGCGGAAGCACTCGATCATCCGATTCATATCCTCTTCACTGGTCAGGTGATTGAGTTCGATGACCGGTGCCTCTTTCGGATCGCGACTGTTCAAACGCAGACGACCGTGGGACGTGCAATGCATCAATTCCAGTCCCAGCGAAAAAGCGACGCCGGTTGGACTGATGGCGGGATCGAGCAGATGCGAAGGAGAAATCCCGATATCCAGTTCCTTATCCGAGCTGGCGTAGGACGAGTGGGTCCATAACTGTGCGCCCACCACCGGATGCTCTTGCCCTTTCAGCGCTTCTACCCCACTGAAGCTCATCCAGAAAAACGCATGATCGAGCAGTCGAACACCGACCGGCGCGTCTTTTACCAAGGGAATATCCAACGCTTCAAGGTCTGCCCTGGGGCCGATACCCGAGCGTAAAAGAATCGCAGCAGAGCCATAGGCACCTGCACTCAGAATCACTTCGTTGCCGTGGACTTTTTCACCGCCCGCCAACAACACCGACTGAACCTTGCCGTCTTCAAACAACACCTTGTCTACCAGGCTTTGATCGAGGATCGACAGGTTCTGGCGAGCGCGCACTTCACGCGTGAGGTAGGCCATCCCGGTGTTGACGCGAACGCCGTTGATCACGTTCATCGGGTTAGGGCCTGCACCGTTATTGGCCTCGGGGTCGTTGAAGTCGTCGACCTTTTTTGCTCCGCACGCCCATGCTGCCTCGACCATTGCGCGCTGCACAGGGGTGATGTAATCCAGCGACATCTGGTGAATCGGCAGCGGCCCGTTGCGGCCATGCCATTTATCTTCACCGTGGGCCGTGCGCTCCATTTTTTTGTAGTACGGCAGCACCTCTTCAAAGCTCCAGCCTTTCAGGCCTTTGGCGGTGAAGCGCGCAAAGTCAAAGGGCAACGCACGGCAGGCAACGGCACCATTGATGGCAGAGCTTCCACCCAGCACTTTTCCCCGCGGGGTGTAGACCGCTTGCGGTTGCTCGACCGGCGTTGCGAAATAGCCCCACTCATAACGCTCATCCGCGTTGGCGGCGATGATGTTGCTGCTGTAGATCTCTGCCGGGTATTCATCGGGGTCAAAGGCTCGACCCGCTTCAACCAACAGCACACTCCGTTGCGGGTCTTCCGACAAACGCGCCGCCAATACGGCACCGGAAGAACCGCCACCCAGAATGACAAAGTCGAATACCTTGCTGTGCACAGTCATTTTCATATCCCTATTGATTGATGTGGCGACTTGATTGGATATCGCAGGTCATGTTCAGCGCGTGGTGTTGAGCGCTTCGGTGATGACCCTGGCCACGTCTGCAGGTCGGGACTGATGCGGCACATGGCTGGTCGGCAGCGCCGTCGTAGTGGCGTTGATTTTCCGGGCGAGTGCGCGCTGCAAGTCAGGTGCAATCATGCGATCGCGCTCACTGACGATGTACCACGACGGTTTCTGCTTCCAGGCCGCCACGCTGATACGCTCGTCGAACGCTCGAGAGTTAATGGCGCCTTGCGTAGCGGCCATCACCCGACCCTGGGCAGCGGGCACGTCCGGAGCGAAATCCTGCTCGATACCCTGCTGGGTGAGCGACAGATACCCCGCCTTGTCGGCCAAGAATTGGCCCATGCCCGGCGATGGCGGATAGTCCTTGCCGACCTCAGCCGTGGTCTGCCCAACGTCAGGGACGAAGGCGGCCACATAGACCAGCGCCGCGACCTTGTCGCTCGCACCGGCCTCGGTGATCACACTACCGCCCCACGAATGCCCGACCAGCACGACCTTGCCCGGTGCCGTTTCAATGGCACGGCGGGTCGTGGCCACATCATCGGCCAGCGAATTCAAACCGTTCTGCACGGCCCGTACTTTCACGCCCTTGTCCTGCAGCAACCTGATCACCTTCGCCCAGTCAGAACCGTCGGCAAACGCACCGTGCACCAGCACCACGGACGGATCGTTGGCAGCGTTGGCATAACCCACCGAACCCAATATGGCCAAACCCAAAGACATCGCGAAAACTGTCCTGTGTAACATCTGAAGCTCCTTTAATGAACCAACCGAACGGCGGCAATCTAGGCGCTTCGCGGTCTTGTGAACCAGTCCCGAAAAACGGGTTTGTCTTTCCCATCCATTGGACGATCGTTCTTGTATAGTTGGCCTCTTTTGGCCGAATGGACGCCACCCGGTGCTCGACCTCAATGACCTTCAGTACTTTGTGATGGTAGTGGACCACGGTGGCTTCGCGCCGACCGCACGGGCGCTGGGCATTCCCAAATCCAATCTCAGCCGCCGAATTGCGCTGCTCGAAGAACGTCTGGGCGTGCGCTTGATCATCCGCAACACCCGCCATTTCACGGTGACGGAATTAGGGCAGACGTATTACGCCCATTGCCGCGCCATGCTCAAAGGGGCAGAAGCCGCTGAAGCCGCCGTCGCCCTGACCCGCTCAGAACCCGGCGGCTTGCTGCGCGTCACCTGCCCGACGGTGTTACTGGAAGAATGCGTCGGCGGCATCATCACCCGATTCATGGCCATGCACCCGCGTGTCGAAGTGCATCTGGAAGCCAGCGACCGTCAGGTCGACGTGGTCGCCGAAGGCGTTGACCTTGCATTGCGAGTGCGCCCGCCTCCCCTTCAGGACTCAGACTTGGTCAACCGCGTCATGTCCCAGCGGCCGCAATGCCTGGTGGCCAGTCCCGCGCTATTGAACCGCCTCGGTACACCCCAGGGGCCGGAAGACCTGGCGCGTTTCCCCAGCGTCCATCACGGCAGTCCGCAACGTGATTACAGTTGGACGCTGTTCCATCAAGATGGCGCGGAATTCACGATCCAGCACCGTCCGCAACTGATTACCAAGGGTCTGCCGATGCTGCGTTGCGCGGCGATAGACAGCGTTGGCATTGCGCAGATGCCGATGTCGCTGGTGCATGACTTTATTGAGCGCGGGCAACTGGTGGTGGTGTTGCCTGATTGGTCACCGCGGACCGAGATGATTTATGCGGTGTTTGCGAGCCGGCACGGGATGCTGCCGTCGATGCGGATGTTGATTGATTTTATGGTGGAGCAGTTCAGGTTGCTGGATGATCCGGCGCGGGGGATGCGCGGGGTTCCAGTGGCTTGATGTTTAGTTTCAGGGAAGTCGCCCGTGAACCCAACGGATCCGGATGCCGCACACCAAAAAGCCCTAACCCTTACCGATTTGACCAGCTACCCGCGAGTGTCCCCGAAAAAGTTGTCTCTACCGGCCCACTGAGAAACACCGATCCCACGCCATCCCATTGAACGGTTACGGTGCCACCGTCACATTCAACCTCAACCGAATCATCTAACAAACCACGACGAATTCCGTTAACAACGGCACCGCACGAGCAGGAACCTGAACCAAGCGGTATACCGCCGCAGCGTTCCCAAATGCGCAACCGGATATGCTTTCGGTCAATGATCTGGACGAAATGCACGTTCGTCCTGAGGGGAAACAGAGGGTTGGTTTCAATGGCGGGTCCGATTGTCGCGATATCAATCGCCGCAAGATCATCGACAAAATAAGTGCAGTGCGGATTGCCCATGCTGCACGCAGTTGGCCCCCCATCAAGGGGTAATTCAGCGGTATCCATTTCCTGAGCCAGCGGAACATCCGACCACCCAACAAAGGGCTTTCCCATGTCGACCGAAATGGCGCCGGTGGAGGTTCGTTCGCAAGTGAGCAGCCCCCGGTTGGTTCGGAATGCTATCGACATAGCATTCGATTCGCGCATCAGCATATCCGCAGCACCCCGCGTTGCGCTGCCACACACGTCCAGCGTGGAGCCATCTGCGTTCCAAAACATCAAGCGCGCATCGGCATCATCACAATCGAGCACCACTGCGAGTTGATTGAATCCAACGCCGCGGTTGCGATCACCCATTCGCCGAGCCATGGAGCCTGTTACTGGATTGACCGAGTTTCGCGAGTCCACAACAACGAAGTCATCACCATTGGCGTGCATCTTGTGAAATCTCAGTGGCATAGGTAGATCCTGGCGAGGGAGACATGGGCTTTATGGCGTCTGAATGCAATCTAACGTCATAGGGCTGCGCTGTCATCACCGTAGCCCGAAGGGTTCAAGCCGCACTATTTATCGTCCGTCACAGGGTGCCTCCTATGGCGCTTCTCCGGTGAAACTCTCGAAGATCAAAATCAAGCCCCGAAGGATTCAGGGCTTGATTGGATCAGACGTCATCAGGACTTACGTCCTCCACCTCCGCTCATCCCATCATCTTTGCGTGCTGAATCAGAGGACTTGTCGCGGTCATCGGCGAAATTGCCGCCGCGTCCGCTTCCTTGCCCGCCGCTGGACGATTGATCAGCCTTGTTGGGCTGTTGTCCGCCTGAAGCCTGGCCGCCTTTTTGGCCGGGTTTGGACATGTTTTCCTTATCGTCGGTAAATTCCCCTCCGCGATTTGTACCTTGTCCGCCTCCGGACATGCGGTCGCGATCGCGCGATGGTTGTCCGCCGGAAGCTTGCCCACCTTTCTGGCCTGCTTCAGACGCCCGTTGTGGATCATTGGCAAAGTTTCCGCCAGAGGCTCCTCCGCCTTTCTTGCCGGCTTCAGAGGCCTTGTCCCGATCATCGGAAAAACTGCCTGGATTTTTATTTCCTGTATTGGCCATTTTGTTCACCTCTACATCGTTAGCACGAGCATGGGCTCGTCTAATTCGGAGGACGCACAAAACAGAAAGTTTGAACGAAAACGGGGGGCGGGCGACGAGTGGATTCGGGGATTTGGTTCCATCGAAAAGCCGCGCGGTCGACTGGCGGCGTGTCATTCATCGATGGCTGGCTTTTCATATCAGATGTTCGATGTTTACTAGACTTAATACGCGTACACGCCCTCCAGGCATCACACTCGGGAGGTCAGTCGATGACTGAACACATCGTGCATTTTCATTGCCAGATCGACCAGGCAACGGCAGAACGCTTCAGGGATACCTGCCTTGAAGCCATCGATCAGGGTGCCACCTCACTTCTCCTGAACCTGTCCACTTGTGGCGGTAGTACCAATTTTGGCTTCACGCTCTACACGTTCCTGAAGTCATTGCCGGTACCGCTTTGCGCAATCAACGCCGGCAATATCGAATCGATGGGCATCATCATGTTTCTGGCGGCAGGCCGGCGCATCACATCACCTCATGCACGCTTTCTGATTCACCCGATGAACTGGTACTTCAGCCAAAAATCCGTCGACCATCAACGGCTGCGGGAATACCTGTCCAGTCTCGACAATGACCTCGCGCGCTACGTGCAAATCTTCATGCTTGAAACCGCTGATGCAGCGACCAAACTCGATATTTTTCATTGCTTGTCTGCGGAGGAAAAGGTCATCGCCGCGCATGAATCGCTGGCCTATGGCATAGCGCATGAGATGAAGCAGATGGTGTTTGCGGATGACGTCAAACACTGGAAGGTCAGTGGCGGATGATCAATCTTCGTCTTAGCGCCACAATTCAAATTCCGCACGCAAAAAAGCCCACTGACCGTCTCCGATCAGTGGGCTTCTTACTGCGTGAAGCGTTGAAACAACGCCCTCAGCTACTCCTGCGGATCGACCTGATCCAACACCCGATTCACCGACACTCTGCCTGGGAAATCATCTATTGGATGGCTAGCGACTTGCATTGCGGGCCGGTGAGGATCTTGAAGCGCAAGCCTAAGTAGAAAGGTAGGACTTCACAGTAACTTCGAGCATGTCCACCAGTTCAGGGTCCATGAAGCGAAAGTCGTCGGGAATATCCAGAGAGTGAATACGCTTGTGTTCAAGCAGACGAGCGTACTCGGCCTGCAGGCGATTCAGGTGTTTGCGTTCCATGACTAAGATGACATCGGCCCAACGAATATCCGCTGCGTCGATGGGTTTGCGTGCGTTCGGGCTAGTGCCCGCCGAACGGGCACTGAAGCCGGGTCGACGGCGCCAGATTGCTTCCGCGGTAGGGCTACGCCATTGGTTACGGCTGCAGACGAACAGGAGGTTAGTCACTCTTGATCCAACAATTGGCGGGGCGTGCGGATGGGATAGCTCATGCCGAGTTGCCGTGCCCTGACCAGCTTGTCCGCACGGGTGTACATCAGCTTCCAGTTCTTTTCCGGCTTGAACTTCAGCGGACGAACCGCTTTGTCATTGCCGCGTTGACGTGCCTGTGTGCGTCTCCAGGCGCGGGTTCTTTCCATGGTCATGTCCTCGTGAGTACCGGGTTCAGCAGCCGCGGTAATACGAGTTGCGAGTATGGTAAGCGTGAATCGGGGCAGTGGCCAGGCTGGTGTAGTTATCGAATTCCAGCGGCGGCAGTTTCTGGCCGAAAGCAGATGTAGACGAGTCAGTTTTGGGTCGGAAGGGGTCGTTAGCCGTTTGATAGCCATCGAAGGCAACACGGCCTGAGGATGCTAGGGCGTAAAGCCCTAGCGGATAACAAATGTCACTTTTTCTTTTTCGCCGGCTTTTCTGCCTTGTCTGATTTCTTAGCCTTTTCGGGCTTGCTATCAGCTTTTTTTGCAGATTTCTTTGGTTCGGCATCTTTTTTCTTATCTTTCTTTTCGGAAGATTTCGAAAGAGCCGAGGCCGCCGCTGATTTCTTTGCCTTCGATGACTTTTTGTCTTTCAAATCCTTGCTGGCGTTCGAAGCTTCATCTTTGCTTTTCTTCTCGTCTTTAGCCACGTTGATCACCTCTCGGAGTATGCCGGTATTGGCACATTGCCTGTGCGATTCATCCACAAGCTGATCATTAGGCGAACGCGTCCAAAGGCGGTTCAAATTTTTTGATGCGTGAGACAGGCTTCGGATGGTGCACCGATATGTACTGAGATCTGGAGATACTGAAAAGGCCAACAGCCAGATGAATCTACCCCTCGAAAACCATTCCCCCACAAAAAAGCCCACTGACGGTTACCGATCCAGTGGGCTTTTTCTGATTACGCTTCTACTTACAAAGCCATATCACTGGCAGCATTAGCCTTCGGCGCTTTCGCCTTATCAGCATCAGCCGGAGCAGCAGCCGGAGCCGCTACCTGACCAATCGCCGGCGGCGGAGTCAGTTGCAGCACCTTGGCGGTGTAAGCCCACTCCTGCGCAACCTTCTCAGGATTGCCATTCAGTTGAGTGCCATAGCTCGGCACGATCTGATGCAGCTTTTCCTGCCACGCTGGCGAAGCCACCTTGTCCTTGAACACTTTCTGCAGCACGGTCAGCATGATCGGTGCTGCAGTCGATGCGCCCGGCGATGCGCCCAGCAGGCCAGCGATCGAGCCGTCAGCGGAAGCAACGATCTCGGTGCCCAGTTTCAGCACGCCACCGGCAGCTTCATCACGCTTGATGATTTGCACGCGTTGGCCGGCTTGCCACAGGCGCCAGTCTTCGGCTTTGGCGTTCGGGAAGTATTCTTTCAGCGCGTTGAGGCGGTCTTCGTCAGACAGCATCAGTTGGCCGGCAAGGTACTCGACCAGCGGGTATTCCTTGATGCCGACCTTGGTCATTGGCCACACGTTGTGCGTGGTGGTGGTGGTCAGCAGGTCCAGGTACGAGCCTTCCTTCAGGAACTTGGTGCTGAAGGTCGCGAATGGGCCAAACAGGATGACGCGCTTGCCGTCCAGGACACGGGTGTCCAGGTGCGGAACCGACATTGGCGGTGCGCCAACGGAGGCTTTGCCGTAGGCCTTGGCCAGGTGTTGTTCGGCGATGGAAGGGTTCTCGGTCACGAGGAACGAGCCGCCTACCGGGAAGCCTGCGTATTCCTTGGCTTCAGGAATGCCGGACTTCTGCAGCAGGTGCAGTGCACCGCCACCTGCGCCGATGAACACGAACTTGGCGTCGGTTTCGGACTTGCTGCCGTCTTTCAGGTTTTTGTAGCTGACGCGCCAGGTGCCGTCGTCGTTCTTGGTGATGTCTTGCACTTCGCTAGACAGTTTCAAGTCGAACTTCGGCGTGGTTTGCAGGTGCGCGACGAACTGGCGGGTGATCTCGCCGAAGTTGACGTCGGTGCCGATCGGGCTCCAGGTGGCCGCGATTTTCTGGTTCGGGTCGCGCCCTTCCATCATCAGCGGAACCCACTTCTTGATCACTGCCGGGTCTTCGGAGTACTGCATGCCGGCGAACAGCGGGCTCGCTTGCAGGGCTTCGTAGCGCTTCTTCAGGAACTTGATGTTGTCATCGCCCCACACAAAGCTCATGTGCGGCGTGGAGTTGATGAACGAACGCGGGTTTTTCAGCACGCCTTGCTGAACCTGCCAGGCCCAGAACTGACGGGAGATCTGGAACGCTTCGTTGATTTCAACGGCTTTCGGGATCTGTACGTTGCCCTTGTCGTCTTCCGGGGTGTAGTTCAGCTCGGCCAGGGCGGAGTGACCGGTACCGGCGTTGTTCCAGCCATTGGAGCTTTCCAGGGCGACGCCGTCGAGGCGCTCGATCATTTCCATCGAGGTGCCAGGTTCCAGCTCGTTGAGCCAGACACCCAGGGTCGCGCTCATGATGCCGCCGCCGATCAGCAGTACATCGACTTTCTTTGCCTCTTCCGCGTGAACGGACGTGATCCCCATCGACAAAGCCAGCCCCAGCAGGGCCGTGTTCATTTTCTTAAACATCTGTAGCACCTATGATAAAACGCCATCCGCCCTTCCAATTCTCGCTCACGGCCCCTTGGTTCACGACCTTCAGGCAGGACGTCGTGGGTGCTCGTAAACAAGAATCGAAGGGTGGGCACACAAGGCCGACGTGTCTCCATCGACCTCAGTTTATATGTCCCTACTGAACTGACTTTTTATCATTATTGGCTTCAGCTACTTGAGCGACATTGATCCTGTTGGCACGTCTCAAGGACATGCAAACTGAATAGGTCAAACCAAGTTGGCGCGCAGAATATCATGGCTGGACGACCACGCGCTCCCAAAAGGACTTATGAGTCTAGTCCAGACGGGGCTCGTTAGCCGCGTCCCGGCCCAAACGATTCAGCACAAACACCTTGGCGTTGTGGGTCATTTGGTCCAGATGCCGGTCGCGTTGCTTTTCAGCATCGACCATTGCGCGCTTTCCGTGTTTTTGCAGCAAGTAGTTATGTATCTGCCGGACCTCTAAAGAACTGTAGATAAATGTGACATCCAACAGTCCCATCAGGCCTTCGCTACTGTGGTCGTGGGTGTTCATCAGCACCTGCGTGCCGCGCACGCCCAGCACCTGAAAACCCATCGACTCAAACCACGGCACCTTGGCGACGGTGCAGGTCAGTTCGGCGTGCGGGTAGCGGCTGACCATGTCTTGCAACATGGCCCGCGCGACGCCTCGGCGACGATGACCCGAATCGACGGCCATGTAGGCCACGCCGCACGCTTCGGGATCATCCTTGACCGGCAGGTACAGCACAAAGCCGATGACCTTTTCAGGGTCTTCATCGTCGGTGGCGACGATCAACTCGACCGCGATGCCTTTGCCCCCGCCGAGAGCCTCCAGGTACAGGTGCACTTCGTAGCCGACCGTGTACTGATACACGTTGTACAGCGGGTTGCTCGGCGCGATGCCGACCATGCTGATGTCGGTCAGGTTGTCGACGACCATCTGCAGGATCTGGCTGTTGATGTGCTCCGGGCTCGGGGCGTCGAAGTGGGTGAGTTGGGGCATTGAAATTCTGACTCCGGGATCGCTTTACTGGGTTTCGGCGGGGGTATTGTCACAGATTGATCGCCACGCCGCTTCTGCCAGCAATTCCCTATAGGCCTTCGGACTGCCAGCCACCCTCCCCGACAACCATGCGCGGCAGTAACTGTCAGCCTGGCCGATGATCAACGACGGCAGCAATTCGGCAGGAAACGCTCGCAGCTCATCGCGCCGGCCGGGCTCTGCCAGCCATTGTCCGAGCTTCTGGTTACGGGTTTTGTTGCGACTGGCCAGTTCTTCCTTGAACGGGCCTTTGGTGACGGCGAACCGTGCGTGGTACTGGAAACGCGCCCACTCGGGTTGGCTGTCCACCCAATCGACGTAGCTGTGGACCAGCGCGTGCACGCCCTCTTCCGTCGTCTGTGCCTCGGCGAGGTAGTTGTCGCGAAGCAGTGCCTGATCGTCCAGCGCGGTGAAAAACAGCGCGGCCACCAAGCCTTCCTTGTTGCCGAAATGATGGTAGATCGCACCGACGCTGGTATCGCATTCGGCGCGGATCATTTCGATGGTCGTGGCTTCGAGCCCTTGTTCGTTGAACAGGGCCAGGGCTTTTCTGAAGATGTCGCGCTTGAGTTCGGCTCTTCTGCCGGGGTAGCTGCGCTCGAGTAGATCTGCGGTTTCCATGCGGGATACAGGCCAGAAAATTCATGACAAGGCAGGCGGCTGCCGGTGAGAAAGCTGCGCTAGGTTGACAGATTTCATCGCGACAGAATACTGTTCCGTAACAGAACATTATTCTGTTACGGAAGATAATTCTGTAAAACCATCCCTCAGCGAGGCTTCAAAATGAGTCAGTTTCTCAGCATGTTTAACAGCGCCGGCCCGCAAGCGTTCAGCAAAATGGCCTGCCAGGTAGCACCCTACTTCAGCACCATCAACCCGCTGATCGCCGAGTTGCGCCCGGGCCATGCCACGGTGCAGGTGCCGTTCAGCAAGGAGATCACCAACCACTTGGGCTCGGTTCACGCAATTGCGATGTGCAACGCCGCCGAACTGGCTGCCGGGACGATGACTGACGTGTCCATTCCCGCTGGTGCGCGCTGGATTCCGAAAGGGATGACGGTTGAGTACTTGGCCAAGGCGAAAACAAACGTGACGGCGGTGGCCGATGGTGAGGCAGTGGATTGGCAGACTGAGGGCGACAAGATCGTGCCGGTGGATATTCATGATGCTGAGGGCAAGAAGGTGTTCACGGCGCGGATCACCATGAATGTGAAGCTCGCTTAAACACCCTCAAGAAAAGCCTCCCTGTTAGTAAAGGGGCTGTGAACACATGACCTGTGGTGAGGGGACTTGGCCCCCTGCGTTCTTCAGCCTAACTGTGTCGTCAGGTTTTGCGACTGCTTCGCAGCCGAACGGGGTGGTGCGGCATTCCGACAAGTCCCCTCGCCACAGGGTTTCACCAGGCTCAAGCTCTGTGTGTTAGCGAAGGCCCTCGGTGCTTTTTAGGTGCCGAAGGCTTTTACGTGAGTTGAGAAGTTACCAGTCGTAGCTCATTTCAATCGACGCCACCCACCCTTACTCCGAAACAGCCACCTGATTCCGCCCCCGCGCCTTGGCCCGATACAGCGCCTTATCCGCGTTATTCAGCAAACTTTGCAGATCGTTGTCGCCACTCTCCATCGCTGCAACCCCAAGACTCGCCGATATGCGATGAACAGGCCCGGTCATCAACCCACCGATCGACTGGATAAGGTGCTCGGCGATATGCAGGGCCGTTTCAATGGAGGTGTTCGGAAGCAGGATCGCGAACTCCTCGCCGCCCAGCCTGCCGAAGATGTCGGTATCGCGAAACGACCGGTTGATGATCACGCCCATTTGCCGCAACACCTGATCGCCGACCTGATGCCCATAGGTGTCATTGATGTGCTTGAAGTGATCCATATCCAGCATCACCGCGCACAGCGGTAGCCGGTTTTGTTTGCAGTCATGGAACAATTGCTGGGCATGCTGAAAAAAAGCGCGGCGGTTTTTCAGGCCGGTGAGTTCGTCGGTTTGGGCGGCATACGTGGCAATGCGATGGGCGCGTTCCATTTCGCGGGTTAGCTGGAAGGCGGTTTCCAGTGCTTCGGACAGTTTGCGTGTCGCGCTGGCCACGAATGAGGCGAACACAATAACGGCCAGCGCCATGCCGATTTGCATCGCCGACGGTTGGAACAGCAGCCAGAAGGTACACGGCAACAAGACCAGGCCAATAGACGCCAAGGTCATGTATCGATAGGACGAATAACACGACACCGCACTGACCGACATGCCGACGGCAAAAAGCATGACCAACGCTTGGGCCAGCAGGTCGTTTGTCGGCATGACCGCTAAAGCGCCTGCCCCCCAGATACCGGCGGACAACACCAGCGTGAACCAGTATCTCCTCTCCCAGCGTTCCGGGGTGCGTTCACTGTCCGGACAGCGAAACCAGGCAACAAACATCAGGACGCGCAGCAACGACGACGCCGTCAGCAGCCCTATCCACGTGAAAATGACGCGGTGGTCAAAACGCTCCCAACACAGTCCGCACAACATGATTGCAGCGAGAAAACTGCCGAAAATCGCAGGGAATGACTGGTGGAATAGCTGATGCAATCGATCACTGCGCACCTGCGCTGCAATGAAAGTATCCTGGTCGTGCCGAAATCCTGGGCCACCCATTTGATCCGCCTGATCATGATGCTGCGACAAAAAACGCGATTGTGGCACCCTGCCACTCAGGCAAACAAACAATTACGACTCTTGGGTACCTGCACATTCACCTAATGCGCCCCTGGAGGCCTCAGTGACAATCGTCAGAAAAGTAATAGCACACAAGTGCGCTTCTAACGTCTCGTAGTCATCAAGCCAAATGGCATCCATCGCCAACGTGCAACGCGTTCGTCCTGCTACGCTTTTGAAGCCTCCAATGGAATCGGGCGATAATCACAAATACGGGGGGAGCCCCTTGACTGTTGAGGGTGCGCAATGTGAGAGCCCAATTTATCAGCGCCATCGTTACCCTGACCATGATCGGTGTGACGACTTATGGATTTATAGAGTGGGACGCTGGCGAGCGCGCACGCCGGGATGCGGTGTGCAAGGCAGCGAAGGAACACAAGGAAACAGTGGAAATTCGCGCGCGGGCGATGGCTGCCGGGTTATCTGTTGATGCTTATGCCGAGGCCGAGAAGGCGGAAGTCGGCAAATTGGTCAGCTCCCTGGATAACGCGAAGAATGATGCAGAGGTTGAAGCGGTCATAGACGCCCACGCCGCCGAGTTGCAGGCACAGGACGCCGCCACCGATGCGGAATTGAAAAACCAGGGGAGCCAGCAATTCCTCGAACAGAAGTTCAAGGAACAGCGGATAAGCACGGACATCAAGCAGGAAATTGAACGCGCCGAGAAGGCGGTGGCGGACGCCTGTAGTTAGTTCAGGCTGCGGTTTGTTTCCCTTTTATGGCGATCCAGCCTAGCGTGTGCAACAGCTTCGATGAGCAGCTTTATCCCTGTGGGCTCGCTTGATTACTGCTGCGGCGCAACCATCCGGAAGCGGATATTGATGGCGTCGGAAACGACGGTGTCGCCCCATTCACCCTCGCCGACCTTGAAATCGCTACGCTTGAGCGTTAACCGGCCATCGAAGATCCCGATGGCGTTCTCCTCTTTGAGCAGGACCGGAACGGCCACCTCACGGGTGACTCCCCTGAGCGTGAGTTTGCCGGTGATCGAATAGCGGTTGTCACCCAGCGTTTTCACGCCGGTCGACTCAAACGTCGCATCGGGGTACTTCTGCGTGTCGAACCAGGCAGGCTTTTGCAGTTCGGTGTTGGCGTCTTCGCTGCCGGCATCGATGCTGTCGAGCTGGATGGTGAGCGCAGCGTGGCCCGCTTCGGGGTTGGCCGTGTCGAAATCAAGCGTGGCTTTGAACGTGCCAAACGTGCCGTACACCCGCGAGCTGAACTGTTTGTAGGTGAATGAGATCATGCTGGCGGTTTCATTCACTTGCGTGTATTTGGCCGCTTCGGCACAGGGGAAAAAGCCGAAGACAAGCGCAGCAGCCAGTACGGAAAACGACGGGAATCGAGAATTCATGGAGCGCTCCAGTCGTGGCCCACGCGGGCCAGCGATAGGTGGACTAAAGCAAAGAACCTTTGTTTATTCCACCTCGGACCTGGACTTCCGACCACCTGTCGGCCAACGCGACTCATCGCCCGATGCGGCCGCCCGCGCAGGTATTTAATGAATCAAGCACTCATCGCATCGGGAGACTGGACATGAAAATCGTCGTCATCGGTGGCACCGGGCTGATCGGCAGCAAGCTCTGCCAGAACCTGCAGGACCTGGGGCATGAAGCCCTGGCGGCATCGCCGAGCACCGGCGTCAATGTCATCAGCGGTGAAGGGGTGAACGAGGCGTTGAAAGGCGCGGACGTGGTGGTCGACGTGTCGAACTCACCCTCCTTCGAGGACCACGCGGCGTTGCACTTCTTCGAAACCGCCGGGCATAACCTGATCGCGGCGGAGAAGATCGACGGCGTCAAACACCATGTCGCCCTGTCGGTGGTCGGCACCGAACGGATGCTCGACAGTGGTTATTTCCGGGCGAAGATGGCCCAGGAAAAACTCATCAAGAAGTCAGGCATTCCCTACACCATCCTGCGGGCCACGCAGTTCTTCGAGTTCATTCATGCCATTGCTCACTCCGGGCGTGAGGAAGGCGACACCATCCACTTGACGTCCGCCGCGCTGCAACCGGTGGCCTCGACCGATGTCGCGGCGGCACTCACGGACATCGCGCTGAAAGCGCCGGTCAATCAGACCGTCGAAGTGGCCGGCCCTGAAAACCGCCCCCTCATCGAGTTCGCGAGCGATTACTTGAAGCATACAAAGGACCCGCGCCAGACCGTGTTGGACGACACGGTTCCTTACTTTGGTGCGTCGATCAATGACCAGTCGCTGACACCAGGTGCCAATCCGATCATCGGTGCGACGCGGTTTCAGGACTGGCTTGAGAGCCACTAGGCAGACTGATGACCTCTGCATCCGAAGTCTGGGAAAAATCCATGTACCAGCGGGTGAACCCGCAGCGCGTGCTCATTGGGGATCTGGATGCCGCCACTGGCAATCGCGCTCATCGCAAACTCTTCATGGGAAGGAATGCCCAGCTTGCGCACCAGCATCAGGTCGAGGCGAACCTCCAGATCACGCCTGTCGGTTCGCGTCTCGGGTCACTCAGGATTGTTGGTCGGACAGCGGTTTGCATCAAGTTCAGACCTGAGTTACCCACGGCGTCAGCGCGAACTCATACAGGGCTCTTCACAGAGGTATTGAATACCTGGAAGCATGCGGCCTTTTTACTTAAAACCAAGCGACCTCCTTGATGCAGGCTTTTATGATCACCTGCACTAAGAAGGTCGCGCTTTTCAGGCTCAGGACAAGCCCGCAAGTTTTACGCAGTGAACCGGCCTATCGTGCGCTCGCTACTGTCCCCGGAGAGATAACGATGGCGTCCTGTGTTTTCAGACGCTGAGTCAATGCCAGCATCGTTAGGAAGCCCAGTGCAATCAGGAGCGGATATGCCATCAACAGTTCTGAGAGAGAGTATTTCCAGGCCAACGGGCGACCGACACCCAGCATGGCCGCATACATCCAGGACACGGCCGACAGCGAGCCACAGAACAGCGCCATCATCCGTGCGCTGAACCCGAGATTGAGCAACGAGCCGGCCTTTTGCAGCGAGGGCAGTACCAGGCGATGCAACATGAGGCCGTTATAACTCAGCAACACGACAATAATTACTTTGGCGTGAAGCTTCGGATTCATAAAGTAATTCATACCTTTTTCGAGGTAATCAATACCGATGATAGCGGCACCCGTCACCCACAACGCTATCAACGCAGCGATGACCGACTTCTGCAGACTTTCCATGTGAGCATTATCATGCTCCGTGAATGTTTTTCTTTTTAACAAGTCTCTGACCATCGCAACATCACTGGTCAATACCAAACCAATGGCCACACAACACGACACTAAATGAACGTAAATAACGCCCAATCGCAAAAATTCCATGCACTCTTTATTTTCGAGCAGGCTCATAATTGTATTTATCGCCACGGTACTTTCTCCACCTTATTCGATAGTACAGATCGATATTAAACAGGGTATTAAACTCTTCGAAACCCTGCGCGATCTTACTTTTATAAGATATGCCAACTCATCGAGTTGGCACTGCTTAGCCCATTGATTCGGCTGGCAAATCAATGACCGTCTTATTTGTTGCCTCCTGAATTTCGGGTAAAAAAATCCCCATTAGCATTCAATGCACATGAGGTTAATTTTCCACTTCTTTTCTGCGGCTGCAGGAGCAGGTCTTGGGTGACGTGCTGCAGGATCAGAGGCCAGGGATCCCGGAATGTTCATTTTTTGAGCAGCGCACCGACAAACGGCGGTTATTGTAAACGTCCCACAAGCCGGTACTAACGTATCAACTTCGCTGTCAGCCCCATGACAACTGGGCTGGTGAATTACAGGGATTTCTAGTAGTGCTTATTGGATCCATTAGTTGTTAGGTTACTTACGATAAGTGCAATAACGAGCTGCTCGCATTTAGGACTTCTGCCACTGAAACAGTCAGACTTTTACCATTCCACTCGCCGAGAAAAGTGAAGACCTGATTACTGGCGGAACTTGCGTCGCAGGTCCGGACATCAATCAGGGACAGATCGTTGGGGTCGCTCCCCTACACCAACCTCTCGATCTTCTGATGCTGCCAGACCATTTTGTAATACGCCGTCTGCAACACCAGCATCCCCAGATACGCTACCGGAAACGCCATCCACACGCCCTCCAACCCGAACCGCGCGTCCAGCACATACGCCACCGGCAACTGCACGCCGACCACGCAAAAAATCGAAATCGCCATCGGCACCAGCACCGAACCGCTGGCGCGCATGATGCCGCCGACAATCGCCTGGAAGCCGAACACCAGCAGACTCCAGAGCATGATGTGCAACAGATGCTCAGCCTTCGCCCGGGTGGAATCCTCCGTGAGAAACAACCCCAGCAACCAGTGCGACAGCAGATAACCCAACACCACCAGGCCACCGGTCAGGCACACGTTGATCAACAGCCCCGTGCGCAGAATCGGCCCCATGCGCTCAAGGCGCCCTGCCCCGATCGCCTGAGCACCAAGGATCGACGCCGTGATCGCAATCGACAACGCCGGAAACTGCACGTAATTGACGATCTGCGTCACCGCGCCATACGCCGCCGTCGCCTGCGAACCGTGCTGATTCACCAGCGCCAGAATCACCAGTTCCGACACCGACAACACCACCATCTGCAACCCGGTCGGCAAGCCGATGCGCAACACCTTGCCGAGAATCACCAGGTCCAGGCGCATCGCCGCAAACATCTCCCGATCCGGCGCCAACGGATGCCCCTTGCGAATCAACCGCCACGCCAGCCACCCCATCGCCGACAAATTCCCCGCCAACCCGGCATACGCCGCACTCTGAATCCCCATCATCGGCAACCCGAACCAACCGCGAATCAACGCCGGCGTCAGCGCCAGCCCGATACACGTCGACACCACCAGCGCGATCAGCGGCGACACCGTATCGCTCACCCCGCGCAGCAGTTGAGTGAAGAGCACGTAGACCAGCAGCGACGGCATGATCCACATCATCACGTGAGCGTAGGACACCGCGTCGTCGAGCACGTCGGCCGGCGTGCCCAGGCCTTGCAGGGCGGGTCTGGCGAAAACGCTGCCCAATATCGCCGCGACCAGGCCGATCATTGCGCCCAGCAGCAAAGTGGTGCCGGCGATGGTTTTCACCAGATGCGGTTCACGCGCGCCCCAGGCTTGGCCGATCAGCACGCCCGCCCCCGCACCGAGGCCGATGACCAGGGCGATGAAGAAGAAGACGATGGGGAACATGCCGGAGACGGCGGCCAGGGCTTGGACGCCCAGCATTTGGCCGATGTAGATGCTGTTGATGGTGCCCGACATGGATTGGAGAAAATTGGAGAGGACCATCGGAGCGAGGAAAAGGAGGTAGGTTTTCCAGAGGGAGTGTTGAGTGGTGGGGGTTTGCATTGAGGTTCCGTCTCGGGGTGGGGCTGGCGGTGTGCAAATTCTACGCTAGGGAGCCGACACCAACGCGCTCCGATTTCGAAGATTTAAAATCAATGAAGTTGCCGTTGCCTCTGTAGTTCCCGCTTCAACCACATGCTTGCCGGTTCTACGCCTTGCGAACATCGCACCTCATACTTGGAACCCGTAAACATTGTCAGCCGATTTATTGATTGGCTATGTCAGCCAGGGTTGATACCAGCCGCTCGACAGAAGTCGCCATTCAATCCCGAGCAATCTTGTCATTTGCCAAGGCTTAGGGCAGGGTCGATACCACTGACATCTCTGCCAAAGGAGTCACCCATGTCCAAGCTATATCCCAGTATCGATCCCGAGGGGCTGGTCGAGTACTCAGTGGTCTACACCGACCGCTCGCTCAACCACATGTCGCAGGCGTTTCAAGGTGTGATGAAGAACATTTCAACGACCCTGAAACAGGTCTACAACGCCCAGGCTGTTGCGGTGGTCCCGGGCAGCGGCACATTCGGCATGGAAGCGGTGGCGCGACAGTTTGCCACCGACCAGCAATGCCTGGTGATACGCAACGGCTGGTTCAGTTATCGCTGGAGCCAGATCCTTGAGATGGGCAACATCCCGGCGGCCACCACGGTGCTGAAAGCCCGACCGGTCGAGACGGGTCGTCAGGCTGCCTACGCCCCACCCCCTCTGGACGAAGTGCTGGCAGCCATTGAGGCGCAGAAACCGCAGATTGTCTTCGCCCCCCACGTTGAAACCTCATCAGGGATTATCCTGCCCGACGAGTACCTGCGGGCCGTCGGCGACGCCGTGCATGCGGTGGGTGGCCTGTTCGTGCTGGACTGCATCGCCTCAGGCACGCTTTGGGTTGATATGCACAAATGCGCAGTCGACCTGCTGATCAGCGCACCGCAAAAAGGCTGGAGCGCCTCCCCTTGCTGCGCCCTGGTGATGCTCAGTTCTTTGGCCCTCGAGCGCATCGAGCAGACGCAAAGCAGCAGCTTCGCCTGCGACCTGAAAAAGTGGCTTCAGATCATGCAGGCCTACGAACAGGGCGGACATGCCTACCATGCGACCATGCCCAGCGATTCCCTCGCGCGATTTAACGAAGTGATGAAAGAGACGCAAGCCTACGGTTTCGACAAGGTCCGCGACGAACAACAGGAGCTGGGCGACCGGGTGCGCGCGATGTTGACCGGCAAAGGCATCAAAAGCGTGGCCGCAGCCGGCTTTCAAGCCCCTGGCGTAGTGGTGAGCTACACCGATGATGCCGACATCAAGAGCGGCAAGAAATTTGCCAGCCACGGCCTGCAGATCGCCGCTGGAGTGCCGTTGCAATGCGACGAGCCGGCCGACTTCCAAACCTTCCGCATCGGTCTGTTCGGACTCGAAAAGCTGCACAATATCGAGCGCACGGTCAGCACCCTCGAGCAGGCACTGGACGAGGTGATGGTTAACTAAGCCTCATCTTGCCCGCAACACATACCGAACTTGTGAGTTCGAGGAAGGCATACCCGGACGTCATGTCAGAACCACAAGGGAAAGCCCGTGCATGCGTCTTGCTGACACGGGCGCCCTTCAGCGCAATCAGAAAAGGTTTCCAATAAAACCTTTCACGGGGCGGCTGTATGACCTGGATCGACCCTCACACCTGATCCACAGCCTCGACCACGCCCTTATCCTCACCCAGGAACCCGCCGCTTTGATGGTGCCAAAGCCGCGCATAAACGCCGTTCTTTCCAAGCAATTCGGCGTGAGTGCCCTGTTCGATGATGCGCCCGTCATCCATGACGATGAGCCGGTCCATCGCCGCAATCGTGGACAGCCGATGGGCTATCGCGATCACGGTCTTGCCCTGCATCATTTCATCAAGGCTTTCCTGAATGGCGACTTCGACTTCCGAATCCAGCGCGCTGGTGGCCTCGTCAAGCAGCAGGATCGGGGCGTTCTTGAGCATTACCCGGGCAATCGCGACGCGTTGGCGCTGGCCGCCCGACAGCTTGATGCCGCGCTCGCCCACAAGGGTGTCGTAGCCGGTGTGACCTTGCCGGTCGCTCAGTTGGCTGATGAACCCATCAGCCTGGGCACTGGCCGCGGCGCTGCGAATTTGCGCGTCGGTCGCATCGGGACGGCCATAGGCGATGTTGTCGCGAATGGAACGGTGCAGCAGGGAGGTATCCTGCGTGACCATGCCAATGGAGCCGCGCAGGCTGTCTTGCGTCACGTGTGCGATGTTCTGGCCGTCAATGCAAATCTCCCCGCTGTCGACGTCATAGAAGCGCAGCAGCAAGTTGATCAGCGTGGATTTGCCGGCGCCAGAGCGGCCAACCAGGCCGATTTTTTCGCCCGGGCGGATGTTCAGGTTCAGGCCATCGAGCACCTGGCGTTCGCCATTGTAGTTGAAGCTCACATTGCTGAAGGTTACCGCCCCGCCGGAGGTCACCAGCACGCCCGCGTCCGGCGCATCCTGCACCTTGGCGCCCTGGGTCAGCGTCGCCATGCCATCCTGCACAGTGCCGATGCTCTCGAACAACGAGGTCATTTGCCACATGATCCAGTGCGACATGCCATTGATACGCAACGCCATGGCAGTGATTGCCGCTACGGCACCTGCGCCGACCTGACCCTGATGCCATAGCCACAGCGCATAACCACCGGCTGCCATGATCAACGCCACCACCAAGGCCTGGTTGACGATCTCGAATTGGCTGACCAGGCGCATCTGGCGGAAGCCGGTTTGCTTGAAATCCTCCATCGCCGCGCGCGCAAAGTGCGCTTCACGATTGGAGTGGGAGAACAGCTTCACCGTCGTGATGTTCGTGTAGGCGTCTGAGATACGCCCGGTCATCATCGACCGCGCATTGGCCTGTTCCTGCCCGACTTTTCCCAGGCGTGGCACGAAGTACAGCATGGCCAGCCCGAACAACACGATCCAGGCCACGAAAGGCAGCATCAGTTTCAGAGCGAAGCCACCGGCCAGTGCGATGATCGCGATGAAATACACCCCGATCCCGGGTGCGATTTCGATAAGGGTGAACAGCACGTCGCGCACCGCTAGCGCCGTCTGCATCACCTTGGTCGTGACTCGGCCGGAAAACTCATCGGAAAAAAACGAAAGGCTTTGCCGCAACATCAGGCGATGGAAGTCCCAGCGCAGCCGCAACGGCAAGTTAATTGCCAATATCTGGTGCTGCACCATGGTGCGCAACGCCACCAGCCCGACACTGGCCACCATGACGATGCCCATGCCCCACAACACGCGACTTTCCTGTTCTGCCGCTTCACCGCCGGCCTGCCAGGTCGAGAGCAGGTCCACGACCTGCCCGAGGAAGGAAAACAGCCAGGCTTCGTAAATCGACACACCGGCACTGAGCAGCGCAAGCGCAAGGATGTAACCGCGGGCGCCCCGGGTGCAGGCCCACAGGAAGCGAGCCAGGCCGGCGGGTGGCGGTGGTACCTCGTCAGGAGGAAAAGGGTCGAGTCTTCGTTCAAACGCACGAAGCATGGTGGTCTCCAAAACGATCAAGTTGAGGGGGATTCTGCCATTGATCGGTTGCGTTGAGGGTTTTGCGAACTTGAGGTCGCTCGTGAACAGCGCAAGGCCGCTACAACGCAATGCATCGCAGCGGCTAAGCTTTTTCTAAGGAACCTCGTCGTTCAAGGGAGACTCCATGAGCAGCGCCCCTCTGTCTGAACTGGATGCCGCGCTACCCGGTCTGGCGCGCAAGATCCGCGTACTGGATGCCCTGTCCTGGCCGGATGGCGTCGAGGAAATTTTCCTGGCGCATTGGCGCGCAGGGAAACCAGCCTTGCCGGAAGTCGAGCAGCACCCACGCGAGCACAGCGCCGACATCGCCGCCCTGGAAGCCTTTATTGGTCGTTGCGATCAGGGGCATCCGGCCGGGAGCTTCCTCGCCATGACAGCGCGCAGCTATGCCACGGCGGGACGCATGCTTGGTGCGATTGGCACGCCCGCCTTCACTCAATATTCATCCGCGTTGTACCGGCGCCCGGATTTCTATTATCCGAACCAGAATCTCAGCATGCTGGACGCGGCCAATTTCTTTCTCACCACCACCGACGCCCTGCTGGGTGGTGCCCGGATTCCACCGACTCAGGCTGAAATCCCGGCCGAGGCATTCGCCGCTTGGATGCAGCCGGAACTGGACCGTTTCTTCGGCGAAGGCCGGGTCACGGTCGTACTCGATCCGACCCTGGCTGCCAAGGCAATCGCCGGGTCCAGCCGCATTCGTCTGCGTAGCGGCGCACTGTTCTCTGAACTGGACAAGAATCAGCTATTGCAGCATGAGGCCTTCGTGCATGTCGCTACCGCACAAAATGGCGCGCTCCAGCCCAACCTCAAAAGCCTGGGTTTGGGAGCGCCACGCACGACTCAAACGCAGGAAGGCATTGCCACCCTCGCAGAACTGTTCACCGGCAGTATGGACATCAGCCGATTGCGCCGCCTGGCCCTGCGCGTGCTGGCGGTCCAGCAAGCGTTGGACGGCGCCGATTTCATACAAGTATTCGAGGGTTTTCTTGCCGCCGGCCAGTCGCAAGAGGAATCCTTCCGCTCAACCCAGCGGGTCTTCCGTGGTACCGACCTGCGGGGTGGTTCGGCGTTTACCAAGGATGCCGCCTACCTGACGGGTTTGCTGGGTGTCCATACCCTGCTGCGCATCGCGATCCGCGACAATCGACCGGAGCTGGTGGGTCATTTGTTTGCGGGACGCCTCAGTCTGGCGGATACCGTACGCCTGGCTCCTCTGTTCGATTCCGGCTGGCTGCAAGGGCCAACCCACCTACCGGCCTGGGCCTGCGATCTACGTCTGCTCGCCGCCAACCTGGCCTTCTCCGCTTTTATCGCCCAGATAAAACTGGATGTACTCGATCTGGAGGTGCTCATGGCCTTTGCCGATGAACACGAAAATGATGCGAGCGCGGTGTGATCACGGTACCGATACATTCGCCCTGTTTCAGGAGGGAAAAATCATGCGAAGGACTATCGCAACGGGAGCGCTCTTGCTGGCCTTGGGCGGGTGCGTAACATCACCTATGCGGGTTTCTGATGCCCGGCAAGTGCCGCCCGATAAGATGTACGCGATCAAAAGCCAGGGTACGGAAGACCCGGGACGCCTGACCATTCTCCGTGATGACGGGTTTGTCGGTGCGGGGTGTGACGCCATGTTTTACATTGAGGGTCAGCGCGCAGCCAAGATAGGTCCCGGTCAAAAGGCATCTTTCCTTTTGCCGGCCGGCGAAGTGAATCTCGGCACCGGGCTTGCCGAGTCTGGATTATGTGCGGGGGCCGCGATCAAAACGGTTGTGGCCAAGATCAAGTCAGGGAAAGAAGTGGTTTATCGAATCAACTGGGATACGCAAGGTTTCGACTTGGGGCCCTACGTTGAACATGGACGTTGAGCCCGGATAGTTCCGACCTGTTTCGCACGCCAGACCACCTCTCCTTTTCCGATGTTGTTTTATTTCAGTTCCGTTCGTATCTCGGTTCCGGGTACGAAAAGTTTACCGGGATCATCGACCTGCTTCAGGTCAACCAAGGCTCGGCAGATGCAATGTGAGAATTGTTTCTGCAACGTTTCGGGGTCTTGCCATGCCATTTGCGAGGCTTGCAAATGCTGTGCATCGGCCGATTTATAGCAAACACAATTGTCCAGTCGGGTGACACCATTGTCATTGGTGCTCTGACACGCAGTGGTCAGCAAAGAGATCGCGACGAGCATTGCGCAACGTTTCATTGGCTCCCCTCCGAGGCTGTTGTGAAGGGCTGACGTTCAAGATCGGGTTGGCAGTTGTAACGACGTGGTGACCGCTGAAGGCGGTTAGACGCCATGGCCGCAAAGCCTAATCTGTTCAATAAGCCCGACAGTAGAAGGAAGCTTAGCTCTCATTTTGCGTCGCTCCATTCACTGGCTGTTTTTCTCCGATCCCAGTTAATAAAAGGCCCGTATTCAACACCACCTTCCTACTCGGCTGTTTTGCAGCGCGTGGCCGCTTTGACATAGACAACTGTCCGGTTTGATCTAGCCTTGAATGAGATCACGCGGGAGAAAAACCCATGCCCCTCGCTCTCAGAAATCTATCCGCCCTGGCGTTGGGTGCGTTCTTTTGCATCGCCGCGTGGGGTCAAGAGGTAGCCGACACCCACCAGCCACCGGCCATACTCCCAGTGGAATCTGAGACGGGGCCAAAACTCATTGCCTATCCGCCGCTCGCCGCGCCGCTGGCCCGCGGAGTTGTCATCATCCAGTATCGAACCGAGAACGCCCGGATCATGCCGGTATTTGGCAAAACGGCTGTTGAAGTATCACCACGGCTCGGCCACCTTCACGTGACCGTCGACGACTGGAAAGGTACATGGGCGCACACCAGTGAAGACCCGATTATTTTGGTTGGGCTGACGCCTGGTGCTCATAAGGTGCTTCTTGAGGTGGCTGATCCTAGTCATAAGATTTTGACGAGTACGGTGGTTAGTTTTGTGGTTCCGGAGAAGAAGCCGTGAATTAAGGGGTGGGTGACTTATTTAGGTCACACCCTTATTCAAATAAAGCTTTCGCCTTTGCTCGATTGGCCGTGATAAGCAAAGGTCCTAGGACAACCATAAAATTCCTACATAAGTCTCGGAATCCCTCACCTTGCCCACCGTTCCGATGAAGCTTAGAGTCCGCTGCGTCGCCCACAATGGCGACTCGGGTTTGGCGACCTGATCGATCGGATGCAAAAGCGCTGTGCTTTAATGCAAGCGCTTCTGCATGCCCGCAAAGTTGTCTTTATGGCAGCTGTGCGCGGGAGACCTTCGGGTCTGCCGGTATTCCGATCCCGGTTCGCCAACCTGCGTACAGCTGTCACCCATTCGTTTGGCGACGATTGAGGGACAGTCAACCTTTGCCTTGATCGGAGTTTTACCTTTGGAAAGATACATGCCCCTCACCGGAATCGACCTGATCCCGGCCTCCCTGCTCATCGACACCCAAGCCCCACTCGACGTCCTGCAAGCCATGGCTGACTACCGCATCCGCACCGTCACGCAGGTGCTGGAAAACATCGCCTTCCGCGCCGAGCTCGGTTGCGACACGGTAGTGTTGACGGACTTTTCCAAACTGCTAGCCATTCCGTTGCGCGATGGCTGTGACTTGATGGATGTCATCGGCCGACGCTTGCGGGCGCAGGCGGCGGAGTAAATGAAAACGGGCGTCTTGTCAGGCGCCCGTTTTGTTTGTGCTCAGGAATGCTTTACTGGAACGTAGCATCAGATGACACGATACCTCCCCGGAGATGCAGTCCATTACGCCAAGCAGCTAAGCTTTATCAGGGGATTACTTCACGAAATTCCGACAAGTCAGGAGGCGAACCATGAGCAAACAACCTCAACCCCGCAGCCGCTCCAACCCTCAGCCCAGATCCCGCCCGATGGTGCCCAACTTGCCCAGCAAAACAGGCAATAAGTCCGGTGGCTTGCGCGGTAATTACCCGCCTAAACAGTCGAAATGAGCGATGAGGGTTCGTTTGCCGAGCCGTGCAGCAAGGCCGAGCACCAGGACTTCCTCAACTTTTGAAGCGAGGCTTCATGACCACCGGTAACCCTGCCCGAGGACCGGCGGGGCGGGCGTAAGGCGCATCCATTGCCGCCATCGATAGTCACCATCAACTCAATGAAGTTCTCTTAAAAACTCCGGGGCGTAACATCGCCTCCATACCAAACAACTACACCCCGGAGCACACCATCATGAAACGCCAAATCCTTCTCAGCATCGCTTTCTCGGTTTTTGCAGTTAACGCTTTCGCCGCTTCTTCTGCTCACCCGGTTGTCGCTGAAGGCGGCTCGGATCGTTTGATCGAAAGCCGCGTCGCTGAAGGTGGCTCCGACCGTTTGATCGAAAGCCGCGTAGCTGAAGGTGGCTCCGACCGTCTGATCGAAAACCGCGTTGCCGAAGGTGGTTCCGACCGCCTGATCGAAAACCGCATTGCCGAAGGTGGCTCCGACCGCCTGATCGAAAACCGCGTTGCCGAAGGTGGCTCCGACCGCCTGATCGAAAACCGCGTTGCCGAAGGTGGCTCCGACCGTCTGATCGAAAGCCGCGCGGCCTGAATGAATGGCTTTACTGCGGCATCCAACAAGAAGCCCGGCCTGATCAGCCGGGCTTTTTTACGCGTTCCGTTTACTCAGCCAAGCTCCGGACAGGCAGATTTCGGTTCAATGCCAACAAAGGTGGGCGGCATCTGACTCGAATGGATGCCGCTCCGCTAATGCCAATCAAGCCCTGCGCGTGGAGCAATACGCCACAATGAGCTGAGTGACCGCTGCTACCATCGCTTGATCCGCGTCAGGTGAGGTGAACAGCCGACATTGCGCATCCGGCAATTCCGGCAACCCTTGTTCAGCCCCAAGAACCGCCAGTCCCTGCCCCAACCGACTCAGTGGCATAGGCGCTATCGCGAAGCCTGCCAGGGCCGCCGCCCGCAACCCGGCCGTGCTGCTGCACAACATTGCCGTGCGTTGGGCGATGCCCGCCTGCGCCAGCCTCGTCAGCGCGGCCTCGCGATATGGACACGGAGCGGGGAACAGGGCCAGCGGCAACGGCGTCGGTAAGCGGGTGACGGGTTGCGCCGACCACGCCCACACCAGCGGCTCTTGCCACAGCAGCAACCCCGCTTCGCTGGTTTCGCACAACGAACCGATGACCACGTCCAGTTGCCCTTGCTTCATCAGCGCCAGCAACGAACCGGGAATGTTCACCTGGACCTCGACTTCCATCCCGGGGTACTGCGCCGCGAAATCCTGAACAGTGCGCAGCAATCGAGACTCGACAAAGTCTTCGGACACCCCGATCCGCAGCCGTCCGTGAAACGGCGTGCGTGTCAGGTCTGTCCAGGCATCACGGTTCAGCGCGAGGATCGTGCGCGCATAAGCAACCAGGCGCTCGCCATCGGCCGTCAGTTGCTGAGAACGGGTGGTACGCGTCAACAGGGGTTTACCAATCTGTTCTTCCAATCGCCGCACATGGCCACTGACCGCCGACTGAGTCAGGTGCAGCTTCTGGGCGGCACGGCTGAAGCCGTCTTCATCGACGACCGTGACAAATGTCTTGAGAAGCAAAGTATCGAACATAGTTTTATTCGTGATTAATCGCGCTTAAATTTACGATTTATATTTCAAATACAACTATGTTGCAATGCTCCCACCTGCCCCGCCCTCATCATTCAAGGTGTGCCATGACGACGCTTCTCCATATTCAATGTTCTCCACGCAAGCAGCGCTCCGCTTCCCTTGAAGTCGCCCGCAGCTTCATTGCGCGTTATCAAGCAAACACCCCGGACACTGAAATCGTCACCCTCGACCTCTGGAACATGGTTCTGCCGGAATTTGATGATCTGGCGATGGAGGCCAAATACGCCGGGCTCAATGGCACGCCGTTGACCACGGCGCAACAGGACGCCTGGAACACGCTGAAAGATCTGGCTGCGCACCTGCACCGCGCGGATGTACTGGTGATGTCCGTACCGCTGTGGAATTTCAGCATTCCGTACAAACTCAAGCACTTCATCGACCTGGTATCGCAGAAGGACATCCTGTTCAGCGTTGACCCGGAACGCGGTCTGGAAGGCATGCTGCACAATAAACTCGCCGTGGTGATGTACGCCCGCGGCCTGGACTTTTCGGCGCAGTCGAGCACACCGGCGCAGCGCTTCGACTTCCAGAAGCCCTACGTGGAAGCCTGGCTGACATTTATCGGCGTCACGGATGTGCATTCGGTGATTGTGGAGAAAACCATTCTGGGGGAAGAGGTTGATCGGTGCGCGCGTGAGGGCGCGACTCAGCAGGCCAGGCGCCTGGCAGACCGTTTGTCGCTCACGCTTCAGCCCCTCTGCGCAATAATGCCAGCAGGTATCTGAGGGTTTTGAAACACGAACTCACCCTGCCCGCTCGGGTACACCACGGCGGGCAGGAAAGCCCGAGTGGTGTGATGATGGTGTGCAACGATTGTCGCTCAGCAACGGTTACACGATTTGATGCCTAGCAACGTATAGACAGGGCAGAAACGGAAAATGCCAGTGGCCAGCGGCACTAAACCTATCCAACCCCACACGCCGATCACTCCGGACAAACTGAGGCCAATGAGAAGCAGACCGGCGACGATGCGCAGGCTTCGATCAATGGTTCCAATATTTGCTTTCATGGCGATCTCCCGATCAATGGTTGCGCCGGGTCTCCAGCGCAGTAAACAACAACATGCCGGCCAGCATGGCCAACATGAATACGATTATTTGCCAGCGTCCTGTCAGCAGAATGGCCACTGCGGGGCCAGGGCAGATGCCCGCTATTCCCCAGCCGATGCCGAACAACAGGCTCCCGCCAATCAAGCGCGGGTCCAACTCACGTTTGATCGGCAGCTGCATTGGCCTTCCCAGCAGCGAACTGGATTGTCGGCGTGCCCAGGATAGCGGGCCAATGGCTATGCCGATTGCCCCGACCATGACCAGCGCCAAGGAAGGATCCCAGGCACCGGTTAAATCGAGGAAAGCGAGTACTTTGCTCGGGTTGGCCATGCCTGCCAGAAGCAGACCCAAGCCGAACAGCAGGCCAGCAATGAATGCGATCAGTTTGATCATATCCACCCCCCCAGAAGATGACGCAAGACAAACACTGTGGCGAAACCACTGAACATGAAGCACGCAGTGGCAACCATCGATCGCGGCGAAAGGCGCGAGATGCCGCACACTCCATGGCCACTGGTGCAACCGGAGCCGTATCGGGTGCCGATGCCCACCAGTACACCGGCGACGATCAGGCCTAACCAGCCACTCTGGAACTCAATCTGCGGCAGCGTCGCGAACATGCCCCATAGAAGCGGCGCGATGAGCAGGCCCAGGAGAAAAAGTGCTTTCTCACCCACCCCCTCGCTCCCACGCTGTAAAAGACTGCCGATCAGACCGCTGATGCCTGCGATTCGCCCGTTGGCGACGACGAATAGACTGGCCGCCAGGCCAATCAATGCGCCGCCGGCAAGGGATGACCAGGGCGTGAAGTTGAGCCAGTCGACATTCATGAAGATTCTCCGGCACGAAATGGTTGATAGCGGGTTTGGATGACTGCCAATGCGGCGGATCTACTGATGCGATAGAACTCCTGCTTTGCGTCACGGCAGCTCATGCACATGACTAAATAGCTTTCACTAGCAAGGCCACCGCCACCACCATGGAAACAGCGGCGAACCCTTTCTGTAAGTGTGGACCTGCTAGCCGGGCCGCGATCAGGCGCCCGCACACCATTCCAACCAATGCGCCAATGGAAAACGGAAGTGCGACCGCCCACTGCAAATGCCCGGCTGCAGAGCTTGCAGCAACGCCGGAAATTGAAACCAGCGCAATAACGGCCAGAGACGTTGCAAGCACCGACTGCGCAGTCAAATTGGTGTATCGCTGGAGCGCCGGCACCATCACAAAGCCACCGCCGACGCCGAGCAATCCAGATAGCCCTCCCGCGACAATGCCAGAGACGGTGAGTGCCCAAGCACACGGCCCCGTCCAGTTAAGCTTTCCCCGGTTCACGTCCAATAGACAAGGCGGTGGTTTGGATGTGACGGGGGTCTTCGACTCCGTGGAGGGCGCGAGCGATCGTTGATAGACCCGGAACGCCACGTACATCAGCACGATGGCAAACATGATCGTCAACGGACGGTTAGGCGTGCGCTGCGCCAGCCAAAGGCCGAGAGGAGAACAGACGATCCCCGCGCCGGCAACTAAAAGCGCCGCTTTATAGCGGACGGTGCCGTTTTTGAGTCCCATCACGGCACCCAGGGTCGCGGCTAAACCGACTGCCAGTAAACCGATTGGCCCTGCCTCGGCCATGCTCAACCCCACTCCAAACACCAGTAATGGAACCGCCAGTATTCCCCCTCCGGCGCCGGTCAGCGCCAGAATGACTCCAACAGTAAGCCCGAGCAGTAAGACGACGATCATCTCAGTCTCCTTGCTTTCAGGTCTGGTTTCATACGTCAGCCAACTCAGGCTTCGCCATCCACTCATGGCCCTTGAGCATTCCCTTCCAATACAGCGGTGGAAGAATCCGCTCTTTGAGCAGCCATGCCAGCCTCGATGGCCGGGTACCGTCAATCAGCCAGGATGGAAAGCTGGGGGCGACCTTGCCGCCATAGGTGAATTCAGCCAGCACGATCTTGCCGCGTTCAACCGTCAGCGGGCAGGAGCCGTAACCGTCGTAATGGGCGCTGCCTTTCGCTTTACCCATTGCAGCCAATACATTATGGGCAACGACTGGCGCCTGCTTGCGTGCTGCTGCCGCGGTTTTGGCGTTGCTGGAGTTGGCAGCGTCTCCCAGCGCGTGAATATTGCCCCAGGTTTTATGGCGCAAAGTGGCTGGGTCGACATCAATCCAGCCAGCCGCGTCAGCAAGAGGGCTGACGCGAATGAAATCCGGTGCAATCTGGGGTGGCACCACATGAAGTAGATCAAAGTCGCGCGTAACAATATGGGAGCTGCCATCCGGATTGACGCAGTTGAACGTTGCAGTCCGTGCAGGTCCATTCACGCTGGTGAGTGTGTTGCCGAAATTCAGGTCGACACCATAGGCCTTGATGTACTCCATCAGTGCCGGCACATAGTCGGGAACTCCGAACAGCACCGCGCCGGCGCTGCAAAACTCGATCTCGACTTTGTCCAATACACCGGTACGTTTCCAATGGTCGGCAGATAGGTACATTGCTTTTTGCGGCGCCCCGGCACATTTGATCGGCATGGGCGGTTGCGTGAAAATGGCTCGGCCGCCACGCAGTTGCTGCACCAGTTCCCACGTGTAGGGGGCAAGGTGATACAGGTAGTTTGAAGTCACGCCGTTGCGGCCCAGGGTATCCGACAAACCTTCGATTGCATGCCAATTGAGCTTGAGGCCAGGGCACACGATCAGTTGTTCGTATTTGACGACTCGGCACCCATCAAGAATGACGGCATTTCTCTCGGGTTCGAAAGCGGCGACCGCCGACTTGATCCAATGCACACCGCGAGGGATGGTGGTGCCCATCGTGCGGGCAGTTTGGGGTGCATCGAAGACTCCACAGCCGACAAGTGTCCAGCCAGGCTGGTAGTAGTGCACATCTGCCGGGTCGATGATGGCAACGTCTAGTCCAGGATCTCGCGCCAGTAAACTGGATGCAGTCGCGATACCTGCCGCACCGCCCCCGATGATGACCACGGTATGCTGCGCCTCAGCCACTTCGACCGGCGTGCGCCCCTGATTCGCAATCCGGCGAATGACGCCTTTCATATCGAACCCGGCTTTTTTGGCGGTCTCGACGATGTGTGGCAGGGATTGTTGGCCCGCTTGCGACAGTGCCCACATCGTTGTCGAGCGCATACCGGAACGGCAATAGGCCAATACTGGTTTTGGAAGCGTTTCAAGGAGCTTGGCGAAGGCAATGCCTTGCTCGTCAGTGACTTTGCCTGACTCCGCGGGAAGGTAGTGCGCCTCGATGCCGACCGATTCGGCGGCTCGTTTGATTTCGGCAAACAAGGGCTGATCACTGCCTTCGCCATCGGGACGGTTACACACGACGGTGCGAAAACCGGCTTCTTTCAGTTCAGCCAATTGGTTGGGGAAAATCTGTTCTGATACTGACAGTCCGGGCGCAAGGTGGCGAATGTCCATAAGGTTCTCCGTTATGGGTATCTTTCTTATAGGTTGTTCGGGGAATGCAACGTCAGGCGACGTTGAGCGGGATTTTCAGGTAGCGCGTTCCGTTCGCTTCAGGCTCAGGCAAGTGCCCTGCTCGCATGTTGACCTGAACCGATGGCAGGATCAGTGTCGGCATTTCCAACGATGCATCACGCTTTGTGCGCATCGCCACAAACTCTTCCTCACTGATGCCGTTACGGACGTGAACGTTGTGGGCGCGCTGGTCGGCAACGGTGCTGACAAACTGCACCTCGCGGCCACCCGGCTGATAGTCGTGGCACATGTAGAGCAAAGTACTGGCCGGCAGGCTCAGCACCTTGTTGATTGACTGAAACAGCGTGCGAGCATTTCCACCGGGAAAGTCGCAGCGTGCAGTACCGTAATCGGGCATAAACAAGGTATCGCCGACGAATGCAGCCGTTTCGGTTCCATCGCTGATCACATAAGTCATACAGGCTGGCGTATGGCCAGGTGTATGAAGTGTGTGGCATTGCAGCGTGCCAATGGCGAACGGTTCGTCATTGACGAACAGGTGATCGAACTGACTTCCGTCGCGGGGCATATCGCCAGCTGTATTGAACAGCGTGCCAAACACCTCCTGCACCGTCGAAATCTGACTGCCGATCCCTATTTTCCCGCCGAGCTTTTCCTTCAGGTATGGCGCAGCCGTCAGGTGGTCTGCGTGGACGTGGGTCTCGAGAATCCAGTCGACCCTCGCATTGAGTTCGTTCACCCTCGCAATCAGCTTGTCGGCAGAGGTTGTGGAGGTGTGGCCGGACTTAGGGTCGTAATCAAGCACGCTGTCTATTAAAGCGCAGTGGTGGGTGGCCTCATCCATCACGAGATAGCTGACGGTATTGGTAGCAGAATCGAAGAATCCTTCGACGTGAAGTTTTACGCTCATGACCTGTCTCCTTAGGGGGGCTTTTATCAAGCCGCTCACACTAAGAACAGACATAGCAATAAGTCTGCCAGGCCGACATGAACAGATATGACTCTATTATCTATATGTTTTTATTAGTAATTTTTTAATTATCGCGATTCGGTTTTTCTCCACCACCGTGGATTCACTGCCATTGGCAGTGCTTGTTGACAGAGGTGGCAGTGCCACGACAGGATGGATGGATTCTCAGGAGCCACGATGAAGACTATCCTGCCCACCCCTACCCATTTACTCCCGCACTCGGATCAAGTGCAGTCACTTGTTTCGTTTCTTGAGCACGAACCCCAGCCGATGATCGTGCTCGATCCGGACTACAACATCCTGGCTGCCAACACGGCCTATCAGCGGCAGTTTGGCAGCGCTGATAAACCCTTTATCGGCCATAAGTGTTATCAAATCTCACACCACTACGATGTACCTTGTGATCAGGCGGGTGAGAACTGCCCGATGAAAAAGGCGCAGGAAATGCGCGGGCCGGATCGTGTTTTGCACATTCACCACACGCCTCGCGGTCCAGAGCATGTCGACGTCGAATTGCGCCCGATTCTAGACGAGCACGGTGTTATTACTGCCTATGTGGAGCGTCTCACACTGGTTCGCAGCGCATCAGCGCGGCCCAGCAACGAAGGGTTGGTCGGCCGTTCACCCGCTTTCAACCGTGCTCTGTCGGAGCTTCAGCGGGTGGCACCATCAATGCTGCCCGTGCTGTTGCTAGGCGAGTCCGGTACGGGCAAAGAGCTGTTTGCCCGTGCCGTACATGAAACCAGCGAGCGAGCGACTGGCCCCTTTGTCGTCGTTGATTGCTCTGGACTGACCGAAACGTTATTCGAGAGCGAACTGTTCGGTCATGAAAAAGGAGCATTTACCGGTGCCACCACGCGTAAGCCTGGCCTGGTTGAAACGGCCCAGGGCGGCACGTTGTTTCTCGATGAAATTGGCGATGTACCACTGGCCATGCAGGTGAAGCTGTTGCGCCTGATCGAATCGGGCACTTATCGCCGTGTCGGGGGTGTCGAGACCCTTCACGCTAACTTCAGGTTAATTGCTGCGACCCACAAACCACTGGAAAAAATGATGGAAAAAGGTGAGTTCAGGCAGGACCTGTACTACCGCATCAGCGCCTTCCCCATTCAGTTACCGCCCTTGCGCAACCGGGTTGAAGACATTGGTTTGCTTGTGAATTCATTTCTGCAACGTGCCGGTACAGGCAAACGCCGACTGACGATAGATGCAGATGCTCTGACGCAATTGCAGCGGTATTCCTGGCCCGGCAATATCCGTGAATTACGCAATGTTCTGGAAAGAGCCCGTCTGTTTGCTGACGATGGTGTGATTCGCTCCATACATTTGCCTCAGGTATCCGCGGTGGCATCTCCTCAGACCTCTACTTCAACTGCTTTCGATGGCAGCTCGCTGGTACAGGAACTGGCTACTTTCAAAGGTACCCGCGCTGAACTGGCCAAGCACCTTGGAATTAGCGAACGGACTTTGTACAGACGATTGAAAGAACAAGGTCTGGCCTAGTAGTCAGAGCTCACGCAGTAAGACTGCCAATGACTGCCAGCCTGGCAGATTGGCAGCGCACTGACCTGCCAACACATTCCGCGCATCACCGGCTTACTGATTAAGTGACTGTTTAAAAACGAGAAAACCAACCTGCCCCCCCTTGGCATGCCATGTGCTAACTGCATAGTCATGACCATTTCCGACAAACGACTGCGACGCAATCTGCTCACAGCAGTAGTGATCAAGCTACTGGTGCTGACAGTGCTGTGGTGGCTGTTCATCCGGGATTCGCACGTCAGTGTCGACTCGAACACCATCGGAAACCGTTTCGGTGTACCCACCTCGACTCAAGGGGCAAGCAAGTGATTTCAGAACACCTGGTGGATTTGTCTCGGCTGCAGTTTGCAGCCACTGCGCTTTATCACTTTCTTTTTGTACCGCTCACGGTTGGCATGGTCTGGCTGCTGGTCATCATGGAAAGTGTCTATGTGATGACCGGTAATGTTATCTGGAAAGACATGACGCGCTTCTGGGGCAAGTTGTTCGGCATCAACTTCGCCCTGGGGGTGACTACGGGCATCACCCTGGAATTTCAGTTCGGTACCAACTGGGCGTATTACTCGCATTACGTCGGCGACATCTTCGGAGCCCCACTGGCGATCGAGGGCATGATGGCGTTCTTTCTTGAATCGACCATGATCGGCCTGTTCTTTTTTGGTTGGGATCGTCTGAAGAAAGAGCACCACTTGCTGGTCACTCTGCTGATGGCGATTGGTACAAACCTTTCAGCCTTGTGGATTCTGATCGCCAATGGCTGGATGCAGAACCCGGTGGGTTCAGAATTCAGTTACATCACCATGCGCATGGAGATGGTTGATTTTTGGGCAGTGGTTTTCAATCCGGTAGCACAGGCCAAGTTTGTGCACACCGTCTCAGCCGGCTACGTCACCGGTTCGATGTTTGTGCTGTCGATTTCCAGTTGGTACTTGCTCAAGAATCGTGATGTCGAGTTTGCCAAACGCAGTTTCCGGGTGGCGGCGGCCTTTGGTCTCGCATCAGTGCTGAGCGTGATCGTGTTGGGTGACGAGTCGGGTTACACGGTGGGTGAGGCACAACAAACCAAGATGGCAGCCATGGAGGCCATGTGGGAAACGAAGCCTGCACCGGCAGGCCTGACATTGGTGGCAAGTATTAATGAAGCCGAGTCCAAAAATAACTGGGAAGTTGAAGTGCCATGGCTGATGGGCCTGATTGGCACACGATCAGTCAGCAAGCAAATTCCAGGCATTCATGAGATTAAAGAAAAGAACCGCGCTCGAATTCTCCGAGGCATTACCGCCGTCAATGCCCTTGAAGCCGTCAGAGCCAATCGCACCGATTCGGCAGCTCTGAAGACATTCGATGAATACAAAACCGATCTGGGCTTTGGCCTGTTACTTAAAAAGTATGTCGAGGACGTCAACCAGGCCACGCCGGCCATTATCGAAAAGGCCGTAAACGATACCGTACCACGCGTGACACCTATGTTCTGGGCGTTCCGGATCATGGTCGGCCTTGGTTTTGCCATGCTGCTGCTCTTCGGTCTTGCCTTCTGGAGCACCTTGAAGTCGACCTGCACACGACGCCGCTGGTTACTGCGTTGGGCGCTCTGCATGCTGCCTGCGCCATGGATTGCGTGCGAGCTTGGCTGGTTCGTCGCTGAATACGGCCGCCAGCCCTGGACCATATACGGCGTGCTGCCGACTCACATGAGCGTATCCACGCTTAGCGTCAACAACCTCTATGGCTCGCTGGCGGGATTCATCGTTTTCTACACCGTGCTGCTGGTGGTTGAAATGTTCCTGATGGTCAAGTTTGCCCGTCAGGGTCCAGGCAGCCTCGGTACCGGACGTTATGTTCACGATGCCCATTTGAAGGAACTCCTCCATGCTTGATTACTTCACCCTGAAAATTATCTGGTGGGCGCTGGTCGGTGTACTGCTGATCGGCTTCGCCATCATGGACGGTCACGACATGGGGGTTGGCACGCTGCTGCCCTTTGTTGGCCAAAATGACATGGAGCGTCGCGTCGTGATCAATACCGTCGGTCCGCATTGGGACGGGAATCAGGTTTGGTTCATTACTGCAGGTGGCGCATTGTTCGCGGCGTGGCCTGTGGTGTATGCCACCGCATTCAGCGGATTCTACTGGGCGATGATTCTGGTCCTCTGGGCGCTGTTCTTCCGCCCGGTGGGTTTTGACTATCGCAGCAAGATCCACAACTCCACTTGGCGCAGCACCTGGGATTGGGGACTCTTTGTAGGTGGAGCAGTGCCGCCTCTGGTGTTCGGGATTGCGTTTGGCAACCTGCTGCAAGGTGTACCGTTCCAGTTCAACGATTTTCTGGTGTCGACGTATACCGGCAGTTTCTGGCAACTGCTCAATCCCTTCGCGTTACTGACCGGCGTTGTGAGCAGCGCAATGATCACCCTGCAAGGTGGTGCTTATCTGGCACATCGCACTGAAGGGGTTATCCAGGCAAGGGCAATAAAAGGTGGGGTGGGTGCAGCGATCGTGCTGGTGTGTTCATTTATCGTTGCCGGCATTTGGCTGCAATGGATTGATGGCTATCGCATTACGTCGGTAGTTGATACGGCAGGACTGCCTGACATTCTCAGCAAGTCCGTGGTGCGCGAAGCTGGAGCCTGGATGGCCAACTATGGCCATAGTCCTTTGCTGTGGCTGCTGCCCGCACTGGGATTGATCGGCGCAGCAGGTGCCGCCGTGTTGTTGATGGCGCGCCGTACACTTTCAGCGTTTATCGCGTCATCGCTTTCAGTCATCGGTGTTATCTGCACGGCGGGCGTATCGATGTTTCCGTTCGTCATGCCGTCATCAACGATGCCTGCGGCAAGTCTTACCGTGTGGGACAGCGTCGCCAGTCATTTAAGCCTGGCCATCATGTTCTGGGCCGCGTTGATCTTCATGCCACTGATTGTGCTTTATACCTCGTGGGCTTATCGCGTCATGCGGGGCAAGGTCACCATCGCGAAAATCAAAGCCAACGAACATTCCGCCTATTAGTGCCGGCAAAGGAGTAATGAACATGTGGTATTTCGCTTGGATGCTGGGGGTCGGCTTTGCATTGCTACTGGCTATTTTAAATGCGATGTGGGGCGAGAACGAAGTTGGCCGAGCCTTGAGCGACAACGACGAGACACGGTCATGATGCCGCGCGTCGCTAACCCTCAACCAACCTCACACCTTCATTTGCTGAGTTTGGTTATCGCTTTAGCAATCATGCTCGCTTGTACGCTCTATCCTCCCATGATGGTCGCTCCTGACGGGAAGCCTGACCACGCGCTGGCTACTGCATTATTTGCAGCCATGAGTATGGCCTTTGTGAAAGGTGTGGGTTTTGTCCCGCGGACGCGCGCCTGGCGTTGGCTTCTCTCAGGCTGGACCTGTTTTGCGTCACTTGCAGTCGCAGGCTGGGTAAAGTTTCTACATTGAGGACTGACGACACGATTTGACCTTTGAGTATTCAACATAAGGAACTGCGCCAGTACTTATCTTCAGTTAGGTGGAGACTTACACAATCAATCTGAGCGCCATCTGACCGGCCTCCCCCTACCTCTCGGTGGTGACGCAAAACTCAAAGTACGAACGTGGTCTTTTGTTGTGAGGAGGCCGTGATGAAACTCTGTGGGCATAGACTTGCATTCGAACAACCGTGTTGTGGTGATTACCAACGAACCCGCCCAGCGCCCAGAGGTCAAAGCAGTTGATGGCATCGCCAATGATCAAAGGCCTCTCGCCTATTTCATTCAAGGACGAAGCCAGTCGTTCACACACTGTAGGGTGCGCCGGATAAATTTCAGTAGGCTCGAACTCTGCTCAGGGCAGGGGCTGACTGCTGCTCACATCCAATGCTCCCTTATCGGAGTACGAAAATGACTCAGTCAATGCGGTTCTTCCTATCCATAGTCCTCGCGACTGCCTCACTGGCATCGGCGAGTTTCCTGAACACTGCCGGTGCGGCAACCGCCGAGGACCTGAATACCGACTCTCGGCAAGCGTTGCAAACGCTCTACAAGACTCATCCATTTGCCGAGACCATGTCGCACAACGCCAAAGCGATACTGGTTTTCCCGAAAATCATCAAGGCAGGCCTTGTGTTTGGCGGCAGCTATGGCGAAGGCGTTTTGTTCAAAGGCAAGACCGTTGAGGGTTATTACAACTCCGTCACCGGGTCATGGGGGTTGCAGGCCGGTGCCCAGTCGTATGGCTATGTGGTTTTCCTCATGACCGACAAAGCCGTGAACTATGTTCGCGAAACCAAGGGCTGGGAACTCGGCGTAGGGCCCACCGTCGTTGTAGTGGATGAAGGGATCTCGAAGAACTTGTCCAGTTCGACGCTGAAGGACGACGCCTACGCGTTCATATTTGATCAGCAAGGGTTAATGGCCGGAGTCAGCATCGAGGGCACGAAGATTTCCCTGATCAAGCGCTGAAAGCCATCTATAAGGGCGCCTTGCGTTGTCTGCAAGACGCCCCGACAGCGCGTTATCACCGTCCTCGCCAAGAGGTAGCCTGATGAGTCTTCTAACCAGATGCAAGGGTGTATGTATTCCTCTGGTGCTGTGCGTGGCGGTGTTCCTGACAGTGGTGATTTCCTGCAGTACATTGCCGAGGATAGTGCCCGACATGGCTCGCGCGCCCTCTGCGCCAGTGCAACTGGACGGGGTCCACGGGCCTCTGTCAGCCGAGCGCAGCAAAGCCATTCTCGACCGACTCAAGTCCACAGGCGCAGAAACCAACATCTTCGATGTGCACCTCGCTATCGAAGAATCCGTTGTCGGTAGTCCGCTAACGGAAGGAAATAAGGTCGACTTGCTGCAGGACGGCCCCACCACCTACCAGTCGATGATCAAAGCCGTGGAAGGTGCGCGCGACCATATCAACATGGAGACCTACATCCTCGACGATGATGAAGTCGGCCAGCGCTTCGCCACCGCACTGATCGCTCAGCAACACAAAGGTGTGCAGGTCAATCTGATCCGTGACAGCGTCGGAACCCTTGGAACACCCTCAGCGTTTTTCGCTCGATTGACCGACGTGGGCATCAAGGTGCTGGAGTACAACCCGGTCAATCCGGCGACGGCCAAAGCGGGCTGGGACGTGAACCAGCGCGACCACCGAAAGCTGCTGATCGTGGACGGCCGTGTTGCCTTTCTTGGCGGGATCAACATCAGCAGCGTCTATTCGGGGGGCTCGTTCAGCACTCACTCGAAGACTCGCCCCTCTGGTGATTTGCCCTGGCGCGATACTGACTTGCGCGTCGAGGGGCCGGTGGTTGCGGATCTGCAGAAGCTGTTCATCGAAACATGGACGACCCAGAAAGGTGAACCGCTCGCCGCTCGCGACTACTTTCCGCCACAGGAGCGCAAAGGCACCGAGGTGGTGCGCGCCATCGGCAGCTCGCCAGATGAGCCGTTCAGCCTGATCTACGCGACGCTGATTTCGGCGCTGCATAGCGCGCAGACCGAGATATGGCTGACGAACGCCTACTTTGTGCCCGATCCGCAGTTGCTGGCGGCACTCAAGGAGGCGGCGGCCCGTGGCGTCGACGTCAAACTGGTGCTGCCCAGCAGCACTGATTCGGCGCTGGTGTTTCATGCCGGACGCGCTCACTACAGCGAGCTTCTGAAGGCCAACGTCAAGCTTTACGAACGCCGTGACGCGCTGCTCCACGTCAAGACGGCAGTCATCGATGGCGTGTGGTCGAGTGTCGGCTCCACCAACCTCGACTGGCGCAGCTTTCTGCACAACGATGAAGTCAACGTGGTTGTGCTGGGCACCGGGTTCGGAAAAAAGATGCAGGCGGCATTCATGGCTGATCTGGCGAAGTCGAACGAAATCAAGCTGGACGAGTGGCAGCGCCGCTCGCTCGCGGTGAAAGCCAAAGAGCAGATGGCGCTACTCTGGGAATACTGGCTCTGAGTCGAGTGGCGCATCGCCGGGATGCGCTCTTCTGCTCCCTGATGGGTATTTCGCCAACCTACCGAGTCACTGCCGCACGGCGAGTCCCCGCAAACGCACTTGTACCGAGCCAGCGCCACAAGTTCTCCGCATCCTTCACCGCGCCATCCACACGCAACTCCCGCGACTGAAGCACCTCCCGGGGTGTGCGGTCGCCGGTCCAGACCTCAGTCAACGCGCGCACGCTTGAATCCACGACCAGCGTCAGTTCGCGGCCCGGGTCGTCGCGGCATAGATCCGCCACGCCCTGCTCCACCACCAGCCACCACGCTTGCTCGCCGGGTCGCGCATCGCGGAATGTGAACTGGATGACCACCGGTCGGGACGGGAAGGTTTCGATGCGCACGAACCGGCGTACGTCCCACATCAGCAGGCCGGCGTCGAGTTGATCGTCACGCAGGCGACTGCCGATCCAGCGTGCGCCCCAATGCCCCAGCGCCATGATGATGGGGCGCAGTTCCTCGCCCGCCTCAGTCAGGCTGTATTCCCAGACTTTGCCGGTGGCCGTGCGGTGGATGACGCCGATTTCTTCCAGGTGGCGCAGCCGTTGTGCCAGCAGGTTGGTGGACATCCGGGGGACGCCGCGGTGCAGTTCATTGAAGCGTTTGCTGCCGCACAGCAGTTCGCGCACCACCAAAGGTGTCCAGCGCTCGCACAGGGCTTCAGCACCGCGGGCGACCGTGCAGAACTGACCGTAGCCTTCTTCCATCGCCTGGACTCCGCAATTGCAACGCTTCACTTTTTGAACTAGCCCGACCCCTTCGCCACGCGCACGCTCAAGCCTTCGAAAGCCAATTTTCAAAGGAGAACGCCATGACCACGGTAGCCATCATTCAGCGCCCGCCCGTGCTGCTGGATCGCAGCGCAACGATTGCCCGGGCCGTGCAATCGGTCGCCGAGGCTGCGGCGGCGGGAGCCTCGCTGATCGTTTTGCCCGAATCGTTCATTCCCGGCTATCCATCGTGGATCTGGCGGCTGGCGGCGGGAAAGGACGGGGCTGTCATAGGCCAGTTGCACGCGCGGCTGCTGGCCAACGCCGTCGACATCGCCAACGGTGACCTGGGCGAATTGTGCGAAGCCGCCAGGGTTCATGCGGTGACGATCGTGTGCGGCCTCAATGAATGCGACCGGCGCACGGGAGGCGGCACGCTCTATAACAGCGTAGTCGTTATCGGTCCGGACGGCGCCGTGCTCAACCGACACCGCAAGCTGATGCCGACCAATCCAGAGCGCATGGTGCATGGCTTCGGTGATGCGTGCGGGTTGCGCACGGTCGACACACCGGTTGGCCGCGTGGGCGCGCTGATCTGCTGGGAAAACTACATGCCGCTGGCGCGCTATTCGCTGTATGCCCAAGGGGTGGAAATCTACGTCGCGCCCACGTACGACACCGGCGAAGGCTGGATCAGCACGATGCGGCACATTGCACTCGAAGGGCGCTGCTGGGTGCTGGGCAGTGGCACTGTGCTGCGCGGCAGTGACATTCCCGAGGACTTCCCGGCGCGTGCGCAACTGTTTGCCGATCCGGAGGAATGGATCAACGACGGCGACTCGGTGGTGGTCAGTCCGCAAGGCCGGATCGTGGCCGGTCCACTGCACCGGGAGGCCGGCATTCTGTATGCGGACATCGACGTCGCACTCGTGGCGCCAGCACGGCGGGCGCTCGACGTCACCGGGCATTACGCGCGCCCGGACATTTTCGAGTTGAAAGTGCGGCGCACGCCGGCGACAGCGGCGCATTTCATCGACGAAGGAGTCATGCCATGAGCATTGAACGGTCTTACAAGGGCAGTTGTTTCTGCGGCGCGGTCGAGTTCACCGTCAGCGGCGAGCCAGCCGGAATGGGCTATTGCCATTGCGAGTCGTGCCGGCACTGGTCAGCAGGACCGGTCAACGCCTTCACGCTGTGGAAACCCGACGCGGTGCACGTGACGCGGGGCGCCGACAACATCGGCACCTTCAACAAGACACCTCGCAGTTACCGCAAGTGGTGCAAGACGTGCGGCGGACACCTCTTCACTGAACACCCTGAGATGGGACTGATCGATGTATATGCCGCGATCATTCCGGATCTCGAATATTCGCCGGGCGTTCACGTGCACTATCAGGAGACGGTGCTGCGGATCAAGGATGGGTTGCCGAAGTTAAAGGATCTCCCCGGCGAACTAGGCGGATCGGGTATCAGCGTGGAGGAATAACGCTGGCAAGGGTGTCCGGGATCCCGACTTGCCAGGTTATACCGGTTGCTGTCTGTTCGGCGCTCAAGCAGCGGAACAAAAAAACGGGCGCCCTGAAGGCGCCCGTTTTTTATCCTCGTCGCTGACTTAAGCCGATGCGCTTGCAACGCCTGGCCAGTTCACACGCCGATGTTCATTCTTGCGATCATTGCGTTTTTTTGGATCCTGAGGTGGCAGCGTTGTGCAACCCTTTGGTGTTGTGCTCGCCTGGAGTCGAGGTCGAAATGGCACCGGCCTTGGTGACGCCGCGGGTATCTCGCGATTGGGCGATGCCTGAAGTCGTCGAGCCATGACCGCGACTTTCTCCGCGATCATTGCCGTAATGGTTTCCGCTTTCACCACGGTCTCGAACGGCCTTGCCGGCATGATCGCTGGCCAGTCCATTGCCACGGCCATTACTGTCAGCATTGCCGGAGTGACCTGAGCCGCTGTGACCGCCACCCGTACCACCGCCATGGCCGCCACCATTGCCACCGCCACCGCCATTGCCACCGCCGTTACCGCCTCCGTTGCCACCACCACCACCACCACCACCACCACCACCACCCTCTTTCGCATAGGCGGAATTCATGACGGAAAGGTCAGCAGGGAGTAATGGAGCGGCTGCAAGCATCATGGCGCAGGACATGACAGCAAAAAGACTCTTATTCTTCAAAAGCATGGTGGCTTCCATAGGTTGATATCACGTGCCATAGGACGCGATTACCCTGTTTCAGTTCCAAGCCCTGCGACAGACGGGAGGCAAGATACGCAACCTCCCTTTTGTAAGTGGATTCCAATCGCATTCGCCCCGCAGGCGCTAGTCAAAAGCACCGTTGAGCACTTCATAGATGAGCCCGGTGGCCAGCGCGACGAGGATCAAATCGGTCCCGGCCTGTTGCCATTCATACCCATCGTAATGAGGCAGCCTGCCGATCAACCGGCCATCCAGTTTTTTGGCAATGCCGGGGGGAAGCGGCTTGCCACGAGCGAGGTTCTTTTGAATGCCAGGTGGCAACGCAGGCCCGGGACTCCAGTAGTCCCGGTAGCCGCCCACAATTCCCAGAATGTTGCTGCGATTGATGCTCGGCCCATGATCCCAATCGCCGCCTCCTGAGTTTTTACCTTTGCCCGCCTGACCGCCCTGATTGCCATGGGTCTGGCTGTTTTGCGGGTTTCCCTTGCCGTTGCCCTGGCCTTTTCCATTCCCGGGATCGGCCAATGCAGTTACCGAACCGCAGGCCAGAGCAAGACTTGTCACAGCAGCAATCAACGAGTGGGATCTGAACATCGGGTCGTTCCTTCAGTAGGCGATAGCCCTCTGACTGTAGACGCTTTGGACGGTGTGGGTTCCATGTACCGATGAGAGACTCGAAGATCATGGCTCAATGCTTTCGCAGTATCCCGGCATCGCCCCCATCTGGCTCACCCATGCATTGTTGATATAGCTCAATGATTTTCCGTCACTCAGGCGTAGAAAGTACGGACAGGGCACACACGGTCTGTCAAATCTCGCGCAATTCACAGAGGACTTCATCATGAACGACCTGAGCCTGCGTAATGCCATCCTGGATGAACTGGAATTCCAGCCTGAAATCGATGCCGCCAACATTGGCGTGGCCGTGGATAACGGTGTGGTAACCCTCTCCGGTCACGTCTCAAGCTACGCCCAGAAAATTCGTGCAGAACGCGCCGTCAAAAGCCTCAAAGGCGTACGCGCAGTCGCCGAAGAAATCCAGGTGCGGCCGGAGAAAGGCGCTGGCACGGCAGATGACACCATTGCGAGTCGCGCGTTGAAAATCATTAACTGGAGTTCCGACGTGCCCGACGGCGACATCAAAATCGTGGTGCAGAACGGATGGGTCGCCCTGGAAGGCGAAGTGGACTGGCAATACCAGAAGGAAACCGTGGAATGGGCCGTGCGCAAATTGTCCGGCGTGGTGGGCATCGATAATCGGCTGACCCTTCGTTCCCGGGTAGACGCCGGTAATATCCAGCGCTGCATTGAAGACGCACTCAAGCGCAGTGCCGAGATCGATGCCGAAGGGATTCACGTCAAGGTCCAAGGCGATGTGGTGATACTCGAAGGCAGGGTCCATTTATGGCGCCAGCGCCAGGTTGCAGAACGGGCGGCCTGGTCTGTACCTGGTGTAAAGGAAGTCATCGATCACATCCTGCTTGCCTGAGTCACGACCCCAAGTGCAGGAATAATCGAACATCAACTCAGAGGGCTAAACTTAAAACACCGTGTCGAGAACCGGCGATCTGATGTCTGGTGGTTGAGCGTCTGATGCAATGCAAGCGCAATGCCTGTGGCCGTTACCGACCCCTAAGGGGATGACAGTCATGAACACACCCTGCGAAGAACCGCTGGATAAACCGGAGGGCTCACCTCGGCACATCGACGCAGCCATCATCGCCCCGCTCCTGCGTCAGTACGCAGAGCCCTTGCCGACATTGGACTCCTCGACCTTTGGTGAAATGTTCGATCGCTACGGGGATGCGCGTGTAGTCATGATCGGTGAAGCCAGCCATGGCACCCGCGACTTCTATGAAACCCGGGCAGCGATTACCCAAAGGCTGATTGAACACCACGGGTTCAACATTGTGGCGGTGGAAGCCGACTGGCCGGACGCCGGCCATGTCGACCAGTACGTCCGCGGCCTGGCCCGAACGGCGTGGAAACGTCATATCTTCAGCCGGTTTCCGACCTGGATGTGGCGCAATACCGAGGTGAAGTCATTCGTCCACTGGCTGCATCAATTCAATCACCGGCTCGCCCCTGAACGTCGTGTCGAATTCCGTGGGCTCGACATTTACAGTTTGCGCAATTCCATTCATGAAGTGCTGCGTTACCTGGACCAGGTCGACGCGCAGCTGGCCCACGAAGCGCGCCGACGCTATGGCTGCCTGACACCGTGGCAGGATGATCCGGCGCTGTACGGTCACTTCGTCGAACGTGGCGGCCTGATGCCCTGTGAACAACCGGTAGTCGAGCAACTCAACGCCATGTTGGCCAAACAGCTGGCCGGGCTTGTCCGGGATGACGAAGGGTTCTTCAATGCGGCCCAAAACGCCCGGGTGGTGCAGGCGGCGGAACAGTACTATCGCGCAATTTATCGCGGCTCGACCGACTCCTGGAACCTGCGCGACCGACATATGTTCGACACCCTGCAGAGGCTGCTTGAGCACCGAGGCTCCCAGGGCAAAGCCGTGGTCTGGGCGCACAACTCCCATATTGGCAATGCGGCCGCCACCGAAATGGGCTGGAAAGGTCAGTTCAATATCGGCCATTTGTGCCGCAGTGCCTTTGGGCGCGAGGTCGTGCTGATCGGCATGAGCACCGACCGGGGCCAGGTGGCGGCGGCTGATGACTGGGACGGCGACATGCTCATCAAGGACATCAGGCCCTCGCACCCGGATAGCTGGGAGCATCAGTTTTTCAAGGCGGGGGTTCCGGCATCGTTGACTGACTGGCGAGACCCGCGCCACAAAGAACTGCGTAGAGTCCTGACCAAGCCGTTGCTGGAGCGGGCCATCGGCGTGATTTATCGTCCGGAAACCGAGCGTCGCAGTCATTACTTCGAAGCGGCGCTGGCCGAGCAATTTGACGCGATGATCTGGATTGAACAGACACGCCCCGTGACCGCACTGGCGCTGCCGAAGAACCAGGCGATCGAACCGGAGGATGAGACCTTTCCGTTTGGGTTGTGAGACGCAACAAGGGGCAGGAATCGCCTATGGAGCGGCGCCCCTGCGAAGTACGACGGCGTCATTCAAAGGCTCACGCGCCTGGCCAGTTCAACAGTGGGCACCCACAGGGCGTTGATGCAGACGTCCTCGTCCTTTTCCGTCACAGGCTCAAGGGCCAGCGGGTCAAGCAGGCGCCAGTTGACCATCGCCAGACGTGCAATGCCATTTTTGTCGAGTAGCGAATGCGCCAGACACTCACACAAGGACCGAGGCAGGGCTCTTGTGAGGGGATCGATGTCGGCATTCTCAAGCTCGATCTCAAAACGTGCTGTGCACGTGTCTGCCAAATTCTGCGCCGCCTGAGAGGCGAAGTGAGACACCGTAAAATATCCCGCCGTCAGCGCCATCAGGATCGACAGCAGGAGGGTTGCCTCACGTTTCCAGGAACGGGGGCCCGGCCAACGCAAGAGCCCGAGCACCGAGCCTCTGCCCCGGGCCACATGAAGCCCGCTGCTCACAAGTTTGTTGTCTGTCATGACCGGATCTCTCGCCCATGTTTATCAAGAGAATGGCGCCGATCGGCGAACGCCGTTTGATCTTGATCAACTTGCGTGCAGTTGTGTCCCGCCTGCTTGCCGCGCACCGTGCCAACGCAGGTACAGCTTGCGCAGCTCGCTAAACCAGAAGACCAGGCTGGCCATTGCCAAACTGGAAGACAGCAAGTAACGAAAAAACTTGCGGATATTGTCCAGAATCCCGCGCCCTTCGCGAACAGCCAGGACAATGCTCGCAAAGTTATCGTCGGCCAGAATCATTTTTCCCGCCTGCCTGGTCACCTCCGTTCCGGTGATGCCCATGGCGATGCCGATATCGGCTGACTTCAGTGCCGGAGCATCAATCACACCATCCCCCGTCATCGCCACCACATGCCCCTGCGCCACACGAGCATAAACCGAGGTCGATTTGACCGCTTCGGCCAGGGCCGCGTCATCCAGCTTATCTGGATCGGCCCCGCTTGGGCTTGCGCACTGGATAAGCCCGCGCGAAGATCAGCGTCCAGCTCGCGGACAATCGTTTCAACGTCTTCGAGGTGGGGCGAAACGATACGGTGTTTGCCAGTCTCAGCTGCGCTACTCATTTCATCCCCTTTTACAACGGAGTGTGCGCCGTTGATCCATTGATGGCGTAACGAACACGAATGCACGAAATGATAGGTGACGATAACGCGTCGAGTGCGTTGGTGTGTTGAGCCATTGCACCGAACGCTTGAGCAACATCAACAAATAGCCTATCCGCATGGGGTATCTTGACGCGACTCTTGCGCGCCGAGGATTCGCCATGCCTTCTACCCCCACCGAAGTGGACGTCGCGATTATCGGCGGCGGCCAGTCCGCACTCGCCGTGGCGTACTTTTTGCGCCGAACAGGGCGTTCGTTCGTGATCATTGATGCCGAAGCCGGCCCGGGCGGCGCCTGGCGGCACGGCTGGAATTCCCTGCGACTGTTTTCGCCCTCGACCTGGAGTTCCATCGCCGGCTGGATGATGCCGCCGGTCACGGATGGCTACCCAAGCCGCGACCACGTACTCGATTACCTGCGCCAGTATGAGCAACGCTACCAATTCCCTACCGCGCGGCCCTATTGGGTGAACGCTATTGAACGCCGGAACAGTCGCCTGCTCCTCAAGACCGATAGCCGTAGCTGGCTGGCCCGCACAGTGGTCAGCGCGACGGGCACCTGGCGCCATCCCTTCCTGCCGCATTACCCCGGCAGTGAAACCTTTACCGGCCAGCAATTGCATTCGGCTCACTACGTCGACGCCAAGCCGTTTGCCGGAAAAAAAGTCCTGGTGGTGGGCGGTGGCAACTCCGGTGCACAAATCCTCGCTGAAGTCTCGCAAGTGGCCGACGTCACCTGGGTCACCCCGCAGCCGCCACAATTTCTCGCCGATGACGTCGATGGCCGAGTGCTGTTCGAACGCGCCACCGAACGCTGGAAAGCTCAGCTCGCCGGCACGGTCATTGAACAACCGGTCGGTGGCTTGGGCGATATCGTGATGGTGCCGCCAGTCGTCGAAGCCCGGGAGCGCGGCGTATTGCACGCGGTTCGGCCGTTCTTGCGCTTTACCGAAACCGGCGTGGTGTGGGCCGATGGCTCGCAAACGCCGGTCGACGCGGTGATCTGGTGCACCGGCTTCCACCCTGCCCTCGGCTATCTGGAATCACTGGGCGTGTGCACCGCCGATGGGCGCGTGGCCGTCGAAGGCACGCACTCAATCCAAGAGCCGCGCTTGTGGCTAGTGGGCTATGGCGACTGGACAGGCGCCGCTTCCGCGACACTGATCGGCGTCACGCGCACGGCACGCAGTACCGTGGAAGAAATCGACCGATTTTTAACGGAGCACTGAATCCAAGGGTGATCGCCGCGGCGGGGTCGATTTACACCCCCAATGTCTTGCGTAAATAACTCGCCGACGCCGGGCATAACTGTTTGAACTGGACGGTCTGGCTGATAGCCGCGGGGGCCGTCTGCCGATCGAACCGTTCATAACCATTGGCCGAGAAAAACCCGGCCGCCCCTTGGGTCAACAAATGCAGGCGGAGTGCACCTTGGGAGGCGGCACACTGTTCCAATGCAAGCAACACGGCGTTGCCCAGCCCTTCGCCACGACGTGCATCACTCACCACGACGGATCGCAGCAACATGTCGGGCGCAGCGCCCTCCAGGCCCCCAAACGCCACCCACTTTCCGTCCGCTTCAAACCGGTAAAACTGCCGACCGGGTTCGCCGACATCGTCGCAGGGCAATGCCGCCTGACGCAGCGCATCACGGAGCTGATCCAGAGCGTTGTCGCCGACTTTAGTCATCTGCATATGAAACGCCTTTGAAGGTCCGAATGCGTTGAAGGCTAGCAGGCCGCTTGAGCCGCCGACGATGCCCGAAAGATTTTCATCGACACCACCTCGGCCTGAATCGCCACATCCTTGCCGGGGATGCGCAAGGAAGACGCACTGGCAACGATCTGCGCACCGCGAGTGCCTCCGGCCTGAAAGCCAAGGATCAGCAGGGTACTGCGTGGATTGGGCGACCGACATCGCGCAGCTGATCTTTATTAACGGCGCGCTACGGGGTGCCCTTCAGTCGAACCCGGCCAATGGCTTGACGATGGTCAAGCTACAGGGTGCGCGGTTCAACACGCTTTCGGCCGTGCTGCCGATGAACCGGTCGATCCCGTGCCGACTGACCGTGCCGAGTACCAGCATGTCGAAGGCATTCTGGCGGGCGAACAGGGCGATCACTTTGTGGGGGATGCCGGACAGTCGATGCTGGCATTTTTTCTCGATGCCATAACGCTCGGCAAGCAATTCAAAGGCCTCGTCCTGGGCATCGTTGACCGCGTCGCGCAAACTGCCATCCAGACTCCACGTCGGCACACTCATTGCAGAGTCGCCCACTACGGACCAGTTGCTGACGTTCAACACGTGCAAGACGGCGCCACAGGAAACCGCCAGCGTCGAGGCCAGGTCGAGAATCCGGTCATTGAGCCCTTGGGTCAGCTCCTCCAGGTGGGACAGGTCGATGGCCGCGAGAATGCTCGACGGTTTGGGATTGCGGGCATCAGTGACCAGGTGCAAATGGCCCGGACAATCGCGCAGCAACAGCCAATCCAGCGGGTGATGAAACGCACGGTCGAGTGCCGGCACATGCTGGGTGTCCTTGATCACCAGGTCCGCGTGGAAGTCATTCACATACTCAAGCACCTGCGCCAGGCTTGACCTGGCCCAGACCACTTCACTGGTCACCTGCAAACCGCTACACCGTTGAAACCGCGCTTGCTGCTCCAGCCAGTGGCGATGCACCTGCAAGTAGCCCTCGCGCGCCTGAGCCATCGCATCGTGGTCAAACAGCCCGGCCACGGCCAGCGCCTGCACATAGTCAAAGGCGACGATGTGCAATAAGGCGCCGGTGGCACACGCCAGTGCCTGCGCCCGGTCGAATGCCGGGGTGCGGACCATCTCCGAGGGGGCAAGCAATAAGATACGTTTGAGTTTCAGCATCACATACCTCGTCCCGTGAGCGACTTGTTGCCTTACCGCAAAATCGACTCCTGTCGGCGTTTGTGCAGCTCTTCAGGATCATGGCGGCTGGAAAGCTATTGTTTGAGTATCGGGCGTTATCCCGTGAAGGCTCTGATCTTTGTCAACTAATGGAAGGCTTTCGGCGGGCGTCTCATCGACTTCGGGCTCACAGATGCATTGTTGATTTAGCTCAATGATTTTTCGTCGCCCAGGCGTAGAAAACACTGAGCGGACTCACGGTTACGTAGTCAATGCTCGCCCCCACTCGCCGTAACACTCCGTTCTCGCTAGAGGTTCGCCATGCTCGCAGTCACGCTGATCAATACACTGGTGGTCATCGTCGTCGTGGTGATCCATTACGAGTGCCTGTTGCGGCTCAACGATTGGCTGCCCCGGCTCAAGCTCTGGAGCCGCTTCAGGATCGTCGTCGGGGTATTCGGGGCGCTGTTTGCCCACGCATTGGAAGTCTGGTGCTTTGCCTTGGTCTATTACCTGATGGCGCGTGACGGCCGATGGGGCAACCTGACGGGCAACTTCGATGGTTCGTTCATGGACTGCGTGTACTTTTCCTTCACCACCTACACGACCATCGGCTTCGGCGATATTTCACCGGTGGGCAACCTCAAATACCTGACCGGCCTGCAAGCCTTGACCGGTCTGGTCCTCATTACCTGGACAGCGTCTTTTCTGTTTCTCGAAATGCAGAAGTACTGGAAGCGCAAATAACCGGGCTCATGCACCGGGGTGGTCCCGGGCACCGGCGTCGAAAGCGGTTTCGCGCTGCCAGGCCCGCTGCAACAGGTCGATGACCTCTTGATCCGACGTCTGGGAAAAATCCATGTACCAATAACCGATCGACATGAGCCATTCGGGGATGATCGGACAGATCAGCTCATCCACCTCGCGGCGCAACGCCTCGACGGTTTCGAGCGGGGCGACGGGCACCGCAACCACAATCCGCGACGGCGCCTGTGCACGCGCCGCATGGATCGCCGCCTGCATTGAAGCGCCGGTCGCCAGGCCGTCGTCGATCAGGATCACCACCTGATCCTTGAGCGACACCGGCGCGCGCGTTCCCCGGTAAACCTGCTCGCGACGCAACAACTCGCGGGTTTCCCGGGCGACCACGGCGTCGAATGCCGCCTTATCGATGGGGTGAGCCCGCAGCGCTTGTTCATTGAGGATCTGGATGCCGCCACTGGCAATCGCGCCCATGGCGTACTCCGGGTGGGATGGCACGCCGAGCTTGCGGACCAGCATCAGGTCCAGGCGCACCCCAAGGGCAGTGGCCACTTCATAGGCCACCGGAACACCGCCACGGGGCAACGCGAGAATGATCACATCGGGTCTGTGAGCGTATTGCAGCAGCGGTTCCACCAGGCGTCGACCGGCGGCGGGCCGGTCCTGCAAAGTGGTGGGCAACGCGAGATTCGGACTCATCGAAAAACCTCCTCAGGCGATCAGGCCTGTCGGCTCGCATCACATCGGCGATCTATCGATTGTCGTGCTGAAGACGGCGGGCATCAACCCTGCCTCGATGCCGTCTAGACCGCCAGTACGTTGCACGGCACCTGATACAAAATGTGCTCGGTGGTGCTGCCCAGCAGCTTGTCGACGCCGGAGGACTGGACCTTGCCCATCACGATGACATCCACGTCATGCTCGTGGGCAAATTCACTCAGTGCCTGGACCGGATGCCCGGAAACCATGTGGCGACGATCCGCAGGCACACCGTATTGGCCGGCGAGTTTCACGAAGGCTTGTTGCAGGTCCTTGCGCAGCGCTTTGGTCAGGTCTGCCAGGGTCAAGCCATCCATGTCCGCCAGAAAAGCCGCCGAAATGTCACAGGCATACACCAAATGCAATTCGGCATCGCACTGGATGGCCAGGCTTGTGGCCTGACTGATGATCCGCTCGTTCAGCGTGTTGTCGGGTGACTCGGTATCGAACACTTCCACCGCCGCCACGATCTTGCGCGGCCAGCCGTCGCCATGCCCCCCGCCCACCAGATAGACCGGCATCGGGCAGTGACGCAGCAAGTACCAATCCAGCGGCGTGAAAAAGGCGCGTTTGAGCGCTGATTCGTGCTGCACCTGCTTGATCAACAGGTCGGGCTGCATTTCCGTGACGTGATCGAGGATGTCTTGCTCCATGTCCTCGGCCCAGGTCACCTCCGTGGTCACGTCGATGCCCTCGCAGCGCAGCGTTTCGGCCTGCACCTGGAGCCAGTCACTCTGATCCTGCAGGTAGCGCTGACGGGCCTGTTCCCGATCACCTTCCTCCAGCAGCGACAACAATTTGAACGAAGGAATGAACGCGGCGATGTGCAGGCTCGCGCCGCTGGCCTTGGCCAATGCCGCCGCATGCTTGATTGCCGGGGAATGGCGCAGGGCCGGGTTAATGATGAGTAACAAGCGTTGATACTGGCTCATGATTTTTCTCCCGTCAGGTGGGTATTGGCCGGCGTCCATTGCCAATTCAGCACCTCGGGCATGTCTTGCCCGTGCTCGATGAGGTAGAGCTTGTGCCGCTCCATCGTCGACCAGTAGCGCGACCGCGCGGTGTGCACCTGATCGTGCAGCCGTGGCACGCGCTCGATGACGTCCAGCGCCAATTGATAGCGATCCAGATTGTTGATCACCGCCATGTCGAACGGGGTGGTGGTCGCGCCCTCCTCCTTGAAGCCACGGACGTGGAAATTGTCATGATTGGTACGTTTGTAGAGCAGGCGGTGGATGAGCGCGGGGTAACCGTGGAAGGCGAAAATCACTGGTTTGTCGACGGTGAACAGCTCATCAAACGCCGAATCCGATAACCCATGGGGATGCTGAAAGGACGGCTGCAACACCATCAAGTCGACCACATTGACCACCCGCACCCGCAAGTCCGGCACGTACTCGCGCAACAGGGTCACGGCAGCCAGGGTTTCCAGGGCCGGCACGTCCCCGGCGCAGGCCATGACCACGTCCGGGTCTTCATCGTTCTGGCACGCCCACGCCCATCGGCCGATGCCGGTCTGGCAGTGGCAGATGGCGGCATCGATGTTCAGCCACTGCCATTCCGGTTGCTTGCCGGCGACGATGACGTTGATGTAATTGCAGCTTTTGAGGCAATGGTCAGCCACAGACAGCAGGCAATTGGCGTCGGGCGGCAAGTAGATGCGCACCACGTCCGATTTCTTGTTCGCCACCAGATCGATGAACCCGGGATCCTGGTGGGAGAAGCCGTTATGGTCCTGACGCCAGACATGGGAGGTCAGCAAATAATTGAGCGAAGCAATCGGTTTGCGCCACGGCACTTCACCGGCGGTTTTCAGCCATTTGGCGTGCTGGTTGACCATTGAATCGACGATATGGATGAACGCCTCGTAACAAGACAGCAGGCCATGGCGCCCGGTCAGCAGATACCCTTCGAGCCAGCCCTCACACACCTGTTCGCTGAGGATTTCCATCACCCGGCCATCAGCCGCCAAATGGATGTCATCCGCCTCCAATGGATCCATCCAGGTCTTGGCGCTGACTTCATAGACCGCGTCCAGTCGGTTCGAGGCGGTTTCATCCGGGCCGAACAGGCGAAAGTTGTTCGAGGCCAGGCTGTTTTTCATCACGTCGCGCAAAAACGTGCCCATGACTCGCGTGGCCTCGGCGCGAAGGCTGCCGGGCGCTTCGAGTTTCACCGCATAGTCGGCGAATCGTGGCAGGTCCAGCGGTCGCAACAATGCGCCGCCGTTGGCGTGGGGATTGGCACTCATGCGCCGGTGACCGGTCGGTGCCAGTGCAGCGATTTCAGGCAGCAACGCGCCGTTGGCATCAAAGAGCTCATCGGGACGGTAACTGTTGAGCCATTCCTCCAGTTGCCGCAGATGAACCGGTTGCTGGAAATCGGCCAAGGGCACTTGATGCGCACGCCAGGTGCCTTCGACGCGATGACCATCGACAAATTTTGGCCCGGTCCAGCCTTTGGGCGTGCGCAACACCAACATCGGCCAAAGCGGCCGCTCTGGCGCCCCGGACTGCCGAGGCTGGCGCGCTTCGCGTTGGATCTCGCGGATCTTCAGCACCATCGTATCCAGCGTCCGGGCCAGGGCCTGATGCACCTGCGCCGGCTCATCCCCTTCAACGAAATACGGGTCGTAGCCATAGCCATACATCAGGGCCGACAACTCATCCTCGCTGATTCGGGCCAGCACCGTGGGGTTCGCAATTTTATAACCATTGAGGTGCAGGATCGGCAATACCGCCCCGTCACGCGCCGGGTTGAGAAACTTGTTGGAGTGCCAGCTCGCCGCCAGGGTGCCGGTTTCGGCTTCACCGTCGCCAATCACGCAGGCGACGATCAAATCGGGATTGTCGAACGCCGCGCCATAGGCATGGGCCAGGCTGTAACCCAGTTCGCCGCCTTCATGGATCGAGCCGGGAATCTGCGCCGACACATGGCTGGAGATTCCGTATGGCCAGGAAAACTGCCGGAACAGGCGAACCAGCCCGTTGGTGTTGCGCTCCACCGAGGGATAACACTCGGTATAGGTGCCTTCCAGGTAAGTCTGCGCCACCACAGCGGGCCCGCCATGGCCAGGACCTGCCACGAACAGCATGTTCAAGTCGTACTGTTTGATCAGCCGGTTGAGGTGGGTATAGATCAGGTTCAGCCCCGGCGTCGTGCCCCAATGACCGAGCAAACGCGGCTTGATGTGCGTTAGGGTCAGCGGCTGGTGCAGCAGCGGATTGTCCTTGAGGTAGATCTGCCCGACGGCCAGGTAATTGGAGGCCCGCCAATAGGCGTCCAGCCCTTCCAGTTGCTCATCACTCAGGAAATCGCTCATGAAGTTCTCCGTAAAAGATCCGACCGGCCGGCAATCCTTGATCAATTCTGGGAGTCTGGAACGCTCGGGACTTGATTTACATCAAGTCTCCACGCCACTACTCAAGCTCAATGACATCAAGGGCTACGCCAGGTTGACCAAAACTGCCGATAGCGGGTTTCCCCGTTCGTCTATTACTTCAGCAATCGACTGAATGAAAAACACGCCCGAAGGCCCTCCCGCCTATGCTTAGCAGACCCCCAGACGGCGTCATTCCCCCATGCCTGAAACTCGTCCGCTGCAAGTTCATTACCTCAAGGCTGCGTGTTCCAGCTGCAGTGTGTTGGAGTTGTGTCTTCCCATTGGTATGACCGGAACGGAGGTCGAACGGCTGGACAAGCTGATCGTGCAACGCTTCAAGGTTAAAAAGGGCACCGCGCTGTACCGCACCGGCGACCCTCTGCGTTCGCTTTATGCGGTGCGTATCGGCTCATTCAAGACCTGCGTGGTGTCCGTCGATGGCCGTGAACAAGTCACCGGTTTTCACATACCCGGCGAAATGCTCGGTCTGGACGCCATCAGTGCCGAGGAGCACGCCTGTACGGCGATTGCCCTGGAGGACAGCGAAGTCTGTCCCATTCACTTTGCGCAGCTGGAAAAACTGGCGCAAACCCTGCCGTCGTTGCAGCACAACCTCAACCGGCTGCTGAGCCGCGAAATCGTGCGCGATCACAGCATGCTGATGTTGATGGGCAACATGAACTCCGATGAGCGCCTGGCGGCGTTTCTGCTGAACCTGTCCCAACGGTTCAGCATCCGTGGTTATTCATCCAAAGAGTTTGTGCTGAAAATGCGTCGCGAAGAAATCGGCTCCTACCTGGGGCTACGCCTGGAGACCATCTGCCGGGGCATTGCACACCTGCGGGACCAAGGGCTGGTGGAAATCGCCGGCCGCGACGTCAAGATCCAGAACATGGAAGGGCTCAAGCAGATGGTCGCCGGCTGTCATCGCCAACCCCGCTGATTTCGCCCGACTGGAGCTTCGTCATGCGCGCCATGGTTCTGTCTATCCCCGGCCAGCCGTTGCAACTGCAAGAACGCCCCATCCCGATACCCGGCCCACACCAACTGCTGCTTAAAGTGCTCGCCTGCGGCGTGTGCCGCACCGACCTGCACCTGGTGGACGGTGAGTTGCCGCAAGCCGTGCTGCCACGGGTGCCCGGCCATGAAATCGTCGGCGAAGTCACGGCGGTGGGCAGCGAGGTCACGCCCGACTGGATCGGTCGGCGGGTCGGCGTTCCGTGGCTTGGCTGGACCTGCGGTCAGTGCGGGTTCTGTACCTCGGGCCGGGAAAACCTGTGCGACCGTGCGCAGTTTACCGGTTGTCACCTGGACGGCGGATATGCCGAGTACACGGTGGCCGACCAGCGCTTCTGTTTCCCTATTCCCGAGGCGCTCTCGGACATCCAGGCTGCGCCGCTACTGTGTGCCGGCCTGATCGGCTTTCGCGCGTTGCAAATGGCCAAGGGCGCTCGCCATTTGGGTCTTTTTGGCTTCGGGGCCGCCGCGCATCTGGCGATTCAGGTGGCGCGGGGCCGGGGTCAACGGGTATCGGCCTTCACTCGACCTGAGGACAGCGAAGGCCAGGCCTATGCCCGGTCACTGGGCGCCGAGTGGGCCGGTCCATCGGACCAGCCTCCGCCGCACCTGCTCGATGCCAGCCTGATTTTCGCCCCCGTCGGTGCGCTGGTGCCGCTGGCACTGGCCGTCACTGCCAAGGGCGGCTGCGTGATTTGCGCCGGTATTCACATGAGCGACATTCCCGCGTTCCCTTATCGGCTGCTGTGGGGCGAACGCAGCGTGCGTTCGGTGGCCAACCTGACCCGTGAAGACGGCACCGCGTTTTTCGAAGAGCTGCAACACACGCCGGTGCATTGCGACGTCACCCGTTTTGCCCTGGAGGATGCCAATCAGGCCTTGGCGTGTTTGAGGGCCGGCCAGTTCAAGGGCGCAATTGTCCTCACGCCCTGACGTTTGACCTGACCGCCACAATGCTGCCCGGCACCGAGTACAGCGCTCGCTCCGTGTTACTGCCGATCAATCGGTCGATCCCCACCCGGTGCACGGTGCCCATCACCACCACATCCGCCAGGTATTGCTCGACGAATTCACTGATTACCGGCACGGGCAGGCCCATGACGAAATGCCGTCGCTCCGGCGGCACACCGTAGCGATCCGCCAGGGTGACAAAAGCCTGGTGCAAGGATTGGCGCAGCTCCTCGATATAATCCACACCCCAGCCACCCCCGGCCAGCGGCGCGTCGCCGTTGAAGGCTGGCGACAAGTCATAGGCGTAAAGCAGATGCAGCGGAGCGTCGCATTGCAGCGCGAGGGCGTTAGCGGTCTGGATGATGGTGTCATTCAGACCATTGATTTGGGTTAAAGGGTCGAACGGGTCCACCGCCGCCACGACCCGGTGCGGCAAGCCGTAACGCGTCTGGTTGACCAGGTGCACGGGGACCGGACTCTCGCGCAGCAAGTGGCAATCGAGCGGCGTGATGAATACCCGTTTGAGCAGCGGTTCGAGGGTGACGTCCTTGATCAGCAGATCCGGCTGGAAGTCTTCGACCGTTTTCAGAATATCCAGCAGCGGATGGGTGGTGAACACCACGTCAACCGTCACCTTCAGCCCCATCTCGTCAAGCCGGTCGCCCTCGTCGGCTGCCCAGCGACGAAAGCGGCGCAAATAGCCCTGATACCTTGCATCGTCGATCTTGTCTTCCCACAAATGCACCACCGGTGCCGGTTCGACAAAGGCCCGCACCGCCAGCTCGGCGCCGCTCGCCCTGGCCAGCGCGACGGCCCGCAGCATGGCGGGGGACTGATGCAGGGTTTGGTCGGCGATCAGCAACAGACGTTGATATTGGCCCATCACACACCTCGGCTCGACACCGGTCGTTGAACGCCGGCAGGTGTCCAAGACTGCGCTCGTTACGCCCTCCTCCAGGTTGATTTACATCAAACATGAGCCAATGAATGCCTGCCGTCGCGAGTCTCTGATCCAGATCAGGTTCTGGCACCGCCAACGGCGTAGAAAGGAAGTAACCGAACGGCTCGTCACCGTGCGCCCACCTTTCAAACCAGATGGAGGATCACACCATGCTGACTGTCAAAGACCACAATGACCGAGCCGCTGCTGCCTACGCCGCAGTCACCGGTAAATACTGGATTGAAGCACTCAAGGATGGACGTCATGTACTGATCCGGCCGCTGGCGGAAAAAGACCGCGAGCGCGAACTCGCCTTTATCAAGCGGCTGTCGCCCGAGTCCCGGCACATGCGCTTTCTCGCGCAGATCAACGAGCCCGGTGCGGCGATGCTCAACCAACTGATGGACACCGATAACAAACAGCGCACGGCCTACATTGCGCTGGTCCACGAAAATGGCCAACTGATCGAGATCGGTGTCAGCCGTTACGCCGCCACGGGCGAGCATGAATGTGAATGCGCCGTGACCGTCGCTGATGAATGGACGCACCTGGGTCTGGGCTCTTTGTTGATGGAGCATTTGATCAAGGCCGCGCGCAAGAACGGTTTCCGCCAGATGTATTCGGTGGACGCCTCCAGCAATGCGCCGATGCGCGACCTGGCCAAAGCGCTGGGTTTCGAGACGCACAATGATCCCGATGACACCCGTCAGGTCATTCATCGTCTTTCCCTGTAAAAAATTGCCCCGCGATGTTCCGGCCAACGGTTCATCGCGGGGCGATCCAGCCTTCAGGATTGCAGGACCCTGCCCGGTTTGATGGCCAGCACGCTGCAAGGCGCCCGATGCAACAATTGCTCGGCCGTGGTCCCCAACAGTTTGTTCAGCCCCTTGTGCTGCACCGTCCCCATCACGATGACATCGGTGTGGTGATCAGCGGCAAACTCACAAATGCTCGTCAGCGGCACGCCTTCGATGAAGTGACGATTCTGCGGCGCTATGCCGTGGCGCTCGGCCACTGCCGCAAACGCTTCGTGCTGGGTCGTTCCCAGGGTTTCGTATATCCCGACGGCCAATGGCAGCGCACCGAAGCCAATGTCCTGGGCGTACACGGCCGTCCAGTCATACACATGCACCAGCTCAAGCGCCGCACCACATACACTGGCCAGCTTCGCCGCGGCGTCGATAATCTGGTCGTTGAACACGTGGTCCTGATCCTCGCTGCGTAACACATCGATGATGGCCAGCACGTTGCGCGGCCTAGGGTTGAGGGCGTTGGTCACCAGGTGCACCGGCACCGGGCAATCGCGCAACAACTGCCAGTCCAGCGGGGTAAAAAAGACCCGCTTCAACGCCGACTCTTCCTGCGCATCCTTGATGATCAACGCCAAGGGCATCTCGTTGACGAAGTGCATGATCTCCTCGTAGGGATGCTGCACCCAGACCACCTCGCTGGTGACCTCGACCCCGTGTTTAATCATCAATCCGGCTTGCTCGACGAGCCATTGCCGATGGGTTTGCAAATACCCGTCCCGGGCCACGTTGACCTGTTCGGGGGCAAACAGACCGGCCACCGCCAGGACCTGCAAATAATCGAACGCCACAATGTGCAACGGCATCTGCATGGCGAGCGCCAGCGCAGCTGCCCGGTCGAATGCCGGGGTGCGGGTCATGACTGAAGGAGCAATCAACAGTAAACGCTGTGTCTGCGACATGGTGCACCTCGGTACGCGGTCATCTTCATGGAAGGGACAGACCTGCAGATTGTGGCTTCCGGCCCCCCAGCGGCTTGATCTTTATCAATGACCCGGCGCGAAGCACCTTAATGCAGCAACATGCCCGCCCACATAGCCAGCGTCAGCAACACCTGGCCGGGAATCACGTATGCGGCGAATCGCCGCCCGCCGCTGACCCAGGCCACCAGGCATTTGCTCAAGGAGTTGCTGCTGACCGCGATCAGCGCAGGGCCAGCAATGGCGTCGAACGGCAACTGGCCCGATTTGGCCAGGGCGGCAATGGACGCCGTCGAGGCGTGCGCATCGGCGAATCCGGTCAAGGTGGCCGTCAGCATTACCCCCACCTCGCCGAAATGGCTGAGCATCACCGACGACACAAAGGTGATCCCGGTCATCATCAGCGTGACCATCAGGGCCAGCTTGAGGTTGAACGCGCCACCGACCTTGAACGGCTGGTTAGCGCCGCTCGCAGACCTTGGAAACATCAGGCAAACCCCATACAACGCAACGGCGGCGGCCCCGCACAACAGCGGCCCCCACATAGGTCGCAACAGACCGGTGTCGACCGCCCCCAGAATCAGGCCGACCTGCGTGACAGTGGCCAAATTGGACAGAATCGCTGCCGCGCTCAGGACTTTGACGTTGTCCGGTTCCTTGCTGACCAGATGCCCCATGGCCGCAATGGTCACGGTGCTGGACGCAAACCCGGAGGCAATCGCACTGACCGCATAGCCGTAGTGCGTACCCAGCGCCCGGACGGCGATATGCCCCACCGCGCCCACCGCCATCAGCAACACGGTCAGGGTGCAAATGGTGCGCGGATTGATGGCGGCGTAAGGACCGATGAAACGGTCTGGCACCAGCGGCAACAGCACCAGCGCAGCAATCAACAGCACCAGGCCGTCGCGCATTTCCGCTTCGGTCAATTGGCTGCGGGCAAAGTGGTGCAACTTTTGACGGTAGGCCAGCAGCCCCGCGATCACCACGCCAATGGCAATCGCCAGCTCCGGCGCGGTGCCACATAACGCGCCCAGTACCAGCACCGCAAGCAATGCCACTTCACTGGTCACGCCAGGATCATTACTCGGACTGCGCCAGTACGCCACGGTGATCAGCAATGCCAGACAGATCGCCATGATTCCCAGCAGCAAGCCACCTCCGACCTGCATCGCCCCATAGCCCAACAGCGCCGTAATGGCGAAAGTGCGCAATCCGGCACAGGCCCGGCTATCCCCTCGTCCCTTGCGTCGTTCACGTTCAAGACCGATGAGCATGCCGATCCCCAGCGCAGCCGCCGCACCGGTCATGCCGAGGGTTTCATTCATTGGACTCTCGATCCGGGGTGAGCCCCGGCCCACCTACGCTCAGTTCACGCCAGATTGCGCCGTACTGATCAAGCATAGATTGATCATGATCAACCCCGCCGAGTATCGACCTTGCGACCTTGCGACCACACGTCCGACCTTCCCGCTTCACAGGCGCCGGCTTGACAAAGATCAAGCTGCAATTCCCGGTCAACGGCAGTATCGGCATCAGGTACACGCGCCAACCAACCTTCGCGGCCTGTTCCGGCCAGCGTCTGAGTGATGACCCTAGGGAGAATTGTCATGTCCGAGCAATCACGTTTCATGCTGGTCGTCTCGCCCCTGATGGAAAACAGCCCCGCGTTCGACCGGGCCGCCGCACTGGCCAAGGCTGAAGACGCAGCGCTGCACATCGTCGCCTTCGATTACCTGGAAGGCTTGGCGACCGCCGGCCTGGTCAACGATCAAGCGCTGGAGCAGATGCGCCTGGGGTACATCGAGCGCCACCGTCAATGGCTGGAAGAACAGGCCCGCCCCCTGCGCCATATTGGCGTGACCGTCACCACAGAAGTGGTCTGGGTCGAAAAACCGCTGCAGGAAATCCTGATCCATCTCAAGGAACAGCCCATGGCCCTGCTGATCAAGGCACTGGAACATGAATCGCTGCTGTCACGGATGATGTTTACGCCCCTGGATATCCATTTGCTGCGCGAATGCCCGGTGCCGCTGCACTTTGTCAGTCATATGCAGCACGCCTTGCCGCGCAGGATCGTCGCGGCGGTCGACCCTTTCCATCGTGACGGTCAGTACGAAGGCTTCAACGACCGGATCCTGCATGAAGCGGTGAAGCTGGCAACGGCGTGCAACGCCCGGCTCGACGTGGTTTACGCCTATGACTTGTCTTCGATCGGCGCCGATGAATTCGGCTTCGACAATGCCTCCGGATTCTTCTCCTCGACCACTGCCAAGACCCTGTTCGACGCCCAGGGCGAAGCCTTCAACGACCTGGCCGAGCGCAACGGTATCCCACCCGGGCAACGGCACATGGTCATGGGCAACCCGGCCAAGGTCCTGGCCAGTTATGCCGATGCCTACAACACCGACGTGATCGTCATGGGGCGGGTTGGCCATCGCGGCATAGGCCGGCTGATTGGCAGCACGGTAGAACACTTGCTGTACAAAATGCCATGCAGCGTCTGGGTGGTTTCGCCCGAAGTGCTCAGCGACTGAAACCCTGCGAACCAGGGCTGCCGTGTCCAACGGCAGCCCATTTGTGTCAATCGCCCCAGGCCACTTTGTATTCCATTGGTCGAAACATCCTTGCTCTGTAGATTCAATGTAGATAGTTTTGAGTCTATGGAATCAGAGTGAGGTATCACACATGGCAGTCCCATTCCGGGAACAGGCACTCACCAAAACCCAATGCGTGACAGGCCTGCGTGCAGCCGTCGGCATCCTCGAAAAATGGCGCGCCTCCAGCGAGCAGGCCTGTCGCATCCTGCGCATTTCCCGCAGCACTTATACCCGCGCCCGGCAGCGCGATCCCTCGTGGTCCGTGGCGCTGGATTCAGACCAGATGCAACGCATCAGTTTCGTGCTCAACATCCACGCCGCACTGCGCCTGGTCTTCGATAACCCGGATAACGTCTACGGCTTCGCGTCGATGGCCAACCACAACGAGTTTTTCAATGGCCGCAGTCCGCTGGAGATCATGGCTCAGGGCGACATGATTTCCTTGTATGAAACCTTCAAGCGCATCGACGTGCTGCGCGGTGCGCAATGGTAACGGTGAACGAACTGGCAGAATTGGCCGGCGAGCAGCTGCAGGCTTATCGATTGGTCAATTCGAAGTTTCCACCGATCGCGATGTTCGATGACGTGGCGGATGCGGACGAGTTTGAGGTGCTGTATCAGATTCAAGCGTTGACGAATCCAAGGCTGAAAAATGAAGTGGGTCATCTTGAGTTGATTGCCCGGGATCAGATCCCGTTCGGCATTCCTGGCTGTTCTTACGCGACAGCGCCTTTTACCCACATCAACCCGGCGGGTTCGCGGTTCAGCGATGGCAGTTTTGGGGTGTTGTACCTGGCGGACTCCATGGAAACGGCGTTGGCCGAGGTGCGGCATCACCAGAGCCTGTACTGGTCGAATGTGCCGAGCCTCAACTATGAGCGGTTTGTGTTCCGGGGGCTGTCCTGCTCTTTCGTGGATGCAGCGATGAGAGATGCTGCGTCCATTGCGCTGACCGATCCTGTTTATGACCCTGACGATTACACCGAGTCGCGGCGCTTGGGGAGGTCCGTCAAAGAGGCGCGCTGTCCGGGCATTCGTTACCACTCCGTGCGTTTACAGGGCAGTTATTGCTGGGCACTGATGACGCCGAGACCGGTTCTATCAATCATTCAAACAGCGCATTACGAGATGGTCTGGAATGGTCAGATGACCAGTGTCAGCAAGATTAGCGAAGCCTGAGGCGTCTAAACCGGGGCTTTCGCACTCATTACCGGCGTCGATAGTCACCATCGACTCAATGAAGTTCTCATAAAAAATCCGCGGCGTAAGATCGGCTCCATACCAAACAACTACACCCCGGAGCACACCATCATGAAACGCCAAATCCTTCTCAGCATCGCTTTCTCGGTTTTCGCAGTTAACGCTTTCGCCGCTTCTTCTGCTCACCCGGTTGTCGCTGAAGGCGGCTCGGATCGTCTGATTGAAAGTCGTGTTGCCGAAGGTGGCTCCGACCGTCTGATTGAAAACCGCGTTGCTGAAGGTGGTTCTGACCGCCTGATTGAAAGCCGCGTCGCTGAAGGTGGCTCCGACCGTCTGATCGAAAACCGGGTTGCTGAAGGTGGGTCGGATCGTCTGATTGAAAACCGCGTTGCTGAAGGTGGTTCGGATCGTCTGATCGAAAGCCGGGTTGCTGAAGGTGGCTCGGATCGTCTGATCGAAAACCGGGTTGCTGAAGGTGGTTCGGACCGCCTGATCGAAAGCCGCGCTGTATAAATGAATGGTTTCACCGAAGTCCTCGACGAAAAGCCCGGCCTCATCAGCCGGGCTTTTTTACGCTCTGGAGCCAGCACTTACCCTGGTGAGGTTTGGCTTCGCGCTGGTGTGTCTCAATACTGCGCTCGTAGCGTTGGGCGCCGGATTGCTCAGTGGATGGGCATTCCAATGAGCAGCGTGCGGATTAGCCTGATTACGCTCTGGACAGGCAGATTGCGCAGCAATCAACCGCTGCATTAATCCACAATGAACAACTTGGCACCCGTGGTGCTGAAAGATCGATGCCCTTCTGCGTTGTTGCCCACCTGATAGCTCATCCCTGCGGTGAGCGTGAACTGGCGACCGTCCTCCAACTCAGTGTGCAACTCACCTTCCAGGCACAACAGGACATGACCTCTCCAGCACCAGTGATCAGCCAGGTAGCCGGGGCTGTATTCGACCATCCGCACACGGGTCGAGCCAAACTGGCAGGTTCGCCAATGGGCGGTACCCGTCTCACCCGCATATTGGACAGGTTCGACAGTCGACCAGTCGGTCGTACCAAAGGGAATAGCCGTCAGATCCATGGTTACCTCATCGATGAAAGAGTGTCTGTAGACCGTACCCATCCAGTGGTACTTTCGATAGACACAGATACCTCGCATTCATGAGATACAGACGTCCGCTTTAGCATGATCGCCAGAGCGGTATCCCGGTTTTGTCATCCCCAAACGGAACGTCGGCGCCTTTTAAAGCGCCGATCTCTCCCGCTACACCGGTTTGTTCAGTGCAGCATCGATCATCAGACGCACGCCCCGCAGCACTTGGGCCGACACTTCAGGCCGCGCCTTCGACGTAGCACGCGCAACCGAGAGGGCGCCCACCATCGCGGCGACGATGCCCATGGCGGTGGCCAGCGCGTCGACGTCAGGATTGTTGGCGGCGACCCTGCGCTCAAATGCCCGCACCAGCACCATGTAGCCCTCGGTGAACTTCGCGCTGATCGCAACATCCTGACGGCCGATTTCGCTGGCAGACGCGGCCATTGCGCAGCTCTCGGCGTAGTTGTCCAGGCTGTCCACAGCCAGATAGTCGGACAGGAAACGCTCCAGGTCCGGCTCGCCATCGATGGTGCCGGTATAGAGCTTGGCATTGCCCTGCTCCAGGCTCCACGCCAGTGCCTCAGCGGCCAGCGCTTCCTTGGATGGGAAATGCGCGTACAGCGCGCCGTGGGTCAAGCCGGCCGACTTGCTGATTTCGGCAACGCCCACACCATCGATCCCTTTCTCGCGAAACAGACGGCTGGCGGTCTCCACCAGCGCGGCGCGATTGGCTTCTGATTTTTCTTTCGAGATTTTCATAATGAGGCTCCTCTGCGCTCATCCTTGCACACTATGATTGCGATCACAATTAACCAATTACCCTTGCCTGACTGAAATATATTACGGACAGAATATTTTTGTTGACTTTAATAAATGCGACCACCATTATTAATTCAATGATTGCGAGCGCAATCTTACAGGGCGATGACCCCTCATCCAACCGGAGTACATCTCATGAAAATAAAAAATTCCGTAGCCTTCGTGACCGGCGCCAACCGTGGTCTGGGCCTCGCGTTCGCAAAAGAGCTCGTGGCGCGCGGCGCGAGCAAGGTCTACGCCGGGGTGCGCAATCCAGAAGGTGTGAACATTCCAGGGGTGATTGCCATTCGCCTTGACGTCAGCGACCCGGCATCGGTAGCCGCTGCGGTGGCCCAAGCGAGCGACGTGACGCTACTGGTCAACAACGCAGGCATCGCCCGCCTGCTGCCTTCGATGCTTGATCCTGGCCTGGTGGAAGCCGCTCGCGAAATCTTCGAAACCAATTACTACGGCGTCATGCATGTCAGCCTGGCCTTCGCCCCTGTGCTTAAAGCCAATGGCGGCGGCGCGATCGTCAACGTGCTGTCGGATGCGACCTGGGTCGCGGCGCCTTTTCTGTCCGCTTACGCGGCATCGAAAGCGGCTGCATGGAGCTTCACCAACTCGCTGCGCATTGAACTCCAAGGCCAGGGCACCAGCGTGCAAGGCCTGCACGTGGGCTTTATCGACACCGACCTGACCCACGGTTTTGACGTACCGAAAGTCCAGCCATCCGACGTCGTGATCCAGTCGCTGGACGGCGTGGAAGCTGGCCTGAAAGAAGTGCTCGCAGACACAGGCACACGCGCCATAAAGGCCAGCCTGTCGACTGATCAAGCGGCTTACCTGAATCCCGAAACCGTCGCGTAAGGAGCCCACCATGCACCTCTTTCAGCGACTGACCCTCGGGGCTGTCTTTGCCTTCTCGACCAGCGGCGCCATCGCAGCGCCGGCGGCCACACATAACAGCGCACCCAATCAATTCGTCGAAGCTGACGGCGTGCGGTATGCCTATCGCCAGTTCGGCGCGCAGACGGGCGTGCCTGTCATCTTGCTCCAGCACTTTCGCGGCAACATGGATTACTGGGACCCGGCTTTGACCGATGGCCTGGCACAGCAACGGCCGGTCTACCTGTTCGACAATGCCGGCGTGGGCCTCAGCAGCGGCGAAACGCCCGACTCGTTCGAAGCCATGGCCGATCACGTCGCTGCCTTTGCTCGCGCACGCGGGTTGACGCAGGTCGACGTGCTTGGCTTCTCAATCGGCGGCATGGTGGCGCAGGAAGTTGCGTTGCGTCATCCGCAACTGGTGCGTCGGCTGATCCTGGCGGGAACGTCGCCGCGTGGCGGGGTCTCGGGACATGATCCCCGGGTTCCCGGGATTGCGTTGCGCGAATCGATTGCCACTCAGGAAGAGACCGCTTACCTGTTTTTCGATCCCTCGCCGGCAAGCCAGCAGGCCGCCGGGGAGTTCTGGGAAAGGCGTCACCAGCGCACGGAAGGCCTCGACAAGCTCAGTTCGATGAAGGTCATCGCGGCCCAAGGCGCGGCGCTGGGCAAGTGGAGCGTTCCCGGTGACGGCACTTTTTCGCAATTGAGCCAGATCACCCAACCGACCCTGGTGGTCAACGGCAGCAAGGACGTGATGGTGCCCACCGAGAACTCCTACACGCTGCAACAGCATATTCCGAACGCTAAGTTGCTGATCTATCCAAGTTCGGGGCACGGCGCATTGTTCCAGTACGCCAACGATTTCGTGCAGCAAGCCAATGCCTTCCTGGACCAGGCCGAATCCCATCGCTTTCGAAAACCCTTGAACGACACGCCGTCGCGCTAAGGAAATCCAATGTAGTCCCTTGTTTTATTGCCCCTAATCCCCCCTGGAGTTACGACCATGTCAGCACTATCGTCTGCGGCGTTCCGTCGCTGCTTGTTAGCTGTTTCAGCAACCGCTGGTGCCGTGGCACTGGTCGCCCTCGTCTCGCCCTCTTACGCCCGGGCCGCTACACCGCCTGTGGCCGCCGCCACCGTTGAGAAGGACAGCGCCATTCGTCCTTTCAAGGTCAACATTCCTGAAGACGCGGTGGCCGATCTGCGCAAACGTGTACTGGCGACCCGTTGGCCCGACCGCGAAACGGTCAATGACCAATCTCAGGGCGTGCAGCTTGAGAAACTGCAGGCACTCGTGGGCTATTGGGGGACGCAATACGACTGGCGAAAAGTTGAAGCCCAACTCAATGCCTTGCCGATGTTCGTGACCAACATCGACGGCCTCGACATCCAGTTCATCCACGTCAAATCGAAACATCCCAACGCCCTGCCGCTGCTGCTCACCCACGGCTGGCCCGGTTCGATTCTGGAACTGACCAAAGCCATCGGCCCGTTGACCGACCCGACGGCCTACGGCGGTCGCGCCGAAGATGCCTTTGACGTGATCATTCCTTCGATGCCCGGCTATGGCTTCTCGCAGAGACCTACCGATGGCGGCTGGGGTCCCGACCGTATCGGCGTGGCGTGGGACGTGTTGGTCAAGCGCCTGGGCTACAAGCGTTACGTGTCGCAAGGTGGCGACTGGGGATCGGTGATCGCCGACGCCATGGGGCGCCAGGCACCGCCCGGCTTGCTGGGGATCCACGTGAACATGCCGGCCACCGTGCCTGCCGATGTCGCCAAGGCAATCAACGACGGCACCTCGCCTCCCACCGGTCTGTCGGCCAAGGAGACCGCGGCCTATGAGTCGCTGAAAACCTTCTTCGGCAAAAATGCGGCTTACGGCGCCATGATGAGCACCCGGCCACAAACAGTTGGTTACGGCTTGTCGGATTCACCCGCAGGCCTGGCCGCATGGATGTTCGATAAATTCAACCAGTGGACCTACAGCGGCGGCGATGCGGAAAAATCCCTGACCAAGGACGAGATCCTCGACGGTATTTCGCTGTATTGGCTGACCAACAGCGCGATATCCTCCGCTCGCCTGTATTGGGAAAACAACACCAACAACTTCAACGCCGTTGAACAGAAGACCCGGGATATCAAGATCCCTGTCGCGGTGACCGTGTTCCCTGGCGAAATCTACAAGGCGCCGAAAACCTGGACCGAACGCGCCTATCCCAACCTGATCTATTTCAACGAAGTGGATAAGGGCGGCCATTTTGCGGCCTGGGAACAGCCTGAACTGTTCGCCAAAGAACTGCGCGCCGCCTTCCGCTCCTTGCGCTAGAAACTACGCTGCACCGGCCTGCCTATCGTCCTGATGGGCAGGCCGCACTATCGATTGGCATCTTAAAAGACATGGATCAGGCCTAATCGGTGTCATTCAGAAGAAGGCCGCGAGCTCGTAGCTTTGCGCTTGCGTCGAGCCTCTTCATCCTCCGCCAGAGCCTGACGAACCAGCGCCCGAGCCGCCCAGGCGGCGGCGTCGAGTGATTCTTCGACACTCGCGCCACTGATATCGCGCACGGCGATCAACGCCTCTGTACCGATGACGATCGACAGCGCCTGCTTCAGCCGTTTGCGCGCCCGGGGTGAGAGCACGTCCTTCATCGAGTCGACAATCGGCTCGATGTAGCGCTGTTCGCGGTACACGCCCATGTCAATTTGTTGGGATGGGTGTCGATGGCCCTGTTCGGGATCATCGGCACTGCACACCCGTCCATCATCGAGGGACGCATGGCCGCCACGCAGTTCTGGATGTACAACGTTGGCGTCCCGGTGATGCTCGGCGCACTGACGCTGCGGCTCAAGGGTTTCCCGTCAGTCGAGCCGTTGATTGGCGTCGCCTCAATTCTCATTGGCTGCAGCGTGCTGCTTTTTGTCTGGCTGGTGTTCTCGCGCATCGGTGTGAGGCAGCACCCGAATCGCGCCTGTCTTGACGCACAAAACACGTAGCCGCTCTGGGCAGCGTCGGTGCGCGGTGAATCCGCCCCGGATCGATGGCTGCCCTGAGCTATTGGCAACTGTTCAGGTCTGCACGTCGGGCATCAACTGACCCACAGCGAACTCATGACCCGCACCGGTGTTTGGAAACCGGGAAACTTTCGCACTCAGGATCCACCACTGTGTATCATCGGCGCAGGCCGATGCTGCCCGCCGCTCGCTTCCGAAAGGAAAGGTGAAAGCATTTCTTCTCCCCCCAAATCCTGTCGCAACTCTTGAGAGTCGAGGTTTGGCAACGCGAGCACCAGAATACCTCGGCTACAGGAGGAACGATGTTTTCAATCGAACAAGCCAAGCAGATGGCCAAGAGGCTACGTGCCTCGCTTGAAGCGCGCAATCAAGAGGCGTCTCACTCAACGGCGCTTGAATTGGTAGCGCATCAATTGGGTTTCAAGGACTGGAACACCGCGTCTGCGATGCTCCCCCATGAACCGACCCAACCCCTCATTGCATTCGAAAAAGCCGTCCCGATATTGCGGATGTTCGACGAAACCAAGGCGCGCGAGTTTTACCTTGATTTTCTAGGGTTCAGCGTCGAATTCGAACACCGATTCGAAGCAGATCTGCCGCTATACCTGGGAATCAGCCGAAACGGCCTGCAACTCCATCTTTCCGAACATCATGGCGATGCCAGCCCGGGATCGACAGTCTTTGTCCCGATGCAAAATATCGAACTGCTGCGCGACGAATTGCAGGGCAAACGCTACGGATACGGACGGCCAGATATCGTTCAGCAAGGTTGGGGGCAAGTGCTGGAAGTCTATGACCCATTCGGCAATCGAATTCGGTTCTGCCAAAGCTAATCTTGCCTGGCGGGCTGGGGTGACCCAGCCTGCTTCAAGGTCAGTCGATCTGGGTACTTGTCCTATGCTCTATCTAACCCATAACGCCAGACACTGACATGCCCGCCCCCGAATCCACCCTCCTCGACAGCTGGCACCACAACGCCCATTCCTGGATCGAAGCCATCCGCAGCGGCGCCATCGAAAGTCGCCTCACGGTCACCGACCAGGCGATCCTGCTGGCGGTGCTAGGTCGCCAACCGGAACGCGTGCTCGACCTGGGCTGCGGCGAAGGCTGGCTGTTGCGCGCATTGGCTCAACGGGGCATTGAGGCGATCGGTGTGGATGGCGATGGGACGCTGGTCGAGGCGGCGCGGGCGGCAGGCGCTTCATCGGTGCAGGTGGCGAGCTATGAAGCGTTGGTGGAAGCGAAGGTGGACATCGGCCGCGACTACGATCTGATCTGCGCCAACTTCGCGTTGCTGCACCAGGACATCATCCCGTTGCTCGCCGCCATGAACGCCCTGCTCGCCCCAGGCGGCGCGCTGGTGATTCAGACGCTGCATCCGTGGGCCGTGGCGGCGGGTGACTATCAGGACGGTTGGCGAGAAGAGACCTTTGCCGGATTCAAGGGCCAGTGGCGACCGATGCCGTGGTATTTCCGCACTCTGTCCAGTTGGCTGAATGCGCTGGACATGGCCGGTTTTCGTCTGGCCAGCCTGCAAGAACCGCAGCACCCGCAAAGTTCGGTGCCGCAGTCGTTGCTGTTGGTGGCCGAGCCGCGCCAGTGAGTGCGGGTCGGGGCGCTGTTCAGACAGTCGACTGAACAACCGCCGCCTGCCGCCCCTTGAACGCCAGCCCGAAGCAGAAAAATATCGCCAAGGCGAACCCGGCCGGGAACAACCAGATGCTCTTCCAGTCATGGCTGCCCGTCAGCGCAAAGTGGTCGGTAACCTGCCCCGCGACCCAGAATCCGATCAGCATGCCCAAGCCGTAGGTCGCCAGGGTAATCAGGCCTTGGGCCGAACTTCTGAAGCGTTCCGGTGCTTTGGCGTCGGTGTAGATCTGGCCGGACACAAAGAAGAAGTCGTAGCAGATGCCGTGCAGGGCAATACCGGTAAACAGCATGAACGCCAGGTCGCCGTTGTTACCGTAGGCGAACAACAAGTAGCGCAAAGCCCACGCCAGCATGCCCACCAAGAGCGCAAGCTTGATCCCGAAGCGGTGAATGAACAGCGGCAGAAGCAGCATGAACAGCACTTCGGAAACCTGCCCGATGGCCATTTTTGCCGTTGGGTTGGTCACGCCGATTTCCGCCAGGAACGGATTGGCATTCTGGTAATAAAACGCCAGCGGAATGCAGATCAGAATGGAGGCGATAAAGAACACCAGGTAGCTGCGGTCCTTCAGCAAGCTCAGGGCATCGAGCCCGAGCATTTGCTTGAGGCCGCTGCGGCCCTCTTCGGGTTTCAGTGGCGCGGTGCGCGGCAAGGTGAAGCTGTAGAGGCCGAGCACCAGAGAGGCAATCGCCGACATCAGAAAGGTGTTTCGCAGCCCGCCTGAGGAAATCATCGCCTGGGAATCCCAGGCAAACACAAAACTGATGACCACACCGGCCACGATCCAGCCGATGGTGCCCCACACGCGGATGCGGGAGAACTCGAGAGCCGGGTCACGCATCTGCCGGAACGCCACTGAATTCACCAGTGCCAGGGTCGGCATGTAGATCATCATGTAGGCCAGCACGTACGGGTAAAACGTGCTGAAGTCCGGCGCGCGATACAGCTGATACAGCAACACGGCGCCCACCAGGTGCAGCACCGCGAGAATGCGTTCGGCATTGAAGAATCGGTCGGCGATCAAGCCGATCACAAAGGGCGCGAGGATCGCGCCCCAGGACTGGGTCGAGAACGCCATGCCGATCTGGCCGCCGCTGGCGCCGAGGTTACTGGCGAGGAAGGTACCGAGGGTGACGAACCATCCGCCCCAGATAAAGAATTGCAGGAACATCATGGCGCTCAATCGCGCGGTCATCGTGGACATAACAGTCACCGTCTTATTGTTTTTTTTGTTGGAGAGAGGAGCAAACAACGTTGTGATCAGGCGTCGGGCAACCCCAGCAGTCGTCGATTGAAAGCTTCGTCCGACTGCACGCTGGCGAAATCATCGAAAGCCTTCTGCGTCTTGGTGATCATGTGCTGCTCGATGAACGCCGCCCCTTGCGCAGCGCCCTGGGCGGAATCCTTGAGGCAACACTCCCACTCGAGCACGGCCCAGCCGCTGAAGTCGTATTGAGTCAATTTGCTGAAGATCGACTTGAAATCGATCTGGCCATCGCCCAGCGAGCGGAAACGCCCCGGCCGCTCGACCCAGCCCTGATAACCGCCGTAGACGCCCGAACGGGCATCGGGCCGGAACTCGGCATCCTTGACGTGGAACATGCGGATGCGCGCGTGGTAGCGATCGATGAAACCCAGGTAGTCCATTTGCTGCAGCAGCAGATGGCTGGGGTCATACAAAATTGCGGCCCGTGGATGGTGATCAACCGCCTCCAGAAAACGCTCGAACGAGGCGCCGTCGTGCAGGTCCTCGCCGGGGTGGATTTCGTAGCACAGGTCGACACCGGCCTCCTCGAAGCAATCAAGAATCGGCAACCAGCGTTTCGCCAGTTCGGCAAAACCTTGTTCGACCAACCCGCTTGGGCGTTGCGGCCATGGGTAGACATAGGGCCACAGCAGCGCGCCGGAAAAAGTCGCATGGGCCTTCAACCCCAAGCGCTGACTGGCGCGGGCAGCGAGCTTCAACTGCTCGATCGCCCACTCGGTGCGCGCCTGGGGCTGGCCGCGTAAATGCGCCGGGGCAAAGTCGTCAAACAAGGTGTCGAACGCCGGATGCACCGCCACCAATTGGCCTTGCAGGTGCGTCGACAACTCGCTGATCTCGACGCCTGCTTTAGCGCAGACGGCTTTCAATTCGTCGCAGTAATCCTGGCTGTCGGCGGCGCGAGCCAAGTCGATGTACTGCGTGCCCAGGGTCGGCAATTGAATGGCTTTGTAGCCTTGGGACGCCGCCCACTGGGCGATATTGGCCAGTGTATCGAACGGCGCTTCGGCGGACATGAACTGCGCGAGGAAGATCCCCGGGCCGCGCAGGCCTGCTTGAGATGAAGGGTTCACGGTTGAGTGCTCCGGGTTCATTGAGGGCAGACCAGTTCGGTCCATTTCGTGTCGCCACGATGATTGGCAATCACCGCTTCGATGAAGGCCATGCCACGCAGCCCGACATCGATGCCCGGTACGCCGGGGGCTTCGTTGCCGTTGACGTTGCTGCGGATCGCGTTGGCGAAATCGCCGTAGAGGTTGGCCATGGCTTCCAGATAGCCCTCGGGATGCCCCGCCGGCAAACGCATGCGCCGGGTCGCGGCGTCGCACAACCAGGATTGGCCGACACCGGAGCGCAGCACGCGCATGGGTTGATCAAGGGAACGATGGATCAGGCTCGCCGGTTCTTCCTGACGCCATTCCAGGCCGCCCTTATCGCCGTAGATGCGGATCTTAAACGGGTTCTCTTCGCCCGCGCAGACCTGGCTGGCAATCAACACGCCACTCGCGCCGTCGGCCATCTTGAACAGCATCGCGGCGTCATCGTCCAGTTGCCGACTGGCGATATGGGTATTCAACATTGCGCACAGGTGCTGGATGGGTTGGTCCGCGACGAATTCGGCCAATGAAAAGGCATGGGTGCCGATATCGCCGATGCAGCCGCCCAGGCCGGACTGCTCAGGCAGATCGCGCCAGCCAGCCTGCTTGTTGCCCTGCCCCGCCACATCCTCGCTCAACCAGCCTTGGGGGTACTCGACAATCACTTTGCGCACGGTGCCGATCACGCCGTCGCGAACCATTTGCCGCGCCTGCCAGACCATCGGATAGCCCAGGTACGTGTGGGCCAGGCCATAGAGGCGATCACTGCGCTCAAGCACAGCCTTGAGCGGCAGCAACTCCGCCAGATTCAACGCCGCCGGTTTCTCGCTGAACACATGAAAGCCCGCGCTCAGCGCCTGGCTGGCAATCGGGGCGTGCAGGTGATTGGGGGTGACAATGATCAGCAGCTCCATGCGCTGGTCGGTGGGCAGCGCGCGCTCGGCCTCCAGCATCTGCTGCCAATCGCTGTAGCAGCGCGATGCGGACAAGCCCAGCGCGGCACCGGTGTCCTGATTGTTGCGGGCATCGCGGCTGAACGCGCCACACACCAGTTCAAAACGACCATCGAGCCCGGCAGCCTGGCGGTGGGCCTGCCCGATGAAGGCACCCTCCCCGCCACCGACAAAGCCCATTCTTATTTTTGCCACTGGAACAGTCATCGCAATTCTTCTCTGTTTGAGGCGGCTTCAGACGGCTTTAAAGGGATGAAACCTCAAGCCGATGTAACCGGTTACATCATGGCGGAAATTTAGGCTCTGTTTGACGAGGTGTCAAACCCCGAATGAATCGCCAGGAAAATTTCAGGGTGGCCTCGACCTGCGCTAAGCTCGCCGCTGCACAGTTCGTTAACGAGGTGGTCTTGTCCAATATCCGCGAAGTAGCCAGGCTGGCCGGTGTTTCCGTCGCCACGGTGTCCAGGACGCTGAAGTCGCCTGAGCGCGTGCTCCCCGACACGCGCGACAAGGTCAACGCCGCCGTGGAAAAAGCCGGTTATCGACCAAACCTCATGGCGGTGCAATTTCGTTCGCGCAGAACCGGCAACCTGGTGATTCTGGTGCCGACTGTCGCCAACACCTTTTTCGCCAAGGTGATCAGCGGCGCGCAACAGGCCGCCCAGCTCGCCGGTTATCGGCTGTTGCTGTGCGACACCCAGGGTCGGGAAGAGATCGAACGGGAATTTGCCGAATTGGTGTACGCCCATCAAGCCGATGGCGTGATCCAGCTGCGCGCCTACGATCCTTTCGAAGCGCCCTTCCCCAGCGCCGAATTGCCGCCAATCGTCAATGCCTGCGAGGTGATTCAGGGCGGTCGTCATCCCACCATCAGCCTCGACAACCGCGCAGCCGCCAAGGCCATGACCGAGCATTTGATCGAACTCGGCCACCGCCGCATCGGCCTGATCAAAGGCCCGAAAAGCAGCCCGCTGACCCGTGATCGCGTGGCCGGTTATCAAGACGCCTTGCATCAGGCCGGCATCGCGTCGGACCCCGCGCTGATCTGCCATGGCGATTTCAGTCTCAAGGCCGGCGATGACGGTGCCGCCGCGATGCTGGATTTGCCCGACCGCCCCACGGCGCTGTTTTGCGAAAACGATGAAATGGCCATCGGTGCGTTGAAACGCATCAAGCAACAGGGCCTGCGAGTGCCCGAGGACATTTCATTGGTGGGTTTCGACGACATCCCCTTCGCTGCGTACTGCGATCCGCCCCTGACGACCATCTCGCAACCCGCCGAAATCTTTGGCCAGAAAGCCGTGGAGATGTTGATAGCGCTGATCGAGAAGAAACCGATCGCACAACGGCATGTGGTGTTGCCGTTTGAATTGACGTTGCGCAACAGCACGGCGGTGGTCAGGGAGCGCTGACACTCGCAGGGTCAGAGCACCGCCGCATGCTCAAAAAAATGGAAACCTCACGCATTCGGTGGAACCTAGCCGGAGCGCCAGCCTCGGATATATAAATCTGCGTGGGTGAACACATGGCCACCGAGGCGACGTTACTGCGCCAACGCAAAGTGCTCGCCGAGTTTGGCGAACTGGCGTTGGTCTCAGACAATCTTGAGCACATTCTCGACGAAGCCTGTCGTTTGGTCGGGGAAGCGCTTGAAACTCATCTGTCCAAGTTCATGTTGCTGCAAGAAGACGGCGTCACGTTCGTGGTGCGAAACGGCGTTGGCTGGACCCCGGACGTGGTCGCAAAGGTACGGGTTCAAGCCTGCGAAGGAAGCCCGGAGCGGTTTTCACTGGACACGGACGCCCCGGTTATTTCGACGGATATTTCGACAGAAACTCGCTTCCGCTATCACGATTTTCAAAAGGAAAACGGGGTAAAAGCCTTCGTCAACGTTCTAGTGTACGGGGCCACGGAGAACCGTCCTTTCGGCATCTTCGAGGTCGACAGTCGAAGCCCTCGCCAGTTTACGGACAGCGACATCGATTTTCTTCGTGTCTACAGCAACCTGCTCGGCGCGGTGTTAAAGCGCTCCAACACCATGCAGGCCATGCGTTCAACGGAAGAACGATTGCGTGAAAGCGAAAGGCACTACCGGATCGCGGCGGAACTCAATCCGCTCTGGCCCTGGACGGCGGACAAGGGCGGCACACTGACCTCCATTGATCAGCGCTGGTACGAATACACCGGGATGACCTCGGCAGAGACATTAGGGCATCAGTGGGCCAAAGCGGCTCACCCTGAGGACCGGGAATCTCTGGAAAACCTCTGGAGTCGATCCCTGACCACCCTGGAGCCGTTCGACACGCAAGTGCGGCTGCAAAAAAACACCGGGGAATATCGCTGGTTCAGAACCCGGGCACTGCGCAGCTTCGACGCTGCCGGACAAAATGAACAGTGGTATGGAACCATCGAGGATATCGACACCCGGGTGCAATTGGAGGGCGCGCTTCGAGACTGGAACGACTTGCTTGAGGACCGAATTGCCCAGCGGACGGCTCAGCTTGAGGCCGAACAGCAAGAACGCGCAATGACCGAATCCAAGCTTCGGCAAAGTCAGAAAATGGAAGCGGTTGGCCAACTGACTGGCGGCATCGCCCATGACTTCAATAACTTGCTGGCGGGCATTATCGGCAGCCTGGAGCTGTTGCAACGACGTATCGATGCGGGTCGCTTCGATGAGCTGACGCGTTATGCCTGCGTGGCGATGACCTCAGCCTCCAGAGCCGCTGCACTAACGCAACGTCTGTTGGCGTTTTCGAGACAGCAATCACTCCAGCCTGAACTGCTCGAACCCCGGACAGTGGTGGCGGGACTCGATGAAATGATTCGGCGCTCAGTCGGCCCCAGCATCATCGTCGAATGCTCCTTTCGCGCAAACGATCGCATCCGCTGTGACCTCAACCAACTGGAAAACGCACTGCTTAACCTCGCGATCAATGCCCGGGATGCCATGCCCAATGGCGGCACCCTGAATCTGGGGGTCGATCGATGCGTCATCGATCAGGCATCGTCTACCGAGAAAATGGTGCCGTCAGGCGCCTATGTCACGATATCGGTGACGGACTCAGGCACGGGCATCAGCGCGGAGAATTTATCGCGCATTTTTGACCCGTTCTTCACCACCAAGAAAATCGGCGAAGGCACGGGCCTGGGCCTCTCGATGATTTACGGCTTCACCCAGCAATCCGGTGGGCAGGTCAGGGTTCACAGCAGCCTGGGTGTGGGCACGACAGTGACGATGTTCTTTCCAGTGGACAATTCGCAAACTGCCCACAACGCAGCCGCCCCGGATGGGACTCAAGCAACGGAGCCGTTCGGCCATAACGAAACCATCCTGCTGGTGGACGATGAAACGGCCATTCGGCAAATGGCCTCGGAATTCTTGTCCGACATGGGCTATCGGGTCATTGAAGCGGTCGACAGCGTCTCAGCCTTCAGACAAGCGGAAAAGCTGGACCACATCGATCTGCTGCTCACGGACATCGGCTTGCCCGGACTGATGAACGGGGTCGCCCTGGCGGCGGAGTTCAAGGCGAAGTACCCGAAACTCAAGGTGCTGTTCATCACCGGATTTGCCGGTGGTTCGAACCTGGTTTCCGTTGATTCGACGACCCGGTTACTGACCAAGCCGTTCAGCCTGAACGACCTCGGCGAGCGTGTGCGCTCGCTGGTCAGCGCCGGTTCATGAAGGGCCGGGCTCATTCAGCATGCGCTTTGGAGTGTCGCGCAAAGGCGATCTTGATGCCCACCAGAACGGGCGCGGCGACGGGCCGGATTGCCCGAGTGACCGCGGCCCTCTTGCAGCGTTAAAATCCGCCAGGTTAGGTTCCCCCGTTTGAGGAAAACCCCGTTATGTCCAGTCTCGACACCTCCCTGCAAGACAGCGCCGCGCCTGAAGGCGTTTGTTATGGCTGCGGCAGCAGCAATCCGCACGGGCTCCACATCAAGAGTTTCTGGGATGAGGACGGCGTGCATGTCTTGGCTGAGCACGTGCCTGATCCCATGTATTGCGGCTGGCCGGATCTGGTGTACGGCGGGTTGATTGCGATGCTGGTCGACTGCCATTCAAACTGGACAGCGATGGCTTATCACTACCGGACGGAAAACCGCGAAGTGGCCAGCCTCCCTCGCATCAATTGCGTCACCGGCAACCTCGGCATCAAGTTCATCAAACCGACACCGATGGGCGTACCGCTGACCCTGCGTGCCCGGGTGGAAGGCGATGTCGGGCGCAAAACCCGTGTGATCTGCGAGGTCTACGCCGGGGACGTGCTCACGGCGGTTGGCGACTCGGTGTTTGTGCGCGTGGATACCGGGCAATTGGCGGCTGCGGCGCACAGTCGGTAGTTGGTTTCTACGCACTAGAGACAGTTCCGTCGCGGACCTCGTCAGAAAATCGGAATCATTGAGCATCCCGTCGCAATCACGAAAGTCGCCCTGATGCTGACGATAAAAGTTATGCGCGGCGCTTCGAATGTGGGCTTTAATGTCCGTGCCTATGGGCAACCACATTAGCTTCGACGCCCTCCGAAAGTGAATGCGCCGAACGGCGGATTCAGGTTGCCACGCATTTGTCTAATCAAGGAAGAAACGACATTGAAAATAGCTTTTGCCGCCCTGCTGTTGACCTCGTTGACGACCATCGCACTCGCTGAAGAGAACCCTGTCGGCTTCCACTCCTCCACACTGGCAGATTCGCAGAATAACCGCGCACTGGAGATGGTCGTCTGGTACCCCAGTGCAACGACCGCCGCTACGCAAATGATTGGCGATGATGTGGTGTTCGTCGGGGCTTCTGCCGTTCGTGACGCACCGCCCGCTCCTGGCAAGCATCCACTGTTGGTGCTCTCCCACGGGTACAGGGGTAACTGGAGCAACCAGGTCTGGCTTGCCAGTGCTCTGGCTCAAAGGGGTTACATCGTCGCCGCCATCAATCACCCTGGCACCACCACTCATGACCGGAGCCCTCAAGCAGCGGCACAGTTATGGCAGCGGCCCGTTGATTTGACTCGAGCCATTGATAGCGTCACGACTCAACCTGAGAAATTCGGCTTGGTCGCCGATGGCCGAATTGCAGTGGTGGGCCATTCACTCGGTGGCTGGACCGCCCTTGAGATCGCCGGATCTCGCTTCGATCCAGACCGCTTTGCCAACGACTGCAAAGCTCACCCACAGTTAGCAAGCTGCACCGTCTATGGAAAGATGAACCCCGCAGGCACCTCAAAATCAAAGGCCGCGTTAACCGCCGATTGGCGCGATAAACGCGTCACCGCTGTGGTTACATTGGACTTGGGCCTTTCACGGGGCATGACCGACGAAAGCCTGGCCGCGCTGTCGGTACCAGTGCTGGTGATCGCTGCCGGCGTACCGTCGCGCGACCTTCCCGCAGAACTGGAGTCTGCCAACCTGGCCAAACGCCTGCCTGCGGCGTCAAGCCGTTACGTCGAAATCAGCGACGCAAGCCACTTCAGCTTCTTGTCGGTGTGCAAACCTGGCGCAGAGGTACTGCTCGAAGAAGATGTACCCGGCGATGGCATCATTTGCCGGGATGGCGACGACGCTCGCCCACGTGGGGTGATCCAACAGCAAGTTACATCGCTGATCGACGAGTTTCTTCAGTCCTCAATCTACAAAATAGGGGCTAAATGCAAACGGTGTGATCAAGTGACCAAAAAAGCATCAATGAATCAAGGGTAATGTCACTATAAACTCGCTTCCCTCCCCTTCTCCCGTACTTGTGCCGGTCACCGTACCACCGTGGGCTTCGATCAACTCACGCACCACGGTCAGACCAATGCCCAGGCCTGCCCCATTGAAACCAACCGCGTGAACATCCTGTACAAAGGGTTCAAAGATGAACGGCAGCGCCTTGGAAGTTATACCGATGCCAGTATCGCGGATGCGAATTTCGAGCAGGTCGGCTTCGGCGGTAACTGTAAAGATGACTGCGCCATCCGCCGGCGTGTACTTGGCTGCGTTGCCCAGCAGATTGCCAAGAATTTGAGTGAGGCGTGCCCGATCGCCGTTCACCATCAGTGCGCACTCCGGCAGTTCCGAGCTGAAATGCAAGTTGTGAGCGACCATGACCGGGATACAGTTGTCTATGGCCTCATGGATGATCTGAGCCATATCGACAATGTGGCAATCAAGGCGAAACTTGCCGGTGCTGGCGCGGGCGATGTCGAGCAAGTCTTCCACCAAACGGGACATTTGCTTCACCTGACCTTCGATCAACATCTGCATGCGGGGCAACTCTTCGCTTGGCACACGCACTAGCCTGCCTGCAATCATGCTGATGGGGGTCAGAGGATTTCGCAGTTCGTGGGCCACCATGTTGAGGAAGTTGCGTTGCTGCTCCAGCGCATGTTCCGCTGCAACCTGCAGGTCTTGTGCGCTAAGCGCAGCTATCACCAATTGTTCGTTGGCTTCGCGCATCTCCAGGTACATTTGCTGCTCTGATTGAGCGAATTTCGGACTTTCAGCATCCGACTGCGCCGACAGAATTGCCAGCACCAACTGCTGGTTGGCTTCGATCAGTTGCTCGACCTGCTGGCTATCGACGAGATGGGTACTGGCTTGGTTGAGTTCCTTATGCACTGCCGCGAGCACCGCCCGCGCCGCGACCGTTTTGCGGCCGAGCAGGAACAGTTCGCGTGCTGCAGTGGCTAGCGCGTGCTCATTGTTGCCGTCGGCTTCACTCATGATATTTTGCTCATCCTTCGACTGTGCCCAAACGCTGCTGGGTAGGTCGTCCCCCAAGCAATCCTTCTTTATCCGGCAACATTTCCCCGATCTGCAAACCGTCATTGTCGATGCGATACAGCCGCAGTTCATCGGAGTGAGCGCTGGCCCGAACCTTGACCACGGCCATGATGCGTAACAAGCGACTCTGCACTTCAATATAGCGTTGGACGATGATTGCGTCGGTGAGAAATGCCGTGCCGTAAGGACTGAAGCGCAGGTCGGTGTAGCGGTCTTCCAGCTCTGAGGTCAACAACACGCTGACGCCCACGCTGGTCAGCGCCGTGACCATGCGCGACAACGATTCGCGAAAATCTTCGCGGAAGGTCGGCGCCAGCGCCAGTTCGAAGCCGGACAGCGAATCGATGACCACGCGAGTGGCGTTCAGACGGCTGATCTCACTCAACAGCAGCTGGACGATTTCGTCGATGGACAAATCCGGTGCACGGCTGTCCACCAGAGCCACCAGCCCGCTCTGAATAAGACCCGCGAGGGTGGCGTTCTGGGAGTGATTGGGTCTTTGTTCGAACACCGCGATGACGCCAGTTTCGCCATTGCGCGCGCCTTCGGCCAGGAAGGTTGACGCCAGGATGCTTTTGCCCGAACCCGACGGCCCGGCCACCAGCAAGGAGTATCCACGGGGCAAGCCACCGCCGAGCATCTCGTCGAGTTGCGGTACGCCCATTTTCAGGCGCTGAATCGGAAACTTCAGTGGCGCTTCAACCCGGTTGAGTGGGGGCGGCGCGAAGACCTTGATGCCGGAGGCGGCGATACGGAAGGTGTGCAGCCCCGGCAGCGTCGGCTGACCGCGCATCTTCATGATCTCCATCTTGCGCACCATGGAGTTGCGCTGGACGCTCTGACGCAGCCAGATCAAGCCATCAGCGACGGTGAAAATCGGATTGGTATCGGTTTCGGTGAAGTATTCGCCGATCAAGAAGGTTGTTGCCTGCCAAGTGGTCATTAACATGCCCAACTGCTGAACGAACTGCGGCAAGTTATTATTGGGGTTGTCCTGGGTCTGGCTCGCCAGCACCACCGAACGGAACGAGTCGACGAACACCAGCGACGGAGAGTACGCCTCAACCTCAGCGACGATGCGCCGTAACACTTCGTCCAAATCCCCGGCCAAGGTGTCATTGGCCAAATTGATGTAACGGATCGACTGATTGATCGCTTCGTTGTCGAAAAAGTCGAATTGCTGCTGATAACGCAGCATCTTCAACGGCGGCTCGCCGAGCACGGTGAAGAACAGTGCCGGGCGCTCGGGCGTCGCCAGGGTGAACATCATTTGATGCGCCAGGGTGGTTTTGCCACAGCCAGGCGGGCCGGCGATCAGGTTGAACGAAAACTCCGGCAATCCCCCGCCCAGCACCTCGTCCAGTCCTGGCACTCCGGTGGCCAGACGGTTGATAGTCACTTTGGTGCTCATGGCGAATTTTCCTGCGCAGATGTGTCGCTCAAAGAAGGATTCCACACGTCACGGAGCAAGCGTGCGGTGAGCGAAGGCCCGATCAGCGTAGTCAGCAGTTGGTAGAAGGTGGTGAGCAGCACTTCACCAAAAAACAAGGCATCTTCTTCGCTTTCTGAAACGAGTTCAGAATTTAGAACATTCAGATCCAGCGCGGTTTGCACACGATCAGATATATGAGCCACACCCGGGTGTTGGGAGGCGCACAGATGAAGGCTGCGCCGGTAAAGCGCGGCAACCCCTTGCTGGCCAATAATGGGGGTGAGGGCTGCATCCATACTCTGCAAGGTTGAGACAATCGCTTGGGCGATCCTTGCAGTATCAGCATTAGGGCCAACCCGGTGCGCCAGAGAAGCTACGATCTGGCGGCTCTCTTCGTTTAGCGCGGACATGGCTAACTGATTTCTGATGGACAGAGCCCGATGGTACACCCTATAACGAATCAGAGAGACTCAATTGACTAGAGACTATCGTTACTGTCATTTCCAATGATTTATCAGCCGTATGGGATGCCATCAGGTTTACGAGGACGAATTGCTATCGCGGCACAACCACCAGAAGCCTTGCTACTACGAGACGAGTTGGGCGCACGACTGCTGATCAGACCTTCGCCTGCTTCAACCATTGATTGACCCACTCGCAGTCAAACGCCGTCGGATCGAACCCATCATCCTCATACAACTCCGACATTGCCTCGTGCTCAGGGTGATTCGGATCCGCCACTATCACAAAACCCCTTGCACATTTACGCAGCACTGATACCGAATGCACTCTTAGTACTTGCACTCGCTAAGTGATCATTGGAAATGCGCTACATGATTTAACATGGTCAGCGCATCCACTCCCCTTCAGAGCGTCCCGTCCCGCACCCACCGCCTGACCTCGGCTTGTATGGCATAAGCCGGCGCCTCCACCGCATTGAAATCTTGTGTATATCGCTGGGCAAACCCTTCAACCCCCCATTCCTGATACTGCTGCACATGCTTGAGTTCGTGGGCCCAGAGCGCGATGTTCTCTTCAGCGGTTTGCGCATCCCTGAAGAGGATGATGTCAATCAGCGTCACGGCGCCGACATCGGGGTTTTGCAGCATGGCGGTGGCGGCGTTGAATTGTCCGTTGTCGCTGACTTTGTAGCGTGCGGCATCGAGGACGCGGGGGTCGTACCAGCGCAGCAGTTTCTCCCGGATGTGCGGTGGAATGGGTTGAGTTCCGTTGACGGCCGCATCAGCACGAGCTTGGGTCAGCCACATCGCCAGGGCCGGGGACGCAATCTGGTAGATGTCATCAGGCAAAGGGCCCAGCAGCGGCCCCAGGTCTGGGAAGCAGATGCATTCGTCCAGGCACACTTGTTTCTCGCCAGCTGGGCAGGCGTTGTCCTGGGCTGGCACTTCGAGCGTCAGGTAAAGAACGAACAGCGCCACCAGGCGCGTGGTGATGGGCGGCATTGGGCGCTCCTGGGGCGGACGCTGCGCGAGATAGTTTCAGCGTAGTCCCAGCAACCCCGTCAGTGTTGCGGTCCTCCTTACCTCTGCCTGGAATCGCCGTTGGCCCGCAACGTTGAACTCACACATCATTCGCATCGTCTAGCGCATAAGGAGGGCCAACGCGTACCCCCTCACACCCTGTTCGCTTCAAGGACATTGCCATGACTGCAACCTTTATGAACAACTCGCAAGCTGCGACCGGTACCGTGCAAGCCCTGATGTTTGAACGCAATGAATGGGTTCCCAACAACCCGCGCCTGCCGGTACTCATTTACCCCAACGCGATTGCCGTTCAGGGCGACGACCCCGCGGCGCTGTTCGAGCAAACCTTCAACGCCAATGGCTGGCCACCTCATTGGCGAGACGGGGTTTACAGCTACCACCACTACCATACCGAAGGTCATGAAGTGCTTGGCATCGTCAGCGGCAAGGCCCGGTTAATGCTGGGCGGCCCGGATGGACAGGTACTTGAAGTCAACGCTGGCGACGTATTGCTACTACCGGCTGGCACCGGTCACTGCAATTTGGGTTCCAGCGCAGACTTTCTGGTCGTGGGTGCTTATCCGCCGGGTCAGCAGGCCGATATCTGCCGCGAGGCGCCCACCAAGGCTCAACTGACGAGCATCGATACGTTGCCATTTCCCGATCAGGACCCGGTGCAAGGCTCACAGGTCGCAGTGCATCAGTATTGGGCTGGGCAGCGTTGACAGGCCGGGGGCAATCACGAACGGTGCGGACCTTTGCGCTGAAGACTTTGAAGCCGTAGGGGTAAATCCGTTCCGCATGCCACAGTCTCTTAGCAGCCTGCCCTCTATGAAAGCTCAAAAGAGCTATGAAAGCTCAAAAGAGCTATGAAAGCTCAAAAGAGAGTCCACCCCGCCAGCCGCCTCAGGGACGAGCTGATTGGGCGGCAACTGGCGAAGTGAACACATAGACAATAGCTGCCCCTACTGAACCTGCCCCACTCCGTCCATCAAATATCCCTGTTCGAGCGCATCGTTTGTACGCTGTCTCTACTACGGTTATTCCACGACCGCTTTGCAACCGAGGAGTGCAGTGCATGTCCAGAATCTTCTCTCTGATGTTCGCCGTCCTGATCCTCTGCGCCAGCCAGGCGATGGCGGACACCCTCAAGATCAGCGTGATTGGCGCCGGCAAGGTCGGCGGTACGCTGGGCACGCTATGGGTAAAGGCCGGGCATTCGGTGATGTTTTCGTCACGCCACCCCGAGGAGTTGGTGGACCTGGTCAAGGCGGCCGGTCCCAATGCTCAGGCGGGCACGGTCGGCGATGCGGCGACATGGGGCGATGTGATCGTACTGAGTGTTCCCTACGGCGCAATGCCGGCGCTGTCCGAACAGCTGAAAGGCAAGCTGGACGGCAAAGTGCTGTTCAGCACCAGCAACCCCTTCAGCGGTCGAGACGGAGACATCGGGCGCAAGGCGCTGGATCTGGGCGTCGCCTCGGCAGACCAGCAATATTTGCCCGGCATGCACCTGGCGCGAGCGTTCAACGCCATTGGCTCTGCCTCAATGAAAGACCTGTCGGGCAAAGACAAGGCGCTTCCCGTTTTCGCCGACGATGCCCAGGCGCGGGATGTCGGTGCCCGGTTAGTGCGTGATGCTGGATTTGTACCGGTGTTGTTCCCGCTGGCGCGAGCCAATGAAGGTTTGCCGGGCGGCCCGCTAAGCGGCGTCTGGACTGAGGCCGATCTGAAGCAAAAGCTGGGACGTTAGCGCAATGCCGGACTGAAGCTCACTGCATGTTGAAACCGACACAGGCCCGGGCCCAACACCGTCTAATCTCAATAGAGCAGGACCCAGACACGCCTCTTGATACAGGGGAAACGGGATGATCGTTAGAAAAGCAGCACGCCAATGTTCGCCATGGCTCATCCCTTCCCTGCTCGCCATCAGCCTGGCGCTGATCGCAGGATGTTCAGGCAAAGCTTCCACTGCTCGCTATTCGGCCTCAAACGTCGGCTCGGCCTGCTATGCCAAAGCGCTCCCCACCGCCGGCGAAGGCGGCCTGGCCTGGGGCTCCACCTTGAGCATGGCGCGCCAAAAATCCCTGAATAATTGCATTCGCTATGCCGGCCGATCCGGCGGCACGCCCAATACCTGCCAAGTGGTGTTGGCGGAGTGCAGGAATTGAAACCTACGCGAACCCGAGGAACGACAGGATTACCACGACGACCACGACTAACCCGACGATGTAGATGATGTTGTTCATGAAACCCACCTCTCAACCAGAATAGGACTGCGGCACGAGGGCTTACACCTACACGGTAGTGCAGCTTTGCCCGCAATGCCATTGAGCTAGGGCCGATGTTGGGCAATCACAGCGGCCTGAAGCTTTCCACGCTGGACCTGGTCACGCAGCGAGTCACTTGGCGCTGTCTTCAACTCCAGCACCACATTGGGCCAGGCGGCGGCGAACGTCGGCAGGATGTCGCGGATGACATGGGCGGCATATTCCTGCGCTGCCGCGCTGCTGAAAAATGCCGGCATCGGTCTTCTGGCCATGGCCGGCTATCTGGCCGGCGTCATACAAGGCATCGCTCTGGGTGTGCCGGCGGGCCTTTCGGCGCTGCTCGCTAACCTGCTGCCGATGGCAAATGGTGTCAGGGATGGTGGTGTCCGGGGTTGGAATCTGGATGGTGGTGCAGTCGGAGGCTCGGCAGGTTCGGCGACAAAAATGATGGATATTTCGGGTTGGAAATGGCGCTTGCTGAAAGGCTGAAAATCGGCCAAAAGCCGACCTTGCAGGCCAGATAATCACTTTTGCGCTGCTATGCTGACAACACCTGTTTCTGTACTAGAGACGATTAACATGGCAGCACTAGGCAAACACCCCCCGTTCACGTTCAAGGCTATGGCCTGTTCAGCTGGATTTTTCCTTGCCGCTTGGGGCGCCATAAAGCTGCTCGCCCCTTACTACGACCTGCCATGGATGGCAGATACCACGAGCTGGCTGCTACGTTTGCGGGATTGGATTTTACTGGAAACGCCAATGCCGAATTGGTCGCTGCTGATAATTATCGCGATTTTAATCAGCACCCTGTCTGTAGCGATTTACTACGCCCGCCACACTGATGGAGATTACGACGAGTTACATGAAATAGAGCGAAAAGTTTACAAGATGAACAACCCTCAGTTTCCACGACTGACAGATAACCAAACGCTACTGATGGAAGCGTTGGCCTATCATGCAAACTTCAGAAAAATTGCAAACTTAAACTCAATTTGCAAACTTGTCTCACTCAGCACATTAGAAGTTGAAGCCGGGCTAAAACAACTCCAAGCCAAACGTCTCGTAAAGCAAAAAGTGACACGCGGTACGTTTGGTGCCACCACTTTTGAACTTACCTTGGCAGGTAAGGATTATTCGTTAGAGCGGTTTGAGCTGACGTAGCATCGACACACGGGACGAAGCCTAGAGGTGAGAATACCGGCAGGTACCTCAGTGGGCAGGCGCAAACTCGCCCCCTCGGGAGGGGATTTAGAGAAACGCTTTGAACGGCGCGCTATTCTTTTATCTGGGGGACACCCTCACCTTCAACACCTTTATCGTGATCGTGGTCCTGATTTCGGCTCTTGGTGTCGAAGGCCCGGCAGTGAACCAACTGTCGACAATCGTCCTGAGCGCTCGTGTGTGCCAGTCTCTGGTTCACGTATGCCATGTGCAAACCGATGCGTTCGTGGCAGTTCGTTTTGCCTTTTTCAGCGTTCAGATGGTGTGTTTTTTCGCGCTGATAGTCATGGCCGCTTACTACGGGATGTGACGAGCATCGCTCTACGATCGCACCGCACCCCAAGCCCTTTGAACTAGTCTGCGCTGTCACCCACGACGGTGGGCGTCGCAGCCGTACCCGCCAATAGGCCGCCATCGATGTTGAACTCACTGCCGGTCATGTACGTCGCTTCATCCGAGGCGAGTAGCAGTGCCAGTGCCGCAACCTCTTCGGGCATCCCGAACCGTCTAAGTGGAGTATCTCGAACCAGTGCGGCCATTCGCTCTTGACGATCGACGCCTGTGCCCAACATGGGCTCCCACATGGGCGTGAGGATGGCCGCTGGATGAATCGAGTTGCACCGAACGTTCAGACCTTGCTCGGCACAGTAGAGCGCCACTGTCTTTGTGTGGTTACGCACTGCGCCTTTGGACGAGGCATAAGCCGCGGCGCCAGGAATGCCGACCAAGCCTGATCGAGAGGAGATGTTGATAATGGACCCTGCCCCATGCTGCCGCATGGAGCGAATGGCGTACTTGCAACCGAGGAATACACCATCGAGATTGGTTTGATGCACTGCGTGCCAGTCCTCCAGACGCGCATGCTCCGGGTCGTGTCGAACGAAGCCTCGCTCAAATCCGGTGATCCCCGCGTTGTTCACCAATACATCCAGCCTGCCGCGCGCCTTCAGGATTTGCGCCGTCACTCGCTGCCAGTCTTCTTCCCGCCGCACATCAAGGTGCAGATAGCTGGCGTGATCACCGAGCGAGTCTGCAACGACTTTGCCGAGTTCGTCGTTGATATCAGTGACATAGACAAAGCAATCCTCCTGCGCGAAGAGTCGCGCAATCGCCGCACCAATCCCTTGGGCCGCCCCGGTAACGATCGCAGTCTTGGACGTGAGTTTATTAGCCATAGTAATGCGGTAACTCCCTTGGGTCGTTTTCATGTCCGGCCACCTCAGCCACTTATGCACTCAGAGCGGCGGGCGATTATGTGCGGGCCAGGAGGTTTAGAAGCCCTCCTCTTCAAGTCCTGTCGTGAATCAAGACGATCTGCACCGTTCTCAATACGTTCAGAAGCCACGGGCGTGGGATCAAAGGCAACACTGTGTCCACTCCCAACGTAAACCGCGCTGGGTTTGAATCCCCACACTATTGGAAGCCTGAATCATGCCTACCTTGAACATTGAGAACTCCAGAACGAACGGCGTCGCTCAGAAATTTTCGCTCGGGGCTAGAACCACGGCGATCGGTACCTACGGTGCTTACGCTGCACTGGCCATTATTTACTTCTGGTTTGGCGGCATGAAATTTACGCACTATGAAGCCGAGGGCCTGGTGCCGCTGGTGAGCAACAGCCCTTTCCTGGGTTGGGTCTACAACATTTTCAGTGTCGATACGTTCTCCAGTCTGCTCGGCATCCTGGAAGTCTCGATCGGTGTGCTGATTGCAGGCCGCCTTCTGTCACCCAAGCTGTCGTTGATCGGTGGTGCGTTGTCTGCCGGGCTGTTTTTCACCACCTTGAGCTTCATGTTCTCGACACCCGGTGTGATTGAACCCGGCCTCGGTTTCCCCGCCATTTCGGTTGCGCCTGGTCAGTTTCTCCTGAAAGACATCGGGTTGCTTGCCGCTTCGGTGTTCGTGGCCGGACATTCACTGACTGCGCTGGAAAACCGATAAAACGATGATGTGTCCTCCCGGAATGGCCTGAAACCGCTCGATGTTTTCAGGCCATTTTCCCTTCTCCCTCTCCTGTCGAATCCTTCATCCAGTCCCGGGGGCTGTAGCCCGTCTTGCGCCGAAATGCGCGGGCAAGCGCCGAAGGACTTTCATAACCGACCTCAGCGGCAATCAGCGTAATCGGTCGCCCTTCACGCAAACGCTTCTGCGCCAGACTGATACGCCAACTCAACAGATAATCGGCCGGTGTCTGCCCGATGACGGCCCGAAAATGCACGGCATAGGCCGCTCGCGACATGTTCGACTCGCTCGCGAGTTCGGCAATCGACCAGGGACGATGAGGGGCGTTGTGTATCTGGACCAGCGAGCGCGCCAGGCGCGAATCGGCCAGTCCGGCCATCAATCCGGTGTGCAACTGGTGGTGATCGAGCAGATGCCGAAACAACAAGATGATCAGCAGTTCGAACAAGCGATCCAATGCGGCCTCCCTGCCACAATGTCCACCCGCAGCCTCAACGAACATCCATTTCAGCGTATCGGCCAGCATCGGTAGCTCATCCAGGGGCAGCACCAACAGATCGGGTAACGAAGCCGACAACGGGTTATCGACACCGCCCTCAAACTCCATTGACGCACACAGGAGTTGAGCCCCCTCGGGTTCACCGGCGAACAGTTGATGGCGGCGCGGGCGTGGCAGAAAAATCAGACTGGGCCGGGTCAGCCGCACGTCCTTGCGATCGAGTCCCAGCAACGTGACGGCACCGGCCTGAAGCAGATGAACATGACCGCGCTGGTCAGCACCATCATATGCCGCCATGCCGCACAGCTTGCCGTTGTAGAAGAGGTTTGCGCGCACGCCGAACTGCGACAACAAGGTAGACAATCGATCCATGAGTGATCTCTGGGCGGGATGTAGACACGCGGTAGCATATCACCGAGGGTTTGCGGTCCGATTGGGCTCATTTTCCATTCGGCGGTCAACGAAAAGCCCGGCCTGACTCGTTTAATGCTGTCCACTTAAGCGCTGGCACTCACATTTGTGGCGAGGGGATTTATCCCCGTTCGGCTGCGAAGCAGTCGTAAATCCAGACAACTTGGTCTGTCTGAACGGACGCGGGGGGCCGCTTCGCAGCCCTACGGGGATAAATCCCCTCGCCACAGGTTCTTGCTCGCCTGAAGATTGTCTTAAGTGCACAGCGTTTCGGCCTGACCCTCCGGGCTCTTGTGCATCACTTGCAACACCGCTCCCCAACCCGGCAAAAACACGATGCCGTAATCTCCACATCCGCCCGGGCCATGGCCAGGTCAAGCCGGGTCTTGGCCGCCGCGGCTTCAGCGTCCCGTCCCAGGCGTTTCAGGCATTCCACATAACCGTGGAGGCTCCACACATTGTCCAGGTGCCAGGACGCGCGGCTGAGTGTGTTGTCCAGTCCGAGATCGGCCCGATAGGCCTGCAAGGCTTCTTCTACCCTGCCCTGTTCCAGAAGCAGCGCGCCGAGTGCGTGCCGGACCGGTTGCATCCAGCCCCACGGCTCGTCATAAGGCAGGTTGTCGTCCAGAGCCAGTGCCTCGCGCAGATGGGCGAATGCGCTGTCGTGGTTGCCTTTGCGGTACTCGATTTCGCCGCGCAGCATAGCGCCGGCCACCGCCAGGATATCGAGGCAGGTGTTGTTGAAGATGTAGCGGGTTGGCGGCACTCGGGTCAGTGCATTGATGAACAGCTGCTGTTCGGTTTCTGCCGCGGCGACATGCCCGCAAGCCGCGTGCGCCACGCCTCTGGCGTAATGCAGCATCGCGGTGGTCACGCAGTACAGTGCCTGGTCGTTCGGCAGCGGCGTGGCGAGTATGTCCAGCCATTTGCCGAAGCGGATCTGCACGTGGACCTTTATCGACACGAAACCTTCCAGCCAGTCGGCCATGGGCGGCTGCTCCACGCGCAGCAGTTCTTCCTTGATCGTCGCGGTCAGTTGATCGGCAGCGTCCAGGGCCGGTTGGTACTGCCCGAGGAACATCGCCGAATAAAGTTTGAAGTGGTAGTTGTGGCTTCGGTACAGGGTGTAGAAATTGATGGGCCCTTCGTGTTGCAGGTATTTGCTGTCCGCCTGGATCGCCCGGCTGTTGGTGATCATGGCCCCACGGTAATCCCCACACAGGACGTCGATGTGCGACGGCATATGGCGCAAATGCCCGGCGTCCGGCACCAGGTCGCGCAGGACATCGCCGGCGCGCAACGCCCGTTCCGGGTAAGGCGACATTTCCATCGTGTGGACGTACATGTGCAGCACGCCCGGGTGGGGCGCATCGCCGTGCTGCTCCATCCGTCGCAGCGCAGTCTCCAGCACCGCCACCGCCTCCAGCGTGTCGGCGCCCGGTGCCGGCGTGCCGGTTTTCAGGTCCCATAACTGCCAGGGCGTGCGGTCGATCAACGCTTCGGCAAACAACGCCACAACGTCGGGATCATCAGGGAAGGTTTTGTAGACATCGCGCATGGCCGCCGCATAGGCGTCGTTCCAGGCGAAGAGTTGCTCAAGGCTGGTCGCCTCATCAGCCTGGTAGCGTTTTTCCAGCGCCCGGATCAGTGCCTGCTCCACCGGTTTAGCCCCGTCAATATGTGCCAGCGCGGTGTGCGTTGCCAGTCGGGCACGGGCCACGGCCTCTTTCAACTCTTGTTCGATGAAGGCATCCCAGCGCTTGTTGTAGTTCGGGCCCGAGGCGTAAGCGATGCCCCAGTAGGCCATCGCGCAATCGCTGTCGTGTTCGATGGCCTTGTGGAAACAGCGGATGGATTCGTCGTGGTTGTAGCCGTAGCACCAGATCAGACCGCGGTCGAACCAGAGCTGGGCCTCGGGTGAGCTCGTTGTCACCGGGCGACTGTAGGTGCCCAGATCGTAATAGTCGTGCATCGGTTTACCCTCTCGACCAGAGCATGAAACCTCGCAGGAAATGCTGGCAGACGGGGACGGATGTAGCGGGCTGATTTCCTGGAGACCGTTGATAGCTGAGGAGGTAAAGCATAGCCCTGCGATCGTGGGTGAGCGGTGTAGCCGACGACAGGTTTGCGACGGCTGATATTCCGGGTTTGTGGAGTAAATGAAAACGGGCGCCAAGGAGGCGCCCGTTTTTTGTTGGTGTGTTGGGTCTTACCAACTGCCGTAAGGGATGCCGTACTTCTTGACGTAGTTTTTTGACTTTTCGGATAGCGGATAATATTTGCCCCCAGATTTCCCAAGGTGAGGCCCCAAAGGCTCAATCTCCGCTTGGGCGTGGGCAACTTTGATAGATTTCATACATTTGTCCAGTACCCACACCTGCACGATGCCTCCAGGTGCGAGCCCAAGATAAACCTTGGCTCTGTAGTTGGCCGTCTCCTCAGAACTGGATGGACAACGTTCATTCACTGAGGCATGCAAGATTTGTCGAGCCTCTTCAGGAATGTCGACCCATGCTCGATAAGTTTGCGGCTCGACTACCGACTGCCAACGAACATAAATACGTTTGGGCAAATCCGCACCGACTACACCGCGAGTGCTACTGCTGATTTTTTCGCCCCAGCCGCGAGCAAACGCAGCGTCACCTGCGGGCTCATCACTTGCTGCTGTACCGCCACCGGTACGGCGAAACAGCTTCCCGTTGATGTCTTCAACTGCCGTGTCTTCGACCCAGACCTTCATATAGGTGGGCTCGACAAAACTGAGGCTCCACCATTGATTCTTCGGGTCGTTTTTACCAGAAGGTGGTGCTGCGGCCTGGCAAGCGGAGATCAGAAGTGCGCCCAGCAAAAAAACCAATGCGCGCATCAAAATGTTCTCCAAAGGGAATCAGCTACGTGAGGATGACGCACCCGTAAGCCGTCGTCGGTGGGTGCATTTGCGTATCGGAGAGTTATGCCCTGCTCACGGCTTCCACCAATGGGGTTGTTCCAGTTGGCGGACATATGCACGTATTTGAGTTTCAATAGTTCTTCTTCATCGGGTTCTGGCTTGTACTCACCAGCGAGTACTCTGTCACAGAAAGGCTGAAGTTCAGGAGGCACGCTATAAGCGGGGTCATTCTCGTCGATCACCTCAAACTGCACACCTTTCTCCTTGGCCAATTTATGCATCAAACGCAGGTAAATTACAGCCAGTTTGCTACTGACCGTCCGCTTGAGCTGCAAGCCTGCATACACCCTCAACTTTTTCGGTCCTGACTTCTCCTGCTCCCAATCAGGCGCGACGCTTGGCGTCGGGATCACAATTTCCAGCATAAATTCGGGCCACCCCTTGGCCACCATGCTTGCTTTCTGTTGTTGGACATCCAGGTAAATGGAAGTGGAGCAGATATCCGTACCATGCGGCACCGTAAGCGCTTGCATTGGATTAACCAGCACACACTCCTCCACGACTTCGCGATAGCCACCACCTAAATCTGAATGCACGCCGGGTAAAGGTATTTCCGGATGAGCGGGAACAACTGTACTCAATGCGAAATTCGCTCGGTGTTCGTCACGTGCGACAAGTTGGACCACATCGGTAAAGTATCGGCGATCCAGATATAGTTTGATCCCAGGAGCAACCGGGCTTTGGATATTTCCAAAATTCGTCAGTCCCGCCACGGAAGGTACGGTGTCGAATAAACCGACAAAGCCCATGATGATTTCGGTGTTGAACTGATTGCCAAAGCTGGAACTGAATCCTTTGGGGTTTCTACGTAGCACTTCCCCTAACGGTCCTTGCTTGCAACGCACTATCTCATTCGCAAAGTGCCGGGCCGCCGCGGCACCCCGACTGAAGCCAAAGGTGTCGAAGGTCAGCGAGGTGATTTCGCAACCAGGACTCTTATCAATGAGTTCTTTTATCAAGTCATTCAGGTCGGAAAATGCTTGCTGGACTTTGGCCGCTACACCGGTGTCACCACGTCCGGTGGCTGCATTCATTAACTTATCTTCTGCTCCTCCGGTCGTACCAATGCCCTCAACGTAGAGGCTGCGTAAGGAGAGTCTGACGGTACCTTCACCCTCGACGTCTTTCGCTGCGGGGTAGAGATCAAACAACTTGGAAACGTTACTCACATCATTCCCATAACTCCCCTCGGGATCCGCCATATACGGCTTGCAGCTCGCGTCGACGTCTTCCGGGCGAATCGGATGATGGGCACCACACAATAATCCCGAAGCCGAGTTACCCGCATTGTTCAGCGTCCCGTCAAAGAACACCCCAATGCGCAGCGCAACCCTGACTTTTTCTTTCGCAGGCGCCGGTGCCTTGCCGTGTTTCTCGTATTCCGCCCAGCGTTGGGCATGGATGTCGACGGGTTTGGCTTCGTCGTATCGATAGTTTTTCGGGGGGTTGGGGACGTATCCACTCATTCCTTGATCACCTGGCTCCTTGGTACAGCGGGCGCTGAGGGTGCCACTGTGGATCCAGTCAAGCAATGCGTAGCCAGAGGCCATCACCCACTGGAACTGAGTGTTGTCCATACATTGCCGTCGTCGATAGTCACCATCAATTCAATGAAGTTCTCATAAAAAATCCGCGGCGTAAGATCGCCTCCATACCAAACAACTACACCCCGGAGCACACCATCATGAAACGCCAAATCCTTCTCAGCATCGCTTTCTCGGTTTTCGCAGTTAACGCTTTCGCCGCTTCTTCTGCTCACCCGGTTGTCGCTGAAGGCGGCTCGGATCGTCTGATTGAAAGTCGTGTGGCTGAAGGTGGTTCGGATCGTTTGATCGAAAACCGCGTCGCTGAAGGTGGTTCTGACCGCCTGATCGAAAACCGTGTGGCCGAAGGTGGTTCCGACCGTCTGATCGAAAACCGCGTTGCCGAAGGTGGTTCTGATCGACTGATCGAAAACCGCGTCGCTGAAGGTGGTTCTGACCGACTGATTGAAAGCCGCGCCGCATAAATGATTGGTTTCACCGCAGTACTCAACGAAAAGCCCGGCCTAATCAGCCGGGCTTTTTCGCGCACCACGCTATTTCAACTATCCACGCACATGGATAGTCATGACAGCTTTAGCGGCTATTGATCCTCTTTTCAGTCTATTAGCATCAACAGCGGGTAGAAGCCTCTACCTGCCATGAACTTGAACAGAGGATCAAAATGAACAAGCCCGAGTTTTTTGTTACGCCCGGCTACGGGGAAACCCTGCTCAATGCATTGCATTACTCTCAAGCGCTAAAAATCGGCAATCGAGTTGAGACTTCCGGCCAGGGCGGTTGGGATGACGATCTGCAGATCCCCGAATCGATCGAGGACGAGATTGTTCAGGCGTTTCAAAACCTGGAGCGAACCCTGGCGACGGCAGGTGCCGGTTGGGAGCATGTGGTCCACGTCAATTCTTACCATGTCGCAGGTTTCCCTCCGATAGTTAACGAGACGATGGCCAGGCTATATCGGCATTACATGCCCAACCACGCTCCCATCTGGACGCAACTCGGAGTCGCGTCACTTGGACTGCCAACGATGCGCATTGAAATCCGCGTTACCGCCATTGTTCCTTGAGTTTCAATGAGCGGGCGACGCCTCTCGGAATGTCTGAATCACCCAATCGATAAAAACCTTCAGCCGGGCATTTTGATGTCGATTGGGTGGATAGAGGACATGAAACGGCATGGCGGGTCGAGACCAGTCTTCCAAAACGGCCACTAACTCGCCGGCGTCCAGACAAGGCTGAACGATGCGCCTGAAGTGCTGCCCGATACCGAGTCCCGCGAGCATCATTTCTTTAAGGCCATTACCGTCATTCGTCGAAAATTCGCAGTCACCGACTTCATATCGATGAGTGCCGTTCTCGAAAATCAAGGGTTCCGGTTTCCCCGTCGTGGCAAAGAAGTAGCCTGCCTGAACATGGTTAGTCTGGAGATCATTCGGGGTAGAAGGCATCCCCATGCGTTCGAGGTAAGCGGGGGCCGCGCAGGTGACGTAGTGAAGGTCGACAAGCTTGCGACCGATCATTGTCATGTCATCCAGTTCACCCGCACGAATCACGCAATCCACGCCCTCGCCGACGATATTCACTGGTCGGTCGCTGATGCCTAAAGCGACGGTGATATCGGGATACTCGCGATGAAAATCAGGCAACGCGGGTATCAGCAGGCAATTGGCGAATGAGGCTGGCGCATCAATCCTCAGATGCCCGCCAGGCTTGAGTTTTTTACCACGGACGGCGGTGTCCACGGAATCTAGTTCTGCAATCAGGCGCATTGCATGACTGTAGTATTCCAGCCCGTCCGATGTGGCGGCGACTGCGCGGGTAGTTCGGTGCATCAGCTTGATGCCAAGGTGCTTTTCGAGGTCGGTGATCAACTTGCTGACCTTCGAACGTGGAAGCGCCAGTTGGTCGGCAGCCCGGCTGAAAGATCCTGTTTCCACAACACGTACAAAAGCACGCATTGCTAAAAGTTGATTCACTGTGGTCTACCCGCTTGATGATGAACATCCAGCCTTACTGTCCATGAATCTGCACATTGATGACTGAAATCAGTAGGTTTGTTCTGCGTTTGAGTCTAACTCAGCAGGGGCTCCAAGCGTTGTATGCTTGGCGTCCGCTTGTGATACACATCACCTGATTGAAAATAACGAGCTCTAATGAGGTTTTGCTTATGCCCTGCTCCCCACGCATCCCGCAGCTGCTGACTTGCGCCCTGATCGGTTTACTCGCTGGCGGCGCACAGGCGAGCACGCCCTCCCCGGCACCCGCCAGTTTGCAACCGCTGCTGGTGACGATGAACGAGCGTCTGAACATTGCTGATCTGGTGGCGCTGACCAAGTGGGACAGCGGCAAGGCGATTCAGGACAGTGTCCGCGAAGCACAAGTCATCTCCAATGCCAGGAAGTTGGCCGTTAAACGAAAACTGGACCCGGAACAGGTCGCCGAGTTGATCGCTGCACAGATTGAAGCCAACAAGCTTGTGCAATACGGGCTGCTCGCGAACTGGCGAGCAGCCGGCAAGGCGCCTGACACACCGCGGCCGGACCTCACCAAGCAGATCAGGCCACAGCTGGATGAGCTGCAAAGTCGCCTGCTGCAGCAATACGCCGAGTTTGAGCCCTATCGCAAAGATCCGAACTGCCCGGACTGGCTGGGCGAGGCGCGAGCCGGTTTGATCAAAGATCAACTGCATGGTCAGGCTCTTATACGCGCTACCGGGGAGCTGTGTGTCGCGGATCAATGACAGGGAATCGCCGTTTTGTGCAGCCATTGACTGCATCAATAGTCACCATTAACTCAATGAAGTTCTCTTAAAAACTCCGGGGCGTAACATCAGCGCCATACCACACAACTACACCCCGGAGCACAAAATCATGAAACGCCAATTCCTTCTCAGCATCGCTTTCTCGGTTTTTGCAGTTAACGCTTTTGCCGCTACTTCTGCGCACCCGGTTGTCGCTGAAGGCGGCTCCGACCGTCTGATCGAAAACCGCGTTGCTGAAGGTGGTTCCGACCGCTTGATCGAGAACCGCGTCGCTGAAGGTGGTTCGGATCGTCTGATCGAAAACCGTGTTGCCGAAGGTGGCTCCGACCGTCTGATCGAAAATCGCGTTGCCGAAGGTGGCTCCGACCGTTTGATCGAAAACCGCGTCGCTGAAGGTGGCTCTGACCGTTTGATCGAAAACCGCGTCGCTGAAGGTGGTTCTGACCGTCTGCTCGAAAACCGCGTCGCCTGAATGAATGGCTTTACAGCGGTACCCAACAAAAAGCCCGGCCTAACCAGCCGGGCTTTTTCGTGAGCTACTTTTAGTACATTCGCATAGCCTCCAGTCGATCTTCGCGGCACTATTCAAGTCTTGCGGCAAGCCATCAGGCGACACTGCATGTGCCACACCGGAGCGTTTTACAGAACAACAAAAATACAGGAGTTGAAAATGTCTGAACTGAACCTGCATCCCAACGCCGCAAAATCCCTGAGCCAATGGCACGACATGATCCTCAAGGGCGACTTGAGCGCCCTGCCCGAATTGTTGGACCCACAAGCGATATTCCGCTCGCCCATGGCTCACAAGCCTTACCCGGGAGCGCCCGTGGTTTCGATGATTCTTAACACGGTCGTCAAGGTGTTTGAGGATTTCACCTACCACCGCGAACTGTCGACCGCCGACGGCCTGAGCGTCGTTCTGGAATTCAGCGCCAAAGTCAGCGGCAAAGAGCTGAAGGGCATCGACATGATCCGGTTCAATGAACAGGGGAAAATCGTCGAGTTCGAGGTAATGGTCCGCCCATTCAGTGCCTTGCAAGCGTTGGGAGAGCAAATGGGACAACGCCTTGGCGCTTATCTGGCGGCCAGTAAAGCCTGATTGCGTTGCATCGTTCGCAGGGAGGTGCTGCGGCCTGGCACCTCGCTTGCGGGTACCGATCGCGATCAAGGCGCGGCAACCCGGAAGAACTGATTGTCGGGCCGCGCCCTTGGTTCCAGATCCCGGACTATCCTTTCATGCGGTCGCCGCACTTCCCTTGCTCCGCGGCGACGTCTGAGCAGTCCCCTTGTGTCTCCTGATCTGGAGGTCTCCCATGAGCGATAGCACCGAAGTCACGTCCTTCACCGGCTGGGCCGCAATGGTCGCCGGCGCGCCACTGGAGCGTTACAGCTACGACCCCGGTCAATTGGGGGATGAGGAGGTGGAAGTTGCGGTGGAATATTGCGGCGTCTGCCACTCCGACCAGTCGCTGATCGATAACGAATGGGGCGTCAGCAGCTACCCTTTTATCCCTGGCCACGAGGTGGTCGGCAGCATTGTGCGAGTGGGTGCGCAGGTCCGCGGTCTCCAGGTGGGGCAACGGGTGGGCATCGGCTGGTACAAGGGCAGTTGCATGCATTGCTCATCATGCATCGGCGGCGCCCACCATCTGTGCGGCACCGCCAAACCCACCATCATCGGCAGCAACGGCGGTTTTGCCGATCGCCTGCGTTCGCACTGGGCCTGGGCGCTGGCAATACCGGGCGAACTCGACCCGTCGATGGCCGGTCCGCTGTTTTGCGCCGGCTCCACGGTGTTCAATCCGCTGGTGGAATTCGGCGTCAAACCCACTGATCGGGTCGGCGTGGTGGGCATCGGCGGCCTCGGTCATCTGGCGCTTCGCTTTCTCAACGCCTGGGGCTGCGAGGTCACCGCATTTACCTCGTCGTTGAACAAGACCGACGAAGCCCGGCGCCTGGGCGCGCACAACGTCGTCGCCTCGACCGACAGCGACTCGCTGAAAGCCATTGCCGGCACCCTGGATTTCCTGCTGGTGACGGCCAACGCCAACCTCGACTGGACGGCCATGCTCGCCACCCTGCGCGGCAAGGGGCGCCTGCACTTTGTCGGCATCGTGCCCGACGCTATTCCCGTGCATGTGTTCAACCTGATCCCCCAACAAAAGACCCTGTCCGCCTCGCCGGTCGGCTCGCCGAGTACCACGGCGACCATGCTGGAATTCTGCGCACGTCATCAGATCCTGCCGCAGGTCGAGCTTTTTCCCATGAGCCGGGTCAACGAAGCGATCGATCACCTGCGCAGCGGCAAGGCGCGTTACCGCGTGGTGCTGGATGCGAGCAAATGAAGGACCAACGCTGATATGGATAACCAGGCACCCGAGCCTCAATCCGTCGATAGCCTCATCCCCAGCAGCACCCGCTAATCACCCCTTGCAGTTCTTACGCAGGAGTTGGCAATGATCCCCAGACATTCGCTTGCAACCCTGATGATCAGCGCAAGCCTGTGCGGCTGCACCATTTCAACCGACCATGGCGTGTCTGTCCCGCTGGTTGCCACCCGACAGAACACCGGGCAGATCGGCAATGTAACGCTGACAAGCTGGGACAAACAAACCGGGCTCAGCTTCTTCATCAGTGGTGCTCCAAGCGGAGCGACCCTGCCCTTGCGTCTCTACAGCTTCATTCATAAAGGCAGCTGCCAGCAACCCGGGCCAGTGGCCTTTGCAATGAACGACAAGGTCAATACCAAGCGCGAAGCGGTACGCGGCTGGTCGTTCTCAAGAAGCGCACCGATCGCCCTGCCGGATCTGCTTGCCAACGAGCATTACATCGTCGTGCGAACGGCTCCGGCGAATGGCAACGTCGATATTTTTTGCGGCGATATCAGGCCGGCTGGCGCAGTGAAGTAGCCACTGGAGAGAATGCGATAACGGGGCAAATTCATTGTTTTGAGTCAGTCGGGGACGCCTCGTCCCCTGCATTCGAAACGGCTTATTCCCTGTCTTTCGTAGTACGGATCAGGTTGTCCCGCAATTTCACAATGGCTTGCTGCATTTGCACGAATTCGTCGGGATCAAGACCGGTTTGCGGGAAGCCTTCTTCCGTAAGGCCTTCACGCAGTTTTCGTCCCTCGTTTGTGAGGCTGATGCGTACCTGGCGCTCGTCTTCCGGGTCGCGCTGGCGTAGCAAGTAACCCATCGCTTCCAGTTTCTTCAGGATTGGCGTGAGGGTGTTGGATTCGAGGAACAGCTTTTCGCCGAGGCTCCCTACAGTCTGGTTGTCTTCTTCCCACAGCACAACGAGGGTGATGTATTGCGTGTAGGTGAGCCCGAGCCGTTCGAGCATTGGCTTGTAAGCCTTGCCAAAAGCGAGGTTGGAGGAATAGACCGCAAAACACAGGAAGTCGGAAAGCTTCAAGTCGAGGGCAGCTGTCTTTTTGGTGGGTTTCATGAGCATTCTCTGTGGCCAAAGACGGATAGACTGCAAGATTCGACTATACATCGCATGCGATGGTATCGGAAGTGCTCGCTGCGTCGTCCGTCCTAAACACTGTGATGGCCGACGACTGGTTCACCGATGCCCCTGGGTTGCTCGGTTCGGATCACTTTCACGTGATCCGAACCGAGCCATTCTGATCATTGCAAGATCAGTTCTTCGATGCCTGTGGGTTTGGCACTTACCTCAGCGATTTAAATCCGGCCCGGACTTCCTGCGAGAACAGCGCCGGCTGCTCCCACGCAGCAAAGTGCCCGCCTTTGGGAAGTTCGTTGTAATGCACGAGTTTGGGATACGCCTTCTGCGACCAACTTTTCGGCGCCGTATACAGTTCATCAGGAAACACACTCACCGCGACCGGGATGTTGACGCCCTTGACGGCAAAGAATGTTGACTTGTTTTCCCAATAGAGCCGCCCCGAGGAAACGGCCGTCTGGGTCAGCCAGAACAACGTGATGTTGTCGAGGACGTCATCCGGTGTGAGGCCTTCCGGTTGCCCGTCAATGGATCGCGCAATCATCTCGTAGCTTTTAGGATCATGATCAAGCATGAAGGCCGCCAACCCAACCGGTGAATCATTGAGGCCTGTCAGCGACTGCGGCCGATCCCCCATCATGATGGCGTAACCGATGTGCTTGTACGTATTGGCGAGTTGATCGGCCGCGCGCTTCTCTTCTTCAGAAAGACCATTGGGTACAGGCTCGCCGCGAAATAACGCAGCATCCAGTTCAGGCGGGATGACGCCGGGCATGTTCGAATGAATACCGATCAAGCCAGGTGGCGCCTTTACAGCCATCAGGTCGACAACGATAGAACCCCAGTCGCCACCTTGCGCGCCATACGTTGTGTAGCCGAGACGCTTCATCAACTCGATGTAGGCATCGGCGATACGATCGGGATTCCAACCGGGCCCGGTCGGTTTCTCCGAGAAGCCGTAACCCGGCATCGATGGAATCACCAGGCTGAACGCATCGGAGGCACTGGCGCCATGCGCGGCGGGATCGGTGAGTGGCCCAATGACTTTCATCAACTCGATCACCGACCCGGGCCAGCCGTGCGCCATCAATAGGGGTAGCGCATTCTCGTGTTTCGAGCGGACATGAATGAAGTGGATATCCAGGCCATCAATATGGGTGATGAAGTTTGGAACGGCGTTTATTTTCGATTCGATTACCCGCCAGTCATATTGGGTCGCCCAGTGCCTTGCCAGTTTCTGGATCGTCGCCAGTTGTACACCTTGGGAGGAATCATTGACTGTTTCCTTGTCCGGCCATCTTGTTGCTTCTATCCGTCTACGCAACTCTGCAAGTTCAGACTCTTTGGCGCTGAAATGAAAGGGCCGTATTTCAGCGGAAACACTATCGGCTTTTGTTGGAGTATTGGTCATAGCGTCAGTCCTGGTTGATAAACCGAGTAACCCTAGCGGTGCAGCGGCACAGGCCACTGCAGCAGCGCCGCAGAAGTTACGTCTGGTCAGGGAAAGTAGTTTTAGAGTTTTTGGCATACAGGCTTCTACGTCGCGAAGTCACACGCGGGCCGTATTTTTCAAACACGGGACAATAACGACAAATAGGTATCTATCGCGGGAGCTGTAACAAACCTGAGCGGTGTTTTTTATAGCCTGGGTAACAAAGCAGGAAGTTTAATTACGCCGACTTTTTCAATGTTGCTCATCGATGACTCCTTGAGATTTTTATTGAGATTCAAATAGCAGAAAATCACGTAACTATTTGACAGGACTGATTTTATAGGCGCGATCAAGCGGTCGAGAAGAACGGAAAAAGCGATCACCTTCGGTTTTTCCGCCCACACCGCTCGTCGCCAAGGCGCAACGTCCGCTTTGACATCACCAGGTCTTTGGGAGAATATTTATACATCGTATGCGATCTAATCGATTACGATAACAAGCCATCACAACACTGCCGTTTGGAGATCCAGCCATGAACACCGGAAGCAGCCGCACCCTGTTGAGCAACACCCATCACGCTTCCCGTGGCCACAACGGCAACAACTGGATCACGGCTTCATGAAGCTGATCCAGCTACGAGCGTTCTGCTCAGTGGTCGACAGGGGCAGCTTTCGTTCCGCGGCGCGAGAACTGGACGTTGCCCAAAGCACGCTGACAGAGTCGGTTCAAAGTCTGGAAAGAGAGCTCGGGGTCACCTTGTTGATGCGCTCCAATCAAGGCATCAGCCTGACCCTGGCCGGCAAGGTTTTCCTGACCCGGGCACGCTCGATCATTCTCGATTGCGATCGCGCGGTACAAGACGTCCGCCAGTGGAATGGAACGCCTGAGGGCCAGATCGCCTTGGGTGTCACAGCGGAACCCATGGCTGCGTGCTTGATGCCGGTCTTCAGCAGTTTTACCCACCGTTTTCCTAACGTGCAGCTGCACGTCGCCAGCGGAAAGACCCGTATGCTGATCGAGATGATTCGCGCTGGCCGGCTCGACTTTGTGATGGGTCCACTGAGTCCCGACGTCTGCGATATAGACCTGAACATCGAGCGGCTCTACAGCTCGAAAACCAGCGTCATTGCGCGTAAGGGCCATCCCTTGGCGAGTGCTCGATCAGTGCGCGATTTGGCCGATTGCCAGTGGATCAGCGTCCGGCCGGCGGGAGTCGTCGGCAGCGCGGAGAACCATCTGATCGAGCGGTTCAAAGCCCACGGCTTACCGCCACCGAAGATCGCGATCACGACCGAATCGCTGCTGGAACTCCTGCACATCATTTCCGAGACGGATTACCTGACCCTGGAGCCCGGCATGCTTCCCGGCATGAAGCTGTTTTCCTCATCGCTTATAAGCATTTCGATTCCGGAGCTGTTGGCGTCGTGTGAGGTGTGTCTGATCAGCCGCCGGGTGTCACCCTTCACCCAAGTCACGCAGGAACTGACCAGCATGCTGATTTCGTACTCGCGCTTGCGTCACCGAGCCAAAGGGTGAGCCGCTTTTCTTATTTACTTTGACGCATGACGAGGATCGTCACGGCTATCAATGTACTCAAGCCCCAAGGGACCTGTTCCATAAACCTGAGAGATGTACTCCCCCGACCTGGCCCAATGAAAATGCGGAGTATTGGCCGGGAGCACCACTACACTGCCCGGGCCATAAGCGACCAGTTTGTCCGGATCAAACACAGAACCGAAGCCGATATAAAACACACCGGACACTACGGTGTAGATACGGTCTTCAGGATGGGTATGGGGCATTAATTTCGTGCCGTTCGGCACTTTGACTCGCACAACGTAGGGGCCTGGCTTGGCAGGATCACCGACCAGGACAGCCAGTTTTACTTCTTTCGGAAACGCCGCAAAACTACGCCACTCCACGTCTTCGTTATACAAAGCGCCGGTTTTACCCAGCGGTAAGGGTTGTGCTTGGACAACCGATATTGCTGCACCCACGACAAGAAGCGTTGTCAGGCAAGCAGTTTTCATCATGCTCTGAATCATGAGAGGCACCCTGAGAAAAAATGTCCTGTCTAATGTAGTTGTCGCCCCCTGTTGTGATAATGCCGCCGATGCGCATTTCAGTTGATACGCTATGTAATCAGTTCAATAACCGGGTCGAGCCATGGCCCCGGTCGCAAGAATTTGAAATGCACGGCATTGCTCGACAGAATGGCGCCCCGATTCGGCCAACGTGCCGAACGCTCGTGGTGAAAGGGGTTGCGGTTGAACGAACAGACATTGTCCATGCGTTTGGAACGCGTGGCGGCGCATGTACCCGCCGGTGCACGCCTGGCCGATATCGGCTCGGATCACGGCTACCTGCCGGTGGCGTTGATTCGCCGGGGCGCCATCGCGTCGGCCGTGGCCGGCGAAGTGGCGTTGACGCCGTTCCACTCGGCCGAACGCACCGTGCGCGAAAGCGGCCTGGACCCGCACATCACCGTGCGCCTGGCCAATGGCCTTGCGGCCATCGGGCCGGAAGACCGGATCACCGCGATCAGCATCTGCGGCATGGGCGGCGAGACGATCCGCGACATCCTCGACAGCGGCAAGGCGCATCTGAACGGCCAGGAACGCCTGATCCTGCAGCCCAACGGCGGCGAGCAGCCCCTGCGCCAATGGCTGATGGCCAACGGCTACCGCATCCTCTGCGAGGAACTGCTGCGGGAAAACCGCTTCTTCTATGAAATCATTGTCGCCGAGTGCGCCGGACCGGTGATATACACCGCCGAGGAACTGTACTTCGGCCCGCTGCAGATGCAGGCACGCAGCCCGGCGTTCCTGGTCAAGTGGCAGCGCATACTGCGCCACAAGCAGCAAACCCTGACCCACTTCGCCCGAGCGCGGCAGGCTGTGCCCGAGGAAAAGGTGCAGGACGTCGCCCGGCAGGCCCGATGGATCACCGAACTGCTGGCGTGAAAACGGGTTTAGGGATTGTACGAACAGTCGCCGAGCGTCGATCAGGCAAGGCATTATTCAAGAATTTCAAGCTGAGCGAAAAACATGAATCGTCAGAAAAAAATAAAGCAGTTGTTAAAGGCCCACGCCAAAAAGGCCAGTGCCAAATTGGCACCGCAAAGCAAGTCTAAATACATCAGTAAAGCCGACCGATTGAAACTGGCGGCTGAATCCAGTGACGGCTCAATCGTTGTCGCTGAGAGCTGATTGATGTGTCGTAAGTACCACCGGGCCGTCCCCGATCATTACAAATCTGTCGAGAACAAGACTGCAAATTTCCGACGACGGCCCAGTCGCGTTAAAGCCACAAACTTTTAGTACCGGTATTACTCATGCCAACGGCACTGTCAGGGTCATCATGTTCGCCTGTAGCAAAAGCTGCCCCCTCAATGTGATAGACCGTCGGTTCTTCCGAAAAATATTCCTGTAAGCCCATCATGAACACCCGATGGTCTTCACTCTCTTCGAAGCCTGGCGTGTGATCCTCGAGTGAAGCCCAGCGCACGATCAGGTTGAATAGCTGCGGGGTTTCGATGCCTTGCGCGAGCAAGTGGCCGCCGTAACCCTTTGCGCGGGTGAGCAAAGGAGCGACCTCGGCAAATGCACACCTGAACTGTTCAATGCGTTCTTTGTGGACGGGGAGCAAAGCGATCTCATAAATCATGGCGTTCCTCTAATATGACTTAAGCGGTTAAAAGTACGCACTTACGAGATGAGCGATGGCTCGACTGCAATCGCGATTTTTCCTTGAATGCCGTTGTTGGGACCCTCCAACCGGGCATGTGCAAGCGCAATGTCGGCAAGCGAATAGACGGCACCAACATGTGGCCGCAGCTGACCGCGCTCTATCAATGCGCTCAACTCATCCAGCTTGCCGCGGTTCTGTCTTGTGAACACGAAGTGATAACTGGCGTTCTTGCCCCAGGCCTGAACGACGTTTTGTGGCTGTGCAATGTCCACAATCGAGACAACGCGGCCAAGTTGTGCGAGCACGTCGGGGCTGCGCGACAGTGTGTTGCCGCCGATGGTGTCGAACACGACATCGACTCCGCGGCCACCCGTTTCCCGGATGATGGCGTCGACGTAATCGTCCTTTTCGTAGTCGATGATCACGTCGGCACCCAAACTTCGAGCAAACTCAACGTTTGCTTCGCGCACGGTCGTGAACACTCTTGCTCCCATGGCTTTTGCCATTTGGATCGCCACATGACCGACGCCTCCCGCGCCGCCATGTATCAGAATGCTTTCCCCCACTCTGAGCGACGCACGCACGATCAGTGCTTCCCACGCGGTACCGCCAACCAAGGTCAGGCTTGCCGCCTCAAGATGGCTTAACGAGGCAGGCTTCTTCCCGATAATGTTTTCGGCCGCAACGTGGTACTCGGCATAACTTCCTGGCCCGTCGAATATTTGTGGGGTGTACCAGACTTCATCTCCCGGAGCGAAGGACGTCACACCCGGCCCGACTGCTTCGACAACGCCCGATACGTCGTGCCCGGTAATGGCCGGCAGTTGTACCAGGTCGGGATAATCGCCACGTCGAACCTGGTAATCCAACGGATTGATGGAGGTTGCGTGTACCCGCACCAGGACTTGTCCCGCACGCGGCACTGGCTTGGGCACCTCGCGAAGTTCGAACGATTCCGGGCCGCCAAAAGATTTAAGTATCAGCGCTTTCATTTTTGATCCTCGTTTCGATAAAAAGGGATATCGGGATTTCTCGATATCTTATGGTAAAAAAATAACAGTTCTTTCTCTACGGCGAGAATCCTCACCGATGCTGCGGGTACTCGGACGTGACTCGCCCCGTGTGCTATGTCATTGCAAATCCTCATTTCGTTAAAAAGGGATATCGGGATTTTTCGATATCACGTGGCAAAAAATTACAGCTCTTTCCCTATGATCTCCGCTAGAACACGGATGGTTGCTTCATTTCGCTTGTAATAGGTCCACTGACCGATGCGCGTGACGTCGACCAAGCCCACCCGTTGCAGAGTTGCAAGATAATCAGAAACCGTTGACTGCGACAGCCCGACGCCTTCTTGAATACTGCTGACGCAGACTCCCACCGTATGAACGTCCCCTTCATCCTGCGGAGGGAAGTTCTTGGCTGGGTCCTTCAAACCTTTCAGGATTTCAAGGCGCGTACGGTTCGAGAGAGCTTTGAATATTTCGAGTAATTCCATGCCGCGATGATATCGGCATTTCCCGATATGTCAATGTGCGAATGCAGTCTGGATGACAGACGGTTGGCCGCGTTGGGTTGATGGCCGCGCCTGAAGGCCGTCAGCGTCCAGACGTTGAAAGCGAGCGCCTGCATGTTTAACGCCGTTGTTTAACGACACTCCGCGTTACCTCCCAAAGGCTACAAATCCTTGCGCCGTTGCCTACGGTTACGCCAGAATCCGCCGGCTTGTGCGTCTATGGACCGGGCTTTATCGTTTCCCTGTCGCTGAAAAACAGCGATCGGGTTTGGTAGCCCGTTGTCCGCATGACGCATAGCTTCACTTTATGCAAATGCCTTTTTGGCATTCGTTTTATGGTGGCCATGCGCAGGGCGCCCTCGGGCGCGCCGGATTTTCCATGTGGGCCGGTCTACCAACCTTCGTATGGCCGCCACCCTTCGTTTGGTAGCGAGGGTGATGGCTCCAATAATCCATATGGAGTTTCATCAATGTTCAAGATCACACCCAACCCACCGGACACCGATCCGGCCTCCCCCTACGAAACCCTCGACTCAAGAAAACTGCACGAAGCCGCCGAACGCGCGCTCGATTTCTACCTCAATCCGGCGGCGCTCATGAACACTCCACGCAAACCCAGCACCATTTTCATGATTGCACCGGATGTCGACGACGAAACCTTGCTGGTTCAAGCATGTGAGTCGATGGCGTCGGCCAGTGTCATGGCCAGCGATATCGCGGGGTTGGTGGAGGGCTCCCACCGCAACACCTTGCTGGCGCTTCAGCAGGTCATCATGCTCGGGGAATTGGCGGTGAATCGGATGCTGGATAACCTCGTTCCACCGACGTAATCACTGAACCCGGCACAGTGAAGGCATTGCACCTTCACTATGCCGGTGCTGAACGCTGTGCCGACAACCATTCACTTTCTCTCAGAGGCAGGTTCATGACTTCCAACCTGGCAGTCTCGAAACTATCAGGTCCGTGGTGTGGCGATGCTCCCACAGGACTAACGCAGCGTTGCAGGGAGGCATGGGATACACCTCTCGCAAAATTGAATGATCTTATGGTCGCCACTTTTTTGAATCAGGGCATCGCTGTGACACCCATGCTTGCCGAGGCAAAGCGACGCCTGGAAGCACAGAAACGAGATGACACCGAGTATTTCGACGGCCAGCTTCTCGAAGCTATACAACGCGTGGAATCTGGCCAGTGATTCATACCTGCGGGTTATAGCGGTTGGCATGCAGGGTTGCTTCGGGTCGATAGCGGCACTTCATGACAGGCAGTTCTCGGCCAGAAGCAGCCGGTCGCGAAGGGCTGGCCCAAAGCCAAGCAGCAAACTGGACAGGTACATTTGCCCTGATCGCCAGCTTACGTAAAGCAAGGTAGTGGAGATTATCCATTGATTTTCGCGTTAATTAGCCGCTCCCTTTACCGCCTTGCTGCCGGAAGTAAGCTCCAACCAAACATGCAGTCAGAAACAGGAGAAACTCTTAACTGGACGACATTGTAGATGAACATACCCGCGCCCTGCCCGCGTTCTTCGCTTCGTAGAGTTGCTTGTCCGCAGCTTCTATCAAAGCCTCGAATCCTAGTTCGCCAGTGGGCGTCAATGTTGCGACGCCTAGAGAGATTGTCAGCACGCGATCGACATCAGAAGCAGAATGTTCGATGCCCAATATCCGAACACGTTCCTGCATTCTTTCTGCAATCTCGACCGCACCAGAAAGAACTGTATTGGGCAGAACGCAGGCGAACTCTTCGCCACCATACCGAGCGACCAGGTCATAGGGCCGTCTAACCGTTTCAGATAACGTTTGGGCAACGGATTTCAAACAGTCATCTCCAGCCTGGTGTCCGTACCGGTCGTTGTAGCGTTTGAAATAGTCGACATCCACCAAAATGAGCGATAGCGGCTTTTGCTCTCGAAAGCACTGACGCCAATCCGCCAATATGTCCTCATTAAATTTGCGTCGATTGGCCACCCCGGTAAGACCATCTATCAACGCCATGGAACGCAGCAGATCGCTCTGTAGTTTCAGGGTTAGATGTGTTCGCACACGTGCTCTGACAATGGTGGTATTGATGGGTTTGGTGATGAAGTCCACCGCGCCAAGCTCCAGACCCAGCACCTCATCTGACTCCTGCTGCTGTGCGGTAATGAAGATGATGGGGATGCCTTGGGTCATAGGGTCAACCTTGAGTCGACGGCATACTTCATGCCCATCCATACCATTCATGACCACGTCCAGCAGAATCAAATCGGGCAGTTGGGCCTGGCATACGCTGATTGCCTGCTCACCGCTGGTGGCCATGAACACATCACAGTCCTCACGAAATAGCTCATGAAGTACCCGGATATTAGTCGGTTGGTCGTCGACAATAAGGAGTTTGGGACGGTTAAAGGAATGTGATAACCACGTTTCCATCGATTGTTCCATCAGGCAGATCTCAACAGGTCACGACCAATCGGCATCGCAGCGGAAAAGTCTAGCGACTGCACCTTGGCAACAAGTTCGTCGAACTGTGGGCGCAGGGATTGCGGCGTTTTTGACGCCAATGCGTCTGCCAGCTCTATGGCTTGAAGGTTCCCCGCTTCCAACAACAGCAAAACCTCCTCCAGGGACTCTCTCCATTGCGCCGGTGCCATGGAATCTTCGTCAGTACTGCTTTTTGCACGCGGGCCCTGACCAAAATCGACATTCATTTGCTCCAGGCTTTGTTGCAGCAACTTGCTTAATTCGTCAAACCATGTTGGGTCTACAAAGATGCTAGCTACAGACGCTGCATCTCCGTGTCTTAGTGTGTGTTCCAGGTTGCCGGCCAGGAGCGACACCGCCTTGGCACCCATAGTGCCGCTGCTACCTTTAATGGTATGGAGTACAAACGCGGCCCCTGATGCATCTTGCCGCTGGATCTGATCGCGCAACTGGACAAGCTGTTTTTCCATCTCTGGGCCAAAGGTGCGTAGCACCTTGCGGATCAAATCGAGGTCACCCCCAAAGCGGTCAATAGTTGATGCACGAGACTCTATAACGCCTTCTCCTGTATTGACTTGCCCCAAGGTTAAAGATGCCTGGCTATCTTCACGGCCTGATTGAAAGAGCAGCGTTACGACGAGTTGTTCCAGGTCTATGGGTTTGCCAACATGATCATTCATCCCCGCAGCAAGACAGGCTTCACGGTCGGTATTGGAGACATTTGCGGTCATCGCCACAATCGGCAGTGTTGCAAAGCGTGGGTTCGATCTAATGCAACGAGTCGCCTCCAAGCCATCAATATCTGGCATCTGGATATCCATTAGTACGACGTCGAAGGACACACGCTCATTCATCACCTTGCTCACACCTTCCAGCCCGCCTTCAGCCAGTGTCACCTTCGCACCTTCCCTTGTCAGTAACTCATCGGCTACCTGGCGATTGAGCATGTTGTCTTCCACCACCAATAGCCGTAGCCCGGCCAGACGCTGCGGCCTGTCAAACGTTGATCGAGGTACGAGGGACTGCGGCAAGTTTTTGCCCTCGAGCGCTCGCTGAACAGCGTCGGCTAGCTGCTTGGGAGTGACCGGTTTGGTGAGAAAACCCACGAAGGGGGCGTCTCCCGCCTGGTGGGCGTCGGCCAATACTTCGCGGCCGTAAGCAGTGATCATAATGACCATCGGAGGTGGCACACCGTTACCCTGCTGATGGATCAACTGCGCAGCGCTCAGCCCATCCATATCGGACATCCGCCAGTCCATCAGTACCACGTCGTAGGCTTCGCCTCTCGCCTTGGCGTTTTTCACCCATTCCACTGCTTGCGTGCCACCGCTCACGAGGTCGGCCTGCCACCCTAATGCATGAACGGTTCGCGACAGCAATTCACCCGACATGGCGTTGTCGTCAACGATCAGAATCCGTAAGGACACATCGACTCCAGTACAGGCAGATCTCAGCAGTGACGTCGGCGCTACATCCAGAGTTATATCGAACCAGAAACGACTCCCGACACCTTGCTTGCTCTCCACTTGAAGTTCACCACCCATCAAGGTGACCAACCTTTTGCAGATCACCAGGCCCAGACCTGTACCACCAAAACGCCGGGAAGTTGAAGCCTCGGCCTGAGTGAAACCTTCAAAAATGCGCTGAAGTTGTTCCGGGCTGATACCGATGCCAGTGTCAGAAACGGCGATGCGCAAGCTCACAGCATTTTCCGTGCGCCTCAGTTGTTCAACGCTGACCACGACTTGGCCTTCCAAGGTGAACTTGAGGGCATTACCCGCCAGGTTGATCAGTACCTGTTGCAGTCGCAGGCTATCGCCGATCAGGTCGTTGGGTAAATTGGAGTCCAGGTCGAACATGACCTCAACCTCCTTATCGCCCTGGTTACCTGTCAGCACAACGGCGAGGTCACGCATGAGCGGTTCAAGCTCGAACGGGTGCACATCGAGTTGCAGCTTGCCCGCCTCAATCTTGGAATAATCGAGAATGTCATTGAGCAAGCCCAGCAGTGATTTCGCAGCGGTCTGCGCTTTGGTCACATAATCGAGTTGGCGACCATTCAGGTCAGTGTTCTGCACCAACTGCAACATACCCAACACGGCGTTCATCGGTGTGCGTATTTCATGACTCATGTTGGCCAGGAAGGCAGACTTGGCCGCACTCCCTGCATCGGCCTGTTCCTTGGCGTGAAGCAGATGTGACTCTAGCTCGCGTTGGACAGTGATGTCCCGATTGATCCCGGTCACACGCAATGCCGCACCGTTCGGGCTGCGTTCAATCTGCGCGCCGGCCTGTATAAAGCGAATCTGACCGTCCGGGCGAACGACACGAAAAATCGTGTCATACACATCAGTCCCCTCGACGGCGGCATTCAGTTTTGCAGCCGCTGCAACGACATCCTCAGGGTGAACACGTGAGTACCAGTGCATATAGCTCAGACCCGTATTGCGCAACGTCAGTGGCTGCCCGTAGAACTCGAACATACGGTCATTCCACTGCAAGTTATTGTCCGCCAACGTCCAAGACCAGACGCCCAATTCGGCCACTTCAGCAGCCATCACCAGTTGATCGTGCACCGCCATCAGTTCGCTGCGTTGTTCCAGTGTCGTCTTCAGGCTCGCAGCCAGTTCCTTTTCAGCTGCTTTACGTTCGGTAATGTCTACCGCAATACCCAGGTAACCGCTCAATACCCCATCGGTATCGCGCATGGAGGTGACCACTAGCGTGACAGGAAACCGCGAGCCATCCTTGTGTGCGTAAGTCCACTCTCGGATTTCTGCGCCTTCAAGCTCAGGTTTATGGGTAAGCACACGGAAACCGTCGATAGTCTGAGCGTACTCCTCGCTCAGCTCAACGCCACGTGCAGCGACTTCCTCTGGGACATGGAAGAGCGCCGGGGTGTCTTTGCCTACTAACTCTTCGGCGTCATAACCCAACAAGTGCTCGGCACCTTTGTTGAACACACGGATAACGCCATCGAGATCCGTCGCAATGATCGAAACCTCAGTAGCCGAGCGTAGCACCGTGTCCAACAACAGATTGAGATGCCGCAACTCGGATGTTCGTTGCGCAACCTGCTCTTCCAGGCTGGAGTTGAGTTCAAGAATTCGAGCCTCTGCCACTTTTTTCGCCGAGATATCCCTTAACGTCTTGGACGCCCCAATGACGCGACCACCCTCGCCATAAATGGGGGAGATGCTGACGGAGACATCGATCAGTCGCCTGTCTTTGTGATGGCGTTGCGTATCAAAGCTGCCGATACGCTCACCCGCCCTGATGCGCGCAAGGATACGAGCTTCCTCTGTGACAAGCTCCAGAGGAACAATCAAATTGGCCAGTGTCTGGCCCACGGCCTCCTCGGCGGTAAAACCAAAAAGGTGCTCGGCGCCTTTGTTCCAGTTGGTGACGACGCCATCGAGGTTTTTTCCAATAATGCCATCGCCCGAGCTTTCAACGATGGAAGCCAGCCTTGCCTGCTCGACAAATATCTGCCGCCGACGTTGACGGCTGACACTCACGACACTCGCCAAGGTAGCTAGAAGAAGCGTGAGAAAACCACCGAAAAACAGCACAACTTTTGGTGAAACCTGATGCAGGCGCTGGATGAACAGCGAATTTGCGTCGAGTTCGATTTGCCACCGCCTTCCGTATACCTCGCGCTCCAGCTGATGGGTCATCAGCGTTTCACGGCGAGCCGAGTCGTCGGTGCTTTCATAAAACAGCTTCTCTTGTCCTGGGACGGTGATATCCCTTAATCGCAAATGTACCGTCTCATTTTCTATGCGCAGGCCTTTAAGTACCTCCTCGGTCTGCAACACAACATAGCTCCAGCCAAAAGCAGCTGCCTCTCGTTCAGCAGCGGTCACCGGAGTGACTTCACCGCGAAAGATGGGCATCAATACCAGGAAAGACTGCTGCGGTTTTCCCATGGCCTGTACTAACGTGATGGGCCCAGTGATCCGTGCCGCACCGCTTTGTATCGAGGATTGTGCCGCCTCTCGCCGCGATGTTTCTGACGCTATGTCCAAGCCAATGGCAGCCCGGTTACCTTCAGCCGGTTCGACATACTGAATAACGTAGCGCTCGCCTGAGTGCGCTGAGAATTGATGGATGGAGAAGTCAGCAGCGCCGTCGGCTCGAGCGTGCTTGAGAAACTCGCTTTCATCGCGCTCCGGTACACGCCTGATAAAACCAAAAGCACTGGCGCCGGGGAACTCGAAAGCGAGGTCACGGGTTCTGTGATATCGGAGAAACACTTCACTGCTAATGCCATACTCGCCCGCTGTGAGCACAGCGCCACGAGCGCCTCGCAAACCGTATTGGTAAAGATTGAGGCGCGTTAAAACCAACTCTGCGGCGTCTTCGGTTGCCGCTGCAATCGCTTCTTGCGCCTGCTCTTCGTTGTTACGTTCAAGGATCCAGCCACCCAGAAAGCTTGCCCCTAATCCCACGGCCAGAGTGATAGCTACTCCCCAGTTCAATGCAAAAAACCTATGCTTTCTCACCCGCATTGTCCCATCGCAGAAGGCCTTAAAGCCTTCAAGATTAAAGTTCGAACCCAGTTGGGGAACGCGAGATATCCAACCTGCAAGACCCCAATAAGCTAGTTCAGGCCGGCCAATCGTTTAAGCCTTTCAATGTCTGCTTCGGGTTCGCCGTTGTTCACGGCGGCGGCAAGGCGCATCACCACTTGTTCGCGGCGGACTTGCATGGGCGGCAAGGCATAGATAGCACCTACCAGTTCACGTAGAACCATTGGTAGCCTCCAGCTTGCTTTCAAGCGAACGGCAAAAGGCGCTGCAAAATCACGAACAGCGTGCGCGAGCGTTTCTTCGGCCACGCTGTTGCCCCGGTTCTCCCATTTCTGAGTTTGGTACAGCACACAGAGTTCGCCCATGCGGTGCAGAAGGGCGGCACTTTGCAGCGGAGCGGGATCCAGACCACATTGTTGAGCCAGAAGAACAGCCCTTTCAGCTAAACGCTCGGCATCATCCAGATGAGCCTGGATGAAAGTCTTCAGCATGCCGTCAGGTTGAGTATTGGTCTGTCGCAGGGCCTGGCTAATCGCCAGATTCACGCTGGTAAGTCCTCCCAGCCGCGCCAGGGCACCGTTCAAATTCGTGCATGGCTGCCCGAGCCCGAGATATGCGGCACCGTTGGAGGCGGCGATCAAGTGGGCACATAGCGCCGGGTCATACTGCCAATCATTGGCGAGTTCTCTTAAATCCATTGGCGCCCCGCCATAGCCGAGCCGAAGTTTGTCTTTGACCGAGGCCAGTAAAGGTAAGTCCAACTCACCCGCAGACAAACCACTCAGATAGCTGATCAGGTCTTCAGTGTTGATAGTGGTGGCTCGTGGGGGCTCATCAAGCGGAAGGAGCGTATCCAGGCATTGTACGACGCGCGAAACCTGAAATGGCTTGGTGAAAAAAGCGCTGATTCTCAGCGATTTTACCGCCAGCACACTGTCTCGATCAGCGCGGCCGGTGATCATGATCAGCGGCGTGTCTTGATCTTTTTCGCGAATTTTCTGCAACAGGTTGACGCCGGGGGCATCCGGTAGATTCCAGTCGGCCATCACCAACTGATAGGTGCCTGGCTGCCAAGCGTCTAAAGCACTAGCGACATCGATAAAGCAATCGACCTGAGCAACCGGACGGATGCTCAACACGAGCTGTTTTAAAAGATCGGATATCCAGGGGTCATCATCCAGAATCATCACTCGCATTCGATAATCCTCACTGGATTGACACGTAACTTAGCAACGCCTTGGTGACTGACTGTCAGCCAACAGCAAACATAGACGTCGTTGAGATCAAGGGGTGAGGTTGTAACCGAGCGATTTTGGGTAAATCACGGCAATTTCCCTTTGGCGGATGGTTAGATGGCATCCTTGAACGGTTGAATCTATTCCTGACCCGCGAACTATACAAGCAAGCAAACAGCTCTCAGGTAGTCAGGATAGCGGGGGTTAGTGCATGAAACGCCGCCATAGCGGAATTGCTTGAGTGATTCCGTCCTGCTGCTCGCTGCCCTAGGCACCCAAAAATGCGCTAACCCCTCTGACTCACGGATCCAAGCAGTCTTGGCTAACGGCTCGAGCGTTTCGGCTGGTTTTACGCCAACATTTATGGACTGTCCTGGCATCTTCCAAGGGAAACACGTCCCGAATGGCTGCAACGGGTCGATATAGGCCCACCACCGACATAACCACTGAACCCGGCGTAGCGAAGGCATTGCACCTTCGCCACGCCGGCGCTGAACGCTGCGATGTCAGCTCATCCAGTTCCCACCGTCGACATTGTAGGTCTGAGCCACCACATATTCGCTCTCGGGCGATGCGAGGAAAATCGCCATGCCCGTCAGGTCGTCAGCGGTGCCCATCCGCCCAAAGGGCACTTCCTGACCCACGAGTTTTTTCTTCTCACCCAATGGCCGATTTTCATAGCGGGCGAACATTGCATCGACACCGTCCCAATGTTCGCCATCGACGACGCCGGGCGCAATGGCGTTTACGTTGATCCCATGCTTGATAAGGTCCAGGCCTGCGGATTGGGTAAGGCTGATCACGGCCGCTTTGGTCGCGCAATACACACCCACGAGGGCCTCCCCTCTTCGTCCCGCCTGGCTGGCCATGTTGATGATCTTGCCGCCGTGGCCCTGACCGATCATCTGACGCGCCGCTGCCTGCAGGGTAAAAAGCGTTCCTGCGACATTGATCGAGAACAGACGCTCGAAGCTGTCGCGGGTGATCTCGACGATGGGCGCAAGGTCGAACAGTGCGGCGTTGTTGATCAAAATATCGAGTTTGCCTGTCTGCGCGATGACAGCGGCAATGGCCGCATCGATGGACGTCTGGCGGGTAACGTCCATCTCGACAGCGTATGCGTTAGGCCCCAGCTCGGTGGCCGTGGCGTGGGCGCGTTCCAGGTTGATGTCCGCGATAGCGACCGTCGCCCCCTCACGAATGTAAGCCTGAGCAAAAGACCGCCCGATGCCTCGGGCCGATCCGGTGATGAGCGCGCTTTTACCTTCTAGTCGTTTCATTGAGGGTTCATCCGTTTTCTGAAATTCGGTTCGCCCAATCATGGGCATGGTTGGCGTAGCGGTCAGGCAGCGCGACGTATCAGGGGAGCCAATGCTTTGCCGTGCTCGTCGAACAAGTGGCAATGCAGCACGTCCAGCGCCACCCGGCGCGACTCGCCATAAGCGACCTCGCAGTCGCCATTCACCCGGACTGTGAGCGCTTCACCAGACGTCGCGACGACGTGGCAGAACGTGTCGCTGCCCAGGCGTTCGGTGACGTCGGTGGTGATCGGCAATTGCCCTTGTTCATCCAGACGCAGGTGTTCGGGACGGATACCGACGGTGACTGCGCTGCCCACCATCAAGGTGCTTGCGTCACGGGGGATGAGCAGACGTCGACCGGAGGCCAGCTCGACCTCGACACCCTGATGACTACTGGAAGTCACGGTGGCATTGAGAAAACCCATTTTCGGCGTGCCCAAAAATCCTGCGACGAACAGGTTGGCCGGTTGGTGATACAGGTCCAGTGGCGAGCCGATCTGCTCGATCCGGCCACCGTTCAGCACCACCACTTTGGTGGCGAGTGTCATGGCTTCAACCTGATCGTGAGTCACGTAGATCATCGTCGCTTGCAGCTCTTTGTGCAGGCGCGACAGCTCCAGGCGCATCTGCACCCGCAGGGCGGCGTCGAGGTTGGACAGCGGTTCGTCGAACAGGAAGATTTTCGGGTTGCGCACGATGGCGCGTCCGATGGCTACGCGCTGACGCTGGCCGCCGGACAACTGTTTCGGTTTACGTTCGAGCATCGGTCCCAGCTCAAGGATGCGTGCCGCTTCGCCGACTTTTTTCTCGACTTCGGCTTTCGGCACACCGGCCAGGTCGAGGGCGAACGACATGTTTTTGCGCACGCTCATGTGCGGGTACAAGGCGTAAGTCTGGAACACCATCGCCAGGTCACGCTTGGCCGGGCTGACTTCGGTGATGTCGCGGCCATCGAGTTCGATGGTGCCGCCGCTGACTTCTTCCAGCCCGGCGATCAGGCGCAGCAAGGTGGATTTGCCGCAGCCCGACGGGCCGACGAAGACCACGAATTCCTTGTCGTTCACTTCCAGGTCGATGCCCTTGATGATGGAAAAGCCTTCGAAGCCTTTTTGCAGATTCTTGATTTTCAGGTTGGCCATGGTGGCGCTCCTTTGTGCTTATTCTTTGAGGGCTATTTCACGGCGCCAAACGACAGGCCGCGGACCAGTTGTTTCTGGCTGATCCAGCCGAAGATCAGGATCGGTGCGCAGGCCAGCGTCGAGACCGCCGACAACTTGGCCCAGAACAACCCTTCGGGGCTGGAATACGAGGCGATCAGCGCGGTCAGCGGCGCGGCTTTCGACGAGGTCAGGTTCAGCGACCAGAACGCCTCGTTCCAGCACAGGATCAGTGACAGCAGCACCGTGGACGCCAGTCCGCCCTTGGCGATCGGCAGCAGCACCCGGACCATTTCCTGCCACAGGGTCGCGCCGTCCAGGCGTGCGGCTTCGAGGATGTCTTTGGGGATGTCCTTGAAGTAGGTGTAAATCATCCAGACCACGATCGGCAGGTTGATCAGCGTGTAGATCACGATCAGCGCAATCCGTGTGTCCAACAGACCGAAACTCTTGGCCAGCAGGTAGATCGGCATCAATACGCCCACCGGCGGCAGCATCTTGGTCGAGAGCATCCACAGCAGCGTGCCTTTGGTGCGCTGGGTTTCGTAGAAAGCCATCGAGTACGCCGCCGGCACCGCGATCAGCAGGCTCAGGGCCGTGGCGTTGAAGGAAATCACCACCGAGTTCCAGGCGAAGCTGAAGTAATCGCTGCGCTCGTTGATGTGCAGGTAGTTCTCCAAAGTCGGCGTGAAGATGAACTGCGGCGGCGTGGCGAAGGCGTCGATTTCGGTCTTGAAACTGGTCAGCACCATCCAGAAGATCGGGAAGAAGATCAGGATCGCGATGGCCCAGGCCAGGGTGCCGAGCAGCAGGCTTTGCAGGCGGCGGGATTGTTGAAGGGTCATGGCGCAGGCCTCAGGTCTTGTCGGTCAGGTTTTTGCCGATCATGCGCACCAGCACGATGGCCGCGATGTTGGCGATCACCACCGCGATCAAGCCGCCGGCGGACGCCATGCCGACGTCGAACTGCACCAGCGCCTGGTTGTAGATCAGGTACGCGAGGTTGGTCGAGGCATAGCCGGGGCCGCCGTTGGTGGTGGTGAAGATTTCGGCGAACACCGAGAGCAGGAAGATGGTTTCGATCATCACCACCACCGCAATCGGCCGGGCCAGGTGCGGCAGGGTCAGGTGCCAGAAAATCGCGATCGGCCCGGCGCCGTCGAGGCGTGCGGCTTCCTTCTGTTCCTGGTCGAGAGACTGCATGGCGGTCATCAGGATCAGGATCGCGAACGGCAGCCATTGCCAGGACACGATGATGATGATCGACAGCAGCGGGTAATGCGCCAGCCAGTCCACCGGCTGCGCGCCGAACAGTTTCCAGACGTAGGCCAGAATCCCCGACACCGGGTGGAAAATCAGGTTCTTCCAGATCAGCGCCCCGACCGTGGGCATGATGAAAAACGGCGAGATCAGCATCACCCGCACGATACCGCGGCCGAGGAATTCACTGGCTTCCAGCAGTGCACTGATCAGCACACCCAGGACCACGCTGATCAGCAACACGCTGCCGACCAGCAACAGGGTGTTGGTGGCGCCCGGCATGAACCCCGAGTCGGTCAGGAAATAGGTGAAGTTCTCCAGCCCGACGAACTCGTTTTCACCGGGGTAGAGCAGGTTGTAGCGGATCATCGAAAAGTAAACGGTCATGCCCAGCGGCACGATCATCCACAGCAGCAACAACGCCACCGAGGGGCTGACCAGAAACCAGCCGGGATTGGCCAACCGGCTTTTACGCACCGGTTGGGGGATGTCCATGTGAGCTTTGGCAGTTGAAATATTCATGGCATTTAACCGATTAGGACAGACAGACGAAGATCAAAATGTGGGAGCGGGCTTTTGTGGCGAGGGGTTATTTGGGATAGCCGGCGCGCTTCATCTCGCGTTCGGTGGAGGTCTGTGCGGCAGCGAGTGCTTGATCGACCGACATCTGCCCGGTCAGCGCAGCGGAAAACAGTTTGCCCACGGAAGTGCCTATCGCCTGGAACTCGGGAATGGTGACGTACTGGATGCCGACGTATGGAACCGGCTTGATCGAGGGGTGTGCAGGGTCGGCGTGCTGCATCATCTGCAAGGTCACCTGCGCAAAAGGCGCCGCTTGTAGATAAGCCTCGTTGTACGTGGATTGACGCGTGCCTGGCGGAACATTGGCAATGCCGTCTTTTTCAGCGACCAGTTGAATGTATTCTTTCGACGTGGCCCACGTGATGAACGCCTTGGCAGTCTCTTTATGCTTGGAGGTGGCCGGTATCGCCAACGACCACGCGTACAGCCACGACGAACCCTTGTCGGTCACCTCCGTCGGTGCCGGGGCAAAGCCCACGCTGTCGACGACTTTGCTCTGCTCCTTGTCCGTCGTGAAAGATCCCGCGACGCTGGCATCCACCCAGATCGCGCACTTGCCGCTGTTGAACAATGCGAGGGTCTCGTTGAAGCCATTGCTCGACACACCGGGCGGCCCATACTTTTTCAGGGTATCGACGTAAAAGTGCGCCGCTGCCGTCCACTCCGGGCTGGCAAGTTCAGGCTGCCACTTTTCATCGAACCAGCGAGCACCGAAGGCATTAGCCATGGTGCTCAACAACGCGATGTTCTCGCCCCACCCTGCTTTCCCCCGCAGGCACATGCCGTACTGACCTTTATCAGGTTCGTGCAGCCTGGAGGCAAACTCGCCGAGCTGCGTCCAGGTCGGATGCTCCGGCATGGTCAACCCGGCACCCTTGAACAGGTCGGTGCGGTAATAAGTGATCGTGCTTTCACCGTAGAAAGGCAAGGCGTAGAGCGTGTTGTCGACCGACAAGCCCTGGCGTACCGAGGGAAAGATGTCTTCCAGGTCGTACGCCGGCGGCAGTGCCGTGATCGGCTCAAGCCAATGCTTGGCGCCCCACAGCGGCGTTTCATAGGTACCAATCGTCAGCACGTCGAATTGCCCACCCTGAGTCGCAATATCGGTGGTCAGGCGCTGACGCAGGACATTTTCTTCCAGCACCACCCAATTGAGTTTCACATCAGGGTGCTGCTGTTCAAAAATCTTGGAGAGCCGCTGCATCCGGATCATGTCGCCATTGTTCACAGTGGCGATGGTGACCGTTTCGGCAGCATGACTGACAAGGGCAAAGGACAGGCCGGCGGAAAGGAAAAGCGCTTTCGGGATGTTCATCGTAGTGCTCTCCGCTCCGCGCCTTGGACGACGGGAGCTATTATTTTTGTTGTTAACCATCGCTGGGCAAATACAACTGCGCAGCCAGGGTGGACGGCTTGATTACAACAGCTTGGAAAACCCCGGACAAACGCACAGAGGACGGCAAACCGATACTTTTTTAACCCCGCTTGAAAAACAGCCCAACGATCAAAAAAGTATCAGTGCCAGGCAATCCCTGAGCTAGCAAGCGCCGGGCATGAAGGCGTATGTTGCTCGCATACGAACAACAAATAACAAAGAAAGAGACCTGCCATGCCTGATAGCCGAGCAGCGCTGTTTGAACAGCGACCCGCCGAACTGGAGGTCATCCTTCCCGAGCCCGATCATTGTTTTCGCTGGTATGAACACGACTACCCCTACTCCCTGGCTCGCTGGAACCACCACCCGGAATTCGAGATCCACCTGATCCGCCAAGGCAGCGGCAAGCTGGTGGCGGGCGATTACATCGGCGCATTCGGCGCCGGTCATGTGGCGCTGATCGGCCCTGACCTGCCCCATGACTGGATAGGCGACCTGGCGCCCGGTGAGTTCCTGGCGGGACGCGATGTCGTGCTGCAATTCGACGGCGCGGCGATACTGGCCTTGCGTGGGACGATGCCCGAACTCGGCGAGCTTCAACACCTGTTTGAACGAGCACGCCGTGGCTTGGAGTTCACCGGCGCAACAGCTATGCAGGCGGCGCAGCTGCTGGAAGACATTGGCCCTGCTCAAGGGCTCGAACGCCTGATTCTGTTTCTTCAATTGATCAATGCACTGATGAAAGCGCCCACACAGGACGTCCATTTGCTCGCCAGCGCCTGCTACGCGCCAACCCTGGACGCCCGCGCCTCCGAGCGCATCCACAAGGCCTTTGACTACCTGTTGACTGAGCTCACAGGCGACATTCGCCTTTCGGTGATTGCCCAGCGCCTGGCCATGAGCGAGCCCGGTTTTTCGCGCTTCTTCAAGCGAGTCACCGGCCACGGTTTCATCGACCTGATGCGCAAGCTCAGGGTTCAACGTGCCTGCCGGCTGCTGTTGCAAACCGAGATGTCAGTGGCGGACATCTGTTTTGAAGTGGGCTATGAAAACCTGTCCAACTTCAACCGGCACTTCCGTATCGAAATGGACCAGACCCCGAGTGAATACCGTCGGGGTACGGCGATGACCCTGTTCAATCGCAACGGTCCCCACCCTTCCCTGCCGTTCACCAACGCTCATTGAGTCAGCAATAACAAATAAGAGGAAATGACGATGGTATTGCCTCGCGCAGTCGTATTTGGCGAAGCCCTGACCGACCTTGTCCAGGGCCTTCCCGGGCAGTGGACAGGTTATCCGGGCGGTGCGCCGTGGAACGTCGCCCGAGCGCTGAGTCGCCTGGGCATCAGCACCGCGTTCGCAGGCTCGGTGAGCACGGATTCACTGGGCGATGAAATCGTCCGGCAATCGGCTGCGGCAGGTCTGGATATGCGGTTCCTGCAACGGGCAGACCGCGATCCGCTGGTGGCCATCGTCCCGTCGAGCCGCCCACCACGGTACTTTTTTGCCGGCGACGCCGATCTGTTCTTCGATGCACAGCAGTTGCCGGACAGCTGGATGGTCCACGCTGAAATCTGCCATTTCAGCTGCATCAGCCTGGCCCGCCAACCGCTGGCAGACCAGTTAGTCAACTTGGCCACGCGAGCGAAAGAGGCAGGAAAACGGATCAGCTTCGATCCGAACTGGCGCAACTTGATGGACAGCCACTACCGCGCGCAGACCTTCCCGACGATGACCGCCCTCGCCGACCTGATCAAGCTGTCGGACGAAGACCTTCGGCACCTCTATCCAGGGCTCACCGAAAGCCAGGCCATGGATGAGCTGCGCGCGCTTAACCCGCACGCGCAAATCCTGTTCACCCGCGGTGAACACGGCATGGTGTTGCACACCCCGGACACTGTTTACGAGCAACCCGCGATTGCGGTGGACGTCGCGGATACGGTGGGGGCAGGCGACGCTTGCATGGCCGGTTGGCTGGCAGCGGACTTGCTGGGCATGGCCGATCCGAGGGAGCGCCTGCAGTTTTCAGCCGCCTGCGCGTCGATATCCTGCCGCCATGCCGGTGCCTATGCGCCTGCGCTGGACGAGGTGAAGCGTTTACTCAACACCTCAGTTTGACGCTCTGACAGAGTTGGCGGAGGCATTGCGCTTTCGCTTCCACCCCGATCAAGTCGCCGGTTGATGACTGGTCCCCGACGCGTCGGCATGTGTGGATCCCTGTCTATAAAACTCATTTTGCAGTGGCCGTCTTGAACTTGGTCCAGGTGCGCATCCGCGCGCGCATGTCGGATTGGGGAATGTCCTTGCCTGGAATCAACCGCGCATAAGTCGCTTCATCGAGGTAGATGTCCGGGTTGTTGCGCATCGTCGCATCGACGTCCTGGCGAGCGATATTCTTCGGCCAACGCCAAATGCTTATGGCTTTGTTCGATGCAGAAATACGGCGTGGCAAACAGCTCCTGCAACAGGATGACCTGGGCGCCTTTTGCCGCCGCCTCACGGACCAACTGCTCGGCCTGATCGAGGTTCTTCGGCAAGTCCCAGGTGCACGGCATCTGGGTGGTGGCAATCGTCAGTAAAGTCATGGCATCACCCCTGCACTGGCCAGGCGGGCTGCTGCTGGGTGATGCAATGCACCCCGCCGCCGCCATTGGCCAGGTGGTTGATCCGCACCAGCACTACCTCGCGTCCCGGGAACGCTTGAGCCAATACTTCAGCCGCCGCGTTGTCGGCGTCGATTCCATAGGCCGGCATGATGATTGCGCCGTTAGCGATGTAGAAATTGGTGTAGGAAGCGCAGAACACTTCGGCCTCGGTGTCCACCGCATCAGTGGCTTCATAGAGCTCGATCAGCTCGAACTTGCGACCTTGGGCATCGGTGGCCAGTTCCAGCGCGCGGCGGTTCTCGCGGGCCACTTCGGCATACACCGAGTGCTTGTCGTGGGTGGCATCCACCAGCAACACGCCGGGGCGTGCAAATGCGCAGACGCCATCGACATGGCCATCCGTCATGTCGCCGGTCACGTAATCCGGATCGCCCGGCAGCCAGATGGTTTTCTTCACGCCCAGCAGACGCGTGAAGATCTCCTCCATTTCGGCCTTGTTCATCCCCGGATTGCGGTTGGGATTGAGCAACACCGACTCGGTGGTGATCAGCGTGCCCTCGCCGTCCACATGAATCGCGCCGCCTTCGTTGCTCAGGGGTGTGCCAAAGCACGGCAAGCCAAGGTGATTGAGTGCGCGGCGTGCCAGGCCTTCATCCAGATCGTGGGCCGACTTGCCGCCCCACGCGTTGAAGCGCCAGCTCACCCCGGCCAGGCCTTGTTGCGGGTGGCAGACGAAGCTTGGGCCGGAGTCACGGCACCAACTGTCGTTCACCGCCAATTCGATCAGCTCGATGTTGGGTCCGCACAGCGCTTGGGCGCTCGCCACGGCCGACGGATCGACCACCATGGTCACCGGTTCGAAACGGGCGATGGCGTTGGCCACCCCGGCAAAATCCTTCTGCACTTGCGCCAGGGTAACGCGCCAACCCGACTCCCAGAGTGCCTGGTTGTGCGGCCAGACCATCCAGGTCGCGGCGTGTTTCACCCATTCTGCCGGCATCCACCAGCCACTGTTTTGAAGTTCGTTCTGCTGCATGACAAGCACCCTTGAGTTAAGTCATTGTGTTCAATGAAAACTGCCTTCGCGGTCTTGGCATGCATGCTACGGCCGTAAAACAAGGCCAACAAACGATGGATTTTGTAGAAAAGTGATTAGAGGAACTTATCAATATGCTCAAGCACTGGCCCCCGCTCAGCACCCTTCGCGGCTTTGAAGCCGCTGCCCGCCTCGGCAGTTTTCACAAGGCTGCCGACGAGTTGCACCTGACCCAATCGGCGATCAGCCAGCAGATCCGCACGCTTGAGGCGTACCTTGAGCAGCCGTTGTTTTTTCGCAGCGGACGCAGTGTCAGCCTGACCGATGCCGGTCACGATTTGCTCAGCACCACCCAGGCGTTATTGCAGCAACTGGCGGTCGGCATTCGTCGCCTCGGGCAATATCAGAAACCCAATCAACTGGTGCTCAACACCACGCCGACGTTCGCTCGTCATTGGTTGTTGCCACGCCTGGGGGATTTTCGCCGGCAGCATCCGGAGGTCGATCTGTGGATTTTCAGCACCGATGAAGTCCCGGATATGACCACCCAGACCATCGACCTCGCGGTGCGCGACGACATCAGCTCCCAGGCCGAGTGCAGCTTCAAGGTGCTGCACGCCGACCGCCTCTACCCGGCTTGTCACCCGAACCTGTTGGCGGTGCCTGTCGAGCAGCGCACCACCCTTCACGGCGAGCGGGAAATGGACTGGAGTCACTGGGCCGTGGAGGCTGGCATTGATGTCGGACAGAAAGATCAGGGGCTGAATTTCTCCGACCCCGGCCTGCTGCTGGACGCGGCGTGCGCGGGGCTTGGTATTGCGCTGGTCAGCCAACTATTGAGTCGGCCAGCGCGCGATAGCGGACTGTTGCAACCGTTGGTGGAAGACACCATTCGCGGTCCGAACTGGGCCCTGCTGACTCACCGTGACAGCGAGAACAATCCGTTGGCACGAAGTTTCGTCGAATGGCTGCTGAGTAACCTGGAGGCAGCGAACCAGACGGCGTCCGCACTTGCGACATAAATGGGTGCGCGTCAGTTAGCCAGCCATAAACGTTGGCGAAGTTCCCATTTCACAACAGAACACTCTGCCCACTACTCTTGCGCGACAGCACTTTTACAAGAAACTTTATTAGTTCAAAAAGAATATCCAGTGTATCGTGACATTATTCAGGCGCCATATAAGTGACTGACACCTCAGAAAACAACACTGCGAATATGGTCAATCGCGACTGCTATAACCATACAATAATTCACACGCACCGACGAACGGCGACAAAATAACAAAACACCTACAAATCAACGACTTAAAATGCGAACAACAACAAAAAACAAAACTTCTCAAAAAACACAAAACCAAAAAAAGACAGACCATCATTACAAAAGTTTCAAACTTATTGATTAAATAAAAAACCTCATATAACTCTTTAAAACATTCCCCTTCGATGCTAATAATCCGCCGCTTCCGGGTTTACAGGCGATACAACCTCTCACATGAAGTGATCATCAGCGCCCACGCTGATCTCCCGGTATTAATCAAAATTCAGATAACACCGCTTGCTCAAGTCTCCATAAAACTTGGGCCTGCATTGTGCTGCGCACTCAAACTGCGCAAGGAAGGCAATCATCGCTCGCCATCATTCAAGGATTAAAATCCTTTCGATCTTCGGTACCCGTCCGGAAGCCATCAAGATGGCGCCGTTAGTCAAAGCCCTCGCTGCGGAACCCGGCATTCATTCGCAGATATGTATCACCGGCCAACATCAAAGCATGTTGAAACAGGTGCTCGATCTGTTCGACCTCAAGGCCGATTACACCCTCGATGTCATGACGCCACAGCAAACGCTCAACTCGTTGACGGCGGCGCTTTACGGGGCGATCGATCCGGTGCTGGAAATGGCCTGCCCGGACCGGGTGCTGGTGCACGGCGACACCACCTCGGCCATGGTCGCCGCGATGGCGGCGTTCCATCGACGCATTCCGGTCGGCCATGTGGAAGCCGGGCTGCGAACCGGTGATATCTACAGCCCGTGGCCGGAAGAAATGAACCGTCGCTGCATCGACCTGGGGGCGGACATGCTGTTTGCGCCGACCCACGAATCGCGCCAGAACCTGCTCGACGAACGCCTGCAGGGTCGCACCTTCGTCACCGGCAACACGGTGATCGATGCGTTGCAGATGACCGCACGGCGCATTGAGCAGGACGCCGACCTGCGTGCCAGCCTGGACCGGCAGTTCTCGTTCCTGCAGGCCGGCCGCAAGGTCCTGCTGGTCACCGGACACCGTCGGGAAAATTTCGGCGAAGGCTTCCTCGATATCTGCAAGGCCCTGAGCCATCTGGCCCGGCGCACGGACATCCAGATCGTTTATCCGGTGCACTTGAACCCGAATGTCATGGGCCCGGTCACCGAGCATCTGGGCGACCTGCCCAACGTGCACCTGATCCAGCCGCTGGACTACCTGGCCTTCGTGCGCCTGATGCAACGAGCCCATGTGATCCTCACCGATTCCGGTGGCGTGCAGGAAGAAGCGCCGTCCCTGGGCAAACCGGTGCTGGTCATGCGTGACGTGACCGAACGCCCTGAAGCTGTCGCGGCGGGCACCGTGCGTCTGGTCGGCACCTCGCCGGACTCGATCATCGCCGGCGTCAACGCGCTGTTCGATGACGACCTGCTGTGGCGTCGTTGCTCCCAGGCGGCCAACCCTTACGGCGACGGCAAGGCCAGTGCGCGCATCGTCGATGCCCTGATGGGCCGCCCGGTGGACGATTTCATCGTGGCCAGCCAGTCCTTGCCCAAGTTCCTGCACTACCCGTCAACACAGTCTGTGCCCGAGAAGCATTACCCGGCTTTCACCTCTCGATAAACCAAACCGCTCCTCCCCTTATCAGCTCGAGATCTACCTGAATGAAGTCTTCCGTTGCCATCCATACGGGTGCACTCAGCACCCTTGCCTGTGGTGTGAGCCTGCTCGCGCTCATGCCGACCTTTGCCTTGGCCGCGGGCAGTCCGCTCACCCAGGCGATCAACCGGCTCAACGCCGACACCCGACAAGAGCGTGAGGTGCGCTTGAGCGATCTGGGGATCGACGCACCGATCATCCTCGGCTCCACCGATGCCCGCCGCGAACTGTATCTGCCGGTGCCGGCAGGTGTTCCGCTGACGGATGCGACGTTGAATTTCGACGCCAGCTACCTCAATGGCGAAGGTGGCCGCAATACGCTGCTGCTGTCGCTGGACGGTTATCCGGTGCGCGCCGAAGGCCTCAGCGAACCTCAGGGTGACGCCAGCGCCACGCTGGGCGTGGACAAAAAAGCACGGGACAGCGGCTCGGTGCGCCTGGGCATTGCCTGGTCGTCGATCGTGTCCCGTGTGCTGTGCGAAGACGAACGCGCCATCGGCAACGTCTTGCGCATCGAACCGGACACCCGCCTGACTTACAGCTACGACGCCAGCCAGTTGCGCGACGTCGGCGCAGCGTGGACGGCCTTGCCTGGCAAGCCGGGGATCATGGTCGCGCCCGGCACCTTATCCGCTGAAAGCTACGATTCGGCATGGCGTCTGGGCGTGGCACTGGAGCGGATTGGCAAGCGCAGTCAAATCCTGCCCTTCCCTGCCGTACAAGACAGCGTCGACCTTAGCGGTCTACGCATTCCGGCCGAACTGCAAGGTATTCCAGCGTTCGCCAGCCTCAACGGCAAGGGTTCGCACACGTTGGCGAACCCGGCGGAGATTGGCGCATTGCTGGTATTGGGCCAGACGCCGAACGTCCAGGCGGATCTGGCGGTCAACGACCCGCAACTGCTCCAAGCGGTCAATGAATCCCTCGACGCGCTGCAGAGCCAGATCCAGGGCCTCGATGCCACGGCGGCCAACGCGTTCACGCAATGGCGTAAGACGCATATCAACGCAGGCCTTGCCGCCGAGGGCTCTGACAATGTGCGCCTGGCCCTGGTGGGCACGCGTCCGGTCCTGATGATCGCGCCGCCGGCCACCGGCAAGGCGCTGGCCTTGTTCAGTACCGCCTGGAACAAACTGGCGCGCAGTCGCCAATTGACCATCAGCGAAGCACAGCTGCCCTTGAGCACCGACGGCCGTGTCGCCCTGTCGCGCCTGGGCGGCAATTCCGGCGTTATCGACGTGCTGGCCAAGTCTGACTGGAGCACGTCATTCCCTCTGGGCAGCGTGGCTTACGACGGGCGCTTGCCGGTGAAGGCTGTGGTCGACGTGTCTGCCGCGCCCGGCGCTTCGGACACCGCGCCGGTGGCCTCGCTGTTTCTCAATGATTACCTGATTGGCGCGCAGCAGCTGGTGGCCAACGGTGAAAAGCAACGCATCGAAGCGCGGATCCCGCGTTACGCCGTGGGCGCGACCAACGTGCTACGCGTGTCGTTCCAGCGTCAGCCAGTGAGTGATCGCTGCCTGGAAACGCCACAAGCCTTCCCGGTGTCGGTGCTGCCGACCAGCCACATCGTGCTGGAAAAAACCGCCTTGGGTAATGACTTCTCCGGCATGGCCGCGCGCTTTGCCGAGGACACGCAAATCCTGGTGCCGCGGGCCTACCTCGAGCATCCAGCGAGCAGCTTGCCGCAGGTGATTTCGGTCGCCGACGCCGCCGGTGTCTCGCCGCTGCGGGCGCAATTAAGGGTCGTCACTGACCCGAACGCCTCGGTCACGCAGGACAAGGCCTTCCTCGCCTTCGAGCTGCCGATCAAGGACAGCAAGGAGTCGGTACAGGTCGATGAGCAGGGACGCCTGCGTATCAATCACAAGGATCAGGTGTTGCTTGACGTGCATCCCCTCAACCACCTGGCCTCGCTGCAAGTGGTGGATGCCGGCGGTCAGCACGGCATGGTCTATCGCGCGCTGGGCACCGACACACCACGCTTCGCCAAACAGATTCTGCTGACCCGCGGTGATGTGGCGATCCTGGGCGACAACGGCGCACTGACCACCTTCGACACTCAAGATCCAAGCGGCAGCCAATTGATCGACAACGAAGAACCCAAAGGCCTCGACGCCTGGCGGACACCGTCGCTGTTGTGGCTGATTCCGGGTGGCATCCTGTTGGTTCTCATCCTGTTGCTGGCTGGCCGCAACGCCCGTCGCAATCGCCAGTAACGGAACCCTTCGATGACGTCGCTTTATTGGCCCTATTGGCTGGCCCACTACTACAGCTTCCTGGAGTTCTCGACCATCGCGGTCGCGGTGCTGATCCTGATCTCCAGCCTGGACGATCTGTTCATTGACCTGTGGTACTGGTCTCGCCGCCTGTTTCGCAAGTTCACCGCGGACCGAAAATACCGGCCGCTGACCGCCGAGCAGTTAATGGCCCGGGATGAACAGCCGCTGGCAATCATGGTCCCGGCCTGGCTGGAATATGACGTCATCGCGCCGATGATCGAAAACATGGTGTCGACCCTCGATTACCAAAACTATGTGGTTTTCGTCGGCACCTACATCAACGACCAGCGCACCATCGATGAAGTCGAACGCATGCGGCGGCGCTACAAGCAGTTGCACCGCGTGGAAGTCCCGCATGCCGGGCCGACCTGCAAGGCCGACTGTCTGAACTGGGTGATCCAGGCGATTTTCCTGCACGAGAAAACCCACGGCATGACCTTCGCCGGGGTGGTGCTGCACGACAGTGAAGACGTGCTGCACCCGATGGAATTGCGTCTGTTCAACTACTTGCTGCCGCGCAAGGACATGATCCAGTTGCCCGTGGTGTCGCTGGAACGCAACTGGTACGAATGGGTGGCCGGCACCTACATGGACGAGTTCGCCGAATGGCACGGCAAGGACCTGGTGGTGCGTGAAAGCATGACCGACACGGTGCCGTCTGCCGGCGTTGGCACCTGTTTTTCACACCGCGCGTTGCGTGTGCTGGCCGGGGAAACCCAGAACCAGCCGTTCAACACCGACAGCCTCACCGAGGACTACGACGTTGGCGCACGCCTGGCCAAGGTCGGCATGAACGCGATCTTCGTGCGCTTCCCGGTGCAGTTTCGCGTGCTGCGCAAATCCTGGTTTCGCAAGCCTTACGAATCGACGCTGAAGATGCCCTTGTGCGTGCGCGAGTTCTTTCCCGACACCTTCCGCACCGCGTTCCGCCAGAAAGCCCGCTGGACACTGGGCATCGGCCTGCAAGGCTGGGAGCAAATGGGCTGGAACGGTTCGCTGGCCAACCGGTATCTGCTGTTTCGTGACCGCAAAGGCGTGGTGACGGCGTTCGTCAGCATCATCGCCTACGTGATTCTGGTACAGCTGCTGGGCCTGATCATCCTGCGCCAGAGCGGCCTGTGGGACGTGAGTTTCCCCACGCCATTCGAAACCAACGGTTTCATCAAATACTTGCTGCTGGCCAACGGTGTCGCGCTGGCCTGGCGCATCGCCCACCGCTGCTATTTCACCACCGTGCTGTACGGTTGGCAGCACGGTTTGCTGTCGATCCCGCGCATGGTCGTGGGCAACTTCGTCAACTTCATGGCTGCGTCACGGGCCTGGCGGATGTTCCTGGTCGGCAAGGTCATGAACCGCAAACTGGTGTGGGACAAGACCATGCACGACTTCCCCTCCACCGACCTGGTCGCTGCCGCACCGCGCAAGCTGGGCAGCGTGTTGCTGTCCTGGCAGGCGATCAACGAAACCGACCTGCAAAACGCCCTCGCCGAACAGAAAACCCGTCACATGCCATTGGGGCGGATCTTGCTCAGCAATGGCTGGCTGGACGACGAGACGCTGGCCGAAGCCATCGCTTTCCAGAATGACCTGCCGCGGGTGTTCGATGTGGCCCATAAGGCGCAGACGTCGACTCTTACCCTGGACGATGAATTCGCCCTGCGCTGGCGTGTGGTGCCGGTAGGTTTGAATGCCGACGGCCGAGCACAACTGGCCGTGGCCAGTCCGTTGCCGGCCGAAGGTCTGCAACAAGTCAGTGAGGTGCTGGGCAGCGAGCCGGTGCAACTGATCGCCCGTGAAAGCGAAATTGTCGCGCAGTTGCGCCTGATGAACGTGCGCGAAGGCCAATCCGTACCGGATGCCCGCGCGCCACTGCTGGGTGATCTGTTGATCGAAATGGGCCTGCTGGATCGCGACGTGTTCAACCGCACCATGCTGCAGTACCGCCCGCAGCGTCACGGACGCATCGGCGACTATCTGGTCGACAGCGGCGTGCTGCCCCGCGCCACCATCGAAAAGGCCGTGGCACGTCAGCACAGCCACTACCCTGCGGAGCTACCGGCATGAATCGCCCCTTGCTGACCCTCATGGCTACGGGGCTGAGCCTGATACCTGCGCTGGTTCATGCCCAAACGCTGCCATTGCCGTTGACCGGCCCGGCCTATGTCACCGCCAACGAGGCCTACAGCGCCTACGAGCGCAAAGACTACGACCTGGCCATCGCCAAGGCCCGCGAAGCGTTGCGTCAGCGCGCCGACATCACCCGTTTGAACACGCTGATCGTGCTGGCGCAACGGGACAAGGATCTGCGTGATCATCCCAAACGCTACTCACCGTCACGTCAGGCGCCGGGTTTCGGCGCCGCGGCCCAGGCCTTCAAAGCCTATGATCGCGATGATTTCGGCGCTGCGGCACAGGCGTCGCGCAAAGCCATCGCTCAAGCACCCAAGCGCATGGATTATCGACTGCTGCTGATCGAGTCGTTGCAGCGTCAACAACATCTTCAAGAAGCGGATCAGGCCACCACTCAGGCACTGGCCGTGTTCCCGGACGACGATACGTTGCTGATGCGCCGCGAAGCGATTCGCCGACAATTGGCGGCGCCGCTGGCCGTCCAAGGTTATCGCGCCCTGGAGCAAGGCCAAGTGCCGTTGGCCGTGGATCAGGCCCGGAAAGCCGTCGCCTGGGCACCGGAAATCGGCGCCAATCAGCAACTGCTGATCAGCGCCCTGCTCGCGGCCAAGGATTACCGAGGGGCCGAGCTGGCCGCCTCCGGCGCACTGGCTCAGGACGATGGCGAAATCGCACCGTGGATTCTGCGCAGCTACGCCCTTGATCGTCAGGGCAAAACAGCGGCGGCCCAGGCTGACCTGAACCAGGCTCTGGCTATCGAGGGTCTGCTGGAAACGGAAACCCGTGACATTCGTTTCTTCGCCGCCGACGCCGCGCTGGCCCATGGCGAGCCTCAGCGGGCGCTCGATCAGTTGCAACCGTTGGCCGACGACGAAGGCGGCGAAGTGGCCCTTCGACGCACGGCCGCCAGAATGGCGCTGCGACAGAAGAACAACGGCTTGAACGCTGTTGCCCAGTTCCCGGCCCCGGCCTTGAACTGTCAGGAAACGGCATTTGGCCTGGTCTGCGATATCTGGCCGGGCAACCAGCGCGACGGCGGAACCGACAAGGCCGGCCAGGCCTACGCCGCACTCGCCAGCAAGGACCCCGCCTCAGCCGTCGTCCTGGCGAATGAAGCCATTGCCCGTGCGCCGCAGAATCCGGCGTATCGGCGGTTGCTCGTCAGCGCCCTGAGTGACCAGAAACGAGTGCTCGAAGCCATTGCGGCAGCCAGTGAGGGCCTCAAGTTCACAGGCGATGACGCGCGGCTGCTGGCCCAACGCGGTCGTCTGCGCCAGCAATCGGGTGACGACGCCGGGGCTCGCGAGGACTTTACCCAGGCCTTGGCGCTGGGCAGCCTGCCTGCTTATGAAGAAGCCAGTTTGTACAGCGCCATCGGCCAGCGTCGAACTGCACGCGAACGGCTGCAACAAGCGCGGGACACGGGCGAACTGGAATCGATGAGCGACCTGCAAATCGCTTACTTGTCGGTCCAGGCTGGCGACGATGACGGCGCCAACGTGTCGTTCCGCAAGGCCGACGCCGACACCCGACTCACGCCGACCGCCACTCAGGATGCGGCCTACAACGCGATGCGGGTCAGCGAGGACGAGCAAGCCGTCAGCTACTTCAAGCGCGTCATCGACGCCAATAATGCCGGTGAACTGGACCTGTCCCCGCAGCAGCTGTTCGACACCCGTCGCGCCGTGGCCGATGTCTCGCGCACCTGGGGTTTGACCAACACCACCAGTTATCGCGGCAACAGCACCAGCAGCGGCCTGAGCTCAGCGCCGAGCGGCGGCAATAGCAGCAATGACAGCCTGCAAAACAGCACCGAACTGTCCTGGCGTCCGTTGGGTTATCGCAACGCACGGTTTGTCGAACTCTACGGACGCGTCACCGACACGCTGTGGAGCAAGAACAGTGATTCGGACACCGGTTTCGATGCACTGCAAGGTGCCGTGGGTGTACGGGTCAAACCCTTTACGTCGCTGAACGTGATGGCCGCCGTCGAGCGCACATTCCCCTTGGGATCGTCGGACGTCGACGGTGACTGGCTGCTGCGTCTGGGCTATGGCGCAAGCGTCGGGACCGATCTGCGGGTCGATGCCTCCAGCTGGTGGACTTCGCAGTTGTTCGCTGAAGCCGGACATTACGTCAACGATTCGCGTGACTATTTCAACAGCGAATGGCAGGTCGGCCGCAGCTATGCCATCGGTGGCGCAGGCTCGCGCTGGGTGACGTTCCCCCATGTGGTGGCCGCGTTCGATTACGACTCGAAGATGAACAGCGGCACCGACGCCGACGGCAAGTCGGACTCATCGTCCGGCAAAGCCGGCGGCATCGGTGTCGGCAACAACGTGCGCTACTGGTTCCGCGAAGACGCGTACAACGCGCCCCGCTCCTATGTCGACTTCTCCCTGCAGTACCGCGTCAAGGTGCTGGGCGATGATCGCGCTCAAGGTGTCTTCGGTCGCCTGACTTATTCCTATTGAGGACTTGCATGAACATTCGATTCTGTTTGTGGTTGGGACTTGGCCTGATCCCGATGGGGGCAAACGCCGCCCCTGAAATTGCCCAGTTGTACGCGCCAAAACTGCCCGAGGGTTCCGCGTGGGTTCGGGTGGTCAATCCCTCCGACACCGCCATGCAGGTCCAGGTGGGCCAGGGCGCGAGTTTCGCCCTTTCGACCCAGTCGACGGTCGCCAGTCCTTTTCAGGTCGTGGACTCGCGACAGCCGCTGCAAGTGACCGTCAACGGTCGCGAAATAAAAGGCCTGAGCGCACCGAAAAGTGCGTGGGTCACGCTTATTCTCGACAGTGACCCGGCACAGGCACCTCGCCTGGTCATCGACCCACCGCTGCGCGGCAAAGACCTGCGCGCCGAACTCAACCTGTACAACCTGGCCAACGGTTGCGAAAAGGCCGGGGTGAAACTGGCCAACCATGCCCCTGTGTTCAATCAGGTGCCGTTCAACGGCCAGGCCCAGCGCACGATCAACCCGGTGCAAGCGACACTGGTTGCCAGTTGCGAGCAGAACAGCAGCCTGCCGTTCAAGCTGGCGCCCTTCAAGGCCGGCGATCGTTACAGCCTGTTCCTGGTCGGCTCCCGGCAGGCTCCACGCCTGATCGGCCTTGTCGACCAGACCGCGCCATGACCTTTCAATTGAAATCTCGCTTGCCGGTTCCCGCCATTATTGCCAGTTTGTTATTGAGCCTGTCGGGCTCCGGTGTTGAAGCGGCCTCGGCGGTCATTACCGGGGAAGGTGGCTGGCTGTTCCCGGCCTGGGAAAGCCTGAACAAGGTCGACAACCCCGGCACGGCCCGCAACATTGCGCTGGTGAAACAACTCCAGCAGAACCTTGCCCGGGAACACATCAGTCTGGTCGTATTGGTGGTGCCGATGAAAGCGCCGTTTTATGCCGCGCGTCTGCCCGCCAATCAGCCCTTGAGCCCGACCGTGATGCAGCGCTACGAGCACTTGCAGAGCGACCTGAGCCAGGCAGGCCTGACCACGCTGAACATCAAGCCTGTCCTGCAACGCACCGAACACGGCAAACAGACCGCGTTTTACCGCGCCGACTACCACTGGACAGCCTGGAGTGCGGAAAACACCGCTGACGCCACGGCGCAACTGATTACCGAGCGTTACCGCCTGCAAGGCGAACCCGGCGGTGGCGCTGCGCTGGGCGAGTGGTTTGACCGTCGCGCGTTCGGTGATCTGGCGAGCAATTTCCTGCCGGCGATCAAGCGCAAATCGATTGGTCGCGACATTTACACCGTTCGCCATCAGGCCCAGAACGACTTGCTGATCGATGACGCACCGGCACCGGTCCAGGTGATCGGCAACAGCTTCGTCCAGCCTTACCTGGGCTTTACGCAAAAGCTTTCCAATGCCCTGGACCGTCCCGTCGCGCTGACCTGGAACCCTGGCGATGTCGGCCCATGGGCTACGCTGCTGCAATACCTGGAGTCTGCGGATTTCGCCCAACACAAACCGCAAGTGATCGTCTGGCAATTCAACGAGGGCCAATTCCACCTCGGCCCCGATGCCGCAGCTAACTGGAACGCCAAAGGCGTCACCTCGCTGAGCCAATGGCATCAGCGCATCAATAAGGCTCTTCCGTGAACATTCTTGGTTACACCGCCAGTCGCGCGACCGTTGCGGGTCTGTTGTTTGCCGCCATTCTCGGCACCGGGACTGGCGTGCTCTACGTGACGGACAAAAAGGCCCAGACTCCAGGAATCGTCGGCATCGTCTGGCAGCCGGACAACAAGACCGTCGGCATCAACGGCCATTGGGAAAAACTGGGGGCCCGTGAGCTGCTGGTGCAGTGGACCGTCGTCGACGATCAGGCATTCGTTGCCGGGACCGGCCTGCCCAGCGTACCGGTTCTGCCCGATTGGGCACGCATTGCCAAGGCCCCTTGGGCGCAAGACGTCATCCTCGGACTGGCCGGCTATTTCAGCGAAAACCGCTCACGGGACAACATCGAGCAACTGGCGGCAGTCTCGGAACGCATCGCCAAATTGCCGACGCCCTTGCACGTCACCGGCTGGTATTTCCCCGCCGAAGTCGACCCCAGCTGGACCCGCGCCAAAGAGCTGCCCGCCCTGCTGGCCAAGTTACCGCGACCGTTGTGGATCAGCGTGTATGACGGCGCCAACATCGGCCCTGTCGCCACGGCCGAATGGCTCAAGCAGTGGCTGCCGAATGACATTGGCGTGTTCTTCCAGGACGGCGTCGGTGTCTACGCCCGCACCGCGCCGGTCGCCAGGACCTACGCCGACGCCTTGCGCCAGCGTCTGGGCAAAGACCGGGTGCGCATCATCGTCGAAGCCTTCCGGCCCAACTTCGGTGGTGGATTCCGCTCCGCCACCGCCGCCGAGCTCAAGCCGCAATTGGCGGCCTATGACGGTTATCCGCTGTACCTGTTCGACGGACCGCACTACGTGACGCCTGAACTGGTGGAGCAACTGGCGCGATAACGTCAGGCCGGGTTAACCCCTGACAGCCGCTTCAATCGCCGCGACGTCGATTTTCCCCATCTGCATCATGGCGTTGAACGCGCGCTTGGCCGCCGCTGGATCAGGATGGTTGATGGCATCCGTCAGGACACGAGGCGTGATCTGCCACGACAATCCCCATTTGTCCTGGCACCAGCCACAGACGTTTTCCTGGCCGCCGTTTCCGACAATCGCGTTCCACAAGCGGTCCGTTTCGGCCTGGTCATCGGTCGCCACCTGGAACGAGAACGCCTCGTTATGCTTGACCCCCGAGCCTCCGTTCAAGCCGAGACAAGGAATGCCCATCACCGTGAACTCGACCGTCAACACATCGCCCTGCTTGCCCGCCGGATAGTCGTCAGGCGCGCGAAGAATGGTGTCCACCGCGCTGTCGGGAAACGTCTTGGCGTAGAACGTCGCGGCCTCCAGCGCAGCGCCGTCGTACCAGAGACAAATCGTGTTTTTGCTGACCATTCTGGTTCTCCAGTATTGGGGAGTGAATGATCATTCTAGCGGGCTGATGACTGGAAGCCCGGCTCGGCGCAAACCGCTGACGTGGCGCGAAGTGCAGGTAGCCCCAGAAGCACGACCACCACCATGAAGATCCCCGCGACAATGGCGACACCGAAACCTGCCCGCGCGCCGTAGACATCGATGATAAGACCCGCGGCCACGCCACCGAGCGCTACGCCGATGCTGATGCCCGTCGACATCCACGTCAGACCTTCGGTGATCCGGGACGGTGGAACAATGATCGTACCGAGGTTCATGACCACGACCATCGTTGGCGCAAATGACATGCCGGCCACAAATAGCATCCCCGAGAGGATGTAGACGTTCGGTGAGAAAATCGGCAGTACGCCGGTGACGGCCGTGACCAGTACTCCAACGAAGAACTGTTTTTCAACCGGCAAGGAAAACCTTAACGCGCCGAACGTCAGGCCAGCTATCAGGGAGCCGAGCGCATAGGCGGCCAGAATGAAGCTGGCAGACGCTGGCCAGTCTTGCGCGTTGGCGAAGGCAACCACCGCCACATCGATTGATCCACCAATCGCACCCATCGCCAGCAGCGCCAGGACAATCGTGCGAAGGCCGGGGATCAGCAAAGCCGAGCCTGCGTTCTCCTTGCGGCCCACGACCACCTTCGGTTCTGTCTGCCGTTGCAGCAGAAAAGCTGTCACACCGATGACCAGCAGCAAGACGGCAACCAGCGGCCCGGCTTCGGCGAAGAAACGGGTGCTCAAACCAATGGCCAGGGGTGGGCCGATAATAAAGGCCATCTCAGTGATAACCGTGTCCAGGGAAAAGGCCGTGTGCAATTGCGGCTTGCCACGGAACAGTTGTGACCAGCGCGCTCTTATCATGGCGGGCATACTTGGCATCGTGCCCGCCAGTGCAGCAAGGATAAAAAGCAGGACAGGCGGAGCCTTCATATACACCGCAAGTATCAGCGCCAACAACATGCCAACACTGAAAGCAGTCATAAGCGGCAGAACCCGACTTTGACCTCGCCGATCAACGAGTTTCGATACTTGCGGGCCGAACAGCGCATTCGCTAATGTAAAAGTGCCCGCGACTGAACCGGCCAGCCAATAAAGACCCGTCTGCTGCACCAACATGATAATGATGCCGATACCGATCATTGCCTGGGGCAAACGGGCAATGGAGCTCGCGACCACCAACCCCATTACGCCGGGGATTGCGAGCAGTTCGCGGTAGTGATTTGCCATGATGACTCCGTTTTATTATTCAACGTTTATACGTATCCCGCTGCGCGCGATGCAAACCCTGAGAGCAGGTTATAGAAAACTGAACGTGCACTTCACCAAGCAGGCAAGCGGCCAGTTACATAACTTTCAACAGAACCCACACGCATGTAGTTGAGCGACGAAGGCAACGTTATTGCGAAATCACGCGAGTGATGCCGCTCGCACAGATGCCGAATAAAACAACGAATTGAAGATAGAGAAATAACTTTTTCCTGCATCCTTGCCTCCCAGAAGTGATCAACATCACTTCCATTGATTGATTGCCCCTACATCATGTAAGTGCAAACCCATGAACAACTATAAAATCAAACAATAACTGGGGTTTATATTCAGAAAGAACATTCAAGCTACAGCTCTGAAAATCATCGAAACCAAGGGTCTACTCCTGACACATCGAAGTCAACATCGCTTCACCGCGGTACTCAATGAAAGCCCGACCCATCCCGCCGGGCTTTTCATGCGCAAAAATAAATCAGTCCCCGATCAAGGACCGACTGACTTTGTAAACAAGACTCGGCGCCTGCCCCGGTACGTCATCCAGCACGTCGACACGTTGCATGCCGATCTTTTCCAGCACGCCTATCGAGGCGGTGTGGGCAGGCCTGACCAGCGCAAAAACCTCCGGCACCTTCAGCTCATCGAATCCATATTCAAGCGCCGCCCTGCTCAATTCGGTCGCATAGCCTTGCCCCCACGCAGTCACGGCCAATCGATAACCGAGGTTCAGCAGCTCGACTTCACCAAATTTGCGCAGACCCATCCCGCCGAAACCGATAACGCAATCCGGGGAAGCACGGGTGGTAATGGTCCACAGCCCGTAACCGTGTAGGGTCCAGTGGCGAATCCAGTCTTCCAGCAGCGTTTCAGCCTGGTCAATCACAGTCAAAGGCCCGGCCGGGTTGTACTGGTTCGTGGCAGGGTCGCCGTAGATAGCAAACAGGCTGGCCAGGTCTTCGGATCGAGGCGGCCTTAACAGCAATCGCGAGGTGGTTCGTTGCATCGATATTTTTATCCTTGGCGAACGTCGGGACGTCCTACTGCGGCTGAAAGGTCTGAAGATACGCCAACAGGTTTTCGATCTTTTCCGGATCGCTGAGCCCCCAGAAAATCATGCGGGTGCCGGGCACCACTTCCTTTGGATTTTCAAGGTACGCGGTCAGGGTTTCGCGGGTCCAGACGATGCCGGCCGATTTCATGGCGTCGGAATATTGATAATCTGTGCTGCTGCCAGACGGGCGTCCAAAAATGCCATTGAGTTGCGGCCCGAACGAACCACGCGCCGACTCCCCGACCTGATGGCAGCCGCCGCATATTCGCTTGAACAGTGTCGCCCCCGCCTCAGCATCGCCGGCTGCCCGGGCTTGCGCACCGGACAACCCCGCAGTGAGAGCCAGGGCCAGGGTGAGGGCTGCGGCGTTCTTCATGTCCTGCTCCAAATCATCTGTGACCAACCGCTCGGGCATCAGCTCGCACCCGGCTGAAACGTCTTCCTGCAAGCCGGTGGAATATCGAACCGCTACCCGCTGACAGCGGCAAGCGCAGACTCTATCCTGTGCAACCCCGCGATTCCACCGGAGTACCCTGTGCCCCCCCTGACCAACCGCGAGGTTTACCAGCAATTGCGCGACGCCGCGCTGGAAGTTCGGCGTCTGATACTCCTTGCCGAACAGCCTGAGTCCGGCCAGGTGCACGTCGATATCGAAGGCTGGCGCCTGAGCCTCGGTGTCGACGGCAATCGCCTGTTGCATTGCCAACGTTGCCAAAGCCCGGACGGCCGCGAAGGTGAACTCGGCCACTGGCAACGTTACGGCACCGACCCTGTCAGTTTGCTCAGCACTTGGGAACTGGCGCAGATCGAACGCTTGCTGTGCCTTCGGCACCAGCCTTAAAGATCAACAATCACCGTACCGGCAATGCTCTCGGCAAATTCGACACCGAACAGACGACCCGGCGTTTCGAAGCCGGAACGCCGCTCCCCGGCCAACACGCGTCGCGCGGCTTCCACGGCGGCCAACGGTGTGTAGGAGTAGCCGTTTAGGGTCTCGATCCTCGACCGCGCCACCTGCCCATCGGCCCCTGTCACCTCCGCAACCGCACGCGCCCGGTGAGACAAGCGCTCTTGCTCGCTGGGGCCATCGGGAAGCTGTGACAAGTCACCCTCGGGGAAAGCTTCTCCGCTGATGTGAACGAACATGGCGATGTTCGCGATGCCCGTCGAGCGCCCACCCGTGACCAGATCACCAAACGACAGCGGCGCACAGAGCACAGGCCCGGCGCCGAAATCGAAGTGACGCGGTTGCGCATCCGGCGCAGGAACGAGTACGCCGTCAACCCGCGCCATCAATCCTGCACCGATGATCTCGCCGACACTGTTGGCCGATCCGCGCGACATGGAGCCTGCAACCTGCAGCGCGATCCGCAGCGACTGCGGATGGTCGACGCGGCGGACAACGTGCATGGCAAGACAGTCCGTGGGGACAACGTCCCAGCCGACGCCGGGCAACAGCATCACGCCGGCTTCCTCACCCAACCGTTCAGCCAGTCGATAAACGTTGATCTCGGCGGTGATGTCGAGATAGTCGACTCCGGCCTCGATACAGGCCCGCATCAAAGGCTCTGCCGTGCGCACAAAAGGGCCGGCGCAGTTCAACAGGACGGTGACGCCGCTCAGTGCTTGCGCCGTTTGAGCGTCTGGCGCGAAGGTGCGATAAGGCACGCTCAGCTGCCGCGCGAGTGCCGCCACCCTTGTCTCGTCGCGACCGGCGATTTCGAAGTCCAGCCCCTCAGCTTTCGCCTGTGCCGCCACCATCCGGCCGGTGTACCCGGTTGCGCCGTAAATCAGCAGCGTGCTCATTGTGGGTGCTGCCAGTTTTTATAGACGAACTCGATGCTGTACCCGTCCGGGTCCAGTACGTTGGCCGCGTAATAGTTCGGGTCGTAATGCAACCGTGCGCCAGGAGCACCGTGATCCGTTGCGCCCGCTTCCATCGCAGCGGCATAGGCTGCATCGACCTCATCCCGGCTGTTCGCAACGAACCCGACATGAGCAGCCCGTCCCTCCACCGCACCTTCACGCAGCCAGAAAAATACGCGGCCCTGTGCGCCGAAACCCTTGAGGTCCGGGTGACCGGGCGGGCCGTCCTTGCCGTCGTAATCCAGCCGGAGAGAGATCCCCAGCGGTGCGAGCGCCGCGGTGTAGAAATTGACGGAGCGCCGGGTGTCGCTCACGGAGATAAAAACATGATCAAGCATGGAATGTGCCTCGCTGATTCAAATGACGTAACCGCCGGAAACTTCAATGGACTGCGCGTTGATCCAGCCACTTTCTTCGGACATCAGCGTGGCGATCACACGACCGACATCGTCCGGTTCACCAATGCGACCGAGCGCCGTCTGCGAGGCCAGCAGCGTCTCGAATTCTTCGCTCAAGCCACCCCCCAGTTCGGTGCGAATGGCACCGGGCGAGACGGCGTTGGCACGGATGCGCCTCTCGCCAAACTCCTTGGCCATGTAACGTGTAAGGATTTCCAGCCCACCCTTGAACGCGGCATAGGGCGCCACGCCCGGGGTGACCACGCGTGTCGTCGCGCTGGTCAGGTTGACGATGCTCGCGCCCTCCTCCATCAGCGGCAACAAGGCCTGGGTCAGGAAAAACGGGCCCTTGAGGTGAACATTCATGAGGTCGTCGAACTGCGTCTCGGTGACCGTCTCAATCGGATTGAACAGACCGTGGCCGGCATTGTTGACCAGACCGCCCAGGGTCGTGGCTTGCCAGTTCGATTGCAGCGCCTGCCGTACCGCAGCGACGAACACGCCGAACGTTCCGGCATCGCTGACATCGAGTTCGAGGGCAACAGCTTTGCCACCCTCGGACTGGATGCGTTGAACAACCGAATCGGCCGCTTTCTGGTTGTTCTTGTAGGTCAGGATGACGCCCATTCCGCGCCGGGCACATTGCATTGCGGTGCTGGCGCCGATGCCTCGGCTGCCGCCGGTGATGACGATGACGCTCATGGCTTGCTCCACTGTTAATCAGGTGAGCCACCACGGTAACCACAGAACAACTGGCGGGCGCAGCCGTTACTACTGCAATCCTGCCTGTTTCTGCTTTTTGCTTGCGTCGTGCGTCCCCCTGCTGTCAGATGTCTCCCCATGGAAAATCAACTGAATGAACTCAGGGCTCTTGCCGCAAGGGCCGAAAACAGGCGTACAGAGACTGGAATTCCGCGCGTGGCCATGGTCCAGGGTGCGATCCCCGAACATCAGCTGGCGGCGGTCTATGAACCGATGATCAACCTGATCCTGCAGGGCAGTAAGTCCATGACCGTCGGCGATCGTACGTTGCGGTATGACCCGGCAACCTATTTCGTGATGTCGATCGAACTGCCGGCGGTCGGCAGTGTGCATCCGGCCACAACCGGCGAACCGTATCTCGCCGTCGCCTTGACGCTGGACCCTGTCGTTCTGGCGACGTTGCTGACGGACCTGCCAAAACCTGCCGCACCGCCTGAACAGGAGGCCGGTTTTTCCGTGGCTGCGGTCACGCCCGTGCTGATGGATGCCTGGGTGCGCATGCTGCGATTGATGGACCGGCCGGCGGACATCGCGGCGCTGAGTCCGGTGTACGAGCGGGAGATTCTCTATCGGGTTTTGCATGGGCCCCACGGCTGGATGCTGCGCGAAATTGCTGCGCCCGATACGGCCATGGCTCGCGTGAGCCTGGCCATCCAGTGGATCCGCCGCGCCTTCGCCGAGCCGCTGCGGGTCGATGAAATGGCCCGGAAAGCGTCGATGAGCGTGTCTGCGTTTCATCGCCATTTCAAAGCCGTCACCACGCTCAGCCCCTTGCAGTATCAAAAACGCGTGAGGCTGCTTCAGGCAAGGACACTGTTGTTGGCGAACGCTAAAAGCGTCACCAGCGCCGCTTTCGACGTCGGCTATGAAAGCGCCACTCAGTTCAGCCGCGACTACGCTCGCGTCTTTGGCTTGCCTCCCGCACGGGATGCCGCGCGGATTCTCGCCGAGATGCGCGGTCGTGCCGACTGAAGTTTTTTCAGTCTCCCGAGGCGGCACTGTGCATCAGATCAAAAACGCGGTTTGACCGCCTTCCAGCCGGGCTTGTAACGCTGCATCTGTTTCACGTCATCGCGCTGGCGAATGCCGCAGGTCAGGTATTGGTCATGCAGCTTGCCGAGCTGATCGTGATCCAGTTCCAGACCCAACCCCGGCGCACGGGTGATTTTCACGCAGCCATCGACAATCGGGATCTTGCCGCCCTTGATCACCTCTTCATCCGGCTCCTGCCACGGGTAATGCGTGTCGCAGGCGTAATCCAGATTCGGCACCGCGGCGGCCACATGCGCCATCGCCATCAGGCTGATGCCCAGGTGCGAGTTGGAATGCATCGACACACCAAGGCCAAAGGTGTCGCACATTTTTGCCAGCGCCTGGGTATCGCGCAGGCCGCCCCAGTAATGGTGGTCGGCGAGGACGATCTGCACGCTGTTCAGCGCCACACTGCGGCGGAACTCATCGAAATCGGTGACCACCATGTTGGTCGCCAGCGGCAGGCCCGTGCGTTTGTGCAGCTCAGACATACCATCGAGGCCCGGCGTCGGGTCTTCGTAATATTGCAGGTCATCTCCGAGCAATTCGGCCATGCGAATCGAGGTTTCCAGCGACCAGTTACCGTTCGGATCGATGCGCAACGGGTAGCCGGGGAAGGCTTTTTTCAGCGCCTTGATACACGACACTTCGTGCTCCGGCGCCAGCGTGCCGGCCTTGAGCTTGATGCTCTTGAAACCGTAGGTCTCGATCATCCGTCGCGCCTGGGCGACGATCTGCTCTTCGTTCAGGGCTTCGCCCCAATTGTCCGGTTTGTAGGGTGAATCGACATGTTGCGCGTACTTGAAAAACAGGTAGGCGCTGAACGGAATCTCGTCGCGGATCGCTCCGCCCAGCAGGTCCACCAACGGCACGTTCAGCGAGTGCGCCTGCAAATCCAGGAACGCCACTTCGAACGCCGAATAGGCGTTGCTGACCGCTTTGCTCGCGTGGGAACCGGGCGCCAGTTCCGCACCGGCAATGCTCGCCGGTTTGTTCGCCGCCACCGTGGCCTGGACGATGCGGCGCAGCTGATTGAGGTTGAACGGGTCGAGACCGATCAGTTGCTGTTGCAGTTGCTGCTGGATCAACAGCGCCGGGGCATCGCCATAGCTTTCACCCAAACCTATATAGCCGTTGTCACTTTCGATCTCGATGATCGAGCGCAGTGCGAAGGGCTCATGAATCCCGCTGGCATTGAGCAGCGGCGGATCACGAAAGGCGATGGGGGTGACGGTGACTCGAGTGATTTTCAAGAAGCTGCTCCCTTTGGATCAGGTTTCAATGCGGGGTGACTTGGAGATTGTTGTGGGGTGGCGGTCAGCACACTGCGTGCATCGCCACGAGGTGCCGTGCGAGCAAAGAAGATCACCACCGCCGCGACCAGTGAAGTGGCCGCCAACCCATAGAGGCCGCCTTCGATGGAGCCGGTTTTTTGCTCCAGGAGACCGAACGCCGTCGGCGCGACAAAACCGCCGAGGTTGCCAATGGAGTTGATCAAGGCGATCACGGCAGCAGCGATGCGCGCATCCAGATAGCCTTGTGGAATCGGCCAGAACAACGCCGAGGCAGCCTTGAAACCAATCGCGGCAAAGCAAATGGCGACGAAGGCGAAGATCGGCCCGCCGGTGGTGGACATGAACATGCCGAACGCGGCGATCACCAGCGTCAGCGCAACCCAGGCCTGCTGGTGTTTCCATTTGCTGGCCATGGCAGCGAAGCCATACATCGCGATGATCGAAATGATCCAGGGAATCGAGTTGAACAGGCCGACCTGGAAGTCGCCGAGATTGCCCATCTTCTTGATCATGCTCGGCAGCCAGAACGTGGCGCCGTAGATGGTCAGGGCGATGGAGAAATAGATGAAGCAGAACAGCGCGATCTGCTTGTCGGCGAGCAATTTGAACATCGACGGCCTGACCGTCTGCGTGGCTTCGCGGGCCTGCTGTTCCAGGGCGATGGCGCCTACCAGAGCATCCTTCTCCTCGGCACTCAACCAGTTCGCCTGACGCGGATGGGACTTCAACCAGAACCAGACAAATCCACAGAGCACGATCGAGGCAAAGCCTTCAATCAGGAACATCCACTGCCAGCCATGCAGGCTGAACCCGCTGACGTTCAGCAGCGCGCCGGACACCGGACCGGAGATCACCGAGGCAATGGCCGAACCGCTGAGAAAGATCGCCATGGCCTTGCCCCGTTCGGTCGACGGCAGCCATTGGGTGAAGTAGTAAATGATGCCGGGAAAGAAACCTGCTTCGGCCGCCCCGAGAATAAAACGCAGCACGTAGAAACTGGTTTCGCCGCGCACGAACGCCATGGCCATCGCCGCCGCGCCCCAGGTGAACATGATCCGCGTCAGCCAGGCACGAGCGCCGTAGCGTTGCAGCAGCAGGTTGGAGGGCACTTCGAAGATGGCGTAACCGATGAAGAACAGCCCGGCGCCCAGGCCGTAGGCGGCTGCGCCGATACCGAGGTCGGTCTCCAAGTGGCTGCGCACGAAGCCGATGTTGACCCGGTCGATGTAGTTGACGATGAACATCACCACGAACAGCGGCAGCACGTGGCGCTTCACCTTGGCCGCAGCGCGGGCGAGCACAGTCGGGTCCGGCGGACTCTGGAGGGTATTCAAGGGGTAACTCCCGATCATTGTTTTTTTAGGGACAGGCCGATCATGGACGCCGGTATTGATCCCGTCTAATCTAACTTTGCATTCGATTGATACCTGGATTAGATCAATGTTCGAACTGACTCAATTGCGCTGCTTCACCACGGTGGCGACCGAACTCAACTTCCGTCGCGCCGCCGAACGGCTGAACATGACCCAGCCCCCCCTCAGTCGGCAGATTCAACTGCTGGAGCATCATCTGGGTGTCGAGCTGTTTACCCGCACCACTCGCAGCGTTGCGCTGACCGCCGCCGGCCGGGCGTTTTTCATCGAGGCGCAGAACCTGCTCGAGCGTGCCCAGCAAGCCGCGGTGACGGCGCGGCGCTTTGCCGAAGGGGACATCGGCTCGGTCAACATCAGTTTCGTTGGCAGCGCGGTGTACGAGTTTCTGCCCAAGGTCATCGCCGAGGCGCGACTCAAACAGCCCCATGTGAAAATCGATCTGTCGGAGATGAACACCTACCAGCAACACGAAGCGTTGCGTGCGCGGCGTATCGACTTGGGCATCGTCCGCGCGCCGCTGCTGGAGCCGGGCTACGCCACCGAGTGCCTGGTGCGTGAACCCTTTGTGCTGGCCGTGCCCAGTCACCATCGGCTCGCCAGCACACAAACCGTGTCGGTCAACGACCTTGATGCGCAACCGTTCCTAATGTACTCCCACGCCGCCTACCCGCCGTTCAACGAACTGCTGACCGGTATGCTCCGTTCTGCCCGCGTGGCGCCGGAATACGTGCAATGGCTCGGCTCGTCGCTGACCATCCTGGCCTTGGTCAACGCCGGCATGGGCCTGGCCCTGGTGCCTCGCTGCGCCACCAGCGTGGTGTTCAAAAACGTGGTGTTTCGCGACATCGATCTGGGCGAAGGGGTGCAGAGCGAGTTGCATTTGATCTGGCGCGAGAACAACGACAACCCGGCGTTTGCGATGTTGCTGGAGGCGATTCGACGGGCTGTGCGGGAAGGATGGGGTGTTTGAAACACTCCGGAAGAAAGGTCGCTCAACACACTTCCCTACCCTCGATCCTCCCGAGCCATGAAAGCGCCGCCACTGGCAGCGACCCCTCCATTGCGCATACCATGCCGCGATTCCAAAAAAAACTTCAGTCAGGCCCCCATGATCAAAGCCAGTCTGCGTAGTCACCTGACACTCTGGTTTGCCGGCTTGTCGCTGCTCACGCTGGTCAGCGTGGGTTTTTATGTCGGCCACATCGCCACCGAGCAGATGAAGCAGGCGAGCGGCAATGCGTTGTTGAGCACGGCAAGGTCTGCGGCCGAGTTGTTGGGCGCGCAACTGCATGAACGTCAGCTCGAAGTGTCTTTGCTCAGTCGAGCCCCGCTGTTCAAAAATGGCGACCTCAACGATCCGGACATCTTGTCGTCGATGGAGCTGCGTTCGCAGTCCCGCGCCGAGTACGCCTGGATGGGCGTGGCAGACGCCGACGGGCGTGTGCGGCAAGCCGTGAATGGCCTTCTGGTGAATCAATCGGTCAAGGAGCGTCCGTGGTTCCAGGCCGGGATGCGCGGTGCTTACACCGGTGATCCGCACGAAGCGGTGTTGCTGGCCAAACTGCTGCCGGGAACTGCCACTGGCGAGCCGTTGCGCTTCATCGATTTCGCCGCACCGATCCGCAATGCCAATGGCCAGGTGATCGGTGTGCTGGGCGCGCATGCCCATTGGAGCTGGGCGACGCGAATTGTCGACTCGGCCGTGCTGCGCAAAGACATGACGCCTGAAGTGGAGGCGCTGATCGTCGACCACGACGGCAAAGTGCTCTATCCGGAAGCGCTCATGGGGCAACACGTGCCGAACATGCCGCAGGCCCGGGAAAACCATTCCGACACCGCTGGCTGGTCAGTAGGCAATGGTTACCTGACCAGCGTTGTCGCGGTGCCGACGCCTTCGAGTACGGACCTTGCCTGGTACATCGCGGTCCGGCAACCGCTGGATATCGCGCTTCAGCCCGCACGCATCCTGTTCTATAAGTTGCTGCTGTTGGGCGTGATTGCCGCGATCGTGTTCGCCTTGGTCGCTTATTACCTGGCGCTGTACCTCAGTCGCCCGATCGAATTGTTGGCCAAATCGGCCAAACGGGTACAGAACCAACAGCCAGGTGCAACGTTCCCCCAAGACCATCCGGTGCGGGAAATTGCCCAGTTGGGTCAATCGCTCCAGGGCATGACGCAGTCCTTGCTCGGCAAGGAACGCGAGTTGCAGGAAGCCAATGCGTCGCTGGAAGCCACCGTCGCGCAACGCACCGCCGCCCTCACCCGGGCCAATGCCGATCTGTTGAAACTGGCCACCCACGATGCGCTGACCGGCGTGTACAACCGGCGGCGATTTGACGAAAAACTGGACGAGTGCAACCTGCTGTTCCAACGCACTGGACGGCCGTTTGCGTTGCTGTTCATCGACGCCGACCACTTCAAGCAAATCAACGACACCCACGGCCATGCGATTGGCGATGAGGTGCTGCACCAGCTCGCCCGGCTGATTCAGGACAACACCCGCGCCACTGATTTCGTGGCCCGTTACGGCGGTGAGGAGTTTGCGGTGCTGTTGCCGGAAATCGAGGAGCCGGAGAGCCCCGAGGTCGTTGCCGAGAAGATCCGCGCCGCGATTGCCGCGGCTAGCTTTGCCACGGTCGGGCACGTCACGGTGAGTATCGGCATCGGGCTGGCCGAGTCATCGGACAGCAATACCACCTCACTGATCAAACGTGCTGATCAGCAGCTCTATCAGGCGAAGTGGTCGGGAAGGAACCGGGTGGCTGCGCAGTCCCGCGTGACGGAACGCCACTGACCAAGCAACTCGCTCACCCTGTGGCGAGGGGGTTTAACCCCCGTTGGGTTGCGAAGCAGCCCCAAGATCTCGGCACTGTCGAAGATGTTGGGAGCGCTTCGCACTCCAACGGGGATAAATCCCCTCGCCACAATTGCGCATCCGCAATCAAGATCGGGTATTGGGCTTACTGAACGTTTTTCAGCTTGACCACATCACCGGAGATTTTGGTGGTGTAACCGGTCAGGACCCAGGCCCAGAACCAGTTTTCCTGCACTTGGGTGTTGATCATTGCGTCGCCGCCCTTGGCTTTGATCGCCGCGTTCTGAGCGCGAACAAAACGGTTGTTCTGCTGGATCGGGATCACGCCGAACAGCAACAGGCCAGTGGCGCTCGCTTCACTGTGACCCAGGACGGTGTATTGGCTGCTTTCATAATGCTGGGTGTTCATCGGTGTGCCGGTGCAACCCGCCAGAACCAGACCGAACAAGGCTACCGCGGCAACTTTACTGAGGTACTTCACTGAAAAACTCCATGAGATGTTGCCCGGGATCCATCTCTCGGGCGGCGCACACTCTAATGGATTAGATGGCCAATTGGTATCAGCTAAAACAGACGATAGCCGCCACATGGGAGACGGCGGCTATCGGTCAGGGAGGATCAAACCGTTTCGGCTCAGCCCTGAGTCACCGCAGCTTGTGGATGCGAAGATGAAACGGGCTCGGGTGCAGGTTCGTCATCCAGCGTGATAAACATCGCCAACACCGGCCCCATCAGCACCACGGCGATGGAAGCACCGAACGCCACCGCCCAGTTGTTCCCCGTGATGTCCAGCAACCAACCGATCACTACCGGCGACACGGCACCGGCCAGGGCCATGCCGGTGAACGTGCACGCGCTGGAAGTTGCGGAATGTTCGTGGGATACCTCGGTGCCGATGACCCAGAGCGGCGAGTCCGCCAATTCCGAGCAAAAGAACGAGAAGCTCAGGCCGCAGGCGCAGATCATCAGGTCGTGGGTGAACAACAGCGGAATCAGGCCAATGATCGAGGCCAGGAAGCCGAAGATGATCAAGTCGCGACGCGAGCGCAGACGGTTGCCGGTGACCTTGAAGCGCCAGTCCGAGAGCATGCCGCCGACTGCGGTGCCGACGGTGCCGCCCAGCAGCACAAAGGTCGAAAACAACGCGGTGTGGGTCAGGTCCATGCCGTAGCGCTGGGTGAAGAACGATGGAATCCAGTTCAGGAAGAACCACAGCACCCAACCGTGACAGAAACAGGTGGCCGCGGCCGGCCACACTTTGCGCAGCATCTGCGGCCAATTCACCGGTTTGGCCGCCACGGGTGGTAGCGGCACGGCGGCGGTTTCGAGCAGTTTCTTCGATTCGCTCAGGCTGAAATACATGACGAACATGTAGATCAGCGTCACCACGCCGAGAATGACGAAGGTCAGTCGCCACGAAAACTGAATGATCATGAACGTCACGATCAAAGGCGCCAGTGCATTGGCCAGGCGTCCGGACGCATGCATCATGCCTTGGGCCGTGCCGCGTTGGGTGATGGGAATGGCGCGGGCGATCATGCGCGCGGCTGTCGGGTAGATCGGCGCTTCGCCGATCCCGACCACGAAGCGTGCAATCACCAGCACCACCAGACCACTGACCAGCCCCGTGGCAATGGTCGCCGCCGACCAGATAATGCCGTACAGCAACATCGCCTTGCGTGAGCCGATACGGTCACTGAACCAGCCGCCGGGAATCATGAAACAGCTGTAAGCGATGGCGAAGGCGGAAAACATCATGCCCAGGTTGGTGTTGCTGAAACCCAGCTCCTTGCTGATCGTCGGGGCGGCGACGGCCAGGTTGGTGCGGTCCACGTACATGATGAAAGCCATGATGCACAGCAACACGAACGTCAGCGTTGCCCTGCGTTTTTGCGCAAGCGTAGTCGGAATCATTTTTCCACCTTTTTTTATAGTTCTAGTGGGCAGGCGGTCATCCCGGACCGCCTGTCATTGCGTTACTTGAAGAAGCCGTGCAACACCTCGTAGGTCTCGTCCGGGCATTCTTCCTGCAGGTAATGGCCCGAGGGCACAGTGGCGGTTTGCACGATATTGGTGGCGTAGCGGCTCCAGATTTCTGCGGCGTTATGGTTGCGGCCAACGCCGCCCTTTTCGCCCCAGAGAATCAGCGCCGGGTTGTCAATCCGGCGGCCCGCCTCGAAGTCGGCGGTGTCCATGTCCAGGTCGATGCCGAAGGTCGCGCGGTAGTCTTCGCACATGGCGTGGGTGGTGGCAGGGTTCTTGATGCAGCGGATGTAGTCGGCCAGCGCTTCGGGCCCGAAGAAACTGGTGCCTTGGTCAGTCTTCGACAGCTTGCGGCGGATGAAGAACTCCGGATCGGCGTCCATCATTCGCTCTGGCGTCGGGGCGTCCTGGGTCATGAAGAACCAGTGCCAGGAAAATTTGCCCCACTGGCGCGTGACGTTGTTCAGCAAATAATGCTGCGGCAGCATGTCGACGAAACCGGCCTTGAGCACCTTGTCACCGTGGTCCAGGCACATGCGATGCAGCACCCGCGCGCCCCGGTCGTGACCGGCGGCATAAAACTGCTCGAAACCCAACGACTGCATCACTTCAACCTGATCCTGGGCCATGGCGCGGAAGGAATAATCCGAGTGATCGCCACCGCCCTGCGGTTTAGAGCTGTCGCCGTAACCGCGTAAGTCGGTGCAGACCACGGTGAAATCCTTGGCCAGGCGCGGAGCAATCTTGTGCCAGGACAGGTGATTGAACGGGTTGCCGTGCATCAACAGCAACGGCGGACCTTCGCCACCGACGACAGTGACAATCTCGGCACCGCTGGTTTTGGTGACGGTCTTGGTGAAATTCTCGAACATGGTGTCAGCCTCGATTCTTTTCTCGATCACTTGGCAGGTGTTTAGCGTTTGGCTTTGCGCGCGGCAGCGTTGTCGGCGGCGACACGGAATGCAGCCGCCATGGCGCCAACGTCAGCGATGCCTTTGCCGACGATGTCGTACGCCACGCCGTGTGCCGGGGTTGCGTAAACGGTCTTCAGGCCACCGGTCAGGGTCACGCCGGATGAGAAGCCCAGCAGCTTGGTCGCGATCTGGCCCTGGTCGTGATACATGATCACCACCGCATCGAAATCGCCGTTGCGCGCCTTGATAAACACCGTGTCCGACGGGAACGGCCCTTCGCAGGCCAGGCCTTTGAGGCGCAGGGCTTCGAGCGTCGGGCGGATGATCGTGATCTCTTCGTCGCCGAACAGACCGTTCTCGCCGCCATGGGGATTGAGTGCCGCGACGCCGATGCGCGGTGCGTTGTTGCCCAGTGCACGCAACGTGTCGTGGGCCAGTTGCAACGCCCCTTCGATGCGGTCCGGTTGCACCATGTCGACAGCTTTGCGCAGCGCCACATGGGAGGTCACGCGAAAGGTCGAGAACTGCGGGATGATGTTCACTTCGCCGAAGTAACCGACATGTTCGGTCCAGGCCGCAAACATCTGGTGTTCGTCGTGGTACTTCCACCCACCGCGATGCAGCCCGGCCTTGTTGAGCGGCGCGAAGCAGATGCCATCGAGCTCTCCGGCCAGGGCCATGTCGGTCATGATCTTCAGGGTTTCGCCGGTCAGACGACCCGACTCCGCGTTGACCAGGCCTCGCTCATACAGCGCAGGATCCACGTTGTGTAAATCGATCAAGGGCACGGCCGCCTGGGAATGGTCGGCCTCGCGCAGGTGCACAATCTTCTGGTAGGGAATGCGCTGACCGGCGTCACGCATGCCGAGCTCGAGCACACGCTCGTCACCAATGATCACCACATCCGCCCGCTCACGTGCCTCAGGCGTCGACAACAGCTTGACGACCAACTCGGGGCCAATGCCGGTGACATCGCCCAGCATAAGTCCAATCAGGGGTTTCATCAGTTTTTCTCCAGTCCAGGCAAGGTGTGTCTTTTATTGTTATGGGCAGCGCCGATGGCGGAACGCAGGCCAACAGTCCGGTGCAACCACTGAGGCCCATCCTAGGCCGACGGGCTGGGGCTTCAAGGTGCGAAACGTGGGGTGGGGGTTCACAGATTGTGGTTTGAGCGGGGGGTGGCCGGAGGTGGCGAAGCAAGATCTTCGGATAGCACCTACGGATGCCGAGGAAGTGTCCCACAAGCGCCTGACACCAAAACGAGAAATATCCTACTTTTGACAGCTTTACAGAGACAAAAAAAAGCCCGTTTCAGCCGAAACTGAAACGGGCTTTTCCCCACATCAACGGCCGTTACTTCAGGTCGTCAAAGTGGTCTCGCAGGAACTCGTAAAAGCGAAACGCTTTAAACAATCTCCATACGAGGCTCAGCGTACGCAGCAATAGCTTCATACGTTTTGGCCTCCAGGTTGGGGGCCAAACCTCCAGCGCACTTACCGGATCACGCGTGCCTTCGGATATACACGCTAATGTTGTCCGTGAGGCGGCCGGTTGAGTTCCCCCCGAACCATCATTCCGGCACGGGTGCAAAACCGTGTCAGAGGGCGTGAAACCGTTATGTAACTGGCCAAACCTCACAGCCGCATTAGCATGTGAGCGCCGGCATATTAACCTAGAATCTTCAGCGCAGCGGCTGGTCTTTGACGTTCCAAGGCAAAGTGATGACGTGTTTTTGTAAAACGTTATTTCTGTCAGGTTATTTCTATCGCTTAGAACACCGAAATTCTCTAGTGATGCCTGCATATGACGTAAATCAATCAATGCAAAATAACGTTGCAAGGATAAGCAAAGCTTAATACCATGCCCCCACGCTAGTGTTGTCCGTGAGATGCACCAAGCCTCAGCCGCAAACTGGGGCTTACAAAAGAACCGCCCCGCAAAGGCGGTTTTTTTTCGCCTGTCGTTTTTGGACCTTGGCCATGCTGGCTGCGATTCGACCCGCCATATCGCGCGCAGTGGGATCACGATGAATAACCCCACCTCCTTTGCTCTCATTTCACCGTTTTGGCACGCTAGGTCGTTCGCGAAGTGTTGAAGGTGACGGCGGCGTTAATCAGCACCTTCAACGCCTCTTCATCAATCTCATCGCCTTCATGCACATCAATCGCACGTCGGGTATTACCTTCAAGACTGGCATTGAACAACCTTGAAGGATCCTCCAGCGAAGCCCCCTTGGCGAAGGTCATCTTCACGGCGTTCTTGTACGTCTCCCCGGTGCAGATGATGCCCGCGTGCGACCACACCGGAACCCGCCACTTCCATTCTTCGACCACGTCAGGGTCGGCCTGCCGGATGAGTGCCCGGACCTTGGCTAGCGTTTCGCCCCGCCAATCGCTCAACTCCTTGATTCTCGCGTCTATCAGCGAAGAGGCCTCTTCAATCTCTCCGTCCTTTGCGCCGATCGCTTCCTTCTTCATCGAGTTGCCGCTCCTTCAGGATGGTTTTCGCCCGCTTCAAGATAGTTGCCGTTTGCCCGCCGTCCAGTGTCGCTGACTGACGGTTTGCGTCCAGGCAATCACCGCCATGCAGAAGAAAAGGGGACGTCTCTATTTTCCGTCCGATCCTGAAGGCGAAGTCCAATTAAACATCGGTGTTTAATCGACATCTCCAGACACTCTCTCAGGCTACACATCCTTGCGCCGTTACCTACGACTGCGCCAGAATCCGCCGGCTTGTGCGCCTTGGACTTGGGACTTATCGTTTCCCCGTCGCTGAAAAACAGCGATGGGGGTTTGGTAGCCCCGGGGTATACGTAAGGTGCTAAGCATCATGATTCGCAGCGTTTGTTCGACTCTGCTTTATGGTGGTCATGCACAGGGCGCTTTCGAGCGCGCCGGTTTCTTACGTCCCGGTCTACCAACCTGAGCATGGCCGCCACCCCTCGTTTGGTAGCGAGAGTGATGGCCTTCATTTAAACGACGTAAGAGGTTTCATCCATGTTCAAACCTACGCCAAATCCACCCGAAACGGACGACGTTTCCCCCTACGAATCCACCGATTCCAAAAAACTCAACGAGGCCGCCGAACGCGCTCTCGACTTTCACTTCCCGTCAAACGCCGACATCAAAGCCACCCCGAGAACGCGCAGCACCCTGTTTTCCGTAGACCCCGAGGCCACGGCCGAAACACTGAGTGTCTACCTGGTCGAGACCCTGGCCTCGGTCGACGTGATGGTGCACCAGTTGGTGGATCACCTGGAGGGCGAGTCGCGCTACGCCCTGCTGGGCATTTCCAACAGCATCATGATGGCGGAGATCACCGCAAACCGGGTGCTGGATAAAATTGATCTACCCAAGTAAGTGCCACTCGCTGTGGTGAATGCGTAACTGACGGTGAGCTGTGCAGCGGTCCCTTTCGGGGTCGCTCACAGCTCCGAGGGATCAACGATGTCGAAACCTTTGCCCCAAGCAGTCAGTGCCTGGCCATCAATCCATGAAGCACCCCGAGCCTCAAACCCGCCTCGGACGGTGTCATCTGGGAGATACCAAAGACCTTGAACGCAGCCAGCATGACCACCAGCCCACCCGGCAAACTGCTCAGGCGATGGGGTTGCAAGCCCGCCAACCCGAGCTGATTGACATGCCCCGCTTCAAGCAGGCGTAACGACAAGCGCAGCAGGCCGCCGTAAGTGATTCCGCCTTGGCCTTCGTCATTCAAGCCGTTGGCCTTGAGGACTTTGGCGAGCATCCGCGCGGTGCCTGAAGAACCGATGGACTGCTGCCAACCCAGCGCCCGGTAACGACGTGCGACTTTTTCAAACTGCACAGTGGCGACACGCTCGGCTTCCAGCAGGGCTTGGGCCGTGATGCACCCTCCCTGAAAGTACCGCGCGCCAAAGGTGCCGCTGCCAATGGCAATGCTTTCGGTCAACAGCGGCTGAGTGCCCTGCCCCAGAATCAACTCGGTGGAGCCACCGCCAATGTCCACGACAAGTCGCATACTCGCGGCACTCGGTATCGTGTGGGCAACCCCGGCGTACACCAGCCGCGCTTCTTCATGCCCGGAGATCACGTCGATCCGGAAACCCAGGTGGCGCTCGGCACTGGTCAAAAACAGTTGGGCATTGTCGGCTTCGCGCACCGCGCTGGTCGCGACGGCTCGCACGCGTCCGGCCTCAAAGCCGCGCAGTTTTTTGCCAAATCGCGCGAGCGCCTGCCATCCCCGATCCAACGCCAGCTCATCCAGCGCGCCGCCCTGGAAGCCTTCTGACAAACGGACGGGCTCGCGCAGGGTTTTGACTTCATGGATCACGATCTGCTGGTTGCGTCTGACCGACTGGCCAATCATCAGGCGAAACGCATTGGAGCCCAGGTCAATGGCCGCAAACAGAGGGGCATCTCCTTTCATGGTGGCGATTCCTGGCAAATTCATCAGCCCTTGGGCGGGGTATTCAAGATGGTTTGTGATGATCCTGCCATGCCTTGGGTGACACGAAGATGACAGCGCGCTTTATTGACCCCGCCCCTTCATCGTCACTTCTTCGTCATATCCCCCGGCCTAGCATGACCACTTCCACCATCGTCCGGAGTCCTCGCCATGCTTTTAACCAATGACACCCTGGTGCAACGCATCCATCGCGAGCTGCTCGATCACAGTGACGAAGAGCTGGAACTGGAATTACTCGAGGACGGGCACGACCTCAATTCGCTGTTCGAAGAACACGTCGGCGACAACAGCGAAAAGGAAGAAAGACGCCGCTACTTCAGTGAACTGTTTCGCCTGCAAGGCGAACTGGTGAAGCTGCAGAGTTGGGTGGTCAAGACCGGGCACAAAGTGGTGATCCTGTTCGAAGGACGCGACGCGGCGGGGAAAGGTGGGGTGATCAAGCGCATCACCCAGCGGCTCAATCCCCGGGTCTGCCGGGTCGCCGCCCTGCCCGCGCCCAATGATCGCGAGCGCACGCAATGGTATTTCCAGCGCTACGTTTCACACCTGCCGGCCGCGGGTGAAATCGTCCTGTTCGACCGCAGCTGGTACAACCGCGCGGGTGTCGAGCAGGTCATGGGGTTTTGCAATGCCGATCAATATGAAGAGTTCTTCCGCACCGTGCCGGAGTTCGAACGGATGCTCGCCCGCTCCGGCATTCAGTTGATCAAATACTGGTTCTCCATCTCCGATCAGGAACAGCACCTGCGCTTTCTCAGCCGTATTCACGACCCGCTCAAACAATGGAAACTCAGCCCCATGGACCTCGAGTCCCGTCGGCGCTGGGAAGCCTACACCAAGGCCAAGGAAATCATGCTCGAACGCACCCACATCGCCGAAGCGCCGTGGTGGGTGGTGCAGGCCGACGACAAGAAAAAGGCCCGGCTCAACTGCATCAATCACCTGCTCAAGCAGATGCCTTATGAAGAGGTGGAACAGGCGGTGATCCAGTTGCCGGAACGCGAACGTCAAGAAGACTATTCGCGCAATCCGACGCCACCGGAAATCATCGTGCCTCAGGTTTATTGAAACCGGTCAGGCTGCACTGCAGACCCATCGTGCAGCGACAGTCTCTATAGAGGCTGCCGCTTGCGTAAAGACTTTCGCCCTGGCACGCGGGTATGATCCGGGATACCTCCCATGGACCTTCTCTATGCCAGCGTCCACCATTCGCCCCTCCCCCGCGCCCTTGCTCCAGCCAGGCGAGACCGTGGTCTTGTTCGACGGCGTGTGCAAGTTGTGCAACGGCTGGGCAAGGTTCCTGATCCGCCACGACCACGACCGACGCGTGCGGCTGGCCGCAGTGCAATCGCCCGAGGGGCAGGCGCTGCTGGCGTGGGCAGGTTTGCCCCTGGATCAATTCGATACCATGGCGGTGATCCGCGACCGGCACTATTGGGTGCGTTCGGATGCCGTCTTCGAAGTCATTGCCCGGTTGCCCCGCGCCTGGCGCCCGTTAGGACTGTTGCGCGCCTGGCGCCCGTTAGGACTGTTGCGCGCCTGCCCACGCAGGCTGCGCGACTGGGCCTACGATCGCATTGCGCTGAATCGATACCGGCTCTTTGGGAAGTACGACACGTGCCTATTGCCCAACCCCGACCATGAACGTCGATTCTTGAAAACGCCCACGTGAGCCCCTTGAAACGCACCCACTGGATCGCCCGGGGAAGCCTGGCGTTCATGTTTGCCTATCACGGTCTGGTGCCCAAGTTGCTGTGGCTGAGCCCCGGCGAGCGGACCATGATTCAAGCCCATGGCATCGATCAGGTGGCGTTATTTGCCTATGCCGCCGGGGTTGCGGAAATTGCCCTGGCCCTATGGTTATTGCTCGCATCACGCATTGCCTGGCCGCTGATCGTTGCCTCGACGGCGTTGGCTGGCTTGCTGCTGGATGTGGCGATTTTCAATCCTTCCCTGCTCAGGGATGCCTTCAATCCCGTCACCCTCAATGTGGCCGGACTGGCGCTGTGTGCGGTGACCTGGAATAGCAGGGGTTGAGCCGTTGTGTGAACCGATCCGCGCGCGGGCCATCTCCCGACCAAAGAATCTTCGGCGCTGAGTGGAAAACTCACCGCTCCCAACGCGAACTCAAGATGACGCTGCAAAGATTCACTCGCTGGAAACCCGGATCCTTGCAGGCAAGGAAATCATCGTTAAAGGTCCCGAACGTGCTGTGGGGCCGATGCTGCAGACCGTGATAAAACGCGTCGATCATCTGATGGGCAAAATCGGTATCACGAGGATAGGCGGCGATCACCGCTTCGCGTTGCGCGTCTGTGAACAGTTCAAAACCACGCCCCGCCACGTCCATCCCCGCGCCAGCCTGAACCAGGGCGATTTCTGAATGCATGTGCTCTGGAATGCCCGGCGTCGTATGGAGCGCGACGGCGTTCCAGACTTTCTCGATGTCCGCTTCGGCGATGTGATGACCGCGCAAAAAGTCGCGCGCGGCATTCGCACTGTCCACCTCGAAGCGAAGCTGGCTCTGGTGATAGATCTCGGTCAGGCCGAGGTCGTGGAACATGGCCGCGACGTAGAGTAACTCCGGATCGAAGGCCAGGCCTTTGCGTTCCCCGAGCAAAGCGCCCCAGAAGTAGACGCGCGTGGAGTGGGAAAACAGCAACTCGCTTTCGGTGTCGCGAATGAGCTGCGTCACCTCGCGGGCCATTTTGCTGTCGGGGACTTTTACGCTGAGAATGTCGTTCGTCGCCACGGTTTAACCTCTGTCAGATCGGCCCGGTGATCTTGAAAAGGGTACGCGCCGCTCGGGTTGCAACCCAGCGCCAATGTCGCGAATTTCCAATGCGCCAATCACAGTTTTTTTGCTGCGCCGCTGTGTATCACAGTGTGTCTGGCTATCCTCTTGATACATCTGTTTTCACCCGGCCCGGGATTCGACACAGGCCAGATACGTCACCGCGTTGAAATGCATTCAAGGTTTCAAGGGGCTCAGCCAGATCCCCTGGCCAACGGGTTGCAACGGAGACATCACCATGAAGATGGCAATGCAAAACAACATCGGCCACACCCGCCGCCGCTTGGTCAGCTCGTCGATCCTGGCGTTCGCCCTGTTCGGCGCGCTCGGCGTGGCCCACGCGCAAACGCCTGCCGCCGCACAGCCGGCTGCAACCAAGGCCGAGGCCACTTATTCAACACCCTCCCCGTTCGGCCCGCTGAAGCACGTCAAGGCCGGCCTGCTGAACGTGGCCTACGCCGAAACCGGTCCGGCCGACGGGCCGGTGGTGATTCTCCTGCACGGCTGGCCGTACGACATTCACAGCTATGACGAAGTCGCGCCGCTGCTGGCGGCAAAGGGTTATCGCGTCTTGATGCCGTATGCCCGCGGTTATGGCGATACACATTTCCTCTCCGATAAAACCCTTCGCAATGGCCAACCGGCTGCGCTGGCCAGTGACGTCATTGATTTCATGGATGCGCTGAAGATCAAGCAAGCGGTGCTCGGTGGTTACGACTGGGGCGCGCGTTCCGCCGGCATCGTTTCGGCGCTGTGGCCAGAACGGGTCAAGGCGTTGGTTTCAGTCAGCGGCTATTTGATCGGCAATCAGGCGGCCGGTAAAAACCCGCTGCCACCCAAGGCTGAATTGCAGTGGTGGTATCAGTTTTACTTCGCCACCGACCGCGGTCGCGCCGGGTACGAGAAAAACACCCACGACTTCGCCAAGCTGATCTGGCAACTGGCCTCACCAAAATGGGCGTTCGACGACGCCACGTTCGACCGCAGCGCCAAGGCGCTGGACAACCCCGATCATGTCGAGATCACCGTGTTCAACTACCGCTGGCGTCTGGGCATGGTCCAGGGCGAACCTCAATACGAGGCACTCGAACAGAAACTGGCCACCGCGCCCTCCATCAGCGTGCCGACCATTACCATGGAAGGCGATGCCAACGGTGCACCGCACCCGGCCCCCGAGGATTACGCCAAACGCTTCACTGGTAAATACGAGTTCCGGCTGATCAGCGGCGGCATCGGTCACAACCTGCCGCAGGAAGATCCGCAGGCGTTCGCCAAGGCGGTGATTGATGCGGATCACCTGTGAGGCCGATCTGAACTAGCACCTTAACAACGACGGCCCGTTTTATTGAACGGGCCGTTTTTTTTGCGCAAGCATTCGCTGGTGGCTCTCTCACTTTTAGATCATTCCAGCAGCGAGATCAGGCGCGGCTCTATGGAGGTTTCGAGCACCTCCAGCAGCGCCAGCGTCACCGGCAACTTGAAGCGCCGTCGCCCCGCGCTGCCCGGATTGAGGTAGAGCTGGTCACCGCGCCACTCTATGTGTGGCTTGTGCGAATGGCCGGTGATCACGAGTTTGATGGCTGAGTCGAGCACGGCGGGGACATCGGCGATGTCATGCACCAGCAGCGCCTCCCATCCGTTGAGATCGAAACGAAGAAGGTCGGGGATATTTTCTGCCCACGGGGCGTCGAGGTCATTGTTTCCGCGAACGACATGCAGCGGGGCGATTGCTTTTAGTTGATCAAGAATGTCGACGTTGCCGATGTCGCCCGCGTGAATAATCCGTTCACAACCCGCCAGGGCAGCAAGGGCTTCAGGGCGGAGCAAGCCATGGGTATCGGAAATCACGCCAACTTTCATGTTCGGCTCCGCAGCAGGATCAGGAATCGGAACAGAGTGTAACCCGGTACGGGCAGGTTTCTCCGCCCCTTACGTGACCCGAGGCACCGGCAACGGCGGCGATCCGCAGACGTTGGCAGAACCACCTAACGCCTGCCCTGCTCACCGCCGCTATCAGCCTGCCCGGCGTGAACGACTACCGAGGGAATGGGCAGGGAAATCCGTATACCCCACCTCAACGCATCGAGTGTAATAACTTGATCGGTCCGCTTCGGCCAACGGCCAGCCGTGCTTGAAACGCTCAACCAGATCCGGGTTTGCGAGATAGGGCCTGCTGATCGCGCCTGGAAACACTGCCCGAACCTTGGCCAGCAGCGCGTGGTCGAGGTGCTGCGATTGGAACTCGGCCACCTCCATGTTCTCCTCAGGCATCAGCTCGTAGACCAGGTGCAGATAGGCGACGCCAAGACGATGCAGCCTCGGGTGAAAGTCTCGACCAAAGCCATCACCTCCTCCGGCCTCATGCGCCGGGGCTTGCCTGCCGGGATATGGGCCAACTTGCCATCCGGGCCGTGGGCAAACACCTGCGAGTCCGCCCTTCCTCGGTCACACCCCATGGCGCCTCGCTGTTCGGCATGAGCGATGGATGGGCCATCCTGCCGACGTGCCACAGTTGCAGAAATATCGTGCCGCCATTGCGGTGGACCTCATCGGTTACCAGACGCCAGCCTTGCTGCTGGGCTGGCGTGTAGATGCCGGGGGTCACGGCGTAGCCGTTGCTGGACGGCGCAATGTCCGTTGCCTCGGCGACGATCAGGCCGGCACTGGCTCGCTGCCCGTAGTAGGCGGCCATCAATTCATTCGGGACGTCACCCTGGCACGGTCGCGCGCGCCATCAGCCTTTAACTGGCCCTCCAAAACCTGCACAATCGCCGGCTTTTTTCGCGACAGGACGTCCTCATGCAACGGATTGTAATTCTGGGCAATGCCGGCAGCGGCAAATCCACCCTCGCCCGCGCCCTCGGCGAACGCATGGGCCTGCCCGTGGTGCATCTCGACACATTGTTCTGGGAACCCGACTGGGTCGAACCCGATGCTGAGCAATTCCGCGCGCGGGTCCGCGAAGCGATCGCACCGGATGCCTGGGTGTGTGAGGGCAACTATGCGCGGCGAACCTTCGACCTTCGCCTGCCCCGTACCGACCTGATCATCTGGCTCGATACATCGCGGCTCACCTGTCTCGCCAGGGTAATCATACGCAGCGTCATGAACCGTCCTCGCGCAGACCTTCCGGCAGGTTGTAGAGAGAAGCTCGATCGGGCGTTTCTGACGTTTCTGAACTTCGTGTGGAATTACGATCGTGGCTACCGCCCAGGTATCGAGGCGGTGCGCCTGGCCATAGGCCCGCAAATTCCTACGGTGCACTTGCGCGGTAACCGGCAGATTGCTGCGTTTCTCGATGACTTGCCCGCAATGTCTGGAACCTCCGTCCAGCCTGAACACCCCGAGCGAACGGGCTGCCTTGATCTGAACGGAGGTCCGGACCAAACAAGCAGTCAGTAATCCCAGAAAGCCGCGACCCAGCGAAAAGCGTTGCCGTCGATGGCCACTCGGCCAACGGAGGGGAATGGCAGGTGCGTGGCAACAAACAGCTCACCGCTGGCCGCTGCTTCTTGCATCAGGCGCACCCGAACGCGGACCGACTCTTCAGGCAGCGTCGACGAGTATGGTCTGGTCGCTGCTGCGCAGCACCAGCACGTTCAGCGGCCAATCGAATGCGTCCGGCCCCAGGTACTGATCCTTGAACCAGGCCGCGCGATCGGCCGGGTCGACATTGGTGGACATCGTCGAGGTCGGCAGAGGCAGCACGCCATCGCTGATCACCAGCACGTCGATCTCGCCGACCCGCAGCGCATAGCGCGAAGAAACCAGCTCCTCGACTCCCGACCCACCCGGGTGTGAGGTGCTGTGCAAGCTTAGGTTTGGCTCCTGCAGGCCGCTGCTTTCCTGATGGGCTCCATCCTTTGGGACGGGGAAGTTCAGATGCGTCGTCATGGTCGTTCTCCGATTGCCTGGCTCAAGAAATCTCGAGCGAAAACCGCTCTCTCGACGTGAGAGGGACGGATCGCCCAGAAACCGAGTCTGCATCGCGACGCACCGCGCCAGCTACCATACCTGGGTATGGTGCGCTTGCACCTTAGCGTGATCGCTTCATGCAAAAGGGTGGAGAAGGCTTCTACGAAGTCACACGTACTAAGCCGCCGTTTCGCCGCCTTGCGGTTTACCCACGCCATACCTCACGCCCGCCCGAAGCGCATGGCGGAGTTTCAGGGCCGGCCGTTCGATGCAGTAGTACGAAACGCAGCTCAACCCGAACGACAGGATCAGAACGGCGGCAACGATAGGCGCGTCGTAGGCAACGGGCCAGAAAGCGCGCAGGACGTACATCACCACAAAGTGATTCAAAAACACGCCATAGCTGATGTCCCCGAGGAACTCGTCAACCCGGTGAAACTTGAGTTTCGTCAGCACGTACACCGCCGGGATGCCTAACGCGATGCCCGCAGTCACTTCCGCGTTAAATGGCCGACGCTCAATCAGCCCCGCTTCGATCGCCGCAAACATCAAGGCTGCCACCACGGCGGTGCCGGCAGCGATCGCCAGACCCTTCGCTCGCGGTTTGTACAGGTAGCTGCCGCACAGGAACATGAACAAGACGCCCGGCAACAGGCGATAGCCGTACACATCGGTGTTGATGAAACCAAGACAGGCCGTCATGAAAACCGCAACAGACAAGGTAAACGCAATGCCCCGCGCCTTGTAGATAATCAAGAAAGGGATCACCAGGTAGAAACACATTTCAAGCCCCAGCGACCAGCCCGGCGGCAAGATCAGCGACCCTGCAACCCCGAACATGTAGAAACCGAGGGGCACCATGGCAAGACTCTGCGCGATGGTCTTGAAGGTCAGCTCGGCGGCTTGGGGCGTGCCGGGCAGCAGGAAATAAATCACGGTGCAGGATGCCAGGAAGTAGAACAGGAACTGCGGGTAAAGCCGCAAGGCCCGGTCCATGTAGAACAGGCCGATTTTCTCCGGCGCCTTGTAATTGCGCTCGATGAGCGAGGTCATTACGAAGCCGCTGATGATCAGAAAGGAAACCACGGCAACCACGCCAGGGTTAAGCCCCGCGAACGTCTTGCCCATATGAGAAACGGCCACCAGAACGGCCAACAACAGACGATATGCTCCCACCCGGTTCTCCAGACATCCTTATATTTATGGCGCGTAAGCTACGATGCTTTCAGTCCTGAGAACAGGCTTTTTTCGTGGCGCCGGAACCTTCCTTCATCTGCGCGAATCGATCCGGCGATCCCTGCCGTGTGGGACTATTCAGATTCCCCCGGGCAAAAAAAGCCCCGCAACCGAAATGCGGTGCGGGGCAAAAAATTGGTTGGTTGCGGCCAACCAAAGGAGCGCTTGAAAAACGTTACGGGCCGGGGTCAGATGCAATCCTGGGCGGCGCGTCCAAAACTCGACGGCAGGAAGTTCGAAGCCAGCAAGTGCCGCTCGTAGATGAACACCTTGCCGCCACTGCCGGCCTTGTAGGCTTCCAGCACGTTGTCTGCGGAGACTTTGCTCGGCACCACAATCCGGTAGCTGCGCTGGGTCTGCGAGACGGTCGGGTTCAACGCACTGCCCTGCAATTTCGGTACGACGCAGTCGGCGTATTGCGCAGGTGTCTTACTGGTCTGCAGGGTCAGCGTCGGGTCATTCGGTGCAGAAGCGCAGCCGGCGAGCAATAAAGAGGCAAACGCCATGGCAGGCACAAATAACGGGCGCATGGATGTCATCCTGAAAATAAAAAGTCCGGTTCATCACGCGTCGGGACAGCATCACCGGCGGTGTTCGATGGGGGGGATTTTCCGGTGATTGCCGACAAAGCAGAAACTGTGTTTCGTGATTGTCACTATTACTTCACGCAATAGTTGCGCGCCGTGCAGACTCGTACACACTCAATCACAACCAAAAATATTGATGAGGCCGCTCCTTGAGAACGTTTGACCTGATCCGCGACGCCGTCCTGCCCGATTTCCGTGACCGGGTGGCCGAGTATCTGATCGAGTACGAAACCGTACTGCTGGGCGAAATCGCGCCCGACCCAGAGCTTGCGCGAGCCACCGCCAATCAGCTGCGCGGTTATTTGCGCGGGTTGAACACCACGCGGGTGTTGGGCATGGCGGAGTGGGAAGAGCTGGATCGGCGGGTGGTGGATACGTGGCTTTTGCCTGACCAATGACAGCTTCGGGGGAGTCGCTTTACTGGCCGGAACGGGTCCTTGATTAGCCCGCCTCAACACGTGCGCGCACGCGGGTTAAACAGTCTCGGCGTCGTGGTTGCGGGCAGGAATGTGCCCCGGTCATTTGAAAGAACAGTGATGAATCGGCATTAATCCGATGCGAAGAGCGCATGGGCACAGAAGTGCCCTTCACAACAGCCGATGCCTTGATACTCTGTGTGCCCCCTGATCATGGATCATCAGCACATGGAAGTAGCAGCCCACTTCATCATTCTTGAAACGGAGCATTGGCTGCTCAATCACCACCTGTCGTCGGCGCTTCCCGGCTATCTGATGCTGGGGGCGAAGACTCACGTCAACTCGCTGGCTGAACTTCCCGACGCTGCGCTGGCTGAGTTGGGCGGACTGATGGCCAACATCCAGAAAACCCTCGAGTTGCAGCTGAAGCCGAAGTGGCTCTACATCAGTCGATTCGGTCACGACCCTCGCTATCCCATCCACTTTCACTTCATTCCGGTGTACGCCTGGGTCGAAGATCTTTTCTGGAAAGATGCCAGGTACCGGCTTTTGCAGACATTCGCCAGCCTCGAAAACGCCCAGTCACTGACGGATGGAGCGGAACTGACACTGTTCATCTGGCGCGAGTTTGGAGAGAGCCTAGAGCCGCCGGAAGCTCAAGGGCCGTCAATCAATCAGCTCATTGATGATTTGCGCCAATCCTTCAATTAGGGGCAGCCCTGTCCGGAAAAAGGCCGGACGCCATCGCATTTGATAAATACTCTCAAATGAGAGTACGACGTATTCCAGAATGTATTGCGTTTGCGTATGATATGAATTCTCAATAACATCAAAATCAAATGTGAGCTCGCATGACCGCCCCCCTCTCTCTGCGTATTCAAAACTCCGTGACGCCGCGCTCGCCTTCGACCCTGCGCCCCCTGGCTCTCGCAGTGCACATGCTGGCAGCCGGTATCGCCATCACTGCGCCCTCCGTGCAAGCGGCGGAACAGACTGAGCAGACAGAGACTGGAAGTGCTGTGACCCTGGCGCCTATCGCGATCACGGAGACGGCCACTCGCGAGCGCAGCGCCGTCACCGAAGATACCCACTCATACACAACTGACGCTGCGCGCACGGCCACGCCGTTGAGCATGTCCCTGCGGGAGACGCCGCAGTCGGTGAGCGTCATCACCCAGCAACGCATACAGGACCAGGATCTGCATACGATCCTCGACGTGGTCAACAATGCCACCGGTGTGTCGGTCAACCGCTACGAGACCAGCCGGGCGCAGTTCAACGCCCGTGGTTTTGAACTCAACTCGCTGATGATCGATGGCGTGCCCACCATTTATGAGCAGCCATGGAGTTCGGGGGAAATTTTCAGCAGCCTGGCCATGTATGACCGCGTTGAAGTCGTACGCGGCGCCAATGGTCTGATGACCGGTGCCGGCGACCCTTCGGCGTCCATCAACATGGTGCGCAAGCGCGCTAACAGCAAAGACCTGAAGGGGTCTGTAGAACTGAGCGCCGGCACGTGGGACACCTATGGCGTCGAGGCCGACGTCTCCACGGCGCTGAACGAGGAAGGCACTGTCCGCGCGCGGCTGGTCGGTGAGACCAACGAAGGCGATACGTGGATCGACATGAACTCGAACAAGCGCCAGACCCTCTACGGCACGATGGATATCGACCTGACGCCCGACACCACGCTCTGGTTCGGCTTGAGCCGGCAAGAAAGCAACGCCGACTCGCCGATGTGGGGAGGCCTGCCCGTCTGGTACGCAGACGGCAGCCGTACCAACTGGAGCCGCTCGAAGTCAACCTCCGCCAAGTGGAGCAAGTGGGACACGACCTACGAGACCTACTTCGTCAATCTTGATCACACCTTTGCCAACGACTGGCAAGTCAACCTCAGCTACAACCGTGGCGAGCGCACCGGCGACTCTTCCCTGCTGTACCTGTCCGGCAATCCAGGCAGGAACGGCAGCGCCGGGATGTCTTCGTTCCCGGCGACCTACAAGACCGAAACCACCCAGGACGACTATGGCATCCGCTTCAACGGCCCGTTCTCATTCCTGGGTCGTGAGCACGAATTGGCCTTCGGTTATGTGGACAGCAAGCAGAAGTTCGACGCCGACTCACTCGACGCGCAAACAGGTTTTGACGGCGTTGCCGATTTCGATGCCTACAACGGCAATTTCGCAGAGCCGGTATGGGGCCCGAGGACCGACTACGGCTACAGCGAGACACGCCAAAAAGGACTGTACGCCGCCACCCGCCTGAACGTGACCGACGATTTGAAAGTGATTCTTGGCGCGCGTGAGAGCTGGTACGAGAAGACCAGTGATGACATCTTCTCGGAAGTCAGCAAGACCGATGTCGATCATGAGCTGACGCCCTATGCCGGTATTGTCTACGACCTCACCGACAACCTCTCGGCGTATGCCAGCTACACGGAAATCTTCCTGCCGCAATCGGTACGCGACCGCAGTGGCCAGGAACTGGAACCGATTGTTGGCGAAAGCACTGAATTGGGCCTCAAGGGTGAATACTTCGGTGGCCGCTTGAACGCCTCTGCTGCGATTTTCCAGATCAAGCAGGACAATCTGGGCCAGAACACCGGCGCGCTGATCGATCCTTCAAACCCGGTCGGCGGCTTCGCCTACGAGGCAAGCGAAGGCGCGACCAGCAAGGGTTTCGAACTGGAAGTTTCCGGCGAACTCGCAACGGACTGGAATGCCTCGGTGGGTTACACCCAGTTCACGGCCGAAGATGCCAAGGGCGACGACGTCAACACGCTGTACCCGACCAAGTTGCTGCGCACCTTTACCACCTACCGTCTGCCAGGTGCTTTCAACAAGCTGACCATTGGCGGCGGGGTTAACTGGCAGGACTCGATCTACACCTACGCCGTCAACCCGGCCGGCAATTCCGAGAAGATCCAGCAGGATGCCTATGCCCTGGTCAACCTGATGGCGCGCTACGAATTCACCGACAACCTCTCGGGCCAGCTGAATGCCAACAACGTCACCGACGAGAAGTATTTCGACATCTTCGATGCCTATGGAGCCCTGACGTACGGCGCACCGCGCAGCATTACCGCTTCGGCGAAGTACCGCTTTTAAGGCAGGCTCTCTGCTACCCGAGGTGTGCACCACGAAGAAAACACAACACCGGCCTTGCGCCGGTGTTTGCTTTTTTGATGACAGGCAACCCTGGATTCAGCCGGCCAGTTACACTGACGCTCATGCCAATGTTCGGACTTAAGGGATAGTCAGCGGCTCGGCGTACTCGGGTTGGCGCAATACCTGAACGTGCGTATCCCTGAAAGGTGGATGAGAGCAGCCCTAAGCCAAAACAGTGGTGCAGTTCGTTCGCTCGTCTTGATCCTCGAGGGGGAAGACAGGCCTGCGTTGCTTATCGCTGCGATCGCAGATCCGTCCCGGCCCGTCTTTGAAGCCGGCGTCCACGGCTTGCGCCCTCAACCTTGGAGCATCGTCGAATCGGCATTTACCCACCAGCTCGAAACACTTTGGGTAACGCTGTCCCCCTCTCGACGCCAGGCTCTCCTCGAACTGATGCCCAAATGGACCCAGGCAGGGTTTCTTCTTTATCAGCTTCACCGCAGCCCTTATGAGCCGTCTTCGCTTGAGCAGATAAGGGAGTGGGTCGACGCCCAGCCCTACTCCATCACCGACCGAGAAACTCCGAAAAGAGAGTGTGACCGGATCATTGAACAACTGAGTGCGCTGGAGACAGATCGGAGATTACCTGCAGGGTCCATTGCCAGGCTGACATGAGGGGGGTCTGATGGGCGCAACTGTGAATGCAGGTATTGCGTCCACCCGGGACCAAGACAATAAGTCCTCGTAAAAATGAGCTCGACGGTCCCGAGCCGTTGCTCACGAGCAGACGTCAGTCATCCACTTGGACCTCCATCTGCGACCGAAAGTTATGGGCCAGAAGCGAACAACGATCGGTACTACGATCAGTCTTCACGCTCGTAACGCTGACTTGCCAACCCAGTACCGCGCAGCTACTGTCAGCCCTATGAATCAACCTCCTATCGCCTTGACCACGACTACCACGACCGCCAAAGGCGGGGCGTGAGAGGTGTCGTGAGCCGATAAGCACGAACTTCAAAGGCCCGCCAGTGATGGACAGGGCCTTTTCTTTTGCCCTTGTGTCGCTGGCTAAAACGCAAGGAAAAGCACTATGTATGCACTGTTAATTCTCGATATGCAGGTTGGATTGTTTCATGGCGCGGATACGCCATGGGCAGGCGAAGCGCTGGTAGACACGTTGAACAATCTATTGAATAAAGCCCGGAGTGCGGGCGCCCCCATTTTTCTCGCCCGCCATATTGGCCCACCTGGTACGCCAATCGAGCCTGGAAGTCCGTTGACGCAGTTGGTGCAGGAGCTGGTGCTGCAGGGCGACGAAGTGATTTTCGAAAAAAGTCGACCCAACGCCTTCACCAAGACAGTTCTTGCCGATCATCTGCGGGCTTGTGGTGCTCAGGGTGTGGTCATTGCCGGAATGAAGACCCAATACTGTGTCGACAGCACCTGCCGCGCCGCACGAGACCATGGTTTCGATGCGGTGCTGATCGCCGATGGTCATACCTGCACGGACACCTTTGCGCTGAAGGCCGAAGAGATTGTCGCTCATCACAATGCGACCCTCGCGGGTCCATTCTGTCGTGTCGTAAACGCTGAGGACTGGTGTTTCTAACCGCCATCGACGGACCGGTCCACGTCAGGGCCGATCCGTCCACGCTGGGTCGTTTTCAGCCCTTTGTGAAAGGCAGAAATCGGCCAATAGCGGACATTGGTGGCCGGCATTTACTGGCCAAAAGCAATCACCCAGTCATTAAGTCAATTTAGACACAATCAGCTTGGTCCGACTATCGGGCAGCAAACCTACAGGTGCCCCCTAGCTTTCACCTAAGCTCTTACCTGATGCGATTACATGGAGAGAATCTACTCGACCTTCCAGAGCGTGGAGAATCCGATGATCAAGCATTTGAGTCCCATTTTTGTACTTGCCGCTACCATCTTTCTCGGTGGTGCGTCCTGTCACGACCAAAAAGAAGAGGATAATTTGCAAAACAAGCAAACGATGGAGGACAGTCCAGCTCGCACGGGAATGGGAATTATACCCCGACAACAAATTCAACCTCGAATGAACAGAATGTAGACCTTTCAGACGCATCACTTGAGCGCTGCGGACGTGTCGTTGGAAGCTCGCCAACGAAATGCCCGAAACTGGTTTTTACAGGGCTAACTAACCCAAAAAGGAACATCCCGTGTTTTCACCCGGACGTGTTCATCGTTCCAACTCCCGGCAACCGGGGAGTACCGGAATACAGCACTGATGGTGTGCGGAGGAATGAGCCGTAAGGTGTGTGACCCAATTGCGGATTACCACCATGGTCAGTGCTCCACACGTTGTTTTCGTCTGACTTGTTCCAGCGGCTCCATCCCGGACTTCAGCCCGCCAGAATGGCCAGGACCCTGCTTCCGCAAGCACACAGAAAAACTCAGTTCAGACTTGCCTGTCAGTGTCCGGTTTTACGGAAATGGGTTTGATGGGATACAGCCGATCATCGAATTGACTCAAGCGCGGGTACTCAATGGGCTCATCCGCATCGATGTTCTCCAGGCGCTGGCGATAGCTGAGCAAAAAATCTTGTCGAGCCTCAGCACTGATGTACGGCACATGCCAACTGACAAAAGGCTTCAGCACCTCCAGCCCAACATAAGCCAGAGTCCCGCGCAAGAGCGGGCGCAACATCTCTTCCAGGGAACCATGGATCGCGCCCTCGCCGAACATATGTTCGCGCCCGCCCAGTGTCACCGCTACCAGAGCTTTTTTGCCGCTCAGGCCTCCCTGGTCGTAGAACCGTTTACCGCCATAGCAGATGCCGGACACCAATACCCGATCTATCCAGCCTTTGAGAATGGCCGGTGTCGAGAACCAGTAAATCGGAAAATTGAGGATCAGCAGGTCTGCCCATAACAACTTCTCAAGCTCCTGTTGTATATCAGCGGCGAGGGCTTGTTCTTTGCTGTTCCGTCGCTGTTCGAGCGCGTAAACCAGATACTCGGGATTCTCTCTGATAGAGAAATCCTCAGCACTGGCCACCGGGTTCCAGTCCATCTCGTAAAGGTCGGATACCCGGACCTGATGCCCCTGGGCCTGCAAAGTCTCAACGGCCTGGTCGCGCAGCGCAGCGGTAAAGGATTTTGGCTCGGGATGGGCATGCACGATTAAAACGTTCATGGTAATTCCTTGATATTCAGGTGGCGTGATACATGCCGCATCAAAATTGATCGGCATTTAGCATGTACAGGCTTTCGCTACCGGCCTTCACCGACGCGCTCAACGAATGAATACGCGGCAACAGACGGGCGAAATAGAACCGCGCCGTGCCCAACTTGCTCGCGTAGAAATCGTCCTGCGCTTCTTTGCCCAGGGCTGCCTTGGCCATGAGCGCCCACATGTAGGCGTACGCCACGTAACCGAAAGTTTGCAAGTACTCGACCGACGCCGCGCCGATTTCGTTCGGGTTGTTTTTTGCCCGGTCCAGCAACCACGAGGTCAGTTCATCGAGGGTGGTCACGGCATCGTTGAGAGGCTTGGTGAACTCTGCCAAGTCAGCGCTGGCACTGGCGGTGAAGTGACGGATTTCGTCCGCAAACAGGTTGTAGAACGCTCCGCCGGTGCCGACGATCTTGCGCCCTACCAGGTCCAGCGCCTGAATACCGTTGGTGCCTTCGTAGATCTGGGTGATGCGCACATCACGAACCAGTTGCTCCTGGCCCCACTCACGGATGTAACCGTGGCCGCCGAACACTTGCTGGCCGTGAACGGTGGTCTCCAGACCGAGGTCGGTGAGGAACGCCTTGGCCACCGGGGTCAGCAAAGCGACCAGATCTTCCGCACGCTTGCGGGTGGTCGCGTCTTCGCTGAACTTGGCGGTGTCCAGTTGCATGGCCACGTAAGTGGAGAAGGCACGACCGCCTTCGTTTGAGGCTTTCATGGTCAGCAGCATGCGACGCACGTCTGGGTGGACGATGATCGGGTCAGCGACCTTGTCCTTGTTCTGCGCGCCGGTCGGCGAACGGCTTTGCAGACGGTCGCGGGCGTATTCGACGGCGTTCTGGTACGAGCGCTCGCCGGTGGCCAGGCCCTGAATACCGACACCCAAACGCTCGTAGTTCATCATGGTGAACATCGCCGCCAGGCCTTTGTTCGGCTCGCCGACCAGGTAACCCACGGCTTCGTCGAAGTTCATCACGCAGGTCGCGGAGGCCTGGATGCCCATCTTGTGTTCGATCGAACCGCAGTTCGCCGGGTTGCGCGCGCCCAGGCTGCCATCGGCATTGACCATGAACTTCGGCACAAGGAACAGCGAAATACCTTTTGGCCCCGCCGGTGCGTCCGGCAGTTTGGCCAGCACCAGGTGGATGATGTTTTCGGTCAGGTCGTGTTCGCCACCGGTGATGAAGATCTTGGTGCCGCTGACTTTGTAGGAACCGTCGGCCTGAGGCTCGGCCTTGGTGCGGATGATCCCCAGGTCCGTACCGGCGTGCGGCTCGGTCAGGCACATGGAGCCGGCCCAGACCCCGGCGTACATGTTTGGCAGGTACGCGGCTTTCAGCTCTTCGCTGGCGTGGGCGTTGATCGACAGGCAGGCGCCCGCGGTCAGCATCGGGTACAGACCGAAGGACAGGCTGGCGGAGTTGACCATTTCTTCGACTTGCGCGGAAACCGCCTTGGGCATGCCCATGCCGCCGTAGGTCGGATCGCCACCGACACCGACCCAGCCGCCTTCGGCATACGTCTGATAAGCCTGTGGGAAACCGGCCGGAGTGGTGACGGCACCGTCCGCCCAATGGCAACCTTCTTCGTCAGCCGCACGGCTCAGGGGCGCGATGCTTTTGCTTGTGACCTTGCCGGCCTCTTCGAGAATGGCTTCGACGGTTTCCGCATCGACGGTCTCGGCCAGCGCCGGCAACTCAGCCCAGAGTTTGGCGACCTCGAAAACTTCATTGAGGACGAAGCGCATATCGCGCAGGGGTGCTTTGTAGTCAGCCATGATGAAATCGCTCGCTTGGAGGTTGGACATTGCACATTCAGGATTCGCCAGTGCCGACAGAGAGGGCTGCGACTTGACCTTGCGGGACAACCGTTTCTTTGCTGCGTCGTTCACCGTTCAGGAGGAAGTACGACAGCGCCGGAATCAGGATCAGCGCCCCGAGCATGTTCCACAGGAACATGAAGGTCAGCAGGATGCCCATGTCGGCTTGGAACTTGATGGGCGACCACGCCCAGCAGATGACCCCGGCCGCCAAGGTAATACCGACTAGCCCAACCACCCGCCCGGTAAATGCCACCGCATTGCGGTAGGCCTGCGATAGCGACAAACCCTGGCGTTGGTACTGCAGCTGTACGCTGAGCAAGTACAGCGCATAGTCCACGCCAATGCCGACACCCAAGGCAATCACCGGCAAAGTCGCCACCTTCACGCCGATGCCCATGGCCACCATCAAGGCTTCGCAAAGGATCGACGTCAGCACCAGCGGCAACAGCGCAACCAGCGTCGCGCGCCAGCTGCGGAAGGTGATCAGGCAGAACAACGTCACCGCCAGATAGACGTACAGCAGCATGGTGCGGTTGGCCTCGCGCACCACGATATTGGTCGCGGCTTCAATTCCGGCGTTGCCGGCGGCCAGCAGGAACTGGCGATCGCCGGTGCTGTTTTCCTTGGCGAACTGGTCGGCAATCGCCACCACCGCGTCGAGGGTTTCGGCCTTGTGATCCTTGAGGTAGGCGATCACCGGCATCAGCGAACAATCGGTGTTGAACAGCTCCGGAGCGTTGACCGAGGCCTGTTGCGCAGCGTAATTCAGCACGTCCTGGTTGCGCTGGATGTTGTTTAGCTTGGGATTGCCTTCGTAGGTGCCAGCGGTGATCTGTCGTACCGCGTTGACCAGTGACACGGTGGTCTGCACACCCGGATGCTGTTGCAGCTTCCAGGCCAAGCGGTCGGCCAGCACCAGGGTCTTGTAGTTCAGGCAGCCTTCCGGCGCGGTCTTGATCATCACCGCGAACTGATCGCTGGACAGCGCGTAATGGCTGGTGATGTAGGCGTTGTCGCGGTTGTAGCGCGAGTCCGCGCGCAGCTCCGGGGCACCGCTGTCGAGGTCACCGATTTTCAGTTGCAGGCTGACCACGAATCCACCGACACCCAGCATCAGCGCCACCAGCACGGTCCCGGTGGCCCATTTTCGCGTGGTGAAACGGTCGAGCAAATCCCATAGTTTGCCGAAGCCTTTGTGGTGTTCGGCGCGGTTGTCGATTTTCAGCGCACGCTCGGCAGCCTTGCGCCCGACGCCGATGTAGGACAGCGCTACGGGCATCAGCAACAGCGAAGTGAAGATCAGCACTGCGACACCGATGCTGGCAGTGATCGCCAGGTCCTGGATCACCGGAATATCGATCAGCATCAGCACGGCGAAGCCTACGGCGTCGGCCAACAGTGCGGTGACGCCAGCGATAAACAAACGGCGGAAGGTGTAGCGCGCGGCGATCAATTTGTGCGTGCCACGAGCGATGTCCTGCATGATGCCGTTCATCTTCTGCGCCGCGTGGGACCCACCGATGGCGAAGATCAGGAACGGCACCAGCACCGAGTACGGATCGATCGCGTAGCCGAGCCAGGCAACAATACCCAGTTGCCAGACCACCGCGATCAGCGAGCAGCCGACCACCAACAGCGTGCTGCGCACGCAACGGGTGTAGGCGTAGATGATCAGCAACGAGGTGATGACCGCGAGGCCGAAGAACATCATCACCTGAATCAGGCCATCGATCAGGTCGCCCATCAGTTTGGCGAAACCGATCACCCGGACCTTGTACTGGCCCGTGCCCTCCTCCCCGGCCTTGTGTACGGCGCCGTTGGCGAACTCGAACTTGTCACGCAAGCGCTCTTCGAGCAGACGGGAAAACTGGTGGTAGTTGATGCCCTGGCCGGCGGCCGAGGTTTTATCCAGCAGCGGCACGATCAGCATGCTCGACTTGAAATCACTGGCCACCAGGCTGCCGACAATGCCGGCGCGGCTGATGTTCTGCCGCAGTTGTTCGATGTCCGATGGCGAGCCCTTATAGCTGTCCGGCATCACCGCGCCGCCCTGGAAGCCTTGCTCGGTGACTTCGGTCCAGCGCACGGCCGAACTCCACAGCGATTTCATCCAGGCGCGATCGACGCCCTGCATGAGGAACAGTTCGTCATTGACCTGCTTGAGAACCGTCAGGTAGTCCGGATCAAAAATATCGCCCTGGGTGTTCTCCACCACCACGCGCACCGTGTTGCCCAAACCTCGCAGCGACTGGCGGTTCTCCAGGTAGTTCTGGATGTAGGGCTGGCTCTGCGGAATCATTTTTTCGAAGCTGGGGCGCAGCTCCAGACGCGTCACCGCCATGAAGCCCAGCACCACTGTGGCCAGCGCCATGAGCAGCATGAACAGCGGGCGATGGTTGAATACCAGCCGTTCCAGCAGATTGCCGGAGTGCCGGTCGAAGTCCGGCAGTTCGCGGATCACCGGCATGGTGTCTTGCTTCAAATTGCCCATGTCTGGGTACTCACTCTGATTCTTATAATTATTCGACGGACAGCGTACGCACACCGCGGCCACCGACCAGCACCAGCGGACCATTGCCGGCCAATGCTGCACCGGCGACCGGCGTTTGCCCGGCCTGCGGCATCAATTGCAGCGCGGCATTGCCGCCTCGGCTCATGAGCATGTGCCCGGCCTGGGTGAACAGGCGGAAATGGCCATCGGCGTCCAGCGTGGCAGCGGTGACGCTGACCTGTAGGCCGCTATCGAGCCGGGCCCAGCTCAGCCCGCCATCGGTGCTGCGAAACACATGCCCGCGCAGGCCATAGACGAGCACTTCGCCAGGCTGGCCGACTACGCCGAAAAAGCTGCCTTGATAGGGTGTCGCAACGGCTGCGAAGCGTTGGGCGTTGTCATCCCATTTGAGCAGCAGACCTTGTTCGCCGACGATGTAGAGCGCATCGCCCGTGTAGGTGATGGCGTTGAGGTGAAAGCCTTGCGGGTTGTCGGTGCGATCCTGAAACGGAACCCAGTGCTGTCCACCGTCTTCGGTGCGCAGGATCAGGTTGAACACCCCGATCGCATAACCGAGTTTGTCGTTGGCGAACCAGACGTCGAGCAACGGTTTGTCGGCGCCCTCCTCGATCCACCGCTGGCCATCAGCGGCCAGCACGGCCCACTGTTCGTTGTCCGGTTCAGCCTCCGCCAGAGCGGTGTAATGCTTGAATATCAGCTCGCCGATCTGGCGGCCGTCAAGTTGTCGGGTCCAGGTGACACCGGCATCGCTGCTGTGCAACACCACGCCATCGTTGCCGACCGCCCAGCCTTGGGTGGCCGAAGGACAACTCACCGCCGTGAGATCGGAGCTGACCGGTACTGCGGCCTGCTGCCAGTTCTGTCCGACGTCATCGGAATAAAGAATGTGTCCGCGCTGCCCCACTGTGACCAGACGCTGCCCCGCCTGGACAACACCCAGCAAGGGACTGCGCGCCGCCAGGGCACTCGACTGGGCCGGCAAATCCAGCACGTCAACGTAGGTCGATGCCAGCGCGCCGCCCTGCAGCAACCCCAGCAGCATTCCCAGCACCAGTGGCGCGATCTTCTTGTTACAGGAGCCCATGTTGCGCCCTCTTGGCAAAAAGGCGCCGGGAGGTACGTACGACCCGGCGCAAAAACTGCTCGATTGACAATCGGCAGTAGCGACGAAGGTGTTAACGGATACCGGCACCTGCCAGCGATTCCGGTGCCCACTGGGTCTTGCTCAGCGCCTCGCTGTACTTGATACCGCCGTATGGGCCTGGGAAGCCGACGGCGCTGTAGGTGCCGCCGACCAGATCGTAAATCAGATAAGGCGAGGCATCCGGCACCTGTTGGTCGTAGCTTTGGCTGAGGAAGCTGTAGACGCCGCGGTACAGCTGGCCGTTGGCATCGTATTGGTCGGATGCCAGAGCGACCCAGGTGTCTTCATCCAGATAGAAGCGGCGCTTGGCGTAAATGTGCCGTGCCCCCGGCTTGAGCGTCGCCTCGACCACCCACACCCGATGTTTTTCCCAACGAACGAACTCGGGGGCCAAATGGTTGGGGGTCATTACCGGTTTCAAATCGCGCTGGTACGTCACACGGTAAGTGTTGTACGGAACGATCACTTCCTGTTTGCCCACCAGTTTCCAGTCAAAGCGATCCAGCGCACCGTTGAACACAAAGGAGTCGTCCCACGTTGAGGCCCCGGCGCTGCCCGGGTTAGGCGTGTCGTAGGCCAGGCTCGGTGCCAGTTTCACGCGGCGTTGCCCCGGCAGGTATTGCCAGCCACGGCGCGGTTGCACCAGCGGGTTGACCGAGTCGCGCAGCATCACAGCCTCACCGGCACGACGGGCCGGGCCGGTGAAGGTCAATTTGGTCTGGTAATAAGTGTCCGCGGCCGCCAGCTGTTTGGACAGGTCGTCATAGGCGGCGTAGTTGATCTGCGCGATACCGGTCGTGGCCAGACTGGCAACACCCGCGGAGTCGACGTTCCAGTTGTCATACTTGACCTGGAGATTGACGCCCTGGTAGCGCAGCAAGTGGTTCCAGATGGCTTCGGCGCCTGTCTTCGGGATCGGAAATGGAATGCCTGGCAGCGCATTTTCGATGGAGTTGCCGCCTTCGGTGGAGCGCGCCGCAGTGGCATTTTTTACTGTGTTGTCCAGCACGCCTTTAGGCAACGCGGCCGTGCGGTGGGTCGGGAACACCTCGACACGGAAGCTCGGATAACGCTTGACCAGTTCGGCGGTCACTGCGGTCAGTTGGCCCTTGTATTGATCCACGTTCTTGCCATCGATCACCAGCACTGGCTTTTCAGAAGCGAACGGATCAGGGCGCGATTTGTCGCCCGTCTTGAAGCTGGCCGGCGGGGTAGTCAAGCCCCCCTGATACGCAGGAATGGAACCGTCGGCATTACCGGCTTTTTCGGCACCGACCAGGGTCAATTGAGTGCCCAGTTTCGCAGCTTCCGAGGCATCGACAGCAGCGTGGGTCGGCCCGGCAAGGGCCATGGCCAGGGAAGCGGCCATCAGGGTATAGGCGAATTTCATCTTGGTGTTCTCCTGCTTTCGCGAGGCTGGGTGAATCAGAAGGTGGTTTTCAGGGTCAGGTAAAGCGCACCCCGATCCTCGGTGGCACCGGAGCCGGACGCCGACGCCAGACCGCCCGCGTAGCAGGTGTAGCGCTGTGTGCCGTCAAGGGCGTTAGGGGTCGAACCATCGTTTGCGCCGTCGTCGCAGTCAGTGGTTTTGCCGAAGGCGTCGACGTACTTGAGGTCGACGTAATACTTGTTGTAGATCGCAGCGCTCACCCCGACGGCGTAGTTGCCGGCATCTTCCGCGCCGCCCGCTACCACAGGTGAAACACCGTCGATACCGACGTTGACCGACATCGGAGCGCTCAGGTCCACACCGGGAAACACCTGATACCAGGTTGGTGTGAAGTTGACGGCGATGCCCCAGTTGTCACGGGTGGGTTGGTCGATGCCGCGATAGGTGTCCTCGCCCTTGTAGAGCGCCTTGTTTTTGCTATCGAGGCTCAGCAGGTTGCTGTAGTACAGCTCGCCCAACAACGTGGCGGAATCGAACAGCGGCGTGTCGGCGATTGCCACCAGGCCATTGATGGTCCAGTGCAGCGTGTCGCCCGTGGCGGCCAGGCTGTCACCGTCCCGTGGCACATCGGTGATTACGCCGGTACCCGCGCTACGTGCCGGGAGCAAGCCAAGACCCGCCTGCAAGCCGCCAGGCCCCGGGGCACTGATGATCGCCGGAATACTGGCCAGCGGCATGTTGTGGCGAATGTTCAAATCACTGCCAACGCTGACCCCGCCCACTTCCTTGGACAGGCTCAGGCCGTAGATATCGATGTCATCGCCATAGGCGAATTCATAGGTGGCGGTACCGATCGAGTTACGCAGCCCCGCGACCCCGCCCACGCTGGTCAGGCCCCGGGTATCGAGGACGGCTTGCGGGAGAATGTCCGAGGTCTTGCGGTAGTACGCACTCAGCGTCCCGTCCAGCCACTCGGGCGACCATTTGAGCATCAGGCCCCAATCACCGCGATTGTCCGGGGTGTAGTCATGTCCGCGCCGAACGGTGGTCAGGGTGCCGTTCGGCCCCGCCAGCCCCGCGCCGCCGGTATGCCCTAGCAGGAACGACTGCGCACCGAAGCCGACCACGTCGGAACCGCTATAGAACGTACCGGCCTCAGGCAGGCGAGCACCTTCCCAATCCAGGAAATACTGGGCGCCGAAGGTCAGTTCGGGAGTGAGGGTGAAGGTGCTGGAAATCTGGTTGCGCGGAACGAACAGTTCCTTAGCTTCGGTACCGGGCGAAGCCGCCGCCTTGGCCAAGTCGAGTGATGCCTGGCCATAGCTCAGCGAGTGCACCGGGTTGAGTACCGTCTCGCCCCAGAACACGTTGTGTTGACCGGCCTTGATACTGAGCTGGGAATCGTCGCCCACCTGGGTGTTGTAGAACACGAAGGCATCGAGCACTTCGCCGGACGGCCCGCTGTAGTAGCGCTGGGCATAGTTGCTCAGGTGCGGGCTGCCGAAAATGGCCGGTGCCACCGGACGCCCGCCAAACCCGGAAATCGACGAGTATTCATCGTTGCCGTTCACGAACGGGTTGGAGTTCGAGCCGGTGTTGTCATAAGCCTTGTCGTACCAACTGGCGGTGCTGACACGAAAGCCGGTTTTGTTCTGGTAGATCACATCCAGTTCGGTTAACAGGTCGACACGGTTGGTGATGTTGGTGCCGGCCTTGCGGAAGTTGTAATCACCGTCGTTGCTATTGGGCGTCCCCAGAATGCGCTTGTCGGCACTCTCCGTACGCACGCCATAGTTGTATTTGACGGTGTTGTCGAAACGAATGGACCAGTCCTCGCTGCCCATATCCAACTCGACAGCGTGGGCGGCCGGCAGACTCGAGGCCAGGATAGCGGTGGCGAGCAGTTGGCGCCGCGCGCAGAGATTGCGACTCTTCATCGGGTGATACACCTTTATTGTTTTTGTTGTGGCTTGCCGTCAGACCTGGCGGCTAACGACGGGTAATGGGGTTTCAGGCTACGGATGGGTACGCGCTAGTCCCGGAACCCACTCTAAGAGCAGCGCGGTGATCGGGATTGACTTATCGGGGCAACGGTTTGACATTTCGGGACGTCCGACAGACCGTCCCGAAAACTCAGATGTAGGTGCCGCCACCGGCGTTGATGATCGAACCGACCAGGTAACACTCGTCCGACGCCAGGTGGGACACCAGCGCCGCGTACTCCTCGCCCTTGCCCAAACGCCCCAGCGGCATGACCTGTTTGAACACACTGAGTTGCTCGGGCGATTGCTGTTCCAGGTAGCGCTCGAAGGCTGGCGTCTGGACGCCACCCGGACAGATCGCATTGACCTGCACATTGGCGCCGGCCACTTCATAGGCCACCGCACGGGTGAAGGCGATAACCGCACCTTTGGCTGCCGAGTAATGCGGGCTGTGCGCGCCCATGGCGGAAATGCCGGCAATGCTGGCGATGTTGATGATTTTGCCGTAGCCCTGGGGCTCCATGCGCTGCAAGGCGGCGCGGGTGCAATAGAAAACGCCGTCGACGTTTACCGTCCAGAAGCGCTTCCATTCTGCATCGTCCATGTTGCGAGTGATCTCCAGCGACTGACGGGGCAGCGGTTGGGTCACCAGCGCGTAATGGCGCTTGCGTCGCTCGTCATCATGGGGTTTGTCCGGCACCAACGCAGCATTGTTGACGAGGATGTGCAGCGTGCCGAATCGCGCATCGATCCGGTCGAACATGGCGTTCACTTCAGCGCTCGACGAGACATCACATCGCACTGCCAGGCATTGCGCGCCCAGCTCCTCGATCATGCCGCGTGTGGTTTCAAGCGCCGCCTCGTTGATATCGCAAATCACCACATTGGCCCCTTCGCTGGCCATGCGCAGGGCAATCGCCTGGCCCAACCCACCTGCACCACCGGTGATCAACGCAACTCGACCATTCATTTTCATGAGGCAACACTCCGTCTTATGGAAGACGCAGTGTCGCCCAGCCTTGGGGCTTGAGCCTTGACCTGGCGGGACATCGACCGTTCAGGTGGATGAATCGTTGCCAGCCTGCTTGCTGCGGTTGCGCCATTCCCGTGGCGAACAACCGAATTCAGTGCAAAACCAGCGCGTAAACGACGTCGGAACCGCGTAACCGATCATCATGCCCACACGCTGCAGGGAATAATTTTTGTTTGCCATGTAATGCAAGGCGAGTTCGCGACGCACAGCGTTGAGAAGTTCGGAAAATGTCAGGCCGGCCTCATCGAGTTCTCGTTGCAGGGTTCGCACGCTAACGCCTTTGGCATAGGCAACCTGATTGATGGTGGCGCGCCCGACCGGCATCAGCAAATAGATTGCCTTGCGCACATCGAAAATCACCGAGTGCTCGCTGGCGTCTGCCATCGAATCCATGAACTGGCGAGCGTAAACAGCCATCGCCGGGTCGGCCTGGGGATTGAGTTGATCAATATCCTCGGCGTCGCAAACGATGCCATCGAACTCAGCGTCGAACACGACCCGGCAACGAAAGAATCGCGTGTGCTCCTGCTGGCTTGCCGGGGCCTCATGGCTGAAATGAATGCTATGCGGATGCCATTGACTGCCCATCAGCGATTTGCAGGTGCGATGCAGTATGCCGATCGCCAGTTCGGCCGCCTGGCGCTTGGGTACGCCCGCCTCAGCCATGATTTCATCGCGGATCAGCACCGTGTTTCCCACCGTTTCCAGGTTCATGGCCAGTGTTCGGTTGAGCAGGTGTCGATACTCGATGCTGGTGAGCAGCATGTCTCGCAGTGTGCGCTGATGACTGAATAGCAAGCTGATGGCGCCGAGATCCGAGAGTCGTCGAGCGTCTGCCATGCGCAGGCCAAAGGCCGGGCAGGATGATTGAGCCGCGGAGGACTCCAGCAGCTTGAGTGCCGCCTCCAGCGGCAGCATGCATTCCGGGTCATTCAACATGACGGGAGTCAGGCCGACGCCACGCAGCATCTCGCCCGGATTCAGACCGAGGCTCTGGGCAATCTCCGTGTAGTTCTTGAGGGTTGCAGCCCGTACAAACGCGTCCATCGCACCTCCTCCCGTGATCTCCAATAGCTTCTGCAATCGATTATATGGGCACTCATTGAACACTGGTATTGGCACGTATTGAAAGGTTTTTGGCACGTGATGAGAGGTTTTCATCCGCTGGCTGCAGCAAAGTACAAGCCATGCACCACCGACAACGACACCCTCAAAGCACAAAAATAACAACCGATTGGAGACATGCATGAACTTTCTTGACGGATCCATGTACCCCGAAAACCAGCAAAAACTAGTCATTACCGCCGCCCCGTTTGCACCTTCCTGGATTCCAGCGGACTTCCCGGAAGAGATTCCAGTCACGATGGAAGAACACATTCAGATGGCCGTCGACTGCTACAACGCCGGGGCCACGGTGCTACACCTGCATGTGCGCGAGTTGGACGGCAAGGGCTCCAAGCGTCTGTCCATGTTCAACGAGTTGATCGCCGGCGTGCGCGAAACCGTGCCGGACATGATCATCCAGGTCGGTGGCTCGATCTCCTTCGCCCCGGAAGATGATGGCGATGTTGCCAAGTGGCTGTCGGACGATACGCGGCACATGCTCGCCGAACTCTCGCCCAAGCCCGATCAGGTGACGATTGCGATCAACAGCAACCAGATGAACGTCGTCGAGCAAATGCTCGAGGCCGACATTGCCGGTACCAGCATGGGCACGCCCGAGGGCTTTCGTGCCTATCGCGAGATGACCATCCCGGCCGGCCCGGAATGGGTCGAGGAGCACATCAAGCGCCTGTCGGCCAACGGCATTCAAACGCAATTCCAGCTCGGCAACATCCCTTCATTCGAAACCGTCGAGCGGATGATGCGCCGCGGCGTCTGCAACGTGCCGCTGATCCTCACCTGGGTGGCGATTGGTGGTGGTGCCGACTCCCCTAACCTCTACAACCTGGCGAATTTCGTGCGTGCCTGTCCGGACGGTTCCGTGCTGACACTGGAATCCTCCGTCCTCAACGTGCTGCCACTGAACGTGATGGCGATTGCCCTGGGCCTGCATGTGCGTTGCGGCACCGAGGACAACATCTGGACCCAAAGCCGCGATCGCAAGATGGGCACAGTGGAGCAGATCGAGCAACTGGTGCGCATTTCCCGGGAAATGGGTCGCGAAATTGCCAACGGCAAAGAGGCTCGCGAGATCTACAAGATCGGCACGTTCTACAAGGACGCTGATGAGACGCTGGCCGAGAACGGCTTCGCGCCTAACCGCAAATCCGGTCAGAAAGGCTTTACCCAATTCGGCTAAGTCGAACCTTGCGGGGCACACGCTAGCAGTACCTGCGTGCGTCCCGCGAGTCCCGCTACACATCATTTCAAGAGCTGCGAATGAACGCGGCCGTAACAAGAGGAAAGACTACGTGACTTTGCATGCTCCAATGGAAGTACGCAGTGACACCTGGCGACGTGTCGCACGACCCTACGCCTGGGTGGTCTTCGCCCTGACCTTCGGCCTGTTGCTGTCAGACTTCATGTCCCGACAGGTACTAACGGTGGTTTTCCCGCAGCTGAAAGCTGAGTGGGGTCTCTCCGATTCCGAACTCGGCGCCCTCTCCGGCGTCGTCGCCATCGCCGTCGGCGTGCTGGCCTTCCCTCTGTCGGTCGTCGCTGATCGCCTCGGTCGCATCCGCAGCCTGATCCTCATGGCCGCGATCTGGAGCTTCGCCACCCTGATGTGTGGTTTTGCCTCCGACTATCAAGAGATGTTCGTGGCGCGCTTTTTCATTGGCGTCGGTGAAGCGGCCTACGGCAGCGTCGGCCTTGCCGTGGTGCTGAGCATTTTTCCGCCGCAGCAAAGGTCCACGATCACCGGCGCGTTCCTGGCCGGGAGCATGGTCGGTTCCGTACTTGGCATTGGCCTCGGTGGCGTCCTGGCGACACATTTCGGCTGGCGTGCGTCCTTCGTTGGCATGGCGATTTATGGTATCGCGCTGACGGCGGTGTATGCGCTGGTCGTCAGGCCTGGCCGCCTTGAATCGCCGCGCCCGGCTGCCGGCTCGGATCAGCGTCAGGTTCTTCCTCCGCTCAGGAGCCTGTTCTCGACGTCTTCCGTCTTGAGCATCTACATCGGCAGCGGCCTGCAATTGTTCGCCATCGCCGCCCTGCTGACCTGGCTGCCCAGCTACCTGAGTCGCTTCTACGACATGCCGCTGACGAAAGCCGGTGCGGTCGCGGCCATTTTCATGCTCTGCACGGCGGTCGGCATGCCTCTGTGTGGCGCCATCGCCGACCGCTTGTGCCACGGTTCGCCGACGCGAAAAATCAGATTGACCATGGGGTACTGCCTGCTCTGCAGTGCGCTGTTGACCGTGGCCTTTCAACTGCCGGTGGGCATTGCTCAACTGGTCATGATTGGCCTGGCGATGTTCATTGGCGGTGGCATCGTCGGCCCGTCCGGCACCATGGTCGCCGACCTGACGCCACCTGCCTTGCACAGCACCGCGATGGCCACGCTGGCCATTGCCAACAACCTGCTGGGCATGGCTCCGGGCCCCTTCGTCACCGGTTTGCTCGCCGATCGCATCGGCCTGGCCTCAGCGCTGCAACTGCTGCCATTGGCTGGCGTTGCCGCCGCGCTGGTCCTGATGGTGGGCGTGCGCAACTACCAACAGGATCTTCAGCGCGTCTGTGTTCAACCCTGCTCCTGAGGCATGCACGATGACATGTAACGCCCATCGTCGAAGCATCCTCACCTTCTGCGAGACCTTGTCATGAACAACACCCTGGAACTGCCGGTCTCTGTCGATCCGGGTATCGGAAAGCGCACGCGCGTGCAGGCCGACGGTCGCTATATCGCGTTGTTCAATGTCGAAGGCCGGATTTACGCCATCGACGACAGCTGCCCGCACAACGGCGCCTCGTTGTTGTTCGGCCAAGTCGATGGTTGCTGGGTGCAGTGCCCTGCCCATGGCCTGCGTTTCGACCTGGCCACCGGCTGCATGCGCGGTGGCGGGTTGAATGTACGCACCTATCCCGTCGAGGTTGCCGAGGACTGCATTCGAATCACCCTACCCACTCCAATCACCCGCCACCAATAACTTCAATAGCAGGTTGATCATGACCCAATCATTCACCACCGCCCGTCATTGGCAACAGAGTTACGACGCCCGCGTACCGGCGGATATCAACCCCGACACCTGGCCTTCGGTGGTCGCGATGGCCGAAGATGCCATGCAGCGTTACGCCAGCCACACGGCATTTCACTGCTACGACCGTTCACTCAGCTATGCCGATGTCGACTCGCAGTCAGGCGCGTTTGCCGCTTACCTGCAACATCTTGGTGTGCAACGTGGCGACCGTATTGCGGTGATGCTGCCGAACATCCCGGCGTTTCCCGTCGCCATGTTTGGCGTCCTGCGGGCCGGTGCGGCGCAGGTCAATGTCAACCCGACGTACACCCCGCAAGAACTCTTGCACCAGCTCAACGATGCCGGGGCCCAGGTCATTGTCATCATCGCCAGTGCCCTCCCTGCACTGGAAGCGATCCTGGTCAGCACGACCATCAAAAAAGTCATCGTGGTACAGCCGCGCGACACTCTGGACGGGCCCGTCGGAACCGGCGATTTTGACATCCCGTCATCATCGGCATTTCCAATGACGCGTTTCACCGCTGCCCTGCACGAGGGCGGCAAGCTACCGCTGACACCGGTCGAGCTGACGGGCGATGACTTGCTCTTTCTGCAATACACCGGCGGGACGACTGGCCCCTCGAAAGGTGCTGCGTTGTCTCACCGCAACCTCATCGCCAACATCATGCAGGCGCGGGCATTTCTACCCGACATGTTTGACCCCGACGGAAACAACGTGGTGGTCACGGCGCTGCCGCTGTTCCACGTGTTTGCCCTGACGATCAATCTGCTGATCGGTTTTTCGGCCGGGGCCGAGAACTGGCTGGTCCCCGATGCACGCAACAGCGATGACCTGGTCGGTACGTTGATCAAGGCTCGGCCGACGCTGCTGACCGGGGTCAATACCCTGTACGGCGCGCTGGTACGCCACCCGCGCATTGGTGAAGTGGATTTCTCGCGCCTGCGCCTGGCCATCGGCGGCGGAGCAGCGGTATTGCCGGCTACCTCGACGCTGTGGAAGAACATCACCGGCCAGGAAATACTCGAAGGCTACGGCCTCTCCGAAACCTCGGCCATCCTGTGCCTGAATGTCATGGGTCGCAGCCAGTTCTCGGCGGCCGTCGGACTGCCATTGCCGTCGACCGACATCGTGTTGCTCAAGGATGATGATCAACCCGCCGAGTTAGGCGAGGCGGGAGAAATTTGCGCCAAGGGGCCGCAGATCATATCCGGCTACTGGCACAAGCCCACTGCCAACGCCAACGCGTTCACCGCCGATGGTTACTTTCGCACCGGTGACATCGGCATCTTTGCCGCCAACGGCCTGCTCAAGATCGTCGATCGCAAAAAGGACTTGATCATTGTCTCGGGTTTCAACGTTTACCCCAACGAGGTCGAGGTCGTCGTCGCCAGTTGCACAGGTGTCAGCGAATGCGCCGTGATCGGCATGCCGGATGAGCGCAGCGGGGAATCCGTGTGCCTGTACGTCGTCAAAGCCGCCAACGCCACGCTTGATGAAGCCCTCCTGATCGAACACTGCCGTGCCCACCTGGCGGCCTACAAAGTACCTCGCCAGGTGCGGTTCCTTTCGGCGTTGCCCAAGTCCACGGTGGGCAAGATATTGCGCAAGGACTTGCGCGTACTTGCTACTGCGGGCAGTCCGACTGAAGCGACCATGGCCAGTTGAAGCACGCCGCTTCCACGCCTTGATACCCCTTCTCAACCCAGCCATCCCATAGGCGAATGAAGGCCCCTGCCCGTTTCCATTCGCCATCACTGCCTCCCGTTCCTTCGGCCCATACGACGGCATTTGGCACCAAATGAAAGGTGGCTGGCACCAAATGAGAAGTGCGCAACCCGCCATCGCCCTAGAGTAAATCAACGACCACATCGCCACCTGCCCGATGCCATATCCCCATGGCTTCGCCTGCGAGGACTTCATTTCATGAGCTCAATCGCTCTCGTCAATATTCACTCTCGCGCCCTCGAACTGGCACCGGGATTTTTCGTCAGCGTGATCGTTGCCACGGCGGCGACCTTCCTCTCAGAGCACTATGGCGCCCCCGTAATGCTGTTCGCATTGCTGCTCGGTATTGCGGTGAATTTCCTGGCCGGCGAAGGCAAGTGCAAGGCCGGTATCGAGTTCACCGCGCGCACTGTCCTGCGTCTGGGTGTGGCCCTGTTGGGGATGCGCATCACCTTGGAACAGATTGCGACCCTGGGCTGGAGGCCGGTGGCCTTGGTGGTGATTGTTGTGGTGGTGACCATTGCAGTTTCCGTAGTCGCAGCCAAGGTCTTGGGCTTTAAACGCCTCTTCGGCATGCTCACCGGTGGCGCCACGGCGATTTGCGGCGCCTCGGCGGCACTGGCCCTGGCTGCCGCGCTGCCCAATCACCCGCAAAAGGAACGCGCCACGCTGTTTACCGTGATCGGCGTGTCGGCGCTGTCCACGCTGGCGATGATCCTCTACCCGATGATCGCCAATTGGTTTGCCTTGTCGCCGCAGGAGGCCGGGGTGTTCCTCGGTGCGACCATCCATGACGTGGCCCAGGTCGTTGGCGCCGGTTACAGCATGTCTACCGAGACCGGTGACACCGCCACCGTGGTCAAGCTGATGCGCGTGGCGATGCTTCTGCCGGTGATCCTCTGCGCCACGCTGATCACACGCGCGCAGGGTGCGGACCCAACGGGTAAGCGCCCTCCACTGCTGCCCATGTTCGCTGTCGGCTTCCTGGTCCTGGCGTGTATCAACAGCACCGGTTGGATAGCACCGGCGGTGCAGGGATTCGTCAATGAATTGTCGCGTTGGTGCCTGGTAATTTCCATCAGTGCCCTGGGGATGAAAACCCAACTGAAGGAACTCGCCTCAATCGGCATCAAACCGATCCTGTTGATGGTCGGCGAAACCGTGTTTCTCGTGGGCTTGGTTCTTCTATTGCTGCACTGGGGGCTGTAAATCGCGGGTTTGCGAAGGCCGACCCGGCCTTCGCATCAGAGCAAGAGGTGACGTGATGACTTCAAAAGGTGCCTGCGACCGGCCCCTCGTCGGCCAGTTTTTTGGCTTCCTCAATGAGGATCGGGGCGCCGAGCGCCATGCTGTGGATGCCCAGAATCGAGGTGAGCTGCAGCACCGCCAGGATTTCCTCGACGGTGACGCCCAGCTCCAGTGCCTTGCGGATGTGGCGACGCACACCGGGGGCATACAGATGAGTGCAGGAAGCATCGACGGCGATGGCGATCAGTTCGAAGGTCTTGGGGTCCAGAATCCCCTTGCGAATAGGGTGCGTAGCCATGCCGAAAAACTTTTCCACCCATTGCGCGTCCAGCTCGGCCAGCGGGTCCCAGGCGGGATTCCAGCTGCCGGCGTCACGCATGGCATCGCAGGTTGGGGTGCCAGGGTTGGTCTGTTCTTCATTCATTTGCAGTTCCTCAAGGTTGAATGGTTGCTTTCAACTCTAACGCTGCCGGTGCCCTCTGGCTTGACTCCAGGGGGCAGCGGCGTGACATCTCGGGACACGTGCAACGTATGGGTAATCGCTCAATGAAAAGTCTTGTTCGCAGTGCCAGCCTCACCAACTACGCGGAAATTGCCCGCTCGTTGAACGTCGATCCCATGCAGCAGTTGCGTCTTGTCGGCCTTGACCCGCGCTGCTTGCTGCAACCGGACCTGAAAATTTCCATCGAAGCCGTAGCACAGTTGCTCGACAGCTCGGCGCGAGAGGCGGGCGTGGAAGATTTTGGCTTGCGCATGGCGGAAAGTCGCAAAGCCTCCAACCTCGGCCCCCTGGCGTTGTTATGGCGCGAACCAACCCTGCGCTCAGCCTTGAAGGCGCTCCAGCAATTCCTCCATCTGCACAATCAGGGGCTGGTGCTGGACATCGAGGAAAGCGGCGGTGTGGCGGTGCTACGGCTGGAACTGGTGTCGGTCAACCACTTGTTTGTACGCCAATCAGTAGAGCTGGCGGTAGCGGTGACCCACCGAATGCTCAAGGCTTTGCTCGGCAACCATTGGCATCCATCCGCGATCTGTTTCCGTCACTGCAACGCGCTGGACGATAGCCGGCATCAGCGTTTGTTCGGTACAACGGTACAGTTCAACTGCTTGATGGACGGCATCGTCTGCCGCACCAGCGATCTCGACCGCGCCCTGCCCAGTGCCGATCCGGAAATGGCCCGCTACGTACAACAGTACCTGAACAGCATTCGCGAAGATTCCCGAACAGCGTTGCTGGAGCAGGTGCATCAAATGATCTGGATGCTGCTGCCGACTGGGCGCTGCTCGGTGGAACAGGTCGCCGCGCACTTGGGACGCGACAGACGGACGTTGCATCGACAGCTGACGCGAGAGGGTGAGACGTTTTCTTCGCTGCTGGATCAAGTCCGCAAGGAACTTGCATCACGTTACCTGGCAAATCCCCACCATCCTTTGAGCGAAATTGCCGCCGTTCTCGGTTTTTCCGAACTGAGCGCCTTCTCCCGCTGGTTCAGCCGACTGTTCGACTGCAGTCCATCATCCTGGAGAACCCAGCCCTCCCCGATCACCCCAAGAAAGTCGTCTCTTGGGTTATTCAATTAGAGGCTGTCCCAATGGACAGCCCATATAAAGCAGAAGCTAGCGTGCGCCAGAACGCGATGGCTTCAGAATTACCAAGACCAATCGGCCGATGCTCGAAACTAGCCAATTGCGACAGGCAGCAGTCGGCCGATTCTGTTGAAAAAGTCGGCGTGCGGATTCGGTCTCTTCTACAGAGCCGATCCATAACGGCCGTTCCATCAGAGTTTCGGGCATCATAACGACCTTAAAAAACAGAACCTCGAACATGAATCATGAATCATGAACTTTGGCAGGAACCTGATGGCTGTCAGACCTTTTGTCTAGCCGGTGCTCAAGGTGATGGTGCGCGTGCGCTTATGCATTCGGAAGCGAAGCTAGTTTGGGAGGTCGAGGCTGAAAGTCATTTCGAAGCGATGACCAAATATTATGCGCACATGCAGTGGGGCGAATACCTGACGGACTTTCCCTTACAAGACAAGACTTCCTACAGAAAACTGGGCTGGGAATGACCAGTCAAGAGTCGGATAAAACTGCGGAGTCCTCTCTATCTGATAACCACTTGCCATGGTCTGCTTTGGGTCGACTTTGCTAAGAATGGCGCTCCTGTGTCGCCTACGGCAAAATCACTCCATCGGCCAGCGAGAGAGTACGCAGCATGATGGGACAGTTATCGAGTGGGAAGGAGCGACGGTTTTACTCGTTCAACCTTGAAGATCACATCCCAGCCAATCACCTTCTGCGCAGCATTGATCGGTGTCTCGATCTGAGCGATCTGCGCCATTACCTCGCCGATTTTTACAGCCCGATTGGGCGTCCGTCGATTGATCCAGAACTAATGATTTGCATGCTGATCGTGGGCTATTGCTACGGCATTCGCTCAGAGCGGCGGTTGTGCGAAGAGGCCCATTTGAACCTGGCGTATCGCTGGTTCTGCCGGTTGAGCCTTGAAGACGAAATCCCCAGCCACTCGATCTTCTCCAAAAATCGACACGGCCGTTTTCGGGACATTGATCTGTTTCGCTGGTTGTTCAATGAAGTGCTGCGTCGCTGCATGGACGCCGGTCTGGTCAAGGGCGAAGGCTTTGCCGTGGACGCCAGCATCATCAAAGCGGATGCGAGTCGGCAGCGCGGCGTACCGGGTGATGAACCGGTCAACTGGAGCGATCCGGCCCTGAGCACCCGCGCCGTGCGTGAGTACCTTGAAGGCCTCGATGAAGAGGCTTTGGCCGAAACGCTACCGAAGCGCCTGTCGCTGACGGATCCTCAAGCCCGCTGGACCGCTGCTCCAGGCGGCCCAGCTTTCTACGCTTACGCCACGAATTATCTGATCGATACCGAGCTCGGCGTGATCATGGATGTGGAACCCACACCGGCTCATCGAACCGCAGAAGTCGAGAGCACCAAGACGATGATCGATCGGGTCGAAGCGCAGTTCGACATCAAGCCGGAGCGCCTCATTGGCGACACCGCTTACGGTACCGCGCCGATGCTGGCCTGGATGGTGGAGGAAAAAGACATCGAACCGCATGTGCCGGTGTGGGACAAAACCGAGCGTAAGAACGACAGTTTTTCGAGCAACGATTTCCACTGGAATGAAGAGGCTGAGGAATACCGCTGCCCGGCCGGCAACCCATTGCGCAGCGAATGGCGAGCCTTCAAGAATGAGCGTTCACACGTCACCAAAGCCAACACCATCATCTTCCGATCCCGGCAGATCGACTGCGCTACGTGTCCGATGAAAGCAAAGTGCTGCCCGAACACAGCGTTCCGCAAGATCGCTCGCAGCGTCCATGAAGCCGCTCGCGATGTGGCTCGACGCATTGCAGCAACGCCGGCATATCAGCGCTCTCGCCACGAACGTAAAAAGGTCGAAATGTTGTTTGCCCACCTCAAGCGCATCCTGACATTGGATCGCCTGCGGCTAAGTGGCATGAGTGGCGCGACGGATGAATTCGCGCTGGCCGCTGCGGTGCAGAACCTGCGACGGTTGGCCAAATTTTCATCTCAAGGGCCACCAGTCACGGGATAGGTGCGCCTGCACCAAGCAAAAAACCTCAAATTAACCTAATAACAGAGCAGCAAAGGTCACCGAAGGGCCGAAAAACCACTCAATGTGGTGAGTAGGTTCTCCGGTGGTGGTCGTGCCTGAGTTCAGGCCATTTGAAAATCCGACTTTTTCAACAGAATCGGCCGATAGCTGCCCGTCGCGAAGGGCTGAAATCGGCCAGAACCGGACGGTCACTACGTGTCCCAACCGATACCGATAAGAGGCAATCCGCTAAACGCTCTTGAGAAACCTGCGCCATGCGTACTGGTTCGTATGTATCAATCGCCGTGGTGACGGTTTACGGGACTGCATCAGGCGTTTGACGTGTGTCAGGGTCTATACTAATTTCGCCCTTTTAATCAGATCCACCCTTGATCACCGCACAGCCCACCAGGCAGAACACGTGAAACATTCGACACTTACTGCCGCGCTGCTCTGCCTATTACTTGGCACTCCCGTCAGGGCCGAGCAGTATCAGGTCGTTACTGAAGAGTGGGCGCCGTACAACTACCAGGAGAAAAATCAGCTCACCGGCATGGCCACGGAGATCGTTCGAGGCATAATGGCGCTGACCGGGGATGACTTTGAGGTGGTGCTGCTGCCCAGTATGCGAAGCGCCCGTGCATTGAAGACCCGGCCCAAGACCATCATGTATTCACTATTCCGCACGGCAGAGCGCGAACCGTTATACAAGTGGGTCGGACCGATCGTGGAAGAGTCCATTCACCCCTATCAGTTAGCCAATGCGCAGCAGCCGGTGAATTCCTTGGAGCAGCTACTGCACGCCCCAAAAATTACGACGAGACATGCCGGCCTGATACCCGAGACTCTGCAGTCGCGGGGCTTCAACAACCTCGAAAAAACTGCAACCGAGAGCCTGCAGCTCTATCGCATGCTGCTAGCCGGGCGCACCGATATCATCATAGGCGACACCGATGCGGGAGTGGCTTACTACAGCCGCCAGTTGAACATCGCCCCCGGCACGCTGCGGCAGATTCCCATCGAGCTCTATCGCTCATCGCTGTACATCGCCTTCAGCCGCGACTGTGACGACGAACTGGTAGCCTCCTGGGCCCACGCCCTGGAGCAACTGCGCCACTCGGGCGAGCTGGAGCGCATCCAGGATCGATACAATCAACCCATCGGGCAATGAAAGCGCGGAACCAGCGCAAGCCCGCTTCGCACTTATCCAGCCTTGCTCTCACTCAACGCGGAGGATAAGTCATGAACATTTTTGCAACATACAGCTATCAGCCTTGGAACAAGGGAATGGCTTAACCCAGCCACGCCAAAGGAGCTTGCGGAACAGATGATGCTTCACCAAAGTGAGCAGTCAGAGGTGCTCGAGTGGTTCAGGTCGACACTGCCGTTGGGAACGCTCGGAACAACGGACCGGATCTGATCATTGCGAAGTAGCTTGGCCATAGTGGTACCCGCATGCTTGTCCAGCGCCCGCACATCCTAAGGACTGCTATCGGCCAAGAGCAGACGTTCGAACCTAAGGTAATGCGATGAAGAGAAAAACAAGAATGACTGCACCTCTGACCAGTAACGCAGCAACCCAGCCTGGGCCTGGCTGGACGTTTGACCCTGATCGCATGATCCGAATAGCCAATTGTCATTCGATCATCGAAGTACTTCGCCACATCAAACACAGTGGGCCGGAATGGGCGCATCGTAATGTCCATATTTGCTTTCCCGGCCCATCAAATGCCTGGGCTCTGGTGTACCCGCTTCAGAATGCCAGTGCCCCGTACTTTGACTTCATGTATACCCACAAAGAGCATCCTCAGGAAGCGCTGTCCGCACTGCTAAGGAAGTATCCACAGTGTTCCGTCATCGACTGGTCGCCCGGACGCTTGGCCTGCATCGAAGCTCAGGGGGTGGATGTTGAGACGCTCGCTGAAATTATCCGGGATCTAGCTGAAGCTGCTTGGGATGAGCACATCACGTTCGTCGATGCTTCGTACGAGGAAATGGGTAAAGCGTGACCCAAGAGCGGACAGTCGACCTTAGCTTCCCAAGCGCGTGCGCAAAGACCAGGTCTTGGGCAACAATCGACCAGACGGGAACGGAACGCAGGTCACCATAATCGAAGGAATGTTTGTTATGAGCCACCTTAACAACGACTTGAGGGCCGATTTCGTTGAGGCACTTGAGGAAATCTCGACGCTGATGTCCATTGCATACGACCAGCTCGGCCCTGTACCGGAAGACCATGCATTAGCTCAGGCAGGTTTAGAGAATGGTGGTGAAATAGTTCTGGATTATGTCGATCACAACGAGGCTGGAGTAGCGTTCGAACACCTGCTTTACATGATTGACGAACCACCGCTCGTCGTTTCTGAAAAATGCATAAAAATTTTAGCTCGGATCGCAAAGTCCTTGAAGATGCCATTCACGAGGTGACAAAAATTTACCCACCTGAAGGTCAGCTTTGGGTCGATCTCTGCCGGTCATGGTTTCATTGGTAACTTCGTCAGCTGATCTCATGACTGAACCAATCTCAATTATTTTGGCTAGCGCCCCCATGCACCCATTTCAGGTCGCCCCCCAAGAGGTAACCTTCCACATTTTCTATGGAAAGGGCTTCGAACAGCACCTGCTCCAGGATGGCAAAAAAACATTTAATATGAGCCTGTTTCAATGCCTGAGGCCGGGTCACCAGATAGACTTCCATATCTGGAAGTTGGAGATCCGGGAACAACTCGATCAGGTCCTTCGCCAGAATACGGGGCAGTACTGCCACACCCATTCCTCGCCTCACCGATTCGAGCTGAACCGCGAACGAGTTCACGCTGATCTGCGCGCGTTCCAGACCCGCGGCCTTTGCCGCACGCATTTGCGGCAACATGTCCAGCGGAGGAAGCAAGGCAATATTGACCGCAGTGGCCGGAGTCACCCCTGGATACCGTTTCAGATAATCTGCATCGGCGAAGACACCGTAAGCGAGCCTGCCTAATGGTCGATAGATCAGCGACGGTTCGCCTAGATGAGCTGTGCGTACAGCAATGTCTGCCACGCCGCGGACGATCTTGTGAAAGTCGGCTGTTGCCATCAACTCCACCGAGCAACGCGGGTGAAGAGAGGTGAAGCGACTCGCAGCCTCCAGCACGCAAGACGAAAATCCCTCTCCTGCACTGACCAGGACACTGCCAAATAGCTCTGTGTGTAGCCCGGATATGGCAGCAACGGTTTGACGCCTCAAGCCCGCCTCCGCCACTAAGGCAACTTCCACGAGGGATTGGCCGCGCGAGGTCAACCAGCATCCTTCAACGCCCCGCTCGACGAGTAGCTCGCCCAGGGCTCTCTCAAGTTGGGTCAATCGGCGGGACACAGTAGACGCCGCAATACCCAACATCTGGCCAGCTTGAAGAAAGCTGCCACGCCGCGAGACTGCCAACAACAGACGAAGATCGTCCCAATTTGCTTGCAACGCCATGCTTCATATCCTCCCTGGTCTGCATATGTGCAAATCCATTATGCAGTAGTCGCTGTTTTTCGGGAGAGGCCTCAAAGGTATATCTACAAGCCCTCGAAGACGAATGGAATGGACTGTATGACTACTGGCCCCAACGACTATGCGGAACGCGCCGCCAGTGCCTTCAATCGCCGTGATGTGGAGGCGATGCTTGCGCTGGTTTGCGAAGACTTCATCTACCTCGATAGCATGGGGATACAAACCGGTCGCGAAGCCACGCGCAAACGAGAGATCGCATTGCTCGAAGCGCTCCCCGATGCCCAAGTGATTTTCAGCCCATTCGCCGTCGGTAACGATCGTTTGGCGCTGACTGCCATCCTGACCGGCACATTCGCCGCACCCTTGGTGCTGCCAGGCCGGGTGATTCCACCTCATGGACGCCATATTACCGCGTACTACGCCGCACACTTTACCTTCAGAGACGGGCTGGCCATCCGTGAAGAGGCCTTCTTCGACAGTGCGGTGCTGATGCCGTTAGCCTATCCAGCTGAGGGTTGAGCCATGCACAGCGCATTCGTTACTGGCGCAACCGGCTTGTTGGGCAACAACCTGGTGCGTGAATTGGTCGCTCGTGGCTACGCGGTCAAAGCGCTGGTCCGTTCAAGAGCCAAAGGTGAACAGCAGTTCAACAATTTGCCGGGGGTGGAACTGGTCGTTGGGGACATGGCCGATGTCGACGCATTTGCAGCGTCGCTGCAAGGCTGCGATACGGTGTTTCACACCGCGGCGTTCTTTCGCGACAACTACAAGGGCGGCAGCCACTGGAAGGAACTCGAAAAGATTAATGTGTCTGGTACGCGGCGCCTGCTAAACCAAGCCTACCGCGCCGGTATACGACGGTTCATCCATACGTCTTCCATTGCCGTGCTCGACAGCGCACCTGGCACGTCCATCGATGAGACATGTCTGCGGGCCGACGCCGATGCGGATGACTACTACCGTAGCAAGATTCTCGCCGACCGTGTCGTCTTGTCGTTCCTGGAGGGCCATCCCGAGATGCATGCCTGCATGGTCCTGCCTGGCTGGATGTGGGGGCCAGCCGACATGGGCCCCACCTCCTCAGGACAGTTGGTTAACGATCTCGTGCTCGGCAAACTGCCCGGACTGATCCCCGGTAGTTTCTCCGTTGTCGATGCCCGCGATGTGGCATTGGCGCAGATTGCCGCAGCCAAACATGGGCGGCGAGGTGAGCGCTATCTCGCGGCGGGCCGGCATATGACAATGCGTGAGCTGGCGCCTATGCTTGGACGTATAGCAGGCATCAAGACACCCGTTCGACAACTACCGCTCCCCTTTCTATACACGTTGGCGGCTGTGCAGGAGATGTATGCGCGTATTACCAGCAAGCCCATTCTGCTGAGCATGGCCACGTTGCGCCTGTTGGTACGAGAGAAAGACCGCACCTGTTTCAACCACAGCAAGAGTGAACAAGAGCTTGGCCTGAGTTTCCGGCCACTAGAGCTGACAATCACCGACACGGTGGCGTGGTACCGCGATCACGATTGGTTTGAGAGTCAAACCTTAAGTTCCCGGAACCGCACTCCTTCCACATTGACCGCACACCTGAACAAGGACGTAAACATACAGTGAATAGGGAAATAATCCTGATGCGTCACGGCCAGCCAAAACTGGTCGCAACCGACAAAATGTCAGCGCTCGATATGAAAGACTGGATCGAGCAATACAACCGGTCCGAAATTACCAACCAACCCGTCCCGGATGCCAGCATCCGGCTCGCCGCAACCGCCAAGGTGATTGTCTCAAGCAGCGCGCCTCGTGCGCTGACCTCCGTCCAGGCTCTTGGCCTGACGCCCGCCCTTGTCGACGCGCTTTTCTGTGAAGCGCAACTGCCTTATGGTCACTGGAAACTGCCACGGCTATCGCCGTTTACCTGGGCATTTATCCTTCGAGTCTTATGGTTGTGCGGTTACTCACGCAGCGTCGAATCCGCCGGAACTGCGAGGATGCGCGCCAGCACGGCAGCTCGACGACTTCAGTCCCTTGCCAACGAAGGACCGGTTCTGCTGCTCGGTCATGGCTTTATTAATCGAATGATCGCTAAACAACTGGTGGCCGATGGATGGGTTCGCCAAAAACGTAACGGCAGCCAGTATTGGAGTGCGACGGTGTATCAATATAGCGGTGTTTAAAAGTGCCATCTGGCGCGGAGATTAAACGAAGGGAAAGTTCAGGTTGGTCGTTCATTTGTAGAGACCTCTTTGGGACGCGAAAACCACGTTTTTCTACTCGCTCGGCCCCGTACAAAGGCGGGGGCTTGGAGTGTAGGTTGGCGATTTGTCTCGCTGGACAGATACCTATTGCTGCTGGTGGCGACAGGCAGAAAACGGCCGATACTGTTGAAAAAGTCGGTCTGCCCAAACTGCCTGATCATTGAGTGGTGAAAACGCCTTTTTTGCACGCTGCTACGTGAAATCCGAGTCCGGAAGCCCCTGCAAAAAGTAAAGTTCTCAATCTCGGACGCGTACTTTTCTGACGCGTAAACCATGGCCGACTTTTTCAACAGAATCGGCCAATAGCGGTCTATCGACAACCGCACACCCAGCATCGAGAATGATCTGGCTTTTAACCAACAACTCAAGGAAGAAACCATGCAACCGTTACTCAATCGGATAATGCTGTATGTCAAAGATGTTCAGGCAACTTGCGATTTTTATGAGCGCCATTTCGGTTTCGTCAGCGAGCATTTTGCTGATGATCGGATTGTCGAGTTGAGGTCTGCGAATGGTGGTGCGACTTTAATGGCCCACCCAGCAGCAAAAAGCGTCAAGACAGGACAGGTTACTGTCAAACTTGTCTTTGATATTGAGGATGTCGATGGCTTCAAGGAGCGATGCCTGGCACAGGGTCTGAAGTTTGGAGCCACGCACAAGGCCGATGGCTATACCTTCGCCAATGCCAAAGATCCTGACGGTAATTCGATTTCTATCTCAAGTAGAGCGTTTGCTGCCCCCAACAACTAGATGCTGCATCATCTTGGTCGAGTTCCTTAGGGTTGTTGTCTTTCGCGATCGGCAGCAATGGGTCGTTTTGAGCCGGTTACGACAGGCAGAAAACGGCCAAGTGTAGACACGCGACAAAGGCACGATTGCTTTAGGAAAGTATTGATCAAATCTGCAACAACTCTTGCCAAGGATTTCATGCGATGGATTGCCCCCCGACGCTATACACCAGCCGTCTTATCCTCACGCCACTGCGAATGACTGATGCAGCCGCGATACAACAGCTGTTTCCCCAATGGGAAGTGGTCCGCTACCTTGACAGCCGTGTGCCATGGCCCTACCCGCAGGATGGGGCGCTGGTTTACGTGCGCGATGTCGCTCTTCCCGCCATGGCTAGAGGACAAGAGTGGCACTGGATGATTCGCACGCGCGCGCAACCTGAGCGCAGCATCGGGAGCATCAGCCTGTATGACCAGCCAGATAACAATAGGGGGTTCTGGCTCGCGCCTCTGTGGCAGGGCAACGGCTATATCCGCGAAGCCTGCGAGGTCGTCAACGCTTACTGGTTCGCGACATTACTACGTCCTGTCATGCAAGTGCCCAAGGCTGTCGCCAACCACGCTTCGCGCAAGGTATCCCAACATGAAGGCATGCGGATGATCGGGACGCGGAACGGGCATTTTGTCTCGGGACCCATGCAGGTCGAAGTCTGGGAGATCACACGGAGCGAGTGGCTTGGCGCGCGCGCTGAAACTTGACCTGAAATTTGTGCCTGTCCGATTGACGGGCTGCTATCGGGTCGATTTCAGCCGGTTGCAAATGGCCGAAAACGGCCAGAAGCTGCCATTGCGCCCCAAGATTCAGGCATCGGATGATCCAGAACGCCTACACAGCAAATGCCTCAAAATACATAAAGTCGGACGTCGGCTTGGACAGCGTGGATCAATTTCATAAATACCCTGCCGCTCCCAGAGCCTCAATCAAACGCAACAATGCTGGTTTTTCGGCTGGTTTTTCGCCGATGCAACACACTTCTGGGTTGCTGAGAGAGCACCAAACCGACACCGGGTCGCCTACCTTCAGCCCGTATGAGGCTTTACGGAGAGTTGCAGTTGACCAAGCGTCAATGGTTTCGTTGAGAGACTTGTGAAACCGCTTCCCATTGGCGCTATAGCTGAAGCTCATGAACTGCGCTCCGACCCACGATCCCTCACTCCCTACAAAGGTTACGTAGCCTCGTACCACTTGGCCCACAGGTATGTCGCCAGCGCTCATAAATTACCTTCTGAGAATATGCCCGAAATGCAGGGACGACGCGGTCATCCATGTTCCGCTGCCAACATTGATCTGAACTGAGAGATGATCTCTGAAGATAGCCCGGCACTTTCGAATACTGCGCAGGTGAAGCTAACGGGGGCGGCCCCTGGAGCAGTAATGATGCGGTCTGTAATCACAGCTACTGAACTGCTTCGATAAAGTGTGCGGCCTTCATAACTTACGGCATTCTGTTGTAAGAAATCAGCGCTGTTCGAGGTATGAGGAACCGTGTCTAGAAGCCCGGCCCTCGCAAGTGCCAGCGTTCCCCCACAGATACCGGCAATTACCGCTCCACTTGAACGACTAGCATGAAGAAAGTCTCGAATATCCGGGGCTTCGGCACGTTCCCAGATCATTCCTCCAATGACGACGACAACATCCGGTTTCCAGTCCAGACATTGTTGCAAGCTGCTATCGACAGTTACAGCCAATCCACCCTGCGAACGAAACTGCCCCGTAGCAGAAGCGAAAAACCTGACGTCGATCCCGTAAAACGGGTACGCAGTTCCAGCAATGAAAGCATATTCCCAGTCCGCAAAACCGGGTGTCAGTATCAAACCCACGCGTGCCATCAGTCAGAATCCTCCATGAATGCCAGTAACATATGACGACAACCAATAGACATCAAGGCTGCTTCGGGCCGAGGCTGTGTAAAAACGTTTTCGATCTGTGGAGGCAGACGAAAACAGCCCAAAAATCGCATCCCTATGCAAATTTCAGGTCTACTTACCAAACGGTCGACGCCAGATTTCACGTAGCAACGCTGACTTCAAAGTGACGAATGCGTGTTTACACGGCCTGGGTCAATTGCAGCCCTTCACGACACATATTGATCAGGTCAAAAGCGGTTAATATCGCTCCGCTTCGTCTACCCTCACAAAACGCCACGCGGCAATCAGCTAGTGCCCGGCGCCTCGATATTCATCTGTTCATTCACCGGAGAGCTTCTATGCTCAAGCGTACCCTGGCCTTGGCCGTCGGCTTTACCCTGTCTTTTGGCAGCTTGTTAGTGCAGGCCGCTGACACACTCAAAGTCAGTGCGATTCCCGATGAAGCCCCGACTGAACTGCTGCGCAAGTTCAAGCCGCTAGGCGCTTATCTGGAGCAAAAACTGGGCATGAAGGTCGAGTTCGTGCCCGTGAGCGACTACCCGGCCGTGGTCGAGGCGCTGGCCACTGACCGCATCGATATGGCCTGGCTGGGCGGTTTCACATTTGTGCAGGCGCGGCTGAAAACCGGTAATGCGATTCCGTTGGTGCAGCGCGAACAGGACGCCCAGTTCACCAGCAAATTCATCACCGCCGACCCGAACGTCAAATCCCTCGCCGACCTCAAGGGCAAGACCTTTGCCTTCGGCTCGGTATCGTCCACGTCGGGCAGTCTCATGCCGCGTTATTTCATGCTGAAGGACGGCATCAAGCCGGAAACCTATTTCAGCCGCGTGGGTTACTCCGGCGCTCATGACGCCACCGTTGCCTGGGTCCAGGCCGGCAAGGTGGACGCCGGGGTCCTGAACGCCAGCGTCTGGGAAAAACTGGTCGCCGCCGGCAAGGTCGATACCAGCAAGGTCAAAGTATTTGCGACCACCCCGGCCTACTTCGACTACAACTGGACAGTGCGCGGCACCCTCGACCCGGCGCTGGCGGCGAAGATCAAGGCTGCCTTCCTCGCACTCGATCCGGCGAACCCGAAGGACAAGGAAATCCTCGATTTGCAGGCTGCCAGCCGCTTCATCGAGACCAGTCCTGACAATTACAAAGGCATCGAGGAAGCCGCACGCGCCGCCGAACTGCTGAAATGACATTGCGTCTGACCCAGGCCAGCCTGACCCACGTCAACGGCGTCCAAGCGTTGCGCGGCGTGAATCTGCACATCGGTGCAGGCGAACAGGTTGCCATTATCGGCCCTTCCGGTGCCGGCAAGTCGAGCCTGCTCAACTTGCTGGCCACCGCGTTGCGACCGGACAACGGCGAACTGCAGGTGCTCGGCGAGCGCGCATGGCATCTGTCTGCCCGGCAGCGCCAGCGTCTGCGCGCGCGCATCGGGCTGATTCATCAATCGCCGCCTCTGCCACCGCGCCAGCGTGTGGTCACTGCGGTGCTGGCCGGCAAACTGGGTCAGTGGGGTTTGGGCAAGAGCTTGCTGAACCTGGTCCATCCGCTGGACATTCCGGGCGCACGCGCGGCGTTGGCCAGGCTCGACCTGGGCGACAAGTTATTCGCGCAATGCCAGCAACTGTCCGGCGGACAGCTTCAGCGAGTGGGCATTGCCCGCGTCTTGTATCAAGCGCCCGAAGTGTTGCTGGCCGATGAGCCGGTTTCGGCGATGGACCCGGTGCTGGCCGAACACACGCTGTCGGTACTCTGCCGCCATGCCCGGGAACACCAGGTCACCCTGGTCGCCAGCCTGCATGCGGTGGAGCTGGCCCTGGCGCACTTTTCGCGGATCATCGGCCTGCGTGACGGGCAGATCCTGTTTGACCTAGCGGCAAGCGACGTCGACCGCGAGTTGCTCGACAAGCTCTACGCCAACGAGCAACTGCAATCCTCGCCGGTGCCCCCAGTGTCCTTGAGTGTGCAGATCCCCCGATGCTGACGTCTGCCACCCGCGACCCCGCCGCCCTGCCCCGTTTGCTCCTCAGCCTGCTGGCGATTGCCCTGTTGTGGCCAGGCATCCACTTCAGCGAGTTGGACCTCAGCGTTTTAGTGGCGAGTGACAGTCAGAGCGAGATGGGCCGGTTTGTCTCGGCCTTCTGGCCGCCAGCCCATGGCGCGGAATTCATCGAACTGCTGTTGCAAGCCACCCTGCAGACCCTGGCCATCGCCACGGCTGGCATGGCGCTGGCGCTGTTGTTGGCCGTTCCCGCCAGCCTGCTGGCCAGTCGCGCCCTGTCGTTGTCGGCTGCCTCCCGTGCCGGTCGCCCAAACTTCGGCGGTCAACTGCTGCGTTGGCCGGTACGCGGGTTGCTCATCTTCCTGCGCAGCGTGCCGGAAATCGTCTGGGCCCTGCTGTTCGTGCGTGCCGTCGGCCTCGGTCCGACCGCCGGGGTACTGGCGATTGCAATTACCTACAGCGGCATGTTGGGCAAGGTCTATGCGGAAATTTTCGAGTCGGTGGACCAGCGCCCGGCCCACGCGTTACTGCGCTCAGGCAGCGGTCGGCTCGCGGCGTTTTGCTACGGGATTCTGCCGAATGTCGCAGCGGAGCTGATGTCGTACACGGTGTATCGCTGGGAATGCGCGATCCGCGCCTCAGTGGTCATGGGTTTCGTCGGTGCCGGCGGTCTGGGACAGCAGATGGATTTGTCGTTGCGCATGTTCGCGGGCGGTGAAGTGGCCAGTCTGTTGCTGACCTTCCTTGTCCTGGTGTTGCTCGCCGATCAACTCAGCCGTCTGCTGCGCTGGAGGCTGACATGAATCGCCTGATCAACCTGGCCCTGCTCCTGTTCATCGGCGCAGCGGTGGTCGGTTCGTTCATCTATCTGGGTATCGACCTCAGCGAGCTCGGCGGCGCCGGCAACCTGAAGCAGATGGGGGCCTATGCACAGCGTTTTCTCAGCCCGGACCTGAGCGCGGGTCATCTGCAAGCCATCGGCCACGGCGCGCTGGAAACCATTGCGATGTCCGCCCTGGGCACCCTGCTCGCGGCAGTATTCGGTTTGCTGTTGGCATTGCCCGCGGCCGGGCGTTTCGGCTGGCCTTTTCAGAGTGCGTCGCGTCTGGTGCTCAATGCCTTGCGCGCGGTGCCGGAACTGGTGTGGGCTGCGCTGATGGTGCTGGCCGCCGGACTCGGTCCCAATGCCGGCACGCTGGCATTGGCCCTGCACACCACTGGCGTGCTCGGCCGGCTGTTTGCCGAAGCGCTGGAAAACACCCCGCCGGGACCGGCCGAAGCCATTCGCCTGCAGGGCGGCAATGCCGTCTGGGCGTTCTGTTACGGCACACTGCCCAACCTGTTGCCGCAGCTGCTGGCCTACACTCTGTACCGCTGGGAAAACAACATCCGCATGGCCAGCGTGCTCGGTTTCGTCGGCGCCGGTGGTTTGGGGCAAATGCTCTATGTCAGCCTCAGCCTGTTTCAGGAAGCTCAAGCCAGCACGGTGATCCTGGCCATGTTGCTGCTGGTGTTTGCCGTCGATTCATTGAGTAGCTGGAGCCGTCAACGCTGGGTCAAGGCCTGATAGCGGGTCTACTCCTCCAAGCGCCCCGTACCCTCACGATCGTTCTCGTAATGTCTCGCGAGCGCAAACGCCGGCAACCAGGACTCGCGACGCACAATACAGCTTTCGTAGGTTGGCCTCAGTTGGTCAGGGGCATCGAGAGATCCCAGGTTCACTTCGATTTCGTCAGCGCTACGAGCGAAAACGGAGGAGCCGCAGCGCGGACAAAAATGCCGCCCGGCGTAGTCACGTGTTTCGCCCGCGATCTTCACCGCCTCCTGAGGGAATATCGCGCTGGCGTTGAAAAGCGCCCCATGATGCTTGCGGCAGTCCAGACAGTGACAGAGGCCGACCCGGTAGGGCCGCCCTGACGCCTCGATTCGAACATTGCCGCACACGCAGCCACCGGTGAATCGGTCCATGTTGCGTCTCCTCTGAATCAAGCGGTCGAGTCAGTGAAAATAGCATCTGAACGAATGCAGTGGTCCAGAGACCCTAGCCGCAGGTAAAAGCCGGACACACGCCATCACCCGCGCATAAACCGTTTCACTGTTTCCCTCCGTGCCCGCCTTGGTGCTAAATAGACCACCCAGATGATAAGTCCAGCCCCTGTCGTATTGCCGTGCAACGAGAAATCGATATGAACACCCATTTTGAGACAAGTGCTGCCCCTGCGCCCAACACCCGGCAAGGCGCAAACACTCCCCCCCATCAGCCATCGGTGGTAACAGCATGATCGAAGTCACCGAACTGTCCATCGCCCAATTGCGTGCCGCATTGGAGTCTGGTCAAACCACAGCGGTGGAGCTGGTCCAGGCCTATCTCGCCAGGATCGACGCCTACGACGGCCCCGACACGCCGACCGCGCTCAACGCGGTAGTGGTTCGCAACCCCGAGGCGCTCAACGAAGCGCAGGCGTCCGATGCACGTCGGGCCAAGGGCCAGACGCTCGGCCCGCTGGATGGCATTCCCTACACGGCCAAGGACAGTTATCTGGTGAAAGGCCTCACCGCGGCCTCAGGAAGTCCGGCCTTCAAGGACCTGATTGCCTATCGCGATGCGTTCACCATCGAACGGCTGCGCGCCGCCGGGGCGATCTGCCTGGGCAAGACCAATATGCCGCCGATGGCCAATGGCGGCATGCAGCGCGGGGTCTATGGCCGTGCCGAGAGCCCGTACAACGCTGATTACTTGACGGCCCCTTTTGCCTCGGGCTCATCGAACGGCGCCGGGACGGCCACCGCCGCCAGTTTCGCGGCCTTCGGGCTTGCTGAAGAAACCTGGTCGAGCGGACGCGGTCCGGCCTCGAACAATGGCTTGTGCGCCTATACGCCTTCGCGCGGAGTGATATCGGTGCGCGGCAATTGGCCGCTGACGCCGACGATGGACGTGGTCGTGCCGTACGCCCGAACCATGGCCGACCTGCTCGAAGTGCTCGACGTGGTGGTGGCGGATGATCCCGACACCCGGGGCGATCTGTGGCGGATGCAACCGTGGGTGCCGATTCCGAGCGTTGCTTCGGTGCGCCCCGTTTCTTATGCCGATCTGGCCGTAAAGACCGATGCGCTTGCCGGAAAACGCTTCGGCGTTCCACGCATGTACATCAACGCCGATCCTGAAGCGGGCACCAGCGAGTCGCCGGGCATCGGTGGCCCGACGGGGCAGAAAATCAACACCCGTCCTAGCGTGATCGGCCTCTGGGAAGAGGCTCGCAAGGCACTAGAAGCGGCGGGCGCCGAAGTGGTCGAGGTCGATTTCCCGTTGGTCTCCAATTGCGAAGGTGATCGTCCGGGCGCGCCGACCGTGTTCACCCGTGGGCTGGTGTCGAAGGAGTTCCTGCACCATGAGTTGTGGGACCTGTCGGCTTGGGCGTTCGATGATTTCCTGCGGGCCAACGGTGATCCGAAACTGAATCGCCTGGCCGACGTCGACGGGCCGCTGATTTTCCCGCACGACCCGGGCACCCTGCCCAATCGCGAAGACGACCTTGCCGCGGGCATGGACGAATACGTGAAGATGGCCGAACGCGGCATCACCCCCTGGGACCAGATCACCACCGTGCCGAACGGTCTGCGTGGATTGGAAGAGACACGTCGGATCGACCTTGAAGACTGGATGGATCGACTGAACCTTGATGCGGTGCTGTTTCCGACAGTGGCTGACGTCGGGCCGGCGAATGCCGATGTCGATCTGCAGTCGGCGGACATCGCGTGGAGCAACGGTGTGTGGGTGGCTAACGGCAACCTCGCCATCCGGCATCTGGGTGTTCCGACGGTGACGGTACCGATGGGCGTGATGCCCGATATCGGCATGCCGATCGGGCTGACCTTCGCCGGTCGTGCCTATGACGATTCAGCGCTGCTGCGATTTGCTTCGGCGTTTGAATCGGTCGGCAACAAACGGATGATCCCGCCTCGGACCCCGCCGTTGCAGGGCTGAAAAAGCTACGCGCGGGACTTCAGCCGAACAAGCCCCCTGTGGCGAGGGGGCTCGCGCTAAGTTAGCGCCATTTCACTGGTGCACGGCGCTTGTGACGTTTCAATCAGCAACTGATCGACAACGTCCGACAGAGCGCTTGGCACATCCTCTCCCCCGCGCAAGGCTCGCGCATAGACGCTGCGCTGCCGGTCCGCACTGGTGCCGTCCTGTAGAATCCGGCGCCCCTGGGCAAACACGTTCTCCACTCCCAACTTCTGCGCCGTATCTCCAAGAATCTGTTGCGCCCTGAACAGCCATTGCCCGGCAGAGAATGGCCGGTCGTAACCTTCCATGATGAATGAAGCGTGGATCCCGGACCGTTTCGCCCGCCACCTGTTTTCCTTGAGAATCCACTGCGAGGCTTGCGAATAACCCGATCCCGGGCGAGGTTGCTCAATGGCATGGGCCACCAGCAATCGAAACAACGAGACCACGCACAAAACGTCATCCAGGCGCGGACAGGCATCGGTCATGCGCATCTCCAGCGTCGGGTATTTCGCGGCGGGCCGCAGACCCCACCAGCAGTCGCCCGCCTGTTTGATCGTGCCAGTGCGGATCAGCAAGGCGACGTAGGCGTCATAGGCACGTTGATCTTCGAAGAACTCCGGAATGCCCATCCGCGGCCACTCATCACACGCAGTCTGCCGGTAGCTCATGAAACCGCTGTCGGCACCGTCCCAGAAAGGTGAAGAAGTGCTGAGTGCCAACAACAACGGCATCCACGGCAAGACTTCGTTCATCACCTGAATACGATCCACATGCCCGGGCACTTCAACATGCACATGCAGGCCGGACAGCAGGCTGCGCCTTGCCACGCGCTGGTAGTCTTCAAACAGTTGAAGAAAGTGCGGATGGTCCGTGGACTGCTGCAGGCGCCAATCCGCCAACGGATGGCTACCGGCACTGAGCAGTCCCAGACCGTACAATTCGAGCGTTTGCCGCAACCTGGTGCGCGCCGAAAACAGGTACTCGGTTGCTTGTGCGATGCTGGTAAAGATCGGGGACGCGACTTCGATTTGTGCCTTGAACATCTCATGGGCAAAACACTCGCCCAACACTGCCTGGCACGCTTCAATCGAAGCACCGGGAGGGTTCTCGGACATGCGCCGGGTGTTCAGGTCGGTGATGAAGTATTCCTCTTCAATGCCAAACTTCAGGTGTCTGTTCATCGCTTCACCCCTCGCCTTGCGCCCTTGAATATAAGCCTAGCCCAACGCCGTATCGAGAAACATCATGAGCCCGAAACCCAGCATCAGGCCCAGCGTCGCCGGGGTTTCGTGACCGTTACGGTGTGTCTCGGGAATCACTTCATGGGAGACGACGAAGATCATCGCGCCCGCCGCCAGGCCCAGGGCAATCGGGTAACCCAGCGCGAAGCCCGTGGAAATGCCGAGGCCCACGACCGCCCCCAAGGGCTCCATCAGCCCTGAGCCGACTGCGATCAGCGCCGCTCGCAACGTCGAGATCCCCGTCACTCGCAGCGCCAGGGCAATGGCCAATCCTTCGGGGATGTCCTGAATGGCAATGGCCGTGGTCAATGGGAAACCTACCTTCATGTCGCCATTGGCAAAACTGACGCCGATGGCCATGCCTTCCGGCAAGTTATGCAGCGTGATAGCCAACACGAACAGCCAGACCCGATTGATGCGCTGCGCTTGCGGCCCTCTGCGCCCGATCTTCTGGTGCTCATGGGGGACAAAGCGATCCAGCCCGATCATCAGTGCCACGCCCAGGCCCAACCCCAGGACCACGACACACGCCGCCAGCAGCTTGTTACCGCAAATTGCCTGCGCCGCCGCGATGCCCGGCAGGATGAGCGAGAAAGAACTGGCGGCGAGCATCATGCCGGCGGCGAACCCCAGCATGATGTCCTGGGTCCGTGCGGCAATGTCGCGCAAGACCACGGCTAACACCGCGCCGAGCGCGGTCGCGGCGAAACCCGAGACGCCGCCCAGGAACGCATACTTCAGGTTGACGCTGTCCGCCCCGGTCAAGGCGCTGTACCCGCTGACCAGCAGCAAAATGGTGACCCCCACCAAGGTCGACCAGAACAGAATACTCGGCCAACGGCTGCTTTTTCCTGGGTCAAACCAGGCACGCCATGGTGCTTTCACGGGCGAAGAATGTTCCGACATAAGGACACCTATTTTCCGTTGGAACGCTACGCCACACAAAAACCACGCCGAGAGGGACACTCACCCGGTGAAAGCCCCAATGCGCCGCCCACAGTTATCTGAAGGTGTTGTGCCTGAGAAAATTTTAAAAAGATTAGCCGCTCGCGACGGGCGGCATTGGAGAGCGGTTTTTGTGCGGTTTTTTCACCAGTCGTCGGCGCTCAATCAATCGATTCAAACTTTTGTCTGCCTGTAGATCTCCACCGTAGGCACGAGCGTTTTCATCGTTCGACCGTCTGCACAAACCCAAAGAAAAACGGGAAGCGGCATGACTCAAGCACAGAGGTCTGCCCCGTCGGAAGGCCGAGCGCAGGTTCTGCGCAGTGGGCTACCGCGGCAGGGATGCCGCGGTAGCCCGCCGCTACCGCAGAAACGGATATCCCCCCGAAAGCGTCACAACAACGAAAGCGTGTAGTTAATGATGAACCGATTCTGATCCACATCCCTCCCGGCATCCGTATTCGACTTGCCATTACGCAAACTGAACCCAAGCCCCTTGAGCGACCCCGATTGCAGCACGTAATCAAGCGTCATATCACGCTCCCACTCAGACTGATCCCCCGCATTTTGCGCCTTGATCCCCGTCCCCTTCAGATACGCGATCGTAGCCTTCAACCCCGGCACCCCCAACGGCGCGAAATCATAGCTGTACTGCCCAAAACTGGTCTCCTCACCCGCCCGGGCAAAGCTCTGGATCATCCGGTCCGTAGGCAGATAAACGCTACCACCACCCGCCCCCTTATCAATCAGGCTGCCCTGGTTCGGCTGTACAAAGTTGCTGCCATCACCCACCCGCTGATGCCCCACCGACACCGCATGACCACTGTTCGCATAGGTAACCATCGCCACCCAGGTGTTGTTGTCGATCTCACCGTTGTTATCCTCGGTAAAACCCGACACCCGATACCCTTGCGCCCTGCCCGCCGCAGAACTGTTGGCACCGGTCGACGTGGTACGGAAATAACGTAAGTCAGTGGTAAAGGAGCTTTTGCCATCGATCGGCAGCACATGGGTCAGGCCGAAGAAGTTCTGGTTGTAGAAGTCTTCCATCTGCGCAAAGTAATACTGCGCCTTCAAGTCCTTGGTGACGTTGTAGTCACCCCCGGCGAAATAGAACTTGTTGCTGTCCTGAGTGCTGCCCGCCACCGACAGTCCAGTGCGGTCAGTCGAAGCACGACCGACCGCGTGTTCAAGCACACCACTGGTCAACATCAGGCCATCGATGTCGTTCGAAGTGACCTGCGCACCCGTGAACGATTGCGGCAACACCCGGGCATCGTTCGAGATCAGGATCGGCAATTTCGGCAGCAATGTGCCATAGCGAAATTCGGTTTTTGAAATGCGCATCTTCGCGGTTGGGCCGAAGCTGCTCCAGGCATCCGCCGCGCCGTCGCCAGCGGTCGGGATCATGCCGCTGCCGTTGTGGCGGCCGGTCCCGCTGTCCAGCGTAACGCCAAGCAATGCCTGGGCATCGACCCCGAACCCGACCGTGCCTTGGGTAAACCCGGACTCGTAGCGCAACACAAAACCCTGCGCCGCCTCCTCGGTTTTCGAAGGCTCGGCCGCGCCGTCGCGGTTGTCGCTATTGAAATACAAGGTGCGCATCGACAGGCTGGCTTTGCTGTCTTCGAGAAAACCATGGCCGGCAGAGTCGGCTGCCTGTGCGCACATCGAACCGGTGGCCAACAAAAGTGCGGTGGGGATTGCTCGCTTGAACATACGGTGCTCCAGGGTGATTTTTTGTTTTTTTGAGTTCTTATGCGACCGCGATCCGCCCCTGGCACCCAACAGCGGCGCGCACAATCACGCGCTCCATGGGTGACCATGAGCCTTGAGGAAAGCGATCGGAGTGTTCGAGTTAGATCAAGTAAGAGAGACCCAAGGTCAGCGCAAACGCCACCACCGAAATAATGGTCTCAAGCACGGTCCAGGTCTTGAACGTCTGGGCAACGGTCATGTTGAAGTATTCCTTGATCAACCAGAAGCCGCCGTCGTTGACGTGGGAAAAAATTACCGAGCCGGCGCCGGTCGCCAGCACCAGCAGCTCCGGATGCGGATAACCCAGACCGATGGCCACCGGCGCGACGATGCCCGAGGCGGTGGTCATCGCCACCGTGGCGGACCCGGTCGCGATCCTCATCAACGCCGCAAACAGCCAGCCCATGATCAGCGGTGACAGGTGGAATTCATCGGCGAGGCTGACGATCTGGTTGGTCACGCCGGCGTCCACCAGAATCCGGTTCAAACCGCCGCCAGCGCCCACCAGCAAGGTGATGCTGGCGGTCGGTGCCAGGCATTCGTTGGTGAACTTGAGGATCGATTCGCGGTTGAAACCCTGGGCGATGCCGAGGGTCCAGAAACTCAGCAGTGTCGCCAGCAGCAGCGCGATCACCGAGTTGCCGATGAACAGCAGAAACTGGTTAAAGCCGCTGCCTGGTGTGGAAATCAGGTTGGCCCAGCCACCGATCAGCATCAGCACCACCGGCAACAGAATGGTCGCCATGGTGATGCCGAACCCCGGCAGGCTGTCGCGCGGTTCGCGGTCGAGAAACTGGCGTTCCAGCGGGTTCTCCGCCGGCAGTTGAATGCGCGGCACGATGAATTTGGCGTACAGCGGACCGGCAATGATCGCGGTCGGAATGCCGATCAGAATCGCGTACATCAACGTCTGCCCGACCGACGCCCCATACACCTGCACCGCCAGCATTGCCGCCGGGTGCGGCGGCACCAGCGCATGCACCACCGACAAGCCGGCGACCATCGGCAAGCCGACCATCAGGATCGACACGCCGACCCGGCGCGCCACGGTAAAGGCGATCGGCACCAACAACACAAAACCGACCTCGAAGAACAGCGGCAGCCCGACCAGAAACGCGATGCAGACCATGGCCCAGTGCGCATTCTTCTCGCCGAACCGGTCGATCAAGGTGCGCGCCACCTGCTCGGCACCGCCGGACTCGGCCATCATCTTGCCGAGCATGGTGCCCAGCGCCACCACCAGCGCGATGTGTCCCAGGGTCTTGCCGACCCCGGCCTCGTAGGCGCCGACCACGCCGGACGGCGGCATGCCCGCCAGCAAGGCGAGGCCGATGGACACGAGGGTGATGACAATGAACGGATTAAGTCGGTAACGGGCGATCAGAACGATCAGGGCAATGATGGCGATGGCGGCATACACCAGCAGCCAATAGCCGAAGGACAGGGTCATGCGGTACTCCTCGAAAGGGTCACGTCGAATGGGTTGTGAAACTCATAAAACATTTCGAGGCGTGATTTTCAAACGAGGCGAAACTAATTTTCGTAGAGGGATAAGGGTTGTCGCGCAGAGGCATGAAGCCTCGGTGTTTTTGAAACTGGGTCAGGCGGATTTTCATCACGCCTGACCCAAAACGTCAGGCTTTGGCGGCCATCGCGGTGACTTCCACGCGCATGCCTTCGACTGCCAGCGCGGCCACGCCGACGGCGGCACGAACCGGCCACGGCTTGGCGAAGAAGCGCTTGTACACTTCGTTGAACGCCGCGCGGTCGGCCATGTCGGTGAGGTAGATGGTCAGGTGCAGAACCCGGTCCATGGAACTGCCGGCGCCTTCTAGCGCGACCTTCAGCGCCTGCAACGTGCATTCGCTTTGCAGCGTGATGTCGCCCAGTTCCAGGCTGCCGTCGGCGCGGGTGGGAATCTGCGTGGAGACCAGAATGCCGCCGAAGCCGGTGACGTCGGAGGAGATGGAATCCGCGTCAGGATCAGGAGTAAACGCGATGTCTTGGTTTGCCATGGGGGATCTCGTGCTTGAGGAGGTAAAGAGGCGGTCGATGCCTTTTGCGCGGACAGTTTACAGCCCGCAGGCTGGAATGCATGCGCGGCTGCCCCCAGGAAAAAATCTCGAACTCCCTCCCAGGTGCTGCATCCAATGTGTAGGTCAACGGAGGTACGCACGATGAACAACGATGACAGTGTCAGTGACACCGAAAGGGATCGCAAAGACAGGGACGCCGAAGAGGTCGATGAAACAACGCCTCCCGAAGAGAATGAAGCCGAGGCGCTCCAACGGAAAATAGACGAGATAGAACGCAAAGTCGCGGATGGGAACTAGCGTGAAGGCCATCCCCGCGTGTGTTCAGCGGGGATGGCCGCATGCTCCGCACCTAGTTTGGGTCCAGCAACCCGCCACTCCAGTTGCGCGAAATCCGGCTTCCGGTGAATTTCGCGACCACCATGCCCTGCGACACCAGCCGGTCCCGGTAGCGAGTAACCATCCGCCCCGCTTGCTCGGCCACCAGCACCACTTCGGAAGACGGATCACCGGGCCGTCGCAGAATCCGCGCAAACCGTTGCCCTTCCTCGACGAAATCACCCAGTTCCTTTTCAAAGATCAGCACCCCGGGTTGCGGCGCGAGGATAGTTTCCATCTGCCCCATTTCCATCACTTCGACGGGCCAGTCAGCGGGTGACAGCGCTTCGTCGATGACCCCGTAACTGCACAGCCAAGCGTACAGCCCTGCGGCATCCTGCTCGGCCAACCGGTCACTGACATCGCCCTGCCCGCGCAACTCCAGGGTCGCGGCCATGCGCTGGTCGGTGACGCCTTCGCGCAGCCACGGCGCAATGATGGTTTCTTCAAAGGAGCCGTCGCCGCCGTCATCCCAGATGATCGCCACGTCCATCTTCATCGCCGCCGCCAGTTCGCGGCCACGGGGCCAGAAACGGCGGTGCACGTAGAGGTACGGCAAGGCTTCGTCATCGGTGTGCAGGTCGAGCATCACTTGCGCCGTGGACGCCAGTTGCACCAGTTTTTTCTGCCATTCCTGGACGTTGGTCGATGGTCGCTCCATCGCGGCCGACTGGTCGAACCCGCGGTTGAAGTTATGCCCGGTTGCATCGTGGAAACGACCGAGAATCCGTCCCTGGCGAAACTGCCCGATGCCCAGGGGATTGGCTTGCGGCACCACGGTCACATCCCCCTTGAGCCGGCCCTCGGCCTCGGCGACCTGAAGCCGTTGCATCAGCAGATGCAGCACCAGCATCCCGGCGATTTCGTCGGCATGCACCCCCGCCTGTAAATGCACCGTCGGCCCGCTGCCGTCGCCCTCGAAGCGCCAGGCGCCGACTTGCACCGCGTCGCCGTTATTGTTGCGAACACCGAACGAAATATCCTGCGCCATCTGCTTGTCCTCCCCCGTCTTGACCGTTAAAAACCGATGCATCGCTGCCGATACTGGAGATTGAACGCACGTTCAACTAAGCTCGCCAGCCAGGCACCGCACCCAAGGATTCCCTTGTGACAACCACCCCTCCTAAAAACCGTCGCGCAGAACCCGATGAGCGTCGCGAAATGCTGGTGGCCGCCACCTTGCGTTGCCTGGTCCGTGACGGGCATGCCGGCATTTCCGTGCGCCGCATTGCCACGGAGGCCGGGGTGTCCGTCGGCCTGCTCAATCACCATTTCGGCAGCATCGATGCGCTGATCGCCGACACTTATCAGAAGATCGCCAGCGAACTGACCACCGCCCTGCTCCAGGAAATCCAGCAGGCCGGCACGCCCGCCGAAAAGATGGACGCGTTCCTCAGCGGCTCTTTTTCGCCTCGGGTCATGGACCCTCAGTTGTTGGGCGCCTGGGTGGTGTTCTGGAGCCTGATTCGTCACTCCGAACACGTCAGCCAGTCCCACGAAAAAAGCTACAGCGCGTATCTCGATCTGCTGCGCCAGTTGCTGGATGACATGGCCGCCAGCGAAGGCTTCGTGATCCACGACACCCGTCTGGCCGCCATCGGTTTATCGGCGATGCTCGACGGACTCTGGATCGAGTGGTGCCTCAACCCCGAAACCTTCAGCCCCGCCAACGGCCTCCACATCTGTCGTTGCTGGATAAAGGGGCTGCGTCACGGAGCATTCAGCACCGACGACGTCCTGTGACGGGTGGCGACCGAAGATCATCGCCAGGGTGCCGCTGACCGCGATCAGCCCGGCACCGATCATCAGCGACACATCCATCAGCGTGCCCCAGATCAGGCTTGACAGCAGGAACGCCCAGATCAATCCGGTGTATTCGAACGGCGCCAGCAAGGTGGCGGTAGCTCGCTGAAAACTGGCGAACAGCAGGAACTGACCGATGCCGCCCACCAGCCCGGCAACCAGCATGCCCAGCCACGCCGGGGTCGGTGCCGGGGTGAACGTCCACGGCAATGCGACGGTCATGCACAGCACAAACACCACGTTGGTGATCAGCATCTGCTCCAGCACTGACGTCTGGTCATCCACCTGGCGCAACTGGATGTAAGTGAACGCCCAGCACATCGCCGCCAGCAGCGTCAGCACGATCGGCCACGGATCGGCGATGTTGCTCGGGCGACAGGCGATGATCACCCCGACAAACCCGAGGATCAGGGAAAACCACTGCCAGCCGCTGGCCCGTTCCTTGAGAATCACCGCCGCCAGCACCGTGACCATGATCGGCGCGGAAAAATACAGGGTGGTCATTTCCGCCAGCGACAGGTCCCGGGCGGCCGTGTAATACAGCAGCCAGGCGACAATCGACAGCAAACCGCGCACCACCAGCAAGCGTCGGCTCGGCGAACGCCAGGCGCGCTGGACCAGGCGCAGACGCCCCGCCAACAGACACGCGACGACCACCACCAGGCTGCGCCAGAACAGGATGGTGACCACCGAATAATCGGCCACCAGCCACTTGATGACCGCGTCCTGCAACGTCAGGAACGCGTACCCCAGGGTGCACAGGCCAATGCCCTGCAGCGACCGGTCGACGACCTGCGACGTGCTCATTACACCGACCTGCGCACGGGCGTCCCGCGCCGTTCGGCCAAGGCAAACAGCGCCTCGATCAGGAACGTCAGGCAGACATAGACCCCGGCCACCAGCAACAGCGGCTCATAAACCTGCAGGGTTTGCGCCCGCACCACGTTGGCGGCGCCCAGTAGATCGACAATCGCAATCGTCGAGGCCAGGGCTGTGGATTTCAGCAACATCACGGTCTCCCCGGCCAGTGTCGGCAACAGCAACCGCAGCGCCCGAGGCAGGCGCACCCGCAGCAGCGATTGACGCGGCGTCATGCCAAACGCCGAGGCCGCTTCCATCTCGCCTTTGGGCACCGCCAACAGACCGCCGCGAATCACTTCGCCGACATAGGCCCCCACCGATACCACCAGGGCGAACACGATGTACCAGTAGCCATCACGCAAATATGGCCAGAGAAAACTGCCGCGTATCAGCGGGAACTGCGCAAACAGGCTGCCTAGCCCGTAGTAGAAGATGTAGATCTGGATCAGCAACGGCGTGCCGCGGGTCACGCTGGTGTAGAACAGGCTGACCTTGGCGATCACTTTGTTTTTCGAGATCCGCGCCAGCGCCACCAGCACCGCCAGCGCAAAACCGAACACGCTGGAAATCAACAGGATGGTGATGGTCGTTTGCAGCCCCCGGCCCAACAGCGCCGCGTATTCAACTATCCACGCTGGAATCATTTCATTCACTCAGCCAAAGGCATCCAGCGACGAATACGCCGCTCGAGCCGTCCAGACAGATAGTTGGACACCAACGTCACCGCGTAATACAACGCTGCAGCCGTGAGGTAGAACAACAAGTAATGACGCGTCGAGCCCGCGCCTTGCTTGGCGGTGTACAACAGCTCATTGGTGCCGACCACGCTGATCAAGGCGCTGTCCTTGATCAGGTTGATCCACAGGTTGGCCATCCCGGCCATCGCATACGGCGCCATGATCGGCAGCGTGACGCGGCGGAACAGGCCGAAACCGCTCAGGCCGAACGCCTTCGCCGCCTCGATCTGGCCGAAGGGAATCGCCTGGATCGCCGCGCGGAAAATCTCCGAGGCGTAGGCGCCCTGCACCAGTCCCAGCACCACGATGGCGGCCAGCGGACCGCTGACATTCACGGTGCCGTAACCCATCTGGGTCATCAGCGAATTGAGGAGCATGGAGCCGACGTAGTACAGCAACAGGATCAGCAGCAACTCCGGAATCGCGCGGAACAAGGTGGTGTAACCGCGCATCAGCGCAGCAATTGGTTTTGGCGCGCCGAGCTTCAGGCAGGCCACCACCAGACCGATGAACAGCCCGAGCACAAAGGCCCCGGCCGATATTTGCAGGGTCATCCAGAGCCCCTTCAACAGCGCACCGCCCCATCCTGTTTCGCTGAAGTTGATCAATTCGAACATGGCTGGCATTTCAGTCTCCGGTTAGCGCAATCACTGTCTGATGCAATCCCCTGTGGGAGCGGGCTTGCTCGCGATGGGGCCCTTGAGGCCGCCAAAAGCATCGCGGGCAAGCCCGCTCCCACAGGGATTTGTGTTCAGGTCAGAACGCGGGTTTCACGCTGGTACCGAAGTAGTGCTGGGACAGGTCGTCATAGTCTTTGCTGGCCAGTAAAGAGGAGATGGCCTTGTCGAGTTTGGCCTTGAGTTCGGCGTCATCCTTGCGCAGACCGGCGCCCACGCCCTTGCCGAAGATCGGGTCATACGGCACGGCGCCCAGATACTCGAGGTTGCTGTTGCGGGCATCCGGGGTCTGGACGAAAGCCGCCATGGCCGTACCGTCCGCCATCATCAGGTCGATGCGCCCGGCAATCAGATCGGCGTTGGCCGAGTCCTGGGTGTCGTAATACTTCACGTCAGCGATTTTTTCGTAGTACTGCTTGAGGTAGCTCGCGCTCACCGTCGAGTTCTGCACACCGATGATCTTGCCCTTGAGGTCATCCGGATACTTTTTCACCGACGCGCCTTTGGGCCCGACAATCGCAATCACAGAGTCGTAATACGCTTTGCTGAAGGCGATCTGTTTTTCCCGTTCTTCTGTCACCGACATCGAAGAGAAAATCACGTCGATCTTCTTCGCCAGCAACGACGGAATGATCCCGTCCCACGCCACTTCCTTGATCTCGCACTCGGCTTTCATTTCGCTGCACAGCTTGTGGATCAGATCGACTTCAAAGCCTTTCCACTCACCGTTGGCCTGCTTCTCGGTGTACGGCGGATAGGGTTCCGCTGCGACCGCGAACCTGATCGGCTGGGCCTGGGCTGCGCTCATCCCGGCCAGCAACACGCAAGCCACGCCCGTCATCCAGTTTGCCAAACGTCGATTTCCCATGATTTTGCCCCGTCTTTTTATGATGTTTTCAGCGAGTCTGATGAGCGTTGACGAACTGCCGGCAACGCTCGCTGCGTGGGTGTACGAACACTTCGTCCGGCGAACCGGTTTCCTCGATCAGCCCTTGGTGCAAGTAGGCGACTTTGGAAGAGACATCGCGGGCAAACGCCATTTCATGAGTCACCAGAATCATGGTCCGGCCTTCTTCCGCGAGGGAGCGGATCACCCGCAGCACTTCGCCGACCAGTTCCGGGTCGAGTGCCGAGGTGGGTTCATCGAACAGCATGACCTTGGGCCGCATGGCCAGGGCCCGGGCGATGGCCACCCGTTGTTGCTGTCCCCCGGAAAGAAACGCCGGGTACTCGTTGCGCTTGGCTGATAGCCCCACGCGTTCGAGCAAGGCTTCGGCCCGCTCGGTGGCCTCCGCACGGCTTTCACGCAGGACCTGGGTCGGCGCTTCGATGAGGTTTTCCAGCACCGTGCGATGGGGCCAGAGGTTGAAGTTCTGGAACACCATGCCCAGGCTGGAACGGATGCGCACCAGTTGCTTGGCATCCTTCACCAGCGGTGCACCGGGACGGTCGAAGTTCAGGTGGATGCTTTCGCCGTCCACCAGAATGCGCCCCTGGTCCGGCACTTCGAGCATGTTGATGCAGCGCAGCAAGGTACTTTTGCCCGAGCCGCTGGCACCGATCAGCGAGATCACATCGCCTTCACGGGCCGTCAGGGAAACGCCTTTGAGCACCTCGATATTGCCGAAGCGTTTGTGCAGGCCATCGACCTCGATCATGGTCTTGGCCTTGATCGGTTCAACCGCCACTTCGCAGGTAACACGGCTGATCACCGGACGCGGCGCTTCACCTTTCAACACCAGGACAAAGTCGCGGATGCGCTGGCAGGCTTGGGCCAGTCGTTCTTCACCCAGGGTGAATGAAAGCCGCACAAAGCCTTGGGCCGGCTCGCCGAAAGCGGCCGCGTCCAGCACCGAGACGCGCGCCTCACGCAACAGCCGCCAGGCGAACTCCAGAGAAGTCAGGCCGGTTTCTCGCACGTCCACCAGCACGAACATGCCGGCATCGGGGTTGAGCACTGAAATGCCCGGGCACTCCGACAGGCTGGTCACCACCAGATCGCGGCGACGCCGATAGATGTCGCGCATGCCGTGGGTCACGTCTTCATGGGCCTGAACCGCCTTGAGCGCGGCCTCCATGACAAAGCCCGGCAAACCGTAAAGCATGCTCAACACCAGGGTTTCGGCGTGCGCCACGAGGGCTTCATCGGCGACGATCCAGCCGGTACGCCAGCCGGTCATGGCGTGGGATTTCGACAGGCTGCCGACCACCACGCAACGTTCGGCCATGCCCGGCAACGCCGCCAGGCTGAGGTGCTCGCGTTCGAAGGTCAGGCTCTCATAGACCTCGTCCACCACGACCCACAGGTCATGCTGAATGGCGAGGTCGGCAATGGCTTGCAGCTCTTCGCGGTTGAGCACCACGCCGGTAGGGTTATTCGGATTGGAGAAGAACAGCGCCCGGGTGCGCGGGGTGATGGCCTTGGCCAGCACGGCGGCATCGAGGCGAAAACCTGAATCCGCCGCGCACGGCACGCGTACCAACGTGGCGCCGGAAGCCTTGAGCGTCGCCTCGTAGGTCACATACATCGGGTCCAGGGCAATCACTTCGTCGCCGGTATTGAGCAGGCACATCGAGGTGATGAACAGCGCGTTCTGTGCCCCCGCCGCGATGATCACGTTGGGTGCCGTCACCTCGCGGTCGAACAGCAAGCTGTATCGGGTGGCGATGGCTTCTCGCAACGCCTGGCGCCCGGCGATTTCGGTGTAGTGGGTGTCCCCTTCGCGCAGCGCATGAATCGCGGCATCGGTGATGAAATCGGGGGTGGGAAAATCCGGATCGCCGACGCTGAGAATGATCACATCCTCACCACGGCGTTGGGCTTCAAAGGCCGCATTGTGAATATCCCAGGCGGCAACGCCGTCGCCTGAAATCCGCTCAACAAAGGGTGAAAACCGCATGCCAGTGCCTCGTTCGAATAGAAGAAACGCAAGCCCGCGCTACCAGCCGGGGAGGTGGAACGAACATAGTCGAAGCTGAACACTCGTTCAACAGAAAAGTGACCAGGGTTCGCGTTCAGCGTAAACAGGTCGTTTTTACGACAGTCGTGCCGTTTCCAGGCCGACAAAACGAAAGGCTTCGACAAGCGGCTCGCCGCCGTCGACAAGACGTTTAAAAGCCAGTTGCTAGCCATCTGCCATCAACCGATAATCCTGCCCCCGCAAACACTCACGCAAGGAAACGCCGTGAAAAAGTCCCTACTGTTAGTCCCCCTGTTCGCCCTGTTGCTGCAAGGTTGTGGCGTGACCATGACCCGTTATGAGCCGAGCTTCGAAAACGTCCAACAACTCAAGCAGACTCCACCCCTGCAATCGATCAGCAATGCTCAGGTCAAGGCAGATGCCGGTCAGGGCTCGTTGACTGTCCGGGCCAACCCGATCAGCTCGCCGAGTGGCAGCATCACGCAACATATACAGGATGCCATTACCGAAGAGCTGGGCCGGGCGGGCCTGGTGAACCCGCAAGCTCAGCGACATCTGGATGTGTTGGTGGTCAAGAATGAGCTGACTGCAGGCATGGGCACCGGAACGGGCCAGCTTGCGGCGCGCTTTACGTTGCTCAAGGGTAATGAGGTGGTTTACGACGCGACCAAAGATGTCAGCCGCCAGTGGGACAGTAGCTTTTTCGGCGCCATCGCGATTCCCAATGCCGCCAATGCCTACAACCCGATGGTTCGTGATTTGCTGAAGACGTTGTACAGCGACCCGCAGTTCATTCAAGCCCTCAAGTAAGGGCAAAAAAAAGAGCCGCTTGTGCGGCTCTTGTTTTTTGTCAGGCACGCGGCACGTTTGCATCGAGTGCCGAGTACTTCAGGCTTTTGCTCTCGACGACTTGCTTGAGCAGCGCATTGACCTGGCGGCTGAAGGTATCGCTGATTGCCTCTTTCGGGGTGTTGGCCATCAACGGCACAAACCAGATGCCCATCCAGGTATTGATCCCGTCATGGTTGCTCGCGGTTGTCAGCGTCTGCCCTTGCGAATCCAGCGTCTCCAGGCTCATGGTGTATTGGTCGGTCGCCATGGTCGGAATGACGGTAAACGTCAGGCCGCTGATAAAGGCCATGACCATCTGACCACCGCCCGGTGGATGGTTGTAAACCTTCAAGCGCAGGTTGTAATCACCCGGCTGCTTCTGGAACTCGTCCAGCGTGACGCGACCGAACAGACCGGAATCGCTCAGCACTTTTTGCAGTTCGGGTTTTAGCATGTCGCGTGCTTGCGGCATTTCGACGGCTGAAGCGCTTTTCGGCTCGCCTTGATAGAAATCGAAGTCTACATAGACGTTCGGTTTGTTCGAATAACTGGACATCGACGGCAGGTTGACCGGAGCGACTTCGTCTTTGGTGAAGCTGGCGCAACCACTTAGCCCGAGCACCAAGGCCAACCCTAGAACTTTCCCAAATTGCATGACAACTCCCTTAGATGATGGCATAGCGCCTCCATGCGGGAGGCTGGCCGCGATTCTAGAGCGTTGTCAGCGATTGTAAAAGGCCATCACTTAAAAACGAGCTGCCTCACGCCCACCCTTCCAGCCGCAACGTGGCCCTGACCAGACGCTGCTCTTCGCTTTCGATTTCCCTGAGGTTCTCGCAGATGCTCTGGATGTGCGCGATGGCGGCCTTGCGCGCCTGCTCGGGCATGCGACCGGTCACGGCGTTGTAGAGCCGGGCGTGCTGCCGGTCGATCTGGCGCTTTTGCGGTGCGCGGTGGTAGAGGTTGTTGACCGAGGCGAACACCGTGTTGAGCAGCAAATCTGTCAGCGAGCGCAAGGTTTGCACCAGCACCGGGTTGTGCGAGGCCTCGCAAATCGCCAAGTGAAAGGCATGATCGAGCCGCGCGTGTTCGCTCGCTTCCATCGACCGCGTGTGAGCATCGAGCAAGGCTTCATAGCTGCGGGTGATGAGGACAAAATCCGCCTCGGTGCCCCGTAAGGCGGCCAGCCGAGCGGACTCGCCTTCCAGCAGGCTGCGCACCTCGAACAAATCGTAGAGCGTGCGCGGTTGCGAGCTGAACAAATGCATCAGCGGCGATGCGGCCCCCTGCCCCGACAGATCCGCGACAAACGATCCCTTGCCCTGCTCCGTCTTGATAATCCCCCGGGCTCGCAGCAATTTCAGGCCCTCGCGCAGCGCGGTGCGCGAGACGCCGAGCTTTTCGGTCAGGCGCCGTTCCGAGGGCAACAGCTGCCCGGTCTTGAGGACCCCGTCCACGATCAGGCGCTCTATGCGTTCACAGACCACGTCTGCGACTTGAGGATTGCGGGTCACTTGCGCACTGTCCATCGAGCCTCCAACTGGTATGACCAGCGTTGCCGGCAAAACCCGACACGTTCGAATACAACTCTAACTGCCTGTTTAGACGCTTATTTTTTCCATGAACTCGGAAATCACCGCCAAGGAACTGGTTCGACCACTCAAACAACCCATGGACAGTAGGACGCGCCAGGCCAATGATGCAAGTGAGCTTTCACCAGAAACAGGCCTCTAATAAAAACAACGGAGGGTCGTGAACTGCCTATGAACATCCTCTACGATGAGCGCGTCGACGGCGTTCTGCCTGATGTCGACCGAGCGGCACTGCTCCAGGCATTGCGCACTCGCTTGCCAGGCCTGGAAGTCCTGCATCAGCAGGAAGAACTCAAGCCGTACGAATGCGACGGACTTTCCGCTTACCGCACCACGCCGATGCTGGTGGTGCTGCCGCGCCATCTCGACGAAGTCCAGGGCGTGCTTAAACTCTGCCATGAATTTCACGTCCCGGTGGTCGCTCGCGGCGCCGGCACCGGGTTGTCCGGCGGTGCGTTACCGCTGGAGAAAGGCGTGCTGCTGGTGATGGCGCGCTTCAATAACATCCTGCACATCGACCCTGCCGCACGCACGGCCCGGGTCCAGCCGGGTGTGCGCAACCTGGCAATTTCCCAGGCCGCCGCGCCGTTCGGCTTGTACTACGCGCCGGATCCCTCCTCGCAGATCGCCTGTTCCATCGGCGGCAACGTCGCCGAAAACGCCGGCGGCGTGCATTGCCTGAAATACGGCCTGACCGTGCACAACCTGCTCAAAGTCGACATCCTCACCGTCGATGGCGAACACCTGAGCCTGGGCTCCGAAGCGCTCGACTCCCCGGGTTTTGATCTGCTGGCGTTGTTCACCGGTTCCGAAGGCATGCTCGGGGTGATCACCGAAGTCACGGTCAAACTGCTGCCCAAACCGCAAACCGCCAAGGTGCTGCTGGCGGCGTTCGATTCCGTTGAAAAAGCCGGTCGCGCCGTGGGCGATATTATTGCCGCCGGCATCATTCCCGGTGGCCTGGAGATGATGGACAACCTGGCCATTCGCGCCGCCGAAGATTTTATCCACGCGGGGTATCCGGTCGACGCCGAAGCCATTCTGCTGTGCGAACTCGATGGCGTCGAAGCCGACGTTCACGATGACTGCGACCGCGTGCGCCAAGTGCTGGAACAGGCCGGCGCCACCGAAGTGCGCCAGGCAAAAGATGAAGCCGAACGCGTGCGCTTCTGGGCCGGGCGCAAGAATGCGTTCCCGGCGGTGGGTCGCCTCTCGCCGGATTATTACTGCATGGACGGCACGATCCCGCGCCGCGAACTGCCCGGTGTGCTGCAGGCGATTGCTGCGCTGTCGGCTGAATACGACCTGCGCGTGGCCAACGTTTTCCACGCCGGCGACGGCAACATGCACCCGCTGATTCTGTTCGATGCCAACCAGCCCGGCGAACTCGATCGCGCCGAAGCCCTGGGCGGAAAGATCCTCGAATTGTGCGTGAAAGTCGGCGGCAGCATCACCGGTGAACACGGGGTCGGCCGCGAGAAAATCAATCAGATGTGTGCGCAGTTCAACAGTGATGAGCTGACGCTGTTCCATGCCGTCAAAGCCGCGTTCGATCCGGGTGGCCTGCTCAATCCGGGCAAGAACATTCCAACCTTGCACCGCTGCGCCGAGTTCGGCGCGATGCATGTCCACATGGGTCAGTTGCCCTTCCCGGACCTGGAGCGTTTCTGATGCGTAGCGAACACGATATCGATGACAGCGACAGCCTGCTGGAGCAGGTCAACCTGGCTCTGCAAAACGCCATCCCGTTGCGCATCCAGGGCTCCAACAGCAAAGCGTTCCTGGGCAGGATCGCGGCGGGAGAAGTCCTCGACACGCGCAGCCACCGCGGCATCGTCAGCTACGACCCGACCGAACTGGTAATCACCGCACGCTGCGGCACGCCACTGTCTGAATTGGCCGTGGTGTTGGACGCGGCGCAGCAGATGCTGCCGTGCGAACCGCCCTCCTTCGGTGACGGCGCCACCGTGGGCGGAATGATTGCCAGCGGGTTGTCGGGACCGCGGCGTCCGTGGTCAGGATCGGTCCGGGACTTCGTCCTCGGGACACGGGTCATCACCGGCCACGGCAAGCATTTGCGCTTCGGCGGCGAGGTCATGAAAAACGTCGCCGGCTACGACCTGTCGCGCTTGATGGCGGGCAGTTATGGCTCCCTTGGCGTGATCACCGAAGTCTCGCTGAAGGTGCTGCCCAAACCTCGGCAAGCGTTAAGCATCAGTCTGGAAATGGACAGTGATCGCGCCTTGCTGCGCCTCGCCGAATGGGGCCAGCAACCGCTGCCGATCAGCGCTGCGTGTCACGACGGTCAGCGCCTGCACCTGCGGCTTGAAGGTGGCGAAGGCTCGGTGAAAGCGGCGCATGACCGCTTGGGTGGCGAGTTGCTGGAGGGTTCGTATTGGGCGGATCTCAACGAACATCGGTTGAGTTTCTTTGATGAAGACCAGCCGCTCTGGCGCTTGTCCGTCCCGCACAACACCCCACGGCTTTCCCTGCCCGGCCTGCAAATGATCGACTGGGGCGGCGCCCAGCGCTGGCTTAAATCAGATGCGGAAGCCGCGTTCATTCGCAAAGTCGTCGATGAAGTCGGCGGGCATGTGACCTGCTACAGCCACGGCTTGATCGACAGCCCGTTCCAACCGCTGCCCGCAGCACTGATGCGCTACCACCGCAACTTGAAGGACCAACTTGATCCCCGGGGCCTCTTCAACCCCGGTCGCCTGTACGCGGAGCTTTGACCCATGCAGACCACCTTGAGCGAACAGGCCCGCCAACTGCCCCGCGCCGAAGAAGCTGAAAGCATTCTGCGCACCTGCGTGCATTGCGGCTTCTGCAATGCCACCTGCCCGACCTATCAACTGCTCGGCGATGAACTGGACGGACCGCGCGGGCGCATCTACCTGATCAAGCAAGTGCTGGAAGGCAACGAGGTCACCCAGAAGACTCAACAACATCTGGATCGCTGCCTGTCATGCCGTAATTGCGAAACCACCTGCCCCTCGGGCGTCGACTATCACAACTTGCTCGACATCGGCCGCGCGGTGGTCGATGCAGCGGTGCCGCGCTCACTCGACCAGCGCTTGTTGCGCGAAGGCCTGCGCGGCATCGTGCCCAATCCGGGGCTGTTCAAAGCATTGGTCAGCAGCGGCCAGGTGTTCCGTGCGCTGCTGCCCAACACGCTGGGAGCCAAGTTGCCGCGCCACGTGTATCCGGCCAAACAACGCCCGACCGCCCGCCACACCCGGCAAGTGCTGATGCTTGAAGGCTGCGTGCAGCCGAGTCTGTCGCCGAACACCAACGCGGCCACCGCGCGTGTCCTGGATCGACTGGGGATCAGCGTTATGCCGGCTCGCGAGGCCGGGTGCTGCGGCGCGGTCGATTATCACCTGGACGCACAAGCGGCCGGCCTTGATCGCGCGCGCCGCAATATCGACGCGTGGTGGCCGAGCATTGAGCAAGGCGCCGAGGCAATTGTGCAAACCGCCAGCGGTTGCGGCGCCTTCATCAAGGACTACGGCCACCTGCTCAGCGCCGATCCGGCGTATGCCGAGAAGGCCAGGAAGGTCAGTGCGTTGGCCAGGGATCTGGTTGAAGTACTGCGCGACGAGCCGCTGGAAACGCTCGGCATCCACAGCGACCAACGCCTGGCGTTTCATTGCCCCTGTACCTTGCAGCACGCACAAAAGCTCGGCGGAGCGGTTGAAGCGCTGCTGACGAGGCTGGGTTTCAACCTGACGTTCGTTCCTGATGGTCATCTGTGTTGCGGCTCAGCGGGCACCTATTCGTTGACCCAACCGGAGCTGTCCCGGCAACTGCGCGACAACAAACTCAATGCGCTGGAAAGCGGTCATCCCGAAGTCATTGTCACGGCCAATATCGGCTGTCAGTCGCACCTCGACGGGGCGGGCCGAACCCCGGTCCGGCACTGGATCGAGCTGGTCGAAGCCGCGTTGCCCCCATCGAGCCCCGGAGTATTCCCATGAAAAGCAAAGCCGTACTGAGCCAGACCGAAGTCAGCCGGATTCTCAGCGCCGCCCGCAGTGAAGCGCAGAACAATCAATGGGCCGTGACCATCGTGATTGTCGACGATGGAGGCCATCCTCTGGCCCTGGAACGCCTTGACGGTTGCGCGCCGATCGGCGCCTACATCGCCACCGAAAAGGCCCGCACTTCCGCCCTTGGCCGGCGTGAATCGAAGGGTTATGAAGAGATGGTCAACGGAGGACGGTCCGCGTTTTTGTCGGCGCCGTTGCTGACTTCCCTTGAAGGTGGCGTGCCTATTATTGTCGACGGTCAGGTGATTGGCGCGGTGGGTGTGTCTGGCGTCAAGGCCGAGCAGGATGCGCAAGTGGCCAAGGCCGGGGCGCAGTGCCTGAATTGAGATAAATCTAATCAACGCCACAGAACCTGTGGGAGCGAGCTTGCTCGCGATAGCGAACTTGTATTCAACGCAGATGTTGTCTGACAGTTCGCTATCGCGAGCAAGCTCGCTCCCACAGGTTCTGCGTTGTTCCAGGCGCCGACTGGCATCAGCCCTCACCCCACTCTTTTCACTTACGCGCCAACTTGTACCGCACGCACTCCTCATAAAAACTCTGCCGGACATCCGCCGGCTTGAATCGCGACTTGCTGTCGTAGGTCTGCTCGGTGATGCCCATCGCCATCATGCGCATCCACGCCTTGTTGAATTTGTACGCCTGAATCTTCTGCCGGGCGGCATACAGCGAGACCCCGGCCAGCTTCAGTTCCTGGGCCCTCGCTGCCGTTCCCGCTCCCCAGCTGCACATATACCGATCATTGGAGGCCAGCTCCTTTGCCTGGGCAGTGGCTGCAACGCTGGCCAGGGCAAACGAGATCATCGTGACAAATACACTTCGCAATTGCATTCCGCCTAACCACCTGAAAATGAAGTGATTTTGGCGACAACTTTGAAGCTTCGGGGCCAGCAAAATGCCTCTTTTGCCAGTTAACGGTGGATCGCTTCACACGGTTGCCTGGCTACCCAAACCCTGTGACGCCGACAAGCTGCTGGACTGCATCAAGCCCGCCCTCCTTGCGCGCCACTGAAAGCTCGCTGCAAAGTGGCTCGCCGCCACCCGCTAATACCTTGGTATACCTTTCGCCCACTGAAGTATGACTTTGCTGAACCGATGTAGAAGCGCGCTCGACAGAATCGGTCAATACCATGCACTCACAGCGGACGACTGCCGGCCCGCCAACGTGAAGAACACCTTCAAGACTATTGACCACTTCTTTTCAGGAACAAATCATGAAACAGCACATTCTGGTTATCGGCGCGGGGTTCGGTGGTGTATGGAGTGCGTTGAGCGCCGCGCGGCTGCTGGACATGCACGACCGTAACGACGTGGACATCACCTTGCTGGCGCCTCAGGCGGAATTGCGCATCCGTCCCCGCTTCTACGAACCCGACGTGCACAAGATGTTCGTCCCGCTGGACGCACTGTTCGACTCGGTCGGCGTACGTTTCGTCAAAGGCATGGCCGAGCGTATCGACGAGCAGACAAAGACCGTCAGCTACCGCGATGAAGCGGGTCGCGAGGGGGCCTTGAGCTACGACCGTCTGGTGCTGGCGGCCGGCAGCCAGTTGGCCCGTCCGAAAGCAGTGCCGGGCCTTGCCGAGCACGCCTTCGATGTGGACCAGATCGAAGCCGCCGTGCGTTTGGAAAACCACATCAAATCCCTCAAGGACAAGCCGTACAACGCTGCCCGCAACACGGTGGTGGTCGCCGGTGGCGGCTTTACCGGGATCGAGACCGGCACCGAGATGCCGGCACGCCTGCGGGCTGTGCTGGGCGATGACCAGGACGTACGCGTGATCATCGTCGACCGCGCGCCGCAGATCGGTGCGACGTTGGGTGACGGTATTCGTCCGTCGCTCATCGAGGCCTCCGAACACCTGGGCGTCGAATGGATCGTCAACGCGAGTGTTGCTGCGGTGGACGCCAACGGCGTTACCCTCGCCGATGGCCGCCACATCGAGGCGCAAACGGTGATCTGGACCGTCGGTTTCCGCGCCAGTCCGCTGACCGAACATCTGACCAGCGATCGCGATCCGCAAGGACGCCTGCACGTCGATGAAAACCTGAAAGTGTTGGGCCAGAAGCATGTCTATGCCGCCGGCGACGTCGCCTATGCCGCCACCGACGATCTTGGCAACTTCGCCGCCATGTCGTGCCAGCATGCGATCGCCCTGGGCCGTCACGCCGGGAACAACGTTGCTGCGGATCTGCTGGGCGTCGCGCCAACCCCTTACCGTCAACCGAAATACGTGACCTGCCTCGACCTGGGTGCCTGGGGCGCGGTGTTCACCGAAGGCTGGGATCGCCAGCTCAAACTGGTCAAGGACGAAGCCAAGGAGCTCAAGACGCAGATCAACACCCAGTGGATCTACCCGCCAGCCGCTGATCGGGCCATTGCTTTGGCAGCGGCTGACCCGATGATTCCGGTGGCCTGAAGACCTGGCCTGAACCTGGCGCCCGCGACAACATCGCGGGCGTCTTCGTTTTTGCACCGTAAAGCCTGCTGCCGGACATGAATCGGCCATACACGGGCAGTCATGGTTTAAGCTCCGTTTGAAGTGTTCTCCGGACAAAAACTTCATGCGCTTAAACCTGAAGGTTCGTATGCCCTCCTTGCTACCATTCCCGAATCAATCGCGCCGCCGCCCGTGCCTGCGATCCCTGCTGTTGCTGAGCTTCATCGTTCCTGGCATGGCCAGTGCCGAGTCAAAGCCGGAACACATGGTCTATCTGCGCACGATTGACCCCACCATCGAGCAAGACATCCGCTACGCCAGCGCCCACAACTTCACCGGACACCCACTCGACGGTTACGCCGCTGCCGAATGCCTGCTGTCGCTGGACACCGCCCAGGCCCTCGCCCGGGTGCAACAGGCACTTCAAAAGCAAGGCTACGGTTTGAAGGTGTTCGACTGCTATCGACCCAGCCGTGCGGTGGCCGATATGGGCCGCTTCGCGACTGAGCCGGGAGACCCGCGCAAGGCCGAGTTCTATCCGCGCGTGGACAAGCAGGACTTCTGGCGACTGGGGTATGTGGCGCGGGTGTCGAATCACTCCAGAGGCTCAACCGTCGACCTGACGCTGACCGGCCCCAAGGCACCATCCGCCGACACCTGGACACCTTCGGCCGCACAAGTCGATTGCACCGCGCCGTATGCCCAACGCTGGCACGACGGCGCACTCGACATGGGCACCGGGTACGATTGCTTTGATGAGCGCGCGCATACCGCCAACCCGACCATCAATGCGACCGCAAAGGAAAACCGTCAGCGACTCAGCAGCGCCATGGAAAAAGAGGGATTTGCCGGGTACTCGAAAGAGTGGTGGCACTTCACGTTCGGTGGAGAGGGAGCGCCGAAGAACGTGATGGATTTTCCCATTACGCCGCTGAGTGCCAGCGAAGTGCTGGACACCAGCCGCCAACTGATTGTGGTCACCACAAAAAACTGGGATGACATTCAGGGCAATGCCCAGCGTTATGAGCGGGTTGGGGGAAGCTTTCGAAAAGTCGGTGACGGGTTTGCGGTGGTGGTCGGTAAGAACGGAATGGCCTGGGGCAAGGGTCTGGGCAACGTTGAGCCCGGTGAAGGACCGGTCAAACGTGAAGGAGACGGGAAAGCGCCTGCGGGGATATTCAAGCTTGGAACGGCGTTCGGCTACGACACGACGGGCAATACAAAACTGCCTTATCTCGCGCTGACATCAACCACGGAATGCGTGGATGACAGCAAATCCGCACGTTACAACGAACTGGTAGACGGCGCGGCGACAGCCAAGGACTGGAACAGCTCTGAGCGGATGCGCAAAGAGGATGGCTACCGCAAAGGCATCTTTATCGAGCACAACACGCCGGCGTCACCCGGTGGCGGTTCGTGCATTTTCTTCCATATCTGGCGCGGTCCTGACTCACCTACGTTGGGGTGTACGGCGATGGGTCAGGGGGATATTTCGCGGTTGTTCGAGTGGCTGGATCCTCGTGAGTCTCCGGTGTTGGTGCAGATGCCTGAAGGGCAGTATGAGCAATGGCGTGGACGCTGGAAGTTGCCGCAGCATTGATAGAACAGGTGAATCGAGTGCTGAGTAACCACGTCCCAGTCGAGTAAGCGCGGAGCCCCTGCAGCTGCCGTTGTGGCGAGGGGGCTTGCCCCCGTTGGGCTGCGAAGCGGCCCCCTATATTCCTTCAGGCGCACGCAGCTTGAAGGATTGACGACTGCTGCGTAGCCGAACGCAGCCTCGCAAGCTCGGCAGCTGCAGGTTAAGAGCGTTCGGGATTACATGACTTATGCCACACCACGCTTGGCCTGCTGCTCCAGATGCACTTGCAGCTGCGGATCAATCTTCAGTGCAGCCGCCAGCTCATCCAGATAGTTGCGCTCGGCATCCTGCTGATCGTCCACCAGCATCACACTGGCCAGGTACATCTCTGACGCCATGCCAGGATCCGTTGCCGACTGCGCCACATCGGCAGCATCCAGCGGCCGGGCCACTTCGTCATCCAGCCATTGCTGCAGCTGCGGGTCGTCGGTGTGGCGGCCAATTTCGGTGCTGATCATCTGCTTCTCGGATTCATCGATCCGGCCATCAGCCTTGGCCGCCGCAATCAACGCGCGCAGGATCGCATGGCTGTGATCCTCGACTTCCGGGCCGGACAACAAGTCGACCGTGCGCGGTGCCTGTTGCGGCGCAGCCGCCTGACTGCGTTGCCACGCCTGATACGCCTGAAATGCCATCATTCCGAGGGAAGCCAGGGCCGCATAGTTGGTGCCGCCACCCGAGCGGGTCCGGGTCGCGCCGCCCATGGGCGAAGCGCCTCCCAGCAGGCCACCGAGCAATCCACCCAGTCCGCCGCCACCCATGGCTGAACCGCCGCCACCGCCCAACAGGCCGCCCAGCAACCCGCCAAGCCCGCCGCCGATGCCGTCCTGAGCGGATGCGCCACCCTGTTGCGCCCCGGAGCCCTGGCCGGCCCGCAGGAGTTGTTCGAGCAAATCGCTGGTGTTCATGACGACGTCCTCATCGATGGGAGTGACCCGGTCAGGCAACAATAGTCCTCGCCGGCAAATGCGCCATTACCGTTTGGCCTGTGGCGAGGGAGCTTGCTCCCGCTTGAGTGCGTAGCACTCACAAAAACCGGCATTGCTGCCACATTTTTTTGGGGCCGCTACGCAGCCCAGCGGGAGCAAGCTCCCTCGCCACAAAAACGGGTGAGCCTGTATGCCGGTGTTCAGTGAACAGCACTGCAGATTAATCCGAAGTATTTCTTGCCGGCCCAGCTAAGATTCACTGACGGTGAACCTTATTCCCGGATTTCCGGTCGATACCTGCAACCGAACCGGTTTGCCGCCGCCCTTGATAACGAGGGTGATGACTGGCTTGCTTCACTTTCTGGAGAACGCCCCCGTGATATCCACCCTACACATCGCCAGGCTCAAAGCATGGGGCGCCCATGGTTTTACCGCCACCGGCGTGGTCACTGCCTTCCTCGCCACCCTCGCCCTGCTGGAGAACCAGGCCACCAACTGCCTGCTGTGGCTGGGCGTGGCCCTGATCGTCGACGGGCTGGACGGTGCCCTGGCGCGCAAGGTCAATGTGCAGTCGGTGCTGCCGAGCTTTGACGGGTCGATCCTCGATCTGGTGATCGACTACCTGACGTATGTGTTCATCCCCGCACTGTTCATCTATCGCTACATCCCGTTGCCGGACTACACGCTGCTGCTGACCGTGTCGCTGATTCTGGTGTCGTCGCTGTTTTGCTTCTGCAACGTCAACATGAAAAGCAAGGACAACTACTTCCAGGGCTTCCCCGCCGCGTGGAACGTCGTGGCCCTGTGCCTTTACATCATCGCCCCGTCGCCGTGGATTACCTTCCTGACCGTCATCGGCCTCGCCTTGCTGACCGTAACGCGGATGAAATTCCTGCACCCGTTCCGCGTGCGCAAATTCATGCCGATCAACATCGCCGTGACCGCCATCTGGTTGCTGTGCAGCTTGTCGCTGGTGGTGAACCATCCGGTGGTCAACCCGATGGTGATGGGGCTTTGGCTGCTGATGTCGGCTTACTTTCTCGGCATCTGCATCTGGCGCACCGCCATGGAGTGGTTTGACGGATCGCGTCACAAGTAACCCGGCATGGCCATCCACATCGTAAGACTTGGCTCACCCCGTTCGCCTGATGAAGGTCTGCGGATCGGCACGGTACGCCGCCCGCCTCGCGGGGTACCGAAAGCCGAGTTTGCCAGTCGGGATTTTTATGATGTGTGGCAGCCGTCGTTGTCGCCCAGCGCCGAGTTGGTGGCCGAAGCCAAAGCGGCCGAGGATGAGAAAGCCTGGAAGGCCTTTCGGCGCAAGTTCAAGGCCGAAATGAGCCACCCGGCGCCCAGCCAATTGCTGGATCTGCTGGCTGCCCTCTCCCATCAAACCTCACTGGCGGTCGGGTGTTATTGCGAGGAAGAGGCGCATTGCCACCGTTCCGTATTGCGCGAGCTGCTTGAAGCGCGCGGCGCCCGGATTACATGATCATTCCCTGTAGGAGCGAGCCTGCTCGCGATGACTGCTTTCCAGCCGATGTAGGTGTCGACTGACACTCAGCCATCGCGAGCAGGCTCGCTCCCACAGGGGGAGTGGTGTTTTCAAAGGACTGAGGTAGCACATGAAACCGCAAATACGACCCGCCACCCCAGCAGACGCGGCTGCCATCAGCCAGGTCATCATCCGGTCGCTACGCCAGTCCAACGCCCAGGACTACTCCCCCGACATCATCGCGCAGGTGGAAAAGAGCTTTTCCATCGAATCCGTTCGCGCGTTGTTGAGCCAACGACAGGTCTTCGTCGCAACGATCGAAAATCGTGTCGTGGCCACGGCCAGCCTTGATCGCGATGTGGTGCGCAGCGTATTTGTCGACCCCACCCATCAAGGACGCGGCCTCGGAAGGCAATTGATGGCAACCATAGAGTCCATCGCCACCGAAGCGAAAATCGAGGTCTTGCGCGTCCCCTCCTCCATCACCGCAGAAGCCTTTTACTTCAAGCTGGGCTTTCGCAAGGTCCGCGATGAATTCCACGGTGCCGAGCGCACCCTAATAATGGAAAGGCGCCTCCCCGCCCTGCGACCGTCATAAACCCCAACCTGCGCCGCGCTGACGGACGGGATCTCGATCATGGTCAATACTCAAGGATTGAATGACTGCTGTCTCTTCGTTCATCCACGGGAGGTTCGCCATGTCTGGTCAATCACGCTTCATGCTGGTCGCCTCGCCACTGATGGAACACAGCCCCGCCTTCGACAGGGCCGCGGCGCTGGCCAAGGCCGAAGACGCGGCGTTACACATCGTGGCTTTCGATTACCTGGAAGGTTTGGCCACGGCGAGCCTGGTCAACGAAAAGGCCTTGGAACAGATTCGCCTGGGCTACGTCGATCGACACCGCCAATGGCTCGAAGAGCAGGCCCGCCCCTTGCGCAAGATCGGGGTCCACGTCACCACCGAGGTGGCATGGGTCGAAAAGCCGCTGGAAGAAATCCTGATTCACCTCAAAGAGCAGCCGATGGATGTGCTGATCAAGGCACTGGAGCACGAATCGCTGCTGTCGCGGCTGATGTTCACTCCGCTCGATGTGCATTTGCTGCGTGAATGCCCGGTGCCGCTGCATTTCGTCAGCCATGCCGTTCACGCCCTGCCACGCCGGATCGTCGCGGCGGTCGATCCTTTCCATCGCGATGATCACTACAAAACCTTCAATGACCGGATCCTTCACGAAGCGGCGAAACTGGCGAGTGCCTGCAACGCCGAGCTGGACGTGGTGTACGCCTATGACTTGTCATCCATCAGCGCCGACGAATTCGGCTTCGACAACGGTTCGGCATTTTTCAATTCGGGCAAGGCCAAGACCCTGTTCGACTACCAGGAAGACGCCTTCAACGAATTGGCCGAGCGCAACGGCATCGCGCCCGAGCAGCGGCACATGATCATGGGCAATCCGGCCAAGGTATTGACCCGTTATGCCGATGCCTATGACGTTGATGTGATTGTCATGGGCCGGGTCGGCCATCGCGGCTTGGGTCGGTTGATCGGCAGCACGGTGGAGCACCTGCTGTACAAGATGCCGTGCAGCGTGTGGGTGGTGTATACCGAGCGGGTGGATGAGTGAGCCCTTGAACACACCACATATCCCTGTGGGAGCTAGCCCGCTAGCGATGGCGGAGTGCCAGGCAACATCATTGTCGATTGACACTCCGCCATCGCTAGCAGGCTAGCTCCCACAGAGGTTGTGTGTGCTGCCGGGTCAGCGCCGGGTGATCACCACTTCGAGGTATTCACTCGGCACCACCAGCGATTTCTCTCCCGCCCTGTTCATCTTGTTGATCAGTCCGCTCAGGTCGCTTTCCAACGCCTGGCCACTCTCGGGAGGCAGCGCCGCGAAGGCTTTGTGGACCGGGCCGTACCAGGTGCGGAAAGTGTCGATGAAGTGCGCCGCCGAGCGATAGCGGAAGTTGAAAGTACGGCGCGTCACCTGGACCTGGAAGTCGCGCTCATCGAAGTGCGTGTGCAACCAGGCTTCGGTTCCCCAGTTTGAAGGCGGTTGCGCGCCTGCTGGTGGCGGCAGATGCCGACCCAGGGTCTTGAACATCTGGCCGACGAAGCCTTCCGGCGTCCAGTTGGCCAAACCGATACGGCCGCCGGGGCGACACACTCTGGCCAGTTCCGAAGCCGCTTTGGCCTGGTCCGGCGTAAACATCACACCGAAGGTCGAGAGCACGGCATCGAAGCTGGCGTCTTCGAACGGCAGCGCCTCGGCGTCGGCGACCTGAAAGGTCACCTCCAGGCGTTCGGCCCGGGCCCGGTCTTCGCCGCGCTCCAGCAGCGCCGCCACGTAGTCGGTCGAGGTGACGTTGCAGCCCCGGCGTGCAGCAGCGAGCGTCGCATTGCCGTTACCGGCGGCCACGTCCAGCACACGCTCGTCGCAGAGCAAGTCACAGGCTTCGGCCAGTTGCTCGCCGACAATCTGCAAGGTGGTGCCGATCACGGCGTAGTCGCCGCTGGCCCAGGAGGCCATCTGGCGGTTTTTCAGGGCAGTGAGATCAAGGGGGGTACTCATTAATTCTGCTCCGTAAGGATTGGAACGCTGTCCCGGCTTATTCCGCCGTGGTCGGATCGATAATGTTGGTGACCTGGGAAATTCGGTTGGCCGGGAATCCGCTCTGCCTGGCGTGCTCCTGGATCAGCGCTTCGCTCGGCGAGATGTACACGCAGTACAACTTGTCGCCCGTGACATAACTCTGAAGCCACTGCACCTCTGGCAAATCGCGCAACGCCCGGCAGGACTTTTGCGAAGCCGCTTTCAAATCCCTTTCTGACAGTGTTCCAGCACCTGGAATCTCGCGTTCTATGACGAACTTCGGCATGGCAACCTCTCATTCTTGTTATTGATGACAGGGTCGGCAGTGGCCCTGTAGGCGAACTATCGCTCCGGCGCGGGCCGGCGTCCTGCCCGATCGTCGGGCAACACTGCCCGATCGTCCGGAGAATGCACGTTTGGCGGCGACGCGCTCACAATCAGAAAGCCCTCAGCAACAGGGGAAACCACCATGGATGCCCTGTCCCAAACCCTGCGCGTCGTCCGCCTGGTCGGTGCGATTTTCATCAACGCCAGGTTCACGGCGCCCTGGTGCTACCAGTCGCCCAGTGCCGACACCGCTGCCCCGTTTCTGGAGCCCGGCGCCGAGCGGGTGGTGATCTTTCACTTGATCACCGAAGGCGAATGCTACGTCGAGATGGGCAACGCTCCGCCGCTGCGGCTGACGGCCGGCGATGTGGTGGTATTCCCTCAGGGCGACGCCCATCGCATGAGTTCTCAACCCGGGCTGACGCCGGTCGCCGGCAAGCGCCTGGACGTGGTGCTGGCGCGGCGTCCACGACAATTGAGCTACGGCGGTGGAGGCGCGGTGACGCGTCTGGTGTGCGGTTATCTGGCGTGCGATACGCGGTTGGCGGGCATGTTACTGACCGGGTTGCCGGCCGTGGTCCGGGTCAATGTGCGCGGCTCGAATGCGGGTATCTGGCTGGAATCTTCCGTCCGTTATGCACTGGCCGAAGCACGCTCGCCCAGGCCCGGCGGCGAAGGTGTGCTGGCGAAACTGGCCGAGGTGCTGTTCATCGAAGTGCTGCGCCTGTACATGAACGAGCACGGTGAAGGCCGGACCGGATGGCTGGCGGGTGTGAGCGACCGGATTGTCGGTGCCGCCCTGAACGCATTGCACAAAAAACCCTGTCACGCCTGGACCCTGGATGAACTGGCGCGGACCGCCGGCACGTCCAGGTCGGTATTGGCGGAGCGCTTTGCGCAATTGGTGGGGAGTTCGCCGATGCAGTATTTGACGCAATGGCGGATGTTGCTCGCGGCCAACCTGTTACGCAGCAGTAACAGTTCGTTGATGCGGATTGCCGAAGAGGTGGGTTACCAGACTGACACGGCGTTCAGCCGGGCCTTTCGTCGAGAGTACGGAGCACCACCGGCAGCCTGGCGGCGCAATCAGGAGAAAAAACCAATGGCCCACGGCGCGCAGCCTGTGAGCCATTGATATCGCGAGTTACGCGGAAGGTGCCTTGGCCTCTTCCAGCAGTTGCTGAATCATTTTCTCCTGGGTTTCGTAGGCACCTTCACCGAAGTGGGTGTAACGCACCTGGCCCTTGGCGTCGATCAGGTAGTGAGCGGGCCAGTACTGGTTGTCGAAGGCGCGCCAGATCGCGTAGTTGTTGTCGATGGCCACAGGGTAGGTAATGCCGAGCTCTTTGACCTGATCCTTGACGTTGTCGATGATGCGCTCGTAACCGTATTCAGGGGTGTGGACGCCGACGACCACCAGGCCATCCTTCTCGTACTTCTTCGCCCAATCCTTCACGTACGGCAAGGTGTGCTGGCAGTTGATGCAGTCGTAGGTCCAGAAGTCCACCAACACCACTTTGCCTTTGAGCGAATCATTGCTCAACGCTGGCGAGTTCAGCCATTGCACGGCACCGGACAGTGACGGCATAGGGCCTTGGGCGTTGTCCATGGAGTCGGCCTTGACCTTGCTGACGAAGTAATCGACGACTTTCGGCACGGTCTCCATCACGCCTTTTTCGAGGCTGCTGACGCTTTCGGACGAGGTGCTGGCCAACAGTGTCCGGTCGGCACCGGTGGAAATCACCGCCACGGTGGCCAGCACGGCAACACCGGCACCACGCCGCAGCCAACCGGTGACCGGGATCGACGCTTTCAAGCGATTGACCAGGCCGCGACCGGCGAAGAGCAAGGTGCCCAGCGACAACGCGCTGCCCAGGCCGTACGCCAACAGCAACAGGCTGGTCTGGGCGTTGGCGCCTTGCAGCATGGCGCCGGTGAGAATTACGCCGAGGATCGGCCCGGCACACGGTGCCCAGAGCAGCCCGGTGGCCACGCCGATCATGACCGAACCCAGCGGGCCGGACATTTTGCGGGTGTCGGGGTCGAGGCGATTGCCCAGCGCCACGAAGGGGCGGGCCATCCAGTCACCGACACGGGCGGAAATCAGCGACAGGGCAAACAACCCCATCACGAAGAGCGCGACGTGGCGACCGGTGTTGTTGGCTTGCACCACCCATTCGCTGCTGACCACGGCCAGGCTCGAGATCAGGGCGAAGGTCAGGACCATGCCGCCAAGGGTGAGCAGGATCGAGGAGCGTGTGCGTTTGACACCGGCGAACAGAAACGGCACGACCGGGAGGATGCAGGGACTGAGGACGGTCAATATGCCGCCCAGGAAAGCGATGAGAAACATGGTAATCACCTTGAAAATAGAGAGTGACGACACACCACCCGCTCCCACAGGGGATTGGCGGTGAGCTCAAAACAGTGTTCGGGCTTCAGGCCGTCTGGTTATCCAGCAAATGTCCTTGCGGCGTCCGGCTGGCGCCGTTCTCTGCAACCAGCTGACCCTGCGGCGTACGGCTTGCACCGTCCTCGGCCAGGAAGGTATGGCCGCCCTGCTCCGCCACCGGCGTCAGCTGGAAGCAGGTCGCGCTGCCGCAGCTTTTCTGTTCAACCGCGGCATTGGCATGGGCCGCCGCACCGGCGACGGAGAAAGCAACAGCGGTCAAATAGCGAGTGACGTTGTTCATGGTCTTCTTCCTGTTTCAAAGGGGATTGGCAATCGGTCAGCGAAGAACTCAGTTGTCCGCGTTGCAGCCGTCAGCAAACTTGCGGTAATCGAGCACCTGGGTGTGCTGCTGGGAATCCAGGTAGGTCAGCTGGGCATTCACAATCCCGCAGGAAGGCGCGGCGTCCTCTTTCAGCGACACTACTTTCTTGATGTCCAAGTGGGTGCCGTAGGTGTAGGTTTTGGCGCTGACATCGGTAGCTTCGGCGCGGGCCGACAAGGTGCAGATGTTCAGGGCGGCAAACAAACAAGCGGCGTAGATGGCTTTGGTGTTCATGGTGATTTCCTCAAGGCTTCAATGGGTAGATCGTTCAATTGAGAAGAGGCTGTGTGGGTTGCCTCGATGGAACCCATTAGAAGCTCGCGAGGTATCTCGTCTGTGTCGAAAACAGACGCGTGTAAATCGGTACGTATCAAAGCCGGCCCCTGATACAGAGCGATACAAAACCCCCGGAAAATCGTATTTTTGCGTTCGCGTGTATCCGCTGCCACGCCAGATACACTGCAATACAAAGGGCTGCGGGCGAGCAGGCAAAGGCTCGATAGACTGCGCAACAACCCCCATTGATAGAGGCTTGGCCCCATGGAACACGTCGATCACATTCTCATCGTGGACGATGACCGCGAGATCCGGGAACTGGTAGGCAACTACCTCAAGAAGAACGGCCTGCGCACCACGGTCGTCGCCGACGGGCGTCAGATGCGCACCTTCCTTGAGTCCACGCCGGTGGACCTGATCGTGCTCGACATCATGATGCCGGGCGACGATGGCCTGATGCTCTGCCGCGAGTTGCGCGCCGGCAAACACAAGGCCACGCCGGTGCTTATGCTCACCGCCCGCAACGACGAAACCGACCGCATCATCGGCCTGGAAATGGGCGCCGACGATTACCTGGTCAAGCCATTCGCCGCCCGTGAATTGCTCGCCCGAATCAACGCCGTACTGCGCCGCACGCGAATGCTGCCGCCGAATCTGGTGGTCACCGAAAGCGGTCGCCTGCTGGCGTTCGGCCGCTGGCGCCTGGACACGTCGGCCCGGCACTTGCTGGATGAAGACGGCACCATGGTCGCGCTCAGCGGCGCGGAATATCGGTTGCTGCGAGTATTCCTCGATCACCCTCAACGGGTGCTCAATCGTGACCAACTGCTGAATCTGACCCAGGGCCGCGACGCCGATCTGTTTGATCGCTCCATCGACTTGCTGGTCAGCCGTTTACGCCAGCGCTTGCTGGACGATGCCCGCGAACCGGCCTATATCAAAACCGTGCGCAGTGAGGGCTACGTGTTTTCGCTGCCGGTGGACGTGCTCGGTGCGCCGTCATGAACCTGTCGCTTCGTTGGCCACGCACCCTCGCCTCACGGTTGTCGCTGATCTTCCTGGTCTGCCTGATCCTGGCGCAGGCGCTGTCCTTCGGCGCGCAGTATTACGAGCGTTACGAAAGCGCGAAAAACACCATGCTCGGCAACCTCGAAACCGACGTCTCGACCTCCATTGCCATCCTCGACCGCTTGCCGGCCGAAGAACGCATGAGCTGGCTGCAACAACTGAACCGTCGCAATTACAGTTATCTGCTCAATGAAGGGTCGCCGGGCACCCGCATGGAAGACATGCCCATCGCGATGACCTCGATCAAAGACGCCATCGGCAAGGATTACCCGATGACTGTGACCGACATTCCCGGCCCGCAAAAGCACTTCCAGGTCCACCTTAAACTCGCGGACGGCAGCCCCGTCACCATCGATGTGCGTCCGGCAATGGTGGCGCTGTCGCCGTGGTTACCCATCGTGTTGTTGGGTCAGTTGGCGCTGATGATCGCCTGCACCTGGCTGGCCGTCAGAATCGCTATCCGCCCCCTCACCCGCCTTGCCGAGGCGGTGGACAACCTTGATCCCAACGCCCACGCGGTGCACCTGGACGAAAAAGGCCCGACCGAAGTTGCCCACGCCGCCATCGCCTTCAATTCGATGCAGGCGCGCATCGCCGCGTACCTGAAGGAGCGCATGCAACTGCTGGCGGCGATTTCTCACGACCTGCAAACCCCGATCACGCGCATGAAACTGCGCGCCGAATTCATGGACGACTGCATCGAGAAAGACAAATTGTGGAGTGACCTCGGCGAGATGGAGCACTTGGTGCGCGAAGGCGTGGCGTATGCCCGCAGCGTGCACGGCGCCACCGAAGAAAGCCGCCGCACCGACCTGGATTCGTTCCTCGACAGCCTGGTGTTTGACTACCAGGACGTGGGCAAGGACGTGCAGCTCAGTGGCAAATGTGGCGCGGTAATCGACATCCGGCCGCATGCCTTGCGGCGGGTGCTGGTCAACCTGACGGATAACGCACTGAAGTTCGCCGGGGCCGCTGAACTGAAGGTGGAAGCGAAAAAAGACAGCCTGTCGGTGAAGGTCATGGATCGCGGGCCGGGCATTGCCGAAGAGGAGCTGGCCCACGTGATGGAACCGTTTTATCGGGTAGAGAATTCGCGCAACCGCAGCACCGGCGGCACCGGTCTGGGGCTGGCGATTGCACAGCAATTGGCGTTGGCGCTCGGGGGATCGTTGACGTTGAGCAATCGTGAAGGCGGCGGGTTGTGTGCGGAGTTGAAGCTGCCGGTACGACCAGGCAGTCAGTAAACAGACCCAAAGGCCAAGGAAAGCCTTTATATTGTCGGCACCGTCGCGTCACACGCGGCGGTGGCGCACCCGATAGAAACCGACACTTATATGGATATTGGCGAATGGATGACAACAGAAGGCCCATCAAGACGCGCTCTGCGGGCTGGGCGAAACACATCACCGACCTCCTGGTGAAAAAAGACATCTCCCCCAATCAGATCTCCGTCGCCAGCATCGCCTTTGCGCTCGCCGGGGCGGTGGCATTGAATATTGATAACGGGCTCATCGGCTCGATCCTCTGCGCTGTCGGCATTCAATTGCGCCTGCTGTGCAACCTCTTCGACGGGATGGTAGCGATCGAGGGCGGCAAGAAATCCGACATCGGCAGCCTCTACAACGAATTCCCCGACCGCATTGCCGACAGCCTGCTGATCGTCGCGCTGGGGTATGCCATCGGCTACGCCGATCTTGGCTGGTTCGCGGCGCTGGCCGCGGCACTGACGGCGTATGTCAGGGTGTTCGGCGGCTCGATTGGCCTGAAGCAAAGCTTCATCGGCCCCATGGCCAAGCAGCATCGCATGGCCGTGATGACCGTGGCCCTTCTGTTGAATGCCGTCGAAGCCAGCGTTTATGCCACTCACTACGTACTGTTGATCGCGCTGATCATCATTGCTGTCGGCTCAGCCGCGACCTGCGTCACGCGCACGCTGGCCATCTCGCGCCAGCTCAAGGGGAATGCTCATGTGGATCAGTAACGCGCTGATATCTGTTCTTCGCTTCCTGATCGGCGTCACCGCCCGCTGGGAAAGCCCGCCGGACCTGACACGCCAACGCATTTACTTCGCCAATCACTCCAGTCACATGGACACCCTGGCAATCATCGCCGCCCTGCCACCGGAAGCCCGGGTGAACGTGAAACCGGTCGCCGCCGCTGACTACTGGGGAAAGAACAAATTTCTCTCGTACATCTCGCAGAAAGGCCTGAATGCGGTGCTGATCGAGCGCAATCCGGCGCCCGGCGTCAATGTGCTAGAGCCGATTTTCGATGTGGTGCGTGCCGGCCATTCGATCATCATCTTTCCGGAAGGCACGCGCGGCAGCGAGGCGTTGCCCGGTCCTTTCAAATCAGGCCTGTACCGTTTGGCCGAGACATTCCCCGAGGTGGACCTGGTGCCCATCTACCTGGAAAACCTGCATCGCTCCATGCCAAAAGGCAAACACGTCCCGCTGCCCATCATCTGCACGATCCGTATCGGCGACCCGCTGCAACGGATCAGTGGCGAGGAAAAACAGGTGTTTCTGGATCGGGCGCGTGAAGCGATTGTGAGGTTGGCGGAATGAATCTTGACCAAAAGTTCTTGTGGTTCTTCGGCGCCATTGCCTGTCTGTTGGCGATCGCTTCGATCATCGGCCGGATTCTGGCCAGGCGCGCTCAATCAGAAAGCTCGATGTCGACCATCGAAAACCTCAACCAGCGGGTGAATGCCTGGTGGGGCATGGTCATCATCTTCTTCGTGTCCTACCTGTTGGGCGGCAACGCAACGGTCATCCTGTTTGGTTTCATTTCACTGTTCGCGCTCCGGGAATTCATCACCCTGACGCCGACACGGCTTGGCGACCATAACGCGCTGTTCTCGGCGTTTTTCATTCTGATCCCGCTGCAATACGTGCTGATCGGCACCCACTGGTATTCGCTGTTCACCCTGTTGATTCCGGTGTACGCGTTCCTGCTGTTGCCGGCGATTGCGGTGCTGAGCCAGGACACCGACGCGTTCCTGGAACGGGCAGCCAAGATCCAGTGGGGGGTGATGATTTGCGTCTACTGCATCAGCCACGCACCCGCTCTGTTGCTGCTGGACCTGGAAGGCTTCAAGGGGCAGAACGCGCTGCTGCTGTTCTATCTCGTGTTTGTCGTGCAGTTGAGTGATGTGTTGCAGTACGTATTCGGCAAGCTCTTCGGCAAGCACAAGGTTGCACCGCTGGTGAGTCCGTCGAAAACGGTGGAAGGCTTGGTCGGTGGCGGTCTGTCCGCAACGCTGATTGGCGGGTGCATGTTCTGGATGACCCCGTTCAATTTCTGGCAGTCGCTGCTGATGTCGCTGGTGATCGTGGTGATGGGTTTTCTGGGTGGGTTGGTTATGTCCGCCATTAAACGCAGCCTGAGCGCGAAGGATTGGGGGACCATGATCAAGGGCCATGGCGGCATGCTGGATCGGATGGATTCGATTTGCTTTGCGGCGCCGATCTTCTTTCACCTGACGCGATATTTCTTCTCCGCCACATAAATATCCATTCACACCACTAAACCTGTGGGAGCGGGCTTGCTCGCGAAGGCGGTGTCAGTCGACAGTGATGTTGCCTGACACGACGCCTTCGCGAGCAAGCCCGCTCCCACAGGGTCAAGTGGTGTTTGGGGGGATTGCATTCGGTCAGGCAATTACGCCAACAACCCCTTCCCCGTGCATCTGCCGCAACAACGCCGCGCCACTCGCCATGAATTCCGGCGATCCAGCGGCCCCCGCCTCCACCGCCAACCCTTCCAGCTGCGCCTGCCCGTCCAGCTCGGGAAATTCCTCGATCCGCTGCAACAACCGCCACGCCAACGGGCTCAGCTCGGAAAATTTCACACTCCAGTCCTCAGCCCGACGCACCAACAATAATGTGGGTTGAGGCGGTGCAATGTCCGGCTGATGATCCGGCCCCACTAACTGCACCGGCCACGCATAGGCCAATGGCCAGGCCAGCGGCGACACCTGCAACGGTCGTTCCAGGATCAAGGCCACATCACTCGGCGCCAACGGCTCCGCCTCGGACTGCTGCAATGCCATTTCAACCCACTCGTAATGCGCCAGTTCCACCATGAACGGCGGCCACTCGCGCTCACCTAACGCCTGCGGTCCGGAGGCCAGGAACTCGACAAACTCCTGGGCGATTTCACCGAATTTCGGGGTGCGCGCGCGGTAGTCGCGCAGAAAGATTCGCACCAGCGAACGCCAGTGCTCATCACCGAGAATCTTGATCAGCACCGGAAAGGTCCCGCTGAGCAACAACGACAGGTTGGAAAAAATCAGGTCGCGGTAAACCTGTGCCCGCGCCACATCCATCCCGGCCGGCGGCGCGCAGTGATCGGGATCGCGCAGGTACTGGCCCAGCGTGGATTGCTGGTGATGCAACGAGTGTTTAACCACGGTTCACCCCCTCAGCCTGCAAACGGCGAATAGTCTGCAATTCAGCCACCAGTTCGGAGAACGCCGGGAAGTTGAAATCCCGCTCCAGCAGCGTCGGTTGTGCGCCAAACCGGGCGTAAGCCTGGGCCAGCAACGACCACACCACTGGTTTCACCGACGCGCCATGGGTGTCTATTTTCAACGTATCGGACTCATCGAAGTGCCCGGCCACGTGCATCGCCACCACCCGGCCCGAATCGATGCCGGCCAGAAAGTCCTGCGGATCGAACCCATGGTTGATCGAGTTGACGTAGACGTTGTTGACGTCCAGCAACAGGTCGCAATCGGCTTCACGCAGGACCGCGTTGGTGAAGGTCACTTCGTCCATGTCCTGCTGGGGTGCGGCATAGTAGGACACGTTTTCCACCGCCAGGCGCCGACCGAGAATGTCCTGGGCCTGGCGAATTCGAGCGGCAACGTGATGCACCGCTTCTTCGGTAAACGGCAACGGCAACAGGTCGTAAAGATGACCGTCATCGCCGCAATAACTCAGGTGCTCGCTGTACAGCGGCACGTTGTAGTGATCGAGGAACACCCGGACTTCCTGCAAAAACCCGACGTCCAGCGGCGCCGGTCCACCCAGCGACAGCGATAAGCCGTGGCAGGACAACGGAAAACGCTCGGCCAGGGCACGCAACGCATGACCGTGGGCACCGCCGATGCCGATCCAGTTTTCCGGGGCGACTTCCAGAAAATCGAAATCGCCGGTACGGGCGGCCTGGAGGTCTTTCATTAATCCGCGACGCAAGCCAAGCCCGACGGTCGCTTTCGCTGAGGTGATGGAGGTCTGCATGATGTCGATCTCGAAGGTTGCCAGTTCGGAATCACAGTTAATCCAAGCGGTGTATCGGGGCTGTGTTGCGCAGCGGCAGAAAATCGCAGCGCTTGTATCGCCAGCGGGTCTGTACACACTTCGGTACAGACCCTTTGGCAGGCGTTACGCCAGGTCGTATTTCTCGCGCACCAGATGACCGATGCCGATGCGATCGAGCACGTCCATCGGGCACAGGAAGGTCACGCGGACGGTGCCCGGCAAGCGGCTGATGTCGATCGAGCCGGTGATGGTCGCTCGGTTGAGCACTTCGTCATACGGCAGGCCGGTGACCGAAGCGGCGCGTTTCAAACCGTTCTCGACGGCGACGTTGAGGTTCTCGCCGCTGCCGATAAAGGTGATGGGACCGCTCTGCTCGATGTCGTGCTGCCCCCAACGCTCACCCAGTTCGCGGACTTTCTGCCGCTGTTCGGCATTCATCGGCCGCGCCATGGGCGGCAGATCGTCGAGGTTTTGCAGGAGGATCGGCCCTTCCAGCGTCAGGTTTTTCACCACTTGCACCACCACTTCGGTTTCCCCGGAGCAATCGGTGGCGTGCCCGGCGATTTCGCCGTTGCCTTGCTGGGCGTGCATGTCGCCCATGTACACACCGGCTCCCGGCACTTTCACCGGGCAGATCAGCACGCAGCCTTCGCGGATCGAGTTGGTGTCCATGTGGCCGTCAGTCTTGGCCGCGTGCAGCTCTTCGCGGGTCATGCCGAAACGGTGCGGCGCGTTGATCAGGTATTGGCCGAAATCGGCGCAGTTGTGCGAATCGGGCAAGTCACGGGACGGCGTGGTGCCGATATTGCCGAGGAACGGGCGCATGTGCGCGGCAACGCCGGGAATGTCGGCGCGGGCCAGGGACAGGATCGAGTGCTGGGCGGCGAATTCCGGCAGGGCTGACATTTGCGAGGCATTGCCGGCCAATCGGTTGGCGACGTCCTGATTGACGGTCAGGCTGACCTGGTTCTGCGCATCGAACACGATCACGTAGCCATGGCTGAAGCGAAACGCGCTGACTTCGGCGCCGCAGTTGTTACAACGAATCGACTCCTCGCCAATGCCTTCGACATGACTGGCCGGGTGGTCGGTGCCGCACTTGGAGCAGAACTTGGCGACAAACGGGTCGCCGTTGTATCGCCCCTCCACGAAGCTCATGACCCCGGACGAGGTCGCCAGCGAAGTGACGCGCATGCTTTTGATCTTGATCGCCACGGCGTCGCCGACTTCTGCCCCGGCGATGGCCACCGGTTGCGTCACCTCATGGCCGCCCTCGAAGGCCGGCGTGATCATCGGACCCCAGCAGCCCGGCGGCGTGCCGGTGATCAGGGTGCCGCCATCGGCCAGAGGTCCGAGCATCGGTTGGCTGGGGCCGATGAGGCCATTGGTGTACTGATCGACGCGCAGGTGGTTGACGGGAGTGGATTGCAGGTCGGTTTCAGGCTGGAGCGTGGTCATTGTTGTCCCCTTCACGGTGTATAGGGTGCCAAGCGGCCTATGCAGTTCATCGCAGGTTTGTATCTGGGCTGTGTTCGGCGGTGGCGGGGAATGAACTGGAATGTGTCGGGATGCCGGTTAGATACAGTGCGATACACACCACCAATACCCTGTGGGAGCTAGCCTGCTAGCGATGGGCGTTAACGATTACGCCTGCTGTCTGAATGACCGCGGTGTCTGGACCTCCATCGCTAGCAGGCTAGCTCCCACAGGGGTTCAGTGGTGTCAGGGAGATGGGCTTTCGTCGCTCCAGGCCGCGGAGCAAGGGGCTCGGACTAAACTTAATGCACGCAGGACGTGCAGAGCGTCCTGGTCATTCCCACGACCACCGCCCAGGGTGAACGCCTCGAAAAACAAGGCCTCTGGACCGTGATCCTGCTGAAGGAGCACATGTGATGGACGAGGCCAGACTCAATGATTTCATGGGCAAACTGGTGAACGACATGGGCGGCGCGGCGATGCTTGCCAACGTCATCCTCGGCGAAGAGCTTGGCCTGTACCGGGCCATGGCCGACAGTCAGCCGATCACCCCCGAAGCACTCGCCGACAAGACCGGCTGCAATCCCCGCCTGTTGCGCGAATGGCTCAGCGCCCACGCCGCTTCCGGTTACATGGAGCACGAGAGCGGCCAGTTCCGCCTGCCCGAAGAGCAAGCGCTGGCATTGGCCATCGAAGATTCGCCGGTTTACATCGCAGGCGGTATCGGGGTGGTCGCGTCGTTTTTCCATGACAAGGACAAACTGGTCAACGCCATGCGCGGCAACGGCGCCCTGGCCTGGGGCGATCACCATCCGTGCATGTTCAGCGGCACGGAACGGTTCTTCCGGCCCGGTTACAAGGCGCACCTGATTGCCGAATGGCTGCCGGCACTCGACAGCGTGGTCGCCAAATTGCAGTCCGGCGCCAAAGTGGCGGACATCGGCTGCGGTCACGGTGCATCAACGGTGATCATGGCCCAGGCGTTCCCGGACTCACGGTTCGTTGGTTTCGACTACCACGCACCGTCCGTCACCGTCGCCACCCAACGCGCCGAAGAAGGCGGCGTTTCCGGCCGCGCGCGGTTCTTCCAGGGCACCGCGAAAAGCTTCCCCGGCGACGACTATGACCTGGTCTGCTATTTCGACTGCCTGCACGACATGGGCGACCCGGTGGGCGCGGCAAAACACGCGTATGACGCACTGAAACCGGACGGCACGGTGCTGCTGGTGGAACCGTTCGCCAACGACTCGCTCGACGACAACGTCACCCCGGTCGGACGGCTGTTCTACGCCGCGTCGACCTTCATTTGCACCCCGAACTCGCTGTCTCAGGAAGTCGGCCTCGGGCTCGGCGCTCAGGCGGGTGAGGCACGGTTGCGCAAGGTCTTTACCGAAGCCGGATTCAAGAGTTTCCGGCGGGCGACGGAAACGCCGTTCAACCTGATTCTGGAGGCGCGTAAGTAATCCCTGGACCTGTGGCGCATGGCTTGCGGGTGATGGCGTTTTTGAAATCGCCTTCGCCGGCAAGCCGCGCTCCTACAGGGTGATCGGCAATGCTACTCTGCAGACACTCAAGGCCTTGCGGAGTGTTGAACATGCTCGACGAACAAATCGACCGACTCCAGCGATTGATGGCCGAGCAGCCATTCATGGTGCTGACCGGCGCCGGCATCAGCACCCCGTCGGGCATTCCGGACTACCGCGACAATCAGGGCGTGCGGCGCGGCCGGCAACCGATGATGTATCAGGAGTTCCTGTCGGCCCCGGAATCACGGCGCCGTTACTGGGCGCGGGCGATGCTCGGCTGGCCGCGGGTGCGCCAGGCTCAGCCGAACGTGGCCCACGAAGCCCTGGCCAGTTTGCAAAGCAGCCAGCAGATCAGCGGGCTGATCACCCAGAACGTCGACACCCTGCACGATCAGGCCGGCAGCCATGATGTGATCGAACTTCACGGCAGCCTGCACCGGGTACTGTGCCTGGACTGTGGACAGCGCAGCGAGCGGGATTCGATTCAGCAACTGATGGAAGCGCAGAATCCCTATCTGGCCGGGGTCGATGCGGTGCAGGCACCGGATGGCGACACGTTGCTGGATCCGGCGTTCGAGGCGCGGTTCCAGGTGCCGCATTGTCCGCATTGCGCGGGTGAAAGGATGAAGCCGGACGTGGTGTTTTTTGGCGAGAATGTGGCGCAGGTGACGGCAGCCAAGGCCATGGCGGCGGTGGAACAGGCGGCGGGGTTGTTGGTGGTGGGGTCGTCGTTGATGGCGTATTCGGCGTTTCGCTTGTGCCGGGTGGTGGCGGATCAGGGAAAGCCGTTGATGGCGATCAATCTGGGCAAGACCCGGGCAGATGATCTGCTGGATATGAAGATTGAGGCATCGTGCGAACAGCTGTTGCCCTTGCTGGCTCAGCGCCTGACCACTTAATGACTGACGAAACCCAATCCCTGTGGGAGCGAGCCTGCTCGCGATGAGGCCAGCACCTTCAACATTGATGTCGCCTGATACACCGCCATCGCGAGCAGGCTCGCTCCCACAGGGGATTGTGATCAGGGCATGGACACTTGTTGGCCCAGGTTCTCGGCTTTCAGGATATCGAACAACGCCTGCGCCGCCGCCGACAGTTCCACCCCAGGCTTGGTCAACACTCCAATCGCCCGTTCCACCACCGGGTCGCGCAAGGTAATGCACCGCGCACCCAATTCGCGCATCTGCCCGGCGCACAACGCCGGCACGGCGCTCACGCCCAATCCGCTGGCGACCATGCGCCCGACCGTCGCCAGCTGATGGCTTTCAAATTCCACCGGCAACTTCATCCCCCGGGCCTGCAAGTGTTCTTCCAGCATCACCCGCACCGTCGAGGGGCGCTGCAAGGTGATGAACGGTTCCTTGAGCAAGGTTTGCCAATCGATGTCTTTCAGTGCGGCCAAGGGAGAATCGTCCGGCACCACGGCAACAAAACGATCCCGATACAACGGCGTGAATTCCAGCGATGAACTCTGGCTCGGCTCAAACGCCACCCCCAGTTCCACCTGCCGGTCGCGCACCATTTCCAGCACTTGCTCGTTGATCACGTCGTTCACCGTGACGTTGACCTTGGGATACCGGGCGCGAAAGGTCTTGAGGATCGGCGGCAGCAGATTGCCGGCAAACGAGGGCATCGCCGCCAGGGTCACGCGTCCGCGCTGCAGGGTGAAACGCTGGCGCAGTTCATCCTCGGCGTTGTCCCAGTCGGCAATCAGCCGGCGCGCCAGCGGCACCAGGGATTCGCCTTCTGCCGTCAACGCCACATTGCGCGTGTTGCGGGTGAATAACCGGCCGCCCAGCCCCTCTTCCAGGGCCTTGATGGTCAGGCTCAAGGCCGATTGCGACAGGTGCAATCGCTCGCAGGCCACGGCGAAACTCAGGCTCTGGGCGACGGCCAGGAATGCGCGGATCTGCTTGACTGTCATGACCGCTGGCTCCAACGTAGTACAGATGATTGATTGGTGAGTTTTATCTATCAATCAACCTTAAAAATCAACTTAACAAATAAATCCTCCAGCGAGACACTCCTACCCCATACGGCTAGCCAGCCGCCCACAAAGAATAAAAGAGGTGCATATGGCAGGTTTCGACAAGCGCGTGAGTTCCTATGAGGAAGCTCTGGCAGGTCTTGAAGACGGCATGACCGTGATCGCCGGCGGCTTCGGCCTGTGCGGGATCCCGGAAAACCTGATCGCCGAGATCAAGCGCAAAGGCACCCGCGACCTCACCGTGGTTTCCAACAACTGTGGCGTCGACGGTTTCGGCCTCGGTGTGCTGCTGGAAGACCGGCAGATCAGTAAAGTAGTGGCCTCCTACGTCGGCGAGAACAAACTGTTCGAAGACCAATTGCTGAAAGGCGAAATCGAAGTCGTCCTGACCCCGCAAGGCACCCTGGCCGAAAAAATGCGCGCAGGCGGTGCCGGCATCCCGGCCTTCTTCACCGCCACCGGCGTCGGCACGCCCGTTGCCGATGGCAAGGAAGTGCGTGAATTCCATGGCCGCAAGTACCTGATGGAAGAATCCATCACCGGTGACTTCGCCATCGTCAAAGGCTGGAAAGCCGATCACTTCGGCAACGTCATCTATCGCCACACCGCCCAGAACTTCAACCCGCTGGCCGCCACCGCCGGCAAGATCACCGTGGTCGAAGTCGAAGAAATTGTCGAACCCGGCGAGCTGGACCCGTCGCAGATCCACACCCCTGGCATCTACGTCGACCGGGTCATTTGCGGCACGTTCGAGAAGCGCATCGAACAGCGCACCGTGCGTAAGTGATCCCCAGCCCCCGGACCTGAAGGAAGAATAACAATGGCACTTTCCCGCGAACAAATGGCTCAACGCGTCGCCCGCGAAATGCAGGACGGCTTTTACGTGAACCTGGGCATCGGCATTCCGACCCTGGTTGCCAACTACATTCCTGAAGGCATGGAAGTCATGCTGCAGTCGGAAAACGGCCTGCTCGGCATGGGTCCTTTTCCTACTGAAGAAACCATCGATGCCGACATGATCAACGCCGGCAAACAAACGGTGACCGCGCGTATCGGCGCTTCGATCTTTTCCTCGGCCGAGTCCTTCGCGATGATTCGCGGGGGTCATGTCGACCTGACCGTGCTGGGTGCTTTCGAAGTCGACGTTGAAGGCAACATCGCCTCGTGGATGATCCCCGGCAAACTGGTCAAGGGCATGGGCGGCGCGATGGACTTGGTGGCCGGCGCAGACAACATCATCGTCATCATGACCCACGCGTCCAAGGACGGTGAGTCCAAGCTTCTGTCCAAATGCAGCCTGCCGCTGACCGGCGCCGGATGCATCAAGCGTGTGCTGACCGACCTGGCTTATCTTGAAATCGAAAACGGCGCGTTCATTCTCAAAGAACGTGCGCCGGGCGTCAGCGTCGAAGAGATTGTCGCCAAGACCGCCGGTAAACTGATCGTGCCGGATCACGTTCCGGAAATGCAGTTCGCTGCTCAGTGAGGAATCATTCCATGCAAGACGTCGTTATTGTTGCCGCCACCCGTACCGCCATTGGCAGTTTCCAGGGGGCCTTGGCGAGCGTTTCCGCCGTTGATCTCGGTGCTGCGGTGATCCGTCAGTTGCTGGCGCAAACCGGTCTGGACGTAGCTGAAGTCGATGAAGTGATCATGGGCCAGGTATTGACCGCCGGCGCCGGGCAAAACCCTGCGCGCCAGTCCGCGATCAAGGCCGGCCTGCCCTTCACCGTGCCTGCGATGACCCTGAACAAGGTCTGTGGTTCGGGCCTGAAAGCGCTGCACCTGGCCACTCAGGCTATTCGCTGCGGCGATGCCGACGTGATCATTGCCGGCGGCCAGGAAAACATGAGCCTGTCCAATTACGTTATGCCGGGCGCTCGCACCGGTCTGCGCATGGGTCACGCGCAAATCGTCGATACCATGATCAGCGACGGCCTGTGGGATGCGTTCAACGATTACCACATGGGCATTACCGCCGAGAACCTGGCCGAGAAGTACAGCCTGACTCGCGAGCAACAAGACGCCTTCGCCGCGGCCTCCCAGCAGAAAGCCACGGCCGCCATTGAAGCCGGGCGTTTTGTCGATGAAATCACGCCAATCCTGATTCCGCAGCGCAAGGGCGATCCGGTCGCCTTCCAGGTAGACGAACAGCCACGCGCCGGCACCACCGCTGAAGCGCTGGGCAAACTGAAACCGGCCTTCAAGAAGGACGGTTCGGTGACCGCCGGCAACGCCTCGTCCCTGAACGACGGCGCCGCCGCCGTGATCCTGATGAGCGCTGAAAAAGCCAAGGCCCTGGGCCTGCCCGTGCTGGCGAAAATCGCCGCTTACGCCAACGCGGGCGTCGATCCGGCGATCATGGGCATCGGCCCGGTCTCGGCGACGCGTCGCTGCCTGAGCAAGGCCGGCTGGTCGATCGACCAACTGGACCTGATTGAAGCCAACGAAGCCTTCGCCGCGCAATCCCTGGCGGTGGCCAAGGACCTGGAATGGGACTTGAACAAGGTCAACGTCAACGGCGGCGCCATCGCCCTCGGTCACCCGATTGGTGCATCGGGCTGCCGTGTGCTGGTGACCTTGCTGCACGAAATGATCAAGCGTGACGCCAAGAAAGGCCTCGCCACCTTGTGCATCGGTGGTGGTCAGGGTGTAGCGCTGGCGATCGAGCGGGCGTAAAGCGTTCAACAGACTGCGCGGGGACCCACGAAGAGCCGCCGCAGTCTGGAAACACCCCCGGTGTTCCTGCGTTGCAGGCTTTTGTGGCGAGGGAGCTTGCTCCCTCGCCACAGTCAGTGTCTGTATGAGCTGACTGTTATCAGAAGCACCGGGTTCTTTTGGCCTGCCTTTCAGGCAAATTTCACCAGGTTCAGCGTAGGCAACGGTCCACCCGGAAACTGCGCCAGTCGCGCGCCGACACTCAACTCCCCAAGATCAATCCCGAAGAAGCCCAATCGCTCGGTCAACCCGATCACTTGAGCGTTCGCCTCGGCGTCATCGCCCGAAACAAACAGCACCCGCTGCCCGCCCTCCGCCGCCGGATCGCTTTCCAGCAACCGCGCCGCCAAATGGTTGAATGCCTTCACCACCCGCGCCCCAGGCACCCATTCGGCAAACACTTCGCTGGACGTACGCCCCTGCAAATCCACGGCTTTGAACGACGGCGCCTCGATCGAGTTGTTGGCGTCGATGACGATCCGCCCGTCAAAATCCGGCAGGCCCGCCAATGCCGTCGGCAATTTCGACCAGTTGACGGCGACCAGCACAATGGCTTGTGCGGCCGCTTCTTCACGGGTTCCTGCACGAGCCGTTGGCCCGAGTTCTTCCACCAGCGAAGCCAGTGTTTCTGGCCCACGGCTGTTGGCGATAACGATCTCAATGCCTTTGCGTGAAAGCGCTCGGGCAAAGGCTGAGCCAATGGCGCCGGCGCCGATGATTCCAATTTTGATCATGATGGTTCACTCCGAGGGGTTGTCGTTGGAGTGAATACTGAGCTTGCCATTAGGACTTTATTAGACGGTAATGCCTTGAATCATCTTCAAGCATTGCTATCAGGTGCCAGCCATGGAAACCCTTGCCAACCTTGAGTCGTTTGTCCGCAGCGCCGAGACCGGCAGCTTTTCTGCCGCGGCCCGCTTGCTGGCGCTGACGCCCGCCGCCGTCAGTCGCAATGTAGCGATACTCGAACGAAACATCGGTGTGCGGCTGTTCCAGCGCTCGACCCGCAAACTATCGCTGACCGAGGCTGGCGAGCGTTTTTTGGCGAGCATCGGCGGCAACCTGCAAGCATTACAGTCGGCGATCAGCGCGATGAGCAGCGATCAGGGCGAGCCGGCCGGGGTACTCAAAGTCAGCCTGGCGCCGACGTTTGGCATCGATCATGTGCTACCGCTGTTGCCGGAGTTCCTCAAGCGTTACCCGCTGATCAAACCGGAATGGCACTTCGAAAACCGTCAGGTGGAACTGATTGCCGAAGGCTATGACGCGGCCATCGGCGGTGGTTTCGAGTTGACGCCCGGGGTCATCTCCCGAACCTTGGCGGCGGCGCATGTCGTGGCAGTGGCATCACCGGCCTATATGGCGGGACGCACGCCGCCCGACAGTCCGCCGGACTTGCACCGATTGAACGGCATCGTGATGCGCGGCACCCGCACCGGACGGATTCGGCAGTGGGTCATGCAGGATGGTGTGGGCAATGAGGCGCAGGGGATTTTGACCGAGAACATCGTGCTCAACGACCCGGCGGCCATGCGTGAGGCGGCGATCCTCGGCCTGGGCGTGACGCTGCTGGTGTTGCCGGACGTGGCGGCGAATATCCAGCGCGGCGAACTGGTGCGTCTGTTGCCCGATTGGCACGCCGACGCTGGGCCGATCTCGTTGTACTACCCGAGCCGGACGTTGATGCCGGCCAAGACCCGGGTGTTTATTGATTTTGTGGTTGAAGCGTTTCAGAAGTAGACCGCGTTATCGTTCATCGCGGGCAAGCCCGCTCCCACAGTGGATTTGTGTCGTACATCAAACCTGTGGGAGCGGGCTTGCCCGCGATGAGGCCAACCCAGTCACCCGAGAAACTGGAAGATCAACCAGCTATTCGCCCCACTGATCACCACAAACAACCCCCACGCCAATACCCGCGTCGGCCAGCGGTTCACAAACGGCCCCATCAGTTTGTGATCGTTGGTCATGCGAATCAGCGGATACAACGCGAACGGCAACTGCAGACTCAACACCACCTGACTCAACACCAGCAACTTGCCAATCGCGTTATCACCCATCAACCAGACCCCGATGAACGCCGGGATCAACGCCAGCCCGCGGGTAATCAGCCGCCGTTGCCAGCAAGGGAGCCGCAGGTTCAGATAGCCCTCCATGATCACCTGCCCGGCGATGGTTCCGGTAAAGGTCGAACTCTGCCCCGAAGCCAGCAACGCCACCCCGAACAACACGCTGGCCAAGGCGCCGCCCACCAGCGGATCGAGCAAGTGATAGGCGTCCTGGATGTCCACCACGTCGGTGTGCCCGCTCTTGTGAAACGCCGCTGCGGCGAGGATCAGGATCGCCGCATTGACCAGCAGCGCCAGCGCCAGGGAGCCAATGGTGTCGATGCGCGCCAGTTTGACCGCGTCCTGCTTGCTGGCCAGGTCCTTGCCGATCATTCGGGTCTGTACGATCGAGGTGTGCAGGTACAAGTTATGCGGCATTACCGTGGCCCCGAGGATGCCGATGGCCAGGTACAGCGGCGCGGCATCGCCGATGGCTGACAGGGACGGTGTAAAACCACGGGCCACGTCCGGCCAGTACGGTTTGATCAGCAGCAACTCGACGAAGAAGCTCACGCCGATGGTGCTCACCAGCACCAGCATGATCGCCTCCAGCCGGCGGAAACCACGGTTTTGCAGGGCCAATACCAATAGCGTGTCAAACGCGGTCAGCGCGATGCCGACGGTCAGCGAACAGCCCAGCAGCAGATGGAACGCCAGGGCACAACCGAGTACTTTCGCCAGGTCAGTGGCGATGATCGAGATTTCCGCCAGCACCCATTGGGTCCGCGCGGTCCGCGTGCTGTAGCGCTCCCGGGACAGTTGCGCCAGGTCACGACCCGTGGCGATGCCCAAGCGCGAACACAAACATTGCACCACCATCCCCGCCAGACTCGCCAGCAGCACCACGAACAACAGGCTGTAACCGAACCGCGAACCCGCCTCGATGGCGGTCGCCCAATTGCCCGGGTCCATGTAACCGATGGACACCAGTAAGCCTGGACCGGCAAAGCGCAGCATGCGCTTGAAGAATGAGGCGCTCGGGTCAACGGCAACGCTGCCCGCCACTTCCGGCGGGCAAAACGGCGCAGTGCCGACTTTGGGCAAACTGAATTTCACGCAAACATCCGTCGACAGGTGGAAAAGCGCAGCTTAGACGTTTCAGCCTGTGCGCCCAAGGGGCAAAAATGCCCAGATGTCAGGCGCCGTGTCGACGGAAGAACAACGTCACCTGGCCTAACTCAACACCGAACTTGGTCATGGCGGAGCGATTGGCCATGGTGTTTTCGTCCAGCAAGTACATCCAGTCATCGAAATGCACCTGGTAGACCTTGCCGTCCACCGGCAGGCTGAGTTCATAGCGCCAGTGCAAAGCGTTGCCGGCCACCTCACCGCGGGACTCGCCGACCACATCGCCGGCCGTGCCGCGCCAACGGCCTGGACCGTCAGGGTACAACGTCCAGACGCGGGTCTGTTTCGTGCCGTCGCTGTAGGTAAAGGCTTCATGCATGATCAGGTTCTGGCCGTCCATTCGACTGTTGATCAGCACATGAAAGCGTTTGATCACCTCGCCCGAGCGTTTCTGGAACATCCCCCAGCCATCCACTCGCCCGACGAAGAACCCGGGCAGATCGAGTTTGGGGGATTGCTCGCTGTAGCGCTGCACATCAACGCTGCAACCGGCCAGGCAGACGAACAACACCAGCAGCAGTTTCTTCAGCATGTCATGCACCTCAAGGAGTAGCGCTGCCCAGCAACTGCTGGCGCAACTCCGGATTACGCGTACGTGGGTCGAGCCAGATAGCGAAAAAGGCCCGAGCGAATTGCGGGTCTTTCACTTCGTGTTGCGGCTGCTGGCCGACAAAGAACCGCGCGCCCTGCCCCGGCAAATAAATGCCGGTAATGCGGGTACCGGCTTTTACATCGACGAACGACTGTTGCATCTGCACCTTCCAGCGCTCGAGCTGCTCGGTGCTGACCGAGGCGCCGGACAATCGCTTGATTTCATTGACACTGGCCTGCACCAGATCATCGCGGGAAATGCTGCGTTGATAGATCAGTTCCAGGGCAAACGGCTGGTCCGGCGCCAATGGCCGTGCCGCACTCCATAACCGGGCGTTGTAGACATCAAACCCGAACACCCGAAACTCGCCGGCGCCGATGATCTGCGCGCCGGGCAATGCCTCCTGCCAATTGGCCAGGGCCTGGGTGCCTAATAATCCCAGCAATAACACACTGTGGTGCAGGCGAAATCGGGGTCTGTTCATCGCGCTCTATTCACCGTGGGCTTCTGCTAAAAACTTATACGCAAAGTATCTTCTTGTACAATTATTTGAGCGGCACGCTTTGTATACAAAACTCCTTCATTTCTAGAGCAATCCAATGTCTGCAGTGCTAACGTTGGCGCCTCACTCAGGTCGGAGACACGTGCGTGCTGATGCTTAAACTGCTGGTGATCCCAGGCTTTCTCTTGTTGATTTCCCTCGCGGGCAAACGCTGGGGCCCAAGCGTGGCCGGTTGGCTGTCGGGTTTACCGGTGGTGGTCGGGCCGATTCTGTTCTTCCTCGCCATCGAGCAAGGCGAAGTGTTCGCCGCGCAGTCAGCGACGGCAGCGTTGTCGGCCATGTTCGCGATGATCGCCTTCTGCGTGACCTACGCCCAGGTCGCTCAACGGGCGGGATGGCCATGGGCGTTGATGATTTCACTGTCGGTCTGGGCCGCCGTGGCCGTGGTGCTGTCGCTGATCCCACCCTCGCTGGTGTTCTCGGTGATCGCGGCCGCCACCGCGCTGCTGGCGGCGCCGTTCCTGTTTCCCAGCGTGCAGCCCATCGTCTCCGGCCCGGCGCCGAAGTCCGACAAACTGCTGCTGCGCATGATTGCCGGCGCCCTGCTCACCCTCGCCGTCACGCTGCTCGCCAGCACCGTCGGCGAAGGCTGGAGCGGTCTGCTCGCAGTGTTCCCGGTGCTCGGCAGCGTGATGGCGGTGTTTTCCCAGCAAACCCGTGGCCCGGCGTTTACCGCCGCATTGCTGCGCGCGACGGCAACCGGGATGTATTCGTTCGCGGCGTTTTGCCTGGTGTTGGCGCTGGCGTTGCCCGAGATGGGCATGAGCGCGTTTGCGCTGGGGGTTGCGGTGTCCGTGGGCATGTTGGGCATCACCCGGCGCTTGCTGGCGCGACCGGCCAACCCGACGACCGAGGCTGGACGAGCCGCGATCAAACGCTAAGCTCCTTCACATCCCGAGGGCCAGGATGTCGCCCGCTACGTGCTGAAGGAACAGACATGAGTCTCGCAACGTCGCTCGTCCGTACGCCCCATTCAGCCACCGCCGTTGGCGTGATCGCGATATTTCTCTGGTCCTGCCTCGCGCTGTTGACCACCCTTACCGAAGGCATTCCGCCCTTTCAACTGCTGACGTTGAGCTTTGGCATCGCGTTTGCGGCGAGCCTGGTGATACTGGGTCGACGCGGGCTCGCCGGCTTCAGCAGTTGGCGACAACCCTGGGCGGTATGGGTGACCGGCTTCGTGGGCATTTTCGTTTATCACGCGCTGTATTTTTTCGCGCTCAAAGTCGCCCCGGCCGCCGAGGCCAGCCTGATCAATTACCTGTGGCCGCTGTTGCTGGTGCTGCTCTCGGCGTTCTCGGCCGGGGAAAAGCTGCACAAACGGCAAATGCTCGGCGCGCTGCTGGGCCTGGCCGGCACCGCGTTCATCATGCAACAACATGGCCCGGAGACTGGCGCATCGATGCCCATTGCCGGATATCTCGCGGCCTTCGGCTGTGCGGTGATCTGGGCCGGTTACTCGGTGGTCAACCGACAGTTCAACGACGTACCCAGCAGCATCATCGGCGGGATCTGCGGCATGTCGGCCGTGTCCGGCCTGATCTGTCACCTGGCCTTCGAAACCACGGTGCAGCCTGATCTCGGCCAATGGGCCGCGATTGTGGTGCTCGGCCTCGGGCCGGTGGGAATGGCATTTTTTGCCTGGGACCACGCCACCAAACACGGCAGTCTGGCAACGCTGGGAGCGCTTTCCTATCTCGCACCATTGATTTCGACGTTGTTACTGATCGCCGTGGGACGCAGCCATGCCGGTCCGATCCTGATCGTCCCCGCCGTGTTGATTATCGCCGGGGCGGTGATTGCCACGTCGCGAGCAAGCGATAAGGCCCCCGCAACACGCTCGATTATTCCGAACGAGTAGGGCAACAACCTCGTACGTCAATCGAACAGGTTTGCTGCAGAACCAGGCCTGATGCTGCTGTGCTACGAATCGTATTCCATGGGATGATTGCGGCGAATGCGCGATCATCCCTGGAGTTTCCGAATGTCATTGTTGAGTAAAAAAGCCGTTGTCCTGTTACTGACGGCGGCCGCCAGCCTGGGGGCTTTGAATGCCTATGCCGCCAAGGCCACTGCCAGCGACAAAGCGCCTGCACAAGTCGTCTCGATGCTCGGCGGCAAGTTCAAGTTCACCCTGCCCAAGGGCTTTATCGCCAACCCGTTGCCCGCCGGCGACGCGGCGACCGGTACCGCCGGGGCCACGGGCACCATGTACACCAATGACGCCACCAAAACCGTGGTGATCGCCGCTGAAAACACCATCCCCGGTGGCGCCAACGTCAAGGACAACGACGGTCCGTTCCTCGACTCCGCCGCGGCCGACTTCGCCACCGAACAAGCCAAGGCACTGCCGGACTTCACCAAGCTCAGCGAAAAAAGCCTGACCCAGAAAGGCACCGGCCTGGGGCTGAGGCAGATCGACAGCACCGCCACCCAGGGCGGCGGCAAAACCCTCGACACCACACTGATGGCCGCGTCCAACACGCGCATGGCGATCGTTCAGGTGATTTCCCGCCTCAGCGACAATGGCGGTCACGAGACGCTGGTCAAACAGATCGTCACCGGCAAATAAGACTCATCGATTGAGGCGCTGCAACCAGGCGCTCAAGTCCTGCATCTCGGTGGCGCTGATGCTGTGACCGACGCCCGGGTAGGCATGAAACTCAGGCTTGAGTGACAGGCTCTGTAACAGGCTGTTGGCGTCGGTGCCGTCGATGTAGGGCAGGCGTTTGTCTGCCGTGCCGTGACCGATAAAGATCGCCAGTTTCTGGCGTTTTTCATCCGGTTTGAGTTCGGACCTGAGCACCGGCAGAATCCGCCCGCTCAGCGCCGCGATCCCGCCCACAGCCTCGGGATGACGCAACGCCACCTCGTAGGACATGATCGCGCCCTGGCTGAAACCGACCAGGAACACCTTGTCGGGTTCGGTGTGATATTTCTTCGCCGCCTGTGCGATGAACTCCAGCAACACCTGGCCGCTGGCCTTCAGATCATCGGTTTCACCGTTGTAGGCCCCGCTGCCCTTCTCGCGAAACCACTTGTAACTGCCCTCCTCCATCACCATCGGCGCCCGCACCGACAGGTAGTTGTACTGCGTCGGCAATTCATTCTTGATGTCGAACAGATCCTCCTCGTTACTGCCGTAACCGTGGAGGAAAATCACCAAGGGCTGGTGGCGGGATTCGGGGTTGGCCTGCTCAAGATATTTGAGCGGCAGATCGGTGTGCAGCGGGGTTTCAGCGTGGACGGTGGCCGAGGCCAGCAACGTCAGCAGAGCGAGAAACTTCAACATAAACCTTCCTTCACAGAGCGCAGGATTCGGGGGGAGCCTAACACTGTGAAGCTTGCCGGGGGATTTTCGGTGTGGCTGATGCCGCCTTCGCGAGCAAGCCCGCTCCCACAGCGGAATGCATTCCAAATGTGGGAGCGGGCTTGCTCGCGAAGAGGCCCGGCAAGGCACCGAAGATTCTGCAGCTAATCGTTGACCAGTTTCCCCACCCTAATCGGCTCACGCCCCGCCACTTTCGCCTGCCACGTGCCCGGCTGCGTATACCGCCCGCGATCAATCGCGAACAACACACCGCGGGTCCCGGCGCGCACGGTGGTGACGCGGTCGCTCAGCGGATCAACCACCTCAAACAATGCATCGCCCTGCTCCACCCACTCCCCCGAATCACGCAGAAAACTCACCACCCCGTGATGCGGCGCGAACAGGTATTCGGTGCCCTCGAACGGCATGCCTTCGCAGCATTCGCTCGGTGCCTCTGGCCAGGTGCCGGCGATGAAGCCCTGCTCGGCGAGAAACCCGAGAATCGCCTCGCAATTGGCCTGGGCCTGATCCACCCGGGTGTCGCCCATGCTGCCCAGTTCCAGCGTCGTCGCCAGGTTGGCCGGGGGAATCGCCGCCTCGGGGAAAGCCCGCGCCAGGCGCAACCATGGCGAAGAACAGGACTCATCGAATGAACTGCCGCCGGAATCTTCACACAGCAACGCCACCCCGGCCTTCAGGCGCGCCGCCAGTGATTGCCACTGCGGCCAGTGTTGCGGCAAGGCGTAGAGATGAATCGCCGCATCGAAATCGCAATGCAGGTCCAGCGTGATGTCCGCGTCGCACGCGTGGCGCAGCAGCAAGCGGTGCATGGCTTCCAGCTGCGAGGCCGGTGCCGGCAAGTCGTCGAGGACCTGGCCCATGGTCTGGCGAATCAGCGCGATGTTGGCCTGCGCATCGCTACCTAATCGGTCGCCGATCAACGCAGCCACCGGGGTGCTGAGTTCAACGAACGAACGGTTGAAGTTCTTGCCGCTGCCCAGTTCGAAACGCCCCATGTGGCTGCCTTGCAAGTGCTGGTCAAGGCCGATCGGATTGGCCACCGGCACCAGTTCGATGACGCCCTGCAACTGGCCCTGGGTTTCGAGTTCGGCCAGGCGTTTCTTCAGCTCCCAGGCGGTACGCATCCCGGGCAACTCGTCGGCGTGCAAGCTGGCCTGGATATAGACCTTGCGAGTGCCGGCGCCGTAACGAAACACGCTGAGGGTGCGTTCGGTGCCCAGATGGCTCCAGGGCAGAGGATGGTCGATGCGTTGCATGGAGACTCCGATATAAGGGGCACTGAAATACAGGGGATCTCATTTCAACAGAGAGAGCGCATAAAAAAAGTGGCAACCGCGTCAACGGTTGCCACTTTTTTGAACGGCGTGATTAATGACCGTAAACGTCAAAGTCGAAGTACTTGTCTTGCACTTGCTTGTACTTGCCGTTGGCGCGGATTTCGGTGATGGCGGTGTTGAATTTGTCCGCCAGAGCGGTATCGCCCTTGCGCACAGCGATACCGGCGCCGCCGCCGAAGTACTTGGCGTCTTCGTAGGTCGGGCCAACGAAAGCGAAGCCTTTACCGGCGTCGGTTTTCAGGAAACCGTCGTCCAGGTTGACCGAGTCGGCCAGCAGCGCGTCAACGCGGCCGGAAACCATGTCCAGGTTGGCTTCCTGTTGGGAGCCGTAGCGAACCAGGTTGATACCGGCCGGCACCAGCACTTCAGTGGCGAAGCGGTCGTGGGTACTGGCGCGCAGCACACCGACTTTCTTGCCCTTGAGTTCGGTCAACGGGTCCTTGATGTCGGTGCCGGCCTTCATCACGAAACGTGCCGGGGTGTGGTAATACTTGATGGTGAAATCGACGTTCTTTTTGCGATCGTCAGTGATGGTCATGGACGACAGGATCGCGTCGATTTTCTTCACTTTCAGTGCCGGGATCAGGCCGTCGAACTCTTGCTCGACCCAGGTGCACTTCACTTTCATCTGCTCGCAGAGCGCGTCGCCGATGTCGACGTCGAAACCGGTGAGTTTGCCGTCAGGGGTTTTCATCGAGAAGGGCGGGTAACCGGCTTCGATACCGATGCGGATCGGCTTGGCGTCATCGGCCACGGCGGTCAGGGACAACATCGACAGTGCCAGGGCACCAAACATCACTAGCTTCTTCATTTATAACTCCTGTGTGCGGAGGCTTTTATTGGCAGCTTTCGAATGACTTTCGGTCGGTGAAGATCGAAGTGGCCGGCAGTCTAGAGCGGCTTTCACAGGGCAAATTGTGTTTAAGCGACAAATACTTATAGAAAAGTGGCCAAGAAATTCAAAGCCCTTGAAGCGTGCGCCAAGGCGGTGCAAGGACTGTAGGACAAGCCCTTTTTTCAGACAAAACCTACACGCAAAAACTACAGAGAGTACCGATGCCAATGTTGAACCTGATCCAGCATCACCCCGCCGAAGGTCCTGGTGCCATTGCTCATTGGGCGAAGTCCCGAGGGGTGACGCTGAACGTCTTTCGCGCCGACCTCGGCCAATTACCGCCAGTGAGTGCGGCGCCCGTGATTGTGTTGGGCGGGCCTTATGAATCCAACGCCGGGCCGGCGTGGCTGGAAGCAGAACGACAGTGGCTGGCGGCGAGCCTGGATCAGGGCACGGCAGTGTTTGCGATTTGTCTGGGGGCGCAGTTGCTGGCGCTGAGTCTGGGTGGGAAAGTGCGGCGGATGGAGCGGACCGAAACCGGCTGGACCACCGTGACGTTCACCGATGGCCAGGCGCTGAAGGTGCTGGAGTGGCACGAAGACGCAATCGATTTGCCGCCTGATGCGCAATTGCTGGCCAGCAGTGATCAATGTGAACAGCAGATGTACCGCGTGGGGCCTACGCGGGTGGGTTTGCAGTTTCATCCGGAGTGGAATGCGGAATCGGTGGCGATGCTGAATGCGCACTTTGGAGAAGAGTCGCCGTTGCCTCGCGGGGAACCGGACAGCGCCGCCCATGCAGCCGTGTTTGAGTGGTTGCAGGTGACACTGGATGAGTGGTGGGATTCTGTGGCGAGTAGGCCTTTGTAGCAAAGGAGCTTTTGTGGCGAGGGAGCTTGCTCCCGCTGGAGTGCGGAGCGCTCCCAAAATCTTCGACAATTGCCAAGATTGTGGGGCTGCTGCGCAACCCAGCGGGAGCAAGCTCCCTCGCCACAATGTGTTCAGCGGTGTCTGAATGTCAGCATTCGCAACCGATGGCGGTGGTGGCAGGCCGTTGCGCCGCAACACTCAATTGCAGCCCTTCATCCAGCCACCCGGTCACGCCGCCGATCATTTCCTTGACCGGGTAACCCAGCGCCGCCAGTTTCACCGCCGCCTTGTGCACGCCGTTACAGTGCGGCCCGGCGCAATAGACCACAAACAGAGTGGAGGTCGGGTAATCCGCCAGGCTCTCGGCGGTGAGCAGTCGTCCCGGAATGTTGATCGCGCCCGGCACATGCCCGCGTTCGAACGCCAACGGTCCACGCACGTCCACCAGGACAAAATCCACTTCGCCGGCCTGTTGGCTGCCGTACACGTCGGAACAATCGGTTTCATAGGTCAGACGGTTGCTGAAGTGCATCAGGGCAATGGCCGAAGGGGCTGCGGGAATGGCGCGGACCAGGCTGGACATGGGGCTGTACTCCAAAGTCTTGAGTGGGTGTGAGAAGACTTTATCCGCCCGACGCTTGCGGCTACAGTGGCGCACAAGACACTCACCGGGAACTTTCCGCCAAATGCAGCCTAACCCTGGATTGGTCGCGATTCTGGCCTACGACGGCCTCTGTACCTTTGAATTCGGCATCGCCGTGGAGATCTTTGGCCTGGCGCGGCCGGAGTTCGATTTCCCTTGGTATGAGCATCGTATCGTCGCGGTGGATCAGGGCCCGATGCGCGCCATGGGCGGCATTCAGGTGCTGGCCGATGGCGGTATGGAACTGCTTGAAAACGCCCGCACCATCATCATTCCCGGTTGGCGCGACCGTACCGAGCCGGTGCCGGAACACTTGCTCGCCGCCCTGCGCCAGGCCCATGGGCGGGGCGCGCGGTTGCTGTCGATCTGCTCCGGCGTGTTTGTGCTGGCGGCGACCGGCCTGCTGGACGGTCACGGCGCCACCACGCATTGGCGCTACACCACCGAGTTGGCCGAACGCTTTCCGAACATTCTGGTGGACCCGGACGTGCTCTACGTCGACTCCGGTCAATTGATCACTTCTGCCGGCAGCGCGGCGGGGATCGATGCATGCCTGCACCTGGTGGCGCGGGATTTCGGCACTCAAGTGGCGAACTCGGTGGCGCGGCGGCTGGTGATGTCGCCGCAACGCACCGGCGGTCAGGCGCAGTTTATTCCTACGCCCGTCAGTCCTACGCCGCGCAGCGATTTGTCTCGCGTCATGCAATGGGCCCGGGAGCGTTTGCATGAACCACTGGAGGTTCGCGAATTGGCGAGCGAGGCGGCCATGAGTGAACGGACCTTTCTGCGCCGGTTTACCGAAGCCACCGGCATGCCGCCCAAGGCATGGTTGCAGCATGAGCGGTTGGCGCGGGCGCGGGAGCTGCTGGAAAGCACCGGGCAAAACACAGACCAGATTGCCGAGCAATGTGGGTATCGGTCGGTGGAGAGTTTTCGGGTGGCGTTTCGTGGGGTGGTGGGTGTGCCGCCATCGGTGTATCGGGAGCGATTTGGGCGTGAGGTCAAAGCGATTATCTGAGGTGTGTTTAAGGGCCCATCGCGAGCAGGCTCGCTCCCACAGGGATTGTGTAAACACCGCAGATCCAATGTGGGAGCGGGCTTGCTCGCGAAGGGGCCAGCCCATACACCAATACTCTCAAGGCTTACGCAACAGGTACGTATCCATAATCCACCCATTAGCCACTCGCGCCGCCTTGCGCACTCGCTCGATCTCATCCGCCACATCCTTGAGCTTGCCGCTGATCAAAATCTCATCCGGCGTCCCCAAATAAGCCCCCCAGTAAATCTCCGTCTCCGGGTCCGCCACCCGATGGTAGGAATCCTCGGCATCGAGCATCACCACCAGGCTGTCGGCATCGCTCACCTGCCCCGCCGCCAGGCGTCGGCCGGTGGTGATTTCGATCGAGCGACCAATGCGATTCAGCGGCACCTTATGCTGCGCCGCCAACGCCTGGACGCTGGTAATGCCGGGGATCACTTCATACTCGAACGCACAGCGGCCCGAGGTCAGGATCGCCTGCAAAATCCGCAGGGTGCTGTCGTACAACGCCGGATCGCCCCACACCAGAAAACCGCCGCACTGGTCGTCGGATATTTCCTCATTGATCAGCCGCTCGAAGGTCTGTTGCTTGGCGAGGTTCAGATCTTCGACGCTGGTCTTGTAGTCCACTTCCCCGCGCTCGCGCTCCGGGCTGTGGGCCTCGACGAAGCGGTAGTCGTGCTCGGTGATGTAGCGCTCGCAGATCTCACGGCGCAGGTCGATCAATTTGTCTTTGCTCTGGCCCTTGTCCATCAGGAAAAACACGTCGACGCGGTTCAGCGCCTTCACGGCCTGCATTGTGATGTAGTCGGGGTTGCCGGCACCGATGCCGATGACCAGAAGCTTTTTCATCAAATGACTCCTTCAAGCAAACGCAGCCGCCAGCGGCCGGTGAACCGCAACTCGATGGCCGATAACGGTTCGACATCGATCAGGTTGAACGCCTTGGCCTGCAACACCTGGGTCAATGCGGCGTGAATGACAAAGGGATGGGTGATGGCAAGGAAATGCCCCGGTGTTGCCTCAAGGGACTTGAGCCACTGCGCCACGCGCACCGTGAGCTGCGCGACCGACTCACCGCCATGGGGCGCCGAGGTCGGGTCATCGAGCCAGGCCTGCAGCGCCTCGGGTTCGGACTTTTGCAGGTCATTGATCCGCGCCCCGCGCCACCGTCCGAAGTCGCAATCCCTCAGTGCCGCGATGATTTCAACATCACTGCCAAACAACTCTGCCGTCTGCTGCGTACGCAACTCCGGCCCGCAGAGCAGCCGTGGCGTCTCTTCGAACTGGCCGCTACGCGATCCCTTCGCCCATTGGCCATAAAATTCCAACGGCTCATTCGTAGGAAAACTCGCCAATTTTTGTGCGACGGTTCGCGCGTGGCACATCAGGGTCAAACGGGTTGCCTGCACGGATTATCACCCTGTCGATGAAATGGAAGACGGCACGATGCTGCCGTTAATGACGCAATTGTGCCGCAAGAAGCGCGATCCAGGGCGTTTCCTTTGAACCAGCTATCACGGAGACACAACCTCGACCAACCAATGAATTTAGGCAATCTCTGACACGTTTGCGGGCGATGGACTACAACGCCAGTCGACTTCCATGTAGCCCCCAGCGCACAGGCTTTTCGCCTCATTTTGGCCCCTGAAAAACCCATGGAAAAATTCACTAGACATGTAGCGCGCACTACATAAATACTGTTTTAGCAATTTATGAAACAAAACCGACACACCCATCCAGCAGGAGCCCGGATGCCCTCTCTCAGAGACCTGATCACCGATCCCGGCCTGGACCTTACGCCGTCGGAACGCAAAGTCATTCGTGCCTTATTGGACCAGTACCCCCGTAACGGGCTGGGGCCGATGTCACGTTTGGCCGAACATGCCGGTGTCAGCGACCCCACCATCGTGCGGCTGGTGAAAAAACTGGGTTTCAGCGGTTACGCCGATTTTCAGGACGCCCTGCTCAGCGACATGGACCACCGCCTGCGGTCCCCCAGCGCCTTATTACAGCTTCGCTCTCATCTTCAGAAAGGCGACGCCTGGAGCCATTATCTGGCGGACAGCCATCGGGCGCTGGTGGAAACCCATGCACTGACCCAGCCCGAAGACGTGCGGATTCTGGTGGAATGGCTGCTCGACACCCGCCATCAGGTTCACTGCTTTGGCGGACGCTTCAGCAGTTTCCTCGCCAGCTATCTGCTCAACCATTTGCGCCTGCTGCGCCCGGGCTGCTTCGCCCTGGAAGACAACGCGCAACTGCCGGACCGGCTGTTCGACGTGCAGCGCCAGGACGTGGTGCTGGTGTTCGACTATCGCCGCTACCAATCACAGGCCCTGCGCGTGGCCAACGCGGCGAAAAGCCGAAATGCCCGCGTGGTGTTGTTCACTGATATCTATGCTTCACCGCTGCGAGAAATGGCTGACCTGATTATCAGTGCGCCGGTGGAATCGGTGTCGGCCTTCGACTCCATGGTGCCGGCGCTGGCCCAGGTCGAGGCGCTGATTGCCTGTCTGACCCTGCGCAGCCCGGAGCTGGCCGATCGCCTGGAAGGCATCGATGCCCTGCGGACCGACTTCGACACCCACCTGCTGGAGGATAAATAAGGATGTTCACGCTCCCCCATCACTCGCCCCGCGACTTGCCGTTCACTGCCAACCACACCGCGCTGTTGCTGGTAGACATGCAACGGGCCTGGCTCGAACCGCAGTTCGACCCGCACCTCAACGGACCGGATGGCGAATACTTCCTGACCCGCACCCACATGCAGGTGGTGCCCAATCAACGCCGGTTGCTCAGTGCATTTCGCAGCGCACGGCAAAACGTCCTGCACACGATCATCGAAAGCCTGACCGCCGACGGCCGCGACCGCTCGCTGGACCACAAGCTCTCGGACATGCACTTGCCCAAAGGCAGCGCATCGGCGCGGATCATCGACGACCTGACGCCTGTCGAAAACGAAATCGTTCTGCCCAAGACCTCCTCCGGGGTCTTCAACTCCACCAACATCGACTACGTGCTGCGCAATCTTGAGGCGCGGCACTTGATCATCGCCGGCATCGTCACCGACCAGTGCGTGGACATGGCCGTGCGTGACGCCGCAGACCGCGGCTACCTGGTGACGCTGGTGGAAGATGCCTGTGCGACCTACACGCCGCAGCGTCATCAAGCCTGCCTGAACGCGATCAAGGGTTACTGCTGGATCACCGACACCCAAACCGTGCTCGGCCGATTGCAGGAGATGCCAGCATGAGCGAACGCCTGTCGCCGCTGCCCATGACCACCATCGTCACCACCGACCTGATCGGCGTGACCCGTGGCCGCTCGTTCCCCACCGATGAACTTGAACACTACGTGGCGACGGGTTGCGGCTGGGTGCCGGCCAACAGCGCCCTGACCCCGCAAGACGTCATCGCCTCCACCAACCCGTGGGGCGCCTATGGCGATCTACGCCTGATTCCCGACCTGAGCAGCCGGGTGACGGTGAGCAATGGCCCGGATGCCAAGGCCCCGGCATTGGACTTCATTCACGGCGACATTCGTGAAACCGATGGCCGCCCGTGGGGCGCCTGTCCGCGCACGCTGTTGCGCAATGAAGTGGAGCGCTATCGCGCCGAACTGGGTTTGCAGGTCAACGCCGCGTTCGAGCATGAATTCAACCTGGGCAGCGGCAAGGCCGATCAGCTGGCGTTCTCCCTTGAGGCACAGCGTCAGGGCGCCGAGTTCGGTGGCTGGCTGCTCAGCGCCCTGCGCGCCGGCGGCGTCGAACCGGAAATGTTCCTGCCCGAATACGGCAAGCATCAATACGAAATCACCTGCCGCCCCGCCCTCGGTGTAGCGGCGGCGGACCGTGCGGTGAACGTGCGCGAGATTACTCGCGAGATCGCCCGGCAGATGGACCTGGACCTGAGCTTCGCGCCGAAGACGTCCGAGCATGCCGTGTGCAACGGCGTGCACCTGCATGTGAGCCTGCTGGACCTGGACGGCCAACCGCTGATGTACGACGCCGACACGATCAATGGCCTGTCGACTCTCGGCCAGCACTGGGCCGCCGGCATCCTGCATTACTTGCCGGCGCTGTGCGCGTTTACCGCGCCGACACCGGTGTCCTATGAACGATTGCAGCCGCATCACTGGAGCGCGTCCTACGCCTGCCTCGGCCAGCGCAACCGCGAAGCGGCGCTGCGGATCTGCCCGACCGTGAGCCTGGGCGGCAAATCCGTGGCAGCGCAATACAACCTCGAATTTCGCGCCATGGACGCCACGGCTTCGCCGCACCTGGCCATGGCCGCACTGCTGATTGCCGGTCGCCTGGGCATCGAACAACGCCTGGCCTTGAATGCGATCACCGATGAAACCCCCGATTCCCTGAACGAAGAGCAACGCCAGGCCCGCGGCATCGTCGCCCTGCCCGCGTCCCTTGACCAGGCGCTTGAGTGCCTGCGCAACAGCGAAGCGCTGATCGAAGCCCTGCCGAGTGAACTGATGGACACCTGGATCGCCCTTAAAACCGAGGAACTGACGCTGACGGAACAGCTGTCGCCCGCCGAACGCTGTGAGCACTATGCACGCGTGTACTGAATCCGCTGAACGCGGTCTCTTTACCGAGCCCGCGTACACCCTGAGCCGCGAAGACTCGACACACCCGTTGATTCTGGTGTGCGAACACGCCAGCCGTTTTATCCCGGCCAGGTTGAATGACCTGGGCTTGAGTCATGCAGCGGCCCGCGAGCATATCGCCTGGGACATTGGCGCGCTGGCACTGGCGCAAGGTTTGTCCCAGGCACTGGGGGCAACGCTGCTGGCGGCCAATTACTCGCGGTTATTGGTTGACCTCAACCGCCCGCGCCATGCCCCGGACAGTATCCCGGCGCACAGCGAGATCTATCAGATACCGGGCAATCAGGATCTGGACGAGGCCACGCGCGAGTACCGCCGCGAATGCCTGTTCAAACCGTTTCATGCCCGGCTGCAAACCTTGATCGACCAGCGTGTCGCGCAAGGGCGGCCGGTTCGGGTGGTCGGCATTCACAGCTTCACCCCGATTTACCACGGCCAGCCACGCGCGCTGGAAGCCGGCGTGCTGTTTGGTGAAGCCAAGGGCTACGCCCAACGATTGATTGACGGGTTGAGCCAGCACCCCTTGAAGGTTGCCGGAAACGAGCCGTACAAAATCAATCCGCTGGGCGACATGACGGTGCCGGTGCATGGCGATGCTCGGGGATTGGAGTCGGTGTTGATCGAAGTGCGCAACGACCTGTTGCGCACCCCTGAAGAGGTCAGTCGCTGGACAGATTACCTGGCGCCACTGCTGTAAAAAATCGCGTAAAACCTGCAGCAAGCAGCTGCTTTCATCCCAAGGAGTAGGGCTTCATGGAAATAGAAGAATTCGGCTACAAGCAAGAGTTGAAACGTAGCCTGTCACTGACCGACCTGGTGGTGTACGGGATGATCTTCATGATCCCCATCGCCCCGTTCGGAGTGTACGGTTATGTCAACGCCGAAGCGCCCGGGATGGTGCCGCTGGCCTACATCATCGGCATGGTCGCGATGCTGTTCACCGCCCTGAGTTACGGCAGCATGGCCCGGGCTTTTCCGATTGCGGGTTCGGTGTATTCCTACGCACAACGCGGCCTCAACCCGCATGTCGGGTTTATCGCCGGATGGCTGATGCTGCTCGATTACCTGCTGATTCCACCGTTGCTCTACGTTTACGCGGCCATGGCGCTGAATCACCTTTATCCGGACATTCCCAAGGTCGGTTTCATCCTGGCGTTTCTGGTCAGCGCGACGTTCGTCAACCTGCGGGGCATCACGTTTACCGCCCGCATGAACATTGTGTTTCTGCTGGCGCAACTGGTGGTGCTGGGGATCTTCCTGTTCTACGCCTGGAATGCGCTGCACAGCGGTGGCGGCAACGGTCAGCTAACCCTGGCGCCGTTGTACAACCCCGACACCTTCAATTTCGCCCTGCTGATGCAAGCGGTATCGATTGCGGTGCTGTCGTTCCTCGGTTTCGATGCGATCTCCACCCTCGCCGAAGAAATCAAGGGCGACCCGGGCCGCAGCGTCGGCAAGGCAGCGCTCATTACCCTCTTGGTGATGGGCGTGATCTTTGTCGTGCAGACCTGGATTGCCACTGACCTGGCGGCCGGCATGGGCTTCACCTCCGCCGACACCGCGTTCTATGAAATCGCCGAAATCGCCGCCGGCAGCTGGCTGGCGACCCTGACCGGCGTGGCCACGGCCCTGGCCTGGGGCGTAGCGGTCGCCATTACGTCGCAAGCGGCGGTATCGCGGCTGCTGTTCGGCATGGCCCGAGACGGCAAGCTGCCGAAAGTGCTGGCCAGGGTTCACCCGAAACACAACACCCCGTACCTGAGCATCTACCTGGTGGCCGTGTTGTCTCTGGTGATTTGCTACCTGTTCATCAACTCGGTGGACACCCTCACCTCGCTGGTGAACTTCGGCGCGTTGAGCGGTTTCATGTTGCTGCACCTGACCGTGATCAATTACTACTGGCGTCGGCAGAAGTCCGGCCAGGTGATCCGTCACCTGATCTGCCCGGTAATCGGCTTCATCATCGTCGCGGCCATCATGTACAACATGGGCGTCGATGCACAAAAACTCGGTCTGATCTGGATTGCCCTGGGCCTGGTGTATCTGTTCTTCCTGAACAGGCTCGGCGCCAGCACCGAATTGCCCGATCCGAGCAACGGCTGACAAGAAAAAGAGCGGCGTCTGACAAGAAATCAGGCGACCGCCGATTTAATGCGTGGAAACCGACAGTGATAGTCAGGTTCGGCACACACCGCCGAACCCTTTGATACAGGAGTACATCCATGCTGGTCTTACGCCCAGTCGAGTTAACCGACCTGCCCCAGTTACAGCAACTGGCGCGCGACAGTCTGGTCGGTGTCACGTCCTTGCCGGACGACACTGAACGCCTGCGACTGAAGATACTCGACTCCTGCGCCTCGTTCGACAAAGACGTCGAGGTGCATGGCCCGGAGAATTATTTCTTCGTACTGGAGGATCTCGCGGCCCGGCGTCTGGTGGGTTGCTCGGAAATCCTTGCCACCGCCGGCTTCAACGAACCGTTCTACAGCTTGCGCAACCGTCACTTCACCAGCGCTTCCCGAGAGCTGAACATCGAACACGGCGTGCCGGCGTTGTCGTTGTGCCAGGACCTCAGCGGCCACACCTTGCTGCGGGGTTTTCATATCGACACGGCACTGGTGCGCACAGCGTTTTCGGAGTTGCTGTCCCGGGCGCGCCTGTTGTTCATCGCCGCCCATTCGCAGCGCTTTGCCGAAGCGGTGATCACCGAGATCGTCGGTTTCAGCAGCGAGGAGGCGCAGTCACCGTTCTGGGATGCGCTGGGCAAGCATTTCTTCGATTTACCCTACGCCGAGGCCGAGCGGCTCTGCGGTCTGGAGAGCCGGACCTTCCTCGCCGAACTGATGCCGCAATACCCGATCTACGTGCCGATGCTGCCCCAGGCTGCGCAGGATTGCATCGGCCGGATTCACCCCGACGGCCAGGAGGCCTTCGATATCCTTGAGCGCGAGGGATTTGAAACCAACAGCTACATCGACCTGTTTGACGCAGGCCCGACGCTGTATGCGCGCACCTCGAACATTCTCTCCATCGCGCAAAGCCAGATCGGTACGGTGCAGTCGGCTTCGTCCATTGAGGCGAGCGGCCGTTACCTGGTGAGCAACGATTCGCTGAAGGATTACCGCGCCATCGTCGCCGAACTGAGTGTCCAGGCTGGGCAACCGGTAGGGTTGAGCGTCGAGATGTGCGCCGCCCTGAGCGTGACCGATGGCAGCCCGATCCGCCTGATTGCCCTGTGAGCATCACCCGGCCTCGTGCCCAACGACAGCGCCCGAACTGGCGCGAAGAAGGAGCTGCATCATGATTGTCCGTCCGGTTCACGTCACCGACCTGCCCGCCTTGATGGACCTGGTGCAACAGGCCGGCCCCGGCTTCACCACCCTGCCGGCCAACGAAGAGCGTCTGGTGCACCGGGTGCGCTGGGCCCAACGGACCTTCGCCGAACAGGTCGAGCGTGCGGATGCCGATTACCTGTTCGTGCTGGAAGATGACGATCAGCAAGTGGTCGGCATCAGTGCGTTGGCCGGCGCCGTTGGCCTGCGTGAGCCCTGGTACAACTATCGGGTCGGGCTGACGGTCAGTTCGTCGCCGGACCTGGGTATTCAGCGGCAGATTCCGACGCTGTTCCTGAACAACGAAATGACTGGCCAATCGGAAATCTGCTCGCTGTTTCTACACCCCGATCAACGCCATGGCAGCAATGGTCGGTTGCTGTCCCTGGGACGCTTGCTGTTCGTGGCCGAGTTCCCGCACCTGTTCGGCGACAAGCTGATTGCCGAACTGCGCGGCAGCGCCGACGAAAACGGCTGTTCGCCGTTCTGGGACAGCCTGGGCCGGCACTTCTTCAAGATGGACTTCAGCCACGCCGATCACCTGTCGGGGCTGGGCAGCAAACCGTTCATCGCCGAACTGATGCCACGCCAGCCGCTCTACACCTGCCTGCTCACCGAACAGGCCCAGGCCGTCATCGGCAAGGCACACCCGAACACCGAACCGGCGTTGAAGATCCTCAGCGCCGAAGGATTTGTGCATCAGGGCTACATCGACATCTTCGACGCCGGCCCGGTGATCGAAGCCCCGGTCGCGAAAATCCGCACCGTGCGCGACAGTCAGCCCCTGGTATTGGCCATCGGCACGCCTGACGAACAGGCCCCGGTGTGGCTGATTCACAACCGCCGCCTGGAAAACTGCCGCATCACCACCGCTCAGGCCCGGTTGGTAGGCAACAGCCTGATCGTCGACCGACTCACGGCCAAACGCCTGCAACTGCAACCGGGGAATTCGGTGCGGGCGGTGTTGTTGCCCAATCGACAGCAGCAGGCTGTGGCGGCCTGATCGCCACCACTACTGTGGCGAGGGAGCTTGCTCCCGCTGGGCTGCGAAGCGGCCCCAAAAAACCAGCTCCCCCATTTATCTGGCATACCGCATTCGCCAATTGACGACTGCTGCGCAGCCGAGCGGGAGCAAGCTCCTCGCCACAGGTAAATCTCCTCGCCACAACCCTCTTCACCACAGACACACCTCCTGGCCACAAAGGGTCCGCGTCTATCTGAGCCACCCCGCAAATTCGTCATCATCTTCCCCTCGTCCGCGTGATAGCCTTTTGTTCCTTCGGCGTTGACACCTTTGCTCAAGCCTTTCCATTCCTTTGTATTGGTGGAACTCATATGTCCAGGCTTTCTCATCAAGATTTGCGCCGTAACTTCCGCGAGCTTTTTGCTTCCAACACCTGCTATCACACGGCGTCGGTTTTCGACCCGATGTCGGCCCGCATTGCCGCTGACCTGGGGTTTGAAGTGGGTATCCTCGGTGGCTCAGTCGCCTCGTTGCAGGTGCTGGGTGCCCCCGACTTCGCCTTGATCACCCTCAGCGAGTTCGCCGAACAGGCCACGCGCATCGGCCGTGTCGCCCAATTGCCGGTCATCGCCGACGCCGACCACGGCTACGGCAACGCGCTCAACGTGATGCGCACCATCGTCGAACTGGAACGCGCCGGCATCGCCGCGCTGACCATCGAAGACACCCTGTTGCCAGCGCAATTCGGCCGCAAATCCACCGATCTGATCGGCGTCGCGGAAGGCGTCGGCAAGATTCGCGCGGCACTGGAAGCCCGGGTTGACTCGGAAATGGCGATCATCGCGCGGACCAACGCCGGGATCCTGCCCGTTCAGGAAGTCATCAGCCGTACCTGCCATTACCAGCAGGCCGGTGCGGACGGGATTTGCATGGTGGGTGTGCGGGACTTCGATCACCTCGAACAGATTGCCGAACACCTGAGCGTGCCACTGATGCTGGTCACCTACGGCAACCCTCTGCTGCGTGACGACAAACGCCTGGCGGAACTGGGCGTGCGGGTGACCATTGATGGTCATGGCGCGTACTTCGCAGCGATCAAAGCGACCTACGACAGTTTGCGCGAACAGCGGCAGATCTTTACCCAGGCGTCGGATTTGAGCGCTACCGAGTTGACTCACACGTATACGCAACCTGAGGAATACATTCGTTGGGCGGAAGAGTTTATGAGTGTGAAGGAATAGCGCAGCAGCATGTTGCGCTGTAGGACATCGATTTTACTAACACCAAAATCCCTGTGGCGAGGGAGCTTGCTCCCGCTGGGCTGCGAAGCGGCCCCAAGAAAAGGGGACTGCTGCGCGGTCCAGCGGGGGCAAGCCCCCTGGCGCTAGGGAACAATTTTCAGCGCTTCGCCAACTCCATGATCATCCGCGACAACAGATAAATCCGCGGCGCCACGCTTTCTACTTCTGCGTACTCTTCAGGCGTATGAATATTGCCGCCAACAATCCCGAACCCATCCAGCGTCGGCGTGCCCACACCGGCTGAGAGGCTGGCATCCGCTGCCCCGCCACTGCCTTCTTCCGTCAACTTGCGCCCGATCTCACCGTAAATCCCCTGGGCCATGGCCATCAGCCGATCCGATTCCGCCGTCTGCGGCATCGGCGGCAGACCGCGTTGTAGCGTGGTGGTGACTTCGGTGTCCGCAATCAGCTTGTCTTTGGAAACCCGCGCCAGGTCCTTCTCGATCCGGTCAAACTCTTCCGGTACCGCCGCCCGCACGTCAGCCTTGGCGGTGGCCTGATCCGGAATCACGTTCGTGCGGTCGCCCGACTTGATCACCGTGAAGTTGATGGTGGTTTTCTTCTCGGCGTCGCCCAGTTTGCCGAGCTGCAGAATCTGGTGCGCCGCTTCCATCGCCGCGTTGCGGCCCAGTTCCGGCGCGACACCGGCGTGGGCGGCTTTGCCTTTGACTTCCACCACCGCCGTCGCGCTGCCTTTGCGCCACACCACCAGACCATCCGCCGGGCGGCCCGGCTCGAGGTTGAGGGTTACATCGTGGGCCTTGGCGGTTTTCTTGATCAGGTCGGTGGCGATGTCCGAGCCGGTTTCTTCGCTGGCGTCGAGCAGGAAGGTAATTAGCGCGTAATCCTTGAAGTCGAGGTTTTTCAGGACTTTCAGCGCGTAGATCCCGGCGACGATACCGCCCTTGTCGTCCATCACGCCCGGACCGTAGGCGCGGCCGTCCTTGATGTGGAACGGGCGCTCGGCGGCCGAGCCTTCCTTGAACACGGTATCCATGTGCGCCATCAGCAGGATTTTCGCCTTGCCGGTGCCTTTGAGGGTGGCGATCACGTGGCTGCTTTTGTCCGGTGTGTTCGGCACCAGTTCGATGCTGAAGCCGAGTTTTTTCAGCTCGTCGATGGCGATGTCGCGTACTTGCGTCAGACCGGGTTCATAGCCGGAACCGGAGTCGATGTTCACCAGGCGTTCCAGCAATTTCAGGGCTTGCCCCTTGTACTGTTCGGAATCGGCGAGGACTTGTTTGTGGGGTTCGGCAAGACCGCCGGGGCGAATACGCCGAGGGCGAGGGTCAGGCCAAGGCTGGTGGCCAGCAGGGAACGAGGGAGATTGAGCGTCATGAATCGGTCCTTGTTTCGTGTCGGGGAACCGAAACCCTACCTCACTGAGCTGCTTGGCTCTATGCCGAATGCGACCCCAACAGAACTGGCACACCGCAATTCCCCTGTGGGAGCGGGCCTTTGTGGTGAGGGAATTTATCCCCGTTGGGATGCGAAGCAGCCCCAGTTCTGCCATTGCGTTTTTCAGGCACGCCGCGTTCAGTGGTTTACGACTGCTTCGCAGCCGAACGGGGATAAATCCCCTCGCCACAAAAGCCCTTTAGCCACATAGGTTCGTTCCCACAGGGATGTTTGCGGGCTTTCAGACCGGGTCGAGCAGTTCGTGCTGGGGCTTGCCGCCAATGCGGCTAATGACGCGATTGCGGCCGGTGCTCTTGGCTTCGTAGAGCGCCTGATCGGCATCGTTGAGCCACAGGGTGGCGTCGGTGTACGCCGGGTTGAAAGCGGCCAGGCCAATGCTCAGGCTGACTTTCAGCGCCGGGTTCTGCTCGTAGCCCAGGGTGGCGAAGCGATCACGCAAGGCGTCCATGGCCGCCACCGCGCTGTTGAGGGGCAAATCCGGGAGCAGCACGCAGAATTCGTCACCGCCATAGCGCCCCGCCACATCAGTCGCCCGCAGGTTCTGCTTGAGCATTTTGCTCAGTTGTCGCAACACGATGTCCCCGGCGACGTGGCCGTAGGTGTCGTTGATGGTCTTGAAATGGTCGATGTCGATCAGCGCAATCGCTCCACCCTGCTGCTGGCGTCGGCACCGCTGGAATTCAACTTCCAACTGGTCTTTCCAGGCGCCATGGTTCAGCAGGCCGGTGAGGCTGTCGGTCCGGCTCAGGGCCAGCAGTTCGCGTTTTTGCCGGCCAAGGGTGGTGGCCTGGCGGAAGCAGATCCAGCCCAGCGCCAATGGATACAGGATCAGCAGGGGCAGACAAGCGTAAAGCTGCAAAGGACTGGTTTGAGGGACAAAGGCCGGGGTGAACACCAGCATGCCGACACCCATCCCGAGAATCTGCGCGGCCGTGCCCACCAGCAGGAACCGCAAACCGCCGATCGCCACGTTGTTCATGGCCATCATGGACAGCGTCGCCGCGCTCGGCAGCGGATTGAAGTGCATGGCGGCGACCCAGAAGCCACCGAGAAAGGCGTCGACCAGAATGTTGCGATGTTCGGCGTGAAAAGGCACCTTCGCCCGACGCGCCCATTGATAGGCAACATGCGGCCAGAGCACCCCATTGAACAGCATCAGCCCCCAGACCCACGGCGCCGGGCCGAGCGGATACATCGCCGCGCCTACGCACAACAGCCCCAGCACCAGGCCCAGGGTTCGCGATGTATAGAGCCTTCTGGCCAGTGAAAGTCCTTTTCCTCCCGTATTTCCCATAAGGGCCTCTGCGTCACAGAACGGAACCTGACAACACACGGGTTGCGGATGTGCTGGAAGTCTATCAGGGCAACGTTAAATAGCCATCACCGGCGGGCAGCCTGAATCCTGCGCAGTTTGTGAGAGCGTGGCTTGCCCGCGAAGCTTTTGGCGGCGTTGAGGGCCCCTTCGCGGGCAAGCCACGCTCCCACAGGTGATGTGTGCAATGTTTGGGCTATACATGAAGAGAGGGTTGGATAAACACGGATAAAAAAGGAGACCCATGCAGACCTTTCAAGTGTTGATCATCGGCAGCGGTTTTGGCGGTCAGTGCGCGGCGATCAATTTGCTTAAGGCAGGCATCGACGATTTTCGCCTGCTGGAACGACGGGACTTTTTTGGCGGCACCTGGTGCCAGAACACCTACCCCGGCGCGGCCGTCGATGTGCCCTCGCCACTCTATTCGCTGTCCTTCGCCCCTTACCGCTGGACGCAAATGTTCGCCGATCAGGCTGAACTGCACCACTACACCCAGTACGTGGTGGAGCACTTCGGCCTGCGGGACAAGGTCGAACTGCAAGCCAATGTCGAGCGCATCGAATGGGACGCCGACGGCCAACGCTGGGCGGTGCACACCGGCGCCAAAGGCACGTTTTACGCGCAGTTCCTGATCAATGCCACGGGGCCGCTGAGCCAACCCGTTGTCCCGCACTTCGAAGGTCAGGAACGCTTTCAGGGCAAGACTTTTCATACCAACAACTGGGATCACTCCTTCGACTATCGCCATAAACGTGTCGCCATCGTCGGCAGCGGCGCCAGTGCGGCGCAGGTTATTCCGACCATTGCCCCCGACGTCGAGCACCTGCATGTGTTCCAGCGCACGCCGCATTGGGTATTACCACGGGCCGACCGGACGTTTGGTCCCTTCCAGCGTTGGCTGCTGGGCCTCAAACCGGCGTACAAACTGCTGCGCTGGATGCTCTACTGGCAGTTCGAAACCCGGGTGATTGCCTTCAAATACTCGAAACCAGCCATCCGCATGGTCCAGCAACACGCCCTGCGCTTCCTCAAACGCCAGGTACCCGACCCGCAATTGCGCCGAAAACTGACGCCGGACTTCACCATCGGCTGTAAGCGCGTGATTGTCTCAAGCACCCTTTACCCGGCGCTTGGCCGCCGCAACGTGACGCTGCACAGCCGCGAACAAGGCATCGCGTCCATCGATGAAACCGGCATCGTCACCCAGGACGGTCAGCACATCGACCTGGACCTGATCGTCTGGTCCACCGGGTACGACGCCACCGACGGGGTGATTTCCTACCCGGTCACCGGCAAAAACGGCACCCGACTAAAAGACGTCTGGGCCCAGTACCCGCGGGCTTATCTGGGCACCAGCCTGCCGGACTTTCCCAACCTGTTTATCGTCACCGGGCCCAACACCGGCATTGGCCACACCTCGGCGCTGTTCATCATCGAATCACAGATGAATTACATCCTCGATTGCATTCGCACGCTCAAGGAACAGGGTTTGCGCAGCATTGAAGTGCGTCCCGAGGCAGAACGTACCTACACTGAGATGATCCACCGCGAAATGGAGCGCACCGTCTGGAAGTCCGGGGGTTGCCACAGCTGGTATCAAAGCAAGAGCGGTCATGTGATTGCCATGTTTCCGGGGTTCAGTTTCAGCTATCACCGGTTGACCCGGACCCTGAAACCCGCTGACCACATTTTGTCCTGAACACGTAAAAGGAAGATGCCTGATGCTTGTGTTGGTTGTCCTTATCGCGGTTTTTGTAGCCTGGAGCTGGCTGAGTTATCCGGCCATCGGTTACTGGCTCTATGACCTGAACATGGCCATGGAGGCCAAGCTGTATCGGCTGCACAAAATCGTCGTACCGATCACGGAAATGACCGTCTCGACCTGGCAAGGCGGGCCGTACGAAGCGTCCAGCAGTGTGCTGATGCTGCACGGCTACAGCGCCGACAAGAACGTCTGGCTGCGCTTCGCCCGGCACTTTGTCGGCAACTATCGAGTCATCATCCCCGACATCGCCGGCCATGGCGAAACCGGGTTCAAGGCCGGTGGCGGCTACGACATCCCGCTGCAGGCCAAGCGGATGATCCAGTTGCTGGACGTTTGCGGGGTCGAGAAAGTCCATGTGATCGGCAACTCGATGGGCGGCTACATCGCGGCGTGGTTGGCGGCGACTTACCCGGACCGGATTGCCTCCGTCGCCCTGATCGACCCGGCTGGCGTCACCGCCCCCGAGGCCAGTGACCTGGAGCGGCATCTGGCCAAGGGGCACAACCCGTTTCTGATTCACTCACGGGAAGAATTCCGGCGCCTCTATGCCATGACCATGGCCGAACCACCGTGGGTGCCCGGCGTGGTGCTGGATGCTATTGCCCAGCGTTATGAACAGAGTCGCGATGAGCTGGAAGAAATCTTCAACGACTTCCGCGCCAGCCCGCCGATGGAGCCCAAACTGCCCGACATCAAGTGCCCGGCGCTGCTGCTGTGGGGGCACAAGGACCGCTTGATCGATGTCAGCAGCGTGGCGGTGTGGAGTAAAGGCATCGCGGATTTGCGTGTGGACATCTGGGACCACATTGGCCATATGCCGATGGTCGAACAACCGGCCAATACGGCGCGGTTGTATGGGGAGTTTTTGGGGTCGCTGCGCTCGGAAAGCCGTTCGCACCTGTAATCCCCGCGCCATGCAGCTGCCCTGTGGCGAGGGGGCTTGCCCCCGTTCGGCTGCGAAGCAGTCGCAAAACCTGAACGCACGGTCTATCTGATGCACCGCGTTGTTTGAATTCACGACTGCTTCGCAGCCGAACGCAGCCTCGCGCTGCTCGGCAGCTGCTACACCGCCACGGTGAATGCAGTCCTTGGCAGAATGAAGTCCGTAAGATTCTTCGTTTGTCGGCGTTGCAGAAGGCTGCGATCTTTTCCCACATCCTTCTCGTTACCGCGCCAGGAATTTTTTTCATGAACCACCCAAGCTTCGTCAGCCCTGACCTGATCCGCCAACGCTTCTCTAAAGCGATGTCCGACATGTACCGCGAAGAAGTGCCGCTGTACGGCGCGCTGATGAACCTGGTGGAGGAGACCAACCGCCATGTGCTGGACAGCGATCCGCAGGTGGCCCGTCAACTGAACAGCACCGGCGAAATCGAGCGGCTGGGCCTGGAGCGCCACGGCGCGATCCGCGTCGGCACTGCGGGAGAACTGGCCACCCTCGCCCGGCTGTTCGCGGTGATGGGCATGCAACCCGTGGGCTATTACGACCTGACCCCGGCGGGCGTGCCGGTGCACTCCACCGCGTTTCGCGCCGTGCACGAAGCCGCCTTGCAAGTCAGCCCGTTCCGGGTCTTCACCTCACTGCTGCGCCTGGAACTGATCGAAGACCTGGAACTGCGTGCCTTCGCCCAGTCGATGCTGGATAAACGCCAGATCTTCACCCCGACCGCCCTTGCACTGATCGACCGCGCCAAAACCGAGGGCGGTCTGACCGAACAAGAGGCCCAGAACTTCGTCGAACAGGCGCTGGAAACCTTTCGCTGGCACCACAGCGCCACCGTCACCGCCGAGCAGTACCAGAAACTCAGCGCGCAGCATCGCCTGATCGCCGACGTGGTGGCGTTCAAAGGCCCGCACATCAATCACCTGACACCGCGCACCCTGGACATCGACATCGTCCAGGCGCAGATGCCCGCCCACGGCATCACGCCCAAAGCCGTCATCGAAGGACCACCCCGCCGCCAGTGCCCGATCCTGCTGCGCCAGACCAGTTTCAAGGCGCTGGACGAACCGATCGCCTTCACCGATCAAGCCGAGACTCGTGGCAGCCACAGCGCGCGATTCGGTGAAATCGAGCAGCGTGGCGCCGCGCTCACTCCAAAAGGCCGGGCGCTTTATGACCGTTTGCTCAACGCTGCCCGCGATGAACTGAAGGACTTTCCCAACGAGGCCAATGCCGCACGCTACAACGCGCTGATGACGCAGCACTTTGCAGAGTTCCCTGACACGTATGAAGGCATGCGCCAACAGGAACTGGCGTACTTTCGTTATTTCGTCACGGAAAAAGGCCTGGAGGCGGATGAGCTGAAATCGTTGTCGCTAGACGATTTGCTCAGCGGCGGGTACTTGCGGGTCGAACCGTTGGTCTATGAAGATTTTCTGCCGGTCAGTGCGGCGGGGATTTTCCAGTCGAACCTGGGGGATGCGGCGCAGGTGAATTATGGCGTGCATTCGAACCAGCAGGCCTTTGAACAGGCGCTGGGGCGGCCGACCATTGATGAATTGGGCTTGTATGCCGAGACGCAGCGGCGTTCGATCGAACAGTGTTTTGCCGCGTTGACTCCCGCTATCTAAGGCGCGACACGGACCTGTAGCAGCTGGCGAAGCCTGCGTTCGGCTGCGAAGCAGTCGTAAACCGGTAAACGCGGTTTATCTGACAAACCGTAGCGCCTGATTTCACGACTGCTTCGCAGCCGAACGCAGGCTTCGCCAGCTGCTACAGGTCCGGTGTTTAGGCTAGTTTTGCCAACAACGCCTCAGCCGCAGCCTCGGACGACGCCGGGTTCTGGCCGGTGATCAGCAGGCCATCGGTGAGCACATAACTGGCCCAATCCGCGCCCTTGGAATACTCACCGCCCTTCTCCTTCAGCATGTCCTCCACCAGAAACGGCACGACCTTCGTCAGTTGCACCGCCTCTTCCTCAGAATTGGTGAAACCCGTGACTCGCTTGCCTTTGACCAATGGCTGGCCATCCGCACCTTTGACATCACGCAACACACCCGGCGCATGGCAGACCGCCGCGACCGGTTTGCCCGCCTTGATGAACGCTTCGATCAGCGAGATCGAATAGCTGTCTCCGGCCAAGTCCCACAGTGGACCGTGACCGCCGGGATAAAACACGGCGTCGTAATCCTCGGGTCTGACGGTGCTCAATACAGCCGTCGAAGCCAATGCGGACTGCGCCGCGGAATCTTTGCGAAAGCGATCAGTGGCAGCCGTCTGCGCGTCCGGCTCGTCGCTTTTCGGGTCCAGCGGCGGCTGACCACCCTTGGGCGAGACCAGGGTCAGTTGAGCGCCGGCGTCCTTGAACGCAAAGTACGGTGCGGCGAATTCTTCCAGCCAGAAGCCGGTTTTCTTACCCGTATCACCCAATTGATCGTGGGACGTTAAAACCATCAGGATTTTCATGTCGTTCTCACTCCACTTCCAGGTTGTTCGGACGCTCGACGGCGCTGTTTTTATGGACCACCCAGCCCGTCGATTCGTTGCACCGGATGCCACATGCCTTTCAGTGATGGCGCAAAGCCTTGCTGCGCAAGAACTTGCGCACCCCTTGTGTCGAATGGCCCTCACGAGGCGCTGATCGCCCAGCCTGCCAGGCCTTCCAGTCGAGTGCGCAAGAAGTTGCGCAGTGGTGCGCAAGTTCTTGCGCACATTCCTTCGTATTGCTGATTGGCTATCTTTTAAAGGTTCTACAAACAACCGCAAACAACTGATTTACATAGCTTTATCCATCTCTGGCACGGACCTTGATAACAGTCATGCACCCACCGGGCGATACCGCCTCCCGGGCACTCTTACTTTATTCAGCAAGGAGCACATCCATGGCTACTCCAGCGTACATGTCCGTCACTGGCGAAAAACAAGGTCTGATCACCGCCGGCGCATTCACAGCCGACTCGGTTGGCAACACATACCAGGAAGGTCACGAAGACCAGGTCATGGTTCAGGCTTTCAACCACGACGTAATCATCCCGCGTGACCCGCAGTCCGGCCAACCGACCGGTCAGCGCGTACACAAACCAGTCGTGATAACCAAGGTCTACGACAAGTCTTCGCCACTGCTGCAAGCGGCTCTGACTTCCGGCGAGCGCATGAGCGAAATCGTTATCCAGTGGTTCCGTACTTCTGCTCAGGGTACCCAAGAGCACTACTACACCACCAAACTGGAAGACGCGATCATCGTCGCCATCAACAACAAAATGCACAACTGCCAGGATCCGTCGAACTCCCACTTCACGCACCTGGAAGAAGTGCAATTCACCTACCGCAAAATCACTTGGACCCACGAAGTATCCGGTACTTCGGGTTCCGATGACTGGCGTCAGCCGGTCGCCTAAGTCAGGCCGACCGTCACAAGCATCGGCCAGCTCTGCTGGTCGATGTTGTTTCCGCCCTTCCAGAATTTCGCGTCCGTTGACCCGGTTTCCGGGTGTCAGCGCATGCCGCAGCACTGCACGAGGAACAAGGGATGTTCGCGCCGGCCAATCAAACCCACTTTGCCCTGACCATCGAAGGTCTTTCCAGCGACTTTCAGGTCTTTTCCCTGCAAGGCCGGGAAGCCATCAGCCAGCCTTTTGTGTTTGAGGTGGAGCTGGTCAGTGAACAGCCGTCCCTGGACCTCGAGCCCCTGCTGCACAAACCGGCCTTCTTGCAGCTCTCGCCTGACGGCAGCGGCATCCATGGCCAGATCTATCGCGCCGCCCAGGGTGATTCCGGCAAACGCCTGACCCGCTACGCGGTGACCCTGCGCCCGCAACTGTCCTACCTCGCGCACCGCATCAACCAACGCATCTTCCAGAACCTCAGCGTGCCGAAAATCATCGGCATGGTCCTCGAAGAGCACGGCATCCAAAGCAATGCCTATGAATTCAAAGTCGGGGCGATCTATCCCGAGCGCATTTACTGCGTTCAGTACGATGAGTCGGACCTGCAATTCATCCAGCGCCTGTGCGAGGAGGAAGGTATCCACTACCACTTCCAGCACAGCGCCACGGCCCACAAACTGGTGTTCGGCGATGACCAGACGGTGTTCCCGAAACTCGCACCCGTGGCCTACCAGCAAGACTCCGGCATGGTCGCCAACAACCCGGTGATCAAGCGCTTCGACCTGCGCCTGGAAACCCGCACCAGCCGCACCACCCGCCGCGACTACGACTTCGAAAAGCCGCGCCTCACCCTCGAAAGCGAAAACCGCGGCGACGCCCTGCCCGACCTCGAAGACTACGACTACCCCGGTCGCTTCATCGACCGCGAGCGCGGCAAACACCTGGCCAAGCGCAACCTGGAACGCCACCGCAGCGACTTTCAGCTGGCCGAAGGCAAAAGCGATCAGCCGTTGCTGGTCAGCGGCCATTTCCTGGCCCTGACCCAACACCCGAAAGCCAAATGGAACGACCTGTGGCTGCTGACCGAAGTCCTGCACGAAGGCAAACAACCGCAGGTGCTGGAAGAGTCGGTCACCAGCGACACCACCCGCCTCAAGGGCGATTTCCACCAGGGTTACCGCAACCGCTTCCAGGCCACGCCGTGGGACGTGCCGAACCGCCCGCCGCTGACGCAAAAGAAGCCGCGCATCCTCGGTAGCCAAAGCGCCGTGGTCACCGGCCCCAAAGGTGAAGAGATCCACTGCGACCAGTACGGCCGCGTCAAAGTGCAATTCCACTGGGACCGCGAAGGCCAGGCCGACGACAAGACCAGCTGCTGGCTGCGCGTCTCCTCCGCCTGGGCCGGCGCCCACTACGGCGGCATCGCCATCCCGCGGATCGGCATGGAAGTGCTCGTCACCTTCCTCGAAGGCGACCCCGACCAACCGTTGATCAGCGGCTGCCTGTACCACAAGGAAAACGTCGTCCCGTACCCGCTGCCAGCGAACAAAACCCGCAGCACCTTCAAAACCCTCAGCTCCAAGGGCGGTGGCGGCTTCAACGAACTGCGCATCGAAGACAAAAAAGGCCAGGAACAAATCTTCCTGCACGCCCAGCGCGACTGGGACGAAAACGTCGAACACGACCAGAAAATCCGCGTCGGCAACGAACGCCACGACACCGTCGAGCAAAACAGCTACAGCGAATTCAAGGCCGAAGAACACCACACCGTCTACGCCGACCGCAAAGTCGAGGCCCGGGCCAACGACCACCTGACCGTAGGCGTGAACCAGCACATCAAGATTGGCACCGGGCAGTTCATTGATGCCGGCCAGGAAATCCACCTGAGCAGCGGCATGAAAGTCGTGTTGGAAGCCGGCAGTGAACTGACCCTGATCGGCGGTGGCAGCTTCATCAAGATCGACGCCAGCGGCGTGACCATGAGCGGGCCGGTGATCAATATGAACTCCGGGGGTGGACCGGGTAGCGGGACGGGGGCGGCGCCGTTGTTGCCGGGGGTGTTGAAGCAGGCGGATGCGGATAAGCCAGGTATGCCTATCGAGGCATTGGTAAAACAGAACATGGTGTTCAGGCAGACACCGTCGGGGGTTTGTGAAGTCTGCGAGGCAGCAAAAGCAGCACAAGAGGTGCAGAAATGACCAACAGCAATGGCCGCTATGGATTTCTGCTGATGGATGGTGCGCATTTGGAAGATGCTGTGGCTTGGCTCTATCAAAAATACCCAAGCCACCAGCCGATGCCCCTGCTGCTCGGAACGCCTTACGAACCCATTGCCGAAGCTGGGCCCATACTGCTCGACGCCCCGATGGGTAGTCCCGCTTATCAAGCGTGGTCGCATGCGGACGGAAACCTGAGTAACGGGATATGGCTGCAAACTCAGCAATCGGCTAGCCAAGTATTCAATACGTTACAACGGCGCATCCGAATCTACTCACCGGATCGACGAGAATTTTGGCTGCGCTTGGGTGATGCAACGCCGATGCGTCAAGCGTGGCTTGCAGGCGCGGTCTGGCCAATCGGGTTTTGGCATGGGATTGATTGCGTGTGGGTCAATCATGAAGGCAGTGCAAAACGTGCGTGGGCTAATGAAACACCCAAGGAAGATTGTGCCCCCATCGATAGCGGCATCAACGCGCAGATCGTTTTAACCTGGCCGTTGCTTGAGGCATTGGCTTCTGACACCGATACATCACAGGAAGTCGTGTAATGACCCAACCTGCGCCTGCAAAACCAGAATTCAAACCGGCCGGCTGCCCATTACTCACCGCCGTGATACCACTACGTTACGCCATTGGCCCAACGCCCAGCCTTGATGTCAGCGCAATGAATTTGCCGCCGCTCAACGGCAACTTTCCCGAGCTGGGTGACAAGAACGCGGTTACTCGTGGCAAGCCACTGAATTATGTCGCGCGCTTCCTCCGCAACGGTTTCCTCTACGTATGGCAAACCTCCCCGGCAAAGCTCGTCGAGTTCACTGTCGAAAATACGACGCTGCAAGAAACCGTGCGCGGCGGAAAAGTCATCGATAAGAGTAAAAAACCTTATTTGATGCTGCCAGCTGGGACACCGGCGATGCTCGCTTGGTCGCCAACGCAGTGGACCGATCAACAGTTCGCGGCTGCTAAATCAAAAGCCAGCACCCGCACGCGGGTGATGCGTGCGTTTACACCTGGCGCCGCCCCCGCCAGCGGTAAAGCAGAGGGCATCTACGACTTCATTGGCGATTACAAAGAGCCGGAAGGTTTTCAATGGAGTTGTGAGTCCTCTACCAAAAATGCACCCAAATGGCAGCCAACATTGGAGTCGATGAAACGCTGTGAGCAGCAAGCATATGTCATTGCTGATGATGCGTGGGGTGTCTGGCACGACCTGGCTTTGCTAATCCGGACACAGCAAAAAACTTTTGAGGATCTGCGTAAAAAAAGTGCTGAAGACTGGGCCATTGCTGGAACTCTAAAATCAATGGGAGAAAATGATCCAAAGCTCAAACAACTGCTACCCGGTGCAACTCGTTATTCAGAATTGCAAAAAATCTGGACACAGCAAGAATCTGCGGAAAAGCAATTTACCACTGATATAAGACGTCACTCCATACTCTGGGACGACTGGTTCAAAACAAGACGCAGCAAAGGTCCTTCCTCGCTAGATACCGCGGCTGGTCATTACGACATTACTAATCCTGCAAAGCGTGTCGAGCTTGAATTGAACTTTGCATCCGCCTGCTTAGGAGCATCTATTTGCAGCGTCAGCGCTAAATCTATAGGGGAAGCGCTAGACCCTCAAAAGGAGACAACGGGTAGTCCCTGGTTGCTTTGGGCATTGCTAGGATTGGGTCAGCGACTTGGCATTGGAGAAGTGAAATCACTTGTCGATGTATCGGATGGCATAAGAGATAACACCGCCAACATTGGCAAGGTCGCGGCAAGCATGGGCAGAGCACTGGATCTGTCGGCGATGATTAACAATGTGGCGAACAAACTGACGCTTCGAAATCCCGCTCCCGCGACAGAGGCCCTTTTTGTTTCATTGGCACCTGTCGCAGGAATCGAACTGCATAACAATTCCAAACCTCCGAGCAGCGTAGCCAAACTCTTTATGGGAGCAGTTTTAGGCCGAAGCGGTCAGCGAATGGAAACTGCTCAAGTAACGAATAAGCAGATTGGCGAGTGGTTGAGCGACCTGATGGAAACCCGTCCAGCGAAGCCAATCGGCAAACTGAATTTAACGCCAGTAGCGTCTGCCATTCAGGATGCTCTACCCTTTTTTATTTTGGTACCAGCAGCGTCAACCACCACTGGTGGAAGTAAGCTTCCATCCATTTCCGGATTGGTCAACCCGGAAACCAATCTAAAAAGTCTCCTTGATCTGAGTAAGGATGGACTAAACAAGGCACCTGTAAAGTGTGTTGTGGCACTAATGGCTGGTATCAATTTTGGCTGGAGCATAGCAGCGCTTGCCAAAGAACAAACAGCGAAAAACTACATCAGCTTCGCTGGATCTATCGTTGGATCTGGCGCAGCTCTGACCGCAGTCTGGCAACGGGTAGCTGAGGTAAATTGGGAGTCCATTGTGGCGTCAACTGGCAAAGAATCTGTCAGTTCACGCGTGGCTTTGACCAAAGTTATGGGATTGGCTGCGAACGCGGCAATTTTGCAATCAATTGTGTCTGGCCTTGATGTGATCGTATACGGAATCGAAGCTTTGGATGCGTTTCGATCGGGGGATTTTGATACAGCCGGCATCAACGCTGGACTTGGTGTGGCCTCTGGTGCAAATCTTGCGGTGTATGTTCAGACCTTCAGGGCTGTCCGCGCCGCGAGAGCGGCCGTGATCCTAGGTGAAGCAGCGGCAGTTGGTGGCGCTGTAAGCCGAGGCCCCCATCTAGCTCTCACAGCACTTGGGATATCAATTTTAATAATAGGAGGGTTGTGGGCACGTCTTTATACCCAAGACACTCCGTTAGAAAAGTGGATTAAGGGTACAAAATACGGATCAAGTCCTGCAGAATGGTCAAAAAGTTATGAAGAATCCATGTTGGAACTTTACAAAGTCATTTTCCCTATTAGCTTCGACGCTTATCGGCTGAACGAGCTGAATCCGTATAGGGGTATGGTTGAAAGCACCTATTTAATCCTCCGATTGCCTGGTAAAAACACGCTTACCGATGACATGATAATCTTCGAAGGGGAAGAGGTTTGGGGAGGGATTTTCGGCTATGGAGGAAAGCGTGAAAAAGTCAAATGGACCGGAAATAGTTTCGACCGACACGAAGGTACACGTGTAAAAACAGAAGCTGGTGTCGCAACGTACAGACGCGTTTACCATACGGATCAAGAAGGTAGAGCATTGAATAGCATTAGCGGCAAACTGTCCTACTCACCGATGGAGGGGATGACCTTACCCTCCATCGAAATTAAGGATATAGCATGGCTTTGAAAGATATCATTCAAGAAGCGCGTACCAAATATGGCGAAGCGTCCAGTGTCGTTCTGACGGCAAATGAGCCCACCGGGCAAGCTCCGATGGAGCTCTTTATTACAGATGAACATACAGAAAACTATTTATCACTAAAAACCAGCTCCGATACTGATCGTGGTCTGATCACTGGGTTGATGGCCCTAGGAGCTGTTCCTTGCCTACTCATGGCTATTTGGTTTTTTTCTACAGGAAAAATTGAGGGCGGAGTAAACGGCCTTTTAGTTGGTATGCCGATGCTTCTGATTCCATTTTTCTGGGAAATTCTCCGCCCACTCCCTCTACCGGTATTATTTAACCGACGCACTAAAGAGATTTATTTCGACAATAACGGCGAACTATTTCACTCACCATGGAATGTAGCCCAAGCTGTTGCTTGCGAGTTTCAGATGATCGGCCCTTATACAGCAGGAATAAACAATGCATCTCTTGAAGTGGTCGTCCAACAATTCGACAATCCTCAAAATATGCTCATGGTTAGTCTTGGCAGCCCCACAGGAAAAACACTCGACATGCAAAAAGGATTTTGGGAGTACATCCGATCCTACATGAATAACGGGCCTTGGTTTGACAAAACCGGTACTCACAGCCAGTCTGACGCCTTCGTTAAAAGCCAGCTAGAAGCAAATTTAAAGCAATCTGAATTTCTAAAACACACACGTCAGACTATTGCTGAAAAAAGATCCGCCTCCGCAGGAAGAAACTACCTTAGCGGTATTGATTTTGTAATGCTTTTAGCAAACTTATTCTTTTATCCTTCAAGTCGCATTCAAGATTTCACCTACAGCATTGCCAAACGTAGGTCCCGTAATCGCTGGCCGAAAATCGTACTTGAGCGTTTACAGTCAGATGGGCCAACTACGAAACTGACTGATATTGAGAAGAGGAAATAAAAATTAAGCGACGCTCTGTAGTTATCCGACTTTTCGATTGACTTTGCATGCCATCCAAACCTGAACAGCAGGTCGAACTTGACTTCAGAGATCATCGCCCCATAGCGGGAGATACTCGTCGCTTTGCCATAGGTGAAGCATTATTCCTCTCCCCGCTTCCGATACCAACGGGCAATGCCCCCATGGATTTGGGCGGAAGCTTTGTTGAGGTAAATGACACATTCCTCGACGTAGGCAGTAGTAATTTCGGCAAGGCTTTCCAAGCTAGGGCAATGATTGGGCTCGGTATGATGTTCATTTTCTCATGCCTCATTGTTCTGCCTTTGCTTGCAGGATCTACTACCTGGGGAAACCCATTTTCCGAGTCCTTTTGGGACAGAACAGCAGGCATGTTCCATTTCGGTGTGACCTTTAGTATTTGGGGAGGAGGAATAGCGGCGCTCTTGGGTACTTACGTTATCTTGAGCACTACCAGAGCGAAGTCGCGCACCCGTCCTATTAGATTCAACCGCCAACGTAGTGAAGTCTGTTTCTTTCCCGAAGGTTCTGACGTCCCCGTCATTCAACCATGGGAAGAGACAGTATCTTGGCTTTCAATCAGTACAGGTGTTACTGGAGTAGGAGTAACAAGCGCCTATACATTTGGTATGGCGTTCGACGATTCCAAAGCTGACGTAGTGCATTTTGTGAGACAAGGCGTGATGACTTCTGCTCATGCCTTGGGTAAGTGGGAAGCCATACGGATCTATATGGAAAAAGGTCCAGCGTTCTGCCCTGGCAAAGCACCCTACGAGGGTCGCCACACTTTCGATCAAGAACGACAGGACATGCACGAGGAATACCAGCACAACGAACGTTCCGCTTTAGGAGTTGGTTGGTGGTACCTGACACACCTGATCACTTGGTGGCGCTTTCCATACTGGGTGGCGGAGTGGGACCATCGTTTCAGTATGAAGTCTCTACCTGATTCCATTGCCGAGTGGTCCAAACCTCTTCCGTCTGAACAATGGGCCAAGCCAAGCCCAGCGCTTAAAGAGCAAAGCTCGAAAATCGAAAAAGCCTTTGCTCAAGGGCAGGATTTTATGACGTACTTCAAGGTAAACCTAAACGAAAGCAAGGCAGAAGAATCAACAAATAGCTGAGCTATATAACTGCCAAAAATCAGGTGGCCCGATAACCGTTAGATCAAGTCTGAACTTTTACAAAAAACTGGAAAACGCGATCATCGTGGACATCAAGGATTACATGCACAACTTCCAGGATCCGTCGAACTCGCACTTCACTCACCTGGAAGAAGTGCAATTCACCTACCGCAAAATCACCTGGACCCACGAAGTATCCGGTACTTCGGGTTCCGATGACTGGCGTATGCCGGTCGCCTAAGTCAGGCTGACCGTCACAAGCATCGGCCAGCTCTGCTGGTCGATGTTGTTTCCGCCCTTCCAGAATTTCGCGTCCGTTGACCCGGTTTCCGGGTGTCAGCGCATGCCGCAGCACTGCACGAGGAACAAGGGATGTTCGCGCCGGCCAATCAAACCCACTTTGCCCTGACCATCGAAGGTCTTTCCAGCGACTTTCAGGTCTTTTCCCTGCAAGGCCGGGAAGCCATCAGCCAGCCTTTTGTGTTTGAGGTGGAGCTGGTCAGTGAACAGCCGTCCCTGGACCTCGAGCCCCTGCTGCACAAACCGGCCTTCTTGCAGCTCTCGCCTGACGGCAGCGGCATCCATGGCCAGATCTATCGCGCCGCCCAGGGTGATTCCGGCAAACGCCTGACCCGCTACGCGGTGACCCTGCGCCCGCAACTGTCCTACCTCGCGCACCGCATCAACCAACGCATCTTCCAGAACCTCAGCGTGCCGAAAATCATCGGCATGGTCCTCGAAGAGCACGGCATCCAAAGCAATGCCTATGAATTCAAAGTCGGGGCGATCTATCCCGAGCGCATTTACTGCGTTCAGTACGATGAGTCGGACCTGCAATTCATCCAGCGCCTGTGCGAGGAGGAAGGTATCCACTACCACTTCCAGCACAGCGCCACGGCCCACAAACTGGTGTTCGGCGATGACCAGACGGTGTTCCCGAAACTCGCACCCGTGGCCTACCAGCAAGACTCCGGCATGGTCGCCAACAACCCGGTGATCAAGCGCTTCGACCTGCGCCTGGAAACCCGCACCAGCCGCACCACCCGCCGCGACTACGACTTCGAAAAGCCGCGCCTCACCCTCGAAAGCGAAAACCGCGGCGACGCCCTGCCCGACCTCGAAGACTACGACTACCCCGGTCGCTTCATCGACCGCGAGCGCGGCAAACACCTGGCCAAGCGCAACCTGGAACGCCACCGCAGCGACTTTCAGCTGGCCGAAGGCAAAAGCGATCAACCGTTGCTGGTCAGCGGCCACTTCCTGGGCCTGACCCAACACCCGAAAGCCAAATGGAACGACCTGTGGCTGCTGACCGAAGTCCTACATGAAGGCAAACAACCGCAGGTGCTGGAAGAGTCGGTGACCAGCGACACCACCCGCCTCAAGGGCGATTTCCACCAGGGTTACCGCAACCGCTTCCAGGCCACGCCATGGGACGTGCCGAACCGCCCGCCGCTGACGCAAAAGAAGCCCCGCATCCTCGGCAGCCAAAGCGCCGTGGTCACCGGACCTAAAGGTGAAGAGATCCACTGCGACCAGTACGGCCGCGTCAAAGTGCAATTCCACTGGGACCGCGAAGGCCAGGCCGACGACAAGACCAGCTGCTGGCTGCGCGTCTCCTCCGCCTGGGCCGGCGCCCACTACGGCGGCATCGCCATCCCGCGGATCGGCATGGAAGTGCTCGTCACCTTCCTCGAAGGCGACCCCGACCAACCGTTGATCAGCGGCTGCCTGTACCACAAGGAAAACGTCGTCCCGTACCCGCTGCCAGCGAACAAAACCCGCAGCACCTTCAAAACCCTCAGCTCCAAGGGCGGTGGCGGCTTCAACGAACTGCGCATCGAAGACAAAAAAGGCCAGGAACAAATCTTCCTGCACGCCCAGCGCGACTGGGACGAAAACGTCGAACACGACCAGAAAATCCGCGTCGGCAACGAACGCCACGACACCGTCGAGCAAAACAGCTACAGCGAATTCAAGGCCGAAGAACACCACACCGTCTACGCCGACCGCAAAGTCGAGGCCCGGGCCAACGACCACCTGACCGTAGGCGTGAACCAGCACATCAAGATTGGCACCGGGCAGTTCATTGATGCCGGCCAGGAAATCCACCTGAGCAGCGGCATGAAAGTCGTGTTGGAAGCCGGCAGTGAACTGACCCTGATCGGCGGTGGCAGCTTCATCAAGATCGACGCCAGCGGCGTGACCATGAGTGGGCCGGTGATCAACATGAACTCCGGAGGTGGGCCGGGTAGCGGGACGGGGGCGGCGCCGTTGTTGCCGGGGGTGTTGAAGCAGGCGGATGCGGATAAGGCTGGGCAATTGTTGGTGCCGGCACAGCGGCAAGCGTTGATGCAGAAGAAGCCGATCTGCGCGATCTGCGAGAAGGCCAAACTGGAGGCGCAAAATGCTTAAGTCCGATTGGCCCCTGGAAAATGGGCTGCCCCAAGGATTGCCGTGGAATGGCGCGGTCGGTTTGCTGCTGGATGGCGTCAGCGTCGAAAAACTGCCCCAGCACCTTTATCAATGGTCGGACGATCCGGTGTTCGAGCCCCTCTATCTCGGCACCCAATGGGCTGCATTGGGCGACGTTTCGCCGTGCCTGGTTCAGATAAAAGCGCAGAACAATCCCATCCTCGCGAAATTTCTGGCTGAGCCCCGCCAGGAATGGGGCTACCTGGTGTTCAGCGATCAACCCTGGGCACAAATGGTCGAGCACTTCCGCTGGCTGACCAGCGTCATGCACCCTCAGGGTGAAGAAGTCCTGCTGCGCGTCGCCGACCCTGCCGTAACCCACGCATTGCTCAGCCACGCCGAGAGCATCAAGGACCCTACCCTGTTCGGCCCTTGCTCGCAGATCGTCGCCGCCGACGCGGCGCTGGGCTGCTGGCACATCAACCAGCGACCGGGCAAAGCCTCCCAGCCCAACCACAGCAAACGCTACCGCTTGAGCGACGAGCAACTCAGCCAACTGGACGAAGTGAATTTCCGAAGCATCGTCCTGCGCCTCGACCAACACATGCACGAATACTTTCCGACCTATCAGGCACAATCGACGCCGTTGCAGCGCTGGGAACATCTGCACGCAATGGCATCGACCTCGTATGATCGCGGCTTCAACACCGAACTCGACATCACACTTTATGCCAACATTCACGGGTTTCTCGGTGAGCGAGCGCTGGAGGAACATCCAGATCTGGATGCAATACTGAAGACCCCTTCGGAACAAACGCCCGCTCAGCGACTCGAACGGGTCGCTGATATGGCCCAGGAACGGGCCACATGACCGGATTGAGAGCGCTCCAATGAGCATCACTCTTTGCCTAACAGGCAGCTTTTTGTGAGACTGCGCCGCGCGTTGGCAAAACCCGCCGGTAGCCGTACTCACGTCATCACCAAGAATTGAGCAAGCGTGCGAGCCGAGCCGCCCTTGCTACCCGATGCTGGAAAGGAATTCCGAATGAGCCAGACAGGTAAGAATCCAAACGCAGTCGACTTGCCCCGCACCGATGGCAAGTGCGCCACGGGCGGTTGCCCGCAGATGAAGCAGAAGCTTCAACTGATTCCCCTGCGCTATGGTCTTGTCGAACGGCTCGACCCTTCTGCTGAAATCTCGCTACCTTACAAAACCGTCTCTCGCCCACTGGGTATTCGCCTGCTGCGTGATGGCTGGCTCTACGTCATCGACAACACGACTGGCTATCTGCACGAATACGAAGTCAAAAACGGCGTCGTCACCAAGTGCATCTGGAAAGGCAAAGAAGCCACTCAAGACAAGCGCACGGGATCCGCAGGCGAAAACGCCCTGATCTTCACCCGTGGCAGCGCCCTGCACATCGCCTATGCCGAAGTCCAATGGACCGCCGCCAAGTGCTCGCAAATGCTCAAATCGAGCAAAGAGCGCGACCTGTTCATGCAGAAGGTGAACCTCGCCAAAGGCGACGTTGAAAAAGGTGGCCCAAACCTGCTGACTGATAAACAGGCTGAAAAATGGATCGCAGAGGTCGCGGAGAAACCCGCTACACAAGCACCGCCAGCGGGCGCGCACCCCGAGGAAAGTAAGGACTACATCTGGGAAGACCAGAAGGATCTGTTCAAGGCGACTCAACTCGGCACGATAAAGAAGTCGTTGCTGGCCGCCTATGAAAAAGACCATTTCTTTTTGGTGTTCAAAGACAGCATTGGAGTAATGCGTGATCTTGCCGAGCAGCAGGATAAAGTGGTCGGCTGGATCGATGAATGGGTACTCAAGGAGAAAAACGACCTTAAGTACTCCATCGGTAATTACATCGAAACGCTCATGGTGGTTAGTGAAAAATCTGCCCGCCAGGCAGGTACCAGCGATGCGTTGTTCGAAAAAACCACACCAGAGCAACGACAAAAAATCTATGACTACGTTAATTCACGAAATGAATACGACGGAGCCAGAACCAGCACGACAGATCTGCCACAGAGAATAAGCCGGGTTCGCGTACCCAACCCAAAGGTCGGCGCCGCTTACAAGGTCATGAACACCAAAAAGCAGGAGATGATCGACTCCCTTGGCAAAAGTCTCTACAGCGATCTGGAAGATGACATTGAGGTGCTGGAAGACAAAAGCCATGCCGCTGTGCAAGGCAAAGGCTTGGGCGCTCGTGGCATTCACGACCTCGTCCGCTACGAGGAAATGAACAAATACCTGGAAACCGAGCGCTCGCACTTGAAGCGCTGGACCTCTCGACTCAACCGCATTACTGACGACCGGGTGGGGTTGTTTACCAAAAGCGAATACCACATGAGTGCGTGGTATTTCGATGCGGATGTTCCTGATCAGTTGATGTCGACACTAATCACTGAACAAAACTGCGTTCGAGATATCTGTCGGACCGATGAGAGTCTGAGGGCACTAGGCGAATACTTTCATGGAGCTCCATACTTTGTTCTGCCAGGGTTCGCCAGTCGGCTTGATACGGATTTTCTGTTTAAGAAACATGGAGACTTACTCAAGTGGTTCGACGACGCCAGAAACCTGGAAGCCGGCATCAGCGATGTGCAAGTACGCGTCAACGAAATGGGCGCGCTCCTTGGGAACCATTGGGCAAACAGTCCCGATTTAAATCCAAATGCTTTAGCAGCAAGTCACATTGTTAACGCTGCATATGATCCTGCGATTGCATTACGTTTACAGGACTGGCTGGCAGAGTTACAAAAGCAATTAGATGGCCCTGGCCTACAAGCGCACTTGGATAAACTATCAACATACAGCAATCGCGGACAACGACTGGGTGCTCTATACGCCTTAAAACAAGGCGGAATAAAATTAAAAGTTGCAAACAAAGACGATGTGGATCTATTTATAAAACGAGTTACGCTACATGCTAAGCATATAGAAAAACATGAATCATTAATTATCAATCGGGACAAACAGAAGGCCCTGAGCAAAAAAACCAGCCTTAGCCCAGCAGAGAGAAATGTTGCGAACAATGAAAAAATTCGGCTAAACAATCTTTTATTGCCGCTAGAAAACGAAATCAAGGCGTTAAATCACCAAATAAAAGAATCCACTATCCCGACTGACAAACTCGCTAAAGGCCAAATAGGCCTTCAAACCCCGCTAAGCCCAGCTCAACAAAAAATGTTTGACGACGAGGTAAATCGTTTGAAAATGGGCGCAGGGAAGAGCTTTGGGGAGACCGGAGTCGGGACTGCGGCACTTAAAAGCAGCATGCTTCCCATGGCTGCGTTATTCATGCAAGTATGGAATTTAAAAGAAGCTCTCACGACATGGAGAAAAATCTCTGGAGCTCCTTCTCTTAAAGAAAGAGTTATTTTCATCGGCGCAGTAACTGGCGCCGCAGCATCTGCCATTTCCGTTTATCAGAACGTGCACATAACTATTGTAGACAAAGCGTTTCACGCTACTAAAGCAAGTACTTCTGGGCAGGGAGGAACACTTTTTTCTGTAAAACTTGGAAAGTTAGGACTCGGACTCGGAGTACTTATATCTCCACTTGCTCTTATAAACTCAATTGGTACGGCATGGGACAATTGGAGCAAGTGGGCCGACGCTCTTCGTACAGGGACAACTGGAGAACAAGCTGGCGCACTTTTGGCTCTGACAGGCGACATCGGCAGTGTAGGTGTGAACGCTGCTATCACTGTTAAAATGTCGAAAGAAATAGGCTCGCTCGGTTGGCAATTTTTCATGTCCCCACCCGGTTTAAAAGTAAAAGCACTGAGTACTGCATGGAGTGCTAACGGTCTGCGATTTTTCAGCTTTGCAGGTCGCCTGACGCCATGGTCTTTAGCACTGTCTGCCTTACAATTGGGCGGGGAGTCTATCTATAACTATTTCAACCTCGACGACCAACAAAACTGGATGCTGCATAGCTGCTGGGGCAAAGAGAATAAAAACTGGGATATGGATGCCCACAAGCAAGGCCTGGCGGAGTCCAATCTCAGACCAGTTATTACTGACTTAGGTCTTAGCGAAAAAAATAAGGGAACTACACCCGTACGCACACTGCTCTTGACATTCCCAGGATTAAGCTTAGAAGAACTAAAAGAGCATCCAATTCGGGTTCAAGCTGAGCTATCTGCGCAACTGAATCGTAACGCCGCAGATGTGGGCATTGATGTCAGAGATGCATTAAGCTTAGCAAATATTAACCCCCTTATCGCTCGGCTCGTCGTACCTGAAAACTGGTGCGGTGAACAATCTCAACTTAAACTGCGATTGAGTGTTCAGCCTGACATTGCGAATGTCCCCCTGAAAGCTACGGACGAATACCTTTATTACCCCGTATCTTTAAGTTTTCTTGGGGCTGGAAAAAATAGCGTCGTTAATGGCGAGCCATCCGTCCGAGCCAGTCGAACACCATTACAGTGGGTCGACGTGAAACCGGAGCATCTACATGCTTGAAAACAAATATGATCGGCTGCCTCACGCAGGTGATGTCGAGAGAGAACCGGGGACTGAGATAGTCTATTTATCACCAAAACCGGTACCGACCGGAGTGCTACCTTTCAGTGCGCGCCAACTGCACCGCTATGCCAATGAAGTTTTCTTAGACTTTGCCATCTCCCGAGGAAGTTTTGAGTTTATGGCCCGAGCAGGAATTGGGGCGGTGATGTTCCTGTTAATTTTTCTTTTTTTTACAACGGGGTTTGCGTCTTGGATAAGAAGAGATGTAGAGCCGTTTTGGAGTAGTTGGCTTGATTTCTTTACAAGCATTGCGGTTTGGGGTTTTGTGGGAGCACTTGCAACTCTTTACCTTTGCGTATTTTTCTTTGCAATTCGCCAAGCCAGCAATCAACCTCCCATACGCTTCAATCGCCAGCGTCGGGAAGTTGTTTATGTTCCCAAGAAGGGAATGACCCCTCGTTATGTGCCGTGGGAAGAGGTTATCGCGAGCGTTTCAGTTAGCAAGCTGATCACTCAATATGCTGTAATCCCCGAGTTCAAACTAATGATCGGACTTCGCGACAAAAATGGCGATGTGCTTTGGGTCAGTGTTCCAAGTGGAAATTTGAACCAAGCCATAGCTGAGTGGGAGGCCATACGTGTCTATATGGAGGAAGGGCCTCAAGCGTTACCCATGAAGCAATCAGATGAATTCGAAGCAGGATCAGTCGCGTATTTCCATATGTGTAGACAAGGATACCGTTCTCATCATTCATTCCTACGGTATATCTGGGGATTTTTGATTATTCAGTTTTTCAGTGGCTGGACGATACCTTGTTACATCGCAGCCTGGATCAATAACCGCCCCAAAGCCGCCTTCCCTAAAGAAATCCTGGAATGGTCAAGACCTCTCCCCCTCGAGCAACACGCTATGCCAAGCGAAGCGTTGCTCAAGGAGAGCGCCGAAATCAGGAAGGCCTTCGCCAAAGGTCAGAACCTGTTGGATTACTTCAAGGTGAAGTTTGCAGAGCCATCTCGCGAGCCCGAGTCCACCAATTGATGAATAGTGCCTTTGACGATAAATACGACCGACTTCCTCACGCCGGAGACTTCGAAAAAAAATCCGGCATTGAAGTGGTTTATATTTCGCCACGGCCCATCCCCACAGGAATGCCACCGTTTAGTGCACGTCAACTGCATCGTAATGCGAACAAAACTTTTCTGGACTTCGCTATCGGGCAAGGTAATTTTGAATTTATGGCACGAACCGGCATCGGGTCGATAATGCTAATCGTGACACTATTATTCTTTTTCTCAGGATTCGCGTCTTGGATTAGAAGATATGAAGAACCTTTCCTTTATGCTTGGTTGAAATTTTTCTTCAACCCCGTGCTGTGGTCGATTATCGGAGCAATCTCTCTAACATACATTTATTTTTTCTTTCAGGCAGCTCGCCAAGTATCTATTCACCCACCCATCCGTTTCAATAGAGAGCGTCGCGAAGTTGTACTTATCCTAAAAAAAGGCGACAAACCGCGCTTTGTACCTTGGGAGGAAGTCATTGTTTGCGTATCTGTTGGAAAGCTCATTACTCAATATTCAGTAATGCCTGAATTTAAATTACTGATTGGCTTAAGAGATGCCAACACAGGTGATGTGCTGTGGTCTGTGATCCCCAGTAGCAACTTGAGTCTTGCCGTTTCTGAGTGGGAGGCAATTCGTGTCTATATGGAGGAAGGAATGGTTTCCTTACCACCAGATCAATCAGATGAGCTTGAGGAAGGTACTGTCGATTTTTTCCATCTATGCCGTCGCAGCTACCGTGCGGATCACTCCTTCGTACGTTACGCCTGGGGCTTTTTGACGATCCAGTTTTTCAGCGGTTGGACGTTGCCCTGCCACATCTCTGGCTGGGTAAACAATCGGCCTAAAGCAGGGTTCTCTAAAGAAGTCCTCGACTGGTCAAAACCTCTACCCGCCGACCAGCATGCTATGCCGAGTGACGAACTGCTCAAAGAAAGCGCCGAGATCCGGAAGGCCTTCACCAAAGGTCAGAATCTGTTGGATTACTTCAAGGTGAAATTTGCCGAACCGAACCAAGAGACTGAGGCCACCACCTGATGAGCCGTTTTGTTGAAGCATAACTACGATCGACTACCTCATGCCGGACATGCATTTTATGGTTATCCGGCTTGACACCTACTTCTCCACAGTACGACAAGTTCGATATTCGACAGAAGCGCCCCATCGCTGGTGAATCTCGACGTTTTACTACTGGCGATGCGGTGTTTTTCTCGCCACTACCCATCCCTACCGGGCAAATCCCAATGGATCTCGGCGGAAGTTTTGTTGAAGTCAACGACACCTATCTGGACTTGGGTAGCAGCAATCTCACCAAGTCTTTCCAAGCACGATTAGCTGTGTCACTCCCAACAGTCGTAGTTATCGTTTGTCTATTAGTTCTCCCAACATTGATGGGCTTCGCAGCATTCATAAACCCATTCGGCAGAAGCTTCTGGTTTTACTTCAACGATTTTTTTGAGTTCGGAATATCACTAGCGCTCTGGTGTGGAGGGGGAGCAGCGCTGATTGGCCTGTACGCGATTATCAGCACCACAAGGAACAAAGCCCGCGCCAGACCCATCCGATTTAACCGTCAACGCCGAGAGGTCTGTTTCTTCCCAAATGGCTCCGACGAAGCCGTGATCCAGCCTTGGGAAGACACGGTTGCGTGGATCTCAGTCAGCACCGGATTCACTGGAGTAGGCGTAATCAGTAGCTACACCTTTGGCATGGCCCTAGATAATCCCAAGGCCGATACGGTGCACTTTCTCACACAGGAGGTCATGACTCCTGTTCATGGACTAGGCAAATGGGAAGCCATACGTACCTACATGGAAAAAGGACCGGAGTTCTGCCCTGGTAAAGCACCCTACGAGGGTCGCCACACCTTCGATAAAGAACGACAAGACATGCACGAGGAATACCAGCACAACGAACGTTCCGCATTAGGAGTTGGTTGGTGGTACCTGACACACTTGATCACTTGGTGGCGTTTTCCGTACTGGGTAGCAGAATGGGACCATCGTTTCAGCATGAAATCTCTGCCGGACTCCATTGCTGAGTGGTCAAAACCCCTTCCGCCTAAGCAGTGGGCCAAGTCGAGCTCAGCTTTGAACGAGCAAAGTGCGAAGATCGAAAAAGCCTTTGCTCAAGGACAGGATTTCATGACGTACTTTAAGACTAACCTCAGCAAAAACGAGGAAAAGGCGCCGGTAGATAGTTCGGCATTATGAAGTCAAAGGGCGCGACGCAACGGCTGCGATTTGCTGGATGTCATAGGCTGACGTTTACAGGCACAGCTTTATATAAAAAAAACGGGCAATCTTATGATCGCCCGTTTTTTATACATTCACCGCCAACAAACTCTCCCCAACCTCATACTTAACAACCACCCGCTTCCTATAAAGCCGCTCATTCTCCAACACCTCACTCCCCTGCCCTTTACTTCGCCGCCCCTGAACCGAATGGCAGTACCCGACCTTCATCAGGAAACCGATCGAAGCTGTGGTTTGACCGCTCCACCACTAAAAGCGGCGAATGAATGGCCACCAAATGACAGGTCCATGCCTTCGACGTAACCGCGTTTGCGGGTCGGGCGGCAGAAGGAAAAGTATTCACCCGACGCGATGGCTATGCCGTTATTGATGACACGGCCTGTTTGAGGTTGATGACTTTGTTGTGTTGCAGCGCAATTTCGGAGTTGCCGAGTTTACGAATGAGCTTGGAGGTGTGTTTGAGGTAGCGAAACGACATGCGGGATTCGGCGTTGACGTACTGCTGCAGGTGCATATCGCACCCGGGAGGTGTTCGCCCAGTGTAATGGCCTCGGCAATCCATGCACTGGTAAAGAGCCCTGCCACTGGGCGAACGGGAAGTATTTTAATAGAAGTTGGCGAAGTTGTCCGTACACATAATCATGAAATTTATCGATACAACATTAATTAAATGTCATCTTAAATATTATTTGTACGACAACAAAAACTCACCAGTTCGACCATTAAAACTGATTGTTCTTATACAAAAAAACTGTACGAGAACAATCAATATATAGAGCTAATACTCAACTTCAGTGTTTGCTGGTCACTGTGAGGATATCGGTGTAGGTCACGACGACACTCTGTCCAACTTTCAGGTCTTTCAATTTTGCTTGAACTTCGGGCCGTACAACGTCGATGGTTTTGGACTGACCAGCAGGGTTTTCGAAGGTCAGCTGGTTCTTCTTCAGGTCGATTTTGGTGATTTTCAGTTGGACCTGCACCTGACGGTAGGCTTCGCCGCCCGGGTTGTCGCTGCCGGGGGCGGCTCGGACTTCGCCAGTGCGCTCGACAGTGCCGGGCAGGCCTTTGTCCACATCGGTGTCGAGGTAGGCGGCGACGGCGCTGGTGACCTTGACGTCGACTTGATCGCCGACTTTCAGGTTGGCGAGGTTTTTCGCCTTGTCGGTCAGTTGCACATGAACCTGACGACCTTCCGGCCCTTCCAGAACGACCCGGTGATTAGCCGCATCGACCGAGACAACTTTGGTGGTGACCTGATCCGCTTCCACAACGGCAGACAGCGGGATGTCCGCGGCCATGGCGCCAAGGCTGGTAGCAGACAGCAAGGTAGCGAGGGTAATGGCTTTGGTCAGTGTGTGAAGTTTCATAGGCAGTACATTCCCTGTGATGAATGGCAGCAGACGGCTCTGGCCCGAGGGTCAGCGCCGACTGTGCAACTCAGCATAGACGCAGTTCAGGGAGTTTTTGCAGTTTCTTGCGCGGTGGATTCACCGCTTTGCGTGCCCTTGCCGCTTTCCTTGCGCCGGGTCGGATCGGTGGGACGCAGGGCGTCGTTGTCGCGCTCGACTTCGCCCGGTGGTCGCGGTTCGTCGGGGTGTTCTGTGGTGTCGGGGGATTGGGGTTTCATGATGGTTCTCCTCAGGCTTCGGGATCATCGACCTCTTGGGCGACGTTCACCGCGGGCGAGTCTTTGTGGGATTGCTCGGCCTTGGCCTTCAAGGCCTGCCATTGTTCCAGGTCGATGGCGCCCTGCCCCAGCAAGTCGTCGGCCACCCGCAGCAGTTCGCTGTAATGGGCATCGGGGGATTGCTGCCAGTAGGCCTTGTCTTCGAACAGGCGCTGCCAGGCATCGAGGTCGGGTGGTTTGAGGTCTTCGCTCATGACGGGCTCCATTGAACGGACTTGTTAACTTAGGAGGCCGTCGCCGAACCGAGAGTTCCGACTCAATACCCGGTCATTTCGAGGTAGCCGGTGCCGCCGTTGAATTGCACCGGGCCTTCCCAGTAAGGAATGCGCAAATCCATCCAGGCATTTGGGTTGAGCGCGCTGATGGAGATGTCGAGGTGTTTGGCGGGAATCTTGATCGACCAGCGCACCGGCATATCACGCCCGGCAACTTTCGCGGTGTCCTGCGGTGTAAGGCTGATGTCGGAAGCATGCAATGACTGAGTCTGGCCTTGGGCATCGATCCAGGTGCCCGTGAGGTAAGGCGCGCCGTCCTTTTGCCGCATGCGGTAAAGCATGACCTGTTCGCCGCTGTCCAGGTGCAGCGAAAACCAGTCCCAACCCGTTTGATTGGCAGTCAGCGGCTGGCTGCTCCACTCGCGATCAAGCCAGGCCGGACCGCTGACCTGATAAGTCTTGCCATCAATTTCCAGCGCACCACTGGCCTGGAAAAACGGCTGACTGTAGTAATACGACGCCTGCCCTTGTTCGGATTTCTGACTGAAACCCTTGTCACCCTGAAGCACCAGCGGACGGGTGGACGTCAGCCGCAGTTGGTAGCTGAAGCCCTTGTCCCGCGCGCTGAGTTGCAGGTCCGCCAAGGCATCGGCGCCCTGGCTGCTGAAACGCCAATCGTCGATCCAGGCAGTGAACGGCGCGAGACTCACGCCCGCCTGACCCACGCCGCCGCGTGCGTAGCGTTCGGCCGCGTGATGGGCGGTGGCCGACGTCACGGCCGCGTGCCCCAGCCAGATGGTCTGATTACTCCAGCCCGGCTGCTCCGGAACAGCTTTCAACGCGCTGCGAAACAATGTCCATTGAACGCCAAACTCACGGCCCTGATCGTCCTTGAGATTGGCGGTGACGTACCACCATTCGATGCGAAAGCCATCGTGAGGACCGTGGTCTGCCGGAAAGCTGAATTCCCGGCCCGGCACCACCGGTGTGAATACGGAGGCATCTCCCCCAAGACCTGCGAAGCCCTTTTCGTCAGGCGCCGTGTTGTCGCAGCCGCTCAACAAAACCAATAGCAACAAGCCGACCTTAATCCTCATGCGCAAACGTCCTCAGCAGGTCCGCCGGTCGCGTGCGGTACAGCGAATACAGCGGCCACGCCGATGCCAGCAAGGTCGCGAGCAACGCCAGTCCCATCAATTGCAATAGCTGGAGCGGGAACACCCGCAACGGCAAACGCCAGCCGAACGCCTGCACGTTGATCACCGTGTCCAGGCACCACGCCAGCGCGATCCCCAACGGCAACGCCAGCACCAGTGTCAGTACCGCCAGCAGCCAGGTTTGTCCGAGGTTGAGCAGCATCAACTGTCGACGCGTCACGCCCAGCGCCCACAGCGGCGCGAGTTGGCCGAGACGGCTCTGGCTCTGGGTCAGCAGGCTGATGAACAGCGCCACACCGGCAACGGCCAGGGTCAGGCTGTTGAGCGCGGCGGTGGCGGCGAAGGTGCGTTCGAAGACTTGCGTGGACCAGCCCTTGAGCCGGGCCTGATCGACGATGCGGCTGTCGTCCAGGCTAAAACGGGCCTGCAGTGTTTTGAGGAAGGGCGCAATCAACGCCGGCTCGATGCGCAGGTTGAAACGATTGGGCGTGAGCTGTGACCAGCCGCGCAGCAGATGGTTGGCGTTGACCAGAAGGTGGCCCTTGGGATTGCCGTAGTCGGCGTAGATCCCGACGATCCGTGGCGACCACGGGCCGCCCGGCGTGGGGATGGTCAGGTGATCGCCGAGCCGCACCTTCAATCGCCGGGCCAGTTGCTCGCTGAGCATCAGCGCATCGTCCTTGGCCAAGCGGTCCCAGGGGTTGTCGCCCAATGCTTCCAGCAATGGCCAATGCTGGCGATAGGTCGGGTGATCGATCACGCCGAAGATATCCGCCGGCCAGCCTTGTAGCTGGATCGACACTTGCCAGTTGGGCAGCACGGCGGTCAATGAAGGCTGCTGTTTGAGCCAGGTGTGCAGTTCTCGGGACTGGGCCGGATTTTGTGGATTGATGTAGAGCTCGGCGGTCAGGCGTTGTTCGAGCCAGTCGCTGAAGGTCTCGCGGAAACCGGCGGTCATGCTGCCGGCGCCGATGTTCGCCGCCAGTGCCAACAGCAGCGCCATCAGCGCCAGACTCAGCGCCGGCAATTGCTGACGGCAGTCGGCGAGAAACCATTGGCCGAGCACCGAATGACTGCGGCTCAACGCCAGGTTCAAGACCAGATTGAGCACCACCGGCAAGGCCAGTGCGGCGCCGATCAACAGCGCCGCCATCAGCACAAAACCACTGGCCAGGCTGTCACCCCAGAACAACGCGATGAGCGCGATGACCGCGGCCAGTGCCGCGACCCAACCCTGACGCCGTAACCAGCGCGCGTGCGCTTGATGCCAGGCTTGCGGATCGGCCAGGGCCAGCAACGGCAGGCGCGCCGCCCGCAACAGACTGTTGGCACCAGCGAGCAGCGCGCCGAGCAGACTCAGGCCCACACCGCTGAACCACCACCACGGACTGAGGCTCAATTGCCCCGCCACTTCCGCGCCGTATAACCCGCGCAGGCTGGCGGCCACATCCGGCAACAGCACACTGGCCAGCAAGTAGCCGCTGGCGACGCCGGCAATCCCGCCGATCAGCGCCAATGCCCCAAGCTCAACCGCAAGACAGGTAATCAGCATACGAGCGCTGACCCCGCAGGCGCGCAGGGTTCTGAGCAATCCCCGGCGTTGCTCCAACGCCAGTCCGATCGCGGCGTGGACGATGAACAGGCCCACGACGAAGGACAGAAAGCCCAAGGCATCGAGGTTCAAGTGAAAGCTTTCGGTCAGCCGTGAGAGATTGTTTTCTTCACCGCTGGTTTTGAGCTGCAACTGGCCTTTGTATTGATCGGGCAGTGCCGCGCTGAAATCCTTGGGCAGCAGCAGACGCGACAGTTGCTCCGGCAGACCGAGAATCTGCTGCGCAAAGCCTATGTCCACCAGCAACATGCCGGGAGCCATGTCGGTCTGAACACGCAGCGGCGGCAATGCCACACCGCTCACGCTCAGCGGTTGTTCACCTTCCTGCAGACCCAACGTCTGCAAGGTTTGCGGTGAAATCCAGGTGCGGCCCGGCGGGGTGAAAAATTCGACAATCTGCTCGATCGCCAACGATTGCCCCGCCACCGCCGAACCCGCCGGCAGCGACACCGGTTCGATGCCCATCAGCTGCAAACGTTGATCTTCATGGCCCTTGAGCGTCACCCGCCCTTGCAGCACGGGCGAGACCGGCCAGCCCGCGCGGCGCAGGTCGACAAACAGTTGCTGGGAGAAAGTCGCGCCACTCGGCGAGTTGAGGCTGGCCTTTGGTTCACCGCCGATCAACTGACTGGCTCGGGCATAGCTTTCCCGCGCCTGACTGTTCAGTGCCTCCACGCCAGTCAGCAAACTCGTGGCGAGCCAGAGCCCGGTGAGCACACTGAAAAATTGCACCGGGTGCTGCCACCAATGGCTGAGCAGCGCCCGCAGCGTTTCGCGAAAGACTCGCACCTCAGTGCTCGCCCGCGCCAGCCAGACGGCCGCGGTGCAGCACCACTTTTTCCGCTAGGCGTGCGGCAACGCGGTGGCTATGCGTGACCATCAACAAAGTAGTCGGGCTGTCGTTGAGCAATTCCAACAGCAGCTTCAATACCTCATCGCTGGTGGCCTCGTCGAGGCTGCCGGTGGGCTCGTCGGCCAGCAGTAATTTGGGCTGCGACGCCAGGGCGCGGCCCAACGCGACGCGCTGTTGCTGCCCGCCGGAGAGTTGCTCGGGATAACGCCGCAGCAAATCACTCAAGCCCAGCCGCTGCACCAGATGCGCCTGCCAGCGCGGGTCATGCCGCCCCGCCAGCCGCGCTTGAAACGCCAGATTGTCCTCGACGCGCAGGCTGCCGATCAGGTTGAACTGCTGGAATACCAAGCCGATTTCAGTCCGCCGCCAGTTGGCGAGTTGCCCTTCGCTCATCTGGTCCAGACGATGCTCGCCGCTTTGAATGCTGCCCTGATCGACCTTGTCCAGCCCGGCGATCAAGTGCAGCAAGGTGCTCTTGCCGCTGCCCGACTCGCCCATCAGCGCCAGGCTGCTGCCGGGTTTCAATGTCAGGTCGACACCTTGCAGCACCGGCAATGGACCTTGCGGAGTGGCGTAGCTTTTGAAGACGCCTTGGACCTGAAGCATGAAGGGAGGCTCGCTGAAGTCAGAGCGCCTAGGATAGCGGACGGTAGCGGCACCGCGTTATCGTTCTTCGCGGGCAAGCCACGCTCCCACAGGACCGCGTCGCTCACAATATTGGTGAACAACGCAGTCCTGTGGGAGTGAGCCTGCTCGCGATGAGGCCAGATCAGACAACCCAAAACCTCACTGCCCCACCGCCACATTTGTAGGCGCCTGCGAAGGCGTCACAATGTTCTTCAGATCAATATGCTTCCACTCAGGCTTCGCCCCCAGCCGCGCATTGAATCGATAGTTGAACGTAAACTCGTCCGCCGTCGGCACGCTCAATGGCTTGCCATACACCGACTCGATCCCCGCCAGGTCATACCCCATCAACTGCAGCAGCGTCGGGAAGATGTTGTAGTGACTCGATCGGTCCTTGTTCCCGGCCAGCGCCTTCTGCCAATCCAGTGTGCGCAACTGATCCCCTTGAATCACCACCAGCGGCACCAGGCCCTCCTCCTGCACCGGATCACCGCCACAGTGCAAATTCAACCCGGGATTGCCCCGTTCATGCAGGTCCTGCCCATGGTCCGAGGTGTAGATCAGCAGCGCATTGCTCATGTCCGCCTGGGCAAACACCCGTGAGAAAAACTCCCCGACGTTCCACAGCAACGTGTTCTTGTAGGCATTGCGATAGAGCACCCAGTCATCCGGCTGACCGTTGAAACCATCGCGCTTTCCGGTGTCCGCGATCTCGACAAACTGGCCCCGAGGCAAGGTCGGACGATAGGCCATGAACGCATCCGGGTATTTGTCGTGCACCGGGAAATGCGCGCCCACCTTGTTGATCACCACCAGCTCAGGCTTGCCGTCGTTGAGCAGCTCGATCAGCTTCGCCGCAGCCGCCATGTCGCGGTCGCGCACGCTGGTCTGATCGAATTGCACAAATTCGTCGATGTCCTTTTTCTCGGCTTCGTTCATCAGGTTCTGCAAGTTGCCAGCCGTACGCTGGGCATCGATGTAGACGGTGCGCAGGCCGGCCTTCTTCGCGTACTGCCAGATCGACGGCATCGTGCTGTTGATGCGCATGTAGTCGGCGCGGGTGCCGCCGTAGCGCAGGGTGATGTTGGTGTCGGCGCTGCAATTGGCAATGGACGCGGCGTAACCGTAGTTGAAGATCGCGACGCCCGGGCGCGGTTCCTTGAGGTTGCTGTGCACGCCAAACGGCGCGTTGATGTCCAGGTAATTGCCGGAAATGCTTTCGTCGATGATCAGCACGATGTCGTGCCCCGGCGATGAATCGTTGCGCGCCAGCTTCACCGGCTCGCGCGGGCCGACCGTGTTGTGCAGGGCTTCATAGGTGAACAGATTCAAATAGGCCAGCGGCGTGTACATGATCGGCAGGCCACGGGCGCCCTCGCCCGCTCGCACGAACAACACCGCACTGAGCAGCAGCACCCCAAGCACCGGCGCCGCCACCAGCAACGCGCCGGGCAGCGGCATGCGCCGACGCGGTTTGAGCCCGATGCCGAACAGCAGCAGCAAGCCGCCGAGCACCCCACTGATGATCGCGTCGCGATACTGGTACGCCGCCTCCTGGATAAATCCGCCGGAGTACACCATCGACACAAAGCTGCTGTAGGTCAGGTAATCGGCCGTGACGCGCGTATAGACATCGAAAAACACCGCCGAGAAAAACATCGCCAGGGCAAACACATGACGGATCAACGTCTGGCGGATGTACGCGGTCATGAAAAGCGCCACGGTCAGCGCGATAAACATCCCGCCAAACAGCAGCACCGGGAAACCGATCCCCATTGCGCTCAGGCGTTCCAGGTAATAGTCGTAGTTCTTAACTAAATAGAGAACTAAGAGCAGTTCTTTGAGGTATCGAATCATAGTATTTCCGATGCTCGCGGCCGTTCGTTGGCCAATAGATTGTCGGCCATTTTTTGACACTAGCACCGGGCCATCAAAGCGCAAGAAATGTCGGGTTTTTACACAAAGCGTCAAAAAAACGTTGACTCAAATCTGACACACCCGACCGGCTGTAACCCCCGTGTTTCAAGCCCTACGACCGTTTATCGTTTTCTTCCAAATGTAAAAAACCCGTCAAAACCGCGGCAAATCCAGCAGCGGCAAGCACTTGATGGCAAAACGCCCCAAAAATGGGCCTGTTATAGCCACTTAACATGTCATTTTGCTGACACGTTTTCCCAACGCTGGGCTATACCCCTTTTGACAGTCTTATTTAAGTTCTTTCAACCGTCTTACGAGGCACGCCAATATGGACGTGAGCGTATTTGGTACGGGCTACGTCGGCCTGATACAAGCAGCGGCACTGGCCGATGTCGGACATCGTGTCTTATGTGTCGACATCGATCCTAACAAGATCAAGCAACTGCAACAGGCCGTCCCGCCAATCAGCGAACCGGGGTTATCCGGCACGCTGGAAGAAAACATCAAGGCCGGTCGTCTGCTGTTCACGACCCAGGCCAGCGATGCAGTCGAACACGCCGAGCTGATTTTCATCGCCGTCGGCACGCCCGCCGATGAAGACGGTTCCGCCGACCTCAGCCACGTGCTGAATGTGGCTCGCCAGATCGCCAGTTACATGGAGGCCGATCGCACCCTGATCATCAAGTCCACCGTGCCGGTCGGCACCGCGGACCAGGTGGCCGCCACCGCCAACGAAGAACTGCTTCGTCGTGGCAAGAGCGCCCTCAATGTGCGGGTAGTGTCCAATCCCGAGTTTCTCAAGGAAGGCAGCGCACTCGCCGACTGCATGCGCCCGGACCGGATCATCGTCGGCACCGACGACGAGGAAGCCCGCGGCCAACTGAGCGAGCTCTACGCACCGTTCTGCCGCAACCATGAAAAACTCATGTTCATGGACAACCGCAGCGCCGAGCTGACCAAGTACGCGGCCAATGCGATGCTCGCCACGCGCATCAGTTTCATGAACGAACTGGCCAACCTCACCGAACTGCTGGGAGCCGACATCGAAGCGGTGCGCAAAGGCATCGGTTCGGACCCGCGCATCGGTTACCACTTCATCTACCCGGGTTGCGGTTTTGGTGGCTCGTGCTTTCCCAAGGATCTGCGCGCCCTGTTGCACACCGCCGAACACAACGGCATGCCGTTGCGTCTGCTGCGCAGCGTCACTGACGTCAACGACAGCCAGCGCCACATCCTCTTCAGCAAACTGAAATCGCAGTTCCCCGAAGGCCTGGCCGGCAAATCCATCGCGATCTGGGGCCTGGCATTCAAGCCCAACACCGATGACATGCGCGAAGCCCCCAGCCGTTACCTGATGGAAGCGCTGTGGGCCGAAGGCGCGAGCGTGCAGGCCTATGACCCGGAAGCCATGTCCGAATGCCGGCGCATCTACGGCTACCGCAATAACCTGCACCTTTGCGCCACCCGCGACGACACCCTGGAAGATGCCGACGCCTTGGTGATCTGCACCGAGTGGAAGAACTTCCGCGTGGTCGACTTTGACTTGCTGGCGAGCAAACTGCGTTCGCGGGTGATCGTCGACGGTCGCAACCTCTACAACCCGGAACAGGTCGCGGCAGCAGGTTTGCACTACAGCGGCATCGGCCTGCGGCATATCGTTCCCGAGGCGCCGCGGCCATGAAGATTCTCGTCACCGGAGCAGCCGGTTTCATTGGAGCCCATTGCGTGTTGCGGCTGATCCGTGACGGGCACGATGTGTGCGGGCTGGACAACTTCAACGATTACTACGACCCGCAACTCAAACACGATCGCGTGGATTGGGTGCAGGAGCAGGTTGGCGCTTTCCAGCTCGCAACGGTTGACTTGGCTGATGGTCCGGCCATCGAGGCCTTGTTTGTCCGTGAACAACCCGAGGTGGTGATTCACCTCGCGGCCCAGGCCGGGGTGCGTTACTCCCTGGAAAACCCTCGGGCTTACCTCGACAGCAATTTGAGCGGGTTCCTCAACATCCTCGAAAGCTGCCGCAACCACCCGGTCAAACACCTGATCTACGCCTCGTCCAGTTCGGTGTACGGCGCCAACCAGCACACACCTTATTCGGTGAAGGATGGCGTCAACCATCCGCTGTCGCTGTATGCCGCGACCAAGAAAGCCAACGAGCTGATGGCCCACAGCTACAGCCACTTGTTCGGCATTCCCTGCACCGGTCTGCGCTTTTTCACCGTGTACGGGCCTTGGGGTCGGCCGGACATGTCGCCGATCCAGTTCGCCCGGGCTATTGCCGAAGGGCAGCCGCTGAAGTTGTTCAACTACGGCGAGCACCAGCGCGACTTCACGTACATCGACGACATCATCGAAAGCATCGCGCGCCTGATCGAGCGTCCACCGCACGCCAACGCCGAATGGGACCGTGAACAGCCGGACCCGGCCAGCAGCATGGCGCCGTGGCGGATCTTCAACATCGGCGGCCAACACCCGGTGGAGCTCAAGGATTACCTGGCACTACTGGAAAAACACCTTGGACAAAAAGCCCTCGTCGAGTTGCTGCCGCTGCAGCCGGGCGACGTGCTCAACACCTGCGCCGATGCCAGTGACCTGGCTCGGGCAACCGGATTTCAGCCTTGTATCGAGCTGGATGAGGGACTCGGGCGCTTCATCGCCTGGTTCCGTGATTACTACCCACTGCCTATCGCCCACGCGCCGCTAGCGGCTGAACTTCAGCGGAGGATTCTATGACTGGACATGAAAAAACGGTGCCCCTGCAACAGATGCGCCGAGACAAGCGCCTCGACCCGGAGCACCGAATGCGCCTTGATACCGCGATCCATATGCAGGGTCGTGGCTGGATGACCGGCCGTGACGGTGGTCGGCCATGGACGCTGTCACGCACCAACCGCGTGGTCGCCTGCTTAGGTGCGCTGGTGATCCTGCTGCTGATCTCGCCCATCCTGCTGGGCCTGGCACTGGCAATCAAACTCAGCAGCCCGGGACCGGTGATGTTCGTGCAAAAACGCACGGGCTACCGCGGTCGCAAGTTTGGCATGTACAAGTTCCGCACCATGGTGGCCAACGCCGAGGAGCTCAAGGAGTCCCTGCGTCACCTGAACAAGCATGGCGCGGACGCGATTGATTTCAAGATCGACAAGGACCCGCGCATCACCGGCATCGGCGGTTTCCTGCGGCGCAGCAGCCTGGATGAGCTGCCGAACCTGTTCAATGTGGTGATGGGCGACATGCGCCTGGTGGGCCCGCGCCCAACCTCGTTCAACGCCTACCGCTACAAGGACAACCACCTTGCACGCCTGAGCATCTACCCCGGCATGACCGGCCTGTGGCAGATCTCCGGGCGCAGCAATATCGACTTCGACCAGCGCGTTGAGTTGGACCTCAGCTATATCGCCGAGCAGAGCCTGTTGCTTGATCTGAAGATCCTGTTGAAAACCCCCTTCAAAGTGTTCAGCGGCCACGGAGCGAGTTAAATGGACGGTTCATCAGCCAAAAGCCTAAGCATTGCCAACCCGAGCGAGTCCAACCTGACTTCGACCGTGCTCGATCAAGATCTGCGGATCCTATTCCTGACCGCCGCCAACCCCGGCGCAGGTACCACCACCAGTGCCCTGGCTCTTGCCAGCCAGCTGGCGCAAATGAGCAGCGGCGAGGTGCTGCTGGTCGATGCCAGCCAGTCCTCGACCAACCTCACGCAGCAGATGGGGCTGACCAAGGAGCGCGGTTTTCGCGACCTGCTGTTCAACACCCAGAGCCCGCCGCTGTTGCAGGACTGCGTGGTGAACGTGTCCAGCCTGCCCTTCCACATCCTGCCTAACGGCCGGTATGTGCGCGGCACTGAGCACCTGACACCCGAACGCCTGGGCCCGCTGCTCGATCAGCTCGGCAGTCAGTATCGCTTCGTGGTGATCGATGGCGACGCGGTGTACTCGGCGTCCGACACCATGATCATCAGCACCCAGGTGGACGGCGTGATCATGGTCGTGCGCTCCGAGGACACGCGCTGGGAAGTGGCGCAGGCGGCGGTTCAGCGCCTGACCCAGGCCGGCGCGAAACTGGTCGGCAGCGTGTTCAACCGACGCAAGTACTACATGCCGAAGTGGCTTTACAAAAACCTGTGAGCAATCAGAAAAGGATGACGACATGAACGCCAAGATGCTTGTCCTGCTGTTGCTGCCGCTTGCAGGTTGCACCAGCACTTCCGAAACCCAGCACATGCCGGTGAATATCCTCACGGCCTCACCGGCCAATGCCCAGGCCACCGACATGCCCAAGGTCGAACAGACCTTGCGGCCACAGGATGTGCTGGACGTGATCTTCCACATCAGCACCAGCGGCTCGGACGCCTACCGCATCCAGTCCGGTGACCAGATCGGCCTGAACTTCACCGCCGCCAGCCAGCTCAATGGCAATCAACTGGTGCTGCCCGATGGCACCATTGAACTGCCGGGCGCCAACACCTCGGTGAAAATCGCCGGGCTGACGTCCGAACAAGCGCGTGAGGAAATCCAGCGGGCCTACCAGCGCAAACAGCTGTTCCAGCCTAACCGCAACCAGCTGTCCGTGCAGGTCATCAGCCCGCTGAGCAACGAGGCGAACCTCAAAAGTGCCCTGAACCACCCTGCGACCGGCATGAGCCGGGAGATCACCGTGGGCACCGACGGCTACGCCAGCTTCCCGGAAATCGGCGCCGTGCCGCTGCAAGGCATGACCGTCAATCAACTGGAAACCTTCCTCAACCAACGCTACGCGAAGCTGCCGGGACGGATGACCGTCGATGTGCTGCTGAAGTCTACGGCGGGTAACGAAATCTATGTGCTGGGCGAAGTGGGCCAACCGGGTTCCTACCCGATTCGCCGGCCAGTCTCGGTGCTTGAAGCGCTGACCCTGGCCCGTGGCAGCAATACCAAGGCACGGCTCGATTCGGTGATGATCATGCGCCGCAACGGTAATCAGGTGCAGGCCGTGCGCTACGACGTCGAAAAGGCATTGGCCGGCGATGCATCGCAGATCGCCTACCTGCAGCCGGACGACATGCTCTATGTGCCCAAGACCAAACTGGCCAGCGCCGGTGAGCTCGCGCGGCAACTGGCAGACGTGGTGTTGTTCCAGGGCGTGGGCTTCAGCTTCGGCTACCGCGTCGACAACAAAGACAGTGACAGCAACTAACTCTCAGGTGACCGACCATGAATCCAAAGGAAAACTACCTGCACGAGTTCTTCAGGATCTTTTTCGCCAACAAGCAGCTGGTGAAAAGAGTCTTCCTGATCTTTGCAGTGATCGCCCTGGTCTTGCCGCTGATGCTCAAACAGAGCTTCGATATCACCGCCCAGGTGATCGTGCAGTCCAAAAAACTCTCACAGGGAGACGCCACCACATCCCTCAACCAGGAGAACGCCTCGTTCATTCCACCGTCCCTGGCGGACATGGAAACCGAGAGCAATATCCTGCGTTCGCCAGCCTTGATCCGGCAGACCATCAGCGAGTTGCGCGACAAGGGTGAGTACACGCCCACCCCTGGCGTCTTCAACAAACTGGTGACCCAGCCGTTCAAGCAGTACGTGACCACACCGCTGCGCGAATACGTGATCAACCCGATGAAAGACGCCTTGGGCCTGGAAACTGATCCGGTGCGTGACACGGCGCTGGATGCACTGACTCAAGAGGCGATGGACAGTCTGAAAATCGAGACGCTGCCAGGCTCCAACGTGATCTCCATCATCTATAGCTTCGACAATCCGGCCCAGGGCACCAAGTTTGTTGCTGCCTTGCTGCAGAACTACTTGACCAGCCGCCAGGACCTGCAATCGATCGACTTGCCACAGTCGTTCTACGAAACCAAGAAGAAGCAGTACCAGGTGCGTCTCGATGGCCTGGAAGGCACTCGGCTGGGCTTACTTGAAGCGGTCGGCTCGTCCGATCCGAAGGAAGAAATCACCTTCCGCCTCAATGCAATCAACACCGAAGAGCAAGCGCTCAACCTGTACCGCGATCGCCTGCTGCAAAGCCAACGCTGGCTCGAATACCTGAAAACCAGCCTGGCCGCGGCGAGCAATTCGAAACTCAACGATTACACCTTCCCCTACACCTTCACCACCACCGTGGACAACGTGGCGTTCGAGGATCGTGAGATCAAACAGATGGGTGAAGCCCTGACCACGCAGGTCAGCCGCTACATGAACGACCTGGCGATCTTCCAGCCCGGCAGCGAACCGATGCTGTTGACCCGCGAGCAAATCGCCCGCACCCGCCAGCAGTTTCTGAAAGTGGTCAGCAACCGGATTCAGGAGCGCAACACTGACCTGGCGATTGTCAGCTCGGTGATCGACCAGAAAACCAAGCGCATTGCCGAGTTCAAGGAGCGCATCCACCAGTTGCAGGAAACCCAGAGCAAGCTGCGGCAGATGGACACCGAGATCAACGCGTTGCACGCGGCGTTCTCGACGTATGCCCAGCGCTTCGCCGAAAGCAGCAGCGCACGCTCGCTGGACAACGACCTGTCCAACGCTCGGGTGCTCAGCCCGCCGTATGAGCCTACCGAAGCGGCGTTCCCGAAACCGATGCTGATCATTCCGTTCGGCTTGTTCACCGGTCTCTTGCTGGCGATTGCCCTGGTCTACGTGCGTGAGTTCTTCGATCACCGTTTCAAACACCCAGCGCAAATCACCCACGAACTGGGCTTGCCGGTGCTGTTGGTGATCAACGATCAGAACGCGGATCCGACCAATCCACACAGCAACTGGTCCGTGCCTGGGCTCGTGCATTGGGTGCGCAATTGAACGCGCCGCTCATCCCTTCCCTGCCGATCATTCATTTGCTCAGCAGCGGCGGCTTCTACGGGGCTGAGCGGATGCTGCTGGACCATTGCCTGGCGACGCCGGGGCAGCACCAGGTGCTGTTTCTCGATGCGCCGCCAGACTTGATCGCGCGGTTTCGCCAGGCGGGGGTCGACTGCCGGGGTTGCGCGGGGCTGGGGGAACTGCTGGCGCATTTGCGCCAGCGCCGGGCAGAACGGCCGTTGATCAATACGCACAATTTCAAGGGCCTGTTGTTTGGCTGGGTGGGCGCAACGCTGTTGCGCCTGCCGCTGGTGATTACGCAGCACGGTTTCACACCGCGCAGTCGCAAGCAGAAGTTCTACACCTGGCTGAGCCTGCAACTGTGCCGCACTGCGTCGGTGAATCGCGTGGTTTGCGTCGCAGAAAGCATCGCCGTGCTGTGCCGCCAGGCCAGCGTCAGGGCGGAAAAGCTGCAAGTAATTCCCAATGGTTTACCGGCGGCTCCCGGACTGCCACCGCACAACGTGGGCCGCCAGCGTTGGCTGGCGGGTTATGTCGGGCGGCTGAGCAGTGAAAAAGGCCCCGACTTTTTTCTCGATGCGCTGATTCCACTCTGCCGGCAACACCCGCAACTGGACGCCGTGATGCTCGGCGACGGCCCGGAACGGGAGACGCTGCTGGCGCGCATCAACGAAGCGGGTTTGCAGGACCGCATCACCCTGCCCGGTTATCAGACCGACATGAGTGTGTGGTGGCGACAACTCGATGCGCTGGTGATCAGCTCGCGCACCGAAGGCACGCCGATGATTCTGCTCGAAGCGATGCAAGCCGGCGTGCCGGTGGTGGCGTTCGGTGTCGGCGGGATTCCCGATGTGCTGCAAGACCGACACAACGGCCTGCTGGCGACACCCGCCGACAGCGCCGCCCTCGCCCGCCAGATCGGTTCGTTGCTGACTGAACCGACCATGGCTCGCGAGCTGATCGACAACGCAAAACGTACGCAATTGGACCGTTACGACCTCAAGGCCCTGGCCGAACGCTGGTCGCAACTTTATCTCCGTACTGCACGGGAGGCACGCGCGTGATCTTTCCGCTCTCGATCGTCAGTTTGTTCGGCCTGGTCTGCCTTGGATTGCTGGCCAGCCCTTATCCGTTTCTGGCGCCGGGGGCGGTGCTGGGCCTGGTCGGTGTCGCGCTGCTTTACCGAAAACCCACGTGGGGTTTGCTCGGGATCGCGGCGCTGGTGCCGTTCGAAGGTTTCTTCAAGGACAACTCGCTGTCGGGCACCAAGTTCCTCGGCGCCTCACTGGCCGTGATCCTGATGCTGCAACTGGCCATCCACCAGATTCCCTCCGATCGCCTGCGCAGCAACATCTGGCGCTACCTGATCTGGTTCATGGTCTTGTACCTGCTGAGCACGATCAACACCGACAACATGGGCATGTCCATGAGCCATCTGCGGGAGCTGAGTGTCGGCCTGGTGCTGTTTGTGATCACCCTGCTGATCGGCCGCGAGCTGAACATGGACCTGTTCGCCAAAATGGTCACCCTCAGTGTCACCGCGACCTGCGTGCTGGCGATATTCTCCAGCAAATATCAGGATCAGGGTCGTGCTGCCGGCCTGCTGGAAGACCCGAACGCCTTTGCCATGCTGATCGCCTTCGCCGTGCCGCTCGGCTTGCTGTTGGTGGTGCGCAGCCCGCACTTCCTGCATCGGTTGTTCTGGGTCGCTTGCTGCATATTGCTGCTGGGCGGCATGACCAAGACCGAATCACGTTCGGGCCTGGTGGTGCTGTTCCTCAGTCTGATGATCGGCGTCTGGCACTACCGCGCCGAGCTCAAACGCATCCGTCCACGGCATCTGGGGTTTGCCATGCTGGGCCTGGTGATCGTGATTCCGCTGGCCCTTTATGCGATGCCGAAGGGGTACATCGAGCGCATTCAGTCCTTGAGCATCTTGAGCGCTGGCGCCAAGAGCCAGGACCAATCTCTCGGCCGTCGCGCCTCGTACATCGTGGTCGGTAGCGAGATGATCCGCGAGAACCCGTTGCTGGGCACCGGCCCCGGGACGTTCCCGCTGCACTACGCCACCACCGGTTACGCCAAGGCGTTTTCGGCCAACCGCAAAATCGGTGACCTGTACCGCCGCGCCCACAACACCTACCTGGAAATCTTCAGTGAGCTGGGGATTCCCGCCGGCCTGTTGTTCGTCGGCATGCTTGGCCTCGGCTTTTACAACCTGGTCCGCGCACGTCGTGCATGGATACAGCGAAGCAACCGCGAGCAAGCGGATCTGCTGACGCACCTGAGCATGAGTTTTCTGGCGCTTGCCCTGTTTCTGATGTTCCTCAGCGCACCTAACCAGAAGTACGTGTGGATCATGCTCGCCCTGACCAGCGTGCTGCGTTTGAAAGCCGAACAAAGCCCACTCGTGGAGGCCAAGGCATGAGCCGCATCAGCATTGTCATCCCGATGTACAACGAAGCCCATCACATCGCCCGGACCCTGCTGGCTGCGCAACGCGCCGCCATCGCCGCCGGGTTGGAATGCGAGCTGATCGTCGCCGACAACGGCTCCGAGGATCAGGGCCCGCACATTGCCCGACAATTGGGCGCGCAGGTGCTGGTACTGCCAGGTTTGCTGATCGGCGCCCTGCGCAATCGCGGCGCCGCGGTCGCCACCGGCGAATGGCTGGCCTTCATCGATGCCGATGTCGAGATGCCTGAGGACTGGCTCACGCTGTTGTTGAAAATCGAACCCGCCGTTCAGGTCGACGTCCTCGGGCTGGACATGCACACCCCGGCCCAAGCGCCGTGGTATGCCGACGCCTGGCAACGCCGTACGCTGCGTCCGAACGATGAGACAGTGCAAACGGTGCGCTGGCTGCCCAGCTCCAACCTCTTGATGCGCCGCCACTGGTTCGACAAGGTCGGTGGCTTTGATGAAAACCTGCGTACCGGCGAGGACAAGGATTTCACCATGCGCCTGTCCCACTCGGGCGCCCGCCTGCTGTCAGTCAACCAGACCGTCGCGCTGCATTGGGGGTATGAGTGCAGCTGGCGTGAATGGTTGGGCAAGGAATTCTGGCGTCAGGGCAGCCATCTGCAGCTATTGCGCAGCCACGGGATGAGCATTCGTCTGCTGCGTTTCCCGATGCTCTCGCTCGCCGCCTGGGTTCTGGATTTCCTCGCAATCACCGCCCTGCTCGACGGGTTCCCCCACGTGGCGTTGTTCATGTTGTTCGTCACCAGTTTGCCGGCGCTTTTCCTCAGCCTGCGCCAGACACTCAAACACCGCGATCTGCTTTTGACCCTGCAACTCTGGGGCCTGCACTGGTTGCGTCTGCACCTTGCTGGCGCCGCGTTCATCCTCAGTCTGTGTCATTGGAAAGCCAGGAGGCCTGCCCGTGGCTGAATTCATTTTCTGGTTGTGCCTGTTGTTGCCGGTCTACGCCTACCTGGGTTATCCGCTGCTGCTGACAATGCTGGCGCCGTTGTTTGCAGCGCGCAGCCATGCGGCGCCGGAACCGATGAACATCAGCATCGTGATTGCCGCTCACAACGAAGCGCGGCACATCGAACACAAGCTGCGCACCTTGCTCGCCCAGGATTATCAGCCGGCCTCGCTGCAGATCATTCTGGCCAGCGACGGTTCGACCGATGACACCGTCGCCTGTGCACGCAAAGTCATCGACCCGCGCATCACTATTCTCGACCTGCCCCGCCAGGGGAAGGCCGCGACCCTGAATGCCGGCGTTGCGTTGAGCACCTGCGATATTTTGGTGTTCACCGATGCCGACAACCAATGGTCCCGCGACACCCTCGGGCACTTGCTGGCGCCGCTGTGCGATCCGCAAGTCGGCGCCTGCGCCGGGCATATGGTGATCCCTGTCACCGGCGGTGGCCTGAGCATCGGCGACAGCCTCTATCGGCATTACGAAGGCTGGCTGCGCCGTGTGGAAAACCGCACTGGCTGCATGGTCTCCGCCGACGGCGCCCTGCTCGCCCTGCGCCGCGAGTTGTTCCAGGACGTGCCGGCCGAGGTCAACGATGACTTCTTCATCAGCACCTGTGCGCCAGTGGCGTTCAAACGCATTGTCTATGTGCCTGAAGCGCAGGTGATCGACCACGGCGTCGATGAAGCGGACAAACAATTCCGCCGCCGTCAGCGGGTCACTGTCGGGGGGCTGCAAAGCCTGGCCCAGCGCAGCGAGCTGCTCAACCCGCTGAAGCATGGCCTGTATTCGATTGCCTTGATCAGCCACAAGTTGATCCGCCGACTGGCGCCGATCCTGTTGCTGCCGCTGCTGCTGAGCAATTTCTGGCTGTGGGAAGAACACGGTTTCTATCGCCTGAGCCTGGTCGCGCAGCTGCTCGGTTACGCCGTGGCCATTGCCGGCCTGCTGGATTCGCAACACCGGTTGCCCAAACCCTTTCGCCTCGCCGCGTTCCTTCTGGTGACCCTGGTCGGGATGAGTATCGGTCTGTGGCAGTTCCTGCGGGGGCAGCGGTACGCCCAGTGGAACCCTGAGCAAAACCGTTGAAAGGACTGAGCCATGGCAATCAAACAACTATTAAAACGTACCAGTGGCTGGCTTTATCTCAACTCGCCGGTGGGCCGCAATCAACTGCAAGGCGCCGGTGTGATCCTGATGCTGCACCGGGTGCTGGCCAGCGACCACGCCGCCGAACTCCCCCACCGCAATGAGCTGTGTGTCGGGCCGAAGGCGTTCGAACACTTGCTGGTGTGGCTGAAAAAACACTTCGACTGCGTTTCGTTGATGGACATCTTGCAACCGGGCAAGGTGAGGTCGGATCGCCCGAAAATCACCCTGACCTTCGACGACGGCTGGCGCGACAATGCGCTGAATGCCTTCCCGCTGCTGCAAAAATACCAGGTGCCGGCGAGCATTTTTCTCTCCACCGATTTCATTGGTAGTCGTCAGCGGTTCTGGTGGGAAAGCATCGGCGAAACCCTTTGGGGCAGCTACGGTGAACGCGCCCGGATGCAATTGATCGACTGCCTGAAAGAGCTCGGTCGGCCATTACCGGTGCCCTTCGATGAACTGGACATGGAGCGTCGCAGCCTGGCCCTGCTGCACTTTCTGCAAAGTTTGAAAACCCTCAGCCCTGCTGACCTGAATCGCCTCACCGATGAGTGCCCGGACGAGTCATTGCCCCAGGCGCTGGACTGGCATCAGGTGCGCATGCTGGAAGCCTCGGGACTGGTGCGGTTCGGCCCGCACGGTGCCAGCCATTCGATTCTCACCGGCCTCGACGATCAGCGTTTGCATGAAGAACTGAGCCGTAGCCGCGATGCCTTGCACAATGGCTGCAACCGGCCGCTGCCGGTCTATTGCTACCCCAACGGCGACAACGATGCGCGGGTGCGCGAACACGTGGCCGACCACGACTTCCCGTTTGCCCTGGGCACGGGCACCGGGATTTATCGGGGCAGCGACGATCCCTTGAACCTGCCACGCTTCGGCGTCAGTCAACGGGTGGCGCGTAATCCGCAGCTGCTTTCGTGGCGCCTGTACCGCGGGGCACGCGCATGAGCCGCAGCCATTACCTCAAGCATCTGGCCCTGAGCATGGGCACCAAACTGGCAATGATCGGTTTGCGGCTGATGCGCAACGTGTTGCTCGCACGGATCCTCGGGCCAAGCGAACGGGGCTTGTTTGCCCTGCTCAGCACCCTGCCCGATCTGATCAGCGCCGCCACCAGCGGCGGGCTGAATTCGGCGGTGGGTTTTCAGGCGGCCAAGCAACGGCCCATGGGGTTGCTGCTGAGTCAGGTGCTGGTGTTCGGTTGTTTGCTGGCAGGTCTCTTGACCTTGCTGGTGGTCGCTCTGGTGCGCGAGTTCGGCAGTGAACTCGACATCACCACGCAACTGGGCCTGCTCGCGTGGCTGTTGCTGCTGGCGGTGCCGTTGACCGTGCTCAAGAGCGGACTGCTGACGTTGCATAACGCGTCGGGCGGCGTGGTGGCCTTCAACGCGTTGCGCCTGGTGGAATCCCTGGCGCCGCTGCTGCTGTTTCTCGCCTTGTTCTGGATGTGGAAAGACTCGGCGCTGGAAGCGGCGCTGATCAGTTGGCTGGCAGGCATCAGCCTGGTGGTGCTGGCGGGCTGGTTCTGGCTCAAACGCGCTCAGCCCTTGAAATTGCAATGGGACCGCGCCAGTCAGAATGAGCTGCTGCGCTACAGCGCCCGCAGCCATCCGGACCTGCTGTTCCAGCAAGTGATCCTGCGCTCCGATTACCTGTTCATCGGCGCCCTACTCGGCAGTACCGCGCTCGGTCATTACGCCATGGCCAGCGCCGCCGCCGAATTGCTGCTGATCGTCCCGGAAGCGGTGACCACACCGCTGATGAAACGCCTGCTGCAACAGGAGGAAGGCATCGACAAAGTGACCCCATTGGCGTTGCGCCTGACCGCCACGGTGATGCTCGGCGCTTGCGTGACCATGGCCGTGATCGGCGAATGGCTGATCGTGACGCTGTTTGGCGTGGCCTATCAGCCGGCGTATCCGGCCTTGTTGGCGCTGCTGCCGGGCCTGCTCGGCCTGTGTTACGCGAGCATCCTGCGCCTGGACCTGCTGGGTAAAAACCGTCCTGGCACGATCTCGTTATTGATGGGCCTCGGCGCCCTGCTGAACCTGGCGCTGAACCTGGTGCTGATTCCGGCCTACGGGATTGTCGGCGCGGCGGCCGCGTCGTCCATCGCCTACGTCGCGGTGACCCTCGCGTTGCTGGTGATGTACTGCCGGTTGAGCGGCGTGCCGGTCTGGCAAACCCTGATCATCCTGCCCAGCGATGTAGCGCCGATGCTGCAGATGCTGCAACGGAAGTCGGCATGAAACGCCTGGCCCTGCTGTTGAGTCTGGGCCTCACGCTGAGCGCCCAGGCGGCGCCCATGCGTTGGGCCGACATTCGCGACGGCAGCCTGTACCTGCAACCGAATCGCCCCGACACCCTGACCATTCGCTGGGCACCGGCGTGGCAGGCGGATGCCAACGAAGAACGCCTGTACCTGCTTGATGGCCAGGGCAAATTGCGGGGCGAGCGACTGATCGCCGCCAGTGAATCACGCGGCAGTCAGAGCTGGCCGTTGACGCCGAGTGCGTCCAGCTATCAACTGGAAATTCCGGGCTACAGCTTCCGTCGCTACCGGGTTGAACACGACGACAGCACGGTGGCGCTGTTCGCCCCGGCCAAGGTGCATTTCAGCGCCGAAACCCACAATGGTGATGAGCTGTATTTCAAGGTGGCGCCGGGCGAACACGCGGTGCTCGCCGGCAAGTTCCACGGCGGCGTCAGCGCCCTGCAAGCGCAACGCGTGGGCGACGGCAAACAAGTGGCGCTGACGCTGAAACCGTATCGAGGTTATTGGCAGTTCGACAAGGTCGAGTTGCCCGTCACCACCGAGCCACAAGTCTGGCGCCTTCACCTGCAAGGCAGCGGCAAAGTGGCGTTCTGGCTCGACGGCACCGCCAACCTCTTCGCCCAGAACCCGCAGCAGCTCAAGCCCCTGCGCGAGGACGATGGCCAGGTCCGGTTGACGTTGCACAACAAAATGCTGGGACCAACCCCGAACCTCGGCATCGCCCTGCCCTACGTCAAAGTGCCGGAATCGAGTTATGCAATGCTCGATGCACTCAAGCCACAGGCAGGGACTTATTACAGCTTCGTCGACATCACGGCGAAGAACCCGCAGTACGAAGATGATTTCCGGCGGCTGTATCAGGACCGCTTCGGCATCACCCAGGACATCACGCTGTTGGCCGGGAGCCAGCGCCAGGCGGACCTGCGCGCCGACACCCAGAGCAACGCCGGGCTCGACGCCTGGCTTGCATCGACCCGGGCCCTTGGCGGCAAAGGCACGCATTACATCGGTTTTGCCGACGAGCCGAACCTCAACTACCCGGACTACGCCCACTACCAAAGCATCTTCAACAGCATGGCCCGGCAGGTGCGCAGCAACCCTGCCAACGCCAAGGCCGGCGTGCGTATTGCCATGCCTGCCAGTTCACGGCTGGTCAACGGCCCGTTCGCCGACAACGCCGCCGACAAGCGCGGCATCGATTGGGCCAAGCGCTTGCTGGCCGAATCCGGCGACAACATCGATGCCCTGGCCTGGCACGAATGGATGATTCGCGACCTGCTGGCGACACGGGTCTACCGTGACAGCGTGCGCCGCGCCGCCGAGCTGGTCGGCCTCGACGCCCAGGGCCGGCCGCGCAAAGCCTTGCTGCTGGACCAGACCAACATGTCCAGCGGCTCCAGCCTCAGCCCTTACGATCAGGACACCCACTTCGCCTCGTTGTGGTGGGCGTCGGTCGTCATCAACTCGTCCCAGGACGGTTTGCTGGAGATGCTGAGCTGGTTCCAGGCCGCCGACGAACCGAACTACCCCAAAGGCATGTTGCGCGTGCTTGGCGACGATCGCTTCGAGCTCAAGCCCGTCGGCCTGGCCCACCAGTTCATCCGCCAGAACTGGCTGCACGACGTGATGCTCCTCGATAACGACGCCTTCGAAGTCGACGTGCTGGCCATGGCCGAGGACCAGAAGCGCAGCCTTTTGGGCGTCAATAAAGCCACGCGTGTGCAGCGTGTGGACCTGTCCGGAGTCCAGTGTCCGCTGGCCAACGGTTCATTACGCTACTTCGGCGCCGACAACCGAGCCCGCGACGCGCCATTCAACTGTCAGGACGGTCGCGTCAGCTTCGAGCTGCCAGGACGGACCCTGTTCAATCTCAGCTGGAGCGCCTCATGAATTGCCAAGTATTGCATTGCGACCCCGGCCATTGGCCGCACCTCGCATCACTCCACTCACGGCACAGACCGTCAGGAGTCAATAACATGAGCGTATTGCAGAAACTAATCCGACACATACGACAAAAAGGCTGGCGTGCCACCGGTAAAAAAATCTGGAAACACTACGTGTTTTCCCACCAGGAACTGTTGTGGATGGAGCGCGACCTGGTCAGCCCGGTACCGCCGTACAAACTCAGGCCTTACCCACCGCTGCAATTGGTCGCCATCACCCCAGAGAACGCCGTGGCCTTCACCCGTTACTTCGGTGACCGCGTGGACACCATGGCCGAGCTGGCCCGCGAAGGTTATACCGGGCAGATGCACCTGGACGACAAGGGTGACGCAGTGGCCTTCATCTGGGGCGCGGCACGCAACTATTACGACAAGCACTATTACGGCTGCTGGTTCCCGGTGAAAGAAGGTGAATTCTTCGAATTCGGCGGCGAACTGACCCGCGCGTATTGGGGCACCGCGCTGTCGATGGACCTGCAGACGGAATTGTGGAAAGCCATGTTGGCCCAAGGCTGCCACACGGTGGTGGATGTCTGTGAGTCCACCAATGTCCCTGCTCTCAAGCTTCACATACGCACCGGATACCAGGAACAAGGGCGGATCATGAACGTCTACGAGCTGTTTGGCCGTTGGCGCTTCTACCGCGAAACCCATTACAGCGGCTCACGCCTGGATGCCTTGCGCAAACCGGCCCGTGAACCTGCCACAGAAGCGGTGACCTGACCTTATGGCAGCACGATTCGAATGGCGCACTTCGTTGTGCGCCGCCGACTTCCCGGAAACGGCTTATGAAGCGTTGCGTTTGCGCGTGACGGACCACACGCCGTTCAACACCCTGGCCTGGATGCGCGCGTCCGAACAGGCTCTGTCCACCGGACAAGGCTTGCATGTGTTGCTCGGCTGGCAGGGTAATGAGCTGGTCTTGTGTTTGCCGTTGGTGGCCTCAGTCGAACGTTTCGCCAGGTTGCCGTTTCGCGTATTGCATCACCTTGGCTATCCACTCGCCGACCGCCTTGCGTTCCTCGCGAAAACGGACTCGGAAAATATCCGCAAGGCACTGATCGAGATCCGTCGACAGCTGCCCCATGCCCTGCTGCAACTCAACGAGTTGTCGGAACCGGTCGGCGAAGAAAGCGCGCTGACCGAGTGGATGGCCCACAGTTCGACCGGCGAACGACGCCTCAGCTGTCGGGTGCCGGTGCACGTGATCAGCGACACGGACCATCAGGAAGTCTCGGGTGACCCACGCTACAAACTGCGCCGCGCACGCAAACGCATTGCGGCGTGTGGCGCTGTCGTTCGGCGGATCACCCCCGATGCGTCGACCATGGGCCCGTTGTTGCAGGCCATCAGTGAAGTCGAAGCGGTCAGTTGGAAGGGTGATGAAGGCGTCGGGATTTTCGCCGACGAACGCCACCGACAATGGATGGACCGTGCCTTCACTGCCCTCGCCGAACAGGGGCTGGTGCGGGTCGTGGTGCTGGAACTGGACGGGCGCTGCATCAGCTACCGCCTCGGGCTGCTGGAGCAAGGCCGACTGTACGATTACAACCTGGCGTTCCTGCCGCAATACGCCGATCTGGGCAGCGGTCGGGTATTGCTCGAAGAGTGGATTCGCTGGGGACTGGACGAGCACTGGCGCTGGATCGACGCCTCGCGGGTGAGCCTGGAAAACTCCAGTCATCAACTCCACGAACGCATGACCGGGCAACTGGAACACTGGCGCTGGAGTTTCTATTCCTGGCGCCCCAGCGGCCTGGCGTTAGGCCTGGCCCTGAGACTCTGGCAGCGGCTCAAACCCTTGCTGCTGAAACGGCGAGCCAAACGTGCGGCAGCAGCCGTTGTTGCCAAACCGGCCCCCGTCGCCCCGGTGGTCAAAGCGGCTGCGCCAACCGACACAAACAGGGAGATCGACCATGCCTCACCAAGTCATAGTCAACGCTGACGACTTCGGTCTCAGCCCGTGCGAAAACGCGGTGATCCTCGGAGCCTTCCAGGCTGGGGTGATCAGCTCCGCCACGGCCATGGCCAATATGCCGGCCTTCGAAGCGGCGTGCGTCATGGCCCAGCATCCGTTGCTCAAGGACCGGATCGGCCTGCATTTCAACCTCACCTACGGGCGTCCGTTGAGCCAGTCGATTCTGGCGCGAAAGAACTTCTGCGACAGCAACGGAGTGTTCGATCTCAACCTGCCCCGCCACCGTCTCTGGCTCAGCCGCCGGGACCGTGATGCGGTGCTGGAGGAACTCAAGGCGCAATGGCAACGCTGCGTGGATAACGGCGTACGGCCCAGCCACATCGATTCCCATCAACACGTCCACAACATCTGGCCCATCGGGGAAATCGTCGCCCGCTTCGCCGCCAGCCAAGGTGTGCCCGTGCGCGTTGCGCGCAATCTGGGGCATAACTTGAGCTTGCCCAAGCGTGTGTTCAAGACCTTGCTGAATAATCGTTTGCAGAGCCTGGCGGGTGCGACCGCGGATTATATGTGTAATCCGATGGACCTGCGCAATGAGGTCATGCCGACCGACGGTCTGCTGGAAATCATGGCTCATCCGACTCAATTGGGCGCGGATTTCGGTGATGCCTACTTGCCCGCAGAAGAGTCGCTAACCCTTGTTCTAGAGCGGCACCTGCACGGTGTACCGCGGGTTTCCTACGGCGCTGCAAACCGCCATCTGGTGACGGGTGAAGCCGCCCTCGAATGAGTTACATACGTTGCAACATATTCCGAGCTGGCGCTTTGATATGAACTTTCAAGCTTGATCTATACACAACAAAAGCGTTTCCACCCACACCCTGGCCTAGGCTAAGGAGAGCATCATGAGCAGCATCCAAAAGCTTCGCGAACGCATAAAACAAAAGGGCTTGAGCCGCACGTTCAACACGCTGTGGAAACGCTACGTGTTCTTCCATTGGGAGCTTCTATGGATGGAACGTGACCTGGTCAGCCCGGTACAGCCGCACAAACTGCGTCCCTATTCGGGCCTACGCATGGTGACCATCACCCCGGAAAACGCCATCGCTTTTACCAAGAATTTTGGTGACCGCGTCGAGACCATGGCCGAACTCGCCACCGAGGGTCACACCGGGCACATGTATCTGGACGAAGAGGGCCACGCTATTGCGTTCATCTGGGGCAGCATCCGCGACTACCACGACCGTCACTATTACGGCTGCTGGTTCCCGGTCAAACCTGGTGAGTTTTTCGAGTTCGGCGGCGAAATGTCCCGCCCCTACTTCGGCACCAGCCTGTCGGTGGATGCTCAGGTAAACCTCTGGGCGGCAATGGCGGCCCAGGGCTGCAACAAGGTGGTGGACGTCTGCGAAACCCACAACATCCCGGCGCTGAAGCTGCACATCCGCATGGGCTATCACGAACAAGGTCGCGTCACCCACGTCTACGGCCTGTTCGGCCGCTGGCGCTTCTACCGCGAAACCCACTACACCGGCTCACGGCTTGATCCGCTGCGCAAACCGGGACGGCCAGTGGTGACGGGGGCGGCCAGCGCCTGATGACCGGAGCATAGACCGAGTCGCAGCTATCGCGGGCAAGCCCGCTCCCACAGAGATCTTCAGCGCACACGGCATTTGTGTTCGGCGGGATTCAAATGTGGGAGCTAGCCTGCTAGCGATGGCCGCGACTCGGTCTCAGCGCTTCACCCCCACCAGCGTAAAACACAACGGCAACTGCGCCGTCTGCTTTTCATACCGGTCATAGACTTCCTCGCGGTTGGAATGCGGGTATTCCTTGAAGTGGCTGATCTGCAGCCCCGCCTCAATCGCTCCGGTGAAGATGGCGCCCAGGGTGTGGACGAACCAGTAGGACGACGCGGCTTGCTGGTCGACTTTGCCTTCGTAGACGATCGGCTGGTCCTGCACGAATGGCTCGCTGCGAAAGTACGAGCTCTCCAGGCGATAGGGATCGGCGGCCTCGGGGTCAAACATTTCCAGGAACGGATGGGTTTCGTACACCACCAACGCACCGCCGGGCTTGAGGGTCTGCGCGACATGGCGGTAGAATTCGCCGATGTCGGGCATCCAGTTCAAGACGCCGATGGTGATCAGCGCCACGTCGAAGCGATCATGAAGTTCGGTCGGCAGATGATGAATGTCGGCCTCGATGAACTCGGGCTCATGCGGTGAGAGGCCAGCCAGTTCTCTCGCCTGATCGAGAAACGCCCCGGACTGGTCGACGCCCACCACGCTGCGAGCACCCAGCGCAAACAGCGAAAGACTTTCCCGCCCGTTGTTGCAGCCCAGTTGCACCACGTCTTTGCCATCGACGCCGACCTGCTCCAGCACACCGCGGAGTGTGTCATCGATGCAGGAAAAATCGCGATGACAGACCGCTTTCACGAGGGCCTGCCAATCGGGGGAATCTTTGTGGTGTCGGGCGGAATCGTTCCAGGCATCGCGGTTGCTGGCGATGGCGTTTTCTTTGGTCGGCATTTCCATTGCACACTCCAGGCGTCGGGGCTTTGTTGACCGGCACGAGTCTAGATCAGGGTTCTGAAAAACCCCATTGAGCGTTTGTTGGAATGTTGTAATCCGGGCATCACGAACGCGTGCCCGTACGGCAGCTATAGTTAATGGCCTTGGGGAAGTGCGGGAAAACCGATTTCGCAGGTGCTGCCATGAAAACAACTGATCTGACCCTGGTATTCGCCCTCAGTCTGACCGCCATTACCGGCGCCCATGCGGACGACTCCCTGACGCCCACCACCGACTACAGCAGTGATTTCAATTATTACGGGGCCGACCAGCCTTTCGCCCACCCGGTGCCACCCTCTCTGAGCACAGTGCCGCCTCGGTCGTACATCCCGACAGCGCCTCGGGATTTCATCCCGATTGCCAGCCAGCATGAGTTCTACGACTCAAGGTTGCCGACCGTCGCGGATGCCTCCGTTCGCGTCTTCATCCGTTCCTACGACGCGGTACACGGCGTCTATGTCAACGAAGAGGTCCTTGACCCCTCATGCGTGCTCGAATGCCTCATCCGCCAGGGGGCGACGTTGCAATAAGCCTCACCACTGACGTTTGTCCGGGCGCGCGAGGCCAAGTTTCTCGATCCGGTAACGCAGCATGTCGCGGCTCAGGCCCAGCAACCGCGCGGATTTGGTGACGTTCCAGTCGGTCTTGTCGAGCATCTTGCGCACCATGTCGCGCTCGACTTCCGGCAGGTTCATCGACTCGGTGCCGTTGTAGGCCGGTCGCGGTTCGTGGTGCTGGGGTTCCTGCAGCACGATCGGATCGTCCACCAGGCTCAGGCACACGTTGAGTTGATGGACGGCAATCGTATCGCTCTGCGCCAATAGCACGGTTTGCTCGAGCATGTTACGCAGTTCGCGCACGTTGCCCGGCCAGCTGTAGCTGAGCAGCAAGTCTTCAGCCTGATCGCTGAAATGCAGATTCGGTTTGCCATAGCGTTTGCCATGGATCGCCAGGAAGTGCCGGGCCAGCAGCAGGATGTCGGCGCCGCGGGCATACAGGCGCGGAACCTTGATTGAGATAATCCTCAAGCGAAAGAACAGGTCTCGACGAAACTTGCCCTGTTGCACCATTTGTTCGAGGTTGCAGTTGGTCGCGCTGATCACCCGCAAATCGACTTTGCGCTCCTTCACCGAGCCGACCCGGCGAATGGTCCGGTCTTCCAGCAGCTTCAGCAGCTTGGCTTGCAGCAGCAGGTCCATTTCCCCGACTTCGTCGAGAAACAGCGTGCCGCCATCGGCCGCTTCCACCAGGCCGACTCGACGGTCCTTGGCGTCGGTGAAGGCGCCCTTCTCGTGGCCGAACAGTTCCGACTCCACCAGATTGGACGGGATCGATGCGCAGTTGAATTCAATGAACGGGCCTTTGGCGCGCGGACCGTCGAAGTGCAGGGCCCGGGCCACCAGTTCCTTGCCGGTCCCGGTCTCGCCTTCCACCAGCACCGGCGGCAGGTCGGTGTTGGCCATGCGCCGCTCGGCGTCGAGCAACTGGGCGATGGTGTTTTTCAAGTATTGCATCGGAGCCGATTCGCCAATCAACGCCTGTACGCCTGACTTCTGCGCCTCGCGTTCCTGATAAAACGACAGCGTGCGCTCCATTCGATCAGTGGCCAGGGCCTTGTCCAGCAACAGCTTGAGCTCCGGCAAAGCCACCGGTTTGGTGACGTAATGGAAAGCGCCCTCTTTCATCGCCACCACGGCATCTTCGACATTGCCGTAGCCGGTCATCATGATCACTTTCAGATCCGGCGCGCTGATGCGCAGCTTCTGGATCAAGTCGTGGCCGCTCATGCCCGGCAGCGAGTTGTCGGTCAATACCACATCAGGGGTGAACGTACCCAGTTTATCCAACGCCTCTTCAGCCGAGTGGCAGACCGTCACCTCGAAGTCTTTGCGCTCCAGGTAGGTCTGAATATTCTCGGCCAGGAGTTCATCATCCTCGACCAGCAGTATGCTGTGCTCCATATTCCCCTCCCGTTGCCACTTTGAAATTGAGACAGACGCGGGTTCCTTCCTGCTCCTGGCTGGTCAGTTCGACCGAGCCTTCAAAACGCTCCATTATTCGTTTGACGAGGGCCAGGCCAACGCCCAGCCCTCCCTGTTTGGTGGTGAAAAACGGCTTGAAGACCATCTGTTGCTGCTGCTTGGTCATGCCTTTGCCGGTATCGCTCAGGGCCATCCGCACCTGACCGGACCTGGGGTGCTCAATATCGATACTGAGCAAGCCGCCGTTGGGCATGGCCTCAAGGGCATTGGCAAACAGGCTATTAAGAATCTGGGTGAGCAACACCTGTTGGCTGACGACCGGTGGACAGGTCTGCGGCGTGAAGCGCACCTCCACGTTCGAACGTTTGATCAGCGCATCGAAAGCGTTGAGCGTGTCATCGATGGCCAGTACCAGGTCCACGGTTTCGAAGTCGTCATTCATCGGCCGCAACGACACCAGCAACTCCCGGACCCAGCGCGACATGCGATCGACCTGGTTGATGATGTCGCCGATGTTTTTCTGCGCATTCTGGCTGGCGATGTCCTGGGCCAGTTCGGCGCTGGAGCGAATGTTCGCCAGCGGATTGCGCAAGCTGTGGGCGACCGCCGAGGACATTTCCCCCAAAGCGACAAAGGTCTCGTTAGTGATCAGCTGTTTCTGCTGGCTCTGCAGCAACTTGGACGCACGCTGCACGATCCAGAACAGCCCGAGGTAGATCACCAGACCGCCGAGCAAGGTCGCCAGCCAGATCGCCTTGAAGCCGCGCTGTATGCGCGCCACCAGATCCGTCGGTTCCTTGTAGATCTCGACCATGGCGATGACTTTGCTTTTGTCGGCATTGAACATCGGGATGTAGTTCTCGATGAACAGATACTCAGGCTCACGCAGCAGTATCTGTTCAGGACGCTCGTCGTCAACCTCGTGGTAGCTGGTGGACACCAGTTCCTTCATTTCAAAAGATTCGTCCAGTTCTTCATCCCCGTCGATGCGCATGCCGATCATCTGTGGATTGGTCGACCAGACCACCGTGCGATCCAGTGCGTACACCACCGCCAACAGCGTGTCCGGCAAGTGCTCGACATGATCGAGAAACTCTATGCGGGCCGCTGCACGGGAGTCGGGATTTACGTCGGGATAGGCGTTGTCATCGCGCGGATCGAGCATCTCGCCCATGGTTCTTTTGCGGGTGATGCCGGCATGGCGAATTTCCGCATCACCAATGGCCTGAATGAACTGCGCCGTCAGCATCGAATCACGCTCGATGCTCTCATCGACGACAAAACGCGTGGACACATAACCCAACCCCAGCGCCACGGCGGCGATGATGAGAAAACTGCCCAAGGAAAACCAGCGCAGCAGATTGAACTGTCCGCGCCGGCTTTGTCCCCCTGTTGCCGGCGTGTCCGGCGCAGGAATCTTTTGTTGTTCCAGCGTCTGCATGGGAGTGTCCTGGCTAAGTGCATCAAGCCTTTTCAGCCGTGTCTCGGATCAGTGTAGGTCGCATTGATCGTGGTCGACGGCTTCACTGATAGTATTTCGCCGCTATTGCGACTGCGCCGCTTGCAGCGGTTGCTGGCGATCGGTTTCTTCCTGCAAAAACCCCATAATTGACTGCGCAGCGTTCTCATCCAGACGCAGATTGGGCATCGGGATCTTGTCAAAACGTTCAAACAGCTCCATCGCGATCGGGTCCTTTTCCGCGAGCATGCGGTCCGGTTCACGAATCCAGCGGCTGAGCCAGGCCGGGTCGCGCTGGCGAGTCACGCCAATCAGGTCCGGGCCGATGCTGCGCAAGCCGATGCCCTGCCCGTCCTGCGGCCCCAAGCTGTGGCACGACGCGCAGCGAGTGCGAAACAGTTCTTCGCCAGTGCTTGGCGGGCGAATCTCGGGCGCATTGGCGTAACTTTCGCCAACACTGGCTTTCTTCCAGTTCTGCAAGGTGTTGGCCAACTGATCGGCGAGGATCCACGGGTTCTCGAACGGCGAGGCTTTCATCCAGCGACCGGTGCTCTGGTTGCCGACGATCAGGCTCAGGTTGTGGTCCTTGTTGCGTCCGTTGTCGACGCCTTCGATGAACAGGCCGAGTTTTTTTCGCAGATCGGTGACCGCTTCGAATTCACCGGTCAGGAACTTCCAGCCCGGCCCGACCTTGAAGCGTTGTGCGTAAGCCTTCAGCACCTCGGGCGTGTCGCTGAGCGGGTCGATGCTGATGGAGTAAAAGAAGACGTCCTGGCCGACCCGGTCGCCGAGCAATTTTTGCACCTGACGCAGGCGCGCGGTTTCCAGGGGGCAGGAGTCGCTGCACGTAGTAAATATGAAATTGATCACCACCACCTTGTCCTTGATCAAGTCATCGAAGAACCGCACCTGCCGACCGTCCTGATCGGTCAGCAGGGTGTTTGGGAAGTAATCGCTGCCCCAGGGCGTCGCCGATTCCGTCGGCGACAGCTTCCCTTCGTGAGCGAGCAGCACCTGAAGGGCCAACAGACAGGTGACCACGACCAGAATCAGGTGCATGCCCAAGGCGCGGGAACGCGGCGTATGCACGGGTGTGTCGGCTCTGCTGCGCTTCATTTTTTCACCGCCACTTGTGGGCCGAAGCCATCGCCGTTGCGGAAGGTTGGCAACGCGGCGGAGTTGACGTAGCTCATGCCATCCCGGCTTGGCGGATCCTGGGCGTCGGTGTTGATGCTGTCGTAACCGGCTAGCTGGATCGGCCAGCGATAGTCGTAATACTGCCCGTGGAAGAAAAAGGCGTTGGCATGGCTGGGGAACGGTTGAGCGCCAAACAGCGGGCTCGGCTTGCCATTGGTGGGGTAGTTGAAACGGGTCTGCACGGCAGGCGGCAGGATGTGGACGGAAGGTTCTGGCTGTCGCTCGTCATCGATCAGGCTTGCACGCAGCGTCGCGGGGCCGAGCGTCATTGTCAGGAGATCGCTCAAAGGTGTCGGGGGATCGAACCACTTGAAGGGACGCCGCGCGATTATGTCCATCACCAGCCGCCTCGAAGATTTGAAGGGGGTAGTGATGGATCTGCAAGGACCTCGCCATACCTGCAACAGCTTTATACAAAATCATTAATGCGTTAAAAAATAATCGCTTATCAAAAAAATTTGCCATGACTGGTAAAAACGATTGGGTCCTGACACCCGCTAGCGGGGAAAGTTCGCACCCATTTTCAGGGAATCCGCTTGAACGACAGACGGACACTCGTGCCCTCACCTTCACGACTGCCCAGGCTCACCGCGCCGCCAAAACGCTCCATGATCCGCTTCACCAACACCAGCCCGACACCCAGCCCGCCTTGCTTGGTGGTGAAGAATGGGCGGAACACCATCCGGCGTTGTTCTTCGTTCATGCCTTTGCCGGTGTCGTTCACGACCACGCAAATCCCCCGGGTATCGGTCGGCTCCAGGGTGATGGTCAGCGTGCCGCCCCGATCCATCGCTTCCACGGCATTGGCCAGCAGACTGTTGAGGATCTGCGTGAGCTGCACCTGTTGGCTCAGCACCATCGGCGTCTCCTGCGGCTCGAACACCACCGTCACCCCGGCCTTGGCAATCTGATGCTCGAAAGCCATGAGGCTGTCATGCAGGGCCGCCACCAGGTTCACCGGCTCGGCTTCGTCATTGAGCGGGCGTAACGACTGCAACAATTCCCTGACCCACTTCGACATGCGGTCCACCTGACCAATGATGTCGTTGATGTTCTTGTGGGCCGGGCCGGTGTCGAACTCCAAGGCCAGTTCGGCGCTGGAACGAATGGTCGCTAACGGGTTGCGCAGGCTATGGGCAACCGCCGATGACATCTCCCCGAGCGCCACGAACGTTTCGTTGGTGATCAGTTGTTTTTGCTGGGTCGCCAGCAAATTCGCTGCCCGTCGCACGATCCAGTACAGCCCCAGATAAATCAGTCCGCCGCCCAGGGCCGTGGCCAGCCAGATCAGCACCAGGCCACGCTCCATGCGGTCGATCAGGTCCCTGGGCTCCTTGTAGATCTCGACCATCGCCGTCACGGTATTGCCGTCGGCATCGAACAAAGGAATGTAGTTCTCGATAAAGATGTAGTCCGGCGGCGTGACGAACTTTTGCTCCATGCGGCTTTTGTCGACGCTGTGATAACTGGCCGACACCGGGGTCTTGGAAGAGAAGGCCTGGTCGAGGTCTTCGTCAGCATGGATCGTGGTGCCCATCAGCGCCGGGTTGGTAGACCAGATCACCATGCGGTCCGGGGCATAAATGTTGGCCAGGATCACGTCGGGCAAATGCTCGATATGGTCGAGGAATTCCCCACGGGCACTGGCCCGGGCCATGGGGTCTACGTCGGGAAAGTCCTTGTCTTTACGCGGGTCAAGCAGCTCGCCCATGGTCCGCACGTTGGGGATCGAGACATGGCGCACCTCGGCCGAGGCAATCGCCTGAATGAACTGGGACGTGAGCAACGCATCGCGCTGCACGCTTTCGGTAATCACGAAGCGCGTCGACACCGCACCCAGCGCCACGGCCACCGTGCCGATCACCGCCATGCTGATAAGCGAGAACCAGCGCAGCAGATTGAACGGCTGTTTGCGCGAGCTCAAGTGGACATCGCCCTCTTCTTTCTGGAGGGCTGTGGTCTGACTGGTCATGGACGTTGTTCCCCGAAAGTCCCTATAGGGTTATAGCCCACTGTCTGGTCTTTGCCCGACATCGGTTTTGTCCCCCCACCGATTCCCCGCACACCCCACTGCCCCCACCTCCCCAATGCTGGGGACAATCGCCTGCTCGCGCCCCTCGGCGACGCGAAACCGTTTGCGCGCTACACGCCTCGCTGCGGGCCTCTCCCTGCCGTTTTCAAGATTGGTATGGAAGTTGCCGAAGCCCTCTCAACTGACCCATCCCTACGGGCAGGTACTTCGATAGAGGGAATACTCATGCACTTTACTGTCCAAAACGGCAGTACTCTGGTCGTCAGCGCTCTCGCCCAAGGTGTTGCCCGGTGCAGCGCTGTTTGCCGTAGACCCGGCCCCTATGTGCCCGCCAACGGCTCGTTCGCCGCCCGGTATCAGGACTCCATGGTCGAACCCTCGACCTGTGCCTGTCCAAGGCGCTCAGTTCGTGAGTCCCGGAGTGCTCCCGGCGCTCCTTCGTACATGTGCCTGCTGGGTGCGACCCGGCGTTTTCGACGACACGCAACCGATCGTTTTCCCGAGCAACTTTCCCGATGAGGCGTTCTGGTTCACCGGCGACGGCTCCATCGTCGATGCCGCACGGGGCATCGACCTGACCCATGTCAGCGCCGTGGAAGCCGCCTTCGCCGCTGAAGAACCGAAAGAAGGTGACCAAGTCAGTTTTGGCCGCATCCGCATTCGGGTGGATGTGCCCACCGCCGGCGTCTACACCATCACCCACCCCTACGGCGTCGTATATCTTTGACGTTCCTGCCGGTGGAACTCGTGCCATCAACATGACCCGCGACATCGGCATCGGCACGCCGAAAACCTACGACGGCGCCCTCAAGAGTGACATCGGCCCGTTCCTGCGCAGCGTCAATGGCCCTTACACCGGACCAACCCGGTCACCGGGTCTACCGAGCAATTCGTAGGCGATCCGAACCCGGAAGAAGCCTTCACCGGCAGCCCTTTCAATACCAACTACATCCGCATCGAAGGGCCTAACGGTCTGGACTTGCGCACGACGGTCATGGCCATTTCCGGCAAGTTGTCGACGGTGGTTCGCCCCACCCCGATCATTGCCGAGCGCAGCACTTACTCGCGCAAGGCCGGTGAAAGCGCTCCGGTAGCGCAGCGGGACGTATTCGTCATGGCCCCGCCTCCACCGGCCACCGTGACCCCGGACAGCAACAGTCCGGTGCTGAACCTGACCGAAGCCGACACAACCGGCCACTGGTACGCCCAGTCCGCCACCAACCCGACATTGCCGAGCACCTTGCGGGTGACCGCCGACAACCACTTGCCATCCCCACCAGCACGCCGACCACGATACCCATGGCGCTGACTGACTGGTGGTGATCTCGCAGGCCAGTACAGCCTGAGCACCGGACAGATCACGATCGTGGCTTCGACCAGCGATGAGACATCGCCGCCGGTCCTCACGGCCACCTCCGGAACGGGTGTTGCCATCGGCTCTCTCAGCGGCGACGGCGCAGTGAAATCCCGGCGACCGGCATCTCGCCGATTCCACCGGCCAGGTTCGAGTGACGTCATCCAATGGCGGCAGCGACACCGAAGAAGTGGTCATCGTGCAATGAACGCACTCATGCCCAGATCCTCATCAGGAGGCATCATGAACAAATTGCCACGCCCGGCGCTCAACGCCCGGGACTGACTCTATCGCTGTCCGGCAGCGCTTTCGCGCAGCTCAACGCCGTCGACCCCGGCCCCTACACCTTCGCCACCGGAAATTCCCGATGTGGTATCAGGACAACAATCTGCTGTCGCTGGAACTGTGCCAGTCGCGGGCGACCAGCTCCGGTCGCCGGCGCACCGGGCGCCTGCCTACATGTGCATCCTCAATCCGGAACCTGGGTTTTCGACGACACCCTGCCGATGGTGTTTCCGGATAACTGGCCACCGGAAACGTTCTGGTTCCTCGCCGAGACCAGCATCAATGATGTCGGAGGCTATGGCGTGGATGCCTACGTGGCCGGGATCGAAGCGGCATTCGCGGCGGAAAACCCTGTCGACGGCGACCGGGCAAGCTTCGCGCGGATTCGTCTGCGGGTGAACGTGCCTGTCGCCGGACCTACACCATCACCCACCCGTACGGGGTGGAAACGGTCAACGTCACCACGCCGGGCCGTCGGGCGATCAACATCACCCGCGACATCGGCATTGGCGCACCGGGGAATTTCTCGGGAGCCCTCAACGGGGACGTCGGGCCTTCCTGCGCAGCGTCAACGGCCCCTACACCGAAGTGAACCCGGACACCGGCGCCATCGAGACGTTCGTCGGCGATCCGAACCTTACCGAAGCGGTCACCGGCAGTCCGTTCAATAACAACTTCCTGCGTGTGCAAGGGCTTACTGGGACCATCCAGACCACCCTCTTCACCGTGTCCGGCAAAGTCCTCGACAGCCGTGCGCAAACCCCGGTGGAAATCATGCGCCACTTACCGCCGTACTTCGTCAGGCCGGGCACCAGCAGTACCCGGGTAGAAGTGTTTGGCAAATCGACCAACGGCTCGAGCCTGTGCTTCCGCGAAACCGTGGCCCGGTGGTCGGACCACCGCAGTCGCCCTGCCTGACCAACATGCTCGGCGACAGCAATGGCCAGTTCTTCGGCCAGCGCCTGACGGGCTCCACCGTTCCTCCGGTGGTGGTGGTCACCGCCACCAACCCTAAGCACCACCCGGTCGACGGCAGTGTCGAGCAAGGTCACCGACGTAGTGAAAGTCCAGACCGCTCGCTACAACTGGAGCACTAACAGCCTGCTGATCGAGGCCTCCTCGTCCGACGAAGTGGCGGTGCCAGACATGGTCGTGCAGGGTTACGGACGTCTGTCGAAATCCGGCACCCCTGCAACAACTGACCATTGCCGACCTGACTCAGCCACCGGCTACCGTCACGGTCAAATCCGCCTCGGGCGGCAGCGATACCGAGCCTGTCGTGGTGGTCGGGACTGCTCCGGAAAGCGGTGAGAACCGTGCACCACTCTCGGTCGCCGACACCGGCAGCACCAGCTTCGGTGTGCCGCTGACCCTCAACCTGCTGGCCAACGACAGTGACCCCGACGGCGACACGCCGCTGAGCATCACTGCGCTGACCCAGCCGGCTGCCGGGCAAGGCACCGTGGCATTGAGCGGCACGACGTCGGTGGTTCTACACCCCACCAGCCGTGGTCACTGCACCGCTGACAACGACCTTCACCTACAAGGCTCAAGACGTCAAAGGCACGGCCTCGACCGCTCCGGCGACCGTGACCATCACCGTGGCGCCTAACCAGTCTCCGGTGGCCGTCGCCGACAGCATCGCGACCCGGGTGTGGCGATACCGATCAACGTGCTGGCCAACGACACCGATCCGGAAGGCAACGTGCCGCTCGCCGTCGCCAGCCTGACCCAACCGGCAACCAATCGCGGCAGCGTCAGCACCAACGGCACCGTCATCACCTACACCCCACCGGCCACGGTCACCACGGCCTTCACCACGACCTTCACCTACATCGCCCGGGACAGCTTCGGCGCCCTGTCGACACCGGCGACGGTCACGGTGCGTCTCGCCACGGCCTGCTGCGGAAAACCTTCACGGTGACCACGGCAGCGGTGTCGGCCCGCTCCATAACCGCTTCACCGGGACTTTGCGGGCACCTCATCGGTGATCACCGGCAACACCATCACCGTACAGGTCACCACCCCGACCGGCTGGTCACGCTGGGCAGCACCACGGTGCCAGTGACCGGTCGCTGGAGGTTGTCGGTGAACAACAGCACCACGGTGATCCCGTCCGCTAATCCGACGGCGACCATCCGCTCATCCCAAGGCACCGTGCGTACCGTGACGGTTATCTCCAACTGAGTCTCGCCCACCCGCCGATGTCGGCGGGTGGGCCAGCCTCTTCCCCACGGGACAACGCCATGAAAACGCCGACCGCCGCCTGCTCTGCCTGCTTCTGCTTTGCAGCAGCGCAGGCGTGCGCCGACGATTGATGGAGAACGACGACCGGCACCTTCCGCCGACCTCGGCGAGTTGCTCCACCGGTGGGCCAGCACGCGCTGATCGACCAGAACGGCTGGGCCAACGTGGCGCTGATTCAACAGAACGGCCAATCGTTGCTCGGCACCATCGTCCAGTCAGGCAGTAACCGTGAAGCGTACATCCTGCAACAAGGCAGCGACCTCATGGCAATGATCACCCAGCAAGGTTCCGGCAACGCCGCCTCAATCACACAGAACGGCAGCCATAACCGCGCGCAGATTTCCCAGAACGGTAATAACAACGACGCCAGCATCAACCGGGCCGGTACGGGGCTTTCAAGCGCCGTGACCCAGTCGGGGAACGGCATGAGCGTTTCGGTCAAACAGTATCGCTAAAGCACTGCACCCCTTGGAGGTTTCATCATGTTCAAACTGAGCGCCCCTCACCGCCGCCATCCTGGTCATGGTCAGTGCCGCGCGATGGCCGACGACAGCGTTTCCACCCGGGCCCGGTCGGCACCGCCAGCATTGCCGAAGTGAAACAGACCGCGGCCCCTTTCAGTACCGCAGCCCAACAGCAACTGGGTGAGGGTAACGATGCCATGGCGGTACAAGACACCGCCACCGGCACCATCACCCGATCAGGTCGGCGACTTCAACGCCGGTTACGGTGAGCAACTGTTCGAGAACGGCAGCACCATCGTCCAGCAACAGGTCGGCAGCCTCAACACCAGCCATGCCAGCCAGTCGATCGGCATGGGCGAAAACCAGCACTGCAACAACAGACGGGCAGCGGCAACTTCTCGTTCCTTTATCAGGACAGCCAAGAAGCCACCAAAGGCCAGACCTTCCAGTTCGGTGACGCCAACGAGGCCAATATCGAGCAGATCCAACTGGCATCGCCAACAACGCGACGATCATCCAGTACGGCACCGCCAACTACGGCACCGCCGAACAGATCGCGCACATGGGCGGCGAGATCGGCATCAACCAGGCCGGCGAAGGCAACTATGCCTATGGCGACCAGCGCGACGGCAACGGCGGCGTCATCACCATCAACCAGTTCGGTGATTTCAACGGCAGTGAGGTCTGGCAAGGCGCACAAACCGCGAGCGAGGCCACCGTCAACCAGTACGGGCAAACCAACGAAGCTGTGGTCGACCAGAGCTTCGGCCAAAACAACAACGCCCGTGTCCTGCAAGTCGGCGACGTCAACGCCATCTATGCTGACCAGTTCGACTCGTCGGCTCGGTGCTCGCGCTGTACCAGCAAGGCACCGGCAACGTGCACTCACCTATCAGAGCGGCGACAGCCATGTGCTGACCGCCACCTCCGTGGGCACCGAAAACAAGGTCTACGCCAGCAACTGGAAAGGCCCGCAACTGGGCGGCAATTCTGGCAGCAACCAGCGTGCGACCGTCACCCGTGGCAACGGCAACATCGCCAGCTTTAACCGAGGATGGCGTCGGCCACATCATGACCACCAACCAGACCGGTAGCGGCAACAAAACCACGGTCAGCCGGGCTGAAAACTACAACGAGCTGTACTTCGACCAGAACGGCAGCGACAACATCCTGATCGCCGACCAGCGCGGCACCACCAACCGCCCAAGGCACCACCAACGGCACCGGCAACACCACCGAGTTCGACCAGTCCGGCACCGGCAACCGGGCATTCACCACACAACTGTATGGCAGCGACAACATGATCACCGTCAAACAGGCTGACAGCATGAACGTCGCGTACGTGACCCGTGGCGGTACCGGGAACACTGCCAGTGTTGATCAGAGTGGCATGACCCAGATGGCGACGGTTCAACAGATGGGTGCTGACAACCGGGCGACCGTGCTGCAGCAATAATCGCAAGGCATAAAACCGCGGCCTTGGGGAGGGTCGCGGTTTTTCGGTGAGTCTGTGGCGAACTGGATGCCTGACAAGCCGCTTTCGAACGATTACGCGGCCCGCCTGACGAACTCAAACTGTGGCGAGGGAGCTTGCTCCCGCTGGCTGCAGCAGACCAAACCCGGCAAACGCATCTCCATTGACACACCGCATTCACCGGTTTTACGACGGCTTCGCCGCCGAGCGGAGCAAGCTCCCCGCCACAGAAACTCTCTCACCACAGACTCAGCGTTTACCCCTGGGAACGACGTTATCCAGCGCCCGATTCACCGCCAGCTCGCCCAGCATGATGATTTGCTGAAGGGCCAGCATCGTGTTGCGGTGCGGGCCTTCGAGAAACCCGGAAGTCGCTGGCTATGACACTGGCTGAAGCCGGATTCGCAGGCATTGGCCAACAGGGTTTCGGTATCGATATCCAGGGCGATGAGGTAAATGGTGCTGGGCTTGCGTGCTGGGATCGCGCTTTTCAGCGGATTGAGATAGTGATCCAGCGCACGATCGGCAGCTTCGCTGAGTTTTTTGGGATCGAGGGGATCGTGGGGAAACGTCGTCGGAGTGCGGGGATTGGGTGTGGCTTTGAACATGGTGGATCTCCTTTGAAAATTGGCGCCACCAAACCCGTCGCTAAACAAATAAGGGTGGCGACTGTATGCAGGTTAGCGAACCGGTCAAGGCACCCGGTAGACCCGAAGGTCTCCCGCACACAGTCACCATGACGAAATTGCAGACGTAAAAGCCTGCTAGAAAGTCTGGAGCATTGATGCACTTTGAATGGTCCGAGTCGCTAAACCCGACCGCTGATTGGCAGCGATGCGGGAAACGATAAAGACCGTGCACAAAGCGCACAAGCCGGCGGATTCTGGCGCAGTCGTGAGGCAACGGCGCAAGGAGCTGTAGCTTTCAGGAAGTAACGCTAAACACAATTAAACACACCCCTCAAATCAGCACACATTCCCTGTAGAGTGAGCCTGCTCGCGATGGCATTGGATCAGCCGACATCAATGTTGAATGACACACCCCCATCGCGAGCAGGCTCGCTCTACAGCGAATTGATGGACGACAGGAAGAAAATGCTCGGCTGTCTACGCCATCGCAGGGCAGATAAACCACCCTCCCCAAACACCGCGAAAAATTCGGACTTCCCCACAAGCCAAACCGAATCCGCCGGCATCCACCCACAAGCCCCATCGCCAAAGTGCCCCATTTCCAGGACCGTGCACAACGCGTGACAAAACTCATCCCCAACACCAACTCGGCGGCGAGCGCGGCGGTACTCGATAGCCATCAAGCTGCCGACGCTCTTCGCCAAGCCCTCAACTACCCGTACGACGTGCAAGGCTTCGACGACCTGCTGAATGCCGTTGGCGCCAACCGCTCCAACTACATGCAAGCCGCCCACCAGCAGAAACTGATCAACGCCGTGAGCAGCGGCAATTGGGCAGTCGTCACGCCTCGCGTCAATCCGGATAACGGGGCGGCTCATGGAATGGGTTCAAGACCCAACCTGAACCACCCCGGCGCAACATCTGGTCGAAGATCACGCCTTCACGCAGCCCAAACCGGCGGAGTCGGGGTTTCACATTATTGAGAAGCCCATGAGTCTTGAATCACTGGAACGCTCGCTGTACGAGAACTCGCCCAGCGATGCATTACGTCGCGAATTCCGTTCGCTCAACCGCCATCTGGGTGAGCACGTGAAGCCGGGGCAAATTGTGATCTTCAGTGACTCACGGCATTACATGTGTCGGCGTGAAGAGGCGCAGATGATGATCGCGGCACAGAAGGTCAACGACGCGCTGAAGGATCTGAGTGATGAAGAGGCTTCGTTCTTGGTTGAGCACCATGAGGTCATAGAACCGTTTCTAGGTATCACTTCCGGTGGACTAGGCGTGGCATCGTTTATGATCAGTCGTCACTTGGAAGACCTCGGAGACACTCTCAAAGAATTGGAACGCCTACATCAAGAGCAGTACCAACAACATCGTCATCTTCATTCACCAGAATTTTTTGCTCGTCGCAAACGCCTGATGGCGAAACTGGACGCCGGATTCGGGCCTTTGGTGCGCGGGACTCGGACTCGCCGATCATCCCAAGCTCAAAAAAAGCGTTGGGGCTTTCGTCTCGTAAAACTATTCATCATTGGAACAAAGCAGGTTCTCCAACTCAGTTACCGGGATACGCAACGAACATCTCAGCAGTTTCTCAAGCCGTTAAATATAAGGAAGACAGGTGGTTACGTGGCGATTGCTCTGGGAGCAGGTTCAGCGGCAATGAAAATTAGCGAGGCTTGCCGCAGTGGGCGTGAAGAGGAGTGTCGTCAGGTGAAGTTTGTGGAGGGCCTCGAAATTGTCTGGCAATGTTTTGGGAGGCATAGCGGCTGGCCGACTGACCCCTCTGGTTGCCCCTGCAACCTGTGCTGCGATCGGCGCTGGAACGGCGGGTTAGGTGGACTCGTTTGTATGTTGATGGTGAGTGGGGCCGTGATCGCCGGTACCGCAGACGGGGGCTGTTCTCGGTGAAGTTGCCGGCGAAATGCTTTATCAGGTTACCGCTCCATGAGTCAGCATGACTGGGCATTTTGGCGTCTTGTTTACTTTGGGCGACAGTGATGTTGGTGAACACAGCGGTATCGGTATACGCAGCCTACGTCAAAGCAGAAGAATGCGGGCGCACTTTGTGAAATCGAATCTGGTCAAGCAATACCGATTTGAACCGTTCGATAGCTTCTTGAGCCGGCTAGAAGTATGGGAATGGTCTATTCCCTATTGGTATTCAAATATCAGCGCCGTTTAGATCCCGTCGCAATTGAAGAAGTGAGCACGTTTCCTGCACACCTGCGTCCTTGGATTGTAATTCCCGCCACATCAATTTGTTCTGCGTTGCCGGATGTTTGCAATGTTGGTTGGGCCAAATACACGGGCCCGGTTTAGGGAGTCAAGGGAGCGGACGGACGCCTGTGTTTAAAGAACTATGCGATCCGAAACTGCGAGCCGAACTCAGGCTTGAAAAATACAAAGACATCGCCTGTAAGTCGAAGTGAAGCAGTCCAAGTACAAATAAATCTGTCACATATTCTTGATCGCCAATCAGCGCGGCACCACCAGCCGCCCGTGGCACCACCAACGGCACCGGCAACACGGCCAGTGTTGATCAGGCGGCATGACCCAAATGGCGACGGTTCAGCAGTTGGGCAGTGACAACCGGGCGACTGTGTTGCAGCAGTAATCGCACGGCATAAAAAACCGCGGCCCTTGGGGAGGGTCGCGGTTTTCGGTGAGTCTGTGGCGAACTGGATGCCTGACAAGCCGCTTTCGAACGATTACGCGGCCCGCCTGACGAACTCAACTGTGGGCGAGGGAGCTTGCTCCGCTGGGCTGCAGCAGACCCAAACCGGCAAACGCATCTCCATTGACACACCGCATTCACCGGTTTTACGACGGCTTCGCCGCCGAGCGGGAGCAGCTCCTCGCCACAGAAACCCTCCCGCTCCAGACTCAGCGTTTACGCCTGCGGAACGACGTTATCCAGCGCCCGATTCACCGCCAGCTCGCCCAGCATGATGATTTGCTGAAGGGCCAGCATCGTGTTGCGTTGCGGGCCTTCGAGAAACGCGGCGAAGTCGCTGAGCTGACACTGGCTGAAGCCGTGATCTGCAGGCGTTGACCAACAGGGTTTCGTGTCGACATCCGGGGCGATGAGGTAAATGGTGCTGGGCTTGCGTGAGCGGGATCGCGCTTTTCAGCGGATTGAGATAGTGATCCAGCGCACGGTCGGCGGCTTCGTTGAGTTTTGGGATCAAGGGGATCGTGGGGAAACGTCGTCGGATTGCGGGGTTGGGTGTGGTTTTGAACATGGTGGATCTCCATTTATACCTGTTGGAACCACCAGCACCTGTCGCTAAACAAGTAAGGGGTGGCAGCTGTACGCAGGTTAGCGAACCGAGAGGTATAAGACCCGGCAGACCCGAGGGTCTCCGCGCACAGCCACCATATCGAAACTGCAGACATGCGCCTGCAATAAAGACGGAGGTTGTTGCGCTTATACCGATCAGGTCGCTAAACCCGATCGCTGATTGGCAGCGATGCGGAAACGATAAAGATCGAGGCACAAAGCGCACAAGCCGGCGGGATTCTGGCGCAGTCGTAGGCAACGGCGCAAGGATCTGTAGCTTTCAGGAAGTAACGCTAAACACTTTTAAACATAGCCCTCCAAATCAACACACATTCCCCTGTGGGAGCGAGCCTGCTCGCGATGGCATTAGTCAGCCAACATCAAATTGAATGACACCCCCATCGCGAGCAGGCTCGCTCCCACAGTGGATGGGTGTATGACTTGAGGATAATGGTCGGCTATCAGGCCGCCATCGCTGGCAAGCCAGCTCCCACAGGGTTCGGTGTACACCTGCAAGAGGTGGTCTAGTCAGGCCATCGCTGCAGGCCAGCTCCCACAGGGGTCGGGGTGCATCAGCAAGAGATTGGTCGGCTGTCAGGCCGTCTTCGCGGGCAAGCCTCGCTCCTACAAAACGGATTGGCGTACACCGTTTGCTTCTCACCACTCATCAGGCCGAGCGTTGCTCGCCTGCAGCTTTGATCTTGCTCTGCCCGCCCCGTCGGGAGGCTGAGTGGAGGTGTTCATCCGGAGTGGCGCGCAGCGCCGTTCGACGCAGTCGAACACGCTGCATGGGTCGTCGCGAAGCAGACCGGAGGGCAGTGTCCCCGGATGGATACCGAGCGAAGGAACGCCGAAGCCTAAGCGAGGGGCCGGACGTTGGGGCGAAGCCTTTTGGTTCCTTTTTGGCGTTTGAAAAAGGGACTCGCCGTAAGGGCGAAACCATAAGTAGCCGTTACCGCAGCAATGGATATGTACTCAGTCAACAAGAACCAGGTCGGCCCGAAGGCCGCCTAGGCTCACTCTTCCTCACCCTCACCCTCAGGCACAACCTTGGCCTGAGTCAGATAACGATCCAGCGTCGCATTGTTATCAGGCGAAGAATTATCCCCCGCCACCTGCCACAAACGCCGCTCAATCCCCTGGGCCAAAAGATGCCCGACGGCCGCCTCGATCGCCGACAACACACACAACTGCGCCGGCTCGTTCGTGGTGTACCCGACCTCAGCCTCAAGCAACTTCTTGAACTCGATAAACTTGAACACCCCGGCACTGCGACCCACCGAGTAAATCGTCTTGCTGGTCATCACATTCGCCAGCACCTGCCCACTGCGCACATCCACCGCCCGCAGGTTGACCGTGACCTGATCTATCCGATACTCCCGGGAAATATCGATCCCCAGGTAGCGCGCCCCTTCCCCGCCACTGCGCACATTGGTGTCGTAGGCGATGATCCCGCCTTCGAGCATCATGTTCGCCGCCTGCAGCGGAGGCAGTTCACCCTGGATGTTCACCGGCGTATTGGGCTTCTTCTGCGAGGCGCGGATGATCTTGCGCTCGGTCAGCAGGTTCTGCAGCCCCTCACGTTCCAGCACCACAAACCAGCCACTGGCCTGCAACGCATCCATCAACATGCTCGCCGCGCCCTGGGTCACGCTGGTCGAAAACGAACTGGCCGGGGTCGGTTTGTACTGCCCGGTCTGGTCCCGGAAGCCGTACACCACCGCCATCAACCGGCCCTTGGGTCGTGGCATGTTGATCAAGTCGTAATAGGTCGACGCCCGGGGTGTCAGGGTCGGTGATTCGGTGTCCTGCTCGGCACCCACGTTCTCGCGCAAACTGCACCCTTGCAATGCCGCCAACATCAGCCCCAGCGCTATTATTTTTTTCATGTCCGTCTCTCCCCATCCGACCCGAATCCCCGTCAAGGGGCGAGGCCATTCACCTGGATTTCCGAAATTTCACCGGTCGCTCGGTCGGTCACCTCAATGGTCAGTGCACCGGAGTCGTCGACGACGTTGACGATAAAAGCGTCGGTGGACAGGCTCCCGGTATTGCCCGTGGAGATGTTGTCCAGCAACTGCCCCAGCAGCCGCGATTGCAACTGGCTGGTGAAGCGTTCGAGGGCCGAAGTCCCGGCCACCGACGTGCGGTTTTTCAGGTCTGGATCGTCGTAATCGTTTTGCGCCTGAGCGTTGTTCAGCAACCAGGTGCCGTTCAACGGGTTACCGCCGAACGAGGGGTTGATGGGCGTGTAAACCAGCTCCGTGGCGTGCACCAGGCTGCAACTGCCCAGCCCGATCAACCAGAGCCCGAGGTTCCGTGAGACAGTTTTCGTTTTCATAATTCGTCCCTCTCAAGGTCCGTAGTGTCTTGCAACAAGGCTTCCAGCTTGCGCTGGACAATCTGTCCGCGAACCCAGTCGGCGGCTTCATAGGCCTCGTCCTTGAGTTCCACGGTGTTCGGCGGCAGGAAGCGCCGATAAACCAGTCGCTGCTGATATTCCACGGTCACCAGGCTGCCCCAGCGTGCCGAAGGTCGTTCGCGCACCACCAGGTTGAAATCCATCGGGCTGGTGGCACGCAGGCGTTCACTGAACGAGTAGTAAAAGTCGTGGCCGATGTGCGAGATCGTGTCATCGACGATAAACCCCTTCATTTCGTCCTCCTCGCTGGCGCTGGCGAACATCGCCACACCGGCAAGGATCAGGGCCGACAGCCACTGGCGGTTCATGGCGTCACCGCCTGCGGCGATCCGGCCTGGTTTTTCACCGGGCCCGAGGCGCCATCGAGGAAGGCTTTCTCGGCCACGAACTGCCAGTCCTTGTAGCTCGCCATGCCGGTGAAGTCCGACCACTGGCTGGGAAAATCCGACTGCTTGAGCGGCAGGTCGGTGGAAGGACTGCTGAGGCCGGTGATGCGCCCGTCGAAGCCGCGCATCAAGGTCCATTCACCGCCGCCAATCGGGTCCGGGTACAGCTGGCGAATGTGATGTTTGGGCGTTGGAAAACGCTCGTCCTGCAACAGGTCCTCAAGCTCTTTGGGGTACTGCGCCAGACCCGGCGAACTGCGGTAATAACTGCGCAATGCCTGGGCATATTGAGTGCCGACCCACAGCAACTGACGTTCGCGATCACGGCGCGAGGCGGTGGACCACAACTCGCCGGCACTGGCCAGGCCCATGCCCATCACCATGATCAGAAACAGCACGCCCAGGTAAGTGAACCCGGCCTCGTCGGCGGGCTTACCACTCGGAATAAAGGCTGCCATCACGCGCCCTCCCTGTGGCACCGCTTTTGATATCGGCCACCCCGCCCGGTACGCCGTCAGGCGGCGCGACCAGCACCCAGAGGTCCTTGCGTTCGGAAATCGGGTCCATCGGCGGGTTGCGCAAGTAACGCTGCTCCACCAGCTGTTCCAGGGAATCGGGATAGCGCCCGGTGTCGCCGTAGTAGTGATCCAGGGCTTCGCGCATGGCCGACAGGCTCTGGCGCAGCGTGGTTTCTTTCGAGGCCTCAAGGCTGTTGAAATAGCGTGGCAAGGCGATGGTCATCAGGGTTGCGATGATTGCCATGACCACCATCAGTTCCAGCAGGGTAAAACCCTTTTCCCGACGCATGATTCACCACTCCTTGTACGCGATGCCGTTGAGCCCCTTGCCGCGTGCATGGGAGTAAACGTCGAAGACGTCTTCCCCCTCCCGCGGGTTCTGAGCCGTGCTGTCGTAAGAGCGCAAGCCCCAGCCACCGTCGTCGTCACGCTTGACCGGCGTCAGCGGGTCATGGGGCACGCGCCGCAGGAAGTAGAACTTGGCCCCCTTGGCGCTGCGCACATCACGCACCCCTTCCACCAGCACTTGCAGGCTCGGTGGATAGCCGCTGCTGTTCAGCGACTTCTCGATGTAACCGGCGTCGAAGGCGCGTTTGTAGGCGTCTATGGCGTCGCGGATCTGGTACAGCGCCGTGCGTAACTCCTGCTCTTTGCCCCGGCGCACCACGGTCTCGGTCAGTGGCGCGGCCATGCCGGCCAGCAGGCCGATCAGGGCCAGCGTCACCACGACTTCGATCAAGGTAAAACCACGTTGCGAGGCGTTCATGATCAAGGCTTCTCGACGACGACAGTGGTGGTATTGGACGCAACCGGCCGGTCGATGTGTTCGTTCTGAATCGGCGCCGGCATCCGACGGTCAGGCGCCTGGATGTGCATGCTGGTTTCGGTGCCGGTGGGGAACTCCATGTCCGACGGGCTCTGGTACGGCAGGTTGCGCACGATGCGCGGAGTGATGGAGAGCACCAGTTCCGACTTGCCGACGGTGTCCTTGTTGCTGCCGAACAACCGGCCAAGACCTGGGATGTCGCCAAGGCCCGGAATCTTGTTGCCCGTGGCGCCATGGTCATCGCGCATCAGGCCGGCCAGCACCTGGGTTTCGCCGTCATGCAGGCGCAGGGTGGTCTGGGCGTTGCGGGTGTCGACCTGCACCGGAATCGTGCCCTGGCGGGTCGGCTCCAGCGGCGTGGCGTTACTGACTTCCAGGGCAATCTTGATCGCCACTTCATTGTTCAGGTGCACGGTCGGCTGCACTTCGAGCTTCAGACCGACGTCCAGGTAGGTGACGCTTTCGGTGATGACCGGGCCTTGGGTCGACGGCACCGAAGTGGCGCTGATGATCGGCACGCGCTGACCGATGTGGATGCGCGCCTGTTCACGGTTGCTGACGCGGATCACCGGGCTGGCCAGGGTGTTGATGTCGTTGTCCTGGGCGTTGATCTTGGCCTGCGGCGACGGCGAAATGCTGATCCGGCTGGAGTTGATGCCTTTGAGTTGATCGAGCAGGGTCACCGCCGAGCCATCGCTGTTGACCACGCCGAAGGTGTTCGGCCATTGCAGGCCAAGGTCGAGGATGCGTTGGGTGGCGACTTCCATCACTTCCACTTCCAGCACCACTTCCGGGTTGGACTGGTCTTGCGATTGCAGGAGTTTCTCGGCCATGCGCACAGCATCTTCGCTGTCGCGCATGGTCAGGGTATTGAGGCGTTCATCGACGAACACGTCACGGGTCTTGAGCATGGTCTTGATCATGTTCAGCGCGGTGTTGGCATCGATGCTGGTCAGGTAGAAGGTGCGCATCACCAGCTCTTGATAATCCTTGAGTTTCTGCGGCGAGTCCGGGTAGATCAGCAAGGTGTTTTCGTTCACCACTTTCTGGTGCAGCTGGTTCTGTTGCAGCAGCAGTTCCACGGCGTCTTCGATGCGCACGTCACGCACGAAGATGGTGGCTTTCATGTCGGGGCGCAGGTCTTTGTCGAAGATGAAGTTCAAACCGGCGACCTGGGACAGCACCTCGAAGATGGTTTTCAGGTTGGCGTCGCGAAATTCCAGGGTCACCGGCCGGTCGAGACGGGTGCGCAATTGTGGGTAAGGAATGACGTTGCGGCTTTGCACCAGACGGATATTGCTTTGCAGCTCCAGGGCGCCTTCATTTTTGGGGTCCAGTTCGAGGATCTGTTTGACCTGGCGATCGGCGCCATAGATGTCGCCGCGACGCAGGTCGCCCCGGGCCAGTTCGAGTTTGTCATCGAGGCTGCGCATGTGTTCGAGTTGGCGCAGGGAATCCTGGGCACGGCGGTTGTTCGGTTCGAGGGTCAACACCCGGCTATACGCCATGCGTGCCGACGCGAAATCACGCTGGGCGCGATCCATGTCGCCCTGGGCCAACAACGCCGTCACCGCACGAGCGCGGCCGCTGGTCAGGGCGATGTGCAACTCAGTGTCGCGAGGGTTTTCCTTGAGCCCTTCCTCGATACGGGCCAAGCCGGCTTCGTACTGCCCCGCCGCCATCAGGTCGGTGCCCTCTTGCTTGGCGACCTGCGCCGAACTGCACGCCGCCAGCCCTACGCATACACAAAGGTTCAACAGCAAACGGGAACTGTTCATTGCGTGCTCCCCACAGACAAGGTCTGGGACAAATGCAGAGGCAGGTAGACAAAGCTGAGTTCCACATCGGAAATCCCCTCGATCCGCCAGGTGTCGTCGATCACATCCCCTTTGCGTACGACGTATATTTTTTCGCCGTTCTGCAAAAACACTTGCAGGTCGGAACGGTCATGGAGCTTGCCGACGAACTGGAAAGGCATCGGCGGTACGCTGGGGACTGGCACCACCGGGGTCTGGTTGACGGGTTGTTCGGTGACGCTGGCCAGCGTCGGGGCAGCCTTCCAGCTGCGGGCGGCGAACAGGTCGCCAGACGGGCTCAGGTCCTTGATCACCGCTGGTTTGCCGCTGACTGAAGCAGCCGGCAGCGTGCCGCGGGTTTTGCTTTTGGTAGGTGTCGTCGCGGTCGCAACCGACGCCTCGCCTTCGTCCGACGGCATGAAGTAATCAGGCCCCCAGGTCAGCGCCGCGGCCACACCGAAGAACGCCACCCAACCCACTACGCGTTTGGTATTCATCATGACCTCGACAGGTAAAGGGTCATGCGGATCCGCCCGGTCAGGTCGGTGTCGGCGATCTTTTTACGCTGGAACTCCACGTCCTCCACCACCACGGCCGGCAACTGGCCAAGCAACGCGTGCAGGAAGCGCCGCAGTTGCGGGTAGCTGCCACGCACCGGCAACAGAATCTGATAACGCGCCAGATGGGTCTTGGGGTCGATGCCCAGTGAATATTCGCCGCGGGCCAGGGTGATGTGCTCCTGAGCCGCCAGCGCGTAAATCTTGTCGATGGCCACGGTGGCTTGGGGCTGCGACGGCAACTTGCTGCGGAAGTCGTCGAGCTGACGTTGCGGGATCACCGGGGCGGCGACACTGCCGTCCTCGACCTTGGCCAGGTACTCGCCGGCTTCGCGGGTCTGCTGGCTGAGGGTTTGCAGCGAGTTCCAGTCCGGCATCAAGCCACCCAGGGCCCAGACCAGCGCCAGCAGCAACATCGCCAGCCCTGCCAGCCCCGGCACGCCCAGGCCTTGCAGGTATTCGTGGACGATCAATCTAGAGATTCGCATCGCCGATCTCCCAGCTAGCCGACAGGTTGAATTGCACCGGTTGTTCCGGCGATTTCACGACGATTTCGTGGCTGAGCAGCGACACATCGGAGAGCTCGTCGCTGGCTTCGAGGCGGCGGTGGAAGTCGAGCATCGCTTCCAGGTCCCGTGCCTCGGCGCTGATGCGCACCTGGCCTTTGCGGGCATCCGGGGTCAGGGTCAGCAAGGCGACGTTGTCGCGCGGCATGGCTTCGAGCATGGCGAACAAGCGTTCCCAGGGCCGGCGCAGTTGCTGCGAGACCTTGCGCATTTCCGCCAGGTTCTGCGCCTGCTCGCGGGTTTCGGCCGGGCTCAGGGTGACTTTGCTGCCGGTGTCGCCGGTGAGTTCGCGCTGAGCGTTTTGCAGATGGCCTTGCTGTTGCGAGGCCTGTTCGGCGACGTGCTGCTGGGCGACAAAACAGGTCACCACCAGCACCACGCCGCCCGCCAACAGGCTCCAACCCAATGGGCCGGAGCGGCGGCGTGGCTGGAAGTCGAGCGTCAGGGCGCGCATGTCAGGCCACCGCCCGGGACATCACGTACAAACAATCGCGTACGCCAGTCCGGTCCTCTTCGAGGGTGCGCAACTGCACACCGGGTAAGTCGGGTTGCACATCGATGCGAGCTGGTGCGTGCAGGTAAACGTTCAGCGGCCGGTCGCTGGTGGAAGCCTGCAACTGGTTTTCCCGGCCGATCAGCGCGGTCAGTGCGGCATCGCTGTCGCTGCTGCCTACCGAACGCACCGAGGTCCAGCGCCCTTCCCTCGCCAGCAGCAAGACACTGCGCACAGGCTCGGCGACCACGAACAGGAAGTCGCCGCCATCAAGACTTTTATCGAAGTGATTGAACGCCGCCATCAGGTACGGCTGCACCGAACGCAGGCGCAGGCCACGACCGCTGACCAGGCTGCGCAGACGCGCCAGCAAGTCTTGCGGCAGCGCAGTGGCGATCCGGTCGTAACCTGCAGGTTCGGCCGACAGCACCATGTTCCAGGGTTGGGTCGGTACGCCGTAGAGGTCTTCGAAACACAGTTGGGCATACCCGAGCAATTCGTCAGGGCTGGTGATTTGTTCGCTCCAGGGCACCAGGCAGAAGCGGCTGAAGTGACCGGAAACCACCACGCTCAATTCCGCACCGGCGGGGGCGTGTTCGCCCAGCAAACGGTCGAGGGTTTCAAGGGCGACGGCCCAGGCGTGGAAGCCTTCGTCGATAAAGCCGACGCTGCCCAGCCACAGGGTGTCGCCACCCTTGCGCTGGCCCAGGCCGACACCACTGGCGCCGAGCACGGCGATATAACGATCACGAGACAAAAGTGACACGATTGATCTCCTCGAGCGTGGTCCGCCCCTCAGCAACCAGTTCCAGGGCTGACTCGCGCAACAAGCGCAAGCCACGTTTGCAAGCGTGTGCCTTGATCTTCGAAACCGGTTGGCGCTCGACGATCATTTGCCGCAGTTCGTCGTCCAGGTGCAGCAGCTCGGCAATCGCGGTCCGCCCGCGATAACCGGTGCCGCGGCAATGGCCGCAGCCTTTGCCATGGACGAAGTGGTAGTGATCGACCTTTTGCGGATCGAGCCCGGAGAGGCGCAGTTCTTCATCGGTCGGGTTGCTCGGCGCGCTGCAACTGGCGCACACCAGGCGGATCAGCCGCTGGGCGAGCACGGCGTTGAGGGCGGATACGAGGCTGTAGGGGTCGATTTCCATCTGGGTGAATCGGCCGATCACGTCAAACACGTTGTTGGCGTGAATGGTGGTAAACACCAGGTGCCCGGTGAGGGCCGATTGCACGGCGATCTGGGCGGTGTCGGGGTCGCGGATTTCACCGACCATGATTTTGTCCGGATCATGGCGCAGGATCGAGCGCAGGCCACGGGCAAAGGTCAGGCCTTTCTTTTCATTGACCGGGATCTGCAGCACGCCCGGCAGTTGGTATTCCACCGGGTCTTCAATGGTGATGATCTTGTCCACGCCGTGGTTGATCTCGGTGATCATCGCGTAGAGGGTGGTGGTCTTGCCGCTGCCGGTCGGGCCGGTCACCAGCACCATGCCGTAAGGTTCGGCGGCCAGCCGGCGCAACTGGCGCAGGGTGTCTTCTTCAAAGCCCAGGGCCTGCAATTGCACGCCGCTGACCTTGTCCGCCAGGTCTTGTTTATCAAGCACCCGCAGCACCGCGTCTTCGCCAAAAATGCTCGGCATGATCGACACCCGGAAGTCGATCTGCCGGCCGCTGATGCCGATCTTGAAGCGACCGTCCTGGGGCACGCGTTTTTCGCCGATGTCCAGTTCGGCCATGACTTTGACCCGGGAGATCACCTGCTCGGCGAACTCGCTGCCCTGGATTTTGCTGATGTTGTTCAGCACGCCGTCGATCCGGTACTTGATCACCAGGCCGCTGCCGGTGGTGCCCAGGTGGATGTCGCTGGCGTGCATTTTCAGCGCATCGTAGAGGGTCGAGTTGACCAGTTTGACGACGACGCTGGCGTCTTCGCTGATGCTGGTCAGGGACAGGCTTTGCAGGGTGTCGATTTCGACATTGGCGTCGGCCTGGGCGTTGAGCGATTCCACCGCATGGAAGCTCTCTTCGTGACGCGCCAGATAAGCTTTCAGGTCGTCGGCATGCACCAGGTACAGCGGCGCGCCGTGCAGGCAGTCATCGATCCAGGCCAGGCGCGAGGTGTCGAACGGGTCGGCAAACACGCCGATGACCGCATCGTCGTGACGCAGCAGGATGAATTCGCGCTTGAGGCATTGGGCCAGGGTGACCCGGTCGAACACCGGGGTGGCTTGAAACAGGGTGTCGGTGTCGAGCACCGGATAATGCAAGGTAGCGCCGAGGCTCTGGATGAAGGGCATGGGGGCCAGTTCGCACAACACCCCGAGGGCCTCCAGAACCCGCTCGCCGGAACTGGTTGCCCGGGCCCGGGCCTGGGCCAGTTGTTCACTGGAAAAGCGAGACGGTACACCTTCCAACTGCGCCGGTTCTACGGCAAGGGATAGACGGTCCATGGCATGCTCTCCAACGCCGGGGGCTTTGAGCCCTGTCGACGCGGCGAGCAATTACGGCATGTACCGGAACGGCTTGTCGCGCCACTACTCCCCGGTGAGCAATTGTTCGTCGTCTGGTGCCTTGGAGGTCGATGAACTTCGTCGACGATCTGCCAGCACCCAACTACCGTCGTACAGCTGCAGCGGGAAGCTTTCGGTCCTGCTCTGGCGTCGTTCGACGAATCCTTCGGATGGGCTCGCGCCTGTTCGGTTTTCCCGCTCCATCCCTAAAAGGTCACAGACTGCACGGGCCAATTCCGCCAACGGAAACGGTTTGAACAGGATATGGCTGACTCCCAGTTGCCGGGCCCGCTCACAGACTTCAGCGGTTGGGTGCCCGGTAATCAGCACAAAATGGCACTTCCTGTTCTGGCGGACGGCATCGAGCACCTGAAAGCCTTCCATATCGGGCAAGCGGTAATCGAACACCATCACATCGGGTGCAAAACTCTTGGCTACGCCAATCGCTGCTTCACCGTTGTGAGCTATCCGGACTTCCAGCGCTTGCGCCTGCAGGTAACCCTGGAGGTTTTCCGCCAGCAGCTGTTCGTCTTCAACAACCAGTACTTTGTTTAACAAGGTGGACTCCTTGAAACCGCAGGTCCGATATTCGTGCCTGGGAGTACGCGCCTTAATTAGGCTAACGCACACTTCATGCCAGACTGAGCGCCGGTTTTCGACCGCTTCATCTCTATGATTTTCATGAAAAAATCTTTTCGTTCAGGAACCCCGTCCCCCAAAGGCGGGGAAGCGCTCGGAATTGCCCCTGAAGCTTTCCCCACATTTGGGGGGGACGCTTCAATCATCGTCAATCCGTTCGATACGATTGCTTGATCGCAGCTGCGCCAGAACCTGAAGACGCGCCTGATCCTTTTGCTGTCGGGCAAGGTAAGCCCGAACCATTTCAAGCCCCTGAGATTCTGAGACATCGGCGGCCTCCTGGTGGTTCTGCACGTCAATCAAATGCCAGCCCAGCGGCGTGCGCACCGGTGCGCTGACCGCCCCCGGTGCCAAGGCAAACGCCGCCGCTTCGAACTCCGGCATCATGCGCCCACGAGGAAAATAGCCCAGATCCCCGCCTTCGGTAGCGGAAGCATCTTCGGAGCCGGCCCGGGCCACGCTGGCAAAGTCCTCGCCCTGGCTGATTTTCACCCGCATCTCTTCTAAGCGTAGCCGGGCTGCTTCAACTGTAGCGGCCTCGGCGCCCTGCGGCACTTTGACCAGGATGTGCCGCGCCTGGATTTGCTCCGGTGTGCTCATTTCGGCGCGATGTTCCTCGTAGAACGCACGGACCTGTTTTTCGTCCGGCTCAGCCGCCTGGACCAGCTCGGCAAACACCTTTTGTGCCGCGAGCTCACGGCGCGTGTACTCGATATAAGTGGCTTCGTCGAAACCGGCGTCTTCGAGCCGGCGGGCGAACACCTCGGCACCACCGATCGCTTGCCGCGTCTGCTCGACCTGGCTTTGCACCACTTCATCGCTGATCACCACCCCGCGCTTGCGCGACTCCTGCCACAACAACTCCTTGTCGATCAGGGCATCCAGCGCTTTCTGGCGCAATTGTTTGTAGGCCTTGGGGTTGCGAATGCTGCCCACGGCGCGACCCTGGTCCTCCAGGAATTCGGCGAAATAACGCTCCAGGCGGAACTCCGAAATTTCCTCGCCGTTGACGCGCGCGGCGGCCGGGCCATTGCTGGCGAGCGCCATGGGGCCCCACAGCGTCAGCAGGATCAGCAGCGTCTTGAACTTCATCATGAGGCCTCCCGTCAGGGTGTCGCTGCAATGGGTTTGTACGGTGCGACCAGATAAAAGCGCTGGTCCTGCAAATCTACGGTGACAATGTGGGCACCGCTCAAGCCCAGGCGGCGGCCGGGACCGAAGCTGAGCAGCGGGGTCAGTCCGGTGTCGAAATCGTGCAGGCCTTCCAGGGCGCTGATGAACTTGTCGCGGCTGGCGTCGCGCCCAGCCTGCTTCATGCCTTCGCTCAACAGCAGCATCGAACTGTAGGCGCCGACTTGCAGCACCGCGTGCTCACCGCCCAGTCCCTGGTTCTGACGCAATTGGGTCAAGGCCAGGCGTCCGGCCTGCGTCCAGTCACTGGGCACAAACGGATACGCCAGAAACACCCGTCGGGAAAAATCACTGGGCACTTGAAACAGGTCTCCGGCCACCTGATTCGACGCGGCGAACAGGTAAGGCACCTGCCCCGCCGTTTGCAAACGCTCGGCGAGGCGACTGAAACCGCCGCCGCTGCCCAGGTAAAACACCGATCGCGAGCCCAGCGGTAATTCGTCCTGCGCCGAGGTGTAGGTCTGCAGCCGCACTTGCTGCCAGGCTTGTTCCTGCAGGTGCTGGCCGAGGGTCTGCGCCGCCAGCCGCTGGCTCGGCTCATCCGGGTAGACAATCAGCGTCGGCCCCTGGAGCAAGCGCAAATGGGCAGCGCCGTAATCGGCCAGGGCGATCAGTTGCTCGCGAAGCCCGGACAGCGGCTCGAATATCTGCCTACTGGCCGGGGCCATGCCCTGCAGCGAGAGCGGCCCGATCAGCGGAACGCCGGCGCGTTCCAGCCGCGTGACCAGCTCAGTATCGAGCGCGGGTGCCAGCGGCGCGATCAGGGCGAACACCTGCTCCTGTTCGATCAAGCGGTCCAGCGCCTGTTCGGCACTGGCGCGATCCGGGCCCGGATCGAGAATGGTCAGGCGTAGTTGCCGGCCATGAATCCCGCCCGCCTGGTTGATCCGCGCCACGCTGCCCTTGAGCACCGCTGCCACGGTGGCGCCCTCCGCGCTCAACGGTCCCTGCCTCGGCAACAAGGTGCCCAGGTGCAGGCTGTCGGCGGTCAACCCCGGATCGCGGTCTTCGGCCACGCGCTTGAGGTAGGCCGTGAGGTTGCGCTGATCATTCATCGGCATCACGAACCGTGGCATCGCCGGGTCCAGCCGATTGTTCGCCGAATCACGCCCTTCCTGGATCGCGCGGGCCAGCGCGCCCTCGGTGTAGGCCGGGTAATTGCGGCCGTTGACCTGTTGCTGACCGTAACTGCTGGAGAGGCGCGACCAACTGATGTCTGGCGGCCGTACCCCGCCCTCGGGTCGTCCCTGAGCATCGGCGCCATGGCAATTGGCGCAGGGCAGACTGGTGGCCGGCAGCAGCATGCCGGCCGCGCCCACCCGGGCCATGATCGGTTCACCGCTTGCGGACACGCCCTCGCGATACAGCCGTTTACCGGCGCTTTCGCTGGGGCTCAGCGGCAACGCATTAGCGGTGAAGCTGATGCCGCCAATCAGTAGCAGGCCGAGGACGAGGGCAATTTTCATGGCGCGTGCTCAACGACCGGCCACGGGCATTGTCAGCAACTGCAAGCGCTGGGCAATGGCGGCGGCCGGTGCGTCGGGACGGATCTTGCTCCAGCGCTTGTTGGCCACGTCACCGACAATCAGCTGCGTCGAGTGCTGCTCGGGGGTCGGCACAATCTGGCCGATGCGCCCCAGCACAAGGTCCATTTGCGCCTTGTCGCCGGTGAGAAAAAGCCAGTGAGGACCATCGACGCCCTGCTTCAAGGTGTAAGCCTTGAGCACCGCCGGCGTATCGCGCAGCGGATCACTGGTAAGGGAAATAAAGGTGATGCCATCGGCCTTGTCGCCCAGCACCTCACGGACTTCCTTGAGCTTTTGGGTGATCAGCGGGCAGGCATCGTTGCAACTGGTGAAAATCACGTTCAGCAGCACCACGCGGTTTTGCAGCGCATCACTGTAGAAGCGCAGCGTGTTGCCGTTCTGGTCCAGCAACGGCGTGTCGGTGAACCAGGTTTTCGCATCCCGGGTGCCGCTGGCCGGTTGCTCGGCGGCGACCGCCGGCGAGGGCTCGTGATGCTCCTCGTGGGAAAACGCCATAAAACTGATCACGCAAAAACTCATCGTCAGGAAGATCAAAACGAGGGCTTTCATGGCTGATGCTCCATCGCAATGGCAGTGTGTTTGGCGTGGACGTTACGCTGGCCGCTGAGTTTCTCGACTTCACGTATGAGCACCGCCGGGTCGGTAAAACCGTAATAGCGCGTCCAGTGGCGGCTGTTGCCGTCACCGACGAGGATCAGCGGCTGATGACTTTTGAAGTCACCGCTGAAAGAGCCGAGGCCCTTGAGGGTTTCGTTGATCGACTGCGAGCTGCCGGTCAGCCAGCTCCAGCCCGGCCCCTTCTGGAAGCTGCGGGCGTAATCGTTGAGGCGCTTGGCGTCATCGCGCTGGGGGTCAATGCTGATCGACACCAGTTGCACTTCTTCACCGACCCGGGCGCCGAGTTGCTTCTGCACCTTGCCCATGATCGAGGACACCACCGGGCACACCGTGGTGCAACTGGTGTAGATGAAGCTCATGACCACGATCTTGTTGGTCACCAGATCCTTTTCCAGACGCACCGGTTTGCCGTTCTGGTCCACCAGCGCGACGTCGGCGAATTTGACCTGGGCGCTTTCCGAACTGGCGCTTTTGGCCGGCATGTCGTGCCCGGCGTGTTCATCCGCCGAGTGCGCCAGGGCCTGGCCGATGCCGACAGCCAACAGGCAGAGCGTCAGCAGTCCACGGTGTGCGAATCGATTCATGTCGGTTTCCTCTTCAGTGGGCATCGCCGGGCAACACCCGAACGCTGGCAAAGGTCTTGTCATCGAAACTCGCGCCAAGGGACGCCGCGCGAACGTGCAGGTACCAGGCGCCGTTCTGGTCGAGGGTCACCGGGGCTTCGTAGATGCCGTTGCCCACTTCAAGGGCAGCGACGTATTGGGCCCGGGAAGTCGGGGCGCGGAAGTAGCGCACCTGAACGTCCTTGACCCCGCTGCGCTGTGCCTTCTGCTGGCCCTGAACGATGCGAAACCGCACGGTGTAAGGGCTGCCGAGGGCCGCGGTGGACTTGTCGAGCATGAACTCGACTTTTGGCACGCCAGGAAGTTTTGCGAGGTTCTTGTCCGGTTCAACCAGCGCCGTGAAGCAATGGATGATGTTCGGTTGGTTGAGCAGGAACGCCACGTCGAAACGCCCGGCGACTGGCAGCTTGATCCGCGAACTGTAGAGCCCGGGCTCGATCTCGCGCAGGCTGCGGTCGATGACCATGGCCGCCCGCGCCACCTGCCCGCGATTGGGGTAACCGGACATCGGTGCGTTCATGCCTTCGGCGTAGAAGTAGGTGGTGTTGTCCACCGGGTTGACCACGAACACCGCGTTGTCGTCCCGCGACACCGCCAGGCTCGAGGCCAGCGGCAAATCACCGGCCAGCCGTGGTGCCTGAGGCCCGGCTTCGAAGCCCTGGCTGATCGGCGTACGGCCTGCGCCCAACGACGAGAGGTTGATCATCGTGACCTTGGCCGAAGCCAGACCGCGGATGTAGGCATAGGCCTTGGTGAACACCACTTGGTAGGGTTCAGCGGACACGTCCAGTTCATGGATCAACGAATCGGTGGCCGCGTCGATCACCGCAGCCTGGTTTTCCAGGGTGTTGAGGGCGATGCCGAAACGTCCGTCGGCGCTGAACCCCATCGGGCCCAGGCCCTGTTTCATCTTGATCACTCGCCGCACGGCGAGACTGCTGGTGTCGACCACGGTCACGGTGCCGTCCTTGCCGTCGGCGACATACACCGCCTGGGACAGCGGCGAGTACGCCACCGACAGCGGGTGCGAACCGGTCTTGAGTTGCTTGCTGATGGTCAGGCTGGCGATGTCGATGATGCTCAGCGTGCCGTCGTCGCGATTGCTGACGAAGGCGTAACGGCTGTCTTTGCTGAAGGCGATTTCGTGGTGCCCAGGGCCGGTGGCCAAGTGTTTGAGAGGCTTGAGGCTGCGGGTGTCGATCACCGTGACGCCGGACTGTTCCGGCGTTTTCGCATTGTTGCCGACCCACAGCAGGCGTTCATCCGGTTGCAAGGCTACGCGCACCGGGTTGCTGCCAGCGGCGACCGAGTCGACCAGTTTGAATTGCTCGCTGTCGATCACCGCCACTGCATCGGCGGTCGGCATGGAGACGAACACCCGTTTGTTGTCCTTGGGCGTGGTCCAGTCCATCGGCGGTTGCTTGATGTCGATCCGCGCCATGGTGCTGGTGATGCCGCCCACCGACACCGACGGATCGATCACCGAGACGCTGGCGTCGCGGTTCATCACCAACAGGAAGTAGCTGTTCAGATCGAGCATCGGCCGTGCGCCGATGCTGGATTTCAGGAAGACGCCGACCCGGGATTTGCAACTTTGCTCGCGGCCCTGGGCCTTGTCGGCGGCGACGGTTTCCGGATCGAGCCAGGCACCGGGATTGATGCCCGATAATGGCTGGCCCGAGGCACTGTCGCTGACGCGGAACTGCACGTCGGCAAACTCGCCTTCACGCAACACGCCATCCTCGGCCAACGCCTTGACCTCAAGCGCCACCGAAATCCCGTCACGGGAGAGGTCCTGACTGCTCCAGGTGTCGGGCAGTGCGACCTGACTCAGCAGGTTGGGCGGCGCGGTGCGCCAGACGCCGACACTGATCAGCGCGACCCCGACAGCCAGCACGCAAACGGCGAATCCGATAGTCCTGTTCATTACACTCTCCCCTTACAGATCTGTGCCTGCCTTCGAACACTGCCCCTGTGGCGAGGGAGCTTGCTCCCTCGCCACAGATCACTCATCGCACGTTCTTTCTCTTTACTGGCCAGTGCCCCTACGGTGCCGGTGCCGGCTCAGGTTCGTTGGTCACCCGCAGCAATCCCCAAAGCCCGGCGGTGTTGCCGTAGGCGCCGTAGTCGCGGTACAGGTAATCGCCTGGTATCGCGTTGCTGCCCCCGGCGCTCGGGTGCATGAAGCTGAAGTGCGCCGCCGGCAGGATGCTTTCACGCGCGCCGATGTACATCGACATCGGGTTGTAGCCGAACCGCACCGACCCCACCCCAGGCGTGGCCATCGGATAACCACCGACATCGCTCTTCTCCGACTGGAACGGGTTGACCGACCAGACGTGACCGTCCAGTTGGAAGGTCGTGCCGCGACTGCCACCGCTCGGCATCATGATGTGGGTGCGGAACGGTTGACCCGGTTTCACATACAGCACCGGTGTCTGCGGATCGCCCCCGATCAGCGCATTGCTGTAGGCCATATGCGCGTTCGGCACGTCACCGTAACCGGCACCGTTGGCATGCCCGAACGGTGCATCCGGCGCCAACCCGAAGCGGAACCAGATCGGCTCGGCCTTGTAGTTGATGGCCATGCTCGAGTTGTCCTGTGGATCGGTCGGTACACCGAAGCCTTCGGCGGCAATGCCTTCCACCGGCCGACCATTGGCCCAGCGGATGTTCAACGCTTTCTGCCAGACCATCGCAAAGTCGCGGTAAGTGGTCTGCCCTGGCACCGTGACCGTTGCGTTGGTTTTCCGTGCATCCTCAACCCAGGTTGCGCCGACCGGCAGGATGGTCATCGCCCCGCCCAAGCCTTTCTGCGGTTGTTTGATGAGGTCCGCCGGGGTGATATTCAGTCCGCCGAACTCCACCGCCGTGGCGATGATGTTGTCGACACTGCGGCCCAGTTGCGTGACCGGTTTGCCTTCACGTTCAAGATGCCCGGCGTAGTACTGATAAGTACGGGTCGGGTACGCGCCACTGTTGCCGATGCGCGGTGGCACGGTCTGGATAGGGTTGGCACCAACGTTGGTGCCGTCGGATTTTGTGATGTCGTACGCCAGCAGTTGCGCGTGCAGACCCACGTGGCTCGACGGCCGCAACAGGTTGTTGGTGAAGATGGTCGAACCCTGGCCATTGTTCCGGTCACGCTTGACCAGCCCTTGCATCACGGCCGTCTGAGTCAGGTCGGGCATGACCACCGGCAAGCGGTTTTCCAGGGTGATGTTGATGCAATCGCCCGCCGTTGCGCGCAATACCAGCGGTTCGACAGGCACGCCGGCTTTCAGCTTGCCGGTGGCCGGATCGAGGTCGGATTTGCGCACATACAGGATCGCAGTCGGATCATGCAACGGGCCGCTTTGCCCGCCGACGGTGATGGTTTCACCATCCTCAGGATCGACCACGGTGACCTGCGGGATGTTCACCGGCCGCGAGTTGAACACCAGGGTGCCACCCGCCGGATTCAACGGCCCGCCCACGTGTTGCCCGATGCCGGCCGGATCGCCGATGGTCAGGTTCAACGGATTGAGCAGGATGTCGTTGGCCAACGCCGCAACCACTTCATAGTTGCGTTGCACGGTCGGCCGGGTGCCGATGCCGTTGGGGTTGGCACTGATCCGTGGGCAGGAGCCATTGAATGCCACGGTGTTGCGCATGCCCGCAGGTTTGGGGTTGTTTGGCACGGCGAACAGGTCGCTGCGCTGGGCCGTGTAGTTGCGCATCACGCCCCAGATACCGTTCCAGTAACCTTCAATGGAAGCGTCCATCGAGTACAGGTAGTCCCCCGTGGTCGCCGCTGAACTGGAAAGCATCGAGACCGGTGCATTGAAGCCCATCTGTTCGGAGATACCGACCATCTGCGACGCGCGCCAGCCGGAGTTGGAGCTGTTGCCGAAGCCGGAACCGCTTTGCAGCCATTTCACGCCGTGCAGGGTCACGTTGTGCTCTTCTTCGTGACCGCCGGCATGCACCCGCAGCCGCACGTTGTCACCGGTGTAGGTGCGCAACATCGGGGTGAACGGGTCACCCGGCTCCGCGCCGCCACGGTTGACGTGCGGCGGGAACAGCGTGGTGCCGCCGGTTGGACCGGTGGCCGAGGTGACCAGGTTCGGTGCCAGGTTCATCGCCGGGATGGCGCGGTCGGTACGGCTTTGCATGGCGTACGCCAGGTCACCGCCGAGGCCGTCGGCCTGCATGCCGCGCTTGCCGTCCGGGCCGACCTTGTTCGGGTCGTACACCCGTAGGGCCAGCGGTTCGTTGCGGTAGTTGACCACGAACATGCCGGGGTCATCGACCGAGATCGCCTGTGGGCATGGCCGAGTCGGACAACCCGGCACCATGCCGCCCTGCACTTCGATGATGCCGTCGAGCAAGGTGCTGGCGTTGTTACGCACCGGCGGATTGATCGCGTAGCGGAAGCTGTCGGCGGTGGCCGGGAAGGCTTGCGGATCAGGCACGCCGTTAGGACCGGCGCCCACATACACACCGGCTTCATAGGCGTGCTGGAAGTCGCTGTATTCGAGGAAGAACTCACGGAAGCTGTCGTTCTTGCCGTCGCCGTCGATGTCACCGGTGGACACCACCGCTTGCCACGAAGTCGGCCCGCCGTCCTGGCGCGCGCCGCTGTACAACGGCTCGCCGGTTTCAGCGTGGAACCAGGTGGAACCGGCCGGTTCAGCCAGCACGGTGGCGTACAGGCCAATCTGTTGGTGAGTCGATGGGCCGAGGTGGTCGTGGGTGAAAATGGTCCCCAGGCCACGGTCGACACCTTTGGCGTTTACCACCGGATCGACGAACCAGCGCTGCATTGCCGTACGCGCCCCGACCCAATCCGCCCGGCCAAATTGACCGAAGTACGGGTGATTCTTGGCTTTCGGACAGGCCGGTGTGCCGTCACGTGGATCGGTGCCTGTGCACTGGTTGAACTCGCGAATGGCGAGGATTCGTTCTTGCACGGCCCCCGGGGAAAGCACGCCATCTTCGTAGTTCCAGCCGTTGGCCGAACCGTCGGCCGCCGTCAGGTCCCATTTCGGCAGGTGAATGTGCTGACCGATCACGTCGGTCGGCGTGCGCACCTGATAATCGTCCATTTCATAGACGGCAGGCACCAGGTTGGTTTGCTGGTATTGCACGCAGTCGAAAGTGTTCATGCGCATTACCAGCGGCTCTGGCGGACGCTGTTTGGTGATGACCGGCCAGGCGTCTTCCCACAGCGCCAGGATGCGCGCTTGCGGGAAGTGGTAGCCGACTTTGTTGTACACCGCGTCGAACTGGATGTTCGCCGCTTTGTAGACCCGTGGACGGTCGGCGGTGAAGGCCGAGGAGCCGGTGTAGGACATGCCGTCGATGCGCTCGCCGCTGGCAAATTCGCCGGTGCCGGCGCTGCTGGTCAGGCGTTTTTGCCGGTCGTCCATGCACGGTTCGTAGTACGGCGCGCCGGCAATCGGCAAGGCACCGTTGGTGCGGAAGGCCTTCGCCACGATTTGATTACCCGGCAGCACGGCAAAGCTTGGGTGGTCCTTTTTGGCGTGGAAGGCCATGGCCGCCTGTTCGACTTCGGTGCCCTCTTCCGGCATGTAGATCGGTTTGGCGCGGGTCACTTCCTTGGAGAAATCCAGCGACGTGGTAATGGTGTTCGCCACGCCACCGGCGGAGAAACCGTCCAGGGAGTGACGCCCCAGGCCGCCGTCCCAACCGCCGGACTGCACCGGGTCGAGGTTGGCCCACAGGGCGTTGCCGCTGGTTTTCAAGGACTGGGCCTTGGCCGCGTCAAGCATGTCCAGCGGTGGAGTCGGTGGACGTTGGCCGACCGAGGTTTCCATGCCGCCGATCCAGAACGGATAGCCAGGGTTTTTCAGGCTGCCGTCGGCATTGCGGTTGGCTTCGCTACGATCCACCAAGGCCAGGGAACCAATGGCCTGTGCACCACCGCTGCCGCCGTGATGTTCGCCGTCGTCATCTTCTTCGTCATCGTCGTCATCACCAGCGACCAGTATCTCGCCGATTTTCGGCACCACCGCGACCTTGCCTGGCATCGGCGCCATGGCTTTGCCCGGCAGCGGCACGACCGCAGGAATCGGGGTACCGGCAATGATTTCGCCATCGGGCAAGGCCCGGGCGCCCGCCGCCGGTTTGCCGCTGCGCAATGCGTAAGGTTCGTTGTGGAAACCGTCGGTGCCTTGTTGGGAGACTTCGAGTTTGGTGCCTTCTTCAAACACGTCGTGCACCCGCCACATGCTCCACATGCCCTGGGCAAAGTGTGGGTAGAAGTGGCAGTGGTAGATCGCATCACCGGCGACGCGGTTGCGGTTGCCCGAACCGCCGTTGGCGATTTCATAGGTGTAGCCGGCGCCCGGGCCGATGCCCTGGGCATCCACATAGTCGGAGTTGTCGTCGTTGGGGTTGAACAGCCACTGATGGCCGTGCAAGTGAAAGATGTGCTGCTCGTGGCCGTTGTGGGTGTTGCGGAATTTGACGAAGTCGCCGATGTAGCTGTGGTTGACGTTGGACGGCTCGGACGGATACAGCGCCATGGTGGCCTTGACGCCAATCTGATCGGCGCGCGGAACCTGCCCTGGAAGAATGCCTTCCAGGCCGGCGTTGGCCGGTACGTCCACCAGCATCGCCACGTCGCCGACGGTGTGCGAACTAAGGAAAAATTCTTCATAGGCGCAAGACAGGCAATCGTGCATCGGCCCGACGCCCAAGCGGTTGGCCACCACCTCGGCGCCCATGCCGCCGGAGCCATAGTTGATCATGAACGAATCGCGGGTCGGCTCCAGCACGTGGGCCATTACCGGGTCTGCCCAATACGCGGGGAACGCCTGGGTCGCGGCGGTTTCATCCTGGAACTGCGAGGCGAAATCGCGAAACGGCTCCAGCCGATTCGGAATCGCCGGGTTGCGTTTGCCCACGGCTTCCAGCGGATAGGTGGATGGAGGGAAGCTGCCGTCGGCATTGCTGCCCATCACAATCGCGTCGCTTTCGCTGGAGATGATTTCATTGCCGTCGACCATGTTGATGATCGGCGTGCCGGCCTTGCCTTCACGGATCCACGGTTCGCGCTGCGGGTAGCGCGCCTGGTAATCGACGATCGGTTGACCGGCCGGGGTGCGGCCGCTGCTGGCCAGGCGCATCTCTTCTTCGGTCACGGTGTTGCGATAGCTGCGGCCGCCCTTGGGCACCACCACGACCTGGCCGAACAAGCCGTTGGCAACGTTGCCCGCATCGCCCTCACCACCGAAGGTCGCACCACGGCTGCTGGCGGCGAATGCACCTTCGCGCTCAGCGAACAACGTGTAGGAACGGGTGCCGCCCGGGGCGACCAGCGAATTGCCGTTGCGCCCGGTGTACGAGGCGATGTCGTCGATGCTGTTGACCGCTTGCATGCCGTTGACCTGGAAGCCGACATGGCGATCAGCGACCTGCTCATCGACTTTGAACTGATCGACGTTACCGATTTCGACCTCACCCTCAATCTCACCCTCCTCCCCGTTTTCGTGGCTTCCGGGGTTGGCCTGGTACGCCAGCAGGTTCTGCAGGTTGATGGTCAGGCAGTCACCGGCCGCCACGCGCAACACCAAGGGGCGCGGACGCTTGTCGGGACGCAGCGAGACTTTGCCCGGCACCGCCGCGCCGCCCTGGGCCAGGGACACGTTATGGTCGTCGACCACATCGCGGCGCAGGGCGAACATCATGCCATTGACGTTTTGTGCGCCGAGGCGGTTGAACATCAGCGGCTGATCCAGCGCCACGACGTTCGCCACCAGGTTGCGCTCGCAGCGCAAGGCCGCCTCGGCCAGCTCGATGCCGAACATCGACACCACCAACAGCGCACATTTGAACAAGGACGAAGCGTGGGGTATGCCGGTCATGATCACGGGCCTCGCTGTGGGTGCTCACAAGGAAATAATTCTCGACAAATCCTTTGGAGCAATCCGCATGCCATAAAAAATTCAGTTAGTTTTCAGCCACTTGAAGCAACGATTTAATAACGCGGGGGATATTCCCCACTTATTCCCCCCTTTTCCGGGTGGATGACAACCTCCACCCCAAAACTCAAACCCCATAGCAGCTGTCGAGCTTGCGAGGCTGCGTTCGGCGACGAATGCGGTCTTCGGTCAGTGGTACAAATCGGGTTACCCCACATGTGGGGGATTGCCCCAATCACAGCGGTGCGTCCATGGCCAGGCCCTGCAAGCGCCGGTACTGGCGCAAGACATTGGGCACATAACGCTGGGTTTCAGCGAACGGCGGGATCACCCCGCCACGGCTCAGGACCGCCTGTGGTCCGGCGTTGTAGGCCGCCACGGCGAGGGTGATGTCGTTGTCGAACAAGGTCAGCAGGCGCTTGAGGTATTTGGCGCCGCCCTGGATATTGGCTTTCGGGTCATAGACGTTTTTCACCCCCATCTCCCGCGCGGTATCGGGCATCAATTGCATCAGCCCGCCAGCGCCTTTTGGGGACGTTGCATCCGAGTTGTAGCGCGACTCTTCGCGGATCACCGCGTGCAACAACGCCGCCGGCAATTCATTGGCCGTGGCGGCCGCCGACACCAGCTCTGCATAAGGTTGTCTGGCAATCATCTGGGGCTGCTGATCAAGACCGACCAGCGAGGATTGGGGTTCGTGAATGACTCGTTCATAGGTGCGGCCGGGACGGTGAACATTGGACAGCACGTAGCTGCCCTTGGCGTCCACGGAAACGAACACATCGGCCTGTACGACGCTCGTCAGCAGCAAGCAGCCGAGCAGTCCCGTGGTGAGTGTTTTCATTATTTTGCCTCCCCTGCCCGGCCCCGAAAAATGGGGGTAATGCCCCAATGGCCGGTAGTAAACCAGCCATACGCAAGCACTGTGCCGAAAGCGCAAAGGCCCGGAATACAGGGGTTTCGCAAGGATGAACGGGGGTGAGCATGGCAATTGCATACGCCTTCAAGGCGACCCTTCTGCCGACTGTGTGAGGTCATCATGAATCAGCGTTTGCGTTCCGCCCCGCGTACTCAAAGCGGGTTCACCCTGCTCGAACTGTTGGTGGTGCTGGTGGTGCTCGGGCTGTTGGCCGGTATCGTCGCGCCGAAGTATTTCGCCCAACTGGGCCGCTCCGAAGTGAAGGTGGCCAAGGCGCAAATCGAAGGCCTGGGCAAAGCGCTCGACCTGTACCGTCTGGAGGTCGGCCATTACCCATCGACCGAACAGGGATTGCAGGCGCTGGTCACTGCGCCGAGCGATGAAACGAAATGGACCGGTCCGTATTTGCAGAAAAAACTGCCGCAGGATCCATGGGGTCGTAACTACAACTACCGCTACCCCGGCGAAAACGGCGAATACGATCTGCTGTCCATGGGCAAGGACGGCCAACCCGGCGGCGAAGGCGAAAACGCCGAAGTCACCAGCTGGCAATGACGGGGAGTGGCGACCATGCGCTTTCATCTCAAGGCAGTGGGCAAGGCCGGCGTGGTCTCGATGACCGTCGAGGCGCCCGGCCACAGCGAAGCCCGGCGCATCGTCGAAGACCAGGGCTTGCGGGTGGTCAGCTTGCATGTCGAGCGGCACTGGCGCGCGTTGCGTCTTCGACAGCGCGAGACGTTCAACCTGGTGCTGTTCAGCCAGGAGCTGACCACCTTGCTCAATGCCGGCCTGCCTTTGATCGATGCGCTGGAAAGCCTGGCGGAAAAAGAGAACGCGCCGCAGGCCCGTAAAACCCTGAGTGAACTGGTGCGCCTGCTTTACGAAGGCAAATCCTTCTCCCAGGCACTGGCCCAGCTGTCGGCGGTGTTCCCTCCGCTCTACGTTGCGCTGGTGCAGTCCAGCGAGAAGACCGGCGCCGTGGGCGATGCCCTGGGCCGCTATGTCAGCTATCGCCAGCGCATGGACGAGGTCCGGCAAAAGATCGTCAGCGCTTCGATCTACCCCCTGCTGTTGCTGGTGGTGGGCGGTGGCGTGGTGTTGTTCTTGATGGGTTACGTGGTGCCGCGCTTCAGCCTGGTGTTCGAAGGGCTGGGGTCGAACCTGCCGTGGCTGTCACAAGTGCTGATGAGCTGCGGGATGTTCCTGCACGCCCACCAGGGTGAATTCTTCGGGGGCTTGGCGGCGATCGTCGTCGCCCTCGGTTTCCTCCAGCGCCAACCGGCCTTTCGCCGGGGCGTCGACCGTGTGATCGAAAAACTCCCGGCAGTCCATCAACGCATCTTCATGTACGAACTGGCGCGCTTCTATCGCTCACTGGGCATCTTGCTGCAGGGCGGCATCCCCCTCGTCACCGCCATGGGCATGGTCCGCGGCCTGCTCACCCCCGCCTCCCGCGTGCGTCTGGACCAGGCCTGCGAACGGGTGCGCGAGGGGCAATCGCTGTCGGCCGCCCTGGAACTCAATCATCTGGTGACCCCGGTGTCCCTGCGCTTGCTGCGAGCAGGCGAACAGTCCGGCAACCTCGGGCAGATGATGGAACGCAGCGCAGACTTCTACGACGAAGAAATCAGCCGCTGGATCGAATGGTTTGTGCGCCTGTTCGAACCGTTGCTCATGACCTTCATCGGCCTGCTGATCGGGGTCATCGTGATCCTGATGTACATCCCGATCTTCGAACTGGCTTCGAGTATTCACTGACCCTCTGGAACGGGGTCGAGTGGAACGGGGTCGAGTCGTACCGTTCATCGCTCATCCACGTTGCAAATGAATTAATCGGCGCGCTGCGGTGTTCACCTTTTGAATCGAGCAGCACGTTGCATTGTTCATCAACGTTCCAACCTGAATAAGAAGACGGAGAACGACATGCACATCAACAAGCTTTTACTGGCAGTTGCGATTGGCGCAGTTCTGTCGGCGTCTACCGTATTGATTCCGGACAGTTTGTCCGGGGTGTCGAGTGCCCAGGCCAAGGACGGTGGTAGTGGTGGCGGCGGTGGATCTGGTGGCGGTGGTCACGGTGGCGGTGGGTCTGGCGGTGGTGGCGGCGGTCACGGTGGTGGTGGGTCTGGCGGTGGCGGCGGTCACGGTGGTGGGTCTGGTGGCGGTGGCGGCGGTCACGGCGGCGGTGGGTCTGGCGGTGGCGGCGGCGGTCACGGCGGCGGTGGGTCGGGTGGCGGCGGTGGTGGTCACGGCGGAAGCGGCGGCAATGGTGGCGGCCACAGTGGAAACGGCAGCGGTGGCAACAGCGGCAGCGGTCACAGCAGCAGCGACCATGGGTCTGGGCACTCCGGCAACACAGCCTCATCCTCCTCCGGGCGCAGCGGCACTCACGCCGAACCGGGTGACGATCATGGCGTTCATCGCTCCGGCGAAATCGGCGACGACCATGGCGTTCATCGTTCCGGCGAAATCGGCGATGACCACGGCGTCCATCGCTCCGGCGAAATCGGTGATGACCGCGGCGTGCATGTCGGTGGCGAGCCTGGCGATGACAAAAGGTCCTGACAAATACTGATCACAAGACAACAACCGATCCCTGTGGGAGCGGGCTTGCCCGCGATTGCGGTGGCTCATTCAACATTGATGTCGACTGAACCACCGCAATCGCGAGCAAGCTCGCTCCCACAAGGTAAGTGGTGAACCCTACAACCCACCCTCAACCCGATCCAGCCGCTCGCGCAGAAACTCAATCAACGCCTGCACCGGCCGTGAACTCTGGCGATGCTGCGGATACACCGCTGACAACGTCAGCGGCTTCGGACGAAACTCATCCAGCACCGGCACCAGCCGCCCCTCCTTCAGCGCCGAGCCGATAATGAACGTCGGCAAGTACGTAATCCCCATCCCCGCCACCGCCGCATCCTTGAGCAACTCACCGTTGTTGACCCGCATCCTGCCCGTCACGTTGACGGTCAGCGGCTTGCCCTGCCCTTCAAAACGCCATTGCACCTGACGCCCGTGGCCGTAAGGCAGGCAGTCATGGCTGTGCAAATCTTCGGGTCTGAGCGGCGTACCACGCTCGGCCAGGTAAGCCGGGCTGGCGCAGTACACGCGTTCGATGGAGGCGATACGGCGGGCGATCAGGGTCGAATCTTCCAAAATGCCGATACGCAACGCCAGGTCGTAACCCTCGCTGAGCAAGTCCACCGGACGATCGCTCAGGTCCACTTCCACCGTGACATCGCGATAGCGCTGCAAAAACAACGGCAGCAGACACCCCAGATGCGCCAACGCAAACGACAACGGCGCGCTCACGCGAATCGTGCCGCGCGGCTCGGTGGTCTGGCCTGCGATGCCCTGCTCCACCTGCTCGACTTCACCGAGCAGGCGTAACGCCGACTCGTAGTAACTCTGGCCCAGCGGCGTGACATCCAGCCGTCGCGTGGAGCGGTTGAGCAAACGCACGCCCAGGCGCTCTTCAAGTTGCATCAGACGACGGCTGACGAACTGCTTGGACAGGCCCAATTGATCGGCTGCCGAGGTGAAGCTGCCGGAGTCCATGACCTGGCAAAAAATACGCATATCTTCGAACGGGTTCATTGTCACGCCTTGGTTGACAGTCAAACACTTTATAGCCGCTTTTTCCCTTTTGGGCGACCTATTAATCTGTGTCCACGGTGTTGCTGAGGCCTGAACTACAGCGCCAGCAGCGACCTGACCTTAGGTAATCAAACTCTAATTAATTAAAAAGGATTTGCCCCATGAACATCGTCAACAAAACCCTGACCGCCTCCCTCCTCGCCCTTTCCATCGGCAACGCATTCGCCGCCGGCAGCCCGGGTGTCGAACACAACACCCAGGCCTTCCTCGAAGCCCTCGCCGCAGGGGGTGGCAAGCCGCTTGAGCAGTTGAGCCCGAAGGAGGCCCGTGCGGTGCTGACCGGTGCGCAAAACTCGGTGAAGGTTGACCTGTCGGGTGTGGACGTCAGCGACCGTGCGATCAAGGTCGATGGGCAAACCATCAATCTGAAAATCGTTCGGCCGGCCAAGGTCAAAGGTGAATTGCCGGTGTTCATGTTCTTCCACGGTGGCGGCTGGGTGCTGGGCGATTACCCGACTCACCAGCGTCTGATCCATGACCTGGTGGTGGGCTCCGGCGCGGTCGCGGTGTATGTCGACTACACGCCATCGCCGGAAGCGCACTACCCGACCGCAATCAACCAGGCCTACGCCGCGACCCGTTGGGTGGCCGAGCATGGCAAGGACATCGGGGTCGATGGCAAACGCCTCGCGGTGGCCGGCAACAGCGTCGGCGGCAACATGGCGGCGGTCGTGGCGTTGATGGCCAAGGAACAGAAAACCCCGGCGCTGCGCTTCCAACTGTTGATGTGGCCGGTGACCAACGCGCAGTTCGACAGCGGCTCGTACCAGCAATTTGCCGAAGGCCACTTCCTGACCAAGGGCATGATGAACTGGTTCTGGGACAGCTACACCACGGACAAGTCCGAGCGTGCGCAGATCCATGCCTCGCCGTTGCAAGCCAGCGCCGAACAGCTCAAAGGCCTGCCCGCCGCCCTGGTGCAAACCGCCGAGTTCGACGTGTTGCGTGACGAAGGCGAAGCCTACGCCCGCCACCTCGACGCGGCCGGTGTGCCGGTCACGGCGGTGCGCTACAACGGCATGATTCACGACTTCGGCCTGCTCAACCCGCTGAGCCAGATTCCGGAAGTCAAGGCGGCGGTTCGTCAGGCGGCATTGGAACTCAAGACTCACCTGAACTGAGACCACCTCGCCTCGCCACACAGCAATGTGTGGCGTAGTTGCTTTCTGTGGCGAGGGAGCTTGCTCCCGCTTGAGTGCGCAGCACTCACAAAATCTGCATTGACTGCGAGAATTTTGGGGCTGCTTCGCAACCCAGCGGGAGCAAGCTCCCTCGCCACAGAAAGCTTGTCTGCAATGACCTCATACGCGCCGGAGTTCCCCCATGTCCTTTATCCTCGCCCATCTGCTGTCCTGGAGTGCCCTGTTGCTGGTGATTGACGCCGTGCTCTGGCACCTCGCGCCGTTCAAGCATCGCGTCACGCGGGTTGGCGTGCGGCTTGCGTTATTCGTGATATTCAGCGCTCTGGTGATCAATGCCGGTGTGAGCCCGTTGCAGGCGCCGCTGTTGGCCGAGGATCGTGTCGCGCAACTGGGTGCCACGGCATTGGGGATTCTCTGGTGGCTGTACGCCGCGCGGGTGATCACCGAAGTCATCGGCCTGGTGCTGATGCGCCGCATCGGTCACAGCGGTCGCTTGTTGCAGGACGTCATCGGTGCACTGGTGTTTCTGATCGCCATCGTCGCGGCAGCCGGTTACGTGCTGGAGCTTCCGGTGAAAGGTTTGCTGGCGACGTCCGGCGTCGTGGCCATCGTCGTCGGCCTGGCGTTGCAAAGCACCTTGAGCGACGTGTTTTCCGGGATCGTGCTCAACACCACCAAGCCGTATCAGGTGGATGACTGGATCATGATCGATGGCGTCGAAGGCAAAGTTCTCGACATCGACTGGCGCGCCACACATATGCTGACCAGCGCCGGCAGCACGGCCGTGGTACCGAACTCGGTGGCGGCCAAGGCGAAGATCGTCAATCTGAGCCGGCCGAACAACATGCACGGCGTGTCGATCAGCATTCAGGTGCCCAATCACATTCGCCCGCGCCGGGTGCTGGATGCCCTCGAGCGCACGCTTCAAGGCAGCAGCAGTTTGCTGCTAAACCCGGCGCCGAAAGCGGTGCTCAAAGAGGCAGGGGAAACCATGTCCGAATACGTGGCCAGCGGATTTATCACCGAGCTTGGCCAGAAAAGCGAAGTGCGTAATCAGCTGTTCGACCTGGCACATCGGCACCTCGAAGCGGCGGGGATTTCCCGGCAGATCGATGGCGTGATTGAACCGACAACCCGCGCTCGGGCATTGCTCGATGAAGTGAAGGTCTTCCGTTCCTTGAGCGAGGACGAGCGTGATCAATTGGCTCAGTCGATGGTCCCGCAGCAGTACGCGGCAGGCCAGGTGGTGCTGGCATTGGGTGAAGTGCCGGACAGCCTGATGGTGATCGCCACGGGCGTCGTCAGCGCTACAGTTCCGGACGGCACCGGTCAAACCGAAGCAGGTCGCATGGGGCCGAGTGAGGTGATGGGTGAACAGAGCATCCTCACCGACACACCGTCCCAGGCCACCTTCACCACCTTGACCTCGTGCATCATTTACCGGATCGACAAATCCCTGACCCGTAGCTGCATGGAACAACGGGTTGAAGTGGGTCGGGCGTTGAACAAGCTGCAGGCGGTACGCCAGCAGAACAGCCGGTTGGCGTTGATGGCCAAGCCGGTGCAAATCAAGAAAAGCGGCTTCCTCAGCTGGCTGCAAAAACGCCAACAGGCCTAGTTTTTGTGGCTGCCTCCGAATTTTGTGCTGAAGGGCTTTTGTGGCGAGGGGGCTTGCCCCCGTTGGAGCGCGCAGCGGTCCCAAAAGATGGAGAGTGCTACGCACTCTAACGGGGGCAAGTCCCCTCGCCACAGGAACTTCGCTCACCTTGAGACTGTGCAAAAAAATGCCCGCACAGTCGCGGGCATTTTTATGGATCGCCGGGCTTACTTCGACGTCAACACCGCGTAGCTGTTCATCAAATTGCGATAGTTCGGAATGCGCGTCGACAGCAGGTTCGCCAGGCCTTCCATGTCGTTGCGCCAGTCGCCCTGCAGCTCGCAGGCCACCGAGAACCAGTTCACCAGTTGTGCACCGGCCGCGGTCATGCGTGCCCACGCGGCTTGCTGCACGGTTTCGTTGAAGGTGCCCGAAGCGTCGGTGACCACAAACACTTCAAAGCCTTCCGCCAGCGCCGACAGCGTCGGGAAGGTGACGCACACGTCGGTTACCACACCGGCGATGATCAGTTGCTTGCGGCCGGTGGCTTTAACGGCCTTGACGAAATCTTCGTTGTCCCAGGCATTGATCTGGCCTGGACGCGGGATGTACGGCGCGTCCGGGAACAGTTCCTTGAGCTCAGGCACGATCGGGCCGTTCGGGCCGCTTTCGAAACTGGTGGTGAGGATGGTCGGCAGTTTGAAGAACTTGGCCAGGTCCGCGAGGGCCAGCACATTGTTCTTGAATTCGTTCGGCGAGAAATCCTGGACCAGCGAGATCAGGCCAGTCTGGTGGTCGACCAACAGGACAACAGCATCGTCTTTGTTCAGGCGTTTGTACGGAACGTTGCTCATGTGAATCTCCTCGATGGATGGGTGTTACGCATGGCGCCGACGTGCTGGATCGGCGCTGATTGTGATCGTCAGAACGCGAAGCACGAGCAGCCGAACGCGCCCCAGAAACCCGCAAAATCACTGACCGGCGCGTTCGACAACCGCGCCTTTTCATGGCTGTGGGCATGCACGCCACACGGCCCGCTGCAATGGTGAACCTGCGCCTGCATCGGCGACGTCGGACGCCAATGCCCCGGCACCTTGACCACCGGCGACCAGTCCGGCAGCACCGGCACGCTGGCCGGTCCGAGTTTTTCGAAATCACCGGCGGCGTACACCACCTTGCCGCCGACCACGGTCAACACCGATTCGATCCACTTGATCGCTTCTTCATCGACGCTGAAAAAGTCCGCACTCAAGGCCGCCAAGTCAGCCAGTTGCCCGACCTTGATCATGCCTTTCTTGCCCTGCTCGGAAGAGAACCAGGCGCTGCCGTGGGTGAACAGTTCCAGTGCCGTTTGTCGCGAAAGCCCCTCGGCGTGCAGCTCCAGGCCACCGACGGTGCGGCCGCTGACCATCCAGTACAACGAAGTCCATGGATTGTAGCTGGACACTCGTGTGGCATCGGTGCCGGCGCCGACCGGTACGCCTTCGGCCAACATGCGCTTGATTGGCGGCGTGGCTTCGGCCGCTTTGGCGCCGTAACGCTCGACGAAATACTCGCCCTGAAACGCCATGCGATCCTGAATCGCAATCCCGCCGCCCAGCGCCCTCACCCGCTCGATGTTCTGCGGCGTGATGGTTTCGGCGTGGTCGAAAAACCACGGCAAACCGTTGAACGGAATGTCACGGTTGACCTTCTCGAACACGTCGAGCATGCGGCTGATGGATTCGTTGTACGTGGCATGCAAACGGAACGGCCAGCGCTGCTCGACGAGGTGGCGAACCACCGGTTCCAGCTCGTCTTCCATGGTTTGCGGCAGGTCGGGACGCGGCTCGAGGAAGTCCTCGAAATCCGCCGCCGAGAACACCAGCATTTCCCCGGCGCCGTTGTGTCGCAGGTAATCGTCGCCCTGATGCAGGGTCACGCTCGACGTCCAGTTCTTGAAGTCGGTCAGCTCTTCTTTCGGCTTCTGCGTGAACAGGTTGTAGGCGATACGAATGGTCAGTTGCTGGTCCTTGGCCAACTGCTCGATCACCTGATAATCGTCCGGATAATTCTGGAAACCACCGCCGGCATCGATGGCACTGGTCAGGCCGAGGCGGTTGAGTTCACGCATGAACTGGCGGGTCGAGTTGACCTGATATTCCAGCGGCAACTTCGGCCCTTTGGCCAGCGTCGAGTACAGAATCATTGCGTTGGGACGTGCCACCAGCATGCCGGTCGGCTCACCGTTGCTATCGCGCACGATCTCGCCACCCGGTGGATTCGGCGTATTGCGGGTGTAACCGGCCACGCGCAAAGCGGCGCGGTTGAGCAAGGCGCGGTCGTACAAATGCAGGACAAACACCGGGGTGTCCGGCGCGGCCTGGTTGAGCTCTTCGAGGGTCGGCATGCGCTTTTCGGCGAACTGGAATTCGTTCCAGCCACCGACCACGCGCACCCATTGCGGCGTGGGTGTGCGATCGGCTTGATCCTTGAGCATGCGCAAGGCATCGACCACCGACGGCACGCCTTCCCAGCGCAGTTCGAGGTTGTAGTTCAAACCGCCACGGATCAGGTGCAGGTGTGAGTCGTTAAGGCCGGGAATGACGCAGCGACCCTTGAGGTCGATGACCTGGGTGCCCGCCCCCCGCAGGGCCATGGCGTCGGCATCGGTGCCGACCGCAACGAAGCGGCCTTCGCTGATCGCCACCGCACTGGCGCGCGGGTTTTCACGGTCAACGGTATGAAATTGGCCATTGAATAAAATCAGATCGGCGTTCATCGCGTTTCCTTGGACTGAGGGGAATGGGACAGCCACGGCGCGAACAGACGCGTCGCCATCGGCATGAACAGGTACACCACCGAAACGACGATGGTCAGCGTGATCAGGAACGTCGCGACCACGTAATTGGACAGGATGGCGTTGAGTTGCAGCAGCGGGCCCCAGAGCAGCGGCACCAGCAAGGTGTGCGGCAGAATCACCAGCAGCGTCACCACGGCCTGCTTCCAGCGCGGCGGCGGTGGCGACGCGGCGTCGGCTTGCGGTGCGAACCAGAATTCATTGACCGGGTTGACCTCGGTCTGGTCGCCATCGGCGAGCATTGGCGTGGCTTCGTTGACCAACTCCAGCCGCTGCGGCGAATCGAGCCAGCTTTGCATCGCGTCGGTGGAGCAAAAGCGCAGCACGCAGGTGTACATGTCGAGGCCGGCGTTTTTACCGCGCATCACGTCCACGCCCAAGTGCCCTTCCTGCTGCCCGGCGATGCTGACAATGTTGCGCAACCAGGCTTCATAGGGCACTTCAAAACCGGCCTTGACCCGGTGCTTGATCACCAGGGTCACGACTTCCTCGAAACGATTGGATTCAGGCATAACGCAAAGCTCCGGCAAATCGGACATTGAGCGCCAGCCGTCCCGGCCCGGCGATAAAAAGGCTGGTGAACACAATCAACAGCAGCCAACCGAACTGCCCTTCCTCGACACTCCATTGCGCATGCACCACTAGCAGCGCGATCAGCAACACCGCCAAAATCGGCAGGCACGCCAGACGCACCAACACCCCGGCGATGATCAGCAACGGGCACAGCACCTCGGCAAAAATCGCCAGCATCAGCGTGATGTTCGCGCCCAAGTGAAAAGGGTCTTCGATGACTTGCAGTTGAGCGCCGTAGTTAAGCAACTTCGGCAAGCCGTGCACCCAGAGCAGAAACAAACCGCCACTGACCCGCAAAAACAGCAGTCCGAAATCCTGCGCCCGTTCATCCCATCGCGACGTATTCATGGGCTACCTGCTCAAATGAAAAACCACCGGCAACGATGCGCCGGGACGTCTTTCGATAGTGCCGGTGTGGGTGCCGGAAAAATTGGATGTGTGTGCTCTTTTTGCCAATGAGCCGGATCTACAACCGACGAAGCTCCCACAGGGGAATCTTCATTGCTGGAAGCTTTCTGCCAGGCACAAAAAACGGCCTCTACCGAGACCGTTTTTTTTTCGCATCAAAACCACAGGCGTGACGCTCGCCCTGCTCAAGGAGTGGCCCGAACGATATATTCACGGACATCAAAGGGCTGCACCGTCGCGGGATCCGGGACCTGATCCATATTGACCCTGAAGCGAATGGACAATGTGCTGCCGACAGCCAATAGCCTCAAATAGCTGTACGCAATCGTAATGCTGTGGCCATTGGTCGTAACCCAATTTCGATGAACCGAATTGCGGGCACCCGTCCATACAATGAGATTGTGACTGCCGCCGCTGGCGTTCTCGCCTTCCAGATCCAGCCAGATCCGCTGTCCAATGGCGATATGCGGCCAGCCACCAAACGTGAGAGTCGCCCCGGCCATAACGTCTTTCAGATCCAGTTCGTCTGTACCGTTCGCCTGGGTAATCACCGGAGCAATCAGCGCGGTTGACGGGATCGCCAGCACGTTAAGGGAAAACGGTTGTGAGGTCACCGGAGGCGATGCTCCGAGTGTGTAAGTGAAGGTAATCTGGGCTTTTTTACCGACGCTAAACGCCACCAATGACTTGGGCAGCGAAATTTCCAATGGGCGAGTAGCGCCAGCGATAACCGGGTTTGTCGTGTGCGTACCCGCTGAGGGCGTACCCGAGGCGGCTGTCCACGTCACCGTAACACTGTCGCCGGCTTCCAGGTCATCCACGACAGCGGTCAAACTGTCTGTAGCCGCCAGCGGATCCAGGTTGAGATTATCGGGCGCTTCTTTGATCGATAGGGGTCGATCCTGCAACTCCACGTTGATCGTCCATCGATTGGACTTCTCTCCATCACCGTCAACAACAATAGCCGTCAACACGTTTTGACCATCAATCAGCCCGTTCACTGGATGCTGCCAACTACCGGCAACGACATTGGCCGTGCCTTGGGGAGTTTCCCCGTTAAAGATTTCCACTTCTTCAGCTTTCGCACTGCCATGTACCGTCGCAGTGGAGTACTTGGTATTCCCACCATTGGCAATGTCCTGACCGAGCGGATCTTTCACCGACAAGATCTTCGGTGGTTCGGGCGTTATCGATGCGGTTGTTCTGACGATGTAGTTTCGATGCGCAAACTTCTGGGCAAGGGCCTCATCCTGGCTTCCTTGCAGGCCTGCCTTTAACATCAGGGTCAGCGTGCTGCGATCCTTGAGCCCCTTCAGCCGGACAGCGGGGTAGTTTTGCGCATAGAAACCCTTGCTGAATGACTGGCCGACAACGTTGTCCGGCGGACGCCAGTACACCTCATTGAAATCGCTACCGTCGGCATTGACGCCTCTGAGACGCAACCAGAAATACTGGTCTCGGGTTTGCAGAGCCCATGAGTTTATCCGCAAGGTGAATTCAGTCAGGTCCCTGACATCAAGGGCCAAGCCTTCGCCTGAGTCCGGCGCCTGCGTAATGAAAGGTCTGGGCAAATCGTTTTGCGTGACAGGCAGCACGTACAAAATCAGCGGCTGCGAAGTCACAGGTTCCGCAGAGCCTCGCATCACGGTGTAGCTCAGCGCCACCGTCATTCCCTGATTAAAGATCACCAGCAACGCGCCGCCAATCCCGACCTCCAGCGGCCGCAACCCATCCACCGAGAAAAACGCCGAGGTATATGACCCGGCGCCCGGCGCGCCTGCCCAAGTCACGCGGACCCTGTCACCGGGTTCCATCGGGTACTCCATGACAACCCTGCAGTTGTACCTGACCTCCACTGAATCCAGTAGGCCGGGCAACCGGTTTTCCCGAATGTACGGAGGCGGCAAGTCGGCGGTGACCAGCTCGGCAGGCTGACTATTCATCATTCGTTCCCTGTGCGTGATTGATCTGATTCCTTGGGCACGGGGTATCACACACCGGATCGTGAAGAACCGCTACTGTCAGAACTTACAGGTCAAGGGCGCTTACAGACGAACGGTCGATAGCGTTGAGGGATCGAGGGGATCGAAAGGGGAAACGTTGTCGGTTTCCGGGGAATTGGGTGTGGCTTTGCATGTGGTGAATCGCCGGTATACCTGGAACCACCAACACCTGTCGCTAAACAAGTAAGGCTGGCGGCTGTACGCAGGTTAGCGAACCGAGAGGCAAGTAACGCCAAACACCTTTAAACACAGCCCTAAAATCAACATACATTCCCCTCTGATAGCGGGCTTGCTCGCGAAGGCATTGGGTCAGCCGACATCAATGTTGAATGACACACCCCCATCGCGAGCAGGCTCGCTCCTATAGTGAATGGGTGTATGACTTGAGGATAATGGTCGGCTGTCAGGCCGCCTTCGCGGGCAAGCCTCGCTCCTACAATGGATCGGTGCACATCGTACGCTTTTCACCACTCAACAGGCCGAGCGTTAGCTCGCCTGCAGCTTTTGATCTTGATCTGCCCGCCCCGTCGGGAGGCCGAGTGGAGGCGTTCATCTGGGGGGGGGCGCGTAGCGCCGTGCGGCGAAGCCGCACACATCGAGAGGAGGTCGAAGCGAAGCCGACCGGAGGCGATGCCCCCAGATGAATGCCGGAGCGAGGGTACGCCGAGCCCAGGCGAGGGGCCGGACGCTGGGGCGAAGCCTTTTGGTTCCTTTTTGGCGTTTGAAAAAGGGACTCGCTGTAAGAGCGAAACCATAAGTGGCCGTTACCGCAGGAACGGATATGTACACCCAGGAAGAGATAGGTCGGCTGTCAGGCCGCCTTCGCGAGCAAGCCCGCTCCCACAGTTGGATGGCGTACATCAAGGGGAACCTGGTCGGCCCGGAGGCCGCCACGTTCAAGCCGAAATCGGCAAAGGCCTCGACATGAACTCGCTGATCCGCGACCGCAACCACCGCTCCGCCGGATCGTTGTCATGCACCCCGCTCCAGGCCATCGACAACTGCGCCGCATCAATGGGAAACGGCGGATCCTCCGCCCGCAACGCACACCCCTCAACCAACGCACACGCCGCATAATCCGGCACAGTCGCAATCATCTCAGTCCCGGCCAGCAACGCCCGCAACCCGCTGAACTGCGGCACGCCCAATACCACACGGCGGCTGCGACCAACCTTGGCCAGATCCAGATCGATATTGCCACTCAGATCGCCCGAGAACGACACCATGGCATGCGGTCGTTCGCAGTATTCATCGAGCGTCAGCGTCCCCGGTCGCTTGTCCCCGCGCAGCACCTTGCAGGGGATGTCCCGCAACTTCTTGCACTTGGCATTCGCCGGCAAATCCGTGGTGTAGCTCACCCCCACGGAAATTTCCCCCGAGGCCAGCAGTGCCGGCATCAGCAGATAGTTGGCACGACGCACCACCACCACGATCCCGGGCGCCTCTTCCTGAAGTTGCCGCAACAACGGCGGAAACAAACCGAATTCTGCGTCGTCCGACAAACCAATGCGGAACACATCATTACTGGTTGTCGGATCAAATTCCTTCGCTCGGCTGACCGCCCCGGAAATCACATCCATCGCCGGTTGCAGTTCCTTGAGAATCGCCAGCGCCCGCGCCGTCGGCTCCATGCCGCGACCGTTGCGCAGCAACAACGGATCGTCGAACAGGTCCCGTAACCGCCCCAGCGCCGCACTTACCGCCGGTTGCCCCATGAACAGCTTTTCGGCCACACGGGTGAGGTTCTTCTCGAACATCAACGCTTCGAAAATCACCAGCAGGTTCATGTCGACGCGACGCAGATCGTTACGGTTCATAGGCACGGTTTCCTTGTGTGTTCAGCCAGGCAAGAAGCGTTGCGACTTTACTCGATCAGCGGGACTTTCGCCGCACGTTTGTAAGGCCCGTATTCCACCGGCACCCACTGGAAATGCTTGCCCTCTGCGGCGATGTGGCCGATGCCAGGAAACGGCAAGTGCGCCGCCGTCACCCAGGTCTTGCTCGCCGCCGCCTCACTGAACACCTTGGCGCGACTCTTGATGGCCTGCTGACTGTTGACGTCAAAACTGATCGACACTTGCGGGTGTTCAAACTGCACAGCGAGGTTATGCACCAGGTCGCCCATGAACAGAATGCTCTGCCCCTGGGAGGTGAAGCGGTAAGTGGTGCTGCCCGGCGTGTGCCCGCTTTCCAGCTCGGCCTCGACCACGCCCGGCACCGGCGACTGGCCGGTGGCGAAGGTTTTGAAACGGCCTTCGGCCGCATACGGCGCGGTCGAGTCTTGGGCGATTTTGAAGTACGGCTTGGCACCCTCCGGGGCCTTGGCGAGGGCCTGCGGATCAAGCCAGTAATCGGCCTCTGCTTTCGCCGCAAACACCGTGGCATTGGCAAAAACCGGTTTCTGCTGGCCGTCGACCAGCCCGCAGACGTGGTCCAGGTGCAGGTGCGTCAACAGGATGGTGTCGACTTGCGCAGGCTCGTAACCGGCCGCTTTTATGTTGTCCGAGAGCATGCCGGCTGTTTCGCCGATGCACTGGCCAGCGCCGGTGTCTACCAGGATCAGTTGCTTGCCGGTGTTGATCAGAAAGGCGTTGAACGCAGTCTGCACGCCTGGCGTTTCAATCGAGCGACGGGCCAGCAGCGCGCGGATCTGGCTCTGGGTCAGGCCCTTGAGCAGTTTGGGCGACAGGTCGTTGTAGCCATCGAACAGCGCCGTCACCTCGTAATCGCCCACCGCCAGACGGAAGTAACCCGGCACTTGCGTGCCGACTTGCGCCGGTGCCTGCGCCGAGACAATACCGGACGCCAGCGCAACCGCGAGCCCCAGCGCGCAAACCAGAGAATGTTTCATGCCTTCACCCTTGATCGAGTCAGAAAAGCGGCAAGGTATACGCCGCCGGATTGGGGGCGATTTTGCACGGGGCGAGCCCGAAGAAATTGCAGCAATGTGCTGAGTTAGCGCTGTTGTTCATTCCTGAGCAACGACGGAATTAACAACGTTTAACTCGCCTGTCAGCGCCCTGCGACCAAGAATGAAGCTCACCGACACGGACATTTGTCATGGCCCATTCTCAGCAAAACGTCGCCCGCGCGACTGTCACTGAAGCGCGCAAGAAAACCACCGGCGGCCTGACCCCGTGGCGCGAAAGCCTGGTCAAGCAACTGATCCTCGAACGCCTGGGTGAAACCGTTGAAGTGACCGAACTGGCACGCGCCTGCGCCCTGTCGCGCAGTCATTTCTCCCGCGCGTTCAAGTGCAGCACCGGGCTCTCGCCGCAGGACTGGATCCGCCACCAGCGCATCGCCCGGGCCAAGCAATTGATCCAGAGCACCGACCTGACACTGACCCAGATCAGCCTCGAATGCGGCTTCTGCGATCAGGCGCATTTCTGCCACATCTTCACCCGCAGCGAAGGGATCAATCCATTTGCGTGGCGATGCCGTGCGGTGCGCACCCTCCCCCAGCGCCCCGCGTACACCGCTCAAACTCACGCGCAATAAAGCCCGACCCGCACGCGCTGTAGCAGCTGCGTTCGGCTGCGCAGGCTCGACAGCTGCTACAGACGTGGGTTGCGTTAGCCCAAGGGGGACAGGCGCTCCAACGCCTCGGCCACGCCAAACCCGTACGCCGGATCAGCTCGGGTGCAGTTGTCGATATGGCGCTGACGAATCGCCTGCGGCACGCCGTTCATGGCCCGTGCGGTGTTGTCGAACAGCAGTTGTTTGCGCACCGGATCGAGCAAGCGGAACAAATTCCCCGGCTGTTCGTAATGATCCTCTTCCAGCCGATGATCGTAGTGCTGAGCAAAGCCTTCCACCGGCAGCGGCGGCTCGGCCAGTTCCGGCGAATCCTGCCACTCGCCCACGCTGTTCGGGAAGTAGCTGGCGGTGCCGCCGAGGTTGCCGTCGGTGCGCATCGCGCCGTCGCGGTGATAGCTGTGGGCCGGGCAGCGCGGTGCGTTGACCGGGATGTGATTGAAGTTCACCCCCAGGCGATAGCGCTGGGCATCGCCATAGGAAAACAGCCGCGCCTGCAGCATGCGGTCCGGCGAAAAGCTCACGCCCGGCACCACGTTGGCCGGCGAGAACGCCGCTTGTTCGATTTCGGCGAAGTGGTTTTCGGCATTGCGATTGAGCTCCATGATGCCGACCTCGATCAGCGGAAATTCGCCATGCGGCCAGACTTTGGTCAGGTCAAAGGGGTTATGCCGATAGTTGATCGCCTGCTCTTCTTCCATCACCTGGATGCACAGCTTCCAGCGCGGGAAGTTGCCCTGCTCGATGACTTCATACAGGTCGCGCAGGTTGCTTTCGCGGTCCTTGCCGACCACCGCTGCCGCCTCGGCGTCCGATAGGTTTTCGATGCCTTGCTGGCAGACAAAGTGAAACTTCACCCACACCCGCTGATTATCACTGTTGATCAGGCTGAAGGTGTGGCTGCCGAAGCCGTGCATGTGGCGGAAGCTGGTGGGAATCCCGCGATCACTCATGACGATGGTCACCTGGTGCAGCGCCTCGGGCAGCAAGGTCCAGAAATCCCAGTTGCTGGTGGCGTTGCGCAGGCCGGTGCGCGGATCGCGCTTGACCACGTGGTTGAGGTCGGAGAAACGCAGCGGGTCGCGGAAGAAAAACACCGGCGTGTTGTTGCCGACAATGTCCCAGTTGCCTTCGTCGGTATAAAACTTCACCGCGAAACCACGGATGTCGCGCTCGGCATCCGCCGCACCGCGTTCGCCGGCCACCGAGGAAAAGCGCACGAACAACGGCGTTTCCTTGCCCACAGAACTGAAGATATTGGCTTTGGTGTAACGCGTGATGTCGTTGGTGACGGTGAAGGTGCCGTAGGCGCCCGCGCCCTTGGCGTGCATGCGCCGCTCGGGGATCAGTTCGCGGTCGAAGTGGGCGAGTTTTTCCAGCAACCAGATGTCTTGCAAGAGCGCCGGCCCACGAGGGCCGGCGGTCTGGATATTGAGGTTATCGACGACCGGAGCGCCGGTGGCGTTTGTGAGCTTTTTCATGAACGGGATCTCGATGGTTGTCTGCTCTCATCAGGAGCGAAAACCGGCGCGGATCTACGCCCGCGCCGGGGTACATCAACCCTTGAGGAACGCCAGCAGATCAGCGTTGAGCTGATCCTTGTGAGTGTCAGTCAAGCCATGGGGTGCGCCGGGGTAGACCAACAGCTGCGAACCTTTCACCAGTTTTGCTGAGGCGATGCCCGCCGCTTCGATCGGCACCACCTGGTCCGCGTCGCCGTGCACCACCAGCGTGGGGATGTCGAATTTCTTCAGGTCTTCGGTGAAGTCGGTTTCCGAGAACGCCTTGATGCAGTCATAAGCGTTCTTGTGGCCGGCCATCATGCCTTGCATCCAGAACCAGTCGATCATGCCCTGGGACGGCTTGGCGCCCGGTTTGTTGAAGCCGAAGAACGGCCCGCTGGCGAGGTCGATGTACAGTTGCGAACGGTCGGCCAGGGACGCTTGGCGAATGCCGTCGAACACTTCGATCGGCAGGCCGCCGGTGTTGGCTTCGGTCTTGAGCATCAGCGGCGGCACCGAGGAAATCAGCCCCGCCTTAGCCACGCGACCGGTGCCGTGGCGACCGATGTAGCGCGCCACTTCGCCGCCGCCGGTGGAGAAGCCGAACAGCACGGCGTCCTTGAGGTCGAGCAACTCGATCAACTGCGCCAGGTCATCGGCGTAGGTGTCCATGTCGTTGCCGGTCCACGGCTGGCTGGAACGACCGTGACCACGGCGGTCGTGGGCGATTACCCGGTAGCCTTTGGAGGCCAGGAAGATCATCTGCGATTCCCAGCTGTCGGCGTTCAACGGCCAGCCGTGGCTGAAAACGATGGGTTGGCCGGTGCCCCAGTCCTTGTAGTAAATCTCGGTGCCGTCTCGGGTCGTGAACGTACTCATGCGATATCTCCTTTTGCGAATGTTGGGGTGGATCAAATCGGTGGATGAGCCATGCGTTCGGCCAGACGCGCCACCCGTTCGCCCAGATGAGCGGCGGTGCAACGGTCTTCGGCAGGTGGGGCAAGGTCGGGGGACTGTTCGACATTCGACTGGGCCATGGCCCCGAGCGAGCTGCCGAGGCGATTCATTTGCCCGTCGAAGGCGCCGGTGCTGGAGCGCGCCGGTAGCAGATCGAGGCCGACCCAGATCATCGAATGCTGCGCGGCGAACACCGCCATCTGCAGCAAGGTGTTGAGTTTGTCGCCGCACAGGCAGCCGGAATTGGTGAAGCCGGCGGCCAGTTTGTCGCGCCACGGCTGGGCGAGGTAGAACGCCGCCGTCGACTCCATGAAACTTTTGAACGGTGCCGACGCGCTGCCCATGTAGGTCGGCGCGCCGAAGATGATGGCGTCGGCGCTGTGCAGCCGGTCCCAGTGCTGCTCAACTTCGTCGACCGGAATCAGCAGGCAGGTGCTGCCCAAGTGGCGCTGCACCCCCTGGGCCACGGCTTCGGCCATGACCCGGGTGTGCCCGTAGCCACTGTGATAGACCACCACCACATTGCTCATCCCGGTGTCCTCATGACAAGTTGATCCCTTTGCAACACCACCGCCCTCTGTAGGAGCGACCTGTGGTGAGGGGATAAATCCCCTCACCACAGTTCGCTACCACAGGTTGAGTATTTCCACAGACCAGCGGGTGTTGAAGCAGCAGAGTTTTGGGCGTAGACCAGACGCAGGACGAGTTAAACGTTGTTAATTTTCATTGGCGCGCCAAATGCCTCAACACCTGCTTTGCTGCGGTTGCACCCAATAAACACGGCGTCTGCCAGTGGCGCCGGGGGCCGGGCGGTCGCCGCGAACCCGCAACCGTCAGACGAACCCTCGTTGCGTTGCCGGAAAAACCTGAGGAATATGCTCGAAAACCGCGTACTAGACGGATGCAAGCAGGAGCCACACGTTGACCCTTTCCCCCGAGCAGGCCATCCATTTCGGCCCCTACCGGATCTATCCCGGACAACGCCTGGTGCTGGAGGCCGACCAGCCCCTGCGCCTGGGCCGGCGCGCCATGGATATTCTGTTGATCCTGCTGGAGCACGCCGGAAAGGTGGTCAGCAAACAGCAACTGATCGCCGGGGTCTGGCCCAATAGCGTAGTCGAAGACATCAACCTGCGCGTGCACATGGCCGCACTGCGCAAAGCCCTCGGCGATGGCCAGGCCGGCCAGCGCTATATCGTCACCGTCGCCCAGCGCGGCTACAGTTTTGTCGCGCCGTTCTCGCTGGAAGCGATCGAACAACCTCTCGCCAGTGAAAGGATCGAGCCAAGCACCCATAACCTGCCCATCCGCCGCACGCGGATGATCGGTCGCCAATTGCTGGTCGAGAGCCTGGTCACGCAACTGTCACGCCAGCGCTTCATCACCCTCGTCGGCCCTGGCGGCATCGGCAAGACCACGGTAGCGCTGCGCGTCGCCGAACTGTTGATCAGCCGTTATCAGGACGGCATTCGCCTGCTGGACCTGGCGCCGATCAATGACCCGACGCTGATCACTACCCATCTGGCCACCCTGCTGGATTTGTCACTGCATGGCGCAGAACCGATGAGCAGCCTCGCAGCGTGCCTGCGCGAGCGGCAGATGCTGCTGGTGATCGACAACTGCGAGCACCTGCTCGACGCCGTCGCGCTGCTCTGCGAAAGCATCCTGCGCGCCGCGCCACACGTGCATATCCTGGCCACCAGCCGCGAAAGCCTGCGGGCCGAAGGTGAGTTCGTCCAGCGTCTCGAATCCCTCGACTGCCCACCGCCCATCGCGGTGCTGGACCGCGCCCAGGCGCTGACCTTTTCCGCGCTGCAACTGTTCGTCGAGCGGGCCATGGCCAGCCACGACAGCTTCGAGCTGAGCGATGACGACCTGCCGCTGTTGATTGAAATCTGCCACCGCCTGGACGGCATTCCGCTGGCCATTGAACTGGCGGCGGCGCAAGTCGGCACCTTTGGCCTGAGCGGATTGCTGACGCAGCTGCAAGGCAGTTTTCGCCTGTTGACCCAAGGCTGTCCGTCGACACTGGGCCGACACCAGACCCTGCGCGCCACGCTCGACTGGAGTTTCGAACTGCTGAACGCCTGCGAGCAAACCTGCCTGCGCCGGTTGGGGGTATTCAGGGGCGGTTTTACGCTGGAATCGGCCGCGGCGGTGATTGTCGGCGAACACATCGAGCCCGGCGAGGTGTTCGGTTCGATCACGCAACTGGTGGCCAAGTCGTTGCTGAACGTGGAAGTGGGCGACGAAGAAGTGTTCTACCGTTTGCTCGACACCACCCGCAGCTACGCCCTGGAAAAACTCGACCAGGCGATGGATCTGCCGGACACGCGAAAGCGCCACGCTGAGCGCTGCCTGGCCTTGATGCGTCAGGCTCAGACTGACTGGGAACTGATCGCCACCGACCTGTGGATCGAGCGTTACGCCCGCAGTCTGGATGACATTCGTTCAGCCCTCGACTGGGGCTTGAACGCTCAAGGTCCGCAGGCACTGGCGATCCGTTTGACTGCGACCTCGACGCCACTCTGGCAGGAACTGTCACTGCTCAAGGAACACGGCGTTTACGTCCGCAAGGCACTGGCCTTGCTTGAGTTGGCACCCGAGCCCTGCCCTCATCTGGAAATCCCCCTCAAGCTGGCCCTCGGCAGCTCCTGCTATCACACCCAGGGCGGCACGGCCGAGACCATCGCCGCGTTCGTCAGCGCCAGAACCCTGGCCAAACACAACAACGATGTGGCCGGTCAACTGCGGGCGGTGTCCGGGCACATGGCAGTCAACCTCAGTTGCGGCCATTACCAAATGGCGCTGGAGCAGAGCCTGCTCTTCGACCGCTTGGGCGCGCAAGGCGACGCCGTGTTGTCGCTGAGCATGCACCGCTTGCGCGTACTGGCCCTGCACTTCGCCGGGAACCAGGGGCTGGCCCGGTTGAACGCCGAACAGGTCATCCAGAGCATGGCCCAGAGCGGGAACCTCAACCGCTTCACCCACGGTTTCGGCGTGCAATACGATCAGAGCGTGGCCGCCCTGACGATTCTGGCACGCATCCTCTGGTTGCAAGGTCAACCGGAACAAGCCTGGCGCACTGCCCGTCAAGCATTGGACATCGCGATCCAAATCAACCATGGCACCTCCATTTGCTACACCCTCGCGCTGGCCGGTTGCCTGATCGCGCACTACAACGGCGATAACCGTAAGGCTCGTGAACTCTTGCGCCTGCTGCTGGAGCAATCACAGAAACACTCGGTGCTGCTGTTCTACACCTGGGCCCGGCACTATGCGCAGGTGATCGACCGCGCCGAGGCGCACTTGCCGCTTCAACCGGGCGTGGGGTTGATCAAGGACATCATGGTCACACTCGATAGCGGTTTCGTTGATGACGCCCTGTTGCATCGGGCCGACACCGGTACGGCCGGCTGGAGCACGGCGGAAATATTGCGCGCCAGGGCTGATGCATTGTTGGCGGAGAATAATCAGCCGGAGATGGATTGCCTGGACGGACGCTATCGCGAGCATGCTCGCTCCCACACGGTCGTCGCAGCCGAGGAGATATTGGTTCGGGCGTTGAATGTGGCCAGGCATCAGGGCGCGCTGGCCTGGGAACTGCGCAGCGCCACCTCGCTGGCGCAACTGTGGCAGCGTCAGGGTCGGTATCAGCAAGCCCATGAACTACTGGCGCCGATCTACAACCGCTTCACCGAAGGTTTTGCCACGCCGGACCTGAGCAAAGTCCGGCGCCTACTAGACGAGCTCCATAGGCAACTGCACGCCTGAAACCCAGCGTGCACGGCTGATGTAATGCGAGTAACGCCGCTCGAACGTGCGCAGGTGGCCACTGAGTTCGAGCTTCTCCAGCGCATAGGTGCGCGTGGTGTTGAGAAAGCGATATCGCGTTGTGCCGTTGACCTGATCCATCGAGAGCAACGACTTGGCTACCAGGCGCTGCATCAGCGCCGCCAGTTGATTGGGCTTGAGCACCTCGCAACTGCTCACACCAATCGCGGCATCGAGGGTGAAGGACATTTTGAAGACCGAGAGGCGCTGCAACAGGGTTTGCTCCCACTGGTTCAGCCGCTCATAGCTCCAGTCCAGCGCGGCCTTGAGGGTCTGATGCCGGGGCACAGCGGTGCGTCGCCCCTGGGTCAGCAACTGAAAACAGTTATCCAACTGAGCTTGCACACCGACCAACGCCAGCGCATCGATCTGCGCCGCGGCCAGTTCGATGGCCAGTGGCAAACCGTCGAGCCGCCGACAGATTTCCCGCACCGCCTCGAGGTCCTGTTCGCGCAAGGCAAACCCTTGTTGTCGGGCTCGGGCGCGACTGACGAATAACTGCACCGCCGAATAGCCCATGGCCTCGGCCACGCCATGCAACGCCGACGCGGGTGGCACCGCCAGGGACGGCAAGCGCTGCACCGTTTCCCCCACCGCCATCAGCGGTTCACGACTGGTGACGAGAATCGACAGCCGAGGCGCCGACGCCAGCAAGTCCTCGACCAAGGTCCGACAGCGTTCCAGCAGGTGTTCGCAGTTGTCGAACACCAGCAACGTGTGCCGTTGCGCCAACACGTCCAGTGTCGTGCCGACCTCCAGCTCAAGGGTTTGCGTCAGATGATCGACCACCCGCGCGGGGTCATCGAGCGCCGCGAAATCCACCAGCCACACGCCATCCTCATAATGCTGCAACAGCAGTTCGGCCGCGCGCAGCGCCACGGTGGTCTTGCCGATGCCACCGGGCCCGACAAGGGTCAGAAGACGCCGAAGCGGCAACTGGCGGACCAGGCTGCCGACAATCGAATCCCGCCCGGTCACCGGCGTGAGCCGCGCTGGCAGATTGTGTTGATGCTTTTGCACGGTCTCGATCAAGACCAAGGTACCCGCAGGCACCCGCTCCACCGGCGCAATAAAGCAGTAGCCACGCTGGGGAATGTTGACGATGTAGCGCTGCCCATCTTGCCCGTCACCGAGCGCCCGGCGCAGGGCCGCAATATGCACGCGCAGGTTGATTTCTTCGACCACTGACGTCGGCCAGACCTGGGCAATCAATTCGTCCTTGCTGACGACGTTACCGGCGCGCTCCACCAGTACCTGGAGGATATCCAGGGCGCGACCGCCCATGCGCAACGGCCGATCACCGTCCAGGATCAGCCGTTGCCGCTGGTGAAAGGCGTAGGGGCCGAACCGCAGCACCGTATCGCTGTTTAAATCTCTGAGGCTGTTCATGCACGTTTGCGTGCTGAAACCTGGCCCGGCTCACAGTGCTGAACTGTCCATCGCACCCGCCTTCCAGGTTCCCGCACCTCCATTGCAAAGAGTTCAGGTTTATCTTGGCAGGCCTCCGTGACGGCACAACTGCCACGGTGGGAGCGTCACGGCCATTGCGGTGCGCACAACGGCCAAGAACGCTCTAGCTGAACTGTTCGCGGTATTGCGTCGGGGTCAGGCCGAGCTTTTCGGCGAACAGAAAGCGCATATGCCGCACGCTGCCAAAGCCACTTTTGAAGGCCACGGTCTTGAGCGGCAAGTCGCTGGTTTCCAGCAGGTTTCTCGCGCAGTCGATGCGCGCGCTTTGCAGAAACTCCATGGGCGTCATGTTCACGTCCCGGGCAAACATCCGGGCGAAATGCCGCGTGCTCATGTTCGCCAGGCTGGCCATTCGTTCAATGCTGAAGGCTTCGTCGAGGTGTTCCAGCACATGGTTCTGCACGCGGGTGATCGGCGTTTCCTGTGGTGCGACGGTGGCCATCAACGGGCTGAACTGCGCTTGCCCGCCCTGGCGTTTCATCACCACCAGCAACACCTTGGCCACGTCCTGGGCGACTTTCTTGCCGTGGTCTTCGGCGACCACCGACAGGGCCAGGTCGATGCCGGCGGTGACACCGCCGGAGGTGATGAGGTTGCGGTCCTGCACGAAAATCTGATCGGTCTCCACCGTTGCCTTGGGGAAGCCTTTGATCAGCCGCTCGGTGTAATGCCAGTGGGTGGTGACACGATAACCGTCCAGCAGACCGGCATGCCCCAGCACAAACGCGCCGGTGCAGATCGAGCCGTAGCGCTCGGCGCGATGCACGGCGTCTTTGAGCCAGCACAGCAACGGCGGATGTTTTTCGTTGTAGGCACCCGGGCCGCCCGGCACGAGCAACAGGTCATACGCTTGATCGGCCTGATCGATGTGCAGATCGGTGTGCACGCTGACGCCGTTGGAAGCGCGCAGTGCGCCATGTTCGGTGCCGATGGTCGACAGCTCATAACGGTCCTCCGCTGCCAGGTATCGATTGGCGATGGAAAACACTTCCATGGGCCCGGCCATATCGAGCAGCAGAAAGTCCGGAAACAACACCATAGCCACGGTTTTCATGGGTTAAACATCACTGAAGTCAAAGAAGGTCTATCGACCGGACTCAATTCCTGTGGGAGCGGGCTTGCCCGCGATAGCGGTGTGTCTGTCATCCACACTGTTGGATGTGATGCCGCCTTCGCGGGCAAGCCCGCTCCCACAGGGTTTGATGTCCGGCAGAAAAGGGATGCTGTGCATTATGGCCAATGTACGGCGTCAGCGTCGGAGGAAAATACCTGATTTCCCGCCCATCACTGTCAACCTCAAAGCGACAGTATTTCAATTTCCATCTACTTATTGCACCGAACAGTAACCATTAACCTTCTCCTCACTCGGACGAATCAACGTCCCCACAGGAGATTTCATCATGCTGACCCTTCGCAAAGCCTCCGATCGCGGCGCCGCCAATCACGGTTGGTTGAAGTCGTTCCACACCTTTTCCTTCGCCAACTATCGCAACCCGAAAGAGCAGGGTTTTTCCGACCTGCTGGTGATCAACGATGACCGCGTGGCGGCCGGTAAAGGTTTTGGCCAACACCCACACCGCGACATGGAGATTTTCTCCTACGTGCTCGAAGGTGCGCTGGAACACAAGGACACCCTGGGCACCGGTTCGGTGATCCGCCCCGGCGACGTGCAATTGATGAGCGCCGGCAGCGGCGTGGCCCATAGCGAGTACAACCATTCGGCCACGCGGCCGGTGCACTTCCTGCAAATATGGATCGTGCCGGAAGTCAGCGGCGCCAAACCGCGTTATCAGCAAGAGCACTTCAGCTCCCAGAAAAAACGCGGGCGCCTGCAACTGATCATCTCCCCCGACGGGGCCAAGGGTTCGCTGAAGGTGCGTCAGGACGCACGGGTGTATGCCGCGCTGATCGACGGCAAGGAAAGCGCCACCCTGGAACTGGCTGCCAACCGCTACGCGTATGTGCATGTGGCCCGAGGCAGCGTCGAACTCAACGGCGTGCAGCTGCAGGAAGGCGATGGGGTGCGGGTTCGTGATGAGCAGGTACTCGTGTTGAGCAACGGTATGGATGCCGAAGTGCTGGTGTTCGATTTGCGCCCGCAAGAACTGCCGCAAATGCCATGACCGTGAATGACCTGGGGGGCTTCTGCCCCCAGGTTTTTACCAGCCAGCCACAGGGGTTGTGTTAATCCTTCGACTAGCGACGACTCACTCGCCGGTACCGGAAAACACCGCGACAATTTCATCGATGACCGCACGAACCCTGGCGGTATGCCGCAAGTCCGCATGGGTCACCAGCCAGACGTCATACGGCACCGGTCGCGTGCGCTCCGGCCACAGCCTGACCAGCCCGTCCCTCTCCCCCATGTACACCGGAATTTCCCCGACTCCGAGTCCCGCCGCCAGGGATCGACGCACCAGCAAACTGGAACTCAGACTCGCCACAATCCGTCCGCGCCCCAGCGGTTCCGAGACCAGGGTCATGTCTTTGTTGCCCTGCAGATACGGCTGATACACCACCAGATCATGCCCCTCGAACGCCGAGCCCGGCGCCGGCACGCCATGGGCATCGACATACTCCTGAGAAGCAAACAGGCCCACCGGCCAACGCGCGATGCGGCGGGCGATCAGGTCCGGGTTGTCCGGCCGGGTGTTGCGCACGGCGATGTCAGCTTCGCGTTTGGCCAGGCTGAGAATCTGCGTGGAGGCGTCCAGTTGCACCCGCACGTCGGGGTGTTGTTCATGCAAGTTAGCAATGGCCGGGATCAGGAAATCGATGGCCAGTGAGTCGGTGGTGCTGACCCGCACCAGCCCGGTCAGTCGATCGTCGAGCCCTTGAATCTGGCGCTCCAGCTCCAGCGCCGAATGCTCCATTTTCTCCACGGCCGCCAGCGCCGCCTCCCCCACCGCTGTCAGCGCATAACCTTCAGAAGTGCGCAGGAACAGCGTCGCACTCAATGACTTTTCCAGCGCCGCGATCCGTCGGCCGACCGTCGCCTGATCGACCCCCAGCACCCGCGCCGCGCCCCGGAGCGTCGACTCGCGGCACACCGCCAGAAACACCCGTGCGTCATCCCAATTCATGCCGTTCCCTGCCGATGCATAATCGCATCACCATAACGCAAAATCGCTGCGTTATTGCATCAGTCGTTCGGGATAGTCTGGGGGCCAAGCGTAAAACCTCACAGGACGTTTCCCATGCACAGCACATCGACCACCCCGCGCAGCGCGATCTGGCTGCCGATCTTCGCCGGCCTCGCCGCCAGCCTGGTCAGCATCGGTCTGGCGCGGTTTGCCTACACACCGCTGATTCCCTCATTGATCCAGGCGCACTGGTTTTCGGCGAGCGACGTGGTGTACCTCGGCGCGGCCAACCTCGTGGGTTACCTGATCGGTGCGCTGATCGGCCGACCACTGGCCAACCGCACGTCGAACAAAACCGCGTTGCGCCTGATGATGCTGGCCGTGACCTTGTCGTTTTTCGCCTGTGGTTTTCCATTGTCGGTGAGCTGGTTCTTCGGCTGGCGCCTGCTGTCGGGCGTTGCCGGCGGCGCAATCATGGTGCTGGTGGCCGCGACGGTGCTGCCCCATGTGCCAGCGTCGCGCCGAGGCCTGGCCAGCGGTGCGATCTTTTTGGGCATCGGCCTGGGCATTGCCGGCTCGGGGACGATTGTTCCGCCGCTGCTGAGCCTTGGCTTGCAGCAAACCTGGTTTGGCCTGGGCCTGTTGTCACTGGTTCTGACGGCCGCGAGTTGGTTCGGCTGGCCGAAAGAGGCGCATCATCAAGCCGTTGAAGTGTCGATCGAGAAAACCACCACGCCGACCGATCCTGGAGTTTACCTGTTGTACGCCCAATACGCGTTCATGGCGGCCGGGCTGGTGCCGGCGATGGTGTTCCTGGTGGATTACGTGGCCCGCGGGCTCGGCGCTGGGCCGCATGTCGGTGCGTTGATCTGGGTGATGTACGGACTGGGCGCGATCATCGGGCCGGTGAGTTACGGCTTCCTGGCCGATCAACTGGGTGCGAAGCTGAGCATCCGGCTGGTGCTGGTGGTGCAGGCGATTGCCGTCGGCCTGTTGGCGATTTCCAGCTCGTTCACGGCGCTGGCCGTATTGGCCGTGATCCTCGGTTCGTTCCCGCCGGGCATCGTTCCACTGGCGCTTGCCCGGGTTCATGAACTGCTCCCGAACCATCACCAGCAGCAAATTGCCTGGAGCCGCGCCACGGTGTCGTTCGCCACGTTTCAGGCGATTGCAGGGTTTGCGTATTCGGCGTTGTTCAATGCCAGTGGTGGGCAGCATGGGTTGCTGTTTGTGATGGCGGCGGGCGCGATTGTGGTTGCGTTGTTGCTGGAACAGGCCATGCGTTTGCTGAACAGACCAAACCCTGTGGGAGCGGGCTTGCTCGCGAAGACGGCGTCACATTCAACACATTAGGTGACTGATGCACCGCTTTCGCGAGCAAGCCCGCTCCCACAAGGGATTGGTGGTTTGGACTGAATTATTGGTTCACTGATGCGATCCCATTTACAGACGACTTTCTCAACAGGACTCCCACATGACGTTGCCGCAAACCATGACCCTGATTGAAATCACCGAGCCCGGCGGCCCCGAGGTGTTGAAGCCGCGCCAGGAACCGGTGCCCACGGCCGGCGCAGGCGAAGTGCTGATTCGCGTGCACGCTGCCGGGGTCAACCGTCCCGATGTGATTCAACGCGCCGGCAAGTACCCGATGAAACCCGGCATGAGCCCGATTCCCGGGCTGGAAGTGGCCGGTGAAGTGGTGGCGATCGGTGCGGGCGTCAGCGAATTCATCGTCGGCGACAACGTCTGTGCGCTGACCAATGGCGGCGGCTACGCACAATATTGCGTCGCGCCGGCCAGCCAGACGCTGCCGATTCCAGAAGGCATGGATTGGGTCCACGCCGCGGCGGTCCCGGAAACCTTCTTCACGGTCTGGGCCAATCTGTTCGACATGGGCGGCGCCAGCAAGGGCCAGCGCGCGTTGATTCACGGCGGCACCAGCGGCATCGGCACCACCGCGCTGATGCTCTGCCGCGAATTCGGTGTCAAGGCGTTCGCCACGGCGGGCAGTGAGGAAAAGTGTGCAGCGATCCGCAAGCTGGGCGCCGAGGCGATCAACTACCGCGACCAGGATTTCGTCCAGGTCATTGCGGAAAAAACCGCCGGCAAAGGCGTCAACGTGATCCTCGACATCATGGGCGGCTCGTACCTGAACCAGAACATCGCGGCACTGGGCATGGAAGGTCGCCTGGTGATGCTCGGCTTCCTCGGCGGCGCCCGCGCCAACGACGTCGACCTGATGGCGATCATGGGCAAACGCGCGACGATCACCGGCTCGCTGATGCGCTCGCGCACCCGTGAAGAAAAAGCCTCGATCGCCGAACAGTTGCGTGAATACGTGTGGCCGGTACTCGCCGCCGGGCGTTGCCTGCCGATGATCGACAAGGTTTACCCGTACACCGACGCGGCGCAGGCCCATGCGCGGATGGAAGCCGGCGATCACATCGGCAAGATCGTGTTGCAGGTGGACTGATCAGTAGCCCTCGCCTGCCGATTTTGCGCCGCTGATGATCGCAATGCCCGAGCTGGTGCCCAGTCGCGTGGCGCCGGCTTCGATCATCGCCAGTGCGGTCGGGTAATCGCGCACACCACCGGAGGCCTTGACGCCGATGTCGGGCCCGACGGTACGGCGCATCAGCGCGACGTCTTCTACGGTGGCGCCGCTGCGGCTGAACCCGGTGGAGGTCTTGACGAACGCGACGTTCAGTTCACGGCAGATCTCGCAGCCCTTCACCTTTTCCGCATCGGTGAGCAGGCAGTTTTCCAGGATGACTTTCAACGGCACCTTGCCGCACGCCTGCAACACCTGGGCGATGTCGTCGCGCACCTGATCGAACAAGCCGTCCTTCAACCAGCCGATGTTCAACACCATGTCGACTTCCCCGGCGCCGGCAGCAATCGCCCGCTCGGCTTCGAAGGCCTTGGTGTCGCTCAGCCCGGCGCCCAGCGGGAAGCCGACCACCGCGCAGATATTCACGCGCTGCCCTTCAAGGCACTGAGCCGCATGAGGGACTTGACCCGAATTCACGCACACCGAATAGAAGCCGTGTTCGGCAGCTTCGCGGCACAACGCAGCGATTTGCTCGCGGGAAGCATCAGGCGTCAGCAAGGTATGATCGATGTAGTGCGCCAGCGCTTGGGGTTCGAGGTGTGCCATGGCAAAAACTCCTGTTTGTATATTCAAATGCCCCTGCGCCACAATCGAGGGTGATTCGCGCAAAAACGTTACAAAACTAACAAATAATGTTACTTAAATAACACCAACAATCAACCCCGGAATGCCTGTGGACAGTAAAAAAGCCGAGCGTCTCAAGCTGATTCAACAAGCCCTGCAAGACCAGAGCGCCATCCATCTGCGCGAGATGGCGGCATTGCTGGACGTGTCCGAGATGACCCTGCGCCGCGACCTCAGCAAGTACACCGACCACCTGCGGCTGCTCGGTGGCTATATCACCAAGATCCACGATGGCAACGAGCCCGGCGATTACCGTGTGGCCGAACAGGACACCCGCCACGTCGAGGAAAAACGCCGCATCGGTAAGCTCGCCGCCGGGTTTATCCAGCCGGGTGACACCGTGTTCTTCGACTGCGGCACCACCACGCCTTTCGTGGTCGACTTCATCCCCGACGAGCTCGAATTCACCGCCGTGTGCAACTCCCTGAACGTGCTGCTCAAACTCTCGCAAAAACCCAATTGCCATATCGTGGTGTGCGGCGGCACGTTCCACCGCAAGAACCAGGTGTTCGAGAACACCACCGAGAGCGGCATCCTCGACAGCGTGCGCCTGACCTGGGCTTTCGTTTCCGCTGCCGGCATCAGCCAGGACTTCGGCGTGACCTGCTTCAACTTCAATGAAGTGGAGGTCAAGCAGAAGGTCCTGCGCCAGGCGCAACAGCGGCTGCTGCTGGCCGACCACAGCAAGTTCGACACGGTGCGCACCGCGCATTTCGCCGACCTTGGGGATTTCCAGTTCGTGGTCAGCGACAAGAAAATCCCCAAGGCCTACCGCGACGCCATTACCGCCAGCGGCGCGCAGTTGATCATCTGATCAAGGCCTGTTGCTCACCCGCGCTGAGGTAACCGGTGGTGACGCTGAAATCCGCCGTCGCCCCCGCCGCCAGTGAGCGCACATGGCCCTTGGCGGACTCGGCGCGGTAGCCCTCCGGTTCGCAGGTGGACGGCAGCACGAACGCGGCCACTTGCTGATCGGCGTTATGCAGGATCCACCGCGCAGCGTGGTCGAATTGATCCGGACGGTAGCGGGTGTAGAACGCCGCGCCGTCGGGATGACTCAGCAGAAAATGCGCATGGCCGCTGTCGTCCGCCCGCACGCCGTCGAAGAAAAACACGATCTCGGGATCGTAGAGATGTGGCTGATCCAGACGGTTGAATTGCTGCGGATCTTGCGCCAACGCTTGCATGTATTCGGTCCAGACCGGCGTCGGTTTCACGTGGGCCGGCACGCTGCTGCGCAAGCGCACCCGTTCGAAACCCAAGGGTTCGATGAAACGAGCACCGTCGACATAGGCGTAATTCATGTGCGCCATGTACATCAGGTCCATTGGCTTGCCTGCCAGATTGGTCACTTGCATGGCGATGTCGAACAGTCCTGAATCAGCGCGCAACGTCACGCTTGGCGTGGCCAGGTATCGATCACCAAACCCCTGCGCATATTCGTACTCGCCAGCCAATCGAAGGTAGCCGCCAGCGCTGTCCTCACCGACCTCCAGCCAGGCGCGATCCATCGCCGCGCACGGCATCTCGCCATGCAGCGGATGATCGTCCTCGGGGCTCGGGCAACCGTTGCGCAGCAGGCCGCTGTGAAACATGAAACAACCGTAAGTGCCGATCACCGTCGGGCTCGGCCGGGGCTGGCTGAACAGGTTGCTCATGGTCAGGTCGCAACCATCGAACACGGCGGACCAGATCATCTGCCCCTGATACGGCAACACCACCAGACGGCCGCGGCTGTTGGCCAATTCCAGCGCCAGCACGCCACTGGGATACACCCAGGAACTGACGGTGAACGCCTCCGATTCCAGCAAGGTTTTGCGCGCCTCGCCAAACTGCGACGGCTGAAGGTTGATCCGCGTGTTCATGAAGTCACCACCGCACCCACCGGCGCTCGTTCGCTGTCGGAATGACGCAGGCAACGCACCGCGTACAGCACGATCACGATGAAGCACAGCAACGGCACGCTGTAGGCCAGTTGCATGTTGCCGCCGCTGAAATCGGACAGCAGACCCTGGAAGATCGGGATCACCCCGCCACCGACGATGCTCATCACCAGCAGCGATCCGCCGACGCCGGTGTCTTCGCCGAGGCCGTCAATGGTCAAGCCGTAAATGGTCGGCCAGCACGGACCGAGGAATACGCTCACACCCACCGCCGCATAAACCGCGGTGATGTTCGGCACCAGAATCGTATAAGCCAGCAACACGATGCACAGCACGCCATACACCGCTAACACCTTGGCCGGGTGCAGTTTGCGCATCAGCACGTTGGCGATCAGCTTGCCGACAAAGTACGCGGCAAACGTCGTCAGCAAAAACCACGACGCGCTGCGCTCGTTCATACCGCCCAACTGCATCGCCAAACGAATGGTGAAACTCCACACCCCGACCTGGGCGCCCACGTACAGAACTGCGCCAACACACCAAAGGTGAAGCGCTTGTTGCGCCACAGTCGCGACAGGCTCTGGCCGAGGCTGGCGGTTTTAGTGCTGCTCGGCTGATTGCCCTTGCACTTCGGAAACCGGGTGATGGCGATCAGGATGAACATCAGCACCAGCACCGCGATCATCCATTTGTACGGCAGCAAGGTGGACTGGATCATTTGCAGCTGCTGGACCGCCGCGTCCGAGGCGCTCATTTGCGTGAGCTGCTCGCGGGTCGCGTCGGTGTCCTTGAACATCACGAAGCTGCCGACATAGACCCCGGCCATTGCGCCGAACGGGTGGAAGGTCTGGGAAATATTCAGGCGACGGGTGCCGGTTTCACGCGGGCCCATCAGCGTCGAATAGGTGTTGCACGCGGTTTCGAGAAACGACAGCCCCGCCGCAATCACAAACAGCGCCAGCAGGAACATGCCGTACTTGGCGGTCGACGCCGCCGGGAAAAACAGCAGGCAACCGAACATGTACAGCATCAGACCGATGAGGATGGTGGTCTTGTAGCTGAAACGGCGAACCACCAGCGCGGCCGGAATCGCCACGAAGAAATAACCCAGGTAAAACGCCGACTGCACGAACGCCGTCTGGAAGTCGCTGAGCAGAAAGGCCTTCTTGAAATGCGCGATGAGCACGTCGTTCATGCTCGCGGCCGCCGCCCACAGCGCGAAGATACTGCACAGCAAAATGAAGGCGAACCAGGGCGTGCGGTTCAGGTAGAAACCATCGGCCGTCTGTTGGAGCGGAGGCTTTGTCATTGTTGTTCTCCGTGGTGAGTGTCGAGGGGTGAATCAGCTCGATTTCAAGCGCCGAGTTGGCGCTGGAATTCAGCGAATGTTGGGGCGTCCGGGTAGGAGGACTGGGTGCCGAGGCCGGTGACCGAGCAGGCGGAATACGCCACGGCGTGGGTCATGGCGGCGCGGATGTCGCGGTCGCGGCTCCAGTGATGAATGAAGCAGCCGATGAAGGCGTCGCCCGCCCCGGTGGTATCGCGTGCGGCGACGGACAGGCCGGGAATCTGAAACTCGCCCTCCTCGCCCACGTACAACGCGCCTTGCTGGCCGAGGGTCACGATCACGTGGCGAATGCCGCTGGCGACCAGTGTCTGGGCGGCTTTGTGCGCCGACTCCGGGGAGTCCACGGTCTGGCCGGTGATCAGCGCCAGCTCGGATTCGTTGGGCACCAGGAAATCCAGGTGCGCCAAATGCTCACGGCTCAGGCCCGACAAGGCTGGCGCGGGGTTGAGCAAGACTGGAATGTTGTGCGCGCGGCCGAATTCGATGGCGTGGTAAACGGTGTCGACGTTGATTTCCAGTTGCAGGACGATCAGCGAGCACTCGCGCAATGCCTGGGCCGCCGCGTCGATATCCGCCGGAAGCAGATGCGCGTTGGCGCCTTTGACGATGAGGATGCTGTTGTGCGAGTCGGCCTGGACGAAGATCGGCGCAACGCCGCTGGACACACCGGGCACGCGCTGCACGTAACGGGTGTCGATGCCGAAGCGCTGGAAATTGGCCAGGGTGTTGTCGGCAAACATGTCATCGCCAACCTTGGTGAGCATCAGCACATCCGCCCCAAGCTTCGCCGCAGCGACCGCCTGATTGGCGCCCTTGCCGCCACAGCCGAGGGCAAACCCCGGCGCTTCGAGCGTCTCGCCCTGGGCCGGCATGCGGTCGATGTAGGTAATCAGATCCACCATGTTGCTGCCGATGACTGCGATCTTGCTCATTGCTATCCCACCTTGATCCGGCTTGCCAGACTGATGCTGGACGTTGTTGTTTTGTTATTTAAATAACATTTTGTGTGATTATTCAATCTTTTTGTTGCGTGGGGTTTGAGGCAAAGACGAATGGCTTTGCGCATGGCTTTAAAGATGTGTGGGCAGGAATGGCCTCATCGCGAGCAGGCTCACTCCCACATTGGAATGCGTTCCCCTGTGGGAGCGAGCCTGCTCGCGATGGGGCCCTTAGCATCACCGACTGATCCGGCCCTTTCTACGACTGTCGAATTTATCCCCACCTCCCCCCACGCATCTGTTAAAACCCGAACTTTCCCTTTCATCCTCCGGACCTTTGCATGTTTTCAAACCTGATGAGCCGCCTGAGCCGACGCTGGCTGCCCTGGCTGTGCATGGCCGCGCTGGTCGTCGGCTTGCCTGTGGGTTGCGGCGTACTCAAATACAAGGAGCGCGAACTGCTGTTCCGCATCGAGCCGGGTACCGCCGGCTGGTATCGCGGTTTGCCCAAGGACGTTCAGGAATTCGACATCAAGCCTGCCAGCTTCAAGGCCGGGCAAAACCTGCATGCCTGGTGGTGGCCGGCTGCGCGGCGCGATGCGCCATCAATCCTGTATTTGCACGGGGTGCGCTGGAACCTGACTGGCCAGGCGTTCCGCATCGAGCAGTTACGGGCGATGGGCTATTCGGTGCTGGCCATCGATTACCGCGGCTTTGGCCAAAGCAAGGGTGATCTGCCATCGGAAGCCAGCGTCTACGAGGACGCCCGCGTCGCCTGGGAGCGCTTCAAGGCGATGCAACCGGACGCCAACAAGCGTCTGATCTACGGCCATTCCCTGGGCGGCGCGGTGGCCATCGACCTCGCCGCAGACCTGGCGGCGCAGGCGAAAACGGACCGTAGCGCAATACCGGTGCGCGGTCTGGTGATCGAGTCCACCTTCACCTCTCTGGGCGATGCCGTGGCGCAAGTGGCCGACAGCAACCTGCCGGTGAAATGGTTGCCGGTGCGCTGGCTGCTGTCGCAGAAATTCGATTCCATCGACAAGATCGTCGACATCGACATGCCGCTGCTGGTGGTGCATGGCCTGGCCGATCCGTTCATGCCCTCGCGGTTCAGCCAGCAGCTGTTCAATGCCGCCAGCGAACCCAAGCGCCTGCTGTTGATCCCCGGCGGCACGCACAACAACAGCATGAGCCGGGGTGGCAGCCAATACCGCCAGGCACTCGAAGGCCTGCTGAAAGCAAAACCACCGCAGATCGCCGGGCCTAGCGGTAACCCCGGGCTTGCAGGTTGAACAACTGCGCATAACGCCCGCCCGCCGCCACTAGGCTGTCGTGATCACCGCGCTCCAGGATCGCCCCCTGATCCAGCACGATGATGTGATCGGCATTGCGCACGCTGGAAAACCGGTGCGAGATCAGCAACGTCATGCGGCCCTCGGTGTGTTCGCTGAAATGCTCGAACACCGCCGCTTCCGCGGCCGGGTCGAGTGCTGAGGTCGGCTCATCCAGAATCAGGATGTCGGCGTTACGACGCATGTAAGCACGGGACAAGGCGATCTTCTGCCACTGCCCACCCGACAACTCCTGGCCACCGGCAAACCAGCGGCCCAATTGCGTGGCGTAGCCTCGATCCAGTCCTTCGATGAACGGCGCGGCCATGCCTTCGGTGGCCGCGGCTTTCCAGCGTTCTTCATCGTTGAACGCCAACGTATCGCCGACGCCGATGTTCTCGCCGACGGAGAACTGGTAACGGATGTAATCCTGAAAAATCACCCCGATGCGCCGACGCAACGCGTCTTCTTCCCACACCTGCAAATCGCTGCCGTCGAGCAGGATGCGCCCGTGATCGGGGCGATACAGACGGGTCAGCAACTTGATCAACGTGGTCTTGCCCGAACCGTTCTCCCCCACCAGCGCCAAGCTGCGCCCCGGCACCAGGTGCAAGTCGATGCCCTCCAGAGCGGCGCGACTCGCACCCGGATAACGAAAACCAACGTTTTCGAACCGCAAACCATCGCCGGGCACCGCGCCCACCGTGAGATGCCCGGCATCGGCCACCACCGGCTCGGCGAGGTATTCGTAGAGGCTCGACAGGTACAGACCATCCTCGTAGAGACCGCTGATGGCGCTCAAACTGCTGCTCACCGCCGTCTGCCCCTGCTTGAACAGCACCAGGTACATGGTCATCTGCCCGAGGGTGATCTGGCCGTGGACGGTATCGACCACCACCCACGCATAAGCCAGGTAAAACGCGGCGGTGCCGAGCAGGCCAAGGACAAATCCCCAGCCATCCCGGCGCAACGTCAACCGCCGGTCCTCGGCATACAGACGGGCAAACGTCTCGCGATAACGCTTCAACAGCAACGGCGCGAAGCCGAACAACTTGACCTCTTTGATGTAGCCCTCGTGGGAGAGCAGCGTCTCGATGTAATTCTGCTGCCGACTCTCCGGCGCCCGCCGCGTGAACAGCCTGAACGCATCCCCGGAAAAATGCGCTTCAGCGAAAAACACCGGCAACGCCCCCACCACCAGCAACACCAGCGCCCACGGCGAAAAATGCACCAGCAACACGCCGAAGCTGATCAACACAATCAGGTTCTGGATCAACCCCAACGACTTCATCACTAACGCCAAAGGCCGCGTTGACGCCTCGCGCCGCACCCGCACCAACTTGTCGTAAAACTCGGAATTCTCGAACTGCACCAGCGACAACGTCTGGGCCTTCTCCAGAATCATCGTGTTGACCTTCTGCCCCAACTGCACCCGCAACAACGACTGCTGAACCGACAACGCCCGCTGCGTCCCGGACAGCAACGCCAATACACCCGCTTCAAACAACACATAACGCACCACCGGCCACAACGGCGCACTGCCCTGCTGCGCATGTAACTGCATGGCGAAAACCACTGCGTCGACAATGCGCTGGCCGAGCCAGGCGGCTAGGGCCGGGAGGACACCGGCAATCAGGGTGGCCAGGACCAGGCCAAGGAACAGCCCGCGAGAAGTGCCCCAGACCAGCAGCAAGGCGCGCCGGGCCTGGTCGAGCAATGAGGTGAAACGGGAAAGTGCCGCAGGCATGGATTGATGAACTCGGCAGAGGAAGTCGCTGAACACAACAAAGACGTCATGGTACTTCAGCCAGAAATCCCACAGGCGAGAAACCCTGTGGTGAGGGGATTTATCCCCGTTGGGCTGCGCAGCAGCCCCCAAAATAGCACCACTGCACAGCTCGACGGATTACCAACTACCTGGGCAAATCAATCTTATCCAACACCCGGTTCGCCGTGATCTCCGCCATCATGATGCTGTTGGAAATCCCCAACAGCGCATAACGCGACTCACCTTCCAAATGATCCACCAACTGGTGAACCATCACATCGACCGAGGCCAGCGTCTCAACCAGATACACCGCCAGGGTTTCCGCCGTGGCCTCGGGGTCCACAGAAAACAGCGTGCTGCGTGTTCGCGGAGTGGCTTTGATGTCGGCATTCGACGGAAAGTGGAAGTCGAGCGCGCGCTCGGCGGCTTCGTTGAGCTTCTTTGAATCGGGTTCGTACGGGGAGACTGGATCGGTGTCCGGTGGATTGGGTGTGACTTTGAACATGGCAAAACTCCTAGAGAAATGGAGCTGCCACCATTCGCTGCGAAACGACAAAGAGGTGGCAACTGTACGCGGGTTCGCAGACCAGGACTCTAGGAACCCGGCAGACCCGAAGGTCTCCCACGCACAGCCGCCATGACATGAATGACAGACTATGAATCGTCTGTTCACGAGCGGTAGACGTTGTGCGTCTAGAGTTTACCCGGGCTGCGAAACCCGATCACTGAAGGGCAGTGACGGGAATCAAGTTACCGAGCGACCCCAAGGCGCACAAGCCGGCGGATTCTGGCGCAGCCGTAGGCAACGGCGCAAGGTCTTGTAGCTTTCAGGACGTAACCTCGAGGGCGCTTAAACAAGCTTTAAACAGTCGAGCAGGGCTTCCCACAAAGTGCCCGCTCAAAACCCTTACTGAGAATCCTGAAACCGCGCCCGATAACGCCCGGGACTCTCCCCCGTCCACTTCTTGAACGCCCGATGAAACGCGCTCGGCTCCTGAAACCCCAGCTGCTCGGCAATGTCGCTGATACTCGCCCGGCTCTCACGCAACTGCTCAAACGCCACCCCGCGCCGCACTTCGTCCTTGATCTCCTGATACGAACAGCCTTCCCGCTCCAGCTTGCGGCGGAAGGTACTGGGGCTCAGGTGTTGTTCCAGGGCAAACGCCTGCAAGGTCGGCCAATCGCTGTAATGGCTGTTGCGCAGGCGCTGATGGACTTGCGACGCCAGGCCGTGCTGGTTGCGGAAGCGGATCACCAGCCATTGCGGTGCTGTGCGCAGGAACACTTTCAGTGAGGCCAGGTCCTGAACCACCGGCAGGCGCAGGTAGTGGCTGGCGAATTCGATTTCGGTGCGTTCGGCGCCGAAGGTCAGGTTGGGGCCCCAGAGCAAGCGGTCATCGCTGAGGGAAACGCGCTCATGGCGAAAGTCTGCGCGGTCGATGGGGATGCGCCGCCCGCCGAGCCAGCACAGCAGGCTGATCATCAACACCAGGAACGTCTCTTCACCGAAACGGCTGGCGTCTGCGTTTTGCGCGTGGGTGTCCAGGCTGATAATCGCGCGTTTGCCGCGCACGGTCAGGGTGCCGCGAAAGTCGCGCAGGAACAGGGCGAAGTTGGCCAGGCATTGGCGCATGGCTTTGTGCAGGTCGGGTTCCTGGATCAAGCCGCGGCAGATCAGTGCGAAGCTGCCGGGCGGCATGCCGTGGGAATCGAGGCGGAAGAATTCATCGTTCAATTCTCGGATCTGAATCAGCCACAGCGCAGCAAACGCGCTCGCCGGCACGCGTGCGGTCGGCTGCTCGATCAACGCCGGGTCGATGCCCGCCTCTTCCAACGCAGCGCGCGAGCGCTGCGGAGTGAGCCCTTGCCCATGGATCATCGCCTGCACGAAGTAGGCCGCCACCGAGTCCTTTTCCCGCATTTGAACGCTTCTCTCCCCTCGCCCGAATGGCAAAAAACACCAGCACCGTTGAACAGTTGCGGCATAGGACAACCGCCCGGCCGGTTCTAGACTCGCGGCCAATAGTACGCCTTCGGCCGTTGCGACGGCCAAGGTATCGCAGGGTTTGATCGGAAGGACGGAACATGAATCTGCAAAACATTGGCGTGATCGGCGCGGGCACCATGGGCAACGGCATTGCGCAAGTCTGCGCGCTGGCCGGCTTCAACGTGACCTTGATCGACATCTCCGACAGCGCTCTGCAAAAGGCGCTGGCCACCGTCGGCAAGAACCTTGACCGGCAGATTGCCAAGGAAACCCTGACCGAGTCGCAAAAGCTCGACGCCCTCGCCAGGATCCGCACCAGCACCGATTACAGCAGCCTGCAGAACGTGCAGATGGTGATCGAAGCCGCCACCGAAAACCTCGACCTGAAACTGCGCGTGCTGCAACAGATCGCCGCGCAGGTCAGCGCCGAGTGCGTGATCGCCTCCAACACCTCGTCGCTGTCGATTACGCAACTCGCCGCCAGCGTCAGCCATCCTGAGCGTTTCATCGGCCTGCACTTCTTCAACCCGGTGCCGGTGATGGGTCTGATCGAAGTGATCCGCGGCCTGCAAACCAGCGACGCGACCCACGCCCTGGCATTGGACATGGCCACCACCCTCGGTAAAACCGCGATCACCGCCGGCAACCGCCCGGGCTTTGTGGTGAATCGGATTCTGGTGCCGATGATCAACGAAGCGATCCTGGTGTTCCAGGAAGGCCTGGCCAGCGCCGACGACATCGACGCCGGCATGCGCCTGGGCTGCAACCAGCCAATCGGCCCGCTGGCGTTGGCCGACCTGATCGGTCTGGACACCGTGCTGGCGATTCTCGAAGCCTTCTACGACGGCTTCAACGACAGCAAATACCGCCCCGCTCCACTGCTCAAGGAAATGGTCGCCGCCGGCTACCTGGGACGCAAGACAGGACGTGGCTTCCATGCCTATGCCTGAGCGTTGCTCGCGCTTCGCCGAGTACCGGGACAAAGTGCTGGAGTTGTTCGCCAGCAAGGGGTTCGGGCAGGTTGGCATGCGTGAGCTGGCAACGTGCCTGGGACTGTCCCCGGGCTCGTTGTATCACCATTACCCGAGCAAGCAGCACTTGCTGCTCGACCTGATCGAAGAGTTCTACGAAGAACTGTTGTCGACCCTGGGGCGCATCGATCAAAAGGCCTCGGCCAAACGCGACAAACTGCCCAACCTGATCCGCGCTCACCTGAATCTGCACCGGGAAATGCCCTGGCATTTTCGTCTGGCGGAACGCGATAGCGGCTGCCTGAACGACGAGCAACAAGCGCGTGTTCGCCAGTTGCGCGAGCAATACGAGCGCAAGCTGTTGAAGATGCTCGGCGCCCCGCCCCGTCTCGGCGAACAGGGGTTGATCGCCGCCGGACACGCCATCGCCAACTTGCTCAACAGCGCGCCCGGTTGGCTGGGGCAACATCCGCTGGATGAAGCGCAGCGCGATGAGTTACTGGAAAACATGGTGATCGGTGCAGTCGAGCGCTTGCTGCGCCCGTCTTCCAGCGTGCGCGCGGTAGCTTAAAGTTTCCAGGCAATAAGCTTCTGCGCTTACATAGAAAAAACGTCTAAACAAACCCGGCACATCCCCGCATCTAACGCTTTGCTACTTGGAGTCGATTCAAAGGCCAATGTGGGTCTCCACCCACGGTTACCGGGAGCAAAACATGAAAATCAATCCCTACCTCATCTTCAACGGCGACTGCAAAGCCGCTTTCACCTTCTATGAGCAAGCCCTGCCAGGCCAGATCGAACTGATGATGACCTTCGGCGAAAGCCCGGCGCGGGAGCACTTTCCCGCGGACTACAACAACCTGATCATCCATACCCGCCTGGCGGTGGGCGATCAGGCGATCATGGGGTCGGACACCACACCGGATCGCCCGACTGATGACATGAGCGGGTGTTCGGTGTCGCTGAATGTCGACAGCATTGCCGAAGCCGAGCGTGTCTTCGGCGCCTTGGCGGAAGACGGCAACGTGCAAATGCCACTGGAAAAGACTTTCTGGGCGGCGCGTTTCGGGATGCTGGTAGACCGGTTTGGTGTGTCGTGGATGGTGAATTGCGAAAAGGATCAGTGACTGTTCAGGCCTGAAAAAGCCCGACCTGAAAGGGTTGGGCTGACGCAGAATGTCTATCCCTTCACACACACCACCTGCCGCAAGGTGTGCAGCACTTCCACCAGTTCCCGCTGGGCGTGCATGACGTGGTCGATGTCTTTGTAGGCCATCGGTATTTCATCGATCACCGACGCATCCTTGCGGCACTCGACATGGGCGGTTGCGCGGATCTGGTCGGCGACGGTGAACAGACTTTTCGCTTTGGTGCGGCTCATGACGCGACCGGCGCCGTGGCTGCAGGAACAGAATGACTGCTCGTTACCGAGCCCGCGAACGATGAAACTCTTAGCGCCCATCGATCCCGGAATGATCCCCAACTCGCCCTTCTGCGCCGACACCGCGCCCTTGCGGGTGACCAGAATCTCCTGACCGAAGTGCCGCTCTTTCTGCACGTAGTTGTGGTGGCAGTTCACCGCTTCCAGGGCGACTTCGAACGGTTTGCTGATCACTTTGCGAGTTGCCTGAATCACCGCGTGCATCATCAATGCCCGGTTCTGTCTGGCGAAATCCTGGGCCCAACCGACAGCTTCGACGTAATCGTCAAAATGCCGGCTGCCTTCCTCGAAATACGCCAGGTCGCGGTCTGGAAGATTGGCAATGTGCTGGCGCATGTCGGCCTGAGCCAATTGAATGAACAGGTTGCCAATGGCGTTGCCGACACCGCGTGAGCCGCTGTGCAGCATGAACCAGACCCGGTTGGTTTCATCCAGGCACACTTCGATGAAATGGTTACCGCTGCCCAACGTGCCCAAGTGCCCGCGGTTGTTGGTGTTGGCGAGTTTCGGGTATTTGTCGGTGATCGCCTTGAACCGTGGGTTCAACGCAGCCCACGCCTGATCGGCCTGTTTCGGAACGCTGTCCCAGGCCCCTTTGTCCCGCATGCCACGACCGACGGTGCGGCCGTGGGGCACGGCTTTTTCGATGGCGCAGCGCAACCCGTGCAGGTTGTCCGGCAAATCCGCGGCGGTTAGCGACGTGCGCGCGGCGATCATGCCGCAGCCGATGTCCACGCCGACGGCGGCCGGAATGATCGCGCCCACGGTCGGAATCACGCTGCCAATGGTCGAGCCCTTGCCCAGGTGCACGTCGGGCATCACCGCCAGGTGTTTGAAGATGAACGGCATCTTCGCGGTGTTGATCAATTGCTGCCTGGCTTCGCTTTCTACCGGGACGCCTTCGGTCCAGAGCTTGATCGGTTTGCCGTGGGCGACTTCCAGCAGTTGGTAGCTCTGCTTTTGCATGATGTCCGGTCTTTTCTCAACTGCCTGCACCGCCATGTGCTTCCTCAAAGAAGTAATCTTTCCAGCTGTCAGCCTTGTTTTTCAGCACGCCTAGCGCTTGCAGCTGCTCGGCGTTGATAAAGGTGCGCTGTGGCACCACGGTAAAGTCGATTTCGGGGTCTGCGACAATTTTCTCTACCAATGGCAAGGATAGTTTCGATTGCTCCACGCGGATATGGGTCTGCGCAGATGTTGATATTCGAACGGGCTCATCAGAGCGTGGCGTGGTGTATGTGCGCGTCCATGTCTGGACCAGCCAAGAACTCCGTGGCAACCATTCGTCGCCTATGAAATCCGGCGCACAAAAGGCGGCCCTGTCTGGCTTAGCGATTGCACAAGCCGTTCCTTGGCAGCCCCAGAACGACGTAATTCTGACGCGGCAGCAATCTAATCAATGCTTGGTCAGTCCCCCCGGAGATGTAACGTGTCAACTCTTAATGAAATCGCAGCGAACCACGCGAGAAAAATGGCTATGGCAAAGGCAGAAGAGTCGACCGGGCTGAGTGAGCGACACCTTCAAATCGTCGGTAGTGTCGAAATCCGCACCAGTGATGAGCAACCGCACGTTCCACTGCACTTCATCACCGTGGTGCAGGACAGCCACATCGCCCAAGTGGCCGGCTACTGACACTGCCCCTGACGAGATCAAAACCCGGCGCGATGCCGGGTTTTTCTTTGATTGCTTGTTATCACCCCGAAGTCCTCTCGGTAAAGCCTTGCCCGCAATTTGCGCCGACGCAGCCTAAACTCAACTGACCACGAGCTCGCTGGCGATTGGCGGATGAGGCAGGGTCATGTTCGAAATATCAGAGGTGACGCGGGTTAAGCGCTTCGCCGCAAACACGGTTGGCCAAGATTTTGCCGTCGGCGACATACATGGCCACTTCACTCGGTTGCAGGCTGCTCTGGATGCAGCCAGGTTCAACCCCTCGGTTGATCGCCTGTTCAGCGTTGGCGACCTTATAGACCGCGGGCCCGAGTGCTGTGACGCGCTCAAATGGCTGGACGAGCCGTGGTTCCACCCCGTGTGCGGCAACCATGACGACTATGTGGTTCACTTCGATACCTGTGACGTCGATAGCTGGATCTTCAACGGCGGCTTATGGTTTACGGGCCTGTCGCTGTCCGAGAAGAAAGAGTTCGCCACGAAGTTTGCCGAGTTGCCTATTGCAATTGAAGTCGAAACAGCACAAGGCCTGATTGGGATCGTGCATGCCGATTGTCCGTTTCCATCATGGGGGCAGTTGGTCGGTGAACTGGAATCGCCAGAGAGCAGCCAGCGCCTGTTGCAGGTGCAGAACCGTTGCATGTGGTCACGAAACCGGCTCGAGCAGAAAGAAACGCAGGGCGTTGAGGGATTGCGTGCGCTGATTGTCGGGCATACGCCAATACGTAAACCGGTCAGGCTTGGCAATGTGATGCATATCGACACGGCTGGCTGGAAGCCGGATGCAGGCTATTTCACCCTTTTGGATCTCGATACGCTCGAAGCTGCGGCTTGACGTTTTTTTGTCAGTTCAGGTGTCGCGCCCTTGTACCGCTCGTCCTGGCGTCAGCACGTTCACCGTCCGCGCACTTCAAATGCATACATCCACTCGCACGGCAGGCGCAAACCATGAACAGCAAAATTGCCGCTATTACACTCGCTGGCCTCCTGTCGGTCTGCTCGCTTTACACGCTCGCGGCCGAGAAGGTGACGGAGGACGCCACTATTCCACCAAGTGCTCTTCCGGGGCTTAACCAGGGGGGCGAGTCCAACAAGGAAAAGGCGGACAAAAAGGGTGAGGAAGCTGCGGGGTCTAATTCTGGTGCGGAGTCGCAGGAGATCGAAAAAGATGCGGCTAGCTCGAGTGGCTCGGGCGATGAGCAAACAAAGCCGAAGCAGTAACCGGTGAGCCCCTGGTCCGTATTAATGGAGCGTCGCAACCCTGCGACTTTCGCCAATCCTGATTCGGTCCAGTGCCCGGTTTAGCGAATTCAAGGCATCGAGGAGGGCTTTCGCCTCAACTTCCCGGCCTTCACCCCAAAGGCGTTCTGCCATTTTGTTCAGGGCCTGGATGGAGCGCTCGATTTCAGCAGCAGTCGCTGCTTTGTTTTCCGGCTGTTTTTTCAACATTGAGTAACCCTTTGCTTCAATTGCCAGCTCAAGCGTATCGGCCACTGGAATACATTGATCTGATCCGTTGAGGCTATAACGCCAGCCACGGTTGTCTTTCCGCTCTGGTGCAGCTTATCGCGATCATACGCTGGTAGAGGGCTATGGCCCTCGAAGGCTCCCGAGACTGAAACAGTGACGAAACCCCCATCGAATCGCCAGAGCCCAGCAACTCGAAAAGATACAGGTTGCTGAGGTTCTTGCACTGCTCCAGGCGGTCAGCCTCGGTTGTGGGCATTGGCACCGCATCGACCTGCTTCTCAAATTCAGTCTTTTCCTTTGGGGCACTGCTACAACCCAAGAGAAACGTCGCCAGCAAGAGATTCGCAATGTGAGGTGTGCATATCTTCAATTCCATTTGAGTCCGGCGCCGATGTAGAAATCTGGAAGCCCGATAACCAATAATACGGCCGAGCGCGTCCGAGAAGGTCCGGGCGAGAGCTCGGCTCTGATCAGGTTTTCAGCATGACTTCAACAATCCCCCTCCCCAACCATCAATGACTGAGCATCTCCAACGGACAACTACGGATGATCGATTCGACTCGCTCGGCACTCATCTCAAATTCCTTGAACCATTGCCCGCTCATCTCCAACCACGGACGGATGTCTGGCTGGCTGGTTTGGCCCAAGTCCGAACTGTAGATCACTCGGGGTACGTCGCGCAGCACTTTGGAAAAGTCTTCCTTGCTCTGATAGCCGAGCAGGTAGGTCAGTGCGGTCTGCTCGATGTACAGAGAAGGCAGGCTGCCCAAGTCCAGAAGGTCTTGCGCGTTCAGGCCAGTCAGTGGGTTGGCGGGCTGGTTGAGCATCAGGCGTGGCACTTGCAGTCGATCGGCCGCTTCCACCAGACGCAGAACCTCTTCGCGGTTGGCATGTCCGGTGGAGATCACCACCGGATAGTCGCGGCTCATGCGCAGCAGCTCCAGCGTGGCGAGGTTCAGCTGACCGCTGCTATCGCTGACGGTCAGCGGTTTGATCGGTCGCTCAGTCAGGATTGAGTGACTGAGTGAGCGGGCCAGCCGACTGGTATGTGAACGGCCGGTCACGGTGGGCAGGTGCACGACAAAACGCAGGTCGACGGCACCGTGCTGGCACAGCGAACGTTCAACCACCCGCCAATCAAGGCCGCCGGCGATTTCATTGAGCACGATTGAACCGGACACCGGCAGTCCTTGCTCGCGGGCCTCCCAGGCTTGGGCGGCGGTGCAGCCCAGGTGATTTTTGAGCACCACCCAACCGTCCAGCGCCTGGTAATGGTGACCGGCCTGCAGCGCGCTATGGCGACGCAAATATGCATCAGGGCCGGCGTGGTAATGAACATCAATAAAGCGTGCGCGGGAGGCCGGGGCGGCGGCGGTCGAAGCACTCATGCATGAGCCTCCAGATCGATTCCCAGGTGTGCTCGCACACTGGCGCGCACTCGCGCAAGGTCATCGAGCAACGGTCGCATCCCGGCACCGGGAACGCTGACGGCCAGATGCTGCGCGGAGGTCTTGAAGCTGACATTGGTGGCCCTGACCAATTGGGAGTCCGCGCCGAAGATGCTCAACAGGCGTCCCGGCCAGGCCGCCACTTGAGACTCCACGTTGAGTTCGCTCAACAAACGAAAGCCTTGATCCAGACGTCGCCCGGCCTGTTCGTCGGCGCTCGCCAGCGCATCGGGTTGGCGCACTGGCGGCTTCACATGAGCCGGCAGCACCCATTGATCGAGCAGCATCAGCGCGGTGTCGACATCACCGGCGCTGGCCAGCTCGGCCATCGTCCCCAGTCGGCGATCCAGGACTTTGTCGGCCTTGGTCGGTGAAGAGATCAGCAACGCCCGCGCCACTTGCTGGCCCACGGTGGTAGCGAGCAACCCCTGAACCACTGCCCCGCCCAGCGCCGAACCGGCGATCAGGGCAATGGGCCCAAGCGGCTCGAGCACCGCGGCCCAGCGCTGGGTGAAGCTGACAAAATCCTCCTGCTCTTCGGCCAGTAGCGAGAGCGTGTCAAAGATGATGACCCGATAGCCTTTGTCGACCAGCGACTGGGTCAATGGAGCAAAAAACTGTCCCTGGTCCCAGGCGGGCATGACCGGCGACATCACCACGACCAGTTCCGGGCCCAGACCAAACTGCACATGTACGGGGGCATTGCTGTTCATATCGATTCCTTTCCAGAAGAACACGCGCAGATCGCGTCAATCAAACAGTTTGCGGGCGCCACGCAGGGCCTGTTCCGCGCCGCGCAAGGTCTGTTCGACGATGGTGGCAGCGGGCAAGACATCATTGACCAGGTCGGCGACTTCACCCGCCCAGATCGCGCGGACTTGCGTGTTGTCTTCGCGCAGCGCCTGGGCGTAGTCCTCGCCGACACTGGCCGGGGCCTTCACCAGTTCGTGCTCGAAACCCAGCCAGCGGGCAGTGAAGTCGTTGGCCAGCGCTCGACCGCTGTACTGCTCTGGCCACTCAATACCCCGCACAAGGTCAAACGCGCGAGTGCGCACGGTATCGCCAGCGGTGGCCCGGACCAGCCGTTGCTTGAGTTTGTTGGATGGCAGCGCCTCTTCACTGGCCAGAAACCGCGTGCCCATCATCACCCCATCGGCGCCAAGCAACAGGGCAGCGGCCAGACCTCGGCCATCGGCAATACCGCCGGCGGCGATCAGTACCACGTCGTCGCCCACCGCATCGCGCACGGCCGGGATCAATGGAAACGATGCCCGTCGCAGACTGTGCCCGCCGGCTTCGGCGCCTTGCACGATCAGCGCATCGGCACCGGCCTCCAGGGCCGCCAGCGCCTGATCGACGTCATGCACCTGAACGATGGCCAGCGCCCCGCTCTGCTTGATCGGAGCGATAAAAGGCCGGGCATCGCCAAACGACAAGGCGACCACGCTGGGCCGATAAGACAGGGCCAGCTCCAGCAGTTCGAAGCGCTTGGCCACGGTGAACATCACCAAGCCAACGCCCCAAGGTTCCTTGACGTCTTTCATCAGCTCCAGTTCGGTTTTCATCCAGTCCGGATCGCCATAGCTGGCGCCCACCAGACCGAGCCCGCCGGCCCGTGAAACCGCAGCGGCCAGTCGTCCGCCGGCAGCACCGCCCATGGGCGCCAGGACCACCGGGTTGGCGGTTTTAAGCAGTCGAGTCAGCGCAGAGTCGAAATTGCTCACGGTGTATCTCCTTGATGTACCGATAAAAGAATTCGCCGAGCGGCAAGCCCGCGACGCGCAACGTGCGCGGGCCTGCACCTCGCTTAAACGAGCGCCGCGGCTACCGGGGCGTAGGCTGCCGGGATGTAATCGTTGACCTTGTACAAGTGGAACTCCCAAGTACCGGTCTCTTTCAATCGGTTGTAGCGGCTCAGGAATTGCTCATCGGAAAACAGCGAGTCGAACTCTTCTTTGCTGCTCCATTGCGCCTGGTTGATCACCGTCTTGCCGTCGATGCTTTTGAACAGGCGGCTCCACTGGAACGACGGATAAGCCTGCGCCACGTAGCTCACTGCCGAGCGCAGTACATCGAGGGCGGCGTCCTGTTGGCCTTCGAAGACATGCACGACGTTAACCAGAAAAATCGCATCGCTCTCGTCGGGTGTCGGTGCTTCGAATTTAGTCAGGTTGTTCATGGTTGCCTCCTGGCAAACGTAGGTTAAAAAGTTGTCGCGACTCAGTGAGTCAGCGCGCAAGACTGTGCCGGTTTACCGTCCTGCCAGAGCAGCGGTGAAATGCGTTCGGTGACCAGCGAGCGCTCGACCCGACCGACAATCACCTCGTGGGTGGCGTAGGTCAGTCGGGCATCCACGCTGCAAAACAGCGTGGCTTGCGCGTCAGGCAGATACGGCAAGTCGTCGAACGCTGCCCAGTCACCATGTTCGAAACGCGCATGTCCCTTAAGCTGGCCGGCAAATACGCCGACCAGTTGGCTTTGCGCCGCATCGAGCAGATTCACGCTGAACCGTTGATTGGTCAGCAACGGCTCACACAGACTGGCCGAGCGGTTGATGCAGATCAGCAGCGAAGGCGGATCGGTACACAATGAGCTGACCGCCGTGGCGACCATGCCGCTACGTGCATCGCCAACGCCGGTGGCGATGATCGAAACCGTGCTGGTCAGGCGCCGCATGGCCCGCTTGAAGTCCTCGGCCGGCTCCGGATCCAACGATTCGACGGCCAGCGCCAAAGCGCTTCGGGCGCTCATGCCACCGCTCCAATGATCCGTCGAGCGCTGTTGTGGGGCTGGCGCAGACCGGCGTCTTCCATGCGTGGCAAGACATCTTCGAGAAACTCGTCGAGGCCACTTTTGTAGTCGAGCCAAGTCAGGCAGATACCGTCAATGCCCAAGTCGCTGTAACGCTGGAACTGCTCGGCGATCATTTCGGCGGTGCCCACCAATGGCACCCCGGCGAAACCGGCCTTGAAGTGGAAGCGGAAGCGCTCGGCGTCTTCGGTGCTGGCGAACATCCCGCTCTGGATACCAATCTCCGACGTGACGTTATCCAGTGCGACTTCATCGCCATGCTGATTCACGTAGTAGTCGAGGTACTTCTCGGCTTCCTCGAGCGTGTCTTTCTGCACAACATAGGAGTAGACCCAGATCTGGATCTCGCGGCCATACTCCAGACGCGCCAGGTCGCGGTAGGCCTTGATCTGCGCGCGAATGGTGTCGTCGTCATCTTCGTGCTTGAGGATCAGGAACGCGGCGTCGCAATGCTCGGCACAAAACCGGCGACCGCGCTCGGAACCACCGGCATTCATCAGGAACGGTTGGTTGAGCGGTTTGGGTTGGGCGAAACCTTGGGCAATGTTGAAGAAGTCGCCCTTGAAGTCGAAATTGGCCGGCTCGTTCCAGGCCATCCTGGCGACGTTCAGCCACTCATCGGCATGGTCGTAGCGCCGGTCATGTTCCAGCTGCACGCCGCCGTTGAACATGCCCATTTCTTTACCGTACCACCCGCAGATCATGTTCAGACCGAAGCGGCCACCGCTGATATGGTCGATGGTCGCGGCCTGCTTGGCCGCGAACAACGGGTGCACGGTCGATAGGTGCGAGGTGGTAAACAGGGCGATCTGTTCGGTCACCGACGCCAGCCCCGCGGCCCAGGTGTAGGTTTCGAAAGACACGCCCATCGGGTCGCTCGCGCCACCCCAGCCGCGCCAGCGCCCTACTGGCAGCAGCAACTCAAGGCCGGCCTTGTCGGCTTTTTTGGCGATTTCCAGGTTGCCACTCCAGTCGCTGGCGTTTAAGCGCTCCGGGACGGTGGTCAGGGTGCAACCCCCTTCGATATTGAGCGCGAACACCCCCAGCTTGATTTTGTTGGTGCTGCTGCGCATCGGATTGGTCTTTACCAAATGGTTCGAAGTCATCTCTCTTCTCCTTTAGTGAGCGTCATGTGCCGTTTCGCCTGACGCCTCTTCATCGCACGCAGGTAGGCCGCTCAGGCTGCGCTCGGGGTCTTGGCCTCAGCTGCAAGCCACGGTTGGTCATAGCGGTGCAGGCGTCGCGCCTCGGCCAGCGACAGGCCTTGCGCCACCGACTCGATGATGTCGCGCTCGGTCTTTTCCACCGACTGGGCGCGCTTGATGACTTCCTCGGCCTTGTCGATGGGGATCACCAGGCAGCCGCTGCCATCGCCGACAATCAAATCCCCCGGATTGACCGTCACCGCACCAATCTGCACCGGCACCTGGGTGGCCTTGAGTTGCACGCGGTTCTTTCCCGATTGCATGAACCGACCACGGCTGAACAGCGGGTAACCGAGTCGGGTCACGGTGTCGATGTCGCGGGCAGCACCGTCGATCACCGTGCCGCGAATGTTCCGGCTCAAGGCCACGTGGGTGAGGATGTCGCCCCAAACGGTAGCGTCCAGGCGCCCGGCATTGCTGGATACCACCACGGAGCCCGGGGGGACGTCGTCAATGTAGTTGGCGGCGTTCTTGAACCCGTCGTTCTGGTTGACCGGCTCGTAGAGCACGGTGAAGGCAAAGCCTGAACAACGGGTGCCCGGGACTTGTTGGGCGATACCTTGCAACCCGGCATCAATGCCGAGGCTGTCGAGGGCATCACTCAGTGACGCCGTATCCAGAGCAGCGCATTGCTCCAACAGGGCGCGTTGTTGCACCGAGAGTGAAAGGTGGCTCATGCATGGCTCCTTGCGGGCAAAGCCCGGCCGTTTTCGGTTTGCGGGTTGAGTGGAGATAGGTTGAGCACGCTTCTTTCGATGATGGCCGCGGCGCATTGCCGGGTGGTTGCCTGACCACCGCTGTCGTAGGTCTGGCAGTCATGCTTGACCACCTGCGCCACCGCCTGCTCGATGGCCAGTGCCTGGGCGTGGTAGCCCAGGTGTTCGAGCAGCAATGCCAGAGACAGAAACATCGCGCTGGGGTTGGCCTTGTTCTGGCCGACATGCGCCGGGGCGCTGCCGTGTACCGGTTCGAAGTAGGCCCCGGCATCACCAATGTTCGCGCTGGGTGCGAAACCGAGGCCGCCCATCACCCCGGCACCGAGATCAGAAAGGATGTCGCCGAACATGTTCTCCGCGACGATCACGCCAAAGCGCTCCGGACGACGAATCATCCACAGGGCGACGGCGTCCACGTTATCGATGTTGTAGGCGATGTCCGGGTAGTCCGTGGCAACGCTTTCGAGGATGCCCTTGGCAAACGCGCCGCTGTAACGCAACACGTTGGGCTTGTCCGCCAGGGTCACACGCGGGTAGCCGTGCTTGCGGGCGTAGTCGAAGGCGTAGCGAAACAGTCGGGTCAAACCGGCCCGGGTCTGCAATCGCACCGTCATCGTTGCATCCTCAGGCGAGTCGCGGTGCCAGGGCGCCCCAGCCAGTTCCCGCGCCTTGAGCACCGGTTCGAACTCGGCGGGTATCGCGGCAAAGTCCAGCCCGGCGTAGAGCCCTTCGGTGTTTTCGCGGATCACAGTGAAGCGAAACCGGCCTTCACCCAGGACATCGGTGACTGGCCGCACATTGGCGTACAGACTCAGACGCTGACGCAACTGAATCACCGGCGAGACGTAAACCCGCGAGGTGTTGCGCAAGTGCTCCGGCAGCTCGGCCTCGGCTTCCTGCAAAGCTTTGCTGGTGATGGCGCCGAGCAACGTGGCGTCGGCGGCGGCGATTTTTACCCAGGTCTCGGCTGGCACCGGGTCACCGCCGGTTCGCCAGCACTCCCAGCCGATCTGGCCGAAATCCAGGTCGATGGGCAACGCCAGTGCCTCGAAAATCGGCAGGACTGCCTCGACCACTTCCACCCCGACGCCATCGCCGGGCAGCACACAAACTCGATGACGCGCTGGCTGGCCCGGCAACGCCGATGAATGAAGTACCGTCATCACATTTTTCCTTCCGCGCAAAGGCGAGCAGGGAAACTGGCTCGGGAAATCACCGTCGGCCGTGCAGCGTGCCGCGCAAACAGGTCCTGTTCGTGCATCGCTCTGAGCGCCTGGAATGTCGAATTGATCTGCAACCGGGACATGGTGTCCTCCAGCCGCTGCGACACATCGAACGGCAGGTTGTAAGCGCCCAGCATCACGTCCATGAGCGGGGCTGGCAGACTGCTCAGAGGCACACTTTCAGCGGTGTATTCGGACAATTGCAGCGCCTTGACCAGGTCATAGCCATTGGCACTGCCAATGCGTTCCAGATAGGCGATGAACATGCCCAGGTGCAAGTTGCCCGCCCCTTTGCCCATGCCGCAAATCGAGGTATCGATGTATTCGGCGCCGGCATCGATGGCAGCGATGGAGTTGGAAAGTGCCAGGGAAAGATTGTTGTGCGCATGAAAGCCCAACGGCGCATGCACTCTTCTGGAGATCCGGCTGATCAGCAGTTCGACATCATCGGGAATCATGTTGCCGTTGGAGTCGGCAAAATAAATGATATCGGCCCCAGCCCCCTCCGCACGCAACGCAATGTCGGTTACAGCACCCGGTGTTTGCGTGGTGATATGGGTGATGTTGGCACTGGCCAGAAAGTTGAATGACTTGGCCAACTTGATGGTGTCCAGCCCTTGTTCAAGTTGATCGGCACGCAGGCATACCCGAATCATTCCGACGCCATGTTCGGCCAGCATTTCAAAGTCTTCGCTGACCACATTACGCGGGTGAACCATGACACACAGCCCTAGTTGGCCGTGTGCGGCGCGGCGTAATGAATCCAGATATTCCGGGTTGACCGAACTGCTCAGGCCATGTTCTTTTTTGCGAATGAAAGAACCATTGCAATAGCCCACTTCAGCGTGAACTACGCCCACATCAGTCAAGTGCCCAACTGCATTGGCGGCATAGTCGGCACTGAACTCAAAATTATTACGATAACCACCATCACGGAGCGTTACATCAATAATTTTTACTTTGCTCATGATCCAATTCCTTCTGTGGGTTCTCTTAAAACTCTGGACACGCACGCAAGTACGCTCCGGTTTTATCCAGTAGTAACGAGGCCGTAATACAGGAATATTCCTGACAGGTTTTTACGAGGCATGAGTCGAGGGCCGCGAAGGCCGAATACAAAAGTCAAACATGTTTTTTCAGCGTCAGATGCCGCCATCGAACACGTTCAATGGGCAAATGGAATCATGGCTGTTTTTTTATTATGGGGGTGTCCGCAATCGGAGAGGCGCGCGCCGTGTCCGGTGAGATGGACTCTTGAAAACCCTGGCACAGGTTTTCAATCGTCGAAGGAAGCGTGTTTCTTATTCTTGGACTGATACTGGAATCTGCCCGCTTGTTTGTAAACTCCCCGTATTCACCCTAGGGGGTTAAAAAATTCACCTTGTGTTAATTCAATAGTGAACTACCCCCTCTCACAAAAACGTCTCAGAAATAATGCTCAGTCGGAAAACAACTGACCAGGAAGTCCATTAACGAACGAATAGGGGCTTCCTTGCGTAAATCTTCATGCACCACCAGCCAGATATCGATCATCAGATCAGAATTATGGAACTGGGCCTTTTCCAGCGCCGGGTCTTTCAGGCCATAAAAATTGGGCAACAGCGCGATACCGACACCGGCACGTGCTGCCGAGGCCTGGACTTCAAGGCTCCTGGCGCGCAATACCACAGGGCGCTCCGCAGCTACCTCGCGCAGCCACACCTGTTGTCGGGAGTGTTCCATGCTGTCGTCATAGATGATGTACTCGTACTGTTCGCTGGTGTGCTCTGTCAGATAATGCTCGCTGCCGTAAAGCCCAAACGACACGGTGCCGATCTTGCGCGCCACCAGGTCCATCTGGGTCGGACGGCACAAACGAATCATCAGGTCCGGTTCGGGGTTACACAGGGTGCCGATATCGTCCTGCATCAGCAGGCTGACGTTGATCGAGGGGTGTTCACGACGCAAGCGTCCCAGGTGCGGGGCAATGAACTCGGAGGTCAGCAGGGGCGGCGCACTGACCGAGAGGTCGGCGACCATTTCCGTTTGCACCGAAAGCGCCACTTTGGAAATCGCCTTGGCGTCTTTCTGCATTCGCCCGGCAATTTCGGCGATGCGATGACCAAACGGCGTCATTTCATAGTTGCGTTTGCGTCGGTCGACAAGTTTGAGGTTCAGTGATGATTCCAGCGCCGCGATCCGTCGCGCGACGGTGGCATGTTCCACGCCCAGCTCCCTCGCCGCGCTGCTGAGCGACTGCGTGCGGGCGAAGGTGACGTAATGGCGCAAGTTCTCCCAGTCGAACTTGCTCATGTCGCGCGATTCCAGACCCACGGGCCAGTTGCAAGAAGCATTGTGTACAGGTAACGAGTTCATGTGGCCTCGATCGATTCTCAATGGAATGACAATCCAGGCGGTCGACCCAAAGGCTTCCTTCCTGGAGATCCTTGTTTGGGAAAAACATTCGATGGCGGCCACGCACTGACGAAAATACAACCCCCATCCGTGCGGGCTACGATGCATCGTTCAACTCAGTCTGCGGCGATCTGCGCTCCTCCCTTGCGCGGCTCGGCACTGAAAAACAGGACTTTGACCACGATGACCACTACGGCCAACGCGGCAAATAGAAAACCACTGTAAAGGGTGCCCTGCAAGCCCATGCGTGCCAGGAACCATCCGCCAGTTGTCGACCCGATGGTCACGCCCAGATTGATGAACGAGATGTAAATGCCCGTGGCGAACTCCGGCGCTTCCGGCGCTTCGGAGGTCAGCCATATTTGCGTGACGATCAGCCCACTGGTATGGGTCGCGCCCCAGATCACCACGATTACCAGCATGGTCATCAGTGACGGGCCGGCGAACAGGTACAACAGCCCATAGGCACCGGCCAGCAGGATCGGGTGCAGGATGGTTGTCCGAACCATGTTCTGCCCGATCAGTTTGCCGGCATACAGATTGCCCGCGACGCCGCCAATACCGAAGATCACCAGCAGGATGCTGATCATCTGCGCGCTCATGCCCGCTTCCTTGGCCAGGTACTCGGCGGAGTAGCTGTATACGGAAAACATCGCGGCAAAAATCAAAGTCGAGGCGGTAATGTTCAGCCAGAGCGGGAACTTGCGCAGAATGGCCAGCTGCTCTTTATAGGAAATGCGGGTTTTGTCGGGCGCGTCCGGCAGCCGGGCAATGATCCCGAGGCCAGCAATGCAGTTGACCACGGCGCAGAACAGAAACGAGGCTTCATAGGAAAACTGCGCCGCGATCAGCGTCGTCAACGGCACCCCCAGCACCATGCCCATGCTGGTGCCGACAAAGGCTTTGGCGGCGGCGCGGGTAGACTCCTGCGGTGGGTACAGTGAAACCGCCGCGACAAAGGCCAGGGAAAAGTACACGGGGTGAAACAGCGCCGGGATGATGCGCAGCACCATCAGCGATTCAAAGTTGGGTGCGTAGGCCGACAGCACGCTGGTGCCGGCAAAAATGAACAACGCAATCGTCAGGATCTTCTTGCGATTGAAGCGCGACAATAGCAACACCATGATCGGGCCGAAGACCGCAATGATCAGCGCGAACAGCCCCACCAACAGACCGGCCTGGGACGCACTGATCGCGAAGCGCTCGATAATTACCGGAAGAATCCCGACTACACCAAACTCAATGGTGTAAACGCCAAACAGGCCTAGTGCGAGAAAGTAGATCGGATGGAGCATTTTCATGAGTCGGACTCCAGCGTGACCACGACTTTGCCGAACTGCTCGCCCGCTTCCAGATACTGATGGGCGGCAACGATCTGTTCAAAGTCGAAGGTTTTGGCTATGACCGGACGCAACGTCCCCTCCTCCAGACCGGCGATGACATACGCCTTGGCGGCCTCGAGCAAGGCTGGCCGGGAGGTGATTTCGTGCAGCAGATAGCCGCGCAACGCCAGGCTTTTGCCCAGCACCTTGAACAGCGGGAAAGGCGCGGGCTCGGGGCTCAGAGCGCCATACACGAGAACGATCCCGCCAGTAGCGGCAACGTCGACCAAATGCTCCAGAAACGGCCCACCCACCGGATCGAAGATCACCCGGGCGCCCTTGCCCGCAGTGAACCGTTCAATCTGTTGATTGAAATCCGCCGACTCGCTGGCCACCACATGCGCGGCGCCGGCAGACAGCAACTGCTCGCGCTTGGCCAGAGTGCGGCTGACGGCGATCGGGATGGCGCCAACCTGATTGGCAATCTGAATCGCCGCCAGGCCGACACTGCTTGAGGCAGCCGTAATCAGAACGAATTCGCCGGGCTGCAATGCCGCGACATGAATCAACGCGCCCCACGCCGTGATGTACTGCATCCATACCGCCGAGGCTTCAGCGAATGACAGGTTGGCGGGATGCTTGACCAGCATCGCCGCCGGCACGACGGCCAGTTCGGCATAGGTGCCCCACTGCGCAATGGAGGCCGGAGGAATCAGGCTGACGATGTCACCGACCGTAAACTGGCCGGCGCGTGCGCCGACGGCCTCGACGATACCCGCCGCTTCATACCCCAGACGGGAAGGAAACTGTGCCTCTTCCAGATACTGGCCGGAGCGGAACATGGATTCTGCCCGGTTCAGACCAATCGCTTTGACGGTGATCCGTACTTCATCAGGCCCCGGTTCAGGCACGTCGATGTCATCGATCCTGAGCACTTCCGGACCACCATATTGGCTAAACCGCACGACGCGCGTCATTGACTGTCTCCTTGTTTCGTTGATTGGCGGTAACTGTAAAGTGAGTGCGAATACTGAAAAACAAGCTGCTGTTCCATTCTTAGCGGACAGTTATGTCCGCAACCGATGGCACAAAGTCGTCCGCCACCAAGCGTGATCGTCGTGTCGCAAGCAGCCGCAGCGCGACATAGAACACCGGGGTGAATAACAGGCCGAACAGGGTCACCCCGAGCATGCCGAAGAACACCGCGACGCCCATGGCGTGACGCATTTCGGCACCGGCACCGGTAGAGAGCACGAGGGGTACGACCCCCATGATGAAAGCGATCGAGGTCATCAGAATCGGGCGCAAACGCAACTGACTGGCTTCAATGGCAGCGCGCACGATACTGCGTCCCTGCTGTTCGAGTTCACGGGCGAACTCGACAATCAGAATCGCGTTCTTGCTGGCCAGCCCCACCAGCACCATCAGGCCGATCTGGGTAAAGATGTTGTTATCGCCCTGGGTCAGCCACACCCCGAGCAGCGCTGACATGATGCTCATGGGCACGATGAGCAAGATGACAACCGGCAGCAGCAGACTTTCATAGAGGGCGGCCAGCACCAGATACACCAGCAGCATGCAAATCAGCAGGATCCACAACGTGGAGTCGCCGGAAATGATTTGCTGGTAGGTCAACTCGGTCCATTCGAACTTGATGCCCTTGGGGAGCGTCTCGGCCGCGATTCGCTCCACCGCGGCCTGGGCCTGACCAGATGAATAACCCGGCGCGGGGCCGCCATTCAGGTCGGCGGCGGTGTAGCCGTTGTAGCGCACGACCATTTCCGGCCCATAGGTGGGGTGTACCTCCACCAGGCTGGCCAGTGGAACCATGTTGCCGTCGGCATTGCGGGTCTTCAGTTGCCCGATGTCATCGGCGTGGGCGCGGAACGGCGCATCGGCTTGCACCCGGACCTGATAGACCCGGCCCAGCAAGTTGAAGTCGTTGACATACAAGGAGCCCAGATAGATCTGTAACGTATCGAAGACATCGGTCATGGCAACCTGCGACTGCTTGGCCTTGACCCGGTCAAGATCGACCTTCAATTGCGGCACATCGATCTGGTAGCTGGAAAAGCTTGGCCCCAGCTCAGGTGCCAGCGCGGCTTGCTTGAGGAAGGCGCGAACCGCTTCATCAAGTTTTTCAAACCCCAGCGCGCCACGATCTTCGAACTGCAACTTGAACCCGCCCAAAGTACCCAACCCCAACACCGGAGGCGGCGGGAACACCCCGGTAAAAGCTTCCTTGATCGTGGAAAACTGCTGGTTCAGCGCCGAGGCGATGGCCCCGGCACTCATGTCCGAACCATGCCGGTTGGCGAACGGTTCGAGGATCACGAAGATGATGCCGGCACTCGATGAGTTCATCAGGCCGTTGACCGACATGCCCGGAAACTCCAGGGTGTGGGCCACGCCAGGTTGCTTGAGGGCGATGTCGTTCATGCGCTGGATGACTTGCTCGGTGCGCTCCAGCGAGGCGCCATTGGGCAGTTGCGCCAGGCCGACCAGAAACTCTTTGTCCTGGGCCGGCACAAAACCACCAGGCAACGAATGGCCAAGCCAGGCCGTGAACCCCAGCAACAGTGCGTAAAAGCCCAGGGGCATGCCTTTGCGCTGAATCACCCGGCCCAGATTGCTGCCGTAGGCCTGCTCGCCCCGCGCCGAGAGTCGGTTGAAACGGCTAAACAATGGCCCCAACAACCGATCGATAGCCCGACTGAGGCGATCTCGCGGTGCGTCGTGGGACTTGAGCAACAGTGCACAAAGCGCCGGTGACAAGGTCAGGGAGTTGAACGCCGAAATGATGGTGGAGATGGCGATGGTCAATGCGAACTGCTGATAAAACTGTCCGGTCAGCCCGGGCATGAACGCCAGGGGTACAAACACACTCGCCAGCGTCAGGGTGATGGCGATGATCGGCTTGCTGACTTCCTCCATCGCCTTGTAGGAGGCATCCTTGGGACTCAGGCCGCGAGCAATGTTGCGCTCGACGTTCTCGACCACCACGATCGCATCGTCGACGACGATACCAATGGCCAGAACCATGCCGAACAACGACAGGGCATTGATCGAAAAACCACACGCGAGCATCAGTGAGAGCGTGCCGATGATCGACACCGGCATCGCCAGCAGCGGAATGATCGAGGCCCGCCAGGTTTGCAGGAACAGGATGACCACCAGCACGACCAACAGCGTCGATTCGAGCAGGGTCTGGATCACCGCCAGAATACTCGAGCGGACAAACTGGGTCGGGTCGAACACAATCGTGTAGTCGACCCCGGCCGGCATGTCTTGCTTGGCCTGGCGCATGATGTCGCGCGCCTGATCGGAAATTGCCAGGGCGTTACCGCCGGCCATCTGGAACACGCCGAAACCCACGGCAGGCTTGCCGTCGACCAGTGAGCGCAAACCGTAGTCCGACGCCGCCAGTTCGACACGGGCAACGTCGCGCAAGAAAGTCACCGCCCCACCCGGCAAACTCTTGAGGATGATGTCGCCGAATTCCTTTTCCGTTTTCAGCCGACCCTGAGTGTTGACCGACAGCTGTTGGGCCACGTCCGTACGCATGGGCTGACCGCCGATGACGCCGGCCGCGACCTGCACGTTTTGCTCACGGATCGCCGCCACCACATCGTTGGCGCTCAAACCGCGCTGAGCTACTTTTTGCGGGTCGAGCCAGATGCGCATCGCATAGTCGCCGCCGCCCCAGATCCGCACTTCACCGACGCCCGGGATGCGCTCCAACTGGTTCTTGATGTTGAGAATGCCGTAGTTGCGCAGGTAGGTGGCGTTGTACTGGTCATCGGGCGAGACCAGGTGAATCGCCAGGGTCTGGGTCGACGATGACTTCATCGTCACCACCCCCAGCCGCCGCACGTCTTCCGGCAGACGCGGCAAGGCTTGCGAGACACGGTTTTGCACCAACTGCTGGGCCTTGTCCGGATCGGTACCGACCTTGAACGTGACACTGAGCGTGAGGTTGCCATCGCTGTTGGCCTGGGACTGCATGTACAGCATGTCCTCGACGCCGTTGATCTGCTCCTCCAGCGGCGCCGCGACAGTCTGCGCCACCACCGCCGGGTTGGCGCCGGGGTACTGGGCGTTGACCACGATCAGCGGCGGGACCACATCGGGGTATTCCGAGACCGGCAAGCGAAACAGCGAGATGATCCCGGCCAGCAAAATCAGGGTCGAAAGGGCTCCGGCGAAGATGGGGCGGTCAATGAAGAAGCGCGAAAAGTTCATTGCCCTTCCCTCGCATCGACGTGTTGGGCGAGCAACGGTCTGACGGTATCGCCCGGCCGCGCCCGATGCAGGCCATTGATCACCACCCGCTCGCCGGCTTGCAGGCCGGAATCGATGATTCGCAAGTCGCCCACCAGGTTGCCGGGGCTGATGCGCCGATACTCAACCTGATCATTAGCGGTCACCACCAACACAAACTTCTTGTCCTGGTCCGTGCCGATTGCGCTGTCGTCGATCAGCACGGCCTGACGCGGCGGGCCGCCGCCGAGTTTGATCCGGGCCAGCATGCCGGGCCTGAGCAGGCCGTCGGCATTGTCGAAACTGGCGCGCACCCGCAGCGTAGCCGACTGCACGTCGAGCTGATTGTCCATCGATGCCAGTTTGCCCCCGCGCGAATAGTCCGTTTCATTGGACAGCCCGAGCATGACCGGCACTTCACTGCCCTTCGCACTGCCGTGATTGAGGTAGCGCAGGAACGTTTGCTCATCGACGTCGAAAGCGGCATAGATCGGCGAGAGCGATACCAGGGTGCTCAACGGCGCGGCATTTTCACCGGCGCTGACGATATTGCCCGCGGTCACCAGGGCACGGGACATGCGTCCGCTGACCGGCGCCGTGATGCGAGTGTGGGCCAGATCCAACCGGGAACTGTCGAGTATCGCCTGGGCCTGCCGGACATTGGCTTGTGCTTCGCTGGCGGCGTTCTGTTTCTCGTCCAGATCGCGCATGGCGATGGCATTGGAGTTGATCAGCCGTTGGGCCCGGCCCAGATCGGTGGCGGTGTACAGACTTCGCGACTTCGCCGCCGCCAGACTGGCCTGGGCCTGTTCGACCCGGGCGGTATACGGCCTGGCGTCGATTTCGAAGAGCAAGTCGCCTTCCTTGACGATCGCGCCATCCTTGAAATGCACAGCAACAATCGTCCCGGACACCAGCGGCCGGATGACTACTTTTTCGACCGCCTCCAGACGTCCGGAATAGTTCTGCCAGTCGGTCACTGGACTGGACAGCGCCATGGCCACATCGACTTCGGCGGCCGCTGGCGCGACGCTGGCCTTGGCGATAGTGGACGGTTCCCCGCGTAGCACGATCACCAGGGCAACGACGATAGCGCAAGCAAGACTGGCGCGGAGCATGAGCGCACTGCCCGAGCGTTTGGGTCGGATCGAGTCCATAAACAACTTCCCTGTTATTAAGCGATGTGTGTCGAAGCAATCTGTCGAGGATGGATCAAGGCGCGGTTTCAGGGTTGCCCAGGCTGCTGTCCAGCGCCTTGGCTTTCCCGGTTCGCCCCCAGCGCTGCATGACCGGTCGCTCGATAAAGTTGAACAACAGCCAACCACCGAAGATGGAGAGCGCAAAGGTGGCCGCGACGATCAACGTGGCCGTCCTGTTATCGAACAGTCGGCCGCCGAGCAGTTGTGTCGCGCAGGTCATGATCAGCAGATGGATCATGTAGAAACCAAAGGAGATTTCGCCCAGCCAGACCATCCAGCGACTGTTGAGTAACCCCTTGCGATCCTGCAGGTCACTGGCGGCAATCGCCGTGATCAGCGCTGCAATCGGCACCAGCGTTACCAGGTTCAGGCTGTACTGGAACGGCACCCACATGGCCGCCAGGTAACCGCCGACCATCAGCGCGAAAGCCCAGGGCACGCTCAATTCGATCCAGCGCCCAGCCATGAGAATGCGGGCCATGAGCATGCCCAGCACGAACTCGAACATGCGCGCGGGCGGGAAGTAGTAAGACCACCACCATTGGCTCAGGGAAATCGGGTACTCATTGATAAACGGCGTGGCAGGTGTCAGCAAACGTATCGCCACTTGCGTCAGGGCCAGGCCGGCGACCATCGCCCAGGCCCAGTGCCACAGGCGTTCCTCGGAAATTTTCCAGATCAGCTTGAGAGCCAGCGGAAACAGCAAATAGAAGAACAACTCGCAGCACAGCGACCAGGACGGCCCGTTGACGCTGAGGAAAGTGTCCATCCGTGGAATCCAGGAATGCACCAGCAACAGGTTGGGCAACCAGATCGCCACGCTGGCGGCAGGCACCGCAAACAGCGCCATCGCCAACACCCAGGTGGCGATATGGTTAGGGTAGATTTTCAACAAACGGCGTTTCCAGAAGCCTGTCACGCTGTCGCCTTTGCGAGCCGACCAAGTGATCACGAAGCCACTGAGCACAAAAAAGAACGACACCCCGAGCCAGCCACCACCGCTGAAGATCCGTTGAAAGGCATCGATCACATTGGTGTCGGCATAGGGGTTGAAACCGATGATCCGGGTCAGCGAGGCGTGAAACATGAACACCATCGCCGCCGCCAGAAAACGGATCCCGGTGAGTGAGTCGAGCTTGCTGTGGAAATGCGAATGATAGAACTCTGCGTTTTTCATTTCCGATCCCCAAATAGTCATGGCACGCCCCAAAACACCTGCGTGTGCAGGCGTGCTCCCTGTAAAAAAATCTCACGACAATCCCAGCGGCGTTGCGAGCATTGCAGGCAATGTTGCGAGGGTCCGTTGACCCCAGGGGTACGGCTAGATGCAGACATTTTTAGCGGCGGAACGCTGCTTTTTTTGTGCTTGCGGCCGGTCCCGGGCTGGGACCGGCGCGAAGGTCATTCCCCGTAAACGGCGTTACACAGGTCGACGGTAAATTGCCCGAACATGCCTTCGAAGGCTGTATTGGTGAAGGCGACGACCGTCAATTGCTCGGCCGGGTCGACGAACCAGGAGTGTCCATAGGCACCACCCAATCGCCAACTACCGACCGACTCGACCGTCTGGGCGGCGGCCGGGTCCTTGAGCACGGTAAAGCCCAGGCCGAAGCCGCGACCGGGCCAGTTTTCCAGTTCGAGCTCGCCGGTCTGGTTGGTGGTCATCTCATCGACCAGCGCTTTAGGTAACAACGGCGCGCCGCCTTTGCGCAGGGTTTCGAGCAGATGGAGGAACTCACCAGCGCTGCCGATCAAGCCCGAACCACCGGAGTTGAAAGCCTGTGGGTCCAGGGCCCGGCTCGGCTCCAGCTTGATGCCGGCGGTGCCTTCGAAAACCGGCACCACTTCCAGCTCTTTCATGCGCCGCGGCTGTGGTTGATCGTTCAGGTACGCCGGGGTCAGGCGGCTGGCGTCGGACACACCGAAACCGACATCGCGCAAGCCCAGTGGCTTGGCGATCAATGCCTCGATTGCAGCGGCCAGCGAGGTGCCGGTGACTGCAGCAATCACGCCGCCCAGGACATCGGTCGCAATTGAATAGCCCCACGAACTGCCAGGTTTGTACAGCAAGGGCGCGTGACTGAGGCTGCGCAGGTTTTCTTCCAGCGTCACGTTGCTGCGCTCCATGCCATCGGACACACCGGCATCACGATAAGGACCACCCTGATCGCTTTCCAGAAAACCATAAGTGAGGCCGGCGGTATGGCTCAGCAACTGACGCACCGTGATCGTCGCTGGCTGGCCGTCGCTCAGGGTCGGCTTGAAGTAAGGCAGCCAGCGGGTGATGTCGTCATCCAGGTTGAGTTTGCCCTGACCGATCAGCGCCAGTGCGGCCACCGAAACAATCGGCTTGGATACCGAAGACAGCCGAAACAAGGCATCCTCGCGCATCGGCAACTGCGCCTCACGGTCGGCCAATCCGGCCGCGCGCTGGTAAATGAGCTTGCCGCGGTGAGCCACCAGCACCACTGCGCCTACCAGGCGCTGATCGTGCAAGGTCTGCTCCAGCACCGCGTCGATGCGCGAAGCCAGCTCGACGAGTTCAAACGAGCGTAGAGACTGTAATGAGCGAAGCGGTTCGTTGACTGACATTGGCGGACCTGAATAGTTGGATGAATAAGTCGATGTCTCGATGGTAGAGGGGGCCGTTGTCGGGAAACAGAGGTTACTATTCCGAGGTCCACGGACCTTTTTGTCCGCAATCAAAGGAGTGAGTGTTGGATAAGCTCAATGGCATCACGGTGTTTGTGCAGGTTGCCGAAAGCCGCAGTTTTGTTGGGGCCGGCCGTTTGTTGGGGATCTCCGCCTCGGCGGTGGGTAAGAGCATCGCGCGCATGGAAGAGAAACTCGGCGCACGCCTGTTCCATCGCAATACCCGCAGCATCAACCTGACCAGCGAAGGTTCGTTGTTTCTGGAGCGCTGCCGCCGGGTGCTCAACGAACTGGAAGCCGCCGAGCAGGAACTCTCCAGCTCCAGCGAGACACCACGAGGTAAACTGCGCATCAGCCTGCCGCTGCTGGGCAATGTCCTGTTCATGCAGCTCTCACGATTCATGCAGCACTATCCAGAAATCCAGCTGGAACTGGACTTCACCGATCGGCTGGTGGACGTGGTCGAGGAAGGTTTCGACGCCGTGCTGCGCACCGGCCAGTTGCACGACTCTCGGTTAATGGCCAGGAAACTCGACAGCTTCGGCTTCTACCTCGTCGGCGCCCCCAGCTACTTTGCGAGCCACGACTACCCGCAGAATGTCGAGCAACTGCAGGAACACCACTGCCTGCATTACAAACTGCCCTCCACGGGCAAACTGGAAAAATGGCCACTGTCGGGGCTTGCCGAAGGCACCGAGTTGAAAGTACCGGCCACGATGGTCTGCAATAACCTTGATATGCTGATCCACATGGCCCGACAAGGACTGGGCATTGCCTGCGTTCCCGAGTTTGCGGTGCGCGAGGCACTGGCGACCGGAGAGCTGGTGTCGATACTGCCTGACAAAGTGTTGCGCACGCTGAACATTCAGGTGGTATGGCCGTCGAGCCGCTACCTGACGCCGAAGTTGCGAGCGTTTATTGATTTTGTTTGTGATGGGGGTGTTCGAGACTAAGGACCAACTTGCCGCCATTCTGGTCGACAAACAAAAAGGCATGAAAGTGGCGCGCACTTACCGCCAGGCGTTCACCTCCCCACTGGTGATCAAGCTGTGGCGCATGCGCTATGGAGCATCGGCGTGTACGGCTTCATCATGTGGTTACCGTCGATCATCAAACCAGCCTCAGCGTCTGATATCGTCACCACCGGCTGGTTGAGTTCCGTGCCCTATGGCAGCGGTAGTGACGATGCTGGCGGTGTCCTGGGCCTTCGGACAAAACCGGCCAACGCAAACTGTTCGTCTGGCCCTACCATTGCGCGCGAGTGAAATGCTCGTATCAAGGCAGCGACATCCAAAAAAGTCTTGGCAGATGGGGCGTCGAAGAAGAGGCAAAAAAATGGACTTAAAACCACCGGATGCTGCTGGAGCGCAGCGGATTTCAGCGGGATACCGCACAAATGAAAAAAGGACCCGAAGGTCCTTTTTTCTTTCTCTATGGAATTCAGCAGAACCCCATGGAGCTGGAGCGGGAAACGAGACTCGTATCTAGCGTCCGACCCATTGAAATCTAAGGGTTTTCTTTTCTTGCCGAAGCAGGAAAAGACGTGGGTCCTTAGCAGCCTGTCGCGACCGGCAGCTATCGGCCAATTGTGCCGGTAACGTGCGACAGGAATGGACCTAAAAACTGTCGTCAACTCACTTATCAAGCGGCGGCTAAAGCCCACGGGACAATTTCCGACCTTGGAATCACAGCCGAAGATTCCACCCAGAGCCAGTCGTTTTGTAGGGGTAAAAACGACCAAAAATAAAAAAGGGTCGCGAGATAAAATCTCGCAACCCTTTGAATTATATGGTCGGGACGGAGTGATTCGAACACTCGACCCCTAGCACCCCATCTCCTTTTTCATACTTCTTGAAAGACTCCAAAATTTTACTCTGGATTTTTCTAAGCTAGTATTTGCTTGAGTTCCAGCGGTGTTCTGCTCTATGAGAGTCCAGTAACGTCCATCGAGAGCCGACTTTTTTGTGGGGGGAAAAGTAGGGGGAGTCCATTTCATGGCCGTTGAACATACAGAGCTATGGGCGCGCGCCGAGCGCTTACTAGCCTAAAGAGCGCTACGAGCGTGCAGGCGAATGACGAGCCTTTTATCCAGATCACCAGCATCGGCTGAACTGAATACCCGTCCCGCATTGCCTTGCACAGTGCCGCGGATTGCTCCGTGCAGTATCCACTCCCGGTGAACGCCGCTGCACTCATGAATTGCCCCATCACCGCCAATGACACCTCTGTACGATTGGCTCACTGCCTGACGCCCATTCCCGCGTACTTACGCAAAATGCGGCTATCGACTTGCCAATATCGGCTTTTTCGCCCCGCCCCCCCTCCCTACAGTGTGTACGACTTCAACGGCGAGCAGCGCTCGCCCCGTTCAGGAATCGTGCATGCCCAGCCTGTCTTTGCGTATCGAAAGGATCGACCTGCTCACGCCTCACATTCGTCGCCTGATCCTGGTCGCTGACGCCGGCCACACCCTGCCCGGTTTCACCCCGGGTGCTCATATCGAAGTGCTGATACCAGGCAGTAAACCCATGTGGCGTGCTTACTCGCTGGTCAGCCTGCCTGAGCACCCTCACTACGAGATCGCGGTGCAGCTGGAGAACCAGAGCAGCGGTGGTTCGCGCTGGATGCACGAGGTGCAAGTCGGTCAGCAACTGAGGGTACGTGCGCCCAACAACCATTTCCCATTGGTGGCAAATGCCAGTGAATACCTGCTGATCGCGGGAGGGATAGGCATCACCCCAATGCTTGGCATGGCCCGCTCGCTCGCGGTCAGTCAGCAGCCATTCACTTTGCACTATGCCGGTCGCGACGCAGACCGCATGGCGTATCTGGAAGAGGTCCAGGCGCTCGGCACCGCTCGATGCTGGATCAGCGGCGGTGACCCGGCGCGGCGCCTGCCCCTGAACAGCCTGCTGGACTCGCCCATCAGCGGACGTCAGCTTTATGTGTGCGGCCCCAAGTCATTGATCAGCAACGTGCTGCAAACGGCTCGCGCACTGGGCTGGGACGACAGCCAACTGCACAGCGAATTGTTCATCGGCAGCCTCGGCACCGAGACCGAAGCCGGTTTTGAAGTGGAGCTGCGCAGCAGTGGAATAACGCTTCAGGTGGCCGCGGGCAAAAGCGTGCTGGACGCAATGATAGAAGCCGATCTGGACCCGATGTTCGATTGCCGTCGGGGTGACTGTGGGGTGTGCGTGGCCCAAGTGCTCGAAGGCGCCGCTGACCACCGCGATATTTGTCTGTCGGAGCGCGAGCGGGCTGACGGCAGCTTCTGCACCTGTGTATCCCGCGCCTCCAGCACTCGCCTGGTGCTCGATTTGTAAGTGCGTTGCTGTACCACGCACCTCTATTATGGCTGGTTAAAAGGAGACATCATGATTCCCTCGAACGAACAGATCGCGGCACTGATCCGCGACGACAGCGTGCACAAAAGCGTCTACACCGACCCTCAACTGTTTGATCTGGAAATGCAGCGAATCTATGGTCAGGCATGGATCTACGTCGGCCATGAAAGCCAGGTCAAAAACGTCGGTGACTACCACACAACACGCATCGGCGATCAGGACGTGATTCTGGTTCGCGGTGCCGATAAAAACGTCAATGTGCTCTACAATCGTTGCCCGCACAAAGGCGCCAAGCTGGTGGCCGAAGGCGATGGCAACGTCGGCAAGTTCTTCCGCTGCCCTTACCACGCCTGGACCTTCAAACTGGACGGCCAGCACCTTTCGGCACCGTTGAAGAACGGCTTCGAAGGCACCTGCTTCAACCCCCGGCACCCGGACTTTTCAATGGTGAGCCTGGCGCGGGTCGACAGCTATCGGGGCTTCGTGTTCGCCAGCCAGATCGATCATGGTCCAGACCTGAAAAGCTTTCTCGGCGGCGTGATCACTTCCATCGACAACCTCTGCGATCGCTCGCCAGTGGGTGAAGTCGAAGTGGCCGGTGGTATTTTTCGGGTAATGCAGCGTTCCAACTGGAAAGTCTTCTACGAAAACCTCCACGACACCATGCACGCTCGCGTCACGCATGAGTCCTCGGTGGACGCGGCCCGCAGCGAGGCCGAATCCTTGGGAGAAATGCCATTCGAACTGCTGATCATGGACGGCAACGGCGAGCCTTACGATTTCTGGGAGAAGCTCGAACTGCGCGCCTACAACAATGGACATGGTTACATGGAAGCGATTTTCGACCCGGCGGCGGCCGAGCGCGACGAAGTGTCCAAGGCCCACTTCGAATGCCTGAGCGATGCCTATGGCGAAGAACGCGCCCGAGGCATCATGGGGATGAATCGCCACAACACCGTGATCTACGGGAGCGGCTCGCCCCACACCGTGTTCATGCAGTTCCGAGTGATCCGGCCGATGGCCGTCGACCGAACCCTGGTGGAAATCCAGACGTTCCGCTGCAAAGGCGCTCCGGATGCCGTATTTGACCGGGCGCTGACGTACGCCAACGTCATCAACTCGCCCTCCTCCAACGTCATGCCCGACGACGTCGAAGTCTATGCCCGTTGTCAGGAGGGCAACATGACCCGTGGCGGTGAATGGATCAGCATGCATCGTTATGTCGGCACCGACCGCTTGCTGCCCGATGGCGCGGTCTCGACCAATGGCACCAGCGAGCTGCCGATGCGTAACCAGTTCGCCGCCTGGAAGCACTACATGACCGCCACCCTGATCGCCAAGGAGAGCACCCATGCTGCTTGATCGCACCTTCGACGTCTCGACTCACGCCCTGATCCCGGCCCAGGTACCCAACGAAGCCTTGCGCGAGATCGAGCAGTTCCTCTATCGCGAAGCACGCCTGCTGGATGAGCGCCGCTTCTGGGAGTGGGACCAACTGTTTACCGATGCGGGTATGTACTGGGTGCCACACCTGCATGGGCAGGCCGACCCTTTCGAGCACATTTCGCTGTTCTGGGAAAACCGCATGCTGCGCGAAGTGCGCATCCGCCGGGTAGAGAACATACGTAACTGGTCGCAACAACCACCGACCCGCACGGCTCATCTGGTGGGCAATGTGATGGTCGAAGGACTCGACAGCCAAGGGCTGCTGGTGGTGAGCGCGACGTTCCAAGTCAGCGAATGGCGTCTTGAACAACGCCAGTTGGCCGGGCGCTACACCTACAAGCTGGCCAGTCAGGACAGCGGCGGCTGGAAAATCCAGCTCAAGCGGGTTGACCTGACCAACTGCAACGATGTGTTCGCCAACCTTGAGGTCTTTGTCTGATGGGGCGCCCGACCGTATTGGCCCTGCATTATCAGAATGACGTCTTGCATCCTGACGGCCGCATCCGGGTCGGGATCGCAGCCGATGATCCGGCACGTGACGCCGTGCTGGACGCCGCCATCAGGCTGCAGCAAGGTGCCCGCGCACGGGGCTGGCCGATCATTCATGTGCGCGTGGCGTATCGCCCGGACTATGCCGACCTGGTACAGAACGCGCCGATCCTGCGTGCCGTCGCGGCCAGCGGTGCCGTCCAGGAAGGCACTTGGGGCGCGCAGTTCCATGACGCGTTGCAACCGCTGGAAGGCCCGGACGAGTTCGTCGTCACTCATACCCGCATCAACGCGTTTTACGGCACACCGCTGGACACCCTGTTGCGTCAGCTCGAAACGCGACAGTTGCTGATCGCCGGCGTCGCCACCCACTCGGTGGTGGAAAGCACGGTCCGGCATGCCGTCGATTGCGGTTTCGAAGTCACGGTGCTCGCCGACGCCTGCGCCGCCGCCCGCCCCGCGACTCATCTGGCGGCGCTGGACAGCATGCGGTTGATCGCCACTGTCACGGATGTCGCAAGCACCCTGGAGTCAATGCCATGAAGTCCATTCCTACTGCCAACCTGCAAGGTCAGGTGGCGATTGTCACGGGCAGCACCCAGGGCCTGGGTACTGACATTGCTCGTCAACTGTTAAACGCCGGCGCCAGCGTCATGCTGGTCGGCCGCAACCGTGACACCGGGGCGGCACTGGCCTATGAGTTGGGTCAGCGGTGTCGCTTTGTCGCCTGCAATGTCGAACTGGACGAGGATATCGATGACTGTATCGACACAACGCTGGCCGCCTTCGGCCGTCTCGACATTCTGGTCAATAACGCCTGTGTCTACGAAGATCAGGGGCTACAGTCAGACCGCGAACAATGGTTGAACACCCTCAACACTAATCTGGTGTCGGCGGCAATTTTCGTACAGAAAGCCACGCCACACATGAATGAAGGCGGCACGGTGATCAACATCGGAAGCACCGGCGGTAAGTTCGGCGCGGCCGGGCGAGCCCTGTACCCGGCGTCCAAGGCCGGATTGCTGCAGCTGACCAGAAACCTTGCGGTGAGCCTGGCACCGGCTTCGATCCGGGTCATCAGCGTCTCGCCGGCCTGGACCTGGTCGCCGTCGGTGGCGAACCTGAGCGGCGGCGACCTTGCAGTGGCCGACCGTGTAGGGGCTACCTTTCACCCGCTTGGGCGCGTCGGGCGCGGCGAGGAGATTGGCCAGGTGGTCGCCTTTCTGTGCAGCCATGGCGCGTCCTGGATTACCGGGGTGGACATTCCGGTGGACGGCGGTTTCTCGATCCTCGGCCCCGATCAGGGCCTCTCGCCCCGGGTGTGGTTCGAGCGTTTGCGTGACCCGGCCTGAATCGCTCGACAGCTCCCATTGAACAACGCCAATAAAACCTGATGATGAGTCGATAACGAGGTAACACCATGGGTAAGATAATCACCGTAAAAGCCAGCGACGGCAGCGGCAGCTTCACCGGTTACCTGGCACTACCCGCCAGCGGCAAGGGCCCCGGCGTGGTAATCGGCCAGGAAATTTTCGGCATCAACGCCAACATGCGCGAAGTAGCCGATTTTTACGCCGAGGAAGGGTATGTAGCCCTTGTGCCGGACCTGTTCTGGCGACTGGAACCGGGCGTAGAACTGGGCTACACCGAAGCCGACTTCGCCCGTGCCATCGAGCTGTTTCAGCGCATGGACGTGGACAAGGCTGTCGATGACATCGACGCCAGTTTCAAGGCCCTCAGCGATTTCCCCGAAGTCGAGGACGTCGGTTTCGGCTATGTGGGTTTCTGCATGGGCGGCAAGCTGGCCTACCTGACGGCGACGAGAACCGACGCCGCCTGCTCGGTGGGCTATTACGGCATGGGCATTGAACAGTTGCTCGACGAAGCCGACAACATCAAAGGCCGCCTGGTGCTGCACTTCGCTGAACAGGATGGCTACTGCGATGGCAATGCCCGCCTGCAGATCAGCCAGCGCTTGGGCGGCCGCAACGACGTCGAGATTTACACCTACCCCGACGTCGACCATGCCTTCGCCCGCAACGGTGGCATGCACTACAACAAGCCGGCCGCGTTGATGGCCCATCAGCGCAGCATCGCAGCGCTCAAGCAGGCAATCGGCCCGAATTACAACCTGTCCGAGCTGTGGGAAAAGCACATCGAATTCGAGTTTGCCGTTCGCGATGTCCCGGCGACCATGGCGACCATGGTTGCCGAACCTTACGTCAACCACATTCCGACCATGACTGGTGGCGTGGGCTACCGCGAATTGAGCCGTTTCTACCAGAACCATTTTGTCCATGCCAATCCGCCGGACATGAAGCTGGTGCCCATCTCTCGCACTGTTGGCGCCTCGCAAATCGTCGACGAGTTCGTGATGTGTTTCACCCACACCAGCGAAATCGACTGGATGCTGCCCAACGTCGCACCGACTGGTCAATACGTCGAAATACCGATGCTCGGGGTCATCAAGTTCCGTGGCGACAAGTTGTGTCACGAACACATCTATTGGGACCAGGCCAGCGTTCTGGTGCAGATCGGCCTGCTCGACCCCACCGGGCTGCCTGTGGCCGGTATCGAAACGGCGAAGAAACTGCTCGACGAACAACGGCCGTCCAATACGCTAATGGGCAAATGGGCGGACAGCACCGAACAGTAATCGAACACTGCACCCTTGTAGTAGCGAGCTTGCTCCTACAAGGGGCAGCGTTTGACTATCTGATGGCAGCCGTCTGATGCGGGAGTTCGCCAAAGCGTTCACGGTAATAACGGGCGAAACGACCAAGATGCCCAAAGCCATGCTCCAGGGCGACTTCGGTAATGCTCACGTCGCAACGGCCGAGCAAACGATCACGCACCGCTTCAAGCCGCAGGTTTCGCAACCGCTCCATGGGCGTTTGTCCGTAACAGCGCTGGCACAGAGTATTGAGGCTACGCTCACTCATGCCCGCCGCAGCTGCCAGTTCGCCCAGGGAAAGTGCTTCACCCAGGCGACTGCGCATCAAATCTTCGATTTTATGCAACTGCCGCAATGCCTGACGCTGTGCCGGCGACTCAACGACCGCCATCGGCGAACCGTCGACTTTCGGTGGATGGGTCAGCAGGAACAGCGGCAGGCTTTCTTCCAGATGTCGCAACCAGTGCGCATGCACCGGCTCACCCGCGCTGGCCCCCAGTTGCTCAAGCAAATCATCGACCAGGCGCAACCAGCCACGCGCCTGTCCGGTGTCGAGCCGGTAAGCGGGTGGCAAGCTGAAATCGGCGGCCAGCCCGCCTTCGTCCACCAGCCTTTCCTGCATCAGCCTCAACAATGAGCGCGGCACCTTGAGCAGCAACTGTTCGCAGCCACTGTGCCAGACCAGTCGCGCCTGTCGATTGGGCGAAAGCACGGCCACCTGACCCGCCTCCAGCTCCAGCGCCAGCCCGTCGCACTCGATACTCGCCCGCCCGCGCATCGGCATCTGCATCAAGACGAAATCGGTAAAAGGCCGTGGCCGTACCTCGACCTCGGCGCCATAACGCAGGACAAACAATTGGCAACGCCCCACTTCAGCGCGAAAAAAAGCCGTGTCAACATTGCCGCTGCGCCAACTCAGATCGTGTTCGACCAACTCACGGGCGAGCAGCCGATGACTTTCTTGCCGCGAGCGGCTGGTGAAGACCGGTGTCTGGCACAACCTCGACAGATCAAGCCCCGTGCCAGCGCCTGGCATAGGGTGAACCGATAGCCCAGCCATGGCTCAAAGCGACCGGTTTCGGCGAGCTTCGTTACGTTGCAGGGTGGAGCTCGGGGTTTCATCGAACAGCTTGCGATACTCGCTGGAGAACCGTCCCAAGTGGGTGAACCCCCACCCCATGGCGATCACCGAAATGTTGCGCGCCGAATTGTCCTCGAGGATTTCCTGGCGCACAGCATCCAGCCGGTGCTTCTTCAGATACGCCATCGGCGACATGCCGAAGTATTTCTTGAAACCTTCGAACAGCTTGAACCGCGACACACCGGAAATCGCCTCGATGTCTTCCAGGTGCAGCGCTTCGCGGGCATTTTCGTGGATGTACTGCTTGGCTCGAATCAGGTAGTGGGGCAACTTGACGCCGAGCACACCGCGCAACTCTTCGGAGTAGTTATTCGGCTGGGCGAGGATCAACCCCTTGATCAGCGAACTCTCGATGTCGCGTGTGAAAAACGTCTGGTCATACAGCTCGCGGCTACGCTCCAGTTCGCCAATAAAGTAACGCGCCATGCGCCACCAGGAGGCAGAAGAACCGTTGACGGCGTCCATCACCGGTTCGAAACGCAAGGGGGTTTCCAAGGGTCGCTGCAACATGTCTTCAAGGGATTTGCGCATGGCCGCGCGGGTGATGACGACCTGGATCTTGCGGCAATCACCGTTGATCGTCAGTTCCTGGTTTTCGTGAGGCGACACGATGATTGCGCAGTCCCGATCAGACGTTACCTGACAGCCGCTCTTGCTCAAGTGCTGTTCACCGACGAGGGGCAGACTGAGACTGTAGCTGCTCAGGTGTTCGGCGTCTTCGATGCCGACCGTGACGTCGGTGCCGTACTCGATCATCCCCAGCGTGGTGGACATAGATTTGAGTACATTGCCGCTGTGATGGAACTGAATGCGATTGGGATGGCTGGTCTTGAGCAGATGTGGCCCACAGATCCCGGCCATCCACTGCCGCGCACCATTGAGGTCATAACGCTCGATACGAATGTCACGAACATGTACATCAGGACTTGTACTCATCACGGGGCACCCACGGCTGTTTTATGAACGCGCTCTGACGGCACGCCTCTGTTCGAAAGAGCAATCTTCATGCCGCGTGCCTCCCTCCGGGGGCCGGCCGAAATATACGGATAACATTCACCGAATAATCGGATAGGGACAGTGCATCGCCAGGACCGTCCATGCCCCTGAACGCCCTTCTCACGCCGTAAACTCAGGTATGGCGCTGCAAAAAAGAGCAGACGCCCACCGGTCGGCACAATAGGCATGCATTGAACACCAAGCGTGATTGGGTATTACCTGCCCAGATGAGCAGGCAGGTGTTACCCCCTGGAATTGTTGAAGCGTAGAAGCCCGAAGTCTTGCTCGGGTGGGGCTGATCGCTTACCAGAATTTCCAGGTGTAGGTGGTGATAAGGCGGTTTTCGTCGAAGTCATTACCGTGTCGGAACTTGACGTTGATGTTGCGCAGTTCGACGCCAAGGTTCTTCAGCGGGCCTTCCTGAACCACGTAGGACAGGTAGATATTTCGCTCCGATTCGCTGTTGTCGCTGAGGACGCCGCGATCGATGTCGGTGCCGCGCATGTAACGCGTCATCAGCTTCAAACCCGGCACACCCACACCAGCGAAATCGAAGTCATAGCGTGCCTGCCAGGATTTTTCGTTGGGTTTGACGAAAGCGATGGCCGACCAGTTCACCAGGTAAGGCTGCGGCGCGTAACCATTCAGGGTCGGGAACGTGCTGTCGCCGAGCATCCGCTGATAACCCAGGCCAAAGGAGTGTGCACCTTTGCGCACGGTGGTCATGGCGCCATAGGAGCGGTTATCGATGCGACCGTACAGGGCGTCGCCATCTTCCTTGTTGTTGAAATAACGCAAATCGGTTTTCAGAGCGTAACCGCCGCCCAAGTCTGCCAGGTAGGTTGCACCCAGATAATGCTGGCGATAGATGTCTTCCAACTGACCGTAGAAATAGGTCCCGGTCAGCGCCGGCGTGAACGCGTAGCTGGCACCGCCGAAGTTCAAACCATCGCTGCGGCGCTGCACGTCAGGCCCGTTGAACAAGTACATTTTTTCGCTGTTGGAGGATTCGCGACCGCTGATTTCGGTGAAGCGCCCGCCCGTCAGCGTCAGCTTGTCCACCTCTTTGGACTCGATCAGGGTGCCGTGATACGTGGTGACCAGTTGCCGCGAATCGTCGGTGTAGGCCACCGGCAGCGTTGGCCGATGCTCACCGTATTTCAACTCGGTTTTGGAATAGCGCACCTTCGCGGTGTAGCCGCCACGGCCATAGTCGGTCGCTTGCTCTTGCTTGCTGACGCTATAGGGAATGATGCTGTCAGGCCCCCTGCCACCACCGCCGTCGAGCCGGTAGGCGTACTGCATCGAAGCGTCCAGGCCAAACTGCAGCGGCCCCTCGGTGTAGCCCGAGATAAAGCGCAGGTCGAAGCCCTGGGTCCAGCTGCCGACGCGGGAATTCTTCGGGTTTTCGCCCTTGAAGTCGCGATCGATGTAAAAGTTGCGCAAGCCCAGCCCCAGGTGGCTGTCTTCAACGAAGTCCGCCTGGGCCATCATCGGTGTAATCATTCCCGCCAGGCTGGCCGTCTGCACGCAACGGGTAAACCAACTCGCTTGAAACATAACTTATCCCCTCTTATTTAATGTGCGAACACATCAAGTAGCGGCGCGATCAAAGTGATCACTCCAATAGTTGGCAGTTGTTTCTTTATTAAAATATTCAGCATGAGTCGTTATGGTTGATGTCGCTCCAGCGAGACAGCCGATACGCATCGAGAATGATTAGGCAGCATTGGCGCCAGAGTCTCTATCCTGTTAATTCGAGACTCATATCCGTTTACTTCGAATTATCAATTCCCCCACGTTCGCCGTGCCGCCCCCAACCAGCTATGTCTGGGCCAATTGACATTGGCCAATTTTATGGACTGTGTTTGCCGACAAAGCGGATAGACCCAGGCGCGGGCAACTTATTTAATGCGGACACAAACAACTTATTGAATGCACGAATTAGCCCGATGCAAAGAGGTATCGATTAATGAGCAGTGCAAAAAGCGTCGAACAGTGGAAAAGTTTTATTGAAGGCTGCCTGGACTTCCGGCCAGCGGAAGGCATCTTCCGAATATCCCGGGATATGTTTACCGAGCCGGATTTGTTTGATCTGGAAATGGAGCTGATCTTCGAGAAAAACTGGATCTACGCCTGCCACGAAAGCGAAATCTCCAACAAGCATGATTTCATGACCATGCGCGCCGGTCGTCAGCCGATGATCATCACCCGCGATGGCGAAGGCCAACTCAATGCACTGATCAACGCCTGCCAACACCGGGGCACGACCCTGACCCGCGTCGGCAAGGGCAACCAGTCGACCTTCACCTGCCCGTTCCACGCATGGTGCTACAAAAGCGATGGTCGCCTGGTCAAGGTCAAGGCACCCGGTGAATACCCGGAAGGTTTCGACAAAGCCACCCGCGGCCTGAAAAAAGCCCGCATCGAAAGCTACAAAGGGTTTGTGTTTGTCAGCCTCAATGTCGAAGGCACTGACTCGCTGCAAGACTTCCTCGGCGACGCCAAGGTGTTCTTTGACATGATGGTCGCCCAGTCGCCCACCGGTGAACTGGAAGTGCTGCCGGGCAAGTCCGCCTACACCTACGACGGCAACTGGAAACTGCAGAACGAAAACGGTCTGGACGGTTATCACGTCAGCACCGTGCACTACAACTACGTGGCCACCGTGCAGCATCGCCAGCAGGTCAACAGCGAGAAAGGCCTGGCCGGGGCCGATACCCTGGACTACAGCAAGCTCGGCGCTGGCGACAAGGAAACCGACGACGGCTGGTTTGCCTTCTACAACGGCCACAGCGTGCTGTTCAGCGATATGCCCAACCCGGCGGTACGTCCCGGATACAGCACGATCATGCCGCGCCTGCTCGAAGAGTACGGCCAGGGCAAAGCCGAATGGATGATGCACCGGCTGCGCAATCTGAACATCTACCCGAGCATGTTCTTCCTCGACCAGATCAGCTCGCAGCTGCGCATTATTCGTCCGATCGCCTGGAACAAGACCGAGATCAACAGCTTCTGCCTGGGTGTGGTCGGCGAGTCGGATGCCGATCGAGAAAACCGCATTCGTCAGTTCGAAGACTTCTTCAACGTGTCCGGCATGGGCACCCCTGACGACCTGGTGGAATTCCGCGAAGCCCAACGCGGTTTCCAGGCACGTCTGGAGCGCTGGAGCGACATTTCCCGTGGCGTGGGCAAATGGGTCGAGGGGGCGACGCCCAACAGCGAAACCATTGGCATCTCACCGGAGCTGACCGGCACCGAGTTCACCCATGAAGGCCTCTACGTCAATCAACATGGCAACTGGCAGCGCTTCATGCTCGAAGGTCTGGCGCGCAAAGCCGCCGAAGAGCAACCGTTGAAACTGCGTGAGGTGTGAACATGAATTCGCAACTGCAATACCGCATCGAGCAATTTTTCTACCGCAACGCTGAAGCCTGCGACGCCCAGGACTGGGATACGTACTTGTCGATGTTCAGCGACGACAGCGAGTTCCACCTGCCGCAATGGGACTCGGAGCATGTCTACACCACCGACCCGAAAAAAGGCATGTCGCTGATTTATTACCCCAACCGTGGCGGCCTCGAAGACCGGGTGTTCCGTATTCGCACCGGCAAGGCTGCATCGACCATTCCGATGCCGCGCACCCTGCACCTGATCAGCAATGTGCGGATTGCGCCACTGGACAACGATGAGCTGGAGGTGCGGGTCAACTGGCACACCCTCTACTACCGCTTGCAAACTGCCGAGCAGTTCTTCGGTCGCGCCACCTACCGCCTGCGGCCCGATGGCGAGAGCTGGAAGATCAGCCGCAAGCATGTGGTGCTACTCAACGACACGATCAACTCGGTGCTCGATTTTTATCACCTCTGACTGGCGGAAATCTGGATCATGAGTCACAAGGTCGCGTTCAGTTTTGCCGATGGCAAAACCTTGTTCTTCCCGGTGCAGAACAATGAAATCCTGCTCGATGCGGCGCTGCGCAACGGCATCAATATCCCGCTCGACTGCCGGGAAGGCGTGTGCGGGACATGTCAGGGACGCTGCGAGTCGGGCCAGTACAGTCAGGACTATGTCGACGATGAAGCTCTGTCGGTCGACGACCTGCGCCAGCGCAAAATGCTGACCTGCCAGACCCGCGTCCAATCCGATGCTGCGTTCTACTTCGACTTCGCCTCCAGCCTGTGCAATGCGCCGGGACCGGAGCGGCTCAAGGGCATCGTGCGGGCCGTCGAGCAGGTATCGCCGAACACCGCGATCCTGCATCTGGATGCCGGTGCCGATGGCCAGCAACTGGACTTTTTGCCCGGCCAGTACGCTCGACTGCAAGTGCCGGGCACAGACGGCCAGCGCTCCTACTCATTCGCCAACCGCCCCAATGGCAGCAACCAGTTGCAGTTCCTGATCCGGCTGCTGCCTGACGGGCTGATGAGCAATTACATCCGCGAGCGCAGCCTGATCGGCGACGAGATCATGCTCGAAGCGCCCCTCGGCGCCTTTTACCTGCGCCATGTCGACAAGCCGTTAGTGTTTGTCGCTGGCGGCACCGGGCTCTCGGCGTTCCTGGGCATGCTCGATGAACTCGCGGAGCGTGGTGGGTGCGGGCATCCGGTGCATCTGTACTACGGCGTGCGTAACGCCGCCGACCTTTGCGAAACCGCGCGCATCGCGGCCTACGCAGAGCGGATTCCCGGTTTTCGCTTCACACCGGTCATCAGCGATCCGGCCCCGGACTGGAGCGGCAGACGCGGTTACATCACCGAGCACTTCGACCTTGCCGAGTTTCGTGATCAAGACCTGGACATGTACCTCTGCGGCCCGCCGCCGATGGTCGAGTCGATCAAGCAATGGCTGGCCGTCCAGGCTCTGGATCAGACCCGCTTGTACTACGAGAAATTCACCGAAAGCAACACCTGACACTGGAACCCACAGCCAAAACAAATTTCCAGGCACCCGGACATTTTTTACTGCCCTCAACTAACAACTACGTCACGCGCGATGCGGACTTCATTAAAGGCGGCACTATGAAAAAACTACTCGTGGGTACACTGCTGGCAGCCAGCTGCGTGACCAGTCTGCTGGCCCAGGCACAGGACCCGGTGCGCATCGGTTTTATCACCACCCTCTCGACCCCCGCCGGTTATCTGGGCGAAGACTCACGCGATGGCTTCCAGTTGGCTATCGATCTGGAGGACGGCAAGCTCGGCGGTGTGCCCGTAAACCTGCTGGTCGAGGACGACGGACTGCAACCGGCGCGCGCCAAGCAGATCATCGACCGGATGAGCCTGGACGGAATTTCACTGTACACCGGGGTGATCTTTTCCAATGTGCTGGCGGCGGTGGTCAACACGGCAACCAAGGACGGCTTCTACATCAGCAACAACACCGGCCCTTCGAGCCTGGCCGGCAAGCAGTGCAAACCCAACTACTTCGTGGCCTCGTACCAGAACGACACGATCCATGAAATGGCCGGTGTCGCGGCCAATGAGCTGGGCTACAAAAAGATGGTCATCCTGGCCCCCAACTACCAGGGCGGACGCGATGCGCTGGAAGGCTTCAAGCGCACGTACAAAGGTGAGGTCACCGAGATCTACACCAAGCTCAACCAACTGGATTTCTCGGTCGAACTGGCCCGGGTGCGCTCGCTGGCGCCGGATGCGATTTTCGAGTTCCACCCCGGCGGTGCAGGCATCAACTTCGCCAAGCAATACGGCAGCTCGGGCCTGAGCAAAACCATCCCGATGGTAGTGCCTGTGTTCTCCATGGACGAACGCATGCTCGCCGCCACCGGCGATGTCGCCAAAGGCATGAACATCGTGACCTTGTGGAACCCTGGATCGAACAACCCGGCCAACCAGGCGTTCGTCAAAGCGTTCAGCGAAAAATACAAGCGCGTGCCAACGGTATATGCCGCTCAGACCTATGACACGGCGCGTCTGATCGGTGCAGCACTGAAGAGTGTGGGCGGCAACATGAAAGACCCCGAAGCCTTTCGAAACGCACTGCGCAACGTCAAGTTCGACTCGATCCGTGGCGATTTCGCTTTCGGCAAAAACCAGCATGCGGTCATCGACTGGTACTTGCTGCGCGTAGAAGCCGATGCCAACGGCAAGCTGATTCAGGTGCCGGTGCAGACTATCGCCAAATCGCAAGTGGACAGCTTCGCCGCCGAATGCGCCCTGTGATCCAACCTTTCGGTCTCGTGCCTGGCAGCTTCGGCTGCCGGCGCTTTTCGTAGGATTCCCCAGCATGCTGTTACTTGAACAAATTCTGAACGGCCTGCAATACAGCGCCTTGCTGTTTTTGCTCGCCTCCGGCCTGACGCTGATCTTCGGCATCATGGGCGTCATCAACCTGGCCCATGGCGCCTTCTACATGGTCGGGGCGTTCTGCGCCGCCTACACCGCTTCGCTCAGCGGCTCGTTCTGGCTTGCCGGGCTGGCGGCGGTGATTGGCTCCGCACTGTACGGGCTGCTGATTGAAACCAGCATCATGCGCCGTCTCTACACCCGCGATCATCTCGACCAGGTGCTGGCCACCCTGGCCGTGGTGTTTTTCACCAACGAGTTGATCACCGTGCTGTTCGGTCGCAGTCCGCCGGCCATGCCGACACCCGAGTGGTACGGCACCTTCGTCGAAGTCCTGCCAGGGTTGATGTACCCGATCAGCCGCCTGCTGTTCATCGCTGCCGGGGCATTGGTGGCAGTTGCCATGTGGCTGCTGATCAACCATACCCGCCTGGGGATGCTGATACGTGCCGGGGCCGACGATCACGAGATGGTTGGTGCATTGGGCGTGAACATCGCCCGCCTCTACACCCTCGTGTTCGTCTTCGGCTGTGTGCTCTGCGGACTCGCCGGTTTCATGGCCGCCCCGCTGCTGTCGGTGGAAATCGGCATGGGCGAAAAAGTACTGATCACCACGTTTGTCGTCATCGTCGTCGGCGGTGTCGGCTCGGTGCGCGGCGCGCTCGCCGGTGCACTGCTGATCGGCATGGTCGACGGCCTCGGGCGAGCGTACATCCCGCAATTGCTCGACCAACTGTTGCCCGCCGAAGTCAGCGGCACCTTGAGTGGCGGGCTGATTTCGGCCAGTGCCTACATCGTCATGGCCGTCGTCCTGCTGGTCCGTCCACGCGGCCTGTTGCCCGCCCGCGCCTGAGGAGAACTACATGTCCCGTCGAGTCCTTATCGATCTGCTCTGCCTGGCGACGTTCGCCCTCCTGCCGCTGCTTGCGTCGTTGTTGCACGAACCCTTTCTGGTCAGCCTGTTCACGCGTCTGGCGATCTACGGCATGGCCGCCGCCAGCCTGGACCTGTTGATCGGCTATGGCGCGATGATCAGCTTCGGTCATGCAGCGTTCTTCGGCTTGGGTGGCTACGTGGTCGGCGTCATCGGTTTCCACACCTCGCAGGCCATACCGCTGTGGGGCTGGGAAGGCTCTGACAGTGCGCTGATCGTCTGGCCGCTGTCGCTGCTGGTCTGTGCGCTGTTTGCCTTGGTGGTCGGCTATCTGTCGCTACGTACCAGCGGTGTGCAGTTCATCATGATTACGTTGGCGTTCGGCCAGATGCTGTATTTCCTCCTCAGTTCGCTTTCGTTGTACGGCGGCGACGACGGCATCCTGCTCAACCAGCGCAATACGCTACCGGGAGTGGATCTGGAAAATCCGGTGCAGTTCTACTACCTGTGCCTGGGGCTTCTGGTGGCCTGGCTGTTGTTCTGTCGGCGGCTGGTCAACTCGCGCTTCGGCTATGTACTGCGGGGCCTGAAGCAAAGCGAACGGCGCAGCATCAGCCTGGGTTTGCACCCGTTGCGCTACCGGCTGAGCGCTTTCGTCATCGCCGGCGTCGGTGGTGGCCTGGCCGGGATCTTGTGGGCCAATTACGCGATGTTCGTCAGCCCGGACATGGGCGCTTGGCACAAGTCCGGCGAACTAATGGCGATGGTCATTCTTGGCGGCGTAGGCACCCTGCTCGGACCGGTGCTCGGCGCTGCGGTGTACCTGGGATTGGAGCAGGTGTTGAGCCTCTGGACCGAGCACTGGCTGCTGATCTTCGGTCCGTTGTTGCTGGTCGTGGTGCTGTTCGGCAAAAAAGGCCTGTACGGCCTGCTGCTCAGTCCATGGCCGCAATGGCGCAAGCCCCCGGTGCCACACGCTCCGCCCGCCATTGCCAACAGCGAGGTACGCTCATGATCCCGCAACTGTCGGTCCAGGATCTGGAAAAAACCTTTGGCGCGGTCAAGGCCACCAACGGTGCGAGCTTCGATATTGCCCCGGGGGAATTGCACGCCATCATCGGCCCCAATGGCGCCGGCAAGTCGACGCTGATTTCGCAGATCGCCGGGGAGATACGCCCGGACAAGGGACGGATTTTCCTCAACGGTCAGGACATCACCGCCGCGCCCGCCCATCAACGCCCTCGCCTCGGCTTGGCGCGCGCTTTTCAGGTCAGCCAGCTGTATCCGGAATTCACCCTGCTGGAAAACGTCGCGGTCGCGATCGCCGCACGCGATGGTCAGACCTTCGGCATGTGGAAACCTCTGAGCAGTGACCGCCGCCTGCTGGGCCCGGCAGCGGACTATCTGCAACGCGTCGGCCTCGCGGCGCGTGGCCAGGCACTGGTCAGCGAGTTGTCCCACGGCGAACGGCGGCAACTGGAAATCGCCCTGGCGCTGGCCCAAGAAGCTTCGGTGTTGTTGCTCGACGAACCGATGGCAGGAATGGGGGCAGAGGAATCGGCTCGCATGACGCAATTGTTGCTCGAACTCAAGGGTCGCTACGCGATCCTGCTGGTCGAACACGACATGGACGCCGTGTTCGCCCTGGCGGATCGCATTACCGTGCTGGTCTATGGCCAGACCATCCTGACCGGCAGCGTCGAACAGATTCGCAACGACCCGCAAGTACGTGCCGCCTACCTGGGAGAAGAACATGCTTGAAGTGACGGGATTGCAGGCCGGCTATGGCCTGAGCCAAGTGCTGTTTGACATGCACTTGAAGATCGAACAGGGCCAGGTGGTGTCGCTGATCGGGCGCAATGGCATGGGTAAGACCACCACGGTCAAGTCGATCATGGGTCTGCTCAAGCCCACCGCTGGCAGCGTCTTGATTCACGGTCGGGAAATGCGCGGCGCCCCACCCTACCGCATCGCCCAGGCCGGACTGGGACTGGTGCCCGAAGGCCGGCGCGGTTTTGGCAGCCTGAGCGTGCGGGAAAACCTGCTGGCCACCGCGACCCAGGGCAAGTGGGACCTGGCGCGGATTTACCAGTTGTTTCCACGGTTGCAGGAACGCCAGGATCAGTTGTCGAAAACCCTCTCCGGTGGCGAACAGCAGATGATGGTCGTCGCCCGCGCCCTGCTGACCAACCCGCAGTTATTGATTCTCGACGAGGCGACCGAAGGCCTGGCGCCGATCATTCGCGAAACCATCTGGAGCTGCCTGGCGAGCTTGAAAGCCGAAGGCGAGACGATTCTGGTCATCGACAAGAACCTCAAGGAAATGGCCAGGGTGGTCGACTGCCATCACATCATCGAAAAGGGCCGACAGGTTTGGCACGGTACTCCGGTGCAACTGGCCGAAACACCGGAATTGTCCCAACGTTACTTGGGCGTATGAATCACAGGGTTTGAAGTTCCCCCTTTTGGGGGAACGCGATGGATCGCGCGGAGCAGCAGTCTCATTGCAGTGGCGAAAAGATCGCTGGCAGGTAGATCGTCGAATGCATGTCGCGCAGTTGCGGGCCTGAATTTTCCGGCGGCCAGACGCCGTCCTGCACGGCACGGGTACGCACGTCCAGACGTTGTTCGAGCGAGGCATAAGGCCAGATGTGCAGGTAGCGCGGCAACTGACCGTCGGTGGCATAAAAGGCGGCATACACCGTCGAGTATTGCGCGCCAGTTCGCGGCCCCACGGCTTTTTCCCAGCCCTTGAGCGTGGGTGCCAGCCCCGATGGCACGAGGTCATAGACGCGAAGTTCGTAGAACGGCCCATGTCGCCCGGCAGGCAGCGGTTGGATAAAGGGAAACAACGTGTAGTTTTCCACGCGCATGTCTGTCAGATACGCCTCGATGCCAAACGCGTCGGCACTCGACAGATAACGTTCGCGCTCAGCCTGGCGAGACGCCTCGTCGGCAAAACCACGCAACACCGCGATCTGATTCAGCGGGCCGATTTCCGACGCCCAGCAGCCGATCAGTTTCACTGCTGCGTCATCGACGGCCAGGCGCTGCTCCAGACAAGCCATGGCAGTAGCGACAGTGCGCACCCGCACGGTGAACGTGATCAATTCGTACAGCTTCATGACAACCTCGATTCAGGGCCAGACAGATGCGTGGATGACCTGCATCCACAGCGAAAAAACCGACGCAGCCAAAACGGCGCGCTGGTTATGCAACCAGGTCGTGAAGCTGTCGCGATCACACGTCAGCTCCGCGCTCAGGACGTTGCCACGCCACCGTTGAACACCGGCGACAGCCCCATCAACTCGAGTTTGCGGGTGAACTCACCCAGCCTCTGCAGTTTGTAGGCCTCCAGATCAACGTCCTGGTAATCATAAAAACCCTGACCTTCACGCAGCCCATTCCGCCCTTGCGCCATGTTCTCGGCAATGACTTTGGGTGGCAGGAAACGCGGATCGATGGCTTCAGCCAGATAATGGGAGGCATAAAACAGAATGTCGCCGCCGCCCCAGTCGATAAACTCAAGCATCCCCAGCACAGAGAAACGCAGACCGAAACCGACGCGAATCGCGGTATCGATATCCTCGGCGCTGGCCACTCCCTCCTCGACCATTCGCGCCGCTTCATTCATCGCCAGTGCCTGGATTCTCGGCACGATGTAACCGGCTGCAGGGGAGCTTTGCACGGGAACTTTGCCAATTCGCTTGAGCAATGCCATCAGGCGTTGCACCACCTGCGGGCAGGTGTCCTCGCTGCGGCTGACTTCGACTAGCGGCATCAGGAACGCCGGGTTCAGCCAATGGGCATTGACGAAGCGTTGCGGGTGCGTAACCAGTGCCGCCAACTGCGTCACCAGAAAGGTCGACGTTGTCGATGCAATCACTGTTTCATCGCCACATGCCGCACTCAGCCAAGCGAACGTCAGGGCCTTGAGTTCAAGCACTTCAGGCACTGCTTCGAACACGACAGCGGCACTGTGCAAATCGTCGCCACTGCCCTCGCGATCGCTCAAGCGTAAATGGCTCATCGCCTGTTCGACTTGCGCCGGATCGAGTGATCCCAGACGTGCAAGCGTTGCCAGTTCGCCGCGCAAGTGGCCCTCGATCTGGCGGAAGTAGCGGTCCTGCGCCACGGGCTCGCGTTGCTTGATATCGATCAGTGTCACCGGCAGTCCGGCGAACATGAACGCCAAGGCAATGCCCTCGCCCATGCGCCCTGCGCCGACGATACAGATGCGTTGCGGATCGGCGCTCATGCCTGCAATCCCTGGCTCAGACACTGCGCCATTTCGCTGCGGCTCAGTTGATCCAGCCCGAGGTTTTCCAGGGTTCGACCCTCGGCGTACAGGTCAATCCCACTAACCACCGTGGCCAGGCTCAACAGGCCCTGGGCGACCGGCGTCGGCACGCCGGCCCAGCGCCCAACCGACACCAGAAACGACAAGCCCAGTCGTGTGTCTTCAAGCATGTAGCGGTGCTTTTGCAGGTCGATGTCTTCACGCCAATCGCCGCTATCGGTCAGTTTGCCGTGAGCGCCGCGACCGTACATCCACTCATCGCCGTCAGTGGCGTAATGATCGGCCAGCGGGAAATGCGGTGCGCTATAGCCCAGTGCTTCACGAACGGCGATACGCTCGGCGTCGAGGGCATTGGTCACGCGACGAATCGAAGGCACAGTGCCCTCGTTGTGAATGTCCCAGGTCTCGAAATGCTCAAGTGGACCAGCGTTCATCAGGATCAACGGCGGATGAATGATCGGCCCGGCGTTCATCAGCGCGCCGCTGAGTGCATCCTCGATCGGTTCGACGCAGGGGTAAGCCTCGCGCAATACGGCGAACGCCGACTCGCATAAACGACTCGGAAAAACCCCGGTCGGCAGACGGGTCGCGTAGCCGCTGATCACTACCTGGTTGTCGCCATGCTTGCGCGCCAGATAGGGCAAGGTGCCGGTCTCGGCAAGCGCCACTTCGCTGTGATTCCCCACCTTCGCCATTGCCTGGGCGAACACCATGCTGCCGAACGTCCCCGGCGGCAGGAACACCACTTGCCCGTCGCGCAACAAGGTAGCCAGTTCGCTGGCAAGGGCTTGGTGGGAGGTCGACGGCAAGGCAATGACCAACAACTGAGCATCGGCCACGGCCTGTGCCAGATCGGCCGTCAAGGTCAGGGCATCCCCGACCTGCCCCAGGCTCAAGCGGCGTTCGCCACGAAAGTCGCGCACGAGCAGATGACCGAGGCCTTGCAGTTTTTCCAGCGCGGCACTGTCCCGGCGCCACAACTGCACCGCATGACCTTTTTCCGCCAACTCTATCGCTGCTGCGTAGCAACCGTGACCACCGCCGATAACACTGATATTCATGAGTGCACTCCTTTAGAAGAGCTTCGATCCTAGCAACGGCCCCGGTGAGCCACTGCCTGAAACGCGCAAGCGTCATTCCGATTCTGCAACGCAATATCCTGGTCGAGTGCGACCACAAATGCTCAAGCGCGTCGTCGCTCGAACACGCTGTCGCCGTCAAGGTGGTTGAGGTGGGTGCAGCCCATCAGGTTCATGGTCCGCGCCAGTTCTTCCGTCAATACGTCCACCGCCCGGCCAGCACCGTCTTCACCTGCCACCGCCACGCCGTAAAGGGTGGAGCGCCCCAGCAGCACGGCATCGGCCCCAAACGCGAGCGCTTTGACGATGTCGCTGCCACGCCGGATCCCGCCATCCAGCAGCAGGCTGAGCTTGCCTTTTGCCTGAGGCGCGATGGCCGCCAGTGCATCGAGGCTGCCGAGGGCACCGTCCAGTTGGCGGCCGCCGTGATTGGACACCACCACACCGTCGAGCCCCAGGGCGATGGCTCGTTCCACATCGGCCGGATGCAACACACCCTTGAGCAACAGTCGCTCGCCCCATTGATCACGCAAGCGCGCCAGCATGTCCCAGTCAAGCAAGGTGTCCATTTGCTTGCCGATAAATGCCATCGATCCCAAGGGATCGCGCTCGCTCGGCGGCAAGTAAGGTTCAAGATTGCCCATGCCAGGCAGCCCCGATGGCCACATCACCTGCTTGAGCCAACGCGGGTGACGGACCACGTCAAACTTGTTGCGCCATGTCAGCTGTCGCGGCCTGGCAAAACTGCGTCGGTCCCACTCGCGATTGCCTAGCACCATTGCATCACAGGTCAACACCAGGGTCCGGCAACCGACAGCGGCGGCTCGCCGCAACAGGCTTTTTTGTACCGCCGGATCGCGCATGGCGTACAGCTGGAACCACAGGTCGACGCCGGGCGCCGCCGCGACGAGGTCTTCAAGTGAAGTGTTGGACGCGGTACTCAGGCTGAACGGCAAACCACGTGCCGTTGCAGCCCTGGCCAAGTGAACATCGGCATTGCGATGCAGCAGGCCGTTGTAGCCCGTCGGCCCGATCAGCATCGGCACTGGCAGCACCTTGCCGAACAACGCGCGTGACGTGTCGGGAGCATGGCAGGGCACCATGGCTCTGGCGTGCAGGCCATAAGCACTGAACGCGTCGAGATTATCCTTGAGCGTCAGTTCGGCTTCCGCGCCGCCGCTAAGGTATTCCCAGACGAAGTAAGGCACGCGTCGCCGGGCCATGTCGGCCAGTTCGGCAATGCTGTGCACACGATTCAGGTCGGAACCGGTATAGAAACGACGCATAGGTCATCCTCGTAGGGCGGATAAAACCGCTGCGAAAAAAAGCCCGGAAGGAGCAATCCGGGCGAAGGAAAACCAGTGTTGAAAACCTTTGCCCGATGCGCGGGCAAACCCGGAAGCCGCGAACAGTTCCCGGGGGATTTCAGAACTTCCAGGTGTAGGTGGTGATCAGGCGGTTTTCCTGATAGTCCGCACCCGACGCACTGCCATTGCCATAGCGCGTCTTGACGTCAATGCGGCGCCATTCGAAACCCACATCTTTGAGCGGACCGCTTTGCACCACATAGCCGAGCACGATGTTGCGTTCGCTTTCGACGTTTTGGTCGAGGGCATTGTTGCCTCGATCGATGCCGGTACCGCGCATGTACCGCGTCATCAATTTCAACCCCGGTAAACCGATGCCCGCGAAGTTGTAGTCATAACGCAGTTGCCAGGAGCTTTCGTTCGGCTTGACGAACGCCACTGTCGACCAGTTCACCAGGTAAGGCTGCGGCGCATAGCCGTTGAGCGTCGGGAATGTCGACTCGCCAAGCATGCGCTGATAGCCGACACCGAACGCATGGGCACCCTTTTTCAGGGTCGTCATGACCCCGTAGGACTTGTTGTCAATGTCGCCGTATAACGCCTTGCCGTCTTCGCTGTTATTGAAGTAACGGAGGTCGGTCTTTAGGCCGTAACCGGCGCCCAGATCATGGTTATAGGTCAAGCCGAGGTAGTGTTGTTTGTAGATATCTTCCAACTGACCGAAGAAGTAAGTACCGGACAAGTTCGGCGTAAACGCATACGTGGCGCCACCAAAATTCAAGCCGTCACTGCGACGTTTAACGTTAGGCCCATTGAACAAGTACATTTTCTCGGTATTGGAAGACTCCCGGGAACTGATTTCGGTAAAACGGCCACCGGTCAGTGTCAGGTTGTCCACTTCTTTCGATTCAAGCTGTACACCGTGATAGGTGGTGATTAACTGCCGCGAGTCGTCGATGTAAGCCACCGGTAACGTTGGGCGAAGTTCACCTATCTTGAGTTCGGTTTTGTTGTAACGAACCTTCCCGGTCAGCGCCGCACGGCCATAGTCCCGGACTTGTTCGCCCTTGCTGGTGTCGTACGGAATGATGCTGTCCGGACCACGGCCACCGCCGCCATCCAGGCGATAGGCGTACTGCGCCGAAAGGTCCAGGCCAAACTGCAGCGTGCCTTCGGTGTAACCCGAGATCGCGCGAAAATCGAAGCCTTGGGTCCAACTGCCGATCCGCGATTGTGGCGCGTCATGCTGTTTGAAATCGCGGTCGATATAAAAGTTGCGCATTCCCAGACTGACTTGACTGTCGTCTACGAAGTCAGCCTGCGCAACCACAGGTGTGAAGATCCCCATCACGGCCGTAATGGTGACGCCACGGCTTACCCAGCTCTTCTGGAACATCAAGCTTTCCTTCTTTTTTACATGCACGAAGGCACGACTAGTGGGAGCAGATCAATTCAGCAAAAGTGCAACTTTGGCAGTCAATCCGCAGTATTGTTTTTATAACCACTTACTGCAAAAAAGTCGTAACGCAGCCGCTCGCCAGAACAGCGAAAACCGCTTTATAGTTATTTTAAATACTCAACGATTATGGAAAGTCTTATCGTAATCCTTGGGATGAACCCCTATCAGGAAGTTGCTTTAGAGGCATCTCCCAAGCGGTGGTAGGCGCGATTGAAATACACCAAACCCTCCTGGCTTTCGCCATTACGAATCCCCAGGACTTCACAATAGAAAATCGTGTGCGACCCGACTTCATGAGCCTGGGCGATTCGGCAGTCGAAACTGACCAGTGACTCATCGAGCAGCGGCGCACCGCTTTCCAGCGTGCTCCAGGATGCGCAGGAAAAACGCTGCTCGGTATCGAGGTTGCGGTTGGAAAACGCCCCCGACACCTCTTGATGCCCGGGGGTTAGCACGTTGACGCTCAGCACACCGTTGCTCTTGAAATGCACGTTGGAAAACGACGAGCGATTCATGCACACCAAAAGCGTCGGTGGCTGGTCGGTCACGCTGCACACCGCCGAAGCAGTAAAACCGAAACGACCCGCAGGACCATCGGTGGTGATGACCGAAACCGCGCCACCAAGCATTGCCATTGAGTTACGAAATCCAGTTGTATCGACCATGGTCTTATCCTCCGGTCTATCAGATATCCAGCACCAGTTTCTTGGACTTGGCCCGGGAACAGCACACAAGAATCTGGTCATTGGCAGATTTTTCGTCATCCGTGAGATAGACGTCGCGGTGATCCGGTTCGCCCTCGATAACGTCGCACAAGCAGGTGCCGCAAACGCCCTGCTCACAGGACACTTCAATCTTGATGCCCACGGCAGTCAGTGCATCGACGATGCTCTGACCCTCGGCAACCTGTACGGTCTTGCCGCTGCGCTGGGCGACCACTTCGAAACCGGCGCCCGAAGCGTCGACTTCGACCTGGAAATATTCACGGTGCACATGATCGTCGGCGTACCCGGCCGCCAGGGCCTGGGCGATGACCCAATCCATGAAACCGGCCGGTCCACAGACATACACGTGTACGCCGGCTTGTGGAGTGCTCAGCACTTTTGGCAGGTCGAGTTTCTGTTCGGCGGCTTCGTCGTCAAAGTGGGTGTTCAACCGCGACGCAAACGCAGCGTTACCCAGCTCCTCGAGAAAGGCGCTGCGGCTACGCGAACGACCGCAATAATGCAGTTCGAAATCGCTGTCGCGGGCGTTCAGCGCGTAGGCCATGGCCACCATCGGGGTGATGCCGATACCGCCGCCGATCAGGATCGAACGCCTGGCATCGCTGGCCAGCGGAAAGTGATTGCGCGGGAGGCTGATCTCGATTTCGCGACCTTCCTGCAGCAGTTCATGCACCGCCACCGAACCGCCACGCGAGTCGGGATCCTTGAGTACGCCCAAGCGATAGGCGCCAGCGTTTGCCGGATCACCGCACAGCGAATACTGGCGAACCAGACCGGTCTTGAGGTGGATATCGACATGCGCACCCGCCTCGAAGGCGGGCAAAGGCTGTCCCGTCGGATCACTCAGATCCAGTACGACAACACCTTCGCCCTGCTCTTCGCGTTTGCGCACGACGACTTTCAATAATTGATCGCTCATACAGGACCATCCCGATTTCGTTGTAAGGGGGCACATCTGGGCACCCCCGACTGCTATTTCAAACCGTGTAACCGTGGACTCAGCGCATGAAGATCCCGCCGTTCACGTCCCAGGTCGCCCCAGTGGTGAAGTAGGCGTCTTCGCTGGCCAGTTGCACGATCAGCTTGCCGATGAACGCGGCGTTGCCCAATTGCTTGACCGGGATCGCCTCGATCAGTTTTTCCAGGCGCTCGGGCGGCACGGCGGCGCGCACCGCCGGCGACTCGATAGGGCCCGGGGCGATGGCGTTGACCGTGACACCGGACGCCGCCAGCTCCTTGGCGAAGATCTTGGTCAAGGTAATGATGGCGCCCTTAGACGCGGCGTAATGCGCGCCGGTCGCGGTGCCGCCGTTCTGCCCGGCCAGGGAGGCCATGTTGATGATCCTCCCGTACCCCCGGGCCGCCAGATAGCTGCCGAACACTTGGCAGCCGACAAAAGTGCCGCGCTGATTGACGCTCACAACACGGTCGAACTCTTCCGGGCTGATTTGCATCACCGGTGTGGTCATGGTCATCGCGGCGTTGTTCACCACCACCTGCAATTCACCCCAATGCGCCACGACGGCCGCCAGGGCGTCTTCGAAATCGGCCTTGCTCGATACATCGAGCTTGAGCGCCAGGACCCGCTCGCCCGTGGCATCGAGTTCAGTGGCGGTGACCTGTGCCGACTCCAGTGAACGGTCGCTGATCACGACCCGATAGCCGGCGCTCAGCAGTTGCTCGGCAATGCTTTTGCCCAGCCCCTGGGCCGCGCCGGTGACCAATGCAACCTGTGTCATGGCAACGTCCTCAAAGGATGTAGCCGATACCGGCGAGGGTATCGGTGGAGTTGATCAGCTGAATCAACTTGCGCTGAATCTTGAAACTGTCACCGCTGCGCACCAGTTCAAACGTGACATCGGCGGTGTACTGCTTGAGCACATCCTTGCGGAACTCGCGCAGGTTCTGCGCACAGCGCACGGTGACAATTCCGTCTTCATCCGCCAGCACGCGAAAGCGCGACTGACTGCGCACGGTGCGCGCCCGCGGGGTGGTCGAGATCGACTCGCCGCTGGTCAAACGGGTGACACGCAACTGACGCATGTGGTGGTCGTCGTAGGCGTAGTTCAGGGTGTTCTCGAAGTCGGTTTCCAGTGGATCGATCGGGATGATATAGGTCGCGTTCTCGGTCCACAGATCGAGCCATTCGACGAAATCGCCGTGGTCGAGCATGTCCGCTTCCTGCCAGATGAAAGCGCTGACTTGGTTGAGCAATTGCAGATTGTTCATGGGGTTCTCCGTCACTCAGGCCGACATCATCTTTTTCCACTGCTGGTAGCCAGCGCGCATGCCGGTCTCGGCGCTCACATCGCTCACCAGCCCGTCTTCGGATTCCTTTTCACCCGGCAAGCCGCGGTTGAGCATGATCCACAGATCGGTGCCGGCACTGGCGCCGCGCTGTACGCGCTCCCAGGCTTCGGAATCGTCCGGAGTGCCAAAACCCATCGGGCCCTGGAAGTGTTCGTGCAGGCGCAGGCGATAACGGTTGGCCACGGCCGGGCCACCGTCCATGGTGATGACGGCGTGATGGATTTCGGTTTCGTTCACCGCGATCGGTTGCAGCACCCGAAAGAACGCCATGGAACAGGCGATGTTCGGGAACAGGTTGAGGTTGAAGCCCGAACCGCCGACCGCACGCACGATGCGGCGTACCGATGCTTCGTCCTGGCCTTCGGCGCGCAACTGCGCGGCCAGATCCTCGAAACGCTCGGGGATCGGCAAGTCGAGGTTGGCTTCCAGGTCGACCAGGTCAGGAATCATCACCATCACGCTGTGGCCGTTGCCGAGGTCTTCGACATAACCCGGCCCTTCGACGAAGTCGAACAGCTCCAGAGTCTGCTCATCCACGGACGACAGGAACGACTTGTGCACCAGCGGGAAGTGATAGGCGTCGGTGGTGTTTTCCAGCTGGATCTTCCAGTTACCGGGGAAGCGGAAGCGGTGCTCGCCCCCCACTTTGACCGGGTAGCCGGCGCCCTGCTTCATGAACAGGTCGATCCACTTTTTGGCCGGGCCGAGGAAATCGGCGAGGGGCTCGATGTCATCCTTGAAGGTGGCGAAGATCATGCCGTTGTATTGCTCGACACGCAGGCTGACCAAAGGCAGTTCGCCCTTGTCCAGGCAATCGGCGTAGCTTTCCGGGTGCGGCACACCACGCAGGCTGCCATCCAGGGCGTAGCTCCAGCCGTGATAAGGGCAGACAAAACTGTTGGTCTTGCCTTTCTTGTGTTCGCACACCGTTGCGCCACGATGGCGGCAGCGGTTGAGCAACACATGCACTTCTTTCTTGCGGTCGCGCACGACGATCACCGGCTGCTTGCCGATATAGGTGCTCTTGTAGCTGCCGGACTCCGGGATCTCGCTGGCGTGAGCGACCCAGATCCAGGTGCTGTAGAAAATCTTGTCCAGCTCCTGATCGAAGATCTTGTCGTCGGTGTACAGCGACGTGTGAACACGGTCATGCAGGACCAGGTCGGAAGGACTGGCGTCGAGCGTTACGGTGTTTATCAGGTTACTCACGATCACTCCTCGTCGGCATTGCTCGCCGACTCTAAGAATTCTGGGTGTTACTTTCAGGACTGGCCGGACTTACCGGGTACGGGCAGGTGCGCGGTACTGTTCCAGGTGTCTACCGGTCGACTGAACAGGTTCTCGGTCTGAAAATGCGCCATGCGCCACTGCCCCTGTTCCTGGGCGAACCGCACGGTCAGGCGGGCGCTATTGAGGTGCGAGGCACCCGAGGCAAAGGTCGAGGTCTGCAACATCACCCAACTGGCATCTGCGGTCTCACCGCTGACCCGGATCAGTTCCGAGGTCAGGAAGTGCACGTTCAGTGAAAAGTGCGCCGGTTCGACCATGTAGGTTGCGAACATCGCTTTGATCGCCTCACGCCCGTGGTAACCGCCGAAGCTGTTCTGGTACTTGGCACCCTTGCCTTCCCAGACCGCCTGCTCGGAGAACAACCCGGCCAGTTCCTCGAGCGGGGAACCCACGCCCAGCTCGTCACACAAAAACATGTAGCGATTCATGCAGGCGCGGATCGCGTTCTCGCTTTCCAGCTGCTCGAGCCGCTGTTCCAGTGCGCGCAAATGCTCTTGTGGTGACATGGCGACTTCTCTCGACTCAGCGCTGGATGATCAGTTCGCGACCGGTTCGGGCCTCGACCTTGCAATACTTCCAGAGTTTGTACGGGCCATTGCCGACATCCGTGGTGCGAAACAGATTGCAGGCGGCGTGGACGGTTTCGATGTCAGGTACATCGGCCAGCAGGTAAGTCGTCCAGGGCCAGCCGGCGGACGGGCCGACCATGCTCTGATCGTCGTCCATGTTGCCTAGCACGGTGACGCCTGGCAGGTCGGCGATGCCGTTCCACATGGCGCCGAACGCGGCCCAGACTTCCAGCGCTTCAGGACGCGGAGCATCGAAAAAATTTTGGTTGATGCCGATGCAGAACAGAACTCGCAGGGCTTTTTTATCGGTCATGGGGTTCACCAATCAGTAGGAAAAAATTACAGGTAGCCAGGCAGCGGCTTATTGCCGAAGAAGATCGCGCCGGCGTTCTGGTAGGTCATATCGCCCATGAAGGCGTGCTGGGTAATGACTTGGGTGTCGTTGACGAAACGCGACAGAGGACTGGTGCGGTACACCCCGCTCATGCCCGACAGCATTTGCGCGGTGCGCGCGACATCGGCCGCGACGCGCGTGGCGTGGGTCGAGGACAAGCGCAGCATATTGGTCTGATCGACGCTCACCGGGTCGCCGGCCAGAACGCTGGCCCAGGCATCGTCGATGGACTGGTAGAACCACGAACGTGCAGCGCGCAGCGACGCCTCGGCCTTGGCCATCTCGACCTGGGCCAACGGCCGGTCGGACAACGATGGAGCACCGGTCACGGAGATTCGGCCACTGGCCATGCCGCTCAACTCATCGAGTGCCGCGCGGGCAACGCCCAGGCCGACCACCGACAACACCTGCGTGGCGAACGACAGTGACGGGTAGCGGAAGAACGGCTCGTCAAGATTCGATGGACCGCCGCGTACAAAGGTCCACTCCTCCGGCACCACCACGCCTTCGACGACCACATCATGGCTGCCGGTGCCGACCAGGCCGACGACGTTCCAGGTTTCCTCGATTCGGACCTTTTCCCGAGGCATCACCGCCAGTCGTGGCAGGCCGAGCATCTCGCCGTTTTTCGGGCTGATGCCCACGCCTATGAGCGACGCGCCCATGCAACCGCTGGAAAATTTCCAGCGCCCGTTGACCTCCAGGCCACCTTCAACAAAGGACGCAGGCTGCGGCGGGAAGATCCCGCCGGCGAACACCACGTCAGGCGAGTCGGCATAGATTTTCTCAATGGTTTCCAGCGGCAGCGCCGCCAGGTAAACCGGGCTCATGCCAAAGCTGGCGACCCACCCGGCGGAGCCATCAGCGATCGAGATATCTTCCACCATCTGGCAAAACTCGGCCGGCGAACGCTCGTCGCCGCCGAAGCGTTTTGGCACCAGAGCCCGATAGACACCGAGCTTGCGGAACTGCTCGATAACGTCCTGCGAGATGAATTTTTGTTGGTCGAATTCTTCGTTTCGAGCACGCGCTCGAATCTCGACCAGCAGTTTCTGAAACGCTTCATTCGCCGTGATCGGCATGCGGCGCTGGTGATTCAGCTCGCTTGGCGCAGTCATGGGTTTCTCCATAGTAAGCATGACGATTACTCTTCCAGGCGCCGGACCAGTTCGCGGGCGACTGCACACAGCAGTTCGTCCGCGCCATGGGCGGCAATGAGTTGAAGGCCGACCGGCAGTCCCGAAGCGCTTTCCAGAGGAATGCTCAGAGCCGGATGACCGGAAAGGTTGAAAGCGCGTACCAGGGAGGTCATGCCCAGGGCGGCGTGAGTGTCGGCCGCATCGGCGACCGGCAACGGGAAGTCGGGCATGGTCGGCATGGCCAGAATCGGGGTGATGGTCAGGGCTGCGTCCACTTCTGCGATAAACGCGCGACGGATGATTTCAGCCTCTTCAACGGTCTCGGCCGAGGTCAGACTGGCGGCACGCAGACGGTCGGCGACATCGCTGCCAACCCGACCGGTTTGCAGAAGATGACCACATGCTGCCCAGGTTTCGGCGTTGATGATCACCATCCCGGCACCATACGCGGCGGCCATGCCAGGCAGCGTTTGCTCAAGCAACTTGAAGCGCGAACGGCCCAGCGCCTGGTTCACCACCAAGTGGATCTGTTCGTTGGCCTCTACCGCGACTACACCGATAGCAAGATGCTCAGGCACCGGAACGGAAGTGAACGTGGGATCAATGATGTGCATCGCTTCAATCAAGTGATCGATATCCAGTGCCAGAGGGCCTACGCAATCGAGGGTACTGCGCGCAGGCATCACACCCTGACGGCTGATACGACCGAAGGTTGGCTTGAGACCGAATACACCACAGCACGCTGCTGGAATCCGTACCGAACCGCCGGTATCGGTACCCAGCGCGAAGTCGCAAAGGCCTGCCGCCACCGCAGCTGCCGAACCACTGGAAGAGCCACCCGGTATATAGCCCGGATAGCGCGGATTGGACGCCGTGCCGGTCCATGCGTTGAGGCCGGTGGTGCCGAATGCCAATTCATGCAGGCTGGTTTTACCGGTGATCCGGCAGCCCGCATCCAGAACAGACTGAACCACGTGTGCATGTTCGCCGGCCGCCGGCGCATCGGCCAGTGCGCTGCTTGAAGCGCGGGTCGGATAGCCGGCGATATCAATGGTGTCTTTCACCATGACCGAAAGGCCATTCCCTCCCAAGGCTAAATCCTCAACAACGATCGACATGCTCTTTACCTGCTCGTTATGTGTCACCAGAACGGATGACCTCGGCACACGGGCCGGGGAAAACGCTTAAATCTAAAATCGTAATATTTACGTGAAATGTCAATTGAATTTTACCAAATAAAACAGTGTGTATTTTCGGTGCATATTTTCCCTTTTCGCACCAGCAGCGTGCAGTTTGGTAACACTGCCGCAAAAACATCAAATCCTGAATATTTTGAATTTTTATCTTATAAATCAGTTAATTACTTATTTTTTACGAGCAGAAGCCATCGAACCATTTAGAAAAATGTTGAGCATGGACCTCTCTGAAAAACCAAACAGGAAAAAATAAATCAGCCCAAAAATGGCAGCATAAAACGTCGTAACAAATCGCTATTTTTTAGTTTTTTTATAAGCTTATTTTTTGGTCGTTTGAGGGATTCCTTGACACAGATCAAAGCCTTGTTGGGCATGGCGTGCATCGGGTTTTTCCCGCCCTTCACATCCCCTACCTCGAGTCCTTCGGATCACCTCGACTGAACCGCCTCGAAGCGTTCGCATCAGGCATCGCAGTAACGGCTTTCTGCCATGCACCGAAAAAATTCTGGCATGCAATCTGCTTTTGCTCTCTTCGCCTTCGACCGATCACTCATGGTCGACCGACACCCTGATGGCTCGGTAACAGAGCATGGGTGTCGCCGCAGTTCGATAACTAAAACAGGGCCGTACCTTGGGCCGTACTCACACCACGTCGTGGTCGGGGCGGCTGGCCATTAGCCTTTTGCAGCGTTGCAACTCTTCGGAGAAAGTCATGCTTTTCAGAAAAGCCGTGTCCACGTTGTTGTTGAGTGCCGCCTGCGCCGCCGCTGCGCAGGCGGATGTGAAAATCGGTGTCATTACCTCCTCCACCGGACCGATCGCACTGGTCGGGCTACCACAGAAAAACACCGTACCGTTGCTGCCGACCCAGGCCGGCGACCAGGTGGTGAAATACATTTCTCTGGATGATGCGAGCGACCCGACCGCTACGGTGAAGGCGCTGAAAAAACTGATCGACGAAGAAAATGTCGATGCCATCATTGGCCCGAGCGGTTCGCCCAACGCCATGGGCGTGATCCAGTTCGTCGCCGAGGCAGGCGTGCCATTGCTGGCACCGGTCGGCACCGCCGCCGTGGTGTTGCCAATGACCGAGCAGAAGAAATGGGTATTCAAGACCACGCAGAACGATGACCTGATCGCCAAGGCGCTGTTCGAACACATGGCCAAAAAAGGCGTGAAGACCCTCGGCTTCATCGGCACCGGCGACCCTTATGGCGAAAACTGGGCCAAGGTCATGGCTGGCCTGGCAGCGCAGCAGAACATCAAGGTCGTGGCCAATGAGCGCTTCCAGCGCCAGGACACTTCGGTCACCGGGCAGAGCCTGAAAATTCTCGCCACCCGCCCCGATGCGGTGCTGGTCGCAGCGCCTGGCAGCTCGGCGGTGATGCCGCAGACCACCCTGTTCGATCAGGGCTATCGCGGCCAGGTCTACCAGACCCACGGAGCGGCGCTGCAAGACTTCCTCAAGCTGGGCGGCAAGAAGGTCGAAGGCACCATTCTGGCGGCCAGCCTGATGCTGGTACTCGATGAAATCCCGGACAGCCATCCTTCGAAGAAAATCGCCAGCGACTACACCACGGCTTACGAAAAGCTCAACGGCAGCAAACCGGCGACTTTCGGTGGGAACACCTTCGATGCCGGTCTGCTGCTACAGCAGGCGATCCCGATTGCAGCCAAAAAAGCAGCACCGGGCACTCCTGAATTTCGTGCTGCCCTGCGTGATGCGCTTGAGCAAAGCCACGAACTGGCCGGCACCCAAGGCGTTTACAACATGACGCCACAGGATCACAGCGGTTTCGACGAGCGCGGGCGCGAATTGATCGTGGTGAAAAACGGCAACTGGATGCTGTTGCACGACAACTGATCGAAACCCGGGCGCACAGCCCGTTGCGCGCCCTGCCCGCTTGACGGCGAGTCGACCCGCGCCGGCAAGCGGGCCTGATATTCAATCTGTAGAAAAGAGCTCTCATTATGAATTTCCAGATAGCCATGCTGCTGGGCCAGGACGGTATGACCAACGGCGCGATCTATGCGCTGTTGGCCCTGTCGATCCTCCTGGTGTTCACCGTGACCCGGATCCTGCTGATTCCCCAGGGTGAATTCGTGACCTACGGCGCCTTGACCATGGCCACTTTGCAAAGTGGTCACCCGACTGCACTGGTCTGGCTGCTGCTCGGCCTGACGCTGATCGATTGTGCGCTCGATGTAGGGGGCGCGGCGCGCTCAAGCCAGGCCTTTCGGTTCCCCGTGCGCATTCTCTTCAAGCTTGGCTATGCAGGTCTGCTGGCGGTGTTGATCAACACCTTGCCGTTGGCCGAATTGCCGATGGCGGTCCAGGCCTTGCTGACGCTGGCGTTGGTGGTTCCGCTGGGGCCGCAAATCTACCGCCTGGTGTTCCAGCCGATCGCCTCGGCCAGCTCACTGGTCTTGCTGATTGTGTCGATCGCCGTGCACGTCAGCATGGTCGGCATCGCCCTCTTGCTGTTCGGTCCCGAAGGTGCCCGCACCCGACCGTTCTCCGAAGCCGGCCTGGAGCTGGGCCCGGTCACCTTCAACAGCCAGACGCTCTGGGTGCTGGCCGTGTCCCTGGGGCTGATCGTCGGACTGTATCTGTTCTTCGAGCGCACGCTCTATGGCAAAGCCCTGCGTGCCACCGCGGTTAACCGCATGGGTGCCAGGCTGATGGGGATCTCGCCGACCCTCGCGGGCAAGTCGACCTTCCTGCTTGCGGCGCTGATTGGCACGCTGTCGGGGATCCTGATCGCCCCGATCACCACGCTGTATTTCGATTCTGGTTTTGTAATCAGCCTCAAAGGCTTTGTCGGCGCGATCATCGGCGGGCTGGTGAGCTATCCGGTCGCCGCGCTCGGTGCCCTGGCGGTGGGCCTGATCGAAGCATTCTCGATGTTCTGGGCCAGTACCTACAAAGAGATCATCGTGTTCACGCTGATTATTCCGTTCCTGCTTTGGCGTTCGTTCACCAGTCGTCATGTGGAGGAAGAAGAATGAATTCGCGCTATCTGTTGCTTGCCCTGTTGCTGGTGGTGGGCGTTGCGCCGCTGCTGTTGCCGCCGTACTACGTCACCCTGCTCAATTACATCGGCATGTACGCCATGGTCGTATTGGGGTTGGTACTGCTCACGGGTGTCGGCGGCATGACCAGTTTCGGTCAGGCCGCGTTCGTCGGGCTGGGCGCCTACACCTCAGCCTACCTGACCACCACTGAACAACTGCCGGCATGGCTGGCCTGGGCCGGGACGTCACCGTGGCTGACGCTGCTGGTGGGCGTGGTGCTCACCGCCTCAGTGGCACTGATTCTCGGCGCCCTGACACTCAAGTTGTCAGGGCATTACCTGCCGCTGGGAACGATTGCCTGGGGCCTTTCGTTGTACTACCTGTTCGGCACCCTGGAATCCCTGGGCGGCCATACCGGTGTCGGCGGCTTGCCATCGATTTCCTTGTTCGGCCTGAAGCTGGATAAGGGAGAGAATATTTTCTACCTGATCTGGGCCCTGCTGTTGCTGGCGATCGTCATCACGCAGAACCTCCTGAATTCTCGCGAAGGCCGCGCCATTCGCGCACTCAAGGGAGGTCAGGTAATGGCCGAGTCGATGGGGGTCAACACCTTCCGCTCAAAGATGGTGATCTTCGTCATCTCTGCAGTGTTCGCGGCCATTTCCGGCTGGCTCTATGCGCACACCCAACGCTTCGTCAACCCGACGCCGTTCGGCCTGAACATGGGCATTGATTACCTGTTCATGGCACTGATCGGTGGTGTCGGCAGCGTGTGGGGCGCCCTGCTCGGCGCGGGCATCCTGACCCTGCTCAAGCAATGGCTGCAGGACTGGTTGCCACACTTGATGGGTAACACCGGCAACTACGAAATCATCGTGTTCGGCATCTTGATCGTGGTGCTTATGCAGCGCGCACCGGGGGGGCTGTGGCCCTTGCTGACGCGCCTGATACCGGCCCGGTTCAGGGTCCGCGCCAAGGTCCGGAATGTCGACGCCCAAGCTGCACCCCTGCCCCGCCGGCAACTGCCCAAACATGGCGAACTGATCCTTGAAGCGCGCAATGTGACCAAGCGCTTTGGCGGACTGGTGGCCAACAACGACATGAGCCTGGAAATCCGTTCAGGTGAAATCCTCGCGCTGATCGGTCCTAACGGTGCCGGCAAAAGCACCATGTTCAACCAGCTCTCCGGCGTCGATACACCGAGCAGCGGCGAAGTGCTGTTCATGGGGCAAAAAATCAACGGCCTGAACTCGCGGCAAGTGGCGCGCATGGGCATGAGTCGCACCTTTCAGCACGTGAAACTGCTGGGCAACATGAGCGTGCTGGAGAACGTCGCCATTGGCGCGCATTTGCGTGGCCAGCAAGGCGTGCTGTCGGCGGCTCTGCACTTGGATCGTCGCGAGGAAGCCGAACTGCTCGGCGAAGCCAGACGTCAGCTGGAGCGCGTAGGCCTGGGCGATTACTTGTATGAAGAGGCCGGGAGCCTGGCACTCGGCCAACAGCGGATTCTGGAAATCGCCCGCGCCTTGTGCGCCGATCCGTGCCTGCTGCTGCTCGACGAACCCGCCGCCGGTTTGCGCCTGAAAGAAAAGGAAGCCCTTGGCATCCTGCTCAGCCGCCTGCGCAGCGAAGGCATGGCGATTCTGCTGGTCGAGCACGACATGGACTTCGTCATGGGCCTGGTCGATCGCGTGGTGGTCATGGAGTTCGGTCAGCGGATCGCCCAGGGCCTGCCCGAAGACGTACAGAAGGATCCAGCCGTGCTGGAAGCCTATCTGGGAGGAGTTGAATGATGAACATGCAAGTGGAACCGCACCTCGCACCGCGCAACCAGGTCGACGACGCCGTGCTGGAGATCAAAGGCTTGAGCGTGGCTTACGGCAAGGTCGAAGCGCTGAGCGACGCCAGCCTGACCGTCGGCAAGGGTCAGATTGTGACGGTGATCGGCCCCAACGGCGCCGGCAAAACCACCCTGCTCTCGGCCATCATGGGCGTGCTTGGCTCCCGGGGTCAGGTGCATTTCGACGGCAGCCTGGAAACCTTGCCGGAAGTGGAAGTGATGGTCTCGCGGGGCCTGGGCCTGGTGCCGGAAAAACGCGAATTGTTCACCAGCATGAGCGTGGCCGACAACTTGCTGCTCGGCGCTTTTCAACGCCATCGCCGGGGCGACCGTCGCTACAGCGAAACGCTTGGCGAAATCTACGAACTGTTCCCACGCCTGTGGGAACGCCGCGAGCAATTGGCGGCGACGTTGTCCGGCGGTGAACGGCAGATGCTCGCCGTGGGCCGGGCGCTGATGGCCAAGCCCAAGCTGCTGATGCTCGACGAGCCAAGCCTGGGTCTGGCGCCGCTGATTACCCGGGAGATCTTCCGCATCATTACGGCGCTGCGGGAGCAAGGGGTATCGATCCTGCTGGTCGAGCAGAACGCGCGTGCCGCCCTGCGGGTGGCCGATTACGCCTATGTGCTGGAAACCGGCCAGATCGCCATGCAGGGCCCGGCGCAGCAACTGGCTGATGACCCCCGCGTGATCGAAGCCTATCTCGGGCTGGCCAGCAAGCATCAGGAAATGCTCGCCAACTGACCACCGCCCTGCCCCGGCGCCCGTAACGGCGCCGGGTCCGGCCTTCCCAGGCTTTTCTGAACATCCGGAGTCACGATGAACGCTTCCCCCTTGCGCATCGGCATCGCCGGCGCCGGTGCCATCGGCTGCACCCTGGCGGCCCGTCTTGCGGGTAACGGCCATACGGTCAACGTACTGGCCCGAGGTGAAACCCTGACCGCCATCCGCCGCGACGGCATCCACTTGTCCGATCTGGACGGTCAACATCATGTACGAGTTGAGGCCAGCGACGATGCTGGCAGCCTAGGCGAGCAAGACCTGATATTCCTCTGCACCAAGGCACAAGCCCTGGCCAGCCTGCTGCCGCAACTGCAACCGATGATCGGCGCCGAGACGGTGGTGATCCCGGTGATCAACGGCGTGCCATGGTGGTACTTCCACGGTGAAGGTGGACGCTACGACGGGCAACGGGTGAACGCGGTTGATCCGCAGTCGACGCTCAACCAGGCCCTGGACCTGCGCCACGTGATCGGCTGCGTGGTGTTCATCACCGCGCACTGCCCGGCCAATGCCGTGGCTGAATCGAACACCCCGCACCTGATGATTTTCGGTGAGCCTGACAACCGCCTCAGCCCCCGCCTGGAGCGTGTGCGCGCATTGATCGAAAGTGTCGGTATCGAAGCACGAGCCACCGACCACATCCGCGACAATCTGTGGACCAAGATCATCGCCAACCTCACCTCCAACCCGCTCTCAGTGATTACCGGCGCGACGCTTGATCAGCTTTACAGCCTTCCGGAGTTACGCGACCTGGTCAGCAGTTGCCTGCACGAAGCCTTGCTGACGGCCGCCGCGTACGGCGCGCGCGTGAGCATCGATCCACGGACCTTTCTCGAACTCGGCGCCGGCATGGGCGCCGTGCGCACCTCAATGCTGCAGGACTATGAGAAAGGCCGCCCTCTGGAGTTGGCCGCCATCGGCGACGCTGTGCTGGAGTTGGCCGATGGCATGGCGATCCCAATGCCCGTTACTCGACACCTCATTGCCCTGGCACGCTTTCGTGGCGAACAGGCCCGCCACTGAATCACTACGACAAGGACTCAGACATGGACCATACCCCAATGACAAACCCGCACGCGTACAGCGACGAAGAATGGGCACTGCGCGTGCAACTTGCGCACTGCTACCACCTGGTGGATTTCTTCGGCTGGAGCGAGACGATCTTCAACCATATTTCCGCACGCCTTCCCGGCCCGGCACACCATTATCTGGTCAACCCGTTCGGCCTCAATTACACCGAAGTGACGCCGCAGAACCTGCTCAAGGTCGACCTGCACGGCAAGAAGCTCGAGGACTCACTCTACGACGGCAACCCCGCCGGTTTCGCCCTGCACAGCGCGGTGCACGGTGCCCGTTCGGACATTCAGTGCCTGATCCATACGCACACCACGCCGATTTCGGCCATCGTCATGAAGAAGGCCGGTTTTGCCCATAACGACTTTTACGGTGCACAACTCTTCGGACGGATCGGCTACCACACCTTCGAAGGCATCACGCTGTTCGATGACGAAAAAGCGCGGATGATCGACAGCCTTGGCGACAAGCACATCCTGGTGCTGCGCAACCACGGCATTGCCGTCGGCGAAAGCAGCATTGCCAAGGCGTTCTTCCTGCTGTGGACGGTGCAGCGCGCCGCTGAAATTCAGTGCCAGGCCGGCGCTCTGGGCGGTGAGGACAATCCGCTGCCTGAAGCGATCAGCCAGAAATGTGCCGAACTCACGGCCATGCTCATTCGGGACAGCGGCTTCGCTGTGAAATTTTTCGACGCCATGGTTCGCAAAATGCGCGCCGAACGCGGCCAATGCTGGTAATCGCGGGAGCGTTCAGTGGCTAAGTCAAAGGAATACACGCCGCCGCCCATCGTTGCGGCGCAGCCGGAAATACCGATCTCGCGCCTGGATACTCGCGGCCATCTGATGGCCTGCAACGATGCCTATGTGGCGCTCAGCGGTTACGCCCGTGAGGAGCTGCTCAACCAGCCGCACGAACTGATCAATCATCCGCTGATGCCCAAGCGAGTCATTGATCGCATGTGGGAGACCTTGCGCAGCGGTGTGCCCTGGACAGCGCCCATGATGGGACGCGATAAACAGGGCACGACGTTCTGGTGCAATCTCTATGTGGTGCCACTGCTTGAGGGCGGTCAGCTGAATGCACTGGGTACTGCGTATCACCCGATGGACGCCGCTCAAAGCCTGAGAGCGGAAAAACTCTATCGACGCTTGAATGACGGCCACGGTCCGCTGACTTTTGCCCGGCGCGTGCAGGAACATTCCAGCACTCAGGGCATCGCCTGGCTGCTGGGGCTTGGTGTCACGGGCGCGATGGTCGTCGGACGGATCGACCTGGCACCGGGCCTGCTGGTGCTCGGCGGAGTACTCGCCGCGGGCTGGCAATGGCGAGCCAGACAACATGCGGACGTCCGCCGGATCATGGCCCGGCACGAGCAGGTCTACAGCGACGCGTTGCTGGCCCCGCTCCAGGAAGGCATCGCCAGCGTCGCCAGCCGTTTTGACATGGCCCTCTACAGCCAGAACACGCGAATGCGCACCGTCATGGCGCGTATCCGGATCAACGGCGAGACCGTGCGTCAACGCGCGCAAGAATCGTCGACACTGGTGCAGACCCAATCCGGGCACCTGCAACGGCAACTTGAAGAAGCCGAGCAGTCCGCCGCGGCCATCCATCAAATGAGTGCCACGATCCAGGAGCTGTCGCGAAACCTGCAACACGCGGCAGAGGCCACCCAAGCCGTCGACCGCTTGGCTCGCGATGGTGACCGGATGTCCGGGCAAAGCCAGCGTTCGATGACCGGACTGTGCACCTTGGTCGAGGAAATTGGCCAGGCAGTCAGCCGCCTCGCGGAATCGATCGAATCAATCAGCGGTGTCGCGCATGTGATTCGCAGCATCGCCGAACAGACCAATTTGCTGGCACTGAACGCGGCCATCGAAGCGGCCCGCGCCGGCGAGACCGGACGCGGTTTCGCGGTGGTCGCCGATGAGGTACGCAGCCTCGCGACCCGCACCCGTGAATCCACGGAGCAAATCCAGCGCTCGATCGAGCAGTTGCGTGACGGCAGCGCCCTCGCCCTCGCCACCGCGCAACGCGGCGAATCGGCCGCGCGGGAATCACGCGAAGACGTATCGCAGGTCCAAACCGCATTGCGGCGCATCTGCGAGGAAGTCGGACAGATCTCCGGCATGAGTTTGCAAATGGCCTCGGCCATCGAACAGCAAGGTCAAGTCGCCCAAGAGATCAATGGGCAGATTTCCCAGATCGTAAACCTGGCGCAAACCAGCAGCGACCAGTCCCGACGCAATACCCAGATCGGCGAGGAGCTGCATCAACTGGCCAACTCCCAACTCGATCTGGCCCAGCGTTTTCTACAGGGCTGAGCAATTCATTCTCATGCATCAGGCCTGACGTCGCAGGGTCTCGGAAGGCAGGCAGCCGTACTGCTTGCGGTACTGCATGGCGAAATGACCGAAGCTGGCGACCCCGTGACGCAACAAGATATCCGTCACGCTGTCGGCCGGTCCGGCCTGCTGCAGGGCTACGTGAACCAAGGCCAGCCGACGAGTGCGGACATAGTCGCTGGGGGTTTGCTGGAGAAACCGCGTGAAGCCATTTTGCAAGGTGCGGATCGACACGTCGCAGAACTGCGCCAGGCTCGCCAGCGCAATCGGTTCGCCCAAGTGCTGCTCGATGTAGTCACGGGCATTCTTGACGTGGTGAGGCATTGGTTGGCGCTGATTTTGCAGCAGATCGACCGAATAATTGTGCGGCAACTGGGTCAGCAGCACCGACAGCAAATAGTCCGACAGGCTCCCGCCCATGGTCGAGGTCAGCAACGTCTGGCTGGCATCGCCATAGAGCTGGCAGATGTAATCCAGGGTAGTCCGTACCATCGCCATGCCCTGATGCTCGGCGTCGACCTGAATGTCGAACACCAACGGCTGACGCAAACGCCGATTGAGCAAGACTTGCAGCTGACGCTCGAGGGCCAGTCGATCGACGCGCAAAATCAGGTTGCGGCAGTCCTTGTCGATACGGATAAAACTACGCTCCGAAGGCGAAGAAATGGTTAGCCCGTCCTTGCGCAAAATCGCGTTCTGTTTACCCAGGCTGACCATGCCGCTGCCTTCCAGGGTGACCCGAATCAGGTAGTAGTCACTGATATCGCCGGCGTCGATTTCCACCGGTGCACCGTAGTGCAAATCGAACAACGCCGAGCTGCCGAAAAACACGCCGTACAGCTGCGATTGCAGGGCGCCGCCCTGCTGCATTTTCATCTGGTGGGGCCACAGGTAATGACTGACCCGATCCTTGACCTCGCCAAACCCGCCGGAACTCAGAAGGCAATGATGACGGAGCGAAGAGTGTTGATCGAACATGCTGAAGCACCTCCAGAAAATGACACCGTTGCCCGCAGGCACATCGATAATTTAGTGGAAATGGAAAGCAATTTTCACGCCACGCAAACGCTTTCTGCGCGCCCGGAACAGCCTCTGCGTCTGGTGCATAGAGTCAAGGCAAACAAGGGCTTAAAAAGGTCCTGCAGCACACACATGTCAAGCCATTGGCAACCTGGAACCGCACAACAAAACCAATAAACGCACCAGGGCAAGGCGCTCGGGTAACGACGGCGTCACCAATACACCCAACTGCGAACCGCTGCCGCCGACTGACTGATTGCCAACCCTGAAGGGGCCAAACAGCATGACCAGCAAAACACCGACCGAGGTCACCCGCAAAAGCTATGCCTACGAATGGTATGTCGTTGCCGTTTGCATGCTGGCCTATATTTTTTCGTTCATCGATCGTCAGATCCTGGCGTTGATGATCGAACCGATCAAACACGACATGCAGTTATCCGACACCCAGTTCAGCCTGCTGCACGGCCTGGCTTTCTCCCTGTTCTATGCCTTCATGGGCATGCCCATCGCGCTGCTGGCGGACAAATTTTCCCGCCCGAAAATCATCGCCATCGGCATTGCGTTCTGGAGCCTGGCGACGGCCCTGTGCGGGGTGAGCAAAAGCTTCCTTCAGATGTTTATGGCCCGCATCGGTGTCGGGATTGGTGAGGCGGCCCTGTCGCCGGCCACCTACTCGATGCTCAGCGATATGTTCCCCCGGGAAAAACTCGGGCGCGCCGTGGCGATCTACTCGATCGGCTCGTTCATCGGTGGCGGCGTGGCCTTTCTGATTGGCGGCTACGTCATCGATTTGCTGAAGAACCTCGACAGTGTCGCCGTACCACTGCTAGGCGAAATGCGGCCATGGCAGGTGACGTTTTTTCTGGTGGGACTGCCGGGCATTCTCGTTGCCCTGCTGATTGCCCTGACCATTCGCGACCCGGCTCGCAAGGGCTTGAAACTGGACGCCGAGGGCAAGGTCCATGCGCCCAGTATGAAACAGGCGTTCAAGTTCCTTGCAGTGCACCGCAAGACCTTTTTCTGCCATTACCTGGGGTTTTCGTTTTACGCGATGACGCTGTTCTGCATGCTTAGCTGGACCCCGGCCTTCTATATGCGCAAATTCGGCCTAGCCCCCAGCGATACCGGCTACATGCTTGGGATCGTGGTGCTGCTAGCCAATACCAGCGGCGTATTTTGTGGAGGTTGGCTGATCGACTGGCTAGCGAAAAAAGGCTACAGCGATGCGCCGATCCGCGCTGGAGTCATCGGGGCAATTGGCATGGCCTTGCCCGCCATCGCGTTCACCCAGGTCAGCGAACTGTGGATGTCCGTGGCGTTGCTGGCACCGGCGATGTTCTTTGCTTCGTTCCCAATGCCGGCGTCAACCGCAGCCATGCAGATCCTGCCACCCAATCAGATGCGAGCGCAGATCAGCGCGCTGTTCCTGCTGATTTCCAATCTGATCGGCCTGGGTCTTGGTACCACGCTGGTCGCGCTGCTCACCGACAGGCTATTCCAAAATCCGGCCATGGTCGGCTCATCGATTTCCCTACTCAATGCCTTCGCAGTCGCACTCACTCTGCTCTTGCTGATCAAGGGTTGCCGACACTTCCGTGAGAGCCTCAAACACGAAGGCCTGGCCTGACGTCCTTACCTGAGGCACGCTATGGCGTGTCTGCTGGTTTTTTGCCGCGGGTGGCGCGACAATGGCGCCCGCTATCAAACCCGCTCACCTGAAAGACTACGCCAACCTTTATGACCACCCCGAAAAAGCGCCTGAGCCGATACAACCCCGCCAGCGAAGACTTCAAGAAGGAAGAGTTCCCCTTCTACTGGCTGGCTCGCCTGCACGGCCGCTACTCCATGGCCATGGAGAAAGCGCTGAAAAAAATCGATATGGACATACCGCGCTGGCGGATTCTGTTCATCCTCAAGGAAAATGGCGAGTCGAGCATTTCGGAAATCTCCATCCATGCCATCGCGAAGCTCTCGACCATCACCAAAATTGTCTATCGCATGAAAGCCGACGGCCTGATAGAGACCAACACCAGCGCCAGCGACGGGCGCGTGACTCAGGTCTCACTCACCGATGTCGGCCGCCATACCATTGAAGAAATCCAGCACGGCACCAGCGATATCTTCCGCACCAGTTTCAAAGGCCTGACCGAGGCCCAGATCACCAAACTGAACGGAACACTTGAAAAAATATTCAATAACCTGCCGGAAGACTGAGCTGTAAAAACCCACGCGGTGGGCACTGGCGACAGTTTGCATGCCTTGAATAGCAGCCGTGTACAGCAGAAATCCGATAGCTGACCCCTTTACATGCAATCGCGCAGTGCGTGGATTACAGAGCGACCAAAGACCTGACCTTGTAGCACTACTACGGCAACCTGCAGGACTTTTACAAACAGAGCTTTCAGGGTCTCAAATACGATTGGCAGGTCGGCCCCGGCACACTGCGTACCGGCCTGCGACACTTCGACAACTGCTCCGATGGCGCCAACGGTCATGACCCGGATTTCTACACCTTCCACTACTACGGCGACGGCGTCACCAAAGGCAAGGTCGACAGTCGCCTGAGCAGCGCGCAATTTCACCTACCTGCTGAACGGCCACACCTTCGCCGCCGGCCTGCAGCAGGTCAGTGGCGACAGCGATGCGGTCTGGTTGAACCAGGGTGACGGTCCGGCGGCCTATTTCATGACGGAGTCGATGATCGGCAAGTTCCAGCGCGCCGGGGAAACCATTTGGCAGGTTCGCCATGGCTATGACTTTGCGAAAGTCGGGATTCCCCGCCTGAGTTTCCTGGGCATGTACGAAAGCTTCGATCCAGCTCACTTATCAAGCCGGACCAAAGCCCTGCCCGGAACAAACACCGACCTTGGAATCAGCTGAGGCGCCCACCAAGAGCCAGTCGTTTTGTAGGGGTAAAAACGACCAAAAATAAAAAAGGGTCGCGAGATAAAATCTCGCAACCCTTTGAATTATATGGTCGGGACGGAGTGATTCGAACACTCGACCCCTAGCACCCCATGCTAGTGCGCTACCGGACTGCGCTACGCCCCGACTAGGCGTGAAACTCATCCTTCATCTCGAAGAACGCTCAAGAATATATCGCAAGCTTTTGAAAACTGGAAGTATTCAAACGCAGGAAATTATTTCTTGAGGACAACCAGCACATCTTCCAACTCGGCAATCATCTGCCGAATCATCTGTTTGTATTGGGTGGTGTCGTCTTTGGCTTCGTCACCGGACAAACGCAGACGCGCGCCGCCGATGGTGAACCCTTGATCGTAAAGAAGCGCGCGAATCTGCCGGATCATCAGCACGTCTTGTCGCTGATAATACCGGCGGTTTCCGCGGCGTTTGACGGGGTTGAGTTGAGGAAACTCCTGCTCCCAATAGCGCAGCACGTGCGGTTTTACGGCACACAGCTCGCTGACTTCACCAATGGTGAAGTAGCGTTTGCCTGGGATGACGGGTAGCTCGTCGTTATGACTTGGTTCCAGCATAAGCCTCAACTCGGGCCTTCAACTTCTGCCCTGGACGAAAGGTGACCACACGGCGAGCCGTGATCGGGATTTCTTCACCCGTTTTCGGATTGCGGCCAGGCCGCTGGCGTTTGTCCCGAAGGTCGAAATTGCCGAAACCGGACAATTTGACTTGTTCGTTGTCTTCAAGAGCGTGCCTGATTTCTTCAAAAAACAGTTCGACCAATTCCTTGGCCTCCCGTTTATTCAGGCCCAGCTCTTCATACAGACGTTCCGCCATCTCAGCTTTCGTCAGAGCCCCCATACGTCACTTCCTTAACGTGGCGTTCAACCTTTGTTCGAGCGAGGTGAGGATGTTTTGCGTCGTGGTATTCACCTCATCGTCATTAAGAGTGCGCGATGGATGCTGCCAGGTCAAGCCGACTGCAAGGCTTTTTCTATCAGGATCAATGCCTTTACCCTGATACACGTCAAATAGCCTGAGGTCTGTGAGCCATTCGCCTGCATTTTCACGGATTACGTCCAGTACGGCACTGGCCGCAACGTCCGTGGCCGCAATCAGCGCCAGGTCACGACGCACTTCAGGAAAGCGCGACAACTCCTGGAATTTAGGCATTTTTCCCAATGCCACTTCGGCCAGAACCAGCTCGAAGACGAACACCGGACGGTCGAGACCGAGGGTTTTCGACAATTCAGGGTGGATAGCGCCGACGAAACCGACCAGGCGACCCTCACGTTCGATGCGCGCGGTTTGACCCGGGTGCAACGCAGGGTGTTTGCCCGGCACGAACGTGAACGAATCCAGTGCACCGGCAAAGCCCAGCACCGCTTCCACGTCGGCTTTGACGTCGAAGAAATCCACGACATCGCGGCCCTGCGCCCAGCCTTCCGGCAGACGGCTACCGCAAACAACACCCGCAATCATCGGCTCTTGCTTCAGACCATCCAGCTGCCCCACGAAACGCAGGCCGCTTTCGAACAGACGGACGCGATCCTGCTGACGGTTCAGGTTGTGCTGAAGCGCCTTGACCAGACCGGGCCACAGAGACGAGCGCATGGCCGCCATGTCGTTCGAGATCGGGTTGGCCAGAAGCAGCGGCTCGACACCCGGATTAAACAACTCGAATTGTTTCGGATCGATGAAGCTGTAGGTGATCGCTTCCTGATAACCACGTGCTACCAGCAGGCGACGCAGTTCAGGCAGATCGCTACGCGCTTCGGCCTTGGCTTGTGGTGCAAGGCGAGCTTGCGGGTAACGAACCGGCAGACGGTTGTAGCCGTACAGACGGGCCAGCTCTTCGATCAGGTCGACTTCCAGGCTGATGTCGAAACGGTGGCTTGGCACTTCAACGCGCCACTGCCCTGCCCCATCGGCAGAAATCGTCAGGCCCAGGCCGCTGAGCAGACGCTCGACTTCGGCCGACTCCATCTCCATGCCCAGCATCTGAGTGATGCGCTGCGCACGCAGGGTGACCGGAGCAATCTTCGGCAGGTGCTGTTCGCTGACGGTTTCGATGATCGGGCCAGCTTCGCCGCCAGTGATTTCCAGCAGCAGGCCAGTGGCGCGCTCCATGGCTTCACGGGCCAGTTGCCAATCGACGCCACGCTCGTAGCGGTGCGAGGCATCGGTATGCAGGCCGTAGGAACGGGCCTTGCCAGCGACGGCGATTTGATCGAAGAACGCGCTTTCCAGGAATACGTCGCGCGTGGTCGCGGTGTTGACGCCGCTGTGCTCGCCACCCATGACGCCGGCAATTGCCAACGCGCGGGTGTGGTCGGCAATCACCAGCGTATCGCTACGCAGGCTGACTTCCTGACCATCGAGCAGCACCAGCTTCTCGCCTTCTTCGGCCATGCGCACACGGATGCCGCCATTGATTTCGGCGAGATCGAAGGCGTGCAGCGGCTGACCCAGTTCCAGCATCACGTAGTTGGTGATGTCGACGGCCGCATCGATGCTGCGCACGTCGCCACGACGCAAACGCTCGACCATCCACAGCGGCGTAGGCTTGGACAAGTCGACGTTACGGATCACACGACCCAGGTAACGCGGGCAAGCGGCAGGCGCCAGCACTTCGATCGAGCGCACTTCGTCGTGCACGGCTGGCACGGCAGGCACCACCGGACGGGTGACTTCAGCGGCATACAGCGCGCCAACTTCACGGGCCAGACCGGCCAGGGACAGGCAGTCGCCGCGGTTCGGGGTCAGGTCGACCTCGATGCTGGCGTCGTCCAGGCTCAGGTACTCACGAATGTCCAGACCGACCGGCGCATCCGCCGGCAATTCCATCAGGCCGTCGTTGCCTTCGCCGACTTGCAGCTCGGCTTGCGAGCACAGCATGCCGTTGGACTCAACGCCACGCAGCTTGGCTTTCTTGATCTTGAAGTCGCCCGGCAGTTCGGCACCGATCATGGCGAACGGGATCTTCAGGCCCGGGCGCACGTTTGGTGCACCGCACACAACCTGAAAGGTCTCCGAGCCATTGCTGACCTGGCAAACACGCAACTTGTCAGCGTCCGGGTGCTGCTCAGTGCTCAGCACCTCGCCCACGACCACGCCACTGAATTCACCGGCGGCCAGCGTAACGCTATCGACCTCAAGACCGGCCATCGACAGACGAGCAACCAGCTCGTCGCGACTTACCTGCGGGCTTACCCAGCCGCGCAGCCATTGTTCACTGAATTTCATCCTGCTCTCCTAAGAATTCGTTACGACTAGCGAAATTGCGCGAGGAACCGCAAGTCGTTGTCGAAGAACAGACGCAAGTCGTTCACGCCGTAACGCAGCATGGCCAGACGCTCAACGCCCATGCCGAAGGCAAAGCCCGAAAACTCTTCCGGGTCGATCCCGGACATGCGCAGCACGTTCGGGTGAACCATGCCGCAGCCCATCACTTCCAGCCAGCCAGTCTGCTTGCAGACGCGACAGCCTTTACCACTGCACATCACGCATTCCATGTCGACTTCAGCGGACGGCTCGGTGAACGGGAAGTACGAAGGACGGAAACGCACGGCCAGTTCTTTTTCGAAGAACACGCGCAGGAACTCTTCGATCGTCCCTTTCAGGTCGGCGAAGTTGATATCGCGGTCGACCAGCAGGCCTTCGACCTGGTGGAACATCGGCGAGTGGGTGATATCGGAGTCGCTACGGTACACACGGCCTGGGCAGACGATGCGGATCGGCGGCTGTTTCGATTCCATGGTGCGGACCTGTACCGGCGAGGTATGGGTGCGCAGCAACATGTTGGCATTGAAATAGAAGGTGTCATGCATCGACCGGGCCGGGTGATGGCCTGGGATGTTGAGCGCTTCGAAGTTGTGGTAATCGTCTTCGACCTCAGGGCCTTCGGCGATGCCGTAGCCAATGTGGGTGAAGAACTGTTCGATACGTTCCAGAGTACGCGTAACCGGATGCAGACCACCCGAGGTCTGGCCGCGGCCAGGCAGGGTCACGTCAATGGACTCGGCAGACAGTTTGGCGGCCAGGTCGGCCTCTTCAAACAGTGCCTTGCGGGCATTGAGAACCTCTGTGACACGCTCCTTGGCAACGTTGATCAGGGCGCCGACTTGCGGACGCTCTTCTACCGGCAAATTCCCCAGGGTCTTCATCACCTGAGTCAATTCACCCTTCTTGCCAAGGTAGTGAACCCGGATTTGCTCCAGGGCATTGATATCTTCAGCGCTTTGCACAGCCTCTAGTGCTTGAGAGACGAGCGCATCCAGGTTTTCCATGTACAGACTCCAGATACAAAATAGGGGAAGAGCTTGAAGGCTCTTCCCCTATTTATGACGTTTAACACCTGGCCCCACAGAGGTGAGGCCGGGTGACTGTCGGGGGTACTTAAGCCAAGGTGGCTTTAGCTTTCTCGACAATCGCAGCAAACGCCGCTTTTTCGTTCACTGCCAGATCAGCCAGAACCTTACGGTCGATCTCGATGGACGCTTTTTTCAGGCCGGCGATGAAACGGCTGTAGGACAGACCGTTGATACGTGCACCAGCGTTGATACGAGCGATCCACAGAGCGCGGAACTGACGTTTTTTCTGACGACGGTCACGGTAGGCGTATTGGCCTGCCTTGATTACCGCTTGCTTGGCAACACGGAATACGCGCGAGCGAGCGCCGTAGTAGCCTTTAGCAAGTTTCAGAATTTTTTTGTGACGTTTACGGGCAATGACGCCACGCTTTACACGAGCCATGAGTTACTTCCTCTATTCTTGACTAAAATTAACGAAGGCGCAGCATGCGCTCGACTTTTGCCACGTCAGACGGATGCAGCAAGCTGCTACCGCGCAGTTGACGCTTACGCTTGGTCGACATTTTAGTCAGGATGTGGCTCTTGAAAGCGTGCTTGTGCTTGATACCGTTAGCAGTTTTCAGAAACCGCTTAGCAGCACCACTTTTCGTTTTCATTTTTGGCATGTTCGGATACTCCGCATTCAGTTGATAAACATAATCAGAAGGCCTGCCGTGCCCTGATGATTACTTCTTCTTTTTCGGGGCGATGACCATGATCAGCTGGCGTCCTTCCATCTTAGGATGCTGTTCGACCGAACCGTACTCGAGCAAGTCACCTTCAACTCGCTTGAGGAGTTCCATCCCCAGCTCCTGGTGGGCCATCTCACGGCCGCGGAATCGCAAGGATACCTTGGCCCTGTCCCCATCACTCAGGAAACGTACCAGGTTGCGCAGTTTTACCTGGTAATCCCCTTCCTCCGTCCCTGGACGAAACTTGATTTCTTTAACCTGAATCTGCTTCTGGTTTTTCTTGGCCGCGGCAATCTGCTTCTTCTTCTCGAAGATCGATTTGCCGTAGTCCATCAGTTTGCAAACAGGGGGTACTGCATCGGCGGAAATTTCCACCAAATCCAGTTTGGCCTCTTCAGCCTTAAGAAGCGCGTCTTCAATTGACACAATCCCAAGCTGTTCACCTTCAGCCCCAATTAACCGAACCTCGCGTGCCGAGATATTCTCGTTGATCGGGGCTTTCGGTGCAGCTCGTTTATCTTGTCTCATTTCACGCTTAATAGTAATTACTCCGAATCTGGGCGACCACGCCGGGAAACCGCTTGCGCGAGAAACTCAGCGAACTGGGCGACGGGCATCGAGCCCAGGTCAGCACCTTCACGAGTACGCACAGCGACAGTCTGCATCTCGACTTCCCGATCTCCGATAACCAAGAGATAAGGAACCTTGAGCAAAGTATGCTCGCGGATTTTAAAGCCGATCTTTTCATTTCTCAAGTCAGACTTGGCACGAAATCCGCTTTCATTGAGGGTTTTTTCAACCTCGGCGGCAAAATCGGCCTGTTTGTCAGTGATATTCATGATCACTGCCTGGGTCGGAGCCAGCCACGCAGGGAATGCACCCTCGTAGTGCTCGATCAGGATTCCGACGAAACGTTCGAAGGATCCGAGGATCGCCCGGTGCAACATCACCGGGTGCTTGCGACTGTTGTCTTCGGAGACGTATTCGGCTCCCAGACGGACAGGCAGGTTAAAATCGAGCTGAAGGGTACCACACTGCCAGACACGGCCGAGGCAATCTTTCAGCGAGAATTCGATCTTCGGACCATAGAATGCACCCTCGCCCGGCTGCAGATCATACGGCAAGCCAGCGCTATCAAGGGCTGCAGCCAATGCAGCTTCGGCGCGATCCCACAATTCGTCGGAACCCACGCGTTTTTCCGGACGAGTGGACAGCTTCATTTCGACGTCTTTAAAGCCGAAGTCGGCGTAAACGTCCATGGTCAGCTTGATGAATGCGGCGGATTCGGCTTGCATCTGCTCTTCAGTGCAGAAGATGTGGGCGTCATCCTGAGTGAACGCACGCACGCGCATGATGCCGTGCAGCGCACCCGATGGCTCGTTACGGTGGCAAGCACCGAATTCGGCCAGACGCATCGGCAACTCGCGGTAGCTCTTCAGGCCCTGATTGAACACTTGCACGTGGCAAGGGCAGTTCATTGGCTTGATTGCGTAGTCGCGGTTTTCCGACTGCGTGGTGAACATGTTGTCGGCGTAGTTGGCCCAGTGCCCGGATTTCTCCCACAGACTGCGGTCAACGACTTGCGGAGTCTTGATCTCCAGATAGCCGTTGTCGCGCTGAACCTTGCGCATGTACTGCTCGAGCACCTGATACAAAGTCCAGCCGTTCGGGTGCCAGAACACCATGCCCGGCGACTCTTCCTGGGTATGGAACAGGCCCAGGCGCTTGCCGATCTTGCGGTGATCGCGCTTTTCAGCTTCTTCGATGCGCTGGATGTAAGCCGCCAGCTGCTTCTTGTCCGCCCATGCGGTGCCGTAAACGCGCTGCAATTGCTCGTTCTTGGCATCGCCACGCCAGTAGGCGCCGGACAGCTTGGTCAGCTTGAAGGATTTCAGGAAGCGCGTGTTCGGCACGTGCGGGCCGCGGCACATGTCGACGTATTCTTCGTGATAGTACAGGCCCATGGCCTGTTCGTTCGGCATGTCCTCGACCAGGCGCAGCTTGTAGTCTTCGCCACGGGCCTTGAACACTTCGATCACTTCGGCGCGCGGAGTGACTTTCTTGATCACGTCGTAATCTTTTTCGATCAGCTGCTGCATGCGCTGTTCGATCGCGGCCAGGTCGTCCGGAGTAAATGGACGCTCGAAGGCGATGTCGTAATAGAAGCCTTCGTCGATGACCGGACCGATGACCATCTTGGCCGTCGGGTACAGTTGCTTGACCGCGTGGCCAACCAGGTGGGCGCAAGAGTGGCGAATGATCTCCAGCCCCTCTTCATCCTTTGGCGTAATGATTTGCAGCGTGGAATCGCTGTCGATGATGTCGCTGGCGTCGACCAGCTTGCCATTGACCTTGCCGGCAACGGTGGCTTTGGCCAGGCCAGCACCAATGGATGCGGCGACCTCGGCTACGGAAACCGGGTGATCGAATGAACGTTGACTGCCGTCGGGAAGAGTAATAGTTGGCATGGCGCCTCCTCTCCTAGTGGTGACCCCTACCAAAGGTCACGTGGGTTGGGATGAGCCAGTACAAGATCCGATCCAGGCCATTCAATGACGAACGCCTGCCTTACAGCGGCAGGAGCCTTGCGGCCAACCGGAAAACCGAACCAGAGTGACTGGGATTCAAATCAGGGTTATTCGCGCATCTGCCGCCACCGGGACTGAAGGTCATCCGGAGCCTGCAAACGCCCGAGCGAGGCATGCTAGCACAGATGAACGGTCGTCGATGCAACGAGGCTTTATGCCGGGGCAAATCATGCAATTTATGCCAGAGTGCTGAACTTGAACCCTGCTTTACCCCTCTAGATAACAAGACATTGACCCACAAGGAGCATCCAGCATGCGTCTGAATCGTTTGTTCGCAGTCGTCGCCCCCATCGTTCTGCTGCTGCCACTGGCCGCCCACGCCGATTGGCCCAAGGGCGAGCGCGATAAATACATGGCTCAATGCACACAGGCTGCAACCCCGCAGATCGGTGCTGCCGCAGCGAAGGCTCACTGCGCTTGCGGTGCTGATGCGATCAAATCGTATCCGGCCGGCGATATCCAGGCGCTGATGGACAACAAGGCCAGCCCGGATTTGCAACAGAAAGCACTCGGCCAGATAGCCAAATGCAAGGCCGATACACCGGCGAAAAAGTGACAAAAAAGTCCTTTTGACTCAGCTTATCGCTGATAAAAAGTGCTGCATTTGAGCTTTTTCGTACAATTTATGCAGGATTTACAGGTTTTTTTATCGTCTTTACTTTCGGCTGAAAGCCTTGTAAAACGGGGCTTTCAGCTACATCAAGCAGCAAACGGAACGCGACTGTAGGGCAAACAGCACGTCCGGGGGGCTCCCAAAGCGAACATTTCGACTATGATACCCCGGTGTGCCCAGTTGGCCTGAGCAGCACAGCACTACTGAAAATATATGTTTCTTGGAGATACACCATGTCTAATCGCCAAACCGGCACCGTTAAATGGTTCAACGATGAAAAAGGCTTCGGCTTCATCACTCCTCAAGGTGGCGGTGACGACCTGTTCGTACACTTCAAAGCTATCGAAAGCGACGGTTTCAAAAGCCTGAAAGAAGGCCAGACCGTTTCCTTCGTGGCTGAGAAAGGCCAAAAGGGTATGCAAGCTGCACAAGTCCGCGCTGAGTAATTTTCAGCCGCACTAAAAAAACCCCGTCCATGTGACGGGGTTTTTTATGGGCGAAGCAAAAGCCCGAAACGATCAGCCGCAGTTGACGCGGGTGACCACCCGGCTGTCATCGGTATTCAGGTTCAGGCGATCGGAGCGGTATTCCAGCGTCACCATATCGTTAGGCAACAGGAAACGTGCGTTCTGTGCACCTGCGCGGGTACGCGCCTGCTCCAGCAATGCGGGCGAAGCCGGTTTGCCAATGGCGAATTCGGCAGCCTTTGCCTCACAACGGCTGTGACCTGTGTCAGTCGTCGCTACAGGGTCTGCCGCCGACTCGGAGGACGTGCTGCTGCAACCAGCCAACACAGTGACGGCGAACAAAGTACCCAATGACGCGAGCTTCCAAGGCATGAAGCCTCCTTTTTTCCAATAGTTAAACTGAGATCTTGCGACCGCCAATCCGGCATTTGGTTTCAGGGCGAGTGACATCACTCTGCCCTCAAGCCGCACAAGCGGCGAGTTTGCCTGAGCATCGCCCTGCCGTTCATCACTCAATCGTGACTGAATATGAACGGCCCTCAATAGACGTCGATGTAATCATACGGCGGGTTTGGCCAGTTCTCTTTCAGCGCATTGAAGATCTGCATGACCCAGACCTCATCGCTGGCCGCGACCAATCCTACATAGCCGGAGCCCTTGGCCCACGTCTCCAGGCGAAACAATAGTCCGTTGATATCGGTGCCGCCCACAACGCCAGATGAAATGTAGGCAATGCCGGCCTTGGTCACCCGCAGTTGCGTGTGTTCGTCATCACTGGCAGAAGCCAGCAACTGGCGCACCGCCTCGAGGGTCAAGCCGTCGGGCGTGTTCAAATCGATCTGCACAGCGCGGTCCTTGAAAATCCGTCAAAGACCAAGTGTCGCATAGCCCTCCTCTCATGCCTAAGTCGGAGTGCCAAACGCCGCGCAAAATGGTTAACTCGACACTCAGACTTTCCCGACTTCACGAGCGCCATCATGTCCACCATAAGCATCGACGCCAACATCACAGTAAAGTGGCCGCAGGGTCACAGCTCTTACAGCCCGGGCAGCCCGGAAGAGTTCGCAATCATCGGCATCGATCTGTTGGTCAAGGAACTGGGAACCGAAGCGGCCAATAAATTCATCGCGCAGATATTCGAGAAATACCCCGCCGACTATATGGGCCTGACAGAGAACGAGCGGGCGTAAAACCCGCAGGCTGGCACCTGCGGGTGCATGGCTTACTTCAGGCGAGCCAGACGCTGGGTCAGCAGATCAAAGAAACCCTGAGCGTCGCCGCTTTCCACCCAGAACGCGTTCTTCGGCGCTTTCAGGCCGTCATACCAGTCGACGATAGTTTGACCGAAGGTCGGGCCTTCGCGGCTATCCACTACCACGTTGACCGAGCGACCGGTGAACAACTCAGGCTTGAGCAGGTAGGCGATGACGGTGGCGTCATGCACCGGGCCACCCGCAATACCGTAGTGCTCCATGTCGCCTTTGACGTACTCATTGAGAATGTCGCCCACCAGCTTACTGGCATTGTTGTTGATCGCCGCGATCTGCTTCAGGCGCGCGTCACTGGTGAGAATTTTGTGGGTCACGTCCAGCGGCAGATACGTCAGCTTCACGCCGCTTTTGAGTACCACTTCCGCAGCCTGCGGGTCTGCAAACAGGTTGAACTCGGCCACCGGGGTGATGTTGCCGCCGTTGAAATGCGCGCCACCCATGATCACCACTTCCTTGATGCCCTGAACGATTTCAGGTTCCTGGATCAGCGCCAGGGCCAGGTTGGTCTGTGGACCCAGCATGGCGATGGTGATGCTGTGGGGCTTGGCGGCCTTCAAGGTATCGATCAGGTAATTGACCGCATTACCTTCGGCCAGGCCTTTCTTCGGCTCGTGCACGGTGACGCCCGACAGCCCTTCCTTGCCATGGATGTTCTCGGCATAGATCGGCGTGCGCATCAACGGTTTCGGTGCGCCCGCATAGACCGGCACCTCCTCGCGCCCTGCCCACTCGCGAGCCAATCGTGCGTTTCGCGAAGTCTTGTCCAGACGCACGTTGCCGGCGACGGTGGTCAGCGCACGAATGTTCAACTCTTCCGGCGATGCCAACGCGAACAGCAAGGCGACTACGTCATCGGCACCGGGATCGGTATCGATGATCAAGTCGATCTTTTCCGCCGCCTGGGCGCTCGTTGCAGTAATCAGGGACAAAAGCAGCAGACTCCGGAGCAGGTGGTGCAGTTTCTGAGCATAGCGGTGCATATCGCACTCCTTGTGCGTGGGGGAACAAATCTGAGTACAGGGCGTTAGAACGTCACTCCCGATACCAGCACGATGTTGCAGTACGGCGCACATTCGCCTGTACGAACAATCGCTCGCGCCTGTCGGCTGAGGACTTTGAATTGGTCATGACTGAGCAACTCACGCTGGCCCAGCGCGCCTTTGGCATTCAGCTCATCCAGCGAGCTCAAGGCAGGTGGTTGTTTGTCCAGAATCTCCTGCGCCAGCACATGGCGCTCAACCTGCATTTCGCTGAGCACAACCTTCAAGGTGCTGACAAAATCAGGAATGCCCTGGGTCAGGGCCAGGTCGATCAGTTCGACGCCCGGCGGAACCGGCAGACCGGCATCGCCGATCACGACCATGTCGCCGTGCCCCAGGGAAGCGATCAGCCGCGACAGTGCAACGTTGAGCAAAGGTGTCTTTTTCATGGTGCTTTGAACGCCTGTACATCGGACAAGGTGGGAATCGAAGGTTGCGCACCGGCACGGGTGACCGACAGCGCCGCAGCGACCTGACCAAAACGGATCGCTTCTGCTTCGGTTTTGCCGGACGCCAGCGCGGCGGCGAAACCACCGACGAAGGTGTCGCCAGCCGCCGTGGTATCAACAGCCTTCACCTTCGGCGCAGGGAAATGCTCGAAGCCTGCGCCGTTGGCGAACATCGATCCTTGAGCACCCAGAGTAATGATGACCTTCCCGGCGCCCAATGCGATCAAGCGGGTCGCGGCAGTTTCGGCGGTTTCAAGGGAGTCCACCGGCAACCCGCTGAGGGCCGAGGCTTCGCTTTCATTGGGGATCAGGTAATCGATCGACGCATACCAATCCGCCGGTAACGGGCGACTGGCCGGGGCCGGGTTGAGGATGACGATTTTGCCCAGCTCACGGCCGCGCTTGAGGGCATGACCCACCGTGGCATCCGGCACTTCCAGCTGACAAATGATCACGTCCGCCGCCTGCAACACGGCATCGAACTGGTCGATCACCTGTGGCGTCAACGCACCGTTGGCACCGGCGACGATCACGATTGCGTTCTGACTGTTGTCATCGACCACAATCAAGGCCACGCCGCTCGAGCCTTCAACAGTACTGACGGCCTGGCAGTCGATCTGCTCGGCCAACAGCGCCCCGCGCAGTTCTTCGCCATAAGCATCGCTGCCGACACAACCGACCATCGACACCTGCGCCCCCAGGCGCGCCGCGGCGACTGCCTGGTTCGCGCCCTTGCCGCCGGACACCGTGGCAAACGACTCGCCGATCAGCGTCTCACCGCCACGGGGCAACCGTGGAGCCCGGGTCACCAGGTCCATGTTCAGGCTGCCTATCACCACTACTTTTGCTGGCATACATCACTCGTCAATTCGGTTTCAGCGGTATTCGTCGAACACACCGGCGAGCGGCGCAGTCGATTCTCGCAGGACAATACTGGGCGTCACGATTCGTTGATCGGTGGCCATGTGGGGTGTTGCGATCCGTCGTAGCAGAACCTCGGCCGCCATCTCACCCAGCTGCAGGATCGACTGGCCCACGGTGGTCAGCGCCGGATAGACATAACGGCTCATCTGGATATCGTCGAAGCCGATCACCGACAGTTCGGTCGGCACACGCACGTTGCGTTCAGCCGCCGCTCGCAGCACGCCGATGCCGATCATGTCGTTGCCGGCGAAGATCGCGCTGGGCGGGTTCTTTTCCAACAGAATCGCGGCGGCGTTGTAACCGCCCGTGCTGGTGAAGTCACTTTCCAGCATGCGCTCGCGATGCACTTCCACGCCCGCCTCTTTCAAGGCACGGCAATAACCGGCCAGACGCATCTGCGCCACGCTGGTACCGGCCGGTCCGCCAATGGTGGCGATGTCCCGGTGGCCAAGTTCGAGCAGATGCCGGGTGGCCAGATAAGCGCCGTATTCGTGATCGATACGCACCAGGTCGGCGTTCACACCTTCCAGACCGCGGTCGACGATCACCATCGGCGTGCGCACCCCAGCAAGACCTTCTGCCAGCCCCGCGTCACCACCGGCCGAGGCAACGATCAGCCCGTCGATACGCTTTTCCAGCAACACGCGCAGGTAACTGCGCTGTTTGTCCGGGTTGTCGTCGGAGTTGCAGAGGATCACGCAATAGCCGTTGCGCTCGCAGTAATCCTCGATGCCGCGCGCCAGTTCGGCGAAGTACGGGTTGAGGCTGTTAGGCACCAGCAACCCGATGGTCGCCGTGGTCTTGGCTTTCAATGAACGGGCCACGGCGCTCGGCACGTAGTCCAGGGTCTTGATCGCCGCCTCGACCTTGATCCGCACCTCTTCGCTGACCGGCCGGGTCTTGTTCACCACGTGGGAAACCGTGGTGTAGGAAATCCCCGCGAGTGCCGCTACATCCTTGATCGTTGCCATGACTCAGGTCCGCCGGCTTGCGCGCTGACTGCGATAAGTATCCAGCACCACCGCCACCACGATCACTGCGCCGGTGATGATGCGTTTGGTCGGCTCGGTCGCGCCGATCTGCGCCAGGCCCGCCGCCAGTACGGAGATGATCAGAACCCCGAAGAACGTGCTGATCACCGAACCACGGCCGCCCATCAGGCTGGTTCCGCCGATCACCACGGCGGCAATCACTTGCAGCTCCAGGCCGGAGCCCGCATTCGGGTCTGCCGCTTCCAGACGGGAAATCTGGAACAGCGCGGCAATACCGGCCAGCAACCCCATCAGACTGAAAACCAGGATCTTGTAGGGTTTTGGATTGATCCCTGCCAGACGCACCGCTTCTTCGTTGGTGCCGATGCCGATCAGGTAGCGACCGAACACAGTGCGGGTCAGCACGGCCTGGGCGATGATGATGATCAGCAAGGCAATGATGAAGGACGGCGAGATGCCAAAGGCAATCGGGTTGGACAGCCAGGCGAAGGCATCACCGATGTAAGCCGTACGCGAACCGGTCATCTGATACGCCACGCCGCGGGCCATTTCCAGCACGCCGAGGGACACGATGAACGACGGAATTCGCCACGCCACGGTGATCGATCCGGTGATGGTCCCGGCCAATGCCGCAATCGCCATTCCGAGCAGCGCTGCCGGCAGGACGCTCCAGCCCCAGCCGAGAATCGCCACGCTGACGGCCGACGCCGCGAGCGCCAGGACCGAGCCGACCGACAGGTCGATACCGCCGATGATCAGCACGAACGTCATGCCGACCGCCAACACCATTAGATCGGGAATCTGGTTGGCCAGGGTGCTGAAGGTGTCGTAAGACAGGAAGTGGCTGCTCAATACCGAGAACAGCGCGATCATCGCCAGCAAGGCACCGGCCAGGCCCAGATAGGTACCCAAGCCGTAGAAATTGCCACTACGTTTGCCGGCAGGAGATGCAGTTTTCATGAAAGATCCCTAGGCGCTGCTTCGTTGAGCAACGCATCACGTTTTTGGTAGCCGGCGAACGCGGCGGCAAGCAAATCATCCTGGGTCCAGCTGTCGCGCTCGAAGGTCTCGATCAGGCGTCCCGCCGACAACACACCGATCCGGTCGCAGATCAGCATCAGTTCACGCAGGTCGCTGGATACCACCACCAGCGCCTTGCCCTGTCGGGTCAGCTCACCGAGCAGTGCATAGATGTCGAACTTGGCGCCGACATCGATGCCCCGGGTCGGCTCATCGAACAGCATCACCGAACAGTCACGCTCCAGCCAACGACCGATCACGACCTTCTGCTGGTTGCCACCCGACAGCTCGGAGACCAGTTGCGTCGGGCTCGAACTGCGGATGCGCATGGCATCGATCTGACGCTGGGCCAGGGACATTTCGTCAGCGTTGTTGACGATGCCGCCGCTGGAAATCACCGGCATGTTGCCCAGCGCGATGTTAGCGCTGATTGACTGCGTCAGTAGCAGGCCTTCGCCTTTGCGGTCCTCGGTGATCAGGGCGATGCCGTGACCGACCGCATCGGCCGGCGAACGAATGCTCACCACCTTGGCCGGCGAACCCAGTGCGACGGTGCCACTGTCCGCGGTGTCGGCACCGAAGATCAGACGCAGCAACTCGGTGCGCCCTGCCCCGATCAATCCGGAAATCCCGTAAATCTCGCCGGCGCGGACTTCGAAGGACACATCGCGAACCTTGTCGGAGCGGGTCAGGCCTTTGACCGTCAACGCGGAAGCGCCAATCTTGCGCGGCCCCAGATCGATGTGTTCGCCGAGTTCGCGGCCGACCATCAAAGTGACCAGTTGCTCGCTGTTGTAATTGGCCATCGGCTCGACGCAAACCAGGTTGCCGTCGCGCAATACCGCAATGCGCTGGGCGACCCGTGCCAGTTCTTCGAGGCGGTGGGAAATGTAGATGATCGACACGCCGCGCGCTTGCAGGCGGGTGATCTGTTCGAACAGCATCTCGACTTCACGCGCGGTCAACATGGCCGTCGGCTCGTCGAGGATCAGCACATGGCAATCGCCGATCAGGTTGCGCGCGATCTCGACCATTTGTTGATGGCCGATGCCGAGTTCGCCGACCAGGGTGTCCGGGTCGATCGCATCGAGCCCGACCTGGGCCATGGCCTCGATCGCGGCTTTGCGCAGTTGCTTGCGACTGATCCAGCCGCCATTGCTCGGCAGATTGTCGAGAAACAGGTTTTCCGCCACCGACAGGGTCGGCAACAGATTAAGTTCTTGCATGACCATGCGGATGCCCAGGTCTTCAGCCTGGGAGCGGCTGCCGGGGCGGTAGTCCTGCCCCTGGAACTGCATGTGGCCTGTGGTCGGCGTGACCAGTCCGCCAATGATTTTCGACAGCGTGCTTTTGCCAGCGCCATTCTCGCCGGTCAGCGCCAGCACTTCACCGCGCATCAGCGTCAGGTCAATGCCGGTCAGGACAGGTTGGGCGTAGGTCTTGCCGATGCCGCTGACCGAGAGGACAGCGTTCGGGGCGGAAACTGACATAAAACTCTCCATGCGCTCGCCCGGACGGGCGAGCACCGTTGTGTCGCCAGAAGGCTTACTTGGTAACCAGCTCTACCGGAGTTTCGATCACGCCGTTGGCGCCGCTGTCGACCTTCTCGCCCTTGATGATTTTCAGCGCTGTCTCGATACCGAACACGGCTTGCCTGGCGGCAAACTGGTCAGCGGTAGCCAGGACCCGGCCGTCTTTCAACATTGGCTTGATGGCGTTGATGTTGTCGTAACCAACCACTTGCACCTTGCCGGCCTTGCCTGCCGCACGCACGGCGGAAACGGCACCGACGGCCATGCTGTCGTTACCGGCCAGCAGCGCTTTGACTTCCGGGTATTCGCTGAGGATCGAGGCAGCAACCTTGTTGCCCTTGTCGATCTCCCAGTCACCGGATTGCAACGAGACAACCTTGATCTGCGCCGCTTCCATCGCGTCTTTGAAGCCTGCGGTGCGGGCCTGGGCGTTGGTGGTGGTGGACACACCCTCGATGATGCCGACTTCGTCACCGGCCTTCAGTTGCTTGGCCAGGTACTCGCCAACCAGACGCGCACCTTTGCGGTTATCCGGGCCTACGAACGGGACGTTGATGTTCTTGCTTTTGACCACGCCCGGGTCCAGCTGGTTATCGATGTTGATCACGGTGATACCGGCATCGATGGCTTTCTTGATCACCGGAACCATGGCCTTGGAGTCGGCCGGCGCGATGACCAGCGCATTGACCTTGGCCAGAATCATTTGCTCGACGATACGCGTCTGCCCAGCGGTATCCGTTTCGTCCTTGATGCCGTTGGAGATCAGTTCGAAATCGCCGGAATGGTCTTTTTGATAAGCCTTGGCGCCATCTTCCATGGTCAGGAAGAACTCGTTGGCCAGGGATTTCATGACCAGCGCGACTTTGGGCTTTTCAGGAGTCTCGGCGAAAGCCGAAGAGACAGGCAGCGCAGCGGATGCAGCGGCCAGCATAGCGACAGCAAGAAGACGTCCAGCGAATGGCAGCTTCATGGGTTCACTCCGATCTTATGATTATTGTGAGCAACGCTTGCGCTGGCGTAAGCTTCATTGCGTCCGTCAATGGACCGAGCCATCAAGAACGGCGCGCAAACGTTTGCGTAGACCGAACTATGCGAACCCTGCCGGGATTTGTCAACGACCTGTTTTGTGTCTCTGTTGGCAAAAACCAACCCTGCCCATCACGCGGTCGTGCTGACCAGCGCGCCAGTGCTGGAGTCCTTGGCCAGTTCTTTCACCAGATTGCCCGTCACCTGGGCCAACGCGCCATTGGTATCGGCGATCTGCCCCTGGATCGACATGACAGCGGTGGCTTTGGCTTCCTCGGTTGGATAAGTCGCTGCCTGAGCGGCCGCCAATTGCTGCTGTTGTTCGCGCAATTGCTGTTGCAGTTCCTGCATGCGCTTGAGCAGCATCTGCACCGCAATACTTTGGCTGCTTTTGGTCTCGGATTTGCTTTCGCTCTGAGCAGCACCACCGGTTCTGACCTGATTCTCTTCTTTTCCCGTCAGTTGAGTCGACGCTTCTTCAGTCGCTTCGCTCAAGGCATTGATCGTTGACGGAGTCTTGCCACCGATGGTGATTGCGCTCGCATTTGGAAAACCGACAGAAAAAGACATGTGAACTCCCGAAAAAAATCCTTGAAGGGGCATCGACCTGTGCGCGAGTTTCTTTAGCACTGATTTTCTTTCTGGCAAGGCGATGTGTTCACCAGAGGTCGTAGGCCTTTTCGGAGAGCCGAACGCGAATCCTCAACTTATTCGGAAACCCGGACACGAGGCCGTTTAACGCCGGTAGCCAAATAGATAAATATTGATATAAATCATCATGTTAAAAGTTTTTCTCTTTCAACGTAGGGCTGGTACAGATCCTGCTCTTCACCTACACCCCAGGCGTTCAGATCTGCCTGGGGCGTATCTAGATGAACTTGCATCAGCACCGTCTCACTACTAGAGAGAAAATAATGAAATCTGCCTTCAACACCTTTATTCCGGGCGCTTTGGCCCTCCTGCTGCTCCTGCCTACCGCTCTTCAGGCAAAAGAAGCCGAAACCCAACAGAAACTGGCCAACGTGGTGATCCTCGCTACCGGCGGCACCATTGCCGGCGCTGGCGCGAGCGCGGCTAACAGCGCCACCTACCAAGCGGCAAAAGTCGGTATCGAGCAGCTGATCGCCGGGGTTCCGGAGCTCAGCCAACTGGCCAACGTTCGCGGCGAACAGGTCATGCAGATCGCCTCGGAAAGCATCACCAACGACAACCTGCTGCAATTGGGTCGTCGCGTCGCCGAACTGGCCGACAGCAAAGACGTCGATGGCATCGTGATCACCCACGGCACCGACACCCTGGAAGAAACCGCCTACTTCCTGAACCTGGTGGAAAAAACCGACAAGCCAATCATCGTCGTCGGCTCCATGCGCCCAGGCACCGCAATGTCGGCTGATGGCATGCTGAACCTGTATAACGCCGTCGCCGTCGCCAGCAGCAAAGACGCTCGCGGCAAAGGCGTGCTGGTGACCATGAACGATGAGATCCAGTCGGGTCGCGACGTCAGCAAAATGATCAACATCAAGACCGAGGCGTTTAAAAGTGCCTGGGGCCCGCTCGGCATGGTCGTTGAAGGCAAATCCTACTGGTTCCGCCTGCCGGCCAAGCGTCACACCATGGATTCGGAATTCGACATCAAAACCATCAAGAGCCTGCCTGACGTCGAAATCGCCTATTCCTACGGCAACGTCAGCGATACGGCCTACAAGGCACTGGCTCAGTCCGGCGCCAAAGCGATCATCCATGCCGGCACCGGCAACGGTTCGGTCTCTTCGCGTGTAGTCCCTGCCCTGCAGGCCCTGCGCAAGGACGGCGTGCAAATCATTCGTTCGTCCCACGTCAATGCCGGCGGTTTCGTCCTGCGTAACGCCGAACAACCTGACGACAAGTACGATTGGGTCGTGGCACATGACTTGAACCCGCAAAAAGCCCGCATCCTGGCGATGGTCGCGCTGACCAAGACCAATGACAGCAAAGAGCTGCAGCGGATGTTCTGGGAATACTGATTCGCCCTCGCCCGACCGACTCCGGTCGGGCACTGCATTCACCACTCGCCAGCCTTGGCGAGTGGTTCACCCCCCTCCGATATCCCGATAAAAAATTTCCCTTCGTCCTACACCAAACGGAAAAAACTGCTGTCAGAGGATTTTCTTGAATTTTAAGCAGTTGCGAAAATGCCTACAGTTAAATACTGTATGCACGTACAGCTTAATAAGGATAATTCCGTGGCCACCACCTCTGCTTCTCCTGACGCCTATCAACGCATGGGCATTCGCGTTCAGAAAATCATCAATTCCCCCACCGCACAGAAAGCCAAAGCCGCACTGATCTTCCGTCTGCCGGACGAACCCGTGGATGAGTGGGAGCAATTGCTCGAAGAGATCGATGAGAACGACAACGTCACCCTCGCCTATCGCGACGATGGCGGCGTGCAGATTTTCTGGATTGTGCCGAAGGAAGATTGAGTCAATGAGTGTCCGCTGGTTTGCTTTGCTGTTTCTGTTCATCACCCTCGGCGCCCAGGCTGGCGCCCCACGCACCTTCAACGAAGCCAAGAAAGTCGCCTGGAAGCTATACGCGCCGCAATCCACCGAGTTCTATTGCGGCTGCAAATACACCGGTAACAAGGTCAATCTCGCAGCGTGCGGGTATGTGCCGCGCAAGAACGCCAAGCGCGCCGCCCGCATCGAGTGGGAGCACATTGTGCCGGCATGGCAGATCGGCCATCAACGTCAGTGCTGGCAAGAAGGTGGACGCAAGAACTGCACACGCTACGATCCGACCTATCAAAAGGCCGAGGCTGACCTGCACAACCTGGTGCCGAGCATCGGCGAGGTGAACGGCGATCGCAGTAATTTCAGTTTCGGTTGGCTGCCGGTGCAATCGGGTCAATATGGCTCGTGCCTGACCCAGGTGGACTTCAAGGCGAAGAAGGTCATGCCCCGCCCGTCCATTCGCGGCATGATCGCCCGGACGTATTTCTACATGAGCAAACAGTACGGTTTGCGCCTGTCGAAACAGGATCGCCAACTGTACGACGCGTGGAACAAGACCTATCCGGTCGAAGCCTGGGAACGTCAGCGCAACCAGAGCGTGGCGTGCGTGATGGGTCGCGGCAACGAGTTTGTCGGGCCCGTGGACATGAAAGCCTGCGGCTGATCGACCGCTGAAAATCAAGAAGGCCTCGGGTGGAAATACCCGAGGCCTTTTTCGTTTCTATCCGCCGCTTTTGTTGTAGCGCCAGTAGCCCATCAAATTGAGTGACTCCCGGGCAATGCCGCGCTCCTTGATCAAGTGCTTGCGCAGGCTCATAACGGCCACCGTTTCGCCGGCGATCCAGCCGTAAAAACCGTCACCAGTCGAGTCAAAGGTTTCCCAGAGGATCTCTTCGTTGACATCGACTTCCGTCAGCTCCACTGCTTCATGAGCCTGCGAAGAAGTGACCGGCAGCTCCGCCCGACGGACCGCTTCAACCATCAGCGACCCTGCCGCTTTACCGCTGGAATAATCCCGGACCAGCCACTGCACCGACAGCCCCGGCCATTCAGGAACCGACAATGCGTCTTCTGCGCTGTCCACCTCGAAAAATGCCTGTGTCATCGGCGGCTCGGCCAAGACGGCCATCTCGTCAAGAATGCCGAGCGCGGCGGGCAATGCAGTGGCATCGGCCACCAGCAACAAGTGCTTGAGCCTGTGAGGCGGCTTCCATTCGAAACCACCGGCGTCTTGCGCTGAAAACTGGCGATCAGGTGCGACGATCTGGATAGGCTCGCCCGCTACCGCACGTATTGCCCAACGGGAGGCGGGACCGGTTTCACCGTGCAAGACGAAGTCGATGTCCACTTCGCCTTGCTCGGCCCGCAAATGGCGAATGGTGTATGTGCGCATCGCCGGACGCTGGTCGGCCGGCATTGAACGGTAGCGCGCATACCAATGCTGGTCATGAGCCAGCCTGGCTGGCGATCCATCCTCGGCTGGAAAGAACAGCTTTACCCGTTGATCCGGCGCCCAGGTGGCCATTTCTGTGACCATCGGACCGGCCAGGGTCACGCGCATCAAATGCGGGCTGAGGGTCTTTTTGTGCGCCAGGACCGCGTCGAAGATTTTGTAAGGGGTGGCGGAGGCCATGGAGAGCTCCTTCTGGGAATCGACAGTGACTACGCTTAAAGACGAGTCAATGTGGATCCCCTTTAAGGGGCTTCGACAGAAGGCTTGCGTGAAAAGGGCTGTTACTGGGCTACAGGACGCTCAAGCACCAGCAATTCGATGTTCTGCTTCTTCGCCCGGGTAATCGCTGCAGCGACCTCGGCCTGCTTGGCTTCGGCTTCGGCTTTCGAATTGAATGGACCGAGCAGAATCCGGGTCTTGCCGTTTTCCTTGACGACGCTGGACATAAAACTGTGTTCGATCAGCCAGCCGCTCAGGTCGCTGACAGCTTGTGGCGTTTCGCCTCGCACTTCGAGATCCCATTGCGGACCGGTGGCCGCCGCCGGTGCGGAAACGACTGCCGGCTTCGGCTTTTGAGCGTCAACGCCTTTACCTTGATCGCACCCAACCAACGCCAGTACTGCGATTACCAAGACCATTTTGCGCACAACGTGTCCCTCTGAATGCTGAAAGCGACGATTTTACCATTCATGAATACTTCCCGAGTGCCGCAAAATGGGCGCAAAACAACGAGAATGATGGTTGCGGCCTCTGTATAGTTACGCCTTGGGAATTAATGCAGCATCTGCGCGTCAGAAAGAGGCACCCAAACCGTGAGACTTCGCACTAATCTATACATACCACCGACCTCTGCACTGTTCGAATCAGGTGCCCTACAAAGCAATCAAGGAGAAGACCATGCTGATACTCACCCGCAAAGTCGGTGAAAGCATAAATATCGGTGACGACATTACGATCACCATTCTGGGCGTGAGCGGCCAGCAAGTCCGCATCGGCATCAACGCGCCGAAAGACGTCGCAGTGCATCGCGAAGAAATCTACCAACGCATTCAGGCTGGCCTGACCGCCCCGGACAAGCCACAAACTCCCTGAATCCTGTTGCAGTCAGTAGCCAGCCCGTTCAGCCCTGAACAACGGCTGGCTAAAGATTCAAGCCTCGTGTCGCCATACGTTCATCCGTTCGCCCCTTCCTGCCAAAACCGTGAGCCGATATTAACGGCACGCCCCCTGCCCTGACTGTCAGACGTTTCGGATTAATCCCGAGGAAGAACGCGATCGGACTCGTTAACCAAACGTCACACCGCGCGCCATGCCCGTGGCAGCCACGACCATCAGCAGCACCAGCAACCCCTCGACATGACTGATCCGTGCAAACAGCTTCGCACGCCCGGTATTGATCGGCGCGCCACGGCTCAGCGCGATCCGCCATTTGATCAGCGTGATCATTGGCGCGACCTCAAGCAGCAGGATCAGAACGAAGAGCGTCATCTTGAGATGGAACAAGGGTTGGTGAAGGTAGTAGTCAGTCCCTTTTTCATACCCGCCGAAGGCCCGCATCCCACCGGTGACCAAGAGCAGGACGGCAGAGATGCCCCACAGGTTATCGGCCATCAACACGCGACGAGCCTCCCGCGCTCCGGCAGCCAGTTGGCGAAATGCCGTGCCCCGCGTCAGTACCGCCCAGAACCCCAAGGCAAAAGCCAGCAGGTGAATTGCCGCAAGCGACCAATGAACCAGCATCGATAGACTCCCATCAGACTGAGTTTGAGTTTGGCCAGTCAGTAGTAGTCTAAAAAAAAGGAATGCACTTGAGTTGGAGACGGTGTTTTCGGGGTAGAGGAGGAACAGCGGGAGCCGCACAAGGGACGCTTAAACGTCGGGGGACAAATGTCAGGCAAAAAAAAATCCCAAGCAGCTGATGGAAGCTTGGGACTTAAAAATGCATAAACCGTGGTGGTGAACGCGAAGCAATCTTACCTAAAACCGACACTTGTAACAATATATTTTGGGGACCGTTCGGTTAATAAATTTTCTAAGTGATTCAATATCCACACTATTTTTGTGGGTCTTGATCAAACCCGCAAAGACCAGTGTCGCAACTGACATTTTTTCAGAGCGCCAAACAGAGAACCCAGCACGAAGGCTGGGCTCTGGTTATTTTCTGTTTTCCATCATCTTGTCGGCGAGCGCCTTGGCTCTTTCGATCAACAGGTTCTGCCTGTCCTCGTGAGTAGCCCCTCCTACAACCGGGGCCGTCAGGTTGCTTTCCGCAATCAACGCAGCGCAGAAGTATTGATCCCAAACAGCCTTGCCCTCAGACGCCTGTTTGTTCATTTGGTCGGCGATCATATGCGGCTCCTTTTGGTGAGGTAGCACCGCTATCTTACGCCTGAATCGCCAACAATCTCAGCAACTGAATACCAACGCGAATACGCCGACACATAAACTTTCCGACGCACGACAGGTTCATTTCCAAGGACTCGTTAACCTTTTGCAAATTTGTGCCGATGTCTCTGGTTCAGGGCATAGGAGCAACACAGATGAGAAATAATCAACCCGTTACACAACGCGAGGTTGCCCTTGGACCTCAACAGAAACTCATCTCGACAACGGACTCGCGAGGGGTCATTACTTACTGCAACGACGCCTTCGTAGAAATCAGCGGTTTCAACAAGTCAGATCTGATAGGCGCGCCTCAAAACATCGTTCGTCATCCTGACGTACCGTCCGCCATATTTGCCCATATGTGGAGTGCCCTCAAACAAGGCAAACCTTGGATGGGCATCGTCAAGAACCGCTCCAGGAACGGCGACCACTACTGGGTCAACGCCTACGTCACACCCGTTTTTGAAGGTAGCCAAGTCGTTGGTTATGAGTCGGTCCGGGTAAAACCGAGCATCGAACAAATCCGCCGGGCCGAGGCCCTCTATAAACGAATCAGCCTGGGTAAGTCGGCAGTACCCGGCAGCGACAAATGGCAACCCGCCTTAATGGACTGGCTACCGTTCCTGGCCATAGGTTTAGTGGGTACTTTGGGCGGTGTTTTCCTCAGTCCTCCCTTGGCAACATTGGTAGCTGTAGGGGTATCGGCTCCAATGGGCCTGATTGCTTCGCGCCGGCAAAAGCGCGGTGCGCTGCACCTGCTGGAAATGGCAGAGGCTTCCACTTCCGACCAACTGATTGCGCAAATGTATAGCGACGAGCGAGGTCATCAGGCGCGTCTTGAAACGGCCTTCGTGAGCCAGGCGTCACGTCTCAAGACTTGCCTGACACGCTTACAAGACACGGCAGAGCAACTCACCGGTCTGGCCGGGAGATCTGACGCCCTTGCCTCAGACAGCTCCCGTGGACTTGATCGCCAACGAATCGAGACCGAACAGGTATCGGCCGCCGTCAATCAGATGGCAGCAACTACCCAGGAAGTCGCAAGCCACGTCCAGCGCACCGCCGACGCCACCCAGGAAGCCAACGTGCTGACAGGCCGTGGACGCGACGTCGCCCGCGACACCCGCGAAGCCATTCAGCGCCTCTCCAATGTAGTCGGCGAGACAGGCCAGACCGTCGCGCAACTGGCTAAAGACAGTAACGAAATCGGGACGGTTGTCGATGTGATCAAAGGCATTGCCGATCAAACCAACCTGTTGGCACTCAATGCCGCAATTGAAGCTGCACGCGCAGGAGAAATGGGTCGAGGTTTCGCGGTCGTAGCGGACGAAGTGCGCCAATTGGCGCAACGCACAACTGAGTCGACCACCCAGATTCACGGCCTGATTTCCAAGTTACAGGTCTCTTCCAACAATGCCGTGAAAACGATGGAAAGCGGCCAGCGCCAGGCCGAAGAGGGAGTTGCGTGGGTGCTGGAGGCCGATAAAGCCCTGATCGGCATCAGTGAAGCCGTCGCCAACATCACTGATATGACAACCCAGATAGCGGCCGCCACTGAAGAGCAATCAGCCGTCGCAGAGGAAATCAGTCGCAACATCACCACCATCGCAACCCTCGCCGATCAGACGTCTGAGCAGGCCAGGCATTCCGCCGAGGTGACCAAGGAATTAACACAGACGGCTAAAACTCAGTATTCGCTGGTTGAGCGCTTTAACCGATAGCCCCTGTTCTTACTGATCGGGGATCAAAATAAAAAGCAGGATGATCAATCCTGCTCTTTAAGTCAGTTACCTGCTCGACGCTCAAGATCAGCTATGGCGTAGGCGCATGGGCACGCGTGCTACGGCCGAGAAGCTCACTTATTCCTTTGCATCCAGCCGATCAACATAAAAGCGAGCCCTGGAATGAGCAGCCCGGGCGCCATGTAACTGAACGTCGCTTCGTTTAATAGACCGCCCAAGCCAAAGCTGAATCCGCAGATTGCCAACGGGATGCCGGTTAGAAACATCGGATTTCGAAATGCCTTATCCATAGCATTATCTCCTTGAGAATTTCGCGGACTGAACTATACCGTCTGCCGGTGAGCGGCTGGAATTGCTAAACGCCAGACAACAAAAAAGGGCTCACCTTTCGGTGAGCCCTTCTAGACCGCCCAGCAGAGCGGATTTTGTTTGGTAGGCGCGATTGGACTCGAACCAACGACCCCCACCATGTCAAGGTGGTGCTCTAACCAACTGAGCTACGTGCCTGCTGTGAGGCGGCATTCTACGGAATTCCGGAGGGGTGTCAACACCTTTTTTCGAGCTAACCCTATGAATATGCAAAATATTTAATTTCGGGGCGGTTAAGAAGATTTTCCGGTGGCTGGCGGTCGATTTTTAACTCGGGTAGGATCGATGCACTCGTAAAATATATTAAACAGAGGCAGCCGGATGTCGAACACCCCCTACCCCGAATCCTATTACGCTGCGTCGGCCAATGCGGCTCCGCCGCGTCCGGCCCTGCAGGATGACGTAGAGACTGATGTCTGTGTGATCGGTGCCGGTTACACCGGTCTGTCCTCTGCGCTGTTTTTGCTGGAGAACGGTTTCAAGGTCACGGTACTGGAAGCCGCCAAGGTGGGTTTTGGCGCGTCGGGCCGTAATGGTGGCCAGATCGTCAATAGTTATAGCCGTGACATTGATGTGATCGAGCGCAGCGTCGGTCCCAAGCAGGCTCAGTTGCTGGGGAAAATGGCGTTCGAGGGCGGGCGGATCATTCGAGAGCGGGTCGCCAAATATAATATCCAGTGCGACTTGAAGGACGGTGGCGTGTTCGCCGCCATCACTGCCAAGCAGATGGGCCATCTGGAATCGCAGAAACGCCTGTGGGAACGTTTTGGTCATACGCAGCTTGAGTTGCTGGATCAGAAGCGCATTCGTGAAGTGGTGGCCTGCGATCAATACGTCGGCGGCATGCTCGACATGAGCGGCGGGCACATTCATCCGCTCAACCTGGCGTTGGGCGAAGCGGCGGCGGTCGAGTCGCTGGGCGGCACTATTTATGAGCAGTCGCCGGCGGTCCGCATTGAGCGCGGCGCAAATCCGGTGGTGCACACGCCACAGGGTAAGGTCAGGGCCAAGTTCATCATCGTGGCCGGCAATGCGTATCTCGGCAATCTGGTGCCGGAGCTGGCCGCCAAGTCGATGCCCTGCGGCACTCAGGTCATCACCACCGAGCCTTTGGGCGATGAATTGGCCAAGCGCTTGTTGCCGCAGGATTACTGCGTCGAGGACTGCAATTACCTGCTCGATTATTACCGCCTGACCGGCGACAAGCGCCTGGTCTTCGGGGGCGGCGTTGTCTATGGCGCGCGGGATCCCGCGAACATCGAAGCGATCATCCGGCCGAAGATGCTCAAGGCGTTCCCGCAGCTCAAGGATGTGAAGATTGATTTCGCCTGGACCGGCAATTTCTTGCTGACCCTGTCGCGTCTTCCTCAGGTCGGACGGATTGGCGACAACATCTACTATTCCCAGGGTTGCAGTGGCCACGGCGTGACATACACGCATCTGGCGGGCAAAGTGCTGGCCGAAGCGTTGCGTGGCCAGGCCGAGCGATTCGACGCGTTTGCCGATCTGCCTCACTACCCGTTCCCCGGCGGACAATTGCTGCGTACACCGTTTGCGGCATTGGGTGCGTGGTACTACGGGTTGCGGGACAAATTCGGGTACTAAGCAACACCGAAATCCTTTGTGGGAGCGAGCTTGCTCGCGAAGGCGTCGTGTCAGCAGACAATTATGTTGAATGACACACCGCTTTCGCGAGAAAGTCGAATCGTCGCACCGCCACTCCCACATTGGAATGCGGGTTAAAGCCGATCCCGCGCGATGCCGCTGCGGATTCGCAGGATGTCGGCGAGGACGGCCAGGGCGATTTCTGCCGGGGTCTTGCTGCCGAGGTTCAACCCGATGGGCGCATGAATCCGCGCCAACTCCGCGTCTCCCAACCGACCAATCCTGCGCAATCGCTCGAAGCGCTTTTGCGAGGTCTGCACGGAACCCATCACACCGATGTAAAACGCCTCGGTGCGCACGGCTTCCATCATCGCAAGGTCGTCGATCCGCGGATCGTGAGTCAAAGCCACCACCGCGGTGTCGCTGTGGCAGCCGCCGTCGGCGATAAACACCGACGGCAGTTGACAACGAATCTCGACGTTTTCCAGCACGACGCCTTCCAGCACCTCGTCACGCGGATCACAGAGAATCACCTCGAACCCCAAGGCAACCGCAAACTCCGCACACGCCTGCGCGACGCTGGAATACCCCGCCAACAACAAGCGCTGAGCCGCACCGATCCGCACGCGCACCCGGTCAATCTCACGCTCGATACGCACGCCCTGCTCACGATCAGTAAACAGACTGCGCGCACCGCTCGACAGATCAACCTCGCGGATCAGCCGACGCTGGCCCAGCAACGCCGACTCCAGCTCCCGCAGATGAGCCTGAACCTCGCACTCGGGTTCCAATTTTTCCACCAGCACATCGAGAACGCCGCCGCAGGGCAGACTCACGCGCGAACGTGGATCGTCGCCTTCGCCATAACGAACCACGTTGACCGCATCAACAAACGCGCCCTCGGCGACGCGCTCGAGAAAGTCTTCCTCGACGCAGCCGCCAGACAGCGAGCCGATCCATTGCCCGTCGGTGTTCACCGCCAGCAACGAGCCCGGCGCGCGCGGCGCCGAGCCATACGTGGCGAGCACCGTGCACAGCCAGATGCGCTGGCCAGCCGTCGACCATTCCAGCGCCCGTCGCACGACTTGCAGATCGAGATGCTGCATGTCAGTGGGCCTTGTGCTCGAGCGGCGGTGCATCGGCCCGTAACGTCTGCACATCGCTCACCGCCAGATCACCCGATTGACCACCCCAGCCCTGACGCAGGTAGTTCAGCAGATCGGTGAGTTGCTCATGGCTGAGCTTCTCGGCGAACCCCGGCATCGGTTGCATGTGTTCGAACCCGGCGAATTTCTGCTCACCAATGCCGTCGTCGATCACCCGCACCAGGTTGCGCGGATCGTCCAGGCGCAACGTGGTGTTGCCGCGCATAGCCACGGCGATGTGTGGCTTGCCTTCGCCGCCGACCGCGTGGCATCCGGCGCAGACGTTCAGGTAATCCTGACGACCGCGCTGGGCGCTGGCGCTGAGTTTGTCCAACGGCACGTCCGTCAGCACTTTCGCCGCCGGCGGTTGATCGCCGAGCAGGAAGGTCGCCATCGCCGCCAGGTCCGGGTCATTGAGGCCTTGGGTGCTGTTGTGGAACACCGGGAACATCTCGTTGAACATCGTGCCCTGGGCGCTCATGCCGTGTTTGAGGAACGAGCTCAGGTCCTGATGATTCCAGCCGCGCGCGGCCAGGTCATTGGCCAGCAGACTTGGCGCCAGGTAGCCGTTGAGCAGGCCGCCGGTCATGCGTTTGTCCTGCTGCATCGCGCCGGGCAAACCGCGCGGGGTGTGACACTCGCCGCAGTGACCGAGCACGTCGACCATGTACTGGCCGCGTTTCCAGGCTTCGCTTTTACCTTCAGCCGGTTCCAGTTTCACGTCCTTGCCGTAGAGCATGTTCCAGCCCATCAAGCCCAGGCGCACGTTAAACGGGAAGCTCAGGCTCGTGACCGGTGCTGCACGTTCGATCGGCTCGACGGTTTTCAGGTACGCGTGAATCGCGTCGGAATCTGCGCGTGGCATCAGGTGATACGAGGTGTACGGCATCGCCGGGTACAGGTTCGCGCCGTCGCGACGCTTGCCCTCGGTGAGCGCGGCGAAGAACTCGTCATCGTTGTACAGACCGATGCCGTGCTCTTTGCTCGGGGTAATGTTGGTGCCATAGATCGTGCCGAACGGCGAGACGATCGGCAGGCCGCCCGCGTACGGCGCACCACCCGGCGCGGTGTGACAGGCCATGCAATCGGCGGCACGGGCGAGATAGGCACCGCGAACCACTTGATCATCCGCATGAGCCAGCAAGACCGGCGCAGCCAGACCAACCGCCAACGCCAGGCGGGAAAGAAGATGCTTCATGCTTAACCCTCCTTGACCAGGCCGAGATCGGTCAGCACGTTTCGGGTCGCGCTGTAGTAGCGCACATAGCCGGTGCAGCGGCAGATGTGGTGACCGAGGCTGTCCTCGATGACTTTTTCCAGCTGGCTTTTGACGATGGGCTGACGCTGCAGCTTCTCCACCAACACCGTCGCGGCATTCACAAAACCCGGTGCGCAGTAGCTGCACTGGAAGGCGAATTCATCGACGAAGCGCTGCTGGATAGGATTGAGTTCGGTGACCTGGCCCTGCTCGTCGCGGGTCGCGTGGCCTTCAATGGTCCGCACCTTTTTGCCTTCGAAATAGTGCGCGCCGGTGATGCAGGTGCGCACTTCTTCGCTGGTGCCGTCCGGATTGTCGACGATCACCACGCAGGCGTGGCAGATGCCCTGACCGCAGCCGAGACGCGAGCCGGTGAGGTTTTTGTATTCGTGCAGGTAGTCGATCATCGGCAGGTCATCAGGGATGTCCACCGGGCCGACGGATTGACCGTTGAGGGTCAGTTGAAGCGGACGGTTAGCCATTGAGGGCCTCCTGGATGCGTGCGGAAGTGATAGGCAGGTCGCGGACCCGTTTACCGATGGCGTGCGCCACGGCGTTACCGATGGCGCCGACCACCGGGATCATCACCACTTCGGCGATGCCCTTGGACGGATCGCTCGGCGACAGCGGCGGCAGGATCTCGGCCGTCTGCTTCCAGACCGCAACGTGGCGCGCCATCGGCAAGCGGTAGCGGTTGAAATTCCAATCGCCCTCCCCCGGCCCGCCTTCGTACAGCGGCATCTCCTCCATCAACGCATGACCGATGCCCATGGCAATCCCGCCTTCGAGCTGGCCCTTGACCAGTTCTTCCACCAGCACACGACCGCACTCGACCCACGAATGATGGTTGAGCACCTGAACCTCGGCCGACCCCTTGTTCACTTTCAATTCCACCAGGGTCGCGACCGGGCTGTAATAGGTCACCGCCGCGTTGTTCAACTGAGTGTCCGGGTAATGGATGTTCTGGCGGTCGAGCAGGTGGAAACCGGCGCTGTTCATCTGCGCCTTTTTCACGCTCGGAGCGCCATCACCGTACTTCACCGCCAGACCGTCGAGCGGCAGACGTTCACGCACGCCATCGATGCTGAACTCGGCCTCGGCCCAGCTCCAGCGGTTGAACCCGTGCACGGTTGCGCCGGTCACCAGGCCTTTTTCGTGGGCGTGTCTGGCCAGTTGCTCGAAGCTCAGCGGCTGCATGCCGTTGGCGGTGAGTCGGCCGTCGACCCAATGCGCATCTTCGCGGCGCACCACATACGGATTGGCCTGGCCGCCGTAAGGGCCTTGGCCCCAGATCTGCAACGCCGCCGGCCACAAACCGTGGTTGAACAGCACGCGCGCCGCTTCACGGGTGGCGTGGCTGAAGTAGTAAGCAGAGTTGGTCGCCGACGAAGCCGAGGCGAGCTTGCCGACCCAACGCGGATTGCGCAGGAAATTGTCCTGCTCGGCCTGGCTCATGATGTACGGATTGCCGCCGGTGATCAGCTGCAACTCTTTCCATTCGGTCTCGCCGGTCTTCACTTCAGTCGCCGGGACGCCGAGGAAATCGGCCACGACCAAGGCTTGCGAGGTGGACATGCCGGTGCCGATTTCGATACCGATGTGGCGCAGGGTGATGTGCCCATCAGCGGTGAATTCGATGCTCGCCATCGGCGCTTCGGAGCCGGTGCCGAAGTCTTTCTGGCAGATGGCGAAACCAACGCCGTACCAGTTATCCGGGTCCTGGGCTTCACGCTGCTTTTTGACCGCGTCGCGGTTTTTCCAGACTTCGTGGACAGCGGCTTTATCGAGAATTTCGTGCAGGCGCAAGGCACCCGCCGGCACCGCGCCCTGGGTGTTTTTCATGCCTGAGACCATGGCGTTTTTCTTGCGCAGATCAATCGCATCGATGCCGAGGCGATCGGCAATTTCATCGACCATCATCTCGGTGGAGGCCATGCTTTGCAGCGTGCCGTAACCGCGCATCGACCCGGCTTCAACGGCGCGGGAATGGTAGGAGGTGACCTGCAAATCGTTCTGCGGCATGTAGTAGATCGACTGCGCTGCCGTGGCGCCAACCGCCGCCACCGATGGGCTGTAATTGATCCGGCCGCCGCCGTCGACGTTCATCTCGGCGCGGAAAATCTTGAAGCTGTGATCGGTCTTGTCCACCGCCAGTTGATAGCGGATGTCGAACGGATGACGCTTGATGCCGCTCTGGAACTGCTCATAGCGATCGTTGGCCAGACGCACCGGCACACCGGCGCCGTACAACGCTGCAAGCGCCGCGTAGTACACGAAAATGTTGTGGTCTTTGGAACCGTAGCCGACGGTGTAACCGGGGTGCATGTTCAGGTTTGCCAGGCCGAAACGCGACGGCGCGATCATCTTCGCGGTCTCGGTCGCGGTCTCCAGCGGGCACTGTGTGGCGACGACAAAATGCAAGGTCTTGGTCGCCGGGTCGTACCAGCCGTTGCCGTTGTCCGGCTCCATGGCGGCCGGTTCGATCGACGGGGTTTTGTAGCGCTCGTCGAACACCAGCCAGTTGTCTGGCGGCGTGTCGATCTGCTGCTTCATGCGCTCGGCGTAGAACAGGCCGCGCTCGGTCAGGTTGCCGTGCAGATTCGGCAGGGAATTCCAGACCGGACGACGGTTGCGCAGCATCGGGAACAGGATCGAATCCTTGAGGCTGGCGAATTCGTCCTCGTCCGCCGAGGTCGCCCCGCCGACGCGCACGTAGCGGAAGCTGCCGTAAGTATCGCCTTCGTAGAACGGCACTTTGTCGCCGTAACGAATCGCTTTGTCATTGAATTTGAGTTTGGCCTTGGCCTGACGGAAACGCTCGAAGTCGTTCCAGATCAGGAGCGCCACCGGATGCCCGATGAACATCGGCACCTTGCCTTCCGGCAGCAGCGGATCCGGCGCGTGCTCTTCCGGGAAGGCGATGCCGTCCTTGTCCAGGTCAGCGGCGGTGACGATGCGGTCCGGCTGCAATTCGGCGTCGAGCCACGACAAATCGTAGCCGGCGTAAATGCGATCGGCCTTGGTGGTTTTCAGCAGCATGGCGTGGCCTTGTTGCTGCGGCCAGCCCGGCATGTCCTTGGCGCGGATGTCGCGGGCAAAGACTTTGCTGCCGCAGACCTTGGACAAGGCATCGTTACGCGAGCGCGCCTTGCCGTTGTTGCCGAGCCATTGCTCGGACGGCACGGTCACGCTGTTTTCCATCAAGGCCGCCAGCGCCTGACTGCTGAGCGGCGTGAGCGTCACGCTCACACCCGCCACCAGCCCGCCCTGAAGGAACGAGCGCCGGGATATTTCACGGTTGGACATGGATCATCCTCTGGGCGGTTATGGGTCCGCCCTTCTGGTTATGTTCTGGGGATCTCGAGTCTTGCAGAAGCCCTTTTTGACGAGGCAAAGGGCTGTGTTGACAGTGCAAAGCTGACCGAAAGGTTAACTTTATAGATTTATGCGCTTTTAGAAAACAACTGGTAACAAAAATCTGACCGAAGAATCAAAAAATCGCCGCTTTTCTGCGGAGCAAATCGATGAACAAACCCAACTCCCGGCTGATGTGTTCGCCCTTGCGCAGCAGCAATCCGAACGGCGCCAGTTGCACGTCCAGCTCTACGGGCAGCGCCACCACCAGCCCCATTTTCAGGTAGTCGCGCAACGCGGTTTCCGAGAGCACCATGATGGCGTCGGTCAGTTGAATCAGTTGCTGCATCGAATACACCGAGCTGCATTCGATGATGTCGGCGGGCGTCGGCAAGGCCAGGCGCTGCAAGGCCTGATCAAGACCGATGCGCGCCGGACTGGTCTCTGGCTGCAGGATCCACGGCCAGCCGCTGACCAGTTCCGAGAGTTCGAGTGCTTCCCTTTGCACCAAGGGATGACCGGCGTGAACGACAACCAGCAACCGTTCGTTGCCCAGCTGTTCGAATTCGTAATGTTCGCTGTCGGTGGCGGCATTGCGCCGGGCAATGGCGAGGTCGATGCGGCCCTGCTCCAGAAGCTGGATCACCTGGTCACTGGTGTCGCCCATGATGCGAATGCGCAACTGCGGATTGAGCGCCTTGATTTCGGCAATCGAATCCATCACCAGGTCAGGCGCGGCGCCCATGATGGTGCCGATGGACAGATAACCGTAACCGCCCTGCTGCCGCGCGATCAGGTCTTCGGCGCAGCGGTCGAGGCCGCTGAGGGCGGATTCGGCGAAACGAATCAACTCACTGCCCAACGCCGTTGGCCGCATTCCGCGCGGCAGGCGCTCGAACAGATCGCAGCCGAACATGTCCTCAATCTCATGCAGCATCCGGGTCGCCGCCGGTTGCGACATGTTCAGGCTTTGCGAGGCACGGTGCAGGTTCTGACTGCTGCTCAGCGTCACCAGCATGTGCAAATGCTTGTAGCGCAGGCGGTTGAGCAGGCTGCGGGAGATGATCGGTGTGGTCATGGCGGGCCTTTCGTATCGATACCCTGAGGGTATCAGTTGTGAGCTAGATTCGATTTGTAACGCATCGATCCACGGCCGTACAGTCTTTCCCATAAGAACAAATGCCCTACCAAAGGAAAACTGCGATGAAGACTCTACCCGCGCCTCTGCTCGCCAAAATTTCCTGGCGGCTGCTGCCCTTCCTGCTGCTGATGTACATCATGGCCTTCCTCGACCGCGCCAACGTCGGGTTCGCCAAACAAGCCTTTCAAGCCGACACCAATATCAGCGACGCCGCCTTCGCCTTCGGTGCCGGGGTGTTTTTCGTCGGATATGCGCTGCTTGAAGTGCCGAGCAATCTGATCCTGCACCGTGTCGGCGCCCGGCTGTGGATGTGCCGGATCATGGTCACCTGGGGCCTGGTCTCCGCCGCCATGGTCTTCGCCCACACCGAAACCAGCTTCTACATCCTGCGCTTTTTGCTGGGCGTGGCCGAAGCCGGATTCTTCCCCGGCGTCATCCTCTACCTCACCTATTGGTTCCCCAGCGCCGCGCGCGGCAAGGCCATGGGCTTCTTCTACTTCGGTGCGCCGCTGGCGTTCATCTTCGGCAGCCCGCTGTCCGGTCTGTTGCTGGAGCTGGACGGATTTGCCGGTGTCCACGGCTGGCAATGGCTGTTCGCGGTTGAAGGCCTGATGGCCACGGCGGTGGGTGTCTGGGCCTATTGGTATCTGGACAATCGCCCGGCCGATGCGAAGTGGCTGACGGTTGAAGAGCGCCAGCAAGTGCAAGGCATCCTCGATCAAGAAGACAGCCACAAACAGAACCACGGCCGCAGCCTGCTCAACGTCCTGTGCCAGCCGTCGGTGCTGTACCTGTGCCTGATTTATCTGCTCATTCAGGCCAGCGTCTACGGCGTGGTGTTCTATCTGCCCACCCAGGTCGGCGGATTGTTGGGCACCAAGGTCGGCCTGATGGTTGGACTGGTCACGGCGATTCCGTGGATCTGCGCGATCGTCGCGGCGTACCTGATCCCCGGTTACAGCGACCGCACCGGCGAACGGCGCCGCACCGCCTGCCTGACCTTGCTGATGTCGGCAGCCGGGATCGCCTGCTCGGTGACCTTCGCAAGCCCGTTCCTCGGCATCGTCGCGCTGTGCTTCGCCGCGTCCGGTTTCATCGCCGTGCAACCGGTGTTCTGGACCTTCCCTTCCAGCTACCTCGCCGGCAGCGCTGCGGCGGCCGGGATCGCCTTGATCAACTCGTTCGGCGCCCTCGGCGGCTTCATCGCCCCGGTGCTGAAAAACTGGGCCGAAGGCGCCTTCCATTCACCGGCCGCCGGTTTATACGTGCTGGCCGGCACCACTGTCATCGCCGCGTTGCTGGTGCTGGGTATCCGCTCACCCGTCCAGAAGCCTTCCAGTACACCGGCCACCGTTTAAACCTGAGGAGTCACACCATGGGCATTCCAACCATCAAACACGTCCGCGCCTTCACCCTGCGAGGCGGCGGCGCGGATTATCACGATCAGGCGGACGGCCACTGGATCGACGATCACATCGCTACGCCGATGAGCAAATACCCAGAGTACCGCCAGAGCCGCCGCACTTTCGGCATCAACGTGCTCGGGACACTGGTGGTCGAGATCGAAGCCAGCGACGGCACGGTCGGTTTTGCCGTGACAACCGGTGGCGAGCCTGCCGCGTATATCGTCGAAAAACACTTGGCGCGATTCCTGGAAGGTGCGCGGGTCACCGATATCGAAAAAATCTGGGACCAGATGTACCAATCGACGTTGTATTACGGGCGCAAAGGCATCGTCATCAACACGATCTCCGGCGTCGACCTGGCGCTGTGGGACTTGCTTGGCAAGATCCGCAAAGAGCCAGTGCATCAATTGCTCGGCGGTGCGGTGCGCGACGAATTGCAGTTCTACGCCACCGGCGCCCGTCCGGATCTGGCGCAGAAAATGGGTTTCATCGGCGGCAAGATGCCGCTGCACCACGGCCCGGCCGAAGGTGAGGAAGGCCTGCGCAAGAACCTCGAAGAGTTGGCCACCATGCGGGAACGGGTCGGCCCGGACTTCTGGCTGATGCTCGATTGCTGGATGAGCCTGGACCTCAACTACGCCACCAAACTGGCGGTCGGCGCCCACGAATACGGTTTGAAGTGGATCGAAGAAGCCCTGCCGCCGGACGATTACTGGGGTTACGCGGCCCTGCGCAACAACGTGCCCAAAGGCATGCTGGTGACCACCGGCGAACACGAAGCCACCCGTTGGGGCTTCCGCATGCTCCTGGAAATGGATTGCTGCGACATCATCCAGCCGGACGTTGGCTGGTGCGGCGGCATCACCGAACTGGTGAAGATCTCGGCTCTGGCCGACGCCCACAACGCTCTGGTCATTCCTCACGGCTCGTCGGTCTACAGCTATCACTTCGTCGCCACCCGACATAACAGCCCGTTCGCCGAGTTCCTGATGATGGCGCCGAAAGCGGATGAAGTGGTGCCGATGTTCCACCCGCAATTGCTCGGCGAACCGGTGCCGGTGAACGGTCGCATGCGCCTGTCGGCACTCGACCAGCCAGGTTTCGGCGTGACGCTCAACCCGGAATGCCAACTGCATCGGCCGTATAACCGCTGAGAAAGGACCCCGTCATGAACATGCCTCACAACGCTTTCAAGGCCGCGCTGAAAAATCCGGCGACCCAGTACGGCATCTGGGCCGGTTTCGCCACCGGCTATGCCGCCGAAATCGTCGCCACTACCGGTTATGACTGGATGTTGATCGATGGTGAACATGCGCCGAACACCGTGCCCGGCGTACTCGCGCAATTGCAGGCGGTGGCGCCCTACTCCACCGCGCCCGTCGTGCGTGCAGTGACGGGCGATGCCAATCTGATCAAGCAACTGCTGGATATCGGCGCGCAAACGCTGATGATCCCGATGGTCGAAACCGCCGAACAAGCGGCCGCGCTGGTGCGCGCCATGCGTTATCCGCCGCATGGCATTCGTGGCGTCGGCGGCGGCCTGACCCGCGCCACGCGCTGGGACGGCGTGCCGGATTACCTGAACACCGCCCATGAGCAGGCGTGCCTGATCGTGCAGGTGGAATCGCGCACGGGTGTGGAAAACGTCGAAGCAATCGCCGCTGTCGAAGGCGTGGACGCGGTGTTTATCGGCCCGGCGGATTTGTCCATCGGCCTCGGCCATGCCGGCAACCCGGGTCATCCTGAGGTTCAAGAACGCATCCAACACGCGGTGCACGCAACGCTCGCGGCCGGCAAGGCCTGCGGCATTCTCGCGCCGAACGAAGAAGACGCGCGCCGCTATCAGAGTTGGGGTTGCCAGTTCATTGCGGTGGCCATCGACATCAGCTTGCTGCGCCAGAGCGCCATGACCACCCTCGCGCGCTATCGCACACCGGCCACCGAGTACGCGCCGTCGCGCACCTATTGATCAGCCAAGGAGTCGTCCCATGTCGTCCGTGCCTGTCTACGAAAACTTCATCAACGGCCAGTTTGTGGCCAGTGCTGCCCACCTCGATGTGATCAACCCGGCCACCGGCGTCGCGCTGTCGAAAGTCCCGGCCTCGACAGCCGAAGACGTCGACCGCGCCCTCGCCGCCGCGCGTGCTGCGCAAAAAGACTGGTCACGCAAACCGGCGATTGAACGCGCCGGGCATCTGCGCCGCATCGCCGCCAAGCTGCGGGAGAACGTCCAGTACCTGGCGCGCACCATTACCCTGGAACAAGGCAAGGTCAGCGGCCTCGCAGAGGTCGAGGTCAATTTCACCGCCGATTACCTCGACTACATGGCCGAGTGGGCCCGACGCATTGAAGGCGAAATCATCACCAGCGACCGCCAGAACGAAAATATCTTTCTGTTCCGCAAACCGCTGGGCGTGGTCGCCGGGATTCTGCCGTGGAATTTCCCGTTCTTCCTGATCGCCCGCAAGATGGCCCCAGCCCTGCTGACCGGCAACACCATCGTTATCAAACCCAGCGAAGAAACGCCGAACAACTGCTTCGAATTCGCCCGGCTCGTCGCCGAAACCGATCTGCCGCCCGGTGTGTTCAATGTGGTCTGCGGCGATGGCCGAGTGGGCGCGGCGCTCAGTGCGCACAAGGGTGTGGACATGATCAGCTTCACCGGCAGCGTCGACACCGGCTCGCGAATCATGGCCGCCGCTGCACCGAACATCACCAAGCTCAACCTGGAGCTGGGCGGCAAGGCGCCGGCCATTGTGCTGGCGGATGCCGACCTCGATCTGGCGGTGAAAGCCATTCGCGATTCGCGGATCATCAACAGCGGCCAGGTGTGCAATTGCGCCGAACGGGTATACGTCGAGCGTAAGGTCGCCGATCAGTTTATCGAACGCATTTCTGCGGCGATGAGCGCGACCCGTTACGGTGATCCGATTGCCCGGCCGGACGTAGAAATGGGCCCGTTGATCAACCGTCAGGGCCTGGACAGCGTCAACCGCAAAGTCCGTACGGCGTTGAGTCAGGGCGCAAGTTTGATCAGTGGCGGGCAAATTGCCGATCTACCAAATGGCTTCCACTTCCAGCCCACGGTGTTGGCGGGTTGCAGCGCCGATATGGAAATCATGCGCGAGGAGATTTTCGGCCCGGTGCTGCCGATCCAGATCGTCGATGACCTCGACGAAGCCATCGCCCTGGCCAACGATTGCGACTATGGCCTGACTTCATCGATCTACACCCGCGACTTGAGTAAAACCATGCAGGCGATGCGCGAGCTGGATTTTGGCGAGACTTACGTCAACCGGGAGAACTTCGAAGCCATGCAGGGCTTCCATGCCGGGGTGCGTAAATCCGGGATTGGTGGTGCGGATGGCAAGCATGGGCTTTACGAGTACACGCATACCCATGCGGTGTATTTACAGGGCTGAGTTTTGCGGCGCTGCCTATGCCGCCATCGCGGGCAAGCCCGCTCCCACAGGGTTCTTGGTGTTCACTCAATGTGTGAAACAACACAGATCACTGTGGGAGCGGGCTTGCCCGCGATGGCGTCATGTCAGCCAATGAGATGCCGTCAGAAGTCCACCGTCGCCGAAAGCAGATAGGTCCGAGGCGTCGACAGCGTCAACCCTGGCTCGCTGTCATCCGACGCCCCGGCCGAACTCCAATAGCGCTTGTCCGCCACGTTCTCGATATTGGCGCGCAATGTGATGTTCTTTTCCTCGACCTTGAACGCGTAGCGTGCGCCCACGTCGAAACGCTCCCAGGAATCGATTTCCTTGTTGTTGGACTGATCCAGATATTGCGAGCTGGAATAGAGGCCGCGGCTGGTGAGGGTCAGGCCCTGAACAGTCGGCACGTCCCACTCGGCGCCGAGGTTGACGTTGTATTTCGGCGTGGCCGGCGCCCGGTTGCCGTCGAAAGTGCCATTGGTGGTGTTGGTCAGCTCGCTGTCGATGTACATGACACCGCCGAGCAGGCGGAAACCGTCGAGCGGCTCACCGAACACACTCAACTCCACACCTGTGTTTTCACGCTTGCCGTTCGGGCCGAAGACGCGTGTCGTGGCGTTGGTCTCATAGGCCGGCTGCTTGATCCGGAACACTGCGGCGGTCACCGCGAAAGCACCGGCGTCATACTTGGCGCCGACCTCGACCTGGCGGCTGATGAACGGCGGGAAAATCTCGTCTTCGTTGATCGAGGTCGACGGCGCGATCTTGCCCTGGCTCAGGCCTTCCATGTAGTTGGCGTAGAGCGACAGCTTATCGGTGGCCTTGAACAGGATGCCGCCTGATGGCGAAACCTTTTCCTCATCGTAGGCGGTGTCGCCTTTGATGTTATCCGACCAGTCGTCAACCTTGACCCGCTGCCAGCGCGCGCCGAGGGTCAGCAACAGCTGGTCATCGAAGAAACCCAGGGTGTCGGACAACGCCACGCCGCTGAAGCGGTTTTCGGTATAGACCTTCGGATCCTGTCGCGTCGGTCTGACCGGTGTCGGTGTTTCCACCGGATTGTAGAGGTTGCTCGGCGCCGCCGCGTAACGCGCGCCGCCATTTTCGAAGTCCATGTAGAAGTAGCTGGCGGCCAGGTTGACCTCGTGGCTCACCGGACCGGTGTGGAACCAGTTGCGCACCCCGGCCGTGGCCGTCCGCACATTTTCGTCGCGAGTAAAATCACGCGGCTGCACGCTGAAATCGCCCCGGTCATTGGTGACTGCAACGGCATGCCGGAGGAAGTCATGGTTGCTTTTGCGCGCACCAACTCCGCCGTACAGCATGACGGAATCACTGACATCGAACTCACCGTTCACCGTGCCGAAGGTGTCGTTGGTGCTCGCCTTGCTCCAGGGTTGCGCATAGTTGTGGCGCACATCGCTGGCCCGCGGAACCTGCGCGTTGGCGTTCACCTGCACGCGTTCCTGCGGGGCGTCGGTGTCACGCTCGGTGCGCCCGATGTCCGTCGAGAGTCGCAGGCGTTCACCGCGAAAATCCAGGCCGAGTACGGCCATCTCGCGGTCGACATTCTGTTGATCCCATTCGGTGTCGCCGGACTGTTTGACGCCGTTGAAGCGAATACCGAATTTGTTGTCTTCACCAAAACGCCGGCCGACATCCACGGCACCACCGACCTGGCTGTCGGACGCGTAGCTGCCGGTGAACGAAGTGATCGGTTTGTCGGTGGCGCGCTTGGGCACCACGTTTATCCCGCCGCCTACGCTGCCCCGCGGCGAGATGCCGTTGATCAGCTGGCTCGGCCCCTTGAGCACGTCGACGCGATCGGCCATTTCCATGTCAATCGTGTAGGTCGGCAGGATGCCGTAGAGACCGTTGTAGGCAACATCACTGTTGAACAGGCTGAGGCCGCGAATGGTGAACTGCTCGTAGCGCCCACCCGCCGGGTTGGTGGCGCGAACCGACGGATCGTTGGCGATCAGGTCGCCCAAGGTCCGCGCCTGCTGGTTCTTCACCACTTCACTGGTGTAGGTGGTCATGCTAAACGGCGTTTCCATGAAGTCCTTGGAGCCGAGCAAGCCTTGCGAACCGCGACGTGCGACCTGGCCGCCGGCATACGGATCGCCGTTTACCGGGTCGATGGAGCCGAGAATCGAGGTGGCACCCAGTTGCAGGCCGCTGCCTTCTGGCGCCGGGGTCAGGATATAGGCCTGTTCGCCTACCGGCTGCAGTTGCAGGCCGGAACCCTGTAACAGCCGGGCGAAGCCCTCCTCCACGGCGAACTCGCCGGAAAGACCGGGACTGTTGCGACCGCTCACCAACGCCGGGTCAACCGAGAGGTTGACGCCCGCCAGACCGGCGAAACGGGTCAATGCTGCGCTGAGGCTGCCTGCCGGCACCTGATAACTGCGTCGAGGCGCGTCTTCGGCCCAACTGGCAGCGATGAACAACGGACAGGCACTGAGGCTCAGCAACAGGCTCAAGTGCATTAACGGGCGCAGGCGGGATGAAGCCAGACGCGGACTCGATGGGAACACTGCGGGCATTGAAGAAGCTCTCTTATTTCGTTCACTTGCCTTGAATGACAAGCGACGCGAAAAAAGGGGACACACTTCAAACACTATTTTTGCGCGGCAGCAGCGTCACCCAATAACGCGTACGCGAATGCACCTCCAGCGGCAGGCTGGCCGCCAGCAACGCGAGGATACGGTCGGTGTCTTCCAGGCGAAAACTGCCAGTGACGCGCAGGGATTCCAGTTCCGGTTCCCAGCGCAACACGCCTGGACGATAAGTGCTGAGTTCGCGCAGGAAATCCCCCAGCGGCTGGTTCTGCGCCATCAGCACACCGTCACGCCAACCTGGGGCGAGCACGTCGAAGGGCTCCACGGCACCGGCACCCGCGACCTGAAGGCTGACTTGCTGGCCGGCGCGCAACGAGAAGACCGGTCCGTGCAACGGCTGCAACTGCACGGAGCCGTTAAGCACAGACACTCTGCAACCCGTCTGCCACTGACGAACACAGACTTCGCTTTGACTGACGACCACTTGGCCGAAATGGGTCTGGATCGTCAGCGGCGAAGTGCCGGGGACTTTCAGGGCTATTTCGCCTTCCACAAGCTTCAGTAGCCGGTTGTTCAGATCGATATCGACGGCACTGGCGGTGTTCAATTGCAGCGAGCTGCCATCGGCCAACTGGACTTTCTTTCCCTCCCCGGTCGCTGTGCGCAGATCGGCGCCCCAGACGTCCAGAGGCAATTGCCGATTGATCAGCCAGGCAGCCGGCACCAACGCGACCGCTCCGACGGCGCGCTTGAGTACTGCGCGTCGGCTTGGTTGCGGCCGATCCAGACTGGCCATCGCCAGTGCTGACGGCAGGTCGGTGAAGCGCTGGCGCAAGAGTTGCGCTTTTTGCCAGGCCTGCTCGTGGCTGGAATGGCTGTCGCGCCAGTTCTGCAATTCGGCTCGGTCGCGCTCATTGGCGGTGCCCGATTCCATGAGCGCCAGCCACCGTGCGGCAGCCCGGATGACTTGGCGGGCGTCGGCCGAAGGGGCTGAACCGATCACAGGTCCACCAGCAGGCAGTGTTCGTAAGCCTGGGCCATGTAGCGCTTGATCGTGCGCTCCGAGACTTGCAGTCGCTCGGCGATGTCTTGATAACCCAGGCCTTCCAGTTGGCTCCAGAGAAACGCCCGTCGCACCGGAGTCGGCAATCCATCAAGCAGTTCGTCGAGGGCTTGCAGGGTTTCCAGCAGGATCCAGCGCTGTTCGGGGGATGGCACGCAGTCTTCCGGCAGCAACGCCAGTGCATTGAGGTAAGCCTGCTCGAGGCTGCGGCGTTTGTAGAAGTTGGTCAGCAACCGTTTGCCCACGGTCGCCAGGTAGGCGCGGGGTTCTTGAAGGTCAGCGATGCGCTGGGAGCTGGCGAGCAAGCGCACGAACGTATCCTGGCTCAGGTCCGCTGCATCATGACCATTGCTCATGCGTCGTCTCAACCAGCTTTCGAGCCAGCCGCGATGGTCGCGGTACAAATCGTGGAAGGTTTGCTCCTCCGGCATCGCTGCATCGCTCATTTCAAGAAGCCCTGTGCCAAGGAGTTATCGTAAATGAGAGTGATTCTAATTAATGTCGGGCGTATGAAGGAAGCGCTTTATGCATCGGATGAGCAGAAAGGTTCGATTGGGAGGGTGTGGACGGAGGAAAAGCCAAATCGCAGACACAAAAAACCCCGGTCTTTCGACCAGGGTCCTTGCTATCGACTCGAAGACAGCCAGCGGCTTTCTTCGTAGCTCCAAGGCGTTCAGCGGGCCTTGAGGCAGATATGGCGCAGCGGACGGGACTCGAACCCGCGACCCCCGGCGTGACAGGCCGGTATTCTAACCGACTGAACTACCGCTGCGTATCGCTTTGGACTTTCGCCCAAGTAACTCGTCTGATTGAAAACTCAGAAGCTTCTCAATCTCGAACCAGATAAATCTGACTCGGAAAATATGGCGCAGCGGACGGGACTCGAACCCGCGACCCCCGGCGTGACAGGCCGGTATTCTAACCGACTGAACTACCGCTGCGCGTCGGTGGAGGCTTTTAAAAGCTTCCATCTTGCTTTCGCAAGACTCTCGGAAGTGGTGGGTGATGACGGGATCGAACCGCCGACATTCTGCTTGTAAGGCAGACGCTCTCCCAGCTGAGCTAATCACCCGTTTGCATCTCCGAGGCCGCGAAATTTACGCAGGTAGCGAACCTAAGTCAATAGCAGGATTGAAGTTTTTCTAAAAAAGACAGAATCGTGTCATTCCGCAAGGCGTTGCCAACCGCCACCATCACGCTTATGCAGTCACACCGCTTTCGCGAGCAAGCCCGCTCCCACAGTGATTTTGCGTCGTACACATAATCTGTGTTCACTGACAATCAACTGTAGGAGCGGGCTTGCTCGCGAAGGCGGCGGCACACCCAACACAAATGCTGGCCAGGTCGCCGCCGGATTACTCGCTGTAAATCATCTTCTTGGTCATGCCGCCGTCGACCACAAACTCCTGGCCCGTGACGAAACCGGCATTCTTCGACAGCAGCCACGCCACCATCGCCGCGACGTCCTCGACGGTCCCTACCCTGCCCGCCGGATGCTGCGCATGGTCGGCATCGGTCAGAGGTTCGGCACGACGTGCCGCCGGATCACGCGCATCGATCCAGCCGGGGCTGACCGCATTGACGCGAATTTCCGGCCCAAGGCTAATCGCCAAGGCATGAGTCAGGGCCAACAGACCGCCCTTGCTCGCCGCATAAGCCTCTGTGTCCGGCTCGGACTGCGCAGCGCGGGTCGAGGCCAGGTTGACGATCGCACCGCTGTGAGCGCGCAGATACGGCGCACAGTGTTTGGCCAACAGCATCGGCCCACTGAGATTGACCGCCAACACCCGATTCCAGTAAGCCAGATCGAGGCTTTCCAGGGTGATGTTGTGCGGGTCGGCCACCGCCGCGTTGCACACCAGCGCATCCAGACGTCCGAATTGCCCAAGCACCTCGGCGACGCCCAGCGCCACTTGCCCCTCGTTCGAGACGTCCATGGCGATGAACCAGGCGTTTGCGCCCAGCACCTTCGTCACTTTCGAACCGCGTTCTCGATCGAGGTCGGTCAGCACCACCTGCCAGCCTTCGCTGATCAGCCAAGCCGCAATACCGAGCCCGATGCCGCGCGCGGCACCGGTGACCAGTGCAACGCGGCCATGGGTGCCGGTGCCTGGCGTCGACAACTCGATCACAAGGCAGCCAACCCGCGCGCCAGATCGGCTTGCAGATCAGCCACGTCTTCCAGACCGACCGCGATGCGGATCAGGCTGTCACGAATGCCCGCCGCTTCACGCTCTTGCGGCGCCAGACGGCCGTGGGAGGTGGTGCTCGGGTGCGTGATGGTGGTTTTGCTGTCGCCCAGGTTGGCGGTGATCGAAATCAGGCGAGTCGCGTCGATAAAGCGCCACGCGCCCTCTTTGCCGCCCTTGACCTCGAAACTCACCACGGCGCCGAAACCTTTCTGCTGACGCAGGGCCAGTTCGTGCTGCGGATGGCTCTTGAGGCCGGCGTAATGGACTTTTTCGATACCGTCCTGCTGCTCCAGCCACTCGGCCAGTTGCTGGGCGTTGGCGCAATGCGCCTTCATGCGCAGGCTCAGGGTTTCGAGGCCCTTGAGGAAGATCCAGGCGTTGAATGGGCTCAGGGTCGGCCCGGCGGTACGCAGGAAGCCGACGACTTCTTTCATCTGCTCGCTGCGACCGGCAACAACGCCGCCCATGCAACGGCCCTGGCCGTCGATGAATTTGGTCGCCGAGTGCACGACGATGTCCGCGCCCATCTTCAGCGGCTGTTGCAACGCCGGGGTGCAGAAGCAGTTGTCGACTACCAGCATCGCGCCTTTGGCGTGAGCGATTTTCGCCAGCTCGGCAATGTCCACCAGTTCGGCCAACGGATTGGAAGGCGACTCGACGAACAGCAACTTGGTGTTGGCCTTGATCGCCGCGTCCCAGCCGGACAAGTCCGCCAGAGGCACGTAATCGACTTCGATGCCGAAGCGCTTGAAGTATTTTTCGAACAGGCTGATGGTCGAGCCGAACACGCTGCGCGACACCAAAACATGGTCGCCGGCGCTGCACAGGCTCATCACCACCGCCATGATCGCCGCCATGCCGGTGGCCGTGGCCACCGCTTGCTCGGCACTTTCCAGCGCGGCAATGCGTTCTTCGAACGCGCGCACGGTCGGGTTGGTATAGCGCGAGTAAACATTGCCCGGTACTTCACCGGCAAAGCGTGCCGCCGCATCGGCAGCGGTACGGAATACATAGCTGGAAGTGAAGAACATCGGATCACCGTGTTCGCCTTCCGGCGTGCGGTGCTGACCGGCGCGTACGGCCAGGGTATCGAACGCTACGCCTTCGAGGTCGCTGTCCAGCCGACCGGCATCCCAATCCTGACTCATGCTGTCACTCCTTGCCCTGCTCTCGATTTGGAGAGCTAATCAGTAGATACAAAACCGGCCCCTCAGGGCCGGTAGTTACTCAGTTGTTATACAGATCGATGATCGCACTGACTGCCTGCGTCTTGACCTTGGAGGCATCGTTGCGTGCCTGCTCGATCTTGTTCAGGTAAGCCTCATCGACGTCGCCGGTGACGTACTGGCCGTCGAACACCGCGCAATCGAACTTGTCGATCTTGATCTTGCCGCCACCGACTGCTTCGATCAAGTCAGGCAAATCCTGATAGATCAGCCAGTCGGCGCCGATCAGGTCAGCCACGTCCTGGGTCGAACGGTTGTGGGCGATCAGCTCGTGAGCGCTTGGCATGTCGATGCCGTAGACGTTCGGGTAGCGAACGGCCGGGGCTGCGGAGCAGAAGTAGACGTTTTTCGCGCCGGCTTCACGGGCCATCTGGATGATCTGCTTGCACGTGGTGCCGCGAACGATCGAGTCGTCCACCAGCATCACGTTCTTGCCGCGGAATTCCAGTTCGATGGCGTTGAGCTTCTGGCGTACGGATTTTTTCCGTGCGGCCTGGCCCGGCATGATGAAGGTCCGGCCGATGTAGCGGTTCTTCACGAAGCCTTCGCGGAACTTGACGCCCAAGTGGTTCGCCAGCTCCAGGGCCGCAGTGCGGCTGGTGTCCGGAATCGGGATGACCACGTCGATGTCGTGCTCCGGACGCTCGCGCAGAATCTTCTCGGCGAGTTTCTCACCCATGCGCAGACGGGCCTTGTAGACCGACACGCCGTCGATGATCGAGTCCGGACGCGCCAGGTAGACGTGTTCGAAGATGCACGGCGTCAGGGACGGGTTGGTCGCGCACTGACGGGTGTGCAGCTTGCCGTCTTCAGTGATGTAGACCGCTTCGCCCGGTGCCAGGTCACGAATCAGGGTGAAACCGAGCACGTCCAGGGACACGCTTTCGGAGGCGATCATGTACTCGACGCCTTCGTCGGTGTGACGCTGACCGAAGACGATCGGACGGATGCCGTGCGGGTCGCGGAAACCGACGATGCCGTAGCCGGTCACCATCGCTACGACCGCGTAACCACCGACGCAGCGGTTGTGCACGTCAGTGACGGCCGCAAACACGTCTTCTTCGGTTGGCTGCAACTTGCCGCGCTGGGCCAGTTCATGTGCGAACACGTTGAGCAGCACTTCCGAATCGGAATTGGTGTTGACGTGGCGCAGGTCAGATTCGTAAATCTCCTTGGCCAGCTGTTCAACGTTGGTCAGGTTACCGTTGTGCGCCAAGGTAATGCCGTAAGGCGAGTTGACGTAAAACGGTTGGGCTTCGGCCGAAGTCGAGCTGCCCGCGGTCGGGTAACGCACATGGCCAATGCCCATGTGGCCGACCAGGCGCTGCATGTGACGCTGATGAAACACATCACGCACCAGGCCATTGTCCTTGCGCAGGAATAACCGGCCATCATGGCTGGTCACGATACCGGCAGCGTCCTGGCCGCGGTGCTGGAGGACGGTTAGCGCGTCATACAGCGCCTGATTGACGTTCGACTTACCGACGATACCGACGATGCCACACATGCGACGCAACCCCTACTTAATGGATCTGAACTGAACACAACTCACTGAGGCGTTTTGGCCATCGGCAAGAGGTGCTCCTTGAACGGTATCTCAGCGGGTACGCTGATACCGCTGGCAAGCCACTGACTGCTCCACCCGAGGATCAGGTTTTTGGACCAGTCTGCGACCAATAGAAATTTTGGCACGAGCTGTGACTGTTGCCACCACCCGTCCTGCTGTACCGGCCCCAGGCTCAACAGCCCGACTGCCACGACCACCAGCAACACGCCACGCGCAGCGCCGAAGGCCATGCCGAGGAATCGATCGGTCCCGGACAACCCGGTGACACGAACCAACTCGCCGATAAGATAATTGATCATTGCGCCTACGATTAACGTGGCGACAAACATGATGGCACAGCCCGTGATCACACGAGCCGATGGCGTTTCGATGTATCCGGCGAGGTACTCGGACAATGCACCACCGAACATCCAGGCGACGACTCCTGCAATGATCCAGGTCACCAGCGATAATGCTTCTTTGACGAAGCCGCGGCTCAGACTGATCAATGCGGAGATGGCGACGATTGCAACGATCGCCCAGTCAACCCAGGTAAATGGCACAGTGCAGCCTACAGACGGATAAGGCGGCGCATTTTAGCAGAGCCCATGGCTATCGGTAAGCTGCGATTGTCAGTGCATTTCAAATCGGGGCGATAGTTTTTAGTTACGCTCAGGCTGGAAACGCACCACAAAGCCCTTGAGGTTCTTCTGACGGCCCAACAAGTCACGCAGACGGTCGGCCTCGGCGCGCTCGATCAGCGGCCCGACAAACACCCGATTCTTGCCGTCGGCCGTACGGATGTAGGCGTTATAGCCCTGACTGCGCAGGTCTTTTTGCAGGCTTTCGGCACTGGCACGGCTCGACAGGCTGGCCAGTTGCACTGACCAGCTGACCGACAGGCCATTGGCATCGACGCGGCTTTGAGTCGTATCAGGTTTGCCCGGTGCGGCAGAAATTGGCTGAGACGGCGCTGTTGCAGGCTTGGCTGCCAAAGCAGGCACGGGAGCTGGCGCGGCCGGCTTGGCGACTGGTGCTGGTGTCACTGGTGCACTCGGTGCTGCGGGTGCAATCGGCGCCGACGGCGCGGCTTCTTGCTGAGCAATTTCATCATCACTCGGCACAGGTTCTTGAGGCAGCGCTTGCGGCTCAGGCACGACCACCGGCTCGACCTGCACTTGCGGCACCGACGGTGCTTGCGGGGCAGTCGGAGCTTCGACCGTCACTTGACGTTGCTCATCCTGTCGGGAAAACAGCATCGGCAGAAAAATCACCGCCAGCGCCACCAGAACCAGGGCGCCAACCATGCGCTGTTTGTATGCCTTATCCAGCAATGCCATTTGCCGCTTCCTCCGTGGAGCGCCGGGCCAGCCATTCAAGGGCCTCGGCAACACAATAAAATGATCCGAACAACAGAATCTCGTCGTCGCTCGTCGCCAGTGCACACTGCCCTTCCAGAGCGGCGGCCACACTGTCATAGGACGTTACCGCAGCGCCAAGGTTCTGCAACGCCGCCTGCAAATCGGCAACCGGGCGCGCACGCGGTGAATCCAGCGGCGCGACAGCCCATTGCTGGACACTAGCATTCAATTCACTGACAACACCATCCAGATCCTTGTCCGCCAACAATCCGAACACCGCCAGGCGCTTGCCGACCGGTGGACGGCTGGCCAGACGGCGCGCCAGATACTCGGCCGCGTGCGGGTTATGACCCACATCCAGCAACAGGTTCAGGCGCTTGCCCTGCCAGTCGAATTGACGGCGATCGAGACGACCGACCACCCGCGTCGCTGTCAGGGCCTCAATAATTTGCGCACCCACCCACGGCAACCCGAGCAACAGGTAAGCCTGCAAGGCCAGCGCAGCGTTTTCCATCGGCAGATCGAGCAGCGGCAGGTCGTGTAACTCAACCACACGCCCTTGAGCGTCTACACCGCGCCACTGCCAGTTGTGATCAGTGACACCGAGGTCAAAATCGCGCCCACGCAGGAAAAACGGGCAAGCCAGCTCGCGCGCTTTATCCAGCAGGGGTTGCGGAGGATTCAGGTCGCCACAGAGCGCGGGCGCGCCCTGGCGGAAGATGCCGGCTTTCTCGAAAGCCACGGATTCACGGGTATCGCCCAGATAATCGGCGTGATCGACACCGATGCTGGTGACCAGCGCCATGTCGGCATCGACCACGTTGACCGTGTCCAGACGCCCGCCCAGGCCTACTTCCAGCACCACGGCATCAAGCCTTGCCTGTTGAAACAGCCAGAACGCCGCCAGGGTGCCCATTTCGAAGTACGTCAGGGACGTGTCGCCACGGCCCGCCTCGACCGCAGTAAAGGCTTCGCATAGCGCGGCGTCAGTCGCTTCGACGCCGTTGACCTGCACCCGCTCGTTGTAACGCAGCAGGTGCGGAGAGTTGTAGACACCAACGTTCAGGCCCTGCGCCCGCAGCAACGAAGCCACGAATGCGCAGGTCGAACCCTTGCCGTTGGTGCCGGTGACCGTGATCACCCGAGGCGCCGGCTTGCCCAGTCCCATGCGGGACGCTACCTGTTGCGAGCGCTCAAGGCCCATGTCGATGGCCGAAGGGTGCAACTGCTCAAGGTAGGCGAGCCACTCGCCAAGGGTACGTTCGGTCATATGTTGGCAGGTACCGGTGGAACCACGATCGGTTCGATAGGTGCGGCAACGAATGTCGGCGTTGGCAGGCCCATCATTTGTGCCAGCAGGTTGCCCAGGCGTGGACGCAGTTCCTGGCGGTGAATGATCATGTCGATCGCGCCGTGTTCCAGCAGGAACTCACTGCGCTGGAAGCCTTCCGGCAGTTTTTCACGCACGGTTTGCTCGATCACGCGCGGACCGGCAAAGCCGATCAGGGCTTTAGGCTCACCGACAATCACGTCGCCCAGCATCGCCAGACTGGCGGAAACACCACCGTAGACCGGGTCGGTGAGCACGGAGATGAACGGAATGCCTTCTTCACGCAGACGCGCCAGTACCGCGGAGGTCTTGGCCATTTGCATCAGGGAGATCAGGGCTTCCTGCATCCGCGCACCACCGGAGGCGGCGAAGCAGATCATCGGGCAACGGTTTTCCAGCGCGTAGTTGGCGGCGCGGACAAAACGCTCACCAACGATGGCGCCCATCGAACCACCCATGAAGGAGAATTCGAAGGCAGAAACCACCACCGGCATGCCCAGCAAGGTACCGCTCATGGAGATCAGTGCGTCTTTTTCGCCGGTCTGCTTCTGAGCAGCGGTCAGGCGATCCTTGTACTTCTTGCCGTCGCGGAATTTCAGACGGTCAACCGGCTCCAGGTCTGCGCCCAGTTCGGCACGGCCTTCAGCGTCGAGGAAAATGTCGATGCGCGCGCGGGCGCCGATACGCATGTGGTGGTTGCACTTGGGGCAAACGTCCAGGGTCTTTTCCAGCTCCGGACGATACAGCACAGCCTCGCAAGACGGGCATTTGTGCCACAGACCTTCAGGCACCGAGCTCTTCTTGACCTCGGAACGCATGATCGAAGGGATCAGTTTGTCTACTAACCAGTTGCTCATGCTTTCTTTCTCCAGTACCGGCGGCCCGAACGCTCTGGTTCGCAGCCCCGCGTATGCCCTTGAGCTAAATTCATGTGTGTGGCGATGATCGATCGATTGCCGGGTCAGTGAACGTGACCGGCGTACAACCCCTCAATCCTCAGCCGTGCCTGCTTTGTGCAGCGCAGTGCATTTTGGGACGGCGGCAGTCTGCCAGCCGTCACATCAACTACGTGCTACTGCGTACCGCCTTGATGAATGCCTGAATCTTTGCGTGATCCTTGATGCCCTTGCTCGCCTCTACCCCACCGCTGACGTCCACCGCGTAAGGCCGGACCCGGGCGATTGCCTCAGCCACGTTATCCGGGGTCAGGCCACCAGCGAGGATGATCGGTTTGCTCAAGCCTTGCGGTATCAGAGACCAGTCGAACGCTTCACCGGTTCCGCCGGGAATGCCTTCAACATAAGCATCGAGCAGAATACCGCTGGCACCTGGAAACGCATTGCATGCCGCCGCGATGTCGTCGCCGGCCTTGACCCGCAATGCCTTGATGTACGGGCGGTGCCAGCCTTCACAGTCGGCCGCGGTTTCGTCGCCATGAAACTGCAACAGGTCCAGCGGCACGGCGTCGAGCAGTTCGCCCAATTCGCAGCGGCTGGTGTTGACGAACAACCCCACGGTGGTCACGAACGGCGGCAGCGCCTTGATAATCTCGCGCGCCTGCTGGAACGTCACCGCCCGCGGGCTCTTGGCGTAAAACACAAAACCGATGGCATCCGCCCCGGCCTCGACCGCCGCCAACGCATCTTCTATGCGGGTAATCCCACAAATCTTGCTGCGAACGGCTGACATGTCGATAAAACCTCAGGGCAAATCCGAGAAAGTCCCGGATGGTAACAAATGCGTTCGAGGGCGTCAGCCGTCAAGTTCAGAGAAGCCGGTGAGGAAGTGTGGACCAATGTAACGCTCGGGCAATTGGAACTCGTCGCGATACTCGACCTGCACCAGGTACAGGCCGTAAGGATGCGCCGTCACCCCGCCAGAACGACGGATCCGGCTCTCCAACACTTCCTTCATCCACTCCACCGGACGCTCGCCGGCACCGATGGTCATCAATACACCGGCGATGTTGCGCACCATGTGGTGCAAGAAGGCACTGGCGCGAATATCCAGCACGATCATCTTGCCGTGGCGCGTGACCCGCAGGTGATGCAGTTCCTTGATCGGCGACTTGGCCTGGCACTGACCGGCGCGGAAAGCGCTGAAATCATGGGTGCCGACCAGATACTGGGCGGCCTCGGCCATGCGCTCGACGTCGAGGGGACGGTGGTTCCAGGTGATTTCTTCGTTCAAGTGCGCCGGACGGATCTGATCGTTGTAGATCACGTAACGATAGCGCCGGGCGATGGCCTTGAAGCGCGCATGAAAATGCGCCGGCATGATCTTGGCCCAGCTGACGCTGACGTCGTGGGGCAAGTTGATATTGGCGCCCATGACCCAGGCCTTCATCGAACGCTCGACCTGCGTATCGAAATGCACCACTTGGCCGCACGCATGCACGCCGGCGTCCGTGCGTCCGGCGCAGAGCAGCGATACCGGTGAGTCGGCGACTTTGGACAAGGCCTTTTCGAGGGTTTCCTGCACGGTGAGCACACCAGAGGCCTGGCGTTGCCAGCCGCGATAACGCGAGCCTTTGTATTCAACGCCCAGCGCGATCCGGAAAAAGCCGTCGGCCGCCATTTCGGCGGCCGGGTTATCTATATTTGCCAAGGAGTAACAGCCTGCTGATGTGCGCAAAGGCGGGCATTATAAGGCCGCCGCACCGGGACGCCAGTGCAACAGTCGATACGGTGCTGAATGTGACGCCGCCATCGCGAGCAGGCTCGCTCCCACAAGGATCGTGGCGCCGCACTATTTGTGTCTGGCACCAATCCCTGTGGGAGCGAGCCTGCTCGCGATGGCGGCCTGACAGACGCCGTCGGATCACCGCTGAAACAAAAACGGCAGCCTCACTGGGCTGCCGTTCTGTTACTGCCTACCGATCTCTCAAGCCAGATGCGAAAGCATCTCCTTGGCTTCACTCTTCTGGCCAGCATTCCCCTCGGCCACCACCTCATTCAGGATGTCTCGGGCGCCGTCGTTATCACCCATGTCGATGTAGGCCTGGGCCAGATCGAGTTTGGTGGCGACTTCATCGGTGCCGGAGAGGAAGTCGAAGTCCGGCTCGTCCGCCGCAGAAGCCATAGCGTCTTCTGCAGTAAAGGTCGGCTCACTCATGCTCTGGGACAAACGATCCAGCTCGGCGTTGACGTCATCCAGTTCAGCGGCAAAGGCGTCCTTGACCTCAGGCTCGGCCGGGGCGGCATCCATTTCATCAGCCAGCGACAGGTCGAAATCGGCCGGCAGCTCCAGATCGTCCTGAGGCAATTCAGGTTTTACAGGCTCCGCAGGCAGGTCCTTCACGCCTTCGTCCAGATCCAGCAGGAAGTCATCTTCAGCGAGGATGGCCGGCGATGTATCACCGCCCAAATCCATGTCCAGATCGAAGTCCGACAAGTCGTCGAGGTTTTCCTTGATTTCGGTCTGTTCCTTCAATACCGATTCAAAGCTCAGGTCATCGTCCAGCGGAAACTCGTCAAGGTCAGCCGCAGCTTCCGGCTCTGGCGTGACCACTGCTGGTGACGCGGCTTCCAGGTCATCCAGGCTCAGGTCGAAGGCACTGTCCAGGTCATCGGCCGGTGCTTGCGGCTCGTCCAGCAGCAGGTCCTTGACGTACTGCGCGTCCAGCTCGGCAGCGATGGCGGCGGCAGCAAGACCACCGGCAGCCGCGATAGCCATTGCCGGGAAGCGGCTTTTAAGCTGCTCGACCTGGGCGAAGTTGTCACCGTTGGCGACCAACTGGCGCTCCTGAGCCACAAATGCATCGCGATCGCCCTGCTGACCGTAGACTTCCATCAGCTTCAGGCGCAGGTCGCTGCGTTGTGGTTCTTGCTTGATGCCGTCCTCGAGCAACGCGGCTGCCTGGTTCAAACGACCGGCGGCAATGTGCGACTGGGCCTTGGTCAGCACGTCGTCATCGCGCTCGGCTGCTGGCGATACCAGTGGCGCGGCGATCGGCGTGGTCATTACGTCTGGGACTGGCGCTGGCGCTGGCGCTGGGGTTGGAGCTGGCGCAGGTGGTGGCGTTGGTATCGGCGCGGGAGCGAGCGTCACACTCGGCGGCGGAACCTCCAGGCCTTCAAAGCTGCTTTCCGGCAGTTCCTGTTCGACAGAGAATTCCTTCTCTTCTTCCAGGGCCCGCGCCATGCGCAGGTGTTTCTCGGCTTCTTGCTGGGCTTTGCGGCGACGTGCCAGCAACAGCAGCAACAGCAACAGAACCACTGCACCGCCGCCCACCAGACCCAGCAGGACCGGATTGGTCAGCAGCTCGTTGAATTTCTGGTCATCGGAGGCCTCTGGCGTCGGCTCGACTGCCGACTCGGCAGGCACTGGCGCCGGAGCAGCTTCAGGTGCCGCCGCCTCTGGAGCAGGTGCAGCCGGAGCAGGAGCCACTTCCGTCGGCGCTGCCGCAGGATCAGCGGCCAACTCGGCAGACATCGCTGGAGCGGTCGCCGCTGCAGCCGGCGCATCAGCAGCGCCTTCAGCCTGCAACTTGGCCAGTTGATTGTTCTTCAGTTCGATCAGGCGTTGCAGCTTGTCCAGCTGACTTTGCAGATCGGCCATGCGGCTTTTCAGTTCGGCGTTGTCACGACGGGTCGTGTCGAGGCTTTCCTGGGTCACCGCCAGTTTGTTGCCCAAGGCCTTGGCATCGCCTGCCGGACCTTTGCCACGGCCTTTGCCAGTTTCGGCAGAGACCAGGCTCAGGTTGTCTTTCGCCGCTTGCGACGGAGCAGCATCAGCGCGGCCACGCTTGGTGGCATCGAGTTGCTGCTGCCCGGTGCCGGGCTTCGCGACATAACGACGCCCCTGGCGCCATGCGGTGTTCTGTGCAGCGACTTCAGCGATTGCCTTGGATTGCGGCAGGCTGGTGCTTTGCGCCTGATCGGGCATGCGCAGCACCTGGCCGATTTTCAACCGGTTGATGTTGCCGTCGATGAAGGCATCCGGGTTCAGCGCCTGGATGGCCAACATGGTTTGCTGGACCGACCCGCCATTACGCGCCTTCGCGGCGATCTCCCAGAGGGTATCGCGCGCCGTGGTGGTGTATTGGGTCGGCTGGGTTGCACCGGTCACCGGCGCAGTGACTGCTTGGGTCGGCGCAGGCTGCGCAGCCGCTTCAGCGGTCTGCGGGGAGAATTTCGACGGGTCGAGCAACACGCTGTAATCGCGCAGCAGACGACCGTTGGGCCACATCACCTGAACCAGGAATTTCACCATCGGCTCGGACAGGGGCTTGCTGGACGTTACACGCAGGATGCTTTTACCGCTGGCGTTGAGCACGGGGGTGAACGTCAGGTCGTTGAGAAACACCTGGCGATCGACACCGGCCTTGGCGAAATCTTCCGGCGAAGCGAGGCTCGGCACCACTTCCGCGGCGGTGAGTTCCTTGACGTCGAGCAGCTCGATTTCCGCCACCAGAGGTTGGTTCAGCGTCGACTTCAGGGTCAATTCCCCGAGCCCGAGGGCATGCGCCATACCGGAGGACAGCGCCGAGGCGGCCGCTATTGCTAACACCAGTTTGCGAACTTGAACCATAGCCTCATCCTTTGTTTGAACATTCCTCGGCCAGCGAGAAGGTGTTGATAGCCGCTGCCGTAAGGCATTGCGCGCGACGACGAAGGGTCGTCACGCGCGATCGTTTCATTAATGCCCCGGAAAGCCCCACAGGGTGGCTCGCCATCAGCGATCCGGCCAAGCATAGCGCTCGGCAGGACTCATTCGAAAAATTGTTGCCAAGTATCTTTTACAGCAGGTCTTTTATCAACAATTCAGCCACCTGCACAGCATTGAGCGCGGCGCCCTTGCGTACGTTATCTGACGTCAGCCACAAATTAAGTTCCGACGGGTCGTCGATTCCCGCGCGAACCCGACCGACGTAGACCACATCCTGCCCTACCGCATCGCCCACCGCTGTCGGGTAATCGCCGGCTTCCACCAGTTCGATACCCGGCGCGTCTTCCAGCGCCGCGTTGACTTTCGCCAGGTCCACAGCGCTCGCTGACTGCAAGGTCACGCTAAAGCTATCGCCAAAAAACACCGGGGCTTGAATGCAAGTGACGGAAATCTTTAATAAAGGCAGCGCCATGACCTGACGCAACTCACGCACCAGGCGTTTTTCCAGCAACGTATGGCCTTGCTCATCCGGCTTGCCGACCTGGGCCAACAGGTTAAAAGCCATTTGCCGATCGAAAAAAGTGGGCTCCAGCGGACGCACGTTGAGCAGCTCGGCGGTTTGCCGGGCCAGCTCGGTCACGGCTTCGCGGCCCTGGGCGGAGACGGCCAGGCTGGCGGTCAGATTGATGCGTTGCAGGTCAAGCAAACCGAGCAACGGCGCCAGCACCACGGCCAGCGTGGTGGCCGACGGGCTTGGGCTGCTGACCTGGAACGGTTTTTTCAAACCGGCGAGTACTTGGGCGTTGGCTTCCGGCACGATTTGCGGCGCCTCATCCGCCGGCAGCGCGCCGGACAGGTCGATCAGCGAGCAACCGGCTGCACGGGCGCGCGAGGCGAAACTCAGGGTGACCGCCGGGCCGGCGGCGAAGAATACGAGCTGGACTTTACTGAAATCGAACTCATCGACTTCGCGCACCCGCACGTTCTTGCCGCGAAACGGCACCGAATGCCCGGCGGATTCGCTGCTGGCCAACAGGTGCAGGTTGCCGACCGGGAAGTCGCGTTCTTCGAGAATCTGCACGAGCGTTTCGCCGACAGTACCGGTGGCGCCGATCACGGCAATATCAAAGGACTGGCTCATGGTTCTACCTCTGGCGAAACGGGGGGAGCGGCACTTTACCGGGTGGTGGGCATGCAGGCAATTCGGTCAAGGATTTGCGGTGGCTGTTCTGGCCTCTTCGCGGGCAAGCCCGCTCCCACAGTGGTTGGTGTCATACACAAGATTTGTGTACACCACTGAAACCTGTGGGAGCGGGCTTGCCCGCGAAGAGGCCAGAACAGGCAACAGATCAACATCAGCCTGCCGGGAATAAAAAAACCCGCACCTCTTTCAAGGCGCGGGCTCTTTGTTTACGTCAGTCGATCAACGCTCAAGCAGGATCCGCAGCATGCGACGCAGCGGTTCGGCCGCGCCCCACAGCAGTTGGTCGCCGACGGTGAACGCACCGACGTACTGCGTGCCCATGTTCAGCTTGCGCAGACGGCCAACCGGTACGTTCAGGGTGCCGGTGACTTTCGTCGGGCTCAGTTCCTGGATGCTGGCTTCGCGGTTGTTCGGCACCAGTTTGACCCAAGGGTTGTGCTGGCTGATCAGCCCTTCGATGTCGGCGATCGGCACGTCTTTGTTCAGCTTGATGGTCAGCGCCTGGCTGTGGCAGCGCATGGCGCCGATGCGTACGCAGATGCCATCGACCGGGATCGGGCTCTTGAAGCGACCGAGGATCTTGTTGGTCTCGGCCTGGGCCTTCCACTCTTCGCGGCTCTGACCGTTCGGCAGTTCCTTGTCGATCCACGGAATCAGGCTGCCGGCAAGCGGTACGCCGAAGTTTTCGGTCGGGTACGCGTCGCTGCGCATGGCTTCGGCGACACGGCGGTCGATGTCGAGGATGGCGCTGGCCGGGTCGGCCAGTTGATCGGCGACAGCGGCGTGGGTCGCGCCCATTTGCTTGATCAGTTCACGCATGTTCTGCGCGCCGGCACCGGAGGCCGCCTGATAAGTCATGGCGCTCATCCACTCGACCAGACCGGCTTCAAACAGACCGCCCAGGCCCATCAACATCAGGCTGACGGTGCAGTTGCCGCCGATGTAGTTCTTGGTGCCCGCGTCGAGCTGCTGGTCGATGACCTTGCGGTTCACCGGGTCCAGCACGATCACCGCGTCATCCTGCATGCGCAGGCTGGAAGCGGCGTCGATCCAGTAACCCTGCCAACCGGCTTCGCGCAATTTCGGGAAGACTTCGCTGGTGTAGTCGCCACCCTGGCAGGTCAGAATCACGTCGAGGGTTTTCAGCTCATCAATGCTGTAAGCGTCCTTGAGCGGAGCAATGTCCTTGCCCACGGACGGGCCTTGGCCACCGACATTGGAAGTGGTGAAAAACACCGGCTCAATAAGATCGAAATCCTGCTCTTCCAGCATCCGCTGCATGAGCACGGAACCGACCATACCGCGCCAACCGATCAGACCTACACGTTTCATCGCAACTACACCTTCTTTAAAAAGTGGGCCGCTGCTTTCAAGAGTGAAAGTGGCAGCGGGCCCGAGAGATTACAGATTCCGCAGCGCGGCGACTACTGCGTCACCCATTTCCTGCGTACCGACTTTAGTGCAACCGGCCGACCAGATGTCGCCCGTGCGCAAGCCCTGATCCAGCACCAGGCTCACGGCTTTCTCGATGGCATCGGCCGCGTCCTGCAGATTGAAGCTGTAACGCAGCATCATCGACACCGACAAAATGGTCGCCAACGGGTTGGCAATGCCCTTGCCGGCGATGTCCGGTGCCGAACCGTGGCAAGGCTCGTACATGCCCTTGTTGTGGGTATCCAGCGACGCTGACGGCAGCATGCCGATGGAACCGGTGAGCATCGATGCCTGGTCGGACAGGATGTCGCCAAACAGGTTGTCGGTGACGATCACGTCGAATTGCTTCGGCGCACGCACCAGCTGCATGGCGGCGTTGTCGACGTACATGTGGCTCAGTTCGACTTCAGGGTAATCCTTGGCCACTTGCTCGACGATTTCACGCCACAGCTGGCTGGACGCCAATACGTTGGCCTTGTCCACCGAGCACAGCTTCTTGCCGCGCACCATGGCCATGTCGAAACCGACGCGGGCGATGCGGCGGATTTCGCTTTCGCTGTACGGCAGCGTGTCGTAGGCCTGGCGCTCACCGTTTTCCAGGGTGCGGGTGCCGCGTGGCGCGCCAAAGTAGATGCCGCCGGTCAGTTCACGGACGATCAGGATGTCCAGGCCCGCCACGATCTCCGGCTTCAGGCTCGAGGCCTCGGCCAGTTGCGGGTAGAGGATCGCCGGGCGCAGGTTGCCGAACAGGCCCAGTTGCGCACGAATTTTCAGCAGGCCGCGCTCAGGGCGGATGTCACGCTCGATGGTGTCCCATTTCGGGCCGCCCACGGCGCCCAGCAGCACCGCGTCGGCGGCGCGGGCACGGTCCAGGGTTTCGTCGGCAAGCGGCACGCCGTGCTTGTCGATGGCGGCGCCGCCGATCACGTCGTGGCTCAGCTCGAAGCCCAGGCTGTACTTGTCATTGGCCAGTTCCAGCACCTTGACCGCTTCGGCCATGATTTCCGGACCAATACCGTCGCCCGGGAGAATCAGAATCTGCTTGCTCATGCTTTCCTCATGTCATCAGTCGGTGCGCCCAGGGGCGCACCCGGAAAAATTCTATCGTCCGGAGCCTATCGCTCTGCAATCAGCACCAGCACATCTGTACTGAACGAACCATCGGCCTCAATTTCAAAATATTCGCGTACTTCATTGCCCATCGACTGCTGCAGCTCGCGGATGGCCGCGCGCATGACTTGCGGCGTGCGCATGCGTTCGACCCAGCTGTTGTACTCCAGCCGCAACCGTTGACGCGTGGTGCTGCGGGTATGCAACCCCGCCTCGCTGACCTGACGCAACCACTCGCCGGCGGAATAATCGCGCACATGGCTGGTGTCGCGCAGTACTTCGACGCTCTGCAGGTAAGTGTCGAACAACGGACTGCCCGGTGACAACACGTCGACGAACGCCGCCACGCCGCCCGGCTTCAGCACCCGGCGCACTTCGCGCAGGGCCAGGCCGAGGTCGCTCCAATGGTGCGCCGAATAACGGCTGAACACGAAGTCAAACTCGCCGTCGGCAAACGGCAGGCGCTCAGCGGCACCGTTGACCGTGGTGACATTGCTCAAACCACGGTCGATGGCGGCTGCGGCGACCACGTCGAGCATCTGTTGGGACAGGTCGTAAGCGACCACTTCTTTCACCAGCGACGCCACGTGAAAACTCACGTGACCGGCGCCGCAACCCAGATCGAGCACCCGTGCATCGCCCTGCCCGGCCAGCTCGGCCTGTAGCAGCGCGAATTCAGTGCCTTGAGCGTGTACGGCGCTGCTCAGGTAGGCCGCGGCCTGTTCACCGAATTGCTTTTGGACTACCTGGCTGTGCTGGGCGGTGCGGGTCATCGGGACTTCCTTTTTTGGGGTGGAGTCTTGTGTTGCCTTCAAGGGCCTCATCGCGAGCAGGCTCGCTCCCACAGGGTTTTGTGAACGCCGCAAATCCAATGTGGGAGCCAGCCTGCTGGCGATGGCGTCATCACGCCTTACGCAAAATCAAGCGTCGCGAAACAACCAAGGCTGGCTCGCACGATGCTTGGCTTCAAACGTCGCAATCGCTTCATGGTCCATCAACGTCAGACCAATATCGTCCAGACCATTGAGCAAGCAGTGCTTGCGGAACGCATCAATCTCAAAGCGCAGCACTTTGCCATCCGGACGGGTCACGGTCTGGGCTTCCAGATCAACCTGCAACTGATAGCCAGGATTCGCTTCAACCTGCTCAAACAGCTCATCCACTTCCGCATCGCTCAAGATGATCGGCAGCAAGCCGTTCTTGAAGCTGTTGTTGAAGAAGATGTCGGCGTAGCTCGGCGCGATGATGCTGCGGAAACCGTATTCTTCCAGGGCCCACGGCGCGTGTTCACGGCTGGAGCCGCAACCGAAGTTCTCGCGGGCCAGCAACACGCTAGCGCCTTGATAACGCTCGGCGTTGAGCACGAAGTCCTTGTTCAGCGGGCGCTTGGAGTTGTCCTGGTACGGCTGGCCGACATCCAGGTAGCGCCACTCATCGAACAGGTTCGGGCCGAAACCCGTGCGCTTGATCGACTTCAAGAACTGCTTCGGGATGATCTGGTCGGTGTCGACGTTGGCACGATCCAAAGGCGCGACAAGACCAGTGTGCTGGGTAAAAGCTTTCATGCTGCGCTCCTTAGATCAATTCACGGACGTCGACGAAACGACCGTTCACAGCGGCGGCGGCGGCCATCGCCGGGCTCACGAGGTGGGTTCGGCCACCGGCGCCCTGACGGCCTTCGAAGTTGCGGTTGGAGGTCGAGGCGCAATGCTCGCCCGACTCCAAGCGGTCCGGGTTCATCGCCAGGCACATCGAGCAACCCGGCTCACGCCATTCGAAACCGGCGTCGAGGAAAATCTTGTCCAGGCCTTCGGATTCGGCCTGTGCTTTCACCAGACCCGAGCCCGGCACCACGATGGCCTGCTTGATGGTCGAAGCGACTTTGCGGCCCTTGGCGATGACTGCCGCAGCGCGCAGGTCTTCGATCCGCGAGTTGGTGCAGGAACCGATGAACACGCGATCCAGCTGGATATCGGTGATTGCCTGATTGGCAGTCAACCCCATGTATTTCAAGGCGCGTTCGATGGAACCGCGTTTGACCAGGTCCATTTCCTTCGCAGGATCGGGAACATGCTGGTCCACGGCCAAGACCATCTCGGGCGAAGTGCCCCAGCTGACTTGCGGCTTGATTTGGGTCGCATCGAGCTCGACGATGGTGTCGAATTTGGCGTCTTTATCGGTCACCAGGTCTTTCCAGGCTTCGACAGCCAAGTCCCATTCCGCGCCTTTCGGGGCGAATGGACGGCCCTTCACGTAGGCCACGGTTTTTTCGTCAGCCGCCACCAGGCCTACGCGTGCGCCGGCCTCGATGGACATGTTGCAGATGGTCATGCGGCCTTCGACCGACAGATCGCGAATCGCGCTGCCGGCGAACTCGATGGCATGGCCGTTACCGCCGGCGGTGCCGATCTTGCCGATCACGGCGAGGACGATATCCTTGGCGGTCACGCCGAACGGCAATTTGCCTTCGACCGACACCAGCATATTCTTCATTTTCTTGGCGACCAGGCACTGGGTGGCGAGCACGTGCTCGACTTCGGAGGTGCCGATACCGTGAGCCAAAGCGCCAAACGCGCCGTGGGTCGAGGTGTGGGAGTCGCCGCAGACCACGGTCATGCCCGGCAAGGTCGCGCCCTGCTCCGGGCCGATCACGTGAACGATGCCTTGACGCACATCATTCATCTTGAATTCGACAATGCCATATTCATCGCAGTTGTCGTCGAGGGTCTGAACCTGCAAACGCGAGACCTGGTCGGCAATGGCTTCGATGCCGCCCTTGCGCTCCGGGGTGGTCGGTACGTTGTGGTCCGGGGTCGCGATGTTGGCATCGATGCGCCAAGGCTTGCGCCCGGCCAGACGCAGGCCTTCAAAGGCTTGCGGCGAGGTCACTTCGTGAATGATGTGACGATCGATGTAGATCAGCGCAGAGCCATCGTCGCGCTGCTTGACCAAGTGCGAATCCCAGAGCTTGTCGTAGAGCGTTTTGCCGGCCATCAGACGTTTTCCTCATCAGCTTGTTTCTATGCCCCGGGCTTTGAACGTTTCAATAACCCTTTGGCTTGTGAGGTCGATCCTAGGGGGTTACATTAAATAACTCAAATTCATATTTTTTATGCTTTGGATAACCAACTGGAATACCGTAATGGACCTGGCCAACCTAAATGCCTTTATCGCGATTGCCGAGACTGGAAGCTTTTCTGGCGCGGGCGAACGGCTGCACCTGACGCAGCCAGCGATCAGCAAGCGCATCGCCGGACTGGAACAGCAATTGAAGGTACGTCTGTTCGATCGCCTGGGCCGCGAAGTCGGCCTGACCGAGGCCGGGCGCGCCCTGTTGCCGCGGGCCTATCAGATTCTCAACGTGCTGGACGACACCCGCCGCGCCCTGACCAACCTGACCGGCGAAGTGACCGGGCGCCTGACGCTGGCCACCAGTCACCACATTGGCCTGCACCGTTTACCGCCCTTATTAAGAGAGTTCACCCGACGCTACCCACAAGTGGCGCTGGATATTCAGTTCCTCGATTCGGAAGTGGCCTACGAAGAAATACTCCATGGCCGCGCGGAACTGGCAGTAATCACCCTGGCCCCGGAACCTCATACCTTGGTCAAAGCGACGCCAGTGTGGGACGACCCGCTGGACTTCGTGGTCGCCCCGGAGCATTCGCTGGTCAGCAACGGAGCGGTCAGCCTGGCGGACATCGCCCTGCATCCGGCGGTGTTTCCCGGCGGCAACACCTTTACTCACCACATCGTCCATCGACTGTTCGAGGCTCAGGGACTGACGCCGAACATCGCCATGAGCACGAATTATCTGGAAACCATCAAGATGATGGTCTCGATCGGCCTGGCCTGGAGCGTGTTGCCGCGCACGATGCTCGATGATCAAGTTGCGCGAATACCTTTGCCGGGCATACAACTCACGCGCCAGCTAGGCTATATCTTGCACACCGAACGGACGCTGTCGAACGCGGCACGGGCCTTCATGGCCTTGCTGGATGCACAAATCGATCTGCCAGGGACTCAAGGCTAACGTGCGCTACTGCCATCGAGCCGCGAACTCCTGTGCCTAACGCCCAATTCAGCCCAAGGCCTGCCAATGCCGAAATCTGTTGACCGTATTCCGCCGATGCCCCGTATTCAGGCGCTTGACCCGAAACGGTCCGAGCAGAGCTGGGAAAGTGCGCCGCAGTTGCTGGCCGCTCTCAACGGCGCGCGCCTGGGCGCCTGGTATTGGGACATCGAACGCGGTCAGATCAGTTGGTCTCGGGGCACCCAGGCGTTGTTCGGCTTCGATCCCCGGCAACCGTTGCCGGCCGATCTGGAATACCTCGACTTGCTGCCCCCGGAGGATCGGGCCAAAACCATCCGTGCCTTTCATGCCGTGATTGCCGGCGCCCCGCTGGAACAAGCGATGCACCACCGCATCCGCTGGCCCGACGGCAGCCTGCACTGGCTGGAGATCAACGGCAGCCTGCTGCCGGACAAACACGGCCGGCCACGGATGATCGGGGTCATTCGCGAAATCACCCACCAGCGCCAGCGCGAACAGGCGCTGAGCAGCTCGGAAAAACGCTTTGCCACGCTGTTTCACCTGTGCCCGAACATGGTGCTGCTGACCCGCCAGGAAGATGGCCTGATCACCGAAGCCAACCAGTATTTCGAAAGCCTGTTCGGCTGGCCGGTGCAGGACGCCATTGGCCGAACGACCGTCGAACTGGGCCTCTGGGTACACCCGGAGCAACGGGACGTGCTGGTCAAGGCGACCAAGGCCAAGGGCGAACTGACCAGCATGGAGGTGCAGTTTCGCGCCAGCAACGGCCAGATCCATGACGGCATCCTCAGCGCACAGAAAGTCGAACTCGAAGGCCAGCCCTACCTCCTGAGCACTTTCCTCGACACCACGGAACGCAAAGCCGCCGAACACGCGCTGAAAGACAGCCAGGAACGCCTCGACCTGGCCCTGGATTCGGCGCAACTCGGCACCTGGGACTGGCACATTCCCAGCGGCATGCTGTACGGCTCGGCACGGGCCGCGCAGTTGCACGGGCTGGAGGCCATACCCTTCCATGAGTCTTTCGACGCATTTTTCGAAGGCGTGCCCGACGAAGAACGCGGTTCCATGCGCGACGCATATCGCAGCCTGCGCGAAGGGCCGGCCGGCAATTATCAGCTGACCTATCGGGTGCAACTATCGGACGGCAGCTCCCGTTACCTGGAAAGCCGCGCCCGCCTCTACCGCGATGAAAACGGCGCGCCGCTGCGCATGGCCGGCACCTTGCTGGACATCACCGACCAAGTGGAGCGTGAACAACGGCTGGTGGCTTCGGAAGAGAAATTCGCCACGCTGTTTCAAGTCAGCCCGGACCCGATCTGCGTTACGCGCCAGGACACCGGCCAGTTCATCGAGATCAACTCCAGCTTCACCCAGACCTTTGGCTGGAGCGCCGCCGAAGTGATTGGTCGCAGCGCCGACGAAATCGGCCTGTGGGACGCATCGGCGAAAAGCCTGCAACGGATCGAACAGGTCATCCGCGAACAGGGACTGAATAATGTCGCGATCGTCGCCCAGCACAAAGACGGGCAATCCCTGACCTGCGTGATTTCCAGCCGGCAGATCAGCGTGGGCGACCAGCCGTGCATCGTCACGACCCTGCGCGACATCACCCAGCAACAGCGTTCCGAAGCGGCACTCAAGGCGAGCGAAGAGAAGTTTGCCAAGGCGTTCCACTCGAGCCCGGACGCGATCACCATCACCGAGCGCGATACCGGGCGCTACCTGGAGGTCAACGATGGTTTCTCTCGCCTGACCGGTTACCGCGCCGACGAAGTGATCGGCCGCACTGTGTATCAGGTCGGCATCTGGGCTGAAGAGAAACAACGCTCGGCGCTGCTGGCCGAGTTGCAACTCAAGGGCCGCGTGCACCATCAGGAAATGCTCGGCCGCAATAAACGCGGCGAACTGCTGACCGTCGAAGTCTCGGTGGAGCCGATCACCCTCAACGAAACCGCGTGCCTGCTGCTGACTGCCCGAGACGTCAGCCTGCTGAAAAATGCCGAAGCGCAGATCCGTCACCTGGCCTACCACGACCCGCTGACCAACCTGCCGAACCGCGCGCTGTTGATGGATCGCCTGAGCCAGCAGATCGCGCTGCTCAAGCGCCACAACCTGCGCGGTGCGCTGTTGTTCCTCGACCTCGATCACTTCAAGCACATCAACGATTCCCTCGGTCACCCGGTGGGCGACACGGTGCTGAAAATCATCACGGCCCGGCTTGAGGCCAGCGTACGCATGGAAGACACCGTCGCGCGTCTGGGGGGCGATGAATTTGTGGTGCTCCTCAGCGGCCTCGAAGGCTCGCGCAACGAAGTCAGCGCCCAGGTCAGTGATCTGGCCGACACCTTGCGCGAATTGCTGTCGGAGCCGATGTTCCTCGATGGCCAGCGCCTGCAAGTGACGCCAAGCATCGGCATCGCACTGATTCCCGATCATGGCTCGACCCCGACCGACCTGCTCAAGCGTGCCGATATCGCGCTGTACCGCGCCAAAGACTCGGGCCGCAACACCGCGCAGATGTATCACAACACCATGCAGAAGGCCGCCAGCGAACGCCTGCGCATGGAAACCGATTTGCGCCTGGCCCTTTCCCGGGGCGAGTTTCAAGTGCATTACCAACCCCAGGTCGACGCCCGTGGCAACCGCATTGTCGGGGCCGAGGCGCTGGTGCGCTGGGACCACCCGGAACTCGGCCCGCAATCGCCCACCGAATTCATCAAGGTACTGGAGGACAGCGGACTGATTCTGGAAGTCGGCACCTGGATCATCGACGAAGCCTGCGGGGCTTTCAAAAAGCTGGTCGCCAAAGGCCTGGTGAACCCGCTCAGCTTCAGCCTCTGCGTGAACATCAGCCCGAGGCAATTTCGTCAAAACGATTTTGTCGAACGCATCGAACACAGCCTCAGCAGCCACGGCCTGCCCTGCTCACTGCTGAAACTGGAAATCACCGAAGGCATCGTCATCCAGAACCTGGAAGACACCATCAACAAAATGCGTCGCCTGAAAAAACTCGGCGTGAGCTTCGCGATGGACGACTTCGGCACCGGTTATTCCTCGCTGACCTACCTCAAGCGCCTGCCGGTCGACACGTTGAAAATCGACCAGTCGTTCATCCGCGACGCCACCACCGACCCCAACGACGCCGAAATCATCCGCGCCATCGTGGCCATGGCCCGCAGCCTGGAACTGAAAGTGATCGCCGAAGGGGTGGAAACGCCGGAGCAGCTGGAGTTCTTACAGGGGTTGGGGTGCCATTTTTATCAGGGGTATTTGCATAGCCGGCCGTTGCCGGTGAAGGAGTTTCAGAAGCTCCTCAAATAACGGGTACAAAAAAGGGCGCCAAATGGCGCCCTTCTCAATGCTCTGACTTGTTATTGCAGAGCGGTTTTTTGCGTCCCGTTGATCGGAATGCGTTTGGCTTTCGCCTCTTCCGGAATCACCCGCAACAGGTCGATGCTCAACAAACCGTTGCTCAGGCCGGCGGCCTTGATTTCGATATGGTCCGCCAGACGGAAAGACAGTTTGAAGGCGCGCTGTGCGATGCCTTGGTACAGATAGGTGACGTCTTCGTTCGCGTCACGCTTGCCGCCACTGATGGTCAGCACACCTTTTTCCACTTGCAGCTCCAGGTCTTCTTCCTGGAATCCGGCGGCCGCAATGACGATGCGGTACTGGTCGTCGCCGTGTTTTTCCACGTTGTAAGGTGGGTAGGTGCTGCCTGGCTCGTTGCGCAGGGCGGTTTCGAACAGGTCGTTGAAACGGTCGAAGCCCACCGAGGAACGGAACAGTGGGGCCATCGAAAATGCAGTACTCATGATTCAAATCTCCTGAAAACATATCAGCAAGTTTTTTTGTCTCCGCGACCCGAATTCGGCATCGCGTAATCCCTAGATAGGGATCGCTGATTGCTTTTCAAGAGATTATTTTCAGATTTTTTTAGAATTTTCTTAGGCCGCTTCGGCCACCTGCAGACCCAGCAAACGCGAGACCTGGTCCAGTTCAGTTTCCCTACGCAGGACGGTGAACAGCTCGACGGCTTCGGGATAATTGCGGGTCAGCATCGCCAGCCATTGCTTCAAGCGACCCGGCGATTGGCGCGCTGTCATCTGCGCCTTGGCTTGTAGCCAGAAGTCCTGAACCAGTGGCAGCAACTCTGCCCAGGTCATCTCGACCACTTCTTCACCGGCCCGCGCGGCGGCGATTTGCCGGGCCAGGTCCGGGCGCGACACCAGGCCGCGACCGAGCATGATGTCTTCCACGCCGCTGATTTCGCGGCAACGGCGCCAGTCCTCGACGCTCCAGATGTCGCCGTTGGCGAATACCGGAACCTTGACCACTTCCTGCACCCGCGGGATCCATTCCCAGTGTGCAGGCGGCTTATAACCGTCGGTCTTGGTCCGGGCGTGAACCACGATGTGCGCCGCACCGCCTTCGGCCAGCGCTGTTGCGCAGACCAGCGAACCGTCGGGGCTGTCGAAGCCCAGACGCATCTTGGCGGTGACCGGAATGTGTGCAGGCACAGCACGGCGGACATGCTCAACGATTTGGTTGAGCAGTTCGGGTTCTTTCAGCAGGACGGCGCCGCCACGGGACTTGTTGACGGTCTTGGCCGGGCAGCCGAAGTTCAGGTCGATGACCTCGGAACCCAGTTCGCAGGCCAGCGCGGCATTTTCAGCCAGGCACACCGGGTCGGAACCGAGCAACTGCACCCGCAGCGGTACGCCGGACGCGGTGCGGGCGCCGGTCAGCAATTCCGGACCGAACTTGTGGTAATAGGCAGGCGTGAGCAGTTGATCGTTGATCCGAATGAACTCGGTCACGCACCAATCAATGCCGCCCACACGGGTCAGCACGTCCCGCAGGATGTTGTCGACCAACCCCTCCATGGGCGCCAAAGCAATTTGCATGAAAAACACACTCGACGAAAAACGTGCGGCAGTTTACTGGATTCTCTGTCGAAAGACCTGCATCTGCCTCTGTGGCGTCAACTTGGAACTTGCAACGCCGGGCCGTAGCCTTCGATGAACTCGGCCGGCATGCGCTTGGGCTTGCCCGTGGACAGTTCGATGCAGACGAAGGTGGTTTGCGCCCGCAGCAACGTGGTGTTGTCGCTGGGGCGCTTCAACTGGAAGTGGCGGGTCATTTTCAGGCGTTGATCCCAATCGACAATCCAGGTTGCCAGTTGCAACTCGTCGCCCTCGTACGCCGCGGCCAGGTAATCGATCTCGTGCCGCACCACTGCCATTGCCCGGTCCAGTCGACGGTACTCGACCAGGTCCAGGCCCAGCCGCTGCGAGTGGCGCCAGGCGCAACGTTCGAGCCAGGTCACGTACACCGCGTTGTTCGCGTGCCCCAGCCCGTCGATGTCCTCGGCGCCGACGTGCAGATCAATGATAAATGGCGTTGCCCGATCCCAGCCCATGCCCCACTCCCGGTCAGATGATTTCGACCGGGGCAGTGTAACGGATGCTTATGCCGATTGGCGCGATTGCAGGCTGCGACCGGCCAGCAGTGATAGCACGCCATCAATCACCCGAGGATCCGCCAGCACCCGCCGATGACCGCCCTCTTCCAGGCGCAACAGCCGACTATCGAACCAGGCCTCGTGGATCAACCGGGACTCCTTGACCGAGACGAAGTTGTCATCTTCGGCGTGGACGATCAGGCCGGGCATGTCGAGCTGATAGTGCGCAACATCCAGCGTCGCCGCACGCATGCCGACGTCTTTCTCGACCTGACGGATGAACGCCGAACGCGCTTTGGGCGGCAGCCGAACATAGCGGGCAAAACCGCGCAACACACCAAGAATCCGCGCCGGAGCGGCGATAGTGACCAGAGTTTCGGTGCGCAAGCCCAGCTGTACGGCGAGCATCGCACTGGCGCCGCCCATCGAGTGACCGATGACGGCCTGCAACGGCGGCAACTCGGCGGCGGCCTCAAGCATGGCGCGGGCGAACAGCACGACATTCGCTTCGTTACCCGGCGAGCGACCGTGAGCCGGTCCGTCCAGGGCAACGACGGTATACCCGGCCTCAACCAGCGCCGTGATCAGGCTGGCAAACTGCGTCGGCCGGCCTTCCCAGCCGTGCATCAACAACACGGCCGGACCTTGCCCCCAACGCAGCGCCGAGAGCCCGAAGCGCAAGGTGATTCGTTCGGATTTGGCCAGGAGCGGCAACTCCCAATCACGCGGAGGAAAATCCCGCGGCGTCATGAACGCCAGTCGCATTTTGCTCGCCACCAGTTTCGGTGCGAACCAGCCCAAGGTGCCATTAACGCCACGAACCCACTTCAACGTGCTCATCGCTCTCACTCCTCAGGCCACTGCCTTCAGGTCATAGCACCGCCGACTTGGCGGCGCGCAGCAATCGATCGGACAACTCGCCTGGCCCCAGCGCCCGTGCCAGAGCCAGACCACCGACCATCAAGGCCATGTCGGCCAGGGCTTTGTCGGTGTCTTCCGGGCTGGCCGCCAACTGCGCGACCATCATTTCCACATGCTCATTCAACGCCACACGAAACGCGTCCGGCAGGCGCCCCAGCTCACCGACAGACGCCGGGATCGGGCACGCTGACTCCGAGGAATCACGGTGTTTGCGTGACAGGTAAAACGCGGCAACCAAAGCGCGACGCTCTTCGCCGGTCAATTCGGCGTCCATGTCGGCGATCAAGCCACGGCGGTGACCAAGCAGTTGCTTGAACGCCTCCAGCATCATCGCGTCCTTGCTTTCGAAGTGCGCATAGAAGCCGCCAACCGTCAGGCCGGCTGCGCCCATCACTTCGCCCACGCTCGGTTCGGCCGGGCCGCGCTGAATCAGCGCTGCACTGGCGGCTTTGAGAATGCGTTCGCGGGTTTGAGCTTTTTTATCGTTCATCGTTGCCTCCGAATATTACGACTAGAATATTATTCTCATAATAATTTTCCGCAAGTCGTGGATGTGACCGCTGGTCTGAAGAACAGTTTGAAAGAAATGGGGGATTTGGCCAAACGCCAGACAAACAAAAGGGCCATTCAATAATTGAATGACCCTTATAAAATCCCGCAGAGCGGGTAATCGTGGCGTCCCCTAGGGGACTCGAACCCCTGTTACCGCCGTGAAAGGGCGGTGTCCTAGGCCACTAGACGAAGGGGACGCAAAACCTTCTATACAACTGATCAGTGCTGAGAACTGATCGATTCAAGACCGGTGTGGCCAGATCTTGAACTGTAAAATTGGTGGAGCTAAGCGGGATCGAACCGCTGACCTCCTGCATGCCATGCAGGCGCTCTCCCAGCTGAGCTATAGCCCCGGATTTTTCGCCTCGCGGCGGAGCGACATCTTGCAACGTCGCTTCTGTAAAACTGGCGTCCCCTAGGGGACTCGAACCCCTGTTACCGCCGTGAAAGGGCGGTGTCCTAGGCCACTAGACGAAGGGGACGCAAACCCTTCTATACAACAGATCAACGCTGAGTGTTGATCGCTTCAAGGCCGGTGTGGCCAGACCTTGAAGTGTAAATTGGTGGAGCTAGACGGGATCGAACCGTCGACCTCTTGCATGCCATGCAAGCGCTCTCCCAGCTGAGCTATAGCCCCTCATCGCTGAGGACGGGGCGAATCTTAATGGCGCTTCGGAAAGCTGTCAAACTTATTTTTAAAATATTTCAAAGTTTTTTGCCGACATAACAATCACTTACCGCCCTCCCCCCGGAAAAACGGGGGGAGCACCGAAGATCACGAACAAATGATCGCAACCTCCGGCAGTTCCTACAGGGGCAAACGTCCTCAGGCGATGTTGCCCAGGAGTTTTTCCCACTCCTTGTTTTCCTTCTTCGACACACCGCCCAACAGGTCGATGGCCTGGCGCAGACGGAAACGGGTCAGGTCCGGACCGAGGATTTCCATCGCATCGAGCACCGACACCGAACTGGCCTGGCCAGTGATCGCGGCAAACATCAGCGGCATGGCATCACGCAGCTTCAGCTCCAGGGATTCGACCACCGCCTGAATCGTCGCGGTGATGCTGTCCTTCTCCCACTGACGCAGGCTTTCCAGCTTCCACAGAATCAGTTGCATCAGCTGACGCACCTGGTCGCCCGAGAGCTTCTTCGATTCGAACAGCTTGGCATCCGGGTTCACGCCACCGGCGAAGAAGAAACCAGCCAGCGGTGCAACCTGGCTGAAGGTCTCGACGCGGCCTTGTACGTGTGGCGCGATCTTCATCATGTATTCAGGGTTAAGTGCCCAGGTTTGCAGGCGCGAAGCGAACTCTTCCACCGGCAAATCACGCAGCCATTGTCCGTTGAGCCACGACAGCTTCTCGATGTCAAAAATCGGCCCACCGAGGGACACACGGCTCAGGTCGAAGTGATCGACCATTTCCTGCAGCGAGAACTTCTCGCGCTCGTCCGGCATCGACCAGCCCATGCGGCCGAGGTAGTTGAGCATCGCTTCCGGCATGAAGCCCATGCGCTCGTAGAACGTCACCGAGGTCGGGTTCTTGCGCTTGGACAGTTTGCTCTTGTCCGGGTTACGCAACAGCGGCATGTAGCACAGCTCCGGTTGTTCCCAGCCGAAGTATTCGTAAAGCAGGATCAGTTTCGGTGCCGATGGCAGCCACTCTTCACCGCGCAGTACGTGGGTGATGCCCATCAAGTGGTCATCGACCACGTTGGCCAGGAAGTAGGTCGGCAGGCCATCGGTCTTCATCAACACTTGCATGTCCATGCGATCCCACGGGATCTCGACGTCGCCACGCAGCATGTCCGGCACCACGCAAACACCTTCGCTCGGCACTTTCATGCGGATTACGTGAGGTTCGCCGGCGGCCAGGCGGCGCGCGACTTCTTCTTTCGAGAGCAACAGCGCACGGCCGTCGTAACGCGGGGTTTCGCCACGGGCCATTTGCTCGGCGCGCATCTGGTCAAGCTCTTCGGCGGTGCAGAAGCACGGGAAAGCGTGGCCCATTTCGACCAGTTGCTGGCAGTACTTCTGATAGATGTCGCCGCGCTCGCTTTGACGATACGGACCATGCGGACCACCAACGTCCGGGCCTTCGCTCCAGTCGATGCCCAACCAGCGCAAGGCGTCGAAAATCTGCTGCTCGGACTCGCGGGTCGAGCGCAACTGATCGGTGTCTTCGATCCGCAGGATGAACTCACCGCCATGCTGCTTGGCAAAGCAATAGTTGAACAAAGCGATGTAAGCGGTACCTACGTGGGGGTCCCCGGTAGGCGATGGCGCGATGCGCGTGCGGACGGTGGTCATGGCAAGTCTCGAAATGAAGATAAAACAAAGGGCGAATGGTAACAGGCGATACCCGCCCGGCTCCAGTCAGCAGGGCATTTAAGCCAACGTTGCGTCTACAACGGGCCTGAGCCGCGATGAATGAAGGATTATCAGCCGATGGCATTTACCCACTATCGACTGTATGCCAGATTCACCTGCTGATAACTTTCCTTACAATTTCTCGACTACAGCTTGCCCCATGCCTGCCCAACTCAAGCGTCGCCTGTTCATTTTCCTGCTGATCGTCCTGCTGATTGCCGGGGGCTTTTTTGCCCAGTGGTTCTTCAAGGGACGGTTTTATGAAAGCACCAACAACGCCTACGTGCAGGGCGAGATCACGCGTGTCTCCAGCCAATTGGGTGCGCGCATCGATCAAGTGCTGGTGCAGGACAACCAGCACGTCGACAAAGGCCAGTTGCTGATCAAGCTCGAAGGCGATGACTTCCAGCTCGCCGTCGACCGCGCCAACGCCACCCTCGCCACCCGCCAGGCCGAACGCCTGCAAGCCCAGAGCAAACTGACCCAGCAAGCCAGCCTGATTGCCGCCAGTGACGCGCAAGTCGCCTCTAGCCAGGCCAGCCTGGGACGCTCGCAAATCGACTTGTCCCGCGCGCAAACCCTGCGCAAACCCGGTTACGTGTCGGAAGAACGGGTGACCACCCTTTCCGCCGACAACCACATCGCCCGCTCGCAAGTGACCAAGGCCCAGGCCGACGCGCAAAGTCAGCGCCAGCAAGTCAATTCCTTGAGTGCCGAGATCAAGCGACTCGATGCCATGATCGCGAATGCCAAGACCGACCTCGCCCAGGCCGAACTGAACCTGACCCGCAGCGAAATCCACGCGCCCATCAGCGGTTTGATCGGCCAGCGCGCCGCTCGCGAAGGCCAATACGTGCAGGCCGGCGCTTACCTGCTGTCGATCGTCCCGGATCAGGACATCTGGATTCAGGCCAACTTCAAGGAAACCCAGATCGGTCACATGCAGCCCGGCCAGAAAGCCAAATTGACCTTTGACGCCTACAGCGACACGCCAATCGATGCGCGGGTCGACAGCCTGTTCGCCGCCTCGGGCGCGCAGTTCAGCCTGTTGCCGCCGGACAATGCCACGGGCAACTTCACCAAAGTCGTACAACGGATTCCGGTCAAACTGACCTTCGCCGCGGACAACCCGCTGCACGGCAAGATTCGCCCAGGCATGTCGGTCACCGCCAAAGTGAACATCAAAGACACCCCTGACGATGGCCGGTGATCAACTGATCCGCCCGGTCGAAGAGCCGACCCGGCGGGACTGGATTGCGGTGATGAGCGTGATGCTCGGCGCCTTCATGGCCGTGCTCGACATTCAGATCACCAACTCGTCGCTCAAGGACATTCAGGGCGCATTATCAGCAACCCTCGAAGAAGGCTCGTGGATTTCCACCTCCTACCTGGTCGCAGAAATCATCATGATCCCGCTGACTGCGTGGCTGGTGCAGCTGCTGTCGGCGCGACGCCTGGCGGTCTGGGTTTCATTGGGATTTCTCGCCGCCTCCCTGCTTTGCTCCATGGCCTGGAGCCTGGAGAGCATGATCATCTTTCGGGCGCTGCAGGGCTTCACCGGCGGCGCGCTGATCCCGCTGGCGTTCACCCTCACCCTGATCAAACTCCCGGAACACCACCGCGCCAAAGGCATGGCCATGTTCGCCATGACTGCGACATTCGCGCCCTCCATCGGCCCGACGCTGGGCGGCTGGCTGACGGAAAACTGGGGCTGGGAATACATTTTCTACATCAACATACCGCCGGGCCTGATCATGATCGCCGGCCTGATGTACGGCCTGGAGAAGAAAGAAGCGCACTGGGAACTGCTCAAAAGCACCGACTACATGGGCATTCTCACGCTCGGCGTCGGTCTCGGTTGCTTGCAGGTGTTCCTGGAGGAAGGCCATCGCAAGGACTGGCTCGAGTCGAACCTGATCGTGACCCTGGGCAGCATCGCGCTGGTCAGCCTGATCACCTTTGTGATCGTGCAGTTTTCCAAGCCCAATCCCTTGATCAACCTCAGCATCCTGGGTAATCGCAACTTTGGTTTATCGAGTATTTCCAGCCTCGGGATGGGCGTCGGCTTGTACGGCTCGATCTTCCTGTTGCCGCTGTATCTGGCGCAGATCCAGAACTACAACGCTTTGCAGATCGGTGAAGTGATCATGTGGATGGGCGTGCCGCAGCTGTTTCTGATTCCGCTGGTGCCGAAGCTGATGAAGTACGTGTCGCCGAAATGGCTATGCACGCTGGGCTTCGGCCTGTTCGGGTTGGCGAGTTTTTCGTCAGGGGTGCTGAACCCGGACTTTGCCGGGCCGCAGTTCAATCAGATCCAGATCATCCGGGCGCTTGGCCAGCCGTTGATCATGGTGACCATCTCGCTGATCGCCACCGCTTACATCCTGCCGCAGGATGCGGGGTCGGCGTCGAGCCTGTTCAACATCCTGCGCAACCTCGGCGGCGCGATTGGCATCGCCCTCCTCGCCACATTGCTGGATGCGCGGACCAAGACCTATTTTGATTATCTGCGTGAATCCATCGTGCCGAGCAATCCGCAGGTGGCGGAGCGGATGGCGTTAATGACGGACCGGTTTGGCAGTGAGACGGCGGCGCTGGGCAAACTGAGCGAGATTGCGCATCAGCAGGCGTCGATCATGGCGTACAACGATGCGTTTCACTTTGTCGGGATTGCATTGGGGATCAGCATGCTGGCGGTGTTGTTGACCAAGGCGTTGCCGGCGGGGCTCAAAGCTGGGGAGGCGCATTAAGACCGAGGCGTCCCAATCGCGAGCAGGCTCGCTCCCACAGGGTTCTCTGATGTTCACATAACAGTGAACACACAGAAGTCCAATGTGGGAGCGAGCCTGCTCGCGATGAGGCCAGCAAATTCAGCGGAAATCAGACAGTGATCAACCGATCCCGCAACTTGCCAATCTCATCGCGCATCTGCGCCGCCGCCTCAAACTCCAGATCCCGCGCCAACGCGTACATCTTCTCTTCCAGGGCTTTAATGCGCTTGGCGATCTCGCCCGGTGAGCGCAATTCGGCCTCGTACTTGGCGCTCTCTTCGGCGGCCTTGGCCATGCCTTTGCGCTTCTTGCTGCGCGAACCCGGTACGGTGGCGCCTTCCATGATGTCGGCCACGTCCTTGAACACACCCTTCGGCGTGATCCCGTTGGCAAGGTTGAAGGCGATTTGCTTGTCGCGACGACGCTCGGTTTCACCGATCGCCCGCTCCATGGAACCGGTGATGCGATCCGCATAGAGAATCGCCCGGCCATTGAGGTTTCGCGCCGCCCGGCCGATGGTCTGGATCAGCGAACGCTCGGAACGCAGGAAGCCTTCCTTGTCCGCATCGAGGATCGCCACCAGCGAGACTTCCGGCATGTCCAGGCCTTCGCGCAGCAGGTTGATCCCCACCAGCACATCGAAGGTGCCCAGACGCAAATCGCGGATGATTTCGACTCGTTCCACGGTGTCGATGTCCGAGTGCAAGTAGCGCACGCGCACGCCGTGGTCGGCCAGGTAATCGGTCAAGTCTTCGGACATGCGCTTGGTCAGCGTGGTGACCAGCACCCGCTCTTCCAGCGCCACGCGCTTGCCGATTTCCGAGAGCAAATCGTCGACCTGGGTCAGCGCCGGGCGGATTTCGATTTGCGGGTCCACCAGGCCGGTGGGGCGCACCAGTTGCTCGACCACGCGACCGGCGTGTTCCGCTTCGTAATTGCCCGGCGTGGCCGAGACGAAAATCGTCTGCGGGCTGATGCCTTCGAATTCGTCGAAACGCATCGGCCGGTTGTCCAGCGCTGACGGCAGGCGGAAGCCATATTCCACCAGCGTCTCTTTACGGGAACGGTCGCCTTTATACATGGCGCCGACCTGCGGCACGCTGACGTGGGATTCGTCGATCACCAGCAAGGCGTCGGCCGGCAGGTAGTCGAACAGTGTCGGTGGCGCCTGGCCGGACTCACGGCCCGACAGGTAGCGCGAGTAGTTTTCGATGCCGTTGCAGTAACCCAGCTCGAGGATCATCTCCAGGTCGAAACGGGTGCGCTGTTCCAGGCGCTGGGCTTCAACGAGTTTATTGTTGGAACGCAGGTAATCCAGGCGCTCCTGCAATTCGACTTTAATTCCTTCGACGGCACCCAGCAGGGTTTCCCGTGGCGTCACGTAGTGGCTTTTCGGATAGAAGGTGAACCGCGGCAGCTTTCGGATCACTTCACCGGTCAGCGGATCGAAGGCCGACAGGCTCTCGACTTCGTCATCGAACAACTCGATGCGGATCGCTTCGAAATCGGATTCCGCCGGGTGGATATCGATCACATCGCCGCGCACCCGGAAGGTCGCCCGGGCGAACTCCATGTCGTTGCGGGTGTATTGCAGATCTGCGAGACGGCGCAGCAACGCGCGCTGATCGAGCTTGTCGCCGCGATCCACGTGCAACACCATCTTCAGATAGGTTTCCGGACTGCCCAGGCCGTAGATACAAGACACCGTGGTGACGATGATCGCGTCTTTGCGCTCCAGCAGCGCTTTGGTCGCGGACAGCCGCATCTGTTCGATGTGGTCGTTGATCGAGGCGTCTTTCTCGATAAAGGTGTCCGACGACGGCACATAGGCTTCGGGCTGGTAGTAGTCGTAGTAGGAAACGAAGTATTCGACGGCGTTGTTCGGGAAGAACGCCTTGAACTCGCCGTACAACTGCGCGGCCAGAGTCTTGTTCGGCGCCAGCACCAGGGTCGGACGCTGCACTTGGGCGATCACGTTGGCGATGCTGAAGGTCTTGCCCGAGCCGGTCACACCGAGCAACGTCTGGTGCGCCAGCCCGGCTTCGATGCCCTCGACCATCAGGCGGATGGCTTCCGGCTGATCGCCGGCGGGCTCGAAGCGGGTGACTAGCTGGAATTCAGACATGCATACCTCTCGATTCTCGAAGCAGGGTATCGCGCCAGCGCGGTCAAACCGGCAGCAACGAGATAGGCCGCAAACGACTCACGTCGCCCGAGGAAAAAACTGGATTGTGCTCAATGTGGTGCCGATTGCCTGCGCTTTCAAGGCAAACGTCCTACATCCCTTGAAGTCTTTGATGGCGACATTCGACTAACGGTCGAAAAATAATCGAAAAAACTTAACCTAAAAGCCGAATCGTCTGTCGCCATCAATCGCAGATGGCCTCTATACTAGCTCCCCGTTTGTGCACCGCTCTAGTGCATTCGGCTGGAGCGCGACACGTCCCTCCACTCTCCATTCAGAGCCGCCGCAAAAATGAGCCTGTTCTCCGCTGTCGAAATGGCACCACGCGATCCAATCCTGGGCCTCAACGAAGCATTCAACGCCGATACTCGTACCACCAAGGTCAACCTGGGGGTCGGTGTTTACTGCAACGAGGAGGGGCGAATTCCACTCCTGCGCGCCGTTGTCGAAGCCGAGACGATTCGCGTCGCTCAACACGCGTCCCGTGGCTATTTGCCAATCGACGGCATCGCCGCCTACGACCAGGCAGTGCAGAAATTGCTGTTCGGCAATGACTCTCCACTGATCGCCGCTGGCCGCGTCATCACCACCCAGGCCGTCGGTGGCACGGGCGCCCTGAAAATTGGTGCCGACTTCCTCAAGCAACTGCTGCCGAACGCCGTCGTGGCGATCAGCGACCCGAGCTGGGAAAACCACCGAGCCCTGTTCGAAACCGCCGGTTTCCCGGTGCAGAACTATCGCTACTACGACGCCGCGACCCACGACGTCAACCGTGCCGGCCTGCTCGAAGACCTGAACGCCCTGCCGTCCGGCTCGATCGTTGTGCTGCACGCCTGCTGCCACAACCCGACCGGCGTGGACCTGAGCCCGGCGGACTGGAAAAACGTCCTGGATGTGGTGAAAGCCAAAGGTCACGTGCCGTTCCTCGACATGGCCTACCAGGGTTTTGGCGATGGCATCGACGAAGACGCCGCTGCCGTGCGCCTGTTCGCTGAGTCGGGTCTGACCTTCTTCGTTTCCAGCTCGTTCTCCAAATCCTTCTCGCTGTACGGCGAGCGCGTTGGCGCCTTGTCGATCGTCAGCGAATCGAAAGAAGAAAGCGCACGCGTGCTGTCGCAAGTCAAACGTGTGATCCGCACCAACTACTCCAACCCGCCGACCCACGGTGCAAGCATCGTCGCCGCTGTGTTGAACAGCCCGGAACTGCGCGCCCAGTGGGAAGAAGAACTGGCGGAAATGCGCCTGCGGATTCGCGGCATGCGCACCCAGATGGTCGACCTGCTGGCGAAAAACGCACCACAGCGTGATTTCAGCTTCGTCGGTCGTCAGCGCGGCATGTTCTCCTACTCCGGCCTGACGGTTGAGCAAGTCACCCGTCTGCGCAGCGAGTTCGGCATCTACGCCCTGGACACCGGCCGCATCTGCGTGGCGGCGCTGAACCAGAGCAACATTGATGCGGTGACCAAGGCCATCGTTGCGGTGATCTGAGTCGTTGCGTGATACGAAAAACGGGAAGCCATTTGGCTTCCCGTTTTTTTTTGATTGCAGATAATTCTCAAAGCAACGACTGACCGCTCTAGACTGCACACATATCAAATGTGGGAGCGGGCTTGCTCGCGAAGGCGGCGGTACATTCAGTACTTATTCAAGCTGACCCACCGCATTCGCGAGCAAGCCCGCTCCCACAGGTTTTGTGAACACCCGAGAATTCTGACGAGAACCCACATGAAAAACGATGACCTGCGCGCCGAGCGCGATGACCTGGACGACTTGAATGACTTCACTCCCCGCGTCCCGGCCAAACGCAGCAATAACCTGGTACTGCAAGTGGCCGCTGGCGTATTTCTCGGCGGCCTGGCCTTGTGGCTGGTGCAACTGGCCGCCACGATGCTGTACGCCAAGCTGATGCTCGCCACGGTGACCTTCGGCGGTTAAGCCAGTTCGGTCGCACGCTGACTGGCGGCGTCGTCATAGGCGACGTAGAGCGATTCGGCGACCTGACTCTTGATGGCTTTGGCGCTTTCCAGACCGAGGACGAAACCTTCAGCCTTGCCGCCCGCGCGGTTCAGATCGTCAGCGGTGCCGGCCTGAGTGATCGCGTCAAACAGCTTTTCGGCATGCGGGCCGACACCTTTGGGCAGGCTGATCTGAGCGATGCTCATGCGAACACCCCGTTGTCTTGAGGGGTGAGGATTGGGTGATTCATGGCGCGTACCTTTTCGGCGAATGGCCGGCAGCGCGTGTAACCACTTCCGGGCGGACATGGTAGACCCCTGAGGCGATTCTGGTAACCGTCCAAGGTCGATAAACCACCGTCCGTCTCGATGAATCCATCAAGTTGTTAACAGATGCTTGACTTCTCTTTTTGAATCAGTAACATACACGCCATTCCGCGATAGCTCAGTTGGTAGAGCAAGTGACTGTTAATCACTGGGTCCCTGGTTCGAGTCCAGGTCGTGGAGCCATACAAGGCTCCAGAGAAGGCTTTCAAAATCTCTGAAGCAACCGAAAAAACCCGCCTTTTTGGCGGGTTTTTTCGTTTTGGCGTTCTGTCGGGTTCCGGTAAGTACCAGCCATTTTAAGGGTGAGTTTGGCTTCGAGAGGAATTTGATCATGGCATTGGTCGGTAGACGGAATGGACGGAATTTTGGCTACGGCTGGCAATTGAGCTATGCCGGGCCATAGGCGTTGAAAGACCTGTTTGGCGGCTGGCATTACGGCACGGTCAAAGCGCACAGTGATCAGTGGCAAGCGGTAATCACTGAAGGCGGGATAACAGAAACAACTGTTGCGCTGAGTTCACTGCACGCTAGGTAAAAATCGCTACGGTCTGGCGTGCCCACAATCCGGCCATGCCTCAAACAACACCGTCTGCAATGACAGCGCTGCAGATAGCCCGCAAAACACCGTTCTTCCCTGAAGCCAGTTGGCCGGAGCCACGAAGGGCGCAGCGGGATCAAACTGCTGAGAAATCCGGGCCAACGAGCTCATATCGATTTTCCTTTTTGAGACGATCCAGGCACGCAGGTATCAAGCAACATGAGTGCTCGCTGCAAGCTCATGCGCGGGCTCGGGCTTGATCTTGAACCAGAGGGCGTACATCGCTGGCAGGAACACCAGGGTCAGCACGGTGCCGGCAAACGTACCGCCAATCAGGGTGTAGGCCAGCGTTCCCCAGAACACCGAATGGGTCAGCGGAATGAACGCCAGCATCGCCGCCAACGCCGTGAGAATCACTGGCCGTGCACGCTGCACAGTGGCTTCGACCACTGCGTCATAAGGCGACAGACCGGCTTGCTTATTAGAGTGAATCTGGCCAATGAGGATCAGCGTGTTGCGCATCAGAATCCCTGACAAGGCAATCAATCCCACCAAGGCGTTGATCCCGAACGGCTGCTGGAACAGCAGCAGAATTGGCACCACACCAATCAGACCCAAAGGCGCGGTGGCGAACACCATCATCATTGCCGACATTGAGCGCACCTGAATAATGATGGTCAGCAACATCAGCGCGATCATGATCGGGAACAACGGTAGCAATGCCTTGTTCGCTTTACCCGACTCCTCGATCGCGCCGGCAAACTCAATCCGGTAGCCCGCCGGCAGTTTTTCGATGATGGGCTGCAACTGCGTTATCAAGGCGTTGGAGACATCGGGAGGCTGAAGACCTTCAGCCACGTCACCGCGCACGGTTATCGTCGGCGTACGATCACGACGTCGCAGAATGGGCTCCTCCATGCGCACATCCACCGCCCCTACCTGGGACAGCGACACGCGCTGGCCTTGGACGCCGGTCAGCGTGAAGGCGGCAATTTTCGACGGATCCAGACGCGTCTCTCCCGCCGAGCGAGCGATCACCTGAACCGAACGAATGTCCTCACGCACCTCGGTGACAGGCACCCCCGTGAGCAGGAATTGCAGCTGTTGCGCGACATCGGTCGAGGTCAAGCCGAATGCTTGCAGGCGATCCTGATCCAGCGTGAGATGAAGTGCCGGCGCACGCTCACCCAAGTCGGTGTTGACGGTCCTCATCATGGGGCTGGCGGTCATGACCTCACGCACCTGCGCGGTGATATCCCGCAACACCGCGGGGTCGGCGCCCATCACCCGAAAGGCCACCGGATACGGTGAATAAGGACCAAATACCAACTGCGTCACCCGCACCCGAGCTTCAGGCGCCAAGCCATCGGCCGCCGCTTGTCTGAGGCGGAGCTTGAGCGCCTCACGCTCTTGCTGATTCGCCGTCAGGACGACGATTTTTGCGAAGGATGGATCGGGTAGCTCAGGGGCCATCGCCAAATAGAAGCGCGGCGCGCCTTGCCCAATGTAAGCGGTGACGATCTTGGCCTCCGGCTGCTGAGCCAACCACGCCTCGACTTTGGCCGCTGCCATATCAGTCTGTTCGATAGACGTGCCGTAAGGCATCTGCACCTCAACCAGCACCTCAGGCCGGTCGGACGTTGGAAAGAACTGCTTCTTGACCACGCCCATGCCCAAAATCGCAACAACAAACAAGCCCACGACGGATGTCGCCACCAGGCCTTTGCGGCGGATCACACTGCCCAGCAGACGCCTGAAACGCTGGTAGTTCGGTGTACCGTAAATCGCCGTATGCCCGCCTTCAGGCACCTTGATCTGCGGCAGCAGTTTGACGCCCAGGTAAGGTGTAAACACCACGGCCACCACCCAGGAAGTAATCAGCGCGATGCCAACGATCCAGAACATGTTCGCGGTGTACTCACCAGCGGTCGACTTGGCAAAACCGTTGGGCATAAAGCCGATCGCCGTCACCAACGTTCCCGACAACATCGGCGCGGCCGTGTGGCTCCAGGCATAAGCGGAGGCCTTGATACGGTCGTAGCCCTCCTCCATCTTCACCACCATCATTTCAATGGCAATGATTGCATCGTCTACCAGCAGTCCCAGCGCCAGAATCAACGAGCCCAAGGTAATTCGATCAAAGTCTTTGCCCGTGGCCGCCATGACAATGAACACGGCCGCCAGGGTCAGCGGCACCGCCGCGGCAACCACAACGCCGACACGCCAGCCCATGCTGAGAAAACACACCAGCAGCACCACGCCCAAGGCAGCAAAAAACTTCACCATGAACTCGTTGACGGAGGCGCCAATATTCACCGCCTGATCCGTGACCTTGGCCAGGCTCATGCCCAAAGGCATCTGCTCGTTGATCGCTGTGGCCTCAGCGTCCAGCGACCTCCCCAAATCCAGGCCGTTCCAGCCGTCGCGCATGACCACGCCGAGCAACAGTGCCGGCTCGCCGTTGTTGCGTACCAGGAACGTCGCGGGGTCCTCATAACCACGCTTGACCTCAGCCACATCGGACAACTTGAGGGTTCTGCCTTGCACCGTCAGTGGGGTATTACGAATCTTCTGCAGGTCATCAAACGCGCCATCCAGGCGGATGAAAACCTGTGGGCCCTTCGCTTCTACCGAACCTGCCGGGGTTATCATGTTTTGCGTGTTCAACGCACTGAAGATGTCTCGTGCGGAAATGCCCAGTGTCGCCAAACGCTCGTAGGACAGCTCGACAAAAATGCGCTCGGCCTGTTCACCGATGATGTTGACCTTCTTCACACCCGCCACATGCAGCAGACGCTGGCGCAAGCTCTCGGCTTCGCGCACCAACAGACGTTGGGGCTCGCCCTTGGCCTTGAGCGCATAGAGCGCGAAGGTGACATCGGAATACTCATCATTGACCATCGGGCCGATCACCCCAGACGGCAACCCCTTCTGCTCATCCAGGATTTTCTTGCGCGCCTGGTAAAACTCCTCCTGGACGGCTGAGGGCGGCGTGCTGTCGAGCAGGTACACCGTAGTGAATGCCAAGCCGGGCCGGGTAAAGGTCTCGGTCCGATCGTACCAACGCAGTTCCTGCATGCGTTTTTCCAGCTTTTCTACCACCTGGTCTTGCATCTCCTGGGCTGTCGCCCCAGGCCAGGCGGTGACCACCGTCATTTGTTTAATGGTGAATGCGGGATCTTCCGCACGCCCCAGTTTGAAGAAGGCGTACAACCCACCCACAGAAATCAGCAGGATCAAAAACAGGGTGATTGAGCGCTCGCGTACGGCCAGCGCCGAAAGATTGAAGCCGCTCATCGACTTACCTCAACCACTGAATTTTGCGGAGCATCGGCGAGTTCAGTCCTGACCTTCTCTCCCTCGCTCAGCAAGTGAGCACCCAATGCGACAACTCGATCACCCACCTGCAGACCCCCCATCACGCGCACGCTGGCCTCATTATTCAGGCCGCGAACCTTGATCGGGCGCCATGCCACCTGCTCAGTTTCCCCGCCCACCACCCAGACCCCCGGGCCTTTACCGGCGTCGTAGAGTGCCCCCATGGGCACCTGTAATTCCTTGGCATCAGCAACATCCGTGTCAGCGATAACCACTGATATCGTCGAACCCAGGGTGGCGTTGGAGAGTGCCCCCTCCAGCACATAACGCGCTTCAAACGTTCGGGTCTGTCGGTCGGCAGAGTCGGACAACTGGCGTAAACGCGCTTTACCTGCAGTCTGGTGCTGGCCGTATAGCTCAACCGTCGCCGCCGAGCCCAGCGCAGGACGTAGCGTCTCGGGTAACTGGATCACGGCCTCGCGCTGCCCTGAATGGGCAACGCGTACCACCACCTGCCCTGCGCCAACTACCTGCCCCGGCTCCGCCAAGGTATCCACTACCACCCCGTCAGCATCCGCCAGCAACGTCGAATAACCGATCGCGTTTATCGCCACATCAGCCTGGGCCTGGGCAGCGTTGAGTTGGGCTTTCGCCGAGTCGGCAGCTGCTTTGAACCCTGCGTAAGCTGAAGCAGATACCGCTCCGACGGACACCAGATCACGGTAGCGAAGCTCGTCATCGGAGGCCTGCCGAGCTCGGGCCATGGCGGCCAGTACCGCTTCCTGCTGTGCCCGCGCGGTCAGCGTCAGGTCGTTGGCATCGATCCGCATAAGTGGCTGCCCGCGCTTGACACTCTGTCCAGCATCCACCAAACGCTCCAAGACCTTCCCTGGCACCCGAAAACCGAGATCGCTCTGAACTCGGGCCGCGACGATACCGGTGAATACCCGTGCCGCAGGCGCGGAGGGTTGAACCACGCTGATGCGCACCAAGGGCACTTGAAGGCGAGGATCGGCAGGCGTGGCCTCGTTGCAGGCCGCTAGGGCAAACGGCAACAAGACAATGAAAATGAATGACAGGTGGTGGCGCTGGATCATAGAGACCTCTCAGTAGCGGATGCCCCATGCTTATTCAAGTGACCATTTATGTCAATAGTCACTACCGAGGCGAATGAACATCGCCCACTTGATCAGAGCAGAGCAAAGAGGCTCGATATCTAGTTTTTTCAGGTGCACGCGCTAATACGGATGCGCAGCGCATCCGTCAGCAGAGGTTTAAGGCATCAGGCTGCGCAGAACAAGATTGGAGATGAGAGAAGGGGCTTCTTCAACAAAATCGAGGTTGTACTGCAATAGCAGAGGATTGATGAAGGGCCGCAGAGCGAGATGAATCGCCTCTACCGTCTCGTCCAGCGGAGTCTTGCGTTCAAACTCACCGAGCTCTCGCCCCTCACGCACGATTTGCAACACAAAGTTCTTGATCTGAGCGTCATAGACTTGCGAGCTCGGCCAGCGCTCCGACGCGGAGAACGCTGCGATATCATAGAGTTTACGGTCGTTAAAGAACAGGCTCACACCTGTAGCGATTAGGGTTTTGACCAATCGCCGAAAACGCTCAGTCGGCGAGATGCCGTCTGCATTGATGGCCTGCTCCACAGCTGCAACGATTTCCGTCAGGCAATTTGTACAGATAGCGTTACCAATCGCCTGCTTGGATTCAAAGAACTTGTAGATGTAAGCCTTGGAAAAACCGATGGCCTTGGCTAGGTCAGAAACCGTTGTTTTGCCGTAACCGTACTGACTGAAATGCTCGTTGGCCGCCGCGACAATCTGGTCTCGGATGTCGTGATCGGCTGGGCCACGGGCGCTGGGCGAAGAAACGGATGGCTGATTCATGCGAGCAGCTTACTCATCCCAAAGGTGGTTGACAACTTGTGACCAAATTGTAACATCGTCACAACCCAACCCTTTCGCAGGTATCGCATGCACCCTCCTCCTCGTTTCGCCGTCTTACTGTGTTTGGGTATGGTTGCAGGTTGTGCAGTGGGCCCCGACTACTCAGAACCCAGTGTGGAATTGCCCGAGAATTTCTCGGCGCAAACGTCCAAAGCACGACAAGTGACCGCCGCAAATGCCGATCTCGCCGCTTGGTGGAACGCATTTAATGACCCGGTACTCAGTCAGCTGATAAATCGAGCACTTGAACAGAACCTCGATTTAGCCCAGGCAAGCGCAAGGATCGAGCAGGCTCGCGCCGGTTTGGGCGCAGCTAACGCAGCCCTCCTGCCGTCGGCTACCGTCAATGGTCAGGCGGCCCGAGCCCGTCAGTCGTTAGAGACGCCGTTGGGCCAAGTGCTGAATTCAGACCCTTCCTATAATCGTTACGGCAGTGCCTATGAGGCAAACTTGAATGCCGGCTGGGAGCTGGATGTGTTTGGCGGGCTACGCCGCAGCAAAGAGGCGGCCTCCGCCGATTATCAGGCCTCACAAGCCGGGGCGATTGCCACACGCCTGGCAGTGGTCGCGCAAACAGCCGACCTTTACATCAGCATCCGTGGCCTGCAAGCACGCCTGGAAATTGCCCGGCAGCAAGTAGACACACGACAACAACTGCTCACCACCATCGAACATCTCTACGCAAAAGGCCTGGCGGCTGAACTGCAGTTGAACCAGACCCAAGGCGCGCTGAACCAAGCGCAGGCCACCGTTCCGGTACTGCAAGCAGGCATTGACGCGGCAATGAATGCGCTGGATGTCATGTTGGGCAAGGCGCCCGGCACTTACAGCGCGCAGTTGACTAAGCCGGCGCCCATCCCTGATGTGCCAGGCCTCTCGGACATGGGCGCTCCGGCCGACCTGCTGCGTCGGCGTCCAGACTTGATCGTCGCGGAGCGCCGTCTTGCGGCATCCAGCGCGCGCATCGGCGAAGCCATTTCCGAGTACTACCCCAAACTGTCTGTGGCTGCTCTGCTCGGCAGTGCTACCTCGGTATCAAGCGCAAACCTATTCAGCAACAGCGCCAGTCAGGCTTCGGCGGCACTGGGTATACGCTGGAGGCTGTTCGATTTTGGCCGCATCAACGCTCAAATTGATTTGGCGAAGGGCCAAGAAGCCGAAGCCTTAGCCGCTTACCGCCAGTCCGTCCTGCGGGCCTGCGAAGATGTTGAAAGCGCTTTTTCGGCGCTGATCAACCGCGAGCAACAATCGACACAACTCGCCCAAGGCGAGTCGGCGTATGCGAAAGCCCGAGCGACGTCGTTTGTCGCTTATGAAAAAGGCGTGGTCAGCCTGATCGAAGTACTGGATGCCGATGAACACCTTTTAGCGGCATCTGATGGCAGAGCTCAGGCACAAACTGAATCGGCTCGCGCTGCAGTGGCCACGTTCAAAGCATTGGGAGGTGGCTGGCAGCGAGACGACTCAGATGCTCGCGTTGTCTCAAAAAGAGCGGGAACTCGAATGTTTTTTCCTGATCCAGGGATATCGAAAGAACTCCAATAAAATACGGGCTGGATTAGGATAATCGTAGGGATATGAATACCAAAAAAAAGAATAATTTCATTGTAAAACAAATGCTTATTTTTTCTGTTCGAGTCCAGGTCGTTGCCAGACAGCAATATCGAAAAGCCCCTGAATCGAAAGGTTCAGAGGCTTTTTTGTGGATCCTGGAAAAGCAAAAGGCCGATCTGTCTATTCAACAGATCGGCCTTTTTAGCAGGTGATGCCGTTAGACATGCTCACTGCTTTTCGCGTGAGCCGCACGATGCTCGCTCGAATCATGGGCTGCTTCCACCACCGGAATCTCATTCCCGTCGCAGTCACGCAGCTTGCCTTCGCTGAAGTAATCCCCTTCACGCAACGCCGCCAGGTCCTGGTAACGCAGCACCCGTTCCGTACCGGCGGCAAACACCGATTGCTGATCCGAGTTACCGGCGGTGAGGTGGTTGAAGGCCAGGTTCAGCACGATGGCCATGATCGCCGAGGAGCTGATGCCCGAGTGGAAGATGGTCGCGAACCAGCTTGGGAAGTGGTCGTAGAAATTCGGCGCGGCGATCGGGATCATGCCGAAGCCGATGGAGGTGGCGACGATGATCAGGTTGACGTTGTTGCGGTAATCAACCTTGGACAGCGTGCGAATGCCACTGGCCGCCACGGTGCCGAACAGCACGATGCCAGCGCCGCCGAGTACCGAGGTCGGTACTGCGGCGATGACCCGGCCCATGAACGGCAGCAGACCGAGAATCACCAGGAACAAGCCGCCGGTGGCGACCACGAAACGACTCTTGATGCCGGTCACGGCCACCAGCCCGACGTTCTGGGCGAAGGCGCTTTGGGTGAAGGAGCCGAAGATCGGCGCGATCATGCTCGACAGCATGTCGGCGCGCAGGCCGTTGCCCAGGCGTTTGGAGTCGACCTTGGTGTCGATGATTTCACCGACGGCGAGGATGTCCGCCGAGGTTTCCACCAGAGTCACCATGACCACGATGCACATCGACAGGATCGCGGCTAAATGGAAGGTCGGCACGCCGAAGTGGAACGGGGTCGGAAAGCCGAACATCGGGCCTTGCGTGACCGACGAGAAGTCCGCCATGCCGAGGAACACCGCGAGGATCGTGCCGATGACCATCGCCAGCAGGATCGACAAACGGGAGATGGTCGCGCTACCGATCTTGCTCAGCAGCAGCACCAACACCAGCGTCACCGCCGCCAGACCGATGTTGGCCATGCTGCCGAAGTCCGGGGCATGGCTATTGCCGCCCATGGCCCAGCGTGCAGCCACTGGCATCAGCGTCAGGCCGATGGTGGTGATCACGATGCCCGTCACCAGCGGCGGGAAGAACTTGGTGATTCGTGAGAAAACCGGCGTGATCAGTAACCCGATCAACGACGCGGCGATCACCGCCCCGAGAATCGACTGAAAGCCGCCCTCCCCGCCGCTGCTGACAATCGCCACCATCGTTGCGACGCCCGAGAACGACACGCCCTGTACCAGCGGCAACTGACACCCGAAAAACGGTAAACCGAGGGTCTGCAGCAATGTCGCCAAGCCCCCCGCAAACAATGAAGCAGCAATCAACAAACCGATGTCCGCCGGCGAAAGCCCGGCCGCCTGGCCGATGATCAAAGGCACCGCGACGATGCCGCCGTACATGGTCAGAACATGTTGCAGGCCGTAAGCCATATTCGCGCCGACCCCGAGGTTTTCGTCCTCAGGCCGTTGGTGTGAAACATGGGGCGTTTTCATGGTTGGGGGGTTCCCTGGTTTTTTGTTATGCGCACACTGTATGCAAGACTCAGGACAAATGTCTATAGAGTTGTATACAACTCATCAGTCAGATAATGGACATATGTCCATGCTGCCCTTTTGCCGCGCGGGTTCCCCTCCAAAAAATCTTGAAATACATCTACTCTCTATATGCATATTAAATATGCATAAATGCGCCTTTCGACATCTTGTCTCGAGGCCGTACCAATGAAAGACCAATACGATTTCAGCACCTCCGAACGTGGAGTGGTTGCCTCCAGCAAAGGCAAAACCCGGATTACCATCATGTTAGATGATGCCGTTATTGAGGCGGCTCGATCGCTGGCAGAAAGCGAGGGATACGGTTATCAGACGGTGATCAATAACGCCCTGCGTCAAACACTTCTAAGCCATAAAGGCTGTGTGGTGGGTGTCGGAAAAATCAAAAAAGGGATTACAGCCTCCGAGCTGAAAACGCTGGAGGACAAACTGCTCGAAGTCGCCAGCGATATCCACCGCATGATGGAACCTGAAATTTGACCCTGGCAACTTCGATATCCCTGACAGAGTCGCTCTGCACGGCACCTGATAGACTGCGCCGAGCCGGCCACTCTGTCGGTGTCGGACATGGATGCCTACCCCCTTGATCAGCGAATCGACACTCAGCCACCTTTGGCAGACCTTCATCCTGGCGTACCGCGCATTTCGCAATGTCGTGGCCGTGCAAGCATTCATCATTGCGTTGTATTTTGTTTGGGGTATGCCTGAGCTGACGGTAGCGCTCTGGATCTGGATCTGGCTCGGTGTTTTTGCATGTTTTATCGTCGGCGGAGTCTGGTTCGGAGCGTTGCCATTGGTCTTGGGCTTCACGCCTCTGTACGCCTGGATCAGCGCAAAGGGATATGCGAACTGGATTACCGGTCTATTGGCAGGATTGGCGATTGCCGGGGTCGTCTGTCTTCACCCAAAGCTGCGACTGCTCTGGTATTTCTGGATGGTCGATGGGGCGCTGGTCGGACTGCTTACTCACTGGGCCTGGCGGACAAACGCAATAGCGCAAACTGACGAACTCAGCCTGCGCCAGACATCATCACCGCCCTGAAAACAATCGAACAACTCAAGCTTTTGCCCAGAATCGACGGCAAGACGCCGACACGGGCATTTCAGGTTTCAGTCTGGTTCAATCAACCGCCCAAGCACCTGCCGCAACCCCGCATGCTCCGGCACGCGAATCCCGAACTCCCCCTCCAGCAACCCGATCAACTCCTCCACATTTGCCACCTGCCGCCGTTCGCTCTCGGCGCCCACCCGATGAATCGCAAAACTGCCATTGTTCAACGTGCGCCTCCAGCCATCCCCGGTACGCGCGACCATCAGTTGCTTGGCAAACGATGATTCCGGATGGGTCGAGACATACCAGTTGCCGACGGCGTAATCGATGTCTTCCTGGCGCTGCAGATCGAAGATGTACATCGGCCGCCACTCGCCGCCGACGTTGGCGCGCAGAGTGTAGCCGTCTGCATGGCGCTCGATGCGATACGGTTCGTGGGGCGTGGGTTGTGCCGCATCGGTGTCGAGCAGGAGCGGTGCGGTCGGCACCATGCCGCCGAAGCCGACGTCGGTGATGTAGCGCACGCCGTCCAGAGTGACCAGGCTCAAGCGGTGCGTGCGGGCAGTCCACGCACCTTCCGGCTGGCCCATCACCACCCGACCGGTGATGCCATGGGCGTCGAAGCCGAGCTCCTGAAGCAACATCAGAAACGCGTAGTTGAGTTCGTAGCAGTACCCGCCGCGCCCCTCGTGCAGGATTTTCTGTTCGATGGAGGGCAGGTCGATGCGTACCGGCTCGCCGGACAGCGTGGTGAGGTTTTCGAACGGGAAGGCCCCGGTATGGCGCAGCTGAAGTTGGCGCAGGGTGTCCAGGGTTGGCGCCGGGGGCGCGTCGAAACCCAGGCGTTGCAGGTATGACGCTCGGTTCGTCAGGCGTGGCTCGCTCATTGCTAGGTCCTTATGCATGGGGCCGCGGATCTCTCCGCCGATGGGCGCCATGTATAAGGGATAAAGCGGTTCGACTGACAATTGATTTAGCCAATCGCCCGCCACCCAAAGATCAACGCCGCTTGCGCGAACTCAAGCGAATCCACGTCGGCGCGTGATCGCTGGCGTGCGGTTCGTTGCGCACCCAGGCATCGACCCCGGCCTCATGCAGATAAGGACTCAGGCCTGAGTTGAGCAACAGATGATCAATGCGCAACCCCGAGTTTTTCTGCCAGTGCTGCCGGAAATAATCCCAGAAGGTGTAGAGCCGATCCTCCGGGTACAGATGACGCAGGGAATCGGTCCAGCCCTGATCCAGCAAGCGCTGGTAGCACTCGCGACTTTGCGGTTGCAGCAAGGCGTCCTTGAGCCACGAGCGCGGGTTGTAGATGTCGAGGTCGGTGGGTACCACGTTGTAGTCGCCGGCCAGCACCACCGGGTGTTCGCTGTTTTGCAGGTCCTTGGCATAAGCAATCAACCGCTCGAACCACGCCAATTTGTAGTCGAACTTAGGCCCCGGTTGCGGATTTCCGTTGGGCAAATACAGGCAGCCCACCAGAATTCCGTGCACCGCAGCCTCCAGGTAGCGGCTATGGGTGTCGGCGTCATCACCCGGCAGCCCGCGCCGGCTCTCCAAAGGTTGCGCATCACGGGCCAGAATCGCCACCCCGTTCCACGACGATTGACCTTGCCAGATGGCACCGTAGCCAATGGCCTCTAGCTCGGCGGCCGGAAACGCGCTGTCCACCGACTTGAGCTCCTGCAAGCAGGCAATGTCCGGCTTTTCGCGCTCAAGCCAGGCCAGCAGATTCGGCAGCCGGGCACGCATGCCGTTGACGTTGAAGGTGGCGATTTTCAGGTTTTTCATGGGCCGAGGCTCGCAACGGATGGACGGTATCCAGTTGTGACCGGGGTGCGTGATGGCAGTTGCCACGACAAACGAATCAGGCGACTAAAGGTCCCCCCATTACACCGGATGCTCGTCATGCGATGCCTTGAGCAATGGCAACAGCGCCTGATTTTCCATCGGTCGGCTGAGGTAAAAACCTTGCACTTCATGACACTCGTCTGAGATCAGGAAGTCCAGTTGCTCCAGCGTCTCGACGCCCTCTGCGGTCACGGTCAGTCCCATGGCCTTGCCCAGGTTGATGATCGCCTGCACGACCGCACGGTCGTTGCCGGTGCCGCTCATGGACGAGATGAAACGCTTGTCGATCTTGATCCCGTCGAACGGATACGTGCGCAGGTAACCCAGCGACGAATAACCGGTGCCGAAGTCGTCCATGTTCAGCCGCACACCCAGCTCCTTCAGCGAGTTCATGGTCGCGAGAGCGCCGTCGACGTCGTTGAGCATCACGTTTTCGGTGATTTCCAGCTCCAGTCGACTGGCCGGCAAACGGCTTTGGATCAATGCTTCCCTGACATCCTCCACCACGTCACTGCGCATGAACTGCACGGGCGACAGGTTGACCGACACCATCAGCTCACCCGGCCAGGTCAGCGCCGTCTCGCACGCTTCGCGCAGCACCCAGCGCCCCAAGGGCACGATCAGATCGGTCTGCTCGGCCAACGGAATGAACGAGTCAGGGCTCAGCAGCCCTTGCACCGGATGCTGCCAGCGCAGCAACGCTTCGACCGAGACGATCTGCTTGCCATCGACGTGATAACGCGGCTGATAGTGCATTACGAACTCGTTGTTCTTGATCGCCTGGCGCAGGTCGTTTTCCAGTTTGCGGCGATGCTGGATCTGATCGTTCATGTGCGGCGCAAAGTAGCACCAGGTTTTCTTGCCATCGGATTTGGCCTGATACAGCGCGATGTCGGCACAGCGGATCAGTTCCTCCGGCATATGCCCCTGACGCCGACTCAAGGCGATGCCGATGCTGGCGCCGATGTGCAGCGTGTGATGGTCATAATGAATCGGCTGCTGCAGGCTTTCGAGGATACGCTCGCAAATCCGGTCGATTTCCGTGTGGATGTCCATGCCATTGAGCACCAGCACAAACTCGTCACCGCCCAGGCGGGCGACCAGGTCAATGTCCCGCGTGCACTCACGCAAGCGGGTGGCCACTTCCAGCAACACCGCATCACCGGCCGGGTGGCCGAGGGAATCATTGATCGGCTTGAAGTTGTCCAGGTCGATCATCAACAACGTCAGCGGTGCCGAATGCTCCTTCAGCACCAACGCATCTTCGAGGTAACGCGCCAGTTTGTTGCGATTGGGCAGGCCGGTCAGCGCGTCGTGCAACGACAGATGCTGGATCTGCGCATGGGCGGCGACTTCATCGGTGATGTCACTGGCCGTTCCGCGATAACCCAGCACCGCGCCTTTGCTGTGGATCGGTCGTGCCGACACCCGACAGACACGTTGCTGTCCGGATTGATCGCGATAGGAACAGCGCAGGTGGCTGACGTTGTGTTCTTCGTTGAGCTTGTCCAGCCACAGTGACAACGGCGTGGTATCGCAATACAACAGCTGCTCGATGTCCTGCCCCAGCCATTGTTGATCGGAGAAACCGGTGACGGCGCCGAAGCGTCCTGACAGATACGTGATTCGGTGTTTGTCGTCGATTTCCCAGATCCAGTCGGAAGCAGCCTCGGCCACTGCACGAAAACGCTCTTCACTGGCCTCCAGCGCCTGATTCGACAGATCCAGATTGATGTAACTGGCGTCCACGTGCCTTGAGGTGCGCAATACATAACGAAAGAACCAAGCCGTCAGCAACGCCAGAATCAACAGCGCCCCGCCCAGTGGCGGCAGCAGTGACCAAAGCAATTGATGGCCTGGCTGCTCGAGCCGCGAGACCAGGCTGTAACCGGTACCCGTGAGTGCAACCGCAGGTTGACCGGGAGCCAGGGTGTTGTCGAGCGCGAGGCTCAAGTCATGTAAACCGTAATCGGCACTCAAGGCGCTGAGCTTTTCCGGACTCAATTGATCGACGAACATCAGCACCGAGGTGCTTTTGGGATCGACCGCAGGCCGTTCGTCGTTGGGCACGATCGCGGCAGCCGTCAACAGCGCGGGTTGGCCCTCGAACAACGTGAAGCGGCTGATGGGCACGAGCAGGCTTTCCTGCTCCTGAACCTCTTCGATCAATGCAGGCATCGATATCGAAAGGAGAGCCGCCGCGTCATCCTGCACCAGAAGGCCGCGCACCGTGGCGTATTTGCTCCGCTGGTGATCGACCACGAAGACACCGTCGTAATGGTCCATGGTGAACAAGGTTTTACCCATGTTCTGCTCGACGTAAGCCCACGTTACATCGACCTCACCGTTGAGATGGTCGTAGGCAGTGGTCCAGGTCGCATAACTGGCGACGTAGTTTTTCGAGGCTGAAATGCGGTTTTCCAGCGCACGCTGGGTGTAAAACGTGGTCTTGGCCAGGTCCTGGGCATCGAGCCGGCCGGCAATGCTGAACAAGGCAACGAGGGCGATCAGCACCCCTAATACAAATACCAGTCCGACGGACCAGACCAGGTTCCGTGTGATCGGTGTATGGCGCCCGGGGGCGGTGGTGGTCGTAGCGGTCAATTCCATGCATGGGATCCTGTCAATCGATTGCCTGATCGGGTGGATGACAGGCAAGCGTCCATTGACCATAGCAGTCATGGTCCTTCATGGCCCCACACTATTGCCAATCGACAGCCGCTACCCTGTAATGGCATGCATCACCCGCAACCTTTTTATGTCGAGAACCGAAATCGGCAGCAGCTGGATCTCTGCGCGCTGGCAGAAAACCTTCGTCAACACCGAGGCCAAATACCTGATGCTGCGTTACGCCTTCGAGGTGCTGGACTGCGTGCGAGTGCAATTCACCACCGACGAAAACAACCAGAAGTCGCGCAACGCGATCTTGCGGCTTGGCGCGCAACAGGAAGGCATCGTGCGCCACGAACGAATCATGCCGGATGGGCGCAAGCGTAACTCGGTACGGTTCAGCATCATTGATGAGGAGTGGCCGTTGGTGCGGGAAAATCTCGAGAAAAAACTGACCCGATACAACCTTCGCTGACGCCTCGAACGATTGTGCGAGCCTGCTCACGAAGAGGCCAGACCACCCACCATCAATGCCGGTTACGGCAACAAAATCACCTTGTCGCCAGCCCCTTGATTCACCTCGGCATACCGCTCCACCCCCTGCGCCAACGGTGATTCAAACAACCCTTCCGGCAACGGCAACAGCCCCTGATCAAAGAACTTGCCGAACTGATCCAGCATCGCCGCACACGCCTGCACGCCGTACAACAGCGAATTGATCCCCACCACCGAACCGCCCTTGCGATACAACGCCAGCGCCGGCAGTTGCACCATGCCGTCCACCGGCGCGGCAATGATCGCGATGCGACCGAAAGTGGCCAAAGCCGGGACCGAGGCCGGCAGCCAGAAACCGGTGGTGTCGAAAATCACATCAGCGCCGCCGGCATACACAGCGTTCACCTGCGCACCCAGCTCGTCCGGTTTATCCAGTTGCAACGTCTGATAGCCCTGCGCCTGCAGATCCTTGACCTGCTCGGGCCGGCGCGCCGCCGCCAGTACCTGAGCGCCACGCACCTTGGCCAGCGCCAGCGCGGCACTGCCCACCGCTCCGCCGCCGATCACCAGCAGCCGCGTTCCGGTCGTCACCAGACTGCGTTCCAGGGCATCCCACGCCGTGGTGTACGGCACACCGAGGCTGGCAGCCTGGGCGAAGCTCAAGTGGGTGGGTTTGAGCACTACGCCATTGGCCGGCAGTTTGACGAATTGCGCGTGGGAGCCGTCGGCAAAAAAGCCCAGTTCACGACCGGTGCCCCAGACGTCCTGACCGATCAGTGCCTGTGGCCCTTCCACCACCACTCCGGCGAAATCCCGACCGGGAATCCGCGGCAACGTAGTGTAGGGAAAACGCCCCAGCACGTTCTTCACATCGCTGGGATTGAGGCCGGCCGCCTTGATCTGGACCAGCACTTCATCGGCACCGGGAACGGGGGTCGGAACATCAACGTAGCGCAGGGCCGAGAGGTCACCGGCCTGGTCGAATTGCAGTGCTTTCATGAGAGTTTCCATCGCAAAAAGGAAGGGGTTTCAGGAGACCCAGCCAGCCACCAGCTGTCGGCCCATGGGCCACAACTTTTCGCCGGCGAGCATGCCCAGCAGGCCCACCAGGGCAATGGCCGGTGGGGCGGGAGAACGAAAATCCAGTGCGCCGTAGAGCAGACCGACGCCCAGACCGATGACCAGCGAGATGAGGTAGCTCATGGCAGACTCCGTGGGCAAACAAGGTAGGTCTGAAGTCTAGAGAGCGGTGGCGAAGGGCATCGGCCAAGTGCTTCTGAATATCGGCCAAGGCGCCAATACAGGTTGCAATGCAAACTGGGTAGTAACCCACAGGGATTCGCCAGTGGCCACAAGTCTGCGTTATGGCTGGACGTCGCGTTGGCCCGTCGAAAATTGCGAAGGCGCGACACCCAGTTCCCGGCGGAACATGTCGCTGAAGCTGCTCGGCGAATAGCCCAGTTCCCGGGCAATCGTGCTGACCGGTACGCCCTGAATCAACTCCGCCGCCGCAGTCGCCAGTTGCACCTGGCGTCGCCATTCGGCGAAACCCATGCCCAAGCCGTCCTTGAACAGCCGGGCCAGAGTGCGCACGCTGGCACCGGCGTTTTCCGCGTGCTGTTCGAAGGGGATATCCAGCGAGGGTGCGGCCATGACCGCCTGACACAGGTTCATCAGGCGCCGGTCGGAATCATCCGGCAACGGGATTTTCAACAGCGATCGCCTGGCTCGCCTAAGCTCCAACAGCGCCAGGCCGACCAGCGCTTCGTAGTACTCGGGCGTGCCATTGTCGCCCTGCTCCACCAACCCGACGATCAGCTCACGCAGCAACCCGCCGACTTCGATCACCTGAACACGGTCGTCCAGCGTGGCCGCCAACGAGGGCCGCAAGTAGATGTTGCGCATCTGCAGATCCGAGACCACGCGAATGCCATGCGGCACGCCTGGCGGCAGCCACACCGCCCGTTGTGGCGGCACCACCAACGCCTCATGAGGCGTTTCGACCCACATCACCCCGCTCATCGCGTATAGCAATTGGCCCCAGACATGCTCGTGCGGCTCGATATACAAGCCGCGCGGGTACGTGCGTGCCAGCGGTTGCACGGGCACATCGGTATCACTCAGGTCTGGCGGGGCGGCAAGGGCCATGGGCAATGATCATTGGGGTTTTCAGGTCTTGCATGGTAACGGGGCAGCGACCTTGTCGCTACGGGCGGCAACCGTCTGACAATCCAACTGAATTTTCCGTAGCCCAGACGATCCTTGTATTACCACAGGGAGGAATACGGGCTTTATGAACAACGCAAAACTTTTCGTCATTGAATACACCCTTCATGGCGCGCCAAAGTCTTTCATTATCCGCCTGGACAAAATGGACAACGCGGAGGCTTGGCACTGGGCCAGTTGTGATGCAGGGGTCGGACGAATCCCCCGCTTTGGCCGAGAGAAGGTGCAAAAAACCAGCAAGCCGCTGGCGGAGAAATTCGGCATCGAAAATGTGACGTGGCGACCGGCTGGCTGAAGATCACGAGGGGAGGAAACCAGACATAAAAAAAGTGGAGCCCGAGTGGCTCCACTTCCTGTTGATGAGCTATTTGGCGTGCGCGCACTTGCAGCCCTTGCTCGCACACTCCTCGCCATGTTCGTGGTGCTTGGCGCACGCTTCACAGCAATAGTGCTTGCCGTGACGCGCTATCGGGTGTTCGCCCAGTTTGCAGGAACATTTGGGGCAGTCGCATTTACTGTCACTGCTGATCATGAGTCTGACTCCATTGATGTGGTCGTCGCGTGCGGCAAATGCGCACCTCAGTCATCAGTGTAGGAGCTACAAAATGGCTCGGGTTACTCGCTTCGCGTGCTGCTGCGATACATGAACAGCAACGCCAGCGCCAGGCACACCATCGCCAGCATCCGGCTGCTCGACAACTCGATTGCCGGGTTACCCAGCCAGCCGAAGTTGTCGATCAACATCCCCATGCCCAACTGCCCGACGATCACGGCCACGGTCGCCACTGCCGTGCCGACCCGCGGCACCGCGCCGACCATGACCATCATGTAGACCACGCCGAACAAGGCGCCGCTGAGCTGCCATTTCGGCACATCCAGCAGGGTCACGGCATGGGCCGGTTCGAAAAACAGGATCAGCAAACCGGTGACCACCGCGCCCACCGCGAAGGTCAGCAGACTGCTGCGCAACACGCCGACGGTTTCCCCCAGGCGTCCGTTGATCGCCGCCTGAATACTCAACACCGCACCGGCGGCCACGACCACGGCCAACAAAATAATCAGATTCATCATCAACCCCGAGCAATCAGAACAAGTGCCGCGACAATCAGCAGCAACGCCAGCCAACGTTCACCGTTGACCTTTTTGCGGGTGGCACCGAACCAACCGAAGTGGTCGATCAGCACGCTTTTGCCGACCTGCCCGGAGAGGATCGCGATCATCGTCATCGCGATCCCGATGTGCGGCGTGGCCAGGGTGAGCACCACCACGTAGATCGGCCCGAGGAAACCGCCGATCAACTGCCAGCGTGGCAAGGTGTTCAAAGCTGGGCCTTGTTGCTTGCCGCTGAACAACAACAGCAAAAACAAAATCGCCGAGCCGACGCCGAAGATGCTCAACGTCGCCCATAAGTGCCCGACCTGCACCCCGAGCGGCCCGAGCAAACCGGCCTCCACGGAAAGGCCCATGCCGGCGAGAATCACCAGTGGCAGCAGTAACAGTCGCAGCCCCGGTTGGGTCGCTGGCGCTGCAGCGATGTCGATTGAAGAAGATTGCATAAGGAAAATCCTACCAGTATCAGTTGAGGCGCTAACCCTGTGGGAGCGGGCTTGCCCGCGATGACGATGTACCAGTCGACACTGCAGCGCCTGATACACCGCCATCGCGGGCAAGCCCGGCTCCCACAGGGATTCGCGGTGTTCAGGCATTAACCCGCCGGATGGCGCGCATTATCGGCTGGCGCTGCTTTGCGATAAATGGGAGCATCCTGACAACACTTTTGCGCAAATCGCACAGCAGGACTCATCATGCACGGCCTCAACGAGCTGGGATTCAAGGCACTTCGGCTGTTTGTCGCGGTGCTCGACCATGGCAGTTTTTCCGAAGTCGCCCGCCGCGAGGGCCTGGCGCCCTCTTCTATTTCCCGGCAGATCCAGTTAATGGAACAGGCCTTGAACCAGCAATTGCTCTACCGCCACACGCGAGCCGTCACGCCCACCGAAGCGGGACGCATGCTCGGCCATCACGCGCGGCTGATGCTGGTGCAACTGGAGGAAGCCGAACAGGCCTTGCAGGAACAGCAAAGCGAACCCAGCGGACTGGTGCGAATCAACGCGCCTGTGGTCTTCGGGCAACGGCATCTGACGCCGTGGCTGGGGCAGTTGTGCGCGCGCTATCCGAAACTGCAGCTGGATATCCAGCAAACCGACAGCTACATCGACCCGTTGCAGGAAGGTGCCGACCTGCTGTTCCGCATCGGCCCATTGCACGATTCGAGCATGCAGGCACGGATCCTGGCGCCCCATCGCTTTCAAGTCGCTTCCAGCCCGGCCTACCTCGAACGCCATGGCACTCCACAAGCCCCCGAAGAGCTGGCGGGGCATCAGTGCCTGGCCTACAAAGGCGTGGCCGGTCAGCAACGCTGGTTTTTCCGCAAAGAGCAACAGGACTGGACGCCCTACTCGGTGAAAGGGCCGATCACCGGCAACCACGCCGACACGCTCACGCAAGCCGCCGAACAGGGTTTGGGGCTGGTGATGTTTCCGTCGTGGCTGATTGGTGAGGCGGTGCGCAATGGCACGCTGGTGCCGGTACTGGGGGAATATCAGGTGTCCAACAGCCTTGAGCCGCAGCAGATTGCAGTACTGTGGCCGGGCAGCCGCCGGTTGTCGGTAAAGGTGCGCACGGTGATTGATTTCTTCGTTGAATGCTTCGGCACGGTGCCTTATTGGGACAGACCCTGACACCACATAACCTGTGGGAGCGAGCTTGCTCGCGATAGCGGTTGATCAGTCACATTGATGCTGGATGTGCCGACGCTATCGCGAGCAAGCTCGCTCCCACAGGTTCAGTGCTTGCCTCCAATATTTTGCAAATAAAGTCAGATTCGGAACTGGCCGACCAGTTTGCCCAGGCGCTGACCGAGGTCGGCGAGGCTGCGTGAGGTCTGGGCGCCGAGTTGGGTTTCGTCGGCGACGTTGTCCACCGCCACGGCGATCTGATGCACGCTGCGGTTGATTTCTTCAGCCACGGCAGTCTGCTCTTCAGCGGCGCTGGCGATTTGCGCGTTCATTGAGTTGATGGTGCCGATCAATTGAGCCATGGTGTCCAGCGATGCACCGGCCTCATTGGCCTGTGCCGAGGTGCCATCGCCCGCCTCGCTGGAACGACGCATCGCTTCCACCGCCGATTGGGTCCCGGCCTGCAAGCGGTCGATCATGCCCTGGATTTCCTGGGTGCTGATCTGCGTGCGACTGGCCAGCGCCCGCACTTCGTCGGCCACCACTGCAAAACCACGACCCGCCTCACCGGCGCGCGCGGCTTCAATGGCGGCGTTCAGTGCCAGCAAATTGGTCTGTTCGGCAATCGAACGAATCACTCCCAGCACGCTGACAATCGACGACACGTCTTTTTGCAGGCTATCAAGGGACACGCCGCTGCTGCGAATGTCGTCCACCAACGCATGAATCTTCACGATGCTGCCGGCCACCACACGCTTGGCGGTCTGGCCTTCTTCGTCGGTTTGCTGAGCAGCCACCGCCGCGTTTTGCGCGCTTTTCGCCACTTCCTGTGCCGCCGCCGACATTTCGTTGATCGCCGTGGCCACCTGATCAGTCTCGTGACGCTGACGCTCCATGGCCTGATCCGAACGCTGGGCCTGATCGGAAACCTGATTCACCAGGCCGGTCAGTTGCGAAGTCATTTCGGTGATCTGGCGCACCAGGCTGTGGATCTTGTCGACGAAGCGGTTGAACGAGCCGGCCAGTTCGCCGAGTTCGTCCTGGCTGGTGATGGTCAGGCGACGAGTCAGGTCGCCCTCGCCCGCCGCGATGTCATCGAGGTTGGCTTTCATCAGGTTCAGCGGACGCAGGATGGTATTGGCCAGCAGCAGTCCGACCGCCGCGATCACCAGCAACATCACCACCGCGAGGCCGGCGATGGTCAGCACCACGCCTTCCATCCGCTCCTGCACCTTGGCCTGGACCAGCGCGACTTGCGCCTCGATACCGTCGAGGTTCACCGACGTACCGACCGCCATGTCCCACTTCGACAGGTATTCGGTGTAGCCCAGTTTCGGCACCAGCACTTGGGTGTTGCCGGGCAAAGGCGAGCTGTATTGCAGGTAATGCGTGCCGTCTTTGGCGACTTTCACCAGGTCGCGGTTGACGTAGACGCCGTTCGGATCGCGGTTGTCCTTGAAGCTCTGACCCACGCCGTCGGGGCTGTTGGCCTTGAACAGGCGCACGGTGTTGGAGTCGTAGCCGAAGAAATAACCGTCCTTGCCGTAGGTGATGCTCGACAGCAGCTTGATCACCTGCGCCCGCGCCGCGTCATCGCCAGGGGCGGCCGCGTCGTAAAGCGGTTTGATCGTGGTCATGGCCACGGCAACGTAGCTTTGCAGGGTGGCCTTGGCATCGCTGAGCAGGCGCTGGCGGGTTTCCTCGACTTCCTTGTGCGCCTGCTCCTGCAAAATGAACAGCGTGGTCAGGCTGATGACCAGCGCAAATAGCAACACCGGGAGGACGGCAAGGGACAGGACTTTAGCCTTCAGGCTCATGCGCATGACGGTTCACTCTTTTGATTTTGTTGGCGTGGTTAAAGGCTTTAACGGCACGCCAGCTCAAAAGTTGAATCGCAGGCACACTGAGTTCCCTGTGGGAGCGGGCTTGCTCGCTCCCACAGGGAATAGGGGTTAAAGGACCATCGCGGCGACCCAGCCGAACGCCAGCAGTGGCAGGTTGTAGTGCAGGAAGGTCGGGACCACGGTGTCCCAGATGTGGTGATGCTGGCCATCGATATTCAGACCAGAGGTCGGGCCCAGCGTTGAGTCCGAGGCCGGCGAACCGGCGTCACCCAGGGCGCCGGCCGTGCCGACGATGCACACGATCGCAATCGGGCTGAACCCCAGTTGCACGCACAACGGCACGAAAATCGCCGCCAGGATCGGTACGGTGGAAAACGACGAACCGATGCCCATGGTCACCAGCAGGCCGACCAGCAACATCAACAACGCGCCGACGCCTTTGCTGTGCCCGATCCACGACGCCGACGTCTCAACCAGCGTTTGCACCTCACCGGTGGCTTTCATCACTTCGGCGAAACCCGAGGCGGCAATCATGATGAAGCCGATCATCGCCATCATCTTCATGCCTTCGGTGAACAGGTCGTCGGTGTCGCGCCATTTCACGATGCCCGACACCGAAAAGATCAGGAATCCAGACAGCGCCCCGATGATCATCGAATCCAGCAGCAATTGAATGATGAACGCCGCCGCGATGGCCACAGCGGCCACCATGAGGCTCAGCGGGTTGTATTCCACCGCGACTTGCTCGACTTTCTCGATCTTTTCCAGGTCGTAAACGCGTTTCTTGCGGTAGCTGATAAACGCGACCGCAAGGCCCACGACCATGCCCAGCGCCGGAATGCCCATGGCATGTGTGACGTTGATGCCGCTGATGTCGACGCCGCTGCGGGCAACATTGGCCAGCAGGATTTCATTCAGGAAAATGTTGCCGAAGCCCACCGGCAGGAACATGTACGGCGTGATCAGGCCGAACGTCATGACGCAGGCGATCAAACGGCGATCCAGTTGCAGCTTGGTCAGCACATATAAAAGCGGCGGCACCAGCAGCGGAATAAAGGCGATATGTATCGGCAGAATGTTCTGCGAAGCGATGGCCACTACCCAGAGCAAGCCGATCAGCAGCCACTTGACCTGACGGCCACCGTTGGCGTGTTGACGATCAACCATCAGCAGGGCTTTGTCCGCCAGGGCATGGGCCAGGCCGGACTTGGCAATCGCTACGGCGAACGCGCCGAGCAAGGCATAGGACAACGCGACCGTCGCGCCGCCGCCGAGGCCGCTGTTAAAGGCTTTAAGGGTGGCGTCGATGCCCAGGCCACCGGTCAATCCGCCGACCAGGGCGCCGACAATCAGCGCGATCACTACGTGCACGCGGGACAGGCTGAGGATCAGCATGACGCCGACCGCGGCAATTACAGCATTAATCATCGTTACCTCAGGGCAAGCGAAATGAGCTCAGCCGGCCGTCTGCGAAGAGCCGCCAGCGGATTGAAGAATGGGTTTTATTAGAGGGCGCGCACTGTGCCGCAGAGTCGGCCCGGTGTCAAAGCGTGTGGTCGGTAACGATGTGTAACAACATAGGGTGACCTGTGGCGAGGGAGCTTGCTCCCGCTCGACTGCGCAGCAGTCGCAATTGAGCCTATGCGGTGTACCTGACAAACCGCTATCTCAGGTTTTAGGGGCGCTTCGCACCCCAGCGGGAGCAAGCTCCCTCGCCACAGGTACCCATTTATCCGATGGCATAAAGAAAGCCGAATGACGGCCGTTACAGTGCAAAGTCTCAGATAAATATCGAATAAGGACGTCTCTCCATGTCGCTCAGACAACTTTCCATCCAATGGAAAATCACCCTGCTGGCCGGGCTGTGCCTGACCGGCATCGTGACCCTGCTGGTGGGTCTTTCCCTGTATCGCATGGAGCACAGCTCCGAAATGGTGAAAGCCTCGAGCATGGAGATGCTCACCGAAGCCGCTCAGGCCCGGATCGAATCCCAGGGTGAAAACCAGGCGCTGGTGATTCGCCAGCAGTTCATGGACGCCTATCAGTACGGCCACGGTTTTTCGCGTCAGGTGCTGTTCCTGCGCGATCAGGCGGAGAAGCGCTTTCTGGACGCCTTCGACCTGCGTGAAGACCTGACCCGCCAGGTCAAGTCAGCGTTGCAAGCCAACCCGGAATTGCTTGGCCTGTCGCTGGTGTTTGAAGCCAACGCGCTGGACGGCAAGGACGATCTGTTCGCCGGCCAGGCCGAGCTGGGCAGCAACGACAAGGGCCGTTTCGCCCTGTACTGGTCGCAACCGACGCCAGGCAACGTGACGTCGATGGCGCTGCCGGAAAGCGACATGGCCGACACCAAAGCTGGCCCCAGCGGCGAAGCGGCCAACGCGTGGTTCACTTGCCCGCGCACCACGCTCAAGCCGTGCGTGATCGAACCGTATTTCTATGTGATCGACGGCCAGAACGTGCTGATGACCAGCATCGTGTTCCCGCTGATGGTCAACGGCAAAGTCATCGCCTCGCTGTCTGTGGACATTAACCTCAACAGCCTGCAGGCCATGAGTCAGGGCGCGAGCAAAAAACTCTATGACGGCCAGACCAATGTCAGCATCATCAGCCCGGCCGGCTTGCTCGCCGGTTACAGCCCGGACGCCAGCAAACTCAGCCAGCGCCTGGATGCGGTGGATAAGACCAACGGTGCCGAGCTGATTCGCATGCTCGCCACCAGCAGCAAAACCGAAAGCCTGCACAGCAACCAGCAACTGAAAGTGCTGTCCCCTTTCCAGCCGATCCCCGGTGGAAAACCCTGGGGCGTGTTGCTCGACGTGCCGGAAAAAGTCCTGGTCGGCCCTGCCGAAGCCCTGAAAAACCAACTCGATGACAGCAACCGCAGCGGCACTCTGGTTGAACTCGGACTCGGTGTACTGGCCGCGCTGATTGGTTTGTTGCTGGTGTGGCTGATGGCGCGCAGCGTGACCAAACCGATCCTCGGCGTGGCGCACATGCTCGAAGACATTGCCAGCGGCGAAGGCGACCTGACCCGGCGCCTGGCTTACGACAAGCAGGATGAACTGGGCCAGTTGGCCGGCTGGTTCAACCGTTTCCTCGACAAGCTGCAACCGATCATCGCCGAAGTGAAACGCTCGGTGCAGGACGCCCGCAGCACCGCGGACCAATCCTCCGCCATCGCCACGCAGACCAGCGCCGGCATGGAGCAGCAATACCGTCAGGTCGATCAGGTCGCCACCGCGTCCCACGAAATGAGCGCCACCGCCCAGGACGTCGCCCGCAGTGCCGCGCAAGCCGCCCAGGCGGCAAAGGATGCCGATCAAGCGACTCGCCGAGGCCTGACCGTCATCGACCAGACCACCACCAGCATCGACAACCTCGCCGCCGACATGAGCGCGGCCATGGTGCAAGTCGAAGGCCTGGCGGCCAACAGCGAGAAAATCGGTTCGGTGCTGGAAGTGATTCGTGCCATCGCCGAGCAGACCAACCTGCTGGCGCTCAACGCCGCGATCGAAGCGGCCCGTGCCGGTGAGGCCGGCCGTGGGTTTGCGGTGGTGGCCGATGAGGTACGCAATCTGGCGCGACGCACGCAGGAGTCGGTTGAAGAAACCCGTCTGGTGATCGAGCAGTTGCAAAGTGGCACGCAGGATGTGGTCGGCTCGATGAACAACAGCCATCGCCAGGCGCAAGGCAGCGTCGAGCAAGTGGGCCAGGCGGTGACGGCGCTGCGTCAGATTGGCGAGGCGGTGACGGTGATCAGCGACATGAACCTGCAGATTGCGTCTGCGGCCGAAGAGCAGAGCGCGGTGGCCGAGGAAATCAACAGCAACGTGGCGACGATTCGCGATGTGACGGAGTCGCTGTCAGGGCAGGCGAACGAGTCGGCACGGGTGAGTCAGTCGCTCAATAGCCTGGCGAATCAACAGCAGAGTTTGATGGATCAGTTTCGGGTCTGAACTTAGTGGGGCGTCATATGAAAACACCCCTCACCCCAGCCCTCTCCCCAAAGGGGAGAGGGGGAAAGGGAGCCGATCTCCATTGGCTTCCAAACCTGAGCTCGTCTTTATTTCCTCGGTCGCAGAATATCTAAAAAACAACTCGGTGAGTCCCCTCTACCCCCTGGGGAGAGGGTTAGGGTGAGGGGTGGATTTCAAGTTCTAGCGCTTAGGCAACTCAATCATCACACGCAACCCACCCCACTCGCTCTCCTCCAACCTCATCACCCCGCCCCACGTGTCGACGATGTCGCGCACAATCCCCAGCCCCAACCCATGCCCATCCGTCTGTTCATCCAGCCGTGTTCCCCGGCTCAGCACCTGATCGCGTTGTGCCTCGGGAATCCCCGGCCCATCATCTTCCACGCTTAGCTCAAACCCTTGCGCCGTTTCGACCACACTCAACCGCACCTCGGCATCCGCCCATTTGCAGGCGTTATCCAGCAGATTTCCCAGCAATTCGAGCAGATCCTCGCGATCCCACGGCAGCTGCAAACCGGCCGGTGCGCGGTAGCTCAGGTTCAGGTGTTCGCCGTGAATCATGTTCAACGTCGCCAGCAACCCCGGCAGTTCCCCGTCGCAATCAAACAACGCCCCCGGCAGCGCATCGCCGGACAACCGGGCGCGATTGAGTTCGCGATTGAGTCGTTGCTGGACCTGTTCCAGTTGCGTCTTGAGGAGCTTGCGCAGTTCGGGATGACCGTCGAGCTTCTCGCTGGAAGCCACGCTCAACAACACCGCCAACGGCGTTTTCAGCGCATGCCCGAGGTTGCCCAAAGCGTTGCGCGAACGCTTGAGGCTGTCTTCAGTGTGCGCGAGCAAATGGTTGATCTGCGCCACCAGCGGCTCCAGTTCCACCGGCACCTGATCATCGAGTTGCGAGCGCTGGCCCTGCTGCAACTGGGCTATTTGTTCACGGGCCTTTTCCAGTGGACGCAAGGCGCGGCGCACGGTGATGCGTTGCAGCAGCAGAATCAGCAGCAGCCCCGCCAACCCGAGGCCCAGACCGATCTGCTGCATGCGCCGGAAGCTCTCGCGCACCGGCGTGTAGTCCTGCGCCACGCTGATCGAAATCGATTGCCCGAGCCGTCGATAATCCGAACGCAGCACCAGCAATTGCTGGCCCTCCGGACCCAGTTGCAGGTTGCTGTGCAGGCCGGGATGGTCGAGTGGCGGCAGTTCCTGATCCCACAACGAGCGGGAGCGCCAATGCTTGTCGGCAAAATCGATACGGAAGTAGTGCCCGGAAAACGGTCGTTGATAGGCTGGCGACAGGTGCCGCTCATCCAGTTGCAACCCCGCCGGCCCGCGCACCAGCGCCACCAGCAGGTTTTCACTGTCGTTGCGCAAACCGTCTTCGAGGTAGCGCTGAAGCCCCTTTTCGAACAACCACAAGCTGGTTTGCGCCAGCACCAGGCCGACGACCACCATCACGCTGATCAGCCCCAGACTCAAGCGGCGCTGAATCGATCTCACTGGGCTTGTCCGCCGAACAGGTAACCCTGGCCGCGACGGGTTTCGATCACGCTGCGCCCGAGCTTGCGCCTCAGGTGGTTGACGTGAACTTCGAGCACGTTGGAATCGCGCTCGGTTTCACCGTCGTAGAGGTGTTCGGCGAGGTGGCTTTTGGAAAGGATCTGCTCGGGGTGCAGCATGAAATAGCGCAGCAGGCGGAATTCAGCGGCGGTCAGCTGGATGTCGGCGCCGTCGCGGGTCACGCACTGACGGCCTTCATCCAGGTGCAGCCCGGCTGCCTTGAGCGTCGGCTGATTGGCCTGACCGTGAGAGCGACGCAACAACGCCTGGACTCGCAAATGCAGCTCTTCAGGGTGGAACGGTTTGGTCAGGTAATCGTCGGCGCCGGCCTTGAGGCCTTCGATGCGCTCGGCCCAGGAACCGCGCGCCGTGAGGATCAGCACCGGCGTCGCCAGACCTCCGGCCCGCCATTGCGCCAGCACCTCGAGCCCCGGCAACCCCGGCAGGCCGAGGTCGAGGATGATCAGGTCATAGGGCTCGCTGCTGCCCTGATACACCGCGTCGCGGCCATCGGCCAGCCAGTCCACGGCGTAACCTTGCCGGTTGAGGCCGGCCATCAATTCGTCGGCCAGCGGCACGTGGTCTTCCACCAGAAGCAAACGCATCGATCAATCTTCCTTGTCTTTCAATAACTGGCCAGTGGTGGCGTCGAGGTCCAGCTCACGGACCACCCCTTCGGCGGTCAGCAGCTCGACTTCATAAATGTAGACGTCGTGTTTTTCTTCAAGCTCGGCTTCCAGCAGTTTCGAGCCGGGGTAGCGGTCGAGCGCCTGCTTCAACAGTTGCTCCAGCGGCAGGATCACGCCTTGCTGGCGCAAGCGCAGGGCTTCGTCCTGGTCGAGGTCGCGGGCCATGACGACTGAGCAGAACGCCAGCAGTACCAGCGCCATGCGTGAAAATGAACACACCTTCATTACGTATCCTGATGATCCTTGAGAATCTGCCCGCTGACAGCGTCTAATTCCAGATCCCACTCAATGCCTTGTGGGTCGCGCAGCTCAACCTGGTAGATGTACTTGCCGTACTCTTCTTCCAGCTCGGTTTCGGTGATCTTGGCACCGGGATGTTTGGCCAGAGCGGTGGCGTTGAGCTTCTCGAAAGACACAATGGTACCAGCGTCGCGCAGCCGCAGGGCTTCATCGGGGCCCAAGTCACGAGCATGGACGAGGCTGGCGGTCAGGGTGAGGATGGACGCGGTGAACAGGGCAGTCAGGGTTTTCATGGGTGTCTCCGTATTTTTTATGTGTTGCCTACGGGGTGCACCATAACGAGGCGAACTTAACTGAAACTGAATTGCCATCATTGGGAGTGGCACCTCGATATCGCAGAGCTGCACAAAATCTGTGGGAGTGAGCTTTGGTGGCGAGGGGATTTATCCCCGTTCGGCTGCGAAGCAGTCGTAAATTCTGTGCTGTCGCCTAAATTTTTGGGGTCGCTTCGCGACCCAACGGGGATAAATCCCCTCGCCACAGGTCACTCCCACAGTGGATTTGTGGTGATGCCTGAGCTGTTTATAATCCCCCGCTTGCCAGACATCGAGACCGGTATGACCGCCATCCACATCAAGTTCCCTTCCCTGACTCTCAAGGCCGGCCCGCGTGCCTTGGCGCGCATCCGTGAAAACGGTTTGAGCGCCGCCGATGTCGGTACGCTGCCAGGTGCCGCCGGTGGGCCGAAAGCCTTGGGGATTCAAGGTCTGGACCTGGCGTTGTTCGGCGAATGGCTGCCGACGGCTCCGCGGGAGCGTTCGTTGATTGGTGCGTCGGTCGGTTCCTGGCGTTTTGCAAGCGCCTGTCTGCCGGACGCCGCCGAAGGCATCCGGCGCCTCGGTCACCTCTACACCGAGCAGAACTTCGACAAGGGCGTGACCATGGCGCAGATCAGCCAGAGCTCCCGACGCATGCTCGATGAGCTGCTCGACGGTCGCGATGCGTCGATTCTGGACAACGCCCATTACCGCCTGAACATCATGGTGGTCAAAAGCCACGGCTTGCTCGCGGATGATCATCGCGGCCGCCTCGGGTTGGGCCTGTCGTCGGTGATCGCTGACAACCTGCGCGGTCGCGCGCGCCTGTCGCGGCACTTCGAACGGCTGATCATCCACGACCCGCGCTTGGCGCCGCCGGTCAATGCACTGAATGATTTCCCGTCGCGCTTCGTTGCGCTGAATGCCGGCAACCTGCGCCAGGCCCTGCTCGCCTCGGGCTCGATCCCGATGGTGATGGAAGGCGTGCGGGATTTGCCGGGCGCAGGTGCGGGGACGTTCCGCGATGGCGGTCTGCTGGACTATCACCTCGACCTGCCCTACAGCGGCAACGACATTGTGCTGTATCCGCACTTCACCGACCGGGTCATTCCCGGCTGGTTCGACAAGACCCTGCCGTGGCGCCGGGCCTGCCCTGAACGGTTGCAGGATGTTCTGCTGCTGGCGCCGTCGAAGGACTACCTGGCGCGCCTGCCCTACGGCAAGCTGCCGGACCGCAACGACTTCAAACGCTTCATGGGCGATGCCCCGAGCCGGCAGAAATACTGGCGTACGACGATGGATGAAAGCCGTCGCCTGGGTGACGAGTTCCTCGAACTGGCCGCCAATGGTCGCCTCGGCGAGCGCTTGCTGACCCTTTAGTCAGTGTTTTGCCCGACGCTCTGGTAAACTCGCCGCCTGCCCACATCGCCGCGGCGATCGCCACCTGACAGAGCTGAAATCACTGTGGAAATCTTCAAAGAGTTTACGTTCGAATCCGCCCACCGCCTGCCTCACGTACCGGAAGGCCACAAGTGCGGCCGCCTGCACGGTCACTCGTTCAAAGTGGCGATCCACTTGAGCGGCGACCTCGATCCGCACACCGGCTGGATCCGCGATTTCTCGGAAATCAAGGCGATCTTCAAGCCGCTGTACGAACGCCTGGACCACAACTACCTGAACGACATACCCGGCCTGGAAAACCCGACCAGCGAAGTGCTGGCCAAGTTCATCTGGAAAGAGCTGAAGCCGCTGCTGCCGGAACTCAGCGCAATCCGCATTCACGAGACGTGCACCAGTGGCTGCATTTATCACGGCGAATAAGCCGTTCTAAAAGACAACACAAACCCCTGTGTGGGAGCCTTTGTGGTGAGGGGATTTATCCCCTCGCCACAAAAGCCCGCTCCCACAGGGGGAATGCGTTTCGTCAGTGATACAAAAAACAGCCTTCATCGGCTGTTTTTTTATGCCTATGCTTTTTGGCTCGAACACGCCAAGAGGACATCCCCATGAGGACTGACTGGCCGCTGGCTCAGACCTATCGCTTCAACGGGCATTCCGTTCGTTACGCCGTCCGTGGCGACGGCCCGCCGCTGGTGTTTGTGCACGGCACGCCCTTTTCGTCTTACGTGTGGCACCGCATCGCTCCGCACTTCATCACCACCCACCGGGTGCATTACTTCGACCTGCTGGGTTACGGGCAATCCGAGAAAATCACCGGCGATGTGTCGCTGGGTGTGCAGAACGACCTGTTGGCGAACTTGCTCGACCATTGGGGCCTGGAGCGACCGGACGTGGTGGCTCACGACTTCGGCGGCGCCACCGCGCTGCGCGCGCACCTGCTGAACGGCAAGGATTATCGCAGCCTGACCCTGATTGATCCGGTGGCGCTGACACCGTGGGGTTCGCCGTTCGTGCAGCACGTACGCCAGCATGAAGCGGCGTTCAGCGGACTGCCCGATTACATTCAGCGGGCGATTGTGCCGGCGTATATTCGCGGGGCGATCAAGCGCGACATCCCCGATAAAGAACTCGACCCGTACGTGCAACCGTGGCTGGGCGATCCCGGGCAAGCAGCGTTCTATCGGCAGATTGCGCAGATGGACGAGCGCTATACCCGCGAGGCCGAAGGGTTGTACCCGACGGTGCGTTGCCCGGTGCAGATTCTATGGGGCGAGGATGATCAGTGGATTCCCATCGAGCGTGGACGGGCGCTGCATCAGATGATGGCCGGGTCGCAGTTTTATCCCGTCCCGAATGCCGGGCATCTGGTTCAGGAGGATGCGCCGGAAGCCATCGTCGCGGCGTTGCTGAAGTTTTTGCCCCTGATCCAATCTCCCTGAACAAACCGAATCCCCTCACCACAGGTCGCTCCCACATGGGTTCTGTGTTCTGTCGGGCGCACCGCTTTTGTGCCCGCCCCCGCGTCAATCCCGCCTGCTCGGCTATACATAACTAAGCCATCCCCGCTTGGCACGACCACTGCAACCCTCCCGCGTCCCCCCATTCAGCAAGGAACGCCACATGACGCAAAAAGATCCGGGCAACGATTACCCCCTCAGCGAAGTGCCGATGCATGCCCGCAAGGGCCTCGCCTCCACCGCCATGGTGCTGCTGGGCTTTACCTTCTTCACCGCCACCATGTTCGCCGGCGGCAAGCTCGGCGTGGCGTTCAGTTTTGGCGAGATGATGGCGGTGATCGTCGTCGGCAATCTGCTGCTGGGGATCTACGCCGCAGGCCTGGGTTACATCGCCTTCAAGAGCGGTTTGAACTCGGTGCTGATGGGGCGTTTTTGTTTCGGTGAAGTGGGTAGCAAGCTCAGCGACTTGATCCTCGGCTTCACCCAGATCGGCTGGTACGCCTGGGGCACGGCCACGGCCGCGGTGGTGCTGGGCAAGTATTTCGAACTGAACGAAGGCACCGTGCTGGGCCTGATGGTGTTGTTCGGTCTGGCGTTTTGCGCGACCGCGTATGTCGGTTATCGCGGGCTGGAAATCCTCTCCTACATCGCGGTGCCGGCGATGATGTTGCTGCTGATGCTGTCGATGTGGGTCGCCACGGTAAAGGTCGGCGGGCTCGATGGGCTGCTCGCGGTGGTCCCGACCGGCACGCTGGACTGGTCGACCGCGATCACCCTGGTGTTCGGCACCTTCGTCAGCGGCGCCACCCAGGCGACCAACTGGACGCGCTTCTCCCGTTCCGCCCGGGTCGCAGTACTGGCGAGCCTGATCGGCTTCTTTATCGGCAACGGCCTGATGGTATTGATCGGGGCCTACGGGGCCATCGTCTACCAGCAACCGGACGTGGTCGAAGTGCTGCTGTTGCAAGGGTTCGCCATGGCCGCGATGGCCATGTTGCTGCTCAACATCTGGAGCACCCAGGACAACACCATCTACAACTTCGCCGTCGCCGGCTGCAACCTATTGCGCACCGGTCGTCGCAAAACCGTGACCCTGGCCGGCGCAGTGATCGGCACCTTGCTCGCGCTGCTGGGCATGTACGACATGCTGGTGCCGTACCTGATTCTGCTGGGCACGGTGATTCCGCCGATAGGCGGCGTGATCATGGCGGATTTCTTCTACCGCTATCGTGGTCAATATCCTCGTCTGGCCGATGCTCGATTGCCGGCGTTCAACTGGCCCGGTTTGACCGCCTATGCCGTGGGCACTGTCGCCGCGTTCAGCTCACCCTGGATCGCGCCACTGGTAGGGATTGCCGCTGCCGCGCTAACGTATGTGTTACTGACCAGCGTACTGGGTGCCCGTGCTGCTGAAGCGCCATTACAAGATTTATAAAAGGATTCGCCTGATGCACATCATCAACGCCCGCCTGCGCAACCAAGAAGGCCTGCATGAGTTGCACCTGGAAAACGGCCTGATCCGCTCCATCGCCCGTCAGACCGAAGCCCCGACCCTCGGCCCCGACGACCTCGACGCCGGCGGCAACCTGGTGGTGCCCCCCTTTGTCGAGCCGCACATTCACCTCGACGCCACCCTCACCGCCGGCGAGCCGCGCTGGAACATGAGCGGCACGCTGTTCGAAGGCATCGAGTGCTGGGGTGAACGCAAGGTGACCATCACCGAGGAAGACACCAAGACCCGCGCCAAGAAAACCATCCAGACCCTCGCCGCCCACGGCATCCAGCATGTGCGCACCCACGTCGACGTCACCGACCCCCAACTGACCGCGCTCAAGGCGATGCTCGAAGTGCGCGAGGAAAGCCGTCACTTGATCGACATGCAGATCGTCGCGTTCCCCCAGGAAGGCATCGAGTCCTATCGCAACGGACGGGAGCTGATGGAAGAGGCGATCCGCATGGGCGCTGATGTGGTCGGCGGTATTCCGCATTTCGAGTACACCCGCGATCAAGGCGTCAGCTCGGTGAAGTACCTGATGGACCTGGCCGAACGCACCGGTTGCCTGGTGGACGTGCATTGCGACGAGACCGACGACCCGCATTCACGCTTTCTTGAAGTGCTGGCCGAAGAAGCCCGCAGTCGTGACATGGGTTCGCGGGTAACGGCCAGCCACACCACGGCGATGGGGTCCTACGACAACGCTTACTGCGCCAAACTCTTCCGTCTGCTCGGGCATTCGAGGATCAGTTTTGTCTCCTGCCCGACCGAAAGCATTCACCTGCAAGGGCGCTTCGACACCTTCCCGAAACGCCGCGGCGTGACCCGGGTGAATGAGTTGCTGGAAGCGGGGATGAACGTGTGTTTCGGCCAGGACTCGATCGTTGACCCGTGGTATCCGCTGGGTAACGGCAACATTCTGCGGGTGCTGGAAGCGGGGCTGCATATTTGCCACATGCTGGGTTACCGCAACCTGCAAAGTGCCCTGGACCTGGTCACCGATAACAGCGCCAAGGCGATGAACCTTGGGGACCGCTATGGGCTGGAGGCCGGACGGCCGGCGAATTTGCTGATTCTGTCGGCGGACAGCGATTACGAGGTGATTCGCAGTCAGGGCTTGCCGTTGTATTCGGTGCGCGATGGCAAGGTGTTGATGAAGCGGACGATGCCGGTGGTGGAGTTCAGTGACGGTTCGAGCTGAGATTTTCGTTGAATTTGCAGGCCCCATCGCGGGCAAGCCCGCTCCCACAGGGATCTGTGTCGTTCACAAACCCTGTGGGAGCGGGCTTGCCCGCGATGGGGCCCGCTGATTCAACTCATCAACCGCGCCGTGCCGAACAGCCTGACCCGACTCAATTCGCCCTCCGACTCTTCCAGCAAAATCGGCGCCGTACCGCCCGGCATGACCACTTTCACTTCCCCCGCCGCCACCCAACCCACCCGCCAAGCCGCACACGCCACCGCACTGGCGCTGGTGCCTGACGACGCGGTGGGCCCTTCCCCACGCTCAAACACCCGCGCCACCACGCGCCCCTCGGACTCAAGCATCGCCCATTGCAAATTCACCCCCGCCGGACACGGCAGCCCTGCTCCGGTCGGCGCGGCGTAGGCGATACGCAACAAGCCTTGCGCCAAGGGCGGCTCACGCATCTGCTCATTGCTCGGCAACGCCTCGGCATCTGTCAGCAACGTCACACAATGCGGATTGCCGATGCGCACAAACTGGCTGCGATTCCAGGCCGGATCAAGCGCCGATAACGGCTGCACATGACTGACTTCGCGCTCATTCAGCGTCGCGCCTTCAACCTCGCGCGCGCCCACCGCTTGCGACCCGAACGAAGGTTTGCCCAAATCCAGCCAGAACCCTTGCACGCCATCGACTTCAGCGGGTTTCACCGTGGTTTCCACCGGTGAAACCGCATCGCGCTTGTCGTGATGAATCCGCAGCAGGCACGCCTGTTCTTTCGGCATCAATCCTTGCTCGCTGAGCGACTGGGAAAAAATCGTCAACCCGTTGCCACTGCGCTCGGCCAGGGTGCCGTCGGTATTGACGATTAACAGATCAAAGGGTGGCGACGATTGAAACGGCCCCACCAGCAACCCGTCGCAGCGATGGTCTTTGCTGCCCGCCGGTTGCGTGCCGGGCGCCCAACTGCAGAACGACTCGATGGCTGCCAACGCCCAATGCTCGCGGGATTGCGTAGCGTGGCTGGCCTGGTCCGGCAATTCGATACCGCTACCGCGCACCTCGTCGGGCGCCACCACCGCGTAGATATTGCCTCGAGCATCGTAGAACGGCGTCATGGATCAGTCCTGAAATCAGCCTGAAAAAGAGCCTGTACTGTAGGCGTCAACTGGCTGCGATGAAATACCGCCCCGGCGTCACGCCAAGCGCGCGGCGGAACATGGCAATGAACGCGCTGACATTGTCATAACCCAGTTGCAGCGCAATGGTTGTCACTGGAACGTCTGCGGCGAGCAACTCCAGCGCCCGCAGCAAGCGTGCGCGCTGGCGCCATTGGCTGAAGCTGAAGCCGGTTTCACTGACGAAGCGTCGGGCCAGGGTCCGGCCAGACAAGCCTGCCCATTGCGCCCACTCCGCGAGTGAACGGTTGTCGGCAAGGTCGTCGGCCAGTGCCTGACTGATCCGTCGCAGACGAGGATCGAGTGGCAGCGGCAGTCCGAGGGGCTCGGCGGGCAGCACGGCGATCTCATCAAGCAGCAGTTGGGCGATCCGCTCCTGCCGCTGATCCATCGGTCCCTCGCCCCAGGTCGCCGCCCGATCGACGGCCTCGCGCAGCAACCCCGAAATCGCGATGATGCAGGGTTGCCCGGGCAAATCGACACAGGCCGGCGCGGCCACGTAGACACTCCAGCCGTGGAACGGACCGTGGGAGCGCAAGCCATGCACACAGTCCGGTGGAATCCAGACCGCATGGGTCGCCGGCACCACCCAGTGATGGTCAGCCGCCGCCACCGTCAACAGCCCGCGCCGCGCGCCCAGCAATTGCCCGCGCGCGTGCCGGTGGGGAGCGCTGGTTCGCTCGCTCGGGCTGTTCAGGACTGAGGCAATCACCATGGGCCCCGTGGAGGATTGCACCCGTTCAGTAGATATCAGCGGTTTAGTCATTGGCAGTTTCACGTTATCGAATGACCCGGATAGCGCAGTTTAGCCAAGAGCAACACATTAATCTGAGCGCTCATCCACTGGAGCCTCAACCATGCGCGCCGAAGACCTGCTTCCCGACGATCAAAACCAGGGCCAATTCAAAGGAGTTACCGTGCGCAAAGGCACGGTCGGGGCCTTTCTGACCAATGCCCGGGTATTTGCCGACGACCGTGCAAACGAAGAAAAACGCCGAAGCGCCGAGCTCGATATTGTGGCGGCCTTGCCGGCGCTTCGCGCATTGGGGTTGTTCGACATCCTGCAAGTACGCGACGAGTCCTTGCGAGTGTTGTGCGACCAACCGTGACACCCGCGCTCGCGATTATGGGTCAGGCTGTGCAAGGATGTCCCCCTGCCTCACCGCAAACCTGCGCGGACGCTGACCGAACCCTATGGGTCAGTCACTGTCCCTTGGGAACGCGACGTTTTTTGCCAAGGATTGATATGACCAGCCTCAATACCCAAGCCTCATTTGTTCCCGGACGCCTGGAGCAGATGTCCACCCGCATCGCCTTTTTCATCGCAGGTCTTGGCATCGCCGCCTGGGCGCCGCTGGTGCCGTATGCCAAGGCACGGGCCGGGCTCGACGAAGGGACGCTCGGGTTGTTGCTGTTATGCCTGGGGGTGGGCTCGATTCTGGCGATGCCGATGGCGGGTCTCTTGTCCACGCGTTTCGGCTGCCGTCGGGTTGCGACCGGGGGAACGTTGTTGATCTGCGTCGCGTTGCCGTTATTGGCGACGGTGTCATCGGTGCCGGCATTGATCGCCACGCTGTTCCTGTTTGGCGCTGGTTTGGGCACGGTGGATTCGACGGTGAACCTGCAAGCGGTGATCGTCGAACGCGCCAGTGGCAAGAACATGATGTCGGGGTTTCACGGGATGTTCAGCCTCGGCGGAATTGTCGGCGCGGCGGGTGTCAGCGCTCTGCTCGGCCTGGGACTGTCGCCGCTGGGGGCGATGGCGGTGGTGATTGTCGTGCTGGTGCTGGCCTTGCTTAAAGCGGCGCCGCACCTGTTGCCTTACGGCAGCGAAAGCTCGGGACCTGCGTTTGCCGTACCCCATGGCATCGTGCTGTTTATCGGCGGCATGTGTTTCATCGTGTTCCTGGCCGAGGGCGCGGCGCTCGACTGGAGCGCGGTGTTCCTGGTGCAGGAACGCGGGATCGACACGGCATACGCGGGGCTGGGCTACGCGGCGTTTGCCCTGACCATGACCGCCGGGCGGCTGACCGGCGACAGGATTGTCCGGCATCTGGGCGCGACGCGGGTGATGGTGTTCGGTGGCCTGATGGCGGCGGCGGGACTGGCACTGGCGACATTTGCACCGGCCTGGGAGGCGGCGCTGGTCGGTTATGCGTTATTGGGTGCGGGTTGCTCGAACATCGTGCCGGTGCTGTACACCGCGGTCGGAAAACAGACAGTCATGCCTGAGCACATTGCGGTGCCGGCCATTACCACGTTGGGCTACGCGGGGATTCTCGCGGGCCCGGCGGTGATCGGGTTTATCGCCCATGGTAGCAGTTTGAGTTTTGCGTTTGGGTTGATGGCGGTGTTGCTGGTGGCGGTGGCCATTGGCGGCAAGGTGTTGAAGGTCTGATAAAGCTATCGCCAGCAGGCTGGCTCCCACAGGGGATCTTCAGTGAACACAAATTGTGTGTTTAGCAGAGATCAATGTGGGAGCCAGCCTGCTGGCGATGGGGTCACCTCGATCCATCAGAACCCGACGCTGGCCTGCACAAAGAACGTGCGCGGCGCGCCGACGTACATCCCCGAGTTGTTGTCGCTGGAGCGGGTGAAGTACTGCTTGTCGAAGATGTTTTTCACACCGGCGCCGACTTTCAGGTTCGACAGCTGCGAACCAAAGTCATAACCGCCGCGCACGTTCCAGGTCACGTAGCCCGGGATATCGCCGTACTGACCATCAGCGGAGCCTTCGGTGATGTAGTTGTTGGTGAAGCTGCCATCGGCGTTCACCGCAACGCCCGGTGAGCGCTGCTTGGACTGGGCAAACGCATCGAGGTTGTAGGTCCAGCGGTTGATGTCGTAGCGCAGTCCGGCGGTCGCCACCTGGCGCGAGTAGAACGGCAGGTCACGGCCCTTGAAGCCTGGAATTTCACCTTCATACACCGCGCGGGTGTAGGTGAAGCCTGCATTGGCGGTCAGGCCGTCGAGCCGTGGGTCGAGTGCCGCCATGTTGTAGTGCACCGACGCCTCGATACCCCGGTGCGTGGTCGCACCGAGGTTGGTCCAGCCCGCGTCGTTGCTGATGTATTGCAGCTCTTTATCGAAGTCGATGTAGAACGCCGTCAACTCGCCGCCCCACACTTCATTGTTGTAGCGCGTGCCGACCTCATAGGTCTTGGCCTTTTCCGGTTCCAGGCCATTGGCGGGTTCGTCCCCCGTCCCGCCCTGACCCAGCTGGAAATACTGCAGGCTGCCGAACGAGGTTTCGTAGTTGGCGAACAGCTTCCACTCTTCCGACAGGTGATACATCACGCTCAAGGCCGGCAGCGGCTCGTTGCTTTCGATGCTGCGGTTCTTCTCCGGTACACGTCTGCCGGCGGTGTCGAGCACAGCGCGGTCGTGCCAGTCGGTGCTGATGTGTTCGAAGCGAATGCCGGGGGTGATGGTCCAGTTGCCGACGTCGATTTTGTTATCGACGTACACCGAGTTGGCTTCAGTGCCGCCGGTGCGATCCTGGTACACATGGCCGTCCGAACCGGGACGAATCACCGGCTCGTTGTTGACCAGCGCCAGGCGGCTGGCCTGCTCGTGCATCGCTTCCTTGAGGTAGCGATAACCGACACTGACTTCCTGGGTGGTCGGACCGACGTCAAACACACGGGACACCCGCGGTTCAATGCCGATGGTGTAGTAGGTGCGCGGGAACGAGCCCAGGGTTTTCTGATCGCGAGCGGCGATGTTGCTGCCACGGAAGCTGTCGGTGTAGTAAGTCAGCACTTCGGCCTGGGTGCGGTCGTCGAGCTGCCGCGTCCACTTGAACGAGACATCCTTGCGGCGTCCGCTGAAGTTGTCATTGTTGCGGTCGGACTGAAACGGATTGGCGTCGTACTGCGCCTGGGTCAGGCCGCCGGGCATGTCGGCGCTGGCGTCGTAGTAGTGAAAATTGAGGCTGAAGTCGTCGACATCGGTCGGCGCCCAGTGCGTCTTGAGCATCACGTCGTCGATGTCATTGCCGTTGTTGCGCTCGCGGTAACCGTTACCGTTCACGCCCGAGTACAACAGCGCCATGCCGATGCCATTGTCGGCGGTGCCACCGAGAAACGCCGTGTCGATGTGTTTCCAGCCGCCGTGCTGGGAGGTTTCCAGGGTGGTGCCGATTTCACCGGTGGCTTTCTCCGGGATCGCGCGCGTCACGAAGTTGATCACGCCACCGACGTTCTGCGGTCCATAACGCACGGAACCGGCGCCACGTACCACGTCGATGCTGTCGAGGTTGCCGGAGGAGATCGGTGCCATGGACAGTTGCGGCTGGCCGTACGGCGCGAAGGCGGCCGGTATACCGTCGATCAGCACCGTGGAGCGCGGCGAGAGGCGCGAGGTCAGGCCGCGCACGCCGACGTTCAGGGAAATGTCGCTGCCGCCGGTACCGTTGGCGTCCTGCACTTGCACGCCGGGCACGCGCTTCAACACGTCGCCGACATTCATGGCGCCCTGCTCGACCATCGCTTCGCGGCGGATCACCGTGCGTGCGCCGGGATGGTTCTGCACCACCGCTGCGTCGGCATCGCCGAGCCAATCGCCGACCACTTTGATGTCAGTCACGCCCAGTTCGATCGGGCCTGCGCCAGCGGAAGTCGGGACCGGCGTGAGGGTCACCGAGCCTTGATCGATCTGGTATTGCAGGCCGCTGCCTTGCAGCAATTGGCGCAAGGCCTGTTCCGGAGAGAGGTCGCCGTCGACGGCGGGTGCCTGTTTGCCGGCCACCAGTTCAGGACTGAAGAAAACCTGCAGCGACGTTTGCTGACCCAGCTCACTCAAGGCCTGGCCCAACGGCTGCGCCGCAATATGGATGCCGTCGGCGGAGAACGCCTGGGGTAGCGCGGCACTGACGGCCAGGGCGAGCGCGAGCCGCAACCAAGGTGAATTGTTGTTTTTAGCGGTGGTTTTCTTCACGTCGAACATTGTCCTGTAGATCGCAAGAGTGTGCGGCTGTTAATGCAAACCAGTTGCAGTTGGACAAGAAGACGAAGAACTCAAAAAAAACCTGAATCTATTTTGAAATTATTTCCTGACTGCCGTCGTCGAGGTTTCGTACGGCCACCGGCAAAATGCTCGGCAAGGCCTTGAGCAGCGCGTCGGTGTTGTCGGATTTGAACACGCTGGTCAGGCGCAGATTGCCCACTTTGTCGTTGCCGACCGTCAGCGGCTTCTCGCGGTAACGCGAAACTTCTGCCGCGACATCGGCAAGGCTGGCGTTGTTGAACACCAGTTTGCCGCTGCGCCACGCGGTCAGTTCTGCCGGATTGACCGCGTAAGCGGCAGCCACCACGCCTTGGGCATCGACGCGAGTGCCGAGGCCGGCGGTGAGACTGATGACATCCGGTCCCTGCCCCTGGACCTTGACCGTGCCCTGCTCCACCGCCACCCGGGTTTCCGTGAGGTCGCGGCGCACATCGAAGCGCGTGCCGGTGACGGTCACTTTGCCGCTGCCCGCCTCGACCACGAACGGCCGGTTGCTGTCGTGCTCGACGCTGAACATGGCTTCGCCTTCAGTCAGCTCGATGCCGCGACGGTCCTTTTCATAGCGCACCTGAATGCGGCTGCGGCTGTTCAGGTCGATCACCGAACCGTCGGGCAACGCCACATGACGGCGCTCGCCCAAAGCCGTGGAATAGTCGGCGGTGTAGGTCGCCGGGTGATTCAAACCGCTGAACAGCCCCAACCCGAGCGCCACGGCCAATACACTGGCCGCCACCGCGTAACGCACCAACGGCTGACGTTTACGCCGGGCCGGCGGGGTTTCGCACAGGGCTTGCAGACGCTTGGCGGGCAGCAGATCGGCGGCCGACCACAGGCCCTGGAGCACTTGGAACTCATCGCGATGCTGAGGGTGTTCAGCCAGCCAGGCTTCGAAACGGCGGTACTCCTCGACATCCACGGCCGGTTCCTGCAAACGCACAAACCACCGCGCCGCGTCGTCGCGAACCGTTGTTTGCCCGCACGCACAATCACGAGTATCCATCATGGAAGTTCCTGTTTGGCTGGGGGTGAGAAGGCGCGGGCGATCATGGGTGCAATCCGTCGAGGCGGTCGCGCAGATGCCGCAAGGTGCGGATCATATACTTTTCCACCATGTTCTTGGACAGACCCAGGCGTTCGGCGATTTCCGCCTGGGTCAGGCCTTCGATCTTCTGCCAGACGAACACCTTGCGGCAATTGACTGGCAGCTCGGTGAGCGCCCGTTCGATGGAATCAGCCAACTGGATCGCATGCATGAAATGCTCCGGGTCGCCGGACGACGACGCACTGTGATCAACCGCCTCCGACTCCATGGCGCCCCGCCGATCCTCACGCCGATACCCATCCACCGCGATGTTGCGCGCGGTCTGGTGCAAATACGCCCGGGGTTGCTCCACCGCCGACGAATCGGACTCAAGCACCCGCACGAAAGTGTCGTGGGCCAGATCCTCGGCCTGCTGACGATTTCTCAGGCGACGGGTCCAGGTGCCAACCAACTCTTCGTAATGCTCGAAAAAGCCGTGTCTGCGGGGCAACTTGGGGGTCATTGCGGTGTGCTGTGGAGACGGGGCGTGAATAGTAATGCTTCCTATTAAGGGGAAGCAATGGATTCCACATCGGCAGGGTCGCCGTTAGTCAGTCGAGCCAACGGCCCCCGTTGCAGGGGCCGTCTTAAACGTCTGGATCAGTGCGCGATGCACACCGATTTCAGCTCGGTAAACGCCTCAATCACCGCGCGACCAAACTCGCGGCCCATGCCCGATTGTTTGACGCCGCCAAATGGCATCGCCGGATCGAGCAGCACGTGGGCGTTAACCCACACCGTACCAGCCTCGATACGCGGCACCAGGTTCATGGCTTTGCCGAGGTCGTTGGTCCAAAGGCTGGCGGCCAGTCCGTAACGGTTGTCGTTGGCCAAGGCGATCACCGCATCTTCGTCGTCGAACGGCATCACGCCCAGCACCGGACCGAACACCTCTTCACGGGCCACGGCCATGCTGTGGTCGATGTCGGCCAGAATGGTCGGCTGCACGTAGAAGCCCTCGCCTTCCAGCAACTCGCCACCTGACACTACGCGAGCGCCTTCGCGACGCGCCATTTCAATGTGCTTGAGCACGCTTTGTTGCTGCTTGCGCGACACCAGCGGGTTGATCGCCGCATTGCTGTTCATGCCCGCGCCGATCGGCATCGCCGATACCGCGGCGGCCAGCGCTTCGACGAACTGATCGTGGATCGAGCGATGCACATAGAAGCGCGACGCCGCCGCGCAGACCTGGCCGTTGTTCAGCAGGCCGCCGAGGATCGCGCCCTGCACCGCTTTCTCGATGTCGGCATCGGCCAGCACGATCATCGGGTTTTTGCCGCCCAGTTCCAGCGAGAAGCGCGTCATGTTGGCCATGCACGCCACGCCGACACTTTTGCCCACCGCCGTGGAGCCGGTGAACGAGACTTTGCTCACCAATGGATGCGCGGTCAGCACGCCACCGACCGAGGCGCCGCCACCGGTGACGACGTTGAACACGCCGGCCGGAATGCCGGCTTCCAGGGCCAGTTCAGCCAGGCGCATCGCCGTCAGCGGCGTTTCCATCGCCGGTTTGATGATCACCGTGCAACCGGTGGCCAGCGCCGGCATCAATTTCCAGGCAGCGATCAGCAGCGGGAAGTTCCACGGCACGATGCCGACCACCACGCCCACCGGTTCGCGCTTGGTGAACGCGGTGAATTTGGCACCCGGCGGCAGCGGGATCGACACGTCGAATGTCTGGCCTTCGATCTTGGTCGCCCAGCCCGACATGTAGCGCATGAACTCGACGGTGGCGTTCAAATCCAGCGCGCGGGCCATGTTGATCGACTTGCCCTGGCTCAGGGTTTCCAGCTGCGCCAGTTCTTCGGCATGCGCCTCAACCAGCGCGGTGAAGTTCAGGAGGATGCGTTCCCGATCCGCCGGGCGCAAACCGGACCACACGCCGGATTTGAAGGCTTTATGGGATGACTGCACGGCCTGCTCGACCACCTCCAGCGGCGCATCCAGGGTTTCGCACAGGGTTTGCCCGGTGGCCGGGTTGACCACGGCAATGGTCGGGCCGTCGGCCAACACCCATTGACCGTCGATGAAGCAGCCATGGCGGCGGTCGAGGAAGGCAGCGACCTGCGGCAGAATTTCAACGTTGCTCATAATTCACCTGTCGTTCGAACGAGTGGATCAGCCTGAAATATCCGGCCGATTAGCGTTGTTCTTTGAGGAAGCACACGACCGCCTGGCGATCATCTGCGGAAGCCATGCCCATGTAGGGCATGTAGGTCCCGGGCACATAGGCCTGGGGTTGGGTGATCAGCTGGGTGATGGTTTCCGCCTGCCAGGCCACGTCTTTGCTGCGCATGGCCTGGGAGTAGCTGAAGCCTTCCAGCGAGCCGGATTTGCGCCCGACCACACCCGCCAGGTTCGGGCCCATCAGGCCGGCCGTGCCTTTGCTCACCGAGTGGCAAACCCCGCATTCATTGGCGAAGACCTGGGCGCCATGGCCCTGGTCCGGCGCGCAATCGGCGGCGACCACGGTTTGCGTCACCGCCAGTGACAGCAAACCGATAAGGGAGAATTTCTGCGAAGTGATCATAGAAGACAACCTTGAAAATCCGTATGGACCAGAGTTGATACGGATTGTCAGCGCTCGCTACCACGCAGGTTTTGCCCTGCGTGCCAGTTGTATTGGCAAGGCTGCCAAACCACGCATTTTGGCAAGCACAACCAACTCTTTGGCAACCAGACAAAAGGGCGAAAAAGTTCCGCGCCTTAGTATCAAAAAAGACCTCAACCCTGTGGTCATGAACAAGAATGGATGCCACACCATGCTCAAGTCCCCCATGCTTCGTCTCTCGACGCTGGCGCTGCTGATCGGCGCCAGCCAGGCCCATGCCTACGAACTGTATGCCGATGACGACAGTCACCTGAACGCCACGCTGGAGGCGGTATTCGGCATTTTCCACAGCCAGGAAAACTATGCGCTGTCCGGGCGTCTCGACGAGGGTTCTTCGTCGTGGCGCGAGGGCTACATCAAATACGGCCTGAGCTTCGACCAAGGCCTGGCCGGCGTCGGCACCGCTTACGGCGCGGCGAATCTGCTCAGCTCCGGCACCTGGGGCGACGGCGATGCCGCCGGTTTCAGCGACGGCTCGGAGCGCACCACCAAATTCGAAGACGCCTACCTCGGCTGGCGCTCGGGCAAGCTGTTTGACGTGCTGGGTGAGGACGGTGTCGACCTGTCCTTCGGCCGCCAGAACATCGTGGTCGGCGACGGTTTCCTGATTAATGGCGACGCGCTCAACCTGGGCAAAGGCCTGGCCGACGGCGAATTCAACCGTGGAGGCGCCTATTGGCTGGCCGCCCGCAAAGCCTTCGACGAAACCGCGGTATTGCGTCTGGGTGGCAAGGAAGGCTGGCGCAGCGACCTGATGTGGCTGAAGTCAAACAACCGCTCGCAAGCGAAAACCGAAATGTACGTCGGCACCCTCGAACACGTTGCCGAAGCCGGCACGGTCGGCCTGACCTACATCGACACCAAAGATGTCGATGAACAGTACGCCTCACCGTTGCAGCTCGAACGCGACGGCATGAAAACCTACAGCCTGCGGGCGACGGGCAATGCCGGGGTGAAAAGCCTGTTCCTCTCCGGCGAATACGCCAAGCAAGACAAACCGCACACTGCCACCGAAGACGCGTGGTACCTGGAAGCCGGCTGGACCTTTGCCGACGCGCCCTGGACGCCATATGTCAGCTACCGCTACAGCCGTTTTTCGGAAGGTTACGACACGCTGTTCTACGGGTTCAGTCGCGGTTTTGGCACCTGGTTCCAGGGTGAAGTGGCGGGCAACTACGCTGGCCCGTTCAACACCAACTCGCGCATCCAGAACGTCACGCTGAAAGTCTCGCCACTGGAAAACCTCACAGTCGGCGCGATGTATTTCAACTTCGACACCATCGATCGCAACCTCGGCAACACCGACGGTCACGAGATCGACCTGTACGCCGAATGGCACCTCAACGATCACCTGACCATCATGCCGCTGATTGGTCTGTATCAGCCGGACAAGAGCGCCGATCAGGGCGGCACTCAGCTGGGCAACAACGACAAAAACCTCTACAGCCAAGTGGTGTTTGCCACCACCTTCTAAGTCAGACAGGGGCAGTGGCGCATCCGCTGGCCCCTATGGAAAAAGGCCTTTCCAATGCACAAAAGATTCCTGACGATCCAGAGTAAGATCGCCCTGCTCGCCGGCCTCTGCCTGTTGCTGGTAGTGGGTTTGCTGATGGGCTTGTCGCTGTATCAAACCCATCAAAGCAGCCAGCAAGTAGCACGCGCCAGCAGCGAAATGCTCGCCAACGCGGCCAAGGAACACATGCAGGCGCTGGGCAAAGTGCAGGCGATGCAGGTGCAACGCACCTTCATGCAGACTCACGAATACGGCCAAGGGTTGTCGCGCTATTTGCTGTACCTGAGGCGGTTGCAACAACAGGGCAAATTGACCCGACCGCAGTTGCGCCAGGAACTGAGTACTCAACTTCACCAGGCCCTGATCGACAAGCCCGACCTGCTCGGGCTTTATGTCATTTTCGAACCCGACGCCCTCGACGGCGCCGACGCGAGTTTCGTCGATCAGGCCGCCGTGGGCAGCAACGAAACCGGACGCTTTTCCCTGTACTGGGTGCAAAGCAAACCCGGCGAGCTGCAGGCGGTGATCGGCGACGAAGCACTGCTCGCCAACACCTCGCCCGGCCCCAGCGGCGCGCCGTATAACGCCTTCTACACCTGCGCCCGTGATACCCGCCAGGCGTGCGTGCTGGAACCCTATTTCGACGAGGCCTCCGGCAGCCGCAAACTGGTGACCAGCATCGCGTTCCCGCTGATGGACAACGGCAAAGTCATCGCCGTGGTCGGCCTCGACATCAACCTCGCCGCCCTGCAACACAACAGCGAAGCCAGCGCCCGACAACTGTTCGACGGCCATGGCCAGATCAGCATCATCAGCCCGCGCGGGGTGATTTCCGCCAACAGCCAGGACGCCAGCCGCCTCGGCCTACCGCTGGAGAATGCCGAGGTCATGGACACCTTGCGCCAGGGCCAACCGAAGGTGTTCGTCGATCAGCAACAGATCAACGTCCTCGAACCGCTGGCCCCGATCGCTGGCGCGACACCGTGGGGTGTGCTGGTGGGCGTGCCGCAAGAGGTGCTGCTCGCACCCGTCACCACGCTGCAAAAAGAGCTCGATGCGCAAGATTTACAAAGCACCGCGCTGGAGTTGTTGTTGGGCGGTGGCTCGGCGCTGCTCGGTTTGCTGTTGATCTGGTACACCGCGTTCCGCATCACCCGGCCGCTGCAACTGCTGACGCGGGTCATGGAAGATATTTCACTGGGCGAAGGTGATTTGACCCGGCGTCTGGCCGTGCAATCGCGGGATGAAATCGGCCAGCTGGCGACGGCGTTCAATCGCTTCGTCGAGCGCATCCATCACTCGATTCGCGAAGTGTCTTCGGCGGCGCTCGGCGTCAACGAAGGCGCCAAGCGCGTGCTGCTGGCCTCGAACTCGTCGCTGAGCAACTTCGACGAACAATCGACCCGCACCCACAGCGTGGCCGCCGCGATCAACCAACTGGGCGCCGCCGCACAAGAGATCGCCAACAATGCCTCCGACGCGTCACAACAGGCGTCTGCCGCGCGGCAACAAGCCGAAGACGGGCGTCAGGTGGTGGAGCGCACGATCCAGGTGATGAACGAACTGTCCGGCAAAATCAGCACCTCATGCGTCAACATCGAAGTACTCAACAGCAAAACCGTGAACATCGGACAGATCCTCGAAGTAATCAAAGGCATCTCGCAGCAGACCAACCTGCTGGCACTCAACGCCGCCATCGAAGCCGCTCGCGCAGGTGAAGCCGGGCGTGGTTTTGCCGTGGTCGCCGATGAAGTGCGCAGCCTCGCCGGACGCACGCAAACCTCGGCGGCAGAGATTCAGCAGATGATCGAAGAACTGCAAATCGGCGCCCGCGAATCGGTGACCACCATGACCGAAAGCCAGCAGCACAGCGAAGAAAGTGTCAGCATCGCCAACCTGGCGGGCAAACGGCTGAGCAGCGTGACCCAGCGCATTGGCGAGATCGACAACGTCAACCAATCCGTGGCGGCGGCGACTGAGGAACAGACGTCGGTAGTTGAGGCGTTGAATGTCGACATCACCGAGATCAACACTTTGAATCAGCAAGGGGTGGAGAATTTGCAATCGACGTTGCGGGCGTGTACGGAGCTGGAGCGGCAGGCGGATCGGTTGAATCAGCTTGTTGGTAGTTTCCGGATCTGAGAGTGATGTTGCCTGCTACACCGGTTTCGCGAGCAGGCTCGCTCCCACATTAAATCGCGTCCGCCTGGACAACTCGGTCAACTGTGGGAGCGAGCCTGCTCGCGAAGAACGATGACGTGGTGCTTTAGTGGCTACTCGGGCAGTTCAACGTCAAGCCGTTGGCATATCCATCCTATAACCCGCCCCAGGCGCCCCTTCATGCATCGCCGCCTGAATGTCTGCATACAAGGCGTTCGCCTCAGCAGTAGTGATCGATCGTGAACAATCACGCAGCACCACACGCAAAAGCACATTCTCCTGGCCCGGCAGCATCCCGAGTCGCTCAATTGCCTGCGAAGGTAACTCCGAGTAATCCCAACGCCCCTTGACCTGCATCTCCTCGATCCAGTTAGAACTGTCACCCGCAGCCAGCAACATTCTCTCGGTCAACACCTCTTCGCTTAGCCCCGGTGTTACCGCCAACGAAATGTCACGAGCAATCGACGGCAAACGAGATACCGCAGTCCATGGATTCAGATCATGCATCTGCGCCTGCACTCGCGTGTTCTGATCGCGTAACAAGCGAATATCCGGGATGCCTTTGCGCAACATCGTCAGGCGATCCAGTCCCATCCCGAGAGCCAGTCCTCCGTGACACAGCGGGTCGATCTTCAAGCGTTCCAACAAAGACTTCGCAATACGGCCGCACTCCAGCACCTCGACCGGCGCGTTGTCATTCAACACATTCACTTCAATTCCACCCTCGGTGTAGTGATGCGGACTGTCGCTGTAGACCCACGCTTTTTCAGGAACGGCGGACTTGAGGATATCCCCGACCAGACGCAACAGATGCTCATGTGTAGCCAATTCCGGATCACCCAGCACCCAGATATCCATTTGATGCGGTTCGGCACAATGCCAACGATCCCGACTATCACGACGAAAAGTAATGCCCGGCGCAGCCAGCAAGATCGTTTGCCCAGTTTGCCGCACCTGAGCCGCTCGCTGGAGCGCTGACGGAATCTGGCTGGTGGTTTGTGTACGTAACAGTGAGCACTCATCGACCCATCGGGTGTGTTCACTCCCTAGCGTGACCTCTGCCGGGTCATAGCCGAGTAATCCGTAATTTTCCTCAGCGGACACAATCCGCGGCCCCGTCTGTAGTTGAGCCTGAGGCCAACCTTTTTCGGCAATTCCTTGGAGGATTTCAGTTAACAGGAGCCGGACGGCGTGGTCAGGATTGTTTGATTCGGTTAGATCAACCATTAATAGGGCTTGATGAACAGACATATCCGTCAGATATTTCTTTGATGCATGCACTATATAATCCTCTCTACAATTAAATATCGAGCTAAAAACGCCCATAAATAAACCTAACGACACAAGATCATTAATCACAACCAAAAAAAGTAATATTTCAGATTTTCAGAACAAGACTACAGACCGAACCTACATAAATAACCGCCTTGAACACCCCCGCATTCTTCATAGCCAAAATTATTCTAAAAAACCCAAAACAAACTATTTATCACATTAAAAAACTCTGTATTAATTAATCCACTCCCGAGCAACTGAGGGAGCAAAACCAAAAAAATGAAAAAGGATGATCAAATGAAAAATAAAAAAAACGTCAAAGAGAAGCTTAACCGGATCACTTCTGGCCCGGAGAATTTCGGGTGGGCGCCGTTAGCTTGGGCTCACACTGAAGAGTAAATAGCTATAATGCACGGCAAGCTTTCTTGCCGTGCATTAAAAAATCAGGAGGGTTTTATGTCACTAAAAAATATAACATCGACACTCTTCCACCATGAGAAACCATCAATCATCGCGGACTCAGAGGACTTCCTCAGAGAGTGTGCGTTCCTAGGATTCAACACGGCCAATATTTCTGGGCTACAGAAATTACCAAAAAACAGTATTGTGTTTTCTTTTAGCAATGACGCTGCAAAAAAAACGTTCGAACTGGCAAAAAACACAGAAAGCAAGAAAAGTGTTTTCTGCGCGACTCAAGTGTTCGAGCCCACCACAGCTATTGCACTCTATAGCTTGAAACTTTTGCTGAGCAGCAATTTTGAAGATGCATTGCACACACAGCGCACTGTGTTAAACATGCTAAATTCAAATGAGAAATTTGTCCTATCTGGTAACGACGCCGACGCGAAAGTCTCAATTTCTCCACACGCCGAACCTTACGCACTACTTGCTGAAGACGTGTCTTGTGATTTTGTTCAGTCCGTAGCAGAGTTTTTTGAAGTTCATTATGCACACATGAATCCACAAGAGCCCTGTCCGTTTTCTTTTACAGGAACATTAAAAATTGCGGGCATATTGACCGTACTTAGAAAGCCTAACCCGATACTACCAGAGGGTTTGAAAATCTCACTTAAATGGCTGAGCGATCGAATATCGAATGACGGAGCACTCTTATCTATTGAGGACAACACCATCACATCACTTCAAATAAAAAACGAGGAGCACATAAAGCTTCTGGATCTTGCAGCCGGTTTTCGTGGACTGAAATTGACGGAGTTCGCCATCGGGGTCAACGAGTCTATTGCTTCAAACATTGATTACAGTATCAACTCACAAATGAATGAAGGCATCAGCGGGATTCACTTAGCTATTGGTGATGGGTCCTCTGGTTATCACATTGACTTCCTAAGTCCTGCAGTGAGCGTATATCCCGATCATTAGTGGTTTTATTAACACACGGAGATTACAAATACCTGCTTTATATCCCCTATCGCGAAAACACCTACGATGCGTCGCCTCATACGTCGCCTTCCCGAGCAAACCCGCTCCCACAGTTGACCGAGTTGTTAAGGCGAACGCGGTCGAATGTGGGAGTGAGCCTGCTCGCGATGAACGATGACGCGGTGCTCTGGTGACTACTTCGGCACTTCGACGTTATCCATCATCCGGTTCACCGCCAGTTCCGCCTGCATGATGATCTGCTGGATGCCCAGCGCCGTATGCCGATGCGGTCCTTCCAGATAGGCCGCGAAGTCGGCGGTCATGACGCTGGCCGAGGCCAGTGATTCGCAGGTGTGTGCCAGCAGGTCTTCGTCTTTGATGTCCGGCGCGATCATGAACAGGGTGCTGGGTTTGCGGGCGACCGGGATTTTGAGGGCTGCGGGGTTGAGGTAGTGGTCGAGGGCGCGTTCGGCGGCTTCGTGGAGTTTTTTTGAATCGAGTGATTCGTAGGGGGATGCCGGATCTGTGTCTGGCGGATTTGGCGTTGCTTTGAACATATTTACCTTCTTCCTTATCGGGCAGCCACGCCTCGCTACTAATACGAGGGGTGGCGGCTGTACGCAGGTTAGTAGACCGGGGAAAGAAGGCAAAGCCGGCGCGCCCGAGGGCGCCCTGCGCACAACCACCATCAAGTACAGGCATGGAATACCTGTCTGACAGACGCTTGTGCAGCCTTCAAACCTCGGGCTACTAAACCCGATCACTGGGAATCAGTGACGGGGATCAAGTTACCGAGGGCGTCCAAAGGGCACAAGCCGGCGGATTCTGGCGTAGTCGTAGGCAATGGCGCAAGGCGTTGTAGCTTTCAGGAAGTAACGCTAAACACGTTTAAACAAGCACTCCGATCCCGCATGTGCGGCGCGGTTTCACCTTCTCCCTACCCCTCGAAAATCCTGCATGACTCTCCTGGGATCACGCTAAAAACCTGAGCACCACAAACCTGTGGCGAGGGAGCTTGCTCCCGCTGGACTGCGCAGCAGGCCCCTTCTTTTCTGGGTAAAAAGGGGATCGCTTCGCGACCCAGCGGGAGCAAGCTCCCTCGCCACAGATACCGCGTTCCGACACTTTCGAACGGTATCCCCCAAGACTGGCACAGACACACAAACACTTGGCAGCCACAGCAATTCTCCCGTTTTCACGGCGAGGCAGAATCGAATTGTAAAAATCTGCCCAAGCACCCGCGATCTGCGTGAACAACACTTCAGGGAGTTCCCCTAATGCGAACCAACAGGATCAACGTACAGTCAGCGCTAGGTCTGAGCCTGCTTGTACTCGGCTTGAACAGCGCCCGTGCGGACCTGCCGGCTGACACCATCGGCCAGACCGTCCTGGCCTTCCCGCCAGAAGCTCACCGTGCGTTCATCGTCGACGTCGAATTCGAAAGTTTTGTGATGGGCCGCGTCACCGTGGTCGACCCCGACAAAAAACGCGTGCTCGGCATGGTGCCGACCGGTTTTGCCGCGCCGTCGACCCTCAGCCACGACCAGAAAACCCTCTACAGCGCCGACATCTTTTACTCGCGCGGCACTCGTGGCACGCGCACCGATGTGTTGACCGCGTGGGACAGTTCGACCCTGTCGCCAGCCTGGGAACTGTTGATCCCCACCAAGCGCGCCGAATCCCTGACCCAGCGCTACGGCCTGAAGACCAGCGGCGATGACCGTTTCGTCTACGTCTACAACTTCACACCGTCGACCTCGGTGACCGTGGTCGACACCCAGGCCAAGGCCGTGGCCGCTGAACTGGCGATTCCGGGCTGCGTGCTCAACTACCCGGTCGGCAACCGCCGCTTCGCCTCGCTGTGCGGTGACGGCAGCTTGCAGGTGATCACGCTCAACGATCAGGGCCAGGAAACCGCGCGCAGCCGCACGCCGTTCTTCGACCCGAACGCGGAGAAGCTCAACGAGCGCGCAGTGAACGTCGGCGATACCTATTACTTCACCACCACCACGGGCACCGTTCGCCCGGTGGATTTCGCCGGCGACGCGCCGAAAATCCTGCCGTCGTGGTCGTTGACCACCGACGAGGAAAAGAAAGCCGGCTGGGCGCCGGGTGGCTGGCAGTTGATGGCCGTGGCGCCGAAGTTGAATCGTTTGTACGTGCTGATGCACGACGCCCACGAACCGATGAAGTGGGAAGACCCGAGCACGCTGATCTGGGCGTATGACCTCAAGACCCACAAGAAAGTCGCCACCCTGGAAGCACCGGTTCCGGTGTGGAGCATGCAGGCCACCGGCGACGACAAGCCGCTGTTGCTGGGAGCCGACGTTACTGGTGGTTTGCAGATCTTCGATCTCAAGACCAACACGCTCACCGGCAGCATGCCCAAAGTCGCGAAAACCGCGACTCAGGTCATGAGCTACTAAACGAGGTTCGGCCATGCACTTAGATCCGATCTTCATCATTGCCAGCGCCCTCGCCACGGCGGTGTTGCTGGCCAGCGCCGCGACGCACAAGGTGCGCGCGCCGGCACGCTTCGCCAAACAGTTGGCAGACTACCAATTGCTGCCGGACGCACTGGTGCGCCCCGTCGCCCGTGTGATCCCGGTTATAGAGCTGGTGATTGCGTTCGCGCTGCTGGTGCCAGCCAGCCGGTATTGGGCCGCGTTGGCAGCCGCCAGCCTGATCGCCCTGTACGCCGCCGCGATTGGCATCAACCTGTGGCGCGGCCGTCGCGACATCGACTGTGGCTGTGCCGGTCCGGACCAGGCGCAACCGCTGCGCCCGATGCTGCTGCTGCGCAACGGCGCACTGGTGGGCCTGGCGCTGCTGGCCAGCGTTTCGCCGGTCGCCCGCGACCTCGGTTTTTTCGACGGCTTCGTCACTGTCGCCGCCAGCGGCGTTGCGCTGCTGATCTACGCCGCAGCCGATGGCTTGCTGGCGAACTCCCCTCTTCTGCTCAAACTGATTGGTAGGTGATCAATGGAAGGCTTAATCGTTTCCAACGTTCTGCTCTGGGTACTGCTGGTGGCCGTGACTTTTGTCGTGATGGGCCTGGTGCGGCAGATTGGTGTGTTGCACGGCCGTCTCGCTCCCGCCGGGGCGCTGATGGTCGACAAGGGCGTGGCGGTCAATGAGGCCGCGCCGCAAGTCACGGCGTCCGACCGTCATGGTCGCCCGGTGAACTTCGGTTATGCCGGCGAAAAGAACCAGTTGCTGTTCTTCCTCTCGCCGACCTGCCCAATCTGCAAATCGCTGTTGCCGGCGATCAAATCCATCGCCAAAGAACAGGCCGGTCGCCTCGACGTGGTGTTCATCAGCGACGGCGACATGGACGCCCAGCAAGCGCTGATCCGCGAACACAAACTGGAAGACGCCACCTACGTGGTCGGCCCGGAGGTGGGCATGACCTACCAGATCGGCAAGCTGCCGTACGCCGCTCTGATCGACAAAACCGGCACCCTGCGCGCCAAAGGCCTGGTCAATTCCCGTGAGCACCTGGACAGCCTGTTCGAAGTCGAGCACCTGAAAAGCGCCACGCTGCAGCAATACCTCAACAGCCAGCCGCAGGCACACGACCACAGCCACGGCCATAGCCACTGATTAAGGCAGGGAGACTTTTATGAAACTGCTGGATCTGTTATTCGAGCGCTCGACCCGTCGAGTCGCCGACACCACCTCACGCCGTAAACTGCTGGCGCGCATGGGTTCCTTGATGGTCGCCGGTGCCGCCCTGCCGCTGCTGTTGCCGCTGGACCGCACCAGCAAGGCGCTGGCGGCGGACAACCCGAAGGCCGGCGATCCGGGTGATCCGAACACTTGCGACTACTGGCGCTACTGCTCCATCGACGGTTTCCTGTGCAGCTGCTGCGGAGGGTCGGTGACGTCCTGCCCGCCGGGCACCGAAGCCTCGCAAGTGACCTGGATCGGCACCTGCCGCAACCCGGCCGATGGCAAGGATTACATCATTTCCTACAACGATTGCTGCGGTAAGCAAAGCTGCGCCCAGTGCGCTTGCACCCGAAACGACAGTGAAGAACCGGCTTACCGCCCGTTCAACAACAACGATGTGAACTGGTGCCTGGCCGCCAAATCGCACATCTATCACTGCACCGTTTCGATCATCCGTGGCGTCGCCGTCTAACGCGCGTTGGCCGTCGGTTGCCCAGGCAATCGGCGGCTTTTTTTGGTGCCACAACGCGATCCCGTGTAGCCCCTGGTGAAACCTGTGGGAGCGGCGGCTACATAAAAGTGTGTTTCACCGTAGAGGTGCCATTGTCATGCGTAAGTTGCTACTCCTCGGTCTTGTCTGCGCCCTGAGCGCCCCGCTCGCCCATGCCCGAGCCATTCCCGATCCGGCGCAGCGCCATGCACCGGGTAACGAAGCGCTGCAAACCCCCATCGCTCAGGCGGGATATAGCGTCGGCGTCAACTACCAGCTGCAATGCGCCGGTTGCCACTTGGGCAATGGCATGGGCTCCGCCGCCAACGACACGCCGCGCATGACCGGGTTTGTCGGCAACTTCCTGAAAGTACCGGGCGGTCGTGAGTTTCTGGTGCGGGTGCCCGGCATGTCGCAGTCGGCGCTGAACAATGCGCAACTGGCGGACTTGCTCAACTGGTTGATCCGTGAAGACGGCCTGGCCGGCAAAAGCACACCGGCCAATTACCAACCGTACAGCGCAGAAGAAGTCGCGCATCTGCGCGAGAAAGCCATGCTCAACCTGCCGGGCACCCGCGCGGAATTGATCAAGGCCATGCGCGCACAAGGCATCGCGATTGAGGACGGCATGAGCAACTAGCCAGGTCCTCGAACCGTTTCGGATCTGACTTCTTGTCTCCCCGGTGAGCCAAGGGGCTATCCAGCACCCAATGCATTTTCTGAAAGGCTTTGCGCACGCGCGCGACCGCAGCGTCCCATTCATCCCCGAACGCCTTGCCCGAGCGGACCCGTTCCATGACCGCAGCCGTTGCGGCGGTCAGTTCCAGGCGGGCCTGGCGCAGGTCTTCGTTGAATTTCTCAATCGTCATCCATGCACTCTGAAAGCAGTCGCAGGCGTTCGCATGGCCGGGAGTCAGGTTTTTTTTCGGCCAATATTGAGGGTCGATGGGTCGCAGGTCATCGAGGTTCAACTAGAATTCTAAACTTCAGCAGGCAGGTTGCAGCCGCGCTCAAACAACAAAAAATAGTGCAAAACTAGGGGCATTCAACCTTGAAAATTTCAGTTCTCTGCGCTACCGGGAGCCTGTTGGTTTCGACTGCGACGTCTGCCACCGGGGTTATTCCTGTCCTCGACCTGGACTTCACACGACCGGCTGCCGATACCCTGAAAAAAATCGGCATCAATGACGCGTGTATTGTTGCCGCCTCCAACCCTGCAGCGTTTACCTACTGTCGTGAAGGGTCATCAACGCTCTGGAAATATCAGGCGCTGGATCTGGAACAACAGGCGTCGATCCTTAAAGGCGAACACCGGGCCGCCACGGATTACGGGCGAATCACGATCGTGGAAGTTGACAGCCCCGCTTGCGAGGAAGACACCCCTGCGCCTTTGATCAAGCCGGCTATCACTCACGGCTTGGCCCTGGGCGCGATCTTGCTGTTTTTGTTGATTGGCTTTCGATATGCCTACCGGGCAATCATGCCCCACCGCCCTGACCACGCAGTGCTTTCGGATTTGTCCTTGCAGCGATTGAACGGATACTTGCCGGCAAAGGCATTGGGAGCATTTGGTATCGCCGCTGCCGTGGCTTTGGTTTACTGCGTCTGGTGACAAAGGCTGAATCAGGCACAGAGCCACAGCGTTCTGGCAGACATCAAAAAGCAGGCATCCGCTGGCTGTAGCACAGTGCAGGTGTGCCAGCCATCTGCTTTCTCCAGGAACCCGTAAATGTTCAAACCCATGACGCTGCTAAACAGAAAACCGCTGGCCCGCCTCGCGCTGGCCATCACCTTGGGCACCCTGGGTTTGCCCTGCTGGATGACCAGCGCCCAGGCCCATGGCGAGGCCGCTGACATGCTGCCCTTGCAATCGACCCTCGAAGCATTCGGTGCCACGGTCAAATGGGACGACTACGCCGACCTGTTCGTGATTGCCAAGGACGGTGTCTACCTCAAGGTCAAACCCGGCAGCAAAGTCGCCGTGCTCAACGGCAAACGCATGGAGCTGTCGGTGCCGGTGGTGTTCAAGGACAAGACCGCGTTCATGGCCAAGGACTTCATCAACCAGGTGTTCCAGTCCGGCCTGGACAAGACCTTCGTTGTCGAGACCCGCCCCAACCCGCTCAACCCGTTGAGCGCGAATGAAATCGAGGCGGCGGTGGCTATCGTCAAGCAATCGGAGCACTACAAGCCCGGTTTTCGCTTCACCGAAGTTTCGGTCAACGAACCGCCGAAAGACCAGGTGTGGAATTTCGTCTACACCGGCCAGAACGTCACCCAGCCGCGCCAGGCCCGCATCGTGGTGCTCGACGGCAAGCAGGTGATCGAGGCGCTGGTCGATCTCGACAGCAAGACGCTCAATGCATGGAACCCCGTCGAAGGCGCCCACGGCATGGTGCTGCTGGACGACTTCGCCACCGTGCAATCGGCGGTTGAAGCGAGCCCCGAATACGCGCAGGCCCTGGCCAAGCGCGCTATCAGTGATGTGAAAAAGGTCGTGGCCACGCCGTTGACCGTCGGTTACTTCGACGGCAAAGACGGTCTGGCACAGGACAAGCGGCTGCTGAAAATCGTCAGTTACCTCAATACCGGCGACGGCAATTACTGGGCGCATCCGATCGAGGGGCTGGTGGCAATTGTCGATCTTGAGCAGAAAAAACTGATCAAGATCGAGGACGAAGCGCTGATCCCGGTGCCGATGAAACCCACGCCGTATGACGGGCGCGGACGCAATGCAACGCCGGTCAAGCCGCTGGAGATCATTGAGCCGGAGGGCAAAAACTACACCATCACCGGTAACAGCATTCATTGGCAGAACTGGGATTTCCATGTCCGCCTCGATTCGCGGGTCGGGCCGATCCTGTCCACGGTGACCTACGACGACAAGGGCAAGAAACGCAAAATCATGTACGAAGGCTCGCTCGGCGGGATGATCGTGCCGTATGGCGACCCGGACGTCGGCTGGTACTTCAAGGCTTACCTCGACTCGGGCGACTACGGCATGGGCACCTTGACCTCGCCAATCGCGCGCGGCAAAGACGCGCCGGACAATGCGGTGCTGCTGGACGCGACGATCGCCGATTACACCGGCACGCCGACATCGATCCCCCGCGCCATGGCGGTGTTCGAACGCTACGCCGGCCCGGAATACAAACACCAGGAAATGGGCCAACCGAATCTCAGCACCGAGCGTCGCGAACTGGTGGTGCGCTGGATCAGCACCGTCGGCAACTACGACTACATCTTCGATTGGGTCTTCCAGCAAAACGGCACCATCGGCATCGACGCCGGTGCCACCGGCATCGAAGCAGTCAAGGGCGTGAAATCCCGGACCATGCACGAGGCCACCGCCAAGGAAGACACGCGCTACGGCACGTTGCTGGACCACAACATCGTCGGCACCACGCACCAGCACATCTACAACTTCCGCCTCGACATGGACGTGGACGGTGAAAACAACTCACTGGTGGAAGTGAACCCGGTGGTGGCCCCGAACGACCGGGGCGGGCCGCGCACCAGCACCATGCAGACCGAACACAACGTGGTCGCCACGGAACAACTGGCCGCGCAGAAATTCGACCCGTCGACCGTGCGCCTGCTGACCAACTTCAGCAAGGAAAACAAAGTCGGCAACCCGGTGTCCTATCAACTGATTCCGTATGCCGGCGGCACGCACCCGATGGCCAAGGGCGCCAACTTCGGCAAGGACGAATGGCTTTATCACCGCCTGAGCTTCATGGACAAACAACTGTGGGTGACGCGCTACAACCCGCAGGAGAAATACCCGGAAGGGAAATACCCGAACCGCTCGGCCAAGGATTCGGGGCTGGGGCAGTTCACACAGGATAATCAGTCGATTGAAAACACTGACGATGTGGTGTGGTTGACCACCGGAACCACGCATGTCGCGCGGGCTGAAGAGTGGCCGATCATGCCGACCGAATGGGTGCATGTGCTGCTCAAGCCGTGGAATTTCTTCGATGAAACGCCGACGCTGAACCTCAACGTCCCGAGATAAACACACAAATCCCCTGTGGGAGCGGGCTTGCTCAGACGGAAGCTCACGCATGTTTTTTGCGGTACTCACCCGGCGCTATGCCGAACCGGGTCTTGAACGCCGTGGAAAAATGGCTCGAATCGGAAAAGCCCCACGAATAACCCAACACTGACAGCTTCTGCTCGGTGCCCGACTGGCGCAGGGATTCGGCACACAAATCCAGGCGCCGATTCTTGATGTAGCGCGCGACCACCAGGCCCTTCTTCGCGAAGATCCGATAGAGGCCGCGCACCGACATCCCCACTTCCCGTGCCAGCCATTCAGGGCAGAGTTCTTCCGAGCGAATGTGCGCGTCGATGCACTCCAGGGTTTTGCGGAAGACTCGCTCATGCACATCACTGCACTCGTCGGTCTGGCTGATGGCCGGACGCAGCAGGCTGACAATCGCCTCCAGGGTCGCCTCGCTTTCTTGCAGGCTGAGGTTGTCCTGGCGTGTGGCGTCGAGGATCAGGCGGTGCGACAGCATCGCCAACGGCGACGTCGCGGCGATCCGGTGCCCGCACTTGACCTGATTGAAACGCAAGGTTTGCTCCACCAGGTGCGACGGCAGGATCAACGACAATTGCCGGGAGTTTTCACTGTAGGTGAAGTCACTGGGGCGCGAGGCGTCGATCAGCGTGATGTCCCCGGCCGACAGCAGGACCTTGTTGTCGCCTTGGGCCATGCCGGCGGTGCCGTCGAGCTGGAACACGGCAAAAAATTTGCCGCCCTCGCCCGCCGCGACTATCGCCGGCGTGCGGTACAGGCGCGCCTGGCAGGCGTCGACAAAACTGAGCTTGAGGGCGCCGCTCTGGTGTTCGCGGATTTGCCCGGAGAACCCGGTGCCCAGGGTTTGCGCGTCGAAGGCGCCGCAGATCTGGTTGATCTGATGGATCCACTGATCAAATCCATCACGGCGCTGTGCAATTGAAGAAATCATGTCAGGCCTCACGCAGGCTTATTTTTATTATCTACGCCAATCCACAGGTTCTCCTGAACAGCCACGCTCCTTGAACGCGACGGGTTATTTCAGCCCGCCAAACCGTCGATAAAAACTCTCGCCCACGTCCGGCAACGGGCCGTCGGCGGTTTCCAGCGCACTGTTCAGCCATTCCTCGGCCTTGGCGTAGATCAACCGGTAAATGTTGCGGCACAACTGGCGAGCGGCACGGCCTTCCCAGTCGCCGGGCAACAACTCGTCCGGCAATTGCGGGTCGCGCAACAGCAGTTTGCGGTACTCATGAATAAGCAGAACCCGTGCCAGGAAACAATCGGACGGCTGCAGGTTCTCCTGCTCGCGAAGCGTTTGCCAGAGCGGTCGGAACAGTTGGATGAACTCGCTGTAATGGGTCGCCAGTTCTTCGATGTTCCAGCTCTCGCGCACCTGCAACCGCAGGGCCTTGGAGGCCAGTACGTCTTGCGCGGTGGTCTCGAAGACGATGGTGTCTTCCTGGGCGCCGAGGTCGAGCAAGGTCGCATTGAGGTCGGCACGGTCGCTGCGTGGGCAGGCCAGCACCGCCGGCGAGATCGCACCAAAACCTTGCCACTCCAGTTCTTCGCGCACTTGTTTGCGCTTGTCCTGGGTCAGTTGCGTCAGCATCACCAGGCTCCAGGAACCGTCCCAAGCCGGCACGGTGGAGCTGTAGACCCGCTTGAAAGCCTTGTCGAACCGCCGGCGACCGGTACCGGTCAGGCTGTAATAGCTGCGGCGTCCGACTTTCTCGGCGGTCAGCCAGCCTTCTTTGGTCAGGCGGAAAATCGAGGTACGGATCAATCGTTCGTTGATGCCGATGGGCTCGAGCAACTGAATCAGACTGCCCAGCCACACCGTACCGCCATGGGGTTCGATGGCATCGCCATATAACGTGATGATCAGGGAGCTGGCGCGGATCGGCGTCTGTTCCTGGAATCGGGTGATCAAGTGGTTCAAGGGTGTCAGGGACGACATGGGCGTACCGGGTTGAAAAAAGAAAAGGAATATACCGAAAGCGTGCCTGTTAAGCCCAATCAGCGTTCATGAGGCGCTGCCCTTGGGTCGCAACCCGCTGTCGCTGATGCGCGGGCGGCCGGGCTCAGGTTCGCTCAGCGGTTCGCAGACCTGCATCTGTTCAAGGCAACGCTTGGCCAGTTGTTGATATTCGCGAGTGCCCGCCTGTTTCCAAGACACTTCTTCATCATTGAGGCTGCGCTTGACGCTGGCCGGCGCGCCCATCACCAGGGACTGCTCGGGGCACTCGAATCCGGCTTTGACGAACGCGGCCGCCGAAACGAATGAGCGAGCACCTATGCGCGCGTTGTCCATCACGACCGCATTCATCCCCACCAGCGCATCGGCGCCGACACGGCAACCGTGCAGCACCGCGCCGTGACCGATGTGGCCGTTGCGTTCAACCACGGTGTCGCTGTCCGGAAAGCCGTGCATCACGCAGGTGTCCTGCAGGTTGGCGCCCTCTTCCAGCACGATCCGCCCGAAGTCCCCGCGCAAACTCGCCAGCGGGCCGACGTAGCAATGGGGGCCAATGATCACGTCGCCGATCAGCACGGCGGACGGATGAACATAAGCCGTGGGATCGACCACCGGGGTCAAGCCATCGAGGCTGTAGCACGTCATGGGACCTTCCCTCTATAGGGCATTCACAAAGCGATGCCGATACAGGGTCATTTTGTATCACATCGGTTTTGTTAGCACAAAGCACAAAAAACGTATCACTTATGAATCCCGCCGAGCGCGTCTCTTTCAGACGACTAGAACCCGCCATAGAACCCAATGAAATCGACATAAAAAGCGCCTTACAAGGCCAGTCACGGTCAAAGCCTTAAAACCAAACAACCACAAATAAGACACATTAAATCAATTTTACTATTGTATTTGCGTATCACGTTGTAGGTATACTCGGGCAAAACCGGCCCACTGCGCCGATCCAATAATGAGCCGGCATCACAGCCGAGCGTGCACCGTGAGGGCATCCGCCATGCCTCTAACCCTTGCTGTCGAAATCATCGAACCGGGCGTTCGCCTGATTACCTTGCAGCGCCCGCAAGCGCTGAACGCCCTGACCACCCAATTGCTCGGTGAACTGGCGGATGAACTGGACGCCGCGCAAGCCGATTCCGCCACCCGCGTCGTAGTCTTGACCGGCAACCGCAAAGCCTTCGCGGCCGGCGCCGACATCAAGGAAATGGCCGAGCGCAATCTGGTCGGCATTCTCGACGACCCGCGCCAGGCGTCGTGGCAGGCCATCACCCGTTTCAGCAAACCGCTGATCGCCGCCGTCAACGGCTTCGCCCTCGGTGGTGGCTGCGAATTGGCGATGCACGCCGACATCATCATCGCCGGTGAAGACGCCCGCTTCGGCCAGCCGGAAATCAACCTCGGGATCATGCCCGGCGCCGGTGGCACCCAACGTTTGCTGCGCGCCGTCGGCAAGTCCATGGCCATGCAAATGGTCCTGACCGGCGAGCCGATTGACGCCCGCCAGGCCCAGCGCGCCGGCCTAGTCAGCGAAGTGACCCAACCGGAATTCACCGTCGAACGCGCCCTGCACCTCGCCCGCAGCATTGCCGGCAAAGCGCCGTTGGCGGTGCGCCTGGCCAAGGAATCACTGCTCAAGGCGATGGACACCGACCTGGCCAGCGGCCTGCGTTTCGAGCGTCATGCCTTCACCGTGCTGGCCGGGACGCGCGATCGCGATGAAGGCATTCAAGCCTTTCAGGAAAAGCGCACGCCGACCTTCACCGGGCAATAACCCGGCATAGCCATTGAATTCGAACGACCTCTCAGAGAGCGCCATGACCATGAACTTCGAACACATCCTGTTTTCCATCGAGGCCGGCGTCGCCCTGCTCAGCCTCAATCGCCCGGACCAGCTCAACAGCTTCAACGCGCAGATGCATGGCGAAGTGAAGGAAGCGCTGAAACAGGTCCGGCAGAACCCGGACGTGCGCGTCTTGCTGCTGACCGGCGAAGGTCGTGGCTTCTGCGCCGGGCAAGACCTCAGCGACCGCAATGTTGCGCCGGGCAGCGCGGTGCCGGATCTGGGCGAATCGATCGAGAAGTTCTACAACCCGCTGATCCGCCAGTTGCGCGACCTGCCGCTGCCGGTGATCTGCGCGGTCAACGGCGTCGCCGCCGGAGCCGGCGCCAATATCCCGCTGGCCTGCGACCTGGTGCTGGCGGCACGTTCGGCGAGCTTCATTCAGGCTTTCTGCAAAATCGGCTTGATCCCCGACTCCGGCGGCACCTGGACCTTGCCGCGTCTGGTCGGCATGGCGCGCGCCAAGGCGCTGGCCTTGCTCGGTAATCGCCTGACCGCCGAACAAGCCGAGCAATGGGGCTTGATCTACCGCGTGGTGGACGACGCCGAATTGCGCAATGAAGCCCTGACGCTCGCGCGCCATCTGGCCACTCAACCGACCTACGGCCTGGCGCTGATCAAGCGCAGCCTGAATGCCAGCCTGAGTAATACCTTCGACGAACAGCTTGAGTTAGAGAAGGACCTGCAACGCCTGGCCGGGCGCAGCGAGGATTACCGTGAAGGCGTCAGCGCCTTCATGGAAAAACGCAGCCCAAGCTTCAAGGGGCGCTGAGTCATGACGGCATTGAATTCCAACGCGCGCATCGCGGTGATCGGCGCCGGAGCCATGGGCGCCGGCATCGCGCAGGTCGCCGCGCAGGCCGGCCATCCGGTGCTGTTGCTGGACAATCGTCCGGGTGCTGCCGCGCAAGCCATCGACGGCATTGACCGCCAACTGGGCAAGCGCGTCGAGAAAGGCAAGCTTTCACCTGAGGCGCGGGCGGCGACCATCGCCCGCCTGCAGGCAGTGGAAGCCATAGAGGCACTGGCCGATTGCGCGCTGATCATCGAAGCCATCGTCGAGAACCTTGAGGTCAAGCGCGCCCTCTTCCGTCAGTTGGAAGGCATCTGCGGAGAGCGCTGCATCCTGGCCAGCAACACTTCCTCGCTGTCGATCACCAGCATCGCCGCGCAACTGGACCATCCGCAACGTTTGCTCGGCCTGCACTTCTTCAACCCGGCGCCGGTCATGGCGTTGGTGGAAATCGTCTCCGGCCTGGCCAGCGATCCGGCATTGGCCGAATGCCTGTACGACACCGCCAAAGCCTGGGGCAAAAAACCGGTGCACACCCGCTCAACACCAGGCTTTATCGTCAACCGTGTCGCCCGCCCGTTCTACGCCGAAAGCCTGCGCCTGCTACAGGAAGACGCGGCCGATTGCCCGACGCTGGATGCGCTGATGCGCGAGGCCGGTGGCTTTGCCATGGGCGCGTTCGAACTGACCGACTTGATCGGGCATGACGTCAACTATGCCGTGACTTGTTCGGTGTTCGACGCCTATTACGGCGACACCCGCTTCCTGCCGTCGCTGATCCAGAAAGAACTGGTGGACGCCGGGCGTCTGGGCCGTAAAAGTGGCCATGGCTTCTATCGCTACGCCGAAGGTGCCGAGCGTCCACAGCCGACGTCTATCAGCAGCGAACATGCCGTTGGAACCTGCGTTATAGAAGGCGATCTCGGTATTGCCCATGCGTTGATCCCGCGCCTGCGTGAACACAACATCGAAATCGTTCAGCGCGACGGCCAAGGCGTGCTGCGGGTCGGCGACGCGCTGCTGGCGTTGAGCGACGGGCGCTTGGCCTGTCAACGGGCCAGGGAAGATGGCCTGCGCAATCTGATCCTGCTGGACCTGGCATTCGACTACGGCAAGGCCAGCCGCATAGCCATCAGCTACGCGACAGACATCGACCCCGGCGCCCTCGATCACGGCGTCGCCTTACTGCAACAGGCCGGATTCACCGTCAGCGCGCTCAGTGACAGCCCGGCCCTCGCGGTGCTGCGTACGGTGGCAATGCTCGCCAACGAAGCCGCCGACGCCGTGCTGCAAGGCGTGGCCTCGGCCGCCGACGTCGACCTGGCGATGCGCGCCGGGGTCAATTACCCGCAAGGCCCGCTCGCCTGGGCCGATGCCATCGGCCTTTCGCACATCCTCAACGTGCTGGAAAACCTGCAAGCCAGTTATGGCGAAGAACGTTATCGACCGTCGCTGCTATTGCGCCGCAAGGTCGCTGAAGGGAGAAATTTTCATGACCAACCATGAAGCCATGAACCTGGCCAGCGACTGCGCGCAAGCGCTGTTCAAGCGTGACACCGCCAGCCAGTCAATGGGCATGCGCCTGCTCTCCGTCGCGCCAGGTTGCTCGCGCGTTGGCATGAGCGTGCGCGCCGACATGATCCAGGGCCACGGCACGTGCCACGGCGGCTACCTGTTCGCCCTCGCCGACTCGGCGTTTGCCCTGGCTTGCAACAGCTACAACGAAGCCACCGTGGCCATCGGTTGCAGCATCGATTACATCGCCCCGGCACGCTTGGGCGACACCTTGAATGCCGACTGCACCGAGCAAAGCCGCTCCGGTCGTACCGGCAACTACGACGTTCGCATCGAAAACCAACTGGGCCAGCTCATCGCGCTGTTCCATGGCAAATCCTACAAAGTGCGCGGCACTGTGCTGACGCAGGAGAATCCGAATGAATGACGCCTTGATCATCGACGCGGTGCGGACCCCGATCGGCCGCTATGCCGGCGCCTTGAGCAGCGTGCGCGCCGACGACCTCGGCGCGATGCCGTTGCGCGAATTGCTGCGCCGTCACCCGCAGGTCGACTGGAATACCGTGGATGATGTGATCTACGGCTGCGCCAATCAGGCCGGCGAAGACAACCGCAATGTCGCGCGCATGTCGGCGTTGCTGGCCGGGTTGCCGGTCAGTGTGCCCGGCACCACGCTCAACCGTTTGTGCGGTTCCGGGCTGGACGCGATTGGCACGGCAGCGCGGGCGATCCGCTGTGGCGAGGCCGGGTTGATGCTGGTCGGTGGCGTCGAATCGATGTCCCGCGCGCCCTTGGTGATGGGCAAGGCCGAGCAAGCGTTTTCCCGTGACGCGCAGGTGTACGACACCACCATCGGTTGGCGTTTCGTCAATCCGCTGATGAAAAAAATCTACGGCATCGACTCCATGCCGGAGACCGCCGAGAACGTCGCCGAGCAGTTCAACATTTCCCGCGCCGACCAGGACGCCTTTGCCCTGCGCAGCCAGCAGCGCGCCGGCGCGGCCCAGGCCAGCGGGCGCCTGGCCCGGGAAATCGTCGCGGTAGAAATCCCCCAACGCAAAGGCCCGGCCAAAGTCGTCGAGCATGATGAACACCCGCGTGGCGACACCACCCTTGAGCAATTGCAGAAACTCGGCACGCCGTTTCGCGAAGGCGGCAGCGTCACCGCCGGCAATGCGTCCGGGGTCAATGACGGGGCTTGCGCACTCTTGCTCGCCAGCCCGGAAGTTGCCAAACGCCACGGCCTGAAAGCGCGCGGCAGGGTCGTGGCGATGGCCACCGCCGGGGTCGAACCACGGATCATGGGCATCGGCCCGGTGCCGGCAACGCGCAAGGTGCTGGAACTGGCCAACCTGAGCCTCGCCGACATGGACGTGATCGAACTCAACGAAGCCTTTGCCGCACAAGGTCTGGCCGTGCTGCGTGAGCTGGGCCTGGGCGACAGCGATCCGCGGGTCAACCCGAACGGCGGCGCGATTGCCCTCGGCCATCCGCTGGGCATGAGTGGCGCACGACTGGTGACCACCGCCCTGCATGAACTGGAAGAACGTCACGGCCGCTACGCCTTGTGCACCATGTGCATCGGCGTCGGCCAGGGCATCGCGCTGATCATCGAGCGCCTGTCCGTCTAAAGAACCGCGATTCCCAAGGAGCTGAGAGGTATCCTTGGGGCATGCACTCAAAGCCCTTGTGTAGAAGGGCCGAAACACAAAAATAATTCGAGTGAAGTCATGAACATGCCAATTGCCAAAGCCGTGCTTGATCCTGTGCTGGACCCGATCGAAACCGCCAGCATCGACGAACTGCGTCAACACCAGCTGGATCGCCTGCGCTGGAGCCTGAACCACGCCTACAACAATGTGCCGCTGTATCGCCAACGCTTCGATGCGCTGGGCGTACACCCGGACGACATCAAGTGCCTGGAAGACCTGGCGAAGTTTCCGTTCACCACCAAGACTGACCTGCGCGACAACTATCCGTACGGCATGTTCGCCGTGCCGATGCATGACATCGTGCGCCTGCACGCCTCCAGCGGCACCACCGGCAAACCGACGGTCGTGGGATACACGCAGAACGACATCGACACCTGGGCCAACGTCGTCGCGCGCTCAATCCGCGCGGCGGGCGGCCGGCGTGGCGACAAGGTGCATATTTCCTACGGCTACGGCCTGTTCACCGGTGGCCTCGGCGCGCATTACGGCGCCGAACGCCTAGGCTGCACGGTGATTCCGATGTCGGGCGGGCAGACCGAGAAACAGGTGCAGCTGATCAAGGATTTCCAGCCGGACATCATCATGGTCACGCCGTCGTACATGCTCAACATCGCCGATGAAATCGAGCGCCAGGGCATCGACCCGCACAAACTGGCCCTGCGCCTGGGCATCTTCGGCGCCGAGCCGTGGACTGCCGAACTGCGCAGCGCCATCGAGAACCGTTTGGGCATTACTGCGCTGGATATTTATGGGCTCTCGGAAATCATGGGGCCGGGCGTGGCGATGGAATGCGCGGAAACCAAGGACGGGCCGACGATCTGGGAGGACCACTTCTATCCGGAAATCATTGACCCGGTCACCGGTGAAGTGCTGCCAGATGGGCAGATGGGCGAGTTGGTGTTTACCTCGCTGAGCAAGGAAGCGCTGCCGATGATCCGTTATCGCACCCGCGACTTGACGCGTTTACTGCCGGGGACTGCGCGGCCGATGCGGCGGATCGACAAGATCACCGGGCGCAGTGATGACATGTTGATCATTCGCGGGGTTAACGTGTTTCCGACGCAGATAGAGGAGCAGGTGCTGAAGATCAAACAGCTGTCGGAGTGTTATGAGATTCATCTGTACCGCAACGGGAATCTGGACAGTGTGGATGTGCATGTCGAGCTCAAGGCTGAGCATCGGCATTTGGGGGATGACCAGCAGAAGGCGGTTTGTGCCGAGTTGAGTCGGCATATCAAGACGTATATCGGGATCAGTTCGCGGATTGTTTTGCAGCCGATGCATTCGATCAAGCGGTCTGAGGGCAAGGCTTGTCATGTGATGGACAAGCGCCCTAAAGGATGACTGCTGCACCCTTTGAGCCCCGCTTTTGCGGGGCTTTTTTTTGACTGCCGCGCCCCCCTTCCTTGTGGGAGCGAGCCTGCTCGCGAAGGGCCGTGTCAGTCGCTATCAATGGCGGATGCAACTCCGCTTTCGTCGAAACAACGCCCGGAACGCTCCGCGCTCCGCTGTCGATGCAAGGCTTGATTCCGTGTTGGAACAATCAAGCCTGGCAGGTCGTTCAGAGATTGCGCGATAGCGCCCTGCGCACACTGTCCCTATTCAGTTCAGGGGTTTCAGTCTCGGCAGGGGTTTGCGCGGGTGCAGGACTTTCGAGCTGAAAAGAGAGTTCAACCTGGACGGGGCTTTCAACTTGAACAGGGCTGGGCGCCTTAACATGACTGGCGACCAGAGTGTCCAGCTTCTCGATGTAGGCGTTCAGGTCGCTGACCAGCAGCTTCTTGCGCTGGCCCCCTTGATACAACGCGTAACAAAGATAACCCCCCGCCGCCAGGAGGCCGAGCCCGGCGGTGGCAATACCGGCGACACACAATCCCGACACGACCAGCACGGTCTTCCAGTTGAAGGGCGTCAGCTCCAGCTCGGTATTGAGCACGCTGGCGTCACGCAGGATCCAGCGCTTGGACGCCGCGTGGTTCAGCAGGATGGTGTGCAGGGGCGAACCGTCCTTTTTCAAGGCACTGATGAGCGAGATTTGCTGGCCCGTGCGCAACGGAATGTCCACGCCGCGCAGCTTCACATCGTGCTCGACGCCGTCCGGGGTCTTGACCCAGAACTCATGATTGATGATCGACACCGAACTGACCCGCACCGGCGTGAGATCCCCATCCTTGCCGTTCACATGAACGCCGCCCGTGGTGGTCACGCGGGTCTCGCTGAGTTTTTCACTGCCCACCACTTCACCGTTCAAGACAGTGAACACAACGGTTTTATCGGCATGGTTGAACGTGAGCATTTCGATTCCTTTTTAGGCCCACGTCGATCGACGTTCAGGAGAAAGATCCGTGTGCCGCGGATGCTACTAAGTAGCCATTACGCTGTCCAGAATTCGCACCGCGTGTGACGCGGAGCGTGGGAACGATCAACGGCAACGGCAACGGCAACGGCAACGGCAACGGCAACGGCAAGATCAACATCTTCGCGAGCAGCCCCCCCCACAAAAAGCAGATCGACGCACAACTTTGCTCCTCACCACTCATCAGGCCGAGCGTTAGCTCGCCTTCCGCTTTTGATCTTGATCCACCGCCCCCTCGAGAGGCCGAGCGCAGGTTCTGCGCAGTGGGCAACCCGGCATGGATGCCGGGTTAGCCGCCCCCGGCCATGGATGGCCGATGGCGGCGGGCCCACGGAGCAGGACCGGAGCGAGGGCATGCCGAGCCACAGCGAGGCACCGAACGTCAGGGGCAAAAGCGCTTGGTTACTTGGCGCTTTTCCAAGTGACCCGCCGTAAGGGCGGAACCACAAGCCGCCGTTACCGAGCAAACGGATATACACCCAAACCCACCACTCATCCCAAAGCGATACAAAAACACATACGACACGTTATTTTATGTTTGATAATAATTTCTGTATCGCTTATAAAGTTCTCCATGCCTTCGAACAGATTCATGGCGGGAGACGAAAAATGTACGCACAGCTAGTAGAAACAGGCGTAAAGCGCATAAAAGATCTGTCGGAAATGTCCGAACAGGAACGCGCCTTCCAGGAAAAAATCGATTCAGAAATCAAGATCGAAGCAAAGAACTGGATGCCTGATGCCTATCGCCAGACGCTCATCCGGCAGATCTCCCAGCACGCCCACTCCGAAATTGTCGGCATGCTGCCCGAAGGCAACTGGGTCACCCGCGCGCCCTCGCTCAAACGCAAACTGCAATTGATGGCGAAAATCCAGGACGAAGCCGGCCACGGCCTGTACCTCTACAGCGCCATGGAAACCCTCGGCGCCGACCGCGATGAAGAAATCGCCAAGCTGCACAGCGGCAAAGCCAAATACTCAAGCATCTTCAATTACCCGACGCTGAACTGGGCCGACATGGGCGCAGTGGGCTGGCTGGTGGACGGCGCCGCAATCGTCAATCAGGTGGTGTTGCAGCGCACCTCTTATGGCCCCTACTCCCGGGCCATGGTGCGGATCTGCAAGGAAGAAAGTTTCCACCAGCGCCAGGGCTACGAAATCCTCCTGACCATGATGCGCCACGGCAATCAGGCGCAAAAAGACATGGTCCAGGACGCGATCAACCGCCTGTGGTGGCCGTCGTTGATGATGTTCGGCCCAAGCGACGAACACTCCCCCAACAGCGCCCAATCCATGGCCTGGAAAATCAAGCGTCAAAGCAACGACGAACTGCGCCAGCGCTTCATCGACCAGACCATCCCGCAGCTGGAACTGTTGGGCTGCACCTGCCCCGATCCGGACCTGAAGTGGAACGCCGAACGCGGCCACTACGACTTCGGCGACATCCAGTGGAGCGAGTTCTACGAAGTGCTCAAGGGAAACGGCCCGTGCAACCAGGAACGCGTCGCCACCCGCCGCAAAGCCATTGAAGACGGCGCCTGGGTCCGCGAAGCCGCGGTTGCCCACGCGCGTAAAAAACAGAACAAGAACGCCGCCTGATCGGCCACCTGATGTGGAGTCACTGAAATGTCTGAATGGACCCTTTTTGAAGTTTTCGTGCGCAGCAAGCACGGCCTCAACCACAAGCATGTCGGCAGTGTGCATGCCGCCGACACCACCATGGCCATCGAAAACGCACGCGAGCTCTACACCCGTCGCAGTGAAGGCGTGAGCCTGTGGGTGGTGCCCTCGGCGCTGATTACCGCCTCGTCGCCGGATGAAAAAGACCCGCTGTTCGACCCGGCGGACGACAAGGTCTATCGCCACGCCAGCTTTTACGAGTTGCCGGCCGAAGTCGGGCACATGTGAGGTCGACCATGAACAACCAGACTGATCTGATCGAATACCTGCTGCGCCTCGGCGACAGCGCCCTGATCCAGGGCCAGCGCCTGTGCCAATGGTGCGGCAAAGCCCCGGCGCTGGAAGAAGAACTGGCGTTGATGAACGTCGGCCTCGACCTGGTGGGCCAGGCGCGCAACTGGCTGGAATACGCCGCCGAACTGCTGAACGACGGTCGCGACGCCGATCACCTGGCGTTCCGCCGTGATGAGCGCGCCTACCGCAATCTGCTGCTGGTGGAACAACCCAATGGCGATTACGCGGTGACGATCCTCAAGCAATTCCTCTACGACGCCTGGCACCTGCAAGTGCTCAGCGGCCTGAGCCAGTCCAGCGACGAACGCATCGCCGGGATCGCCGCCAAAGCGGTCAAGGAAGTGACCTATCACCTGCGCCGCTCCGGCGAATGGGTCGAGCGCCTGGGTGACGGCACCGAGGAAAGCCATCAGCGCATGCTCGCGGCCATCCCCGAGGTCTGGCGTTTCACGGTCGAACTGACCAGTGCCGATGACAGCGAACAACGCCTGTGCACCGCTGGCATCGCCCCGGACGCCGCGCAAGTCGCTGCGGCGTGGCAAGCCAAGGTCAACGAAATCTTTGTCAGCGCGACCCTGCCCGTGCCTGCCGCGCCGAGCTTTTTCTACCTTAATGCACGCAAAGGCCTGCACACCGAACACCTCGGCATTCTGCTGGCCGAGATGCAATTCCTGCCACGAGCCTATCCCGATGCAACCTGGTGAGCTGATCGCCAGCGACCAGGGCGCGCGGCCGGCTCAGCCGACCGACCTGGCTGCCGCGTGGGCAACTCTGGCGCAGGTCATGGACCCGGAAGTGCCGGTGGTCAGCGTGGTCGACCTCGGCATCGTGCGCGATCTCGATTGGCAGTCCGGGCACTTGCACGTGGTGGTCACGCCGACCTACTCCGGCTGCCCCGCTACGGAAGTGATCGAGAGCGACATTCGCGAGGCGCTGGAACTCGCCGGGTTCAAGGCACCGCAACTGGAGCGCAAATTGACCCCGGCCTGGACCACCGACTGGATCACCGACAGCGGTCGCGAACGCCTGCGCGCCTACGGCATTGCGCCGCCCGAGGGCAGCACCAGCAAACGCAGCCTGCTCGGCGAAAGCCCGGTGATTGCCTGCCCGCAATGCGGCAGCGCGCACACCGAAGTGCTCAGCGAGTTCGGTTCCACTGCGTGCAAGGCGTTGTACCGCTGCGTCGATTGTCGGGAACCGTTCGACTATTTCAAGTGCATCTGAGCGGCAATCGGCCGTCCCAGCAGGAGAACAATAATGAGCAAATTTCACAGCCTGATCATCAAGGATGTGCGCGCCGAGACCCGTGACGCGGTTTCCATCGCCTTCGAGATTCCGCAACACCTGCAAGACAGTTTTCACTTCACCCAGGGCCAGCACCTGGTGATGCGCACCCAGATGGATGGCGAAGAAGTGCGCCGCTCCTATTCGATCTGCACCGGGGTCAACGACGGTGAACTGCGCGTCGCCATCAAGCGCGTGGCCGGTGGCCGTTTCTCGGCATTTGCCAACGAACAGTTGCAGGCCGGGCACAGCCTTGAAGTGATGCCGCCTGCCGGGCACTTCCATGTCGAACTCGACCCGACTCGCCATGGCAACTATCTGGCAGTCGCGGCGGGCAGCGGCATCACGCCGATCCTTTCGATCATCAAGACCACTCTGCAAACCGAGCCCCACAGCCGCGTCACCCTGCTGTATGGCAACCGCTCAAGCTCCGGTGCATTGTTTCGCGAACAACTCGAAGACCTGAAGAACCGCTACTTGCAGCGCTTGAACCTGATCTTCGTCTTCAGCCGCGAACAGCAGGATGTCGACCTGTACAACGGTCGGATCAATGCCGAGAAATGCGAGCAACTATTCTCCCGCTGGCTCGACGTCAAAGCCCTCGACGCCGCCTTCATCTGCGGTCCACAGGAGATGACCGAGACTGTGCGCGACAGCCTGAAAGCCAAAGGCATGGCGCCTGAGCGTATCCATTTCGAACTGTTCGCAGCCGTCGGTAGCCAGCAGAAGCGCGAGGCCCGCGAGGCGGCCCGGCAAGTGGATGCCGCCGTCAGCCAGATCACCGTCATCAGCGACGGCCGCGCCCTGGCCTTCGACCTGCCACGCAACAGCCAAAGCATCCTCGACGCCGGCAACGCTCAGGGGGCCGAACTGCCCTACTCGTGCAAGGCCGGGGTGTGCTCGACCTGCAAATGCAAAGTCATCGAAGGCGAAGTGGAAATGGACAGCAACCACGCCCTGGAAGATTACGAAGTGGCGGCCGGTTATGTGCTGTCGTGCCAGGCCTTCCCGGTGAGCGACAAAGTGGTACTCGACTTCGATCAGCTCTGATTCAACGCTATCCCTGTGGGAGCGGACTTGCTCGCGAAGAGGCCGCGTCAGTCGACATTTGTGCCGAATGACACACCGTATGCGCGAGCAAGCCCGCTCCCACAGGGGATTGAGGAATGCCCGAGACCTGCTTCACCCCACAACAAAAACAACAACACGAGAGAGCGCGCCATGACACCCAAAGACGTAGAACTCATCCGCCGGCACCCCGACTTCATCCAGTTGGTACGCCGCAAACAGAACCTGTACTGGTCGCTGTCGCTGATCATGCTGGTGATCTATTTCGGCTTCGTTTTGCTGGTGGCGTTCTCCCCCTCCACCCTCGGCCAATCCCTGAGCGGTGGCGTGACCACCGTGGGCATGCTGGTCGGCGTGGTGATCGTGCTAATGGCCTTTGCGCTGACCGGTTTCTACGTCTATCGCGCCAACAACGTGATCGACCCGTTGAATGAAAAGCTGAAACAGGAGTGCGCCCGATGAACCGTCTTCTCGCGTTATTCCTGCTGCCGCTGGCAGTGGTCACCGACATGGCAATGGCCGCCGATGGCGCGTCTCGACCACTGAACTGGAACGCCATCGGCATGTTCCTGGTGTTCGTGCTGTTCACCCTCGGCGTCACCCGCTGGGCCGCCCTGCGCACTCGCTCCGCCAGCGATTTCTACACTGCGGGCGGCGGCATGACCGGTTTCCAGAACGGTCTGGCGATTGCCGGCGACATGATCTCCGCGGCGTCCTTCCTCGGGATCTCCGCCATGATGTTCCTCAATGGTTACGACGGTTTGCTGTATGCGCTGGGCGTGTTGGCCGGCTGGCCGATCATTCTGTTTTTGATCGCCGAGCGCCTGCGCAATCTCGGCAAATACACCTTCGCCGACGTGGTCTCCTATCGCTTGGAACAAACCCCAGTGCGCCTGACTTCGGCCTTCGGCACCCTCACCGTGGCGCTGATGTACCTGGTGGCGCAGATGGTCGGCGCCGGCAAGTTGATCGAATTGCTGTTCGGCATCGACTACCTCTACGCCGTCATGCTGGTCGGCGTGTTGATGGTGTTCTACGTGACTTTCGGCGGCATGCTCGCGACCACTTGGGTGCAAATCATCAAGGCTGTGATGCTGTTGTTCGGCACCACATTCATGGCGTTCATGGTGCTCAAGCATTTTGGTTTCAGTACCGAAGCGATGTTCGCCGGCGCCACCGCCGTGCATGCCAAAGGCAACGCCATCATGGCGCCCGGCGGTTTGCTGTCGAACCCGATCGATGCGATCTCGCTGGGGCTGGGCATGATGTTCGGCACCGCCGGCCTGCCGCATATCCTGATGCGCTTCTTCACCGTCAGCGACGCCAAGGAAGCGCGTAAAAGCGTGTTCTACGCCACTGGCTTTATCGGCTACTTCTACCTGCTGCTGATCATCGTCGGCTTCGGCGCGATCGTCATGGTCGGCACCGATCCGGCGTTCCGCGATGCCAGCGGCGCGATCATCGGCGGCGGCAACATGATCGCCGTGCACCTGGCCCAGGCCGTGGGCGGCAACCTGTTCCTCGGCTTCATCTCGGCGGTCGCGTTCGCCACCATTCTCGCCGTGGTGGCCGGGCTGGCATTGTCCGGCGCCTCGGCGGTGTCCCATGACTTGTATGCCTGCGTGATGCGCAAGGGCCAGGCTACCGAACAGCAGGAAATCCGCGTGTCGCGAATCGCAACACTGTGCATCGGCGTCCTGGCGATCATCCTCGGTTTGCTGTTCGAGTCGCAGAATATCGCGTTCCTCTCCGGCCTGGTGCTGGCCATTGCCGCCTCGGTGAATTTCCCGGTGCTGTTCCTTTCGATGTACTGGAAAGGCCTGACCACCCGTGGCGCGGTCACCGGCAGCCTGACGGGATTGATCTCGGCGATTGTCCTGCTGGTGCTGAGCCCGGCGGTGTGGGTCAACGTGCTGCATTACGACAAGGCCCTGTTCCCCTACTCCAACCCGGCGCTGTTCTCCATGAGTCTGGCCTTTTTAAGCGCCTGGGTGTTTTCGGTCACCGACTCATCACCCCGTGCAGCCCTTGAGCGTGGCCGTTACCTGGCGCAGTTCATCCGCTCGATGACCGGCATCGGTGCCTCCGGCGCCAGCAAGCACTAACAACGACCGACTGATGGCAGGGAATAAAAATAATGAAACCCGCACGTACCACCCCCTACGAATCACTGATTTCGTTAGCCGCTGCATTGAGTCTGCCCATGGTCGCACCCAGCGCCATGGCCGACTTTGTCAGCGACAGCAAGGCCCGTATTGAGATGCGCAACCACTACATCAATCGCGATTTCCGTCAGGACAACGCCCCACAATCGAAGGCTGAAGAATGGGCGCAGGGCTTTACTGCGCGCATCGAGTCCGGGTTCACCGATGGCACGTTCGGCTTCGGCCTCGATGCGTTGGGGGAACTGGGATTGAAGCTCGACTCCAGCGCGAATCGTCGAGGCACCGGGCTGCTACCGTTTGGCCCGAACAGCCATGAACCGGCAGACGAGTTCAGCCAACTGGGACTGACTGGCAAGCTGCGCGTATCCAAAAGCGTGTTGAAGCTCGGCACCCTGCAACCGTTGCTGCCGGTGGCGACCTACAACGACACCCGCCTGCTGGGTTCGACCTTTGAGGGTGGCTTGCTCACCAGTCAGGAAATCAGTGGCCTGACGGTCAATACCGGGCGCCTGACCAAGGCCAACCTGCGTGACTCCTCCAGCAACGATGACATCGGCTACGGCGCCGCCCGCAGCGATCACTTCGACTTTGCCGGCGGCAGCTACGCCTTCAGCCCGCAACTGAACCTGAGCTACTACTACGGCAAGCTCGATCAGATTTATCGCCAGCAATTCGTCGGGCTGGTGCATACCCAGCCTCTGGGCAACGGGTTCAACCTGCGCAGCGACCTGCGTTATTTCGACAGCCGCGGCGACGGTGCCGAACGCGCCGGGCGCATCGACAACCGCAATTTCAACAGCATGTTCACCGTGTCCCATGGCGCACACAAAGTCAGTGCCACGTACCAGCAGTTATCCGGCGACAGCGCCTTCCCGTTCCTCAACGGTGGCGATCCGTATGTGGTCAACCTGGTGACCTACAACACCTACACCCGCGCCGACGAGGATTCCTGGCAGTTGCGTTACGACTATGACTTCGCGGCGCAAGGCATCCCCGGCCTGACCTTCATGACGCGCTACACCGACGGCCGCCATGTCAAGGCGGGCAGCGTCGATAACGGCCGCGAATGGGAGCGCGACACCGACATCAGTTACGTCATCCAGAGCGGCGTGTTCAAGGACGTCAGCCTGCGCTGGCGCAATGTGACCTTCCGTTCCGGCAGTGGCTTGAATACCGCCATCGATGAGAACCGGCTGATCGTCGGCTACACCGTGGCGCTTTGGTAATCCCGAATGGCGCGGTCGCGGCCGCGCCAACACTTTTCATCACCAGGAGCAATCGTGATGTCCTCTTCACCTACACTGCACGCCCCTACCCTGCAAAGTTTCATCGCCGGTCGCTGGATCGGCCAGCACGGTGCCCAGGTGCTGCGCAGTGCCATCGAAGGCCATGAAATTGCGCGCACCCACGAAGAGCGCCCGGATTTCGCCGAAGCTGTCGAACACGGTCGCCGTCAGGGCGTCAGTGGCTTGATGGCGCTGGACTTCCAGCAACGGGCTCAACGTCTCAAGGCCCTGGCTTTGTACCTGAGCGAACGCAAGGAGCAGCTCTACGCCATTTCGCACCACAGCGGCGCGACCCGCGCCGACAGCTGGATCGACATCGAAGGTGGCAACAGCACGCTGTTCACCTACGCCAGCCTCGGCTCGCGGGAATTGCCATCGGGCAACATCGTCCACGAAGGCCCGGCGATGCAGCTGAGCAAACTCGGCACCTTCGCCGGCACGCATATCCTGGTGCCCCGTGGCGGTCTCGCAGTGCACATCAACGCCTTCAACTTTCCGATCTGGGGCATGCTGGAAAAATTCGCCCCGAGCTTTCTCGCCGGCATGCCGTGCATCGTCAAACCGGCCAGTGCCACCAGCTACCTGACTGAAGCCGTGGTTCGGCTGATGGACGAATCCGGTTTGCTGCCGGCGGGTAGCCTGCAATTGATCATCGGCAGCACCGGTGATTTGCTGGATCGCCTGCAAGGCCAGGACGTCGTGACCTTCACCGGCTCGGCCGACACCGCGGCCAAGTTGCGGGTCAACCCGAACCTGATCCGCAACTCGGTGCCGTTCAATGCTGAAGCCGACTCGCTCAACTGCGCGATCCTCGCCCCAGACGTCACTCCGGACGACGAAGAATTCGAACTGTTCATCAAGGAAGTCGCCCGGGAAATGACCACCAAGGCCGGGCAGAAATGCACCGCCATTCGCCGCGCCATCGTTCCGGCCAGACACATCGATGCCGTCGCCACCCGCCTGCGCGACCGACTGAAGAAAGTCGTGGTCGGCGACCCGTCGGTAGAAGGCGTGCGCATGGGTGCGCTGGCCTCTCACGATCAGCAGAAAGACGTCGCCGAACGCCTGGAAAGCCTGTTGCAAAGCAGCGACATGCTGTTCGGCGCCCGCGACGGTTTCGAACCTCGCGGTGAAAACGTCAGCCAGGGTGCGTTCTTTGCGCCGACGTTGCTGCAATCTCGCGATCCACATGCTGAGGGCGGTGCTCACGACATCGAAGCGTTCGGCCCGGTCAGCACCCTGATGGCCTATGACGACCTGGACGAAGCCCTCGCTCTGGCGGCGCGCGGTAAAGGCAGTCTGGTGGCCAGTCTGATCACCAAGGACCCGCAGATCGCGGCCAAAGCAATCCCGGTCGCCGCTGCCTGGCACGGCCGTTTGCTGGTGCTCGACCGCGAGTCGGCCGCCGAATCCACCGGCCACGGTTCGCCTCTGCCACAACTCAAACACGGCGGCCCGGGGCGTGCCGGCGGCGGTGAAGAACTCGGCGGTTTGCGTGCGGTGAAACACTACCTGCAACGCGCGGCGGTGCAAGGCTCGCCGACCATGCTGGCGGCAGTCACCGGCGAATACGTGCGCGGCGCCAAGGTCATCGAAACCGAAGTCCATCCGTTCCGCCGGTTCTTCCAGGACCTGCAGATCGGCGAATCGCTGCTGACCCACCGTCGCACCGTTACCGAGGCCGACCTGGTGAACTTCGGCTGCCTGTCCGGCGATCATTTCTACATGCACTTCGACGACATCGCCGCCAAGGAATCGCAGTTTGGCAAACGCATCGCCCACGGCTACTTCGTGCTGTCAGCGGCGGCCGGTCTGTTTGTGTCCCCCGCGCCGGGGCCGGTGCTGGCCAACTATGGCCTGGACACGTTGCGCTTCATCAACCCGGTGGGGATCGGCGACACGATTCAGGCGCGGTTGACCTGCAAGCGCAAGATTGATCAGGGGAAAAAGAGCCCGCAGGGGATCCCGCAAGGTGTGGTGGCGTGGGATGTAGAAGTCACCAACCAACTGGGAGAGCTGGTTGCCAGTTATGACATTTTGACGCTGGTAGTGAAACGCGAAGACTGATCAGGATTTTTGGTTGATCACAAAGGGTGTGGTCAACCTGAATCCCATGTGGGAGCTAGCCTGCTAGCGATGGACGCTCAGACACCGCGTTCATTCAGACAGCACGCGTTATCGTTGACGTTCATCGCTAGCAGGCTAGCTCCCACAGGATTTCGGGGTTGGCAAAAAATCACGGTTCAATGCTTGCGCAGCCACTCGATAAACAGTGCAAACAACTCCGACTGTGAACCGATCTCCAACTTCAGATAAAGATTCTTGCGGTGCATGCGCACCGTCTCCGGCGAGATGCTCATCTGGCTGGCCGTGGATTTCACGGAATGCCCCCGCAGCACCATGTGCGCCACTTCCCGCTCGCGTTCGGTGAGCAAGTCGCAGCCAAAGTTTTCGAAGGCCGACTGCACGCGTTGCTTGAGATCGTCACGCACGCCCTCATTGACGGCGCTGTGCTGCAAGCCCCGGCGTCCAAATTCGCTGATGAATTCGCGCACCAGCGGCTCGACCGCCCGCAATAGATTCAGTTGCTCAACCCGCAGCCCTTCCCCGCCAAAGCCTTGAAACAGGCTCACCGACACCTGGGTGTCATGGCCGGTATCGACAATGTAAAAACTGTCTTCCGAACTCCCGGCCTTCAAGTAGTAAGTCTTGTAGTACTCACTGTCGAAGAAGTTGTCCGGGGCTATGTCCTCCAGGTGATAAAACCCTTCGGCCAGCCCCTGCTCCACCGCCAGGCAAAAAGGGTCGAGCAGGTAGCCCCCGGAAAAATAGCGGTCGATGATCGACTCCCGGTATTTTTCCGGAATGCCGCGCTGATACAACAGCTGCGGCGGGCGGTCCTTGTGTTCCAGGCTGATCATCACCGATTCGATGGCCACCAGATGCCCGAAGGCCGACGCCAGAAAGCGCAGCGCGTCGGGCTCATCGATATGGGCGAATGCTTGGCGCAGGTCGCCGTGCCATTTATGCAAGGCACCGAAAGGCAATGCGATCAACGTGTCGTCGTTTGGTTTGCTCATGCCCCGCAGTCTAGCGGGTGAGCCGACACCTGGTAACCGCGGAGTCGACGAACTCATTGGCCGAAATACTGGCCGTTCTGCTCAAGCTCACCCGCCACTTCAAGAATGCACACCCGCAGGATCTCGACGATTTCATCCACCTGTGCGCACGACAGGACCAGCGGCGGCGACATGACGTTGAGGTGCATGATCGGCCGCACCAGCAGCCCTCGGGCCTGCGCCCGGGAATGAATCATTTCGCCGATGTTGATCTCGTCGGCAAACAACGCCTTGGTGCGTTTGTCGGCGACGAACTCCACGCAGGCCATGAACTTCTGGCAGCGCACATCGCCCACCAGCGGCAAGTCGCTGAGTGTCGCCAGGCGCTGTTCCAGGTAGGCGCCGACCACGTCGACATGCTCCAGCAGGTTTTCCCGCTCGATGATTTCAATGTTCTTCAACGCCGCCGTGCAGCAGACCGGGTGGCCGCTGTAAGTGAAGCCATGAGTGAAGCAGCGACCCTTGCCAGGCTCGGCGATGACTTTCCAGATACGCTCGGAAAAAATGCAGGCGCCCAACGGCAGATAAGCCGACGTCAGACCCTTGGCCGTGGTGATGATGTCCGGCTGAACATCGAACAGATCATGCGAGGCGAAGAACTTGCCGAGACGCCCGAACGAGGTCACCACTTCATCGGCGACAAACAGAATGTCGTAGCGTTGGCAGACTTCCCACATGCGTTTCAGATAGCCCTTGGGCGGAATGATCACGCCGCCGGAGCCCATGATCGGCTCGGCAAAAAAACCCGCGACCTTGTCCGCGCCGATGGACAGAATCTTGTCTTCAAACTCCTTTATCAGAAATTCGAGAAACTGCGCTTCGTCCATGCCCTCCGGCGCCCGGTAGGGATTGGGGTTGGAGACGTGGTGAATCTTGTCGTTGGCGTAGTCGAATTCCGGCACACGGTCGGCGGTTTTGTTGCCGATCGACATCGTCAGGGTGGTGGAGCCGTGATACGCGTTGAAACGGGCGATGACGTGCTTCTTTTCCGGTTTGCCGCGGCAGTTCTGATAGTACTGAATCAACCGGTACGCGGTGTCCACGGCGGTAGAGCCGCCGGTGGTCAGGAATACGTGATCGAGATCGCCGGGAGCGAGGCTGGCGAGTTTCTCGCACAACTGGATGGCGACGTTGTTGGACATGTCGGAAAACGGGTTCGAGTACGCCAATTGACGGACCTGATCGGCAATCGCCAGTGCCATTTCTTCACGGCCCAGACCGATGTTCGTACACCACATGCCGCCGACCGCATCGAGAAAGCGGTTGCCCTGGGCGTCGTAAATATAGGCTCCGTCACCGGCCACAATGTTCAGCGCGCCCTGTTCGGCGTGTTCGTCGAACATGTGATAGCCGTGCATGTAGTGCGCTTTGTCGGCTTTGACCAGTTTCGCGTTATCAATGTCAGACACAATTTTCTTGATTGGAGTCGCCATACAAAAACCTCAAACCGAACAATTAATCGATCAAATTCCGCTCTTCACCGTGCTCCAGACGCGGGTCATGGCGCGCATCTCTTTTGCGTCCTGCGTCTTTTGCGGAAACAACCGCTGGCGCGTTTCGTCATCGGGATAAATCGCCGGGTTGTTGCGCACATCGGCGTGCACCAACGGCGTGGCCGCCGCGTTGCTGTTGGCGTAATGAATGAAGTCCGTCACGTCGGCCATGACTTGTGGCTGCATCAAGTAATCGAGGAACTTGTGCGCGTTGGCCACATGGGGGGCATCGGCGGGGATGTACAGGTTGTCGAACCAGATCAGCGAGCCTTCCTTGGGAATGAAATAGGCCAGCTTGATCTTCAACTTGGCCTCTTCGGCGCGGGCCATGGCAGTTGCGTAGTCGCCCGACCAGGTCATGGCCATGCACACATCGCCATTGGGCAGGCTGGTCAGGTAATTGACCGAGTCGAACTTGCGGATGTAAGGCCTGATGGACAACAGCAACGCTTGCGCCGCTTCCAGATCGGCCGGCGCGGCGCTTCTCGGGTCGCGTCCCAGGTACTTCAGCGCCAGCGGAATGACTTCAGTGGGCGCATCGACCAGGGTCACGCCGCAATCGGCGAAGCGCGAGACGATTTTCGGATCGAAGATCATCGCCAGCGAACCAATTGGCGCGTCGGGCATACGCTCCTTGATCTTGTCGACGTTATAAGTAATGCCGTTACTGCCCCAAGTGTAAGGCGCCGAGTACAGCGTGCCGGCATCAAAGCCCTGCAAGTCCTGCAAGACTTTCGGGTCAAGGTTGGTCCAGCCCGGCAACAACTTTTTATCGAGCGGCTGGAACACTTTGGCCTTGATCAGCGGCGGTGCAAGAGAAGCGTTCAACACCACCAGGTCATAGCCGGAGTGACCGGTGAGCAACTTGGCCTGCACCGTTTCATAGGCATCAAACGTGTCGTAAATCACGCGGATGCCGGTGGCTTTCTGAAAGTCGGCAATGGTTTTTTCGCCGATGTAATCCGCCCAGTTGTACAGCCGCAACGTGTTGTTATCGTCCACTTCGGCGCCGTGGACGGCTACCGACAGCGGCACAAGTAACGCACCAAGCATCACCAAGAAGGCCTTGCGCATAGCAAATTCACCTTATCAAGCGAGTTCCGATCTGGATGAGCGGATGAATCCACTATTGGTCGATTCAGCCAACCGCGCCATACCCCGAATGGGTGTGTGAGCCTTGCGATGACCCGACATGGCAAAAAGCAGCAGTTTCGTTGACCTGTTTTGTCATAGATCCAGCGCCGGTCCCGCGCTTAGAGTGCCCTGCATAGAGATCACCCAGGGCACGTACATGAACGACCTGATCAAACAAGAACGACACGAAGGCGTCCTGACGCTGACCTTTGAACGTCCCGACAAACTCAACGCGCTGAACAACAGCATGTACACGCAGTTGGGCGACCTGTTGCTGGCCGCGGATGAAGACGCCGACGTCGGCGTGATCATCCTCACGGGTGGCGCCGCCTGCTTTACCAGCGGCAACGACCTGGCGGATTTTCTCCAGCATCCGCCGACCGATCTGGACAGCCCGGCGTTTCGCCTGATGCGCGTGGTGATCAACCTGCAAAAACCGTTGATCGCCGCCGTGTGCGGAGCAGCCATCGGGATCGGCACCACCCTGCTGCTGCATTGCGATCAGGTGCTGGTCACGCGCAATACCCGGTTGCGCACACCGTTCGTGAACCTGGGCCTGTGCCCGGAGTTCGGCGCAAGCCTGCTGTTGCCGCGCCTGCTCGGCCATGCCCGGGCGGCACGCTTGCTGTTGTGGGGTGACAGCCTGGACGGTGAAGCCGCCGTCGCGTGCGGATTGGCCAACGAACTGTTCGACGACGGGGCACAGTGTCTGGCAGCCGCCGAGCACATGGCTCGTCGACTGCTGGCGCTGCCCCAGGAATCCCTGCGTCAGTCCCGGCAATTACTCAAACAGACCTCGATGCCGGAACTGCAAGCCACCATTCGCCAAGAGAACTTGCTGTTCATCAAGCGCCTGCAAACCCCGGAAGCGCAGGCGGCGTTGAACGCACTCCTTAATCGCACCATTGAAAAGAACCCATCGACAGGAACGCCTTCATGAACACCCCAGACGTATTCGTTGTCAGCGCCGCACGCACAGCCATCGGCTCCTTTGGCGGCTCGCTCAAAGATGTCCCGCTGGCCGATCTGGCGACCACGGCCGTCAAGGCCGCCCTGGAACGCTCCGGCGTTGACCCGGCGCAAATCGGCCATCTGGTGATGGGCAACGTGATCCCGACCGAAACCCGCGATGCGTACATCTCCCGGGTCGCCGCGATGAACGCAGGCATCCCGAAGGAAACCCCCGCCTACAACGTCAACCGCCTGTGCGGTTCCGGCCTGCAAGCCATTATCAGCGCGGCCCAGACCTTGATGCTGGGCGACGCCGAGATTGCGATCGGCGCCGGTGCCGAGTCCATGAGCCGCGGCCCGTACCTGATGCCGTCCGCCCGTTGGGGTGCACGCATGGGCAATGTCCAGGCCATCGACTACATGCTGGGTATCCTGCATGACCCGTTCCACGGCATCCACATGGGCATCACCGCCGAGAACATCGCCCAGCGCAATGGCATCACCCGCGACATGCAAGACGCCCTCGCCCTGGAAGATCAAAAGCGTGCCGCGTTCGCCATCGCTAATGGCTACTTCAGTGAGCAGATCGCGGCGGTGGAAATCCGTGGTCGCAAGGAAACGACGCTGTTCAGCATCGACGAACACCCGCGTTCCACCTCCCTGGAACAACTCGCGCAGATGAAGCCAGCGTTCAAGAGCGACGGTTCGGTCACGGCCGGTAACGCCTCGGGCCTGAACGACGGCGCCGCTGCATTGGTCATGGCAACAGGCAACGCGGTCCAGGCCAACAACCTGCGTCCACTTGCCCGCCTGGTCAGCTACGCCCATGCCGGTGTCGAGCCGGAACTGATGGGCCTGGGCCCGATTCCCGCCACGCGCCTGGCGCTCAAACGCGCAGGTCTGACGACCGCGGATATGGACGTGATCGAAGCCAACATCGCCTTCGCCGCCCAGGCCTGTGCAGTCAGTCAGGAACTGGATCTCGACCCGGCCAAGGTCAACCCGAATGGCTCGGGCATTTCCCTCGGTCACCCGGTGGGCGCTACCGGGGCGATGATTGCCACCAAAGCCATCCACGAACTGCAGCGCATCAACGGGCGATATGCGTTGGTGACCATGTGCATTGGTGGTGGTCAGGGGATTGCGGCGATTTTTGAGCGGGTTTAAACGTCAGTGCGACGGTGATTGAACGTCGCAGACTCCAGGTTGCAGGGCAACCCTGCAACCTCAGGCCGGATGGTATGCACTCTGATTTTTTATCAGGGCAAATGCGTCTGTTCGGTGCTGCTGTAGGTGTTGCTCGCATTGCTTAAAAAATTGGTGTCCTTGCGGTTACCGCCGACCATCTGACGACCGGATGCACAAATCATTTGCCACTAAATATTACCTACGTCATATTACATGCGTAATAAAGACTCGATTCCCATAGGTATTCATTCAAATGACCAGCATGCCCAGCCTCGAATCCGACGTTGCTGTCCCGGTGAGCACACCCAAGCCTCCCCTGCTCAAACGGTTGATCCTGCTGACGGCGGCCATTGCTGCTCTGGTGTTTGCCGGGTTGTACGCGACGCACTGGTGGACAGCCGGCCGTTTTATCGAAGAAACCGACGATGCCTATATCGGCGGTGACGTGACGGTGATCGGGCCGAAAGTCGCGGGGTACATCGAAGAAGTGCTGGTCACCGACAACCAGAAGGTCAAGGCCGGCGATGTGCTGATCCGCCTCGACTCGCGTGACTACCGCGCCAACCTGGCCAAGGCCGAAGGTGCGGTGGCTGCCGAAGAAGCCTTGCTCGCCAACCTCGACGCCACCGAACAACTGCAACACGCGGTGATCGGCCAGGCCCGCGCCGGCATCGATGCCGCCGGCGCCGAAACCGCGCGCTCGCGGGACGACAATGCGCGCTACAAAAAACTGGTCGGCAGCAATGCTGTTTCGGTGGAAAGCGCCCAACGTGCCGACGCTACGTTCAAAACGGCTCAGGCGCTCAGTTCGCGGGCCCAGGCCGAGCTGCTGGCGGCGCAACGTCAGCTGAACGTGATCGCCACGCAAAAACAGCAAGCCCGCGCCGCGCTGATGCAGGCCCACGCCGAACGTGATCTGGCGCAATTGAACGTCAGTTACACCGAACTGAAGGCGCCGGTGGACGGTGTGATCGGCAATCGCCGGGCACGAACCGGAGCCTACGCACAGGCCGGTTCGCAACTGCTGTCGGTGGTGCCTTCCAGTGGATTATGGGTCGATGCCAACTTCAAGGAAGATCAACTGGCGCGCATGATTCCGGGTCAACGGGTGGTCATTCATGCCGACGTGCTGTCCGGGCAGGAATTCCACGGGCATCTGGGCAGCCTCGCCCCGGCCAGTGGCTCGCAGTTCAGCGTGCTGCCACCGGAAAACGCCACCGGCAACTTCACTAAAATCGTTCAGCGTGTGCCGGTGAGAATCATCCTTGATCCCGCCGATGGCGTACTCGGTCACTTGCGTCCGGGCCTGTCGGTGACCGCCGAAGTGGACACCCGCAAAGACCCCGAATCCCCGGCCGTGGCCAGCGCGCCATGAGTCGCGCCCTCGCCGCCCCTGCGCAACCGTTCAATGCTGCCAGCATGGCGACGGCGACCAAAGTCTTCGCCTTCGCCACCATGTGCATCGGCATGTTCATTGCGCTGCTGGACATCCAGATCGTCTCCGCCTCGTTGCGTGACATCGGCGGTGGACTCTCGGCCGGCACCGATGAAACGGCATGGGTGCAAACCAGTTACCTGATCGCCGAGATCATCGTGATCCCGTTATCCGGCTGGTTGTCGCGGGTGTTCTCGACGCGCTGGCTGTTTTGCGCTTCCGCGGTGGGCTTCACCTTGGCCAGCCTGCTCTGCGGTGCGGCCTGGAACATCCAGAGCATGATCGCCTTCCGTGCCCTGCAAGGCTTTCTCGGTGGTTCGATGATCCCGCTGGTGTTCACCACCGCGTTCTTTTTCTTCACCGGCAAACAACGGGTGATCGCGGCGGCAACCATCGGCGCGGTGGCTTCGCTGGCTCCGACTCTGGGGCCGGTGATTGGTGGCTGGATCACCGACATTTCGTCCTGGCACTGGCTGTTCTACATCAACCTGGTGCCGGGGATTTTCGTCGCCGTGGCGGTGCCGATGCTGGTGAAAATCGACCAGCCGGAACTGTTGCTGCTCAAAGGCGCCGACTACTTGAGCATGGTGTTCATGGCGCTGTTTCTCGGCTGCCTGGAATACACCCTCGAAGAAGGCCCGCGCTGGAACTGGTTCAGCGACAGCACGATTCTGACCACGGCGTGGATCAGCGGCCTCGCCGGCCTGGCCTTCATCGGCCGAACCTTGCACGTGGCCAACCCGATCGTCGATTTGCGCGCCTTGAAGGATCGCAACTTCGCCCTCGGCTGTTTCTTTTCATTCGTCACCGGGATTGGCCTGTTCGCCACGATTTACCTGACGCCGCTGTTCCTCGGCCGGGTGCGCGGCTACAGCGCACTGGACATTGGTCTGGCGGTTTTCTCCACCGGGGTGTTCCAGATCATGGCGATTCCGCTGTACGCCTTTCTGGCCAATCGCATCGACTTGCGCTGGATCATGATGACCGGCCTTGGGCTGTTCGCGCTGTCGATGTGGGATTTCAGCCCGATCACCCATGACTGGGGGGCTAAAGAATTGATGCTGCCGCAAGCCTTGCGCGGGATTGCCCAGCAACTGGCGGTGCCGCCAGCGGTGACATTGACCCTCGGCGGACTGGCGCCGGCGCGGCTCAAACATGCTTCGGGATTGTTCAACCTGATGCGGAACCTGGGAGGCGCCATCGGCATCGCCGCGTGTGCGACCATTCTCAACGACCGCACCAACCTGCACTTCACTCGGTTGGCAGAACACCTGAACAGCACCAACGAAGCGCTGAACCAATGGCTGTCCCAGGTCGGCAACAACTTCGCGACCCTCGGCCAGAGCGGTGACGCCGGCGTCACCGCCAGCCTGCATCAACTGTGGCTGCTGACCTACCGCGAAGCCCAGACCCAGACCTACGGTGACGCGTTTCTGATGATCATGGTCTGCTTCATCATTGCCACGGCAATGGTGCCCTTGATGCGCAAGGTGCAACCACCGGCCGCGCCGTCAGCGGATGCTCACTGATCAGGCTTGAGGCATTTTGCGGAACCCCACCGCCAGACGATTCCAGGCGTTGATCGTGGTAATGGCCACGGTCAGGTCGACCAGTTCCTTCGGGCTGAATTCGGACGCTGCCAGTTCGTAGTCCTCATCCGGGGCGTGGGTCTGGCTCAGCAGGGTCAAGGATTCAGTCCACGCCAGCGCCGCACGTTCACGTGGGGTGAAGAACGGCGTTTCACGCCACGCCGACAGCGTGTACAGACGGCGCTGGTCTTCACCGCCCTTGCGGGCATCGGCGCTGTGCATATCCAGGCAGAAGGCGCAGCCGTTGATTTGCGAGGTGCGCAGCTTGACCAGTTCGATCAGGGTCTTTTCCAGCGGCAGCTTCGAAACAGCGCCTTCCAGCGCGATCATGGCTTTGAGGGCGTCTGGGGAAGCGGTGTAGAAATCGAGACGAGGTTTCATGGTGGACTCCAATAGCAAATGGGGGGGGGTGGAGCTACGTTATTCCTGACGACGCCGCCGACAAATAGCCAATATTTCAGAAGTCGAGGAGGCCATTGACAGGGCCGATCAAAAAGACAATTGCCAGCGCTCGTTGAGCGCCGCCAGAATGCGATCAATTCTTAGTTGCACCCAGATCAGGAAGCCCGCAACAACGGCAACCGCGCGGTCGGCGTGCCGCGCTTTCAGCTCAACGTCGGGGCGGATTGGGACGTGCCGGGGATCGAAGGCGCAGCGTTCAGTGCGCGGATGTTGCGCACGGGTGGGCAGTATTTGAATGCCGCCAACACCCAAAGCATTCCGGCGTGGAATCGTTTTGATGTGGGTTCGCGGTATGCCTTTACGCTCGATGACAAGGACATCGCCTTGCGCGCCAATCTGGAGAACGTGGCGAACAAGGCTTATTGGGCGTCGGCCAATGGTGGGTGTTTGACCCAAGGGACGCCGCGGACGTTGAAGGTGTCGGCGACTCTGGATTTCTGATCTGAATGCTTTGTTGACTCTGCAATCGCTATCGCGGGCAAGCCCGCTCCCACAGGGTTCGGTGATCACCTGTGGGAGCGGGCTTGCCCGCGAACCGCGCAGCGGCCATCCACCCGAAATCGCTAAGCCCGACTCCGCAACCAGCGCAAAAACCCTTTCTTCTCCACCACCTTCGGCACGTCCTGGGTCAACGACTGCGCCTTGTGCAAGCGGAAATCCAGCAACGCCTTCATCGCTTCGCTAATGTCATGCCGCGCATCCAGGCACGGTTTGAGGTAGTCCTTCTCGATGCGATACAAGCTGCAGGGAGTCTTGGCGGTGAACTCTGCCGGCAGCGCGGTATCGGACAAAATCCCGCCCTCACCGATCACCTCGCCCGGCCCCATGCGCCCGGATTCAAACTTGACCCCGCCGCGGCTCAACTGCACCGAGACCACGCCCGATTCGATGATGAACAGGTGATCGCTGACCTCCCCCGCCGGCAGGATCATGTCACCGGCGCGGAAGGTTTGCAGGGTCATGTTCTGGCTGAAGGTTTCTTTCTCTTCCTGACGCAGGGTCGAGAAAATGTTCGAGCTGTCCAGCAACGCCCGGGGCCGTGACAGGCCGACAGGTGCGTTGGATTCGACGTTCGACAACAGGCTGACGCCGGATGCCTGCAAGTGCCGGTACGCGAGGTCGAACAGCAGATTGCGGACCATGCGTTTCTGATCCATCGAGACCACGAAACCGCTGATTTCGTACTCCACACCACTGGCGCTGGAGCCTTTCAACGCCACACTTGGCGCCGGTTTGTTCAGCAGATAACGGCAACCCTGCATCGCCCGCTCCAGCGCGTCGAGCACCGTTTGCGGGCGCGCGTGCGGGCTCAGTTGCAGGCTGATCGAAACGCCGAACATATCGCTGGGGCGGCTGAAATTGATGATCTTGGCCTTGGCCGCCAGCGAGTTGGGGATCACCGCCATGCTGCCTTGGGAGGTTTGCAGGCGCGTGGCCCGCCAGTCAATGTCGGTGACCCGGCCTTCAGTGCCGTCGATGGAGATCCAGTCATCCAGTTGGTAGGGTTTGGTGGTGTTGAGGACGATCCCGGAAAACACGTCGCTGAGGGTGCTTTGCAAGGCCAGGCCGACGATGATCGCCAACGCACCCGAGGTGGCGAGCACGCCTTTGACCGGCAATTCGAGCACGTAGGCCAGAGCGGCAATGACCGCGATCAGGAAGATCACCGCACCCAGCAGATCCTGCAACAACCGCCCGGTGTGCCCGACCCGCTGCATCATCAGCGCACCGATCAGCACCGTCAATGTGCGCGCGGCGAACAGCCACCAGCCAATCTGCAACCCCGTGGCCGCCAGGTGCAGCGGCACGTTATCGACCCAGGGTGCCGGCTCCAGCGGGTTCATGCCTTCGTTGAACAGCAGGACGCTGAACAATGCAAAAATCACCAGCCGCACGACCAATTTCCAGTTGCTGCCATTGGCACTGATCAAGCGCCACAATCCGAGATCGATCAGGACCAGGACCAGCGCGCTGATCAAGGGGTGATTGGTAAGCAGTGACAGCATCAAGCGACTCCAGCGAAGGCCAATGGCGCGAAGATCTCACACATTGGGCACAGTGTAGGAGTGTTTGATGCTGGGTTCTGGCAGCACAACAATAAGTTCAATCGCTCATCTGGCCGAAAAGGCCGGACTGGAAGTCGGCAAAGGCCTGATGAATCTCTTGCTCGCTGTTCATCACGAACGGGCCGTGACCAACAATCGGTTCGTCGATCGGCTCACCGCTGAGCAGCAACACCACGGCATCGTCATTGGCTTCCAGGCTGAGGTGATGGCCATCGCGTTCGAACAATGCCAACTGCCCTTCGCGCACCAGCTCCAGACCGTTGACCTCAACCGTGCCGCGCAGCACCACCACCGCGGTGTTGCGACCTTCATGCAGATCGAGGGTCAACAACTTGCCGCCGTTGAGGTGCAGGTCCCATACATCGATGGGCGTAAACGTGCGCGCTGGACCGGTATGACCCTCAAACTCGCCAGCGATCAGGCGCAGGCTGCCGGCCTGGTCCTTGAGCGGGAGGCTCGGGATGTCGCCATCGAGAATCGTCTGGTAACCGGCATCGGCCATTTTGTCCCGGGCCGGCAGGCTGACCCACAGCTGCACCATTTCCAGGGTGCCGCCGCGCTTGGCGAAGCCTTCGGAATGGAATTCCTCATGAAGGATCCCCGAGGCCGCTGTCATCCATTGCACATCGCCGGGGCCAATCTTGCCGCCGCTGCCGGTGGAGTCGCGGTGCTCCACTTCGCCTTTGTAAACGATCGTCACGGTTTCGAAGCCGCGATGTGGATGCTGCCCCACACCACGACGCTCGGTGGTCGGGGTAAATTCGGCAGGGCCTGCGTGATCGAGCAGCAAGAACGGGCTGATGTGTTTACCCAGGTTGTCGTAGGAAAACAGCGTACGAACCGGAAAACCGTCGCCGACCCAGTGGGTCCGCGGGCTGGTGTAAATCCCGATGATATTTTTCATCCTGTCTCCAAATTCGTGGTTTGACGCGATGGACACAGCTTAAAACCGAACCCAATGATGCACTAGACCGCAAAAATCAACCTCAGCGTCCTATCTGGAGAACAATGGTGAAGGTTTCCTCATTGCTTGAGGAGACGACACACGGGGCTGGCGGAGTTTTTATTTCGGACATAATATTGATCAAAATTACAACCATAATATCCGCTTCCGCCTGAGGACCTCATCATGCAAAGCCCCAACCGCGACGCCACCCTCGCCCAATGGATCGCCCAGGAACAGGCCATACGCTCGCGTCTTGCCGGACCGGGCAGCCTGTCGATGGCCGAGGTCAGTGCGCTGTCGCCCGCCGAGTTTTTCGAGGGTATCGGCGACGGTGCACTGCCTTCACCGCCCATCGGCGCCTTGATGGATTTCATCCCCATCGAATGGTCGGCCGGGCTGTTCATTTTCCAGGGCACCCCGGATTCGCGGCATTACAACCCGCTGGGCAGGGTGCATGGCGGCTATGCCGCGACTTTGTTGGATTCGTGCATGGGCTGCGCGATTCATACGCAGCTGAAAAAGGGCCAGGGGTATACGACGCTGGATTTGCGCATCAGCTACGTCCGCGCATTGACCGGTGCCAGCGGGCCGGTGCGGGCCGAAGGCAAAATTGTGCATCTGGGCCGTTCCACCGCGCTGGCCGAGGGGCGGATTTACGATGTGGATGGGCGGTTGTATGCGACCGGGTCAACCACTTGCATGATTCTTGAGGCTCGGGGGTAAGTTCCGAGACCGAGTCGGGGCCTTCGCGGGCAAACCTCGCTCCTACAAACGCAACGCCGCCCCCTGTAGGAGCGAGGCTTGCCCGCGAAGACGGCAGACCAGACACCCTCAATCCCCCAGGCTGCCCCACGATTCATGACTTGCGGTAAACAGTGCTTTGCCCATCCAGCGGTTTTTCCCAGGGAGGCACGCGGGGATACTCCTGCCCATTCCCCCTGCAACCCCTGGAGTCATTGATGTCTATTCCCGCATTCGGTCTCGGAACCTTTCGCTTGCAAGGCCAGGTGGTCATCGATTCGGTGAGCACCGGCCTGGAGCTGGGCTACCGGGTGATCGACACCGCACAAATCTATGAAAACGAAGCCGAGGTCGGCGAAGCCATCGCCGCCAGCGGCATCGCCCGTGAAGAGCTGTTCATCACCAGCAAAATCTGGGTCGCCAATTTCGCCAAGGACCGGCTGATCGACAGCCTCCAAGAGAGCCTGCGCAAACTGCAGACCGACTACCTGGACCTGACGCTGATCCACTGGCCGTCCCCGGAAGATCAAGTGCCGGTCGAAGAATTCATGGGCGCCTTACTCGAAGCTAAACGCCAGGGCCTGACCCGGCAGATTGGTGTGTCCAACTTCACCATCGACCTGATGCAACAGGCGATTGCGGCGGTCGGTGCCGAGCACATCGCGACCAACCAGATCGAACTGCACCCGTACCTGCAAAACCGCAAAGTCGTTGAGTTTGCTCAGCGTCAGGGCATCCAGATCACGTCCTACATGACCCTGGCCTACGGCGAAGTGTTGAAAGACCCGGTCATCCAGCAAATCGCCGATCGACTGCGGGCAACCCCGGCCCAAGTCACGCTGGCCTGGGCCATGCAACTGGGCTACGCGGTCATCCCCTCTTCCACCAAACGCGCCAACCTGCAAAGCAATCTGCAAGCCTGCGCCCTGCAGTTGAGCGAAGCCGACATGGCGTTGATCGCCAGCCTGGAACGCGGCCATCGTTTGACCAGCCCCAAAGGCATCGCGCCGCACTGGGATTAAGCCTCAGCCGACTCAAGGCTCTGATCGAGACTTCGCATGGCGTCCTGCAATTGATCGACGGCTTCGTCGATCGATGTCGCACGACCTTCGGCGCAGGCTCGTTCCAACGCTTTGCAACTTTCGATCAACCGTTGGGCCCGGACCATGCGCGCACCACCCTTGATACGGTGCGCCAGGTCTCGCAGACCGGGGAGATTGTTGTCGGCGTGAGCTTGAAGCAGATGTTCACGGTCGTTGCGATTGGTTATTGCCAATTCACGCAGCAGTTGATTGATCAAGGTCCGGTCTTCACCGACGTATTGCTCCAGCTCGCTCAAATCGATCTCGGATGATGGGGGTTGTTCGCTCGTCATCTCTGAAAACCGGTCGGCCAACCAGCTACTCAGATCCGCCAACCGAATCGGTTTGAACAGACAATCGTCCATGCCCGCTTCCAGGCACCGGACCTTTTCCTCAGGCTGCGCATTGGCGGTAAAACCCAGGATCAGCGTCGGCAGCAGACCTTGCGCGCACTCTTCATCGCGTATCGCACCGGTCAATTCATAACCGCTGAGCCTCGGCATATTGCTGTCAGTTATGACCAGGTCAAACTCGTGTGCACGCCACAGTTCCAGCCCATGCTCGCCATCTTCGGCCTCCATCACGCGGTGCCCCAAGTAGCTCAGCTGACTTGAGAGCAACAGGCGATTGGCCGAGTGATCGTCGACCACCAGAACAGTCAGGGACCGCGTGGGGACCTGCACCAGCGCCCTGTTCGCCGATTCATCGGCGGGCAGCGGCTGCAACGCGATCAGCGACAGGCTGATCTCGACCTTCGAGCCCTGCCCGAGGACGCTGCGCAGCTCCAGGTGGCCACCCATCATTTCACACAACGTGCGGCTGATCACCAGCCCCAACCCGGCCCCCTTGCGGGCGGATTGCTGGCTGTTGCCGCCCTGAACGAACGGACTGAACAACAGCTTCTGATCAGCTGCGCTGATGCCAATGCCGGTGTCTTCAATGCGCACATTGACCACCAGATGCCCCGACAATCCGGGCACCACACTCAACGTCAAACTCACCTCCCCTTCACGGGTGAACTTGGTCGCGTTGCTCAACAGGTTGGACAGCACCTGCTTGAAGCGCGTGGGGTCGATCAACACGTCGCGATCGCTGCGCGCGTCCATCTCGACATGCCATTCCAGGTTTTTCTGCCGTGCCAACCCTTCGAAAACCCGGCAGACCGACTCCACCAGCGCCCGCAGATTGGCGCGTTCTGGTGTCAGGGATAAATGCCCGGACTCGATGCGGGCGATGTCGAGGATATCGCCGATCAACCCCAGTAACTGTTGCGCGGCCGCTGACGCGACTTCAAGGGCCGTACGGTCTGCCACGCCCTCTTCTGCCCGCTTCCAGGCCATTTCCAGAAACCCGATCAGGGCATTCATCGGTGTACGGATTTCATGGCTCATGGTTGCCAGAAACGTGGTTTTGGCCCGGTTAGCATCCTCCGCTGCGTCTTTGGCGTCCTGCAATTGCTGCAGCCACTGCTGGCGCTGGCGGATCTGTCGGCGCTGCCGGGCGATCCAGGCCAGGGCCAGCAACAACAGAACCGCGGCAGCGGCAAACGCCTGCAAAATGCCTTGGCGATGACGCAGCCAATAGCTGTCATCCACGACGACATCGTTGCTCCAGCGGGCGACCAGATCGTCCATCTCCTCGGGCGAAATGCTCAGCAACGCCTTGTTCAAAATCGAGTTCAACACCGATTCATCACGGCCGGTTGCCATAGCGATGCGCGCCGGCTCATCGCCCACGGTGCTGCTGATGCGCAAACGGCCCTGGTAATACCGGGCAATCAGGTAACGGGTCATGAACAATGAACTGAGCGCGGCTTCGGCCTGTTCCTGCGCCACCAGTTCCAGACCCTGGGCCGGGTTTTGTACGTCCACCATCTGCACATCGGGTGCCTGTTCCTGAATGAATGCACGCATCGGGTGACGGGGATAAATCGCCAGACGTTTACCGGCCAGATCGTCCAGCGTCTTCGGGCTACCGGAGGTAGTTGCACTGACCAGCATGTACGGATTGGTCAAATAGGACCGGGTAAAGTGCAGTCCGCGAACGCCTTCGGTCGTGGGGATGATGGCGGGCAAGACATCAATCTCGCCGGCCTTGAGGCGCTGGATCTGCTGGTCCAGGGTCTGGCCTCGCAACACATCGAAGTTCAAACCGCTGCGCTGGCTGATCAGCTTCAGCAATTGCGCCGTCAACCCACTGAATCGTCCCTCGGTATCGTAGAACGTCAACGGCGCAAAGTCCCCGACGACACCCACCTTCACCATTGGATGCTGATCCAGCCAGCGCTGTTCACTCTCGCTCAGACTCACGCGTTGCTGCCCCGCCACTTTGGCCCTGCCGGCGCTCCAGCGTTGCTCGATAACCGAGCGCTGATCCATGGGGATCGCCGCCAGCGCCTTGTCGATGAGGTCCTTCAGCGCCAGGTTGTCCCGAGCCAGCGCGAAGCCGAACGGGTTAGCGTCGAGGCCCGACGGCCCCATCAGCTGAACGTCATTGAGGTAGTTATTGTTGATCAGGTAATTGGCGCTGAAGATGTCTACGAGAGAGACGTCAACCTGCCCATACGCCACCGCCCCGAGCGCATCGAGCGTCGACGGATAACGCTGCAGGCTGGCCTCGGGATAGAACGATTCAACGGTCTGCGCCGGCAGGTAATCTTCGGCCATGGCAATCCGTTTACCCGCCAGATCCACGGGCATGTGCTCGTCCAGTCGGGTGACCAGCATCGGCTGATCATCAGCATAAGCACTGGACAGGATCAGCTCGGGGTCGGCCAGTTCAAAGTTGTTCGAAGTCCCCAGCACATCCAGCTCGCCGAATTTAAGCGCCTCCATGGCCGCTTCACGGGTGACATAACGCAGCACCTCGATCTGCACGTTGAGCATCTGCGCAATGAGCATGGCGTAATCAGCGGTGATACCTTCCAGCTCGTTGTGATTGCGCGTCACCTCGAACGGCGGGTAGTCCGGCCCGCTCACCCCAAGGCGCAAGACGCGTTTGTTGCGCAGCCATTGGCGGTCCTGTTCATCCAGACTGACCTCGTAGCCCTCCACTGTGGAACGCCCCAGCACCTGCAAGCGCTCAGGCTCGCCGGCGATGGCCGGCGCTGGCGGCACGAGGCACACCATGAGGATAAGCAGCCATACACGCACGGGCGGGCGCACTCAGATCAGGTGATTGCGTATGGCGAAATCCCGCAGGTGCACCGCCGCCATAACCCCCAGTTTTATGATCAAACGCGTTTTGTAGGTGCTGACGGTTTTGTGGCTCAGGTTCATGGCTTCGGCGATCGCCTTGTTGGAGAAGCCTCGGGCAAGGGATTGCAAGATGGTCAACTCGCGGTTGGACAGTGAGTCGATCAACTTTTTTTCGCTGTGTTGCAGCGGGTTCATCGGTCTGGAAAGCAACTGCGTGAAATAGGTATAACCCGCCATCAACGCATGCACCGCCTTGTGCAATTGATCCAGGCTGTTGGTTTTCGAGACGTACGCCAAGGCACCACCGCGCATGCAACGCTCCTGGAAAAACAGCGGATCGAGCGAGGTGAACACCAGCACCACACATTTCCAGTCGCTCGCCCTGATTCGCTCAAGCAAATCCAGCCCGTTGCCGCCGGGCATCACCAGGTCCAGGATCAGCAGATCGACCAGATGCTCACGCAGTATCGTCAACGCTTCCCCAACGCTTGCCGCCTCATGAATCTGCTTGAAACCTTCCCGTTGAAGCACAAGCTTGAGTGCGGCGCGGATCACCGGATGATCGTCGACAATCAGCACTGACTTCATGACAACTCCCTGTGCAAAGACTCAACGAATGTTCGCCGGAAAACGCCGGGGCAGACGCAACGGCTGCGCCAAGACTGTTGCATGGAGGAAAGGCAGATTCTACCTGTAAGAAATGACAGTTCCGACGAACGGTGCGCCGCCATCACCCGGCATACCGCTGATAAAACTCCGGCGATGGGTCAATGATCGTCATCAACTGCTGAATGCACGCCAGATCAGGCAGCACATCGTGACTCACCCGAATTTTCTGTTGCCCGCAGGCCGGAATCGGCGGCAACTGCGCCTGTTGCCCGTCGAAAATCAGCGCGTGGCAAACCTGCCGGTTATCGAGAAAGTACCCGAACAAATCCAGCTCGCCTGCCCCCAGCGCGGCGTTGACGACCACCAGGTCAAACGGCTCGCAACCGTACTCGACCAGGGTCAGCATTGACGCAAGGTCGTGCACCGGTGCCACCCGGTAATAATCGAGTTGGTTGAATAGCCGCTCGATGATCATCCGGTGAAAGTGCTGCTCGTCGGCGATCAGGATGCGCAAGGCTTTATTCGGCATCGTAGCCTCATGTGTGAATAGCTGATTTTTGAAGCGGCGAGGCTACGGGAGGCGCACAGATGTTTCTGTAGGACTTTTCTGAAATAGCCGCAGCCTCCGACAATCACTGCCAACCGAACCGCCGAATGTAAAAGCCCTTCACTGCCTGGGTCAGCACCATGTACGCCAGCAGAATCACCGGCAGGAACACGAAATACAGCGACGGCAGCGCCTGCAATTTGAAGTAGTGCGCCAATGGCCCCATCGGCAGGAAAATCCCCACGGCCATGATGATCCCGGTCATGACCATCAACGGCATCGCCGCGCGGCTTTGCAGGAACGGGATTTTCGGGGTGCGGATCATGTGCACGATCAACGTCTGGGTCAGCAACCCGACCACGAACCAGCCAGACTGGAACAGCGTTTGGTGGTCCGGGGTATTGGCGTCGAACACGTACCACATCAGGGCAAACGTGGTGATGTCGAAAATCGAACTGATCGGGCCGAAAAACAGCATGAAGCGCCCGACATCCGCCGGCTGCCAGCGCTGCGGTTGCTTGAGCATTTCGTCATCGACGTGATCGAACGGGATGGCGATCTGTGAAATGTCGTACAGCAGGTTCTGCACCAGCAGGTGCATCGGCAGCATCGGCAAGAACGGAATGAACGCGCTCGCCACCAGCACAGAGAACACGTTGCCGAAGTTCGAGCTGGCCGTCATCTTGATGTACTTGAGCATGTTGGCGAAGGTGCGGCGCCCTTCCAGCACGCCCTCCTCCAGCACCATCAGGCTCTTTTCCAGGAGGATGATGTCGGCCGCTTCCTTGGCGATGTCCACGGCGCTGTCCACCGAAATGCCGATGTCGGCAGTACGCAGCGCCGGCGCATCGTTGATGCCGTCGCCCATGAAACCGACCACGTGGCCGTTGCCCTTGAGCAGACGCACGATGCGGTCCTTGTGCGACGGCGTCAGTTTGGCAAAGACATTGGTGGTCTCGACCGCCACTGCCAATTGGGCGTCGCTCATGCGCTCGATGTCGTTGCCCATCAGCAGGCCTTGTTGCTCCAGGCCGACTTCGCGGCAGATCTTCGCCGTCACCAGTTCGTTGTCACCGGTGAGCACTTTCACCGCGACGCCGTGAGCGGCCAGCGCCTTCAGGGCCGGGGCGGTGCTTTCTTTCGGTGGATCGAGGAACGCCACATAGCCGATCAGCGTCAGCGCCTGTTCATCCGCCAGGTTGTACGTGTCGCGGCCTTCGATCATGGGACGCGCGGCGACCGCGACCACCCGCAAGCCTTCAGCGTTGAAGGCAGCAGTGACCTGGCGAATCCGCGCCAGCAGTTCCTCGCTCAGGGCTTCATCGACAACGCCGTGACGTACCCGCGTGCACACCGCCAGCACTTCCTCCACCGCGCCTTTGCAGATCAGCAGAGGCGGCTGATCGCGCTCGGCGACCACCACCGACATGCGCCGGCGAGTGAAGTCGAACGGAATTTCATCGACCTTGCGAAACGCCGTGCCGACCTTCAATTCACGGTGGATTTCCACGTGTTCGAGCACCGCCACGTCCAGCAGGTTTTTCAGGCCGGTCTGGTAGTAGCTGTTGAGGTAGGCCATTTCCAGCACGTCGTCGGAGTCGTTGCCCCAGACGTCGACGTTACGGGCGAGGAAGATTTTGTCTTGGGTCAGGGTGCCGGTCTTGTCGGTGCACAGCACGTCCATGGCACCGAAGTTCTGGATCGCGTCGAGGCGTTTGACGATGACTTTTTTACGCGACAGGAACACCGCGCCCTTGGCCAGGGTCGAGGTGACGATCATCGGCAGCATTTCCGGGGTCAGGCCCACGGCAATCGACAGCGCGAACAGCAGCGCTTCGGTCCAGTCGCCCTTGGTGAAACCGTTGATGAACAGCACCAGCGGGGCCATGACGAACATGAAGCGGATCAACAGCCAGCTGATTTTGTTGACCCCGGTCTGAAACGAGGTCGGCGCACGATCGGTGGCGCCGACCCGCTGGGCCAGGGCGCCGAAATAGGTATTGTTGCCGGTGGTGAGAATCACCGCCATCGCCGTACCGGACACCACGTTGGTGCCCATGAACAGGATGTTGTCGAGGTCCAGCGGATTGCCGCTGTCGCGGTCCTGCTGGCGCGGGAATTTTTCCACCGGCATCGATTCGCCGGTCATCGCCGCCTGGCTGACGAACAGGTCCTTGGCGCTGAGCACCCGGCAATCGGCGGGGATCATGTCACCGGCCGAGAGTACGATCAGATCGCCCGGCACCAATTGCTTGATCGCCAGCTCGGTACGCGGCGCTTCCCGGCGCAGCACCGTGGCGGTATTGCTGACCATGGCCTTGAGGGCGTCCGCGGCCTGGTTGGATTTGCTCTCCTGCCAGAAGCGCAACAAGGTCGAAAGCACCACCATCGAGAAAATCACGATGGCGGCTTTCATGTCCTCGGTCAGCAAGGAGATCACCGCGAGCAAGGTCAGCAGCAGGTTGAACGGGTTTTTGTAGCAGTGCCACAGGTGAGTCCACCACGGCAGTGGCTGTTCGTGCTCGACTTCGTTGAGGCCGAATTGCCCGCGCAGGGTGTCGGCTTCCTGTTCACTCAAGCCGTCGGTGTGGCTGCCGAGTTTTTTCAGCAAGGAGCCGGTGTCGCTGTTAGCGGCGGTGACCAGGGTTTGCGCCAGCGTTGGCGGCACTTCACGGCTGACCGTGGTGTCGGTGAAGCTTTCCAGCAGCGCCAGTCGGCGAAAGTGCCGGCCGATGTGACGGGTGCGCAGGAATCCGGCGAAGAATTCCTTGAGCAGGGTAAGGTTCATGGCGTTGCCCCCAGGGTCAGCCGGGAGACCTTCGAGCAGGCGTGTCGAGTCGCTGCGATGACGACAGGCACGTCGAACATCACACACGGTCAGGCGTCGAAGAGAGGGACATCGGGAGTCGGGCCGCAACTGGCTCGATCGGGAGGCCGCTACTCGCTCTCAGGCGAGACAACGGCACAAAGGACTGCGCGTTATCTTGCCGGGAAGGTGCCGGTTATCGAGACCGGCCGACTACTGTCACTCGAACAAGTACCCACTGAGGGTCTCCGCTATTGATGAAAACGCGCGAAGCTTACGCCCCGATTTCTGGAGAGTAAACGAAGGAACGGTGGGTGGCGGGGGAATTGCGGGGTTCTTCAGGAAGGGTTCAGCTTTGAAGATTTGTGCTGCTATTGAGGGCCCTATCGCGGGCAAGCCCGCTCCCACAGGGATCTCTAGTGAACACAGATTTTGTGCCAATAGATCAAACTGTGGGAGCGGGCTTGCCCGCGATGACGGCCTCACAGCCGCCACACATTTTAGCTGGCAGTGGCCAACAACAAATCCACCACCGACCGGCTATGCCCACGGTGCTTGCCATGGTCATACAAGGAACCTGCAATCTCATCCGCGCGAATCGGCAGGATCGACAACAGTGTGTCGCTCAAACCATGGCTCGCCTGGCAGAAACCCTGCATATAGATGCCGGCCTTGCAGCGCTCGTCGGTGATCAGCTTGTAGTTGCGATCCACTTCGAAATCACCCAGGTATTGCTCCAGCGGCGCCAGCAGTTTGCGGTGCATCTGGCGCTCGTAGCCGGTGGCCAATACCACGGCATCGTACAGACGAACCGTCACTTCACCGGTGGCATTGTTGCGCACTGCCAGTTCGATACCGCGCTCGGTGGCGGTGGCTTTTTCAATAGTGGTCAGGGTGCGGAACGTGTGACGCGCGATGCCCGAGACTTTCTGGCGATAGAAGATGCCGTAGATGCGTTCGATCAGGTCGATGTCCACCACCGAATAGTTGGTGTTGTGGTACTCGTTGACCAGGCGCTCGCGCTCGCTGCTTGCCTGCTGGAACACCAGGTCGGTGAACTCCGGCGAGAACACTTCGTTGACGAACGGGCTGTCATCCGCCGGCTTCAGCGCCGAGCCACGCAGGATCATGTCCACCTGCACCGATGGGAAACTGTCGTTCAAATCGATGAAGGCTTCCGCCGCGCTTTGCCCGCCGCCGATGATCGCGATGCTCATCGGTTGATTGTTCACGCACGGCTGCTTGGCCATCTGCGCCAGGTACTGCGAGTGGTGGAACACGCGGCCATCATCTTTCAGCGCCTTGAACGCTTCGGGAATGCGCGGCGTACCGCCGGTACTGACCACCACCGACCGGGTGGTGCGTACATGTTGATGACCCGTGGCGTCGCGAGAGATGACCCGCAGCGCCTCGACCTGCTGGTTGTGCAGCACCGGCTCGATGGTCAGCACTTCTTCGCCGTAGCGGCTCTGGGCTTCAAACTGGCCGGCGACCCAGCGCAGGTAGTCGTTATACTCCATGCGGCACGGGTAGAAGGTGCCGAGGTTGATGAAGTCCACCAGGCGGCCGTGATGCTTGAGGTAGTTGACGAACGAATACGGGCTGGTCGGATTGCGCAGGGTCACCAGGTCCTTGAGGAAGGAAATCTGCAGCTCGCTCTGGGTCGACAGGGTATTGCCGTGCCAGCTGTAGTTGGGCTGCTTGTCGAGAAACAGAACATCCAGCTCGCCCTGGCTCGGCCCGCGCTCTTGCAGAGCGATGGCCAGCGCCAGGTTCGAAGGGCCGAAACCGACGCCGATCAGGTCGTGAACGATGGGCGATGCAATTGCCTGTGTCATTTCCAGTGTCCTCTGGATGAACCCCTCAACAAGGGGAATAAGCCTAAGTGACCTGATGCAGGACAGCAGGTCGTCTGTTGAGTAGGAACGAGGACAATGAAAAAAAATTTAGAGAGAAGGGATCAATGGGCGTCCCACTGGCGCATCCGTATGCGGCAGTGCTTCATGGCATTGACGATGTGCTTCTCCACCAGCGCGCGCGAGATGCCCAGGTGCTCGGCAATTTCCGGGTGCGACAGGCCGTCGATCTTGCGCAGCAGAAAACTTTCGCGACACAGCCGCGGCAATTCCGCCAAGGCACGCTGGAGCATTTCCAGGCGCTGGCCGTGGTCGAGGCAATTGTGCGGGGATGGCGTGAAGTAGCGCTCTTCGTTGTCGAGCACGTCCAGCGACTCGACCTGGCGCAAGGCATTGCGCCGATGATCGTCGATCACCAGGTTCAGCGCGGTGCGATAAAGGAAGGCCCGGGGCTGCTCGATCGGCGTATCACTGGAACGCTCCAGTACTCGCAGATAAGCGTCATGCACCACATCTTCGGCCACCTGACGGTTGCCTAGCTTGGCGTTCAGGAAACACACCAGCTCGCGATAGTAGTTTTCCAACATGACTCCCGGCCGCACAGGGTGCGGTTTCTGTCCTTGAGCCACCTCGGCGACCGCCGACATAGGCAGTGGCAAGATGGTGGCAGTTCAAGCCGCGTAATTTATAGTAATTCTCATATAGATTTAAAGTGTTGGTTTGCCTTACCGGATAAATAGTCTTGTGCTACACCTGTAACCCTATGTGTCCGCGCCTAAATTCCCCGCCACTTTCCTCGTTTACAGGACAGCTCCCCGTGTCTGTCGGCTCCCCGACAGCGTTCGGCTGTCGCCGGTTTATCTGCGCAGGTTGAACGACGGGCCGATATCCATTGGCCGGAACCCTGCATGAAACGTCCCCGACAGACCCGACGCGCCCTGCTTGTAGCACTTTGTCTGATCCCCGTTATCGCCATCGCCGCCTGGCAAGTGATCCCGCCTGGCCGGGATAAATTCGCCACCGTGCAAGTCAGCCGTGGCGACATTGAAAGCAGCGTCACCGCGTTGGGCACCCTGCAACCGCGGCGTTATGTCGACGTTGGCGCCCAGGCGTCCGGGCAGATCCAGAAGATTCACGTGGAAGTGGGCGACGTGGTCAAGGAAGGCCAGCTGCTGGTGGAGATCGACCCGTCGACCCAGCAGGCCAAGCTCGACGCCGGACGCTACTCCATCGAGAACCTCAAGGCGCAGCTCCAGGAACAACGGGCCCAGCACGAACTGGCCCGACAGAAATTCCAGCGCCAGCAGAACCTCAAGGCCGGCGGCGCGACCCGCGAAGAAGACGTGCAAACCGCCCAGGCCGAACTGCACGCCACCCAGGCGCGCATCGACATGTTCCAGGCGCAGATCCGCCAGGCCCAGGCCAGCCTGCGCAGCGATCAGGCCGAACTTGGCTACACGCGGATTTACGCGCCGATGGCCGGCACCGTGGTCGCCCTCGACGCTCGGGTCGGCCAGACCCTCAACGCCCAGCAGCAAACACCCTTGATCCTGCGCATCGCCAAGTTGTCGCCGATGACCGTATGGGCCGAAGTCTCGGAAGCCGACATCGGCCACGTCAAACCCGGCATGAGCGCCTGGTTTACCACCCTCAGCGGTGGCAACCGACGCTGGAGCAGCACCGTGCGGCAGATTCTGCCGGTGCCACCCAAGCCATTGGACCAGACCAGCCAGGGTGGCGGCAGCCCGGCCAGTTCGAGCAAAAGCGGCAGCGCGCGCGTGGTGCTGTATACGGTGTTGCTGGATGTCGATAACGCCGACAACGCGTTGATGGCGGAGATGACCACCCAGGTGTTCTTCGTTTCCGATCAGGCGAAAAATACCCTGACCGCACCGGTCGCGGCGCTGCAGGCCGGCACCGAAGCGAATAGGCAAATCGCCCAGGTCGTCGCCGAAAACGGCAGCATCCAGCAGCGCGACGTGCGCACCGGCATCAGCGATCGTCTGCGGGTGCAGATCCTCGACGGTTTGCAGGAAGGCGATCACCTGCTGATCGGCCCGGCTGACGGGAGGGGCGGCTGAATGCACACGCCCCTGATCGACCTGCAGGACATCCGCAAAGCCTATGGCGGCGGTGATTCACCGGAAGTTCACGTGTTGCGCGGCATCGACCTGTCGATCCATGCCGGTGAATTCGTGGCGATTGTCGGCGCCTCCGGTTCCGGCAAATCGACGCTGATGAACATCCTCGGTTGCCTCGACCGCCCGACATCGGGCGAATACCGTTTCGCCGGGCAAAACGTCGCCGCCCTCGACAGCGACGAACTGGCCTGGTTGCGCCGCGAAGCCTTTGGTTTTGTGTTCCAGGGTTATCACTTGATCCCGTCCGGCTCGGCCCAGGAAAACGTCGAGATGCCGGCCATCTATGCCGGCACCCCGGCCGCCGAACGCCACGCCCGTGCCGCCGCCCTGCTCGACCGTCTCGGCCTCGCTTCGCGCACCGGCAACCGTCCGCATCAACTGTCTGGCGGCCAGCAACAACGGGTGTCCATCGCCCGCGCCTTGATGAATGGCGGCCATATCATCCTCGCCGACGAACCCACCGGCGCCCTCGACAGCCACAGCGGCGCCGAGGTCATGACCCTGCTCGACGAACTGGCGAGCCAGGGCCACGTGGTGATCCTCATCACCCACGACCGCGAAGTCGCGGCCCGGGCCAAACGCATCATCGAAATTCGCGACGGGCTGATCATCAGCGACAGTGCCCACGACAATCCTGAAGAACAGACCTCGACCAATCCCGGCGCGCTGCAAGCGGTGGATCTGCGCAAGCGCCTGACCGAAGGCGCGCAAGCCAACGGCGCGTGGAAAGGCGAGCTGATCGATGCGGTGCAAGCGGCGTGGCGGGTGATGTGGATCAATCGCTTTCGCACGGCACTGACGTTGCTTGGCATCATCATCGGCGTCGCGTCGGTGGTGGTGATGCTGGCCGTCGGTGAAGGCAGCAAGCGCCAGGTGATGGCGCAAATGGGCGCCTTTGGCTCGAACATCATTTACCTCGGTGGCTCATCACCGAACCCGCGTACGCCGCTGGGTATTGTCACCCTGGATGACGTCGCAGCGGTGGGCAGCCTGCCGCAGGTGACGCGGATCATGCCGGTCAACGGCCAGGAAGCCGGAGTGCGTTTCGGCAACCTCGACCACTTGAGCTACGTCGGCGGCAACGACACCAACTTTCCGGCCATCTTCAACTGGCCGGTGGTGCAAGGCAGCTATTTCACCGAGGACGATGAACGCAACGCGGCGGCGGTTGCAGTGATCGGCCACAAAGTGCGGACCAAGTTGCTGAAGGACGTGGCCAACCCGATCGGCCAGTACATTCTGATCGAGAACGTGCCGTTTCAGGTGGTCGGCGTGCTCGCGGAAAAAGGCGCCAGCTCCGGCGATTCCGACAGCGACGACCGCATCGCCATCCCGTATTCCGCCGCGAGCGTGCGGCTGTTCGGCACCCACAATCCCGAGTACGTGGCCATCGCCGCCGCCGATGCGCGCAAGGTCAAGGAGACCGAAATAGCCATCGAGCAATTGATGCTGCGCCTGCACAACGGCAAGAAGGATTTCGAACTGACCAACAACGCCGCGATGATTCAAGCCGAAGCGCGCACACAAAACACCCTGTCGTTGATGCTGGGTTCGATTGCCGCGATTTCGCTGCTGGTGGGCGGCATCGGCGTGATGAACATCATGCTCATGACCGTGCGCGAGCGCACGCGGGAGATCGGCATCCGCATGGCCACCGGCGCCCGTCAGCGCGACATCCTCCGGCAGTTCCTGACCGAAGCGGTGATGCTTTCGGTGGTCGGCGGGCTCGCCGGTATCGCTCTGGCGCTGATCGTCGGCGGTGTGCTGATCCTCAGCGAAGTCGCTGTCGCGTTCTCTTTGATAGCGGTGCTCGGCGCCTTCGGCTGCGCCCTGGTCACCGGTGTTGTCTTCGGCTTCATGCCGGCCCGCAAAGCTGCCCGACTCGACCCGGTCACGGCCCTTACCAGTGAATGATCTCTCCATGAAGCCGCAACTGAGTTTACTGACCCTCTGCCTGTTGCTCGGCGCCTGCGGCACACCCGCCCAGCGCCCGGACAGCGGCATCCAGCCGCCCTCTTCCTGGCAATCGGCGCACACGCAAAGCGCCACCCGCAGCAACCTGCAATGGTGGACGCAGTTCGGCAGCCCGCAGCTGGATCAACTGATCGAACAGGCGCGGGTCGGCAGTTACGACCTGGCCGCGGCCATCGCGCGGGTGCGCCAAGCGCAAGCCGAAACGGTGGTTGCCGGGGGTTCGCAGCTACCGGAGGTCAAGGGCGCCCTGAACGCCAATCGGCAAAAACTGCTGCGCGGCAACGGTTACAGCCAGCTCGACGCCGACAGCGACAACAAGGCCGTCGATTACTTCAATGCCAGCCTTAGCGCCACTTACGAAATCGATTTCTGGGGTGGTCAACGGGCTTCCCGTGACAGCGCGCAATTCGCGTTGCAGGCCAGCGAATTCGATCAGGCGACCGTGGAATTGACGCTGCTCAGCGGCGTCGCCAACACCTACGCGCAAGCCTTGTCGCTGCGTGAGCAAAGCCGCATCGCGGAGCTGAACCTGGCGAACGCGCAGAACGTGTTGAAACTGGTGCAGACGCGCTTCGATTCAGGCTCGGCAACGGCGCTGGAACTGGCGCAACAGAAAAGCCTGGTGGCGGCGCAACAACGGCAATTGCCGCTGGTGCAGCAGCAGGCGCAGGACGCGCTGATCGGTCTGGCCGCCCTGCTCGGCCGGCCGGTTCAGGAGCTGGCTCTGGGGCAGGAAGGCTTCGATCAATTGTCATGGCCGACCATCGCGGCCGGCGCGCCCAGCGAACTGCTCACCCGGCGTCCGGACATCGCCCGCGCCGAAGCGCAACTGGCCGCCGCGCAAGCCGACATCACCGTGGCCCGCGCGGCGATGCTGCCGAAGGTGACGTTAAGCGCGGAACTGGGGTCGGGCGCGGATCGTGCGGCGGATATGCTGCGCAATCCTTTCTACAACCTCACCGCCGGATTGCTTGCGCCGGTGTTCAACAATGGCCGCCTGAGCGCCGAGCGCGACAAAGCCACGGCCCGCCAGGAAGAACTGCTGGAGACCTATCGCGGGGCGATCATCAACGGTTTCGCCGACGTGGAAAAAGCCCTCAACAGCATCCGCGGGCTGGATGCACAGCGCCAGTGGCAAAGCGAGGAGCTGAACCAGGCACAGACTGCATTCAATATTGCGCAAAGCCGATATCAGGCTGGCGCCGAGGATTTGCTGACGGTGCTGGAGACCCAGCGCACGCTGTATGCGGCGCAGGATTTGAACGTGCAGCTGCGGTTGTCGCGGTTGCAGGCGAGTATTGCGCTGTACAAGGCGTTGGGCGGCGGGTGGCAGACGCTGTAACTGCGGCGCAAGTGGATACGCCATCGCGAGCAGGCTCGCTCCCACAGGGTTCTATGTTTGCCACATATTGTAGGCACGACACATAACCTGTGGGAGCGAGCCTGCTCGCGATTGAACGATAACGCGGTATCACCTGCTTAAGTGGTGATCGGCTTGGCCTTCAAATGCCGCGCATACCAAGGTCGCTGCGGCACTTTGCGGAACAGGTCCGCCAGTTTTTTTTCGTCCTCGCCAAAGGTGATGCGCAGCGCCAGTTTCATGGTTTCCGGGTCCATCTCAACCGACTTGCCCGCCTGCAACCCCGGCGTCGTGCTGCAGCCATGGGTGCTGGGCCCCAGCCACGGATCATCCACCTCGACCCAACGCCCCGGCGCAAACCACGCCACCCCGTTGACCTCCAGCCGACTGACCTCCCCCGGATGAAAACGCTCATGGGCACGGAACCAGTCTTCCAGGCGATCATCGATCCAGCCGTGGAAATGCCAGAACACCGGGTTTACATGGGAAGAAAACGGGTCGCCAAGGAAATCGTTTTCCGGCGCATACCAGCGCGCGGAGAAATCTGCCGGATCCCGCGCAAACGGCACCGGCTGGCCATTGGACGGATCACGGGGCACCGAGGCCCAGCGCATGTGCAGCCAGTCATGCAGCCCCAACTCGACCTCTGAACCGAACTGCCCCAGGGTGAGTTTCGACAGATAACGCGGATCACGGTAGCGCGACTCCCAGACCTGGAAGTTGCTGTGATACGTCTCGGCCGTCTTGATGTCGCTGACCCATTGCGAGTACTCGGCATCGTCATCGGCCAGCCAGGTCGGCGGCAGCGCGGTGCCGTCGTGGTTGTCGCAGTAATGGGCGAAGCCGATGCGATCCCGGGCCAGTTCCGGCTGTGGCAACGGAAAGTGCTGCCACGACGGCAAGTCCTGCATCGACCGCGCCGTGCCCAGCATGTGCCGGTGCATGAAGAAAAAGTCCACGCCCGAACCGTTGCGATCCTTGCGCGCGCCCCGGGCATCGCGCTCCTTGTCTCGCGGGCCCGGCTGCCAGCCAATGCCACGCAGAGCGTTGCGCTTGTCTTCGGACAGGGTGTGCCACTTGTCCCGCGAGGCATGCCAGAGCTGGTGAAACAGCCGATGCTCGGCGGACACCAGCCACGCCAGCAGCGGCGCATTGAGACCGGCGCGCTCGCGGGCCTCAGGGAACACCCGTTTGACGGCGATGAAGCGATTGTCCTGCGCGATCATCATCAGCGGCCGATCGAGGTTCAACACCCGCCCGCTGAGCGTGCCGCTGCCGGCATTGCCGAAACCGGCCCAGACTTCGTCCAGCGCCATGCTGAATTCGTAGTCCGGCGTGCCGTTGGCGGCGTTGGCACTGACCAGCCGCCAGCTCAACTCGGCCGGTTTGGCGTCCGCCAGATCGCCCAGCACCCGGTAGCGCGGCTCATCGCTGGAGCGCAAACGCTGGGCGGTGTCGAGGAACCCGATCAAGCCCCGCCCTTTGTGGCCAACGTCGAGAAACACTTCCAGCCCGTCCCGAGGCAGGCCTTCGATACCGGCGTCACGCCCTTCGAAACGAATCTGCCAGACGCCGCGCAAGGTATTCGCCAAATGCTGGCCGGCGACATCCGCCACATCGAATGAAGCTTCGCCGGGGGTGATCGTCGGATCCGGTTTCGTCCATTCGCGATGCCCATAAAAAGCCGCAGGCACGGCGGCGCCGGTCAGCGCCAGGCCTGCCATGAACCATCGTCGAGAAATCGTCATTGCCCTACCTGTGTCAGCCATGAAGCAGGCTTTATCCAAGCTAGAACGTTTGTTGCCTCCACAAATTTAAAAGCATCGCCAGCAGGCTAGCTCCCACAGGTGATCTGTGTCGTTCACAAATCCCCTGTGGGAGCCAGCCTGCTGGCGATGGAGCCATCAGCCCCACTAAATTTCCAACCGGGCCACTCGTTCTTCCCAGATAGCAAAGGCCCCTGCGCCCGCACCGGGGCGGCGAACCTGACTGAGATGGCAATGACAAAACCACGTTCGAAAAAGGCTCTCTTCATCGGCCTGCCGCTGGCCCTGGCAATCAGTGCCGGGGCCGGCTTTGCGGCCTGGGATTACTGGTTCAAGGACAATCCAGGATACCCGGTCAAAGTCATGAAACAGGCCGATGAGCTGCAAGAGCGCATCCTCTCCTTCGACAGCCACGTCACCGTCCCGCTGGACTTCGGCACCGCCGGCAATGAAGCGGACAAGGACGGCACCGGCCAATTTGACCTGGTCAAGACCGGCCGCGGTCGCCTGTCCGGCGCGGCCCTGACGATTTTCGGCTGGCCGGAAATCTGGAACGGCGCCAATGCCCCCCATCGCCCCACCGCCGGTTTCGTCGACGAAGCCCGCTTCGAGCAGGAAACCCGCTACAAAATCATCAGCACGATGGTTCGCGACTTCCCCAACCAGGTTGCCATCGCCTACACCCCGGACGATTTCCGCCGCCTGCACGGCGAAGGCAAGTTCGCGATCTTCATGAGCATGCTCAACGCCTACCCGCTGGGCAACGACCTGAACGCCCTGGACACCTGGGCCGCTCGCGGCATGCGCATGTTCGGTTTCAGTTACGTGGGCAACAACGCCTGGGCCGATTCGTCCCGACCGCTGCCGTTCTTCAATGATTCGCGAGACGCCCTCGGTGGCCTGTCGGAGATCGGCAAACAAGCGGTGCATCGCCTCAACGATCTGGGCGTGATCATCGACGTGTCGCAGATGTCGACCAAGGCCCTGGAGCAGGTCGCCCAGTTGAGCCGCACTCCGATGGTCGCCTCGCACTCGGCACCGCGCGCCCTGGTGGACATCCCGCGCAACCTCAGCGACCAGGAAATGCAGCTGATCAAAAACAGCGGCGGTGTGGTGCAGATTGTCGGTTTCCCGACCTACATCCGCCCGTTGAGCCAGGCCACTCAGGACAAACTCAACGCCCTGCGCGCGCGTTTCGACCTGCAACCGTTGCAAGGCCTGGAGATGGCGCTGATGCCGGGCGATCCGATCATCACCGTCTGGTCCGAACAGCGATTCGGTGAGTACGCCAGCCAGCTCTACGCCATCGTCGACGAAGAACCGAAAGCCACCCTCAAGGACTACGGCGACGCAATTGATTACGCGGTGAAAAAAATCGGCATCGACCACGTCGGCATCAGTTCCGACTTCAACGACGGCGGCGGTCTGGACGGCTGGAAGGATGTCAGCGAAGCACGCAACGTGACGGCCGAGCTGATCAGTCGCGGCTACAGCGAGGCCGATATCGCCAAGCTCTGGGGCGGGAATTTCCTGCGGGTCTGGGACCAGGTGCAGAAGTCGTCCAGACCGGTGGCGAAAAACTGATGCCCTCTTTTGCCAAAGCGAACCGAGCTCATGACTAACCGCCGTTCATTCCTCAAGCAGGCCGGTATTCTCGCCGCAGGCCTGCCCCTGGCTTCTGCCGTGAATCTACGGGCACTGGCTGCCAGTCCAACGCCGCTGCCCAAGGACAAATGGGCGCAATTGCGTACGTTGTTCGACCAGGATCCGGATTACCTGCACTTCGCCAACTTCCTGGTGACGTCCCACCCTCGACCGGTGCGTGAGGCGATTGAGCGCCACCGCGCCAACCTCGACCGCAACCCGGGCCTGGCAATGGACTGGGACCTGGGCGAAACCGAAAAACGCGAGCAAGCGGTGCGCGTCTGGGCCGGTCGTTACCTCAAGGCCAAGCCTGAACAGATCGCGCTGACCGGCAGCACCACCGAAGGCCTGTCGCTGATCTACGGCGGCATCCATGTGCGCCCGGACCAGGAAATCCTCACCAGCGAGCACGAACACTACGCCACCAACTACGCCTTGGGTTACCGCCAGCAAAAGGACGGGGTCAAGGTGCGCAAGCTCAAGCTGTTCGAGAACAGTCACAAGGTGTCGGCGGATGAGGTGCTGGGTTCGATCGCCAAAGGCATCCGCCCCGAAACCCGCGTGCTGGGCATGACCTGGGTGCAGTCCGGCAGCGGTGTGAAGCTGCCGATCGGCGAGATCGGCAAACTGGTGGAGGAGCAGAATCGCAACCGCGAGGAAAAGGATCGCATTCTGTATGTGGTCGATGGCGTGCACGGTTTTGGCGTTGAAGACCTCGACTTCCCCGACATGCACTGCGACTTTTTCATCGCCGGCACCCACAAATGGATGTTTGGCCCGCGCGGCACCGGGATCATCTGCGCCCGTTCCGCCGAGCTCAAGGATGTGACGCCGACGATTCCGACCTTCTCCGAAGCGACCACGTTCTCGACCATCATGACCCCCGGCGGTTATCACAGCTTCGAACACCGCTGGGCCCTGGACGAAGCGTTCAAGTTGCACCTGGAACTGGGCAAGGCCGAGGTGCAGGCGCGTATCCACGCCCTCAACACTTATGCGAAAAACCGCTTGCTGGAACACCCGCAGGTCGAACTGGTCACGCCGAAGAGCCCGGACTTGTCGGCCGGTTTCACCTTCTTCCGGATCAAGGACCGCGACTGCGAAAAAGTCGCCGTGCAGTTGATGGAGAACCGCGTGGTCTGCGACTCGGTGGACCGCGACGTCGGCCCGGTGATCCGCATCGCACCCGGCCTGCTCAACACCGAAAACCAAATCGACCGCTTCATGGCCGTGCTGAGCAAAGCCGTCTGATGCGGCCCCTTGTGGCAAGGGAGCTTGCTCCCGCTGGACTGCGCAGCAGTCCCTTTCTTTGGGGCCGCTTCGCTGCCCAGCGGGAGCAAGCTCCCTCGCCACAGAGACGCCAGTTTTCTTTTAAATCGAGACGACAAATGAACCGAGATCTATTAACTGTGCCTCTAAAGGCCCTCGCCTTGTCCGCCCTCCTCGCCGGTCTGCTGCCAACCGCCGCCCAGGCGGCCACCGCCCCGCCACCCGGCAAAGTGTTCAAGGACTGCCGCGACTGCCCGGAAATGGTCGTGCTGCCCGCCGGCACCTTCACCATGGGTACGCCGGATGATGAAATCGGTCGCGAGCCCGACGAAAGCCCGATGCACGAGGTGACCTTCGCCAAACCGTTCGCCATGAGCCGCTTCCAGGTCACCGCCGGTGAATGGGACAGCTACGTGCGCGAGAGCGGCGTGACCATCGCCAACGGCGATACCCGGCCAGGTCGCGAGTGCGTAGCCAGCAAGCCACGGTATCCGCAAGGCCCGCGTCAGCCAGCGGTGTGCATGAACTTCGATGATGTGAAGAACTACGTCGCCTGGCTCTCGAAAAAGACCGGTCAGAAGTACCACATGGTCAGCGAAGCCCAACGCGAATACGCCGCACGCGGCGGCACCAAGGGTCCGTTTCCCTTCCCGTTCGATGAAGGCAAGGAGTACAGCATCAGCAAACTCGCCAACACCTACGGGCCGGCGGATGGTTACAGCTACAGCTCGCCGGTCGGCAGCTACGCGCCGAACGCGTTCGGCATGTACGACATGCACGGCAATGTCTACGAATGGGTCGAAGACTGCGAGCATCCGAACTACGTCGGCGCGCCCACCGATGGCAGCGCCTGGGTAGAACCCAACTGCGAAGCCGTGCGCATTCGCGGCAACGACTGGGGCGAAGCGCCGGTGTTCTCCCGCTCCGGCAACCGCAACAGCCAGTACCCACAAGAGCGTGGCGACTGGATAGGGTTCCGTATCGTGCGTGACCTGTAAGCCATAACCCCAATCCTGTGGGAGCTAGCCTGCTCGCGATAGCGGACTGACAGTCGACATATCTATCGACTGTGATGCAGTCATCGCTAGCAGGCTAGCTCCCACAGGGTCATGTGTTTGAGTCGCGATCACCGCCAGTCGGCAACCTTGTAAATTAACCCCTCGATCAGACGTTCTACTGGGTATCTGCCTTTATACCCAAGGAACTGTCTTCCATGACCCAGCCTCCCCGTGGCGCCATCGGCGAGTTGTTCGCCCTGTTGAAACCGTTTCGACTCATCGTCGCCGCGTCCATTTTCCTGGGCATGGTCGGCGGCTTGAGCGTCACGGTACTGCTGGCGACCATCAACAACGCCCTGCATTCGGACACCGGCCTGACCCAGGGCGTTGTTGCCTTGTTCGCCGGCCTGTGCCTGCTGGCGCTGCTGAGTTCGATCTGCTCGGACATCGGCACCAACTACGTCGGCCAGCACATCATCGCCAAACTGCGTAAACAGCTTGGTGAAAAAGTCCTCTCGGCACCGATCGAACAGATCGAACGCTATCGCAGCCACCGCTTGATTCCGGTGCTGACCCACGACGTCGACACCATCAGCGACTTCGCCTTCGCCTTCGCGCCGCTGGCGATTTCCGTGACCGTGACCCTGGGTTGCATGGGTTACCTGGCCATTCTTTCATGGCCGATGTTCCTGATCATGGTCGCCGCGATTCTGATCGGCACAGCGATCCAGGCCTACGCCCAGAGCAAAGGTGTGCAGGGCTTCATGGCCGCCCGTGACGCTGAAGACGAACTGCAGAAGCACTACAACGCCATTGCCGAAGGCGCCAAGGAACTGCGGATTCACCGTCCACGTCGCCAGCGCATGTTTGTCTCGGGCATCAAGGCCACGGCCGAATTCATCTGCAACACACAAGTGCGTTCGATCAACACCTTCGTCATCGCCAAGACCTTCGGCTCGATGCTGTTCTTCGTGGTCATTGGTCTGGCCCTGGCGCTGCAAACCTTCTGGCCAAGCGCCGACAAGACTGTGATGAGCGGCTTTGTGCTGGTGCTGCTGTACATGAAAGGCCCGCTGGAACATTTGATCAGCACGCTGCCGATTGTCAGTCGCGCGCAGATTGCCTTCCGCCGGATCGCCGAGTTGTCCGAGCAGTTTTCCACCCCTGAACCGCACTTGCTGCTCAGCGATCAGGGCAACGTCAAGCAAGCCGTGCATGAACTGAAACTGGCCGATGTGCGTTTTGCCTTCCCGGCTGCCGAAGGTGCCGCGCCGTTCCAGCTCGGCCCGGTCAACCTGACGATCAAGCAAGGCGACATCACCTTTATTGTCGGCGAGAACGGTTGCGGCAAGACCACGCTGATCAAGTTGCTGCTGGGCCTGTACACGCCGCAGCAGGGTGAGATCCGGGTCAACGGCGAGGCGATTGATGCGAAGAACCGTGATGACTACCGCCAATTGTTCACCACGATCTTCGCTGACTATTACCTCTTTGATGACGTGATCCAGGGCGACACGCACATCCCCGAAGACGCCAACAAATACCTGCAACGCCTGGAAATCGCGCACAAGGTCAGCGTCAAGGACGGCAATTTCACCACCACCGATCTTTCCACCGGCCAGCGCAAACGCCTGGCACTGGTCAATGCCTGGCTCGAGGAGCGCCCGGTGCTGGTGTTCGATGAATGGGCGGCCGACCAGGACCCGACCTTCCGCCGGATTTTCTATACCGAGCTGCTGCCGGACCTCAAGCGCCTGGGCAAAACCATCATCGTGATCTCCCACGATGACCGCTATTTCGACGTGGCCGACCAGTTGGTGCGCATGGAAAGCGGCCGGGTCGTTACCGAGCTGGCACCGGCCTAAATACCTTTTACTTGGGGGAGCGGGCTTGCTCGCGAAGACGGCGTGTCAGTCGCTGGCGATGTTGCCTGACACACCGCTTTCGCGAGCGAGCCCGCTCCCACAGGTTTTACTTTTTGCCCTGTGAAAATTTATTTGACGGGTTTCTTTCCGGTTTTTGGTTTGTGCCGCGTCTAATAATCATTCTTATTAACAAAAACTCTGCACAATACTTTTCAGGAGCACAGGTAAGTAATGCGACCTCAATCACGCCGCACACCTATCGCGCTGGCCGTACAGCGCCCGACATTGCATCGCACCCTGTTCACCAGCGTACTGCTGACCGCCACCTTGCTGGGGAGCTCGATGGCCAATGCTGCACCTGTAAAAGTGAATATCGCCGTGCAGCCGCTTTCCAACGCGCTGACCGAGCTGGGCATGCAGACCAACCTGCAGATCCTCTACAGCCCGGATCAGGTGGCGGGCATCAAGTCCCGTGCGGTGTCCGGTTCGCTGGAGCCGTCCGAGGCCCTGAGCGCCCTGCTCAAAGGCACCGGCATTTCGTTCCAGATCAACGGCAACAGCGTCACCCTGGTCTCCGGCGGCGGTTCGGGCCTGCAACTGGGCGCGACCACGATTTCCGGCCAGGCCCTGGGCCTGACCACTGAAGACACCAATTCCTACACCACCGGCGCCACCACCACCGCGACCAAGTTGCCGCTGACCCTGCGCGAAACACCGCAATCGGTGACCGTGGTGACCCGTCAGCAAATGGACGATCGCGGCGTACAGAGCGTCGGCGATGCACTGCGCAACACCCCCGGCATCACGTCGCAGAAATACGACAGTGACCGTACCGAATTTTCCGCCCGGGGCCAGGCCATCACCAACTTTCAGTACGATGGCGTCAACACCATCTACGACGGTGTGTACGGTGAAAACCCGAACAACAGCGACGACTCGGCCAGCCTCGACCACATCGAAGTCATCAAGGGCGCTACCGGCCTGATGACCGGCACGGGCGATCCGTCCGCCACGGTCAACCTGATCCGCAAGAAGCCGACCAAGGACTTCAAGGCCTCGGTCAGCACCACCGCCGGCCGCTGGGACAAGTACCGTGCTGAAGGCGACATTTCCGGTTCGCTGACCGATTCCGGCAACGTCCGCGGCCGCTTCGTGACCACGTATCAGGACGCCAACTCGTACCTGGATCACTACAGCCAGAAGAAAGACCTGTTCTACGGCGTCCTCGAAGCCGACCTGACCGACGACACCCTGCTGACCTTCGGCATCGACAAGTCCAGCGCGACTCCACGCGGTTCGTCGTGGACCGGTAACCCGACCTACTTCGCCGATGGCGGCCGTACCGAGTTCCCGCGTCACTTCAACCCGGCTGCCGACTGGAGCCGTCGAGACTTCGACAGCACCACCTACTTCGCATCGCTGGAACAAGCGCTGGCCAATGACTGGAAACTCAAAGTCAGCCTGGACCAGAAAACCACCGATCACGACACCCAACTGGCCTCGGCCAGCGGCGGCAACCCGGACCGCGCCACCGGTGAAGGCATGTTCCTTTACTGGGGTCGCTGGGAAGGCCATCGCGTGCAGAACACCGCTGACGTGAACGTCTCCGGCCCGTTCAGCCTGGGCGGTCGCGAGCACGAACTGGTCGCCGGTGTCATGGCGTCCCACTCGCGCCAGACCGGCGCGACTTACGACACCAGCGCGTTCTCCCAAGTGCCAGGCAGCATCTATGACTGGAACGGCGAACTGCCGAAACAGGAATTCCCGAAGAACGGCAAATACGAGCGCACCCAGAGCCAGAACGGCGTTTACCTGGCCACGCGCCTGCGTCCGACCGACGACCTGTCGTTCATCCTCGGCACCCGCCTGAGCACCTTCAAGTACAACGAAGACTACAGCTACAACCCGGGCGCCAGCCTGACCGACACCCACGCCAGCTACAAGGAACACGGCGTCGTCACGCCCTACGCCGGTGTGGTGTACGACCTGAACGACACGTACTCCGCGTACGCCAGCTACACCAATATCTACCAGCCGCAAATCTACAAGGACGCCAACGGTTCGACGCTGCAGCCGGTTGAAGGCAACGCTTACGAGACCGGCATGAAAGCGGCCTACTTCGAAGGCAAGCTGAACGCCAGCCTGGCCTTCTTCCGCATCGAGCAGGACAACGTCGCTGAATCGATCGGCACCAACCCGGTCACCAACGAAGGCATCTACAAAGCCATCGACGGCGCGACCACCAAGGGCGTGGAACTGGAACTGGCCGGTGAACTGGCCGAGGGCTGGAACCTGTCCGCCGGCTACACCTACGCCCGGACCCGTGACCAGGACGAGCAACGGATCTTCGGCTACCCGCTGTCCACCACCCGTCCTGAACACGTCGTTCGAACCTTCACCACCTACCGTCTGCCGGGCGTGATGAACAAGTTCACCGTCGGTGGCGGCGTGAGCTGGCAGAGCGCGTTCTACGGCAAGATCTACAGCGCCAGCGCGGGCGACTACACCCAGATCAAGCAAGGTGGCTACACCCTCGTGGACCTGATGACCCGTTACCAGTTCGACGACCACCTGAGCTTCACCGTCAATGCCAACAACGTCTTCGACAAGAATTACCTGACGGGTTTGGGCAACTTCGATACCACGTTCTACGGCGAGCCGCGTAACGTGCAGGTCACCGCGAAGTATGATTTCTGAGTCGTGAGCTGAAATGAAAAATGCCCGTGTCGTGAGATGCGGGCATTTTTTTTGGGCCAGGGATTTGTGGTGAATGTGTGTCCGCCATCGCGGGCAAGCCCGCTCCCACAGTTTTTTGCGGCGTTCACAAATCCCTGTGGGAGCGGGCTTGCCCGCGATGGCAATTGCCGGAACAACAAACTGCCCTGAGCCGGACACAAAAAAACCGCCACCCCTGATCCAGGCATGGCGGTTTTTTTCACTTCAACTCAAACCCGCGAACGCACCCACCCCGCCACTTCTGCATGAATCCCTTCCACTTCGCTCAACAACCCCGCCATGCGCATGAAGTCATGGGTCATCCCCGGCTGCTCCAGCAACGTCACCTCATTGCCCGCCGCTCGCAACAGCTCGGCATACGCCAGCCCTTCGTCACGCAGCGGATCATGCCCGGCCAGGTACACCAGCGCCGGCGCCACGCCCGACAGATCTGCCGCCAGCAATGGCGAGCAACGCCAATCCGCCAGGTCCTCTGACGTACGCCCGTAATGCGCGTAGAACCAGTCCAGCGTCGGCGTCTCCAGCAAATACCCTTCGGCGAAATCACGATGGGAGGCACGCTTGGTGGTCGCGTCGGTCACGGGGTACAACAGCACTTGCGCCTTGGGTTTGAGCGCCAGTTCCTGAGGCTCACGCACCGCCATGATCGACAGCACCGTGGCCAGTGTCGCGCCCACGCTGTCGCCGACCAGCGCGACCCGATTCGCATCCAGCCCCCGTACCGCGCCTTCGCGCACCAGCCAGTTGCCGGCATCGCAGGCGTCTTGCACCGGAGTCGGGAAACGCCACTCCGGGGCCAGTCGATAATCCACGGTCAGTAACGCAAACCCGCCCTGCGAGGCCAGTCGCCGGCACAGTGCATCATGGGAATCGAGGCTGCCGACCACATAGCCGCCGCCATGGAAATACAACACCACCGGCTGCAAGCCGTCGACAGTTTGCCCTGCGCGATAAAGCCGCGCCGACAGGCTGTGGCCATCCCGTGCGGCGATGGTGAAGTTTTCACAGGCCACGCTGTCCAGCGGCACGTCGAGAAACCCGGAGGAGGCTTCAAAATCGATCCGCGCCTGTTGGGGCGACTGTTCATGCATCGCACGACTTTTGCCGGTCATCCGGCCGAACTCGGCGAGTTCGAGAAATGCTTCAAGTTCTGGCAACACGGCCATGGGACGAATCCTTCTACACAAATAGGTCAATACAGAATCTTGAAACCAGCGAAAAACCCTGTGGCGAGGGAGCTTGCTCCCGTTGGACTGCGCAGCAGTCCCCTTCTTATTAGGGATAAGGGGGGCCGCTTCGCAGCCCAGCGGGAGCAAGCTCCCTCGCCACAGGTCAGTGTCAGTCTTCACTGACACCCGCAAATTCAAGCCATAGCCAAACGGCGCTCCAGCAAGTCTTCAAGCTCATCAAGCAACTCATCACCGCGCAGCAGCTCGTAATGCCCCCCGGCCAACAAACGATCAACGCCATGCCTGCCGACCTGAGCCTCGAACACCCGGCGTTCATCCTCGCGCTCGGCCACCCACCAGCGATAGGCCGAAGCCTGGATTGCCGGCAGTTGCCGATGCGCCAGCGCCAGTTGCTTGAGGCGTGAGCCGGTGGCGAAGATCTGCGTGAGTTCCCCCGCGCCCAATGCGGCTTGTTCATTGGAACCGTGCAACGCCGCTTCGATGACGGCGGTGGAACCCTCGCGCTCGTCCAGTCCAGCGGCTTTCAGCGCGATCAATGCCTGAGCCTCATCCGCTGGCAAACCGAGCACAAACTTCAGGAAATCACCGAGGTCCTCGCGCCAGTCCCCCGCTTCCGCGGTGCCGGCCACATAGCTGTCGACCAACCCGGCAAACGCCACGGTTTCACCCTGGGTTTCCAGTTCATGGGCGACCAATTGCGTCAACGCACCGCCCAACGACCAACCCAGCAAGTAATACGGTCCCTTGACCTGCTGACTGCGAATCCGTGCCGCATAGGCTTGGGCCATGGCCAGCAGCGATTCGTCCTGCCAGTGCGGGTCAAGCAACATGCGGCATTGCACGCCATACACCGTGCGCCGGCCTTCCAGTCGGCGAGCCAGCGGTTCGTAGTCGAATACTGTGCCGAAACCGGCGTGCAGGCAGAACAGCGCCGGCACGTTCGGGATCCGCGCATTCAGTGCCAGCAAGGGGTCCGGCGCCGCTGCAACCGGCTCGGCCGCCTGATAGCCACTGAGTTCGGCAATGCACGGCTTCTGCATCAGATCCCGCAGCTTCAATTCAAAGCCCAGTTGCGGCTGGCTGCGCACCCGCGAGATGACTTTCAGCACCTGCAACGAGTCGCCGCCCAGCTCGAAGAAGTTGTCGTCGATGCCCACTTGCGGCACGCCGAGCACCTCTTGCCAGATCGCCGTCAGCGCCGTTTCCAGATCGTTGCGCGGCGCACGATAACCGCCCAGCGTCCACTCAGGCGTAGGCAGTGCGCGACGGTCGAGCTTGCCGTTGGCCGACAGTGGGAAACGCTCCAGCACCAGGATCCGTGCCGGCACCATGTAGTCCGGCAGTTGCGCTTGCAGTTCAGACTTCAAACGCCGATCCAGCCCGACCGCCCCGGCCGCCACCACGTAACCGACCAATTGCTTGCCGGTCGGCGTGTCGTGCACCACCACGGCAGCATCCTGCACGCCGGCGCACTCACGCAGACGCGCTTCGATTTCGCCCAGTTCGATGCGGAAACCACGGATCTTCACTTGCTGGTCGAGACGCCCCAGGTAGTCGATCAACCCGCACTCGCGCTGGCGCACCAGGTCGCCGGTGCGGTACATGCGGCCGCCGGCCTCGAACGGATCCGGGATGAACCGCTCGGCGCTCATGCCGGGACGCTGGTGATAACCGCGCGCCAGGCATTCGCCGCCCAAATACAGTTCGCCACTGACACCGACCGGCAACGGATTGAGGTCGGCATCCAACACATACAAGCCACGCCCGGCAACACCGCGCCCAATCGGCGCATACGCCGCGTCGCAGGTTTCACTGACCTCGGCACGCCACAGCAGCGGTGTGACCACGGTCTCGGTCGGGCCATATCCGTTGACCAGACGCTGCGGACGCAAGGCGCGTTTGACCTGCTCGAAGCTGGCCTCCGGCACCGCATCACCGCCAAAGCAATACACCTCGACCGCTGGCGGATTGCCCAGACGCTCGGCCACTTCGGCCATTTGTTGCAGGTACGCTGGCGGGAAGCAGGCCACGGTGACGGCGTGACGATGCAGCACTTCGAGGGTTTGTTCCGGGGTCCACAAACTGTCATCGCGGATCACCAGACTGCCACCGGCCAACATCACACTCAGCCAGCGCTCCTGCGCACCGTCGAAAGCGAACGACATGAAGTGCAACTCGCGGCTGCTTGGTGCCAGTTCGTAAAGCTCGATGATGCCGCGGCAATGCCGGGCAATCGGCCCCCGCGCCACTGCTACGCCTTTCGGTTGGCCGGTGGAACCAGAGGTGTAAATCAGGTACGCCAGGTGCCCCGGCAACGGATGGGAAACCGGGCACGCCACGTTGTCGGCAACGCTCAATTGATCCAGCAACAGGCGTGGCGGGCTGTCGGCCAAGGTCAGTCGATCACCCAGATTGCTATCGCAGAGCAACAGGCTGGCCGCCGAATCGCTCAACATGTAGGCCAGTCGCTCGGCCGGGTACGCCAGGTCCAATGGCAGGTAAGCCGCCCCCGCCTTGAGCACCGCAAGGAACGCCACGATGGTGCGTTCGGAGCGCGGCAACGCCACCGCCACCAGGCTTTCCGGGCCGATACCGCGACCGATCAACTGCTGCGCCAGCCCATTGGCCTGCGCCTCAAGCTCGGCATAACTGACTTGCCGATCCTCACAGATCAAAGCGATTTTCTGCGGCTGCGTTTGCACATGCCGATTGAAGGCGTGCAGCAAATCGGTGTCGTCTTCAGAAGCGTGCGGCAGGCTGATAAGCGCCTCAGGCAAACCAATGTTGCCGAGCAGACACGCAGCATCCTCCGGCAACGCACGCAACAATCCTTCCAGCTGCGCACGGATCCGCTCAACTTCCACCTCACTGAAACGATCACGCAGGAACAGGTATTCGACTTCCAGGCCTTCTTCGTTGGCGCTGACCATCAAGTCCATCGGGAAGTTGGTAACGCCGCCACTGCCGACTTCGGCGAAGCGCAGTTCACCTTCCTCGCCCCCTTTCAAGGCACGGTCCACCGGATGGTTTTCGAACACGATGATGCTGTCGAACAAGCCCTGGCCACCCTGCCCGGCCCAGCGCTGGATGTCCGACAACGGCGTGTGTTCGTAGTCGCGGACCATCAGGTTGTAATCCTGCAAGTCGCGCAGCCATTCGCCCAACGGCTGCTGCGGATCGAGGGTCTGGATCACCGGCAAAGTGTTGATGAACAGGCCGAGCATGTCCTGAGCACCCGCCAAACCGGTCGGACGCCCCGCCACCGTCGCGCCGAACGCAACGCTGCGCTGGCCGCTGTGACGTTGCAGCAACAACAGCCACGCGCCTTGCACCAGCGTGTTGAGGGTTACGCGCTGACGCTTGGCGAAGGTGTGCAATTTGCGCGTCGCTTCGGCGTCGAGGTTGCTGTACATCACGCCGTGGCCGGAACCTGTCGCACCGGAAGCCTTGGCCAGAATGGTCGGTTCTTCGAGCAGCGCCAGGCGCTCACGCCAGAAGCCTTCGGCTTGCGCACCGTCCTGGCGTTGCAGCCAGGCGATGTAGTCGGCGTAGCGACCGGTCAGGGTCGGCAGGCTGTCGTTGTGATACAGGCGCAGCATGTCGCCCAGCAGACGCGAAGCGCTCCAGCCGTCGAGCAACAGGTGATGGTAAATCCAGATCATCTGGTAGCGGTCATCACCCAGGCGTACCAGAATGAAACGCATCAACGGCGGGCAACTCAGATCAAAGCCCTTGGCCTGTTCCGCAGCCGCCAGTTCGCTCAACGCGTGTTCGGTGTCGGTGCGATCACGCCAGTCGAGTTCTTCGATCGGCAGCTCGACGTCGGCGAACACCGCTTGCATCGGATCGGCCAAGCCATCGCGCCAGCGGAATGCAGCGCGCAGCACTTCATGACGCTCTACCAAGGTCTGCCAAGCGGCGCGGAAACGCGGCACCTGCAAACCGTCCACCGCCACGCTCAACTGGTTGACGTAGGGGTTGAGCTCCGGTGAATCAAGGCAGTGGAACAACATGCCTTGCTGCATCGGCGACAGCGGATACAAGTCTTGCAGCCCCTCGCGGGCAGCGATGTCGATGTGCGGCACCAGCGAGAACGCCTCGACTTTTGCCGCTTCGATCAATGTTGCTTCACGGCTGCCGGCCACGGCGGCGAGTGCCCGAATGGTCTGCTGTTCAAACAGTTGCTTCGGACTGAACACCAGCCCGCGCTGCCCGGCACGACTCACCGCTTGCAGGGAAATGATCGAGTCACCGCCCAGTTCGAAGAAGTTCTCGGTGACACCCACCGATTCCAGACCCAGCAGTTCCTGCCAGATCTTCACCAGCAAGGCTTCGGCCGGTGTTGCAGCGGCCACGTGATCGTGGTTCTGCCGAGTGGCTTGCGGTGCTGGCAGGCCTTGGCGATCGAGCTTGCCATTCGGCGTCAGCGGCAACGCGGCCAGGCACATCAAGTGCGCCGGCAGCATGTGTGCCGGCAAACGGCTGCGCAAGTGAGTCGTCAGCGCTTCACGCAAATCCTGCTCATCGGCGAGCGGATCGCGCGGCACCACGTAACCGACCAACTGGCGGCTCACCGGGCCTTCGCGGTCGATCACGAACGCTTCACGCACGCCTTCGTGCTCCAGCAGGCAGGCTTCGATTTCACCGAGTTCGATACGGAAGCCGCGAATCTTCACTTGCTGGTCGATACGGCCGAGGTATTCGACGACGCCATCGGCACGGAATCGCGCAAGGTCGCCACTGCGGTACAAACGCGCGCCCGGCACGAACGGATCCGGCACAAAGCGTTCAGCGGTCAGGTCTGGACGTTGGTGATAACCCCGGGCGACGCCCTCGCCGCCCAGGTACAACTCACCCGCGACGCCCACCGGCAACGGCTGCAAACCGCCGTCCAGAATGTAGGCACTGCGGTTGCCCACCGGCCGGCCAATCGGCATGAACGCCGAATCGAACTCGGTATCCGGATAGGCCAGCCAGATCAGCGGCGTGATCACCGTTTCGGTCGGGCCATAGCCGTTGATCAGGCGCTTGGGTTGCAGCACCTGCTGGACTTCATCGAACGCGTGCTTGGCCATGCCTTCACCGCACGGGGTGTAGGAACGGATTGGCAAGTCACGCCCCGCTTCGCCCATGAATTCGGCGATCTGCCCCAGATAGGTCGGGGTGAAGCAGGCGATGGTGATGCCGTGCTTTTCGATCTCGGCGCAGGTGCGCTCCACGCTCCACAACTCGTCGTCGCGCGGCATCACCGCCGAACCGAACACCAGCGGCGTCAGCCAGCGCTCGTGGGCGCCGTCGAAGCTGATCGAGGCGAATTGCAGCTCGCGATCATCCGGGGTCATGCCGTACAACTCGCCGATCGACAGGCAATGCATGGCCAGCGGACCGTGGGCCACGCTGACGCCTTTCGGCCGGCCGGTGGAGCCCGAGGTGTAAATCAGGTACGCGAGGTTTTCGCCGCAAGTCAGGTTGACCGGGTTGGTTTGCGCCATGAACTCCAGCGGCTCGCGGTCGATTTCCAGCACCGGCAGGCCTTGAGGCAACGGCAGTTTTTCCCGCAGCCATGATTGGCTGATCATCAGCGAAATGCCGCTGTCTTCCATCAGGTAACGCAGGCGTTCCGTCGGGTACGCCGGGTCCAGTGGCACGTAAGCGCCGCCGGCCTTGAGGATCGCCAGCAAGCCGATGATCATTTCCGGCGAACGCTGCATGGCCAGGCCAACCCGGACTTCCGGGCCGATGCCCAGTGCGCGAAGACGATGGGCCAACTGGTTGGCGCGACGGTTGAGTTGGTCGAAGCTCAATTCCAGGTCGTTGAAGATCAGTGCAGTGGCATCCGGGCGGATGTCCGCTTGGGCTTCGATCAACTGATGCACGCAGAGCGGCTTTTGCGCTGCCGTGAACGCCGGGTTCCACTCGACCAACTGTTGCGCGCGCTCAGGTGCGGTCAGCAGGTCCAGTTCACTCAATGCCGCCTGTGGCGCGGCAACCATCGCCGCCAGCAGCGCGGCCAGATGCTCGCTCATGCGAACAATCGCTTCGCTGCTGAAATGCGCGCACTGGTAGCTCCAGTTCAGGCTCAGCTGACTCTCGGCGGTGGCCGCCAGGGTCAGCGGGAAGTTGGTGCGTTCGTGGTTCTGCGGAATCGAGAAGCTCAAACCGGCCGGCGCACCCTGTTGCAGCGCTTCGGCCACCGGGAAGTTTTCGAACACCAGCAGGCTGTCAAACAGCGGCTCGCCGGCACGTCCGGCCCAGCGCTGAATGTCACCCAACGCGGTGAATTCATGCTCACGCAATTCGAGGTTTTGTGCCTGCAAGCGGGTCAACCACTGGCCGACGCTTTCCACCGCGTCCGGGCTGCTGATCACCGGCAAGGTGTTGATGAACAGGCCGAGCTGACTTTCGGCACCTGGCAAATCCACCGGCCGCCCCGCCACGGTCGCGCCGAACGCGACGCTGCGTTGACCGCTGTAGCGTTGCAACAGCAGTGCCCAGGCCCCTTGCACCAAGGTGTTGAGGGTGACTTTTTGCTGACGGGCAAACTCGCTGAAGCGCTGGCTGGTGGCAACGTCGAAGGTCTGCCGATGGTCGGCAAATTCCGCCGTCGACAGGTTTTTACTGTCGCCATGGGCCAGGCTCTGCGCCAGCAGGGTCGGGTTGTCGAGGGTCGCCAGTTGCTCGCGCCAGAAGGTCTCGTCGGCGTGGGCATCCTGACGTTGCAGCCAGCCGATGTAATCGGCAAAACGCCCGGTCGGTGCCTGCACGTCCTGCCCGGCATAACGCTGCAAGACTTCGCTCAACAGCAGGGAATTACTCCAGCCATCGAGCAACAGGTGATGGTGGGTGTAGATCAGTTGCTGACGCTCATCGTCGAGGCGCACCAGGGTCAAGCGCATCAGCGGTGCCCGGGTCGAATCAAGTTGCAGGCGTTCGCTGTCGATCAGTTGTGCGAGCGCTTCGGTTTGATCGCTGCGGCCGCGCCAGTCGAGGCAGGTCATCGGCAATTGCAGATGACGATGGACCAGTTGCACCGGCGCCTCGAAGCCATCCGGGAAGTGGAAGCTGCTGCGCAGGATCGGATGGGTGTTGAGCACCGCTTGCCAGGCGCGGCCCAGAAGCTCGGTATCGAGGCCACGGGCTTCGACGCTGAGTTGGTTCACATAAGCGCCGGACTCGGATTCGTACAAGCTGTGGAACAGCAAACCGGCCTGCATTGGCGACAGCGGATACAGATCCTCGATCTGCGCCGGCGGCACCGGCAGGCCATCGAGTTGCGCCTGGGTCAGGTGCGCCAACGGGAAGTCCGCCGGGGTCACGCCGCCCGCGCCGTCGCTCAGGCAATGGGCGATCAGCGCCAGCAACTCGCTTTGATAAGCCGCGGCCAGCGCTTCGATTTCACGCGGGTCGAAGCATTCGCGGCTGAAGGTCCAGTCGAGTTTCAGCTCACCGCCATACACCTGACCGTCCACCGACAACCAGTTCGGCAACGGTGCGTCGGCCGATTGCGCGGCGCCGCTGGACTCCGTGGCCGGTTTGAACAGGGCGTCTTCGGCGAAGCTCTGGTCGAACTGCCCAAGGTAGTTGAAGGTGACGCGCGCTTGCGGCAACGCGGCCAGCGCCGCTTGGGTCGAGGCATCGCCCATGTAGCGCAGCAGGCCGTAGCCCATGCCTTTGCCGGGAATCTCGCGCAGTTGCTGCTTGATCGCCTTGATCGAACCCGCAAGGTCGGCAGTTGGCGTCAGGCGCACCGGGAACAGGCTGGAGAACCAGCCGACGGTGCGGGTCAGGTCGATGTCGTCGAACAGCTCTTCGCGGCCGTGGCCTTCGAGCTGAATCAGCGCCGATGCATCGCCGGTCCAGCGGCTGAGGGTGCGGGCCAGTGCGGTCAGCAGCAGGTCGTTGACCTGCGTGCGGTAGATCGCCGGCGCCTGTAGCAGCAACTGGCGGGTCTGTTCGCGGTCGAGGCCGATGCTGACGCCCTGGCGCAAATGCCCGGCCTGACTGGCTTGGGCGTTGGCGGCTGGCAACGAATCATTGGCGACGCTCAGTTGCGCTTGCCACCAGTTCAGTTCGTCGGCAGCGGCTTCGGAGCGTGCATAAGCGTCGAGCTTGTCGGCCCAGGCCTGGAAAGAGCTGGTCTTCGGTGGCAGCTCTTGCTCTTGGTAAGCGGCCTGTAAATCTTCCAGCAACACCCGCCAGGACACACCGTCGACAGCCAAATGGTGGATCACTAACAGCAAGCGCTGGGAACCATCAGCCTGGGCGATCAACGCTACGCGCAGCAGCGGACCGTCTTGCAGGCTGAGGCTGCGCTGCGCTTCGTCGCACACCGATTCCAGCGACTCACTACTGGCAACGCGAGCGGTCCAGAGCATGTCGATCACGTCGGCGCTGTCGGCACCGACATAACGCGCCGACCATTGGCCGTCGACCTGACTGAAGCGCAAACGCAGCGCATCGTGTTGCTTGAGCAGGCGTTGCAGGGCGGCTTGCAGGCGCGGCAATTCGAGGGTTTCGCGCGGTGTCAGCAACACCGCCTGGTTCCAGTGCGCCCGTTGCGGAATCGGCTCGTCGAAGAACCAGCGCTGGATCGGCGTGAGTGTTTGCACGCCGTCAACCGGCCCTTGTTGGGCCAACGGCGCCGCCTGTTCTTTGACCACCGCCGCCAGTGCTTGCAAAGTTTGCTGCTGGAACAGATCACGGGGCTGCAGGCTCAGCCCGGCACGACGGGCACGGCTGACCACCTGAATCGAAATGATCGAGTCGCCGCCCAGTTCAAAGAAGTTGTCCTGACGCCCGACCTGCTCCACGCCCAACACGTCCTGCCAGATCTGCGCCAGCACCTGCTCATGTTCGCTGCGTGGCGCTTCGAAGGCGCGCTGGCTGACTTGCGCGGTCGGCACCGGCAGGCGTTTGCGGTCGAGTTTGCCGTTGGGGCTCAAAGGCATTTGCTCGATCAGCACGGTCTGCGCCGGCACCATGTAATCCGGCAGGCTCGCCAGCAGATGGCTTTTCAGGGTTTCACGCCATGCACCTTGTTGCTCGGCATCGGCGCCGACCAACCCTCGGTCCTGCGGCACGATGTATGCGACCAATTGCTTGCCGCTCGGGCCATCGAGGGCCAGCACCACGGCTTCCTGTACGTCAGCATGTTCTTGCAGGCGCGCTTCGATTTCACCCAGTTCGATGCGCAAACCGCGAATCTTCACTTGATGGTCGATTCGTCCGCAATAGTCGATGGCGCCGTCAGCGCGATAACGCGCCAGGTCACCAGTGCGGTACAGCCGCTCGCCACTGCCGAACGGATCGACCACGAACCGCTCGGCGGTCAGCGCGCCACGACGGTGGTAACCGCGCGCCAGGCCGACGCCGCCCAAATACAACTCACCCACCGCTCCCAGCGGCAAGGGTTGCAGTTCGCTGTCGAGGATGCAGGTGCGCAGGTTGGTGATCGGACGGCCGATCGGCACGCTGTCGCGCCCCTCTTCGACGCAGGTCCAGTGGGTCACGTCGATGGCCGCTTCGGTCGGGCCATACAGGTTGTAGAGATTCGCTTGCGGCAGGCTGCGCAAGGTCTGGCGTTGCAGTTCCATTGGCAGCGCTTCACCGCTGCAAATGATCCGTTGCAGCGACGTGCAGGCCAGCGCCTCGTCGGCACTGATGAACGCCGAGAGCATCGACGGCACGAAGTGCAGCGTGGTGATCGCCTGCTCGACGATCAACGCGGCCAGGCGTTGCGGATCGCGATGTTCGCCCGGTGCGGCGATCACCAACGTGGCGCCCTTCATCAGCGGCCAGAAAAACTCCCACACCGACACGTCAAAACTGAACGGCGTCTTTTGCAGCACGCGGTCGCTCGGCAGCAATTGGTAGGCTTGCTGCATCCACTCCAGACGGTTATGCAGCGCCACATGGCGGTTGCCCGCGCCTTTCGGTTTGCCGGTGGAACCGGAGGTGTAAATCACATACGCAAGGTTTTCTGCGATGGCCAGGTTCGGCAGATCGGTGCCCGGTAGATCGCTCAGCCAATCGGCGTCGGCGTGCAGGCACAAGGTGCGCACGTTGTCCGGGGTCGGCAGTTGTGCCAGCAGATGTTCCTGGGTCAGCAGCAGCGAAATGCCGCTGTCTTCGATCATGTAGCTCAGGCGATCAAGCGGGTATTCCGGGTCCAGCGGCACATACGCGCCGCCCGCCTTGAGAATCGCCAGCAGGCCGACGACCATTTCAAACGAACGGTCGCAGGCAATCCCCACGATCACTTCCGGGCCGACGCCCTGGGCGCGCAAGTGATGGGCCAGGCGGTTGGCGCGCAGGTTCAGTTCGGAGTAACTCAGGCTTTGGCCCTGGAACACCAGCGCCGTTGCTTCACCGTTTTCAACCACGCGCTCCTCGAAATGCCGCTGCACGCAGACTTCGCCCGGATAGGCCCGGGCGGTGTCATTGAGGTCGTCGAGGATGCGCAGACGCTCGTCGGCCTCCAGCAACGGCAACTCGGCGAGCGGGCATTGCGGGTTCGCCAACACCCCGGCCAGCAGGTTGCGCCAGTGCCGCGCAAGGTGCTCGATGCGCTCGGCGTCGAACAAATCGGCGGCATAGGTCAGGCTGGCGAACAGCTTGTCGCCCTCCTCCTGAGTGTCCAGTTGCAGATCGAACTGCGTGGTGTGCGCCGTGGCGTTCAGGGCTTCGACGCGCAGGCCGGCGAGCAAGCCGCTGACCGCCGCCGGTTTGGCTTGCTGGTGGTTGAACATCACCTGGAACAGCGGGCTATGGCTCAGGCTCCGTTCACCTTGCAGCGCCTGCACCAGTCGCTCGAACGGCAAATCCTGATAATCCTGGGCATCCAGCGACGCGGCGCGGGTCTGGTCGAGCAATTGGCTGAATGACAGACGTCCGTCGAGTTCGGCACGCATCACCTGGGTGTTGACGAAGAAGCCGATCAGGCCACGGGTTTCCGCACGATTACGGTTGGCAATCGGCACCCCGACTCGCAGATCGGACTGGCCGCTGTAGCGATAAAGCAGCGCCTGGAAACTTGCCAGCAACAGCATGAACGGCGTGACGCCGCGCTGTTTGGCCAGGCTCATCAGACCGCTGGCCAAGGTCGCATCGAGGGCGAAATCCAGACGCGCACCGCGCTGGCTCGGTTGCGCCGGACGCGGACGGTCAGTCGGCAATTCGAGCAGCGGTTGTTCGCTGCTCAGGGTTTCCCGCCACCAGTTGAGTTGACGCTCCAGCTCCCCCGCTTCCATCCAGCGGCGTTGCCACATTGCGTAGTCGGAATACTGGATCGGCAATGCCTCCAGCGCAGCGTTCTGGCCTTGGCAATGCGCGGCGTAGAGCCGGGAAAACTCTTCCACCAGCACACCCATCGACCAGCCATCGGTGACGATGTGGTGCAGGGTCAGCAACAGCACGTGGTCTTCGGTGTCGAGTTGCAACAAAGTGACCCGCAACAACGGACCGTGCTGCAGATCAAACGGCCGGGCGATTTCCTGTTCGACGCTGTTCATCGCCAGATCGAAGTGCTGATCCTGAGGTTCGGCACGCAGGTCGATCTGCTCGATGGGCAGCGAGGTGAACTCGGCCAGCGTCTGCAGCACCTTCCCGTCATCCTCGACGAAACGGCTGCGCAAGCTCTGATGCCGCTCCAGCAGCACGTCGAAACTCTGTTGCAACGCCGCGACATTCAGCGGCCCGTGCAAACGCAACGCGGCCGGAATGTTGTACGCCGAGCTGTGCGGATCAAGCTGCCAGAGGAACCATTGGCGCTGTTGCGCATACGACAGTTCGAAGGTGGTGTGCGGCTCGGCGGCAGGCGGAATCGGCAGCTGGCCGAAGCTCACGCCCTGCTCTTGCATGCGGGCCAAAAATTCGCGGCGCTTTTCGGCAGGCAGTCCGGCGAAGCGGCTGGCGATACGCTGGGCAGTGGTGTGTTCCATCAGTTGATCTCCATCTCGTCGAGAAGCGACTCAAGCGCATCAAGACGTGCATCGTTGTCAGCCGGGGCGTGTTGCCCGGCCATGGCGGCATAAGCCTGAAGGTCGGTGGACTCGAACAGCGCGCGCAGCGGCAGCTCGATGCCCAGTTCCAGTTCCACGCGGGCGCTGGCCTGGGCGGCGAGCAGCGAATGCCCGCCCAATTCAAAGAAGTTGTCGCGTCGGCCGATCTGCGCCACGCCCAGCACGTCGGCCCAGATCGCGGCCAGTTGCTGTTCGAGGTCGCCCTCAGGGGCTTCGAATGGACGTTGCCATTCCTGAGCGTCAGGCACTGGCAAGGCCTTGCGGTCGAGCTTGCCGTTGCCCGTCAGTGGCAAGGCATCGAGCAGTAGCCAGTGGCTCGGCACCATGTAATCCGGCAGATCGACCTTGAGCGCGGCGCGCAGGTTGTCGCGCCAAGCGATCGGGGCAGTCGGGGTCTGCTCGGCTACGACGTAGGCGCAAAGTTGCGGCCCGCTTTCGCCTGCATGCACACTCAACACCGCTTGGCGCACGCCCGGTTGAGCCAGCAACGCGGCTTCGATTTCACCCAGTTCGATACGGAAGCCACGGACCTTCACTTGCTGGTCGATGCGGCCGAGGTAATCGATGCTGCCGTCGGCACGCTGACGCGCCAGGTCGCCGCTGCGATAGAGCCGCTGCGAGGCCTCGAACGGGCTCGGCACAAAACGCTCAGCGGTCAGGCCGAAACGGCCGTGATAACCCCGCGCCAGACCGGCGCCAGCGATGTACAGCTCGCCCGCCACACCCACCGGCACAGGTTGCAACTGGCTGTCGAGCAAGTACCAGCGCAGGTCGCGGATCGGCAGGCCGATCGGGCTCTGGGCCTTGGCGTCGAGGTCGGCGAGGCGGATGGCGCGATAGGTCACGTGCACCGTGGTTTCGGTGATGCCGTACATGTTGACCAGGGTTGGCTGTTGGTCGCCGAAGCGTTCGAACCAGGGACGCAGGCTTGCGACTTCGAGGGCTTCGCCGCCGAAAATCACCTGACGCAGCGCCATGCTTCGTGGGCTGGCGCAGGCAATCGGCAGCAATTGGCGGAACGCGGTCGGGGTCTGGTTTAACACCGTCACGCCTTCATCACAGAGCAAGCGATGGAACTCTTGCGGCTCTCGGCTGATGTAATACGGCACGATCACCAGACGCCCGCCGGTGCACAGCGAACCGAACAGCTCCCACACCGAGAAATCGAACGCGTAGGAATGGAACAGCGTCCAGACATCGTCCGGGCCGAAGTTGAACTCGCCAGCGGTGGCCGTGAGCAGACGCCCGACGTTGCCATGGCTGAGCAATGCGCCCTTCGGCCGACCGGTGGAGCCGGAGGTGTAGATCACGTAGGCGAGGTTATCCGGCGTCGCCAGTGCCGACAGGTTATCGTCGCTGAACGCGTCCAGTTGCAACGATTCCAGACTCAGCACCTGCAGACCGTCGAGAACCGGCAGACCGTCGATCAAGTGTTGCTGAGTCAGCAACAGCGTGATGCCGCTGTCTTCGATCATGTAGCTCAGGCGCTCGGCCGGGTATTGCGGATCGAGCGGCACGTAGGCGCCGCCGGCCTTGAGAATCGCCAGCAAGCCGATCACCAGCGGCATGGCCCGCTCGGTGGCGATGCCGACGCGCACTTCGGGGCCGACACCCAGCTCGCGCAGTGTGCGCGCCAGTCGGTTGGCCTGGGCGTTGAGCGCGGCGTAGGTCAGTTGCTCGCCTTCGTAAGTCAGTGCGATGGCGTTCGGCCGTTGTGCGGCTTGCGCTTCGAACAACTGGTGCAAGGTCGGCGACGTCGGTTGTGCCAGGAACGCAGGGTTCCAGTGCTGCACCAAGGCCTCTTGCTGCGACCCGTCAATCAGTGGCAGTTCGGCAACCCGTTGCTGCGGATCGCTGACCACCGCGCGCAGCAGGCTCAACCACTGCTCGGCGAGGCGCTGCATCGATGCCTCGTCGTAAAGGTCCGTGGCGTAAGTCAGGCTGGCATCGAGTGCTTCGCCCTGCTCCTGAGTGTCCAGCACCAGATCGAATTGTGTGGTGTGTTGCTGCCAGTGCAGACGTTCGACGTTCAAGTCAGCAACCGTGCGCTCAACGCTGGCACCCAACTGCTGCTGATGGTTGTAGAGCACCTGGAACAATGGGCTGTGATTGAGGCTGCGATCCGGTTGCAAGGCGTCGACCAACTGCTCGAACGGCAAGTCCTGATGCGCCTGAGCCCCCAATGCAGTTTGCTTGACCTGTTGCAGCAAGGTGCTGAATGGCTGCTGCCCGTCGATCTCGGCTCGCAGCACTTGGGTGTTGATGAAGAAGCCGATCAGGCCCTCCGTTTCGAGACGCGAACGACCGGCGCTCGGCACACCTACGCTGATGCTCGACTGCCCGCTCTGGCGATGCAGTAAGGTCTGGAAACTCGCCAGTAACAGCATGAACAAGGTCACTTGCTGTTCCTGGGCGCGTTGACGCAAACCGGCGAGCAGGTCGCGATCCACGTTGAGCATCAGGCTGGCACCGCGCTCGGTGCGACGGGCTGGACGGGTCAGTTCACTCGGCAATTCAAGCGGCGTTTGGTTGCCCGCCAGTTGCTCGCGCCACCAGGTCAGTTGGCGTGCGCCCTCGCCTGCTTCCAGCCAGTCACGCTGCCAACGGGCGTAGTCGCTGTAGTTCACCGGCAGGTCAGCCAAACCGGCGGCGCGACCGCAAGCGGCCGCCTGATACAACGCACTGAACTCATCGACCATGACCTGCATCGACCAGCCATCGGCGGCGATGTGGTGCACGGTCAGCACCAGGACGTGTTCGTCGGTGTTCACTTGCAGCAGCAACACGCGCCACAGCGGACCGTTGCGCAAGTCGAATGGACGGGCGATTTCTTCGGCCACGGCGGCATCGACCGACGACTGATCGAGCGTGCGCTGTTCCAGTTGCAGCGTCAGAGTGTCATGCAGCACCGGACGCGCCTGCAGGCCATCCTGTTCGAAGGTGGTGCGCAGGGTCTGGTGACGGACCTGCAACTGTGTGAAGGCTTCACGCAAGGCGTCGCGGTTCAGCGGGCCCTTGAGGTGCAGCGCGGCAGGGATGTTGTAGGCCGGGCTCTGCGGGTCCAACTGCCAGAGAATCCATTGGCGCTGTTGAGCGTAAGAGAGGATCGGCGGCTGATCGACCGCAGCGTGTTGCAGCAAAGGTTGCCCGCTGGAATTGGCCAGTGCAGCCCGCCCTGCAAATTCCGCCAGGTTCGCGGCGGAGAACAGGCTGCTCACCGACAGTTCGAGCTGCAACTGCTGACGCACGCGAGAGATCACTTGCAGCACCAGCAACGAGTGCCCGCCCAACTCGAAGAAGTTGTCGTCGCGGCCGACTTGCCCGACCTGCAACACGTCCTGCCAGATCAGCGCCAGTTGCGTTTCCAGCCCTTCGGCCGGGACGACGAAATCACGTAGGCCATCGCGAGCCTCGGCACGCGGCAAGGCCCGACGATCCAGTTTGCCGTTGTTGTTGAGCGGCAGTTTCGCCAGCAGGATCAGGTGATTCGGCACCATGTATTCCGGCAACGATTGACGCAAGACGGCTTTGAGGCCTTCCAGATACTCCGTCTCCGAAGCCACCGTGCCGTTGGCCACGATGTACGCCACCAGTTGCGAACCGTCCTGAGCGATGACCGCCGCTTCACGCACGTCTTCACGGGCTTGCAGGCAGGCTTCGATTTCACCCATTTCAATGCGGAAACCGCGGATCTTGACTTGATGGTCGATGCGGCCGACGTATTCCAGATGTCCTTCAGCGTTGTAGCGCGCCAGATCGCCGCTGCGGTACAGACGCGCGCCCGGCTCACGGGCAAACGGGTCTGGCAGGAAACGTTCAGCGGTCAGCGCTGGACGGTCGAAATAGCTTTGAGCGAGGCAGGCCGGCGCGCCGATGCACAGTTCGCCGACGCCGCCGCTTGGCAACAATTGACCCGCCGCGTCCAGCACATACAGCGCACGACCGGCGATGGCGCGACCAATCGGAATGCCAAACGCGTCGCTGGCGTCTTCGAGACGGCATTCATGCACGCTGGACACCACGGTCGCCTCGGTCGGGCCGTAGGTGTTGAGCAATCGCACATGGCTTAATCCGGCCTGATGCCAAAAGCGCAGACCTTCGACCGACATCGCTTCGCCGCCGACGTGGACCTGGCGCAAAGCACCGAGATTGCTGACCACGTCGCTCGCGCATTCGCGGGCCAGCAAATGCCAGTAAGCAGCCGGCAAGTCCGCCACGGTCACGCCGTGCTGGACGATTTCGGCGGCGAGACGACCGGCGTCCCACACCTCATCACCGCGCATGATCAACGCCGCGCCGACGCACAGCGCCGGGAAGCATTGCTCGACGAACCCGTCGAAGCTGAAGGTCGCGAACTGCAACACGCGGTCCGACGCCGACAGCAGCGAATAGTCGGCGGCGCCCTGGCAGAACTCGCGCAACGCGGCGTGGGCGATGGCCACGCCTTTGGGTTGGCCGGTGGAGCCGGAGGTGTAGATGATGTAGGCCAGGTCTTCAGCAACCGCGTGGTTGTGCGGATCGCTTTCCGGGTAGCCGGCGTTGTCGTCGAGGGTCAGACGTGGCACGCCTCGTACATCTTCCAGCAGGCCGGATTCGCACAGCAGCACGTCGAGACGGCTGTCGCCGATCATGTAGGCCAGGCGTTCGTTCGGGTATTTCGGATCGAGCGGCACGTACGCAGCGCCACTTTTCAGCACAGCCAACAGGCTGACAATCAATTGCGGACCACGGTGCAGCGCCAGACCGACGCGTTTGCCCGGACCGGCACCGTTTTCAATCAGACGATGGGCCAGACGGTTGGCCTGGGTGTTCAATTGCGCGTAGCTCAGGGGCTGGCCGTCAACCTGCAACGCCAGAGCGTCCGGGGTCGCGGCGGCCTGAGCGGCGATTTGCTCGTGGACCAGAAGTGTTGTGGATAACCCGATCGGCGGCGGTTGGCTGATCGCGAGCAGCGCGTTTTTGCCGTCGAGATCGAGCAGTTCCAGCGCGCCCAGTGCAGCGTCCGGCTGCGAAACCAATTGCGCCAACAGATGCTGCAAATTGGCCGACAACTCAGCGACCTGAGCCGCACTGAACCGCGCCGCGTCGTAGCTGAAGTCCAGGCTCAAGCCTTCGCCCAGTTCGATGCCCAGGGTCAGCGGGTAATGCGTGCGCTCGTGATTGTGCAGGTTGCCGAACGACAACCCGGCCGGCGCGCCCTGTTTCAACGCTTCGGCCACCGGGAAGTTCTCGAACACCAGCAGGCTGTCGAACAGCGCCGAGCCCTGCTGCCCCGCCCACCCCTGAATGTCGTAAAGCGGCACATGCTCGAATTCGCGCATGGCCAGGTTCAGCCCTTGCAGCTCGCCGAGCCATTGGCTGACGGTTTGATCCGGCTTGATCGCGCAGACCAGCGGCAGTGTGTTGATGAACAAGCCGAGCTGCTGTTCGATGCCTGGCAGCGGCGCCGAACGCCCGGCCACGGTGGCGCCAAACACCACGCAATCCTGGCCGGTGTAGCGATGCAGCAACAGGCTCCACGCCGCTTGCAGCACGGTGTTGAGGGTGACTTTCTGCTGACGGGCGAACTCGGCCAGACGCTGTGTCGCGCGGCTGTCGAGTGCTACGCGGCATTCCTCACTGCCTTCGACACTAACCGGCGGGCGCAAAGCTTCGGCCAGCAAGGTCGGCGCTTCGAGCGGTGCCAGTGCAGCTTTCCAGAACTGCTCACCCGCGGCGGCCGATTGCTGCTGTAACCAGCCCAGATAATCGCGGTATTGCCCGGTCGGTACCGGCAGCGATGGCCCGGCGGCGTAGTGCTGGATGACTTCGGCGAGCAACTGCGCGTTGCTCCAGCCGTCCATCAAAATGTGGTGGCTGGTGTAGATCAGGTGCCAGTCATTGGCGCCCGTGCGGACAAGCTTCAAGCGGAACAGCGGCGCGGTGCCCAGTTCAAAACCTTCGGCGCGCTCGGCGTCGGCCAGCGCATCGGTGTCGGTTGCTTCAAGCACTTCAAGCGGCAACGCGACGTTGCGGACAATCGCCTGGTGCGCGGTGTCGAGGCCCAGCCAGTGAAAGCTGCTGCGCAGAATGTCATGACGCTCCAGCGCGGTTTGCCAAGCCTGAGTGAATCGCTGCGGATCGAGGCCCTGAATGTCCAGGCGCAACTGACTGATGTAGGCGCCGACCTCGGGTTCGTAGAGGGTGTGGAACAGCATGCCCTGCTGCATCGGCGACAGTGGATATAAGTCTTCAAGCGTCGCGACTGGCAATTCGTCGAGTTGCGTCTGACTGATGCGCGCCAGCGGGAAGTCCGACGGCGTCGCTTGGGTTGCCTCAACCGCGCAGCAATGCTCGATCAGCGCATTGAGTTCTTGCGCGTAATCATCAGCCACACGCTGAATGGTCGCGGCATCAAACATCTCACGGCTGAAGCCCCAGCTCAGCGACAACTCACCGCCATAGACCTGGCCTTCGACCGTCAGCCAGTTGCCCAACGGCGCCGATGGGTCCTGCGCCACGCCATTGCCTTCGGTGGACGGCACAAACATCGCCGCGTCGTCGAACTGACGGTCGAACTGCCCCAGATAGTTGAAGGTGATGCGCGGTTGCGGCAACGCAGCCAGTTCGGCGCGGATCGCCGGGGAGCCGAGGTAACGCAGCGCGCCGTAACCGAGGCCTTTGTCCGGCACCGCGCGCAGTTGTTCCTTGATGGTTTTGATCGACGCGCCGAGCTCACTCGATGGCATCAGATTGACCGGGAACAGGCTGGTGAACCAGCCGACGGTGCGGGTCAGGTCGATGTCGTCGAACAGGTCTTCGCGGCCATGGCCTTCGAGCTGAATCAGCGTGCTGCCCTGCCCGCTCCAGCGGCACACCGCCCGTGCCAGCGCGGTCAGCAGCAAGTCGTTGACCTGGGTGCGATATGCCGCTGGGGCGTGTTGCAGCAGTTTGCGGGTTTGTTCGGCGTCGAGTTTGATCTCGAGTTTGTGCTCGAAGCGGTTTTGCAGCGCGCCGTTCGGGCGGTCGCATGGCAGATCGCTCGGCGCGTTTTTCAGTTGGGTCTGCCAGTGTCCGAGGCTGTTTTCAAAGACTGGCAGATGATCCTGCAAGCGAGCGACCCAGCGCTGATAGGTGCTGGTTTTCGCCAGCGACACATTACCGCCGCTGTAGAACTGCTGAAGATCTTCCAGCAGCACGCGCCAGGAAACACCGTCCACCGCCAAGTGATGAATGACCAGCAGCAAACGCTGAGTTGCGTCGGCCATCGTCACCAGCAGCGCACGCATCAGCGGGCCATTTTGCAAATCGAGACTGCGCTGGGCTTCGTCGCACAGGGCGTTGAGTTCTTCGACCGATTGCACCTGACGCTGCCACAAGACCGACTCGGTGGTCGGCGCGGCATAGGCTTGCTGCCAACCTTCGGCAGTCTGTTCATAACGCAGGCGCAGGCTGTCGTGATGGGTCAGCAATTGCTCTAACGCGCGATCCAGCGCTTCGACGTTCAACGCCTCGCGCGGCACCAGCAGCAACGACTGGTTCCAGTGCTGACGCTCGGGGATGACTTGCTCAAAGAACCACTGTTGCACCGACGCCAGCGCCACCGCGCCCACCGCCGGGCCTTGATCGATCAACGATTGCTCGCCGCTGCGAGCCGCCTGGGCCAGGCTGCGGATGGTCTGGTGCTGGAACAAATCCTTGGGGCTCAACACGATCCCGGCCTGACGCGCGCGGCTGACCACTTGCATCGAGACGATGGAGTCGCCGCCCAGTTCGAAGAAGTTGTCTTCCAGACCGACGTTGTCGATGGCCAGCACATCCTGCCAGATCGCGGCGAGGGCTTTTTCCATCGCCGTGCGCGGCGCGACGTGTTCGCGCTGTTGTTGCGAGCCATCGATTGCCGGCAAGGCCTTGCGGTCGAGTTTGCCGTTGGGGGTCAGTGGCAACTGCGCGAGGAACAGCAGGAACGCAGGGACCATGTAGTCCGGCAGATGCTGACGCAGTGCGGCTTTCAGGGATTCACGCAGAGTCGCTTGCGCATCGGCGTCGTCCATCAACGCCGGATCGCTCGGCACGATGTACGCCACCAGTTGCTGCCCGTTGACGCCGTCCTGCGCCAACACCGCCAATTCGCGCACGGGCGCTTGCTGCAACAGCCGCGCTTCGATTTCACCCAGCTCGATACGGAAGCCACGGACCTTGACCTGATGGTCGATGCGCCCGACGTATTGCAGCGAGCCGTCGGCCTGATAACGGGTCAGGTCGCCGGTGCGGTACAGGCGTTCGCCGTTGCTGGCGAAAGGGTTCGGCACGTACTTCTCGGCGGTCATGCCCGGGCGTGCAAGGTAACCGCGGGTGATGCCTGCGCCCGACAGGTACAGCTCGGCGGACACGCCTTGGGGCACCGGTTGCAGGTCGGCATCCAGCACATAGCTGGCGGTGTGCTTGAGCGGTCGGCCGATGTTCGCGCGGCCACCGGCCTCACGGCGAGTCCAGGTGGAATAGGTGGTGTCTTCCGACGGCCCATACAAATCGTAGACGTGCTCGACGGTCGGTTGCTGATACAGCGCCTCCACAAGGCTTTGCTTCAGCGGCTCGCCGGCCAGGTTGATGATGCGCACGCTCGGCGGGATCTGCCCGTCGCGCTGCAAGGCAGCGATTGCCGACGGCACGGTGTTGATCAGGCGCACCTGATCCCGGGCCGGTAGTTGCGGCAATTCCAGGGCATTGCGGGCGATGATCACCGAGCCGCCGTTGGCCAGGGTCACAAACAACTCCCACACCGACAGGTCGAAGCACACCGAGGTCGAGGCCAGCACACCCTGGATGTCTTCGCGGCTGTAGACCGATTTCGACCAGTCGATCAGCGCCAGCACGTTGCGATGGGCGATGGCCACGCCTTTGGGTTTGCCGGTCGAACCGGAGGTGTAGATCACGTAGGCCAGATTGTCCGGCGCGACGCGGGTGACCGGCGCGCTGGTTGGGTAAGCGGCCCACGTCATGTCGTCCATGAGCAGCACTTGCGTTTCGGCTGCCACGGTCAAGGTCGCGGCGACCGATTGCTCGGTCAGCAGCACCAGGGCGCGGCTGTCTTCGAGCATGTAGGCAACGCGTTCGGCCGGATAATCCGGGTCCAGCGGCACGTAGGCGCCACCGGCCTTGAGCACGGCGAGCAATGCGACCAGCAAGTTGTCGGAGCGCTGCATGGCCACGCCGACCCGGACTTCCGCACCGACACCCAGCTCGATCAACTTGTGGGCCAGGCGATTAGCCTGACCGTCGAGTTCGGCGTAGGTCAGTTGCTGGGTGGCAAAAGTCACCGCCAACGCGTCCGGGCTAGCCGTGACTTGCTGGCTGATCAGTTGATGAATGCACAGGTCCTGCGGGAAGCTTTCGTCGGCGCGATTCCAGTCATGCACGATGCGCTGGTACTCGCCGCTTTCCAGCAGCGGCAAATCGCTGATGCGCTGCTGCGAATCGCTGACCATGCCCTGCAACAGATGCGTCCAGTGCTGCGCCATCCGCGCGATGGTCGCGGCGTCGAACAGGTCGTTAGCGTAGGTCAGCGCGGCGTGCAGCTTGCCACCTTTTTCGTAAGTATCGAGGGTCAGGTCGAACTGCGTGGTGCGCCCTTCCCACTCAATCACGCCCAGCGCCAGGCCGGACGCCGTGCTGACCGTGGAAATGTCCGCGACCTGCGGCTGGTGGTTGTACATCACCTGGAACAGCGGCGTGTGGCTGAGGCTGCGTTCCAGTTTCAGCGCTTCGACCAGACGCTCGAACGGCAAATCCTGATGGGCCTGGGCACCGAGGGCGGTTTCCTTGATGGCGCGCAGCAACTCGTCGACGCGGGTCTGGCCGTCGAGCTTCGTGCGCAACACCTGGGTGTTGACGAAGAAGCCGATCAAGCCTTCGATTTCGGCGCGGTTGCGGTTGGCAATCGGCACGCCGACGCGGATGTCGGTCTGCCCGGTGTAGCGATGCAGCAGCGCATTGAAGGCGCCGAGCAACAGCATGAACAGGGTGATGTTGTGTTTCTGCGCCGTGGCCCGCAGTTGCTCGGCCAGTTGCGCATCCACCGCGAATTCGTAACGGGTGCCGCGATAGCTAGGCATCGCCGGGCGCGGGTGATCGGTGGGCAGTTCCAGCACCGGGTGCTCGTCGCCCAGTTGCGCCTGCCAGTAATCGAGCTGGAGCGCCTGTTCGCCCGCCTCCAGCCAGCGGCGCTGCCACAAGGCGTAGTCGCTGTACTGGATCGGCAACGCCGCGAGTTGCGGTTGCGTGCCGGCCTCGAAGGCGTCGTAGCAGCGGATGAATTCGTCGATCAGCACGTTCATCGACCAGCCGTCGGAAACGATGTGGTGCAGGGTCAGCAGCAGGACGTGTTCTTCGTCGGCGAGCTTGAGCAAGGTGACGCGTAGCAGCGGGCCGACGGACAGATCAAACGGCAACACTGATTGCTGCTCGGCCGCTTGAGCGACTGCCACTTCGCGCTCAGCGGCCGATAGCGCGCTGAAATCCACCTGATCGATGACCAACGGCGCGCTGGCCGGCACTTGCAGCAAGGTGTCGTCGGCCTGGCGCTGGAACACCGTGCGCAGGGTTTCGTGACGCGCCACCAGGCTGGCGAAGGCTTGCTCCAGCGCCGGCAGGTTCAACCGCCCGGTCAGACGCACCGCGCCGGGCAGGTTATAGGCGCCGCTTTGCGGGTCGAGCTGCCAGAGAAACCACATGCGTTGCTGGGCGTACGACAGCGCCTGGCGGTCTTCGGCTTCGACACCGGCAGGAATGGGAAACCGGGCGAAATCAACGCCTTCCTTTTGCAAGGCCGCAAGGAACATCTGGCGCTTTTCCAGGGGCAACCCGATAAACCGGCGAGCAAGTTTCAAGGAGTCTTCAGCATTCATTTCTAAGCATCCGGATCAGTGGCGGGAAGCACAAAGGCACGTCGTCCCTATAAAACGAATGCAGACCGGAAAAATTAGCGAATGAGAACAAGTATCAGGAAGGGGGATGGAACGAGGAAATACAGGGCGATGAAAAAACCTGTGGGAGCGGGCTTGCCCGCGATAGGGTCGGCACATTCAACAGGTATGTGACTGACAGACCGCTATCGCGGGCAAGCCCGCTCCCACAGGTATTGAGTGAAGCTTGAGATCTGTTAGCTGACGGCCATCAAGCCATGCCGGCGATGATGCACATCGAGCTGATCCTTGATCACCCGCAGCACCTTGGCCTCGTGCTCATGGATGAAGAAATGCCCGCCGGCCAGCATGTCCACGGAAAAGCTGCCGTGGGTTTCCTTGCTCCAGCCGATCAACTGCTCGGTGGTGGCGCGGTCGGCCTTGCCGCCGAGCACGTGCACCGGGCACTTGAGCAACGGACGCTGCTGCGGTTCGAAACGCCCGCACAGCAGGAAATCCGCACGCAGCACCGGCAGCGTCAGGCTCATCAATTCCTCGTTGGCCAGCACTTCTTCGCTGGTGCCATTGAGGGTGCGCAGTTGATCGATCAACTCGGCATCAGTCCTGGGTTCAGCGAAACCGCGATCGTAGTCGGCCCGCATGGTCGGCGCAGCGGTGCCCGAAGCGAACAGCGCCACCGGTTCCGGGCAACCCAGCGAGCGAAACGCATGGGCCATTTCACAGGCCAGCAACGCGCCCAGGCTATGGCCGAACAACGCGTACGGCGCCTTGAGCGTGGCTTTTTGTTCCTGCGCCAGTTGCAACGCCAGGCGCCGCATGTCGGTGTGCAACGGCTCGCCATACCGCGCGCCTCGGCCAGGCAGCTCCACCGGTTGCAGCTTGAGCCACTCCGGCAGCTTGCGCCGCCACCGGCTGTAAACCATGGCGCTCGCGCCTGAATAGGGCAGGCACAGCAATGTCAGCTGGGTCACCGGGCTTACCTCGAAAAGTTGTCTGTATTAGAGAACGGATGAGCACCGCGCAGAATTAGCCGTACCAATGACCCTGTGGGAGCGGGCCTGCTCGCGATAGCGGTGCAACAGTCACCATCAAGTTGACTGACACGCCGCTATCGCAAGCAAGTCCCCCGTTAATCTCTATTTCAGGTGACGAAACTTTCATGGTTCGGCGTGAACTCTCGCCAGCACCCGCCAGTCAGCTGATTAAGCCCTCAACTCAAGGCGCCAACGCTGATGCAGATTTCCCTCGACCAACAAGTTGCCCTCGTCACCGGTGCCAGTTCCGGCATTGGCGCAGGCGCTGCCAAGGCTTTGGCTGCCGCTGGGGCTGCGGTGGTGATCAACTACCATTCCCAGGCTGAGCCCGCCGAAGCACTGGCCCGGCAGATCAACGCTGAAGGCGGTCGCGCCCTCGCCCTCGGTGCCGATGTCTCCAACGAAGCCGATGTCGAACGCCTGTTCGCGCAAACCCTGGAAGCGTTCGGCTCGGTGGACATTCTGGTGGCCAATTCGGGCATGCAGAAAGACGCGCCAGCAGTAGACATGACCCTCGCCGACTGGAACCAGGTGATCGGCGTCAACCTCACCGGCCAGTTCCTCTGTGCCCGCGCCGCTCTGCGGATTTTCAACAAGCAAGGCATCCGTAAAGGCGTGTCCCGGGCCGCCGGCAAGATTATTCATATGAGCTCGGTGCACCAGCGCATTCCCTGGGCCGGCCACGTCAACTACGCCGCGTCCAAGGGTGGCGTGGACATGCTGATGCAAACCCTCGCCCAGGAAGTCAGCCACCAGCGCATCCGCATTAATGGCATCGCGCCGGGGGCGATTCGCACGGCAATCAACCACGATGCCAACGAGGAACAGTTGCTCAAACTCATTCCTTACGGCCGGGTCGGTGAAGTCGAGGACGTCGCCAACGCGGTGGTCTTCCTCGCCTCGGATGCCTCCGACTACATCGTCGGCACCACCCTGTTCATCGACGGAGGCATGAGCCTCTATCCGGAGTTTCGCGGCAATGGCTGATCATCATCCCGAACGACAAAGCAACATTGACGCCCACGGCATCATCGGCGACATGCGCAGCGCGGCGCTGGTCAATGACAAGGGCAGCGTGGACTTTTTCTGCTGGCCGGAGTTCGACAGCCCGTCGATCTTCTGCTCGCTGCTGGACACCCCCAAGGCCGGTATTTTCCAACTGTCGCCGGACTTGCCTGATGCGCGCCGAGAGCAGATTTACCTGCCCGACACCAACGTGCTGCAAACCCGCTGGCTCAGCGATCGCGCCGTGGTTGAAGTCACCGACCTGCTGCCGATCGGCGACAGCGAAGATGATTTGCCGGTGCTGATGCGCCGGGTTCGCGTGGTCAGCGGCCAGGCGACGTTTCACATGCGCTGCGCCGTGCGGCATGACTACGCACGCGCCAAGACCCGCGCGCGCCTGGATGGAAAGGACGTGGCGTTCGAGGCGGACGATCAGCCCGCTCTGCGCCTGTCTTCAGACCAGGTGTTGAGCCTTGATGGCAACGCGGCGGTGGCCGAATTTATCCTCGAACAAGACCAGAGCGCGGAATTCCTGCTCGGCGGCATCGACGACCCGCGCTTCAACGAAGGCGCCGCCGACTTGTGCCTGGAACGCACGCTGAAGTTCTGGCGCGACTGGAGCGGCCAATCCAATTACCGCGGTCGCTGGAGGGAGATGGTCAACCGTTCGGCCCTGGCCCTGAAGCTGCTGACCTCGCGCAAACACGGCGCGATCCTCGCTGCGGCGACCTTCGGCCTGCCGGAAACGCCCGGCGGCGAACGTAATTGGGACTACCGCTATACCTGGATTCGCGACGCCTCATTCACGGTGTATGCGTTCATGCGCCTGGGCTTCGTTCAGGAAGCCAACGATTACATGCGCTGGCTGCGTGGGCGGGTCAGCGATTGCCATGGCAAACCGATGAAACTCAATATCCTCTATGCCATTGACGGTCGCCAGGAACTGCCGGAAACCGAGCTCCCGCACCTGTCAGGCCACGGCGGCGCGACGCCGGTACGGATCGGCAATCAGGCTTACGATCAGGTCCAGCTCGACATCTTCGGCGAGTTGATGGACGCGGTGTACCTGGTCAACAAATACGGCGACGCCATCTCCCATGAGGGCTGGAAACACGCGGTGGAAGTGGTGGATCAGGTCTGTGAAACGTGGCAGCAAAAAGATGTGGGCATCTGGGAAATGCGTGGCGAGCAGCATCACTTCCTGCACTCGCGGCTGATGTGCTGGGTCGCACTGGACCGGGCCATTCGCCTCGCCTCCAAACGCTCCCTGCCAGCCCCGTTCGCTCGCTGGGACCAGACCCGTCAAGCGATCTACGCCGACATCTGGGACAATTTCTGGAACGAAGAACGCGGACATTTCGTCCAGCACATCGGCGGCACCGCGCTGGACGGTTCGATGCTGCTGATGCCGCTGGTGCGTTTCGTCAGCGCCAAGGACCCACGCTGGCTCTCGACCCTCGAAGCGATCCAGAAAACCCTGGTCCGCGACGGCATGGTCTACCGCTATCGCAACGAAGACAACCAGATCGACGGCCTCGCCGGCACCGAAGGCGCTTTCGCCGCGTGTTCGTTCTGGTACGTCGAATGCCTGGCCCGGGCGGGTCAGGTGGAAAAGGCGCATCTGGAGTTTGAACAGTTGCTCAGGTACGCCAACCCGCTGGGATTGTACGCCGAAGAATTCGACAGCCATGCTCGGCATCTAGGCAACACGCCGCAAGCCCTGACGCACCTGGCGCTGATCAGCGCGGCGAGCTTTCTGGATCGCAAATTGAGTGGGGAGAAGAATTACTGGCAGCCTTGAGACCGCGTCACCCCTTTCGCGGGCAAGCCACGCTCCCACAGGCCCCGTGTCGAACACGCCTTTTGCAACCGACACGAAACCTGTGGGAGCGCGGCTTGCCCGCGAAGAGGCTATCAGCCATACACAAAACTTACTGCCTACCCGCAAACCAGTAGCCAATGCGGGGCAAGCACCTACAACCATTAAACAAACCTGCCCAATCACCCGAAACCGCTCATTCCAACCGCTCGAAAACGTTTGTTGCCAGCCGTTACATCCACCCCTAACATCCACGCTCAACGGGTGCAGCGGAGCTGCCCAATAAAACCCGAATTCAAGGAACCAGAATGAGCCACCGCATCCACCGCCCCATCGACGCCCCGTTCCGTTCAGGCCTGAACCGCAACGAATTGTGGGAAGCCCACGACAAAGGGCTGATCAAATGCTGGGAAATCGGCCGCCAACGCGCCATCCGTTTCCCCGAGCTCGCCCAACGCTGCCTTGCCGGCGAACTGCCGGTGCTGGGCTGGAAAGGTGGCGTCAGCCGCAGCCTGAAAAAACTCGAAAAATACGGATCGCTCAAATACCTCGCCCAGTGGCAGGGTTTGCGCGGGGAAGATCTGGATGTGGGTCTTGATGAAGAGCGGGCGTTGACGTGTTCGCGGACCAGGATGGTGGTGACGTTTACGCCGGACCGATCGAAGTACTTCAACCAGGTGGCGGAAGTGGAAGCCTGAGACGGCGGCCCTCTGGTCGATGTGCTTCATTCGTTTGAAAAAACACCTCCGGAGTGTCCGATGAACCATGAAGCCTCGATCCAATACGCCAAAACCCAGGTTTTGACGGTCGCCTACGAAGAACACGGCCCAACCACCGGCGACCCCGTCATCCTCCTCCACGGATTTCCCTACTCCCCCCGCGGCTACGACGAAATCGCCCCGACTCTTGCGGCAAAAGGCTACCGCGTCGTCGTCCCGTACCTTCGCGGCTACGGTCTGACGGTTTTCAACAACCCCGATACCCTGCGCTCGGGCCAACAAGCCGCCCTCGCCCAGGACCTGTTGGACTTGATGGACGTGCTGGCCATCCCGAAAGCCGCCCTCTGCGGCTACGACTGGGGCGGTCGGGCGGCGTGCATCGTGGCGGCGCTTTGGCCGGAGCGGGTTCGTTGCCTGGTGACGGGTGATGGCTACAACCTGCAGAACATCCCCCATTCCACCGAACCGCTGGACCCGAAAACCGAGCATCGCCTCTGGTATCAGTATTACTTTCACACCCCGCGCGGCGTCGAAGGTCTGACGAAAAATCGCCGGGACTTTTGCAAATTGCTCTGGAAGTTATGGTCACCGACTTGGGCCAACGGCCCTGAGCGCTACCCGCTGAGCGCACCGGCCTTTGATAACCCGGATTTCGTCGAGGTGGTGATTCACTCGTATCGTCACCGATTCATGTACACGCCAGGCGATCCGGCGCTGGAGTGGATGGAAGAGACGCTGACCCGACAGCCGCCGATCAGCGTCCCGACGATTTCCCTGTGCGGGGCCGACGATGGCGTCGGACCGGCAGAGGAGATCGATGACGACATCGAGCATTTCACGGGGTTTTATGAGCGGCGAGTGTTGGCGGGCATCGGTCACAACATCCCCGAAGAAGCGCCCGAAGCGACCCTCAAGGCATTACTGGATCTGCTTCAGCGCTGACGGAAAACCGCTCGCGATAGGCTTGTGGCGTCACGCCCATGGCCCGCAGAAAACTGCGTCGAAGCGTCTCTTCACTGCCGAACCCACACTGCACCGCCACCCGTTTGATCGGCAAACCTGTGTCGCTGAGTAAACGACGCGCGGTCTCGACCCGGATCAGCTCAATGGCCCGCGCCGGCGTCTGGCCGGTGTCGGCGCGGTAATGGCGAACGAAGCTGCGCTCGCTCATGCCGGCTTGCAAGGCGAGGGTCGGAATGCCCAAGTCCATGGTGAGATGTTCGCTGATCCAGGCATGAAGTTCGTCGAACCGGCTGCCTTCCTTTTGCAGCGACAAGGTCACGCTGAACTGCGACTGGCCGCCCGGGCGTTTGAGGAACACCACCAGTTGCCGGGCGACCTCCAAGGCCATCGTGCGCCCCAGATCCTCTTCGACCATCGCCAACGAAAGGTCGATGCCCGCCGTGACCCCGGCCGAGGTCCAGACCGGGCCGTCGTTGATGAATATCGGATTGGGCTCGACCCGCAATCGGGGATACTGTTGCGCCAGTTGCTCGCAACGGGTCCAGTGAGTCACCACCCGCCGACCATCGAGCCAGCCACTGGCCGCCAGTAAAAACGCTCCGGTGCATACCGATGACACCCGCCGACACGCCGTCGCATGTTCACGCACCCACGCCACCAGCGGCTCGTCTTCGGCCGCGGCATAAACACCCCAGCCCCCGGCGATGATTAGGGTGTCGCTGCCTTGCTCGGGCAACGGCTCGGCCAACAGCGCCAGCCCCGCCGACGACATCACCGCCCCGCCGCCGCTGGCAATCACCGTTGGCGCGTAGGGCGGCGGCAAGCCGTGTTGACGGGCGATGTCGTTCGCCGAGGCGAACACCTGCAACGGCCCGGTGACATCGAGCAGTTGCACATTGGCGAACGCAAGCACATGAATGGTTTTCGGCATGTTGGCGTAATTCGTGGGGTGATTGGCGTATGCGCCAGATCCTACGAGCCTAGAGTGAAGCCGTCCACCCACTCCATGAGAAAAACACCATGACGTTGCAGATCGGTTTTCTGTTGTTTCCACAGGTTCAACAACTGGACCTCACCGGCCCTTACGACGTACTGGCTTCGCTGCCGGACGTGAAGGTGCACCTGATCTGGAAGGACCTTGTGCCGGTGACTTCAAGCACTGGACTGGTGCTGAAGCCGACCACGACTTTCGACGATTGCCCGGCGCTGGATGTGATCTGCATTCCCGGGGGCAGCGGTGTCGGGCCGTTGATGGAGGACGAGCAGACATTAGCCTTCATCAAGGCTCAGGCGGCCAACGCGCGTTATGTCACGTCAGTGTGCACCGGGGCGCTGGTGCTCGGCGCGGCCGGTCTGCTGAAGGGCAAACGCGCGACCACTCACTGGGCTTATCACGAACTGCTGGCACCTTTGGGCGCGATACCGGTGAAGGATCGCGTGGTGCGCGACGGCAATCTGCTGACCGGTGGCGGGATTACCGCCGGGATCGATTTTGCTCTGACCCTGGCCGCCGAGTTGTTCGATAAAGACACGGCTGAACTGGTGCAGTTGCAACTGGAATACGCCCCGGCACCGCCGTTCCATTCCGGCAGCCCGGAAACGGCGCCGCAAAGCGTATTGGCAGAAGCTCATCGGCGTTCAGCGCAATCATTGCAGCAACGGGCGCAGATCACTGAGCGGGCAGCGGCCAAGCTGTAGGAGCACTTTTCGACAGGAGAAAAAAAACCCGCCTCGGCGGGTTTCTCAAGACCATTTTCGACATCCTGTCGGCAGCCGTCCTGGCCAATGGTCGATCATCCGTGATCCTGAGGCACTCCCTGTGCTTCAGTTGATGGATCCAGAATAAGCGTATCGGCGAAGCATCAAAAGACGACATGCCCGTTAAGCCGTGTAAGCCTTTGACCATTCGAGCCATGAAGCACCACCGAGTGCAGTTTTCAGCAGACGAAAAAAAACCCGCCGAAGCGGGTTTTCCCAAGACCATATCGACTCCCTGTCGGTAGCGAATCCTTGCTAATGGTCGATCATCCATGATCCTGAAGCACTTCCTGTGCTTCAGTTGATGAGGCTAGATTACGCATCGGATCCAATGTGCAACAGACGACATAGCTACCATCGCGTGTAAGACATTCGCTATACCCGCCCTTCCGAAAACCCTTAGACGCGTCAGGCATCCAGCATGGAAGCCGCGAGTTCAGCGGCCTGCAGCTGACCTTGTGCTGCAACGTCATCGTTATCCTCAAGAAACCATGCCGCCGACAATCCCGCAAACGCCAACACCCATTGCAGCAGCCGGCGACGTTCAAGCCCCGCGACTTCGGCTACGACCTCGATTTGTCTTTGGAAGCGTTGTGGATGAGTCGCCGTCGGCAATTCGGGATTGCAGATCAGGTTGGCGTAGTCGAACCCGCGCTCGCCCATTACCCGCTTTGGATCGATGGCCAGCCAGCCTCGCGGGCCGAAATCCAGAACGTTGTCGTGGTGCATATCACCGTGCAAAACCACCACGTCCTGCGGTGCGGCGAGCAACGCTTCGGCGGTTATCAGGCTGAACAAATAAGTGCCGCCCTGCCTCTCGGCCGCCAGGCGCAATGAAGCGAACCATGAAGACAAGGGAATCAGCGGCGGTGGTGGTGATGGACGCGGAGCATGCAAACGAGCCAATGCCGCACACAGGATCCGGCTGGCTTCGTCATCCTGGCCGTTGAGCGCCATGCGCATCAGCGATCGCTCACCCTCGGCACGTTCAAGCACCAAGGCTTCGCTGTGATGGGCGTAAACCCGCGCGGCACCCTCGCCGCCCCACCAGGTCATCAGCAGATTGCCGAACTTTTCCTCGGCATCAATGGCGACTTTCAACATGGCCGGTGAATCATCCATCCGTACCGGCAGCAAACGACTGCCGGGCGTGATGATCGGTTCGCCGTCCGGCACCAGGGCCCAGCGCTCCAACCAAGGTTCAAACATGCAGGGTTTACTCTGACTGACTCTCGCGAGCCTTGGCGCTGGTTTTCAGAAACTCTTCGATATTGTTCATCTGCTCATCCCAGCCACGGCTGTCCATGCGGAATGCCTTGAGCCTGCGCGCTTGCGGGATGTGATCAAAACCGGACTCGGTGACCTTCAACAAGGTGCCTTCATCCATGTCTTCGAGCTCGAATTTCACCAGCGTGGTGGGCTCCTGGGAGTAATCGATATCGGGCTCAATCGCATACGGGTGCCAGCGAAACGAAAACACCCGCTCCGGCTCGACCCGCTCTACCAACACATTCCACAGCAAGTGCTCATAACCTGGGTAAGTAATCTGCCCTTGCGTCCATTCACCGGCGACAAAGCGCTTGCCTTCCAGCGCCACGCCAAACCACTGCCCGAAGGCTTCGGCATTGGCCACCACACGCCAGACGTGCGAGCGCGGCACTCTGAGCAGGATTTTCCTTTCGATGCGATCTGATGCTGGGTTCATAAGTCACCTCCTGTACTGAACAGTAGGCCTGTAAGACCACAAGACCAACCCTAAAGTTGTATCAATGGGGAGTTGTTATCAAGCATGTCTGAAATATTCCGCTGCATTTGCAGTGGTAAGTTCTGGCTCGCAGACGAATGCCAGGCAAAGTATGGGACCGTTAACGCAGGCAAGCCCCTTGGCTAAAGAGGTGGCGCCTGACTTCGTTATTGGTTGACCACCCTCTTCGCTACACTGCATTTCAACTTTTACCCATCACAGCGAGAATCACTATGTATCCACGCGTCCTTCTGGCGCTGACGCCGTTGTTGCTCACCACCGTTGCCCACGCCGCGGACTGCGACAACGCCACCGACCAGGCCACGATGAACCAGTGCGCAGCGCAGCAGCACAAGACGGCGGATAAGGAGTTGAATGCGCTTTACCAGCAGATCACCAACCGTTTGAAGAGCAACCCGGACAGCAAAAAGCTGCTACTCGGGGCGCAGCGTTCGTGGATTGCGTTTCGGGATGCCGAGTGCAAGTTCTCGGCGTCTGCTGTGGAAGGCGGGAGTGTTTATCCGCTGATCTACAGCAACTGTGTGACTGAGTTGACCAAGGCGCGGGTGGAGACTTTCAAGAATTATCTGAAGTGTCAGGAAGGGGATATGAGTTGCCCGGTGCCGGGGGCGTAATATTCGGGCGTCCTCAGGGGCCTCTTCGCGAGCAAGCCCGCTCCCACATTCGACCGCATTCCCCCTAAATAAACTCGGTTGTATGTGGGAGCGGGCTTGCTCGCGAAGGCGGCAGATCAGCCGCCGCAATTACCGGACAAATATCTGCGCGGTGGTAATCGCCATATCCCCACCCGGCAATTTGATGTTGCCGATCTGCTTCATGCTCTGCGGATCAAAAATCGCCACATCATTGAACGTCCCGGCCAGATAGATCTTGCTGCCGTCCTTGTTGAAGGAAATGCAGTAGTAAGAATGATCCAGCGTCGCCGCCTGCAGCATTTTCTTCTCCTTGATGTCGTACTTGGCCAAGCGGTTGAGCACGCCAAACATCAGGTTCGGATCCTTGGGCGAGCGCATGCCACTGAAGTAGATTTCCGTCAGCGGACCAAAGTCGGTGGTTTCGGTCTTGCCGGTTTTCAGGTCGATGCTGAACAGTCCGTACAGGTATTCGGCCGTTGCGGGGTCCTGCTTCTTGTCCTTGAATTTCGCCGTGGTGTAAAGCAGCGAGAAGTCGTGGCGATAGGTCTGCTGGTTCCACACGTAAAGCACGTCCGGCGCACTGTAGTTCGGTCGTTTCCAGTGGCGACTGGGGATCAGCACGTCGAACTTGCCGGTCTTCACATCGACCTTGTAGACATCCGCCCCCGCCACATACAGCGTGCCGTCGTCACCGCTCTGCATGATGGTCAGCTGCCGTGGTGCCGGGAAACTGCGCACGGGTTTGGCGTCCATGCCAGCGTCGGTGGCGTAGACATCGAGCCGAGGCTGTTGCACTTCGTAGCGGTCATTGAGCATCAATGTCGGGTTGGCGATGGCGAACAGTTCCTTGCCATCGTGGCTGAGGGTGAAGGCGAACATCGACTTGGCTTTCTCCCCCGGTTTCTGGGTGATGCTGGCGTGGAACACCTGCTTGCAGCTGTCGAGTTCAACGCCGTAGACATCGGCGTAGTGATTGTTCAGCACGTAAGCGGTCTTGCGATCCGGCGACAGCTGCACGGTGCCAGGGCCGAATGCATCCGGCATCTTGCAGGTCTTGAGCACCGTGTCGGTGGCCAGGTCGATGATGTGCAGGTTGTTCGGATAATTGGTGGTCACCATGTACTCGTGACCGGCTTGTAATGCGGTGTTTTCATCGGCCAGAACAGTGAGCGCAGAGGTGCTCAGGACGGCGAATGCGGCCAGGCCGCAGGCTTTGATGCTAGGCATGCTGGAATCCTTCTTCTCTGTCCGATCACTTGTCTTTAGGGAAGACAGTGCCAAGGTTGCGCCAGTTGTCGTTGGACGCCTGGGCATCCTTGTTCCAGTCCGGGTAGGTGCTCATCATGTCGGGCACCTGGGCCGGCCACCAGCAAGGGTCGGAACAGCCATAAAGGTCGGCTTCCATCGGCTGGCACAGCGACGACACCCCGCCAAACGCATCGATCTCCCAACCCGGGTCGGTGGTCGAGGCGCAGCCCGCAACAGAGCTCATCGCCACCACTTCTTCGATACGGTTTTCGGCCGCGGCCTCATCGAGTTTCAACGCTTTATTATTGATTGCCTTGAGATGTTTCATATCAGTGAGCCTTGCGCGGAGTGATGTAGCTGCTGATAAACGCAGGGTTGTGGGCCATGATCCGGGTGTAGACCTCGATGCCGAAGTCGACCCAGTCACGCATCAGTTCGCAGTAGTGATAGGTCGGGTGGGTCGGGTCGCCGTAACGGGCGTAGCTCTCGTGGTAGCAACCGCCGGAGCACAGATTGCGGATCTGGCAGTCCTCGCAACCGGTGTTGGTACGGTCCAGGCGCTGGGACAGGAAGTCGTTCAATTCCACCTGTTTCACACCGCTGTGGACGTTGCCGAAGGTCGGCAGTGATGAACCGGTAAAGCGATGGCACAGGTTCAGCTCACCCTTGTGATCCACCGCCAGCATCTTCAGGCCCGCGCCGCAAGGCAGGGCTTTTTTGTGGCCTTCGTGGATGTCGGTGATCAACTGGTGCAGGTTGGAAAAACCGATGTTGCGGTGCTCCAGCGCGGCTTCCAGATAACGACGACCCAGCCTCTTCATGCTGGCGAAGACTTCGATCAGTTCGTCGCTGGACAGGTTGAAGGTGCTGATGTCGCCGGAGGTCACGGGGGCAAAACCGACTTCGGCAAAACCCAGTTCGTTGAACAGGTGGTCCCAGATGGTTTCCACATCGGTCACGCCCGTCGTCAACGTGACCCGGGCGCCCACCGGACGGCTGTTGTAGCGCGACAGCAGCATCTCGGCCTTGCGCCGCACCACGTCATACGTGCCCTGCCCGCCCACGGTGATGCGGTTGCGGTCGTGCACGGTTTTCGGTCCGTCGATACTCACCGAGAGCCCGAAACGGTGGGCATTCAGGTAGTCCACGGTCTCTTCGGTGAGCAGCGTGGCATTGGTGGTCATGACGAACTCGACGAACTTGCCGGCCTCGCGGAAACGCTTCTCGCAATAATCGACCATGTACTCGATCAGCTTGCGATTGCTCAGCGGCTCGCCACCGAAAAACACCACGGTGAAACGCTCTTCATCCGGCGATTCGCGCAGCAGCATTTCCACCGACGCGATCGCGGTTTCGACGTCCATTTTCTTGCCCGCCGAGGGTTTGTCGAGGTCTTCCTTGTAGCAGTAGGTGCAGCTCAGATTGCAGCCGGTGTTGACGTTGAGCACCACGGTATTGATCGCGGTGCGCTCCACGCGTTTGGTGCCGATGTCCGGGGTCAACGGCGAGCCGTCGCTGACCAGCTCCAGGGACATCAGCTCGCGCAGGGTCTCGGTAATTTCTTCGCCGTTGAAACGCGAGGCCAAACGCTGGATCAAGTCCTCCGACGAACAGCCGGGACCGCGCAAGGTATCGATGATGGTGCCCGTCAGTTCATCGCTGGCGAACAGCGAACTGCTAGGGATGTGGAACAACATGCGGTCGGCATCGACGTGCACTTCGTGCAGGTTCCGCTCAACCAGATTCAAAATAGCGCCCATTGCAACCTCCTGTGCAAACCCCGTTTGACGGGGCCTGCGGTCATTCCGAAAAAGTGTCTGAAGCCTGCGGTTTCAGCCAACTCATGGAATGGGTGGATTGTTCCAGCGTTGCACGGTGACGATCATGTGGCCCTCGCCGGTCAGGGATTTCCCTGCATCGTCGACGGCGGCAATCACCTTGAGGTTGCCGGCATTGTTGGTGGACATCTTGCGTTGCGGGTTCGGCCCGGCATCGCCCGGTGTGAACACGCCACTGTCGGCCTGCATGGTGCCGGCGAACTTGACGTCTTCGTCTTCCTTGGCGCGATCGTCAAAGGCTTCGACCGACCACTGCGCCGGGAACACACCGATGCGATACGGCTTGCCATCAGCCCCCTTGCCCCAGGCTTCGGCATCGAAACGGCCCTGGACTTTCGGCGTCGAACCACCGCCATCGCCGATCCGCGCCACCGAGAATTCGGGCACGACTTTGACTTGGTTGATCTTGCTGTAGACCGACAGGGTCGGGCCTTTCAACGTGCCGACGGTGACGTTGCGCAGACCCGGTTGGGCGTTGGCGGCGGCCTTGAGCTTGACGCGCATACGCTCAGGACTTTGCTCGATGACGTCGACCACTTCCACGCCTTTGCCGAAATTCGGCTTACCGGTGAGACCACTGCCGATCAAGGTGATTTCCGTCTCGGCACCCGCCTTCAGATAACCCGGCTGCACCGCCAGCAAACGGCTGCTGCCCTGCTTGGCGGCGACGAAGTCCAGACCACGTTCGTCATGCTCGGCCTCGAACATCCTGCCCTGCATCGCGTTGCCTTGGGCGGCAAACACCTGGCGCATGGTCACGCCTTCAATGGTCACGTTGCCGCGCCATTCGTAACCGGTATAGAGAATCGCGCTGCCGTCGCCGTTGAACGGGCTGCCGTCGGCGTATTGGCCTTTGACGCTGACCTTGAACGTGTCACTGCCATCGGCCGTGACGCTCATCATGCCGGCCAATTCACCCTTGCCCGGCAAGTGGCCGCTGAAGCTCCAGTCACCCACCAGCGCTTCGGCTTTCGGCGCGGTGCTCAGCCATTTTTTCCAGGCCGGGTTGTCCAGCGGATAACGCTTGGCCAACAGCGGCACCATGTCTTTTCGAGCCAGGTCGAACCAGTCGCGGTCACGAGACAGCGCCTGGTATTCCAGTGACGGCCATTGGCCGAGGTGGAAGTTCACCAGGCGTTCCCATTCCTGGGCCGGACGCCGTTGCAGGGCGACCCGCGCACCGGAGTGGCAGCGGCCGCACATCTGGCTGGTCTGATCGTCGAACTTCTCGACAGTATTAAGTCGGCGCTCCAGCGCATAGCGAACGCTGTCGGTTTCGCTCGGCGCCAGGCCTTGAGTGTCGGCCAGGTATTTGACCAGGGTGCGGCGGTCGTCATCGCTGATCTGCAAACCGTGCATGACCTGCATCCGGGCGATGCTCATCAGCCAGCCTTCCGGGGTTTTGCGCTGGTGGCTGATGCGGCTCAGGGCATTGTCGGCTTCGGGGGTGTGACAACCCTGGCAGGTTTCCTTGAGGATGGTCTGGGCGTCGCGGGCTGCCAGGCTGTCGGGCGAATGCAGCGCCATACATGCGGCCACGGCCAGCAGACTGGCGCTCAGGCCTGATCGGAGTCTTCTCTTCATCAACGTCGAACCTCGCACGGTGCTTTCTTATTTTTGTGGCTTATCGTTTTTATGGTTTCTGCCGCCGGCGGCGCACCGCTGACGGAGGCAAGAGAAACGTCTGCGATGAGCAATACACGGAGCGTGCCAGCTTGCCGATAGCCTTTTTTATCAATCAGTTACGTGAAGACAAGACCTTCGAATCGCGCCTGTACGAGTCCGTCGGCGTCTAATATCGCGACAGGTGTTGCAACCTGAGACAAGCATAGATGGCCCGACCGGCACAGTTCATCGCCCGACGATTGACGGCCTCCGTCAGCGGGTGCGAAATGATGGTTCACCGATTGCCAGTCAGGGGATAACACAATGGCAAGCATCACTGTCCTGGCGGGGGACTTTCTGCAGGGTGATGGAGAGTACAGAGACGGCGTTTTTACCCTTAGAACGTCGCTTCACCCGTGGCCCGGCATCACCCTCCCGCTCTCATCGTTCAAGCGCGTGGAAGTCGCTAACCAGGAATCGATCAACAACATCAAGGACGCCATCGGCTTCGGCGTGGCGGGCGCGATGTTCCTGGGGCCTATCGGCGCGATTGCGGGTTTCATTTTGGCCGGCAAGGAAACCGAAGTGACCTTTCTGGCGACGCTCAATGATGACAAAAAGCTGTTGGCTGCCGTAGATGGCGACACGTTTGATGAGATTTCGCGGAAGATTCATTCCTGATCCGCCATTTCCCCGCAGCACTTGCGTGTTGCGGGGGACGCCGGCTCAACTGGCCAATGTCGAGGAAATGCGTTTATGAGCCTCGATTTTTTGCTGAATATCCGCCACAAGTACAGCAATGTCATGGGGACTGTTCAAGTTCCATACAGGGACGTTAGTGGCGATCAGATCCACTTTTCCTGTCATGCAGTCACAGACCCGGATCGTCAGGGATTGGTCTGCCTCCATGATGCACGTGCAGACCGCGGGCAGCATTTTGTGTTCAATGATGCTTTGAATTTCCAGGGTTGAAAGGAACATCGTTACCTCCCTTACGCCAGATGGTTGGCCGGATGAACGGACCATCGCTTCATCCACCGAGCTAGAAAATTCTAGTCCCCTAAAGTGGGTGTCTCAAGGTCGCAACAGGTCGCTCGTCGTCTCATAGTTGTCGCAATTTGCAACAGCCCCCTCTGTGTCCGCTGTTCCCATGAGCCCCCAAAACCCCGCCGACCAAGGGCGTCCCTGCCTTTCCTGGCACTTGGCACAGCCATTGCGAAAGCCTCGTTCTCACGAACAACAAGAGGTCTCGCCATGCCCCTCCCTTATCTGCTTCCCGCCACCTGCGCGTTCATCCAGCGCGCCCCGCGCATGCTTATCGGCGGCGACTGGGTCGAGGCCGCCGACGGCCAGACCATGCCCCTGCACAACCCGGCTACCGGCGAAGTGCTGTGCGTGGTGCCACGGGCCACGCCCGAGGATGTCGACCGCGCCGTGCTGGCCGCCCGTCAGGCCTTCGATGATTCAGCCTGGACCCGCACTCGCCCACGGGAGCGGCAGAACCTGTTGTGGAAACTCGCCGACCTGATGGAACGCGACGCCGAACTGCTGGCGCAACTGGAATGCCTGAACAACGGCAAAAGCGCGGCAGTGGCCCAGGTGATGGACGTGCAACTGTCCATCGATTTCCTGCGCTACATGGCGGGCTGGGCAACCAAGATCGAAGGCTCCAGCGTTGAAGTGTCGTTGCCGCTGATGCCCAACGATCAGTTCCACAGCTTCATTCGCCGCGAAGCGGTGGGCGTGGTCGGCGCCATCGTCGCCTGGAACTTCCCGTTGCTGCTGGCCTGCTGGAAACTCGGCCCGGCCTTGGCCACCGGCTGCACCGTGGTGCTCAAACCCGCCGATGAAACCCCGCTGACCGCCCTGAAACTCGCCGAACTGGTGCTGGAAGCCGGTTACCCCGAGGGCGTGTTCAACGTGGTTACCGGCACCGGCATCACCGCTGGCTCCGCGCTGACCCACAACCCGCTGGTGGACAAGCTGACCTTCACCGGCTCCACCGCCGTGGGCAAGCAGATCGGCAAGATCGCCATGGAGTCCATGACCCGGGTCACCCTGGAACTGGGCGGCAAATCTCCGACCATCGTCATGGCCGATGCCGACCTGAAATCCGCCGCAGCCGGGGCCGCCAGCGCGGTTTTCTTCAATCAGGGTCAAGTGTGCTGCGCCGGTTCCAGGCTGTATGTGCAGCGCAAACATTTCGATAATGTGGTGGCGGACATCGCCGACATCGCCAACGCCATGAAGCTCGGCAACGGGCTGGACCCGAGCGTCGAGATGGGGCCGCTGATCTCGGCGCGGCAGCAGGAACGGGTTTACGGTTACATCGAGAAGGGTCGGGAAAGTGGCGCGACCATCGCCTGCGGCGGTGAGCAGTTCGGGCCGGGGTTCTTCGTCAAGCCGACGGTGATTGTCGATGTCGACCAGAAGCACTTGCTGGTGCAGGAAGAGATCTTCGGCCCGGTGCTGGTGGCGATTCCGTTCGATGATGAGGCCGATGCGTTGCGCATGGCCAATGACAGTCCCTATGGGCTGGGGGCGAGTATCTGGTCGAACGACCTGGCGGCGGTGCACCGGATGATTCCGCGGATCAAGTCGGGGTCGGTGTGGGTCAATTGCCACAGCGCGCTCGATCCGGCGCTGCCGTTTGGCGGGTACAAGATGTCCGGGGTTGGACGGGAGATGGGGTATGCGGCGATTGAGCATTACACCGAGTTGAAGTCGGTGTTGATTAAGTTGTAGGTTTTGGGGGATGGATTGGTATTGGATTTAAGATCCACCCCAGCCCTCTCCCCATAGGGGAGAGGGGGAAAGGGAGCCGATCTTCATGGTTTTCAGAACCTGAGTTCGGTTCGATATTTCAGGTCGATGGAGCTCTAAGAATACCTCGGTCAGTCCCCTCGCCCCCTCGGGGAGAGGGTTAGGGTGAAGGGTCGATATCCCTGACTCAACAACCAACTCCTGACCACCCGCCCCTGCTCCACCGTCAACCCCGCCAGCACCTGCTCGGCCGGCTCGACACGCAACCGCCGCACCAACGGCGCCAGCTCAACCCCTTGCACATGCCAGATCCCCAGCGGTTGATCCGCCGTGATCACCACCTCGACCTCATCCACAAAACCATCTTTCAGCACCGGCGCCCGCTCAATTCTCAACGCCGCAAAATCCGCCTCGGCATGGGCCACTTCAGCATCAGGCCACTGTCGCCGCGCCTGCCAGAACGGCTGTTCCAGCCACCGCTGCTCATTGGCATAAAAATCCCGCCCGATCCGCGCAAAGCGCAAAAACAGCTGTTCCACTCGCTGTTGATGAAAGCGCTGGGCCAAGGCTGCTCGCTCGGGCTTACGCAACAACGTGTTGATCACCGTGGGCGCCTGCAACGCTGAAGACAAGGACTGAAAGATGCCATTGCCCGACAGCGGATCCACCGCCATCGCGGCATCGCCCACCCGAATCCAGTGATCGCCACACACCTGCGCGCTCAAGATCGCCGTGCTGCTGCGCGCATGCAACTGAAGATCGATTTCAGCACCAGCACCGAAAAACTCACGCGCCAACGCCGAGCCCTGACGTCGCGCGCGACAGTAATCCAGCAACTTCGCCTTCCCCGGCAAATCGGCACTGGCCACGTCCACCGTCCATTGCCAGTAACACTGGCCGTCGGCCCGTCGCGCCATCCAGGCCCAGCCGCTCTCAAGGCTCTCCACCGCGCTGGCGGTGCTGCCTGGCCTGCCTTGCCAGCGATTGAGCAGGCTGACTGTCTCAGGCCCGCGCAGGCCTTTGCCGAGCGCAGGAGCCTGACGACCACGCGCTTCCACCAGAAAATCCGCGTTCAGCGCCTCGCGCCCTTCAATTTCGACCCGATGTCCGGTCGCCGAGGTCTGAACGCCCAGCACCCGGCCTTCAATCAACTCGACGCCCGCCAGGCGCAGGTCTTCGCGCAAGCCTCTGTCGAAGCTCGGACGGTCCAACAGAAACTCGATGTTTTGCGCATGCTGCTGACCGTTCCACGACACCTGACGCTGAGAAGGCAACGCCGCATCCGCGAGCGCTTGATGCAGGCCCGCACCGCGCAAAGCCTCCAGCACCCGAATGGAAACACCTTCCAGCGCCGCAAACCGCCGCCACTCGCTGACCAGGGTCACGGCATAACCAAGCCGCCGCAAACCCAAGGCGACCGCCGCACCTGCGGGCCCCGCGCCAAGAATCAGAATCATGGGCCGAAGCGCCGTTCAGGACCGCGGTACCGGGCGTTCTCGCGCAGCCATTCGATGACGTGTTCATTGCTCGCATCGGGATGCGCAACCAGGAAACCGGCAATGTGCCCGCTCAACGCCGCACAGCCAAGACTCGCACCCGATTGCCCCGGATAGGTCCCGTGCACGCACGCCGCAAAATCGGCCTGGGCACTGTTGAGCCAGGACCATTCATGTTCGGCGCAACGGGCATCACCGGTGACTCGCAGCACTTGAGGATAATTCGCCGGAAACACGCCCTCACCCTGCGCCGGGCTGGAGGCGCACAGCAAAATGCCGCGCGCCACCGCCGCTGCGCAGGCTTCGCGCAACAGGCTTCGATCCTGTCGTAATCCCAGGCTCAAATTGATCAGCCGAACGTCCTGCGCCACCAGCCAGTCAATCGCGGTAGCGATCTGCAAGGCGCTGGTGACGCCCCGCTGGTCAAACACCTGGCCCACGCAAAACACCGCCGCAGGCGCCCGTCGACCGATCGCCTCGATCACCGCGCTGCCGTGGCCCAGCGGATCGTCGCGCAAGTCGCTTTCGGCCAGGCCATCCTCGAGCAGCGAGAAGCGCCGTCCCGCAACCACTTGCACCCGTTGCGCCGCCGAATGTCCGCTGTCGACCACGCCGATTCGTAGCTCAGGCTTCATGCAGCACCGTTTTTGAAGTGAGCAAGCCGTCGAGCAATTCAAAGCGCAAATCGGCATCGGCGAGCGTGGAAGGTCGATGGCTGATCAGGATTCGCGTACGCCCGGCAAACAGTCGGTCGATGGCCTCGATGACTTCGCGCTCGGTGGCTTCGTCCACCGCTGAGGTCGCTTCGTCCAATACCAGAATCAGCGGATCCTGCAACAGCGCGCGAGCGATGGCGATACGCTGTTTCTGCCCGCCGGACAGCTGCTGGCCGCGCTCGCCCAGCGGGCTGTCGATACCTTCGGGTAACGACTCGATCAGGCTGTCCAGTTGTGCCAGTCGCGCGACTTCGGCAATCGCTTCACGACTGGCGTCCGGCACCGCGTAGGCGAGGTTGTCCGCGAGGCTTCCTCGGAACAGCACAATGTCTTGACTGACCACGGCAATCCGCCGACGCAGTTGGAACAGGTCCAGTTCTCGCAGATCCACCTCTCCCAGTAGCACCCGGCCGGATTGTGGATCGTGATGACGTTGCAGAAGATCGACGAGCGTTGATTTACCGACGCCGGAGCCGCCGCTCAGGGCGACTTTCAAGCCATAAGGGATTCGCGCTTCGATGCCGCGCAAGGTCGTCGGGCGACCGGGATGGCTGAAGTGCACGTCGTCAAATCGCAACTCGCCGAAGGTCGGCATCGGCTTGGGCTCAACCGGTGTCAGCACCGTCGGTTCTTCACCACGCAATTCCATGACCCGACCGAGGCTGACGGTCATCCGCTGAATCGCGACATAAAGCCCGAGCAGACTCTGAACCGGCCCGACCGCCATCCCCAGGTACGTGGAAAACGCAATCAGCGCGCCCAGTTGCCAGGTCCCCTGCACCACCCAATAACCGCCAATCAAAAACGCACAGGCGCGGGACAATGACGTCAGTGTGCCGGGCACTGCCTGGGTGAAAAACTCGGTGACTTGCAGGCGCAGCAACTGGCTCATGTAGCCTTGACCGAGCGACTCCAGCCGACGCGACTCACGTTGTTGCTGGCCGGCCGACTGGATGAATTTCATCACCGGCAAAGTCTCGACCATGAACGAGGACATGTCCGCCGAGCGCTCGCGCAACTGCCGCACATCGCGCTCAACCTTGCGCCGCATCCAGCGCAGCCAAAGTATGTCGAGGGGAATCAGCACCAGCGCCAGCAGCGAGAGCTTCCATGACAGGGTCAGCAGCATCGCCACCGCAACCACCAGGCCAATGACGCTGGATACCGCCGAAAACAGTGAATCCACAGCGAAGCGCTGGATCTCCGCGACGTCGCCATCGAGGCGCGACATCAGATCACCGATGCGCCGCTGCCCGTAAAAACTCGGCGACAGGGTTTGCAGATGCCGATAAAGGTCATCGCGCAGCGAGAACAGAATCCGCCCGGACAGTCGCGTGTGCAGGTAGCGATTGATCCCCGACAGTGCCGTGCCGAGCAACCCGGCGAGAATCATCAACCCGGCAATCAACACCAGCATCGGAAAGTTTTTCGCCAGCAAGCCATCGTCGATCAGCAGTTTGGTCAGCCACGGTTGCACCAGCACCAGCGACGAGGCGCAGACCGACAAACCGAGCAGCCCGGCAATCGCCAATCGATGCGGGCGCACGAAACTGTAGAGCCAGCGCAGCGCTGCTTGCAGGGTTTCGGGGTTCTGGCTGTCGATCAGCCGAACGATCAAGCGCTGCATCACGAGCGCAACTGTTTGAGCTTGCGATACAGGGTCGCGCGGCTGATGCCCAAGGCGTCGGCGGCGGCCGAGACGTTGCCCTGATGGCTGTCCAGGGACTGGCGGATCAGCTCCAGTTCGTTTTCGCGAATGCTGCCTGATGCCGGGCGTTCTGTGGCGGTCAATTCGTCGAGCATGCTGTCGGGCAAGTGGTCGAGAGTGAGCACCGTGTCCCCGGGCTCACGCATGGCCAGCGCGGTACGCAGGACCATTTCCAGTTGGCGGATGTTGCCCGGCCAGTGATAGCCGTCGAGCAAGCGGCTCAGATCGTCATGCAGGACCATCGCCGGGGCACCAAGCTTGGCAAGCAGACGAGCAACCAAACCGCTGAAATCCTCGCGCTCGCGCAGGGCCGGGAGCATCACGCTGATGCCGTTGACCCGGTAGAAAAGATCTTCGCGAAAGTGCTTTTCTTCAACCAGGCGTTTGAGGTCGCGGTGGGTGGCGCAGATCAGTGCAACGTCGATGTCTTGTTCCTCGCCGGCACCCAGTGGCGCGACTTTGCGGTCTTGTAATACGCGCAACAAACGCGCCTGCAAGGCCAGTGGCATATCGCCGATTTCATCGAGAAACAAGGTGCCACCGTGGGCCTGTTGCAGGCGACCGATCATGCCGCCACGACGGGAGCCGGTGAAGGCGCCTTCGCGGTAGCCGAACAGTTCCGACTCGATCAGGCCTTCGGGGATCGCCGCGCAATTCACCGCAACGAAGGGCTTGTCACAGCGGGTTCCGGCCATGTGCAGTGCGCGGGCGATGACTTCTTTACCCGTGCCGGTTTCACCGAGCAGCAACACAGGCAATTCATTGGCCAGCCCTTGGCGAGCCATGCGCAAGGCCCGGGCGTAACGGACGTTGCTGCCGGCAAGGGATTCGAGATCCGGCTGCGGTTTGGCGGTTTTGGCGGTGGTGCGCGGCGGCGTGCTGACATTGATCGAACGTTGCGGCGCACGCAGGGTTTTGTAGAAGAATTCGCCTTTGGCGGTCTGCAAACTGCCGACGCCACCTTGATGCAGACGCGACAGCAATTGCAGGCCATCGACACCCAGAAACTCTTCGCAGCGTCGACCGACCAGCGCCGAACGCTCGGCACGCAGCAACTGACAGGCCTGGGCGCTGACCGCGAGGATCTGCCCGCCGAGGCTCACTGCCAGCAGGCCCTGCCAAGGGGATTCGAGGTATTGCCGACGGCTGTGGAAGGCCAGGACGATTTCGTCCGGATAACTGGCGTTGAACACGCGGCTTTCGATCTGGCTGACGGCCATGGCCAGCAACGCGGTGCTGTCATGCACGCGGCCGAGCGGGCCTTCGCGGGTCAGGTCGAGAACGCCGAGAATGTCGCCTTGCGGGCAATGGATCGGCACCGACGTGCAGGAGAAATCGCTGAGACGGTCGAGGTAATGTTCGCCGCAATCGATCATCGTCGGTCGCGCTTCGACGAGTGCGGTGCCCAGTGCGTTGGTGCCGCGAGCGGCTTCGCTCCAGCAGGCGCCGAGGGTGATGTCTTGCAGGCCGCTGCCCTTGAGGCGATCGGCGCGACCTTCGACAGCCAGGATGGTGGCATCGGAGTTGGCGAGGATGATCAGGCCTTCCTTGCCTTGGCGCTCGGCGAGGTAATCGATCGCCGGCAATGCGGCGTCGATCAACAGCCGATTGCTCGCCAACAGCACGTCGAGGCTGGCACTCGATTCCAGCGCCAGTTCGTGCTTGGCGTTGAAATGCACGCCATGGCTGAGACTGCGCCGCCACGAGGCATCGATTTCGGCCCGCAGCACGCCATCGGGGACTTCGCCCTCGAGATGGAGTTTTTCCCGGGCGAGCCGGGCTTCGCGGTGAAGCGTGGGAGGAGTTGTTTTTATTAGCGTCATCAAGCGCTCCGGATCGGTCCGCTTTGCGCTTATTCAAGATCAGCGCCCTGCCGCAATCTTTACGTTAACGTCAGGGCGATGGCAAGTGCCTTATGGCGCTTGTGTTCTGTCAGGTGGACCGCGTTATCGTTCTTCGCGGGAAAGCCCACTCCCACAGGTGACCGCACTCCTCTGAAAGAACGCGGTCACCTGTGGGAGCGGGCTTGCTCGCGAAGGCGATCTACCAGACACCATCAATCCTTGATTGCTTAGACGTGTGGATCGCCCGGTACCTTGCTCGGCGTGGCGTATTGCGGCTTGAGATGGCCGTCCTGATCGAGCAACCAGGCGTCCATGATTTGCCGCACGACCGGGCCGGCGACACGACCACCGGCCTCACCGTTTTCGATCATCACCGAGATGACAATCTTCGGGTGTTCAGCCGGAGCGAAGCCGACGAACAGAGCGTTGTCGCGGTTACGTTCCAGGGTCTTCGCCCGGTTGTAGCGCTCGCCTTGCTTGATCGCGACGACTTGCGCGGTACCACTCTTGCCGGCGATGCGGTACTGAGCACCCTGTGCCGCCGCTCGGGCAATCCCGCGGGCGTCGTGCATCACCATCTGCATGCCATGGTTGACCTGCTCCCAGTCACGCGGGTCCTTGAGCAGGATGTTCGGCATCGGATGCTCGTCCACCGGCGCAACACCGTCCACGGTCTTGGCCAGGTGCGGCCGGTTCCACACGCCTTTGTTGGCGATCAGCGCGGTGGCCTGGGCCAGCTGCAGCGGCGTGACCTGCATGTAACCCTGGCCGATGCCGAGGATGACCGTCTCGCCCGGGAACCAGGCCTGACGGCGCGTGGCACGCTTCCAGGCCTGGGAGGGCATCAGCCCGGCTGACTCCTCGAACATATCCAGCGAGACTTTTTCGCCGAGCCCGAACATCGCCATGTAGTCGTGCAGGCGATCGATGCCCAGCTTGTGGGCAAGGTCGTAGAAGTAGGTGTCGTTGGAGCGCATGATCGCCGCGTCCATGTCCACCCAGCCGTCGCCGCTGTGGTTCCAGTTGCGGTATTTGTGATCGAAGTCCGGGAGTTGGTAGTAGCCGGGATCGAAGACGCGAGTCTGAGGGGTGACAACGCCGGCATCGAGACCGGCAATGGCCACCTCGGGCTTGATGGTCGAACCCGGCGCGTAAAGGCCGCGCAGGACGCGGTTGAACAGCGGCCGATCAATGGAGTCGTGCAGCGCCGCGTATTCCTTGAAGCTGATGCCGGTGACGAACAGGTTCGGGTCGAAGCTGGGCTTGCTAACCATCGCGAGCACTTCACCGGTCGACGGGTCGAGCGCCACCACTGAACCACGACGATCGCCCAAGGCTTCCTCGGCCGCTTCCTGAAGTTTGACGTCCAGACTCAGGACTATGTTTTTGCCGGGGATCGGATCGGTGTGCTTGAGCACTCGCAGTACGCGACCCTGAGCGTTGGTTTCGACTTCTTCGTAACCCACTTGGCCATGCAACTGCGACTCGTAGAATTTTTCGATGCCCGTCTTGCCGATGGACTGGGTGCCGCGATATTCCACCGTATCGAGGGCTTTGGATTCTTTTTCGTTGATGCGACCGACGTAGCCGATCGAGTGCGCGAAGTGCGCGCCCAACGGGTAGTGACGAACGAATTGGGGCTCGACATCGATCCCTGGCAGACGGAACTCGTTGACCGCGAGTACCGCGATTTGCTGTTCACTGAGCTCGTAGAGCAGGGTGACCGGCACAAACGGGTGGCGCGCCTGCTTCATGGCCTTGTCGAACAGTGTCCGATCCTCGGCGGGCAAATGCAGGAGATCGACCACCTCATCCAGTTCTTCTTTGACGTCGGAGGCGCGTTCGCGGGTGATGGTCAGGTTGAAGCTGGGCCGGTTGTCTGCAAGGACTACACCGTTGCGGTCGTAGATCAGCCCTCTCGCGGGGGTGATTGGCAGGACATGTACGCGGTTGTTTTCGGAGATTGTGGAGTGATAGTCGAATTCAACCACTTGCAGGACATACATGCGCACCACTAGCGCGCAGGTAATAGCGACGACGAACAAGGCGCAAGCCATCAGTCTCTTGTTGACCAGCCGCGTCTCTTTTTCGTGATCCTTGATGGGTATCGGTTGGGGCATTTCTGCAGCAGCTCTTTGACTAAAAAAGGGGGCACCGCTCCGTAGGCTTTTCATCAGTCCGTTAAAAAACGAGCTGCACCATACCAAAAACCAAGCGGTCACTTTAGCCCGATTTACTCGAACGGTTGTCCTTGAGAGCCAAAACGACAGTCGGTTTTTTCTGTAACTCGTGCGTTTTGTTCAAGATTGATATTCCGATTCATGCATTTTTCTTGCAGGCGGGCCTGTAGATACTGGGTGCATGTCATTCCATTTCGTTTTCTGGGAGTCTTTTCATGCATCCGCGATTTCAACGATTACTCGGTTCGAATGGGTTTTCCATCGGACTGGAACTGCCACTGGATAACGATTGGTCCAGCGATGGACAGCGGCTGCGGATTGCTGAAGATCGGCCGTTCGGAGTTCCGGATTTGAAGCAGCACGCGGCGATGGCGCGTTTGGCTGACAATGCCGGTTTTCGCGCCCTTTGGGTACGTGATGTGCCGGTTTACGACCCCAACTTTGGCGATGCGGCACAGGTCTTCGAAACCTTTTCCTACCTTGGGTATCTGGCCGGGATCACCGACAACATCATGCTCGGCACGGCGGCAGTTGTGTTGCCGTTGCGTCAGCCTTGGTTAACGCTCAAGGCAGCGAACAGTGTTGATGAACTGAGTGATGGGCGTTTGTTGCTTGGGGTGGCCAGTGGTGACCGGCCGATGGAATATCCGTTGTTTGGGGTGGATTACGATCAGCGCGGGGAGATTTTTCGCGACACGGTTGAGTTGATACGCAGTCAGGGTGAAGGTCGATTGCCTGAGGGGGCTCGATTGCTTCCGGAGCGCGATCACTCTGCGCCGTTACTGGTGGCAGGTCTGGGCCAGCAATCACCAGCATGGATTGGTGAACACATGGATGGCTGGCTCGCCTACCCTGGAACGCCGGATGAGCATCGGCGTCGAGTGGAACTGTGGCGGGAAGTAGGAGGTGATAAACCTTATATCAGCTTTGTACACCTGGATCTGGCTGCTAATCCTCATGCCCCCATGCGACGTGTGCGCTTCGGTGGGAGTTGTGGACGGCTGGCCTTGATTGATGAGCTTCAGGCGTTACGTGAGGCAGGTGTGCAGCATGTCGGCTTGCACGTGCGTCGTAGCGAACGCCCTGTGGCGGAGGTTATTGAAGAAATAGCAGAACACGTACTGCCGAAGTTTCACTAACGACGCAGACGGATCCTGGGGCAGTTATCAGACTGCCCTTTTCTTTGCGCCACTTTCCTGCGGACAAAACAAAACCCCAATTGCTTTCGAAATTGGGGTTTCGGAATTTAATCTTGACGATGACCTACTCTCACATGGGGAAACCCCACACTACCATCGGCGATGCATCGTTTCACTGCTGAGTTCGGGATGGGATCAGGTGGTTCCAATGCTCTATGGTCGTCAAGAAATTCGGTAGCCAGGTCGTGGGCCCTTGCGGGTTCACGCTCCAGCGAATGGGTATGTGACAGCTTGGTGTTTTGTGAGTATCTCGAACTTTCGGTTCGTTTCGTCTTCACACACCGCAATCTGGTGCTCTTTCGCCTTTGGGCTCGAAGCAAGCAAATTGCTTGGGTGTTATATGGTCAAGCCTCACGGGCAATTAGTATTGGTTAGCTCAACGCCTCACAGCGCTTACACACCCAACCTATCAACGTCGTAGTCTTCGACGGCCCTTCAGGGGACTCAAGGTCCCAGTGAGATCTCATCTTGAGGCTAGTTTCCCGCTTAGATGCTTTCAGCGGTTATCTATTCCGAACATAGCTACCCGGCAATGCCACTGGCGTGACAACCGGAACACCAGAGGTTCGTCCACTCCGGTCCTCTCGTACTAGGAGCAGCCCCTCTCAAATCTCAAACGTCCACGGCAGATAGGGACCGAACTGTCTCACGACGTTCTAAACCCAGCTCGCGTACCACTTTAAATGGCGAACAGCCATACCCTTGGGACCGGCTTCAGCCCCAGGATGTGATGAGCCGACATCGAGGTGCCAAACACCGCCGTCGATATGAACTCTTGGGCGGTATCAGCCTGTTATCCCCGGAGTACCTTTTATCCGTTGAGCGATGGCCCTTCCATACAGAACCACCGGATCACTAAGACCTACTTTCGTACCTGCTCGACGTGTCTGTCTCGCAGTCAAGCGCGCTTTTGCCTTTATACTCTACGACCGATTTCCGACCGGTCTGAGCGCACCTTCGTACTCCTCCGTTACTCTTTAGGAGGAGACCGCCCCAGTCAAACTACCCACCATACACTGTCCTCGATCCGGATAACGGACCTGAGTTAGAACCTCAAAGTTGCCAGGGTGGTATTTCAAGGTTGGCTCCACGCGAACTGGCGTCCACGCTTCAAAGCCTCCCACCTATCCTACACAAGCAAATTCAAAGTCCAGTGCAAAGCTATAGTAAAGGTTCACGGGGTCTTTCCGTCTAGCCGCGGATACACTGCATCTTCACAGCGATTTCAATTTCACTGAGTCTCGGGTGGAGACAGCGCCGCCATCGTTACGCCATTCGTGCAGGTCGGAACTTACCCGACAAGGAATTTCGCTACCTTAGGACCGTTATAGTTACGGCCGCCGTTTACCGGGGCTTCGATCAAGAGCTTCGCGTTAGCTAACCCCATCAATTAACCTTCCGGCACCGGGCAGGCGTCACACCCTATACGTCCACTTTCGTGTTTGCAGAGTGCTGTGTTTTTAATAAACAGTCGCAGCGGCCTGGTATCTTCGACCGGCATGGGCTTACGCAGTAAATGCTTCACCCTCACCGGCGCACCTTCTCCCGAAGTTACGGTGCCATTTTGCCTAGTTCCTTCACCCGAGTTCTCTCAAGCGCCTTGGTATTCTCTACCCAACCACCTGTGTCGGTTTGGGGTACGGTTCCTGGTTACCTGAAGCTTAGAAGCTTTTCTTGGAAGCATGGCATCAACCACTTCGTGTTCTAAAAGAACACTCGTCATCAGCTCTCGGCCTTAGAATCCCGGATTTACCTAAGATTCCAGCCTACCACCTTAAACTTGGACAACCAACGCCAAGCTGGCCTAGCCTTCTCCGTCCCTCCATCGCAATAACCAGAAGTACAGGAATATTAACCTGTTTTCCATCGACTACGCTTTTCAGCCTCGCCTTAGGGACCGACTAACCCTGCGTCGATTAACGTTGCGCAGGAAACCTTGGTCTTTCGGCGTGGGTGTTTTTCACACCCATTGTCGTTACTCATGTCAGCATTCGCACTTCTGATACCTCCAGCAAGCTTCTCAACTCACCTTCACAGGCTTACAGAACGCTCCTCTACCGCATCACCTAAGTGATACCCGTAGCTTCGGTGTATGGTTTGAGCCCCGTTACATCTTCCGCGCAGGCCGACTCGACTAGTGAGCTATTACGCTTTCTTTAAAGGGTGGCTGCTTCTAAGCCAACCTCCTAGCTGTCTAAGCCTTCCCACATCGTTTCCCACTTAACCATAACTTTGGGACCTTAGCTGACGGTCTGGGTTGTTTCCCTTTTCACGACGGACGTTAGCACCCGCCGTGTGTCTCCCATGCTCGGCACTTGTAGGTATTCGGAGTTTGCATCGGTTTGGTAAGTCGGGATGACCCCCTAGCCGAAACAGTGCTCTACCCCCTACAGTGATACATGAGGCGCTACCTAAATAGCTTTCGAGGAGAACCAGCTATCTCCGAGCTTGATTAGCCTTTCACTCCGATCCACAGGTCATCCGCTAACTTTTCAACGGTAGTCGGTTCGGTCCTCCAGTTAGTGTTACCCAACCTTCAACCTGCCCATGGATAGATCGCCCGGTTTCGGGTCTATTCCCAGCGACTAGACGCCCTATTAAGACTCGCTTTCGCTACGCCTCCCCTATTCGGTTAAGCTCGCCACTGAAAATAAGTCGCTGACCCATTATACAAAAGGTACGCAGTCACCCAACAAAGTGGGCTCCCACTGCTTGTACGCATACGGTTTCAGGATCTATTTCACTCCCCTCTCCGGGGTTCTTTTCGCCTTTCCCTCACGGTACTAGTTCACTATCGGTCAGTCAGTAGTATTTAGCCTTGGAGGATGGTCCCCCCATATTCAGACAAAGTTTCTCGTGCTCCGTCCTACTCGATTTCATGACTAAGAGATTTTCGCGTACAGGGCTATCACCCACTATGGCCGCACTTTCCAGAGCGTTCCGCTAATCTCAAAGCCACTTAAGGGCTAGTCCCCGTTCGCTCGCCACTACTAAGGGAATCTCGGTTGATTTCTTTTCCTCAGGGTACTTAGATGTTTCAGTTCCCCTGGTTCGCCTCTTAAGCCTATGTATTCAGCTTAAGATAACCATCTTATGATGGCTGGGTTCCCCCATTCAGACATCTCCGGATCAAAGTCTGTTTGCCGACTCCCCGAAGCTTTTCGCAGGCTACCACGTCTTTCATCGCCTCTGACTGCCAAGGCATCCACCGTATGCGCTTCTTCACTTGACCATATAACCCCAAGCAATCTGGTTATACTGTGAAGACGACATTCGCCGAAAATTCGATAATACTCAATTAAGAGCAACTCACAAATTTTACCTTAGCCTGATCCGTTACCAGTGAAAGTAACGTTCAGTCTATCTTTCTATCACATACCCAAATTTTTAAAGAACGATCTAATCCAAAGACTAGAAATCAACATTCACCATCATCACAATGGAATGCTCATTTCTAAGCTTTCAACAAACAGAAGCAGTAGTGGTGGAGCCAAACGGGATCGAACCGTTGACCTCCTGCGTGCAAGGCAGGCGCTCTCCCAGCTGAGCTATGGCCCCGTATTTCTACAGGTTCCCACACAAAATTGGTGGGTCTGGGCAGATTCGAACTGCCGACCTCACCCTTATCAGGGGTGCGCTCTAACCAACTGAGCTACAGACCCAATTTCGGGCTGCTTCTTTATCGTCTTCTTCAATGAATCAAGCAATTCGTGTGGGAACTTATGGAGCAGCTGATGTCGTCGATTAAGGAGGTGATCCAGCCGCAGGTTCCCCTACGGCTACCTTGTTACGACTTCACCCCAGTCATGAATCACACCGTGGTAACCGTCCTCCCGAAGGTTAGACTAGCTACTTCTGGTGCAACCCACTCCCATGGTGTGACGGGCGGTGTGTACAAGGCCCGGGAACGTATTCACCGCGACATTCTGATTCGCGATTACTAGCGATTCCGACTTCACGCAGTCGAGTTGCAGACTGCGATCCGGACTACGATCGGTTTTCTGGGATTAGCTCCACCTCGCGGCTTGGCAACCCTCTGTACCGACCATTGTAGCACGTGTGTAGCCCAGGCCGTAAGGGCCATGATGACTTGACGTCATCCCCACCTTCCTCCGGTTTGTCACCGGCAGTCTCCTTAGAGTGCCCACCATTACGTGCTGGTAACTAAGGACAAGGGTTGCGCTCGTTACGGGACTTAACCCAACATCTCACGACACGAGCTGACGACAGCCATGCAGCACCTGTCTCAATGTTCCCGAAGGCACCAATCCATCTCTGGAAAGTTCATTGGATGTCAAGGCCTGGTAAGGTTCTTCGCGTTGCTTCGAATTAAACCACATGCTCCACCGCTTGTGCGGGCCCCCGTCAATTCATTTGAGTTTTAACCTTGCGGCCGTACTCCCCAGGCGGTCAACTTAATGCGTTAGCTGCGCCACTAAGAGCTCAAGGCTCCCAACGGCTAGTTGACATCGTTTACGGCGTGGACTACCAGGGTATCTAATCCTGTTTGCTCCCCACGCTTTCGCACCTCAGTGTCAGTATCAGTCCAGGTGGTCGCCTTCGCCACTGGTGTTCCTTCCTATATCTACGCATTTCACCGCTACACAGGAAATTCCACCACCCTCTACCATACTCTAGCTTGTCAGTTTTGAATGCAGTTCCCAGGTTGAGCCCGGGGATTTCACATCCAACTTAACAAACCACCTACGCGCGCTTTACGCCCAGTAATTCCGATTAACGCTTGCACCCTCTGTATTACCGCGGCTGCTGGCACAGAGTTAGCCGGTGCTTATTCTGTCGGTAACGTCAAAACACTTACGTATTAGGTAAATGCCCTTCCTCCCAACTTAAAGTGCTTTACAATCCGAAGACCTTCTTCACACACGCGGCATGGCTGGATCAGGCTTTCGCCCATTGTCCAATATTCCCCACTGCTGCCTCCCGTAGGAGTCTGGACCGTGTCTCAGTTCCAGTGTGACTGATCATCCTCTCAGACCAGTTACGGATCGTCGCCTTGGTGAGCCATTACCTCACCAACTAGCTAATCCGACCTAGGCTCATCTGATAGCGCAAGGCCCGAAGGTCCCCTGCTTTCTCCCGTAGGACGTATGCGGTATTAGCGTCCGTTTCCGAGCGTTATCCCCCACTACCAGGCAGATTCCTAGGCATTACTCACCCGTCCGCCGCTCGCCACCAGGTACAAGTACCCGTGCTGCCGCTCGACTTGCATGTGTTAGGCCTGCCGCCAGCGTTCAATCTGAGCCATGATCAAACTCTTCAGTTCAAACATCTTTGGGTTTTTAAGAAACCCTAAACTTGGCTCAGCAATCGTTGGTTACATCTTTGATTTCTCGCGGAGTAACTTGTGATGCTGATAATCTTGTTGACTATCAGTCTGACTCCACAAGCACCCACACGAATTGCTTGATTCAGTTGTTAAAGAGCGGTTGGTTAAGATCTTTCGTCTCAACCGAGGCGCGCATTCTACAGCAGCCTCTGTTGCTGTCAAGCGGTTATTTTCAGAAGTTTTCAAAGTTTCCTTTGCAACTTCAACCACTTGCGCTTCCGATCTCTCGTTAGCGGGAGGCGAATTCTACAGCGTTACTCGCTGCTGTCAACACCTCTTTTTCTCCGCTTTCGACCGAGAAGATCGAACCGTCAATCAAGCCAAACAAACCCGCTTGATCAACTCCTTCTGGGCTTCGATGACCTGAAGCAACTCACTGTCGAAAACTGCGTAACTCTTTGTTTACCAAGGAGTTTTCCGTTTCGACTGCGCCGGAAGTGGGGCGAATTATAGACTTCCAGAATCTGCCGTCAACCCCTGATTTGGCTTTTCTATCAGGATGTTCAAAATCACTGCTTATATATAGACGCAACCGTCGAGAATGCGCAGTATATTGCCCAATACACACAGAACAACACTCTCGCCTTCCACTTCGGACGATGCCACGCAATGAATGACCATCCTCGCAGCCTTGCCTCGACCCTGTTCTCGGTTGGCCTGCTATTAATAGCCATGGCGTCGATCCAGTCCGGAGCTTCACTGGCCAAAAGCATGTTCCCGATTATAGGCGCACAGGGGACCACCACCCTGCGGCTGCTTTTCGCCAGTGTGATCATGCTGATCCTGTTGCGCCCATGGCGGGCGAAGCTCACCGCAAAATCCCTGCGTACCGTCATCGTCTACGGGATGGCACTGGGCGGCATGAACTTTCTCTTTTACATGTCCTTGCGCACCGTCCCCCTCGGTATTGCCGTAGCCCTGGAGTTCACCGGACCACTGGCGGTGGCGATCTATGCCTCACGCCGCGCGATCGACTTCTTGTGGATAGCCTTGGCGGCCATCGGCTTGCTGCTATTGATACCGACAGGAGCGACGACGGTGGGAATCGACCTTGCAGGTGCCGGTTATGCCTTGGGTGCGGGTGTGTGCTGGGCACTGTACATCCTGTTCGGCCAGAAGGCGGGCGCCGACAATGGCGTGCAGACCGCGGCACTGGGAGTAATGATTGCCGCACTGTTCGTCGCCCCTATCGGCATCGTCCATGCCGGCGCCGCGCTGCTGACTCCATCATTGATCCCCGTGGCCATCGGTGTCGCCCTTCTATCCACAGCGGTGCCCTACACGCTGGAGATGATCGCGCTCACCCGAATGCCGACCCGGACCTTCGGCACATTGATGAGCATTGAACCGGCTATTGGTGCGCTGTCTGGCCTACTGTTTCTCCAGGAATACCTCACGCTGTCACAGTGGATGGCGATCATGTGCATCATCCTGGCTTCAGTCGGGGCGACCATGACCATGGGAAGTGCCGCCAAGCCAGCGGTCGCGGCGGATTGATACAGGATTTGACGCAGGTCTGGTATTTACCGCTCAATTAGGCCATGTTTAGGCCCGCAAGCCAGTGTCAGACATGGATTTTTCAGGATAGGGATATCAGAACGCTTCAAGCGAAAGCGAATGCAGCCACACCCGGGCACGAGATCCGGGAACGCTATAAGGACAGTAATGAAACGAATTTTGCTTCTGGTCGCCGTACTCGCAATTGCGGGCTGCGCGGCGACATCGAAAACACAAGTCAAACATGGCAAGAAAGGGCTGCATATCAACTGTTCAGGGCTTTCGTCATCCTGGGACAAGTGTTACACCAGCGCCGTCAACTCGTGCGCACCCAAGGGTTACAAGGTCATCGCCAAGTCGGGGGATGCCGTGGAAGAGCCAGGCGATTACCCATTTGGTCTCAATCCTGCCGGCTATACCAGCCGAAGCATGATTGTCATTTGCAAATAGGTTGTTGCCGCCCGGCAATCTGGCGGCCAATCTCATCGTAACTGGACTTCAGCACAGTGCGCTGAATGTCCGCAGTGGCCAGCATTCGCGCCACGACCAGCGCACCGATGCACTGCGACAGAATTGCCCATGCCAGGCTGTCGCTTTCCAAAACCCTCGCCCAACTTGCCTGCAACTGACAAATCCAGACTTCCGCCTGCTGACGAATAGCGATATCCGAACGGGCAATTTCAGCTCCCAGTACCGGTAATGCACAACCGGACTCCGGATGTTCGACATGGGACATGCTCAGATAATGTTTCAGGCAACGTTCCAGTCTGTCGCGATCCTGATCAGCCCCCAATCGCTCCAGGCTTTGGCTCAACTCGCGTTCGACAATCGAGGCGAAGAGCGCGTCCTTCGACGAAAAATGGCTGTAGAAAGCAGCGCCACTCAAGCCGATCGCCTTCATCAGCCCATCGACACCTACCGTGGAAAAACCGGACTTTTTGGCCGACACCGCGCTGCTTGTCAGCAGTTTTTCTCTTGTTTCCAACTTGTGATTGGCCGAGTAACGCATTGCCTTGCCCTCAGGGTTGATCGTCTTGACGCCTGCCGAATCCTAGCATAACGTTCGTTCAGTTAACGATCGTTTAGCAAAGGGATCTACCCATGAATAATAAGAAGGTCGTACTGGTTGTCGGTGGAGGTGATGCCACCGGCGGCGCCATTGCCAAGCGTTTTGCCCAGGAAGGTTTCATTGCCTGCGTTACTCGTCGCAGCGCGGACAAACTCCAGCCGTTGGTTGATGCAATCAAGGCCAATGGCGGTGACGCCCACGGATTTGCTTGTGATGCGCGCAAGGAAGAGGACGTGATTGCGCTGGTCGAGCAGATTGAAACCGAGATCGGCCCCATCGAAGCGTTCGTTTTCAACATAGGCGCCAATGTGCCGTGCAGCATTCTCGAAGAAACCGCCCGCAAGTATTTCAAGATCTGGGAAATGGCCTGTTTCTCAGGTTTCCTCAACGCGCGTGAAGTGGCCAAACGAATGGCCAAGCGCCAACGAGGTACGATTCTATTCACCGGCGCCACCGCAGGCCTGCGCGGTGCGGCGGGATTTGCAGCGTTCGCCGGCGCCAAGCACGGGATTCGCGCACTGGCCCAAAGCATGGCCCGCGAACTTGGACCGATGAACATTCACGTTGCCCACGTCGTGGTCGACGGCGCCATCGATACCGACTTCATTCGCAACAGTTTTCCGGAGAAGTACGCAACCAAGGACGAGGACGGCATCCTCAATCCCGAGCACATCGCCGAGAACTATTGGTACTTGTACAACCAGCCCCGGGACGCCTGGACTTTCGAGCTGGATCTGCGCCCCTGGAACGAACGCTGGTAAGCCCTTCCCTCCCCTACAACAATAAGCAGAGCGCACCGACGATGAGCAAAACCGTAGAGTTCTTTTTCGATCTTGGCAGTCCCGCGACCTACCTGGCCTATACCCAACTGCCAAAGATCTGCGAGCAGACCGACAGTCAGTTGATCTACAAACCGATGCTGCTGGGCGGAGTTTTCAAAGCCACCGGTAACGCTTCACCGGCAACCATCCCGGCCAAAGGTCGCTATATGTTTCAGGACCTGGACCGCTACGCCAAACGATACGGCGTACCACTGAAGTACAACCCCCACTTCCCTATCAACACCCTGATGCTGATGCGTGCCGTCACCGGTATGCAGTTGCGTCATCCGGAACGCTTCCATGCGTTTATCGATTGCCTGTTCCACGCACTCTGGGTTGAGGGACGCAGCCTCGATGATCCGGCGACTGTTGCAGCCGTGCTGACGCAAAACGGTTTCGATCCGAACGAAGTACTGGCCCTCACTGCCGATGAGGAAGTCAAAGCCGCTCTCAAGGACAACACCGAGAAAGCGGTCCAACGCGGTGTATTCGGCGCACCGAGCATGTTTGTCGGCGATCAGTTGTACTTCGGCCAGGATCGACTGGAGTTCGTCATTGAGGCCCTGCGTTAAATCTCGATGACCAACCGCCCTTGAGCTGCTCCAGCAGCGAGCAGTTCATGGGCGGCCTCGGCGGTTTGCAAGGTGAACTGCCGCGGGTCGAGCAACGGCTTTAACTTACCGGCCTCAATCAACTGCGCGGCTTCCCGAAGGATCTGCCCGTGATGTTCGCCTCCCTTGCCAGTCAACAAAGGCAATAAGGTAAACACTCCGGAGTAGGTCGCGCCCCGAAACGACAATGGCGCCAAACTGTGCTGCCCCCAACCGAGGCAGCTCACCACATGCCCTTCGTAAATCCGAGCAGCCTTGAAGGAAGCGTCCAGCGTTTCACCGCCCACCGTGTCGTAGACAATATCGAATCCCTCTCCCGCCGTGTGCTCCGCCACATAATCCTCGACCGAAGACTTGCGGTAATCAATGAACGTCGCACCGAAGCTTTCGATGATTGCCTGCTGCCCTGCCGAACCAGTGGCGAACACTTCGGCACCGAAAGCCCGGGCTATTTGGACAGCCACGTGCCCGACACCACCGGCACCACCGTGAATCAGCACTTTCTGACCTGCCCGCACCCGAGCCCGGTCCACCAAACCTTCCCATGCTGTAATCAAAACCAAGGGCAACCCTGCGGCCTCACGCATACTCAGATTGTCCGGCTTGTGAGCCAGCAGCCGCGCATCGACCACCGCGAACTGCGCAAGTGAACCTTGCACACCGCCAATGCCGGTCGCCATCGCATAGACCTCATCACCCGCCAGCCATCCGCTGACGCCTTCTCCCAATGCCTCAACTGTCCCCGCCAGATCCATCCCCAGCACCGCCGGCAAAGGCTGACGCGCATGAGCGGCCTGACCCGAACGAATCTTTCCATCCAATGGGTTCACCCCACTGGCTTTGATCCTGACGAGCACCTGACCCGGTCCAGGCACGGGTCGCTGCATGGAAACCAAGCGTAACGGCCCATTCGCCGAATCAACAATCAGAGCACGCATTTCAAGTGAGTCAGTCATTTCGTAAATTCCCGTCAGAGGTGGCTGTAGGACCGATCTTCCTCCCACACACTCATGCCGATAAGACGCTATATAGCTATAGTGTCCATGCCCATTTGGCATCAATGAGAAAATCCGTGGACAAACTCAATGCAATGGCCATCTTCGTCCGGGTCGTCGAACGGGGCAGTTTTTCTGCCGTGGCCCGGGAGATGCAGACCAGCCAGCCGACCATCAGCAAAGTATTGAGGGCGCTGGAAACTGAACTGGGCGGGAAACTGATTTCCCGCAGCACGCGCCAACTCTCGCTGACGGACGAAGGTCAGCGGTACTACAGTGAATGCCGACAAATCCTGGCAGCTGTGGACGCGGCGGAACACAGTTTTCAATCAGGACGCGAAACGGTTGCCGGCAACCTGAAGATCGGTTCCTCCGTGAGTTTCGGGCGCTTGCAGATTGCACCGCGACTCCCTGAGTTTCTGAAACAACACCCTCAGGTTCAGATAGACCTTCAACTCAGCGATCAGAATCAGGACCTGGTCAGTGAAGGCCTGGACGTTACGTTTCGGATCGGCGAATTGACCGACAGCGGCCTCATCGCCCGTCGCATCGGCACCACCCACCGGGTGACCGTCGCAGCGCCGGACTACCTCAAACAATTCGGCCAGCCGCAAACACCGGAGGAACTGTGCGGACACAACTGCCTGCAATTCAACCTGCTGAACAGTCAGAACCTATGGGTTTACGAGAGAGGTGCCCAGCGTCACGGGGTGCGGATCAAGGGCAATGCACAAAGCAACAACTCCGAAGCGATTCGCGAGCTGGTGCTGGGAGGACTGGGGATTGCGTTGTCGCCGGTGTGGTTGTTCAGCGAGGATCTGAACGCCGGTCAAGTGATCGCGATTTTGCAAGACTACACCGCGCAGGCGCTGCCGATTCATGCCGTGTCCCCGGCGAATCGTCGCCAATCCGCCAGGGTCAAAGCCTTTGTCGACTACATGAGTCAGGCGCTCGAAACAGCGCCTGAGTTCCAACCGGTCAAATAGCCGCAGTGCGTGTGTTCAG